>CAWHVM010000003.1:7500-1442394 GCA_963832755.1 uncultured Acidobacteriaceae bacterium | reverse complement strand
TTGGATGCCCTCTGGTGCGAGAAAATCGGCGAGCAATTTACGCGCCTGTTGCAGCTTCCGCGCATCGGATTCGTCGCGGATTTTGAGGATGGAATCGGGCAACATTTGCCTTCCTTCCGATGCCGCTTGAGCGCCAGAATGGAAGAAATTCAGAAGGGAATAACGTAATGCCCAAACCTCGGCCAGTAGCAACTCAACGGGATCGGCGGGACGCTGCCGCGCGGCGCGCAGAGCAGTCGCACGCAACCATTCGGAGAGCGCCTGCCCCGCGCCTTCGGCGGCAGTTTCGATCTCGGAAAGCTCGTCGGGAGTCAGCCGCGTGGCGGCTGTTTTTGTGCGGAATCCAGCGTTGGCCTCTTCGCCAAATGGCAGATTGGGCTGTGGAGTGGCTTGCATGCGGCGAACATTCACTGAGGAAACCGCCTTGTTTCCCATACTGCACTCCACTCCGCCGCCATCAAGCGGCAAAACGCTGTTTCACGGAAAGTGCTGGCGCTTCAACGCGTTTACGTGAGCGATGCGCTGGTGCCACCTGTCTCAGACAAACGTCACCGTTCGACATCGCAGTCACTCATCACTCGACGAATTTTGTTGACGCAGCAAACGTTAACCTGCGTAAACATCGAAGCGCCGGACCGCGCTCCGCAGTTCCCAACTTGGGGGTGACGTGTCCACACTTCTCCCGGTGCGAAGCACCGCGTTCTTACAACTCGCCATACTCAAGAGCTAGCGTGTCCCACAGGCGGCGTACTTGCGGAGCCTGCCACGCGCGTCGAAACAGCTTCTTGATGGACTGCCAGTCTTCGCCACGAAAGTTAAACGTAATTCCGTTGTCACCAGCGCGAAAATTCACGCCGATTTCGTCCTTCTCGTCAGCCACCGTGTACGCGAGAAAATAGCGGCCATTCCAGGAGATCAGCACCCGCCTTACATCCAGCCGTTCTAGGATCGTCCTGAATTCCGAAATCTTTGGGTATCCCTCCACGGGATAGAGCGGCGCAAGTCTTCCGGGGAAGGACAACCAAACGGAAAAGCCTTCGCTCGGCGAGTGCACGAATTCGAGACGGTAGTCGCCTTCTTCAAATTTCGGTAATGGCGGATTCAACGGAGCGTCCATTCCCCCTGCCGACGAGTTCGGGTCTTGCAAGGGCTTACCATAGTGAAAATAGTGGCCACGGGCGCACACGCGCCACAGGGTCGGCCAGAACGGCCGAAGCGCCTCGTTTAGCCTCTCGATATTGGGGAAGTCTAGCTCGTCGAGGAGAAAGTAGAGGTTCCGGGCGACAAAGATGGGTCTCTGCCGCTCTTCTGTCGGGTTTTTTAGCATCCGAATGGTGTGGGTGACGGCGCGCCGAACATCGTCGCTTCCGATCTCTTCTGGTTTCTTCGCTTCGGCTTGCCGATCGGGCGGGAGATGTGCGACGAAGAAAGAGTCCAAATGGGTCTTGTTTGGTTTGCGAAGCAAACCGTAAACCGCCTGGAATGCCTCAAGGATTCCGGCAAGAGATTCATATGAAATCTCCGTCTGTGCGGTGTTGGCAAATCTCTCCACTCCGTGCAGACAGAAATAGGCAACGACGGTCCATTCCGCTTTCGAAAGCGGAAGCTTTGAGTCTGCCTTTCGGCGAATCATTAGCAGAGAATCGGTCGGCTCGGTAAGCAGACTTACCAGCTCAAGTCGTTCTTCTTTTGAGGACTCAAGAAGCTGCTTTGCCGCCTCCGATGTGGAGACAGGTTCGCCGCTCTTCATGGACATAAGCACCTTTAGGCCCTCAAGCTTTAAACGCAGAGCGTCGGAAATACGAATGGAGATCACTGGCTGCTGCACCATTGCTGCCTTCTCCGTCGTGAGCTCTCTTTCGGCCAATTTCTCCTCCTAAATGTAACGTTACGTATTGACTATATGTGTACATCTGCGCTAACGTCAAGGGCAATGTCGTTAAGAGGAGCGAATGTGTCTCCCCTCAGGAGTAGATGAACCATGCCCCAGCCAATCGTGATGAAAAAACCAGCCATGCCTCAGCTCGTCAACACGCGCAACGCCGCTGCGATTCTCGGACGCTCAGCAGCAACATTGAAACGATGGCGCGCTGAGGGAGTCGGGCCGAATTGGATAGAACTGCAAGGTCGGGTTAGTTATGATGTGAATGTTCTTTTGGAATACATCCAGAAGAACACACGAGTTGCTTCCGTGCGGGCTGCAATGGAGGAAGCTCGTGAAGCTGTTTAAGAAAGCGAAGTCCAAGTTTTACTGGTATGACTTCACGGTGCGCGGACAACGCTACCGTGGGTCAACCAACGAAACAAAAGCGGCCAGGGCGGCAAAGGTTGCTGGTCTGAAACTCGCCCATGTGGTCGAGAATACTGATCCGCTTCCCCAAAAAGCTCCTGTGTTGCTGGAGTTTTCCCGGCGCTTCCTGGAATGGCTGGACAAGGTCAGACTGGAAGACAAAACCAAAACCTACTACCGCGATGGCTGGCGACTCCTCAAGACGACGACCGTCGTGAATATGCGATTGGATCAGATCACCAGGGACGTTATCGAAACTTTGCGGTTTTCGGGCGCGTCCTCAAATGCCAATTGCGCGCTGAGAACGTTAAGAAGGATGCTGCACAAGGCGGAGGAGTGGACACTGATTCGCCACGCTCCGAAGCTCAAACTGATGAAGGAATACGGACGTTCACTCAGGCTTGACGATGAAGCGGAAAAGAAATTGTTGGTGGGCGCCGCCGCCTGCAATTGGCGGAAACGCAGCCTTCAACTTTTCCAGGACATCATCATCTTGATGCGCGATACGGGCATGCGTAACGAAAGAGAGCTTTACCGGATGCGCATCGAGAACCTGGATTGGAAAACCCGCGTGATCTTCGTGCCGGACAGCAAGACCGAAGAAGGAAGGAGACGCGTGCCGATGAGCAATCGCGTCTTTGACGTTCTTAAACAGCGGTGCGGAGAAAAACGCGAAGGATGGGTTTTCCCGTCGAAACGCGCCGAGTCTGCTCATCTCACCACAATGGCGAAGAGATTTCGCGAAGCTAGGGTCAAAGCTGGGCTTCCCGAAGATCTTGTCCTCTATTGTGGACGGCATGATTACGGCACCCGGATTCTGAAGAGAACCGGAAACCTGGCTGCCGTCATGAGAACCATGGGACACAGGGATGTGAAGACTGCGATGCAGTATCAACATCCCGAACTAGAGATCGTGCGCGCTGCGCTCGATCAAGACACAACAGTAGAGAAACGGGCGTAGCCGGATTGAGTTACGGCACACTTTACGGCACACCCAAAACATCAACTCCGGTAAGTGCTTGAAAAGATGGTGAGCGCGGTAGGAATCGAACCTACAACCTACTGATTAAGAGTCAGTTGCTCTGCCAATTGAGCTACGCGCCCACGATGGGGAATTTACTGGCGGGACAATTTGTGATTGTAACATTTCCGCGAACGCGCGGTCAGCGGGACCGCGCTGCAATCAGAAATGTTGTCTTTGAAACGAATGGAGGCGCACCTCGTCGCTCGGGCCGAGCGATTGCGGATTTTGAAACAATGAATCGCAGTGGAGCGCGCGCCGCACTGCGCCCCACGACGTGAAGGAAAACTTCTTCTACGAACGCTGGCGCACTTCTGCAGCCAACCCGGCGGAAGCCTCGCTGGCCGCGGGGCGGCGCGGGGGCAACGAGTCAGGTCCCATACGCGGGCGCCGCTCGACCGTGCCGATCACGGGAGCATCGTCCATTCCATCGGCGTAGGCCATGGAGACGAACCGCTGCTCGGAGCACAAGCGATCGATCAACCGCTGTTGCCCGTTGCTGAGCACGGCGTGAGGGAGAATGGGAAAGTGCCGGAACATCCAGAGAAAATAAACGCGCTGAAGAAATGATGGCATCAGGTAGCGCGGTCCAATGGGAGTTTGCACTTGCACCACGCCGTCCGATAATTTCTCGATCCACATAACAAGGCCCGCCTAACTACTGAGTTTGGCCAGAGCAATTCCAGGGCCGCTATTATTGCACCAAGGTCGGTGCCAGGGGAAGCGGTTTTTCACAGATTTGCGAGAATTTTGGCGAAACTTGGGCAAGTCTTGCCTGAGGTTGGGAATGTTTGGCTGACTCGGAGGTTCTAATCCCTATCTGTGGCGGGCCCTAGCGCCGATTCCACTGCCCCAAAAATGGGGCATCGGCGACTGGGGCACGAAGGCTAACGCGAGAAGTCTAGGCGGGGATTTCCGGCAAAATGTCCATGCGCTGGATCTCGGCCGCGACCCCGAAATCCTTGCCGAAGCCCTGTTCCACACGCAATACGCGGGCGTGGCAGCACACCCAGCACTTCTCCCCGGAGGTCATTTCCGGTGGGAGGATGAGGACTAGCTCAACCTCCGAGCCTTCCTCCATGCGGGAGTTGGTATAGAGAAATACGCCATTGGTGCTGACGTCGCGGGTCTGGGCGCTCAGCTCCGCATTTGCCGCAGTTCTGCGGACGCGCACGGGGAGCTTGGCAACAACTCTCTCGCGAGAACGGCGATCGATCTTAGTAGTCATTAATCTGAGCCTGAGCCCAATCCTAAAGCGAATCTTAGATCGGACTCCAGCCTACGCCAGTAGAGATGCAGCCCTCAGCCTTCAGCCTTCAGCATTCAGCATTCAGCACTCAGCCATGGCCGGCCTGAGGGCTTTGCTGGCTGAACGCCGAATGCTGAGTGCTGCTCTTCGCTGGCGCTCGACAGTATAGATCAATTTAGAAAGATGTGTTGCGAGCGGCTTACATTTCAGGGCGGCGCAGGCGCGCAGCGGGGACCACGAGGGCTTGTTCCATGGTGGGAACATTGGTGCCGCGCAGCTTGGCCTCGGCTTGGGCCAGTTTGTCGGTCTGATTGGTCTGATAGTAGGCCTGCACCAGGAGTTCCATGGTGAAGGGATTGTCCTGGTCTTCTTCGAGGTAACTGATGGCTTCTTCGAGTTTGCTCTGATCCACATTCCTTTCACCCACGCTCGCCTGATCCATGAGCAGGGTTCCGGCGGCGCCGTTGAAGGAACTCTGGATGACGCGGTTTCGGCTGCCGGTGGCCATGGCATGGAGTTGCTTCAAAGACTTGTCGGCTAATTCGCGGTTGCCGGCGCGAGCGGCACGCACGGTCCGGTTGCGAAGAATGCGGGACAGCTCTTCGTCCCTATCGGACTTCGAAATTGCGCTGCTATGCGCCAGCGACTCCTCGGCATTCTGCAGATATTTCAACGCCGTTTTATCGTCTGTTTGATACTCGGCCAGGTGCCGGTATGCTTGCGCTTCCTGCAAGTCCTGCTCCTTGGCGTGGGCGGTCTGTGCAATCTCCTGGAATGCGGCGTCGGCCTCGGCAAACTTGCCATCGCGCACCCAGGTCATCGCCTTCTGCATGGCGTAGGAGAGCCGGTCCGCCTCGTTGTGGGCGTAGCGGATCGCTTTGTCGTACTCGACGCGTGCCTGCTCCTGGTTTCCCATCAGAGCGTAGGTATCGCCCAGGCCAACCTGCGAGGTGACGAAGTCCGGATCGATCTTGAGCGCGGCGTGGTAATGCTGCAGCGATCCCTCAAAGTTTCCCGCCATGCGCAGCAGTTCGCCGTAAGAATCCTGCGGATTCGGTTCCTTGGGCAGCAACGCGACGTAGCGATCCATGGCCGCAAAGGCTTTGGCAAATTCGCGGTGGCGGGCGTACTCGTACGCCAGATCGTTCAGCGCGGCGGGAAAATTCTTGTCGAGCGCGTGCGCTGTCTCGAGCAGCCGCTGCGCCTGATCGTCGCCGTTCTCTCCCATGAGCCAGTTGGCCGCGAGATACACCAGGTGCTTGTCTTTGGGATACATCTCAAGCATGTCGTTCATGGCGGAGATGCCGCCGATGAAGTCACCCTCCTGCACTTTGGAGATCCAGGCGATCATCAACTGCTCTCCCGGCGTGAGCTTGGGCGCGAGAGCCTTGGCTTTTTCGCGGGCCGCGCTCACTTCCTTGGGATCGCTGCCGTTGAAGGCAATCCAGGCCCAGGCTAAGGCCAGGTTGGGATCGGCCTTGACGGCGGCGCGCCAGTCGTCGTTGCAGCGCTCCAGATAAAGATTCTCGTAGTCGGCCATGCCCTTCTCGTAAAGCGCACGAGCCTCGGGCGACGAGGTGGTCACCGGCAGCGAAACCGTGCCAGCCTGTTTAAGGTGGTGGGCATAAAGTGGCGCGGCGAAACACACGCCAAGAATAAGAATAAAGACAGCGCAGATGGAGCGACGCATCAGAGTCTCCGCTACAAACGCTTTGGGGAAAGGGATATGACTGCAGCGTAGCATCGCGGGAATCAGGTCACCTAGTGACGGAAGTCACGCGACAGGTGGGGCGGTGGATGCAAAACAAAAGCCCCTGCCGCGGAGCGGCAGGGGCTTCTAAATTGAAAACGCCGGTTAGAATCTAAAGACTGCCGCTAACTGTATACCGCGTGGTCCGCCGCCCCCGATGAAGGGGTTGCCGATACCGACATCGCCGGTGGCCGTGATGATGCCGGTTGCACCGGTGGGATTGCCCACCTCGCGTCCGTTAACATTTTGGAAACCGTGGACAGCCGGGTCCGCGATGAACGCCGGCAGGAACGGATTGGCGAAGTTGGGATGATTGAGAATGTTGAACAAATCGGCGCGGAGCTGCATCGTCATCCGCTCCGTGATGGCGGTGGTTTTATAGACTGCGAAGTTCCATTCTTTGAACGTTGGGCCGTGGAGCGAATCGCGCCCTTCATTTCCGAAGTGGCGAGTGCCGGGTATGCAGTCTGCAGCTACCCCGTTAGCGGGCGCTCCCACGGGAATCGAGCACGGAGTTGAGAACGAGCTGAGATCCACGAAGTTTATGGGGTCGTGAGGATTGTACTTGATCGGCCCAACAACATCTGGCCGATCGAATCCGTTGCCGCTGCCGCTGTAGTCGTCCTCAAAGTTGTAATTGAACTGGAAGGGCTGGCCATCCTGCATAGTCAGCACGCTGTTCAGGCCCCAGCCATTCTTCAGGCGTTGCATGTTTCCGCCCATCTTCGGGAACTCATAGGCAAAGTTCCAGGTAAAACGGCGAGGGATGTTGAAATTGGAGGGGCCGTATTCGAGTTGCGGATTGGTGCTGTCGTTAGGTTGCGCAGCGTTCGGCTCAAAGTCTTCGCCGTCGCTTGAGTTGTCAAGGGACCGCGACCAGACAAAGTTCGCGATGGACGTTATTCCGTGCCATCCAGTGATGCGATAGCTTGCCTGTAGCGCATTGTAGTTCGACTTGCCGGTGGAATTCTCTTGCAGAATGTAGAAGGAATCGTAAGGGTTGTCCTCGTAGAATCGTGGCACGCCATAGGCGGGTGTGACGAGCCCAGTTGAAGCCGCGCTTGCAAAGTCCGAAGCTGTAATCTGCGCCAGACCGGGCTGACTGAGGTCAAAGAACCGCCACAGACGATGGCCTTGCGATCCTACGTATCCGATCTGCAGCACGGATTTGCCGGAAATCTGCTGCTGGATGTTCAGGTTGTAATTCTCCATGTAGGGCGTCTTGATATTGCGATCGAAGCCGAAGGTGTCGCACTCGTAGTTGCAAGTAGTGGTCGGGGTAAAGAGCGGAACCCCGTACCCGATCGGTCCGCCAACCGCGCCAGTCGAAAGAATAGGATTGGGGCCAATGTTGTTGTAGGCCGGGCCGGGATCGAAGTACGGAGAATACGGCAAGTGGCCGAGAGACATGTCTTGCGAGAAGGCATCGAAGAACAGTCCGAAACCAGCGCGCACGACCGTCTTACCTTTGCCGTTTACGTCCCATGCGGCACTTACGCGCGGTGCAAAATCCTTCTTGTCAGGATTGTAAAGGCTGCTCAATCCCGGTTGCCCAACTTGCGTCAGGGTAAAGGTGTCGTTGACGGCATCAAGATTCGTGATGTTGCTGAGCTGGTTGTTCTTTTCCTGCACCACGCCAAAGTAGTCCCAACGCAAGCCGTAATTGAAGGTTAGTTGCGAAGTTGCGCGGAAACTGTCTTGTACGTAGAAACCGAAGTTATTCTCGAAGGTGTGCCGGATGGAGTCGCCGAAATACTGGAAACCGCCATCGACCTGCCCTTGCAGGAAGTCCGGGATGGCATTGCCGGTGGTTGAGCCATCGAAACTCAGTCTGCCGCGAAAGTACTTGTCGAAATACTGCTGGATCGAAGTACGGTGATAATCGACACCGAACTTAACGTCGTGTTTGTTAATCTTCCAGGCGAAGTTGTCCAGTACCTGGTTGTTACTGTCCACGCGATGACGCGGCAGGCTGCTCGTAGAGCCAAGCTGAGAGACTCCGCTCACCAGAATGATGGGTAGACCGGAATCGAACGGAGCGGTGCCATTACACTGGGCGGTAGTAGTCGCTGCGCAAAGGCCGATTGTGCTGGGGCTGAAACTCTGGTCCGCGGGGAAGAATCCTTCGGCGAACCGGTTCCAACCGTAGCGCAATTCATTCACCTTATTGGCCCCGATCGTCCGCACGTAGGAAATCGACACCAGCTGCACTCGCGTTGGCGTGTAGGTATTGAAACCCGGCAATTGACCGCCGGAGGCAGTCAGGGCCAACGGGAAGGACTGTACGCTATCGCCAAAGAAATAACGTCCGGTGAGGTTGTTGTTAGGATTGAAGCTGTGGTCGATCTTGGAGATAAGACTGGTCAGCCGGTTGAACGAGGGGGAAACAACTGAGGCAGTTCCCGCAGTCATGTCCGGGGTGCCCTGAGTCAAATTCGGCGCAGGCCAGGGATGCCGGGCAATCAGCGCTTGAATCACGCCAGATGGGTCGGTCGAATCACTCGGCTGGAGGGCCCCGCCGGGCCCAGTACCTGTAGGTACGTTGGCCAAGGTTACGACTCCTACTGGCTCCTGTTGGCCTTCATAGTCCACAAAAAAGAACGTCTTGTCCTTCACGATGGGTCCGCCGAGCGAAGCGCCGTACTGGTTATTGTGGAACGGTGCCTTGGGCTGGCTGGAAGGATTGAAATAGTTGCGCGCGTCAAGGGCGTCATTACGGAAGTAGTCGGCCGCGCTGCCATGAATCTTGTTGGTTCCGCTCTTGGTTACGATGTTGACGATCGCGCCGGCGCTGCGGCCATATTCCGGTGCGAAGTTCGACAGCACGTTCACTTCAGCAACGGCGTCGATGGGCAGAATCGTCGATGGAGTACCGAAGACGCCAGCCTCGTTGATGGCCGGGTCGTTACGGTAGCCATCGTTCATGTCGGTGCCATCGAGCAGATAGTTGTTGGACCGTCCGCGAGCTCCGTTCATCGAAAACTCGCCGAAGGAACCGGGAGAGTCGGAAATCTCGTCTGGAGATCCAGCTACGCCGGGGTTCATATAAATCAGTTTGGTATAGTCGCGGCCATTGACCGGCATGTTTTCGACGGTCTGAGCTGTGAGGACGCCGCCCAGTGTGTCCGTAGTCGTCTCTACCAGAGGCAATGTGTCCGCCGATACTTCCACCCTGGTGGACACCTGCCCGGGCTTCATGGAGGCATCGACACGGCGCTCCCCGGCCACGTCCACCGTCACACCGGTCGCCACAAAAGTCTGAAACCCGGTCAGGGTGATGGTCACGGTATAGGTGCCAATCTGCAACTCGGGCAGCGCGTAGCTGCCGTCGGCGCTGGTGTTGGTGGTGCGCTCCAATCCTGTACCCACGTTCTTTACGGTGACCTTGGCGCCGGGGAGAACCGCGCCGGAGGGGTCGGTTACCGTGCCAAGAATCGTGCCACGGAAGGTTTGTGCCGAAAGGCTGATGGCAGCCAGAAGCACAAACACGAGGATTATGCGCGCTTTCATAGAGTCTCCTTGAATCTTGTGAGTTTGAGGGAGTAATTTCCGATGCGGCAGGCCAGACTGTTCAGGCCCTCAGCTTGAGAGGCCTTGCAATTCCTTGCATACTAAGAAGTTGCAGCGCCCGACGCACAGTAAACACTATCCAAACCCTATCCCAAGAGTCAACCATTGAGTTGTGATGGAAGCAATAGATTTTACAAATAGGGTAACTCGCCGGTAACGTGGCGAGAAAGAGACGGGGTGAACGGAGAGCCTTGGGTGTCAGGTCGTAGGGGATAGCGCTTTAGGCTTTCGAGGGCTAGTCCTAAGACCCAAGACCTGACACCTAAGACCTGAGCTAGAAGGTGATGGTCACGCCACCGCGGACAGAGCGGGCGGCCTGCACCAAGTACACGGTCTGGCCGTCCTGCCCCATAACTGGCACATAGCCTTGGGCCAGCAGGTTGCGCACGTCGACGACGGCTTCCATGTGTGCGGGCAGGAAGCCCATCGTCGGAATCGGCTGGCGGACGACGAGATTCAGGAAGGGATCGCTCTGCCCCGGCGAGGAGCTGAACATATCCACTGGAGTCAACGCCGGGCCGGAGACCCAGCGATAGGAAGCGATCCAACGGGTGTGAGAGTGAGGCAGCATGCCGCTGAGTTTAGCGGCCAGGGCCTGCCGGCGTTGAGTGGTGATCCACTGACCTGCATCCTGCAGCTCGACGTCAGGCTTGGCCAGATCGAGCACGTCGCCGCAAGCATAGTCCAGAGTGGCGACGAGATCGGAGGAAAGCTTACGCTGCAACACCAGCCGCACCCCATGCGAGTGCAAGGTGCCGCCAGCATACGTGAACGTTCCCGAGTAGACATCGGGCAGCAGGAAGCCGCCAGCAGCCGAAACCTCACCCGTGCCGACCAACGCCGTGTTGGCCACGCGATCGCTGAATACGGCGACCTGGAGGTTGTTCTTGCCGATGCGCCGGGAAAGATTCAGTTCCTGGTGGTTGGCGTGTTCGAGGCGGGTTGCGAAGTTAACCATGCTGACGCGAGGGTCGGCTTCGCTGAGTTCCGCGGGCCCCGAGTACAATCCCTGCTCAGCTTCCAGGTCAGGCAAAGAGGTCGCGTAGTCATATTCCGCGACTGTGTTCGGTGACGCGTGCAGATCGATAGAGCCGTAGGGGCGGAACGCGGTCATGTGCCCTAGGAATTGGATGGTCTGCACTTCGCTGCCGAACTTCAATTCGAGTACGTCGCCGATGGCAAAATCGTCTCCCGCAGCGAATCCCAGTTCCTGCAGCGCCGCATCGTGCAGGCTGGGATCAGAGGGCGCGAAGCGGCGCATCATAACCGCCACGGAGGGCCCGGAGCCATCAGGCAGGGCGTGCGAATACGCAGCCCGCAGCATGGCGGAGGGAAGGCTATCTCCGTAGCCAACATTTCCACTCAGTCCGACGCGGTCACTGGAGAAAATGCTGCGCTCCACCGAGAAGCCCGTGCTCATATCCGATCCACTGCCGTATCCACCAGCGGCTGAGCCGGCGAGCAGGGAAAGCGTCCCTTTCAGGTCGTGATTTTGCTGTTCGACGCCCGCAGGGGGATTATCAAAGCGCAGAACCGGACGGTTCGCGACAGAACGCAGCGTCCACTTCCAGTCGTCATCATCGCCTTTTCCCCGCAGCGGGCCCACCCGAATCCCTTCGAGCAGGTTATGCATTGTGATGTCGACAAAAATATGAGTGCCGGCATGCAGCCCGACTTTTTCCTGGAGGGCCGGCAGGAAAGAAGGAACATAAACCTTGATGGAATAGGATCCCGGCGGCAGGCCGGACGCGGAATAAAGGCCGTCGCTGTCGCTGAAGACAGTTACAACGCTTGCCGCCGTTCCGAAAACCTCTACGACCGCGCCTATGAGGGGCGTGCCCGAAGCATCGCGCACGTATCCCGAAATAGCGCTAGGCCGCTCTCCGGCCCACACCGGAAGCGACAGCGCAACCACCACCGCCCACGATCCGAAATGGCGAAGTTTCACTCCAACCCCCGGGACTCAAGCAGGCCGTTACTCTACAGCAAACGTCGCTGATGGATCAATAGTCTGCTTGGAGACGTTGTCGTTCACTTTAATGTCAATTCGATATACGCCTGGCTGCAGGTTGGCCGCGGCAATCGATTTCTCCAACGTCACCTGCTCGCCGACGTTTCCCATCGTATCTGTGGATTCCGTTTTCTGCACTACGGGCTTGTTGGTGGCAACGTTCACGATGTCATACTCGAAGGTGGCCGAAGGCTTGTGCGTCTTGTCGTCAACCCCCAGATTGTAGACTTGCAACCAGAAGTTCACCTTCGGGTCTTTAGCACGCTTGAACAGGGCGGGCTTGCCGTTGGCCGGAGCCACGCGTGGGCGAACTTTATTCAGGCCAATTACAAATTGGCCCGTGCTCACGTCCTTGGTGGGCACCGGCTCCATGACATCAGCCACAATGAGCGAAGAGGCTGACAGTTTGTCGTCGGAATACTCGGGAACCACGATTCCGCGGCTCCACAGGCCCTTGCGGTCGCCGTTCACGTCTTTCACTGCGATCTCGACTTTGTAGCGTCCCGGACGCAGCGGCAGCGCCTTCCAATACACCGCGGAATTTTCCGCCGTGCGGGGCAACAGTTCCGCCGGCACATCGACCTGGACCGGTTCCTCCTGGGTCTGCACAACGCGCCCGGTCAAGGTGCTGACGCGCATGAAGATATTGACTGTGCCGCGTTGCACGCCATCCTTGTTGGCGAAGGTGATGTCGCGATACTTCAACTGGATGGTGATCGGCACCAGCACCGTATCTCCGGTGACTTTCACAAAATCTGTGCGCACGTCGAAGGGCATCAGGTTGGTAACGATCTTCGTATTAACGATCTCTTCCAGATCCTTGTACTTAACCGGCGGCGGAGCCTGCAATTTCGCATACTGCTCCAGCCGGTCGAATTCCTTGGAGGCTTGCATGGCGCTGCCCGGCCCCTGTCCCAGTTGTTCCAACCCCCCCGAAGTGAAACGGCTGGTCTTGCTGGCCATGCCCATCTGCTCGTAGAGCGTCAGACCGGCATTGGGCGTCATCTTCAGCGCATCCTTCTCCGACCGGTCGATCGTCATGTGGTAGTCGCCGCACATGCAAGTGTCGACGAATTCGATAATGACTTCCTGGCCGATGCCTTCCAGATAGCGGTAGCGCCAGTCTTCGAAGGGGAACGTAGACGTCTCGCCGCCGCCTTCTTCCATCGGCCGCTCATACGTCCCACCGGAGGGATGTGACTCAACTTCGTCGGCCGGACCATACATGATGTAAATCCGGCCGCGGTCGGTTTTCCAGCCCGGAATGCCCGCGGCGAAATGCTCATTGGCATATGCGATGCGGCGGTAATGTTCTTCTTTGTATTCGTTCTCTTCGGTGTCAGGCGTGGGATCGCGGCGCTGCCAGAAGGCTTCAATGAAGTTGTCGCGCTCTTCGTCGTTCGAGAGTTGCTTGAAGGCGGCTCGTTCCTCGTCGGTGATGATCCAGACTACGTCCTCGTTCAGCCACTTCTTGTAGACCCGGCTGAGCTCCACCTTTAGGGCTTTTCCCTGCTGTTTTTTCTGCTTCTCGGTGGGCGCGCGCTTGAGCGGATCGACCTGATTCCCAGGTTGGGCTTGAGTTCCGGTCTGCGTTGCACTGTCCCCTGCTGCACTTGGGGTGGGTGAGCTGGAAGATGGCTGGCTGGCGGGAGCTTGCTTGTCACTTTGGGCCGTAGCCGGACGCATGAGGCCTATGGCTATGGCCAAGATCACAAGAAACGAGAAATAAGGTGAACCAACCCGAACCATGAGAGGGACTCCTGCCAAGACAAACTTCGTCGTTACATTCTAGGCCCTCAGTTGGGCGAAAGCAAGGCTAAGTCACATCAAAAGAATGGATTGAAGACCCGAGACCCATCCTTGAACGTTGGAAGCTGCGAGGGTCCCGCCGAGTTGCCTGGCCAGGGATCGAATATTTTAGAACTGGAACCACTGCCAAGCTATAATCTTGAGTTGCTTTAATTTTGCATTCGCGGGGCGGCGCTACTCTCCGGATTCCCTGGATCCTGGTGCACTCCATTCAGCTTGGAACTTTCCTGCCAGCAGGATCGTATCCCAGAATGTGGGGCTCGTCACTCTGCGGGTCGTCAGTCGTTGTCTGCAAGGTAATCTTGGGAGTAACGGCCTGAGATTGCAGGCGCTGACGTGATTGGGCAACTGCCCGGACAGTGACGGGACGCATGAAACTCTGGAAGAAAATTGCGATTGGCGGTGGTGTGGTGGTCGTGTTGGCTGCCATCGTCGGCTTCACCGTCTATCAGAGCGGCAAGAATGTAGTGACGGTGCAGACCGGGAAGGTGCAGCGCGAGGACTTATCCTCGGTAGTGAGCGCCTCGGGCGAAATCAAGCCGAAGACCTACGTCAACATCGGCGCCAATGCTTATGGAAAGATCACCCACCTGTACGTTAAGGAAGGGGATCACGTAAAGAAGGGTCAATTGCTGGCGCAACTGGAAAATGTGCAATCTACGGCCGATGTAACCGCCAACCAGGCCTCGGTGCAGGCTGCGGAAACCGATGCGATCGCCGCCGACGCCGCTCTGAAGACGTCCGAGGCCGACTTGCTGCGCGCCCAGGCCGACTATGCCCGCAACAACCTGGACTGGGATCGCGCCCAAAGTCTCTTCAAGGATGGGCTGATCGCTAAATCTGATTTCGACAGCCGCCAGGACGCGTGGGCCACCGCCGACGCTGGGCTGGTGCAAGCCAAGGCGCGCGTCGCTCAGGCTAACGCTCAAGAGGATTCCGCAGACAAGCATGTTGCTCAGGCTCGAGCCAACCTCACCCGGGTCGCCGACGTATTGCAGAAGACGACCTACGCCGCTCCCTACGATGGAGTGGTCACCAATTTGCCAGTTCGGGAAGGCGAGTCCGTGGTTATCGGAATTCAAAACGCACTGGGCAGCACTTTGCTTACGCTGGCTGACATGTCGGTGATCACCGCCGAAGTGAAGGTGGATGAGACAGACATCGTGAACGTGCGCGTGGGACAGCCCGCAGAAGTGACCGTTGACGCCATTCCGAAGAAAGTCTTCCATGGTACGGTTTCCGAAATCGGAGACAACGCCATCGTGCGTTCTACGGGAGTGGCCACGTCGCAGCAGGCTGCCCCCAGCGAAGAAGCCAAAGACTTCAAGGTAGTCGTGACCCTCACCGATCCTCCTCTGGATCTGCGTCCGGGACTCTCCACCACCGCAAAGATTACGACGGCTTCCCGCAGCGGTGCGCTGACCGTTCCAATTCAGGCGCTCTCCTTCCGCACCAAGGCGCAACTGGAGCAGGAGAAAGCTGGCCCGGGCGCCGTGCATGCCGCCGCTCCCGTCTCGAAAGACGCATCTAAGGACAAAGATCCAAAAGAGAACGTGCAGGGCGTCTTCGTCATTCGCAACAAGAAGGCGGAGTTCGTGCCCGTGGCCACCGGCATCCAGGGAACCAGCGACGCTGAGGTGGTGAGTGGGTTGAAAGAGGGGGACGAGGTCATCACCGGCAGTTACAGGGTTTTGCGCACGATTCGTTCGGGAAGCAGTGTCAAGGTTGATAACTCTGCCCCCAAGAAGGAAGACGAGACTTAACCTTCGCGGGCTTCATCCGTCCAACGGAGGAGCCTGTCTGGCTTTGAACAGCGGTCTCGAACATAGGTAATCGGATAGCAAACGGAGCCCTCGGAGTCGAATTCAATCTCGGAGAACCCAGTGGCACCGGAGCAGGAGAAAAAAATGGCAACCGCAGAAATGATCAGCATGCCTTCCAACGCCGTAGCAGCGCCGCCGCAGTCGTGCATGATCTCGGCCGAGGATCTTTGGAAGACCTACGACATGGGCTCGGAGCAGCAGGTGCATGCCCTGCGCGGCGTCAACCTCCGCATTGAGCGCGGAGAATACGTCGCCATCATGGGACCCTCCGGCTCGGGCAAGTCCACGCTGATGAACCTGATTGGCTGCCTCGACACGCCCACCAAAGGCGAGTACTGGCTCAACGGCCAGTTGGTGAGCAAACTCGACGACGACGAACTGGCGCGCATCCGCAACAAGGAAATCGGCTTCGTATTCCAGACTTTCAACCTGCTGGCTCGCGCCACCGCGCTGCACAACGTAGAGCTGCCGCTGATCTACGCCGGGATTCCCACGGCTGAACGCATCGAACGCGCCCAGGGCGCATTGAAATCTGTTGGCATGGAATCGCGCATGACCCACAAGCCCAATGAGCTTTCCGGCGGCCAGCGCCAGCGCGTCGCGGTCGCCCGCGCGTTGGTGAATCGGCCTTCCATCATCCTGGCGGACGAGCCCACCGGCAACCTCGATTCGCAAACCGGAAACGAAATCATGGCCCTATTCGACCGCCTGCACGCCGAGGGAAATACGATTGTGCTAGTCACCCACGAGCACGACATCGCCGAATACGCCCACCGCATCGTCAACATCAAGGACGGAGTCGTCGAACGCGACGAGCGGAAGAAATAAGCAACATTGTCATCCCGAGCAACGCGAGGGATCTCGGTGTTTGCCTGCGTCGGCAATCGCGATGGCGCAGGCAAGAACCCATATCCCTCGCTTCGCTCGGGGTGACACTGCTTGAGTGGAAGCCAACAGGAGTGGGATGTCCAAGTGAAACGGCCAAAAGAAAAGCCTCTCTGCCGAGAGGCCTTAGTGAAATAGCATCCCGTGCGTCTACGGCGTCGTGCTCGCGTGTTGCGGTGCGGTCGCGTCCATCGGCGTCCGCGTGCCCGCGATGAAGAAGTTGTGATCGTAAAGGTTGCGGTACATCAGCCCGGCAATCTCGGCCGCCTTCGGGCCGAACGTAGGCCGCCCACCCTCAAGGAAAACTACAACCACAATGCGTCCGCTGCTGGTATTCGCATAAGAGGCGAACCAGCCAAAGCGCGTACCATCATGGGAGCAGGTTCCGGTTTTGCCCAGAATCTCTTCCTCGTTGAAGTTGAGCCCAAGCCGGCGCGCCGTGCCGTATTGCACCGCCCCGGCCATGCCATCAGAAATTTCCGGAATCAGCGGAGCGATATCAAGTTGCCGCTTGATGCGCGGCTGAAAATTTGCGATCTCCTCCGGCGTTGTCGGATGCTGTAGATAATAGAGCGTGCCCCCGTTGGCGATGGCCGAAACCATGGCGCCCAACTGCAACGGCGTCATCGAAACACCTTCGCCGAAAGAGCACATCTTGCCCACGCCGCCCAGCTTCTGCGGAATCGCCTCTTCCGGATAAGTCCCCAACTGCTCGCCCGGAATATCGTAGCCAGCCAACTCGCCCAAGCCATACTGATGAGCGTAATAAGCGACTTTTTCGAAACCCAGCTTGCGTCCCAGCGCCTCGAAGTAGGCATTGTTGGAGTGCGCCAGAGCTTCCGTAAGATTCATGCGGCTGCGGCCGCCAAGCGGCACTTCGGTGTCTTTCGAGATCAGGCCTTCATTCAGTGCGGCCAGAGCCACGGAAAGTTTAATGGTCGAGCAAGGCTGCGCGCCACTCGATAGCGCCAGCCTCTGATTCACCATGGCCAGCACGCGCCCGCTGGTCGGCTCAATCGCCACCACCGTGCCGTTCATGTTTCCCAGGGCATCAATGGCAGCCTGGCGAACGACCGGGTCTTCCCCCTCGGTGATGTCGCCGCTGGTCAGACCGTCGGCGAACGAACTCATGAAAAAGCGTTCGTGATATCTGTGTCGGGACCTGCTAACCGAGGACCGCGTCAGCGTCGTCGCGCGGCTGCCCGTGCCACGGACGGCAGTGCTGTGGGCAATCGTGCTGTGCCTGACCGTGTGGTGGAGGCTTGTGCTGCGGGCGGCGGTAGCTCTTCGCGCAGTCGTGCTGTGGCTGCTGGCCAGATGATGCATGCGGCGCCGGGTGCGCTGGCTCTCGCTCAGCTTCGTGGATTTCGTTTTCGGAGGATTCAGCGTGTGCGGGTTGACGTGCGCCGCCCACATTCCGGGCGCAAACAAAAGTCCTCCAACCATTACCACCAGACGAAGACAGCGCGTTCCCAACTTGGACATCTCTAGTTCGTCCCTCTGATCTCCAGCTTTCCTATCCTTCGATGCACGAAGCCTGCCAGTCTGCCGGTCTTGACCCGTAAACTTCGCCCAACTCCGCTGATAGTACGAGAGTTAGAGTCTTTCAGGCAACAACAAAGTTTCTATCGAAAGAAACTCTAATTTCGATTTAACCCGTTATGGAACAAGTACTTGAACGGGAAATTACCTCAGTACCGCGGCCTCGGTAACCCGTTACCTCGTTACTGAAAAGATACTGCCCACTGTCGCAAAACTTTTCTCATTTAGCCCCGGACGGTGGTCAGTGGCCAGAGAACAACACTAAGACGCGGACGGTTTTCACTGGCCACTGATCACCGACCACTAGCCACTGCCCTCACATGACTTCGCCGCGCTTGCGCAGAAATGCCGGAACATCCAGGTCGTCCTGCTCGAAATTCGCCACCATCGCGCTGCGCATGGAGTCGAGCGAGATCACTTCTGCGCCCGCATGAGCCATGGCAACCGGAGACGACTCCGCCATCCTCGGCTCCTCCATCACGCACTCGGTCGTCGCTTCAGGATACGGCTGGGCAAACGCCGGCGCCGGACCCACGGGATCGGGAAAATCCATAGCATCGTCATGCGACGCCGCGAACGAGTGATGCTCTTCCGCCGGCCGCGCGCGCGCCCGGCTAACTTCGCGGAAGCCGGTAGCAATCACGGTGATCTTTACCGTGTCTTTCATCTTCTCATCCATCACCGCGCCGAAAATAATGTTCGCATCCTCATGCGCCGCGCTTTGGATGATGGTGCAAGCCTGCTGCACCTCGGCCAGCTTCAGCGAAGCCGACCCGGTGATGTTGATCAAAATGCCGCGCGCGCCGTCGATGGCACCCGCCTCGAGCAGCGGAGACGCGATGGCCCGCTGCGCCGCTTCCGTGGTGCGGTTCGCACCGCTCGCCGTCGCCGTGCCCATCACCGCATAGCCCATGCGAGCCATGATCGTCTTCACGTCGGCGAAGTCGCGGTTGATGATGCCGGGAATCGTGATGATGTCGGAAATCCCCTGCACACCTTGCCGCAAAATGTCATCGGCGATGCGGAACGATTCGAAGAACCCCGCGTTCTCCGCCACAGCCAGCAGCTTCTCGTTGGGAATCACAATGGTCGTGTCCACCGATTCCATCAATTCGGAGATGCCCTTTTCGGCTTGCGTCATGCGCCGCTTGCCTTCAAACGAGAACGGCTTGGTGACCACGGCCACGGTGAGCGCGCCCATCTCGCTGGCCAGTGACGCGATAATCGGAGCCGCGCCGGTGCCCGTGCCACCGCCCAGGCCGGTGGTGACAAACACCATGTCGGCGCCCTCGAGGGCTTCGATGATTTTGTCGGAATCTTCGAGCGCGGCCTTGCGGCCCACTTCCGGGTTCGCGCCCGCACCCAGTCCGTTCGTCAGCTTCACACCTAATTGCAATTTCACCGGCGCTCGCGACAGACGCAACGCCTGCAAATCTGTGTTGGCGACGATGAACTCGATGCCCTCCACGCCGGCATCGATCATGCGGTTGACCGCGTTGCCGCCGCCGCCGCCCACGCCAATGACCTTGATCTTGGCATCGTTGAGCGGCTCTTCATTAAAACTGATGCGTATGCTGTTGTCCTTCTTCATTTTGGCCCACCATAGTCTGAATTTTTGTTGCCGCGTACCGGTTGTCCGGAAGTGGTCAGTGGCTAGTGGTCAGTGGCCAGTAAAATCTGTTACGTTGCGCTCCCGGTTTTACTGACCACTGGCCCCTGATCACTGACCACTGTTTTTTCACCCCACCAACATCGCCTTCAATCTCGATCCCCACCGCTCCCCCTGAAACCCGCGCGCAACGCGCGCCCTCTGTCCGTATGCCACCATGCCGAGCACGGTCGCGTATTCCGGTTCGGCCAGAGTTGCCGGCATTTTTGCCAAAGGCGTAGGCCACGACAGCCGCACCGGACGCCGCAGCACCGACTCTGCCACATCAAAAGTTCCCGGCAGCCGCGACCCTCCCCCGCTGAGCACAATGCCCGCCAGGCACGCATCGAACATTCCGCTCTGCCGCAGAGTCTCACGCATCATCTCGAATAGCTCACGCGCGCGTGGCTCGAGAATTTCCGCCACCAGCCGCTGCGGCAGCAAACGCGAAGGCCGGTCGCCCACCGATGGCACTTCCACTTCATTCCCTTCCGGAATCAGCGTGACGATCGCATTGCCGTAAGCTTTCTTGATTTTTTCCGCCTCCGCCAGCGCTGTGCACATACCGACCGATAAGTCGCTGGTAAAGTGATCGCCGCCCACTGGAATCACTCCCGTGTAAGCCACCGCTCCCTGCAGAAAAACGATCAGCTCCGTCGATCCCGCGCCGATATCGGCGAGACACACACCCAACTCGCGTTCATCCGCGCGCAGCACCGAATCAGCCGCCGCCAGCGGTTCAAACACCGTGTCATCTACGTGAACGCCCGCGCGATTCACGGCGGTAATCACGTTCTGCGCCGCGCTCGTCGCGGCTGTCACCAGATGAACGCGCACTTCCAGCCGCGCCGCCATCATGCCCAGCGGATCGTGCACGCCCGCCTGACCGTCGAGAATGAATTCCTGCGGCAGCAGATGCAGCACTTCGCGATCCGCCGGCAGCGGAATCGCTCGCGCACGCTCCACCGCCTGCTTGATCTCGTCGCGGCCAATTTCCCGCGGACGCGTGCCCAGGCTGATTCCGCCATGGCTGTTCACGCCGCGCACATGCGCTCCGCCAATGCCCACGATCGCGTGCTCGACCGCCGCGCCAGCCACATCTTCGGCCGCTTCCACGGCCTTCTGAATCGCCGCGACCGCTTTGTCCAGTTCCACGATCACGCCCTTGCGCGACCCGCGCGACTCGGCCACGCCGTGCCCGCGATAGCGCAGGCCGTTGTCGCCAACCTCCACCATGAGCGCGCACGTCTTCGCGCTGCCTACATCGATTGCCGTCAAGAAATTTCCCTGCTGATTCGCCATTCTTTATGAGTTCCTCAACGCACTCCCAGCATTGTTATGAAGTTGAACGCTCACTGCGCCGGCCCCTGATTCGCCTGACTCTTCGCCACTGCCGGACTCGGCTTCGGGCCGCCACTGCCAGCAGATTTCTTCGCCGCCATGGAACTCACGGGCTTCCTGGTTGGCGCTGCCTTCTTCGCCACTGCAGTTGCCCTCCCCCTGGAAGCATTCTTCTTGACCCTGGCTCTCGGAGCTGCTTTCTTGGCTCCGCCAGCGGCCTTCGGATCCAGTTTCTTCTCCGTCAATTCAAACGCCGGCTTAGGCACGGCACGATCATGCGGTGGCAAGTGTGTGATCAGCGCCGCCGGCTTCACTCCCGCCGCGGCCGCCGCCTTCGCAGCCACCGGGCTCAACGCCGCTTGCTTCGCCGTCCGCTGAATCTCCGGATTCACAATGATCTGGTTGTCATAGCGCAGATCCACCGACTCCAGTTTTTGAAACTGCTGCCGCCAACCCTGGGCGTGAGTCACATAAATCTTGTAGCGCCGCAGATAATCCGACGATCCCAGATGCACCAGCACATCGCCCGCCGGATCGTTCACCCGCACTTTCACGTCTTCCAGATCGGAAAGGTCCACCTCGCTCATATCCTGTGAATAGCGCGCGCCGCCCGAGTCCAGTTCCCGTACCATCTCGCCATAAGCCTTCATCCGCGGCGCTCGCGTCGAAAGCGGCTCGCCCGGATTCATTCCCAGAATCACCGGAAAGGAATATTTGTGTTTCGGCGTCAACTCCATCAGCGTCCCACCCGCATCAATCAACGACATCCGCGGCCCCACCCGCGCGAACGCCACTGGAGTGCGCTCATGAATTTCAACTCTCAGCCGGTTGGGAACAAACCGCATCACGCTGGCCGACTCCACCCACGGAATCTGCTCCAGTTGCGCCTTCTGCTGCGTCAGCGGAATGAAAAAGATATTGCGCCCAATGTCGGCGCCCATCACTTCCGTAATTTGCCCCTTAGTCACGTTCTGCATGCCCGTGACTTCAATGTTGTCGCTCGATTCCACCCGGAACCGCCAGGAATGCTCGCCGTAGTGATACAGCCAGGCAGCGCCTAATCCCGCCACGCACACTACGCCAGCCGCCACGGCAGCCCACAGCAAACCATTTGCAGTTTTTTTCGGAAGAGAACTTCGGCGGGCGGAGACCCGCTTTTGCCCGCGCAGAAACGGAGATTCCTCATCTGCATCCAGATCAAGCAGACGCGCGTCCGTGTCCGAGTCATGGACATCCTCGCGCGCACGTTCAGCGCTGGGTGGGTACAACTCCTCCTGCAAGATGGTGGGGCCTGATTTCCGCGCCATCGCTAGGGTCAGTTGTCGCTGTTGAATCGCTGAGCCTTCAAACTATAACTTCATTTTGGAATTTGAGATAGACAAAATCTTGGTTCTTTTGCACAGGCAGGAATCGGATTGGACAGCCCTAGTAAATTTTGTCCAAGCATCGACGAAGCGGATGCAGCACAAGCAAAACTAGCCTCGGTAAGACTTGGCTCTCCCCTTTTGACTAGAAATGGTGCAAACGATGAATCGTCTACTTTTTTGAACCGCTCTTGCTACCGCTGGCGGCGCTTGCTCCATAGATTAAGGCACCAAACTATAGCGCTACTTCGTCCCTTGAAATGGACCATCTTGATTCTCCTGGAACCGGCAGGAATTCGCATCCGCCAACACCGAAAAAGGATCGCAAAAGGAAACTCCACGGTTTCGTGTATCCCGTTTTTGCAGAAGTAAATAACGCTTGACAATATGTAATGTTTACTTTACCTTCATTGAACGAGGTGCAAGAACCTATGACCTCCAATCGAACATTCTCTTCCCGCTTCACCCGTCCCGTCTTTCTCTGGGCGGTTGCCGCCGCGCTAACGGAGATCCTGGTGACGTGGCTTGTGGTTCACAAACAAGTTCCGCGGTGGGCGGGGCTGCTGCCGGTTCTGCCCTACATGTGCTTCTTCGCGGCGATGGTACGCAGCGTCCTGAAGATGGACGAGATGCAGAAGCGCATTTGCCTTGAGTCAGCGTCCATTGCTTTCCTGTTGACTCTGATCATCACTGCCGTCTTCGGCGGCCTCGAGCAAGCCGGAATCGCCCGCCCACCTTGGGCTGAGATAGGAGGCTTCATGATGCTGATCTGGGCTGGCGTCTATGCGGTTTCAGCCTGGAGGTACCGATGAACCGGCCGTGCGCCACGAATTGCCCAAGGACGGATTGCCCGCGAACGGGTTGCCCACGAAATGACCACCCGCGAGTTGGTGCTTAATGAAAAACCGCCTTCGAGTTCTCCGGGCAGCACGCGAGTGGTCCCAGGCCGACCTGGCCGGCCGGCTCAAGGTATCGCGGCAAACCGTGAACGCAATTGAAACCGGGAAGTACGACCCGAGTCTGCCGCTGGCGTTTGCCATCGCGCGACTCTTCGAGCAATCCATTGAAGACATCTTTCAATCCGGCGACGACAAATCCGCCGGCTGACCCCCCAGCCTGTTCGCGGTGGCGGCGAAAATATTCACACTTAACCAAAAGGAGAATTACCTCATGAACATGCATAAGGCGTTACGCTTCGGACTTTCGGCGGGGCTGATGACCATGATCGCATCCACATTGGTCCTCGGCGCCATGACCACGGCCTCCGTCTCATCGGCAATCGGCGATTGGGAGGGAAAAATCGACACCGGCAGCGGCAGCTTACGAGTGATCCTGCACGTTTCACAGGCAGCCGATGGCAAATTGACCGCAAACTTGGACAGCCCAGACCAGAGCGCCACCGGGATAGCGATCGACTCGGTCACTTACAAGGAGCCTGACCTGCATTTTGCAATCGAGAGCATCGGAAGCAGCTTTGACGGCAAGATGAACCAGGACAACTCGGCAATTACAGGCGAGTGGAAGCAAAGCGGCCGGTCTCTGCCGTTGGTATTCAAGCGCCAGAGTAAATAAGCTCAGGGCAAGAAAAGCGGACGCGGCAGTTTCTCCGCGCCCGCTTTTCTTTAGGAGGAAGAACCTTAAATCGGCCCGGTACCCAAATCAACATGCACCGCCGGAATATCAACGCGAGGAATGTTCACCCGTACCCGCGGACAAGTTAAGGCCGGAATCCTGACGGCGTTGAATCCAACCGGAGCAAAGCGCACCCGCGCCACACGCGCCTCGATTCGCGCCCGGTCCGCCTCGACCCGTGCCAGAGCCGCTTCCTGCCGCGCCGACATGGCCTCAAACCGCGTCATCCCGTCTTGGGTCCGGGCAAACCTGGTCTGGAACCGCGCCATCTTGGTCTGGACCCGCGCCATCGCCGTACCCACTCGGCAGGACGCAGTCTCATTCCGCGCCGCCACAAAACTGACTCTTTCCATGAACCGGCCAGCCCGTTCCGAAGCCAAATCCACCAGGCTCCCCGACCGATCGGCAACCCGATCCATGATCCGGTGCGCCCAGGCCGCGCCGCCGTCGTGGTAAATTCCGTTCAATCCCAGCGCAAGCACCCCCGCCGCCAGCCATCCCCAACCCTGTGTGGTCTTCATCGCCTTTGCTCCGTATGGCAGATTGGACGAACCTGGTCCCAATCCGTTAGCAATGGGAGATACGCAGCTGAAGGGAAAAGGTTCCAACCCTGCTGGGCCAGGCCTAGTCTCCGCCTTTCGTCTCGGGCTCCGGCTGTACCTCAGGAAAGGCTTGCCTGTAACCCTGTATCATGACGATCAGGCGCACGTGGTGTACAACTCCGGCGACAAACAGAAAGACGGCAGTTCGTAACGCGACCCTCTCAGCAAGTGGGCTCGCGGGAACAGCCAGGACGCTGCCATAAAGACGGGCTAAGAGGATTGCCCAGCCCGCGCAGTATAGAAAATGAACTTGGGCCCCCCAGTCCGCCATCATTGCAAACAATGACTCGTTGCTGCGCCGCAATCTGTACCGCCATACGTCGAGCGCGGTCTCGAACTGCGATGGCTTAAGAGGAATCCACATCGCCGCTTCGAAGGGGACATACCGAAGTAGAGACGCCGCAGAAAGAGCCAGGGGAAAGAGCAATAACGGATACGCAAGAGCTCTGTGCGAGGTGTAAATGAGAGTCCCGGCAACCATGACAATCCCAACGATGATGGTAGCGTCGCCTAGGCCCCGAGCCTCCGACACCTTCTCCCACCCTGGTTTATGCGTGAGCGTGAGGGCCAGAAAGAACAGGGCCCCTGAGAACGCGTATCGGAGCAGTTCCTCAATTCGTAGCGACTGCAAATCGCACCCCTTTTTGTGGTAGGAGGTCTCAGACTACGTCTTTTGGACTTGTGCCATCAACCTAGGACGAGACCTGCTGGCTAGCGGGCGCCCCCTCCTGCTCCTTCAACTTCTCCAGAATCATCGGTCCCAGTTGCGAAACGCTGCCCGCTCCCAGCGTCAGAATCATGTCGCCGTCTTGCGCCACTGCCGCCGCCGAACTAACCGCATCCGCGAACGAACTCACATACTGCGCGTTCCGCCCGCCCTTCTCGCGGATGGTCCCAGCCAACGCTTCCCCGCTGATTCCTTCGATCGGCTTCTCACTAGCGGCATAGATATCCAGCACAAACAGCGAATCGGCGTCGCCGAACGCCCTCGCGAAGTCCTCCATCAGATCGCGCGTGCGCGTGTACCGGTGCGGCTGGAACACCACATGAACCTTGCGAAACCTGCACTGCCGAGCCGCCGCCAGCGTCGCCTTGATCTCCGTGGGATGGTGTCCGTAGTCGTCAATCACACTCACACCCGCCACCCGCCCGCGCAACTGAAACCGCCGGTCCACTCCACGGAACTGGTCGAGCGCAGCCCGAATCTCCTCGACTCCAACATCCAGCCCAACCCCCACCGCGATCGCCGCCGTCGCATTCAAGATATTGTGAACTCCCGGCACATGCAGCGTGAACTCACCTAAATCGTCGCCGCCGTAGCGAACGTGAAAAGAACTCAGTGGCTGCCCCACTCTAGCTGCGTCTTTCGCGGGTAGCGTGGGGATTTTGATCCAAAAATCCGACCCTCGCTTAGTCCCATAAGTCACCGTGCGCCGCCGCACTTCCGGCAGCAGCCGCCGCAACAGCGGATCGTCGTTGCACGCCACCACCATCCCATAGAACGGCACCCGGTCCATGAACTCCAGAAATGTCTTCTTTACGTCCCGCATGTTGCGGTAGCAATCCATGTGCTCGCGGTCGATGTTGGTCACGACGGAAAGAATTGGGGACAATTTCAAAAACGACCGGTCACTCTCATCCGCTTCGGCCACCAGATACTGCGACTTTCCCAGCCGCGCATTCGACCCCATCGCATCCACGCGCCCGCCCACCATCACGGTTGGATCAAGCCCGCCGCCAGCCAGCACTGCAGCGACCATCGAAGTCGTCGTCGTCTTGCCATGCATCCCGGCAATAGCGATGCCATACTTCAGCCGCATCAGCTCGGCCAGCATCTCCGCCCGCTGAATCACGGGAAGATGCAGCCTGTGCGCCTCGACCACCTCAGGATTTTCCGCCGCGATCGCCGAGCTAGTCACCACCACCTCGGCCCCGGCAATATTCTCCGCGCGATGTCCTTCAAAAACGGTAGCGCCCAGACCAGCCAACCGCTGCGTGAGTGCCGAATTCTTCAGATCCGACCCCGAAACCCGATAGCCGAGATTCAGCAACACTTCGGCAATCCCACTCATGCCGATCCCACCAATCCCCACGAAATGAATCTGCTGAATCTTGGCAAACATAAATCAACTTTTCAGTCGCGGATCAACACGGACTATCGTCTGCCCCATCATCGCGTTTCACGCAACCTCGCATACAACCCTCGTTCCGCTTCATTGAGCCCGGCGCGGCGATCAATCTCACACCTCGATTCCGGCAGGTATTTGGCTTTTTCCTTGTAATCGTAATAGAGCGTACCGTGTATGCCTTGGACGTCGTGCTTGTAGATCGGCCTTTCCCAGAGTCTTGACAGCGTCTCGCTTGCTTCGTCTTCGCCGACCCGGCCGACATAATCCTCGACTACCTCTAGCTCCTGCCCAGGGCCGGGGAAGATTGCGGCAAATTCGTCGTCGGTAGCGCGGAAGATGTTGTAGGTCGCGTTATCTGCACCATCAATAACTTGAATGTTCTTCACAGTTACCTCAATTGCGCGCGAGTGTTCGCGTAACTCCGCGGCTAGCTTTCTTCCATTCCCGCCACTCTCGCCGCCAGCGCCGCAATATCCCGCGCCGCGTTGGGATGCGCCAACTCCCGCGCCGCCTCGCTCATCGCCTTCAAACGCCGCCGATCACTCAGCAGAACTGCAATCGTTTCCGCCAGCCAGACTCCCTCCAGCTTCGGCTCCTCCACCAACACTGCCGCACCTGCGCGCTCCAGAGCTAGAGCGTTCACGCGCTGATGATCGTCGGCCGCGCGTGGAAACGGCACGAAAACAGCCGGTTTGCCCGCCGCCGTGATCTCCGCCACCGTGCTCGCACCAGCGCGGCACACTACCAGATCGGCGCGCGCAAACGCCGCTGGCATGTCCTCAATAAACTTGAAAACCTCCGCCGACTCTCCGAGCGCACCGTAAACCGCCAGCGCGTCATTATAGTCACGCTCACCGGTCTGATGGATGATGTGAATTCCGGGAGCCTCCAGTCGCATCAGCACTGGCAGGCACCGAAACATCGCCTCATTGATAGCGTGCGCCCCCTGGCTTCCGCCAAACACCAGCAGAGTGGGAGTGCCACCGCGCTTGGCCGGAATTTCAAAGAACGCCTGCCGAACCGGCACGCCTGTCACTTCCGCGTGACGAAAATATTTCGCTGTCTCCTCAAAATGCACCGCGGCCGCGGACACAAACCGCGCAATCACGCGATTGGCAAATCCCGGCACTACATTCGGTTCAAACGCCAACGTGGGTATATGCTTCACCACCGCCGCCAGCATCGCTGGCCCCGACGCATATCCGCCCACGCCAATCACCACGTCCGGCGCAAATTCGTTCAGCATGCGGCCCGCATCCCACACCGCCCGCGGCAAATCGAACGCCGTCTTCGCCCGCGTCATCAGGCTGACATTCTTCAGCGCCCCCACCCGCACCAGTTGCAACGGATAACCCGCAGCCGGCACCAGGCGGTTCTCGATTCCGCGCGCCGTCCCAATGAACAGCACCTCGGCCGCATAATTTTTCTTGAGTTCGTTAGCGATAGCCAGCGCCGGGATCACATGCCCCCCCGTCCCGCCGCCCGCCAGAATGGCCCGCATGGATTGAATCATTGACTCATTGAATCATTGAGTCAATGAGAGATTGAGTCAATGATTCAATGACTCATTGATTCAATTGCCTCATTCGGCTTGCTTGGTAATATTCAGCAGCACCCCCACGCACGCCAGCGTCACAAACAGCGACGATCCTCCATACGACACCAGCGGCAACGGAATCCCCTTGGTCGGCATCATTCCCAACACCACGCTGATGTTGATGAACGCCTGCAGCACCACCATGCTCGTAATCCCTACGGCCAAGTAGCACCCGAAAACGTCCTCTGTCCGCCATGACGCCCGCATGCCGCGCCACAGAAAAATCGCAAACAGCGTCACCACAAACAGCGCTCCTACCAACCCCAACTCTTCCGCGGTCACGGCGAAAATAAAGTCAGTATGCGGCTCCGGCAGATAAAACAATTTCTGCTTGCCCTCCATCAGCCCCGTGCCGGTCACGCCCCCAGTACCCACCGCAATCAGCGATTGAATCAGGTGAAACCCAGCCTTCTGCCGCTCCGCATACGGATTCATGAAAGCCAGAATGCGGTCGCGCCGAAAGCTCACATGAAAAATCAGAAAGTAGAGAGGCACCAGCGCCGCTCCAAACGCATACCCAAAATAGCGCAGCCGCATGCCCGCCACATACAAGATGCAAGCCGCAATTCCGGCGCAAGCGATAGCCGTGCCCAGATCCGGCTGCAGCACGATCAACCCGAGCAGCACCACCACAGGCGCCGCCGCCGGCAGCAACGTGTTGCGCCAGTCGTCCATTGCATTCGACGTCAACCCCGTCGTCGTCTTGGTGCGAGTCTCGAGAAAATAAGCGAGGAAGAGAATCAGCACCGGTTTGGCCAACTCCGAAGGCTGAAAGGAAAACCCGCCCACACGGAACCAGCGATGCGTATGGTGCGAGCGGTCCAGAAAGAAAACCGAGATCAGCAGCAGCGTAGTCAGCCCCAGCAATGAAAACACCAGCGCGGGATGCTTGTAGCGCCGGTAATCCACGCGCATCGCAACGACCATCGCCACCAGGCTCGCTGCCGCCCAAACCAACTGCTTCGACAGAAACGCATACGGAGACCCAAAGCGCTCCCGCGCCATCACCGCCGACGCCGAAAACACCATCACCAGCCCCACAAACACCAGCAGCATCGTGACCGTAAACAGCCAGCGATCGACACTCACCCGCTTTGCCATGGGAAATTCATTTCACCACGGAGGAGCGGAGTCGCGGAGCACGAATTGCTGATTCTTGATTGCTGACTGTTGCTTGTCTTGGTTCGGGACCGTTGGGTCAGGGCGCGAAGTGCACCACCCCACTCCAGCCGCGGAGCGGCTTCATATGTTAGCCCAGGACGTAAGTCCTGATTTTAGGTATGAAAAATAGAACCGGCTGAAACCCGAAAGCCGAAGCCCGAAGCCTGAAATATCAGTCGAATTCGAAAACTACTTGCTCCGTGGGCGAACTCCAAACCGGAGCGAACGACTGCCGGTGCAGCGGCGTTGGTCCGTACTTCTCCAAAGCCGCCAGATGCTGCGGCGTGCTATAGCCTTTGTGCGAAGCCAGTCCGTACTCGGGAAAGACCGTGTCCCATTCGCACATCATGCGGTCGCGCTCAACCTTTGCCAGAATCGAAGCCGCGGCAATCGACGCGGAAAGCGCGTCGCCATGAATGATGGCCCGCTGCGGCAGTTCGCAATCCAGGCAAACCGCATCCACCAGAAGATGATCCGCCGCCGGCGCCAGCCGCATCACCGCCTCGCGCATAGCCAGCCTCGATGCCTGGTAGATATTGATCTGGTCGATGCGCGCCGCATCCACAGCCGCCACTGCCCACGCCACGGCATGTTCACGAATGCGCGGCGCCAGCACTTCGCGGCGCTCCGGCGGCAGCAGCTTCGAATCGCGCAACCCACGAATGCGGTAGCCGCGTTCGAGAATCACCGCCGCCGCCACCACTGGCCCGAACAACGATCCGCGCCCCACCTCATCCACTCCCGCCACCATCGCCGCTCCCGACGCCCACGCATTTTTTTCATAACGCAGCGTGCAGCGCAGCTTTTTCAGCAAACGCAGTTTCGCCGCTGACGGAGACAGCACAAACTCGGACGCAACCTTCGCAGTGCTCGACATCGCGATGTGAGATGAAGTGCCACCATCTTCGCCTGCAATCGCAGTCTTCCGCAAGCCGGAAAAATCCACAGCCAGAAAGCTGCGAGTCTCTCACACACTCTCAGGCCAACGCTTCCGCCGCAAGGTAACGCTGTTCGGTAACCATTACTTCGATTACGAACGTACATTGTCCACTCGGACATGTACTGCTATGTTGACGACATCCCATTTCGGGAGGAGCAGTCGTGATCGCTGAAGGAATCCAGCCGCGGCAAGATGGTATGCCTAGAGACGCTGCGCCAGCGGTACCAGAAGGTGCGCCAGTCGATAAGTTGATCCACCTGGCGCTTCCCGTTCGGCTCGTTCATATGCGGAACGGCAGCCGAAGCGGGATCGAACTGGCTTGTACTTATGACATTCATCCGCGCGGCGCGAGGCTGCTCACCGGTCGTGACGTCAAAGTAGGAGATTTGATCACGGTGGAACGCGGCCGCCACAAATCTGTCTGTCAGGTGGTGTGGACGGCGGATCCGCGCTCCGCGCTGCGCGGCCAGTTTACGGTGGAGTGCGTCGAGGGCAGCCGGATTCCATGGGAAGAAGAGCTGCGGCAAATGGAAGAGCACTATCTGCCGGTAATCCCGCCCGTTCCAAGCTGGAGACCCGCAATGAACGCTTTCGGCAGAGGCGACCAAAACCGGCGCCGCCGGCCGCGCTACCAGGTAGAAGGAGACGCCGATTTGGCGGAGATCGGCGGACAAGCCCGGGTTGATGGACGCGTCGAACAGCTTTCCGAATACGGCTGCCTGATCAGCGCCGGCGATCTCCTAACGCCCGGCACCGGACTACGGCTGGTCTTGAATATGTGCGACGTTAGCGTCGCGCTGCGCGGGCAAGTGAGATATACCGCTGAGAACCGCGCCATGGGCGTGGAGTTTCAGGAGATCCGGCAGGGCGACCGTCCCTTGCTCGATTACGTGCTGAACCGGTTGAGAAAACTGCGGACCCAGGACTTCGCAGACCTCGAAGTCATCACCGAGCCCTTGGCAGCAGCAGCGGCAGCGGGATAAAGGCTGCCCAGCCGCCACATCGCCTCTGATGAGGCCGGGACGCGCAAAGCAGCCACCTATTCAATTCGGTTTTTCAACGTCGCGCAGTCGCGCCGCTTTGCCCTTCAGTCCGCGCAGATAATACAGCTTGGCGCGGCGGACTTTGGAGGAGCGCAGCAGATCCACTTTGTCGATCACTTTCGAGTGGATGGGAAAAATACGCTCCACGCCCTGGCCGAAGCTGATCTTGCGCACGGTGAAGCTGGCCTGCGGTCCGTTGTCGCGCTTGATCACCACGCCTTCAAACGCCTGCACGCGTTCCTTGTCGCCTTCTTTGATCTTCACATGAACGCGGACGGTGTCGCCCGGATGAAACGCGGGAAGGTCGGTGCGTTGGGTCTTCGCCAGCAGTTTTTCGATGATTAAGTTCGACATGATTTAGCCCTTCTTGAATTCTGAAATCTTGATCTCTCAGTTGTGAAACTCAGCCGCGATCTTTTTGATCTCGGCCAGAAATCTGTTGTCTTCTTCGCTCAGAGCCGCGCCTTGCAGCAAGTCGGGACGATTGCGCAACGTTTTTTCCAGCGCGCGCTGCCTGCGCCAACGCCGAATTTCTTCGTGGTTGCCGGACATCAATGCCTCCGGAACCTTAATCCCGCGAAACTCCGCGGGCCGCGTGTAGTGCGGATAATCCAGCAGCCCATTCGACCCGCAAGTCGAATCCGCACCCCCGGTGCTTTTCGCCTTCGCGTCCAACGTGAACGATTCCTGCAGCGTTGACGCTTCGTTCCCGACGGCGCCCGGAAGCAAACGCATGACCGCTTCCACAATTACGGCAGCAGCCATTTCTCCGCCGCTAAGAACATAGTCGCCGATAGAAAGTTCCCGGTCAGCAAGAAAGTCCGCTACACGCTCGTCCACACCTTCATACCGGCCGCAGACCAAAACGATGCGCTCGAGCAAAGCCAACTCCGCGGCGATCTTCTGCGTAAACCTTTGCCCCTGCGCCGAGAGCAGAACTACCGACTGCTTGGCCCGTCCCGCGCTGCGCTCCTCGCGCGGCGCAAGTTCCATCGCTTCCAAACATTCAAACAGCGGTTCCGGCTTCAGCACCATGCCTTCGCCGCCGCCGAAGGGCCGGTCGTCCACGGTGCGGTGACGATCGTGCGTAAACTCCCGCAGATCGTGGACTCGAATTTCTGCCAGCCCCATTTCCTGAGCCCGGCGCGTGATGCCGTATTCCAACGGCCCGCGAAAGAAGTCCGGGAAAATGGTTACTATGTCGGCCTTCATCGCAGATCAAAACCTTCACCACGGAGGACACAGGGTTTCACAGAGGGTTACCCTGTGTTCCTCGGTGTCCTCTGTGGTGAAGATTTTTCTCTCGCCCCCTGCGCCTGCTCCCGCTTTTCTTCCGGCGTTAGCGGAGCGTTCACATCCAGCAGACCTTCGGGCAACGTCATGCGAACCTGCTTCCGCTCAACATCCACGCCATCGAGATAGGCTTCGGCGAAGGGGATCTCCACCACCTGGCCTGCGGCGTCGCGCACCATCAACAACGGCGCTTCGCCCGCTCCAAACTCTACGTCCTCGATCCGTCCGATCTCGCGGCCTTGGTCAAGCACCTCACAGCCGACCAGATCGCTGACGTAATTCCACCCCGCCTGCAACTCGGAACGCTGGCTGCGCGCCACTTGCAATTCGCAGCCGACCAGCGCTTCCGCCTCGGAAATCGAATCGACCCCCGCGAACTTCAGCACGAGCAGACCTTTATGCGGCCAAAGTTCTTCGACTTCCAGTTCGCGGCGGACCGCGCCCAGCTCGCGCGGCAACGCCAGCAACTTCATCCCCAGCTTGAATCGCCCGGGGACATCGCTCAAAATCTCGCTCGCAACTTCGCCGCGGCGGCCCTGGGTTTTCACCACGCGGGCCAGAGTAATGAACTCACCGCTTGTTTCAGGATCGCGAATGGTCCCGTTCCCTGCCCGCCCGTTCCAGCGGCTAAAATCCAATTCCAAATACATGCCCTCAAACGCAGGCCTGGAGACCCGTCCACCCGCTTGCTTTGACCGAAGTTCCAGCTGACGGCCGTCTAGTCGATGACTTCCAGCGTGTAGCGCTTGCGCCCCCGCACTCCGGCAGCGTTCAGAAGCGTGCGCAAGGCGCGGACGTTGCGGCCCTGCCGGCCAATCACTTTGCCCACGTCGTCCTCGGCGACCTCCAGTTCGATCACATCGTCATCGAGATGATCCACAAAAACCTGGTCGGGAGCATCGACGATCCACTTCGCAATCTGCTCGATGAGAGCGCGCACGTCTCCAGTAGATTCGGTCATGGGTTTACTTATGCTGCGGGAACGGCTGGCGCGGCCGCGGGCTTAGAGTAGAGTTTGCCCACCCGCTCCGACATTTGCGCGCCCTTCGACACCCAATAGTCCACGCGGTCACGCTTGAAATCCACGCTGGCGGGGTTGGTTCGAGGATTGTATGTCCCGACAACTTCCACCGGCCGGCCATTGCGCGCGCGCGCCTTCTCAATCACCACAATGCGGTAATGCGGTTGTTTACGCGCACCCATGCGCGCCAGTCGAATCATTAACACAGATGAGTATCCTTGTTCCGGAAGAGTCCGGCGAGGTCAAGACACACTTATTATGCCGGAGCTTAGCGGGAATGGCAATAGGCTGAGGAGCAGATCGCACGGGGAAATACAAAACCCCGGGCCATATTCAGCCCGGGGCATGAACCCGTCAAGTTACATATCTATTGTCGGCAACCGCGAGCCGGAAGTCGAGGTTACTTTGATCCCTGCCTCCGAATCTCTCCCCTCCCTGCTAGACTCAAATGCTTTGGAGGCAACCCTTGCAGGCAGTCTACATTCTCTCCGCAGTACGCACGCCGATCGGCAAGTTTGGCGGATCGCTGGCGTCGCTGACCGCGGCTGACATGGGCGTAGTAGCGGCTAAGGCGGCGATCGAGCGCGCTGGAATCCGGCCCGAACAACTGGAAGAAACCATTTTCGGCAACGCGCGGCAGGCCGGCGGCGGACCGAATCCAGCGCGGCAGATTTCCATCCGCAGCGGCGTCCTGCAGGAAGTGCCGGCGTTCACCGTGAACAAAGCCTGCGCTTCGGGGATGAAGTCGATCGCGCTGGCTTACCAGGCCATTCTGCTCGGCGATGCCAGCTGCATTCTGGCGGGCGGAACGGAATCGATGTCGCGCGTTCCTTATTATCTCGAGGCGCGCTGGGGATTCCGGCTGGGCAATCAGGAACTGGTCGACGGCATGTACCGCGACGGATTTTTTTGTCCGCTGGCGAAAATGGTCATGGGCGAAACCGCCGAAGTACTGGCCGAGCGTTACAAGATTTCGCGCGAGGAGCAGGATGAATATGCGCTGATGTCGCAAACCCGCGCCGCGCGAGCGATTGCGGCTGGACGGTTCGACGCTGAACTTGCGCCGGTAACGATAGAAGGCAAGAAAGGCACGACCATCTTCAATCGTGATGAACATCCCTTCCCCGACGCGAGCATGGAAAAACTGGGCAAGCTGGCCCCAGTATTCTCGAAGATCGGCACGATCACGGCGGGCAATTCTTCGGGAATCACCGATGGTGCAGCCGCGGTGATTGTGGCGAACGAAAATTTTGTGAAGAAAAACAATCTGAAGCCGCTGGCTCGAATCTCGGCTGCAACTTCGGCGGGAGTCGATCCCCGCACCATGGGGATCGGGCCCGTCCCGGCTTTGCGCAAGCTGGAAGAGAAACACAACCTCAGGCTGCACGAGTTCGGCTTGATCGAGTTGAATGAAGCCTTCGCGGCGCAGGTGCTCGCCTGCGATCGCGAATTGAATTTCAATCGCGACCGGCTCAACGTGAACGGCGGGGCGATCGCGATCGGGCATCCCATCGGCTGTACCGGCGCGCGCATCACGGTCACTTTATTGCACGAGATGCTCAAGCGGAACACGAAGCGCGGCGTGGCTACGCTCTGCGTAAGCGGCGGACTGGGGATGGCTCTCGCGCTGGAGAATGTGGTTTGAGCGACGGCGCTGGGATGCGCCGGTAACTTCTGCTATGCTTCCATCGCCTCTAATCGGAGTTCGCCGGTAGGTGTCAGAAATCACGCGCACCAAAGATCCAAGGAGATATATATGCTTCGATACGTCGCTCGCATTTCCTGTTTTCTCGCGTTGATGTTGGCCGCCGGCTTCGTGCTGGCGCAGGCCGAGTTTTCTGCCGAGATGGTTGACACGCAAAAGCAGGGCACGCCAACCACTGCCAAACTCTACTTCGCCAAGGATAAGCTTCGCATCGAATCGCAAACCGCCGGCGCTCATGGCGGGGGCGTGGTCATCATGAATTACGCCACCCAGACCGGGATGGTTCTCATGGCGGAGCGGCATATGTATATGGAGATGCCGGTTCAGGCTCAAACCCAGCGCATGGGAAATGCCTCCGCTTTCTTTCGAACCGGCGATGTCGAGAATGCCTGCGGCGACTGGCAAAAGATGGGGCACGAAGGCAGCACTTGCCACAAGGTGGGCGACGAGTCTGTCAACGGCCGCAGCACGGTGAAATACGAGACCGCCAATGCCAGCGGCGACGTTAGCCACTTCTGGCTCGACCCCAAACTGCGGTTTCCGGTCAAGTGGGAGGGCAAGAGCAGCGGTGGAGAGCTGCGCAACATTCAAGTAGGGACCCAACCCGCGAGCTTGTTTGAGATCCCTGCCGGGTTCACGAAGTTTGAGATGCCGGCGGGCATGGGCGGCATGATGCAGCAACCGCACTGACGTTTCTACGCCGTGGCCGCGTTGACTCCCGCGAAACACGGTCGCTATACTTTTCTCAGGTGCCAATTCAGGAGATGGAATGCCCCTTTCTGCAGTAATCGTGGACGATGAACAGCTCGCCCGCGATGAACTCGCCTACCTGCTCAAAAGCGCTGGCGACGTCAACGTAGTAGCGCAAGGGAAAAATGGCCTCGAGGCCGTCAGCCTCATCAAGGAGCACACGCCTGATCTCGTCTTTCTCGACGTCCAGATGCCCGGCCTCGACGGCTTCGGCGTCATCAAGAAGCTTCTTGACAAGAAGATTCCACTGCCCAAGATTGTCTTTGCCACGGCTTTCGACCAGTATGCGGTCAAGGCGTTCGAGGTTAACGCCGTAGATTATCTGCTGAAGCCTTTCGACAAGAAACGCGTGGCGCTCTCGCTGCAGAAGGCCCGCGCCCAGCAGGGAGCGGAGGGTTTGCCGGCGGAGAAAATCGAAACTCTGGTGCGCATGCTGCAGGCCCCGAAACCGCACGCGTCAAAAATTTTGCTCAAGGCCCTGGGGCGGATGTTTCTCGTGGACCAGCGGGAAATCTGCTATGCCTCTATTGAGGACGGCGTGATTACGGTGGTGACGGCCGGCCCCTCGGGCATGGAAGGGCATTCGAACTGCCGCACTTTGGAGGAACTGCTGGCCAGCCTCGATCCGGGCTTGTTCTGGCGCGCTCACCGTTCCTACCTGGTCAACATCAACCGCATTCGCGAAGTCGTGCCCTGGTTCAAGAGTTCGTATCAGCTGCGCATGGACGATAAAAAGCAGAGCGAAATTCCAGTCAGCCGCGCGCAGACTAAACGGCTGCGTGAGTTGTTCGGGCTGTAGGTCCTGAGTGCCAAGTACCCAGTACCTAGAGCAAAGCATTCGTCGTTTGTATGGTTGGCTCGGTACTAGGTACTGCCTTTGGAGGGCGGCTCAGTTTCGAAACCACCCTCCAAAGGCGGGGGAGAATTAAACCGCCAGCGCTTCCAATCCCATCCGGTTGCGAATGACCAGGTTCGCCCCATCCAGCCGGATCAACCGCTTTTTCTTGAGATCACTCAGCAGCCGCGTCACCGTCTCCCGCGAGGCGCCGATTCGCTGCGCCATCTCTTCGTGCGTCATCACGGAACGCAGGTGCAGTTCCTGCGACTGCGTAACCGCTGACCCAGCGCACGACGACAACAACAGCCTCGCCAGCTTTCCCGATGAAGTGCGGGCCAGCACCAGATCATGAATGTCGCGATACGCACTCTGGAACTCACGGCTCAGCGACAGGGCAATGTGCACGCCCACTTCGCTGTGGGTCTGCAGCAGGGCCATGAAGTCCTGGCGGCCGATAAAGTTTAACTGGCTTGGCAGGGCAGTTTCGGCGGTCATTTCGTAGTTCGTGCCGGAAATCGCAGCACTCAAGCCCAGCACCTCTCCCGCTTCGGCCTGTTTCAGGATCAACACCTTGCCATCTTTCGAAGTCGTGTACAACTTCACCTTGCCCGAGCAAACAACGTACACACCCCGCGGCGTCTGGCCTTCCACGAACAGCAAGGCACCTGCCGGCATAATGGTGTGGCGGCTGACTTCGTCCATTGCCCTGAGCACAGGCGGGGAAAAGCGGCAGAAAAATCCATCCCGGCTGGCCTTGCAACCCATGCAGCTCTCGAGGATTTCGAGACCGTAGGGAGTTCTCATAATTTCCTCCGTGATTGAACTTCCCCGGTCTTCCTCTTCGGCAGGAAGTTCTTCCGGAGGTTGTGGCTCGATCTGTTGCGCATGTTCGAGCAAGGCTCGGGCATGTGCGCGCGTGTCGGCATGCGAGCTGCGCGCGGCAGAAATGATTTCCCATCCCGCACTGGGGTCGGCGCGCAGATCCCATTCCGCATGGCATGCCAGCAGATATAAAGGATCTCTCGCCTCTGGGTTGGCGTCACTGAAGATTTGGTTGCTGCACTGCTCCGGCGCGACCGCGGTGAACTCAGGCGGAATCCCTGGCCGGCCATCCGCGCGGCCATGTCGCGTCACACGCCAAGTCTCGCTCCTGTAAACCTCTTCGGGCTGGGCCGAGGGTCTGGCGGGCGCCGGCAGCAGCCGAACCAGATTGCCCGGATGGTAGTTCCTGGCTACTAACACGGTGAACTCCTAACCCGGATGAAGTCGATTGTGGAGAGGGTGCAACTCGTCCGTCTGCGATCGGGAAAGCCGCCCCAGCTTTGTTCCCGAATCGAGCAAGGCCATGCACTTGTCGTTCCAAAAATGGCGCGATCGCCAGCGTGCTGTAAATGTCACAAAGAAAAGCTCATCCTTCGCTGAATTGCTCTGTGCCGTAATCCCAGTTTGCCGACCCGTCGGCAACCAGAGAACTGGTCGGCACGAAAGGCTGAAGCGCAAAAACGGGACGAAGAAACGCGCGGAGACATCGTCGACACTGCCGCCGGGCAGCGAAGTTGCGGGATTAGGTTTGGATTCGCATCAACGACGGAAACCGAATGCCGGATGCCCGCCCTTGCCGCGTTCTTTGCGGCAGGGACTTTGGATTCCCATCCACTCACTCACCGCGAACCCAACTCAAATTTTGTCATTCCGACCGGAGCCGGAGCGCCAGCGACGGCGGAGCGGAGGAACCTGCTGTTTCCCGCGTCCGGGGTGACAAAGGTTAAGGAGTCACCTCGAAAACGACTCCATAGCCGTAGGCACCGCCGCTATACGTCGTGCCGTAGAGATTGCCCGCAGAATCGAAGATCAAACCGGCATAGGGGACGGCTCCGCTTTTGCCGTTGGTACCGAAGGTGTGCAGAATCTTCTCCGTCCAGTGCCCGCCAGTCGCCGGTGACAGTTTAAAAACGGTACCGTAACCGCCAGCGTAGTCGACGCCTGTAAATTCTGTCGTGCCGTAAAGATTCCCGGCAGAATCGAAAGTCAGACTGGCGTAGGGGATGGTCCCGTCCTTGCTGCTGGCGCCGAAGTTATGCAAAATCTTCTCCGTCCAGACGCCGCCTGTGAGCGAGAGCTCGAACGCAATGCCGCAACCCGTGCCGGTGTCCCCGTACTGACACCCCGTGTTGTCGCCCCCGTACGGCGCCGTCCCGTAAAGATTGCCTTTTGCGTCCAAGACCAAGCCCGCGTCGGGATAGTACCCATCCGTGCCACTGCCGAAGCTCCACAACATTGTTTCCACCCAGGCCCCGCCCGCTCCCGGCGACAGCTCGTACACCGTGCCGCAACCAAAGCCGGCGTTCTCGTAACAACTCGTATAGTTGCCGCCAAACCCCGTCGTGCCGTAGAGATTGCCAGAGGCATCGAAGATCAGGCCAGACGTGGGTCGCCACGGGCCGCCGCCGCCCCCGAAACCATACAGCATCGTCTCGGCCCAGCTCCCGCTTTCCCCGGGCGACAACTCGAAAACCATGCCGAAATTGGAGGGCGCCGTGCCGTACAGGTTCCCAGCGGTATCGAAGATCAGGCCAGCGGAGGGAAAGTACCCGTCGCTACTGTCGAAGCTGTGCAGAATTTTCTCCGTCCAGCCTCCGCCCGCTTTGGGAGACAATTCAAACACCGTCCCGTAGTTGTAGGTGCCGCCTCCGCTCGTTGTGCCATACAGATTGCCGCCGGCACCGAGGACCAGGCCGCCCATTGGGAAGGTTCCGTCTGTTCCGTTGTCATTGAAGCTATGCAGCACCTTCTCCGTCCATCCTCCGCCCGCCTTGGGCGATAGCTCGAATACTGTGCCACAGCCCTCCACGGTGCTGCCGAAGACGCACGATCCGGCGGCGTCGGTGCCGCCGGAGTAAGTTGTTCCGTAGAGATTGCCATCGGTGTCGAAGATCAGTCTGGAGTAGGGGCTCCAACCATCCTTCCCGTTGAAGTTGAAGCTATGCAGAACCTTTTCCGTCTGCGCCGCCGCGCGCGTCGCCGACGAAAATAGGGCCGTAGCGAAGATAGACAGCACCATCGCCAATGCCGCCGAAAATCTCCTGGTTTGCATCGCTAATCCTCCAGTTCGCAATGCCACGAGCGACTCAAGCGCGCTCGGTAAAACACGTCAGCATGATCCTACTCTCGAAACGCCACAAACCGCAGGGCGAGAACCCCAAAAGTCAAGGCGAATCCCAATAATTCTTAATTGGCGATGCCACTAAGAAACGATGTCATCTCGACTGGAGCCCGAGCGCCTCCGAATTCCCTTGACTTCGTTTCTCAACCTTGCGACCATATTCTCAACGCATCAGTTCTTTGAAAAAATAATAGCAATGAGATAACCTCCACGGAATCAAGATTTTGCGGAGGGCCCACTGATTCCAAAGCACTTAGCCAGTACGGAATCCGCTAAGTCCTTTGAAGGGAAGATTTTACGGGCAAGTTATTTGCTTTCAGGATTTTAGCCGGATCTCCGAAGTCTATAACTTCGTAACTAACTGATTCCAGATATTTTAGCTAGATCGATCCCCAATTTTTTTCACTCCGGATCAGCCAGTTTCCGGCGAGCCCACTCAGCGCTTTCAGCGACCACCTCATCGTCATCCGCCGCCAGCTTCTCAAGCAGCGGAAGGAATTTCCGATCTCCACTATTTCCTATAGCTATTACAGCATTACGCCGCAATCCTGCCAGCTTAGCCCGCCGCACCGGCGATCCGCGGAAGATCTCGCGAAACTCTTCCGCGCTCATCTCCGCCAGCCCTTCCAGCGCAGGATTCACCAACTCCTCCCGCGCCTGCAACTCGTCAGCATTCGTCGCCGGAGCCTTCCGGTTCCACGGGCAGACATCCTGGCAAATGTCGCACCCGAAAACATGCCGCCCTATTCCAGAGCGCAGCTCTTCTGGAATCGCCCCCCGCTTTTCAATCGTGAGATAAGAGATGCACTTGTTCGAATCAAGCTGATAAGGCCCAATGAACGCCTCAGTCGGACAAGCCTCAATGCAGCGCATGCAAGTGCCGCATCGATCAGGCGCAGGCAGATCAGGCGCGAGATCTAGCGAGGTAAGTATCACGCCCAGGAACAGCCACGATCCCAGCTTCTGATTGAGTATGCACGTGTTCTTTCCAATCCATCCAACGCCGGCATACTTAGCAGCCACGCGCTCGACAACAGGCCCAGTGTCGACGTAGCACCGAGTGATGAGATCCTCAACTCGACGATCAGCTCGACGATCAGCTCGACAGGCTTCTCGCAGCGCTGCTTCCACGCGCCGCAGCCGCATCATCACCGCATCGTGATAGTCCTCTCGGCTCCAGGCGTAGCGCGAGATCCAGCCGCGCCCCGCGTCCCGTACTTGCGTCGAATAAGGTTGCGCCGTGTTGTAGTTGAGCGCGCAAACCACAACGCTGCGCGCCCACGGCGCAACGTGCGCCAGCGACGCACGCTTCAATCGCCCCTGCTCATCGCGCGCCTCCAGGTATTTCATCTTGCCCGCGTACCCAGCGGCAATCCAGCGCGGAAAGTACTCCAGCTCCGCAGCGTCATCCACGGGAGCGATGCCCACAAGTTCAAAGCCCGCGTTCGTAGCGGCTCGCATCACCGCGGCCTTGATTTCAGTGGCTGAAAGCATGGTTGTTAGCGGAGCTGAATCAGAATTGTTCGACCGACGCAGTGAACGTGCCGTTCCAATTTGGAACCTCTCTTCAACTTTTTTGGCGGCTTAAACATTTCCTTCGCCTACTCAGCGTATAAGCTTTTTCTCACAGAGTCACGCATCTCACGCTGCGCGTTCTCCGAATTTCTGTGTGAAGGAGACCAATTGCTATGCCTCAACCCACGCATGCACAAACCCCAACCATCCAGATTTCTGTGATCAACGAGAGCACCGTGCTGGCCGATACCGACATCGTGCCGGTCGCGGCCGCGCTCCAGAAGCAAGTGACCAACGACTTCCGCCCCGTATGGGGTACCGACGCTGAACTCACCATCGTCCCCAAAAGCACGCAACCGGCCAGCGGAAGCTGGTGGCTTGTGATTCTCGACGACACCGACCAGGCCAATGCTCTCGGCTACCACGACCTCACCACCGAGGGCCTGCCCATCGGCAAGGTCTTCGCCGCCAGCGATCTGAAGGCCGGCACCAGCTGGACCGTCACCGCCAGCCACGAACTGCTGGAAATGCTGGGCGACCCAAACATCAACCTCACCGTGTTCGTGCAGAACGCCAACACCGCTGGAACGCTCTACGCCTACGAAGTCTGCGACGCCTGCGAGGACGACAGTCTCGGCTATCAGATCGACAACATCCTGTTGTCCGACTTCGTCTACCCTGCATGGTTCGAGAGTTTCCACACCGAGGGCTCAACACAATTTGATCGCATGAACAAAATGCACAATCCATTTCAGCTGCTGGTGAACGGCTACATCGGGATCTTCAACGTAAGCACGGGCAGCGGCTGGCAGCAACAGACATCGGAGAAGCGCGCCACCAACGTTCTGCACCGCGGGACTGTCGGCACGCGCCGCGAACGCCGCAACATTCCTCACGAATTGTGGGTCAACAGCCTGCCGCAACGCAAGATCGTGGGCAATGCGCAGAAGTATCGCCAGACCCTGCAGACCATCCAAAAGCGGCGGGAAGCAGCCTGAAGTTTTCCTCTGTGTCCCTCACTCGCATGGCCCCGCGCGAAGCATTGCGCGGGGCTTTTTGGTAGCAGTAGCCAGTGGTCAGTGATCAGTGGCCAGCGAGAACCTCTGGGCTTCTTCGGGTTTTACTGGCCACTGACCACTGGCCACTGACCACTTTGTATATGCTGTCTATGACAAATCCCATTCACGCCGGAGATCGCGATCGACGCCGTCACTCTGCATGTTTTAGTTGTCATCTTTATCGCCACGCTGATTCGTTCGGCGTTTGGCTTTGGCGAAGCTCTCATCGCCGTTCCACTGCTGGCCTTTTCCATTCCGCTGGAAGTGGCCGCGCCCCTCGCCGTGCTGGTGTCGATTACGGTCGCAGCCATCGTCGTAGTGCAGGATTGGAAGCACATCCATCTGCACAGTTCAGGCTGGCTCGTGTTCTCAACTCTATTTGGGATTCCGCTGGGTCTTCTGCTTCTCACCAGCAGCCATCAAAGGCTAGTCAAAGCCGCCCTGGGAGCGATCATCATGGCGTTCTCTATTTACGCCCTGCTCGGCCGCACACCGCCGGAGCTAAAACAGGACAGCAAGGCATGGCTTCTCGCCTGCGGTCTCTGCGCCGGAATCCTTGGCGGAGCCTACGGAATGAACGGCCCGCCGCTGGTTATTTACGGGGCCATGCGACGCTGGTCTGCACAACACTTCCGCGCAACCCTGCAAGGCTATTTTCTGCCCGCCAGCATCATCGGCATGAGTGGCTATTGGCTGGCCGGACTCTGGACTCCCGCCGTGACCCACTATTACCTGCTCTCGCTGCCGGTCACGCTGCTGGGAGTGTTTCTCGGCCGAGTGATCAATCATCGCCTTCACGGAGCAGCTTTTCTGAAGTACATTTACGTTGCCTTAGCCGGGATCGGAGCGCTCTTGCTGGTGCAGGCGATCACCGGCAGGCTCTGAGCGCATACCGCTTCCTCTGCAGTCACTCAAGCCTTCCGCCGAATCATTGCATCAGACGCTTGAGCGCAACCCGGGCATCGCTGACTTGCGCCAGCCGAGTTTGCGAATTCGTGAAGTGAGATAGGAATTCCTGATATTCGTTAACAGCCTGGTCGCGTTTGCCCGTGCGCTCGTAGAGCTGGCCCAGATAGTAATGGGAGAGGATTGCGAGCAGGGGAAACCGCCCCACGAGGACGATGGCGTTTTCCAGGTTGCGATCGAGGCGTAACTCGGTGCGAAACTCGTCTTCGGCCGCCGAATAATCGTTGATGAGCAGATGGCCGCGGGCCTTGAGGAAAAGCAGGTAGGGATCTTGAAAGTCGGGGATGCCGGCAGCGCGACTCAACGCCGCTTGCCCATCGCCGCGCTGCACTGCGGCCGTCACATCAGCGTAGACGTGGTCAATTTCAATCGCCCGCGGAGCAACCCAGGGATGGCTGGCCGCGAATCGTTGCCAGCTTTGCTGCGCGGCAGAAGTGCTTCCCGCCACGGTTTCAAGGAATGCCACGGCTTGCAGTTGCTCGTCATCGAGCCTCTGCTGCTGCGCAAAAGCGAGAGCTGAGGAACCCTGCCCCAACATCACAGACATGGCAGCGAACGACAACAGGAAGTCCTCGGCGGCCTCGTTCTGTTTTGCGCGCCCCAGTTCCAGCACGGCTTCGCGGTAACTGGCGAGCGCTCCCTCGAGGTCACCTTCTGACTGTTTGAACTGTGCATCGAAGCCCGAATGATAAAGGCGCGAGAAGGCCGACGTGTGTTCCGAGTACTGCTGAAAGGCGGCGTGCGCCATGTCTGTCTTTTTCTGATCGGTGTAAACGATGGCGAGCCCGAGATACTCTCCGTAATCTCCGAAATCCGGTTTCAGTTCCAGCACTTTGTGGAATGTAGCCACGGCCTCGTCGTCGCGGCCGGCCATGAAGAGAATGTCGGCGCGGCTGTCCAGCGGATTGGGGTCGCCGGGACGATCCGCCATGTATCCATCGTTGGCCGCCAGCGCGGCATCGAATTCTCCCCACTTCGCTAGTTGGTAAGATTGAAAGTTGAGCAGGTCCTCGTTCTTCGGATCGAGCGCCAGTCCCTGTTGCATCAACTCACGCGCTTGCTCTCGCTCGGGCTTGCCCAGGTCCGACAGAAAGGCGCACAGAACGCCGCGGTCCATCGTCGAGCGTGGAAATTCGGAAACCAGTTGCCGCCGGATGGCGACCCCGGCCTCTACGTCACGGGAGCGTTGTGCTTTAAGTGCTTGCAACGTCAATTGCTCGTAACGAGGCAAGCGCGACTGCAATTGATCGGCCTTCACCGCAACTTCCTGGCTGCGCCGCAAGTCACCCATAAGGCGATACTGGTCGGCGAGACGCATGTAAGCCAGGGCAAACTGCGGGTCTAGGCGGACTGCCTCTTCCAATTCGCGGATTGCATCTCGGATTAGGAAGCGACGGCCGAAGTCAATCCCCTGCTGATAGTGGCGATAAGCCTCGACGTTCGAGGTGGAGGCCTGTTCGATCGCTGGCGCTTGTTTCGGCAACTCTGAGGCGGGCAGAAAGCTGCTGGCCACTCGCTCGGTGAGCCGGTCGACCATGCCGAAGATGCTTTGCACGTCCTGCCCTTCCAGTTTGTCGGAGAACAGGATTTGCCCGGTGCCGGTGTCTTGCGCGCGCACATCGAGGCGCAGTTGCGTAGGTCCGATCTTCAACAACGCTCCGGTGATGTAGGCGTCAGCGCCGGCATCGCGCGCGACCTGCTGGGCCTGGGCGGGATCGAGGGACTTGCCATCTTTTGTGGCACGCTGCACCGCGCTCATCACGCGCTCGGTAGAGAGCACGTCCAGACCCTTTACCTGGGCCAGGTTTGTGGTCAGCATGTCGGTGAGTCCGTTGTTGAGCCAGTTCAGAGACTCATCCTGCGAAAGATTAGTGAAGTAAAGCACAGCGACGGACTTGTGCTGCAGGCTTGCGCTGGAGCGCACATTTCTACCGCGCAGGAACAAGAAGCCCGCCACTGCGGCCAGCACAATCGCTGCTGCAGCAATCATGAGCATCAGGATTCGCGGCGACGACCGCAAAGCGGACGCGGCGGAAGAGACCTGTGATGAGATCGTAGGCACCGCGGCAGAAGAACCGCTTGGAGAAGCGGGCGTCTGCGCGGATGTTTCCTGCGCTGAGGCTGGACTCTGCGAGCCCGAATGCGGCTCGACCGCGACTGCCGGTCTTCTGCCCGATTCCGTGTCGCGTTTCATCCTTTGCAGATCAGCGCGCAAATCGGCGGCGTGCTGGTAGCGCAGATTACGATCCTTCTCCAATGCCTTGTTGATGATGTCTTCCAGTTTTGCCGGAACATCGGGATTGAGACGAACCAGAGGAATGGGAACGCGCTCCAAAATGGCATTCGAGATGGCGGCGGAAGTGTCCCCGCGAAACGGCATCGTACCGGTCGCCATTTCGTAGAGCACCGCGCCAAACGAGAACAAGTCCGTGCGCGGGTCCAATTCTTTTCCCAGCGCCTGTTCGGGAGACATGTAGGCAACCGTGCCCAGCGCGGCACCGGGGCTGGTGAGGTGTTGCTCGTCGATGCTGGCGGCCTGAGTCGCAGCGCCCGCGAGCAGGCTCGACGAAACGGCGCTGGGTGTGAGTTTGGCCAAGCCGAAATCCAGGACCTTGGCGTGGCCGCGCTCCGTGATGAAGAGGTTCGCCGGCTTGATATCGCGATGGACGATCCCCTTGCCATGAGCCGCATCGAGGGCGTCGGCAATCTCGATGGCCAACGAGACCGTCATTTCGTTCTCCAAAGGGCGCCCTTCAATGCGATGCTTCAGGGTCACACCATCAAGAAATTCCATGGCGATGAAGGCCCGGCCACCTTCGTCGCCGATGTCGTAAATGGTGCAGATATTGGGATGATTCAGCGCGGAAGCCGCCTGCGCCTCGCGTTGAAAGCGCGCCAGCGCTTGCGGATCGCGGGCAACTTCTTCGGGCAAGAACTTGAGGGCGACGAAGCGGTGCAGCCGCGTGTCTTCGGCTTTGTAGACCACCCCCATCCCGCCGCCGCCGAGTTTCTCGAGGATGCGATAGTGCGAGATGGTCTGGCCAATCATTGAAGTCGCTTCATCTTACGGATGGAGCATGGGCTAGTCAACGATCAGAATCGAGCCGCAAGCAAGCGCATCAGACGCCCAGCTTTTTCACTTCCTCGTTGTAGTACTTGCGGTAGAGGATGTCCCACTCCTGCGAGCCTTCGAGGATGGTGCGCTTCTGGCTTTCGATTTTCTGGCGGGCGGCCTGGTCGATTCGCTCTTCGTGATTAAGCAGGTCTTCGAGGATCTTGCGGGTTGCCTGGCGGATGGTGTTCGGGTCTTCGATGAAGTCGACCTCATCCATCTCCTTGAGGGCGTCGGCGACGGCTCGCGCCAGCACGTTCACTTTGTCGCGGCTCAGTCTCACAGCACCGCCTTGTACTTGCGCACCAGTTCGGTCTTCACCTTGCGGAACATCTCCTGATAGTTGGCGCCGGTCTTATTCATTTCTTCGGCGTAGGCTTCGAGGATGACGCGCACTTCGTCATTGATGCGGTCTTCGAGGGTGAGTTCTTCGAGCAGAGCGGCATGGACGCGCTCCGTGACCTTGGGCACGGCCGAGGTTTCGATGGCCTTGGCGGCAATCAGTTTCTTGGTAACTTCGCGGGCCAGGTAGCCCACATAATCCTTGGAAAGAAGCATGTGCGGGTCGAAATGTCCTGTGTCAGGCGGCGCTCGTCTGCGAATCATAAAGTGTAACACAGCGCAAACGGGCGCGGATGCGCGGCACCTTATCGAGTGGAGCGCGCATCGATATTAAAATCGCACCGCATCATCTAGAGGAGGACTCATGCCGCTGGTTCGCATCGATCTTGTGGAAGGCACGCCGCTCGAATATCGCGCGCAAGTTGGTGAGATCGTTTATCAGGCGATGCTGGACGCTTTCGCGGTCCCGCAGAATGACCGCTTCCAGATCATCACGGAGCATCCCAAAGCTGAGTTGCAGTTTGACCGCGATTATCTCGGGGTGCATCGATCGGACGACTGCATCTTTCTGCAGGTCACACTGAACAGCGGCCGCACGGTGGAGATGAAGCAGCGCTTCTACAAAGCCGTTGCCGACGGCCTGCATGAAACGTTGAAAGTGCGGCGGGAGGATGTGTTCATCAATCTGGTTGAGGTGACGAAGGAAAACTGGTCGTTCGGCAATGGCGAGGCGCAATATGCGGCTTCCCCGCGCTAAGCCGGCCTCGGGAGCGGCGAGTTTCATTTTGTATCGTCTTACGATATACTGTAACCCGCGACTGGATCGCGGCACGATACAATCGGCGGCATGAAGAAGCTCACCTTGTCGGACTACCAGGCACTGGCGGAGTTCCGTTACCAGATTCGCCGCTTTCTCCACTTCAGCGAGCAGGTGGTGAAGCAGGCCGGGCTGGAACGCGGCCAGTATCAGCTGATGCTGGCGATCAAGGGCATGCCGGCCGGGGTGCGGCCGCGCATTCGCGAGCTGGCCACCCGCATGCAAATCCGCCACCATAGCGCCGTGGAGCTGGTGAACCGCCTGGAAGCTGGCGGCTTTGTGCACCGCACGCGGGCCCGGGACGACCGCCGCGAGGTCCTGCTCGCTCTCACCTCGAAAGGAGAAAGAGTCCTGGGCGAACTGGCGATTCATCACCACGATGAACTGCGCTCGGCCGGACCCGAGCTAGTGACGGCTCTGCGCCGCATCATGCGGGAAGGCGGCGATGCCGAGTTCGCGCATTCCGCCGCTCTGCACGCGAAGGGAAGATTAAGATCGAAGACCGTTCATGAGCAATCGCAATCCTAGAACTCCACTCTGCACCTGCTTCACCTCTCCCTGCTAAAACCGGGTCGTCGTTTATAGGTTGCGGTCGCAGACGCGAGAGAGTCGCAGATGCGAGAAAGCTCCGCTATGACGAAACACGACACAAAACGGCCGAGCATGCGGCGGTTGCTCGATCATCCTCTGCTTCGCAAATATGTGTCTCTGGTTCACGAAGACCTCTCGGCTGTATACGCCCGCGATCTTCGCAAATGGCTGATCATCGCGCCTGTGATCGGCCTAACCACCGGCCTGGTCATTACCGGGGTCGTGGTAATCATTCTGGGCAAACTGTGGCCTCCTGTGCTCAGCTACTACCTGCACCATCATTGGGCCATTGTGCCGGGGTTGGTTCTAGCCTTCATTGTCGCCGGCCTCATCATGCAGTTTCTCACTCCCGACCCCAACGAGCATTCCACGGAGGAAATCATCCGCTCCTACCACGAGCATGAGGGCGAGGTCGATATGCGCTCCTTCGTGCCCAAACTCGCAGCCGCCATCGCGTCCGTGGGATTCGGCGGCAGCGCCGCGCTCGAAGGCCCCAGCATTTACGGTGGCGCCGCGATTGGGTCCTGGCTTTGGACCAGGCTCCGGCGTTTGCGCCTTGGTCTGCATATTGAAGACCGCGATCGCCGCATCATGTTGATCTGCGGCGCCGCGGCCGGCATGTCCGCCGTATTTCGCGCACCCCTCACCGGAATCGTCTTCGCACTCGAGATGCCGTATCGTGACGATCTGGCACACGAAGCCTTGGTCCCGTCTCTGATCGCTTCGGTTGTCTCCTTCGTGACACTCAGTTCTTTTCTCGGCGCCACGCCGCTTTTCAACTTCACCGGCTCGACCGGCTTTGCCCGCCGCGACCTCTACTGGAGCGCTCTGCTCGGCCTGATCGTCGGATTGATCGCCATGGTCTTTGTCATCACCTTCCGCCGCACTCGCGGCTTTTTCGTAAACTGGTCCGCACCGCATTGGCTGAAGATGGCAATTGGCGGCCTTCTGACCGGGCTTTGCGGACTTCTTTTCTTGCACCTCTACCCCGGCAATCTCGTACCGCTCGGCCCCAACTACGAAGCCGTCGGAGACATTCTCAGCAACAGCCACAGCACCTCGCAGCTCATCGTCTTCAGTGTGCTCAAGCTGGCCGCAACTCTCTTCACCCTGGGTTCGGGCGGCGTCAGCGCCATGTTCGTGCCGCTATTCCTTGTCGGTGGCAGCATCGGGACTGCATTTGCGCAGTCGGTCGTCCACACCCCTGTCCTCGATCTTTACGCTGCGGTCGGCATGGCCTCGTTCCTCGCCGCTGGCTACAAAACACCGCTTGCTGCTGTCGTGTTCGTCGCTGAAGCAACCGGCGGACATGCTTTCATCGTTCCCGCTCTCATCGGCGCCGCCGTGGCGTATGCGGTTTCCGGCGACGCCTCAGCCTCAGGCGATCAACGTCTGCACGAAGACGCAAAAGTGCGGGAGATGTGAGGAATTCAAGAATCGATTGGACCGGCGCGGCTATCGCCAGGCTACGAGCATGAGACTCTAAGGTTTCTTCCCCGCCGCTTCGACCAGTGGCCGCAACGATTCCACCGACACTCCCAGCGTACCGCCGGAGAATCCGTCGATGTAGGCGGAGTTCACACCAATCACTTCCGCGTTGGAGTTGAACACCGGACCGCCGCTGCCGCCGTGGGCCGTGGGCGCATCGTAGATCAGTTTGTCGCCCACCACATCGCCCAGGTGACCACACGTGGTCGAAGGACGAATCAGCGACAGCGCTGCCAGTTCGCTGGCCGCTGTGATGTCGTTGTGCCGATAGGCCAACCGCTGGTAGATTCCGGTCGGCGACTTGGCTACCATCCCGGCAATGCCCATGGGATAGCCAATCACGGTCACAGGTTCTCCGGGCGTAGGGGTGTTTTTGGCGAGAGGCAGCACCGCGATTCCGCGGACTGCATCTTTATTTTCGATGCGCAGCACTGCCAGATCACCCGTGGAAGAAACCGTGCCCGGTGTCAAGTTCACCGGCGTTGGCGAGCCCGGAAAGAATACCACCAGAGTTTCCAGCACGGCAGTTGCCCCATGATCGATCAAACCCTCGGCCTCGGTGTCGCCATACCAGGGCTCGGCCACATGCCGGTTGGTGGCCAGCAGGCCGTCGCCTACAAGAAATCCCGTGCCCGAGACGCGCGCGCGAATCGACGGCGCCTGATTGGCGAACCCAACCTGGTAGACGCCGTAAATGTAACCGATGGAATTTCGATAACGGTTCAGCGCGAGCGCCGGCATCGCCTGCTGTTTCTCGAGTTCCGCCACTTGCCTGGTGAGCTGGCTTACTTCCCTGTGCAGTTCATCCGGCTGCGCGCTCTTCGCCGGTGCGGGCGCGTAGTAGTGGAACATGGCCACGGCGCCAGCCAGCAACACCACGGCCAGCGTGGCCTGTACCAACTGCTGCCAGCTCTCGCTGACCGCGTTCGGTTCCTGCGGAATCTCCGGTCCGGACATGAGTGGTCATCTTCCCTTGTCTGGCAAGGCTTTTCCACGGTACGGAAGATGATGTACAGGGGATACCGAAAGTGTGTTGAGGATGGCAATTTGAGTCTGATTTCGGGGGGAGCAGGCCTTCTTAGGCCTGCGTCGACAGGCACCCGGAAATTGACGGGCTTCAGCCCCTGAGGTAGTTAAGGTCTTCAGCGGGCTGCTAAGGTTTCACGATTCCCAAGCGCTTAGCCATCTTGTCGTAGAGAAATCCCTTGCCTGGGGCGTAGGGCTGCACCCACTCGCCATCAATCACGAATTGCGGAATGGCCTGCTTGCCTGTGTGTTTGACAATCTCTTTCATTGCGCCGGGCGTGGTCTCGATGTCGATATCTTTGTAAGGGATGTTGTGCTTGGCCAGAAAGCGTTTGGCCTCGCGGCAGTCGGGACACCAAGCCGCCGAGTAAACCGTCAGGTCCATTGTTAGACTCGCTCCAGTTCAGGCAGGGTGCGCTCGTTCACGACGTTGCCGGTGTTGAGGGTGGTAGCAGGCTCGAACAGCAATATCCAGCATTCTTCGTCGGCAACCGGACGATGCTCCACTCCGCGCGGCACAACGATGAACTCGCCCTCTTCGATCCACTCGTGTCGGTCGAGGAAGTCGCCGTCACGGTACTCCATCCGAAAGCGTCCCTTCACCACGAGGAACATCTCGTCCTCGTGCTCGTGATGATGAAACACGAATTCGCCTTTCAGTTTGTCGAGCTTTACGTGCTGGCCGTTCAGCTCGGCGGCAATGTACGGCTTCCAGTACTCCGAAATCCTGGCGAACTTGTCAGCGAGGTTGATCTTGCCCATAGGGTATTCCCCAATGCGAATCCGCATGTTTCAGATTCGATGGGAGCCGAGTTGGTCGCAAAACAAGTCTTCAGATCTTCTTCGCTGAGGTCCTTACGGTCAAGCGGTGAACCATCGCATTGACACGCTGCAAGCTGGAATATATCATGGTATATACCATGCATAAGACCGCCAAGCTCTTCCGCAATGGCCGCAGCCAGGCCGTCCGCCTGCCCTCCGAGTACCGTTTCGAGGGCTCCGAAGTTTATGTGCGCCGCGACCCGGGCACCGGCGACGTCATCCTCTCTCAACGTCCTGAATCCTGGGAAGATCTCTTCGCGCTGCTGAAGACAGTCGACGTCCCTGAATACTTTCTCGCCGATCGCAACGATACTCCACCGCAGAAACGCCGGTTGTTCTAAATGCCGCTGCGCTACCTTCTCGATACCAACACCGTCAGCTATGTTATCAAGGGAAACTTCCCACGGGTGCGAGAGCGGCTCCTCAGAGTCCCTATCAGCGAGGTCGGAATTTCCGTAATCACCGAGGCGGAGTTGCGATTCGGCGTCGCCCGACTGCCGCAAGCCACAAAGCTGGGGATCGTGGTCGAGGAATTCTTGCGCCGGATCGAGTCGCTGGCATGGGATTCGGCAGCGGCTCGGCACTATGCCATTCTTCGCACCGCGCTCGAACAACGAGGTGAACCCATGGGCAATCTCGACCTCATGATCGCCTCTCAGTCCCTGGCCGCGGGGGCAATTCTGGTGACTAACGACAACGTCTTTCGGAGAGTAAAGGGATTGAAAATCGAAGATTGGAGCCGGCCTTAGAAGGCATTGCCTTTCCGGCAAACAAGAGCCGCCAGCTTTATACTGGCGGCTGTGAGTTGAAGGAGAGAATTCCCGAAGATCAGTCGCTAAACCCCGAGTTCTCTGCGTTCAAGCGCCCGGCGTGCAACGTCACTCGCACGCCACGCTGGTTGTTGACGCGGGTGGTGGCGTTCCAGTCCACATCGTCGGTACTCACCACACCGCCTCCGCCATGTTCCAAGGTGTAAGTGAGGCGGCCATCCTGGTATTGATAGCTGCCCACTGTCAGCACCATGCCGGAGTTCAGGATGAACACCGGTTTGCCGACAGCCGCCGCAGGAACTTCGGAGCCGGCGCTGCTCGAAACGAAGCTGGCGTAGGAGGCGCGAGGAATTTCGACCGCTGCCGAAACCTCTGTGCTTCGCGTTACTACGCTGCCCCGGATGGCGAGCGCGGGCCTGGCACTGCTGGTGCCGTCGGAGCCGCCGAACGACTCGCTCTGCGGCCGGGCGCTGAACGAACGCAATCGGGGCGCGGTTGCCAATGCTACATGCGGCAGTTCTACGTCATCCATCAAGCGCAGGCTGAGCACGGTCTCGCCCTTAAGCGTGGGACGCGGGCCCCGCGCCGGCAACATGATCACCTTCCATGGCCAAAGCGGCGGCAGCATCCATTCGACCACGTCGCGCTTGGCGTGGCCTTTGCCGTCGATCTTGCCTTCCTTGTCGACCTTGTATCCCCGAGTCGAGATCACCTTCGCTTGCAGGGGCATATCGCCGCCGGGCAATCCAATGCGGTCGAATTGCAGCTTCAGATAACCTTTGCCGACAAAATGTCCGGGATCTTTCGCGGCTTCGAGGTGGCCTACCAGATAACTGCCCCGCGGGAATGCCTGCTGTCCAAACTCGGTAACTCCGCGCAGGTGGCAGAGGACGGGATCGCCGATCTCCGCCGTCGCCGAGGAGAAATTGGGCTCATTCAAGGTGCATTGCAAGAGAGTGCCAGCGGGCAGAACGACTTCCCGTGCGCCGGCGCCGGCAGAGAGAGCTAGTACCACTACGACAAGAGTTGCGCAAACCAGACTGCACTTCATACATCCTCCTTGGTTTCCGCCCGCCCCTCTTCGTTGGCGGGTCAGCCCCGAAAACCCGCCTTGTGCGGGGCATCTAATCATAGTTCTTGCCTCGGGTCAATTGATTTTCGTTGGATTTCAGCGGGACTGCCTTCTGCACGCCGAATTCGGGAAGCCGCGGGAGTGGTCGGGAGCCAAAAGAAAAACCGCCAGCTTTTTTGGCTGGCGGCTAATAGCTGAAGGCTGCTTCTAGCTGTTCTCGTACAACAGCACGCCCTCGGTGCTCTTCTCCGCATCCACCGGACGGTAGAACAGCTTGTTGTCTTCGAGGAAGACCTCGATAAATGCCGGGCGCGTGGTAATCGTTCCCTGAATCAGCGCCTCCGACAGCGGGTCTTCAATATATTTCTGCAACGCCCGACGCAGCGGCCGCGCGCCGTAGGTGCGGTCGGTGAGGGTTTGGTTGAGGATCCACTTCTTGGCCTCATCCGCCACCGTCACCGTGATCGCCTTCTGCGCCAGATTGTTGTTGAGCTGAGTAACCATGAGTTCCAGAATCTGGATCAGGTCGGCCTCGCTCAAAGCCATGAATAGAATGATCTCGTCCAGCCGGTTCAGGAATTCTGGATTGAAGGTGCGCTTCACTTCGCCCTTCACCATCTCCTCGACCTTGCTCGAAACCATTTCATCCTTGGTCGATTGGAAGCCGAAGCCCTCGCGCTTCTGCAGGTGGCGCGCCCCAATGTTCGACGTCATGATCAGGATCGTGTTCTTGAAGTCGACCGTGTTGCCGAGGCCGTCGGTAAGCTGGCCGTCTTCAAAAACCTGCAGCAGGATGTTGAACACATCGGGATGCGCCTTCTCGATTTCATCGAGCAGAACGACAGAATATGGCGCTCGCTTGACACGTTCTGTCAACTGACCACCCTCTTCGTAGCCGACGTAACCCGGAGGCGAGCCGATCAGCTTCGAGACCGAGTGCTTCTCCATGAACTCGGACATGTCGAAGCGGACCAAAGCTTTTTCCGTTCCGAACATAAACTGCGCCAGCGTGCGGGCGACTTCGGTTTTGCCCACGCCGGTCGGGCCCAGAAACAGGAACGAGCCAATCGGCCGGTTCGGGCTCTTTAATCCCGCGCGCGAACGCCGGATGGCCCGGGCCAGCGCGTTGATCGATTTATCCTGCGAGATGATGCGTTTGTGCAGCTCTTCCTCGATGCGCAGCAGCTTCTGCGTCTCTTCTTCCTTGATCGAGGTGATGGGAACGCCGGTCCAGCGCGAAACCACATCTTCAATGTCTTCGCGGCCGACTACGCCCGTCGAAGATTCGTCGAGATGATATTTTTCGCGCAGCGCGCGCAGGTTCTCGCGCTCTTTGCGTTCTTCATCGGAGTAGAAGCGCGCCTTCTCGAACTCGTGATTCGCAATCGCGTTCTCCATGCGGTGCACGATGAACTTGATCCGCTTCTGGACTTCGGTGATTTCTTCCGGCTGCGAGGTTTGGCGCAGCTTCACGCGCGCACCAGCCTCGTCAACGAGGTTGATCGCCTTATCCGGCAGGAAGCGGTCGGGAATGTAGCGGTTCGAATGCGAGACCGCAAAGTTGATGGCATCGTCGGTATAGGTGACGGCGTGGAACTTTTCGTACCGGTCTTTGATGCCGAACAGCACTTTCACGGCATCGGCCTCATTCGGCGGAGGAACTTTGACCGCCTGGAAACGCCGCTCCAGCGATCGGTCCTTCTCAATCGACTTGCGATATTCTCCCGGAGTGGTTGCGCCGATGCACTGAATCTCACCGCGCGACAACGCCGGCTTGAGAATGTTCGCTGCGTCAAGCGATCCCTCGGCCGAGCCCGCGCCCACCAGCGTATGCAGCTCATCAATAAAAATGATGGAATTCTGCGACTCCATCAGTTCTTTCATGATGGTCTTCAGCCGCTCTTCAAATTGTCCACGATACTTGGTTCCGGCGACGATCAAAGAAAGATCGAGGGCGAGGATTCTTTTGTCTGCCAGGAATGACGGAACTTCGCCGTCAGCGATGCGCTGCGCCAGTCCTTCGACAATGGCTGTCTTGCCCACGCCCGGCTCGCCGATCAGCACGGGATTGTTCTTGGTGCGGCGGCACAGAATTTGAACCACGCGCTCGAGTTCACCATCGCGGCCCACCAGTGGATCAAGCTGGCTGTCCATTGCTGCCTGCGTAAGGTCGCGTGAAAACTCGCTCAGAAGCGACGACTCACGCTGCCGTTGCGGTTGCGCTTTTTCCTGGCTGGTGCGCGCCAGTTCCTCCCGAATGGTCGCGAGGCGCAAGCCACGCTCGTGCAGAATCTCCGCAGCAAAGCACTTCTCTTCTCTCAGCAAACCCAAAAGCAAATGTTCGGTCCCAATGTGCCGGTGCGACAGCCGCTCCGCCTCTTCCGCGGCATAGGCGAGCACGCGCTTGCACTCGTTGCTGAGTGGGAGATCGACCGAGGTCGAGACTTTCTCCCGAATCGTAGTGTGACCCTCGATTTGCTTGCGGATGGATTCAACCGAGGCATGCGAGCGCAGGAAGCGATTGGTCAGGGCCTTATCTTCGCGCAGGAGCCCCAGCAGCAGATGCTCGGTCTCAATGTAAGGAGACCCGAACTGGCTTGCTTCGTAGCGCGCAAAGAAGATGACGCGCCTGGCTTTCTCCGTATAACGTTCAAACATAATGCCCTTCCCCCTGACACCTACCGGCCGAGAAGAACTTGAACCCGCTCGGCCTGGCCCCCTGAATCCCTGACAGACGTAACCAGACTATCTTCATTATGCAATCAAACAGCCACCGAACCCAAGTACTCAAACGTTTTTATAATGTTACTGAAGGAACCTGTTCAAGTCCCCTCCCGCTGCCGATTAGCCCCTTTTCTTGCATATTGTCTTACTAATCTTGCTCTTCCGCATCCTACTACGCCGGCAACGATTCCGGCCTGATCTCTTCCACGCGCCCCCGCTCCAGCCGCAACACGCGATGGCAGCGCCGGGCGAACGACAAGTTATGCGTTGCAATCAGGGAGGTGAGCTGGTGCTCGCGATGTAATCGCGCAATCAATTCGAAAACCGCTTCCGCCGTCTGTCCGTCCAGATCCCCGGTAGGCTCATCCGCCAACAACAACTTCGGACCGGTAATGAGCGCCCGCGCCAGAGCCACGCGCTGTTGCTCTCCGCCCGAAAGCTCTCCCGAGCGGTGATGCCCGCGTTGCTCCAACCCGACCTCACGCAGCCAGCGTAAAGCTTGCGGCTCGGCCTCTGCCCAGGTGCGCCCCCGCACCAGCAGCGGCATCGCCACGTTTTCCGCCGCCGTAAATTCCGGCAGCAGATAATGAAACTGCCACACGAAGCCCGCGTCGCGATTGCGAAACTCGGCCGCTTCGTCCGCCGACAGCGCATTCAGCTGCAATTGCGCGCAGTATACGTCACCCGCGGAAGCGTGATCAAGGGCGCTCAGGATGTGCAACAAGGTACTCTTCCCCGCGCCTGACTCGCCCACAATCGCCAGCATCTCGCCGCGCTTCACTGCAAACGATAAATTCTCAAAGAGCACCAGGTCCGATTCGCCGGACCGGAAAACCTTCTTCAATCCTTGAACCCGGAGCAGCGCTTCCTGTTTCTCCACCTGCTCCTTTAGATGCAATCTGCCTCCGCTTCGGTCCACCCTGTCCCAGCCTTAGGTTGTCGAACGCGGGAACAGTAGGAAGCCATCTTCTCACACCAAGGCCCAGACTCCGCTATGGCACGTTCGAACCATTTTTGAGCCTGTGAGGCAAACGCCTTCTGAAAACGATACTCGGGAACTTCACCCTGCGATGTGATTTGTGTCACGGCTTAGCATGCTCAGCGCCACAACCGCAACTTTCGCCGTTCCGCCAGCCGCAGAACTCATGGCAACACTACAAGCATGCCTGGACCTCGACACCTAGACCTCGACCTTGGCTTCTGTGTGCGCCAGCCCGCGCAGGGACTCCTCATAAGGCGCGCGAGCAATGCCGCGCTCGGTGATGATCGCCGTCACATACTTCGCCGGAGTCACGTCGAAGGCTGGATTCTCAATGGATACGCCATCCGGCGTCATCTGCCGCCCGGCGATGTGCGTGACTTCTCTAGCGTTGCGTTGCTCGATGGGAATCTGGCTGCCGTCGGGGCAGGCGTAGTCGATTGTCGACAGCGGCGCGGCCACATAGAACGGGATGCCGTGCTCCTTCGCCAGAACAGCCACGGTGTAAGTTCCGATTTTGTTCGCGACGTCTCCATTGGCTGCGATGCGGTCGGCGCCCACCACGATCGCTCCGATCTTGCCCTGCTTCATCATGGCGCCCGCCATGTTGTCGGAGATCACGGTGGTCGGGATGCCGTCTTTCATCAGTTCCCAGGCGGTAAGCCGTGAGCCTTGCAGGAACGGCCGCGTCTCGTCGGCGTACACGTGAATCTTCTTGCCTTGCTCAACCGCCGCGCGGATCACGCCCAGCGCAGTGCCGTATCCGGCCGTAGCCAGCGCGCCGGCATTGCAGTGCGTCAGCACTCCGCCCTCGCTCGGCATCAGCGTGGCGCCGTGGCGTCCCATGGCCTGGTTGGCGGCGATGTCTTCGGCGTGCATGCGCTGGGATTCTTCAATGAGCTCCAGCTTGATTTGCGCGACGGGACGAATGCGCAAGCGCTCGAACTTCTCCTGCATGCGGCGGATCGCCCAGAAAAGGTTGACAGCCGTCGGGCGGGTCTTGCCAATGACATCGCAAGCCTGGTCGATGTCGCATTTTAAGTCAGCCGTCGATTCGGCTTTGGAATTCTTGACAGCCAACGCGATTCCCATGGCTGCAGCCACGCCGATAGCAGGCGCTCCGCGCACCACCATCGTCCGGATGACGTCGGCAACCTGCTCGTGCGTCTTGCAGACAACGTAGGTTTCTTCCGTGGGCAGCTTCGTCTGATCGATGAAGCGTACGCCTTGGTCAGTCCATTCGAGAGTCTGAATCATGAAGTCAGTCGTCAGTCGTCAGTCGTTAGTCGTCGGTCGTCGGCCGTGCGTTAGAAGGATCCTTCGTTAAGATCGAGGGCCGACGACCGAAGGCCGACGACGACGCTCGCTACATTTTATGCGCCACGCACCGGTTCCCCGGGACATTCGTCACTGCCGGACGCCCGCAAATTTCGCAACTGGCTGCCACTGCAAAGATCACAGGCGCGGTGTCATCCGTCTGAAGAACGTGCTCGGTGCGAACATCGCCGGCGGTAAAGATAGAAATGAACGGCGCGGGTGCGGCGGCCTTCTCTACGTTGGGACGCCCTTTTGCTTCTTCCCGCTCCACCAGGCACATCACACCCACAATCTCGAATCCGAATTCACACGCGGCTTCGATGGCCTGCACTGTAGACGCGCCTGTGGTGCAAACATCGTCAACGATAACCACGCGCGCGCCTTTCTCGCGAAAGCCCTCGATGCGCTGTCCAGTCCCGTGCTGCTTTTCGGCCTTGCGGACGAGAAAGCCGCTCAACTCGCCGCTCACCACCGAAACCGCCGTCACGATGGGATCGGCACCCATGGTCAGCCCGCCAATCGCCTGCGGCTTCCATCCCCGTTGCCGGATTTCGTCCAAAAATACTTCGCCGGTCAGGCGCGCACCCTTGGCATCGAGCGTCGTCGTACGGCAGTCGATGTAGTAGTCACTGGTACCGCCTGAAGAAAGCTTGAACTCGCCCAGCCGGAAAGACTTGTAGGCAAGCAAGCGCAGCAGATCCTGACGCGGAGAATGCATGAAACCTTACGATACCATGGAGAATCGGCTTCCGTCCGGACAGCATATCCAGGCTTTTCGGGTGGCGCGGCGCATCCAGCGCTGCGGCGAAGCGCCCATTTGCGAAGGCTTCACCGCATCAGGTACTCTCAACTCTCCTCAGCTCTGCCCGCTTTCTCATCCATCCGGCGTGGTAACCTGAATATTCTCCACAACGATGCTTCGAGGTATGAAATTGCCGAGTGCGCGAAAGCTTTTTCTCTCCCTTCTTGCGAGTCTTCTTCTCACAACCTTACTGCTATCGACGGCATTCGCCGACGGCACGCGCACCTGGGAGCAATCGAGATTTGACGAACTGACCAAGGGCACGGCCACCGGCGTGGCCGTTCGCAGCGCCGGTGGCCTGGAGCTGGCGCCCACGTTCAAGGGCCTGTATGCCACGCCTTCTACCTACATTTGGGCGATTGCCGCCGACGATGCGGGCAACGTCTACGTAGCCGCGGGCGCGCCCGCCCGCGTGTACCGCATCACGCCCGACGGCAAGGCGACGATCATTTTTGAACCCAAAGAACTTCAGGTGCAGGCGCTGCAGACCGGTCCCGGAGGCGTGATCTATGCCGCCACGGCTCCCGATGGCAAAGTCTACAAGCTCGAACACAAGCCGGGCGGCAAGGGGCAGGCGGCAAAAGCCGATCCACCTCAGGATGCCGCTTCCGAGAAAGGCAAAGAAGAAAAAGAAGCAACTAAACCCGCTGCCGATCCTTCCTGGAGTTCCTCCGTCTATTTCGAGCCAGGTACAAAATATATCTGGGACCTCGCTCTGGATAACTCCGGCAACCTCTATGTAGCCACCGGCGACCATGGAGAAATTTACCGCGTTACGTCGAAGGGTGAGCATTCAGTTTTTTTCAAGAGCGATGAAACCCACATCCGCGTTCTCGCTTTCGATGCCCAGGACAATCTGATTGCCGGCTCCGACGGCAGTGGTCTGATCTATCGCATATCTCCAGCGGGCGAAGGATTCGTGCTCTACAGCGCGCCTAAAAAGGAGATCACAGCGCTGGCGCTCGACCACGCCGGCAACATCTACGCGGCCGCTGTCGGCGAAAAACGCAGCGGAGGGACAATCCCATCCGCCCTGGCTACATCTCTTCTAGGCTTGGGCGCCAACGCTCCCGTGCCCAGTACGACAACGCAAGCTCCCGGCATCACCATCACGCCCACACCCAGCGCACCTCAAACGGCAGGCCCATTTCCATTCCCCGGCGGCACAGCCGGCGGCGGGTCGGATGTGTACCGTATTGCGCCGGACGGTTCCCCTGCAAAAGTTTGGACCTCCCGCGAAGATATTGTGTACGCGCTGGCCTTCGATTCCCAGGGACGATTGCTGGCCGGCACCGGCAATCGCGGCCACATTTTTGCCATCACCGGCCTCGACGAATTCTCCGATCTGCTCAAAGCTCCAGCATCGCAAGTCACCGCGTTTGCCAGAACTCCCGGCGGCGGTTTATATGCTGCCACTAGCAATCTCGGCAAAGTGTTTGTCTTGGGGCCGCAGCCGCAAGCTGAGGGCACTTACGAAAGCGACGTGTTTGACGCCAAGATTTTCTCGCGCTGGGGACGCGCCGAATTTCGCGGCGCAGGCAGCGTGGATCTTTATGCCCGCAGCGGCAACGTAGATAATCCCGACCGCAACTGGAGTCCGTGGAAAAAGATTGACTTGAGCAAGAATTCGGAAACCGGAATCCCAGCCGCGCGCTACGCGCAGTGGAAAACCGTGCTGCACGCAGGAACCGCCGCGCCCAGCGTGGATAGCGTGGCCCTGAATTACCTGCCTAAGAACATCGCTCCTGAGATCGACGACGTCATCGTCCAGGTCGGCGTGAAGTATCAGCCTCTGCCGAAAATGTCGGGCCAGGGTCTGGGATCGGATTCCGGAGGATCCTCCGCAACACGTTTCGAAGCCCCAACGCCCAGTTCGCACGATCGCGATTCCATCGGAGTGAAGTGGACCGCGCACGACGACAACGACGACCAACTCGTCTACTCCGTCTACTACCGCGGCGATGGCGAGTCGCGCTGGCTCCTCCTCAAAGACAATCTCACCGACAAGGCGTACTCGTTCGATGCCAGCCTGCTGCCGGATGGCGGCTACACCATAAAGGTAGTTGCCTCGGATGCGCCGTCGCACTCGCCTGGCGAGGCGTTAACAGCGTCGAAAGAAAGCCGCCGCTTTGAGGTGGACACGACGCCGCCGCGCATCGAGAATCTCGCAGCGTCGGTCGAGGGCGGGCAGCTGCATGTCACGTTCCGCGCAGTCGATGGATTTTCTCCCCTCAAGCGCGCGGAATTTTCCGTGGACGCCGGCGAGTGGAAGTACCTCGATCCGGTCGGCCAGCTCTCCGACGCCAAGACGGAGAGCTACGACTTCAAAGTTGATATTCCCTATACTCCGATGTCTTCGCCGAGTGCTGAACCCGAGCATCCCAATCGGGCGAAGGAAATGAAGTTCTCTTCTGAGGATCACGTTGTGGTTGTGCGGGTCTATGATCGGTACGAAAATATGGGCGCGGCGAAGACGCTGATTCGCGGCAAGTAGGCCTCTTAATCGCCGGGTTGTGCGCCAGGGCCTATCAGCGTCTCATCTCATCAATCGTACCCGGTATCTCGCGTGGCTCTTGAAGTTTCCACGCAGAGAAGTCGCGATGGAGCATCGCTTCCAGTTCCTCGACCTCGGGCCGGAACTTTTCATAGAGCTGCGTCATCAGGTTTGCCGGCAGTTGAGCAAAAGGTTTTCCTCCCCCCAGCACGAGATTGCGCAGCGCCGAACGCTTGAACGCGCCGACCAAATGATCCAACCGGTGCGACTTTAACCATTCCGCCGCCATCGTTGCACCCCGGGTGCGGTAGTAACTCCGAGGATGGGTCATGCTTTCGGAATTGTGTACTGACCCGTACTGTGATGCCGGGAGAACGAAGCGCGGTACTCCGATGAAATCCACCAGCGTATCCAGAAAAGTTTGCGGATTTTCCCGAAGATCATCGTAAATCCCCGCCAGGATGTTTGCGGCGCCGAACGACTGCTGCCACCGTCTGAGATGGCTTGCATACTTGCCCGTCTCCATCAATTCGGGATCGCGCACCAACGCCTCTTCAAAACTCCAGGGAATAAAGCCGTAGGCGCGTTTCACGCGGTAGAGCGACACGATGCGTTCCACCGGATTCCGGAAAACACATACGATTTTCGCTCCCGGCACCGTCCGGGCTATTCGCTCTCGTGCCTTGGCCGAAGCGAAATAAGTGGGCGCAACTTCTCCAACGGGCCGTCCCTCACTCGACGGTTGGTAGTGCGCCGCATACCACTTCAAGCCGCGATGAAAATGACTGTCGAAAAATCTCGTCTCTTTACCGGGGCTGGGCAGAAGCGCATGCGGACTTAAAACCCAGTGCAGCCAACTGCTCCCAGTTCGCGGTGGACCGATCACAAAGAACGTTGGAAGTGGTCGTTCGTTCGCTGAAGGGCACCGTGCAACCGCTGGGCCGGGGCTGCGGCTCGTAATCTCTTCGCGGGGAACTTCCGCGGCAATAGTATGGCTGTCGGGTTCGGCTGCCCCCTGGAGTTTGTCCATCTTCCCCCTCGTGCACTCAACCGAATCAAGAACCCGCGTTTACTGATTACAGACCGACGGCCCACCTGCTCTGCAGATACGAAAGCAGTGAACACCAAAGAATGGCTTCAGGCCGGCATTGTTCAAGCCGACATCTGACATCTTGTGACATCTTGCGGCTCAGTCGGATGAAAATTTACGGTTTCTGGTTGTCAACATTTTTTATTTAGAAGAGGATTGACCGGGTGGAGAGAGATCAAACTGGCGCCTCAGCAGCCTCCTCTGCCACGCTCTTCATGGCACTAAGCTTTCCTGCCCGGCGCAGTTCCGGAAATCTCCATGCCCACAGAGCAATCACCGCCAGCGTTCCCACTCCACCCAACAAAACGGCAGGAACCGTGCCAAACCATTGCGCGGTAAGTCCTGATTCGAACTGTCCCAGTTCATTGGACGCTCCGATGAAAACCATGTCGACGGCCATCACGCGTCCCCGCATTTCGTCGGGCGTGCGCAACTGCACCAGAGTCGCGCGAATGATCACGCTGACCATGTCGGCCGCGCCCAGCAGGATCAGCGAAAGCAGCGAAAGCGCCAGGCTGGTCGAAATGCCAAAAAGAATAGTGCAGATTCCGAAGCCGGCCACCGACCACAGCATCGTCGGCCCCGCCCGCCCGCGCAGCGGACGATGTGCCAGCGCCACGGCCATTACGGCAGCGCCTACGCCCGGAGCCGTTCGCAGCAATCCCAAACCCCAAGGCCCAGTGTGCAGAATCTCGCGGGCATAAACCGGAAGCAGCGCCACCGCTCCGCCCAGCAACACCGCGAACAGGTCCAGCGAAATCGCTCCCAGAACCATCTTCTCGCGCCAGATGAAGTGCAATCCGGCCAAGACGGTTTTCAGCGTCATGGGCTCCCGCCGCCGCACCTGCGGCCGCGTCTTGATGCGGAAGGCCGAGGCCAATGCGCCCAAGGCGGTCAGCATGGCCGCTGCATAAACCGCAGACGGCCCACGGAAGAGCGCATACAAAATTCCGCCAAGCGATGGTCCAAGAATCGTTGCGGCCTGGAATGTGGTCGCGTTCCACGCCACCGCATTGGCGAAGTGTTCATCGGGAACCAATTGCGGCAGAATCGAGCGGCTGGCCGTTCCGTTGAACGAACGCACCACGCCCAGCAGAATCAGCACCGCATAGATCGGCTGCACGGAGACCGGCCCAACCGAATGCGCCCCCATCTCCGCGATCACCAGCAAAAGCCCGGAGCAGAGCGCGTATCCCGCATAGCACGCCCCCAGCACCTTGCGCCGGTCGAAGCGGTCAGACGCATGCCCCGAAACCAGAAACAGCAGAATGCCCGGAAGAAACTGCGCCAGCCCCACCAGTCCAAGATCGAGTGCGCGCTTGGTGATGTCGTAAACCTGCCATCCCACCGCAACCGCCTGCATTTCGACGGCGGCCACAATCAGAAAGCGCGCAATCTGAAACAGCACGAAATCCGGATGCGTAAAAGCGATGCGTCCAGCTCTGGAGTCGGCAGGGGCGGGCATTGATCTTAGTTGTGTGACTTTCTAATGTGCCACAGAACGGGAAGACCTGCATGGCGCGCCCTATCCTGCGGGTAAAATCGACTCATGTTGACGGTGCTGAGAACCATTGCCTGGATAATCTGCGTCGTCTACTCAACCATCCCGGCGTTCTGGCTGCTGATTCATCCCCGAGCAGAGTTCTGGCGTTCACGCCGACGATCGCCGTACAGGATTCTGCTGCCCATCTGGATCGGAATGTGGGCGCTCGTAACTGCGATCACGGCCCCGTGGCGCCACGTCTCGGTCTATGAAACTAGATGGACCTGGATTCCGGCCGGCGCTTTATTCTGCGCGGGCCTCGTGCTCTACAAACTCTCTCACAGCGAGTTCAGCCTGACCCAGCTCGGCGGATTTCCCGAGATCGTGCCTAACCACAATCACCAACGTTTGGTCACCACAGGCATTCGCGCCCGCGTGCGTCATCCCGTCTACCTCGGCCACCTCTGCGAGATGCTGGCCTGGAGCCTGGGCACGGACCTAGCGGTCTGCTGGGCTCTGACGGCATTTGCGGCCGTCACCGGTGCTGTGATGGTAATGATGGAGGACGCGGAACTGGAAAAGAGGTTCGGACAAGAATATCTTCAGTATCGAAATAGAGTACCGGCTATACTTCCCAAACTTGGATCATGATTTCGATTATCAAAGCCTCAGATGAGAACGCCAGTCTCCTGATGGGACTATTTCAGGAGTTGCTCAACACCCTGCCGCCCGGGACTGCAGCGCTGGGTTCGCAGCGGACGAAGAATGACGACGGAACGATTATTTGGTTGAAGCCTACCAACAAGTACGCCGCTGAGTTCTGCGCTCACATTGAAGACCGTAACAGCTCCCTTATCGATGTGAGCTTTGGTTCAGGCACGACCTTCGAACTCCCGTCGGAATCCAGGCTCCCCAACGATGCGACCTTCGACATGATGCTCGAAGCCGTGAGGGCGATGGGGCTCGCGACAATCGCTGGGAGATGCCGGGAGTATTTTGGGTTCATGGGAATTCGTGGCACGATCAACGTTGGCCATGGCAACGTCTTGAGGTGTTCAAGCTTCTTTCATCCCCGGCTACTTCCCAAACTTGTGCGATATCAACCTTATGTTTAATGAAAGCTCGCATGCGCTTTGAATTCTTCATCGCCACCCGCTACCTGCGCGCCAAACGCCGCCAGGCGTTTATCGGCATCATCACGGGCATTTCGATCCTCGGAGTTGCCGCAGGCGTGGCTTCGCTCATCGTCGCGCTCGCTATCAACAACGGCTTTCGCCAGGATTTGCAGGAGCGCCTCATCGGATCGACTTCGCACGTAAGTCTTCTCCGCATAGCCGACGACGGCATCAAAGACTGGCCGCCGCTGCTCGATCGCCTTTCCAAACAGCCACACGTAGTCGCCGCCGCTCCAGCAATTTTTGAGCAGGTTCTGATTTCGCGCGGACCCCGCGCCCGCGGCGCCGTGCTCAAAGGCATGATTCCAGCCGATGAGCGCAAAGTGGGCGATCTGCTCAACACCATAAAAGAAGGTTCAGCCGCAGCCCTCGACGAAACCTCCGAGCAAAAACATCCTGCAGGAACGGCCACCTCGCCCGCCCAGGAAACGCCAGCGACCGAAGAATCTCCCGACGCCCTTGCCGGCGTGCATGCGCGAGTCGCCGCCATGCCGCCAATCATCCTCGGCAAAGACATGGCCGATAACTTGGGCGCAACCGTTGGTTCCGTCGTTCTCGTGACCAGCCCGCAAGGCGAACTAACTCCCTTTGGCATGGTGCCAAAATATAGCCGGTTTCGCGTCGTGGGAATCTTCAACTCCGGATTCTTCGACTACGATTCGTCGTGGGCGTTCACCCGGCTATCCGATGCACAACGTCTGTTCGGCCTCGGCGATCTGATTTCGGTCATCGAGTTCAAGGTCGATGACATCGACAAGGCAGACATAGTCGCCCGCCAACTCGAAGATGCGGCGGGCAAAGGCTTCATGACCACCAATTGGAAGGAGCAAAACAAAGCCCTGTTTCATGCCCTGAACATGGAACGCCTGGTCACCTACATCACCACCGGCCTGATCGTTTTCGTGGCCGCTCTGAACATTCTGATTTCGCTGATCATGATGGTCATGGAAAAAACCAAGGACATCGCCGTGCTCATGTCGATGGGCACGCGCACGTCGCAAGTGAGAAACGTCTTCATCGCGCAAGGCGTGCTGATCGGCGTGATCGGCACCGCGATCGGCCTCCTGCTGGGCTATGCCATCTCCTACGCCGGAGGCCGCTACCACATCATTTCGCTTTCGCCCGAGGTCTACTCCATCGACTACGTGCCCTTCGCCCCGCGCCTGATGGACGGCATATTCGTAGCCCTGGGCGCCATCGGGATTTCTTTCGTGGCGACTCTCTACCCATCCTGGTCAGCCGGCAGAACTCTACCAGCAGAAGCATTGCGTTACGAGTAGGCTCATGTGGCACGGGCGCCCTCGCCCGCGAATGGGTACAGCGCAGCACCGCGCGGAACTTTCTTCCCCAAGCCGCCGTACAATTAAATAGAAAATAATGAAGGAGGCTGACCATGTTCACTTTCCTCCTGTGGTGCATACTGTTCGTAATCTGCTGGCCGCTGGCCCTGCTGGCGCTCATCGCTTACCCGTTCATCTGGCTATTGCTGCTGCCATTCCGCATCGTGGGTGTCGCGGTCCACGGAGTGCTCGAGATTATCTACCTCGCGATCACACTACCGTTCCGCCTGCTGGCAGCGCCGTTCCGCATCTAGGCGGAGTCGGCGAGGCCGTGAAGTGTTGAGATTTTGAGTGGCGCAGCGCTTCCAGCGCTGCGATAACGATGCACTAAACTCGAACGGGCTTTAGCCTCTGAGGTGCGCCGCAACGAGACTGCTAACTCTCCATCACCTTCAATTTCTCGCTGACGGTCAACCTCGCCTCGGTAGCCCGCTGCACATCCTGCGCCGTCAGCCCGGGAGCCACTTCCTCCAGCACCAACCCGCGCTCCGTCACCCGGATGTACGCCATCTCCGTCACAATCGTATCTACAACTTTGACGCCAGTCAGCGGCAGAGTACACTTCTTCAAAATCTTCGGCGAGCCTTCCCGAGTCGTATGCTCCATCGCCACCACTGTCCGCCGCGCCCCGGCCACCAGATCCATCGCCCCGCCCATCCCCTTCACCATTTTTCCTGGGATCATCCAGTTCGCCAAGTTCCCCGCCTCATCCACTTCCATCGCGCCCAGCACGCTCAAATCAACGTGCCCGCCGCGGATCATGGCAAACGAATCCGCGCTCGAAAAATACGACGTCCCCGGCATCTCGGTAACCGTCTCCTTGCCCGCATTGATCAGGTCGGCATCTTCCTCGCCTTCCACCGGATAAGGCCCAATCCCCAGCATCCCATTCTCCGACTGCAGAACCACTTCCATCCCCGCCGGAACATGATTCGCAATAAGCGTAGGCATCCCAATACCCAGGTTCACATAGAACCCGTCCCGCAGCTCGCGCGCAATCCGGTTCACAATCCGCTCGCGCTTCTCAACGTCTTTTCCCGGCTTTTCCATAGCTACTTTTCTCGGTACTAGGTACTGATCTTTCTCACCGTCCGCTTCTCAATCCGCCGCTCGTACGTGTTCCCCTGAAAAATCCGCTTCACATAGACCGAAGGCGTATGAATGGCGTCCCCATCCAACTCTCCCGCATCCACCAACTGCTCAACTTCAGCAATCGTAACCTTCGCCGCTGTAGCCATGATGGGATTAAAATTCCGCGCCGTTTTCCGGTACACCAGATTCCCCATGCGGTCGCCTTTCCACGCCCGCACAAACGCGAAGTCTGCGTTGAGCCAGCGCTCCATCACATAAGGCCGGCCATCGAACTCACGCGTCTCCTTTCCTTCCGCCACAATGGTGCCGACACCCGTAGGAGTAAAAAATCCCGGAATCCCCGCGCCGGCTGCGCGAATGCGCTCTGAAAAAGTCCCCTGCGGCACCAAATCGAGTTCCACTTTCCCGGCCAGCACCATCGATTCCAACAGCTTGTTCTCGCCCACGTAAGTGCCGATGTGCTTCCGTATCTGTCCCGCCGCCAGCAGCAACCCAACCCCAAGTCCGTCCACGCCCGCATTATTGCTGATCGTCGTCAGATTCTTCGATCCCTTGCGCACCAGCGCCCGAATCAGATTCTCCGGAATCCCGCACAGCCCAAATCCTCCGAGCATGATCACGGAGCCGTCGCTCACATCGCGGATCGCCTCATCCGCGCTAGCTACAACCTTATTCATAACGTCCGCAATTCTAATGAAATCAGTGGTCAGTGGCTAGTGGTCAGTGATCAGTGCCAGTCGACAACTAGCCACTGATCACTGAACACTGACCACTGCACTACTACTTCTTTCCCGCACTTTTCCTCAGCCCGTGCGCCAGCTCAAATTCCTTCGCCAGCGCCCTCGTCGCCAGGTTCTCCCGGATGTGCGCCAGCCGCTGCTCCACCTTGAACAACGCATCCTCCAGATTTTTCTTGTTGCTGATGGCAATATCCCGCCACATCGAATACGGGCTCGCCGAAATTCGCGTCATCTCCTGCAGCGCGCGCCCACCCGCCGGAAGCAACGGCGCTTCTTCTCCAAACTCCTCCACCAGCGCGGCCGCCAGAGCCGTCGAAATCATCTGCGGCAGGTGGCTGATCCACGCGCATAGCTGATCGTGGTCCTCCGGCGGCAGCATCGCAATGCGTGCTCCAATCTGATCAATCCATCCCACAAATTCCGCGAACATTCCTTCGTGCAGATTCTGTCCCGGCAGCGGCGTCAAAAACCAAACCGCATTCTGGAACAGGTCGGCATCCGCATAATCCACGCCGCTGTTCTCTTTCCCCGCCATCGGATGCCCGGCCAAAAATCGCTTGCCAGCATTCTTGCCAAACACCTTCAGCGCCCGCTCCGCCACCGCCGCTTTCGTGCTCCCCACATCCGTAAGCAACGTGCTTGCCGGCAGCCCCGGGCCCAATCGCCCAATCAAATCCACAATCGCCAGAACCGGAGTGGCCAGCACCACCAACTGGCTGCCGTGCGCCGCATCCGCAGGTTCGACTAAACCGCCGTCGATCACGCCCCGCATCTTCGCCTTCTTAAGAGCGGACTCGCGGTCGCACCCCACGATCCGTCCGGTGAACCCGCGCTTCCGCAGCGCCAGCGCCAACGACCCGCCGATCAGCCCCGTCCCAACAATCGTGATTTGCCGAATCGCCATAAAGGAAATCTCACCACAGAGGCATAGAGACACAGACGAAGAAGAGAAAAAACTAGGATTTTGACCTCGTTGTGAATACCGGAATGCCAGGAAGCGATTTAGGTCCAACCATCGCAGTTGCCTTCCTCCGTGTCTCTGTGCCTCTGTGGTGAAAGACTTTCACCCTATCTTCCTCCCCACTGCCGGAGCAATCATCCGCAACTCATCCATCAGCTTCGCGAACTGCTCGGGAAACAGCGATTGCGCTCCGTCCGACCAGGCCTTGTCTGGATCGCAATGCACTTCAATCAGCAGCCCATCCGCTCCCGCCGCCACCGCAGCCCGCGCCATCGGCGCCACCTTGTCGCGCCGTCCCGTTCCATGCGATGGATCGGCCGTCATTGGCAAATGCGACAGCTTGTGGATGATCGGGATCGCCGAAATATCCATCGTGTTCCGTGTGTACGTCTCAAACGTTCGGATCCCGCGCTCGCACAGAATCACATCATAATTCCCGCCCGCCATTATGTATTCCGCGGAAAGCAACAACTCCTCTAAAGTCGCCGCGATCCCGCGCTTTAGCAAAACCGGCTTGCGCACTTTCCCAAGTTCACGCAGCAGGTTGAAGTTCTGCATATTGCGGGCGCCCACCTGCAGAATGTCCACATAAGGCAGCATCATCGCAATCTGCGAAATTTCCATTACCTCGCTGATCACCAGCAGCTTGAATTTTTCTCCCGCCTCGCGCAGCAACTTGAGCGCATCTTCTCCATGCCCCTGAAAAGAATAAGGAGAACTCCGCGGCTTGAACGCTCCGCCCCGCAGCCCGCGCGCCCCAGCCTTAGCCACCGCTTCCGCCGTAGCAAAAAGCTGTTCCCGCGTCTCCACCGAACACGGCCCCGCCATCACGATAACCTCATTTCCCCCAATGGCAACGCTATTCGCCAGTTTGACGACCGTCCCCTCGGGACGAAAACTCTTCCCCGCCAGCTTGTAAGGCGAACTGATGCGATGGACTTCCTGCACTCCCGGCAACAGTTCCAAGTTGCGGATATCAAAATCAATCCCCGCTCCCACCGCGCCCAGCACGGTTTGCCGCGCCCCAGTCGACCGGTGCACTTCGAACCCCATCTTCACCAGGTGCTCAATCACCTGCTGAATCTGCCCCTCGTCCGCCACTTCCTGCATCGCCACAATCATAAGAATCTCTCAAACTGTGAGCTACGAGCTGCGAGCAAAGAATGCGTCGATTATCGGCGAGTTCGCTCGAAGCTCATAGCTCGCAGCTACTAATCATTCACTTCCGAGTCCAACTCCGTCTGCGCCTTTGCATCCGCCTTGGCTCCAATCCCTTCCTTCTGAATATTCCGCATCACATCCATGACCCGCTCAAAAATTCGCACCAGATCCCGCCCCGGCAGCGGACCCCGATTCATCTCCCGCACATTCTCAAACACAATCCGTTCCCGCTCCGGCTCGTAGATCGGCAAATTCGTATCCCGCTTCAGCCGCCCAATCTCCACCGCCGCCTGCGCCCGCTCGCTCAGCAGCTCCACCAGTCGCCGGTCAAGCTCATCAATCTTCTTCCGCCAATCTGCGATGTCCATGAAACCCAGCCCTCAGCCTTCAGCTATCAGCCATCAGCAAATTCGCACCCGTCTTGGTGTGACAGTCTGCAATCACTCGCTTGCACGATGGCCCACGTGCAGATCACGACGCCTTGCCTGACGGCTGATGGCTGACGGCCGACAGCTTGGTTACAAACTCTCCCACCGCCACCGCTTCCCGTCCCCGATTCTGCTCAATCGTCTCCACAATCGCGCTTCCCACCACCACCGCATCCGCAAATTTACCGACCTCGGCAAACTGCTCCGCATTCGAAATCCCAAACCCAACCGCAATCGGCAGCCTGGTCACCCGCCGCAACTGCCGCACCAGTTTCCGCGCATCCTCCGCCAACTTTTGCCGCGCACCTGTAACACCTGTCCGCGATACTGCATACACAAATCCCCGCGATGCCTCCGCGATCCGCTTCAACCGCGCATCCGGACTGGTCGGCGCCGCCAGAAACACCGGCGCCAGATCATGCGCCTTCATCGCCCGCAAATATTCGCCCGCCTCTTCCACCGGCAAGTCGGTCACCAGCACACCGTCTACTCCCGCATGCCGCGCCACCAGGCAGAATTTCTCCATCCCCATCCGCAATATCGGATTCAAGTACGAGAAAATAACCAGCCCCGTGGACTGCGCGTGTTCCCGCACCTCCGCCGCCAGAGTCAACACCTGTGCCAGGCACGTCCCATGCTTCAAAGCCCGTTCACTGGCCCGCTGAATCACCGGACCATCCGCCACCGGATCGCTGAAGGGCACCCCCAACTCGATCACATCTGCGCCCGCCTCAATCGCCGCCAGCACCACCGCCCGCGTAGTCGCAAGGTCCGGGTCTCCACAAGTGACATACACCACCAGCCCTGGCTTCTTATAAAAAGAAAGAGGCATAATCCGAATGGTTTACCCTGTGAACCTCTGTGACCCCTGTGGTAAAGACTTTGATTTTCCGTCCAGCGAAAGCGATTCCCGAAAGATTCCAATATCCTTATCTCCGCGCCCGGAAATATTCACAATCACGACATCGGACTTCTTCATCTTAGGCGCTCGCTTAACAACTTCGGCCACCGCATGCGCCGACTCCAGCGCCGGAATAATCCCCTCCGTCCGCGCCAATAAAGTAGTAGCCTCCAGCGCCTCCGCATCCGACGCCGAAACATACTCCGCTCGCCCCGCATCTCGCAACGCCGCATGTTCCGGACCAATCGAGGGATAATCCAGCCCCGCAGAAACCGAATGTGTATTCGCAATCTGTCCCGCCGCATCCTGTAGTACGTAAGAGTAAGTCCCCTGCAACACTCCCGGTGACCCTCCCCGAAACCGCGCCGCATGATCGCCCAACGCTTCGCCGCGCCCGCCCGCCTCCACGCCAAGCAAGCGAACTTTCTTATCTTTTATGAACTCATAGAAAATTCCGATCGCATTCGATCCCCCACCCACACATGCAATCACCGCCGCCGGCAGTTTCCCCTCGGCCTTCAGAATCTGCGCCCGCGCCTCCCGCCCAATCACACGATGAAAATCCCGAACCATCGTCGGATAAGGATGCGCCCCCAGCACGCTCCCCAACAAATAATGTGTGGTCCGCACATTCGTAACCCAATCGCGCATCGCTTCGTTGATCGCATCTTTCAAAGTCCGCGACCCCGCGTCCACCCCGCGCACCTCCGCGCCCAGCAGCCGCATGCGGAACACATTCAACTCCTGCCGCCGCATGTCTTCCGTCCCCATATACACGACGCACTCAAAACCCATGAGCGCACACACGGTCGCAGTAGCCACGCCGTGCTGCCCAGCCCCAGTCTCAGCAATCACGCGCTGCTTGCCCATGCGCTCCACCAACAGCGCCTGCCCTAAGCAATTGTTGATCTTGTGCGCCCCAGTATGCAGAAGATCTTCCCGCTTCAAATAAATCTTCGCCCCGCCCAACTTCTGTGTAAGCCGCCGCGCAAATGAAAGCGCCGTGGGACGCCCCGCATAAGTCCGCAGCAACTCGTCCAACCTCTTCTGAAATTTCGCATCGCGCTTCGCCTTCCCATACTCCCGCTCCAGTTCCTCCAGCGCCGCCATCAAAGTCTCCGGCACATACCGCCCGCCATAAGCCCCAAACCGCCCAGGCCCATTCACGGGAACAGTAACGCGCTGGGTGCCCCGTCCTTCTCGCGTTCTTTGCGAGAGGGCGGGGATTTTGACTTTCGTAGTTCGAGGAACCGTAGCCATTTCTAACTCGTCTTCCGGTCCGCGTCGCGAACGGCCTTCACAAACGCCCGCACCTTCACTGGATCTTTCTTCCCCGGCCGAGCCTCGACTCCAGAAACCACATCCACTCCCCAAGGCTTGAGAATTTGCATTGCCTCGCCCACATTCTCTGGTGTCAACCCTCCGGCCACGACCAGCTTCACACCACCCCGCCGCATCCCTTCGGCGAGGGGTACGGCGTTCTTCCAATCAAAAGTCTTGCCGGTTCCGCCGGGCATACGCAGGTCGCCTGAATCCAGCACGAACGTGCCAAAAAGATCTGCGGGAATTGAAGTGCCGTCCGGCAGATTCTTTCCCCAGTTTGCGAAGTCTGTCGCTGTCTGGATCTGTTCGACATCCTCGCCAAACAACCTCATAGGTAGCGCCGTCATAAATCTTGCACGCTTAGGGAGAAGAGAAGCCCCGATCGCGCCGCCTCCGTCACGCCTTTCCACATTTTCGACCGAAAAATAAGTTTGCATTCCAGTCAATCCAGCCTCCGGAAAAACACGCGCCGGATCCTGTTCGCCGCCATGAACAAACACGCCGATCTTCTCCACACTCTCCGGCAGCTTCTCCACAATCTCCCGCGCCGCCTCAACCGTAATGTTCCGCGGGCTCTTCTCATAAAACACAAATCCCACCGCATCCGCGCCAGCATCCACCGCGGTCAGCGCATCCTCCAAATTCGTCATCCCGCAAATCTTTACCCAAGTCATAAAAACACTCGTCAGCGAGTTGTAAAGAGAATCAATGCTCACTCGGTACTCGGTACTCCCGACTCGCAACTCGGATCAACTCCCGCAAAGCTCCTCCAGGTGACTCCGCCCGCATTAGCGACTCCCCAATCAAAAAAGCCTGATACCCCGCCGCCCGCACCCGCGCAATATCCTCTCCGGACCGAATCCCGCTCTCCGCCACCTTCAACACACTCTCAGGAAGATTGCCCGCTATTCGCAAAGCCGTCTCGCCATCTAGTTTGAAAGTCCTTAGATCCCGCGCATTCACTCCAATCATGTCGCAGTCTGCATCGACCGCCCGTTGCAACTCCTCGTCATCATGCACTTCGCACAAAACGTCCAGCCCGCGCGACCGCGCCCCCTCTGCCAACTTCAGCAGCTCTGCGTTCGTCAGCGCCGCCACAATCAGCAATACCGCATCCGCCGAATTCGCCCGCGCCTCCAGCAATTGAAATTCATCCAAAATAAAATCTTTGCGCAGGCATGGCACCTTCACCGCCGCCGAAGCCAAACGCAAATTCTCCAGCGACCCATGAAAAAACTCTTCATCCGTCAGCACCGAAAGCGCCGCCGCTCCCGCCGCTTCCAACTCCTTCGCCAACTTCTCTACAAGAAACTCCGCCCGGATCAATCCCTTCGATGGCGACGCCTTCTTCAACTCCGCAATTACCGCCACGCCGGCGCGGCTCTTATCTTCCAGCACACGCCGAAACCCGCGCGGCATGTGCTGTTCCGCCCGCCGCTCCAGCTCCCGCAAATCGGCCGCGCTCTTCGCCGCATCCACTTTCCGGCGCGTGGAGCGAACGATCTGGTCAAGAAAAACAGGCATAATAATTGCCTGAATTATACGGGAAGGACGAACCCTCGAATCGGGCAGCGATCACTTGCAGACGTTCTCGATTTCCTTGTAAGGCTTCTCCGCGTGCTCCGGATACTTGATCTGCTTCACCTGCATCCACTGATCCAGCATCGTGCCCGCATCATGCAGCCCCACATCCGGATCGCCCTCATACGCCGCATCACTCTCCGCTTCCTCCAGCGTCACCAATTTGAATCCCTTCTTCTTCAGCAGATCCAGAGCATCGGGCAGAATCGTGCTGCTGAAAGCGCCCAAGTGCATCAGCAATACGTAGTTGATCTCGTGCCCATAAATCAGCTTCGCCTGCGCCCGGCCCAGGTCAAGAAATTCTGAAGCCGTAGCCAAATAGCTCGACCGCAGCCACGCAATTGACTTCGTATCGTTCTTCGCCGCGCAGCGCGCGTAAGCAAAATTCCACATGTAGTCTTCCCAGTCCAGCGTCACCTGCGCAATCCTGTACCCGTGCGCCTTCAAATAAGCCCGCACAGCGCGCCGCTTTTCCACCGTATCTCCCTCGTGCAAGTACGGATAGCGAAACCAGTGCCAATCAGTTTTTCCGTCCAAGAGCTCCAGCACCGGCTCGTCCTCCTCGATCTCCCGCTCGTAGGCCTCGGCCGTGTTCTGCTCCAGATCCATGTGCGCGTACGTGTGATTTCCCACCGGCTCCGCCGCCGCCCACAGCCTCAGCGCCTCGGCGCCATCCTCGCTTCCCTCTAGCTTCTTCGCATTGACAAACCCGTACACCGGAGGCACGTGCCGCTTCTTCAAAATCGCCAGCACATTCTTCGTGTTCTCCGCCCGCGTAACTCCCGGCGGCAGTTCTCCATTCAGCGGCAGATCATCGAAGGTGATCGCCAACTTCTGCGCCGCGCACACCCCGCACAGCGCCGCGAGCAGGAGCCCCACACAAGTCACACTCACAGATTTTTTCATGCAGAAAGTGTACGGGACTTCGCAGATCCGCGAAAGCCGATTGATCTCGCGTAGAGCGGACACTCATGTCCGCTAACGATCAGGAAAAAACGCTCTTTGGTGCCATCGAAGGGACTCGAACCCCCACACCGTTGCCGGTACATGGACCTGAACCATGCGCGTCTGCCAATTCCGCCACGATGGCAATCTGAATTGCAAGGCAGCGGCGGCCCCAAGGCCGCCGTGTCAGGAAGACCTACACCTCTATTTTACAGCCCACCATCAGCCTGTCAAACCACCACCCTGATTGTCATTCCGAACAAGCGTTCTTTGCGCAGTGAGGAACCTGGGCGAGCCGCGCGAAGCGTCGCGTTCTTTGCGACGCAATAATCGCGCGCTTGGCTCGCTTCCCTAGCCCAGCTTGGCGCTCATCGAAATCTTCGCGTTCAGCACTTTCGATACCGGACAGCCCTTCTCCGCCGCCTCCGCATATTTCTGAAACGTCGCCGCATCCGCCCCCGGAACCTTCCCCACAACATCAATGTGGCTCGAGGTAATGGTCCACCCTGAATCCAGCTTCTCCATGGTGAGCGTCACGTTCGTGCTAATGCTCTCCGGCGTCAGATTCGCCCCGCCCAGTTGCGCCGAAAGCGCCATCGAGAAGCACGCCGCATGCGCCGCCGCAATCAATTCCTCCGGATTCGTTCCCGGCCCGTTCTCAAACCGCGAAGTAAACGAATATTGCGTGTCTTTCAGCACGCCGCCCGGAACCGAAATCGTTCCCTTCCCATCCTTCAATCCGCCATTCCACACTGCGCTTGCCTTGCGTTCCATCGCTCTCTCCTCTTCATGACAGGAAAAACTTTAGTCCCTGCACATTGTAGACGGAGATCCTCCTCCACGTCAGCGGAGCACCACGCAAGATTTTGCACACTCAGCACTCAGTAAAAATCCGAGCAGCTCAAATAAAACCCGCAACGCGGACAACTCAACTTGCACCGGCTCTCTTTCAATTCCGCCGAACAGTTCGGGCAGTACCGCTCCGGATGCCGCGCCCCTGGCCCGGTTTCAACTGGTTTCGCTTCGGTTCGATTGCCTTCAGCCGGCTGCCCGTTCAAGCTCATTCGCGCACCATACCCGCCTTTGCCCCCGCGCACAAGTGGAAAACCGTCTTCCTTTCACCCATATTCCCGGAAACAATTTTTTTCTTCATCTCTTCAAAAATCTTCATCCTTCCACAGGCCCTCTTGCGCTAGAATGGCTCCGCATTGGAGAGCGTAGTCCATCTGGCCGTGGACGCCGTTCTTGGCCTTCCCCCAGGAGGTAGTAGATGTATCGGCCCTATTCGAGTTCCCTGACGGACTCGCGTCCGTTCTTGGACGTTGAGTCCATGATCCGCAATCTGGCTCAGGATTTCGTCACTTCTTTCAACACCGGCAACTACGATCAGGTTGCTTCCCTCTTCGCGCAGGATGGCGTCTTCATGATGCCGCACCACGACCCTGCCTACGGTCCCAAGACCGTAGAGCGTCTGCTCCGTCAGATCGCCGAAGCGGGATACGAAGATCTTCGCCTCGAAACCATCCGCGTCGAAGCATCCGGTGACCTTGCTATGGAAATCGGCCGCTACACTGTCGCTATACGTCAGCCCGACGGCACCATCCTCGCCGACCGCGGCAAGTACCTGAAGGCCTGGCGCCGGCTCGGCGTCTGGCTCATCGTCGCCGATTGCTGGAGCAGTAACATGCCCGTCCCTCGCTAACCCGCGCGCATAGGCGGGTTCCGTCGGGCTTTAGCACTCCCATTCTCTGGAGCAGGCCTTGAACAACCTGCTCCAGTCTCGTATTTTCTTCTGCTGATTCCAGCGCTGGACTGCGCTTCAGGGCTTCAGGACCGGGTGGCAAGCATTTCGCAGACGCGGCGGATCATGTCGCGCTGCATTGCATTGAGCGTGAGGAACTCAAAACCATAACGCAGCCCTTGCCGGTAGCGCACAATGGCCCGCACCTTCAAAGGATACGGACTAAGCGGCAGCGGAATTTCGAGAGAAACGATTTCGCCGGCTTCAAGGTCGCCGGTCAGCGTAGCTCCAATGCCGTCCTGGCCAAGTTCAGTCGACCGTCCCCAACAACTCAGGAATTCGCCGTTCTGAAACATGCGCACTTGCATGCGGACATCCACGGCAAAGCGCGGGAAACGCCGAGCATGAACGCCCGCTGGAATTGCCGCCTTGGCGGACGCGAGTTTTTTGCCCGTAGCTGCCATGTTCAAAATCAGTGTCCAGTGGCCAGTGTTCAGTGGTCAGCAAGACCTGCCTTCGACTCGAACCATCCAGCCATTTCATCAATCGTTTGAGAAGGGCAAAACCTTCGGTCGTGCCGCCCACTGGCAATGGGGCCTTAGCCCCGCGGCTATGTGGTTTTACTGGCCACTGGCCACTGACCCGTGGCCACTGCTTCTCTAGTTTCCGTGCAGCAAATAGCCAGGCTCCAGCGGAAGTTTGCCTGCGATCTTGACCACCGCCACGCTGCTGTTGATGGAATAAACATCTACCACGCCAATGGCGCCGGGAAGAGACGCCACCTGGTTGACCAGTTCTTCGTCGGAGGCGACAACCAGAATGGCAGGATGGGCGCGCCCATGATTCGAGGCCACGATCAGGCTGATGACGTTGCTTTGCGGCATGCCATAAACCTTATCGACCACCATCTTCATTTCGGGCGCGGACGGCAAACGCATCACGAAGGTCACGGGCTTGCCATCCGGCCAGCGGTTGGTCTGTGCTTTGCAAACCTTCACCAGGTCAGCAACCGAGATCGAACCGGCGGCATTCACTCCATTCGATTTGTTCGACACCAGGGCAAGGTCCCGCGCCCCCGCCAGCGAGGCGCTGATCAGCACGAATATGCAAACACGCAGAAAGCGTCGATAGAGCACTCTTTCGTCTCCGCAGTCGAATCCAAGGCTCAAAGTCATTGTGCTTGAAGGTCAGAGATTCATTAAAGGTAACTAAGGTCACGCAACCAAGAGTGCTGCCAGAGCGGAGTTACAGAAAAATAGGCGCGGCCGGAAAGCCGCGCCCATGGTTATTCGGTGATGTGAACAATCTACTACTTCTTCTTACGCAAAGCCGCGTGCGGCCGCACCAGCGGTCGAACAACGAACATGTGCGACTTGGCCACCCCAGGAGTCACCGCGAATGGATTCTGCAGCACGAACACTCCCGTCGCAACTTGGCCGTTGTCCATCTCCATAAACGGGAAGCTTGTCCCATCCACCGTGTAGAAGATGAGATTGAAACCGCCATTCAGCGTGCTTATGCCGCCGTTCCCGGCGTCGGCGAAGAGCAGGTAACGGCCAGTGGAGACGCTGCTGTAAGTGCCGCTGGTGAGCCCCACGTCGTAAAACGGGGCGCCAAACTCAGTGCCGCCCGGATCAAAGTTCTCATCAATGATCCCGTTGGTCAAGGTTCCGTCGCCGCTGGAGGCAGCCGAGGCCGTAAACTCCGCGATGTCATCCACCTCTTCTAAGCTGCCTGTCACCTGCCCCCCAACGTTGATGCCCGTAAGGTTTAGCCCGTAGCCTTGCAACGTCGCCCCAAATGTGGTCGTCGATTGCAGGTAAGCGGCGCCAGCCGTAATCCCACCCGCGCTGTCGATCTCCAGTAAGAGCAAGCCCCCGCTGGAGGGATACGCGACATACTCCGTGCCTCCTGTGAAACCCTGGAAGTCGTCCAGAACGTACCGGCCGGAACCAGCGGTGGTGTAGCTAGCCGAGAAGCTTATCGGCGATTCGTTAGAAAGGACGGCTCCATTCTCGTTGAAGTCTTCGGTAGAACCGGCGACGATGCCGCCCCCGCCGTTCGTTACCATGAAGCCCCCAGCCGAAAAGGGGCTGAAGCTACTAGCCGGGAGAAACCCTGCCAGCGTAAAAGCCAGCGTGCCATTCGGGAAGGCTATGCTGGGTTGGGAGTACGCGTCTCCGGAAAGAGTTCCCAGAGAGTCCGCCTCAATAAACTTCAGATGCGTAGCATCAATGGCATACACGTCGAAAGTGAATGTGCCGACGCTACCCAGGCTGGCGCCGGTGGTTAGCTCGGTTGCAGGGGAGGCAGACGGCCCCAAAACCACTTGCCCAGTGAGGGTCAGGTCGGGGTACGCTATGCTGTCGGAGTTAAAGTCTTCTAGACCGCTAATAGAACTGCCGGAGCCAAAGGTGAAATCACCGACCGTGGTGAATGAACCGCCATCGCTGTTGGCGCCGGAAAAGCTAAAGGCGTAGGAACCCGTTAGCGAACTTTGGGTGACGCCGGCCGTCTGCAGATCCAAGGTGCCGCTGCCGCTTGCGTTGCCGTCAAATTCTGTAATCAGTCCGTGAGAGCTGTCGGCTAGGACAAAGTCGAAGGTCAAGCTGTTAACGCCAAATGGCGTGTCCCCCGTGGTGTTGATTGTAGCCTGTCCTCGCCCGTCCACACCCACGCTGTAGCTACCGCTGCTGATCGGCAAGGCGAACACTGACGCCCCTATCGCCGGGTCAACGACGTCAACCGTGCCGCCGGCGGTAATCCCTCCGATGCTTTGGCCGTTCGCTGTGAAAGCTCCCACCATCGCGTAAGAGTCCCCGTTAAAGTCCGTGCCCGAGATCGAGAAAACGTAGGTGCCACTCAAATTGCTATTGCCGAAACTGCCGCTGGGCGGCGGTACGGCAGGAGTAATACTGTTGCCGTTATTGCCGCAGCCGACTAAAAGTGCAATTGTGGAGAGTGCGACGAGCAGAGCAATTCCATTGCGTACTGACATGACTTCCTCCGGGGAGAAACAAATGTGGAACTGGTCACCGTTAATTCCGAGGTTAGCACAGGTGAATTCACTTGCGTTAAACCCGAACCACGAAAACAAGTAGCGGCGGCACAAAAATAAAAACTCGGCAGCCCACGCAAGTTATACATTTCTTTACATTCTGGCGAGTGCGTCGCGGTTTCCGGCTTCTCATCCCACTCCGCACCAAGCCGGAACCCTCGCTGCAACCGAACGGAGAATTCGGGTAGCATGGTGAGAGAAGTACCAGATGTCTTTTATGTAGTTTGCAGGACCTGGACGACGATAGAGATTAAGGAATGCGTCGGAGACTGAGATTCCGCGGGCCAACAGATTTCGCGGCAGTGGTGTGCGCGTTGCTGATCGCCTTGCTCCCGGCCACTCCAGGGCGGGCGGCGTGCATGGGCTCGCTCCCCGTCTGGCCGGAAAATGCTGCGCAAGATAACTCCTCACAAGACAAGACTGCTCAGGATAAAGATAAAGACGAAGGATTGCTGATTGAGCCCGAAGAGCTGCCTGGGACCTACCCCCACGGACCCTATGACGTGAATTTTCATGCCCGGGGCAACTACGTACCCGTCCTGCACTGGCGTGTGCAGAGTGGTAAACTGCCGCCCGGAATCAAGCTTGAAGACAACGGAGTGTTGCACGGTGAGGCCGAGCGCACCGGTGAATTTCAGTTTGTGATCTCAGTGCGCGACGGCGGCAATCCCCAGCAGGCCGTGCAAAAGGGATTCACCATCAAAGTGGTCGAGGCCATCACGGTGGCCTGGAAGGTTCCGGCACACGTAAACGGGAATCGCATCGAGGGCAGCGTAGAAGTCTCCAACAGCACAGCCGAAGATATCGATCTGACTTTCGACGTAAAAGCAGTAAATGAAAATGGACGCGCCACCGAGATCGGCTATCAGCACTTTCCCTTGAAAAAAGGCACGATGGAAATGGCCTTGCCCTTCGGCGAAAACTTGCCGCACGGGGCCTATATGGTGTATGTCGACGTGAACGGCGAAGTGGCCAGGCGCAACGCAATCTACAAGCAGCAAATGAAGGCTTCGGCGCCGCTGCAAGTGATAGTAGGGCCGTAGGTACCAGTTCGATTGTCATCCTGAGCAAGCGTTTTTTGCGCAGAGAAGGATCCGGGCGAGCCGCGCGACGGGTCGCGCCGCTTTTATTAACAAAAGCCGCGACCCATCAATCGCGCGTTTGGCTTGCTTCCTTTTCAAACCACCCCCGCCGGTACTGCCGTCACATTGACTTCCCTCCAAGGTTTCTGCAAAACTACGCACAATCCTTTACAGGGACGCTCTTGTCTGCGCCCCTCGCCAAACTGGAATGGAACTGCTGCTCAATCTCGCGTGGCTGCTGCTGGCCCTGCCGGCCTATTGGCTGTGGCGGCGGGGCACCCGCGGTTTTAGTTCGCTGCAATGCCTGCTCGCTCTCGCCTGTGCTCTGGTTCTGCTGTTTCCTGTGATCTCGGCTTCGGACGATCTGCACGCCATGCGCAGCGAGATGGAAGACTCTTCCGTCAACAAGCGCACGGTACGTCAGGCGGGGAGCGACAAGAATTCGGCCAGGGTCAACCGGCCGCAAGGGCCTCCAGCCGCAGCAGTGAGCGCCGCGCAGTTGATAGCTCCAGAAATCGGGCCGCTTGTAGTTTCCATCGCCTGTGCCTCGCCGCTGGCCAAGCCTTGCCTTTTCCACGCCGGGCGCGCCCCTCCCTTTTCCCTCCTCGGGTAATTTCTCAGATCATTCTGGTTGAGGCGCCATTTGCGTGCCGCTGATGGATTGCAGCAATAAATCCGCAAGCGACTGCGCCACGTCTTTAGAAAATCCTTACGCCAGAAGCCAGATACTGATGAAACACCCATTTTGCCGCAGCGATTGTTGTGGCATGTCCTGGCAAGCCACACCCCCGATAGTTAGGCAGTTCGGAAGTCGGGAAAGTCTGATGGAGCACCTGATGCCAAGAATCTGGATGCAAACAAGAATGACGCGAAGAAGAATTCAGTGGTCATTGCTACTGGCGGCGCTCGCCACGGGCCTGGTTTCGGCGCAGGCCGCGCCGCAGACCGTCCAACCGCCCACGCCCTCCCCGCCTCGCGCCTGGACCTGGGACCAGGTGAAGGACCGTCTGGAGTTGAATAATCCCACGCTGCTCGCAGGACAACTGAATATCAGCGAATTGCAAGCCGAGGAAATCACGGCGCATCTGCGGCCCAATCCGCAGTTGGCGCTGCTCTCAGACCAGATCGATCCCTTCCCCGGCGGTCCGCCCCACGGGCCGTTTGCCTACTGGCTGCCCTCGGCCACTGTGAGCTACTTGCACGAGCGCGCACACAAGCGCGAGTTGCGCACCCAAAGCGCCAAGCAAGCGACGGCAGTCGGCGTGTCGCAGCAACAGGACCTCGAAAGAAATCTCCTGTTCAGTTTGCGCGGAGCCTTCGTGCAGACGCTGCAAGCCAAAGCCGTGTTGCAGTTGGCCAAGGACAACCTCGAGTACTACGACCACGTCCTCAAGATCAGCCACGACCGTTTTGAAGCGGGAGACATCGCACTGATCGATTTCGACCGTCTGGATCTGCAGCGCGTGCAGTACGAGTCCGATCTGCAGTCGGCGGAAGTGAATTTGCGCACGGAAAAAATTCAACTGCTCACGCTGCTCAACGACCGCACTCCAGTCGAGCAATTCGACGTAGTGGGAGTATTTGATTTCAGCGATCAGCTTGAGGCCTTGGATTCCTACCGCCAGACGGCGCTGAGCACCCGCCCCGATTTGAAAGCCGCCATGCAGTCGGTCGAGATGGCCCAGACGAACTACAAGCTCGCCGAATCCAACGGATCCACCGATCCAACCTTCAGTTTCGATGTGGGCCGCAATTCGCCCATAGACGCCTATTTCGGCGTGGACGTAAGCATCCCGCTGCGCATCTTCGACCGCAACCAGGGCGAGAAGCTCCGCACCAAGCTCGACATCGCGCGCAACGAGCGGCTCCGCGACGCGGCCCAGGCGCAGGTATTCAGTGACGTTGATTCCGCCTACGCGCTCGTCAACAGCAACATCATTCTCCTGCGGCCCTACCGGGCGAAATATCTGCAACAAGCCGTCCGCGTCCGCGACACGATTTTCTTCTCCTACCAGCACGGCGGCGCAGCGCTCATCGATTTCCTGAATGCGCAAGCCGACTATCGCACCGTGCAACTCGCCTACGTCAACTTGATCGGTTCCTATTTAACCGCCGCAGCCCAATTGAATATGGCTGTCGGCCGGGAGGTGATCCAATGAAACCCCATTTTGCCCTGGTTGCGGCTCTTTACCTTCCCTTGAGTCTGCTCCTCGTCGGCTGCAACGAAGGCAAAGCCGACCCAAAGGCCGAAGCCCCGCCTCCGGCAACCGTTGTGCCCGACCTCGACGCCAACAATTTCAAAGTCGACCACCCTGAACAATTCCCTCTGGTGACCGCAGTCGAGCACAAAGCCGCGCCCGCTCTCAACGTTACCGGAGTAGTACAGCCTGATATCTCGCGCGCCGTGCCCGTGATCTCGCTAGCCTCGGGGCGCGTGGTAGAGATCAAAGCCCGGCTCGGCGATGCCGTCACCAAAGGCCAGCTCTTGCTACGGGTTCGCAGCAACGACGTCTCCGGCGCCTACCAGACCTATTTGAAAGCCGAGAACGATGAGCGGCTGGCTCGCATCCAGTTCGATCGCGCCAAGACCCTCTTCGACAAAGGAGCCATCGCCAAGAGCGCTCTCGAACAGGCCGAAGACACCGAGCAGGATGCCAAGGTCGATCTCGACACCGCAACCGAACAGTTGCGCCTTCTCGGCGTCGACAAAAACCATCCGTCCGGCATCGTCGACATCACCGCTCCCGTATCGGGCGTAATCACCGACCAGCAAGTCACCAACTCAGCCGGCGTGCAAGGCCTGTCCGGCCCCAACCCGTTCACCATCTCCGATCTTTCTTATGTCTGGATTATCTGCGACGTCTACGAAAACGATCTCGACGCCGTACACCTCGGCGAATACGCTGACGTCCACCTGAACGCCTATCCCGGCAAGGTCTTGAAAGCACGCATCGATAACATCCTTCCGATTCTCGATCCCACCATCCGCACTGCAAAAGTTCGTCTGGAAGTCCCAAATCCCGGCTTGATGCGCGTCGGCATGTTCGTGACCGCAACTTTCTATGGCAAACAGCCGGAGACGCGCAGTGCGGTTCCAGCGACTGCCATTCTGCACTTGCACGATCGCGAATGGGTTTACACACCACTAAAAGCCAGCTATTTCAAGCGCCACGAAGTAGTCACCGGCAACATGCTTCCCGGCAACATGCAGGAAGTTGTTTCCGGCCTCAAGCCCGGAGATCAAGTGGTCTCCAATGCGTTGGCGCTGCAAAACACGGTGGAACAGTAAGGTGGCGCAGTTAAAGAGGCGCAGTTAAAGAGGAAAGAGCAATGATTCGCCGCATCGTCGATTTCGCGCTGAATAACCGGCTGCTAGTCCTGGCCCTGGCGCTGATCCTTTTTGCCGGAGGCATCGTTTCGTTCAAGCGCCTGCCCATCGAGGCCTATCCCGATGTAGCCGACAACTACGTCGAGATCATCACCCAATGGCCGGGGATTTCCGCCGAGCAAATCGAACAGCAGGTCACGATTCCGCTCGAGGTCGTAATGAACGGCATCCCCCATGTCGTGCACCTGCGCTCGTTCTCGCTCTTCGGACTCTCAGACCTGAAGCTGATCTTCGACGACGAATCGAACAACGACTGGAACCGCGAGCGTGTCCTCGAGCGCCTCAGCCAGGTCACCCTGCCGCCAAACGTGGTGCCGCAAATGGGCACTGACTGGAGCCCGGTCGGCCAAATTTATTTCTTCACCCTGCACAGCACCAACCCGGCTTACGACCCCATGGAGCTGAAGTCCATCGAAGACTGGGTCATCGAAAAGAATTTCAAAGCCGTGCCCGATGTTGTCGACGTGGCCAGCTTCGGTGGCCCCACGCGCGAGTATCAGGTTCGCGTCGACCCCAACAAACTGATCTCCTACGGCCTAAGCCTGGCCCAGGTCGAGCAACAACTCACCAACAACAACGTCAATGCCGGCGGAAGTTTCATTCAAGCCGGTCTGCAACAGATCAACGTGCGCGAGGTCGGCTTGGTCGACCGCGTCCACGACATCGAACAGACCGTCATCACCACCAAGAACGGCGCGCCGCTCCGCGTGAAAGACATCGCCGTGGTTGCACAAGGTCCAAAGATCCGCCTTGGCCAATTTGCGCGGGCTTGCCGAGCTTGTCCCTACGGTCCCAGCGGTGCAATCCAGCGCCAGGACGCAAAGATCGTCGACAACGACGATGTCGTCTCTGGCATCGTGCTATTGCGCAAAGGCGCAGCCGCCGACACAGCCCTGCAAGGCATCCACAAGAAAGTGGAGGAACTGAACGATCACATTTTGCCCAAGGGAGTGAAAGTCGTTCCCTTTATCGACCGCAGCGATCTGGTCCACTTCACCAGCCACACTGTGCTGCACAACCTCACCGAAGGAATGATCCTGGTATCGATCATCCTCTTTCTATTTCTCGGCAATGTCCGCGGCGCGCTCATCGTAGCGGCGACCATCCCGTTCTCGCTCTTGTTCGCATCGATCTGTCTCGACTTGCGCGGCATTCCTGCCAACCTTCTGTCTCTGGGCGCGTTGGATTTTGGCATGGTAGTCGACGGCGCGGTAGTGATGATCGAAAACATCGTCCGCCACTTGGGCCAAAAGAACGGCACCAAAACACCGAATGAAAAAATCAGTGAAGCCTCGCACGAAGTGCAGCGCCCCGTGTTCTACGCCATCGCCATCATCATCACCGCGTACTTGCCCATCTTCACCCTGCAGCGTGTAGAAGGCCGGCTTTTCCATCCCATGGCCTGGACCGTAGCCTTTGCCCTGCTCGGGGCTTTGCTGTTCTCGATCGTGATCGCACCCGTGCTGGCCAGTTTTGCCTTCGCCAAAGGAGCAAAGGAATGGCGGAATCCGATGATGGAGTTTTCCATCAAGCACTACCGCAGCGCGGTTCGGTGGGCTATTCGCCGCCGTGTGCTGGTGTTGGGTGTGGGCGTAGTCGGGTTTATCTTTACGCTTTACCTCGCCTTCGGCGGCGTCATCGGTTCCGAATTCCTGCCCCACCTCGATGAAGGCGCTCTCTGGGTACGCGGCACGCTCGCACCCAGCGCCGGGCCGGACGAAGGCATCCGGGTGATGAATCAGGCGCGCATCATCCTTTGCTCTTTCCCCGAGGTCCCGCAATGCACCAGTCAAACCGGCCGTCCCGACGACGGCACCGACACAACCAGCTTTTTCAACACCGAATACTTTGTCGATCTCAAGCCCAAAGAAGAATGGCGTCCGGTGTTTCACGAGAACAAAGATGAATTGATCGCCGCCATGAATCGCGAACTTAACAAAATTCCGGGCGTGGTCTGGGGATTCTCTCAACCCATCGAAGACAACATGGAAGAAGCGGTCAGTGGAGTAAAGGGCGAGTTGGCCATCAAGGTCTATGGCGATAACTTGAAGGCTCTGGAAGAAAAGAGCGCCCAAATCGCCAGCATCATGGGCACTGTTAAGGGAGTCGAAGACCTTGGCGTCTTTCATGTCCTCGGCCAGCCCAATCTCAACGTGACCGTAGACCGCGACGCGGCCGCTCGTTATCAAATCAACGTCGCCGACGTGCAGGACGCAATTCAAACCGCGGTAGGCGGCAACGCGCTCACCCAGGTCTTGAAAGACGAGGCACGCTACGACCTCACGCTCCGCTATCTTCCGCAATACCGCAGCACCCAGGAAGCCATCGAGAAAATTCGCCTGCTCTCGCCCTCGGGAGAACGCGTCTCGCTCGCCCAGCTTTGCAAGATCAGCGAGGCCGACGGCGGCTCCGAAATCTATCGCGAAGGCAATCAGCGCTATGTCGCCATCAAGTACAGCGTGCGCGGACGTGACTTGGGCGGCGCAGTAGAAGAAGCGATGAAAAAGATCAACGAGCAGGTCCAACTGCCGCCCGGCTATCACATCGATTGGGCGGGGGAATACGAAAGCCAGAAGCGCGCCGACGAGCGCCTGCTCATCGTACTCCCCATCACGATCCTGATCATCTTCATCATCCTTTATACGATGTTCAAGTCATTCAAGTGGGCGTCGTTGATCCTGGCCAACGTAGCCATGGCTCGCTTTGGCGGCCTGTTCGCTCTTCTGATCACCGGCACCAATTTCAGCGTCTCCTCCGGCGTAGGCTTCCTCGCACTCTTCGGCGTCTCCGTGCAAACCGGAGTCATCATGCTCGAATACATCAACCAGCTCCGCGCCCGCCGCTACACCATCGAAGACGCAGCAGTCGAAGGCGCGGTCTTGCGCCTCCGTCCCATCATGATGACGATGTTGGTAGCGACTCTGGGACTGCTCCCAGCCGCACTCTCGCACGCCATCGGCTCCGACTCGCAACGTCCGTTTGCCATAGTCATTGTCGGCGGCCTGATCGCTGACCTGGTGATGAGCATCTTCCTGCTGCCCACGCTCTACGTCTGGGTAGCCGGCGAGCGCGATGTCCTCCCCGCCGCCGAAGGAAACTTCGAAGAAGGCGAGCACGTAGATTAGGCGATCCCAAGTCATTGTCATTCCGAATCGGGCTGAAAGCCCGATGAGGAACCTGCTGTCGCCTCAGTCACCACAATTCGTGTGGGAGCGAGTGAGTCGCCCACTCAAGCGCGCGTCGGTTAGACTTTGGCCCCCACAATCCCCTTGACTTCGATTCCAAAAAGACCGATCCTATTCCCTAAGCACTTGCTCTTTGACATCCAAATAGCAACGAGATATAAGTCCCATGAATCCAATATTTTGCAAGCCGTTCGCTGATTCTAAACCACTTAGTCGAGCAGCAATAAACTAAGTCCTTTGTTTGTAATATTTTACGAGTAAGTCATTTGTTTTGAAGATTTTAGCCAGATCGAAACCGGATCGAAGCCCGTAACCCACTGATTACAGATATTTTAGCGATTTGCCATTGCGAAATTTTTTCGTCTGGATTCCGGCTTGCAGACCCCCGACAGCCCATGCCCGACAAACCTGAACCAACCGTGGAAGAGACCCTGTCCCGCCAACAGCTCGACCTCGACCGACTCAAGGAAGCCTTAGGTCTGCTCAGCATCAGCCCTTGCTCTTGGTGCAAGAAGTTCTTTCGCCGCACCGATCCCGGCACCCTCTTCGAGGCCGGGGAACTGGTCTGCTACGGATGCATTCATGAATGGTGGCAGCAGCGCTGCGTGAACCTCAGCACCAAAGAACGCGAAGGCATCGAGGGCAAACTGGTCTTCTGGTTGCGCGACTACCATCACGCTGAATTGTTCAAGGATCCGGCCAAGCTCCCCGACCCTTCCCTGCAGGAGTTGCACATCGTCGCCACCTGCCTGGAATGCCGCGGAACCGGAAAGTTGTTGGGACAGGAGCGTTGCCGCTACTGCGACGGCCGCGGCACCGTCTGGGTCATTGTTTCCAGAAGGAAGGACTAGCTCTCAGCTCTCGGTAAGGCAAGCTCGTTCGTGGGCGAGGGTTACCCGACGTATCGCACGAATTCTCACATCCTTTACGGGATCAATCAAGTTCGACGAGAGCGGAACGCAAGATCGGCAAGAAGATCAGAACCTGGAAACTGCAAAGCCGGGAAGCTGAACGCTGAAATAAAAGAGTTCCGAGGTGGTGTTGAATCCATTCGTCTCAGCCAGTAGCTCGCGTTAGACCCTTGCTTGACCTGCTCTCGCTGCTTCCCTTGCGGGGCCGCTGCGCGCGATCTTCACTCGGGCTCCGGGCTTACCGCCAACCGGACAAACCTACTCAACGCCTCGGAACTCTGTCTTGCCTTCGACTGGGTTTCTCGTTCGTCTCGACCAGCGCTTTGCTATAGACCCTTGCTTGCCTTCCCTCCTCACTTTGCAGTGCTGAGGGTGACATTGCTTGAGCCCCGGACGCCGCACCAACCGGAAAAACTTAAGAAACTGTCAAAGAACGATTCTCTTGTACTCCTTCTAATTCTGCAGTCAATAAAAACCGCGCACCTCTATCCGATTTATTTTCAATCGAGTGCACGCCGTCCACAGGCGGGTGACCGGATTTTGTGCAATTTGACTGAGCCCTTTCGCCCAGAATCCACGCGGGGCGCGGCTTTTCGCGATGTCAGACCGATGCCAGGCACACCCCGAAGATCTCCGCGGCACTCTGAGCCTGTGAAAATCTGGTAAGAGCCGTACCAGTCAAGGCATCTCAAAATTCCGCAGCAGGGTCACTGGCCACTGATCACTGATCACTGACCACTGACCACTGCTTTTGATTCCGCAACCTGAATCTTAGTTGACAAGGCGTAATTCCTTGACAACACAACCAAGTCTGCTAAAGTGCGAGAAAAGCTGCTCGACGTTTACAATGGATTCACAGGTGCCCTGTCTATGAAGAATGTTTACGAGGTTCTGCGGCAGAAAGAGATGGAACTGACCCGGCTGGAGAAGGAAGTGGAAGCGCTGCGGCTGGTGGCTCCTTTGCTGTCCGAAGGAATGGAAATGAACTCCGATGCGGCGAAACCCGCGCTGGCCACAGCCGTGAACGGACCGCAGCAGCCGATCCGCATCCCGGCGCCTCCGGTAATACCGGCCGCGCAGCCGGTGCGCGCAGCCGGATGGGACGATACCGCCAAGCGCTGGCCATAAGCCGTCGCGACAGCCTTCGCCTCTCTCGCTCCCGCCGCCCTTTCGTTTCCGAGCGACGCAGTTGCCTGCCCTGAAATGCGGCAGGCATCTGTTTCCCCTCTCCAACTCGCTCGCGCAGGTTGAGAACGCCATGAGCATTATCGACAAAGTTTTCTCCGGTAAGCCCAGTCGGCCCGACTTCGCCGAGATGATCGTTCGCGCCCTTCACCAGGCCGGCATCGAGAAGGTCGATCAATCCGAAAGCGATTTTTCTCTCAAGCTGGAAGGCGGCGCCACAATTTTTCTCGGCAATGTCTACGCTAACTTCTGCGGCGCTCCGCGCAAGGCGCGTCAGTCCATAGTTTCAGAGTTCGTCGCGGCAGCGGCTTCCCTCCCCCAGCTTTCTTCGCTTCCCTCCGACTTCGCGGCGGTGAAGCCCAGTCTCATGCCCGTAATTCGCGATGCCGCCTACTTCAGCATGGTCCGGCTCATGAACCGCAAGAACGGCATCGACGATCCCGACCCGGAAGTGGTGCTCAAGAATCTGGCGGGCGGATTGGTGGTGGGCCTGGCCTATGACACTGAGCGCAACATCGCCTCGATCGGCCGCATTAGTTTTGAGCAGTGGTCGGTCAGCATCGATGAGGCTTACAAGGCCGCAAAGGAAAATCTCTGGGAGAAGACCGACCCCAATCGCCTTACCGGACAAGGCGGTGTCTATTGGAGTGAGTGGAACGACTCCTACGACAGCTCGCGCATCCTGCTGACCGAGCTGATTTATCGTCTCTCGCTAGATGGCGATCCCGTCGCGTTCGTGCCGAATCGCGACCATCTCGTAGTAACGGGTACGAACAATTCGCCAGGCCTGGAGGCTATTCTAAAGCGTGGACTGGAAAGCCATTTCAAACAGGGCCATCCCCTCTCGCCCGATCTTTATGTGCTGGAGGATGGAACCTGGAAGGTGCACGTCCCCGAAGATAAGTCTCTTCGCGAAATGTGGATGAAGATCAAAAGGCAGCGCGACGCCATCGACTACGCCCAGCAGCAAAAGCTTCTGAATGAAATTCACGAGATCGAAGACATCGACATCTTCGTAGCCAGCTACAAGATCTACGAGCGCAAAGATGGATTCGCCTACAGCGCCTGCGTGTGGACCGACGGCATCGACAGTTCCCTGCCCCGGTCGGAAAACATCGCCTTCATGGCAAACCCCGAGAACCCGGAATATTTCGTGGTGCCATGGGAAGCCGCCGCATCGGTCGTTGGCGATCTCCTGGAACTCGAACCGGATTTGATGCCGGTCCGTTACCGCGCCCGGCAATTTCCCAACGAAGAGCAGCTGGCAAGACTGCGTCCGCTGGCGATTTGAGCGAAACATGTTTCCACGGTGGTTTGAAAGCGCGCAGCTTCAGCCGCGCCGCAAGAGCTTCCCCTCGCAACTTTGTCATTCCGAACTGAGCCGGAGCGAACGCGACGGCGGAGTCGAGGAACCTGCTGTCTGCCTGCGCCATCACCACTCCCGCGTAGAGGACGAACGGGAAGGGCACGGCTTAAGCCGTGCCGCAAAGCCGAGCCAAATAAACACGGGCTTCAGCCGCTGAGGCAAGCTCTTGATGGATCTTTGGAGCGTCACGTCCCAACAATCTCTCTCAAAGCCTCCAGCAGCCGATCCACTTCCTCAACTGTGTTGTAATGCACAAGCCCAATCCGCAGAAACCCTCCCGACCTCTCTACGTCCAAACGCTCGGTGAGGTTCAGCACATAATAATTTCCATCCCAGGTAAAGATGCCGCGATCCCCCAACTTGGTGGCAAGCGCAAGCGGAGTCTGGTCGGCAGTCTGGTTGACCACGCGCACCGCAAGCGTAGGACATCGCCAAGCGAAGCAATCGGGATCGGTAATGCCGTAGATCTTCAACTGCGGAATCCCGGAGAGCCCGGCCATCAAGCGATTCATCAGTGCATGTTCATGACGATGTATCGATTCGAAAGCTGCGATGATGGCGGCGCGCCGCGTGGCTGCTTCAGGATGCGCGTGCCGTCCGAGATCGGCAAGATAATCCACACACGCGGTGATGCCGGCAATGCACTCGTGATTGAGTGTGCCCCATTCCCAGCGCAGCGGAACAGCTTCGCTAAGCGGGCGCACCTTGTAAGGCCGCAGCCGCGCCAGATGCTCGCGCTTGCCGTACAGCGCGCCCATGTGCGGGCCATAGAACTTGTAGGTGGAGCAGACCAGAAAATCGCAATCCAGCCCAGCAACGTCGATCAAGCCGTGCGGCGCGTAGTGTACCGCGTCTACGTAGGCGAGCGCCCCGAAAGAATGCGCGAGGCGAACGATCTCCTTCACCGGATTGATGGTTCCGACCGCATTTGAAGCGTAGCCGATGGCAACGAGCCTGGTTTTGGAATTGAGCTTCGCAGCGAGATCTTCGACGTCGAGGGTGCAATCTTCTGCGTGAATCTCAGCCCATCGAATGGTCACGCCTTTTTCCCCGAGCGCAAGCCAAGGCGCAACGTTGGCGTCGTGATCGAGTCGCGTGACCAGGATTTCATCGCCGGGGCCAAGGTCGCGGCCAATCGCGCGCGACATGGCATAAGTCAGCATCGTCATGTTCTGGCCAAAGACGATTTCGTCGGCAGCGCAGTTGAGAAAGTCGGCCATAGCCGCGCGCGCATCCGCGAGCACGGCGTCAGTACGCCGACTGGTCGCGTAAGCGCCGCAGGTGTTGGCATTGTCGCGGCGCAGGTAGTCAGAGATGGCGTCAATCACGCGCTGCGGCACCTGCGTTCCGCCGGGTCCGTCGAGGAAGACGGCAGGATGTCCGCTGACGGTCTGGGCAAGCGCGGGAAATTGCGCGCGGACCCATGCGCTGTCGAGGGCAGAAGTCTCAGTTTCAGTGGCTGGCATAGTAGCGCCGGCGTCCCGCCGGCTTTCCAACGATCAGCATGCAAATTTCGAAAGCCCTAACCCATCACGGTTGTGTGCTCAGGCTTGATCTTGTAGAGCACGCGCACTTCGCCGGGCTGGCCGTAGGGATATTTATCGACGCCGAGATATTTCTTGGCCATCTTGTCGATGTGAGCGCTGGCGCCGTCTTCGGTGATTTCGACCACTCGGCCTCGAATTTCAAGATAGCGGTAGGGATTCTCCGGGTCCACCAAAGTCATGGCCACACGCGGATCGCGGCGCACGTTCTTATCTTTCTGGCGTCCCTTGGCGGAGTTGAAGATGACGTGTTCGCCGTCGAAATCGCACCACACCGGCGTGACTTGCGGACGGCCGTCGGGCATCAGCGTGCCCAGGTTGGCGAAGGCGCGCTTTTGAAACAGATCGCGATATTTCTCGGGGATAACTTCCGGCATAAGGCCTCCTTGCGGTCGGGCGATGAATTGACAGGACATTATAGATCGAAGCGGCAACAGCCATGTGGAGACGGCTGCCCTTCGGCAGGCTCAGGGCAGGCTCCCGGCTGTCCCGCCGAGCGAAACGAAGCGGGTTCTCTCCGGAGTCCGAAGCGCCATCAGGTCAGCGCTCGATTTGCCGCCCGGCGGCCATCCCCAGTATTCTTTCAAACCATGATCACCACAAAAGAGAACGCCGATCGCGCGAACACCGCCTTTGGCCGGGCGAAGAACAACCAAGCCAGATCCAGATTCATCGTCGTGCTGCTGGTAATAATGCTCGGCGCATCCGGCCTGGCCGGTGCGGAGGCAGCGAAGTATCCGCAGACCATCGTCTTCATGACCGACTTCGGTGTAGTGGACGATTCCGTCGCGATCTGCCGCGGCGTGATGTATTCCATCATGCCCGAGGTGCGCATCGTCGACCTCACGCACCAGGTAACGCCATTTTCCATTCTCGATGGCGCGCGTTTTCTTTACGGCGCGACGCCGTACTATCCCGCTGGTACGGTCTTCGTGGTGGTCATCGATCCGACGGTTGGCAGCACGCGCAAGGCGATCGTTGCCAAGTCGAAACGGGGACAGTATTTCGTGCTGCCCGATAACGGCCTGCTCACGCTGGTCGAGCAGCGCGATGGCATCGAAGGCGTACACGAGATCACAAATCCAGATTGGATGATCGGCTCCAAGATGTCATCAACCTTTCATGGCCGCGACATTTTTTCTCCCGCGGGAGCGCACGTCGCGCGCGGCGACGATTGGACAAAGGCGGGCCCGGAGATGCCGGTCGCATCGCTAGTGCGCCTGGAATTAAAGGCGGCGCGGATCGACGATCGCGGCGTCACGGCGGAAGTGATTGCCACCGACGGTCCATTCGGCAATCTGGTGACGAATCTCGACGCTGAAGATTTTCTGAAACTGGGATATCAGCGCGGCCAGGAGGTTCCGGTGAAGCTCGGCAGTAAAGAGATGAAGATCAAATTCGTGCGCACCTTTAGCGATGTGCCGCTGAGGCAGCCTCTTCTATATATCGATTCGCGCGGACGTTTCGCGATGGCGGTGAATCAAGGAAGCTTTGCCGCGACGTTCAGCGTGAAGCCACCGGTGGAGTTGTTCATTCCACGGCTGGCGAAGTAATACTCACGTTGTCATTCCGAGCGAAACGAGGAATCTGGGTTCTTGCCTGCCGCGACGACACTGACGCTGCAGGCAAACACCAAGATCCCTCGCTTCGCTCGTGATGACAATAGTAGTTCGGGATCACAATAGCTAGTGTGCAACCATCGCTAAATCCTCCTGCACCCGCGGCAGCACGGCGTGCAGCAGCGCCTCGAAGCTGGTCTTGACGCGCTCGCCCGTTTCTATGACTTCCTGGTGCGAGAGCGGCTGATCGAGAATCCCGGCCGCCATGTTGGTCACGCACGAGATCGCGAGCACTTTGATTCCCATGTGGCGTACGGCGATCACCTCGAGCGCTGTGGACATGCCTACCAGATCAGCGCCGATGGTTCGCAGATATTGAATTTCTGAGGGCGTTTCATAATTCGGCCCAAGCAGGGCCGCGTAAACCCCTTCGTGCAGCGTCATCCCCAGCTTGCGCGCTTCTTCCCGCGCCAACTCGCGATACGATCTGGCGTAGGATCGAGTCATGTCAGGAAAGCGCACGCCGAAGCGGTCGTCATTCGGTCCGACTAGCGGATTCGTTCCCTGCAGGTTGATGTGGTCGCGGATCAGCACCATCGCGCCTTGCTGATAATTCAGATTGATTCCGCCCGCCGCGTTGGTCAGGATGACGGCGCGAATTCCCATGCGCCCGAACACGCGCATGGGGAACGCAACTTGCTGCGCCGAATATCCCTCATAAAGATGCACGCGGCCCTGCATCACGGCCACAGGAACAGCGCCCGCCTTGCCGATCACCATCTGGCCAGCGTGGCCGATTGCCGTCGATCGCGGGAATGCGGGGATCTCAGCGTAAGGAATGCGCGCCGCGTCGGCGAGAGAATCGGCAAAGCCGCCGAGACCGGAACCTAATACTAAACCAATCCGCGGACGCAAGGAAGTGCGTCCGAGGATAAGCCGTGCGGCAGCTTCGGCAACATCGTAAATATCGTTACTCATGCAGATCGCGGTTAGTACTTTTTCTCGAACTTCGCGAACTCGCCCTCCAGCTTCCACTGAGTGCGCGCGCGTTCGTTAGCGGTGAGAAACTCTTCGCATCCTGCGGAAGGCTTTTCCGCGCCAGGTGCTTCGCTCAGGCACGCCGGAGTCATGCGAAACACCAGCCTGGTGTCCGTCCATAGGCTTTGGCCGGGCAAAAAGCTATGCTCCAGGCTCTGCCGCGCCATGCGCTTCAAGTCTGGGTAGGACAAGTGATAACTCTCGACCGCGCGCAAATATTCATGCGTCATGTCGGAGCGCGCCACGCCCTCGTCGTCAGTTGCCAGCGCCACTGGAACGCCATACTTCATATAAATCGGCAGCGGATGGTCGTCCCCGCTCACTCCCAGAATCATGTCATTCGAGGTCAGCGCGATTTCAACCAGCACATTGCGCTCCGCCATTTCATGCAGCAGGCCGATCGGGTCTTTTTCGTTCATCACAGAAACCCCATGCCCGATGCGCTCGGCGTGTCCGCGCTCCACCGACGCGCGAATGTGAAATGTAAGATCCTCCGGTGGCACCAGTCCCATGGCAAGTTCGCCGGCATGCAGCGTGATATGCACTTTGGGGTAGACACCGTGCAGATAATCGAGCATCGCCATGTGCTCGTTGAAATCGTGCATGGGCACGTACCAATCCTCGGGCATCACCAAATTCAATCCGACGAATCGCGGATCGGCTGACGCCAGCTCGAAGCCCAGCAGAATCTGCGCGAACACGATTTCATGCGGCAATCCGCGCAGCCCCTGATAAAGATAGCGGACAGTCACGTCGCATCCCGGCGCGGCCTCGGCAGTTCCGCACTTGAGAATCTCTTTAGCTTTGGCATCGTCGGCGGCGAGTTTCTTGCTCGTCTCGGCGGCTACATCTTTCAAGCCCGCGCTCAGCAGCGCGTCGCGCATCTTCGCGTAATCCGGATTCCATTCGACCTTGCCCGCCAATTGCGCCGCTGCCCCGCCATCGGCGGTGTGCATGAACTCAACATATTGCAGATGGTCCATGGCCGCGCGATTGGTGGACGCTGCAATCGCCTCCGCCACATGCGTGTGCGAGGCCAGCCCAAATTTATCGAACGCAGCGAAAAAATGATCGTGACCCGATTCATCGCCCGGCTTCCAGTTGCGCATCGACCAGGCGTCGATCATCTGGTTGTAAAGCACGTGATCGCCGTAACTGCAGCGGGCTGCGGGTTTGGCCGTGTAGCTCTCGCAAGAGTCGCAAGGCGGAGCCAGCAGCCGGGAAGACGTCCGGTCCACGCACAGGCCCCCATCCGCCGCGAAATCTATCAGATCTTCGGCATAAATCGCGCCGTCGAGATGATTGTGCAAGTCTCCACCCTTGGGCAGGTCGCGCACAAAGGCCAGCAGCAACGGCGGCTGCTTGCGCACGGATTCCAAATAGTGGGCAGTGCGCTGTTCAGGATTCTGCGCGGCGGCGACGGCCGCTAGCAACAGAACCGGCAAGCAATGGCGAAGGAACCCGCGCATGGTTGGTGGCAGGACCAATCCTTTCAGACTAAGACTCCCGGAACGGCTTAGACATCAGGAGAGGAATTGTAATTGGTCCCGGGCGCAGCATTCACAGAAAAGATTCCTCGCGAAAGAAGAAGACGAGGCTTTGGGAACATCAGCGCAGCCAGGCGATGACGCCGATGACGATGGCTACAACCAGCAATGCGCCGAGGATATATTTGTTGGCCACGAGCCACGATTCAGACGGCGCCGCCGAACTTAAGAAAAGAGTAGAGTCGTCGGGGAAAGCCGCGTTCTCTGGGGGCTGCGGCGGACCACTCCGTGCCAAAGCCTCAGCTACAGGAGCGGCAGTCGCAATCTCGTCGGCGGCTGATTCCGTGGTCGGGTCCGAAGTTTGACCCGAAGAAGAATTCTTCAAAACCGAAATCTCCTGCGCATCGCCCGCTGCCCGGATGACCTCCGGTTCCTGCCGCGTTTCCTGAAGTGGTTCCGAGCTGGCGGCAACGCCGTTTGCTGCCGACTGCGGAAGGGGCTGCCCGCGCCACTGCTTCTCTTCGCACTCCACGCACAACGTACGCCCCGCTGATACAGGAAAGCCGCAGGCCTTGCACTTCTGCAGATTTCTCAGTTCCACAGGCACTGGGATCGAGTCGGGGGGCTCCTCGGCACGGACTGCACCGCTCGCAGTCTGCATGGCAACTGACCAAAAACGTGGATTCTTCGCGGCAGGCTCGGGCGCTGCGTTTTCTACTTCGGTCTTTCCCATGACCGTCGTCTTTTCTGCTGCCGTCTTTTCCGATTCAGGCAGCGTGGTATGTTTCTCTATCGGCGCCGGCGCGAAATCCGCCGCGATCACGTTCCCAGTAGGCTCAGCGGGCAAAGCCGCCTCCGCGATTGCATTCCCAGACATCCGACTTTCCGTGCCCGCCGGCTCCCCGGCCGCGGGCACACTCAGGGCCGCCACGGCATGCTTCACCGCGGTCTCCACCATTTCGCTCAAGCGCTGCAAGGCGGAGAGATCACGCTCCTCAAAGGCGCGCGGCCTGCCGGAAAAAAGCTCGAAGACGCCGAGCACCTGCTGCTCACTCACGATCGGCATCACCACCACCGACGCAATGCCCAACTGGCGGCAGCCTTCGCGGTTCACTCGCGGATCAGTCTCAGTATCGTCACAACGCAGGGCCTGGCGCGTGCGCACGCTTTCGCCGGAAAGCCCGTATTCCATGGAGAGCAGAGCCCCCAACTCCGGCGCATTCGATCCAGCGCTGGCGCGGCAGAGCATGTCCGCGTGTTCGCCGCGGCGCAGGGCAATGGCGGCGCCATTGGCTCCGGTAATGTATTGCGCACGTTCGGCGAGCAATTGCAAAGCGGCATCGAGATCGCGCTGCGCCATTTTGGCCAGCGACTGCCCGCCATCCTCTCCCGGAAAACGCGGCTCGGTCTCAACCGACTTAGGCAAATGCGCGTTGGCCGCGGCGATCCCCGCCGAGACACTCGCAGTCAGAGGCCGGCCGGCGCCACCACCTGAAATATCTCCCTCCGCAGACGGTGCGGAACTGAGGTCGAGAATCGAGCGATGATCCATGGCCTGCGCAGCAGTCTTTCGTTGTGAAGTATATTTGGAGTCTCGCTCGGGGCGGGGATGGTGTCAAGAGCGAGTCTTGGGTCTTTAGGTGTCAGGTCTTAGGCGAGGAGGCCGTCTCTAGGCAAGCGCTGTTTACCGAAGCGACCTAAGACCCAAGGCCTAACACCTGAGGCCCGCTTCCCGCTCCCGCACCGCCGAACTAGCCAACCGATTCGCCTCGGCATTATCCTCGCGCGGCACGTGTGAGATGGAGAAGCTGAGGGCTCGAGCCAGCTTGCGGCAAGTCCAATGCAGAGAGTAGAGGCGGGAACTGCGGCAAATATATTCGCCGCGCATCTGGCGAACGACCACCTGCGAATCCGAGTAAACGTGCAGTGCCTTGGCCTTCAGAGAAAGCGCGCACTGTAGCGCTTCCAGCAGCGCCACGTACTCCGCGACGTTGTTATCCTGGTGGCCGATCCACCGCGAGATGCGGATTGGGCCGCTTTCGCAACCGTCGATGACCACCCCAATACCCGATGGCCCTGGATTGCCCAGGGAACCACCGTCCACATAGGCCACGAGTTCTGACATCAGTAATTCTTTTCTACTGTTAGCAAGATGCGCCGAGAATCTTTCTGCGTCAAGATGAATCTTTGGTTCGGGTTGTGGATTTTTCCCTGTCGCATGGGTTGTGCAAGTTATTGTGTAAAACGTGTCCCAATTCAGAACCCGTCTTAATAAACTTCTGTGCTGCAATAGTTTGCATCGTCTGTTATTCACAGGGGCAAGCCAGCGCATTGCACCAATAGTTTGCGTTGACATTTGTGAACGTTCTGTTAAGGTGGGTTCCGTCGACGGCTGAAAGGGACAGCGAAATAAAACTTGCTGACCCGAAGTAGGCTGGGTGATCAGCCAAACGGGGCAACCCGAGGGGCAGCCGAACCTGAAAAAACCGACGGCTCTGCGAGGGGCAGTTGGGGTTCGGGACTGTGAAAGCAGTGATCGCATCAAGGGGCTGTGACGGTACATGCGTCCACGCTGTTGGCTCCCTCGCAGGAGGCGGCGGCTAGAGCATAACCAATGTCACGGCCCTTTCAATTTTCCCCCCTGCCTTTTTTCCTGAGTCTCCCCAAGAAAGTCTTCAGAGAAATTCGACGACCGAACTGATATCCTCTGCGCACACAAATGAAACTAGGAATGTCTCGTGTTGTTGTTTCTGTGGTTCTCGCCATCTGTGTCAGTTACGTGCCCGCGTCCTGCCAGGAGCAAACAACTACGGCGCCGGGCCACTACATGTTTGCCTGGGCGGGCGACAGTGCCAAAAAGGGCAATGACTTTCTCGCGGTGATCGATGCCGACCCATCCTCCGCGTCGTACGGCCGCCTCGTAACCACTCTCGCAACCGATCAGCAGACCAAGCTCGTACATCACACGGAATACACCATGCCCGCCAGTGGCATGCTCTTTGCTAACGATCACGATGCCGGACGCACTTTTATTTTCGATGTGCGTGACCCGCTGCACCCTAAGATCGCTACTTCATTCGCCGACATGGCCGGCTACATGCACCCGCACTCTTACCTGCGCCTGCCCAACGGGCACGTGCTGGCAACGTTTCAGCATTCGCATGACAGCATGAGTCCTGAAGTTCTGGGCAAACACGGAGGCCTGGTCGAAATCGACGACGCCGGCAAGGTCATCCGCTCGGCCAGCAGCGCTGATGCTGCATTCCCTGACGCACTGCTCACCCCCTACAGCCTCGTCGTTCTGCCCGAACTCGACCGCGTGGTCTCTACGAATTCCGCTATGGACGATGGAGATGTGTTCCGTGGACTCACCTACCAGATCTGGCGGCTTTCTGACCTTAAGCTGTTGAAGACGATGTACTTCGACGAGGGCGGCAATCACTACGGCCAAATCAGCCCGGAAGAGCCGAGGCTCGCTCCCGATGGATCGATTTTCGTGCAAACTTTGGCCTGCGGCCTGGAGCGCATCACCGGCGTTGACCGGGAAGAACCGAAATCGCAGTTGGTCTATTCATTCCCAGCCGGGTTCTGCGGCGTACCAACGATTGTGGGCCACTATCTACTGCAGAGCGTCTCATACCTGCACACCGTGATCGTGCTCGACATTGCAAATGGAGCAAAACCGGTGGAGGTCTCGAGGGTTAAGATCGACGACAAGTTTTATCCTCACTGGACCGGGTGGGATGCAAGAACGAATCGCGTTGTAGTGACGACGGGCGGGGCGGGCGATCCTCGGCTTTACATGCTGAAATTCGATCCCTCAAGCGGCGCCATTTCGGTGGATGAAGCTTTTCACGATTCTGACGGAAAACCCGGCTTCAACTTCTCCACCCGCGATTGGCCGCATGGATGGAAGGGCTCAGGCGTGCCGCACGGAGTTGTTTTCTCGCGCTGAACCGGGGCGAGCGCGATCTCCGACAGCTACGCCGCGACCTCGCCCACAATCATTTCGTCGATATAGCACCAGATCCAGTCTTCTCCCGGCTCGATCGAGCGCATCACGGGATGCCCGACATGCTTAAAATGCTTCGTGGCGTGTTTATTCTTCGACGAGTCGCAGCAGCCCACCTTCCCGCATACCATGCACAGACGCAGGTGAACCCAAGTGTCGCCAAGCTTCACGCACTCCTCGCAAACATGTATGTCGGTGGTCGTAATTTTGATCTGATCTAGATGCTTGCATTTCTTAGCCATTTTCAATTCCTCTCTCTGTCATCCTCACCGGCTTTGTCATCCTGAGCGGAGGTTGTGCTTCGCGAAGCGCAGCACAACCGCAGTCGAAGGACCCCTATCACGCTCAAGCCGGCGCGGACCTCGCAAGGGATTTCTAAAACCGCGCCCCGTTTTCTTCTTTCGTTGCGGCTGTTGATTTAGTGCCACGTCTAATGTCTCTCCAGTTCCTTCCGGTCCCACCGTGCCAACTCCGCTCCAGCCTCATACGTGCTTTGTAAAAAGCTCAGCAGCATCTCGCGCGGTGAGCCAGCGCAACGCACATCGTCATACATCAGCAAAAACTCTTTCATCACCGGATGGTAGAAAGCTTCCGCAGGTTTCACTTTTTGTTCCGCAAAGCCCGCCGGCTCGGGAGCCGCATAGGCGTAAAACGCAGCGCCTTTTATGTCTCCTCCGCCCGGCCAGAATCCTGCGCTAATCACCTCATGCGAATACGCCTCGCGCGTAACCGCATCGGCGCCCGGGCGCTCCGGAGCGCGCCGCCCCGAAAATCGCGTCACGCACAGATCGAAGCTTCCCCAGAAAAAATGCACCGGACTATCTTTGCCGATGAAGCGAGCCCGGAATTCCTCGAAAACCATCTCGCACAGAACCAAGACCTGCCAGAAACGATGCGCATATTCCCGATCATAGGAGGTATGTTGGGAATCCCGCTCGAAGCGCACCGGGTTCGGCACCTCGCAGGGCATCGTCCAGATTTTCACTTCGATTCCCAGCGACCGCAAGGCCGACATAAATTCAGCATAGAAGTCGGCGACCGATCGCGGCTCAAGCTCCATCGTCTTCGACGAGCCCCAGCTCGTCTGAATGATCAAGTCGTGCTCGATAAAATCGAACTGAACTTCAAAAATTCCCTCTCCATAAGGAATCGCAGAAGTCGTCAGCCCCCGTGCGCTGACATAAAGCGCAACCTCCCACCAGTGGTTGACCAGCGGGCTTAACGCCAAACGCACCTTGCCCACAATCTGCGTCCACATGTGAAGCGTCGCATAAGTATCCTGCCAGGCGTCGAGCGGCAATTCGGGCCAGGAATCCTGGTTCGGGTTGTGCAGGGGCGCGGGCATAGAAACCCATTGTTCGGAGAGAATGGTAACACTCTGTGCGCGTAATTGCTCCGCGTCCTCACCACAATACGTCCGGGATCTTCCACTGCGTGCACGGCAAACTGTGCGCGATGGCATCTGAATATGCTAACCTTGCCGCCCTCAGAACGTCTGAACGGCTTGGCGGAGGAATTCATGGAGTTCATCACCTTCTGCAAACCCTCAACTCAGGAGCACTCGGCGTGAATAGACTCAGTTCACGCCTCGCGCCTACCGCCGTAATATTGTGCCTTTTCGCCATCGGCCCGTACGCTCAGGAAACCCCGAAGCAGGTCGCCAATCACAACCCGGAAACCGCCGTAATCTCCACAGCCGACGTCGACCTTTTCTGGCGAGCATACGATGAGTGGAAAACGACGGCAAATTCAGCGCCCGATCAACTAGCCGCGATTCTCGATCGCGACTACATCAGGAAGGGATCGCAAGGCGTCCAGGATTTTATTCCCCACCGAATTATCGATGGCAATGCACTCGCGAAAACGATCCTGGAAGATCCGAAATACTATGAGATGGTGCGCGCCAACACGGAAAAAATGCAAAGCTTTGTGCCCGAAATTCGGCAAGGCTTCGAGCGCCTCAAACAGATCTATCCGGATGCTATTTTTCCGCCGGTCTATTTCGTGATTGGCCGCCGCAGTTCCGGCGGCACCGACAGCGATAGCGGATTGATCATCGGCGCGGAAATGTTCGCGGATACGGGCTCGCGGATTCACCTAACCGAGGTCGTCTGTATCGTGATTCACGAACTGATCCATTACCAGCAACAGGTGCAGGGCGAAGACCTTACAACGCAGGTGATGAAAGAAGGCGCAGCCGATTTCATCGCTGAACTGATCACCGGCAACCAGATCGACGAAGCTATAAAACCCTACGGCGATTCGCACGAAGAGGAATTGTGGAAGAAATTTCGGGAAGACCAAAAAAAGAATGACTTAAAGTCATGGCTCTACAACGCCGGCGATAAAACTCGCGTGGGCCCTCCCGATCTCGGGTACTACATGGGATACAAGATTTGCCAATCGTTGTACGAAATTTCTCTGGATAAAGCCACGGCACTGAAGACCATCATCGCGATGAAGGATCCGAAAGCCATCATCGAGCAAAGTGCATACTCGCAGCGGTTTCACTAGAGACGCGCGCGTGTTACCGACATCGGCCACATCACTTCTTCTTCGCAGGCAAATACTTCTTCTCAATCGAAGCCACGATCACATAATTCGGATCCACCATCTCGTTCAGATGAATCTTCCCCACTTGCGACAGCAACTCGTAAGCATCAAGTTCCGACAAGCCGTAGTCCTTGTGAATCCAGTGCACCAGCTCGGTGAATGCGATGCGCAACGCATCGTCCAGCGGACGATAAGCACCCACGGTCATGATGGCATCGTCGTTCTCAAACTGTGGCCAGGCGATAGTGCGGCCCTTGATCACGCTCAACTGCACCCGCGCCTTTAGCGGAACTTCGATGGCCGTGCCAGCGACCTCTCCATCGCCCATGGCGGCGTGGCCGTCGCCGATGTAGAACAGTCCGCCCTTCACATTCACGGGAAAATAAACCGTGTTGCCCACGCTGGCTTCCGGCGAATCCATATTGCCGCCGAATTCCGCAGGCACCACCGAACTGCGCGCCTCACCTTCCGCCGGCGCCACGCCAATGCAACCAAAGAAAGGATGCAGCGGTATCTTCACCGAGAAGTCAGTATCAAGCGCCTTGAACATAGCCGTGTTCGCTGCGTGATCGATGTGATAGAACCAGATCTTCTCCGGCAGCGGCGGATGCAGCATGGGCGTGTAGTTGGTCTCGTTGAGCGCGCCAAATCCCGGAGCGAACGCGCCCACGCCGGTGTCGCCATCGACATCAAGCTCGAGAATCTTGACGGCCAGCGTGTCCCCCTGCTCCGCGCCTTCAACAAAAAATGGCCCGGTCAGCGGATTGTCGCCCTTCACCATGCTGAGCGTGTCGCCCGGCTTTTTGATCGCGTTGCCGAAACAGTCGAGCGTGTTGGTATCCAGAATGTCGCCCGACTTGAGATGCGCCACGGGCTCGGCCGTCGCGAACAAATACTTTACGTTGTCGTTGGTGGCAGTGTAGTGAACCACGTTCTGTGCGAATGCCGAGCCAGCCATTAATGCGACAGCAAGGAATCGTGCGATCACAGGGGCCTCCGGGAGTAGCTTTTTATTTTACCTTTGTCGACCTGGATTGGGGCGCCTGCAACAATCCTAAGCAGTTTTCTTCTTGGCATAAAACCGCCGCACTTTGGCGCGGTTGCCGCACTGCTTCATGCTGCACCAGCGGCGGTGATGATTCTTACTGGTGTCGAGAAACAGCCACCGGCAGGTGGGCGACGAGCAGGCGCGCACCAGCGCCACATCGCTCGAGGCCAGCAGATCCGCGGCCGCGCGCGCAATCGGCCGCAGCATCGCTTCGAGCGAACCCCCTGCATCGTCGAAGCGCCACTCTAACCGTTCCTCGACTTGCACCAGCCGCGAGTGCAGGGCTGCGTCGTGGAGGTTCGCGTTGAGCGTGGCGATCGCGGACTGCGGCGCGGGTTGCCGGTTCATCACAGCCGTAAAGATGGCATACAGCGATTCCCGCAAATTGATGGCGCGGCGCAGCGCGGCAGCGGCTTCATCGGGCACAAGGTGAACGTGCTCGTAGAAATAATCCAGCTGCCCCGGCGTGAGGATGCCGGCGTCTTCTCCGAAACGCGCCAGTTCGTAGTAGTTCTTGAGCAATTCTTTCGGCTGGGCGCTGGGACGATCGTCGAGGGTGTTGATGAAATCGAGGCAGACGTTGCCCGCGATTAATTCAAATTTAGGTGGCTGCCGTCTCTCTGGTTTGGTGTCGCTCATCGTGAGATCGAATCTTCCCGCCCTCCATTATATAACCATCAAAATAAGCTTGACAAGTTATACCTGCTTACCCTAACATCTATCTAACCTATAAACATAGTTTTATAGGTTAGACTTCCGGAGGTGAACTTTCCATGATTTCCCACCGGCCTTCCCCAATTATGGCCATGATCCGGAGCGGCAAGATGATAAATATTGGAGGTAGACCCGTGGTCGTCCCTCAGCCCAAACCCGTGAGTTCGCGCGACAGGAGTCTCGCCATCAAGCTGGGGCTGGCCTTTGCGGCGATCTATCTCATCTGGGGATCGACGTATCTTGCCATTCGTTATGCAGTCGAGACCATTCCTCCGCTGGTGGCGGCCGGAATTCGGCATTCGATCGCAGGCAGCATCCTGCTGGCTTGGGCCTGGTGGCGCGGCTTTCGCCCCACGCGGCAACAGTGGGCAGCGGGATTCGCCCTGGGCGCGCTCTTCTTCTTAATCGGCCACGGCTCGCTGCATTGGGCGGAGCAATATGTAGGATCGGGTTTGGCGGCGCTGCTGATCGCGACCGAGCCGATGTTCATTCTGGTGCTGGGCTGGATGATGGGCCAGCAAAAGATCAGTCCGGTCAGCGCGTTGGGCCTGGGTCTCGGCGTGGTGGGCGTGGCCATGCTGACCGGCGCGGAACTCACAACCAAAGGTTCGAGCCTGTGGGGATTGCTGGCCGTGTTGCTGGGTTCTCTGGCGTGGTCGTTGGGTGTGGTGGTTTCGCCGCGGCTCAAGCTGCCTTCTGACGCGCTGGGGCGAACCGCGCTGCCGACTCTCTGCGGCGCGCTGATGCTGCTCATCGCTGCCGCGATTACGGGCGAGTTTAGGCAAACGCATTGGGCAACCATCTCGTTGCGATCTGTGTTTGGCTTGGGTTACTTAATCATCTTTGGATCGGTGGTGGCTTTCACGGCCTATATATGGCTGCTGCAGCGGGTTCCACCAGCTCTGGTGGCAACGCACACGTATGCGAACCCGGTGATCGCAGTTCTCTTAGGATGGTTTCTGGCGCATGAGCCTTTGACCATGCGCGTGGTGCTGGCGTCAGTGGCGATTCTGGGAGCGATTGTGCTGATCCGGCGGGGAGAACGAGCAGTGCAGGGAAAGACTACGCAAGCCGCTGTTATGGTCGAGCAAGACCAGGCTGCAGCGATGAGAAGCGCGTCATAACCGTGCATCGATCGGTTTAGTTCGCCGGCTTCGAGGCGTAGTATCCGCGGCGAGCTTGCACGCTTAGTTTTTCCGGCCGCTGCACAGTAACCATCAGCTTGTGAAACTTGCCGTCGAGTTTCCGCGGCGAGAAACCGAGGACGTAGAGAATATCCGGAAGAGCGGTTCTCAGAAAACCTTCATTGAGATCGTTCCGGTTGTGGAAGAAAGTCCCGCCGGTTCCGCTGGCGAGGTCGATCAATACATCAGAGCGGCCCGAAGCTGTGCCGTACTGAACCGGGCTATTGGTGGAGAGCCCGGTCGGGTCAAGAACGTTGATGATCACTCCCGCGTGCAGAGCGTCGTCGATGATCTCCGCTAACTGCTGCTGTAGTTCGGCCGTCGGGAAACCGGCGGAAATGAGAACGACGCTGCGCTGACCCGGCATGCGGGAGATTTCGCGGACTACTTCCGTCAATACCTTGAAGGAAAGCTGGCTCTCGGCGCGCGCCTGGTTCAATACTCGCGCCGCCTCGGCTTCGGCCGTCCGCCGCGCCGTCATGCGAGCGTTGGAATCTCCACCGAAGGCGCACTGCAAGGTTTCTGAAGTCGCCTCGGACAGAGCGATGGCATCGTTATGGTTCAGAATCAGATCCGCCTGCTCATAACTGATATTGGGACAAGGCTCCGGCCCGGTCGCAGTTAGCGGATGCGGCCGGATGTGATCCAAAGCGTCCTTCAGCTTGGCGCCGTCATCCGTAAAATCCAGCATTACGTTGGCGGAGAGAGTGAAGACCGCTGCGCGATCCCCGGGCGGCAGCGAAGAGAGATGACGCTTGGCTGCGTCCCGGGCGCGGACAAGATCGTCGAGCGAGGCATGGATGTCGTCGAAGACATAGGCCGCATGGCGCGTCGGTGCGGCCGTCGTGGGCAGCATCGGGCCGCCGGATGATTCCTCCGGCGCTACCGAAAAACCTCCCGGACGCTCTACTGAGAACTGCGTGATCGGTTGCTCCCTGCGGTCGTCAAGCAGCCGGAAGTCCGCTTTCTGAAGATGATCGACGGTGTGCGCGTGGGAATCGCGCACCACCGCGGGCACCAGCACCAATCGAGCGCTCGTCTTGAATGTCGGCAGTTGATCGCCCGCGAATTCAGTCGGCTCATTCGCCGCAGTTACTGGAGCCTGCGTCGGAGCCTTTGTTTTCGTCGGAATCTTGCTCGCCTCGGCGGACGCGGCCGCAGCGGCTTCAACTTGCTTCTGACCTCGCTCGACCTCAGCGATCTGTTGGTTCAGAATTTCCGCTGAGATGCCGGCGCCTCGCTGCAAGTCCCTCGACAGCGGAACGGAAAGCACATCAGCCACGGCAATGATTTCCTCCTGCGGTGCTATTGGCGGTGCGGGCGGCGGTGCGGGCGGCGCAGGCAATTGAGCCGGCGATTCTTCCTGGCTGGTCAATACTCGCGCCCGGGCTGCAAACTTGTGCCAGTGCTTGAAGGTCAATTGACTGTGCCAGCAGTAGCTGGGAGCAAACGACGGGCAGCTCACGTTGAGAGCTTGCAGAGGCAGGACAAACGTGGTCCCATCCGCCAGATCCACGTCGCCGTATTCGATCAACAGGTCCGCCCGCTGAATCGGAAAGTCCGCTTCAACGTCATCCACCTTGCGTTCCAGCCGCATCAAATGCAAAGTCGATTGGTTGATCCATAACCGGCCGTGATAGCCCGGAAGCGTAGTGGCTCCCGACTCCGCCTGCAGATAGCGCAGATGGTTATTCTTCCTCAGCACTTTGAAATCGAAAACAAACACCTTATTCCCATGCAGTGAATCTTGCTTGGCGAATTTGAACTCGGTGGCGCTCTGGGGCAGGAACAACGTCCGCAAGTCGGTCGCGAATTCACCTTCAGACCAGCCTGATGAGCCTGCCACCGCAACCGGAGCAGGTTTTCCGTTGATCGTGATCTGGTCGTATTGCTCTTGCCCATCTTCAAACCGGACCTTCGCCGTGATTACATCCCTTTGAGCTGCACTCCCCAGCTGATCGACCTGGTACCGGACCCTTTCTTCATCGCCGATGACGTTGGGAAGCTTCCAGAAAAGCGAAAGAGCAAACTCGCACACAGACTGCAGGGCGGCGGCTTGCCCTTTGCCCTGCGACAGGCGTTCGCAGTACGCGGGGACGCTCTCATTGTTTTGCGAAGGAGTGACCGGACTTGCGCCGGAGCCCGCGCTGGTTTGTGTATTGGACTGAGCACGGACTGAGGGGGAAGTAGCTTCCGAGCCTGCCAGGCAGCGATCGGCAGAAATAATGAGCACAAGAGAGAGCAAACACCACACCGGATATCTCCGCGATGCTCTTATCATCTGTGGCGGCTGACGGAAACAATGTGCTGCGATCATGTCACGCGCGGGAGCGCGTAGCGGCTCAGGATCGTCCATGGGGATCCTCCCGTAGCACGAAAGCTTAGCATTGAATCCCGGCGACAAAGCAAGATTCTTCGCGCCAAATTGCATCAGTTTGAGGCGTTTCTGAGAGACTAAGTTTCGGCGGGTGCGAAGAAGACCAGGATCGCAAGTTCTTCCGTGATGTCATAGAAGCGATGGCCGACTTCTGCGGCGACGAAGATCACGTTGCCCGCAGTGATCTCGCGGTCTTCGGAGCCAGCTTTGAAGCGGGCGCGGCCGCGAACAACGTAGTAGATTTCGTCTTCACGATGCGGCTTTTGCCGGTCGTTGCCTCCGGCGGGCAGAACGTAGAGTCCGGCGCTCATGGCCGGCACGCGCAGAAACTCGCGGTAGGACTTGCCGCTCTGGGCGCGCTGTTCTTCAATCTCCGGCAGGCTGGCGAATGTGGTTTTCACGCGAAGATGCCTCCGAAGATGAGGTCGGTGAATTGTGGAATCAGGTTTTGCGCCTGCAGTTCGCCTTCCGGTTTGTACCACTGATAGATCCAGTTGATCATGCCGAGCACAGCAAAGGCTGCGGCGCGCGGGCTGACTTTGCTCTTTGCGTGATGAGACGATTGCGCCTGGCTTTGCACCTCGGTAATCAGGTTTTCGAGGAAGTGAACATATTCTTTTTTGCGGGCGTTGATGCGCTTGCGCAGCGCCGGCGGCAGGGGATGGTTTTCGTGCAGCATCACGGTGATTTCGCGGTCGCGGGGGCTGAGCACGACCTCGATGTGCAGGCGGATGAGGGCGCGCAGGCGCTCTTCGGGACCGGCGATGCTGCGCACCGGATTGAGCACGCGGTCCTGTGTGATCTCCATGGCGTGGTTCATGATCTCAAACAGAATTTCGTCTTTGCTCTGGAAGTGGTGGTAGAGGCCGCCTTTGCTCAGCTTGAGCGCGGCTGCGACGTTGTTCATCGACGTGGCATCGTAGCCGCGCTGCTGGAACAGGCGCGCAGCGGTGCGCAGGATTTCCTGCCGGGAATCGACCAGGGTCTCGCGGGCCATCGGGTGACATGGTAAATAGTTGCGGGCGGGAATGCCAATGGGGTGGTCCCAGTTCTCAGTTCCTGCGGCGCGGGATCAGGTCAGCGGCCTTCAAGATTCTTGAGCCGGTCATGACAGAGACTCAACCTCGGCGTCCAGCGCGCGCAGAGCTGCGGCATGGCTCTTCTGGCGCAATTCGACTGGGGACGCCCACTTGTGAAATTCGGTGAGCATGGTGGTCTCCACCTTCTCTAACCGTTCGCTAATCCATTGTTTGTCTTGTTCCGTTAGCACACGTCAATTATAGGGCACAAGTCCAACCTGATCGCAACGTTTTCTTGAAAAGACGGATGTGACGAAAGACTGGATGTGACAAATGTTGGAAGCATCGGCACCCGCTTCACCGCACTTCCACCGAAACCAAATCGCCATCGGATAAGCCGCCGGGCTTGTAGTTCACCGAGACGGCGCGGTCGTTCCAGGCGCAGGAGAACGTGTCGGCTCCGATGAGCAGCAGCGATTTGTAGTCGGCGGTGCGCAGCTTCAGAACCACTCCGCCGGAAGTTACGGTGAGAACCGCAGCCGGGGACCGGGAGCAGTCCACGCCCACCAGCGTGCCTTGCAAGAATTTTGCGGGCCGCATGTCTTCCGTGGTTGTGGATTGTGCCGCCTTTTCGGCGGCGGCGCGCTTGGCTGCTTCCTGGTCAAGCACGTCGAAGGGCGAAGGCTGCGCCGCCGGCTTCTGGGCCGCCTCCATCGCGGCGGCGGAGATCCCATATTTTTCCTCGTTGGGGATCGTCCCCAGCCGGTCGCGAGCCGCCGCCGCGACCTGCGGATTGCTGCTGGCCTTCAGGCGGTTCAGCAAGGTTACTGCGGCGTCCCACTTTTTGTCGGAAATGTAGATCTCCGCCATGTTGTAGACATATTGCTGGTTTCGCGGACTGAGCTGGATAGCGGCGCGCTCGGCCTGCATCGCAGCTGCGGGTCCTCCGCCCATCATCTGCGCGATAGCCAGCAGGTTGTAGGCGTCGGCGAATTCGGGATACCACTCGAGCACGGCGCGGAGATCCTGAATCATGTTGGGCAGGCCGATGATGTCGACGTGCTTCGACACCGCTATGCGGTACTTCAGCACAGAAAGGTAGTAGCGGATCCACATATCGTGGTGGTTAAAGGCGGCGGCGCTGGCCAGTTCTTCACTGGCAGCATCGAACTCCTTGCGCTGGATGTGGTCCCAGGCGAGAACCCGGTGAGCGATCTCGTTGCCGACGGATGCGACCAGCAGACCGTTGCTCTTGTCGTCTTGATTTTTCTCCTTGTCGAAGAATAGTTTTGCGGGAGCGGGTTCGGCAGTCGTGGCTAACGCCTGCAATTCCCGCAAGGCGGCGTCGCGGCGTTCGGGAATTCTGATCTTGACCTCATCGATTATGGCGCGAGCATCCGGCTCGGGCAGGACATTGGCCGTGATCACGCGGGCGTCCGGGCTCACGATCTCAGGGAACTGGTAGACCTGCGGCGGGTTCGTTTGCGGACCTGCCTTAGCCGCGTCGAGCGCCACGAATAGCGGCGTCAGCGAGTGGAAGTAATCTTTCACAGCATGGTCGAACTGAGCGGGCGACATGCGGTACGCCTGCTGGATGGCTTCCTCCACCGGAACGTGCTGGTTCTCGACCAGGTCGAAATACGTTCCCGTCTCGGGCAGCTTTTTCTCGTGCAGCAAATAGTGGATCGTCATCCACGACTGCGCGTAGAACAGCGTGTGATGCGTGCCTTCGGCGTAGTTCGACGTGTCATGCTTCATGGTGAACAGGTCGGGCACCGCCAGCCAGACCTGGCCACTGAGAAGCTCGGTGAGCGACTTCGGAGGATTGCGAACCTCGTGCTGGTTCTGCAGCAGATCTTGAGTGAAGGCAGAATGCAGTTCGGGGTCGCCCCCGATCTGATAGTTCTTGTCATCGAGGCGGACTGAGCTGGAATATTCGGCAAGGCCCTCGTCGAACCATCCCTGAACCGGAGGATAGTTGGCATTGAGCAGCATGTAGGCGAAGTCATGCGCGACCGCGCGCCAGGATTCCTCTTCAAACAAATTCAGCACGATGAAGTTCTGGTCTTCGCCGGGAAGAAAGAAGCCGGGAACGGAGATGGGTTGTCCCTGGAAGAGCGGCGCAGTCTGGTAGTAGTTTTTGTCGTTCTTAAAAGCGAGGATGGTCAAGGGCAGCGGTTCGATGAGGCGGTCTTTCATCAGCAGCGTAGCGAAGATGGCGCGCATCTGCTCGAAGCGCAGCGCGACTTCTTTGCCTTTCTTCTCGCCAGCATCGGTGATCACTGTGTAGTGCGTGGAGTGGATCTCAAGCCACGGAGATGGCTCCGCCGCAGCGGCGCAGGTACATGGAACGGCGCACAGAAGCGTCGCAAGAACCAGTGAAATCGGGATGGAGCGAGTGCAGGCCATGCGCGTTCCGCCGGGAGAGGACTACTACCAAAATGCTAACACGGGGCCTGCCGGGGAAGGGTTACCGCTCGGCGCTGCGCTTCCTCGTCCGCTTGGGTTCTGTTTCGGCTGCGACGAACCGGTCGAGGGCGCGCCGGCCGCGCTCGCGGTCGCCGGTTACCAGATAGACGAGCATTGCGCCTTGGAACAGTTGCAGGAGGGTCTCGACTGCGCCGGCGTCGGGCAGAAACTCTCGCAGCATTTCAGCCCACAGCCGCTGCTGTTCTTTGAAGAATCGGCGGGCTCGTTCTGATCCGCTCCAACTGCGCCGCGTCATATCCATTGCGAGGCGAACCATGCCGCGGGATTCGGCGCTGGTCGTCTCTTCCCACAGGGCAGCAACCACCGACCAAAGCGGCGTACCGGCCGGGAATGCGCCGGAGCGGAATCTGGCTCGCAGCCGGTCTTCCAGCAGCGACATGGCTGCCTCTTCGAGGGCATCGCGGCTGCCAAAATAGTGAATCAGCATCCGCTTGCTGCTGCGGATCGCTTTCGCCAGTTGGTCGAGGCTACGGTCCAGGGTTCCGGCACGGACGTATTCGCCCAGGCAAAGCTCCAGCAATTGTTCGCGGTTGCGGTGCTGCTTTCTGTGGGGCATCTTGTTTTCATAATGTACCATATGGTACAAATATGGATGTACCAAGTGGTACATCACAACTCGATTGGTACATCCAATTTCAAGTGTCAGGAGCAGCCATGAAAATCAACGACAAATTCCTGTTCGTCCTGTTCGGCGCGGCCTTCTGGGTTATCGGAACGATTTGGTATGAGACGCGGCGTCCGCAGGTGTTCGAGAGAACCAGCCAGATTTACTGGATCAACTTCGCGATCACGCCCATCCTGACGACGGTGATCTGTATCTTGCTGCTGAAGTGGCGCCATGCTCCGGCCGCGGAGTGGGCCTCGGCAGCGCTGCTGATTGCACTTCCCGGAATGTTCGGCGAGGCTGTGCTGCTCTCCCGCTTCGCTGCCTTCATGCCCAGAATGCATCCGGAGACTGCGGGGAAATACGGATCTTTTCTGTTCGCCACCTACGCCGTTTTTCTTACGATTGCCGAGATCGTTACGATACGAGCCTAGAAGTGCAGAGCCTGGAAGTGCGGAGCCTGGCGGCGTAAGAGAGAATTAGTTCGGGCGGAGGCTAACAGTCTCCCACACGCAGGATCATCACTTCGGTGGCCTTGATCAGGGCGACGGCGGTCTGGCCGGCCTTGAGGTGCATTTCGCGGGCGGAAGTCGCGGTGATGATGGAAGTGATCTGCTGTTCTCCGATGGAAATCTTCACCTCCGCCATCAGGCCGCTGATGCGCACCTGATCGATGCGCCCCACCAGTTGATTGCGTCCGCTGACGCGGCGCACAGCCTGAGCCCGTTCCGCAACCGTTTTGCCTCTGGTGCGGAACAGCAGCCGGTCCAGTTCACTCTGCGGGATGCGGTGATGTCCCCCAACCGTCTGCACACTGCGAATCTTCTTCTTGTAGATCCACTGCTTGATGGTGGGAAAACTGATTCCCAGCTGTAAGGCGGCGTCGCGCAGCTTTAGCAGTTCCTCATTCTTGCGCCCGGATTTGCCGTTTCCGCGCATCGGAACGAAATCCTACAGTCGGCCAACAGGCATGGTCAACCTGCCGGGTTTCCGTTTTCCCCAAACTGGAAAATCCGTTACTCTATGCCGATATCTGTATTGAGTTGGACAGTAAATCCATCCTTGATATACACTTCGTAATTCTTTGACGCAATCACTGACTGTGGAGGGATCCCTTGCGTAAGCTTGCTCTATTTTTCTCCGTTCTGCTTTTCTTTGTTTCGTTACCGGCGTGGGCCCAAACGGCGCCGGTGAAGACCCCCGACCCCTGCACCAGCGGCCACGAGTTCGCCACCACCGATTGCGCGCTGACCTGGCACGGCATCACGCTGTACGGTGCGTATGACGTCGGCGTCGGCTGGGTCAGCCACGGCTTACCGGAAAACGGCTACAACTATGAAGGCGAAGCTCTGGTGAACCGCAACGGCTATGAGCATCGATTCCTCGTTGCACCGAACAACCTGTCGCAGACGGGTTTTGGCATCAGGGGCAAGGAAGAGTTTGCGCACGGCTGGTTCGTTGTGTTCAACGCTTCCACCGGCATCAATCCGCAGTCCGGCCTGCTGGCCAACGCATCAGCCACTGACACCATCAACAACGGCCTTCCCAGAGGAAGCTATTCGATCGCCATCGACGGGGCGCGCGCGGGCCAACCCTTCAATGACCAATACTATGGCGGCATATCGTCTACGCAATTCGGCGAGCTGACGTTCGGCCGTCAGCGCTCTCTCGGCACCGATGCGATGCTGCTTTACGATCCCGCCAATGGCGCTTATGCCTTTTCCTACATCGGATATAACGGCACTATGGCCGGCGGCGGCGACACCGAGGACAGCCGTTGGGACGATGCCGTGAAGTATCGCATCACCTACGGCCCGGTCCATTTCGGCGCGATGTATAAATTCGCCGATGGTTCTGGCGGCTGCTACGACCCCGCGGCAGCCACAGGGGCCAACTGGACTGCCACCAGCTGTACGCCGGAATCGGCGCATAACAACGCCTGGGGATTCAACCTGGGTGGAACCTCCGGCAAGTTCTCCGCCGACTTCGTCTTCCAACATTACAACCAGGCGATCAGCGTATTGAACCCCTTGCTGGGGCCTCAGAGTCTGAGTTCGGCCGGGCAATATCAGTCGACTACTGACAGCATCGATACCACCCCCATCAACGGGGGGCCCGGCCTGGGGCCCAATCTGATCGACCCGAACAACACGGTATACGGAATCGTGACCGACAATACCGCAGCTATGTTCGCCGCCAAGTACACGTGGGACCGTTTCAAAGTGCTCGCCGGCTACGAATACATCTGGCAGAACAATCCGGCGAACCCGTTGGGTGTTGGCGCCTCGGACCAGGGCGGTTATTTCATGAGCGGAGTCGAAGACAACAATCTGGATTCTGAAAAGCTGGTGAATATCTGGTGGACGGGCGGGAAATACGCCATCGACAGCAAAACCGACATCACTTTCTCCTGGTATCAACAGCGGCAGAACGACTTCCGTTATCCGCAGACCTGCTCGGTCTCAGCTGGTTTCCGCAGTTCCTGCGCGGGCACCCTCAACGAGGGGTCGCTCTACGCGGACCATCACTTCACCAAACGTTTCGACGGTTTTATCGGACTTGCATATTCCTGGGTGAGCGGCGGCCTGAATATCGCCATTCCTCATGGCCCCGGCGTCCCCTATAACTACAACAATAACTGTGCTCCGACAATCGGTGGTCGTTTCACCTTCTGATCGTTTCCGCGGCGGGGGGTCTTGTCGTCCCGACCGGAGTTCCCCATTCCCGAAGGGAATCGAGAAGCGGAGTGGAGGGACCTGCTGTTTTTTGTGCAAGCGATCCTGCTGACATCCGGCTGAGTCCGCGCTATCCTTTCACCATGCGGAAGCTAAGTTTACGGATCAGCCTGTTCTGCGCCGTGGTGACCGCTTGCGGCGTACTCCCGGCCCAGCAGACGACAACAGTGTCCGTCATCATCCGCGTGACCGATCCCAGCGGTGCGGGCATCCCGCGCGCGCAAGTCCGGCTCGTGCCTTCACCGGAGAGCGGTCCTGCAAGGCTTGGAACTGACGATCACGGCCAGCTCTTGCTCAACCTGAAAGCCGGCGGCTATGCCTTATTCGTTTCTGCCCCCGCATTCCGAAAGGACACTCGGCACGTCGACATCAGCATTCCGGCGGGCCAGACCGGCGCCAATCAGATTGTCCCTGTGGTCCTGCAGGTGGGTTCGTATAGCGGGCCCGAGGTCTATGCCGGCATGGCGGTCGAGGGCAGCTTGCTGCTCACCGCCGATCCCTATCACGCTCCCGTGGTGCTCTCGCCCGCGGATTTTCACGCCCTGCCGCACACCACCGTCACCGTACGCAACAGCCACGCCAACGCTTCTGAAACCTATTCCGGCGTCCCGCTCGCTACCTTGCTGGCCAAAGTAAACGCACCCATGGGCAAGGAGCTTCACGGAGAAGCGATGACGAGCTATCTTATCGCCACCGGCTCCGACGGATACTCAGTGGTCCTCTCGCTCGCCGAGGTTGATCCCGATTTTCATGGAGGTCAAGTGCTGGTGGCCGATACTCGCGACGGTCAGCCGCTGGGAAAGAACGGCCCGTTCCAACTGATCGTCTCGGATGACAAGCGCCCCGCGCGCTGGGTGCACAACCTGAATTCCATTACGCTGCTGCACGCGCGTTAAACCTTTTTGCGCCATCGGATTCTATTGATCGGCAGCCCCACGAAGGTAGCACTGAGGTTGCAAATTCTTGCACAGGTGCTCTTCCAAAAAATTGTCGACGGAACCTTGACCTGACAAAATCCCCGTACTATCCTTTGTTACCCCTCCCTCGGTGACTCCCAGTCACATGGTGCTGCTTAACTTTCTCCCCTAGAGATATTCGCTTGAACATACGGCAAAGAGAATTCCGGGGATCCGGTCGGAGGCTGCTATGAAGTCACGCAATCTGCCGCTTGCGGTGCTGGGCGCTCTATTCTTCACGGCGTTGTCTACGCTCACTTGCGCGGCGACCACGGATTACACAATTAGCGTCGCAGTCACCGGCCTCACAGGAACGCTGGTGATGCATGACAACAAGGGCGACTTATTGACCTTTACCACGAATGACACTCAAACCTTCGCCACAGCTTACCCCAGCGGTTCAAACTACACCGTGAATGTCAAGACTCAGCCTAAGGGCCAGACGTGCACGCTGAGCAGCAACGCCAGCGGAATGATCACCTCGGACATCACGGTCACGGCCACCTGCGCGAAAACTATAGATTACAAAATCAGCGTGGCAGTCACCGGACTTACCGGAACGCTGGTCGTGGAAGACAGCAAGAGCAGCACATTGACCTTTACTACGAACACCACACAAACTTTCGCCTTAGCGTACCCCAAAGGCTCGACTTATTCAGTTACTATCGAAACTCAGCCTGCCGGCCAGACCTGCACGCTGAGCAGCAACTCCAGCGGCATTATCACCTCGAACATTACCGTCACTGCGGTCTGCACCACGAACGTGGTGAATTACACCATCAGCGTCGCGGTCACCGGCCTTACAGGAACGCTGGTGGTGCAAGACAATGTGGGTCCCACATTGACGTTCACCACGAACACGACGCAGACCTTCTCCAATACGTATGCGAGCGGCTCGACGTACTCGGTAACGGTGCAAACTCAGCCTGCCGGCCAGACCTGCACGCTGAGCAGCAACGCCAGCGGAACCATCACCTCGAACATCACCGTAACGGCCACGTGTGCGGCCACGACCTACACCCTCAGCGTCGCGGTCATGGGACTTACAGGATCGGTGGAATTGCAGGACGATCAAGGCGACACCTTAACCTTCACCAGCAACAACACCCAAACGTTCTCGAATACGTACGCCAGCGGCGCCGCCTATACCGTCAGCGTTACCAGCCAGCCGTTGACCGTGTCTTGCATTCCAACCTATTCCACCGGAACGATCGCCGCCAACACTACGATCTTTGCCTCCTGCACCGACGGAGCAACCCGGCCGTTGGGGACTGTCAGCGACGTGTCAAACATTACTTGCAAGGGAGTAATTGCGAATGGCGTCTGCCAGCAGATGACGGTTTCGTGCCCGGACGTCCCGAATGCCTTCGCTTATGTGAAGATAAATTATCCTACGGGAACCCCTGTTGCAGTAGCGAGCTACGGCACAGGCACCGAAGGCAACGGCTTGTACGACACCGTCTTCACCTATGGCGCGGAGTACGCCATAGATCCCGTCCTGGCCGCCGGCTTCATCACCGTGCAGATTTCGTGGGGAACTCCATTTAGCAGCGATCAGCCCAACGGTTGGGTGCAAGGCCCTGGCGGCGTGCTCGCCGCGTCCTGCCGATACGCCACCGTCTTGCAGTGGATCCAACAGAATATCGGCACCAGCACCCCGAACCTTCCCTACTGCGCTACCGCCAACAGCGGCGGCGCTGGAGCCCTGGCTTACACTTTGTCGCAATACCCCCAGACTCTCTCCATGGCCGAAGTCACCAGCGGACCGCCGACTGGCCGGCTCGATTGGGGCTGCGGATGTAAGGAAGGCAAGCTGCCGGTGCAGTGCGGATCGAGTTCTTCGCTCGGGACCTGTTTTGGAATGGTAGATGGCGAAGTCTGGGATGGGGCCTATAGTCCTAACACCTTGTGCTCGACTGCAGCCAGCGCCGGGGGCACTCTCCCGCCCGGAGGCCTCGACTTCTTCCTGGGCGATAGCGCCGAAGCACCGGGAGCCACGTACAACTTCCCCAACACCTACGTAAACCTGGTATTCGGCAGCGCAGACAACAGCTCTGCCATCCCCATCGGGCAGGATTGGTTCAACAACATCACCAGCTCGAAAGCGCAGGCCTGCGTGGCAGGCGGCGAACATTCGATGGCGAATACGATCCCGGGCGCGCAGCAAATTGCCAACGACCTGATCAACCTCTGCAAATTGCAATAGATAATAGAGGAAAAAACGACAGCGGGTCAGTTCACACTGACCCGCTGCCGCAACAGGATTACCTTCGAGGGATGGCGACGGTTCCGAATCGTCGGCGGTGCGGTTCTTTGCCGCCCTGAGCCACCTTTACTCCAGGCCGAAGCCGTAAACCGTTGCTTCGTCGTAGGAGCCGACATAAACCATCCCATTTGCCACGGCGGGAGCGCACTCCCCAACCTCGGTGGCGTAGCTCCACAGCAGGGCGCCCGTGCTGGCATTCAGCGCGTACAGGTGGCCGTAGCTTGAGCCTATGTAGACCACTCCATTGGCGACGGCGGGCGAGGAACCGACTGTGCTGTCGGCGGCGAATTTCCAGCGCACGGCGCCAGTATGGGCGTCGAATGCGTAGAGACGGTCGTTGATCGAGCCTATATAAACGATTCCATTGGCCACGGCGGGCGAAGACTCCTCAGTGTTGCCGGTGGGGTAGCTCCACCGCAGAGCGCCGGTGCTGGCATCTAGCGCGTAGAGGTCGCCGGCGAGCCCGTCGCCGACGTTCGAGCCCACGTAAACCACCCCGTTGGCTACGGCGGGCGAAGACTGCAGATAGCCGTTGGTGGTGTAGCTCCAGAGCAGGGCGCCGGTGCTGGCCTCCAGCGCGTACACGTTGTCGTCGTCGGAGCCGACATAGACCACTCCATCGACCACGGCCGGGGCGGACTCTACACTGTTGCCTGTGGCGTAGCTCCAGAGCAGGGCGCCGGTGGCGGCGCTCAGCGCGTACACGTTGTTGTTGCCACCGACCCCACCATAGAAAACGGAACCGCCCCCACCAACGTACACCACCCCATCGACCACCGCGGGCGGGGAATCTACATTGCTGTTGAGTGCGTAGCTCCACAGCTCGGCGCCGGTCGTGGCGTTCAGGGCGTAAAGGTTGCCGTCGTTCGAGCCAACGTAAACTGCCCCATCCGCCACGGCGGGCGCGGAGTATATCCGGCCGCCCGTCGTGTAGCTCCATAGCTTGGCGCCGGTCGTGGCGTTGAACGCGTAGACGTTGGAGTCCCACGAGCCGATGTACACCACTCCGCCCACCACGGCGGGCGAGGAGTTTATATTGCTCCCGGTGGCGTAGCTCCACTTGATCTGGAGATTCCCAACATTCTGGACGTTGAGCACGTCCTCATACGGGTTATAGCGGGTCATATCGACCCTGTGGAATTCGCTCCAGTTGTTGAGCGGGTTGGCCGCGGACTGCTGACCCCACGCCGCGGACGCGAACCATGCACATAGAATCAAAACCAAGATGCGGATGTGTCTCATGACGATCCTCCAGAGCGCAAAGTCGGCCCGACAAAATACCGCTCGCCGACGCCTTGAAGCTGGAGTCGGCACTAATCGCCCCACGTTGCTCGCGACCCTACTTCAGGCCGAAGGCGTACATGTAGCTGGTATCCGAGCCGATATAGAGCACCCCGTTCACTACGGTCGGCGAGCACCACACATAGTAGCCGGTGGAATAGGTCCACAGCACGGCGCCGGTGGCGGCGTTGAATGCGAACACGTTGGGCGAGCCGGTGTACCACGAGCCGACATAAACCACCCCATTCGCCACAGCGGGTGAGGAATGCACTGTGTTGCCGGTGGTGTAGCTCCACAGCACGGCGCCGGTGCGGGCGTTCAGCGCGTAGACGTTGTTGTCCAACGAGCCGACATACACCACCCCATTCGCCACAGCAGGCGAGGACTCGATCCGGTTGCCGGTAGCGTAACTCCACAGCTTGGCGCCGGTACTAGCGTTCAGCGCGTACACGTTGTCGTCGTACGAGCCGACATACACCACCCCATTCGCCACGGCAGGTGAGGACCAAACCACCCCTCCGCCGGTGGTGTAGCTCCACAGCTTGGCGCCGGTGCTGGCCTTCAGCGCGTAGACGTTACCGTCATAGGAACCGACATACACCGCCCCATTGTCCACGGCGGGCGAGGAATTCACTTGGCCTCCGGTGGTGTAGCTCCACAGCAGGACGCCGGTGCCGGCGTTTAGCGCGTAGACGTTGTCGTCATCCGAGCCGACATAAACCACCCCGCTGGCCACGGCGGGGGAGGATCCCACGCTGCCGCCGGTCGCGTAGCTCCACAGCAGGGCGCCGGTCTTGGCGTTCAGCGCGTAGACGTTGTTGTCCAACGAGCCGACATAAACCACCCCATTTGCCACGGCGGGCGAGGACTCGACTAAGCTGCCGGTGGTATAGCTCCACAGCAGGGCACCGGTGCTGGCCTTCACCGCGCGCATGTTGCCGTCATCCGAGCCGAAATAAACTGTCCCGTCCACCACGGCGGGCGAGGAAGCCGCCTGGGCGTTAGTGGCGTAGCTCCACTTCAGCTGGAGATGTCCAACATTGTGGATGTTGAGCACGTTCTCATACGGGTTATAGCGCTGCATGTCGAGGTTGTGGAACTCAGTCCAGTTGGTGAGGGCGCTGCTAGCAGGCTCCTGGCCCCATGCCGCGGACACGAAGCAGGCAAACAGAATCAAAACCACGATTCGGATGTGTCTCATGACGAACCTCCTGAAGATCAACCTGGGCCCGGCGGAGATAGGTTCTCCGATAATGCGGTTCTCGTCCGCCTAAGGGGAAGTTGCGTACGAATGGGGAAGGTGCTCTTTGGGGACGCGGGACGATTAACCGGGCAGAAGTCTACCCCCTCCGGCTAATCTCGTCAATGGCACGCATCACCATTCGCTGTGATGTGATGCGATAGCGCTGCCGGATTGGAGAACTTAGAGGCGGTTCTTAGTCGCCGCCAGCGTGGTTCTGCGTAGGCACGAGAACGAGCCGTGGGCGGCCTTCGGCGGGACGGTGCTGCGAGGCGCGCCCGCACACATCGAGGATGCCGATAACTGCGACGTAAGCGGAGAGTACGCCGATTCCAACCGAAGCGGCTACGGTAAGGCAGAGAATCAGAGGCATGAAGAGCGAAATCACAATCAACCACCCTTATTGAATCGCAGTAATCAGATGCCGCGAGCCCAACTTTCGTCTATGCGGCTTCTTCAATCTACCTGCGTTGACGCCCGCCGCTAGTGACGAATAAGATACGGAGTAGAGCTGTGCATTCCTAATGTCGGACAACTCCGTAGAGCTGTCGATATTACGGAAGGACAATCCAGCCCAGATTTTCAGACAAGCATTACATGGCTATTACCAAGATCTCGGTGCGCGGGGCGCGCCAGCATAATCTCAAGAACATCGACGTTGAGATTCCGCGCAACACCCTGACCGTGGTGACCGGGCTGAGCGGGTCCGGCAAATCCTCGCTCGCTTTTGACACCATTTATGCCGAGGGGCAGCGCCGCTATGTGGAGACTTTGTCGACCTACGCGCGGCAGTTTCTCGACCAGATGGAGCGCCCCGATGTCGATGCAATTGATGGACTTAGCCCCTCCATCTCGATTGAGCAGAAAACCACCAGCCGCAGCCCGCGCTCGACCGTGGGCACGATCACCGAGATCTACGACTATCTTCGTCTTTTGTTCGCCTCAATCGGGGCGCCGCATTGCCCCAAGTGCGGCCGGCCCATCAGCCGCCAGTCGGCCGAGCAGATCGTGCAGCGTGTGCTGCAACTCACGCCTGAGGACCGTGTAATGATTCTGGCGCCGATCGTGCGCGGGCGCAAAGGCGAATTCAAAAAAGAAATGGAGACGCTGCTCAAGCACGGCTACGAGCGCGCCCGCGTCGACGGCGAACTGGTGAATCTGGATGACGACCTGAATCTCGACAAGCGCAAGAACCACACGATCGAAGTCGTGGTCGACCGCCTGCTGGTGAAGCCGGGCATCGAGCATCGCCTCGAAATGTCGGTGGGTCTGGCGATGAAGTTGGCCGGCGGGCTGGTGCAGGTCGCGGTCGTCGGCGGCGACGAGCAACTTTATTCAGAGAAGCTGGCGTGCCCGGATTGCGGCATCAGCGTGCCGCAACTCGAGCCGCGCTCGTTTTCTTTTAACAGCATGTATGGAGCTTGCCCCGAGTGCCACGGCCTGGGCAGCCGCTACGATTTCGATCCCGCGAAGGTGATTACGGATTGGTCGAAGCCGCTGCTCGATGGCGGGCTGGGGCCGGGATCGGCGTCGCAAGGTCTGATTCACAGTTTGCAAATTGTGGCGGCCGCGCACGGCATTGATCTGACCAAACCGTTTGAGAAGTTTCCCGAACAGATTCAGGATCTGCTGTTGAACGGCGAGTCGGGCCGGGGCAAGACAGGCTTCCGCGGAATCTTCGGATACCTGAAGCAGAATCTCGAGGAGTCGACGTCGGAAGGCTATCGCGACTGGCTAATGGATCACATGTCGGCGACGGAATGCCCCGCGTGTGGCGGCAAGCGGCTGCGGCCGGAGAGCCTCGCGGTGAAAGTAAATCGCATGTCGATCGCCGACTTCACCGCGCTGCCGATTTCGCGCGCGCTCGAAGTTGCGCAGAGCATCAAGCTGGCGGGGCGCGAGGAGAAGATCGCTGGCCGTGTCATGCATGAAGTAGTGGAACGTCTGCAGTTCCTGAACGCTGTAGGACTAAATTACATTTCGCTCGATCGCTCGGCGGCGACTCTCTCTGGGGGCGAAGGCCAGCGCATTCGTCTGGCCACGCAGATTGGCTCGAAGTTGCGCGGCGTGCTCTACGTGCTCGATGAGCCTTCGATCGGCCTGCATCATCGCGATAATGGCCGGTTGCTGAACGCGCTCGAAAATCTGCGTGACCTGGGCAACACGGTGCTGGTGGTCGAGCATGATGAAGAAACCATCCGCCGCGCCGACTATGTAATCGACCTCGGCCCCGGTGCCGGGCGTCACGGCGGCGGTCTGGTGGCGCACGGAACTCCGGAAGAAATTATGCGCGAACCGAATTCACTCACGGGCGCATACATTTCCGGCAGAGTGCAAATCGAGATGCGGCCCGAGCGGCGGCAGAAGAATGGCGCGGCGCTCACCATTCTGGGCGCGAAGGAAAACAATCTCAAGAATCTTGACGTAACGTTTCCGCTGGGCGTGATGACGGTCGTCACCGGAGTTTCCGGCTCGGGCAAGTCCACGCTGGTCAACGACATTCTTTATCGCGCGCTGGCGCGGCAGCTTTACCGTTCGCGCGAAAAATCTGGCGAGCACAAGGCGATCGTGGGAGCGGAGAACATCGACAAAGTCATCCGCATCGATCAGTCGCCGATCGGGCGCACGCCGCGCTCGAATCCCGCGACCTATACCGGAGTGTTCACTGCGATTCGCGAGATCTATACCATGCTGCCCGAAGCACGCGAGCGCGGCTACAAGGCTGGGCGTTTTTCTTTCAACGTTTCCGGCGGTCGCTGCGAGGCCTGCCAGGGCGAAGGCCAGCGGCGCATCGAGATGAATTTTCTGCCCGATGTCTACGTGCTGTGCGAAGTCTGCGGTGGACGCCGCTACAATCACGAGACGCTGGCCGTGAAGTACAACGGCTATTCCATCGCCGACCTGCTGGAGATGCCGGTCGCAGATGCGCTGCCGATTCTGGAAAACATTCCGCAGGTCAAGCAGAAGCTGCAAACCCTGGTCGATGTGGGCCTCGGCTACATTCATCTTGGCCAGTCGGCTGTAACGCTTTCAGGAGGTGAAGCGCAGCGCATCAAGCTGGCGCGCGAGTTGAGCAAGCGGCAGACCGGCAAGACTCTTTACCTGCTCGACGAGCCCACGACCGGCCTGCACTTCGACGACGTGAAAAAGTTGCTCGACGTGCTGCACCGGCTGACCGACCTGGGCAACTCGGTCATCATCATCGAACACAATCTGGACGTGATCCGCAACGCCGACTGGATCATCGACCTCGGCCCCGAAGGCGGCGAAGAAGGCGGCCGCATCGTGGCGCAGGGCACGCCAGAGCAGGTGGCGCGGGTGAAGAAGTCGTACACGGGGCAGGCGCTGGCGGGATATTTTTCGGGGAACGGGAAGCGGAGCGCTTAACTGCAAGTCGGCGTCATGTTCCGACTGGAACATTATGCTGAATGTTCCAGTTGGAACATATAAGCGTTTTTACCGGAACACTGTGGAAATCGCGGAAATCTCGGAAAACCACCTTGAAGCTATAGTTGGTGGCCGGCAGGTTGCTGATGTGGTTGAATTTAGCGCACAGGGCGAAAAAGTGGTACAGAAACCACAGGGCGAAGGAAAAGCGTTGGAGATCGTGAACGCTTCTGGCGGTCGGCAGCGGCGAGTGCTGATTACATAGAGTTACGGACTGCTCAGTTGGTGATCCGGAACTTCTTGTTGCTCTTCAGCGTGCCGCTCGGCGTGGTCACGACGACGGGGCCAGTGGTTGCGCCCGCGGGCACTGTCGCAGTGATTTCCGTGCTTGATACAGCGGTGAAATCTGCCGACGTGCCGTTGAAGGTGACACTGGTGGCACCAGTTAGATTGTTCCCCAGGATGATGACGGATGAGCCGGCCGGTCCGGATGTTGTAACAGTTTGGACGAAAGGGCCGAGTCCAGTGGAGAGTTTAAAGGCGGTCCCGTAGGCGGCGAGACCTCCGCGAGAGGTTGTGCCATAGAAGTTGCCGTCAGTTCCCTGCATCAAACCGGTGGGAAGGCTGCCGTCAGAGCAGGTTTCGCTGCCCTGTTCGCAGAAGGTGTAGAGCGTCGTGTACACGCCGGCCGAAGTGAATTCAAAAATCGTGCCACAGCCATAACCGAAATAACACGTGGCGCCCTCGCCGAGCCCAACTATCCCGTACAAGTTGCCGTCGGTGGCCTGCATGAGCCCGCCAGCGTCAATTCCGTACTGACAACCGGCTACTGCGCAGAAGCTGTACAGCGTGGTCACGACCCCCTGAGGAGTGAGCTTGAAAATCGTGCCGCTCCCGCTGTAGTTGTTGGTCGCGTATGCGCCACCGCTGCCGGTGAGCCCATAGAGGTTGCCGTCTGCCGCCTGCATGACGACTCTGGGAAGGGAGCCGTCAGCGCAGTTGAGTTGAGAGCAGAAGTTGTAGAGCGTGGTGGTGACACCCTGCGGCGTCATTTTGAAGATCATGCCGCAGGTGCCGGGGGAGTAACAGTCTGCTCCGGTCCCGCCGCCGGCGACGCCGTAGAAATTTCCGTCCGTCGCTTGAATCAGGCTGGCAGGGCTAGCGCCGTCGGAGCAGTTCGCCAATGCGCAGAAATTATGCAAGACGCTTTCGGTTCCCGCCAGCGTCACTACGTAAGCTATGCCTCTGTCGTACCGGCCATTGACCTGTGTGGTTCCCCAGAGGTTGCCATCACTGCCGAGCGTCAGTGGCGCGTAAGGATCGTCGCCGTCCTCGCAGTTCAGTTCGGAGCAAAAGTTGTAAATGGTGGTGAGGCCTGTTTGCGAATTGGCGCGGTAGATTGTGCCGGCTTTGTTCACAGTCCGGTATGGGCCGTCACCGCCGTAGCCAGTTGTGCCGTAGAAATTGCCGTCTCCTGCCAGGGTCATACCGACGGAGGCCTTGGAGCCTTCACAGTAATTCGTGGTGCAGGAGTAATCGAGCAGGGTCCACGATCCTGTAGGCGTCAGATAGAAGCCGAAGCCATAGGGGCCGCCGTAGGATCCGTGGCCGTAGTAGGCAGCGCCGTAGAGGTTGCCGTCGGTTCCCTGGGCGAGCGGGCTGGGGTATTGGCCGTCGCCCACGCCGAAATCGGCGAGAGTTGCGAAGGTGACTGTAGGCGGGCCGGCGGCTATAGTCTGAGCTGCGCTAATACCAATCAGCCCAGCGAACGAAATAGATAACACCGCGAAAAGTCGGGAAGGCCGCATGAAAATCTCCTTGGCACTCGTGGCTCTGGGGGTAAGCCGTTCTGTTGGCGGAAAATCAGTTCATCTAAAGCGCGTAAAGCGCTTTATCGCGCCCGCATTTTTCAGTCCACGGAGCATACTCCTGCGCCGGGGGGGGGGGCGTCAAGATGAATGATTTTGCATACTGTTTGAGGGCTTCTGTCCTGGTGGCGCTGGCGGCGGAATGCATAGGTCCTTCGTCGGGAGTCGCCCGCTATCGCGTGCGACTCCGCTTCCTCAGGATGACAAGCTGAGGCAAAGGCGACGGCTCAGTTACTTATCCTGAAATTCACATTGCTGGTCAACGTCCCCGTGGGCGTCGTCACGACCACCGGCCCGGTGGTTGCGCCTGCCGGGACCACGGCTGTTATGTAGGTATCGGACACGACCGAGAAGCTGGTCGCTGCGACCCCGTTAAAGGTGACGCTGATCGTGCTGGTGAGGCCTTGGCCTAGAATCTGCGCGGTCTGAGCGACCTTGCCCGTGGGGCGTATGAAAGCAACGAACGGCCCGAGGCCCAGGTCCACGCTGAAGACGCTGCCACTGGCGTAGATGCCACCCTGCCCCGAAGCCCCGTAAAGTAGCCCGTTTGTGTGCTGCATCAATCCTGTATTCACGTCGACCAGATGTGGAGCGGCATCCGTGAAATCGTATATGACGGAGTAGCTGCCGCTCGAATCGACCTTGTAGATTCCGCCATGCCGGTCCGTGCCCGCGGAGGAAGCCGGCCCATAGAAGTTGCCGTCCGTGGCCTGGATGATGTTGATTGGACCGGCCAAGTCTGAACCGCTCTTGAATTCGTATACAGAACTGATCGCCCCAACCGCGTTCAGCTTGAAAATCGACCCCGCACGGGCTGTACCCCCGACCGCACTGGTGCCATAGATGTCGCCATCGGCGGCTTGAATGAGCGGCGATTCCGGGTGACGATTATCGGTGCAGTCCATGAGCACTGACTGCAGCACTGTACCCGACAAGCTCATCTTGAAAACTGCACCACATTGATCGCTAGATTGATCGCTTCCGCCCCAGGCGTTGGTTCCCCACAAATCTCCATCGCTGGCTTGCATCGGTGAGGCTTCCGAGTCTTTGCCTTGCGTGTCGCTGACGAACGTTTGGATAGTTGTAAACACTCCGGAAGGCGTGTACCTGTACACCGTGCCGCGTCCGCACCCCATTGTGGTGCCGTAGAGATTGCCGTCGGAAGCCTCAATCGGAGGTGCGGCAGGATAGCAGCCGTCGGTCTCGCCAAATGTGTGAAGAACCGTGAGGACTCCCGCGGGACTCATTCTGTATAGCAGCCGCGCGTAGTCGGCCCCGGTCGCTATCCCGTAGAGATTTCCGTCCGTCGCCAGCGTGAGGCCGGTCTGGGGATTGCCAGCGGTCGTCCCGTCGAAGTTATAAAAGACGCTCGCACTACCAGACGGGTTTTCAGCCCAAACGGTCCCCGCGCCAGAACGTCCCCCCATAGAAGGTGGTCCCGTATAACCTGCCGTCACGCCCCTGCACTGGAGTGGTGCGATAGGGCAGCTGCCCGTTCGTTCCATCGAAGTTCAAGACGTTGGTAACCGTCTGTGCAGAAGCCAATTCCGCCGGAACAGACACCAAAGCGAGGGAAGCAAACATCGCCACAATAAATCGGGAAGGCCGCATGAAAACCTCCTTGGCGCTCACAGCTCTGGGGGTGAGCCGTCTTGCTGGCGGAAACTCAGTCAATCGAAAGCGATGGAGCGCTTCGTCGCGCCCACGCTTTTCAGTCCACGGAGCATACTCTAGCGCGGGGGGGGGGGGGCGTCAAGATGAATGATTTTGCATACTGTTTGGGGCCCTGCGTCCTGGTGACGCTGGTGGTGGAATACATAGGTCCTTCGTTGGGAGTCGCTCGCTTCGCGCGCGACTCCGCAGCCTCAGGATGACAACCATGGTGGGGTGCGGCTGTCTCAGCATCCCACTTCTCGCAAAAGAGGCGAGAAGTGGGGCACCCCAATTTCTACAGACGTGGGCCAACCCGCCAGCCGCTCTATTGCGAAATCCTGAAGCTAATGTTGCTCGTCAACGTTCCACTAGGGGCTGTAACGACGACGGGCCCCGTGGACGCACCGGCGGGAACCACCGCCGTCATGGAAGTGTCGGAGTTCACGGAGAACTTGCTCACGGCAATGCCATTGAAGGTGACAGAAGTTGTACCGGTCAGCCCCTGCCCCAGGATCTGCGCCGTGCCGCCAACCTTGCCCGTGGGCTGCACGAATGTGATGAAAGGGCCCAGCCCCATATCCATGCTGTACAACGTTCCCTTCTCATGTGCTCCGCCATGGCTGAACGTGCCGTAGAACGCGCCGTTTGTGTCCTGCATCAAAGGTGTTTCCGGGATGCAGCCATCGCCGCGGGACTGGCAGGTACTACTCCAGATGGGCGTTTCATCGCCGCTAGTCGAGGTCATGTAGATGGTGCCATACGAACTGCCTCCCCCCGTCGAAACCCCGTACAGATTTCCGTCAGTGCCTTCCGCTAAACCTCCCTCTGAGCCCTCCGCATCCCACCAGTCAAATTCCTGGAACAGGTGAATGAGGGTGAGCACGCCATCTGGCGTCAACTGGTAAATCGTGCCGCAGCCCTCCGAACACCGCTTCGTAACATATCCCCCCGCAGTCGTCGTGCCGTAGAGGTTTCCGTCGGTGGCTTGTAGGACAGCGCCGAAGGGATATTCCCCCTCCTTCTTGCACTCAAAGTTGTATTGGCTGAGAAGTTCACCGGCGGTGGTTAACTTCAAAATGGTTCCGCAGTTGAATTGTCCGCCCTCGTACGTCGTCACGTAGAGATTCGAGTCGGCTGCCTGTGTGACTGGCGAACTGAAGGTAGTGCCCTGCGATCCATCCAAACTAAGGCTGAAGATTGTGGTTACGGAGCCGGCGGCGCTGAACTTGTAGATTGTGCCCGGACTTTGCTGAGAGACGCCGTAAGTAACACCGTAAAGGCTTCCATCGGAAGCTTGCATCGGGGCGTAAACAGGGTAGGCGCCATCACTCAGTCCCTGGAAGTTATAGACGACGGTATAGGCACCAGCTGACGTGATGCGGTAGATTTCCCCAAAATTCGCAGTGCCCCCAGATGCGACGCCGTAGAAATTGCCGTCTGTGGCGAGGATAAGTCCACTGGGACACGTTGCGGCGTCAAACTGAAATAGTGTCCCCCCAACCCCGCTGGTGCTCACTCGGTAGACCGAGCCGCAGCTAGTGTCATCGCCATACGCTGTTCCATATAAATACCCGTCGCGTCCTTGAACCGGCGTGCTGCCGGGTTCGCCGGACCTGAAGGCGAAGACCACACCGAAATTCTGCGCATACGCGCCGGCACTCAGGCCAATGAAGGCGCAAACTAGAAATACCACGAAAAAGATCCGACGATTAGAACGCATAGTCTCTCCTGCTTGCTTGGCGCTAAAGGCTCTGGGGGTGAGCCGTTTTGTTGGCGGAAACTCAGTCGATCTGAAGGCGGTGGAGCGCTTCATCGCGCCCGCGTTTTCCGGTCCACAGAGCATACTCCTGCGCCGGGGGGGGGGCGTCAAGATGAATGATTTTGCATACTGTTTGGGGCCCTGAGGCATTGGTGGCACTGGCGGCGAAATACATAGGTCCCTTCGGCAAGCTCAGGGCAGGCTCTTCGTCGGGAGTCGCCCGCTTTCGCGTGCGACTCCGCTTCCTCAGGATGACAATCAACGGCGACGGACAGAAGTGTGTCCTTCGCACGCGGGCAAATCTTCGCTGCGGAGTGTCCTGGACAGATCTTTTAACCCTTGACGTTAATAACGATACTCGTTAAACTAGCTACGGTGATCAAGACCTTCGCCGAGAAGAGCACGAAGGAATTTTGGGACACGGGCAGGAGCCAGAGAATGCCTCCGGCCAACCTGCGAAGCGCGGCCAAGAAGAAGCTGGCCATGCTCCACTCGGCCGGAAAGTTGGAAGATTTGAGAATTCCTCCCGGTAACAGACTGGAGGCGCTGCGCGGCGACCGAGCGGGCCAGCACAGCATTCGGATCAACGATCAATTCCGCGTCTGCTTTGTCTGGCGCGACGGCGATGCCTACGAGGTGGAGATGACGGATTACCACTGATCCTCTTTGCATGGGGAGGGAAATTATGAGTATCAGGAATGATGGTCCGGCGGGTTGGGCGGTGCATCCGGGGGAGATTCTTCGCGAGGAGTTCCTGGAGCCGATGGGGATCTCCGCTTACCGGTTGGCGGTGGAGTTGCATGTTTCTCCTCCTACGGTCAACGATATTGTTCGCGGGAAGCGGGGAGTCACCCCCGAGATGGCGGCTCGCCTGGCCAAGTATTTCGGGACGTCCGAGCAGTTCTGGCTGAATTTGCAGGATGCCTTTGCGGTTCATCAGGTCAGACGAAAGTATTCCAAGGAACTCAAGGCGATCAGGCCCCTGGCCACGGCGGCGGCGCGGTAGGAGTTTGCTCGCGGGCCGGATCGTCGACCTCGGTTCCCGAAGGCGGCGAGGACGGCGGCTGCGTCGCGGCGCGAGGCACACCGGAGCGGGCGGCGCTCGTGGAGAAGTGGTTGCGGGGCAGGCGCTGCCGGGATATTTTACGAACGGAAAGAGAGCGGCGACAAGTTAGGCGGGTTACCGACTGGAAAAGAGCTACCGTGAAGCGATCAACCGTCACACGGATTATCGTTTACCTGGTCGTACCTATGTTTGCGTGGCTGGCGTTCAGCTATCGCATCCGTATTCAGACCTGGATTTGGCACCTGCGGCATGGGCAGTCCGAAGTGTTTGCGAAATACATAGTCCCAGTGCCTACGAACTGGTATGTGGAGGACTCCGATGCACAGATACATACATTGGTTCGGCTGGACACACAAGATCGGACGGGCGACCCCAGGCGAGACAAGAAGAGGAGGGCCCACGCAATTATTACTTTGTCTACGCATCCGCTGATGAAGACGCAGGGATGGCTGTCCGTCCAATCGTCGATGCTAAAAAAAGATGGCATCGATCCCGTGGTCCGAACTTTCGATCTGGACGGCGAGACCATGTCGTGCGTGGGAGGGGGGAAGTTTGAGCAGATGCTGAAATCCCCGAAGTTCTTCGAAAGTGATCCGAACACCTGGGACTGCTGGTCTTCCGGATGGCTTGAGATGCAGATCATGGCCACCGATGCTGACATGGACGACGTTTGGAAAATCGTGTCACACATCCGCAAGAAGTCCTGAGGGCAGTCCTGAGGATGGATCGGCAATCCAAGAGTAACAATGCTAATCTTGTGTTTGGCGATCAAGAGAAGGAAAACATCTTTTTGTCAGCACCCGAAAATCCGCAGTTTGAGCCGCAACCGGTGAACAGCAAGCCGCAGACGCCCGTGCGGTTTGTGGTCGTGCCGTTCCCGGCGCCTGCTACTCAACCAACATCACCCGCACCCAAGGCCGGCGAGAACCCCGTGTGGAGCGGGTGGGACGTGCTTTTGATTCTGGTTCTGACGGCGGTCACGTTCATGGTCGCGCAGTTGTTCGTCGTCCCGGGATTCGTCCGGACCTTTTATCCTCACGCCAGTTTGACGGAGTTGTCGCAGAAGCCGGCCCTGCTGCTGCTCTCGCAGTTGTTGCTTTACGGCGTGATGGCGATTTATATGGTCCTGCTGGTCTCGGGGAAATATCACGCGCGCTTCTGGCCGGCGATTCGCTGGAATTGGCCGGGGATTGCCGGCGTGAGTTTTGTGGGCGTGGGAGTTCTCATGCTCGGCTTCGACATTTTGGGACGATTCCTGCCTATGCCGAAGAACACGCCGTTCGATCAATTCTTTGACCGGCCCTTCGATGCCTATCTCACGGCAGCTTTTGCCGTGACTCTGGGCCCGCTGATGGAAGAACTTTTCTTTCGCGGATTCCTCTATCCCGTGGTGGCGCGGCGCTGGGGAGCAGTTTGGGGAATTCTGCTCACCGCTCTGCCCTTTGGGCTGATGCACTTTTACCAATACGGAAATTCCTGGGGAGCCGTGCTGATTGTCTTTATGGTTGGAGTGGTGCTTACTGCGGTGCGGGCGATGACCAAGTCTGTGGGCGCCAGTTTTTTGGCGCATGTGGGCTACAACGGGACGCTGATGTTGCTGGCTGCCTGGTCTACCGACGGGTTCAAGCACATGGAAAAAGCATCTGCTGCGTTGTTTTGATGAGTCAGTGTCCCTTAGTTGTTTGCCGCTAAACACCGTTTTCTGGCATACTCGGTTTGCCATGAAAGGTAATCCGAAAGTCATTGCTGAATTGAATAAGGCGCTCCGTGAAGAGCTGACGGCCATCAACCAGTATTTTCTGCACGCCGAGATGTGCGAGAACTGGGGCTACCACCGGCTCGCGGAGTACATTAAAAAACAATCCATCGGCGAAATGAAGCACGCGGAATCTCTGATGGAGCGCATCCTGTTTCTCGACGGCACTCCCTCGATGCAACCGCTCGAAGTAAAGATTGGCGGCACGGTCAAGGCGATGATCGAAAACGATCTCGCGCTGGAGCACGGCGCGGTGAAAATGTATAACGACGCCGTCGCGCTTGCCGTGAAAGAAGGCGACAACGGATCGCGGGAGCTGTTCGAGAAGCTCGTGAAGGATGAAGAAGAGCATGTGGACTTTCTCGAAGCCCAGACGCACCAGATCAGGGAACTGGGGTACGAGAATTATCTGTCGCAGCAGATGGGCGAGATCGAAGAAGAGTAGTCGTCGACGCCGCTCGATTGTCATCCCTCGCTTCGCTCGGGATGACAATTTTGGGGATTGGATGACGACCTTGTGGATCGGATGACGACAGTCTGTTTACTTCACAGTGATCGTCAGCAGCTGCATGCCAGACACCACGTAATCCAGCGGGGCGGTTGCGGTTTCATCTACGCTGGATTCGCCGCTGACCACCATTTCCTGATTGCCGCGCATGCCATCCATCACATTCATGATCGAGATGGGCAGGGTGGGCATCACTTTGTCGGCGACGCGGGCCTCGGGGTCAGCCTCAAGCAGCGAGACGTAGACGCGGTTGTTGGAGTGCTCTTTGTTGAGCAGCGCGATGGTGGAGGCGAGATCGAGCTTGCGGCCGAAGGCTAGGTTGCCGTGGCTGATGCGGTCGAGAGTGTCGCCGTCGCTTACCAGAATGCGCAACGTTCCCTTGCTGGCTGAAGTGGGAATCTTTATTGGAATCTGCCGCACGATGCGCTCGCCGCGGTAAGGCGCGAGCACGGTTTCGATGGTGATGTCTTCGCCGGGGCGAGCTTCCGTGACATCGGTGCGTGCGCTCTCCAGGCGCGCCCAGCGCCGTTCGCGTACCAGGTCAAAATCCAGATTCACGCCAGCGATCGCGGGAGCGTTGTAGGGATTGTCGTAAATGCGGCCAAAGCGCTCGCCGAGCGAAAGCGCGGCTTGCATCGCCGCGGGCTGTGCGCCCTCCGCCGGAGCGAACATGTTGCGCAGCGTGACTTCGGGAAATCCCTTGACCCCGATGCTTCCCGTGAGCCGGTAGGTAATCTCTTCGCCAAACTCGTTGACGCCATGCAGCGCGTTGTACACCGTCACCATCAGCGCCACGGGCGTCAGCTTGGGATTGTTCAGCACTTCGTAATGGAACTGCTTCGACCCGGCGGTGCTGTGGATGGTCAGCGTGACCGGAATCATCTTGGCCTGCTGGTCGAAGACACCGAGAATGCCTGTGTGACGATCCTGCACGAAGGTTCCGACGGTCTCGGTGGTGTTCACGATTTTGAAAGCGTTGAGCGGCGAAGGCAGTGTGGCCAGAACATCGGCCTTGGTCATGGGCAGGTCAACGGAGCCGAATTGCAGCAGTGGATGTCCGCAGGCCAGCAGCCGCTGAGGATCGATATAGGTGACGGTGCAGGTGCCTGCGATATCCATGTCGCCGCGCACCAGAATGGCGCTGACCGCCGAGCCAGGTACGAGCGGCTCCGGCTGTTTGTCATTGCTGACCGAGCCCGCGCCCATAACCGGCACGACGCCGGCCGAGGCAAATTCCCCGGCGAAAAGGCGAACCGCATCTTCGGAGAATCCGTTGAAGACTAGCGGAGTATCGATGGGCTGGAGGTAATTCGTAAAATCCTGGCCGGAAGCCGTGAGCGCGGATGCCTCACCGGGCGCCGCGGTCTTGCCTGCGACTGCGCTCACCGAGGGCTTGATGGCGCTGGTTTCTTCGGGTGAATGGTCGAGCGCGCTGATTTCGAGCATATCTGCGATGGGCGTAATCCCGGCAATAGGCTCTTTGGAAAATTCTCCGATGCGGAAGGCGATGGCGCCCGCGAGTTTGCCATCGAAGTAAACCGGACTGCCGCTCATGCCAGCGACCACGCCGGTGTATTCCACTCTCTTTCCATGCAGCCGCACGAGAATCACGTCGCCCTTGGGCCCGTTCATGTTGTGCAGCACGCCGAGCACTTCCACCTCCATGGACTCGGGCTTCACGCCCTCAAATACGGTGTAAGCGACCCCGCGCATGCCGGCGTGAATCTGGCTAACGGGAATAGTTTGCTGGGATGGCGTTGGCGCGGAAGGCGCGGTTTGCGCAAACCCAGAAGAGAGAAGAGCCAAGGAAGCAACAGCGACGAAGAACGCGGAAACCGGTTTTTTCATTGACAACGCCCGAAAGGACCCCACAAGTCCTGTCTTTACTTGGTTAGACTCCGCCAGATTGTAAGTCGTTGCCAGGAGGGGGAAAACCGGGAGCCGGGCAAAACATCCCAATGGCGAATCCCTGCGTCTATACTAGCACAAGGGGTTTTCGCCCCATAGAGTCTTATCTCCTATCCCCAAAGGGGTTTTTATGTTCGGTAAATGGATGGTCCCAGTGCGCCCGTTAATTTCCAAGAGCCTTGCCAGGCTGATGCTTGCGTCGGCGATATCGCTGCTCCTGATTGCCAGCATTACTCCAGTCTCCGCCCAGGATCAGTCGCAAGCTCCGCCGCCGGCCAGCACGCCAAACAGTGCCCAAAACAACGGCAAGCCTAGCGAGGACGTTCCGGCAGATGCGGGCGGGCCTACGGGGAATGTTGGTCCCTATTCCATTCCGAAGAAAAGTCTCGAAGCTCCTCCGCCGCCCCCGCCGCCGGTTACACCCAACAAGGTTGAGGGCATGCCCGACTATTCCATCAAGGTGAATGTGCCGCTGGTGAATGTGGACGTGATGGTGACCACCAAGAGCGGCCAGTTTGTTCCCGGCCTGCAGAAGGAGAATTTCCGCCTGTTCGAAGACGGATCGCCGCAGCAGATCACCAACTTCAACGTAACCAGGGCGCCGATCACCGCGGTGCTGCTGGTGGAGTTCGCCTCTACCAACTACGCCTTCCTGCTGGATGCCCTGCGCGCTTCCTATGCGTTCGCCAACTCACTCAAGAAAGACGACTGGGTGGCGGTTTCCTATTACGACATGCAACCGCACATTCTGGTGGATTTTACCCAGGACAAGCAAGCCATTTACGGAGCGCTGAACCAGTTGCGGATGCCGGCATTCTCCGAGACTAATTTCTTCGATGCCTTGTACGATACCCTGGACCGGCTGGAGCGCATCGAGGGCAAGAAGTACGTCATTCTGGTTACCACCGGAGTCGATACCTTCAGCAAGCTCAATCTCGATCAGATGATGAAGAAGATCAAGGACACGAAAGATGTGACCATTTTCGCGATCAGCGTAGGAGGCATTCTCCGGGCCCTGGTCGACAATCCGTACCGTGGCATGGGCATTCCCCACAGCACAATGGATTACCTGCAGGCCGACAACGAACTGCGAACTTTCACTGCCATGACCGGTGGCCGCGCCTACTTTCCGCGCTTTCAGGCAGAGTATGGCGAGGACTTCCAGGATATTGGCAATGACATTCGCAATCAGTATTCGCTCGCTTATCATCCAACCAACACCAAGCTCGACGGCACCTACCGCAAGCTGAAGGTGCAAGTGGTTGCGCCCGACGGCAGCCCACTCAAGGTGAAAGATCAGAAGGGCAAACAACAGAAGATTGATGTTGTCGCCCGCGACGGATACACCGCCAAACATACGGTGGACTGAGAGGAGATCCGGCAGATTTTGCCGGCGGAGGAAACTCATCATGCGGGACCACGCTTTGAAAGGGCGCGGCTTCAAGCCGCGCCGTAAAGCCCCACAAGTTAGCGGCGGCAGCCGCCCTCAATGGACGTGAAATAACTTCTCCAGCAGGAAAAACAATCCACCGCCCACAAAGACCAGCAACGCCATCCTCATCGACGGTTCTTTGTTTACCTCTGGAACCAGGTCTGAAGCTGCCACGTAGATCGTGACGCCTGCGGCCAGCGGCAACCCAGCGTCCACGTGTTGGCGGAAGACCGCCATGGTCAAAACCCCCGCCAGCGTGGCCCCGCCCAGAATCACGGAAGCTCCCCACGCCGTGCCGCGGCTGCGTCCGCTGGCCAGCATGACCGAACTAACGGTGAAGCCTTCGGGGATTTTATGCAGAAAGACCGCGATAAAGATGAGCCAGCCCAGGGCGTTCGAAACCAGAAATCCGGACGCGATCGCGATGCCGTCAAAAAAAGTATGGATGATGAGGCCAAGCAGTACCGAGTATCCCTTGTGAGAGTGGATGAACTCGTCTTTGTGTGTCTCCTCTCCGAAATGAAAGTGCGGTGTGACCGTGTGCTCGAAAAAATGAATGATGAGATAGCCCAAAAGAATCAGAAACGCCGCGCTGCGGCCGCGCAGTTCCAGGCTGTCTGGGACCATCTCAACCAAAGCCGTAGCCAGCATGAAGCCCGCGCCCAGCGCGACGAAGTAGCGCAGATAGCGCCGCTCCCAACTGCGCTGCACAATAATCGCCCCGCCGAACACGTTAGCCGCGGCGGCGGTAAGGCCGAGCAGGATGCTGATGCCAATAGGGTGCATTGAGCTTAGAGTCCCGAGTCGCGAGTCCCGAGTAAGGTATCGATTACCGAGGAATGCAGTCAAATCGCCGACAATGGAATTTGCTGCCCGAGTGCGTTGATGAGACCGCTAAGGACCCGGCTTACTTCGGCAGTTCGCCTCAAAAGTTCCGCGGTCTGGGATTCGGACAGATAATTTCTTTGGCGCGCAATCAGTACTTGGGTTTCAAGTTCCGCAAGCGATCCTCGCGAGCGGCGAAGAAAATAGCGAAACTCGCGATCACTATAGTGGGCTTGCCCTTCTGCAATATTGCTGGGAACGGAGACGGCGGCCCGGCGCATCTGATCAGTCAAGCTGTATGTTTCGCGTTTTGGAAATGACTCAGTTGCATCGTATAGTGCGGATACCAAATCCATTGATTTCTGCCAGGCAATTAAGTCTTTGTAATGACGGGCCACCGCTTCAGCTTACCGGAACCGCTAGGCAACTGGGCCCCCTTAGAATCTGGAACTCGATCTCTTTTCCCAAAACAGAACATCGAGAAACCATGCAGTGCCGCTCATAGACGAACGCTACGGAAATACTCGGGACTCGCAACTCGGGACTATCCGCTATGCCGTATGTGCATTACATCGCCGTCTTGAACGATGTAATCTTTGCCCTCTAAACGCAGAGTTCCCTTCGCGCGGGCATTCGCTTCTGATCCAGCTTCCAGGAGTTGATCCCAGCGGATGGTTTCGGCGCGGATGAAATGTTTTTCCAGATCGGAGTGAATCGTTCCCGCCGCCTCCTGCGCGCGCGAATGCGCCGGGACTTGCCAGGCGCGGCACTCATCTTCGCCGGCGGTAAAAAATGAGATCACGCCGAGGAGGCGATACGTGGTCCGAATCAGCCGCACCAGCCCGCTCTCTTTAAGCCCATAGCTCGACAAGAATTCGGCCGCGTCCGCGTCGCTCATCTCGGCGAGTTCGGCCTCCACTTTTCCGCAGATCGCCGTAGCCGCTGCGTTCGGCCGCGCCGCGATTTCCTTGAGCTTGTATTTGCCCACGGCTTCTTCCAATTCCCTGCCCAATTCGCTCGACTCGCCGATATTCAGCACATAGAAAATCGGTTTCTCGCTGAGGAACATGAAGCCCTTGATGCGCTTCTTGTCCTCGGCAGTCATTTCCATTTCGCGCAGCGGCTTGTCCGATTCCACCTGCGCCTTGGCGCGCTTCAGCAGCTCGAATTCTTTTTCGAGTTCCGGCGTCTTCATCTTCTTCAGATCTTTTTCCAGCCGCTCCAGCCGCTTTTCGATTTGCCCGAGGTCGCTGACCAGCAGGTCGAATTCCACATTCTTAATGTCGCGCAGCGGATCGATCTCGCCCACCAGCGGAATCGCCGGATCGTCAAACACGCGCACCACGTGGGCCAGTGCGTCCACATTGCGCAGGTGCGCGGCGTAAGCGCTGTCTTTCAACGCCTCCTGGCCGATTGCGCCCACGTCCACATACTCCACCGACGTGTGGGTGAGTTTCTTTGGGTTGTAGAGAGCGGCGAGGCGGTCGAGTCGGTCGTCCGGAACTTTGGCCACGCCAATGTGCGCCTCGCGCGGATTGGCATGTGCCTGATCGGAAAGATGCGCCTTGGTGAGAATCCGAAACAGCGATGTCTTGCCTACCTGAGGCAGGCCAATAATGCCGGTTTTCATAGGAAAAAGCTCTTAGCTGTTAGCTCTTGGCTCTTAGCTGGTGCGATGCCGCAGCACACTCAGAGTGGATACGCACCGCGCACTCCGGCAGTCACAAGACAACATTTCAGAATAAATCATCGAAGGGATATTTCCCAGATGCGCAGGTTCCCCGTGCGGAATATCGCAGGCAAACGTTCAAGCTAACAGCTAAAGGCTAAGAGCTGAAAGCTAGAAGCTCCGTGCAGTCAAATACACCACCACCAACCCCAACAGCAGCACCGCGCCTTCCACGCGAGTCGACCATACATGCAGCGCATCAAACTGAATTCTCTGAGGATTATCGATTGGCGCTGCGCCCACGTCTCCCAGCGACGCCCGCAAAACGTCCATCCGCGGAATGATGCCGAACTGCGAGATCAACGTGAGCGCGAGCATCACGCAGAGCAAGACGTGACGCGCCGCAAACACGTGCGCGTTGCCATCGGTGAGGCGGCTGTAAAGCAACGAACTCCCCAGAAAGACGATGCCGGAGACGAATCCAATCCAGTGCAGCTTACCCAACGCGCGCCCCACCACGTTTCCGGCAAGATGAGTGTTGGGCAGAACCGAAAACGCCGTCGGCGCCAGCACGAAAGCAAAAAAGATCAGCCCACCAATCCACAGGATGAGCGAAAGCAGCATCAGAAAACGAAGGAATGACATGACGTGAGAATTATAGCCTGCAAGGAGTGAAACGGATTCGGGCGCTAACGGAGAAAACTGGCCACTGGTCACTGACCACTGGCCACTGCTCTACTTCCCCTGCCGCAGATTATCCAGGACGCCGCGCATCAGCGATCCGCCATAAGCGCCCGCAACACCCGGCAATGCCGTGAGGAACGATCCATACACCTGGCCCCGCGTGGGTTTCACGGTCAAGACCAGGTAGGCCGCGAGTTCACTGAGCGGGATGAACACGACCACCACTACCACCCACCGCCACGGCCAGCGCGGCCGCAACAGCCCCAAAAGCATGCACGCCATCAGCACCAGCAGCGCGGTGAGAAGCAGGTCGTTGACGATGACGTCCGCCCAGCCCGTGCCCATACCCGCGAGCGCGGCCAGCAAGTAGAACGGCGCGTCGCGCCGCACTCGCGGAGAAACGGAATCAATTGTCATAATTGCCGCGCAGTTTGACTCGGTACCAGGTACTGGGTACTCGGTACTTTTCAATCCTCAATATTTATAAAACCCGCGCCCACTCTTCCTTCCCAACCACCCCGCATCCACCATCTTGATCAGCAGCGGACAAGGCCGGTACTTGGGATCGCCCAGGCCATCGAGCATCACGCGCATGATGTCGAGGCAAACGTCGAGCCCGATGAAATCGGCCAGCGTGAGCGGCCCCATAGGATGCGCCATGCCCAGCTTGAACACTTCATCGACGGCCTCTGGCGTGGCCACGCCCTCCATCACGGCATACATGGCTTCGTTGAGCAGCGGCATCAGCACGCGGTTCGACACGAATCCCGGCGCATCGTTCACCTCGACCGGCGTTTTATCGAGCTTTACCGACAAGTCCCGCACCGCGGCAAAAGTTTCCTGCGACGTGGCCAGCCCCCGAATCACCTCCACCAGCTTCATCACCGGCACAGGATTAAAGAAGTGCATCCCAATCACTTTCTCGGGACGCTTGGTGAGCGCCCCCAGCTTGGTGATCGAGATCGATGAAGTGTTCGAAGCCAGAATCACCTCGGGCCGGGCCAGCCGATCGAGATCGCGAAAAATCTCGGATTTGATTTCCAACTTCTCCGTAGCCGCTTCCACAATAAAGTCGCACTCGGCCAGCTTGCCACGGTCGGTCACGGGCTCGATCTTCTTAAGCACGGACGCCTTGTCTTCCGCCGTGATCTTGTTCTTCGCGACCTCGCGATCAAGATTTTTTGTGATGGTAGCGATCCCGCGCTCGAGAAACCGCTGCTCCACATCGCACAAAACTACGGGGTACCCGCTGCGCGCAAACACGTGCGCAATGCCGTTGCCCATGGTCCCCGCGCCGAGTACTCCTACGCTCTGAATCTCCATGCGATTACCTCAGGGTTGGATGATGAAAACGCTAGAGTCTATCACCGAGCAGGTGCCCCATCCTTAACGTCGCGCTTTTTGCGACGTTAGGGTGGGGATTTTGATCTTATGGCGCCGACCCTGAGGACTCCGGTCGGTCACCCTCCTTGGGTGCGGGTCGCGATAGAGCGCCGACTTGGCGGGCTCTTGCGGCCAATAACCCGATTTGCGGGTGTCATCGCTGTCATCCAGGTTGTAGATTATGGCGCCGCAAATCAAAGCGACGACTAGGGCACCGACATTTATCAGAATTTGCGTGTCAGTCTTGAACGGGCAAAACAGAAACACGACTCCGGCAATCCCGCAAATAACCTTCGCGATAGCCAGGGCTACCCGCTTCCCCATAACCAAGGACCTTGGGCTCATTCTATCCGTTCTCGGGGTGTAAAATGGATCTACACATCTAACATCGATTAACCACTAATCCCGAAAGGATTCCCCCATGGCAATCGCCGAAGCCCCCATCCGCCCACGCACGCAATCCCATCAAGGCCCATTCATTAACGAGCCCTTCTTCGACTTCCGCCACGAAGACAACGCGCGCAAGATGCGCGCCGCCATAGAGCGCGTCCGCGGACAGCTTGGCCGCGAGTATGACCTCATCATCGGCGGCCAGCGCCTCAAGACTGCCGACAAGATCAAGTCGCTGAATCCGTCGAAGCCGTCGCACATCGTCGGCATTCACCAGAAGGCGGGCAAAGAGCACGTCGAGCCGGCAATGAAGGCCGCGCTGAAAGCATTCGACTCGTGGAAGCATACCTCCGTGGAAGAGCGCGCCGGCCTGCTGTTCCGCACCGCCGACCTGATGCGCCAGCGCAAAATGGATTACATGGCCTGGCTCGTTTTCGAAGTCAGCAAGAACTGGGGCGAGGCCGATGCCGATATTTCCGAGACCATCGACTTCTGCGAGTTCTACGCGCGCGAAGCCCTGCGCCTCGCGAAAGCTGAAACAACGGTGCAGATGCCCGGTGAGCACGATTCGCTCACCTACATCCCGCTGGGCGTCGGCGCGGTGATCCCGCCGTGGAATTTTCCCTGCGCGATTATGTCCGGCCTGACTGTGGCCTCGATTGTCAGCGGCAATACCGTGATTCTCAAACCCTCCAGCGATTCGCCCACCATCGCCGCGAAGTTTGTCGAACTCCTGGAAGAAGCCGGCATGCCTGAAGGTGTGGTCAACTTCTGCCCCGGCTCCGGAGCAAGTTTCGGCGACGCCATCGTCGCCCATCCCAAAACGCGCTACATCGCCTTCACCGGCTCGCGCGAAGTGGGCCTGCACATCAACAAAACAGCGGCTACGCAAGCCCCCGGTCAGATCTGGATTAAGCGCACCATCCTCGAAATGGGCGGTAAAGACGCCATCATCGTCGACGCCGACTCCGATATCGATTCCGCCGTCGAAGGCGTTGCCCAGGCCGCATTCGGCTTCCAGGGCCAGAAGTGCTCGGCCTGCTCCCGCGCTATCGTCGACGAGCGCGTCTATGACAAGTTCCTCGACCAACTCAAGGCCCGCGTCGAAAAGATCACCGTTGGCGATCCCGCCGAAAACAGCAACATGGGCGCTGTCATCAACGAAGGCTCGATGAAGACGATCCTCGCCTACATCGAGCAAGGCAAGAAAGATGGGCGACTGCTCACCGGCGGCGAGCGCGCCTCCGAAGCCGGAGAAGGCTACTACATCAAGCCCACCGTGTTCGCCGACATTCCCGCAAAGTCAAAACTCGAGCAGGAAGAAATCTTCGGCCCGGTGCTCGTGGTGATCAAAGCCCGCGGCTTCGACCACGCACTAGAAATTGCCAACGACACCGAGTTTGGCCTAACCGGCTCCATCTACACCAAATCGCGCGACAAGATCGACCGCGCCCGCCGTGACTTCCACGTAGGCAACCTCTACATCAACCGCAAATGTACGGGAGCGATGGTAGGCGCGCATCCCTTCGGCGGCTTCAACATGTCGGGCACCGATTCCAAGTCCGGCGGCCCGGATTACCTGTACTTGTTCACGCAAGCCAAGTCGATCGCCGAGAAGGTGAGCTAGAAAAACTAACTTTTTGTCACCCTGCCGAAGGTTGTCATCCCGAGCGAAGCGAGGGATCTTGGTTCTTGCCTGCGCCACCAGCATAGCCGCTCCGGGCAAAGACCAAGATCCCTCGCTTCGCTCGGGATGACAATCGTGTTTTGGTTCGAGATGTATTTCAAGACCATCGAGAAATACCGCACACGAAACGAAAGGCCGCCCTTCAGGCGGCCTTTCTTAACATCGTGAATCTCTACGGCATCACACCCGCCGGCGCCTGCGGCCCCGGTCCCGCAGTAGTCGCCGCCGCAGCCTCATTCAAAATCCGGTGATGGATCGTGAACAGCGCCAGCTCCAGCCGGTCCGACACGCCAATCTTGTCATACACGTTGCGCAAATAATTCTTGATCACCTGCTCGGTCGTCCCCAGCTGCGTGGCGATTTCTTTGTTCTTATATCCCTGGACGATCAGCGCCACGATGCGCAGCTCTTTCGCCGTCAGGCGGTCGCGGACGCGCAGCCCGACCATATCGTTTTCGGTGAGTTCGCTCGGCACTGCCACGTCCTGTACCCAGGTTTCGCCGCGCGCCACCTTGCGCACGCAATCGACAAGCGCCGCGCTGGTCACGTTGCGGTACACCACGCCATGCGCGCCGTTCGCCATGTGCCGCTGCGCGCTTTCGCCGGTATCGGCCAGCATTACCACGCGAGTCTTAGCGCGGTTGGCCGACTGTATGATCGCGGCAAAATCGTTGTGAAAGCCCGCGGCCACGATCAGCACCGCGGCCCGGAATTTATCCAGAGCCATGAACATCTGCTCCGGCGTCTGCGCCTGCGCCACAATGCGCATCTCGTCTTCCACCGCCAGCACTTTGGCGATGCCGGCGCGGAAGATTGCCTGGTTATCGGCCAGTATCAGTTTGAGCATGTTATGTCTGCTCCGTGAACCACATAAGAATCACCGCCTGCAGCATTACTAATTGTCGATTGCCAATTTCCAATTGCCGATTGAAGACCGAATCCGATTTCTTAATTCGGCAATCGGAAATCGGCAATTGACAATTCCCTGCCTTACTTCCTCACAAACTCATACGAATCGATCACGCAGGCCACGCCCTTGCCGTCCGGGCTCGTCCCCGTTGGATCACTGCGCACCACGCGCCCCTTGCACTGAATGGTCACGTTCTCCTGCCCGCCAGTAACGTCGGGTGGAAGTGTGATCTCAAACTCCACGGGCGACCCAATCTCCAGCGACGCATCGGCGCGAATATAAACTCCCGCCGCGCTCAGATTCCCCGTAAGCCCCTTGGTGCCGCCGCTGGTATTTTCTTCGTGAATCTTGATGGGCAATTCCAGCGGAAATCTTTTTCCCGTCCGCGCTTCGGCCACAGTGCCTCCTAATTCATCGCTTGATCTCGTGTGGCTCAATGTTCCTGACCCGATCTTCCCAGCCGATCATCGTCGGATTTGTGCCGCTCCAGCCCCGAGCCAACCCCACCAGAATACGCCACTGGCAGGCGGATCACCCACATTTTGTTGCTCATCGGCGGTTATATCATGGATGCACGCTGGATAAAAGCCTGATTCCCAGTTAGTTAAGGGTAGAACCTAGATTCCCCCCTTGGGTGCTGGATCAGAATTCCACCCATCTCCGTCATCCCGACCGAAGCGGAGCGAAAGCGAGCGGAGTGGGGTGACCCTGCTTTTGATGTAAGCTTCTTTTTTCAGGAGATCTCATCATGCCCGCTTCATTCTTGTCCCACGCCCATCGCCGCGCTCGTCGCCTGATCTGTCAGATAGCTGCCCTCATCCTCGCCACCACCACGGTCCTGCCAGCCCAACAGCCCACGCAGAAACCCACCAACCCTCCCGCCAAAACCACCGGAGACAACTCCCCCGAAGAAAAACCGCAGCCCAAGCCCGATGAATCCGCAGCCGCGGCCGCGGCCCTCATGCAGATCAACAACGCTCTGGAAGGTCTCGCCGCCAAGGTTGCTCCCGCAGTCGTCCAGATTCTGGTCACCGGCTACGGACCGCTGCATGAAGAGAGCCGCACCCAGACCGCTCTCATCGTGCGCCAGCACGCCGTCGGCTCCGGAGTCATCGTCGATCCCAGCGGTTACATCATGACCAATAATCACGTCGTAGAAGGCGCGCAGCGCATCCGCGTAGCCTTGCCCCTGCCCACCGACAACGGCCGCTCCGTCGCCGCCGGCAGACGCCGCATCTACGAAGCCCGCCTCATCGGTACACACAAGGAGACCGATCTCGCCCTGCTCAAGATCGACGAAACCGATCTCCCCACACTCACCCTACTCACCCAACAGCGTCCCCGCGTCGGCCAGCTCGTCTTTGCCATCGGCAGTCCCGAGGGCCTGCAGAACTCTGTGACCATGGGCGTGGTCAGCGCCGTGGCCCGCCAGGCCGACCCCGACAAACCCCTCACCTACATCCAGACCGACGCTCCCATCAACCCCGGCAACAGCGGCGGACCACTCGTCGACATGAACGGATCGGTTCTCGGCCTCAACACTTTCATTCTTTCTGAGGGCGGCGGCAGTGAAGGCTTGGGCTTCGCCATCCCCGCGCGCATCGTCGATTTCGTCTACCACAGCCTGCGCAAGTACGGCCACGTGCATCGCGTCGAGATCGGAGCCACGGCCCAGGAAATCACTCCCACTCTCGCCGACGGACTCCAACTCACACAGCGCTGGGGAGTCATCATCGCCGACGTCAAGCCCGACGGCCCCGCCGCCGCTGCCGGCCTCAAGATTCAGGACATCGTTCTCCGCGCCGACGACCGCCGCATCGAAACTCTGCCCCAGCTCTCTGCCTCGCTCTACCTTCATCGCCTCGATCAGCTGCTCGAGCTGGAAATCCTGCGCGGCGACCAGAAGAAAACTCTTTACATTCCCGCCATCGAACGTCGCGACCAGATGGATCAACTCTTCGACGCCGCCGACGCCGAAAAAGATATCGTCCCCCGCCTGGGCATTCTCGCCATCGATATCACCGACGAGGTGAAACAGCAGATCGGCAGCGTATTCCTGGAGGCGTAGTCGTGCTCGGTCGCGCCGCCGACCTCATCCTGCCCGACACCGGCCTCGAAACCGGCGACATCATCCACGCCGTCAACACCACTCCCATCACTGACATGCATTCGCTGCGCGCCGCCATCCGCAGCCTGAAGACCGGCGACCCCGTAGTAATCTAGGTCGAACGCTCCGACGGCCTCACGTATTTAAGTTTTGAAATGGAATGAGACTAGACGCGCGCGCTCTCAAGAGACTTGTCATTCCGACCGGAGCGGAGCGAAAGCGAGCGAAGTGGAGGAACCTGCTTCTGCTTGAGCCGCCACGACCGAGGGTGCCCCATTTCTCGCGTTCTTTGCGAGAAGTGGGAATCCGCGAAGCATGCAGCGAAGGGTTTCAGCCGGCAGCACCGGAACCGAGGCTGCCCCACCCTTGCGTCCTTTGCAAGGGTGGGAATGTGTGACGTATCGAGCGAGGGGGTTAAGAGACCGATGACGCCTCAATCCCCTCCCGCCCGCGCCGCCGACGCAGCCGCAGCGCCGCCCAAGCTCTGCACAGCCTTTTCAACAGCCGGCCCCAACCCCGCTCCCATTTCCTGCAGCACATTCAAATCGTCCCGCGTGAATGCATCCGCGCCGGCGCGATAAAGTGCCAGCACGGCCACCACGCTAGAAGCCCCACCCAACGGCACAGCCAGCGCCGAGCGCAAAGTGCTGTACTTGGTGGCATCATTCAAATACCCAGGCTCGACCGAAGGATTCCCATTCAAAATCGGCTTGTCATTCTGCGCCACCCACCCCGAAAGCCCATCGCCCATCGGAATCCGCAAAGCAGAAAACAGCCGGAAATTTTCCCCGCTCACAAACTCCGGAATCAAAACTTTATTCCGCACCACGTACACTGCCATCGAATCATGCGGCACCAGGCGCTTCACTCGCACCGCCAGCAGAGAAAACGTATCCTCCAATCCGAAGGCCGCTCCCAACTTGGCGCCAAACTCCGCCAGCGTCTGCGCTCCCTGCCGGGCCGCCGCCATCACGTTGCCGTAATCTTTAGCCGCCCCAGGCTCGTGAGCAACAGGTTTCTCCGACTCCGCAAACCCCGCATCTGGGGCCAATCCCCGCTCCACCTTAATGTCAGTCGACAACTTGGGCGGAGCCTGAAACGGTTGCTCGTTGGCAAGCTTCTCCAATTCCACATAACGCCGCTGCAAAATCCCCACCACGCGCGGATCGAAACTGGCCCCAGCCTCCGACGCCACCTTCGCCATCGCCTCGTCCAGCGGCAACGCTCTCCGGTATTGCCGGTCCGAAGCCAGCGCGTCCAGGCAATCGACCGCCGCCAGAATGCGCGCCCCAATCGGTATGGCTTCGCCCTCCAGTCCATTCGGATAACCGCTGCCGTCCCACTTCTCGTGATGCGCCCGCACAATGGGCACCACGGGATAAGGAAAATCCACTTGCTCTAAAATCTCCGCCCCCACAATGGGATGGATCTTCATCTTCTCGAACTCTTCCGGCGTAAGCTTCCCAGGCTTCGAAATAATATGTTCCGGCACCGCCAGCTTGCCGATATCGTGCAGCACCGAAGCCGCCCGCAAGGCTTCGGTCTCATCCTCAGTCAAACCCAAATCCCGCGCCAGTTCCATGGCGTAAACCCGCACCCGTTGCAGGTGCTCGCCGGTAGTTTGATCCTTGGCCTCGATGGCCAGCGCCAGCGCTTCGATGGTCCGCAGATGCAGGCCGGAAACTTTTTCCGCATGTTGCTTTTCCGCCTCCAGCTTGCCCAGATAAAGGCGATACGAGCGGTATAAAAGATAGATCGGCGGCAAAACCAGCAGAGAAGCCTGCCATCCGATATGCGTGTTCAGGAAGCTTACGAACCCGGCAATCGCGGCTCCCACCATGTAATACGGGAACAACCAGAAATAGCTTTCGCTCCACACCTTCGCGATAGGCTTGTCTTCCGTCAGGCCGATGATGGTCGCCATCGCTCCCGTGCCAAAGATATAGTGCGTGACCGCGGCCGCGATCAATGCCAGGTGTCCGGAACCATGCAGCACATGAATCGCAACCAGCTTGTATGCGCCGTAAGCGGCCGCGCTGCAAACCGTCACATGCGACAAATTGAAGACCAATTGCACCAGCTTCAGCCGCCGCGCCGGCCTCCAATAGAATTGGGCCAGCGTGCTCACCAGCCCAATCAGCAAAGTCTCCGGCAAACTCATTTCCAGAATGCCCACCAGCGTGAACAGGAAGTTCATCGACAGCGTGCCTTCAATGCCGGGCAGGCTCACTTTGAACGACGAGGCCAGCAGCGCCGCGATCAGATAGCAGACGAACTTAATCGGATCGCTGGAATGCCAGTAGAAAAACGACAGGGTGAAGCACAGGACGGCCGCAAACGCCATTCCCGCGATATACGCGCGTGCGCCAATTTGTCGAGGCCACGACATTGGGATTCCCCATAGATTCTTGCCGAATCAGGTCCCAATGTCCGCCCAAAACCGACCCCGCTGGTTACCATCGTGTTTGCTTTGAGAGGGCGCGTCTCCGCAAAGTGACGAATGCCATCACGAAGACTCTTAGTTTCAGCGTCTTCCTTTTCCTTCGTGTAACTTTGTGTCCTTAGTGGTTCATCCTTGGCTTGCTTCCGACAGGGCAGACCTCCCGCCTACCATATGCAAGTATATAGTTGCATATATAGCACTTACGTGCTACCCTAACTCAATCGTTCTAGGAGAGGCAACGAACATGCCGCAACACAGCGAAGTGTCAGCCGTCGATATTTCCCCCAAAGAGCAAAAGGAAATAGTCGAGATCTACGCCAAGCTTCGCGAGGCGGAGGCGAAGCTCATCGGCCCCGATGGTAAGACGGAGATTCTGCCTAACAACCTCTACTCGTTTCTGCTCAGGTTACTCGCCGATTTGCGGGCCGGTCATTCCGTCACCCTCTTGCAGAACCGGCACGAACTCACCACCATTGAAGCTGGCAAGATCTTGGGAGTCTCCCGGCAGTTCCTGGTTCAATTGCTGGAAAAAGGAGAAATTCCCTTCCACATGGTGGGGACCCACCGTCGCATGTACGTGCGAGACGTGATGGCCTATAAATCAAAGCGCGACGCATCACGGCGCAAGACCTTGGACGATCTGGCCAGGCACGAGTTCGCAAAGGGGCATTACGACAAAATCCCAGATGATTTCCACACTGGAAAATGAAGATTTGGCGGTGCTGGACGCGTGCGCTCTAGTGCCCATGTCGCTCTGCGATCTTCTGTTGCGTTTGGCCGAGGAGCCTGCGATGTACCGCCCTGTATGGAGTGAACACATCTTGGCGGAAATGGCCAAAGCCATGAGAACCAAGCTTCACCGTTCTCCTGCGGAGGTAGCTTGGAGAAAGCAGCAGATGAAACAAGCGTTCCCGGAAGCAGTGGTCGCGGTCCCACCTGAACTCCTCAGGGCCGTCGAATGCATTCCCGATGAGGATGACCGGCATGTGCTGGCGGCAGCGATTGTGGCTCACGCGAACACGATAGTTACTCAAAACACCAAGCACTTTCCCAAAAGTTGTCTCGACAGATTTGGCATCCTTTGCCAAACGGCAGATGAATTCCTCATCCATTGTTACCATCTTTCCCCACAGCTTATCCTGGACAAACTGGACGATCAGGCTGCGGCCATCTCGCAGAAACGCGTCTACGTCATCGCAAGCCTGAAAAGGGCTGCGGGAGAATTCTGCAAACTCGTTGAAATGCATTCTCTGTGACCCTGAAAGTTGCTCCCCGCCTTATGGGACAATCTGTCCCCCGCCCCAAACTTTGGGACAAGCTGTCCCACGCACTCCCGCCAAGTCTTCGCTATCTCGTTGATTCACAAGCACAAATCCCTCCCCGTTTTGGCCCTTGCCCTGCACCTCTGACCGTGCAACTCAATCCTGCCGCTGGGCGGAGTGGGTCCGCCTTTGAGGGGATATGAAAAGATTTCTGGCTCTATTGTTGATCTTCGCTGGAACCCTGGCCTATGCCGACGACTCCAAGATTTCGCCGGAACTGCGTAACCAGGAGTCGAGCCAGCAGCAGATGCAGGTCATCGTCCAATACGCGCCCGGAACCCAGGTGAACTGCAGCGGACTGCTTGGCCTGGTCGACTGCCTGCTCAACGATATTGAGAAACTGGGCGGCACGGTTCTCGGCGAGTTGCCGATCGTTAACGGCTTGGTTGCTCAGCTCGATGGCAGCGGCCTCGTCAGCCTCTCGAACCAGTCGAATGTCGTCTACATCAGCAGCGACCGTCCGTTGGCATCATCGCTCAGCAACGCCGCCTATGCGGTGAACGCAAACTTTGCCTGGGCATCGAACTACACTGGCACTGGAGTCGGTGTGGCCCTCATCGACAGCGGCGTGAGCAGTCACCCGGATCTGTACACAGGGGTTCTGCCGGTGTCGCGAGTTGTCTACTCACAGTCCTTTGTCTCGGGAAATTCGAGCACCGCTGACCAATACGGCCACGGCACTCACGTAGCCGGGCTGATCGCTGGAGACGGTCTCAGTTCCACCGGTCCGCTCTTCACCAAGACCTTCAAAGGGATTGCCCCAGGCGCGCACATCGTAAACCTGCGAGTTCTGGATCAGAACGGCCAGGGTACCGACAGCCTGGTGATTGCCGCCATCGACCAGGCGATTTCTCTGAAATCGAAGTACAACATTCGCGTAATCAATCTCTCGCTGGGCCGCGCTGTCTACGAAACTTACAAACTTGACCCTCTATGCCAGGCCGTCGAACAAGCATGGAAGAGCGGTATCGTGGTGGTCGTAGCCGCCGGAAACGACGGACGCTACCAGCAAACCGATGGCTACGCCACCGTCAATTCCCCGGGCAACGATCCCTACGTCATCACCGTCGGCGCCATGAAGCCCATGGGCACGCCCACGCGCGTGGATGATCTGATCGCCAGCTACAGTTCCAAAGGTCCGTCGGTTGTCGATGCCTTCGTGAAGCCCGATCTGGTCGCGCCCGGCAACCTGCTGGTCTCGCTGGAAGCTCCCAATTCCACGCTCTACAACCAGCTTCCCGGCAACCAGGTGCCTTACAGCTATTACATGAACGGGGGAAGCAGCACGTCGTCGCCCGCTTACTTCACTTTGAGCGGAACCAGCATGGCTTCGGGCATACTTAGCGGGGTCGTCGCTGATCTATTGCAAAAGTTTCCCAATCTCACTCCCGACGAGGTCAAGGCCCGCTTGATGCTCACCGCATACAAGACTTTCCCTCAATCCAGCAGCACAACTGACGACGGCGTCACCTACACCGACCAGTATGACGTCTTTACCATCGGAGCCGGTTACGTGGATGTCGAGGCCGCACTGAACAGCAGCGCGGTGGCGGTGCCGAAAGTGACCGCGATGTCTCCCGTCGCCACGTTCAATTCGAACACCAATCAAGTCACCATGACCGCCGATCCATCGGCGGTTTGGAACACATCTTCCACGTGGTCTTACCCGGCCGTGTGGGGTTCTTCGCAGTTCGTTACCGGAACCACAGGATCCACAAGCAGCGCAACCTCCACCGGAACCACAGTGTCTGGCAGCAATGTTCTCTGGGGCTCCGACGCGGTGTGGGGCAGCAACGTCCTGTGGGGTTCTAATGTCCTCTGGGGCAGCAACGTACTCTGGGGCAGCAGCGACTTGTGGGGCAGTAACGTCCTCTGGGGCAGCAACGTAGACGGCGGAGAAAACTAAAACTCAATCTCAATCTTCATTTTTATAAGGAGGGGCCCCAGACTCTTTCGGGAGCGGCCCCTTTTGCCTTTTCGATAGGAATCATGTGGAGACAGCCGCCCTCGGCTGACCGCTGAGCGCAGCTCGGCAGAGTTTCTCCGAATGTGGGTGCCCCACTTCTCGCCTCTGTTGCGAGAAGTGGGATACGCTGCCGCATCCTAACAACGCCTCGGCGCAATACAAACGCACCGGCGCACACCGGAACTTTTGCCGTAAAATACTCTCTGGCGCGCGCCCGTAGCTCAACTGGATAGAGCATCTGCCTTCGGAGCAGAGGGTTGGGAGTTCGAGTCTCTCCGGGCGCACCATTCAATGCCAAACCCGCTGCTCGGCGTGGTGGCGCAGCGCTTCCAGCGCTGCGATAAGCCCCCACATTGATGTGAGCTTCAGCCCCTGAGGTACGTCTGATCTAGAACGCGCTACCGCCGCCTCCGCCGAAGCCGCCGCCGGAAAATCCTCCTCCCCCGCCGAAGCCGCCCCCGCCGCCCCATCCTGATCCCGACGAACTGGCGCGCGGCGCCGATACGAACACCTGATGCATATCCGTCGCCATACCTTGCATTGACGACGAGAAGAGGATCGGGTTGAAGCCCATGCCGTAGCCGTAGCCCGGGCCCACGTACCAACTCGGTGGATTTTGCACGATTCCAGAAAAGGCTTGCGCCCAGTGGTGTTCCACACCTAGAGCCATCGCGTACGGGAGAAATTTTTCGAAGGTGTCGGATGGCATTGTCTTCAGGCGCTCGCCATCTACGCGGTTCATGAATTCCTGGAATCCCAGCACGGCTGTATGGATGCGCGATCCTTTCAGAGTCTTTGCCGTCATCACCCGGGCAAAGAGCCACCAGATCGCGGCCGAGATCAACACACTCACGATGACCACCGCCGCGGAACTGAAAAAATTCACCCAGCCCAGGAACTGGAGCACGGCGAACGGAATCAGGATGCCGACCGCCGCCATCACGCTGTAGCCGTTGGCCGACTCGGGATCGAGCGCGTAGATGCCTTTCTGCTTCAGTTCCGACATAATGTCGGCGCGCACCCGGGGCACCGCCGTGTAGAAACGGTTCTTCAAACTCGAGAGGCGCGTTTCCTGCGCATCATCCAAAAAAATGTTTGTCAGCATGACGCGTTCATGCGGGGTCAAGTCCTTGTCGGTCCACTGCGACATTGGTTTGAGCAGATGGAAGATGTAATCCTTGTGGTGGAAAAGCATGCCCTTGTCGTCGGTCTCTTCGATCTTGAGGTAGCCGCGCACGGCAAGATCGACGATGGTCGACGTAATATCTCGCGGATGAATGCTGTCGTCGAGCAGGGTTCCGCATTCTGCGGGAGACATTCCCGCCGGTGCGTCATAGATGGGCGCGACCGACATGCCGGGGTCGGGGTCGCGGCCTTTGTACCACCACAGAACGAGCATTACGGCGAACGTAACCAGCGGCAGGAAAACCGCGGGATTGCCGCCGATGAACCAGAAGAATTTTGTGAGCTTGGTCGGCTCTTTAAGAATGCCTTTGGGAATGTAGACATCGATGGTCAACCCGCCGCGCATGGGCAGAGGATTGCTGGTTGCGAATTCAACGTCCGAGCCGTTTACGGTCGCGGTTGCGTTCTTCTCGGTCGAGCCATAAACGCCGGTGAAGGCCTGCGCCCGCAGCGATTCGCTGGCCGACGCGGGGAAGTGCACGCTGGCCGAAGCGTGATCGATGGGCACGGGCCAATCGTTGCCGGTCACGTTCCAATAGAATTCGTCGTAGCCATCGAAGAAGCGCGTGCCGTTGCGCACGCGGTAGGCGATCTCGACGGTGCGTGTGGCGTCGACGGCGTTTGGGATGTAGATCTTGTAATCGCGGTAAGCGCCCGAGGTCGACGAATCGTATTTCAGCTTGGCGCCGTTCTCGTCGGTGATGCTGGTGACCTCGACGAGCAGTTGGTAATTCGTGCCGTTCGGCCCGGGATATTCGATGGGGATGGTGCGGTGAATGCCGTGCCACTCGCCGACGAAGTTCAGCGTGATGGTTTCATTGACCAGCGCGCTGCCGTCGGAGTTGACGGTGATGGTGTCCTGAAAGTTGGAGACACGCCAGGATTTGGCGAAGAGCGGCGTTGCGAGGGCGGGGATAGTTGCGAGCAGGAGCAGGGGCTCCGCAAGCCGCCAGAACAGCAGGTTCCTCCACTCCGCTCGCTTCGCTCCGCTCCGGTCGGAATGACAGGGTTTTCCAACCGATGTCTCATGTGTCGTCCCGATCATACGATCAGAACTTTACCGCGACTGGTTCGCGGTCGGCGGCGGCGGTTTCGAAGAACTGGCGCGGGGTGAAGTTGAACATGCCGGCAATAATATTCGTCGGGAAGGATTGAATCTTCGTATTCAGGTCGCGCACCACCGCGTTGTAGTAGCGGCGCGAGTTCTGGATGGTGTCTTCGACCTCGCTCAGCGATCCCTGCAGTTGAGTGAATTCTTCCGAGGCCTTCAGCTCGGGATAATTTTCGGCCACGGCGAACAGGCTCTTGAGCGCTCCGGTGAGCTGATTCTCGGCGACGGCTTTGCCCTCGGGCGTGGTGGCCTGCATGGCCTGCGAGCGGAACTTGGCAATGTTTTCGAACGTGCCTTTTTCGTGCGCGGCGTAGCCTTTCACGGTCTCAACCAGGTTGGGGATGAGGTCATGCCGCCGCTTGAGTTGCACGTCAATGTCAGACCAGGAAGAGTCGGCGCGCACCCGCAACTGCACCAGGCTGTTGTACATGCCGACGAGCACGACGGCAATGACGACGAGGATTACGAGCAAGATGATGCCGACCATGGGCGTCTCCTTGGGGCGGAGATTTAATCCCGAAATCTTAATCTGGAATCAATGGGACGGTAGCACAGAGGGGGCGCGGGCGCAAACTAGCTCGAGCATGGGTAGGTCAGCTTCGCCACATCGCCCGGAATCCAGTCCCGCGCACGAATAGTGGGGCGTAGCGGAGAGCCTGCCGCTAAGGAGTGACCTCGTATACCGTACCCTGATTGTACGCGCCGCCGATTGCGGTCGTGCCGTAGAGATTGCCGGCAGCATCGAAAATCATGCCAGACAGAGGCAGACCCCCATCCGTGCCGTTGCCGAAGTTATGCAGCACCCTCTCGGCCCAGCCCCCGCCCGCCTTGGGGCTCAGCTCGAACAGAGTACCCTCACCATCGTACCCAGAATAGGGCAATAATTTACTTGACCCGACCACGCTTTTAAGCTACTATCTCTTTGGTGGTGAACGACATGAACCAAGAGCCAAAGAGCCTTCAAGAAGCCATCCTGTACTTCTCGAATCCTGACAACTGCATCGACTACCTCGCAATTCGGCGCTGGCCGGATGGCAAAGTTGTTTGCCCGACCTGCGGCTGTGAGACTGTCAAGTTTAGCGAGAAGCGCCGCACTTGGACTTGCGCCAAGCACCATGCAAAGCGCGAGTTCTCTATCAAGGTTGGCACCGTCATGGAAGATTCGGCCATCCCTCTCGACAAATGGCTCATGGCAATGTGGCTGGTCACCAACTGCAAGAATGGCGTGAGCAGCTACGAAGTCGCCCGCGACGTGAAGGTTACCCAGAAGTCGGCATGGTTCATGCTGCATCGGATTCGTCTCGCCATGCAGGACGATTTCTTCGGCTCCAAGCTGGGCGGCGAAGTCGAAGTGGACGAAACCTTCATAGGCGGCAAAGCGCGAAACATGCACGTCGGCAAGCGCCAGCGTCGAATCACTGGAACTGGCGGAAAAGACAAGACTGCGGTCATGGGTATCTTGGAGCGCGGCGGAAAAATTCGTACTGCCGTGATCCCGAATCGCCGCAAGAGTGCGCTGCAAGCGGAAGTGAAAAAGCACGTCGAAGCTGGCGCGGCTCTCTACTCCGATGCGCTGCTTTCCTATGAGGGACTGGCAACTGATTACGCGCACCAAGTCGTTGACCACGCTTCGCAGTATGTGGATGGCCGCGTACACACCAATGGCTTGGAGAATTTCTGGTCGCTGTTGAAGCGCGGCATCTCGGGAACCTACGTGAGCGTGGAGCCGTTTCATCTTCACCGCTACCTTGACGAGCAGATGTTTCGATTCAATAACCGCAAAGACCTTGATGACGCGGGCCGCTTCAATCTTGCCGTGCGCCAGATCGTCGGCAAGCGGCTCACCTTCGCTCAACTGACTGGCAAGGTGGGAGAAACGGTTAACTAACCCTTATCGCTGGAAGCGCGGGAAGAAGCGGGCAAAGTCTTAGCCCGCTTTTTTCGTGCCCGCTTGCGCTGCCAGTTCTTCTCGCGCTTCTGTAATTCCTTGTGCGATACACTGAGTACCTTTCGCACGACCGCATCAAACTTTTCAGCTTCGGTTGGTTCTGTCATAGATTCCCCTGTCCCGATATTTGAGAAACTGACGGCTTGGGTTCTTCCCTGATCTCAAGAGAGAACGGTAATCCGGCATGCGCCGTTTTCCGCTGCACTAGCCGCATCGCATTAACCAATTCCCGAAACGCTTCACTTACGCCGTGTTCAAACTGTTGCTCCCATTCCTTCCCGCACCTGTTTGGGCAAGCCGCCGGGACAGCCATAAAACCATCGACCGGAATGATGGCCGAGCAGTGGCAGCCGGGACACTCAAAACGGAACGAGAGTACATCGGAGAGGTCGATGAATATTTTGCTTTGCTTCGTCATTTCCCGGCCTTCCTGTTGGCGCGGTTGGCGCGTCTTTCCGGCAAGCTGTTCTCGTGCTCCCAGAATGCCGCAAGCATATCCTTGGCGATCTCGTTCCGCTGATCCTCCATCTGTTTCCGCGCCCAACGGCCCATCTTGAGAATCCACTGAAATTCTTCCGGCGAATAATGCCAGCGACAGCGATTGCACAGACCATGCGCCGGGAGATAGTTGCCGAGCTTATGTCCGCCGCCAGCCGCGTGCGAAAGAACGTGATCGGCTACAAACTTATTTTCCGTGATCTCGCCGCCACACAGATGGCAGCGGGAATCTGTCTTTTCCAGCACGTCGGCCCGTTGCTCGGCAGTCAGCGACAGGCGACGGGGTGCACGCGGGTATTTTGTTCGTTCTTCGTGAAGGAACCTGAGACGTTCCACCAGTTCGTCGGGCGACGGCGGGAGACGAAGTATGCTCATTTATTTTGCTCCACTCCACTAGAGAACGATCCCGTCAAATTGTTGCACGAACGACTTGGTGTCGGCGTAGTAGTTGGGATACGCCTTCCGCAAGGCGTCCAAAGAGTCTACGGACACGAGCACCACTTGCGTGCTCGGAGCATCTCTTTCAGGCGCTTCCGCCGATACATACTCATCGAACGCGACCATACTAAGCTCTTTCCTGAAGGATTCAATTACCAGTTGTCTTTTTTCTGGATCGAGCTTCATCAGGAACCAATGTGCATCGGCTATATGCGGCGATTTCGGCAAGTAGGATACAGCGGTGGTCCAGGTTAGAAGCGAACTCTTTACGTGGAGTTCCGCATCCAGACTCCGCAACTCATTCACTAGCTCCTCTCGACTCGAAGGCGTTCCCGGAACGATGGGTTGCCCTTCTTTCATGGCAATCGCGCTTCCCATCAACGCGAACAGTCGCCGCCACATGACAAGGTACTGTTTCGGCCTTAGCAGCATACTTCCAGAAGTTTCGCGCAGCGCCATGCCGGAGAATGTAGAGACGGTTTCCACAGCCGTGGCCCATACGTGTTGCAACTGCGAGCGAATCTGAATCTCGATCCTGTGATTATTGAAGACCTTATACCGCTCGGCGTGGCTGTGATACTTGTAGATCAAATGCACGCTCCGATAGCCGTCGGATTTTGGCTCGGAGATGTAATCATTCGCCCGCACAAATTCAGACTGTAGGTCGTTTGCTTTGTAGACCTCCTGCAAGGCGAGAGCTTCCGCGACGGTGGGCATAATGGCGCGGCATCCGCCAATGTCCTGAATTTGGGATAGCTTCAGGTGTCGATACTGATTCCCCTGCAATTTTTTCTGGATGGAAGGCAGGCGCTTAATCCTTTGCGCTACGACGGCAAGCGGAGTGATCCGCTTCGCTCGGCTCTCTAGGGTTTTCCGAATCGCATAAAGCGGGCAATTGTGCGAAGCTCGCCAGTTGTTGACGATTTCCATTGCGTCATCGTCGGGGCCAAACTCACGTACCTTGTCCGATAAATTATCGAAGACTGAGGGCGGAAGGATTAGAAACTGGCCAGCCGCGTCAACCTGCTTTCTGCTGAAACGCGGAGCCGACCATGCCATAGTTTCCCACGGGATGAATTCTTGATTGTCTACTTCATCGGTATAGGGCAATTCTGGGAACCATTTACCTTTCCCAGCAAAAACCTACCCGACTCACGATCCATCATCGTGCTAGAATGATGGTCGGGTCAAGTAAATTATTGCCCAGAATAGCCATAGAGCCCGCCCTGAAATGTCGTGCCGTACAGATTGCCGGCGGCATCGAAGATTACGTTCCCGTCAACGGGGTTGATCCCATCCGTGCCGCTGCCAAAGCTGTGCAGCACCTTCTCGAGCCAGCCTCCGCCTGCCTTGGGCGTCAGCTCGAACACCGTGCCGTCCCCATTAGTACCTCCGTATGATGTCGTGCTGTAGAGATTGCCGGCAGCATCGAAGATCAGGCTGGCCTGAGCATTGGCCGCATCCGTGCCGTTGCCGAAGTTATGCAGCACCTTCTCGGCCCAGCCTCCACCCGCCTTGGGCGTCAGCTCGAACACTATACCCGCGCCGTAGGCGCCGCCTACCCATGTGGTGCCGTAGAGATTGCCGGCGGCATCGAAGATCACGCCGCCAGACGACTGGGACCCATCCGTGCCGTTGCCGAAGTTATGCAGCACCGTCTCGGTCCACCCCCCACCCGCTTTGGGCGTGAGCTCGAACGCCGAGCCCCCACCGTAAGGGCCCCCATGTTGTGCCGTGCCGTAGAGATTGCCGGCGCCATCGAAGATCAGGCCGCCAACAGGATTGCTCCCATCTGTGCCGTTGCCGAAGTTATGCAGCACCTTCTCGGTCCAGCCTCCGCCCGCCTTGGGGCTCAGCTCGAACGCCGACCCGATTTCATCAACCCCACCCCAATAGGTCGTGCCATAAAGATTGCCGGCGGCATCGAAAGTCACGCCAGCGTTGGGGCTAGACCCATGCGTGTACTCGAAGCTATAAAGCACACTCTCTTGCTGCGCCGCCGAGCGCGTGGCCGTTCCCAACACAGTGACAGCAACGATCGCTGCTGCCATCAATCCAAGCGAGAAATTTCTGCTTTGCATGAGGGATTCCTCCTGCCCCTGGGCGCGCCTGCGGACGCAGCCCAAGGCGTTTGCCGGACGAAGAGATCATCCTCCCGGAACTTGCCTCCGTCAAGACGCAGGATTTTGCGACCAGTATATTGCCTATTGCTATGGCGACCTTCGCCAGATCTCCTTGTCGCCTATATGCAAAGTCATTCATCTTGACTGCCCCCCCAAAGCGTGGAATGCTCACGTCTCGTCTCTCAAAGAACAGTTTCGCCCTGTTGAGACGCAATTCGCCCCGGAGGCAAATGGCCCAGATTCCAGGAAAAACATAGTCCGTCCGACACGCATTTTCCGGAGGTTCGTCATGAGACACATCCGTATTTCGGTTTTGATGGCATGTGCATGCTTCGCGTCCGCGGCATGGGGCCAGCAGCCCGCCACCAACTCCCTCAACAACTGGAGCGAGTTCCACTACCTCAACATGATGCGCTATAACCCGTATGAAAACATACTCAACATCCACAATGTTGAGAAACTCCAGCTAAAGTGGAACTACTTCTTCGGCGGCGGTGTGTTTTCCTCGCCCGCGGTTGTGAATGGGGTAGTGTATGGCGCTTCTGGCAACGGCAACGTTTACGCGATGGAAGCTAGCACCGGCGCGCTGCTGTGGAGCTACGATACCGGCAGCGGCCCGCCCGCCAACCAAGTGTGGGACTCACTCGCCGTGGCGAATGGAGTCGTTTATTTCGGCACGTATTTGGGCACCGTGTACGCTCTGGAGGCCAACACCGGCATTGTGCTGTGGACTTACGCGACCGGCGCGGTCGACACCGTGGCGTATTCCTCCCCCGCCGTGGCAAATGGAGCGGTCTACGTCGGCACGTCCACCAACGTGTATGCGCTAGACGCCGGTACTGGCGCCTTGCTGTGGAGCTACCCCACTGGGGGCTATGTGTATTCCTCCCCCGCCGTGGCAAATGGAGCGGTGTACATCGGCTCAGATGACGGCAACCTGTACGCGTTGAACGCCGGCACCGGCGCCTTGCTATGGCGCTACACTACCGGCGGCGGCGTGGACTCCTCGCCCGCCGTGGCCAATGGGGTGGTGTATGTGGGTTCGCTGGACAACAAGGTGTATGCGCTGAACGCCGACACCGGCGCCTTGCTATGGAGCTACACCACCGGCGGCGGCGTGGAATCCTCGCCCGCCGTGGCGAATGGGATTGTCTATATCGGCTCGGACGACAGCAACGTGTATGCGCTGAATGCAAAGAACGGAGCCTTGCTGTGGAGTTACACTGCCAGCAGCTATGTGTATCTTTGCTCGCCCGCCGTGGCCAACGGCGTGGTCTATGCCTGCTCGCTCGCTGGCCCCCTAATCGCTTTGAACGCACGCACCGGCGTCCTGCTGTGGAGCGGTTCGAATATTCAAGCTTCTTCGCCCACTGTGGTAGATGGTGTGGTTTATACCGGCACGAACCTCGGAGAATACCAAGCCTACAGCCTGCCGTGAAGCAATGGTCGTGAGGGCGGCCAGTCCCCGACAAGGGCTGGGCGCCTTCGAGGCCACTTCGCGGTCAACCCTCTCTGCTGGAAGGGTTTACGGATGACTTAGCCAGCAGTTATACAAAATCGCTCAAAATTGTTGTCAAGAGGAAGAGAAGGCGAACAAACGAGCCAGGTTGTTGAAAGGAAAGGAGAAATAAAGTCGGCTAATATGTCACTTTTACCCTATGCGGTATGATATAATGGTATTATAGAATCAGGAAAAGAGAATTCCCTGCGGGGGGTCGAGATCGTCTGAGTAATAGGGGCCCTTCGACTGCGTAAATGCTTCGCTATCGCGAAGCATTTCCTTCGCTCAGGATGACAATTCGGAATAGTACAAACGTCGCGGCCTTTTGGCCGCGATTTCTATTTGTGGGCAAAAAAGGAGTGAGGCGAAATGAAACACCGGAAGATTATGGGAGGGCGGATCAAGGGAACTCGGGAGCGCGGAGCCTGGGCCGAGATGTACTTCATGGTGCTGGCTATGAGTTACGGGCTGAGGGTGTCTAGTCCGTATGGAGGGATCGGGCCTTACGACGTGGGCGTAGAGAATGGCACGGGGCCGATCTTGCGGGTGCAGGTGAAGTGCACGCTTTATCTGTGTTCCGCGGGCAGCTACTGCATGAGCATCAATATGAAGCAAGGGGCTCGGGGACGGCGCGGGTATGCTCCGGGGATGGTGGACTTTTTCGCGATTTACATCATTCCGACGGATGATTGGTACATCATCCCTTATGCGGTGGTGGGGGATCGGGATGCGAATGTGTTTTTCAAGCCGGGCATGAAGGGGCAGAAATATGAGAAGTATAGCGAGGCCTGGCATTTGCTGGTGGATGCTTGCAAGGGCGGCACCAAAGGTCCAATCGACATTCAGGCGTGCTGCGACGAGGAAGCGGAGGGGCGGGTCGCGAGAGAAGAGATCGAGAGGGCTGCCGTTCGAAGGATGTTCCGGGGAGTGTTCCAGGGGTAGGAACGCGAAAGCTCTTCACCACAGAGACACAGAGGCACAGAGAAATCTCTGATCTGTGTCTTTATCTTTATGCTTTCTCTGTGCCTCTGTGGTGAAGATTTTGCACCGCCGCGCTCGCTCGTTCTTTTTTTATTGCTTAGCGGCCGACTAGTTTTTGCAGCTCTTCGGGATAGCGCGCGCCTTGTACCGGAATCTTGGAGGCTGCGATGTCCAGGTCGCGGAGATCGTCGACCGAGAGTTCCACGTTCAGGGCTCCGATGTTTTCTTCGAGCCGGTGCAGCTTGGTTGTGCCTGGGATGGGCACGATCCACGGCTTTTGCGCCAGCAGCCAGGCGAGCGCGATCTGAGCCGGCGTGGCTTTTTTCTTTTGCGCGAATTTGGCAACCAGATCCACGATGGCCTGATTTGCTTTGCGGTTCTCCGGCGTGAAGCGCGGGACGATGTTGCGGAAATCAGTTTTGTCGAACTGCGTATCGGCGCTGATCTTGCCGGTGAGAAAGCCTTTGCCCAGAGGGCTGAAGGGAACGAATCCGATGCCGAGTTCTTCGAGCGTAGGGATCACTTCCGCTTCCGGCTCTCTCCACCACAGCGAGTATTCGCTCTGCAGCGCGGTCACGGGTTGAACTTTGTGGGCGCGGCGGATGGTCTTTGGCGCGGCTTCCGACATTCCGAAGTGCTTCACTTTGCCTTGCTGAATGAGTTCCTTCACGGCTCCCGCAGTGTCTTCGATGGGCACGTTGGGGTCGACGCGGTGCTGATAGAACAAGTCGATGACGTCAGTCTTGAGGCGCTTGAGCGAGGCCTCGGCAACCTGCTTGATGTGTTCGGGGCGGCTGTCGACCCCAGCCTGTTTGTTGGTGACCGGATCAATCTTAAATCCGAACTTGGTGGCGATCACCACCTGCTTGCGGAATGGAGCGAGAGCTTCGCCCACGAGTTCTTCATTCGTGAATGGGCCGTAGATTTCCGCAGTGTCGAAGAATGTGATGCCGCGCTCGACGGCCGCCCGGATGACCGAAATCATCTCTTGCTTGTCTCCAGCCGGGCCGAAGCCGAAGCTCATACCCATACAGCCGAGGCCCAGAGCGGAGACTTCAAGATTGCTTTTTCCAAGTTTGCGTTTTTGCATTGCATCTCCTTATGAACAGAACAAGCTCAGCGTTGTAAATGCAGTTAGCTTAGATGCGCGCCGAGCCTTCCGATGTGCAAAACTCACACTGGAACCCTTATTCACCACAGAGACACAGAGGCACAGAGAAAGGCAAGCATGGAAAAAACAAGAACGAGGTTTTCTCTGTGTCTCTGTGCCTCTGTGGTGAAGAATTTTGCTGGTTACTGCTGTGGGGCGAAATAGCCTTTGCGGGCGCGGACTTGCAGGTCTTTCTTGAGGGCGGAGATTTCGATGGAGCGGAAGCGGCCGTCGGCGTCGAAGTCGGCGGGCTTGTAGCTGACACTGTACTGGCTGCGCAGTTCGTCTTCGATGGCAGCGTAGGAGCGGGTGATGTCCTTCATCTTGAAAGGGAAGAAGGCGCGGCCGCCGGTGGCTTCGGCGAGCTGTTCGAGAACTTTGTCGCCGCGCAGGATCAAGCCGCTGTCGTCGGTGGAGATGGCGTAGATGATGACTTCGGCGCGCTGCGCCATTTCGATGGCCTGGGCGCGGGTGTATTCGCTCTGGTTATCCTCTCCGTCGCTGACGATGATGATGGCCTTGCGCACGGCATGGTCGGGACGGTCCTTCAAAAATTTATCTTTGCAGGCGCGGTAGACGGCGTCGTAGAGCGCGGTGCCGCCGCCATCATTTAGTTTGTGCACTCCGGCGGAGAGCAGCGTGACGTTGTCGGTGAAGTCCTGCGACATCTGGCTCTTGGTGTTGAAGCCCACGATGAAAGCCTTGTCGAAGCCGGCGCGAATGGAGTGATCGAGGAAGCTGATGGCGGCATCCTGCTCGAATTCGAAGCGGCTGTGCACGGAGCCGCTGACGTCGATGAGCAGGCCGAGGTGCAGAGGCAGATCGGTTTCGCGGCGGAAATTGAGAATCGACTGCGGCGGCTTGTGATCGTCGAGAATGGAGAAATCAGCTTGATTCAGGTCGCGAACAAATTTTCCGTGCTTGTCGGTGGCGATGAAGAGCACGTTCACTTCGTCAACACGTTTGTGGATGGTGAGCAGCGAACCGGACTGGGCGTCGTCATCAGAAGCTGGAGTATAGGCGGTGACAGCGGGCGCGCCGCTGGTGTAAGACTGGGCAAGAGCTGGCGATGCGCAGGCCAGGGCGAAAGCCGCCAGCAACGCCGCGATCACCCGATGATGAGAGCCCGTGTAAGTCATTCCGCGACCGTCCAATTTTTGCACCCTTACCCATGGCCAGAGGGCACTCCTAAACTATTAGATGCACGCCGAGTGCCGAAGGGCGGCTGGCCGTCCGCCATATCTTAACTTGACTGTAGAAGGCCGTGAAGCCCCGTGCCAAGTTACAAAAGGAGCACTCGGACGGTCATGGCCGAAAAGCTGCAGGTGGGACAGTCATTAGGAAAGCGCGCATTTCCACAAACCGCGAGACTACAATTCTTTGATGAGTTTTCGATGGTATGCAGTCTATACAGGAAAATAGGGAGAGAGAGGACTGATAGTAATGAAGATAAGAAAGCTTGCCGCATGTTTAATCACGATGTGCCTGTGCGCGGGCCCGGCATTCGCCGGCGCCAACGACGAGAAAGAAGAAGACCGGGTGCGAGAAGCCGGGCAGGTGATGAAAGAAATATTGAATATTCCCGACGACATTCCGCAGGATTTGCTGGATAAGGCGGAGTGCGTGGTGATTCTGCCGAACGTGCTGAAGGGCGCGCTGGGACTGGGAGGCAGCTTCGGCCGCGGAGTGATGATTTGCCGCAGCGGGGCGCACTATACCGGGCCGTGGGGGCCTCCGGCGCTGTATGCGCTGGAGGGGATTAGTATTGGGTTCCAGTTGGGCGGGCAGGCCACCGATTTTGTTTTGCTGGTGATGAACCCGAGTGGAGCGCGATCGCTGCTGTCGAGCAAAGTGAAGCTGGGAGCGGACGCTTCGGCGGCGGCTGGTCCCAAGGGACGAACGGCGGAGGGCGCCACTGACGTGGTGATGAAGGCCGAGATTCTTTCGTACTCGCGCAACAAAGGATTGTTCGCGGGGATATCTTTGGAAGGCTCGACTCTGCGTTCCGATGGCAGCGCGAATGAAAAGTTGTACGGGAAGAAGCTGGACGCGAAGGAGATTATTGTCGAACACAAAGTTGCGATTCCGGCTTGCGCGCACGATTTGGTGGCGCTGCTGAATAAGAAGTCGCCGAAGAACAAGTCGGATCCGAAGTCGCTGGAGTAAGGGGACGGTCCCGGACGTTGGACAATTTTGCAGCTTCTTGGTGAAACTCAGATATTCTCCCTGGGGCTTTTGTGAACTGCACTGGACCAATGAGTATATTCTGTCGGAAGTATGTGGCCGTGCTTGTTGTCCTTGCTTTCTTCTCCGCGTCAGCGCTGGCAAAACGGTTACCGCCGCAACCAGTCCCTCCGGTGGTTTCCGGTGGTATCCGTTACTCCGCGGGCGGCCACGGACGGGATCAATATGTCGTTGCGGCGGATGCGGCGAGCGGTAAGGAGCTGTGGAGAATAAAGGTTTTCCATAACCGCATCAAGCCGTGGTTGGAAGAAGACGTACAGTGGGTCTACATCACTGACTTGAAGCTCGTAGACCATTCCATACTGGTTCGAGATGAAAAGTCGCGCTGCTATTCGGTCGACCTTAAGAGCAAACACGTAAAGAGGAGGGAGTGCGGCGCCGGGTTACCGCAGCGGTGAGCGCTGCGCTGATTTATGACTAGGAATCACTCAGATGAACAGGGGCGGGTTCGATGTGAGTGGGCGCGCAGCGAGTTGATGATTCGTTATCACGATGAAGAATGGGGCGTGCCGGCGCATGATGACGGCAGGCTATTTGAGTTTCTGATTCTTGAGGGCGCGCAGGCCGGGCTTAGCTGGGAAACGATTCTCAAGAAGCGGGAGAACTACCGGGCTGCGTTTGATGGGTTCGATGCCGGGCGCGTGGCCGGCTACGGCCGGCGGAAGATGGCGCAGTTGCTGAAGAACCCGGGCATCGTGCGCAACCGTTTGAAAGTTGCATCGGCGGTGCGGAATGCTCAGGCGTTGTTGCGGGTGCGGGAGGAGTTCGGGAGCTTCGACCGTTATCTGTGGCAATTTGTGGATGGGCAGCCGCGGGTGAATTCGTGGAAGTCGGGGCGGCAGGTTCCGGCGCGGACTGAGCAATCGGATACCATGAGCAAAGCGTTGAAGAAACGCGGGTTCAGTTTTGTGGGATCGACCATCTGCTATGCGTTTATGCAGGCTGTGGGGATGGTGGATGACCATGTGGTGCAGTGCTTTCGACACGGCCAGGGCAGGATGCTTGGCTAATTCCTTAGCGCTGTCGGCAAGAAAAAAGCTTTACCACGGAGGGCACGGAGGATCACGGGGTAGATCCAAAACGCTTCTTAGTAACTGTGCGGCCATGGGGTTCTAAGCATGAAGAAGATGATTTCGCGGATCGCACGGTTTTTGCTTTTTGTATGCCTTTTAGAGTTGACTGCTACGGCGCAGACGTCCTCGCAAGCCGTGGATGCGGCGGGGCACCAGTGGTGGCAGAATGCGGTGTTCTATGAGATTTATCCGCGCAGCTTTGCCGACAGCAATAATGACGGCATCGGCGATCTCAACGGGATTACATCGAAACTTGACTACCTGAAAGACCTGGGCGTCGATGCCATCTGGATTACGCCGTGCTTTCCTTCGCCGCAAGTGGATTTTGGCTACGATGTCTCCGATTACGAGAACATCGATCCCATGTACGGAACGCTGGCGGATTTCGATGTGCTGGTGCGCGAGGCCGGGAAACGGGACATCCATGTCATTCTCGATTTTGTGGTTAACCACACCTCCGATCAGCACCCGTGGTTTCTGGATTCGAAGTCGTCGCGCACGTCGGCGCAGCGGAACTGGTATATCTGGCGCGATGGAAAAGGACCGGGAGAGCCTCCCAACAACTGGGTCTCGCTATTTGGAGGGCCGGCGTGGAAGTTTGATCCCACTACGGATCAGTACTACTACCATTTCTTTTATGCGGCGCAGCCGGACTTGAACTGGCGCAACCCGGCGGTGAAGAAGGCGATGTTCGATGTGACGCGCTGGTGGTACAAGCGCGGCGTGGCCGGATTCCGGCTGGATGCGGTGGACACGTTGTTCGAAGATCCGAAGCTCCACGATAACCCGATCGCCAAGCCGGGCAAGAACGCTTACGGAGATCCGATCGAGGAGAACAAATACAACACGAATCTGCCTGAATTGCACGACGTCTTGCGTGGATTGCGCAAGGTGGCCGACAAATATAATGGAGTGCTGATCGGAGAAACCTGGACATCGAACGTTGCCGAACTCAACCGCTATTACGGCGACCACAATAACGAACTGCAGTTGCCCATGGATTTTCTTTTCACTATGGTCAACAAGCTGTCGCCAGCGGAATTCCGCAAGCAGATTGCCGCAGTGAATGCGGCTTCGGGCTGGCCCACGTTTGTGATCAGCAATCACGACATTGTGCGCTCCTACGACCGCTACGGCGATGGCCGGCACAACGACCAGATCGCGAAAGTGATGGCGGCGCTTTATCTGACGCTGCGCGGAAGTCCGATTATGTATTACGGCGAAGAGATTGGAATGAAGACTACGCCGCCCACGCGCAAGGAAGATGTGAAGGATCCGAAGGGCCGTACGGGATGGCCGGAAGAAAAAGGCCGCGACGGCGAGCGCACTCCCATGCAATGGGACAGCAGCGAAAACGCAGGCTTCAGCAAAGGGACGCCGTGGCTTCCCGTGCCGCCGACTTACAAGACGCACAACGTGGCCGATGAGTCGAAGGATCCGGATTCAGTGCTGGCGTTCTACAAGGAAGTGCTCAAGCTGCGGCACACCAACCCGGCGCTGATGGACGGTAGCTACACCGCGATCAATGAGAGTGATGCAAACGTGCTCTGCTACCTGCGCATTTATAAAGACCGCGGCGTGGTGGTGGCGCTGAACATGACAGACGCGCCGCAGAGAGTGAGCCTGGAGTTGAAGGGCAGCCGATTCGCTGCGGCTAAGAGCCTGGTGGCAACTGGAAATTCGGAAGCGAATGGCAGCGAAGTTTGGCTCGAGCCCTTCGGCGTTTTTATCGGCGAGCTTGAGAAGTAACTGAGATGTAGATGCTGCCAGAAGGTGGTGCCGGTAGTGGTGCAGTTTGATAAGGAAGCGAGCCAAACGCGCGATTGATGGGGTCGCCAAAAACGCGACCCGTCGCGCGGCTCGCCCAGATCCTTCACTGCGCAAAGAACGCTTGTTCAGGATGACAATCAAACTGCACCACTGCCGTGGCGCCCGGGCGGTTGCAAAGGCTCGGGTTGTAAATTAAGCTAAAGTTCTCTTCCGTTTGAGCACTCGGCCGGGATGGCGGAACTGGCAGACGCAGCGGACTCAAAATCCGCCGGTACTTAGTACCTTGGGGGTTCGACTCCCCCTCCCGGCACCAGCAATATTCCTTATCTTCATGCTGTGCCAGCGGCGACGCGTTGTGAAGCTGACACGATCGGACACGAAGTGGAAGTCTTGCAGCTCCAACCCCGCAACTTTCCCAAAACAGGAAGATGGCCGCGGAGAGAGCGGAGCAGCACGATCAAGCGTAGTGTTGTCGATGCCGAATTCGCCTGTCAGCGCCGAAAAATCTGGGAATGCGATTGCTCCTTACGGTGGCTGTGCGCGCCAAGCCGGTGTGAAATTATTTTTTTTGTTGACAAAGAATCAGCGTTCCTGTAATTGTGTCGGGACCTGATTCGTCCATTCGGCATTTTGCGGAGTGGGTCCGCAGCTCTGGGGAGGGTTTCAAAATGACTAACAATCGATATGCGTTCACAATCGTTGCCGTGCTTGCTTGCGTGATTGGCGTACTGGGCGCTCAAGCGGCGGCGCAAACGACGACGGCCCAAAACAGCAACATGGGGTCGCCCACGTTATCCACTCAGCCGGTCGTGCATGATCTTCCCGCGGACGTTCCGGGGCACACGGAGTTTTTGGATCACAAGGACGGGTTCCGGGGAGTGAAGTTCGGGACCAGCGTCAAGGAGTTCAAGAATCTTGAGTTGTACCGTGACCGGGGCGCCGTGAAGGTTTACCGGAAGACCGACGAGGATCTCACGATCGGGACGGCCAACGTTACGAACATCATCTACATTTTCGTGCATGACAAGTTTTATGCGGTTTCCATCCACGCCGATGGCCGTAATGGCAGCAACCTGCTGAAGGTCTTCCAGGCGGCGTTTGGCGCGGGCGCGCACCCCGAGGGTGGTTCGTCGCAGTATTTCTGGACGGGGAAGGTCGCGAGCGCTCATTTTTATGAAGATGAGGGCGCGAACCACGAGAGCAGAGGATGGATCGGCAACAACGAGATTCAGAAAGAGTACGATTCTGTGATGCAAGAGATTTTCACTGCGGCGGCGCAACAACTGTAGTCTGCGTGGGTTGTAACAAGCAGCACGGGGAGGGAAAAATGGCTCGACTTCTATCGTTGTATGAGAGAATCCGCAACTGGTTCCTGGTGCTGATCGGCCTTCTGATCGGCGTCCAGATGGGTGTTCAACCGATAAACGCGTCGACTAGCAAGCCGGTTCCGGCCATACCCGAGAGGGTGGCCGCAGTGCGAAGCCGCATGCAGGAGATCCAGAAGAACCCTGCGCTGGTTGAGCAAAAGAATGCCAAGGGCGAAACGATTCTGGTGGCCCAGTGGGGGAATTGGGGCAATTGGAACAATTGGAGAAACTGGGGCAACTGGTCGTCTTGGAACAACTGGGGCAACTGGGGCAACTACTAAGTTTTGGCTGGAGGTTGGGCCTTGTCCGCTGGTGCCGCCGGTAGTCCGTATTGTGGATCAGAAAAGGGTGTCAAGCTGCTGGTTCTGCAGCCGACGCCCTTTTGTAATATCGACTGCGATTACTGCTATCTGGCCAATCGCCTGAGCACCAAGAAAATGTTGCCCGCTCAGGCGGTTGAAATTGTCGATCGTCTTTTCTCCGCCGGCGCCGTCGGGTCCGACCTGAGCATGGTTTGGCATGCCGGCGAGCCGCTGACCCTACCGCCGAGCTACTACCGCGAAGCCTTCACGGGACTCGCCGCTCGCAAGTATCCGTTCACGATTCGCCATTCCTTCCAGACCAACGCAATGCTCATCAACGATGAGTGGTGCGATTTGTTTCATAAGTGGGATGTAAATGTGGGTGTGAGCGTGGACGGGCCGGCGCCGATCCACGATGCCCACCGAAAAGACCGCGCGGGCAAGGGCACGCACGCCAAGGTGATGGAAGGGATTCGAACCCTGCAGCGCCGCTCGGTTCCCTTTCATGCGATTGCAGTGGTCACCGCGGAGTCGCTGCTTCATCCAGAGGACGTATTCAATTTTTTTCTGGATACCGGAATCGACCGCCTGGGCTTCAACATTGAGGAACTTGAGGGGGAAAACAGCACCAGCACAGTTTCCGGTGCCAATCCTTTGAGCATTCGGCGATTTTTCGAGTGCATGGCGGAATGCCAGGAACGCTGCCAGCAAAAGATCTCGATTCGAGAATTTGAAAACGCCCGCGCAGCCATACAGGGCCGCAACTGCCATCCCGGGTCGTCGCAAGACATGCGGAACGATCAAACCGAGTCGATGGCGATACTGACGGTGGCCTGGGATGGGGCGGTGACGGCGTTCTCGCCGGAGTTGATTGACGCGAAAAGCAAGGACTACGGCGATTTCATATTGGGGAACATTCTGCGCGATCCGATAGCGCAGATTTTCAGCTCGCCCAAGTTCAAACAAATTCACAACGCTATCGAAGTGGGCTGCAAGCGCTGCGCTGAAACCTGCCAATATTTTTCCGTGTGCGGCGGAGGAGCTCCCTCGAACAAGTATTTCGAAAACGGCAGCTTTGAATCTACTGAGACTATGTATTGCCGCAGCGTCGTGCAGATCCCTACAGACATCATGCTTGCCCAGGCCGAGCGGGAGCTGGGAATATCGGTTCCACAGGGTGAACCGGGGCGGGGTCAAGTTGGACAAGATCGGCCGGTGCAGACGGCATGAGTGCGGCGCCGTGTGACTTGTACATCATCGGGCTCGGTGTATCCCTTCCGGAGCACTTGACCAAGCAGGCCATTGATACGATGGCTAGCTGCTGCAAACTTTTCTCGATTGTGCAGGAACCACTCCTCCCCTGGCTGCCACTAGAAAAAAGAGAGAACGTTGAAGTCATCAACCTGCTGGACTTTTATGTTGACGGCAGCATCCGCATGGAGAACTACAATCGCGCGGCAGACATGGTGCTTGAGGCCAAGGGAGACGGCAGGCCGGTGGGCTACGTCACCTACGGCAATCCTATGTTCTACGATAGCGTTGCTCAACTGATTGCGAGGAAGGCGGCGGCGGGACGCTCGGTTCGCGTGTTGCCCGGAATTTCATCGCTCGATTCGATCGTGTGCGACATTCAGGTGGACATGGCTCCGGGAATTCAGATCTATGAGGCCTCGTGGCTGATGGCCTTCCAGATTCTTCCCCGCGTGGATACTCATGTAATTCTAGTGCAGGTGGGCTCGGTTGGATCTTATCGCGCGCATTATGGTCAGAGGCTCGACGGCAGCACGCTGACTGGACTGATCGACCATCTGACTACGGTTTATCCCAAGGAGCACCGCGTGTCATTGGTGCGATCGACGGCAACGGGCGAGCACCCGGAGAAAATTTCCAGCTATACCCTTGAGCGTTTGTGTGATGCGACTGCCGAAGAACTGAGCGGCGCTTCGCTCTACATTCCAGCTTTCAAGCAGCCTACCCCGAACCCCGAAATGCTGACGGAGCTGGAAGCGAAATAGCCGGCGGGGTTCTCCTCACCGGCGCTTAAGGATGCGAACCGGGGAGATTCGGGGAATTGATGAATAAGAAAAACTCCGAAATCGGCTTTCGATTGCGCGGCAGCATTCCACTCGGGTCGCGCGTATCGTTGTCAATTTTGTTTTCCTGCATTCTGCTCTTCCTTCTTCTATTCGTAGGCGTCGCGGGTGCGGGAGGCCCTGCCGGCGAAGCTCCAACGGGATTCGACAACTTGACCAATGGATTCGTCCGCCAAGCGATCTACGATTCCGCCCGCGCCACTTTCGAGCAGCCTGAGACGGTAGCCACCGGCCTGGGGCCGATTTACAACGGCAAATCCTGTTTTGAATGTCATCGCAACCCCGTCTCTGGCGGCAACGGCATCAATACCGTATTGCGCGCCGGGCACCAGGATGCAGCGACTGGATTGTTCGTGCCTGCGCCCGGCGGAACGCTGATGCATGACCATGCCATCAATCCGGCAATCGACATCAGTGTCCCCGGAAACGAGAATGTTCGCTCGAGGCGCAAGGCGAGTTCGGTGCTTGGCGACGGCTACGTTGAGGCCATCGACGACGCGACCTTGCAGGCTATCGCCGGCAGCCAGCAGGAAAAGACGAACGGGCGCATCGCGGGGGTGGCGGTTCTCGTCCCCGTTCTGGAGGCGGGCAACGTACTTCGTGTGGGCCGGTTTGGCTGGAAGAGCCAGCACGCCAGCGTCGTTTCATTTTCCGCTGATGCCTACATGAACGAAGAGGGAATCACCAATCGGTATTTCCCGGTCGAGAATACTGCCCTGGGCAAATCTGTCGCGGAGTACGACTCGGTGGCTGATCCGGAAGACGAACGCCACAGCGATGGCTTCTCGCACCTCGACCGGTTTGTCAATTTCATTCGCGCCACCAAGGCGCCGCCGCGCGATGAGAAGCTTGCGGCCACACCCGATGCGCGCGCCGGCGAGCAGATCTTTGAGCAGATCGGCTGCGGCATTTGCCACGTCTCTTCCATACGGACTGCGCCCGTCGGAACTAAAATCAATGGCGGGCAATTCCAGGTGCCCGAAGCTTTAGGGGACAAAGTCATTCATCCCTACAGCGATTTTCTGCTGCACGCACTCGGCACCGGCGATGGTATTCCTGTGCTGACTGGAGGCCAATCGACCGCGAATAAGATTCGCACTGCGCCGCTGTGGGGATTGCGCAAGCGCCCCGAGTTGATGCACGACGGCGTTTCGCCCACCCCGGAGCGCGCCATCCTGCGCCATCGTGGCGAAGCTCAAATGGTCATTGCAGAATTTCTCAAGCTTTCGGCGCGGCAGAAAAAAGAGCTGCTGACGTTTCTGAGTTCGCTGTAGAGAACAGCAGACGAATTTCTACCTGGATCTTCGCTCTTTCGCCGCGGCTGTCTCTTGAGAAACTTGCCTCCCTGATGTGCATTGGTAGGCCTCTACATCCTCTACACGCCGAGCCAGGCAGCCTCGACCCGTGAAATCCGCTCCCCCCCGTTTTGCGTTGATGAATGTCATCTCAGGTAATCGATTACCGGCACCCACGAAGCCTTTTGTGATCTTGGGCTCGATTTTCGAATCAGCTATCTTAAAGGTAAAGTTCACCCCCTCCACGTTGACGTTGTTGAAAACTGTATTGTAGTGCGACGACCTCGAGAAATCAGAGCCTCTCAAATCCAATTGCCGCCCTCCCAAGCCGGCAAATTGCGTGTTCGCGAAGATTGCGTGCGAAAACTTCAGGCGTATGGTACCTCTGCTCCGAAAAGAGCAACCAATGCAAACAAGACCTGAGAGGTCAAGCTCGTCTCTGATCTTATCTGCCAGGCCTACGGCACCTTTGCTCCGGAGAGAGCAGCCTAGGCAGATAAGATTTGAGAAGCCAGCCACGTCTGCGGCCTTATCGGCGGCCTCATCCGAGGTCTGGTTTGCAGCGATGCCTACCAAAAGGGCCAAGGCTTGACCGGTTGTCTCAAGTTCAATTGCCTCGGGGCTCGGCTTATACTGGTAGGAGCTTCCCTTCAAACGCCAGACAATGAACTCGCCAAGGTCTTCGTCGCTGAGGTATCCAGCCAACTCCCGGTTTCGGTCTAGCAAATCTTGTTCAATACCCTTAATGTCTATCGAGCGGAAAAGCCCGACCCGGAGGTTCCGAATCCGCTCAGCCAAGATGTCGCGCACCACCGGATCTTCCTCCACGGAGAGCGCGACAACCGTCGCTGCGAGGGCACGTTCGCGAACAATCGGTTCGAGGCTGGCGTCATTCATCAGAAATCCCAACTGAGAGGCGCCGCTAGCTCTTTGGTGGAGATCGCCGCCCATCTGGGTTAATGTTTGGCTAAGCTCCTCAAATTGTTTCTCCCTTCGAGTTTCTTTCATCTGAAGAACATAGCTCCCCATTGCCCAGGCGACCGTCGCAAAAGCCGCTATCGTTCCTATCGCTTGCAGCCAATCTCTCAACCTAGCGGGCCAAGAGAGTCTTCTCTGCAATACCCTCAATTCAAGGCGGCTTTTCTCGTCCTCATCCATCGACAACCCCTCGCGCGCGGCCCGTCGGGCCTCCATGCAGGCTATCCGAGCAGGATGAGCGAATCAAGCCGGAAGCTCCGCCGTCGGAATCTGTAATGCCTGCGTGCGAAGCGAGTCAAACAGAACGCTGGTCAGATAGCGCTCGCCGAAATCCGGCAGAACCACAACGATCAGCTTGCCGGCGTTTTCTTTCCGGCTGGCGACTTTCAGAGCAGCGACAACGGCAGCTCCCGACGAAATGCCTACCAGAAGTCCCTCTTCTTTCGCGAGGCGGCGCGCCATGTTGATCGATTCATCGTTTGTTACCGTAAGGATTTCATCAATGTAATCGCGGCGCAGAATGCTGGGCACAAAGCCGGCGCCGATGCCCTGTATCTTGTGCGGAGCAGGCTTGCCGCCGGAAAGCACCGCGCTGTCCGCGGGCTCAACGGCAATGGCCTTAAACGACGGCTTCTTCGGCTTGATGTATTGGCAGACGCCGGTGATGGTGCCGCCGGTGCCGACGCCGGAGATCAGAATGTCGGCGCGCCCGTCGGTGTCGTTCCAAATTTCGGGGCCGGTGGTCTCGAAGTGAATCTTGGGATTATCCGGATTGTCGAACTGCTGCAGCATGAATCCATTTGGAGTTTGCGCGAGGATCTCATCGGCTTTGGCGATCGCGCCCTTCATTCCCTTCGGCCCCGGCGTAAGCACAATCTCCGCGCCGAAAGCGAGCAGCAGCACGCGGCGCTCGAGGCTCATAGTTTCCGGCATGGTCAGGATGAGCCTGTACCCGCGCACCGCAGCCACGAAAGCCAGGCCAATGCCCGTGTTGCCGCTGGTGGGCTCGATCAGGACGGTTTTGCCGGGCTGAATTTTTCCGGCGCGCTCGGCCTCGGTAATCATGCTGACGCCGATGCGGTCCTTCACGCTGGCGCAGGGATTCTGGCTCTCCAGCTTCGCCACCACATCGGCAGCGCAGCCCTCGGTTACTTTGTTAAGCCGGACCAGCGGTGTGTTGCCGATCAGTTCGGTCACGTCATGGGCAATCTTCATAATTTCCTCCCATGCATCGACTGTGGGCAGATGCGCTCTATCCCCAGCAAAACTACTATGGTACTAGCCTATCGTCGGTGATACAACTCGTCATATTTGACAGAAGCCCACGATAGTGACAAGCTATTCATCGGGTTGAATGGCTGCATCCTTCCGCATGCCGCTGCCAGCTTTGCCAACTCCCCCGAGAACGTTTTAGCTTTTGGGCCCAATTCTCCTCCCCCTCACAAAGGAGGGTTCTCGTGCCAATGAAAACTGCAACGCGTCTACAGCGTTTTTTCCCGCACAACCACAACCGTCGCATGACTGGCGTCAAACTTGTTTGCTTATTGCTGAGTTTTTTCACTGCGAGCGCGCTCACCTCACCCGCACAAACCCTCACCACGCTTGTGATATTCAATGGGGGAAGCAACGGTGAAGGTCCCCATTCCGCGCCGGTCCAAGGCACCGACGGGAATTTCTACGGAGCGACCGGATACGGAGGGCACTTCACGGATTCAGGCACGATGTACAAGATGACTCCCGACGGATCGCTGACAACGCTGTATTACGCCAGCGAAACGACGGCAGCCCTGCCATTCGAAAATTTTCTGCTGACCCCCAATGGAAACTTCTACAGCATGAGCACCTTTGGCGGGATGTTGTTTGGAGGGACGGTTTTTGAAATGACCCCCGCGGGCAGGGTGACGATCCTGTACCAATTTTGCACGCCGCCGAACTGCTCTAATGTTGATGGCGAAAGTCCCTTTGGCGCCCTGGTGTTGGGCACGAACGGAAATTTCTATGGCAGCACCGAGTCGGGCGGGCCTACTTACGCGATAGACGGGTGCGGGAACGGCTGCGGCACAGTTTTCAAGATGACGCCAAAAGGCGCGCTCACCACGCTCTATAGTTTCTGTGCGCAGCTGAATTGTACCGATGGTGCTCATCCGTGGGGTGCGCTGGTGCAGGGGGCTAACGGCAATTTGTATGGGACCACCAGCCAAGACGGAGCCAACGGTGGCGGATCCGTTTTTGAACTAACGTTGGCCGGCCAGTTGACAACGCTTTATAGTTTTTGCTCGCAACCGAATTGTAGCGATGGCGGGGATCCTGTTGCCGGCCTGGTGCAAGCCGCTGACGGAAACTTCTACGGTACAACTGAAGGGGGCGGATCTTCGAACAATGGCACGGTCTTCGAAATCACGCCCGCGGGAACGTTCACTTCCCTCTATAGCTTCTGCTCCCAGGCAAAGTGTACTGATGGCGGAGACCCCCAAGACGCCCCGATACAAGCCACCGACGGAAACTTTTACGGCACAACGCTCCAGGGCGGTGCTCACAATGCGGGCACGTTGTTCGAAATCTCGCCTGCGGGAAAACTGACCACGCTCTACAGCTTCTGCTCTCAACCCGGCTGCACCGACGGTATTCAGCCTATTGCCGGCCTGACCCAGGCCACCAACGGAACCTTCTATGGGAGCACCAGTGCAGGTGGAAGCGCAAACCGAGGCACGATTTTCACCTTCTCTAACGGGCTTGCACCGTTTGCGCAGACCGTACCCGCGTTCGGCAAGGTAGGCGCCGAAATCATAATCATCGGAAACAACCTTACCGGCACGACGAGCGTGAGCTTCAACGGCACGAGCGCGGCGTTCACCGTTGTATCGGATACTGAAATCACGGCGACCGTGCCCAGCGGGGCAACCAGCGGGACGGTGCAAGTCTCGACGCCAGGCGGGACGCTCAACAGCAACGTCGTTTTTCGCATACTGCCATAGCAAGCCAGATCGCACCGTAGCGAGGCCGTTTGTCGGCATGTTGCGGTGCGGTTCGTTCAACAACCGATTGAAGATGCCTTTGGAGGTTCAATGACGACGTTACTGCCAGATGGGCGGCAGACATCGCACCGTTTGCCCAGAATTTGCTCCTTGCACGGTTAGAACGAACCGCCAGGGCGTGGGCAGAGGACTGGGTTTTTGAGCTGTTGCCTGAAAAGTGGGAGGAGCCGGGTTCGCAGCGGTGAGATCACTGCGCCGGCGGCAGCCCGACTTTAGCCACTAGGTCGCCAAAGTGCGGCGCCTGATGCAGCGACCGAAGCTCGGGGGTCGCGGTGAGCGTGGTGAGTTTCAGGTCGTGCCGCTGGTAGGCGATTTCGAGATATTTCAACGCTTCGGTTTTCTGCCCCAAGTCTGCGTACGCAGTGGCCAATTCGAAGGCTGAGCCGTTGTCATGGTCGAATGAATCTCGCGCAGCCGCCAGGCGCTGCTCAAACAATTTCTGCTTGCCGCCGCTGGCGTAGGCCTTTTGTTCCGCCTCAACCTCTTTCTCGGCCTTCGCGTCATGGCGCAGATGCGCGACCGTCTCCATCTCCGTGAGGTACGCGGCATAGTTTCCTTCAGGAAAATAAACCGCGTCGGCAAGGTACCGGTGCGGAGGAACAAAGTCGGGCTGGGATGCCGCGAGTTGCGTTAGCAGAGTTCTAGCTTCTTCGGTCTTTCCTGCTGACGCGAGGATGAATCCCTTATCAGCAAGAATGGGTGTGGACGAAGGTTCAAGCTGCCGGGCGCGCTCGATTTCCACCAAGGCTTCACGGTGGCGTTGAATCTCGATGAGGAACGTGGCGTACCAGTGGTGGGCGCGGGGCAAGCTGGGGTCGAGTTCGATGGCGCGCTTGAATTCGCGGTCGGCTGTGGCCGCGTCGAAGAATCCCCAGAAGCTGGCGAAGGCCAGGGAATTGTGGGCCGCGGCGGAATTGGGATCGAGTTCCACCGCCTTGCTTGCGGCCGCCCGGGCGCGTGGAAACGCTTCCTGCGGAGGCATGGCGCTGTACTCGCGCAGCAGGTTGTAAGTGTCGGCCAGCCCAACGTAAGGCCCAGCGTAGCCGGGATCATGCACGATCGCCTGCGTGAAGAAGTCTACCGCGCGGTTCAGATCGTCCGGTGTGCGCTTCTCAAAATAGTAGCGGCCCTTGAGGTAGAGATCCTGAGCCTCGGCGCCGGGCACGTGCGGAGCCGCCAGCGCCTTCTTATACCGGGGTTCTCGATGGCTGAAGGTGAAAACCAGAAACGAGCCTGCGATGAGTGCCAAAGGCAAGAGCCAGAGCACTACTCTGGCTAGAGGCAGCCTGGAACGAGGTGGAACAAGGCGAAGCTCAGGCGCGGGAGCCGTAGAACCCGCTGGAACTTTGATGGTCACCACATTGGCCGGGTCAGCGTGGGTGCGTTCTTCCTCGGTGGAGTGCGCTTCCGCTGCAGCGGTTCCTCCGCTCTCCCAATTCTGGTTCGGCGCCTTGAGCCACTCGGCAAGCTCCTCGGCGTAAGCAAAGACCCCGCCGCGGACGCTTCCCGGCACGCGATACACCGGCAGGCCGCGTTCTTTTTCCCAACGTTTTACGGTGCGCTCGTCGCGGCCGAAGAAGGCGGCAATTTCCTTCCACGAATCCAGGCGTTTCTTCGCCCCGAGAGGATCACCATGAGCGGCCATAAAGCGGAAAACCCTGAAGAGTTCGAAAAGTTCCTGGCGAGCGGGGGAAGCCGGCCCACGCTAGTATAGCGCGATCCGCCTCACTCCGATCTACCACCGACGTGCCGATCGGGGGGAAGAAAGTGGCGGAGAGTAAGAGAGCTTACGCTGCTCGCGACCGTAGAGACTTTTGTCTGCTGTTGACAGGCGCGGCTGGAACGCGCCATACTTCGACCCCGGTGCCGTTGGCTTGCTCTCCCGCAATGTCAATTCCGGCGCGGCTTTAGCCACTTCTCCCAGGAGGGTTTACATGCCCCGAATTGCTGGTATGGTGCGAATTCTTTTTCCGTTTCTACTGCTTGCTGTGGTCCTGGTTCCATTCGCTTCCGCTTCCGGACCGTATGTGATTGGTTCAGCCAACACCGTAACCGCTGATCCCAACGTGACCGTCCCCACAACCACGCCTTGCGTGGTGCAGCTTTTCAGCGACGCGCAGTTCTACGATTTCAACGTGGAGAATTTCACCTATACTCCGCCTTCGGAGTGTCCAGGCCCCTGGGCCAAGGTCGTTCTTGTAGCGGATATCAACCTGAACGCCGGCATTCAATATGACCGCACTGCAAATTTCTGGCTGGGTCCGGTGAATATTTATTTTGGCACTACCGCCGAGCCCTCGAACATTGGCCCCTCGTGGCAGATCGAGAACGATCTCACCGATTACAGCTCGATCTTCTACACGGCGCAATCCGGCCAGGCTGATATCGGCAATACTTTGTGCTGCGGCCTCACCTCGACGATCTATGCTTCGGCGTGGCTGTACTTCTATCCGTTGGAGGAGGGGCAGACGCCGCCTGTGACCGCCAACCAGGTGTACGCGCTTTCAGCCGGCCCTTCCGGCGGAACAGTTGCGCTCAACAACTCGACCAGCACGCTCTCCGGCACTTTCACCCTGCCCACCAACGTGCAGACCGCGTACCTTGATGTCTACGCGCAAAGCCAGTCGAACGACGAATTCTGGTACACCTGCGTGCCCAATGACGTTGCGACGGAACTGGAGAGTTGCGGCGACACCGGTTTCCGCGAGACCGAGATCACCATCGACGGACAGCCGGCAGGCGTAGCTCCGGTGTTTCCCTGGATCTTCACGGGGGGCATCGATCCTTATCTATGGATTCCGATCCCGGGCATCCAAACCCTGAATTTCATTCCTTATCGTGTAAACCTCACGCCGTTCGCGGCCATCCTCAGCAATGGGCAGCAGCAGCATACGGTTTCACTCAGCGTCGACAACGCCGACAGTTATTTCTCGGCAACCGCGTCGTTGCTGGTTTATCTCGATCCGTCCACGACACAGATCACGGGCGCCATCACCAAGAACACGCTGACCGCGCCAAATCCGGTGGTCACCGAGAACCTGAACGTGCAACCGACCTACATCTCGGGCACAGTGGACGTGAGTTCCAATCGCAGCTTCACCATCTCGGGCTATATCAATACTCCGAGCGGGGCGTTGACGACCAAGGTCGCGCAGAGTATCAACTTCTCCAACGATCAGTACTTCGACATCACCAGCACCAAATACATTCAGAACATTTCGCTGGGCTCGACCGTGTCTTCCACGATAACAACGTCGGGTGGAGGAGAGCCAACGACGGTCAACACTCAGACGTATAAATTCCCGCTCACCCTGGATCTGAACGAATTTGTGGCGTCGAGCGGCGACACTGATCTGACCACGACCGCCGATCAAACCTACAATTCGTCTCTGACGACGAAGGTGAACAATGTGGTGACCTACACCAGTAATCAGGTGAACACCGGCCAGCATAAAGACACCGTCGACTTCAACACGGGCCTCAATTCCGACCAATCCAGCGCGCAGCAATACAACTACTGGGACTCGACCTCCGCAGCGTACGTTTGCGACCTGGCGGCGGCAGCGAACGCGCTGACGTACTTCAGCCCCGGCTGCGCACAGTAGGGGATTGGTAGTGCTCTGAATAAAGGCGGGTGCCCCATCCTTGCCGCGTTCTTTGCGGCAAGGATAGGGATTTATTTTTGCAGTCTAAGGGAGACTCTTCATTTCGGCGGCCGCGTAATTGCGCCCTGCGAAGCCGACGAGACGAGCGCCGCATACTTGGCAAACACTCCTGTGGGATAGCGCGGCTGCGGCGGCTTCCACTCTTTCATGCGCTGGCGAAGAACTTCGTCGCTGATCTCAACTTCCAAAACGCGCTGGCTGACGTCGAAGAGGATCATGTCGCCATCGCGCACGGCGGCGATTGGCCCGCCCAGCGCGGCTTCCGGCGAGACGTGCCCGGCCATCAATCCGTGTGTCGCGCCGCTGAACCGGCCGTCGGTCAACAGCGCAACCGACGATCCCAAACCTTCGCCCACAATCGCGCCGGTCACGCTCAGCATCTCGCGCATCCCAGGTCCGCCCTTTGGGCCTTCGTTGCGGATGACGACGACATCGCCGGATTTGATTTTCTTGCCGGTGTCTTTGCTGGTAACCGCGGCCATGGCGTCTTCTTCGGATTCGAAAACCCGCGCTGGACCGCGCTGCTCCAGCCGCTCATGCCCGCTGATTTTTGCGACGCAACCCTCCGGCGCTAGATTCCCTTTCAATATGACCAGCCCTCCGGTTTTCTTCAGCGGACGACCGACCGCCGCGATGACTGGCTGGCCGGGAGTTTCTCTCGCGTCGTTGGCTTCCTCGGCGAGCGTCCTGCCCGTGACCGTGAGCGTGGAGCCGTCGGCGAGGTTGGCTTCCAGCAGGCGTTTGGCGATGAGCGGGATGCCGCCAGCCTTGTCCATGTCGGCGGCCACATATTTTCCGGAGGGCTTAAGATCGGCCAGCAACGGAGTGCGCTCGCTGACTCGCTGAAAGTCATCGATTTCCAAATCTACTTCCGCTTCACGCGCGATGGCCAGCAGATGCAGGACGGCATTGGTAGATCCGCCGGTCGCGGCCACGGATGCAATCGCGTTCTCAAACGCGGCCCGGGCCAGAATGCGGCGCGGCAGGATGCTATTTCTTAGAAGATTCATCACCACATCGCCACATCGAAAAGCGACTTCATCTTTGCGCGGTTCCATCGCGGGCACGCTGTTAAATCCCATGGGAGACAGCCCGATCATTTCCATTACGGTCGACATCGTGTTAGCCGTGTACTGGCCGCCGCAGGCGCCGGCGCTGGGGCAGGCCACGTTTTCCAAATCGTGCAATTCCTGGTCGGTGATTTTTCCGGCAGCGTTGGCGCCCACCGCTTCAAACACATCCTGAATCGTGACGTCTTTGCCGCGATAGCTGCCCGCCGCGATGGTGCCGCCGTAGAGCACGAGCCCCGGCAAGTCCATTCGCGCGAGAGCCATGGCCGCGGCCGGGATCGTCTTATCGCAACCCACCACGCACACCACGGCGTCGAATAATTGTCCGCGGCAAACCAGTTCAATCGAATCGGCGATCAACTCGCGACTCACCAGCGAGGCCCGCATGCCTTCCGTGCCCATGGTTTCGCCGTCAGAGATGGCGATGGTGTTGAATTCCATGGGAGTGCCGCCGGCAGCGCGAATGCCTTCTTTCACTTTGCCGGAGAGTCGCCGCAAGTGAAAGTTGCAAGGCATGGTTTCGATCCAGGTGTTGGCCACGCCGATCAGCGGCTTGCGCAGGTCGTCGTCGGTAAAGCCAATCGCCTTGAACATGGAGCGTGCCGGAGCCCGGTCGCGCCCGTCGGTAATTCCGCGGCTGCGATGCTTAAGATCCATGAGGAAAGATTACAACATGAAATGAATCGCAAGTGGCTTGTCATCCCGAGCGAAGCGAGGGATCCAGGTGTTTGCATGCGGCGGCAAATGGATGGCGGCAGCAGGAACCAAGATCCCTCGCTGCGCTCGGGATGACAAAACTGCTTTCATCACGCGAGTAACGCAGGGTTCAGAAAAAACGGGAAACCCGCAGCTTGGAATGATGCCAGAAGCGCATTCCAACTGCAGGTTCCCCCAATCGCATGGCGCTTACCCAGGAAGCGCTCATGCTACGACGTGCCAAACCGAAATGGAGCCTAAGCCCGCGCGGCCTGCGCCGATTGCTCGGTGACGCTCGCCGGCGGATGCGGCGCCCACACCGCGTCTTCGTGCTCGCGCAAAGCCGAAGTCGAACGTACGTCGATCACATCCACGATCGCATACCACTCGCGGTAAAGCTGCCCCATCTGCTTGTGCGAGACCGCGAGCAGCAGCGTGACCGCATGATGCTGCCCGGCGTACTCGGCATGCACCGAAGTAAGATCAAGCCCCCGGCGCGAAACGGCGTTGAGGATGCGCATCAATGCGCCTTGCGCATTGCGATAGCGAATGTGAAAGACTTGCATGGCAGTTCTCCCAAAAATTGAGTCATTGAGCGATTGAGTCATCGGGTCATTGAAAACCGGTTGAGGCGTTTGGTTTTCAATCACTAAATCTCCCGGTCACTCAATCGCTCAATTCTTCACTCGTCCCCGTAAACCATCTCCGACAGCGCCGCTCCCGCCGGAACCATGGGGTAAACGTTCGCCTCGGGATGGCAATCAAACACCAGCAACTCCGCATTGGGCGACCGCAGGAAGTTCTCGATGAGATCTCCCGTCTCAGCCGCTACGGGATACTCTTCCATGGCAGCCTCGTTCAGCCGCCATCCGTGAATCTTGTAAGCCTTCGCGATCTCGACGAAATCCGGGTTGTCGCCCAGATCCGTTTCCGCATAATTGCGCTCGTAAAAAAGCTGCTGCCACTGCCGCACCATGCCCAGATATTTGTTGTCGATGATCACCATTTTTATGGGCAGGCCGAGCCGATGCAGCGTGGCCAGTTCCTGAATGTTCATCTGAAAGCCGCCATCGCCGGATACGCACAGCACGCAAGTCTCCGGCTTGGCGAGTTGTACGCCCACAGCCGCTGGCAGCGCGAAGCCCATCGCTCCCAGCCCGCCCGAAGTAATAAATCCGCGCGGCGACGAAGAGCGATACCGCTGCGCCGCCCACATCTGGTGCTGGCCTACGTCGGCGATGATCACGTTGTCTTCGGGCAGGCGGCTGAAGAGTTCGTCGAGAAAACGAATCGTGGGCTGCGCCAGTCCTCGTGGATCAAGCTCGGCACGCTCCGGCCCGCAAGCGATTGCGCGCCAGCCGCTCCAGTCGGGCAGGGAGGCATGCCGCAACTCGGCGTGAAATGCCGGAATCGTATCCGCGAGATTTCCGATTACCGGCAACTCGCATGCCCGCACCCGGTCTAGCTGCGCTGGATCAATTTCAAAGTGGACGATCTTTGCATGGGGCGCAAAGCGCGTGGGATCGCCGGTTACGCGATCATCCAGCCGCGCGCCGAAAACCATCAGCAGGTCGGTCTCATGCAAAGCAGTATTAGCCGCGCGAGTTCCGTGCATGCCTACCATGCCCAAGTAATAAGGAGATTGCGGGGGCACGGCGCCCAATCCGTGCACGGTCGCGAACGTGGGAACGTTCAAATCGTCGAGTAGCCGCCGCAGCTCTGGAACCGCTCCCGAAAGTTTTGCCCCCGCGCCCACCAGCGCCACCGGCTTGGTTGCCCGTTGCAGCAAGGCCACAATCGTGTCGCTGAATGCGCCATCCGCCTTCGCGTCGGACGGCCGCGCGTGTGGAGTGAACTTCACCGCCCCGGAAAATTCTTTCTTCGCCTTCAATATGTCGGTAGGAATGTCAATTACCACGGGCCCCGGCCGTCCGCTGCGCGCCCAGTAGAATCCCTCGGCAATCACCTCCGGGATTTCGTCGAGAGTACGCACCAGCCGGCTCCATTTCGTCAACGAAAGGGTCACGCCAAAAACGTCAGTCTCCTGAAACGCGTCGGTGCCGATCACCGCCGTCCGCACTTGCCCCGTGATGCAGACCAGCGGCACCGAATCCATCTTCGCATCGGCAATTCCCGTGACCAAGTTAGTCGCGCCCGGACCGCTGGTAGCCATAGCCACGCCCACTTTTCCCGTAACCCGCGCGTAGCCCGAAGCCGCAAATGCCGCGCCTTGCTCGTGCCGTGTCAAAACATGCCGTATGCCGCTTCCATCCAAAGCATCGTACAACGGCATGATCGCGCCGCCGGGGTAGCCGAACACCAGGTCCACCCCTTCGGCCCGCATGCACTGCAAAACGATCTCCGATCCCTTAGGCATTCACAACCTGTTTGTCTTCCGCCTTCGGCGTCTCCGCCGGCTTCTTAGCTTCCCGTCCCGGCAGCCAACTCATCATCCCGCGCAGCTCCGCGCCCACAATCTCGATCGGATGCTGCAATTCCTTCTTCCGCAGCTCGGCGAAGTGCTGCCCACCTTCTTTGTTCTCCTTGATCCACTCCCGGGCAAACGTGCCATCCTGAATGTCGGCCAGAGTCTTCTTCATCGCGGCTCGCGTGGCATCGCCAACGACTTTCTCTCCGCGGGTTAGATCTCCATACTCGGCCGTATTCGAAATCGAATACCGCATCCGTCCCAACCCGCCCTCATAGATCAGGTCGACGATCAGCTTTACCTCATGCAGGCACTCGAAATAAGCAATCTCCGGAGCGTACCCAGCCTCCACCAGCGTCTCGAAGCCCTTCTTGATCAGCGAAGTCAACCCGCCGCACAGCACTGCCTGCTCACCGAAAAGATCGCTCTCGGTTTCTTCCCGGAACGTAGTCTGCAGCACACCCGCGCGGGTCGAGCCGATGCCATGCGCGTAGGCCAATGCGTATTCGTGCGCCCGCTTGCTGGAATCCTGGCTGATCGCGATCAGCGACGGCACTCCGCGCCCATCGGTATAAACTCGCCGCAACAGATGCCCCGGCGACTTGGGCGCAATCATCACCACGTCCACATCATCCGGCGGAACGATCGTCTTGAAATGAATGCTGAACCCGTGCGAGAAGCCGAGAATTTTTCCGGGATGCAGATAGGGTTGAATGTACTGCTCATAGACCGCTGCCTGGGTCTCATCCGGGGTAAGGACGTGGATCCAGTCAGCGCGTTTGCAAGCCTCATCCGGAGCGACGACCACCATGCCGTCGGCGCGAGCCTGCGCGGCGCTGGCACGGGTGGGTTCCAGGCCCACGATCACTTTGTATCCACTGTCGCGCAGGTTCTGCGCCTGCGCATGTCCCTGGCTGCCGTAGCCCAGGATAGCGATGGTTTTGCCCTTCAGGGCATTCGGATTAGCGTCGTGTTCGTAAAAAATAGTAGCCACCAGCATGCTCCTTTTACGTGTAACGCCGGCATTTCGCCGGCGCGTGTAGACGGACTTCCGTCGCTATCTAGGGATGGATTCCGGCCGGCCAGTGAGTCTGGGGGAGGGCCGGAAGCCATTCGTGCATACCGACCGGTCGGTCGGCTAATTCGTCTATGCTACCCAACGCTCCCTATCGTGTCAAGCAAGAAGTTGCACACTATGAGCGAAGCCAGGACCCAGAGAGCAACGGCTTGGTGGCTCCAAGAATCTGCGGGCTCTTAGTCTCACAGGGCCGAGCCTGGGAACTTCCCACCTGCAATCCGCGTATCCTATTATCAGACGGAGGCACAATATGTACTGCAACTCTTGCGGCAAGACCATCTCCGATGACGTCCGCTTCTGTTCCTACTGTGGCACGGTAGTGGGCATTCCGCCCGCGCCGAAGAAGCTTATGCGTTCCCGCGCCGACAAAAAGATCGGTGGGGTTTGTGCCGGATTGGCCCAGCACTTCGATCTCGATGTATCGCTGGTGCGAATCCTCGCTATCTTCATCACCCTCGCCACCGGAGTCTGTCCGGGCATAGTCACCTATGTGCTGGCATGGATCATCCTTCCATCAGAGCCCGAACTAAAATCAGCGCTGGCGGCACAACACCCAGTGGCGAGTTAGGCATTAGTGTTATCCTCCCTTGAATCGATGGAGGTGGTGCATGGCTCTGCCCTTGAATTGTCTTCTCTTATGCGCCAGCGGCGCTGCGTATGACATCGCCCTGGACACGGGGGTCTACACCCCTGACCCGATTTTCAGCAAAGCCGTTGCCTATACCTCCCCGCCTACCGCCGTCAGCGCGAACCAGATCAACGCCTGCCTGGTGGGGCAGACTGCCAGCGGGATTCTTGTCGCCTTTCGCGGGACGGTGCCGACCAGTTGGGTCGATTGGTTGAACGACGCGATCGCGGAGCCGGGTACGTTTGCCGGCCTGCCGGGGCTGGTCCACACAGGGTTTGCCCTGGCTGTGCAATCCGTGCTCACGCAGGTGGCCGCGGCCGTGAATGGCCTCAAGCCCGGCGCCACCAATCCGGTCTACGTTACTGGGCATAGCAAAGGCGGAGCTATGGCGCCGCTCGCGGCCTATCTTCTGCAGCAGCAGAACAAAATTCCCATCCAGCAGGTGGTAACCTTCGCCGCACCGCGATCTGGAAACGGAGATTTTGCCACGGGATACCAAGCGGTCTTCAAGAACCACGTCCGCTATGAGAACTATGGCGACATAGCTCCGCTGGTGCCGCCCGGCCCGGAGGCCTGCGGAATGCTGGCCAACGCTGTCAGTTGGATTCCGGACGTTGGAGCAGACCTGGCCAAGCTCTTCCGCGATGCCGGCCAGTGGAACTATACGCCGGTCGGTTCCGAGCAATACATTGACTATGATTACTCAGTAATTCCGAATCCGCCCATCTTGGAGCAGGTTGGGGACCTTATCTGGTACCTGGGGCAAAACATACTCGACTGGGAGACGGCACTATCCAATGCACATTCGCATTACTGCGGGGGCGGCTACATGAACGGCACCTGCGCAGGCACCTCGGTCTGCGGCTAGAGCCGGGGAGCGTCGTGCAGGCGTGCAACGAAAAACCCTCCCGCTGGGGGCGGGAGGGTCGCGATCCGTGATGATCGAGGTTAGGCGCGGACGACGTTGCCCGCCTGAAAGCCTTTGGGACCTTTCAGCAGATCAAACTCCACGGTCTCACCCTCGTTGAGCGAGCGGTAACCGTTCTCTTGAATCGCGGAGAAATGCACGAAAACGTCTTCTCCCGTGGAGCGCTGGATGAATCCATATCCCTTCGCCCCGTTGAACCACTTCACTGTTCCCTTCTCTCTCACAGAAAAACTCCTTTCCTCTGATCATTAAGAATTAGTTCCCCGGACCTCCCGGATCGTTGCCCCGCACGAGCGGAGCGCCCCCTTCGAGAAAGCCGGTGAAACTCGGTTGCGTCTCCTAGTGCCTGTGCGGAAGAAATTTGCCCCAAAGCAAAAGACTCCTCGATTCAGGCGCGCATGAAGAAAATGCGGCATGAACTTGCGGAGCCCTGACCATCGGCGCTGATTTCTACTGCCCTGCTCAAGACATCAACCTGCCTTACCCATTCATGCACCGGCCTAAGCCGGTTCATGAGCCAACCGATAATAAGGACTATTAAATCGTTTCGCAAGAAAAATTAGTGACCGGGGCCAAAATATCGCCGAGCGTCTCATTTTAAGCTTTAACACGGTATAAGTAACGGAGCCAGGGCTTTTGGGTTCCAATTGCGAATGAAAAGCGAAACTTGCCGCAACTCTTTGATAAGATCAGAGATACGCCTGTGCCCGATCCAACCACTGCTACCGCGCCGCCAGCCAAGGAAGGCCAGCCAGCTCCATCGCGGCGGCCGCGCGGGGGGCGTCCGGGGATGGCCATCTCCACGGCCAAATACCTGCTGCGCACCGACGTGCACACTTTTGCCTTCTCAGTGGCGGCCAACTCGATCCTGTCGTTTTTCCCTTTCGTGGTGCTGTTGATGACGCTCATCCGGCGGGTTTTTCACTCTCGCGTGATGTACGACGTGGTGGTGGAGTTGCTGCGCGACTACCTTCCCGCCGGGCAGGAGTTCGTCATCCGCAACCTGAATGCGATGGTGAACTCGCGGCAGCGCGTGCAGATTTTCTCGCTGATCATCCTGCTGGTGACTTCAACCGGTGTGTTTATGCCGCTGGAAGTGGCGCTCAACCGCGTCTGGCGCTTCCCGAATAACCGTTCGTACGTCGGCAATCAGTTGATCGCGCTGGGGCTGGCCTTCGGTTGCGGCGTGCTGGCCTTGCTCTCGGTCGCCGCGACCGCGGGAAACGTCGCTTTGATGGGATTTCTGCTGCGGGGCCACGGCTCTGGATTTATTCGCGTGGTGGGATTTTTTGTGATGAAGGCTTTCGCCATCGCCGCCAGCATTGCCATCTTCTTCCTTATTTACTGGGTGCTGCCCAACGGCAAGGTTCCGGCGCGAGCCGTGCTGCCAAGCGCCGTGATTATGGGCCTGCTCTCGGAGGCGTTGAAGTATGGCTACATCCTCGCTTTACCATGGCTCAATTTCGCCGAAGTCTACGGACCTTTCGCGCTGTCGGTGAGCATGATGTTCTGGGCGTTCCTGACTGGGCTGCTGTTACTGGCTGGCGCGAACCTTAGCGCTGAAGAGCATTTGCGCCACGGGCTGTGAGCCAACCAGGCGTCTTTCCGCATCGGCTGCGGTTAGCCATCCCGGATCGGGAATTGCCTTTTAATCCACAGGCTCGTTGTGACATCCGTCACAATGGCAATGTCGGCATGCCGATTAGGATGATTCCGGTTTCCCAGATTCCTCTGAGCAGATATTCACTTCCAGGTGATTTTGATGACCGGGAGAAGTTGGTGGCGTCTGCTCATCGCCTTTTCGCTGATCTTCGTTGCTTCGATCTTCGTCGCCCCTATACTTCTGCGCGGACAGGATGCCGCGGCGGATCGGTCGCCTGTCAGCGCTCCCGCCGTAGCACCTGCGGGGGCCACGGACTTGGTGCCGCTGCGCTCTTCCTCGGCTGTCGCGCCTGTCGGGATTCCTCCTCCTAGTCTGCCCGGACCACACCCCGTCGGTCGTGATCCAGGCGCACCCCAGCCACCGGTTTTCCCACAACTGGTGCGCGCCGCTGGGATCATCTTCTCTGGCCGTGTCACTTCGATCAGTGGCGCCCCGGCGTCTCCCGGCCCGGCGCCGGCTTCCACCACCGTCACGTTCCAGGTTGAACATGCGATGCGTGGCACCTCGCCGGGTGAGAGCCTGACGATTCACGAGTGGGCTGGCCTTTGGAGCGGCGGCGAGCGCTACCGCGTCGGCGAGCACGTATTGCTTTTTCTGTATTCCCCGAGCAAGTTGGGCCTCACCAGCCCCGTGGCTGGGGCTGTGGGCAAATTCGCGATGGATTCTGACGGCAGAATCACGATCGGCCCTCAGCACGCTGCAATCCTGGTGGCGGATCCCATCCTGGGCGGAAAGACTGTGGTCCGTTACGCTGACTTCGCGCAGGCGGTGCAGCGCGTCAGCGGAGAGAAATGACTTGACCATGCAGAAAAACACGGCATTCCCCGCCCGCTCATTTCTCTTTCGGCTGGCCTCAGCCATGGCCATTGTCTTTATTTTCGCCTTGCTCGCCCGCGCCGGCGGTCCGGAGTATGTGGCAGGCTCCAGCTATTTCAACCCGGGGACCATGGGCCAGCCCATTACCTGGTCGTTGGGGCAGGTGAATTACTACACGGACCAGGGGGATCTTAGCCCCATCCTGCCCAACGCTTCGGCGAATGCTTTTGTTGCCAGCGCGTTCAGTCAATGGACTTCTGTTTCTACCGCTGTCCTCACCGCAAACGCGGCTGGCCAGCTTGCCGAAAATGTTGACGGCAGCAACATCATGGTCAACTCCAGCGGGGTCGTGACCGCTCCCGCCGATATCACTCCCTCGGCCACGCAGACTCCGGTGGGAATCGTCTACGACTATGACGGCTCGGTGACCGACGCATTGCTTGGTGCGGGCGCCGGCGACGCCTCCGAATGTTTCTGGAACGCAGCTTATGGCGGCGTGGACAACTTTGGCACGGGAGCAAATTTTCTCCACGCGCTGGTGGTGATTAACGGCCAGTGCGCGCTGCAGTCGTCGCAACTCACGGACGTCGAATACCGGCTGGTGCGTGTGCTGGGCAACGTGATTGGCCTGGGCTGGTCGCAGATGAATCTGAATGTGATCACAGGCAATCCCCCTCCTACAGCCGATGACTACGCCGGCTTTCCAGTCATGCACTTTATGGATCCGTCGAACTGCGTGCCGATTACCATTTGTTACGCCAATCCTTATCAACTGGCGCCCGATGATGTGGCCGCACTCTCTCGTCTTTACCCTTCCAGCCCGTCGACCGCGACCGCCCGCATTTATGGCTCGGTTTACTTCGTGGACAATCTAGGGAGCCTTGCTCAGCCGATGCAGGGCGTGAACGTGGTCGCGCGCTGGATTGATCCTTCCACCAAGCTGCCGTCGGACGCCTATGGAGCTACAGCGGTTTCCGGGTTCCTCTTCACGGGCAACGCGGGCAATCCAGTTACCGGCCTGGACGATCCGCTGGGAAATCCCTACAGCGAGTTCGGATCATCGGATGCAACGCTCGAAGGATTTTTCGATCTTGGAGGATTGCCCATCCCGAACGGCGCGAGCACGGCGCAATACCAGCTCTCGGTCGAGGCCCTGGATCCGGTGTGGTCGGCCGGCGTGTGCCCTTACGACCCGGCGCAAGTTGCGCCGTCTGGGACTTTCTTGCCCTTTGTGGTGACCGTGAATGCAGGCGGCGAGGTTGAACAGGATGTGCTTATGTCGAACAGCGCCCAGCCTGTTGCGCCGTGGGCCGCAAACGAAACCTGGAACGCGCCTGCGCCAGTTCCCGCCGCGGGCGATTGGGTCGGCTCGTTGAGCGGCTACGGAGATGTGGGCTACTTCTTGATCACGGCCCAGGCGAACCGCACTTTGTCGGTGGCCGTCACGGCGCTCGATGAAACCAGCGCGCCCAGCGAGTCGAAAGCCGAACCATTGGTTGGCATGTGGACTCTCGGCGATCCGCAGGGCACGGCTCCGCCGGCTTTTACCGCAGCCCCGTTCAACGCGGAGACTTTCGCCACTAGCCGTCTCGACGCACAAGTTTTGAACTCGAACAGTTTCATCATCGGCATCGCTGATTTGCGCGGCGACGGCCGCCCCGATTACCACTACCACGCCCATGTGCTCTACGGAGACTCGGCGAGCCCGCCGCGCGTTTCGGTGAATGGCGGCGCGATCACTTTGCAGGGCACGGGCTTTGCGCCGGGGCTCGCGGTCACCGTGGGCAGCGTGAGTGTACCGTTGCTGGCGACCAATGCCAGCCAGATGCTGGCATCCGTCCCCGCGCAAAGTGACGGACCGGAGACCATCACCATCAGCGACCTGGTGAGCGGCGGATTTTCCATCATGACCGGTGTGCTTACCTTCGGAGCCGCCGCTACAGATCAGATCGTCTTGTTGCAGGGAACGAATCCTCCCACGCCTGTGGGAACGCAGGCCAGCAACCCGGTGATCGTGCGCGTGCTCGCCTCCGATGGCGTTACGCCCGTAAATGGCGCAACTGTAGGGTGGGCCACCACCAACGGCGCTTTGCTTTCAATCTGCGGCGGAGCTTCGAACTGCTCGGCGATCAGCGATGAAAGCGGGATGGCTTCCACCTGGGTTACGCCCGCCGCCACGGGGAATGCGACGATCACGGCCACTCTCGCTCCCGGCGTCTACAGCCCGTCGCAGGCGGTTGTGGCCACGATGACGGCTACATCTTCGTCCTCGCAAATCGGAGTTGCCACGCCTTATCTCTGGATCGCGCAGGGAGCATCGGTCAGCGTGCCGCTGGGCGCGTGGGTCATGAGCAACGGCGCACCACAGAGTGGCGTCACGGTGAACTTTGTGATCGCGCAGGGATCCGGGACGCTCAGTGCGGCGAGCGCGGTTACTAACAGTAGCGGCTACGCGTCGGTGACGCTTACACTGACAAACTTTTCCTCGAACGTGCAGATCAGCGCTTGCGTTGCGCCGGGGAACAATCCTTGCCAAACGATTTATGGGAACGCGGTGGCAGCAGCGATGATGAACCTGCAGGCTGTGGCTGGCGCGGGACAGGTGGTGGCGGGAACGGCGTTTCAGCCTGTCACCGTGCGGGTGACCGATTCTTCCTCACCGCCGAATCCTGTGCTCGGGGTGAGCGTACTGTTTCAATCCTCCGTGTTGCGCCCGGAGGGGAACGATCTGACGCTGGTGCCGGGCGACCCCACGGTCACGCAAACCGGGATGGCCGTTATCCTTAGCGCGAGCCAGAGCACGGCGCAGAGCGATGTCAATGGCCTAGCGAGTTTCGTTCCCTCCGTGGGATCGTTCACCGGTGTGTTGGAAATTGAGATTCAGGTCTCGGCCGGAACTACAGCCGTAATCGAGGACGAACTGGAGACTTTTCCGGCCGGCGGCAGCGGGAACACTTCCTCGGCCAATAGCTTAGGGCGCGGGAGTGTTCCCGCTCGGAGACTGCCGCTCTCCGGGGAGCATTGAACGTGGAATTCCAGATCCATTGTCATTCCGAGTCTTCCCGAAGCGAAGGCGAGGAACCTGCTTTTCTGCCGGCACAGGCAAACAGCAGATTCCTCCCTTCGGTCGGAATGACAAATCTTAAGAATTAGCGCCGGAGGACGGAACCCTCCGCCCGCTCACTTCTTCGTCCACTGATCTACCCAGTCATTCACCGTCTTGTACCAAAGCTGCGAATTTTGCGGCTTCAGCACCCAGTGGCCTTCGTCGGGGAAATACAGCATCTTCGACGGGATGCCTTCCATCTGCAGCGTGGTGAAGAGATCGAATCCCTGCGAAACATCGAGGCGGTAATCTTTTTGGCCGTGAATCACCAGCGTGGGCGTCTTGAAATTTTTCGCGTACTCGTGCGGCGACCACTTTCGGTACATCTCGCGGTTGTCGTAGGGAGTGCCTTTGAACTCCCAGTCGTTGAACCAGAGTTCTTCGGTGGTGCCCCAGGCGGATTCGGCGTTGAACATGCCGTCGTGCGACACGACGCACTTGAAGCGGTCGGTGTGGCCGAGCACCCAGTTAGCCATGAATCCGCCGTAACTCGCGCCCAGCGCGCATTCGCGGTCTTTATCGATGAACGGGTAGGTCTTCTCGGCGTAGTCGAGGCCCTTCATCAGGTCTTCAAATGGAGCGCCGCCCCAGTCGCCGTTGATGGCGTCGATGAACTTCTGTCCGTAGCCGGTCGAGCCGTGGAAGTTGATCATGATGACCACGTAGCCGCTGGGCGTCGATGAAGTTGGTGCGGCGAACAGTTCGGGATTCCAGCGGTAGCTCCAGTCGTCTCCCCATGCGCCCTGCGGCCCGCCGTGGATCAGGAACTTCACGGGATATTTCTTGCTGGGGTCGAAGTTCGGCGGCTTAACCAGGAAGCCTTGGACTTTGTCACCGTTGGCTCCCGGGAACCAGAAGGATTCGAGCGGGGACATGGAGATTTGCGCAAGAAGTGCGTCATTCACATGCGTAAGTTGCTCCCCTTTCGGAAGATCGTATGGATCAATCTTCTTAGGCAGAACAATCCTGTAAATCTCGGTAGGGCTCCCGATGGACATGCGCGTGTATAGGAGAGTCTTGCTGTCAGAAGACAAAGTGAGGTCATCGTCATAGCCGCGCGTGACTCTCGCATTTATCTGAATTCTCCGACCCATCGACTTGCCCGTCTCCGAGCTCTTGACCTCCACGCCAGGGCTCCCTAGATCGTTCGACCAGATCACCTTCTGGCCCTTTTGTTGCGCCTCGTCGTCGGTCTCGACATAGAATATCTTCGATGAATCGGGCGACCACACGTATGTGCCTATTGACCTATCTGGACCGACCATAACCTGCGCTCTCGTGCCTGTCTTGCGGTCGTACAGCATCAGCCGGAAGCGGTCGCTCTCGTATCCCGGACGCTTCTGGGCGCGGTAGGCGATGTAGCGGCCATCGGGCGAATAGAGCGGCGTCGAGTCGCTGGCGGGATTGTCGGCGGTGATGTTCTTGGTCTTGGCTAAAACCTGAGCGGGCGAGTCGCCCGCTCCCACACCGACCGTGACGATCCAGAGATCGTTGTTGGTAGAAGCCGCCGGATTCTTGTCGTGATTCGAGGTGTAGCAAATCTCCTGGCCGTCGGGCGAGAAGGCATAGTCGTCCTGCCCGCCGAGCGAGAACACGGGCGCGTCGTAGTCGCCGGGGGTGAGGTCGCGCGGCAGAGGCAGCGGAGGTCCGTTATATGCGCCTTCCTCTGGGGGGATCGAATTTGAATCAGGAACGGAGATCGCCAAGATGTGGCTGCGTTTGCCTTCTTTGTACGCGTTCCAATGGCGATAGAGCAGATGGGTGAAGACCAGCGCCTTTACTTTTGACTGCTCGAGTTCATTCAATTTGCTAGCGTTGCAAGCTGATTCAGCACCGGGATCGCCATCGCACTCCGGATACACATCCGACGTGAACAGAACCGTTTTGCCATCCGGAGACCAAAGCTCTCCGCCAGCCTCCGTCGCCAGCACTGTCAACCGATGCGTCGCAGTCACAGTCCCAGCTGAGCCATCGAAATCCGCAACCCAGACCTGCGATCCGCCGTGTTTGTTCGAGATAAACGCAAACCGCTTGCCGTCCGGCGCCCAGCGCGGGCGGTCACCGTCCTGATCCGGGATGAGCACGCGTTCCGTGGCTCCCATGTCTCGGAAATTCGGCGAGACATGGGGCACCCCATTTTTTTCTTCACCACCAGCGAGAGGCACGATCCAGATGTGCGGCGTCTTCGTGTTAGCCGCGAGATTCACATCGACGACGCTGAAGATCACCCACTTGCCGTCGGGCGAAACTTCCGGCTCGCCGACGCGCTTGAGCTTCATCATGTCTTCGAAGGTGAAGGGATGCTTTGCCTGGGCAAACCCGGGAAGTATGAAGGGGAAAAGAACAAGGGATACAAGAAACAAGCGGCGCATGAAAGGACCTCCTCAGCAAACGGAAAAGTGTAGCAGGTTTGGTAGCGCCGCCGTCTCTTCGGCCTCGCTCTGGGCAGGCCCCAGCGGCGTCGGGGCGGCTAGGGGTCATCGAATACCTTTTTCGCTCGCCAGGACAGCAGCTGGACTCTCAGCGAATTCCAGAGCCGCGGACGCGACCGCGACGAGGAGGAATCTTCACATCAACCCCACCCGAAGGCGCGGAGCGTCGCCGGGCTGTTTCGCCCAGATTCTCGAACGTGGCCTCCGTCCGCGTCAGTTCCGCTTCGAGCAACTCGCGCGCTTCCTGTTCCATGGAGTGTCCGTTCTGGGCGGCGCGAATGCGAAGACGCCGCTTGGTGTCTTCCGGGAGTTTGCGAATGGTGATACTAGCCATGCCATCAATGCTAGCATTGATGGCGTTGATTGCACAACCGTGGGTTCCGGCTTTCGGGCTTCGGCTTGGCTGGCCGCAATCTCCGGAGGGAAGCCGAGGCCCGGCGGCCGAAGCCCGAAGCCCAGTTTTCCCTCTGCGACAACCTCTTCATTGATATGGCATCCAAATGTCGGCAGAACTGCGCGCGTCTTCCTCGGCCTCACTGAGCGGAGAGGGGTCGGGGAAGACCGCCGCAGTTCGCCGCCAAGCGATTGGCTTGCTACGTCTGTCCCGGCGCGGTTCAGGAAATGCGCCCCCGGGGCCATGCCGCCGCAAGCAAGACAGCGCAAGCAACACCTCTACGGTGCACGGAAATCCAGTAAGATAGAGCAATGAGCCGGGCTTCCCGCAGTTCCCCAATCTTCGTCGCGCTCTTCCTTCTGGCGAGTTTGCTGACTACCCTACCTGCAATTGCGCAGGAGGGCCCGCTTGAAAGCGCACAGCCTACAGGCATAACGCCGGAAGAAATCATCCAGCGCTTTGCGGCCAAGGAAAAAGAATTTAAAGAGGCGCGCGATCAGTATACCTACCGGCAAGATATTCACGTGATGACGCTCGATGGCTCGACCGTTACCGGCGAATACCGCGAAACTTTCGACGTGCTGTTTGACGACAAGGGCCACCGGATGGAAAACGTGGTGTATGCGCCGCAGTCCACGCTGGAAAATGGCGGGCTTTCGCTCGACGAGGGCGACGTTCAGGACTTCCGCAACCGGCTGCCTTTTGTGCTCACCAGCGACGAAATTCCGGAATACAACATCGTCTACGTCGGCCAGCAGCAGGAAGATGAGTTGCACTGCTATGTTTTCGACATCGCGCCCAAACAGATTGTGGGCAAGAAGCGCTATTTTCAGGGGCGGATCTGGGTAGACGGTCGCGATTTGCAGATCGTAAAAACATACGGCCAGGCTGTTCCGGAGATTCGCGATACCAAGAAGAAGGGCAAGGAAGAACATCTCTACCCCAAGTTCACGACCTGGCGGCAGCAGATCGACGGCAGATACTGGTTCCCAACCTACACCCGCGCCGATGACATGCTGCACTTCAACCTCAACGACGTTCACATCCGCGAGATCGTGAAATATGAGGATTACAAGCGGTTCGGATCGAGCGTGAAAATTCTGTATCAGGGCAAGGAAATTCCCAAGGCGGATCCGAAGGATGAGACAAAACCGGATGCGCCGCAAAGTCCGCCGCCGCCGCAGAAGTAACGAGCCGCCAGCTATCAGCCGTCAGCAAGAACCAAGATCCCTCGCTTCGGTCGGGATGACACGACGGTGTGGATACTTTCTGCAGCGGACCGGCATGCATAGCTTTGGTTGAGCGCTGACGGCTGAAAGCTCAGTAGAAAAGATACTTCCTCCACTTATCATCTGACCGTCCCATCAAGCGCATGATGTGGCGGCTGGTGTGGAGGTTGAAGGCGCGGGGCTCGCGCATCAGCTTCATGCCGGCTTCTGTGGGAAACTGGTTGCCCTTGCGGCGATTGCAGGGATGGCAGCAGGCTACGAGGTTCTCCCATGTGGACGAGCCTCCGCGAGAGCGAGGGATCACGTGATCGAGCGTCAACTCGCCGGAGGGCAGCACGGTGGCGCAGTACTGGCAGGTGTTGCGGTCGCGCAGCAGGATGTTCTTCCGCGACAAAGCTCGGCTCTGGTGCGGGATGCGGCGATACTCCAGCAGGCGGATCACTGATGGCACGCGGATGGCAATGCGGGCCGCGTGCAGGAAGTGTCCATTCTCTTCTTCGGTCATAGCCACGCCCTTGAGCACGAGAACCAGCGCACGGCGCGCCGCGCAAACGTTGATGGGTTCGTAGGACGCATTCAAGACGAGCACCGGCGCGTGCAGCGCGTTGCCGTTGCTGTCGCGATGCATGGCGGCCGCCGCGAACAGGCCGGCGGCATGCCTGCCTGTTGGTCCTGCCTCGGATTCGAGCCAGCCTGACATAGATCTACATTCCTACAGCCTTGGCCATTCGAACGAGCTCTGCTTCAACGTCGATCTGCGGGTCGGCGGCATCCGGACCGATCTCCACTTGCTGCGCCGAGATCTTCAACGTGCGCGCCACAGTTGCGACCCAAATTTTGGTTGCGCCAGCGCGGCGCAAAACCCGCGCGCACTCTGAAACGGTCGCGCCGGTGGTGTAAACGTCGTCCACCACAAGCACTTCGCGGCCATTCACCAACTCAGGTTGCGCCACTCCGAAAGCGCCTCGCAGGTTCTCGCGGCGCTGGTGACTGGTAAGGCCGATTTGCGATGCGGTCTCGCGCGTTCTCTCGAGAACTCCCGCGCACAAATGCAAGCGGTCCCGCACTGGGCTAATTTTTATCGCGGAGCGGGCAATCAGCTCTGCCTGGTTGAAGCCGCGCTGGCGTAGTTTGGTACAGTGCAACGGCACGGGAACCAACGCCACGCCGTTCGCGGGAAATTCCGGTTCGAGCGCCACGATCGCCTCTGCGAGCATGCGTCCCAGAACATTCGCCGCCGGGCGCACGCCGCCAAACTTCAGCAGATGAATCAGTTCGCGAAGTCCGCTTTCATAGCTGCCGTAAGCCACAGCACGGGCGAATACTGGGTCAATGCGCCGGCACAATCCGCATCGCGGTTCGCCCGCGGCACCGGCAACCGCGTAAGGCGAAAACAAACGCTCGCCGCAAATGGCGCAGAGTCCGCCCGCGATGGGGCGCATGGCACCAAGGCATTCCTGGCAAACCGGGAGACGCGAGATCCTGATTAGCGGTGTGCCGCAGATGCGGCAATCCGAGGGAAACAAAACGGCAAAGAGACTTTCGGCAACCTGGCTAGTCCAAACTCGTTCGACCCAGCTTCGGCCGATGCGGACTTCGCCGCTGCTGATTTTGCTGCTCGCGCAAGCAATAGAAGGGCTTGCCACTGCAGCTTTGGCCTGGCTAGCCCGAATTCTGTCCCCGCTACTGCTGAAGACGGCCTCCGTGATGCCCACAGGGTTCTAGCTTTAAGCGGGCGGCTCTGCGATTGCCTGCTGAAATAGAGTATAACGGCGGCGCGGTCCGCTAGGCAACGTTACGGTCGGATCGCGGAGCCGAGGTCGCCACCTTCTTGACCGCTTCGGGAACTCGCTCTTTCACCGGCACGAACAGCAAACGATAATCGCGCCGGAAGCAATCCGCGCAGCGCACCGGCCGCAGCAGAAGAAGCGGCAGAAACCACCGTTCGGCAAAAGTGCGGCGCCGCGAGCGGAAGCCGGTGCCGCTGCCGCAATCGTCGCAGTAATACTCAAAATAGCGTTGGAACCAGAGCTGGTCGGGGGAATTTCTGAGCACGTTACACCTCGCCATGGACTAAGAACGAAGGGGCAACAGACCGATTGGGGCTATTTTAGCGCAAGCCCGAGCGGAAGCCAAGCTGAAGTCGATCTGGTAGTGTCTCTGCTCGGACTCTCTCTGCCGGAACCCGCGTCGGACTTGTAATTCAGCCCGCCCGCGTGCTAACGTGCCGCCGTCCCGTGTTTTGAATAAGTTAAGGAATCGGGTCGCATCCAACCTTTTACGAGGAATTTTTTCATGAGCACTGTCGCCCCGCCGGTTGCTGGCAAGAAACACGTTCCCTACGTCCCCGAAACCATGGAGATGAAGGAGTTCACCTTCCGCGCCTTGCTCATCGGGTTGGTGATGACCGCGATCCTGGGGTCGGCCAATGCCTATCTAGGGCTCAAGGCCGGGATGACCATTGCAGCTACGTATCCAGCGGCCGTGATCGGCATGGCGCTGCTGCGGCTGATGAAAGGATCTTTGCTGGAAGAGAACATCGCGCGAACCGTGGGCTCGATTGGCGAGTCGGTGGCGGCGGGCGCGGTGTTCACGATACCGGCGTTCGTGATGGCGGGGTTATGGCCAGGGCTGACGCGGGAGAAATATTGGAACTCGGTTGCGCTGATGATGATCGGCGGTACGCTGGGCATTCTTTTTGTGACGCTGCTGCGGCGCGTGATGGTGGAAGACCCGGATCTTCCCTATCCCGAATCGGTGGCCGCTTCCGAGATTCACAAAGCCGGCCAGCAAGGCGCCAAGGCCGCCAAGATTCTGTTCGCCAACATGGGATTCGGCGGATTCATGTACCTGCTGGGCGCGGTCAATGTTTTCTCGGCCAACAATACTTTTCCGGTAACGATCAGCGCGCTGGGCAAGAGGCTATTGCTGCGTACCGGCACGAACCCGAACGTGGCAACGACCATCACCGGAGGCGCAACGCTGCTGACGGCTCCCGACATCAGTCCGGCATATCTTGGCGTCGGCTACATCATTGGACCGCGGCTGGCGGCGCTGAATTTTGCTGGGGGCGTGCTGGCCTGGGGTCTGTTGGTGCCGCTTCTAACCTTCACCATCGGTCCCTATATTCAGGGGGCACAGCCTGCGGGACAGACGATCGCGTGGCCGCTGCTCGCAGGCGCCATCTATTACTCGATCGTACGTCCTATTGCCGTCGGAGGCATGCTGGTGGGAGCTTCCTACACATTGTTCAAGATGCGCAAACAATTGGGCGCGGGCATGGCACGCGCCGTCTCAGACCTGAAGAAATCGGCCGCGGCGCACGAGGCCACGAGTCGGACGGATCGCGATCTTCCGGCAAAAGCGATCTTTGGCGGCGTAGCGCTCGTCTTTGTGGCCATGATTGCGCTTTATTACTACTTCATCGGTAGCGCCGGAAATCTTTCCAGTTCGCAAATCATTACCGCTTCGGTGGTAGCCGCGCTGGTGATGATCGTTCTGGGCTTCTTCTTCGCCGCGGTTTCCGGAAACCTGGTGGGCCTGATCGGCTCGTCCAACAATCCTGTGTCGGGGCTGACGCTGTGCACCCTGGTGATTGCCGCGCTCTTGATGGTGGCGCTAGGCGTTTCGGGGACCGGAGGCGTGGCCGCTGTGCTGGGAGTCGCGGCCGTGGTCTGTGTGTCGTCTGCCGTTGCGGGTGAGATGCTGCAGGATTTGAAGGTTGGCTACATCCTCGGTGGTACGCCCTCGAAGATGCAGATCGGAGACTTGCTGGGCATTGTGGTGGCGTCGCTGGTTCTGTTCTTTCCCTTGGCCATACTCGACAAGGCATATCACTTCGGCAGCGCGGCACTGCCCGCCCCTCAGGCCGGACTGATGGCCATGCTCTCCAAGGGCATTGTCGGCGGCGACATGGCCTGGCCGCTGGTGATTGTTGGCATCCTGCTCGGCATTGCCATGATCATGATCGAAGTAAAGAGCGTGATGCTGTTCGCGGTCGGGATGTATTTGCCGCTGGGCACGACTTTCGCGATTTTTGTGGGCGGCGTGATCCGCTGGGTCACCGACAAACTCCGCGACCGCCGCGGCTATAACGATGCGCAGAAAGCACGCGTGGAGAATACGGGAGTGCTCACCGCTTCGGGATTGATCGCGGGCGAAGCGCTCTGTGGCCTGGTGATCGCCGGACTGGTCGGCTCGGGCAAAGATGTAACTCTGGTCCATTGGACGCCTTCGTTCTGGATCGCGCTGGCTGCGCTTGCCGTGCTGATATTGGTGATGGTGCGGGTACCGCTGGCCAACGCCGGCAGTCCGGATGAACCGGCGCCTCCGACCGCGATTATGTAATTTTGTTCAACCACGTAGGGCACGAAGGAACACGAAGGAATTCCAGATCCCTCGTGCAACTTCGTGCCCTTCGTGGTTTAGTGTTTCTATGGCGATCTCCGAAAATGTAGCGGCAGTGCGCGAGCGTATCGCCGCCGCGGCGTGCCGCGCTGGACGCAACGTCGACGATATTTCTTTGATGGCCGTTAGCAAGACTCAGCCGCGGGAACGCATTCGCGAAGCTTACGAAGCTGGAATCAGAGTATTCGGCGAGAATCGAGTGCAGGAATTTGCCGGCAAGGTCGAGGCTGTTCAGGAACTGCACCACGCCGAATGGCACATGATCGGCCACCTGCAAACTAATAAGGCAGCCAAGACCGCGGAATTATTTCGGGCCGTGGATTCGGTCGATTCGCTGAAGCTGGCGGAGAAGCTCGATGCGGCGGCCCGCACGCTGGGCAAAAAGCTGGATGTACTCATCGAAATCAATGTCGGCGGCGAAGCAGCCAAGACTGGCGTGGCGCCAGACTCGCCCGCGCTCGAAGAATTGCTGATCGCTGCGCCGCGACTGGAGGCGCTGACTTTCCGCGGACTGATGACCGTGCCTCCGTTCACCGACAATCCCGAAGGTGCGCGCCCTTACTTCCGCAAGCTGCGCCAGTTGCGCGATACGCTTGCCGCTCGCAAGCTGCCTGCTGTCGCGATGGACCAGCTTTCCATGGGCATGTCACACGATTTCGAAGTGGCGATCGAAGAGGGATCGACCTGCGTGCGCGTGGGCACGGCGATCTTCGGGGAAAGAATAAAACCTTAACCACGGAGTCACAGAGAAACAGAGAAACGCCAGACCATGGCCTTGGGTTTTCTCTGTGCCTCTGTGTCTCTGTGGTGAGAGCCTATGTTTGCCATTCATGAAACGTCCGACAGAGCAACGTTTGCAGTCAAGGTCCATCCCCGCGCCAAGAAGAACAGCATCACCGGCGAACTCGGTGACGCGCTCAAACTTTCTCTGACCTCGCCTCCCGCGGAAGGCCGCGCTAATGAGGCGTGTATCGAATTCTTCACAAAACTTTTGAAGGTACCGCGATCTTCCGTTACCATTGCCTCCGGCCAGACGAGCCGCCGGAAAGTGATTCGCGTCTCGGGGCTCTCGGCCGACGAAGTACGCAGACGAATTGGAATGTAGCGCCGCCGTCCCTTCGACTTCACTCAGGGCACGCTTCGGCGGCTTTCGGCCGGCGCTATCGGTGAATCGAGTCACCACGGAGCCACCTTTGAGCTTTTCCGAACGCTTGCAGGAAATTCGAACCGGATTCGAGCGTCCCTTCTGGGTCGCCAACATCACAGAGATTTTCGAGCGCCTCTCCTATTACGGAGCGTTTGCTTCGCTCGCACTCTATCTGCAGGGGAAACTGAATTTCTCCACCGAACAAACCGGCACGCTGACCGGAATTTTTGGCGGCATGGTCTGGTTTCTGGCTGTTTTCGGAGGTGCAGTTGCAGATCGACTCGGTTTTCGCCGCGCTCTTTCCCTTGCCTATTTCATTCTGGCTATCGCCTATTTCTTGATTGGCTCGATCGCGGCGCCGTGGCTGGCGCCAATTCGAAATGCCGTGCCGCTCAGCTTGTTTGTTGGCGTCATTCTGGTTCTTCCAGCACTGGGCGTAGCGCTGGTCAAGCCTTGCGTGGCCGGGACCACGGCACGGGCGTCGAGTGAGAGCACGCGAACCCTGGCCTACTCGATCTACTACACGATGGTCAACATTGGGGGCGCAGCAGGGCCTTTCTACGCGTCCTGGGCGCACCGCAAACTGGGCGTGGAAAACGTGTACCGGCTGGCCGCAGTCAGCGTTTTTCTCATGTTTTTCGTTGTGCTGCTGTTCTTCCGCGAGCCGCGCAAGGCGGGTAACACACCCCCACCTTCGATCGCCCACGTAGCCCGCAATTTCTGCGTTGTCGTGGGAAATTATCGGCTGGTGCTGCCCGTGCTGTTGATTGCCCTGCTGTTGCGCATCGCCCTCTGGATCTATCCCTCGTGGTCTGTGCCATTGTGGATATGGGCGATCCTTCTTGTGTTGGCCCTGGCCGGCATGAGCCGTTTTATGTGGTTTCTTGTGATCTTCACCGGATATTGGGTGGTGTTCTGGCAACAATACATCAGCCTGCCGGGCTACCTTCTCAGCTATGTCAATGCGAATGCCAACGCAGAAATGATTCTCGTCACCGACGGAGTTACGGTAATCACGCTCACGCTCGCCGTCAATGCCCTGGCGCGGAAGATTCCGGCATTTCAGGCTGTCATTCTAGGGACGGTGATCACTTCGGTATCGTGGATCATCCTCGCTCTGTGGCCAACAGTCTGGGGCGCCGTGCTTTCGCTGTTTGTGCTGGCGCTGGGAGAAATCACACAGCAGCCGCGGTACTACGAATACATCTCGCTTCTTGCGCCGGAGGGGCAACAAGGAACCTACATGGGTTTTGCCTTCCTGCCGATCGGCATTGGCTCGCTGATCGGAGGGCCATTTGGAGGGTACCTGCTCCATCATTTCGGCGAGGTTCAGCACCGCCCGCAGATGGTGTGGTGGTCAGTGACTGGCGTGGGCCTGGCGACGACTTTGCTGTTGTGGATCTATGACCGTTTGCTGCGGCCGAAAAGCCCCTCTGAGTGAACCTCATGGCGCGCATGCCCACGCCGGAGAGCGTTGCCGCAGGGGTTCGACGCTCGTTGAAAGATAGCGGCTCCGCCGAGCACGCGGCCGGCGTGCAGTGGTTTTTCAAAGATGAAATCCAATCCCACGGATGGTACACCGCTTCTCTGCGCCGCGCGGCCGTGCCCATGCGCCGTGAACTGATCAAACAGCACGGGCTGAGTTTTGTGATCAGTGTTGCCGACTGCCTGTTTACCGGTTCGAACCTCGAAGAGAAAGTCTTCGCGGTGTTCCTGCTGGAGAAACTCGACCCGCAATTCAGGGAACGCGAATTCAAGCTCTTCGAATCGTGGCTTGACCGCATCAACAGTTGGGCCGACCACGATGGACTGGTGCACTACCTCATAGCACCGATGGTCGCGGCCAAGCCTTCCCGCACGAAAGCAGTTTTCCGTTGGGCGAAGTCGCCGAATCGCTGGCGCCGCCGCGCCGCATGCGTAGCGCTGATTCGCGGAGCGCGAGCACAAATGATCTTTCCCGAAATTACGAAGCTGTCGAATTTGCTTCTCACGGATGACGATGACATGGTGCAGAAGGGATTAGGCTGGCTGCTGCGCGAGACCACGAAGTTCGATGCCAAGCGCACCGTTCCATATCTGATGAAAATTCGCGGACGCGCCCCGCGACTGGTGCTGCGCACGGCGTGCGAGACTCTGCCCTTGCCGGTCAGAAAAAAGATTCTGGCGACAAAGCAGAGATAATTTCTCCTGCCCTGATTCGCCCAAATCTCCCTCATTGTTTACAATAGGGGTTTGCTCATGGACCTGGCTGCCATCCAATCTGCTTTGCGCGAACGTAACATCGACGCGTGGCTGTTTTATGACCATCATCATCGCGATCCCATCGCCTATCGCGTGCTCGGCTTGCCCGCGAGCCTGATGGTCACGCGGCGCTGGTTTTATCTAGTGCCGGCGCAGGGCGCACCTGTGAAACTGGTTCACAAAATCGAAGCCGGCCATCTCGATGCGCTGCCCGGCAGCAAGCGCCAGTATTCCGGATGGCAGGAATTGTTCGACAGCCTGAAGTCGATTCTCGCGCCTTACCGCGACATCGCCATGCAGTATTCGCCCAACAATATTGTCTTCACGATTTCCCTGGTCGATGCCGGCACGATCGAACTGCTGCGTGGTTTAGGCAAGAACGTAGTCAGCTCGGCCGACCTGGTCGCGCAGTTCGAAGCCACGTGGAGCGAAGAGCAGATCAAGACGCACTTTGCCGCGCGCGACAGCGTGGATTCAATCGTGGCGGCGGCATTCAAAGAGATCGGCCGGCGCACCCGCAACGGTGGCACCACCGAACATGAAATCCAGAACTGGTTCATGGAGGCGTTTCGCCGTGAGAGCTTGCTCACCGACGATCCGCCAATCGTAGCCGTCAACGCCAACGCCGGTAACCCGCACTACGAGCCGCGTGCCGATCATCCCGTTCCCATTCGCGAGGGCGATCTGATACTGCTCGACGTGTGGGGAAAGAAGGACACTCCCGGTGCGGTGTATTACGACATCACGTGGATGGGCTTTGTCGGCTCAGCGCCGTCGGACCGCATGCGCGAGGTATTCGAGATTGTGCGGGACGCGCGCGACGCCGGGGTAAAAACCGTGACCGACGCAATCAGCTCCGGGCGCCGCATCGCCGGATGGGAGGTCGATCGCGCCACCCGCGGCCACATTAAGAAGAAAGGTTACGGCGATTACTTCATTCACCGCACCGGACATTCCATCGGCACCGACGTCCATTCCAACGGGGCCAACATGGACGATCTAGAAATTCACGACGAGCGCCAGATTCTTCCCAACTCTTGCTTCTCCATCGAGCCCGGCATTTATCTGCCGGAGTTCGGCGTGCGCAGCGAAGTCAACATGCTGGTCCGGCCCAAGTCAGCGGAAGTCACCGGTAACATTCAACGCGAGATCGTGATTATTTGATGGCAAATCAAACTACGGCCAAGACCAAGACGGCTGAACCGGCGCAGCCCGCAAGCATGATGGCGGTGATCGCGCCTGCGGTGGGCTGGCTGATTCCGGGCGCGGGCCACATCATCCAGAAGCGCTGGATTCGCGGCGCGCTGCTGCTCATCTCCATCGGAACTCTGTTTGTGCTCGGCCTGATGATGCAGGGCCACATCTACAAAGCGAACGGTGGCGACATCCTCGACATCCTCGGATTCATCGGCGACCTGGGCGCGGGCGGAATGTACATTGTGACCCTCGCCATGAACTGGGGCCAGGGCGCGGTCGCCTTCGCCATCGCTGATTATGGAACCAAGTTCATGATCGTTGCAGGACTGCTGAACTTCATTGCCGTGGCCGACGCGTATCATATCGCCATTGGGAAAAAGCAATGAAGCAGCTATCAGCGATCAGCCGTCAGCCGTCAGCTAGAACGTCACACCCGGTGGGGATATCATGACCATCCAACTCACCCACTTCAGCGCGGCCTTCGTGTTCGCGCTATTTGCTTCAATCGTCTTCGGCATTACCCACCGCGAGACCACTCGCGACATGATCCGCTACGGCCTGTATTGTTTTGCGATGTTTCTGGGCGGCGTGTTCGTGGCAGGCTGGGCCATGTGGCTGGTGCGACGGTAACTTGCCGCACGCACCTATTCGCGCTGTCCTTGCGCTGGCCGCCTGCCTACTTCCGCTCGTAAAGCCAGTGGTAACCCGTTGCCTCATCAGCAGTGACGACCATATTTTTCTCGACCAGCGTTTTCAACTCTGAATCTGAATATTTGTTCCACTTCCGCGGAAACGCAGCGGTCGGTGTCATTTCAGCCTTGTACTCGACATCATTTCGGCCATCCGTTTCAACAAGATCAATGGTTATTCTCTTAGCATTTGCGATCTTGTATCCGCACGCCCAGACAATCGCGGACAGATTCGCCACGGCCTTTTCTCTACCAACTATTCCAAGATCTATGCTGTTGGAGCTGTCTCCAATATTTCCTTCCATGGCAAGGACGAACTTTCCATCCTCTACTGGTTCGGCTTTTAGGGCCGACTTCAGACTAAAGCCATATGGCCTAGCATTAAAGGGCATTGTCGAAGCCACGGGATACCACAGCCCTGTCAATTCACTGAAATAACGCGTGGCGTCCATTGAATCGCTCTTTTCGATCAACGACTGAATGGCACGCGCACTATTGCGCGGAATGGACAGGTCTGTACTTTTCAAATAGTACACACCGGATAAGCAGCAAATCAGTACTGCTGTGTAGACAGCATCTTCCAGTAGTACTTTTAGTTTTGCGCGACTGATATTTATGGGCATCCGCAAATCGCCTCATCTAAGAGTCTCTGTCCAGAATGAACAACCTAGCAATCAGAACCTAACCTCTAAGACTTCACCCCTCCCACACGAACGCATCGAACACTCGTTTTGAATCGAAATTCAGGCGGCGGTAGAGAGCAACGGCTCCCGCATTGGCCTCGGTTACAGTAAGCGAGAGCAGCGTGAAGCCGCGTTTGCGAAGATTTGTTGACGTTGCAGCCAGCAGAGATTCGCCGATGCCGCGCGAGCGGTATTCTGGAAGCACGCAGACTTGCGTCACATGGCCCACATCGGCGCGCACCCGCGAGCACAAGATTAATCCAATCAGATTCTTGGTTTTGCGATCCACAGCCGCATAGGAAGATTCCGCATCAAATACGCCGCATCCCGGAAAGCGCACAATGTTATTCAGAAAGCGCAACGAACCGGCCAGCGTGTGGTACTGATCGTTGATCTGGGCGTCGACATGGCCGCGATAAGCCGCGGTAATCACCGCAGCGGCGGGCTGGTAGTCGGCTTCGGTCCAACTCCGGATTTCGACATCCGGATGCGTCGCCGTTGCTTGCGAAGCAATCTCGCTCAGATCGAGAACCATAAACAGCCGTGGATGGCGCTGGAATCCCTGATTAAGAAATGGCCGAGCGACGCTCCCCGCTTCATACGCCAGCAATTGAGCTTCGACCCGATGGATTCCCGGGGATTGTTGCAGCGTCTCGATGACATGCGTCAACAGCTTTAGCTCCACTTCACGCGGGTTGGAAAGCCGGCTGCCGTTGGCCACGAAAAGATCGCCGACCACGCCCTTGCTGCCTTCATACACGAAAAAGCTGTAGCCGAAAATGCGTCCGCGTTCGATGGCAGCGTATCCCGGAAGAATTTTCGCGTCGACATAACGGAGGATCATCTCCGCCGACCCGTGGTAATCCCACGAAAGCAGATTCGCCCAGGCTCGCGTCTCATCGTCGAGCAGGGGGCGCAGGTCGACAGAGGAAAAATGCCTGAGGTCGAGAATCTCCACGGGGCTCCTGCAAATTCAGCCGTAAGAAAACTGCGGCCTCGTTTGCGACAGCAGAACTCAGAGTTTAGTGCGTTTGGGAGAGTTGAGGCAAACCGGCGGAACACCGGGCGATAACATCGCCTCAATGCGGCGAAGCAGAGCCCGCCGCAGCAATCCAGAAATAATCCACACGCTGTGCTGCATAGTGTCCGAGATACGAAACGCGGCGGCCCGCCACCAGCTTCGCAATCTCCGCTTGCGAGTTTTCCGGCGCCACCAATAGGTGTTCTTCCCGGGGGACGCTGCCCCAGTCATAATTGAAGGTGAGCCGGTTGCGATAGAACGTGAGTCCATATTCAAGCTCGCGCCGCACATGGTAGACGGCCAGCGGCAGCGGATGGGTCTGGATGCCGGCGATCTCGTGTGCCAAGGGCCGTGCTGAATACGTTTCGTCCAGAGCCACGGATCCCAGCCTCAAGACGATTCCCACAACCAGCAGAACCGGAATCACCGTGACGAAACGCAGCATGCGCAGTCCCGTCTTGCGCACCAGCGTGAGCGCTATTCCAGCGCACAGTACAAATGCGACGCCGAGCGCGACCAGCATGGGCTGCCCTCCCGGAAATCGATGCTGCGTGATCAGGTAGGCGATCAGCAGTGCCGGAACAATCGGAGCCGTCGCCAGCAGCGCATGCACTACCACTAGCCACATGGCGGGCGGCTTAGCCTCACCTTGCTCCAGATGGTGCCGCAGGTACTCTATTAACAATAGGGCGCCTGCCGGAATTGCCGGAAGAATATAGCCGGGCAACTTCGAATGCGAGATCGAGAAGAACACAACTGGCACGATCAGCCAGCAGCCCGCAAAAAAGCCGAATTGTCTCTCGGTATCCCTGCCGGAAGCGTCGGGCCTCCGGTTCCCCCACCATAAACGTACGACCTGCACTAAAGCCGCAATCACAAAGACGGTCCACGGAGCCAGTGCCAGTGCCGTCATCGGCAGGTAATACCAGAAGGGTTCGAGATGGTGGTAAACATTCTCCGAGAACCGGGCGAGATTCTGCTCGATGATGAATTCGCGAAAGAACTCGGGGTTGCGCATTTGCACTGCCCCAAACCACGGCAGTGCGATGGCGCAGAAGAGAACGATTCCCGGCAGCCAAAGCGACTTGAGTACCAGACGCAACTCCCCGACCGCACTCGCGTACAAAACGATAACCACTGCGCCGAGAAACGGCGCGACCGGTCCCTTCGCTAGCATCCCAAGAGCCATAAAAGCATAAAAGACTGCGAGGTAAATCCGCTTCCCACTCTCCCGCCACGCCCACCAGCCGAGCATTCCAATGCCGAAAGCCGCGGCCAGCGGCATGTCGGTTGAGGCAGCGTGCGCATATCCTACAATCCCTGCCGAGGAAGCCGTGATCAGCGCGCCATCCAGTTCAAAACCAGGACGGAAGCGACGCAGGAAGAAGTACATCGCGAGTACCAGCAGGGTCGCATCGATTGCCGAAGGCAGGCGCGCAGCCCAATCGCTCACGCCGAAAATCGCATACGCCAGCATGGCTTGCCAGTAATAAAGCGGCGGCTTCTCGATCCACGGCCGCCCGCCCAGCACGGGAGTGACCCAGTCGTGACGCTCGAGCATTTCGCGCGCTATTTGCGCGTAACGCGGCTCATCCGCCCCGATCAGCCCGAATTGTCCCAGTCCGTACAAAAACAGAAACGCGCAGAAGCCCGCCAGCAAAAGTGAGTCGGTGCGGGTGCGATTCGTCATGGCAGGATGGAAAGTTTCAGGGTTTCAGAAGTTTCAAGGTTTCAAAGTGATCGCAGGAACGCTACCTCGAACGAATCGACCCTCGCAACGTTGAAACTTTGAAACCTGCTGTTGCTTATTGTACGGAAGGACCGCGGCGCAGCAACTCCAGAACCTGGCGCACTGCCGGGGCCAGAGGACCCTCCAGCGAGCAACCGCTGGCGCACTCATGGCCGCCGCCGCCAAAGCACTCGGCCACGCGTGCCACATCGAGTTTGCCCTTGCTGCGCAGGCTCACGCGGAAACGCCCGTCAGGCTGTTCGCGGAAGAATGCCGCGACCTCAACTTCGCCGATGGAAAGTACGTAATTGACCAGGCCTTCGCAGTCTTCTTCCTTCGCCTCGCAACGCTCCATTTGCTTCTGCGTCACCCAGGTCCAGCCAACGTGGCCTTCGGTGTTGAGGTTGCGCAGCGCTTCGCCGAGCAGCCTCATCTTCGCGACCGAGTGCGCAAAATAAATGCTGCGCGCGCAGTGCGACGGGTCGGCGCCCGCCAGCACCAGTTCGCGCGCCAGAGCAAAGGTATGCTCGTTCGTCCCCTGAAACATGAATGATCCGGTATCAGTCATCAGCGCGGTGTAAAGGCAAGTTGCAATCTCGGGAGAGAACGGGGTTCCCGCTTCGCGCGCCAAGCGGAACACCATTTCTCCTGTGGCCACGGCGTGCGGATCGATCCAGTTCACGTGCGCAAACGGCCGCCCGCTGACGTGATGATCGATGCTGATCAGGAAGCGGTCTTCCAGGCCCTCCAGACGCGTGCGGCGGATACTGTCACACTCCAGAATGATCGCGGCCTGGTAATCGCCGGCAACGCGGCTTGCCTGCAGCACCTGATCGGCGAACGGCAGCGCGCGATAGATGCGCGGCACGCCGTCGTGCAGCACCACGTCGGCCTGCTTTCCCATGGCACGCAAAACCTGGCAGCACGCCAGCACTGATCCGATGGCGTCGCCATCGGGCCGCGCGTGCGACGTCAGCACGAACCGGTCGCGCCGCTCGATTTGCTGGAGAACATCCTGCAACATACGCTCTACGCTTTCTTCTCACCCGATCCTGTACGAGGCTTCATTCTCTTTTTCGCCCGCGCCAGCAACTCTTCCACGCGCGCTTTTTCCCGCTCCGAACGGTCCAGCCGGAAAAACAATTCGGGCGCCCGTCTCATCCGCAAACGTTCCACCAATTCGTGCCTGATATATTCCTTGGCTGCAATCAGGCCCTCGAGACTGCGATCCGCTTCCTGGTCGTCGCCATCTACATCCACCAGAACCTGCGCTGAGCGGCCATCGTCGGCTACATGTACGGCGGTTACACCCACCAGCCCGATGCGCGGATCGGCCAATTCCCCTTCCACCAGCGTTTCGATCTCCTCGCGGAGGGCTTCGCCCAGCCGCCCGCGATGGTACTTTACCCCGCGCTTCTCCAACTTTCACCTCGAATAAAACGCATGAGAATATCAGAAAATCAGCTGCAGGTGTTGGCCCTGTAGTGCTATTGTCGCGCACAGAAGAGGGATCGGGGTAAGTACAGAGGTAATGTACGATAGCGCACGCATCGCCGCCGGTAAAGAGGCGGTCGGGCTTCGGCCTTCGGGCTTCAGCGAATTCGGAGAGATCGATCAGCTAGGGGCCAGGATTTGCGCCGAGGCCCGATAGCCGAAGCCCGCACTACAGATATTCCACAAACGAATCCGCAACTTCTGCCCCGTGGTTGTTGACGATGCGCGTGGCCGTGCGCTCGACATTCTTCATTAAGCCATCAAGATAGTCGCGCGAATCAGAGATGCTAACCACTCCGACGGTGGCGCGATTCCACACCGGGCCAGCATCCAACTCAGCGACGGACACGTTAAAACTGGCGCGCAGCCGGTCCTTCAAACTGCGCACGACTTGTCGTTTGTCCTTGAGCGATTGCGCCGCTTCGACGTGAAGTTCGAGGGTGAGGAAGGCGATCATGCAGTGGTCAGTGGCTAGTGATCAGTGGCCAGTAAAACCAAACCCAATGTATCGAGTTTGACTGGCCACTGGTCACTGACCACTAACCACTGTTCTACGCAATTACTTCCGCGGCAATCCTCTCCGTGACAAAGGCCTCAATCACATCGCCGACTTTGATGTCTCCATAATTAGATATGGAAATGCCGCACTCCATGCCGTTCGTAACCTCTTTGGCGTCGTCCTTGAAGCGCCGCAGCGATCCCACTTTGCCCTTGAACACCTGCACATTGTCGCGCAGCAGGCGCACTTCGGAGTCGCGCTTGATCAAGCCGTCGCTCACGCGGCAGCCGGCCACAGTCCCAAGTTTCGGGATGCGGAAAACATTCAGCACCTCGGCACGCCCCTGATAGTGTTCTTTGAAAGTGGGTTCGAGCAAGCCGCTCATGGCGCGCTTGATCTCATCCTGCAGTTCGTAAATGATCGAGTGCAGGCGGATATCGACTTTTTCCTGCTCGGCAATTTCCTGCGCCTTGCGCTCCGGCCGCACGTTGAAGCCGATGATGATCGCATTCGACGCCGAGGCCAGCAGAACGTCAGTTTCCGTAATCGCGCCCACACCCGAACGCAGCAGCTTCAGGCGCACCTTTTCGTTCGAGAGCTTGGTGAGCAAGTCGGTGATCACTTCCACCGAGCCCTGCACATCGCCCTTCAGAATCACGTTCAGTTCCTTGGTGCCCGCGGCCTTGATCTGCTCCGCCAATCCTTCGAGCGACACGCGGGAACTCTTGGCCAGAGCCGCTTCGCGCGACTTCTGTTCGCGGTATTCTGAAATGCCGCGCGCCTTGTCGCGATCGGCGACGACCACGAATTGATCGCCAGCCTGCGGCAGCGCCTCCATACCGATGATTTCCACCGGAGTCGAAGGCGGAGCCGTCTGCAACTGCCCGCCGCGGTCGTCAAACATGGCACGCACTTTGCCGTACACGTTGCCCACGACAAAATTATCGCCCGCGTTCAGCGTTCCATTCTGCACCAGCACCGTCGCCACCGGACCGCGCCCGCGATCAAGCTTCGCTTCCAGTACCACGCCAGTCGCCGCGCGCTCCGGCGTCGCCTTCAATTCCCCCAGATCGGCCACCAGGCAAATCATTTCCATCAGCAGATTCAAATTGGTTTTCTTCTTCGCCGAAACATCGACGAATACGGTCTTGCCGCCCCACTCTTCCGGCACCAGGCCACGGTCGGCAAGTTGTTTCTTCACGCGGTCAGGCAACGCATCCGGCTTATCGATCTTGTTCACAGCCACAATAATGGGAACCTCAGCAGCATGCGCGTGGTCAATGGCTTCAACCGTCTGCGGCATGACGCCGTCGTCGGCCGCCACCACGAGCACAACAATGTCAGTCGCTTTCGCGCCGCGCGAACGCATGCGCGTAAACGCTTCGTGACCCGGCGTATCGAGGAACACAATCTCGCGCCCCAACGCCGGCGATTCCTTGTCAGTAATGCCAACTTTGTAGGCGCCGATGTGCTGCGTGATGCCTCCGGCTTCGCCTTCCGCAACATTGCTCAAGCGGATGGCGTCGAGCAGCGTGGTCTTGCCATGGTCCACGTGGCCCATGATCGTAACCACGGGCGGACGTATCCCGGTCTCCGGAACCAATTCTTCGCCGGCCGCGGCCGCATCAATCTCTTTGGCCGTTTGTTCTTCGAACGTGATCACGTTCGTATCCGCGCCGAAGAAGCGCGCCATTTCACTCGCCAGTTCCGCGTCCAGCGTCTGGTTGATCGTAGCGAAAACGCCCTTGGCCAGCAGCCGCGAAATCAGATCCTTGGCGCGAATCTCCAACTTCTCCGCCAGATCCTTCACGCTGATGCCTTCCGTAATCGTGATGCTGCGCGTGATCGGCATGGGCTCATTCGACACCACCATGCGCGGCGGCGGCGTGTAGCCCTTCATCGGGCCTTCCTTGACACCTCGCGGAACATAGCGTTGACCCGGCCTCCGTGCCGGCGCACCCGGACGACTGCCTGGCCGCGTGGTTCCGGGAGGTGGAAGCGCCGGGCCCACGCCCAGCGGACGCGCTCCCGCAGGCGCCGACCGAGTGGGATGCATCGGCCGACGCTCTCCCGGACGCAGCGGTGGTCGCGGCGCACCCGGAGGTCCGCCCGCAACCGGCGGACGGCGCTGAAAGATAGGCTGCCCGGGCACGGGACGTCCCGGTACCGGACGCGACGTGCCGCCAATTGGCACTCCAGGCTGCACCGGAGGCGCAGCCGGACGCAACGGAGCCTTGTACACCGGTCGTGGCCCGGTTTGAGGAACGATCATGCGCGGCACTGGAGGCGGAGGAGCAGCGGGGCGCGCCGCAATTGGAGCCGCTGGCGAAGCGCTCGCCGATACCATCGGAGATGGGGCCGGAGGAACCTGGATTGCGGGGGGTGGCGTCAGAGGACGAATCGGAGGCGCTGTCGCTGTTGAAGCTGCTGCTGGAGGCGCAGCTACTGAATGCGGAGGAACAACTGGAGCCGCCGGTGGCGCAGCTACCGGAGCGACCGGCGGCAGGGCCACGACTGGCTTCGTCACCGCAGGTGCAACCACAGGCCGGCTAACGGCGGCCGTGGGCACAACCACCGCAGGTTTCTCCGCCGGAGCATGGGTTACCGGCGGTGCAGCTGGACGCGCCACGACCGGCGGCGCCGCCGCTTCCTTCTTCTGGGTAATCGCTCGCAGCACATCCCCGGGACGGGAAATGTGCGACAAATCAATCTTTGTTTTGATTTCTTCTTCGCCGCGAATCGTGCGCGAACTGGACTTGCCCGCCGGGGACGAACCTTCCGCCGAGGAGCGGATGTAGGCCCGTACTTTTTCCGCTTCGTGCTCTTCCAGAGAACTGGAGTGCGTCTTCTTCTCGGTCACCCCCACCAACGGAAGCGTATCCAGAATAGCTTTGCTCTTGACTTCCAGCTCTCGGGCTAGATCGTTGATTCGAACCTTACTCATCCGGCCTTTCGTTTCTCCGCGTTGTAGTTAGGTCATCATCGACCTCACGGAGTCAATTTCTTCGGTCCCACGCCGTTATACATATGCCAGCGGGCCATAATTATTCTCTGGTTTCGGAAGCGGATTTTTCTTCAGGAGCACCCTGCTCCCCGGAAAGCTCCGCCTGCCCTTCGTGCTCGTCCGCGGCAAGCCTCTCTGCTTCCACCGTGCCTTCTTCAGTCGACGCAACTTCCGCACTCGCTGCGGTTTCGTCAGCCGACGCTACTTCTTCCACCACCGCAGGAACTTCGGCGGTAATATCTTCTCCGCTTGCGTCAGGAGGTTGTGCCGCAGCAGCCTCGCCTTCCGCCGCCACTTCGCCTTCCGCCGCCGCGCCCGGCTCCAGGCTGGCAAAGTAATTATTCACGGCAAGGCTGATTTTTTCTACCGTTTTCGGTCCGATGCCCTCAATCGCCTCAAGTTGCTCCGGCGTCATGTCGGCCAGCGCTTCCACCGTAGTTACACCCGCAGCACTCAGCTTCTCCACCAGCCCATCGCCCAGGCCGGGCACATTCTCCAGCGGTGTAGCCGTCTGCGGAACCATCGCCGACATCTGCTGCTCCACTTCCTGCCGCTTTTCTTCCTCGCTCTTGATGTCGATCTTCCAGCCCAGCAGCTTCGCCGCCAGCCGCACGTTCTGCCCCTTTTTGCCGATAGCAAGGGAGAGCTGGCTGTCGTCGACCACAACTTCGAGATGCTTTCCGCCGGCATCGACTACGGTCACCTTGCTCACTTTCGCCGGCTGCAGCGCCTTTTCGGCGAAGGTCACGGGATCTTCGTGATACTCGATGATGTCAATCTTTTCTCCATGCAGTTCGCGAATAATCGACTGCACCCGCATCCCCTTCATGCCCACACAGGCTCCAACCGCATCCACGTCCTTGTCCTTGGACATCACCGCGATCTTTGTGCGCTCGCCGGCTTCGCGTGCGATAGCGCGGATCACTACCGTCCCGTCATAAATTTCCGGCACTTCGGTCTGGAACAGATGCTGCACCAGGTCCGGCACAGCGCGAGACACAACCACGCCCGGACCTTTCGAAGCCTTTTCCACGCGCGCAATCACCACCCGCACCCGCTCGCCGATCGCGAACGACTCGAGCCGCGACTGCTCCTTGCGCGGCATGCGCGCTTCCGCCTTGCCGATGTCGAAGATCACGTCCGGACCTTCCACCCGCTTCACCGTCGCATTCACAACTTCGGCGACGCGTCCGATGTACTCGTTGTAAACTGTGTCGCGTTCCGCTTCGCGCACCTTCTGGAAGATCACCTGCTTCGCCAATTGCGCGGCAATGCGCCCGAGGATCCCTTCCGTAACTTTCGGAGTCCGCAACTCACCGCCCACTTCCAGTTTGGGATCGACCTTGCGCGCATCTTCCAGCGTGATCTGCAACAGCGGATCTTCCACCTGCTCCGGCGTTTCCACCACCGTCTTCACTGCGTAAGCATTGATCTTGCCGGTTTCTTTATCTAGCTCGGCACGCAAGTTTTCCTGCGTCTTGTAGTATTTGCGCGTGGCCATCACAATGGCGTCTTCTACCGCGCTCACCACAATCTGCGGATCAATCCCTTTTTCGCGGCTCAGCGCATCAATCGTGTTGTAAAGCTCACTAGCCATATCTGATTCTTTCGTAACAAACTCTTGCCGTCGTTCTCGGGCTTCGGGCTTCGGCTATCGGGCTTCGGCAAAAAAGCGAATCTCGAACCCAACCGTCCGGCTAAAGCTCTACCCCTTATCGATTTTGCCGAAGCCCGAAAGCCGAAGCCCGCTTTCAGATTTCTGGCACCAGATTCGCCTTCTCCACATTGGCGAACTCAATTCCGATCTTCTGCCCCTGCTCCGCTGCCGCGCCCATCTTCTTCCTCGACTTCTTGCTGGCCACGCTCAAGTCCAGCGTCAGCCGCCCGTCCTGAAAACTTTCCAGCCGGCCCTCGAAGTACCGGTTATTGTTCACCGGATTCTTCGTCATCACCTTCATCCGGCTGCCGACGAAGCGCTCAAACTCCGTCGCCTTCGTCAGCTTCCGGTCCAACCCCGGCGACGAAACTTCCAGCGTGTAGCTGCCCGGCACCGCGTCCTCAACGTCGAGGATCGTGCCAAATTCGCGGCTGAAGCTAGCGCAATCTCCGTGCGTCACTCCCGCCAGCACATCGCCGCTCGCCGCTCCGGGCTTATCCAGAAACACGCGCAGCATGCGGGCATTGCCGCTCCCGCGAAACTCGACTTCGACCACTTCCAGCCCGCTGGAGGCCGCTACCCGATCCGCAATTTCGCGTACGCGATCAAGCTCAAGTGCCATGCATCCAATAACTTACGGCCTCGCACGCCCGGCAGATTCCTCTCAAACTAAAAAGTGGGCTTGCGCCCACTGGTGTGCTTCGCCAAATGCCGGTATTACACAACAGTTCTCAGTTTCTTAATATACGCCGGATGGGGGTGAAAAGACAAACGACCGAGGAGGGAAAGTGAAGGAATGTTTACCCTGCAACACTTGACTGAGAACGTCTCAAAATTCACGCCGTCTAGGGTGCGCCTGGGTTCGTCTCACACACGCGCGCGCGCCGGGCATCGCGCCTATGATCCTTCTATCCGCCGAGTCCAGCACCGCCCGCGATCATCGCGAGTCTGCCGTCTCCCACACCGTTGGCCGCATCGACTCGGTCGAAGTCATTGCAACTCTAGGGCACACCTCAACCAGCCCAACCGAGAACATCTCGTCCACGAATTGCGTCACATCCCTCTGCGCCTCGTCTGTTCCTATGTTGCATACCCGCTCCACCGCGCTGACCAACTCCGGCAGCGCTCTGGGTGCTTCCAGCAGTTGCCAAAGCAAAGACCCGGTGCCGCTGAAGCTGTAGATCGATGCCGATTCTCCTGATTTGGCCCGCACCGGTACAACGAGAGTTTTCCCACCAACGACCTGGGAAACAACGCTCCGCGCGCGCGTAAAGAATTGCTGCCCTGGATCGGTTATCAAGGCGCAATTCCCGCAGTTCGGCTGTGCTGATTCGCGATTCATTCGAAGATTGGGGTTCTCATCTCCAAGTTGAGATTACGGCAGACCTTCGGCGTTAACAATCGTCCTTCGGGGGTGGGTATTGGGTTGGTTATCGTTTCGCTTGGTTACCGACGAATGAAAAGAGCAGGGGTTGGGTAGTTGCTACAATGATCCGATTCAACCATGAGGCTCGTCAGTCCACTATTGAAGCATGCGGTATATCCGGCTCTGCACCACAGCGGATGTCTCAACCGCATTCCGCCGATCGCTGGATGCACGGTCGTGAACTACCATGGAGTAGTTCCGGCGGACCATCCTGGCAATGAACCCTTTCTCGATGGCAATCTGGTGCAACCGGAAGCCCTCCGCCGGCAGCTTCAATTCTTGAAGTCTCGCTACCACATCGTTCAGCCGGATGACTTTCGCGCCTGGATCGAGCAAGATAAGCACGAGCACAGGAAGCAGCTTCCTCCACGCGCTGTCCTGGTGACCTGCGACGACGGCCTGGTGAACACCCTGACCGACATGCTCCCAGTGTTGCAAAGCGAGGGCGTCTCATGCCTTTTCCTCGTGACTGCCGCTTCCTGTAGCGACCAACCCGGCATGCTTTGGTATGAGGAACTCTACCACCTGATGCGCACCAAGCCGCTGGGAGCCGAATTGCAGCTTCCCCCGGAGGAAGCCACACCATCTCCAGCTTCCACGAGTTTTCAGGCTCAGTGGTGGACTGCAGTCAGAAGAGCCTCGCGGCTGGATGCGAAAACAAGAGCAGATTGGATGCGCCAAGTGCGCAATCACTGTGGGCCGATGCAGACCTTTCAATCTGAAAGGCGATGGCGACTCCTGAATACTGTGGAGCTGAAGCAGTTGGCTGACGCTGGAATGAGCATCGGAGCCCATACACTCACTCATCCCGTTCTTTCGATGTGCAGTGAAGAAGAAGCCCGCCGCGAGATTCAGGAAAGCAAAATCAATCTGGAGCGGGCCCTGGGAAGGCCGGTCTGGGCGTTCGCTTTTCCTTTTGGCAACCCTTCCACCATGGGAGATCGAGAACTGCGCCTGGCTCGCGAAGCCAGGTTCACATGCGCATTCCTCAACGTGGAACACTGGGGCTCTGAGCCTTCCAATCCGTTTGCGCTTCCTCGAACTCATGTGGCGTCAGATACCACACTGCCTGAATTCGCGGCTCACCTGAGCGGGCTTCACGCCCGCTTGCAGCGCGCCGTGGGAGCATAGCAAGCTTCGGTTGCGTCTTCCGCGAGAATGCGGCATCCTTACACCAGTCTGCTGTCTCTCGGCAATGAAAGCCTGAAAACCTGTGCAAGTCACCGTCCTGAAAGAAATTCCGGAAGATCCCGATCTCTCTGAGGCTTGGAACACCCTGGTGCTGGCGATGGAAAACCCAGAGGTGTTCTTCACCTACCAGTGGGCGTTGGCTGCCAGCCGTGGCTTTCAGACGCGGCTGTCTCCTCTGCTTTTTCTCATGCACGATTCCGGCCAGCTCGCCGGCGTCGTGGCGCTGGCCATTGATCCCAACGCGCCAGGCGCGGCATTTTTCCTGACCTCCAGCACCGCTGACTACTGCGATATCGTGAGCGCTCCGGCAAATCGCAAAGCAGTGCTGCTTGCCCTTCTGCAAGAATTCCAGAACCTCAGTCTCACTGACCTGGTGCTGGCCAATGTTCCCGCCGATTCCGCCACCCTCCAGGAACTACCCGGCGTTGCCGAGTCACGCCACTTTTACCTCACATCGCGCACTGCCTACAATTGCGGCGTCATCCAGTTGGAAGGCGAAGAGCAACGCGAAGCGCTTCTCCGGACGCTGGCCGGCCGGGGCAGAGAGAAACGCGCCCTCAAGAAACTCTCCACGCTCGGTGCGGTTAAGGTGATTCACCTTACCGAACCGGAGCAGATTGGTGAGAGCCTTGAGTCGATCGTCTCGGCGCAAATTTCGCGCTTTCTCGCCAGCAATCGCGTGAGCCCGCTGGTTGGTCCGGAGCGCCGGACCTTCTTGCGCCAGTTGAGCGATCTGCTGTCTCACTCCGGCTGGCTCAAGATCAGCCAGTTGGAAATCGATGGCCACCCCGTGGCTTGGAACTACGGTTTCCGCTTTGGCGGCAGCTGGTTCTGGTATTTGCCAACTTTCCAGATGGAGTACGAGCACGTATCGCCGGGATCCTGCCTGCTTCGTCTCATGGTGGAAGAAGGCGCCCGGGACGCGTCCCTTCGATGGCTCGACCTCGGGCTGGGAGACGAGCCTTACAAGGAGCGATTTGCCAACAATACCAGGCAGACGCGCTACGTTCACCTGTCTCGCGGCTTCCCGCGGCACGTGGCCAGTCGTGTCCGCCAAATGCTGACCAGCACCGCCGACCGCTTTCCGCAGTTCGCCGAGAAACTCCGGGAAGCCAGAGCCTTTTGCCAAACAGCCGCAAGCCGCATTCAGGAGACTGGTATCGTTGCCACGGCTCAATACTCAATTCAAAGGGCAGTCAGGCCTCTGGCCTCGCAAGACGAAGTTCTGCTCTTCGAAGCTCCGGAATTTCGAACGCCTGAAGTGCAGCCCGTCCAACTGCTGCCGTTAACTCGTGAGCATCTGGTAGAGGCCTCGATCAGCAATTCCGGCGACTCACACACGCTCCGCTACCTGATGCGTTGCGCCAATCGACTAACGAACACCGGCGACTCAGGGCTTCTCTTGCAAGATGAAACCGGCCGCCCCATTCATTTTCTGTGGATTACCAGCTATGACGGCTTCCGTTTATCGGAGATCGGCCACAATCTAGAGCCGCATTCTCCCAGTGCGGCCATGATCTTCGACTGCTGGACACCCGCTGCCGATCGAGGACACGGCCACTATGCGGCCGCCATCCGCCAGGCCGCGTTGAATCTGCGCCGCGAGGGCAGAACAGCGTGGATTTTCAGCGGCGCGAAAAACACATCATCCCTGCGGGGCATTTTGAAGGCTGGCTTCACCTATCGATTTTCGTTGGTCCGCCGCAGGCGGCTCGGCCGCGCCAGTATAACTCGCCAAGTCACCACCACAGGCACCTGACACTCCGGCGGAACCCGAAGTGCAACCACAAGGTTGCCTTTATCTCTCAATTGAATTAACATGCAACTTGGAGGTTGCGTAAATGAACGGCCGAATTGAAAAGCGTATCGACCTCAAGGCGCCCATTTCGCGGGTTTGGCGTGCCCTCACGGATTACCGAGAATTTGGCGCGTGGTTTCGCGTGAAACTGGACGGCCCCTTCGTACCGGGCGAGGTGTCGCGCGGTCACATTACCTATCCCGGGTACGAGCACGTCAAATGGGAAGCCGTCGTGCAGAAGATGGAGCCCGAACGGCTCTTCTCCTTCACCTGGCCCCATCCCAAATCGTTCGACAAAGCCGACTCGCCAGTTGACTACTCAGGCGAACCGACCACCCTCGTCGAATTCAGACTGGAGAAGAGCGGCACGGGCACGTTAATGGTACTCACTGAGTCCGGCTTCGATAAGCTTCCCGCCGACCGTCGTCTCGAAGCGTTCCGCAGAAACGATGGCGGTTGGACCGAGCAAATGAAGAACATCGAAAACCATGTCGCCAAAATATCGTAGCAGCGCGTCCGCCAAAAGGCGTCCTCGTGCGCCCGTATTTGCCGCCCTCGGCGACGATACGCGCCTGTCGCTGATCGCCAAGCTCTCTGCCGGGCAACCATATTCGATCTCTCAATTAACGGAGGGTTCCAGGCTAACCCGGCAGGCAATCACCAAGCATCTGCGAGTGCTGGAAAGGGTTGGGATCGTGCACAGCATCCACAAGGGCCGCGTGAGCCTATTCGCCTTCGATCCGAAACCGCTGGAAGAAACCAAAGAATACCTGGATTTCGTCGCCCGGCAGTGGGACCAGGCACTCTCTAGGCTAAAATCGTTTGTAGAAGACTGAGGGCGGCGAAAATACCCATGTGGAGACAGCCGCCTCGGCTGTCCGGTCGAGCACGGCGAGACCGCGTCTTGGCAGCTGTTGACAGCCCAGACCATCTCCGAAGGCGTTCCAGTTGCCTCATTTCTCCGCCCTCTCTAGAATGAAGATTCACCCCACAAGCTTGGGAGATTTCCGAGAGACTTATGATTCATTTTCCCGTACCCGAAGCTCTCACCTTCGACGACGTTCTCCTCTTACCCGCGCGCTCCGACGTAATTCCCGCGACCGCCACCACGCAGACCCAACTCACGCGCAACATCAGCCTGAATATTCCCATCGTCAGCGCCGCCATGGATACCGTCACCGAATCGCACATGGCGATCGCGCTGGCCCAGCAGGGCGGCCTCGGCATCATTCATCGCAACCTTTCGATCGAGCAGCAAGCCAACGAAGTCGACAAGGTGAAGCGCTCGGAAAGCGGCATGATCGTCGACCCCGTCACCATGTCGCCCACCGACAAAGTGAGTGATGCGCTCGAGGTCATGCGCAAGTACAAAATTTCCGGCGTGCCCATCACCGAAAACGGCAAGCTCGTCGGCATTCTCACCAATCGCGACCTGCGCTTCGAAACCCGCTTCGATATTCCCATCGACCGCGTGATGACCAAGAAAAATCTCATCACCGTGCCGGTTGGCACCACGCTCGGAGATGCCGAAGAGATTCTGCACGAGCACCGTGTCGAAAAACTTCTGGTCGTCGACGACAAGTACAACCTCAAAGGACTGATCACTGTAAAAGACATTCAGAAAAAGCTGAAATATCCCAACGCCGCCAAAGATTCCCACGGACGACTGCGCGTAGGCGCGGCCATCGGCGCGACCGGAGATTTCCTCGAACGTGCGCAGGAATTGGCTCATGCCAAAGTAGATGTGCTCGCCATCGACAGCGCGCACGGCCACTCCACCAAGGTGCTCGATGCGGTCAAACTGGTAAAGTCGAAGCTGCCCGACATGCAACTGCTGGCCGGCAATGTCGCTACCTTCGACGGCGCCTGCGAACTGGCTCGCGCCGGAGCCGACGGCATCAAAGTCGGCATCGGTCCGGGTTCCATTTGCACCACGCGCGTGGTCACCGGCGCCGGCGTGCCGCAGATCACTGCCATCGCCGAAGCCTTCCGCGCAGTAAAAGACGCCGGCGTTCCCATCATCGCCGACGGCGGCATCAAGTATTCCGGCGACATCACCAAGGCGCTGGCTGCGGGCGCAAGCGCCGTAATGATCGGCTCGCTCTTCGCCGGCACCGACGAAAGTCCCGGCGATCTCATCCTCTATCAAGGCCGTTCCTACAAGTCGTATCGCGGCATGGGCTCGATCGGCGCCATGGCGCAGGGCTCCAGCGAACGCTACTTCCAAAGCACCGAAGGAGATTCCTCTGCCGCAGTCTCGGCCAACGACGGCGACTCCAACCGCCTCGGCAAACTCGTTCCCGAAGGCATTGAAGGAAGAGTCCCCTATCGCGGTTCCGTCGCCATGATCGTTCACCAGATGGTCGGCGGATTAAGGTCAGGCATGGGTTACTGCGGCTGCGCCACCATCGCCGAACTTTTGCAGAAAACGCGCTTCGTCCGCATCAGCGGCGCCGGACTCCGCGAGAGTCACGTCCACGATGTGATGATCACCCGCGAGGCTCCCAACTATGGCGTCGAGTAACCAGCACCCTTGAACTCCGATCGCCACGACGTTCTGAAGGCCTGGATTGCCACGATCCTCTGGCTCATCGTCATTGCCATCGAATCCACGGCGCTGCTCTCTGCCCATAACACCAGCCGCATCCTCTACCCTCTGCTGCATTTCCTTTTCGGCATGAATTGGGAGCGCTTCGATGTTTGGCACTTCTACATTCGCAAGTCAGGCCATGTCGTCGGGTACGGCACCCTGAGCATCCTGCTTTTCCGTGCATGGCGCGCCACGTTGCCGGCGATGAGCGCCGTAAAGTGGACGCCGCGCTGGGCGACGATCGCCATTCTCGGCACCGCTCTCGTCGCCAGCCTCGATGAGTGGCACCAGACCTTCATCCCATCGCGCACCGGCCGCTGGCAAGATGTTGTTCTCGACACGTGCGCAGGCGTCGCGGCACAAATTCTCGTCTTTCTTTGGTGGAAGATCTTTGGAGGCGGCGCAGCTTCTCACCGGTCCCTTCAAGCGCAAAAAGATTGAGGAATTGCTGGCCACGTATCACTGGTCAATAGCCATTGCCGTCCGGTACCAATCCCGCCAAACGGCGGAGTCGTTCGGCAGACGTTTTTTCGTAATGTCGCCCAGGGCTTGAAATGCCCACGCGCGGGTCTGAGCATCGAGAGCTGGATCATTCGAGTAGTTGATCAATTGGGGCACGGCGGCCAGCCGCTGCTCCTGCGTCAACATGCCGGATTCCGCGAGACTGCACGCGGCCCGTTCGCGCACCATCGGCGAGGGATCATCGTGCATGGCAGTGAGCAGGGGCACGATGGTTGAAGTCGTTCCCACCAAAGCCAAGCCTTCGACAGCCCAACGACGAGCGTCTTCGTCGGGATCTTTGTTGTAATTTTTCAAGTGCGCAGTCAACACCTGGACCACGCGGCCGCTCTCAACCCCACGGTTGCCGAGCAATCCCAGAGCCCACAAAGCCCAAATTTTTTGCGCGTGATCTGAGGAGTCGGCCTGCCGCACCAGCGCGTCGACGCTCGACTCGCTCTTGGCCAGTCCATAGGCGGCGATTTGCACCTCGATCGCAGAAGCCCGCAGCCTCCGGTCGTTGGAATTGAGCGCGACCGTAGTCAGTTCGCCGAGTTGCGCATCCCAATTGAGCTTACCGCGCCAGCCATCGAGGCGGGCTGCGATCTGGGCTTCCGTCTGGGCCGCGGTTCCGTCGGAGCGGCTGACGGCGCGCTCCAGTAGGATCTCGGCTTGTTTCTGCGGCCGCTGCCGATCCAGTTCGCGATCGGAAAGCACGCCGGAGAGCGCAGCAGAATTTGAGGGCTGCGCCGGTGAACTGATGATCTTTCCCAAAAGGATGCCCGGGCCTCCTGCGCTCGAAACGAGAATCGCGGCCAAGGCTCCAACTATCATGGCGATTAAATGGAGCAGCCGCAGATTCCCCGCGCGCGGCCGACCGGCGGATAAACCGCCTGGAGCATAAGGCACAGCGAGTGAACCGGATGAAGGCGAGGCAAGGTTCACAGCGTCCGGGGTAGGACCGAGCGTGCCAAAGTCGGGCGAAGGCTGGAGGCGCGAATCCAGAGAACCATCTGCATTCCCGCCGTGCACCGGCGAGTCCACTCCAAATCCATCCATAAGCAAAGTTTAGGGACCGTCCGGAATGCGGTAAAGTTACTTCGGGGTCCGCCCAACTGAGGTCGCTGTACAATTGCGGCCACCGATGACCGGAAACCGGCATCGGAAGAGAACGCCGCGGCCCCAGAAAGTTCGCGGAGGAAAATCATGTCTGCTAAAGGAAAGATCATGCGCGGTTGGTTATCAGCTTCACTCACTTTGCTGTTTGCCGGAATCGCATTAGCTGCCTCCGGCCCGGGATACAAGGTTGTGAACACTTACAAAATAGGCGGCGAAGGCGGTTGGGATTATTTGACCGCGGATGCGGCAGCGCGGCGTCTTTATATTTCGCGAGCAACTCACGTCATCGTGCTCGATCTTGATTCCGGCAAGACGGTGGGCGACATTGCTGATACGCCCGGAGTTCACGGCATCGCGCTGGCGCCGGAGTTGGGCCGCGGATTCGTCAGCAACGGCCGCGAAGGCACGGTCACAATCTTCGATCTGAAGACGCTCGCGGCGATCAGCAAGGTGAAGGCAGGCGAAAACCCGGACGCAATTCTTTACGATCCGGCAACTAAACGGGTTTTCACATTCAACGGCCGCAGCCACGATTCCACCGCCGTCGACGCAGCCAAGGGCACGGTGCTGGGAACAATCAAACTGGACGGCAAGCCGGAATTCGCGGCCAGCGACGGCAAGGGCGGGATTTTCGTGAATATCGAAGATAAGAGCGAGTTGACGGCGATTGATCCGAACAAGCTGGTCGTGAAGGCAACGTGGCCGCTAGCTCCGTGCGAGTCGCCTTCGGGCTTGTCAATGGACCGAAAGAATCGCCGCCTGTTTGTGGGTTGCCACAACAAGATGATGGCGGTGGTGAATGCGGATACCGGCAAAGTTCTAGCTACACCGGCAATCGGCGAAGGCGTCGACGCAACGACTTTCGACGACGAATCCGGATTGGCTTTTGCTTCTTGCGGCGAAGGTGTGTTGACCATAGTGCGCGAGGAGTCGCCCGAGAAATTCAGCGTGGCGGAAAATGTTCCGACGCAGCAAGGCGCACGCACGCTGGCGCTCGACTCGAAGACACACAATGTTTTTGTCGTGACTGCAAAGTTCGGTCCGCCTCCGCCTGCGACGGCGGATAACCCGCATCCCCGCCACACCATCCTGCCCGACAGCTTTGTGGTTCTGGTTTTGGGGAAATAAAAGAACAACCTCACCACAGAGACACAGAGTCACAGAGAAAAACCTGATCCTTCTGGTTTGCCTTCTGTGTCTCTGTGCCCCTATGATGAAGGGTTTGTTTTAGGGTAGCGAATCGAACGACCGTTCGGTTGTCAACCACCCCGCTTGCCGTGTATCATCTCTCCACTTCAACACGGCCCACATTCTTCCGCTTCACTCTGGCATCTAATTTCTCGGGCCCGGGGGATTTTGCAAATGACAGGTGTGGATGACAAGTTTTTCTGCGCGCGGATTACCAAGCGCGTCGACTTTGCGCCCGACCTCTGGATGTTCCGCATCCAGGCGAACGGGGAGTTCAACTTTATTCCCGGCCAATACGCCACGCTCGGCGTGGAAGAAGGCGGCAAACGCACCGAGCGTCCTTATTCGATCGCCTCGTCTCCCAGCGAAGGCGAAATCGAATTCTTTTTCGAACTGGTGCCCGAAGGGGCACTCACCCCGCGCCTTCACAAGCTGCAACCGGGCGGCGAGTTGCTCATGCGCAAGGCGCCAAAGGGACGCTTCACGCTCGAGACCGGCAACGGACGCACCAATCATCTGCTGGTATCCACGGTGACGGGCGTGGCCCCGTTCGTCAGCTTCATCCGTACGCTCTCGAAAGAGTGGAAGGAAGGCCGCTTTGATGGCTCCCACAAGCTTTATCTGCTCAATGGCGCCAGCCGCCCATGGGAGTTCGGCTACAAAGATGAATTAACCCGCTTTGCCGACGAACTGCCGTGGCTGAAATATGTTCCGACCGTGAGCCGGCCGTGGGATCACGCGGACTGGCCGGGCGAGATCGGCCGCGCCGACGATATTCTGCGCAAGTACGCCGACTCGTGGGGGCTCGACGCCAGCAATACTCATGCCTACCTTTGCGGCCATCCCGACATGATCAGCAACAGCAAGGCCATCCTGAAACGCCGCGGCTTCCTCGATAAGACAGGGATCAAGGAAGAGATCTACTGGGTGCCCGCGAAGTAGTCCCGAGTACCGAGTGAAGGGAATTCTCGGTTACTGTTCGCGGCGGCGAAGATAATCAATAAACATTTGCTCCACGGGCTTGTCGTAGGCCATCAGGACGTGGCGGACGGTGCGGCCGCTGACCACGTGGCAAACTTCTTCGGCGAGGTTCTTGGCGTGATCGCCGGCGCGCTCGAGAGACTGAGTCATGAAGATGACCTGCAGGCTGGCTTGGCGGGCAATGTTTTCGGGATTCTCGATGTGGCGGAGGAAGATGAGGTTGCGCAGGCGGTCGATCTCGGAATCGGCGCGGAGAACATCGACGGCTTTGGGGACGTCGCGGGTGGAAAAGGCGTCGCCCACATCGGTGAGCATTTTTTCCAGGATGGTCGCCATGTGGGTGAGGTCGCGTGTGTCCTCGGAATCAACGCGGCCAGAAGCGGCTTGGGCGCTGTTGGCGAAGCTGAGGAGCAGGTCGCCGATGCGCTCCAGGCTGATCATGAACTTCATACAGGCGAGAAGTTCGCGGGCCTCGGCAGGCTCGACCTCGGTGATGGCCGTGGTGACGGCGGTGTCGATTTCCATGTCGAGCGTGTCGAGTTCACGCTCGCGCTGACGCAGAGAATTCAGCAAGGGCGCGGAGCCGGTGGCAATACCCTCAGCGGCCGCTCCAGCGGCTTCCTGGGCCAGGCGGCAGGCTTCCACGGTGCGCCGGACGATGCGGTGGTGGGCTGGTTCGGGCGGCAAACTCTCGACGCGGGCAGTGCTCATGAGGGCATCCCTCTGGCGCGGGCTGGAAGTGGCCGTACTTGTTAATGCTGATTTTGCCGTACCCATAACCGGATGGTCAACGCCTAAAGATAAGTTTTCTTTGTTAGCCGTGGGTTACGGGAAGGTGAATTTTTCGTCATTTCTTCGCGCGAGGACTGCACCAGCGCAGGGGCGGCGAGGACCGGATACCTCTTCAACCAGCTCAGGATTTGAGCGCTACTTGCGGTGATGTTTCTGCTTTTTGGCCGCCTTGCGTTGCGCCTTCTGGTATTTCTTCGCGGCCTTGCGCTGTCTCTTGGCCTGCCTTTTTGAATATTTTTGCTGCTGCTTGGCCGCCTTCTTGGCTTCGCGGCTATTTTCGCCGATGCTTCGATTTTCACGTTGAGCGTAAACCGGCATTGACCATGCAACACTCAAGGCAAGCAGCAGAATGAAGGCCGCAATTCGCTTCATGACGTCTCCGAAGGGAATATCCTGCAGCGATTTTACACCCAGGCTAGGGCATCCGGCGGAACGCTGGTGCTACTCTCTTGGTTCAGGCCGTAGGCAGGGTGAACAGGAACGTCGAGCCGTGGGCCAGTTCGCTTTCGGCGCGGATGGAACCGCCGTGGGCCAGCATGATGTGCTTGGCGATGGCGAGGCCGAGACCGGTGCCGCCGGATTCGCGGGAGCGGGCTTTGTCGACGCGATAGAAGCGTTCGAACAGGCGTGGGAGATGCTCGGACGCGATGCCAGCGCCGAAATCCTGCACGAAGAATTCCACCGCATGCGGAACGGCACGAGCCCCGAGCACGATTCGCCCTCCGGAAGCGCCGTACTTTAGCGCGTTGTCAATCAGGTTAGAAAAAACCTGGTGAATGGCTTCGCGGTCGGCGAGTACCAGAGGCAGATTCTCGGGGAGCGGGTTGGAGCCGGGAACGTTCTGCGTCTGCAAGTTAAGAGCCCCGGAATCCTGCATCTGCAGGTCTTGTATTTGCAAGTCTTGTATTTGGAGATCGATGCCGTGTGTGCGCGCGATTTCGCGGAAACTCTCTTCGGCATCGTGAAGAAGTTCGGCGGGGGGAACGGCCTCCGCTTCGAAACGGGTTTCGCCGGATTCTACGCGTGCCAGGGTAAGCAGATCCTCAGTGAGGCGTGACATTCGCGCGGAGTTCTTGCGGATGATTTCCAGAAACTCGCGTGTGGGCGCGCCATTTTCGGGAGTGCTGTCGAGCAAGGTCTCTGCGTAACCTTGAATCGAAGTGAGCGGCGTGCGCAGTTCGTGGGAAACGTTGGCGATAAAGTCGCGGCGGGTTTTTTCTACGCGCTCGGTTTCCGTAAGATCGCGGAGTACGGCAACAGCGCCGCCTCCGGGCAAAGGCGCAGCGGTAACGTCGAAGGCGCGGCCGGGAACGATCGAAGTGGCGCGGGCGGTTTTGACTTCGCGCGTGATCGTGGCCTCCTTTACTGCGGCAAGAAAATCAGGGTCACGGATGGTTTCGACAACCGGCTGATGCAAGCGCGTTCCTTGCGGCACCAGGCGATCGATGCGTTGATTGGCCCACTGCACGACACCATCGGCGCTGACGGCGATGACGGCGTCCTGCATGCTGTTGAGCAGGGTTTCGAGCTGGCGCTGGCTGGAGCGGACGGCGGCGAAACTTTGTTCCACGCGGCGCGCAGTTTTATCGATGGCGCCCGCGACGCGGCCGATTTCGTCCGGAGAAGTTTCCAGAATGCGGGCTTGCAGGTCGCCCTCGGCGATGCGGGCAGCGACATCCACGATGCGTTCCAGGCGACGGGCGGTCCAATGTGCGGCCGCCGCGGCGACGAGAAGTGCGAAGAGAAACGCCATGCCGGAAGCGAGTTCCAGTCGGCGGCGAACCTGCGCAGTCACGGCTTCAACGTCAGAGAGGGGATAGGCCATGCGGACGGCGCCGCCGGAGATGGGAACCGCTACATAAAGAAACGGAATGCCGATAGTCGCGCTGCGCCGCTGCGAAATGCCTACCCCGCCGGCGAGAGCGGCGGCGAACTCCTTGCTCTGGGTGACGTTCTCGACTGAGCCCGGCGTAGATTCAGAATCAGCCAGCACGTTGCCTGCGGGATCGATGATGGTGACGCGAGCGCCGGCAGCTTGTCCTTCCTGCGCGGCGATGTCGGCAAGGGAGTGGCCGCTGCGGTCGGTCTCGACGCGGTGGGCCAGCAGTTTAGTCTTTTGGATCAGATTGCGTTCGATTTCTTTGCGCAGAGAAGCTTGCCAGGCACCGCCGAGCGTGAGGTCGAACATGACGGCAGCTGCGAGAATGACGACCACGAAGGCCGCTAGCAGCTTCAGGAAAATCCCGTTTCTCACTTCGGAGCCTCGAAGCGGTAACCTGCTCCGCGCACGGTCTTTAAGTAGCGCGGGTTCTCCGGGTCCGGTTCGATTTTTTCCCGGATGCGGCGGACATAAACGTCTACCGAGCGCGGGGTCACGTACGAAGTGTCGCGCCAGACGGAATCCAGCAGATGATCGCGAGAGAAGACGCGCCCGAGATGGCGGGCAAAATAATCAAGCAGGCGGAATTCCGTGGCAGTCGTGGGAACGATTTGACCGCGGACGGTAAGCACCATGGCGGCGGGGTCAATGGCGATATCTCCGACTTTCAGCGGACTGGGCGGCAGCGGGCGCTCAAAGCGGCGTAGCACGGCCTTCACCCGGGCCACGAGTTCGCGCGGGCTGAAAGGCTTGGCGATATAGTCGTCGGCTCCGATCTCAAGTCCGAGCACGCGGTCGGCTTCGCTGCTCTTGGCGGTAAGAAAAATCACCGGCACGGCGGCGAGCCCGGGAGTCTGGCGGACGGTACGGCAAAGCTCGAGTCCGTCTTTGCCGGGAACCATGATATCGAGCACGAACAGCGCAGGACGCTGCCGTTCGGCATCGGCGATGACAGTAGAGCCGTTGGGATAAACGCGCACCGCAAAACCATCGTTCTCCAGGTGGTGGCGAACGAGGCGGGAGATATCAGGATCGTCTTCAACGACAAAGATGCTTGGTTTCACAGTTTTATTGTAACGAAGCGAGTTGAGAGTACCTAGTACCGACTAGCGAGTGCGGAGTGTGAAGCGTGATTTTCATTGGATTGTAACAATCAGGTTGGCGGCGGGATCCAGATGGAAATGCTTGCCCGGCGGGACGACCGTGGTGGCGCTGTATTCGGTGACGATGGCCGGACCTGAGTAAGTTTTGCCTGGGGTGAGCGTGTCGCGGGAGTAGATTGCCGCCACTAGTTTCTTGCCTTCGAAGAACACCGGGGCTTTGACCATGGAAGGTGAGCCGAGCTTTGCTCGGCTTGGACGGCCGGGGACGGCCGTCCCCAAATGGGGGGTGGTGGACTTGATGACGGCTCGGAGGCGAAGTGTTACCAACTCCAACTCGCGAGCGGGATGAACATAGCCGTAGCGGCGCCGATGTTCTCGTTCGAATTCCTGCAAGAGATTCCGGGTGAACGGCAGGTTGAGTTCGTATCCCTGGCCGCGGTAGCGGATGTCGACGTTGCGCTGATAGCGAACTGTTCCCTGCCAAGCTTCTTCATGAAAATCTTTCGCAGCCTGTTTCTGCAAAGTCAAAAATTCGCGATCCAGTTGAGCAACTGGAAGTTTGCCAGCGACGCGCCAGAGCACCGTGCGGGAGTAATCCTTGACCACGTCGCTGAACAGAATGCCGAGCGCGGAAAGCGCGCCGGGCAGCGCAGGTACGATCAAGCGCGGGATGCTGAGGGCCTCCGCCAGAGCGCAGGCGTGCAGGCCTCCGGCGCCGCCGAAGGCTACGAGGGCGAAGTCGCGGGGATCGCGGCCGCGCTCGATAGAGACCACGCGGATGGCTTTCTCCATCGTGGCGTTCACCACGCGGACAACGCCCGCGGCGAACTTCTCGAGGCTGAGCGAACTTCCCTGCCGCTTCAGCCATTCGCGGGTGATGCGGCGAGTACGATCGAGGTCGAGAGTAAAATCCCCGCCGAGAAAGAGCGTGGCCTGCTGGCGGCCGAGTAAAAGGTTTGCATCACTAACCGTGGGCTGCACGCCGCGGCCATAGCAGATCGGGCCGGGATCGGCGCCGGCAGATTCGGGGCCGACTCGCAGAACAGCACCCACGTCGAAGCGCGCAAGCGAGCCTCCGCCTGCGCCTACAGTGTGGATATCAAGCATCGGCACGCCGACCGGGAACCCGGCAACTTCGGCGTGGCTGGCCGTTGTGATTGCGCCTTCGACTAACGAGATGTCGGTAGAAGTGCCTCCCATGTCGAAGGCAATGATTCGCTCGAAACCGCTGCGGCGTGCGGTGGCGGCAGCGCCAACCACGCCCCCGGCAGGGCCGGAAAGCACGGTGCGAACCGGTTCGCTTGCGGCGGCGGCGAGGGCAGTGATGCCGCCGCTCGATTGCATGACGAAGATGCGGGGGCGGGCGCCTGCAGAGACGTTGCAAGCAACGTCCCTACGGTAGCGGCTTTCTAGATTTTTCAGATACCGCTGCATCACTGGCTGCAAATAGGCATTGATTACTACCGTTGACGTGCGCTCGAACTCGCGGAATTCAGGGAGAATCTGGTGCGAGATGGAAAGTGGCACGCCTATGCGCTTGAGTGCTTCTGCGATTGCCAGCTCGTTTTTCGGATTCGCGAAAGAAAAGAGTAACGAGATGGCAATCGACTCAGGCTGCTTCGCCGCCACGTGCGAAACCAGCGATTTCAACTCCGCGGGCGAAGGCGAGGTCAGCACTTCCCCGTCGCTGGCAGTCCGCTCTTCTATTCCAAAGCGTAGATCAGCCGACACGAGAGGTTCGACGCGGTCGAAGAAAAAGTCGTAGAGCTTGGGCCGGGCCTGCCGTCCAATCTCGATGGCGTCTTCGAAACCGGCGGTCGTAACCAGGGCCATGCGCGCGCCTTTGCGTTCGAGCAGAGTATTGGTACCCACGGTGGTGCCGTGCAAGATTACCAGCTCGCTTTGGTGCTCGATTTTGCGGAGCGCTTCGACGATGGCTTGTGAGGGATCGGCAGGCGTGGAGAAGACTTTCAGCATGCGCACGGCGCCGGTAGCATCGACCCAGACACAGTCAGTGAAGGTGCCGCCGGTGTCGATGGCTGCGCGTAGTAGTTGATGGCGGCGGGGCATGGATTTCGGTCGTCCCGACTATCCCTTTGTAGTGAACGCCAGCGCCAGCAACGTTCTCTGTTCCACTTCATGCGCCTTGGCGCTGCCCGTAGCCGGGCTCGCGCTGGAGCTGCGTTTTACCGACATCACGTGGCGCTCGCCAGCGATGCGCTGTAGCCGCGGGAGCATGTTGAATAACGCTCCCATGTTGGCGGGCTCTTCTTGTACCCACACGATATCGCCGTTCTCGCCGTGGCGGGCGAATTCGGCGGCCAGTTCTTTTTCCGGGAAGGGATAGATCTGTTCGAGAAACACGATCGCTGTGGAAGTATCTTTTCTCTTCTTGCGCTCGGCCTGAAGTTCGTGGCCGATCTTGCCGGTGCAGACCAGAATGCGGTCGGCTTCTCCAATTTCCGTATCGGAGAGCACGTTCTGAAAATTCTTCTGCGTAAAGTCCGCAACGGGCGATGACGCATCAGGATGGCGCAACATGCTCTTAGGAGTAAAAACAACCAACGGCTTGCGCCAGTGGCGCAAGGCCTGGCGGCGAAGCAAATGAAAATACTGCGCGGCGTTGGAAGGCTGCGCGATCTGGATATTATGTTTCGCCGCGAGCTGGATGAAGCGCTCGATGCGCGCGCTGGAGTGCTCCGGCCCCTGGCCTTCGTAACCGTGCGGAAGAAGCAGCACGAGCCCAGAGAGCAGATTCCACTTGGCTTCTCCCGCAGAGATGAACTGATCGATGATGGCTTGTCCCACATTCACAAAATCGCCGAACTGTGCTTCCCAGAGAACGAGCGCTTCGGGATAGTCGCGGCTGTAGCCGTATTCGAAGCCAAGCACGCCCGGCTCGGAAAGAGTCGAGTTGTGAATTCCGCAGCGGGCCTGACCGGGCGCGATGTTTTCCAGCGGAACATATTCGTTCTCATTCTCGACGTCGATGAGAACGGAGTGCCGCTGGTTGAAGGTGCCGCGACGTGAGTCCTGCCCGGACAATCGAACCGGAACACCGGCTTTGACCAGGCTGGCAAATGCGAGGGCCTCAGCCATTCCGTAATCAACTGGGCGCTTGCCCGCGCCCATCTCGGCGCGTTGCTCGAGCAACTTCTTCACCTTCGGGTGAATGTGAAATCCCTCGGGATAAGCGGTGAGGCGACTGGAAAGCTCCGCTAACTCTTCTTCCAGAAGTCCGGTTTCCACCTCGAACTCCGGCTTGTGTCGGCCGCCGTAGTATTGGTCCCAACACCTAGGCAGTTCACGCATCAACGGCTTCTTCGTGATCTTGCCCGCCTCTTTCTGCGCGGATTCAAACTCGGCCTTGATAGCAGCAGCCTGCGCGCCAGCGTCGGACGCTCCAATGTCGTCGGCGTAGATTTCCCACAGCGGCGGATGCTCTTTAATTTTCTTGTAGAGCAAGGGCTGCGTAACCGTAGGGTCGTCGACTTCGCTGTGCCCATGACGGCGGTAACCGATGAGATCGATGACCGCGTCGGTGCCAAACCGGTAGCGGTATTCGGTGGCGAGGCGGGCCACGCGAACGACTGCGTCCACATCTTCACCGTTGACGTGAAAAATGGGAATCGACTGCCGGCGCGCGATGCACGCCGCAAAGCGCGTCGAGTGCTCTTCCAGATAGCTGGTGGTAAACCCGAGCAGATTGTTGGCGACCACGTGAATCGTGCCGCCGACGGTGTAGCCGGGAAGGTCGGCGTAATTCATAGTCTCGGCGAGAATGCCTTGTCCGGCGAAAGCGGCGTCGCCGTGAACCAGCAGCGGCAAATATTTTTCGCGTCCGCCTTCGCCAGTGCGGTCCTGCTTGGCGCGCGTGCGGCCTACGGTGACGGGATCGACCGCTTCGAGATGGCTGGGATTCGAAACCAGATGGATGTGAACCTTGCCGCCGCTCCGTGTGATGTATTCACCGGTCGCGCCCATGTGATACTTCACATCGCCGGAGCCGAGCACGCTGCGCGGGTCAACGTCCTCAAATCCGGCAAAGATTTCTTCTGGCGACCGCTTGGCGACGTGCGCCATCACGTTGAGGCGTCCGCGGTGGCTCATGCCCATCACCAGTTCGATCGCGCCGAGGCGGGAGCCGGTGTCGAGGATTTCATCCACCAGCGGAATCAACGCGGTGACGCCTTCCAGCGAGAAGCGCTTGCTGCCGAGATAGCGCTGCTGCATCACCTGTTCGAAAACGTCGGCGCGGATGAGCAGATCGAGAATGCGCTGCTGATCTTTCTCTGTAACCTCGAAACCTTGAGACGGCGATTCCATTCGCTCATAAATCCAGCGGCGTCGTTCGGGAGCGTAGATGTGGTTGATTTCGACGCCGATGGTCGAAGAGTAGATGGCGCGCGCTTCGCGGGCATATTCGCCGTCGATCTGCAGTTCAACGGTCGGGCGCGGACGGAGGAAGCCGAGCGGATCGAGGTCGCCCTCAAGGTATCCCCATTGACGGAAGGCGCTGAACACGCGCTCACGCTCCGGGCTAGTTCCGTTGTTCGCCGACGGTTCGACGGCCGCCGCGCCAGAGGTTTTGGATTTCAGAGTATCCATATAAGAGCGTTACTAGCATAACGGATGCGTAGCGGGATGCGGGAGATTCTGAGCCGCGCCTAAAACCTTTACCACCGAGGACACGGAGCGACACAGGGTAGAACAAAAAACGGATCGCCCCTAGTTTCAGTACTTCCGCGGCACGCGCTTGGAGATATTGCAGAGAATCTCATACGGTGAACTGTTAGCCAGGCGAGCGTGTTCGAGCGCATCCACGCTCAAGCCATCGCGGGTTCCCAGCAGGATCACTTCATCGCCCACGGCAATCTCAGGAATGCCGGTCACATCCACCAGCGTGAGATCCATAGAAATGCTGCCCACAATTGGAGCATAGTGGTCGCGCACGATCACGCGTCCGCGATTCGATAGCTGCCGGTTATACCCATCAGCGTATCCCACAGGTAGCACGGCAACGTGCGCCGGCGCCCTGGTCACGTAAGTTCCGCCGTAACCGAGAGCCTGGTTGGCGGCGAAGTCCCGCATGGAGAGAATGCGCGTCTTCCAGGTCAGCACCGGCTTCACTGGAAGCCGCAGCGTGCCCCCGCTCACCTCCCGTCCCGCGCGCTGGAACGGCAAGTAATAGCCGTAGAGCGCAACCCCAGGGCGCACCATGTTGTTCCACGTCTCGCGCCGCGAGATGAGCGCGCTGGTGTTGGCCATGTGCACCAAACTTGGAGTGAAGCCGGCAGCCCGCACCATGCGTTGCGCCTCCGCAAAATTTCGTTCCTGTTCGGCCACCGATGGCGCATCCAAAATTTCCGAAGAAGCCAAATGAGTCGAAAGTCCTTCCAGAACCAGATGTGGAGCCGCGCTGAGGGCCTTGAGCACAGCAGGAAGTCCATCGAGCGCCACACCCAGCCGACCCATGCCGGTATCCACTTTCAAATGCACTGCCAGCCGCACTGCTCCGCTGGCCGCAGCATTCTCCAAAGACTCGATCAGCCATGGTTCCCACACTGTGGGAGTAAGCCGCAGGCGGACGATCTCGCTCTCTTCGCCGCGCCAGAAGCCTGTCATCAACAGAATCCGCGAATCGATGCCCGCCTCGCGCAGCGGAATCGCTTCGTCGAGCGAGGTCACCCCGAGCCACTTCGCGCCCTCCTCCTGCAAAGCGCGCGAACACTCCACCGCGCCGTGGCCGTAAGCGTCGGCCTTCACCACCGCGCAAACGGTCACTACCGCGCCGGCATGTTTCACCACGGTGCGGAAGTTTTGCCGCAGGGAAGTTAGCGAAACTTCCGCCCAGGTGGGGCGTGTAGCCACACGGCTCAGAATTTCTGCAGTTGTCGCCACTGGCCTCGATTATAGCGGGAGCAGCGCGTGCGCTCAGGTTACGCTCAGGCTACTCCCAAGGCTAGTTTCAGTTCTCAGTTCTCAGTTTGCCGTCCCCAGTTCCTAGCCTTGGTTTCGATTTGGGAAGCCGCGTGAGTTTTGCTTTCCCGCCCTGGGAAGTGGCTATTTATCATTTTATAACTATGGGGTATCCCCCCTCCCCCCTGGTCTATTGGAATCATCGGCTTAGCGCCAAAATCGGATTTAATCTATGGGGCTCAACAACTTGCGGGTAAAATCTTGAGCCGTAAGGAGTTAAGAGGATGGGTCGGGGTGTCAAAGAGCTTTGCTGAAACTTACAGAGTTGACCAAAGTGATCGTCGCGTCAAGTCTACGAAAGTAGCTAGTTTCAAGCTTCCAGTTCTCGCTCATACACACTAGAAACTGGACCTTGCCTTCTCAGTTTCCGGCCAGCGAGAAGTTCACAGTGATCTGCGTTTCTACCTCGACCGGCACATTGTTCAAGATGTAAGGCCGATAACGCCACTGCCGCACGGCCTCGACCGCGGCCGGCACCAGCATGGGATGGCCGGCCAGAACTTTTAGGTTCTCAATGACGCCTTGCTTGCTGATCACCGCTTGCAACACCACCTGCCCCTGAATACGCGCGCTTCGCGCCAGCGTAGGATATGCCGGCAGAATCTTATGAACCAAGTTCCCCTCGTTCATGTGCGAGATGCGCACCGGAGGAGCAAGCGTCACTGGCACCGACGGAATAATCGGGCGTGTACCTGTTCCCAGAGCATCTCTCATTCCATCACGGCTACCCGGTCCAAAGGGACCGCCGGCGCCGAAAGCCGATGTACTGATTTGCGGCGGACTATCATCGCTGGTAGCCTGCGTTCCGCTTGCAGGCCGCGATGGCGACCTCAGGAAGATCACCACCGGATTGATCGACGCGGCGGCATTCCCACCCGCGTGCGTTCTGACGGCGGGAGCCTCTCCCAGCGGACGGCCCAGGCTCACCGGCGTCGAGAGTTGGCGCAACGAAGGCAATCCCATCGGGCGCAGCAGCGGCACCAGCAGCAAGACGCCCCCAACCAGAGCCTGCAGTCCAAACGAGGTCAAGGTTGTCATTCCGCGGCGCGAACGTTCATCCCATGACGAATTGAGTGTAGTGGCAAACATGTGTCCTCCGGAATGAAATGCGGTTGCTGATAAGGACACCGACCGCCTCACTGTTGGACGGGCTGGGGCAAAGAAAAAGGCCGCGCGTAAACGCGGCCTTTGGGAACTTTTCCGACACACGCGGTGTCGCGGAAAACTTACTTGGGTGGTGCAGTTGACGCCGGAGCTGCTGGCTTTGGAGAGGTACCGGCGGGCCTCGGGGCGGGCGCCTTCCCTGCCGGAGCGCCGGTCGGAACAGGGGCCGGCACACCCGACGACACGTTGTAGGCGTCCACGATCGCCTTGGTGATATCTACGCCTTCACCCGACCACAGCACCTGGCTTTGCGGCCATTGGTTCGAGGTGTCGACAATCAGCTGGTATCCATTCTGCTGGGCGTACTTCACGATAGTGGGAGCCATCTTCTGCAAAATGCGCGTGAAGATCTCTTTCCCCTGGTTTTGTCCGTCCTCCTGGAAATCCTGGACGGCGCGATCCAGCGACTTCTTCTTGGTCTCAATCTGCTTGACGAGGGTGGCGCGGGCATCGTCGTTCAGCTTGTCGCCCTGGGTCTGTAGTTGTTTCTGCAGCCCTTCAAGCTCCTCATTCTGGGCCTTGAGTTCGTTTTGCCGGGGCTCCAGTTTCTTTTGCAGGGCATCCCCATCGCGGCGGCCTTCGTTGGAACCGAAGACCGCAGCCTCCACGTTGATCGTCCCAATCTTGGTGCCAGTCGTGGGCGCGGGGGCGGGAGCGCCTGGACTCGCAGGTGCAGCAGCTGGACTAGACGGGGTGGCGGCGCCACCGGTTTGGGCCCATGCTGAAATCATCGAGAACACTGCAAGGGCCAGGACAGACCGCAGAAACTTGCTTGTCATCGGATCTTTTAAACTCCTTGGAACATAGTTCCGTGTGGTTCCGGGAATGAACTCAGATCGCCCTCAGGCAACACTGGGCCGACCGGGCTGTACTCACGGGGTCTTCATCTTGCGCTTCTTTGTCTTGCGTTTCTGGGTCTTGCGTTTCTGGGTCTTGCGTTTCTGGCAACGCCGCCGTCAGACATTCGCCTTTAAGACCAGGCACACTCGACTGCCAGCGCCACACGCCGGGGTTGCGGACGTGTCGTCCACCCTGCGCAAACCTCTGCAATGGCGTGGATCGTAACAATTATAGAGAGCATGCGCGGAGGCCGTCAAACTTAGAGCCGTGAGCTTGCTCTTAGAAAGTCGTCGCCACCGTAAAGCGGAACGTCTTGCGCGGCTCCCGCAGCAGGAAAGTTGGCGAGTAGGCGTTCTTGGCCAAGTTGTAGGTGTACGATCCTGCCTCGGTTAGATGGCAGCCCGAGGGTCCGCAGACTTGCGGGAACATGTTGGGAGTGACCGGAATCGGCGGCGTGGCCGTGCTATCCAAGCGCAGCGCGTTATACGCCCAGTAAAGGCGGAAGGGTGCGTTGATGACCGGCAGGAAGACCTGGAGTTCAAGTCCGGTGGAGATTCTGGGCCGCCAGTTGGTGGTGCCCAGAACCTGCAGATTTTGCGACGGCGGCGGGCTCAACGGGCTGCCCACCGTGCAGGTGTTGGTGGTGCCAATCTGCAAGAGCTGCGGACATCCAAAGGGGTAATCCACCACGCCCTCGTATTGCACCTGCGCAATTTGCAACTGCGACTTCCGGACGATGGGGTCAATGCCCGAGTCCACGAACGGCGCCAGAGCCACCGGCCCATAGATCGTGATGCGGTACTCCATGTTCGTGAAGACGCTGAAATCTCCTCCCGGGAATACGATCTGGTCCACCGGAATGGGAACGGTTACGCAATTGGACTGGGGCGATGGCAGCGATGGAGTGCAGCCGCGGCTGGTATTCACCGGTACTCCGTTGCCGTCGCGATTGGTCAGCGTGATGAACCCCGTGCTCGGCAGGAACGCCACCGGCGATACGGAGCGGATATCAAAACCGCGCAGATCGTTCTCCCCGCCCAGGTAAGCCCGCTGGAACGGCGGCGCAACCAAACCACCCCAGCCGCTGATGAACGATCCCTGCACGTTGAAGCCGAGCGCGTTGCGCCCCCTCTGAACTGGAATAAAGCGCTTGTACTGAACGATGGGGCGGACGGACCGGACGGACCCTCCCAGTCCGGCGACCTCGGCGCCCAGCGTGAACTGATGCCCGGTGTGCGGTGAGATGGGACTGTTGATGGTGTTGAAAGAGAAGTTGGGAAAGATCTTGCTGGTAATGATTCCGTCGAGGGCAACCGGCCCGGAGATTCCGCGGAAGGCCAAAAACTCGAACAGATTCCTGGAGGCGGAGCTGAGCGCCGCGAGCGAAGAGCGGTCCCAGGAATAGGTCATTCCCAGGCGATTGAAACGGCGTTTGTTGCGCGCGCGCAGGGGATAGCTCAACGACGTGGTAAATCCAGCGCTGGCTTGCGTGTAATTCTGCAGGTTCTGCAGCACGGCGTTGGGCAGGCTCAGGTTCTGCCCGCTAAAGATGGAGAGCTGCCGCGCCTGATCGTACCTGGTCTTCGTGTAGTACACATTGAAACCAAATTGCAAGGGACGGTCGAACATGTAGGGCTGGGTAAAGCCGAACCGGATGCTTTTCGCCAGGTTCCCGAGGCTGGCCACGACCTGAAGCGTTTCACCCAGACCAAGGAAATTGTTGGTCGCGTAGTTGATGCCGATAAAGGCGCCTTCCAGCCCGCTGACGCCGCCATTCAGGCCGATGCTGTTCTTGCCCTTCTCTTTGACCTTCAGGGTCAGGTCGACCAACCCGTTTTTCTCATCCAGTTGACGGGTGGTGACGTTGGGATCGTCCGGCTTCAACTGATCGAAGTATCCCAATTGGTTCAGGCGCAGCAAGCTCAACTCCCAGAGTTTCGAGTTGTAGATGCCTCCCTCCTCCAGCGCGATTTCACGCCGGATCACCTTGTCACGCGTGGTAGTGTTGCCCACGAACTCGATGCGGCGTACATAGAACTGCTTGCCTTCGTCGACGTCAATATCGAGATAGATCAGCTTCTTTTCGTCGTCGAACCTGGTTTCCGGCACGGGAGTAAAGTTGATGTAGCCCAACTCGCCGTAGGCCTTGCGCAGGTTCTCCAGACCCTTGCCCACTTTTTCTTTGCTGAAGACATCTCCGTCCTTGATGGGGAAGATGGCACGCAGCGCCTTGACGTTAGTTACCGCCTTGTTGTTTTTGAACGTAATCCCGCCCAAGGTGTAGCGCTCACCCTCATCTACCACCATCGTGATGTCGACAGCTTTGCCGGCTCCACCCTGCAACAATGGGACGTGTGCGCCCGGGTGGCCAGTATCGTGAATCTGCGTCTTGGGCTCGCCCGCCAGATTCATTTTGAAATAACCGCGATTCTGGTATTCGTTGCGGACGCGTTCCGTGTCTTCGTCGAGCTTGGTCGCGTCGTAGGTTCGGGCAAAGATGTTTTCCAAAAAAATCGAGTGCGGGATGCCGATGGGCCGCAAGTTCTTCATGGCGTAACGCAGCACTCGAGTTTTTACGTTCTTGTTGCCCTCGAACCTGATCCTGCCCACCTTGACCTTGGGACCTTCTTTAACCACAAAGGTGATGCCGACCGCAGCCGGAGGAATCTGCCGTACCTCTGTGCGGATGGTGGCAAACTGCCGCCCATGTTCCGCCAGCAGTCCTTTGATCGTCACTTCCGCTTTTTTGACTTTGGTTGGGTCGTATTGACTTTCCACCGACAATGGAACTTTCGCTTCCTTGAAACGGTCGAGCACGTCGCTGGTCGAAACCGAACTCAGGCCCACGTAGTTGATCTCGCGGATGGTCGGCTTTTCCTTCACCTGGATAATCAGACGCCAGCCCTTCGGAGTCTGTTCGCGTAGAAAGTGGATGTCCTCGAAATAACCGGTGTTCCACAGCGAGTTGAAATCGCGCTCCAGCGCGGCGGGATCGTAGATATCGCCGGGGTGAGTGAAGATGCGGGCCTTGACCGTCTCGGCGGGAATTCTGCGGTTGCCCTGAACATTGATTTCAGAGATGACATCGGTCTGCGCCCAGCTGGCTGAGGCGCAAAGCAGCGTCAGCGTAATTCCGAGCGCCCACCCCAGCCCTTTTATTCTGCGGCAAAGCCGTGCGAATGAAGAGGATGAGGAGTGAGCAGCGCCCAAGAAACCGTGGCCGCGCCCGGACACAACAATGTCTGGATGAGAGCAAAAATGAATCGCTACGACCTCAGCCTCTGGGATGTGGGAAAACCATCATTATACGGTAGAAAAATAGAAAGCGTCCAAGCCGCCACTCTTGCCGGTGGCTTCTTTTGGTTGTCATCCGGAGCAAGCGTCCTTTGCGCAGCGAGGGATCTGGGCGAGCCGCGCGAAGCGGCGTGTTCTTTGCGCCGCAATAATCGTGCGTTTGGCTCGCTTCCTTATAAAGCCGAGCCACCGCCGCTCTTGCCGGTGGCTTCATGGAAGGGACTGGGCTGACTCCACCTCCACCAAGACGGAATAAAACGTGGCCGAGTTGCCCAGATCGGAAAGTTTTTCTGAGGTCAGCACGTTGATATTCCGCAATCCTGGACCCAGCTTGGCCCAGTTCAGCTTCGCCGAGACTACTCCCGGCTGAACCACACCATCCACTCTGGCCTTCAGGAAAATTTCTCCGCGACGGTTGTAAACCCTCACTTTGTCTCCATCGGCGATGCCACGCGCTCGGGCATCGGCGGAATGCATTTCGAGAAGATTCGTTTCTTCCATCGACTGCACCGAAGGCAGGTTGGAAAAACTCGAGTTCAGAAAGTTGTCGGCCTTGCGCGCCAGAAGCTCCAAAGGGAAAGCCGTTCCCTGCCCTCCATGCCGCGATTCCGCGGGAGGCGTGAACTCGGCCACCGGATCAAGCCCCTGCGCCTTCATCGCTTCGCTGTATAGTTCCGCTTTGCCCGACGGCGTGCGGAAGTTGCCGTGAGCAAAGGGGAGAAAAGGTTCTGACTGACCCCTAGCCCCTGAGCCCTGACTCCTGAAGTTCAGCCGCACCTGCCGTTCCCGCTCCAGTCTGTCCCGGCTAATGCCCTTCAACCATGGATTGCTAGAAGCCAGCGCGCCATCGATCATCTCGTCGACGCTCTCGCGGAAGCATGCGTCGTCGAATCCCATTCGTTCTGCCAGCGCCCGAAACACTTCCACATTCGCCCGGCACTCTCCCAACGGCTCAATCGCCTGGCCTGACACTTGCAAGTAATAGTGGCCATAAGCAGCCTGCAAATCTTTGTGCTCGAAAAACGTGGTTGCCGGCAACAAAATATCCGCATAGTCGGTCGTATCGGTGAAGAACTGCTCATGAACCACAGTAAACAAGTCGACCCGCTTCAGCCCGCGCACCACTTCATTGTGATTGGGACAAACCGCGGCGGGATTTGAGTTGTACACGAACAACCCCTTCACCGGCGGGTCGCTCAATGTGTTCAGCGCCTTGCCCAGTTCCACCATGTTCACAGTTCGCGGCATATGATCGAGTCCCTCAGGCCTAAGGTCGGGCCGCGTCAACGCATCTTTATTCAGCCCAAACGCGCCACTGGTCGACAACTGCAAACCGCCGCCGACTTCCTTCCACGATCCGGTAATGCAGGGCAGCATCGCAATGGCACGCGTGGCCATTCCGCCGCCTTCCGACCGCTGCACGCCATAATTCAGCCGGATTACTGAAGGCCGCACCGTGGCATATTCCCGCGCCAGCTTGCGAATATCTTCGGCCGCGATCCCCGTCCAATGCGCCACACGCTCGGGCGGATAAGCTTTTACTTTTTCCCGCAACTCTTCGAAACCCAGCGTGTATTTCGCCACGTAATCGGCATCGTGCAGCCCTTCCCCGATGATCACATGCATCAAGGCCAGCGCCAGCGCGCCGTCGGTGCCCGGATTGATGGGAAGATACCAGTCGGCGCAGGCCGCAGTGCGCGTACGATAGGGATCGATAACCACGAGCTTCGCACCCTTGCGCCGCGCCTCCGCGATGAACGGCCACAGGTGAACATTGTTTCCGTGAATGTTCGCAGCCCAGGCAATGATGTAACGGGAATACACGAACTGCTCGGGCTCAGTGCCCACCTTCACCCCGAGCACAGACAGCAGCCCAGCCTCGCCTGCCGCCGAACAAATCGCCCGCTCCAGTTGCGAAGCGCCGAGCCGGCCGAAGAATCTGCGGTCCATGGAAGCGCCGTTCAGCGCGCCCAGCGTTCCGCCGTAGGAATAAGGCAGAATGGCTTCGCGGCCGAACTCGGCAACAATGCCGCGAAAGCGCAAGGCAATTTCATCCAGCGCTTCATCCCAAGTAATGCGCTGCCAAACCTGCGTGGGACCGGCTTGTGTGGGGACAGCCGCCCCCGGCTGTCCCGGAGCGAAGCTCCGTTGCTTTTCGGCCACTCCCTTATCCGCAATCCTCCGCATCGGATACAGCACCCGGTCCGGCGAATATACCCGGTCCAGATACTTCGCCACCTTCGCGCACAAAAATCCCCGCGTCACCGGATGCTGCGGATCACCCTGAATCTTCGTGGCACGCCCATCCTCCACTGTAATTAGAACGCCGCACGCATCGGGGCAATCGTGCGGGCACGCGGCATGGACGATTTTCTTCATGACTTCAACCAATTATACGGGGCAGGGGACTCACGCAACACAAAGGGCATCCGCACGTTTCGGATGCCCCTTCCATCGGATGCAACAAAGAACGCCTATTTCAGCTCCAGCACTTCTTTTTCTTTGGCCTTGCTCATCTCTTCCATCTTCTTGATTTCGTCGTCGGTGAGTTTCTGGATTTCCTCGAGCGACCGCTTCTCGTCGTCCTCGGTGATCTTTTTGTCTTTCATCGCCTTCTTGATGGCGTCGTTGCCATCGCGGCGAATATTCCGCACCGCGGTGCGATGCTCCTCGAGCACTTTGTGCAGGTGCTTCACCATTTCCTGGCGGCGCTCCTGAGTGAGTGTCGGCACCGGCACGCGGATCATCTTGCCGTCATTCATCGGATTCAGCCCCAGCTCGGCCGAACGAATCGCCTTCTCGATCGGCCCAATCTGCGACGGATCGAAGGGCTGCACCGTAATCATCTGCGGCTCCGGCACGTGAATGCTGGAAACTTGGTTCAGCGGCATCTGCGAGCCGTAATAATCAACCGTCACGGTTTCCAGCATGTGCACCGAGGCGCGCCCGGTGCGCGTGGCCGCCATCGCCTTGCGGAAATCTTCAACGGCCTTGTCCATCCGCGTCTTCAGCTGTACGTAAGTTTCTTTCAGGCCCGGAATCGCGGCCATGGTGGCTTGAGCCATATCAGTCAGCTCCGTAAGCATTCAAGAATCAAAACGCTGCATTATAAACCCAACACAAAGCTGGCCACGATTCTCACGGCCACGGATCAGAAATCAAGAATCCGTGCGAATCCGTGAAGATCCGTGGCCAAAGCCTTTAAGCGCTCACCCTCGACCCAATCTTCTCTCCACTCACCACCCGCCGGATATTGCCGTGCTCATTCAGGTTGAACACGATGATGGGAAGATTGTTGTCCTTGCACAGGCTGATGGCGGTCGAGTCCATCACTTTCAGCCCCAGCTTCAGCACTTCCATGTAAGTGATGTCGGTGAACTTCTTGGCACCACTCACCTTCATGGGATCGGCGTCGTAGATGCCGTCAACTTTGGTGGCCTTGAGAATGGCGTCGGCTTTGATCTCCATGGCGCGCAACGAGGCCGCCGTGTCGGTCGAAAAATATGGATTTCCCGTCCCACCGGCAAAGATGACGACGCGGCCTTTTTCCAGATGCCGGATGGCGCGGCGCCGGATGAACGGCTCGGCCACCTGGTTCATCTCAATCGCCGTCTGCACGCGCGTGTAGACTTTCTGTTTTTCGAGCGCATCTTGCAGCGCCAGCGCATTGATCACCGTGGCCAGCATTCCCATGTGATCCGCGGAAACGCGGTCCATGTCCCGAGCCTGGTCGGCCACGCCGCGGAAAAAGTTGCCGCCGCCTACGACGATGGCGAGTTGAACTCCCAGCTTGTGAACGTCGGCCAACTCCGCCGCGACCTCATGAATGCGCGCCGTATCCACGCCAAAGCCCTGATTAGCGGCGAGGGCTTCTCCGGAAATCTTGAGCAGAACGCGTTTGAAGGCAGGAGTTTGCATTTGTACCGCCGGCGTCTCGCCGGCTGTCGCGAGCTCGTCCAGCCCGCAAGCAAAAAAGGCGCTCGTTAGAGCGCCGTGGAATTACTCAGCTTTCTGTTCCGTGGGCTTGGTTGTGGCGACGGTTGCGCCCACATCGCCCACCTTGAACCTCGCAAAGCGCCGCACGCTGATATTTTCGCCCAGCTTGCCGATCTTCGCCGCGATCAGCTGCGCAATCGACAAGGTCTGGTCTTTGATGAAGGGCTGCTCCAGCAGGCAGACCTCTTCGTAGAACTTTTCCATCTTGCCCGCGACCATCTTCTCCGCAATATGCTGCGGCTTGCCCGAGGCGATGGCCTGCGCCAGAAAGATATCCTTTTCGCGCGCAAAGTCTGCCGCGGTAACGTCTTCCTTTCGCACGTACTTCGGATCGCTGGCCGCAATGTGCATGGCGATATCGTGCGCCAGTTCCTTGAAGTCGTCGGTGCGCGCCACGAAATCGCTCTCGCAGTTCACTTCGACAAGCACGCCAATCTTGCCGCCGGCATGGATGTAGCTGGTCACCGCGCCTTCACTGGTCACACGCGTAGCCTTCTTGGCCGCCACCGAAACGCCTTTCTTGCGCAGAATTACAACCGCCTGCTCCATGTCGCCCTTGGCTTCGGTCAGGGCCTGTTTGCAATCCATCATCGGAGCCCCGGTTTTCTCCCGAAGTTCCTTCACTTGTGCCGCAGAAATGTTTGCCATAGTAGTGCTCATAAAAATAGTTCCCAGTTTCTTGTTTCTAGTTTCGAGTAAGAAATGTGACTCCGCGTTCCAGGCTACTCGAAACTGGAAACCTGAAACTGCGCTACAAACTTTGACCCGCGCCGGACGACCCGCGCGGGTCATAACCTTACGTGCCCGGTTTTTACTAGGTACTCGGTACTCGCAACTCGGTACTGCTACACCGTCTGGCTCTCCACTTTGGGAACCACGTCGCCTTCCTCGTTCGCGACTGGCTTCTTATGCGTCCCCGGACCCAGCACTTCTTCCATGCTGATGTCTTCGCCGATCTCCGCCAGATCAGACGCTGCCGCAGCTTCCTGAGCGCGCAACTCGAGCGCGGCTGCCGCATCTTCAGCCTGCTGCAATTCCAGAGCCTGCGCCTGTTCGGTCGCGGCCGTCATATCGGCGACCTGCTTGTCGCTCATCAGCTGCGCGCCCTCGGCAATCGAATCCGAAATCTTCGAAGTAAACAGCCGGATCGCCCGCAGCGCATCGTCGTTGCCGGGAATCACATAATCCACTTCGCTGGGATCGCAATTGGTATCGACCACCGCGACCACCGGAATGCCCAGCTTGCGCGCTTCGCGCACCGCGATCTGCTCTTTGTTCGAATCGATCACAAAAATCGCGTCCGGCAGGCGGCTCATATTCTTGATGCCCGCCAGGTTGGCCTGCAAATGCTTGCGCTCGCGCTCCAGCTTGATGACTTCTTTTTTCGGAAGCAGCTCGTAGCGGCCATCCGTGGCCATCTCATCGAGTTCCTTCAGCCGCTTGACCGACTTCTGCACCGTAACCCAATTCGTGAGCAAACCGCCCAGCCATCGCTGATTGATGTAGAAGCCGCCGCACTTCGTAGCTTCTTCGGCAATCGCGTCCTGCGCCTGGCGCTTGGTGCCCACAAAGAGCACAATCTTGCCTTCGGCCGCCAGTTCCTGCACGAATTTCGACGCTTCTTTGAACATCTTCAGCGTCTTCTGCAAATCGATGATGTAGATCCCGTTGCGCTCTCCGAAGATGTATTCCTTCATCTTGGGATTCCAGCGCTTGGTCTGATGCCCGAAGTGAACACCCGCTTCGAGCAACTCCTTCATGGTGATAGTAGCCAATGAACCTCCTTGTTTAGTCTGCATCCTTCGCGTAAGTTCCGCTCCGGATTGCCATTCCCGTCCCCGCGCCGCGAGGCCCGGGAAGAATTGAACACCTAAGAACAGTTGCCAGTGGCCAGTGAAAACCAAAATCCTTTGTCATTCCGAGCAAAGCGAGGAATCTCGATCTTCTCGGAACTTTGCCCAGCAATTACCGCTTGCTGAATTGGAACCGCTTGCGCGCGCCCTTCTGCCCGTACTTCTTCCGTTCCTTGCCGCGCGAGTCCCGCGTGACCATGCCTTCGGACTTTAGCTTACCGCGCAGTTCCGCATTGAACTGCATTAGGGCGCGCGCAATGCCGAGTTTCACCGCATCGGCCTGACCGCGCACTCCGCCGCCCAGCACATTGGCGACAATGTTAAACGCCGCCGCCGAGTCGGTCAAAGCCAACGGCGCTTTCGCCGCCGAGCGCTGCGCCGGAGTCACAAAGTACTCCTCAAACGCGCGCCCGTTCACCTTGAACTCGCCGCTGCCCGGACGCAAATATACCCGCGCAATCGCCCGCTTCCGCCGTCCCGTTCCGTAATACTGAACCAGTTCTGCCATTTTTAGCTTCGAGCTGCGAACTCCGAGCAAACCCATCGGACCTTGTCCCGGCTCTTAACCTTTCAAAGTATTAAACGCTTTCTCGTAGCCCGTAGCTCAAAGCTCGTAGCTGCCTTACGCCCGCACTTCCAACTTCAAATCCTGCGGCTTCTGTGCCTCATGCGGATGCTTGTCGCCCTTGTACACATTCAGCTTCGACAGCATGTGCGCCGCCAGCTTGTTCTTCGGCAACATGCGCTTCACCGCGTCTTCAATAATTTTTTCCGGCCGGCGCGCCAAACGCTTGCGGTAATCTTCGGTGCGCAGCCCGCCCGGGTAACCAGTGTAGTGCTGATACTTCTTCTGCTCCGACTTCATGCCGGTGGTGCGAATCTTCTCGGCATTGACCACGATCACGTGATCGCCGGTGTCGAGAAACGGCGTGTACTGCGGATTCTCTTTGCCCATGAGGATGCGCGCCACCTGCGAGGCCAGACGCCCGAGCGTCTGCCCATCCGCATCCACGACGTACCACTTGCGCACAATTTCCCCCGCTTTGGGGAAATAGGTTGACATCGGAACTCTCCCAGAATGAAAAAAAGCTGCGAAACGCGATTGAATATAACAAAGAAGACCGCTCGTTGATTCTCCGGCGAGGACGCCAGACCATCAGGCGGGCAACCGCGAGACTTCCCAAAGTCTTAACGATACCGGACCCTGCAAGGGATTGTCAACGCAGAGTTAACGGAGGTGGTGGCTTAAATAACGGTGAGCCGCGCACCCGATAGCAGAATTGCTGATTGAGAGGCATATCGTGCCAAGGGTTTTCAATCGACAATCAGCAATCATAATCAGGAATTCCTACGCCGCCAGCGTCCCGCTCAACGCGCCTTCCAACTCCAGCAGTTTGCGCTTTACGTCGAGACCTCCGCCGTAGCCGCAGAGCGTGCCGTTGGAGGCGATCACGCGATGGCAGGGGACGACGATCGCGATAGGATTGCGATTGTTGGCCATGCCCACGGCGCGAAACGCCGTTGGCTTGCCGACTGCGCGGGCTATGTCTGCGTAGGTGCGCGTCTCTCCGTAGGGGATCGCCAGCAGCGCGCGCCAGCAGGCTTGCTGGAAATCGGTGCCGCGAAGATCGAGCGGGAAGGTGAATTCGCGACGGTTGCCGGCGAAATACTCTTCTAATTCGCTTACGTAGCAATGCATGGCGCGAGAGGAATCCTCGAAGTGGAATCCCTTTCGCTCGTTCGCTTTCTCCTTGCTGAGATCACGTGGATTCGGGCGAATGGATTGCTGTCCTGGCAAACGGGCGTCGAATTCCAGAGCGACCAGTCCTTGAGCGGACGCGGCTAGAAACAGGGGTCCAACAGCCGAGTCGATGTTTGTGGTGTGAAGGGTTTCCATGGAACCTCAATTTCGTTCAGAACTTTCTAGCATATCACCGGCGATAAAGCGAATGTAAAGCGAAGCAAAGTGATCTTGTTTTCAGTCATCGCAGTTGACAGAAATCGGTTTTTGGCCGAAAGTGTGTGCGGCGTGCTTATGGGCTTACCTCCGTCCCCTATGAAGAAGGGGCTGCTCATCTTGGTTGCTGTGGTGCTGGCTCCGGTCCTGCTGGTGGGAGTGGTGGCGCTGGCGGCTGGCGACTGGCGGACGGTGGGGGCTACCGCTGGCGGCGATGAGGTTCTAGTCAGCTCGGTTACGGCCAAGAAAAACGGGCTGCGGACGGCCTGGGTGCGCGTGGAATACAAGGAACCTGTCAAGCTGCCGCAGGGTGGTCCATTTGTGGAACTGCGGGCGCGGGTTCGCTTTAACTGCGCGAGCGGTGCAGAGGTGCCGAATTCGGAGTGGTTCTACTCCCGCGACCACGGCGGCAAGCTGGTGGTCAGCAAGAAGACACGGCGCGACGATCAGTTCGGGCAGACGGCGGAAGGGAACTTCGGCGGGATCGCGAGAGAGTTTGTTTGTAAGCAGAAGTGAAAAGGCAGGGGTCAGGGATTAGGGGTCAGGGATCAGTAGCCAGTTAAAGCGACAATCAGCGACAACACTTCCGAAAGCTTTGGTTTTTGCTGACCCCAGACCCTGCCCCTTATCCCTGACCGCTGACCCCTAGCCCCTTTCCCCTGGCCCCTGCTTTTCCACAGCCCCCACCACTTCGGTAACCTTTCGCCTACTTCCGCAGCGCGGCTTTCCATCATATGCTGATAACGAAAACGTGGTAGCGCAGTGCCGTTCCACGGTTCCTCCTCAGGTATGAGTTCATTACGTCTCTATTCGTTAATGGTGGCCGGCGGCAGTGCGGTTGTGGTTGGCGCTTACGCGCTTTTGCGGCGCAAGCCTAAGGGTCCGGCTGAACTGGAACGCGAGCGCCGCACCTGGCTCGAGGGCGTGGGGCGCATCACTGACGGCACCGTGATTGATGTGCAGGAACTGCCGGTGAGCCATGGCCATCATGCCGCAGTGCTGCTTATCTACAAGTACGACGTTGCGGGCGTGTCTTATGAGTGCTCGCAGGACGTTACCTACCTGCGCCAGTGGATCAACCTGCATTCCTGCCGGCTGGGGCTGCCTACTTCGGTGAAGTACGATCCGCATAATCCGGGGAACTCGCTGGTGGTGTCGGAGAGTTGGATGGGGTTGAGACAGTGAAGCAGCGGCCAGTGGTCAGTGATCAGTGGCCAGTGAAACCGAAGCAGTGGGCGGACTTGTTCTTACTGGCCACTGGCCACTGATCACTGCACTTAAATCTGGTAATCGTCCTGGAACAACTCCTGTGGAGAGATGGTTGGAGTTGAGCCACCTTCGTCGATGGTGAGGTTGGGTTCGGCGCCCAGCGCTTCGTGAGAATGTTCCTGGAATTTCTCGCGCAGTTCGTGTACTTCCGCCGCCAGCTTGATGATTACGTCGGAGAGCGGGTCGCGGATGTCTTTGGGGTCGGTAATTACCACACGTTTGCCGTCGCGCAGGACGATGTGTCCGGGGACGCCTACGATCGTGGAATTGGCCGGGACGCTGCGCAGGACGACCGAGCCCGCGCCCACGCGGCAGTTGTCGCCGATAGTGATGTTGCCGAGCAGCTTGGCGCCGGAGCCGATTGAAATATTGTTGCCGAGGGTGGGATGGCGCTTGCCTTTCTCTTTGCCGGTTCCACCGAGAGTTACGCCCTGATAGAGAGTTACGTCGTCGCCTACGATAGCGGTTTCGCCGATCACCACGCCCAAGCCGTGGTCGATGAAGAGGCGCCGTCCGATCTCGGCGCCGGGGTGAATCTCAATGCCGGTGAGAAATCGCGCGACCTGCGATACGAATCTCGCCAGGAAGCGCATGCCGTGCAGCCAGAGCCAATGGCTCAGGTGATGCGCCCACACGGCGTGCAGACCGGGGTAGCAGACTACGACCTCGAAGTAGGAACGGGCGGCAGGGTCGGATTCGAAGACGGCGGCGATGTCTTCACGGACGGAGCGGAAGAAGCTGGTCATTTTAGTTCGGTTGCCACTTGCCGGTTGCCAGTTCCGGTCAGATCCGGTCGCGGCACACAGGCGTGCCTGGAGTCGAGAGCAAGCCTTTTCGTGCTGACAAAGAGCCTAGACTAGCAACTGGGTACTGGCAACTGGCAACTGCTTTTAGCTGCCGGTTTGGAAGCCACCGCTGTGGGCGACCGTCATGCGGAGATATTTGTAGGGATTGACCGGCGTGTCGTTGATGCGGACTTCGTAGTGGACGTGCGGGCCGGTCGAGCGTCCGCTCATGCCGACATAGCCGATGGTGTCGCCGCGATGGACCTGCTGTCCCACTGTGACCGCGAAGCCAGAAAGGTGGCCGTAGCGGGTGGAGATGCCGTGGCCGTGGTCGATCATGATGAGCTTGCCGTATCCGCCCAGGAAATCGGTAAAGGTGACGACGCCATCGGCGGGCGCGCTGATCGGGTGGCCGTAGGCGGTGCTGATATCCACGCCGCTGTGAAATGCGCCTTCCCCGTTAAACGGGTCGAGCCGTTCGCCGAAGCTGCCGGTGATCTGGCCTTCCACCGGCCAGAGGTTTGGCACCGAGTTGGCGCGGGCCCAATCAGCCGTGGTGGCGTTGCGAGTCATTCCCAGGCTTATGCCAACTGTGGCTGCCCCGGTTAGAGCCGAAGTGCGCAGCGCGAATAGCTGATCCAGGGAAGAACTGACGTCAGCGTCCTGAATTTTCCGCTGCGATGCTGTTACTAGCGTGGGCTGCGATTTCAATCCATAGAGAGCGGAAACTTCGCTGGCGATCGAGCCTAGTGAGGCGACCTGCACGTCGCGCTCTTTGGCGACTTCTTCAAGCTTGGAATAGCGATCCTTCAACTGCTCTTTTTCGGTGCGCAACTGGTTGTAGTGCGACACCTTGAGCAGCATGCGGGTATAAGAGCTGGCGATACCGGTGAGGCTGAGGAATCCGATGGCCGCGCCGATTACGAATACATACAGGTAATGGATGGGAATGGAGATCTTGCGCAACTGGCCGTCGTCGCCGCGAGCCACAAAAAGGATGTAGAAGCGTTTATGCAAATGCCTTCCTTCGCAACGCTGTTGAATGCTATTCGCTTTTGACCATCAGGGCCGGAACACCAGGCAGGTTCTGAGGTTGCAGAAAGCCTGTTCGGACCACCTGACTCTTTCGGGCCCGCTCCCATCTTGGGAATGGAAACTTGTTAACGTGCCCTTTTTCCTACCAGAACTGAAGACCAAGCCAAAACTCGTTGTCTGCAATCGATACGGAATGCAGAACTTAAGCTGGTCCAACTTTACTAGACCAAAGGTATTGTGAATGACTGGTAAAAGGTAACAAACTGGGTTCCCTCTGTCAACGCCCAAAGGGAGATGAGACGTTACTTAAGACTTGAGTAACCACTGGTCACCTTCCGACAGGTGACCGGAGCCAATGGCCACCAAGCGGTGCTGCCCAATGGTCCCATACGAATCTCGGATGAGTACCCCTGCCGACGAAGGTCATCCGTAGCCGGATCGCTTATATTGGTTGCCGTGGTGATTGCCGAAAAAGCGCTGATTGCCCAGGTTCGCCGCATGGCGGCAACTGCGAAGAATCCTGCGGTTCTAGCTGGAATAGGAGACGACTGCGCCGTGCTGCGATTTCTGCCGGGCCGAGGCCAGCAGAAAGAAGAAGATGTGCTGGTCACGACGGACTTTACTGTGGAGGGAAGCCACTTCCGGCGAGAGTGGCATTCGGCAGAAGCGGTTGGACATCGATGCCTGGCGCGAGGGCTGAGCGACATCGCGGCGATGGGCGGCGAGCCAGTGGCGGCATTTCTTTCGCTGGCCCTGCCGCGCGACTTGCCGCAAAGCTGGGTGGGGCGCTTCGCGCGCAGCCTGATCGGCCTGGCGGAGCGATACGTTTTGACTCTCGCTGGTGGCGATACAGCGGAATCACCTAACGGCGTCCTTGCGGACATTATTGTGGTGGGCACTGTGCCTAAGGGCAAGGCCGTGTTGCGGTCTGGAGCGCGGCCCGGCGACCGCATTTATGTAAGCGGCGAATTGGGCGGCTCGGCGGCTGCACTCTGGCAGATGCGGATGAAGCCTAAACGGAAACTGAATCCGCAGGAGTATCCGCGCCATTTCTTTCCCGAGCCGCGAATCGAGCTGGGCCGGGCGCTGCGCGAAAAAGGTCTCCCCTCGGCGATGATCGATACCAGCGACGGGCTTTCAACCGATCTGGCCCACATCTGCGAAGAGAGCGGCGTAGGCGCGGAACTGCAAGCAGAAGAAATCCCCCGGGCCAGCGTGGGCAAGCCCGCGCGGGAGGTCGATCTGCAATTTGCCCTGCACGGGGGAGAAGACTACGAACTGTTGTTCACTGCTCCGCTTGGCAGGCGGATTCCGTCGCGCATCGCCGGAATTTCCATCACGGAGATTGGGCACATCACGCGCGGGAAGAAGATCTTTGTGAGGAACCGGGGAGGTATTAGGTACGAACTTGAGCCGCTGGGGTGGGAACACTTCCGCAGATAGTGATTACTTCGGTCACCCGTGACCATCTGTGTCTATACCCGTGCGGGAAAATCGGGACTAAAGTATGTACATTATGTCCCACTCCCGAATTTCCTCCCTACGCGTTTTGCTTGTCGTGCTGGCGATCGCTGCCACGTCTGCAACCTTGTCTGCGGGAAAAAAGGCGCCACCTCCGCCGCCGGCGCACGCCAAGGCGCCTTCGCCTGCCGTTACGGATGAGTACGTACACAAAGAGTTTGGCGACAACTGTTCGTTGCTGGCCGGGCCCCCGCAGTTTGTGGGCGATCTCGACGGCGATGGCGTGGATGATCTGGTAGTCGCGGCGCGCTGCAAGAATCCCATGGCCGACCAGGCGGAATATGGCTTTCGCGTGGCTGACCCCTATAACAGCTTCATGGGTTTCGGCGACGTGAAAGTCACCTCGACATTTGCCTCGGACGCGCCCGACCGAAAAGGCGTTTCCCTGCTGATCGTGCACGGTGTGGGTGCTGACGCGTGGCGTTCCAGTAAAGAGAAGCCCAAGTTTTTGTTGATCAACCTGCCCTTCCAAACGCTCACGGTGAAAAGGCTGGCGCTGAGAAAGCGCACCGTACTCGGAATTTATATGGAAGAAAAGGGCGAAGGCGAAGCGACCTCTTCCGTCCTCTTCTGGGATGGAAAGAAATATCGTTATCAGATATTGGGATCGGATCTGGAGTAGTCTCGCATGGGGACAGCCGTCCCCTCGGCTCTGGGCGCGCTTCGGTTGCACTGTGATCTAGCTCACATCTGTCCGCTCACCCACCCGCTATAATCCTTGCGCCATGAATCTCGAAGAAAAAATCGCAGAACTGAAAAAACGCAATCGGCTCGCCGAAGAAGGCGGGGGCGAGAAGCGGCGCGAGCGGCAACACAAAGAAGGCAAGATGTCGGCGCGGGAGCGCATCGAGTTCCTGCTCGACGAAGGCACTTTCGAAGAGACTGACAAGCTGGTTACGCACCGCTGCAGCGACTTCGGCATGCTCGAGCAGAAGCCATACGGAGACGGTTTCGTGACCGGCTACGGCCGCATCGAAGGCCGGCTTGTATACGTCTTCGCGCAGGACTTCACTGTATTCGGCGGATCACTTTCGGAAACGAATGCGGGAAAGATCGTCAAGATCATGGATCTGGCCGCGAAGATGGGCGCGCCCGTGATTGGCCTGAACGATTCCGGTGGCGCACGCATTCAGGAAGGCGTGGCGTCGCTGGCCGGCTATGCCGACATCTTTCTGCGCAACACGATCTATAGCGGAGTAGTGCCGCAGATTTCGGCGATCATGGGCCCGTGCGCCGGAGGCGCGGTGTATTCGCCGGCCATCACCGATTTCGTCCTTATGGTCGACAAGACTTCCTACATGTTTATCACCGGGCCTGATGTCATCAAGACGGTGACCATGGAAGAAGTGACGAAGGAGCAGCTCGGCGGCGCCATGACGCACAACGAAACCTCAGGCGTGGCTCACTTTCTGGCGCACGACGATGCCGAGTGCTTGTCGATGGTGCGCGAGCTGCTGAGTTTTGTGCCCTCGAATAATCTGGAAGACCCGCCGCGCAAACCTTGCACCGATCCGGTCGACCGCGCCGATGCCGCGCTCGACAAGATCGTGCCCGCGCAATCGAATCTGCCTTATGACATGAAGGATGTGATCCACTCTGTCATCGACGACGGCTACTTTTTCGAAGTGCAGGAACACTACGCGAAAAATATTGTCGTCGGATTCGCGCGCCTCGACGGCCGCTCGGTCGGCATTGTCGCGAACCAGCCGGCAATGCTGGCGGGGACGCTCGACATCAATGCCTCGATCAAGGGAGCGCGCTTCGTCCGCTTCTGCGACTGCTTCAACATTCCGCTGGTCACGTTTGAAGACGTTCCCGGATTCCTGCCCGGCACCGCGCAGGAGTACGGTGGCATCATCAAGCACGGAGCGAAGCTGCTCTATGCCTTCGCCGAGGCCACGGTGCCCAAGGTGACGGTGATCACGCGCAAAGCCTACGGCGGAGCGTATTGCGTAATGGCGTCAAAGCACATCCGCACCGACGTGAACTACGCGTGGCCGACAGCCGAGATCGCGGTGATGGGCCCGGAAGGCGCGGTGGATATTGTTTTCAAACGCGAACTGGAAGCCGCAAATGGCGCATCCGGGGCGGAGAGTCGCGAAGCGGTTCGCCAAAAAAAGATCGAAGAATTCCGCGACCGCTTCGCCAGCCCCTACGTCGCTGCCGACCGCGGATTTGTCGATGCCATCATCCAGCCGCATGAGACGCGGAAGAAGCTGATTCAGGCCCTGGCCATGCTGGAAACGAAGCGCGATAAAAATCCGCCTAAGAAGCATGGGAACATACCGCTGTAAGGGAGATCGTCTGTGGAATGTGTCGTGACGGGAAGTATGAAGAGTTACAAAAATTAAGAGTTCCGAGGTGGTGTTGGGTCCATTCGTCTCGGCCAGTAGCTCGCTTATGACCCTTGCTGGACCTGCTACGCAGCTTCCCTTGCGGGGTGCTGTGTGCGATCTTCGCTCGGGCTCCGGGCTTACCGCCAACCGGAAAAACCTACCCAACGCCTCGGAACTCTATCCTGCCTTCGACGTTTCTTCTTGTTCTCCTCAACCAGCGCTTTGCTATAGACCCTTGCTCGCCCTCCCTGTTCATTTGCATGATGAGGGTGACTAGGCTTGAGTCCCGGACGCGGCACCAACCGGAAAAACTCTAGAAGCTGTCAAAGAACGATTATGTTTCTACTCTTTTTATTTTTTCCGTCAATGAAAAGTTTGAGTTTGTAACCCGCGCATTTTCAGGCGAGTGCACGCCGTCCACAGGCGCGTGACCGGAATTGGTGCAAAGAGAAAAACAATTTCGCGCAGGAGGCATGCCAGACGCGGGTTTTCGAGGTTCGGGGTTGCGGATGAAGGGAGCGCGGCGTTTACGGTGATCGCCGCAGACGTGTGAAAATCATGCGGAACCCTTGCTAGACAAGGAAGCTGCCATTGCCGGTGCGGCGGCGTCAACCGATTTCGATGGCTTCGTCGAGGAATTGTTTGTCAGCCTCGCCGGAGCCAGAAAGCTCGAACGAGTTGGTGATAGCGGCCCTTCCCTGATCCACGCTGGTGATGACGTAGGAGCAAACGATCCAGTGGGCTTCGGCGAGGTCGGTCGGCGACCAGCGGGCGGGGTGATCGGGGTGGGAGTGGTAGAAACCGACGATGTCTTCGCCGCGCTCGCGGCCTTCGCGCTGAACACGCACCAGCTCGCGGGGATCGATGTTGTAGCGGTTCTGGGGCGAATCGGTGCGGGTATTACCGCAGCGCGCGGTCGAGGTCACGATGCGAACGCCCTCGTCATCTGTGCGGCCGAGCAGCACGCCGCAGCATTCGTGCGGGTAGGTCTCTTCGCCGTGCCGGCGTAGAGCAGCGTAGTCTTGTTGGCTGAGCTTCAACATGGAAAGGCATTCACCACAGAGTCACAGAGTCACAGAGGAAAACGAAAACCGCAAACCCCTTAACGGAGATCAGCGCAAGCACCAAAGGTCTCCCAAAACGAATTGATTCTGTGTCTCTGTCACTCTGTGGTGAAAAAATTCTATCCCTCGGTCCAGAATCGCTCGCTCAAATATTTGTCGCCGGAGTCGCAGAGGATGGTGACGATCAACGCCTGCTGCTCCTTCTTTGGTTCAAGCCGCTCCCCGATTCTCAGGCTGCCGGCGATGCCGGCTGCGGCGGAGATTCCCAGGAGCAGTCCACATTCGCGGGCCAGGCGGCGAGCCATGGCGTAGGCGTCTTCGGTCGCGATTTCGAGATTTTCATCTGCCAGCCGCGGGTCGTAGATATTGGGAACGATGGCGCTGGCCATGTGCTTGGCGCCTTCGATGCCGTGAAACGAGGAATCGGGTTGCAGCGAGATGCAGCGGATCGTTGGGTTGAGTTCCTTCAGGCGGCGCGTGGTTCCCATAAACGTGCCGCTGGTGCCGAGCATGGCAACGAAGTGAGTAATCTGCCCTTCCGTCTGTTGCCAGATCTCGTTGGCCGTGCCGTGATAGTGGGCGAGCCAGTTGGCGTCGTTGGAGTATTGATCGGCGTAGAAATATAAATCGGGATGCTTGGCGGCAAGTTCGCGGGCCATGCGGATGGCGCCATCCGAGCCGTCGCCGGGGTCGGTGTAGAGAATGTTTGCGCCGTAGGCGCTCAGAATTTTCTTGCGCTCGGCGGAAACATTTTGCGGCATGCAGAGCGTGACCGGGAATCCTTCAGCCGCGCCCAGCATGGCGTAGGCGATGCCGGTGTTGCCGCTGGTGGCATCGAGCAAGATTTTGCCGGGGCCGAACTGGCCGCTGCGCCGGCCGTGGGCGACGATGTTGGCGGCGGCACGGTCTTTCACGGAGCCGCCAGGGTTGTGCCATTCGGCCTTGCCCAAAAGTGTCACACAGGGAAGGTGCGCGGTGAGCTGGTCAAAGCGCAGCAGCGGCGTGTTGCCGATTCGCTCCAGCAGACTCAGCCCGGGGCGCGGCGGGGCGAGTCCCGGCGGCTGATGCGCCGGAAAAGTTGCCGCCAGCTTGGCTGAAGTCTGACTCATCTTCGAACTATCCCCCTGTGACTAACGTAATATGCAAAGAATGTCGAAACGAGCTATGTAGTATGGTGTCTTTAGATGAGACAGATTGCAAGTTTGATGCAGCGCGAAAAAGCGGGCGCACAATTTGCGCGAGGCTGCATCTAAGAGAGATTGGAAGCTAGAAAATGCCGAAAGCGATAGAAGCACGAACTTACGAGGAAGCGCTGGCCTGGTTGCGCGAGCACGGCTTCGATATAACGGAAGCGCCGGGCACCAACGGGCGCGTGTTCCTCAGAAAATACAACGTGTCGGCCGCGATTCAGAAAGCTCCCGACGATGGCGTGAAGATCTTTGCCTATCCCGGATACCTGATCGGCAGCGAGATCTCGAAGCTGGTCAACCGCGGCTACCAGCAGTTTTTGAAGACTTCGAAGACGGAACTGCCGGCGTCGGCCGACCACCTCAAAGCGCTGCAGTCGTTTGCCGAAGAGCTGAAAATCGCGCTTGGGCTGCCCAGCCTTTACAACGAATCGCTGGGAACGGTGAGCGACTCCTACCATTACGACCGGCTTAAAGACGACGACAAGGCGCCGGTGGATCGGCCGAAGCGGCCCTGGGAAGTGGCTGGTCAAGCGGTCGCGGCTAAGAAGGGGCGGGCTTAGGTTAGAAACCCACCGCGGCTCATATCGAAATCCTCACGTAATTGCCTCCTGTCGTGCGAAACTGGTGCGCTCAGTTTCGCTAGATGCGGAGGTCTGCATGTGCTGCCGGTTCGTTCGCTACTTTTTTCTCTCCTCTTGCTATTTTCCTATCATGCTACTCACAACCAGTAATCAGGCGCTTGCCCAGGACGTGTCGGGCTCCTACGGGAACGACGCGAAAGCGATCGAGCGCGTGTTGCACACGCAGCAGGACGCCTGGAACCGGCATGATCTGGAAGGCTTCATGAAGGGGTATTGGAATTCTCCGGACCTGACGTTCTTCTCGGGCGCGAACGAGCATGATGGATGGAAAGCCACCATGGACCGCTATCTCGCGACGTATTCGAGCCCGGGGCATGAGATGGGGAATCTGGAATTCTCCGGCCTGCGGGTTGTGGTGCTGAGTCAGGACTCGGCCTTTGTGCGCGGCTCGTGGAAGGTGAGGATGTCGGATGGTAAGGCGACGCATGGATTGTTTACGCTGGTGCTCCGAAAGTTTCCCGAGGGATGGAAGATTGTGCATGACCATACGTCGGCGGCGGAGTGAGGCAGATCCTGGCTGCTAGCCCCTAGCCACACGTCCCATCCCTGTATCCATGGCTTGGTTGGCCAGGCGGTCGGCTTCCTGGTTATGTTCGCGCAATGCGTGGCCGATGGAGAACCAGTCGAGTTGCGCAATCAACTCTTTGGCTCGGGCGTGTAAATCTTTGAGCGTCGCGTTCTTCACTTTGTAGATGCCTTTGATCTGGCGGACTAGCAGTTCGGAATCGCTGATCAGCTTGAGGGCCTTGGGACCGTGCTGAATTGCATATTCCAGCGCCGCGATCAGGCCTTGGTATTCGGCGAAATTGTTGGTTTGGTGGCCGAGATATTCGCTCAAGTGGGCGACTTTGTGTCCCGACTGATCCTGGATCACTACGCCGTAGCCTGCGGGGCCGGGGTTGCCGCGGGCGCCGCCGTCGCTGTGGGCGATCAGGTAGTGCTCGGGAGGATTCTCGCGGGGGGCGTGGGGGGGAAAGAGTGGTTTGGTTCCCGAGCTGCGCGGGTAGGGCATGGAGTCGAGTTTACAACGCGCGCGCTGTGATCTCACGTTCGTTCGTTTCTACAATCGTCATCCCGAGCAACGCGAGGGATCTTGGTTCTTGCCCGCAGCGGCACTCACTGCCGGCAAACACCGGGATCCCTCGCGTTGCTCGGGATGACAAGACTTTTTTGTAAACGCAATATTCCCAACTACATTAGCGGCCAGCGGCTAGGCGGGTGGCTAGGCGGGCTGGCAGGCTGGCACCGAGGATGCGCTCCTGGGCGGATTTGAGGTTGTAGGGGGCGCGGTGGAAGTGGACGACCTGGGCTTCGGTGTCGAACAGGGCAAAGGCGGCGCGCCAGTCTCCGTCGCGGGGCTGGCCTACCGAGCCGGGATTGATCATGTAACGCGTGGCCGGCTTCAAGTGCAACGACACCGACTCGGCTTGCCCCACGGTGCGGTATTCAGGACGGAAGCCGTCGGCGCTGTTGCCGTTGGCGAAGAATCCGCCTTGCAGGTGAGTATGGCCGAAGAAGGTTAGCGGCGTGGTGAGTGCGAGCAGCGGGACTAGCGCATCGCCGATGGAAACGATGTAGGCATCTTCGTCACCGGGTGAACCGTGAACTAGGTTGGCTTGAGGAAAGCCTTCGAGAGAAACCGGGCCTTGGGGCAGCGAGTGCAGCCATTCGTGATGCTCGGGAGTGAGTTGGTCGCGGGTCCAGACGGCGGAAGTGGCGGCCATGGGGTTGAAATCGTCCAGGTCGATGAGTCCGGTCGCGGCTTTGTCGTGATTGCCGCGGACGAAAATCTTTCCCAGAGCGCGGGAGCGCTCGATGACTTCGTTGGGGCTGGCGCCGTAGCCGACTACGTCGCCCAGATTGGCAACCAGATCGTAGGGTGGGGCCGCGGCCAGGCAGGCCTCCAGGGCTTCCAGGTTGGCGTGTATGTCACTAAGCAGCAGTATGCGCAATGGACACCGGACGAAGTGGGGATTATAGACCAGTGGAGGGATTAAAGGACGGCGAGTTTCCGGCTGGTGGCTCAAACCCTTCACCACAGAGGGACACAGAGGTTCACAGGGTAGACCTCCTAACTATTTTGGTTAACCACCGGGCAGCGGGCCCAGTGTTCCTCAGCGACCTCTACAAGCGGGGGTTGGGCTTGGGTGCATTCGGGGATGCGGAATTTGCATCGCGGCTCGAAGGCGCAGCCGGGGGGCATGGCATGCAGCGGCGGGACTGTGCCTTCGATGGTGCCCAGAGGATCTCCGCGCTTGGTTTTCAGGTCGGGCACGGCTTGCAGAAGGCCGCGTGTGTAGGGATGCGCCGGGGAACGGAAAATCTCCTGCCGAGTGCCGAGTTCTGCCATGCTGCCGGCATACATCACGGCCACGCGGGCGGCGACTTGCGAAACCACAGCTAGATCGTGCGAGATGAAGAGCATGGCCAGGCCGAACTTGGCGCGGAGTTCGGCGAGCAGTTCGAGAATCTGAGCCTGGATGGTCACGTCGAGCGCGGTGGTGGGCTCGTCGGCGATCAGCAATTGCGGGCGATTGACGATGGCCATGGCGATCATCACGCGCTGACGCATGCCGCCGGATAGCTGGTGAGTATAGTCGCGGGCGCGGCGGCTGGGCTCGGGGATGGCGACATCGGTCATGGCTTGAATGGCGAGTTGTGCGGCCTCGCGCTTGGAATGCTTGCCGTGGGCGAGCACAGCTTCGGCGATCTGGTCGCCAACGCGCATCACTGGATTGAGGGCTGTCATCGGCTCCTGGAAGATCATGGCAATGCGCGAGCCGCGCAGTTGGCGCATAGAGTCGTCGGGCAGGGCAGCGAGATTGTGGGTTGCGCCGTTCGCCGAAAAGAAAATCTCGCCGGAAACTCTTGCCTGGGGTGGAAGCAGGCGCATGATGGCGAGAGATGTGATCGACTTGCCGGAGCCGGATTCGCCGACCAATCCGAGCACTTCGCTGGGTGCGATGGTGAAACTGAGATCACGGACCGCGGGAAGCACTGTGCGGCTTGGTTCTGAGCGGATGGGCGAAGCGCCCGTCCCCACATGTGCTGGGTACACGCCGGCCTTCGCAGGGAAGTCGATGTTCAGGTGGCGGACTTCGAGCAGCGGCGGCACGAACCCATGGTAGCAGCGTCGCAAAACCGCCCAGGTCGCATGCTTGTAGTCATGAATCTTCCCAGTCTCCTGAGGCATCTTTATGATTGGCTATGAGCAAGATTCATATTCCTACGCCGCTGCGGCAATATGTGGGCAAACAATCAACCGTGGAAGTGAAGGCTGCGACTGTGGGCGAAGCCATGACGGCGCTGGTGGCGCAGCATCCCGAAGTGCGACGGCATCTTTACACCGAGGACGGCAAGTTGCGCGCCTTTGTCAATCTTTATGTGAACGATGAGGACATCCGCTACCTGCAAAAAGAGGCGACTACGGTGAAGGAAGGTGATAACATTTCTATTGTGCCTTCCATTGCTGGAGGCGCGATCTGACTGCGGAGTTTACAGCGTTGAAACCTGCCGCCCCAAATCGCTGTTGTATGTGTCCCGCCTGTTGTTAGCGTCGGCCTCCGAGGACCTAAATTCTGACCAATTTGAATAATGCAATTTTAAGACTCAACCAAGGACTTTTATGGCCACCATCACCGAACTTCCAGAAACCCTGAGCAAGGACGAAATCCTGCGCTACTCGCGCCACCTGATCATGCCGGAAGTTGGCATGGAGGGTCAGCAGAAGCTGAAAGCGGCGCGCGTGCTGTGCATTGGGACAGGAGGGTTGGGCTCGCCGCTGGCTTTGTATCTTACGGCCGCGGGCGTGGGCACGCTGGGGTTGGTGGATTTCGATGTGGTGGATTACACGAACCTGCAGCGGCAGATTATTCATTCGACCGCCGATGTGGGACGGAAGAAACTGGATTCGGCGGCGGAGAAGCTGATTGGGATCAATCCGTTCCTGAATCTTCAGACGTTCGACATGCGGTTGAGCAGCGAGAATGCGCTGGAATTGTTTCGCGATTTTGACATTGTTGCCGACGGCACCGATAACTTCCCCACGCGTTACCTCGTGAACGATGCATGCGTGCTCACGGGGAAGCCGAACGTTTACGGATCGATTTTCAGGTTTGAAGGGCAGGCCAGTGTGTTCGCTACGAAAGATGGGCCGTGCTATCGCTGCCTTTATCCTGAGCCGCCACCGCCAGGGTTGGTGCCTTCCTGTGCCGAGGGTGGTGTGCTGGGTATTCTTCCCGGGTTGGTGGGCGTCATGCAGGCCACCGAAGTGATCAAGTTGATTCTCGGAGTGGGTGAGCCGCTGATCGGGCGGCTGCTGCTGATTGATGCGCTGGGGATGAAGTTCCGCGAATTGAAGCTGCGCAAGAATCCCGATTGCCCGGTTTGCGGCACGCATCCCACCGTCACGAAGCTGATAGACTACAACCAGTTTTGCGGCATTCGTGGGGAGGAGAAACCGGTGGGAACTGGCATTCCGGAAATTCAAGTGGAAGAGTTGAAGCAGCGGCTGGATGCGAAGGAAGATATCTTTGTCCTCGATGTGCGCGAGCCGCACGAATATCAGATTTGCAACATCGGCGGACATCTGATTCCGCTGAACGATCTGCCTAAGCGCGTGAATGAGCTTGATTCGAGCCGCGAGATCGTCGTGCACTGCAAGATGGGCGGGCGCAGCGCGAAAGCGGTCGCGTTCCTGCAGCAATCGGGATTCACCAAGGTGCACAATCTCGCCGGCGGGATTACTGCGTGGGCCGATCGCGTGGATCCTAAAGTACCGAAGTATTGAGGCAGTGGTCAGCGGCCAGTTTTAAGAGCGCGTTCGCTCCTTTTCTTATTCGGCTCCAGGTTGAACGCATTTGAATTGAACATCGCCTCCATCAAGAGGATAATAGCTTCTTCCCCAGGTGTTTCCCCAACATTTTGAAGATTTCGGTTGCCGGAGGGTCGCCAATGAAGGTCAATCTACGTCTCTGGCTGACGTTGCTGTCGTTGTCCTAGGGGTCAGTAGCGCACGCCTCGGTGTCCCAAACTCCCGCAGCTTCAACAGCCCAGCAACCACCCCCAGCGGCCACAGAGCAGGCTACTCAGACGGACTTTACATCAAAGAAAGGATTTGTGCTCGAAGACGAAATGCCCGTAAGGCTGCGACGGAATCGAACCATATCTTCTGCTGATGCGCAGGTGGGCGACACGGTGGATTTTGAGACGCTGGATGACATCACGGTGAACGGCACGCTCGTCATTCCGAAAGGGGGGCTGGCCTTCGCGACGGTTACTGAAGCTCAGCCCAAGAAGAGAATGGCTCGGGGTGGAAAGCTCGACATGAACATCGACTACGTGAAGCTGGTGAGCGGAGAAAGAGCTGCTCTGCGCGCGGTCAAGGATGTAAAAGGCGGCGGCCACACTGGTGCCATGGTGGGCGGAATGGTCGCGACAGCCATCGTGTTCTTTCCCGCTGCGCCGTTTTTCCTATTCATGCACGGCAAGGACATCAGCATTCCGAAGGGGACCGAGATCACCGCCTATGTGAATGGAGACATGAAGCTGGACATCGCGAAGTTTCAGCCGGCAGGGAGCGCAGATGCCGGCGGCCCTGTCGAAAGCGCCGTACCTGTTTCTGCGAAGCTGCACGTAGAATCGGACCCGCCGGGTGCTGATATCGAAGTCGACGGCAACTTCGTCGGCAACACTCCTTCCGACGTTCAAGTCACGGAGGGCGACCACGCTGTCAGGGTAAAAAAGGCGGGCTTCAAAGACTGGGAGCGGATGCTCAAAGTGAGCGGCGGGAGCAGCGTGAATCTGAATGCGGAATTGGAGAAAGCGACTGCTCCCTGAAGTGTGGCCAGCCTTGGCACCGGGAATGTACGAGAAGTGTGGGCGTCGTGATTGCACAGGTGAAATTCTCTAAGTGATACCATCCAGCGTTGCAGGAAAGGATCTGCTATGAGACGATTCGTGGTTGTGGCTCTGTTGTTGTTGACAGCTGCCGGGCCTGCGTTTGCTAAGACCCACAAGGACATGTATTCGGTCCAATGCAGCGTGTTGTGGCCGGCGGTGAAGGATACCCTGCGCAACTCGGGGAAATACGGGATCATTGGGATCGATAACACCGAACTGACCGCCTCGTTCAATATCGGCGGAACGCTCACCGGGAAGCGCATCAACTCCGTGGTGTTGAATGTGAAGCCGGACGGTTGCGAGATGCAGGTGCAGAGCGCCTACAGCGGATGGACGAACAACGACGCGGGTGATTTCAAGAAGCGCGTGGATGAGTCCCTGGCTAAGTTGCAGGCTGTGCCACCTGCTCCTGCTGCGCAACCGGCTCAGCCAGCAAAACCGGCGAGCCCTAATAGGTGATACGCTTCGAGCTTCGTGAACAGCGGACGCGTCGATCGAGTCAGGACAGCGAAGAAACGGGGAGCACAATTTGTGCTCCCCGTTGTCTTGCTGCGCGTTTGTGCTGCATTACCTGCTGGAACCGCCCTGCATTCCTTCGCCGGCTTCACCTAACTCCAAAGAAAACTTTTTTCCTTGGAACTGGAGACCTGCCAGTGACTCGGTTCCGCTGTCGCTGTTGCGGGTTAGTGCCGCATCGTAGGCTGCCGGGGTTTCCAGTTCAACCACGTGCGCCGAGGCCTTGGCCACCACCTTATCGCCTTTTAGGATGCTCAGTTCCACGTTGGGACCGCTGCCTTCCCACTGGAACTTGTACTCGCCTGGTTTGAGTTTGGTCCCGTTAACTGTGACGGGATGGTTAATTTGCAAATTGGCTTTGGATGCCGCAAACGCGCTTGAGGCCAACAGGACGGCCAACCCCAGCACCACGGTCTTCGACAATGTCGCGAACTTCATGACTGCTCCTTTTCTTTCCCGAAATCACGTCGGGAAACGGTTGGGGCGGCCCGGTTCATGACCTCCGCGAGAAAACCATTGCGTTTTGCCGCGAATCGCCTACAATGCATCCGCTGGGGTTCAGCCGATAAGCTCGGCGGACAAGCTGCCGCGCCGTCGCGCTGTGCATGGGGGTTTTCTCACCTGGGCCGCCAAACCGAGAGTGAGAGAATCCCCTAAACCCCGCAGAAATCTGACCTGACAACGGTCAACCCTATATAGACATAGACAAGGACCAGAAGGTTTCGCGTCTGGCCCACTTCTTGAACTACGTAAACTCCCCGGTGAAAGTTCCGTGACGCTTTCCAATTTTCCGTCACGATGGTTGGACGCAGTCTGGAAGTGTCGGTTAGCAGGAGACGAAGCAAAGTAGTTCTTCGGTGAAGTTCGTCGCGGTCTTCTTAGTAGAATACGGCCAGGTGGTGGCGCAAGAACCAGGAGCCCTCGCCTCGCTCGCGAGGACAAATCTTTTTACACGACGACGAGCTTTTTGCGCGACTACAAGACTTTCGTACGACGGCGAGTTTCTTGGCGGGCTGACAATACCTTCTGGAAAGTGGACCAGCGACTTGTTTCAGTCTGAGTCGCCATGCTGGCGGCTGACCGACCAGATGCTCGCCTGATCTTTTTCGAATGGGTAGACGTGCACCATCCAGTTGAAGATCACGGGACGAAAGGTTCCGCCCGCGGCATCGCAGGCTTCCTCGGTGGTAATCGATCCCCTCAAACCGAATTGCGGATGCGGCTTCAGGTACTCGTTCTTATGACCGGCGGGCGGCGCGCAGAAGTTTACGTGCTCGTGCCACTGTGCGATGCTGAGCGGAATGCGCTCGTCGAGTTGATCTTCGGTGAGGCGCTTGGGCGCGGTATACATTACGCCAATCAGTTTGTAATCGTCGCCATGCTTTTCGTAGAGCAGCGAGGTGGGGTGCTCGGGATTGAAATGAGCGAACGCTTCCAAGGCATATCCGTAGTTGGTAAAGTGATACATCTTCTGCGGAACCTCAGGATGGAAAATCTGGAAGCCGTCATTGAGCGCCACGTGATAGTCGAGATATTTTTCTGAGGCCTTGCGCGCGGCTTCCACGACTTGTTCGGCGCGCGCGGCATCGCCGGGCTTGGGCGGACGCAGCGCCGTCATCTTCATGTGCGGGCCCATATCCATGTGGCCCTCCATGGAATGCATGGCGTGGGCGCTGGCATCGCTGTCTTTGTCGGCGTCTTTACCTTTATCCGTGGGCATGTCCATGCCTTTCATGTTCGACATGTCGTGAGCTGGAATGTTCATGCCTGGGATGTTTTGTTGGCCGCTGGACGTGGTGCCGCTAGCGGCGGGCTGTTGCTGGCCCCAGGCAATGCCGGCTAAGAAGAAAAACGAAATCAGAGCGATGATTCGGTTGCGCATCGTAAATCTCCCCACGTTCTATTGGATTAACACTGGCGCAGCGGAGTTGTTTCCGCAAGAGGGGCGAGGTTACCGGCGATTACAGAGGTAATTTGCCAGCCACGGATCATGGAGTCCCCGAGGGCCTGGTCCGGTATGCGAACCTTTGAGCTTTGCGGAAACGGGGCGTGCTGGAATAATATTACCGAGAGCCCGGCAGGAATCGAACCCACACCCCCGGAGCGCGGTTCGCTTGGAGGCCCGTTGCGAAGGAAACCAATCGAAACCGCTAGCCACCCCGGTGCCCTGTCCGTTGGACCACGAGCCCTAGTAATGTACTCAGTCTAGTGCTACGGTAACTTGACTCAAAGGTGTTGATAGTACATGGTCTTCGACGCCTCAGCTTCGCGAGGTGCGCATTGACCGATTTCCTCAGCGCACGCTAGAATAGTTGAGTTTGCCTGTACTCGCCGACCCGTTCTGGGGACGCCTGCCTTGGCTGCCGAAGCGCCGTGGCGGAAAACACAGCAAGCAAAGGAAGTCCAACGAGACAGCGCGCGCCAAGGTTTGCGCCCGTGTGCGCGGGTTGCGTTTGGTGAGTTGATTTACACGATATTTTGACGGAGGCAGACGTATGTACGCGGTTATCCGCGCTGGTGGAAAGCAGTACCGGGTGGCGCCCGGCGATGTGATTCGAGTGGAGAAGCTGGCTACAGGCACCGATGGCCAGTATGAGTTCCCCGAGATCCTGGCCGTGTCGAGTGGAGACGGCCTGATCGCGAAACCGCAAGCGGGAGCGCGGGTGGTCGGCGAACTGATCGACGAAGGCCGCGGCACGAAGATTCTGGTCTTCCACTATAAGCGCAAGAAGCAGTATAAGAAGCTGCGCGGACACCGGCAGTCCTTCACTGCGGTGCGCATTACGGAGATCGCGTTTGATGGGCAGAGCTTCAAGGCTCCGGAGCTGCCGAAGAAAGAAGCAAAGGTGAAGAAGGCCGCAGCGGATGTGCATGAATCCGAAAGCGCGGCCGCTGAAAAGCACACCAAGAAGAAAGCTGCGCCGAAGAAAGCGGCAAAGAAATCGGCAACTAAGAAAAAGTAGAGGCTGGACGGGCGAGTCGCCGTCCCCCCACGATTTGACTGGAAGCTGGCAACTGGCCACCGGAAACTGATTTTATGGCACATAAAAAGGGACAAGGCACTTCACGAAACGGGCGCGACTCGAATGCCCAGCGGCTGGGATTCAAGGCATTCGGCGGGCAGATCGTGCCCGGCGGGACCATCATCGTGCGGCAGCGCGGCACCCGTGTGAAACCGGGGCTCAACGTGGGCCGCGGCAAAGACGATACTCTGTTTGCCAAGATCACGGGACGCATCAAGTTCCTGAATAAGGGCTCGATGGGCAAGTTCGTGACGGTCGAACCGATGGAACTCGCGGATTAGATCGGCCTCGCAGCGAGTGGGCTTAATCGGGCCGGGCGTCTGCGCGGCCGCCTACTGGCGAATGTCAAGCGCAATCCAGATGGGCTCGTGCTCGTACAGCACGGGCAACTCCACCCGCACATATACGCTCCGGGAACGGATCTGATAGTCCTTGCCTGTGAGGACCGTTGGAACCGAGAGCATGCACCGGTCGCCCAAGCCAATTTTGTCTTTGAATGAGCCTGCCACCATGTTGCAAATTTCACCGATGGCGTCGCATTTGTGGGCTGCCGCCTTATCTGGGGTGGTTCCAAGCATCTGAGCAGCGATCCGCGTAGCTGAATCCAGGCTGCAGCGGAGGCTAAGTGTAGCGCTGAGAGGACCGGCAATTCCGACCATGCCGGTTACCTCAGCTAGAACCAGGTGGTTGCCCGCTTCGGGCGTGAGGACCATGGCTCCGACCATCATAAAGAAAACCTCGACGACGGTATCGCGGAGAATGGCCGGCCACTCGTTTCGCGGAGAAACGGCGCCTGCAGGACGTGCTTTTGGTGTTGCACCCATCACTGATCCGGAGAGTAGCCCCAGTGAACACTATCGGCGGATTGGGTGGGAGGTTGAGGCGGTTTTCTTAGGGTTTTCCAACGCCGGGATTGTTTTGATTCGAGCTTCCGGCCGTGCCGGGCGGGTGGGAGCCGATATACTCAAGATGCCATTGGGGTGAGATTTTTTCGTCTGCATTGCTGGGCCCTACTGATGTTTATTGATGAGGCGAAAATTCGGGTGAAAGCGGGTGACGGCGGCAATGGCTGCATGGCCTTCCGCCGCGAAAAATATGTTCCGCGCGGCGGGCCTTCGGGTGGCGACGGGGGCAAAGGCGGAGACGTGATTATGGAATCCAGCGAACGCCATAACACGCTGGTGCACTTCCGCTTTAATCCCGAATACAAGGCAGAGCGCGGACGCCACGGCGAAGGCTCGAACAAGAGCGGGCGTGAGGGCGAAGACATAATTCTGAAAGTTCCAGTCGGGACTATCGTGTACGACGAGGCAACAGGCGAGAAGGTCTTCGATTTTTCGGCCCCTGATCAGCGCATGGTCATTGCCCGAGGCGGGCGCGGTGGGCGCGGCAACGCCCGTTTTGCCACTTCCGTTCATCAGGCCCCGCGCGAACATGAGGACGGACGCCCCGGCGAAGAACACAACTACCGGCTCGAACTGAAACTGCTGGCGGACGTTGGTTTGGTTGGGTATCCGAACGTTGGGAAATCCACGCTGATCTCCCGCATCTCGGCGGCGCGGCCGAAAATTGCGGACTATCCTTTCACAACTCTGGAGCCGAATCTTGGCGTGGTCGCGGTGGGCGATGCGAAGAATGAAATCAGCTTTGTAGTCGCGGATATCCCGGGATTGATCGAGGGCGCACACACGGGCTCAGGGTTGGGCGCGCAGTTTCTGCGGCACATCGAGCGCACGCGGTTGCTGGTTCACCTTGTGGATGTGTCCGATGCCAGCGGGCGCGCGGATGTTGTAAAAGACGTGGAAGTGATTCTCGGCGAGCTGGGCAGCTTCGGCGCTCACCTGGAAGAGAAACCGATGATTATGGTTGCGTCGAAGATCGACGTGGCCCACAAAGACAAAGTTGCTGCGCTAAAGCGGTACTGCAAAAAACACAAGCTGAAGTTGTACGAAATTTCAGCCGTGACCGGCAAGGGCATTGACGATCTGAAGTTCGCCATGGCCAAGGAAGTGGAAAATTTGCGCGAGCAGGCGCTGCAAGCCAGTACTTAGTGCCGAGTACCAATACCGAGAGAAGCGGTTTAACTGGGTAACAGGTACTGGGTACAGCTCCTACGCCTGGGGCAAATGCGAGCCGTGCTGGAAATGATACTGAAGAATCCTAGCGGCTAACGCGGGGGGCATTTTCTCGCCGTTCGACTCGACCGTACGTACAACTTCTCCCTTGCAAATAACTTCCGTGGGCGAGAGCCCGGCAATCTCCGCCGGCAGCACCAGATTAATTTCCAGCACCACGTTCGGCTGCAAAAGATCCTCCGCCTGAAACAGCAAACCGGAGCGGCTGATGTTTCTGGTTTCCCCGGCGTGCCAATTCTTTTCATCGAGCCGGCGGTATTTCAAGGGCAGGTGAAGTTGAAAGCGTTGTGCACGCGACGATGGCAATGGTTGCGCCGCCTTGGCATGAGCGGTCTGAACTGACATGGCATCCTCCGGGGGGAATGGGGTCGAGTTGAGCACCTCACGGACTTTGTTTTTCAGATCGTGCAGGGTAAAAGGTTTTTGCAGCAGGCGTACACCCGCGTCCAGCGTGCCGTTGCGCCCGATCACATTCTCCGTGTACCCGGACATATAGAGAATTTTTACATTGGGGCGAATTTCCGAAATGCGCTGCGCCAGCTCGCGGCCGTTCATGCCGGGCATAATCACGTCGGTCAGCAGTAGATGAATTACTCCCTCGTGCGCCACGGCGATCTGCATCGCCACCGCGCCGTCGGCCGCTTCGATCACGCGATACCCCTGCTTCTCCAAGAATTGGCGGGCCAGATAGCGCAGGTTGGACTCATCCTCGACCAGCAGGATGGTTTCTGTCCCCGGCTCGACGCTCGCGGTTTCCACGGGAGCGGCAATTTGGGCGGAGCTTTCGGCTGCTTCCGCGACGCGGGGCAGATAAATCTTGAACGTGGTGCCCTTTCCCACTTCGCTGTAAACCCAGATATAGCCGCCGCTCTGCTTGACGATGCCGTACACCGTTGAGAGGCCGAGCCCCGTGCCTTTAGGTCCTTTCGTGGTAAAGAAAGGCTCAAAGATGCGGGATTGAGTTTCCGAATCCATGCCGGCGCCGGTATCGCTGATCGCGAGCATCACATAGTTCCCAGGTTTCAGGGAGGCGTGGAAGCGCGCCGATTCTTCGTCGAGCGAAACGTTGGAAGTCTCGATGGTCAGCTTGCCGCCGGAGGGCATCGCGTCGCGCGCGTTCACCGCGAGATTCATGATGACCTGTTCAATCTGTCCCGCATCGGCGCGGACGGTTCCGAGTCCAGCGTACGGAACCATTACCAGGTCGATGTCTTCGCCGATCACGCGGTTGAGCATCTTCAGGTTTTCAGTGACCACGCCATTTAGATCGAGAATCTTCGGAGCGAGCATTTGCTTGCGGCTGAAGGCAAGGAGTTGGCGCGTGAGCGACGTTGCGCGTACGGCTGCGCCGGCAATCTCCTGGGCCGGGCCGCGCAGGGCAGGTTCCGATCCCACGCGGTCGAGCAAGAATTCCGAGTAACCTGAAATCACCATCAACAGGTTATTGAAGTCGTGCGCGATGCCGCCGGCGAGTCTTCCAATCGCCTCCATCTTTTGCGATTGCCGGAGCTGCTGCTCCAGGACGCGCCGCTCGGTCACATCTTCGGCAAACAGCTCGAAGGTTTTCTCCTTGTCACCGTTGGAAACCGTGCGGCCGGAAACGCGAACCACCGTGGCAGTGCCGTCTTTGCGCTTCCATTCGGCAACCAGCCCGTTGAAAGGCGCGGCGGAGCGCAGATAATCGGCCAGCTCGAACCACTGCTGCGCGTCCGCGTAGAGTCCCCCGAGGTGTTTTCCCAGCAGGTCATTTTTCAGCAGATCATGGGCTGACGAATATCCCAGCATGGCGAGCAGCGCGGGATTCGCATTCAACAGCCTACCTGTGGAATCACAGCGGCAAATGCCATAAGGAGCGTCGGTCACGAGCGACCGGAAATTTAGTTCCGAGCGCCGCAAGCCCTCCTGCGCGGCTCGCAGCGCGGCATTGAACCAGCAGATCAGAAGCGCCAGCACCACGAACAACGCCAGCCGCATCATCGTTGAGCGGTATTGCGCGGGAGTATGTTCTCCAGTAAATGAAAAATATGCGCTCACCGTGAGCGCGAATGAGGTCGCGACCAGGCCCGGCTTCCAGCCGCCATACCAGGCGCTCACCATGACCGCGACGGCGAATACCGCGAGGCGGCTTTCGGTGATGTTGGGCAGCAGCAGCGCAGGGATCAGCGCCAACGTTGTGCTGAGGACGGCTACTCCGTAGCGCAGAATGGGCGCGCGGGCGGGTTGAATGCGAAGTAGGGGGAGGGTTACCCGCATGCAACTATGCTAATCCCCGTTGTTCGAACGAGCGAGATTACAGGAGTTCATTCCAGATTCGCGGGCGAGGATTTTTCTCAGCATTGACTGGGCCGCCGAACAGACCATGCCACCATGCACCTTCGGCCAATGCCCTGGAGTTTTTGCCAAAAGATGAACGCAGATGAGGGCCGGCCGGAAGGTTGAGCTTGCCAACCGGGCATGCAAACGAAGACACTAACGGCGCATGAATATTGGACTATTCGGCGGCACCTTCGACCCCATCCACCGCGGACACCTGGCACTGGCGCGCGCTGCTCGGGAGCGCTGCAATCTGCAACGCGTCCTTTTCGTACCCGCCGATGTTCCCCCGCACAAGCAGCGCCAGCCTCTCTCGGCCTTCGCGCAACGTTACGCCATGATTGCTCTGTCCACGGCGCAGGAGAAGGACTTTGTGCCGTCGCTGCTGGAAGCGCCGGAGGACTTTGGCGCCGCCGCGCCGGGCAAAGGCAAGACGCGCGCGGCGAAACCGAACTACACCATCGACACCGTCAAGCGGCTTAAGCAGTCATTCAAGAAGGCAGACCGGCTTTTTCTGCTGATCGGCATCGATGCCTTTGATGAAATCGCCAAGTGGCACCAGGCCGAAGATCTTTTTCGCGAGTGCGAATTTGTGGTGGCGAGCAGGCCCGGGTATTCGCTTGCCGACGTGGCTAACGCGCTGCCCGCGAGCCTGCGTCCGCGTCAGGAAGTAACGCAGCCTTTTCACAAACAAGCTGCCACGGGAGATCTGGTGCTGAAGGGCGTGACCGTCCATCTGCTGGACGAGGTTTATCAGCCGATTTCTTCGACGACCATTCGCGAGGCTGCGGCCGCCGGTAAGCCGCTGGGCCGATTCCTGGAGCCCGCTGTCGCGGATTACATCAAGAAAGTTGGACTATATAAAAGTCGGTAGTCCGTGGTCCCTTCGCTTGCTCAGGGCAGGCTAAGAACGGTCGGTCGCCAAAATAATCCGCCGCAGGCAACATCCGCTGACTATTAGAAAAACGCACCGCGGAGCACCGTCGTTTACAATGGAGGCTCTGCCCGAGTTGGGCCAACGACTAACGACCAACGACTGATCTCTGCATGAAAAAAAACGATTTGAAGCGACAGGTAACGGCGGCCATTCAGGCCTGCCTCGACAAAAAAGCCGAAGAACTTTCCATCCTGGAAATGGAGAAAGGGTCGGGAACATTTACCGACTACTTCGTTCTGTGCAGCGGCACGAATCCGCGGCAGGTTCAGGCCATCGCAGATGAAGTGGAGCTGCGCTTGAAGACGGCAGGTGTCCGACCGGCGCAGGTCGAAGGTTACAAGCAGGGCGAGTGGATTCTGGTCGACTACGTTGATTTTGTCGTCCACGTTTTTTCCGAGAAGGCCCGCAAGTTCTATGACCTGGAACGGCTGTGGAAGACGGCTAAGCGGCTTGAACCTTCGGAATTGAAGGCTCGACCGCGGACGAAAGCGGCGACGAAAATCAAGACAGCGCCGCGCAAGCGCGCGGCTGCGGCTCGTCAGAAGGAAGACTAGCTTCACGCTCCCGGCAGAAAGTCAGTGCTTCATCGATTGTGCTTATGACCACTCCTTCCAAGATGGAAACTAGCGTCGGCGAACCAGACTGGGGAAGTTCTTACCGCCTCGTCGCGGCCGACAAGTGGAAAGCGAAGTCGGCGGCGATGGGCAAGGCGGTGACTCAGGCGCTCGTAGAATACGCGCAACCGACCCCCGGCATGCGAGTTTTAGACTTGGCCAGCGGCACAGGCGAACCCGCCATCAGCCTGGCTGCGCGCGTGGGAGCGCAGGGACGGGTTACCGCTCTTGATCTGAGCGCCGAACTGCTGGAGATCGCAAAAGGGAGAGCGCGGGAGCGCGGTCTTGAGAATCTTGTCACGCAGCAAGCCGATGCACATTCCCTTCCATTCGCTGACGACGGTTTTGATCTGGCCACTTGCCGCTTTGGCGTGATGTTTTTTCGTAACACCGGCCTCGCCTTGCGGGAACTGCGTCGCGTTCTGCGTGCGGGCGCGCGGGCGTGTTTTCTGGCGTGGGGACCATTCGAACAGCCGTATTGGCAAACGACCATGGGTGTCGTGCACGGGCATGTGGGTGGTCCGTTGCTGCAATCGAATGGTCCAAATCCGTTTCGCTTTGCGCAGCCTGGAAGTCTTTCTGACGTGCTGCAGTGCGCCGGTTTTCGCGAAGTGCAAGAACAAATCAAGACCGTGCCCTGGACCTGGCCCGGAACGCCGCAAGAAGTTTGGGAGCAGGCGAGGGCCGTGTCGGTGCCGTTTCGTCCCATGCTCGATCGCGTGCCCCCAGGGCTGTGGCCGCAGATTCATGAAGAGGTGCATGCGGCGATCGGCAAATACTTTGATGGGGAGAACATCTCGTTTGGGGCGTCGGTGGTGCTGGCCTCAGGGAGCAAATAACGCCGATTGCCTGCCGTGAAAATCAAAATCGCATGGATTGGAAAGACAAAAGAGCCAGCAATTCAAGCGCTGACGGGCGAATATCTGAAGCGGATTTCACGCTATGCGCAGGTGGATGGGCGGGCACTGCGGGATGAAGCGGCGCTTCTGCAAATGTGCGGGCGGGCTCCGGGTAGGACGAGTAAGGCAACGAGCGCTGGCAAGTCGACGCTTGTCCTAATGGATTCGCGCGGAAAGCAGTTCTCGTCGGAAGAGTTGGCGCGGTTTCTGGGAGACTATCAGGATCGCAATCCGCTGCCGCTGGTCTTCGCCGTGGGGCCGGCAGATGGATTCAGCGATGCGGCCCGCGACGCGGCGCAGCATACGATTTCCCTGGGCAGGATGACGCTGGCTCACGAACTGGCTCGCGTGGTTTTACTCGAGCAACTCTACCGCGCGTTCACGATTCTCAAGGGCCATCCTTATCATTCGGGGCATTGAAGTGCCGCTCGCAACTTTGAGAATGACGATTGACCCTCAAGGCCTAAGTGGTCACGTCCTTGATATGTGTGGCGATGCCCCACTGGTTTCCAAACGCATCTGCTACTAACCCGAGGCGATCACCATACGGCTGATCTGCCGGCTCCTGGATCGACTTCGCGCCTGCCGCCAACGCCCGCTGATAGACCGCGTCGCAATCCGGCACATACACATAGAACATCGACTGCATAGGCTGGTACGGGCCGTGGGCCTCGCCCATCTCGATAACCGAATCGCCGACGCGAATCTCGGCGTGATGGACCACGCCATCGGGCGAAGCGTGCTTCGATAGTTCCTGCGCGCCGAAGGCGCGCTTCAGGAATGCGATCACCGGCTCCGCGCGCAACGGATGCATGTATACATTCACGTTGTGCAATCCCTGCGGAATGTAACGTTCGCCCTTGTGCGTTGCGATGTACCAGTAATTGCCGAATGGATCCTTCACGCCCGCGCCGCGCTCGCCGTAGTCGTGATCTTGCGGTTCGCCGATCGAAGTCGCGCCCGCCTGCAGAGCTTCCTGATAAGACGCGTCCGTATCTTCCACATAAATGTGCAGGGCCGCCGTGTTCGGCTTGGCATGGAACGGCTTGCCCGGAATGCCTCCGCCCATCATCAGCATGGTGTCACCAATGCGGGTTTCGCCGTGAATTCCTCCGGCCCCGCCGATTGCCCGAAGAGTTTCTTCCGCGCCAAACGCGTTCTTGGCAAACGCGAGCATCGCATCCCCATCGGGCGCGATCATGTAAGGCGTAACCGTGTGGAAGCCGCGTGGAATCGGGTTCACCGCCGGATTCTTCTCCTGCGCCTGCATGGCGTTGAAGCGGCGATATACTTCCTCAGTCGACAATTCCTCTTTAAGTGTGACGATGTTCCAGGTGTAGCCAAACGGATCGAAGAAGCTACCCTCTCGAGTTCCGTAGAATTGATCCCGGATCGGCCGCGAAACCGTCATTCCCGCCGCCACAGCACGAGCAGCAAAGGAATCGACATCGTCGACCTGAATGAGTAGCTCCACCGCCGAGTGGCCCAGGGTCTCGGGGCTGAACCTGCCTAACTCAGGCCCTTCTTGTGCCATCCGGATGGGCGAGTCCCCAACTTTGATCTCAGCATGCTCAACTCTGCCTTTGACCAGGAACCGGAACACCTCTCTCGCTGCGAAGGCTTTTCCGTAGAACTCGATGGCCTTGGCCAAATCTTTGAAAAACAATCTTGGAGTCGCAACCGGCTTAGCAGCTGCAAAGGGTTCGGCAACAGTAGCCATGGTCTTTCTCCCTACTAGTAATTCAGATTTGAGTCGCATCTTGAATTCCTCACGCGGCAGGTCGCGCAGGTCGGCCGCCACGCGCACCAGCGGTTCGACGGTTGCATCCACCTTCGCAGGCTTGCCGTCCGTCCTTGCCAGCAAAACGTCCACGGCGCGGTCTAGCTGTTCGATTTTCTTTGCGTCGTTGCTTCGCGGATGCAGAGCGCGCTTAGGCATCGGCACCCTCCATGCGCGCTCGCAGGCTGCTCAGGGCGCGGAACTGCAGCTGCTTTACCGCGCCTTCCGTCCTGCGAATCTCCCGCGCCACTTCCTTAATGCTTTTCTGCTCCACAAACCGCAGCACCACCACGCGCCGCTGCTCCGCCGGCAGCATTTCGACCAGCCGAAACAAAATAGCGCGGCGCTCGACTTCTTCGAATTCCACGCCGCGGGCGGGCTCCGATTCGATCCGTTCCGGTTCGTCCGCCGCCTGCTCCCGGCTTGTGCGCTGCCAGCGGTCGGAAATCAGATTGGCGGCAATCCGGTAGAGCCACGCCGCAAACGGAATCCCCCGCCATTCAAACCGCCCCAAGTTGGCCAGCGCGTGATGAAAAACTTCGGAGGTTAGATCCTCGGTTTCCGCGCGATCCTTCACGCGCCGCACTACATACGCATAGACCCGTTCGAAATTGTTCTCGTAAAGCTCCGCGAAGCGCGCAGGGTCTTTCTGCGCCGCCTCGATCAGAAGCCGCTCGTCCGCTTGGCGTTCTTTGTTCCGAGCCGTCAGAGCCTTCAACGGATTCTCCGCGCGGAGTAGTGTTACACAGGGATAACAGGTGAGGAGGAGAAAGGTTACGAAAGAAAATCGAGTCTACGCCGGAACCAATTTCTTGGGGTAATACAGATCCTCCATCGCCTTCCGCACTTTCCCCGACACCGCTTCCAGATCCCGCATCGTCATCCCCGCGGTCGAAATCGGCGTGCCGACGCGCATCTCGAGCGGCCGGCATTTGATGTGGTACGTGTTCATCGGCAGCAGTTCGTAGGTTCCCACCAGCGCGACTGGGACAATGTCTACCTGCGCTTTGATCGCCAGGAAAAAAGCTCCGGGCAGAAACGGCTTGATCTCGCCATCTGGAGTGCGACCGCCCTCGGGGTAAATGACCAGAGGCAGGCTGCCTTTCAGACTCTTCACGGCCGAGCGAATCGCCGCAATCGAATTAGTCGGCTTCTGCTGGTCGATGCAGACCTGTCCGGAACGCTTTAGTTGCCAGCCCACAATCGGGTAGGACAACAATTCTTTTTTGAAGACGATGCGGAATTGAAACGGAAGATAGACGTAGAGAACGGGAATGTCGAGCGCCGAAGCGTGATTCACCGCGTAAACATAGGGCTTCGACGTATCGATCTTGTCGAGGCCCGTGACCTTCACCGGGGAGAAGATCGTCTTCATGATAAGCCACGACCAGGCCCGCGAAAACCAATGTAGCCGCCGTCCGGTGCGGTCGAACAGCCCGCCAGGGAGCGCCGCTATTCCAAGAATCAGGGTGTAGAACCAAATCAGCGGATCAAGAACCAAATACGACCGCAGCCCGCTCAACCAGCCGTAGCTCTTCCCGGGAATTGCGTGCGGACTTGGGCGGGGCTCAACCTTCAGCGGCGCCTCTGCGCCGCTTTCTACGTCTACTGATGAATTCACTTCCTGCACGCTTCCATTCTAGGGCAAAACCGTTCGCGGGCACAGTTTCAGACTTCAGCGCCAATCCTGTCCATCACTTCGCCCACCAGATAAATCGAGCCGGTAATTACAACAACTGTTCCCGGCTTCGCGAGCGATCGAGCCTGTTCCACGGCGTGCTGCGCGTCTTCTACTGCTTCAATCTCAACGCCGGTGCGGGCCGCCGCTTGCTGAATCTCCTCCGGCAACGCCGCCCGCGGATTGTGTGGCTGGGTCGCGATCACTCGCTCCGCCAGCGGAAATAGAATTTCCGTCATCTCTGAGATTGCCTTATCGCGCATCGCGCCGAAAACAAAAATCAGCCGACGGTCTGCATACCGCTCGGAGAGGGCCGAACGCAGCGCCCACGCGCCGGCCGGGTTGTGCGCAACATCGATCACTATCTCCGGCCAGCCCGTCCGCGCCGCGAACACCTGGAACCGCCCCGGCCAGCGTGTCTCGCGGATGCCGCTCTCGATGGTCTTCGCCGTGATGGCGCTGAATCCTTGCTCATGCAACTCGACTGCTGTCGCAATGGCAAGCGCCAAGTTGCGCAACTGGTGGCGGCCCACTAGCGGCGTCTCCACCAGAATCTGTTCTCCCAGTACCTGAAGCGGGTACCGGTAAACATCTCGGGAGTTGCCTGGCTCGATACTCGGTACCAGGTACGCGCTGCTCGCAGGCGAGACCGGCGGCACATACACAACCGCGTTCACCGCTCGCGCGCCGAGTTCCAGGATCGTATTCCCGATCACGTCATTGGCCTCAGGCTGCTGCGGCAGCGTTACCACCGCGCCGCCAAGACGAATGATCCCAACTTTTTCGCGCGCAATCTCGCCCACCGTGTTTCCGAGAAACTTTTGATGATCCAGAGAAATATCGGTAATCACGCTGACTCGCGGGTCGACCACATTTGTCGCATCCAGCCGGCCACCCATGCCGACTTCGAGCACCGCGAGATCCACATTCTCCCGGGCGAAATGCTCGAACGCGATCGCGGTCATCATCTCGAAAAAACTGGGATGCCACGGCAACTCTGTTTGCTGTACCAATTTCTCCGCAATCCGATCCACTTGATCGTGTCGAGCGGCGAAATCATCGTCGCTGATCTCTTTGCCGTTCACTCGAATCCGCTCGTTGATCCGCACCAGATGCGGCGATGTATACAGGCCCGTTTTCAATCCGGATGCAAGCAGGATCGAAGCCAGAGTCGCCGCTGTCGAACCTTTGCCATTGGTTCCCGCGATTAGCACACTTGGAAAGCGGCGCTCGGGATGATCCATCGCCCGCAGCAGCACACGCATATGCGCCAGATCAAACTTCTGCGCGGGCGTCTGGGCCAGTTCGTGGCCGAGGGCAAACATGCGGGCGACTGCGGTTTGGTAGGAAGCTTTCAGCTCTTAGCTCTTAGCCGTTAGCTCTTATCCACGAACTCATGGCTTCTCTCTATTTCAGACTATCAAACGGACCCGAGGATTCCGTGTTTGGGTGGTTCCTTTGAGCAGATGAAGGAGTTAAGCAGAGGACCGGGGCGTCGCAGGCGGAGTTCGGCCCTAAGCCGGAAAGCTAAGAGCTAAAGGCTAAGAGCTAACAGCTTCCAACCATAAAATCCAGCGCCCGCGCGATGTAAGGCTTGAGTTCCTTGCGAGGCACCACCGCATCGAGCATGCCATGCTCCAGCAAAAATTCGCTGCGCTGAAAGCCCGCCGGCAGTTTCTGCCGGATGGTCTGCTCGATCACCCGCGGCCCGGCAAACCCGATCAGCGCGCCGGGTTCGGCAATATTCAAATCGCCTAACATGGCGAATGAGGCCGTCACCCCCCCAGTCGTCGGATCGGTCAGCAGAGAAATATACGGAACCTTAGCCGTATCGAGCTTCGCGAGCGCCGCCGAAATCTTGGCCAGTTGCATCAGGCTGACTACGCCTTCCATCATCCGCGCCCCCCCCGAAGCCGACACGATGATCAGCGGCGTCTTCGAATCCGCCGCCCGCTCGACCGCCCGCGTGATCACCTCGCCCACCACCGCGCCCATGCTGCCACCAATGAAGGCATACTCCATCACGCTTGCGATTACGGGACGCCCCAGCAGTTTGCCGTGCGCGTTAATCACCGCATCTTTCAGTTCCGTGTCGTGCTGCGCCTGCCGCAGCCGGGACGAGTACGGTTTCAAATCCACAAACTTGAGCGGGTCGGTCGACGACAGATTCCCGTCGAACGTTTCATATTGATTTTCATCCAGCAGCAGCGCCAGCCGGGTCCGCGCATCGATGCGAAAGTGCTTTTGGCACTTCGGGCACACATTCAAATTCTCTTCCAGATCTTTTTTCCAGATGATCTGCCGGCAGTTCTCACACTTCACCCACAACCCTTCAGTGCGCACAGTCTTCTTGCCCGAATTGTCCAGATCCCCGGATTCGCGCTTGAACCAAGCCATAAAGCAGTTGCTAGTACCGAGTACCGAGTCAAACCGTGTTTTTCTGGGTACTGGGTACTAGGTACTCAGTACTCAATCCCTCTCTGCGCCATCACGCCCTTCTCGTACGCATGTTTCACTTGGCGCATCTCGGTCACGGTATCGGCGGCCTCGACAATTGTGGGGTGTGCGTTCCTTCCCGTCAAGATGACATGCACCATCTCAGGTTTCCTCTTCAGGCTCTCTACCACTTTGGCCGGGTCGAGCATGCCATAACTAATGGCGTAATTGATTTCATCCAGCACCACCAGATCCCATTCGCCCGACTGGATCGCTTTCTCGCCTTCCGCCCACGCCTCCTCGACCATCTTCACATCTTCCGGGTCCGGCTTCTCGGCGCCCACCTTCACAAACCCCCGCCCCATCTGCCGCATGACAAACTTGTCGCCGAAGGCCTTAACCGCGTCCAGTTCCCCGTAGTGCCACGAGCCTTTCAGGAACTGCAGCATCAGCACGCGCATGCCCTGGCCAACCGCGCGCAAAGCCGTCCCCATGGCCGCGGTAGTCTTGCCCTTCCCCGGCCCCGTGTTCACGATGATGAGACCACGGCGTACGTCGGTCATGGTTGCAGGACGCTTGATTCTACTAGAAAAAGCAGTGGCCAGTGATCAGTGATCGGCGGCCAGTCGAACTTGTCGACCAGTCGTTGATTGTGAGCGGATGACCTTTGCTGGCCACTGACCACTGATCCACTGATCACTATTCTGTAGAATGTAGAACTTTCCACGGAACTCGCGCATCCAAATTTGCGTATCCGGGTGCAAGCAGAACTTTGTCTTTCTGGCAGACTGGGGAGGTCTCGTCGTGATCAACAGGTGTGCCGTGTTGTTGATTTGCGTGCTCGCAGCCTTACCTGCATTTTGCGGTCAGCACGTCGCCCTTCATCCCATACCTGGTTTCGACTCCGGCCAACAGGAAACGATTCGCCAGATCGTCGACATGGAGCGCCAGTCCAAAGAAGCCAGCCTGAACCGCGATGCCGACTTCTCCCTGCGCACCCTCGCCGAGGACTATGTTGCTATCACCCCGCTCGGCCAAGTCGCCACTAAGGAAGAAACCATTACCGCCCGCCGCAGCGGGCAACTACGCTACGAAGCCATGAACATCACGGATATGGTGGTGCGAGTGTACGGCGACACCGCCGTAGTGACCGCTCGCGCCGACGTAAAAGGCCACCAGCTCGGCGAAGATTTCAGCGGTCCCTATCGCTACACTCGCGTCTGGGTCCGCCGTAACGGACACTGGCAAGCCGTCAGCTACCAGGCGACAGTCACGCAGTAAGCGCGAGCTAACAGTTTGACCCTCCCGAATCGCTTCAATAAACTGAGAGATTCAGTACACGTGTAGGTTTCAACTTATGGCAGACAGCATTCATGTGAAGCTTCCCGATGGAAGCGTGAAGGAAGTTCCCCAGGGCACGACCGCGCTCGACATTGCAAAGTCCATTAGCCCGCGGCTGGCCGATGCGGCTTTAGCGGCTAAGACCAACGGCGACCTCATCGACCTCACCCGACCGCTAGAAAAAGATACGGACCTGCGTCTTTTAACCGACAAAGATCCCGAAGCGCTGGAGGTTTACCGGCATTCTTCCGCGCACTTGCTGGCGGCGGCCGTGCTCGAACTTTTTCCGGAGACCAAGCTCGGCCATGGCCCGGCGACGGAGAGCGGATTCTTTTACGACTTCTACCGGCCGACTCCGTTTACGCCCGAAGATTTGGAAAAGATCGAGAAGAAGATGCAGGAACTGGTGCAGCAAAATATCCCATACGCGCGCGAGTTTCTGCCTCGCGATCAGAGCCTGGCGGAGTTCAAAAAAGAAGGCGACTTCATGAAGTGCCATTTCATCGAGCAGTTCACCAAGCCCGATGAAAAGATTTCGATCTACCGCACCGGCAAGTTCACCGATTTCTGCCGCGGCCCGCACATCCCATCGACCGGCAAGATCAAAGCCTTCAAGCTGCTCAATATCGCAGGTGCATATTGGCTGGGTGACGAGAAGAATCCGCAACTGCAGCGCATCTACGGGACTTCATTTTTCTCGAAGAAAGATCTCGACGCCCACATGCAGCAGGTGGAAGAGGCGAAGAAGCGCGACCACCGCGTGCTAGGGCAGCAGCTTGATCTGTTTTCGATTCAGGAACTGGCCGGGCCGGGGCTGATTTTCTGGCATCCCAAGGGCGGCATCATCCGCAAGCAGATGGAAGACTGGATGCGCGAGCAGTATTTGTCCCGCGGATATTCGCTGGTTTACACGCCGCACGTGTCGCGCCGGCAGTTGTTCTATACCTCTGGTCACGAGGGCTATTACTCGCAGAACATGTTCGACGCCATGGAACTCGACGACGCCGAATACCGCCTGAAGCCGATGAATTGCCCAGGCCACATTCTGATTTACAAAGATTCACTCAAGTCGTATCGCGACCTGCCGGTGCGGCTGGGCGAGTTGGGGACGGTTTACCGCTACGAGCGCTCCGGCGTGATGCATGGACTCTTGCGAGTTCGTGGGTTTACCCAAGATGACTCGCACATCTTCTGCACGCCAGAGCAGGTCGAAGGCGAAATTACCGGCTGTCTCGACTTCGCCCTTGATGTGCTGAAGGATTTTGGCTTCGACCAGTTCCAGACTGAACTTTCAACCTGGGATCCTAACGACCGTAAAAATTTCGTGGGCAGCGAAGAACAGTGGGTCAACGCCACGGAATCGCTAAAGAAAGTGCTGGAAGGCCGGAAGATTGAATTCAAGACCATTCCCGGCGAAGCTGCATTTTACGGTCCGAAGATCGACATCAAGCTGGTGGATGCGATCGGACGGCTGTGGCAACTCTCCACGGTGCAGGTTGACTTCAACCTGCCGCAACGCTTTGGCTTGGAGTATGTGGCGGAAGACGGCTCGCGCAAGCAGCCGGTGATGGTGCATCGCGCGCTGTTCGGATCGATCGAGCGCTTCTTCGGAGTGTTGATCGAGCACTATGCGGGCGCATTTCCAGTATGGCTGTCGCCGGTGCAAGTGGCGATGATTCCCATCAGCGAGCGACACGCGGAGTACGCGAATAAAGTTGCCGCTCAGCTCAAAGCGATCGGCGTGCGCGTCGAAGTGGATGCGCGCAACGAAAAGATGAATGCCAAGATTCGCGAGCACGCCATGCAGAAGGTGCCTTTCCTGGTGGTAGTCGGGGATAAAGAGGCCGAGGCCGGCAAGGTGAACGTCCGCACGCGCGGGAAAGAGAAGACTGAGGACATGGCGTCTGCGGAGTTTGTGGAGAAGATCAGGAAGCTGATTGCGGAGAAGAGTCCAAGTCTCTAGATGCTAATGTAGGGACAGCCGCCCCTTCGGCTGTCCGGCGAGCGCCAGCTCGCCTCCGCCGTACATCACGCCCGCCGATGTACCATGTTTCCGTGCATGAACTAGCAGAGCGCGTGTTGTCCCAGATCCGACGTGAGGAATTGTTTCGGGCCGGGGACCGGGTTGGGGTTGCGGTGTCGGGTGGGATTGATTCGGTTGCGCTGCTGCGTCTGCTGCGGGAATTACGTCACGAACTCGGCATCGTGCTCTCCGTCGTTCATTTCAACCACAAGCTGCGCGGGGCGGAGTCGGATGCAGATCGGGAATTTGTCGCTGGATTGGCTCGCGAGCATGCGCTGGAGTTTCATGCCGGCAGCGGCGATGTGGCACAGCTTGCAGCGGATGAGGGCTCCGGAGTGGAGGCAGCTGCGCGGGAGATGCGGTATGGATTCTTTCGTCGGCTTCTGGGATCGGGTGAAGAGGCCGATGAAAGCATCTCAGGGGCTAAAGCCCAAGATCCCGAGTCAGCTAATCGCAGCGCTGCAAGCGCTGCGCCACCAAAAAGCGAAACTCGAAAAAGCGAAACTCGCCCCGCGATTCTCCTGACCAAAATCGCTACCGGCCACACGCTCGACGATCAGGCTGAGACCGTGTTGATGCGGCTGATTCGCGGCACCGGATTGCGCGGGCTGGGCGGAATTTATCCGCGGATTCTAGTCGAGCATGAGGATGGCGAAGGCCATGGCGAAATCATCCGGCCGCTCCTGGGAATCCGTCGGCGCGAACTGGAACAGTATCTGCAGGATCTCAAACAGCCCTGGCGTGACGACGCGACCAATGCCGATGCCAAGTTCACACGCAACCGCGTGCGCAGCCTTGTGCTTCCGATGCTGGAGCGCGAGTTCAATCCCGCCGTGGTCGAGAGCCTTTCTGAACTCGCGGAGATCGCCCGCGACGAAGAAGATTATTGGGAGAACGAAATCTCAGGTTGGCTGGGAACGGTCGTGCAGTGGTCCGAGCCTGCGTGGACTCGCGAGGTGCAGGACATAAGTTTTGTTCAGATCGAGCCGGTCGGCGGTGGGCCGTCCGAGTGTCTGCCGATGGATTTTGGTTTGAGGTCAAGGATCGCGGAAGCGCCATGGCTAGTCATGAATGCCTCCGTGAGCCGCCCGTGGCTGCTGACCGAGCCCAAGGCAGTACAGCGCAGAGTGCTCAAAGCGATCGGCGAGCAAGCTGGGATTCCACTCGAGTTCAAGCACATCGAAGAGATCCTCCGCTTCGCAGCAGAGGACGGTCCCGCGGGCAAAGAGTTATCGCTTCCGCTGGGATGGAAGATTTGCCGCGAACTCGAGGCGATAGTTTTCCTCACGCCTGACCTGCGCCGCCAGGAGCGGATTCCAGACTATGAATACTCGCTGCCCGTGCCCGGATGCGTCACGGTGTCGGAGTTGGGGATCGTCATCGAAGCGTTGCACATCGTCCCAAAATCGATCACTCCAGAGTCGCAGGCTGCGGAGTATAATCCGCTGCAACTTCTCCGTGCAGATCTGTTGCCCGCACGGTTGATCGTGCGGAACTGGCGTGCCGGAGACCGGTTTTGGCCGGCGCATACCAAGTCGCCAAAGAAGATCAAAGAACTGCTGCAGGAGCGGCATGTTGCGCATCCTGCGCGCAGGCTTTGGCCGGTCGTAGCCAGCGGGGACGAGATTATGTGGATGCGCGGCTTTCCGGTTCCCGCCAGATTCCGCGCCAAAGTGGGAGAAGAAGCCGTGCTGATCCGGGAGACGCAGATGGATGCCGAGGGGCGCACGATTTAGGAGGGCACGCCAATTCATGAACGAGCCGAAAGCCGAGCCACTTCGCCAGGTCATTGCCGCCGAGCAGATCCAGAAGCGCGTGAAGGAACTCGCGCGCCACATCTCCGATGACTACCGCGGGCAGACTATCCAGGCGCTCGCTGTTCTGGAGAACGCTTTCATTTTCATGGCCGACCTGGTCCGCGCGTTGGAGGTTCCGGTGGTCTGCCAGTTCATCAAGCCCAAATACAGCAAGCAGCAGGGCAGCCAGGCAGGAGAAATTGTAGAAATCTTTTTCAGCCACGAGCCTGATATTCACGGCCAGCATATCCTGCTGGTCGAGGGCCTGGTGCATTCCGGCGTCACCAGCGAATTCCTCATGAACGACCTGCGGGCGCGCGGCGCAGCCTCAGTGAAACTGGTAACGCTCCTCGACCGCCAGTCGGCCCGCCGCGTGGCCCTGCAGCCAGATTATTTCGGCTTTCTGGTGGATGAGACGTTCCTCGTCGGCTATGGGTTGGGCGCGATGGAGCAGACCAATCGCAATATCTCCTACCTGGCCGCAAGCCCAGCCCCGCAAATGACTTAAGTTATGCGGCGGGCGGCGCGCGTTTTTCCTTGGGAAAAGGTAGAATAGCGATATTAGGGAATTTTCCTATCCTAATTGGCGGAACGGCATCTAAATTAGTGGCGAGATTCGGGTTTCGCGCATACTCGTGGGGGCCCGGTTTCTTCAGGAGCTTTTGGTGAATTCAACAGTAAAGACCGTACTTTTCTGGGTTGGGATCGGTGTGTCTGCTCTCGTGTTGTGGACCGTGATTCAGCAGGGCCGCAACGGGCAGAAGGACGCGGACGTCACCTTCTCCCAATTCACTAGTGATGTAGATCAGGGTAAAGTGCATGAAGTCACGGTGGACGGCCAGCAGGTCCGCGGAAAACTCGCCGACGGCTCCGCTTTCCATACCACGGTTCCGGCGAACTATCCCGACATGTTCAAGACGTTCAAGGAAAAGAACGTCGGGGTCACCGTCAAGGACGCCAACAGCGGCAGCTGGCCGCTACAGTTGCTCGGGACATGGGCGCCGCTGATTTTGCTCGGCGCGCTGTGGTTCTTCATGATCCGCCAGATGCAAACCGGCGGCAACAAAGCGCTCTCGTTCGGCAAGAGCCGGGCGCGGCTGCTTTCCATGCAGCAGAAAAAAGTAACCTTCAAAGATGTGGCCGGCGTAGAAGAAGCCAAAGAAGAGCTGCGCGAGATTATCGAATTCCTGCGCGAGGCGCAGAAGTTCCAAAAACTTGGGGGCAGAATTCCCAAGGGAGTGCTGCTGGTCGGGCCTCCGGGAACCGGCAAGACGCTCTTGGCGCGAGCTGTCGCAGGCGAAGCCAATGTTCCGTTCTTCTCGATCTCAGGCTCCGATTTTGTGGAGATGTTCGTAGGCGTCGGCGCCAGCCGCGTGCGCGATTTGTTCGAGCAGGGCAAGAAGAACGCTCCGTGCATTATTTTCATCGACGAGATTGACGCGGTCGGGCGGCATCGTGGCGCCGGCTTGGGCGGCGGTCACGACGAGCGTGAGCAGACTCTGAATCAGTTGCTGGTCGAGATGGACGGCTTCGAATCGAATGAAGGCGTAATCCTCATGGCGGCGACGAACCGGCCCGATGTGCTCGATCCCGCGTTGCTGCGGCCGGGACGCTTCGACCGCCGCGTCGTCGTGAGCCGTCCCGATGTGCGCGGCCGCGAAGAAATTCTGCGCGTGCACACCCGCAAGATTCCCCTGGCAGAAGATGTCGATCTCTCAGTATTGGCCCGCGGTACTCCGGGGTTTTCCGGCGCAGATCTGGCGAACATGGTCAACGAAGCGGCGCTGGCTGCGGCGCGGCAAAACCGCAAAGCTGTGCTGATGTTCGATTTCGAAGTCGCCAAAGATAAAGTCCTGATGGGCGTGGAGCGCAAGTCGCTGATCCTTTCCGACGAGGAAAAGAAAGTCACCGCGTTCCACGAAGCCGGACACGCGCTGGTCGCGGCGAAGCTGCCAGGTTCTGATCCCGTGCACAAGGTCACGATCATTCCGCGCGGCATGGCGTTGGGCGTGACCATGCAGTTGCCCGTTGACGACCGCCACAACTATACCCTCGAATATTTGAAGACCGACCTCGCGATATTGATGGGCGGGCGCTTGGCCGAGGAATTGTTCCTCAACCAGATGAGCACGGGCGCTGGAAACGACATCGAGCGCGCTACGGAAATGGCGCGCAAAATGGTCTGCGAGTGGGGCATGAGCGATCTCGGCCCACTAACGTTCGGCAAGAAAGAAGAGCAGATCTTCCTCGGCCGCGAGATCAGCCAGCACCGCGACTACAGTGAAGACACCGCCATCAAGATTGATGGCGAGGTCCGCAAGTTGGTCAACCAGGGCTACGAAACCGCAAAGAACATTCTCGAAGGCAACCGCGACACGCTGCAGAAGATCGCGGCGGCTTTGCTGGAGCGCGAAGTGCTGGATGCTTCCGAGGTGATGCTGCTGGTCGAGGGCAAGGAACTACCTCCCATGAAGTCGCCCGCCAAACCCGACGACGGCGTGCAGCAGGTGTTGAAGCCGGAGCCGGGACGCGGCATCGCCAAGGGCGGAGAAAGTCCGGCGCGAGCTTAAAGGCAATCCAGAAATTAATTACAAGGCGGCCTCGCGGCCGCCTTTAGTTTTGCGCCGGATCCAGGAATACATGAGTCGTACGACGTAGCCACGCATCATTCAGTTACTGCAGTCATTCCTCTAATCGGCGGAATCCATGAGCCACGTGCCAATCTGGTTTGAACGCAAGTTCGAGTTTTCATTCCCGGTAGAGCTGCATCCCAATTTGTGCGCGCGTCTGCGCGGCACTCCGGCCCGGCTCGAAGAGACACTGCGCGGCCGTTCTCACGAAATCCTGATCAGGAAGCCGCAAGAAAAATGGTCAGCTCAAGAGCACGCCGGCCACTTGCTGGACCTCGAACCACTCTGGCTGGCGCGCGTGGACGATTACGCAGCGGGCAGCACGCAACTCACCGTAACCGACTTGCAGAATCGAAAAACCGACGAAGCCAAGTACAACACGAGCCCGCTGGAACAGATTCTGAGTGAGTTCCGCGCAGCGAGAAAAAGATTACTGAAGCGAGTGGACGAACTGGATGCCTCGCTATTTGCCCGAGCCATTTCACACCCGCGCCTGAAGACGCCGATGCGGCTCGTCGATCATTTATATTTTGCAGCCGAACACGACGATCATCATCTGGCGCGAATCTGGGAACTGCTCAGCACACCAATGTAACGGGCTAGCCAAGCATCAATGATTCAAGATCAGAACCGGACAAAGATCAGCGGCTTCGTGCGAACCACCACCTCGCCGATTTCTACTGCGGATACTCCTGCCGCGTCGAGAAATCGCGTAAGTTGCGCGGAGTCTTCACGTGCGACCGAAATCAGCAACCCACCCGCAGTCTGCGGATCGTAGAGAATTGATCTCAGCTGATCGGGAACTCCATCGTCGTAACCGACCGCGCATTCCGCAAAGTCGCGGTTGTTCTTCAAGCCGCCCGGAATGTAGCCCGCGCGCACGCACTCGAGCGCCCCCGCAAGAACCGGAATGCTGCCAGCGCGTAAACGAAAAGATACGTCTGAAGCCATCGCCATCTCGCGCCCATGGCCGATCAAGCCGAAGCCGGTGACGTTGGTCATACTGTGCACGCCAAACTTCCCCTGCTGAATCACTCCCGCCGCACGCTTGTTCAGCGTAGTCATCGACTGAACTGCAGCATCAATCCACGCCGCCTCGGCTTTGCCTTTCTTGATCGCCGTAGAAATCACGCCCGTCCCCAGCGCTTTGGTGAGGACGAGCGCGTCACCCGGCCTGGCCCCGGCATTGGTAAGAACTTTTCTCGGATCGATGAGCCCCGTGACTGCGTATCCGAACTTGGTTTCTTCATCGCGAATGCTGTGGCCGCCGATCACCGTGCATCCGGCCTCGACCATCTTCGAAAGGCCGCCGGCCAGTATCCGTTCCAGAATTTCGAGTTCCGCCTTGTCGGGAAAACACACCAAAGCCAGCGCGGTGAGCGGCTTTCCGCCCATCGCGTAAACATCGCTCAACGCGTTAGTCGCCGCGATCTGCCCGAAGACATAAGGGTCGTCCACCACCGGAGTAAAAAAATCGACAGTCTGCACCAGCGCCTGGTCGGGCGCGATTTGGTACACTCCGGCGTCGTCGGCGTGGTCGAAGCCGACCAGAACATTCGGGTCGTGTTGCCGGGCTAATTTCCCAAGCACCGTGTCCAGCGCCGCCGGACTCAGCTTGGACGCTCAACCCGCAGCTTTCACCGACTCCGTCAGACGGAAAGGCTTGCGATCGGCCATGGCTCATTGTACCGATTGTCGATTGCCAATTTCCGATTGCCGATTTCAAGTCTGGATGGGGTTCTTCAATCGGCAATTGGAAATCGGAAATCGGCAATTCGAAACAAGGAGCGGCGTAAGTTCATCGCACCGCAACATCCGTAACCTGGATGTCAGGATACGCATGGTTCCACTGCGCCGAAATGCTTTCAAACGTCAGCCGAAAAGGCTTGCTCTGCCCGGGGCCCAGCGGCGAAAGACTGAAGTCCACGGCCTCCGGATAAGGTCCGGAAGTTTTCAGCACCTGCATCGGAATGTCTTCGCGCTGTGCCAGTTGCCCCATATCGTCTTTGAATATTACTTCGACCATGACATGAGTAACGGTCTTTCCCCCGGAGTTGGCGATGGTCCCGTCGACATAGCTGACGGTAGCTCCAACAAAATTTTCCGCGGCGCTCATCCTCAAATCGGAAAGCTTCAGGTTCGCAGCGTAGGCCGGCGGTCCGGACGCATTCTTGGGCTGGCTGCGAAGCAGCAGCGCAAGGACGACCGCGATTACCATCACCACCACCACCGCAATCACGATCGTCCGCCGGCTGGAATCGCCTTCTTCGTCTACACGCGTTGGCTGGATGAGCCCGCCCATGATCGGAATTGTAGATGGTTGAGTTTTGATTGTCGATTTGCGGCAATGCTCATGTGGAGACAGCCTCGGCTGTCCAACCCGTGTGGGAACGGGCGCCTCTCGATCCTGCCCTAAGCGAAGCCGAAGGGTTCAGCGGGGCACAGCGATGCGGCTACTTAGTAGACGCCGGCAAACCGAGACGCGCCATCAGCCGCACCGAATTGTCCGCAAGGCCAGACTACGGTAGAATAATACTTTCTACAAAGGCCGAAAGGATCCATAGCAGTCATGGCACAACAGTGTGATATCTGCGGCAAAAAGCCGCAATCCGGAAACCGCATCAGCCACGCCCACAACGTCACCAAGCGGCGCTGGAACGTGAACCTCCGCCCGGTGCACGCCCGCGTGGGCGCCACCACCAAGCGCATGCGCGTATGCACCTCCTGCCTGCGCAGCGGCAAAGTGGTCAAGGCGTAGAAACCTGGTCATAGGTGTTAGGTGCTGGGTCTTAGGCATATGTCACACGAATCCGCCTAACACCTAAGACCTAACACCTGCCTCTACTCCACACCCAGCAACTTGATGTCGAAAATCAAAGTCGCGTTGGGCGGGATCACCGGCGGGTAACCCTCTGCCCCATAGCCGAGCGCCGGCGGAATCCGCAATTGGCGCTTGCCGCCGACTCTCATTCCGGCGACTCCTTCTTCCCATCCCCTGATGACCTCGCCATTGCCAATCGTGAAGTCGAAAGGCTTCCCCGCGTCGACCGAACTGTCAAACTTCTTGCCCGTGGTCAGCCAGCCCGTGTAGTGCACGCGCACGTGGCTGCCCTCTTTTGCCACGTCACCATTCCCCACCCGAATATCCCAATACTGCAGTCCGGAATCCGTCTTCACTCCCGCCCCGGTAACTTTGGTGGGAGCGTTGGTATTTGGAGCCGCGGACTTTCCGGCTGCGCTTTGCGCGAAAACGAACCCGGCCATCATCGCAAGAACAACGGCAATCGCCGCAAAATACTTCGCCATGCTTGCCTCCTACACCAATATCTTAACCATAAGAAGCAGCGAGATGCACGCGGGTTTTCCGTACTACCCCGTGTTCCTTAGTGCCCTCTGTGTAAAAGGTTTTTCTTATGCCAGCGCAATCACATCAATTTCCACCAGCACGTCCTTCGGCAGGCGCGCCACTTCCACGGTAGAGCGAGCCGGCGGAGCAGAACTGAAATACTTGCCGTAAACCGCGTTCATAGCGGCAAAGTCGTTCATGTTCTTAAGGAAGACAGTACACCGCACCACCTTCCCCAGCCCGCTGCCCGCAGCTTCCAGAATCTCCGAAAGGTTGCGCAGCACACGTTCCGTCTGCGCAGCCACATCGCCTGCCACAACTTGCTGCGTAGCCGGATCAATGGCGATCTGCCCCGACGTGAATACAAATCCATTAGCCTTGACGGCCTGCGAGTAAGGCCCGATCGCCTGTGGAGCGTCTTTGGTGGAAACAACTTCGCGCATAGGAATCTCCGCAGTTGATTAACTCAGATGCCACCGGGGGAAGTCAAACGTCAAAGCCACATGAAGCTGATGCAGACCCTGACCATGCTAGAAGCGAAGCGCGACACAACCCCGCCGAAGAAGCAAGGGAGCGCACCGCTGTAAGCTGATTAGCTATTGAAGCCCATCCAAAAGCGTGCCAAACTAGTTGGCAGATAAACAGCGAATGGAAAGCGAATACCCCTTTGGGCAACGATGGACGAGTTGATACAAGCGAGCAATGATAAGTTAGTCTGTCCGGAGGTTGGCGCCTGGACGGAAGATAAGCACAGGCTTGTCTCTTTGTACGCAACCTTGTTTTCGAAGGGGATGAAAGACAAGTGGGGCAAACGTGTTTACGTGGAGCTGTACGCTGGCGCTGGCTACAGTCGAATCCGGGGCACGCGGAAAATCATACTGGGATCCCCGCTCCGAGCACTCGCCGCTGGGCACCCTTTCGACAAGTACGTATTCTGCGAAGAAATACCCAGGAATCTTGAGGCCCTAAAGACCCGCGTGAAGCGCCACTTTCCCACGGCGAACGTCGCATATATCGAGGGAAATTGCGATGAGAAAGTATCTGACATTCTCGCTAACATTCCTCCCGGATCGAAACACAGCACGGTCCTAACATTGTGTTTTGCTGACCCGTTCGACATTGGTCTCAAGTTCGGCACGATCAAGGCATTATCGACCCGCTTCGTAGATTTTCTGGTGCTCCTTGCGGTGTATTCCGATGCGAACCGTGCTTACAAGCGCTACGTCATGGAAGACGCGGTGAAGGTCGACGAGTTCCTAGGATCGAATACGTGGAGAGACCGATGGAGGATTGCTGAGGGAAACGGCGTACCGTTCCCCAAGTTCTTAGCGGAGGAATTCGCCGTTAGCATGGAGACGCTGGGGTACCTGCCAACCCCGATTCATAAGATGAAGAAGGTAAGATCAGACGAGAAGAATTTGCCCTTGTACTATATCGCCTTGTTCTCGCGGCATAAGCTTGCGCACGATTTTTGGGACGATGCGCTGAAGTACGGGACGGATCAAACCAAATTTCCCTGGGGCTAGACAGTTGTCACTCAACTCTCACATCGAATGGACCGACGCGACCTGGAACCCAGTCCGCGGCTGCACGAAGATCAGCCCCGGCTGCAAACATTGCTATGCCGAGACGTTCGCAGAGCGGTTCCGAGGAGTCAAGGGACACCCCTACGAGCAGGGATTCGACCTGCGCCTGGTCCCTGCGAAGCTGACGGAGCCGTTCACCTGGCGCGCCCCGAAGCTCGTGTTCGTAAACTCGATGAGCGACCTTTTCCAAGATGGTGTGCCCGACGACTACATCGAAGCGGTTTGCAGAGTGATGGTTAGAGCGAACTGGCACACGTTCCAAGTCCTCACGAAAAGATCAGCCAGACTGAAGGAACTATTGAACGGACGCCTGCAATTTGCCGCCCAGCAAACGCACATCTGGTGGGGCGTTAGCGTTGAGGATCACAAGTATGGCCTGCCCCGCATCGGCGATCTCCAGCGGGCGAACGGAACCGTCCGCTTCCTTTCAATCGAACCGCTGCTCGAAGACTTGGGCGCTTTTGATCTCTCCGGTGTCAACTGGGTGATCGTGGGCGGCGAAAGCGGCCCCGGCGCTCGCCCAATGCAGAAGGAGTGGGTGGTATCGTTGCGTGATCAGTGCCGCGAATCAGCCGTTCCATTCTTCTTCAAACAATGGGGCGGCGTGAGGAAGGCTAAAACCGGCAGGCTCCTTGAGGGCCAGACCTACGACGAATATCCAACTAGAGTTCCTTCGCCGATTCCCGAGAAAGATAGCTGCCTAGCCTACGCCCGCGACATTCTCGACTCGCTTCAACAGATCGTTCCGCCGAGCTCGCTGGTGCAAGTCACTGCTTGAAAGCTGCCCCTATATTTTCTGCAGCCTCTGCACCTCATGCACCCCTGGAATCTTCCGCAGCCCGGCCATGATCTGCTCAAGGTGTTTAAGGTCCGCGATGTCGAGTACAATCTCCACGCTAGCCTGGCTGTTCTCGGTACGCGCTCCGATATTTCGTATATTACTCTGAGCATCTCCAATAACACTAGTAATACTTTTTAGCATACCGAAGCGGTCGTCACAATAAACCGTCAGCTTCACCGGATAAGCCGTCGGCGTCGTCTCGTCGCGCGCCCACTCCACATCGATGCGACGTTCCAGTTCGTACATCAAATTCGTGACGTTCGGGCAGTTCACCGCGTGCACCGCCACTCCCTTGCCGCGCGTGATGTGGCCCACAATACTTTCCCCGCGTATGGGATTGCAACAGCGCGCGCGGTAGACCAGCATATCGCCCTGGCCCTTGACCATGATGGCGTTGTGATCGCCAAACACGCGCCGCACCACGCTGGCAATCGCGCCCGGCTGCGAACTCAGCCCCTCGGCTTCAATGTCTCCCGCCATCGAAGGCGTAGCGCCCGCCGGCAACAGCCGCGCCAGCACCTGCCGCGCCGAATATTTTCCATAGCCAATGCCCGACATGAGATCGTCAACTTTGCCCAGCCCGTAACCGTTGGCAACCTTCAGCAGGTCGTCGTCTTTAATTTCTTTCAGAGCGATACGGTACTTGCGCGCTTCTTTCTCGATTACTTTGCGCCCAATCTCAATGGCCCGCTCGCGCTGATGCACGTTGAGCCAATGCTTGATCTTGTTGCGCGACCTCGAAGACTTTACCAGTCCAAGCCAGTCGCGGCTGGGCTTGTGTCCAGCCTGCGTGATGATCTCGACGATGTCTCCGGAATGCAGCTTGTGGCGCAGCGGAACCATGCGTCCATTCACCTTCGCGCCGACGCACGTGTGGCCAACTTCTGTGTGAATGGTGTAGGCGAAGTCGATCGGCGTAGCCTCGCGGGGCAGCACCACAACTTTGCCCTTGGGCGTGAAGGTATAAACCTCTTCCGGATAGAGATCGACTTTCAGCGCCGTAAGAAATTCATTCGGATCGCTGACGTTGCGCTGCCACTCGACTACCTGCCGCAGCCACGCCAGCCGCTGCTCATCCTGCGCCGAGACCGGACCGTCTTTATATTTCCAGTGCGCCGCAATGCCTTCCTCCGCCATCTTGTGCATCTCTTCGGTGCGAATCTGAATTTCAAATGGCGTTCCATCTTCCGTGATCACCGAGGTGTGCAGCGACTGATAAAAATTCGGCCGCGGCATGGCAATGAAATCCTTGATGCGCCCCGGCACCGGCCGCCAGATGTTATGAATAATTCCGAGCACAGCGTAGCAATCCTGCAACGAGCGCGTGATGATGCGCATCGCAAACAGGTCGTAGACCTGGTCGACGGCAATGCGCTGCCGTTGCAGCTTCTTGTGGATCGAGAACAGCCGCTTGATGCGGCTCTCCACCTTGGCCTGAATGCCCGCCTCTTTCAGCTTGTCGTTGATGATCGCCTGCATCTTCGCGAGAAAAGCTTCGCCCGGTTTGCGCCGCGCGTTCACTGCTTTTTCCACCTGCTCGTAGCCTGCAGGATCAAGAAAGCGGAAGCCGAGGTCTTCCAATTCGCCGCGAATCTTTCCCATACCAAGCCGGTGTGCGATGGGAGCGTAGATCTCAAGCGTCTCCTGCGCGATCTTGGTCTGGCGGTCAGGCTGCAGATGCTCGAGCGTGCGCATGTTGTGCAGGCGGTCGGCCAGCTTGATGAGCACCACGCGGATGTCGTCGACCATGGCGAGCATCATCTTGCGCAGGTTCTCGGCTTGCGCCTCTTCGCGCGTGGCGAAATCAATCTTGCTGATCTTGGTGACGCCCTCCACAATGTGCGCGACCTGCTCGCCAAATTCCTTGCGGATGTCGACGATGGTCACCGAGGTGTCTTCGACCGAATCGTGCAGCAGGCCGGCGGCGATGGCGACCGGGTCCATCTTCATTTCGGCGAGCACCAGCGCCACTTCCAGCGGATGCACCAGGTAAGGCTCGCCCGAGGCGCGGCTCTGGCCTTCATGGTTTTTCAGAGAGTAGTCGTAGGCTTTCTTAACAATGGCGAGGTCGTCGTGCGGACGGTTTTCCTCAATCCGCTTCATCAGCTCGCGGAACTTGGTGAGCGTAAGAGCGGTAGTCGCGATCTGTTGGCGCAAGCTCGCCATGTAGGATTATAGCCCGCTGGGGAGCCGACTTGGAGGCGGGCAGCCGGGACGCTGGCTCGATTCTTACGTTCCGGTGGGAACACTGGCGCGTAATGCGTCTAATGTTCCAACTGGAACATATCGCTCTAATGTTCCAACCGGAACATTTGTGCATGTAAGTATGTACGTACATCAGATGTATGTACAATCTTCCCCAAGTGAAACGAACTGCGGGGTTTAACGTAGGCTGGGAGCCCGCTCAAGCACTCGTGGTGGGAAATTGCTGCTCGGCACGGCCCCAAATAAAAAGTGGGTGCCCCACCTTTCGCCGCTTTTGCGAAAGGTGGGAGTCCCGACAGCAGACGGAGGAACGCACCCGCCCCGTGTGGTAAACATCTACCACATTTGTGGTGACCTAATACCACAACGTCCGGGATTCGCTGGACGCCCTGCGGCCCGTCTTTCGCGTTCCTTGCGAACGCGGGGATTTTGACTTCGGAGCCTTCCCCTCTCTCCGACCGCTGGCACGCAGTCGCTGACTCGCATGGCCTTTCTCGGCCCTTATGTAGGTAATAGCACCTCGTCCAAGGGGGCTGGCCCATTACGGGAAGCCTAATACTTTGGCTTTAGGTTTCCCTAAACTTCCCTTGACGTGATGTTTAGGTTTGGCTAAACTGTTAAGCGTGACTCCAAATGGTTGCCCCTCGTTACTTGCTCACTTTCAGGTTGGTGCCCGGCCTGCGATTTTTCTAAGGCCCGCGCCGTGGGCTTCTTGGAGGGGCATCCAGGGATGGATGCAGCCAGCGCGTACGCAAGTCTTAACGCCGGCGACAGGCAGACCATAAATAGGAACATCGAGCATTGGGCACTCCCCAGCGACCAACCGAAGACATGGCTTCACGGATTCCCCAATGACCGAATATGTAAGAAGTGTTTTGTGTTTAGGCTTGGCGACCACAGACTCTATGGATTCTTGTGCAATCCGCTGCCGAAATCGGACGGACGGTTTCAATTGTGTGTGCTGTTAATCCACTCGGATAAGCACCAGTGGGAGACCGAGCCATCTATAAAGCGGAAGATAGAGCAGTGGCGAACTCACCCCGCAGTCAAGGATGCAATCGCATATGTCTATAAGGATTCTGGAGGAAACAAGACGTGGACAAACTGAAACACTGGACCGGTACCGATACCGATGCCTTCATTCATGCAATCGCATCGGACTTCATCGCCCAAATCGAAACCAAACTGGAAGATGAGGGCCTTACCAGGCGCAGCTTTGCGCGGCTCCTCCATGTCAGCCCGGGACGCGTCTCGCAGATTTTGAATGACCCGAGCAGCTTCAATCTGCGCACGATTGTGAACTATGCCCGCGTGCTCGGGATGAAGGCGTCCATTGTGGCATATGACGATGGCGACCCTAATAATGACAAGGGACCAATTAGCGCGGAAGTGTTCACCACGTGCTGGGAGAATAGCGGCCGACCTCAAGATTTGGCTATGTTCAGCACTGGAATGCCAGCCACAGGCTACGACCAGCAAGGGTGGGGTATTTGGGAAGCGCCCCAGGATGCCATTGAGCACAGCGACATGATAAGTCCGAGCATATTTGTCTGGTCTAGGCCTCAAGAAAATCGCAATGTAGAAATCCTGCAACAGGGGGGAACAGCATGAACAAAAAAAACAGCCCGAGCAAGACCAAGCCGCAGGTGAATCCAACAAAATCCGCCAACATAAACCTTCCACCCAGGTTTGTAGTGGAGGATGGGTTTAAGAGCATTTACGCAAACTTTGTGGTCACCGCGTTCTCACCGTTCGACGTTTCATTAGTAATTGGGGAGGCTGTGGGGGGTGACGACGAAGGTCGGCAGGTTGTGCATCAGAAAGTGAGAGTCACGATGGCTCCTGCGGAGGCCAAGGTTGTAATGCTGATCTTGGCCAATACCCTGAGAATATTCGAGGAACAATTTGGAGAGGTCAAGATTCCGGAAAGTCAAGTCCCGGCGGAATTGCGAGCTAATGTTGCGAACCAGCGATAGGAACCGGTGGGCTGTGCCAAATCCTTTTGGTGGCCCGCCCCTTCGCGTTCTCTGGGAAGGAGCCAAGCCCTGAGCGAAGCCGAAGGGGCGGGACTACGGCGGAACAACCCGCCGAAGATTTCCACAAGTCCAATTGTGGCATCCGACCCTGTCCAGCCCCAACAGCCGATCATGGTGGCGGAGGCAGTGTGCAAGTCCGATTTTGTGCCCCGCAGCAGCGGGCTAACTCCTTTGTTCCCAAGATTTTGCCCGTAAGTTGTTGAGCCCCATAGATTAAATCGCGTTTTCACGCTAACTCGATGATTCCAATATACCGGGGGGTAGGGGACGTAGGGGGGTACCCATCCCAGTACCAAAAGGTAAATAGCTGTTCCTGAAACGGGAAAATAGCACGCCGGTAATTTGCCGCCTGCGCTGGCCGAGCCTAGGCTCTCGAAGGAGCATGGATTCTCCACGAGGTGAGCATGTTTCCTCGACTAAGTTGCGAATTGCGACGCCTGTCAGCTGTATCAGCGGCCGCGTTCGCACTTGCCTGGGTTTTGGCAGCGCCGAGCGTGGGCCAAACTGCTGCTCCTCCGGTCACTTCCGGCGAGCAACTGCCGGTTCCGGGACGCTCTGTTCCGGCCGATCACTCGCAACTTTCCGAGCACAACATCGAGTGGGTGCAGACGCAGCCTCCGCAGGCGCAAATGGAATTTCTGCTGGGAGCGGCGATCAATCACGATCACGGCGCGACCAACATGATCGACAAGATGGTTGAAGGCTGGTATGGAAAGGTGCATTACACGCAGAAGTTCGATGACTTGTCGATGACGGCGCTCTACTCGAATGATCTGCGCGTGCGCGCCGCGGCGATCGAAATCACCCTGGCCGTTGACAACCTGCCGAAGACGGAGGAGACGGCCGAGCGTTTGATGGCTTCGGCAGAGAAGTCGCCGAGTTACCGGACATACGCGACTTGGGTGCTGGGAATGCTTGCGAACCGCGGCGTGGAGCCGGAGCGGGTTCACGAGTTTCTGCGGTCTTATATGCATGATCCGATGGAGAAGACGCGGTATTGGACGGTCGAGGGTCTGGCGCATATAGGAACGGATGACACGATCAAGGATTTTCTGGATGTTTTTCGCAACGATCCGTCGCTTGAGGTGCGGGAGCGGGCTGGGTGCAGCCTGGCGAAGTCAGGGATGCTGACGCGCGAGCAGCGGATGCTGGCCGTGCCGGGATTGATCGATCTCGCGGAGGATGCGTCGCTGGATGCGACCACGCGGAAGTGGGTCTATCAGGCTTTGCGCGAGATCACGAACGAGCATTTGGGAAACGAACCTGCGCTGTGGCGGAACTGGTACGCCGCGACTGGGGCGAAGCGGCGGGAAGAATTCCGGCAGGCGGAGCAGTGGGCCGTGCTGGGGAATAATTGATAGCTCTCGGGCGCTCAGAGTGAGCGGAGAACCTCAAAGGGGCTGCGGGATAAATGCCTGGGAGGGTCAGTTGATCCCGTGAGAATTCAGATGTTCGGAATACATCATGTCAGTTTGTTTGATGTGGTGGGACAGCCAATCCTTGAGGAACGTCAGGACCTCGATCGAATCGTCTTTGCCGCCCGCGTCCAAATCATCTTTGAATTGCTTGATCTGGGCGACGAATTTCTGATGTTCTACACGATGATCCTTTAGCTGCGGGTATCGAGCGCGCCGCAGCAGTGCTTCTTCGGCGAAGAAGTGACGCTGCGTGTACTTTTCCAGTTCGCGCACGATGTGGGCGATGATAGTGCGGCTTTTCCCCGACTGCATCGCATCATGCAGCGCATTGATCAGGGAAAAAAGCACTTGATGTTCGTCATCGGAGCTTTTGACTTTGACGGAATAAGAAGTATCCCAGGTAACCAGATCCACAAGTTGCTCCTTCAAGTTTGTTCTGTTGAGCGCACAGCATGCCGCTGTCAATCTATCGGCAGAGGAACGGGAAACTTTAGGGGAAACTTCGCGGGATGCCACGCCGTCTGCATCTCTTTCTCGGATTTCGGGTGCTTCAAAGATTTCAAATCCATCTGCAATTTGTTCGCCTGCTTGGCGAACTGGTAGAGTCACAATCGGCGAGTCATGAATTCCAGAATTCTGGTCAGCGGCGTGTCGGGGCCGATTGGGGCTGCGCTTCTTCCTTCGCTCAAATCCAGTGGATGGTCCGTGGTACGGCTGGTGCGCGGGCAAGCTGCGGGCAGGCCTGCCGATGATGCGCAGATCGCGTGGGATCCGGCGACGCCGATCGCACCCGAGGCGGTGTCGGGATTCGATGCCGTGATTCATCTTGCTGGGGAAAGCATTTTTGGACGATGGACCGCGGCCAAGAAGCGGAAGATTCGAGACAGCCGCGTTGCTGGGACGTTGAATCTGGCGTCGGCTTTAGCGCAAGCAGAAGAGAAGCCGCAGGCTTTTATTTGCGGGTCGGCAATCGGCTACTACGGCAACCGCGGCGATGAGGTGCTCCGAGAAGAGAGCGCGCCGGGCACGGGATTTCTGGCGGAGGTTTGCCAGGAGTGGGAGGAAGCGACCACGCCCGCGGTGCAAGCCGACATTCGCACCACGCACCTGCGGACAGGAATTGTGCTCAGCGCAAAAGGCGGAGCGCTGGGAGCGATGCTGTTGCCCTTCAAGTTGGGCCTGGGCGGCCGCACGGGTGACGGGCGGCAATGGGTGAGCTGGATCGATGTGCAGGACATGGTGGGCGCGATCCATCACATTTTGAAAAACGATCTGCTACAGGGAGCGGTGAACATGGTCGCGCCCAAGCCGGTCCGCAACGCGGAGTTTGCCAGCACGCTGGCCAGCGTGTTGTCGCGTCCGGCGATTTTTCCCATGCCTGCGTTCGCGGCCAGGGCTGTCTTCGGTGAGATGGGCGAGCAACTCTTGCTCGGCAGCCAGAAAGTGGAGCCGGGCAAACTGATCTCGAGCGGATACCCGTTTCGGCATCGGGAGTTGAGGGAATCGTTGGCGGGGCTGTTGGGGCAGTAAGCGCGCTCGTCGTGGACAGACCGACTGGACCCCTTGCGGATAACAGTCCGCACACTTGTCCTCCCGAGCAAAGCGAGGGACCTTGGTGTTTGCTTGAGGCAAGGATGGCGCAGACAAGAACCAAGATCCCTCGCTTCGCTCGGGATGACAACCAAACCGGATGACGATACAGATGTGTTCTGCTCTTAGTTTCTTTAGTTCGACGGCCCTAAATCGCGTGAGCGGTTCATTTCTTCCTGCAGCTTTTGTAATAGCTGGGCGCGCTGCTCGGTGCTCAACTCGCGCTGCAACTCCTCTAATGCCAGGGCCACGATGTGGTAGTGGTGCGCACCGGCGAATTTCGGATCTTTCGTGATGTCGAGCCAGAGTTGGTGCATGAGTTCGAACGTCCTGCGGGCGCATGCGCGGGGTGTGCGGGCCGATCACATACTCGCGCACCGTACTGTCGGGAGCGCAGACCTCGAGGCACACACCCGGGCGAGGCTCAGGCAGGCGCTCCCACGCGTCTCCGATGAGCCTGGCCTGCTCGTCGGCGGTGAGCTTGTTGGAGAGGCCGCAGACGACGCGGGAGGAATCGAGCCGCTGAGCCGTGACCATGATGGCATCGAACACGTCGGTTGCCGGAACCACGAGCAGAGAGATGGGCTTGCCTTCTTTCTCGGCGACGGCTACGGCGGCAGTAAAGAGTTCCTGCTCGTAGTGGTCGAAGACCTGGCTGGCGTCCATTACCGAGCCGCCGCCGAAACTGGGTTCGCGATGGTAGAGGCGCGCGCTCATTACGACCAGGTCCTGCTTGGCTGTGTTAGCGTGGGCGAGCACCTGGCGCAGGTAATAGAGGTTGCGGGGATCGCGCACCGCAACCAGAATATTTCCCGGCCGCACGCCCATGGCGCCGCTGCCCAGTTCCTGGTTGCTGTAGACGCGGAACTGATCGAGTTGCTCCGGCTTGCCGCGGCGTTCCTTGGCAACGTGGTGTTCTGAGAGCGTGAAGATGGTGAAGAAGACGGCGCTGAAAATCACTCCGGCAATCGTCGCTTCATACTTGGTAAAGAGGTTCACGACGGCGGTGGTCAGCAGCACCGCGGAAATCAGAATCAATCCCACGGGAACTTCGGTCTTGCCGATCTGCAGGTTGCCCGGGACCTTCCATGCGCGGTTGCCCGGCTCGGTGTAGCGCAGCACGAGGACGGCAATGGACTTCATGGCGAAGCTCCAGATCACGCCGAACGCGTAGAGCGCGGCCAGCACATACACGTTGCCTCGGCTGAGAACGATAGTGAGAACCTGCAGGCCCACGATCAGGTTGATGATGCGGTAGCTGGTTCCGAAGCGGTGGTGTGGCTTCTGAAACCAACTGGTGAGCACTCCGTCTTCGGCCACGCGATTCAGAACGCCGTTGGCTCCCACGATGGATGTATTCTGCGCTCCCGCAAGGATGAGAACTCCCACCAGCACGACGAAGCCGTGGAAGAGCAGCCTCAGACTTTCGGGCCCAACCAAATACATGGCGATGCCGCCGATGAGGTTGGCAAAGTAATCGTGCCGCACATTGTCGGGGATGATCATCACCGCGAAGAACGAGACTAGCGAAGTAAACAGCAGGCTGTAGATGAAGATGACCAACCCGGTCTTCTCCAGATTCTTCAGCTTGGGATGTTCGATCTCGCGGTTGACCTGCGCTAGAGTTTCTTCGCCGCTCATGGCGAGCACGGAGTGGCCGAAGCCGACGAAGAGGATGATCCAGGTGAGGTGGGCGAACCAGGTTCCGTTGAGCCAGCCCAGCGATTCTCTGTTCAGGCGAACCACGCCGGCGTGCAGCGGGTTGGGCGGCAACTGAATGGGAGCGCGCAAAACCGTGATGGTACACCAGATCAGCAAAATCACCACCATCACCGTGGTGATCGCCATGATTTGCAGCGCCTTCTGGCTGGACTCGTGCATGCCCTGGGTATTCTTCCACCAGAAATAGAGCACGACGATCACGGCCAATCCGGCGGCGAAGTGGTCGTCGGAAAAATGAAGTGGGCGGTGCAGGTACACGCCCATGTCTTTGATAAAGCCTGCGAGGTATTGGCCTGCGGAGACGGCACTGATGGGGCCGGTCAGAACGTAGTCGAAGAGCAGGGCCGAGACGGAAAATTTGGCCAGGCCGCCGCCCATGGCTTCCTTGACCACGCGGTATACCCCGCCGCGGACGAACATGCTGCTCGATTCGATATAGAGCGCCCGCACGGCGTAACTGAACAGCATAACGGCGAGGATGAACCAGGGAGCACTCTTGCCGATCACTTTTTCGGCGTCGCCGCCGGCGTAGTAAGCGGAGGATGCAAGGTCGGCGAGAACGATGGCGGAGGCCCGCCAGAAGGAAATAAAGCTCAACATCACCGTGGTGGCGACGAAGACCTTTATGGCCGGTTTGGAACCTGCCGATGTAGCCATGCTTCCAGAAGTGCGCGGACTGCCGATTAGGTAAACCTTGAAGATAGCACAAGGCCAAGGGCACGCGACGCGGGGGCCCGGATGCCGCGGACCGCAAACTGTTCGCGGTTAGCTGGAGGGTTTAGGACTGCTGTCTCACTCCTCTGGGCGCGAGGTAGGTATGGGTGATGCGATCGTGCCAGCAGAGGGAATCTTCGTCGAGGAAGACCCAGGCATATCCCATGCCGAGAGAAGCGGCCGAGAGGAATGAGGCGAGGACGCGCCAGCGGCGAAGACGGCGACTGGCGCGGCTTCCATCGAAGCGGGCCAATTCGAGGCGCGCCAGGAGCAAGCCGGGCGTCGAGCCTGAGTAGATCACGAGAAGGTACTGGTAGGCGGCCCAGAACACCCCGAATAGCCCGGCTACGGTTCCGATCATCTGAATTCGCGGCGGACGGATCGGCGTCAGCTTCCAGAAAATAAATCCGAATAGAGCGCAGGCCACTGCGATGATCACGCCGTCGATGGCGGCGGAGAGCACGCGCCGGGCCAGCGGCGCGCTTTGCAGCGGGATATCGATGCCCGGACGTTTCTCGATCTCAGGCTTCTGGGCGGGCTCAATCGTGATTCCCCCCAAAGCCGGAGGCGGGGGGACTACTTCCGGGGCTTCGAGGATGCGGGGACGGTCATGATCCAGCACCGGCTCGGCTAATTCGTCGAGCGGGGCCAGCGGAGGCGTCCAGGAGCGGGGGAATTCGATGATCTTTCCGGTGGTTGGGGCTGGGGCTGTGGTCTGAGCCCGGGGAGATTCTGCAACATGAACAGCTACAGTCTCCGCGTGCTCTCGTTTCTCCGGCGAGGCCTTCGGCGTAGACGCTGGAAATTCTACGGCTTGAGTGGCGCTCTGGGCGAATCCGTCAAGGGCTAGAGCCTGATGCGAGCCTGCCGTTATTCTTTGCGTGAAAGCCTGGGATTCGTCAGCAACGCCGTCGGCTGCCTTAACGGGATCGTCATCGAAACGCAGCCGCAGCGATGGATAGCGCGGTGGGCGTGGCTTGCGCCGGGCTTGATAACGATTCAGCCGGGCGGCGACTTCCTGGCGCCAGGGAGCGGAGTCGTCCGCAGACTCGTTGCCGTCGCTATTAGGGATGGCAGCGATGGGGCTCTCGTCGGATTCGGATAAGACGCGCAGTGCGGCGGCGGAATGCGCATCGCAAGAGCAGCGGCAGATGTCACCACAAAGCGGACAAGGCATGAATCACAGTCTTATGCGAACCCAGAACTCAGAGCCAACCCGATCACTGCGCCGGATCACCGTGTCGGATAACCTTGAAGACGCCGTCGGAATCCAAAATTGCGGGCGGCTTTGCCTCTTGAGGCTCAGCCGTGCTAAGTTCACACGACTGCTGCCGGTAGAGGCTTCCGAGCGCTTTTGCGTGCGCTCGGGATGATCCTGTTCCGACGGTCTTCGTTCCTGCAAATTGTTCCGGCGATTTTGTTCCGATGACTCTTCGCAACAGATTCCTTATCACGGCGGCGATGCTTTGTCACCTTCTTCTCGTGCCGCCGTTAGTTACCAGCCAGTTGCCGCCTGTGAATACTGCAAAGCCGCGCGCACCCGCGCCGGGGGAAAAGTCATCGCCAACTCCGGTAACTCCTTGCGCCCAGGCCGCCGCCGCGCAGAAGGCAAAGGGAGAGGATGTCTACACAATTTGCGCCATTCAGCAGGAAGAAGAAGGATCGGTTTACAAGTTGCACGGAGCGGTCGAAATCTACTACCAGGATTATGTGCTGAAGGCCGATGACGCGACCTTCAACTCGGACACGAGAGAAGCGGCCGCAACCGGGCATTTTGCCCTCGATGGCGGTCCCAACGACGAGCACATCCGCGCCTCGCACGGCACTTACAATCTGGATACGGAAACCGGACGCTTCTACGATGTGACCGGGACGACCGGGCTGCGCTTTCATGGCACCCAGGTAATTTTGACTTCCACTGCGCCCTTCGCATTTACCGGCAGAATCGTCGACAAAGTCACTCCCGAGCACTACCTGGTCTACGACGGCACGATTACCACCTGCGAGTTGCCGCATCCCAAGTGGCAATTCGACGCGCGCAAGGTGAGTGTGGACGTGGGCGGCAACGCCAAGATCTACCGCAGCAATTTTGTGCTCTTTGGGATTCCCATTCTTTGGTTTCCGTACGCGACCCACCCGGTGGAGAAGGAGTCGCGGCAGTCCGGATTTCTGATGCCGTCGGTGGCCCGGTCTTCCGTCAAGGGCAACGTTATTGGCGATGCTTACTACTGGGCCATCAACCGAATGATGGATGCGACCCTGGGAGCCGAGTACTTCTCCCTGCGAGGCTGGTCGCAGCGGGGAGAGTTTCGAGTCATGCCTACGGAACATTCCTACGCCGACCTGTACTACTTCGGCGTGATTGACCGCGGCATCGGATACCCTCCGCTCAAAGAAGGTGGAGAGAATGTGCGCCTGAACTCAGCCGGAACCTTGGATGGTTTCCGCGCCGTCGCCAACATCGACTACTTGAGTTCGTTTCTCTTCCGGCTGGCCTTCAACGAAGTTTTCAGCCAAGCCGTGTATTCGGAAGTGAAATCGCAGGCTTTCTTGTCGAAGTCCGCGGACGGTATCAACGTGAATGGCTTCGTGGAGCGTTACCAGAACTTTCTGAGTACGACTCCGGGGCAGGTGATCACGATTTCGCATGCTCCCAGCCTTGATGCCTCAAGCGTGGACCAACGGCTGTGGCGCGTGCCGCTTTACTGGTCGTTCGATGCATCGGGAGCCGGCTTGTCGCGCAGCGAACCCGGGGAGTGCGAGATCTTTCTGTCGTTTTGCACACCTGCCTTTCGCACCGGCAATCTGCTCGAGCGGTTCGACGTGACTCCAGAGATTTCCCTGCCGCTGTTGTTTAGGGGATGGTCTTTGCGTTCTGAGCTGGCGTTGCATGAGACCTACTACTCAGAAAGACTGGTTGGAGAAAAAGGGGCAAATCCCGGACTTGCGGTCAGCGATCCCATCAACCGCCAGGCCCTGGAGACGGCGGTGGAACTGCGGCCGCCCGTGCTGGAGCGTGTTTTCGACAAGGAATTCCTGGGGCGAAAGTGGAAGCACGTGATTGAGCCGTTTGCGACCTATCGCTTTGTGACCGGCGTGAACAACTTTTCGAATGTTCTGAAGTTCGACGAGCGCGACATCCTTACCGACACCCACGAGGTCGAGTATGGCTTCGTAACCCGCTTCTACGCCAAGCGCAAAACCGAGAAGCCGGAAGATTGCGATATCGTCATGAAGGCTCTGATGGTAGGCGGACCCGCGCCGGAATCGATCATTCCCTGGCAGCATCCCACGACCAGAATGCTGGCCAACGCCCCATGCCAGGCGGGGCCGCAGGTGCGCGAGGTTGCAACCTGGGAACTGGCGCAGAAATACTTTCTTGATCCCACATTCGGCGGCGCGCTGGTTTCCGGCGAACGAAACGTGTTCACCACTACCGCCGACCTGACGGGAATCGCGTTTCTCAGCCAGCCACGGCATCTTTCTCCGCTGGTTTCGCGGTTGCGCGTTGAGGCCACCTCACGCACCGACGCGGAGTGGGATCTGGACTACGACTTCCAAAATAATCGCGCCAACGCCAGCACTCTGCTGGCGAACTACCACTTCGGAAAGATGACCGTTGGCGGCGGCGATGCTATTTTGCAGATCCCTGGGCGGGCAACTTTCTCTTCAGGTTTGCTCGAGGCTACCCATTTCAACCAATTTCGCGCGGCTCTCGGATATGGCAGCCAGGTCAAGCGCGGCCTCAGCGCCGCCGGCAGTGTTGGCTTCGATGCCTATAGCGGGTCGTTGCAGTTTGTCAGCGCGCAAGCCACTTACAACTGGGATTGCTGCGGCATGACCATGGAATACCGCACCTATACGGTAGCCAACGTACCCACCGAAAACCTGTTCCGCTTCAGCTTTACTCTGGCCAACATCGGCAGCTTCGGCAGCATGCGGCCGCAGGAGCGGCTGTACTGAGCAGTGGTTAGTGGTCAGTGGCCAGTAACGCGGATCATTCCCAGCCCTCACGAAGCCTGCGCACATACTGGTCGGCGTGTTCATCGGCCCAGAGTTCCTTGCCGGAGCCTCGCAGGGCCAGCAGCGGATCACTCTCGTCCCGGCAGATCTCCACCCTATCAGGGGGATCTTGTTTTCCCTTAAGAGGCTCCATAAAGTCCATTCTAACCTCAACTCCGATGCCTTCTGAAGCCGTTGCCAGCTGGCGCAGCTGCCCGATCCTGCTAACATGGTTCCGTGTCGACCGCAGGAATGAGTACCGGCGAAAAAAGCGCACTGCTACAGTCCCACCTGCGCGAACTGGAACGCGTTCTAGTGGCCTACTCCGGCGGCGTGGATTCCGCCTATCTCGCGTGGGCTGCCCATCAATCGCTGGGAGACAATATGCTGGCGATCATCGCTGACTCTCCCAGCCTGGCGCGCACCCAGCTTGCCGATGCGATTGCCTTTGCCGGGGAGCAAGCGATTCCGCTCGAAGTAATCGCGACCTCGGAGCTCGACCGCCCGGAGTACGTGCGCAACGATGCGCAGCGCTGCTTCTTCTGCAAAGATGAACTGTTCACCCTGATGGAAGGACTGCGCGTGGCGCGCGGCTTCGATTCCGTTGCCTACGGCGTCAACTTGGACGATCAGGCAGATTTCCGTCCCGGCCAGAGAGCAGCGGGAGCGCACAATGTCGCGGCACCCCTGCTCGACGCGCGGCTCACCAAACAGGAAATTCGCGCTCTGGCGCGGGCTGCCGGCCTGCGCATCTGGGATAAACCTGCGTCTGCGTGCCTGTCGTCCCGCATTGAATATGGCCGTCCGGTTACGCGCGAGGCGCTTGACGCAGTGGAAAAGGGCGAAGACGCTTTGCGCGCGCTCGGCTTCCGGCAGTTCAGGGTGCGGCATCACGGGGAGATCGTCCGTATCGAGATTGCACGCGAGGAGTTGCCGCGCGCGCTCGATCCCGCCATGGCAGCGGAGTTCACCAGGATATTCAAAGCGCTCGGCTTCAAATTTGTGACTCTCGATCTGGAAGGCTTCCGCTCCGGTTCGATGAACGCCTTGCTGCCGGCGGTGAAGTTGCTCCATCGAACGAGTTGAGGAAGAAACTCGGCTGGCGATTTGCTATCTTCGTGTACTCCGCGGCCGTCCTCGGCGATCTCCGCGCTGTAGGCTTTTGAAGCCACGGCGGCGATAAAGTCCTAAATCGCAGGGGCTGCGGAGAGCGACCGCGGAGCACGCAGAGAGATCCCATGCAGAGCAGGCGTTACACGGCGCTGGCACCTCCCGCGCCACGCCCCACGCTATGAGATAATCAAGACTCAACCTGTAAATGTTAAGGCGGTTTTTGGTGACTCTTATTCGACGCTCTTTCCTACTGCTTCTGGTGGTCTGTTTGGGCTGTGTTGCCCAGTCTGCTTCGCCCGATTTAACCCGGAAAATCGAGCGCCAGGTCCGCTCCTACTACAACATGCCTCCGGAGGTTCACGTTACCATAGGTGCACCTGTTCCGAGTAAGGACTTCCCAAGCTACGACTCAGTCGTGGTGACAGTGGATAACGGGACAAAGAAGCAGGACCTCACCTTCCTGGTTTCCAAAGACCGTTCCTCCATGATGCGGATGACCAAGTTTGACTTGAGCAAAGATCCCTTCGCGGTGACGATGAGCAAAATCAATGTCAGCGGGCGGCCCACGCGCGGAGCGAAAGCATCCAAGGTTGTGTTGGTGAACTTCGACGATCTGGAGTGCCCCTTCTGTTCGCGCATGCACCAGACGCTGTTTCCCGAGATTCTCAAGGAGTACGGCGACCGGGTCACTTTCATTTACAAGGATTATCCGCTGACGGAAATTCATCCCTGGGCAACGCACGCCGCGGTTGACGCCAATTGCCTGGCGGCGCAGAGCGGCGACGCCTATTGGGACTTCGCGGATTATATTCATGCCAACCAGCACGAGGTGAACAGCGAGAAGACACCGGGCGCGCGACTGGAAGCGCTCGACCGCCTTACCCTGCTGCAGGGGCAGAAACACAGTCTCGACGTGGTGAAATTGCAGTCTTGCGTCAAGGCGCAAGACGAAAGCGCAGTGAAGGCATCGATGAAAGAGGCCGAGGGGATCGGAGTGGAAGCCACGCCCACAATGTTCATCAACGGAGAGAAAGTGGATGGAGCGGTGTCTATCAGTGAGGTTCGCTCTGCGCTGGACCGGGCGCTGAAAGATGCCAACCTGCCCGTGCCTGAGCACGTGGCGGCTGCGGCCGCTGCGCCCTCCAAGTGATCGGCGTGCTCGGCGGACCATCGTGGTGAGGGAGAAAATCGTTTGAAAAGAAATGCGGACTTTGCCCGGCTTGCAGCACTGCTGGCCGTTGCCGTGGTGTTGGCAGCGCTGCTGGGCTGTAAGTCACAAGTGAGCGGCGATGTGATGGCCACGGTGGATGGCCGCAAGATCTTCCGCTCCGACGTCGACAAGTACTATGACAACCAGGTGGCCAGCGCCCAGCAAGCGCCCACCGGAGAACAGGCCACCATTCTTCGCCTGAACATTCTGCGCCAGCTCATCGACGACGAGATGGTGATGCGCCGCGCCGAAAAGCTGGGCCTGTTGGCCACGGAGGAGGAAGTCGACCGCAAGCTCAATGAGATCAAGTCCCCCTACACGCAGCAGGAGTTCGACAAGAGACTTCAGGATAAAAAGATCTCCCTGGAAGATTTCAAGCGCGACATCCGCCGCTCCATCACTGTGGACAAGGTGATGAACAAGGAAGTGTCTTCCAAAATCACGGTAACCGACCAGGATATTACCGACTACTTCGCCAAACACAAGTCGGAATTCAATTTGATTGAACCGCAGTATCACCTGGCGCAGATTTTCGTGACTCCCACGCCGAATCCGCAGGTGCACAACCAGAACAACAAGGCGCAGAACGAAGGCGATGCGCGCAAGAAAATCCAGATGATCAGCAACCGCCTGGACAGCGGCGACGACTTCGCAACCCTGGCGATGAATTATTCCGAGGATCCGGAGACTTCCGGCAACGGCGGAGACCTGGGAACGATTCCCGAGTCTTCCCTGCGCAACACCGATCCCAACACACGCGACGCGGTCATGAAACTGAAGCCGGGCCAGTACAGCACTATCATCACGCTGGCCAATCCTACGAACAAGCAGGTGATGGGATTCCGCATCGTGAAGCTGGTGGCAAAAGAGCCCGCGGGACAGCGCGATTTGTCCGATCCGCGGGTGCAGCAAGCCATTCGGTCGCAGCTCCACGACCGGCGCGAGCAGTTGTTGAAGGCGGCTTATTACGAAGTGCTGCGCGACTCGGCCAAAGTGGAGAACTACTTCGCCAAAAAAATACTGGATAGTAACGGGCTGATGAAGTAGGAATGGTGGGCTTTTGGGTGGCGCAGCGCTTCAGCGCTGCGATGAGAGTTGCAAAGTGAATGCCGGCTTTAGCCGCTGAGGTGCGTGCTTACTCCACGATCGCCAGCACATCGCCCGCATTCACCGTCGCGCCTTCACCAACGAGAATCTTCTGAACCGTCCCCTTCTTCGGCGATTTGATTTCATTCTGCATCTTCATCGCTTCGACTACGGCCACGCCCGCGCCCGGTTCCACTTCATCCCCTTCGCGAACCAGCAGCCGGACAACTTTTCCGGGCATTGGAGCGGCTATCTTCCTGGGGCCGTGATCGTCTCCAGCGTGCTTGCGGCCGCGCAGAGAGCGGGGATCGCGCACTTCCGCGGCGAAGCGCGTGCTTCCCACCCACAAGTGAAGATCGTTCGCCACCCGCTCCGACTTAATTTCATATGCTGTGTTCCCGATGCGCAGCGAGAGTACATCGAGGCGGGCGAGGACGGCATCGACCTCCACGTCGCGGCCGTCGAGACGGCAGGACCAGCGTCCCTCGGCGCGGTTGAGTTCGAGCCGGTAATTCTTGCCGTCAATGGTTACGTCGTAGACCATAGGAGCCAGTTGCCAGCGGCCAGTTTGAATCACGGACTCAACGCAGCGCTTCGTGACGACTGGCATCCTTCCATTTTGAAGCTGCTGTATCAACCGCAACTGAGCCGCTGTCATCTGCGCGCTCGCCAACAGCGGCCGCGGTTGCGCCGAGCGCGGCGAACATGCCGGCGGCGATGGCTGCCACTTCTGCTGCCTTGGCGTCGACTCGCTTGTCTTCTGGCCGTTTCAGCATCCGGTCGAGGAATCCTGTATCAAGCTTGGCGGCGCGAAAATCCGCGTCGCGCAGGATGCGGCGAAACAACGAAATGTTTGTTTTGATTCCGCCCACAAAATATTCGCTGAGGGCCCGCGTCAGCCGCGCGATGGCCTGGTCACGGTCGGTACCATAGCCGATCAGCTTGGCCAGCAGCGGATCGTAATCAAGAGGCACGTTCCAGCCTTCATACATGCCGCTGTCACGGCGAATGCCTGGGCCGGAAGGCGCGAGCAGCAGTGTGATCTTGCCGGGGCTGGGAAAATAATTGTTGTCGGGGTCTTCCGCGTAGATGCGGCACTCGATGGCGTGTCCGCGGATGCTCACGTCATCTTGCGTGAAGGGCAGCTTTTCGCCCGCCGCGATGCGAATCTGCAGATGAACCAGGTCGAGACCGGTGATCAGTTCCGTTACCGGATGCTCCACCTGCAAACGCGTGTTCATCTCCAGAAAATAAAAATTATTTTCTTGATCGACAAGAAACTCGACCGTGCCCGCGTTGGTGTAATGCGCAGCTTGTGCGACGCGGACGGCAACTTCGCCCATCCTGCGCCGCATATCAGCGTCGACGATGGGCGAGGGAGCTTCTTCCAGAACCTTTTGATGGCGGCGTTGCAGGGAGCACTCGCGTTCGCCGAGGTAGACCGTGCTGCCGTGCTCGTCGGCCAGCACCTGCATCTCGATGTGCCGCGGATTGACGATGGCCTTCTCGATGTAAACTTCGCTGTCGGCGAAGGAGCGTTCCGCCTCGCTGCGCGCCGCCTCCAGCGAAGACTTGAGTTGCTCGGGGACGTGCACCAGCCGCATGCCTTTGCCACCGCCGCCCGCAGCCGCTTTCAACATCACGGGATAGCCGATTCTCGCGGCCACCTGCTCCGCTTCCTCAAACGACTCGACGCCGCGCGATGTGCCGGGCACGAAAGGAACGCCGGCTTTCTCCATGGCTTGGCGGGCGCGGGTTTTCGATCCCATGGCTTCCATGGCGGCGGCGGTTGGGCCGATGAACTTCACTCCCGCGTCAGAGCAGGCTTGCGCGAACTTCGCGTTCTCGGAGAGGAATCCGTAACCGGGATGGATGGCGTCGGCGCCGGAGCGCTCGGCAACATCGAGAATCTTGCGAATGTTCAGGTAGGATTCGGAGGCCGCGGGAGCGCCGATGGGATAGGCTTCGTCCGCCTTGCGCACATGCAGCGAGGCGCGGTCCACGTCAGAGTAAACCACGACCGCGGCGATGCCCATTTCGTGGCAGGCGCGCAGCACGCGCACCGCGATCTCGCCTCGATTGGCTATGAGAATTTTCTTGAACATTCTCTTGGACATTCGCAGAGCGTCAGCGAACTCAAGATTCTACAGGAAACTCTGGATATGAGTCTGTGATCTGCGGCCGTTACGGCCTTTCAGGACTGGGCTTCGGGCTGCGAGTAGAGCGCCCATGCGGTCGATAAATCCTGAACAACATGGCCAAGCGATTTGTAGACGGTGATCTCCTTATTCGAGCTACGGCCAACGACTTCGCCTGCCAAGACCTGGCCAATTTCGGCAACGATGTGGTCGTCACCGATTAAGCCCGCTGCCTTGGCCCTGAGAAACTCCGCGCCCTGCGCCAGAACTCCCTCGCGGCTGTCCGCAATGAACCGTGAGCGCACCACCAAGTCGTTGTCGACCTCTGTCGGCCCTGCATGGCTGGAGCCGACGAGATTCACGTGCGTTCCTGGCCGCACCCACGCGCCTTTCAAGATTGGCTCGGCCGCGGAAGTGACAGTGCAGATAATGTCGGCGCCGGCGACTGCTTCTTCTACGGTTCTTGCACTTGAGATTGGCACGGCAAGTTCCGCTTGCAGGCGCTCGGCGAAAGCCTGGGCACGTTGGGACGAACGTCCCCAGATATTGATCGATTCAAGCTTGCGCACCTTGCCGATCACGCGCGCATGGGTCCCTGCTTGTTCGCCATAGCCCAGTATCGCCATGAGACGGGCGTCTTTGCGGGCCAGTGCGTCGGTGGCGACGGCGCTGGCGGCTGCGGTGCGAATGGCTGTGATCTCTCCCGCGTGGACGACGCAAACTGGCGCGCCGTTTTCTGGATCGAACAGAATGACGAGTCCCTGGTGCGACTGAATTCCCCGAGCGAAGTTCTCCGGGAACACGCTGATCAACTTTGCGCCGAAGGGCGCGCGCGGGCCCATTGCGCCGGGCATGACGCCGAACATGCGGCCACCGGCGAGCGGGATGATGGAGCGCAGAAGTTGCCGGGTTTCGCCGCGCGAGAATGCGATCATCGCATCGCGCACGATTGGAATGCAAACGTCATACGTGAGCCGGCGGGCGACTTCTTCGCGGTCTATGAATCGCATCGGAGGTTTCCTGGTCGGAGATTCTTTACTCTGGCGGCACGCGAGAAAAACTTACCGCGAACGGAGAGTCAGCATCGCGTTGTGATTTCGTCCAGCGCGCGCGGCGAGTAAAGCGGTAACGGAGCAAGGTCCAGATCGCCAGCCAGCCATCAGCATGACGAATCTTCTTGCCTTCGCTGGACGAACGCGGCGTGTAGGCGATTGGCACTTCGGCGATCTTCTCGCTCATACAGCAGAGCTTGGCCGTTACTTCGGGACAGAACTCGAAGCGGCGGCATTGCAAATCAATTTGCGCGATCAGGGAGCGGCGGAAGACTTTGTAGCAGGTGGCTTCGTCGTGGATGCCTGCGCCGTAGAGCAGATTGGTGAGATGGGTGAGGAGTTTTGCTCCCAGGAAAAACCGCAGGCCGCGCTCGGGGCGGTCGGGGCGCACGCCGTAGACTACGTTCGCCTGGCGCTCGACTAGCGGCCGCAGCAGCGCGGGATAATCCTGAGGATCGTATTCGAGATCGGAATCCTGGATCAGGATATATTCTCCGCGGGCGTACTGAAGCGCCGTGCGGACGGCCGCGCCTTTGCCGTAGTTCTTCTCGTGGAAGACTACCGTTACGTCGTTGGCGAGCGGCATGGCTTGGAGTTTCTCGCGGGTGCCGTCAGTGGAGCCGTCGTCGACGATGATGATTTCTTTCTTGACCGGCGAGGCGTGGATCGACTGCAGAAGTTCGTCCACGTGCGCGACTTCATTGTAGACGGGCACGATTACGGAGACGCAGCCCGCCCAGCGCGCATTGTCTGGCAATGCGGCGGCGGGGCGGGGCGAGGCTGCGACAGATGCCACACTCATGGCGTGTGAACCCGCTGGTTGCGGGGTGAATTGCCGATTGTTGATTTCTGATTGTTGATTGAAATGCCCAAGATCACGGGCCGGAAGCGATTTCAATCGGCCACCATCAATCAACAATTTGTTCTTAGGATAGCATCATCTGGAATTGGCGTGCACGCCAACGCAGGGAAAGGCAGGAATCAAGAACGGATGAACCACTAAGGACACGGAGGCACACGAAGAAAGATTTGCGGCGCGGCTGAAGCCGCGCCCTTCCAAATCACGGCTTACTTCGGTTGATCCATGGTGATGCCTTGCTGGCCGGGCTGCTTCTCGGCTTTGGCTTTCTTGGTGAGGAGAGTCTGGTCCACCCAGTGGTCGGCGGTTTTCAGATCTTCCTGGCGGGCGTTGAGGTCGTCGCATTCCACGTCGGCCTTTTCGCGGTACATCAGATTCAGGTAGGCCATGGCGTCGTCGTAGTCGGGACGGAGCTGAATGGCTTTATTCAGACTCTCAATGCCTTCCTGGATCGAAGGCCAATTCTTTTCCTTCAACTCGGCGCAGACCTTCTTCTGATCTTTGTTCTTGGGGTTCAGATTCTCGTCCGGCTTCAGGCCAAGTTTGGCGCGCTCTTCCATGCGCGGCTGATAGCAGGCGGTCCAGTCAATGACGCCCACCGAGTAGTAAGGCTCGGGATCGTTGGGATCCATGTCGGCGGCCATGCGGTAATACTTTTTGGCGTCGTCGAACTTTTTCATGTTCAAGTACAGGTAGGCGATGCCCTTGGCGGCGTTTACTTTCTGATCGCGCGCCGCATTCATCTGGAGCACGCGATTGTATTGCTCAATGGCCTGGGTCGCCATTTTGAGGTTATCGGCATCCTCGACGCCGGGAATGTATTGCTGAGCGAAAGCAGTTGCCAAATACATTTTGGCGTTGATGAGGGTTGGGTCGAGGGCAACGCTTTGCTGGAAATGATCGATAGCTTCTTCGTACTTGGCGTTCTTGTAAGCGGTAACGCCCTTGTTCAGTTGGTCGCGGGCGCGCAGCTTGCTGCAGCCCACAGACGAGAAAAGAGCCAGCGCAGCGGCGGCCAGCGTCAGTAGTCGAATGGATTTATTCATTGCGGTATAAGTCTCCCTTGCCACAGCATCCTAGGCCCAGAGACAGCAAATTGACAAGCTCTGCCGCGCCGAGGGCGGGCCGCCCCTCGGCAAGCTCAGGGCAGGCTCTCGGACGCAGCCGGCTTGACGCCAGCGTTACGCCCCATTGCAAGCGGACGCATGACAGCCGAGGCAGGCTCTAGCCGCCGGCTTCGATCTTCGCGGTAATCAGACCGACCTTATCTACTCCCGCAGCATGCGCGATGTCAATCACGTTGGCCACATCGGCGAAGGGGATGGCATCATCGCCCTTCACGAACATGACTTTCTCGGCGCGGGTTTTGTAGATGTCGGCGAGACGCCCCTGCAGGTTGTCCCAGGTGGCGTCTTCCTGGTTGATCTTGAGGCCGGGATCCTGACCGGCGCCGCGATCGATCAATTGCACCACGATGGTGCGGTCCGGGGTATTGTTCTTGGGCGCGTTGGGCGGAGGAGGCTGGGGAACCAGTGCGTCCAGGCCTTTCGGCGTCAAAGGCGTGATCACCATGAAAATGATGAGCAGCACCAGCAGCACGTCAATCAGCGGAGTGACGTTAATGTTTGCGCTTTGGCCTCCCTTACCGCCAAGTGCCATACTCATAGTCGTTCTCCTCTTACTTTACCCGATTCATTGCCCGCTCGCCGGCGAGACCGGTGGAGCGTTTGGAGTGCTTTTCCTCTGATCGGTGAGCAGGCCGAGATCATCCACCCCGGCGGCGCGCACCGCGTCCACCACCTGGACCACATTGCCGTAGTGAGTGCGGGCATCGGCCTTGAGGTAGACCTCTTTGTTGGTGCGATTGGTCAGGCGATCCTTCACCTTGCTGGTCAAACTGTCGACCGGGACTTTGTCGGAGCCGAAAAACACATCGCCGTTGCGCATGACCGAAACCAGCAACGCGTCTTCCTTGTCCGCGTCCTGCATGGGCGTTGGATTGTTTACCTTGGCCATGTCTACGCTGATGCCCTTCTGCAACATGGGGGTGATCACCATGAAGATGATCAGCAGCACCAACATCACGTCGACCATGGGCGTGACGTTGATGTCAGAGTTGACGTTGGCGCCTTCGTTGCGTTTTGCCATTGACATAACTTAATCTCCAGACGGCAGTGGCCAGTTGCCAGTAAAGCCTTGCGTCAGTCCAGATTCCATCGCAGCGCGTAGAAGTTGGACCGGTTCCGCCTCGGATTGGGAAGGCCGGCGCTGGGAACGGTCCCAGCGCCGGACCGCAACTCATAGCGGACTGCCGGCTAAACTCTGCAACTCCTAGGAGCGGCGAACGTCCCGCCGCTTCAGGAAGTAGTCGATCAGTTCGCTCGACGAATTGTCCATCTCCACATCGAACGCTTCCACGCGGCCGGTGAGGTAGTTGAACATCATGACGGCGGGAATGGCGACGAGCAACCCGAAAGCCGTGGTCACCAGCGCTTCTGAAATGCCGCCTGCGACCGCGCCCAGACCGGTTGCCTTCTGTTCCGAAATGCCTTTGAAGGCGTTCAGAATGCCCATCACGGTGCCGAACAGACCGACGAACGGGGCTGTCGAACCGATGGTGGCCAAGCCGCCGAGACCACGCTTGAGTTCGGCGTGGACGATGGCTTCGGTGCGCTCCAGAGCGCGCTTGGAAGCTTCAATGGTCTCGCCGGGGATGGCGCCGGGGCTATCCTGGTGGGCCTTGAATTCCATGAGGCCGGCGGTAACAACCTTGGCCAGATGGCTTTTCTTGTTGCGCTCGGCGACCTTGATGGCCTCGTCGATGCGGCCGTCGCGCAGGGCTCCAGCTACGGCGGGAGCGAAGGCGCGAGACTGCTTGCGGGCCGCGTTATATGCCATGGCGCGGTCAATCATGACGCCGATTGACCAGCCTGACATGATGAACAGAATGATGACCACGATCTTCGCGATGATACCCATCTGCCTCCATAGCGAAATCGGATCCCATCCCACTGCGCCACCTTCCTGCACAATCCAGGCGGCTACCCGGGGAACATGACTGAAACCTGCTACGGCAAAGTGAGCTAACATGAGTTGCTTTTCCCTCCTCGGAACTTCTTAGACTTTGATGCGAGATTCAGACGCGCCGCAAAACTTGACGGCAAAAAGTTAACCGTGAAGCCCAGGGTTCGCGTACCTGAGATAAGAGGCAAGCGGCCTCGCCCTGTAAAAGGGCTCTCCGGCCACCGTTTTTAGGTGGGAGGGGAGGGCCATTCCGGTTGCACTTTCCAACCTTGATGCGTCACACGTTACAGCGTAATTCGTTGCTGCCCTTCACGCCGGCCGGGTCTAGCCTCCGGACAGGGTGAAGTTGACGGCTACTTCCGTATCGACTTCGACGGGCTCGCCGTTGAGCAGATACGGCTTGTACCTCCACTGCCTCACGGCGTCGAGCGCGCTTTGCACCAGCATGGGATGCCCGCTGATCAACTGCAGGTTTTGGATGGAACCATCCTTGCCGATCTGGGCATGCAATATAACCGTTCCCTGAATGCGGGCCTGGCGAGCCAGAGGCGGGTAGATCGGCTGCACTTTCCTGATCAGCAGTCCTGAGGTCACGCCAGCCGAAACGCGCACGCGCTGCGGCGTAGCGATCTTGGGCACGGCCACGGGCGTAGAACTGATAATGCCGCCGATCACGCCACCCATCGACCCGCCGGGAATGCCGCCCGGAACGCCACCAACCACGCCCGCGGACGCCATCGCCGGGGGGGCTTCGTCTTCCTTGATCATCTGAATTTTCTGCGGAATCTTGGTGGGCGTGCGCAGTTCGCCGTTCACGATATCGGTTTGAACCTGGTGCACGATTTTTATCGGCGCAGCTGCCGGGGGCGGAGGCGGTGGAGGCGGTGGGGGGGCCACCAGGAATGTCATCAACTGTTGCTTGGGCAACGCTTCGGTGAAGATGAGCGGCATCAGAACCATCAGGCCGACCAACCCTATCTCAAGAATGATAGCGAAAGTCGTGGTTCGTCCCCGCTTGGTCTTCAGTCTGCCGCCGGATTCCAGAAGACTGTCTTCAAACATAGATAATCCTCCCTCAGAGCCTACGTAAACTTAGACACCGAACAATTCCCCTTTGCTCCCGAAATGAACCGCGTAGCCAGACGTGGCACAGAAGGGCCCTCTGGCGCCGCGACTACCCTTCCCAACCTTCTACAAACAAAGGACTAACCGAGAAGCCCCCGCCGTGCAATCGGGTCATTACCGGGCCCGAACCGGCATCACGGCTGCGCGCTTGCCCTTTTCGATACGCCAATCCTGGTACGCGACCAGGATCGGGGCCGCGATCGCGATCGACGAGTACGTTCCGATCAAGATGCCGATGACCAGTGCAAGGCTGAACCCACGCAGCACCTCGCCCCCGAACAAATAGAGTGCAAGTACGGTAAGGAAGGTCAGGCCCGCTGTCAAGATCGTTCTGCTTAAAGTCTGGTTGATGCTGCGGTTGACGATCTCCGACAGTTTTTCCCGCCGCATGAGTTTAATGTTTTCCCGGATGCGGTCAAATACCACGATCGTGTCGTTATTAGAGTAACCAATCAGGGTGAGAATGGCGGCGATGACGGTGAGGGAGATTTCTTTGTCGAGCAGCGAAAATGCGCCGACCGTGATCAGCGTATCGTGGAACACGGTGACCACCGCGGCAATTCCGTAAATCCATTCAAAGCGGAAGCCGAGGTAGATCAGCATTCCAGCCAGCGAATAAGCCGTGGCCAGCAGGGCCTGCTTGCGCAACTGTGCGCCCACCTGTGGCCCCACGATCTCCACGTTAAAAACCCCGTAGTCCGAGAGAAAAAAGCCATCCGCCAGAGAGGCGACGGCCGCCGGATCGACCGCACCTTTCAGTTGATCGAACGAACTCAGCACCCCGCCATGAACTTTATCGCGGGTGTCCACGATCGCCTGGGCCTGCTGGCCATATTTCTGGTCGGCATCCGAGCCCAGGCGCATGGGGTCTTTATCCAACAGATAATTCTTGATGGTCAAGACGCTGGAGTTGTTGAGGTCCTGTTTGCCGGCGGGAGCGTTGGTTCGCAGCGTATTGATGATCTTAAGCTTGCCCTGGTCGAGGGCCTGCTCGCTGGTTTCCCGGACGTTGAGGTCGATGAGTTCCTCGTTGTCCGAAACCGGGCCGAAGCGTTGGATCTTCGCGTCGTGCAAGCCCGCGTGATCCATGGCGGCGCGTAGAGCGTTGTCGTTCGGCGTGTGCGAGAACTTCACGTACACCAGCGTGCCGCCGCGGAAGTCGACTCCGTAGGGGATGTGGTGCCAGAAGAACAAGGAAAACAGGCCGGCCACGCTGAACACGAGCGAGAAGGCGAGAAAATACCACTTCTTGCCGAGAAAATCTATGTTGGGATTATGAAAGAACTCCACCAGGCTTACCTCTTATCCGAATTTATGATTTCGTTGAAATTGAGCGATTGAGAGATTGAGCCATTGAGCGATCGAAAACCTGTTCTCGCTTATCGCGGTTTTCAATCGCTCAATGACTCAATGGCTCAATGACTCAATTCCTAAATGCTCAACGTCTCTCCACGCTGCTTGCGGCTGAGGATCCAGTCGAAAATCAGCCGCGAAACGAATACGGCGGTGAACAGGTTTGCCAGCAAACCGAAAGTGAGCGTGACTGCAAATCCCTTCACTGGACCGGTTCCGAAGATGAACAGGATTGCGGCCGACACAATAGTCGTCACGTGCGTATCGACGATGGTGATCCAAGCGTGGCCAAAGCCCTGATCCACTGCGGAGGGTGGCGTCTTGCCGTTGCGTAATTCTTCGCGGATGCGCTCGAAAATCAGCACATTCGAATCCACGCCCATACCGACGGTAAGAATCACGCCAGCGATTCCGGGCAGGGTCAACACCGCCCCAACGTAGCCCATGAAGCCGAGCAGGATGACGAGATTCAGAATGAGAGCGACGTCGGCATTGATACCGGCGGCGCGGTAGTAGATCAGCATGAAAATCAGCACCACGAGCATGCCGACGATCGCGGCACGAACCCCCGCACGAATCGAATCGCTGCCCAGCGACGGCCCCACGGTGCGCTCTTCGAGGTACTTGATGCCCGCCGGCAGCGCGCCCGACCGCAGGATCATGGAGAGATCCTTGGCCTGCTCAATGGTCATGCTGCCCCCGCTGATTTCGCCGGTATCGCGAATGGGTTCCTTGATGTTGGCGACTTCCTGGACTTTGTTGTCCAGCACCACCCCCAGCCTCTCGCCTACATGCGCGGAAGTAAAGGTGAAGAAGCGCTGCCCGCCCTCGCCGGTGAGCTGAAAGCGCACGTCGGGCTGGCCATTCTGGTCGGTGCTGGCTTGCGCATCGCGCAAGTCTTTGCCTCTTACCGCAGAAACGCGCGAAACAAAATACCAGGCCTGTTCATCTCCGGGAGTTCCGGGAGCAGCGTGCCCGGCCATGAGCACCGCATCCGGCGGCATAATCCCGCCCTTGGCTTGCAGGGCAGCTTCCTGGCTGGGATAAGGTCCATCGAGCACCTGCTTGATCTCAAGCATGGCGGTGGATTGCATCACGTACTTCACCCGTTCGGGATCGTCGACGCCGGGCAACTGCACCAGAATCTGGTATTGGCCGAGGCTGTGCTCCTGGATGGTGGGCTCGCTGACGCCGAGCTGGTCGATGCGGTTGCGGATAGTCTCGATGGCCTGAGTCACCGCCCTGGTCTTCAACTCGGCGAGCAGCTGCGGCTTCATGGTCAGAGTGTAGGTACCCTCCGTGCCGGGACTCAGGTTGTACTCAGGCAGGCGCTCGGAAACGATATCCAGCAGATCTTTCCGTCCATCCGGCGTGATGCCCTTTATCACCACCTTGTCGGGACTGTCCTTAGGATCGGGCTTGGAGACGTCGGTGAAGGTAGTTTTGCGCTTGTTGAGCTGTTCTTTGAGGACCTCAACGGCGTTGTCGGAATCGGCATTGACCGCGTCGTTGACCTGCACCTGCAGGATCAGGTGGGTTCCCCCGCGCAAGTCGAGGCCAAGATTGATGCGCTTGGTTATGGCCTCGAGCAGGCCGTGGCCGGAAAAGCTCTCGGGAACGCCGAAAATCCCGAATAGAAAAACCACCAGGGTTACGGCGACGACTGCCAATCTCCAGGTAAGATTCTTATTCATAAGAAAACTGAGTCCAAATATTTTGGTTGTGCCGCACTACTTCGTCTTGGTTTCTTCCTCCGTGGTCGTGACCTGCGTCACGGAGGCCTTGGTCACTTCCAACACAAGATTATTGGGAGGAACGCGCAGATGAACGGAATCATCCTTGAGCGCCATGATCGTTCCCTTCAAGCCGCCGCTGGTGACCACCTTGTCGCCGGTCTTGAGGGCGTCGAGCATAGCCGTCCATTTCTTCTGGCGGCGCTGCTGGGGCATGATCAGCAGAAAATAAAAGATGGCGAAAATAAAAAGTAGTGGGGCAACGCTCAACCACCCCATTCCGCCACCAGTCGCTTGTACCGCTGCGTAAAAGTGCATGTTCACCAGAGTATGTTCACCAGAGTACGCACGCCGGATTAATGTTCCCGTTCGCGGTCAAAAGCTCTGTCCACTTTTTAGCCTCAATCTGCGAACAACCGCCCACACCTGCAAGCGCCGCGGGCCTGTCATTTCACGACGGGGTGCTGATCGATTCCGGCCGGATCCTCTACCGCTAAGGCTTCCATCCGGGGAGGTTTTCTTATGAAGGTCTACGGTCTTGGTCGAGACCAGACACCAGAAAGAAAACGGGACTCTTCCCCAAGTTGAATAGAATGACGCACCCTGCGCATAGTGTCAAGGTAGAAACTCAGGTTGTGCAGCGTATTTAGAACCTGAGCCAGCACTTCATTAGAAGCATAAAGATGCCGCAAGTATGCCCGCGAATATCGCCGGCACACGCGGCAGCCGCAATTGGGGTCGAGCGGCCCCGCATCCTGAGCATAGCGCGCCTGCTTGATCGAGACTTTTCCCTCGGAGGTAAACAGCAGGCCGTGACGCGCGGCCCGCGTAGGCAGGACGCAATCCATCATATCGACGCCGAGGTTGGCGTACTCGACGATCTCTTCGGGCGTGCCCACGCCCATCAGGTAGCGCGGCTTGTCGGCAGGCAGATGCTGAAGCGTGGCTTCGACCACTTCGCGGGTGCGCTCGCGCGGTTCGCCGACGCTCAGCCCGCCGATCGCGTAGCCGGGAAAGCCGATCTCGACGGTGCGCTCGGCGGATTCTTTTCTCAGGGTGAGATCCATGCCGCCCTGGACTATGCCGAAGAGGGACTGGTTAAAGCAGTGGCCAGTGGTCAGTGGCCCGTGGTCCGTGTGAGTGCGGTCGCCGGTTTCCAGTTTCTGGTTTTCACTGGCCACTGACCACTGACCACTGACCACTGCCTTCCACGGCACTTCACGCTTATGCTCCTCAAAATATTTCTTGCTGCGTTCGGCCCAGCGCAGAGTCAACTCCATAGAAGCTTTGGTGCGGGCGCGATCGGCGGGATACTCCGTGCACTCATCAAACGCCATGATGATGTCAGCGCCTAGGCCGATCTGCGCCTCCATCGCGCTTTCCGGGCTGAAGAAGTGCGACGAGCCATCGAGATGCGAGCGGAATGTGACGCCCTCGTCGGTGACTTTGCGAAGATCGTTCAGACTGAAAATCTGGAAGCCGCCGGAGTCAGTCAGAATCGCGTGCGGCCACGCCATGAAACCATGCAGCCCGCCCAGCTTGCGGACGGTTTCGACTCCCGGCCGCAGGTAGAGGTGATAGGTATTGCCGAGAAGAATCTGCACTCCGAGTTCTTCGAGAATGTCTTGCGGCACGCCTTTGACCGACGCAACCGTGCCGACCGGCATGAACACGGGGGTTTCGACTTCGCCGTGCGGCGTGAGCAGGCGGGCGGCGCGAGCCTGCTTGTTGAGGGTCTCGATGCGAAACTCGATGGACATTGGTTGGAATTGTAACAACGGCTAAGGAATTAAGACGCGCCGCGGCGACCGGCGGGTTTCTGCTATTCTTCCGGCGTCTCCTCCCTGAGGGAGTTCTATGATTCCGTCGTCTAGCTTCCACGGCCTCTGGCGAATCAGACGGTGGTGTGCCGCCGGGATATTGGCCTGCACGGCTTTCGCCCTCTTCTTCCTGCTAAAAGGCGAAAATAGTAGCTGGTTCTCTCAGTGGTACGATTCGCAAGCCGGGGAAATGCGGCACAGTGGGGAATATCACGTCTCAGCATTTACCTATTATTTTGTCTGGTCTCAATCCCAGCGGGACGGCGAACGAAAAAGGGAAGAAGCGCTTTCGGACCTCCAAGTGTTATCCAGGGCCTACCACGAGGATCTTCCCGGCGCCCCTGAGACTTTTCGGGACAAAATGGTGCGCAACATGAGGATTGCCGCAATTCTAATACTTGTATCCCTGTTTCTTGCCATCGCTAATGTGATCCTTAATTTCCGGAGCCGCGAATCCGTTCCCCAAAGCGCGGACCCATTTCGGAGACAGTGGTACTAAGGCCGTTCCCTTGACTTCGTCACTTCCTCTTCATCTTCTGCACAAACTTACCGACACTCACAGCGGCCCGGCCAACGGTGCCGCGGCCGATTTCCTGCACGTCGTCGCGAGCGGTTACGCGCAGGGTGTAGAAACGCCCGTCGAACGATTCGAGCACCGCTTCCACTTGGATGTGCGCTCCGATGCCGCTGGCTGCGCGGTGCTCGATGTTGATCGAAGTGCCCACGGTGATCTCGTCGCCTTCGCAATAGGGCTGGAGTGCGTGGAAAGCTGCGATCTCCATCACGCGGATCATGTCAGGCGTGGAATAAACCGGAGGCAATTCGGCCCGGTGCGAGGTCAGCGTGTGTTGGTACTCGACGGTTTCGTGGGCTTCGCCACGTGCCCCGATGGGGATCTCTCTGGCCATGACGAGTCTCCCTTACTTCGCACGCCTTTCAGGCCATATCAATTTTTTCTGGTGGTCCATGGTGTTTCTGCTTTCATCTTCAACGTGGCCGCCTGCGCACGACACAGTCCCAAGTAGGGAGGAATCGCTCCAGTTCGCGCCTAGTTTTCTGTCCGCATCACGTGAAATCTTGTAGAGCTTAGGAAAGTCGTAATAGACCCACCGTTTCACGCTCCCTAGAAGTCGCTTGGAAACGTGTGCGGATGCTCGTTTTTCCGGCACTTCTCGCAATACCAAAAGGCCTTGCTGCCTTTTTCGATTGTTTCACGAATTCGGCTCACGTTCTCGAGGAGACCGGTCACGTTCTCAAGAACCTCGGCCTCTGTCAGATCACCCAGGTTGCGTTTGCGTCCAATCAGTGCTGGTCGTGTTTGAGTTGCGAGTGGCGACCATGCTTTACCGGTGATGGCTCCATCTCTACCAATAATGGTGGCGCCGCCGCGCTGGAAACTGTCGGTTATGTCCTGAGACGTGACGATCGTGGCGTCGTCTCCAAGTCGGTAGTTTGTTCCGCAGGTGGGGCATTGCACTTTGGGTGCCGGGCCGATGGCTTTGGTGTAGTCCTGAATGGCGCCTCCTAAGTCGCCTTTGTCTCGCTTCGCCAGACCGCGAACGTGGTAGGACTTAGCAAATTCCGGTTTGAGTTCGATCGCTTTGGTGTGATCCGCGATGGCGCCGTCCAAATCACCCTTTGCATGCTTCGCAGAGCCGCGGCAAACATGGGCGGCCACATTATCCGGTTGGAGTTCGATGGCTTTGGTGAAGTCTGCGATGGCACCGTCCAAATCGCGTTTAGCTTGCTTCGCGATGCCGCGATTAACATAGGCAGCCATAAAATCCGGCCGGAGTTCGATGGTTTTGGTGAAATCCGCGATAGCGCCTTCTAAGTCGCCTTGGGCGCGTTTGGTAGCGCCACTATTGAAGAAGGCAGCCGAATCAGGCTTGCCGCCCAAAAGTCGTTCCAAAAAGGTCATTCGTGTCTCTATGGTGTCATGTTGTCGATGTGTCCGGCAGAGACGGCGTTCGTAATCGCCTGTCCGTTAACGCTGTCCCGGTAAATTAGCATAGGCTTTCTTCGGATAGCAGTCCCGAAAGTTCGCGTCGTCGTGCCGATCCCTATTGGCTTTCTCTCCCCCAAAACGACTTTCTCTTTCAGCCGTTATGAAACCAAAGAGCCAATGTCCCTAGGAGACCATTTCCCAAGAATCATTGGCTCACGATTATGTGCGACTCACTCTGCTCAAGCCGCGTACGTCATGCGCGCCGCTTCAATTCCATCCAGAGCCTGCCACAACAATTGAGCCGTGTTCTCGGCCGCATCCAGCGCGGCTTGCGCCGCCTCCGGATTGGCTGCGATGCGATTCTCCAGTTGCTTGCGCCAGACATTGGAATGGAAGACATCGGCAGTGGTATGCAGCGCGAAGTAGCCGCAGGTTTTGTCGTCGCCGCCGTACATTTCGCGCAGGCCGCGTTCTTTCTCCTTGGCCACGCGCGGCACCTGCGATTCGTAGACGTAGAACGCCGCCAGCGCCTCTTCCGGCGTGCCTTCACTGGCCACGCGGTGGAAGTACCGGATCAGCTCGCGCACTTCTGCCACCGGCAAATGCCAGCGCATGTCTCGCCGCGCTCCCATGCCCTCGGCAAAATCGAGCCATAGCTCAGAGTGGGGCACCGAATCTTTTCCCGATCCGCCCGGCGTGCCTTTCTCTTCGCACATGTTGGCCAGAACGGCACGCCGCAACTCGCCTTCGTCCAGGCGAAGAGCAAGCTCGGCCAGATAGCAGGGAAACGCTTCCACGTGATGATAGTAGTGGCGGGCATACTCGCGCAGATCGTCGCGCGTCAGTTCACCCGCCGCCCATGCCCGGTAAAAGGGATGACAGAGCAGGTCATATTTGGCAATCGATGCCTCCAGTTGCTCGAAGAACTGTGCGGTATTCATAATGGCCTCCTGGTACCCACGGTATGACAGACTACTATACGGACAGCCTCGCTGGTCGGCAAGTGATGGGAATCACGGCTCGCAGCCGAGTTGTTAGAATGAATTGCAAGATCGCTGGGAACTCTGGGGATATCTGGAAACTGTCTTATGCAGTTCACAGAACAATTCGACGTAGTCGTGGTTGGCGCCGGCCATGCTGGATGTGAGGCCGCGATGGCCGCGGCGCGCATGGGGCTGAAGACCGCGCTCTACACGCTGAACGTCGACTTGATTGCGCAGATGTCGTGTAATCCGGCGGTGGGCGGAATCGCCAAGGGTCACCTGGTGCGCGAGGTCGACGCGCTGGGCGGAATCATGGGCGAGATCACGGACGCGGTCGGCATTCAGTTTCGACTGCTGAACACTTCGCGGGGCCCGGCGGTATGGTCGCCGCGCGCGCAATGCGACAAGCAAGCCTACCGGCGTAAGATGCGCGAAGTGCTGGAGTCGCAGCCGAATCTGAAGATCAAGCAGGCGGAAGTGGCTGAACTTCTAGTCGCGAGTCCCGAGTCCCGAGTCCCGAGCGAAGCCGATGACTCGGTACTCGGTACTCGCAACTCTGTGCTCGGAGCGAAGCTGCGCGACGGCCGCACCGTGGGCGCGCAGGCTGTGATCATCACTACCGGAACTTTTCTCAATGGGCTGATTCATTGCGGCGAGCAGCAGTATCCGGCGGGACGCTCTGGCGAACCCAACGCCGTATTGCTCGGCGAAGCTTTGAAGAAGCTCGGGCTGCGCGGCTGCCGCTTGAAGACTGGAACTCCGCCACGTCTGGACGGACGCACCATCGACTGGTCGCGCTTTCCGGAGCAGCCGGGCGATGCCGATCCTACCCCGTTCAGCTTTCGCACTAAGCGAGTGGCGCATCACGACTCGCAAGTTCCGTGCTATCTCGCGTCGACCACGCCGGAGACGCATCGCATCATCCGCGAGAACGTGCACCGCTCGCCGATGTATAGCGGGCAAATCCAATCGATCGGGCCGCGCTATTGCCCGTCGATCGAAGACAAGATCGTGAAGTTTCCCGACAAGCTGACGCACCAGCTTTACCTTGAGCCCGAGGGCCTGAACACGCACGAGATCTATGTGAACGGCATGAGCACTTCCCTTCCGGTAGACGTCCAGCTTGCGATCTTGAAATCGATCCCCGGCCTCGAGAGCGCAGAGATGCTGCGCCCCGGCTACGCCATCGAATACGACTCGATCGATCCCACCGAACTGCAGCGCACGTTGGAAACCAAGAAGATTGCCAGCTTGTTTCTTGCCGGCCAGATCAATGGCACGTCCGGCTATGAAGAAGCCGCGTGCCAGGGCCTGATGGCGGGCATCAACGCGGCATTGCAGGTGAAGGGGCAGCCGCCGCTGATTCTTGACCGCACCGAGGCTTACACGGCGATCCTGATCGACGACCTCATCTCAAAGGGGACGAATGAGCCGTACCGGATGTTTACCTCGCGAGCGGAATTCCGCCTGCATCTGCGCATCGACAATGCCGATCGCCGGCTCACGCCGCACGGCCGCCGTGTGGGCTTGATCTTAGACGAAGCTTGGGAAGATTTTCAAGCCAAGCAACAGCGGCGGGAGAACATGAAGAAGTTGCTGGAGAGAACCAGGCTGACGCCGGAAATGCTGAAGCGGGCTTCGGGCCTCGGGCTTCGGGCTTCAGCCAATCCCGTGGAACGTGCTGCCGGTGATCACAGTGCCTCCGCCGAAGCCCGAGGGCCGAAGCCCCCTTCGGCTTCGCTCAGGGCAGGCTCCGCGCGAAGCGACGAGGAACCTGCTGTCGCCGGCAGCGCAACAATGCCAGCCAACGATTTGATGTCGGCCGTAGGCCAGACTTGCGCGCAACTGCTGAAGCGCCCTGAGATCGTCATCGAGAACCTGGCGCCGATTCTGCGCGAGTTGGATCCTGAATTCTTTGCAAGAGAAGAAATCCGCGTGAATCCGTGTGAATCCGCGGCCAGCCTTTCTTCGGAAATTCGCAACGAACTCAAGTCGGTGGAAACCGAAATCAAGTACGAGGGCTACCTGCTGCAGCAACAGCGCGCCATGGAGCGGATGAAGAAATCGGAGCAGCGTTCGATTCCCGTCTGGTTCGACTACCGCTCGGTCAGCGGGCTCTCGCGCGAGATGCAGGAAAAGTTGACGCATGTGCTGCCGCGCACGCTGGCCCAAGCCTCGCGCATACCGGGAGTCACGCCGGCAGCGGTATCGCTGGTGAACGTCTTCATTGAAATCCAGGCGCGGAGACGGGAGCAGGCTGCGGCCATTTAGGTCCTGGGTCTCGGGGGTCGGGTCCCGAGAAACGCCTAAGACCTGTCGCGAAGACCGATCTCCAGAGACCCGAGATCCTCAAAACCGGTTGCGTAAGTGATTGATTCTTCATGCCAGAAAACCATTTCCGCCCGCAAGTTGTTGTATTTCAATAAGATATACATTCCGTTTCTAACCTATTGATTCCAAAGCGCGCGGGAGTTAAATCGATTTAACTCGCCGCTGCAGAGGCGGAAAAGTTCTGGGTGACCTTTGCTGTCACTCAGACGGTCCGAGGCGCTGTACGGGCCTGCAAATCGATTTGCGGGGCATTCTGCGCGACGGGGTAGACGCGTTTGGGGAGGGCGCCAACTCCTCAAAAGTTCTTGGCGGCTGGATTTGCTTCCAGCTAAGGCTAAAGTTTCCAGTCTCCAGTTTTCTGTGTCCGCGCGGCTCGGGAAACCGGAAAGTTGAACGTGAAACTGGCCTCCGAATTAACACTCCGTTAACAATCCGATGTTGCGCAGAGGTTAATATCTCCCCATGCCGCAAGAGTCTTTACGCATCGACGACCAGCCCGGAACCCAGCCAGGACAGCGCATTCTTCGCCTCGAGGGAGCGCTGGTGATGCCCACCGTGTTTGGCTTCCAGTCTACGGTGCGCGCCGATACTTCACGCTCGCTGATCATTGATTTCACCAATGTCCCCTACGTGGATTCGGCAGGAATCGGGGCGCTGGTGGGCGCCTATGTCACACGCCAGCACAGCGGGCGCAGCCTCGCGCTGGTGGGAGTGAGCGAGCGCGTTCACAACGCGCTGAAAGTCACGCGGGTCGAGCAGTTCTTCCGCTTCTTCGATTCGGTGAACGCTGCGGAAGACGCGACGGCGGCGTAGCATCAGTGGCTAGTGGTCAGTGGTCAGGAGGATCGCTCTGGTTTTACTGATCACTGACCACTAGCCACTGACCACTGTCTTCAGTTTGACTGTGTTTGTCATCCCTCCTAAGATTAACTTCCGCGTCTGATATTCCCATGATTGGCCAGACCATCTCGCATTACCGCATCACCGGCCAGCTCGGCAGCGGCGGGATGGGCATTGTCTACGAAGCGCAGGACCTTGATCTGGGGCGCAAGGTTGCGTTGAAGTTTCTGCCGCCGCAGCTCTCGAGCGATCAGAATGCTCTCGAACGTTTTCTGTTGGAGGCGCGGACTGCTTCGGCGTTGAACCATCCCAATATCTGCACTATTTATGCGGTCGAGAAGGTGCAGCTTGAAAACGGGGACCAGAGGTCATTCATCGCGATGGAATTGCTGGAAGGCGAGACACTCGATCGCCGCTTGGCCGCCGGGGCGATGCCGATCGAGCGCCTGCTCGATTGGGGTATCCAGATGGCGGATGCGCTCGACGCGGCGCACGCCAAGGGAATTATCCATCGCGACATCAAGCCGGCGAATATATTCATCACGCAGCGCGGACGGGTAAAAGTGCTCGACTTCGGACTGGCGAAGCTGGCACATCGTGAGATGGAGATGGATACCGTTGGAGCTACGCAGGATGCGCCGGCTCCGTTGAATCTCACGAGTCCGGGATCGACCGTGGGCACGATCGCGTACATGTCTCCGGAGCAGGCGCGCGGGGAAGAACTCGATCCGCGCACCGATTTGTTTTCGCTGGGCGTGGTGATTTACCAGATGGCCACTGGGCACCTTCCGTTTTCCGGCGCCACGTCCGCGGTGGTGTTCCATGCCATTCTTGAACTCGATCCGGTTCCGGTGCTGTCGCTCAATTCCGCGCTGCCTGCGAAACTCGATGAGATTATCGAGAAGTCTCTGGAAAAAGACCGCGACCTGCGCTACCAGTCGGCTGCCGATCTGCGCGGCGACCTCAAGCGGTTGAAGCGGGATATGGAATCGGGAAGAAAGGGAGCAGGGACGGCAAGTTCCGGCGCTGTAGCGGTGACACCGGCTTCCTCGAGGGTTTCAACTCCGGCAGCGCAAACTGCGGGGCAGAGTTCGGCTGTCGTCTCGGCTGTGAGGCGGAATAAAGCGGGGGCGGGCATCGCGGCGGTAGTAGCGCTGGCGGTGCTGGCAGCGGCAGGTTATGGGGTCTATTCGCTAACCCGCCGCGGCAAGTACCAGGCATTTGAGAACTATACGATCACGAAAGTGACTGACAGCGGCGACGCGGTGCTGGCCGCGATCTCACCCGACGGCAACTACATTTTGTCGCTGGTGCGCAACAATGGCCTGAGCAGGCTGCAATTGCGCAACGTACCCACCAACAGCACCACTCAGGTGCAACCGCCCGCCAACGTGGAATACAACGGGCTCCGTTTCTCGCCGGATGGGAACTATTTTTATTTCGTGCGCAGCGATCCGGGGAACAATGATCTCAAGTTTCTGTACCGCGCGCCGCTGCTGGGCGGAGGTGCCGAGAAACTCGCGGAGGACGTGGACTCGAATGTAACGTTCTCCCCCGATGGCAGCAAACTGGCGTTCATGCGCTACGACAACCCGAAGGCGGGTGAGTACCAGCTGATCGTCAAAGACCTTCATGGCGGAGCGGAGACGCCGCTGGTGAGCGGGCCGAACAAGGAGCGACTGCAAGATCCGGCGTGGTCGCCCGATGGAAAGGTGATTGTGTGCAATATCCTCCAACCACAGGGCGCGCTTACAGGCCTGGAGGTAGTGGACGCATACTCCGGGCAGCGAAAGGCGCTGATGCGAAGCGAAAACGGAATCGTGTGGCACCCCGAGTGGCTGCCCGACGGCAGTGGATTGCTGGCGACCTACGAGGAGGCGAGTTCAAATTACACACGAAGCCAGGTGGTCCGCATTTCCTATCCCGGTGGCGCATTGACGCCGTTCACGCGCGATGCCAGCAACTACGAGATGATCAGCGCGGCGCGCAGCGTTCCCGTGCTGGCTGCAGTGGCCAAAGAAGAACATTGGAATATTGAGCTTATGGCTGAGGAAGCAGGAGCTTCTGACTCCAGGGTGCTGGGCAAAGCCAACGAAGATTTCAGCTTTGCGTGGATGCCTGATGGAAAGTTGATCACGGATAAGGACTATCGCCTGCATGCGATTGACCCAGAAACCGGAACACAGGCGATGTTTGGGGCTGATCCCGGCGTCCCTGAGTTCCTGGAGCAAGCGTGCCGGGATGGCCGCATCGTGTATACGCAACTCACTACCGAAAACAAGCAGATCAATATCTGGAGCAAGGATGCCTCGGGCCAGAACCCCAGAAGACTGACCAATGGGTCTTATGAGTCGTTCCCCCACTGTTCGCCGGATATGCAGTGGGTCTATTTCTTCGACTACGCCTCAGGCGTCGTGATGAGGGTGCCGATGCAGGGCGGCACGCCGCAGAAAATTTCCGACCTGCACACCCTCGACTTTGATGTTTCCATGGATGGAACGGCGCTGCTGTTTGTCACTGTGAATCACGCCAAGGGGCACAAGGAACAGGTGGTGGAAGTGGCACCGGACACCGGGCGGGTGCGGCGCGAGATCACGATGCAGAAGCCGTGGACCGGGCCGATCCACTACTCGGTGGATGGCAAGGCGCTGGAGTATGTAGTGCGCGACAACGGCGTGGACAATATCTGGAGGCAGCCGCTGGACGGCTCGGCGGGAAAATGGGAGACGGCATTCAGGTCGGAACATATCAGCCACTTTGAGTGGTCACCGGATGGCAAGCGGCTGGCGATGTCGCGCGGGCATACGGATACGGATGTGGTGCTGATAAGGGACAGCAAGAGCAGTGGTCAGTGAGCAGTGGCCAGTGGTCACTAAAACCAGAGGAACTTACTGACCACTGACCACTCGACACTGATCACTGCTCCTCGAAATTAAGAAAGGCGACCATGACTGGCCGCCTTTTTTACTACCTGCGAATTGTTAGCTGCGAAGTGGTTTATGCACCCTTCACGTTCTCGGCCTGCCAGCCCTTGGGGCCTTTGACCACGTCAAACTGCACTTGCTGACCTTCCTGAAGGCTGCGGAATCCGCTGGCCTGAATGGCGGAGAAATGCACGAATACATCCTCACCGTTCTGGCGGCTGATGAAACCGTAACCCTTGGCGTCGTTAAACCACTTCACTGTTCCTGTTTCCATGTGTTGCTTTGTTCCTTTTTTGTTGATGTAGCGCTGAAACTTTGGAAGGCTTCTTCTGCAGGCAGGTCACGCGCTGGTTAGCGGAGAAACTGGGTACTGCGAAAGAACTCTAAAGTCAAACGCAAGTTAATTCTAAGTGAATTGCCCTAAAATAGCTACAACATTTCTTTACGCGCAGCGTTAAATAGCTTCCGCATCAATCGGTTAAGAGACGATGGATGGCTGGGCGCCACGCCCGGATTTGCCAACGCGCGGCAAAAGATACATCATCTAAGACATGTATTTTCGCAGGCTCGTAATGCTGATTGCGCTCGTGGCTCCGGCCTGGGCGGGGGTGGTTGAGGATGTTCAGGAAGCTTTGGCGCGGAATGACTTCTCGGCAGCCGAGGCACAACTGAACTCTTACCGCGCCAGGAGCGGGGTCACACCCGAGTACATTGAGGCTTACTCATGGATGGGACGCGCTGCTCTCAACGCTGGGAACTACGATCAGGCGACGGCTTACGCCAAACAAACACGCGCACTGGCACTGGCGCAACTTAAGCAGCGTCCGCTCGACGCTGAGCCGCACTTGCCGCTCGCCCTGGGAGCGGCCATTGAAGTTGAGTCGCAGGTGCTGGCGGCCCGCGGCCAGCGTACGCAGGCCGTTGCTGTGTTGCAGACGGCGCTGCACACATACGGGTGTACTTCGATCCGCGCCCGCCTGCAGAAGAACCTGAACCTGCTGTCGTTCGAAGGGAAACCCGCGCCTGCGCTTCGGGGCGAGCAGTTTCTTGGCTCAAAGCCGCCGGCGCTGGCCCAGCTTAAGGGCTCTCCGGTGTTGCTTTTTTTCTGGGCGCATTGGTGTGGCGACTGTAAAGCCGAGGCTCCCATCATCACGCAGCTACGGACGGAGTTTGCTCCGAAAGGATTGACCGTCCTCGGTCCGACCCGGCTTTACGGCTATACCGCACAGGTTGAGAATGCTGCTCCCAGCGATGAACTTGCTTATATCGACGCAGTGCGTCACCGCTTCTACTCCGGACTGCTCGACATGCCGGTTCCCATCAGTAAATACAACTTCGACGTGTACGGGGCTTCGACTACGCCCACGCTGGTGTTGCTCGACCGAGCGGGCAAGGTTGCGATGTATCATCCCGGGGCTTTGCCGTATGACCAGCTGCGAGCCGAGATTGAGAAAGTGGTGCGGTAGTGTGACCCGGGCGGCCTCGTGCCCGATACACCATGGCTAGTTTCCAAACGCCCCGCTGGTCGCCGCCGGCGCGCGGCCGCTGTTTTCCTGGTGCCATATTGCGTGTAGTATTCGTCCCATGAACGACTGGGGCGCTGTCTTCGAGGCAGTGACGGGGATCGCATCATTCCTGTCCCTTCTTATCGCCGTTCAGCAGCATCGCGAGAAACACCCCCGAGCCGCGAAGGCCTACGCGGTGCTGTTTCTTGCATTGTTAATCGTTTTCATTTTCCGGAGAGGAGATCTTGGAAAAGTGTTCGGGCCGGGCGAGTCTGATCCTGGCCGGAAGGGCACAACCTCCGTAATTGAGCCACAGCCGACATCAAGACGGCGGCCTGCTCCTCTCCCTAAACCGAAGCCCTATATCACGAGGGCCGGCGAGCCGATTACGGTCGGCGACTTCACATTCCTAATGAAGGAATGCAAGCGCGGTGACTGGCTGGTATGCACGGGAACGGTGGTCAACCGAAGTGAGTACAGGCGTTCTGTCACACTCACTGGCGGCTCTTCCATTGACGACAGTGGGGTTCAAAACTAAATGGGGTTTGGTCTGGTTGGCGCTATGGCAGGATTGTTCCTTGGAGACGACGGCCCCTCGCAGGAATTGACTCCGGGCCTGCCTCTAAGACTTGGTTTTGCCCTGAAATGGAAGACCAATGCGACAGCATACAACCTTGAGCTCAAATTCAAGATGTCCGACCAGCCAACCGAGAGTCAGATTACGTTCACAGACATCCCTGTCCTGGAATGATGCCATTCGCAGCTACTGGCGGCACTCCGCCTCCATCGCTAGGGGCACCCGCGCCACATTCAGATAACCTCCGTCAGTCTTCCCGTCTTCACGTCGTAGACAAACCCACGCACGGGAATATGCTTCGGAATCCACGGGTGCGATTTCACGCGGATTACCTGCTGGCGCAGGTTCGCTTCGAGATCGTCGAACCCGTAAAAGTTCGAAGGCTCGCTGGCGATTGCGTTCATCTTGCTGGTCAGGTGCGCCCGCAGTTCGTATTCCTTCACTCGCAGCAGTCCGCAGTCGGTGTGGTTGATGATGATGAACTCCTGCGTGTCGAGCAGGTGATGGGAAACGATCAGCGAGCGCAGCGCGTCGTCGGTGGCAATGCCGCCGGCGTTGCGGATCATGTGCGCGTCTCCGGGACGCAGCCCGAGACAGCGTTCGAATAGGATTCTGGAATCCATGCAGGCCAGGACGGCTAGCCGGCGGCGGGGCTGGACAGCCAGATCTCCGAGATTGAAGTTCTTTACGAATTGCTGATTGGCTTGCAACAGTTCGTCGGCGACTGACAATGGTTGATCTCTCCTTAGATTTGTCCGTGCCGAAGTGCATACTTCGCTTTCGGCCGCTGGTTGTTGTCCCAGTTTAACCGCTACAATCGCCCGGTGAACCTTGACGATACGATCGTTGCTATAGCGACGCCGCCGGGACGAGGTGGCATTGGGGTGGTTCGGATCGCTGGCCCGCGGGCACGGGCGATCGCTGGGCCGATGCTGCGGCTCAAGCATGAGCTTGAGCCGGGACGCGCGGTCTTTGGGGAATTGATCGAACCGGAACCGACCGTGACGAGTATTGAGGAAGTCAAAATCCCCACCCTAACCGCAAAAACCGCGGTTAGGATGGGGCACCCAGGGTCCACCGACCCGCAGCGCATCGACGAAGTGGTCGTTACTTACTTTGCCAAGCCTCATTCCTATACTACGGACGACATCGTGGAGATTGCTGCACATGGATCGCCTGTGGTGCTACGGCATATTGCCGAGTTGTGCGTGGCCGCCGGGGCGCGGCTGGCCGAGCCGGGTGAGTTCACCATGCGCGCCTTTCTGAATGGCCGCATCGATCTCACGCAGGCCGAAGCCGTGCGCGACTTGATCGACTCGCAGACGCTTTACCAGGCGAAGATCGCAGCCCAGCAGCTTGAGGGCGCTCTGTCGAGACGCTTGCAGCCGGTCAAACAGAAGCTGGTTGAGTTGATTGCGTTACTCGAGGCCGGAATTGATTTTGCTGAAGACGACGTTGCTGTGCTGGCCGATGCAGAAATCCTCGAGCGCATCGCGGCCGTGCGTCGTCCGCTCGCGGAGCTTGCCGCCACGTTCGCTTATGGCAAGATCGTGCATCAGGGGTTGACGCTGGCCATCGTTGGCCGGCCGAATGTTGGCAAATCGAGCTTGTTCAATCGCCTGGTGGAGCGCGAGCGCGCTATCGTTACTTCCACTCCCGGCACGACCCGTGACCTTGTGAGCGAAACGGTCGCTATCGGCGGCATTCCAGTTCGGCTTGTCGATACGGCGGGAATTCGGCAGGCCCTCGATGAAGCGGAATCGATCGGAATCCGCAAATCGATGGAAGCCCTAGCGGACGCGGACCTGGTGCTGTTCGTGCTCGACGCATCGCAGCCGAAAACGGTGGAAGATGATGAACTATTGCGGCATGCCGAGGGCCGGCCGAGTATCGTCGTTGGAAACAAGTGCGACTTGAAGGGCAGTGGCCAGTGGTCAGTGACCAGTGGCCAGTCTTCGATGGTTCGCGCTTCTGCCCTTACCGGCGAGGGCATTGCTGAGCTACGCTCCGAAATTCTGCGTCACATTGGCGGCGAGACCGGAGCGCAGGCGGAGGCTGGATTTCTTACCAACGTCCGCCATCAGGGGTTGGTACAAGACTCACTGGCCGCGCTCGATGCCGCTGCTGGAGCCGTGGCGGCAAAAGTTCCGCACGAAATGCTGCTGCTCGATCTTTACAACGCGCTACGACCGCTCGATGCCGTTACCGGAGCCACTACTACTGATGACATCCTCAACCTGATCTTCAGTACTTTTTGCATTGGAAAATAAGGCAGCGGCAATAAATGAAAAGGCTCTCTTCCCGGTAAGGAAGAGAGCCTCTGTTTTTGTGCCTCGGCTTCGGTTGCTACGCGACGCCGCGCGCTTTTATGGGTGTAGCAGCCTCTTGGACCACTGCAGCGGCACGCTCCGAGTTTTTGACGGCGCGGCGGGCCAGCGGCTTGAGCCATAACAGAGCCATGAACGCAGCAATCAGATCGCAGACAATCATCGCCCAGAAGACCTTGCTCCAGGAGCCGGTTTTGGCAAACAGCCAGGCGGCGCCGGGACCGGCAAAGGCTGCCGCCGCGCCTTTGGCTGTGTACACGACGCCATAGTTGGTGGTAGCCCATTTATTTCCGTACAGGTCACCGGTGATCGAAGGGAACAACGAGAAAATATTGCCCCAGGCGAAGAAACACAAACCGGACAACGCGATAAACCAGACGGGATGGCTGATCAGTTGAAGCAGAGCGTACACTGCGATTGCCTCCAGGACGAACGAGTAGAAGATCGCGTTCTCCCTGCCGATGTGGTCCGAGACCCATCCCCAGAAGGGACGCGTCAAGCCGTTCAAGATACGGTCGACTGTGATGGCCAAGACCAGCGCAGTCATGCCCCAAGCCACTACGACTTTATCGACGTGATAGGAGGCAGCCATCGGCTTGAGCTGTGCGGTAACCACCAGGCCGCCGAACGCCAACATGGTCATCATCAGGTAGATGACGTAGAACGACGGCTGGCGCAGCATCTGCCAAGGTGTCATGTCGACAGCAGAGGTGTTGATTCTTGCTCTGATCTTCGCTTCTTTTGCTTTCCAGTTTGGCGGCGTCCATCCCACAGGTGGCCTGGCCAGGAAAACGGAAGAAGCCAAGACCACGACTCCTTGGATGATTCCCCAAACGATGAAGGTGTGTTGATAGCCCGAGACTTTCATCATGCTGGCAATGGGGGCGATGGTGGTCGCCGTTCCGATACCGAAGGCCGCGGCAGTCAAGCCGACGCATAGACCGCGATAGTCCGGGAACCACTTCAGCGCGTTGCCGATGGCGCCGCCATAGACGACCCCAGCGCCGACGCCGCCTACGCTGTACCAGAAGTAGAGGCTGTTGATGGTCTCGGCCCGGCCAGAACCGATCCAGCCCAGTCCCACCATGATTGAGCCCATGCCCAACATCAATCGAGGTCCGATGCGATCTACCAGGTATCCTTCAAAAGGTACGAGCCAGGTTTCGAGCAATACGAATAACGTGAAGGTCCACTGGACAGCCACCAGAGAGACGTGCAGATGGGCCTGGATGGGTTTGGTGAAGAGAGTCCAGGCATATTGAAGGTTCGCGATGGCCATCATGGCCACGATGCCTGCAGTTAATTGGATCCAGCGGTTGGGAATTCGCGAGGGATGGATCAGGGCATTTGGAGATACGGATGCAGCCATAGATGAACCTCCGAGACGGCGCGTTAGACGTGAACAGCGCTGCTGCCGGAACCACAGTGTCCGGCAGAGTCGTACCGGTTCACCCATGGTGGCGTGAACTCGATGATCCTTTTGGCTCGGCAAAGGACCGTACTATATACTGGTCCACTCATCGAACCACTTACCGGGTAGGGAATGTAGCATGCTTATCCCGGCCTGTCAATGGCCTGAAAACCCGGGTGATGTCAAGCTGCCTGTGTAAATAGGTTGAGGGTGCGGGTTTTCCATTCCAGGTTGAATCTCTGGAAGATGGAGTAGAGGATGCGGTCGACACTAGCTACATTCACAAAACAAACCATGGGCCGGGTGCGGCGGCGCACTTCGACGAAGCAGCGCTCGATCACGTTGGTGGTGCGCAGCTTCTTACGCAGGTACGCGGGGAAAGCGAACACCGAAAGCAGCTCCGGCAGATCGCGCTCCAGTTGGCGCACCATGGGACCGTACTTTCCCCGCCAACGGGATCGGAAGGCGCGAAACGCGGCCTCGGCATGGGCGCGGCTTTCGGCCAGGTACATGGCTTGCGCGTCCTGCTTCACCGCGTCGAAATCGGCCTTCTTCACTTTCTCCAAAATGTTGCGCATCTTGTGGGCCCAGCAGCGCTGATGCCGCACTCGCGGATACACGGTGCGAATCGCGGCCGCCAGACCGGCACAGCCGTCGGTGACGATCAGGCCCAGCCCTTGGCCCTCCAGTCCGCGCCGATACATATCCTGCAGCAGACCTTCCCAGTCCGCCTGGCTTTCGCCCTGGCTGCGCAAAAACGCCAGCAGATGGCGGGTGCCGTCGCGCCGCACGCCGTAGGCCACCAGCATCTGCACCCGCTTGCGTCCCGCCGGTCGCCGCACCCGCAAGCTCACTCCGTCCAAAAACAAATACGCGTAGTTGTCTTCCAACCGCGCCTGGTGGAACTGGCGCACCACCTCGTCCAGATCCCGCGTCAGCTTCGACACCGTCTGCGGGCTCACCACTTCCTCGGTCACCGTGGCCACCACCCGCCCCACTTGTCGCGTCGAGAGGCCGCGCAGAAACGCCTCCCGGATCAGCAGCGATATATCTTCGGCCCGCCGCTGAAACGGTTCCAGCCCACGCGGTAGAAAACTCTTCCCCCGGGTGCGGGCCACCCGCAGCCGGATCGTCCCCAACCGAGTCACGAAATCCCGTTCGTAGTAGCCATTGCGATAGGGCTGCCGCCGGCTGCTCCGCCGCTGATACACTTCGCGCACCGCATACCGGTCCCGTTCCCGCCGCGAATCCGCTTCCAAACGCTCCTTCCACAGCCGTTTCGTCTCTCCGTACACATCCCCCCAGAAACTCTCTTTCATCTCCGCCAGAAAATGTTGGTAATGCTCCGTGATTGGGATTATCTTCGCCATGGGTGTAGGTCTCCTTTCGGAAAGGCTTTAGCTTGTGAGGCCAAAGCCAACTTACACCCTCTTCCTTTTACACAATCAAATTTACGTCACCAAAACCCGACCCTGGCGAGGCTTTCCAGGCGCATGGGGCGGGAGGAGCGAGGCGCGACGGATGGATGACAACCTGCGAGTGCAAATCGAGACCTATCTTTCCCACCTTGATGGCCTGAGCCGGCGTGGGCGCCAGCTTCGCGAGGCGCTGGCGGCTGACCCATCCGACGCGTCGGTGATCGCGCAAACCCGGGCGTGGCAGGAAGACTGTGGCGTAACCATCAATCAATTGTCCGGAGGTAGCAAGGCGCATTGGCTGGCGCGGGCGTTTAGCCAGGGCTTTCTAATGCGTTCGATGGATGGTCGTGCGGCCGAGGGGGCTGAGCCAGCCGAAATCATTACGCGCCTGCTCGATGTTCTGGAGCAAGCTGTTGCCTCGCTGTCGGGAGCGGACGATGGGGCCGTGATTTCCGCATCGTCGTCGCAGCCGCCGCCACGGCGGTTCGAATTCGTCCACAACGCCGAGTTGCGGCCCGTGGTCGAGCAGGCCTACATCGACAGCCGGCGCGCGTTTGAGCAAGGGGAATACGAGCGGGCGCTGCGCACTTCTTGTGGAATTCTTGAAGCTATTGTGACCGACGCGCTGGAGCACAAGGGGTTGAGTGCGCTGCTTGCGTCGGGTGCGCCTGCCGGGAAGATTGCCGATTGGCCGTTTGAGGCACGGCTCGCTGTGGCGGAGAAGGCGGGATTGATTCGCGGCGGGTGCGCGCGTTTACCGGCAGTGGCACGTAGGTATCGGGATAATAGCGCGGATGTGGAGGTTTCGGAGCGCGATGCGCGCACGACCGGGCAGGTGTTGAATGTTGTGATGAGAGATCTGGACCCGGGGAGGTAAGCTTCTCTAGTGCTTCAATCTTCCAGGTCCTCCCGGAAAACAGGTTGCGATGGGTCCAGGCTGCCCTCGATTACCGCGACGAGAAGATTTCCGTAGGCATTCGTCGCTTCCGGCAGCGAGGCGTAACCGCGTTCTCTCTGCAGCGCCCCGCTTTCCGAATAGATTAGCGTGAAGTAGCGGCCCGAGGAATACTGCAATTCGAGCATCTTGTTCGGCATGTCGGGATCGCCTTGCTGTCCCAGCACATCCATCAGAGCGACGGTCCAGCGCCTGCCTTTGGGGTCGGTGACGGTCTCGCGCTCCAGGAACTGCCAATCGTCCATGCTCCACAATGGCATACTTACTCCAGCAACTGCGCCAGCGCTCTTGCGACCTGCGTCCCGGTGAAGGGTTTCGGGACCAGCAGGACTCTCTTTGCGCTCCGGGAACGGAGGCTCACGTCGGCTTTTTCGGGGGTGTCGCTGATGATCACGACGGGAAGTTCGGCGTGGCCGGGGTGGGTACGCACGCTGTCGAAGAGCGCCTCGCTCATTTCGAAAGCGGAGCAGTCGAGCACGAGCGCTTCGGCCCGCTGCTCATGGATTAACTCGTTGACGGCGGTGGTATAGCCCTCAGCAAAGACTTCGTAGCCTTGATCATGCAAGGCAAACGTGAGCAACTCGGCGATCTCCGGCGTATCGTCGATGAGCAGGATGCGGCGCAAGTGTACGCTACTTCTTGCCGGCTCCGGCGCCGGGCAGCCGGGGTTTCTTGCCCGCGCTGGGCTCGATATCCATGACCCACACCCGTCCGCCGGCGGTGTAGTAGGCGCGGTGATCGTTCTCGATCATCGCTCCCCACGCCTCGAGCGTACGCATGGCGAACGTGTACCCTTCGAAGTTGTTGCGGGTGTGATCGAGCACTTCGTTGGTGTGCCAGTTGTTGGTAAGCATCGCGTCACCGCCGTGCACGCGCAGCACGGTGTAATAGCGGTCGAAGGCCGCTTCCGGCCGAACGTCGCGCGTGGAGCCGCGCTTCTTGCCTTCGGTGACTATGTAACTTTCCTGTCCTTCCGGCTCGACTTCAGGTTCAACGGGATTGGGAACAGTTTTCGCGTTCATACGGTCTCCGCCACGGCCGTGGCTTCTGCCGCCGAGGCCATGTTGACTAGGTTTTTCGCGTCCGCGGCCTGAAGCAGCGCCTCGGGCAGTGCGACTCCCATCATTCGCCATTGCTCATTGGCGAACTTCTGCAAGTTGGCGATGTGCTCGGCGTGAAGGTGGCCAAAGCGCCCTTGCAGCTTCAGGTACTCGGACACCGGTCTCATGCTGGCCGGACGGAAGCTGTAATCAAAGGCGCGCTTCTCGGGATTCCACTCCCACATGGGATAGAGGCCGCATTCCACTACCAGCCGGCCAAGATCGATGGAGCGTGGCGTCTCGTAGACGAAACCCTTCTGGCAGGGAGTGTAGACCATCAGATACGCAGCCCCTTTGTGGTTGAGTCCCTTGCGAACTTTATTCATCAGGTCGATGGGATAGCCCACGCTGGCGGTCGCAACGTAACAGTGAGGATGGCCGGCGGCCATCATGCGGGCGAGATCTTTGGGGTAGAGCTTTTTGCCTTCGGGAACTTCGGGGCCGGGAGGCGAGAACGTTGTCATGCCGCCGTAGGGCGTGCGCGACGATGCCTGGATGCCGGTGTTCGCGTACTGCTCGTTGTCGTAGCAGATGATCAGGCAATCGTGATTGCGATAGAGAGCGCCGGAAATCGAGGCCAGACCGATGTCGGACGCGCTGCCATCGCCCGCTTCGCAAATAATGTTTGGATACGCGCCCCTCCACTTGCCCTTGCGGATCATGGCCTCATAGGCAGCGGCCACGCCCGCGGTGAAACTGCCGGCGCTGCCGATCTGCGTGTGTGCCCAGGGCACGTTGTAAGGCGTGCACAAATACGAACTGTTCGCGACATACATGCAGCCGGTTGGTCCGACGAGGATGGTATTGTCGCCCGCGGCTTTGCTCGTCATCCGGTACTGGATGGAGGGTCCGCAGCCCGCACAGGTGCGGTGACCCGGAACAAAGGGTTCGCTCGACGATATGTCAGGGTTGTAGAAACGCGCCCCCTGATTCGGGCTATCGAGAATCGGCAGTAACTGCCGCTGGACTTCTATGGTTGCCATATCAGTTCTCCAATCGCAGGCACAGACCCTGCAGTGCTACTCTTCGAATCCAACCCAGTGGGTGCGCTTTTCTATTTGCCCACGTTGTTGCGCATCCAGCATCTTCCCAGCCATCCAATAAAATTCTTTGAGCACGATCGCCTCGCCGCCCATGCCGGCCATGAATGACACGACGAGTGGCCGGTGTTGGCTTTCGTACAGAGCGGCGCAGGCTTCGGCGTACAGTGAGCCGCCACTGCTCACGCTGCCGAGCCCCATGTTGGTCTCGATCACGCCGACCACTTTGAATTTGCTGAGGACCTCGCGCACGCGCTCGGTGGGGTACGGCCGGATGGTTCGCAGCCGTGCCATGCCGACCTTCAGACCGCGCTCGCGCATGTGCTGAATCGCGAAACGCGCCGTCACTGCGTGGGCGCCCTGAAGGAAGAAGACCACTTCGGCATCGTCGGTCATGAACTCTTCGACCCAGGGATCGTATTTCCGGCCGAAGATCTGCGCGAACTGCTCGTGGACCTCTTCAATCACGGCCATGGATTCTTCCATGGCGCGGGCGCGCTCGAGTTGCAGCGGGGGACCTTGTTCGGGCATGATCTGCGGTCCGTGCGACACGGGATGCCGTGGATCGAGCGGGTAAGGATGCTTGTATGGCGGGAGGAATTCCTTCACCTGGCCCGAGTCAGGCAACTCGACGTCACCGGTGATGTGCGAGACGAAGAAACCATCCTGGCAGACCATTTGGGGCAAGAGCACACGAGGATCCTCGCCGATGCGATATGCCATCAGATGGTTGTCGAAGGCTTCCTGGGCATCGCACGACCAGCCCATGAGCCATCCCATATCGCGGGTCGAGAGCGCGTCGGTATGCTCGGAGCCGAAATCTCCGGGCGGATCGAGCGTGCGGTCGGCGATCATCATCTGCACCGGCATGCGGCTGCCGGAGATCGGCGAATAGAGTTCGTAGGCAAACTGCACGCCCACGCCCGAGCTGCCGGTGAAGACGCGCGCGCCAGCCGAAGCAGCGCCGTGCGAGATGCTCAATTGCGAATGCTCGCTGTCGGCCACGATGTACTCGGCATCGAGTTCGCCATTGGCCACCATTTGCGCCAGCGCCATCATGGTTGCCGTGTAAGGCCGGATCGGGTACGCCGCGATCACGTCGACGTCTGCGAACTTGGCGGCCTGAGCCGACGCGACGCATCCGTTGATGCGGACCATTTTCTTTTTTCCTGCTATAGCCGTTGGCATAATCACTCCAATTCTAAATATTCTTCGCGGGCCGTTCACTCAGATGCATCAGTTCTGTGGCCTGCCGCCCATGCAGTCCGGGGGAGATTGCGAACGCCGTATCCATGCGCACCACGCCGGTGTCGAAGTCCAGTTCAGGCACGCCTTCGAGGCAGCCGGTGGGACATTCTTCGATGCACACGCGGCAACCTTTGCAGTAGTCGACCAGAATTTTATATAGGCCGTTGGAGCGTGCCGGACGCGCGATGCAGGGCTCGGGACAGACCAGATAACAGTTGTCGCAGGCATTACAGGTGCCGCAACTGAAACAGCGTCCGGCTTCCTCGACTGCCTGCTCTTCGGAGAACGCCTGGATCACTTCGTCTTGCGTCTTGCGCCGGCTGGTGGGTGGCAGCAGCGCCTGCTGAACGCGCGGGAAGTGCGGGAAGTACGTCATGTTCATGCGGTTCAGGTCGAAGATGACGTCGACGGCGACGGTGCGAGGCTGCAACTTTTCACCGCGCACTACCTTGTCCACATTGAAGGCGACGCGCTTGCCATCGCCCACCGCATTGACCACCATCAGCGGCTGACCTGAACCCAACTGCACGATATCGCCTGCGGCAAAAAAGTTCGTGTCGCCGAGACGGCCGAACTTGTCGATCTTGATGGTGCCGCGCTCGGTCTTGAATTCATTCGGCAACCACGCGAGCGAGGAATGCTGACCCACGGCGATGATCACGTTGTCGACGGCGAAGCGCTGGGCCGGAGCTTCGCGATCGACGGCGATTGGCGAGGCGTTGATTGCGCCCGTGAAACGCGCCGGATGCAGTTGCAGCGCCTCGACCTTGCTATTGCCGAGCACAGAGGTCACAGCCAGCCCGTGCATCAGTTCCACGCCTTCTTCGATCATGTCGTGCAGATCTTCGGCGACGCACGGCAGATCCTTTGGATTCCCCTCCACCGTGATCATGGTTACTTCAACCGCGCCTTGCCGCAGCGCTTCGCGAGCGCAGTCGATGGCTGTGTTTCCGCCGCCGATCACGGCGACTCGAGCGCCGAGCTTGACTTTGGATGTGCCCATGCCGATGTCGCGCAGGAAGGGAAGCCCGTAATGTACCCCGTCTTTGTTCTCGCCTTCGGCTCGCACGCTGTTGGGCTCGGTGAGTCCAACGGCCAGCACGCACGCGTCGTAGTTCTTTTTCAAATCGTCCCAGGAAACATCCTTGCCGACTTCGGTATTGGTCTTGATGGTAATGCCGAGTTGATCGAGGCGCTCGATCTCGCGATCAAGAACGGATTGCGGAAGCACCCAATCGGGAATGCCGCCGCGATTGAGTCCGCCGGCTTTCGGCGATTTCTCGAGAATCGTCACTTTGTAACCGAGGCGCGCCAGTTGATACGCGGCGCTGTGACCGGCCGGACCCGAGCCCACGACGGCAACTTTTTTGCCGTTCGATGGGCCCGCGGTGACCACGTCGCGAGTCAGAGCTTGTCCGAGATCGCCGAGAAAGCGCTCGACCGCGCGAATCGAAATGGCTTCGTCGTATTTTCCGCGATTGCAGGCTTGCTCGCATGGGTGATAGCACACGCGGCCCGTGACCGACGGGAAGGGCATGTCTTCCTTGATGAGCGCGTAGGCATCCAGATACTTGCCGCGCTTCACCAGGTCGAGATAGCCCTGGATTTTTTCGTTGGTTCCGCAGGCGTTGTTGCAGGGTGGAAGCTTGTCTCGGTAAACCGGCCTGATCGCGCGCCAGTTGCCGGTGGGGAAAAGATCCTGCCCTTTTTCCTGCGAGGGCGCTGGGGTGATGCCCGCGAACGGAATCTTCAGACGCTCGGGGATGTGTGTGCCTTTTGTCGACATGTGATCCTTCCTAAGCAGCCACTGGATGCAGCGGCATGATTTGCAAATGCTCGAGCGCCATATGGAACGCGTTTTTGTTGGCGATCATGGGTTCGATGGTTTCCATTTTGACGATGCCCGTGGTTTTGACAACTGCAGCGATGAGCGGAGCGGCTATATCGGGCGCGATCGATTTGTTGCGCTCGGCGGCGCCTTCGGTCGAAAGGCGGTCGAGACCCAGTTCGCCCAGCCGGTAGTAGAGCCATTTGTGGTCGGCCAGGTGCGCCGCATCAACGCAAACAAGTTGTTTCAGCCGTTCGGGGCCCGGAACGAAGCGGATCATGTACTCCGGCGAGTAGTGAGTGTTGATCACCAGCGTTCCGCCCGGAGGCATGCCGCGCATGTAATCCCAACCCTTGACCATGGTGCCCTCGACCAGCACAACGATGTTGGGATTCTCGTTTTCGTAGGTCAGTTCGTTCTCGAGCACCTGATCGCTCACGCGACAATATTTACGCGTGGGGCAATTGGTTCGATCGGGATTATCGACGTAGTTTTCCATGGCCTGCGCATACTTGCCCTCGAGTCGGGCGGATGCGGAGATGGAATTGACAATATCGCGCCCCTCTTTGTCCATGATGATGCCGCGCGTCCAAACCGTAAGTTCTGTGTAACTCATGATCAAACCTCGTCGTTTACTTTAGATGCTTAATCAGACCCGTCAGGGCATAAGACCCCAACGCTATTGCTCAACGTTTCTGGTTTCGATTGCCTGGGGCCGCCGCGCTCAGAGCCGAGCACCGCCAGGAAATCGCTCCGCAAAACGACGAACGGCACGCGGCGACGGCCGTCCTGAAATTCCACAATCGCGGAGAGCGTCGCCTTCTTGCAGAGGCTTTCGATATCTGCACCGGTGCATCCTTCCATTCGGCTAACGAACTCTTCGAAATCGACATCGGGCGCCAGCGGTACGCGGCGGCAGCAAAGCCGCATGATTGCAGCGCGCTCCTCCGCGTCCGGTTTTGCGAACGGGAGTATATAGTCGAAGCGCCCGCTCCGCAACAACGCCGGCTCGATGCGCTCGGGACGATTCGTGGCCGCCAGCAGGATCACGCCTTTGACGTCGCGCAAGTTGTCGATCTCACGCAGAAGCTGGCTGAGAATTCTCTGATAAACATCCGTGCTGAATTGATCGGCTCCGAACTTCGGCGCGACTGCGTCGATGGTATCGAAGAACAGGATGCAGGGCGCGGTCCGTCTCGCCTTTTTGAAAACTTCACGCAGCGCCCGCTCGGATTCTCCCAGCCACTTCGAGTAGAGTTGCGGGCCGTCGATCGCGATGAGCGGAATTTGCTTTTCGCCCGAGAGCGCTCGCGCCATCGCTGTCTTACCAGTGCCCGAGGGTCCGGTGAACAGGATGCCTCGCGGCGGCGCAAGCCCGACCTGCTCGTAGATTTCGTCGTGCATGTGAGAGTGCTCGATGACGCCATCGAGCAACCGCTTAACCTGGTTGTGACCGCCGAGGGAGGCAAATGTTGTGCTGCTCTTCTCGATAAAGAATTCGCGAGTCGCGCTGGGTTCGACTTCCTTCAGGCCGGCGAGGAAGTCGGCGCGTGTAACCTGCAGTGATGCGAGATCGGCAGATGCTGCGCCTCCGGCCTCGAATGGCCTTGTCGAGAGAAAGCTGCGCAAGGCGATCATGCCGACTTCCTGGCCGAGCGCTTCAAGATCGGCGCCGACGAAACCGTGAGTATGCTCGGCGATCTCGTAAAGGTCGACGTCGGGCGCTAGCGGCATGGCGCGGGTATGGATTCTGAGGATTTGCAGCCGGGCTTGAGTGTTGGGAACGCCGATTTCAATTTCGCGATCGAAGCGGCCGGGACGACGCAGCGCCGGGTCAAGCACCTCAGGAATATTCGTCGCGCCGATAACGATGACCTGGCCGCGCGCGACAAAACCATCCATCAAGCTGAGAAGCTGGGCCACGACTCGCTTTTCGACCTCGCCCGCCACTTCGGTGCGTTTGGGGGCCACGGCATCGATCTCGTCGATAAACAGGATTGCGGGTGCGTGGCGGGCCGCTTCCTCGAATACCTCGCGGAGTTTGGCCTCACTCTCTCCGTAAAACTTCCGCATGATCTCGGGGCCGTTGAGGTGAATAAAATGCACGCGGCTTTCGGCGGCGACAGCGCGGGCCAGCAGGGTCTTGCCCGTGCCCGGCGGACCGTATAACAACACGCCTTTCGGCGCGAGAATTCCGAGCCGCTCGAAGATGCGCGAATGTTTCAGCGGCAGTTCTACCATTTCGCGCACCCGCGCGACTTCACGTTCCAGCCCGCCGATGTCTTCGTAAGACACTGCGGGAGCGCGTGCCGCCGTTTGCTCGCCTTCCACGATGCGAATGTCGGTGCGCGGCCCGATCACGACCGGCCCCGAGGGAATCGTACGCACAACCTGGAAGTTCACCGCTTTAGCAAACGTCGGCACGCGCACCACGCAGCCTGCGACGACGGGGACATCCACAAGATCTTCGAGCATGCGGTCGGGCGCGATGGTGGCCGGCGCGGCCCCTACCCACAATGGCGACAAGCGAACGGCAACCGCTTGCTCACGCTCGATCAGCGCCACGGTCACCTGTTCCTGCAATCCGGCGCTGCAGTTGCTGCGGCAGGTGCCGTCGATCTGGATCAAGCCTTCGTGTCGTTCGTCGGAAACCTCGGCGCGCGCGACAGCAAGCGTGCCGCCGGTGATTTTCAGAACATCGCCCGCCCGCGCACCTAAGCGCTGCAAATCGGCTGGCGCCAGCCGCGCAATCGCGTGACCCACATCCTCCACGCGTGACTCAGCCACGCGCAGGGTGAGCGTTGCGGCAACGGGCGATGTGGTGGTTTCCGTCATGGTGGGACTCACAAATGGCGCTTCAGAACTTGTCAAGTACGATCTCTTCGACGTCTTCAATATGGTGCCGCATTGCTGCCTTTGCGGCCTCCGCATCGTGGCGTTTGATCGCGGCCAGGATGCGCCGGTGGCCGGCGAGCGATTTTTGCGGGCGGCCCTGCACTTGCAACGAGCGTTCGCGAGTGTCGCGCAGCAGATCCATGAGAACATCGAGGACCTTCAGCACCACACTGTTATCGGCAGCCAGAGCGATACTATAGTGAAATTCAGCATCCTCGGAGACCGCCGCATCGCCCTGATTTTGCTTTTGCTCCTGCCGCCGCAAAATCTCTTCCATCTCAACAACCTCGTCGGGAGAGGCGTGGGTAGCGGCGCGCGCCGCCAGCGGCGGTTCAAGCATCTTGCGAAAATCCAGAAGCTCGCTCACCAGTTCCCGGCGCCGCTTTAGCGCGTTGGCAAAAGGATTGGCCAGCGCCTCGACTGAGATTTCGCGAACGATCGTACCCGCCCCCTGGCGCGGCTCGACCAAGCCTTTTAATTCCAAGCCGCGAATGGCATCTCGAATGGAACTGCGGCTCACGCGCAGCATCTCCGCGAGTTCGCGTTCCGAAGGCAGTTTGTCGCCGGGATGCAGCTTTTTCAGAATCAGACGCTCGATCTGCTGCGCGACTTCCTCGTAGACTTTGTTTCTACGCACTACGTCAAAGTCGGATTTGAGTGCACCAATCAATTGGAACCCCAAGTGGTCTGATAAGTGGACCAGCGAACCAACGGCAGTATACCCCCACTGTCAAGTCCCTCGCAAATATTTTTGTTGGGGCGATGAAAAAACCCGATGCATTCCCACTTGCAATTTGCCAGAGTCCGGTGGCCGCTATTCTTTTTTCTGCGGGGCTGCACACTCCGCCAATAGCTTCGTACAACTGTATACGGTTCTTGTGTAAGGCATGGGGAGACCAACACGCTCTCCCAACTCGACGACCGCGCCTACCAGCGCCTCCAATTCGATTGGCCGTCCGGCTTCGAGATCCTGCAGCATGGAGGTTTTGTGCTCCCCAACTTTTTCTGCGCCGGCAATCCGTTGGTCGATGGAAACCGGCAGTTTCATGCCCAACTTGTGAGAAACCGCTTCCACTTCCTGCATGATATTCCGGATCACCGAACAGACGCCCGGATCACGAACCATCTGAACCAGCGTGGCGCGCGTTAATGCGCTGACCGGATTCAAGGAAGCGTTGCCCAACACTTTCACCCAAATCTCGTGGCGAATGCGAGCGGTGATGGGGGCACGCAAACCAGAAGCAACCAGCGCCTCCGCGATGCGCCGGCAGCGCTCGGAGCGAGTGCCGTCCGGTTCGCCGAGAGAAATGCGGTTGCCTTCGATGTGCTGAATCACTCCCGGCGCAATAATCTCGGTCGAGAAATAAACGATGGAGCCAACCACGCGGTGCGCTTCAATGGCCGCAGAGATCACGCCACCCGGATCGACTCGCTCGAGACGTAATCCTTTCCATTCGCCCTCGAAACCCTGAAAATACCACCACGGAATTCCGTTTTGAGTGCTGACGACCGTGGTTTCCGGTCCCAATACCGGTTTCAAATGAGGAGCCAGCTTGGGGAGGCCGTGCGCTTTCACGCCGAGGAAGACAACGTCCACCGGCGCAACCTCGTCGAGAGAACCGGCTATGGCCGGCCGCGCCACGAAATCTCCATCGGCGCTCTTCACCTGCACGCCATGATCTTGCATGGCGCGAAGGTGCGGCCCGCGGGCAAACAGAGTTACATCGAACCCGGCCTGCGCCATGCGCGCGCCGATGTAGGCGCCAATTGCCCCCGCTCCCGCGATCAGAAATTTCATCCTTGGTCATCCAGCAGAGCGGCAGCAACCGCGCGCCGGCGAATTTTTCCGGTGGCAGTGGTGGGAATGCTATCCACGAAATAGATTTTCTTTGGAACTTTGTATTCCGCCAGCGAGTCACGGCAGTGGCTAATGAGCGCCTTTTCGGTGGCCCCATGGCGCTCATGCAAGACCACGGCGGCAGCTACTTCCTCGCCCAGCGTGGGATGCGCCCAGCCGAAGGTGACGGCTGCCGCGACCGCGGGATGCCGCAGCAGAATCTCATCGACCTCGTGAGGCGCGATGTTTTCCCCTCCGCGGATGATGATGTCTTTCATGCGGCCGGTCAGATGCAGATAGCAGTCGGCATCGAGGTAGCCTTCGTCGCCGGTGCGGAACCATCCATTCACAAAAGCGCGGGCGTTGGCATCGGGATTATTCTCGTATCCGCGAAAAACATTCGCTCCCTGAATGGCGACTTCACCTCGCTTATCAGTGCCAAGGTGATGACCCTCTTTGTCCATGATGCTAAGCAGAAGCCCCGTGCCCACGCCGACGGAACCCGGCTTGCGATGCCGCGGTGGCAAGGGATTCGAGGTCATCTGGTGGGATGCTTCGGTCATTCCGTAAGCTTCGACGAAGGGCACGCCAAATGTCTCCTCGATTTTGTGAATGAGTTCCGCCGACATGGGCGCGCTGCAGGAACGAATGAAGCGCAGGGATGCGGCCTCGGCCTCATTGTGATGAGCCCTGGCCAGCAGAAGTTGATGCATTGTGGGCACGCCGGAATACCAGGTCACTCCATGTTCCCGCACCGTCCGCCAGAAGGAAAGCGCGTTGAATTTTGCGGGAACCACTACAGTTCCTCCGGAAAGCAAAGTTGCCATGGTTGAGGCTATCAAGCCATGAATATGAAACAGCGGCATGACGCAGAGCGAAACATCCTCTTCCGAGAGCGCGTAGGTGTTCGCAATGTTCCCCGAGGAGACCGCAAGGTTGAAATGGCGCAGGGGTACGCGCTTGGGGCGTCCGGTGCTTCCGCTCGTGTGCAGGACGAGAGCAACGTCGTCAGCCGTCGGCTCGCTGGCTGAAACCCCCGTGGGAGCGCTTTCGAGGTGCACGATACCCTGTTCGGTCATTTGCACCGCGAACGCCGGAATCTTGCGGTCGGCAGCTGCGCTGCGCGCGAATTCCGCTCCCACCGGCGGGCAAAGCAAAATGCGCGCGTCGGTATCCCCGAGAAAAAAAAGAAACTCCTCATAGGGGTACGCCGGGTTCAAGGGAGCGGCGGTTCCGGCAATGGAAGCGGCCAGAAAGCTCACAATCCCGGGCAACCCATTAGGCAGAACGATCGCCACTGCATCACCGCGGCGAATGCCCAGCGAGGCCAACGCGTTTGCCATGTCGAAAACTTGTTGCCGGAGCGAATCATAGGTCACCCGGACTCCCAACTCGGGAACAATAATCGCCGTGTGACTATCGGCAAAATGCAGAACGTCAAGAAGAGTGTGTACCGACTTCAGTGTCATTCGTTGGCACCTTCGCCGCGATAAGTTGGAGCGTCTGCCTCTATTCGCACGGCGATTATAGCTGCTCCGCCGGATGAGATGCCGTGATCACGCGCACAGGCTAGCGCACCGTGACAAAGAAATACGCGCTCATGGCGAGGCCCACGCTGATCACAACCACCCGCACCTTCCGCGGGTCGGCCTTCTGCGCGTAATGCGCGCCGAACCAACCACCTGCAAGAGAACCCGCGATCATCACCACGCACTGTGTCCACAACACGGTGCCGGCCACGATGAAGGTGACCACGGCCGCCGCGTTAATCGCCACGGCCAGCAGCGTCCGGATCGCACCCATGGCATGCATGTCGCGCATGCCCAACATCGCGAGCATGGCCAGAGACATGAATCCGATCCCGGCGCCAAAGTATCCGCCGTAAATAGCAACCAGCAGTTCTGCGATCGAAGTCATCAGGATCGCATGCCAAGATGTTTGCCGTAGATCATCCACCACGGCTGTCTTGCCGGCGAGTGAGCGGAGCGAATTGCCGAAACCGAACAAGAGAGTGCCGCCGAGCAGCAGCCAGGGGACGAGGCGCAGAAAAGTATGCTGCGGGGTTTTAAGCAAGAGCAACGCTCCGGCCCAGCCTCCGGCGATACTCGTCGCAAGCAATGGGACCAATACGCGAGGCGGCGCGTTCAGCCGTTTCAAGTAAGCGACGGTACTGGCCGCCAATCCTGGCCACAAGGCGACAGTGTTGGTCGCGTTGGCGGCGACAGCGGGAACTCGAACAAACAATAGCGCCGGAAACGAGACGAAACTGCCCCCGCCGGCCAATGCGTTCAGCACACCGGCGATTACCGCCGCGATGAGTAGGAAGATGGCTTGGCCGAAATGTAAGCCCATGCTCGTCAAACAAAAATCGGGAGAAGGTCGTCCGCAACCGCAGCGTGAACGAGGATCAAATCTATCAGGAATTTGTCCGGCAGGTCTGCGTCGATTCCAAACCATAGAATTACGCCGCCACCGGCCCACGGCCCGCGCAACAGAACATCTCCACCGCGATAGCGAATCGACTGCACGAATCGGACTAACTCGAAAAATTTCTTGACAGTGCGCATTTTCATGTGTTACACCCGCCCGGTTAGGTAACTGGTCCGCTTTCCGGACCTGACAGAAATTCATTTTGGAAGTCCTTCGATTCGTCGCCCGAACGGAGAGGGCAGCGCGCGGGCTGCACATCCGTATGCCTTGAGGGCCGGCCCGCTATGCAAATCATCCGGGAGAGAACACACATGCGCTCGCTAATAACGTTTTTCGTGCTGCTGGTCGGTTTCACAGCGCCAGGTTGGCTGGCCCACGCTCAAAGCACGGAGCCTGCGGGCAAGAGCGACGGATCGGCCTCGGTGAGCGCCACCAAGGAAGAGGTCAACCAATTGCGCAGCGAGGTCGCCGCGCAGCGCAAGACCATCGAGGAGTTGAAGGCCTTGGTCGAGAAGATGGTTGCAGCCCGGCCAGCCGACAATACCTCGGCCCAGGTTCGGCCAGCGGCAGATACTGCTCCGCCAGCCGCGACCAACTTGGAGCCGGTGAACGCTTCCAGTTCCAGCTCGGCTCATTTGACGAACGCGGTTCTTATCGAGCCCGCTCCTGTGCCGGCGGCGATCGTGGATCAGGCCACGCCGGGCGCTCCGAAAAAAGAGCCTCCGCTGACCTCGGGATGGAACGGCGAGCACTTTTTCATCCGAAGTCCGGACGGACAATTTACCATCAGCCCGTACGGCTATGTGGATAACGACTACCGCGCCTACAAGGGCGATGGCGCGCCTTCGGATACATTCGTTCTGCGCCGCGCCCGCTTTGGTTTCCAGGGCAGTTATGGTTCCCACTTCGATTTCGCGTTGCTGACCGACGCCGCCGCCACTTCCGGATCGGTCATCCGCGACGTTTACCTCAACATAAGAATCCGGCGTGAGTTGCAATTTCAGGCGGGCCAGTTCAAAACGCCATTCGCCCAAGAGGCCGGAACCGGCGCCACCAACCTGGACTTCGTCGAACGCGGCTTTACGTCGATGTTATATCCGTCGGCCGCATCTGCGTTCCGCAGCCCGGGTATCGCGTTCCACGGAGACATCGACGGTGGCGTCCTCCAGTACTGGGTAGGCGCGTTCAACGGCAAGGGATATGCCTTGGTCAACACCACCAATCAACCGGAAGTCATTGGGCGCCTTCGTTTCTATCCGTGGCGCAAGACTAAGAGCGACTGGCTCAAGGGCCTGGCCTTTGGCGGATCCGCTGACCGTGCGCGTTCCCGCGGTCTTTCCGGGGATCAAAGCTTTAGCGGCAACCTGCCGGGCGGGGTTTACAACTTCTTCCCGCAGTTCCACATCAACGGGCCAATCCAGCGTTATAACGGTGAATTTACTTATGTCAAATCGGGGTTCGCGCTGCGCGGCGAATTCGATCAACTCAATATGTCCCGTAACAACGTCGGGTCGGAGCAGGTTGGGGGACTTGGCTTCCTGAGTCTTCCCTCCATCATCGCCAAGGCGTGGAACATCAGCACGACCTATTTGCTGACGGGTGAAAAGCAGCCCGAAAACGGCACGCCGCGGGTCAAGCATCCCATGTTCGGCCCCGATACTCCCGGCGGCAAAGGACGCGGCTGGGGAGCCTGGGGGGTGGGTTTCCGCTACATGGGCATTCAGGCCAATGAGCCGGAAGCGAACTTCCTGAACTATTACACCCCCGGTTTTGTGCCCGGATTTGATTACCACACGGATGAGTTCACTTTCGGAGTCACCTGGTATCCCAATTACTGGGTGAAATATCAGGTCAACCTTGGAGTTGATCAGTTGAAGGATCCCAGCACCATCGGCGCGGTGCCACAGAATTATTATGTGGTTCTGCAACAGTTGCAGTTCAGGTTCTAGAGAAGCTCCGCGGCTTCGCGGATAAGGTGAGGGTTCACGAGTTCAGTAAAAGCGTAGCGCTGGTTGCAACTGGTCCTAAAAGGGAAATCGCAGGAGGATACGATGAGGTCGAGGATTTTATTTAGTTTTCTTCTTACCGTTCTGTTTGTGCTGGTGAGCAGCTGCGGCACCACGCCGGGGTGTCCGGTGTGCGGCACGACGCTCAACGGCTCTTATGCTGTCGTCGACGTGATTGACGTGCCCGAACACAATGGTACCGGCGAACCGGGCGGCCCGTTCAATTCATTCGACATCAGCTGGATCGCGCCCAACCCTGCGGTATCGGGCCATTACCTCGACTATGTTTCGGACCGCATCGGCATTGCCGTCCAGGTGATCGATACCTCCCAAAACCTGGGCGTTTTCTCCATTCAAGGACAGAATGGCGTCTCCGACGCTGGTAATGGCGCCAGTCCGTGCCCGCAAGTTCCGCAGCCGAATTACACTGGTGCCCCTCCGACGCCGAACGTGGAGATTATTCCGCCAACCGCTGACGTGTTTGGCAATTTCGTCCGGTACGCCTGCAGAACGGACGTGTCTTGGGAGGCTGGGCCCACATTCCATCTGAACACAGGCTTTGGGCCCAGCGGCAACCTCGGAGGCTTCCCCGGCTCCCAGTGCTGCGCTTCGCGCTCCAACGGGGTGAACCCGATGTCCGGGCCAGACGGCAATACCGCCACTACCGACGGGAAAGTCCTCTTTGTCGGTAACGGCAGCTCGAACGTCATCGTTTTCGACCTGAGCTCGATGAACTTGAGCACCAATCCGGTTACTCCACCGAATATCCTCGCCACTATCCCCACGGGTGTATCCGCTGACTATGACGGTCCTCAGGGCATCTCGGGCTGCATAGCCTCATGGAACGGCGAGGCGGGATCGGCCTATGATTGCGGCGATGACCGCTCTGATGAGATGGCATTGGGTTCGGTCATGGGCGGGGATGGAGCTATGCACCAAGTCTTGGCGGTCATCAATGGCGACCCAGGACTTCCGTTCATCAGCTTCATCGACGTAACGAACATCGTCAGCAAAACGGGGACCTTAGCGCAGCAGTACTGCCTGCCTTTGGTTCCTAACCTGGCCTATGGCCCGTATCCTGCAGGTTACAGCGCCACTACTCAAACGTATCCGTTTCCTTCCGTTGCGGGAGGTCCCTTCCCTTATCCTCTTCAAGGATCAGGAACCGGCATACCGGGTACCGGAGTCAGCGGAGGCGGGACGCTGCTCCCATCGCCTGTTTTAGATCCGACCGTCGGCGGTTCGTTTAACCCTCCGAGTTGCATCGTCGGGCAGGTTTATTACGACGGCGCCGGTGGTTCAGCTTCCGGAGGACTAGGACTCAACTCGACCGTTTCGGTGGACACCGTCGGCAACAGTTTCGCTTGCCCGGATCCGAGCAGCGTGCATGTATTTAGTGGTGTGTCCGGATCGGGAGTGGACGCGGCCGCTGGCGATCCGGGCTTTGGGGTTCTACCCAACGGTGGCACCTATGTAATCCCCTGCCACCACGGTCCAATCATCAGCTACGCCACGGGACAGTTCTGTAGCCAGACGAGTCCTGGCACTGGCTGTGCCGGCGCCATAGCGCCGGCCGGGTTGGGTGCCATGACGTGGGACACAGGCACGGGCCTTGTGTTGCTGACGAACGAGAATGCCATCGCTACCACCAACATCGGCACTGTTGACGTCATCAATCCCCAGGTGGCGACCAATACCTGCACCGACAACGGGGTTCCCGACCAGCCCTGTGGCCCGGTTGTCGTGGGCAGCATGGTCATGCCGAACTGCATGCCCACCAACATCGTGCAGGGGCCCGGGGAAAACTTCCTCGTCGCTTGCGCTGACCACGATGGCGAGGCCTTCCCCCCCGTTGAATACATCATCAATCTCTCGGGCGGCTTTAGTGCGACCTCCGGCTACAACGTAAATTGCGCTTCAGTCCCGCTGGTCAACTGCGTGCAGATCAACCAGGTTGGCGGGGTGGACGAGGCCTGGTACAACCCCACGGACAACAAGTACTATCTGGCGGCGCGCGATATGCTTCCGACAGCGCAGATGGGCGTGATTGATGCGGGCACAAACCAGTGGCTCTACAACATGCCCACCGGCTCCAATGCGCACAGCATCTCGGTCGACCCCAGTGACAATCACATTTTCATGCCGTTCCAGGCGGGCACCATTTGCACCTCGCTGCAAATTGACGGTTGCATCGGGGTCATCACGGAACAGTGAGCAAGGGATGGCCCGGTGGTATAGTTGCATTAGAGAGGCGGAACCAGAGTAAGGTTTCGCCTCGGAAGTGTGAAGGAATTTATGGAGACTTTGTTTCGGGCCCTGCGAATGCATGCACTGGTGTTGCCGGTTCTGCTCCTGCCTCTTGCGGCCAGCGCCGGCGAGGAAACTACAAAACCCACCGACGTTCCTGCCACCGTGATCGCCCACTTGCCCCTGCCGCAGGCGACGGGCAACCAGATGCTGCTGCAGAGGGAGAACGGCAAACGGTATCTCTACGTGCAGCAGGCAGGCAAACAAGGGTTCATGATTGTGGACGTGAGCAAGCCGGAGCAGCCGAGCCTTCTGAAGCGAACTGCGGAGGCGGCTCAGGCCACATCTGGGAATCTCGCGTTGGTGACGCCCGACGTGGCCATTGCCGAGTCCCCGGAGAAGAACTCGACCACTCTAAGGAGCAGCAACCGTCCGACGGAAACTGTGCGCGTGCTGGATCTGAGCGACCCGCAAAATCCGAAGACCTTGGAGACGTTCACCAAGGTCACCAGTATTCTTCCCGATGGCGGGCATGGCTTGATCTATCTGACTAACAACGATGGCTTGTGGATTCTGCGCTACACTCATACACTCCATCTGGAGCCGGCCAAAAAGAAGCCGCCCTGCAGCTCAGAGTCGGAGATTCAGGCCATGCCTCCGGACTGCGATTGAGAGCTTAACCAACCGCAGAGCCTCGTCAAATCCATCTCTTATGGGGCCGCTTCTTATCGGGCTGCCCGCTCGGTGCAATCCTTGTCGATGGTCTTGATCGAGGTGATGGTCAGGGTCACCGGGGCTGCCGAACCCACCTTATTCATGGCATCGGAACTGGTGCTCATGGTAGGGGATTCGCTCCCCGTCGCTTCCACTCGTTGCCCCATGTAGTGGCGTAGTTTTATCTTGCCGGTAGCCTGGAGTTGATACGTAATGCCTGGATCTTGCTTCATCAGGATGTAATCCCCGCTTGATCGGCTCACGCAACCACTCACCGTTACCTGGCCTTTGGAATCCTTCGAGTCGCCTTTGCTGGTGTTGGCGGAGGTACCATTCTGCGCCAAGAGAAAGCTGCCTGAAAGCAGCACTGCTGCAATCCAGATTTTCCTCATGAGAATTCTCCTCTCTAGGATGGATGGCAACACTTTTGCGGTGGTTGCAATAAATCTCGGGGAGACAGCTATTTGACGTGCGTTTCCTGATAATGCACTTCTTTCCATTGTCCGGCGCGTTTCACCCACAGTTCAGTAATGTAAACCCGAGAGTACCGGACTGCCGACTTGGGCGGGAACTGGATGGTACTTTCATAGATCACGAAAGCGGCGTCTGGCCCCAGCGAAATCAGCTTGTAGCCCCACAGCGTATAGGTGGATATGTTCGTGTCTGCCAGTTCGATTATGGCTTGAAGCTTGGTCCGCTCACCCTTGCCATCCACTTCGACGCCCTGGTAGTCGTCGGCCAACACCTCGCCGTAGGCTTTCTTGTCCTTGTTCTTGAGCGCTTCCCACTCTGCCTTGATCTTCGATTCGAACAAGTCCTTTAGAACTTTGTCGTCGGAGACGCTGCCGAATGGGCGGCTTTCGCTGGTTTTGGCCGGGACGGTGGGTTGTTGTGCCAAGGCGGCGAATGTGAGTGCAGCCACGCAAGCGATCACGACGCAAACCCGCATAGATCCTCCAAAAAGAAATGCAGAGAATCTTAACAGGTGCGGGCCAGGTCGCGACTGAAGCTTACTGCAGATTTTTGATTTTCTTTCTCACCGCTGCCAGCAGAGGTTGCGGCAGTTCAGAGTAGCCTTCTTGGCCGGCAAATTGCTGGCCATCGGAGTATACCCAGTCGAGAAGATTGCCCAGCGCGGCCGCGCGAGATGAATCAGACGCTCCCGTCCGCAGGTAAATCCAGGTGAAACTGGTGATGGGAAAAGAATCGGCTCCAGGCGCGTTGGTCAACGAGGCGGTGAAGCTGTTCCACCGCGGCGCTTCTACCCCCTGGCACGCTGCCGCAATGCTTTTATCTGAGGCTTTGATGAACTTGCCGGCTGCATTCAATATCGCAGCCTGTGAAATGCTGCCCCTTACAGCATATTCATACTCGTCGTAACCGATGGATCCGGGAGTGTTTTTCACCTTTTCTGCCATATCGGAACTGCGTTCGGCTGGCGTGCCCACCGGCCACTTGGGTGAAGGACTCGTTCCGATTTCAGCGCGAAACTTTGAGCTTGTCTTGGAGAGAAATTCAGTGAAGACGAAGTTGGAACCTTTACCCGCAGGGCGGTTGATCACCTCGATGGGCAGATTCGGCAAGTCGACACCGGGATTGAGCTTCGCGATTTGTGGCGCATTCCACATCTTCACATTACCAAGGAATATCTCAGCCAGCACTTCCCCCGAAAGCCGAAGCTCCTGGTGGATGTCGGGAAGATTGTAGATGGGAACGATTCCAATGAGCACCACCGGCAATTCGATCAAACCACCTTCCTTCCGTTCCTTGTCTGTGAGCTGGGATTCCCCGGCGCCAAAATCACCGGCGCCGTGAGAAATCTGCTTGATCCCTTCGCTGGTGCCGACCGTCAGGTATCGCAGTTGAATGGTCGAGATGTGTTTGCCGTACTCTTGCGTCCAGCGATTGTAAAGCGGAGCTGGTACGCTCGATCCTGATCCCACCAGGACGACCGCGCCTTGGGCCGCGGCGGGAACGGCGGGCAGAAGAGTAAGTGACAACAGCCACACCAAGAGCGCCAGGGCACTGCAACATCGCTTTGACATCTTAAGTCTTGCCGCTTTCTTCATCGAGCCCCTCCATGCGGGCGCATTGCCTCATTCAAATCTATCTTTTGGTCATCGGATGTGAAGGTAACCGAGGTAAGTTACCTTGGTTTTCGCGGGCGAAACGCTTATCTGTTTCGTTCCGTTTTCGAACTGGCTGGAGTTCAGTATTCCCAGCGACGCACAGATGATTGAGAAGAAACATCCGCCAGGACATCTGGATTCGGTAGAACGCTGCCAGCGCCGGTGGCAGCACTGCGCCGAGAAATAGCTAGTGTAAGATGCTGAGTTCTGGCTGCATGGACACGAACCGCGTTTTACGTTGGAACGCGCATGGCTCGGAGACGCGTCCAGCAAAGAACGCGTAAATCTTATGCCGGAAAATGCAATGCCGCACAATGAGGTCGAAAGTCTGGCTAGCGAACTCATGTCTGCGCATGAGACGGGGCGGACGGTTTCTGTTGTTCCCTCCATGCTCGCTGGTTTCAACTTGAACACCGCTTATGAGGTTGAAACAATCCTCAAGCGGTGGCGCGAAGCGGGTGGACACAGAGCCGTCGGCCGCAAGGTTGGTTATGCAAATAAAGCGATGTGGCGGGTGCTGAAACTTGAAACTTTGGTTTGGGCCCACATGTACGACGACACGGTGCATTACAGCCACAACAATTCGGCAGCGCTGGCGCTCGCCCATTCGCGTTCGCTGAAGGTCGAGCCCGAGATCGTTTTCGGCTTGAAGCAGCCAGTCGCGGGAGAAAGCTCCGATGCCGCGGCTGCTCTGGCACGCGTCGATTGGCTGGCGATTGGATTCGAAATCATTGATTGTCCTTTTCCGGATTGGAAGTTTCAGCCCAGCGATTTCGTGGCATCTTTTGGATTGCACGCCGCGCTCGTGATCGGCGAAAGAATGCAGGCAAGGCCAGACCTTGTTGCCAGTCTGGTAAGCGAGCTGCCGCTATTTAAGGTGCGCGTATCGAAGCACGGAGAGTTTGTGGAAGAAGGATCCGGCAGGAATTGCTTGAGAAGCCCAGCCTTGTGCCTGGCGGAACTCGGTGCCGCGATTGCGAGGAGATTCCCGGACGAGCCACTGAGCGCTGGAGAAATCGTCAGCTCCGGCACGCTGACGGCTGGACATCTGGCTGTCGACGGCGACGTTTGGAGGGTCGAGGTCGATGGACTGCCGTTACAGCCGTTGACACTGACTCTGGTCCCGCCACAATAAGGGTTATCGATGGGCAAGATCAAACGTGACGGCTGCCGCTGAGGAACTGATGTTCACCATGGAGACGAAGCGCTCCAGTTTGTGGTGGCCAGTCTTGTGGAAGAAGTAGCTGAGACCAACCACGCCGGCGGTCTCGCCAGCGAAGTTCACTGCGAGTCCCGTGGTACTCCCGCTGAAGATCCGGGTTACCGGATTCAGTTCGCGGCCGCCACCGCGCAAGTTGTCCTTTGTCACAACGAAATCGGCGGCGTTGAAGGCTGCCGTTGTGGCAAATAAGAGGCTGTTCTCGCGATCCCAGAAGCGGTGGCTGGCTTCCGATAGCGTTGCGGGTTGGGTCGTCACGACCAGCGGGGTGGGTTGCATCGCCGCGGGTTGTATCGCCGCCGGTGGAAGGAACCCGGCAGAGACTTCCTGCGACAGTGCAGGCCGGCACAAGCACATCACGCCCAGCAGAATTGCCGTCCGGGGTTGCAGGATCGCGCTAAGCCAGTTTTTCCGCGGCACGTTAGTGAACATCGGCATTGGCCACCTGTACTAGTACTAACGCAAACGCTGGGCCAAGCGGAATGGCCCCTGCGTGCCACTAAGATGTTTAGAATTATTACTTTAGAGGCGCACAGGAGTTACTGAGGTTACTTCCCAAGGTGCAAGCGATTGCACACCAAGATCTGATTTAACCACTACTTCGAGAGGGATGCCAGCGCTTCACGGAAGAGAGCATCGAACGATCTGCTCTTCTCGCTCGTACCCGCCGTGTTCTTAATTGCACTCGCCAGTACCTTCTCGGCCGCGACACGCTGGTAGCCAAGGTTCACCAGCGCAGATAGAACATCCTCTTCTATGGCGCTCATCGGCGCAACGGCTGGCGTGGAGGTTCCTGCCGCCGCGGGCAACTTATCTCGCAGTTCCAAAACCATGCGCTCGGCGGTTTTCTTGCCGATGCCCGGAATTCTGGTGAGGCGCGCCACGTCATTGCCGCGAATCGCAGCCGCCATCTCATTCGCTGCCATCCCGCTGAGGATCGTGATGGCCAGCTTTGCGCCGATGCCACTCACCGTCATTAACTTCTCGAACAACTGCTTCTCGGCGGGACGGAGAAATCCGTAAAGCGCAATTACGTCCTCGCGCACATGCGTGTGGATGTGCAGCGCCACCTCAGAGCCGTTGGCCGGCAATTCGGAAAAGGTCGGGACGCTGATGTTTACTTCGTAACCGACGCCGCCAGTCTCCACTACCACTTGATTGGGATGCTTCGTCAGCAATCTTCCGCGTAGATGGGCAATCATCGAAGTTCTTAGTCCCGAGTCCCGAGCGCCGCCTTGCGATCATGGTTTTGAGTTCCGAATCGCGAGTTACGAGTTACGCGACTACTTCTCGGGGCTCGCGACTCGGTTCTCGGGACTGAATCTCAAGCAACGAAAACGGCAGGGCCGACCCCCTGCCGTTGTCGTGAAAATCCCCAGACTCTTTGTTTACGCTACTTCTTGTTCACCGTTTTCTTCAGTTCGGCCCCAGGGGTAAACTTCGCGACCTTGCGGGCGGCGATCTTGATCGTAGCGCCGGTTTGCGGATTGCGCCCATTGCGCGCCTTTCTCTGCGACACCGAGAAAGTACCGAAACCAATCAAAGCCACCCGATCCCCTTTCCGCAAAGCTGCGGTAATGCTGCTCACAGCCGTATCAACCGCAGTTGTAGCCTGCGCTTTGCTGATTTCGCAAGCGCCCGCGATCTTATCCACCAGATCGGCTTTATTCATTTGTTTCTCCTCGCAGGTCTCTTTATTTGCATACCAAATTTTGCATACCCAGCCGAAACCGGGAGGACAAAAGCTCTTGGCTGAGTTGGGAAACCTGACGGAGGGTATTCTCCTCTCTCTGCGCAGAATGTCAACTATGAAAATCCGCGCCGGAAGCCTCTTTTGCACCCCCCTGTCCCGGAATGGCGCTGGGGGAGGCGGGTTTGGGCCGGGAACGAGGAGAGGAATGACGTGGCAGCGGCCCGCGCGACCCGGACGACGCGGGCTAGTTTTCCTCCCTGCTCCACAGTCCCGGTCTTCCGTTCACAGGTTGTACACAGATGCCCGGCGTTTCGCACTTGCGGGAAGCTGGCGTCCGGGTGCAAAGTCAGAGGAGACAATTCCAAAAGATCGAATAAGAAAGGTCGAAGTTGATCAAGACGGCAGCCGAAGTTTGTCCGCTATGCGAGGGTACGGGATGGAAGACGCTTCCCACCGGTCCCGGTGCGACGAAAGAAAAAGATCGCCGCGTCACACGCTGCGACTGCCAGGTGCGGGCGCGAGCCGGGGCCTTGCTCGCAGCGGCGCGCATCCCCAAGAGATACGAGCACTGCGAACTCGCCAGCTACACCACCGATTTTCCGGGAGCTCATCCGTCCTTGGCGTTCGCCTTCGTCTCGGCGACGAAATTCGCGCAGGATTACGATCCCCGCGCCGGCACCGGCCTTCTGATTATCGGCAAGATTGGCACAGGAAAGACTCACCTGGCAGTTGGCATCATCAAGGAATTGATTCTCAACAGAGGGATTGCTTGCCTGTTCTACGATTATCGCGAGTTGTTGAAGGAAATCCAGAATTCGTACAACGCCGCGGTTCAAACTACGGAGCTGGATGTTCTACGCCCGGTCTTTGAAACTGACGTTCTTGTCCTTGACGAATTGGGCGCCGTGAAGCCGACCGAATGGGTCTGGGACACAGTTAGCCTCATCCTGAACACGCGCTACAACAACAACCGCACCACCATCATCACGACAAATTTCGAGGATCAGCCGGCGGCGGGCGCAAATGGCTCCGTTTCTCCGGCGCGGGCGCGGGCCGCCACGCGCGCCGAAACCCTCGGCGACCGCATCGGAGAACGCATGCGCTCACGCCTGCACGAAATGTGCCGCGTCATCAAGATGGAAGGCGAAGACTTCCGCCAGAAGTTCCGCAGCGCCAGCTTCCGGTAAGTCCTCACCACGGAGACACGGGGAAAACCAGAATCCTCGTTTTTGTTTTCTCCGTATCTCTGTGCCTCCGTGGTGGATTCGGCACTAGAATAAGTCCGTGCTGACCGAGCGCCTGGAGTTCGCCCCCGAACGCGACGGCGAAGTCTTCGCCGCCGTACCGCCGGCACCGGCCGTGTTTTTGCTTCGCGGCGATGATGAACGGGCCGAACCTTACGTCAGCAAGACCACAAATCTTCGGCGCCGCATGCAACGCCTGCTGGGCCCGGTCGAGGAACGCACCAAGAAACTCAATCTGCGCGATCGCGTTCGCTCAATCGAGTACGCACCGACCGGCTCTGATTTCGAGTCCGGCTTCCTGCTTTACCGAGTGCTCCGCGAAACATTTACCAAGACCTACGGCAACCGCATGCGCTTCCGCTTCGCGCCGCTGGTCAAGCTGCATCTCGAAAACGAATATCCACGCGCCTCCATCACCACGCGCCTAGGACGACTCAAGGGCCGCAACCTTTACTACGGGCCGTTCCAGTCGCGCACGGCTGCCGAGAAGTTCATGAACGACTCGCTCGACTTTTTCAAGATGCGCCGCTGCGTCGACGACCTGCATCCCGACCCGCAGTTTCCCGGCTGCATCTATTCCGAGATGAAGATGTGCCTGGCGCCCTGCTTCAAGGGCTGCACCGACGAGGAATATTCCGCTGAAGTAAACCGCGTGCAAGCCTACTTCGATTCCGGAGGCGATGCTCTGGTTCGGGAATTCGCGGCACAGCGCGAGGCTGCATCGGCCAATCTTGCATTTGAGGAAGCTGCCTCCATTCACGTCCGCCTGGAAAAGCTAAAGCCGGTACTCAGCCAGTTTCCTGAGATTGTGCGCCGTTTCGACCGCCTGGCGGCTCTGATCGTTCAGCCCAGCCATCTCGCCGACTCGGTCACCTTCTTCCGCATCGACAGCGGAGTAATCTCGGGGCCGGTGGAGTTTTCGATTCAACCCGCTGAGCATACGAAATCGCAATCCATGGAATCGCGGGTGCTGGCTGTTCTCGATTCGTTCCCGCCCGCAAAAGCCCGGTCCGCGCTCGAAACCATGGAGCATCTGGCCCTGCTCAGACGCTGGTACTATCGCGGCCGCCGCGTAGGCGAAATATTTCTTGCGGATGACAAAGGCGTCCTTCCCATGCGCCGAATCGTGCGCGGCATTGGCCGCGTTCTTAGAGGCGAAAGGCCGGAAGAAGATGTGCTCGAACAGACAAAGGTTCGAGAGGGAATTAAGGAGTTCCCAACTGAGCAGAAAGAAGCTGAGCAAGAAGGGAAGTCGCAATGACGAATGGCACAACGAAAGTCAAAGATCCGCATGGCAAACAACTCCGCGAACATGTGCTCTACCTTCTCAATGGCGGCGGCGCTCACGCCCGGTTTGATGACGTAGTGAAAGACATTCCGGAAGAGTTGCGCGGCGCCAAGCCGAACGGGCTCCCTCACACTGCCTGGATGCTGCTTGAGCATCTTCGCCTGGCGCAGTCGGACATTCTGGAATTCAGCCGCAACTCCAGACACACGTCTCCCAAGTGGCCTGAGGGATATTGGCCGAACGAGGAAGCTCCACTGAACACGAAAGGATGGAACAGGAGTGTTCAACAATTCCGCAAAGATCTGAAGGCCATGCAGGAACTGGTCGCAAATCCGAAGACAGAACTTTACGCCCGTATCCCGTGGGGCGACGGCCAGACCATTCTGCGCGAAGCCTTGCTACTGGCTGATCACAACGCCTATCACCTGGGCCAGTTAGTCGACGTGCGACGCGCTCTGGGCGCGTGGAAGGGATAGTGTACGCCGCCGAGACGGCGGCGCTACGATAATCGAGCCGGCCCTTTCGGGCCGGCTCGATTGCTTCGCGAAACTAATCAGCTCTTCAAGGCGCCACTGTGATAGTGACGGGGATCTCGTTCTCGAGTGATCCTGAAGTTCCAATCAGCTCGATAGTTGAGGTTCCAGTTGGCGCGCGTCGGGTAGCGCTCCACGTGATGGTTACGTTCACGCTGCCATTCGCCGGGGGCGTCACGGGGTTGGACGAGGCCGTCGCCGATACGCCACTGGGGAATTCATTCACGCTCAGTTCCACTGCGGAATGGAATCCATTCACGCTGGTGACCGTAAGAGTGGTGGATTTGCTGCCGCCTTCATCGACCGTGAAAGAAGAGGGCGACAGAGACAGGGTGAAGTTCGCCTTTCCCGAAGAAGCATTCACCGTTAAGGTAATCGTTGTGCTGTGACTGGTTGAGCCCGAGGTCCCGGTGATCGTCACCGTAGCCGTGCCCACCGTGGCGCTAGAGGAAGCGGTTAGGGTGAGAGTTGAGGTCGCGCTGCCATTCGCCGGCGGCGTTACGGGGTTGGTGGAGAACGTGGCCGTTACGCCACTGGGCAGGCCGCTCGCGCTGAGCGTGGTTGCAGAATTGAAGCCTCCCGTGCTGGTGACGGTAATTGTGCTGGTTCCGCTGCTGCCCTGAGTTACGGTCACGGACGTGGGCGAAGCGCTGACACTGAAGTTTGGCGTCGCCGATGAATTCACCGTGAGAGCAAGAATTGTGGTTGCGGTCAGGCTGCCGGAGGTTCCGGTAATCGTAACCGTAGCCGTTCCAGTGGTGGCCGTGCTGCTCGCGGTCAGCGTCAGCACGCTGGTCCCGGTAGTTGGGTTAGTGCCAAATGTTGCGGTCACACCGCTCGGCAGGCCGGACGCAGCCAGCGTTACGCTGCCGGTGAACCCGTCCACGTCGTTCACCGTGATCGTGCTGGTGCCGCTGTTGCCTTGGGTAATCGTAAGGCTGCTCGGCGAATCGGAGAGCGTGAAGCTCGGCGACGACGAGGAAGGGGCCAGCAAGTTGATCAGTCCGGTCGTGTTCGGACTGCCCCATCCGGTGCACAGATCATAGCCGGTGATTCCCGAATACGTACCGCAACTGCCACTGGTGATGTCGTGGAAATAGGTGCCATAGCTTGAGGTCAGAGCCGCCGGGTAAATGATCGGATCGATGTAGCCGATCGATTCGCCGTTGGTCGCTGCCTGTTCATTGGCCAGAGCCAGGTAGCCGGCCCACATGGGCGTCGCAAAGCTGGTTCCGCCGTAGTCGTTTGCCGTACAGGTGGTTTGGTCGGCGCAGACGTAAAAGGTAAAATTCGCGTTAGCCGCCACGTCTGGTCCATTGCGTAAGGTCGTGGATCCGTGGTTCGACGAGGTAATCACTCCCGAGAGCTTCTGCCAGGAGGGAATCGGGATGTCGTCTGGGGAGATGCCGCCGCCGCTGTCTGCCCAGGCGGTTTCCGATTTCCAGGGGCCAGCGGCGCTGGAGGTTGTCAGGTCGGTGCCGCCCACCGAGACGATATTGGCATCATCCGCCGGCCAGGCCTCATTCGAGGCAGACCAAGCCGAGCTGTCGCCAGACGCGGCAAAGAAGTTCTGGCCTTGCGACGCCATCTGCTCAAAGTACGGGTCCAGAGTGCTAGGGTCCGCAGGTGTCCAGCCCCACGAGCAACTGATCTGCTTGGACAAGGGAGCGTCCGTATCCGTAACCATCGCGCTGATGCAGGCAGTATCGCTGATATTCCCCGATCCATTGGCTAGAACATCGCCGCAGACGTACATATAGAGCATGGTCGAACCTGGGGCCATGCCCATGAACTGGGTCATGTCGAGTGTCTGTTCCGTATCGTCGCAGGCGCTGCTGCCGCTATCGACGCAGCTCGTGCCGTATCCGCCCGTGGAAATAAGGGTGGGAGTGTAAGGTTCGGTTTGCCCAACGTTTTTGTAATACGTGGTCAGATCGGACAAATCGGTCCCCGCGAATTCGAACAGGGCGAGGTTCTGGCCGGAGCCGGTCAACGCCGTTCCGCCGTAGTAGGCCGCGCGCATGTCGCTGCCCAAAAATGAAGCGGAGGGGCCGGAGCCGGTTGTGGCATGAGACACGACCTTGTCGGGATCGATCCCATGAGCCTTCACGTAGTCGCTCTTCTTAACATACAGCGGATGCGGCTTGGAATCGTTGTCTAAACCGGTGATGTGCCAAAGCTGGAAGGGAAGGTCCACCGTGGGCTCGCGGTCGATGGCGAAGAATGTGCGGTCTTCGGTGAGGTCCTTATAGAGCCCCATGGTCACATGGAAGGCCTTCTCGATGTTCGCCACCGTGCCGGTGAGCCTTAGGTCCCTGCCTTTGAGGTCTCCGTTGATGATCTCAAAGCCGCTGGCTTTCGCGAAAGCAACCAAGGCGTCCCAATCTTGCTGGGTGGGGCCGAACCTCGCGGTGAATTCCTGCGGCGTAAGAAATTTGTGGTAGGAGGGGCTGGCAGGATCCTCGACTTCCTGCACGAAGTCTTGCAACCCTGCGCGATCACGGAGCGGCAAAACCATGTCGAAGCGCAGGGTCTGAGTTGCCGGGAGTTGCCCGATGAGCTGCGCCTGCCCATTCGCAACCGCGTCGCGCATATGACGGGTCATTAGGGGCTGCGGCTGGGCCTGTCCTGGGATGGTGAACAAGAACACGACGGCTGCGCACAGAAGCGCAACCACTGTCAGCAGTGGGGAAGATTTTCCTTTCATTTTCTTATCCTCTTTTTTAGTTTTCGGACGTCTTTGCTATTGCACCGGACTGCAGGCCAGAATTCGGGCATCTTAACTCACACTTCGGGCCATCTTCTAGAATTTTTGAAAAGTGTTACGAAAATGGAATTCCAGGACGGGAAAAGGCGGTCAGGCCGTCAGGGCAGGATAGGGGTTATGCCTTACCTCCGGCCGTTTGCGGAACACGACTCTAACTCCTTCCCGCCAGCGCTCGTCAATGCCGACAAATTCCCACGCAATCTCTGGCGAAAAATAGCGCAACAAAGTATCCGTGGCCGGATGCACATGCAGCGCCGGGGCCACAAGAAAGAGCAGCGGCTTCTCCGCCGACAACTCGCGCCCTTCGAAATATCCAAAGCGCTGAAACTCGCCGCGCCCATGATGCCACTCCACGCGCGACCAGTAATCCAGCCCCTGCAGCGGCAGGTGAATATCTTCGTCGGCTTTCAGTTCCACCACGGCCAGCCGTCCTGCATGCGTAGTAGTGAGCACGTCCATCATGGCCCGGTCGCTGGCGGAGAACGCTGGAATCTGCGAATAGCGGCACGAAGGCTCCAGTCGATCATCTACCACGCTCACATCGCCCACGACCAGAGACTCGAGCCATCGCTCCGGGCGCAGCCGCCACAACGGGTGCTGGCGCGGTCCGTAAGGATGGCGAGTGTCGCGCAAGCAATTGGCAAGTTCAGCGAATTCGGCCTGGTTACGGGCCTCGAGAACGCGCTCCTCTGCGCCTAAGCCGAACACAATTTCCTCAGTGCTGCGAAACGATCCTGCAATGCCTCCTAACCGCGCGCGGGCAAATTCCAACCCCCTCCAGCGAAAAGCAATTTCCGCCGCCGACAATACCGCGACTTCGCAATTCGGCAGAACCTGCTGAACTCGTGCGACTGACTCTTTGAAGCGCTCGCGCGCCGCTTCATCGTCAGCAGCATGCACCAGCCTTGTCGTCACGTTGCCGCGATCCCCGCAGTCGATCTCCACCAGAGCGTCGTGCCGTTCGTCCAATTCAAGCAGCGACCACTTGGCGGCGTCGCGGTTCAGGTTTGCCATTCGTTCCCGCAGCAGCGCAGACGTTCCCGTCGGAACGAACATCTTTAGGCCTTCTACGAGCACATTTGACGCTTGTGCCCGCCGGCACACATCCACCCACAAAATGCCGAAAGTCAGCGCCGCGTCAATCGAGGATTGCGTCTCCTGCGTATTCACCCCCAGCAAAGCAAAGGCGGATCGCCCTTGCCGCATCAAGCCGCGCGTATAAACTGGCCCAAAGGATTTCTCCAGATCCACGCCCGTCGTCAGCTTTATGATCTTGAAGTCGGGAAAGTGCCGGTCCAGCGTTCGCCGCAGCTTTTGCTCATACGCCGCGCGAGCGGCCCGTCGCGCGGTAGGAGAGCGCCGGTCGCGTTCGCGGCAGATCTCCAGCTTCGACGGCCGCGCCTGCCCCAATCGCTGCACCGCCAGCCGCAGCGTTCCATTCTTGACCTCAGCCTCCAACACCCGCCGCACGGCGTTGCGCTCAGACGACCACAGATGCAGCAGGCACCGGTTGTACTCGCCGGAAATGGAATATTTGGATTGCGCCAGATCAAAGGCGACGGCGCCGTTTTCCAGCACCACCGCGCCCGCGGCCTCGCTAAGGAAGTCTTGCACGGTTCGAGTTAAGGCCTGCGGCGAAACCGTCGGCATGGGAATCTCCGTTCCGGATTGTCCACAAACAGACACCTGTTGTCTGTGACATGTGACCATCGTCATCACTTAGCCTGTGGATGTTTCGCCCGCCTGCCACCGTTTCATGTGGGATAATGAACCAATCCGCCCAACTGAGTCTGCTCCAGCCCGGCGGCATCTAATTTCTGTGAGCAAGAGTTTGAATAAGCATCCTCTTCTGGATAAAGACAAGCAGCGGTTTTTCTTCGACCACTACGGCGTTACCGAAAGCGACCTCGAGCGCTACCTCGCTGCCGCCCTTTCCGCCGGCGGCGACTATGCCGACCTTTATTTTGAATATCTCTCGTCTACCTCGCTGTCGCTGGATGAGTCCATGGTCAAGTCGGCTTCGCAGGGCATTTCCGCCGGTTGCGGTGTGCGCGTGGTTTCCGGAGAGCGCACCGGCTATGCCTACACTGACGATCTTTCCGCCAGCCGCATCCTGCATGCCGCCCGCACCGCGGCCTTGATTGCCAGTGCTCCTGCGAAAACGCCAGTAGCTGGATTCCAGCAAACCGCAGCTCGCAGCCTGTATCCCGTGACTCTGCCTTCGGTCGATGCCGAAATCACCGCCAAGGTTGAGCTGGTGATGCGCGCCGATAAGGCTGCGCGCGCCTACGATCCGCGCATCCAGGAAGTCCGCGCCAGCTATGGCGATGAACTGCGAAATATTCTAGTAGTCGGTTCCGACGGAACCTTCGCCGAAGATTCCCAGCCCCTGGCCCGCATGAATGTGTCTTGTATCGCTAAAACCGAAAATAATTCGGCGCGTGGCGGCTCCGGCGGCGGCGGGCGCGTCGCCCTCGACTTCTTTTTCGGAGACAAGAATCCAGAATTTTTCGCTAAAGAAGCAGCCCGGCAGGCAATCCTGCAACTTGACGCACGCGAAGCTCCCGCCGGCGAAATGGAAGTTGTGCTCGGTCCGGGATGGCCCGGCGTTCTGCTGCATGAAGCTGTCGGGCATGGCCTCGAAGCCGACTTCAATCGCAAGAAGACTTCTGCCTTCGCCGGCCTGATCGGCAAACGCGTAGCCAGCGAGGGATGCACAGTAATCGACAACGGCACGATGCCCTGGCGCCGCGGTTCGCTCAACGTAGATGATGAAGGCGAGCCCACGCAGGAAACCGTGCTGATTGAAAAAGGAATCCTGAAAGGCTACCTGAGCGACAAGCTTTCCGCGCGCTTGATGGGCATCGCCGACACCGGCAACGGACGCCGCGAAAGCTATGAACACATCCCCATGCCGCGCATGACCAACACTTACATGCTCGCGGGCCAGGACAATCCCGAAGACATTATTCGTTCGGTGAAGCGCGGCATTTACGCCGTAAACTTCGGCGGTGGCCAGGTCGACATCACGAACGGCAAGTTCGTCTTTGGAGCCTCGGAAGCCTACATGATCGAAGACGGCCAGATCACCGCGCCCATCAAAGGCGCAACCCTGATCGGCAACGGCCCGGATGTTCTGACCCGCGTCTCGATGGTAGGCAGCGATCTGAAACTGGACGAAGGCGTCGGCACTTGCGGCAAAGATGGGCAAGCGGTGCCCGTGGGCGTGGGCATTCCGACCATCAAGATCGATCGCCTAACCGTCGGGGGGACAGCTAAGAAAGATCCCGGCGGCTTCATGCAGTGAACTGCGTTTTCACCACAGAGACACAGAGAAATTCTTAAGCTTGGTTTTTCTAGTTCTTGCTTTTCTCTGTGACTCTGTGCCTCTGTGGTAAAGAATTTTCTTATGCCCTCAACCCAGCTAGAAACCCGAAACCCGAAACTGGAAACCGACCTTCGCGACCTCGCTCAGGACATCGTCCGCCGCGCCATGAACGGTGGCGCCACGGCGGCCGAATGTGTAGTGCGCGAAGGCGACGAATTCTCCACGCTCGTCCGCCTAGGCCAGGTCGAAACCCTCAAAGAATCCGGATCGCGATCCATCGGCGTGCGCGTCTTCAACGGCCAGCGCGCGGCCAGCACCTACTCCAGCGATTTCTCCCGTGAAAGCTTGGAACGCATGTTGAAGTCTGCGATCGAGCTTTCGAAGATCACCTCGGAAGACCCGTTCGGCGGAATTCCCGAGGCTTCGCAGCTAGGCCAACTCACTGGCGACCTCGATCTCTATCACGAAGATGTATATTCGCTGCCCGGTCCCGATCGCATCGACTACGCTCGCCGTGCCGAAAAGGCCGCACTCGATTTCGACCCGCGCATCAAGAACTCCGAAGGCGGATCGTTCGATGCCGCCACCGGTCACAAGGTTCTCGCCAACTCGCACGGTTTCGTCGGCGAATACCGCCGGTCGTATTGTTCTGTCTCTGCCGTCCCCATCGCGCAAAGCGAAAACGGCGCGATGCAGCGCGATTACTGGTACTCGGTCGCGCGCACGCTAAGCATGCTTGAGTCACCCGAGCAGGTCGGCAAGGTCGCAGCCGAGCGCACGCTGCGCCGCCTGGGCGCGCGCAAGGCGAAGACCGCGCACGTGCCGATCATTTTCGATCCCATGGTGGCCACGTCAATCCTCGAACACATTTTCGAAGGCGTAAACGGCGACTCGGTCTACCGCGGCGCTTCGTTTCTCGCGGGCAAGCTGGGACAGAAAATCGCCGGCGCCAACGTCACCATTATCGACGACGGCACCTTGCCCGGCGGCTTCGGCACCAGCCCCTTCGATGGTGAAGGCATACCGACACGCCGCACGGTGGTCATTGAGAACGGCGTGTTGAGTTCTTATCTGTTGAATACTTACACTGCGAAAAAGCTGGGCCTCAAGACCACTGGCAACGCTTCGCGCGGACTTGCCGGCACACCCGGCATAGGCCCGGGCAACTACTTCCTGCAGCCGGGCTCCCGAACCCCCAAGCAACTGATTTCCGAAATCAAAGAAGGTCTCTACGTCACCGAGTTTCTCGGCCACGGCGCGAACCTGGTGACCGGCGATTATTCCCGCGGCGCGTCCGGCCTGTGGATCTCCGGCGGAGAGTTCGCCTACCCAGTCGAAGAAATCACGGTCGCCGGAAACTTGAAAGAAATGTTCTTCAACATTTCCGAGATCGCGAACGACCTCGAGTTCCGCGGCTCGGTAGCCGCACCGACGCTACGCGTTGACGGCCTGACCGTGGGCGGCGAATAATCACTCTCCATGAAATTTGCCAAGATCGTTTTTTGGATCGCCGCCATCTGGGGCGTGTTGGTGCTCACGCCGCTGTATTTTATATTCGACATGATTGGCCGAAATGATCCGCCGCCGATCACCCATCCCGCGTTTTACTACAGCTTCGTCAGTCTGGGGCTGGCGTTTCAGGCCGCATTCATCGTGATTGCAAGGGACCCAGTTCGCCTTCGCCCCATGATGATTCCCTCCGTGCTCGAGAAATTTGGCTACAGCGCGACCCTGCTCGTTCTTTATCTGCAGAATCGCCTTCACATACAGGACCTCGCGCTGGGCGGCGTCGATGTGTTGTTCGGCGTGCTATTCCTCGTGGCATTCTTCAAGACCGGAAGCTAACCGATCTCGCGTCTCTTGAGTTCAGCGCGAACCATCCCAACAACTCCGTGCGCGTATGCGATACTGAATCCATGCAGTCCCCGCTTCAGGCGCCCACTGCGGCCACCGACCCCAAGTCGGTAAAGGTGAACCTCACAGCCGGCACGGGTGTGGACATTGAATGGGGCGACGGCCACGTTTCTCACTACAGTTTTGTGTACCTGCGCAACGCCTGCCCGTGCGCCATGTGCAACGAAGAACGCGACAAGGCTGGGCGCAAGCCGGGCGAACCGCCCAAACCCGCTCCCGGCGCGTTGCCCATGTTCAAACCTGCCGCCAAGCCGGTCTCTGCCGAAGGCATGGGCAAGTACGCCATCCGCTTCAAGTGGAACGATGACCACGATCTCGGCATTTACTCGTGGAAGTTCCTGCGCGAAGTTTGCCCTTGTGAGGAATGCAAGGCCGCACCGCGGGGGACGGAGACGTAAGTTCGAGGCGCGCGGCGATGCAAGAGGGCAAATTCAGCAGAACGGCGCAGCGGGTGGCGATTCGCCGCGCCGCGCACCAGATTCTCGACGAGCCTCGAGTTCTTGACGATCCTCTGGCTCTGCGCATCATCGGGCGTGAAGCCGAGGACACACTCAGGACTGATCCGAAAGAGCACCATGCTTTTTCCCGCGCGTTCCGCGCATTCATGGCAGCGCGCAGCCGCTATGCCGAGGACGAACTTGCCGACGCTGTCGCGGATGGCGTGGGGCAATACGTGATCCTCGGCGCTGGACTTGATACGTTTGCTTATCGCAATCCTTATCCGGGACTGCGCGTGTTTGAAGTGGACCATCCGTCAACCCAGGCTTGGAAGCGCGAGCGACTGCAGGCGGCAGGTATTGCGATCCCGGTTTCCCTCACCTTCGTGCCCACTGACTTCGAACGACAAACGCTCGCAGATGGGCTAGCAGAGTGCGGATTCAACGTAGGCGCGGCGGCGTTTTTCTCCTGGCTGGGGGTAACACCTTACCTCACGAAAGAGGCGTTCACGGCGACGGTGAGGTTTATTGCGAAAATGCCGGCAGACAGCAGCGTGGTCTTTGATTTTGCGGTTGACCCTGCGCTGCTGAGTGCGGGGCAGAGACAAGCGCTGGATGCGTTGTCAGCGCGAGTAGAGCGGTATGGAGAGCCGTTGCAACTATTCTTCGATCCCGGAAAACTGCAGGACGAATTGAAGACTCTGGGATTCCACCGCACTGAGTTTCTGCAAGGCAAGGAACTTAACGCGCGGTATTTCAAGGACCGCAAAGATGGCTTGCTGGTGCGCGGTAGCATCGGCCATCTGATGAGCGCGTGGGTGTGAGGCGTTACGGCTGGATCCGAGACCATCGCAATTCCCAAATCCCCTGTAAAATTAAATCATCAGCTCGGGAGCCACTTCCGCATTGTCTTTTCTCGATCAACTCAACCCGCAGCAGCGCGAGGCCGTCGAAACCACCGAAGGACCGGTGCTCATCCTCGCCGGCGCAGGGAGCGGCAAGACGCGCGTCATCACCTACCGCATCGCCTACCTCATCGAGCACATGGGTGTGATGCCGGAATCCATTCTGGCGATGACCTTCACCAACAAGGCCGCCGCCGAAATGGGTGAGCGCGTCGAGAAACTTGTCGGCGGACTCAGCATCGCCAAGCCATTAATCTCGACGTTTCATTCTTTCTGCGTGCGCGTTCTTCGCCGCGACATCGAAGCTTTGCAAATTCCCTCGGCAACGGCTGGCCAGCCTGGGCTTCCCGACAAGATCGGCCACACCAGGAAATTCGTCATCTACGACGAAAGCGATCAGCAATCGGTGGTGAAGTCGGTGATGAAGCGCCTCGGCCTCGACGACAAGCAACTCACGCCGCGTACCGTTCTTTCGCGCATCTCGTGGGCGAAGAATCACATGCTCGATCCGCAGGAGCTTTACCTGCAATCGGCGGATCCCAAGACTGAGAAGATTGCGCATTTGTTCGAGGAGTACCGCAAAGAACTGCGCAAAGCCAACGCTCTCGATTTCGACGACCTTCTTCTGGAGGCGACGCGGCTGCTGAAGACTTCCGCGCCTGTGCGCGAGTATTACAACCGCCGCTTCCAATATCTGCTCATCGACGAATATCAGGACACCAACCGTCCGCAATACGAACTCATGCGCATGCTGGCCGGAATGCGCCACAACGTCTGCGCGGTCGGCGATGAAGATCAGTCGATTTATTCCTGGCGCGGTGCCGACATCCGCAACATTCTGGAATTCGAGCAAGATTTTCCCGAGGCGAAGATTATTCGCCTCGAACAGAATTACCGCTCCACGCAGAATATTCTGCAGGCCGCGTCCTCCGTGGTCGCGAACAACATCCGCCGCAAAGGCAAGAATCTGTGGACCTCGCGCCAGGGCGGCACCAAGCTCGGTTACTACGAGGCTCCCGACGGCGAAAATGAAGCGCTCTTCGCCGCCGATCACATCGCCAAATATTTACGCGAGGCTGGTCGCACTGAAACTTCGCGCGGCGAAACTCCGCGTGCCGCTGTGCTTTACCGCACGAATTCGCAGTCGCGGCTATTTGAAGAGGCCATGCGGCGCTATGGCCTGAAATATAAAGTGGTCGGCGGGTTTTCGTTCTACGAGCGCGCCGAGATCAAAGACATGATCTCGTACTTGAAAGTCATCCAGAACCCGGACGACTCGATCTCGCTGCTGCGCGTCATCAACACGCCCACTCGCGGCATCGGCAAAGGCACCATCGAGACGATCGAGCACCTCGCGCTAGAGACCGGCCTGTCTCTGTGGGGCGCAGTTGGGGAGGCTATTCGCCGCCAACTTTTGCCCCAGCGCGCGCTGGCCGCACTGAAGAGCTTCCAGCAGTTGATTTCGGATGCTCAAGCAATGCTGTCGGGAACATTCGTCGAGCAATTGGAATCGGAACACGTGGGCGCGGACGACTCGCCCGCGCAAGTGCCGGCAGCGCCCCAAACTTTGCAGGCCGCCGCTGATAATTCACTTCCTGACGATGCTGCTGCCTTCGATCCCAACGAGTTCGAGAATACTGCCTTCGATTTCGGAGGAGCTTACGGCGGCACATCAGAAGACCTCGCGCCTGAAGAAGCGAGCGCCAGCGTCTCGCCGATGTCGGTTCAAAGCGAACAGCGAGCGGACGGGGCCGATTCCTTTTCCGGCCCCACTGTCAGCACCACCGATCTCCTGAAGTTCCTAATCGACCGAACCGGCTACATCAAACTTCTTGAAGACGAAGACACGCCGGACGCCTTCTCGCGCATTGAAAACCTGCGCGAGCTGGTCAATGCCGCCATGGATTCGCGCGACCGCGGCGAAACCCTCGACCAATTCCTCGATCACGCCGCGCTAATCAGCGACGCCGACGACTACGACGAGCGCGCGCAAATCACGCTGATGAGCCTGCACGCCGCCAAGGGCTTGGAGTTCCCGCTGGTCTTTCTCAGCGGCCTCGAAGAGGGACTGTTCCCCCACTCGCGCACCATGCTCCAGCCCGACGACGTTGAAGAAGAGCGCCGTCTCTGCTACGTGGGCATGACCCGCGCTATGGATCAACTCATCCTCACCCGCGCCGTTTACCGCCGCAGATACGGCACTGACTTGCCCGAAGCCAGCGTGCCCTCACGCTTTCTAGAAGAAGTCCCAATCCAGTTGATCGAAGAACTAGGGGGACGCCGCGCTGCTCGCAGAGGAACAGACCATGTGGGGACGGCCGCCCTCGACCATCCAGCGGGGCGCAGCCCCGCGGCCTACGATGCAGGCGTCCACTATTCCTACGAGGATGAAGATCAGAGCGCAAGCTGGAAGAACAGCGCTGGTCACGGTGTCCCGGCAAGTCGGCAAAAGACGACAGCTCCGGCCAAGCCCTACAACTCCATCGAGAACATCGCCGAATTCTTCGCCTCGCGCGGCAAGAAGTTCAGCGTCCCCAAAGTCCCGCTCGAAGCCCACACAGGCAAGCGCGGATTCCGCCCCGGCCAGAAGGTTCGCCATCCCAAATATGGCGAAGGAACTGTCTACCAGCGAGAAGGAGAAGGCGAAGAAGCCAAGATTACGGTACAATTCCCTCGCTTCGGATTGAAGAAGCTGGTGGAGAAGTACGCTCAGTTGGAGCGAGCTTGAAGAGAATTTGGTAATTTTGTAATTGGGCAATTTGGCAATTTCAGAATCACCCGGGCTTAAATTACAAAATTACCCAATTCCAAAATTACAAATCCGGATCCAAGAAAGCATTCATGGCAAACACAGCAGAGCTGACCAAAGAAGAACGCAAAAAGACGAAACGCGCCGCGCGCAAGAAGATGAAAGCGGAGAAGCCAAAGAAGCCCCGCGATTACGCCCGCGGGTCGAAAAAGCGCAAGGTGAAGAAGTTGGCCCGCGGCCAGTCGAAGCGGTAAAAGCAGCTATTAGCATAGGCACTTGGCATTTGGCCGGATAGGTTCTTAGTTGTCCGATAGACCTCACGCCGGCTGAATGCCCAGTGCTGATAGCTGAAAGCTTGTTTTTCAGGAGACAACGACCTCTTGTCCCAATCACCCACGGAACCCGCCGCAACGGTTCGCACCTCTGACAACCAGCTTTTCTGTTGCAAATCGATTGACAAGCTGATTGCAGAATCTGAGACCCCAGGCCAACAACTACAGAAAACCCTTGGCCCGTGGTCGCTGACTGCGCTGGGCATCGGCGCCATCATAGGCTCCGGAATTTTCATCCTTACCGGTACCGCGGCCGCGGGCGAATATTTCCAGGCCCCATCCCTCCTGCATGCGCAGGCGCTCGATGTAATCATGAATCTATTGCGCACAGGCAGCACCGCGGGAGCGCTCATGCATGGACGCCCGCCCGCCGGGCCATCGATTGCGATTTCGTTCTTACTGGTTGCTGTTGCCTGCAGTTTCGCCGGATTGTGCTACGCCGAACTGGCCTCAATGATTCCCATCGCGGGCAGCGCCTACACATATTCCTACGCCACGCTCGGCGAAATCTTTGCCTGGATCATCGGCTGGGACCTCATCCTCGAATACGTAGTCTCGAACGTCGCCGTCGCGGTTGGTTTTGCCGGTTATACGAAAGCGCAACTGGCGGTATTCGGCATCAACTTGCCGGAAAAGTTTGCGAGCCCAGTCTGGGCCGGCGGGCAGTGGACGGGAGCCTATTTCAATCTCCCCGGCTTCCTCATCGTTTTCATTCTTACGCTGCTGCTGGTGCGCGGAGTGAAGGAGTCGGCGGAGACCAATAACATCATGGTGACGATAAAAATCGGCGCCATCCTGACCTTCCTCGTAGTCGGTGGAATGCTGGTGAAGCCCGCGAACTGGCATCCCTTCGCGCCGTCCGGCTTCGCCGGAATCGTTACCGGAGGGGCCATCGTTTTCTTCACCTACATCGGATTCGATTCCGTTTCCACCGCCGCCGAGGAATCGTGCAATCCGCAAAAAGATTTGCCCTTCGGCATCATCATGTCGTTGATTGTCTGCACGCTGCTCTATGTCGGCGTTGCCGTCGTCCTGCTCGGCATGATGAAGTACACCACCTTCGTCTCCGGTGCAGCCGCCGAAGCGCCTGTGGCCTACGCTATGAAGTATCTGGGCGTGCACCCGCTCTTCCGCTCGGTCATCGTGATCGGAGCGCTGACCGGTATGATCTCTTCGTTGCTCGTGTTTCAGTATGGGCAGGCGCGCATCTGGTACGCCATGTCCCGCGACGGCTTGCTCCCCAAGCTGTTCTCCGCAGTACACCCGAAATTTAAGACGCCGCACATTTCCACCTGGATCGCCTGTTTCGCCGTAGGCATTCCCGCCGGCCTTGTGGACATCGGAGATGCCGCCGACCTCGCCAACATCGGGACGCTCTTTGCCTTCGTTCTGGTTTCGCTGGCAGTGATCATGCTGCGCCGCAGGCAACCCGATCGCAAGCGCGCCTTCCGAGTCCCGTTTGTCCCCTGGTTCCCTCTGATCTCGGTCGTTCTCTGCGGCGGCTTGATGACCGGACTCACGATCATCACATGGTTGCGATTTGTGATATGGCTCGGCCTCGGCTTGTTGATCTATATTTTCTACAGCCGCCATCGCAGCGAGTTCGCCAAGAAGTAGTCACAGCCATCAGCAAAACACGCCCTGTCATTCTGCGCGGAGCGGACCGGTGAGCAAAGCGAATCGGTCTGCGTAGCGAAGGGCCTCTGTACTCGTATGCGCTACGACGAACCTTGAAGGCGCCGCCGCTGCGACTATCATCGCGCCTCGACCCAGCATCTCCCTAGTGAGTCTCGTGACTCCCGCCTCGCAAATCTTCCCTCAAGAATCTACAATCAAAGAGCAATGTCCTCCGCGCCCGATCGGCCACCCAATAGTTTCCTGCGACTTTTGCCCAAGGCCGAGTTGCACCTGCATCTCGAGGGCGCTATCGAGCCGGTCACACTGCTCGAACTTCGCCAGCGCCACGGCGAGCGCATAACCCAGGCCGAGGTTGATGCACTCTATCGCTACGAAGATTTCCAGGGGTTCCTGCTGGCCTTCAAGAACATCACTGAACACCTGCGCACGCCCGACGACTACGAACTGATCACCTACTGCTTGATGCAGCGACTGAAAGGAGAAAACGTGCTGCACGCAGAAGTCTATGTTTCGGTGGGAGTCTGCCTCTGGCGCAAGCAGGATTTCGCCGCCATCTTCGAGGGCCTCGATCGCGGCCGAGCCCGCGGCGCCCGCGACTTCGGCATCTCGCTGGTCTGGATCTTCGACGCCGTGCGTCAATTCGGCGCGGAGGCCGCGCAGAAAGTTTTTGAGCTGGCCGTGCGCTATCACGACCGCGAGGTCGTCGGCATCGGCATTGGCGGTGACGAGCAGAAAGCTCCTCCTGAGCTTTTCCGCGACGCCTATGCGTGGTCGGCTGACCACGGCTTGCGCCTTACCGCGCATGCGGGCGAGACTGGGCCGCCAGAATCCATTTGGGGAGCGCTCAACCTGCGCGTCGAGCGCATCGGCCACGGCCTCACCGCCTTCCACGATCCCGATCTTGTCGAAGAGCTTGCCCAGCGGCAGGTCCCTGTCGAAATCTGCCTCACCAGCAACCTGCGCACCGGCCTCTGCCCCAACCTCAATGATCATCCCGCGAAAAATTATTTTGACCACGGCATAATGATCACGCTCAACAGCGACGACCCGGCCATGTTCGGCACCACACTAGCGCGCGAGTACCAAATCGCCCAGCAAACCTTTGGATTCACCGACGAACACCTGCGTGAACTAGCCCGCAACTCGTTCGAAGCATCATTTCTGCCCGCAGAAAAAAAGCTGGAGTTCCTGAACCTGTTCGACGCCGCCGCGGCCCGCTGAATGCCAATTGCCGATTTCCAATTGCTAATTAAAGGCTCAACCTCGTGCTCGTTGTAAAATCGGCAATCGAAAATTTGCAATCGGCAATTTCCTAAATGTCTCTTCATATCGGCATCGTCGCTTGCAGCACCGAAGGAGCTGCGCTCTGCTACCGCACCATCTCGCTCGAGGGCGCCCAGGTCTTGGGCAGGCACGACCACCCCGAAGTTTCGCTGCACGCCCACTCCCTCGCAAAGTACATGCAGTGCATAACCGCAAACGACTGGGCGGGCGTAGCCGAACTCATGCTCTCTTCCGCGGACAAACTAGCCCGCTCCGGTGCCGATTTTCTCATCTGCCCCGACAACACGATCCACCAGGCTTTCGATCTGGTCGAGCACCGCTCGCCGCGTCCCTGGCTGCACATCGCAAGGGAGGTTGCAAAAGAGGCGCAGCACCGCCAGTTCAGGCGCCTCGCCGTACTCGGCACCCGTTACCTGATGGAAGGTCCGGTTTACCCGGAAGCCTTGAAAGCCGCCGGTATCGAGCACCGCGTTCCCGGAGCCGAGCAGCGTCAGCACATCGACCGCATCATCTTCGACGAACTGGTCAACGCCCGGTTCCTGCCGCGCTCGTTGGCCTACTATGTGGAGGTAATACGGTCGTTGAAGGACGGAGGTTGCGACGCCGTTGTGCTGGGCTGCACCGAAATCCCGCTGCTGGTAACGCCGGAATCTTCGCCGCTGCCCACGCTGGATTCAACACGCCTGCTGGCCAAAGCGGCCGTGCGCAAAGCGGTGGAAGACTAGTAAAGATCAAACTTTATGAACCGTGTGGGGACAGGCAACCGCTATCAGTTGAAGTTCCGCCAACTCCCCGCTCCCTACGCCATCGTCCGCTTGCCTCCAGACGCGCCGATCCCCGATTGGGCCACGAAAGGTGACTTCACTTCGATCACCCGCACCTCTGATGAACTCTCAATCGTGTGCCCAGCCAATAACATTCCGGAAGACATCGATTCCGGCCCGCGCTGGATGTGCCTGAAGCTCGAAGGCCCGTTCCCCTTCTCGCAAACCGGAGTGCTGCTATCGTTCATCGAACCATTATCAAACAGCGGCATCCCTGTCTTCGCCATTTCGACCTACGACACGGATTATGTTCTAGTGCAGGAAGAATTCGCGGGGGCGGCCCTTAATGCGCTGCAACAAGCCGGCCACGAACTCTGGCCGCGCGACGAATCCTAGCGCAAGTTCATCAAATGCACTGCTCAGTCCGCAGCACGGCGGTGCCGTTCGCCCCGCCAATTTCACCGAATGCTGTAGCGGAACCTGCATTTATTCAGCATCCATGCTGTAATAAGAGTATTCGATCCATGCCATCGGCCCTAACAACTCTGCGCCGCCGCGCGAAGGCTCTACACCGCAACCTCCGCGGAGCCGCCATGGCCGCGCGCGCGTTCGCGTCAACCGATCATCCTCTGCTGGCCCACATTATTCCCGTTCGCCGCTGCAACCTGAGTTGCACCTACTGCAACGAGTTCGACGATTTCTCGAAACCCGTGCCCACGGAGGAAATGTTCCGCCGTATCGACAAGCTGGGAGCGCTGGGCACAGCGGTGGTCACGATTTCCGGCGGCGAGCCACTGCTGCATCCCGATCTCGACGACATCATCTGCCGCATCCGCGCAAACGGCATGATCGCCGGCTTGATCACCAACGGGTATTTCCTTGTGGCAGAGCGCATTCAGCGCCTGAACCGCGCTGGCCTCGAGTGGCTCCAGATCTCCATCGACAACGTGAATCCCGACGAAGTTTCGAAGAAGAGCCTGAAGGTTCTCGACAAGAAACTGCAACTGCTGGCCGAACACGCCGAGTTTCACATAAACATCAACTCTGTAGTGGGCGGCGGCATCTCCAATCCGCAGGACGCGCTCACCATCGGCAAGCGCGCCATCGAACTAGGATTCAGCTCGACCATCGGAATCATCCACGATGGCAGCGGCCAGTTGCAGCCGCTGGGCGGAGAAGAGCGCCGCATCTACCACGAGATGAAGTCGATGGAGAAGCGCAGCTTCACCCGCATCAACGCCTTTCAGGACAACATTGCGCAGGGCCTGCCCAACGAATGGCGCTGCCGCGCCGGCGCGCGCTATCTCTACATTTGCGAAGATGGATTAGTCCACTACTGCTCGCAGCAACGCGGCTATCCCGGAGTGCCGCTCGCAACCTATACCCGCGACGACATGCGCCGCGAATACTTCACCGAAAAAGGCTGCGCGCCGCATTGCACAGTTTCGTGCGTGCATCAGGTTTCGATTTTCGACGCCTGGCGCGCGCCCCAGCATCCCGCGCCGTCGCTTCCAACGGCGGAATCGGCGGGCGAACTCGTACAAATCAAGTAGGTGTTCCGCGGCGAGAGTAACCGATTTGAAAGGGCGCGGCTTCAGCCGCGCCCCTCTCGGGCAATAAAGGTCTTGGGCTTTTTAGCCCCTGAGGGACTATTTCTTCGGCTTCGCGCTCGGCGGCAAAATTCCATTCAGCCGCAAATACATCGCTGCAGCAGCGTAATGGTCAGCCCAACCGCTGGCAAGTCCGAGCGCAGCCATGGCGCGGGGAAACTGATGTCCCCCGAAAAGTTCCACGCTGTCGCCCAGCTTGGAGTCGTCCATCTTGCCCAGTGCCTCGGCGCAAAAGTCGAACGAAGCCGTGGCCGCGGCCAGCAACTTCTCCTTGGCGTCGGTTTCCTTCACTTCTTCGATTTTCGGCGCCGCAACGTCTGCCGCCTTGGCGCAACCGCCGTTATTCGATCCGATTATGTGAACCACCAGATGCGCAAAGCTCATCTGCTCAGGCGTCGGCTTGTAATTGAACTTGTCGGCGGGCATGGCCCCAATGGCGCCGAGAATGTTATTCCGCGAGCGTGGCAGCAACATCCGCAGAGATGTCGCCACCGGATCTTTCACTGGTGCGGCGGCCTGCGGAGCTGCGGTTGCAGAGGACATAGATGATCTCATGGCCTGCGCCTGTGCGGAAGCTATACAGCCCCAGATGCACACGGTAACGAAGAGAAGGGTAACGAGAATACTTTTCATTCGATTTTTCCTCAGCACATTCGGTTATTCGATTGCCCCATCCATACCTGCGTCTACGAACCCAGAGACGTCAGGCCCACAACCACCAGCGTAAAGAAGACGTACCAGCCGAACACGATTGCCAGCGCAGTCCCGAGTTTTACTTTGCTGACGCACGTAAAACCGATCGCAGTCAGGACCAGAGTCCAGATAGCAAAAATATCGATCATCCACCCCGCCGTATAGAGCACGGGATGGTCGGCGGCGCTGAACAGAATGCCAAGATTCGTGGCCACCGGATTCTGCACGTTAAAAGTGTCCGGGCTGACGCCCGCGAAGAGCGTAAGGGTGGCCAGGAGATAGCGTACCACCCCGGGCAGGCTCGCATAAACCACGATCGCCAGCGCAACCTTGAAGGGAACGCTGGCATTCGCCAGGAACTGGAAGGTTGCCATCAGCAAGCCCGCGACGATCAACAGCAGGATTAGATGAATCACCGGAAAGCCGTAGGTCCCATACATCGTCTGCTTCTCCACGGCTCGCATCGTCTTTTCGCGGCTCTCCGCTCTCATGTTTTGAATTCGATCCCATTGTTTGGGCCGCGTCTGCAGCACATTTTCTCCCGCCTTGTCGAATCCGACTTTCTGCCCAACGGCATAAGCAAAGAGTGTCGAGACTATGGCAAGAAGCAGAAACGGTCCCCACCAGCTCGCGTTGCGGCGCAGATCGGTGAAAGTTTTTGAGGGCGCGATGAAAGTGTCGAGAATGCGCGCGCCTTCGGAAAGCGGAACGGGTCCGGGCGTGGGTGCGGAGAGCGGCGGGGCCGGAGCAGCAGCCATGGTTGGCCTCCTGGGAGATGCGAAGGAATTCTAGCCGGGAGCGCGTGGCGAAACAAGCGGCGAGTGCGGGGCAAATCAGCCGGTCCGCATTTAAGATGAACCCGTGCAGAATACAACGCCGGTTGCGATTGTGGCGCTCGGGTTGGAACTGGCTCCAGCCGTTCTGTTCGGCTTTGCCGCGGACCGGGTCGCCCGCGCGGTCGAGCGCTGGCCGGTGACCCTGCGCATAAGTCTGCCCGCGCTGTTCGTCGCGCCCTACGCAATGGTTTCGATCTCACAGCACATCTTCCGCTGGCAGTGGTTCGCCCTCTACGCAGCACTCCCAGTGGCGATTGCCTGGCTTCTGTTGCACGCGGCCACAGCCGATCCCGAACAGCGCGGCAACTGGCGCGACGCGCTGATCCTGCTGCTGTTGGGGCTGGCTGTAGACTTGCGCTGGTTTGACCACGCATGGCCGAGCGGCCTGCGGGCGCTCAACGAGTTATTTCTGGTGGATGCAGGCCTGTACGGATTTCTGGCGATCCGCCAACTGAGTGGAACCGGATTCGATTTTCACCTGCGATGGAGCGACTGGAAGACCGGCGTGCGCGAACTGGTTTTCTTCACGCCCATCGTCTTGCTGCTGGGATTGGCGCTGCGCTTCATTCATCCCCATCGCAACCTGCCGGGAGTCGGCAGCGCGCTCCTGCGCTGGCTGGCAATATTTTTCTTTACCGCTGTACCCGAAGAATTATTCTTTCGCGCCTGGGTACAGAACCTGCTGGACCGCCGCGTAGGACGCCGTGCGGCTCTGGTGATCGCGTCAGTGTTGTTCGGCCTCTCGCACTTCAACAAACGGTCTGCGCATTTCAATTGGCGCTACGTTCTCCTGGCAACCATCGCAGGAATCTTCTACGGACGCGCATGGCGCGAGCGCCGCCGTGTGCCCGCCTCGACGATCACCCACGCCAGCGTGGACTGGCTGTGGGGATTGTGGTTCTAGCCTACTTCTTGAAGTACATCCATACGGTAAGCGCCAACAAGACAAGCGTGGCGATCCACAAGGACGAACTGCTCATCTCGGTTTTCTTGCTCATGAGCCGCATTTTAATCTCAATCCTGCGTCTGCGAAAACATGGATTCGTGAAGGTGCTCTTGCCGTTAACACCCACTCCCAACCTCTCAACGGCCGCCGTGATACCGCAAATATCCCAACCCAACCCGCAGGTGATGATGCAGCGCATCGGGCACGCATACGGCGAAGCACAGGCCGAGCAGTCCCTGGGCCAAGCCGAGCGCCCAGAGATTGCGATAGCGCCGGAACAGCGCGCACGAAACTATTCCCCACACCAGCGTTGCGCCGGTGAGCACGAGATTGGGCAAGTGTGCCGCGGCGAAGAGCGCGCCCGCGAGAGTTACCGCCGCAGATTCATTCGAGAGCAGCCGCAGCAACCGGTCCATGAAATAGTCCTGCAGAAGGAATTGCTGGTAAATAGTCCACAGCACGTAGCCGGAGACGTGGGCGAAGTCAGCTTTGTAGAGCGGATGCAGCGTCCCGATCTTTGCGGCGACGAATGCGCTCAGAGCGGCGAGCGTAATGGCGGCAGGTAAGATCCAGAGCGATGCCGTGAGACCGTGCCAGCCAAGGCCCAGTTCGTCCCAGCTCTGGCGGCGTGCCAGAACAACCGCCAGCGTCAGCACGAAAGCGATCGGCGAGAAGATGCGCTGCAGGTGATCGGGCATCCAGATGACGCCGATCACCACACCGTAACCGAGAATCAGTTCTAGCAGATCGCGGGCCCGGCTGGGAGGGACGCGTGACATCAAGAAAGTATGGCACAAGGCTTATGTTGGGACGGCGAAGGTTCATGTGGGGACGGGCGCCTTCGCCCGTCCACCGAGCGAAGCTCGGTTTCTACCCCGAAGTGTTTAGACAGCTACTTCCGGCGTCGCTTCCAGCAGGCTGCGCGTGTAGGCGTGCGCGGGGCGCTCCGTGATCTGCTCGGTGGGGCCGACTTCCACAATCTTGCCGCGATACATTACCGCGATGCGCGTCGAAAGGTAGCGCACAACTGGCATCGAGTGCGAGATAAAAAGATAGGTCAGTCCGAAATCGCGTTGCAGCTGCGCGAGCAGGTTGACAATCTGCGCGCCCACGCTGACGTTGAGCGCGGAGACCGGTTCGTCCGCCACAATGAACTTGGGATGCAGTGCGAGCGCTCGGGCAATGCCAATGCGCTGGCGCTGTCCTCCGCTGAATTCATGGGGGAAGCGATTCAGGATCGATTCGTCGAGGCCGACGGCGCGGAGGAGTTCGATGACCCGAGGCCGAATTCCTTTCGCGTCGCTGTTTCCATGGATAACGAGCGGCTCAGCAATAATCTCCTCCACGCGAAAGCGAGGATCGAGCGAGGCGAAGGGATCCTGGAAAATGATCTGCATATCGCGGCGCAACCGGCGCATTTCGCCTCCGTCGGCAGCGAGCAGGTCGCGTCCTTCGAAGCGGATGCTGCCCGAAGTCGGCTCGATGAGGCGCAAGATCAAACGTCCGAGCGTGCTCTTGCCCGAGCCCGATTCGCCGACCAAGCCGAGCGTTTCACCCGCGTGAATGTCGAGCGAGACATCATCGACTGCGCGCACTTCGTACTTGCCGCCAAGCTTTGCGCCGAAAACAGATTCGCCTTGTGGGTAGATCTTGGTGAGGTTGCGAATTTCGATAAGCGCCATGGTTTGTATTCCAGATTCTAGAATATGGAATGACACTATTGAGCTGCGATCATCGGCACCGCAGCCAGCGCGGCCAGCAGGCCCACGAACCTCCAATGCGTGAGGTGCTCTTTCAGGAAAATGCGGGCCAGCAGCACTGTGACAGCGGGATACAGCGATGAGATAACGACCGCTTCGTCGAGCCGTCCGGTTTGGCTGGCGTGGACGAAGAGAATGGTTCCGAAAGAGTCGATGCAGCCGGTGAGCACGCCCCAGCGTATACCGGCAGGCGTGATCTCGCGAAATTTCCCGCGCAGCACGACGATCAAGCCGGTGATGATCAAGCCGCCGGTTCGGGTGAGCGCTGCGATCCATAAGACTGAGGCGTCGCCGGCCTGCCGGATGCAAAGGTAGAAACTGGCGAAGCCTAAGCCCGCGAGCACGGCAAGGCCAATGCCTTCTGGTCTTCCGCTGTCTTCGGTGCGCGTGATGAGCCAGAGCCCCACAGCTGCGACGACGAAACCAAGAATCGAAAGCTTGCCGGGCAAGCCTTCCCTGAAGAAAGAAAACAAAGTCGGAATCGCGGCGCCGAGTACCGCGGCGATTGGCGCGGTCACACCCATTTTCCCTTCGGAAAGTGCGCGAAAGAAAATGGCAACGCCCAGCCCTCCCAACATGCCGCCGGCCAGCGCCCAAACCACAGTGTGACCCGAGGGAAAAGGCGCGTGGGTCGCTGCGGCCAACGCCCCTACGAGGGTGAGGCCGCCGAGATTGAATATAACCGCGAACAAGAACGCGTTAGCGCGGCGGGTAGCGTAGCCTCCGAGAAAATCGCTGGTGCCCCAAGCGAGAACTGAGGCCAGTGCGTAAGCGGCGGGGGCGGCGTGGAGCGCGGCGGGCACGTCCGACGAGGGTAACATGCGCCGGTGAACATGCGCTGCCGCGGAGCCGCGCTCGAGGCAGGCTACGCGCTGTGCATTCCTCCTCGAAAATAAATTGGAGGACGCTGGTTGAGATTTGGGCCGGTTGCGTGCGCAAAGGGTTTCACGTCTCGAAATACCGGCGGTATCCCCCCTCCCCCCTTTTTGCAAAATATCTGGAATCATCGGGTTAGCGGGAAATTCCCGGCAAGATCTTGATGTCAAAGAGCTTAGATACTAAGTCCCTTAAAATGAATAACTTACGGGTGCCACGAACTGGCTTGTGCCGACCGTGACGGCCTCAACAATGATCGCGCAGATGATGGGCTGTGGACAAGGTCAGATGTCACAAGGGGGCTGTGGAAATTCTTGGGACGGCTCACCGAAGGAACAAGCGTCCCGTCTGTCCCCGTTCGCATCCCGAGCGCGGGGGGGTCGCGTTGCGCTTCGCAAAGTCAAAAAACTCGCGGGACAAACTGCATCGCGTCTAACGCTTCGGAGCCCTGCGTTCCAGTTCCTCGCAGAACCGCTCGACGGGACCGCGCAGCAGTGCGTCCTCGACTTCGATCTCATGATACAGATGATTCCCGAGCGGATGCCGGTGGAATTGCAGCGTCCTATCTCCTACTTTAATCGGGTCTGAGCGCACGGCGCCGAGCAGTTTTCCGCTTTTGTCGGTAATGATTGTGATCTTTGCCATTGTCTTTCTCCCTTCGCTGGCGTGTCTGGAGAAAAGTCCGCCGCAGACCGAAGATGCGGTCTAAGTGAGGCCGCCACCCTCCAAGGTGTACCACGTAGCCGAACCGTTGTTCGTCATGGTAAAGCCGTACCAGATGTTGCCCTGCGAATCTATTTCCTTCAGATGACCCTCGCTCACAAGGATGGCGCCGCTGTACTGCGGAGAACCCTGTGCATACTGCGCCCCGTAATCTTGTTGGCCCCACCCGTACCCGACATATATCGTCGAATTCCCATAAATAAAGCCCCAATTGGGCACGTTGTAACTCATCGTTTCCCTCCTCAGGCGAGCGCCGCGAATTCTAGACCCAAGAGCGTTTTGAAAGGTCTTTGGTCGCTTGCCGTTACGATTTCACGACAAAGCTATGAATTCTCCAGTTTGTCCGGCACCCCGCCGGTTCAAATCTCGTCTTTGCGCATCGATGTTTTTACGAAATCCGGACAAGGATCGCGAAATGCGAATCAGTACTTCTGGGTTCTACACTCGGGGGCTGGCCGCCTTGCGTCACCCCTGCTGGGGCGTCCGTGCGGCGCGACAAGGTGGAACTTCGGATCTGAGCGTGCCCAGAGCCCCGCGAAACCGCTATATCAACGACCGCAGAGTGGGTTATGCTGGTGCGAGTTTACGGAGGGTTCTTGTGACGCGCTTTCTGATTGCCTTGATTCTGTGTGCCGGGTTTAGTTGGACCGGCTTGGCGCAAACCGCTGCCGGCGCTCCCGCCGCGAAGGAAGACACTCCTGTCGCTAAGGCTGACCCTCCGGCGAGTAAGGAGGACGTCCAGCGATACTTCGATGCGGTTCATTCCCACGACATGATGCTGAAAATGATGGAGGCCATGTCGGGGCCGATGCATCAGGCGACGCACTCGCAGTGCGAAAAGAATAAAGACAAGCTCCCTGCGGATTGCGAAGCGCGCATCAACAAGTTGCTCGACAGCATGATGAAAGAGATGCCCTTCGACGAAATGATGCAGGCCATGGTGCCGGCCTACCAGAAACATTTCACGAAAGGCGACATGGACGCGCTCATTACGTTTTATTCCACGCCTACGGGGCAAAAGGTATTGCAGGAATTGCCGGCCGTCACCGCGGAAGGCATGCAGGCCATGATGCCGATCATGCAGAAGAGCGTGGAGAAGATGACGGAGCGGGCAGAGCAGGAAGTCACGGAAATGATGAAGGGATCTACGTAGGCAGAAAAGTGAGTCGACTTAAAATCCCCTGGGGATTTAGGTTTGTGGTATCCCACTTCTCGCAAAGTACGCGAGAAATGGGGCGACCTCATTTGTGATAGTGCCGGCTTTTAGCGGACGGGGGCGTCCGCTCTACACTCGCATTGCGTGTTAGAATTTCGGCAAGCTGTTTCCTTGCGAGGCCCGGGTTTGATTGAGTTGGCACCATCGATTCTTTCGGCTGACTTTGCGCGTCTTGGCGAGCAGGTACGGGCCGCGTGCGAAGGCGGGGCTAGTGTCATCCATGTGGATATTATGGATGGGCATTTTGTGCCGAATCTCACGATCGGACCTCCGGTGGTGAAGTCGCTGCGCAAGGTGACGGAGTTGCCGCTCGACTGCCACTTGATGATCGAGAATCCCGACGAGTTTATTCCAGCGTTTGCCGACGCAGGCGCGGATTGGATCTCGGTACACCAGGAAGTTTGCCGGCACTTGAACCGCACGCTGCACCTGATCAAGAGCCACGATTGCCTGGCTGGCGTGGTGCTCAATCCGGCTACACCGGTGGAAACGCTGGCTGAGGTGCTCGACATTGTGGATTATGTGCTGGTGATGTCGGTGAATCCGGGGTTCGGGGGGCAGAAATTTATTCCGTCTACGCTGCACAAGATGCGGCAATTAAGTGAGATTCGCAGCCAACGCCGGCTGACTTACCGCATCGAAGTAGATGGCGGCGTGGCGCTCGACACGGTGGGCGACGTGGTGCGGGCGGGCGCAGAAATTCTGGTCGCGGGCAACGCCGTGTTCGGCAGCGGCGATCCAAGAAAGAATGCGGAGGGGCTGCTGAAGGCGGCGACGGAAGCGGCACTGGTGAAAGTGTAATCGTTGCCAATTGCCGATCGCGGACGGCGTCGCTTTTCAATCGGCAATTGGAAATTTAAAATTGGCTATTCTGATCCGAGGGTCTTAATGTCACGTCGAGTTTCAATCATTGCGATGCTGGCCTTGCTGCTGCTGATTACGGCGGCGTGCACTAATAAGAAGTCCACTAATCCGCTGGCCAACATTGGGTCGAAACAGCCCGATAAAGTGTTGTTTGACAAGGCCATGGACGCCATGAAGCACAACCGCTTCGATGTGGCGCGCATGACGCTGCAGACCTTGATCAACACCTATCCGGATTCGGAGTTCATCGCGCGGGCGAAGCTGGCCGTAGGGGATTCGTGGTACGCCGAGGGTGGGACGGCGTCGCTGGCGCAGGCCGAGCAGGAATATCGCGATTTCGAGACGTTCTTCCCCAACATGCCAGAAGCGGCCGAGGCGCAGTTGAAGATCGCCAACATCCAGTATCAGCAGATGGAGAAGCCGGATCGCGATTATACCCACGCCAAACGGGCTGAGGATGAATACCGGAACCTGATCATGCAGTATCCGGACAACGTGAAACTCGTGAAAGAAGGCAAGCTGCGGCTGCTGGAAGTGCAGGAAGTGTTGGCCGACCGGGAGTTCGAGATTGGGAAGTTCTATTTCTACCGGCAATCGTATCCGGCGTCGATTGCGCGCCTGAAGTCGCTGATGGAGAAATATCCGCTGTATAGCCGGGCCGATGAGGCGCTATGGCTGGTAGGGCAGAACTATGAAGCGCAGATTGCGCAGTTGCGGGCGCGACCGGTTTGCACCGCATATAACACTCCGCCGGGTTGCGTGGGGCGTGAGGCCGATAAGGCGAAATATATCGAGGAACTGACCAAGGAGGCTTCGGCCGCGTATTCGCAAATTATTACGCGGTATCCGGCGATGGAACGGGAGACGGACGCGAAGAAGCGGCTGGAGGCGCTGCATCAGCCGGTTCCGCGGCCGACCAAGGCAGCTTTGGCGCAGAACAAGGCAGAGGAACAAAGCCGGCATGAGGCCAACACGCTCGACCGGTTGGTGAGTGTGGTGAAGAAAGGTCCTGACGTGAGCGAAGCCGCGAGAGTGGGCGATCCCTCGTTAGTGGACCCGACGCCAATACCGGCAAGAGATGTGGTCACGACATCGATGCGGCAGGCGCTGGGGCCACCTGCTGGGGAACACAGTCTGACGGTTGAGACCGTGAAGGGCGGCGCTCCCGCAGCGAATGAACCGGCTCCAAGGTCCGATGCGGCCGCGGCCAACAGCCAGCCTTTCGCTCGCACGAACGCGGCGCCCGACCCCAACGAACTGAAGGTGACGGCACCGGATCCGAACGAGTTGAAGCCGACTGCGGCTGCAGCGTCTGATGCGGCGGCGCCCCCGCCGGTGCAAATCAATGAGATTCAGCCGGGATCGTCTGGCAGCGGGGCTGTGGCTGCTTCCACTTCCACAGAACTGGCCAGCGACAAGGATGTTTCCAGCAGCAAGAAGAAGAAAAAGAAGGGATTGAAGAAACTGATCTCGTTCTAATCCCTGCCATCCGCCGTCAGCCGTGGACGTTCGTCCATCTGCCATGAAGGATTGGCACCTCAAGCTGTGCGCCAGCACGCCCGGAAGTTTCAGCCCACGCGCGGTAGGTGCTGACCGCTGGTAACCGGGTAACATCCCGTCTGATCATTGACTTACGTCGACGGGCAGGTTACCTTCGCGTTATCTCCCCGCATCAGAGGAATTTTCTTTGGCCCGGAAAATACTGCTTGCCGACGACAGCGTGACCGCCCAGAACATGGGGCGCAAGATTCTCGCGGATGCGGGCTATGAGGTCATTGCCGTCAACAACGGCTCCGCGGCGCTGAAGAAGATCGCCGAACTGAAACCCGACCTGGTCATTCTGGATGTTTATATGCCCGGCTACAGCGGGCTGGAGGTGTGCCAGCGCCTGAAGGAATCGCAGGAAACGGCCCGGATTCCCGTGCTGCTGAGCGTGGGCAAGCTGGAACCGTTCAAGCCGGAGGAAGCGCAACGGGTGCGCGCCGACGCCTTCATCGTCAAACCGTTTGAAGCCAGCGAGTTGCTGAGCGCTTTGTCGAAGCTGGAAGACAAAGTGGTGCCGCGGGCCGAGCCCTCGAAGCCGGGGCGCTTTGCGCGGGCAATGGCGGCCGCGGAAGAAGCGGGACGCAGCCGGAAAGAAGCGTCGAGCGAACAAAATGGATGGAGCAGCCGGATTGGGTTTCCGCACGCGAAGACGGAACCTGAAGAGAAGGTTGCGGATGATTCCCAAATCTATAACCCGATGAACCGGGATCTCCGCACGGTGGTGGAAACCGCTGCGGAAAAGTCTGCCGAAAAGAAACTCGCCGCAAAGGAAAAGGAAGAGGACAAGCCCTCACCGGCTGCAAAAGCCGACGAACCTATTGTGGCTGTGGCGGCACTGGCCCCCGAGGGCTTGCCCAAAGATGTAACGCCAGAGGAAGTGGCCGCGATTGCGGCGGCGGCGGCGCAGATTCAGATGGCCGCTGCAGCAGTGGTTCAGGATGAGCATCGGGCTTCGGAAAACAGACCGTCTGAACCCGCGATTTCTGAAATTCCGACTTCTGCAACAACCAGCGCGCAGGGTCTTGAGCAACCTTCAAATCGCGAAGACAGCGTTGCGCCCCCGGTGCGCGAAGAAGCGGCTACAGAGGCGTCCGAACAAAATAAAATCACCGAAGTAGCTGGCGCGGCTGGAGCGGCTGAGGTCGAGCCCAACCTTAATGCTGACGTGAAGGCTGAGGAAACGCAGGACCTGCCGGTCACAATGGCAGCCACGGCTGAATCTTTCGCTGCGGCAAGTGTAGGCGGATCGCGATGGACAGCGGTGCCTGTGGCGCTGGAAGGCGATGAGGCAACGATCTCGCTGGAACAGGAAATGCAGAAGGCGTATGCGGCTTTTGCGGCCGCGGAGGCCGAGTCTGCAGCGGCTGCTACCGCGCCGGAAGTGGAAGCAGCACACGGGGAGAATGCTTACTCACCGGTAGTGGTTGCGCCCGTTATGCAGGCCGCGCCCGCGAAGAATTCTTCTGCACAGGAAGTCGCTGCGACCGTTGAGGCGCAAGCGGAGGTATCCCCGGCGGCCGAGTTCGCGCAACCGAACCCAGAGCCCACTCCGGTGGCCGAGTCCGTGGGCCTAGCCGACACAATGGTCGCCGAACCTGCCGCCCCCGTTGCGCTGCAAGCACAGGAAACGCAGCCGCAGGAGTTACCACCTGCACCCGAAGCTGAACCTGCGTTGGTGGAAGCAGCTACGCCAGCACATGCTACAGCGGAACCGGAACAACAAACTGCCTCCAGTGGCGATTCTGCTCCTATCGCCAGCTTTGAGCACGCCGCGGAGGATTACAGGCCGGACTCCGAAGCGGTCAAGAGCACGGCGGCGGCGTGGGCAAGCTGGCGCCAGATTCGGGACGCCCGCAAAGACAGTGAAGTGGCGCAGGCGCAGCCCAAGGAATTCGAAGTAGCGGAAGAAGTGCCGGAGCCAGTTCAGGCAGAGACTGCGGCCGCAGTGGCAGCTGGCGCCGAGCAGATTTTGCAGGCGGCTTCAGCCGCTCCGCAAGCCGATGCCCCAGATGTTGCCAGCATTGTAGAGAGCGTTCTGGCCAATCTTCGCCCCAAGCTGATGGAAGAGATCTCGCGGAAAATGGCGGAGAAGAAGTAGATCGCCCAGCCTTCCGTCCATCGGCCTTTCTGGCTTCGATGTCAGGTGTTCACGTCCTTCCGATAGGATCAACTTGTCGTCGGCTTGCGTTGGATATACAATTACAATGTATATCTATGGAGGTGCTCCATGCAGGTTTCGAAGTGGGGAAACAGCCTGGCCATCCGCCTGCCCGCCGCAGTCGTGGAGGCCCTGAAACTGAAAGAAGGCGACGACATCGAGATTCGCGTCGCCGGTAGTCGCGCGTTTGAAGTGGGCCGCGATCAGAGCCGCCAACGCGCCCTAAAGACTCTGCGCAAGTTAAGCCGTCCTTTGCCCCCCGGCTTCGTCTTCGACCGCGAGGAAGCACATGAGCGAGGAAGCAGGAGCGATGAGCGATAAGGCATTCTTCGACTCGAACATACTGATATATGCAATGGTGAGCGGGGATTCCCGCAGGGACCGGGCTCAGCAGCTGGTAGCGCAAGGCGGAGCAATCAGCGTTCAAGTTTTGAATGAATTCGTCGCGGTCGCACGACGCAAGATGCGCATGCCGTGGAAGGATGTGATCGAAGCGCTCGATGCGGTTCGAATCTTATTCCCTTCGCCGGCGGCAATCACGGTGGATACGCATGAGACGGCATTGAAGATCGCGCAGCAGTACGGATTCGGTATCTATGACGCGCTGGTCGTGGCCGCCGCGCTGGAAGCTAACTGCTCTACACTTTATTCCGAAGACTTGCAGGATGGTCAGACTCTCGCTAAACAATTGACCGTTCGAAACCCATTCCTGTGAATATCTGTCGCACCCCTCACAGGACTGCGGTTTCGTGAATCAGCCGGCCTTCGCCGAACCGCGACAGATTCAGCAGCGAGGCATCGATCAGCTTCGTTTTCCCAGTGAGAATGAGGTCGCTGAGAATCTTTCCCGTTGCTGGAGCGTGCATCACGCCGTGTCCGCTAAACCCGTTGGCGAGGAAAAATCCCGGCACTTCGGGAGCCTCGCCCAAAATTGGATGATGATCCGGAGTCATCTCATACAAGCCAGCCCACGCCCGCTTGGGATTCACCGGAAGATTCGCGAAGCAGGGTACACGATCGGCTGCGCGGGTAAGGATCTTCTCGACAAAAGCTGCATCGAAATCCGTTTTGAACCCAGGCGTTTCTTCGGGATCGTTCCAGGCCAGCAGAAAGCCGCGAGCCTCCGGACGAAAGTGAAATCCGTTGGACATGTCGATAATCATCGGAGCGGTGTGGGGGAATTCGTCAAATGGCTCACTCGGAACCAACATGCGGCGCAGCGGTTCCACCGGCAAATCCACGCCAGCGAGCTTGGCCACGCTCGCGGCCCAAGGTCCGGCGCAATTTACAACTTTGCGAGTGGCCAATGAGCCGCGTGTGGTCTCGACGGATGCAATGCCATTTGTGTCGTGAGTAATCCCGGTGACTTCGGTGTTCTTCCACAATGTTGCGCCATGGTCAGCGGCCCACGTCATGAATCCAATCGCCGCGCTGTAGGGGTCGACGAAGCCATCGGTCGAACAGAAACTTCCGCCGGCAATATCGTCACCGCGCAACTGCGGAAACATGCTGCGAATCTCATCGCCCGCAATCAGGCTCACATTCTTCAGGCCCATCTTCACCTGCTGTGCGTAGTTCGTCCGCAGATAGGCCATCTGTTTATCGTTGGTGGCGCAGAACAGATAGCCTTGCGGCCGGTAGTCGCAGGGATAGCCGAGCCGCTCCTCGAAGCTGGCGTAGAAAGGAATCGAGTAGAGCGACATTTGGATGCTGACGGGAGTGGAAAACTGCGCTCGCACCCCGCCCATGCTCTTGCCCGTCGAGCCTTTACCCTGCGCCGATTCGCGCTCGATGACGAGCACATCGCGGCATCCGCTCGCAGTCAGGTGATACGCGATGGTGGAGCCGACGATCCCTCCACCGACGATAACCACTTCCGCAGTCTGCATTTGCGCGCCGATCAGAACGACTCAGCATTTTAACGCAGTGGTCAGTGGTCAGCGAAATCAACACCGCGGCGTCTTACTGGCCACTGGCCACTGACCACTGGCCACTGCCTCACGGTAACTTGCCGTGGTTACTGCGCCTGCATAGGCTGGAATAGCATGCCCTTGCGCTGCCTCTTATTCTCGTCCGATGAGGAGATGGCCCAGCCGATCTGGCAGGTTCTCACCGATCTCGGCATCGAGGGAGAATACTGCCCTAACGCGGTCGACGCGGTGGAAAGGGTTACGACCCAGCTGTTCCAAATCGTGATCACGGACTGGGAGGATCAACCCGAAGCGGCGTTCCTGCTAAAGACGGCACGGGATTTGAAGGCGGCGCAACGCCCGCTGATTTTGGCAATCGTCGGCGACGATTCCCGGTTGCCGGAGGCATTGCAGGCGGGAGCAAACTCAGTTCTGGTGAAACCGCTTCGCGCAGAACAAGTCCGAGACACGCTGAGCACAGCATGTGAACTTCTGCAGGCGAAGTTGCAACCATCCCAAAAGCTAGCAGCGCCCGTGGCCTTGCCAGAGAAAGCGGATACAGCTGCAATGCCTTCCCCCGCGGCGGCCGCAGTTTCCATGCCGGCGTCAGTGACCCAGTCGCCAGAGAAAACCTTTCGGGCGGGAGAATTCCTGACATCGGCAAACTCCGCGCCCGGAGCGGAATTCGACACGGAATCGGAGTGTGACGTTCAGAAGTCGCTGGACCAAGCCGCCCTTGCCGAGGTCGACGCACTCACGGAGCTGGAGCCGATGGCCTCGACCGTAGCGGAGTCGCCGGCAGAGCCTCCCGTTGAACCGCAGGATGCATTGACCGGCTGGGCGGCCCTGCAAGCCCGGCTGACGAAACCGGCGCCCCAACCAAAAGCCGAAGAAGCCCCAGCGGCGAAGAGCGAATTGCTGTCATACGGGGAAACGCCCTCCTATGGAGAGATGCCGGCTAAGGCGCCCGCAAAAGAAAAATATCCTGACGAGAAGAAATCGCTAGAGGAGACGCGAGCCGAAGCCGCACTCTTCGACTACATGGCTGGACCACAGGACGACAGCGCACAGCCAGCGGGGCGGGCGGGTTCAAAACGCGGCAAGCTTATTTTCGTGAGCGCATTCGCAGTCGCCTGCGTAGTTCTCCTAGTCGTGCCCAGGACAAGGCAGATCGTGCAGAAGGTCTATCGCGGTGCGGTGCATGCGGCGGCGAATTGGCTGAACCCGCCGCCTGCGCCTTTGCCGCAGGAGGTGGCGCAGCATGACAGTTTTGGCCAGTCGGGTGACGAGTACAAGCTTCCCGTGGCCCCAAACATTCCGGATGCAACGACGGACCCCAGCCAGATTCGTGTGCTTCCAGTGATTGACCCAACCGCGAAACCGGATAAGAATCCGGATGCGAACGGCGGCCAAGCGCCGGCGACCATCGGCGATAGCAACGCGGTCGATCAGACTCAGACGGACCAAAGCCAGACTGTGCAAGTGCAGCCCGCGCAGACGCAGGCTGAGAAGGATCAGATCAAGGGTTCGACTCCGGCGAATACCAGCACCACGCCGGGAAACGCGCCGGTAGTGCAAACAGCCGCGCCGCAACCTCATCTAGTCACTTCGACGACGCCGGGCGTAGCGCCGCCGCGCACCGTTTCGGCGGCGAGCAGCGCCGGCATTCCGTCGAGTCTGAAATCGCAGTTGGCGTCCACGGTTCCGGACGCGAGCGGCAACAAGCCGGAGGAAACGGCGATGGCGGCCATTGAGCCGGTGAATCTGCCGGAGTCAGCCGTGCGCGCCCTGCTGGCTCAACCAATTGATCCGCAATATCCAGCGGCGGCAAAGGCCACCGGACAGCGGGGCAGCGTGGTTCTGCAAGTGCTCATTGGGCGCGATGGCGCGGTTCAGGATGTAAAGTTCCTTCAGGGATCTCTGATGTTCGCGCGGGCCGCCATCGATGCGGTAAGGCAATGGCACTTCAAACCTTATTCCATGAATGGCCGCGCCGTCTCGGTGCAGAGTATCATCACGCTGAACTTCAAGCCGCCAGCCTAGAACGGGTGACGAAACTACCTTTGGATCGTCTCAGGTGTTGTGTTGGGGAGCCCGAATCCGGGGAAGGTTACCCTCGGGCGAACAAGAGCAGCCAAGAGGCCAGAAACGGCATCTACACGATATAATGATAAAAGTTCCTCAGGAAGCGACTCCTTTCCAAAAAGAAGAATACGATGTCGATGAAGATTAAAGCTGCGGTGCTGGTTTCGTCGTTTGCCGTGTTGTTGTTTGTGGTGGCCGGTTCGTTCGGACTTGGGGGCGTGCATGCCTCCTCAAACGACGGCTCTTACCGGCAGATGCAGGTCTATAGCGAAGTCCTGTCGCGCGTGCAAAGCGAGTACGTGGTAGATCCCAACATTCCCAAAGTGACCGACGGCGCGTTGCACGGGCTGGTCGAGTCGCTGGACGCGAACTCCAGCTACCTGACGCCGGAAGCTTACAAGGCCTTCAAGGCCCACAAGGCTGACGCCAAGGGCGAGATTGGGGCAACCATCTCGAAGCGCTTCGGCTATGCCGACGTAGTATCGGTGATGCCGGGCTCGCCCGCCGAGAAGGCCGGAATTGAGGCAACGGACATCTTCGAATCGATCGAAGGCCGCAGCACGCGGGACATGTCATTACCGGAAATTCGCGAGGCGCTGGCAGGTGCTCCGGGTTCAACCGTGAATGTTTCGGTGGTGCGGGCGCGCCGTGCGGAGCCGCAGAAAATGGCGATCACGCGGGATATCGTGAGCGTTCCGCCGGTTTCCGACAAAATGCTCGAAGATGGCATCGGCTATGTCAAAGTAGACGCGCTGACCAAGGGCAAGGCGCAAGAAATCGCCGCGAAGATCAAGTCGCTGGAAAAATCAGGAGCGAAGAAGCTGGTGCTGGATTTACGCAACACGTCTGAGGGAGAAGAAAGCGAAGGCATTGCCACCGCCAATCTTTTCCTGAACCACGGCACGATTACTTATCTGCAAGGGCAGAAGTTTCCGCGAGAGGCGTTCAATGCCGATCCGGCGAAGGCGGTGACTTCCCTTCCCGTCGCCGTGCTGGTGAACCGCGGAACGGCGGGCGCGGCCGAGATTGTGGCCGCAGCAATTCTGGAGAATGCGCGCGGCGACGTGGTCGGCGACAAGACATTCGGCGATGGGTCGGTGGCGAAGACTTTCGATCTGCACGATGGTGGAGCGCTGATTCTTTCTGTAGCCAAATACTATTCGCCCAGCGGAAAAGCGATTGAGGATACCGCCGTGACACCCAATGTGCTGGTAGCCGACGACACCGACAACGTGATCTCCGATGACGAGGACGAGGAGCCTGCACCTCCGGAATCGGAAGCCAAGCCCAAGAACACGCCGGACGATCAGTTGCACAAAGCCATTGAGGTGCTGAAGAGCCGGACGAGCTAACCCTTTCTTAGTATTTGCGGGCAGGTTCATCGCGCGCCGCAAGGCGCGCGATTTTGTTTTCAGCCGCAGTGCAGCTATGGAATCCTCTCGATCACGTCTAGCTCTTGCTCAACCACTGCACTGGGCAGCCGCATGTAGCCGGACGACTCAAGGTAGTTCTGCCCTTCATTCAGCATCCATCCCAGGAAGTTCTTCATGGCCTCCTGCTTCCTCGCTTCCATATTTTCAGAAATCAGAATCCAGGTGAACGCCGAGATGGGATAGGACCGTTCGCCCGGAGCATTCGTAATTGAGGCGCGAAAACCCAAGGTCATGCCGTTGACAGATGCCACTGCAGCGGCGGTCATGCTCGAGGCATCAGCGCCCACAAAGTTTCCCGCGGCGTTTTGGACCTGCCCACACGGCAGGCGGTTCCGCACTGCAAAGGCGAGTTCGACGAAGCCAAAGGAATTCGGAGTCCCCTTGACCACTCTGGCGAGATTGCCCATTCCGTCGACTTCTTTGCCTACGGGCCATTCAAGGGAGATCCCACGCCCGATTCTTGTTCTCCACTCCATGCTCACCTTGCTTAAGTAGTCCGACCAAATATAAGTGGAGCCGCGCCCTTGGGCACTGTGGATGACGGCAATGGTGCTGGCAGGCAGTTGCACCTGCGGGTTCGGACCGGCGATTGCTGGATCGTTCCATTTGGTGATCGTGCCCAGGTAGATTCCGGCCAGAGCTTTGGACGAGAACCGCAGCGGTTCGACCACACCGGGCACGTTATAAATGGGAACGATCGCGCCGAGAGCGGCGGGAAGTTGCCATACTTTGGTTCTGGCCAGTTCTTTGTTAGTCACGGGAGCGTCTGTGCCCCCGAAGTCGGCCGCGCCGGAAGCCACCATATCGATGCCCGTTCCCGATCCGGAGGGTAGGTAGCTGAAGTGGACATCAGGGCGGGTCTTCTCAAACTCCTGGAACCACCTCAAGTAAACCGAAAGAGGACCACTGGTTCCGACTCCTACCAACTGGATCCGGTCAGAATTCTGTGAGAGGGCGATCTGAGCCAGCGCCAGCACCAACATAAGCCGCCGGAATCGTTGGCAATGCACGTTGGCCCTCGGTCTCGGGATGATGCAGATCTCTCTAAAAGGCTGAGGCGCAATGTGCTGTGCGCGGCCTCTCCCAAGGATTCATCGGCCAATCCGGGAAAGCCTTTAAATGACAATATCGGCAGAGCGTTGAGGGAATGCTTGGAACAGCGAGGGTAGTGGTGCAGATTGATTGTCATCCTGAACAAGCGTTCTTTGCGCAGTGAAGGATCTGGGCGAGCCGCGCGCAACCTCAGAGCCTGCCCTGAGAGAGCGGAAGCGACCGAAGGGCGCGTTTGGCTCGCTTCCTTATCAAACTTGCACCACTCCCATAGCGAGTCTCGTGTAGCCCTGGCTCTTGACGCCCTGCTATCCTGAACTTATCGCCATGAAGTCGCTCTATGAAGACCTTCCGCCGGTAGAGATTGCCGGACGGAAGTTTGTGGGCCGGGTGTTGTTTGGCCTGCTGGTGCTGGTCTCCGCCCTGGTGGGAGCGACTGCTGGACTTCTTCTCGTCTACACCACCGATTTGCCCCAGGTCGAAGCGCTGGAAGCATATCGGCCGAGTTCGATTACCGAGTTATACGACGACCACGGTCGCGTAATTGGATCGTTTGCGCTGCAGCGGCGCGTGGTTGCGAGCTACGACGATTTCGCTCCCGTACTGCGCGACGCCCTGGTCTCGATTGAAGACAAAGATTTCTACCGGCATTCGGGAATCAACTTCTGGCGCATTGTGGGCGCGGCGTACCGCGACATTGAGTCGGGCGGCAGAGTGCAAGGTGCATCGACCCTGACCATGCAGTTGGCGCGCAACCTGTTTCTTTCTCCCGACCGCTCGTTTCATCGCAAGGTGCAGGAGGCGATGCTGGCCATTCAGATCGAGCGACGCTTCACCAAGTCACAAATCTTCACCCTGTATGCCAATCAGATTTTTCTGGGGCACGGCGTGTACGGCTTCGAGGCTGCGTCGGAATTCTACTTCAGCAAGCCGGCCAAAAAACTTACGCTCACAGAAGCCGCCCTGCTGGCGGGTCTGCCCAAGAGCCCCACATACTATTCGCCCATCAACCATCCCGACCGCGCCATGAAGCGCCGCAACCTGGTCATCAACGCCATGCTGGAAGACGGAAAGATCACCGCGCCGCAGGCGGCGGACGCAAGGTCGGCCCCGGTGGTTTTACATCTGCAGCACGATCCCAACTCGCTGGCGCCTTACTTTGTGGAGGAGATACGGCGGTATCTGGAAAACAAATATGGAGCCGATCAGGTGCACGAAGGCGGGTTGAAAGTCTATACCTCGCTTGACGTCAACTTGCAAAAGGCCGCGAACCAGGCAGTGCTGGATGGTCTGGCGGCATACGAACGGCGGCACGGATGGAAGGGAAATCTGGAGAATGTGTTGGCGGAAGGAATCGCGATTGACAAGTACGAGCATCCCGATTGGGATGACGAACCGGAAGTGAACGGATACGTTCACGCGCTCGTGACTTCCTCGGGAGTTGGGATTGCGACGTTGAAGTTCGGGCGCTACGCAGCGGCTTTAGGACAGTCGGACGTTGCTTGGACTCAGCACAAAATACCGGATCTGCTGCAGAGGGGAGACATCTGCTACGTAAAGATTTTGGCGTTGACCCCGAACGGCGCGGCGCGCGTGAGCCTGGAGCAGGACTCCGGCGCGCAGGGCGCACTGGTGGCGATTGACAACGCAACCGGCGGCATCAAGGCGATGGTGGGCGGGCGCGATTTCAGCGAATCGAAATTCGATCGCGCGACCCAGGCGTTGCGGCAAGTGGGGTCGTCGTTCAAACCGTATGTGTATACGGCGGTAATCGACAAGGGCGGGAGCCCGGATGACACGATTCTGGATGAGCCCGTGACCTTTGAAACGGCTTCCGGGCCTTATTCGCCGCATAACTACGACGAAAAATTTGAGGGAATCATCACGCTCAGGCGGGCGCTGGCGGACTCGCGGAACATTCCGGCGCTGAAGCTGGCCAACAAAGTTGGGATCAAAAGCGTGATCGATTACGCCGAGCGCTTCGGAATTACTGCCAAGCTGCCGCCCTATTTGCCGATAGCGCTGGGGGCGGCGGACATCACTCTGATGGAGCAGACTTCGGCGTACAGCGTGTTTCCGAACGACGGCGTGCGCGTTACGCCTCGCTACATCACGAAGGTCACGGACTACGAAGGGCGGGTGCTGGAAGAAGATTATCCCGATGTGAAGGATGTAGTCAGCGCGCGCACGGCGCGCATCATGACCGCGATGCTGCGCGAGGTGGTGCTGCACGGAACTGGAGCGGCGGCGGCCAAGCTGCCTTTCCCGGTCGCGGGAAAAACCGGCACGACCAACGACTTCACCGACGCGTGGTTTATGGGATTTTCGCCGACGATGACTTGCGGCGTGTGGGTGGGGTTCGACGAGAAAAAATCCCTCGGAGCGAAAGAAACCGGAGCGCACGCGGCCCTGCCGATCTGGATGAACTTCATGAACGCAGCGATGGCGGGAAAAGATCCGGGGCAATTCCAGCCTCCGCCAGACATGCCTGTAACCGTGCCGCAGAAAGTGGATACGCCAGATACGTCGCCGGGCGCCGACGAGACGCACTAGAAGCTTCGGCGAACCTGCGATCCACAGGGCCATTGTGACATCTGACCTTGCGGCCAAAACCGAACGAGCAGAATATGGTCAAGGCGGAGGCGGTGCGGTTTGTTCTGCGGCACCAGCTAAGTGCTTTGTTGTCAAGATTTTGCCCGTAAGTTGTTGGAAATAAAGATCGAATTGGCCAGTCTGTAATTGCAGCCGCGCCAAACCCGCATGTTTACTGGCGATTCGCAAATAGGAGGGGGGAGGGGGATATCATCCACAACCGCCCGAGTACGCAGAAATCTGCACACTCCCGCACCGCCAACTTCAGAAGTCGTAAAATATCTTCGGCAGATTTCCACAGGGCGATGACGCCTCGTATGACGCACTAAACTAGAGTGGAGCGATCGAGTACCGCACGGCCATAACTAATATTTCGCCATGAAACCTTTCTTCCGCTTTGCGATGATGGCGCTGGTGCTGGTGGTTGTGGCCATGGTGTCGGCGCTGACCGCAATGCGCTTTGCCATTCACGGACAGGAAGTCGCGGTGCCTGCGATCATAGGCAAGACGCCTGCGGACGCGGAACGCGTGGTGGCCGGACTGGGCTTGCAGATTGACGTGGAGCGGCAATATTACAGTGCGCAGATTCCCGAAGGGCGAATCATGACCCAGTTGCCGCTGCCAGGAACGAAGGTGCGGCGGGGATGGCAGGTGCGCGTGGCGCGCAGCTTGGGGCCTCAGCGCGTGGTCATTCCGGATGTGACCAGGCAAAGTGAGCGCGCGGCGGAATGGAACATTCAGCGGCGCGGGCTGGAAGTGGCATCGACCGCGGAGATGCAGTTGCCGGGAACGCCTGCCGACCAGGTGCTGGCGCAGAGTCCGCCGGCAAACGCGAGCCAGGTGGAAGCGCCGAGGACCAGCCTGCTGGTAACCGTCGCAGCTGATCCTCCGGCTTATGTGATGCCAAGTTTTGTGGGACAACCCCTGGGCACTGCCAGCCGCACACTGCAGGATGCGGGCTTCAAACTCGGTAGCGTGAGCATTGCGCCGCCAGCCGCGAATCCCGTAGCGTCTGGTACGGCCGCGGCGGTACCGTCGACCCCGCCGCCACAGCCGTCTCCCGCGAGCGTCATAGCCACGCAGACGCCGCCAGCGGGGCAAAAGGTATTAGCCGGCGCGGTGGTGAACTTCGAAGTACGTTAAAGTTCACTGACCGTTAGATTTCTCCAGAATCGCAGCGAAGAAACCGTCGCATGGGTGGACTCCGGGCAGCGTGCGCAGGTAGGGGCCGCGAGTGAGCGAAGAAATGTCGGAGCAGATTAATTCACCCTCCCTCCGAAGCCGATCAAGCTCAACGCGGCAGTCGACTACACGAAGTGATGAGCCGTCTGCCAGAGCGCGCTCGATCACGTCTTCGTTTTCTTCTTTTTCCAGAGAGCAGGTGGAATAAATCAGACGGCCTCCAGCAGCAACATGAGAAATCGCTGATCGCACGATCGCCAGCTGGCGCACTTGCAGATCGGCAAGATCTTCGGGCTTGAGCCGCCATTTGATTTCTGGATTGCGGGAGAGAGTGCCTGTGCCAGAGCACGGCACGTCCGCGAGAACGCGGTCGAATTTTGTGGCGAAGGGAAGTTTCCCAGCATCAGCGACGACCACAGAAATATTCCTGGTTCCAGCTTCGGGCGTTGGATCGTGTGCGCTCAGTAGTCTTCGCAGCAGGCGCGCGCGGTGCGGGTGAATCTCAAGGGCGCTAATGTCCGCGCCGGGATTGCGATCGGCAATGGCCTTCGTCTTCCCTCCTGGTGCAGCGCAACAATCGAGAATGTGCGTGCCATGGCCGACCAGAGCTGCGACGAGCTGTGAGGCTTCATCCTGAATGACGCAAAGGCCTGCCCTGAAAGCGGTGGTCTTGGTGACGTCTCCGTGTTGCACTCGTCGCGCCGAGGCAAGCAAAGCGCCGGGAGCGAGTTCGATTCCTTCGGCGCGGAGCTGGTCTTCCGCTTCAGGATGACGAAGACGAATCGCGGTTACGGGAATCGATTGATCGTGCTGACAGATGCGAAAAGCGGAATCAAGTCCGTACGCACGGGCCCAGCGTTCGACGAGCCACAACGGATGCGCACTGCTGGCAGCGAGAGTCTCGACTGAAGTGCCATTGATCGCGTCCTGTGGAGAGTAGCCTGCTTGCGACACACCGACGTCGAGCTTACGCAAAACCGCATTCACAAAGGGAGCGGCGGAACGCTTGCGCGCGCGCTTGACCAGCTCCACGCTTTCATTGATTGCGGCGCGCGCGGGAATGCGGCTGAGCCAGCGAAGTTGGTAAACCGCGAGGCGCAATGCGCTGAGGATTTCGAGATCGAGTTTGGAAAGCGGCTGCTCGGATCTCGCCACAATTTGGGAGTCGAGCAGCGATCGCCAGCGCAGAACGCCCATGACCAGTTCTGTTGCCAGGGAGTGATCGACGAGCGTGAGCCGGCTGTATGTGCTCGAATGAAGCAGTTCGGATGCGTAAGAAGATTCTCGCTCGACGCGAAGCAGAATGTCGAAGGCAGCCGCGCGGGCAGGAGAAATTGCCGGTCGCGACGTTTGAGCCTTCGATTTCACTCTTGCCAGTATGACGGAAATATGTGCTGCGCAGAAGAAATTCGCGGCGCCTCTAGACGCCGAGCTTCTCACTGGGCCGCGGGCGATAGCCGTGAACAAAGTCAGCGGCCGAGCTTCGCTTTTTGCCTTCAAGTTGCACCTCGAGAAGTTCGATCGCCGTTGCGTCGCCACAGCCGACAAAAAGGCGATCGCCCTCCACCTTCAACGCAGACTGTGGGAGCGCCCGATCAAGCGCAGCAGCTTTCCACACGTGCAGGTTCTTACCGCGAAACTTCGAATATGCGCCAGGCCAAGGTTGAAAACCGCGCATGCGATTCAGTATCTCGGTCGCGGAGCGAAACAAATCAACCAGCCCGTCTTCTTTCTTGAGAATGGGCGCGAGAGTGGCCTGGGAGTGATCCTGCTGACGCGGATGAATGCTTCCAGCCTGCAATCCGCGCAGGGTCTCGACAGTCAGGTCCGCTCCCACGGCTGCCAGCTTCGGCGCCAGTGTCTCCGCGGTATCGTCAGGGTCAATCGGGATTTCCTTCTGCAGAAGAATGTCGCCCGTATCGAGGCCAGAGTTGAGTTTCATGGTGGTGACCCCAGTGACAGTTTCGCCGCGCGCAATCGCCCACTGAATGGGCGCAGCGCCGCGATATTTCGGAAGCAGAGAGGCATGCAGGTTGATGTTGCCGAGCGGGGGAAGATCGAGCATCCATTGCGGAATGATGCGGCCGTATCCAACCACGATGATGGCGTCAGGCCTGAGGGCCGTGAGTTGAGCGCGAAAGGCGTCGTTGTTTTTAATGCTTTCCGGCTGCGTGACCGGCAGCTCTAACTGCAAGGCGCGCTGTTTGATCGGGGAGGAAACGAGTTCCAGGCCGCGTCCTTTAGGGCGATCCGGCTGCGTGACCACGAGTTGGACATGGAACCCGGCATCGACAAGCTTGTCGAGTGCGGGCACCGCAAAGCGCGGAGTGCCGCAGAAAACGAGATGGAGCGATTGAATCATTGACACATTGAATCATTCAATGACTCAATCTCTCAATGACTCAATCCTCTACCATTCTCCCGCTTTCACAAGTTTGCGAATTTTGCGCTTGATCAGGTCGCGCTTGAGCGCACTGATGTGGCTGATATAAAGCTTGCCGTTGAGGTGATCGGTTTCGTGCTGAAAGGCGCGTGCCAGCAGGTCGTCGCCAGTCTTCTCGAAAACTTTCCCAGTTAGATCCTGGGCCCGGACAGTCGCCACTTTGGCGCGGCTCACATTTTCGCGAAAGTCAGGGATGCTGAGGCAGCCTTCGCTTTGCGCGTGGCGGCCCTCCTTGTGGATGATCTCAGGATTAATGAGGACAATTTTAGCGTTGGGGTCCTCCTTGAAAGTGACGTTGATGACGGCGATGCGGAATGGAATGCCGATCTGCGGCGCAGCCAGGCCAACCCCGCGGGCCGCGTACATTGACTCGAACATGTCCTCGACGAGCGTCTTCAACTCCTCGTCGAACACCGTGACCTTATCGGACGGCTTCTCGAGAACAGGATCTCCGAATTTTACGATGGGATAGATCATCGAGATTTAGATCATCGAAATTTAGATCATTTCAGTTGCAATCAGTAGTTTTTCAGCTGCAGGCGATAGCCCTGGAAATTGCGCAAAGTTTCTCCCATGGAGTCGCCGCCGAATTTGTCGAGTGCACAGCGGGCCAGGGTAAGCGCGACCATGGCCTCGGCTGCAACTCCACCGGCCGGAACCACACAAACATCGGAGCGCTCATACGCGGCACTGACAGGTTGGCGCGTGGAGAAGTCGACCGATTTTAGCGGACGACGCAGCGTGGAGATCGGCTTCAGGTAACCGCTCACGCGAATTTCTTCTCCATTGGAAACGCCGCCTTCAATTCCTCCCGCGTTGTTGCGAGAGCGCGTGAACCCAGTGAAATTCTCTGACTCGCCGTAGCCGATTTCATCGTGCACCATAGAGCCCGGAGAAGCTGCAGCGGTAATGCCGGAGCCAATCTCAACCGCTTTCACCGCCTGCAACGACATCACAGCCGCGGCGAGCAGGGCGTCCAGGCGCTCGTCCCATTGCGCGTAGGTGCCCAAGCCCGGCGGAACTCCATGGGCGACTACCTCGAAGACTCCACCGAGCGAATCGCCGGTCTTTAGGACCTTGTCGACTTCATCCTTCATGCGCTGCTCAGTTTCTTTGTCGGCACAATTCAGCAGGATTTCTTCTTGATTGTAAAGAGCGTGAATCTGATCCCAAGGAACTTCCCGTTGAAAAGACACATGGCCGACGGCGACGACGTGGCTGAGGATCTCGACGCCGAGTTCGCGCAAAAAAGTTTTGGCGAGGGCGCCGATGGTGACGCGCGCCGCTGATTCGCGGGCGGAGGCGCGCTCCAAAACGTAGCGGGCCTCGGGGAAATTGTATTTGAGAGCGCCCGCCAGGTCGGCGTGTCCGGGCCGCGGAGACGCTACGCGCTTGTGTCGCGCGGGGTCGCCTTCGCCGACGGGCAGGGCTTCCTGCCAATTTTTCCAGTCTTTGTTTTCGAGTTGAACGGAGATCGGCGAGCCTATCGTCATGCCGTGACGGACGCCGGAGAGGATGTGCGCCGTGTCCCGCTCAATCTTCATGCGGCCGCCACGGCCATAGCCCTGCTGCCGGCGCCATAGTTCGCGGTCGAGGAAGACCTGGTCCACTCGCAGCCCGGCGGGCAGGCCTGAGAGGAAAGCGACCAGAGCTTCTCCGTGAGATTCTCCGGCGGTGAAGTAGCGCAGCATAAACGCTCGATTCTACCTGATGCGGAGTCTCTACGGTATTTCCTGTAGCTGAGGAAGAAAGCCATCGCGGGCGGATTCAGGGAAAAGGCGCTCTGAGCGCGATTTTCACGTGCACATCGGAGCGAATGACTGCTACAATAACTGGCAGTTGTTTTCTGTGGAAGTTCTGGGTCTGCCCACCAGTCGCGCCGTTTCGCTAAGTCTCTGGCCAAGCAAGGAGGAAAACTGTATGCCCCCACGCACAGATCTCGGAGAACTGATTTTTCCCGGCAGGAAGATCCGCTGCTTGCTCATGCTCGACCATGTTCTCTTGCGGCAAGGACTGCGGCGCCTGTTGGAAGACGAGCCCGACCTTGACGTGGTGAGCGAAGCCGGCAACGCGGCGGAGTGCCTGCGCAAACTTTATGAGTTCCGGCCGGATGTGTTGGTCGCGGATGCTGGAACTTTCGAACGGCCTGTGCCGGAAGCAGAGCTTCTTGTCGCGCGGGAGTCTCCCCATACCCGAATCGTATTTCTGAGCGTGCGGGAACAGGACGTTTCTCCGTTTGACGGCTTGCAGACCACGACCGCAAGCTGCACCATGCGGCCCACTTCTGCGGCGGAGGTTGCGGAGACGATCCGCAGCACGTGCGGCGCCGCGGCCCCGAACCCGGATGCGGCGTACCATATTCCGGCAAACCAGTTTTCGACGAATCATCCAGAGCCTCCACGCCGCGACCCGCACCGCTCCAAGGAAACAGTCTTTCCGCTGGAGCGCACGCTCACTGCGCGAGAGCGGGAAGTGCTGAAACTTCTGGCGGAGGGAAAAACGGTGCGCGCGGCGGCAATGGTTCTTGGGCTGAGCAGCAAGACGGTGGACGCGCATAAGTTCAATCTGATGCGGAAGCTGGGCATCCACAACAAGGCCGAGTTGGTCATGTGGGCGATTCAGAAGAGAGTTGTGAAGATCCCGGCCAACTTCTAGCAGGTCGCGGCCGGCGGCATAAGTTCAAATTGCTGATTGATGATTTTTGATTGCTGATTGAGAATCAACGGCACTGGCCTGGGTTTCAATCAACAATCAGCAAGTGACTTTCAGGACAAGCTCGGCGAGACTGGAAACCTGCAAATCCGGCTGCGCCTCCGCAGCCTTGACCGCGCCCAGACCTTTTCTCGCCGACGGACGGTTGACCCAAACCGTAGCCAAGCCGAGCGACTGCGCCGGAAGCACGTCGTGGTAGAGGCTTTGGCCCACGTGCAGGATGCGGTGGGCGGGGACGCCGACGCGGCTCAACGCGAGTTCGAAAATCTTTAATGACGGCTTGTAGGCTTGTGCCTGTTGCGCCGTAATGATCTGGTCAAACTCCACTCCAAGCTGAGGTTGGGTCGCGGCGAAAAGGTCGTCGTCCACGTTGGAAACGATCGCCAAGCGGAAGCGGTTGTGCAGTTCGTTGAGGGCGTTCACTGTGTCGGGCCAGGGCTTCCATTGCGGCAGAAATTCGGGCAGCGAGCGGACTTCTTCATCCGTGGGCGCGAATCCAAGTTGTTCTCCTAACTGCTGAACGACGGACTGAAGCACTTGGCGATAGCGGCGATATTCTCCCTGCTCGGCGCGGGCTTCGAACTCGCCGTAGAGTTGCAGGATCGTGGCATCGTCCGTGTCCTTGCCGTGGGCCGCCAGGATGCCGTGCAGGCACCGCAGAATTCCGTCCTCCCAATTGATGAGGGTGCCGTAACAATCGAAAGTGAGAATTTCGAAGCGGGTAAAGTCGAGCATGGTTGACATATCTATCGAGCACGAAGGCTAAGTTTTGAGGCCGGGCAGTATCGGAGTTTCCTCGCTGGACTCAGTAGGTTCGGCTGCGGCTTCGGCCTCGGCGGCAGATGAAGAATCCTCGGAAGTAACCGCGGCTTTCGGTGCAAGAAACTTTGCGCTGTTCAGAAGCGGGCGACCCAGGGAGGCGTTGTAGCTGGTCCAAGGGCTCTCCAGGTCAGCCTCCCGCTCGAAGTGAGCGCGCATGGCCTCCATTTTGGAGTCGAGGTCGTCCATATAGTGCAGCAGCAACGCTTCGGGAAACATGGGCAGTTTGGGCGAGCCGAATTCGTACTCCCCGTGATGGCTGATGATGAGGTGCTCGACAAGAGTTTTGAGTTCCGGTGGAAAGCCGGGGACCAGCGCGAGTTTCGCCTGCAACATCTCAAGCTCGATGATCATGTGCCCGAGAAGCTGGCCGCGCGTGGTGTAGGAAAACGAGCGGTTGTAGGTAAGCTCGTGAATCTTGCCGATGTCGTGAAAAAACGCGCCGGTGAGCAGCAGATCGCGGTTTATCTGCGGATAGTTTCTGCAGACCAGGTCGCAGGAACGGAATAGCGAAACCACATGGTCGAGCAGGCCTCCGATATAAGCGTGATGCAGGGTCTTGGCGGCGGGGGCATTGCGATACGCAGCGGCAATTTCCGGATCGGACATGAAGGCTCGCACCAGAGCCTTGAGATGAGGATTCTGAAATGACGCAACGAACTCCGCCAACGTCTGCCAGAGTTCATCGATATTCCGCGTGGTCTTGGGAAGATAGTCGGAAAAATCGATTTCCGTTTCTCCCAGCTTGCGCAGCTTGTGGATGGTGAGCTGAAACCGGTTTTTATATTTGTTGATCAGGCCTTTGATCTTTAGCAAATCATCCTGCTCGAAGGCATTGAGCACTTCTTCCACGTTGTCCCACATCTTGGCTTCGAGCTGCCCGCTGCGGTCGCCGAGGGTTAGCGCGAGATAGGGCTCACCGGTCTTCTTGGGTTTGATTTGCTTGCTGACCACCACAAAGTTGGAGGTGATGATCTTATTTACGTAGCGGGTGCAGTCGCAGATGTAGAACTCTTTCATTCGCTCCATCAGTGTAAATCAGAACGCAGGGGGATGGGGATGGGGCTGGGGCGAACGGGATCTGCCGCATGGGTCGTGACGGGACGCCTCGCTGCGCTCGGCTGGACCCTTCGACTTCGCTCAGGGCAGGCTCACGAGGCACCCGTCCCCACATGAGAGCTTGGACCTTTAGAGAATGCCCAGTTTCTTTTTCTTCTTTAACTTCTTTGAGTCGGCGGGTTTGGCAGAGGCCGTCTCAATCGGTGCGGTCTCGTTCGGACTGGCCCCGGAATCGACATAACCATCCGCGATCTTGATGTAGGCCTCCTCGCGCAGCTTGGTCAGATAAGCGCGGAGTGCGGGCTGCAGCTTCTGGTAATACAGGGCATCCTGAATTTTGGGCTCGATATCCTTCAGCGGCGGAATGCCCGCCATCTGGTGGCTGGTAACCTTTAAGATGACGTAGCCCTGCTTGGTGCGGATCACGTCGGTCACTTGGCCGGCTTTCATAGCGAACGTCTTATCTTCCAGCTCCTTGGCGAGAGTGCCGCGCTTGAAGGCGCCGAGATCGCCGCCCTGCGCAGCCGAGGGACCATCGGAATCTTTCTTCGCCAGATCTTCGAAGCTGGCTCCCGCGCGAATCTGTTTGAGCAGATCGTTGGCCTTAGCTTCGGCTGCTGTCAGAGCGGCAGCCTCGTCAGCCTGCTTGGCTGCCTCGGAGGCGGAGGAATCGGCAGCACCGTTCTGTCCCGGAGTAGCGACGGCAGACGTATCCGCCGCCGGCTTCTTCGGAGCAATCAGGATCTCGCTGAGTTTAATCGACTCGGGTTGCTCCATCTCATTCTTGTGCTCGTTGTAAAACTGCTGCTCTTCCTCCTTGGTGATGCTGAGGTGCGCCCCGACTTCTTCGCCGATCACCTTGCGAGTGATGATCTGGTTCCGCATGTTCTGTTTGAAATCTTCGTAGGAGATGCCCTGGGCGGTGGCGGCTTTTTCCAGCTCCTCCATCGTATCCAGCTTCATGTCCTTGCGCATCTGGTCGAGCTGCTTGATGAGTTCGGTATCGCCGGTGATGTCAAGGTCTTTGGCCTTGGCCAGCAGAAGTTGCTGGTCGATGAGATCGCGCAGAACATCCTTTTCACGCTCGGCATAGAGCTTGTCGGCATTGGCCGGGTCTTGCTGCTTCACGTCATCCCTGAGTTGGTCCTTGCTGCGTTGGAAATCAGACAGCGTAATGATCTGGTTGTTCACCCGTGTGACAATTTCTTCGACCATCTGGCCCGCAGCGAGCACGGGTAGACAGGCCATAGCAATGAGGATCAGAACCGGTTTCTTCATAGGATTTTCGGTGGGCCGCCACGCGGTCTGGACTTGCGGGCGAAAGCCTTTTGGGTATTTTACTACTTTCGGACGGACACAAACCCACCCGCGTTAATTCGATGCACCGGCCAGTTTGCCGGGTTGCCGCTGAGCGGGTCAGCCAGTCCGCACCAGCGCGAGAGCCGTCATGTCGTCCGGATTCAGGGGTTCGCAAGTGAACTCCCCGACGGTGTTCAGAATCGACGCGCAAATCGTCTCAGCCTTCGCCGAAGAGACGGCTTGCAGCCGCTCTTTCACGCGCTCCAGGCCGAATTCCAGGTCCTCGGCTTTGTCGTCTCTGCACTTGCCCTCAACCACTCCCCGCGAAACCAGCAGCAGCGCTGCGCCTTTTTCCAGACCCACGGTAGGAGCATCGCAGGTGGCGTGCGAAAAAAGGCCAAGCGGCAGGCCGGTTGACGAAAGTTCGATAATCCCCGTGCTGTCGCGCAGCAGCCCGGGCGTGTGCCCGGCGTTGGTGTAGCAGAGCGTGCCGAATTTCTCGTGGTAGCAACCGATGAAACATGGGCAAGAGTGAACCCCGGCCGCGACTTCCATGATGCCGCGGTTGAGCCGGAGACAGAGCGTGGTCATGGCGTCGGATTCGTTGATGTCCGCCGGCGCAAAGAGTTCGTTTCCAAGATTGCGAAAAATATCCCTTGCAGCCGCGAGTATCGGCTCATTGCTCTCGCGCCGTCCCGCAATATCGAGCAGGCCGAACAGAATCCGTTCCGGGCTGACGCGCAACGAGTCATAAAAATCTCCCGCGACTCGTTTGCCATAGGTGGTGGCGGCAATCTCCGCGCCGTTGATCTTGGGAAACTGGCTCGCGACCGGCTCGACTGCCGGGGTAGGCTCGGGTACATCAGACTGGAATAGAGCGCACATTGGACGCGGAGACTAAGAGCCGAAACTAGCACAAGCGGGGACTGCGGGCAAATGAGCTAGTTGCCGTATTTGTCGCCCAGATACTTGGCCAGATCGGACTCGAGTTGGCCGTAGTCGGAGTGGATGGTCGCACGCAGAGCGGCTTCGGTGGAGCTGCCCTGGCTGAGAAGTTGCAGAATCCGCTGGATGTCGCCCATCCCATAGGAATCGTTGATGTAGGAAACCGCGGCCAGAGATTCTGCATAAGCCACGTAGGCTTCCCCGCCCGAGAAGCGCATGAAACTGCCTTCCAGCACATTCAGCGGGATGTTGCGTTGCGACTTGAACAACACAGCCAGTTGGTGGCCGTCTCCACCCAAAGATTTCGGTTCCTCAAGCTGGGCGATGCCCTCATGCAGCCAGATCGGACAACGGAACGCGGAGAGCTGGTTGATGAACGAGTGCGCCAACTCATGCTTCAAGACGTGGGCTAACTCGGGCGTCATGGAACTGAGTCCGTTGATGGGAATGCGGAGCTTGCCATCGTTAAGCGCTCCCGTCCAGGACGGCGCGCGCGTAACGTCAAAGAAAGCTTGCTCGGTGTAGAGCGTGACCAGAATGTTGTCGTGGGGCGGCGTACCCAGATCACGCACCAGATCGTCGTAGTCGGACTCCAGCGTTTCCAAAATTTGCCCGCGGAATGCCTCTGAAGTCTGCTTGCCCTCATAGTGCATCACGAAGTGGCTGCTCTCGCGCTGGGCGAAATCGGTCTCGACGTTTTGCTCGCGCTGCGCTTTGTCCAGGTATTGCTGCACGGCGGGATCGGGACGCAGTTCGAGAGAATGCTTCCACGAGGCGATGGCCTCTTTCGTATGGTCGGAGGCCTGCTGCGCATAGCCCAGCACGGTGTAGGCATCGGGCGACTGCGGCGCGGCGCTGACGGCGCGCTGGGCGTAGATTAACGCCTGCGAAGCGTTCCCCGTACGCACCAGCAGCGCAGCATAATAGATCAGCACAGTTGCGTTCTCCGGCTGAAAGCGGAGAGCGCTGTCGAAGTAGCGGCCGGCTTGATCAACGTTGCCGTGCTCGAATTCAAATTTTCCGGCAATAAAATCAGCCGTAGCGCTCAACTCAGGGTTTCCTTTGTTTTCAAGCTTGGCCAGCGCGTCGGGGTCAACCTTGCCATCCTTAACGATTTGCTGGGGAAGATCGCCCTCGTTCGCGAGACTGTCGGCGGGCGTGAAAACGGGAAGGTCGCCCGAACTTTTCCCGCCGGAGGATGCCCAGTGCGTGGGCATGGCGCCCGCCTCGATGTGATCTACCGAACTCTTAGGGATAGCGTAGGAGTCGTCGCCGATCTCATATTCATAGCGGTTGCCGTTTTCGCGGACGTGGTCGACCAGGATGGTGCGGCCATTCTTCAGATGGATTGTGTCCGCCGATGCCGCCGCGGAGGCGAACATGAGCATCATAGCTAGCAGGATAGTGACACGAGGCTGCATTGAAGCGCATTCTAGCAACTGCGGAACCTCAACCCTACGTGACCAAAGTACCGTCAATTCGATGCAAAGCAGCCGTGATTCTTGCCGCATGTGTGGCTGCGTTGCTCTCTGCGCTGGCCTGGGGCGAGCAGGCAACTCCAGCTCCTCCAACTTCAATACAAGCCCATCAGCCCGGACCGGCGGAATCTCTCTATCTGCAATTGGGTAGTGTTGGGCTGGATTCCACGCGAGTGTTCAAGGTTCGGGATGCGGCGCTCGACCGCTCGGCAATCCACATAACTCTGGAAGATGGCACCATCGCCTTCACTAAAGATGTGCTCGGCAAAATTACCGGGGCATTCTTTGAGGGCGATGGTGAAATTCTGCTGGTACCGCCCAACGAACTAGAGCGAAAGTCGATGAGCCTGTTCACCGGGACGCCAATTCTGGAGGAGCACTTTTTGACCGCCTACTTCCGCTTCAACGACAACAGCGCCGCGCAATTGCAGCCGGGTCTCAGAGCGCCGGAAGATGCCGAGGGATTTGTCACGCGCTGGGACCAGACCGCGCGCAACCTGGCGCAAGCGGACGCTATGCGGCTGCTCGCGAGTTTTACCCGGCTGCTGCCAATCGCGGGCGGAGCAACACCGGTAGATTCAGCGCCGCAAACCGCAGACTCCGATGACCACATGCTGCATGTTCGCCTGCAGGGAAGCAAACTCGGCGTCTTCGACGTCTTCTTCGACTCGGCCGCCGAAGAACAGGTGGCAGCCGGGCAAGCCAAGACCACAGAAGACGGCAACGTGTATTACGACGTCTGGACCTCATTTTCTATTGAGAGCGCTGCGCGACGCCAGCCAACCGGAGGACAAACTGCGCAAACGCTTCCAGAAGAAGCGGAGTCTCCGGAAGATTCAACTATCGTGCGCCGTTACGTGATCGATGCCCACGTGAAACCACCCAAACAACTCGATGCCGAGGTGGAAGTGCAACTCGATGTAGTGCACAGTGGATCGCGTTTCCTGGGGTTCGAATTATCGCGTTTTCTGCAGGTCCAGAGTGTCGAGATGGATGGGAAGCCGGTGGAATTCATCCATAACCCGGCGGTCGAGGGAACGCGGCTGGCGCGCAGCGGCAATGACGTGGTGGCCGTGATTCTGCCCCAGCCGGTACGCAAGGGACAGAGAATCCGCCTGCGCTTCGTCTACGGTGGAGAAGTATTGGCGGAGGCAGGCAAGGGCCTGCTCTACGTGGGCGCGCGGGGCACATGGTATCCCAATCGCGGAATGGCGATGTCCGATTTCGATCTTACCTTCCACTATCCGCAGGGATGGACTCTTCTCGCAACCGGCAGACCAGAGCCACTCTCCCAGCCATCAACACAACCGCCAACCGCGCCGAGTCCCGGCGACGAGCAAACTTCGCGTTGGGTTTCGGAGCGGCCCATCCCGTTAGCCGGTTTTAACCTCGGCAAGTACGTACGCGGAGCGGCACAGGCCGGGGATGTCACCGTGGCGACCTACGCCACCACCGGAGTGGAACGGGACTTCGCCAAAGCCCTACGTCCAGAAGCGGTTCCCTCCGATCCATCGCCAATGCCGCAGATCATACCGCCACCCATGGTTCCATCCCCGTCCGACCCTTCCCCTGCACGGAACGCGACCGCTGTAGCAGAAGTTACGGCGCGAGCTATCCGTTATTATGCTGACCGCTTCGGTCCCTTTCCTTACAGTCAACTGGCTTTGACACAATTGCCAGGCCCGGAAAGCCAAGGTTATCCGGGGCTGATCTTTCTCTCTTCCTACGCTTTCCTCACGCGGGAGGAGCGGGCGGAATTCCACCTCAATCCTCTCGGCGCACTGATGGAACAACTAATTCCCGCGCACGAGACTGCTCACCAATGGTGGGGGGACCTGATCACCTGGTCGACCTACCGGGACCAATGGTTTTCAGAGGGCCTGGCAAACTACTGTGCATTGATGATCCTTCGTGAACAAAATCCGGCAGGATTTCGGTTGGTGATGGAGAAATACAGAAAGGAGTTAGCTGAGAAGAACAAAGACGGCAGCTTTCTCAAGGATGCCGGACCGGTCACGTTGGGCAGCCGCCTGTTTTCCTCGCACTTTCCAGACGGGTACGAAGCCATCAGCTACGGGCGGGGGACGTGGCTGTTCTATATGCTGCACTCGATGTTGAACGATGCATCTGAGATAGAGGCCAGAAACGACCGAAGCCGCAAAAATAAGGACGGAGAAGACCCGTTCGTGCACTCTCTGCGCAAACTGCGCGAGCGCTATGCAGGAAAATCTGTCAGCACGCGGGAACTGCTGGAGGTTTTTGCGGAGGATCTGCCGCCCTCGTTGCGCTATGAAGGCAAAGCTTCGCTCGATTGGTTTCTCGATGGTTGGGTCAATGGAACTTCCCTGCCCAAGCTGGAACTGCAGGGCGTCAAGTTTACGGCGAAGCCGAAGGCGACGCTGGTGAGCGGAGTAATAAAGCAGAAGGATGCGCCGGAAGATCTGGTGACGTCGGTTCCCATCTACGCGGTGGTCTCGGGCAAGACTTCTACGCTCGTAGGGCAAGTGTTTGCCGACGGCGCGGAGACTTCGTTTCACTTAATGGTACCGCTGGGAACACACAAGCTCTTGCTGGACCCGAACGGAACCATCCTCACAGCTCCGAAGTAAAGGCGGAATCAAGACTCTGCCGATAGCGACTATTGCTCCCAACATGGAACACGCTCGCGGCCTTCTCGTCCCGCAACGGGCTGCGAAGATGAAGGAGAACGACCGCTCTATTTCTACGCTCCTCCACGTAAGCGATTGCTTTGTCTTTTACTTGCGCAGTAACCCTCTGACAGGACTAAGGATGGCAGCCAAGCTGCTGGATGATGTTCATGATTCCGGAGTGCCCAATTTGAATTCATATAGCGCAGATGTTCCTGCAATCGAAGAAAGTGTAACAGAGGATCCGCACAGCGTCCCTGCTGCCAGCGGGGAGGCGTTGATTAGCGAAATAACGCCTGGCGAAACAATGCCCAGCGCAGCGTTCGTCGAAGCCGAGCCCAGGGGCGGGCCCGAAACCATCCTGCTGGTGGAAGACGAAGGCTTCGTGCGGAAAGCGACTGCCGAGGTGCTTGAGTCGGCGGGATACAAACTGCTGATTGCCCGCAGCGGCGCCGAGGCCTTGGCTGCTCACTGCCTATTGTCCGGGCCAGTGGACCTGCTTCTTGCCGACATCACCATGTCTGGAATGAGCGGCCGCGAACTTGCCGCCGAATTCGAGAGCTTGTGTCCGCGCACCCGGGTTCTTCTGATGAGCGGCTATGCTGCGCAACTCGCGTGGTGCCAGATGTCCCCTTATAGCAAGACATACCTGGCCAAGCCCTTCTCTGTACGGGCTCTATTGAAAAAGGTCCGCGATGTGTTGGACTCGAATCCGTTTGATTGCGGAGCGCTGGCTTAGCTCACGCAGCTTAACTCATGCTCCTTCAGCTCACACTTGTTCTGCGGTAGCGCGCTGCGTGCAGAATCTCGCGGGGAATCTGTGAAAGCGGCACAATTCTGTCAAGGATCTCCATCTCCGCGCAAACTCGCGGCATCCCGTAGACGGCGCAACTGGCTTCGTCCTGTCCCACAGTAAGGCCGCCCTCCCGATGAATGGCGTTCATCCCCTGCGCCCCGTCTGCTCCCATGCCGGTCATAATCACTCCCAGGGCCTGGGCGTGAAACGCGGACGCGACCGACTTCATCATGACATCGGCCGAAGGAATATGTACCTGCTTTTCCGGTTTATCCGAAAGACGGATCAACGCCTGTGAGTCGCTCAAACGGTGCACGGTCATGTGAATTCCCGCAGGCGCAATGTAAACCACGCCGGGCTGAACCGTCTCTTCGTGCGAAGCCTCGCAAACGCGCACCGCGCAAATTTTGTTCAGTCTCGCAGCGAAAGGAGCGGTAAAGCCGGGGGGCATGTGCTGCACCACAAGAATTGGAACCGGAAGATCTCGGGGAAGAGACGGAAGAATCTCCTCTAAAGCCTTTGGGCCTCCGGTCGAAATTCCCAGAGCTACAATTGCGGTAGCGAAAAGGGAAACCTCCATTAAGGGCATATTTACGGCGCGGGGAGGCTTTCGGGGCAGGAGGAAATGATCCCTGGCACGCGGCCGAGATTCTGCGGCGGCCTTGATCTTGGCGATCAAGTCATCACGGATATCAAGAATGTCCAATGAGGTTGAGGAGAATTCCTTGGGCACATAGTCGAAGGCTCCCGCAGCGAGCGCACTAAAGGTGGATTCCGCGTCTTTCAGAGTCGCCGAGCTTACCATGATGACCGGCCGCGGAAACTCGGCCATGATGCGGCGAAGGGTCTCCAGCCCATCGAGACCCGGCATTTGTACGTCGAGGGTAACGACGTCGGGATTGAGAGGCAGAACTTTCTGCAGGGCTTCGCTTCCACTGGCCGCGGTGGCCGCGACCCAGAGGTCAGGATCGGAAGCCACCATGCGAGAGAGCGCCGTGCGCATGAAGGCGCTGTCATCCACAATGAGCACGCGTATTTGCGGCTTGGTGGGTGTGATGTTCATGCGCGGTAAATGGCCCGGACCAGGCTGTGCACTTCGTCCATGTAGGAATCCAGTTCGAAAGTGAGGCGGGCCCAGTCGAAGTTCTTCAACGACGTGGAATTTTGGGCGAGCAGCGCAAAGCCGGCGTCTTCGAACAGGTTCACCTGCCGCTGTTCCACGTAGCCGTAATTCAGGCCGCTCATGCGGCACAGCAAGTCCGCGACGTGCACCAGCGCGACTAACGCCGAATCGTGCTCCGCTTGCTCCGGTGAATGATGATAGGTCACGACCTCGATCAGATCGGCGGCAAGCCCCCAGTTTTCGGCAAGCAGATGTCCGCTGTCACAGTGCGTAAAACCAAGCGATCTTTGCTCAGCTTCGTGCAGTGGAATCCCTTCGGCTTTGGCGATTTCGAAGGCGGTACGGAATTCCTGGGGCAAAACCCATAGATTGACGATGATTCCGAGGTCATGAAGCAGGCCCGCGAGATAAGCCTTTCCCGGATCGCACAGGTCGATCTTGCGCGCCAAGCGACGGCAAACCAGGGCGCACCCGAGAGAGTGCTCCCAGAATACGACGGGATCGAGGCTGGTTTTGTCTTCCGGAAGCAGGTTCAAAACACCGCACGACATCGCAATATCGCTGACATGATTAAATCCCAAGCTCACTACCGCTCCGCGCAACGATTCCACTCGTTGCCAGCGGCCGAAGAGCGGGGAGTTCGCCATGTGCAGGCACTGTGCCGCCAGCGATTTATCCTGCGCCAGGAAGTCCGTGATTTTCTGTACGTCGATCTGGTCCAGTGGTTGCTGCAAGTAGCGCAACAAAGGAGTGAGAACCGCCGGGATGGTTGGAATCTGGCGCAATCCGTCGAGCCGCTCCAATAAAACCTGTTTTCCCATGAGTGCAGTTGTCATTCCGTATTGCCTCCTGGTGGCGAGGGTTCACCTTTCACATAAGCCGTAGCTCCGGGCAAAAGGACCAGGCGAAAGTCATCGTTCACGCCGAAAAGGGACTCCGATTGGCCCAGAAACAAATATCCGTGAGGCAGAAGATTATTGAAGAAGTGCTGAATCACACGCTGCTTGGAAGCCAGATCGAAATAGATCAGCACATTGCAGCAGAAGATAATGTCGATGTTTTTCATCAGGGTCATGCGGGGATCGTCCGACAAATTGAGCCGGCTGAAGGTCACATTGGAGCGGACCATGGGATTAACCCGCAGCCGATCGCCGAAGGGAAGAAAATATTTCTGCCGGTAACTGGAGGTGACATTGCGCGTGCTGTGCGATCCGTACAGCGCCGCTCTGGCATGGGCCAGCGAACGCTCGTTCAGATCCGTGGCCAGAATCTCCACTACCCAAGTTTTGATTTGGCTGCCTGCCTGGTCCAGCAGGGACATGCGGAGGGTATAAGGTTCTTCTCCCGTGGAGCAGCCGGCGCTCCAGATGCGCAAGCGGCGCCGCGGTGAATCTGCCTTGGCCTGCAGGATGTTCGGAATCACAATGCGGCTGAGCGCGTCGAGCTGAGGCTGATTGCGAAAAAAACAGGTTTCTCCGATCGTGATCTCATTGAGCAAAGCGATCAGTTCCGCCTGCCGCGTAGGACGCGTGGTGAGGCACTCAAAGTACTCGTCCAACGACTGCACCCTAAGTTCTTTCATACGGCGTCCACAGCGATCCTTCAGCAATCGGAGTTTGTTATCGGGGTGAAAAATCCCGGCGACCCGGTAAATCAAGTCGCGGATGCGCACCAGTTCAGGTTGGGGTGGCCCCGCCATGCCGAGAGCCGCTTGCAGAGAGGGCGCTGTGGTCACGCCGATGCCTTTCGGGTCGCTGCCCCGGCAGCAACCTCTAGATTGCGCCCTTTGGATTTCGCACAGTTCGTCAGCAAGATGGACGCGCGCCCAACCCGAGATTCATCGGCACGCGAGAAGAGTTACTTTAGGGCTAGGGAACTCTTGCCGTCTGACCACCCAGAATGACAATGTCTACCCGCCGGTTCTGCGCCCGCCCTTGCGCCGTGAGATTGCTGGCGACTGGGTGATATTCCGCGTAGCCGGCAGCCGCCAGCCTATCCGGCGCGAAACGATAGCGGAGTATGAGCAGCCGCACCAGTTCTGTGGCTCGCGCCGTCGAAAGCTCCCAATTCGATGCCATCTGCGCCGTGTGTATCGGAATATTATCGGTATGGCCTTCAATACGCAGCTTGTAGGTGCGAATGGCCAGGATCGAAGCAATGCGGTCCAGCGCCGACATAGCCTCAGGTTTGATGGTTGCCGAGCCGCTATCGAAGAAACCAAATTCTTGCAGGCTGATCACCAAGCCCTCCGTCTCCCGATGCAGTGATACTTCGCGCAGAGCAATTTCGTGGTGTAGCGCTTCCCGCAATTCCCTCTGCAAGGTGGTGATATCGGTTTCCTCGGAAGCCGCCGCCAGAGAATCTCCGGGAGGCGAAGCGATTCGTCCCAGTGCCGCATTGTGTTTCGCATTCTCAATGGCCTGCACGGTGCTGAACGGCATGGGCTCGTTGCTGTCCAGCGGAATCTGCGTGGTCGAAGCCGGGAAGACACCCAATTCTTGAAACGCAACCTGGATGGCCAGCGCGAGTTTGCCGACTTTCCGTTTGTCGACCTGCGAGGAAGCGTAATTGATATAAACATCCACCACATTAGTTGTAGTGTCATAAGTGAGGTTCCAGACTTGCTCGATGATCATGGCGCGGGAGACTTGGCGGCCGGCGTTGCGCATCAGGTATTCGAGCAGGGAAAATTCTTTTGAGGTCAGCTCGATGCGGCGGCCGGCGCGTTCGGCGCGGTGGGCTACGCGATCGAGGTGGAGATCTTCCACCACCAGCACGGACTCGGAGGGCAGATGGCTGCGGCGCAGCAGCGCGCGGATGCGGGCCGAGAGTTCGCTGAAGGAAAACGGTTTGGGGAGATAGTCGTCGGCGCCGGTGTCGAGGCACTGCACCCGGTCTTCCACCTTGCTTCTTTGCGTCAGCACCAGCACCGGCAGGCTGGGACGTTTCAGGCGCAGATGGCGCAACACGCTCACGCCGTCGAGCTTGGGGAGGTTCAGATCGAGGATGACCAGGTCATAATCGAACTCGCTGCCCATGGCCCGCGCCTGTTCGCCATCTTCGACCACGTCGACAGTGTAGTGCTCGCCTTGCAGCCCCTGGCGCACGAAGCCGGCCAGGGCGGCATCATCTTCCGCAATCAGAATGCGCATAAGTGGGCCTTAATCAGATCGATTCTAGTTAGAGAAAGCTCAGTTGAAACGGAAACTCTGCTGCACGAAAGTTTGTGTTTGCAGAAATGGGGAGCTGTTTCAAAACAGGAGGAACTCGGAGCACTGGCAGCGCCTGTCATCCTGAGGCCCGCGTTCTTTGCGTGGCCGAAGGACCTATGTACCGGCTGGCAGCGCCGTGAGCTTCGGTAGCATCGGCACCGCCGGCAGGTTGCATGGGTCCTTCCTTGGGAGTCCCCGGCTTGGCCGGGGACTCCGCTGCGTCAGGATGACAGGGGATAAATGTGCGCTAGCGGGCAGACGACCCTCTTCTCTACGGTGTACGTTCTTTCCCGGTCTCTGCGGGAGGCGGAGGGTTCTGCTGCGCGGAGTGGAGGCGGTTCGTGACATCCTGCTCAAAAGATCCTTATGTTTGTTGGATGTGCGGGAAGGCGGTTTCGCTTGAGGCCTGCAAGATCGACGAACGCGGGCTGGCGGTGCACGAGGATTGCTTTGTCGCCAAGATTACATCGAGAGCGAAGGCCTCGACTCCGCAGAGCAAGTCAGCGCCGAGAGAGGCGACGAAATCCGCCTAGGGCACGCCAAGGTTCCCGGCGCTGCCGACAAGTTGCACAGGTCCTTCGTTGGGAGTCCACGGCTTCGCCGAGGACTCCGCTGCCTCAGGATGACAAGGGCTGGTTAAGCGCAGCTAGCCGGTCTGGCTTTGCCACGCCTTCACCTGGCGCTGCATGAGGCCGTAGCATTCGCAGGCGGCTTGCTCGAGTTTGGCCCGTTGGACAATTCTTACATCGCCGCGGGTGTAGGCGATGAGGCCGGACTTTTGCAGGATGCCGGCGGCGACGGTGACGCTGGAGCGGCGCGTGCCCAGCATTTGAGCCAGCACCTCCTGGGTTAATCCCAGAGAAACAGTGCTTACGCGGTCGGCGGACATCAGCAACCATCGCGCCAACCGCGCTTCCACTTCATGGAGCCGGTTGCAGGCGGCAATCTGTGTGGCCTGCATGGCCATGACTTGAGAAAACTGTTGCAGCTTGCGCTCGAAGCGAGGGCACTTGCGCAGAAGCACGGCGAGCGCATCGCTATCTATTCGAAGAGCCGTTCCTTCAATTTGAACCACCGCCCGCGTGGCCGCGGTGTGGAGGCCTGCAATCAGGGGCAGCCCGACCAAGCCGTCCCTACCGACCAGTCCCACTTCTACGGTCTTGCCATCGGACAACACGCTGAGGATGGAGATGAGGCCGGCATTGCAGAAGTATGCCGACCGCAAGGTATCGCCCGCCTCATGCAGCATCTGGCGAGGCTGCATGCGGATGAGTTCCAGCTTGGGCAGCACCATGGCAAATTCATGGCGCGGGAGTTCGCGCAGGATTTGGTTGTGGATGTGATTTGCGGCGCCATCGGAACCGGAATCTCGAGATCGCCTGGAATCTGGTTTGTTATTCACGTGCGAATGCCGAGTCAGTGGATGGTCTGGGGGCAAGGTAGATTCTCTAAGATTTCCCGGTCGCAAACTGGGCAGACCGGCAAAGACAGGTTGCAGTTCGTTGTGGTGCCCAGTACGAAATGGGCATGAATAAATTGCATCGAAGATCCGCACCGGCCGCATTGCCGCGGTTGGGGAGGTGAGGATCCTGCCTCCAGGAAATCTTTGATGGATTGGAGAATCTGCGCCTTGAATAGTGCTTGTTCCACAGGGATATCCTGCCTGAATACTGGGAGCGAGTCGGCACGTCTAAGAACTTATTAATGTGCGGTGGGCGACAGAGGCGCTATATGCTTCGCAGCAGCTTCCAGGCTTCGCGGAAGCACTCGTACTTAAAGCCGTCCCGTCGCCTGGGCCGCACTGGACATAGCATCAGGTCTGAGCCTTTGGTTCTGAGGACGACGGAGGCGGGGATGATGTACCATACGCCTTCGGGGACGATGTAGGCCGCGAAGAAGTCGATTTTCCCCCGCGCATATCGTTTCCTCCTCTGGTTGGGCCGGAATCCGCAGAGATAGCCGTTGCCTAGCCTGTAGCTGGTTGACTTCACCTGAATTCTGAGAAGACGCCCTCTGTATTCGATGCCCACGTCGTAAGCGCCCGAATCTCCCCAGGGCTTCGACACCTTGAATCCTTTTTGCAACGCCCATGCCATAAAGAGCAGCTCCACCCATTCGCCGCGTTCTTTGAAGTTCCTGAATCCTTTGCACTTCGCCATATCCTCGCCTCATTTCGCACAAAAGAAAAGGCGCGGCCCAAGGGCCGCGCCTCGTTTTCCTGAATTTTCTTACTCCATACTTATAGTATATCAATTTGAATAGGGTGATTCCGCCACTTTTCCGAGAATTATATTTCCATTGTGGTGAACGAGTTAGGCTGGATCGTGTAGTTTTTGCCTATTGACAAGATTTCGCGTCGCGTTCTGTCACTCGCTCCGGCCGGGAAAAACCCCACCTTGGGCTCCGCTGTCTCGCAAAGGACGCGAGGAACGGGGCGCCCCAAATGTAACTGTCCGGCAGATGTTACGTAGTTAGGGCGCGCAACTGTCCGAGAGTTTCAGAAGGTTCGGAGCGGATGGTATAGTCCGCATTCACATCGGCAGAACGAATGATGTCTTGCTTGTCAATCACGTACCGTGCAGGTATCGGTAGCCGGTATTCCGGCTCATCGTGGAATCTGTCCAACGTGCTGCCGAATGACCTGTAAAGCTCGCGCAGGTAATCCGGCAGCGTGAAGACAAGCCGGAACTGCCCGGCAATTTTCAGATGGAGATCGGTCAAGATGTCGAAAGTCAGATTCAGCTTTTTGTGAAGAGCTCGCGTATAACGTTCGAGTTCTGGAGTGACTACAACGATCTCCGCTCCCAACGATCGCACTTCCGAATGGATTTCCTGTAGAGCCTCCAGCTCCATATTGCAGTATGGTCACCAGTGTCCTCGGAAGAAGCTGACCACCAGCGGACCTTTCTGCACGAGGCTCGACGAGGACACCTGCACATGGTCCTGATTGAATAATGTAAAGCTCGGAGCACGATCGCCAACCTTCAAGGTGCGCTCTTCTATCCCGGTGGCCTTGAGTTCAACCGTGGCACGATGCATCATTTCGATCACCTCGTGCGGCGCGTTGTATGGCGGGGCTCCGGATTCGAATGATTTCTTAAAGCCGTCCAGTCGTTCCTGAAGACTTGCCATTGGATTTACCCCTTGGCGCTTCACGGCCAAACTCAGATTTCACATTCCTGTTTGGATCGCAGTTCACCCTAACGCGAGTCACGGCTGATTAGATACACACACACTTGCCTCGGTTTCAAGGATATCTGGCATCTCGGGGGCTGGCGCAGCTAAGCGTGTGGGAATTTTCTCGGCGATTGGGAAACCGGGGAGGGGGACAGGAAGTCAAATCCCCCGCCCTGTCGCAAAAACGCGACAAGGACGGGGCAGCCTCGTGGGTTGAAATTAGGAAAAGTCTGGGCTCGTACCGGTTCAGTGAATGTCTTCCGCCGACGGGAGATTCTCCAGGATGGCCCGGTCGCACACCGGGCAGAAGGGCAAAGCGACCTTCCAGTTCATTTCGGTGCCGGTCACCAGGAAATGAACATCGACGGCCTGCATAGATGAGCGGCAACGCCGGCATTGCCGCGGGGTCGCGGGGGAAAACCCATCTTCGAGGAAATCTTTAATGGATTGCAGAATCTGGGCCCGGGACCGCGGAGAGGTTTGCACTACAACACACTGCCTGAAGACGGGAAGGCCGTCTGCACGTAGAGGAGCTTAGGAATGTACGCTGGGTGACAGAAGCTCCACGCGCCCGCCGTTTCTGCGGGTCGTTTCTGCGCTTCGTGCCTACGCCTGCTGGCCCTGCCATTCTTTGACTTGCCGCTGCATTGACCCGTAGCAGTCGCAGGCCGCCTCTTCCAGACTGGGCCGGTCAAGGATGGTGACGTTTCCGCGCCGGTACTCAATCAATCCGGCTTTCTGCAGCGCGCCCGCTGAAACGGTCACGCTGGAGCGCCGAGTTCCCAGCATCTGCGCCAGGAATTCCTGGGTGAGGGGAAGATCGTGCGAGCCGATGCGGTCTTGCGTCATCAACAGCCACCGGGCGAGGCGTTCATTCACTTCGTGCAACCGGTTGCAGGCGGCGATCTGGGTCACCTGCACGGCGAGCAGTTGGGCGTAGCGGTTGAGTTGGCGCTCGAGTTGCGGGCATGTGTGGAGCGCAGCCCGCAAAGTATCGGCATCGATTCGGAAGGCGGTGGCCTCGCCTTGAACCACGGTTCGAGTGTGGCTGGTGCGAAAACCTACAACTAAGGGGATGCCCGAAAAGCCTTCCTTGCCGACCAGACCGACCTCGACGCTCTTGCCGTCGGGCATCACATTCAGGATGGAAAACATGCCGGAATTGCAGAAATACGCCGACCGCAGGGTCTCGCCGGCTTCATGAAGAACTTGATGGAGCTTCATTCGAACGAATTCGAGTTTGGGGAAAATGGCATCGCACTCGGCGCGCGGGAGTGCTAGCAGGATTTCATTTTGAATGCGATTGCCGTCGCCATCTGTTTTGGTGGACGTGGTTGCACGATGGTTACCATCTCGCCTGGAAAGTGGCCGGGCAGACGGAGGGGAAGAGAGAGACTTAGCCATAACGGCTCCTTGCGCAGCGATTACGCTGTCAGATTTTCGCAAGAAACCGTCACCCGAATGGGCGCGGCGGAAAGATGCTAGATGAGACACCTTGAGCATACTCTCTTTTGCCGGGGCTGGCTGGAAATTAAGAGATTAGCCGATTTGTGCAAATGTCAGATATGTGACATTCTATTGTGCGCTGCCGTACAGTGTTTGCGGTATGTACGCCCCGCCCTGAAGGGACTAGGGTGCAGGTAGTGCCTTTTCCCGTCGCCGGCTCCTTCCCGCACGGATCGGATCCCGCCTGCAACCCGCCGAGGCACGCGGGGTCCAGCATGTTACTCAAAGTCCTCATCGCCGACGACAGTCCATCCATCCGCTATTTGCTGCGCTTTTTCATTGAACACACCACCGACTGGCAGGTTTGCGGCGAAGCCGAGAACGGCCAGGTTGCCGTGGAGAAAGTTGCGGAACTGCAGCCCCACGCCGTGATTCTCGATCTTTCCATGCCGGTGATGAATGGGCTGGAGGCGGCGCGCGAGATTGCCCGCATCGCTCCGAACGTGCAGATGGTCATGTTCACCATGCACATCAGCGAGCAGCTTCGGGAAGACGCTAAGGCCGCAGGCATTAAAGATGTGGTCTCAAAGTCGGATACGATTGGGGATCACCTGCTGGCTTCGGTGAGAAATATCTGCGCCCAGCGGCTCTCCGCCGCCTGAGACAATGCTTCATTCGCCCGCCTGGCCGATGGCGGCCATCCCAAGAAATATTTTTGCGTTCCGCTGCGGCACGTGTAATGTTCGCAAGGGAGAAAACGACTATGTGTTTCTCAGCCACAGCGAACTTTGTCGGCAGCGGAGTGCTGGGCGCAGTGGGCGTGGTCACGTTGACCAGGGTGAAGCACCGCCGCGAACTGCTTTTCGCCTCTCTGCCTATACTATTTGCCATACATCAATTCACCGAGGGATTTGTGTGGCTTGGCCTGGATGGCACCTTCTCGCCTGCGGTCACGCACGACATGGGCGCGGCTTTCATGCTGTACGCCCAGGGATTGCTCCCGTTCCTGCTGCCGCTGAGCGTATTTCTGTTTGAGCCGACGGCGAAGGCCCGGCAGCGCATGCTGCCCTTCTTGATTCTCGGCGTGGCTACCACGCTATATATATTGTGGGCGCTGACGGCGTTCCCTACGCAGATTTACGTGAAGGGAAATAGCATCGTGTACATCAATCAAGCAACCAACAACTTGACGGTCGCGGTGCTCTACGTGATTGCAACCTGCGGATCGCTTTTTTTCTCGAAGATCAGGCCGATGATCATTTTCGGCGTGGCCAACCTGGCGATTCTCCTCATCGTAATGGAGGTCAGGCGCTACGCCTTCACCTCGCTGTGGTGCGCGTACGCGGCGGTTGCAAGCGTAATCATTCTGGTCTACTTCTGGAGAAGCCACGCGAGCCGCCCGTTCGTCTACGGGTAGCGAGGTTGTCTTTGAACTCCATAATTAAGGAAGAGAACATGAGAACTAGAGTGGCCGCAATCTTGGTGTGCATGGTGGCGGTGCCGTGTATCATCGCGCAGGCCGCAGCGCAAACGACCAAGAGCGAGTTCTTCAAAACCTCCGATGGCGTTCGGATTCACTACCTGGAAGCGGGCCACGGCCGGCCTATCGTCTTCATCCCCGGCTGGACCATGCCGGCCTGGATCTGGCAAAAGCAAATCGACGAATTCTCGAAGCACTACCGCGTCATCGCCGTTGATCCGCGTTCGCAGGGCGAGAGCGACAAGCCGCTCTACGGCCACCTGCCCGAAACCCGCGCCCGCGACTACAAAGAACTCGTCGATCAACTCCGATTGAAACACCCAGTCTTGGTCGGCTGGTCGATGGGGTGCGGCGAACTGGTCAAGTATGCCGAACAGTTCGGCAGCGATAACATTGCCGGTTTCGTGTTGGTCGATGGCTATCTCACCGACAAGCCCAGCGATTTGTTTGTCCCCATCTCGGGATGGATGAACTTGCTTCAGCAAGATCGTCAGAAGCAGGCGGACGGGTTTGTGCGCAGCATGTTCAAGAAGCCGCAGCCGGAGGATTACCTCAAGCGCATCGTCGACACATCCATGCAGGTCCCCGCCGATACCGCGGCCCTGCTCATCTACAACATGATCGCCGTGAAGGATTTCTCACCCGGTCTGGCTAAGATGAATCGGCCGGTGCTCTACGCCTACCAGCCCGAGTCGCAGCCGAGCGCCGACTTCCTGAAATTGAAGATGGGGAACAATCTCCGCCTCGAACTATTTGAAGGCGATGGCCATGCCCTGTTCATCGATGACCCAGAGAAATTCGACCGCGTGCTGGGAGACTTTCTGAAAACCAGTTGGTCGCATTGAGAGGAATCGAACCTTGCTCTCTCGACTCGGAAAAACGCTTCTCACCAGCACCCTGGCGTTGTACTTCCTGCTGGTGGCTTTCAATAATATTTTCGATTATGGGACAAACTTCAAATTTGTTGAGCATGTGCTGAGCATGGACTCGATCCCCACCGACGTGCATGTGCAGTGGCGGGCCATACGCAGCCCTGGAGTACATCACGTCGCGTATTGGACCATTATTCTGTGGGAACTCATTACCGGCTGCATCTGCGGATTGGGCGCGATGCGCCTGTTTTCCGCGCTGCGCTCGAAAGAGGAATTTGCCGCTGCAAAAACATTGCCCATCGCCGGTCTGTGGCTGGGTTTGCTGCTCTGGGCGCTAGGGTTCATCACGATTGGCGGAGAGTGGTTCTTGATGTGGGAGTCCGGAGCGTGGAATGGCGAACTCTCGGCCCTGCGCATGTTCATCCTGAATGCTTTGGCATTGTTGTTTCTCTACTTGCCAGATACTGCCGAGACCGAATCGGGTGCAAAATAGGTGCCCTTGCGCCCCACAGCGAGAGAAAATCGTGGTAGGAATGCAACGAGATTCTCCGCGAGTTCCTAGCGGGGAGATAGTCTTCGGCACGCAGCGCAAAAACTCTCTGTCATCCTGAGGCCCGCGCCTTTTGCGGGACGAAGGACCTCTGTACTCGCTTGCGGCGCCAGGAACGCCGGCAGCCCCGACTCCGCCGGCAGCTTGCATAGGTCCTTCGTCGGGAGCCCTCGGCTTTCGCCGAGGACTCCGCTTCCTCAGGATGACAAGAGGAAAAGCATGTTCATCCGTCACAGACGCGAACTCCAAGTCTTGCGATGCTGAATGTGTGGCATTGCGCCAGCAGAAAACCTACTTCGTCTACATCATGGCGAACCGCTCAAAAACCCTCTACACCGGCGTTGCCAACATACGCCGGGTCCGCGAGCACAAACTCGGCATCGGTTCCACCTTCACCGCGAGGTACAAGCTCGACCGCCTGGTGTACTTCGAACGGTTCGACGACATACGCAACGCCATTGAGCGCGAAAAGCAAATCAAAGGCTGGCTGCGAATCAAAAAAATCGCGCTGATCGTCTCCGCGAACCCAGAGTGGAGAGACTTGAGCGCCGAATGGTACGAGACGCACCAGTTCCAGCCGAAGAAGGCCTCGTGACCACACTCCTGTGGCGACGCTGGCAGGCTTGCACAGGTCCTTCGTTGGGAGCCCTCGGCTGTCGCCGGGGACTCCGGTTCCTCAGGATGACAAAGGAAGCCGAACCCTTCCGGTCAATTACTCTCCGCTCGCACCGCCAGAGATAATGGGCAAATAAACTTCAACAATTCTGCGCCGCGGAGGCGCGCAGCCCTGATCACCGGAGCCCAACTGCGATGAAGTCCCTGCTGACGCCCGGCATTTTTCTCGCGGCTGTTGCCGTGCTGCTGCACACCGCCCTCGTCGCGCCCAGCGTCGCCCTCGTCACCTATACCTTCTGCGCCGCAACCATCGCGGGACTGCTGCTCGCCTGGCGATTTCATTCCAGCCGAATCTTCTTCGCTGTGCTGTCTCTCTTCCTCGCTCAACAGGCAGTCTCCTACTTCTCGCACGGACGCGTCGCCGCCAGCGGACCGGGAAGCACGGCGCTGGCCGCGGTCGGCCTGCTCTTGCCCCTCAACTTTGTTCTTCTCTCGTTCCAGCAAGAAAGAGGATTCACCTTCTCCAGCATCGCGCCTGGAAGCTTGTTACTGTTCGTACAGTCTGTGATTGTGGCGGTGCTCTGCCGACCCGAATCGTCAGCCGCAGCGCCACGCGCTCTGCATCACGCTGCCGGCCCAGCGCCGTTGCCCTTCGCCACGGTGCTGGCCTTCGCCGCGGCTGGAGTGGTATTGCTCATACGCTTCCTGCTGTTCCACAAACCGGTTGAAGGTGGACTGTTCTGGGCGCTGGCTGCGTCACTGCTCGCGCTGCATTTTGGAGGAGTGGGACGAATTCCGACTGCTTATTTTGCCGCCGCCGCATTCATTCTCGCAGGCGCAATCGTAGAGACGTCTTATCTGCTTGCCTATCACGACGAACTCACGACACTGCCGTCGCGCCGCGCGTTCCGCGAGGAATTGCTTCGCCTTGAAGCACCGTATTCCATTGCGATGGTCGACATCGATCACTTCAAACGCTGCAACGACAGCTACGGCCACGACACTGGGGATCAAGTACTGCGCATGGTCGCGTCACGATTGGCGCGTATTACCGGCGGAGGCCAAGCCTACCGTTGCGGCGGCGAGGAGTTTGCCATTGTGTTCCCCGGCAAGACAACCGCTGACGTGCTGGAGCATCTGGAAAAGCTGCGCGCCGCCATCGCAGCCAGCAAGCTCCGCCTGCGCGGTCCCGACCGCCGGCAGGAAATCCGCGGCCCTGACCGCCGCGCCCAGCGTGGGCGCGGACGTGGCCAGACCGGATACGCGATCCGGCAACTGACGCGCGCAGCTCCGTCAGACGAACTCTCGGTCACCGCGAGTATTGGAGTTGCAACCTCGAGGCAGGAAAATCCATTGGCGGAAGAAGTCATCCAGGCAGCGGACAAGGCGCTTTATCGCGCCAAAGAGGCGGGACGCAATCGGATCGAAACCGCTCCGGCTCCGCGGCGCCGTACTCGCACCAAGGCCGCCGGCATAGCGTGAGGCAGAGTCTTAAGAAGAATTCCAGGGAAACGTCCGGCCCGGATCGTCATTTCACGGCGGGAGCAATGACGCCCCGGGCTCGTACGTTTTCGCAAGCACCACAGGCCGTGCGGTCAGCCCGCGGTCGAAGGAGGCGTCGAATTTCTCCGTCCACTGCCGGCACAGGCCGGACATTTCAAGCGGATAAATGCAATGCCCTCGGACTTACCGCTGATGTCCACAGGCCGCGCAATGTATCCGGTACCGCCGCAGCGCGGGCAGTCCTTCGGATCCACTGATCCCCCTCAGTGGTCATGAGTTTTTCATTGAATCGCAGGGGCAACGCGACAAAGTTAATTTTGTTACGAAACCCGAACAGGCCTGGGACAGCGGCTGGTGGGTGGGCGGGCGTCGGCCTGACGTTGAGAGGCGTGAGGATACAGGTTAGCGGAAGCGCCGGATAAAGAGGGTGCGGCACGTGGCCGCAGGCCAGCGGACTGAAGCGGTGCTTGATCGATCTTCCCATCGACCGTTACATCACGATCCACGAGGGCGAGGAAAAGTGGGAGTAAGATTGGCCCGCCGTCAGTTGCTGAAGAACCGCGCCGCTCAATCAATTGGGATAGGGTTGGCCGGGTACGACGATGCGAATCCAATGGTCGGTGAAGGTCGAGTGCTGGACTGTAGTCACGATTTTCGGCATGTGGCAGGTGGTACAGTTCTTCGTGCTGACAGGGCAGGCTGCACCGGGGTGATCTGAGTCTCGGTGATCGGGGCTTTTCTTGGCGCTGGGTTGATTGATGTGGCATTGCAGACAGCGTGAATCGTAGGCTGCCGCATCGTGCTCCAGGGGCTGATGCGGATCGTGGCAGGCCACGCAAGTTAGGCGCGCGTCGGGCTGGGTCCAGCATTTGCTGTTTTCCAGGCGGTAAGGCGCAAAGCGGACGTTCAGCACACCGGCGCTAATGAGGCCGGTGCCAACGACATCTTCCCAGGTGCGGTGACAAGCGCCGCAGAAATCCACAGAAGCAACGGGATCAAGACGTGCTGGATTCATGATCATAGCCACGCCCTGCTCCTGCATTCCCGACTTCATGGCCGCTGCGTGGTTGGCGCCGGGTCCGTGGCAGGCTTCGCAGGTAACGCCGAGGACGGCGGCATTGGGATCGAATTGATTCTTGGTCACGGCGGCCGTAGTGTGGCAACTGAAACAACGCCGGGTCTCGGCGGGGGGCATGCGGCGTCCGGCGGCGGCCTCAAGGCTGCCAGGGATGGCAAGGGACTGTCCAGGAGTGACATTCAAATCGTGGGCGGAAGCAAAAAAACTGAGATGGCTTTCGTAGAAGGTCCCATTCTTCTCGTAGACGTAGGTTTGACCCATGTGGCCGACGCCAAAAGCCCAAAGCAAATCCTGGGAAAGCGACGCCTTTTCATCGCTGACTGTTAAAACGGTTTTTGCATCCTTCGTCGCGATCTCCTCATTGTATGGGCCCAGACGAAAGTCCAGGTGGTCATGCTGGTGCAGGATCTCCGCGTCTGGGGCTCGGGTTGCAGCCTGCGCCATCGCGTTGGTTTGCTGGGACGCAAACTTGGCAGCGTGGCACTTCACGCAAGCCGCGGTGCCGATGTAACTGTCGCGGGAAGCATCCCCTTTCGTGGGCCACCAGCCGGGGGACTTAACCCGCTGTTCCGTGGGCAGAGAGATGCCGCTCGGGGCGGAAGTTTGAGCCGTGACTTGCGGCGGCGAATCCTCGTTGGCGGCTTCTGCGGTGAGGGTGTAGCCAGGTGGGGGAAGCAACTCAGCGACTGGACTTGGCGCAGCCAGGATTCGAAAAAATAACATGGAGGCAAGCAGCGCGCATGCCGAGCCGAGTTTGCAGTGCCCCCACATGGTTGGGATTGTCCAGAGCCAGGTTCAACCACTATATATCGTGGACCGCAAACAAAAACCAGTCCGACGGGCGTTCTTTATGGTGTGATCTGGAGACATGGTAAACTGTAACTCGGTCCGCCGGAGAGGTGGCAGAGTGGCCGAATGCGGCGGTTTGCTAAACCGTTGTACGGGCTAACACCTGTACCGAGGGTTCGAATCCCTCCCTCTCCGCCAGATGTTCATGGCAAAGGGTTTGTAGAAGAACTGGCAGGCTTGTACTGATTTTCCGGACTCTCTTAGTATCTATTCGAGAGGAAGAAATATCAGGGTGCCTAAATAAAATCCGAGGTTCATCTGAAGCTCCGATTGCCAGAGGGCAAGCAGTCTGCTTTTACTCCGCTGTTTTCAACAAGAAATCTCGCCTCCGTCCGTTTTGTCGCCTTGTCAAGCGTGTGGAATACGGCCTCTACTATCTTCGCAACTGGAGTCTCACCTTCGATCCGCAGATCATCACGATGACCCTGCTGCGCATGTTCAACAGCAGGAACAGATATTGATGCTCACATCGCCCTCTGCGCTTGCCCTACGGAACGGATGTACAGGGACATCCCTACCACGAATGAACTTGTACGGGACGCGTCACGAATGGGAAGGTATGGATACTTAGCTGCGCGGGTCGTCCGGGCAAACCGTTGGCCTGGCCAGGGCGGGCTGCGTCTTCGGATCGACTTTTGTGGTTTGCGCACTTACTCCGTCTTTGGCCATGTTCAAAACCTCGCTCCCGCCGGGACTCCATTTTGTCCCGGAGACAATTGCTCATATTATGCTACATCTCCAGGAAAACAACCTTAATTTTTCTGCAGTGGGTAGTGCTCAGTGTGACAAGGAAGCGAGCCAAACGCGCGATTATTGCGTCGCAAAGAACGCGACGCGTCGCGCGGCTCGCCCAGATCCTTCACTGCGCAAAGAACGCTTGTTCAGGATGACAATCAAACCGGGCCATTACCATTCGCGTTCGCTGTTTCTGTTTCAACACCTTGTGTGGGGATGGACGCGGCGCTCGAGCCGGGGACTGCCGAAGTTCTCGAAGTAACGCCGGGTTGTTTGTGGGCACCCTTGAGAATCTGCTCGAAGGTGTAGAAGCGCTCCATGGGGAGTTCGGCTTGTTCCGCATGTTCGTAATCGGGGCGGTAATTGCCGGAGCCGTTGCTCCACCATTCCAACTGGCCGTTGTTAAAGGAGGCTTCGCCGGCGTAACGGACCGGCCGCCCTTCGGCGAGTGCGGGATGGCGGAAGTAGGGATGGAGCAAGGTTTCGCCGCGCGTGGTGCGGACAAAGATGTACTTGGAGTAGGGAACATAGGCTCCATGCTCGGAGCCACGCTGCAACCGGTAGTTGCCGAAGAAATCCTGGAGTTTGAAAACTTCTTCGCGCTTTACGGGGATGGCGGCGGAGGGGTTCAGATTGGGATACGTCTTGGGATGTCCGCTGACGGTTCTCTGCATAACGCGCAGCAAAGACTGGCCCGGCCCAACGCGACTTTGCACTTGCGCGGATGGGCGCATGCTTCGGCTAAGCGCGTGGGTTGGGGAAACTGCGGCTCGGCCGGCTGGATTTAGGTTGGGTCGATACACGGGTGGAGCGGGCGGTCTTGCCGGAACCTGCATTGCGGGAGGTCTGCTTGTCCGTGGTGCGAAGCGCAAGCTGATCGCATTCTCCTTTTTGGTGCTCGCAGGTGCCATAGCCCCTTCGCCTTCGCAACCCGCCTCATCATAGCTTCAGTTCCTGCCGGAGAAAAGTGCAAACTGTTTGGGCAGCATAACCAGCATGTCGCGCCTTGGTTGAGGAGATCGCGCGCCCGTTCATTACAGTTCGCTGCTGAACCTATTTATGAACTCTTAGTGCCTGGCTTTTTGTTGATCGGCGGAAGGGCCACTGCCCGTACCTGGGCGGGTGGATCGCCAAGCGCCGGTTCTCCCGCGGCAAGAGTCACCACCTGATAGGTTGCATTGCCCACCGCCGGTTGAAAGGCAGTCGCACTCAGGAGGACCGAATTGGCATTGGTATCGGCAATCTGCAGATAGAGTTCGGTTGCAGCGGTTGGTGGCGTGGCCGCACTTGCCGGCGCTGGTGCGCCTGCCGCGGGCTGGATTGGAGCGGTGGCGGCGGGTGGTGTTGAATCGCCGGCTGGTTGCGTTGCAGCGCCTCCAGTTGTGGTTGCCGCGTAGTTGATCAGAAAGTAGCCTGTACTGTCTGTGTAGGCGAAACCGTAAGTGCTCAGGTAATTCTTTTGGCCGTCGACCAGAAACACAGAATAGCCGGATAGCGGATTGAGGTTGTTGTCATAGACGCGGCCATGCAAGGCCCAGCCGGTGGCGGTGACCGGAGGAGCCGGAGTCGTCACCTGCTGATGCACCACGTTGATCTGCGCGGCGGCCGACGCAGTTGAGGTCACGGCGGCCTGGGCTGCGGTGGCCTGCGTGGAAGTGGCGCCGTACTGCCCGGTCGCGCTGGCGGCCACGCGCGTGAGCCGCGAGACCCGCGCTTGCTGCACCAGTCCCAGATTCTGAATGGTGGTGGCCGCGTCAGTGTCGGCGGAAGTAAGGATGACTGGAACGCTGCTATCGGCCTGTGCAGCGGCTGATTCAGGCGTGAGGTCGCTTATTGTCGTTGTGTCAGTCATGTTGTGAAGTGTCCTTTCAAATCGGCCCCTGCCGCATTAAGTATCTCTCTTGAAATCGTTCTTGGGACAGAACCTGTCCTTGATAACAAGATTCGGGCGATCGATGAGTTGCGCGGGAAACAACGCTCGGGCACGAATGCAGTAGGTCGATAGGTTGTGCGCAGTAATGTTGAGTCCTCCGAAGGTAATGCCGGAAAATTTTACCGGGTAGCCCAGCGTCTCCTGCAGACGATTGGTGCCGGCGTGCAGAGACACGGCGCCTAAGAATACGTCAGTGAACGCAGTCAGTGATTGTTCGTCAACGTAGGATGGTGCGTCGAACCAAGTCTGATTGTTGGCAAATAGTATGTGGTCGAGACTGGCGATTCCTACCGAACAGAACCCTCCCACGCCGCTCTGCTGGGCCTCGAGCTGGCAGATATTGTTAGTGAACAGGACTGTGCCGCAGGAAGAGAATGCCAGGTAGTTGTCATTGTCATCCAAGTTCGGACCCTGGGCTTCGAGAAGAGCAAGAAAACTCTTTACAAAGCTGAAGGCTTCCAGGACGATCCCCATATTCAGAATCGACACAGTCAGGGCTCCGGCAAAATTTCCAATCGCTTCAGTATCCGGGTCGTTGATGTCCAGAACTGGCGCGAGAGACACCTCCACGGCGCCTCCAGAACTAAAATGGTTGTTCACAATGGAAAAGGGTCCGGTACCGTATGCATACAGCGCCAATCCCAGAGCCACGCGCACAACGTTCTCTTGAATGCGCAGCGCCGGGAATCCCGGAGCGTAGGTGGAAACGAAGGGAGCGTACGCGTTGATATCGTTGATATAGGGGCTCACCGTGGATTCGGCTAGCCTCATCTGTGAATTGTTCGACTGGTCGAACATGCCTGGGGTCACCGCCGAGATGTAAATCCCCGCGCGCATGCCGCCGGACGAAGTCTGCACCGCGAGCCAACTCTCATTCAGGTCGCGCGTTTCGCGGATCTGATTGCGGCTGATTTCAATCCCTTCGCCCTGCAGAACGAAGATCCCGCAAACCTCCGCGCCCGGCGTTATCCCGAAATCGGTAATCGTGTTGTCGCGAATTATCAGGTTAACTACGTCGGGCAGGCTGATGGCGCCATAGCCGAACTTTGACAGTTTTGTGTCGAATGCCACCATCTTCCTCATCATGGTGCGACAGATGACGTTCGATGTGATGTTCACATTTTCCAGGGTTACGATCTCATGAGCGGTAAACAGATCGAAATATCCAACTGGCCCGATGCCGCACATCCCCATATTAAGGATGCGATTGCGATCGATATGCAGGTTGCGAATTTTTCCACCGGCGCCGATTTTGTTGACGTTGGTCCCGGAACCTGTTGTCCCTGTAAGCACGCCTGTGCCGCCGGTGCAGCAGTCGCCGTCGGTCTGTTGCTGCGAGCCGGTAAGCGTGCCGCTGTCTCCGTTGTTCTTGTCAATGATGATGAAGTTGCCGAGGGTGATGCCGTTGCGGCTGCCGCCTTCGATCTCGTTCTCCAAGACAAAGACATTCCTGGATGGCCCGGCGATCTGGATACCGCCGGGAGCGCCCATGGCGAATTCGTCCACAGTCCCGAAATCCCCGGCTCCGGATGCTCCCAACCCTGGCGGTGGAGTCGAGCCCACATTCGTAATAATAGTGTTGGTAGGATTATTTGCCTGTGTCTGCACTCCCTGCTCATACGCAACGTTTTCCGGCTTTACGCGCACCGAGTTGCGCTCGAAGAACATCTCCTCGCCAGATAGATATACGGCGGCGTAGAGGCTCTCGACATCCTTCATCGCGATGCGATTTTCCGCAACCCTCAGTTGCGAGACGCCTCTGGCTACGATGGCGGGCAGGGTAGATGCCGATAATTTCAAATCTTCGATCGCGATATCGCTATTCGCGATCAGCAGCTCATCGAAGAACTTGGCGGTTGGCGGATAATCGAGCAGAATGCCAATCTCCTTGCTCGCCGCGGAGACCGAGAACGAACGCAGCTCGACGTTTTCGCAATTCACCAGCGTAAAGACGGCGGGGATTCCGCTCTTGGTGACGCCGGAATCGGCGGTCGAGCCGGTACCACTGCCACCGGGCTGCAGAGACTGCGAGTACACGTGGGACCGGGGGCCGCAGCCCTTGATCACGACATTCTTGAGTCCTTGCAGCACCACGTTTTCGTAGTACTTGCCGGGAAGGATGCAAACTTCACCACCGCCTTTGGGCAGGGATTGGAGAGCGTCCTGGATGGAGCTGTACATGCCAACACTATCGCTGCCGTCGCCGACCGTGGCGGCGCAGCAGCCGCATTCGCCGGTATCGGAGGAAGCCCACGGCGTGCGGCAGTCGGTTGCGGTGGGGGGCGTTGCCGCGAAGTTCACAATCGAGAGCTTGGTGTAGTGGTGGTAGATTCCGCGAGGCGGCGCCTTGTGCAGTCGATCGATCTTGCCGTCGGCCGACCGCGCCGCGAAATTCCAGTAGTTCATCGGGAGGTACACGCCGGTGGCGACACTGAGTCCGAACACGACGACAAGGCCATTCTCGAGCAGCAGCTTCGTGCCATCGGTGGGCACGGGGATTGCCCCGTTCGAGCCGGTCAGGTTGAAATAGGGTTTGTTGTCGCTGGTGTAGACCTGACCTGACTGATCCCAGCGGATGATGCGCGTGTATTTGTTGGCCTGGAGCGAACTCGGGGGAAAGTTGCTCGACAAAGGATTGACCAGAGTGATCGTGTTGTTCGATGGCGTGACGGAGTCAATCTGGTACAACTCGCCGGGCAGGCAGTTGTCGTCGAAGGTTTCGTTCGTGATCTCGATCCAATTGCCCGCCGTGAAACCAAGAACCTGATCGCGGCCGAGGCTCAGCACCGTAAGCACGCTTGACGGGTTGCCGAGCGAGTTTGCGCCGGGCGCGATTCCTGTCACTCCGGTTTGAACCGAGGCATTCTCGCGCGACCACTTGAAAGTCGCATTGGCTCCGCCAATAGCGCCGGGAGCCTGGATCTCCACTCGATAAAGCTGGTTCTCGACTCCGGTATAGCCGGTTCCCGCGGTGAGACAGCAAGGCCCCGAGGGTCCACTGCTCACGGTGTCGTTGGTGAGATATCCAGAGCTGACCGGCCACGGAATCGCGGAGTCCGGCGTGGCGCAGCTCCAGGTGGAGACCACTGGCGCCGCCTTCGGTGCGAAGACTGCTCCGCTAGCTTGTCCCACCCATGCATCGGTTAGGTCAGCAGTTCCCTCCAGGTTCCAGATATACATGGGGCCTGATCCGTCTACCGGCCCAATCAGATTCGCGCTGGCGTTGCTGTTGCTTTGCACAATTTCTTCGTTGGCAATAAACAGGCTGGTGGTGACCGAACCGGTGACAGTGGACGCGGAGGTGGCGACAGGTGCGGCCGACGGCGACGGCGTGAATACTGCGCCGCTGGTTTGGCCCACCCAAGTGTCTGTTCCGTCATTGGTCGGTCCCGTAATCGGCCCCACATACATGGGACCGCCTGCGGGAACGCATCCAATCAGGTTTGCGCTGGCGCCGCTGCTGCCGCTTTGCACCACTTCTTCATTAGCGCAGAATGCGCCGCTGGTCACAGAACCCGCAATCGTATAGGCGGAGATGGCGGCCGGCGTGGCGTTCGGGGTGAACACTGCGCCGCTGGTTTGACCCACCCACGGCTCTGTGGGGCTCGCAGATCCCGTAATCGTCCCGAGATACATGGGGCCGACGCCGGTCACCGTTCCGATAAGGTTGGCACTGGCTGTTCCGCTGCCGCTGCCTTGCACAACTTTTTCGTTGGCAACAAAGCTGATGGCGACCGGGCCGCTGGTCACCTTGCCAGTAATTGTGAAGTAAGCGGACGACGAGGCCGTGGGAAGCGGGTATACCCCGACCTGCCACGCCGTCTGGATTCGTCCGGTCGTGTCAACGCCGATCGCAACGTCCACCAGCGACGGATCTTCGATGTAAGTAATCGGGCGCTTCCACACATCCAGGTAAACCAGATACTCTCCATTTCCCGTGGGAACGGACGCGCCGGGGTTGTAGGGTTGATCATCGTAAGAGATGGAGTTGGAACTACCCAGCCCTCCCAACGGAACCGGCGGTGGCTGAGGAGAATTGGATAGTTCATCGAGGGCTGGATCCCATACTGCCGTCTTCCGATTGCCGTGGTTCTCGACCAGTATGCCGTCTACGTACATGCGGCCCACACCAATGTTGATGGTGTTCGTGCCCGCATTGCCTACGGCAATCTGAAATGCGTAGGGTGTGGTTGCCGGATAGACGGCGTGACCCATCGTATCGAGCGTTCCCGCCTGGATGCGGCGCGAGAGTTCGGCGAGCCATTCATTCCAGTTGGCGTCGGATCGAACCCGGCCCTGCTCCGACACTACGCCCGAGTAGTTCTTCCAGGACTCGAAGGTGATACGGCTGTTATCGAAGCTCACGGCAGACTCCTCTTCTTGCTCAATCTCATCTGTTTCCGGCTTCAACCACGCCCGATTCGGCGTGCAACAACTAAGTTTGATAGATCAACCCGGCATTCAGGCCTACGGGCAAATATTCCTGCAGTCGAATGTTGAGATCGCTTTCCCGCAGCGGCGCCAGCACAAAGTGGAACGCGCCCATCTCGCCGCCATCGTCGGCGCCTCGCCGGATGCTGTCATCGGTGCAGGCGAGCATCTTCAGATAACGCGGATCGCCGTAGCGCAACGATAAGAAGAGCGGCTGCGGCGAGGCCAGCGCTTGCTCCACGCATTCAAACCTGCGCGGCGTGATGGCATTCACCGGCAAAAAGCTGAACCGTACGCAGCCCACCTGCAGCCGGTCGGAGATCAATCCCGATGCCCAGCTATTGCTCGCCGTAGCCCAGATGATGCTGTCTGAAACCAGAGTGAGCGTCTGTGCGTGTACTTTGCCTACGACTGTGCATCCTGTGAGCGTGAGCGCGGCGCCGCCACTTTCACCATCCAGTGCGGAATAGGCGACGTTGCCTGCGTCGGTGGCATCGACGATGCTGTCGGAGAAATTCACTGTCGCCAGATTCATCGCCTGAACCGCGCCCAGAATCGAGCGTTCGGAGAATATCTGCACACCCGGCGGCTCGATGATCAGCGTGGGTTTCGCCGGGTTGTTCGGCAGTCCCGAAGTGCTCACCGACCATCCGGGAACCAGCGTGCAATGCTCGACATTCAACTCCGAAAGCTGGTTCGCGCTGCCCGACGGCCGATCTACCGGGACATGAATCAGAGTCGACGATGTTGGGGACGACATGTTAGGGCCGGCAGCGATGAGAAAACCATTCATCAGAAACTGGCTATCCAGGCCGCCGGTCACGGCGAATTCGCCGTCAAGCAAGATCGTGGGCCGGGATTGATCTTGCGCGCGAAACTCGAACAGAACGCCCGCGGGCAAGTCGATACTCAGCGGGCCGGTGTTTACGGTGTAAGTCTCGCTGCTCGAAACTTCCAATCCCAGTTGGCCTTCGACCGGCAGTTGTGTGGCAACGTACTTCAGGGCCGCTTGCAACGTGGGGTAGCGCGGCGGGACGACCGTATCGGGATAAGGATAGATCGCTGCCTCGGCGGCGACGCTGAACGTATCTTCCCGCTCGTACTCGCCGCCGCCCATGTCTGCATTGAAACCGTGGTAGTAGGAAACCTGCAGGGGCGTAGGAATAAACACGGCGCCGGTTGGGCCCACCCAGGTATCGAACGGGTCGGCAGAGCCCGTGATCGGCCCAATCAACAGTGGCCCAGACTCGTCCACTGGATTCGCCCCAGACTCGCCCGCCGGATTGAGGAGTGTCGCTGTCGCTCCGGTGTTGCTTTGCGTGACCGACTGGCCTGTAGTGAACTTGCCTTGGCTGACGTATCCCGGAATCTTGCCTGTGGGGGGCGCATTCGTTGTGAGATTGGAAGGCAACGCAACCCTGCCTAACTCTGGATCGACGAGAGCAAGGTACGGGCTGGTCGACGCGGGCAGGTTGTTCCACGAGCCATCTGTTCCCGATAGATTCGCCACCTGGATTTGATACGGGTTCAACAGTTGTCCACTGAGAGAAATCGAAAGGCTCGCGCCCGGCCCGTAGTAGTTTGTAGCGACGCCGTTCGCCAGGTCCGCGCACAGCACGAGCCGCGACAGCCAGTCGGGCACATTTACCGGCGTCGCCTCTGCCGTAATCGTCTCCCCTTGCGAAATGGCGGCATGAAACAGCGGCATGTCCATGCCCAGCGGATTGAAGCGATAGCAAATCGCGGCCCCCGGCGCATTCGTCGCACACGGCGTCGGCGTGCCGTCGGTGATGCTGTACGCGCCTAGCGACCAAAGAAAGATGCCGATGTTCTGGATGTTGTAGCGTGGCAAACCCGGAGACGCGGGTTTGTGTACGTCTACCTTGTGCGTCATCCGGCTGAAGCCGCTGTTGCGGTAGTATCGCGGCTTCCATCCCCGCACGTCGGGGGCGTAGTAGTTCCACAGGCGGACATGCTTCATGTACTGGGTGTCGGCGAGCACACGAAAGAACTCAAGCGCGTGCGCGCCCCATCCGGTTACATCGCGCGCCAGTTGTTCGAGCACCAGCACGGTCCCTTTGCGGCGGCGCATGGCGATCGTGTTGGCAACCTCGGAGCGCGGGTCATCCACTGATGGCGTGATGCCGTTAATTGATTGATATCCGATCAGATCGCCGATGTACGGGATTACCCACGGAGCGCAGGTTTCGATGAACTGATCGTCGTAGAGCTGATCGAGGTCATAGGCGAGGGCGGCCAACTGCTCCTCAATCACCATGAGCAGAGATTGCAAAGGTCCGCGCGTGGACTTGGCGATTAGCCCGTCGAGCTGCGCCTGCTCTTGAGTGTTCAATGGTGAAGTTGCCTGCAGCGTGGCGAGTTGCGCCTGCTCCGCCGCAGTCAGCAGTTGCATGGTGGAGGCGATTTGCGCGTCACGAAGCCGGTAGACCGCGGGCACAAGTTGGAAAAGATTGAAGCTCACGCCATCACCCCCAGCACCACCTGCGTAGGATCGGGATTCAGCACCAGAAGATCCGCAGGCGGAGGCAATGCTCCCACACTGGCTACTGGAATGTAGGGGCAGATGACGTTTGGATTGCTGGACTGGGGGCGCGAAAGGGACACTCGCCCTGCAATCCAGGTTTGCTGCGTCGCCACGGAGAAGCCCGCGCTGCCCAGGTCTCCAGCAGAACTTGTGAGACCGAGCGTCACGCTAGTGACGTTCACTGCAACCACTCCCGTAATTCCCTGAATCAAGGCGGCGATCTCATCGCCTGAGACTCCTTGTCCAAAGCTCCTTGATGCGAAGCTGTATGTTGAAATGAGTTCTTCTCTCACCGCAGCCTCGACGGCCGTGGAATCGTAGGCGGGGTCGTAGAGGATTTGTGCGCTCAATCCGAACAGAGTCTCGTAGAAGCTGTACACCTGAACGTTGATGTTCGGAACGCCGTAGCTAACGAGCGCGTTGGTGAGGTTCGTCAGCGTGATGTTCGGGGGAGTGAGCGCCACTCCATTCGGGGCGGCGACGGTCACGAAGACGCCGCGATTCGCTCCGTTGGGAATCCAGATGGCGTAGGCCTTGGCGATGCCGGCAAACGTAGCCGCAAGGTTCTGGTAGTCGGTAATCGATACTGCCCGCCCCAGCGTAAGAACAGTCTGCGGCGCATTGGCGCGGATGTCGTCGATTGATTGCGCGTCCTGGCCGCCGGTAGCGGGCATGGGATTGTTTACGCCGTTGACTCCCAGCGGCCGATCCACGAGCGTTGTGATCGTCCCGGCAAGAACGTTAGTCGAGGAGCCGATGCCGACGCGATAGTTCGCCACGATGTTGTTTTGCCCGGTGGGCAGGGTTGCGCCTTCCACGCCGTCGCCGAACTGCACCGTGGCTCCTCCGCCGACCAGATTCGTCGTCTCGTAGACCTGCGCGGTGGGCGCCTGATCGTAAAGCGAGGGTACCTCGGTCCAGGCCGCGCCGTTCGCCGTGACCTGAAGTGAACTCGAACTCCCGCTGGGGGTTGACGCCGACACGTAGGTCAGCGGCGACTGCTTCAGCGTGAACGATTGATTGGGCGTGGCGGCAGCGCCGTTGCCAAGCAACTCCGTCACGGCGCTGCCGGCCGTGGCTGCGCCGACATTCGCGTTCACGGTGGTTACCGTGCGGTCGTAGCAGTTCTGCAGCGCATTCATGAGCACGATGCGGGTGTGGGCTGCGGCGGTCGAGGTTGCTTCCACCAGCACCACGGAAGAAACGAGCGCAAGCTCTTGCACGACCGGCGCATTGTTGGGCGGCAGTGCCAGCGAAAAATTCGACAGGGCCGCGCTCACCGTTCCTGTGCGGCCGCTCGCATCGGCCACAACGATGGTGACTGGAGCGGTCAAGCCACTCCAGTCGGGAATACTCTGATCTGGGTTAAAGATTGTAGGAGGCGGCTGCAGCAGCGTGAGTTGATCCCCAGGGTTCAGCGTTACCTGAGCGGTGTAGTTGTCATAGGGATTAAACGTCAGGGTCACTCCGGGATTCAGCGTCAACACCGGGCTGTTGCCCGAAACTGCCACGGCCGTGATTCCGACAAGATCGTCACGCACAATCTCCAGATCGATTAGCGTTCCGTAAAGCGGATAATCCAGCGGCTGTTCGGCTGCCGGCAATACATCGCTTTGCACCAGCGCCGAAACGGTGCGAGTGAACTGGTAGAATGCCTGCAATTCATACAGAAGATCGAACTGGCCAAGAAGACTCTGGGGCTGCGCGACCTGTATGCGAGTGATCTTCGCGCTCATCCCGTAATCGGAACGGGTCGTGGTGAAGACCGATTGAATGGGGTAAACGCAGAATGTAGGCGCCGTTGCGCTGCCCCCCGCCTGCGCGATTAACGCCAGCCAAGTCTGCCCCACAACTTTCGAATAGACCGCATCCAAATCCACCAGAGACTGCTGCATTAAAGTTATGTTGCTGCTGTCTTGTGTTCCGAAAACCCATTCAGGAGGACTGTTCGGCGTTACCAGAGGCGGGGAAAGGGATTGGAGTTCCGACAGCGTGTGCTTGGCCAACATCTGTGGATTGATCGAGTTATATCCAAAGAGAGCTGCCCGCTGACGAAGCGCATAAAAGGTAAGGATTCCGGCGGGAAGAGTTGGAGAACTTGGTGGTTCTGCGGGATTTGGACCCTCCGCCGGCACTGTCCATGTGACAAACGTCCGCTGATTGATGGTGTCGGGCTGCACCGAGCTGACAAAGCCAACCAGCCAGGGCCATGTCGTCAGATCGGCGTTGCCGTTGTTTCCCACAATCAGGATGGCATCGCCCTGCTGCAGTTGCGTTGATGTGCCCGCGAGATAGACGCTGGTTGCCGAATCGCCCGACAGCCATGGATTGCCGGTTTGCACCGGCAACTTGTTCCAATCCGGCTTGCCTAAAATGTCGGCGGAAGTCTGGAAGGTTTGCGGCGGTATCCCTTGTGCTGCCACGCTCTGCACCGTGGTTCCTGCTGGGATGGTGATTGCATTGGTCGTTGGATTCGGAGGCAGCCCCGGCGCCGCCGACAGGTTGAACGCAAGGTAAACCGAAGCTGAGACTCCCGGCGATGGCTGATAGCCGATCAATTGGCTCAGTTGCATCAGCGAGTACAACTGCGTGGCGGTGCGCAGATAGCTCTCGTTGGCCAGCCGTTCCTGATAGAAGGTGAGAATGTCGAGCACCATGGCGCTGGCATCGAGCAAGGCGATGCTGAAGTCGTCGTCGTCGCGCGTCTTCAGCCCGGCGAGCGCGGGATAGTCCGAACTGGAAAGCCGCGCCAGCATCGAGTCCTTGAACGTTGCCCAAGTCCCGGTGCGATAGGCGATTGCCGGCTGCGAGGGCGGATTGCTCTCGCCCTGCGGCGTCTGCACACTGATGCCGAGGCAGCAGCCGCACATGCAGTTCGAGTTTCCGGTGCAGCTCATCGGTTGTTATTTACCTCCCATCATGCATAGCCGCAATTGACCGTTGCCCGGCAGGCTGGGATCGTTATCCATACGCGCCACCTGGAATGGCCCCATGGGGATGAACCCCTGCTGAAGATACACTTGGGTGTTCTGGCCCTCTGGTTCGAAGACCGTTGCTGTCACCGTGAGCACGCCTGCCACTCGGCGCGCCGCCGCGTAGATGGGACTCAGGTACACCGGTTGCCCAAGCTCGAAATTCTGCGGCGCAAACAGCGCCGGCTGTCCGTTGGGCAGCGTGCCGCTACCCAGCACCCGCAACAGCGCCTGCTCTACATCGCGCTGGAAGTAATCCGGATCAACGCAGACCGAGAGCCCAATCTCCAGAGAAACGTATTGCGGCGGCTCGATCAGAATGTCTTGTCCTGCCAGTCGGTATTGGTTCACCGTCTGCGTCAGGTTGCGGCGCAGCGCCTTGCTCATGTTGGCGTTGCCTACCGGTTCGGCGGTGATGAAAACGGTGTACCAACTGCCGGTCCAACGCAGCGTCGCCGCCGCGTCCTCTATCTGTGGATTCCTCTCGACCACATTCACGTAATCCGGCATCGTCACCGCACGTTCCTGGGTGAGGAACGCTTGCGGTGCGCGCCGGCATATCTGCGCGTTGGTTTCAGGATCGATGCCGCCCATCGCGGGCATTGGATTCGTGCAGCTCCCAATCGTTGAGTCCGCAACAACTCCCGCGGCAAAGTTTGTCAGGCAACTCGCGCCCACATTGCCGGCGGTGCCGTTGCCGATGCGGTAACAAGCTGTGAATTGCGTCTCCGTGACCGGTTGCAATCCGTTCGTGCCGTCGCCGAAGCGCAGATATGCTGTGCCGTTGGTATCGATTTCCATCACAAACTGGGTGTCGTCGGGAGAAGATTCCAGCAGGTCCGGCTCCACGGTCCAGGTTTTTGCCGGGTCACCCGAGCCGGGCAGCGTGCTGGTCAGCGTGATTACAGGACCTACCTGATCGGCATCGAACTCCATCAGTTCGGTGGCAGAAAGGCTGGGATTCGGTTCCTCTTCGAAGGTCTGAACGCTGATCAGGTCGGAGTCTGCATCGATGGTTGACGCGGTGTTCGCCAGCGATAACGAGACGAACTCTTCCACGAGCACAGGCAGCGTGACGCCTTGAGCACCCGAAGCGGGCGAGTACAGCAGGAGAAGATTGAAGACGCCAGGATCGGTGATCTGGCCCTGCGCCAACACCGCGAACAGCGGCGGCCAGCCCAGCGGATTCGTGGGCGTGATCGTCAGGTAGGGATTGCCGAAGAAATCCTCCAGTTCGATCGTGCCTGAGTTTGGCAGCATGGTCGGCCCGAGCGGAAATTTGGAGGGCACCGGACCCGAGGGCGGCGAGCTTGCCGGCACGCTTATGAACTGCGAGTTGCTCAGCTGGGTGGGCGCATAGTTCGAGGTGCCCAAAGTGAGAGAGAGTCCAGTAAATTGCTCGAGTATCGCCGGCGCGCTGAGTCCTGCAGGGCTGCCGCCGGAGGGTGCAAACACTACCGCAAGGTCGAACTCGGCGGGATTGATCGCGTTTGCGTTGGCTTTAACGCCGAAATACTGCGGCCAAGTCAGGGGAGAATTCGCAGCGACCAGCATGGAGACGTATCCGTTGCTATCGAACAGGCTGACTGCCCCACTGGTGGTCAGCGGAACCAAGGCCGATGTTGAGGGGCTGCCAGCCAGCGGCAATGGAACAGCCTGCGTCACCGGGCTCTGCGGGACTGGCGGACGAAAGCGAACCGGCAACCACTGGGGCAGTTGCGTCTGGCAGCGATTGGCAGCGGGGTTCGGAGCATACTGAAGCGTCGGGGCGGGAACCGTGCCGATCGGCATCATGGGCATGGTGAGGCCCTGGTCAGCCAGCACAACATTTCCCAGCACCACGCTAACGTTGGGTAAAGGCTGCTCGACCTCGTTCACCAGAATCTGTGACGAGACGCAAACCGGAAATGGCAGCGCATCGTCGCTGGACCATTGAATCTCGGTCACCGGCTGGGGTATCTGCATTGACCATGTAATCGGATTGCCGTTCACATCGAAGAGTGGATCGACTAGCGTCTCGCCCAGAGCATTTTGCGTGGTCACCGCCGTCAGCCGCACCGCGCAACGATGACGCACGTCGGCGTCGGCTGCGACGCCGGTCTGCGGCCCCATCATCTCCTGAAAAATCAGCACGTCGCCCACCTGCAGGTTGGGAAACGTGCCCGCGAGCGTGGCTTCGCTTGCACCCTGCGGGAGACAACAGTCCGTGTCGCCCCAGGTGTAAAAATTCATCGTGTTCTGCTCAGGAAAAAGACTCGCGTCCTGCATCGGCTCGAAGGCCACGACGCCCGCAAGCAGAGCGGCTGGTTCGTTCCCTGCGCCTACCTCCAAAGAGTTCGGCATTCCCGGCGCCGTGGTGTAGAAGCGCGTCTTCTTCCCCTCGAGAAATGTCGGCCCGTTGACGTTGATCTGCATCCACACGCGCGCATTGCAGCCCTCATGCACGAAGTAGTCAACCAGGCGCGCGTGACGCCGCAGCGAAATGCGGCTGCGGGCCGTCGGCAGATATGCCTCCGTCGCAACCGCATCCTGGTGGTAGCTCAACTGATCGCAGGCATAGGAGACCAACTCGGCCAGCATGACCCCGATGTCTGCTTCGGTGGTCGCGTCCCACGAGGGAAGCAGTTGATTCAACCGGTCCAGCATTACCTGGCGAAAGGTGGTGTAGTCTTTCGCAAGATAGTTGATCGGCGGTGGCGTGGGCAGCTCCGGCGGACAATCGGGAGGCACCGGCGCACAATCGAACTCCGGCCCGCACTCGACTTTGAATGAGAACTTCACTTCCGCCAATTGCGGATCGAATCCGGTTAAAACTTCGGTGATCTGAAAGGGATCAGTTTCCGCCGCCGCGGTGTTGTTCACCAACCGGAAACAATATGGAGAGAAATCGCCCCATTCGCTGGTGCGCACGACCAGGATGTTCTGCGCATTCGGCAGGTTCTTGAAATAGTTCTGTTCGTTAGCCGTGGCCTGCGACTGAGGCGGGCTTGCCGGGCCAAGCCACTCGGCTGTAATCCCCGTGATGCTCTCTCCGCCCGTGATCAATACGTTATTCGCGGTCAGAGTGGTGGGCACCGGCTTCAGGCAGTACACGAGCAACGTGCGCTGCACCAGGCTGGGGATGGCCTTGGCCTCGGCGTTGTCGAGGATCTCCAGGTAATCGATGCCATTGATCGACGGATTTCCGAGAACCGCGGCTTTGCGGTTCTCGTTGCAGCAGCGGAAGATCATCCGTTGCCTCCATAGACGAACGTCTGCACCTGGGTTACGCTCGTATTCAACGGCGCGTAGGTCACGGTCACGGTGAGTGTCGACTCAACCGCCGTTGCTACCACCGACTGCACCTTGATATAGCCGCTCAGCCACTTCTGCAGCGCTCCCTGAACCGTGAATTGAGTTGCCGCTGCCATCTCCACGCTGGTCGGCGCAAAGGTGAGCTGAAGCAGGCCGCTGCCAAAATCGGGCAGGTTCACGCGCTCGCCCGGCGAGGTAAACAACACCTGCTCCACCAACTGGTACACATAATTCGCCAGTGGATCCTGGGTGCGGCCACGGCCATCGAACATGTACGGAAAGTTGACGTTCATCGCTTCGCCTCAGCCTTAGGTTGCGACTACGAATGTCTGCGCTGAAACCGGCAGCATGGGTGTGCCCGTCGGAACGCAGGTGGAACTTCCGCTCAGGATCGCGACCGGCTGCCCATTCGACATCACCTGCGCCGCTCCCACGACCCACATTCCGGTTACGCACGGGCCGTTCCCGGCGGGCGGAACGAAGGCGCATCCGGCCACGCTGTACGGAGCGGCGATGGTCGCGATCGGCATGCCTGACACCATTACCGTCGGGCTCGGCGCAGTCGGCATAGCCGTGCCTCCGTGCGCGCACATCACCACTGCACCCACATGAAGAATTGGTCCCGGCATCGATCTCACTCCTTTCCAAGTTGTGCAATCTAATTGCGGTTAAGGTCCGGAGATGGTCAGTGCTGTTTCGTTGATGGCAACCACTGACCCGGTCATCATGATGGTTGCGAGTCCCGGCCCACAGGTCAGGTAAATGCCCGAGCTGTTGACCACCAGCATGGGTCCGCCGGCGCTCTTCAGGGTGATTCCGCCAACGAGCGGCGCCGGTGTCGTATCGCTCAACACGACTGTGTTCTGGCCAGTGGTCTGCAGCACGATGTTCTGGCCGATGGGAGGAACCAGCGGAGGCGGTGCCATGGCGAGCACGGGCACATCGCCAAACGTGCCCCAGAAACCACCCGACCAGATGGGATAATCGGGGTTGCCCTGCTCGAACTCCATCCACACCTGCGATCCAATCGGCGGCACCACGAAGCAACCCGCCTGAATGCCAGCCGCGGGAACGCAGGGCATGGCCCAACTGGAGGGTATTTCGCCGAGCACGTCGGGCACCTGCGCCATAATCCGCCCGATCTGCATCGGGTCGACGTTATCGATAACCATGCCGCGATACTTGCCGTAGTAACGTTTCGGAGTCGAATCGGTTGATGGAGGTCCTGCAATGCTCATGGGCTCACCGTTGGCACTGTCGATACCAGGCCATTCCTTGTCAAAGTAAAGTTCTGTTTGTACTCCCCCCGCTTGATTCTGTGGGTCACACTCTTCACGTAGTACAGGCCGTCGAAACAATATCCCGCGCCGCGCACACCGACGAGTTGGCGCGCATTCAGCACGCCGCCGTAGCGCGTCACGTCCAGCGACCCATCGCAAGTGACTACTTCCGAGCTGGCCGAGCCGGCGGCGAAACCCATCATGAGGGCTTGCGCCACCGAAATCTTCGACAGGTCGTCGCGGAACGAGGTGAAATCGGGCGGCAGCAGGTTGGTGGGGATGGGCGGAATCGCTCCCAGCGGCGGTTGCAGCGGATTTATCGGCGGAATCGGAATTGGAATGCTGATGCCCAGCTCCTGCACATAGTTATAGAGGATTGGAATCTTGCTCTTCTCCTGGTCGAACTTGAAGTGCAGCGATTCCACGTTGCTGTAGGCATCCATATCGGCATTGAGCGCTGGTTGTACCGCCCCGATCTTCACCTGCGGACCCCAATACGCCGTGCTGGTTCCCGGCGCCGGGCCGGGAGCAATAAAGAAGACGTACCCGACTTCCTCGGCCAGCCGGCGAATGTACTGCAAGTCGCTGCCTTGCTGCGCCGGAATCTGTTCGATCGGCAACGTGATATCCATAACAATGCTGGGGATGATCACAGGCAGTACGCCGAAGAAGGCATACTTGGCCAGCAGCATCAACACTCGCGCCTCGCGCGGACACGCCGGAAAAGGAAGGCCGCTCCAGTTCGACTGATCCATCACCGCCGTCAAGTCGCGCCCCAGAAGGGTCAGCGTGGAATTTGATCCCTTGTCGCCGGGAGCGATCTCATTCTGCGTGATCACACCGTCGATCAACACGTTCGGAAGGCCGTTCACTGTCGCCACCAGAATGCAGCGCATGAACAGCAGCGGCAGGCCGCCGGTGAGCAGGAATAGCAACTGCAGCGGAGATTGCTTGTCGACGCTGAAGGTGAGCTTGAAGCCGCTCGGCTCCAGATCGTTGATAGTCACCTCCACCTCGGCCAGCGACTCCAGTACCGACGATGGCACGGGAAACGCGATGACCGGGCCCATCATGAGCGTCAATTGAACGCTACTGAGCAATCGTTCCTCCGGGAAAGCCCTGGGGCGTAGTAATCGCCAGCACCTGGCCCGGCGTTGCCACCAGGTCGTGCGGCTTCATGGCGCCATTGGCATCGCAGATCAGCCACGCCATCAGTGGGTCGCCGAGATACTTGGCGGCGATCAGATCGAGACGATCCCCCTGCTGCACCGTGTACTGGTTGATGGTGGCGTAATTCGGCGCGCCGGGCTGGGGAATGATGCGGCGCGGAAGATAGGGAATCGTAGCTCCGCTGGGTGTCGTGTACTGCAGCACGCTGAAGCCGTAATAGCGGCTGTCGGTGGGAAACGTCACCGGCGGCACAACGCCCAACCGTATCATCGCTGCTAACGGATAACTCATCGCTTAACTCCCCAGTCCTAAGGTTGTGAGCGCCGCCGTCGCTACTTGCGAGGCCAGCGTCTCTTTGTTGGTCAGATACGTCAGGAACATGCGCCCACCTGGATGGTCGAAGCCCAGATCGTCCACGCTCAACACGCGCATGCCCAGGCTGACCTTGGCGCGAATCGGATTCAGGTTCGGATCGAAGGCTTCTTCGGTGATGCTGAACTCGGTGAGCCGCACGGGAATAACGCGCATAGCGCTCCACACGAAAAGCGTGAGCGGTTGCTCCAGCGGAATGATCTCGAGCGTGCCGGCGCTGGCCATGGCATCGTCGGAGAGAAGCGTCTCGACGGTGGGATTGACCAGCATCTCCAGTTGCGCCAGTTGCGGATGCAGGCCGTACTTCACCGCCAAGGGAAATTTCTTGGGAAATTCCATTTGATCGGTGGCATCGAGTTCGGCCTCGACCTTGATGGTCTCGATCGCCGGCCCGCGCAGCCGCAACGCGTCCACGCGCACGCCGTCCGCGCCGCCCGGCACCGCCTGGATCTGCAGCGTGCGCGTCAGCGAGTCCGGGTTGTACTGCAACGAGATCACGTTCGTCACCACGGAGGTATCGGGGTCCATGGTGACAATGCCGCCTTTCACCAGGCGCGGCGAAATGGGAGTGCCGAAAGTTGCGGTCTGTGTCGCCATCTGTTTCCTTTCTTCGCTGCTAGCGCATGACAACTGTTACCGCGTTCATCTTTATGACGCCCCCCTCGATGGGGCCTAGCGAAATGATTGCCGATCATGGGTTCGGCAAGTCGATGCCTCGAAGAAGAACGTTCTGGCGTAACTCTGGTGTCATTCCCACCGTCTTGCCGCTCTCTGGCGTAATCGTTTCGGTCTGATATTTTCGCCGCACCAGTTCATCGACTTTCTCCTGGAGATGAATCTCCATGATCTCTTCGAGGTTACTCATCTCCGTGACAAAACTTGGGTCGGCTTGCTGGCCGATAGGATTGGTCGCGGCCCATTCCTTGTAGGTCATGTTCTGTCTGGAGCCGTTGACTTTCTTGCTGACCGGAGCCAAATTTTCGGGCGTGTTGCCGAGTTCCAGGAGTTCCGCTTTGTCAAGCATGGCGGCGCCTTTGAGTTTGTACATTCTGTCGAGCGGAAACACGTGATCCACTTCAACTGCATCGACTGGTAAACCGGGAAAAGCGGGATCAGGCTGGCCAACAACGACCTTTGGCGTGTCGGTTCGAGCCCTCGCCTGTTTCTTGAGCGGGTTCGAAGGTGTTCCTTTCCGGACCTCCTCGACCTCGTCCCTGGATCTGATTCCGGCTAGCTGTTCATCTCTGGAAACCTGTGCTCCCTTTGCCTCGCTGGCCAGCCGCCCCGCTTCCGGCACATCAATCCCTGAGGAGGGCACTGCTTTGGGCTGCATAGGTTCTAAGGATTTTAATGCTGACTCCATGCGCAGGCGTTTTCCCGTCTTCCCCTGTGATCCCCCTTTGGCCGCCGCCGATGGGGCGGGCGGCGCATCCGCTTTCTCGGCCGCTTTGGCGGGAGGCTGGGCAACTTCGCCTGCCGCACCGGCTTGGCTTGCCGGGGTCAGGTCTCGCTCGCCCAACGACACCTCCCAATCGGGGTGGGGCGAGGTGTCCAGTTCGATCTCACCCTCCGGTGTCGGGCCCAGATCGAGTTCGCCATACGGGGCTGGTCCTGTGGGTTGCGGACCGGGGCTCAATTCCGGGCCACTGGGAGTCAAACCCGTGGGTATCTCGAGTGCTGGTGCTGGCGCAGGCGTGGCGACCGGTGGCGTAGCTACGGGAGCGGCAGAGACAGGTGCGGAAGCTTCCGGTACCGGCGAAGCAGTTGTTGCTGGCGCAGGTGCGGCAGGCGCCGGCGAGGGGGCCGGCGCTGGAGTTTCAACTTTCTCACCGGCTGGTGCTGCCGCGGCCGGTGTTTGGGCTGACGCCTTCGGAGCTGGCTTAGACGCGGCACGCCCCTTCAGCTTCATTCCCAGTCCCTCGCCCTTGGCCTGAGCGCCACCCAATAGGCCTCCGATCAGCGCATCCTTTAGGGTGCTCCTGGGATCGGCCATTTGCGCGGCGAGCTCGTCCGTTAATTTCTCAAAAGTAATATTCTCTTTGCTGAGGCCTGCGGCCGAGGCCAGGGCATGCGCGGTGCTGGAAAAGATTGCAGACATCTTGCCCGTTATCATGCTGCTCACCGCGCCGGCGACCACTCGCTGGCCGATGGTTCGGAATTCTGGATTCTGGGCGACAAGTTTTCCCGCAATGCCCTCGGCCAGTTTTCCTCCGAACTTGTAGAGGACGACTGTGACGACAGCATCGACAGCGAGTTTGCCCCAATCGACCTTGTCTCCGTAAGCCGCTTTTTCCGCCGCTTCGCCGAACTCAGCCAATAAGGGAGCGGCAGTGGCGATCAGATTCGCCGTGGAGGCAGCTCCCAGTTCCACGCCGCCTAGCGAGGTGAGACCAGCGGCAGCACCCCCAGATGCAACCAGGGCGCAAATTGCGAGCGTGCCGAAAGCTACATCCCTGGTCACCTCGAGAACTGTGACCGTCATCTCTCCGGCGTTGATGATTCCTTCGAAGTACGCTTCCCACAGCTTCAGCGCCTCGAGTGCGGATCCCTCAGCGGTGGCGAACAGGTTCGCGGCCTCGACGAATTTGTCTCCCTCGGCCGCGGCCAGAGCCCCAGTGGCCGAGGTTTTGGCCTTATCGACCTTATTCACCAGGAACGGGCCGGGATCTTTGACGCGGCCAAAGGCCTTAACGATCGGAGCGATAAGCCAATGCTCTTTATCGACTTCTTGTTGGGAATGATAGCGGTTTAGGGCGTAATCCGCTCTCTGCGTCGCTCTTCCCATGCTGTCCTTGATGAGATCTTTTGTCTTCCGCCGAACTTCGTCTGCCTGTTCCTGAGTGATGTCACGGTGCTGGCCGTCGACGGTCATGGTGAAAAGCCCGCCGGCGACGGTGGAGCGTGCGATGCTTTCAACCTGGGCCATCGCTGCCGATATCTGTTGCTTGTCGTCTCCCTTTACGGTGGGCAGTATGGGAGTTTTCGGAGCTGCCGGCTTGGCCTGACGATGACGCACTTCGGCTTCCAGCGCGTTCAAAGCCTGCATCATATGGTCGGAGTCAGGATCGCTGGTTGCGGCATGTTCTGAGAGCCACTGCTGGACCTGCATGGTCTCGTTTTGCAATTCGTCATTGCTGAGCGTGCTGGGGTCTACCGTGGAGGTCAGCGATTTGGCCTCGCGCGCAATTCCCGGAGCGCAACTCCCACCGACTGCAACCCGAGCCGAACCGCCACGCATTACCCCAGACGCTGCCTCGTCGGCCTTTCGCTCAAGAGAGCTGCCCGGAAAAGGCGCCGGCGGCGATCCTCCTCTTGACTGCTGCACCACGTGAGAGAGTTCATGCGCCAGCAAGCGCCGTCCGCTGTGCGACGCGGGAGCGTACTTGCCGCGATCGAAGACGATCTTGTCGCCGACCGTATAGGCATTGGCCGAGACCGCTCTTGCCGAACCTGCTGCCGCGTCATCGTTGAAGATGCGCACTCTGCTGAAGTCATAGCCGAAGCGTGACTCCATGAATCCGCGCGTCGATGCGTCCATTTGCCGGCCCGAACCGTGCAGAGCATTATGAACAGCAGGAGGGGCCACTGCTGATGCACCGCCGTTCGCGTCACGCTGCAGCATCGACCACCCGCGCTGCAATGGGGCATCAATGCCTACTCGTGAGAGCGACCATGCGGCTTTATGCGATGCCGTCAACGTCACTCGTTCCGCCGCGCGCTCGGCCTCGTGTTCATACCGGTTGCCGGGGCGGTTGATGCGCAAGTGGCCTGCGGGGGCAGCGTGAATTCTTGCTGCCGGAGCGGGGTCGGCCAAATGTGCGAGCGCGGAGCGGCTCATGGCTTCATCCCCTTTCCAATCGCTTTCGCAACTCCCTTGCCCAGCGCGCCGGCCCCGGCCAGCCCCGGTTGCATAGACATTTTGCCCAGCCGCATCACCGGAATTCGGCGCGAGTTCTCAAGCGCCGTGCGCGACTCCGGGTTCACCAGCACACGCGCCAGTTCGCTTTTCAATCCGTGCACAAAGGCCTGCCGGTCGAGCGGATCGATGCCGCGCAGAACCAGGCGGTCGATATGAACTTTTACTCGCGCGTCGCTCATATCCATCCCTTGATCTCCACTTTGGAGATCGGCCGCTCCACCTTGATCGCTTCCATCTGCGTGGCCTCCAGCAGGTGCTGCATGCGGACCGGGCTCGCCTGCTCGGCCGCAAGAAACGCCGCGTTTAAGGCGATGTTGCGGATGTTGCCGCCGGCAACATTCAGATTCGCGAGCAGCGCCGGCTCCACTCCCTCGGTGGGGGTCCGCGGCGGAAAAATGTGCTTCCAGATGGCCTCGCGCTGCGTGGTGTCGGGAAACGGAAATTCCACAGCAAACCGCAGCCGACGCTGAAAAGCCTTATCCAGCGAGGACTTCATGTTGGTGGTGAGAATCGCCAGTCCCTGAAAGCTCTCCACGCGCTGCAGCAGATAGCTGACCTCGATGTTGGCGTAGCGGTCGTGGCTGTCCTTCACTTCGGCGCGCTTGCCGAAGATTGCATCCGCCTCGTCGAACAGCAGCAGCACGCCTCCGGACTCCGCCGCATCGAAAACCTGCCGCAGATTTTTTTCGGTCTCGCCGATGTACTTGCTGAACACCGCGGAGAGATCGATGCGATACATATCCAGCCGAAGGTCCGCAGCCAGAACTTCAGCGGCCAGAGTTTTGCCCGTGCCGCTGGGGCCGGAAAACAATGCGCTCAATCCCAATCCGCGACGGCCTCGCCACGCGAAGCCCCAGCGCTCATATACCGTCATCCGGTTGCGCGCCTGCGCTGCCAACTGGCGCAGCATCTGCGTTTGCAGGGGCGGCAGGATCAGGTCGCTCCAAGTTGCGACCGGCACGATGCGCTCGGCTAGCGCTTCCAGTTGGGGACGCGAAACGGCGCGGCAAGCGTTCCACAATCGCGCTGAAATCGGTTCGCCATCGCTTTCGCGCGCCATCACCGACGTGCTCACGGTTGCGATGGTGTGGGCGCTCAGGCGGAATTGTTCGGCCACTTGATCGATGGTCCCGCTCAGCCCATTGTTCGTTGGCCCGAGCGCGGTCTCCCACAATTGCCTCTGTCCAGTCGGCGATGCTTTATTCACCTCATACTGCTCCATCGGGCGATGGAGGAGCAGGGGCGTGCGGCTGGCGATAAGCAATGGCCCCGGCAGGCGTTTGGCAAGTTGGCGTGCAGCCGCCGTCGGCGTATCGCCCTCCCATTGCAGTAGAAGATATGCGGGCAGCAGCAAGGCCTCGCGCGTCCAGAGCGCAACAAACTGGTCCTGTTCGGCGCCCGATGCGGGAACGTCCTCCATGTACAGCACATAGAGTTCGCGGCCCAGGCGATGTGCGATCAACGCCGCAACATTCTCCTGCCCGGAGGGATCGTCTCCAAAAAAATGCAGGGCAGATGACTCTGAAAGCCCCTCCCCGACCGTCGCGATTACTTCGGCCGCCAGTCGCTGGTGCTCCTCGACCAGTGGCTCCGGGACGGCCTTGGCACTCAACGCTCCCTCCAAGCGCTGGTCCATCCGATTAACGCCAGCGATGTAATGGAGGATGCGCTCGTCGATGTGCAGCGGAGCGGAAGTGAATCCATGACCGGCCTCCATCTCAATCAACCGATAGCGCCGCAGCGGCGAGGACGGAGCCAGAGCGCTCCAATGCGGTTTAGGGACTACCCCCATCGCCAACCCAAACGTCACGAAACCGCGCTGCGGACGCCCCGTCAGTTGGGCACACCGCTCGGCCAGCCCCGCCTCCATCTCCACGCCCGCGCACAGCAGTAGCAGCTCCCGCTCGAATCGACTTAGCCCGAAGATGGTCGTGAGCGCATCGATTGCCGCAGGGGGATCCATCCGTCTGAGGCGGTGCTTGCGCTCTTTGCCGGTTGGCTCTTCGCCGAGGCACTGCAGCAGCAAGTCGAACTCGCGCAGCAAATACTTGCGGTTGTGTTCCGCCCACGCGTTGGGAGTCTCGAATGTCATAGCGTCACGATTGGACCAGCAAAGGAAGGTGGAGGGCCGGGGTTAACCGTGACCGCGCTGGGAACACCATCCACCTGCAATAGCGCCAGAAGCCCACCACTCGCCGGCAGGGTGTTGTCGAACAAGAAGCTAAGGGAAGTTGCGGCCGGTGAGTTAGGTGGACCCACAAACGGTTGGGCCTGCGCCGAGAGGCTGGTATACGGAGCCGTGAGCAAGCTGAGCGACAGGATCACCTCCTGGCCCTCCCAAATCACGGGCGAAAAACTGTTGATGGTAACCATTGTCCCGGCGCTACTGGAAGAAGTTGTCGCGAGTTGCGTCGCCGGTAAACTTGGAGCTACGGCGAGTGGAAGTGTATTGGTCGAAACTTGTACGAACGTATTGGTTGGATCCATGAACTGCACTACGAGATCGTAGACTCCTGCCGGATATTGCCCGGTGGGGTCCGCGGGAAGCGCGAAGCTGACCGACTCGCCCTGCACCTGACTCAGCGAGATGGGTGGAATAGGCTCTCCGTAGCGCGTACTCGCAAGCGAAACTCGATTAGCACCGGTCAACGACACACCCGTGATAGTCACAGTTTGACCGGGTGCCGCGCCCACCTGGCCAGTCTGCGTCTGCACCGTTAGAATCTGCGGCATCTGCATCGGTATGACCGGCTCAACCTGGCCCGGCACCGGCGGCGCAAACACCGTCCGCAGTACGGGCAAGGCGAAAGAAGTTGGCAGCTCAGGCTGCAGCAGGACCACTGAAACTTTGAAGGGAAAAGTCGGGCGGTAGTCGGCTTTGAGAGCTGTCCAGAGCCAGGCCAACTCCTCGCGGGTCATGCTTTCCGGCGTGATCTTGATCATCTCGATCTGGTCGGCCAGTCCTGAAGTTTGCAGGTATTGGCCCAGAGGCTGGACATTCGGGAAAAACGACCCTGACAGCGGCGCCGGCGGCGGCGGCGGCGGAGAAATCAGCAGCATCGCATTGGTGATGTCGGCGCGCGTCAGCACCGGCGCTTCCTGCAGCATCATCAACGCATAACCCAGCAGAGCTTCCGCCTGCCAGTACTGCGAACCGTATACCGTCAACAAGTAGTGCAGATCGAGAGCCAGCGGTGGACTATTTAGTCTGGTGGTCCCGTCTGCGCTCATCGAAGCCAGCCCGACGTTGCGCCATGCCGGGTTGAGCGTTACCTGGTGCAGAAAGAGATTGACTTGATTCTCGGTATCTGGCGAGAGACCCTCGATCTGGTTCTGCACCTGATCGGGCGCGAGGCACGAAACCGTTACTGTCGAGGGGAAATTGTCCGCCACGAGGGAGTACATACTGGTGAAGTAGTACTGCAGCACGGCAGTTACCGCGGCGATGGCGAGCGCGTTGCTCATCCGGCACGTCCGCTTCGGTGCTTGAGATATTCTTCCAGGCTTGTGGATCTGCTGGCTGGCGGGGCCGTGGCGCGCGGGGCTGGTGTTGCAGCCGCGATGACTTCGATGCGGCCGATGTGGATCTGAATCTCCTCGCTGGCCGCACGCACTGTCTCTTTTGCCGCCCCATGTTCTTCCCGCTCCGGGCGTACACTACGAATCGCAATTGTGCGCATTGGCTCAGGCGTTGCGGCAGGCAGAGCGCCGGCTTGCGGAACACCCACTTCCGGAGATTCTGCGCGTGCTTGTTCAACTGCGAATGGCCGCACGATCGGGGGCGCTGCGATTGACTGAATACCCGCTCGTGTTTCCTCTGGAAAGCTCTTCCGCAGCGTTTGTTCCTGGTTTCTTAATTTCGCAGCGTGAGAACTTGCCTGGACCGGCCTCTCTGGCGGATTCTCTCCGCGCCGCGGTACTGGACTTTCCGCCGGCGCGCCCGGAGGAGGCAGCAATGAAGAAAATCGCTGCGGCCGGTGGGCATCAGGTCGCGTTGCATCTACGACCTCTTCAGCTACCGGGAGATGAATGTGCGGAGGATTAGCGGCAATCTCACCGGGAGCATGTATCGAAACAACTTCTTGACCCGGCGCGGCAGGCTCACGCGCCGCTTCTTTTGTGAAGTGACCTGCCAGCGGACGCTGCACCTCCTCGACATTTTCTTCGCGCGATTCCCCAGCAAAGATCGATCCGACGAAGGGGTGCAGCCGTGGCTCAGGCTGGGATGCGCTGGCGGCGAGGCGCTGCAAATACGCCTTCATGAGCGCACCATTTCCAGATAAGCTTCACGCCTCACCGGACTCAGCGACAAGATTTCCGCTTCGCTCCATCCGTAGGCCGACGCCAGCTTGTGCACGCCGAGCAGCAACCGCCGGGCGCGAACCTCGATCTGCGCCCATAGAAACGAGGTAAGTTCGAGGCTCTCGTCAAAAAACGCGCCGCAGCTCGGACAATCGAATTTCAGCAGTATTTCCGCCAGCGGATCAGCCGCGGCCATGGCCTCGCCAATCGTATCTATCTCCTCAGTGTTCAAGGTTTGCGCGGGCAGATCATCTTCGACGCAGCACTGCTGCAACAAGTGTCGCGCCGCCACGGTCGCATCTTTCTCTGCTGCCACGGCGGCCAGATCGCGGCTTGTAGGCAGCCGATATTTCAGATGTCCCACGACTATGCGCTCCTCGTACGCAGAGTGCTGCGACTCCGCCAATGCGAGCCCATCCATCTGAAATTCGAGTTGCTCCCCGCACTGGATGCAGGTCGTCCATCCATGCAACGCAGGCCCAAAGGCCGCGCAATGCAACTCGGCCAGCGCGCGATTGCGCCGGCCGAGCGGCCAATCCGCAACACTCTCCCCAGCCTCTGGAAACGCAGCCTGAATGGTCAGCAATGCCTGATCGAGCGGGTGCAACGAGCGGCCGGTCTCCCAAAGCGAAAGGAATTCGATTTGGGTCAGTGCGCGCATTGGCTAAGTCGAGAACACGCTCAACGTTGGATCGGTCAATTCGGTTATGCTGGTGTCGCGCTCCCAACCTTCGTTTTCCAGCTTGATGTGTTCAATCGCGATCGCGCCAGCATTTGCGTCCAGTTCCGGCATCGCCTGGTACTCCGATACCCAGCAGCGGTAGACCTTGTATGCCAGAACCAACTGCCCGGCCTCGTTGTAAAACTCCAGGTAGAAGTCTTTGCGAAAATTCGCCAGCGACACTTCGGAACCCAGGGCCGAGCCGTAGTTCCACACCAGCCCCGCCCAGTCGTGAAAGGCGGTGTCTTGAGTGAGGCCGCGTTCCAGCGTGATGGCGTCATACTTCTGCCGGCCGGGCGATTTGTGCGACGTTGAGGGATCGCCGCCGTTGCGGTGCTCGATGACGTCCGTGGTCCGCTTGAGGGTGCTCATCTTGCTCACAGCCGCCACATATTGCCCGTCCCACTTAAGACGGAATTTGAAATTCTTGTACGGGTCCAGGCGCGTCGGGTTCGCGGGAAACATAGCCATGGCTTATCTCCTTCACAAATAAGAAATGCTGGTTAACTTTGGTTCATGATCTGCTGGATCTGGATGACGACAAACTCCGCCGGATACAACGGGGCAAAGCCCACGGTGATGTTCAAAATTCCCAGGGCTATGCTGGAATCCGGATTATTGTCGGAGTCGCACTTCACGAAGTACGCCTGTTGCGGAGTCGTTCCCGCAAAGGCGCCTTGCAGGAACAGACCTTGCATGAAGGTTCCAATGCTCAGGCGCACCTGCCCCCAGAGCGGCTCGGCATTGGGCTCGAAGACTGCCCACTGCGTGCCCTGGTAAAGGCTGGACTCAAGGAACAGCGCCAGCCGCCGGATGGGAACGTATTTCCATTGAGAGCCGACCGCGTCGGCGCCAGCCATGGTACGCGTGCCCCACACCGCTTCGCCGTAGATGGGGAACTGGCGCAGGCAGTTGACCGCCATGGGATTCAGTTGGCCATTCTGCAAATCGGTCAAAACGGATTGCAGCCCCAGCGTGCCGGTCAAGGGGATGTTGATGCCCGCGGGCGCCTTCCACACTCCGCGACTGGCATCGGTGGAAGCATAGAGACCCGCCACAAAGCCGCAAGGAGGAAACGGCGTGGGCCGGAATCCTACTTGCGGATCGGGAGCGGAAATCCACGGAAAATAAAAGGCCGAACTGCTGGCATATTGTCCGCCCGAGAGTACGTTGCCGCCCCCGTCGACTGGCCCTCCGGTCAGCTGGCTGATTGACGCAGTGGGCGTAGAATCCACAATCAGGAACGCTCGATTCGTCCAGCAAAACTGCTGCATTAAGGAAACCACTGCCTCATTGTTTTCCCCCGGAACGCAAAGTAGATTGAAAATGGGCACATTGCTGAGGAGTTGATAGCCGCTGGCGGTGGTGAGTTGAGTCTCGAAGCCTCCTCCCGTTCCGGTTAGACTTGGCGCCAACTGCGTTCCGTCGACACCCAGCGCGGCGCTCGACCCGAGGCACAGTGGAAAAGAGGCCGTCGAAACCGGCGCTGTGGTCGGGGCGAAACTTGCACCGCCTGAGTCTGTCCAAGGCTGGGAACTGTTCGGCGAGCCGCTGTATACGCTCAGCACGAGATACGAGCCGTTGACGACTCCCGTCAGGACGCCGGTCGCCCCAGTAACGGACTGAGTGATAGTTTCACCTGGGGTAAACTGCGTCGTCGTGGTAACAGAGCCCGCAACAATCCAGATTATTTGCGTGGAAACGGGCGTTGTCGTGGGAGTGAAACTTGCACCGCCTGAGTCCGTCCATGCGCCGGAATTATTCGGCGACCCGGTGTAAGCACTTAGGACTAAATACGAGCTGTTGGGCGTTCCCATCAGAGTAGCGGTGGGCGATCCAGGAGCAGCCTGAGTGATACTTTCTCCGGGGGTGAACTGCTGCGTCGTCGTGACGGAACCCGAGACAATCCACACCGCCGTCGGCGCTGCCGTAGGCGCGCCCACCGAAGTAGCCGGAGCCCCGGGGGGCTGCGGATTAAACGAAATGTAGTTGGAATCATTATTGATGACAGTGAGCGCGTACTGCGGACTGGTAGGCGAGGTCGATAGGTTGGTGTAATTTTCCACCGTGGCCGCCGTGCCACTCGGGGTTAGCACACTCACTTGCAAATTAAACGTGGTGACGCCGGCGGCTGTCACCACGTTGGTGATGGAAACGCAGACGTTATTTCCCCACTGTCCGGGGTTATTGGCGAACAACTGCATGGCGCCGAACGTGCCCGAGGCCGTTGCGGCGACAACGAGGCTGCCGCCGCTAGCTGTGTTCACCAGCCGGATGATGTATGCCTGCGAGCCTCCGTTCAAAAAGAACTGGTAGACCGCGTACCCCAGATACACTCCCGGAATCATGCCGCCGAAGGTGGCTTGATATTGCGCCCAGCTCTCCACCATTACCGCCTCGTTGATTGGCCCTTGATTTGTCCAGCCGATGAACGCAGCGATCGACGTTGCCACGCCAGTGATCGTATGTTGTCCGCTGGAGATTTCTTCGATGTAAACTCCGGGGTAAGTGAATGCAGCCATGTCTCCCTCCTCATTTGTGAACTAACGGGAAGCTCGACCGGGTCCCAGGTAAATGATCAATCGGAAATTGCGGCGAATTATCCTCCCAATCTCTGTGGAACGTCAACACAGAAATTTGGAAGAGTTAGAGGTGGGACGAAGACGCGTAGAACTACCGCACAAACAGCTTGGCGAAGTTCAGCGAGAACGGACCCGCTTCCGCTAGGTTAAGGACCCGTCTCGACTGAAAGTGATAGCTGAAGGTGGATGCAGCGGCAATGACTTGTAGACTTTGTTACGAAATACGAACACCAGCGAAAGCTCATGAGCTAAATATTGGAAAATGTCGTCTTTAGTCCAGCCGATGTTGCCCTTCGATTTTCAGGAATTGTTACGAATTACGAACAGCCCGGCCAAGGTCCCACCAATGGGGAGTACGCGGCGGTTCAATGGGCGGGCGGAGTGGACGCCTTTATCAACTCCACGAACATCCTGTTAAATCTGGCCAGATCCAAATCCATCTGGATTTCGACCGGTTGCGCGCCCAGCTTCGGATTGTCTTTGTCGGTCCACGTCAGAGTGTTTCCGTAGGCCGCGCCATGGTCGATGTCCACACTCATAAAGCGTGTTTCTTTCCTAGTGATCAGCGTCGGATCAATCCAGGCGGCGGCTGCAAGTTCATCCCACATATAGGTGCCGCCCTGGTCCGCCTTATAGAACTTCACTACGTATTGCGCTGCGGCGCTGTTGCTCTTCTTGATTTCGGCAATCATCTCGTCAGTGATTCTGGTTTTCACGGAGATATCGACTGGCGTGCAGACAATCTTCTTCCACGGTGCCGCTAACACACTCTTCGCCGCTTCGGGATCGAACCAGAAATTAAATTCGTGGCGCGGGCTGCTGACGAACTCCGGATCGTCGGTCTGTGGACTCAAGCTTCCTCCCATGAAGACCAGGCTTTCTGCCAGTTCGGCAAAATGTGGATCGATCGCGTTGGCCAGCGCCAGATTCGTCATGGGGCCGCCCTCGTAGATGGTCACTTGATGCGGATACTTGTGCACCATGCGGATCAGGAAGTGAGCGGCGTCTTCATCGGCCGGCTTGGTCGTGGGCTCGCCTTCAGGAAGCTTTGGAATTACGTACGGTTCGTGCCACCAACGATCATCCCAGGCGCCGGCGAACGCGACTTTTCCATATATTGCCTGCCACAGAATGGCTTCGTTCCGGCGATGCACCAACGGGAAGACTGCTCCGGGCACGACCGGAATATCGGTGCGGCCAATCAACTCCAGCAGCCGCAGAGTATGCGCGACCTCCTCATCGCGCCATTGATTCCCGCTGACGACGGTGATGCCCAGCACTTCCACCTGCTGAGATTGAATCAAGGTCAACAGGGTTTGCAGATTGCTGCCACCGGGCCCCGAACAATCCTGATTGATGATGACTTTGCGGCGCTGCTGCGCGTATCCCAGGCAGTTCACAATCAGCAAAAAGTAAATTAACCACTGCAGTCGTAGGTTCCTCATCACAAACCCCTTCAGCTGTTCGTAGTCCCCCCAAACAACCCGTTTCTTACTTTACAGAGATTCGCTCCTCCAAGTGCTTGCAAGCATGAATCAGCGCTAAACTCAGGCTCGATGCTCGATCGCACTACAACTCTCATCCTCGACTGGATTCAGCAGATCGGCCTCACGGTTCGCTTCGCACCCCTCGGCACCGCGACCTTCCTGCCCGGCGTTACGCTGGAACCCGGCGGGCTCATTGTCGACCCCGAGCGTCTGCTCTACCCCGGAGATCTTCTCCACGAAGCCGGCCATCTTGCCACTATGTTGCCCGCACAACGTGCCTTGGCAGGAGTGAACGCGGGCTCCGATATGGGGGAGGAAATCGCCGCGCAGGCCTGGTCTTACGCTGCCGCCGTGCACCTCGGACTGGTCCCGGAAATTGTCTTTCATGCCACCGGCTACAAGGGTGCTGCGCAGAGTCTCATCCAGATCTACCGCGATGGCAACGCAGGCGTCCCGCTGCTGCAATGGATGGGCCTCACGCTGGACTACAGCCGGGCCGCGGCAATCTCGATTCCTCCCTACCCGCACATGATTCGATGGCTCCGTGACCAACCCGATTGAGCCTGCGGGAGGCTTGCATCGCGCGAGCGGGCGAAGGTGACGAGCGGATGATAGCGCCGGTGATGTTTATTACGTCGCAGGCCGCAGAGGCGACGGGTGCGGGCGGGAGTAGCGGGAGTTGGAGGCGCATTGGCAGCCGGGTTGAGAGACACAGTTCGGCGAATGAAACGGGGATCATTCCGCCGATGGCGAGCTAACGCTCGAGCATCTGATGAACTGCTGGCCAAAAAATACGCTGCTATCGTTTCCTAGTTGCTTCCCTTTCCCGTAAGAGCGACGTTCTGCGTGCTGAATGCGGCATTGTCAACCACCGTCAGGCTTGCGTAGCGCGTACCCGTGGCGGTGGGCGTAAACGTAACCGCGATGATGCAATCCGAGCCCGGCGCCAGCGAACTCGGGCAAGCATTGCTCTGCGAATAATTGCCCCGGTTGGCACCAGTGATGCTGATGCTGGTGATATCCAGCGCGGTTGTGCCCGTGTTGGTGAGAGTTACGTTCTTCGTGCTGCTGTGGCCAATCTTTACCGTCCCAAAATTCCAGCTGCTGGGAGAGAAGCTGGCTTTCGGATTGATGACGGTCGCGGACAGGCTGACTTGTTGCGGGCTTCCGGTAGCGTTGTCGTTAACGTTGAGCGTGGCCGAAAGTGAACCAATGTTGCCGGCAAAGAAGATCACGTTGATGACGCAGCTCTTCCCTGCCGCCAGCGTTTTTGGACAGAGGTTCAGGATGCTGAAGTCGTCCTTATTGGTCCCGCTGCCCAGCGTCAACGAAACGCTGGTGATGGAGACCGAGGTGATGCCAACGTTCTTCACCGTCACGTTCTGGTCTTTCAAACTGTATAAGTAATCGGTTCCGAAGTTGATGCTGGTTGGGGTCACGCTGAGTTCAGCCTGACCGTTCACCACTTGGCCGCCGCTCAATGTTCCCGCGCTCCCGCTGTGGTTGGTGTCGCCCGAGTAGGTCGCCGTAATCGTATCAGTCCCCTGGGGCAGAGTCGTGGTGATGCACTGCGCCGTTCCCGGATCGCCCGACACTGCGCTCGAACTGCATCCCGTGTTCGCGCTCCACGTCACGGTGCCGCTTATCCCTACGCTGGTCAGCGGATGCGCTTGTCCTTTCTGGGACAGGCTTCTCAGGGACGTGCCTCGCTTGATCACGTTCACGCTGCTGCCCAGCAATGCTCCGTTGCGTTTCACGATCAGCCCGTACTCGCCGTCGATGGTGGCCGTAAACGTCACCGACTGGCCCACCGTCGACGGATTCTGGCTGGAACCAACCGACGTGCTCGACGTTGCCTGCGTGATGCTGAAGTTGTTGGTCTGCGAACTGCTGGAGCCGCTGTAGTTGCTATCGCCCGAGAACGCTGCCGACTCCGTGTAGGTGCCGACCGTATCCGCGGCCGTGGGAGTGTACGTAGCCGTGCAAGTGAGGGTGTCGCTGACGGGTGAGCCGCAACTGGTCGCACTGTAGCCGCTCGGGCCATTGCCGCCGATGGTTACGTCGCTCGCCGTGGGGGCGGGCCCGGTGCCGGTCCATGAGAGCACCGCCGTGATCGTCACCGATGAATCCATGCCGTAAGCTTCCGAGCTTGGGCTCACGTTGGTCACGTTGATCGAGGTCGCAATCTGTCCAACCGTCAGCGTAAAGTTCTGCGTGGCGTTCGGCGAGACTCCGTTCGAGGCCGTAATGATAATGGGGAACGACCCCGCTTGCGTCGGCGTGCCCGACAATACACCAGCGGTGCTGAGGGTCACTCCGTTGGGCAACGATCCAGTTTCGCTGAACGTCGCAGTGGGATACGTTCCCGCTGCGCTCGTCACCGTAAAGCTGCCAAATGTGTTGTAGGTAAAGGTCGTGCTGCTGGCGCTGGTAATGTTGGTATGAGCGGCTGGGGTTCAGCGTGGTCAACGGCGGCCCCATTTATCTCGAAATGGTTTGGCGGGCGCGTCAGGCAGATGTTCAAGAGCCAGGTTTGGGAGTGGCTTATGCCAATTCATCTGACTAAGACCATGTTCGAACAGAATTTGCATACGAGGTTCTGGCTCCTCGATGAGAGCGCGAATTCGCATCCCATGGATTTGATCGAACTCGCCAATGCGCAATCGACGCCGCGGCAGGAACAGTTTTCATTGCGGTTTCGGGGCGATCGCGACCCGATTTTTCCGCAGCGCATCTATCCCATGAAGCACGATTCCATCGGCGACTTCGATTTGTTTCTGGTTCCCATTGGCCGGGATGACACCGGGACTTATTACGAAGCGGTATTCAATCGCCTGATCCAAGTTCAGGATCAGGTTCAGGATCAGGTTCACAGTCAGGCTCACTAGCTGGAGGAAAAAGATGGCGCAACCGTATGTAGGCGAAATCAGAATGTTCGGCGGAACCTTCGCAATTCAAGGATGGGCTTTCTGCAACGGGGCACTGCAGAGCATCTCGCAAAACCCAACCCTGTATCAGTTGCTGGGCACAACTTACGGCGGAGACGGGGTAAACACTTTCGCCCTGCCTGACCTGCAAGGCCGCGTCCCGGTTCATCAGGGGCAGGGTGCAGGGCTGCAGAACTACATCCTTGGCCAAAAAGGCGGGGCGGAGACGGTTACGCTGACTGTCGCCCAACTGCCGTCGCACTCGCACGCGGCGATGGCCGGCGCGGGCGCTGCTCAATCGAGCCCGACGAACGCTTCATGGGGAGCCGTCACTAACAAAACCTATGGGCCCGGCACTTCGGCGGATAAAACGATGAACGCGGCATCCATGGGACTGAACAGTGGCAGCCAGCCACACGACAACATGCTGCCGTTGTTAGTTCTCACTTTCATCATTTCACTGTATGGCGTTTTTCCGTCGCAGTAAGAACTGGAAGCGCTCGATCACACAGGCGCTAGATCACACTTCGGGAGAGAAGATTATGAGTAATCCATATCTTGGCGAGATTCGCATGGTGGGCTTCGGGTTCGCGCCCAAGGGCTGGGCCGCGTGCAATGGACAAACGATGCCGATTAACCAGAACCAGGCGCTTTTTGCCTTGCTGGGAACCACGTTTGGCGGCGATGGGATAACTACTTTTCTACTCCCCGATTTCCGCGGGCGCGCGCCCATCGAGGTAGGCACGCAGTTCACCTTCGGACAAAAGGGCGGCGAGGAACTGCACACCCTGGTGACTGCGGAGATGGCCGGGCATACTCACACGGCCACGGCCAGCAGCGCGCCCAGCACTCTTGGCCCTCCGACCGGAAATTTCTGGGCAACGGGAATTTCACAATATGCCGCTTCGCCCTTTAACACGGCGATGGCTTCCCAAGCCATTGCTAATGCCGGCGGAAGCCAGGGCCACGAGAACCGTTCGCCGTACCTGGTAATCAATTTCATCATCGCGTTATCGGGAATTTTCCCCACGCGAAGCTAGGCCGAGAATCCACAGGAGGGTTTGCTATGTCCGATCAATATCTTGGAGAAATCCGGATGATAGGTTTCAGCTTTGCACCAGTCGGCTGGGCGCTGTGCAATGGACAAATCCTGAGTATCACCCAGAACACGGCCCTGTTCGCGCTTCTCGGTACAACCTACGGTGGCGACGGCAAAAGCAACTTTGCCCTGCCCAATCTGCAGGCCTCGTCGCCCACGGGTTACGGGAACGGCGGCGGATTGAGCCCGCGAACCTGGGGCGAAACCGGCGGGGAAACCGCCGTGACTTTGTTGCCGAGCCAACTACCTTCGCATAACCACGGAGTGGCTTGCATCAGTGGTGCGGGATCGTCGAATTCGCCGGCGAACAGCGTTTGGGCCAGCGCCGAGGGAAGAGTGCCACCCCCGGTGTACGCCGCCGCCGCGACCAACGTGGCCATGAACCCCGCAGCCGTGCAAAACACGGGAGGCAACCAGCCGCATAACAACATGCCGCCGTACCTGACGATTTACTTCATCATCGCGCTGCAAGGAATCTTTCCGACACGAAACTAGTGGCTGCCGCGCCGGGAAAAACATACGAGGAACGAAACGCCAAGTGCCATACCAGCGTGGCACCCGGCGTTTCGTTGCCGGCGGCATCCGATCCCTACCCACTTTGTCCTTGACAAATGTTGCGTGCGAATTAAACTCTGTGCCGATGCTGGCTGTGGTTTGCGCTCTTGCCTTCCCCTATCGGCAAGAGGAAACCAGTGGGTTTGTCATTAAACACCAGCAGGCATTCCATTATTAGCGGGCGCTCTGAAACGCGAAGTGCCATTCGTTTTTCTCGGCCCGGACAGACCTTTCGGAGCCAGGCGCAACTTGATTGTGAAATGCGGGTTCACAGGATGAATGCAAGAGATATTCTTCGACGAAGTCGGCAAGCAAACTATTCATGGACTCGGTCAGGAAGTCCTGTAGATAGCGTAGAGAGTTGCGAATGCGTGGAAGGTGAACCCTTCACGCCGGGACAAGGGATGCTTTCACTAGTTGAGGTTTCGCCGCGGACCATCGAAGAAGAAGATCCGCTATCTTTCTCGCCCGGTGAGTTTGGCGAACTTTGCCGACTGGTCAAAGAAAGCCGCCTGCTGCAGAAAAAGCCCGCGCTCCTCTGGGGCAGGGCTGCAATCGTGCTGGCAGCGGCCGTCCTAATGTCGGCAGCCATGATTGTGGGGCGTAATAACGTTGTGTTGCAATTGTGCAACGGAGTTCTTCTCGCCTTCGTCTTCATGCACATTGCATTCCTGATGCACGATATCGGACACCGGCAAATCTTCCGGTCAGCCGCTGCCAATCGTTTGATTGGCCTGGTTGTTGGGAATCTGTTAATCGGCGTGAGCTATAGCTGGTGGGTTGACAAACACAACCGTCATCACAGAAACCCCAATCACGTTGACCTCGATCCCGATGTTGAATTCGCCGGCCTGGCCTTCTCCAGAGAGCAGGCTTTGGCAAAGACGTGGCCATGGAAGTTGAGCGTAAAATACCAGGCGTTTTTGTTCGTCCCTTTTCTGCTTGGGGAGCATTTGCACCTGCACCTCGTCTCCGCCGCGCAGGTGCTCAGCGGCCGGGCCAAAGCCCCCTGGACCGAGGGCATCCTGCTGGCTTGCCATCATGTTGCTTGTTTCGCAGTTGCATTCAGTGTTCTCCGCCCGCTGCCGGCCATTGCCTTGCTTGTGTGCGGCAAAGCCTTGGCTGGGTTATATGCCGGACTGGTTTTTGCTCCCAATCACAAAGGTATGCTCATGATCGATTCCGGCTCGGATGTCAGCTTGTTCCGCCGGCAGGTGTTGACCTCACGCAATGTCCGATCCAGCCCCATCAATGATTTTCTGTATGGAGGGCTGAATTACCAGATCGAGCATCACCTCTTCCCCTTCTTGAGACAGGATCAGCTGCCGGCGGCACAAGCCATCGTCAAGCCTTTTTGCCGGGAGCGCGGAATCCGCTACCACGAGACTGGGATTCTTCAGTCGTTGAAGGAAATTCTCCAACATCTCCACCAAGTCGGCGCTTCTGTTGACGCCGATAATTCACGAAGCTTTTCAAGTCAGGGAGCCGAATCATGACGAATACCTCCGGGCAAACTCCGATTGCACAAAGCTGGGACGCGGTTGTAATGGGTGCAGGCCCCGGAGGACTCGCCGCGGCGATCCATCTGCGGCGTGGTGGCCTGCGCGTGCTCTGCATCGAGCCCGATCAGTTCCCGCACGACCGCGTGGGTGAATCGCTCGACTGGTCGTCTCCGGGAATGCTGGCGCAGTTAGGGATTTCGAGGGAGTCGTTGATCGAAGCCCAGGTCGCGACTTACAAGAGACACATTGAAATTGTGACGCCCGACCGCCCGACCTATCAAGCCCAGCCGGAAGCCTGGTTCCGAAACGCTCCGCTGAAATTCGAAACCATAACTCTGCACGCCGACAGGAAGGCCCTGGACCAGCGCATCTTCGAAGCTGCGTGCCAGGCAGGTGCGGAGTTTTTGTGGGATCGGGTTACTGAAATTGAAAGCACTGGGGAGCGGGTCACGGCAGTCCGCACGGCGGATGGACAGCGCATCGAAGCCCGTTGGTTCATCGATGCCTCCGGCTTGGGCGCCCGGCTGCTGGCACGGCAATTCGAAGTTCCAAAGATCGAGTACGGCAAGAAAAAGGTGTGCCTGTGGTGCCACTTCGAGACCCCCATCCGCACGGAGGGAACAACTTTCTATGCCAACGTCGTCTCGGACGAGTATTTGAGCTGGATCTGGGAAATACCGATCTCGCCGAAAGTGACGAGCGTGGGCTGCGTGATGTCTGCCGATTTCGCCAAACAGCAGCGGCGCCAGGGAAAAGAAACTCACCAAATCCTGTGGGAAGCCCTGGCTCCGTACCCGCGCTTTGACCGGCTGTTGGAAGAGCAGCGCGATGCGGCCGTCCATTCCGCCGCCTACCGATCGTATGTTCACACCAATGCGTGCGGCCCCAACTGGTTGATGGTGGGAGAAGCCGCCTCGCTCCCCGATCCGCTTACCGCCAACGGCGTGACTGCGGCTTTCCGCCACGCCGCGGAGGGAGTTAAGTTTATTCTCGAGTCAAACGAGAGCGGCACCCTGACGGCCCGCCAGCGCCGGATTTACAACACCAACGTGCAACGCATGGGGCACGCCTTTAATCACAGTATTGAAACTTCCATTTACGACAATTCCATTCGATGGGGCCTCGGCGTGATGCCCGCGCAAAAAATCTACACCGCATTTTCCTACACGGTAAATGCTCTGTATACCAAGTACCGGCCGCAAGGATGGCTCTCGATGCTCTGTTTCGGCTGCATCATAAAAGGCGTGTGGGCATGGATGGAGGGCTGGGCCCTGCTGGGGCGCGTAAACTGCTTTCTGCGCCCGGGGTTGAAGACGCGGCATCTTCAAGTGGCGCCCACGAGGTAGCGCCATTCGGCACTCAGCCAGCGCGATGAATTATTGGGTGCGCGGAAACGGTCCGCCCATTTTATTCATCCACGGGATACCCACCGGCGGCCGCCTTTGGGATTTTGTCGTCGAGCACGTGCGGGATCAGCATACCTGCGTAGTCGTTGATCTGCCCGGATTTGGCGAGTCGCCGCCTCTGACGGATGGTTCACGCGACCCCAGGCGTTTCGCCGAAGAGTTAGATAAACTCGGCCGTGATCTCGGCTTCACATCGTGGAATGTAGTAGGTCACGATGCCGGCTCCACAATCGCCGTTCACTTAGCCGCGGCTTATCCTGAGAGGACGCGCCGGCTCGCATTGCTCTCGCCTCCGTTGTTTCCTGAGTTCCGTCCGCCATGGTTTTTCCATCTGCTTCGCACGCCGGCCCTCGGCGAGATTTTCGCGCCAGCAATAGTCCTAGCGATTTGGAACGGTGGCATTCAATCCATCATCGAGAGGACAGACCCCGCGCTGACAGAAATTCTGGACAGCTTTCGCAAGCCTTTCCGCGGATTGGCCGGCGCACGGCGGCTGACCTGGCTAGTGCGTTGGGGAAAACCGGCCGAAGTGCTGGGGAGAACTGCCGCCTTGCTGAATAAAATTTCCGCTCCAACTCTGATCCTGCACGGCCGGAGCGATGGAGCCATTCCGAGCAGCTTTGCTGAAAAGGCTGCGCAGATGATCCCTGACGCACGCGTTCTATTCTTCGATTCCGGTCACTTCCTTCCCTTGAACGTCCCAGATGCAATCTCAGATCAATTGCGCACCTTCTTCGCATCAGATCTTGAGGCTGCGTCCACAGTGTCTGGAATCCCGTACCAGAACACAAACCACGAGAAATGAAAATTGAAGATCTTAGATTGCCCGCGACAGATGGCACGCTGCTCGCCGCAACGCTGTTTCGCCCCGACCAGCCCACACCACGCAGTCCGTTCGTGCTCATCACTTCGGCCGTCGGCGTGAAGCGGGCATTCTACAAAAAGTTTGCAACGCATCTCTGCGATCAAGGGTTCAGCGTGCTCTGTTTCGACTATCGCGGAATCGGCGGCTCGCGCCCGAAAAGCCTGTTTCGATTCAGAGCCACTATGAGCGATTGGGGCGAAAAAGATGTCGCCGGAATGATTGACTGGATCGCGAGCGAGCATGCTTACGAGAAGCTCATGGTCATCGGTCACAGCGCCGGCGCGCAGTTAGTTGGCTTGGCCCCAAACAATGAAAAGGTAGCGGCGATGCTCTCTATCGCTGGGCAAAGCGGCTACTGGAAGTTATGGTCGTTCCCGAGGAAATATCTGATGGCCGTGTTGTGGTATGTGCTGGTTCCCAGCATTACACCCGCGTTTACATACTTTCCCGCACGCCGGCTCGGACTCGGGGAAGACCTGCCCGGCGGCGTAATCTTGGAGTGGGCGCGCTGGTGCCGCAATCCGAACTACATCGTCGACGAGGCTGGGAAGCCAAAGCGCGAACACTTCGAAAAGTTCAAAGCTCCCATTCTCTACTATAGTTTTGCGGATGACATTTACGCCCCCCAAACAGCCGTCGAACACTTGATGAGCTTCTACACCAGCGCCGCCAAATCCGGGCGCCACATTCTTCCAATCGAACTTGGACTCCAATCGATTGGTCACTTTGGATTCTTTCGCGAGCCAATGAAGCCTCTGCTCTGGGCAGAAGCCGCTGAGTGGCTGACGCGGCAGTCATAGAGAAGGAACGACATATCCGAATTTGTCCTGTTATAAGCTATCCCCATGCCAGATGACGAACATGGCGAAGGTGGCTCCGGTAGCCGGGCTCTGATTCCCGGAAACTACGGAAGACTCGTCCTGCTCCTGCCGGGGGACCGCAGGGAGGAGTTCACGCTATCCAAGGCCCGCATCAGGATCGGGCGCGCGCCCACCAACGACGTGGTCGTGCCCGATTCCAGAGTGTCTCGCAACCATGCCTTGCTCGAGTGCAGCGCTGCCGGCTGCACCGTCGTCGACGCCGGATCGCCCAACGGAACATGGATTAACGGCGTGCGCGTCGAGCGCCGCCTGCTCAAGGCAGGTGACACTCTCGTGATGGGGGGCGCCACAGCGCGCTTCGAAACTGGAGTTTCCGATACCGACGAGCAGATGACCCGCATGAATTCCGTTGCGGACATGACCTCTGCGCTCACGCAAGTGTCCCTGCAAATGGAAGTCGCGGAGACGAACACAGCGCGCCTGGCGGTGCGCGCCGGCGGCAGGACCTGGGAAGTCGCTCTCGACCAGGACACGATGACCATCGGCCGTTTGCCGGAAAACGACATCGTGCTCGAGCGGCAGAGCGTATCGCGCCGCCATGCGCGGTTGGAGCGCCGCGGCGGCAGTTGGGTTATTCAGGATCTGAAAAGCGGCAACGGCACCTGGGTCGGCGCCGTGCGCATCGATCAGCACGTGCTGGCCGATGGCGACGCCATCAAGATCGGCGACACGCGCCTGGTGTACAAGGCGGTGTTCTCCAACGACGATCTCACCGTGGTCGACCAGCTGCACAAACCCGCACGCCGTCCGGTAATCGTGATCCCGGGTATGGGAGGTTCCAAGTTGTGGCGCGGCAGCGACCTGGTCTGGCCCAATGTCCGCCACTTGCTCGCGCACGTGGACGAGTTGTCCTTCGCTAATCCACTCGAAGCCCGCGGCGTTCTGGATGAAGTAGTCATCATTCCCAACTTCATCAAGCTGCAGCAATACAGCTTGCTGACGGATTATTTGGTAGAAGAGCTGGGCTATGAGACCGGCCGGGACTTGCTGGAGTTCGCTTATGATTTCCGGCAGGACGTGAGAGTCTCAGCTCGGAAGCTGGCAGCCGTTGTGGAACGCTGGAAGGTCGGTGCGCCCATTACGATTATCGCGCACAGTCTGGGCTGCCTGTTAAGCCGTTACTATGTCGAGCGTCTCGGCGGCAAGAAAAAGGTCGGCAGGCTGGTGCTCATGGGAGGCCCGCATTCTGGCGCGCCTCACACCTTCTCGGCCATGGTGGAAGGCGTGAACCTGTTTCCTCTCGGGTTGCTGGATCGTTGGCTCCGGGAGGTGCTCGCTACATGGCCGTCCACGTATCACTTACTACCAACTTATCCTTGTGTCATCACTCCAACCGGGACCGATGTGGACATCTTGGGAAACGGACGCTGGCTGCCAGAATCGAGGCGCGGATTGCTGGCCACGACTCGAGAGTTCCGCACCGAACTCGGCACCCGGTCCAGCGTACCCACCGTCTGCATCTTCGGTTATGGACTGAAAACGACCACCAAGATCCGTTTCGACTGCGACGCGACTGGATTGTGCAAGAGCATCAGCTCGGTCACCGAGTTGGCCGGCGACGGTAGCGTTCCCGAACGAAGCGCCTGCATGGAAGGAACCGAGATCCATCCCGTTCGCCAGCACCATGGCGTGATGTTCGTAGATAGCGACGTTAAGAAGCGCTTAAAACTGGAACTGATGCGCGATCCCTTGTGAACCGGTGAGGCGAGAAATCTATTCCAAGGTCACCGTGATTCGTGGCGAAGTCGCGCTGCCGTAGACCATAACCGGCGGTCCTGATACTGGACAACACGGTGCGATCGAATTCCCCGAATACACTGCCGTTAAAGTATTCGAGCCTTTCGCGAGCTGTGACGCGCTGAGTGGCAGACTCGCTGCAGATGTATTGGCGCTGGTCGGCAGCAGGGTTTGCGTCGACAGCAACGTTGACCCCAGCATGAAGTTCACCGTACCGCTAGGCACACCACCGCCGCCGGGAATAGCGGACACCGCGACCGACAGCGTGGTCGATTGACCGGGATCGAGCGTGTATGTCCCTGAGGTCAGATTCACGGTTAATGAGTTTGCGACCGCGATTCCAGTATTTTCGTAGGCGCCGATGTCGATGTTCAATCCGTTCGTCCGAGGATTGCCGAGAAAGTCAGTGCTGCCATAGATGGAGTCAGGCGAACTGCCGTTGGGATCGCACCAGCCGACGCTGCATGAAAGGCTGGTGCTGCCGGCGCCTACGGCCGGAGAAGAAGGCTCGGTATCAAAGTTCGGAGGCGTGGCTCCCAGATCGACAAAGAGGGGATTCGTAGTCAGCGAGTCTGCGTCTTCCGCGCTGGAAGTCTGCCAGTTTGCAAAACTCGTGTAGGTACTCTTGTTACCCCACCAGATGGACGTTCCTTCCACGTAACCTTCCGCCGAGTGGTACAGGTTCCAATTGAGAGTCGCCGGCGGAGCAGGATACGACGTAGAAAAAGGAACGTAGCTAAAAATCCAGGTGTTATACGAGCCGGCATAAACGACATTGTTTTCGTAGAAGTCCCCTTGAGCGCTGCCCACCTGATACTGAATCTGGAACTCGCCGGTCGATCCGCCTTCCGATGCGTTGCCCGGTTGCGTGGCATTGTTGTACAGAGTGTTGTTGACAAAGACATCGTGATAACTGCTGCCTCCTCCATTGCTCGGGCCGCCGCTTTTGGTCGCGGCCGCGTACCCGCCAATGGAGTTACCGCAGGCATTCGAGTTGTAAAAGAGATTGTTGCGCACCGTAACATATCTGCCGTAACACGGAGACTTGCCTTTACCAGCCTTTCCTGTATTGTTTGGGCCGGACCACTCAGTGCCGTTGGTTTGGTGACGTAAATTTGATTGTGTAAAAGGAAGAGGGTGTAAGTTGGCTTTGGCCTCACAAGCTAAAGCCTTTCCGAAAGGAGACCTACACCCATGGCGAAGATAATCCCAATCACGGAGCATTACCAACATTTTCTGGCGGAGATGAAAGAGAGTTTCTGGGGGGATGTGTACGGAGAGACGAAACGGCTGTGGAAGGAGCGTTTGGAAGCGGATTCGCGGCGGGAACGGGACCGGTATGCGGTGCGCGAAGTGTATCAGCGGCGGAGCAGCCGGCGGCAGCCCTATCGCAATGGCTACTACGAACGGGATTTCGTGACTCGGTTGGGGACGATCCGGCTGCGGGTGGCCCGCACCCGGGGGAAGAGTTTTCTACCGCGTGGGCTGGAACCGTTTCAGCGGCGGGCCGAAGATATATCGCTGCTGATCCGGGAGGCGTTTCTGCGCGGCCTCTCGACGCGACAAGTGGGGCGGGTGGTGGCCACGGTGACCGAGGAAGTGGTGAGCCCGCAGACGGTGTCGAAGCTGACGCGGGATCTGGACGAGGTGGTGCGCCAGTTCCACCAGGCGCGGTTGGAAGACAACTACGCGTATTTGTTTTTGGACGGAGTGAGCTTGCGGGTGCGGCGACCGGCGGGACGCAAGCGGGTGCAGATGCTGGTGGCCTACGGCGTGCGGCGCGACGGCACCCGCCATCTGCTGGCGTTTTTGCGCAGCCAGGGCGAAAGCCAGGCGGACTGGGAAGGTCTGCTGCAGGATATGTATCGGCGCGGACTGGAGGGCCAAGGGCTGGGCCTGATCGTCACCGACGGCTGTGCCGGTCTGGCGGCCGCGATTCGCACCGTGTATCCGCGAGTGCGGCATCAGCGCTGCTGGGCCCACAAGATGCGCAACATTTTGGAGAAAGTGAAGAAGGCCGATTTCGACGCGGTGAAGCAGGACGCGCAAGCCATGTACCTGGCCGAAAGCCGCGCCCATGCCGAGGCCGCGTTTCGCGCCTTCCGATCCCGTTGGCGGGGAAAGTACGGTCCCATGGTGCGCCAACTGGAGCGCGATCTGCCGGAGCTGCTTTCGGTGTTCGCTTTCCCCGCGTACCTGCGTAAGAAGCTGCGCACCACCAACGTGATCGAGCGCTGCTTCGTCGAAGTGCGCCGCCGCACCCGGCCCATGGTTTGTTTTGTGAATGTAGCTAGTGTCGACCGCATCCTCTACTCCATCTTCCAGAGATTCAACCTGGAATGGAAAACCCGCACCCTCAACCTATTTACACAGGCAGCTTGACATCACCGTTGGTTTGGCAGACTTGATTTTCGCTGGTCGTCTCGATGCCGTAGTCGGTCTGGATGATCACGTTGCGTTCGATCGTGACATACGCGCATCCATCGCAATAAAGCCCGTCAGCATCGTATTCATAGCCTTCGCCGGGATTGGTGATCCCGCTGATGTTGTAAACCGTGTTGCCGCTGACTTCCCCGTACATAGCCTCGTCGTAGCCAACCGGGCCGACACTCTCGTATCCAATCATGTCGATGCCGATGTTGTCGTTGTCGTGCACGAGGTTGTTGGTGACTTGAAAATGAGTCACGTTTCCATTCACAGTCAATGATTCGCTCTCCCCGGTCCTCAAGTCGTAGACCTCGTTGCCGCTGATTACCAGGTCGCTAATGGGAGTCTTCGACGTGCCGTACACAGCCATTCCGAGCGCGTTGCCATTCGCTTCCGACGTGGTCGTAATGTTATGCACGCGATTATTCAGAATATGGATTCCCGTGCCCGAGCCTGTAATCCAGACGCCGACCGGAACATTGTTTTCGTTGTTCGTGGTGTAATTGCGGATTTCAAATCCGCTGACCGTGACGTAACTCCGGCTTCCAACGATATTGATCAGACCCTGTGTGCCCGATGAGCCGCAGCAACTCACGCTAGTTCCATCGATGACCGCAGTCTGTCCCGAATAGCTCTGAAAAATAATCGGCGACGACGCCGTTCCCGACCTGGGGAAGTTCACCGACTCTTTGTAAACTCCTCCGAAAACGTACACCGTCGCGCCTGCCTTCACCGCATTCGCCGCATGCTGGATGGTGAGCCAAGGCTGGCTGATTGTGCCGGGGTTGCTGTTGCTGCCCGTGGTTGACACATAGTAGGTCGCACCGGTTTGTGCCGCAACAACTGGCGCCAACGTCAGGGCAAGCGACACTAGCACGGCATACACAATGGCTGCATTCCGCGCAGTCAAGAAATTGGGTTTCATAATCTCACCTCTAAGGATCACTCCATCCGATCGGACGAGTGATCGCTCGACGAGGGCAGCTTCAGAAGTAAAACTTCAACGCAAACTGGATCTGCCGCGGCGGACGCGCTGCCAGGGGTAATCCAAAGCTGGGCTGGCCAAGTTCCAGCGGAGTGGGTTCAGCGCTGATCGCGCCGAACTGTCCAAACAAATAATTCACATGGTTGAGCACGTTGAAGAACTCGGCGCGGAATTCGAATTTCTTTTGTTCGCTGATCGGGAATTCTTTCATCACCGCAGTATCCCAGGTCTTATATCCCGGGCCCTCGATGATGTTGCGTCCCGCATCGCCGAATGTTCCAAGGTTGGTGTTGTCGGCAAACGCGCAAGTGTTGAACAGCGTCCCTGGAATGCACGGCTTGGCATTGGGATCGCCAACCAGGTTGGGACGTGAGCAGTAGTAGCCAACCGTGCCACCGCAATCGCCGCCGGAAACATTGTTGATATCCGTTGCGGTGTAGTAATTGCCGGTCGCAGCCGAAACGACTCCCGCCAATTGCCAGTTGCCGATAATCTGGTTCACGAAACCGGAAGCTCCGCCGGCCAACGTGCGTCCGCGGCCGAACGGCAAGTCGTAGACATAACTGAAGACCAAGCGCTGCCGCACATCGAAATCGGAATTGCCGTAGTTATCTTGAGGAAATCGCTGGTCCTGAAAATCTCCGTTGTTCACCGAGCCCAGGCTTGCGCTGGAAGCGGTATCGAGTGCATGCGCCCAGGTGTAAGCCAGTTCGTATTGAAGTCCGTGAGAGTAGCGCTTCTCCAGACGAGCCTGCAGCGAGTTGTAATTCGACAGCGCATTCGAGCGGAAGGTATCGATGGCGACATCCAGCGCAGGATTGCAATTGCTGGCGTCCGCATAATTATTCGCAGGATTCGCATCACAAGGACCGTTCGCGCCCGGCCAATTGTTGTTCTGCGCCGGCCGCCGCGGCGCAGTGGGAATCGATTCAGTCCCTACGACAGGAACGGCCTGATTGCCGTTATAGAAAGCGAACAGCTTCAATCCGTGAGAGCCCGCATAGGAAACTTCCAGCACCGTGGCCGCGGGCAATTGGTACTCCACACCGAGATGCCACTGCTCGGTGTAAGGCGTGACCAGATGCGGATCGAGCGAGTAAAGTTCGGGCGCATTCGGATCGCTCAAAGACTGGGCCGGAAAGCCCTGCGACAAAACGTTGAGCGGCAAGCCTCCGTTGTTCGCAGCCGAGATCGAGCAATCCGTCTGCGCCGGATTTGCGGTTGGCGCGGTACAGGGTGTGTTGAATGCCTCCGAAGACAGGAACGGAGGATTGAACCCCGGGCTCGGATTCGAGAACGGGCCATTTTCCTGCCCGCCGTAGAAAATGCCGAAGCCGGTGCGCAGCACGAGCTTGTCGGATATTTGATAAGCCAGTCCGATGCGCGGCGCAAAATTATTAAGGTCGGGACTGATGAGTCCGGGAGAACCGGTGTCCTGAATGGCGAGTTCGGTGCCGAGAGTGGGCGTCAATAGCGTGTTTTGTCCCTTGGGAGCAATCAGCGAAAGGGTGTTGAAATTGAACGTGGTCTGTTGGTTGTTGGCTTCTTTGACAGTGGTAAAGAGTTCGTAGCGCAGGCCCAGGTTCAGCGTGAGCCGCGAAGTTGCCTTGAAGTCGTCGAGAGCATAGACCGCGTAAATCTGCCGGTTATAAATGATGTTGGGGGTCAAGCTGGTAATGGATCCGCCATCGCTGATGCCCTGCATGAAAGAAGCAAAGGCCTCGCCGCCGGTACCGGGGGCGGCGAGATTGTCGTTGATGAGGAAGTTGCCGCCGAAGTCGATTGCGCCACGAGCGGCGGCCGGTTCGAGTATGGTGAACTGTTCGAAACGCAGCTCGGTGCCGAACTTCGCGGCATGGCGGCCGTGAGTCCAGCTCAGATTGTCGGTAAAAACGTAGCTGTGCTGGTTTTCGACCGCGGGCAGGTATTCTGAGGCGCCAATGGCCGCGGTACCATCGCCGAAGCTAACATAGGGCAAGCCTCCAATGTTCTGGCCCGCTTCGTACGGCACTCCGGGAAAGGGAATCGTCAGCTGCGCCGAAACATCGGTGTTGGAAAACAAATTGTAGCGATGGGAGTTGAGGTGATTGAAGCCGAAGCGGAACTCGTTGATCAGATTATTCCGAAACGTGTGGACCTCACTGGCCGCCAGGCCTTCCGCTGTATTGTTGCTGTAGCCGTCTTGAAAGCTGCCGCCGTCAAGCACGTTGTTGTTGAACGGCGAGGGGAGGAAATTACTGTCGTTGCCATAACTGAAGCGGGCAAAAAAATTATCCTTATTGCTGATGGCCTGATCGATACGAATGTCGAACTTGTTCTCCGTTTCACTGCGTTCGGGATCGGATAGGTAGTTGCCGGCCGCCAGCAGAGTATTAAAGCTGACATTGGGCATGGGAAACAAATTAGCCAACTCCTGGGCGAGCGGATCGATTGCGGTATTCGTGCCGCTATTACCCTGGAAAATGTTGGTCGGTACCCCGGCGGAGGTGGTTCCGATGGGGACGCTGCAGCCTGCGCCGCCGTTAAGCGCAGAATTGGTTTGCGCCAGGACTGGATTAAAGATCTCTCCCGGGTAAGTTGGGTTGCCGCTGCAATCCACAACCCCTGTCGCGGTAGTGGAATTTAGAACCGGGGGCAGAAGCGCGGAGAAATCTCCGCTGACCCAAGCGGGGATGGGCACAGTGGAGAGTTGCGGCAGCGCCTGGCGAATGCGCAGGCCTTCGTAATCTCCGAAAAAAAACAGTTTATTCTTGACGATGGGTCCGCCCAGCGTAAAGCCGAACTGGTTCTGTTTGTAAGGCTGCTGGCCAAAGATGTCGAAGGCATTGATCGCGTCGAACTTGTCGTTGCGCAGAAACTCCCACAGATCGCCATGCAACTGGTTGGTGCCAGATTTGATTACGGCATTCATAATCGCGCCGTTGCCGCGCCCGAATTCCGCGCTGTAAGAATTGGTTTCCACCTTGAACTCGGCGATGGCATCTACCGCCGGTTGCACCACATAAGCTGCGCCGTTCAGCACGTCCCCAAGGTTCGCATTGTTGTCGATGCCGTCGAGCAGGAAATTGTTTTGCAGCGACCGCGCCCCATTGGAGCTGAAGCCGTAAGTAGTTTCGACCCGCGAGCCGGGCTCGGCGGCAGCAATGCCCGTGCCAAGCAGCGCGAGTTGCGCATAGTTGCGTCCATTTAAGGGAAGCGCATTAATGCGCTGGCTGTCTACTACTTGCCCGAGGTCGGAGGTTTCCGTTTCGAGTTGTGCCCCCTCCGCGGTTACCGTCATCGTTTCCGTCGCCATGCCCGGCTCCAGGGTCAGGTCTACGCTGATGCGATCTTGAATGTTCACTTGAAAAGGCCCGGCAACGGCCTTCTTGAATCCCTGCTTCTCCACTGTGACACGGTAGCGTCCGATCCTGAGCGGGCTCGCGACGTACTCTCCCAGATGATTGGTAGAGAGAGTCAACTCGCTGCCGCGATCGACGTCCACCACGGTAACCTTGGCGTCCACAATCACGGCGCCGGTCGAGTCGCGCACCAGGCCCACAATCGCCCCGGCATCTTTTTGTGCCCACAGCGGCGTGGCAAAGCTAATGGCGACCAGCAGAAATAGAACCCCAAGAATCTGTCGAGGGTTGAAACGGACGGCCATGGCGAGCCTCCTGATCTGGGTCAAAGCTGCGAACGTGGCTATGGAATATTACGAACGATTACTTTTACTTGCGTTTGATGTCCTTTGTCAACCCGAAACTCTGTTTCTCCCAACTCCGCACGCCTTCGCATAGGTTCGCAGCACCAGCTGAATGTGATATCGAATCAGTGCCTCGGGCCGCTCCTTGATTTGTCCCGCTCGGATCGCCTCGTACTCCGCAGGAAGACACTGGCTAACCAGCGTCACGGGAATCGAGCGCGCATTGAGGTTATGGAGCAGGCGCTCGATCTCTGCCTCGACTGCAGATTCGTGCCAGTAGTATCGGCAGCGGTCGCTGTAGCTGTAGGCGCGCGCGAGGCGTAAATGGCTCTCATTCCCGCGATAGTAAGAGCGCCAGTAGGCGGGGTTGCGCCGCATTACTCGATCAAGGACTTCCCGCACCCGCGACAAACGCGGGCTCTTTCTCCCGGCCAGCAACTCTCGCTCGATCGCGCCCAATGCGAACACAGCTTCCCGGAACGCGAAGGTCAACCATGGACCCACTTTCAGAATGGCGAAGTGATCTTCGACCATGTGAGCCAGCGCGCTGACGGACTGGTAGTCGGTTGAGTGCGCCTCGTAGACCAGCGCAGGACTGCGAGGCAATCCTGCCGAGAGTGAGCGCGTCTTGCGGTCATCGTACTCGAAAACGAAGTCCTCCCCGAACTCGACCCCGGGCTGCACCACCACACCGATCACTCGCTCCCACGCTGCGGATAAGCCTCGTTCTGCAAACGCCTGTTGAAAGACGTGCAGAGTCTGATGCAGATTCTCGACCGTCGTCACGTCGGGAGGAGCCGCTGAAGCCGATTCGCCGCCTGGCGTCGGCACTTCAGTTCCGATCACATACAGAGGAGGAACAGCTCCGCGCGGCAGGTCTTTCAGCGCTTCCTCGGCGGCTTCGCAAAGCACGGCTGCGCGTAGCGCGACGGTGCGTTCAGGAAGGACCTCTGGGTCAGAGGCACACGCCATGCTTGCATCCAGATGGATTTTTCCGTATCCCGCCAGCACACAGTCGCGGACCAGTTCACAAGCCTTCTGCAAGGCGCGATTCGATTTTGTGGCCCTCCACGGAAACGGTCCAAGATGATCTCCGCCCAGCAAAATTCGATCTTCTGGAAGCCCCAGGCGACGCGCCGCTGAATGAACAAACTCAGCAAACTGACTCGGAGTCTGCCCCGTGTAACCGCCCAGTTGATTGACTTGACTGGAGGTGGACTCGACCAACAGGACAGAATCGTCGTCTGTTGCCTGCCGGATGGCCGCGTCGATAACCCAGGGATGCGCGGAACAGACCGCATAGACCCCACCTTCGCCCGAGTCGCGATTGCGGGTTACGACATTCTGCAGGGCGACGGTCGAGCTGCGGCGATGCTGCTGAATCACTGGCTTCAAACCACGCTCCTCCAAGCTCTCCGTTTACGAACGAGTTCAATGTATATCGAATGCGCAGCCCAGCCGCTGATCGCTGCTTGACAATGCGCACGATAGAAAGTAAAAGGAATTGATTCGTAATATATCGCAACATTAGCACACCCTGTCGGCAAGAGATAATGGAAATGCTAGGGGAAAGCCTTCGATGATCACCCGCCGGCAAGCCATCACTCAAACATGCTGTGCTCTGCTCGGCCTTGCTCTGCCCCGTCGGAATTCGGGACAGAATAGTTCGGCACAACCGCCCTCCGAACCCAACACCCTTCCCGACCTTCAGATTCAGAGTTCAGTTTTGCGGATTGAGTTCGACCACCACCTCCATAGCCGTGTTGTGGCTCTGCTCGGGCCCACTCCACAAACTCTAGCTCCGTTTTCCGCGACGGAGACGGTCACTGGCCTCCGCACCTGGAGCGACTTCGCCCTGAGTGCGAGCCGACGCGAGCGCATGTCTGATCTATTTGGCCCGGGCGAGCGCCTGTCGCTGACCGGCAAATCAGGCGATTTGCGCAAGGATGTCTCCGTCACAATTTATTCTGACTTCCCATCCTTCGCCATCTTTGAAGTTACGTACACAAACGAAGGGTCAACTCGACTCATGATCCGCCGCTGGGCCAACCATCAATATTCCTTAGACGCCATGCCTGTAGCTCACGGCCCCGCGTTCTGGTCTTATCAAAGCGGCTCCTACGAGAAGCGGCCGGATTGGGTGGTTCCATTGCACGCAGGATTCGAGCAAGACAACTTTCTCGGGATGAATGCCAGCGACTACGGCGGTGGCACTCCGGTTATCGATGTCTGGCGCAAAGATCTCGGGCTCGCGGTCGGTCACATAGAGCCCGGGCCGCGGCTCGTCTCACTTCCTGTTTCCATGCCCGATGCAAGTCACGCACACGTAGCCGTCCGCGCTACTCACCACCGAACGCTGGATCCGGGAGAGAGCTTTCATACTCTGCGCACCTTTGTATCCGTGCACCAGGGCGACTACTTTCGTACGCTCACCGAATATCGCCGTCTCATGGTCCGTCAAGGATTTCAGATGGCTTCGGCGCCTGACAGCGCCTATGGCCCGATCTGGTGTGCGTGGGGCTATGGCCGCTCGGTACAGCTCAAGCAGGTCTACGACACGCTTCCCACTGTCAAGAAACTGGGTTTCTCCTGGGTCACGTTGGACGACGGCTGGCAGAACAACTACGGCGATTGGAATCTCGACCCGAAGAAGTTTCCCCACGGCGATGCGGACATGAAAGCGCTTGTCGGTCGCATTCATGACGAGGGGTTCAAGGCGCAGTTGTGGTGGTCGCCGCTGAGCGCCGTAACGGATTCGCAGCTGCTCAAGAACCATCCCGACTACCTTCTGCTGAATCGCGATGGATCGAGGCGGAAGATTTCGTGGTGGAACTCGTTTTATCTGTGTCCAGCCGATCCAGACGTTGTGGAATACCACAAAGCGCTGGTGCGCAAGCTTCTCGGCGAGTGGGGATATGACGGCCTTAAGCTTGATGGCCAGCACATGAACGGGGTTCCGCCTTGCTACAATCCCGCGCATCATCACAAGCGTCCGGAAGATTCGGTGGAGGCGTTGCCTGACTTCTTCAAGGAGATTTACGAGACTGCGCGCAGCGTGCGGCCAGACGCGCTTGTCGAGTTTTGTCCGTGCGGCACTGCTTACTCGTTTTTCACGATGCCGCATTTCAATATGTCGGTCGCATCTGATCCGGAGAGTTCGTTCCAGATCCGCTCCAAGGGAAAGACGTTGAAGGCGCTCATGGGAGACAACATTCCCTACTTTGGCGACCACGTTGAGTTGAGCGATGGGGCGATCGACTTCGCTTCGACCGTTGGAGTGGGTGGAGTAGTGGGAACGCAATTCGTGCTGCCAAATTTGGTCAAGAAACACAGCACGTCGGACCTCACTCCGCAGCGCGAGAAAGTGTTTGAGAAGTGGCTGACCATTTACAAAGACAAGATGCTGTCGCGAGGCGAGTATCTCGGAGATCTTTACGACATTGGGTTCGATCGCCCCGAGGCGCATGTCATCCGCAAGGGGCAGGAACTTTACTATGCGTTCTTCGCCCGCGCTTGGAGCGGGCCGATTGAGCTGCGCGGCCTTGAGGACCGTGCCTATCGCGTGGTCGATTATGTGAACAACAAAGATCTCGGAACCGTACACGGCCCAACGGCTACAATTGCCGCGGAGTTCCATCAACATCTGCTCGTCGAGGCTCGACCCGAATAGCTAGGACTAACGAATGCTCAGCGAAGAACGGCAACGAGCCATCCTCGAGCAACTGCATCGCGACGGCCGGGTGCTGGTCATCGATCTCGCCCGGCAGTTCCACACTTCGCAGGTCACCATTCGCAAAGACCTGGAGATTCTCCACGTCAAAGGCCGCGTTCATCGCACTCATGGCGGAGCGCTGCCGGCTAGCGAGGGCGCACTGGATGACCCGACTCTGCGCGAAAAAGAAAAGCTGCATCGCAAAGAGAAGTTGCAGATTGCCGCGGCTGCCGCGCGCATGGTGACGGAGGGGCAAGTGGTGATTCTTGATTCCGGCACCACGACTACGGCCATCGCGCGCGCCCTGCGCAACCATCAGCACATTACCATCATTACCAATGCGGTGAACATCGCCGCCGAGCTTTCTGGGTCGGCGCTGGAAGTGATTCTTACCGGAGGCAGCCTTAGGAAGAACTCGTTCTCTCTTGTCGGGCCTATCGCCGAGGAGACGCTGCACAAATTGCACGCCGACATTCTGTTTCTGGGCGTCGATGGATTCGATGTGCAGTATGGGCTTAGCACGCCCAATCTTTTGGAGTCGAAGGTGAACCGCGCCATGATCGAGATCTCGAAGACGACGGTGGCGGTTTGCGATTCCAGTAAGTTTGGGAAGCGCAGTCTTTCGCTGATCGCTCCTACTTCGTCTCTTCACCACGTCATTACTGATTCGAATATTCCCAAGGCGGCTTTGAGCGCGCTGAAGAAGTCGGGGGTTTCGGTTACGATTGTCTGACCCTTGCCTGGAAACAAAGGCGGGTTCACCACGGAGACACGGAGGCACGGAGGCACGGAGAAGTCGTCCCCGCTTCATGTTGCGGAAGATTCGCCTTTTGTTCGCTGTGGCGTGGGGTCCGTTTTGCCTTGCTCACACGCGAAAATAAATTTATTGGCTAAGGCCGTTGGGAGTGGGCTAGCTTGCGAACCGCCGGATTTGCGTGCGAAAATTTTATTCGGATGGCTCTGAAACCCTTGTCCAGCGCGGGTTTTGCAAAAACGGACTTCGCAAAATCTTGTTTTCAAAGAACTTAAATCTAAAATCTTGAGAACAAATCACTTGGGAGGGGCGATTCGGGTTCTCCCGACCGTCACGTCCTCGACTATGATCGCGCGATTCGGATTGCGGGCGCAAGGTCAGATGTCACATGGAGGCTGTGGAAAACAGCCATCAAGGCAAGACTTGGACGGATATCGGGGATCATTATTATATGTACTTGACATCATATGTTCTAGATGTCATATTTAGGCGGTGAGCTGGATTGTCGAGATTGGCGACCAATTCAAGCCGGAGTTCTTGGGGTTAGACGAAGCCGTTCAGACGGAGATTCTGGCGTTGGCGCGGCTGCTCCAGCAGTTCGGGCCGCAATTGGGACGGCCCCGCGTCGATACGCTGAAAGGCTCGCGTCACGCGAATATGAAGGAGCTGAGGTTCAGGGCGGCGGATGGAGAATGGAGGGTGGCGTTTGCTTTCGATCCGAGGCGCAAGGCCATCCTGCTGGTTGCCGGGGACAAATCAGGCGTCAGCGAGAAACAGTTCTACCGCGGGTTGATTCACAAGGCCGACGCGCGTTTCGACGCCCACCTGATATGGCTGGAGAAGGCTCGTCTCAAGAAGAAGGGGAGATAATCATGCCGACGAACGTGAATGACATCATCAAGAAACTGAGCCCGGCGCGACGCAAGAGAGTCGAGGCTCGTGCCGCGCAGCTTGTTGCCGAGGAAATGTCGCTGCGCGAGTTGCGGCGGGCGCACAAGCTCACGCAGGAGCGCGTCGCGGAAACACTCGGGATCGGCCAGGACCAGGTTTCGCGCCTGGAACAGCGCAGCGATCTTTTGATATCTACTCTTCGCAGCTACGTGGAAGCTATGGGTGGCCGTCTCACCCTGGTCGCGGAATTTCCCAAGCGCAAGCCGGTTGTATTATCGGGCATTGCCGCGCTGGACGCGGACGCGCGAGGCTGAGCGCCACGCGGTATGCAGAATCTTTCATCTTGACGCCCCCCCCCGGCGCTAGAGTATGCTCCGTGGACTGAAAAGTGCGGGCGCGATGAAGCACTCTGTCGCCTTCGGTTGACCGGGTTTTTCGCCATCAAGACGGCTCACCCCCAGAGCTGTGAAAATTAGTAGGGAGAATCCCATGAACAAGCGTTTTACACTCTTCGCAGCCGCACTGGTCTGCTTCGCATTTGCGCTGCCAATTCCTGCAAGTGGGCAGACTTCACCCTTGATCGTTGCCAGCGGCAAAATGGTGGGGCAGACGCAGGGTATCCCCAAGACCACGCTCTTCACGCCGACCGAAACGGGCCTGTTTCGCGTGTCTGTGTATATGTGCATGACCAAGCCGGGAAGCCCAAATCGCGACTGGATTTTCGCCTTGAACTGGACGGACGACGCTGGGCCGGAGTCGGACCAGCTTGCCGACCTCCCCATGACCTCAAGTCCTCCCAACGCCTACGCCCTTAGCTACGCACTCCCGGCGGGCTTTGCGTTCGAGGTAGTAGCCGGTCAACCGATAACCTTTACCGTCGATGCATCGACGGGCACTGGAAGCAAGGGAGCGTACTCCATCTACTACACAGTCGAGCAAATACAGTAGGCGAGACGAGCGGCGCGACCACCGGCCCGGTGGTGGTCGCGACTCCCGGCGGCGCGCTCACCAGCAACGTGAGCTTCAGAATCATTAACTGAGCGGACCGCAGCGTCGCTCACCCTTTTCGAAAACCGCGACGGTGGGGCAGGCTCATTTGTGGTGCGCCTCTACTCTGTCATCCTGAGGCAGCGGAGTCCTTGGCGAAAGCCAAGGACTCCCAACGAAGGACCTGTGCAAGCTGCTGGCGTCGCCACGGACGCCGGCGTTCTCGGCGCTGCCAGCAATTACATAGGTCCTTCGGCCCGCAAAAAGCGCGGGCCTCAGGATGACAAGAGATGAAAGGATGCGGTTTACGAGGCTTTCTTCGGCTGGAAGTGGTGGGTCTCGTACCACTCGGCGCTCAAGTTTTTCCACTCGGGGTTGACGGAGACGATCAGCGCGATTTTCTTGATTCGCAGCCATCCTTTGATTTGCTTTTCGCGTTCGATGGCGTTGCGTATGTCTTCGAAGCGTTCGAAATACACAAGACGGTCGAGCTTGTACTTCGCGGTGAAGGTGGAGCCGATGCCGAGTTTGTGCTCGCGGACTCTGCGTATCAGACTGTTGGCAACGCCGGTATAGAGGGTTTTTGAGCGGTTGGTCATGATGTAGACGAAGTAGATTTTTCGCTGGCGCGTGGGCATGCAGGCAGGATGACAAGAATTTGTAGTCCGCGTCTGTGATGGATGAACGTGCTTTTCCTCAGACCCTTGTCATCCAGGGGGGCGACTCCCAACGAAGGGCCTGTGCAGGCTGCGAGCGTCCCCGCAGACGCCAGCGTTCGCGCGCCGCCAGCAAGTGCAGAGGTCCTTCGGCCCGCAAAAGGCGCGGGCCTCAGGATGACAGGACTGTGGGGGTTAGCGTGGTTGGCGAAACTTGCGGCGCAGGAATTTCTCTAGAGTCTTCAGGTCGGGCTGGCCGGCTGTGCCTCCTACCTGTTGCGTGGAGAACGCGCCGCAGGCGTTGCCTTCGACTAGGCATCCGTGGAGATCGCGGCCGGTGAGGAAGGCGTGGACGAAGCCTGCTGCGAAGGAGTCTCCGGCGCCGGTTGTGTCTACAGGACGAACCTTGAACGGCGGCGCGGAGACTACCTGGCCGGCGGCCGCGGCGATGGCTCCGCGGGGGCCTAGCTTGACTACTACGCAGGGGGCTCTCTCGGCTAACTGCTGGAGCGCTTCGCGGACATTTTTCTTCCTCGTGAGATGAAGCGCCTCTTCCTGATTGATAAAAAGAATGGTGGTTTCATCGACCACGCGCCAAACGTCGGGGCCCCACGATGACATGGGGTCTGAGTTGGGATCGAACGACGTGGTTAGACCCAGCTTGCGGGCCTGGTGCAGAATTTGCGGGAAGGATGGGCGCAGAGCTGTCTGGAGAAAAAAGGAAGTCATGTGCAGGTGGCTGTGTCCGCGCAGGGCTTGCAAGTCGAGATCTTTGTGGCGCAGTTCGGAGATGGCGCCTAGAACCGTGACCAGGGCGCGATCGTTGCGCGTGCTTAGGGAAATGGTTACGCCTGTCTTTGACGTTGCAACCTTGGCGACATTCTTGGTGGAGATGCCGGCGTTTTGCAGAGCATCCAGGCAGAAACGTCCGTAGTCGTCGTCTCCTACTTTGCTGAAGAAGCTTACGGGATGGCCGAGGCGGGCTGTTCCGCAGGCGAAGATGGCAGAGGCGCTGCCCAGGACCGTTTGGAAATCTTCGGCCAGGACTTCTTGGCCCAGGATTGGGGCGGAGGTTAGGCCGCTGGCGATCAGGTCTACGTTTAGTTCACCGATTACGGCTACGGGGCGCGCTGTTCGCTGGCGGTGCATTTTGGGCATAGGTTGAAGAAACCAGTTGACCACGAAGGACACTAAGGACCACGAAGGCCTACGTTTGCTGTGGTTTCGTTTTGTTGCTATATTTGTTGCTAAACATTTCTATATATTTCGCAGCGAGCTAGTTAGTATAGTGCAGCTAGGCGGAGTTGGGAAGGAATGAGCTTGGTTCAGGGGCGCGTCATCGAGGGATTGCAGAGCTTGCTCGGCGCTAGCGACTCGGAGAAAGAGGCTCGCGGCATCCGCTACACTCCGCGCGAAATTCGGCAGCAGCCGGCGACCTGGCAGACGACGTATACGATTTGCGGGGAGCGGCGCCCTGAACTGGTGCAGTTCCTGCGGCAGGAAGGCATCGGCGCGGAACATTCGGCATGTCCTACCGTGTTTCTGGTGGGCGCAGGGACTTCGGATTATGTGGGGCAGGCTCTGGCGCCTTTGCTGCGCCGGTTGTGGGGATGCGAAGCGTGGGCGGTTCCGAGCACCGACCTTCTTACAAACTTTGATGATCTTGTTTTTCGGGACCGGCCTTACTTGTGGGTTTCGTTTTCGCGTTCGGGAGAGAGTTCCGAAGGACTGGCGGTGCTGGAAGGCGCGATCGAAAAATATCCTAACGTGCGGCATCTGCTAGTGACCTGCAACCAGAAGGGGCGGATGGCTGCGGTTTGTGAAAAAATTCCTGACCGTGCCTTCGTGCTTGCGCTGGACGACACTGCGAACGACCGTGGGCTGGCTATGACCAGTTCTTTCACAAATATGGTGGTCGCCGGGCATTGCATTGCTCATGCGTTTTCTTCCGACGATTACAGTGAACCGTTCTCTGTGTTGCAGCGGGCGGGAGAACAGTTTCTGGAGCGTGCACAGGAAGTTGCCGCTGCGATTGCGCAGGAAGACTTTACGAGAGCATGTTTTGTGGGTTCGGGAGTGCTACGAGCGGTGGCCCGGGAATCGGCGTTGAAGCTGCTGGAGTTGACTGCGGGCAAGAGACAAGCCATGTCTGAATCCGCTTTGGGGCTGCGGCACGGGCCCATGGCGGCGTTGGACGGGAGCGCACTCTTCGTCAGCTTCCTTTCCCGGGACCGGCGGCGGCGCAACTATGAACTTGATCTGCTGGAGGAAGTGCACAGAAAACAGCTCGGCAAGCTGCGAGTCGTGGTGACTCCCGATGCTGTGGATCGGCTTGGTGCGATGGCCGGTCATGTGCTTTGCCTGGATGCACCGGGACATCCCCTGGAACTCGGCGACGAATATCGCGCACCGGTGGATGTGATGCTGGCCCAGTTGCTGGGATTGTTCTGCTCGTTGCGGCTGGGGCTGAAGCCAGATAATCCTAGCCCGAACGGGGCGATCAGCCGGGTTGTGTCGCACGTGAACATTTACCCTTGAGGGCGATGCGAACGCGTTACGCGGAACAGCACGGCGCTAATGGCCCGCCGCCGCACCCTTCGCCGCCGGGACTGAGATCACGACCGAGTCAGGTTCGGTCCAGACGGCGGTGCCGCTGGTCAGGTCGAGACGGTGCATGGTGACCTTCAGGCTGCCGCGATCGACGTCCACTTCCAGGTAGTGGTAGTTCACTTCCTTGCTTTGGAAGGGATCGTCTTTGGCGCGTGAAATCGGATAGGCGTGCGCCCCTGCGCCGCCGGTCACGAAATAAGTTACGCCGCCGTGCTCGTGGCGTTCATAGTTATGCACGTGTCCGGAAAAAACCACGATGCGAGCGCGGAGATTCTGCTGCCGCGCTTCGAGCATCTGGGCCAGCTTTTGCTCCTGAGGGCGAGCCGAGTGTCCTCCGCCAAACAATTTGGCATCGGATGAACTGGTGTAGGGTGGATGGTGAAGAACGATGAAGACGAAGTCCACATCGCTGGGAAGGTGGTCGAGGTTTTGCGTGAGCCACTGCCCTTGCGGGCCGGAAGTTTCGTCGAGCGAACTATCCAGCGTTAAGAGCAGCGTATTGGCGGCACGCACGGAATAATAGAGGCTGTTCTTAAGCTCAGGAAAGCGCTCGAAGTAGTTGGCGAGAGCGACTTTCTGATCGCCGTGAAGATCGTGATTGCCGAGCGCCGGGTAAACCGGAATCTTCTTCTCGCGCCACACCGCGGTTTCGCTGTCATACACCTTCCAGTCGTCCTTGTCATAGCCGTTGTAAACGATGTCGCCCCCGAAGGAGATGAACGCAGGATTGGTTTGCGCAATCGCCTGCACCAGAGTCTGACGCACGGCGGGATTCGCCGCCGCGGTATCTTTGGGATCGTGGAAACGCGAATCTCCATAGGCAACGAAATGGAAGGGCGTGCTGATTTGCAGCTGTAAGGCCATGGGCTCGGTGGGCGGCGCCTCCTGCGAGTGTGAACGCGCGCACGCAACGGAGGCCAAGAGAATAACAATCGGCAATGGCTGGAATAATTTCATTTCGTGCCTCGCACTTATTGACTCACCACCAGGACTTCAAACTGTCCGGCTTCCGCCGTGGATAAGAAGAGACGGTGGGTTTTTGGATCGAGCGCCATGGTCTTCGCCTTGGGCAAGGTTTTCACAGTTTCGACAAGCGAATATTTGTCCGGCCTGTCTTCGTGAATCACTGTAACCGTACCCTCACCGTTGGAATTGAAGATCAGCCGCGACTCCGGATCGAAGGCGGTCGCATCCACGTGGTCGCCGATGGGCATAGTAGTAATCACTTTTCCTGTATCCGCATTCATGACCGCCATCACTTTGCTGCGGCAGCCGATGAACAGCCGGCGATTGGGGCGGTCCATTGCCATGCTGGAAGGCGACGCACAAGGCGCGGTCGGCCAGCGCTGCTCGACTTTCAGCGTGCGCGCGTTGATCTTCAAGACCAGGCTGGCGTCCTCAAGGTTATCGTAAACATATCCTGAACCGTCGGCCACGGCAAACTCAGGCCCGCCCCCGAGATCGACCGTTCCCGCAACTTTTCCGTCGGCCGCCTGAATCGCAGTGGCGCTGTTGCTGTCGCCGTTAAAGGCGAACACCCGCGACGTGGCGGGATCGTAAATGATTGCGTCGGGTTTCTTGCCGACTTCAACTTCAGCGATTGTCTTCAGGGTTTTCAGATCGAAAATGGTGACGCTTGACGATTGTCCACTGCTCACAAAACCTCGCCCCAATTCTGGAGCGATGGCAATGCCGTGCACACCGGGAGTGTTTTCGATCTTGCCGACGAGTGCACCCGAATCGGCATCGAGGACTTCCACCTGGGTTCCGTGGGAAACGTACAACCGGCGCGCGCCTTCATCGACGGTGAGGTAATCCCAGTTGCCTTGGCCGGGGATGGGGATCTTCTTGGTGACGGCAAATCCCGTGGCGGATACGGTAGGACTCGCAATAGCAAATCCCATGGCAACTACGGAGACTAAAAGCGCGAGCGTCATGCTCGATCGGTTACAGCGCGGGCTGTTCTTCATCTGTCCGGGCTCCCTTAATTTTTCGGGGTGATTCTCAGTTTGCGACGAGGCGCAATCCTAATTGGTTCAAACCTGAAGTTCGCCTGGCCTTTTCCGCAGACTTCAGGAATGCTGCGCTCGTTGGCCACTCTCTCGGTTTACTCTCGGCGCGGTTCCCAACGCAGGCCGAAGGAATAGGTCGGCCTGTAATACTCGCGTTGCGTTATGTACCACGGGCTGCCGTTGTAGAAGCCGAAGACGTTGTCGGTAAGGTTCAGGCCCTGCCACAGCACGGTCAGAGTGCGCTGCACGCGGAAGCTGGCTTGGGCATCGACCTGCAGGTGGGCATAGAGGTAGTTGTCGCCCAAGGGTCCCTTCGGCCCCAGATAGGCGGGGTCTTCACAGCCGGCGCCAGCGGCCTGCGAAGCGGTGCATTGTGTCCATTGGTATTGGTAAATGCTCGCGCTATTGTAAGTGGCACCCAGCCGGGCCGAAAAGCGCCCGCGGTCGTAGCTGGGACCGAGGTTCCAAATGGTTGGGGTCTGGCGCTGCAGGGCCGGATTGTCGGGCCTAAGTGGGAGAGTGCCGGCGCTCGAACCCGTCTTGCTATAGTTTGCTGTGATGCCGAAGCCGGACCACGCGCCCGGCAGGAATCCCAAGTGTTGAATGTATGCAAACTCCACGCCATACAGCTTCGCATTGACTCCATTAATAATGTATGCGAATTGGTCTCCCACATATTGGGGATATTGTGTGCCCCCGTAGTTGGGATCGAGAGTGTAGTAGATGGGCTGGCTCAACTGTTTGTAGAAGAAGCCAGCCTGAAACTCGCCATAGGGCTTGAGGTAATGCTCGTAGAGCACATCGTAGTCGTTGGCATGTTCAGGCTTCAGGTTGGGGTTGCCGACCGCTACGGTGTACGGGCTCGTCGTCTCATCTACGGTGACGTAGGGGACCATATCGTAAGGATTAGGCCGTGAGATTCCGCGTCCGTAAACTGCGCGAATGTCGGAATCATCGGTGATCCGGTAGCGAAGTTGGACGCTGGGGAACGGGTCCCAGTACCACGTGTTCGCGGGCGTGGGTACCGTTGTCGCACTGAGGACGCCCGTAACCGGATCCTGTGTCTGATTTACCACGTAGCCGAGGATGTTGAGCTGCGTGGCCTCGATGCGCAGACCCGTCTGCAGCCGGAAACGGCCCAACTCGATGGTATTCATGGCGTAGGCAGCCGAGATCCGCTCAGTTAAGTTGAAGTTCCCCGAATCCGACGTGAATTGGGTCTGCTCCTGATCAAGCGGCACGATGTTTTGACTTATGAGGTTGTTCAGGTCGCCGGTGATCTTCCCGAAGGACGTGACCGGCCCGATCCGATAAGCGTTGAAGTAATAATTGGGATCTGAGAGTCCGGTCAGGAATTGGGTCATCAGGGGCGTGCAACCTGATTGATTGGGCCCAGTACAATTCGCGGGTAGCGGCGACGGATCAACCGGCGTGCCAAACAGAGTCTGGTCATAGACCGGCGATGTTGCATCCTGCCCCTTGTGAGCATTGCGCGCCTTCAGCCCAACTTCAAACGTTGAGAAGTGTGAACCGGCGTGATAATTCCTGGCATAGGAGATTGCCCCCTGCAGGTTGACCTGCGAAGTGATTCCCACGGTCGTGTCGATATCGAGCAAGCTCCACTGGTTCGGGTCGAAGAAGGGCGTGCCTGGCGCGGTGCAAGCCGGACTGAATTGCGGAAGGTGAACGTCCGGGGCGCCAACATAGGAACAAAGGGGCGTGACGCCATCGCTGAGGGTCGTGGGACCGTTGTATTGAAAATCGGCACCCGGATTGCCCCCCGCCGCTGTCTGCCGCGAACGGGCAGCAGAAAGCTCCCAACTCAACCAGGACTTCTCGAAAACATGCTTGCCCCCAATCGCAATGTCGTCGATTCCATAGTCGGGCAAGCGACTGGAAGTGGAGAATTTTGGAGCCGGCGAAAAGTCCGGACTACCCCCGTTGTTTAAGGTGTAGACCCATTTGTCACCGTAATCCTTAAAGTCAGACAAGAAATAGTGGAGGAAAAGGCCCGAGGCTGGATCTTTGAGCTTGTAGTCGAGCGACCCCGCGAAGCCCCAGCGGTCACGCTTGTATCGGTATTCGCGCAGATCGATGCTGCTATAAGTTGGTGCTGCGACGTTGTCGAGGGACGGTTCAATATCGTTGATTCCGCGGCCGTTGTAGTCGTAGCTCCCTGAGACCAGCGCGCCGAATCGCTTGTCGTGTCCAAATCGCTCGCCCGCCGTCGCGGTAACTAAGCCAACATAGCGAGTGTTTAGAATTGGAGTGAATCCGCCGATTCCCTCGAACTTCAGCGTAGGAAAATTGCCAGCTTTCTTTGTAACCAGATTTACCGTCCCACCAATGGCGTCGGCATCCTGATTGGCAGCCAGCGTCTTGTTGACTTCGACGGACTCGACAATGTCGGCCGGAATGGTATCCAGCTTCACCTGGCGCACTGTGCCCTCAGGCGCAGGAACTTCGACGCCGTCGACCATGGTGTTGTTCAGGCGCGGCTCAGTTCCGCGCACCTGCACGTACTTGCCTTCACCCTCGTCGCGTTCCAGGCTTACGCCCGGCATGCGGCCAACCACGTCGGCGATGTTTTCGTTGGGCAGGCTCTGAATGACGCCCTCGGTCATTACATCCAGAATATTGTCGGACGTGCGCTGGATTTGGATGGCTTCGGCTTGGCCAAGCGCATCAGACACAACCGTTACCTGTTCGCCTTTGGCCTCCACCTTAAGCGCGGCATCCACGCGCGTGGCTTGGCCGGCGACCACCTTTACATCCGCGGTGTAGGGGAGGAAGCCAACGTAGGAAATTGTGACTTTGTACTCGCCCGGCCCGAGGCTGATTACGGTGAATTCCCCAATTTGATTCGTAGCGACGGAAACGTCGCCGGGTTCGACTCGCACTCTTGCGCCCGGCAGCAGGGCGCCTGTGCTGTCGGCAGCGCGGCCGACAAGGGAGCCTTTCGCGGTTTGGGCTAAGGCTGCGTTTGCCAACACTGCGCAAAGGGCCAATAAAGCTGAGGTTCTGAAGAAGGAGGAGGGAGTGCAGTAGGATTGCTTTGGCTTCATGAGGGTAGCTCCTTATAAAACCGTCACGCGATTCAAACCGAAGAGCGATATTTCCTGAGATACAACTCACTCAGGAACGTGTGCTCTCTTAACAGAAATTTCAGCCGGTTGAATTGACTACCGATGGTAGAAGGACGGTGTGAAGCGCATATTAAAAGCAGGTTAATAGTTTTTCAGACTGTGTTCGCCGGGCGGGTTTACGTTCTAATCTAGTGCCTGGCTTTTCCGCGCAATCAAACTCAAAAGGTTTTCTATGAGACTGCTGGTGGTCGAAGATGAACGGCGGATGCTGGAGTTGCTGCGCAAGGGACTGACTGAGGAAGGCCACAACGTGTCGTGTGCCGTTGACGGCAGCGAGGGATGGCAGATGATTCGGGACCACGATTTTGATATCGTGATTCTCGATGTGATGATGCCGCGGATGGACGGCTTCGAACTGGCGCGACGCATGCGAAGCGAAAACAATGGGACGCCGGTGTTGATGCTGACGGCGAAGGATTCTGTGGCAGACATTGTGAATGGCCTGGACCTGGGCGCCGACGATTACATGACCAAGCCGTTTTCATTCGACGAACTGTTGCTGCGGCTGCACGCCGTGAATCGGCGTGCAATTGCTCCGAAGAAAATGCAGCTTCAGGCCGGCGGCCTGGTCTTGGATCTCCGCACCCGGGAGGTTCACTGCGACGGAGTGCGCATCAGCCTGTCGCGGACCGAGTACGGCCTGCTGGAGTTGCTCATGCGCAACGCGGGCCAGGTGGTTTCGCGGGAAACCCTGATTTCGTCTTTGGGGCGCGCGGTGGAAAGCAACACGCTGGACGCTTTTGTCCGGCTGTTGCGCAACAAAATCGGATGCACCGATGCGGATAACGAGCGGCAGCGCCTGATCCACACCGTGCGGGGTGTTGGGTATGCGATTCGAGCGGACTACCAGTCATGAGAAAACTTTCCATCGGCTTTCGCCTCACCTCGTGGTATCTGGTGATCTTTGCCGCCGCCCAGCTTTGTTTTGGCGTGGGCATGTGGATTGTGCTTCGGCAAGGCCTCTATAGCATTGCCAACCGTGCGTTGACCACCCAGGTCGAAGATGTGACCAGTCTGTTGAAATCGCAAAAGAAGAAGAATATGTCGGTGGCCAAGCTGCAGGAGGAAGTCTCGGAAGCTTATGTGGTGGAGCATTCCGGCGACTTTTTGCAGATTTACGACGAGGATGGGAACTGGATTTTCCGCGCCCCTTCGCTGGTGCGAAATCAATTTGCGCCGGTGGCGCCTGCTGCGGTGAAAAGCCGGTGGTTTCAAAATGTCCAGATCTCGGGAAAGCCGTACCGTTTCATCACGCAACGAATCGAGGTGAATGGCCGATCCTACACGGTGCAGACAGGGGTTGCCATGGATCAAGCCATTGCGACGCTTTCCATCTTCCGGCGCTATCTGCTCATGCTGGCTCCGCTGTTGCTGCTGGCCGCGGCCTCCGGAGGGTACTGGCTCAGCCGCAAGGCTTTGTCGCCGGTGGACGCACTCACTCGCACGGCGCGAAGTATCAGCGGCAGCAATTTGGGTGACCGGCTGGAAAAACTCACGACGGGCGACGAACTTCAGCGATTGTCCGACACTCTGAACGAGATGCTGGCGCGCATTGAAAATGCTTTTCTCCGCGTGACCCAGTTCACCGCCGATGCCTCGCACGAGTTGCGCACGCCGATCTCGCTGATTCGCACCGAAGCCGAAATCGCGCTCCGCAAGCCCCGAGGAACGGAGGAATATCGCGAGGCTTTGCGCCACGTTTTGCTGGAAGCGGAACAAACATCGTCGCTGGTGGAAGAGTTGCTGTCACTCGCCCGCGCCGATTCCGGACGCGAGAATCTGCATCTGGAGAATCTCAACTTGCATTCGGCGATTGCCGAGACCGCGAGCGAGTGGCGTCAACTGGTCGAGTCCCGCCATCTGCAATTCAGGCAAACGATTGCGGAGGGCGAGCTGCCGGTGTTGGCGGATCAGAGGGCCGTGCAACGATTGCTGGCGATCCTGCTGGACAATGCAGTCAAATACACGCCGCCCGCCCGGGGCCGTTGAGTTGCTTCTGGAAGCGCGGAACGATATGGCCGTCATTACCGTGCGCGATTCGGGATTCGGAATCGCGGAGCAGGATCAGACGAAGATCTTCGAACGCTTTTACCGTGTGGACAAGGCGAGAAGCCGTGAGGTAGGCGGAGCCGGCATCGGCCTCGCTATCGCCGATTGGATCGTGCAGCAGCATCGCGGATCGATCGACGTTCAAAGCTCAATCGGCTGCGGATCATCTTTTATTGTTTCGTTGCCTCTGCAAGCGAGGTTGCCGGCCGCTCATGCGCCGCAGGAATCAGTTGTTCCAGCGGCGAAAAGTAAGAATCCGCAGCAGCTCTAAAAACTCTCGTTTTGGAACGATCTCAGCTTGACACTCGCAAAACAATGGAGCACTATTTATCCCTGTATTAAATGCATTTAATACAGACCTGCCCGTGGCAAAAGAGGAAGTATGTCATCTTCTCGCCCCGCTTCCATCCTCACTCGATTCGTTTCCATGACCACCGTTTTACTCATGCTGCTGGCTCGGGCGCAGCCTGCGCGCGCGCAATCTGCCTACGTGCGCGTCAGTCAAGTTGGCTACGAAACGGGCCAGACGCCATTTCGCGCGTATCTCATGTCTAGCGCTGCGGAAAGTGATGCGAGCTTCACGGTGGTGAATGCGAACGGCGCCACCGTTTATTCAGGCCATGCCGGCGATTTGCTGGGCACCTGGAGCCACAGTCCAGAATTGACGTATTACGTTTACGCGCTCGACTTCACCGTTCCCGGAGGCGACTTCTACACAATTTCGGTGTCCGGGCCGGTGGCAGCGGTTTCGCCGCGTTTTGCCGTGGGCGAACCGGATGCGCTTTACTCCGGCTTGCTCTTGAACACTTTGTTTTTTTATGAAACCGAGCGCGATGGTGCAGACTTTATTCCCAACGCGCTGCGCACTGCGCCCGGGCATTTGAAGGATGCGAAGGCGCGGGTTTACCAAACGCCTCCGCTCGACAGCAACGATTTTGTCGACAATGTGCCGCCTGCACCGCCTTTAGTCTCGGCAAAGCTGCCGAACATCAACGCGTCCGGCGGCTGGTGGGACGCCGGCGACTACATGAAGTATGTTGAAACCACCAGCTATACGGCTGCGCTGATGCAGATAGGGATTCGCGACTTTCCCAACCAGATGGGCGCGCTCGCTCGAACGGATCCTCCGGCGCCGCCCGGCTCAATTTCTTATTCGGGCAACAGTGGAGCTGGAGCGCCAACGTCATCCGACTTTACGGATGAAGCGCGGTTCGGAGTCAACTGGTTGATGAAGATGTGGAATGGCAAGACGCGAACTTTGTTCTACCAGGTGGATAACAGTCAAGATTGGGATTATTACGGCGAGGGCGATCCCAGTTCAGGCACAGGCAACTGCGGCGGTACTTATGCGACGCCTTACTGCTTGATCACCGAGTACGATATCTGGACTTTGCCGCAGGCGGCGGACACCTATTACCAAGCGGGAGATCCGCGGCCTTGCGACCCGTACACGACTTTCTTTATCTGTGATCGCGCGGTGTTTGTGGCCGGCCACGCTGGTGCGCGCATCAGCCCGAATCTGGCGGGCCGTTTGGCGGCTAACTTCGCGCTCTGTTACCAACTCAATCGCGACGCGAATCCTGCGCTGGCGAATCGATGTCTGAAGAATGCAGAAGATATTTTTGAGCTGGCGGATACTTCGTATCCAGACCCTGCGCCCACGGTGGGTTCGGGCACGTGCGGTAATTGCTTGCTCACTATTACGCCGTTCGATGGCTATCCGGAAAATGTTTGGGACGATGACATGGAACTGGGCGCAACCGAACTCTACTTTGCGCTGCAATCAGCTCTGCAATCTGCGGGAGGGACCGACAACCTGCCCGCCGGACTGCCGCACACCGACCCCATGGACTACCTCCGGGAGGCCGCACAGTTTGCAAGAAACTACATCACCAATATTTACGATGCTGGCTATTCCGACACGCTCAACCTGTACGACGTAAGCGGGCTGGCGCATTTCGAACTCTACCGTGCGCTGGAAATGGCGGGAGATCCGAGCGGGCTGGCGGTTTCGCAATCGCGTATTCGTAAACAATTTCTGCGACAAGTAGACGACGCGGTCGCCGAAGCGCGGGCGGATGCTTGGGGCTTCGGATATCAGTGGAGTTACGGCGACACCACTGCACACGGCGCGGGCTTGTCGGTGATGGCCAGCGAAGCGCGTTACCTCACGCAGTCCAGGAAATACGACACTTACTCGCAGAGATGGATGGCCAACATTCTGGGCGCGAATGCGTGGGGTTCGTCGTTTATTGTGGGCGATGGCAGCACGTTTCCGAATTGCATCCAGCACCAGGTGGCGAATTTGGCGGGCGCGCTGAATGGAACTTCCGGAGGCACGCCGGTGCTCTGGGGCGCCGCGACGGAAGGTCCGTCGAGTTATGCGAGTTCGGGCGTGGTCGCCGGCATGATTCTGTGCCCGGCGAATGGAGTCGACACGTTCGCGAAATTCAATGGCAATGACGGCGCGTTTAATGCGTCGCAAGTAGCGGTGTACCGGGATAACATGCAGTCTTACAGCACCACCGAACCGGGCATCGACCTGACAGCGACATCGTTCTTAATGTGGTCCTGGAGATTGGCGGAGCACCCAAGCTTCTGAAGAAAACGCGCTTCCTCGCGATCAGGCTATAATTATGCGCGCGCATGGCTCTTAACCCTGGCACGAAACTCGGGCCGTATGAAATTCAATCTCCCTTAGGCGCCGGCGGCATGGGAGAAGTTTATCGGGCGAAAGACACACGGCTCGACCGCACGGTCGCGGTGAAAATCCTGCCCAGTCATCTTTCCGACAATATCGAAGCCCGGCAGCGCTTCGACCGCGAAGCTCGCGCCATTTCTTCTCTGAACCATCCCAACATCTGCACTCTGCATGACGTCGGCCATCAGGACGGAATCGATTTTCTGGTCATGGAGTTCCTGGAGGGCGAGACGCTGGCCGACCGTTTGCGCAAAGGTCCGCTGCCCACGGAGCAGGTGCTGAAAATTGGCATTGAGATTTGCGAGGGACTGGAGCGGGCGCACAAAAGCGGCGTGGTGCATCGCGACTTGAAGCCGGCAAACGTGATGCTCACCAAGACCGGCGCAAAGCTGATGGACTTCGGCCTCGCCAAGACCGCGCCCACGGGCGCTTCCCCGGCTTCTAGTTTGACGATGACGATTTCCCACCCATCAGCCGATCAGCCGCTCACCGCGCAGGGCACGATTGTGGGGACATTTCAGTATATGTCTCCAGAGCAGACCGAGGGCAAAGAAGCCGACGCGCGTTCTGACATTTTTGCGCTGGGTGCGGTGCTGTACGAAATGGCGACCGGCAAGCGAGCGTTCACGGGGAAGAGCCAGGCGAGCCTGGTGGCGGCGGTTCTCGCTTCGGATCCTCCGCCCATTTCCATGGTGCAGCCCCTGTCACCGCCCGCGCTGGAGCAGGTCATTAAATCGTGCCTGGCCAAAGATCCGGATGAACGCTTCCAGACGGTACACGACTTGAAGCTGCAGTTGAAATGGATTGCGGCGACTTCTGCCAGCCAACTGGCTGCTCCGGCCCAGATCCGCGCGCGCCGCGTGGTGCAGAAGCGCACGCTGCTGATCGCCGCCGCCATCGGTTGGGTACTTGCGGTTGCTGCTTTTTCAGTTTTTCTTGTGAACCGCACGCGGCTTGAGGAAGCAAGACAGCCGATGACGGCTTCGTGGCTGCCGCCGTCTGATACGGAATTTACGTCCGTCATCGACGGTCCCCCGGCGCTTTCTCCCGATGGTTCCAAACTGGCCTTCCTCACCGGTGACGCTTCCGCAGCAAAGTTGTGGGTGCGGGAAGTAAACACAGGAACAATGCAACAGGTGGAAGCCGAAAGGCCAAGCTTTCCCTTCTGGTCGCCCGACGGCAAATACCTCGGGTTCTTCTCGGCGGGCAAGCTGAAGAAGGTAGCTCTTGCCGGCGGACCGGTACAGGTGCTCTGCGATGCTCCCGAAGGCCGTGGGGCATCGTGGAGTCCGCGCGGCGTCATCATCTTCACCCCCAACATTCGCGAGTCGTTATACAAGGTGCTCGAGGGCGGTGGCCTGCCCGCAAAAATTACCGAGGCACAACCCGGTTGGACGCACCGCAACCCATACTTTCTGCCAGATGGCGATCATTTCCTCTTTACCTATCGCGAAGCGGTCGGCACGGGACGCACTGGCGCAGGCGCGTTGTACGGCGCATCGCTCTCAGGGGAGAAGCCGCGCCAGATATTGGCAAGCGCCTCGAACGTGCAGTATTCCGATGGCTACCTGTTATACCTCCGCGAAACCGTGCTGGTGGCGCAGCACTTCGATCCCAAGTCGTTGACGTTGAGCGGCGACCCAGCCCCGATCGCAGAAAAGCTCGACTACTGGAATGCACGCGACGTCGCCGCTTTCACCGCGGCGCACGGCACGCTGGTCTACCGTCATGGAACGCTGGAGAAGACCTCAGCCCATGTGGGTGGACCGCACGGGCAAAGAGATCGGACGCTTTGGCGAACCCGGCCTTTATCTGCAGCCGCGGCCCTCACCCGACGGCGCTGTAGTTGGCCTGGTGCGCCCGGATCCGGACACTGGCAAGGGCGACGTTTGGATCGTCGACACCAGCCGCAATACGATGTCGCGCAGCACATTCGTGGATGCGGCCAGCATTAGCTACGCATTTTCTCCCGATGCCAAGAGGATCGCGGTCGGCACCGTAGCAGGCACGGCGTCTTCCGGAGTCTGGATTCAGCCCGCCAGCGGCTCCGGTACACAGGAAAAGCTGGAAACGCCCATGACCTTTGGCAGCGTTACCAGCTGGTCTCCCAATGGCCGCTATATTTTCTTCATGGTGCAGAACAATGCCACGCGGGCTGACGTCTACTACATCGATCTCCAGGGCGACAAGAAATTGACCCCCTTCATTCAATCGCCAGCCAACGAAACCAGCGCGGTGCTGTCGCCCAACGGAAAGTGGCTCGCCTACCAATCCGATGAGTCGGGAAGGTTTGAAGTCTATGTGACTGCATTTCCTAGTCCCGGAGGGAAGTGGCAGGTTTCCAACGGCGGCGGCAGTTCCCCTTCGTGGAGCGCGGACGGCAAGCAGATCTATTACACCGTTGGCGATAAGCTGATGCTGGTGGCAATTCAGAATGTGGAAAGCTTCGCTTTCGGAGCCCCGACGGCGCTTCCCATGCACGTGAATGAATTCGCGTCCCTCGGACCGGCCGCGCCGGGCGAGCGCTTTCCCGCGCTTAAGGCGCTGAGCGGAGGCCAATCACAACCGCAAGAAGTCATCCTTAACTGGACTGGTACGCTGAAGCAGTAAGCGCGTGGCGGTCTTAGATGATAGGTCTTGGGTGTTCGGTTCTCTACCCAAGACCTATGATCAAAGACCTGACACCCACTCCGAAGTAAACTAATCTTGGAACGGAGGCAGACGTTGCTTGCCACCAGGGCCTCCGACGCTCAGCACGAGGACGAAACATGCTGCCTGCCCACGAAGAACTTCTCCAGGAGTTCCAGGATTTTGCTCGAACTGCTTCGACTGCCAAGCCCCTTATGCAGCACATCGCCCAGCGTCTGCATGAAAAGACGGCGCGCTACAACTGGGTGGGCTTTTATCTGGTCGATCCGGCGGACGCCGGCATTCTGCTGATTGGACCTTTCGTCGGCAGCTTTACGCCCAACGCACGCATTCCGCTCGACAGGGGGCTCTGCGGCGCGGCGGCAACGAGCGGGCAAACCGTGGTCGTGGATGATGTCTCCAAAGATCCGCGATATCTTTCGGGATCGTCTATGGTGCATAGCGAAATTGTTGTCCCGATTTTCGTGAAGAACCAGCTCGCAGCGGAATTGGATATCGAGAGTTACTTTACGGGCACGTTCAATAAAGAGGAGCAGGAATTTGTCGAAGCCTGCGCCGCGGTTGTGGGAGGGTATTTGGGGAAAGCGTAGTCCGGGAACGGTAGCAACAGGGTCTATTGCAGCAGCAAATCCACGGCTCGACTCTGCAGGATGCCCTGCCTCATTGTCTCGTGACAGCGATCACTGTGAAGTCGCTTGCGGAGGGTTATCGTATAGATAGGTGATCCTATGCTGTCTTCGCCAGTGATCGAAGATGGTTTGCCCCAAGTCGGCCCCGAACAGTTGCGCGCTGCCTTGGCGAACTTCCTGCCCAAAGACGCAACTGCCGCCGAGCAGGCGAAGGCCATTGAAGCTGGGTTGCGAAGCCCCACGGGCCAAGCCATGCGCGATACGATGGCGCGATGGATCGTCGACGGCATCGTTCCGGTAGAGAGGCTGGTTCCGAAAACTTATGTGGCGTGGCGTCCGCCGGTGCGTGACGCCATGATGTTTGTGGTGGCGCGGCTCTCGCCCGCGCGCCTCGCTCCCAAGCTCGTGGAGCAGCTTTCCCTTCCGTCGAACACTTCGGCGGAAGTTCGCTTGCTGCGGTTAATCGCGAAAGTGCCCGGCCTGCAGAAACTGGGACAAGTCATCGCGCGCAACCGGAATCTGCGGCCCGCGTTGCGGAATGCGCTGGCGCGGCTGGAGAACGGCATTCGCGATGTTAAGCCAGAGGATGTTGTCGCGATCATCCGGCAAGAGTTGGGATCGCGGGTCGAGAAATACGCTGTTGAAATTGCCCCGGCGATACTTTCTGAAGCCAGCGTCAGCGCGGTTGTGCGCTTCACCTGGAAAGACCCGCAGAGCAGCCGTCGCGAGCGCGGAGTGTTCAAAGTATTGAAGCCTCACATCCCCGAATATTTTGCCGAGGATATGGATTACCTGCAGGGACTGGCTCAATACTTCGCCGACCGGCACCACAACTACGGATTCCCCGCGAACCTGTTGCCCGATACTTTCAAAAAGGTGCGCCGTTTGCTGAAGCATGAGGTCAACTTTCCTCGTGAGCAGAAGACGCTGGTTGAAGCATGGAATCTGTATCGGTCGATGAAAGGCGTTCGCGTGCCGCGGCTGATTCAGCGGCTGTGTACATCCAGGGTCACGGCGATGACTGAGGAGCACGGGATCAAAGTGACGAATGCGGCGGAAAGCCTGCCGGCCGCGCGGCGCAGGAAAGTTGCCGAGCAACTGATCGAGGCGCTGATCGCAGTCCCGCTGTTGGCGTCGCAGGAAGACGCCATTTTTCACGGCGATCCGCACGGCGGAAATCTGCTTTACGATAACCGTACCGGAGAGCTGACGATCATCGACTGGGCGCTCAGGGAACGTTTGAGCCGCGATCAGCGGCGGCATCTCGCGCTTTTGTTTCTCATGGTGAGTTTGCGCGATCGGGTGGGAACCTGCAACGAAGTTCTGGCGCTCACGCAGCAGCACATCCGAAGCGCGTCGCCGAAGGGGCGAAGGGTCGCAGAGATGGTTACGAATTTTCTCGAGGAACTGCCGGCGTGGCGGTTGCCGAGCGGCGCGGATGCGATGAGGCTTCTGGAATGCATTGCGATGAAGGGTATCAAGTTCCCGGGATCGCTGATCATGTTGTCGAAGGTGGTGTTCACGCTGGATGGAATTCTCGAAGACGTTGGAGGATCGGGCAGGGGCATGGGCTTCGCGATTGCGCGCCACGTGGCCCAGCATTGGATAAAAAATCGCAAAGAGCTTCGCTCGCCGCTGATGGCCAAGGACTGGATCACGCTCCAGTGCAGCGCCTTGCTGTATACCAGCCGCTTGTGGCTGCAGAGCGAGCAGGCAGTCCTGGATCGCTTGCTGCCCGCGGTTCCGGCAGCCCCACGCGTATCAGCGTGACGAAATCTTCAGGCCGCGTACTTCTGGGGTTTATCGTTCCAGCTGGTTTCTGCCGCGGGAGAGATGAAGCTCATCGCGCGTTCGGCCAGCGCAGTAATGGTGAGGCTGGGATTGACACCGAGGTTGGCCGACACTACCGATCCGTCGCAGATGTACATGTTCCTGTAGTTGAAGACACGGTGTTGAGCATCAACCACGCCGTGGGTGGAATTATCGGCGATCACGCAACCTCCGATGCAGTGCGCGGTGCCGGGAACATCGAAAAGGATTTCTGGGAGCATGCTCATCGGAAAACCGCCGGTGATTTGCGCGAGTTTCTCCGCGAACTCATTCGCTTTCGGAATGTAGGTTGGCACCTTTTCGCCGCGACTCACCAGGAACTTTCTGAAAGGCCAGAACCACAGGCGTTGCCAGCGCATCTCGATCTCTCCATCGAGCGCCTGCATGCAAAGAAGAATCACGAACTCGCGCGCCCAGCCTATCGGTTGCAACACTCTTATCGTCTTGAACGGATGACGCAACAGTGAGGCCATCACGTTCTTCAGCCAGAGCGCAATGCGGCGCGGACCAGGATGGCCGTTGGTGAGGATGGTAGTGAGAAAGCCCATCGCGTCGGAGCCACTGGGATAGCGTACGGCTTCAATGTGCGTGTGCTCGTCAATGTAAATGCCGGAGCCGATGGCTATGCCCTGCGAGACATCCTCGGAGTAGCCCGGAGTACGCGCTCCGATTAGCGATTCGGAGTTGGTGCGAACATGCTGGCCGAGTTGGCTGCTAATCGCCGGCAACGAGCCTTTCTCCTTGAGTTGAAAGAGAAGTTCCATTGTGCCCAGCGAGGAGGCGGAGAAGACCACGCCGCGAGAGGTGAAGCGCTTGGGTTGGCGGCGAACCCACGCAGTGGATTTGACTGTGGATACGGCGTAGCCGGCGCCGCCATCGCCGACTCCATTCAGCGGCTCGACATTCACGACCCGCGTTTCTGGAAAGATCTGCGCCCCGTGCTTTTCGGCAAGATACAGGTAAGTGATGTCGAGCGTATTCTTCGCGCCATACCTGCAACCCATCATGCAGCCACCGCAGCCGATGCAAGTGGTTCGCGCCGGACCTTCTCCACCGAAGTAAGGATCGGGGAAAGTTTGATTGCCCGGCTCTCCCTCGGCAGGTTCGAAGATTCCGACCTTGGTGTGGTAGAAAGTTTCTCCAGAGCCCGCGGCCTCTGCGGCTTTTTGCAGGAGATGGTCGGCTGGCCCGAGGATTCTGTTCTCTGTTACGCCCAGCATCCGCGACGACGTTTCGTAGTGCTGGGGCATTTCCGCTTTCCAATCGGCTAATCCGGCCCACGACCCAGCCGCCCACACTTTCTCGGGCGGCGAAAGCAAAGTGCAGGCGTAGGTGATTGATCCACCACCCACAGCGCAGCCATGAAAGATGGTTGCGTGCTTGAAGAACCGCATGTTGAAGAAGCCGCGCAGGCCAAGGTTGGGACGCCACAACCAGCGATGGATGGACCAACTGGTGCGCGGCAGATTCTGCGGCGTCCAGCGCCGGCCCATCTCCATGACGGCGACTTTATATCCCTTCTCTGCCAGACGAAGGGCGGAGACACTGCCGCCAAAACCAGAGCCGATGACGATGAAATCAAAATCGAATTGGTGATCGCGGTGTGGCATAGAAATCTGCAGTGGTGCAGTTCGATAAGGAGGCGAGCCAAACGCGCCCTTCGGTCGCTTGCGCTCTCTCAGGGCAGGCACTGAGGAACGCTCGGCTCGCCCAGATCCTTCACTGCGCAAAGAACGCTTGTTCACGATGACAAGCAACCTACGCTACTAACTACAAATCCCAACGTGCAAACCACCCATCCGCTACGCACAACAGGAGGCGTTGTCGAAGACGTGCGTGGGGATGGTTAGGGGAATCGGCGACTCCGGCGGCGGATTGGCTACTACGGTTCGTAAGATGTTGTTCTTAAATTGCCACCAGCCGTGGAAGACCTGAGCTTCATGCTCGCCGGTATAACGAACCAGCAATCGGCTCCAGCCGTGGAGGTCGCATGACGCTTCGAAGGGACTGACGACCACGCAGCGTGTGTCGAGTCGAAGCCCTGCGTGCAGCGCTTTGAGCGCGCTTTCTTTCGCACTCCAAAGCAGGGCGAGAAGTCGATTGCGGTCGGCTGCAGATGCGCGTGCTACCAGCGCTTGTTCTTCCGGGGTGAAGTAGTCGGCGACAAAAGCGTCGCTGTGGGGTTCGACCTTTTCCAGATCGCATCCCATTTCGACTTGGGACTTCACAACGGCACAAGCCGCGACACCGTCGCGGTGACTAAGTGAAATCGTGACTCCCGTGGGGTGGTTGTTGAAAAAGGCCTCGGGCGCTCCGGACGGTGCGGGACGGATCTCCAATTTCCTGAAAATTTCAGGATGGGCAGGTAGATCCAGACAGATGGATAGGGCGTGCTTTGCCGTCCAGCGACCCATGAGCCAGTCGGCACGGCGCCTGGTAAAGCGCGTGCCTTTCAGGCAAACGGCTTCGTTTGCGCTCAGCCAATCATTTTCTGCCGGCACATCTGATTCGGTTTGTTCGAGCCAATAAACTTTCATCGATTCCCACCGGCCTACGCTAGGCCGCTTCCGTGATCGTAATTTCCGACACCGCAGTTTTTGATTTTGCGGATATTGATTCTTCCTCTCTTTGAATTCCGCGTTCGAGCGCATGGATAAGATAGGGGCGCAGATTTGCGGGTGGGATGATGTAGTTTAAAGCGCCCACATCGAGAGCCCGCTGCACGCAGTGGATGCGATCAAACTCGGCGGCCATCTCGCCCAGTTTTTCGGAATGAATGATTTTGAAACGTTCATCCCACTGGGCACGCAGCCGGCCTTTCTCCGCGCCTTCAGCCTTGGCGATCGCCTCATTCAGAGGCTGCAGGCGGGGATCTTTCCTGGCTTTTGCTTCGACTTCGCCGGCAAACACCACGCCGGCTGCGGGAGCGCCGCCGATGACGGAAGCAAACGTTCCCTCCAGGGCTGCGACTTCAACGCTTTCGTTGAGCCCCCGCGAGAAAACCACGTAAGCGCCTCCGTGATAGCGGGAGATCACGCAAAAGACGATGGGGCCTTTGAAGTTGACTACGGCCCTGCCGATCTCTGCACCGTATTCAAGCTGGAGCCTGCGCATCGATTCGGGTGAGCCATCAAATCCCGACAGGTTAGCCAAGACGACGACCGGCCGATTGTTGCTGGAGGCGTTGATGGCACGGGCAATTTTCTTGGAGGATTGCGGGAAGAGCGTACCCGAAGTCCAGTAATCGGGACCGTCGGCGGGGACAAATCCCAAGCGCGGCAAAGGCTGCGATTCGATGCCGATGAGGCAGACGGGATAGCCTCCGAGATGCGCATCCCACACGACCGCGGTTTCTGCCGCACGCATGCCAGCCCAACGCTCCAGCGGGGCATGATCCTGGTCGGTGGCCGCCATCATTACTTTCCGGATGTCGAATGATTTCTTGCGGCCCGGGTTGGTTTCGTCCGACAGGATCTCGCCGACGGTTTCGAAGCCGTCTTCACTGTTGCTATTACCATTGGCATTCTTGCCGTGGGGATAGGCGCACACATCGCGATCAACCGGATCGTTGGTCGCAGCTGGGCGCGGGAAGCGCTCACCGGGAACCACATAGGCGTGGTCGTAGTGGCGCAATAGAATGTGGCAGGCCTCATCGATGTCTTTGGCCCAATACTGCGCCTGGCCGTTGATGCCCATGATGCGATCGTAACCGCCGATGCCTTGATTGTCCTCGGCCGAGATCGACCCTGAAAACTCCAGGGCGCGCTTGCCGGTCAGCACCATCGCCGCTTTCGGCGTCATGATCAAAATGCCGCGGGTGTGCATGAGCATGGTGGATTCGGCGTTCCAGTAGGGCTGGGCGCCGACGTTGATGCCATTGACCACCAGATTGATTTCACCGCCCGCTTGGGTGAACTCGACCAAGCTGCGCAGGACGCGGGCGATCCAGTCCATGTTTTCCACGCCGCTGTCCATCGAGATTTTAGCGCCGGCCGAGAGGGTGAACCATTCCAGCGGAACGCCCTTCGCACGAGCCATATCCAACGCGCCGAGGATGCGGCGGCATTCCGGCTCAGCGATGGCGCCCAGATCCTTGCTGGGATCTCCGAGCAAAAGAACGCGCTCCATGCCTTCGGGATACTTAGTGGTGAAGTTGCGGATCACTCCCACGATGATGTTGGCTTTGTTCTGGCCGTAGGGACGATCGACGGGAACGAGGCATCCTGCTAAGTCGAGATCGTGCTCGACAAAATCGCCGGCGGGAAATTCTGCCGTGTGCTCGGCGGCTGGGGTGAGCATTTTGACGATTTCGTAAGGGTAGATAAACCCGCGCTGGCGCATGCGCACGACTTTCTGGTCGTACTCGGTCAGCGGTTTGATGGGCTGCGGTTGGTCAGCAGGGCGGAATGTCATGAGCATGCCGCTGCCGCCCGGGCTGGAGATGCGCACCACCATATCGCGCAATTCGCCGGTCTCTGGATTGGGAATGCGGGCGCGCACGATCACTTGCTCGAGGCCCAGACCTTCGGTCGCGGGCGCGAGGCGGCGCACCAGGTCACGCAATTCTTCCCGCTTGAGATTGAAGGGCGGCCACACGTTGAGCAGGATCCGATTCCAATAGAGGCGCTGATAGTTCGACCGCCGCGATTGAAACAGACGGATGCCGGCCATAGCTTCGGTCAACATGCGTTCCAGATAGGGCAGTTGCACGATACGGCCGGTTTCGTCGCGGGCTGGCGTCATATCGCGCACCTCGGCGCACGCGAACAAACGCTCGTCCTTGGGGTTATCGCGGGCAACGGCGTGGAGCAGGTACACATCTTCGACGGAAGGCAGACGCTCAATCTTGAAATTCTCAAGCCGCCAGAGATGCAGGCGCTTGCCCATCATGGGATGAATGCCGCGGTAGAACTTTTCTTCCTGGTATGCACTCCCGCTGGGGCGATAGGTAAAATGCATTCCGGCTTTGCCACGGACGTGATCGGCTCCGGCGGCTGTGACGACGATGCGCCGGATGGAGCGGGGGAAGCCGACTTGATTCAGCACGGATTGCAATTCCTGCTGCGTGGCATCGGGATCTGCCAGCTTGCCGGAATGAAAAATGTAAAAATCGATGACGATGTCATGATCGGCCGGAACTTCTACGAGCATGGGAAACAGCGCGCGGGCTGCGTCGGCGAGCCGGGAGTACCCGGCATGCGTCGTGAAGACATGAATGCGCTTGCCTTCGTAATCGTACTCAGCCGTGGCGCAGCATTGTCCATCCAAAGCTAAGGAGCGAAAGTTAGTGAGCTTGCGCATCCGGTAGTAGCGCCAGGTCAGAGCTTCCAACATCAGTTTGCGCATGACGTGACCGGCGGCCGCGAACCTGCTGGAGACCAGGCTGAACAGCGGCTGCGGGCACTCGATCAACGTGCGCACGCGCTGGTGCCGGTCTGCGGCATCGGGATTGGCGGCCAGGTAGGAGAGATGCTCCTCCATTTCGTCGTACACCTGTTGACGTGCCCGCTCAAGCAAGGATTGATCGAAGTAGCGATAGCGCACTTCGCGAGCCAGATCGGCGACCGCCGGGAACGGAACGCTGGTCATGGAAATCATTCGATCAAGCAGCGCCCGGCGGGATTCCCCGTCGGGAGACGACTGCATCTGGAAGTGCTGCAGACGGCGCTCGAGCAGGCCCAGAACCGGCGCGATTTGCTGCTCGATGCGTTGATGCGATTTGTAAATCCAGAGCAAGCTTTGTTCAAGAGCGGGCGAGCGATCGAGCGTTTTCACACCGTAGTGAGCCAGGGCGCGGCGGAGAGAGCTGACAAAAGCTGGCGGAAGCCCTTCCCCGCAGGTCTCCAACATGCGGAGGTAGGAGAACAGATACGCCTCGGCGCTGGGCTCTTCGCCACTGGCCCGGTGGTTTACCTCGGGCTCGCGTTGGAATAGAGAACATATATCAACGAAGATGTTCAGGATTTCATCTTCGCGATGAGTTGTTTCGTCGCTGTCGACGGGGCAATTCTGGCTCCATTCGTTGAATTGGCACGCGGCGTGTTTGGGATCAACGTCAAAGCCCAGCATGAGCTGGCGCAGTTCATCCAGACTCTGATGAGAGCTGGGTTGGATGGTTTTTCCGTTGCTGCCGGGAAGGAGCGAACTGCCAAAGATCACGCGCTGCGCGTCGGCAACCGTGTCGACTTCGGCGACAGGGTCGATCTGCAGGAGCGGGGCGCCGGTATCCACCTGCACGTTGGGTATGGTCATGACCTGCCGGACTTTTCCGGCGAAGGGGGCCAGGACCGGCATTTCCATTTTCATAGCTTCGAGAACAGCCAGTCGATCGCCGGCTGCCACCGTATCGCCCGGCTTGACGGCGATGGAAGCCACTACGGCGGGCGCGGGTGCGTGCACGATGCCTCCGTCGTCTCGATCGATCTGGTGCGAGACGCCGTCTACTTCGATTCGGTAGCTCAGCCCCTGGACTACGGAGACAATGCGAAAGCGCTGACCGAAAACAGCGAGCCGGCATTCGAATGGACCCAGGCGGTCGATCTCGGCGTCGATGTGCGATCCGTTTACCTCGACGCGGTATTGTTGAGGGCCGAGGCGGTATATTGCCGGCGAGTAGGACTGGCCGCGGTAGCGTAGTTCCGCAGTCCGGCCTACGTCACTGCGCACATGCGGACGCCCGCGCACGGCCGATGCGTAAAACTGGGCCTGCTCTACTGCCAACTGGGCGTCGTAGGACTCGATAGCCGCTTGAACGAGGGCTACGTCGGCGTAACGACGCGAAACATGCTTACCAGTCGAGGCCAAGTGGTCGAGCCAGCCGTTGTGGAATTCTCCGCTCTGCACTTCGGGTTGACTCAGCAATTCCAGCAGGAACGCTTTGTTGCTGGCTCCGCCCTTGATGACGACAACGCTCTCGCGCAGCGCCCCCTGCAGGCGGGCAAGCGCTTCTTTGCGGGTCTGGCCGTGGGCGATGATCTTGGCAATCATCGAGTCGAACTCAGACGGGATGACGTTGCCTTCCGCGACTCCGGTGTCGATGCGCACGCCCGGCCCGGTGAGAATTCTGAAGCGCTCAATGGTGCCGGGGGCCGGAGCAAAACCGTTCTCTGGGTCTTCGGCATTGAGGCGCACTTCAATGGCGTGACCGATGACGCGCGGGGGTTCGCCTTCCAGATGACCGCCGCGAGCGACATGAATCTGTAGCTTCACGAGATCGAGTCCGGTGGTGCACTCGGTTACCGGGTGTTCGACCTGCAGCCGTGTGTTCATCTCCATGAACGAGAAGCGATTGAGTTCCGGTTCGTAGAGGAACTCGACCGTGCCGGCGTTGCGATAGCCGGTTGCCTGGCTCAGGCGCACAGCAGCTTCGCGCAGAACGCGGTCTTGCTCAGGAGAAAGAGCCGGCGAGGGCGCTTCTTCGAGGATCTTCTGGTGGCGACGCTGGACGGTGCAGTCGCGCACGCCGGCGGCCCACGTTGTTCCGTAGTAGTCAGCGATAATTTGGACTTCAACGTGGCGCGCTTCGTGTACCAACTGCTCCAGGAAAACGGTGGGATCACCGAAAGCTTTGAAAGCTTCGGCGCGGGCGCTGGCAAAGGCTTGCGGGAGTTGATCTGCCGAACGCACCAGGCGAATCCCGTGGCCGCCGCCTCCGGCCGTGGCCTTAATAAGGATGGGATAGCCGAGGTGCTCGGCATGAGCGAACGCGGCTTCCAGCGTTTCTACTGGGCCGTGGCTCCAGGGCGTGACCGGCACCTGCGACTCCTCGGCTAATCGTTTGGAGGCTATCTTGTCACCTACACGCCGCATCACATCGCCATCCGGTCCGATGAACACGATGCCCAACTGATGGCAAAGATCGGCGAATGCGGCGTGCTCGGCCACAAAGCCCCATCCCACCCACACCGCTTCAGCACGCGCTTCGGCTAGAGCACTTTCGAGCCGGCCGTAGTCGACGTAACTGCTCTTGATCTGCTTGGTATTTGAGTCAAGAACCTGCGCGGGACCGAGACACACTGCCTCGTCGGCTTCACGCACAAACATGCTGTGGCGATCGGGCTCGGTGAAAAGAGCGATGGTGCGCAACGATGTGTCGAATTCTTGATTGAAATCGCGGGCCGCATGGATGAAACGCATGGCAGCTTCGCCGCGATTCACAATGGCTACGCGTTGAAATTCGTGGTTCATAAGTCCTCCGATCATGACTGCCAGGAGAACGATCGTCAGGACAATAGGTTTGTCGGGACAACCACTTTCATCTTCTTCATGCAGCGACGGCTTCCGGTGACATTGCAGCCTGTAAGGCCTTCAATCGGCCGGCATCGACGGCACTCGGCAGAGCTACGGTGCGGTACCCGCCAAGCTGCAGGTAGCGGTTTCCTTTGGCATCCACAACCTCGGCGTCGAAGCTGCCGCGATCCTGGTTGATGGTGACCACGGCGTACAAGCGGGCGCCGTCTGGTTCCGGAGCCGGGAACGCCAACGCGGAAACACGATCGATGTGCAGCGGCAGGCCCATGCGGCCCTGCACGCCCATCTCCCAGAGGCCGGCAGTCTGAAAGCAAAGTTCAATCAGACGCGGCGCAATCTGTGCCGGTAATTCCAACGGCAGATGGTTCGCTGGCAGGTCTTTCGCCAGCAGTCCGACGATTCGGTGTCCGTCCCGCCACGCCCGTTCGACAACCTGGTACGCGGGGCCGTGGAAGTAGAGGCGATAGAGGTCGGCCGCTTCGATGATGTGTCCCTCGGGCGAGCCCAGCGCGGGCACGGTCACAGCCTTGGGTTTCTGCCTGGTGAGGCGAACACGCGCGGTGAAGTGCGTCGTCACTTGTGGCTCAGCCTGGTTTGGAAGCAAGCGGTGCCCGGTCAAGCGGCAGTCCGCGAGCAAGTTGTTGCTCTCGGGATGGATTGCTGCCTCAATCGCAACGGCGCGCGGTTCACCGCGATAAAACTTGAACGGCGCCAGGAAATTCACATCTTCGATGGCCTCGATATGCCAGCCGAGAAGCAGGTATTGCGCAGCTTCGGCGAATGCCTCGATGCCCATGACTCCGGGCAGCACGGGTGTGCCGTCAATCTGGTGATCGTGCAGGAATGGCTGAATCGCCGGGTCCAGCGTGGTTTCGATCTTGAGGCCACTCTGCACACTCACGCTTGCCAGCTTGCCAATCATCGGTCCTTGTAGAAGTGAACTCTTTGAGGTTTCTGCTGCCAATGCATCCAACCCTCCTGTGGCATCCCATTCATTGAGCAGAACGCCGAGACGCAGGCCGATAACAATTTCACCCTTGGTGCCACCGGCAGTGAGTTCGCGGCGAATCAGAGGAATGCCCGCTTCCGGCGGCAGCATGTCGATGCCCGCCAGCTCCATCACCTTTGGGATGGAGCCGCGAGTCGCCATGCCGATGCCGCCCCACGCCGTCCAATCGATGACGATGCCGCGTGTGGCTGGGCGGGTGGTGCGGAAGCTCGAAGTGATCTTGCAGAGCAGATCGTTGGCCGCGCTGTAATCGGTTTGTCCGGCGTTGCCGAAGCGCCCGGCGATCGAGCTGAATGCGACCGTGGCCCCGAGAGGCATATCGCCGATGGCGTGCAGAAGATTGAACCAGCCGTCGCTCTTGACGCCGAAGACCAGATCGAATTCTCGCGCGTCTTTGTCGGGCAGGAAGTGGCTGCGCTCTATGCCGGCGGCGTGCAGCAGCACGTCGATGCGGCCGCTACGCTCGCGCACTTCCTTGATCACTTTTGCGACGGCGTCTGCGTCGGTAAGATTTACGCTGAAGTAATGCACCGTACCGCCGGCGGCTCGCACAGCCTGGATGGCGTTGTTCGCCGCTTGCGCCCGCTCCAGGGCTGCCAGCCCTTTTTCTACAAGCGCCGGCGTGGCGCGCTCGCCACGCGACTGGATGCGTGCATACAGATCACGCTTGAGGCCGTCTTTGTCGGTTGCGAAGCGCTTGAGATCGGGATTCTCGGGATCAGGCTCGGGCACGAGATCGAGCAGGTAGAACGTGCCTCCGGAGGCTGTTGCCAGATCGGCAGTGATTGCTGAAACGATGCTGCCGGCCGCGCCGGTAACTACAAAGACCGTGTTGCTGTCGAAAGTTAGACCGGGCTTGCCATCGGTAGCGAGTTGTTCCTGCAGCGCAACCGTCCAGCGCAAACCATCTTTGTGGCCGATTTCGACTGCGCCGGGATCGCGCAGAGTTTCTTCGATGAGGATGTCGGCAATCTCTGACGGCTTTCGTTCCGCTGCGAAGTCGACTGCTTTGACGAGGGCATCGATTCGCTCGCGCTTGTAGGTTTTCGTGAAGCCGACGACCGCGCCTCCTAGGGGGGCGGTCGCGCCGGCCTCATCGTAGCCATGTTGCCCACCCAAGCGCGTCGCCGATATCAGGAATGTGCCGGGCGTTGCAATCTGCTCGTACAGAATGCGCATGGTGGCATATAGCGATTTGACCCGCACGCGCAGGGCTTCATGCCAGAAGGTAAGATCCATGCGATCGAGGTCTCCCTCGTTGTCGAGCGCGGGGAGCCAGTACATACCGTGTACCGGGCCTGCGGCGAGCCAGCTTTCGAGAAGGGTTGCGAGCGTGTCCGCGTCTGTGGCGTCTTCGATGCGGAGAACTTCGACGCCCATGGTTTGCAGCCGTTGCGCTAGGACGTCTCCTACACCGGACTTGTCGGGCATGATGACCACGCGGCGGCCAGCCCCGAGGTTCACTCCGGTTGTTTTGCAGAGGTCGAGCGGTGGCCGCAAGGTGGGAACAGGTACGCGGCGCGGAATTCGATTGGCCGCGTCGAAGCTGGCTGGGGCTGGGCGTGCAACAGCTGGTTTCGAACTTGCTGGCGCAGCCGGTTTCTTCAGTGCCGGCTCAGGTTTCTGTTGCGCGGCGGATGGGCTGGCAGCGGGCGCTTTAGCCACGCCGGGTTGCCGATCGTGAGCAAATTTGATCACGTGAGACAAGGTCGGAAATTCTCGCAGCTTAAGATTTTCATCGCGCGGAATGTTGTACGCCGCCCGCACAGCCGCGAACATCTCCGCCTGTTTCACTGTGTCGATGCCAAGGTCAGCTTCGAGATCGAGATCCAGATCCAACATATCTTTGGGATAGCCTGACTTTTCGGCGACGATCTCCAGGACCTTCTCTTTGATGGCATCATCGGTTGCTGGTTGGAGTAGAACGGGAGGAGGTGTTGCGGGTACAGTCGGCTCGCTGATGGCTGGTGCGGCTGGAGTTGCTGGAGCCCCAGCCAGGTCGGGACGTTTTTCATAGACGAAGCGGATTACGTGCGCCAGGGTCGGGTAATCGCGCAGCTTGCGGTTCTCGTCGCGCGGAATATTGTAGATCTCGCGGATGGCGGCAAACATTTCCGCCTGCTTCACGGTGTCGACGCCGAGGTCGGCTTCGAGATCGAGATCGAGGTCCAACATTTCGATGGGATAGCCCGTCTTCTCCACTGCCAGAGCTAGGATGCTATCCTTCACAGATTCGACGGCGTTGCCTTTCGCAGAAACGACCTGCGGAGGAATCGCTGCGGGCGTGATGGCGAGTTTAGTTTCTTCTCTTACCTCTGACGCCCGAGGAACCGGCGCCCCGGCCACGGGCGCGCCTTTCAAGTCCGGTTGCTTGTCATATACGAAACGGATCACGTGCGCCAGAGTTGGGTAATCGCGCAGCTTCCGGTTCTCGTCGCGCGGTATGTTGTAAGTTTCGCGAATGCTGGCGAAGACCTCCGCCTGCTTCACGGTGTCGACGCCGAGATCGGCTTCCAGATCGAGATCCAGATCGAGCATGTCAACCGGATAGCCGGTCTTCTCGGCTACCAGAGCCAACACTTTTTCTTTCACGAGGTCGCCCTGTGGCAGTTTCGGCGGCACAGAAGGCGGGGCAGCAGATGCTTGAACTTCCACCTTCACTGCTGCGGAGTGAATCTTCGGTGCTGGTTCGGCCGGCACCTGCAACGGTAGCCGCGCCGGTTGTGCCTCCGGGACTCGCGTAACCTGAGGCTGCTGGGACGCTGGAGCTGACACCGGAACCGTTCGCGACTCGTCATTAGTTCCCGCGACCCGTGCTGCCAACCCGCGATCCGGCACACGCAGCGTGCGGTGAACTACTTCCAAATCCGCGACCGGATGCCCCGCAATACCACTAAGCCACGTAGTCCAGGCAGCAGCGTCGGCGATTCGGTAGGTGTAGCCGAGAGCGTTCGGGCCGCGGCGAACGCCGTCCTTCGTCTTCACCCAGCGCAGCAGCATCATGCTGATCTGCGAGCCGAATCCCGCTCCCAGATGTATGGCGTACTCAACGGGATAGGCGCCACCTTTGGACAGATTCAACGGTCCGAGTTCCGGATCCACTTCTTTGAAGTTGGCGACCGGAGGCACGCAACCAGTTTCCAGAGCCTTGACTGCGACTACATCTTCAATGCCGGTGGCCATGGCGTGGCCGGTGAATCCCTTGGTGTTGGCGATCACGATGCGATCGGCGACATCGCCGAAGATGCGGCGCAGGGCGTGAATCTCGGCCGAGGCGCTGCCGCCGCGTGCCGGCGTATAAGTTTCGTGGGAGACGAAAATCGTTTGTGGCGCTATTTCGCGGCGTGAAATCCCGCTACCCGCTTCGGCTTTGGACACCAGAGCTTCCATCACCTGGCCGATGTGCTGTACATCGAGACGAGTGCCGTGGAAAGCGCTGTTGCCGCTCATGGTAGACAGCACTTCGCAGATAGGCTGTATACCTCGTTCGCGCGCAGCGCCGGCGCTCTCCACCACCAGGGCTGCGGCGCCCATGCCGATAATCATGCCGTGCCGCCGGCGATCGAAGGGAATGGCTGCATCTGCTACCACTTCGTCGGTGGCGGCCGCTCCGGTGGCCAGGAAACCTGCGCCCATCCAATCGATCAGATGATCGGTGGTGATGTCATCGGCCGAGATTACGATTACGCGGCTGCAGCGTCCGGCGTGGATCCAATCCTCGGCCAGCGCCACTGCATGCGTGGTGCTTGCGCAGGCAGAATTGATTTGAGTGTTGGGACCGCGGGCGCCGATGAATTCGGCAAACTGTGAGTGGCCCATCGACAAGACTCGCAGCAGGAAGCGCCGGTTGAATACATAAGGCGCTTTGTCGATAGCGGCGCGTAACTCATCGATGCGACGTTTTAGCTCTTGCGCCAGTGTGGAATGACCGTTCTCTTCGACCGCACGGGCGAGCAGACTTTCGAGCCCGGCCAATTGTTCGCGGCGTTCGTGGTCCGCGTAATAGCGAGCCATCTCATCCGCGAATGAATCTAACCCGGGGAAGGCAGAAGCAAAAATCACGCCGGTATCGTCGCGCAAAGAGTCGGGCAATCCCCAGCGCTCGGGTAACTGCGTTCCCTTGGTCGTGGTTTTGTAGCGCATCACCAGCGGAATGCCGGCGTCACGCAGCGCGTCGATGCCTGCGGCAATCGCGAGCTGAGTGACCCGATCGAGCGCGCCCACGCGTTCGGCGGAAATTCCAAATTCAGTTTCCAGATCAAACGCGCCTCCGCGGCCCGCTAGCTTGATGACGTTGGCGACGTTGGTGAGGGTCTCAAACCTGGGTTCGCCGTCCTCGCTTTTCACTAAGCGCGTGATGTGTTTATCGAGCATGGCGCTGCGAAGGGGCTTGGGAATCGACTTGATGAACTGATCGCCCCGCAGAATGCGGCCAATGTTGGCATCGTCGAAAATATGCCCGGTTCCGGGCAGCCCCAATGCCGCTCCGGTGATAACGACAGGATCAGAAAGGGAAGGCCCATTCTTGCCGTGGTAGATTTCGTAGCCGCGATCAAGAACATCCGCGAACAAGTGGCCGAGTTCTTTGTAGCGATCGCCGTTCGAATGCGCATCTGGTGCGGAAGAAACTTTCGCGCTTGGCACGCCTGCCGCCTTTGCTGCGGCAGCCACTGGTTGAGAAACCTCCGCCGGTGCGGCAAGGGCCGTGGCCTGTGGCTCACGCAAGGCTTCTGGGGTCCCGCGGCCTAGTCCCGCCGCATAAAGTCCGCATAGCGCCTGGTTGAATGCAGCCAGATCGCCGATCTTCGGATGATTCGTGAAAAGCGAGAGCACGTCCCCATTGCCGCCGAGCACGTCCTCGGCAAATCCCTGCAACGCCTTTTTCGGTCCAACTTCCACAAACACGCGGGCACCGGCATCGTAGAGCGTGCGCAGTCCCTTCACAAACTGGACGGGCGAAGCGACCTGCTGCGTGAGTATGTCAAGCATCTGCGGCACGACGCCGGGCCCGGTGGGATAAAACTCGCCGTTCGTGTTGGCAACGACTGGCAAGCGCGGAGATTCGAGATGCAGGCGTTCCAGAACCCGCCGCAAGGGCTCGCTCGCGCCAGCCACAATCGAGGTGTGGAAGGCGTGGCTGACCGGCAGCGGGGCCACGTCGTAGCCAGCTTTTTGGAAGGCTTCCATCGCTTGCTCGACTGCGCGGCTCGTGCCGCCAATCACTCCCTGGCGGTTGCTGTTCACGTTGGCGATCACGACGTAGCCGTCGATGGTCTTCAGAATGCGCTCGATCTCTTCCAGAGGAGCAAACACTGCGGCCATGCGCCCGTTATCTTTTGTCGCCACCTGAGTCATTCCGCGGCCACGAGCACTGACGGCTTCCAACGAATCTTTGAAGGGAAGAGCGCCGGCAGCGACCAGAGCGCCGTATTCACCCAGGCTGTGTCCCATCGTAAAGTCGGGCGCGATGCCGTAAGCGGCCAGAAGGCGGGTCAGTGCGAGGTCAATCGCGAGCACGGTGGGCTGGGTAATCTCGGTTTGGCGGAGATCTTCTTCTGCCTTGGCGACGGCTTCGGCGTCTGCTTGGTCGACGAAGATGTATTTGCTGAGCGGCTTGCCGAGCAAGGGCGTCATGACGCGATCGGCTTCGGCAAAGGTTTCCGCCACGATAGGTTCCACCGTGCGGATCTGCGCGAGCATGTTCACGTACTGCGAGCCTTGACCGGTATAGAGGAACGCCACTTTGGGAGCGGGGCCGCGGCCGCGGAAGATGCCTTGCGCGCGCAGGGCCTTCCACATGGCCGGCTGATTGGCCGTCAGCGCCTTGAGCGCGCTGCCTGATTTTTCCGCCAGTTCTGTGGCGTTCGCATAGTCGATGGCCAGACGCTCGGGCGCACGCAGATCCGACTCAGCCGGCGCAGTTGCCGCTAGAGCCCGGCCAGCTTCAGCTTCTTTCTCGACCGCGCGCAAACGCTCGACGAGCGCGGCTTCCGAAGCCGAGCCGATTAGCAATGCTCCGCGTAACGGAGCTTTAGCAGACGGAGTAGGAGTGCGGGCAAATTCTGGCGCATTCATAATTGACTCTTTCACTTGCGAAGGAATCTCATTGACAGCCACCGACCGTTTGCCATTTCCGTTCAGCCGATGGGGAATATATTCTTCGAGCACGGCGTGGAAATTAGTGCCGCCAAAACCAAAGGCGCTGAGACCAGCGCGCCGCACGCCATCTGCGGCCATCGTCCACGGCTTCAATTCGGTGTTGACGTAGAGGGGAGAGTGAGCAAAATCGATGTTGGGATTGAGCTGGTCGCAATGCACGCTTGGCGGCAGAACTTTGTCGCGAAGCGCGAGTGCGACTTTCAGCAGTCCGGCAGCGCCAGCTGCGCCTTTGAGATGACCGAGGTTCGATTTGACCGAGCCCAACGCCACAGAATGCGTTGGAAGTTGAGTGCTGCTGAGCACATCGATCATGCTTTGCACTTCGACCACGTCGCCCACAGCAGTGGAAGTGCCGTGACCTTCGATCAACGTCACCGTAGCGGGAGACAATCCGGCATTCTGCCAGGCGCGCTCGATGGCAAATTTTTGGCCGACCGGATTGGGCGCCGTGATGCCCTTCCCCTTGCCGTCGCTCGATCCGCCGATACCGCGCAAGACGGCGTAGATATTGTCTCCGTCGCGCTCGGCATCGGCCAGACGTTTGAGCACGAAAATCGCTGCGCCTTCCCCCATGACGAAGCCGTCGGCTCCTTCCGCGTACGGACGAGTGCCGGTCGCCGAGAGCGCGCCGATCTTGCAGAACTTGACGAAACTCGAGGCACCCATGTTGCGGTCAAGGCCGCCGGTGACTGCGACGTCGAAATCGTTTTGTATTAGTCCTTCTGCCGCGGAATTGAGAGCTGCCATCGCCGATGCGCAGGCGGCGTCACAAACGTAGTTCGGGCCGCGGAAGTTGAAGACGTTGGCAATGCGGCCGGCGATGCAGTTGGACAATTCGCCGGGCATGGTATCTTCCGTAACTTCAGGGAAGAGCTTCCCTACGCGGTCGCGGAATTGACGCGTGATGTCGCGGCGGACGGCTTCGGGCAACGCGGCGAAACTGGCGGTATCGGCCAGTTCGCGAGCGAATTCTGGGAAGAGCACGCGGCTGACGGTGAGATAGTGTTTTTCCCCGCCGATGGCATTACCCAGAATCACCGCTGTTCGATCGGTATTCAGCGGGCGCTTGGGATAACCGTAATCTTCCAACGCTTCGCGGGTGCATGCGATCGCCCATTTTTGCGACTCATCCATGCCCTCGACGACGCGCGGGGGAATCGGCAACCGCCACTTGAGCGGATCCCATACATGCCCCCGCACCCAGCCACCGATCTTTGAGTAAGTTTTGTCCGGGGCGCTGTGGTCGGGATCATAGTAAAGCGCTGGATCCCAGCGTTCAGACCGGACTTCGCTGATGCTATAGCGGCCCTCTTTTATGTTTTTCCAAAAAGCTTCTACATTCGGAGCGTCGGGTAAAACGGCCCCAACTCCCACAATTGCGATAGCTCGATAAGAAGTGTCTTCCATGACGAGACTCCTGCTAACACGTCGTTAACTGCTACGCGGCCAGTTCCGTATGCTTGGCCGCGCGTCCGTATAGAACATCTGCTATGTAATCCAGATCTGAAATCAAGCCCGATTGCGCGCGGTGAATGGCGGGCAATCCCAACGTAGTTTCAAACCCGGCGATCTCGGACTCACTCACGCCGCCGGCTCCGATCACCCAGCGCAACCCATCTTCGGCCACCTTGAGCGCTGCATCGCGGGCAAATACGCGGCTAATCGCCGCCAGCGCGGTCGCATCGAAGCGCCGATTGGCTTTTTCGTGCAGTTTGTTTTCAGCCAGCCGTACGGCGCGGCGGGATAGACTTCCCGCGCACTCGGCATAAGCGATCAACTCACCCAGGCGCAGGAGAATGTGTTGATAGCGGGTGAGGCGAGATACCCGTGCTTTCTCCATGACCTCGGCTAATGCATGAAACGCCAATGCCGCTGTGCCCGCACCCACGTTGGGTTGTTGTGCGCGCAGCGCTTCGAATTCCCGCGCTCGCTCGTGATAGTGCTGCCCCCGCGTTTTCAGGTGAGACTGCCAGCGGTCGCGGCTGATGGTCATCTCCATGATCTCGGAGGTGCCTTCGTAAATGGTGGTGATGCGAACGTCGCGGCTGATTTTTTCCACCATGTATTCATGCGTGTAACCATAGCCACCGAGTGCCTGAATGCTGGCCTCGGCCGCGGCATTGCCGGCCTCGGTTGCCATGTACTTGGCGATAGCACCCTCGGTGTTCAGGCTGCCTTCCGTGCCGGCGTCAATGCGCTCGGCGGTTTCCTCGATATAAGCGCGGGCTGCTTCGAGGCGCGCCACGTTGGGTACGATCAGCTTGTGCGTGTAGCCCTGCTTTTCTGAGAGCGGTGCTCCGGCTTGAATTCGTTTCGTCGAGTAGGGAATGGCGCGATCGAGCGCGGCCCATCCACCTCCAAGGCCAAAGGCTGCGACCATCAAGCGTGTGTAACCGAACACGGCCTGCGCTTGAATGAGTCCCTGGCCTTCGACGCCACCGACGAGCCGGTCGACGGAGACAAAAACGTTGTCTAACGCCAGCGCTGCGGTGTTGCTGAGGCGGATGCCGTGCTTATCTTCCGGTTTATCGTGGGTGAAGCCTTTAGCGTCCTTCTCCACGATGAACCAACTCGGCCCGCTGGGCGTATTTGCCAATACCGTGTAGGCATCGGCGATTCCGCCGTTGCTGATCCATTGTTTCGCGCCACTGATCTTGTAACCGACGACGCGGCCATTATCGCTGACCGGGTCGGCCGTGGTCTTCAGCGCTCCGAGATCGCTGCCCGCTTCCGGCTCGGTTGCGCCGTAGGCGAAAAGCAATCCCTCTTCCGCAATGCGCGTCAGCCAGATCTTCTTTTGCTCTGGAGTGGCGCCGACAAAGATGGGATCGCTGCCCAGGAACGTGGCCAGCACGGCGGTCGCCACGCCCAGGTCGATGCGCGCCATCTCTTCGCAGACGCAGTACACGTCGAAGGTTCCACCGCCCATGCCTCCAAACTCTTCCGGAATGAACAGGAGTTGAATGCCCAGCTTGTCGGGGCTGCACATGTGGCGGACGATTTCGAGCGGACATTCATCGCGCTCATCGAGTTGGCGGAGCACTTCATCCGGCAGACGTTTCTTGGCGAAGTCCTTGAGCGACTTCAAACTCAACTTCAAAGTCTTGGCGGTGATCATTTTCGATTCCTCACTTTGCTGCGACGGTTCGCATTTCGCGGACTTTGTTGGTCAACTCCGGCAGAAATTCCAGGATGTCATCGACTATTCCTACGTCTGCCACCTGGAAGATCGGGGCCTTAGGATTCTTGTTAATGGCGATCAGGAACGGACTGCCCTTGATGCCGGCCAGATGCTGGAAGGCGCCACTGATGCCGCATGCCAGATAGACTTTAGGCTTGACGGTTTTTCCGGAGGAACCAACTTGGCGCGATTTCTCCATCCATTTGGCGTCGACCACGGGTCTCGAACAGCTCACCGCCGCGCCAAGGGCTTCAGCCAGTTCTTCTGCGATGGACACGTTATCTTTTTCCTGAATGCCCCGGCCGATGGAAACCAAAACGCTGTGCTTGGTGATGTCTACATCACCAGCCTCGGCGACGACCGTCTCGAGATAACGGCGTCCCGCGACCAGAGCGCCGATCCCCGCTGATTGGTCAACGATGAGCGTGCTCCCCGAAACAATTTTTCCTCCCTCGAACGCGCCCGGACGCACCGTGAGCACCGCACCCGATGAAATGTCGCAATCAACGTGAGCGCTGACTTGTCCGCCAAATTCCTGGCGCACTACCTTGAGGCCCGCGCCTTCAAGCGTGGCGATATCGAGCACGTCAGAGACGAAAGCGGAATTTAGCTTGATGGAAAGCCCTGGCGCGAGATCGATTCCGAAATGATCGTGGGCAACCAACACAATGCTGTTGCTGGGCAACACTTTCAGCAGAGCCTTCCGCGCCAGTTCGGCATTGGGGTAAGCCAGAGCCTCACTCGCGATTTTCCAAATCTCAGGGTAGGAAGCGCCGAGCGAATCGCACGCGGAATCCAGGTCCGCGCCCCAACCGGCGACGATGGCCGTAGGTGAAGAAGTAGGATCGATCTTGCGCGCAGCAGCGACCAGCTCGAACGCAGAATCGCCAGCCGCGCCGTTTTTGTGCACGATGTATGCGAAGGTGCGAGCCATTATTTCAACCCTCCTTTGGCTGCCACTAACTCCAGAACTTTGTCGATGTTCTCTTCCCGTGTGCCGTGCAGGATCTCGGCGCCCTTGCCCAGCGACGGGATGAAGTAGTCCACTCGTTTCACTTTCGCTGCGCTCGCGCCTACGGCGCCCGGGTCGATCCCGAGCTTGGCGGCGTCGAAGGTTGGAATGGGCACAGACGCCACTTGCCGGATGCCGCGCATGCCGACATAACGCGGTTCGTTAATGCCAGTCTGAATCGAGAGCACGCAGGGCAGATCGATCTCATTCATCTCCCGGTTGCCGCCTTCAATTTCCCGGCTCACTTTCAGCTTCTTGTTGTTCAACACTTCAATGGAATTGACCAGAGAGGCGAACGGATAATCGAGCAGCGCGGCCAGCATTCCTCCAACCTGAGCGCCACCGTCCTCGGCCTGCACTCCGGTCAGAATCAGGTCGTAACTTCCCTTCTGCACGAACGCTTTGAGGATGATGGCAATTCCTCGGCCATCCGACCCGGAGAAGGCTCCGTCGGTAATCAGAATTCCGTGGTTCGCGCCCATGGCCATTTCCCGGCGCAAAACCTCTTCATCGTCTTCACCGCCAACAGTAGCGACGGTGACGCTTCCACCGGCCCGGGCAACAATCTGCAGCGCCTCTTCAACCGCGTAGTTGTCGGGTTCGTTGATGGAATAGACCAACTCGTCGCGCTCGATGTCATTTCCTGAGCTGTTGAGTTCGATCTCGTTTTCCGAAGTGTCGGGCACTCTTCTTACGCAAACTAGAATCTCCATGTTCACCTCCAACCTTTCACACCGCCTTGCGATCTTCGCGTGCAATTCGTTGATCCACCAGTTCCGCCAGATCGATGGCCGTCATCTTTCCTTCCAAACCTGCGACTTTGATCGCATCTTCTATATTGGTCATGCAGAATGGGCACGCCGTCACGATCACATTGGCTCCGGCTTCTGCCGCCATCTGCACTCTTTTCACGCCCATGCGCTGATCTTCTTTCGGCTCGTAGAACAGCATCAGCCCGCCCCCGCCGCAGCAGAACGAGCGGTCGCGGGTCCGGCTCATTTCGACTCGCTTCAAACCGGGAATCGCATCCAGCACTGCGCGAGGGTCGTCGTAAATCTGGTTATGCCGTCCCAGATAACACGGGTCGTGGTAGGCGTAGACACTGTTTTCGTTTTCTACGGGATTGAACTTGATCTTTCCTGCTTTCAGTTCGCGGGCAATCACCTGGCTGATGTGCTCCACCGGCGGCACATCTTTGCCCTTATCTTTGTAATCGCGTTTCAGCGCGTTGTAGGCGTGGGGATCGGAAGTAACGATGCGCCGAGCACCGGACGCTTTGATGGCCTCCACGTTATGGTCGCGCAGGGCCATGAAAAGCGTTTCTTCGCCGAACCGCCGGACTTCATGGCCGCTATCTTTTTCCGCCGCGCCGAGAATTCCGAAATTCTCCCCAATGTGATCGAGAATTCTGGCAGTCGCGCGGCCGATCGATTGCATGCGGTCGTCATACGAAGTGATGCTGTCGACAAAGTACAAAGTGTCCGCGCCATTGTTTCCATCGAGGACCTTGACGTCGCAGGTTTGCGCAAAGTCTTTGGCCTTCGCCCAATCGGCTTTCTTCTTCTCCATCTTGCCGTAGGGATTGCCGCGGCTCTCCAGCGCCTTCAGCGGTTTTTGCAGAGACTGAGGCACGTTCCCGTCATCGACCATGCCTCGCCGTAAGTCGACGATCTTGTCGATATGCTCCACCAGCAGCGGGCATTCTTCTTCGCAAGCGCCGCAGGTGGTGCACGACCAGATTTCATCTTCGGAGTAGATGGCCCCGGCTTCTTTGCTGCCGGTCAGCGGTGTGCCGTTGTGCGCACGTCCGAGCACCGGATAATGCTGGAAGGCATAGTCTCTAGCCTTGATCGTGATGAATCGCGGCGACAAAGGCCTTCCCACGGCATTCGACGGGCAATTATCGGAACACCGGCCGCAGTCGGCACAGGAATAGAAATCGAGCACTTGCTTCCACGTGAAGTCTTCAAACGTCTTCACTCCGAAAGATTTCACCTGATCGAGATGCTCGTCGCTGACGCCCCATCGCACAGGCTTCAGAATCTCGCGATCCAGCTTTGCGAAATAAATATTGAAGAGGGAAGTCTCGATGTGGAACTGGATTCCAAAGGGCCGGTAGCAGAGCAAGAAATAAAAAGTCAGTTCATGAAGAAGATAACCCCCGAAGTAGAGACGACCCAGAGTGGACAAAGAAACTGAGGCCATAGCCTTTTGCAGCATCCACGGGAGTGAGAAAGTCGCCAACGCTTCAATGGCTTGGCCTTGCTGTGCCTGCCCCGCGGCCCGGGCTGCGGCAAACAGACTGTCCTCAACCATCAAGATCGCGATAAGCGCCAGAAGGAAGATAGCGTCGGCCGTGTGGCTTTTGCCGTACCGCGCCGGCACCGCGTACCGTGCAGGTTTGAAACCCAGGCGGCGAATCACTGCGATCACCATGCAGAGAAAAACGATGGTGGCTGCGTAATCCGTGATGATGTTGTAGATTGGTCCGGCTCTTCCGGAAAGACCCGGCATGACAAAGTTTGCGTTGACACCGACAATCAGCACCGTGAAGGCGCGCATCGCCAGGACGATGAACCCCGCAAAAATGAAAATGTGGACGGTTCCTGCGAACCGGTAGCGCGGATGCTTCCACTGCCCCAGCCAATATTTCAGAACCTTCCCCAGCCGCTGCAATGGGTGATCAAAACGAAGATCGCGTTCACCCCGAACCAGCGGGACCAGGCGTTTCGCCACAATGTACGCAAAGCATGCGACACCCAGAAGATGAATGGTCAGGAACAGGGTTCGGCCCGGGACCAACCACAACGTCACCTGCTCGATTGACTGCGTGCCTACCACGCGCTTACCTTTCTGCTTGACGACCCTAGGCGATCAATTGCGTCAAGACTTTTTCCTCCTTAACTGGGGGAGCCGGCGCTGTTGTTGTTTCGCCTGAAGCGATGGGCTGAACAGAAATAGCGGCACGGACTGACTTCGGCGCTTGCGCCGGTGGTGTCGCTGCAAGTTTTGCCGGTGCAGCCTTCGCTTTCGCGCGCACTTTCTTCTTTCTTTTCTTTTCTTCCTTCGTTCGCGAAGATCTGCTCTCCGCAGCGTCGCGCAACTCCGTGAAACTCAGCTGCACCAACGCTTCTAACCGCCGCAAATCGGGCGCTGCGTGCACGCATCCGCTGAATCCGAAATACGCCGTGCCGTTATAGGTCAAGATGGCGCAGTTGAGCGTCATCTCGCCTCCCACCGGCACATAGGGATAGCAGGCCACCATTTTGTGGCCCAGCAAGTACAGCGGATATTGCGGTCCCGGCACGTTGGTGCAGACCATGTTGAAGGGCGTGAACGGCACCTGGCTCAACATCTGTCCGCCCAGCGCCTGCGCTGTGGTTGGAAGCATGCCGAGCAGGCCGCCGGCCAGGCTCACCAACTCGGCGGCGTGGGCGCGTTTGAGAAATTCCGTTCTGCGATGTACGGCAGCCAGCAGCTTGCGCGGGTCGCGGATGTCCAGCGGAACCGTAACCGGGACCAGCGAGATGCGGTTCCCCAGTTCGCCCGGGCTTTCATTGCCGCGCAGATTCACTGGAACCATCATGCGCAGCAGTCGCCCCTTAACGCGGTCGCCATGCGCTTCGACGTAGCGCCGGATGGTGGCCGTCACCAGCGCGAGAATGACATCATTCACGCTGGTCCCGCAGGTTTGCTTTATGGTCTTCACGTTCGCGAGCGGAATTCCGGCCCAGGAGAATTTCTGCGGCCCGCGGTAGAGAACGTTGAACCGCAGCCGCTCGGTGCTGGCGCTGAGTTCGGGAAGGAGTTGCTTGAACTCGTCTGTGGCCAAGCCTCCGCCGCTCGCAGCAAAGCGCTCCGCCATGCTGGAGACGTCTCCTATCCCTCCCAGAATTCGTTTGACGAATTCGGAATAGGACTCTACGAAGCCGCTGGCTACCGCGGTCACTACGTCACGCGGCGGAGGCACTCGCAGCCGAAGTTTGTGCTTGGGCAGGCGCGGCGTCACCGGGCTGGCATCCATGAGCACGTTCATGATTCCAACCCCGGCGATGCCGTCGGCGAGGCAGTGGTGCAGCCGGAAGATGAGCGCGCTGTGATTATTTTTCAGCCCATGCACCCAGGTCAGGTCCCACAGCGGGTGCTGCCGGTCCATGACCTTGCTGAAGATCTTCCCCGCAAGCGTTTTCAACTCCGCGTCGGAACCGTGCTTGAGCGTCACCTCGCGCACGTGCCTGCGAATGTCGAAAGTTGGATCGTATTCCCAGCTGGGAAGACCGATGTTGAATGGCGCAGGCACCACGCGCTTCAGATAGCGCGGAAGCAGCGGCAGCTTCGACTCGACAAACTGAATGCAATCTTCGAACGGAACCTGGCCCTCAAACACGCAGACACAAGCCACATTGAGCGGCATGTTCTCACGCTCAAGGTGGAGGAAAACCGTGTCGCCCCACGAAAGACGGTCACCTTGTTTATTGTTCTGCATTACAGCTCTCCTTCGGCTGCCGAACTTCCGTTGCTAATCGTTACTCTCAAAGCCATCACGCATCTCAGCTCACGAATGAAAACCGCGACGTCAGCTTCACCAGCTTTAGCACTTTGTAGACGTTGACATTGACGCCGCGCAGCACCACCTTGACACCTTTGCCGTCAGCCAGCCTCGCGAACTCTTCCATCGCTCTAAGCGCGATCGGATCGATCCGCAGCACTGAGGAAAAATCCAAAGTCACTTCGCCTTCGACGCTGTCCAGTTTTTCGCCGCCATTTTGGAGCGCCTGCACAACGCTGTCTTCCTCGATCTTGAGCCACACGGCAATCATCGCCATACGCACTCCTCCGCTACACAGTTTGTTGCTGCGATGGACTGGCCGACTTCGCCAGTCCTCGTCCTTCGTAAGCTTTCCAAAACAGATCGGCCAGTTCGCTCATCAGCGGCATACGAGGATTCGACCGCCACGAGGGATCGTCAAAGGCGAGCTTGGTCAGTTCAGGGATTGCCCGCTCGAATTCTTCTCGCGAGATGCCCAGATCGGCGATCGAACGCGGGATGCCCAACTGGTCGAGTAGCTGCTCTGTCGCCGCCACCAGGTTCTTCACTTTTTCTTCAATCGTGTGTCCTCCCAGTGCCAGCAAATCTGCGATCGTGGCATATTTCTTGTGCGCGAGATATCCCTTCTGATACGGCGACGGCACGAACTTGCTGGGCACGGATGCGTTGTACGCAATCACGTGCGGCAACATGAGCGCGTTGGCCCGGCCGTGGGCCACGCCGAAGCGCGCCCCGAAAGCATGCGCCAGCGCGTGATTCACTCCCACCGACGCGTTGGAAAACGCCATCGCCGCAATGCAGGCGGCGTTGTGCATCTCGCTGCGCGCCTCTTCATCGCGGGAATGCTCGTAAGCGATGGGCAAGTACTTGAACACCATGCGGATCGCCTGCATCGCATTGCAGTCGGTGTACGCCGAACCGTAACTGGAAACGGCTGCCTCCAGCGCATGAGTAAGGCAGTCAATGCCGGTATCAGCGGTAAGTCCCTTCGGCATGGACATAACAAATTGCGGATCGACGATGGCCACATCCGGAGTCAGCGAATAGTCGGCCAGCGTCACCTTGCGTCCGCGCTCTTTGTCGGTGAGCACCGCAAAAGGTGTGACTTCACTCCCGGTTCCGCTGGTGGTGGAGATGGCGATCAAGCGAGCCCGGTTCGTTTTCTCGGTCGGGTACTGGATCACTCGCTTACGCAGATCCAGAAAAGGCGCAGCCAGTTCTTCCAGATCAGCTTCCGGCGACTCGTACTTGAGTTTCATGATCTTGGCCGCATCGATCACCGACCCGCCGCCCAGCGCAATGATCTGGTCCGCTTTGTAGAAATTGAGCGTCTCCACTCCTTGCATGACCACCTTGACCTCGGGCTCCGCGTCAGGAATGACCGAGACGTGTACGCGGGTTCCCTCCGGGAGGTAGCGCCGGACAATGTCCGCGTGGCCGATCTGCTCCATGGAAGGATTCGTAACAATGACGGTGGAGAGCGATGGGAACTGGCGCACATTCTCCACCGCCTTCAGGTTGAAATAAATCTGATTGGGAACCCGGAACCACATATGGGCTTGTGTCCTCCGAGCCACGCGCTTGATGTTGAGGTAGTGGTAGATATTCACGTTGTCGGTGGTGCTGTTGCCGCCGCCAGTGCCGCATCCAAAAGAGAAAGTCGGCACCAGATCGTTGTAAACCGCGCCCAGCGCGCCGACTGAGCCCGGCGAGTTCACAATGATTCGCCCCGCATTCATCAACTCACCGAACTTGCGGATGATCTCATCGTTGCGCGAGAAAACAACTGCCGTATGCCCGAGCCCGCCGGCATGATTCACATCGATGCACACCTTCAGCGCTTCGTCGACCGATTTTGCTCGATAGACCGCCAGCACAGGAAACAGTTTTTCGACGGACAGGGGATATTCACGGCCTATGCCTTGAATCGGCGCGATCAGAAGCTTTGTGCCTGGCTTCACTGCCAGACCAATGGAGCGGGCAATGTCAGTGGCCTTCTGCCCGACGGCTGCGGCTTGCATAGATCCAGTTGTTGGATCAATCACCGTGCGCGCCAGCAAATCCGCTTCTTTCTCCTTGCAGATGTGCGAACCCAGCTCCTCAAATTTCTTCAGCACGCAGTCATAAACTTCATCGTCGATCACCACGGTTTGCTCTGACGCGCAGATGGTTCCGTTATCGAAGGTCTTCGAGAGGATGATGTCCACCACCGCCGTATTCAGGTCCGCGGTTTTCTCCAGATAGACCGGCGTGTTGCCCGCACCTACGCCCAGCGCTGGCTTGCCCGAGCTGTAGGCGGCTTTGACTGCGCCCGGCCCGCCGGTGGCGTCGATCAGAGCCACGTCTTTGTGCCGCATCAGGTAGGCATTGTCCTGCAGCGTGTGCGACTCGAGGCAGCTGAAAACTCCTTCGGGCGCGCCGTGCTTCAGCGCACTCTCATACATGATCTTCACGGCCTCAGAGCAGCAATGCCACGCGTTCGGATGAGGACTGAAAATAACCGCATTGCGCGTCTTGATGGCCATGATGCACTTGAAGAGCACCGTGGAAGTCGGATTCGTAATCGGCGTCAGCGAAAAGATGACGCCGATCGGCTCGGCAATCTCCACCAGATTCCTCTCCGGAAACTCGCGAATCACGCCAACCGTACGTTTGTCCTTGATGTAGTTGTAGGCAAACTCGGTGGCGCACATGTTCTTGAGGACCTTGTCTTCCATGACTCCGAGCTTGGTTTCCTCAACCGCCAGCCGGGCGAGATATTGCGCCTGCCCCAGCCCAGCCAGCACCATGGCTTTGACGATGCGATCCACATCCTCTTGAGTGAATTGTGTAAAGACAGCAGCGGCGGTTTTAGCTTGACTGACTAGTTTCTCCAGATAGGCAATCCGCTCTTCGCTGAGGCTTTCCGCGGCAAGCGGAATCTGAATCCGTTCCTGAACTACTTCACTGGTGGCCATTGCTGCTCCCTTCACCATCTGTCGGAGTTCCTTGCCAGTGAGGAACTGCTTACACTGATAACCAGGTGACCGTGACTGAACTTCCATGCCGTCGAAGGGCAATTTCGAATCGCGCGCAATAACCGTCAGCTTCTACGCATAGTTGATCGGATGCTTAGCCAGCCAGCGTTCATCGCGCACTCTGCCGATGCTCCGGGCGGCGCCACCAGCGGCGCTTGCCACCAGACGGCGGCTTTTCCAGGCAATGCCCGCGCTCAAACCAATAGCCCCGCCGATCAGACCGAACGCCAACACTCTGCCCAGAGATTTCTGGCGGGATCCGGAAGAACTGCCCAGCGCACCAAGGCACGCCCCAAGCGCCGCGGGTCTCAGCGCCCTTCGAACCGACTCGCTAAGAAAAGGAGTGAGCGCTTCACCGTCGAGGAATGCTTCTCCCCCGCAACGCGCGCCCTCTATCCCAGAGGTAACAAGCTTTTCGCCGTAGTTCGCGTTCGATTTCGACCACTCGCGCAAGTCCATCGGAGATCCTCACTGTTTTCGACTTAACACACTGAAGTAACTACACCACAGCGGCTGGGATCAGTCGGTAGCACCCATCACCCCTGGTTGTGATCTCCGGTCACAGTTGGGCGGTAAGTTATAGACAGTGCTATGTGCGGTTCGCGTCGGAACTTGGTCTTGGACCGCACATAATCCAGCGGAAGTGCTGTTGGAAGAACCGGAGAAGAAAATACAAACGCGCCAATGTGCTCTCACAAGTGCACATTGGCGCGGTAATCGATGTTACGTTCTCGGCACACGATTCAAGACGACCGAAGCGCGAGCCGCATTACGGGTCCTCTTAGTGAATGTTAGGCCGCCGCTGCCGCCTTTTTCGCCGTCTTCTTGGCGCGATGCTCGGGCTTCGGAGCATGGTGCTCAGCCGCCGGCTTAACGATCGCGCCCATCAACTCCTTCTGCGCGTCGACGTAGCTCTTCACGCCTTCGCGTGTGAGTTCCGCTAACGGTAGAAAAGGGAACGGTTTTACCAGTTCCAGCGTTTTGCCCGCACTTTTCACGCCGTCGTTCAGTTGCCGCCCAGCCACGTCCACCAGTTTCTTCTGGGCTTCGATCAGCGCCTCGGTGGCTTCACGCGCCACTTGAGACAACTCGGTCTTCTTGGCTTTCTTGACGCGACTGGTGGGCTTGGCGCCCGTGGCCTTGGCAACTTCGTCGGAAACCACATCCATGAAGTGCTTCTGGGCTTTCACAAAGCTTTCCATCGACTCGCGAGCCAGTTCCACCAGGTGTTCGGTCTGATAGGGTTTTCCGGCCTTGGCGGCCTCCACCCAGGTGTGAGTTTGCTTGCCGGCAATCTTCAGGTACTCCTGCTGCAGGTTGATGAAAGTTTCCACGCTGCGGCTCAGCAGATCGACAATCGCCTGCGCCGCAGGCCCCTCGCCGACGCGCTCTTTTACGCCGGAGATCAGGATCTCGTTCTGCTTCTTGCCCAGTTCAAGAAGGATCTTTTGGCCTTCAATGAAGTTCGACACACCCTCGGCAGCGACTTCGCTCAGAATGGCGGCCGGAGAATGATCGGGGTCAGACAATTGTTGCCGTACAGAGTGCATCAAGCTGGCGTTCTGGCGCATCGCCAGGTCGAGCAGGATCCGTTGCGTTGCAAAGAATCCCTGCACTCCCTGCTGCGCCCAGCCCGACAGAAGAGAAACAAAGGATGATTCAGACTTTACTGCGGTTGGCATTTGACACCTCCATAATTGCTGCATTGCAGCATCAGCTAAACTATACGGCGGGCAGGCATTTGTGTCAAGATATATATGTCTTGTGTGCACAGCAGCATGGGAAGATCTGCAATGAAGCCAACTCCCGTCCTCATCAGGAAATATGGAAATCGCCGGCTATACGATTCTTCCAACAGCAAATACGTCAACCTCGACGATATTGCGGCCTTCATTCGCGAAGGCAAAGAGGTTAAAGTAGTCGACGCCAAGACCGGCCAGGACCTGACTCGCGTCACCTTGACCCAAATCATCACCGAGGATGCCAAAGAGAAACCAACGGGGCTGCCTCTCGAACTGCTGCGTCAGCTGGTGGTCGCCTCCGACGAGGCGCGGCAGGAGTTCGTGATGTGGTATTTGAAGTCCGCCTTCGACACTTATCAGAAAGTAAAGGATGGGGTGCAGAGCCGGCTCGGCGAGGTTCAATCAACCCTGCTCTCGCCCGTAGACACCATGAAGAAGTTCCTGGCTCCGGCTGTGTCATCCCAGCCGCGAGCCGAATCCGAACCGGAGATCGACGCTCTGCGCAAGCGAGTAGCAGAACTCGAGATGCGCTTGAAAAAGGGCGTGCGAGGGAAACGACGAAAAGCGCGAAAGCGCTGAGAATGTGCGCATCAGCCAGAGATGAGGCGAGTCATTCAACCATCGCACTCCCGCTCCCTATCACCCGAACGTGCTATGGAGCCGCCGGCAGGCGAGAAGTATAATGCGCGGTGGAAAGCAGATGCCCGCCAGAAGCATTCAGGGTGAAGGAGCGTGAATGCCGGGCAGACCCAGGACGAAATTGCGGACACCGAAAAAGGCAAGCCGTCCGTCGAAGTTCATTCGCAAGCAATCACCCCGGACTCACCCGCAAACCAACGCTTCTCTGTGGACCGAAGCTCTGTTCGGAGCTGAAGTTCTGCTGTTGCACGCCATGCCGGTGTACTACGGTTTTGGGGTGCCGCGCGGCGACGACTCTGGCGTAGTTCTCATCCCCGGTTTTCTGGGAACTGACCTTTATTTGACAGAACTCCACTCCTGGCTGGGACGCATCGGCTACCGGCCATACTTTTCCGGTATCGGCATCAATGCCGACTGCCCCAACCTTCTGGTCCAGCGCCATCTGAACGAGACCATAGAAAAAGCGCTCGACGAAACCGGCCGCAAGGTTCACCTGATCGGCCACAGCCTGGGAGGCGTGATTGCGCGCTCCGTTGCCGGCGGGCGGCCCAAAGACATTGCATCTGTGATCACTCTCGCTTCCCCGATCCGCGGCACCGTGGCGAACCGCGCCGTCATCAATGCCGCCGACGCCATTCGCCTCCGCATCCTGCAGGAGCACGGCGATGGCGTGCTGCCCCACTGCTACACCGGGCGCTGCACCTGCAATTTCGTGGACGCGCTGCGCCGCGCCGTCCCCGCTTCCATGTTGCAGACCGCAATTTACACCCGCGACGACGGCATTGTGGATTGGCGTTATTGCACCACCAGGAATCCCGAATCCGATTACGAAGTCCCGGGCACTCACATCGGCATGGCCTTTAACCCCACGGCCTATGCCATCGTCGCCGACCGTCTGGCGCAGGCGCAATCTTACAAATAAATTTACCTGCCGACCATCTCTAGCACAGCCCCAGCTTTCGTTTCCAAGTCTTCGACTACGCCGCCCCGCTGCAAGCGCAGCACCGCTGCGGCCAGGCTGTTGTTGGCGACTTCGAAGCTCCCCGCACAATCGGTCTTCAGGTAGGGAATACGATGAAGGCTCGGCCCCGTGCCATCAATCGACGCTTCCAGCCGTAATCCATCTTTCGTGGTTCCGCGAAAGCTCCAACGCAATTCATCTCGATCTCTTTTGATCTCTTGCAGATTCCTGAACCCATGTTCTTTCCCGTCATGCCAGAGCACGGCTTTGCGGAACACAAGTCCGAATGGCATCTCGTAGACCAGTGCTTCCAATGTGCTGGGACGCTCGCCTGAGCGGGGAAAATACGCATGCGTCCAGGTCCAGAAGTTGCGATGCCGGTATCCGCAGTTGTGCCCCTGCACTCCGAACCCCAAAGGATTTCCCTCAAACTTCCGGCCATTCAGCGTAATCTGGCCGGAAAAAACGGCATCGGAGTGTGGCGTGCGCGAGAATCCAATCCAGCCCTTGCTGCTGAGCGTGACGCGAAAGGTGGATCGATATCGCAGGTCCCATGAAATCGTGTGCCCTTCAACCTGCAATGCGCCCCGGCACGAGCCCTCGCCGATGTCATTGTCGCCGATTCGGAAGTGAAATGGATTTTGGCTTCTCGCGCTCAGATCCAGCCCGTCCAGAGGAAATCCTCGAATGAAGCTTTGTGGCTTTTGGTCCCGCGGAAACCATGTGGCCCACACTTGCACCGGCGTTCCGCCAGGATCATGCGGACAACCATACCGGCCCGGATTCATCAGCAAATATCGGAACCACCAGGCCCCGCTGCCATCCGCCAGCCCGAGGCGAATGAACCAGACTTCATAGCGGCGCGCGGCGGAAAGTGATGAATAAAGTTGGTTGAGCGTCTTCACACACTCATCTTCGCATATGGAAAGAACCAACCATATCTCCACGTCCCGGCCATACAAAATCAGAGTCCATCCCGCTCAACCTTGCCTGTCAGCACTCAGCCGGCTGGAGTGCTAGGCCCGATGCCCAAGTCGCTCCCCTAACACTCGAAACCGTCCGACTTTCCTTAACTCATGCCACTCCTATCAGTTCGGCTCCATCGTACACACCGATACGTACGTATAAATACGGATGGACAAATGTTCCAGTTGGAACATATCTCACGAATGTTCCGGTAGGAACACTCAGCCACTTTTCCCCAGCCACTTCCCAGCGTCAAGTGAACGTCAGTTGCCTCTGTCTGTAGGATAGAGAATCCGGCAGGGTACACAGGCCGGACGACAAATAGAGACCAGGATGACTGATCTTACTCCCGACGCGCAGCACGCAAACGCGAGATGCCGGATGGCTAGGGCTAAAATCCTTGTCTTGTTCTTGGCGCTTGTTTGCTGGCTCTCACTTCCTCTGCTCGCTCAGGAAATCATTTTGAAAGGCCGCGTCGTCGATCCCGACGGAAACGCTCTGCCTAATGCGACCGTGCAGCTGATTAGCCGCGGTCAAGTTCAAGGACAGACCACGACCGGCCCTGATGGACGATTTCAAATCGCATTGCCTGCGTCGCACCCGGACGAACAATTCGCGATCAGAGCTGACGCGTCCGGATTTCGTCTGGTCGAGCAGCCCGTCACCATTTCTCGCGCTGGCGTTTCCGAAATCACCTTGCGAATGACGCAACTTTCTTCGCGGGTTGAGAACGTCACCGTCGTAGCCGACGTGAACCAGTCCGATGTGCTCTCACCCGATCCGGCGATGAAGGTTTTTGCTTCGGAGGATTTGCTCGATGCCAACCCAGGGCGGCCGGGCGCGCCGATTTCGATTCCCGGCTATCCAATTGAGACGGCGTCGAGCGGCATCAAAGCGCCGCAGTACTTTGCGCCCGGCGTTGCGGGAGATCATGGCGAACCCATCGCACAATACATTGCGGTTGGCAGCTACCTTGTGCCAAACAATTTGTCGGCCAATGCGCATGGCAACGGCTATTCCGATCCGAACATTTTCATTCCGGAAGTTTTGGAAAGCGTGCAGGTTGATGGTGGAGCGTTCGACGTTCGGGAAGGAAATCACTCCGTCAATCTGGCGGCGACGTACGGGCTCCGATCGCGTTTCGATCCCTTCATCACCTTTACTGGCGACTATCGGGACATGGATCTGGTGCTGGGATTAAGCCTCACGCCCGAATCGTGGATGGCCTTCACGGCTTCCTATGGCAACGGATTCCTGGCGCGGCTGGAGCATCGGCAACAATACAAATTCAATGGCGAGCGAGTGTTTCACGTGGGCGCGCATCGGCTCACTCTGTTTGGCATCGGGTACTACGGTTTTTCCTATGTGCCAGGACTCGTTCCCATATTTCCTTTGAACGCGAATGACGCCCTTTTCCCCAATGTCGGGGACACGATCGATCCGCGGCAGAAAGACCAGACCCATACCGCGCTCGTAGCTCTGAACGATATCTGGCAACTCAGCAGCGGCCAGCAACTGAGTCTCTCCGGTTTTGTTCGCAGCTACAATCTTTCTTTGTTTTCAGATTTTGGACAAGGTCTCATCCGCCAGAGCGAGTTTCGCACCGTGGCCGGCGGCAACGCGAATTATGTAAACAAGTTCGCTGAATATTTATCTTTGCTGGTGGGCTTCGATTACGAGCGTGAAGCGCCGCGGCGCGACGATCTCGATCAGTACGGATTCTTCGATCCCAGCAACCCCGCCTATTATGGCCCGTTCACTCCAGAGGACGGGAATAACGTGACCATCGGTTCGTTCACTCCGTATGCCGCCGCCGAAGGCGCACTGGTTCACTACTTCCGCTACTATCTGGGCTGGCGCCGCGATCAAATTGATATCGATAACGGCGATCTCGTAATCGCTGCTAATTACCCAGACAATTCGTTTCAGAAGTGGGTGGGCGTGAACTCGCCCAAGGCTACGCTTTCTTTTCTTCCCAAGGAATCCTGGTACGCTCCTCTCATCTCTCTCAGTTTTGGCCAGGCCTTCTTTACAGAAGATCCTCGCATCGGCTTGGGAACCGGCGTTGCCGCTCCAACCGCGGCACCGGGCTCTCCCGTGGCCACGTCGCACTCTTATCAGATCGTCGCCAGCAAACTCATCCACAAGACGGATCTGCGGGTTACTCTGGGGCACGTCACCAGCAGCGCAGAGCTGGCGAAAATCGATCCCGATACCGGCCTGCAGATTAACCAGGGGCCGAGCCTGCTTCGGTTTATGACGGTTGCGGCGCGTCGCGACTTTCGATTCGGATCGCTGCTGGCAACATTCTCGAAAGCCGATGCGCGCGACCTCGGCTATCCATCGGTTGGGAGCTTGCCAGCATCTCCACCCCAACTAACTCCCGAAGCGCCGCGCACGATCTTCGATTTGTTGGGGACGATTCAGAAGCTCCCGTTCCGGTTGCAGATGCGGGGTGAGTTTGAGTATGTGGGCACGAAGCCTTTAGGCCTAGGGAACCTCTGAAGAACTCTGCGATCCACAGGCTGAGCGTATAGGGTGTAAGGCGAGGTGAAAAGGCGGATGCGACAGCAAACTCTGGCGGCGCAGAGGGGTTTCGAGAAGTACGGACGGAAGACGAAGCGGGAGCAGTTTCTCGAGGAGATGGAGCAGGTGGTGCCGTGGGCCGAGTTACAGGGGCTGGTGGAACCACACTATCCGAAGGGAGAGAACGGGCGGCCTCCGGTAGGACTGAGCATCATGCTGCGGGTGTACTTTCTGCAGCAGTGGTTCAACCTGAGCGATCCGGGGGCGGAGGATGCGCTGTATGAATCGCCGGTGCTGCGGCACTTTGTGGGAATCGATCTGGGGCGCGCGCCGGTGCCGGACGAGAGCACCATCCTCGGGTTCCGTCACCTGCTGGAGAAGCACGAGCTGGGCGGGGCGATGCTGAACGCCGTGAACCAGTATCTGGAGAGCCGCGGCATCCGCATCACCACGGGGACGATTGTGGATGCGACCATCATTCATGCGCCCTCGTCGACCAAGAACCGGAGCGGAGAGCGCGATCCCGAGATGCACCAGACGCGCAAGGGCAAGCAGTGGTACTTCGGGCTGAAGGCGCACATCGGAGTGGACTCCAAACAAGGCCATGTGCATTCGGTGTGCACGTCGGCGGCTTCGGTAGCGGACAAGCACATGCTGCCGGACCTGCTGCACGGGGAAGAGCGCAAGGTGTGGGGCGACGGCGGGTATCAGGGACAGGGAGAAGCCATCCGGCAGGCGGCTCCGCGAGCACAAGATATGACCAGCCGGAGAGTGCACTACAAGAACTTTGTGGACGAGTTACAAAAAGCCAGGAACCGGGTGAAGGCTCGAGTGAGAGCGAAGGTAGAACATCCGTTCCGGATACTGAAGCGCATCTTCGGCTTCGAGAAGGTGAGATACCGCGGGATTCAGAAGAACCATCATCGGCTGTGTGCCAGCTTTGCGCTGGTGAACCTGTACCTGCACCGCAAACGGCTGGCCGTGGCGAGGGGGTAGTGTCTCTGAAAGCCCCGTGAATAGCGGGTTCCGGTAAGGTCGGAAGCAATACAGGCAAATTTCTGGCCGGGGCCGGTCTGAAATTCCTGTCGCCTTCGAAATTGATGGTTGCTCAGAGGTTCCCTAGGATGCTTGCCCGATGTGTATGCGGAATGCACGGGCACTCCAGTGAAAGAATTTCGTGGGGCGCTAGTCCGGCCGTTCTCGAATAGCCGCGTGAATGTCGGAGTGAACTTTCTGATCGCAAGCGGCTACACCGGGCAGACCACAGAAAACTTCTGCCAGGAGACCGATGTTCCGACGGCGTGCAATCCCTCTTCCATCCAGGAAGTTGTAGGCGTGCGCATACCCTCCTATGCGAGCGTAACCTTCACTTACAGATTTGGGCGCGCGGCTGCGCCGTGAGGCATTGCCGGAAGCGGTCTCGCTTCGCTCGAATGGACAGTCGAGGCGGCTGTCTCCACATGGGTGTCTTTGCCTGGCGCATGGCTGCCTGATAGAGTTGTCCGAGGCAGGCGCATGATCGGCTTTCTCTCCATTCTCGCCGTGGGATTCTTTCTGGGGATGCGCCACGCTACCGATCCCGATCATGTTATCGCCGTCACTACCATCGTCAGCAACCAGCGGAACAGCATGCGGGCGGCGCTGATCGGAGCATTCTGGGGCGTTGGCCATACGCTTACCATCTTCGTGGTTGGGGCCGGAATCATTCTCTTCAATCTTGTGATTCCGGTGCGGCTCGGGCTGAGCATGGAGTTGTCAGTCGCAGTGATGCTGATCATCCTCGGCCTGTGGAACGTAGCTGGATTTCCGCGATCGGTGCCCGAGGGATCAATCCAGAATCATGCGGAGGAAGCGGTCATTCACTCTCACGTTCACAGCCACGGAGCCATCACCCACAATCATCCTCATGTTCACCAACCCGAGGGCCACGCTCACTCGTCCGAAGACATACCGCTGGACTGGATGGACCGCGTATTTGGGAAGGTCAGTCTGTATCAATACATTCGCCCGCTGGTGGTGGGCATAGTTCACGGACTTGCTGGTTCAGCGGCCGTGGCTTTGCTGGTGTTGACCACGATCCGCAACGTGCATTGGGCAATCGCATACTTGCTGATTTTCGGCGTGGGCACGATTGCGGGCATGATGCTGATTACCATGAGCATTGCCTCGGCATTCACCATGATGGGCCGGGGCCGGCAGAAATTTTCGCGGCGGCTGGCGTTGGCTTCGGGACTGCTGAGTCTTGGCTTCGGCCTTTTTGTGGCTTACCAGATTTGTTTTGTGAACGGCCTGTTCACGAGCCATGCCCAATGGACACCACGATAGAGGGACTGCGAATGGAAACTTGCTGACCGCCTCGCTACGCTCGGCGGGACGGGCGAATGCGCCCGTCCCCACGCGGGCCCGCGAGAACGCACACTCTTCAGGGACGCGCTCCGGCCAGCACGAGTTTGCAAAGACGGTCGATGAAGACGGGCGTCAGCTTGTCATGGCGGATGAGGAATCGCATGTAGATAGGTCCGTAGAGTGAATCGAGGAGCAGGTCCAGGTCCACGTCCTTGCGCAATTCGCCGCGTTCGATTCCCCGGCGCAGCGTGGCGTAAGCTTCGCGGCGGCGCGGCCAGAGAAAGCGCTCGCGGAAAGCGGCGATGAGGTCGCGGTCGCTTTGCCCTCCGCCCAGCATGGCGGAAACTATGCGTCCGCGGCGGCTACGAAAGATTTTGACGAGCTGGCGCATCTGCCGGCTCATGTCGGTGTAGACGGAGCCAGTATCAGGGAAGTGGAGTTTCCCGCTGGTGCTGCTGGCGAATGCATCTGCGATGAGCGCGGCCTTGTTGGGCCACCAGCGGTAAACGGTTGTCTTGCCGACGCCGGCGTGTGCGGCCACGGCTTCGATAGTGAGATCGGAAAAGCCATTCTCACCCAGGAGTTGCAGTGTGCTGCGCAGGATGGCCAGACGGGCATGTTCGCTACGCGGGCGCCCGGGAGGGCGCTTGCGGTCGCTTCTGCCACGATTTCCATGAACCGGAGACTTTTGGCCCATGACCTCGTTTAGCCTGCAATCAAGGCGGCTTTAGAATCCGATACGCAGAGTATCGAATCTAAGTATAATCTCATGATGCAAGTCCGCGGGGTTTTGGTCGTATCCGTGCGTACAACCCCCACTCGAATTCTGGAGTCGTGCCTGACCGATGTGGATTGTTGCCTTAGCTCTCCGGCGTCCCTACACATTTGTGGTGATGGCGCTCGTCATCATTATTCTGTTTATCGTTAGCGTTTTGCGCACTCCGGTTGACATCTTTCCCAGTATCGACATTCCGGTGGTCTCGGTGGTTTGGTTCTACACCGGGATGTCGCCACTGGACATGGCCGACCGCATCGTGGCCAACTCCGAGCGCGGCATCACCACCACCGTCAACGACATCGAGCACATGGAGTCGCAATCGGTATACGGCCTGGGCGTCATCAAAGTTTTTTTCCGTCCCGGCACAAACGTACAGGGAGCGATCGCGCAGATCACCGCGATCTCACAGACATCGGTGCACAACCTACCGCCCGGGACGACGCCGCCGCTGATCATCTCCTATAGCGCCTCGACCACACCCATCATTCAACTGGGACTGAGCAGCAAGGTCTTGCCCGAGCAGGACCTCTTCGATTTGGGCCAGAATTTCCTGCGGAATTTTTTGGCCACGGTGCCGGGAGCGGCTACGCCCTACCCATACGGCGGAAAGATTCGCCAGATTCAGGTTGATCTCGATTTGCCGAGACTCCAGACTTACGGGCTTTCGCCCACCGACATTGTCAACGCCGTCAACGCGCAGAACATCATTCTTCCCACCGGCACCATCAAGATGGGGCCGACGGAATACAACGTGGAGATGAACGGGACGCCGCAGACCATCGCGGAGTTGAACGACCTGCCGGTGAAGACCCTCAACGGTTCCACGCTCTACATGCGCGATGTTGCGCACATCCGCGACGGCTTCGCCCCGCAGACCAACATCGTGCGCCAGGATGGCAACCGGGGCGCGCTGATGTCGATTTACAAGAACGGCAATGCTTCGACGCTGCAGATTGTGGCCGGAGTCAAAGACATTCTGGTGCAGGCGCGACAAGCGCTGCCGAAGACGCTGGATATCAAAGCGCTGTTTGACCAGTCTCTGTTTGTGCGGGCCTCGATTGAGGGCGTGTTGCGGGAGGGGTTGATCGCGGCGGCGCTTACCGCCGTCATGATCCTTATCTTCCTGGGCGATTGGCGGCCGACCATCGTGATTTCGATTTCGATTCCGCTTTCGATTTTTGTTTCGATCGTCGTGCTGGGCGCGATCGGACAGACGATTAACATCATGACGCTGGGAGGATTGGCGCTCGCCGTCGGCATCCTGGTGGATGATGCGACCGTGGAAATCGAAAATATCGAGCGTAATCTCGGCATGGGCAAGGAGATGAAGCAGGCCATCCTTGACGGCGCGCAACAGATCGCAGTGCCCGCTTTTGTTTCCACGCTCAGCATCTGCATCGTGTTCGTGCCCATGTTTTTTCTGACGGGCGTGGCAAAATTCCTGTTCGTGCCGCTGGCGGAGGCTGTGAGCTTCGCGATGCTGGCCAGTTATCTGCTCTCGCGAACTCTGATTCCCACGCTTGTGATGTACATCATGCGCGGACACGAGCATCGCGCGGAAGCGCCTAAGTCGTATCTGGGCCGCTTTCAGCGCGGCTTCGAGCGCAAGTTTGAAGACTTCCGCCGGGGCTACGAGCAGTTGCTGGAAACCACCCTCGAGCATCGCGGCGTCTTCGTGCTTTGCTTTCTGGCCTTTTGCCTGCTCTCGCTGGGGCTGTTCATGTTCCTGGGAGAAGATTTTTTCCCGCAAGTGGACGCAGGACTGCTGCGGCTGCATGTGCGCGCGCGGCCTGGGTTGCGCGTGGAGGAAACCGCGCGGCTCGCCGACGAGGTCGAGGCCACGTTGCGGCAGGAGATTCCCAAAGGACAGTTGCAGACCGTTCTCGACAACATTGGCCTGCCGAATTCGGGCATCAATCAATCGTACAGTTCGAATGGAACCATTGGCTCGAGCGACGTTGAGATTCTGATCGCGCTCGATCCGGAGCGCCACCCTCCCACGGCGCGGCTGATGCGGCATCTGCGCGAGGTATTGCCGCAGCGGTTTCCGGGCGTGGAGTTTTTCTTTCAGCCGGCCGATATCGTTACGCAGATTCTGAACTTCGGCCTGCCCGCGCCCATCGATGTGCAGGTGGTGGGTACGGACCTGGGCACGAGTTACGTGATTGCGCAGCAGATTGCCAACAAGATGCGGCACATTCCCGGCGCGGCCGATGTGCACGTGCAGCAGTTGCTTTCGCTGCCCACGCTGCACATGGATATTGAGCGCACGCGCAGCACGCAGGTGGGACTCTCGGCGCGCGACGTGGCGCAGAGCGTGCTGGTTGCGCTGAGCGGCAGCTTTCAGACGACGCCGAATTTCTGGCTCAACCCGCGCAACGAAGTGACCTACCAGGTGGCGGTGCAGTCGCCGCAATACCGAATTACCAGCATGCAAGACCTGATGGCCATACCGGTGACTTCGCAGCAGGGTCCGCAGTTGCTGAGCAATCTGGTGCAGTTGTATCCGGCGGCGCGGCCCGCGACGGTGAACCATTACAACGTGCAGCCGGTGGTCGACGTTTATGCCAGCACGCAGGATCGCGATCTGGGAGCGGTTGCTGGCGACACCGATAAAGTGCTGAGAACATTCGACGGCAAGTTGCCACGCGGTACGCGCATTGTGGTGCGCGGGCAGGTTGCGACCATGCGCTCGTCGTTCATTGGGCTGGGCTTGGGATTGGCGGGGGCGATTCTGCTCGTGTATTTGCTGATCGTTATCAATTTTCAGTCTTGGCTTGATCCGTTCATCATCATCGCCGCCTTGCCGGGAGCGCTGGCGGGCATCTGTTGGTTTCTGCTGCTGACCCGCACCACGCTGAATGTGCCGTCTCTTACGGGGGCGGTGATGTGCATGGGCGTGGCTACGGCCAACTCGATTCTGATGGTGAGCTTCGCACGCGAACAGATGGATGAAGGCATTCCCGCCGTGCAGGCCGCAGTCGCCGCCGGATATACCCGTATGCGCCCGGTGCTGATGACGGCGCTGGCCATGATCATCGGCATGGTGCCGATGGCGCTGGGCTTTGGCGAAGGCGGCGAGCAGAATGCACCGCTGGGCCGCGCCGTCATCGGTGGACTGCTGTTTGCCACGGTCGCCACTTTGTTTTTTGTGCCGAGCGTGTTCGCCATCTTCCACGGCCGGCGGGAGGCCAGACGGGCGCGGCGGGAGCGCGGGCTGGCATAAACAGTTTTGCAGGAAGTGGAGTGGAGCATGAGTGCAGAAGACGAATCCAAGCTGACGCCGGGGGATGCGCAACGCTCGCAACCCGACGCGCACGGGCCGCAAACGAGTCAAAGCGAACCGCACTACGCGCATAGTGCTCAGGCCCAGCGCGACGAGGAGATCGAAGCGATCCAGCAGCACTCGCGGCATCAGCATCCGGAGATCCAGAAGCCGCCCGAGGTTCCGCCGGCGCCGCCGCGCAAGGCTTTGATGATGGTTGGCATACTCTTGTTGGTACTGCTTGCTGCGGGAGGGCTAACCTTTTGGGAGCACGCGAGCCACGAACGTGCGCTGGCCAAGGAGACGGAGCGCGAAACCGTGCCCGCGGTCGCCGTGGTTTATCCGCTCGCGGAAAAACCAGATGAGGATCTGGTTCTGCCCGGGTCTCTGCTCGCTTACGTGGAGTCTCCAATTTACGCGCGCACGAACGGCTACCTCGTGCGCTGGTACAGGGACATTGGGAGCCACGTCACCAAAGGCGAGTTGCTGGCGAAGATCGACACCCCTGAAGTTGATCAGGAATTGGACCAGGCGCGCGCCGCTCGTCTGCAAATGCTGGCGCAGATGGATATCGCTAAAATTACGACCGACCGCTGGGATAACCTGCGCAAGACCGACTCTGTTTCTGCGCAGGAAGCCGACCAGTACGCAAGCGGGTACAAACAGAGCAAGGCCAACCTGGCCGCCGCCGAGGCCAATGTGCGCCGCCTCGAACAACTGGAGGGTTTCAAGAACGTTTACGCGCCGTTCACTGGCGTGCTCACCCGCCGCGACGTCGACCCAGGCGCGCTCATCAACGCCGGCTCGGGTACGGTTGGCACCGAATTGTTTCGGCTGGCACAAATCGATCCGCTTCGAGTGTACACCAGCGTTCCGCAAACCTACGCGCCCTACATCAAGGTTGGCGCCAAGACCGCCGTTACCTTGCAGGAGTTCCCCGGCGAGAAGTTTTTTGGCAAGGTGGTGCGCACGGCGGAGGCCATTGATCTGCCCACGCGGAGCCTGCTCACAGAAGTTGACGTGCCCAACAAAGACGGGCGTCTGCTGCCGGGCTCGCTTGGCGAGGTACACTTCGCGGTCGGCACTGGCGTGAACAAGGTTACGATCCCGGTGAACGCGATGTTGTTCCGCGCCCAAGGCGCGCAGGTTGCAGTGATCGGCCCCGGCGGCAAGGTGGAGTTGCGGCAAATCAACATTGGACGCGACTACGGCACTACTTTGGAAATTCTCGGCGGCGTCTCCACAACTGACCAGGTCGTCATTAATCCCGCGGATTCGCTTGAGCAGGGACAGCAGGTGAACGTGGTGCAAACTCCGGCGAAGCAACAGCCGGGTCAATCTGCGCAGCCCCAGCAGAAAGGCAGCGGATCATGAAACGGGCCGGAATCTCGGCTGCTCTGGTTTATCTCGCTTTGGCCGCTGGATGCACGGTCGGTCCGCGCTACAGCCGGCCGGCTGCTCCGGCAGCGGCGCCGGATGCGTGGAAGACGCAGCCGCCCTGGGAGCAGGCCGCGCCGAAGGACACAATTCCCAAAGGCGCGTGGTGGCAAATCTACCACGACCCCGCTCTTGACGCTTACGAACAACAATTGCTTAAAGCTAACCAATCGCTGGTGGCCGCGCGCGACCGTTTGTCGCAGGCACGGTCGTTGGCGCGAGTGGCAACCGCGGGAATGTTTCCGCAGCTTTCGGCGGACCCCAGCGCGGCGCGTCAGCGCGGCTCCGGCAATCGGCCCCTGGACGGCGAGGTCGCGACCATCGCGAACGGGGGCTTTTCTCCGTACACACAAAACGTATATACGATTCCGTTCTCGCTCAGCTATGAGGTTGATCTTTTCGGGGGCGTCCGGCATAACGTGGAGGCGGCGAATGCGTCGCTACAGTCGACCGCCGCTGATCTGCAAAACGTGCAACTGGTGCTGACCGCTGAACTCGCTGCGGACTACTTTTCGTTGCACGAGTTGGACGCCGAGTGGCAGGTGGTGCAGGAAGCCGTAGGCTACCAGCGCAAGGGGTTGGCTTTAGTGAACGACCGCCACAAGGGCGGTATTGCCAGCGGACTGGAAGTTGCGCAGCAGGCTGCGCTGCTCGATGCCACCTTGTCACAGCTTGCGCTGGTGCAGCAGTCGCGGGCTCAATACGAGCACGCCATCGCTGTGCTGGTGGGCCAGTCGGCTTCGGGCCTCACCGTGCCGGTAGCACCGTTGACCGCAACGCCTCCACCGATCCCGTTGGGAGTGCCTTCCGACGTGCTGGAGCGCCGGCCCGATATTTCCACGGCCGAACGCCTGATGGCTTTTCAAAATGCCCAAGTCGGTATCGCGCACTCGGCCTTGTATCCGCACATCACTTTAAGCGGCGGCGGCGGATGGCAGAGCCGTGACCTTGCGCCGCTGCTCAACGCTCCCAGCCTGTTCTGGTCGCTCGGCGCCGACGCTTTGCAACCCATTTTCGAGGGCGGACAAAACCGCGCCAATCTGGCGGCGGCGCGTGCGGTTTATGAACAGTCCGTGGCGAACTACCGCCAATCTGTGCTCACGGCGTTTCAGGAGGTCGAAGACGGCATCAGCAATCTGAGCACGCTCTCGCAAGCGCTCACCACGCAGGGAGCGGCGGTGGAAGATGCGCGCCGCGCGTTGGAGATCGCCAACAATCGCTACATTGTCGGAGCGACCAGTTACCTCGACGTGATCACGGCGCAAACGACTTTGCTGGCCAGCCAAAGGCTGGAGACGCAGTTGCTCGGCCAACAGATGGTCAGCTCTGTCTATCTGGTGAAAGCCCTCGGCGGCGGCTGGGACGCCAGCCAGATCAAAGACGAGCAGGTGCGTCCGCGAGCCGGCCAGGCTTTGCAGCCCTGAGCGGCGCTGGGTTCGAGTTGTGCGGCGAGCCGGTGGAACCACTCCCTCGACAACCCGGCGCAATCCGCGGTGACGTAAATTTGATTGTGTAAAAGGAAGAGGGTGTAAGTTGGCTTTGGCCTCACAAGCTAAAGCCTTTCCGAAAGGAGACCTACACCCATGGCGAAGATAATCCCAATCACGGAGCATTACCAACATTTTCTGGCGGAGATGAAAGAGAGTTTCTGGGGGGATGTGTACGGAGAGACGAAACGGCTGTGGAAGGAGCGTTTGGAAGCGGATTCGCGGCGGGAACGGGACCGGTATGCGGTGCGCGAAGTGTATCAGCGGCGGAGCAGCCGGCGGCAGCCCTATCGCAATGGCTACTACGAACGGGATTTCGTGACTCGGTTGGGGACGATCCGGCTGCGGGTGGCCCGCACCCGGGGGAAGAGTTTTCTACCGCGTGGGCTGGAACCGTTTCAGCGGCGGGCCGAAGATATATCGCTGCTGATCCGGGAGGCGTTTCTGCGCGGCCTCTCGACGCGACAAGTGGGGCGGGTGGTGGCCACGGTGACCGAGGAAGTGGTGAGCCCGCAGACGGTGTCGAAGCTGACGCGGGATCTGGACGAGGTGGTGCGCCAGTTCCACCAGGCGCGGTTGGAAGACAACTACGCGTATTTGTTTTTGGACGGAGTGAGCTTGCGGGTGCGGCGACCGGCGGGACGCAAGCGGGTGCAGATGCTGGTGGCCTACGGCGTGCGGCGCGACGGCACCCGCCATCTGCTGGCGTTTTTGCGCAGCCAGGGCGAAAGCCAGGCGGACTGGGAAGGTCTGCTGCAGGATATGTATCGGCGCGGACTGGAGGGCCAAGGGCTGGGCCTGATCGTCACCGACGGCTGTGCCGGTCTGGCGGCCGCGATTCGCACCGTGTATCCGCGAGTGCGGCATCAGCGCTGCTGGGCCCACAAGATGCGCAACATTTTGGAGAAAGTGAAGAAGGCCGATTTCGACGCGGTGAAGCAGGACGCGCAAGCCATGTACCTGGCCGAAAGCCGCGCCCATGCCGAGGCCGCGTTTCGCGCCTTCCGATCCCGTTGGCGGGGAAAGTACGGTCCCATGGTGCGCCAACTGGAGCGCGATCTGCCGGAGCTGCTTTCGGTGTTCGCTTTCCCCGCGTACCTGCGTAAGAAGCTGCGCACCACCAACGTGATCGAGCGCTGCTTCGTCGAAGTGCGCCGCCGCACCCGGCCCATGGTTTGTTTTGTGAATGTAGCTAGTGTCGACCGCATCCTCTACTCCATCTTCCAGAGATTCAACCTGGAATGGAAAACCCGCACCCTCAACCTATTTACACAGGCAGCTTGACATCACCCAATCCGCGAACGGGTTGACAACGCCGTCGAAGAAGCCTAATATTATAGCTGAGGGAAATATATCTCCTGTCTCACCTTTGTTTGCCACCCAGTCATTCTGGATAAAAGGGAGCCCATGAAAAACACTAAGTTTCTTGTGAAAGTGAACCGTGGCGGCGCGCGCGCTGCGGAATACGTATTGCGCGTCGACCGGAACCCGATTCAGACGACAACCAACCGCAAGCTGGCGCTGGCGATGGGGAGATTTACGGCCGAAGATGCCGTCAAGGCCATGCAAAATTCCCGCTGCAACCCGGAGTTGGTGTCAGTACAGATTTAACGCTGGGCAAGCCTGTTCTTTCCGATTCGCTGTACAACTGGCTGCCTCGGCAAGCCAGCGGCTGTTCTTCTGATTCCCTGTTCCGTACAAGTGAGCAGTATGGGTGTGCTCGCACCTTGTCGCCTATGTTGCGACGCGTTCGCTGTTGGGCTTGGAGCCACTCAGAGCGAAAAACAGGATATAGAGATAGCAGATCACGGGAAGAAAGAAGGCGTGGTGAATTCCGATTTTGTCGGCAATCGCGCCTTGCGCTAGAGGGATGAGGGCTCCGCCAACGATCGCCATGATCATAATTCCTGAACCGTCGCCGGTAAGCGGGCCAAGTTCCGCCACCCCCAGAGTGAAGATGCTGGGGAACATGATGGAATTAAAAAAGCCGACGAGGATGATGCTCCACATGGCGAAGTGTCCCGTGGTGAGCATTGAGATCGCCACGAGCGCACTTGTGGAGACGGCACAAATTGCCAGCAATACTCCCGTATTTGCAGTGGCGGTGCCCCCGCGCAGCATCGCCACCAGTGCAATCGTGGCCGCCGCGATCGCAACCAGAGCGAACAACGGACGCCCCGCAACCACCAGCCACGCAAGCCAGGTTAGATTCGGCACTCCCGGCTGATATCCTAGCGGCATGTGCGATTCAATTGGATAGGAGAGTAGGATGAACGCGATGCTGATGGCTGTTACCAGGCCCATGTATTTAGCCTTCGCGCCTCCCAAGAAATTCGACCCAATGAATCGTCCCAGCATGGCCCCACCCCAATAAAAGGCAACGAAACTGGCTGCAACTTTCTCAGTGAATCCCCCAATTTCTGGCTGGCTGAAATAGTTCACCAGAAAGCTTCCGATGGAAACTTCCGCGCCAACGTACACGAAGATGCCGATCGCGCCAAAGATGAGGTTGCGATGCCTCCAGATGGAGTCGCTCACCTTTTCGCCGATCTGGTGCTGGGCGTGAGGGATCTTCGGCAACTTGAAACTGCCGATGGCAATCGCCAAAATAACCAGCGTGATGCCCAGTCCTATGTAGGGCATTTTGACGGTGGCCGCCTCGTGCAGGCGATAGGCCTGTAGGGCATCGGGCGCGAGTGCGCGTATCTCTTCCATCGTCTTGGGCGCTGCCGTAAGGATCAGAAGACCGCCGAAAAATGGAGCCAGAAACGTTCCCAGGGAATTGAATGCCTGCGTAAGGTTCAGGCGGCTCGACGCCGTCTGGGGCTTGCCGAGCACCGTCACATACGGATTTGCCGCTACCTGCAGGCACGTGATACCGGCGGCAAGAACGATCAGCGCCATCAGGAACAGCGGATACGATGGAACGCTAGCGGCCGGCACGAAAAGAAATGCACCGAGGCCCATGGTAAGCAAACCTACAACCATCGAGCGCTGATAGCCAATCCAGTCAATGATCTTCGCCGAAGGTATAGAGAAAACAAAATATGCTCCAAAGAATGCAAACTGAATGAGCATGATCTGCGCGTAATTCAGATCGAAAATTGGTTTCAAGTGAGGGACAAGAATGTCATTCAGGCAAGTGAGGAATCCCCACATGAAGAACAGCGTAGTCACTACCGCCAGCGGCGCCCCGTATGAAGAGCTATCAGGCGCGGTTGGGGCCGTGGGCGTGCGCGGCACGACAATTGCCATGAGGAATTATCCTTTTGCCCCGAAGTCAGCCAGCCTTATCGTTTTTGCATGATAGCATCGCCGACCGGCAGACAGGCATTCGCCCCCAATTTTTGGGGATGGGATAGGCAAGATGAAAACGGGCTCCCTGCTTAAGAACGACCTAGGCTGATGAAGGCGCCAAGGCCTCGAGCTTCACCAGCCAGTTTGCCGGTTCGGGAAGAATAGCGAATGTGGGGAGCTTGCCCCGCACCATGGCAACTTCATCACAGCGGTGAAACCTGGGACAGACGTGGCAATCCTTGTAAATCTTGTCGGGAAGATCTTCGCGGCGCGCCATGGAAAATCCCTGGCGCGCAAAAAATTCGGGAGCGCGCGTGAAGAGGCAAATGCAATCCACGCGATGCCGTTTGGCTTCGGCCATCAAAGCCTTCATTAACCGGGTACCGCCGCCGTGGCCCTGCGCCCGCGGTCCCACGGTGATGGAGCGAATCTCAGCCAGGTGCGTGCCGTAAAGATGCAGCGCGCCGCAACCGATGATGCGGCCTTCGTTTTCCAGAACGACAAAGTCCCGCACGTTCTCGCAAATCTCGGCCAGCGTGCGCGGCAGCAGAGTGCCGTCGCCCGAATAGGCCGAGATCAGTTCATGGATGTGTTTCGCATCCGGCAAAATGGCTTTACGCGTGCGCATGGAAATTGACCTCCTCGCGCAAGGACTCGATTTTCTTTCTCGCCGCCACAATCCCCTGCCGCACCCGGGCTGGTCCGGTGCCGCCGACCACATCATGGATCGCCAATACCGAAGCCGGCTTCAGGCAGTCACGAAAGCTCTCATCGAATATTGGATTCAGCACGCGCAGCTCATCCAGCGTTAGGTCTTGAAGTTCGCAATTCTTCTCCACGCACAGCTTTACAGCCTTGCCGATCTGCTCGTGCGCAAGGCGCGATGGGACGCCGCGCTTGACGAGGTAAGTAGCTGCGGCCCACGCGTTCATGAATCCCGACTGCGCCGCTTCATTCATGCGCTCGTGGTCAAGCTCCACCGTTTTCATCCAACCTGCGACCAGTGGTAGCAATCCAAGCGCGGTATCGGTGGCATCGAACAGCGGCTCCTGAGTTTCCTGCAAGTCTTTGTTGTACGCGAGCGGCAAGCCTTTCAACGCAACCATTAGTGCGGTTGCGTTTCCGATCATGCGGCCGGTTTTACCCCGCACCAGTTCCAGAAGATCCGGATTCTTCTTCTGAGGCATGGCGCTGCTGCCTGTGGAATAAGCCTCGGGCAAGTGGACAAATCCGAACTCCTGCGTGGAAAAAATGATCATTTCCTCGGTCCACCGGCTCAGATGCAAACCCAGGAGCGAAAGCGTATTCACGAACTCAAGAACAAAATCGCGATCGCTGGTGGCGTCAATGCTGTTCGCCGTCGGACCAGCGAAGTCGAGTTCAGCCGCCATGAAAACGCGATCGAGCGGCAGAGTCGCGCCAGCCACTGCGCCCGATCCAAGAGGACACAGATTCAAACGCTTGCGGCAATCGGCTAGCCGATCGGCATCCCGCAAAAACATCTCAATGTGAGCCAGTAGCCAGTGCGCAACCAGCACAGGTTCAGCCCGCTGCAAATGCGTATAGGCGGGCATCGCGGCGCTGCCGGCTTGTTCAGCGCGTTCAGCGAAAGCGGTGCATACGTCGGCTAGTTGGCTACGCAACTCATCGATCGCCGCTCGAACATAAAGGCGCAGATCAGTGGCGATCTGTTCGTTACGGCTGCGTCCGCTGTGCAGCTTGTAGCCGACCTCACCGATCCGTGCCACCAACTGCTTCTCCACGAAGTGATGCACGTCCTCGGCTTCATCGTCTTCCAGAAGGTCTTTAGAAGCGGCCATCTCGCCAATCTGCTGCAGGCCCTGAAGAATGCTGATGAGTTCATCGGCGGACAAGACACCGGCGTTCTTCAGAGCGCGGGCATGGGCTCCGCTCGCGGCCAGTTCGTAACGCAGCAACCGGCGGTCGAAATCGAATGACCGCTGCCAGCGCTCGAATTGCGGATCCAGCGGCTGCCGGAACCGGCCCGACCACATCTTCATCGCGTAACCTCCAGGCGGGTCCGCGCCCGTGTGCGCGAAGGCAGCCCGAGGATGCGAATGAAACCCTCCGCATCTTTCTGGTCGTAGCTATCGCCCATCGTGAATGACGACAGATCAGTGCGGTAGAGCGAGTGCTCGGATTGCCGGCTCACCACAGAGATGTTTCCCTTATACAAAGACAGAGTGACGCTGCCAGTCATTTCCTTCTGCGTGGTGGCGACGAAAGCGTCCAGAGCCTCGCGCAGCGGCGTGAACCAGAAGCCGAAATAAACAAGTTCTGCGTACTTCAGGCCTACGTGCTGTTTGAAGTGAGCGACCTCGCGCTCCAGGCACAGCGCTTCCAGTTCGCGATGAGCCGCGACCAGCAGCGTGCCGCCGGGGGTTTCATAACAGCCGCGCGACTTCATTCCGACAAAGCGGTTCTCCACCAGATCAATTCGACCAATGGCATTGCGCGCGCCAATTTCGTTCAGCAACTCAACCAGCGACACGGGATCAAGCTTCATGCCGTTGACGCTGACCGGAATCCCCTTCTCGAAGCCGATGCTCACCTGTTCGTTCTTATCCGGCGCCTCTTGCGGCGAGCGAGTCATCTGCCATGTTGTCGCCTGCGGAGCGTTTGCGGCATCTTCCAATTCTCCGCCCTCGTGGCTGAGGTGCCACAAATTGCGGTCACGGCTGTGAATTTTTTCACGGCTCGCCGCTACTGGGATGCCGTGCTGCTCGGCGTAATCCAGGCAATCTTCACGGGACTTCAGCGACCATTCACGCCACGGCGCAACGACTTTAAGTTCCGGTGCGAGTGCCTGATAAGCTAACTCAAAACGAACTTGGTCGTTCCCTTTGCCTGTGCAACCATGCGCTACGGCCGTCGCTCCTTCGCGCAGAGCCACTTCGACCTGATGTTTTGCGATCACGGGACGCGCCAGCGAGGTTCCCAGCAGATACTTATGCTCATAGACCGCTCCCGCCTGCAAAGCTGGAAAAACGTATCCAGTAAGAAACTCCTCGCGGAGATCCTCCACGATCACCTTGCTTGCACCGGTGGCATAAGCTTTTTCGACCACAGCTTCGATGTCATCTCCCTGGCCCACATCGGCGACCATGGCGATGACGCTGTACGAGTAATTCTCCTTGAGCCACGGAATAATAATGGAGGTGTCGAGACCTCCGGAATAGGCGAGAACAATCTTTTCAGGCATGAGCACTCCTTGCGGGCAGGCGATCGCCGCCGCCCAGCAGTAAATAAAGAATAGCTTTTTGCACGTGCAGGCGGTTCTCTGCTTGCTCGAAAACCACAGACTGCTGCGAGTCTATCACCGCGTCGGTCACCTCCGACCCGCGATGCGCCGGCAGGCAGTGCATGAACACCGCGTGGGGCGCGGCTTCCGCCATGAGGTCTGAATTGACTTGATATGGCGGGAAAATCTTGGCTCGCTTTTCGGCTTCCCGCTCCTGCCCCATGCTCGCCCAAGTATCGGTGTAGACTGCATCGACTCCGGCAACAGCTTCATGCGGGTCAGTTAACAAATGAATTTCGGCGCCGGTCTCGGCGGCAATCGCACGCGCATCGGCAACAATCTGCGGATTGGGCTCGAATCCCTTCGGAGTCGCCACGCGGATCGACGATCCCAGGCATGCGCACGTGAGCAACAGCGAGTGCGCAACATTGTTGCCGTCGCCGACATACGCCAGGCAGCGGTTCTTCACATCGCCGAAACGCTCGAGCAGCGTGAGATAGTCAGCCAGCGCCTGGCAGGGATGCTCAAGGTCGCTGAGCGCGTTAATCACGGGAATCGAGGCATGTTGCGCCATACCCTCGATCGTCAAATGAGAGAACGTGCGGAGAACAATCAGGTCCACCCAGCGTTCCAGGTTGTGCGCTACATCGCTTAACGTTTCGCGGGCATCAAGCCGCTCGTGAGTTTGATCGACGAACATCGCCGTGCCGCCCAGGCTTACCATTCCTGCTTCGAATGTCAGCCGGGTCCGCAGAGAAGGCTTTTCGAAGAACATGACGATCTGGCGGCCCGTGAGCGCCCTCCGGAAATCCGCCGGACGCGACTTCATGATTCCAGCCAGATGCAAAACCGCATCCACGCCGGAGGGGCCGAGATCGCGCGTCGAGACCAGATCGGGGCACCAAAACACTTGCGGCACTCGCGCGGGAGCAGCCGCCGAAACTCTGCCTTGCACATGACTATTCAATGTTGACTCCTTGCTTTGAACCCGCATATCCGCTGGTTGCGTTTTGCGAGCAGCGACTGACTGACTCATGAGTAGGTAACCTCCGTGCCGCACGATAACTTGGTCAAGTAGAACTGGGGCAAGACCTCAGCCTCGGTTGCGGGCAGAATTCTCACCCGCCCCACGCCTTGTTTCAGCGCCTGTCCGCAGGCCCGCAGCTTGGGCAACATGCCACCACTGATCACTGAGCCGGCCGCCAGTTCCGCGGCTTGTTTTGTGCTCAACCACGGCATCACGCTGCCCGCAGCATCTTTTACTCCGGGCACATCGGTGAGGAAGATGAGCGTGTTGGCGTGGCAGGCTGCGGCGCACGATGCTGCCATTTCATCGGCGTTCACGTTGTAGTATTCGCCGTCGGCGCCCAAGGCCAGCGAAGCCAGAACCGGAATGCCTCCCTGCTGCCACAACGCTTCGATCCAGCACGGCTCGGTGAAGCAGATCTCGCCTACAAATCCCAAATCGCGGCCGTGAACATATTTCTTTCGCGCCCGAAACGTCATGCCGTCGCCGCCGCAGAATCCGATGGCCGGCATGCCCGCCGTCTGAATGGCCGCCACCAGCTTCTTGTTGATGATTCCTGCCAATACCATCAGCGCGATGTCCCGAGTTTCTGCATCGGTAACGCGCAGCCCCTCCACAAACTCGCTCTTTTTCCCCAGCCGATTCAGCATGCGGGTCAGCGCACTGCCGCCGCCGTGAACCACGGCTACGCGATGGCCATCCTGCGCCAACTCCGCGATGGACCGCGCACACTTGCGCAGCGTGGCCGCATCTTCGATCGCCGCGCCGCCAATCTTTACGACGATGGTCACTGCAAACCCTCTCGCTCGTCCCACTGATACATCAGATTCATGTTCTGCACCGCCTGTCCTGCCGCGCCTTTCAGCAGATTGTCTACGCAGGAAACCAGCACCAGCCGCCGGCCATCCTCAGCCAGGCAGAAACCCAGATCGCAATAATTTGTGTGCAGCGAAAATTGCAACTGTGGCAGCTTCGGCGTGGCAAACACTCGCACCCAATGTTTGCCGGAATAAAAATCGCGCAGGCAGGATTCCACTGCCTCCGACTTCATCGGCCGGTTCAGATGTACATAGATGGTCGACAAAATTCCGCGCGGAATCGGCAGCAGATGAGGAGTGAAAGTCAGATCCGCGTCTTCCAGACCCAACTGCTCCACCATCTCTCCCAGATGCCGGTGATTAAAGACCGAATAGGCCGAAAGATTGTCCGCCACGGAAACGAAATGAGTGCGCGAGGTAGGGACTTTGCCCGCGCCGGAAACTCCCGACTTCGAGTCAGAAATAATTCCACGCTGGCGATCGATCAATCCGGCCTTGAGCAGCGGCGCCAAAGCCAGGATCACTGATGTCGCGTAGCAACCCGGATTCGCCACCAGTTGCGCCGTGGCAATGCAGTCGCCGTTCAGCTCCGGCAGGCCATACACTGCTTTGGCCGTCAACTCAGAGGCCGTGACTGCGTCTGCATCCTGGAACGAGTAGATGGCGCGATGCTGCGCCTGCTTCAGCCTCCACGCGCCGCTCAGATCGATCACGCGCAAACCTTGCGCGATCGCCTCCGGCACTAGAGACCGCGACGCTTCATGCGGTGTAGCCAGAAAAAGCAACAGCACTCCCTGCTTCTTCAGTTCCGGCCATGAAAGCGGCTGCAGCGGATAGCCTCCGTTGCCGGACAACTCTGGAAACAGCTCGGCCAAGTCTTTCGCGCCATCGCTGCCGTTCTCGCGCCGCAGCAGCATGGGCCTCTCAAGCCGCGGATGGCGTTCGAGCAGGCGCGTCAACTCGAGTCCTGAGTAGCCGCTTGCTCCCAGCACCGCGCTCTTGAGCTTCGCAGGCATCAACCCAGCATCTCCTCAATTCGAACCGCGACTTTCTTCGCCGCGTCCTTGTCCGGACAAACAATCAGGATCGCGTCGTCACCGGCAATCGTTCCCACCACTTCCTCCCATTCCTGTTCGTCGAGCGCTGCCGCCACTGGCTGAGCGCTCCCGACAATCGTTTTCACCACAAGCAGGTTTTGCGCGGGCCGCACATCCAGCACGAACTCCCGAACCAGCCGGTGCACCGGGGGCAAAGCCAGAGCCGCCGCGCCTTCCCCTTGAGGCAATATGTAGCCGGCCGAGGTTTTGCTCAAGTTCAGATCGTGAATATCCCGCGACAGCGTTGCCTGCCCCACTTTGAACCCGCGCTTGCGCAATGCCCGCTGCAAATCTTCCTGGCTGGCTACGGGACCCTGCCGCAACGCTTCCAAAACAGCTCTCTGTCGCAGGGCTTTATTCATTGTGCATATTTATTCATGTTAGTGAATAAATATTCCCTATCTTACAGTCCCTGCCCTCCCTGTCAAGGAAAAACGCAGCCCCCGTTCCCATTTTTGGTAACGTGTGGTGGGCACCAGTTGCTGCACCACGCTGGCCTAGAAGCTGCCGCAGATGACAGGAGGTTTCGTTGCGTTACATTCTCTCTCTCGATCAGGGCACAACCAGTTCCCGGGCACTTCTATTTGACGATCGAGGCGCCGTGCGATCCGTGGCTCAGCGTGAGTTCACACAGGTCTTTCCTCAGCCGGGATGGGTCGAGCACGATCCCGAGGAAATTGCATCGTCGCAGATCGCGGTTGCCCTGGAAGCCTTGGCTATAGCTAAAGCGCAACCCGGCGACGTGGCTGCTATCGGCATCACCAACCAGCGCGAGACAACCATCGTCTGGGACCGCGCCACCGGCAATCCCGTCTACAATGCCATCGTCTGGCAGGATCGCCGCACTGCCGCTTTTTGTCAGCAACTCATGGCGCAAGGCCATGAGAATCTGATTCAGCGACTCACTGGCCTGCTGATCGACGCTTACTTTTCCGGCAGCAAAATTTCCTGGATTCTCGACAACGTCCCGCACGCGCGCCAACTTGCCGAAGCAGGCCGCCTTGCATTCGGCACCGTCGATAGCTGGCTGCTATGGAGGTTGACCGGCGGCCGCGTGCACCTCACCGACCCCAGCAACGCCTCTCGCACGATGCTCTTCAATCTTCATACCGGCAACTGGGATCGAGATCTGCTCGATCTCTTCCGAATCCCCGTATCGATGTTGCCAGCGGTCCGGCCCTCCAGTGAAGTTTACGGAGAAGTAAATTCAGTTCCAGGCCTCAACGGCATAGCCATCGCAGGTATCGCCGGAGATCAGCAGGCTGCACTCTTTGGCCAACGATGCACCAGCCCGGGCCTCACCAAGAATACCTACGGCACGGGCTGCTTCATGTTGCAGAGCACGGGCAATCGCGCGGTTGCTTCGAGTCATCGGTTGCTCACCACCGTCGCCTGGAGAATCGGCGATGACACTCATTACGCGCTCGAGGGCAGCGTGTTCGTGGGCGGAGCCGTAGTGCAATGGTTGCGCGACGGCTTGGGGATCATTCGCAGCTCGTCGGAGGTGGAAGCCCTGGCGAACTCCGTCCCCGACAATGGCGGAGTGTACTTCGTCCCTGCTTTCGTGGGCCTGGGCGCTCCGCACTGGGATTCCTACGCACGCGGCGCAATGTTCGGCCTCACGCGAGGCAGCAACGCGGGGCACATCGCGCGCGCAGCCTTGGAGAGCATCGCATATCAAGGCGCAGACTTGATGGATGCGGTTCAGACTGACACAGGCACTCCGCTCCAGGAGTTGCGCGTGGATGGTGGTGCATCCGCCAACGACAGTCTCATGCAGTTTCAGTCAGACATTCTCGGAGTGCCCGTGGTGCGCCCTGCAATGACCGAGACCACCGCGCTCGGCGCTGCATTTCTGGCTGGTCTGGGCGCCGGCTTCTGGAAGGACGCGCAGGCCATTTCCAACCTGCCCGGCGAGGAACGCCGCTTTGAACCGCGGCTGCCGCGCTCTCAAGTCGATGCCATGCGAGAGCGCTGGAATGAAGCTATCTCACGCGCCAAGTCCTGGGAGCGGGCCGGGTAAGAATAACGTCTTCGGTCTTTTCCCGGAGCTTGCAAACAAAAGGCTCACTGCCTATAAGAAGTAGGAACGAATTCTACTACGAGCCGAACCGGCCAGGTAGCGATCGATTGTTTCCTTCACCGGAAATCCGAAGTCGGCGAAGAAGCCCGTGAAGTAAGTGAACGACAGGAAACACATCGTCGTGGGCTTGGGTGAGTTGCTTTGGGATATTCTCCCATCCGGCAAGCAACTCGGCGGCGCGCCGGCCAACTTCGCCTACATCACCTCACTGCTCGGGGATGAAGGAATTCCAGCCAGCCGCCTCGGCCAGGATGCCCTGGGTGCAGGGGCGATTCTCCGCCTGCGCGAACTCGCTCTCCCCACCGCATTCATTCAAGAAGATGCGGAGCATCCTACCGGGACTGTGCAAGTCGAGGTAGATGCCGCCGGTCAGCCGCGCTTTGAAATTTCCGAGTCGGTCGCGTGGGATTTTCTCGAATGGACGCCGCAATGGCAGAGGCTGGCACAGCAAACCGATGCCGTGTGTTTTGGATCGCTGGCACAGCGCTCGGAGCGCAGTCGCAGCACGATTCGCCGTTTCTTGTTGGCTTCGCGGCCGAATGCAGTGCGGGTTTTCGACGTCAATCTCCGGCAGAACTTCTACACCGCGCAAGTTCTCGCAGCGTCGATGAAGCTCGCAACCGTCGTCAAACTCAACCATGAAGAACTTCCTAAGATCATGCGATTATTCGAATTAGAGCATCACGGCGAGGAAGATTCGGCGCGACGTTTGCTCTCTCTGCATGATCTGAAGCTCGCCTGCATCACCCGCGGAGACCGCGGCAGCCTTCTCCTCTCCGCCGACGAATGCAGCGAACATCCCGGCTTCAGGGTGAAAGTCGCCGACACAGTGGGCGCTGGCGATGCCTTCACCGCGGCCTTGGTGCATGAATATCTACGGGGAACACCGCTGACGCAAATCAATGAAAACGCCAACCGAGTCGGCGCGTGGGTGGCCAGCCAGTCTGGGGCAACGCCGGCCCCGAAGGTGGCCGGCCTGGCGCAAACCTTGGCCGAGATTGGCAAGGACTAGTCAGTTGCTCGCCGTACAGTCCGCCTTCGCTGCAGTTTTAGTTTATTCTGTCTTGTTTGCGGTTCAGCGTTTGAGGGGGCCCAATTGACTAGATCCCAGGCAGTCTTTCGTCTGTTCGTTCGCATCTCGATTTTCCTATACGTCACATCTTTTCTATCCGTCACATCAAGCACCGCGCAGCAAGTTCCCGAGAATACATATCAAGATCTTCAATGGCGCATGATCGGCCCGTTTCGCGGCGGCCGCACCCGCGCCGCCACCGGCGTTCCCAGCCAGGCGAATGTTTTCTACATGGGCCAAGTCAACGGCGGAGTATGGAAGTCGGATGACTACGGCCGCACCTGGGCGCCGATCTTCGACCACGAATCCACGCAGTCGATTGGCGCGATTGCGGTGGCACCTTCGAATCCCAATATCGTTTATGTCGGCAGCGGTGAAGGCCTGCATCGCCCCGATCTCTCGGTAGGCAATGGAATCTACAAATCGACTGACGCCGGAAAAACCTGGACGCATCTCGGCCTGAGCGATGGCTTCCAGATTCCGGCGCTGGCCATCGATCCTCGCGATCCTAATCGAGTCTTCGCGGCCGTGCTCGGCCATCCCTACGGTCCCAATGAAGAGCGCGGTCTTTTTCGTTCCACCGACGGCGGCCAGACCTGGCAAAAAGCAATCTACAAAGACGAGAACACCGGGGCTTCCGACGTAGAGATTGATCCCTCGAATCCCGATGTGATCTACGCCTCGATGTGGGAAGCGCGCGAGGGCCCGTGGGAAGACGGCAATATCGTCAACGGCACCGGCGGCGGATTGTTCAAGTCTACCGACGGCGGGAACACCTGGCATCCGCTCACCAACGGCCTTCCGAAAGATCTTTCGCAGATCAATGTCGCCATTGCTCCGAGTGATACCAAGCGCCTGTACGCGACCATTGCTATCTCTTCAGGCCCGCTTGCCTTTTACCGTTCCGACGACGCCGGAGAGAATTGGTCCAAAACAACGGATGATCCGCGCCCCTCAGGCCGCATCGGCGGCGGCGATCTCGCGGTCCCGCGCGTAGATTCGAAGAACCCAGACATCGTCTATTGCGCCAGCACTGTAACCATGAAGTCCACGGATGGCGGCAAGACCTGGTCGGGATTCCGTGGCGCGCCCGGCGGCGACGACTATCAGAATCTCTGGATCAATCCCAACGACCCGAACATTATTCTTCTGGTCAGCGATCAGGGAGCGATCGTGACCGTCAATGGCGGCGCGTCATGGAGTTCCTGGTACAACCAGCCCACGGCGCAGATCTATCACGTCTCTATAGCCCCCACTTTTCCCTATCGCGTTTGCGGAGGCCAGCAGGAGAGCGGTTCGGTTTGCATCTCCAGCCGCGGCAACGACGGCGCTATCACCTTCCGCGAGTGGCATCCGGTCGGCGTGATCGAGTACGGCTACGTCGCGCCCGATCCGCTCAACCCAGATGTGATCTACGGCGGCGGCAGAAGCGAGGTCTCGAAGTTTCATTGGTCCACCGGAGAAGTGCAGAACGTCACGCCCATCCCGCTTCGCAGCACCAAGTATCGCGCGGACCGCAGCGAACCCACGATGTTCTCACCTGTCGACCCGCACGTGCTTTATTACGCCAGCAACGTGCTCTTCAAAACCATCAACGGCGGAAACTCCTGGCAGGCCATCAGCGGCGATCTCACTCGCGAAAATCCCGGAGTTCCCGCCAGCGTGGGCAATCTCGTCCCCAAAGGCGCGGAGAAACAGCGTGGAGTCATCTACGCTCTCGCGCCATCGTTCAAGAACATCAACACCCTCTGGGCCGGTACCGACGACGGCCTGATCTGGCAAACCCTCGACGGCGGCAAGAAGTGGAATGACATCACTCCCAAAGAGCTGACGCCCTGGAGCAAGGTCACGCAAATCAGCGCCTCGCATTTCGATGACGACACGGCCTACGCATCCGTGAGCCGCTTCCGCATCAACGACGAGCATCCTTACATTTACCGCACGCACGACGGCGGCAAGAACTGGAAGCTGGTCACCGCCGGCCTTCCCGATATCGGCCCAGTCGACACGGTACGCGAAGATCCCGTGCGCAAGGGCCTGCTCTTTGCCGGCACGGAGAATTCAGTTTGGGTCTCGTTCGATGACGGCGGCCACTGGCAATCGCTGCAACTGAATTTGCCGCACACCTCCATGCGCGATCTCTGGATTCACGACAACGACCTCATCGTAGCCACGCACGGGCGCGGGTTCTGGATTCTCGATGACATCACGGCACTGCGCGAAGCTAAGCTGATGGCCCGCGCCGATGCCCATCTTTTCACTCCCGCCCCCGCCTACCGCATACAGCGCGACACCAACACCGATACGCCGCTGCCGCCCGACGAGCCGGCTGCCGCCAATCCACCCGATGGCGCGATCATCGATTACTACTTGGCGCACGCTGCTGCGGCTCCAGTCACACTCGAAATTCTCGATGCCCATGGCAAACTCGTTCGCAAATTTTCCAGCGACGATAAGCCCGAAGTCACAGAAGCAGATCTCAAGAAACAGCTCATCCCGCTTTATTGGCTGCGGCCGTTCCGGGCTCTGCCATCCGATGCCGGCATGCACCGCTGGGTTTGGGATCTGCACTACGCCGCGCCTGATTCTCCGCGGCATGAGTATCCCATCGCGGCGATTCCCGGAGACACACCCCGTTACCCGCTCGGTCCCACTGCGCTGCCCGGCTCCTACACTGCGCGGCTCACCGCGAACGGTAAGAGCTATACCGCTCCCTTCACAATCAAGATGGACCCTCGCATAAAAATCTCGGCAGCCGGCCTGGAGAAAAAATTCCAACTTGAAATGCGCCTGGCATCGCTGTTGAGCGAGACCTCGAAAGCGGTAACGCAAGCTGGATCGATTCGCGAGCCGTTGCAAAAACTGAGCGAGCAAGCCACTGGCAGGGCGCGCGAATCCGTTCTGGCATTCCAGACTGAACTAACCGCCATTCTCGGGAAGCCAGCCGGTTTCGCAGCGCCCCCAGCCGACGAAGCTACGCTCACTCGCCTGAATGGGCAGGTCTCCACCTTGTACGGCCAGGTGTGGCAGGCCAACGCTGAGCCCACTGCAACGCAGTCGGAAGCCGTCGCGAGCACAGAACACAATGCCCTGGACCTGATGAAGCGTTGGGACGCGCTCAAGAGCTCAGATCTGCCCGCGCTCAATCGCGAACTTCGCGGAGCGAACTTGCCGGAAGTGCAGATCGAAGCCGATCCGCACAAAGAAGATTCTGGAATGGATGAAGAATAGGCCGATGTCCTCCGCCTCTGAATCAGAGAGCCGGCACGAGGTCGAAAGTTAGTGTTGGTCGTACGGCTGCGCGGGCGGTGTGCAATATTTTGCAAGGTCCTAGCGCGGTTATGCGTCTCGCGCAAAATTAATTGTCAAATTTGAGTGACGAGTGGCCCCGAATCGCCCAAGACGCGATATAATCCTGCGGCTTTGAGATTTCGGGACAGAGGCACAACCCAGGAAGATTCCCTCTGCGCCCGTGCACCGCGGAAGCACTGCATCAAGTGGTTCTATAAATCGACTGACCCCGAGAGGAATCAAATGAAGGTTTTCCGAACACTCGCAATCGCATCGCTGACCCTGCTGGTTTGTTTGGGTATCGCCAGTTCCCAGGAATCAAACGCTTCCGGGAGATGGCAAACGCTCACGAATTCCCCAAGCTTCGACGCTGACACTGCGCTCCTGCTCACCAACGGAACTGTCATGGTGCATCAGTACGAAAGTGTGAAGTGGTGGACGCTTACTCCCAGCGCCACGGGAAGCTATCTCGCCGGCACATGGACCGAGCTGGCTTCCGCGCCAACCGGGTACGAACCGCTTTACTTCGCCTCTGCCGTATTGGCCGATGGAAACGTTGTCGTCGAAGGTGGAGAGTATGACGGAAGTCAGTCTGAAACCAACAATGGGGCGATTTACTATCCCGCGACCAACACCTGGACCTCGATTACGGCTCCTTCAGGCTGGACCCACGTTGGAGACGCACAAAGTGTTGTCCTAGCCGACGACACCTTCATGCTGGGAAATTGCGGTTATGCCGGTTCCGAATGCAGTCCGTTTCAGTTGGAACAAGCTCTGCTCGATGAGAGTGCGCTGACCTGGACCATTACCGGCGCCGGCAAAGCCGATCAAAACTCCGAAGAGGGCTGGACTTTGCTGCCCAGCGGAGAGGTGCTCGTAGTGGACATGGATAATGGCACCGAGTCTGAGCTTTACAATCCCGCCACGGGAACCTGGTCGCTTGCCGGGAGCACGATTGCTCCGCTGCCGGAAACTAGTTGCTACGAAATCGGCCCGGGTGTGTTGCGGCCGAATGGCACTGTGTTCTGGGTTGGAGGAAACAACAACACCGCAATCTACAACACGACAACGGCCACTTGGGCGGCGGGTCCGACTTTTCCGGCCGGATATGGAGACGAAGACGGGCCGGCGGCGCTGCTGCCCAATGGCAACGTTCTGGTAGGAGTAGGCCCCACCAACCCGTGTTACGCATCTGGCGCCAAGTATTATGAGTTCAACGGCACCACCCTGGCTGCGGTCAACTCACCGAGCGGCGCTTCCAGCAATCCGTCCTATACGGGACGAATGCTGGTTCTGCCCACCGGGCAGGTTCTGTTCACGAACGGTACGAAGACCGTGCAGATCTACACATCTCCGGGGACCTACGAAGCTGCGTGGCAGCCGACCATCACCTCGGTCGCCAGCAAGCTGACTGCGGGAAGCACGAACAATAGTATCTCGGGCACGCAGTTCAACGGACTGTCGCAAGGAGCGATGTATGGCGACGACGCGCAGATGGCGAGCAACTACCCCATCATCCGCATCGAGAGCCCGTCCACCAAGGAGGTTTACTATTGCACCACGCATAACCACAGCACGATGGGTGTCGCGACGGGAGCCACAATTGTTTCCACCGAATTCGACATTCCCTCAACCGTTCCAAGCGGCGCGGCTGAGCTTTTTGTTGTCGCTAACGGAATTCCGTCGAAGCCGGCGAAAGTTACCATCGAAGCTGCCAATTAGCTGGTAGCGCGCAATCGAACCGCGTAATCGAACATCGAGGCGCCTTGATTCGCAACCGCGCGTCAAGGCGTCTTTTTCTTGTGCCCGCATTTGTTGGAAACGATCTGCCTGGCCGCGCCCTATAAGGCTTCCACTGCACGCTGAAGCTCCTGCGCGATTTGAGCGGGATCGCTGCCAGCCGCAAAGCGCATCGGCCGGCCGATGCGCACCTGAATCTCGCCTGGGCGCGCGAACTTTCGGCCTGCTTGCTTCACTTCAAACAACCCCACAATACGCATGGGCAGTACTGGGATGCCCAGGTTATTCGCCAGCAGCCCAATCCCTGCGCGGAACGGGTTCATCTTGCCATCCACGGTATGCCGACCTTCGGGAAACACCAACACGCCGTATCCACGATCCACGGCCTCGCCCGCGTAGGCGAAACTCTGCCGGAAGCCAGCTTCGCGCGGTAACGGAAACAGGTTCAGCAGAGAAACGCCCAGCAGCCATTGCGCACGATCATAGATTCTTCCGAAAAAGCTTCGGGTCGCCGCCGGTGTGTGTAAAGCTTCCAACGCTTCGCCCCCCGTTGCCGTTGCGATCCGGTTCCGCAGCCGCGATGGTAATGCGGTCTGCACGAACCCAACATCGACGTCTGTAACATGGTTGCAAACCACTAGCAGCGGCCCGCTGCAGTCTTGCAGATTCTCCCGCCCTTCGATACGCGGCCAGCCCAGCAAAAGCATGGCTGGCCTCATCAACAAGTAATGTGCAAGCCATCGCATCCAGGTCACCGGCCACCGCAATACCCAGCCCGGATAGTGATACTTTGTGCGCGGGCGCGCCTCACCACTCAGCATCCTTTCCACATCGCCCACGGTCCGCACCGCGCTGAAGCGAGTCTCGCTGAGATCCACCTGGTATCGATCCTCCAGAGCGCTGATCAGCTCTACTCGGTCGAGGGAACTGAGACCAAGATCGGAATCGAGTGTGACTTGAGCATTCAATCCGGCTACGCTTCGCCGCGTGATGCGGCCGAGCAACTCCATCACTGGACTATCGCTCGCAACATTCTTTCCGCCGGTTTGCAGGATCTGCCTGGCGGCGAATTCGCCAATCAGATTCCGGCGCGGCTTCTGCGTGTTCGTACGCGGAAAATCTTTTTGCGGCCACTGCACCCACATGCGCATGCGCTGGAACTCCGCCAGCGACTGGTTCGCGCGCTCCACTACCGTTGAAATACCAGCATCGCTGCGCGCATCGTCGCGTAAGATCACCACCGCGCACGGCTCCGCATTTTCCCCGCGCTCAATGCCTACCACTACGCAATCTTGCACTTCCGGCTGTTGCCGCAACGCTGCTTCCAAATCCTCGGGATAAATATTCAGTCCAGCTGGCGTGACGATCACTTCTTTTTTGCGGCCTTTGAAGTAAAGGTTCCCGGCCTCATCCAGCGCACCGACGTCTCCGGTGCGATACCAGCCGTCTTTGTCTGTAACCCCATCTACAACTGCCTGCCGTTGACTGCCATCCCAATAACCGGCTGCGACCCCGCCGCCGCGGATCAAGATCTCGCCATCTTCGGCGAGCTTCACTTCCCGCCCCGGCAGCACTTTCCCAATCGAGCCTTTCCCCAACTTGAAGGGATGATTCACGCTGATCAGCGATGTCGTCTCCGTCAATCCGTATCCCTGGATCGCGGCGTAGCCCAGCCGATCCCAGAATTCTTCGGTCTCGGCATCAAGCGCCGCGCCGCCACAAATGAATGCCCAGAACTTCCAGCCGAATTGCCTGCGAATCGTGCGGAAGATCCACCAGCGGCGCAGAAAGTGCTTTCCTTTCGATTCGCGGAACCGCCGATGAAAATCCTCGATCTTCCCGCCGTCTTCGAGATCGCGTTCGATCTTCTGTTTCAGCGACTGCAAAACTCTGGGTACAGTCACCAGCACGGACACTCGCTCCCGCCGGATGGTGCTGACAATCTCAGAAGGCTTCAACTCCTCCTGAAAAATTACGGTCCCGCCCAGCAGTGGAGGCAGAAACATCCCGAGGAATTGGCCGAAGACATGGCTCAACGGCAGCAGATTCAAGAACCGCACCGGATGCACCCAGCGCTCGTACTTCAAATACCGCTGCATCTCCTGCTCGAGTGGTGTGATGTTGGCCAGCACGTTGCCGTGCGTGATGACCACACCTTTGGGCTCAGCGGTTGTTCCCGAAGTAAAAACGATTTGCAAAGTGTCGTCGCGGCTGATCGCCACATTCGGAAGAGTGGTTGCGGAAGCATGACCGGCAGCCTTCGACATGTCCTCAAGAACCAGGTGAGGGATGGCGCCAACCTCACACGCGTGCTTCCGCGAGCAAAGCCAAAGCTTCGCCTCGACCTGCGCTGACACTCGCGCCGCAAAGTCCGCGGACGCGGCATCATCCATCGGAACAACAATCACTGCCCTCATCGCGCAGCCAAAGAACGCTGCAACCCACTCTGCGCAGTTCTCGCCCCATAGCATCACTCGGTCGCCCTTGTTGATCCCTCGTCTTCCCAATTCCTGGCAAAGCTCAAACGCCATCTCCAGAACCTGGCCATACGTGAACCACTCCATGCGGTAGCCACGATGCTGCCCGTAGGCACGGGCGTTGCCGTTGCGGTGTGCCTGAAAGTTCGTTAGGAAAAACTCTGCCAACGACTCAGCCATTCGGTTGAACCAAGTTCAGCTGTTACGGTCTAAGTTTAGTGGAAGAGCGAAAGCTGGCGGTACGGAATGCCCGTGCGGGACCAGTGGGCTCGAGGGCCGGTCCGTGCGCGGCCGCCCTGTGGATTTCGCGCTAAAAATAAATGTGCCGATGAGACTGACAGAAGCAGCTATAGCGGCAAGAAGTCCGGATTCGGCGTGAATTTTTTCCTTCGGATGCCTCCGAAAGCCGCGCCCAGCGCGGGTTTCATGAAAACGTATCCCGCAAAATCCTGTTTCCAAAGAACTTAGATCTAAAATCTTGAGAACAAACATCTTACGATGGCAGGATTCGGCTTCTTAGACCGTCACTGCCTCGACTATGATCGCGCAGTTACGGATTGGGCGCAAGGTCAGATGTCACACGCCGGCTGTGGAAAACTCGCGTGATGGCCGTTTGGAATCCCCGACCCTCACTCCCGCCCTACCCCCAGCGCGTCCGCCACGCGATTGATGTAGTTAAACCACGACGCGATCAGCGTGATCTGCAATATGCCGCGATCGTCAAATCCCGCTGCGCGCAGCCTCTCGATGTCGTCCTTCCAAACCTTGGTGGCATCCTTGGTCAACTTGACCACATAGTCCAGCATCACGCGCTCCTGCGGCGTAATAGGCGCGGTCGTGTAGTCCTTTTCTAGAGCCTCCACCAGTTCCTTGTCGAGCGTTACTCTACGCAGAAACTCTGCGTGCGATTCGATTCAATACTGGCACCGGTTGGTGACCGAGACTATGGTCGTGATCATTTCGTGCTGCCGCCGGCTCAACGGCAACTCCGGCGACATCAGCGCGCCAAATGTCGCGAATGAGTGATAGAGGGCGCCCGGAATCAGGGTGTGCGAACCCACGATCGACGATCCTCCTGAGGCATCGGGGTGCACCGGTTCGGCATATTCCTTAGGATACAGCGCCCGCTGCGCTTCGATCGCGTGGCGCAGCTTCTCGTCAGCTTCGGACATCGGTATGGTTTGAATCCAGGTCATAATTCGATCGCCTTTCCTCAGCAGTGCTTAGTAAGGGCCACCCGTTGTGGGTTCGCGATAAGGTTCCAAGCGCGGCGGCGACGTACTGGCGTGGACCATCCAGAATTGCCGGCCATGATAGTACTCTAACAATTCGCGATTCTTCTCGGGCCCCATATCGCGCGCCCACACGATTTTCGAGGCATCAATGTCAGCGAGGTTGTAGACCCACTCGCGGTCAAGATCAAAATCCGGTGAATAACTCACCAGGACTACGTGCTGGCCGGGAAGCACTTTCAGTTGCTGGACGATTGACTCGCGTTCCATGTCTCCATGCTGCCATTCTTTCTCGGGGTGGATGTACGTTACCGCCAAGGCTACTCGCAGCACGACGGCTCCGATGTAAATCACCGAGACTGCGCGCACGAAAGCCAGCCCCACGGGTTGTTCGCGCCAGCGGAATAAGCGCAGATGCCGCATACACTGCATCAGGAAGAGATACAGCAACGCGGTCGCCGGAGCGAAATAATGCGGCAGGAACCAGACCTCAACCGCCAGACCAATGACAAAGATACCCGCAATCATCCACGGGACCCGCAATCGCCGGTCACGCGCAGCGCAGGGCAGCGCGATCAGGACGAAGGGCAACGGCGGAATGAGAAAGACCTGCCAGACGTAATAAAGTTTTCCGCGCACACGCTTTATGAACCCGCGAAGCGTCTTGTACTCGGTTGCCTCTCGTAGCTCACGCTCATATTGCGCCTGCATCTTGGCGTGGTTATAGGTCTTCCGCGGCCACGGTTGTTGCCAGATGAAATAACGTCCCATGGCGTAGGTTTCGCGGTTGACGTCGTACGTCATGCGAAAAGGGTTTCCGGTGACGCGGTAATAGTAGTAGCCGGTCCAGGCTGCGAGCGGAGCAAGTGTCAAGACGAGCGGCAGGACGATCTTGGCGAGCGAAAACTGGAGTGGGGGACCGTTTTTCCCGGACATCCAGGCGAGCAACGCCACGGCTACTCCCGCGCTCAGCAGGAAGCCTTCATAGGGACGCGTATTCGCGAGGATAAACAAGCCGACCGCCATGATTACAGCGTCACGCCAGCGCAAATGGTGTTTGATTCTGGGCAGCGCGCCGAGCACGAGCGCTCCTCCTACGGCGGGAAGACATCCGCACCAGTATCCGTTGGTCCAGTAGCTGAGAAGGCCGAGGCGAGGGAGGGTGAGCACTCCGCCGAGTAGCGCCCATTGCGGCGGGATCCAACCTTGCAGCATCCAGCAGATGGCCGCGCACATGAACGCTGCGGCGAGCAATTGTCCGATCCACGGATTCCCCAGAATTTCTCCGGCGGCCAGCACCAGACCCTGGCCCGGCGGATACATCGACATATACGTGGGGTGCCAGATCACGTGGAAAGTTTCGAAGTGTATCCACATGGGGTGAGGAGGATTGGTCAGGCGGCCGTGGGCAAAGGTGTCACCCGCGAGCAGGTAGCTGTACTCATCGTGATAGCGGGGCAGAGGAATGCCGGAGACCGGGATCACTGCGGATCGAATCACTAGCAGAGTCAGGCCGACCAGAAGGACGCAAAGACGCTTTCGTGGTGCTATCCTCTTGCCGAATCGTTCCAGCCGCTCCAGGCCCAGCGATCCCCATGCTTGTGGGAACTTGATTTGCAGAAATACGAGTAGCGCCAGAACGGCTACAGGCTTGAGAAGTTTCAACATCAAGGGGAAAACGCTGTGGGTAACCAGCACGGCGCATAGAGGGAGATTCACCATTTCAGAAAAACTCATGCTCGCGTCACACAGGACTCAAGCATACCTTGTTCGCCCGCTGCGATGGACTACAGTAGAATTTTGACATTAACTCTTGTGATGGTGGCGCGCGTGGATCTTCTTAGTGACGTTGAAGTTCGAGTGCTGGGGTCGCTGATCGAAAAAGACATCACGACTCCTGATTACTATCCGTTGTCGCTGAACGCGCTGGTGAACGCGTGCAACCAGAAGAACAATCGCGATCCGGTGATGGCGCTGGACGAGGATGCGGTGCGGGCGGCGCTGGAATCGCTGCAGAGGCAGAGGCTTGCCGGACCGGCGAGCGGCGCCGACGGACGGGTTACGAAGTACGAGCACCGGCTGCAGGAAGTTTTCAATTTCGACCGGCGGGAGATGGCCATCCTGTGCGTGCTGCTGCTGCGTGGTGCGCAGACTCCGGGTGAATTGCGAGGCCTGACGGAACGGATGTATCGGTTCGAAGAACTGGAAGACGTTCATGCGACGCTTGACCGGCTGAGCCAGCGCGAGCCTCCGCTGGTTGCGGTGTTGCCACGCCAGCCGGGGACGAAAGAGTCGCGATACATGCAACTTTTCTCCGGAAACACAGCTCCTTTGGAAGTTTTGCCCGCTCGATCGCCGGCAAGTCATTTGGCAGATGACGGCCGGGCTGCTCACCTGGAAAGCGAAGTGGCGGAACTGAGAAGAGAGGTCGCGGAAATACGGCAAGAGTGGGCGGCGTTTCGGAAGCAGTTCGAATAAGGGCGTTTAACCGCGAAGATCGCGAAGAAAGGCCGCGGAGGACGCGAAGAAAATCCGACAACTCATCCGGAGTACTTCAGACAAGCTCGTCACCTCGCTGTAAGGGCCTCTAGGCCGTGTTCCGCAGCCCACATCGTGTCCGCCGCGCCACGATCGCAGGCATCGTGCAGTGCTCTAACCCGCGTAAAATCAACGTCCCGCAGGTTGGCCTCCTCCGTGCATTTTCCCTTGCGCTGCTTTCGCAGCAGGAGGTGACCAACCATGAACCGTATCAATCTGTTTCGCACCAGAGCAGTTCGCACCACGACATTCCGCAGCACCCCGGTAACATCTGATTCCGTTGCGTGGGGCAAGATTAACTTTGATAAGAACACCAGCACGCTGATATTCGCCACGCTCCTGATCGTTTGTTCAGTGGCCGTCGGATGCTCCAGCGAGAAACCGAAAACAGAAAGCTCGACGAACCAGTCCGTGACGACTCCGCCGGCAACGCCTGCGGTCGCGACCCCGGTGACCATGCCGGCAACGCCTGCGTTGCAGGCTGCCGCCAAGCCCGTACACAAGAGAGTTGTCCGCAGGGTTCCAGCGACCGTGACTTATGCCGACAAGAGTTCCGGCGTATCGTTCCACTATCCGCGGAAGTACGCGCTCGAGACCGGCGACGCCGCGAATGAACTGGTCTCGTCTGGGCCCATGCCTATGGATTTTGTGCAGCCGGGTGGAGTTGCTCTGGCGGCAGTGGCGTTGCCTGAATCCGTTTATGCCAACAGCGATCTAGCCTCGGCCTTCTTCGACGTGAGCGTGAACAAGACGCTCACCGCGGAGCAGTGCAGCGAATTTTCCGTGCCGCAAGCCAACCCCGCGGCGACGGCCGATCCTGCAGTGCAGGCCACAGCGCAGCTTTCCAAGCTGATGATTGTCGACATGGAACTGCAGTCCGCTGAAAACACTGCCAGCCAGGGGACGCGTGAGGAAACGTCGAAGTACTATCACGTCTTTGAAAACGGGGCTTGTTATGAGTTCGCGCTCAATGTGGTTACTACTGGGATCGACAACCAGGGTGGCGCGAAGCATGTGAATCGCGATGAAGTCTTCGAGCGGTTGGAGAAGATTCTGGCTACGGCGAAGATTAGCCCGGTGACTGCGCCTGAGGTGACGGCCAGTGCGCCAGCTACTCCGAGTACTACGGAAACTCCGGCACAGTAGTGAGCGATGACAAGGGCCACGCTGCTTTTGCAGCGTGGCTTTTTTCGTTTCAAATCAGAATCAGCCGCGCAACCGGCGAACGATGGTGGCGATGTCGTTTTCCTGGAAGAGGCGGATGGCGGCGATGCCGGCGGCGCCGGCTTGGAGACAATATCCGGCATTCTGCAGCGTTATGCCGCCCAGGGCGAGCACAGGGATCGGCGCGCGACAGGCTTGGCTTAGCGCGACTAGGCCAGTGGGGCTGGTTCCGGGCGCGCCTTTCTTTTCGAAGACGGGAGCGAATACCGCGAATGTGGCTTGGTTTGAAGCGGCCTTGAGTACTTCTTCTGGCTGGTGACAGGAGACTGATATCAACGGATTTTGTGGTGAGATTTCGCGGGCGAGTCGCCCGCGACCACACGTTTCTTTCCATGCCGCTCTTGCTTCCTGGGGCGAGATATCGTTGGCGGGGAGATGTACGCCAGCGGCGTCGCTTGCCAGCGCTACGTCTGCGCGGGAGTTGATTAGAAGAGCAGTGGTCAGTGGCCAGTGGCCAGTGGGCAGTTTTCTTGCCTGCCGGATTATGCGTGTGGCTTCGTTGGCTAGCGACTCCAGTTCGCGGGTGGTTAGATCTTTTTCGCGGAGCTGGATGTAGTCGACTCCGCAGTTTGCGGCTTCGACGATTTTGTCGAGGAGACGGCGGCGGCGGGTGGGCTCGTCGCCGGGGAAGGCTTTACGGTCGGTGATGTAGTAGAGGAGGCAGCTATCAGCCATCAGCTTTCAGTTATCAGGTCGGCAATCAAAACGCAACTGCCAACAGAAATGCCTTGCGGAGCTGGAGGTCACGCCTGCGGGTAAGGGTTCTTCGACTACGCAAATGCTTGCGCTTGGCGCGCAAGCGCTTGCTTCGCTCAGAATGACAGAGTGAGAAGGTTCACGGCCTCGTCTTGGCGATTTCGGGGAGGACTTCCTGTTCTTTTTCTTTCTTGGGTTGGCCGCCGAGGTGGTATTCGGTCAGGCCGTCGCGCAGGAATGCGAAGGCGTCTTCGGGCGTGTCGACGAACTTGAACAAGTTTAGGTCTTCAGGAGAGACGGTGCCGGCGTCAACGAAGGCCTGGAAGTTCATAATGCGGTGCCAGTATTCGCTGCCGTAAATTACTACGAGAATTTTCTTGGCGAGTTTGTCGGTCTGGGCGAGGGTGAGGATTTCGAAAAGTTCGTCGATGGTGCCGAAGCCGCCGGGGAAAATCACCAGCGCTTTGGCGAGGTAGGCGAACCAGAATTTGCGCATGAAGAAGTAGTGGAATTCGAAGTTGAGCGCGGGCGTGATGTAGGGATTGGGATATTGCTCGAACGGCAGATTGATGTTGAGGCCGATGGTTTTGCCTCCGGCTTCGTGGGCGCCGAGATTGGCAGCTTCCATGATGCCGGGACCGCCGCCGGTGGTGACGACGAAGCGGCGGCGGCGGGCGGGAATTTGAATGGACCATTCGGTGAGAAGGTAGGCCAGGCGGCGGGCGTCTTCGTAGTAACGGGCCATATCGACGGCGGCTAGGGCTTGCTTTACGTCCTTCTCCTGTTGCACAGCGGGAGCTTTGGCGTCGTTTTTTTCCGCGGCGGTTAGAATTTTGCGGGCGGCGGCGTTTCCCTGGAAGCGGGCCGAGCCGAAGAAGACGACCGTGTCCTGTATCTGCTCGCGGCGGAAGCGCGACAGGGGTTCCTGATACTCAGCCAGGATGCGGAGAATGCGTCCGTCGGGACTGCTGAGGAAGGGTTCGTTCTGGTAAGCCAGAGGCGCGGGTTGAAGTTTGTCGGTCATGTCGAGACTCACGTTAAATCCAGAGTTATGAAATCCAGTGTATGCGACTCAGGGCGGCCCAGCCACCAACCGCCCGCACTGCTTCGATGCTACTGATGTTCGTGATAGTGGAGGGCTTCCCAGAAGCCGATCCAGATGTCGAGTAAGCCCAGGCCGCTGCATAGTCCGCGAAAGAAGCCGGTTGTGATCAAAGTGCGAAGTCCCGGGTAGGAGAGCAGAAGATAATTGTCGGTCCACTCGGGAGTCCAGGGCAGGATCACGAGCAGCACGCCGGCGACGGCACTGATCAAGACGAAAAGAAATACAGAGGTGCGATGCACCCAGAGTTGCAAGGCGCTTGGTGAGTGCGGCCCGGGGTTTGGAAGCGGAGGGTCGAGGAGCGTTGCGCCAGCTTCGGCCTGCGCCGGTTGGGCGGGTGCGGCGGGACCGTTCTCGACGGGCAGTTTGGGATCGATGGTCACTGGGCGCTCCGCTGGTGCGGGGCTGGTATGGTGCGGGTGCTTGCCCGCGGCGGAGACAGTGATGGCGCAGGCAAAAACCGAGATCCCTCGCTTCGCTCGGGATGACAAGTGTAGATGGGATTACAAGTGTGTATGCGATTACAAGTCTGCTCGCTATCGCGCGTATGACGATTAAGGACAAAACCCATCGGGATATTCTACGACTTCAGGGGCTTGATGCGCTCGGCTACGTCGCGATAATCGATGTTGCGGCCGTAAACCTCCATGAAGTGCTTGAGGGCGGAGGGTTTGTCGCCGGCGGTCTCATAGGCGGCGGCGAGTTCGTAATGGAGAGCGGTGCGCGTCTCTTCGTCGACGCCGGGGGCGGTGAGAGCCTTGTCATACCAGCGAATCGCCGCCTGGGGCACGCCTTTGTCGAGGAAACATTGCGCCAGCCAGGTATAGGTTTGCATGACTTGCGGGAAAGGATGTCCGCGATCGACGGCCTGGCAGGTCTTTTGCAATTCGCCAATGGCTTCATCGAGCAGGCCCATTTCACGGAAGGCGATACCGAGGTTGTAGTGCGTTTCGGGATCTTCTTCGGTGGCGGACGAACCGGCTTCGAGATCGTGTTTGAGTTCGCCGAACATTTCCGCGAGATCGACGCCGGCGTCTTCGCCGAAGGGAGAAGTCTTGGCCGCGGGCGCGCTGGGAATGACTGGCGGAATGTGTGGCGTGGGTGCAGCCGCGGCCCCCCGGTGCATGACCTGGGCTGGAGGTTGCGATGAATATGCCGGAGCGCCAGCGGACGCTGCTGCTGCGCTGGCGGCGGCCGGAGCGCTGACCGGATGTGCGGGCGTGGGCCGGTGCTGCGCCGGAGCGGAAGCTACGGCAGCCTCAGGCGCAGGCTCGGCAACTGGCGCTCCCTTGAGGAAGTCGTCGCCCAGCGACGCTTCCAGATCAGCTACAAACTCGCCCATGGGCTCGGCTTGGGACACGCCGAATGTAGTGGGCGCGGCGTTCCCGACAGGCTCGAGTTCGGGCTTGGCGTCGTCAGGTTCAGCAACGTGCTGAGGCTTGGAGGCTTGCGCGGAAGCGTGTTCGACGGCTGGCGCGGCCTCATGCGAGATCGTGGCCGGAAGAAAATTCTCGCCCAGAGAAGATTCAAGATCAGTAACGAACTCCTGCAGGACTTCCGACACCGGGGTGCTGGCGGGCTCGGCCGCAGCCGGCTCTTCGTGAAGCGCAGGCGCGGCGTGGGTTTCGGCAACGACGGCAGTCGGTTCAGGAGAAACTTCTTCAACAGCCGCTGCGGATTCTGTAGCAGCGGCTGGAATCTCGTCGACGCTGAATTCGGCCTGAGGCTGGTCGGTGGCGAATTCAGAGACGGCCTCGACAGTGGTCACCTCTTCCGCAGCGGGGGCGTGCTGCGAAGCGGCTTGAATTTCGCCTTCGAGGGTCGACAAGACGGCTTCGTCGTCGGTGAAAACTTGAAGCTTTTCGAAGGCTGCCGAAGCCTGCTCGGGCATGCCATGCTCGAGGTAGAAGCGGATCTCTTCGACGGTTTCGTTGGCCTTCTCCGGATCGAGCGATGTTTGGCCGTGCGTGCTTTGGTCGGGCTTGGCTGCGGGAGTCTCTTGGGCAGCGGCGCCGGTGACTTCGATCTCCGCAGCTTCGGCGGGCACATTGTCGGCTTCGATGGTGATGGCGTCGTCCCATTCGGAGGACAAATCGATCTCTGCGGGAGCAGCGTGAGATTCGGCAACGGGCACGGCTTGGTGAGCGTCCTCAGCGTCCTGACTATCGTCCGAATTGTCGACGAACGCGAACTCCATTTCTTCAGCAGGCTCAGGCGAAGCCGTGGGCCAGGGAGCGGAGGCTGCAGCAACGCGTGAAATCTCTTGTGAAGTTGCAGGTGCAGCGGCGTGCTCCACGACGGAATCGGCATGAGCCGGCGCTGCCGAGCGCTCTTCGTAGCGCCCAGCTAGTTCACCATAGCGCGTCGCCTCATCGGGATAGCCCGCTTCAGAGTAGATGTTCTGCAAGGTACGGCAGCAGACGCCGGCTTCGGCGAAGCGCGATGCCCGGGTGTGCAGAGCAGCCAGGCGCTGGTTCAAACGCAGATCATTGGGTGCCTGCGGCAGGGCTGCCATCAACGGTCCCAGGGCCTTGGCAGGCATGTTGTAGGAAATGAAAAGTTCCGCATCGGTGAGCGCGGAGCGCACCGCAAGAGCGACGGCGTCGGAATAATGCTGGTGAACGGAAGGAGCGGTTGCCTCTAATTCGTCAACGATTACCGCCGCTTCTTCCGCGGAAATCAGCTTGGCGCCGGCGTCGCCCCCGATCTGGCTGACCACCTGCTGGTAATTGGCCATGTGCAGGGGATTGCCCGGCTCCATGGTGGCCAGCTTTTGATACAGATCGCGGGCACGAACCAGGTCGCCGGACTGCACCGAAGCGTGCGCCAGCAACTCGATGACTTCGGTGATATGCGTGCTTTCTCCGGCCTTCTGGAAGAGTTCGAGAAGTTTCTCGAGCAAAGCGGGGTTGTCGCGTACGTGCCCGATGATGGAATGCAGGTTCTTGAGAACTTTGTCGGAATCTTCGGCCAGCAGGCGCTCGGCATGCTGGTCATAGACCTGCAGCGCATTCTCGTACTGGCCGGCCTGCATGAGCGCATCGATGAACGTAGAGATGGCCGCCAGATCGTTGTGAACCGCCAGCAGTTTGCTGGCGAGGGTGCCAGCGTCGGAGAGGCGGCCAGTCTTCAGGTAAGCCTTGAGCAGGTCGCGCAAGCCGTCGGGATTGGAATCGAGATCGGAAACTTTTTGCAGCGACTCGATCGCGGCGGCAGCGTCACCGGCCTCCAGCAGATTGCGACCCTGCATGAGCAATGCGTAGCCGTTGCCGGGGTCGAGCGTGAGCATGCGCTGTAGAACTTCATCCGCTCCGCTCAGCGAGCCTTTGGAACGCAGCGTCTCGGCGGCAGCGGAAAATATTTGCCAAGCGTCATTTTTCTTGTTCAGGCGGACGTAGACTTCCGCCAGGCGCACGCGCATCGTCGTGTTTTCCGGATCCATTTCCAGAATCTTCTGGAAAATGCGAACGGCGTCTTCGAGCGCGCCTGATTTCAGAAATTCTTCGGCCACCTGCAGATACTGGGCGCGCGCGTCATTGAAGAGTCCCTGCTGAGTGTAGAGTTCAGCCAGCTTCAGCACGCTCTCAAGCGATGGCTTGAGCTTGCTGATCTTTTTGTACATGGCGATGGCCTTGACCGTGAAACCCTGGTTGGCATAGGCATCGCCCACGGTCTTGAAGCATTCGGTGGCCTTGTCGGCGTCACCGAGGCGCGAGTAGAGGTCGCCGACGGTGTTGGTGACCGTGAGGTCCTTGGGATCAGCCTTCAGCACCTTTTCGTACTCAGCGATGGCGTTTTGCATCTTGCCCTGCTGAACGTACTTCTCCGCAGCGCTGAGAACCTTCTGTTTGTTGAACCCGAAACCGAACGCCATAAGAGTACGAACTCCAGACCCTGGTCTAACCGAGAACTTCTAAATCGAGAAACTCTTAAACCGAGGAACTCCACCGGGACGTGTTCCCCGGCGGATCTCCATTGGCCTAACTCCTATTCCGGAGGTGGCCGGTCGGACTAGGGCAATTGTACGGCTGGAAGGGCAAAGTGCCATGGTTACCAAGGGTTACCAAAAGGGAGTGTACGAACGAGTTACCAGGGGAACCAGCGCTAAACACACACCGGGCTCGGATTTTGTCTGCCCCTTGTTCGCCTTCCCGAGGACTGATCCTATGGCTTATTGGTATAGTTCCTACGCAGGCTGCGTTGCGTCCTCCATACGACTGACATAAGGAGCGAAAGATGCGACTGCTAATAAATTGGGTTCTCAGTGCGTTGGCGGTGTGGATCGTGTCCCGTCTCGTGCCGGGGATCTCCGTGAGCGGGCCCGTGGCGGCTCTGGTTGCAGCGCTGGTGATTGGTCTCGTCAACGCAACCATCGGAGTGCTGCTGAAGATTCTCACCTTCCCTCTGACTCTGCTTACGCTGGGACTCTTCTGGTTCGTGATCAACGCGCTGATGCTCGAACTCGCGTCAGCGCTGCTGGCGCCGGGTTTTCAGGTGCGCACCTTCACGGCGGCATTCATCGGCGCGATTGTGCTGAGCGTGGTGAATATGGTGCTGAAGTGGCTGGCGCACCCCTCGCGTGACCGCGACTAGCATTTCGAGTTGCTTGCGTAGGAACGGGCGCCTCGCCCGTCCAGCCGAGCGCAGCGAGGCGCCAAGTCATCCGCGTGCGAATCTGGATGCAAGCCGCGCCAGCCGCACGAGCCGATACAGAGGGAACAAGGGTTTCGGCAAATGAACCGCTTCCCACTCGCCCGGGCCGGGAGTGAACGTCAGCCGAGTGAGAAATCGCAAGCGATCTGCCTTGCGTTCGCGAAGCTGCATCATCAGGCGGAAGTACGATACCTGCTGCTCCTCGTAGGAAACGTCGTGCGCGACATCCATGACGATTTTCTCGGCGAAGGCCTGCGCGGCACGATCCTCAAGAACCGCCTTTTCCATCGGCACCGGAATCGCCGTTGCCAGAAAACTATTCGCTAATAGCAGCGTGACGTGCAGAATCCGCTCGATGCCAAATTCCCGGGCGTTAGCCTGCACCCACTCCCAATTCAAATTACCCAGCTTCAGAATCTGCGCGATGTCGCAGAGCCAGATCAGCCGTCCCCAAACATGTTTCGCCGCGTGTACTGAGAGCACCAACAGAAGATCTTCGGCCGAAGACGTTTTCACGCGGCGGCCGACGACGGCCACGTTTACCGCGCGCTCGAATAATCCCTCCATATCGTAGTCGACGGCGTAGAAGCGCGGCTGCAGCGCCCACTGCAACTCCAGCAGATTCTTTCCCGCGGGGCTGTCAAACGTACACTCGTATCCCGAAGCGATGTAATCCTCCTCTGCATCTTTAGGAACGGGCACGCGCAACGTGTATCGCAAATCACGCACAGCGCTTTTGATCCGCATGACGTCGCGCTTGCGGGCAAACAAATCGATGTCGCCGGAGCGGCGCAGCGCCATGTCGCCGTAGTACACCTCCGACATCACGATGCCCTTGTACGGAATCACTTCGATGCCGATCGCATCGAGACAATCCAGAATACGGATCAGCTCGCGCGCCAGAAAAAGCGATTTGTGAACGTTCGTCTCATAACTCTGCCGAAGCGCCGTGAGCACAGTCGCAGGCACAGCGTCGCCCAGTCGTGAAAGATTTTGATAAAGCAGCGACGCTGTGCCGTGGTGATCGGCGAGTTGAAGCACCGACTCCCAGTCGACCGGCCGCTGCAGAGAGCGCCGGATGCGGGCGAGATCGCACTCCCGCGCATCGGCACAGCTTGCCGCCAGCAGAAGCTCCCACTCCGGCGCACTTGCGGCAGCCGGCGCTGGATAGTCCACAGATATGGCGGATCCTGAGTTCATTGAGGCTTCTTCACGGATGTGATTCTGCTGATGTCGAGCCATCTTAACAGGCACGTTTCTCAAAGGGTCAAACCTGCGCCCCTCGAATGAGACAGGAAAGCCATGTGTCCGGCCGCACCCCGGTGCGGGCGAAGGTTACTTCCGTCACCTTCAATCGCTCTTTCTTGGGATTGCATCGTGCCTTGGCCTGTCAAACTAGTAAGTCAAGAAACACAGCCGGGTGAATTAGCGCAGATGGAAATACTTACACCCAGGGCGGCGCGGCGCAGCACGCGATTGCGGGTGGAGATACCTGTGACCGTGAACAGCCTCGACCGCAAGCATCCCTTCTCTGCGCAGTGTATAGCTCTAGTGATAAGTCCGCAGGGCTGCGGATTCCGCGCGTCGCAAGCCTTGCCGATCGAAACTCCGGTGCTGCTGAACGATCTGCCCGACGGCGGAAGCGCTTCTGCCCGCGTGGCCACTTGCCTGCCCCTGGGCAGCGATGGGAAATACTTTCTGATCGGAGTGGCGCTCTACAACCACGGCAACGTGTGGGGAATTGCCGATCCGCCGGAGGATTGGAATTGCGCCTCTGCGGCCAGCGCTGCTCCCGCAACCGCAGCCGACAAGACCGCCGCCAAGAACAAGAATGCCTGGCCCTACAACCTGTTCTCCGGCAACGGCGAGGCCCATCCGGGTAGAAAATAGTGGTCAGTGACCAGTGGTCAGTGGCCAGTTAACAAAATCAACCGTTAAGACTACACGAATCACACTAACCACTGGCCACTAGCCACTGACCACTGCATCTCGTTCTTTCGTAACCTCGTGCAGGCTCTGGCGAGGCTTCATACTTATCCACGATGTCGCAGACGCCAGAATCTGTTGCGCAGCCATCCTCAGACGGCACCCCGCAGGATCGGAAACGTCCGTTCCGGGTCAAGTTTCGAGGATCGGTCCTGACGCTCATGCGCTTGCCGAACCGGCGTGAAGTGCGGGGCAAGCTGCATCAGCTTTCCACCACCGGCGGCCTCATGCACGTGGAGCAGCCGCTCGACGAAAAGCTGGAAGTTGAGTTGATCTTCAACCTCGGGAAAACCACCATCCGCGAAAGGGCAGAGATTCTGTTTCCCATGTGGGCAACCCAAGGCTGGCTTCAGCCTTTTCGCTTCGTCGATCTGCCGGAAGATAGCAGGAATGCTCTACAGGCAAGTTTGCTGTTATTTATACAGCAGCAGCCAGCTCCTCAATCTCCACCTACTCAATCCCCAGCGATTGTTTAATAAACACACCGGGTCGCCGCGGCCGGTGCGACCCTCCACACAAGAAGCAAAGGCCGCCCTCGCAGGCGGCCCTCGCGGAACGACTTCGGCTAATCTCACGCGCGCAGCCGGCTATTTATTGAGTCGAATGACCCCGAACGTACCGTCCACATTGTTATTCGGGCCGGCTGTGAAGAACAATTCATTCTTCCCGCCATCGTATTGCGATCCGCCGCCAAACTCAATGCCCCAGATTTGATCGATGTAGACTGGTTTGCCCTCGCTGTACGACAGCGTGGCGATAAATTTCCCCGTGTTGATGTCAAAACCGTTGATGACTCCGGTGTTGTTGAGGTTATTCGTGACCAGCAAAGCTTTGCTCAGCCGCCCGAAGTTGTAGGGGGCAACCGCGAATCCCCAAGGCTGATTCAGCTCTGAGCTGCTGGTCAACTGCTTCACGAACACTCCGGCTTCGGTGAAGATGTCGATGTAGCCGCCTGTGCCACCCGAGGTGCTGGCAAAGGCTACATAGAGCTGACCGTCGATGTCCTGGATGCCGAAGGGCGCAAAGCCAGGGGGGAGGGTTGTGTCAGTGAAGGACGTTACCAGATTGAAGTTGCCGTCATATATGTTGACCTTGTTATTCCAGTTGTCTGCGGCAAACAGATAATTGTTTCCAGTGGGATAGTTGGTAATCGCCAGGCCGGTGTAGATAGCGCCCGAACTCCAATTGTTCACGGCCACGACGGCTTGCGTAGGATTCGATTGCGGCGCCCATCCGCTGATGGTTCCATCGAGCGTGGCAAACAGAAAGATCGCCGGCCAACCCTCCACTGAAAACTGCTGCGAACTGTTGTAGACAATCCCCGTAGGAGAGCCCGTCCCGCTGCCGTTGAAGGTTGGGATCACCACTTCGAGGCCTTGGTTGACTCCGCTGTCGTTATAAAGTGTGGACCAGCCGGTGCCTTCATCGCTGATCCAGAATGGCCCGCCCGGTCCGTAAGCTAATCCCCAGGCGTTTACCCGTAGAGGATCCTGATGCTTCGCGCCTCCCTTCCGATTCGAAACCAGGTTTGTGAGTGTATACTGCGCCACGGCTGCGCTGGAAACGAACATCAGGGCAAGGCCAAGGCAAGCGGCGAAAGCAATCCTGCGACGTTGCATAGAAGTCTCCTTTTTGGTGCAGGTCAGAGGCAGGGGCGGTTCAAATCAAACCAATTCGAGGCTGGCTTGGTCCGTAATTTCTCTGACGGCTGCAGGGCCAATGCTAGGATTTGCCGCTTCTGTGTTTGTCATCGCCATGTCATGAGTTTGTGAAATTCTTGTCGCATTCCCTTGTGTAACCCCGTGCCCTCTGTGGTAAAGATTTAAGAGAGCGCCGAACGAACTCTGACAAGCGAGATCAGTTGGACCAATGGCACAACGCAATCTAGTTTTCTGGGAAGTCGACACGCAGGCAGACTTCATGCTGCCCGGGGGCAAGCTCTACGTGCCGGGCGCCGAACGCTTGCTGCCGAACATTCGCAGGCTTACCGACGCCGCACGGCAGGGCCGCGTCCTCCTGGTCTCGCACGGCTGCTACCACGCTAAGGACGATCCCGAGTTCAAGATGTTTACGCCGCACTGCATCAAAGGTACCCCAGGCGCCGCTTACGTTCTAGAAGCGCTGACGGAGAAAGTGTTCACGGTCCCGAACCAGGCCACGGCGGCGCTACCGCGCGATCTTTCGCAATATCAGCAGATTCATCTTGAGAAACAGACGCTCGACATCTTCGAAAGCCGGCACGCCGACGAACTCGTAAAGCGATTGGGAGACGATGCCGAATTCGTAGTCTTCGGCGTGGTTACGGAATACTGCGTGCGTTTCGCGGCCAAGGGATTGTTGGAACGCGGACGGCGCGTATCAGTGGTCAAGGATGCGATTGAAACGCTGAAGGCTGAAGATGGGGAACATGCCGTGGCGGAACTGGGGGCTCTAGGAGCTAGATTCGTCAGTACGGATCAGGCACTCGCCATGCTGGGCTAGCGGCCATTGCACGCTTCCCTTTGTGGAAAATTGCAATCCTGAGTTGCTCTGCAGTTCAGGTGCTGCATCCTCAGCTTAATGTTGCTATATTGGCCGCGGGACCCATCGCTCGCTGAGTCCGCCACACGCACGGCCAGCCTCCCAGCGCGGGGTTCGTATTTCTATGAAAAAAATTTCCTGGAGAGCGGTAGTCGAAGTAGCCTTCATCGTTTTCCTGTTCTATTCCAATCTCTTGATGGGAGAATTTGAGCGTTCCGGCATGGGCTCCAAAAGGGGTCTGGCCTGGGCAATCAGAGACATTCTTACCCTGGCAAATTTTGAGATCGCCATGGTAGCAGCCCTCATCGGCTATATTCTTTTTGAATTTTTAAGGAAGCGATTCTAGTTCATCCCGCGAACGACTCAATCGTCCGCACTGCATCAGGCGCAAGTTGCAGAGAGCTGCTGGCCAGATCATGGGTCATGTGCTCGGAATTCGAAGTGCCGGTCAGAGGCAGCATCGCGACCGCACGGGCGAAAGCAAAGACAATCTGCGCCGCGGTCGCATTCGCGCGCGCGGCAAACCCCGTAACCAGAGGGTGCCGCAGCACCTCCATATTCGCCGTGAGCAGGGAGAATCCCTGATAGATGATCTTGCGCTCGTTGCAGAAACGGCGCACCTCGCGGTCCCAGCCCATGCGGGCATAGCAGCGGTTTTGCACGAACGCCGGCGTTTCAGAATGTACGTCCGCCATCTGCTCCAGATGCCGCAGCGAAACATTGCTGACGCCCAGCAGACGGGTGCGGCCTGCGTCGCGCTCTTTCGTCATCGCCTGCCAAACTTCGGCATCCGCATCCGACCAGCCGTAGCCAGAGGCCGGCCCGTGCAGCACGAAGCTGTCGATGTAATCCGTCTTAAGATGTTCCAGCGAACTGGCGAGCGATTGCGCAACCTGCACCGAAAGGCTGGCCGCGGGATCATAAGGCAGGCGATGGTCCTGACCCGGACGATAAGTAAATTTTGTCTGCAGAAAAAGATCAGCGCGTGTCACTACTCCCGCGCGGTAAGCGGCCGCCAACCCCTCGCCCACTCCAGCTTCCCAATAGTGTCGCCGCTGGTTGGCCGTATCGATGCCACGAAACCCCATGCGCAGCGCCAACTCGACGAGCGCCGGGGTGCGCTCTTCCTTCCACGCAGTGCCATAGAGAATATCGGCGAGCGATGAAGGTTGCCGGGTGGCCATGACGGTCAGCAATCGCAATGACGATGCGTGCGGCGAACCTATAATAGCATTCCTTATCGTAGCAACCCGTCAGTTCAGCAACCCGTAGACCACCAGATCTTTCTGGGTTGTGATGTAGACCTTGCCGTTCGCGATCGTCGGCACGGTGAACTTGACCGGCGCATCGGGGTCGTCGCGGGTGGCGTCGTCTTTGCTGCTGTAAAGTTGAGTGGCAAGATTCGTCGCCTTATAAGCATGAAGAGAGCCCTCGCCGGTGGTTGACGCATATTTTGCGTTGTTCAGGGCCCAGACAATTCCATCGCTGGTCCCGTTGGAAGAAATCGATACCGTCGTCCCCGGATAGGTGTATTTCTGACTGGTTTCGGAACTGGGGGTTGTCGAGAGCAGGCCGGTGGTGGTGTTGAACGAAAAGGCTTTTATGTAGTCGCCGCTGGCGCCGATGTAAACATAGTTGTTCCACCACGCCGGCGAACTCCACATCCCCGGGTCCGCCGAAGCGATGTACTGCACGATCTGATTGTTGTTGCTGGAATTGTAATGCCCCATGTTGTCGCGGTTGATCAGGAACAGATTGCCTGCCTTGTCGCCCTGAACCAGCAGGTGCTGGTAAGGACCCGTCTGAGCGGGCAGCAGCGTCAACCCGGCCGATCCAATGTCGAGATCGGAAGTGTTATAGCTGCTGTAGTTGTAAGGAGTGAAATAATCGAGAATTGAGAATGTGCCGCCAGCGGGAGGCGCAAGCTTCATCACGCTTTGACTATAGTCGGTGCCGCCGGTATTCACATCGAACGTTCCATTGCCCAGGGGAACAAACGTGTTGTAAGAAGCATCTCCCGCCGGACCGTTGCCGCTGCCCCAGATGCCGCCTTTGCTGCCATTGGGCGTGGTCAACCAGACCGCGCTCTGCGCTAGCGTCGAAGCGCTGTAGGCGAAAAGCCAGCCGTGGTAGCTGCCGTAATCGCACAGCGACGCGAAGCCGATGTAGATCAGCCCGTTCTGCTCCAGCAAAGCGGCACGCTGGTTCTCCAGTTGCGAGTTGAAGCTGATACTTCCGTTCTTCGATCCCGCGCCGGTACCGGCGACCGTCGCTGCAATCGCCACCGGCCCGCCGAATTTTTCCACCCCACTCGTAATATCGAGAGCGTGCAGCCGATGATAATACTTGCCATTTTCCAGAGTGCGCGCCACCACATAGATGGTGTTGCTGGTGGTGTCGATGACCGGAGTGGAAAAAATCCCGATGGGCACCAGCGAGTCCGTGCAATGGACATCACTGGTGGGCACCGTCGTAATGCCTTTCGCCGGATCGGTGAAATTCACCATCCACAACGGCGAGGCGTTGCTGCCGGTGTTGCTGTCGGCATCGAAGGCGTAAACGCTGTCATTCATCGTGGCCACATAAACCACATTGTGCGTGGCCCCATTGATGGTCACGTTGGAAACATACAGCGGCTGCGCGTAGGCGTCGGAATCGATGGCTTGTGAAAACAGCTTGCCGAAGTCGGTTTTGTTGACGTTGCTGGGGGTAAGAATCGTCTCGTTGATATTCTGACCAGTGCGGCTGTTGTCGTTGTGATAAGTGGTGACGTTAACCTGCGCCGCACCGGCAATGGTCCAGGTAAGGATAAAAATGGAAAAAGCAGCGCGCGCCAATCCTCTGTCAGGCATAACCTTTCATCTCCCCCAGTAAGGCAGCAACAGCCGCCGTGGACCGGCGGACCACCTGGTTTTTCTACAAAACGCGCTGGATTATACCCCGGTTTTACTTGCCGGGTGAAGATGAAGGTTTTTGCATGTTTTCCTGGCCAAAAGGCCGTCGGTCAGAGGATTACGCCGCTTGCCCCGCTTTGGCCGTGGCGGCCTCCGGGGGGTCCTGGGTGCGGGTCCAGGTGTAGCGCATGCGGTGGATCACGGTCAGCGTGGACAGCACGGCGATCACCCACAGCACGGGCGCCATGCGGTTGAAGAGGGCTCCGATGATCACCAGCACCAGCCGCTCCGGACGCTCCATGAAGCCAACCCGGCACGATCCGATCAGCGACTCGGCGCGGGCCCGGGTGTAGCTCACCATGATGGCGCTGATCATCACGTAAGCCGTGAGCAGGAGATAGAACAGCCGGTCGCCGCGAGCAAAGAAGATGAGCAGTCCGAAGAACTGCGAGGCGTCACTGTAGCGGTCGACTACCGAATCGAAGAACGCGCCGAAGCGCGTCACGCGATTAGTGGCGCGGGCCACTTGGCCATCGACCAAGTCAAAAAATCCAGAGAAGATGATGACGAGGCCGGCGTAGAAAAACATGCGCCGCTGCGTGAGCGCTGTGGCGGAGCCGAACAGAATCGCAGCCCAGGTGTTCACCACCAGCCCCATGAAGGTCAGCACGTTGGGATTGATGCGCGAAAGCGCCAGCCAGCGCACAATGGTATCGAGCACCACGCCACAGGCGCGGCCGAAGGCGCTGGTCCAACTCATGGAAGCCCAGCGATGCCGCGACATCAGGCGCCCGCCTTTTCGGGATCGGCTTCGTCGTGGATCGTGGTCAGGCTCAGGATTTCCAATTCGCGCTTGCCGTTGGGCGTGATCACGGTGGCCTCGTCGCCTACTTTTTTGTTCAGCAGCGCGCGGCCGATGGGCGACGTGGTCGAAATTTTTCCACCGGCAACGTCAGATTCTTCGCTGGTCACCAGCTTATATTCAATCTCTTCATTCTTCGAGCTGTCGTAGACCTTGACCGTGGAACCGAGCCCCACTTTGTCCTTGGGGATGTTGTTCATGTTGGTCAGCGACAGGTCGGCGAGGCGCTTGCCGAGCTGGCGGAAGCGCGCCTTGACGAACTCCTGGCGCTGCTTGGCCATGTGATACTCAGCGTTCTCGCTGAGGTCGCCGAGAGCTGCGGCCCGCTTGATCTCCTTGGGCAGGTCGTGCACCAGTTCGCGTTCGAGCGCGTCGACTTCTTCCTGCAGTTTCCTTCTGAGTTGATCGGTCATCGTAAATCGGGTATTTCTAACCGGGTGTGCGTGCGGTAACGCTCTTGAGATTATAAACCTGACTGGGAGCTAGCCGCCGACTGCTTCCCAGCCAAATCAGGCCTGGAATTCGGAAGCTTCCGGAAAGCGGAGTTTGCACTTGGCCAGTGCCAGGGCCAGAAGTTCTTCGATCTTGGTTTCTTCGCAGTTGCGGGACATGGCCAGTTCGCTGACCAGGAGGTAGCGGGCGCGCTCGAGCATCTTTTTTTCGCGGAAGGACAAGGGCTTGGCCTGGTGAAGGGCGATCAGGCTCTTGAGGACTCCGGCCACCTCGATCAGAGAACCGGTGCGCATGCGGTCGGAGTTTTCCTTGAAACGATCTTTCCAGTCGGCGGTGCTAAGGTTTTCAGCGATGGCGAGGAAGTCGAGAATCTTCTGCACCTCGCCGTTGCGGACCACGCGCCGAATGCCCACGCTGCCCACATTGTTGCAGGGCACCATCACCTTGAGGCTGCTGGCCTTGATGTTGAGGAGATAGAACTTCTCGATAGTGGCGCCGATAGAGCGGCTGCTGATTTGTTCGATGACTCCCACGCCGTGGTTGGGATAGACGACCTTATCGCCGATGTGGAAATTCAGGTCAACACCATTCATAAAAAGCACCTGGGCAGGCGAGGGTCAAATGGGGAGAAGCGGTACCGTTACTACAAACATACTATTCCGAAATGGGACTAAAAGCAAGGATTGGTGCGAAGTTGGCGCAGTTGGGGGAAGCCAGCCGTTTGGCGAGTTGGCCTGTAAGCTACTGTCTTTAGAAGAGTTAGACCTTGTGGCAGGCCGTGGCTGCCCGCCTAGCCTTCGGACCGCTCCCGGTCCGACAGGCACTTCTGCATCCATCCCTGCAGGATCAAGACTGCTGCCATCCGGTCCACAGCCTTGGCGCGTTTCTCGATCGACAACTCCGTTTCCCGCAGCAGCCGGTTCGCTTCCGCCGAGGTGAGCCGCTCGTCCCACAAATGAACCGGCAGCCGGAAACGCTTGCGCAGGCCCTCCGCGAACCCCTGCATTCTCTCCGATTGCGTGCCTTCGGCGCCACTCATGCGCAATGGCAGGCCGACTACGATCTCCCGCACTTCGTAGTCGCGAATCACCTGCTCCAGCACCGCCATATCGTGCCGCTTGTTCCGCCTTTGAAGAGTCTCTAATCCTTGGGCGGTAATTCCCGGAGGGTCCGACACCGCGATCCCAATCCTTCTTGAACCTACGTCCAGCCCGAGGATTCGCCCTACTGGGCGGTCTGGCTTTCTTTCTTCAGCGCTCACGCCGCGATTATATGCGCGTTGGCGGGCATCCGGCTTCCGCTTCGGGAGCCGGATGCCGCCTTATTTTCCGCGCACGGCACGGCGGTAGGCTGCCACGTTCCTGTTGTGCTCCTCCATGGTACGGGCGAAACGGTGGTGGCCCTGGGCATCGGCGACGAAGTAATAGTAGTCGCTTTGCGCGGGATGCATGGCAGCTTCGAGCGCGCTTTTGCCGGGATTGCCGATCGGGCCGGGTGGAAGCCCTGTGTGTGTGTATGTGTTATACGGGGAATCGAATCGCATGTCGTCGTGGTGCAGCGCGCCGGTGTAAGTCCCGGCTAAGAGTTCGGCATAGATGATGCTGGGGTCGGCGTCGAGTGCGATATTTTTCGCCAGGCGGTTGTAGTAAACGCTGGCGACCAGCGGCCGCTCCTCGGCAACGGCAGTTTCTTTCTCGATGATCGATGCCATGATGACAGTGTCGTGGAGGGTGCGGCCGGCGTCGGGTATCGGGCTGATGGAATTCGATATGAGGCCCGCCTGAGCGGCTACCTGGCGAAACTGATTGACCATGGCAGCCGCGATCTCTTCCATGCTCTGCATACGGCTGAACTTGTAGGTGTCCGGAAAAAGATAGCCTTCGAGCGAGGGCGCATTGGGGTCGAGGTCTGCGATTAGAGTGTTGGATTGCGCTATTTTGAGGAAATCTTCCGCGGGGCCGAGTCCGGCGGCTTCGACCGCGCGTGCGATGTCGAACATTGTGTAGCCCTCGGGCACGACCACGGTGCGGAAATAGACGTTGCCGCTGGCCAAGCGCCTTTGGACGTTGATTACGTTAGCGGGCTTCTCGAACAGATATTCTCCGGCCTGGAGCGAGCGGCGGTGGAGGTAGTGCCACCAAATAAAGGCTCGCTCGCTGCGAATGACCCCGGCAGACTTGAGTTCGGAGGCGATGTGGCGGGTGGAATATCCCGGGCGCAGCATCACGAAGGTTTTCGCCGGAGGTTCGGTGGGAGTCAGCAGCGCCCCAGCGAACCAGCCCACAAAGGCAAGCACTGCGATCAGAAGGAGCCAGGAGATTTTGCGCACGATGGCGTCAGTTTAGATGATGGATGGAGCGTGGGTGTAGCTGACTTTAGTAAGATTCTGGGTTCAGTTGCCGCTCTGGCGTAGTTGGCGACGCAAGATCTTAAATCGCGGAGACGCGGAGACCGCTGAGAACCCCGAGGACGGACTGAACGTCTCACGGTTTGTGCACCCTTTGCCGCGCTGTATACTCAAATGTTCTAGGAGTTATTCGATACTTCATGAGACGTACCTCGCCCTTTTGGGCCCTGACGTTACTGCTCGCCGTGTTGCCTTCGACGGGCTGTTTGTTTCGTACGCGGCCGGTGGAGGAAACGTACTCCAAGGCTCCGCTTAAGGAATCGACCCAAGCGGGATTGATTGACAGCATCAACCAGCAGGCAGAGAAGATTCGCTCCCTGCAGGCCACGGTGGATATTGACACTTCCGCAGGCGGCGTGAAGAAGGGTCACGTCACCGATTACAAAGAGATTCGCGGCTACGTGCTGGCGCGCAAGCCGGCCATGCTGCACATGATCGGGCTGCTCCCGATCGTGCGCACCACGGCCTTCGACATGGTAAGCAACGGCGAGGAATTCAAGCTATGGATTCCGCCGAAGAACCGGTTCGTGGTGGGGCGCAACGACGTGCCGACGCGCAATGCGGACCAACCCATGGAAAACCTCCGGCCGCAGGATATCTATGATGCGCTCCTGATCCGGCACATCGATCCGGAGCACGAAATTGCCGTGCTGGAGAACAGTGAAGAGATTCTTCACGACGTCAAGGGGCATCGCGTTCTGCAGGAGGACTACGAACTGATCGTAATCCGCAAAAAGGATGGGAACGAGGGCGTGCTGTCGCGCAAGATCGTTTTCAGCCGCATCGACCTGCAGCCGCATCGCCAATACATTTACGACGATCAGGGCAAGCTGGTGACCGACGCGCGCTATGCCAACTACAAAGATTACGACGGCGTCAGCTATCCATCGCGCATCGAGATTTTCCGGCCGCAGGAGGAGTACGACATCACGCTCAATATGTTGAAGCTGGAAATCAACAAGCCGCTGCGCGACGATCAGTTTGCCCTGGAGCAGCCGCCGGGGGCGGAGGTGGTGCATCTGGATCATCCGCAATCGAGTGCCGCCGCGCCGCCGTCGGAGAGCGTGAGCAGCAAACGCTAGGGTTCCACCTTTCCCGACATGATGAACAAAATGGTTGTCGCGAATCTCGTGCACCGGCCGGTCCGGTCGCTGATCAGCATTGGGGCCGTCGGCCTGGAAGTGGCGTTGATTCTGCTAATCGCCGGCCTCTGCTATGGCATCATGAACGACCAAAAGTACCGGAGTGCGGGCATTGGGTTCGACGTGATTGTCGAGCCGCCGGGGTCGTCTTTCCTGAGTGGCATTAGCGGCGCTCCGGTATCGGTGAAAGTTGCCGACGTTTTGCGCGGCATGCCGCATGTGAACGTCGTAAGCCCGGTAATCTGGCAGATCGCTACCGGCGGCGGGTTGGAAGTGATCGATGGCATTGACCTGAAAAGCTTCGAAGCCTTGGGCGGGCCGTTTCAATATTTGCAGGGTGGTCCGTTTCAGGGCCCGAATGACATTCTGGTGGATGACTATATTGCGCGGCAGAAGCATGTGAAGGTCGGCGACACCATGGAGGTTTTAAACCATGACTTCCGCGTGGCCGGCATCGTGGAGAACGGCCGCGGAGCCCGCAAATTCATTCCCATGGGCACCCTCCAGGAAATGATGGGGGCCAAGGATAAAGCCTCGGTGTTTTACCTGAAGCTGGATAGTCCTGAGCACACCGCCGAGGTGGTGAATGAAATCACGCGGCAGCCGGGGATGGAAAAGTACACAGTGCTGTCGACCTCCGATTATCTCAGCATGATGACCCCCAGTCACCTGCCTGGCTTTCGGCCGTTCATCGGGGTGGTGATTGGCGTCAGCCTGATCATAGGATTTCTGGTGATCTTCCAGTCCATGTACGCGGCCGTGATGGAGCGCACGCGCGAGATCGGGATTCTGAAGGCGATGGGCGCGTCGAAGTTCTACATCGTGAGTGCGATTCTGCGCGAGACTGGATTACTGGCCATCGGCGGCATTGTTTTGGGCATCGCCTTCAGCTTCGCCGCCAGCTGGGGCATCCGCCACTTCTTCCCTCTGGTACAGGTGGTGGTGAGCGCAGATTGGGTCGCCCGCGCCATCGCCGTGGCAGTGGTCGGCGCACTGGCAGGCGCGATCTACCCGGCGTTCAAGGCGGCGGGGAAAGATCCGATTGAGGCGCTGGCTTATGAGTAGAGCAGTTTGACGGGGTATTACGCATTGAGGGGATTTTGCTACACCCCTACCCCGGCTGGGTATGCGCGTGCGGCGGGAGGGATCGGGCTTCACGTGGCGTGCGGCGAGCGCGGAGTGCGTAATGTGAGCGGCAGATCACCAGCCGCATTGGTTATCTTTTGGAATGTCGTTTACGCTCTCGGCGTCTTTCCTTGCGGACGCTGGCGACAGCTTCGTCAATCAGATTTTCCAGTTCGTCTGCCGCCATGTCGGCGAAGGCTTCGCGGACCTCAATGATGGTTTGATTGCTTTTGGTTCTCTTCAGAATACTAACGCACTGTTGCAAGCTGGACATAGCCTTCTTGGACATTTGATCCTCAGCAAGAAGATACTCGCTGTACATGTTAAATGCAGTCTCCCCTACGGTATAGAGCTTCCGAGTTAACAGTAACGGGAGTGCGCGGGCGCGGGAAGTGTGGGAGTGTGCGCGTGGCGAGGCGCGTGCGGGAGAGGGGCGGGGCGCGCGGGAGCGGAAGCGGAGAGCAGGGAGAAAGTGGTATCCGCAAAGGCGACATGCGGCGTACAATTCCCAGCGCACGCCAATGCTTTCCGAAGCTACGACTATCCGCCTTGGCAGTAAGAAGGTCCAACCCGCACCGGAGTTGGTTCCCGCTGCACAATATGTGCGCATGTCGGATGAAGCCCAGCAATATTCAATAGACAATCAGAAGGCTGCGATCAAGGAATATGCTGCTCGTCATGGTTTTGCGATAGTGAGAACCTACGACGATCCGGGGAAAAGCGGGGTTATAGCCAAGAACCGCCTTGGCCTCCGTGACTTGCTGAAGGACGTTGTTAGCGGTAAAGCGGAGTACAAAGTGATCTTGGTCTACGATGTGAGTCGTTGGGGGCGGTTCCCTAACTGTGATGAAGCTGCGCATTACGAATTCCTTTGTTCGAGTTCAGGGATACCGCTTCACTATTGCGCCGAGCCGTTTGTAAATGATGGTACGGCAACCAGCACGCTGCTGAAGGCTCTCAAGAGAAGCATGGCAGCGGAGTACAGTCGAGAACTCAGTGAAAAGGAGTTTCGAGGCAAACGCCGGATTGCGCAACTTGGATTTTGGGTAGGAGGGAACCCTCCCTATGGTTATCGCAGGTTGATGTTGTCGGCCAATGGCACCCCGAGACAAATCTTGGAGCGCGGTGAACAGAAGAGCTTAAAGACTGATCGGGTCACACTAATTCCGGGTCCAGCTAATGAGGTTGAATGCGTCCATTCGATGTTTTCAATGGCCCTGGAAGGCCGAAGCTGCCGTTCTATCGCCGGCAATCTCAACGAACGCGGCATCACCCACTTTGGCAGAAAATGGTTGCACGGGGCTGTGTACCACATTTTGAAAAATCCAATTTTTGCAGGGTGCAATGTCTGGAATCGTACCTCAACGCGGATGCGGAGCAAGCTGAGGAGCATTCCGACTGAAGAATGGATCACGAAACTGTGCGCATTCCAGCCAATAATCGACCAAACGACTTTTGACCGTGTACAGGTAATCTTGCCCTTGCGTCCAGCCCGTGTATCGAACGGCGTTATCTTGAAAAAGGTTAGGCGTTTGTTGCAAGTCAAAGGGTATCTGAGCTGGGCGGTTCTCAAGAACGCTCATGGCTTGCCGTCTTTAAGGTCAATCCGAGACCGGTTTGGGACCTACCGGGAACTCTATAAAAAAGTTGGGTATAAGCCTTCTCCCTTCCAGGAGTTAAGAAGCGACCGTCTGAACCGTTCAATTCGTCTGAGGCGCGAATTCTTGGAACAGATTAGAGGTCTGTTTCCTTCCCACGTAACGATCTCGCGTCTTCCAAACCAAAGACGGTCCGTATTGCTCATTGACGGGCAATTCGCGGTTTCTGTCCTTTTTTGCAGTCCAATACGACGACGGAACAGGTACGTGTGGCTTGTCGAACCGAATCCGGCGGAGAGTGGCTTTGTCACCCTGCTTTGTCCGGTAAAACGCTCGCACGAACGTGTATTGGGCTATTTCGTTTTCCCACATCTGCATGGGTTCAGAACGCACTTCATGTTTAGAAATGATCCTTTTCTGAGCGCGGCTGTAAGGCTCAATAACCTATCAGAGTTTTATGCCACGGCCCAAGAGCTTTGGGTCAAGAATCAAACAATGGCGACCGGCCAAATATCCCTGGTTAAAGGGTGACCCAAAACAAGCGACTCTCCGGGCGAAGGTTTGCCGACCATGGCTCGCAATCTGAAACTCAGTAAGAACAACCTCTCAGCCTCCCAAGCGTCCGAAAGCTCATGTGGAAAACGCGCCGCCTTCACGAACGATTACGGAAAAAACTTCTGCTGAACATTTGCAAACTATTTCCTGGGGAAACCGTCGTACACCGAAAACAACCCTTTGGTCGTCCGGTCCTAAGCTTCCGAGATGGACTCGGTGTGGCAGCAGTGATAGTCCCATCCACCAGGACGCCATTGGGCAAATTACGATGGACAGTGCCCGCGCTTCGCGCGGCGGGTAGTAACGTGACCCTGCTCTGCCGGTGCAATGCAACGGGAGACGCATTTCAGGACTTCTACTTAGTTCCGAGCGTGGACCGGCACACTTGTGTACGTATTAAGCAAAATGATACGTGGCTGGATAGGGGTAAACGACTCGACAATCTGTCACACTTAAAGCGTCTTGCTCTTCTCATAGCGACACGTAACGAGCACTCCATGAATCCTGCCACCTCTCCCGTTCCTGCCGCTCAGTAAGCCGGTAGGCCGCGCGGAGTTGGTGTGCGCACATACTATGCTGTTTGTCTGCGCTCGGAAATAGTCTGCGCGGCCTCCAGAAACTCAGATGTAGATTGCAACGGTACACTGCGTTTCAGCCAGACATGATCTCTGGTAATGCGAAAGCGTTTTTGCCTGTCGATATAAGGGAAGAGGAACATTTGTTGAACGTTGCTGTTGTTTCCATCAAGAAGGGCGAGAAGGGTTACGTGTAGCCGTTCTTGAGCAATGGGGTCGATTTGCCAAATGAGTCCCTTGCTGCTTGTTCCGATTGAACGAGAGGTAACAACGCTGACTACTGGACCGCCCTTTAACCGAAGGAGCGACCGCCATCGACCGCCCCGCCGCTCAATTGAGACTTCGTTCGGGAACATCGTTTCAATCTTGGCAATAATTGCTTCGCGCAGCGCTTGTGTCCTACTGCGTAGGTCAACAGGGCTGAAGGCTTCCGGGCGTCCATATCCGATTAGTTCATATGCCCTTCGCAGGCTGCCGAATCGTCCTCGGTAGGTGGATGGCGACGGCATTTCGGGAGTTCCGGCGATGAGCCGTAAGGAGAGTCGGTCTCGGCGAGCAAGCAACACACGCAAAGCCGCTAAGAGTTCCTCATCGGACTTGTTGATGGTGCGCGCGAGTAGGAGACGCTGGGCCTCTTGAAACTTCGCCTCATCCACCAACGGTGCAAAGGCCTTGGGTGTCCGAATCCATTCCGAACCGGGCATCCGGACTGAAGGAGTGCCAAGTTTTTGAGATGTTCGTCCAAAGATGTTACAGCCTGCATATTTCGGGTGCGATAGGACGTTGTAAACTGACGTGTAATCCCATTCGGAATCTCCCACGAATTTCACTTTCCTTCGATTAAGTTCCCGAGCGATGCCGTACACGGTTCGCCTCTCGTTTACGAACATTCGGTAGATGTCTCTGACGCACTCTACCTCTCCGATAGGTCCGGGAACCAAAATCACGCGATCCGTGGCGATACTCTTGCGTTCACCCTGAGCGAGTTGCAGCTTTAGCTCTCCCTTGGCAGAAACAAGCATGCGCCTCAACCCGTACCCTGGACATCCACCCTGTTTGAAACCGAGACGCGCTAGTCGCTTCAACCCCGCGAGAACTTTGACGCCGAGTTCGCGGCTGTACTCACCTGCCATAGTTCTTTTCAGAGCCTTCATCAGCATGTTCGGAAGTGCGCCATCATTGATGAATGTCTCAGCGCAGTAGTGAACGGGAACGCCCGCAGATTTGCAGAGGAACTCGTAGTGGGCAGCTTCATCCGCATCCTGAAAACGGCCCCACCGACTAACGTCGTAGACCAGGATTGCTTTGTACTCCGGTTTACGGCTCATCACGTCTTGCAAAAGCTGCCGGAGACCATTCCTGCGCTTGAGAACTACCCCGCTCTTGGCCCCGTCCGTGTAGGTTTGAACAACAGAGAAACCGTGTCTTTCTGTGTAGGCCTGGATCGCTATTCGCTGGTTGTCAAGTGAATATTGTTGATGTTCGGTAGACATCCTGAGGTATTGAGCAACGGGAATCCGCATCTCGGCAGCCATGGTGCCCTCCTAGAGAGCGCCATCGGCCTGAAGCCGAAAAACTTTAGGAGTCTTGTCAACTTTTATTGTGTCGCGATGTGCCGAGAACGTCGGCACCTGCCGACATATCAGCATCTTAGGTTTCCCAACTCTTCTAAGTCATTGAAAAGACTAGATGATTTTGAGGTCATCGCCGTGCTAATGACTTGGGTATGCAGTCGAGCTCAGACAACGATGGATGGGGTCAGGTCGAGCGACTTGTGGCGGAACTGCGAGCAATCGAGTGCTGGAACGCTGACTATTGGCGGAAAAGTGATCCAGAAACATACGAGACGCTTGCTCTTACGGCCCGCCGAGAAAGGCGTGCTGAAATTCTGTCTCAATTACTCACCCTTATTCCGCGACTAATTAGGGAGCAGGGACGCCTATGGATCACGAGGAAATCAAACCAGAGGACGACGGAAAGAAACGGCGTCAGCGTAGGCACCAGTGGGAATCTGAAATGACAATTCGCTCGAAGGATGGGTTCCTGCCGGGTCGGACTCTTGACATTAGTGAATCAGGCATTTCTGCGCTCTTACCTGTCGAATTGCAAGTGGGACAAACCGTAGAACTGAACATCAAACTGCCGGAAGCACTCGCGACCACTCGTGCTGTCGTGCGCAACCGCAACGTTTTTCGGCATGGGTTTGAGTTTCTGCAACCACTGCATGATGTCGTCGGGCACGAAGCAGCCGATGATGACTGTCGGAGTTGCGGGGGTACAGGTTTCATCGTGCAAACTATAGACGGAGGGCAGGGGGTTGCATTCATGCGTAGCAGATGCCCCGATTGCGACGGAACCGGCAAGCAGCCAGCATAGACCAGGCGCCTTCTGCGCCCGGTAGGGAACTTGTGCAGTTTCGTTTTTCGTAACATACTCGGATTCTTGCTCCATGTCTGCCCTCAAAGAGCGAAGATCGGAGTACCGAGAGTGGGACTCCGAGGTGTGTAACCGCATCGAAAGTCGAAGACCCCGCGAGGGGGCGTTCCCGCTCCGGTATGCGTTCCACCACCAGAAGCACCAAAAATAACTATTGCTAGCGGTCGGCATAGCGGCGACTATGCTCCATAGCCATCTGGAGTCCTTGGTGAAGCCCTGCCTGCGTCCGCCGACACGCCGACCAATTCCGCCAGCTTCCGCCAGTGCCGTGGATGTGGGCGGTAGCCCTCGCGGATGCGGCCTGCGTACCAGCGCGAGACCGAGATTTGTCGGGCAATTGCGGATGCTGACAGTGAAGGGAGAACTGGCTGAATTCGCTCCGAATAGAAACTCTCCGTCAGCCATGCAGGTTGGCTTGAAGTATTCCATGAATGCTGCGCTAGAGCGTTATTACGTTGAGTAGTCGAACGCTTCAATTGCGCCGATGGACTGTTCGCTGTTTGGCGACCAATACGTGCGGCATCGAGCATATTCGTTGTCGCGACATCAACCGCACACTTCGCACAGTTCCTGCGACCGTCTCCGATTGTTTTTCCACATCCGCGACACAGGTTATCTGGGCGAGGCGCTCTGATTGACGGCGGCAGCGAAGGCGCGCCCTTTGCCTTTCGCTTGTTGTTTTGTGTCAACCGCGTAGCCAGCGGAGCATCTGGCTTGCGGATCGTTGACCAGAACGCGCGCGCAACCCATTCCGCAATTGGCGCGACAGCCCTTCTCCACGTTTGCGCAGTGTCCGATAAACGAGCCGCAAACGGTGCCATAAGGCGACAATTTCCATCTCGTTGCTCGAAGAACCACGCTCGATTGAGAGGCTGCCGCGTAATCCAATCCAGCAGATAGGCATCAACCTGAGGCCGTATCGGTTCCATGAGATCGCACGCGAGACTGTCGCGTGCGGGGGTGTCAACGTGCAAGACACCTAAGCCCGCGTCGAGTCCGAGCGCAGACGCGGCGAGTCGAGCTTCTGACTCAAGCACCGCATAGAGATAATTGAGGATCGCGTTCGCGGGATTAACAGCTAACCGTGGCGATCCGGTTAGCGGCGAGACGCGAGCGCCAAAACTCCGCCAGTGTTCGGGAACTCGCCTTAGGTCATTCTTCGGAAAGTTGACGGGTAACGTGCTCCACGCTGACCAGTACGCTCGTGCGGCTTGTGACTCGATCAACCGGATTGTAGCGATGCTATCGGCGCAGGGAAGTTCAGCCCTGAATTGAGCAATTTCATTCGCCGTTGTGGAATCGAGCAGATTTTGACGCGCAACTTGTTCCTGTCCAGCGAGCTTTTGGGCGATCAATTCCCGCGAGATGCGCAACGCCGCCCCGGATGAATGCGCAAGGGCCTGGGCGCGACGGAGCTTGGCATCTGATGGGCGAACAGGACCAGTGACGGCGAGCATCTTGCCGTCGCGTTCAAGCATCACAAAGGCCGCGTCCTGATCCGAGAGCCAGCGCAGTGCGGCGAGCGAGACGAACCCATCGGAGCCGATGCAAACCAAGCGCCTCAACCCGTGGCCCACGCGGGGGAGTCTAATTTTGCGGCGCTCAGGCCCGATACCGTCCTCGATTTCGAGATGTCCGGACTGCATCTTGACCGTAATTCCGAAACCAAAGAGCGTGACGATGCCACTTCTGCGAACGGGGGATTTGCGGGATAAGTCGTATTGCGATAGGGTGCCTGAAGCTGCCAATTGGACCAACCTCCGATGGTGGTTAAGGGCTTGTCGGCTGCCAGTAACAGTCGGCAGGCCCGCTTAGATAAATTCAAACAAGCGGCAAATAGATAACCGCACCGCACTTCTTACACATATGATTTTGGGAATGACCCTCATATCCGCAGGAACACTCGATCCAATATTCATAGCGAAGAATTTGATGTCTTTGCGCATCTCCACTCCGCTGCTCTGCGCAAATATCCCGAGACCTACGGGGAGTCACCACCCCCACCCCTGCGAGAGAATCGGCCAGGAAATTGATTCGCGCCTGTTGGCGCTTTGGAAAACTCGGGTCCTTTAGGATTTTCAGGATTAACTCGGCTAACGGTGGAAATTCGTTGCTGCCCGGTAAGACAGTTTGGAATGCTTTGATAACGTTTTCTTCCGTTTCTGCCGCGAGCAGCAGCCCCCCTAACTCGTTCCAGAGCTGCGCCAACCAAACCCGATAATTGTCGGCGCGTCCTCTGACCGCCGAGGGAACGACCTTCACAGGTCTGCCCGGACCGCGTTTCACCGAAAACCTGTCAATAGGTCTTTTTGCCTTTTTTTCGAGTTTCTTGCCCTTCGTCATTATTGCGTGTAAATCAGGGAAATGCCTTCCTAATTATACGTAAAATTGCGATGAAATCACGATAATTCGGCGGGAAATCGAAAGCGATGATTTAAGCAAATGCCTATGTGTCATATGGTTACGTCGGAAACAGGGTGCATAATACTCGCGCAGCTTTATGCGCCAAAACCGTTAACTGAGGCACCCAGATGGCGGCACGAAAAGCTCGTAGGGGAAGGCCCAAGGGCCAGAGCCCTTTGCAGCGCAAACTTTCAGAGCGTAGTCATTCCGCGCGCGACCGTGCATTGCATGCCCTCGCAGCCATGCGCCACGATCCGACGCTTTCATTGGCTCATGCTGCGAAGTTGCAAGGTGTCAAGCAAGAAACAGTCAAAAGATATTTTCCATCCGCACTAAAGAAATCAAACGGTAAATTTCGAGCGACGAAAAGTGACCGCTACTCAGAGACTCTCTATCTTCCGGACAGCTTTGGAAATCCGGCCCCGGTTCCAACGCGGTCCTCAAAGGAACGAAGCGAAGCGAGCGAATATCTTAGGGACCTGGGCCGCTATTTGCGCGGCCAGCGGGATGCACTGTCTAAATGGCACGGGAAAAAGATCGCAGGCGTTGAGCTTCTTACCGCGGGTCGAACAATTGTCAGTATCGAACCGGCGTTGTCGGGATTTTCGCTTTATCGCGCATTTAATACAGGTGCTGTGTGAGAGATCAGCTTCCAATCCGCACCGCACGGCGCAAGGCTCAGCGGGAAGAGCGCCTTGGGAGGGATTCTTCTTGCCTCTTGTGCGGTTATGGATGCCTGGAATCTCTGACTCGGGTAACACAGCAATGGCTCCAAGCAAAAGGATTTTATACAAAGCAATTAAACGCGCGTCTATTGGAAGACCACCACATAGCTGGGGAAGCACACGATCCTGACCTACTCGTGACACTCTGCCTGAATTGCCATAGGGAAATTACGGAAGGCCTCGCACGCGAAGGGATTAGCATGCGCCCAGAAAAAGACCTTCGCAAGCTCATTGCCTCAGTACTCAGAGGGTCGGCTGTGCTCTTCGAGTTCCTAGCTAAGTCTTACCGCAAATGGGCAGCTTTATTGGAGAACCAACATGAATCATGACATTTATCTTCGTGCTTACGCAGTAAAGTTCGGCAAGTCGAAACCAGAATCGTCTCCGAAGAAAAAAGAACCGAAGTGGCCAAACTTTGCTCTTGTGTTTGATTGCGAAACGCGAATTACATCGGACCAAGGATTAACCTTTGGTTTCTGGCGCTTTTGTGAATTGCGAGGAAACAAGTATGTGTGCACAGAAGAAGGTATTTTTCATAGCGATCACGGATTTAGCGCAAAAGACTTTAATAAGCTCCGGGATTACACAAGAGCTTCAAAGCCGGATACCGCTATAGATGGCTGCAATCGACTGCGACTTTATTCCCGTTCGAAGTTCATTAAAGAAGTGCTCGGAATTGCGATTCAGGCCAATGCGCTGATCGTATGTTTTAATTCGGGTTTTGACTTGAGCAGGCTTGCCCTTGATTGGGAGACTGCCGCAAACGGCGGATGGTCCCTCATCCTTTCCCAATGGCGTAATCCGAAAACTGGCAAGGTTCAGGCGAATAAGTTCTTTCCGCGAATTGTCATTAAGGCACTCAACAGCAAAACAGCCATCATTCATTCAACCCGCGCCCCCATGTCGGAACCGGGGAAGAAAAGTAAGAAAGTGAAGCTCTGGCCTGTCGCTCGTTTCCTGGACGTGCGCACGCTGTTGTGGGCGCTTCGCAATAAATCCTATTCGTTAAGAACAGCTTGTGAAGAGTTCAAGACGGAACATCAGAAGATCGATCACAAACCGACAGGGAAAGTCAGTATTCAGGAAATCGAATACGCGCGAAACGATGTGCCTTGCACGGTAGATCTGTTAAACGCGGCAAAACAGGAATTCGATCTACACCCCGTCAGCCCCGGACCTGACAAAATGTTCAGCCCGGCGAGTATCGCGAAGAGCTATCTGGAAGAACTCCGGATCATTCACCCTTGCGAGAAGGTAAGCAACGCAGAGAGGGGATACGGCATTTTCATGCAAAGCTATTTCGGCGGTCGGGCGGAGTGCCGCATTCGGAATAGGGAAGTACCCGTCTGCCCGGTTGATTTCATGTCACAATACCCAACCGTAAATGAACTTCTGGACAACTGGCGCGTTCTCACGGCAGATAAAGTGATCTTCCCGGACGCTACCGAGGAAGTTCGACAGCTTCTATCGCAGATTACGCTAGAACGTTGTTTTGATCGTAAGCTATGGCCGAAATTAAAGTTCTTTGCGCTTGTCATTCCGGAAAACGACATCCTCCCCGTTCGCACCGTTTATAACGGCACAACTCAAAACATCGGAATCAATTATCTTACGAGCCAGCACCCCATCTGGTTTGCAGGGCCAGACATCATCGCCTCCGTCCTGTTAACCGGCAAAGTGCCACGTATACAAGAGGCGATCCGCGTTGTGCCCCAGGACAATCAGGCTAATTTAAGGTCTACGTCTTTACGTGGCATGGTTGAAGCAGACGCCAACAAGCATAGCTTCTTTAAGCATGTAGTCGAGCAGCGTGCGGCTAACGAGACAAATCCGGCACTTCATTATTGGCTTAAGATTCTTGCCAACAGTGGATCATATGGTCTATTCGTGGAACTCAACCCGAACGAATCCGACTCAGTGAACATACAGGTGTTTTCAGGCGAAGAGTCGTTTCCGACGACTTCGGATGTAGTTGAGGACCCAGGGAAGTGGTTTGCTCCGCACATAGCCTCTCTTATTACATCGGGCGGTCGTCTGTTGTTGGGAATGCTTGAAAAGTGCATAACCGATGCTGGCGGAGCATTTTTGTTTTGCGACACCGACAGCGCAGCCATCGTCACATCGAAGCATCGACATCAAGTAACAATGCCAGACGGCGCGGAACCGGTCACGGCACTATCGTGGGCCGAAGTGCAGGAAATCGTTGACCGATTTGAGACTCTGAATCCGTACGACCGTAACTTGGTTCCCGGTTCGATCCTAAAGGTCCATAAACTCAACTGGGATCGCAACAAGAAACGCCGCCAGTTATTAGGGTATAGCATTGCTGCGAAGCGATACGTGCTTTACACGAAAACCGAGAACGATATTGAGATTGTGGAACCGAAAGGTCACGGACTCGGCTATTTTTACCCGCCAACGGATTCACCGGAGGGTTGGCATCACGAAACTCCGCATTGGATATTCGAGGCGTGGAACTGGATCATGCGCGGCGTTCTCGGATTAGAGCGAAACAAACCAGCTTGGTTCGATCTGCCGGTAATGATGAAACTAACACTCAGCACGCCCCATCATGCGCTACGCTATCTCGCAAAAGGCCCGCTCACTAGGCCAAACAATTTCATGATGCTGCCGCAAATCACCCAATTCGGGTGTCCGGAAGGCGTTGATCCTAACAAGTTCACGCTCATAACCTCGTTTTCAACCCAGCGAGATCAGTGGATGCGATCCAAGTGCATCAATATCCATGACTCGCAATCACCCGTTTACGAACTCACCGATGAATACGATGGACGTAAGGCGCTGCCGAAGAATTTCTTCATGCTTTTGGATTCCTATCAAAACCATCCTGAGGCCAAGAGTCTAGGGCCGGACGGTGAACCGTGCGAATTCGATACACGAGGATTGTTGCAACGGGCGCATATCAGTGCAAGCTGGCCGCCTGTTTATATCGGGAAAGAATCCGACAAACATTGGGAAGAAGGCGAAGATTTAAGCCTGTTGGACTTCAAGCCTGTTGAGTATCGGCGGAGGGAGAATGCTATTGCGGATGATGGGCAATTGGCGCGGATCGCGAAAGTTCCGAAACGGGAATTCATGCGCAGGGGGGTCAACCAGCACACGCTAGAGAAAATCTGCAAAAAAGGGACTGTGCGAGCAATCAAACTGGCGACGTGTTTGAAAGTTCTCGATGAATATGAATTGGACCAAGAGCAATAGAGTGGGTGGGAACGAAGTGCGGCGCTTTTTGCGTTTGAGCGGGTTCCACTTGGGCGTATAATCCTACCGGTTTTCGGCCCCTTTCCACAGGTGATCACCTCGGACAAATTTGAAAAGGAGAATTCTATGTCTATCATGCGCCGATTCGTCTCGGTCCTGGCGCTCGCTGCAATCTTGTGTCCCGCGCTCGCTGTCATCTTGTTGCCAGCATTTGCGCAAACATCCCAACAGCCATCGACAAACCACCCAAGCCAGCAGCAACAACAAAAACCAAAATGCAGCGACAATGGCACCTACACAAATAGCAAGGGAGAAACTGTAAAGCGCCCCGAAAACTGCACCGCAGCGCCACAAGGAGCTACCGCCCAATGTCGCGACGGAAGCTATAGTTTCAGCCAGAGCCGACGAGGAACATGCTCACATCACGGTGGAGTTGCCAAATGGCTTTAAGGACATGAGATTCTGAGGGTTGACGCGGTTGACGATGGTTTTGTCAATGCACTCGACCAACTATTTTCCTGCCTTCAACGCGGTCCCTGCCATTTTGCTTCGCACAATATAAGGCAGTGTCTGCCTCGCGTAGCAGAGCCTCAACACTCGCCTTTCTGTCAAACTCAGCGACTGTGGCCCCCATACTGATTGTCACTTTCGTCGATTCCTTACCGATCATGATAACGTCAGCGGAAATCAATTGCCTGATTTTATCCGCCCGCCGGACAGTCGTAGTCAGGTCACAGCCCGGCAGGACCAGCAAGAATTCCTCACCACCATAACGACCCGCACCATCGTAGACTCTGAGGTCTGACTTCAATCTCTTGGCTACTTCCGTCAATACGGCGTCTCCCGCCAAGTGTCCAAAGGAATCATTAATACTCTTGAAATGGTCAATGTCCGCCATGATGATTCCGACTGGCCTACTCTCTCGCTTGCCACGGACCAGTTCCCGATCAAGGAGGGACACTATTTCCCCGCGATTTAGGAGCCGAGTCAGAAAATCATATGTCGCAGCCATCCTCAGTGACTCGCGGGCGTCCACCAATTCTCGTTGCAGGTTGAGGATTCTCTTCCCTGCCAACAACCGGGCTTGCAATTCCAAGGGTTCAAACGGTTTTACGAGATAGTCATCTGCACCAGCCTGCATTCCTTCGAGCAGATCGCCTTTCCCGTCTTTGCCCGTGAGCAAAACCATGTACGTATAGCCACCGGGAACTGCGGCTCGCCGTATCCTGCGGCAGAGGTCGATGCCATCTATCTCTGGCAGAACCCAGTCGAGCAGAACTAAAGATGGCGCTTCCGGCTGCTGGAGCAAGTTCCACGCTTCCGCTCCGTCCTTCGCGATGACAAGATCGAAGCCCCATTCCTTCAAGTGACCACTGATTAAATGTCGATAGACTGCTGAGTCTTCAGCCAGAAGAATTCTCATAGTCTTCGGAGCCTCCACCGGGTGTGTGGCCGAAAGAATATCACTCGTATGTCGAAATTGATGTGTTCGCTTGTCAGATGGCGCGCGCGCGTCTGGTAGATGTTCATAACTGGGTCGAACGTGACTAACTTTACCGCCAATGGAGCATTCGTGTCGAATTCCGAAACTGCCGAGTGTACCAACTTTTCAACTTGAAACACAAGCGTGCAAGCAAGTAATGCGGAGAATAGGTCTTGCACTGTGTGGTGGGGTATGCAGTTATCAGCAGAGGACGAAGCCTCTCGGCTCAGGGCGCTCGCTGAATGCCGAATCATTGACAGCCCGCCAGAAGAATTTTTTGACGATATCGCCAATCAGGCAGCCTACCTTTGTGGCACTTCCATCGGGTTCATTAGTTTCATTGATGCCCAACGCGAATGGGTGAAAGCCAAAGTAGGTTGGGAGATCGTGGCGATCCCGCGCGATCAATCCTTCAATGCGTTGGTACTTGGCAATCCCCACGTCCTCATCGTGGAGGACACCGCCGCCGACAGAAGACTTCACGCTCATCCGTGGGTGACGCAATCAGGAATCCGCTTCTATGCCGCTGCACCTGTTGTTTCAAAAGAAGGCTATGTTCTAGGGGCTATCAACGTATTGGATCGTTTGCCACGATCACTACCTTTGGGTCATCGGAGGATTTTACAGACCCTCGCCAACGCGATAGCGGGTCAGTTGGATTTGAGGCGCGCATCGTTTAGCCCGTCCACACCCAATCCCGACAGTCGCTACCAAATACTATTTGATCAGAACGTGGCAGGTTTTTACCGCACCGCGCCAGACGGTCAAGTGGTCGGCTGTAACAGTACATTCGCTCGGATGTTGGGATATGCCTCCCGAGAAGAGGTACTCGGCTGCAGGGCACAACAGTTCTACTTCTCCGCCGAAGAGCGCGACCAGTTTCTTAAGAATCTGCATCGAGAGGGGAGTCTGGTCAATTCGGAACTGCTCCTCCGGCGGAAGGATGGAAGCCCGATTTGGGTGATGGAGAACGTGGCCGCAACCTGCGATGAGCAGGGCACTGTAGCGCTCATCGAGGGCACGATGGTGGACATCTCGGCGCATAAGCGCGCCGAAGATGCCCTTCGCGACAGCCAAGAACGGTTACTCGGTATTATCACGTCAGCGATGGATGCAATCATTACCGTTGACGAGAAGCAGCATATCATCGTGTTCAACAAAGCGGCTGAGGAAATTTTTCGCTGCACGGCTGCGGAAGTCCTCGGCCAATCTATTGATCGCTTTTTGCCCGCAAGTCTTCGTGAGACTCATCAACGGCATATTCGCGGATTTGGACAAACAGGTGTGAGCACCCGTTCCATGTACTCACCGGGAGCGCTTGTGGCCGTACGGTCAAATGGTGAGGAATTTCCGATTGAAGCTACGATCTCTCAGGTAAGAACCTCTTCCGAGAAATTCTACACCGTGATCCTGCGGGACATCAGTGTGCGCAAGCGCACGGAAGACCAACTGCGCCAGACCCAGAAGATGGAAGCAGTTGGTCGCTTGGCCGGGGGCATCGCCCATGAATTCAACAATTACCTCGCTATCATCATGGGATACACTGACCTGCTGGAACGCGAGACGGGTGGAAACGACTCGCTGCGAATGAGTCTGTCGGAGATCAAGGGTGCGAGCCAAAAGGTGGCGTCGCTTACTCGGCAACTGCTGGCCTTCAGCCGGAAACAGGTGATCGAGCTCACGGAAGTCGATCTCAACTCCGCTGTGTGGGAGACCCACAAGCTGCTGCGCCGATTAATTCCAGTGACGATCGACCTGATCCCGAAACTGCAGGGTGACTTAGGGAAAGTGAAAGCCGATTCGGCTCAGATTCAGCAAATTCTCATCAATCTTGTACTCAACGCTCGGGACTCAATGCCCGAGGGCGGCCAGGTCATCATCGAGACAGCAGAAATAGAGTTGGATTCGGAGTATGCGGGCCGTCAGCTCGATGTCCAACCAGGCCGATACGTGATGCTCTCGGTGGCGGACACAGGTGTCGGGATGGACAAGGAGACTCTCTCCCACATATTCGAACCCTTCTTCACCACCAAAGAGGAAGGCAAGGGAACTGGGTTGGGGTTGTCCACCACTTACGGAATTGTGAAGCAAAGTGGCGGGCACCTCACCGTGGCCAGCATGCCGGGAAGGGGCTCTACGTTCCGCATCTATCTGCCCGAGCTGCCGGATTCTAGAGACGTTATCCCGAAGCCGTCAGAGGCACAGTTTAATCAGCCACCGAGACAAACTGTATTGGTCGTCGAGGATGATAGCGCCCTCCGCAAGCTCATGATGAAAGTGTTGGAAGGAGCAGAGTTTCAGGTTGTAGAAGCGAAAGATGGTGAGCAGGCTGTTGAGATTTGCAAGAACTGGGCTGAACCCATCGACATTGTGGTGAGCGACTTGGTAATGCCCAAACTGAACGGCCTCCAACTAAAGGAGATCGTTGCAGGTCTGCACCCGTCGTTAAAATTCTTGCTCATCTCTGGCTATGCCGAGGACGTGATCGATGATCCTACTATTCTGCGGACAGATACGAACTTCCTAGAGAAACCGTTTTTGCCCGATGAACTGGTTCTCAAGGTTCGACAGATTCTGCAAGCTAGGAGCGCTGAACCAACCCGTGTTAAGTCTGAACGTCCTGCGGATGTAGGCACCTGATCCCCCTGGGCTGCCGCACCCGCTTGCGGCCCCGACTCTCGCGCTCACCCGCGATGCGCATACCCACCGGGGTAGTGTAGCAAAATCCCCTCAATGCGTATAACCCCTAGAGCAGTTTGACCCTTCTTTTCTTGCACCTGTAAGATCAAACTTCATCGGCATCTGGAAACGAAGCCCTAACGAAAGAGTTGCGGAGGAAATATTTACTCTGTGGCCCTCTGCGCCCTCCGTGTTAAAGCTTTTTCTTCAGTTGCAAGCTGCTTACTTCCCATGCCGCACGAACTGCCAAAAGCCTACGAGCCGGGCGCGATTGAAACGCGTTGGGCCGAGTACTGGGTCAAAGAAAAGCTCTTCTCAGTCCCTACGCCGCCCGAGGGCGAGACGCGGCCGGTATTCACGCTGCTGTTGCCGCCGCCGAATGTGACCGGGCGCCTGCACATGGGCCACATGCTCAACCAGACGCAGATGGATATTATTGTGCGCTGGCATCGCATGCGCGGTTTCATCACCCTGTGGCTGCCGGGGACGGACCACGCCGGCATCGCCACGCAGATGATGGTGGAGCGGCAACTCGCCAAAGAAGGTAAGAAGCGCCGCGAACTGGGCCGCGAGAAATTCATCGAGCGCGTGTGGGAGTGGAAGAAGCTCTACGGCGGCGCGATTCTCGACCAAATGAAGCGGCTGGGCGCGTCAGTCGACTGGGACCGCGAGTATTTCACCATGGACGAAAACCTTTCGCACGCGGTGCGCGAAGTCTTCGTCCGGCTGTATGAAGAAGGCCTGATTTATCGTGGGAAGTACATCGTCAACTGGTGCCCGAGGTGCGAAACGGCGATCTCTGATCTCGAAGTGAAGCACGAAGACGTGGCCGGAAAGTTGTGGGAGATTCGCTACCCGGTCGTGGGATCCGACGAATTCATTACCGTGGCGACCACGCGGCCGGAGACGATGCTGGGCGATACGGCAATTGCCGTGAACGCGAAAGACGAGCGTTACATGCACCTGCACGGCAAGCACGTCCTGCTGCCGCTGATGAAGCGCGAGATTCCCATCATCACCGACGAACTGGCGCAGCCGGAGTTCGGCACCGGCGCGGTGAAGGTGACGCCGGCGCATGATCCCAACGACTTCGCGGCTGGCAAACGGCACAATCTTCCGCAGATTGATGTGATGGACGAGCACGCGCACATGAATCAGAACGCCGGTCGCTTTAGGGGCTTGGATAGATATGAAGCGCGCAAGATGGTGCTCGTGGATCTGCAGGCCGGCGGGTTCCTGGTTGCCGAGAAAGACTACGCCCTTGCCCTCGGCAAGTGCGACCGCTGCGGAACGGTGGTCGAGCCGCGGCTTTCGGAGCAGTGGTTCATCAAGATTCAGCCGCTGGCGCAGAAGGCGATCGAGGCCGTTGAGAGCGGCGAGATCACGATCGTCCCGGAGAATTACAAGCAGATTTATCTGAATTGGATGAACAACATTTATGATTGGTGCATCTCGCGCCAGTTGTGGTGGGGCCATCGCATTCCGGCCTGGACTTGTGAGGGCTGCAAGGAAGTGATCGTGGCGCGGGAAGCTCCGGGGAAGTGCACGAAATGCGGCGGCATGAAACTGGAACAGGTTTCCGACGTGCTTGACACATGGTTCTCGTCGGGGCTGCTTCCGTTCACGACACTGGGCTGGCCGCAGAAGACGCGCGATCAGGAAGTTTTCTATCCGACCACGCTGCTCATCACGGCCTACGAGATTCTGTTCTTCTGGGTGGCGCGCATGATTATGTTCGGCTGCCACTTCATGCAGGGACACAAGCAGGATTCCGCGATCAAGGCGGCCAGCGGCTGGAGCGACAAACAAAACGACAACGTGCCATTCCGGCAGGTTTACATCCATGCGCTGGTGCGCGACGCTGACCGGCAAAAGATGTCGAAGACCAAGGGCAACGTGCTCGATCCGCTGGATATTATTCAACGCTTTGGCACGGATGCGACTCGCTTCACGTTGGCGGCGATGGCCGCTCCCGGCACCGACATTGCATTTAGCGAGAGCCGTACCGACGGTTACCGCGCCTTCGCCAACAAGATTTGGAATGCGGCTAGATTCATGTTTATGAATGTGGATCGAGTCGAACCGGGCCTACGGCCTGCGACCGGGCCTGAGACCGGGTCCCACACGAACTCCGGCGTTGCAGGTTTTGAGACTGGCACGCTCGAGGACCGCTGGATTCTTTCCCGGTTCAATCGCGTTGCGGGCGAGGTGAACGATGCCCTTGGGACCTACCGCTTCCACGAGGCCGCGAATCGCATCTACGATTTCTTCTGGGGCGAGTTCTGCGACTGGTATCTGGAACTGATCAAGCCCCGTCTGAATTTTGAAGAAGGCGCGGAGACGGCACGTGCACGCATTGGGTGCGAGAACCTGGTCAACTTGTTCGACGCGTCCTTGCGCTTGCTGCATCCCGTGATGCCTTTCATAACCGAAGAGATCTGGCAGGCGATGTATGAAGGAAACCCGCCACTGGCATCAATTGCGCTGGCGCAGTATCCGCAGGCGGAGGTGAAGCAGTATGATCTGTCCGCCGAGACGGATATGGCGATCCTGCAGGACCTGATCGTCAATGTGCGCAATGTGCGGGCGGAATTGAAGGTTGAGCCCAAGGTGAAGGTCCCCATCGAAGTATTTGCGCATGAGCCCTCGATTCGCGCCATGATTGAGCAGAATCGCGGCGCGGTAGAGCGGCTGGCGAATGTGGAGAAGCTCACGTTTGTGGAAGGCTCGCTCTCCAAACAGGCCGGCGCGCGCAGCACTGCGCGGTTCGATGTTCACATGATTTACGAAAGAAAAATCGACCTTGCTGCCGAGCGCGAGCGCCTGAACAAGGAATTCGAGAAGCTTGAAAAAGAGTTCGGAAACAATCAGCGGCAGTTGAGCAACGAACAATTTCTGGCAAAAGCCCCGGAGAAGGTAGTCGAGGGATTGCGCACACGAGCGCAGGAACTGATTGGCCTGCGCGAAAAGATAAAGCGTCAGTTGGATGAGTTGAGATGATGCAGGCGGATCTTCGATCCTGCCTGGACAGCCGAGGCGGCTGTCTCCACATGTGTCGTTGCAGGTGCTGGCCACTGACAACTGGCCACTGGTCACTGCTTTATGGACTTTAGCGGCCGACGCATTACCGCGATTTTGGAGAACGCGCTGCTCGAAGACCGGGCCACGCGCGATGCCACCAGCTACGCCTGCATCGACGCCAACCAGCGGGCGTCGGCCACCATTCTAGCCAAACAAGATTGCATTCTTGCCGGCATCGGCTGCGTGGGCCGTATCCTCGATGTCTACGCCGCGCTCGACGGCGCCGTGACTTCGCATTACGAGGTCACCACGCATCCCGAAATTTTCGACGGTGTGCGGCTGCACAAAGGCCAGTCGGTTGCGGTGATCCGGCACAATGCGCGGGTGATTCTTTCGTGTGAGCGCGTGATCTTGAACTTCCTGCAGCGCATGAGCGGAATCGCCACTCTGACTCGCAAGTTTGTGGACGCGGTTTCCGGTACCAAGGCGCGCATTCTCGATACCCGCAAGACCGCTCCCGGGCTGCGATTGGTCGACAAGTACGCGGTGCGCTGCGGCGGAGGAATGAATCATCGGCTCGATCTTTCTGACGGAGTGCTGATCAAGAACAATCACATCACTCTAGCCGGGGGAATCGGGCCCGCGCTGGAGCGCGCCGTGCGCAACCGCCGCGGCTCGCAGCCCATCGAGGTGGAAGTGCGCACCTTGAACGAACTGGAGGACGCGCTGGCCCATGGCGCCGAAGTGATTCTGATGGATAACATGTCCCCCGAAGAAGTTCGCAGCGCGGTCGAGCGCTGTGCTCAAGTGGGTCGTCACATCCCGCTCGAATGCTCAGGAGGCATCCGGCTCGAAAATGTTCGCGCTTATGCCGAAGCCGGCGTCGATTACATTTCCGTCGGCCTGTTGACTCACTCGCCACAAGCTGTGGACATGAGCCTCCGGGTTGTGCCCGCGTAATCAGCGGCGCCAATTTGTGATTTTTTCCTCCCTCCCGCATAATCACCGCATCAAGAAAACGGCCACAACCCGGAGCACGCGGCTTTCACGAACCAGGTCGCCGGCACTGCACGAACAACCGACGGACGTTCGCCTCGGCCGCATTGTGCGCTTGTTGATGGAACACGCGACGGTCGTAGTCAGCGGCACTAAAATCGCGCAGGAGATTTCGTCGAACCGCACAGAAGTCTGGCGACTGATTCAGCAACTGCGCGGACTGGGGGTGGATGTGGCAGGGCACCCGGCGACGGGATATCAACTGAAATCAGTTCCAGATCTGCTGCTTCCGGAAATTCTGGGGCCGCTGGTTCGGGGCACCATTTTCGATAATCAGCTTCATCATTTTTACAAGATTGGATCGACTAATACGGCGGCCATGGCGGCTGCGGCGGCCGGCATCGCCGAAGGCAGCGTGTTTCTTGCCGAAGAGCAGACCGCCGGACGCGGGCGGGGGTCGAACACCTGGGAATCAGAGCGCTCGACCGGCATTTATTGCTCGGCCGTGTTGCGCCCGGCGTTGCCGCCATCGGACGTGCTGGTGCTCACGCTTGCAGCGGGATTAGCGGTGCGTGCGGCTCTGGCGCAGGTGGAAGCGCGTGTAAACGCCGACCTGAAGTGGCCCAACGACGTTCTGATCAAGGGAAGAAAAGTGTGCGGCATTCTCACCGAGATGCATGCCGAAGTGACGTGCGTGCGCCATATCGTCGTGGGCATTGGAATCAACGTAAACCAAAAGAGCTTTCCCAAAGTTATCGAGAACGAGGCAACGTCGCTGCGCATGGAGACTGGAATTGAATGCTCCCGCGTGGAGGTCGCCGCGGCTTTGCTAAAATCGCTGGACCGCGAATATCGCTCGCTGATCGACGAGCCGGAGGCGCAGCAGTCGATTCTGCGCCGCTTTGCCGAACAGTCTTCGTGGGCGCGAGGCAAAGAAGTCTATATCGAAGAGAGTGTACCGAGAATCGAAGGAATCACTGAAGGGCTGGACGAGCGCGGGTTTCTACAAGTGCGCACGGCGCAGGGATTGCAGCGGGTTTTGAGTGGAACGGTGAGAGCGAAGTGAGAGAAGCAATTGGCAGTTGGCAATTAGCAGCTAGCCATCTTAGTTGGGGCGCGACCAAATGCTAGCGGTTGATTGCTAACTACTAATTGCTCCAGACGGGGCAATCATGCTTTTTGTTCTCGATGTCGGCAACACAAACACAGTGCTGGGAGTCTTCGCTCAGGTGGCGAAGCCGCATTCCGATGGAGACGCCGGTGAGCCTCTGCGCTATGAGCGCCTGCTGGCTCACTGGCGGGTCGCGACCAGGCAAGGCAGTACCGTGGACGAATACGGGGTCTTGTTCCGCAATCTATTTTCGATGGCCACACTGGAGCCGTCGGGGATTCGTGGCATCGTGATTTCATCGGTGGTGCCCCCGCTCGATCCCGTGCTGCGGCAGGTGTGCGAGCGTTACTTCCATTCCAAGCCGCTCTTGATCGAACCGGGCGTGAAAACCGGAATGCCGGTGCATTACGACAATCCCGCGGAAGTGGGCGCCGACCGCATTGTGAACGCCGTGGCCGCGTTTGAAAAATATGGCGGTCCGTGCGTGATCGTTGATTTCGGCACCGCGACTACTTTCGATTGCGTTTCCGCGAAGGGTGAATATCTCGGCGGAGTGATCTGCCCCGGCATCGGCATTTCTGCCGACGCGCTTTTTCAGCGCACGGCGCGCCTGCCGCGGGTGGAGATTCGCAAGCCCGCGCGCGTAATCGGAACCAATACTGTCGGCAGCCTGCAGTCGGGGCTGTACTACGGCTATCTCGGCCTGGTCGATGGCATTCTCGAACTCCTGATCGAGGAACTGGGAAAAGATACAAAGGTGCTCGCCACTGGCGGTCTGGGACCGATGATCGGCACCGGATCGAAGTACATCAAGACCGTCGACGATCTTCTCACGCTCGATGGCTTGCGCATCATCTGGGAACGGAATTTGGCGGCGCGAGCAGCGCTCGCGCCCAAAGCCGCCTCCAAAGCAGCGAAGAATAGCGCAGCCCAAAATGCTACTCCGCGTACCGCCCGCTGAGCCGCCGTGGAAAATTATTTCCAATATTTCTCGGAAGTTGAAGAACATTTTCTGCGGCGGCGTGGGGCGCCCCTTATTGGTTCGACTCTTGACTGGGCTCAGATCGAACTTTGGAAGAATGCCGGCATCCCTCTCGAGGCTGTGCTTCGTGGCATCGACACCGCATTCGATAAGTATGAACAGCGTAAGTCGAAAAGACACGAAAAGATCAACAGCATTTTGTGGTGTGCGCAGGCCGTGCTGACGGCAGCGGAAGATATGAAAGAGGCAGCCGTAGGCACGGCAGCTACGTCATCGCCACCGGCCAAATCCAGCGCAGGACAAGGATTCGAACCCGAGACGATCGCGGGGTTCCTGCGTCGCAACGCAGATTTGCTGCAGGCGGCGAAGCTACCACACAGCGCGGGAGTTTCGGTTCATGAGGTTGCCGCGGAATCCGCGGCCACACTGCGCAAGCTGGCCCAGGAGACCGAAAGCAAGAAGGCGACGAGGCTGGAAGATTTGGAACGCCATCTTACCGTGCTGGAGGAAAAACTTTTCGCCGCCTTGCTCGCCGCCATACCCGATGGAGAAATCGTGTCCGTGCGCGCCCAATCCGATCGCGAACTGGCGCCCTACCGCCGCAAGATGGCGGCAGCGCAGATCGAGCAACTGCAAAAGCAGTACCTTCACAAGCGCCTTCTGGAAAAATACAATCTGCCGCGCCTTAGCCTGTTTTACATGTGACCGAATCTCTTCACGGTCCCTAGGAGGCCGCGCGCCTGGGAACGGCTTTACTGAAAGGCCGGCAGGCAGGGCATTACTGTGCGGCCGTCGAGGTAGAAGGTTACTGCGCCGTCAAGATCGGTGCGGTAGACGTGGGCTCCCGAGTTTTGCAGTCGTTGCAGGACGTCAAGTTTGGGAAACCCGAAAGAGGTTCGGAAGCCACATGAGATGACAGCAAAGCTTGGCTTTACGGACTGCAGAATCTCTGGCGTGGTGGATGTGGCGCTGCCGTGATGTCCTACCTTTAAGAGGTCGGCGTGGGGATGGTGCCGGCTGGCTATGCGGCGCTCGACGGCTTTTTCGGCGTCGCCCTCTAACAGCACCGACGTTTCGCCGTAGCTGACTTGCATCACCATGGAGTCGTTGTTCTTGGGCTCGAGTCCAACGGGCCAGTCTTGCGGAGGAAATAGCACATCCACTTTGGCTCCGCCCAGTTCGAATTCGTCTCCCTCCCAATGGCGCACTACTTTGATACCAAGTGTGCGCGCTTCGGCGATGATGAAGTCGAGCGCCCGGCTGGGCGGTAGCAGGCCTATCCATAATTCTTTGGGGCGGAAATCCTTCAGCACTGCGGGCATGCCGCCAATGTGGTCGGAGTGCCCGTGAGAGATGGCGACGGCATCAAGGTGCGAGATGCGGCGCGTCCAGAGGTAGGGCGCGACTACATCTTCTCCAAAGTCGAGTTGCGAACCGGCGCCGAAGATGGGGCCACCGGCATCGATGAGCAGAGTGCGGCCTTGCGGCATTACCAGCAGAATGGAGTCGCCTTCGCCTACGTCGATGGAAGTTACTTCGAGCACTCCCGGATGCGTTTGCGGTTTGGGTTGAATGACGGCCAGCGCCAGCGATGCCAGCAGCAACCCGACCACGCCTGCGAATGCGAACATTGCGCGACGGCGCGCGCACGCTAGCGCCAGTATCAGCGCGGCAGTGGCTGCGGCCATCATCAAAAGCGAAGGCGTGGCTACGCGAAGATCGGCGAGGCGCAGGCCGCCTAAGCCATGGACAGTGCCGGTGATGGCTTGCAGCGCCAATGTGGTGAGCAGAGCTGGAAGTTTCGCTAGCGCGAGGGAAATGTATCCCACAGAGATTGTCACGATTGCTGCCGGCATGAGGAGTTGCGTGAGGGGAACGACCGCTACGTTGGCTGGCAGGCCGATGGTGGTGGCGCGGTGAAAGTAGTACGCCATGGGCAGGGCTAATCCCATCTGCATTACCGCCGAGACCAGCAGCAACTCGTAAGCGTGCAGGAAAACAGTTGCCGAGCCGCGCACTAGACGCAACGACCACGGGCGTCCGATGAAACGCGCGAGGCGGTCGGCAATCAGGCGCAGGTCGGCGCGGAACTGCGCGACCCGCGGCGGAAGCGATGGGCCGTAATCATCGGAATCCCAGTGCGCGAGCGCCCGGCGGTAGAGCTGCGAAGTGCGCTCTACGAGCGGCAAGCCGATGGCGGCCACGATGAGCACGCACACAAATGTCATCTGGAAGCTGGCGGTGAAAAGCTGGCGCGGATCGAAGACCAGCAATCCCAAGGCGGCTGCGCCGAGCGCGTTGACCATGGCGCGGTCGCGATAGAGCAGGCGCGTTCCCAGGTAGATGGCGCACATCAGCGTGGCTCGCCACACTGGCGCGCCTACATCGGTGAGGAAGGCGTAGGCGACACAGCAGAGGATGGTCAGCAGAGTTGCAGGAATGTCGCTGAAGCGCAGGCGGCGCAGCGTCCAGAACACTACAAACGCGAGGATGGTTACGTTCATGCCGGAAACCACGAGAATGTGATAAGTGCCGGAGCGCTGGAAATCGACTCGCGTGTCGCGGTCGATGAAGGCTTCTTCGCCGATAACAATGGCGTCGATCAGCGCAGCTTGCGGCGGGGGCCACAGCGCGTGGATCTTGTCGATGATGCTGGAGTGAATACGGGTACGCCAGAGTTCGATGCGGTTGCCCGCGAAGCCGGGCAGCAGTTGCACGTCCTCAGCTTTTGCGGAGCCCAGGGCCGCGATGCCGTTGTCGGCAAGGTAGCCTTGATAATCGAAGGCTCCGGGATTGCGGAAGTTGCGCGGTAGTTTCAGCTTGAGGGGCAGGCGGAGGCGTTCGCCATAGCGGTAGATGCGCATCGTGGGCGCTGCCTGGTTGCTGTAGATTCCGAGGCGCACTCCGGAACGCACGGGAATTCGCGTGCCATTTTCTGTAATGATCTTTTCGGTTTCGACATCGAGACTTTGTCTAATTTCGTTGAAGGAGCCTTCGCGCAGCCTGCCTTCCCTGGTAACGTGCGCTGTCATCTCTACCGGATCGCCGCTTGCGAAGGGCAGCAGGCTTATATCGAGCGGGCTCGCCGGACCTCGCAACTGGATATGAAGCGCGCCCGCCAAGAAAAACGTGCCCAGAGCCAGGGCTATGCCCAGGTATTTGCGCCGGCGCACTAAGTAGAGGCCTGCGGCTAGAAATGCTGCTCCGGCTGCTATCCACCACGACGCGGGGCGCCAGGCGTGAACGCCTGCAATAATTCCCGAGGAGTAAAACAAGGCGGCCCACAGCATGGGTTGCCGCGTGGGCTTGAATTGGAATTTGTGCCGAGGGGGTGGGGATGGCTCTGTGATTGTTAAAGGCGGCATATTAACTTGGCGGGTGAGTCGAGTAATGTGGCCCCTCGTTCCGTTCGGCGGACAGCCCCTTCGGCTTCGCTCAGGGCAGGCAAGGCGGCTGCCTCCACATGCGTCAGCGAACTAACTGCACGACGCTTTCCAGGTGGTAGGTTTGGGGGAACAAGTCGACTAAGTGCACCTGCTCGACGCGATAGCCTGCCGCCTGCAGCGGGACCAAGTCGCGGGCCAGGGTAGCGGGATCGCACGACACATAGGTCAGGCGGGGCGCTGCAACGCTGGCTAGCGCGCGTGCTACCGGACCTCCCAATCCGCTTCTGGGCGGGTCCACAACCACCAGGTCCGTGCGCGCACGGTCCGTGTACTCGGTCAAAAAATGTTCGGTTGCGGCTCGCACCGCCTTTCCATTCACGGGCAGATTGTATTGCAGGTCGCCGGCGGCCGTTTGTGACATCTCAACAGAAACGATGTGACGGTGGTCACAAGCCAAGGCTGTGGAAAACAGGCCCGCGCCGGCGTAGAGGTCGACCGCCAGTTCACCGGAGCGGTCCGCCGTGACGATGTTGACCAGTTCATCGATGAGAAAGCGGTTGGTCTGGAAGAAAGCTCCGGCGCTAACCCGGTAAGAGCCCGTCTTTGTCTGATAAGTTAATTCGCGGGCGCCGACCGCAACCAGCGGTTCCTGCACGCCTTTCTGCGGTTCGCGAAAGGCCACCACTCCCGCGATCTCAGGCATGGCTGCGCACAATTCTTCAGCCCAAGTCCGCACTGCGGCGCGCCTAGCCTCGGGAGCGCACAGGAACTCAAGGAGCATTTTTGTGTCGTCGGCATTCGAGAAGAACTCGACCTCGCGCACGCCCTCGACTGCTTTGCCGGCTCGTCCGGTCTGCCACACGGTCGCGATGCCGCGATTGATTAGCGGAGAGCTAATGGGACACTCTTCGACTGGAAGCAGTTCATGCGATGCGAACTTGAAGTATCCTGCCGCGAATTCGGGCTGCGTCTGCACTTGCAGACGCGATCGATTGCGATAGTTCCAGGGCGGCGAAGGGTGAACTTGAATCTCGCACTGCAGTTCGAACTTGGCGATGCGGCGGAGGTTTTCGCGCAGGATTTCTTTCTTGATCTCGAGTTGATGCTCGTAGCTGGCGTGCTGATAGTGGCATCCGCCGCAGCGGCTGAAATGCGGACAAGGCGGCGGAACGCGGTGCGGAGAAGGCTCCACGATTGCATTGACGCGCGCACGCGCGAAGCCTGGTTTTTCTTCGGTGAGAACAGCTTCAATCTTTTCTCCAGCGAGCACAAAGGGGATGAATACGGCCTTGCCGCGCCCGCGGTCTTTATCGCCTGACGAAACGGCGGGAAGGCGAGCCAGTCCGTCGCCGCCATAGATGAGCTTTTCAATGTTTAGGAGCAAGAGTTGATTCTACGGCATTGGCCAGGGCAAGTTTGAGTCCGCCGGCGCTGGGTGGTGCACACAACTAATTCCCGCGGGTGGGGTTTGATTTTTGTGGAGGCTCTGCCCGGTTCGGAGCAGAATCCCGTCTGGCTTGTGAGGCGCTGTGCGAGTTGCAGCCATCTTCGTCAATTGTGTGACCACCATTCTGTAGCGAGGATCGGCATTCCCGCAGCCAGGTTTACCCGGGGGTAGAAGAAAAAATGATTACTATCTGGAAAGCTTGTATAGCTTGGGGGAAGAGTCTGCATCGCGACGCTGCGATTGATTCCCTCCGCAACGTGTTGGCCGTCGTGGGCGGCGCCACCATCTTGGCCGACTTCACCACAATCAAAGTCTGGCTGATTCTACCGATGCTGGTGCTGGCCTTTCTGATCTGGTTTCTCGATTACGAGCGCCACTTCCGCGGCCAGACCGTAGAGGAAGCAAGGTTTCAGCGATGACGTTTTCCCTGGCACGATGGCGATAGATGCAGGGCGGCGACGCGGCAACGGGCGACAGAAACGCCAACTACGCAATGATCGGCCAGGTCTCGACTTCCAGCCCAAGGGCGCGATCAAACGTCTTGGCCGAATGTTCCGGCTCTTGCGCCTCGTCGTTTGCGACCATCTTCTCGTGCCGATCGAGAAGACGATTCATCCGATCGATAATGCAAGCAAGTTTCTTGGGATCGCGTTCCCGCTGCGCCATCGCCTGCAGCTTTCGCCAGCCCTTAGGTTCATCGCGCAGGGCCACAATAAAAATCCTCCTTGGAAGTATGATTCATTAAACGCTGTCTTGCTCGGAAACCAATCGGGTCGTTTCTGTAGTCCTTTTGATTGGGCGTTCCCGAATTGGGAATGAAACCAGCGGCCGAGGATCGCAAATTGAAAAACCTCACAGCGCTCGTCCAGCAGCCGCGCCTGAAGCCCAGGCCCACTGAAAATTGAAGCCGCCGAGATGGCCGGTCACGTCCACGACTTCGCCGATGAAAAACAGGCCGGGAATCTTGGTGCTTTCCATGGTCTTGGCTGAGAGTTCGTCGGTGTCGACTCCGCCGGCCGTGACTTCGGCTTTCTCGTAACCTTCCGTTCCCGCCGGTGAGATCGTCCACGCATGCGTCTGCTTTTCCAGATCGGCCAGCGCATGATTCGTCCAGGAAGTGGGCGCGTGGGCGTTGAGCCAGCGGTCCGCTAAGCGATGAGGCAGAAACTTTTGCAACTCCGCGCGAAGTGCGTTTAAGTTTCTCGGCGTAGCCGGATCGCGAAACGCTGCTGTGACCTCGCGTCCCGGCGCCAGATCGATCACGATTGGCTGCGGCTTCTTCCGGTCCTGATTCCAATAGGACGAAATCTGCAAAGTCGCCGGGCCGCTCAGCCCGCGATGCGTGATCAACATCTTCTCGCGAAAATATTGGCCGGCGCATGATGCATTCACCTCCGCCGAAACGCCCGCCAGATCGCAATAACGCGACGAATCTTCCGCGCTCAACAGCAACGGCACCAGCCCCGGCCGAGGCTCGCGGATGGCAAGCCCGAACTGCCGCGCCAAGTCGTAGCCGAATGGCGTCGCGCCGATCTTCGGAATCGACAATCCTCCGGTGGCAACCACTAATGCCGGCGCTCTGAATGCCGCATTCGGCGCGCGCAAGATGAACTCGGCCGTTCGCTCGACTTCGGAAATTTTCGCGTTCAGGAAGACGGTCACTCCAGCGTCGCGGCATTCAGCTTCCAACATGCCGAGAATGTCACGCGCGGAGCGGTCGCAGAAAAGTTGCCCCAGAGTTTTTTCGTGATACGGGATGCCGTGCTTCTCAACCAGCGCGATGAAATCGGCCGGTGTGTAGCGGGCCAGGGCTGATTTGGCAAAGTGCGGGTCGCGGAGAGAAAATTCTCTGGCTGGCAATGCAGGTTGGTGAAGTTGCAGCGTCCGCCTCCCGAGATCAGAATCTTTTTGCCCAGCCGGTCGGCACGTTCCAGCACGGCAACGCGCCTTCCCCGCTTCCCGGCTTCTATGGCGCACATCAAACCTGCGGCGCCGCCGCCGAGAATGAGTGCATCGAAGGAATGCTTCATGGGTAGATAGTTCAGGAGCTAAAAAGTCTCAGCCCCGGCAACAGACTACCTACGCCTGCGTCTCATCATCATCCGCTTCGTTGTCATCATCGCCAGCGGGCTGCTGCCGGTATTCCTCGATCAAGCTGCGCGCCTTCTCCGCATCCTCTTCCCGCACTAGGATGATCATTCCCCCCAACCCAGGAAACGCATCCTGCAAAATGCTGGCAGATGTGAGGTCGTTGTCAATGCTGGCGGAATCGAGCAGCCCCTTCACCACCAGCGCCTCCGATTCGTCTTCACTATCAAAAACCTTAAGGAACCTCTGAGCAACCATCAATTTCGAAGGCGACAGGAATTTCAGACCGGCCCCGGCCAGAAATTTGCCTGTATTGCTTCCGACCTTACCGGAACCCGCTATTCACGGGGCTTTCAGAGACACTACCCCCTCGCCACGGCCAGCCGTTTGCGGTGCAGGTACAGGTTCACCAGCGCAAAGCTGGCACACAGCCGATGATGGTTCTTCTGAATCCCGCGGTATCTCACCTTCTCGAAGCCGAAGATGCGCTTCAGTATCCGGAACGGATGTTCTACCTTCGCTCTCACTCGAGCCTTCACCCGGTTCCTGGCTTTTTGTAACTCGTCCACAAAGTTCTTGTAGTGCACTCTCCGGCTGGTCATATCTTGTGCTCGCGGAGCCGCCTGCCGGATGGCTTCTCCCTGTCCCTGATACCCGCCGTCGCCCCACACCTTGCGCTCTTCCCCGTGCAGCAGGTCCGGCAGCATGTGCTTGTCCGCTACCGAAGCCGCCGACGTGCACACCGAATGCACATGGCCTTGTTTGGAGTCCACTCCGATGTGCGCCTTCAGCCCGAAGTACCACTGCTTGCCCTTGCGCGTCTGGTGCATCTCGGGATCGCGCTCTCCGCTCCGGTTCTTGGTCGACGAGGGCGCATGAATGATGGTCGCATCCACAATCGTCCCCGTGGTGATGCGGATGCCGCGGCTCTCCAGATACTGGTTCACGGCGTTCAGCATCGCCCCGCCCAGCTCGTGCTTCTCCAGCAGGTGACGGAACCCGAGGATGGTGCTCTCGTCCGGCACCGGCGCGCGCCCCAGATCGATTCCCACAAAGTGCCGCAGCACCGGCGATTCATACAGCGCATCCTCCGCCCCCGGATCGCTCAGGTTGAACCACTGCTGCAGAAAGTACACCCGCAGCATGATGCTCAGTCCTACCGGAGGCCGCCCGTTCTCTCCCTTCGGATAGTGTGGTTCCACCAGCCCCTGTAACTCGGCCCACGGCACCACCTGCTCCATCTCCTCGAGAAACTGCTCCCGCTTCGTCTTCCGTCCGTACTTCTCGAAACCCCTCTGCGCCGCCAGAGTTTGCTGTCGCATCCGCCTTTTCACCTCGCCTTACACCCTATACGCTCAGCCTGTGGATCGCAGAGTTCTTCAGAGGTTCCTTAACCAGTTTTTCATTGGGATTAGGACGTCGTCCTTCAGGCTTCAGATCGGGCTGCGCTGCCATAGCATCTCCCCTTCTCGGAATCCGCACCAGGATGGCCAGACCCCGCACTCGATTCTAACTCTTCCCACGTTATTTAGGATCGTCATGCGCCAGCGCGGTGCCTTCGAACTACCGCGTGCGACGTCAGAGTGGCCCTACCCTTGATCTTCGACGTGTCCGGCGGCAACGAGCATTGCAAGCTGGTTGGAATGAATAGTGTAACCACGCGATTACACTCGCGATCCCGGCTAACGAATGATCGTCTATGACAAGACTGTCGCTACCAGACCCCGCCAGTTTTTATGGCCAGGATATTGAGCGCCATCTCCAGTTTCGTAACAGCCGCACCGAGTTCAGGATGCTTTCCGATCTTCTCTTCCAGGGCCTTCAGAATCTGGTGCGCGCTTGCAATATGCGCTGCTGCCTGGTGCTCGGGATTTTCCTCGCGCTGTTTTTCCATGATCGTTCACTCTCCCGTACTTCTCGATTCTACACAGCATGGAGGCGGTAACTGCCGTAAGCAGTTCACTATAGGGCGGAGCCGATTTTCCCGTCCCCACATCCTATCCCCTCCATTCGTTGACTGCTGCCTGCCGCGTCCGTAATATTAAGCGTCCGAAAACCCAGCGCCTTCACTTACGATCAACCAGAAGATCGACCAGAAAATGATCGGCCAGACCATTTCGCACTACCGCATCGTCGAGAAAATTGGCGGCGGCGGCATGGGCGTGGTCTACAAAGCTGAAGACACCGAACTGGGCCGCTTCGTTGCCCTCAAATTTCTCCCTGACAGCCTGTCGCAAGATCCGCAGGCGCTCGAACGCTTTCGCCGCGAGGCCCGCGCAGCCTCGGCTCTCAATCATCCCAACATTTGCACTATCTATGAGATCGGCAAACACGACGGCCAGTCGTTCATTGCCATGGAGTTCCTCGACGGCGTAACCCTGCGGCACCGCATCGGGGGCAAACCGCTGGATAACGAAACCATGCTTTCGCTGGCCATCGAGATTGCCGACGGATTAGACGCCGCGCATTCCCAGGGCATCGTCCACCGCGACATCAAGCCCGCCAACATTTTTGTCACCAAGCGCGGCCACGCCAAGGTCCTCGATTTCGGCCTGGCCAAGCTCGCGGCTCCGGTCACTTCCAACAGCCAGGCTGCGTCCGCGAACACGGCCAGCATCGACGAGCACGAACTTACCAGCCCCGGCTCGACGCTCGGCACAATTTCTTACATGTCGCCCGAGCAGGCGCGCGCCAAAGATCTCGACGCCCGCACTGATCTGTTCTCTTTCGGCGTCGTCCTCTACGAGATGGCGACGGGTACGCTCCCGTTCCACGGCGGCAGCACCGCGGAAATCTTCAAAGCCATTCTCGATGCGGTCCCAATCCCCGCCGTACGCTTCAATCCTGACGTGTCCGCCGATCTGCAACGCATCATTGACAAAGCCCTCGAGAAGGACCGCAACCTCCGCTACCAGAGCGCGGCCGATCTGCGCACCGACCTGGTGCGCCTCAAGCGCGACTCCGAATCCCGTCTGTCGAGCGCTTCCATGGCCGGCGCCACCACCGTGATTGGCGGCGCCCCGGCCTTCGGGTTCTCTTCCTCAGTGCCAGCAGCGGTTGTCCCGCCCCGCTCCCGCAAGAAGTTGGCCGCCGGCATCGCCGCAGTTTTGCTGGTCGCCGCTGCCATTGCCGCAGTCTACTTTCTACGCATACGAACCGAAACTCGAAAGATCACCTCCATCGCCGTCCTGCCCTTCGTTAATGCCACCTCCGATTCCGGGAACGACTACCTCGGCGACGGCCTCACCGAGAGCCTCATCGGCACACTTTCGCAACTGCCCGACCTCACCGTTCTGGCGCGCAGCACAGTCTTCCGGTTCAAGACCAACCAGGACGACCCGCGGCAGATCGGCCAAAACCTGCAGGTGAGTGCGGTCCTCACCGGCCGCATCACGCAACATGGCGATGAACTGCGCATCTACGCCGATCTCGTCGATACCGCCGACGGCGCCGAGCTTTGGGGTTCGCATTATCAGTGCAAGCCGGCCGAGGTCACTCAAGTCCAGGCCGAAATTACCCATGATCTTTCCAGCCGGCTGCGCCCCGCCAAGGCGTCGCAGAAACTGGGCAGCGCCGGCACCTCGAATCCGGAAGCCTACCGTCTCTATCTCGAAGGCCGCCAGCTTTGGTACGGTCGAACCTCGGCAGGACTAAAGAAGAGCATCGATTTATTCCAGCAGGCGATTACGCTTGATCCCAACTACGCGCTCGCCTATGCCGGCCTTGCCGACACCTATAACATCGCTCCGGGTTACCTTCCCATTGCGCCGAAACAAAGTGTACAGCTGGCCGATCAAGCAGCGCGCAAAGCGGTCGAACTCGACGACTCCGCGCCCGAGGCCCACGCTGCCCACGCCTTAGCCCTGGCTACGGCCTGGAAGTGGAGCCAGGCCGAGCCCGAATTCAAGCGCGCCCTTGCATTGGATCCCAACAACGCCAACGCCCACTACTTCTACGCTCTCGCCTATCTCACTCCTGAAAACCGCCTCGACGAAGCCCAGGCCCAGTACCTCACCGCCCTAACACTCGACCCTCTTTCCACCATCGTCAATACAAATTATGGAGTCGCGTTGATGTGCGCCAAGCACTATCCCGAATCGCTCGCCCAGTTCCAGAAGGTTCTCGAGAGCGATCCAAACTTTGCGCCCGCGCATTACCGTCTGTCGCAGCTCTATGCCACCACCGGCCGCTTTGCCGACGCAGTCGCCGAATTCCACAAAGCTTTTTCGAAAACCACCGAGGTCACCAACGACGCCAAAGGCTATCTCCAACTCATGTTGACCCTGGAGGGCTCCGATCGTTCCGGCGCGGTGGCCGTAGCCTCGGCCCTCGCCGGAGAGAAAGACCAGGCCTTCGAAAACCTCGAGAAAGCCTTCAATGATGGCGACAACGAACTCCTGATCTGCATTCGCTACCCCGCCCTCGATACCCTCCGTTCCGACCCGCGCTACGCCGACCTAATGCGCCGCTTCGGCCTGCCCCAATAGCGTGAACAAGAGTGTAGAGTACGGCTTCGAACGGTGGAGCAGGCCTTCCAGGCCTGCGTAAAGACTCTCCAGAAATAACCGGGCTTCAGCCCCGGTAGCAGCGCGCTTGCGAGTCCGGCCGCGAGACCCGCACCCCACCCGGCCCAGCACTTTCGGGCCGTTTGCTTTCCCTCCCCGTTAGAGGAGAATGCTACCAATGGAGCGAACGGCGCATCGGGCCGCCACATCCAAAGCTGTAGGCGCGACAAAGGGGCCAGCATGAACATCGGGGAACCGGCAAACCAGCCAAATCCTGTCCTCGGAGAAAAACTGAAACAGGACCAGGATCAGGACGAAGCCCGAAGACTACGCCGCCTGCAGGTAATGATGAGCATGGTCACATCGGTGATCAGCCAGGACCCCGGCCTAACGGTAGAAGAAGCTTCAGAGCTAGCTGCCGGCGCCAAGCGTGCCGCCCTGGCCATGTTCCCCGACAAAGAACTGGCCTACGATCTCCTCTACAGACCCCGCCTCCAGCGCCTGATGCGAGAGCGTTACCGCCTGCAGTAAAAGGTCACGTGTGGGCGCGGGCGACTCGCCCGCGCACCTCTCCCGACAACGCAAGGCACCGCTTTTCTCCGTGTCCTCTGGGCAGTTCTTCGCGACCTCCGCGGTTAAATGCTTTTAGGATTGTGCCCTGCTTCCAGCTATCCACAGCGCGAATCCGCGCGTGATGATCCCTACTCATCCACCACAGAATTCCGCAAAGCCCCTACGCCCTCGACAGTAACTTCCATCAAATCCCCAGCCACCACAGGCCCCACACCAGCCGGCGTGCCCGTGGCAATGAGATCCCCCGGAAACAAAGTCATAACCTGCGCCGTGTACCGAATCACAACGTCCAGAGGAAAAATAAAATCCCGAGTATTCCCCGCCTGCCGCACCACTCCATTCACCCGCGTCTCCACCCCAACCCCCGCCCAAGGATCGACATCCACACCATCCGCCACCACCGGCCCCACCGGGCAGAACGTATCAAACCCCTTGGCCCGCGCCCACTGCCCGTCTTTATTCTGCAGATCGCGAGCGGTCACATCGTTCAGGCAGGTATAGCCCAAAATGTAAGTCCGTAAATCCACATCGGCCGGAGGCTGGTAGCAAGTCTTGCCCATCACCACGCAAAGCTCGCCTTCATAATCCACGCGCTCAGAAAGCTTGGGCCGCCGCACCACCCCACCTGGCGCCAGTAGCGACGAGCTAGGCTTGAAGAACAGCAGCGGCTCCTTGGGAACGTCATGCCCCAGCTCCACCGCATGTTCCCGGTAATTGCGCCCCACGCAAACAATCTTCGACGGACGCACTGGCGGCAACAGCACCGCCTCCTCCAAAGCAATCGGTTCGATGCGCCGCGTGCGCAATCCCTCCACGTCGCCATCCGACTCCTCCGGAGCCGTAAGCAGAATCCGCAAAATCGCGTCGCGCCCCGCAACAGACTCCACCAGCCCGTAGTGCGCCTCACCATTCAGTTGAAACCTGCAATATTTCATGAAATCTATCTAACCACGAGACACAGAAGACTGTCATCCTTGAGCGGAGACATTCGCCGCGGATAAGTTAGCCGGTGTGGAAGCGGGCGACTCGCCCGCTGCTCTTGACGCACCCACTACCGCACCGCGGAAGAGTGGCGATTAAGCGCCACGTAAAGCCCCGAAAAAGCGGGCTTTTTAGCCCCCAACCCGTCTTTCAAATTACCCAATTACAAAATCACAAATTCTCAAGGCACGCTCTCCCCAGTCTCCTCCGACCGCACACTCTCATTCCCCCGCAAATCCACCGCCGAAACCGAATAAAAATACGTCTTCCCCGCAACCACCTGCACATCCCGAAACGCCGGCAACTTCAGCAACTCCGTATTCACCTTAACCGCCGCCCCACCCTCCTCACGCCGGTAAACGTTGTATCCAGCAAGGTCCGCATCCGTCACTGGAGTCCATATCAAATCAACAAACGGCTTTTGTCCCGGCCCAGAAAATACCGCCTGCAATCCCGCAGGCACAGCCGGAGGAAACACATCGTGCGCCCAAACTTTCACCTCCGGCGTGTCGTCGCCCTCCACCTCCACCGCCGGTTTGCCCGCCCCCTCGGCCACGCTCACCACGGTTCCGCGGTAGAAATAAGTTTTCTCCCATTCAAGGGTCTGATCCAGAAACGAAGTAACGACTTTATCTTCTTCTTTTTCTTTCGCAGCCGGAACCGCGCCCGCACCCGGCCCCGTCAACGCCACCATCCCGCCAGGCCCGGCAGCGCAAGCCGTAGCGTCCACTTCCGCGATCTTAGCAGCGCCCGCGCCCGACTCCGGGCGCCGGTAAATCCGGAACAAATATTTCACCCCCGTTCTTCGACCCGATTTCGGTGGACACTGCCATGAAATCAACACTCCTTGAGAAGTAGTCTGAGCGGTAAAACCGCTGAAAGGCGGCAGAGTAGGAACCAGTGGCACCCGCGCCAAATTCGAGATTCCCGCACTCCGGCCGGCCGCATTTAGCACTTCGACAGCATAGGTGGCAAAGCCAGTAGGATTGGCTGACTCCGCGGCAGGAGGCACAATGTCGGTAAAATGCGCCGCGACTTTCTTCCCAGACGATTTATTCGTCTCCGCAAAATCCGCCGGCGGCGCGACCTCCCCAATCGGCGTTCCACATTCCTTGGTAGCCAGAACGACGACAGCCTGATCGGCGAGAGCAGCACCAACGCTCCGGCAAACCCGAGTCTTCCCCAAATACCGCACCCGCTGCCGGTCCGTAGTCCGCGCCGGAATCGTCCAGGTAAGCGTAACCCGATCGCCCTTGCGCGCCGCCCGTAGATCCGAAGGCGCCTTCGGCAACTCCAGTGAAGGTGGCATCGGCGGCCCCATCTGGGCGCACCCAGTCAACCAAACGAATGCGCCCAGCACCAGCAGAAATTGTCGCAGTGGAGGCCTCATCCCAATAGAAGAGTACATCAGTCCGAGACGGACCATGTGGAAGCGGGCGACTCGCCCGCTTGCTCTCAAGCCGGGGGCTGCACATCTTTGCCGGGCGCCATCCTAACTGAGGCTGCCCCAGCTTTGCTGGTTTTGCAAAGCTGGGCACCACGGACCTCGTCCCCACCCTCATTTGTCAACACCCGGCTATGAGCCGCGACGCTTCCCCTCCTGCGGCTTCAGCCGCAACAAACTCCACGCCTCCCGGTAGCCCTCGTACAGATACCGATTTTTCTGCGGAGGCTGCACTGGGCACAGCAACGGCCCTTTCTTCAAGTGATCTCCATTCACCAGAGCCCGCGCCGGAATCAGGTACCACGCGTTCTCGGGGATGATGCACGCCGCGAAGAAATCGACCTGCTTCAGCGTGTAGGGCGAGCTGCGACGATTGCGCTCAAAAGCGCATCGGTATCCCGTTCCTACGCGAAGGGTGGTCGACTTCACCTGGACTCGCACGATGCGGTTGCCGAAAAAGATGGCGACATCGAACGGTCGCGAGTCTCCCCACGGCATCAGCACCTTGTAGCCATGGCGCATCGCCTCAGCCATGAAGCGCAGTTCGATCCACTCTCCCCGCTCCTTGTAAGTCTTGAAAAACTTAAACGCGTCCATCTCGCTCCTGTCTGAAGGGCGGACCTTCCTGCGAAAGCCGATCCCAAAAGAAAAGGCGCGGCCCATGGGCCGCGCCTCGTTTTCTGAATTTTTTACTCTATACTTTCAGTATAGCAGTTTGAGATGGGTGAACCCGCCACGTTACTACTAAATATATCTCGATAGCTGTGAGCTACTTAGGGCCGATCGCGCAGTTTTTGCCTATTGACAAGATTCCTCAGTCTTCCCGGTTTGGGACGAATAGCCGCCGCCATCCTCATAATTACTAGAGAGATCACATCCAACGCAGGGTGAACCCGGTACAGTTAGCTTGGGGATCTCTTTGTGCTTTCTGCGCGTGCGTTTTCTGGACGTGTGTTTTCTGGTCGGGCTACGCGGTTGGTGCTTAGCTTTCTCGACTGGCTGGCCGAACTTGCCTTACCGCCATCTAAGCTTGCTGCCCATTATCGGACCGGGCGGCGGGGGGAAGAGGCAGCTTACTTTCATCTGCGTACGCTGGGGTACACGATGGTGGCGCGAAATTTTCGGTCGCCGCGCTGCCGGGGAGAGATTGACCTGATCGGATGGGATGACGATGTTCTTTGCTTTGTGGAGGTTAAAACCCGGACCACGCTGGATGTGAAGCCCGGGGAAGCGGCCGTGGACCGGCACAAGCGGCGGCAGATTGCGGCCGTGGCGCGGGAGTACCTGCGGCGCTTTCCACCTTCGTGCCAGTGGCGCTTCGACGTGGTGAGCGTATACTATTCGGAGTCCAAAGCCCGCCAGCCGCAGATTGAAGTGTTTCGGAATTCCTCCCTGACGGCTTAGAATGAAGGATTCGTCTATCCTAATTTAAGAGGTAATGTTGCGTGCCTGAACTACGAAAAGATCCTATTGTTGGCCGCTGGGTGATTATTTCTACGGACCGCGCGAAGCGTCCCACGGATTTCGCTCGGGAGACCACAAAGTTGAAGGGCGGGTTCTGTCCGTTTTGTTATGGGAACGAAGGCAAGACGCCGCCGGAAATTCAGGCTTACCGTCCGGGCTCGAATGGCGGGCCGGCTTCGCAGCGCGACACGCCGGGGTGGACGGTGCGTGTGGTACCCAACAAGTTTCCTGCTCTGGGCATCGAAGGCACACTGAACCGGCAGGCCGAGGGCATGTTCGACCGCATGAACGGCATTGGGGCGCACGAAGTGATTGTCGAGACTCCCGACCATAATGCAAGCCTGGCGACGCTGCCTCCGAAGCGCATTGAAGACGTGCTGTGGACGTTTCGCGACCGCATTCTCGATCTGAAAAAAGACCGGCGGTTCAAGTACATCCTGCTGTTCAAGAACCACGGCGAGGCGGCAGGAGCATCGCTGGAGCATGCGCACTCGCAGTTGATCGCGCTGCCGATTTTGCCGATCAACGTGGTGCAGGAACTGGAAGGCGCGAAGCAGTACTTCCTATACAAAGAGCGCTGCGTGTTCTGCGACATTATTCGCCAGGAGATTGAGGGCGGAACCCGCGTGGTAGCCGAAAACGAAAACTTTCTGACCATCGCGCCTTACGCGCCGCGCTTTCCGTTCGAAACTTGGATTCTGCCCAAGCAGCATGAGTCGGCGTTCGAGAACTCGTCGTCGCATATGTTTGAGAACCTAGCCAAGGCGCTGAAGACTTTGCTCATCAAGGCTGACCGGGTGCTGGATAATCCGCCGTACAACCTGGTGGTGCATACTTCGCCGGCGCAGGATCCGACCAACGACCACTATCACTGGCACATCGAGTTCATGCCCAAGCTGACCAAGACGGCGGGATTCGAGTGGGGCACGGGTTTCTACATCAATCCCACGCCTCCAGAGGAAGCGGCGAAGTTTCTGCGCGAGGCTAGCGTGGAAGAACCGGTCGCGGCCACGGCCGGGTAAGAAGGCTTTAGTCGGGAAGCTAGTTCAAGATGTTCAAGAAAAGAGGGCCCGGCATGAGAGCCGTGCCCTTTGCAGTTGGAGAGAGAAGTTGATGGCCGAGGATGAATCTTGGGTAAGAACCCCGCCAGCAACGGCTTGAAACCAGCTTAGGCCGGGCACCGGCAACGGTTGTCACGGAAATGTAAAAAGATTGCGGCAGAAGAATTGCGCCGGCCGCGGGGCTTGATTCGCGGTCCCTTACCCTTGGGTGCGCTCCTGAAATTCTTCGCACCACGCCATCTGGATGGCTTCCAGCTTGCCTTCGTTGGAGGCTCCGGGGTCGCCCTTGAAGTCGGGCAACTCGGTGACGTAACGATGCAGGTCGGTAAAGCGGACGGTAAGCGGATCAATCTCCGGGTGAGTTTCAGAGAGCAGAATGCCGATGTCTTCGGCGTCGTCCCAGGTTAGCGATTTAGGCATGGGATTTCCTCAAGTGCGGCTGTCGGGCTTCGGCAAATTCGTGTAAAGCCGAAGTCCGATAGCTGAAGGCCGAAGCCGGGCTTAATGGTGTTCTTCCGAAATGTAATTCCGGTTCCAGGCTGGGATCTCGACCACTACTTTCCCCGGCTTCGCGATCTGCACCTGGCAGCCGAGACGCGAGTTTAACTGTAAGTCGGCAGCCATGTCCAGACGGTCGGCTTCGTCGTCATCCATCGGCGAGAGATTTTCGGCGCCTTCCTTGATCCAGACGTGGCAGGTGGTGCAGGCGCAATTGCCGCCGCAGGCGTGGTCGAGCGGGATTCCGTAGTTCAGCGCGATGTCGAGAATCGACTCTTCCTTGCCGTGATCCTCATAGGGCAGCTTACCGTGCTCGAACTGCACCGTCTTGCCTTCAGGCAGGAACGTGACCTGCACCGTGTTTTCTCCGGGAGCCTCTTCCGTGGCTGCTCCTCCGCCTTGTAGTTTTTCTTCTGCCATGAATTACTCCTGATCTAGCTGTCGCCGTTAACGCTGACGTGCGCGCCCTCGGAATCTTCAAATTGCGCGAGCATGCCCCCGAAGTCCTGTTTCTTTGGCGCCATGGAGAACTTCACTCCATTGGCCCTCATCTCGTCATAAAATTTACCGAGATCGGGCACGTTGAACCCCATTTCAACCTTGCCCGCCAAGTTTTTGTCGGAAGCCGGATGCAACGCAAACGTCGTTTCTCCGGTCGCAAACTCACTCCAACCGGGGGACTCAAATTTCAAGGGCAATCTCACGGTGTCGCGATAGAACTTGACTGCGCGGTCCATGTCAGCGACGAATTCGATCACATAGCTCAGCTTGGCCGCCATTTCCCCTCCCGCTTGCACTCAGTGCCGCTTGCTTTCAAACGGCGCGAGGATTCTATTCGAACTCCGCCTTCGCCATGGGATGCGGCGCCGTCGGGCCCTCGCCCATGTCGGCTTCGTCCATGGTCTTGCCTTTTAGCGCTACGGAAACCGCGCTATCCATCATCAATTCGGCCAGACGCGTCGTTCCCTGGTTGAGCGCGTCGATAGCCTTCCGGATGGCCTGGTAATCGTCTTCGGCCTTCACCGCGATCAGGGCCTTCTCCATCTTCGCAATCTTTTTCTTCTCGTCGGTGGTGAGGTGAGCCCAGGGCGGGCTTTTCTTGCCCTTATCGAGCGCAGCCAGAATGGTCGTTGCTTCATTGCGCGCTTCAATCACCTGCCGCTGCCGGAAGTCTTCTTCGGCGGCGTCGAACGAATCTAAAATCATGCCCTCGACTTGCTCGTCGGTGAGTCCATAGCTGGGCTGAACTTGAATTTCCGCCTCTTTGCCGCTGCGCTGCTCGCGCGCCGAGACATGCAGGATGCCGTTGGCGTCGATCAGGAACTTCACTTCAATGCGCGCCATCCCCGCCGCCATCGCCGGAATGCCTTTGAGATCGAAACGCGCAAGGGAGCGGCAATCTTTGGCGAGTTCGCGCTCACCTTGCAACACATGAATGGCAACGTTGGCCTGGCCATCGATCTGCGTGGTATAGAACTGCGTCGCGGAGGCAGGAATGGTTGAGTTGCGCAGGATGATTTTGTCGGTGACTCCGCCTGCGACTTCGATACCGAGCGACAACGGAGTGACATCGAGCAGCAGCATGTTTTCGGTGGCTACAGAACCTCCCCCGAGAATGTTGGCCTGCACCGCTGCACCCAGCGCGACTACTTCATCAGGATTTAAATCCGTATGCGGCTCACGGTGAAAGAGTTCCTTCACGAGCGCGCGAACCTTAGGAATGCGCGTGGAACCACCGACGAGAACTACTTCGTCAATCTGTTCCGGCCTGAGACCGGCATCTTTCAGCGCCTGCTTGCAGGGGCCGACGGTGCGGTCGATGATCGGCTGTATGAGTTGCTCAAACTGTTCACGCGTAATCTCGCGCAGGTAACGTTTGCCGCCCGGAAGCGCAATATCGAGCTTCACGGAAAGCTGCGACGAGAGCGCGATCTTGGCTTCGATGACGGCATTGCGAATGGCTTGAACGGCTTCGGCGTTGCGTCGCAGGTCGAGGCCTAGATCGCCGAGCGTATCGTCGAGAGCAATGGTGATCAGCAGATTATCGATGTCGTCGCCGCCGAGATGCGTGTCGCCATTCGTGGCGATGACTTCGAAGATGCCGTCGTGCAACTTGAGAATGGAAATGTCGAAAGTGCCGCCGCCGAGATCGTAGACGGCGACGATTCCGTTCTGCTTTTTATCGAGACCGTAGGCCAGCGACGCAGCAGTCGGTTCGTTAACCAGCCGCAAAACTTCGAGTCCCGCGATTCGGCCTGCATCTTTCGTAGCTTGCCGCTGCGCGTCGTTGAAATACGCGGGCACCGTAATGACGGCCTTCGAGACCACTCCTCCGAAGAAGCGCTCGGCGTTGCGCTTAAGCTGACGAAGGATGAGAGCCGAAATTTCCGGCGGCGTGAATGTCTTCTCGCCGTGCTGCTTTTCGCCAAGCTTGATGCGCAACACTTCGCCCGCCTGCAGGTCCTCGGCCAGGCGGAAGGGAAAGAACTTCAATTCCTCCTGAACGTCGTCGACTCCGCGTCCCATCAGGCGTTTGATGGAGTAGACGGCGCGCTCCGGCGTCTCGGTGAGATACTTGCGGGCGGCATTGCCGATGACGGGTTGGTTATTCTCTTCGAGCGCAACGACGGATGCAACAAGATTCGATCCATCGTCGCCGGGAATCACGACAGGGCTCTCCCCTTGCATGAAGGCCACGAGAGAATTCGTGGTGCCCAGGTCGATGCCGACGATGCGGTCCGTAGACATAGTTTCGAATGCAGAAAGCAAAAGTCAGAGTGCAGAAGCAACGCTTCGGGTTTTCACTTCTGCATTCTCACCTTTGACTTCTGACTTATTCTCCCAAAGCTTCTCCCACATCCCGAACCAAATTCCGGATGTAGTTCCGCCGGTTCAGCAGGTCCACCATCTTGTCGCGTGCCTGCTTGCGCTCGCCCTCTGAGACCGGCTGACCAGACTGCTCGCGCTCGATCAAACTGTCCCATGTCTTCCAGTACGCTTGCAGCTCATGCAGGAGCGCTTCGTATTTCTCTTCCAGTTCCAGCTTCTGCCGGCCGATTTCCTCGATCAGGGCGGGATCATCCTCACCAATCTTCTTCTGCATGCGCAGCTCTTCGAGCTGCATGTTCAGCTCAAAAACTTCTTCCAGCAAGTCTGGCGGAACGATCTGCTTCTTGACTTGCCCCGTCGACCGCGCCTGCTCCGTCGCCGTCTTTGACTGCTCCTCCAGTTCCACCCCTTCCAGCTTCAGAAGATACTGCGTGCGCTTGATTGGATCCTTCAATGTGCGGTGAGCGTCATTCAGCAGGGAACTCTGCTGCAGGCTCCACTCCTGCTCCTGGCCGCCAGCCTGTGCGTTGAGATCGGGATGCAGTTTGCGGCTTAGATCGTAAAAGTCTTTCTCTAGCATGGCGACATCAAGATTCAGCTTGCGCGGAAGGCCGAAGAACGTGAAATAGTCTACCGGCGCCGGAGGCTGAACCTTCCCACAGGCCTCGCAGAAGTGCACGGCGCGCATGGTGCCGCACGACCAGCAGGTCTGAGTTTCCTCAGGCGCGGGCTTGGCTCCGATCATGGTAAGAGGTTGTGCCATCACATTCCGATTCCAAAAATTTCACCGCCGAGTTCGCAGAGGACGCAGAGAACCAAGGAACAGCCCCGGTTCGTTCTCGGCGCACTCGGCGTCCTCGGCGGTTGACTTCCTTTTGCTCAAGCCGAAAACGAAGTCCCACAGCCGCATGACTTCGTGGCCTGGGGATTCACGAAGACGAATCCCTGCTGCATCAGCGTTTCCTGGTAATCGAGGGTCATGCCGTGCAGATAGATGAACGACTTCGGATCGACGAAGACACGGACATCGCCGTACTGGAAGATGCGGTCGCGCTCGCGCGGCTGCGTGTCGAAGCGGATGTTATAGCTCAGACCGGAACAGCCGCCGCCCTGCACGCCCAGGCGCAGCCCGCCCTGCTCCGGCGAAATGCCTTCCTTGGCCATTGCCGATCGCACTTTGGCAATGGCTTTCTCGGTCACGAGAATCCCCTTGGCTGGGGCCTGCGCGGGTTGTTCTATCGTCGTCATAAATCAGCTGCGAGCCGCGAGCTTTGAACTGCGGGCAAGCAAACATGCGAACCCGACTTCCTTTTCTGGAACTCTTGCTCGCCGCTCGAAGCCAGCTTATTTCGCTTCCACTGCCACAGGCTGCGCAGTCTGCTGCTTCTTTTTCCAGTCGCCGATGGCGGCGCGAATGGCGTCCTCAGCCAGCACCGAACAGTGGATCTTCACCGGAGGAAGCGAAAGCTCCTTCACGATGTCCATGTTCTTGATGGTGAGGGCTTCATCCACCGTCTTACCCTTGACCCACTCGGTGGCGAGCGAAGACGACGCGATCGCGGAACCGCAGCCAAAGGTCTTGAACTTGGCTTCTTCAATGACGTTGGTCTCGCGGTTGACCTTGATCTGCAGCTTCATGACGTCGCCGCACTCGGGTGCGCCGACCAGGCCGGTGCCCACGTCGGCGCTGGATTTATCCATGGAGCCGACGTTGCGCGGATTGTTGTAGTGATCGATTACCTTATCGCTGTATGACATTTTGCTCTCCTGAATTCTTTGATCTCTACCCCAGGGGCTAAAGCCCTTTGAATCTGAACCTCATGCGGCACGGCTAAAGCCGTGCCCTGATACGAATCACCTGCTCCGTACGAGTCGCGCTCGGGACTCGCAACTCGGGACTCACTTACTCTCCAGCCCACTTCACATCCTTCAAATTGATGCCTTCCTTCGCCATTTCGTACAGCGGAGAAAGTTCGCGCAGGCGCTCGACGGTTTCGATGACGCGGTCGGCCACGTAATCAACTTCGGCGGCCGTATTGAAGCGGCCGATGCCGAAGCGGATCGAGCTATGCGCCAGATCGTCGCCCGTGCCCAGAGCCTTCAATACATAAGATGGCTCCAGCGTCGCTGAGGTGCATGCCGAACCGCTGGAAACCGCGATGTCGTTGATGCCCATCAGCAGCGACTCGCCTTCCACATAGGCAAAGCTGATATTCAGGTTGCCGGGCAGACGGTGCTCCACGGAGCCGTTGATGTAAACCTCATCGAGCTTGCCCATGATGCGGTCGCGCAGGCGATCACGAAGGCCAGCCAACTGAACCGCCTCGCGAGACATTTCTTCGGACGCGATGGCGCAAGCTTTGCCCAGGCCGACGATGCCGGGAACGTTCAGCGTCCCAGAACGCATGCCGCGCTCATGACCGCCGCCATCGATAATGGCGGAAATCTGCACCCGCGGATTCTTGCGCCGAACATACAACGCGCCCACGCCCTTGGGCCCATACATCTTGTGTCCGGAGATCGACATGAGGTCGATGTTCTGCTTGCCCACATCGATGGGAATTTTGCCGACAGCCTGCGTGGCGTCGGTGTGGAAAATAACGCCACGCTCGTGACACAACTTGCCAATCTCGGCAAACGGTTGCAGCACGCCGATCTCATTGTTCGCGGCCATGATCGTAACCAGGATGGTCTTGTCATCCATGGCGCGCTTCAGGTCTTCGAGATCGATCAGTCCATCTTTCTGCACGGGCATGTAGGTGACGCGATAGCCATACTTCTCGAGGCGCTTGCAGGTATCGAGCACGGCCTTGTGCTCGGTGACCGCGGTGATGATGTGGTTGCCCTTCTCGCGGTACATCTCGGCCACACCCTTGATGGCGAGGTTGTCGCTCTCGGTCGCGCCCGAGGTGAAGATAATTTCTTTGGTGGTGGCGCCGATCAGCTTGGCGATGCGCTCGCGAGCCGTCTCCACACCTTCTTCGCCCGCCCACCCGAACGAGTGATTGCGGCTGGCGGCGTTGCCGAACTTTTCCATGAAATACGGCAGCATCTCCTCCAGCACCCGCGGATCCATGGGCGTGGTGGCGTGGTTGTCCATATAAATGGGCAGCTTTACTCCCTGTGGAGCCTTGTGCTGCGTGACCGGAAATTGCTGGGGGACCTTTACATCCGTGCTCATAATTGCTTCTCCTACCTCAGTTAAATACCTGCTCTTTACCGCGCCTTCTAAACAATTGTTACTAGTTCGGCCGACTTGACAGTCGGGCTTGCAGCTGTCTCTGGTTCTTCCCGCATGTGCGAAATTTTGATGCGCTTCAGCACCGCCTCGATGCTCTCATTCACCTTGCGCAACGGTTCGCGAATGTTGCAACGGTTGCTCTGGCCGCACTCCCCGCGAACCGTGACACAGGATGTGATGAACAATGGGCCATCGATGGCCTGAATTACTTCGAAAGCCGAAATCGTGTGCGCGGCGCGCGCCAGCCGGTAACCGCCGTTGGTTCCGTGCTGCGAGTGCAACAGACCAGCCTTGGCCAGTCTCTGCAAAATCTTCGCCAACGCCTCAGGCGGAATGCCGAAAGAATCCGCAACGTCTTTCGCGCTGGCGCTGCGAGTCCCTTCGTCCGCGTGGTCGGCCAGGTGCTTCATAGCCATCAACGCGTAATCCGCTTTTTTGGTTAACTTGAGCATCTGCCTTAAGACGCAATCCCGACCCACAAGGTCGCACTTAATTCCGACCTCTTCCGTCGTACTTCATTCTACGTCGCTGGCCCCGGATTATGCAAGTCCTTGCAGGCAGCCGTGGAACCAGGCATCGAATGGTAAGTATCCGTGATTGAATGGTTTAGGCCATGGCGAGGATTTTGGTCGGAATTTCGCCGATCCAGGCTCGGCGGGCGAATTGAGTGCCGGAGATAGGTACAGAATACTCACGACGAAATTCACTGGAAAGCAACGTCGAGGGACTTGACAACTGGAAAAGCAAGGCTAAAATACCGGAAATTCCCGCGAATCCGTTCCTCCGCGTATTCGATGAGGGCATTGTTTCTGGATTTATGACCTCAAAGCCGTTCTCGCACCCTCAAAACGCCGGCAAACAACCTTGTAAGCATCCGCGCGTGCAAATCGTAAGCCGCGATGAAGACGCCGAGTTCGTGGAGTGCCTTGAGTGCCGCGAAATCTTCGAGTCCAGCGAACTCAAGGATATGAGCATCGAAGAACGCGCCGAAAGCGAAGCCGAGGAACCGTAACTCGCCAGCTCAACCTGATCCCACTCGGCCCTAATCACCATAGTAACCACGCTCACTCAATTCCACCTTGTTCTTGCTGGAGAGCCTCTGCTAGTCTGCCTGCCGGGGGCGTGCATTCCGCACGTTGCAAACTCATGCCTGCAATCGGCCTGGTTGTCGACGATTCCATGCTGATCCGCTATACAGTCTGCCGCTTTCTGGAGGAGCGCGGGTTTGCGGTGGAGTCGGCCACCAACGGCCTGGAGGCCTTGCAGATCCTTGAGCGCGTGCATCCTGACCTGATCGTTACCGACATGCAGATGCCAAAGATGTCGGGCAGCGAACTGATCACCGCCCTGAAGAAGAACGCGAAGACCGCCAGCATTCCCATCATTATTGTTGCCGGCCGCGCCAGCGGCTTCGACGAAAAAGAGAAACGCGCCAACTTCGCCATCTACAAAGATATCGACATCCAGGGCCAGCTCGAAAAAGCGCTCGATGCGGTAATGGGAAAAAGCTTCGGCCAGGGCGCGGGAATCTAGGCAGCCTTTCGCAGCTAGCAGTTCATGAGGTTGAACTCAGCCGCCGACTAGCGTAAGGGAAGACTCGCCTCTGCGGAAAAATCCATAGCAGCAAAATCCTTCGTTAGGAATTTAGGGTAGGCCGCGGCCGCAATCATCGCGGCATTGTCCGTGGAAAGCGGCCGCGACGGAAAATACACGGGCAGTCCCTCCTGAGCGCCGTCCCGCTCGAACGTGCTTCGCAGTTCACTGTTCGCCGCAACTCCTCCCGTCACGAAAAGTGTAGCCACGTCGTAAGTGCGAGCCGCAGCCAAAGTTTTGCCCACCAGATCTTCGACGATCGCGCGCTGAAACGAAGCCACCAGGTCGAGCGTCCGTTTATCGCAATTCGCCAGGTAGTCTTCGAGCTTCGGTTTGGAGATGTTCGCCAAAGCCCGGCGACGCGCTTCAATGGAACGCTGCATCTCGTGAATCTCAACGTAACGCAGCACGGCAGTTTTAATGCCGCTGTAAGAAAAGTCAAAGCGCGGGTGATCGCTCTCCACTTCTTTCTCTCCGCGATGCTCTCCCCTTCGATGCTCCCGGCGATCGCGGTGCTTGATCTGTGCAGGCGGAAACTTCACTGCTGTCGGGTCGCCATGCGGAGCCAGCCGGTCGACGATCGGCCCTCCCGGATAGCCCAGGCCAAGCAGCTTTGCAACTTTATCGAAAGCCTCACCGGCCGCATCGTCGCGAGTATGGCCGATGTTCTCGTAAGTCCAACCTGGCCCCTTCTGCGCCGCCAGATACAGGTGCGTGTGTCCTCCCGACACCACCAGAGCGAGCACGGGAAATTGCACTTCGTGATTTCCTTTCTGCCGCTCTTCCAGCAGAACCGCGTGGATGTGCCCTTCGAGATGGTTCACCGCAATCAGCGGCTTGTCGAGCGCGAACGCCAGCGCCTTGGCATAACTGATGCCAACCAGCAACGCTCCGGCGAGGCCGGGCCCTTGTGTGACCGCGATCGCGTCCACCGAGTTGTAATTCTGATTAGCCTCGGCTAGCGCCTGCCGCACCACGGGAACAATCGCCCGCAAGTGTTCGCGCGACGCCAACTCCGGCACCACGCCCCCGTAAGGCTGATGGGTCGCGATCTGCGAAGCCACTACGTTAGAAATAACCTGCTCTCCCGAGCGCACCACCGCCGCCGCGGTTTCGTCGCACGAACTTTCAATACCGAGGATGTAAGCGTCTGGCATAATCAGGGCGGATAGCAAGCTCTGTAGTCTAGCTTAGTTCAAAACGTGTCACGAATCGATTGCCGAAGGGCGACGGCTCCATGCTGAAAGATTTTGCCACAACGATCATCCAAACCCTGCGCCAACAAGGCTTTCAAGCCTACCTGGCAGGCGGATGTGTGCGTGATCTTCTATTGCAGCGCGAGCCTGCGGACTACGACGTAGCCACCAGCGCCACGCCAACTCAAGTAATGGAGATCTTTCCCGACTCCTACGCTGTGGGAGCACAATTCGGAGTAGTCCTGGTCCCGCAGTACCCCGTGGACTCTTTGGTTGAGCCTTCAGGGGGAGATCAGCCAAATGTAAAAGGCAGCCACACCGTCGAAGTGGCAACTTTCCGCAGCGATCACGGCTACTCCGATGGCCGCCATCCTGATGAAGTCCGCTTCAGCCAGGATCCGCGCGAGGACGTTGCCCGCCGCGACTTCACCATCAACGGCATGCTGCTCGATCCCGGTGTCGGAGAAATAACGACCGGCGAAGTGCTCGACTTTGTAGGCGGACGCAAAGATCTCGCAGACGGAATCATTCGCGCCATCGGAGATCCGCAGCAGCGTTTCGCCGAAGACAAACTTCGCATGCTGCGCGCCGTGCGCTTCGCCGCGCGTTTTGAATACGAAATCGAAGCCCAGACCCTGGCCGCGATCCAGCGCTTTGCCCACGAAATCCAGGTGGTCTCGCGCGAACGCGTCCGGGATGAACTCACCCGGATGCTAACCGAGGGCCACGCCCGGCGCGCATTTCTCCCGCTGGATGACTGCGGCTTGCTGAAGGAAGTGTTGCCCGAGATCACGGCAATGAAGGGCGTGGCTCAGCCGCCCGAGTTTCATCCCGAGGGCGACGTCTTCGTCCATACGCTGCTGCTGCTGGATAATTTGCCGCATCCTTGCCCGCCCACGCTGGCTTGGGGCGCGCTGCTGCACGATGTGGGCAAGCCCGCAACCTTCCGCGTAGCGCCCGACCGCATCCGTTTCGATGATCATGTGGATGTGGGCGTCAAGATTGCAGAAGAAATCTGTGAACGCCTGCGCTTCTCCAACCACGACGCCGCTCAGGTTCTGGCTCTGGTCGACAATCACATGCGCTTCAGCCACGCCACGCGCATGAATCAGTCGACGCTGAAAAAGTTCCTGCGCATGCCCGGCTTCGATCAACATCTAGCGCTGCATCGTGCCGACAGCCTGGCCAGCCACGGCAATCTGAGTACGTATGAGTTTGTCCGGCAGAAGCTAGCCGAAATTCCTCCAGAGAAGATTCGGCCGGTGCCATTGGTCACCGGCGATGATTTGATCGCTGCCGGATATTCACCGGGCCCAAAGTTCCGCAACATTCTCGAGGCCGTGGAAGATGCCCAACTCGAGGGACGCCTAAGTTCGCATGACGCGGCACTGGAATTCGTCAAGAGTGCGTTTCCCCTCCCTACAACTCGCGCGCCTGGATAATCATTCGCTTTCCACCCTGCACCCGTGGGTGGTCATAGAACAACAGACCGTCAGAGATTTCCACAGCCCAACTATGTGACATCTGACCTTGTCCACAGCCCATCAATTGCGCGATGATGAATGAGGCCGCAACGGTTGGCCGAGTTCAGATCGCAGTGCCCATAAATCATTGGTTCTAAAGAACTTAGTATCTAAGTCCTTTGCCATCAGGATGTTGCCGGGAAATTCCCGCTAACATGGTGATTCCAGAGATTTTGCAAAAGGGGGGGTCGAGGGGTGGTACAGACCGGGCGCATCCCTGACAGAACAAGACCGGGCGCCTTCCTGGCACTGTGATCGATTCTTGCCGGTCAGTCGTTCTCGCGCCGAGAAAATATTTTAGGCCGAAATTCACAGCCGCATTTCGTGCAGCCCGACGCAATCTCCTGCATGTGGAACCTGCTAGAATTCGGAATTCCGATCTCTCTTTTATAGCGAGGAGCCTCATTGCAACCGGCGGGCGCAGGATTAGAAAAGCTTGTCATCGGCTCGCTTCGGCGCGTGCCGCAGGCGGAAGCTCCGCTGCTCGCCTGGCCTCTGGTCTGCGGGTCAGTAGTGGCCGAACGCACGCGCGCTCTGCAGTTCGCCGATGCCGTGCTGCGCGTCGAGGTTCCCGATGCCGGATGGAAGCGCGAGATGCAAAGCCTGGCCCCACGCTATCTCGCCGCATTGAATCGTTACGCCGGTCAAAAAGTGGAGAGGATTGAGTTTGTAATCCGGCAGGGCTGAGTCAGGCAATCTTCCTTCAAACATCGTTTTCACCGCGACAGCTGACGGAAATGTGCTTCAAAGAACATGAAAGTCACAGAAAAAGACGTTACCTACGTGGCCGATCTGGCTAACCTGGAGCTTTCCGCCGAGGAGCGCACTGCTATGGTGCGCGATCTGAATTCGATTCTCGATTACATCGAGAGGCTCAACCAGCTCGACACATCGAACGTCGAGCCCATGGCGCAAGTGTCGGATCGCTATGGCGTAGATGAATCCAAGCAAGGCAGCGAGAGAATTGCCGACGCGAGTCGCGAAGACATTCCCGAAGGATTGCGGAAATCTTTGCCCCAGGAAATCGCGCTCGCGAACGCGCCGGATGCGGATGGAACGTTCTTCCGCGTGCCGAAGGTGATTGAGAGATAGCGGCCACGTTGAATCTCCATGCAACCGACTCAACTCACCATCGACTCAATCCGCTCCGCCGTTCAGCAGCGCAAGACGACTGCGCTCGCGCTCGCCGAAGCGCACTATGCGCGCATACAGAAAGAAGATGGACAGATCGGCGCGTTCCTCACGCTCTGCAAAGAGCGCGCGCTGGAGCAAGCCGACCGCATCGACCGCATGGCCGCCGAAGGCAAGCCGTTACCGCCGCTCGGCGGAGTGCCGGTTGCAATTAAAGATGTGATGTCAACTCGCGGAGTGCGCACAACCGCAGGATCGAAGATTCTGGGGCACTACATTCCCCCTTACGATTGCACAGCGGTCGCGCGCATGGAGGCTGCAGGGGCCGTGGTGTTAGGCAAAACGAACTGTGACGAGTTCGCCATGGGTTCGTCGAACGAGAACTCGGCGTTCTATCCCGTGCGCAATCCGCGTGATTCGGATCGCGTACCGGGAGGATCGTCCGGCGGTTCCGCAGCGGCCGTTGCCGCAGACATGGCTGTCGTCGCGCTCGGTTCAGACACCGGCGGATCGATTCGCCAGCCCGCATCGTTCTGCGGCGTGGTGGGATTGATGCCAACCTACGGACGCGTTTCGCGTTACGGGTTGATCGCGTTTGCATCTTCGCTCGATCATATTGGCCCGTTGACGAAGACAGTGAAAGACGCGGCGATTGTGCTGCGTACAATCGCCGGTCGCGATCCGATGGATTCGACTTCCGCTGATCTTCCTGTTCCGAATTACGTGGCCGACCTAGGAAAGCCTGTGCGTGGATTGAAGCTGGGTGTGGCTAAAGAATATTTCGGTGACGGGCTCGACGATGAAGTGCGCCATGCGGTTGAGTCCGCTATCGACAAGCTGAAAAGTTTGGGCTGCGAGGCGGTGCCGGTTTCGTTGCCGCACACGCCTTATGCAATTCCAACTTACTATTTGATCGCGACCGCGGAAGCGTCTTCGAACCTTGCGCGTTACGACGGTGTGCGCTACAGCTACCGCGCGCCCGGAGTGAAGTCGCTCTCCGACATGTATCGCCGCAGCCGCGATGGAGGTTTCGGTGCCGAAGTGAAGCGCCGCATCATGCTCGGCACCTACGCGCTCAGCGCCGGTTATTACGACGCATATTATCTGAAGGCGCAGAAGGTACGGACTTTGCTGACGCGTGATTTCGAAGAAACTTTCCGCAAAGTAGATGCGATCGTAACGCCGACCAGCCCAACCGCAGCCTTCCGGCTGGGAGAGAAGTCGAACGATCCGCTGGCCATGTATCTGGCCGACATCTACACGGTGACGGCAGACTTGGCGGGGATTCCGGGCATTTCCATCCCGTGCGGCGAAACGAAAGAAAAGCTCCCGATCGGATTGCAGATTCTCGGCAAACATTTTGACGAATCGACAATCCTGCGCGTGGCGCACGCGTATGAGCAGGCTGCCTAGATTGGTTTGTAGTAGCATTCACCGGCGCACGAGCGGCAAAGCACTTTTTCTTTGGTGCGAACTTCTCGTCGGAAGTTGATCCCTTCACCGCATGCTTCGCAAACCACACGCTCCTCTTTGTATCCAGGAAATTCTTCCGGAGGCAAATCCACTTTTACCCATTGAAACGTGAACAGGTCGTCGTCCGTGATCTCGCGATAAGCCAGCATCTGCTGCTGGTTCTTGTCGGCGATCTCAGGATGCATCTGGCGCGCGAGGGCCTTCGAAGATTCTTTAGCAGCGATACGGATTGCCTTGCCGGTGCTGACGTCCACAAACGTCGCTGCAACTTTTCCCCAGTCGCGAAACTTCAGCGCACGCTTGCCCAAGCGGCAGCCGGTGACCACGGCAACGGCGTCGGTGGCGCAGCGGTCAATCTCGACGAAGGTAACGAGACGCTTGCGGTCTTCCTTATTGCCGCGCGGATCATCGATCCCAAGCTTGGCCAATCCCAGCATCGCCAATCGTACGCCGAGCACCTGGCCGGCGCAGAGATGTCCGTGAGCTTGTCCGGCGTCGCGAAGATATTCGTCGAGGGATTTCATAAGAGCTGTCAGCTCTCAGCGATCAGCTTTCAGCTTAACATCGCGGAAGGCTACTTTCTGCGCCATCGTACTCCGTCCTTCGTATTCTCGATAACGACGCCAACGGCGGTGAGTTCCGAGCGCAGCGTGTCAGACACCTTGAAGTTACGGCCACGGCGGGCGGCTTCCATATCCGCGATTTTCTTTTCGATCTCGGCATCAGCGAGTTGGCCGAACTGCATTGCTTCCCGCAGTTCCGCACTGATATCTTGCTCACGGCCCTCGGTCAGCGCCCAATCGAAAACCTGCTTCATCTTCGGCCCATCGTTGTCTTGCAGTACCGCAAAAATCTCATCGAACTTCTCCAGCGCGGCGAGCAGCGGCGCGGCATCGTCCTGCTTAATCTGGCCTGAATCAAGCGCGGAATTGGCGCTGCGCACCATCTCGAAGATGGCAGCCTGCGCCTGCGCCGTGTTGAGATCGTCATCGAGCGCGGCTCGCACGCGGTCGATGGTTTCACGCGCAAGCGTTTGCATCTCCGCGTTCGAGCCGGAAGGAAAATTGCCCACACTCAGGCGCTGTCGGAAATTGCGCAGGCGTTCCACCGAGACCGCCGCCTGCTTGAGTCCATCGAACGTAAAGTTGAGCTGGTTTCTGTAGGGAACCGACGCGAGCAAATAGCGGATTGACGACGGCTTATGCCCCTTCAGCACCAGATCGCGCAGCGTGTAAAAGTTGCCAAGGCTCTTCGACATCTTCTCGCCTTCGACGAGCAGAAAACGCACGTGGAACCAAAAGCGCGCAAACATTTTTCCCGTAAGCGACTCCGATTGTGCGATCTCATTTTCGTGATGCGGAAAAACCAGGTCTTCTCCGCCGGCGTGCAGGTCGAAACTCTCGCCCAGTTCCTGCATCGACATCACCGAGCACTCCAGGTGCCAGCCGGGACGTCCCGGCCCAATCGACGTATCCCACGAAGCCTCGCCCGGCTTGGGCGCCTTCCACAGGGCAAAGTCGCGTGCGCTGTCTTTATCGTATTCGTCAACGTCTACGCGGGCGCCGTCGAGCATTCCGCTGAAATCTTTCTTCGAGAGTTTCCCGTACTGCAGAAACTTTGCGATGCGGAAGTAATACGATCCGTCGTCGGTGCGGTAAGCAATGCCTTTCTCCACCAGTTTGGCCACGAAATCCGCCATCTGTGCAATAAATTCGGTGGCGCGCACCAGCGTCGGCCGCTCGATCCCAATCAATGCCGAGTCTTCCAGAAAAACCTTTTCATATTTCGCCGTGTACTGCTGAACGCTGACTCCATCGCGCGCCGCGTTGCGGATGATCCTGTCGTCCACGTCCGTAATGTTCATGACGTACTGCACAGCATAGCCGGATTGCCGCAAAAATCGCTGCAGCATGTCGACCGCAATAAAAGTTCGAAAGTTGCCGATATGCCCGTAATCGTAGACGGTTGGCCCGCAGGCGTACATGCGGACTTGCTTGTCGCGCATCGTGCGGAACTCCTCGACCTGCGAGGACATGGTGTTGTAAATGCGTAAGGCCATAGGGATGGTTGGCGCTCAGAGATAAACGTTAGTTAAGACGAATCATCAATTTTAGGGGGGCGCGGGAAAAGGGGTCAACTGGCGCGGGCACTGCTGGAAGCGTGCTCAGCCAGCGCATGCGTGTGCTCTCTAAGCCGGTGCTGCACGAGAAACACATAATGCAGCGCGGAAATGATCGTGAACGCGAACGTGGCGCGCAAGAAGACAGTACGCGTAATCCATATCCAGCGCGCCGGCCGTATCGCAGCGAGCATCACGAAGAACACGGCGGCGATCTGCGAAGCGGTATTGGCTTTTCCGAAAATACTGGGCCGGAAATCGCGCAGCCCCGCAATGGCAAACAGCACCGCGCTGGCGGCCAGGATGGAAATATCGCGGCTGAAGACCAGCACCGTAAACTTCCACGGGATCTTGTGCAGAATGGACAGCACCAGAAACATCGTGCTCAGCAAAAGTTTGTCGGCGATGGGATCAAGATATTGCCCGAGCAGGGTCTGCTGGTGCAGCTTGCGAGCCAGCAATCCATCCAGACCGTCGCTGAATCCAGCAACGACGAAAAGCACGAGGGCCCAGAAGTAGCGGCCTTCCACCAATTCGATCACGATAAACGGGACGAAAACCATCCGCAGCAGCGTGAGCTGGTTGGGCGCCGTGAATACTTGCGAGAATTTCATGCCGGATCCCCGGACGGATGAACTGCGTCGTGCCGGTCAATTTTCCCGCTAGCTTTGGCCGGGCCCAGCAGCGCAGCGGGATCCAGCTTTGTTTTGGCCGAGAAGCGCTGCGAAAGCGACGGCAGGCTGCCATCAGGAAGATCCAGTTCGATGCGTTCAATCCGGTGCATGGGGAAAAAAACGACCGCGGGCGTGAATGATTCCCCATCTCTTACCATCAACACCAGATCTTCAAAGGACGCCAGCTCAATGCCGCTCATGCTAAGACCTTCCGGAGCCAACGCCAGAATCATGCCCCAAAATTTATCCCGGGGATTGCCCAGCGTCACCACCACCATCGCTCCAGGCAAAAAAGGATCGGAGGTCAGCGATTTTGCTGCGGAACTGTCGTCATTTCGCTGCGAGTCTTTAGGCATGAGACGATTGTCGCCGCCGCAAGCAGAACTTTGCAACTGGCAATGGCGATTCTTCCCGCAGGCCGGCGTCGAATCCGGCATTCAGCATTGCGGGAACCAGCGAACGACATTAGAATAATTGCAGCGTAGGCGCGTAGCTCAGTTGGTTAGAGCGCTACCTTGACACGGTAGAGGTCAGGAGTTCGAGTCTCCTCGTGCCTACCATTCTTCTCATTGAATCCGCTCAGTCCGAGCGGCAGGTCTTCCCCGAGTTGGTCCCGACGATGATTTAGGAACGCGATCTGGAGGGTAATGGACTGAAACACCAGTAAAGCGGCCAGGCAGGTATTCGTTGGCGGGTATTCAATGCAGCTTCAAAAGGGTAGTTCAGGCGCAAGACATTGCGCCGCGGCTGGGTTCGCGTGCTGTCGCGCTGGCGAAGGAGTAAGGCGGAAAAAGCAAATGCCTCCGAAGCTGGTCGGAGGCATGGCGATCGCGCAAGGCGCGTCTGGCAGGCTTAGTTCTAAGCAGTCGGACTGAGAAAACTTTCGAACTGAAAGATCGGAGTTGTGTACTCCACCGCAATCCCGAATCCCGCCTCAAGCCCGCGCGGCTCAACTCGCACTACCTCTCCGGTGCCGGCAAGCTCAATCGGACGGATCATCGGGGGACCTTGCAGAATCAAGACGAAGTTTACCGAGATGTGTTCGGGAATCGGCAGAGGGGCATCCAAGAGCAGACCTCCGACACTCACGTTTCTGCTGACAGCGAGGACTTCAGAGACCAGTTCACCGCAAAGAACTTTCAGATGGACTGGGTATGTGAGTTTGAAACGACGGTACTTGCGTTCGTGACGAACAATAGACCAGGTTGTGTTTTCTTGTTGGCCCATACACCCCGTTTCGGGTTGGACAATGCCTCAACTAAATAAGGAACTACACGACCGCGCAGGATAGTACCGCGGTTTGGTCAACGGCAGGTCTCGATACCCTCATGGAGAAGGGATCACGACATGGATAATGTTTGAAGGGACGCTTTCCGGCCGCCTCGCATCAGCAACCGCCGTGATGAAGTAGCAGTAGGCACGCGACGGTTGGACTTGCGTGTCGGTGTAGTTGGTGCCTGTAACCGATGTAATCACCGATGTCCTCACCGTGCATGGGGTGCCTGGACTGCAACGATGCACGTTGTACTTGGCCACACCGGGAGAAGTGCTGGCCTTCCAGGACAAATCAACACGGTGCGGTTTCACCAGCGCGCCAGGCGTAGTTGATGACTTCACACTGGCGGGATTGGGGGCATCAGCGAGGCACGGTACGTAACTATCCGATTGTGGAGTCTTGTTTTCTGGCTTGCTCGTAGAAGACTGGGTTGGGACGGCGGACGAGTGCTTTTGGCAGTTCACTTGGATCAGGATTGTGAGAATCGCCAGGACAATCGCCATTCCAACGGGGACCGCCTTCATTGATCTCAGATACCGTTTCACTTGGCGCTCTTACGGGCTCGGCTGCACATCAGCAATGGGAACGGCAAACCTTCGCCGCTAGGTCGATATGCTCGGGTCCAGTCTGCGATAAATTCTCTCGCGACCGCAAAATCCAAAGCAAGACGAAAACGCCGCCCAGCGCGATCAGAAAGAATAATATCCCACCTTCGCGATGAATTCTTCCGGTTAGGTATCCCGCATCGACTCGAGTTGCAAGCATGACAATTGTGAAAATGCGCAGGCCGTTCTTGGCCACCGACAGAAACACTGCAGCTGCAATCACAAATAACTTTCGCCACGGCGACCGCAAAAGAAGATGAGCCAGTACGATTGTCGTGACCAGTAACATCGAACTGGATCGAATGCTACTGCACTCTTTAGCGACTTCCACCGTCAAACCCGGGACAGTGAGCAGGACGCCATCTTATACAACGGGAACACCCGTTGCTGTGAAAAGCAGATGCGCGGCGAAAGCAGACCCTTGCTGCAACAGGTGCACGATCTCGTTTAGGGCGAATTGCGGAAATGGCACCAAGCCAAACAAGAAACACAGCGGAAAGAGAACCGAACGCGAAGCTCGGGAGCCATTGCAAAGGACGAAGGATCCTATCCATGACAGCACCAGCGCGAACATCCCGATCGAGAGCCGGGCATCGGAAGGTAGCGAGGTTGACCGAACTGTCATAACTCCGGCGACTAAAACGGCTGTCGCAAGCAAAGCACAACCAGCAGGAATATTGGGAGTGACAATCGGCTTCAAAGACCCCCACTGGAGAAGGATCAGGGCTACGCTGATGGGAAGAATCAGGAGTATGTACGTGTATGCATCATCCCGCAGTGCCAGCCTATCGATGTCGGCCAGGGGACGCCACCCGAGCAGCAGGGAAACTGCCGCTGCGAACATACTCCCTGCTAAAAGGGTAGTCCTGGTTCGGTAACTCAAGAGCCTTCTCCTTCACTCTCCTGCGCGCTTACGGGCCTCAAGCCGCCCATGAATTCCTTGTACGACACATCGAGAGTGAACGGTACAGTTATCTGGCCGAAGGTTTTGATGCGGGGCGCGCCGCAAAGGGTATAGGATGGGATGTCGTTTTGCACTGTCGAGCCAGCCGAAATCACAGCGCCTTCGCCAATCGTCAACGTTTTCCCCGGCGCGCACACGATCAAGCAACCCGCGCTAATGCAAGCTTGCTTTTCGATGACTATTTTGCCGGGACTTCGAGTATGAGCGACAATTGTCGAACGCAGCCCGATCAAAGCGCCATCATGAATCTCGACGCATTCGGGATATTCACTTTCAAGGTAAACAGCATCGCCAATAAATACGTTTCCGGAGATCTTAACTCCGCGCAAGCGATGAAGAAATGGCCTTAGATTCGTTGACCCAGGTAGCGATCTAGCCATCAGATGCAGGAGGCGGTTGAACGTTCTTCTAGCCAAAGTTTTTTCCATAGCTCAATCGATGTTTTCTCCAAATCAACACATTATGTCTTGATTATTCATGCAGCCGGCCACTTAGAAACCGAGTCTCGCGTGCAGGAACCACGCCAGCCACGAAATTTTGTTGGGCGATTGGTCAACGGCCAGGACCGTGTTCGTACTTAATTGTTCGGCAGTGGCTGTCACGTTACACTTTCCTGGAAAGCTTCGCTTCCATGCGGAACCATGAGCCTAGGCCATAATCCCGGTACCGTTATCAACGACAAGGGTTTGGCCGATGACGCCTGCGGCCGCGTCGGAGCAAAGAAATTGGGCCCCGTACGCGACTTCCTCGGCTGTAGTCAAGCGCCCCGTCGGGGAGCGGCGGATGGTCTCGGCGATGCGCTCTTCTCTATTCGGCATCGCTTTCCATGCATCGGTGAGCACTGCCCCGGCGGTTAGGATGTTGACCCGGATGCCGCGCGGCGCCAGTTCGACGGCGAGATGACGCGCAAGCGCCTCAAGCGCGCCCTTGGACGATCCAACCAACGAGTAATACGGGAAGGCACGCACGGAGCCCCAGGAACTGACCGCCATGATGCTTGATCCCCTGGAAAAACGCGCCGTAAGAAGCTTGATCAGCTTGAAAAAGGCGCGGACATTCAGGTCGAAAGTCCAATCGAAATGGCGCTCGGTGAGTTCTTCGATTGGGCGGTGGACCCCAGTGGCAGCACAATGGACCAATCCAGAAAGATTCGGACCTAGTTCTTGCAGCGAGCGGTCCAGTTGTTCCAGACCCCTTTCGTTGGTCAGATCCGCACGACACAGCGCGATGGCCAAGCCTTCTTCCGCAGCAATCGCCTTCAATTGCTCGGCAGCCTTTTCGTTGCGGAGATAGTTCGCGATTACCGTAGCTCCCGCCCGCGCGAAGCGCAACGAAATGGCTTGACCGATGCCGCCTGTGCCCCCGGTGATCAAAATCGTTTTGTTGCACAAAGAAAACAGATTATTCCCGCTTGTGCTCATAACGCTTCAGTTCCTTCTTTGTGAAAGACGGGCATACTTGCCGATGCGACAGAAAATTTTCATCAAGGTAAATATGTGGAAGCTACTAAGTTCATAACCGAATCCGCGCCTGCGGGAACCCGCAAACCACGGCGATGAGGTTGCACATAATTCACACAATCTTCCGGGCAAAGCTCAGCTTGCCCCGCGTCACCACTGTGCCTTCCACGCTGGCGACCCCTTCAATCAAGGCTGCTTCATCCGTCATTTTTACGATATTTACATCGATAATCATCGTATGACCCGGTAACACCGGCACCAGGAACCTCATGTCGTTTACGGCGGCCAGCGCCATGAATTCCCCCTGGTTCATGCCTTTGCCAGTGGTGTAGCTAAAAAGAATCGATGCGCTTTGCCCTATGGCTTCAATGATGGAAGTCCCAGGCATTATGGCAAAATCGGGAAAGTGTCCAAAGAACTGAATCTCGTTGCCCGCGACGTTCTTAAGGGTCTTGATGCGTTTCCCGGGCTCCAGCTCCAACACCCTGTCCACCATAATGAAAGGGAATCGCTGCTTTAGATGTGCCTTTACTTCTTCAAAGCTCATGGTCATAAAATCGTTTGGCGTTCGGTTCGACCGTCATTTCCGCGGCCGGAAGCTGATTCACATTGCTATGATCTTCCTCAACGCCGGCGCAGCACCATGCCCAACGCACGCGGGAGGAAACGGCCACCCGGAGCGGGAGAGCCGGCGTCACTGACAAGGCGCGTGACACGAAGGCCTACAGCCTCGGCCATCTGGATTGGCTCGCTTTCGTTATGAAATTCAAAAGTGTGATCGCGCTGCGCTGATTCCAGCGCCGTGCTGAAAAACACGACTCCATCGTCAGCGAGATGATGAGCTATCGACGCAAACAAGAGACGGGGATCCTGTAAATGTTCAGCCAGCATGGCGGCGATAATACCCTGATAGGTTCCACGCTCCCCGGTCAACTTCAGGGCATCTTTGACCTGAAAGCTTACCCGGCCATTGTGTCCAGAAGCAGCGCGCAGCCGGTTTGAAACGGCTACCGCCGGTGGACTAATGTCGAAACCGTTCACCTGGATGTCTGGCCTCGTCTCGGCAGCCAGCAAGCCCATAACACCGTGGCCAGAGGCCAACTCCAGGACTTTAGCCGAGGGCGGCAGCGATTTCAGAAACTCATCCCGATACAGCTCGATGTGGCTGATCATCGACGGCCAGAAGGGATAAATCAAAATCGCGGCCCACATGTAAGGAACCATGTAGCCCTCGTCTTCATACACTTCCGAGACGATCTCGGGCATAGATTCGGGCGTGTACCGGCCGCTTTTCTCATAGAGTTGCTGAGATTTCCACACGCCCAGACAATACCTGGCGTAGCCCTTTGCGGCGTCGTCAAACGCGCGGTCGCCGTAAGCTGCTTTCGCCCAGCGAGCGAGCGGGTCCAACAGCCAGGAACAGAGTTCCCGATTGGCCTCAAACGTGGCCCGTGCCGAGGGAGCAAACGTCTTGGCTTTTGAATCGAGAGCTCTGAGAAACGCCTGAGCATCCATGATAAGAAGATCTTCTTGCGTCAGCATTCAGTCTGCCGAGCAAACATGGCGGACCATCCGGACCATCGGCCGGATCAGATCAACCCCGTCCCAGGGTGGAACAAAAACATGCATGCGCCCCAGTTTGACAATTCGGTCCACACCTCTTTTTGCGGCCAGCGAGGCAAGCTCCTTCTCTTTTTCCGGATCAGCCATGCCCAAACCCAGCGTCTGCACGTTGCCATCGAACTTTGAAACCGCATCCAGCAGATTGTCCACCTCCAGCACCGTCAAGGTTTTTCCCTGGATGGGTTGGGGAACGTCCGATCCAGAGCCGAGCAGCAGCGTCCAATCCGGACCGTTCGGAAAGACCGCCTTGTGGTTCGTATCGTTGAGTAGCCAGGACGCACGCGCATGGCAAATGGCTGAGGTCAATGCGGCAGGAATGGCCTGCCGGGGGTGCGCCTGGTTTTCGGTTTCAAAGGCTCGTCGAAGAAGTGACAGAAATTCAGCGGTCGACTGGCCAGTCCCTTTTTCGAGAAACAGGACCTGCGGCGAGGAGCAGGCCTTCTGGTCAAATTGCCAAACATCGCGCGCAATGCGGCGGCACCAGGATTCCTGGACCTCGGGGTTGCTCCAGGCGCCTGCGTCCATCGCGGCGACCGATATCCTGGGCCCGAAGACCGCCACTCTTGCCCAATGCGGAAAAGGCAACGACCGAATCTGCAAAACGGCCTCTTCGCCGCCCCAAATCATTGCTCCGTCTACGGCTTTAGCCATAGCTTCTTGCAAATCCTGCCGGTCATGGTCGAATCCTGCCACAAAAACGCGACGCGTCAATAGTTCGCGCGGATCGCTGTCAGCCAGCTTGTCCATTAATTGTCGCGTCAGGTCGACAAGGCCGCTGGGAATGCGGACCAATGCGGCATTGCCCCCTAGCAGAGCGCAGGTCATGGACAGAATCGGCTGGATCTCTACGTTGCCGGCGGGCCAGTGCCCTACCACGCCTATGGGAAAAGCCTTGCACTTGGCTTGACCGTATTCATTCCACCCGCCATGCAAACCATTCGGTCCAAGTTCGCGGGCAATGATTGGTTCTAGAGTCCCCCGTCTTAGCCACATTCGTAGAAATGGGATTCCGGGTGCATCATCGAGTTCGCGGGCGTCCAAGCTCTTCGCCCACGAATCAAAGATCGCGATAACGTCGTTCGGTGAGGTTTCCGTTTCTTGGACCGCTTGACGCAGCCTGACTGCGGCGCAGGAGATCTCTGCGGGCGAGTCTACATTCTGTATGAGCGCAGTCTGTGTAAGGGCAGGCATCAAAGTGCTCGCGATTAATTCACCAGCGATCGATTGATTTGGAGATTGCCGCAGCCGCGAAGCTCAGTCTTCGGAATGCGTCCTGCAAAGCGGAAGCTGATGCCTCGCCTCCCGCATGGGCAGCCGTCGTAGGCGATCACCTGGGCCCAATCTTCGGTGAGCAGCAGGTGACCTGGGAAGCTGGTTGGCAAAACGCTGCAGACCTGAACCATGCCATGTTCTCCCGCTGCCACGGGTTCGAGCGTGAGCGGATTGCGCACGATCACGTCGCCAAACACGGGGCCATGTTTGTTACCCTCGGGGCAATCTGGATAAATGACTCCCACGGTCTCCACCATGCCGTAGAAATCGATAATGTGGTCAGTGGTACACCCAAGAGCCTGAGCCAGTTGCTGGTTGAACACTTCTTTTTCAACGGCTTGATCCTGCAGACGCTTCCACCCGCCGCTGTGCAGGATGCGAGCCTTCGGCAAGTTAAGAGAGGTGCCCTCGGCCATGAGGGGCTTTACCAAGTGGTTCCATAAAATATAGGTCAAGCCGTAAACCAGCACTTCACAATCCTCCCGGCGTTTTGCGAATTCTCTCAGCCTGTCTAGATCCAGCTTCAAATCACCTCGATCATCAAGGCTCAGGCAGCAAGTGGTCTCAGTGGCAAAAGGCTGCAACCCTTGAATCGCCGCTCCCCTGGCTCCAAGAGCGCTCGCGCCTCCCCTGAAATCCGGTGTGTCCACGACCAGGTAAGGCCGGCGGGCGGGTCCGATGAAATCGCGAACGATGGTCACGATTCCTTTGGTCATGCGTCGCGCGGTCGCCGAATCAAGCACAACCCGGCTGGGCAGCTGAGACGTCGTGGCGCTCGAGCTTAAGGTTCTCTTGATCTCGTCCCGATCTACCAAGGACAACGGAGGATTCGCTTTTAGAATTCGCACGGGTAGAAAAGGAAGATCGGCCACCTGAGTGGCGGATCGATAATTCGAAGGCCAGTGCTCGAGATAGTTCCTATAGCCGGCATGCCGCTGGCAAGCGTAATCCAGCTCTTCCTTCAGTATTTCCAACAGGCCAGCCTGTCTTTCCTCCGGAGGCTGGCTATAAGGAGGGATCAACAGAAGTGCTTCTACCTTGTCTTGAAATTGCGGCATGGAAGTCGCGTGCTAAACGCAGAGCGCCGAAAGCTCTATTTTCCCTCTGGATGTTTTTGGCAATTCAGAAACCAGACGGACCGAGTCGAGAGTCCAATGGGCAGGAAGGTGTCTGCGAACTTCTTCCGCCGCAACTCTTGCCCCGTCATCGGGCACGACAAACAAAACCAGAGCCTCTCCCGCTTCCGGATGATCGACAGCGCGAGCGGCGCATTCATAAACGCCTGGAATCGCTGTGACTCTTGCCGCCACTTCCGCAAGACTCACCCGTATTCCTCTCATCTTCAGAAACGATCCCTTGCGTCCGTCGATCCAGAGATATCCTTCCTCATCCTGGTGAGCCAGGTCGCGGGTTCGCAGCCAGCCGTTGCAAAAAACGCTGCGCGTTTCTTCCGGATCGTTCAGATAGCCGGAGCAAATGGATGGTCCTTTTACCAGCAGCTCGCCGACTTGCCCTGCGTGCACGTCATCTCCTTCTTCATCTGCGATCCGGACCGTCAGATTATGCAACGGTCGCCCCACGCTTCCTGGTTTCTTTTCCCACCCCTCGGGCTCCATGCACGAGATCCGGGCGGTTGCCTCGGTTTGCCCGTACATCGCGTAGAACTTGGTCGTAGGGAAAATGGATCGCATCTCACTGATTCTTTCGCGTCCTAAAGCTCCGCCAGCTTGGAGAAAACGCCGCAGAGAAGGCATGGCGATGTGCCGGATGTTCGATCGGTGAAGAAGCACGTTATAAGCGGTCGGTACGCCGGCAAAAGTCGTGCAGCCGAGTTGCGCCATGGCGTTAAGCACTTTATCGGGGAACATGAAGCGGCGGTCAAAGACCACACCTCCACCCTGATAGAGATGCGTATGCATCAGGCTTGCGCCGAAACAATAGCTCACGGGGAGAATCGCCATAGCTCGTTCGTCGCTGCCCAACTGTTGGCTGCGGATGATGGCTTCGGTGTTCGCGATTAGATTGCCATGGCTGACCATGACGAAGCGAGGAACACCGGTGGAACCAGAGGTGGCCATCAGCGCCGCCAGATCCGAATCTGCGCAAGCAGCGGGTGCCATCATCTTTGGCGCGTCTTTGGCCAAGTCACCCTGAAGGTAAAGGATGGATTCCTTGGCGATTGCTCCGCCCCGCAAACCTGCTTCAGTCCAAACGGCCTTGGCGCCGGTTGCTTTGAGCAACATTGCTGCTGAGGCCGACACTGCCCGATCTTCCACTGGCACGGCTACCAGGCCGGCATACATGGCTCCTAAATAAACCAGGGTGCTGGCGGGAGACAGAGAACATCCGATCAGCACGCGATCGCCCTGTCTCAAACCAGCGGATCGTAAAGAGGTGCCGTACGCTGCAATCAGCCGCGGCAAATCGTCCGGGCAAATCGCGACCCCGGTCGCTGCGTCGATTAAGTATGAGCGCGGGCCAAGGCGTTCGACCAATCGCCGGGCAAAATTGTGTTCCGGGGTGGCTGCCACGTTACACTTTCTTGGAAAGCTTCGCGTCAATGATGCGTACGATCTCGCGAACATTCTCCATTTCCATCAACTCATCCACATCGAGGCTGATGCCGAAAATGAGTTCCAAATTACTGGCGAGAGACAAATGGCCCATGGAATCCCAGCCGGGGATGTCGCTAGCGCTCGTTTCCATAGAAACTAATTGCGGGTCAAGATCAAAGGCAGATTTAAAGGCGTCTTGGACCTTGGATAGTATGTAATCTGTCTCGTTCATTTGACTCCCTGGCGCATCGGTTTGACTTTCTCGAAACTGTATCCAAATGTGGGTGAGGTTAGCCCCGTCAGCGTCGTTACAAGTAATCTATGCATCGGCTTCAGGGCTGTACGCCACTTGTCGTCGAGCGTCAGTTGTACCGGCCCCGCATCAAACCGTACGGTGTTGCCTGACACGCCGTGAGTGGGCGCTATGGACACAGTGTGGTGTGACAAAAAGGGAAGACCCGTTGCAGGTTGTCCGACAAACTGCGCGATCCGGCGCACGCTATCCTCGGGTTCAGCAATGAAGTCCTCGTAACGTAAGACAAGATATCGTCCTTCTGAAGCTCCCCAGAGTTTCCTGATGGCGCTGTTGGTGTAAACCCAGTTTAGCGAGGTTTTTGCCGGGTGCCACTTGGGGAACTCCCTGACCGCAGGGTTGGGATGTCGTTTGCTTTTCATCCAGGAGTAGGCACAGCCACGCGGATCGCGCACCAGATGCACAACGAACAACTCTGCGGCGCGGGTTAGCTTCAAGAGGTAGGCGTGGGAAGGCAGTTTCGAGGAATCGACTACGACCTTCGCGCCTGCCACTGCGCTGACAGCCTGATAGAGTTTTCGTGTCAAATCGACATAGGCATCGAGTGCAGGCTTAACCCATCTTCTGGTTAGCGAATTGGTGAGGAGAAATAAGTGACGGGAACGAGCGCAACGACTCCTCAAAGTTGTCACCGCAGTAAAGTCAAATTTGTCGGGAGTTTGGTGAAAGGCTTCTATGAAGACCTGACGCCAGAAGTCACAATCTTTGAGGGCGTGGCCGCAGCCGCAGAGTTGGAGGGGGCCGCGGTCCCAAAAATCTGCAAGCTCGCCGACGGTAAACCAGCCCGGAATCTGGCCCAGTACTTGATCTAAGACGGTGCTGCCGCTGCGGTCGCAGCCAGCGATATAAAGAATCTGAGGCTTCTTACAATCCATGGTTAGGGGCTCCACGAACACGCTTGGGAAAACAAGCTTTCAGCACCCGGATCAGATCCGACCGGCGCCGAGAAATCTAAAGTGAAGGTCAAGCAGTAGCTCAGCCAGAAGTCGTCATGCTCTTGCTTCCAATATTCAAGAAGGATGATTCCGGGCGTAAGGAGGAAGATGTGGGAAGTATGTTCTCAATCTCTGCCCTCAGTTGTTCCCCCACAACCTCAACAAACGGATCGTTCAGCGTTCCTCTGGGATAGTGCGGCAATTCCACAATCTGAACGCCTTGCCGGGCGATCGGTCCCCAACCGGAGTCCGCGTCGCCGAAGCCATAGTAGTGCCCCTTCGTCCTGAACAGGGTGATCTTGCCGTCATAGGGAACAGGTATGTAGGACGCTTGTGCCTTATCGTTCACTGTCCTGGTTTGCAGATGTTGATACTGCAAGCCGCCTTTATAATTGAGTTTATCGAGCATCGCCGACCACAGGATATTCAAGGTCACTTTCACTCGGCCCAACTCGATCTTCATTTTTTCGAAGAAAAAGTCAAAGCCTCCCTGAGATACGCTCAACAATAAATTTTTGAGGTGAAAGTACAAGTTCTGCGCCTTGTGAATCGTTCGCAATGAAAAGGACAACTGGGGCGACGGTGTAAGATTGTAGGTCTCCAACATGGCCAAGAGGGCGACGGATTCTCCCTCTCTTCTGAGCTGTTGCGCGATTTCCAGGGCGATCGTTCCGCCCAGGCAATATCCTCCCAGAAAATAAGGTCCCTTCGGCTGCAGTTCTTGAATTTCCTTCCGGTAGTGGGCCGCCATTTCTTCTATGCTGGTCTCCGCCCCATCGCGGTTGTCTATGCTAAGGGACTGGAGGCCGTAGACCGGCTGATCGCCTCCCAGAGTGCGGGCCAAGTTTTTATACAGCAGCACATTGCCTTCCGCCCCGTGAACCAGGAAGATCGGCGGCTTGTCTCCGCGGGTCTGGATTGGAACCAGCGACTTCCAACCGCATTTCTGTGATTTCTGTTGAACGCTGGCAGCCAATTGTCGGATGGTAGGAGCCTGAAATAGAAGAGCCAGTGGCAGTTTCACTCCGAGCTGCCGATTCATCTGCGCGAACACCTGGGCAGCCAGCAAGGAATGCCCACCGAGATCGAAAAAATTATCATTGGCACCGATGATCGCTTTTCTGAGAGTCTTCTTCCAGATGTCTGCCAACTGCTGTTCGAGTTCGCCTTCGGGTTCCACAAACGGCGAGCCGGCTCCCAACGAGATGCTTTCAGGTCTTGGAAGCGCCTTGCGGTCAATCTTGCCATTCGGAGTGACAGGAAATATGTCCATCTCGACGAAGTAAGAGGGGAGCATGTAATCGGGCAGCTTCCGCTGAAGAAACTGTGCAAGTTCGCTCGACTTCAATCGTCCACGGGTAATGGGAATGCAATAGGCCACAAGGCATTTGTTCCCGTCGGAGTCTTCCTGGGTCACGACTACGGCCTCTTTGAGCGCTTCGTGCTGTGACAGGACCTTCTCGATTTCTCCCAACTCAATTCTGTATCCCCGTACCTTTACTTGATGATCGAGCCGTCCCAGCAACTCAACGCGGCCATCAGGACGAAACCGTGCCTGATCTCCAGTTCTGTAGGCGCGGGCCCCTGGATCCGGGAATGAGATCTCAATAAACCGTTCCGCAGTCAAGTCGGGGCGGTTCCGGTATCCTCGGGATAATCCGTCGCCAGCAATCAGCAACTCGCCGACCACGCCAAGCGGCACGGGTTCCAGATGCTCATCCACGACATAAAACTGTGTGTTGGCAATCGGACGGCCGATCAGGATGGGATCCGGCCCCGGTTGAATCCTTTCCGTGGACGACCAAATCGTGGTTTCCGTAGGACCGTACATGTTCCAGAGTTCAGCGCCGCGCTGGAGCATGCGGTTGGCGAGTTCGCGCGGCAATGACTCTCCCCCGCACAGCATCCTTAGCCTGGGAGTCTTTTCCCAGCCCGCTTCCAGCATCAGCTTCCAGGTAGCCGGAGTGGCCTGCAGGACAGTGGCGCCGCTCTTGTGAATTTTTTCCAAAAGGGCTGAACCGTCGATCACTTCGCTCCTATCGGCAACCACCAGTCTTCCTCCCGAAATCAGGGGCAGGAAAACCTCGAGCGTGGCAATGTCAAACGAAATCGTGGTCACTGCGACCAGCACATCACTCTCATCGAAGCCGGGCTCCCGCTGCACAGACAAAAGGAAATTCACCACGGATCGATGCTCGATCATCACTCCCTTCGGCTTTCCCGTGGAACCGGAGGTGTACATGATGTAAGCCAGACTCGACGGGGACATTGCAACACCGGGGTCGTCCCCGACACCCTGTTCGATGGCCTCCCAATCGGCATCCAGACAAACCGTCTTCATCCCCGGCCGGGACAACTCGTTCAGGAGACGAGTCTGGCTGACTAGAAGCAAAACATCGGCGTCCTCCATGATCCAAGCCAAACGTTCCGCAGGAAAGGATGGATCTATGGGGACGTACGCGGCCCCGGCCTTCAGGATGCCGAGCAACGCGACAATCAAATCCAGAGAGCGCTCCAGGAAAACTCCGACGCAACTCTCCGGTTGGACTCCGGATGCGCGCAAGTGATGGGCCAGCCGATTGGCCTTCGCATTCAACTCGCCGTAGGTCAGCGACTGGCCGCCGCATTCCAGCGCAACGCGATTCGGCTCACGCATCGCAGCCCTTTCGAACAGGTGATGCAGGCACTGCTCTTTTGGGTAGTCCCGGGATGTATCGTTCCAGGCCCTTAGGACCTGATGCTTTTCCGCTTCCGACAGGATGGGGATCTCTGATATCTTCTGCCGCGGATTGGCGACAACGGCTTGCAACAGCCGTGCAAAGCCGGAAGAGAGTCTCTCGACCGTTTCCGCCCGAAACACGTCGGTGCAATACTCGAAGCGCACCAATTGGCCTCCGGATTCTTCACAAAAATGGAGCGCCAGATCGAACTGAGCAAATTTCATATCGAAATGAAAGTTGGTGATTTCAAGCTCGCCGATGCTTGTCGCGCTCGCGGGCAAGGCCTCTAACATCACCTGAAAGACAGGATTTCGTCCCGGGTTCCTTTCAATCTTGAGGTGCTTCATCAAGGCCTCATACGGCAGATCGGCATTTGAGAAAGCGTTCAGAGCGGTGTTCCGGCTTCTTCGGAGCAATTCGATGAAATCAGGATTGCCGGAAAGATCGCATCGCAATGCTGCCATGTTGAGGCAATTTCCGATCAAGCGACCCACTTGCCCGGGGTCTCGGAGCGCAACGGGGGTGCCGATGACAATCTCTTCCGCACCCGAATACCGATGAAGCAATACCTGAAAGGCCGCCAGCACGGTCATGAAGAACGTGCATCCTTCGCGCGCGCCCAGAGAGGTCAGGCTGCGAACCAACGCCTGCGGAAGGTTCAGAAACACATTGGAACCCTTGAAAGACTGAAGGAGCGGCCTTGGGAAGTCGGCGGGCAACTCCAGCACAGGCAGCTCTCCTGACAACTCCTTCTGCCAGAATCTGAGTTGGTCGGCGTATGCCGCCTCATCCACGGCTTGCCGTTGCCAAACCGCGAAATCGGCATACTGCAGGCTGAGATCCGGCGGAAGAGGCTCTCGGTCGCTGGTAAGCGCGCGATAAAAAATGTCGACTTCGTCCAGGATCAGCCCAACGGAGATTCCATCCCCCACTATATGGTGGAGATTGATGATCAGAATGTGTTCAGCTTCGCTCAGCCTGAACAGGGAAACGCGAATCAGGGGAAGACGAGACAGGTCAAACGGTGTGAGAGCTTCCTCCGCGGCCAGTAGTTGCAGTCTGGATTCTGCGGTCGCCGGGTCCAGTTCGGTAAAATTAATTCGAACCCTGCACTCCGGCTGTATGCGCTGCACGGGCCTGTCATTTTCAACGACGAAGGTGGTTCTCAGTATTTCGTGCCGTCGAACCACTTCATTAAAGCTGTCTTCCAGAGCTGCCGGGTTCAGAGATCCACGAAGACGATAGCCGACCGGTTGGTTATAGGCCGGATTGCCCTCCGTCATCCGGTCGATTAACCACATCTGGAGTTGTGAGAACGAAAGCGGCGCGAAGCCCGGATTTGGACGTCTGGGTATTACAAGCTGTGCAGGGGACATCTTCTTTTCTTTAGCCGCCAAACGCCGTTGCAGCAAGAGTTGCTTTTCCGGCGAAAGACGTGCAGGCACGATATCGTTTTTGGTTAATCGGTTGATAACCTACTCCTAACTGAAAAAACCGTGAATTCGGAAACGCGACAAAATCTTACCCTGTGAAAGTTCTTCTTCATGCAGTTTTTTCCCAAACAATTCCCGCCTTGCCTAATCGTTTGCAATCAGGCGATGTGCTTGTTCATCGGTCAGACCTTCGACCTCCCCCAGTATCCTCCCCTCAATCACCGAACCCAGTTGAGCAATGGTGGGAGCTTCAAAGAAATCCCTGAGCGTGAAAGGGATCTGGTACAAGGAATGGATTCTGGAGACAATCTGCATTGCCAGAAGCGAGTGCCCACCCAAGTCGGAGAAATGTTCATGAATGCCAATTCCATCAATGCCAAACACAGCGCTCCACATATCGGCCAGCGCTGCTTCCACGGTGTTGGTTGGCTGGGCTGCTTTGTCCTGCTGAGTCCTAGCCTCGTGGAGATCTCTATTTGCGCCGGCCGCCTCTATCAGTTGGTTCAGGTCCTCCGGGCTCACAATGACCTGCGCGAGGTTCGAGTTGAGGGCTCTTTCGAATACCTCCAACCCTTCTTTGTTCGTGATCGCATTTTTGAAACCAGCGTCGTCCCAACTCCCCACACCTTGCAGGTTCTCTAACTCAGCTAACATCCCCACTTCTTTCCACAACGACCAATTGATCGTGAGGGCAGGAAAACCTTTTGCATTGGCAAAGAACGCAAAAGCGTCAAGAAATGAGTTGGCCGCAGTGTAGTCAGATAGCGCGTACGGTGTAATAGCCGAACTGACAGAAGAGAACAAAACCATGAAATCCAGTTTGATTCGTTTCAAGAGGTCAAACAGAATCATGGTGCCGTAAACCTTGGGAGCTAACACCGCATTCGCGCTCTCCCTGGTTTTGGTCTGGATCATTCCCGCTTGGACAACTCCTGCGGCGTGCACAACCCCGTTGATTGTTCCGTACTTTGCGACGACTTCGTCAACAACCGTCTGCATTTGTTCTCGGTCGGAGACGTTCTGCAACCACGACCTCGATCTCCGCGCCCATCTTTTCAATCTCCATGAGGGTCGTGATCGTCTTGAGAACCGGAGCCGGAGTATCCGCCCCCGTCACCAATTCCGCCCACCTGGACTTCTTTGGAAAATGTGACTTCTTGGTCAACACCAGTCTGGGCCGGCACGCCTTGGCAAGATAGCTGGCGATGACCAGGCCGAGTCCACCGGTTCCGCCGGTAATCAGGTATACTCCGCCGGGCCGTAGACGCTTGATTACAGGCGACTCGCTCGAGGTTGCAGAAGGGAGAGGCTCATTCAGCTTGACCCGTTCGAAGTGCCGCTCCCAGCGATACTTTCCGCGATAGGCGATGACGCTGCTCTCATGTTCTTCAGCGAATTCAGAAATGATCCTGGCGAACCATTCGTCGGGGAGATTGTCAACCGGGTTGCTGCCCGGCAAATCAATATTGAAGCATTTGACGTTCGGGTATTCCCGGGGAATGACGCCGCAAGGCCCCAGCACGGTTGCCATTGCAGGAGCGATATCTTCCTCGCCCGTAACCGAATGCAACCGGTTGGAAATAACGCCGATCTTGATGGGGACGGAGGTCCGGAGTTCACCAACCGCCTGCGCAATATGGAGCAGGCTGAAGAAACCAAAATCCTGGTTTGCGGAACAGGAGCCGACGTTCTCCTCATTTTCTCTGGTCAGGCTTCCCAGATGAACGATGTTAATGGGAGCGCCGGCTGCTCTTCGTTCCAGGTCCAGGAGCAATGCCTGATAACCCTCCACACCTGCGGGATTCAGTTCAAAAGAGCCGTCGGTGTGATGGACAAACGCTTGGCCGAAGCGAACGAAAGCCGCTTGCATCCCGATCGCCTCGAGTTTGGATTTTATGCGGCCGCCACCGCCGTATCGATCCCCAACGATCAGCCAGAAGGCGGCCTGAGGGTGTGAGGCGTCGATAAGGTTGCTCGGGAACTGCGTCCGCTTCCAGGTCGGAGCATAGAACCAATTGTCCAGAGTTGATGTCGAAGGCAATGCTTCCTGCTTGTGTGCAATGTTCGTATTGCCTGGCGTGTTCTCTATCCAGTAATTGCGCCGCTCAAAAGGATAGGTCGGCAGCGATATTCTGCGGCGTCTCTCAGCGGGATGCATGCTTTCCCACCGAATCTCAACTCCGGAGAGCCAGAGCCTGCCAATGCTCTGTAATAAGAAATCAATGTCGGACTGGTTATCATAATGGTGGCGGATCGAGGAAATAGTCAGTGGGTCCGCGGCATTTTGCCGGTCAGGGTGCTGCATGGCCAACACGCCAAGAGTTCCACCGGGCCCGGCCTCCAGCAAAATAGGATCCTTCAATCGCCAAAGTTCCTGGAGCGCATCGCTGAACCTGGCTGTGTGATCGGCGTGCATCGCCCAATAGGATGGAGTGGTGGCGTCGTGCTTGGTAATCCATTTTCCCGTGACGTTTGAGATGAATGGAATTCCAGGCTCGTTCAGCCGGACTTTTCTTACTTCCTCCTCAAATGCGCTCACCATCGGACTGAGCATTCTCGAATGAAAGGCATGAGCATTCTGAACGCGGCGAGAAATGATCTGCCTTTCAGTCAACAGCCGCTCAAACTCAGCCACGGCAGGGACCGGGCCCGCGACCACGCACAATGCCGGGCCATTAATCAAAGAGATGGACAGATCTTCGGTAAGCAGGGGAAGCAGTTCCTGCTCCGGAAGTGTGACGGCAAGCATGGCTCCCTGAGGCAGGTCATTGACCAGCTTGGCCCGCATGGCGATCACACGCAACGCGTCTTCCAGCGAGAGCACCCCGGCCAGGCAGGCCGCGACGTATTCGCCCATGCTGTGTCCGACGATGGCGGCGGGAGTGATCCCCAGCGACTGCCAGAGCCGGGCCGTGGCGTATTCAATGGTGAATAATGCTGGCTGGGCGAACAGCGTCTTGTTCAGATCCGTGGTGTGGCGGTCCTCCGGTGCATCTGCGCCTCGCCCCAGCATTTTCTTCAAATCGATGCCCTTGCTTTTTCCCTCTTTCTTCCATCCCTCGCCATCGGGATAAATTATTGTTCGAATATCGATTCCCATGTAGAGATGGAGAATCTGCGCGCACCGATCAACCTCCTGCCGGAATACGTCCCATGTTTCATAGAGACCATGGCCCATGCCGACGTAGTGATCTCCGATACCAGGGAACATGAAAACCACCGGCCGTTCGGCGGATTCGTGGATCACGCTGGAGAGAACGCGCCTTGGGTTCTCCTCAGCCAGAGCAGTTAGCGCATCTTCCCGGCTGGTGGAGACGAGGCACCGTCTGTGCGGGGACGCCTTGCGTCCGACGCGCAATGTGTGGGCCACGTCGCTCATGTTTACGGAATCGTTGCGTTCCAGGAATTCGCGCAAGCGGTCGGTGGCGCGATCGAGAGCCGCTGGAGTCTTTGCCGAAAGGATGAGCAAGTGAGAAGAACCGGTAGGCGACGCCTGTGGCTCGGGCGCTTCCTCGAACACAATGTGTGCGTTCGTGCCGCCCATGCCAGTGGACATGACTCCGGCTCTTCTGGGGCCATCGCTCGTCCACTTCCGCAATTGCGTGTTGACGTAGAACGGAGTGCTCTCGAAATCGATTTCGGGATTGGGCTGGCTGAAGTGAAGACTGGGTGGAAGGGTGCGATGCTTGAGGGCAAGGATAGTTTTTATCATGCCGGCGACCGCCGCCGCGGCATCGAGATGCCCCACATTGGTTTTCACCGAGCCGATGGCGCAGTAACCCGAACGCTGCGTGAAAGTGCGAAACGCTTTGGTCAACGCCCTGATCTCGACCGGGTCGCCGACGGGCGTGCCCGAACCGTGGGCCTCGACGTAGCTGATGCTGTCGGCCTCAACCCCGGCATTGGCCAGAGCTTCCACCACTACGTCGGTCTGGCCGTTGACGCTGGGCGTGGTGTAACCGGCTTTTTCCGAGCCGTCATTGTTGACGGCGGAGCCCTTGATAACGGCGTGGATGTTGTCGCCATCCGCGAGCGCGTCCGCCAGGCGCTTCAGAACCAAAATGCCGCCGCCGCTTCCAAATACAGTTCCATTGGCCTTGGCGTCGAAGGCCCTCACATGCGCGTCCGGCGAAACTACCCCGCCGCCATCACAGAAGTAACCTGCACGATGAGGAACGCGCACGGATATCGCCCCCGCCAGCGCCATATCCGACTCCTCACTCAGAAGACTTTGGCGAGCCAAATGAACCGCAACCATAGAAGTGGAGCAGGCTGTCTGAATCGTGAGACTGGGCCCCTTCAAATTGAGCTTGTAGGAGATCCGAGTACTGAGAAAGTCCTTGTCGGAACCAATCAGCGTAGGAATGTACTCCTGGGCAAACTGATTGCTCAGCCCGCGGTCCATGAAATAGGTGTTGAGGGCTGATCCGGTGAAAACACCGATGCGTCCGGGATAGCGATTCGGATCATAGCCCGCATCCTCAATCGCCTCGTGCGCCAACTCCAGGAGCATGCGATGCTGCGGGTCCAAGGTTCTGGCTTCCGTGGGCAGGAAGCCAAAGAAATCGGCGTCAAACTGACCCGGGTCTTCCAGAATGGGCGCGGCTTTCACGTAGTTCGAATTGCTCAGGCAAGCCGCAGACACTCCCGATTGCAGCAACTCCTCGTCGGAAAACCGGGTGATCGACTCAACCCCCGCGGCGAGGTTGTGCCAAAATTCGTCGAGGTTTCGCGCGCCGGGAAAGCGGCCGGCCATGCCGACAACTGCGATATCAAGTTCGTTATTCATTTCACGAATGGGCTAATGATTTCGCACACGCGTAAGAACAGCGCCCTGCCAGCGCTTGCTATACAGACCTCATTTGAATGACGGGATCTGGCAAAGCCTTGCGATCGGCCTTCCCGCTCGGCGTCAACGGCATCTTATCGAGTACCTCAAAATGATTGGGAATGGAATAGTCGGGAAGGCACTTCTTCAAATACTGCTTCAGTCCGTCAATCTCCACTTCCGATCTGCAGACCAGATACGCGATGATCAGTATCACGTTCTCCGAGTACTTACGGGTCACGCATACGCAGTCGGCAACACCGGGATAATCCCTGATGGTGTTCTCAATCTCGCCCAATTCAATCCGCAAGCCCCGGATCTTAACCTGGTGATCCTCGCGACCCAGGTACTCGATGTTGCCGTCAGGCAGCCAGCGGGCAACGTCTCCGGTTCGGTAGATTCTCTCGCCGGGATTGCCAGGATTCTCGATGAACTTCTCATCGGTTAGCACCTGATTATTCAGGTAGCCTCGGGCAAGCCCGACCCCGGCAATGCATAACTCGCCGGTCTCGCCAATAGCCGCCTGCCGGCCGTCTCGTAGGATGTAGAGCCTAATGTTATGGATTGGCCTGCCGATCGGAACCTTTTCAAAATCATTGTGGGGCGGGCAATCGTAGTAACTGACATCGACGGTCGCCTCGGTGGGGCCGTATAGATTCGTCAGCCGCGCCCCGATCTTCTTTCCCAGGATGTTGTTGAACTGTCTCACGTGACTGGGCGCCAAGGCCTCGCCGCTGACAAAGACCTGTCGCACCGATGCCAGGCCTACCAGAAAGCGATCATCCTTTCCATCCAAATACCCGAGGAAGATGTTCAGCATAGACGGCACGAAGTGCAGGACGGTGACGTGGTGCTTCCGGATGGTCTCAACGATGGCCAGCGGGTTGGCTTCGCCTCGCGGCATCAGGAAGCAGAGTCGTGCGCCCTGCAGAGCCCACCAGAAAAGCTCCCACACCGACACGTCGAAATAATAAGGAGTCTTCTGCAGAATGACGTCGTCTCCACCGATCGGATAGCCGTGTTGCATCCAGTGCAGGCGATTCACGACGGAGCGATGCTCGATCATCACGCCCTTGGGCTTGCCGGTCGAGCCGGAGGTATAGATCACATAGGCGAGATCGCTAGCCTGATTGACAATAGCCGGATTTTCATCAGGCCCGCGATAAATTCCGGGATCATCAAGATTGAAGATCAATCCATCGAAGGTTGTTCTGCCCGCCGTCTTGTTGTGCACCAACAGTACTCTGACCCCTGCGTCCTTCAGCATGTAGTCGGTGCGGGCCGGCGGATTGTCAGGCGACAAAGGCAGATAAGCGGCCCCGGCCTTAATGATCCCCAGGATGCCAATCATCATGGCGAAAGATCGTTCCACCATTAAGGCAACGATGTCTCCTGGTCCGATGCCCGTGGCTCTCAACGAGTGTGCCAGTCGATTGGCCGTTTTGTTGAGTTCTGCACAAGTGAGCGAGGATACGCCGAAGACCTTGTCGTGATCGCAGATCACGACCGTTGCGGAAGGACATTTGGCAAACTGTGCTTCGATTAATTCCTGAAGCGTCGTGTGATCCGGGAAGGCCGCCTCGGTGCGGTTGAATTCGGCGATCTTTTCCAGGTCCGATTTGCTGGCCGTATTTTGGATGAGAGATTCCATAAGAAAGCTGACCGAAGGGTTCACTGCAAAGACGGGCGACCTTGCCGGATGAACATTCCTCCGAGAAGGTGCTCATGAATCTGAGTGGTGCCTTCAATGATTTCCATAATCTTGGCGTCGCGATAGAAGCGCGAAACCGGCGAAGAGCCGTGACATCCTGCCGCTCCTTGAATCTGCACTGCGTTCGAGGCGGCTCTGACCGCTGCTTTGGAAGTGAAATACTTGGCCATCACTGCCTTTTCAAACGCTTCGGGAAGATTTTCATCTGCCGCGCGGCAGGCGCTGTGGCAGAGAAAGCTGGCAGCTTCAAGGTCGGTGCCCATTTCGGCGATCAATGAGCGCATCATTCCGAGATCGCCCAAGGGTTGATTGCCTATTTTTCGCGTGGCCGCCCAGGTGACACTTTCTTCAAAGCATCCCCTAAGAAGCCCCAAGGCGGAACACGCAGTGCTGATCCTGCCGTAGTGCAGGCCAACCGTCGCGACGTGCGATAGGGCGAACCCAGGCTTACCGACTGCGTTTGCTGCTGGAATTTCAACATTGTTGAAAGTAAGCCGCGCCAGGCCGGCCGCGCGGAAACCCATCAGATCATTAATGGGTTCCACCGCGAGGCCCAGACTGTCCCGGGGCACCAAACATGCCAGCGGGCATTCTCCCAGTTTTCCAAATACAAGAAATACGGAGGCAAACTGCGCCGCGGTGATCCATTTCTTGGCGCCGTTCAAAACCAGACAGCCACTGTCCGATTGGGTGAATTCAGTCACCAGGCCACGGATATCGCTCCCGGCTCCGGGCTCCGTCAAGGCAAAAGCCCCGATGATTTCGCCTTTGGCAAGAAGAGGAATCCATTTCTGTATTTGCTCGGCGCTTCCCCACTTCAGCAACGCCTTGGAAACCATGGTCTGGACGGTCAGCGCGCCGGTCAACGACGACGACCCTCGTCCCAAAGCTTCATTCAGCAATCCGAACGTGACGGTGTCCCATCCCTGTCCTCCATACTGGGGCGGAAGACTGCAGCCCAAGTAACCCGCTCTTGCCAGCATCGATATTGCGGACTCAGGAATCTTCTGCTCCCGATCCCACGCCTCGGCAAACGGCTCGACGTTCTCGTTCACGAACGCCTTGAACTTCTTATGCCTTGCCTTTTGCTCTTCAGTTAATAGATGTTGCATCGAAATCCTTGCCTATGGACGTGGCGCTCTCTACGGATCAGAGCACGGAATCAGAAATGACTATTGTGGGAGTGAGAGAAACAGGAATCGCGGCTATGACCTCACGATGCAGCCCCAACTCTTTCCAAGCCCTTCTTCCTCATGACAAACGCGGTAGTCGCGTTTACGGATTTGAAATTCTCCATGTCCAGATCGTCCATGCCAATTTCTATGACGAAGTTTTTTTCGAGGAAAGTCATCAGCTGGACCGCAAACAGCGAATTTACGATGCCGGATTCGAAAAGATGATCGTCGCCTTTCAGATTCGGGATACGGATCGCGTTCAGCAGGAAGTTAGTAACGGTTTCCCTAATCTTGTTTTCCTCTTGTGCATACATGGTGTTGGTCAAGGATTTCTCTCCAGAAATAAATGATGGTGAAAGTCTTGATTCAGAAAATGAGGGTTCGGTCCATCAGCCGGCAAAGTAGCTGTAGAAGCCCTTCCCGGTCTTGCGCCCTAAATGCCCGGCATGAACCAACTTTCTAAGCAGTGGGCAGCATCGGTACTTCGGATCCTGGAAGCTTTCATAAAGAACGTCGAGAGAACGCACCACCGTATCCAATCCGATCAGGTCGGCAGTCTCCAGAGGACCCATCGTGTGTCCGAAGCACTTTTTGAAAATCATGTCGATCTTCTCCGCCGTGGAAACATTGTCCTGCAGCACAAAAGCGGCCTCGTTCATGAACAAATGGGAGATGCGGTTGGAAACAAAGCCGGGCATATCCTCGACAATGATTGCTTCCTTCTTCAGTTGGGAAAGCAATTGCAGCAACGTGTTGAGTGCCAGGTCCGAAGTGTGGAATCCGCGAATCACCTCGACGGCGGGCTTGAGATGGACCGGATTCATAAAGTGAACCCCGACGACATTGGCGGGACGCCCCGACGCGCTGCCTATTTGTGTGATGGAAATGCACGAGGTATTGGCTCCAAAACAGACCTCGGGTGGCGCCAGCTTCCCCAATTTTTCATAAAGCGGCTTCTTGATTTCCCAATCCTCGGTAACGTTCTCGATGATGAAGTCGCAGGAAGCCAGATCCTTCAGATCAGTGGTCAGTGTCATCCGCCGCAAAGCCTCATCCCGGGTGGCCAGCGGCAGGGTCTTTGAAAGCAGAGGAGCGAACCGTATGTTGTTCAGCACCTCGGCTTGGGCGCGTTCGAGAGTGTCGCTGGTAAGGTCAACCACGACCGTTGGGATGCCATGAAGCACCAGGTCGGTGACGACGCCAACCCCGATATTCCCAGCGCCCAGAACGCCTATTCTCGACAGGTTCATTGCGTCCGCCTCATAGCCCTGAGTCGTCTTTGCTGCCCGCGCAACGCAGCTCCAGCGGCAACAGGTTCGGTGGATAAACTTTCTGGGGTTGCGCCCAGCCGGGCGGCGAGAAGCTTTACAGTCGGGCACTCGAAAAGACTAATGACGGATAGATTTTGCTTCACTTCCTTCCGGATCATCGCGATTACCTGGACAGCCTTCAGGGAAGTTCCTCCCGCCTCGAAGAAATTGACGTTCAGTCCGATTCCCGGCCGGCCCAGGACCTTCCTCCATATATTGAGAATCACGTTTTCCAGCGAGCCGGCAGGCTCTGTCTCCGCGACCTCGTCAAGACCTCGCGTCCGGAGCCGGAATTCACTGATCGCGTTTGCCACCCGGCTGATGTCATACAGCTCTTCCCCAATCCGTTGGAAGTGCTCCGATCGGGCAGGTATGTAAAATCCAGGCGTCGGTGGAAGCGGCGGTTTGTCCGCATGGGTCGCGGCCGGCTTGTCGTTCACTTGCGGAGTCTTTTCGTCCGGATTGTATCGGAGGCCCGCAATGTATTCGGCAGGAAAGAGCCACGCTTCGCCTTCTTTACTTCGATACTGATCGCCCAGGCTGTTGACGAACTCTCTGGCAGGCAAATTTCTATCGGTCGCCAGGCATGTGAGTTCCACTAACTTCTTTCCTGAACTGAGCGCCCGTCGGCCAATCCGCGAGAGTACCGTGTGCTCTACTCCTCTTCCCAAGACGCGGCAACTCAGCAGAAAAGTGTCGAGCTTGAACCGGTCGGTTTCCATCTCATACAGGACGACGCCGACGAGCCCATAGTCTCCGAAACGATCAGCCACCTGAACCACCAGACCTCCGGTGTTTTCCCGCCTCAGGAAGTCTCTGATTTCGCTCTCCGAGCGCCGGATCGTGGTGAAGTTGAATTGATTGGTCCGAAATGTCAATTGCGAGACGCGGCTGAGCTGATCCTCGGTTGCTTCCGCCATGTCGATGCGAACCTGAAGGCCCGCGACAAAATCATTTAAGGAAGAGGTCTGCGCACGGAAGCTCTCTCTGCGAGCGTTTTCCTGATACATCTTGGTGCGGTTTCGATCCTCTTCGGTCGTTCCCGCGTGATCGAACGCCCAGACGTGCTGGAAGAACGAGGCAAACGACGCAGGCTCCCGCGGCACCTGCAGAGTCAACACACCGGGGCAGTTGATCTCAACGTCAGCGCACTCCACAGGATTGTCATCGATGAAGATAAAACTGTCCAACGCAAGATTCAGTTCGTTCGCGAGAGATTTGATGTTCTCAGACTTGCTGCCCCAGTTGATCCGCCATGAAGCCAGATGCTCGCGGTTCAGCGGCATATCGGCGCGCTCATCGAATACGTCCAGCACATCCTTTTCGCTGTTCTTGCTGCACAGGCACAGCAGCATGCCGGCATTCATCTGATCGACCATGAACTGCTGCAGAACGCGGTACGGGTCGCTGACCGCGATTCCCTGCGGGCCATCCTCGCCACAAACGCCTTTCCAAAGCGTGTTATCGCAGTCCAGCACAATTACTTTGAATGGCTTCCGCTTCAGGTTGGAAATGGTTCGGAACGCAGCGGTGCCAATGGCGGCGTAGCACTCTTCTGTGTAGGGAATGTCTCCTAACTGATGACCATGAACGTCGTAATACTCCGCGACCGGATAGAGCCGCGACAAAGTTTCCGAACCGATGGCGGAAACGCCCGCCAGCGCGCCAGTTCGTGAGAGCAATTCCCGCTCGGCGTCACCGAGCGCCGCCTTCAGTTCCGCATTGGCTTCGACGGCCGGGCTTGCTGGACAGAAACAAAGTACAAGAGGCGCCATCGCCTGGCTTGTGAATGACTGCAGCGCGGCGCAGAAATCCCGCACATTGCGTTGCAGGCTGCCGGACTGCCGCGGCAAAGGCTGTGGAGAAGAGGTTTGGGAGCGCTCTGAATCCGAGGTCGCCCGGTCCTTTGGCTCATCCCGAATTGCGAAGAGGTTGAATAGTCCGGAATGCTCAAGCAGTTTTTCTTGTTCGATCGCACATCGGTATCCCTTCCCGATGAGCAGGTCATTGATCCAACGAACCGCGTCGCCGCTGGGATCATGGATTTCGATGACGATCTGATCGATCTTCGGCCAGTCGCCATCCGCGATGCCCCGGATAATATCCAGTTCGCTTTTTTCGGCATCAATCTTGAGCAGATCGATCTTGTCGATCCGATTTTCCCGGATGATTTCCGACACCAACGTCAGGCGGCACTCGTGGGTAGTCCGGCGAAGCCTGTCGACGGTGAGGTCATTCACATACTCCTGAAGGGATTCGTCGGCAACCGATCCGCCACTGAGCATGTTGCGAACGACAGCCTGGATCGCTTTGCGATCCTCGTCTTCACTGGAATGAAAGCTCGAGAAAACGGACGAATTCTCGTAGAAGGTAAAGGCCGCCGCACCCGGCTTATCCGAGACACCGAAATTAAAGACCTGGGCACTGGCGCCGTAGGCGTCGCAATTCGCCTTCAGCAGGTCATACGCAACCGGAGCGGGTTCGAAGGCGTAAGTCTTCGGGTTCCTGCAGCGGCTCATTACGAAAAGAGAAAACAGACCGATGTTGGCCCCAATGTCCACCACGGTGGCTTCGTCGGGCAGGCGTATACCGTGCTTTAAATAACATTCGTCCTCAAAAATTTCCTTGTAAACGTAGTCCGTTTCGTACTGGTTCAAATGGACGATTTCAAGGCCATTTGGCAGAATGCATCTCTTGCGATTCGCGAAGCACTGCTCGGCTCTCTGTTTGTCGAAGGTCGGGACACAATCTCGTTCGGCAGCGGCCCACTTCTCCAATTGCAGCAGGATAATGTTGACCCCGTCACGGTTCCTGCGAAACGCGCTCTCCGTCTGCAGCAACTGCTGAAAAATCTGATCGTAGGGCGCAAATTCGATTTTGGCCTGAATGCCGAAATGCGCTGCCCAGAACTTCAGCGAATCCTCGATCGGATCTGCCGTAAAGTTGGAGGCGACTACCAGGCTCGGCGCTGCATTTTCCTCAAGGCCATCCGCGCGGTCCAGAAGATTGAAGGTGACTCCGGAGAGTTGCAGGTGCAGCTTGCCCGACGGGCCGAAAACCCGAACATTGCCGGCCACGCCCTTGTTCTCTCCTTCAGTCTCCGGCAGCAGCGTGGCGTGGCACCACAGGGTATCGGGAAAGTCGAGGCTCGCTATTTCGATGCGTTCAATCGACCGCAACATGAAAGTCCTGCCCCCGGCCATCATGAAGGGCGCCAGCATCTGAGTCGTCGCATCCAGCAGCGTGGGGTGCAGGCAATGGAAACCGTTCTCCGCACGCCGCCAGGAAAGTTTCCCGAGAACCTGATTGCCGGCCCGCCAAATCGAGGAAACCCCCTGAAACTCGGGCCCATACTGGTTGCCGTTGGCACGAAGCTCTTTGTAAAAACGCTCAGAGTCGATTACCTCAGCCGCCTGCGCCTGAAACTCTGCGATGGAAAATGATCCGCCGGCAGACCCTTCAAGGGCTGATGGGCTGCGGTCGATCTCGAGCCGGGCAGCATATTGGCGGCGGGAGGGAGTGCCTCCATTCTCGACGGCGGCTTCGTAGAAAGTGTATTCAGCAGTGTCGGCACCATTGTTTCGAACCTCAATCCTTATGATCGTATCGTCCTGCGAAAGAACGGCTGGATTCTGGAAGGTCACGTTGTGCACGACACCCGGGGCGCGCTCAAACCGCTGCTGATGAACAGCCAGCGCCATTTCAATGTAGAACGACCCGGGCAGCACGACCATGTCCTGAAACGCGTGGTCGGCCAGATACGGCAGGGAACGGAGGCTGATCCTGCACTCCGCGCAGGCCTCTACCGACGGATCGGGCACAAAAGTGAAAGCTGGCTCCACGGTAGGTGCGATTTCAGTAGTCGACACGGGGTCGCAAGCAGCCCGGCCAGGATCAGATACTTTCATTGGGAAGTAACTCGTTTTAATCAATCAAGTAGAGTAACAAGGGGACGATTTCAGTCCTTCTTCACAGTCGATACCGCAGTGGGGCCGTCAAGCTCGATAACTAGGCCACCGGTCTGACCGGCGATGGAGTCATTACTCAGCGGTCGGCTTCCGTTTGCGTGAAATGTCGAAATATCTGTTAGGGTGTGGGGGATATCTTCAAATCGTTCTGTCGACAGTGAATCGATCAACTCCAAGTACTCACTTCTCTTTTGGTCCCAGCTATTCTGCTCGACATATTCATAGCCACGCGCAATGAGAGACTTCCGCAGGTCCGGATTGCCGATAACATCCAGCATCGCCTGGGCCATAGCTTTGGGGTCACCAGAGGGGAAGAAATGGACAACCCCTTCGTGAAAATAAAAGATGTCAACCTTTGTTCGAGAGACGACGGCCGGTACGCCCTGGGAGAGGAACTCCATGATCTTGGTGCTGTAAGCTTCGTTTCCAAATGAGTCGGCCCGCTTGGGAACAACTCCTAGGTCAGCATTGGCGATCACTTGCGGCATTTTATCGAACGGCACACCCCCGAAAAGCTTAACGCTTCCCTCCAGATCAAGCCGCTGTATCAATCGGCTCAAATTGTCCTTCGCAGCGCCGCCTGCTCCTGTATAAATATGGAACTCCGCATTCGGAATCCTGCTCTTGAAGTGAACGAAGGCTTCGATCGCAATATCCAATCCCTGGTGCCACTGAACACTACCCGGAAACAGCACGATAACTTTGTCGTCGGTCCTGGTTCTTGTCGCCCGGCCAAATAGTTCAGGGTCCACGCGATTAAGGACAACGGAGCATTTCTCCCGCGCAACCGACCGTGCAACCAGGGTTTGGTACCACAGGTGGTTCGAGACAATCACGTGATCGACAAATTGTGCCGATGCTCTTTCGATCGCTTTCATCAACGCGACATAGATTGAGTCAGGCTTTGTGTGAAATTTACTCGCAAAAAACTCCGGAACGATATCGTGAATGTCGAGAATCAGCTTCGCGCCGGTAAGTTTCGGATACCACGCCGCAAACGCCAGAAAGTCCGGCATGTTATGAACATGAATCACATCGTAGCGATACCGCTTATGTAGCCGCGTTAGCTGCCTGGATGAGCTCCATAGAAAGCGCAGCAATCGCCATGCGTATGTCCACTTGGTGCGCTCGTCCAACTCACGGTGTTGCACTGGATAAACCGCAACCCCCTTGATTTTGTTCTCCGTCGTCTTGTAGTGCTTCCAGCTTATGGCGATCACGTCTACATGGTCCCCCCGTTTCGCTAGAGCCTCCGCATAGCGCCGGACACGATTGTCAGACTCGTACGGAGTGTAGGCCACCATGCATATTTTCTTGCGTGTATTCCGTAAAGGAAGCGGAATCCGCTTGCAATAATACCGAGCCACTTCGCGCGGCAACGCGTTCCAATAGGAACCCTCATATTTTTCCTTTACATAGGAGAGCAGTTCTTCGTAGAACGACACCGGATACTCATCGCGATTCTCCCGGCCGCCAAAGCACATGTAATCCGGATGAGTGTTTAGCAACACCATGCCCCCATGCTCGACAAGCCAATCAACCTTCCGCTTCCAAATACTCGTATCCCGGGCGCGAAGAACCTTGAAGAGATTGAAGTCTTGAATCAGGGTGTAAGGAAGTTCTACATATCCATTTCCATCCGGACCCGGTACCCAAAAGGGAAAGATGGTGCCGGCGGCGTCAGGCTGGGGTTCAAACGGATCTGTATCAAACGTCGATGCGTCGTACTCCACACCCAACGCGTGCAGCCACCCCAGCTCGTGCTGCATCAGAGGAGAGCGAAATCCGCACGCGTTCCAGTGCTGCAGATATTCCCTGATCTGCGCAGCCTTGGCCTTGAATGCGCTCTTGGAACTGTAAAGTCTTCCGTCGTGGTCCAATCCATGCACACCCACCTCGAACTGAGCTTCCTCCAGCATCCTTCGCAAGCCGTCAGAAACGTTGTATTCTCCCTCCGGCACAAAGTAGAAAGACGAATGAAATCCATGCTTCAACTCCATGTTCATTAGTTGCTGGATGCGCGACAAACCCTTCGCACCTTCGACATCATGAGTGAGGACTAGGGCGAACCGTTTGCCGTCTGGCCACCCTGGCCAGTTGGGGGGAGCCGCACCCGCCTGCTCATCGATCGGCCACACATTTGCAGAGTTGGCACGTTTGTAGCTGGCGCGCAGCCGGCGCAAGGCGATGCGGACACCCCAAGGCAGAAAAGGCTTCAAGCGGAAGTAAACGTTATTTAGCAAGTTTTATCTGTGCTCATTTCTGGGAGTTTGTCGACATAGCTACGTCGGTGGGTCAAAACTTTCGCATGGCCATCAAGCCCCTTCCCAGCTTGCCGTCAACGGTTGCTTTGTGCGCTCAGGGGGTTTTTGCGGTTTGCGAATTTGGATCATCTCACGCGGCGGTGAGACCAGTCGGGGCCTGTGAACCCTGCCCCTGCTTCCTGAGCCGTACAAGTGTTCGCCTGAACGTCAGCGCCTGAGCCATAGCCCAGCGCGAAGGAGATGCTTGAGCGCGCCACTACGAGGAACAATTCACACGACATTATTGAACGACGGCGTTAAGCCCTGTCGGAGGGGCCGGGGGCGGAGGAGGAGGATCAATGCCGTAGCAATTTGCCGGGTTGAATAGTTTGATCCCGGTCGCGTCCCGCGCCGTGTTGTTGTAACAAGCCTCCGCAGGAATCTGATACACATGGCCCGCGAGAGTCGAATTGTCCACATTCCCGCCCGTTACATCGGGCCCAATCGCAGGCCACGGCGGTTGATCGGACCATGACGCTGGAACTGTCCAAAATGCCGGCTGCGAAGAATGAAAAAGGGATGCTGGCAGAGTGTGCGTAACACCACTGGCCCAGATGGTTGAGTTGCTGGCAATGTCGAAGTTTCCATGCTGGAAAATGGTTCCGGACGCCAACCCCACCCAGTACCCGACGGCGTTCGATGGACCGCCTGCGAAAGTCTTGACCCCGCTGCCGCTGGTATCGCTGCCGGTGTCATATCCCACGCTGACCGCGTAGAACCAGTTGTTGTAATTTCGCATAGCCGACGGAATCACGGTGGAGGTGTACGGTGTGGCACCGCCAGTGTAAAGGCCTTGTGTAGCTGCCGTGAGGGCGTCAGCAGAGCCGAGAACATTTCCGATCGCGTTGCTGTTGGTGTGTACCCAGGAGTTGGTGATGCCGAACATCTGTTCGTTTGCCAGTTGCGCGCTCGACCAGTTCACGGTGTTGCGCCCGGCGCTTAAAGGCGAAGCCAGAGTGTCGGTCCCGCGAAACTGATTGCGAAACATGGTCTCGTTGGATCCCGATCCCCAGAAACTGTCGAGAGTGATGTTGTTGCCGACATTGCCCTCGTAAAGATTGAATTGAGGCGACGCCCCGTGCTCCAGAAACGAAGCCATGATTACTAGGTCGCCGCTGGCATCGAAGTTGCCGTAGCTATAGTTATAGCCGACCACGTTGCCGGCGCTGCCCCAGTCGACGATCACGCCCACATGCAGGCGCTCCAGAATATTATTCTCAATTAGTGTGCCCGAGGTTTGATCGAGCAGGGAAACATCCGAATCTGAACTCCCAGGACTATGCAGCATGGCATTGGAAAAATAGCTATCCCGGAATTCATCGCGGTAGCCGTAATAATCGTCAATATGGTCGCCGTCGCTGTAGTTGTTGAATACTTCCTTGACCCAGCAATACATGCATGCCCACAGGGCAAATGTCTGAGCATAGCCGGTGTTGTTGGCGTAGGTTTGCAGGAGTTCGACGCCGGAATATTTCTGCACGCCCGGAACCGGCGTCGCCAGGGCCGGAGATGTGCTGCTCGCCGTTCCATAATTCGTGTATAGACCGGGAGAAATTGTCAGTGTATTGCCTGAGATAGTTTCGATTTCTACAATCTGGCCGCGCGCCCGTGCTCCGCTAAAAGGATAGTCGCACCACGTGCAGGGGTCGCCGGCGTTGGCGATGCTATCGATCGTCGCATAAACCGGATCATTCAATTCGCTAATCATCAGGTAGCCGCCCACTGACATTCCAGATGTGCTGGAGAGGGTGAGGCTGGTCGATCCGGCGGTATTTCCAGAATTGATGGTGGCGGAGTTGGGGCCGCCGGAGGAAATCCCACCGCCCGTGCCCATTGTGATTGCTGCTCCGCTGGTGCCCGTGGTATTCAGGATCGTTGACAGTGTCCCTGCTCCCCGCAAGACGGTATAGCCAGGAATCGTGAGGTTGCCCTTGATAAGAAACGTTCCGGAACTAAGCAACACATAATGGGGATTGCCGGATGTCGATCCGCAGCTGCTCAACGCAGCATTGATAGCCGATGTCGCATCGGAGGAGCCGCTTCCGTAAGCCGATGCCTGAATTGTAGAGCCGCATTGCGTCCACGATGCCGACGGTATGCCACCCGGTACTCCCGTTTGCGTCCAGTCGATGGCGCATTTTTGTGGACCGCTTACCGTCGCGGCTGAGCAGGCTCCGCTACCGGACGTTGGGTTCAGCAGGCCGGACCAAAGCTGAGCATGAGAATACAGCGTACAAAAGACGATTGCGGGGAAAAAAAGAACGTAACGCCGTTTCATTTATCCTCGGGGGACCAAGCTGGTATTCGCTAAACAAGAGCACTGAAAATCAGTCCTCTTCGGTTTTATCAGGTGGTGCAGTCCCAACGAAGGTGTCGATAGTACATGATCGATAAGCCCTCCGGCCTCAGGAAAATGGACACTGTTTTTATGCGCCATTGGACTGGAGGTTTTAATGCCAACGATTTCAGATTCAATCCTTCCATTCCCGATCTGCGGTTCCATGAAGCTTAGCGTTTCCTAATTTGGGGCTCGCGACTGGAGCTATGTGTCAGAGTCAAGCTCGTGAAACTCATGGCCTTATTTCCCTACCCCCGACTCGGCTAACACAGCACTCTCGCCGACAGCACAGGCCATTGCCGGCATAGAAGAAGACTTCGGAAATTTTCCGGCCGGGGCCATTCCTCGCACCAGCCGCGCCAGTTGATACAGCGGAGCGCATCCGCGGTGCAGTATGATGACCAGCCCGACGTACAGAATGCTGAAGCCGGCGGAAGTCATCGCGATGCGAGCGGCAGTCTGGACTAAGCCGCTTCCCAAAAATACGGCCGCAACGCGCTGCATGATGAATGCCGATGCGCAGCCGGCGAGCGCAGATGCAACTACGAACCTCCAAGTCGCCGCCAGCATGAGAGTGACTCCGAACTGTATGGGGCGGCCCGCATACCAGATCGCCGGAATCGTTAGAATCCAGAACGATGTGGTCCACGCTACAGCAATTCCAACCGGGCCCCAGCGCAAGCACAACAGAAACAGTAGGACGGTGACTGCCAGCTCTACGATTCCCCAGCGAAACCAGCGATCCGCTCTGCCGATCGAGAGATGGATCCATCCGTGGGTGAAGTAGAGCATCATGATTCCGATGCCTGGACCGAAGAACACAAAAATCCGGCCGGATTCCTCCCACTTGGTTCCCAACAGCAGGCGAATCACATCTCTGCCCACCAGGGTGAGATTTGCGCCCAGGCCCATCCCCACAAACGCGAGGACGGTAAAAGCGTTTACCATATATCGCCGAAACTCAGCCGAGCGTGGATTGAAGCGGCTGAGGGCTGCGATGGCCACGTTGGCCAGGGGCGACACCAGCAAGCCCGCCGAGAGGGCAAACAGGTCGTAGGCTTTCTTGTAAAAGCCGAGAGCCTGCGCGTTGAAGCGCCAGCCCACCAACAAATTGTCGGTGTTGCGGGAAAAATAGTTGACGGTAAACCGCCCGTAAACGTGCATGGCGAACCACACCATGGAAGGGGTGTTCGCCGCCCGCCGGGGAAAAGCCGGCAGCCACCTGCACAAGATCCAGGCGCCGATCGACGTGCTGAGTGGTACCGCGATTACTCCAGCGACCAGCGCCCAGTATCCCCAGCCTCGCCACGCCAGAAAGATTGAAATGACCACGGAAACGGCGCGGCCAACAATGTCGTTGGCAGAGACGGTCGAAAAGCGCATAGCGCGTTTGAGCAGAGCCAGGTGCTCCACCGACGCGCTGGTGAGAAATATCGAGATCGATGTGCCGACGGCTACGTGGGCGACAACCGGATCTTTGTAGAACCACGCCAACAAGGAGCCCGATGCGGCAAAAGCAAGCGTCAGCAGAGTTCCCACGCTCAGGTTGATCCAGAACAGGTTGCTGGCCAGCACCTCGTTGAGATCTTCGAACTGAAGAATCGCCTCGGTAAATCCGTTCAGGCCGAAATTGCTCAGCAGCAGGCTGAAGGTGGTGACCATCGCCACCACGCCGAAATCCCTGGGGGTCAGCAAGCGAGCCAGAGTGATTGCGGCAATGACGTGCAAGACCGTTACCACCCCACCCGAGAACAAGATTGCCCCCGCGCCGCGGACTGCGAGGTCTCGTATCGGGCCTTCGCTGGGCCGGAACGCGCCGGTTTTTTCAAACGGTCTCAAATATGCTCCCGCTGCGGCCAAACTTCTGGAAAGTTGCCGACGTGCGCACCTTGCCGTGCCCACTTATCATTGCTTAAGTTCTTACTCTCCGAGAAATCCTCATAGTTCGCCAACTCCCAGTTCGAAGCGATATCCGCAGCCAGGACTGGATCGGCTTTCACCGAAAACTCACTCAACTCTGACGACGGTTTAACCTCTGGCCGGAGTTGAGTCTTCGAAGCGGCCGTTCGGGGAACCGCAAATGTGGCGACCAGAAAGAATATCCAAACCAGGGTGGTCTCCCTGAAGCCGGCTTCGGTGAAGTTGTATACGATCGCCACAACGAAAAACGCGAGTTTGAGGTTTGCCGTGGCCGGATCCCGGGAAAATGCGGCAATCACGTTCCGGTAGCCGTTTATGATTAGACCGGCGAGGAAGATTACGCCTATCCATCCCAGGTTTAAATAGAGTTCAAGATAGCCGTTGTGAGCTTCTTGAAGGCCGGGCATAGTCAGTTCCCATACCTTATGCAGGCGCTTTCCCAGCCAGAAACTTTCGAACCCTGTCCCGACCAACGCGTTCCCGCGCACCGAAAGGACGACGTCCCAGATCACGGTGCGACCGGTAAGCGTAGGGTCCCGGCCAAGAGATTCAACCATGCCTTTGCTAAGAAACAGCGCATAGAAGGCAACGCAGATCACCCCGGCGACAAGGATGTGCACAACTGCGGGGCGCCGGGCAATCACCCGGAAACTCGTAGTAACCATGACTGCGGCTGCCAGAATAAAGCAGGCCAGTGAGGTCAGTGAGTTTGCCATCCAGAAAAGCCAGAACACCATGGCCAGCAGAACGCAATGAGGCAGCATTCGGCGGGCGCGATGGGTTTCGGTCCGGTTCTGAATGAGGTCGAGTAGACGCCATACCGATCCCAGGCCAAACATCAGGCAGAGAATTCCCAATTCGTTCTTGTTGTCAGTTACCCCGGTGTAGGCGGGAAGCCAGGTCCATTGGTTATACATGCGCCCGAGGCTCCCATAGTACTTAATGAACAAAACCGAGAGCGGGACCAGCACGAAACCTGCACGCAAAAGAAGCCGCCGTAGAGCGGCTGCCGGCTCCAGTTCGGTGAAAACGATCAGCACAAATACCAGGTCACCGAGGGACTTGATCCAGCGCTTGAAAGCGACGAAAGTGTAGTCGGACCAGAGGACGCTTACGGCGCAGTAGAAAAAAAACAGCAGGAGCAGCTTGTTTTTCCCCAGCAGTTTTGCAACCTGCTGCCGCCGGCCGATAAGGATCACGATCCCGATGGCCAGAAGGCCAAGCAGCACATTCCGGTCGGTGGGACTTCCGTCGAGGTAATAGTCGAGGGCATCGGTGGATGTCGCCGCCGCGCCCTTAAACCCAAACACCGCAAGCCACTCTGACGCCGGGCGCGAACTGCTCAAGAACAGCCAGACAAAAGGAATCCAAAGAGCCTTGGACACACGGGCGTTCGATTCGCGGTCGAGCGCGAACAGTGCAGCAATTCCGGCAATACAAATGATAGTGGCGACCGACGGGGACATTTAGGAATTCAGCATTGGCAAAACTGAACTTACGACCAGCTCTGAGAATCGAAGAACTGGCGGTGCATTAATTCGAGGGTCAACAACTGGTGAATTTCAGTGGTGTAGTTCTTCTGCCCCGTGACATGACCGTGCACCACGGCTTCCACTGCCGCGGGATTGAGATATGGCCGTTTGAGAGTTCGCGAGTCCAGCAGCATTTGCTTCACGTAGTCGGAAAGCGGACCTCCGTACCAGACGCGGAAATGCGCGAATTTGTGCCTTCCCAGAAAAATACGTTCTAGATGGAGCGGGGATAAAATATGGTCGACCTGGGCTACCCACTGCGGCATTCCGTAGTCGTAGGCGTATTCTGCCTTGACCGAGAACTCAATGAAGCTGCGGGCCGCGGCCGAGTAAAGCGGCCAACTACCGCCTCCGTAACCGCGATCGGTGGGAATCTGCCGGAGACCGGCATTGCCATCGGCGATGAGGCGGAGGGAAACGTCATTGCCTTCGAGCGCGGCTTTCGGAGCCTGAAAAACCGTTCTCACAAAAGCGTTGTCCAAATATGGAGATCGCAGCGCCACCTGAGTTTGCTCCAAGGCGAGAAGGCCGTAATGGTGCCAGGGAGCTTGACGGAAGACAGCGAAAGATATTGGATTCGTGTTGCGAAGGTGCGAGTAAGTAGCCGCGGCGGTCTCGATTTCCGGGACAAATTCCGGACGGAATAGCCCCGAACTGGGTATACCCGCTTTGAACGCTACAATTCGCCGGAGCACCTCGCCGCCGTAGTTCCCGGTCATCCTCACTGGAGCAATCGCGCGGGCGCACTCGTTGACGTATAGGTCGGCCGCGCGATTTACGGAAGCGCATGCATCCGTCAGATAAACGGTGCGCTCCGCATAATGAGAAAAGCGTGACAGGAATTCTTTTCCCACTGGAATCACGTGGTGGGGCTGCTCGCAGACCTCCGCGACTTTTCGCGCAATGGCAACATCGCGGCAATCGCGATACGTTCCGCCGAAGGAATAGCAGGGTAACGATCCCGGCGTGGACTTGTGCCAGGCCATGATCATCCGGCTATCGAGGCCGCCGGTGAGCGAAACCCCCACCGGCTCGCCGCCGTTGAAATAGCGCGGAAGGTTCCGCGAAAAAACTTCGCGAAGATTCCGGTAGTAAGTTTCCAGATCGACTTGGGGTTGGTTCTCCCATTCGGAAGGAAGAAAATAGTGTTTCTTTTCTACCAGCGAGCCGCCGCGAAATGTCCACGCGGCCGCAATGGGCAGCACGTGGATATTTTCAAAAACCGTGCGGTTCTCAAGCACGCATCCACAGGCAACGAACTCCCCTAATCCTCGCGGATCAGGCTGGCGAAGCTCCGGGCGGACCGCCAGTATGGCTTTGGCTTCGGCGGCGAAGTAGAAGGCTTCCTTCGATTCGTGATAGTACAACCGGTGCAGCCCGTAGCGGTCGTTGAACAGCTTCGCCGTGCCCCGTCTGCGGTCGGCGGCCAGGCCGTGAAACCTGCCGTTCAACCCAGCCGGGAAGGTCGAATCTTCCTCATAGGCGTGCACCAGGTACGAAGGCCCCTTCAGATTGAGGGTGTGACCGCGTTCTTTCAAACGCCTCGGTGTACCCGGCTCGGGAAATTCTTCCCCCGAAAAAAGAAGAACTACATCGCCTTGTTCATTGGCGATGGGCATGGCGTCGGCAAAAGAGCCTTTGCGTTCCACCCAACCTGCGTACACTCCCAGGGTCTCATCGATCCAGGTGCCGGTCGTGTAGAAAGACTCGTGGCGAAGCGCGGCCACCATGCGCTCCAGCTCCCGCTCTGCAAGTGCGCGGGGCATTTTCGTGATAAGGCCAACCAGCCCTGGCATGAATTTTAGAGAGCCTCGTTTACCGAGCCGAGCTTGCGGTTGTACCAGGCAGTGCGGATGCCCCGCAGCCTGGCCACCAGCGCTTGGGGGATGTGATCCTTTATATTCTGGTGGAGACCAAGACGCAGGGCGAGTTTGCCCAGATCGCTGAGAGGGACGTAGTAGCGTGGGACATCGATGCGCTGGAAGCCGTTCCGTTCCTTGAACTCCGTAATGGTGTCCCGCTGCTTTTTCCCGTACGCGAAATTCGAGTACACAAGGTAGGGAATTTTGCGCTCGGTCGTGGAGCGAACCGCCTGCACTACCAACGCATTGGTGACGGATTTGTCGCGGTGCCGAATCATGGCGACTATGTTCATGAGGCCCGCCTGGTTTCGGCTCTGGTCGTGAACCAATTTGCAGAAACCGACGAGGCGATCTTCAAGATAGGCGCCGATGAAGGTGCTGGTATCGAGGAAGGTGGCTTCTTCCCGGTACACCGTCTCGAAGTCCTTGCCGTAATGCGAAAAGCGCCGTCCCTGGCGGACGGGACACTCGTTGTAAACTTCCCAGATTCCCCGCACCAGCGCGTCATCGAACGCTACTTCCCGTACGACTACGCCTTTTTTCTCGGCCTGCTTGGCCTTATTGCGCGCCTTGAATCCAAGTTGTTTCATCCACCAATGTTCGAAGGTCGTGAGCGGCAGGGCGGCGAAGTTATCCCACTCCATCGGGTAGGGATACTTTCGCGTAGTTTCGGGTAACCTCTGCATGAAGGTGAACAGATCTACCCTCGTCCCTGCCCGCCGAATTTCGTCCAACACGGGTTCAGGATTCTCGAGAAAGTGATATCCATCCCCGGCAGGCGCGGCGATCCGCAGCCAGCGTCCGCGTACTTCAATGTCTTCGCCGCAAACTCGCATCTATACTTTGCCTCGCATTCCACCTGACATTATCGGTGGAGTCATTTCTGCCTCGCGAACAGCCATCTGCCGACCTTCTGATAGCTCCGGCGAGGTGGCCGATCCGGATGGTTCCTGCTCTGGCTGCCTCGCCTTCAGCGGCGGCTGGGCGCCGCGACCATTCATGCGTTTTCTTACAGATCGATAAGCCGTTCGCAAGGCATCGCCGAATCCGACGCAGAAACGGGTGACCACGCCGGCGTTCGAATCGAAGCGGCCGACGTAGCGCACGTCTTTGCCATTCTTTCCGGCGAGTTCACTTTTGAATTTGAAAACTCCTGGATTCACGGCTGGGTTGATGCCATTCAGGTTGTAGACGGCAATGCCGTTCTGTTTGAGTTTTTCGACCAGTTTCCAGCGCAGAAGATATGATCCCTTTTTCTTCATGCCGGCATCGCTGGTGGCGGCGAACAGTTCGACGCCCATCTTTCCCATCTGGCTCCAGATCAGGCCGGCGCACGTCTCCCCGCCCGACCGGCACAGCATGATCTTCATTTTGAACTGCTCGGGCAATCGCGCCTGAATCGATTTGAACTGGTGAATATTGTTGGGTTCAACGAAGTTCTTGCGCGTCACCATCTGTTTGTAGATCGGTATAAAGCGTTCGAAGAGTTCGTCTCCCGTACCTTCGATCGTCTCCAGTTCATTCTGCTCTGCCTGCTTCAAATTGCGCTTCCAATTGCGCGCCATGCCTTCGCGCAGAGCGGTAAGCGGAGGCTGCAAATCCATCAGTATCGTCCGCCCGCGCAGGCTTTCGCCTAAGGACGAGAATCCCTCTTCTGCCAGAATCTGCGAAAAGCATGAGGAACTGTCGTCAAACAGAACTGGAAACAGCCTCAGAGCTAAACCGCGTTTGCACACATACTCGTTGCGTAACGCCCGAACCGCCTGCCGAAACGTTTCTATGGTCGCCGGCGCTGCGCTTCTGCGCCAGATTGGCCCCCATTGAATGTAAGCAATGCCGACATTGATGAATGGAACTCTCGCGATTCTCGCCTGGGCAATCGCCGCGACCTCGCCCTCGTACTTGAGTATCAGATGACTCAACTTGTTTTGCCCGGAGACCACCTCTCCGTACGGCCAGGTTTGATAGGTATTCGCATCGTCGAATAACCCGAGGAGCCCATGCCACGCCGCCTCGGCGACCTGATCGACTTGCGAGGCGTACCCGGCGTCTAAGGGACGCATCTTTCGTGACGATTCAATACTCTTCATGGGAGGGTTTCGCAATTGCAATCGCCGTTAGAACGCGGAGGCTCAGATTTCCTCGCTGGAATCCGGGCTTACTCGGTGACGTATGGGTCTTTCACAATGTGAACGCCGGCAAGCGCCAGCAGCTTTCCCAAATGGTCAAAAAGGCGAACCGACAAGTCCATGAACCGATGCTGCCCCGCCACCAAGGCAAACGGCAGCGCACAGATATAAAGGGGAACAGCTGCGGCGGACTTGAGGATGTGACGCGCCCCAAAGTTTGCAGTTTGCGGCTCCATCGCTCCCCGCAGCAAAGCGCGCTTCAGCATAAAAACTCGCCCCCAACGCACCGGCGGGACCACCTCGTATGCGACCGCTTCATTGCACCAAATAAAAACGTGCCCCTGCCCGATCATGCGCTGGAAAAAATCCTGATCTTCTCCCTGGCGAAACTGCGGATCGAACGGCCGGTCGGAGCCGGTAAAAAGCTGTTTCTTCAACAGCACATTTCCCGTGCGTCCTTTTCGCCAATCGATAATCAAGCCGGTAGGATATGTAGGGCGTTCATAGAAGTTACCCTTGATGATCCACTGTGGCGGTTGTTCATCGAAGTAACGCTTCACCGGGCCAAGCACGCCATCGACCTTATATTGCTGGCACGCCTTCCACAAAGTCAGCAGCCAGGTCTTCTCTGGAAACTCGTCGTCGTCGATGAAGGCGATGTAGTCTCCCTCGGAGCTGCCGACCGCTCTGTTGCGGGCCATGGCGATGTTCTGCCGGGGTTCGACACAGTACTTGATGGGAATCGCCGCTCTTGCGTTGAACTCCGCAGTCACATCTTTGGCCGACTGCTGACCGTCATTGTCCACAATGACAATCGAATAGGTGAAAATGCCCCCGGTCTCCTGATCGGCCAGTTTATCCAGCAAGCGTCTGAGCAGATGCGGCCTTTTGTAGCTGCAAATGCAAACACTGATGTGACTGAGTGGAGCCGGTGTGGCATTTTCAGGCGCCGAAACATCGGCCGTTCCCGGGAGTATTGTAGTAAGACTATTGGCCATCGATATCTTCTGTGGGGTTAGGTTTCCCGCCGCTGCTGATTGCTAAGCCACTTGCCAAGGTTTTGTATACCCGCAATTTCCAGGCGCCCCGGCAAATACCGCGCCGAAGGGTACAACCCGCTCGGCTTCGATCCACCGGAAAATCTCGCCCCCGGCCAGGAACCGGTACTCTTCCGGGTTTACGGGATGCGTTTCGACTTCGACGATGCAGCTTTGAGCGGCGGTGAGGATCTTCTGCAGGTGTTCCGGCTCAAGCGGTGGCAGCGAGAAAAACAAATCCGCCGTGCGATGCCGGGTCGCCAGTATGCGGTCTGTAATGCTGCGATAGAGACGGTTGGCGAAGCTCTTCTCGCCGCGCCGGAAGGAAAAGTTTCTTCGGGCAATGGTTCCCGCGGGCAACAATTTTCCCAAAAGAACGTTGCTGCAAAGATGCGCGTGGTGATGGCCATCAATGCGATTGGGTGGGGCGCCGTAAAGCCGCCGAAACTCCTCAAGTTGGGCCGCCACTACGTACTCAAACGAACTCACAAGGCCTGGGTGAAAGACGATATGCGCCACACGATGCCGGCGCAGATAGTGCGCCAGCCGTTGCTGATGTTCGATCAGTTTGCTGGAAACGCTCGATGCCGAGAATTGCGTCGTAAGGTTGAGATGAAGGCCGGTATCGATACCGCACTCTTGCGCGGTGCCGCTGGCTCGCGCCGAGTCTTCCATGAACATCATGGCGCTTACCGCGGAAACCGCACCCTGACGGACACATTCAAGCGTGCGTTCCGTGGTTTCGCGATCTCGTCCCCAATCGTCCGCGTTGATGATCAGACCGCCGCACTCCCGAGCACTTCGACTCAGTTCTCCGAGTGCACCAGCGGCGGTCACGGATTCTGTTCCTATCGGCATCGAGGGCTCTGAGGTCAAGATCAGCCGCACTTGGTGGTTCGTGGGTTTACTGACAGAGAATTCTAACTTAAGCGCTTATGACGCTTCCGTTCTTGTAGAAGCGCATTCAGATGGGCTCGGCGAGAGAACCCTGCTGCCTGTGAGAAATATCCTCAATCGGTGCATCTGCTCTCGTCTGTAAAAAGCTACCAGCTCTGGGGAGACCGGTCTTTCTGCGCGGCGCATGAATTCCCAGAGATATCCAGAACCAAGAACTAGCCCTCCTACGACCACCGGCCGTTTGGTCATTTGATAGGCACACCGGCAGAGCTCCCAGATAGGATGGTTCCCGATGGCGTAATCCTTGGCGCCACCTCTAAATCTGATCATCAGGCCGCCCTGTATCGCTGTTCCGATAGGCCGATGGTGCTGGCATATTTTCTCGGTGAAGGTCCGTGTTTTCCACCCCTTCATTCTTGCAGTTACGACCGCAATATGATCGATGCAACCACTCTTTACCGGAACGTACCCACCGACTTGCTCGAAACATTCACGCCGAAATACTTGGCAGGCGCCGGACACATGCTCAATGCTGACGAAACGGTAGTCGTACATACGATCGGAACCTTCGCGAAATGGCGTTCCGACCAGTCCCAGTTCAGGGTCTTCCGCCAACTTCCGAAGTAAGAACGCGAAATAATCCCGGTCAAAGGAAATATCTGCGTCCAGATTCGCAATCACTTCATACTGCAGACTCTGGACCTTTGTATACCCGGCGTTGAAAGCGTGCACCTTACCGGCAAAATTCCGCTCGCGGCGCTCCGGCATCCGGATGAGTTCAATCCATGGGTACTCAGCCGCATACTTCCTAACCATCTCGTCGGTGCCATCGGTCGAACCGTCGCTGACGATCACCCACTTTTTCGGCCGTGCGGTTTGCGAGACCACCGACTGAAGAGTCAGCTCAATGAATTGCGCCTCGTTGCGGGCGGGAGTAATAAGAACATAAGAGGGAAGGTCCAACATCAAGCCACCTCACTCGGAACCAGGGTCCGCACTGAATTAGGCTGGCTTCCACTTTGTAATTCCTCCAAAAGCATGGTCATCGCCAGGAGCATCCAGGCCTGAGTCCATCTGATGTACGAGGTTCGAATTTTGCATGAGCGCAATATGCGGTAATGGAAAAACCCGCGTTCGTCCCACATGTGATCCATCGACCACCGAAATACGGAAAAGGCTAGATCAACGTTGTCTGGGGAAAGGTCCCGCAGCGCCAGAGGCGTAATAATGCTCTGTGCTACACAATGCGTGTCGAGGGGGTACATTCGGTCATGAAAATATCCCACAGCACCGTCCTCTCGGAAAAAATGGCGCCGATAGAAATCAAATCCGCGGTGAACGGCTGCTTCGAATTCTGTGGTATTCGCGTCCTGTCCGATGGAGCGGAGGCTAAGGAGGTTGTATCCGGTATGGAAATTATCTATCCACCGTTGCGATGGTTTTTCTCCATAGTACCAGGAGCCATCCGGGTGCTGATAACCCGCTGCGTAGCGTGCAACGCTAAGAGCTGGAGTGAGGAATTTCCTTTCGCCTGTAAGCTTGTACACGCGGCACAACAAGGCTGCGGCGAGAAAATTCGCGTTATGGACATGCCCATGAACTGGCGGCAGAGGATAGCCAAAGCCTGTTGACTGCCCGTCAGACCAATACAATTCGTTCAGAAGGTAGTCTGCTGAACTTACCGCCATGTTCAGGGCCCGCGAATCGGATTCTTGTTCGTAGAGATCTAAGAGCGCGCTAGCAACGAAGAAAGTGCACACCAGGTTTGGCGCCCATCTTGGGACCAATACTCCGCGAGTCTGCCACGGGAAATTGTATCCCCAGCACCAATAAGAGTTGCTTTCCGACCGAAGCGCGACCAGTCTCTCGATCAGTAGTTCTATATCCGCTTCAGCCTCCACCACACCGAGTTTGGAAAGCTTGAGTAATGTCGAGAGAAAGAGCCCAATGGCTTTAGGATTCTGCGTCTTCGGAATACCGAGTAGCTGACGCACGTTGATCGGGCTTCGTTTCAATATCTGTGTAAGCACGAGGCGTGGCAGTTTGAAATCGAGGAACGGTACGTTTTTCAGCACTGTACTGTTAAGAGCATCGTAGGGCTCGTAACCCGCCCAATCTTCATTGCGGCAGTGAGAGAGCAGCTGCAGAGTCGCTGCCTCCAGATTGTCATTCATCAAATGCTCCTCCCTAATCGAAATTGCTTAGGTGAAAGTTGTGAATACCGGCGAGGAAACGCTCTCTGGGGAAGCTATGCAGTCCGGTCGCTGGGAGCGACGTTGGCGGGCTCAAGCGCCAGGTGTTTGGGAACCGAAATGGAAACAAAGTTAAAAATCTCCTCAACCACTCGGGCCTGCTGCTCGGCGGTTAACTGCGGGAACATTGGCAAGGACACGATTGTCGCCGCCGCGTTCTCGGCAACCGGGAAATCTCCCAACTTGTAATTCAGCCGAACATAGGCCTTTTGCAGATGCAGCGGAATGGGATAGTGGATCCCGGTGCCGATGCCGGCTCTCTTGAGATGATCCATCAGGCCTTCGCGATCGGCGGTCTGGACCACATACAGGTGATACACTCCGCGCGACCACGATGGTTCGCAGGGTGGAACCAATGCACCGTCCACAGACTTGAACAAACGATTGTATTCAGCCGCGTGTTCGCGGCGCTGCGCGTTCCACTTTGGCAGATAGGCTAGCTTCGCGTGCAAGAGACCGGCCTGAATTGCGTCGAGCCGGCCGTTGTAGCCTTCGCAGTCGTGATAGTACTTCGTAGCCTGGCCGTGATCGCGAAGCATCTTCACGGTCTTGGCGACGCCGGCGTCGTTGGTGGTGACCGCACCCGCTTCGCCGCATGCGCCCAAGTTCTTCCCTGGATAAAAGCTAAATGCCGCGGCTCGTCCCATGGAGCCCGCCTTCATCCAGCGATTGCGCTTTCGCGAAAAGTATTCGGCCCCGTGGGCCTGGCAGGCATCTTCGATCACGATGAGCCCATAGCGCTCTGCAAGGTCCAGAATCGGATCCATGTCCGCGGTTTGGCCGTACAGATGAACCGGGATCACCGCGGTGACCGGACGGCCGCTCCTTCGGCTGGTGAGCCGCCCCGATGAATCCACCTCGCATTGATCTTCTAAGTACTCGCGCAGCTTGGCCGGATCCATGTTGTACGTGCGCTCGTCGATGTCGACAAACTCAGGCAGTGCGCCGGCTTGCGAGATCGCCTCAGTGGTGGCGATGAACGTGTTCGGCACGGTCACGACTACATCGCCAGTCTGGACTCCACAGGCCATTAGCGCGAACCGCAAGGCGTCCGTGCCACTGTTGACGCCGATGGCATAATCTACGCCACAAAACTTTGCAAAAGCCTTCTCAAATTCTTCCACCATCGCGCCGCCGATGAATCCAGCGCTCCGCAGTGCTTTCTGAAACACTGCTGTCAGTTCTTGCTCAAGTTCCGCGTGGGGGACAACCAAATCAAGAAACGGAATACCGGCATGTTGGCTCATTTCGACGTCTCCAAATTCTGTTCGATGTAGCGCAGAACTTTGGCTGGGTTTCCAGCCACAATGCTGTTGGGCGCTACGTCTCTGGTGACAACGCTACCGGCCCCTACGATGGCGTTTTCACCGATGCTGATGTTGGAGAGGATCGTGGCCCCAGAACCAATCGACGCTCCCTTCTTGACTTCCGTCCGCTCCACTTTCCAGTCGGCTTCGGTTTGCAGGCTTCCGCCGGCGGCGGTGGCTCGCGGATAACTATCGTTGATGAAGACCACGCCGTGGCCGATGAAGACGTTGTCGCCGATGGTCACGCCTTCGCAGATGAAGGTGTGGCTGGAGATCTTGCAGCGCTTGCCGATGACCGCTTTTTTCTGAACTTCGACGAAGGCTCCGATCTTGGTTTCGTCTCCGATTTCACATCCATAAAGATTTATGAACTTGGAGAGCTTTACGTCTCGCCCCAGCTTTACATCCGGCGAAATGCAGACAAATTCATTCATAGAATGTCGGGGTGTGCTCCTTACAGAGTGCAACGAGCGGAAGAACAAATGGGGAAGGGCTGACGAAATCTGGAGCGGCTAGAGACTTACCAGCGCTCCGCGCAGGCGGAGGGATTTGGAGGCGGCTTCCAACATCTTTACCACCCTCAGGCCTGCTTTGCCGTCGTTCATCGGCGTCTGGTCGTTGGCAATGCACTCGACGAAGTAGGCCAATTCCTTCGAGAGCGCTTCACCCTGATCCAGATGCGGCGCCCACATGTCGCCGGAGCGATAGTTCACCAGCAGGTTATACAGGCCTTCGGGGCCGGAAAAGTTTACGCCCTTGTCGTAGACCTTGACCTTCTGGTCGGCCTCGAGGTCATTCCACACCAGCATCTTCTTCTCGCCGCCAATCAGCGTAGTACGTACCTTCACCGGCGACAGCCAGTTGACATTGATGTGGGCGATGACTTTGTCGGGGAAATACAGAGTAATGAAAGCGATGTCTTCATGTCCGTTCAGGTGAGTCTGACCGGTCGCCGAAATGGCTTCGGGGCTCTCCTGGATCAGATGGTCCATGATCGACAGGTCGTGCGGCGCCAGGTCCCACAGTACGTTGACATCGTGCTGAAACAGGCCGAGGTTGACCCGAGTCGAGTCGTAGTAATACAGCTTACCCAGCGCTCCGTCTTGCAACAATTGCTTGATTTTCTGGACCGCAGCCGTAAACAGGAAGGTGTGATCCACCATAATTTTGAGGTTTTTTCTCGCCGCGAGGGCAATGAGTTCTTCCGCCTGTGCCGTATTGCTGGTGAATGGCTTCTCGACGAAGAGGTGCTTGCCATTCTCCAGCGCGGCCTTGGCCAGTTCGTAGTGCGTCCAGACTGGAGTAACGACCGCGACGGCGTCGATATCCGGGGACGACATCAATTCGCTTACGTCGTCCGTGACGAAAACATCGGGATATGCTTTCCCGGCTTTCTTTCGTGCCGGCGCGCTCTTGTCGCATACCGCAACCACCTCAGCTTCCTCCAAGTGGTCGAGGTTCCTTACGACGTTTGGCCCCCAATAGCCGTAGCCAACTACTCCAAACCTGACAATTTTGCTTTTTTGTTTCTGCGCCGCGTTCGAATCTTGCGGTCTAACGAGACAAGTGGCCATTTTGAAAAACTCCTTCACAGTGATGCATAGAAGGGGGAGGGGAAAATTGTTTAGTAGGCGCCTTCGCCGAGGACGACCGCGCCGGGGGTGCGCAGCAATATCTTGATATCCATCCAGGGTGACCAGTTACGCGAGTATTGCAAGTCCAGGCGAACCATGTCGTCGAACTTCACTCGGCTCCGGCCGTTGACTTGCCACAATCCGGTAATTCCCGGTTTGACTTCCAGCAACCGGCGGCGATGCCAGGTCTGATACGCCGCAACTTCATAGGGAATTGCCGGCCGCGGGCCGACCAGCGACATGTCCCCTTTCAGAACATTCAGGAACTGCGGCAGCTCATCCAGGCTGGTTCTCCGCAAGATCGCCCCCACTCGCGAGATCCTATTGTCGTTCGTAAGCTTGTATACGCCCGCGCCATTTCCCTTCGACGGCTTACGCTCTGCCTGGCCGGCGATTAATTTCGTCACATACTCTTTGTGAACGTTGGAATCATTGCCGATGTGCATCGACCGGAATTTCAGGAATGTGAAGCTTTTCCCGTACTGTCCAATGCGTTGCTGTTTGAAAAACACAGGGCCCTTGGATGACGCCTTGATTGCCAGTGCAATCAACGCAAGCAGCGGGGAGCAAAGGATCAGTGCGAGCACGCTGCCGAGAATATCCATCGCCCGTTTTACGCCTGATACGAACCGCCGGGCATTGTCGCGGCTCGCCAGGTCAGGGTACAAGGCCGGATTGCTGGGACGCCCGGTGCTCTCGTGATCCCAATCGTCGGGAAAGAAATGAAACGAGATGCTGATTTGAGTGCATTGCTCGAACGTCAAATTGTCTCGCAACGTGGCGCTCACCCTGGCCAACATCGTGCTCAGGAGCGAGTTCTTGTCCGTGACTGCGAGTTCCGTAAACATCACGCCAACCACAGCCCGGTTCTTGTACCAGCCGGTTACGTCGGTTTCCCGGGTGGAGGCCAGCAGGGCAGACAGGATACGGTCCAGAGCTTTTCCGTTTTTTTCCGAAACCTGGTGGTTGCCCATGTCCAGCAGCATGAGCAAGAACGGTTTTCTGGAGCGCTCTGTTCTCTTGCGCTCGATAGAGACCATCCGCTTAAAGGTCTCTTCGTTCAGAACCTCACGTTCTCCAGCCGATACTGCTTCGACTGAGGAGCCGCCTAGATTGGAACCATTACCCGAGCGTCGCAGGTTCACGACTCCCTCCTCTTTGTTCTGCATCCTGTTTCGGGCAGGAGCAAATGATTGAGTTTCATTGCCAGTGTGAGGGGGAAATTGCAGGTTCATCGATGTGCGCATGATGCGAATGAGAAATGGCCGGCTTGGTGGGAGCTAACCAGTGGATCTGATTACGCGGTCGAATCGCCATTCGGCTGCGAAACGGTGGGGGGACGATAGTGGTAGTAATAGTTGCTGTGGGCCACGCTGGTAGAGCCGTTCAGCAATGCCCCAATCAGCTTTGTAGTGTCGATCGACTCGAGCCCTCGCTGTAATTGCTGTTTCTCGGTGGTTCCCTGGCGCGTAACCAGGAGAATGCCGTCAGCCACACGCATCCATACGCTCGTGTCAGCAAGAGGCAATACCGGCGGGGAATCGATGACGATCCAATCGAACCATGCGCTCAACTGGTCCATAAGCGCGGCGAGCCTTCCGGACTGCATGAGTTCGAGAGGATTACTCGGCGTGTTGCCGGCCGGCAGGATCCAGAAGCCCGGGCCTTCGAGATGATAGATGCTGGTCGTAGCATTGCCCGTGCCTTGTAACCATTCACAGATGCCCGGACTGCTACCCAACCCGAACATCTGCGATAAGGCCGGCCGCCGCAAGTCTCCTTCCAGCAGCAAAGTTCTGTGCTGGGTTCGCCGAGCGAGGGTGCAGGCCAGGTTGGCGGCAACCATGCTCTTACCTTCTTGAGGAATCGTGCTCGTAATCAGAACCTTCTTGAGCTGCCGGCTCTGGCGAAGTTGTCGCAGGCGGACTCCAAGAAACCGGAATTTTTCCGCCGCCAGACTGTTTTTGTCGGAGAGGCATACGAGCCGGCTTTGCGGAGGAACCGGGACACGCAGAGACTGGAATTGGCCGAACTGCTCGGTTCGACTGTCGGCCGGAAGCCCGGCAATTGCAGACCTGGCCACTATTTCAAATCCCGGCAGTGGGATTGAACTCTTCCCGTCTGCGATGTCAGCCGCGGGAAAAACCGGGGGCCGCTCTCCAGCTTCCCGCTTCGCAGCTTCACTCTCCACCATCTGCAGCAGTTCAGCCGCCACCGACGAGGACTGCAAGTCGCTTCCCGTCCGTTCGGCTTCCGCTCTTTGTAACGCGTCAAATATATGGCTCATGGGAATCGATTACCTGCGGGTACACCTAACTGTTCCTCGCGCTCTTTGGACTTCAGCGAGCTGTACAGCTCTAGTAGAAATTTGGCGGCGTGCCGCACGTCGTCTGCAACGCGTTCCGGCTCTCTCTCGATCTCGGGCGAAACCACCACGTCAAGACGCAAGTCCTCCACAACCCCTTCGACGATCTGCGGGGTGACGCTCGGCATTTGTCTCGCATAAGCGATCAGAAGCGCGTTGTCGCAAATTGTGTTGATCAGGCGGGGAGTCCCTCGTGAACACAGATATACGGCCGCAATCGTCTCCGCTGGAAACACCGTCGTGGCGAAAGAGTTGGCGCCAGCCACGCGCAAACGGTTTTCGATATAGTCTTTGGTTTCGTCCGCATTCAAGGTCTCAAGTTGTGAACGAATCGCGATTCTCTGCTTGAGCTGCCTGAGCTGGACCGAATCCAGCTTTTCATCGAGTTCTGGCTGTCCGACGAGCAGTATCTGCAGCAATTTTTCCGAGGTGGTCTCCAAATTCGTCAAGAGGCGGATCTCTTCGAGAATGTCGGCCGAAAGATGGTGGGCCTCGTCGACGATAAGCACCGTCGTTTGTTGGCTTACTCCGCGCGCAACCACAAACTGGCACAGTTCCAGCAGAAGCTCGCTCTTATTTTTACCGGACGCAGGCAGCCCAAAATCGCTGACGATGGATTGCAGGAACTCTGTGGCAGTGAGCCGGCTGTTGAACAGATAAGCGTAGGCAATGTCTTTGCTCTGTTTGAATAATTGGAGCAAGCAGCGAAGCAGCAGCGTTTTGCCGGTGCCCACCTCGCCCGTAAGCACGACAAATCCTTTATGCCGCCGTACGCCGTAATAAAGAGCGGCCAGCGCCTCGTTGTGCCCCTTGGTCGAATAAAGAAAATCGGGATCGGGCGTCAGTTCGAACGGGTTGCGCGTGAGATGGAAAAAAGTGTTGTACATCGGCGAAAACCTTAGCTGTGCCAATAGCTGAACGCGGAGCCTGCCAGGATGGTGGCGAATACCAACCCAGCCATGGCCCATCCCAGCCACATTTTCCGTTTGCCGGCCTGTTGATCCGATAGATTCAGAATCTCGGGAATTTCCGAGATGATCGCCACCGGCAATAAGTCCTTGATCTCTTTTTCGCTGTGCAGGCGATCGTCCATAAATTCAAGGCCGCCCACCAGCAACATGCCTAACAACAAACCGACGCCCAAACCGATTCCACAAAACTTCAGGCGGTTGGGAAAATCTGGCTTCAGCGGCAAGCTGGGGGGATCAACGATGCGGAAACGCTCACCTTGCTGCAGCTTCTCCATGCTGGTGGCCATCTGCGATTCGTTTTTCTTCTTGAGCAATTCATCGTAGTTGGACTTGGATTGATCGTATCCGCGGGTCAGGTCTGCCAACTGCTGCTCGCGCACCGGCTCCTGGTTCAAGCGGGCCTGGTACTGGCTGACGTTCGCTTTTAGCCCTGAGATGGCGCGCTCGCGATTCGCAATCTCACTTTGATTGGCCTGTAGCTGGCCTTGCAGCTGCACCATGGGCGAACCCGGCGCAAGATCGGCGTCCGTGACGGCGGCGCTGCTGCCGGTCGCAGCGCTCTTGTTTTTCAGGTCGGCAATGATCTGGTCTCGTGTTTTTTCGGTTTCGGCAATTTGCTCTTTCAGCTTACGAATATCCGGATGGCGATCCGTATACCGAGAGCTGAGATCAGCCAGTTGCGAATTCAGTCTGGCGAGTTCCTGATCAATCGCTGGCAAACCCGTCGGAGCGCCGCCGGCGCTCCCGGAAGTTCCCTGGAGAGACCGGTATTGATCGATCAGCGTCTGCAGGTAAACGCGCTGCTGTTTCGCGGTGTTCAGCGCGTCCTCTTCATTCTGCAGCTGCGATTGCAGGCCACTCAGGATCTGAAGGTTACTCGCCTGCTGGGCCGGCATTTCGCCCACATGCTGTCCTTTGAACTCTCGAACCCTTGCTTCCTGCTCGGCCAGGCTGTTACGCGCGGTCTCCAGCTGGCTCTCAAGAAACTGCGTGGTGTCTTCCGACTGTTGCTGCCGCACTTCAACATTTTCATTAATGAATAAGTTGGTCAGTTCGGCGGTAACCTGCTGGGCTATGTGGGGATCGCGCGCGGAATAGTAAACGTTGAATGCTGTGATCTGGTTGTTGCGGCTGTCGCGCACCAGCTCGATCTCAATATCCTTGCGCATGCGCTCAACTTTTTCGTCCGGGGCGACCTGATTGCGGCTGTCTTTGTAGAGGTTTAACTGGCCAATGATTTGCAGCAGGCGCGTGCGGCTAAGAATTTGCTGCGTGATGCTCTGCAGCCGCTCCTGCAGGTCATCGCTCACGTTGGGCGTGACGTAGTCCTTGGGCATGGTGGGCTGCTCCACCAGAATCAGCGTACCCGAACGATAGGTCGGGGAGATGATCCAACTGGCTCCCCACACCGCGAACCATCCCAGCAGCAGCGGTATCAAGAACTGAAGGTGGCGGCGGCGAGCCACGTCCAGGTAGTGCTGCAGGTCGAAGCCTGGCGAACTTTTCTCTTCGAGATCGTCAACCATAAATTATCTTCCCATCGGCCTTGAAAACTGGTAGGACACCAAAACGAATTCCCGGTTCGTATCCGGAGTCAACGATAGAACGGGCACATTGCTGTAATCCTGGTGAAGCCGCGTGTAGCCCAGTTGCAGATTGATATGCTCGCCGAACTGCCGCTGCAGTGAAGCCGTCCCAGAAACTGTGTGCCCGTTGTTGCCTTCGGGGAGCAGTCCGTTAATGGCCTCGAGCAGTACGGAACCCAGAACGTCGTTCTGCACGTACCCGCCCGCCAGGGCCCCGCTCAAAGTCCGCGTGATTTGCTGGCGCATCGATGCGCTCGCGCTGTCCATGTGGACCGCTCCGAACAATCCACTGCCACCCGAGATGACATGCGCGTAACTCACTGCCAGGCTGTTGCGGCGCCCCTGCCAACTGAGGCTGGCTCCGGCCGCTGGCGTCCACGCCCGTAAGGTGGGTAGTTGAAGCTGCGGAGGCTGCACCGTGTCCGAGTATTGCGGCCCGCCAAACAAGGAGATGGAGAATCTCGAGGTTGGGTAAAGTGTGTAAAAGAAAAGCACGGCGTGGGTCTGGGTTTCGTCCTGGCCTTCCGTCGGATTTGACACCAGTCTCTGGTACTGGTAGCTCACGCCAACGTAATGCTTCTTCGAAGCGCGGAAGGAATAGAACGCCGATCCGGCCTGCGAGCTTGAATCAAACAGTCCGGGGACCTCGGCAGAATTCGGATAGTGCAAATTTACAAAAGTGCCGCTAGCTCCCACCATTTCGTTGGCGGCAAATTGGTAGGTGATGCCTAGGTTGCCGAAATTGCTGAGGCGGTCAGCGATCGGCGCGATCACTGAGAAATTAGGCGCTTGCGCTCCGCCGGAGACGTTTTCGGCCGATGCCAGATCCGGCTGATTGAACACGTTGGAGCTTTTCTGGAATCCATCCCGCACCGTAAAAGTCGCGTGCGGGCCCACACGGTACTGAAAATTGATCGAAGCGTTCTGGTCGGCCTCGTTCAAGTAACTCTCGCGCTGATAAAAGGTGAACCCGGGCGCATACGTCAAAATACAATGCTGTCGCGCCGTCGTTTCGTCCAGCGCTACGAAAGGTGCTACCGAGTAACTGACATCGCTCACAGGATAGCCGGCAACCGACCCTATCGCATTGTCGGTGTATGCGCTGGTGAATGCCAATCCGCCGCGGAGATAGTTGGAGCGCTCTTCGGAAGTGGGCGTCGTTGGGTAAGCCTGGCCGCTTACCAGAGGCGGAGTCAGCATGTGATTGTCAGTATTGTCAGCATTCTCCGTGCCGGTGACGGCAGGCACCGGCGGTGTGCGCGGGTTATCCACCTGCGACCAAAGAGAAAGAGGCGCCGCCAACAGCAGAAGCAACCCCACGAAAATTCGTTCCAACAGTTTCACGTTTAGGGTACGACGATGGTGTCACTCGGCTGGAGCTTCACGTTCTGGGCCAGGTTCTGACCTTTGACGACTTCCTTGTAGTTGAAGCGGATTCGGGTCTGGGTTCCGTCGGCGTTCTGGCGCAGAACATAAACGGATTTCTGTTTGGCAAAATCGCGGAACCCCCCGGCGACTGCGATCGCATCAAGCACGGTCGCCGAGTTGGTGATCACATAAGACCCCGGCCGGTTCACTTGTCCCAGGATGTTGAACTTCTGACTGTTGATTTGCTGAACGATGACCGTAACTTCCGGTTCTGCGATATAGTTTTTCAGCGTGGCGGCAATGTCTTGTTCCAGTCTGAGCGGAGTCCTGCCGGCCGCCTGGATTTGTCCCGCCAGCGGAAGAGAGATTTTTCCATCCGAGCGCACCGGAACCGTCCGCGAGATATCCGGCTCTTTCCATACATTGATCGCCAGCACGTCATCGTTCCCGATGACAAAACTGTCGTCATGCGGCTTGGTGGATGCTTCCGCGGCAGGAGCGGGATGAGCCGCCGTTGCCACAAGGTTCGATTCGCTCGCCGGCTTAGCCGGCACACTTTGTGCCGCCAGCCAGCCCGTCAGCAATAGGCAGACGCTGAATGCTGTTATATGCCGCAAACAAGAGTCGATACTAGTGATTGTCATAACCGCTCCTGAGCCATCCCCAATCACAGCAGGACTGCTCGATCTGCTCAACCTACCGTTCCATCGCCCTTAAATGGATCGCTGTTTCCGGAAAAGGCCTGCTTGTCAGGGAATTGTGGAGTGGCGGGTCTGAGTTGGTACTGTTCAAGTTTGTACAACAATGTTCGATAACTTACCTTGAGCATGCGAGCCGCTGCTTTGCGGTTCCATCCGGTCTTTTGCAGAGCCCCGGCGATCGCGATTCTCTCGGCCTCGAGCTTTACGCTCTGCACCAGCGACTTCAGCGAGTCAGTTGCAACGGTCTGTTCCCGAGAGTCGCTCGCGATCGGTATCGCGGGAGCCGCTAACCGCGAGAAGCCGTATCCGGCATCCGCCATGCCTGCGGGTCCCGGTCCTTGCCCCGATGCGAACTCCTGCTCAGGCATTACCAGATATCGCTTCACGAAGCTTTCCAGTTCGCGCAAGTTCCCCGGCCACGCGTAGCGCTGGCAAGCTTCCACAACGGCGTGCGAAAAGGTGCGCGGAGGCAGGCTGTAATGTTTCGCCAACTTCTGCATGAAGTGGTGCAGAAGAAGTGGAATCTCCTCTTTCCGTTGGCGCAAAGCTGGTACATGCAGAGTGAACGCGCTCAAACGATAGTAGAGGTCTTCACGAAGTTTCTTCCCGGCTATGGCCTGATCGATGTTAGCGCTGGTCGCAGCTAGTATCCTCACGTCCACCCCTATGGGCCTATCCCCGCCCAACCGCACCAACTGCTTGCTGTGCAGAACCTGCAGCAGTTTGTGCTGCACCTCCAGAGGCATCTCGGTGATCTGCTCCAAAAACAGCGTGCCTTGTTCGCACAATTCGAGCTTGCCGGCGCGGGAGCGTGCGAATCCAGTTTGCGATTCTTGCTCAGATCCAAACAGTTCTTCTTCTAGAAGACGGCCCGGCAGCGCCGCGCAGTTCACCTTGAGTAGCTTGGTCCCGGAGCGGACGGACAGCCCGTGTATCAGTTGTGCTGCGGTACTCTTTCCGCTTCCGCTCTCTCCGAGGATCAGCACCGGGACTTGGGCTTGCGCCAACAGCTCGGCTTGCACCCGCAGCTTGCGCATAGCGGGGCTGGCCGCGACAAAGAAGGCCCCGTCTCCAATCGCTTCGACGTCGTTGCTGCTGATGTCGCGCTCCGCTCCAGAGGACCCGACACCAAGGTTGCGCCGGATGACGAATTCCAGCTGTTGCTCTTCCAGGGGCCGAGCCAGTATGGCTCGAGCGCCGAGCCGGATCGCTTCCTGATTGCGTTCTGCATCGTCGGTGTGGGAAATCAAAATAATCGGAAGATCCGGGCGCAGTCTGCGCAACCACCGCAGCACGTGCAACCCTTCGCCGTCGCTGCCGGATAATTCGAGCAAAAGCAGGTCATGAACAGCTCCGCTTTGCAGCCGCTCCATCGCGTCCCATCCGCTGCCGGCCGTTTCCAGATGCCAGCAATTGGATTCGCCGATCGACCACAGCGGGCGAAGAACCGCAGGTTCCTGGCTCACCACCAGAAGACGCACGGTTTCAATGGCGTTGGTTATCACAGGTTGGTAGGCTGTTTGCCGTAGAATCTTAAGAATTGGCGACGAAAAAGCTGCAGCTACGCGGCCTCGATCTCGTATCCTTCAATGCGGACCGAAAGAGATCGTTGGATGGCATCCACGGACACTACGACGGAGCGTTCTCCATTTCGCGAAACCAGAATGCCTTCAACGCCGTTCAAGGCACCGCTGCGTATGCGTACGCGCTGGCCGATCTTCAGGAAGGGATAGCACTGCCAGTTCACCCGCTCTTCAAGAATGGTTCGGATGGCGTCAATCTGTTCGTCAGGGATAGACGTGCCTTGCCGCGGAACCCCAACGAAATCGAACACGCTGTCGGTACACAGCACCTTCAGGCGATCTTCGTTGGTATCCATAATTTTGACAAACACATAGCAGCTGAACAGCGGAAGTTCCAGCGATTTCCAGCGGTCGCTCCAGCGCCGCACCTCGGTGACCAACGGCAAGAACGTGGTCAGGCCCTTCTCGCGGAATCTCTGGACTACAACTCTCTCGTGGCGCGCGCGAGTCTGTACCGCGTACCAACTCTCGCCGTAGCCGGTGACGGCGGGAGAAACGCCCGGGTGTTCCCATGTTTGACTGGTTGCGGCCATAGCTTCGCCCTCTGAGCCACAGTACCTGGTGGCTCCAAAACTTTAATGGGGAGGTGGAGACTTCAAGCCATGCGATCCGGGGGATGGACCACGATGCTACGCCAAGAGCCTTACGACTGCTCTCAATTGAACTACCGATGACCTTGCCGACGTTCGTTTTCTGATACGAACTCGACCTGAAGTCTCCGCAGCTTGAAACACGAATGTATGCATAGATGCACGCGGTTGCAAGAGGTATGCGACCTCAGAGAACTTGTTCTCGTATAACGCTGGGTCGATCTTCCCGGTCAGGAGGAATAGCGTCTTAGAGACGTTCTTCTCATATCGGATCCGACACTTCGCACCTGTTTAGTCCCGTTCTGGCACAGGCGGGGAGATGAAACGGTTCCAAACTTCCGTAACTCGCCGATCCTAAGTGCTAGAGATAACATTGACTTGCGAGTCGTTCCCTGTCCCGGACGCTTCCTTCTTTCTAGCCCTCAGCAACCTTAGCGTACGCAATGAGGTTCATCCCGGCGCAACGACTTGCATTATGTGTATGCAACTTGCAACTGGGTGGCGCATATTGTCACTCATAAAATGATTGCGATCACGTATCGCAGTGATTGTGGTCACCGCTAGACTGTGGCTTGAAACCGACAATGACAAGGTGGCGCTAGCCCCGGCGAATTGGCACTGGGTACTTTTTGGTTACGAAAGGCATCAGCGCGGTCGAGTGCGAACGCCCATTCGTGTTTTCCTCAAGCTATTGCTTTGAGAGTGAAATTCTGTTAAGGTTTAAAATGCGTTGCGGATAGAGTTTCGGACACGAATTCCGTCAATACCGCGGCTTCATCCGCCGGCGTAAGCACGATTGCAAAGGCCACCTTCCCTCCCCCAGCCTTTCCAAGGAATCGACCCCCAGGGTAGCAGACTCGATTGAGTTTTAGGAGTGTACCTATGGAGCACGATCATAACGGGTCTGCTTGTGCAATCCGTGTACTCGTTGCCGACAATTCGCGTTTTCACACACAATTACTGGCCGAGGCGCTGAAGCGCGATCCCGGCTTGCAGGTATTCAGTTCGGAGCTCGACTCCGCTAGTTTGGTGGCGACCTCGATCAGCCAGAGAGTCGATGTGTTTGTCCTCAGCGGTTTCGCAGAAGAGGACGCTCAACGGGGATTCCGAATCCTACACGAATTGCGTGAAACCAACCCTCACACCCGTGCGGTAATGCTTCTGGACTCGTCCAGGCCTGACTCCGTTGTGGAGGCTTTTCGCTCCGGCGCCAGAGGCATCATTGATCATCACGAATCTTTAGACATGCTCTCGCGGTGCATCCGCCGCATACACGAGGGGCAGGTATGGGCCAGCCACGCGCAGATGGCACTGGTGATAGAAGCCTTGGCCTCAACTCCCAGGGTTCGAGTCGTCGACGGCAATGGGATGAATTTGCTTTGCAAGCGCGAAGTGGAAGTCGTGCGCTATCTGGCGGAGGGTCTGACGAATCGCGAGATCGCTCAACGTATGGGCCTGAGCCAGCACACCATTAAGAATTATTTGTTTCACATCTTCGACAAGCTGGGCGTTTCCAGCCGCATCGAACTCCTGTTCATGACTCTCAGCCAAAGCACGGCCGCGCCTCCACTTCTCCAGAGTCTGCTGAGTGATCCGGCTGAGGGCTGCGATGAGGCGACCCTCGCCTTATGCCATAAGGCCGCAGAGCACGGAGTAGTCGCTGCCCAGTTGGCCTTGGCCCGCATGTTCTGGGCGGGACGGCCGAACGACAGCGATGTCATCGGTTCCTACGTGTGGTATTGCGTGGCGCTTGAGCAACTCACCGGCAGCAAGAACGCCGTGAAGAAGGCGATGAGCCCCGCACAGCTAGCCGAAGCCGAACGCCAAGTTCGTGAGCGGCTGGATAAATCGCAGAAAATAAAGCCGCCTCGTTCCACCGAGACATCTGATTTGCTGTTGGAACGCAGCGTGGGCGCCTGACTCTCCCAAGGTGGAAAGAGAAGACTGCACAACCCACAAATAGAACGCTGATTTGCACCGGCGCCGATCGCGCAGCCAGTACGCGCCGACGCGAGGCTACAGCGGGAAGACTCACCCCTTAGGTAATGTTGGAATAAGAGAGCTGCGCTAGTTTGTCGCGCGCACTTGCTGTCGGAAGCGCAACCACACGCCCCCCAAACAGCAGAGGCCAGCCAGCAACAAATACGTTGACGTTGACCCACCCTCGGGTACCGGCTGGCATCCTCCGCCCCCGTTGCCGCCTCCGCCCCATCCGTCATTGCCCCATCCTCCACTGTTCCCCCCGCATTCGTTCCCGCGACCGCTGCGGTCACTGGCAGGGCGGGCTGTGAAGACTAAGAAGCTGGGTGGAGCGTAGCGCAGAAACTGACTTCCCGCAGGCGTCACTTTATTGTGCACAGTGGTTTGACCAAGAGTGCAGGGCGCGAAACACAAAAGCGCGGCGAAAACCATCCGCGCGGAAAACGCAGGGATTAACTTCACGTTACTTCTCCTTATTCGAATAAAGGCTCTGGGGGAGGGCTTTCGCAGCTAGATCACTACACCTGCCACTTTAACCCTAAAGCCAGAACTGTCAAGAGTGATAATTTCTGCGACCGGTTGTAATCCGTTGCAACATGGGGTGGCCAAACAAGGCCGCCAAACCTGACGTTTCGGCTGGTTCGCACTGCGCGCACAGTGTCGCTTCCCAGAAAGGGAAGGTAAAACGGGGACTGAAAATTGAAGTGACGTTAACGGCGTTTCTGGCTGAAAGGCACCCAGGCAAATCCTAGGGGGGCGGAATCATGGCTTGCGTAATATTGGAATAGGCGCTTTCGCCGCTCGGATCCACCGCCGTGGTCGCGTAGCAATAAGTCGTGCCGTCGGCCACCACCGTGTCGGTATAGGTCGTCACAGAACTCGCCGTAGAACCGATGTTCGAGTAAGAGCCGCAAGCCGTTGTTCCAAAAACCGCGCGATAGACGTTATAGCCAGTGATGCCCGAGGAATTGCTCGCCGTCCACGACAAGCTCACAGTATGGACAGGCGCGGCCGTGCCCTTGCCACTCAGGCTTGCCACGCTCGGCGAGCTGGAGCCATTGCTGGCGAACGAAGCCGTCGCCGAGGCGGCCCCAGTTGCGCCAGGCGTAAACGTCACTGTGAACGATACCGGCTGGCTCGTCGTGACGGTCACGGGGAACGAGATACCGCTGATGGAAAATTCGGAAGGGTTCGTGCCGCTCAGGCTGACGGAGGAAACCGATACGCTCGCACCCGTGGCACTCAGCGTCCCGGTCTGCGTTCCACTGGTCCCGACGGTGACGCTTCCGGCGTTTACGGGAGTGACATTCAATGTGCCTTGACTTTGCGAGACGGCGGATCCGCCCAGCGTCAAGCTCAAGCTCGGATTGGAAGCATTCGAAGTAATCGCGACGCTTCCGCTGAAGCTGCCCGCAGACTGCGGTGCAAAGGTCACACTGAAAGATGTGCTCTGCCCCGGTATCAAAGTCACCGGCGTTGTGATTCCCGAAACGCTGAACCCTGTTCCGCCGGCTGCAACCTGCGTAATCTGCGCATTCGATCCGCCCGTGTTCGTTACCGTTTCCGTTTGGCTTGAACTTTGGTCCACCTGCACGTTCGTGAACGTGAAGCTCGCCGGGTTAGGCGTCAGCGTCGCAGGGGTCACTCCGGCTCCGGACAATGCCATGTCAACCGCCGTCGTCGATCCGCTGACGGTCAGCGCCAGAGTGCCGTTGCTGGCTGCCGCAGTCGTAGGCGCGAAGCTCACGCTAAAGGTCGTAGCCTGATTAGGGGCTAGAGTCAGCGGCAAACTCAACCCGGCATAGCTGAAGCCTGCGCCCGAAATCGTCGCCGCACTGACCGTCAGATTTTCCCCGCCGGTATTTTTCAATGTTTCCGTTTGGCTCGACGTGTTGCCCACCAGCACGTTGCCAAAGCCGAAGCTGGTGGGACTCGTGGTCAGGTCTCCCGCCGCAACACCCGTCCCCGAAACTGTGATCAGTGCAGTTCCGCTGCTGGTAATGACAGATACAGTACTGGTAGCGCTACCTGTGCTGGTCGGCGCATAAACCACGCTCAAGCTGGTGCTCTGCCCCGCCGCTAATGTCAAGGGCAGGGTTGCGCTGCTGACACTGTAACCGGTCCCGGTAACTGTTATCTGTGTGACCGTAGCGCTCGATCCGCCGGTATTGGTAACGGTGTCCGTTTGGGTCTGGCTGGTTCCAATCTGCACGTTGCCGAAGCTGATGCTGCCCGGCGCGGGCGTAAGCTGGCCGGGCGTGGACGTTTGCGAAGACTTGCCCGTGCTCACACCCTGGCATCCCAGCATTGCAGCCAGGGCGAGCACAACGGCAAGCGCGTTCCAACGAGCAGGCAAGTGGCCCATACGTAATCGAATATGTCGGGTTCGGTTGGGTCCCAAGGTGAACGGACATTGTGCCCTTTGTCATTCACTTCCGTAAGATACCGAAAGGGCATTATTAGGGAGTCCAAAAGGGACTCTGCCGGCTGGTCACGCGTACGTCGCGGGATGGCCCTTTGGCGCAAAGACTCAACCTGCCAGGTTAAACCCCCGCGCCACCGCAGAATGGTCCGTGCCCCTACACCCAGAGGGACGTTTAGAACGACGGCGTTCCTTGCTTCCCGGAAACTCCGGTGCAATCTTCTTCTTAGAAGGCTACGGGACGAATGCCTCCACCGGCGGCGTCGAGAGCGCACTCTCCTGCCCGCTGGAATTCACCGACGTGGCAGCGTAGTAATAGGTCTGGCCGGATAGCACGGTGCTGTCGGTGTACGCAGTGTTAGCATCCAGGGCGGCATTGATCTTGGAATATTTGCCATTCTGGCTGGTGCCGCGATAAACGTTGTAGCCGGTTGCGTCCGAGCTGTAATTCCACGAAAGGTTGACGCTGTACTGCATCGCCGCGCCCGTGCCCGTGAGAGGTATGGCCGCAGTTTCGGGACCCGAAACCGACAAACTGCCTCCTTCCGTGCCCGCCGCTTGTGGAGCGAACTTGACGTTCACCGTAACGCTTTGCCCTTTGCTCAGAGTGTAAGGAAGCGCCGGCCCGCTCACCGAGAATCCGCTGCCCGTGGTCTGCAGCGCCGTTAGGGTTACCTTCCAGGAACGATCATTCGTAAGCACGACAGGTACGGTGGAGCTGGCGCCGATCGTCACTTGGCCAAATGACACGCTGGCAGGACTGGCGGTTACGCCCTCACTGCTCACGCCCGAACCCTGAACCCCAAGATCAAGGCTGGGGTTCGATGCATTGCTGGCGATCACGACAGTTCCTCCTTTCCAGCCGGTGAGAGTCGGCGTGAACATCACACTCACTTCCAGGCTCTGCCCCGCAGGCAGCGTCAACGGCAGTCCCAGGTTCGATATGCTGAATTCAGAGCTTGCTGTGACGGATGAGACCGTCACGCTGGTCTTACCATTATTCGTTACGGTGACCAGCAGAGATTCAGTTTGACCGACGACGACATTGCCAAAATGTATACTCGTCGGTTCACATACCAGTTGTGGGGTAGCTGCGCCGGCACTGACGGAAACTCCGCAGAGGAGCGCGAGTGCCATGCTAATTGTTAGAAAGTGAACGGTGCGGACGGAGAAATACCGGAGCTGGAATTGGGGGAGTCGCATGCCATCCAGTCTGAAAGCTCGGTGGCATCCGGACCAGATTCCATTAGTACACTAGCTCACCGGCCGAAAAGCCGATATTCCCAAATCGGCTCCCACTCCGAACATTCCCGTTTTTGAAAATGCCGGCCAGCGACGCTGCGGTGATAAGGACATCACTCGCCCGCATGCGGCTACAACCTACGAATGCTGGTGAAGTGCCGGCGGAGGATTGATGACAAGTGTCCCCGCGAAGCGGAACCTTCTCGAGGATCAGTGCCGTGCAGGCATCGCCACCAGTACCGCACTCTGGCTGAATTCCCGGACTTTAGCAAACAAGACCGGCGCGCCCAGCACACAAGTTGGAACCACTAAAGTTCCATTCCCCTGGCACGGATGAGCGGTTGACAACGTGAGCCGGTGCCCCCACAATGGCCCCTCGCAAACAAATTTCAGGTTTGCTAATCATTAAGCAGTAGCTGAAATCGTACGCAAGTGTATGCTGGCGTACACTCAGCGGATCTGATTCTTGCACCGGAGGTCTGCTTTCATTTGCTATGGAACAACTTACTCCCCTACCGCTTGGCAACGGAAAGATCGCAGTGCTGGTCGGCGACAGCACTTCGTTGACCGCAGGCCTGATCGCGGATTCGTTGCGCCGGGATCACGGGCTGTTGATCGTTGACTCTAACGGCAGTTCCATTCTTACCGCCGCCGCTACCTTCAAACCTGACATTGTTGTGTTAAGCGGGAATCTGGAAGCTACCCAGGGCAGGGGCTTTGCCGTCTTGAAAAAGCTACGGGAAGCGGTTCCCAAGACCCGGACCATCATGCTGCTGGATTCCGACGAGCGCGATATGGTGGTGGAGGCCTTTCGCTGCGGAGCCCGCGGGGTGTTCAGCCGCAACGAGCCGCTCAAGATGCTCAACCGGTGCGTCCACAAAGTGCACGAAGGCCAGCTCTGGGCCAACGATCTTCACCTGGAATTCCTGCTGGAGGCGTTGGGCGATGCCGCAGCCGAAGAATTAGTGGATGCACAAGGGGCGAGGCTGCTTTCCGAGCGAGAAGAGGACGTGGTTCGCTGCCTGGGCAAAGGTCTCACCAACGTACAAATCGCGAGCGTGCTGAAACTCACCGAGAACACGGTCAAGAATTATCTGTTTCGCATATACAACAAGCTGGGAGTGTCGAGCCGTGTGGAAGTCGTGATATATGCCGAGCAGAACAGCCGCAGCAAGAGCGCCTCAGGCTTAAGCTTCACTCCCAAGTTGTCGGATATCCTCTAGGACTCGAACCTCTTCTTCTATCCATTAGACGGCTACATAGGCTTCGCGCCGCAGCCGGATGGAAACTGCCGATGCTCCGGGCACGCGCCGTGTTCGCGGCTCACCCCTTCTATTAATGAGTGGAACCCAAGTTGCATCACTCTTTCCGTACACAGCGTCAATGGGATCATTCCCCGACCGGAATGCTATCCGAACGGATAGTCCTGTATCCGATCAGATAGATTTCAGCAGCCTGCGAGGAGAGGAACGACGCCGAATTTTGAGATTGCGGCTGTTCCGGCATGGCGTTAACCGGGTTTCAAATTTTCATGCAAATACCGAAGTGCTTGGCATCCGAAGTGCTTCTAAAACGAACGCGGTCGTACGCAAAGCGCAAGAGCGCTTCTTGATTCGGCGCCCGGCTTGCCGATGAGTTGCCCTCGGGTCTCTGGCGGGGAGACAGGTGCGGCCTGACCATTGGCTTAGCCAAGGAGGTTAGCAGACAACATCACGAGAGCAGCTAAGCTCAGAGTGCCCTGTCGCTAGAGCCAAAATCTCAAGCAACTCTGAGAGCGTGTACGAAGTCCTTTGGAGGATCCGTGGAACGGAGAAGGGCTGTTCGCTTTCAGTTGCGTGCTCCGGCGATTCTGGAATGGACAGAGCCATCGGGAGCAAGACGAGAGAATGTTGGCCGAACCCGCGATATCAGCATCTTGGGAACGTTCGTGATCTGTCCCACTCCACCTCCCACCGACACGGCAGTCAACATTGAGGTTCACCTTCCTCCTTTGGAAAGGGACACAGTTCAGCAATTACGATTGCGGGGAAGCGGCAAGGTCACACGCACGACCGAGTCGGGCCAGGAGCGCGGTTTTGCTACCCACACCCCATTTGTTCTCGAGGAAGGCAAACCGGACTGAGTCGATCGCCAGAAGCCATGCCCTGACATACTCCACATCCCAAATTCTCAGGCTCTTTTCTTATGCGTGGAGGGCGAAGACCGGTCGGCATCCCGGTGCGGAACGTTTGGTTTGGCCTGGCTCAGAACGTAGAGGACGAGTTCCGTGCGGGTGGAGATACCGAGTTTCTCAAAGATACGGGACAGATAGTTTTTCACGGTATGCTCACTGAGGCCGAGCTTTTGGGATAGCTCACGATTCGACATGGCGGCGGCGACCAGACGCGCGACCTCTTCTTCTCGTTTGCTCAAAACCTTTGTCAGTTGAATCTTGGTGGCTCTCCCGACCGGAGACCGCGCTAATGCCGTCACGATCCACTCCCACTGGGTCTTACTCGCCCAGATCTTGCCGTTGCGCACGGATTGTATGCACTCGCGCAGTTCCGGGGAGGCTCCGGTACGGCAGAAAATCCCTCTGGCGCCCTCGCGAAAGGCTTTGACGACAAGCTCGGGCTCTTCGTTGTCCAATAGCACAACTACGCGAGACGGGAGTTGCAACGCTCGCAAAGTTTGCAAGACCAAAAAGCCGGCGAGATCGCCGTCCTGAAGGCGGGTGCTGAGCATTACGATATCGGGCTGGTTCTTGCGGACTGCCGCAATGGCTTCCGTTGAGTTCGTCGCACAACCCCGCACCTCAAAACGTTTGTGGCGCTCAATGGCGTCGACCAGCAGATGGCAATCCATTCGACTGGCGTCAGCCACAACAACCGTCGTGAGTCCGCTGGGCGCAATAGGGTCTTGGACAACAACCATAGGTGCTAACCGGGAGCACTTGCGCGCAGGGGGTGGCGCGAATGAGGGTTGAGTATAGAGAACCCCATCCCTCGATGCAAGGGAAGATTTGTTAGAACGGCTCGTCACGTCTGGAGAGGTCAAATCTCGCCGGAAGACGCGGATATCTCCATTGCAATGCGCCGTATGCGGACATGCCCCAATGTCTGTGCAAGTCCAAACGTCGCGAAGATCGTCTAGCTTCGCCGGGGGTAACGGCCGAGAATTACTGTCGGCTTTTCTCCATTCGTCCTAGAGAAATTCTGGCTACAAACCATCCGCGGCGCAGTAGGCAAGAACCTGTGCAACTAAACTTCACTTCTCTGGGTGACGGAGTTTCTCTTCCTCTGCTCGAGAGTGGTTCCATTTCTCCGAGACGTTCTAAATCTTGCAGACAATTGCGATGTTGCTTAACCTTGCGACCCATGCACATTCGTGCAACGCGGGCTGAAATCGTGAATCGCGGAACGTTCGCGAGCCACATCTAGGTATCGCAGTTCGCGGCTTTCGTTTTCAACCAACTGTTCAAAACGGGCAATGTGACTCGGAGGGGTGAGGTGTGAGCAGCGCAAGCCAATTCTCTGAATTTCCTGCCACTCCACAGTGGATTAGCGCGGGTGCAGAAGTCGAACCCCGCTGGTATGCCATTCACACTCGTGCGCAACACGAGAAGTCGGTCACCGCTCATTTGCAGAGCCATGGAATCACGACCTACCTGCCTCTGGTCACAGAGGTCCACCGCTGGAGCGACCGGCAGAAGATCGTGCAGGTGCCGTTATTCTCCTGTTACGTGTTTGTGCATATGCCTTTGGTTGCCGAAACCTGGGCCAGCGTCATGCGCATCAATAGCGTTCTGCGCTTCGTTGGGACCCGTTCGGAAGGTGTGTCCATCCCGGAGAACCAAATCGAGAGCACCCGGACGCTTCTCTCCAGCAAGCTCCCTTACACCGTTCATCCCTTCCTGAAGATTGGTCAGCGCGTGCGGGTCCGAGGAGGATCGTTGGATGGCATTGAAGGAGTGCTCATGGCGCGCAATGGAAATCACACCCTCGTGATTTCCGTCGAACCGGTGCAGCGTTCCCTCGCGGTTTGCATTGACGGGTATTCAGTCGAACCCGTATAACTTCGCGTTGTTCCCGGTACTCGGGCGGATCTCGACCTCCTAAAAACACCCACCAAACCAGCCCTCAAGATCAACTATGGCTACCCCTCCACACATACTCGTCGTAAGCAACGAGTCCGCCACTGTGCATTCAGTCAATTCTGCTTTGGCGGGGAGCTCCTACGCGATGGAAGCGGTTGCATTCGGCGCATCTGCCGTCGCCAGAATCTGCCGTTATCCCATGCCAAGTATGGTCCTGATCGAGTTCGGCAGCGGGCACGGCGAAGGTCTGCAAACATTGCAGCAGTTTCTCGAACTGCGGCCCGATTTGAAAGTAATTGTCCTGTCGAACGCCGGTGACAGCGGACAGGTTGTGGAGGCGATTCGAACCGGAGCCCACGACTACATCAATATTCCCTTCGGGGAAGTTGATTTGCTTCAACTGCTGAGGCGGCATGTAAATTCCGGATGCGACGCGGACGCCCACACCAATGAGAGTGTCGAGGACGTGGGAGGCGGCCACTTTTTCACCTGCGCCAGTCCTCTCATGCAGAAAGTTCGCCTCCAGGCCGAGCTTTTAGCCAATATTGACGTCCCCGTGCTGATCCTGGGCGAAAGTGGTACGGGAAAAGAGGTAGCGGCTCATCTGATCCACAAACTCTCAGCGCGCTCGGAGCGGCGCCTACTGAAGGTCAACTGCGCCGCGCTGCCGGGTGAACTCCTGGAAAGCGAACTGTTCGGTTATGAGCGTGGCGCGTTCACCGGAGCCATGCGAACGAAGCCCGGCAAATTCGAGCTGTGCGACAAAGGCACAATCTTGTTGGACGAAGTGGCCGAAATGCCCGGCAATCTTCAAGCCAAGCTGCTGCAGGTGCTTCAGGACAAGCAGTTCTTTCACCTCGGCGGCGAGGCCACGATCGAGGTCGATGTCCGTATCCTCGCAGCTACGAATGTTAACGTTCAGCAGGCCATTGCCGAGCGCCGGTTCCGCGAAGACTTGTATTACCGCCTGTGCGCGTTCACGATCTTCCTGCCGCCTTTGCGCGAGCGCCAGGACGAAATTCCGGTGCTGCTGCGCCAGTTCATGCAACGAATTGCGGCCCAGTATTCCCGGCAGCCGCTTCCCTTTTCCGAAAAATTGATCGACGCGTGCCTGCACTACGCCTGGCCCGGCAACCTGCGGGAATTACAAAACTTCGTCAAGAGATACTTAGTGATGGCTAACGAAAGCGCCGCCATCGGTGAGTTGCCGACGAACCTGCGTCGCAAGTTCGTTCCGGTCGACCTTCCTGAGCCAGCCCCACCCCCTGCGGCTCCGGCTCCGGATCCAGTCTTAACCGCGGAGGACCGCGCCCGCGACCTGAAGTTCATGGTTCGCAACCTCAAGGATGAAACCGAGATCCAGGCCATCACCAAGGCCCTGGCAGAAACCAACTGGAATCGAAAGCGAGCAGCCGGATTGCTTCACATCAGCTATCGCGGCCTGCTCTACAAAATTCGCCAGCACGGCATCACTCGCGTGTCGGCCAACCAGATCACACCCTTCCTCCATAACCGCGAATCCGCATAGGTTTGAAAAGGAGCTATTTATGACCAATCCGTTGAAAAAGAATTTGTGGAAACTGCTTCCCTTGCTCGGTTTGCTGGCCGCGTCCATGTTCTGTGTAGCCCAGAAGGTTGACTCGAACGATGAGCCCGCCAACGATGAGCCTGCCAAGGAGGAAGCTGAAGCTCCCAAGGTTACGGTTCCAAAATCTCCCATCGAGAACAGCAGTTTCGTCATCGGCAACGAGGACATCCTGGCGATCAGCGTCTGGAAGGACCCCGAGCTTTCGCGTGTTCTTCCCGTCCGTTCCGATGGCAAAATCACGCTGCCTCTGATCGGCGAATTGCAGGCGAGCGGAAAAACGCCCAAGGATTTGCAAGGTGAGATCGTCACCGATTTGCAATCGTACATCTCCAAACCGAAAGTGACCGTGATGGTTCAGGAGATCAAAAGCAAAAGGTTCAATATCCTGGGCCATGTTAACAAGCCGGGCTCTTATCTTCTCGCCCCTCCCACCACCGTGGTCGATGCTATCGCCATGGCCGGCGGGTTCCGGGACTTCGCCAAAACCAAGAATATTTATGTGCTCCGCGATGATGGAGGCAAGCAGATCCGCGTGCCCTTCAATTACAAGCAGGTCATCAACGGATCTGATCCCGATCAGAATATCGAACTGCAACCGCGCGACACCATCGTGGTTCCCTGAGATAAGTTCCGTGAGAAAAGTTCCGTGAGAAAAACCATGAAGCATACTCTCGCGATTCCATTTTTTCTGTTGTTCGTAGCAATACAGGGTCGGTCTCAGATCGATTCTTCGCAATCGAGCACCCAAGCCCCGTACCACCCCGTAGTGAACGGCGACTCGGGATCACTTGCCTTCTCGGGAGAGGCCGAGCGAGTGAACTTGCTCTCCGGCGGAGTAAGCCTGTCGAGCACCTACGACGACAACGCGTTGCCTTCCTTTACCGGGGACAAGATCAGCAACGTTGGTTACCTGGTCAACCCGAGCCTCTCAATCGTGGAAGCGAGGGCTCAAACCCTATTCACCTTGAACTATAACCCCGGCTTTCTCTGGAATGAGCAGCTGCCTCAACGTTACATGGCAGACCATAACCTCGATTTCAATTTTCAATATCGGCTCACGGAGCGCCTCAGCGTCCGCGTTCACGACCAATTGGTCGACCAAAGCACATCGTTCAACGCGCTGAACCAAAATCCGTTGCTGCCCGGCGGCAACGTGTTGAATGCGCCCAATCAGTCGATTACCACGCCCCTGACCACCCAGTTTACGAACGTTACGAACCTGGACCTGGTGGATCGAGTTGGCGAAGGAACCAACATCGGCGTCAGCGGGAGCTTTAACAAGCTGAATTTCTCAGACACGAGCACCAGCCCCGTCCAGTTGTTCGACAATGAAGCATGGAGCGGGGAGGCTTTCTACTCCCACCGTCTTTCGGAGCGGCACACGGTAGGTGTGACCTACACATTTCAGAAAATCTCCACCTTCGGGGAAATCCTCGAGCACAGCCAATCGCAGAGCGTGCTGCTGTTCTATACGCTCACCCTGAGGCCCGGCATGACCCTGTCAGTCTTTGCGGGACCCGATGACACGGTCACGAACGACCAGTTCCAATACTCGCTGGGCCCATTCTCGATTCCGGTCAACCAAACCGAATCCATGTGGCTTGTGGATGAAGGAGCGACTTTCGCCTGGCAAGGGCAGCAGACCAGCGCACGCATTAATCTGATCCACCACGTCGTAGACGGTGGAGGGCTGACCGGCGCCGTCCAACTTTATAGCGGGGTAGCAGGGCTGCGGCGGCAAATGTCCAGAACATGGACCGGAGATTTCGACGTGAATTACGGCAAGAACGATCCCCTGAGCCACTATTTTGGCAATGCATTCTCCGGCTTTGGGGGAACCATCGGACTGACCAAGACACTCGGCGAGCATTTCTCTGTCGGCACGCGCTACGGCCGATCTTTCCAACGATACGAGTCATTCGGAATTACCACCCCGTCTTCCAGTTTCTCGGCAAATCACAACCAAGCGTGGATCACCCTGACCTACCGTTTCTCGCGGCCATTGGGATAGTCAAAAGTCAAAAGAAAGAGCTGTTTCGTTCTAAAGCATCTTCCAGTTCGCCCAAAGGTGGTAGAAAAGTGAGCTTCCTAGAGCACAACATAACCTCCTTAAAAATAAATGGCCCCGCGATTTCCGCGGACGTGGTCAAAGACTTGCCACCCGAGGAAGTGATCTTTGGCGCCTCCATCAGCATGCGGATTGTGCGGGAGAAACTGGTGAAGCTAGCTGACACCAGCGTCCCCGTCCTCATCCATGGTGAAAGCGGAACCGGGAAGGAGGTCATCGCGAAGCTTCTCCACCAGTGGTCTCCGTGGCAAGGCAGCCCATTCGTGAAGATCAACTGCCCGGCGATTCCAACCACGTTAATTGAAAGCGAACTGTTCGGTTATGAGAAAGGCGCGTTTACCGGCGCTCACGGGGCCAAGGCCGGCCGTGTGGCCCAGGCGCATGAGGGCACATTATTTCTCGACGAAATCGCCGAGCTTGATTTCGCAACGCAATCCAAGCTCTTACAGCTCCTGCAAGACGGCGAGTACTATCCCATCGGCGGCAAGAAAGAGAAGCGCGTCGATGTGCGCGTGATCTGCGCCACCAATCGCGACTTGCAGAAAGAAATCGATCTGGGCACTTTCCGGCGAGACCTGTTTTATCGCATCAACGTGGTCAACGTAAGACTGCCCGCGCTCCGCGAGCGCCTTATGGACATTCCTGTCCTGGCGAACTACCTGCTGAATTATTACAACCGCAGGTTCAACCGGAACTCGCCTCCATTTTCAACCACAATCTTTCGGGCCTTCACGCAGCATCCGTGGGCCGGCAACATTCGTGAGCTGGAGAATCTGACGAAGCGCTATGTGATTCTCGGTTCGGAAGATGCAATCTGGGCCGAACTTGTCAGCAGTGAAGAAGAGCAGGGTTCCGATCAAGGTTGCGACGTTGTCTTTGACGGCTCCGTGCCCCTGCGAAAATTGACGCGCCGGGCGGCAAGAGACTTCGAACACAAAATCATTCTGAAGGCTCTTCAAACTCACAAGTGGAATCGCAAAGAGGCAGCCCGCTCCCTGCGAATCAGTTACCGGGCGTTGCTCTACAAGCTGCGCGAAGCCGCAGAAATCGCAGCCCATCGCACCGCCGAGCAAAGAGCGGCACAGCAAATCGCCAGCGACTGAGCGCGATAGATCCCCAGGATCACCCAGCAAAATGAAGCATCAACGGGAGAACCTATGAACAACCCTGTGGTACTGACATGGCAAGATTACTGGCAGATCCTCCGGCGGCGGCGATGGCTGCTGATCCTTCCCGTCCTGGTCTGCTGGTGCGCGGTCTGGGTGGTGTGCTGGTTTCTTCCCGCTGTGTATCGCTCGGAAGCGCTGATCCTCATTGAGCAGCAGAAAGTTCCGGAGCATTACGTCGTTTCCAACGTCGCCGCCGATCTGCAGGAACGGCTGCAAAGCATGACCCAACAAGTCCTCAGCCGCACGCGGCTGCGCCGCATTATCGGCGACCTTCGCCTCTATTCGACCGAGAGCAAGCGGGAGAGCCCGGACGAACTCGTCGAGCGCATGCGGAAGGATATTAAGATTGAAATGGTCGAAACCCCCAACCGACCCGACGAACTCACTGCCTTTCGCATTGCTTATTCTGGTTCGGAGCCGCGGCTCGCGCAGCAGGTCACCAGCGCGCTGAGCGCGTTCTTCATCGACGAAAACCTGCGCTCTCGGGAAAAGCAATCCGAAGACACCACCGATTTCCTTCAGACTCAATTAGAGGACGCCCGGAAGCACCTGGAAGAGCAGGAAGCAAAACTGCGCGAGTTCAAAGGCCAGCATCTCGGCGAGCTTCCCACCCAACTGAGCAGCAATCTCCAGATCTTGTCGGGAATGCAGGCCCGGCTACAGGAGGCCAACGAACGCCTCGAAAAAGCGGAGCAGCAAAAGGTTTATCTCAATTCACTGCTATCCCAGTACCAGGCTTTGAGTACCCAGATCCGCGATAGCGTCAAGGGAGATGCCGCATCTCCGGCCTCTCTCGATGACGAATTGGACCATCTGAAGCGGCAACTCGCCGACCTCGAAGCCGAATACACCGACAAGCATCCAGATGTGGTCAAGGTAGAGGACGAGATTGCCAAAACAGAACAATTGAGAACGCAAGACGAAGCCGATCTCGCCAAGCCCAAAGCTGCAACCGCTTCCACCGACGTCTCGGAGTTCCAGGGCGCCGACCCCAGGACCGTAACTCCCATGCTTGAGATTCGCAGCCAGCTTAAAAGCAATGAACTGGAAATCAGAGACCGCAAGCGCGAGATCAAACAACTGGAACAGTACGTGGAACAATACAAGGGCCGGCTCAATCAAACTCCGGTACGCGAGCAGCAACTTGCCGACCTCAACCGCGACTACGATCAATCGCGGGCCAACTACGAATCGCTGCTCGCAAAAAGTAACCAGTCGGCATTATCGACGAGCCTTGAAAAACGGCAACAGGGCGAGCAGTTTCGCATCATCGATCCTCCCAACTTGCCGGCGAAACCCTATTGGCCGAACCGTTTGCAACTGAGCCTGTTTGGTCTGGCCGCGGGAGCTGTGCTGGGCATGGCGGGTACGGGATTGGCCGAATCCGCCGACGACCGCGTTCACAAAGAAAAAGATCTCGGCGATGTTGCCCGGCTGCCGGTGCTCGGCATTATTCCTCCCCTGCCTACGGCTTCGGAGCAGCGGCAGCGCAAGTGGAGGACTGGCGGCGAAATAGCGGCCGGCATCGTGATGGTCGCGATTGTGATTGGTGGTACGGTATTTGCCTTCTATCAAGGCTGAGGAGCGACCCTTGCACAACGAATTCTACGGACTCAAGAAAGACGCCTTCGAAATCAGTCCCGATCCCTCCTTTTTCTGTCCCACGGTTCAGCACAAGCAGGTTTTTGCCAAGCTGTACTCTGGCGTGCAACGCCACAAGGGATTCGCCGTACTCACAGGGCACGCTGGCACGGGAAAAACTTTGCTGGTGCGCTGGCTGGCCGGGTTGCTCGAGAGCCGGGATGTTGCCGTCGCTTATGTCTTCAACCCTCAGCTCTCCGCCGCCGACTTCGTGGACTACATCCTCGCTGACCTGCGCCTCGCTGCCACCTCGGTCAGCAAGAGCCGCGGCTTGTTCGCTCTCAACGACTATCTGGTCGCCCAGCACCAGCGCGGCAGCACGACTGTGCTCATCGTCGACGAAGCTCACCTGCTGAGCCGCGAGTTGATCGAGGAGATCCGGCTGCTCACCAACATGGAAACGCCCCGGCAAAAGCTGTTGCAGATCATTCTCTCGGGCCAGCCCGAACTGGATGAGATCATCGATGCTCCCGACATGCCGCAACTGAAGCAACGCGTCGCGCTGCGCTGCCGCCTGCAGGGACTAAAAGGCGTGGAGATCGAAGCCTACATTCTCCGGCGGCTGGAGTTGGCGTCCTTAACTCCGGGGCCGCGCGCCATCTTTTCCAAACCGGCCGTGGCTGCCATCGAAAGGTATTCGCGGGGCATTCCCCGCCTGGTGAATACCATTTGCGAAAACGCTTTGGCGATGGGATGTGCCAACCGCCTTTCCATCGTCGACGCGAGCATTGTCGATGAGGTTGCCAGCCACTTTGGTTTCAGCGCCGCCGAGGACATGGCGTTGCCTGCCGAGGACTGTTTTCATCCTGAGCAAGACGTCCCCGTAGAAGTGTTGTCGGAGCGGGCTGGGATGCAGCGCGCAAAACTCCAGCGCGTTTTGTGAAACCGGACGTTGTAAGACCGAACAAGGGAAGGACAAACTACGCATGAGCCGAATCCTGAATACTCTCCGCCAGTCGCCGAAAGAAACGACTTGCATAGTGACCACTCCGCTGGACGACGTGTTTGATGATCCCGCAACTCCACCCGTCGAGAGCTTGGGAACTGTGTCTTCGGTTCAGCCTTTGATCGTGCCGCAAAGCCGCATCGAGGCGTTTACCCATCCCAACGATTTTGCCGCCGAGCAATTTCGCGTGCTGGGCACGCGCTTGCAGCATCTGGCGGAGACGCGTGCCCTGAAGACGCTGCTCGTGACCAGCGCCAGTTTTCGTGAGGGCAAGAGTTTGGTGAGCGTGAACCTGGCGGTTACTCTCGCTCAACGCGCTGGCAAGAAAGTCTTGCTGGTTGAGGGCGACCTGCGAAAGCCGGCTCTATGCCAGATGCTGGGTCTGCCTCCGCTCCGCGGCCTGAGCGATTGGGCGCAAAGCGGCGAACCGCTCACGAACTTCCTGTGCCAGGTGGCTGATCTGGATCTGTGGCTTTTGCCGGCAGGCGAGTCGCGCGCTCACCCCCTCGCAGCCATTCAATCCCAGCGCCTGCGCGAATTGCCCACCCAGGCGGCCGCACACTTTGACTGGATCGTAGTCGACTCAAGCCCCATGTTGGTGGCCGATGCCAGCATCCTCTCCCGCCTGGCCGATGGAACTCTGATCGTCGTGCGCCAGGGGAATACAGAGAAAAAGTCACTGCAAAAATCTTTGGCTTCGTTGGAAAGAGTTCTCGGCTTTGTGCTCAACGACGCCACCAGCATTAATCCGCGAGACTATGACCAGTATTACCGGCCCGCGCGAACCAACGGAAACGGTACCGGCCGCAAGACTCCGTCTGCCATGCCGGCGGCTGCATCCGGTTCGAACGATGTGAACGCAGTCGCCAGTTGAATTGTGCGGAGATGGAATCCGCGTGCAGCCCACCTCTTAGGAGTGACCCCATGAATCGTAGAATCGGCTTTGCGTTATCGATGCTCGGGTTGTTGCTGCTGTGTTCCTGTGACCGCGATCCCAACGTCGCCAAGAAGAAGTATTTGGACAGCGGTCAAAGCTATTTCGACAAAAGCGAGTACGGCCGCGCCAACATCCAATTCCGCAAGGCCCTGCAGATTGATCATCAATACGCCGAGGCTTATTACCGGCTCGGCCTCACCGACATCAAACTGCAGTTGTGGCCCGATGCTTTCAAATCGCTCGACCAGGCGGTCGTGCTCGATCCTAACAATTTGCCGGCTCACCTCAGGCTGGCTGAACTGGAACTCTCTGCACGCCGGTGGGAGGATGCCCGGCAACAAGCGGGCGCAGTTCTCAAACTTGATCCCAACAATGTGGGCGCCTTCGTTCTAAATGGTCAGGTCGAGTTCCGCTCCGGCCACGTTCGCGAGGCGGTGGAGGCGTTTCAGCAAGCCGAACATCTCGCCCCCAAAGACCGGCGCGCCCAAGTCGGGCTGGGCGAGGCCAGCGTGATTCTTCGGCAGTATCCGGAAGCCGAAGCCCACTACAAGCGCGCCATTGAACTCGATCCCTCCTCGGTGGCCACCTATATGAACCTGGCTGAACTCTACCGCTTGGAGAATCAGCCGGATTCCGTGGTCGGCGTGTTGCGCCAGGGCATGAGCGCCAATCCCAAAGCAGCCACGCCGTACATGTCTTTGGCCACTCTCTATCTCGAGCGCGGAGACAGAGCCGGCATCGATTCCGTCTTCCAGGCATTCCGGGCCGCCAATGACAATTCCACGGATGCGCTTCTCTCCATCAGCGGTTTCTATCTGAAAATTGGCGATAACACCCAGGCCAAGAAAGTAATTGAAGAAGTTCTGTCCCGTGATCCAAAGAATCGTGATCCTAAGAACGACGATGCCCGCAAGTTGCTGGTCAAGGCCGAACTGAACTTGCAGAATTGGGATGCGGCGGAAAAACTGAATAGCGAACTGCTGGCCCGCATTCCCAAAGATCCTGATTGCCGTTTGGCGTCAGCTCAATTGCTGCTCGCCCGGGGAAAGAAGACTGATGCCGTTGCCAAGCTCGAGGCCTTGGTTGCCGACGTGCCCGACATGGCCACGGCTCATTTCGTTCTCGCCATGGCATACAACCAAACCGGCAATTCTGATCGTGCCATGGAAAGCCTGAAAGACACCGTTGCCAAGGACGGAAACTTTCTGCCCGGCTATCTGGCGCTTGCCGACTTCTACCTGCAGAAACAGGATGGCAAGACCGCAATCTCCTATGCGGATGAGGCGCTTCGGCGCGATCCTCGATCGGCCGTTGGCCGAATCGACCACGCCAACGGGCAACTGATGCTTGGCGACCTTCCGCATGCCCTCGAGGAGTTTACCGCTCTGGCCGAGGTCGACCCCAAGAGCCCCATTTTCCAGGAGCGCCTCGGCTACATCGCCATGCGGCAAAAGAATTTCTCTCAGGCCGAACAGCGTTTCAACACAGCTCTTGACGATGCGCCGGATTTTCTGCCCGCGATGCGCGATCTGGTCGAGTTATACGCGTCTCAAAAACAACCCGAAAAGGTGATTGCGCGCCTCCAGCAACAACTACAGAAGGTTCCCAAGCAGTCCGATTTCTACGAGTTGCTGGGCAATGCCTATATCGCCAGCCGACAATGGGACGCGGCCGAGCAGTCCTTCCGTTCCGCCATTGACCAGAACGAACATGCTTACCTGGCCCACAGCCAGTTGGCTCGCCTCTATGCCCACGATCAGAAATTTCCCCAAGCCATAGCCGAGGCCCAGACCGTGACTAGCCAGAGACCCGAGATGTTAGGGGGATACATCATCCTGGGCAGTATTTACGAGCAAGCGGGATCGGTGGACCAAGCCCGCGCCACTTACGAGCAGGCGATCCAACGGGATCCTAATTTCGCGCCCGCCTTGAACAACCTTGCCTGGATCTATTGCGAACACGGCGGGGACCTCGATCTTGCCCTGACTCTGGCGCAGCGCGCCAAGCAGAATCAGCCCAACGATCCGGAAACTTCCGATACCCTGGCCTGGATCGAATACCGCAAGGGATTCTACGGTGAGGCCGCCGGTCTGTTGCGCGACTCGCTCCGCCAGATTCCTGATTCCAGCCTGTTTCAATATCACCTGGGCATGGTGCTGCTGAAAACCGGCAAAGAGTCGGAAGCCAAACCCATTCTGACCCGGGCCTTAAGCTCGAACCTTTCTCCTGCGGACGCCGCCCAGGCGCGCAGCGCCTTGCAACAGATCAGCACTCGCCACATGTGAAGTAGTCTTGCAGTCCGACCGCAAGAACGCGCGACCGGCAAGGGCCAGCCCGAGATAAGGATCTAACATCACTCGCCGCATCCTGCCGGGAAATGAATGGTTTACAACCCCACCGATGAAGAGGACCCTTCGGTTGTCAGATTGCCTGACTGTGCACAGCAACTGTTGGGACAACGGACGGAGAACTGAAACATGCGGCACTCGCGTTTTTTGCTAGGTTTTCTAGCGCTCCTGCTAGTCCTGTTTTCGACAGGACCGGCCTTTGCTGGCGACAACACCGCCTCCATGGATTTCACGGGAGTTGGCGGCGCAAATGGCGGCGGATTCTACACCTACCCATACTATTTTTCGATCAACAACGGGCCCCAAACGTCCTTGATCTGCGACAACTTCGACAATGAGATCACCATCCCGCAAACCTGGACCGCAAACGTGTACAGCCTCTTAACTGCGGGTACGGCTGGCAATGGCTACTACAGTAACCTGGCGAATGCGCAGACTATGTATGACGCCGCTGGTCTCATGTTTGAAGCAATCGCAACGGGCCAACTTGGATCCGTACAAGGAAACTGGGCGATCTGGGGGCTTTTCTCCGCAAATGCTCGGGCCAATTCCTTCTGGACGAGTTCAGGGGCGAACGTCATCACATCGCAATATCTGGGCATGGCGGAAACCGATATTGCAGATTCAGACCTGCCGGCATACTTAGACGACATGGTCGTTTACACGCCGGTAGGAGGAATCGCCGGAGGCACAGGGGCGCAGGAATTTATCGGCATGGTCACTCCCGAGCCGGCCTCCCTGGTTCTGTTTGGTTCCGGCTTGGCTCTGGTCGGTGGCGCGATCCGCAGACGACGACGTTCTTCACGTGTGAAGTAGTCTTGCGGTCCGACTGCAAGAACGCACGACGGCGATGCTCACTCCTTTCCCACAGGCTCACATCACACCGGCGCATTCCATTGAGAAATGAACAGCTTGCAACCGGGGCGGGACAGCGGCTTCTTCGGCCACCGAGTTGCTTCAATCTTAGGCAGAGGTATTTCGCGATGAGAACGACTCGCGCCCTTCAAATCCTGTCAGCGGCTGTCGCTCTAAGCCTGGTGATGGCGATTCCTGCTTGGGCGGGATCCGATGGCACCCCTGTATCCGGCACGTCGGGCTTCGGCACAGAAGTCCAGACCCTTACCACCAGCGGCATCGCCGGAGGGGACGTGGATTTTAACGTCACGGCCACGGTGTACTATTGCGCGAGTTCTTGCGGCTCAGCCGCGGCCGGCGTTTACACCTACGTTTACTCGGTTACGCCCATTGGCAGTTCTCAGCCTCTCTCCCAAGTCAGCGTGGGCAATCTGCTGGGGCTTTTCCTCACCGGAAGCACGAATTACGGCGTTGTGGACTCGCTCACCACCGGGACGGACCAAGGGGCGACCTTCACGATTGGCGGCACCGGCGAGCGCGTCACCCCACCAATGTGTGGATCGGACTTCTGTCTGAGTGTGGGTTCAACTTTGACGTTCTACATCCAGTCCTATGGCTCACCCGGCACTGACACCATTTCAGCCCAGGACGGTGGAACGTCGGCATTTGGCAACACGCTCGGTCCAGTTCCAGAGCCAGCTTCTATGGCGCTGTTCGGCTCCGGCCTGGCCGTCGTTGGTGTGGCGATACGTAAGCGCTGGCGCACAAGGTGAGTAGTTAAGACAACGTATCGAGAGAAAAAGGTCTCGCTGAACTTTCATCCTAAGAAAGACAGCCCTCACAGAGATTCGCGTCCGCGAAAAACACCGTGCAAACCATAGATTCTGAATTGGATCTCCGAGCCTACTTGCAGACCCGCTCCTGGGTCGGCGAGTATTGGCCGGTTTTGCTGCTGGCCTCGGTCACGCTGGCCCTCTACGCTCCCATTCTCGGCCGGCTCACGCGACAGTGGTATGACGATCCAAATTATTCGCACGGTTTCTTTGTTCCGCTACTTTCCGGCTACTTGATTTGGAACAGATGGGAAAAGATCAGGGCGGTTAAGAGCAGCCCAAGCGGATGGGGGGCGATTCTTGTCTTGGGGTCATTGGCCGTTTTGTATCTCGGCAGCCTCGGATCAGAGCTTTTTCTGCAAAGAATTTCCCTGGTCGGTGTGATTGCGGGGTTCATCGTTTATTTCTCCGGATGGCGGCGATTGCAGGCCGTCGCTTTCCCGGTTGCGTTCTTGCTGTTCATGATTCCGTTGCCAGCGGTAATTTACAACCAAATCGTATTTCCTCTGCAACTGCTTGCATCTCGCTTCGCGACCAGCTGTCTGGAAACGCTGAATCTGTTTCCTGTGTTGCGCGAAGGAAACCTGCTGCTGCTCGACGGTTACACGCTGGAAGTCGTGGATGCGTGCAGCGGAATTCGTTCTCTCACCTCGCTGATTGCGCTGGCCATGGGGTACAGCTATCTGGCTGAACGCAGGGTTGGGATCCGCGCTTTTCTTGTGCTTGCCATGGTGCCGGTCGCCATCGTCAGTAATGGAATACGAGTGGTGGTCACGGCGCTGCTGGTGAACTATTACGGCTACAGGGCGGCAGAAGGATTCATGCATTCATTTTCCGGATGGGTGATTTTTCTGGTTTCCGTCCTGTTGATGCTGGTGTTGCATGGGCTGATCACTGCCATCCTGCGGCGGCGGGCCGTCTTGCGGCTAACGACAGGAGCCGCAACCCCGTGAAAGCAAACCTCAGATTCTGGGCGATGGTGCTCGTGCTGGTGGGCGCGACCATGGGACTACATGCGCTCTCGCACGGGGCGCCGGTTGTATTGTCCAGCCCACTAAAGAATTTCCCCCTGGAACTGGGCGCCTGGCATGGCAGCGAAATACCTCTTGACGCTGACATTCTGAAAGTTGCTGCCGTGGATGACTACTTGAATCGTATGTATCGCGGCCCAAACGGCAAGGCCCTGGGCTTATACATCGGCTATTACAAGAGCCAGCAGACCGGAGACGCCATCCATTCCCCCAAGAATTGCTTGCCCGGAAGCGGGTGGCAACCAGTCACGGCGGAACGCACAAACATCGCACTGCCCAACGGGACAACCGCACCCGTCAACCTGTACGTGATCGAAAAGGGGTTAGACCGGCAGGTGGTGCTGTACTGGTATCAGTCGCACGGGCGGATCATCGCCAGTGAATACAGCGCAAAATTCTACATGGTGCGCGACGCCATACGCATGAACCGCACGGATTCCGCACTGGTGCGAATTGTGGTGCCCTTCAAACGAGACCGTCAGGCAGCAGAGCAGTGTGCAACGGCGTTTGCGCAGCAACTGCTGACTCCACTCCAAAGATTCATTCCGAATTAACTTCGACATGGAAGCGATGGACCGCAGCGCATACTTGGAAAGCCACGAGCAGGCAGAGGCGGCCGTGGACACGAGTAGCGGCGAAGTAACAGCCCCGGAAGTCCAGTCGCTGGCGATCGCGTACTTCTGGCTCGTCCTGTTCTTCGTGGTGTATTGCGCCCGGCCCGAAGATTGGGTCCCAGGGCTGGGCTCAATTCCACTGGCAAAAATCGCCGGAGGGTTTTGCGCTCTGTCATTTGTCGCGAGCATCCCACGACTGAACCGGAATCTGCCCCGCGAAACTATCTACCTTGCGCTCCTGGTTTTCCAGTTATGGCTTACCGTCCCCTTTTCGCCCGTGTGGCGCGGCGGAGCGTTCTACACCACTTTGGATTTCTCGAAGGTGCTGCTGATTGTGCTGGTGATGGGCGTGGCCGTGACTACGATGTTGCGGCTGCGCCGCCTGATTTTTGTGCAGACTGCATCGGTGGTGGCGATTGCAGTAGTGACGCTGATCAGGAAAGAACTGGTGGGGGGCCGGCTGGAGGGAGCAGTCCATGGGATTTACGAAAACTCCAACGAACTCGCCCTGATTCTGATCTTGACCCTGCCATTTTGTATCGCTTTCTTGCTGCGCACGCGAAACTGGTGGCGCAAGGCGCTCTGGGCCGTGGCCGCAATGCTGATGCTGTATGGAACCATGCTATGCGGATCGCGCGGCGGACTGCTGGCGTTGCTGGTGAGCGGCGGCGTTTGCCTGCGGGAATTTGGAATTCGAGGACGGCGCGTCGCCTTCGTACTCGGGGCCGGCCTCGTGGCGATAGTGCTGATGGTCGCTGCCAGCAATACCGTGGTGGACCGCTTCCAGGCCATGTTCAACGACGACCCCACCACTGAAGCGGGCCGGTCAGCGCATGGCTCGGCGATGCAACGCGAGCAGCTTTTCTGGAAGGCGCTCGCCGTAACCGCCGAGCATCCTTTGTTTGGTGTTGGGCCGGGGAACTTCAACAGCATTTCGGGTACCTGGCACGATCAGCACAATTCCTACACGCAGATGAGTTCCGAAGGCGGCGTGCCTGCGCTCATTCTGTATGTCCTGCTGCTCTGGTGTGCCATGGGCAATCTGCGGAGAACAAACCGGCTGGCGCCGGCGGATTCCGAAGAAGCGCTCTTCGCCATGGCGCTGCGAGCCAGCTTGTATGGCTTTATCGTCGGATCGTTCTTTTCGACGTCCGCTTACCAGATGTTTCCCTACCTCCTGCTGGGCTACTCCACCGGGTTGGCAGCGATTGTTGAGGCGAAATACGGAACCCTGGGCGTAGAAGTTCATGAAGAAGCTCAAGAAGAAATTCATGGAGGATATGACGAGCCTGCATCACTTTCCTTTGCCAGCGAGCACAACCCGTTGATGGAGTCGCAGGCTTCGTAAGCCCGCCAGCCGCATTTGTTTCTCAATCATTCTTCCCGAGAAATCAAAATGAAATCCAGGAAACACTCGCCCGTATTTGTAATCGGATGCCACCGTTCCGGCACCAATTTGCTCTATGACACGCTGCTTTCGGCAGGCGGGTTCGCTATTTACCGCGCATCTTCTCCCGTCTACTCCACGCTGGTGCCGCTGGCTGGAAGTCTGGCAGTTGCCCGGAACCGCGAAAAGCTGATGAAAGTGTGGCTGCGCAGCAAGCAATTCCGGCGCAGCGGCCTTGGACCCGAAGAAGTCTGCTCCAAAATTCAGGACGAGTGCCGCAGCGGCGGAGACTTTCTGCGCATCATTCTCGGTGAAGTCGCCCGCCATGGCAGCGCCGAACGCTGGGCGGTCTATGATCCCGACAACGTCCTGCATATTCCCACCATCAAGCGGGAGGTTCCCGACGCGCTGTTTGTCCACATCGTCCGGGACGGGCGGGATACCGCGTTGTCGCTGAAGAAAATGGGCGGCATTCGCCCCCTCTGGTGGGACGGCCCGCGTAACCTCTTCGCCGCCGCGTTGATCTGGCAATGGACGGTGCGAAAAGGAAGACACTATGGCAAGGCTTTTCCCGACGATTACACCGAGGTTCACTACGAAGACATGGTGAACGATCCCAAGCAAACGCTGGCGCGGTTAGCCGCGTTCCTCGATCATGACCTCGACTACGATCACATTCAAAATACCGGACTGGGCCGGGTGAGCGATCCCAACACCACGTGGAAAGAGGAATCGGCGGAAGAGTTTCATCCCATCAATCGCTGGAAAGAGAAGCTCTCGCAGCATGAGATTGCCGCGATCGAGATGCTGATCGGCGATTGCCTCGAGGAATTCGGATATCCTCTGGCGACGAAAGCAAAAGACCGCCATTTCTCTCTGAATCTCCCGCTCAGCCTGATGCGCTATCTCTATCCGCGGTACTTTGAGGCCAAGCTGTCGCTGAAGTCGAATACTCCGCTGGGCCGGTTCGCCAGCACGAATCCGCTGGAGCTTACCGAAGTTCACGGGAGAGTGTGATTGTCATCCTGAACAAGCGTTCTTTGCGCGGAGAAGGATCTGGGCGAGCCGCGCGACGTGTCGCGTTCTTTGCGACACAATAATCGCGCGTTTGCCTCGCTTCCTTACCAGACTGCACCGCTCCGGAAGGCTCATCGCTTATGGCCATGTGGGACAAAGCACGAGGCACGCTGCCGTGGGTGCCGGCATACTGCTGGCAGCGGCTGACGCGCCGCACTCCGCGGGTGAAGCCGGTTCACTTGATCATTGCCCTGGCCGACCACTTTGAGCCCGGCATTCTTCCCCACGACGAGGGAAATCTCGCCGCACGCACTGTGCAGCAGCAGCGACTGGAGCGCTGGTGCGAGCAGTATCCCAAGGCCGTGGCCGGCTTCCCTGACCATGACGGCCGAACCTTCCGCCATACTTACTTCTATCCGGCCGAGCAGTATGACAAAGGCCTGCTCGATCTTCTCGCCGGGCATTGCCATGAAGGCTGGGGCGAGATTGAGATCCACCTTCATCACGGCGTGGAAAGCGCGGGAACGCCGCAGGCCACGCGGCAACTGCTCGACGAGTTCCGCGATGCGCTGGTACGGCACGGCTGCCTTTCGCAGTTGGATGGAATCGGCGGTGCGCGCTATGCCTTTGTCCACGGCAACTTTGCTCTGGCGAACTCCATGCAAGGGCGCTGTTGCGGAGTGGATTCGGAAATCGCAATCCTGGCTGAGACCGGATGCTATGCCGACCTCACTCTTCCCTCCTCGCCCAACCCGGCGCAGATCTCGAAGATCAATGCGCTGTATGAGTGCAACTGGCCGCTGAGCCGGCCGGCGGCGCACCGCGAGGGGCGCGACCTGCGCAGCGGGCGCTTCTCGCCCATGCTGCCCTTGATGATCCAGGGTCCGCTGCTGCTGGACTTCTCGCGGCGCAGCCGGCATTGGCCCTTGCCCACGGTAGAGAACGGCGCGCTGACCGGCACCAAGCCGGCATCGCTGGCGCGCCTCGACTTGTGGCGGAAGGCCGGCATCCGCGTGCAAGGCCGCCCCGACTGGCTCTTCATCAAGCTGCATTGCCACGGCATGGATCCGCGCGACCACGAAGCCATGCTGGGCGCGCCTTTGCGGCGCTTCCTGCGCGAACTGAAAGAGCAATCGCGCCAGGGACGCGAGTATCAGATTCACTACGTCACGGCGCGCGAGATGGCCAACCTGGTGATGGCGGCGTGCGACGGCTGCGAGGGCAATCCCATCGACTACCGCGACTACCGGCTGCAGTTGATGCCTGGCAGCCGGAGCGAATTTCAGAAAGCCGGGGAATACCATGCATGCAGCGCTGACTGAACCGCTGGTTGCCGCCGCGGCTCCTGCGGCTCCTGCTCCGACGCCGCGCGATGTTGCCGCGTGGACGCGCAGTTCGGAGGCGTTGCGCTTCTTCGCGGGCGGACGCGATCTGGGAGCGCTGCACATTCCCGCGCTGACGCTCAACGTGCCCTTCACACGTCTGAGCACCAATCTCGACGATGCGGCTCCGCCGTGGGAGACGTTGCCGGCCGGAGTTGAGGCTGCCGTGGTTCCCGCGCAGCCGGTGGAATACGATACGCCGCGTATCGTTTTGTTGCCGGGGATGGTGAGGTACACCGGCCCGCTTGCGACTCGGCACCTTGTGGACCTCCGGGGCACGTTTGCGGATTACCTTCGCAAGTTCAAGGGGAAGCACCGGTCCGAGCTGGGGCGGACGGTTCGGAAATTAGCGGAGCTGTCCGGGGGGCGTGTCGACTGGCGAGAGTTTCGTTCGCCCGACGAGATGGCTGGCTTCTATCGCCTCGCTGACGAGGTCTCGAAAAAGTCCTGGGGTGCGGAGGTGGGCGGACGGGGGTTTGCAGGCACGCTGCGCGAAGCGGACCTTCGAAGCCTCGCGGGACTCGGCTTGGCGAGGGGGTACGTTCTGTTTCACGCTGAGCAGCCCGTGGCCTACATCTATTGCAGCGCCCACGGGGAACTTCTGTATCCGGATCACATCGGGTATTCGCGTGAATACGCGAAGTGGTCGCCCGGAAGCGTCTCGCTCTACCTCCTGCTGGAGGGACTGTTTGCCAAGCGGAGATACCATTATCTCGATCTCGGAGAAGGGATATTGTGGTACAAGTCCTTCTTCGCGACGCACTCCATTCCTTGCGTGCGCGTGATTTATTTTCGGCGCACGCTGCGCAACCTTGCGATTGTTTCCGCTCATCACGCGCTTTCAGTTACATTCTTTGCTGCCGGCAAGCTGCTGGCGCGAATAGGGCTTAAGCAGGCGATCAAGCGGACCGTAATGGGGAAGCTGCGCCGACCGGGCCAGGAGGAGTGAGAGTCTCGCGGCAATAGACCCGGAGTGTGTGCAGATGGAGGTCCTTCGCTCCGCCTGAAAAGCGGCTCCGCTCAGGATGACACCGCCTTAGGAAAATGCAGGAACCACCGCCCCATGCGCCCTCAAGGCCTGATCCGGATTGAAAACAATTTGCTGATAGATCTCGCTAAATTATTGGTGTGTAAGGACTTAGACGTTTAGCGATCTGCGAAATCCGGCTAAAATATTGATTCTGAATAACTTACTCGTAAAATCTTGAATCTTAAGGGTTTAACTTGGCCTGGACGCTAGCCGCTCGGTGCAAGTCGTTTAGAATCAATGATATGCTGGCTTGGAGCCCGCGCAAAATCTTGATTCGCAAGGACTTGGCTGTTGGTGGTCCGTATCTTTAATTAAGTTGTCAGTGAGCGAGACTACCTTCGGGCTTGGGCACGATGGTTCTATGCAGTTTAACGCCGGAGACGGTGGAATGAGTGTGACGAATGAACATGGTTAGGCTGTGGAAAAAACCCGTGCCACGGCTGGATAGTGGTGCAGCTTGATGAGGAAGCGAGCCAAACGCGCGATTGATGGGTCGCAAAGGACGCGACCCGTCGCGCGGCTCGCCCGGATCCTTCGCTGCGCAAAGAACGCTTGTTCAGGATGACAATCAAACTGCACCAGTACCCACGGCTGGGTGGTGGCTGGGTAGTGCGTTGCTGCTGTTCGGATTTCGTAACAGAATTCAAAGTAGTAAACAGGGTGGGGAGAAAACCGTGGGAGGCTGTGCAGCACAGGGAGTAGCCCATGCAGTCGCAGGACCCCGAGCCCTATTTTATTCTTCCCGTCAAAAAACAGCCGATCATGATGGTCCCGGGAGCACTGTGGATGAAATGTGCGCTCGTGGCGATCTGTATGCTGATTGCGGTAATGCTCGCGCTTGCGTTGGGTATGTGGTGGGACCGTAACAGCATTGGGCTTGTAATCCCGGCCGCCGGCAACGCAGTGTTAAGACATTGCCTCACGATTGCCGTCTCCTGATGAGATAGGGATTCCGCCCGATCGTGAGTCTGTTTGCGAGTTCAGGCGTCCCCTTCGGAGAGTGTGTCACAGTGACTCTTTCGCCCTTCGGGGCTTGTCCTTATTCTGCATTCGACCCAGGGCTTGCGCCCTGGGCTGCATTCTTTCGCCGCTTCGCGGCTAAAGCGTCCGAAATATAGTTTCTCGCACAAACTCCGGTCGTTCCCACGCCGTCTTCATGAAAGCCCTAGCTCTTAAGAACATCAGCTCCAGTTGGTTTGGACTGGCGACGAACCTTGTCGTTGGCTTCCTGCTCTCTCCGTTCATCCTGCACCATCTGGGGGATGACGCGTTTGGGCTGTGGGTGCTGGTGTTTTCGCTGACCGGGTATTACGGGCTGTTCGACTTCGGCATCCGGTCATCGATTGTGCGCTACGTGGCGCAGTTCAAAGCTACGGGAGAAACAGACAGCCTGAATCGCTACATCAATACCAGCCTGTGCACATACGGCGGCACCGGGCTGGTGCTGCTCGCGGTGACGGCCGGCGGATCGTTTTATGTGGATTCGCTGTTTCGCATTCCGGCGGCTTTGCAGTGGAGCGCGAAAGTCTTGTTCCTGGTGGTGGGGACGGCGGTTGCGGTGGGCTTTCCGCTGAGCGTGTTTGCGGGAGTGCTGGAGGGTTTGCAGAAGTTCAACTGGCTGAGCCTGACGCAGGCCGGGTACAACGTGGCGCGCGCCGGGCTGATTGTGGTGGCGCTGCGGCACGGCGGCGGACTGCTCACCATCGCCCTGATTTCGATGATCCTGAATCTTTGCACCTACGCGGTTTACTTTGCCGTGGTGCAGCGGGAGCTGGCGGTGCGGTTCGCGTTGCGGTATGTGGACCGGGAATCGTTTCGCAAGATGGTGAGTTACGGTTCGATCACGTTTGTGGCCACCATCGCTTCGCAACTGCGTTTTTACAGCGATGCGACCGTGATTGGAATCTTCATTGGGGCGGCGGCGATTACGTATTTTTCGATTGGCTCGAAGCTGGTGTCGTACTCGGCCAACATCACGCAGAGCATGGCGCAGATTTTCACTCCGATGTCGAGCGAGTTCAACGCCACGGGAGATATGGAACGGCTGCGGCGGATTCTGGTGATGGGCAATCGCGCCTGCGCTTTGATTGTGTTTCCGCTTTGCGCCACGCTGATTATTCTGGGCAAATCGGTAATTGAGGTCTGGGTGGGCGCGAAGTATGTGCCGATCGCCTACACGGTGCTGGTGCTGCTGATCGTTTCTGACAGCTTGCAGATGGCGCAGTCGGCTTCTCCGAAGATTCTTTATGGCATGGCGCGGCACCGGACGATGGCCTTCGTCTGGCTGGCTGAAGGCGTGGCGAACCTGATTCTGAGCATCGTGTTGCTGCGCCGCTACGGCGTGATTGGCGTGGCGATTGGCACGGCGATTCCGCAGATCTGCACCAATCTTTTTTTCTTGCCCCAACATCTGTGTGGCGTGCTGGGGATGCGGTTGGGAACTTTTGTGAGGCAGACCTATCTTGCTCCGGCGCTGCTGAGCCTGCCGCTGATTGCAGCGCTGCTGGGGATGCGGCATTTCTTTGTGGCCCACAGTTATTTGGAATTGGGGGCGCAGGTCGCGGTGGGGGGAGTGGTCTACGGTGTGGGGCTGTTGTGGTTTTTGCTGACTAAAGAGCAGTTGGGTTTGGAACTGCGGAAGTTCATGCGATTGCGGCAGCCGGCGATGGAAGCAGCCAACGTGAATACGGGAGTGCAGGCGTAATCATGATGCGTTCTCTGTCAGCAGCTACCGGCGATACGCTAGAAAGTGCTCGCGAGCGGCAGCCGGGCTTTGAGATTCTGCACGAGTTTCCCAGTCCCAGCGTGGAGTTGGCCTGGCGCGACTGCCTTGACCGCGTGGATGCGCCCGCTCACTACAATGCCCCGGAATATTTTCTCGATCCCAAACAGAGAGAGGAACGCCGCTTCGCCGTGCTGGCGATGAAAGAGGGACGGGTGACGGGCGTTTTGACTGGGGCTGTCGATGGTATTGGCGATGAGGCAGTGTGCGGGCTCAATTCGCGTCCGCAGGTTTGTGTGGACGAGACTGTGGATGCTGGCGCAACTGCTGGGGCGCTTGCGCGTGGCTTGCTGGCGGAGGCGCGCGCGGCGAAATTGCTCACGGTTTACAGTTGGTTCCAATTGCCGGCTTTCGCGGGTTACGGTTTTCGCGAGCGAGTGCTCGAAGGCGCGGTGGTGCTCGATCTTAGGCAGGGTCCGGAGGCGCTGTTCAAGCAGTTGGATAAGAAGCGGCGGAATTGCATTCGCTCCGCGATACGCCAGCCGGTGGAGATTTTCGAGGCGGAGACTGAGCAGGACATTGCGGATTTTCATGCGGTGTATTCGCGCTGGTTCGGCACTGCGCGAAAGAAAATCGACGGCAAAAAGCTTTCGCTGGAATATTTTCAGCAGAGATTCCGCCTGCGCGAGAACGTGCGCGCATTTCTGGCTCGCTCGGGCGGGCAGGTGATCGCCGGCATCACGCTTCGCTTTTTTCCCGGCGGGCTCGTGGAGTATTCGAACAACAGCTCGCTCGATGAGTTTCTCCATCTCAAGCCCAACGATCGGCTGCTGTGGAATGCGATCGAGTGGGCGTGCCGGGAAGGCTTTCCGCGCTTTTCGCTGGGTGGGGCGCACCGCTTTCTGCGGGAATTTGGCGGAACGCTGACGCCGGTTTACCGCTATCGCCTGGATCGCACAGCTTTGCGCCGGCACGATCTGCGGGAAAATCTTACGGATTGGGGACGGGCGAAGCTGCGGCAGATGCCGCGGCCGGTGGAAAATGCGGTCCGCAGAATTGCGGGCAAGGCTTAGTAAAAAGCGCGCGGAGCACGATCCTATGATGGAACGATTGAATCTTGTGGCAGGCAAGCAGTTGGCCAAGAGCGCTCTCATGGCCACGGGAGCGCTACGCCTGGCGGGCGAAGTGGCAGGACAGGGAATTGTGATTCTGCTGTATCACTCGGTTTTTGAGGCACCGGATTCTCACCAGAACACGCTCGACATGGGCCACTCGGTGGAGATCTTCGAACGCCAGATGGAAATCGTCGCGCGCCACTACGACGTCGTGACCATGGACGATGTGCCGATGTTCCTGAGCGGAGAAAAGCGCATGCCGCGGCGGCCGGTGTGCGTTACGTTCGACGACGGTTATGCCAACAATTTCGAAGTGGCGACGCCGGTGCTGAATCGCTACGGAGTTCCGGCGACGTTTTATGTGACCACCGACTGCATCGACCGCAATCAACTGCCGTGGATCGCGCGCATACGGCGCGCCTTTCGCACGACGGAGCGGCAATCGTGGGAGTCGCCAAGCGGGCGCACGTTTTCCCTGGTTGGGCGCGAGGAGCGCGAGATCGCGCGGGTGGCTGCCTGCGAATATTGCGCGCAGCGCGCAGGAATCCGGCAGCAGCGGCTCATTGAAATGATCGAGATCGCGCTGGGACTGGAACATCCAGCGCCTGACACCTGCCGCATGTTGAACTGGGACGAACTTCGGCGCATGGTGCGCGACGGGCATACCGTGGGTTCGCACACCGTGAGCCATCCCAACCTGGCGCACGTGGTGGCGGAGGAACTCACGACCGAACTGGTCGAATCCAAGCGGCGGCTGGAACATGAACTGGGCGTGCCGGTGGAGCATTTTGCATATCCCAATCCGATTCTTACGCCGCATTGGACGACGCGCACGGTCGCGGCCATTCGGCGCGCGGGCTACCGCACTGCAGTTATCGCAACGCCGGGAATCGTGCGTCGCGAAGACGATCCACTGTGCCTGCACCGCGTGGCTTCGTCGCGGAAGCTGGACGCTTTCCGCTGGAATCTGGAGTGCGTCTTTCTGGGACGCCGCGCCATGTCGTAGCGCGCTGCCGCAGAGCCTTGCCGAAAACGCGAGTTGAAATCCTTGCCAACTGCTATTCATCACACGCGTGCATACCGGACACTCGACGACATCGAGAGCCTGCGGCCTGCCTGGGAAGAACTGCTCACGGAGTTTCCCGGCGCCACTACTTTTTCGACGTGGGAGTGGCTGTCGCCCTGGTGGCGGGCTTTTGGCAATGGACGCGAACTGCTGGTAGTTACATTTTTCGACGAGTCGGAAAGATTAGTGGGCTTGGCGCCGCTGCAGATCAGCCGGCGCCGTGTAGCGCCGCTCTTGCATCTGCGCGTGCTTGGCCTTTGGGGGGATGGCAGCGGAGATTCCGACAATCTGGATATTCCCGTGCGCGCGGGATGGGAAAAAGCGGTTGCGGCGGCCTTGCTGGAATTTTTGAAGAAAGAGTCGAGGCAATGGGACTTCTGCGAATTCAATGCCGTGCCGGCAGATTCTCCGGTGGCGAGTTGTTTGGGAAAGTTGTTGGGCGAACTTGGCTGGAGTGCTTACAACGATGAGCGCGCGTGCTTGGCGATTTCTTTGCCTGAAACGTGGGGAGCGTATCTCAGCCAGCTTTCGAGTAAGGAGCGGGGAAAGATCGCGTACTACCAGAACCGGCTAAAGAAGAAATATCGCACGCGCTTCTACCGGTGCGAGGGAGAAGCGGAAATCGCCGCTTGCCTTGAAGCCTTGTTCACTCTGCACCGCAAGCGTTGGCAACTTCTGGAGCAACCGGGAAGTTTCGAATCGGGGGCGCGCCGGCAGTTCTACTACGAACTAGCGGGCTTGCTCGCCACTCGGGACGCGTTGGAATTCTGGCTGCTTGAACTCGACGGCCAGACGGTGGCGGCGCAATTTGGATTTCGTCACGGCGCGACCGTCTTTCAACTGCAAGAAGGCTTTGATCCGGCGTACGCTGCTGACAGCGTGGGCTACGCGTTGCGGGCGCACGTCCTCGAGCAACTAATTGCGCGCGGCGTGCGGCGTTACGATTTCCTGGCGGGCGAGTCGTCGTCCAAAGCCCGCTGGGGTACTCAGGCCGGTCACTACCTCGGCCTTCAGTTGGCGCTTCCGATGACGCGTGGCAGCTTCTATCTGTACTTGGTCCACAGCGCGGACAAAACCAAGGATTGGCTTCGCATCCATCTTCGTCCTGAAGCGTGGCAAGTTCTTCACTCGATCAACATGCGGTTTCGAAATGTGTTTGTGAAGAGAGTACGCGGAGAAGACGCGATCCAACTCCGCGCGTCAAGTGGGCGCTTTTCGCGAAGTGATCCTGCCGCGGAAGCGAAGTAACTTTGCACACGCCGCCGGAGTGATTTGCACAGGGCGGTTTCCAAACCCACATAAATCAGGAATTCTCGCAGCGTGAAGGGGCGCTCACGGCGCGGTCACGCAATTGCATTAGCTTTCGCGGCATGAGCGCTTCCACCATGCAGGTTCCGCAACCCGTGTTCGAAGCAGGTTCCATGGGCGTGCCCTATGCGGGCGCAAGCGGCGCGGCCGCTGCTCAGCCGGAAAGGGTTGCGCACAGCAGGCCGCAGCGTAGAGTCTTCCCGTGGGGCCGGGCTCCATGGTTGGCCTACTGCGAGTATCTTCTTCTGCGCTGGGCATATGCCGACGACCCGGATCACCTGGATGGCAGAGCCTACCAGGGCCGCAGCAAGCTGGAATGTCTTCTCGGGCCCAATGTGTTCCACAAGATACAGGGCAAGACCGTCATCGATTTCGGATGCGGCTACGGCGACCAGGCCATCGAACTGGCGAATCGCGGGGCAAAGCTGGTGATTGGGCTCGACATTCGTGAGGATGTGCTGGAGGCGGCACGCAGGAAGGCTTCCGGCCTGCCGAATGTTCAATTTCTCACGCCCGAGCAGTGCCCGCCAGGCGTGGCAGACTTCGTCATATCACTGGATAGCTTTGAGCACTTCGCAAACCCCTCCGCCATACTCGACTTGATCAACGATCTGCTCCGTCCCGGGGGAAGGCTGCTTTCATCCTTTGGTCCTCCGTGGAAGCACCCATTTGGCGGCCATAGCTTCTCGGCTTTTCCGTGGGCGCACTTGCTGCTGAATGAGCGTGCCTTGGTGGGCTGGTACAACCAGGTGAAAGAAAGGGCGATCTCGCGCATCGAAGAAGTAAGCGGCGGCTTGAATCGAATGACCGTCGCCCGGTTTGAGGAGTTGGTGCGGGCCAGCAAGTTCCGCAAAGCGTCGATTACGCCGGTTCCTATTCGTAAACTCAGGCTGTTCTACACCCCGCTCACTCGTGAATTCACCACTGCGGTAGTGAAGTGCCAACTTACCAAATGATTTTCCGGTTGTTCTATTATTCTCTGCTGACCGGTTTGTTTCTCCCGCGCCGACTCTACCATCGTTAAGCATCAGCAACGCCGCACAATGGATCACCGCCGCTCATTGTTGTTCGCCGTCGTCGTTGGGCTTTTCTCTTGTGCCAGTTTCGTGCCGGGATGTGGGCAGGCGGGGAGCCTCGCGACGCCGGGTGCCAAACCGCCGTGCCCCAGGGTTTATTGCTCGCCCACGAACCTAGATCCCGCGCCGTTCACCCAGGTTCCTAATATCGGCGGGCTTCTGGGAGCCGGCGACGGAGTAACTGATCCCAGCTTCGGTAATCCCATCGTGCGCGTAACGGACTGGAGCACGGAAGGCAGCGGCAGCAACAATAGCAACTTCGGGGTGAGCTGCAGCGGCAGCGCCGAAATCAACTTCATGAACCCCGGCGACACCAAGTTCTACGTTTGCGACGGCGGCGCCGCCATGGATCTGTACACCTTCGATTCCGCTACTATGAAGGCCAGCCGCATGTATGTAGCAAGCTTCCCCGCGAGCAACGGATTCCGCATTACCACGAACAGCTCCAGTGGCGAGTGGAGTTTCACCCAGGCCAACGCTCTTTATGACATTGAAACGGGCAACTACCGGACGGGCACGCCCATCATCAAGTCTTACAACTTCAGCAGCCTGTCGAAGGCGCCCAGCCCGCAGACGGTTTACGATTTTTCCAAGAACTCCAGTTGCGTTCCCTCCTCAGCCGGAACCACGCAGTGGATCAGTGACGTGATCGTCAGCAAAGATGACCAGACTTTCTCCACTTCATTCAGCCTTACCGGAGTGCAGGGCTCGGCCGTCTGGGTAGTCATATGGAACCGCTCCACAGGCTGCCGCTGGCTGAACACCCAGACCGGACAGGTGGGCGGCGAGTGGGGCCCGGCGGGAACCATCAACCTTAGCGACCGTTTTTACATTCACAACTCGCGCCTCTCGAAAGACGGCAACTGGGTGAGGATTGGCTTCCAGAACTGCATCTCCGCCTGCGCCACCGGCATCCAGGTCTACCTGTGGCAAATTGACACCAACACCCTGACCGCTTGCACTACAGCGAACAATTGCCTCGGCCACACCGCGCTCGGCTACACCCACATGGTGAACAGCCCGACAACCCCGAGCCAGCAGACGCAGTCGATTCGTCCGCTGAGCAACATTAACAATCAGACCCAGCTATGGACCAACGGCCCGCCCAGCCACATCCCTTGGGATAACCACCAGTCCTGGGAAAACGTAAATGCGGCGGACAATAACCCGTACCTCAGCTCCTCTGACACTGGCGTTCCCATCGTTTATGCCTGGGACAACGAGATTGACGGCTTTACAACCGACGGCTCAGGCCTTGTGTACCGCTTTGCGCATACTTTTTCCAGCGGGCTGTCTTCCTTCTTCGCCAGCAACAACGCCATCGGTTCCGTCTCGGCAGATGGAAAGTTCTTCGCCTGGTCATCGGACTGGGAGGGAACTCTGGGTTCAACGACCGGAGGCAAGACCTGCACTCTGGGCAGCAACTGCCGCTCGGATGTTTTCATTGTGGGCCTGCACTGATCGGCGACCTGCACCCCGTAGCCATGCATCTTCAGAAACTGACAGACGAAACGACAGGCCCCGTTCCTGACGGCCCAGCCGCGCTCAAAGAAGTGGAGAATTCGGCGCTGACGCACGGGCTGTTTGTTCTCGGCGGTCGCCAACGAAAGAGGGTCCTCAAGAAGGAGGAGGAGTGGGCTCTTTACGAAAAGGCGGTGATCCTCGAGGTGGATCCGGAGAGCGCAGAAGTGCGCACCTGCGTTGAGTATGAAACTCCCGCGGGTGCGCGCGCAGAAAACGAATACTCCATACTCTTCAAGGCTGGCTCTTTGGAAGGCAACAAACTTTACGCCTGCACCTCAACGGAGGTGCTGGTTTACGATCTACCGCAATTCAAGCGCACCGCATACGTCTCGCTGCCGTGCTTCAACGATCTGCATCATGTGCGGCCTACGCCTGCGGGGAACCTGTTGGTCGCAAATACTGGCTTGGATATGGTGGTTGAGCTTACTCCGGAGGGGAAGGTTCTGCGGGAGTGGAATGCGCTGGGCGGTGATCCCTGGCAGCGTTTCGCACGCAGCGCGGACTACCGCAGGGTGCAGACGACCAAACCCCACCGATCACATCCGAATCACATCTTCTTTCTCGACGAACATATCTGGGTAACGCGGGCTCAGCAAAAAGATGCCGTGTGCCTGACCGATAGCGGCCGGCGCATCCCACTGGGCGGTGAGTATGTCCACGACGGGTGCATTTTCGCGGGAACGATTTACTTCACCAGCGTAGACGGCGGGCTGATCCTGGTCGATCAGGAATCTCTGCAGATCGTGGAAGTGATCGATCTCAAGACAATCGAGGGGAACAACCGTGAGCTGCTGGGCTGGTGCCGCGGGTTGTGGGTCGTGGACGAGCGCCACGTATGGATCGGCTTCACGCGCGTCCGCAAGACCAAGTTTATGGAGAACATAAATTGGGTAAAGCACGCGGGCAGGGATCATGGGAAACCAGCGCGCATCGCGCTGTATGACATCTGGGCGAAGAAATGCGTGAAAGAGATCGACGTGGAGAAGTATGGATTAAACGTCGTCTTCAATATGCTGCCCGTGCCGGGGAGGCCGGCGTAGTAGACTTCATTTCGAGTACCTGCCTTTTCCCTTTGCTCCTTGCTCAAGACGTTTTCAGTCCGTCGCCTTTTCCGTCTTCTGACTGCGCTTCTGGGCAGCCTGGGCGCGGTGGTGGTGGTTGTTACCTTTACTCCGCTGGTTTCCTGGTGGGCGCGGGGCTTGGCTGGGCGCTGGAGTGATCCCTGCGGAAACACGTTGATCGTGCTTAGCGGTGCCCCCTCACAGGGCGGCGTCATTGCCGAGAGCACCTACTGGCGAAGCGCCTACGCCGTGCTGGTTTATCGCCAATGCGGAGTGCGAAAGATAATTCTAACCGGCGGCAATCGGACGGGTGGCACACCGGTCGCGGATTCCATGGCGAACTTTGTGGAGTCGCAGGGAGTGCCTCCGGAGCGGATCGTGCTCGAAACCCGGGCAATCAGCACCCGGGAAAGTGCGTTGTACACCCAGCCTCTGCTGGCAAATAGCGGATCGCGTGTGCTTCTGACCAGCGACTTTCACATGTTCCGAGCGCGGCGCACGTTTGAAAAGCTAGGCATGGCAGTTGAGCCACGGCCAATCCCCGACGCGCTCAAGCGTGCCTCAAGCTGGGAGGGTCGATGGCCTGCTTTTCTCGATCTGGTTTCGGAATCCGTCAAAATTGTCTACTACTATGCTCGCGGCTGGATCTGAAGCTATCGAGTCCGCAGAAAAAGCCACGCAATGACCGCTGCCACGCGAGGGGATCTCAGTAACCCTCCAGGCGAAAGGCGACATTGAAACATTGTCTGGGTCCCGGACAATCCTCTCATAACAAGCAAACCATAGGCCAAGTATGATCCGTCTTTTTCACGTTTACTATCCGGTCCGCACGCTGATCCTGCTGTTCGGGGAAGCTCTGATTGTCTCCAGTTCCTTCTTCGTGGGAATGGCATTGCAGGATCGCAACGACCTCTACCTGGTACTCAACTACGAAGGCGGATATCTGCAGATTGTGGTGGTGACGCTGGTGGTGCTGATGTTTTCTCACTGGTTGGACCTCTACGATCTCACGCATTTCAACGAGAGGCGGGAAGTTTACTTTCGCTTGGCGCTGGTTCCGTGCATCCTTGCCCTGTCGCTGGCTGCCATTGGGTTTCTGTTTCCCCGATTCCTGCCGGGAGACAACTCGACCCTGACTGGAATCGTGATCCTCACCATGGCCCTATTCAGCTGGCGTGCGTTGTACGGCTGGCTAGCGCAGCAGCCCTGTTTTCGCGAGCGCGTGTACGTACTTGGCATGGGGGAACGAGCGCAGCGTTTGGTAAACGGCTTGCGTGCACGATCGGATCTGGGCATCGACGTGGTCGGCTGGAGCAACAATCTGGAAGGCGCGGTGACCCGTGATTCGTTTGCCTCCCACTTGTCGGGCTTGATTGGGGGACAAAGGGTCCACCGCGTGATCGTGGCCATGTCCGACCGCAGAGGGACGCTGCCGGTGCAAGAGTTGCTGCGCAGCCGGCTCAGCGGAATCAAGATCGAAGAAGCCACATCGTGGCTGGAAAAAATCTCCGGCAGGATTGAGGTCGAACAACTTTATCCCAGCTGGCTGATCTTTGCTGAGGGCTTCCGTTTCAGCGCTGGTTTTCTGCTCGCGCGCAGGCTGTTTTCGATCCTGGCCTCGGCCTTGCTTCTGCTTCTGGTGTTGCCGGTGATTCCGTTTGTGGTTCTGGCGATTTTGCTCGATTCTCCCGGCCCGGTGCTTTACCGGCAGCAGCGGGTGGGACGCGGTGGGGCGAATTTCTACTGCTACAAGTTCCGCACCATGCGGCAAGATGCCGAGGCCGACACGGGCCCGACCTGGGCGGATAATGATGACCCGCGAATCACGCGCATCGGCAAGATCCTGCGAGTTTCCCGCCTCGACGAGATTCCGCAACTGTGGTGCGTGCTCAAGGGCGACATGGCTTTTGTCGGGCCCCGCCCGGAGCGTCCAGAGTTTGTGGAATGGCTGAACCAACAGATTCCCTATTATTCAGTGCGCCATGCCGTTCGGCCAGGTATTACCGGTTGGGCGCAGGTGCGTTACAAGTACGGCAATACTCTGGAGGACGCGCGGGAAAAGCTGCAATACGATCTTTTCTATATCAAGAACGCTTCCCTCGGACTCGATTTGCTGATCATGTTCCAGAGCATCAAGACTGTGACCTTAGGGCGGGGTGCGCAATAGCCTCCCAACTTTTTCCTGTTCTCTTGCAGGACCCGTCTGGCGCGCCGTGCCTTTCATCAACGAGAGCTCATTCCCGTGTGAAGTAGTCTTGCAGCCCGACCGCAAGAACGCATGACCGGCAAAGGCCACTGCTTTTGCACAGGTTGAGACCTCGCGCCGCTTCCCAATCTTGAAATGAACAACTTACAACCCACTCGTTAGCGGGGAAAGCTTAGGCACCCCAGTTGCTTAACGCTGTTACGGACGTTTCTCGATGAAGAACAAATCACGCCATCCTTGGAGTGTCTGTGGCGGTTGATAGCTTGCGCGGAACGAAACGGATTTTGTCCAAGATTCCACAGGAGGAAGCTCATGTCGAAGGGTGCTCTTAAGGTCGGTTGTATGGCCGGTTTGGTCGTTTTGCTGGTGATGGCTGCCAACAACGTTGTGAATGCAAGCCCACGAATGTCGGCGGGTAATGATGCCGTCCAGCAATCGCCTGTCCGCTCCCTCATCACGGGCGAGATTGACGAAACCAGGCTGGTGACGCTCGGCGGCAACACGCGCCCGGAGGCGAATGCGAAGAATGACCGAGGGGCTCTGCCGGAAGGCTATCGCCTGGACGACATGATGCTTCTGTTGCAGCGCGCTCCCGAGCAGGAGCAGGCGCTCGACGAATTCATCGACCAATTGCACGACAAGTCCTCGCCGAACTTCCATAAATGGCTCAACGCGACCGAATTCGGCGAGCGATTCGGCGTGGGCCAGCAAGACATTGCTGCCATCAGCGGATGGCTCAAGTCCCACGGCTTCGCGGTGCACGGGGTTTATGCGAACCGCATGGTGATCGACTTCTCGGGTACCGCCGGCCAGATTCGCCAAGCCTTCCACACCGAGATGCACAATCTCAGCGTGAAGGGTGTGGCGCACATCTCCAACATGAGCGACCCCCAGATTCCCGAAGCATTGGCCGCGGCAGTGAAGGGCGTGGTTTCGCTTAACGATTTCCGCCCGCACCAGATGAAAAGGATGAAAAAGCCCGGGCATCCCTTTGGCTTCGGCTCCCGTCCCGATTTCACCTTCGGCCCCAATTGCGGCTTCTTGACGAGTCTCCGGGACTCGACCACCAATTGCGAAGCCTTGATGCCGCAGGATCTGGAGACGATCTACAACATTAACCCGCTATTGAGCGCCGGGATCACCGGAAAGGGCCAAACGATTGTGGTGATTGAGGACGAGGATCCCTACAGCCTCGGCGACTGGAACTACTTCCGCAAGGTAGCGGGGTTGGCCCGAGCCTATCCCTACGGTTCGGTGGCCACTACGCATCCGACGGGGGCTGCTACCTGCACTGATGAACCTGACCAAAGCGATACTACTGACGATGAAGTAGCCATTGACATGGAGTGGGCGAGCGCGGCGGCGCCCAACGCGGCCATCCAGGTGGCGGTCTGCAAAGACAGCGGCGCGACCTTTGGCGGCCTGATTGCGATCGAGAACATAGTTAATGGCGCCGGCCCTTACCCGGGCACGGTCAGCATCAGTTATGGCGAGTCGGAGTCAACAAACGGAGCGACGCAAAACGCCATGTACACTCGACGTATCAGACCGGCGCGGCCGAGGGTATTTCGATCTTCGTGTCCTCCGGTGACGAAGGCGCTTGCAGTTCGAACGCCGATGGCACTGATTGCACCAAAGGCATAACTGTGAGTGGCTTCACCTCCACTCCCTACAACATCTCGGTGGGCGGTACTGATTTCGGGGATGCTTACGCGGGCACTGAAAGCACCTATTGGAATTCATCCAATAACGCCGACTACGAGTCGGCGAAGTCGTACATTCCTGAGATTCCCTGGAACGATTCCTGCGCCGACTCTCTGATCATCAACTTCCTGAATCAGTATTATTCGTCCAACCTGATCAACGGCTACGGCCCCAGCGGAACCGGCATCTGCAACACCTATCCCTTCAACACGAGTTCCGATTTGCTGACAACGGGCTCCGGCAGCGGCGGCCCCAGCAACTGCGCGACCGGGTCTGCCACCACGAGCGGCACCCCCGCCTCGGGTGGTACGTGCGCCGGATACGCCAAACCCTCGTGGCAGTCCGTCCTAGGCAACCCGAGCGACGGCGTGCGCGATATCCCGGATGTTTCGCTCATGGCCGCGAACGGGCTGTGGAATCACTTCTACATGATCTGCATGTCGAATCCGGCTGAAGTGAGTGAGGGCTATGCGGCCCCTTGCACCGATCCCGTTCAGGACTGGCCCGGTTTCGGCGGGACCTCGGTGTCGTCGCCCATTTGGGCCGGCATTCAGGCGCTGGTGAATGAGTACACCGGCGAGCATTGGGGGAATGCGAATACTGTCTACTACCGAATCGCCACTACGGAGTACGGAGGGAGCGGAAATCCGAATTGCAACTCGAGCCTCGGCAATGCTGTGGGTTCCTCTTGCACGTTCTACAACGTCACTCAGGGCACGATCTATCTGCCTTGCACTACCACGGGCACAGCCGGCTCAACGGCGCGGCTTTACAACTGCTACCGCAACGCCGCCACCGACAAAACAACCGACATCGGCGTGTTGTCTGCGGCGCCGATGACTTTCCCGGGATTGGCGGGACCTGGCCCGGTCACTAATCTGAATGTCACCGCATCGGGCGGTGCAACCACCCCTTATACTTCGGCTCCCGCATGCGCCCTCACGGGAACGGGTACCGGCGCCACTTGCACCACGTCGATTTCCGGCCTTGTCACTGCTCTCACCAAAACAGCGAGTGGAACTGGTTACACGTCCGCGCCACTCTGCTCCATCACCGGTGGCGGCGGCTTGGGCGCCACCTGCAGCACCACGCTTACCGGCACGGCCGTCAACACGATCACTCTTCAGAGCGGGGGAAGCGGGTTCACCTCTACACCCACGTGCACTCTGTCGGGCGGCGGGGGGTCTGGCGCGACCTGCACGGCGACAACGAGTACGGGTGTAACCGGGATTACGCTTACCGCCGGGGGCTCAGGTTTCACGGCTGACGCCACCTGCACTCTGACGGGTGGCGGCGGATCGCCTGCTGCGACCTGCACCTCCATCATCAACGGTGTCACAGCTCTGGCGCCACAGGCTTATCCGGCGACCGTGGGCTGGGATTTCGCCACAGGCATCGGCACGGTCAACGCCTACAACCTGGTGATGAACCCGGCTTGGTAACGAACTCTTTTCCCGGGCCGGGAGCCTCGCGCTCCCTGTCCGGAGAGAGAATTTTTCAACCGCATTTGTATTTAACTCTGGTCTTTTTGAAAAGTTCGATGAATACGCTGGGTCGAGGCAACGGTTCAAGAAATTGCGAGACAGGGCGAGGAACGGAGCCCTGAAAATCTTGGTGAATGAGGGGAACAGTCATGCGTAAGACTTTGGCGGTTGTGGCCGTGATGATGTTTTTCGGATTGTGGAGCGCCCTGCCGGCGATGGCGGGTAGCTCGCTATGCGATGCGGTGGCGGGCAATCTGGTGACCAACTGCGGGTTCGAGACGGGAGATTTTACCGGCTGGACGCTCAGCGGAAACACCACCAATCCGGGCAATAACTACTACGGAGTCGATGGCTTCGATGCCAATAGCGGGAATTATGGCGCGTACATGAGCCAGGGCTCCGGCTCTGGGGCCACGATCAGCCTCAGCCAAAATCTGTCCACCGTGGTCGGGCAACAGTACGTGATCACGTTCTGGCTGGAGCAGGACACCGCGCCGACGACAGGGTACGTGCACTCGTTCCTGGCGAGTTTTGGCGGAACGACGATGTTGAGTCTGACGCCGACAGTAGCCCTTCCGGGAGCGGTCGGAGTGTGGACGGAATACCAGTTTACCGAGACTGCGTCGTCTACACTCTCGGCGTTGCTGTTCACCTTTGAGAATGACGACAGCTACTGGTCGTTCGACGATGTATCGGCGGTGCCGCTTCCCGAGCTGCCGACTGGCGTTCTGGCCGTAACGGCACTCTTCGCAGTGGTGCTGCTGCGCCGCAAGTTCGCCATTGCGTAACTGGCGACTGTCAGCGATGAGCATGGAGAGCATGCTCATCGTGTGTGAAGTAGTCTTGCGGTCCGACCGCAAAGACACACGACCGGCAAGCCGACTGTTTTTGCAGAGGGTGAGATCACGGCGTCGCATCGGGTCAAGAAATGAACAACTTGCGGCGTGGCCGGCGGCCGGATGACTTAGGTAGCTCAGTTGCTCAACACGTTTCGGGGATTTTTCGATAAGGACAAGTTGGCAGTCCGGCAAATGATTTCGCTGCGTGGAACGAATCAGATTTTTTTGAGATTCAATTGAGGAGAAGGCTTATGTCGAAGGTTGCTTTGAAGATGGCTGTTTTGGCCGGGTCGGTGGTTTTGATGGTGTTTGCGGCTAGCAACGTTGTGAGTGCCGGTCCGCGCACGTCGGATGATGTCATTGCCGCGCAGGAAAATCCGACCCGCTCCCTTATCACGGAGAGAATAGACGAGACCCAACTGGTCACGCTGGCGCGCAATACGCGTCCGGAGGCGAACGCCAAGAACGACCTTGGCCGCCTGCTGGATAGTTTCCCGGTTGAACACGTGTGGCTTCAACTGCGGCGCTCGCCCGAGCAGGAGCGCGCGGTCGAAGAATATATCGAGCAACTAAACGACAAGAAATCGCCGAACTTCCACAAATGGCTTACCGCCGAACAGTTCGGAGAGCGATACGGCCTAGCGCAGGAAGACCTTGACACCATCACCGCATGGCTCGGCTCGCACGGCTTTGTGGTGAATCGGGTCTATCCCAACCGCGTGTTGATCGATTTCTCCGGCACCGCCGGCGGCATTCGCGAAGCCTTTCATACTGAGCTTCACCAGCTTGCCGTCAACGGCGAGACCCACATCGCCAACATAAGTGACCCGCGAATTCCGGCGGCGCTTTCCAACGCCGTCGTGGGCGTGGTTTCGCTGAACGACTTCAAGCCCCACGCCATGTACAAGGCGAAAACGGACTACACTTTCGCCGGTTGCGCCTCCACCACGGACCGGCCTACCGGGCCCGGCACCTGTTACGCGGTTACGCCGCAGGACACGCAGACCATCTACAACCTGACTCCGCTTTACAACGCCGGTTATTCGGGCCAAGGCCAGACCATCGTTCTGGTGGAAGACACCGACACCTACGCCGGTGCTGGCGACTGGAACTACTATCGCAAGGTTTTTGGGTTGGCCAGAAACGCGACCTACCCTGTTTGGGCCGAAGGAACTTACACGCAGGCGCATCCCGGCGGCTGCACCGACCCGGGCACCAATGCCGATGACGGTGAAGCGGCTATTGATGTGGAAGTTGCCAGCGCCGTGGCCCCGGCTGCCAAGATCGAGTTGATCTCGTGCGCGTCAGGCACAGTAACCTTCGGCGGGCAGATCGCCATGCAAAACCTGATCAATGCCAGCGGACCGTATCCCGGCGTCATCAGCGTCAGCTACGGCGTGTGCGAAACCTTTAACGGCAATGGGGGCAACGCGGCCTTCTACAACACCTATGAGCAAGCCGCCGCTCAGGGCATCTCGGTTTTCGGCGCCTCCGGCGATGAAGGCCCGTCCAGTTGCTCCGCCGATTTCTCGGTAGGTTCCGAATATGACGTTGCCAGCCTCGGCGTTACCGGATGGGCTGAAACGCCCTACAACGTCGCGGTGGGTGGAACCGATTTCGAGGACACCTATAACGTGAAGGAAGCTGGAGCTTCTTTCAGCACCTACTGGAGCGCGACGAACGGCGCTTCCTACAACTCCGCCTTGAAGTATATTCCGGAGATTCCCTGGAACGATGCCTGCGGCAGCGTTCTGATCTCCGAATACTCCCACTCGTCGTTCACGACCTATGGCAGCACGGGCTTCTGCAACGTGAGCCCGTACGACACCACCAGCGGATATCTGATTGCCGGCGCCGGCAGCGGAGGCGCGAGCAACTGTGCTACCGGAGCCGGGGGCACCGACGCAGGCGCCGACGGCAGATCAGACCCAGAGTGCCAAGGGTATGCCAAACCCTCGTACCAGTCGGGATCGTCGTTGACAGGCGGCAAAGCCGTCTATGGGCAACCCTCCGATGGCGTGCGCGATATTCCCGATGTTTCACTGTTCGCCGCCAACGGTATCTGGGGGCACTATGAAGTAGTTTGCTGGTCTGACCCAACTCAAACCTCCGGCGGAGCGGCGACTTGCAACGGCAAGGCTCCCAGCGCATGGTCTGGGTTTGGCGGGACCTCGATTGCCTCCCCGACCATGGCCGCCATGCAGGCTCTGGTAAATCAAAGGACGGGCCAGAGTTGGGGCAATCCCAATCCTATTTACTACCAGATCGCGCAAAACGAGTACGGCACGGCGGGCGGAACCTTCGCCGGAGCCTCTTGCAACTCCAGCGCCGCGGGTGGCCCGGCCAGCAGTTGCGTGTTCAACGACATCACCCAAGGCGATATCGATCTGGCGTGCGAGGACAACGGCACACTGGAAGAAGCCCATTGCTACAAGCCCAGCGGCACACGCGGGGTGGATAGCACTGACAACGTCACCGCCGCTACCGTCATCTGGGGTGGTTCGGGTTATACGACGGCGCCTACATGCACCATCGCGGGGCCGACCAATAACTCACCTTACCTGTCGCCCACCGCTGTCACCCTTTGGGCGGGTGGTACTCAAGCGACCTGCACGGCAACGGTTACCGCGACGTCGACGACCGCCGTGTGGACCGTTGCCATGGAAAGCACCGACGGAGTAGGCGACACCATCATCCTGACGACGCCGAGCGGGTCCCCCACGTGTGGGCCCTACACGTTGACCGGAACGACCACGACGCTCATGGCGTCGAACTTGGTGGCAGCGATTGGGAGCGGATGCTCACTGGCATCGGCAACCAGCGCGACCAGCACGGTGACGCTTACCGCGAAGGCTACAGGCGCGGCCGGCAACTTCATCACAGAGTTCGGTACAGCCACGCTGTTCAACGCCTTCTACGTGTACGTCACGAATACCACCAAGGGCCAGGGGCCGAATTACGTCAGCGGCATCACCATAAACACCGCCGGCACGGGCTATCAGCCGGAGACTCCGATCACGTTAACAGGAGTTGGCACCGGCGCGCTTGCCGTAGCGAACACCAGCTTTTCCACCGCGGCGCAATCGTATCAACCGGCATACGGAGCCGCGCCTGGCTATGACTTGGCGACGGGACTCGGCAGCGTCAACGCTTACAACCTGGTCATGAGCAACGTTTGGTAATGGGCCCTCTCTCCGGACAGGGAGCATTGGCTCGCCGTCCGGAGAGAGAATTTTTCAACCGCATTTGTATTTAACTCTGGTCTTTTTGAAAAGTTCGATGAATACGCTGGGTCGAGGCAACGGTTCAAGAAATTGCGAGACAGGGCGAGGAACGGAGCCCTGAAAATCTTGGTGAATGAGGGGAACAGTCATGCGTAAGACTTTGGCGGTTGTGGCCGTGATGATGTTTTTCGGATTGTGGAGCGCCCTGCCGGCGATGGCGGGTAGCTCGCTATGCGATGCGGTGGCGGGCAATCTGGTGACCAACTGCGGGTTCGAGACGGGAGATTTTACCGGCTGGACGCTCAGCGGAAACACCACCAATCCGGGCAATAACTACTACGGAGTCGATGGCTTCGATGCCAATAGCGGGAATTATGGCGCGTACATGAGCCAGGGCTCCGGCTCTGGGGCCACGATCAGCCTCAGCCAAAATCTGTCCACCGTGGTCGGGCAACAGTACGTGATCACGTTCTGGCTGGAGCAGGACACCGCGCCGACGACAGGGTACGTGCACTCGTTCCTGGCGAGTTTTGGCGGAACGACGATGTTGAGTCTGACGCCGACAGTAGCCCTTCCGGGAGCGGTCGGAGTGTGGACGGAATACCAGTTTACCGAGACTGCGTCGTCTACACTCTCGGCGTTGCTGTTCACCTTTGAGAATGACGACAGCTACTGGTCGTTCGACGATGTATCGGCGGTGCCGCTTCCCGAGCTGCCTACTGGCGTTCTGGCCGTAACGGCACTCTTCGCAGTGGTGTTGCTGCGCCGCAAGTTCGCCATTGCGTAACGCTGGTGAGAGTAATGGGCGTTTCTCGCCCGCCTCGAATTGCCCCGAGCGACCGCCGGCAATTCGAGGCCGCTCTACCCGCGACTCACGTAGGCCTGCCCTGGCTCGAAGGGTGACACTTTCTTACTAACTAAGAATGAGGGGGATGCATGTCCAAGCGCAGCATTTGTTCTCTATTAGCCGGTGTACTCGCAGTCACGACGCTGGCCACGCCGAATCTGCACGCCAGCCAATCGCGCTCTGTTATTACCGATAAAATTGATGAAACCAACTTGGTGACGCTGTCTGGCGGAACGCGCCGCGAAGCCAAGATCGCAAAGTATGATCGTGGCCCGGTGGCCGCAAGTTTCCCGCTTCGCCACATGCAACTGCTTCTGCGCCGCCCTCCGGAAACCGAACAGGCGCTAGATAAATTCATCGAAGAACAGCGCGACCCCAGTTCTCCGAACTTCCATCACTGGCTCCAGGCGCGCGAATTCGGCGACCGCTTCGGCGCCTCAGACAGCGACATTGGCGTCATCAGAGAGTGGTTGCAGTCGCACGGATTCACGGTCCACGGAGTCTACGACAACGGCGTGCTGATTGATTTCACGGGCACGGCCGAGCAAGTAAGACAAGCTTTCCACACCGAGATACACAACCTCGAAGTCAAGGGCCAGAAGCACATTGCCAACATGAGCGACCCCCAGATTCCCGCGGCACTCGCGCCGGCGGTGATTGGCATCGCGTCTCTGAATAATTTCTTCCCCCACGCGCTAGTCAAACCCGCCCCGCAATACACCTCGGGGTCGAATCACTACCTGGCGCCCGGCGACATGGCAACCATCTATAACTTGAATCCGCTGTTTTCGGCCGGGATCACCGGCAAGGGCCAGATCGTGGCAGTAGTAGAAGATACTGACCTGGCCGGATCAAATTGCCCGGGCGACACCGACGGCCCCTGCTCGCCGGCCAACCTGGATGAGGGAAACGGCCCGTGGAACGTGTTTCGCAAGATATTTGGCTTGGCACGCACGTTTCCGTACGGCACCATGCAGCAGATCCAGCCGCAACCTACGGCGAGCGGCCCAACCGGTCCCGACGGCTACGTCAATTGTTACGATCCCGGCGTAAACAGCGATGACACGGAAGCGATCCTCGACGTGGAGTGGGTGAGCGCCGCGGCGCCTAACGCCACCGTCTGGATGATTACCTGCGCCGACACCGAAATTGACTTCGGTGCGTTCATCGGGGTGCAGAACCTGATCAACACCGCCGGCCCCTACCCGAACACCATTAGCATCAGCTACGGCGAGTCGGAGGAGGAAGATACCGCAGTTTATAACGCCTACACCAGCCAGTTGTACGAACAGGCAACGACCGAAGGAATTTCTGTTTTCTCCTCCTCGGGCGATGAAGGCGGAGACAGCTCGGATGGCGACTTGGCTGTGGCTAACGAAGGTCTTTCGGTCAGCGCCCTCACTTCCACAGCTTACAACGTCTCCGTGGGAGGCACCGACTTCGAAGACACCTATAACGCCAAGTGTCCCACGAACGCGTGCAGCGGCGGCGGCCCACCCGTTAGCAACTACTGGAGCGCAACCAATTTCAACAACTTGAACTCCGCACTCTCCTACATTCCAGAGATTCCGTGGAACGACTCCTGCGGAAGCCAGCTGTACGATCTGTATGAAGGCTATTCAACCGGCTACGGAACTGCCGGGTACTGCAACAACGGAGGTTCCAAAGGAGTGGTCGCCGGCAGCGGCGGCTTCAGCAACTGCTTTACCGGGTCGCCAGATCCTAATTATCCCGGCATTTACAGCGGCACCTGCGTGGGACTTCCCAAGCCCACCTGGCAGGCTGGGATTCTTGGCAATCCCAGCGACGGCGTGCGCGATATTCCCGACGTGTCCCTGTTCGCCTCTCAAGGACAGTGGGGGCATGCGTTGATTTATTGCACCTCCCGATGCCCGGCAACGTTGAGCTTGGCGGGCGGAACTTCGTTCGCTTCACCCATTATGTCGGGCATTCAGGCGCTGGTGAACCAGTACACCGGAGAGAAATGGGGAAATCCGAACCCGTATTACTATTCGATCGCCAACTCTCAGTTCACGAACACGTTGTTTGCGGGTTCCCTTGCGGCCTGCAACTCCAGCATCAGCGGCGGCCCGAATAGCAACTGCGTTTTCCACGATGTGACGCAGGGTGACATCGATCTCGCCTGCCCCACGGGAACCCAAAACTGCTACAACACCGGCGGCGCCTATGGCGTGCTCTCCACCGGAATTGGAACGTCGGTGACGTTGGTATCATTGGAGACGATTCCATTTCCCGGTGGAACGATCGTGTCATCGCCGGGCAGCGGATATACCAGTAACCCCACTTGCACCTTGTCCGGTGGTGGAGGGTCGGGAGCAACCTGCTCGGCTACAAACGGCGCAGTCGCTGCTTTGACTCTTACTTCTGGAGGCAGCGGTTACACGTCGACCCCGACTTGCGCAATCTCGGCAGGCGGCGGAAGCGGCGCGACTTGCACCGCAAGGCGGAGCGGTTCCGCGATCAGTTCTGTCACGCTTACGGCTGGCGGCAGCGGATACACTTCGAATCCGACCTGCACCATCAGCGGGGGTGGAGGAACCGGCGCGACTTGCTCAGCCGTGAACGGTGGCGCGACCATCACCCTCACCAACGGTGGTATAGGCTACACCGCGCCACCTGACTGCGCCATCACGGGAGGCGGAGGATCGGGAGCAACCTGCGGAGCGTTCTTGGGCGCTACCAGCTTCGAGAGTGCTTACGCGGCAGGCTCGGGCTGGGACTTTGCTACCGGACTCGGCACGGTCAACGCCTATAGCCTGGTGCATTCTTCGGGTTGGGTAGTCCCGAAAATGCGTAAGTTAGTAGAAGAAAAGCCGTAGCTTCACGGCCGAGTTGCCCCAGCTTCAGCCGGGTTTGCGGCGAAGCTGGGGTGACGCGGCCATCGTGGTCAGGGATAATCGAGGGCAGTTCCCGCCAGGAAGTACTCAGATCATTTCCCAAAGCTAACCTCGTGATCTGGTTTCCTCCCCGTACTTCCTGCCTGCCCGCTGTTCTTTCCAGATTCCTTCAACTCTTCCCAGACAAAATGAGCCACGCTAAGACTTTCTCGAAAGCCCGTGCCCAAGGCCGGAAGCGGCCGAATGCAAATCCGCTTCCGGCGGCCGCGCCATTCCTCGCAGGCAGGAATCTGAATACTGCTTTCTGCGTTCTGCTCGCAATTGTGACCATCGCGCTCTACAGCCCAGTGGCTGGTCATTCGTTTGTCGTTTTAGACGATCGCGAGTACGTCACGGCAAATCCACATATTCACGATGGCCTCACCTGGAACACCATCAAGTGGGCTTTTACTTCAACCGAGGCGGCGAATTGGCATCCTCTGACCTGGCTATCGCACGCTCTCGATTACCAACTCTTTGCCTTGAATCCGGCAGGCCATCATCTCGATAGTGTGCTGATCCACGCTCTGAGCGCAGTGCTGCTATTTCTGCTGCTGGCATGGGTGACCAAACGCGTGGGACCGAGCCTGCTGGTGGCGGCACTGTTCGCCTTGCATCCCGTCAATGTTGAGTCGGTGGCATGGGTAGCGGAGCGAAAAAACGTTCTGAGCACGCTCTTCTTTATATTGGCGATCGGCGCCTATGCGTGGTATGCGCAAAGGCCGGGCTGGCGCCGATATCTGCTGGTGGCGGCGTTGTTCGCCGCGGGACTGATGGCCAAGCCGATGGTCATCACCTTGCCGTTCGTTTTCTTGCTGCTGGATTATTGGCCGCTTGAGAGAACGCTCTTCGACGGGGACCAGAACAGCCCGGCCTCATCAAGAGGCGCACCACAGATGGGTTTCGCGAAACTTCTGCTGGAAAAAATCCCTCTGCTCTTTCTCTCCGCGGCAAGCTCCTGGGTCACTCTAAGGGCACAGCGAACTGTAGTCCGGACCTTTGCAGAGTTCTCTCTTGCAACGCGAATCCAGAATGCTGTGTTGGCCTACGGACGATATCTGTGGAAAATGTTCTGGCCGGCGCAGCTTGCTTTCTATCCTCATTCCGTCAGCGCTCTCCCGGCATGGCAGTGGATTCTAGCGCTGGTGGTCTTGGTAAGTATCACGGCGTTCGTAGTTGCCTTTCGCAGAAAGCGCTACCTGCTGGTTGGCTGGTTCTGGTTTCTGGGCACTTTAATTCCGGTTATCGGCCTGGTGCAGGTGGGCGAGGCCGCCATGGCCGACCGCTATGCGTACATTCCTCTGATCGGAATCTTCATCATGATTGCGTGGGGTCTCGCCGATCTGGCGGAAGCCCAAAAAGCCGGCACCGTTTGGCGGGTAATTCCGGTATTGTGCGTATTGATAGCACTGAGCACCATTACCCATCACCAGATGAGCTATTGGGGGAGCGATTACGACTTGTGGTCGCACACACTGGCGGTCGAGGAAAGTCCATTTGCGCATAATGCCGTTGGAATGGCGCTGATGAACCCCGACTGGGAAATGACGCAAAGCGATTTGTGGAATCTTGGTACGGAGCAAGACCGCATCAATCAGGCCCGCCGGCACTTTGAGCGCGCTCTAGAATTGCGCCAGCCAGCGATCCAGCAACACGAAGACGCATATCTCTGGGACATCGCCAGGACCTTGAACAACCTCGGCAATCTTGACCGTCTACAAAACCACATGGACGAAGCCCGCCAGCACGCTGGTGACGCTCTCAAAATTTATCGGCAACTTGCGCAGCAGAATCCGGATGGGTACCTGACCTATGTGGCAGCGGCTCTGAACAACCTGGGCTCCATAAATCGGCAACAGAACCGTATCGAAGAGGCGCGCGGGCAGTATGAGGAAGGGTTGCAGATTGACCGCCAACTAGCGAAAGATAACCCGCCCAAGTACCTGCCGAACACGGCTATGGCCTTGAATGAACTCGGGTTCCTGGATGCGAGCCAGAACCGGATGGACGACGCCCGCCAGGATTTTGACCAAGCGTTGCAGATTGACCGGCAACTGGCGGAGCAGAGTCCCGCCGTGTACCTGCCCGATTTGGCGATGACCCTGACCAACTTTGCCCGCCTCGATGCAATTGAGAACCGTATGGACGAAGCGCGCCAGGGCTACGAGGAAGCCTTGAAGATTCATCGGCAGCTGGCAGAGCAGAATCCTGCCGTATACCTGCCCGACTTGGCCATGACGCTCGACAACTTGGGGAACGTGGATCGACTCCAGGGTCGGATTGGAGAATCCCGCGCCCGCTACGAAGAGGCCTTGGGCCTCTTACGGAAGCTGTCGCAAGGTGACAACAGATATATGGGCGAGGCTGCTAGAGTCGAAGCCAGCCTGGGAGAACTAGACAAGAGAGCTTTGTCACAATAGGCGAACTCGCCCCCGCCACGCCATCAGCGATGGATGTGAGCGTGGCACTCTGTGCAGAGCGTGATCAGGTTCTCTTCTGAGTCGTGACCAGAGTGGCTGCGAAATTTCTTGTGGTGAACTTCCAGATTCGAAATCGTGCCACACACTTGACAGCGCCAGCCATCACGACGCAGGATTTGCTGCCGCAAAGCTTCGTAGGACTCGGGATCCAGCCGTAAGCGCGGGAGGCTTTGATCAATCGGACTCATGAAGCCTTCTCGCTCAGGCCTTCGAGAAATGCTTGCTGCTGTTCTCCGGGCAAAAACTTGAAGAATCTCGTCATCGAGAACAGTAGCATCTCCGGATCGCCGTGGTCCAGGTTGGCTCCCGCCAGAAAATCCGCACAAATCATTTCCAAACAGTAGCCTCGAGAGCGGTCGCTTCCGAGCATCAGGGCCGCGGTCTCAATCGCCTTCTCAATGACCGGCAACTGGCTCTGGTACAGCTTGAAGTAGACGATCTCCCATGGTTCCGACTCCTTCCCTATTAATTCCTTCTCCACCTCCTGCTTGAATTCCTCTTTCGGCATCTGACGGGCTTTGTGCAACCAGGTTGCACAATCGAAGTGCTGCCGGTCCCTCCTCGCTAGCTTGGCCAACTCCAACCCCTTCGCCCAGCCCACTTCCTTCAGTTCCTTCCGCGCCTGTGGTGGCAGGTGCTCGTGAATCGACATCAGGTAGTAAGCCTTCCGCCGCGACTCCGGAAACCGTCTCTCCAGGAACTCGTCGAACGACTTCACGTTTTCTACCCGCCAGTATTGCCCCGCCCGCACTTCGCACAAGTAACGTCCTAGCTCGACGAACTTGGTGTCCCGCTCGGTTTCTTTCCGTTGCTCCCAAGCCAGAATCTCGTCAATCTTGCCGAGCACGAAGAGTGCGCGCCGGCGATTCAGCTTAGGAGACATAGGCGGATTCTCAGTATGCAAGCTCGTCAAGCCAATCAAGACTCTCTGCTCCCGGGCGCCGCACGAGGGCAGCGTCAGCCATCTGCTGCTTTCCAAGACAAAGTCCCACATACGGACAACTGCTGCAGGGGTTCTGCGGAAACCGGATGCCACTGTGGGGCAGAAATTGTGCGGATTCGATTCTTTCGATCGTGTCCCCGACTAAACGACCGAACTCTGCGCGTTGCTCGTCCGTGATCGTGGTTCGCAAATACTGAACTTCAACTAGCCGCTTGCGAACGAATACGATCTGGGCGACATCGGCGATGCCAGTCATCCACGAATAGCAGACGAGTTGGGGATCAAGAGAGAGCAGCCCTTCCGGCTCCTCAGGATATCGGCTGGAAGAGGTCTTCCACTCAATTAGGCACCGTTTTCCGTCGAGCGTGCCGACGGCGTCGATGTAGGCAACGAAGTCGTTCTTCCCGCCAATGGGCCGAGTAAATTTGATCTGCAGATTCCGCTTGGGCTGGGGGACTTGAATGCGGTCATCCTGGCAGAACCGGGTCAAGAGCATGAGTATGAGTCCTTGCCGCAGCATGCGATCCCATGAATCCCGGTTTGTGTAGTGCAGGCCTTGGTTCTGACACGCAGACCATTCAGAGAAGAGGACCGCGCCGGGATCTTCCCGCCGAAAAATCGCCCCCAGTGCCTGTTCGAAAGCGCGGCCGAACAGCATGGCTGCCCGAGTGTCCTTTTCTTTCCAGCCATCGAAGTAGCGATGGCGATACCGCCGCGGGCAGGTGAGGTATTGGCTGATCTGCGTGTAGCTGTAGGTCATTTCAGGCCACCTGCGGATTATCGAGATTCGTGGGCGAAAGTTCCTCCCAACGAGCGGCGGGAGCAAAGCCGTCAAGTCTCAGCAGGGAAGCGCCGTTGAAAACGATGTGACTGATCTTGACCACCCCCTTCAGACCTACGAGTTGGCTCTCGTCGATCTCATCGCGTCCGAGCAGTTCAGTGTCGTAGCCGAAGTCGCGCAGAAACCAGTTCAGCTTCCACAAGGCTTTCGGGCTGCAATAGAGACGGCTGGAAAGGGTGTGGCCAGCAAAGCGGTTGGGCTCAAGAATGGCCAGAGTCAACGTGTAGTAGGGTTTTTGTGCCTGGCGACGAAACTGGACGCGTTGCACACGGACCAGGAAGACGCCATCGGGGACTTGGTCGGCGGCACAGCGATCGGCGGCGTGCAGGCCGGAGATCTGGCGTTTCATGCGGCACCTTCTCTCTGGGCAGCGGGATAACTGTTGAGCTGGCAAAGCAGAGCATTGCGGTCTTTCTCGGCCCAGTCGGCCAGATGCGTTACGAAGTTTTCGATTTGCTCGCGGGTGGCATCGCGAAGCGCTTTGACGCCACAGAAATCGGTAGCGTAGGCCTTGACCAAGTTGGGATCGAGTTGATGCTGACGAATCAACTGGCAGAGGCGGTCGCGAACCTTCGGGCCGCCGTAGTTGCCATTGCTATTGGACGGTTGCGGTGGGAGCTTCTTCGACTCGCGTGAGGATTGCGGCGGTTCGGCGAAGGAGCCGATTTCCTCGACAGAGCAGATCCCGATGCCGTAGGCTTTGCGCAGAGCGCGGTTAACAGCACGAGTTTCGGCCACCCGCATCTCGGCGCCGTGAACAAGGAAAGAGACGTTGGAAGGGTCGGCATCACCATAACCAACGAACCCGCGACAGCGAGCAGATCTGTAGACAGTAGCTCGGAACGCATAGCGTCTATTTGCCTGATCGCACAGTTGACGAACTGGCTGGACCTGCATTCCAGAGCAGTGGCAACGCTTGGCCAGACGGATCAGACCGGTGTGGGTCACGTACCAACCACCACTGAGAAGAAGGAGATCGCCGCACTTTAACGAGAGCGAAAAATTGCGGGTCAGCTCTCGCAATTGCCCGACCAGAAGAGGCGGTAAGGTTTGAGATACGAATTGCTTCGCGAAACGTAGGTTTTCGGCAATTAGGATTTGCTGATTCCTAGAGCATCGGAGCTTCATTGCATGTCCTCTCAATGGGTAACACTGCTTAACAATGTACATCATTGCTAAAGTAGTGTCAAGCGGAAAGTGATTGCGACGTTTGAAGGAAAGTTTTAGAATCCCCGCAGGTTATGACAGTCAAAGACGAACAGATTGGGTTCAGGGTCTCCAGCGAGATCAAAGCTGCCCTTTTGCAGATTGCCAAGAAGGAAGGTCGAAGCTTGGCCCAAGTGTGCGAACTGCTTCTCCGGGGCGGGATTCACGAGTACGAGAAAGAAGGGTCTAGACACCTCCATCGTTTTGTAGAACGGCCAAAAGAGAAGGGCAAGTAGTGTGGCCACGCTGGAGGCTTCCGACGCTTGCACCAGGGCAAAGGCGGCCCTAAGACCACGCTCAAGAAGCTGAGCCCAGAAAGCGATCCATGCCCGTCGATCGAAGGCAGAAATGAAGAAGACGCTTCCGACTGCATCCACGATCTGCGGAAGGCCAAATGCGACTTCTGGTACGCCGGTTTGCCCATCATCCGACCGGAAACGGTGCCTACAACGCCCCGAATTGCCGTAATTCCCAGGTCAGGATTTTCTGGACAATAGACAGCGCCTCATTGGGAAGCCGCGCGGGGATGCCGACCCGAGGGAGCGGTGCGTTACCTCCCGGTATTCTCAAGCACATACTTCGGTAGATGAAACGGCTAACAATGGAGCAGAAAACACGGGTCGTGGCGGCCATGGTCGAGGGCAATTCCATTCGCTCAACCGTGCGGATGACTGGCGTTACGAAGAACACAGTCATAAATCTGGTTCTTGATCCCGAAGAATGTGCGACTTATCATGACCGCAACGGGGGATCGCTTGACAAGCGTCGGTTCTCGGCTACAATGGCGTGACCGTCGAGACTAGATCAACGTGATTTCTAGTGTCTTAGATTCCTGCATTTGAGGAAGGTTTTATCATAGAGAGCTGACTCCCCCTCCTCCTCTCTCGTATGGGCCGGGTCTTGCAATAAACAATTCAAGATAGTGGTGCTCTTGATGCAGATCGGACCAGGAGTGCATCGCTCGTGGCTGCTCCCTTGCTTCGCCGTCTTAGCTTCTCTGCCGGCGCTGGCCCAGACTGTGACCGTCAGTCCCACCAGCGTGGCGTTCGGAAATCAGGTCCAGGGTACTACCAGTTCGGTCCACAAGGTAACCCTGAAGAATGGCCAGAGTTCAGCGGTCACTATTACCAGCATTACTACGAGCCTGTCTGATTATGCGAAAACGAATAACTGTCCGGTCAGCCCGGCGACCTTGGCTGCCGCGGCCACCTGTACGATCTCGATCACTTTTACACCCAGTGTCCTAGGGAACCTCTGAGCAACCATCAATTTCGAAGGCGACAGGAATTTCAGACCGGCCCCGGCCAGAAATTTGCCTGTATTGCTTCCGACCTTACCGGAACCCGCTATTCACGGGGCTTTCAGAGACACTACCCCCTCGCCACGGCCAGCCGTTTGCGGTGCAGGTACAGGTTCACCAGCGCAAAGCTGGCACACAGCCGATGATGGTTCTTCTGAATCCCGCGGTATCTCACCTTCTCGAAGCCGAAGATGCGCTTCAGTATCCGGAACGGATGTTCTACCTTCGCTCTCACTCGAGCCTTCACCCGGTTCCTGGCTTTTTGTAACTCGTCCACAAAGTTCTTGTAGTGCACTCTCCGGCTGGTCATATCTTGTGCTCGCGGAGCCGCCTGCCGGATGGCTTCTCCCTGTCCCTGATACCCGCCGTCGCCCCACACCTTGCGCTCTTCCCCGTGCAGCAGGTCCGGCAGCATGTGCTTGTCCGCTACCGAAGCCGCCGACGTGCACACCGAATGCACATGGCCTTGTTTGGAGTCCACTCCGATGTGCGCCTTCAGCCCGAAGTACCACTGCTTGCCCTTGCGCGTCTGGTGCATCTCGGGATCGCGCTCTCCGCTCCGGTTCTTGGTCGACGAGGGCGCATGAATGATGGTCGCATCCACAATCGTCCCCGTGGTGATGCGGATGCCGCGGCTCTCCAGATACTGGTTCACGGCGTTCAGCATCGCCCCGCCCAGCTCGTGCTTCTCCAGCAGGTGACGGAACCCGAGGATGGTGCTCTCGTCCGGCACCGGCGCGCGCCCCAGATCGATTCCCACAAAGTGCCGCAGCACCGGCGATTCATACAGCGCATCCTCCGCCCCCGGATCGCTCAGGTTGAACCACTGCTGCAGAAAGTACACCCGCAGCATGATGCTCAGTCCTACCGGAGGCCGCCCGTTCTCTCCCTTCGGATAGTGTGGTTCCACCAGCCCCTGTAACTCGGCCCACGGCACCACCTGCTCCATCTCCTCGAGAAACTGCTCCCGCTTCGTCTTCCGTCCGTACTTCTCGAAACCCCTCTGCGCCGCCAGAGTTTGCTGTCGCATCCGCCTTTTCACCTCGCCTTACACCCTATACGCTCAGCCTGTGGATCGCAGAGTTCTTCAGAGGTTCCCTAGGGGCTCGTAACGGCACCCTCACGGTGGTGGATAGCGGAGAGTCCAGTCCGCAACTAGTGACGCTCACCGGTACGGGAACTGCCCCTTCTCTTGTATCCATTGCAGTTACTCCGGCCACAGCCTCGGTGGTTGCGGGTCACACGCAACAATTCACCGCGACCGGAACTTACAACAACGGCACGACCCAGAACCTGACCAGCACTGCCACCTGGACTTCTTCGGCGAAGTCGATCGCAACGGTAAGTGCGGGCGGATTAGCTACGAGCATGGCCCAGGGAAGCGCAACCATCACAGCCAAGTCGGATACGATCAGCGGCTCGGCCACATTGACGGTCACGGCGGCGGTGTTGACTTCGATTTCAGTCACTCCCACTACGGCGTCGGTCGCAGCCGGCAACACGCAGCAGTTCACCGCAACCGGAACTTATAGTAATGGCATAACGCAGAACCTGACCACGACCGCGACCTGGAGTTCATCGGCGACTTCGATCGCCACGGTCAGCAGTGGGGGACTCGCCACGAGCGTGGCACCGGGAAGCACAACTATCACGGCTACTTCGGGGACGATCAGCGGATCGGCCACATTAACCGTCACGGCAGCAGTTTTGACTTCAATTTCTATTACTCCCGCCACAGCGTCCGTGGCTGCTGGTTACACGCAACAGTTCACCGCGACCGGAAGCTACAGCAACGGTAGCACGCAGAACCTGACCACGACTGCGACCTGGACTTCGTCAGCGAAGTTGATTGCAACCATAAGCAGCAGCGGTTTGGCCACGAGCGTGGCGAAGGGAAGCACCACCATCACAGCTAAATCAGGGACGATCAGCGGTTCGGCCACATTAACCGTCACGGCAGCAGTTTTGGCTTCAATTTCTGTTACTCCCGCCACCGCGTCCGTGGCTGCCGGTTACACACAACAGTTCACCGCGACCGGGACCTACAGCAACGGCACCACGCAGAGCCTGACTGCAACCGCGACTTGGACTTCCTCGGCGAAGTTGATCGCAACGATAAGCAGTAGCGGATTGGCTACGAGTGTAGCGAAGGGAAGCACAACCATCACAGCCAAGTCGGGGACGATCAGCGGTTCAGCCACGTTGACGGTTACGGCCGCCGTGTTGACTTCGATTTCCATTACTCCGGGCACAGCGTCGGTCGAGGCAGGCTACACGCAGCAGTTCACCGCAACCGGAACCTACAGCAACGGCACCACGCAGAACCTGACCAGCACTGCCACCTGGACTTCTTCAGCGCCGTCAACAGCCACGGTTAGCTCTGGCGGCCTCGCCACGAGTGTCACACAGGGAGGCACAACGATCACGGCGACCTCGGGGACGGTCAGCGGTTCGGCCGCCCTCACAGTCACAGCCCCAGTGCTGACTTCTCTGTCCGTGACGCCTTCAGGCGCGACGATTGCGAGCGGAACGAGTCAGCAGTTCACGGCAACCGGGACTTACAGCGATGGCAGCACGCAAACTCTGACCAACTCGGTGACTTGGAGTTCGTCTTTGACCACGGTGGCCACCATCGCCAGCGGGGGGTTGGCTACTGGCACGGGAGTCGGCACTGCAACCATCACGGCGACCTCCGGTTCCATCACCGCCTTGGCTACGCTCAACGTCGGGCCGGCAACTCTGGTCTCGCTGGCCGTGACATCGGCCAATCCCTCGTTTGCCCTGGGCACAACACAAGCTCTGGTGGCGACCGGGACCTACAGCGACGGCAGCACTCTGGTGCTGACCAACTCGGCCAGTTGGACGACGACTAACACGAGCATCGCCACGGTGAGCAGTCAAGGAGTGGCGAGCAGTGTGGCTTTAGGCAGCACCACGGTCACGGCCACTTCGGGCACAATCAGCGGCTCGACTACGCTGACCGTCAGTCCTGCGGTGCTGGTTTCGATTGCGGTGACACCGGCGATTCCCACGATTCCGCTGGGCACGACGGAAGCGTTTACCGCGACGGGCACCTATACCGATGGCAGCACACAGAATATTACGGACACGGTGCAGTGGAGTTCGGATACGCCAACTGTGGCCACGATCAGCAATGCCGCGCCGACGCAAGGGCTAGCCAGTAGCGCGGGCGAGGGTACTGCGACCATTACGGCGACCTCGGGCACGATTAGCGGATCGACGACGCTGACGGTGACCGCGGCGACGCTGGTTTCGATCGCGGTGACGCCGGCAATGCCATCGATTGCGCTGGGCACAACTGAGCAGTTCACGGCCACGGGCACGTTCAGCGATGGCAGCACGCAGAACCTGACCAGCACGGCCACGTGGACCTCCGATACAGTTTCGACGGCGACGATCAATAACACCGGACTGGCGCAAAGTATCGCAATCGGCTCGGCCAACATAACGGCGACTTCTGGAACAGTGAGCGGTTCGACGGAGCTGACGGTGACGGGGGCGGCGCTGGTTTCAATTGCGATCACTCCGCCGACGGCCACGGTGGCGCTGGGTACGACGCAGCAATTCACGGCCACCGGCACTTATACCGACGGCAGCACGCAGATTCTCACGCAGAGCGGGCAGTGGAGTTCGAGCGTGGCGACGGTGGCGACGATCAGCAATACGACGAGCACGGCGGGATTGGCGAGCACGCTGGGCACGGGGACGACGACGATCGGCATCAGTTCGGGGACAATCAGCGCGACGGCCGCGCTGGTGGTGAATCCGGCGGCGCTGGTGTCGATTACGATCAATCCGCAGACGCCCACGATCGCACTGGGAACGACCCAGCAGTTCACGGCCACCGGCACTTACACCGACGGTAGTACGCAGGATCTAACCACGGTTGTGACCTGGAGTTCATCGGCGGCGACTGTAGCGATCATCAGCAACGCGGTGGGCAACAATGGACTGGCCACCAGTTCTGGACAAGGCACGGCCACCATCTCGGCCAGCTCGGGCTCGATCTCCACCTCCACCACCATCACCGTGACCGGTCCCACTCTGGCCTCCATCGCCGTTACTCCGGCCTCAATTTCCATTGCCCTGGGATATGGCGAGCAGTTCGCGGCCACTGCGACCTACACCGACGGCTCGACTCAGGACATCACCCAATCAGCCGCGTGGACTTCCTCCGTACCGGCTGTAGCTGCTATTAATTCAACAGGTTATGAAACCAGCATCTATCCCGGTAGCACAACCATCTCGGCAAGTTCCGGCTCGGTCACGGGCGCTGCTTCTTTGGTGGTCAATCCCGCCGTGCCAGTCTCGTTGGTCGTCACGCCCGCAAGTTCGACGGTTTTCGTCGGCGCGCAGCAGCAGTTCACAGCCACATTGAATTACAGCGATGGCAGCTCAGTCATCGTCACCAGCACGGTCACCTGGAGTTCCTCGAACACGTCAGTGGCCACCGTTACCAGCGGCGGGCTTGCAGTCGGCATCGCCGGCGGCTCCAGCACAGTCGAGGCAGCCTGGAGTTCGAACCTATTGACGGCCACCGCAGTCCTAAGCGTCTCAGTGCCAATCCCAGCATGGCCAACTTTCGTAATTGACTTGAATTCCAGTTCTCAGTTCCCCGGTGTAGCCGGGGCGGCAGGCCCAAGCAGTTTTGCTGGCGTGCGGCTATGGGATACCCCTGGCGCAACCTGGCCCTTCATCGAGACCTCCAACAACGTGTTTAACTTTGCGACCCTCGACAGCATCTTGGCTACAGCACACAGCGCGGGGGTCCTTTACGCGCAGGCCGGGCTTGCCCGGACGCCGTATTTTGCCACCTCAACTGCTGGCTACACTGACGGCACCACTTGCTTCGATTATGTTTCAGGCGGCAACCTAACCAACCAAGCTCCCGGCCAGTGCGACCCGCCTTCTGACTTGGAGTCGAACGGAGCGGGAGCAAACCTGTACTGGCGGAATTGGGTGGCAGCCTATGCGGCCCACGTCAACGCGACCGGGTACAGCACCATTCATGCGAGCATTGAGATCTGGGAAATCTGGAACGAGCCGGACGCCGCCGTTTCCTGGAGCACCAAGTATGGCACTTACGATCAGCTAATTCGCATGGAGCAGGACGCCTACTGCATCATCAAGGGCGGCTCGTTTACCGTCTTGGCCACGGGAGAAAGCTGCGCCACGGTGCGCGGCACGGTCACCAGCGTCGCACTTTCAGGTCCCATAGACCCAACCGCCACGATTGCCATGCCTTCCTACCATGCGCAAAGTCCGCTGCTCCAGATGGCGCAGAATTTTCTCTATTGCAATGACAACCCGGCCACCAGTTGTCACACGGGGGGCGCAGCACAGACCGATGTTGTGAACTTCCACATGAAGCCAGGGAACAACGAACCGACCGAGATGGAATCTGTGATGAGCACCTGGACCGCGGATATTGCCAGCATCTTGCAGAGCGAAGAGTTGGCCAAGCCTCTTTACAACACCGAAGGCGGGTATTCAGGGACAGGCTGGACGTGCCCTGCCAGTCCGACTGGCTTCTGCTACACCGATGCGAACATGCAGGCCAGCTACATTGCCCGGGGTGATGTCAAGCTGCCTGTGTAAATAGGTTGAGGGTGCGGGTTTTCCATTCCAGGTTGAATCTCTGGAAGATGGAGTAGAGGATGCGGTCGACACTAGCTACATTCACAAAACAAACCATGGGCCGGGTGCGGCGGCGCACTTCGACGAAGCAGCGCTCGATCACGTTGGTGGTGCGCAGCTTCTTACGCAGGTACGCGGGGAAAGCGAACACCGAAAGCAGCTCCGGCAGATCGCGCTCCAGTTGGCGCACCATGGGACCGTACTTTCCCCGCCAACGGGATCGGAAGGCGCGAAACGCGGCCTCGGCATGGGCGCGGCTTTCGGCCAGGTACATGGCTTGCGCGTCCTGCTTCACCGCGTCGAAATCGGCCTTCTTCACTTTCTCCAAAATGTTGCGCATCTTGTGGGCCCAGCAGCGCTGATGCCGCACTCGCGGATACACGGTGCGAATCGCGGCCGCCAGACCGGCACAGCCGTCGGTGACGATCAGGCCCAGCCCTTGGCCCTCCAGTCCGCGCCGATACATATCCTGCAGCAGACCTTCCCAGTCCGCCTGGCTTTCGCCCTGGCTGCGCAAAAACGCCAGCAGATGGCGGGTGCCGTCGCGCCGCACGCCGTAGGCCACCAGCATCTGCACCCGCTTGCGTCCCGCCGGTCGCCGCACCCGCAAGCTCACTCCGTCCAAAAACAAATACGCGTAGTTGTCTTCCAACCGCGCCTGGTGGAACTGGCGCACCACCTCGTCCAGATCCCGCGTCAGCTTCGACACCGTCTGCGGGCTCACCACTTCCTCGGTCACCGTGGCCACCACCCGCCCCACTTGTCGCGTCGAGAGGCCGCGCAGAAACGCCTCCCGGATCAGCAGCGATATATCTTCGGCCCGCCGCTGAAACGGTTCCAGCCCACGCGGTAGAAAACTCTTCCCCCGGGTGCGGGCCACCCGCAGCCGGATCGTCCCCAACCGAGTCACGAAATCCCGTTCGTAGTAGCCATTGCGATAGGGCTGCCGCCGGCTGCTCCGCCGCTGATACACTTCGCGCACCGCATACCGGTCCCGTTCCCGCCGCGAATCCGCTTCCAAACGCTCCTTCCACAGCCGTTTCGTCTCTCCGTACACATCCCCCCAGAAACTCTCTTTCATCTCCGCCAGAAAATGTTGGTAATGCTCCGTGATTGGGATTATCTTCGCCATGGGTGTAGGTCTCCTTTCGGAAAGGCTTTAGCTTGTGAGGCCAAAGCCAACTTACACCCTCTTCCTTTTACACAATCAAATTTACGTCACCTTGCCCGGTTCTACATTTACTCTTACTCGCTAGGCGTATCTAATACTGTGTGGTACGACTGGTCGCCATCTTTAAGCGGAATAGGCTCTACGAATGCGGACACAGCCTACAGCCAGGTTTATGACTGGATGGCCGGTTCAGCGTTTGGAAGCTGTTCAGTAAACGGCACGGTCTGGACTTGCACCCTAACTCTGGCGGACGGCGTAGCGGCGGCAGCCATCTGGGACACGTCGCAGACCTGTACTCCGTGTACCACCATGAATCAAACGGTGAGCAGTTCCTACCTGTCGTATCTGGGGCTACTAACGGGCGCCACGAAGACAACCATCGTAGGCCACACCGTTCCTGTGGGAATTCAACCTATTCTGGTGCAAGCACAATAAAGGTTGGCGAGCGATACGTCCGACTACTTGATGGGTTCGCTTTTGGCGATTTTCCAAAAACGCGAAGAAAGACGCCGAGAGCGTAGACGACGTTCCAAACGATAACCAATGCGGCTGGTGATTGCGTCGCGACGCAACTCACTACCGCTCACATTACGCACTCTGCGCTCACCGCAAGCCACGTAAGACCCGCCCCCCCGCCGCTCGCCTGCCGCGCTCTCGCGTTCCCCCGCGTCCGCCGCGCATACCCAGCCGGCCACAGGTTCCAGACGCGTCCATGCGATTCTGCTATGGCCAAGTTAGAAAACTACACATTCCTAACGCCATGTGTGGAAATCAAGAAGGCTAATCCTTACGGGGTTTCCACGCGAGCAATTCTGGGCAGGTTTTCTAACACTCCCTTAGGTGCTAGTGGTAGGCGTGCGGTCGCAAATAGGCCTCTGGGTCACGATCGTTAAGCTTGCTGTATTCCGGCCTGCCACTCTGGAGTTGGGCAGACCGCTATGCACAACACCGTTTCGTGCGCTGCCGGGCGGAGCCTTGCCAAACGCACAAGATTGCATTCGGAAGAATCAAATCTTGCAACACTCGCCTTTTTTTTTCATAGACAGACGGTGGCCGCAAGCGCGAAGATGGCTCTGTGCCCGGGGTAGTCTTGGGGATCCTTCCGGAAAGACGAGCCCTGTTTAGCCGATGCCGGCTAGATAACGACGAGAATTTAGCAAGCGTTACGGTGCTAGCCTCACAGGTAGAACAAACCTGGACGCAGGTGTAGTTGGCTCAGTGAGAGCCTCCCGAAAAAGTGATTTTGGGCAGACGTGGGTTTGCCCTACACACTCGAAAAGATGGGAAGCCACTTTTCAATGTGCACCAATGTGGCCGTCAACGCCGCGGTTCGGATGAGGCTAAAGCACCATGGGTCAAAACAAAAGACGCTCTAAGAAATCAACCAGTCAGCGCACCAAGCCGATCCAAGGCAAACGCGCGACGAGCGCCAGCGAGAGAAAAGCTCGTGCGAAAACGTCCTCTCCAAAAGAGTCTCCCGCCAATAAGGCTCCGCTCGCTGCTCACCTCGAGACGTTTGCAAAAGCTGTGGCGGATGATCATAGCCACGTTGAAGCGGCGATTCTAGCTGGCCGAGCTCGGGGGTCTGCGAGTTTTCTCTACCGTCAGCCGGGTGTCAAGAACCGAATTGCCGAGCTCCTAGCGATAAAAAAGAAGGCAAGCGAGGAGGCGGTGGCCAAAAGTGCAATGAGGCCGCGCCGTGCCGACGACATGGACGATGGCGAAATCCGCAATATCCTCGCTGACATCGGCCGAAGCAAGACGGAACAGAGTCGGGACAGAATTCGTGCCTTAACTGCGTTACCTAAAATCCGGAAAAACAAACGCCCTGAGGATCTCAAGGCACACGGCTATTCTGACAGTGAAATCGAAGAGTTGTTTGCTACTGGAGCATTCCCAACGCGCTTGCTCCTGCGTGCGGGAAATGCAGAAGCAGCATGGATTGCCCACGCCACGAGTGACGCCTTCACATGGATGACGGAGCATACAAAGACTCGTAACGAACACTGGAAGGAGGAGGGCCGCACAGGGCCCTACGAGCACCTTCCGCGCTGTCCATTGGATCAGCAGCCTGCAGACCGGCTGGACTTCGCAAACGGCAGCTACATCCTAGGCATACCGGGCGGGGCGAACCAGATCCGCTCCTACCACCCATGGGGTTACCTGAACGACGAGAGCTCCTTCCAAGCCGATGCCGGCGAGTGCTACAACGAAGCGCTTGCTGCGGTGAAAGGCAAAATTGTGTTCAATTCCAGTGCAGGAACCGGATGGTATGCGAATGCTAGAAAAGACATCACCACAAATTAAGAATAGACGAGCGGTCGAGGCGCTTGCTGAGACCGAGAAGCTGCCGCCTCAAACGGCCGTAGAGGTCCGGCGAGGAGTCACGGTTCGTCGACTAAAGGGGGAATTCCTGTTTGGCGTTTTCACTACTCCTGCCATCCCGAGCGGGATCCCGAGTTACATCCGGAGTGGATGCGGCAGGCCGACTGGGACCGCGAGCAGGAAATCGTGGACGAAGCGGGCGGCGGCGAACGGGTGTTTGCGGACGTGCTGGTCACTCGCTGGAATGACATCGTAATCGAGGATGCAAGCTGGCGCCCTGATCCAGAGTGGGCCGTGATCGGCGGATTTGACCATGGCAAGACGAACCCCACCGTCCTACTGCGCGCCTACGTCGACTTCGACGGCAACATCATTCTTGCCGGCGAGTATTACATGCCGGGCAAGGAAATCTCGGAGCACGCGCCGGCCATGAAGCGGATGGCGGACTTCTATCGCATGGAGATGATCCAGACCGACCCCAGCATGTTCTACGGCACCAATCAGCAAGAGCAGCGGCCGGGCCATAGCCAGGAGCGCGCCAAATCCTTCGCCGACCTGTACAAGGAAGCGGGGATCGGCAGCCTTGTGCCCTTTGGTGGCGCGGATAAGAGCGACGTCAGTTTTGCGGCGCGGCTGATGCTTCACTGGTCAGACTTAGGCCATCGCGCGCCCAGCGTCCGGATCGTTTGCCCGCGCGGGCTCTACGCCGACAAGCCCCAGCCCGGCTTGCACCAGTGGAGTTGCCCGAACCTGCTGTGGGAGTTGATGGTTGCGCGTCGGGTGAAGCTCACGGCCCAGCAACTACTCAGCCGCAACACGTCCGAAGCCATCGTCGACAAAGACAACCACGCGCGCGATGCGATGAAGTACCTGCTGATGTCGCAGCCCGAGCCAAGCCAGAAGTCGCTGGAGCGGCGCATCGGGGAAAAGGTGCAGACGTTCGTGGAAACAGCCCAGAAACAAGGCGTGGACAAGGATGCGGCCGCCACGAGCCTGGTCGTGCAATACACGAAAATGATGCACGAGGCCGTGGAGGAGGACAACCCGGACACGTACTACGGGGGAAGCGCGCGCCGCAGACTCAAGATGATCGAGCGCCAGCAGCGCGGGAGGAGTGGACCATATGGACGATATGCTCGTGGGCGTGGTTTCTGATACCTCCGATAGGACTCACCCCGGTCAAAAGCCAAGCCTGGCGCGGCGTTTCATCGGAGTATCAGATTCTACTATCACGTTGTTTTCTTGGTTATTGATAGAAATTGATACTACAAAAAGAGTCAGTCGAGGAATCTTCGCGGGGGGAAGGTGTGCCCAGGAAGTGTGGATCAACTCCAGAACCGGATTGAAGAATCCCGCGCCCACTACGAAGAAGCTTTGACCCTGTTTAAGAGAGCTGTCGCACGCTGACAACAAATATATAGGCGACGCCGCCGGGGTCGAAGCCAGATTGGACAAACTAAAAACGAGAGCTTCCCCACACTAGGCAAACTCGTCCCCCGCCACGCCATCGTCAGCGATGGATGTGTGCGTGGCACCTATACTTCTAGTAATCGCTGCCTGGGTTGAAGAAAGCCGTCGGGAACGTAGCCGGTATGTTAACCGAGTCGGTCGGATTGATGATCGGATTGCTTCTTCCCGCGCCGCTCGGATCGAATACAGTAAACCCAACTCCCGGGGACCCATTGGGTAACGTGTAGTTGTCATACGGATAGACGGGATCGGCGAAGCCCGGATTCTCGTTAGCCACACCACTGACATCCTCGCCCTGCCCCTGCCATCCGGCAAAGTTGTAGTACATCAGGTATTTTCCGAAGCCGCAGAGCATGGCTCCGTCAGGCGTGGGCTGGGTATGAAAGGCGTCAGGATCGGTGCCGAACTCGCCGTCGGTTCGCCAGTAGAGATTGCTCTGCCAGTTGTGAAGATCGGTGATCGGGAACCCACAGGAGTATTCGCAACCTTGCTGCACGTAGAAAGATTCGCTCTCGTTGCGGTCAAAATAGAACAAGTTATTGGTGGTGTTGAAAACGATTCCTGGACTGGACGGGCAGGTGTAGGTGGGATACGGGTTGCCGTTGGCGAGCATTCCCTTGCGGGCGTAGGCGAAGATGTTGTTGTTGACGGTATTCGCCAGGTTCGCCAGTTGCGGCCCGTGAGTCATGTTGACCGCCATTGCCGAGACCCGGTAAACGAGATTGTTCTGAACCGTCACCAGGCCGGTGGAGCTATCCAGGTTGATTCCGTTGCCGCCATAGCCATCGGAGTCGATGATCGAGGCGTCGCTGGTGTCGTGAATCTTGTTGTTCAATATCTGGTTTCCCGCAGGGCTAAAGGCCGACCCGCCCGTGGCGAAGTAGATGGCCCCGCCGTCATCGGTGACTCCTTCGTACAAGTCGAAGATGTGGCTGAAGGAAACGATGTTGTCGAATGTGCCGCTGGAATTCTTTTTTCCCGGTGAGCAACTGGGAGGAAGGCATACCTCTATGCCGCTGTGGTATCCGTCGTAAATGTCGTTGTGGGTGTAGGTATTGTTGTGGCCGCTGCCCTGCACAAGGCCCGGAGCGCTGGGGAACACGCGGCCAATGCCTTCGATCAATGTGTTCTCAACCGTGGTGAACTGCGGCACGTTCGCGTCCGTATCGGTTGAGGCAGGCAGCTCTCCGACGCGAAGGCCTATTCCGCTGATATCGAAGAGCGCTCCATTCTCGAAGGTGTTGTACGCCGTAGTCGACGATGTGTTCGCCGTCTTGAATTCAATTCCCGATCCCGCGGTCTGAGTAATGATGTCACTATCGAAGGTCACATGCTGGCAGTTGTAGCAACTCACGGCTCCCGTCAGCGCCGGTTCCTGTTGGACGGAGACGTAACCTGCGGAGGGGACGGTGAAGTTGTCGTTCTGAAACTGCAATCCCTGGAAGGTTACGTATTCGAGTCCGGTTGCGGTCATTACCTGGGACGATTGTGGAATCACAACCGTGTCGGTAGGCGGATTCTCACCGGGATTTGCAAGATAGGTCAGAGTCCACGGAACTGCCGAACGGTCGAGAAACCATTGCCCCGGCTGGGTCAGCAGATTCAGAACGTTTTCAACCAGGTAACGATGCTTGGGAATGAAGCCGTGCACGCCTGTGATCTGAGCGGTCGGGCCCGTCAAGTACACAATATTATTGACGCCATCGATGGAGGAGATCCGCATTTTCGGCACACTCCAGAACTCGAAATCGAGGAGTTCAATGTCGCCGGTTGGATAAGGCGGATTCAGGTTCGTCCAGGTCGAACTGACATCGCCGGGGTTGAAATAAAAGCGGTCGAAGCACTCCCAGCCGCTGCCCGTGATATAAACCCCGCAGTTCACATTGGGCGGCGCAGCCGGAGGCGGTGACCCGCTTAAATAGACTGGGCCAACGTTCCGCAGATAAGTCCCAACAGGACCGGCCGTAGATCCCCCTACTCTCGGCCGCAATCTGCGCCCATTGTTGTAAAAAAGATTTTCGAAGTACACCGTGCTCGCGGGCAAAGTAGCCTGATACGTGTTGCCGGTGGTGTTCGTCCATCCGGTTACCAGCATGCCGCCGCTTAGGATGGGAGATTCGTTGGGATAGTTCTCCCAGAACACTTGCAGCGTGGCCGTGCCCGAATCGGCCGAAGTGAACGTCAGCGCCTGCTGATAGTAGGTGCCGTTGCGAATCAATACTGTGATCGGCAGCGTGCGTCCGTTGGGATTTGCCAGGATGGCGTGCACGGCGGCCTGCGCTCGCGCAATCGTGGCGAACGGGCCATCGGTACCGGTTACGTTCGGGTCCCACAAGGTTCCCGACCACGAGTCGTTGCCATCGGTCGCAACGTAGAAATCGGCGGCCGTCCCAATATCGGCGGTGGCCGTGGGACTGGTGATCCCGCTCAGCGACGCGGTAATGTTCGCGGTTCCGTCAGACACTGCCGTCACCAGCCCGCCCAACACCGTTGCGGTGCTGCTGCTGGAGGAAGTCCAGCTCGCGGAGGCAGTGAGGTTCTGCATGGAGCCGTCGCTGTAGGTACCCGTGGCGGTGAATTGCGTGTTATTTCCTATCGTCAGCACGGTTGAACTCGGACTCAGGCTGATGGAAACAAGCGATGGGGTCACCGTCAAGGTGGTTGTTGCGCTGACTGAACCGGAGGTGGCCGTGATCGCACTCGTGCCCTGCGCAACGCTGGTGGCCAGCCCTGCGTTGGAGACGGTGGCAACGCCCATGGCCGACGATATCCATGTGGCCGAACTCGTCAGGTTCTGCGTGCTGCCATCGCTGTAAGTCCCGGTGGCCGTGAACTGCTGCGTCGTTCCCAGCGCAATGTTGGGGTTTGCCGGAGTGATTGCGATCGAAACCAAAGTTGCACCGGACGCGGTCACAGTCAGCGTGGTTGAAGCGCTAATGGAGCTTGATGTGGCCGAGACGGTCGCGATCCCTGATCCGGAACTCGTCGCCAATCCGTAGCTGCCAACTGAGTTGCCGATGATTGCAGTCGATACGGCCGAGGAATTCCAGGTCACTACCGAAGTCACATCTTGCGTGCTGCCGTCGGTGAACGTGCCAGTCGCAGTGAACTGTTGCGTCGCGCCAAGAACCATGGCTGGCGTCTGCGGGTTGATCGCAATCGACGCCAGCGCCACCGGATTCACCACCAGCGTAGCCGATCCGCTCACAGAGCCAGAGCTGATGCTGATCGTAGTTGTTCCCGCGGTCAAAGTGCTGGCCAGTCCCGCCGTGCAGGGCGTATCGCTGACGGTCGCGACTGTGGCTGCCGTCGAACGCCAGTGACCGCTCTGGGTGAGATTCTGCGTCGTTCCATCGGAGAATGTTCCCGTCGCCGTAAATGGCTGCGCGGTTCCCGGGGCTATCGCTGGCGTTGACGGATTGATCGCAATCGAAACCAGAGTCGCCGCCGTTACCGTTAGCAATGTCGAACCGCTCACCGAGCCGGAGGTGGCTGAGATGTTCGCTGTTCCTTGCGCCACGCTCGTGGCTAAGCCAGCATTGTTGACGGTCGCCGTGGCTGGCGTGTCCGAAGACCACGTCGCCATGCCCGTGAGGTTTTGCGTGCTGCCGTCGGTGTAAGTTCCGGTGGCCGTGAATTGCTCGCCCGTGCCCGGAGCTATTGACAGTGCGGCGGGTGTAACGGCGATTGAGACCAATGTCGCTGCCGATACCGTCAGCGTGGCCGATCCGCTCACCGGGCCGGCAGCCGCCGTAATCGTCGCCGTTCCCTGTGCCACGCTCGTAGACAGACCTGCCGTCGAGCTGATGGTTGCCACGGTCGGCGTACTCGAACTCCATTGCGCGCTGTCCGTAATATTTTGTGTGCTGCCATCGCTGAACGTGCCGGTGGCCGTGAATTGTTGCGTCGCACCTATCGGAAGCGTGGGGATCACGGGCGTCACTGCAATCGAAACCAAAGTCGCGGCGGTAACCGTGACTGTCGTTGAGCCGCTAATCGTGCCCGAAGCCACTGTGATGCTGGCGCTGCCCACGGCCACGCTGCCGGCCGCTCCCGAACCACTGACCGTAGCGACGCTCGAATTCGCGCTGCTCCAGGCTGCTGTCGCCGTGAGATCGAGAGTGCTGCCGTCGCTGTACGTTCCCGTCGCCGCCAACTGTAGGCTCGTTCCCAAAGCGAACAACGGATTCACGGGAGTCACGGCGATTGAAACGAGCACGGCCTGGCTGACCGTGAGAACAGTTGTGCCCGTGATTGAGCCTGATGTGGCTGTGATCGTAGACGTGCCCGCGTCCACGCCAATCGCCAGACCACCAGCTGCGACGGTCGCCACAGAAGTCTGAGACGAACTCCAAGTCGCTGTGCTCGTCAGATTTTGCGTGCTGCCATCGCTATAGTTTCCGGTCGCCGTAAATTGCTGAGTCGTGCCTGCCGCAATCGACGGGCTCGCGGGGCTTACGGAAATTGAAGTCAGCACGGCTGCGCTGACGGTCAACGGTGCGGACCCGTTGATCGTGCCGGAAGTGGCCGTGATCGTCGCCGTTCCCTGAGCCACGCCTGTGGCGAGCCCTCCGCTGACCGTCGCCACAGAACTAGCCGATGACATCCAACGGGCTGTTGCGGTCAGGTTCTGCGTCGAGCCGTCGCTGTAAGTTCCCGTAGCGGTGAATTGCTGGGTGTAGCCAGCGGCGATCGATGCGATGCTTGGAGTAATCGAAATAGAAATCAGAACCGGCGCCACGGTGAGCGCGGCCGAGCCTGTGATCTTGCCCGAAGTGGCCGTGATCGTGGTCGTGCCGGCGGCGATGCCCGTCGCTAATCCTGTGTGAATGCCAACAGTCGCTATGGAAGTGTTCGACGAACTCCAACTCGCAGAGGTGGTCAGGTTCTTCGTGGTGCCGTTGCTATAGGTCCCCGTAGCCGTAAATTGCTCGGTCGAACCAACGTTGATCGATGCTGTGCCTGGAGTAACGGAGATCGAAGTTAACACCGCGGCCGTTACCGTCAACGTTGCCGAACCGCTGATCGTGCCTAAACTAGCCGTGATCGTGGCGATTCCCGGCGCGACGCTCGTCGCCAAACCGCTGCCGCTGACGGTGGCTACGGAAAAATCCGAAGACGACCACGTGACGCTATCCGTCAGATTCCCAGTCGTACCATTATTGTAGGTCCCCGTAGCCTTGTATTGCTGAGTCTTGCCCGCCGCGACAGAAGTTGTAGCTGGGGTCACGGCAATGGAAGTCAACACGGCAGCGGTCACCGTCAGGCTGGCCGAGCCGCTAATCCTGCCCGAGGTCGCTGTGATCGTCACCGTTCCCGCGGTGATGCCCTTCGCGAGCCCGGTGTGAAGGCCGACGCTTGCCAGGGAAGTGTTCGACGAAGTCCAACTGGCGGTCGTGGTCAGGTTCTGCGTTGAGCCGTCGCTGTACGTTCCGGTGGCTGTAAATTGTTCAGTCTCGGCAGCGATGACCGAAGCCATGCTGGGAGTGACGGCGATCGATTCTAGGATAGCTGCCGTCCCCGTACCCGTAAGCGTCACCAACTGCGGACTGGAAAGTCCGCTATCGACAACCGTCAGCGTAGCGTCTCGACTCCCCTGTGCGCTGGGGGTGAAGGTGATTGAGATCGTGCACGTGGCGCCGGCTGCGAGGGTCGCGGGACTCACCGGGCAGTTGTTGGTCTCGGCATAGTCGGCCAGGTTCGTACTGATGCTGTTGATGGTGATCGCCGATTTCTGCCCGTCTTTCAGCGTAACTTTATGGATAGAACTGGTAGTCCCTTGTGCCTGATTACCAAACGATATGCTGGTTGGAGTAACCGTGACCGACTGCGAGAACGCGGGCAGAAAAGCTAAAACGGCGAAGCAAGCAACCACACCGCATCGAGGGAGTGCCAGCTTGATCATCAAAATTCCGGGCCCGGCGCGAAAGCGGCGCGGTTGAAGAACTTTGCAAGCGTCTCAGGCTCAACCTGCGAGCCACCATCGTCCTCCAACAAAAAGGTGTCCTGCGCCGGAAGCGATAAGCTAAGCTATCCGCTGGCTGCCGGGAAATGGCCTGAACGTGACTGCGACCAGCACACGTGTGCCATCAGCACCCGTGGGAATCGCTCGGGCCAATGCCGACCCCATCTCAGGCATTGGCGTGCTTGCGGAACTGACCACAAGGAGACTACATCAGTGCGCGGGATTCCGCTAGCTGAGCAGTTGTTCGATGCCGCTTGATTTCGAGTACGAAGAACTTTTCTTTGAGAACGGCGGCATCCCGCTGCACGCGGTGGCGGCCGGACCCAAACTCGGCCCGGTCGTCATTCTGCTGCACGGATTCCCCGAGTTCTGGTATGGCTGGCACAATCAGATCGGAGCGTTAGCGGCCGCGGGCTTTCGAGTCGTCGCTCTCGACCAGCGCGGCTACAACCTGAGCGGCAAGCCTCCGGCGGTCCGCGACTACGCCCTGCCGCTGCTGGCTCGCGATGTTCTTGCCGTTGCCGGCCAACTCGGCTGCGAGCGCTTCTATCTGGCCGGCCACGATTGGGGAGCCGCGGTCGCATGGGCCGTGGCCCTGCAATATCCCCAGCGGCTGCACAAGCTGGCCATCGTCAACGTGCCCCACCCGGCGGCGATGATGCATACGCTGCGAACCAATCCCCGGCAATGGCTGCGCAGTTGGTACATGCTCTTCTTCCAGTTGCCCTGGCTGCCCGAAGCCGCATTCTCGGCATTCAACTTTTACCTGGGCGCGCGTGTACTGGTGCGAAGCAGCCGTCCCGGCACATTTACCGCCGAAGATCTCGGCCGGCTTCGCGCCGCCTGGTCTCAGCCCGGAGCCATGCGCGCCACCATCCACTGGTATCGCGCCCTGTTTCGACATCGCAGCAAAATCGCCGATCCCCAGGTGCACACACCAACCCTGATTCTATGGGGACAACAGGATAAGTTTCTGCTTTCCAGGATGGCACAGGACAGTCTGCGCTACTGTGACTCCGCGCAGCTCACGTACTTTCCAGAAGCCACCCACTGGGTGCTGCACGAGGAACCCGATCGCGTGAACCAATTGCTGCTCGCGTTCTTCCAGAACTGACACGTCACCAGGCCGTCCGCAGAGAAAACATCGTTGCACAGCGCGGCAGGGCAGGCTTCTTCCGTTCCGAGCCCTTCCGCACGCTTCCGCAAAATCCCCTAGTGGTGCAGTTTGATTGTCATCCTGAACAAGCTTTCTTTGCGCGGTAAAGGATCTGGGCGAGCCGCGCGACGCAGCCTGCCCTGAGCAAGCGAAGCGCGCCGATGGGTCGCGCTCTTCGCGACGCAATACTCGCGCGTTTAGCTCGCTTCCTTATCAAACTGACCCTTCCGAGCCCTTTCCCCACCCTCCCGCTAAATCCCCTAGTGCGCCTGCTCGATCAATTGCGCCACTTTCGATTTCTCCCCCACCGGCTCCACGCACAAAATCTGGTTGGGATTCAGATACATGCGGTCGGGCTCGTGCAGTTCCTTCCCGCGCTTGACCAGCACGTTCTTGCTCTGCTTGGTCTCCGGATCAGTCTGGGTCACGATGTAGTAGACCTCGGTCAGCACCGGCCGCGGCGTGCCGTAGCCTTCCAATTTGCCAAAATACGCCGAGCCGTTGGTCAGCAGCACTGCCTGATAAGGCGTGCTGAACTTCACCGGCGCGCCCGGCCGCGCGTCTCTCACCAGCATGAACGCGGCAGCGATCACCACAATCCCCGCCACCGCCCATACAATCTGAACCGCGGCACTGCCTTGCTGATTCCTCATCATAAGAAATTCATCCTTCTGCGTTAGAAATTGTTCTTGGCCAATTCAAACCAAGCGTGAATCGCAGAAAGCATACCATTTTCCCAGCAGCCAGGCGGGGCAAGAATTTCCGTTCGTGAACGAGCACAGTGCTCAAGAGCAAGAGCCGCAGTATTTAGAAAAGCCTGCAGAGTCTGCGTGAGAACTGAATTCTAGATGAAGACGTGGAGTGGAACCATTAGACTCCAGCCGCTTCAGCGGCGGCATTCATTAGCCCCGGACGTAAGTCCGGGGGCAATCTGGACAGGGACCGAGTCCCGATAGGGACGACACCAGTTCTCACGCCCACTCTACAGGGACCTTAACTCCATCCGCCTGCAGATTGCGGCCGAGCCTGGCATCAGGAGTCCCGCCCCAATCGCGTGAGCCGCGGCATCACGATCAGGATCAGTCCATAGAACATGAGCGATGCCACCAGCGACGCGGCATTGCCGAAACGAAGGTCCTCGAACAGCAGCTTGAGCGTCCCCAACCCGATCGCCACATACGCAACCCACAGCAGTTCCGCGCGCTTCCAACGCGCTCCGCTGAACCCGAGCAGGAGTGCCACCAGGCAAATCACCACGGTCCGGACCACGGAAAGCCGCGAAGCCGTCAGCATCCCGCCCCCCGAACCAAGCCTTACGCTCGCCATCACTGCCAGTGCCGCTCCCACGCCGGCCACCAGCACGCAGGGCGCGATCCAGAGCAGCCGTTGTCTCCATTGATCGGTGGCTGTCCGCAATCCCAGGGCATAGCAAACACTGGCCGAGGCTGCCACCACCCACGCGTCCGTCTCCACCGCCCCCGGCACCGTTCCGGCCAGCGCATTCCCCACCAGATTCACTAGTCCGGAGAAGATTGCCGCCGCCAGTAGATATAAGGATACGTGCAGCCCCAGGCTGAGCTTACCCGTTCGCACATACAAATAAGCCGCCGTTACCGCCGCCAGGCACAAGAACGGCACTTGAAAACTCACGGGGAAAAGCAGCAGGCTCCCCGCCAGCAGAAGGGCGACCGCATAGCTCGCGCACACCCGGCGATTTCGATTGTGTGCTTCTCCCACGAACCGCGACAGCGCGCCCCAGTAGCACAACGCGGCAACTAATAAGAAGAAGACGCCCAGCGCCGGTGCAGCGCGCGGGCTTGCGCGCAGCGTCCCAAAAGCCGCGAGCAAAAACGCCACAACTCCCTGCACGATTTCGAAGACTGTAAGCTGGTGACGCAGCCCAAAGCTGCGCACGCCTACGCTTCCGCCGTAGATGGCAAGCAGCGCCAGGCACAGCATCGTGATCGTGGCCGCACCGACGGGCGCGTATTCCGCCGCAACGCCCTCGGGAGAAGTCATCAAATAGACGAGCAACCACACCGCGAAGTCCGCCGCAATCGCCGGGATTACTCTCACACTGAGCCGGTGTCCAAGGCAAACCACCAACTCGGTAGCCAGGGCCACAGCCAGCAATCCCACCGTAAACGGCGCCAGTTCACGTGTCGCGACGATCAGCGCCAGGCCCGTGGCGACCGCCGCCAGCGTCGCTACCCATGGAATCCCCTGCAGGTTTTGCCGCCATGCCAGTGCCAGCGCGAGCACCACGAACGCAACCAGCACCGCCGCCGTGAAAGCCGGCCACAGGATGTGAAAACGTACTGTGGATTCCCACAAAAGAGGCGAGAGAATCAGTGCCGCGGTAACGGCGTAGGTGACGCTGGCCAGGCGATTCGCCGCATGAGTCCTGGCTGCCCACACCAGCCACATGCCTGCGTATACGATCGCAACCAGCAACACAGGCAACTTCGGCAGGATTTCCGACTCCGCGACCGCGCGCAGCAGATATGCCCCCGCAATTGCCAAAACTGCCTTGCCAACAATCGTTAGCGCGCCAGAGGACGCGTTCGCCCCGGAGAATCCCCGCCAGGTTTCTGGATTACGCGGCCTGCGCAGCGCAGGACTCCCATCCGTTGAGGGCGCAGGTGATGCAGCGGGAAGTGTGACAAGAGCATTCGCCGCATTCGCCGCCTTGCCTTCCAGCGTAGAAACTCGGCGCTGCAAATCCCGTATCTGTTCGCTGAGTTGCTCCACATCCGATGCGATTTCGTCGGAAGCTTGTGCCATTCGCTTCTCCGCATCTGCCCCACCTAAGCGTGAGGCGGGCCTAACTGGTTCCGTGTACCGCAGCGGCGCCGGAATCGGACAAGGAAGTTGACTCCTGCCAGGGTGGCAGGAGTTTCACCAGAAACCACAGTATGAAGAAAGGAAGAATCATCAGTATGATCGCGGGCAACAGCCCTTCCCGCGTTGCGAAGCCCATCTTATAAGTGGTGTACCCGAGAAAACTCTTGGAAAAAAGCTGCCCGCCGATCACCACATTCCAGCGCATGGCAAAAATGCCCATCACGGTTAAACATCCCGCCAGAGCGTAGACCCGTTTGCGCGCGGCGTCGCTAAGCTTGAGAATCTGCATCAAGCCCAGCAGCGCAATCGGCGTCACCGTCCCCAGCAGGATCTGCACGATTACCTGCGAAACCCACAAGCGCGAGTGCACCATAAAGTCGAGGCTGCGGAACGATTCATCGGCTTCATAGATCCGTTGCAGCAGGTCCATCATCTCCAGGCTGAAGTCAATGATGAATGTGTACATCAAATACTGCGCGATCTTATCCAGGCAGCGCATATCGATCTGCTGCCCGCGCAGCCGCGTCAAAAGCATGTAAAGCAACATCACCGTGGCAATTCCCGACACCATCGCGGAAAACACAAACACGATGGGCATCAGCGGCGACGACCACCAGGGATTCGCCTTCACCGACCCAAAGATGAAGCCAACATATCCGTGCAGAAGAAACGCCGACGGAATGCCAATCAGCGTAATGAAATACCCGAGCCTCTCATCGATGCGCAACGAGCGTTCACTCACATTGTTAGAGCCGAGAGTCAGCACCCGATACACCGGGCGCTTCCAGCCGCTCGCACTTTGCGAGAACATAACAATTTCGCGACGGTAGTCGAGCCAGATCTCCAGGAGCAGCACACCCATCAGGTACCAGAGATAAACAAAGCCGAACATCGCCATGGCCGAGGAACGGTGCGGCGTCAGATACATCTCCAGCGAGCGCTCGGGATGTCCCAGATGCAGTTGCAGCGGCAGCGGAGCCACCAGCAGAAAAGCCAGTGCGGTGAGCAGCGAGAGGCGATAAGTCGGCTTCACTGCTTCCACCCGGAATACGCGTTCCAGCGATGCCAGAATGAACGCCCCGGCCACCAACCCCGTGATGAACGGATAGAGAACGATAAGGATGCTCCACTGGAGCTCCACTTCGTTCGGATACATGAAGCCTTCTACGGGTATCGCCACAACCCTCCTTAACGCAGCCCGCTTATCGCGCCGAACTTACCACACCGAACCTGCCGCACCGAACTTATCGAACCGAACCATCCATGCCGTTGTAAAAAACTTTCGCCCCGGTCGCCATATAGGGCTTCAGAACCTGCACCGTGTGGGTCCGCAGGAATTCATGAATCGGATCTTTGGGATTTTTCAAGTCGGCCAACTGCCGCGCTCCCGTGGGGCAGGCCTCGCAGCACGCCGTCGTCAGTCCCTTGGTGATCCGGTGATAGCACAGCGTGCACTTCTCCGCCGTATTGGTCTTCGGATTGAGGAAGCGGCACCCGTAAGGGCACGCCTGGATGCAATAGCGGCAGCCCAGGCAATAAGTCTTGTCCACCAGCACAACTCCATCCGGAGAAATAAAGGTCGCGCCCACCGGGCACACCTGCGTGCACGGAGAATCCGCGCAGTGGTTGCACAGCTTGGGCACGAAGAAGTTCTTGCCGCCCTCCTCGGCATGGGGCGGAAAACCCTGTATGCCGCCGTTGGGCGATTCCACTTCCGGCCGTTCGATCTTCCAGTCCGCCACGTGGTAGCGCTCAATCCACGTGCGGTAGTAGCCTTCGGGAACGTCGTTCTCCTGGGCGCAGGCGCGCACGCAACTCCCGCAACCAATGCACTTGGGGATGTCGATCAACATGCCCCACCAGTGCTCGGTCAGCTTGTAATTCGGCGAAGCCTCCGGCGTTCCCGCGTGAACGAATTCCCACGCCACTGCAGCCGCAGGCAACAACACCAGCAATCGACGGCGGGTGATCTCCATTATTTCTTTCCCTCCGTCGCAGTTTTTCCTGTCTCAGACTTCGCGCTCTCGGTCTTCTCTTCCTCAATCTTGGCTGTCTCAATCCTAGGATGATGCGGCTGATGACAAGTGTCGCAGGCCATCCCTCCCGAGTGATCCGCCGTAACCACTTGCGGAAAGTTCTTCGGCTTGGCCGCGTTGGCCTCGTGACAGCGCGCGCACACCACCGCTGTGTCCAGCTTTGCGGGTTGCACCGATCCGGGATCCTCCACATGCTTGGCCTGAGCCCCGTGGCAAGCCTCGCAAGCCACCACCACATGCTTGCCCAGCTTTTTCTGATCCACCACGTCGCTGTGGCAGGCCTCGCAGGCGTCGTGTCCAGCAAATGCAATCGGCCGCGACGCGATCTCGCCGATCGCCGCCCCTCGATAGTGCCCATACTCCCCAAAACTGCGCGGCACCACCGCCGCCCGCAGGATCACGAATGCCACCAGCGCGATTGCCATCACGCCGGCCAGACGAATCAGATGTTCGATGTCCTTAAACAATTTCGTATTCCACCCGCCGCACGCCCGGCGACTCTGCGCCCACTTTTGCGCAATGTTCTTTGATAACCAAGATTCCTCTCGGCGGCGATGATGGAACTCACAACCGGACGTGATGAGAGTCACGTTGCGGTGTGAGCGTAGGCGCATTCTTCCCTACGCAATCCGCCCCAAAACGGCTAAACTAATAAGTTCCGGTCTCAGCCACAGCCCGCCCTGCGGCGCCAGCCGCTAGCGGCATCTTTCATCAGGAAGGCCATCATGTCGCTTAATAGTTTCAACTCCCGATCCACCCTCAAAGTCGGCCATAAAGAATACGAAATCTACCGCCTCGACGCCCTCGACAAGCAAGGCATCTCCACCCAGCATCTCCCGTTCTCCCTGCGCATCCTGCTCGAAAATCTCCTGCGCACCGAAGATGGCCGCAACGTAAAAAAAGAAGACATCCGCTCGATGGCCGCCTGGAATAAAAACTCCAAGCCCGACAAAGAAATTGCCTTCACCCCCAGCCGCGTCCTCCTGCAGGATTTCACCGGCGTCCCCTGCGTAGTAGACCTCGCCGCCATGCGCGACGCCATGAAAGAATTAGGCGGCGACCCATCCCTCATCAATCCCTTGCAGCCTGTAGAACTCGTAATCGACCACTCCGTCCAGGTCGACGAATTCGGCAGCCCCACCGCCTTCGACGTCAACGCCCTGTTAGAATTCCAACGCAACAAAGAGCGCTACTCCTTCCTCCGCTGGGGCCAAACTGGATTTCGCAACCTCGCCATCGTCCCTCCCGACACCGGCATAGTCCACCAGGTCAATCTCGAATATTTAGCCAGAGTAGTCTTCGTGCAAACCGCAAACGGCCGCAGCACCGCCTATCCCGACACCCTCGTAGGCACCGACAGTCACACCACGATGATCAACGGCCTCGGCGTTTTGGGATGGGGCGTGGGCGGCATTGAAGCCGAAGCCGCGATGCTGGGACAGCCGGTTTCCATGCTGATTCCGCTGGTAGTCGGTGTGAAGCTTACTGGTCGCCTGCGCGAAGGCGCGACTGCGACCGATCTTGTTTTGACCATTACCGAGATGTTGCGCAAGCACGGCGTCGTGGGAAAATTTGTCGAATACTTCGGCCCCGGACTGCGCGATCTTCCGCTTGCCGACCGTGCCACCATCGCCAACATGTCCCCCGAGTACGGCGCGACTTGCGGCATCTTCCCGGTCGACAAAGAAAGTCTGAAGTATCTGAAGCTAAGCGGCCGCAGCGCGGAGCAGATCGCGCTGGTCGAAGCCTATTGCCGCGAGCAGGGACTCTTCCACGACGACAAAACGCCCGAAGCGGAATACTCCGAATTGCTGAGCCTCGATCTCGGAACCGTTGAGCCCAGCCTAGCCGGACCGAAGCGCCCGCAAGACCGCGTGATCCTCTCGCAAGCCGCCGACTCTTTCAACAAAGCTTTGCCCTCGCTCATCAAACCGAAATCCGCAGCGAAGACCACCTCAACCGTGGGTGCCCCACTTCCCGCTTCTGTTGCGGGAAGTGGGACCACCGCGAACTCCGCGCGCTGGGAGCAGGAAGGCGGCAGCCCCGCAGCCATCGGCATCGAAGATCCCAATGTGCACGAACACGTTCCCGCCGACGTAAGAAAATCGCTGAAGCACGGCAGCGTAGTGATCGCCGCCATCACATCGTGCACCAACACCTCAAACCCATCGGTAATGATCGGCGCCGGCCTGCTGGCGAAAAAAGCCGTCGAAAAAGGTTTGCAGGTTCCGCCCTGGGTGAAGACGTTGCTCGCGCCCGGATCGAAAGTCGTCCGCGATTATCTGGAAAACGCCGGCCTCACTCCATATCTCGAAAAATTAAAATTTCACATCGTCGGCTACGGCTGCACCACTTGCATCGGCAACTCCGGCCCGCTGCCCGAAGAAGTTTCGAAGACCATCGACGAAAAAGATCTCGTCGTTGCCTCGGTTCTCTCCGGCAATCGCAACTTCGAAGGCCGCATCAACTCCGAAGTCCGCGCCAACTATTTAATGTCGCCGCCGCTGGTGGTAGCCTTCGCGCTCGCCGGACGCATCGACACCGATCTCCGCAAAGACGCTATCGGCAAGGGCAAAGACGGCAAGCCGGTTTATCTCGCCGACATCTGGCCCACGCAACGCGAGGTTGAAGAAGCCGTCGAGCGCTCCGTCACCGCCGAGATGTTTTCGAAAAGCTACGCCGAAGTTTTCGCCGGAGACGAGCGCTGGCGCAGCCTCAACGTTCCCAAAGGCCAGACCTACGCCTGGGAGGAGGATTCCACCTACATCCGCTGCGCTCCGTACTTCGATCACATGAAAATCCAGCCCTCACCCGTCGAAGAAATTAAAAACGCGCGCGTCCTCGCCGTGCTCGGCGACAGCGTTACCACCGACCACATCTCTCCCGCCGGCTCCATCAAGAAAGACGGCCCCGCAGGAAAATATCTCCAAGAGCACGGCGTCAAGCCCGCCGACTTCAACTCCTACGGCTCGCGCCGCGGCAATCACGAAGTCATGGTCCGCGGCACTTTCGCCAACGTCCGCCTGCGCAACAAACTCGTCAACGTTGAGGGCGGATTCACCCGCCACCTGCCCACCAACCTGGAGATGTCGATCTTCGACGCCTCCCAGAAATATCAATCCGAAGGCACGCCGCTGATCATTCTAGCGGGCAAAGAATACGGCTCCGGCTCGTCCCGCGATTGGGCGGCCAAAGGCCCGCGCCTGCTGGGTGTTTCAGCGGTAATAGCCGAGAGCTACGAACGCATCCACCGCTCGAACCTGGTCGGCATGGGAGTCCTTCCCCTGCAATTCCCCGCAGGCCAGAACGCAGAATCGCTAAAGCTGACCGGCGAGGAAGTCTTCGAAATCACCGGCATCCGCCACCTGATCGAGCATTACGCCGCCGGACAGAAAGTAAAAGTCCGCGCCAAGGGTAAAGGAAGTCCGATCGAGTTCCAGGCCCTGGTCCGCATCGACACCCCGCAAGAAGCTCTCTACTACGCCAACGGCGGGATTCTGCAATATGTGCTGAGGCAGTTGCTGGCGGCGAAACCGAGCGCCCAGACCGTGGGCGTTTAATGTCGCTCCTCTATAACTATCTTTTCCCCGCCATGTGGATAAGTTACTTCACGTATTGGTGGGCGATGTCGCGAAACGTGAAGGTAACCGAACGCAGCGAGTCCGCACCGTCGCGCCTGATACGCATGGTTGCGATTGTTGGCGCGTTCGCGCTTCTCTGGCTCCCCGCCGTTCCCCTTCCATTGCTGAACCGGCGATTCCTTCCCCTCAGCGACTGGTGCTTCTGGACCGGCGCAGCAATTACGGCCGGCGGTCTGCTCTTTTCCGTTTGGGGGCGTCGTCACCTCGGGGCTAACTGGAGCCAGGCCGTCACCGTGAAACAAGATCACGAACTCATCACCAGCGGCCCTTACGCCTTGGTCCGCCATCCCATCTATACCGGCCTTCTGCTTGGATTTTTCGGTTCCGCAGTGGCCCGTGGCGAATGGCGCGGCGTGCTCGCTGTAGCGATGGTTTTCGCCGCCCTCTGGCACAAGCTAAGGCTTGAAGAGAAATGGATGCACGCCCAGTTCGGCGAGCATTATGAAGCCTACTCCCGCCACGTGTCGGCGTTGCTGCCGTATATCATCTGAGCGGGTTGTTCACCCCTCTTCGGTTTGAAGGGTGGTGTTCCACAAGGCGAATGAAAGGCCCGTGTGGAGCGGACACTCCCGACCGCTGCTCTTGACTTTGATGTTGCTATTGACTTTGCCGGAAGCGGCTCGCCCGGCAGCAGCAGCCCCCAAGCCTCCCGGTAGCACTCACACTTATACCGCTCCGGATGCAGCGGCTTCGCCGGCAAAAGCGTCAAAGCTTTCTTCGGCTTCCCGCCCAGCAGAACCGCCGCCGGAATCAAATACCAAACATCCTCGGGAATCACATACGCCGCAAAAAATCGACCTGCTTCAGCGTGTAAGGTTTGCTGCGCGCATTAGGCTTGAACTGGCAAAGCCATCCATACTGCGTCCGGCAGTCCGTCGACTTCACCTGCACCCGCAATATCCTCTCACCCGATTCAACGCCAACATCGTAGGCCGAAGAATCCCCCCACGGCTTCGACACCCTGAAGCCAAGCCGCACCGCCATCGCCATAAACACCAGCTCCACCCACTCGCCCCGCTCCTTGAAAGTCCTGAACCCTATGCACCTAGTCATCGTCCCGTCCCATCCAAAAACCAGATTATCGAACCCAAAAGCAAAGGCGCGGCCTGTAGCCGCGCCTCGTTTCTTGAATTTCTGCTCTATACTTTCAGTATAGCATTTTGAGATCGGTGAACCCGCCACATTTGCCACAAATATATCTCCATAGCTGTAAGCAACTTAGATGCGATCGTGTAATTCTTGCCTATTGACAGGATTCCGGCCGGAACACAATTCGACTCGTGTGGAAGCGGGCGACTCGCCCGCTTGCTTCTAAGCTGCGTCCCCGCTGCTATAATCGAGAATTGCACCCATGTCCACGAAGCGACTGATCCGGTCCACGACAGTTTTGTCCATCCGCCGCAACGGCAGCGTGGTGCTGGCCGGCGACGGCCAGGTTACGCTCGGCGAGTCCGTCATTAAACATACGGCGAAGAAAATTCGCCGGCTTTACAACGACAAGATCCTCGCGGGATTCGCCGGGTCGACCGCCGACGCCTTCACGCTCTTCAGCCGCTTCGAATCTAAACTCGAGCAGTATCACGGCAACCTGGGACGCGGCGCCGTAGAACTGGCGAAAGACTGGCGCACCGACAAATACTTGCGGCATCTGGAAGCGCTGCTGCTGGTGTGCGACAGAGAACAAACGTACCTGTTGAGCGGACAAGGCGACGTGATCGAGCCCGACGGCGGCGTGGCCGCCATCGGCAGCGGAGGCCCGTACGCGCACGCCGCAGCCCAGGCGCTGGCCGAACACACGCAACTCACCGCCCGCCAGATCGCCGAAGAAGCCATGAAGATTGCCGGCAAGATGTGCATCTATACCAACGATGTGGTAACGATTGAAGAACTTTGAAGACAGTGATCAGTGGTCAGCGATCAGTGGCCAGTAAAGCTGGCATGAAAGACTGATCACTGACCACTGACCACTAGTCACTGAATTTATGGCCATCTATCTCCCCAGCAGCGCCGAAGAAGAACAACTCGCACTCGACGAACTCACTCCCCGCGAGATCGTAGTCGAACTCGACAAACACGTCATCGGCCAGAAGGACGCCAAGCGCGCCGTCGCCATCGCCCTGCGCAACCGCATGCGCCGCCAAAAACTAACCCCAGAACTAGCCGAAGAAATCATCCCCAAAAATATAATCATGATAGGGCCGACGGGGGTGGGGAAGACGGAGATTGCGCGGCGGCTGGCTAAGCTGGCGAATTCTCCGTTTTTGAAAGTTGAGGCTTCGAAGTTTACTGAAGTGGGGTATGTGGGGCGGGATGTGGAGTCGATGGTGCGGGATTTGGTGGAGATTGCTATTGATAATGTTCGCGAAGAGAAGTTGGAGGATGTTGCCGACAAGGCGGAGCTGAATGCTGAGGAGCGCCTGCTGGACATTTTGTTGCCGCCTTCTCCGCCGGTGCGGCCGGCAGAGCCTACTACGGCGGGCGGAGTGGTGATTGACGGCAACACTGCTTTGGCGGAATCTTCTTCGCGGACCCGGGAGAAATTGCGGCAGCAATTGCGCGAAGGCAAGCTGGATGAGCGGCAGGTTGAGATTGATGTGCGCGAGCGCAATTTTCCGTCTTTTGAAATTATGACGAACCAGGGTGTTGAGGAGATGGACATCAACATCAAGGATATGCTGCCGAACATCTTTGGGGCGCGGACCAAGAAGCGGAAGATGAAGGTGAATGAGGCTTTCGAATATTTGATTCAGGAAGAAGAACAACGGCTGATCGACATGGATCAGGTTACCCGCATGGCGATTGACCGCGTCGAAAATTCTGGCATTGTGTTTTTGGATGAGATCGACAAGATTGCGGGGCGTGAGGGCGGGCATGGTCCGGATGTTTCGCGGGAGGGCGTGCAGCGCGACATTCTGCCGATTGTGGAAGGCACGACCGTGAACACGCGCTATGGGATGGTGCGGACGGATCATATTTTGTTTATTGCCGCCGGGGCTTTTCACGTTTCGAAACCCAGCGACCTGATTCCGGAGTTGCAGGGGAGGTTTCCTATTCGAGTGGAGTTGCAGTCGTTGACTATGGACGACTTTGTGCGCATTCTTACCGAGCCGAAATCTTCTTTGGTGAAGCAGTACACGGCTTTGCTGGAGACTGAAGGAGTGAAGCTGGAGTTTACTCCGGAGGCTTTGCAGGAGATCGCGCACTTTGCTTTTCGGGTGAATGAGAGTACGGAGAACATTGGAGCGCGGCGGCTGCATACCATCATGGAACGTGTGCTGGATGAGCTTAGCTTTGATGCTCCGGAGAAAAAGGGTGAGCACGTGGTGGTGGATGCGGATTATGTGCGGAAGATGCTTACCGACATTGTTAAGGATCAGGATTTGTCGAGATACATTCTGTAGGGACCAGCAAGAACCATGTGGGCGCGGGCGACTCGCCCGCGCAAGTCCGCAGCGCCCCAAAAGAGCAAGCGGGCGAGTCGCCCGCTTCCACATGGTCTATCTTGGTTGTTAGGTACCCAACATGATCCCGCATGATCGGGCTGTAGTAGGGATTGATGTCGGCGGAAAGAAAAAAGGCTTCCACGCGATCTTGCTGCGGAGCGGTGTTCTTGAGACGACAATTTCCTCCGCTAATCCCGCTGACATCGTGGAATGGTGCCGTCAAGGGAATGCCGATGTCATTGGAGTCGATGCCCCCTCTGGCTGGAGCCAATCAGGCTCGTCCCGAGCGGCGGAGCGGGAGCTGAAACTGGCGGGGAAACAAATCCACTGCTTCGCGACGCCCACACGCACTCGCGCCCCAGACCACAAAAAGGGGTTCTACGACTGGGTCTTCAACGGGGAGGATCTGTACTGTCAGCTAAAGAAGCTCCGCTATCAGCTCTTTGATGGAAGACCTGTGAAGGGGCCGGTCTGCTTTGAAACGTTTCCCCACGCCGTCGTCTGCGCGTTGGCAGGGGCAGTAGTTCCGGCGAAACCAAAAAAATTCACACGTCTCAAGGTTTTGAGCGAAGAGAACTACAACGTCAGTCTGCTCTCCAACCTCGACTTCATAGATGCCGCCTTGTGTGCTGTGACCGCCGAACATTTCCGTCGTGGCCACACGATTCACTTCGGGCAGAGGGACGAAGGATTCATCGTTTTGCCGGCACTCGATGTCAGTCCAGCCTGAAAGCAAGCGGGCGAGTCGCCCGCTTCCACATGGTCTATCTTGTTCCATAAGGTGACTTTTTCCACATAAATCTCTAAAGCCCGAATTCCCGGTTTGAAACTGGAAAAGCGCACGGGCGAGTCGCCCGTGCCCACATGGGCCGTGGCGGTGCTAGGCTTTTCTGGTGATTCAGAGGAAATATGAATATCGGCGGTATTTGCCTCATTACCAGAAGGACGACCGCATTTTGTTTATCACTTACTCCAGTTGGCATCGTTGGAAGTTGCCGGAAATAGCAATGGATCTGGCTCTGGAATCCTGTGTCCGGGCCAATGGCAGGAAGTACACGCTGTACGCTGCCGTTGTTATGCTGGACCATGTTCACTTGCTTTGCATGGCGCTGATGGACGACGACGGCTCCATCTCAATTCCAGAGATCACTCGGACTATCAAGAGCGAGTCGGCTCATCGGATCAACAAGGCTCTGGGACGGGGCGGTCGCGTCTGGCAGGATGAGTCTTTCGATCATGTTCTGCGCGGGGATGAGAGTCTTCGGAAGAAGGCGTTGTACATCCTGGAGAATCCTGTTCGGGCTGGCTTGGCTGGGAATCCCCGGGAGTATCGGTGGCTTTGGTGGGATGAGAAGTTGGTTCAGTTGGCCGCTTAAGAGCAAGCGGGCGAGTCGCCCGCTTCCACATGGTCCGTTCTCAAAGCTGAGTCGCGGTGGTACCATTTCCTGCTGATGCTATGACCAAGCTACGGTTGTTCTTCTCTTCCTTCTTACTACTGCTGCTTCTGCGCGGGTTGGGTGCGGTGCAGGCTGCGGCGCAGGCTACATCCCAGGCTGCTGCTCCGCATGCGGTTGTGGTGCGTGCGGCTCGGCTGCTGGATATTAAGAGCGGGCGCTTGATTAAGCCCGGTGAGGTGCTGGTCGAGGGGGAACGGATTGTGGAGGTGGGTACGGCGGTTAAGCATCCGGAGGGCGCGGAGGTGATCGACCTGGGCGACCGCACGCTTATGCCGGGGTTGATCGACGCGCACGTGCATTTGTTTCTGCATCCGGGGGCGGAGGATTTGCAGACTGTGGAGGAGTCGGTGCCGCAGCGCACGATCGGGGCGGTGCTGGCGGCCCGCGCCGATTTGATGGCGGGCTTCACGGCGGAGCGCGACATGGGGACGGAGGGTGCGGGGTCGGCTGACACGGCGGTGCGCAATGCGATTAATGAGGGGCGGGCGCCGGGTCCGCGGCTGCGCATCTGCGGGAATGCGATCAACATTCTGGGCGGGCACGAAGACGCTATTGGCTTCAATCCGGCGCAGCATGTGCTGCCGAACGCCGACTACGCTAACAATGCGGCCGAGCTGGTGGCGGTTATGCGCGAGCAGTATAAGGAAGGTGCGGACTTTACCAAGATTTATGAGACTGGCCCGGACAGGGTGCGCGACGGCAAGTTTTCCACCCCTTATCAATACACCGAGGCTGAATTGAAGGCCGCAGTCGATGAAGCGGCGCGCGTGGGCAAGCGCGTGGCCGTTCATGCCCTTGGCGAGCCGGGCACGCTGTTTGCGGCGCAGGCGGGAGTGGCTTCCATTGATCATGCGAATCAGCTGGGCGACGAGACGATGCGGCTGATGCGCGAGAAGCAGATTTTTGCCGTGCCTACCTTTACTATCTTTGAATATTTTGCCGATCATGCGGCCACGCCGGCACAGGCCGCGCGGGAGCGTGAGATGCTCGATTTGAAGATTCAGGACTTTCGTAAGCAGGTTGCGGCGGGAGTTCCGATGGCGGTGGGCTCGGACGTGGGGCCGTTTCCGCATGGGACGCAGGCTGAGGAATTTGTGCTGATGGTGAAGCACGGCATGACGCCGCTGGCGGTGCTGCAGGCGGATTTGCTGAATGGAGCGAAGCTGCTGGGTTGGGACGGGCAGATTGGCGTGTTGGAAGCGGGTTATTTCGCCGACATGGTTGCGGTTTCCGGCGATCCGCTGGAGGACATCAGCGTGCTGAAGAATGTTTCTTTCGTGATGAAGGGCGGCGTGGTCTACAAATCCGCTGGGAAGGTGAGGTAGTGGTGCAGTTTGACAGGGAAGCGAGCCAAACGCGCGATTAATGGGTCGCAAAGAACGCGACCCGTCGCGCGGCTCGCCCAGATCCTTCACTGCGCAAAGGACGCTTGTTCAGGATGACAATCGGACTGCTCCACCACCGGAGTTGAATTGAGCCTGCCTACTGGATTGTACTGCCAACTTGCGAGAAGACGTTGCCGGCGTTTACGCCGATCAGGCGGAACGCGCTCACGATAATGACCAGGATTACTGCGAGCATCATGGAATACTCGGCTACGTCTTGTCCTTCATCCTTGGACCAGAGCGGGTTCGAGCGGAGTTTGTTTATCAAGTTGCGCATGACGGTTGGTCGTTCAGGCTGCTCCAGATACGGCTGAGGCTTCCCTGGCCGGCGGTTGGGCGCTGGAATTAAAAAGACTCCAAGGTTCCTTCTCCTGCGAAAAGGCTTGCAGGCCAACCTGATATTCGCGCTTGCCCTCCAGCAGCTTGATCCATACCACGGTGAATTCCATGCGGCGCTGGTGATAAAGAACGGTCAAGGTGTCGAGCACTTTGAGTTGGTGGCGAACGGCTCCGAGGCGCACGCCAGTGGGCGTGAGGTCGAGAGTATGCGCCAGTCCTTCAAAGGACGCGCCAGAGGCGTCTGTTCCTCGAACTCGCACGGGCAGCACGGCTGGCATGCGTTCTTGCCGGCGCCGGTTTGTTCTCACACTAGTTGCTTGCATTTGAGGCCCATGAATAGTGTGCGGCAAACTGGAACGATGCGGAATGGCCCCGACGAGTGAGGCACAAAGGTAACCAGCGACGGTTTGGTAGGGTGCAGTTTGATAAGGAAGCGAGCCAAACGCGCCATTATTGCGTCGCGGCTTTTCTTAATAAAAGCAGCGCGACGCTTCGCGCGGCTCGCCCAGATCCTTCGCTGCGCAATGAACGCTTGCTCAGGATGACAATCAGACTGCGCGACTACCGACAACTTTCAGTATTTGCGGCACTCCCGAGGCGGGAAAGAATGAGCAAAATGCATAGTCCGGCTGCTTCGAGAATTGTCTGGAGCGGTTAGACTGGAGGGGACGTTTTGGCATCCAAGGGAGACATGCGGCATACACGAGTAAGAAGTTGGGTAGCGGCTGGTCTGTGGTTGCTGGGGTGGAATGTGGCGGCCGTGTGCCAGCCGCCGCAAGGACCAGATGCGGGAAGCTCGGCGTATTCGGCGCAGAATGCTCCGCTGCCGGTGGAGCAGGTCGCGAGGCAACTGCAGGAAAGGAATGCGGAGCGAGCCGCGGCGCTGGGGCAGTTCGAGGGAACGCGCGTCTACAGCATGCAGTATCGCGGGTTTCCGGGCGACCGGGACGCGGAGATGGTGGTGAGCGTAACTTATCGCGCTCCTAACTCCAAAGAGTTCAGCGTGGTGTCGCAGAGCGGGTCGAAGTTCATCATCGACCATGTCTTCAAAAAATTGCTGGAGGGCGAGCAGGAAGCGGCCAACCAGGAGAACCGGCGCAATACGGCGCTCAGCAGCGATAACTACGAATTCACGTCCGCGGGATATGAAAATACGCTGGCGGGCGCGGAGTATGTGCTGAATTTGCTGCCCAAGAACAAGAACAAATATCTCTACCGCGGGAAAATCTGGGTGGACGCGAAAGATTTTGCCGTGGTGCGGATTGAAGCAGAGCCGGCGAAGAATCCGTCGTGGTGGATCAAGAAAACGGAAGTCAAACACAGGTACGTCAAGGTGGATGATTTCTGGCTTCCCGCCGAGAACCGGACGGAAAGCGAGATACGGCTGGGCGGCCGGGCCACACTTACCATCGAGTACAAGGATTACAAGATTACCAAGGCGGCTGCGCTGGGCGCGCTCAGTGCGGGCGAAGCGGCGAAGTGATGGCGCGGCTTGGTTGTTGGTGTGGATAAGGAAGCGAGCCAAACGCGCGATTATTGCGTCGCGGCTTTTCTTAATAAAAGCGGCGCGACGCTTCGAGCGGCTCGCTCGGATCCTTCACTGCGCAAAGAACGCTTGTTCAGGATGAGAATCAAACTGCTTCACTACTGGGGTTGCCTCAGCTTACTTCCAAACCCGCGGAAAATGTATAGTGTGAGGTGCTCTTCCGGCTGGGAAGAGATGGGAATCCTCTGCGGACAATACAAAATTGACCGGGCTGATTTTATATTTCGTTCTGGGCGTGGCGCTGGTGGGTACGGCATCTTCGGCTGTGTTTCTGGGCCTGGCGCTGCTGGGAGTAATCCGGTTTCGCGCGGAGGCGCAGAGGCAGTTGAGTTCCATTCCGGATGATGCGCAGCTGCCTCCGGTCTCTGTGCTGAAACCGGTGCACGGTTTGGAAGCGCGGTTGAAAGAGAACATTGAGAGCTTCTTCCGGCAGGACTATCCCAACTACGAAATTCTGTTTGCGGCAGACGAGGCGAACGATGCGGCGCTGGATGTGGTGCGGGAAGTGTGCGGGCGCTATCCGCAGATTCCGAGCCGGGTGCTGGTAACCGGGACGCCGTGGCCGAATCCCGTGGTCTACTCGTTTCATTGTTTGGCTGAGGCGGCGGCGCACGACATTCTGGTTACGACGGATAGCGATGTCGAAGTTGATGCGAACTATCTGCGGGAGATTGTGCCGCCGTTGCTGGACCGGCAAGTTGGCATGGTGACTTGCGTGTATCGCGGGAAGAATGCGGCTGGATTTTTCTCCGGGCTGACGGCGATTGGCATGTCGGTGGAAATGACGGCGGGAGTGCTGGTGGCGAATCTGCTGGAAGGGATGAAATTTGGGTTGGGGCCGACCACCGTGGTGCGCAAGGATTCGCTGGCGAGCATTGGCGGTTACGCTGCGCTGCGGGATTACATTGCCTACGACTTTGCCGTTGGTAATCTGATGGCAAAGGCGGGTTACCGCGTGGTGCTCTCGGGCCACATTATCGATCATGTGGTGAACCAAAAATCGTTTCGGCGGATGTGGCAAAACCAGTTGCGCTGGGCGCAGACCACGCGCTATTCGCGTCCTAAGGGTCACTTTGGAAGTGGGTTGATTTTCGCTATGCCATATGGCTTGCTTGGATTTTTTGCGGCGGGATGGCTGGGACACTGGGGAATTGGAGCGCTGCTGCTAAGTGCGGCTGTTTTGAACCGGTTGGCCGAAGCGTGGCTGGTGGGTTGGATGGTGGTGCGCGATCCGGAGATACGGAGGGCGCCATGGCTTTATCCGCTGCGCGACCTGCTTGGGTTTCTGGTGTGGTTCGCCAGCTACTTGAACCTGCGCTATGTTTGGCGCGACAGCCGGTTTGAGTTGAAGGGCACGCGGATTGCGCTGCGGCAGACTTCCTCGGATAGTCGGTAGCGAAAGCTCGTAATCTTCTTTGCAGAGTTCAGCGTCGAATTGCGCGCGGAGGACAGGAGACGATAGCCATGCGAACGATTGCTGCTCTCCTCTCTGCGATAGGATTACTCGTTCATGGCGGTGCATGTTTCGCGCAGCATGGTAGCGACTCCGGCCAGTGCTCACCTGCCTACGAGAATCACAACCAGATTGATTATGGCCCCCTGAAAGTGCAAGCGGTTGAGGGAACAACCATTATTGAGGTCGGCACCACGCATCAGCAAGGCGCTGCAGGTGCGTGCTTAGTTCTGTTCACGGAGGGAGACCACAAGCTGCTGGCAAGCGCCAGCGCCGATTCCAATGGACGATTTGAACTGAAGGACATCAAGCCAGGGCGTTACCGTCTGGTTGCTCGATCCGAGGGCCTTTGCACAGCAAATATTCCGCTTCAGGTCGTTAAACCTTCGGGTCGTCGGAGGGGGGAGATCATTGTCCACTTCCGCGCCAGAGGAGTCGACACATGCAGCTACGGCAAGCTGAAGTAGGTTAAGCGTCGATCACAATAAAGGAGTCTTAATTGCGCGTTTTTGTTACCGGGGCTGCGGGCTTTATCGGGAGTCACATGGTTGACCGTCTGCTCTCCGCGGGGCACAGCGTGGTTGGGTTTGACAATATGTCGACAGGGCAGCGGCGGTTTTTGGAGAGTGCTCTGGCGCATCCTCGGTTTAGTTTTCATCAGTCGGACTTGCTGGATCGAACCAGCCTGACGTCGGCGATGGAGGGCGCTGAGTTGGTGGTTCACTTCGCCGCTAATGCGGACGTGCGATTTGGCACGGAACATCCGCGCAAGGATCTGGATCAGAATACGATTGCCACCTGGAACGTGCTGGAGGCGATGCGGGAGCGAGGCTGTAGACGAATTGTGTTTTCTTCGACGGGATCCGTTTATGGTGAGCCGGAGATTTTTCCTACGCCTGAGATTTGTCCTTTTCCGGTGCAAACGTCGCTTTACGGCGCCTCTAAACTGGCTGCGGAAGGGTTGATTCAAGCGTACTGCGAAGGGTTTGGGATGCAGGGTTATATTTTTCGATTCGTTTCGATTCTGGGAGAGCGCTACTCGCATGGGCACGTGTTCGATTTCTGGCAGCAGCTTTCGCAGCATTCGGAGCATCTGCATGTGCTGGGCAATGGACATCAGCGGAAGTCGTATTTGTATGTGCAGGATTGCATTGATGCGATTCTGATGGCTGTCGAGCGCGCGGACGAGAAAGTGAACATCTTTAATCTTGGGACCGACGAGTATTGCGAAGTCAACGATTCCATCGGCTGGATTTGCGAACATCTTGGATTGCATCCGAAGCTGACGTACTCGGGCGGTGAACGAGGCTGGGTCGGCGATAGTCCGTTTATTCTGCTGGATTGTTCGCGCATTCGCGCTCTGGGTTGGCGGCCGCGATTGACCATTCAGCAAGCGGTTTTGGCGACTATCAAGTACGTGAGCGCAGACGCTGCCCCGGCGAAATAGGAATTCCAGGGGGCCTATGCTGGCGGCCCGGCCCTGAGGAGTGTGCGTGAGAATTTGTCTTCCGCCCCTTTCAGGGCTGGGCTATCTCCCGCTTTCGACCCAGGGCTTGCGCCCTGGGCTGCATTCTTGCGCCGCTTCGCGGCTGAAAACAGAGCCCTTATTCCACCGCCCGTCCGAGCACTCAGTTGTCACGCACACTCTGCGGTGCCGCTACTCTGCTTTCCGCTACTGCAGCTTTGCGTACTCCGCCCTGGCTTGCTTCAGGATGGGGATGTCGGAGTCGGCATCTTTCCAGAGGGCGAAGAAATCCTGGTAGGCGGTGCGCGCTCCGGGTTTGTCGCCGGAAAGAGCGCGTGCCCGTCCCAGGCCGAGATGCGATAGAGCGTTCAAAGGGAAGTTCACAATCACGCCGGGATGGTCGAGGATCTTCTGAAACTCCGCCGCTGCCAGTTCGCCATTTCCTGAAACATTGCCGGAACTCAAATAGGCTTGACCACGCAAGTAGACCGGATACATTGTGCCGGCAGAAAACGGCGGCGGATCGGCCAGTTCATAGGGCGCGCACGCGCGCAGAATGGCGATCGCTTTGGCTGAATCGTGCTGCTGCAAAGCAATCGCTGCCGGCACGGTGGGAAGCCAATAATTTTGCATGAGTGTGTCGAGCGGAAACTCTTGGTTCAGCGCGTCCACCAATTTCTCGGCGGCAGTGACGTCACCGCCGCGGGCCAATGCCAGCGCTGCTTCTACTTTCACGTCTCGTCCCGGAGCCAGTGCCAAAGCCTCGCGCGCTTGCTTCAGGCCTTCGGCGCTGTTGCCGAATTCAACTTCGCGCAGCGCCTCATTCCCCTGCCAAAACGCCGCCGTCTCTTTGGAATCGTTGCGTTTGGCTGATTCCTCTGCCTGCGTCGAGAGCTGGCGCGACTTCTGCAAATGGCCGTGATCGGCTTGCGTGTCGGACTCAGCCGACAGCAGAATGTCTTCCGCTCCTGGTTTGCCCATGGCCCAGGCGAATTGCTGCTGCATGCCCGGCGCATCTTTGCGCAGGAAATCGAGATAATAAATGGATTGCCGCAGATAGGGGCCGTCGAGCTGGCGAGCCAGCGCATCATCGAACGTGGACTTCGCTTCGTCCAGCCGGTTCATGGAAAAATATGCCACGCCAAGGTTGTTATAGCCGATTATGTTGGCGGGCTCGAGGAGCAGAGCTTCGCGGGTTACGGCGGCGGCGCGCTCGAATTGCCCCATGGTGAAGTAATTCACTCCGAGATTGGTTTCGGCGACGTAATCGCGTGGATAATCGCGGATCCACAATTCATATTGCTCAATTGCTTTTTCCAACTCGCCCGTGACCAGTGTGAAATACGTGCAGGAGATGTAGTACTTCTCGCGCTCGCTGACCCGGTCGCGCAATTCGTAAGCGCGGCGGACGTTCTCGATTGCCAGAGTGGCCTGGCCGAGATTGTTGTAGCGAATGCCCAGCGAGGCGTAGGCGCGAGCGAAATTTGGATCGAGTTCGACTGCGCGCTTGAGTAAGGGCAGAGCGTCTGTATCGCCTTTTTCACGGGCCAGGCGGTCGCCTTCTGTGTACGCCTGAAGCGCTTCGAGAGATGACGTGGTCGCTTCATCAAGTGGCTTGTCAAATTTTTTGACCGAGGCCAGGGATTCACCCAGCTTGCCGCGCAAGGTGGCGGCTGCCTCGCCTAAGGTCTGCAGGATTTTCTCGCGGCTGTCGGCTTCCGCCTCGGCTGCTCCGAGCAGGTTGCCGGTTTGGCAGCGCACCGCTTTCAGACCGATCGCATAGTGAGTTCCCAGGCTGGCGATCGATCCCACCAGCAAAGCCTTGCTTCCCGTGCGCAGGCAAACTTCGCGGCCCACGTCGCGCGTGATGCGCTGGTCTCCGGTCCGGCCCATCAGCTTCAGGGTCTCGCTCAATTTGCGATCGGAGAGCACGTTGAGAAACGGCGATTGCTCCAGATCGACCGCCAAGGCCTCTTTCAAAGTGCTGTCAAATACGGGGTCCCCGGTGGTGTTGGCGAAGTCCGCGATTACGATCACGTCTTTGTCGGTGAGGCGCGGGGACTTGCGGAAGTGGGAGTACAAAGCAGCGACGACGAGAGCTAGAAGTACTGCGGGGGTGAGAAGCCTTAGGGCCAGCGGAACTCGGCGCAGACGAGTAGCCGCCTGTTGTGCGCTTGGCGGGGCCGCTGCCACAGGAGGAATGCTTGCTGCATGACTGCTGGTTCCGCCTGCGGCTGGGTTCACGCGGCCTGAGCTGGCGCGTTGCGGTTCGAATTCGGACGGCTCCGTTATCAAGGCTACGCGCTTCGACTCGCTGTCGCGCTTCATGCGTTGCAAGTCGGTCCGGATGTCGGCCGCGTGCTGGTAGCGCAGGTTCCGGTCCTTTTCGAGCGCCTTGTTGATGATGCGTTCGAGTTCCGCGGGAACGTCGGGGCTGAGCCGCACCGGCGCGACCGGAGCGCGATGCAGGATGGAATCGAAGACCGCGGCAGTGGTGTCTCCACGGAAAGGCGGTGAGCCGGTTACCATTTCGTAGAGCACTGCGCCGAAAGAAAACAGGTCGGTGCGCGCGTCCAGATCTTTTCCCAGGGCCTGCTCGGGGGACATGAAGGCAATGGTTCCCAAGGCAGAGCCCGCACCGGTCAAGTCCTCCTGCGTGGCCGTGAGCCCCGAGGTTACGGACGAGCCCGAGCTGGAACGAGGCGCAACTTTGGCCAAGCCGAAGTCAAGAATCTTTATCTGCCCGCGCTCGGTCACAAAAATGTTGCCGGGCTTGATGTCGCGATGAATGATGCCCTTGGCGTGTGCGGCATCGAGAGCGTCGGCGAGCTGGGTGCCGAGTTCGATCACCACCTCGGGGTCGAGCGCGCGCCCAGCGATGCGGTGGGCCAGGGTCACGCCTTCGAGATACTGCATGGCGATGAAGGGACGGCCGTCGTGCTCTCCAATTTCATAGGTGGTGCAGATGTTGGGATGGTCGAGAGCCGAGGCGGTGCGAGCCTCGCGCTGAAAGCGCTCGAGCCGCATGGGATCGTTGGCGAATTCGTCGGGCAGGAACTTCAGGGCGACGAAGCGGCCGAGCTTCAGGTCTTCGGCTTTGTAGACCACGCCCATGCCGCCGCTGCCGAGCTTCTCGATAACCCGGTAGTGCGAAATGGTCTGGCCGATCATGTGGAGCGCAGGGGAGTCTGGATGCCATGGTAGGGGTGTTGCGAAGGCTAAGTCAATGATGGCGGGTGCGCAGGGTAGTGGTGCGGTTTGATAAGGAAGCGAGCCAAACGCGCGATTATTGCGTCGCGGCTTTTCTTAATAAAAGCAGCGCGACGCATCGCGCGGCTCGCCCAGATTCTTCACTGCGCAAAAAACGCTTGTTCAGGATGACAATCAAACTACACCATTATTTGGATCGGAGTCGCTAATGAGAATCGCTGGGACGGACGATAGAGGAAGAGATAGATAGCGAACAGACGGTTCCGACAATATGAGAATTTACTCAGCGAAAAACGTGCTCCCAGGTGTGCAAGAAGGCAAAGCGCGGCAAGGGATCTCTGCGCAGTGGAGAGAATCGGTTGCGGCAAAAAGGAATAAGGGAAAACGATGAGTGAGAGTGAGAGCGATATCGTCAAAGATTTTCTGATCGAGAGTTACGAGAACCTGGACCGGCTGGACCGCGACCTGGTCGGGTTGGAGAAGAATCCGGAGGACATGGAGGCCCTGGCTGGCGTGTTTCGCACGATTCACACCATCAAGGGCACGTGCGGTTTTCTGGGGTTTGCCAAGCTGGAGGCCGGGGCGCATGTAGGAGAGAACCTGCTGACCCGGCTTCGGGACCGGCAGCTTGTGCTGACTCCGGAGATCACCACGGCACTGTTGAACATGGTGGATGCGGTCCGCCAGATGCTGAACCAGATCGAGAAGACGGGGCAGGAAGGCGAGCGCGATGATTCCGCGCTGATTGCGACGCTGACCCGGTTGCAGCAAGCGCGGGTGGCGGCGAAGCCGAGCGAGGCGGCGCCTGTGCCGGGGAATGCTTCTGAGGCCGCCGGTTTGCCAGCTTCGATTGGCGACATTCTGATGCAGCGGGCCGGGGTGACGCCGGCGGAAATTCAGTCCGCGACCAAGCAGCAGAAAGAAGGTGATCCGCGCCGCCTGGGCGAGATTTTGGTGGAACACGGGGCGGTGCGGCCGGCCGATATTGTGGATGCACTGCACATCCAGCAATCCTCGCGCGTGGCAGCGGCGTCCGCCTCCGCCTCGGATAGCACCATCCGTGTGGATGTTGGACTACTGGACAAGGTGATGAATCTGGTGGGGGAACTGGTGCTGGCGCGCAACCAGGTGCTGCAATTTGCCAACCGCATGAAAGACACCAGCTTTCTGGCTGCCTCGCAGCGCCTGAATTTAATTACTACGGAGTTGCAGGCGGGCGTGATGAAGACTCGCATGCAGCCCATTGGAAATATATGGAGCCAGTTTCCGCGCACGGTGCGCGACGTTGCACTGGGGTGCGGCAAGGAAGTTAAAATCGAGATGGAGGGGAAAGAGACGGAGCTGGACAAGACCATCATCGAGGCGATCAAAGATCCGCTCACGCACCTGGTGCGCAATTCCGTGGACCATGGAATCGAGCTGCCCGAGGCCCGGGTGAAGGCCGGGAAGGATCGGGCCGGACGGCTGATTCTGCGCGCCTTTCATGAAGGCGGGCAGGTCAACATCGAGATCAGTGACGATGGAGCGGGATTGAACGTGGAGCGCATCCGGCAAAAGGCGCTGGAACGCGGAGTGGTCACCGCCGACCAAGCGGCGCGCATGACGGAGAGGGAGATTTTCAACCTGATCTTCTTGCCGGGATTTTCGACGGCGGAGAAGGTGACGAACGTCTCCGGCCGTGGTGTTGGTATGGACGTGGTGAAGACGAACGTGGAAAAGATCGGGGGGACGGTCGACCTGCAGTCTGCGTTCGGCCGGGGCACGACGGTGCGGGTAAAGATTCCTTTGACCCTGGCGATTATCCCGGCGCTGATTGTGACTTGCAGCGGCGACCGATATGCGATTCCGCAGGTAAGCCTGCTCGAGTTGGTGCGGCTGGGGGCGGACGAGGTGGGTAAGGGGATCGAATTGGTGCATGGCTCGCCGGTCTACCGGCTGCGCGGACGGCTGCTGCCTCTGGTGTATTTGAACCGGGAGTTGAAACTCGGAGCCGACGCGCGCCCCACGGCGCAAAAAGATGGCGCGGTTAACATTGTTGTGCTGCAAGCGGACGAGCGCCAGTTCGGACTGGTGGTGGATTCGATCAACGACACGGAAGAAATCGTGGTGAAGCCGCTGCGCAAACAATTGAAGACGGTAAAGATTTTTGCCGGGTCGAGCATCATGGGTGACGGCAAGGTGGCGCTCATCCTGGACGTACTTGGTCTGGCGCAATATGCCAGCGTAGTTACGGAAACCCGGGACCGCGCGCTGGCTGAAAAAACCACGGGAGCCACGGCAGCGGCGGCGGGCAAGCAAACGTTTCTGCTGTTTGCGGGGCCGGGCGATTCGCGCATGGCGATCCCGCTGAGCACGCTGGCGCGGCTGGAGGAGTTTCCGGTGGCGCAAGTGGAAATGTCGGGCAGCCAGTGGGTGACGCAGTATCGCGGGCAGATCCTGCCGCTGATCCGCCTCAATGTGGCGCTGGAGGAGCGGAGCGACCAGCTAAGAGCCTTGCAGGCTCCGCCTGCGCGCGACTCGGGACCGATTCAGGTGCTGGTATTAAATCATGACGGCCGTTCTTTTGGGCTGGTCGTGGAGCGGATTCTGGACATTGTCGAAGACCGGGCGGACGTGCGGTCGGCGGCGAACCGTGCGGCGGTGCTTTATTCGGTGGTGATTGGCAATCGAGTTACGGAATTGCTCGACATCCCGGCCATACTGCGGAGCGCGGACTTGGGCGCGACGCGGCCCGGCCCGGTAACGAATTCGGCGGAGGTTACAAACTAAGCCATGGCGCAAACTTTACAGTTTTGCACGTTCTGTCTGGACAAGCTGCTGTTCGGCGTGGAATTGAAAGGCGTTCAGGAAGTCATCCGGTCGCTGGATATGACCAAGGTGCCGCTGGCGCCGGCGGTGGTTAGCGGCCTTATCAACCTGCGCGGGCAAATCGTGACTGCGGTCGATCTGCGGCGGCGACTGGAACTGGAGCCCAGTCCGCCGGGCACGCTGGCCATGAATGTAGTGGTGCGTTCCGAGGATGGCTCGGTTAGCCTGCTAGTGGATGAGATCGGCGATGTGGTTGAAGTCGAGGAAGCTACGTTCGAGCCGCCACCGGAAACTTTGCGGGGGCCAGCGCGGAGCATGATCCTGGGCGTCCACAAATTGCAGGACCGGCTCATGCATGTGCTGGACATCGAGAAAGCCTGCCAGATGACGGATGTGGCGGAAAGCGCGGCCGCGGGGCGATAGCGAGTGAGTGGGGCGAAGACGTGCTGGCGGGCCTGTCGGCTTTGACGGAAGGAGGCGCGCCTCGCTGCGCTCGGCTGAACGGGCGCCTCGCCCGTTCCCACACGAGCATTACTGAACAGCCGAGCGGCTCTCCCACACAGAATGAATCAGGTTCCGGAACTCACCTGGCGGGCCCATTGCAGGGCTTGCCAGTAAGCTTCGGCTACATCGCTTTCTTTCAGGTGAAGGTGGGTGGTCAGCTCACTCACAGTTTTCCACTCTCCGGATTCCTGCGCCAGCATCAGCCGATAGAACGGCTGCAGACGGCTGGCCCCGCCCAGCAGCACGGCCTTGCTTTCCTGATCGATGGGGACGTTATCGAGTACCTGGCGCATGGGAATCTCAAGAATGTTATCCATCAGGGAAAGCATGCCCATCAGGAACAGGTCGGAATCTCCATGCTGAATTTTGGGCGAGAGCTGTTCACAGAAGCGGGCGCGAACCAGCGAGGCGAGCACCAAGTCGCTGGCTTTGTCCTGGCCTGCGCCAAGGGTGGCGACCAAGCGGATCCAGCGGCGAACTTCGCGTTCGCCCAGAATGGAGAGTGCGTGGCGAACGGAATGAATCTCGGACCCGAACCCGAAGGCGGCGGAGTTCAGATAGCGGAGCAGACGGTAGCACAGTGAGGTCTCGCCTTTGACCAGATTCTCGATACCGCGCAGGTCCAGCTCGGTCTGCGAAACCGCTGTCAGCATGCGCAGGTAATTGAGCCGGTTGCCGGGGATTTCGTGCGCCGCGAGGGTTTCCGGGCGGCGGAAAAAGTAGCCCTGGAAGTAGCGGAAGCCGGCTTTACTGCTGGCGACAAATTCCTCGCGGGACTCGACTTTTTCCGCCAGCATGCGGCAGCGCCAGGGCCCGTACCGTTTCACCATGGCAGCGGCGTCTGCCGCCGTGGTGACTCTTAAGTCCACTTTGATGATGTCCGCCAGATCGGTGAGCGCTTCCCGCGGATCATCCACGGCAAAATCGTCCAGCGCAATCATGTATCCGGCTTCCTTCAGACGCTGGCATGCCGCTACAACCAAATCATCGGCGGGAACGGTCTCCAGAACCTCGACCACGGTCTGGCCCGAGGGCAGCAAGGTGACGTAATCTTTGAGCAAAATGTCGCGGGTGCAGTTCACGAAGGCGCGGCGCCCGTCACACAGCACATCGAGGCCAAAGAGCATGGAAGTGCTGACGGTGCTGCGGGAAGCAGCCTCCGCCTCGGCAGCCGAGCCGCTGAAGAAATCTTCAACGCCATCGCGGAACAGAAGTTCGTAGCCGAAAACCTTCTCGTCGGCGGTGAGAATGGGCTGGCGGGCGACAAAGTGAGTTCCGGGCGTGGGCGCCGGTTTGCCTTGTCCGGGGCCAGGAGCAGAAAAAGGAGCAGTCACTCCCTATCTATCGGCCGGACTTTGCCCGGAGATTAGCCGGGCGCGTTGGCGGGAATGGATTTAGTTCGACTGCGGGACCCATCAGGCGGATCCCGGCGCTGTTTCGCCGGTGGTTTTCTTCTCGGCGAGCGGGACTTTGCCCGCTAAAGTCCGAGCCCCAGGTGCCGATGAAGAGCTTGTCTGGGTGAATGCCGCGTCGCGACTGCGCATGCCCGCGAGCGGCGGATCACCTACTCTATCCGTCACCGATCTCGACAAGGGAGAGCAGAGAGAATGAAAACTGCACAAATGCAGAAGAAGAGCACCTCGGAACAAGAACTGGCATTGAACGCGCTGCTGGCTGATACGGTCATGCTGTCGAATGCGGCCGCGGAAGGCAAGTTGTCGGCGCGGGCGGATGCCAGCAAGCACCAGGGCATGTACGCCGAGATTGTGCGCGGCATGAACACCATGCTGGATGCGATTCTGCTGCCCATCGGAGAAGGCAACCGCATTCTGGCCCAGATCTCCAAAGGCAAGATCGACGAACTAATTGCCCAAACCTATAAGGGCGACCACGAGAAAATGAAGCAGGCAGTCAACAACATCGCTATCGTCCTGCAGGGCCTGCAGCAGGAAATGGCGCGCCTCACCGACGCTTCTGAGGACGGGCAACTTTCCGACCGCGGGAAGCCGGAACAGTTTCAGGGGGCCTACGCCGAGATTGTGCACGGCGTAAACACCATGCTGGATGCGATTCTGCTGCCCATCGGGGAAGGTAACCGGATTCTCGCTCAGATCTCAAAGGGCAAGATCGACGAACTGATTGCGCAAACCTACAAGGGCGACCACGAGAAAATGAAGCAGGCAGTCAACAACATCGCGGTCGTCCTGCAAAGCCTGCAGAAAGAAATGGCGCGGCTCACCGAGGCCTCGAAGGACGGGCAACTTTCCGACCGCGGAAAACCGGAACAGTTTCAGGGGGCCTACGCCGAGATTGTGCACGGCGTAAACACCATGCTGGATGCGATTCTGCTGCCCATCGGGGAGGGTAACCGGATTCTCGCGCTGATCCGGGGAGGCAACTTACGGGAGAAAGTCGAGATAGCATGCAAAGGTGACCACGCCAAGATGAAAGACGCCGTCAATGGCGTGCATGCCTGGCTGACCGAGTTGACCGCCTACGCGACGAAAATTGCAAACGGCGATATGACTGCGACCATGTCGAAGGCTTCCGATGCCGACCAGATTCACGAATGGCTGGTGTTGATGAAAAACAACATCAATGGCCTGATCGCCGACGTCATTATGCTGTCGAAGACGGCGGTGGAAGGCAAGCTGGCGGCTCGCGCCGATGCCTCCAAGCATAGCGGGGAATACCGCAAGATCGTGGAGGGGTTCAACGGCACGCTGGACGCGGTGATCGGGCCGTTGAACATGGCCGCCAAGTACGTCGACGACATCTCCAAAGGCAAGGTGCCGGTCAAGATCGCCGACGCCTATAACGGGGATTTCAACACGCTTAAGAACAATCTCAATGCTTGCATCGACGGCCTGGGCGGGCTGGTTGAGACCAACGAAGTTCTGCAACTGATGGCGGCCAACGACTATACCAGCCGCGTGCGGGGATCGTACCAAGGAATTTTTGCGGAGGTGGGGAAAGCCACGAACAAGACGGCCGACACGCTGCGCGGAAGCATGGAGATGCTGGGACAAAACGTACAGGCGCTGTCGAGCGCGGCGGAAGAACTGACGGCCACCAGCCAGCAGATGAGTGCCAATGCCGAAGAAACATCAGCCCAGACGAAAGTAGTGTCCGCGGCGACGCTGTCGGTCAGCCAAAACCTGCAGACCGTGGCCACCGGGGCAGAAGAGATGGGGGCGAGCATCAAAGAGATTGCCAAGAACGCCACGGAAGCAGCCAAGGTCGCAACCTCCGCGGTCAAGGTCGCGGAAACTGCTAACACTACTGTGTCCAAACTTGGGGATTCTTCCACCGAGATCGGGCAAGTAATTAAGGTGATTACCTCGATCGCGCAGCAGACCAACCTGCTGGCCCTGAACGCGACCATTGAAGCCGCGCGCGCTGGAGAGGCAGGCAAGGGCTTTGCCGTGGTCGCGAACGAAGTGAAGGAACTGGCCAAGGAAACTGCCAAAGCCACGGAGGACATCAGCCGCAAGATCGAAGCTATTCAGACCGACACTAAAGCGGCCGTGGATGCCATCGGCACCATCAGCGGGGTGATCAACCAGATCAATGGCATTTCCAGCACGATCGCTTCTGCGGTCGAGGAGCAGAATGCCACCACGAACGAAATGTCGCGCAACGTCAGCGATGCCGCCCGCGGCAGCGGCGAGATCACCAGCAACATCGCGGGCGTGGCGCAGGCGGCCGAGAGCACGTCGCGCGGAGCCGGCGACACGCAAAAGGCAGCGCAGGATCTGGTGGAAACCGCTACCCAACTTCGCCGCCTGGTCGAGCAATTCAAGATCAACGCCAACGACAACGCGCATGGGCATGGTGCGGCCGCACAGAGCCGGGTCGCCCACGCCGGTTCATAAGCTGCGTGCTCCCGGTTCTTTCCGGCGAGAGCCGGTGGCTTGCATTTTGAAGCGGAACGGCATGATTGGTTATGAGTCCAATTCGCATCCTGGTGGTGGATGATTCGGTAGTAATTCGCAAACTGCTTTCCGACACGTTGTCGGGAGACCGCACGCTGGAAGTAGCTGGTGTGGCCAGCGACGGGCGAATCGCGCTGGCGAAGATTCCACTGCTCAAACCCGACCTGATCACGCTGGACATCGAAATGCCGGTGATGAACGGCCTGGAGACGCTGGCCGCGGTGCGCAAGTTGTATCCCAAGCTGCCTGTGATCATGTTCAGCACGCTGACCGAGCGCGGGGCGGCGGCGACTCTGGATGCGCTTTCGCTGGGCGCGTCAGACTACGCCACAAAACCCAGCAATACGGGCAGTCCCGCGGTGGCGATCGAACGGATACGCTCTGAGCTGATTCCCAAGATCAAGGCGCTGTGCGGCTTCGCGGTTCCTTTGAAGCTCGTGCCGCCGCCGAAGGTCCGTCCGGTAGTGAAAGTTCGACCGCGAACCAATCCACGGATCGAGATCGTAGCGATCGGCACGTCGACCGGGGGACCGAATGCACTGGCGGAGGTCTTGCCGCGGATTCCCAATGACTTTCCGGTTCCGATTGTCGTGGTGCAGCATATGCCGCCAATTTTTACGCGCCTGCTGGCCGACCGACTGGCCAGCCATTCTGCGATTGCCGTGGAAGAGGGCAGTGCGGGGGTGGTTTTGTCGCCTGGGCACGCCTGGATCGCCCCGGGAAATTTCCATATGAAGGTGATGCGGGCGGGCATGGCGTGGCGCTTGGACTTGAATCAGGGGCCGCAGGAAAACTCCTGCCGTCCGGCGGTCGATGTGTTGTTTCGCTCAGTGGCGGCAGCCTGTGGAGCAAATGTCCTTGCAGTCGTGATGACCGGCATGGGTTCGGACGGAGTGCTGGGTGCACAGGATATTCGGGATGCGGGTGGGGACGTGATTATTCAGGATGAGGCTTCTTCCGTGGTCTGGGGCATGCCTGGCCTGGTGCACGCCTCTGGACTGGACGATGCCGCGTATCCTCTCGATCAATTGGCCGACCAGATCACGCGCCGCGTGCTGCAGAGCCGCGGCTCTCCGGCTCAGGTTGAGCAAAAGACTGGCAACGCGATGGCACACCCCGCAAAATGACAAGCGCTCCCCAACCCGCTGCTGTGCCGCTCTCTCCCCCCAAGGGCATGGAACCAGTCGATCCGGTGTACCGGCAAATCCGGGACTTGGTGTACAAAGTTTCGGGCATCTACAAAGCCGAGGAAAAACTCTATCTGCTGGCGGATGGTTGCGGCCGGCGAATGAAACAACTGGGGGTGCGGACTCCGCGCGAGTATTGGGACCAGCTTACGGCGCAGCCCGGCCGCGATGGAGAACTGCGGCACCTGCTGAACGAGATCACCATCGGAGAGACCAGCCTGTTCCGCAGCCAGCCCCAGCTCGATGCGCTGCGGAAAGTGATTCTGCCGGAGATTGTAGGGGAAAAGACCAAGCAAATCACCAAGCGGTTGCGCATCTGGAGCGCGGGCTGCTCCACCGGCGAAGAGCCCTATACGCTGGCGATGAACATGCTTGAGGAAAGTGAGCGGCTACTGAAAGGCTGGTCCGTGGAGATTCTTGCCACCGACCTGAACGACCGCTCCGTGGAAGCTGCCAAGGTGGGCATCTATGGGGATTACGCGCTGCGCAACACCACGGACTATTTCAAACGCAAATATTTCTCACCGGTCGACGACAAGAAACTGCAGGTGCGCCCGGAGGTGAACAAGCTGATCAGTTTCAGCCGGCTGAATTTGCAGGACGACTCCAAGATGCTTTTCATGAAGGGCATAGACCTGATCTTCTGCTGCAACGTGTTGATCTATTTCGACGGGGCCTCGAAGTCGAAAGTAATCAACCATTTCTTCAGCAACCTCAATTTCGGCGGATATTTCTTTCTTGGGACTTCGGAATCGCTGATGAAATTGAATGACCAGTTTCACCTCGTCCACTTTCCTGGAACGATTGCGTATTGGAAACCATCCTTGAGCAGTGGCAAATTATGACCACATCCCTTACAGCAACGATTCGTGAACGAGTGCAGCATATCGAAACCATGCCTGCCATCCCGGCAGTCTTTCTGCCCTTATTGAAGATGTTGAGCGGTTCCACCGAGGAAGTGAAGGTGGACGAGGTGGTGCGGCTGGTTTCTTATGACAACACTATCGCCGCACAATGCCTGCGGGTGGCCAGCTCACCTCTATTCGGGTTGGCGAAATTGCCCCAGTCGATTAAGAGCGCGGTCATGAGCCTGGGTTTGCGCCGCGTTGAAACCATCCTTCTCACCTGTTGCCTGGGGCAGGCTTTTCCAGCGGAAAAGTGGGCGCTCGATCCGGATGTGTTCTGGCGGCACTCGCTGGGATGCGCCATGGTGTGCCGGAAATTCAGCGACAAATTAACGGCTCTCGATGGCGAGAAAGCTTATATGGCGGGCCTGCTGCATGACCTGGGATTCATGGTCAACTGTATGGCCTTTCCCAGAGAGTTTGCCGCAGCGATGGAATGCGCCTATGGGGAAGGAATTCCGTTGCATGAGGCGGAACTGGCCACTATGGGGTTCACGCACTGCGAGAGCGGGCAGGCTCTGGCTGAAAAATGGAAGCTGGGCGACGATATCGTCGAAGTGATCGCCCATCATCATGCCGTCGACGAAAGTCATCGGGCGCAGCCGCTGGTGGCTCTGGTTCACCTGAGCGACCTGCTGTGCCGAATGCGCGGTCTGGGTTATGGCTATTATGAGCGCCACAAGGTCGACCTCATCTCCGACCCAGCATGGGCGATCCTTCTCAAGGATCATGGGGATCTTGAAGGGATGGACTTGGTGCGGTTCACCTTTGAGCTGGATGAAGCGGTGGAGGAGATCCACGCCCTGGTGGCTACGGTATTCGGCGCCGCGGCGGAGGCGAGATCCTGATTTGGCACGTGCGTTTTCTTAGCTGTGAATCTCGAGGGAAATGATTACGGGCAGGTCTTCAAACAGCAACCTGACTTCCAGTGCAGGGGAAACTGCGAGGGAGTGCAGATCGTAATCACCGCCGGTGACTACAGTGGGCGGGGAGAGCATGCAACCGTCACCCAGGCCGGTAATCTTGTTTTTGAAGTTGCCCGCCACCATGTTGCAGATTTCGCCGAGCGCATCCGCCACTTCGGAATCGACCTTATCCAGGGGCACGCCGAGCATTTTGGAGGCCATGAGCGTGGCTGCCTTATTACCGCAGCAGACGCTCAGAACGCCGCACAACTGCCCCGCCAGACCCACCATGGAAGTAACGTCGCGGGTCACTTCCTGCGCAGTTTCCGGCGCGGTTAGTTGGCAGCCCAGCATGAGTTCGAAGACTTCGCGCGTGGCCACTTCGAGCAGCGGAATCCAGTTTTCGTGGCTGCCATCGGCGGCCAGCAACTCGCTCATAGATTTCATGATTTACCTGCCAGAACGGGGATGACGTGTTCCTTCACCTGCTCCGCGGTGAAGGGCTTGCGGATATAACCTTTCGCCCCGCAGGAGATGGCCTGCACGACGTGGGCTTCGCTGCCTTCGGTGGTAATCATGACTACGGGCACGCCCTTCGCGTTGGCCACTCCAGACAGCTGCTTGACGAATTCCAGGCCGTCCATTACGGGCATATTGATATCGCAAAGAATGAGGTCGACGGCGGTGTCCTGCAGGACGCTCAGGGCCTCCGCGCCGTTTCCGGCCTGGAAAACTTCGGTCATTTCGACGCCCGCCTGACGCAGCGAGCGCTCCACGATCTTACGCATGACAGAGGAATCGTCCACGATTAGAGCACGGATGCTATTCATGAAAAGACACTCATTTTCTCAGGAAGAGGTATTTGTGTTTCCCCACAACCCCTGCTCTTTACATATCGGTAGGGGGTTGTAGAACTTCAGGCCCAGAGAGCATTCCCTACGGCGCAAGGTTAGCCCCCAACTGGGCGGCGTTGACAGAAATATCGGTCGGGGTCGTTGGTTCCAGTGCCGAACTGAACCTAACCCCGATCTGGGAGTCCTACTCGACCTCAATGATTGTGGGTGTTCTTTGCGGGCGACGGCACGGATGAAACTCTCCGATGTGAAAGGAGTACGGGAAGAATTCCTCTGTCGACTGCGGCCCAACTCGCACCCTCTCTTCTGCGCGTCCTGCTGGTGGGAAGCCAGGAGGAGGACTTCTTTCTCATCCGGGAAATCCTCGGCCGGAACCGCAGCACTTTGTCGGCAGAACTCGATCATGCGGGTTCAATGCGGGAAGCGAAGACGATGTTGGAGCACGGTAACTTCGGGCTGGTCTTGTTTGAACACGAAACCGGGGATGCGGCAGCTACCCAGCTGCTCTCGGAGTTTATGCAAACCAGGGGCGCGGTGCCCTTCATCCTGCTGACCGAGCACGCGGACGAGAAGGCGGTTGCTGAAATCATTCAGGCGGGCGCTTATGACTGTGTGGAGAGATCGCAGCTCAACGGAGCGAACCTGGTGCGCACGATCCGGTGCGCGCTCAGCTTGCACGCGACTCAGCAGCAGCAGCACCGGGCGGAAGACTCCTTGCGCAAGCTTTCGTGCGCGGTCCAGCAGTCCGCCGATACCATCTTGATTACGAACAGCGAAGGCGTAATTGAATATGTGAATCCCGCGTTTGAAGCGCTGACTGGCTATCGCCTGGATGAGGTCGTGGGCAAGACCCCCGCCATCTTGAAGTCTGAACAGCAACCGCCGGCACTCTATCGCGAGCTGTGGGAAACCATTCGTTCCGGTAACGTCTTCCGCAGCGTCCTGGTAAACCGCAAGAAGAATGGCGAAGTGTACTACGTGGATGAGACGATCAGCCCGATACAGGACGCCGCAGGACGGGTCACGCACTTCGTTTCCAACGGCCGCGATTACACCGAACGCCTGCGCGTCGAAGCCCAGTTGATTCAGGCACAGAAAATGGATGCCATCGGGCGCCTGGCGGGAGGCATTTCCCATGACTTCAACAATCTGCTCACCATCATCACCAGCTACGCCGAACTCGCACTCGACTCGGTGGTGCCTGGAACTGCGGCCCAGTCGCGGATGCAGGAAATTCTTTCCGCTGCCCGCCGCGCCGCTGAGCTGACCCGGCAGTTGCTTGCATTCAGCCGCCAGCAACCGCAAGCTTTGCGCGTCGCCGAGCTGAATCCGGTAGTCAGTCAGGTTGTCAAGACTTTGCCCCGGCTGATCGGAGAAGATATCGAGCTTATCTTTGTCCCCGGCGAGGGACTGGGCAGAGTTCGGCTGGATCCGGTACAGATCGAGCAGATTCTGATGAATCTCGCGGCCAACTCCCGCGACGCAATGCCTCAGGGCGGACGATGCACGATTGCGACCTCCAACGCGCAACTCGACGAACAATACATTGACCACAAACAGGCCGTCATCCCCATCGGACGCTATGCCGTCCTAGCCATGACCGACACCGGCGCAGGCATTCCGGCGGATGATTTGCCACACGTTTTTGAACCCTTCTACACCACAAAACCCTCGGGCGAGGGCACGGGACTTGGCTTGGCCACGGTGTACGGCATTGTCAAGCAGAATCATGGATTCGTGTGGGCCTACAGCGAACCTGGAATGGGCACGATGTTCAAGATCTATCTGCCTTGCGTGCAGGATCAGCCCAGCACTCTGGAGATGCCAGATCGGGGAACGGAGATTGCGCTGCGCGGAACGGAGACTGTGCTCCTGGTCGAGGATGAAGACGCTCTACGCCGGGCAGCGGCCGAACTTCTCAGCCTTCGCGGGTACAGCGTGCTGCAAGCGAGGGACGGATTGGACGCCTTGTCCGTGGTGAAGAGTCATAAATCGACGATCCACCTGGCCGTCACCGACGTGGTCATGCCTCATATGAGCGGGGGCGAACTGGCAAAGGAACTGGAAACGCTGCGTCCAGAGACCAGAGTGCTGTTCGTCTCGGGCTATGCCGGCCAAACCGTGTTGGACCATGATGTGGTCAGCGTCGAGAACAACTTCCTGCAAAAGCCATTCACATTGAAACAACTAGCCAGCAAAATCCGAACGGTTCTCGATCATGGTCACAATGCGGCTCCCCGCATTGCGGCCGAATCTCGTGGGCAGCCTTACGGCACTACGGCGGAATCCGGCTGAGCTTGCCATCTTTCAACCGGAAACGGTCCCCGCGCCAGGTCACAGTGTGACCGCCCAGGCTCGCAATCCAGATTGCAACCGCCAGCAAATCGCGGAGAGGAATTAGCCAGGCATTTTTCAGGATCTGATGGTCTTCGAGAACGCCTCGACCCACGACGACCGCAACCGCGAAGCGCAGCAACAGCATGACAGCCAGCGTGCCGCCAGCCCAGAGCGCGCCTCGACTCGCCGCCAGCAACAGCAATGCCCACAGGAAACCAAACGTGAAAACCAGACCCAGGTAGCCGCCCGCGCGCGCGTCCCGCACGCCGCGTGCCCAGCGTAGTTGATGCGAGAAGAATTCCCGCAGGCGATAAGACGGGAGATATGTCTCAACCACAACGTCCGACAGTTTCACAGTGAGGCCCAGGCCGGCCATGCGCTTTCCCAGTTCGTAGTCGTCGGCAAGATAATCGACGAATGAAGTGAACCCGCCGATCTTCTCCAACTCGGCGCGGCGAAATGCCAGCGTGGAACCCAATCCAAAACGAATGCCGTCTTCCAGTTGCCGTGCGGCCAGTACGCTCGCGCAAAAATCTGTGCCGATGCCCAACGCCTCCAGACGCGAGCCCAGCGTCGCACCCGCGACTCCACGGTAGAGGCAAGTGACCATCCCCACTCGTGAGTCGGCCAAGGGCGCAGTCACCCGGCTAATGTAGTCAGGCTTCACTCGAATGTCGCTGTCGTTGACGATCAAGCGGTCGTGACGCGCTTCGGCCAACATCTGTGCTAGGTTGCTGACTTTTACGTTGGCGCCCAGAACGTTCGGGCTCACGACCAACTGAATTCGGCGATTGGGAAATTCGCGCTGCAGAGCCTTCACGCTCTCAATTGCGGGATCGTTGGGGTCGCTCACGCCAAAGATGATTTCGTATTCTGGGTAGTCTTGCAGACAGTGGCTGCGAAAGCTTTCGTAGATCTCAGGATCGGTTCCTTTGAGCGGCTTAAGAATTGAGACAGGTGGCAAAGACTTTTCCGCGCCAGCATGGCTCAATGCTTTTCGCTCGCGCAGGAAGCTTGCTGCGCTCCAAAGACAGAGGACATAGTAGAGGGAGCTGGAAACGACGCCGATGCCCGCAATGATCTGAACTGTTATGAGGACCGAATGAATCATGCAGTCAGTGTCGAACTGAGTAGCGAAGTCGAAGGGACGGCGGCGCCACTATTCGTAACGCAGCGCCTCAATCGGATCCAGGTTCGCCGCCTTCCATGCGGGATAAATGCCAAAGATGAGCCCAGTTCCCGCGGCGGAAGTAAATCCGAAGAATGCCCAGAACATCGACATATGGGCGGGCAGCGCGGGCCACAACGCAGGAATAACCCAGACGATGGAGGCCCCGAACAGAATCCCAATCACGCCGCCGATGGTGGTGAGAATGATCGCTTCCAGCGTGAATTGCAAGAGAATGTCACGCTTGCGCGCGCCGATCGCTTTGCGAACTCCAATCTCCCGCGTCCTCTCGGTGACGCTCACCAGCATAATATTCATCACGCCCACGCCGCCGACAATCAAGCCTACGCTCGAAATTGCGAACATGCCCACGAAAAGCGCGCCCGTGAGCTGGTTCCAAACGTCCGAGATCGAATCCGAGGTGAAGACGGCAAAGTTATCCGGCTTGTCGGGCGCAACTTTTCGCCGCCGCCGCAGTAGTTCGCGGATTTCGTCGATCGCCTTCGGCACATCGTCGTGGGATGTGGCCTTAACCACGATGAAGTGGTCCTTCACTTCAGGATGAAGTGTCTTGAAGGTAGTCAGCGGGAAAAAGACCTTGTTATCGTTAGGATCGTTTCCGCTGTTAAACACAGATTTCACTTTTTGTAAAACACCAATCACTTCAAACAATCGCCCCTCGATGTTGATTTCCTTGCCCAAGGGATTCTCGACCGGGAATAGTTCTTCCGCCGTATCATGAGCCAGGACGATGACCTTGGCGCGCCTTTCGTCGTCACTTTCGCTGAAAAATCTTCCCGCGGCTATCCGCAGGTCAATGACGTCTTTGACAGAAGCCGTGTCGCCCTCGAGGATCGTGTTCTTGGTCTTGCGGTCTTCGTACTTCACCACGAACGTGCCGGTCCCTAATTCGCGGCGGATATACTGCGCCAGTGCACCCGCAGCCTTCACATGCGGCAGTTGCTTGATCGCTTCTGCGTCTTCGAAGGTCAGCTTCTTGCGTGTGCGCAACTCTTCGGTCATACGCAGGGTGAGCGGCTCGAGGTGATAGCAAAAGATGACGTTGGAACCGATGCTGGCAACGACCTCGCGAACATTGTCGTCGAGGCCGCGCCCGATGGAAGAGACGCCGATAACCATGGCAACACCAATCACAATTCCCAGCACGGTCAGCGAGGAGCGCACCTTGTTGCTGCGGATGGTGTCGGTCGCCATCTGCACAATCTCGCGGAATTCGTCTTTGTGAATCATGAAGGATTGAGTAATTTGGCAATTTTGTAATTTGGTAATTTAACCCCAAATGCTTGGCCTAGCGATTCGGTTTTCAAATTACAAGATTACCCAATTACCAAATTACAAATTCTCTCCTACGTTTCAAACCGCAGCGCCACGATTGGATCAAGCTTTGCTGCTTTGCGCGCGGGATAGACTCCGAAGAAAACTCCCACGCTTGCCGACACCAGCAGTCCTGCGGCCACGGCCCAGAGCTTGATCGACGACGGCATCCCGATCAATGCGGTGATTGCCAGGGCGACCACCACTCCCAACAACACGCCCAGCGCGCCGCCCGTTACGGCCAGAGTAACCGACTCGATCAGGAACTGCAGCAACACATCGTCGCGCCGCGCCCCGAGCGCCTTGCGAATGCCGATCTCGCGCGTGCGCTCCGTCACCGACACCAGCATAATGTTCATGATCACAATGCCGCCCACCACCAGCGAGATGGCGGCAATGCCGATGGTGGCGATGAAGAACGTCTGGCTGAAGTTGGTCCAGATGCCGAGCAGGCTGGCATTGGTTTCGATGTCGAAACTGTCGTCGCCCCCGAGCGGGTCATGGCGCCTGGCGCGAAGAGCGGCGCGCGCTTCGTCGATGGCCTCGTCGAGCGGGGGCCCGGCGCTTGCGGCCTTGCCCGAAATGCGGATGCTGTTTTTGTGCACCCCATACTGCTTAAGAAACATCGTGATGGGAGTGAAGACGTAATTGTCAGCGCTCTGCCCCAGGGTCTTGCCCTTCTTCATGCCCACACCGATGATTTGGTAAGTCCAGCCGTCGATGCGGATTTCTTTGCCCAGCGGATCAGTCCCGGGCATCAGATGCTCCACGATGTCTGCGCCCACCACCGTCACTGGAGAGCGGTTGTTCAAGTCGGTATCGTTGATCATGCGGCCGGCGCTCAAATCCACATCGTAAATGGGAGCCATCGAGGGCGTGATGCCGCGCACGGAGGTGTCGTCGATCGATTCTTCAGCGTACTTCACCTTGCCGGTTTCATTGCGCACGATCGCGCCAATGTATTTGCAATCCCGGCAGCCCTCGGCCACAGCCTGGTAGTCTTCCATGGTGAGGTCTTTGCGCTTCTCGCCCTCGAGGTAGTGATCCACGTTGGTGACGGCGGGGGAAACTTTGAAAATAAAGAAAACATCCGCCCCCAGGTTGAAGACCTTCTGCGCTACGTAATCGTTGATGCCGGAGACGAAAGTGACCACGGCGATCACAGCAGCCACTCCGATCACCACGCCGAGCAGCGTGAGCACCGAGCGCAGCTTGTTCACCCACAACGACTGCAGCGCGATGTGGATGGCTTCGAGAGTGTGCATGGACCGGGCTTCGGCTTTCGGGCTTCGGGATTCGGGATTCGGCCGAAACAGAGTTTTTGTCACGGCCCGCTTGTCGATAAGTCTATCAGTAGAAAGATCTCAAGGCGGATATGCAGTAACGAAGCGCCCGTGCCGAAGCCCGATAGCCGAAGCCCGAGGCCCGATCCATATATAATGAATACGTTGGCAGCTGGACCGGACGGTCGCTTTCTGCGTCTTCGGACGCGGGGAGAGGAAAGTCCGAACTCCGCAGAGCAGTGTGCCGGATAACGTCCGGGAGGCCGGATTCAAGTCCGTCCGACGGAAAGTGCCACAGAAAACATACCGCCCGCATCTTTCGGGATGCAGGTAAGGGTGAAAAGGTGCGGTAAGAGCGCACCGCCGCGGCAGCAATGCAGCGGGCAGGGCAAACCACACACGGAGCAAGACCAAATAGGAAGGGAGTCCCGCCGTTGCGGCAGGTTGCTTGTGAGCTTACGAGGAACTTGCGGCAACGGCGGGACACGTGCCGGCTCGGTGCGTCCAACCTTCGGGTAGGTCGCTAGAGCCCCGCAGCAATGCGTGGCCCAGAGGAATGACCGTCCTGCTGGAGCAATCCGGCGGACAGAATTCGGCTTACAGGTCCGGCTGCCATACTTTTCTTTCCAGCCTATTTCTCCTGCAGCTCAGGTTTCTCCTGAAATTCCGGTACATGCCGCAGGAGGTCAACGAAGACCCGCCGGAACTGCTCGAAGAGCTGTTCGAACTGGCCGACTTCGTCGTCGGAACTTACCTGGATTTCCGTTTCGTAGTCACCCCCGACGACGCGGGTTGCGACCGCAATGATGTGTTCCAGGCGGCGAAATACCAGACGGTTCAGCAGAGTCAGCACCAGGAAGATGCCAATGGTCAGAGATAATACAGTCAAGAGCACGAGGACGTTTTGGGTGTGCCGCATAGCGAGGTAGAAGCCTGAAATATCGCGCACCACGAACATTGCCCCTACGGTACTGCCTGCGGCGTTATAAATGGGAAAGAGGCCGCGCACCAACACGGAATTTCCTTTACGGAAATATTGCAGCACTTGGCCCTGGGCGGGAACCGCGGCCAGGTCTCCCTGAAATTGAATGATGCCGTCGCTGGCTGTGGTTTTGTCGGCCACCACAAAGCTCGGATTGTCATCCCAGTCATCGCGGCGCTTCCACACTGCGCTGGAATCGGCCCAGAACTGCCGGTCCACGAACTTCTTGCTGAGCAGAAGTCCGTAGTCGTCTCCGGTCTGGCTTTTCATGGTGTGAATGAACTGGCCGATCTCTTCTCCTAGCTCGACATACCCGGTCACCTCGCCGCGAGAATCGTAGAATGGCCGGAGGATTCTTACCGCAAAACCTGCCCTGGCCAATTCATTCCCGATCACGATGGCATGAGTACGCACGACTTCTTTATCCATGAAGCGATTCAAGTGGTCGCCGAATTTCGGAGGGTTGTGCAGACGAAGAAAGACGACCATGTCGGGCTCGGGGGTGTGGAACATCCAGTTGGTGATGCCTTGGCTCTTCAGCTTCGGATAAAGCGGCGCGGTTAACTCCAGCAAGCGGGAGCGATCCTTGGCGGCAAAAGCATCGCGGACCTGCGGATTCATGATCAGCGTCTCGCTGACGGCCACCATTTTACTGGTCTCTCGAGCCTCCAGAATCGTGAACAGCTTTTGCGCCCCCGTGACCGACTGAACCCCCAATGCTTGCGAGTTCCGCTCAAAGCTGTAGTGCATGAGTGCCACAATGCCGCCAACGCCCACTACCAGACAGGCGACCAATGCGGCCAGCACTTTGGTTTGAATCAAGTTCCACTTCATGCGAACTCCTCACGCGCTGATGTTCAGGACGTCTTTGACAGCTTGCTTGAGTTTGGCTACGGCCTCCGGGTCATCGGGTGTGGTGGGAGTGATGAAGGCAAGCATGCGGCCAGAGCGCAGTCCGATCTTGCCTTTCACCTCCATCGCATCCAGGCTGTCGGTCTTAATCTTGTTCTCTATTAGCATTCTCAGATCGTAGAGTTGACTCACAGGCGCCGACTCCTCCCGTCACAAGCATTCATTCCGCTATTCGGGCCCAACAAAACGCAGGGAGCCCTGCTGCATGGTGTTCCTATCGGCAATTTACGGGTGGACTTCAGTCCCTGCCGGGGCATATTTCGCGCCGGGATTCTGATAGACTTTCCATGCTACTGTTCTTGATTCCAGTGCAGGAGAGCAACCGATGTCAGCACCCAGCCGCCGGCCGGAGATTCGCCGGCGCCGCACCCGTCAGCACAAGATCACGACCCTCCGCAAGCGTCTCGCCTCGGCCCAGGCCGATGCCGACCGCAGCCGGATTCTTGCCAAGTTGCACAAACTCGCCATCGCTTCGCCAGGCCAGCCCTTGCTGAAGTAGGTTTGATTGGGGTTGCCGGGATGTACCAGAGAAGCCTTCGGATCACGCCACGCCTGCGGTGGTCTTTCTGCCTGTGGCAGCCGGGTGGCTGGGAGGTTCGATGTTGCCTTTCGCACCGGCGACTTCCCGATACACCTCCATGATCCGCAGCACCGATTTCTCCCAGGAAAACTTCGTGACCTGCCGGTAGCTGCGTTCCTTCATTTTCTCGCGCAACGGCTGATCCATAAGAACCCGGTGTAGCGCCCGCATAATCTCGAAGACATTTTCGGGGTGGACGAGCACCGCGGCATTGCCCACGACCTCGGGGAGGGACGACACGTTTGAAGTCACGACCGGGGTGCCGTGAGCCATCGCTTCCAGGGGCGGTAGGCCGAATCCCTCGTAGAGAGAGGGGAATACGAAAATCTTGGCCTGGTCGTAAAAAGTGCGGAGAACTTCGATGGGCACGAACCCCAGAAAACGCACATCGTTCTGCACGCCGCTGCGGATGACCGTACGCCGCAAGTCGGGATTGCCGGAGACGTTGTCTCCGATGATGATCAGCTTCAAGTCGGGAAAGGCATGATCTTTTTCCAGCTCCGTTTTCAGCGCGGAGAAGGCTTCGATCATGCGCACGACATTTTTATGCGGACTGATTCTCCCGGCATAGAGCAGGAAGGGATAACTGACCTGGTAGCGCTCGGCAATCAACTGGCGGTCGGCCGCGCTGGCGTGCCCGTGAAGGAAACGCTCATCGATCGCGTTGTAGACCACCTCGATGCGCCTCGACGGAATGCCGAACAGCTTCTCCACTTCAGTCTTGGTAAAATTTGAAACCGCGAAAATGCGCGCCGCGCCCCGCAAAACCCGCTTGGTCCAGTGAAAGTGCCAGGCGCCCCAAAAGCCGGTCTGCTGGCGCGCGCGGGACAAGTGTTCCAGCATGTCGTGCACTGTCATGACGTAGGGGCAAGGTAACGCACGCGGCACCGAGAACAAATTGGGAATGTGGACCAGGTCGCATTCCAGCCGGCTCACCACCACGCGAAACTCCCAGAAGCTCTTGAGAGAGCGCTCTGGCTCGGCTAGAGAAACCGAGTGAAAGTTGGGCGGCAGGGTGCCGATTTCCTTGACCTTGGCGGGAGAGCCGATGAGGAAGTAAGTGGTCTCGTGGTCGAGCCGTCCCAGAGTGCGAACGACATTACGGATGTACGTGCCTACGCCGAACTCGGTCATCCGCCGAATGTCGATGGCGATCTTCACCGAAGGCATTTAACCACAGAGGGCGCGGGCCTTCACAGGAGAAAAAGAGAATCCCAGTCTAGGCCCGCACTTCCGCCTGTGCCTTGGCCCGGCGCTCGGCGTATAGCGGGAAGGCCTCGCAGAGATCGAACACCTGTTTGCGCACTTTGGCCAGCAGAGCGGTGTCGGTTCGGTGGAGTAGTACTTCGGCGATCCAGCGCCCGACCTGGCGCATCTCGTCTTCCTTCATTCCGCGGGTGGTTAGGGCCGGCGTGCCGATGCGGATGCCGCTCGGCTTCAGCGGCGGATTCACATCGAAGGGGATGGCATTCTTGTTGACGGTGATTCCTGCTTGATCTAATGCTTTTTCGGCCTCGCTGCCCAACATGCCCTTGGAGAAGACATCGACCAGCATTAGATGCGTGTCTGTCCCGCCGGAAATGATGCGGAAGCCTTCGGCGGTTAGCGTCCCGGCCAGTACCTTCGCGTTGGCCACGACCTGCTTGGCATAGTCGCGGAACTCGGGCTGCATCGCTTCGTGGAAACAGACCGCCTTGGCTGCGATGATGTGCACCAGCGGTCCGCCTTGCATTCCCGGAAAAACTACTTTGTCGATTGCCGCCGCGAACTCTGCTTTGGACAGAATCAGGCCCGACCGCGGCCCGCGCAGAGTCTTGTGGGTTGTGGAGGTCACGATTTGCGCATGCGGCACCGGCGAAGGATGCACGCCGCCCGCTACCAGCCCGGCAAAATGCGCCATGTCGACTAGGTAGAGTGCGCCTACTTTGTCAGCGATCTGGCGCATGCGGGCGAAATCAATGATGCGCGGGTAGGCGCTGCCGCCGCCGACGATCAGTTTGGGACGGTTCTCTTCGGCCAGCTTTTCCAGAGCATCATAGTCGATCGTCTCCGTTTCTTTGGTCACGCCGTAAGGGACGATTTTGTACGTCTTCCCCGAGAAATTCAGGTGATGGCCGTGCGTGAGGTGACCGCCATGGGCCAGGTTCAATCCGAGGATCGTATCGCCTGGTTGCAAGACTGCGGCGTAGGCTTCCATGTTGGCTTGCGAGCCGGCGTGGGGCTGCACGTTGGCGTGTTCCGCGCCGAATAACTGCTTGGCGCGGTCGCGCGCCAGGTTCTCGACTACGTCGGTGAACTCGCAGCCGCCGTAGTAACGCTTGCCGGGATATCCCTCGGCATACTTGTTGGTGAATACCGAGCCCGCGGCCTCGAGCACCGCTTCGCTGACGAAGTTCTCCGAGGCAATTAGCTCCAGGCCCTCGTGCTGGCGGCGGGTTTCGTTGTCGATGGCCGCGGCAATCTGGGGATCGACTTCGTACAACGGGCGGTACATATTCGATGCTGCGTTTTTCATATGATTCCTTAGGGTGTTGCGTAAACGTTGGGCCGGTGAAGTTCCATATATCGTTCTGGAGCCTTCACCGGAGTAAAACCAAACTGCGAATAAAGCCCGTGGGCGTCGCGGGTCAAGAGAATCCAGCGCCGCAGATTCTGAAGCGCCGGATTCTGCACAACACATTCCATTAGCCACTTGCTCAATCCACGGCCGCGATGCGATTCCAGCACAAATACGTCGCCGAGGTAAGCCATGGTGGCGAAGTCGCTGACCACGCGCGCAAAACCGACTTGCTTGCCGCTGTCGGCATAGATCCCGAAGCAGAGCGAGTGTTCGATCGACCGCGCCACTACTTCCCGCGGGATGCCTTTGGCCCAATAAGAATTGGTCAGAAAATCGTGAACCACATCAAGATTCAGGCGCTCGCGGTCGGTGCTGATCAGGAACTCGCCGCGGCGGTATTCCATCACTGCTTCGGAATTGACGATGCGGCCGGTCGCCATGCTCACATTCTACCGCTTCGATCCATCACGGAGCATCACTGCCGTGGTGGAAGAATTCAAAGTCAGAGTGCGCTCGCGCGTGGGGGCGAGGACGCCCGCACGACAGCCGCCGAGACCCTTCGGCTTCGCTCAGGGGCAGGCTGGCGGCGCTACTCAAATGCCGTCCGCAGGAATGATGCCAGCTGCCATCCGTCCATGTATTTATACGGCGTCTCGCCCATGGTGTAGTGACCGCAGGGCAGCACCACGACTTTGTGATTCAGCCCGTAGCGCTCGAATTCAACTACTACATCGCGTGAGAGTTCGGGCAAGAAGGTCAAATCGTATTTCGCATAAATGATGAGGGACTTCCTCGGCCAGCGCGAGAACTGGTCGAAATAAGCCATGGGACTCACCGCCAGCCACGACTTCCGCAAAGTCTCCAGCGTGATCTGCGACTCCATCCCCCGCCGGATATGCCGCGTCGATTGCCCATGCCACACTACGTCGGCAACATAAGTGGATGCATGATTGAACGCGGCTACGCGAATGCGCGGATCGTGCGCCGCCGCGATGAACGCATAACAGGAACCAAGACTCGTGCCCACAATGCCGAGCTTGCTGTAACCCTGCTGCTCCAGCCAATCGAGGCAGCAGCGGACATCAACCACGCCCTGCCGCACTGCATCGAGCGTACGCCCAATGTTGGCGGAGACAGCGTAGTCGGCGCGGCTGATTTCGGCGGGCATGCGGATGTCGTGATAGGGCATGCTCAGCCGCAACACAGAGATTCCCAGCATGTTGAGCACTTTGCAAAGGCTGACGTAGGCGATTGCGTCTGCGTTCCAGTGCGGCAGAAGGACGATTGCGCGCCGCCCGCGCGCGGGAAACCAGCGCGCATTTACCAGATTGTTTTCCGGATATGGAGTCTTCACTGGCGCAGTAAAGCGCAGGAACTCCGCGAACGTCCCCTTCACGTTTGCCTCAAGCTTGGGGTCCGGAATTTCACGCGTGGAAAAGACCTGCACTTCGCGCTTCTCCAGCCTGAAATCGGTGGGCTTGGTGTAGGCATAGAATTCATCGCTGGAGGCGACGATACGCCGGTTGAAATCAATTAAAAATTTCGCCGGATCATCCACGGCCGTCCCCGGACGGGAGCCATTGCGGCAGGGCCAATCTCGCGCCCACTCCACGCCCCACTCCAGCGGGCGAACCACGCGGTTGTTGTCCACCGACGTTAGCCGGTGTTCCCAGTCGTACATCCATTGTGCGTAGAGCGAGGGCATGGTCAATCCTCTAGTGTAACAAGCAGAACTCCTGAAACTCATGCGAGAATCAGCGAACAGCGGCATCCGGCGGTTAAGGAGGAGGGTATGGCAGGAAACGGTCTTTTGCAGGTGGCAAGCCCCTACACGGTGACTGAGACATTGCAACGGCTGGAATCCGTTCTTGCCCAGCGCGGAGTGCAGGTGTTCGCCATGATAGATCACAGTGGCGAAGCGGAATGTGGATGACCGCAAACGGCGCATGACGCTGCGCGACCTGATGACCATGACAGCGGGCCTAGATTGGAATGAAGACATCCCGGACAACGATCCACGAAACGACATGAGCCGGATGGAAGGGACCGACGACTGGGTGCAATACACGATTGACAGACCCATGGCTGAGGAACCGGGGAAGGTCGGTAACTACAACAGCGGGGCCACGGAGTTGCTGGCTTACATCTTTCGGAAAGAAACCGGGCAGGACATTGACGACTACGGCGAGAAGTATCTCTTCGCTCCGTTGGGAATTAAGCACTATTGGAAGCGAACGTATTTAGGCGTAGTCGACACCGAAGGAGGGTTGTTTCTGAGCGGCAGCGATCTGGCGAAAATAGGCTATCTATACCTTCACAATGGAACGTGGGAGGGCAAACAGATTGTTTCGAAGGGATGGGTGAACGAATCGCTGAAACGTTCCATTGAAATCGACAACGACTTCGATTACGGATTCCTGTGGTGGTTGCTGAAGCGGAGAGATTCCTCCCAGTATGTCTGGATGGCGCGGGGATTTGGCGCACAGCACCTAATGGTGTTTCCGGACGAAAATCTGATCGCGGTGTTTACCGGCTGGCGCATCCTCGGCACGGAGGCGGACGACTATGAGGCGGACGAAAACGAGTTTGCCCGGAGAATTCTTACTGCAGTGAAAAGCAAGAGTTGCGAGGACACGGCGAGTAGCAACCCACGATGAACCTGCTTCCGAAGGCCCTGAAATCTGAGCGGTACGGGGCTTTTCTAATAGGCTTCCCGACCGCGTTTCAAAAGGCCGCGAACAGCGGCTCCATTTTTGGCGACCTTTCGCCCCCGGTTTCACCTCGCCGGGAGATGCTCAGCCAGTATACCTTTCGAACCACCCAGCCGTTAGCAAACCCACCAAGCACATGTATTGTCCGACTACAGGTTCTTTATCACCTGCCTCCACGCGATATGTAGGGGAGCGAGGGTGCCCCATCCTTGCCTTCTTTGCAAGGGTGGGCGGCGATGCTGCGTGTGCTATTTGATTTTGTTCTGGACGCGTAATCAAACCGACCTGGCGTCGGCATTTCCGACTCCCGCCCCTTCGCAAAAAGCGCGAAGGAACGGGGCAGCCCACTGTGTTGGTAATGCCCGCGAGATCAAAAACCTGGGCCGCCCGCCTATCTCATCAGCCCTACTCCATTTCTTTATTTCAACCGCCGAATCCGCTCTTGCAGGAATTGCCGCTCTGGTTCCTGTTGGGTCAGCGCCAGCGCCTTCTCACAAGACGGGTTTGTCAAGTGCATAATTCCGGCGATGTCGGTTGACTTGAATCCCGCGATTCCCGCCAGCAGGACGGACGTATCGACTACGCCTCTAGGCCGTTTTCTTTTTCGAGCGGGCAACGACGGTGATCTCCGGCAGCTTCTTTCGTCCCGAGCGGTACTCTCGAACGGTTCTCAGAATCTCTTCCTCTGAGATGTCGCCCAGATCAGCGGCGGCTTTCCTGACGTTTCGCAAGAAAGCTTTCTTCCACCCAGCCGTCTTTTTTTTGCGGCCCCTGGGAAGGTCCTTGTAGGCCGAGGCTCGAGGAATCTGGTCTTCCAATTCCCGCACCAAGGACCGAAGCGGAATCTTGATCTCCACAGCATCGGTGCCGTTAAGCGGACGAGAGCGAAGGCAGATGTCCCCCAAATCGCCCATTCTGGCTTTGCCAAGATTCTTCGAAAACGCTTCTGTGAATCTGGCCAAAAGATCGCTCGAACTGCCGAGGGTCTGCTTGAGATAAAAAGCCACTTTCGCTTCCAGCAGGAGATTCGTGTCGAACCAGTACACACTGTTGCGGCGTGCAGGGCGGATGACACCAAGCTGCACCAGGTTCTGAAGATCTTTTGGCGGCACTCCCAGTACGGCGCTGGCCTGCTTGAGTTTGAGCGTAAGGCTTTGCATTTGGGTTAACCACCTAAAGTTTAGATGGCTATTTGATGGAAATCAAGAGGCTGTTTCCGCACAGCTTCTAACCGATTTTCGAAGAGCATTGCGCTTCGCAAAGATTTCCACAGCCCCGTTGTGATATCTGACCTTGCGGTCATACCATTTTTTGTTCGATCATTGTCCCGGCAAAGGCAGTACGCACAGCAATAGCGGCAAGGGCGCTCACGGCTGAAAATCGGCCCATAAGTCCCATGTTGTCAAGAATTTGACTGATAAGCTCTTTGTTGTGAATATTTTGCGCGGCACTTTTTTGTAAAGTCATTGATTCCAGATATTTTAGCCATGGGAGGGGGGAGGGGGGTAGGGTAACTGAAAGATAAACTCTGAACCAAAACGGGAGGGACCAGTCTCAAGCGTACCCGAAAATATTTCGCGAAGGTCTCGAACTGGGAGCCTCCAATCACGTCGTTGATACGATCAGTGAATGTGAAGCGCCACGAGTCTTTCTTATTTCAACTGCCGAATCCGCTCTTGCAGGAATTGCCGCTCTGGTTCTTGTTGGGCCAGCGCCAGCGCCTTCTCATAGGAAGCACGAGCCTCGGTTGTCCTGCCGAGCCTGCGGTACATATCTGCCCGGGCGGAATGCGCCAGGTAATAATTCGCCAATTCGCCATGTTCCAACACCGCGTCGATATGCGCCAGACCGGCCTCTGGACCATCGCGCATGGCAATGGCCACGGCACGATTTAGCTCTACAACTGGCGAAGGCTGAACTCGTAGCAATTGGTCGTAAAGCGCAACAATCTGCCGCCAGTCGGTCGCGGCGACCGATTCCGCCTCCGCGTGAACGGCCGCAATCGCAGCCTGCAGCGTGTACGCGCCGAAGCGGCGGGACTTTTGCTGGTAACCCAGGGCTTTCTCCAGCAATGCCACTCCCTCTGCGATCTGCTCCCGGTTCCAGAGCGAGCGGTCTTGATTCTCCAGCAAAATCAGCTCTCCGGTCGCAGAGGTTCTCGCGGCGCGGCGGGATTCCTGCAGCAACATCAGGGCTAGCAACCCCATCACTTCCGGCTCAGGCTGGAGTTCGGCCAGCAACCGGCCCAGTCGAATCGCCTCGCCGGTTAGCTCGGCCCGCGTTACCTCCGCTCCCGCTGCAGCCGAATAACCCTCGTTAAAGACGAGATAGATGACCTGAAGCACTGCGCCCAGCCGCTCCGGCAATTCCTGTGGCGTCGGCACCTCGTACGGAATCGCTTCCTCTCGAATCTTTGCCTTGGCGCGCACAATGCGCTGCGCCAGCGTACGCGGAGTGGTGAGGAAGGCCTTTGCGATCTCCTCGGTGGTCAGCCCGCACACCTCACGCAAGGTCAGCGCGACGCGCGCTTCCGGCGCTAGAGATGGATGACAGCAGGTAAAAATCAGGCGCAGCCGGTCATCTTCAAGGCGACCATCCTCAAGCCCATCATCCTCAAGGCTGTCTGCTCCCTTGGACCTTTCCGCCGAACTCCATTGCGCTTCCAGATGGTGCGCGAGTTCGTCTTGCGAGGCATCAAATCTTGCCCGTCGACGCAGAGTGTCAATGGCTTTGAACCGGGCCGTCGAAATCAGCCAGGGTCGCGGGTTGCCGGGTGTTCCACTGCTCGGCCACAGGCTCAGCGCCGCCGTAAAGGCCTCGTGCATCGCCTCCTCGGCAAGATCAAAATCGCCGAGCAAGCGGATGAGAGTTGCCAGGATTCGTCCCGAATCCACGCGATAAAGTGAGTCGAGCAATTCGCGTATCTGCTCGCTGGGGCGCTCGGAAATAGAACGCTCGGACGTGACACGTTCGGACATGACCACGACCTTAGCAAACCAGACTGCCCCGAATCAATTTGGCAAACGGCGGATCGATTTCCGGCGGATCGATGCGAAGCACCCAGGAGGCAAATGTGCAGTTCCGTTTCGAAAGGGCATAAGGCGAATGGAATGCGATTTGGCCGGCCTGGCAGAGCGTGAAAACGTTCGGCTCGACACCTCCACGTGTGAACGTGCATACTAATTGGTATGTCCGCGGTTAGAAAACCATCGCGAGGCAGGCGGGCGACGTTGCGGAATCCAGAGCGGACACGCGAACTCCTGTTGCAGGCTGCCTTCGAAGAGATTTACCGCTCGGGTTTTCGGAGCGCTGACCTGGACGCCATTCTGGCCGCAGCGGGCGTCACCAAGGGCGCGCTGTACTACCACTTTGACAACAAGGATGCCCTCGGGTACGCGGTGGTGGACGAGGTTATCGCGAGCCTTACTCACCAAAAGTGGGTGCAGCCTTTACGGAACGCCAAGAACCCCATCGACGTTCTGGTCCGGCTTGTTTACTCCGAATCGCTGAAAAGAGAAGACGTTCAGCGGGGCTGCCCCTTGCTTAACTTGTCACAAGAGATGTCAGGTATTGATGAGGGATTCCGCAGAAGGACAGCCAAAGTTTTTAGGGACTGGCACGATGCCATCGCGGAGGCACTGCGCGAAGGACAGAAACGCGGGGTAGTGCGGAATGATATAGACGCGAATGAAACGGCTACGTTCCTGATCGCGGCGTACGAGGGTTACGTCGTTTTAACAAAGAATTCGCAGGATATACGGATGATGCAATCCGGCCAAAGAAGGGTGAGCGGCCACCTCGAGTCGCTACGCCCGGTACGAGGCCGGAGGCGAGTGAGCGGCCGCGGATAGCCGCCCTTTTGTTGAGCCCGTGAAGTCTCCCTGGCATGTACGCCGGTTACCATGATTACGCGAGACCAGATCGCGCGAAACCTGCCGATTTGGGCCATTTTGTGGCCGGTCAGGTCACCGTCGCGGCAACTAACAGTTTTCGCCAGTAATGAATCCTCGCAGTCCCCTCCGCAGCGCAGCATTGTTAAAACATGCATACCAGTTGGTATGGATTGATGCAACCATCAAATGGAATGGCTGCATCACAAAGGTTGGTTGCGGTGACCTTCTAAACGGAAGATCGCGCCGAGGATTACACAGTTCGCGCTGGAATTCGACTTCTAAACCAAGTATCCAGGCCGAATGCGATATAGACACTCAGGGCGGCCCCAGAGGCCACTAACCCAGGAAGCTGGAAAGGGAGGATGGACATGGCAAGGATCGGAGTATCGCGGCGGAAGGCGCTCGAAGTGGGAGCTTGCGCACTGGCTGGAGCGGCGGGGTTGTTGGCGACGGCAAGCGCGCGGGCAGAAACAGGGTTGAGCGCGACAAACGAGGAAATCATCCGGAAGTGGTACAAGGCGTGGGAGAAAAAGGACGAGGGTCAATTCGAGGCCCTAATGACCGACAACTTTACCTTCACCAGCGCGGCCGGCGACGACCACATCAGTAAGAGCGCTTTCAAAACTCAATGCTGGGATACACAGGCTAAGCTTATCGATCGATCCGATCTGGAGCGGGTGTTAGGAAGTGGCAACGAGGCGTTTGTGAAGTATCTCTGCCACACGAAGAACGGTAAATCATTCCGGAACGTGGAGTATCTCCGGGTCAGAGATGGGAAGATTGAGGCCATTGAGTGCTACTTTGGGGGGGCCGGCTATCCGTCGGCAGCAAGCAGCGGGACATAGCTGTCGGAAATTAGCCGTTTACCTCAAAACCCCGGCCCGGCACGAGGCCGGAGGCGAGTGACCGGCCGCGCGGATAGCCCTGCAAAATGTCTTGACATTGCCTGGGCAGCGGTGGAACTGGTTGCCGGTTCAGGCTGTGACGACCGCTGTCAGTCCGGGAAGAAGGCGCCGGCAGCCAATCCAGAATTCCGCGAGGGATTTCAGGTTTTTCTTGTAGGTGCGGGTAACGGTGTATTCCTTTCCACCTTTTACCCGGAGGCCATATTCGCCGGTTGAGTATGGTCTGATCTCTTGCACAAAAGACGTGTTCACCAGAATCGAGCGATGGATACGAATGAATCCCTGCGGCTCAAGTTTTTCGGCCACCGCCGAAATTGACTCGCGCAACAGATAGGAACTTCCGTCCCGCTGCAGCAATACATAATTTCCTTTAGCCTGAACCGCAACCACATCGATAAGATTGATGAAGAGAATTTTTTCCTTCACCTTCACGGCAACCCGCGGCGACGGCTGGTTCTGCGCCTGCGTCCGGGCAACCCGCCCTTTCGTAGCCGTTTGTGGTTGCGGTGAACGTCCCATCAAAATTGCGACTCCTTCCCCTCTTCGAAGAATGCTGCACCTCATGGCTCGGGAAGCTACTCCATCAGTTCCTCCCGGAGTGGCATGATTGCGTGGTTTGCGCCCCTCTACATTCGGGCGTCCTCAGTCACTAGCTGGGTCCGGCGTTCCATCCGACCACCAGCCCGCGGGAACCATGAATACATCGATTGGTTCCGGATTGCCACCGAACTGTGGAGCCAGCATGACGGGAGAGTGGGGCAGATCTGCACCCCAAACGGAACCGTTCATGAGCGGCGTGTAAAACATCAGGTGAGCGATCCAGTTGTGGTGGTCGTTATCGGTAAGGTACTGTTGCCTCGACATCATGTAGCACATGGCTCCAGGCTCCAGGGGTGGCGGGTCTTGCTTTATGAATGTTTTGATGCCCTCGATCATCTGAGCCTTGGATTGGCCGGCCAATACCATCTCCGTTCTTTTGTAGGTCATCGGCAGGATGGAGCGGACGGCCGGTGGGTTGTAGCAGATCGGACCTCGCATCTTAGGGTTCCAGAAATTAACACCCTCGAATGAGCCCGTCCATCCTCGCTCAACGACACATACGAAACCGTTCTTACCTTTAACTGCGGTTTCGTAGCCATGCTGCCCAAGAACGAGGACATCCGCATCGCGCGAGATGGCCTCCGGCGCCGCACTACGGGCCAATGCTATTTCGGCATTTCGATCCGGCATCAGGTATTGGTCAAGCGGGGCCATGCTGGGATACGGAGTTTTGGATTGCGCTTGCATTTGCGCGATTGCGCCCAGCGCCACCACAAGCACGGAGCTTCCTAATGCAATGATCCCGAGTGTCTTTTGGCCCATTCATTTTCTCCTTCGGCACAAAGTTACTACGATCTGACACCTCTGATGCGGCCATTCCGCTTGCGCGTTGCATCGATCATACCGACCAGTATGTATATTATGGGAACGACCGTCAGCGCTGCGTTTATCCCCTTTTTCGTAGACCCCTAATCGGTGGAATTCCTTTTCTGGTAGGTGTGCGCCATTTCTGCGGAGCAGCGTCCTCAGACCGCATCACAACGCAAATCCTGCTCGCGTCTGCATACCGTTCGCAGATGTATGACCACACCTCGTGCCTGGCGAACCGTAACCCGCCCCTCAAATCCTGGCAGTGGTGGTGATGCAAATGCATCGGACACCGCCAGTAAAGGAGACCAAACAATGCAACTGCACTCGACCAAACTGCTTGTCCTCATGGCGGTGTTGGCTCTTCTGCTGCCCAGCATGCTAGCGGCGCAGAGCACAACTAACGGCGCGATCAGCGGAACAGTAACCGACGCCAGCGGCGCGGTTCTACCCGATGCCACCGTAAACCTGAAGAGCACTGAAAAAGGCTTCACCAATTCGACAAAGACGAACGCGCAGGGCTTCTACCAGTTTCCCTTACTGGAGCCGGGAACATATGCCATCACAATTTCTGCCCCCAATTTTAAGACGTCCACACTGAGCACGACGGTAAGCGTAGGCGCGACCTCGATTGTCAACGCGAAGCTGGAAGTGGGGACGGCAGGGACGACAGTGGAAGTGTCGAGCGAAGCTCCGCTGTTGCAAACGGAGAGCGCCGAGATTTCAACGACTTTCAACGCGCGCGAAATTTCGGAAGTGCCGAACCCCGGCAACGACCTGACCTTTGTGGCCCAGACGGCCCCTGGCTCGGTGATGAACACCGGCAGCGGAGCCGGAAACTTCGCGAGCTTTGGCGTCTCAGCGTCTTCAAATTTGTTCACCCTGAACGGAATGTATGACAACGACCCGTTTCTGAACCTGAACAATTCGGGTGCGACCAACCTGCTGCTGGGCAACAATGAAGTGCAGGAAGCGACGGTGGTGACCAACGGCTATTCTGGCCAGTACGGAGGTTTTGCCGGCGCGAACGTGAACTACATCACCAAGTCGGGCTCCAACAACTGGCACGGCAACACCAGTTACTGGTGGGACGGCCGAGTCATGAATGCCAACAACTTTTTCAACGTGGGCAACGACGCACCCCGGCCTTTTGTAAACGCCAACCAATATGCGGCGTCTTTCGGCGGACCGATTAAGAAGGACAAGGCATTCTTCTTCTGGAACTATGAAGGCTTGCGGGTCATTCTTCCCACGAGCTCCCAAGTTATCGCTCCAACTCCGAGCTTCCAGGGCTTTGTCTTGGACAACCTCAACAATACCGGCCTTTCGCAATCGGTGCCTTTCTACAATACGATCTTCAATATCTACAACACTGCGGAGGGCATCTCCCGGGCTGTGCCGGGCGTTCCTACCGCGTCGGACACGAGCGGCTGCGAGGGGCAGACCTACACCAACGGCGCCGGAACTTTCGGCGCCGGCAACTTGCCCTGCGCGGAGTCGTGGCGCGGCATCGCAAATAACTTTACTCACGAGTATTTGACCTCCGGCCGGTTCGATTTCAATGCCACGAACAACGACCGGATATTCGTGCGCCTACAAGAAGACAAAGGCGTCCAAGCAACGTTCACCGACCAACTCAACCCGATTTTTGATGCCGTCAGCACCCAGCCGGAGTATCAAGGCCAGGTTAGTTGGAACCGCGCTTTTGGCGCGAGAGCCGCCAACAACCTCGTCCTCTCCGATCAGTGGTACAGTGCGATCTTCTCGACTTTGAACCTCGCCGCCACGCGCGCGGTTTTCCCCACTGACCTGATCCCTAACGACGGCTCTCTTACACCCGTGGGCGGCGCAGATGTTGACTGGCCGCAGGGACGCAACGTGACCGGCTACCAACTGGTCGACGACTTCTCCTATAGCCTCGGCAGCCAGCACACTCTGAAACTAGGCGTGTATTTCCATCGTAACCTGGTGAGTGATTACGATGACGGTATCGCAACCGGCGGCCTACTCATACCTTTGTCGTTAAACGATTTCGCTTACGGTGGAGTTGGAACTGACGGGGGCACGACGCTCCTGGATCAGAGTTTCCCAACCCGCCCGGACCAGGACATTAAACTCTATCAACTGGGCTGGTATTTACAGGACGAGTGGAAGGTCAAGAGTAACCTGAAGCTTACTTTCGCCCTGCGCGCCGACCATAATTCCATTCCCAGCTGCCAGGCCAACTGCTTCGCCAGGTTCTCGTCGCCGTTCGCCGGCATCAGTCACGATCCGACCACCCCTTACAACCAGGCCATCCAGACCGGACTGAACCAGGCGATGCAGAGTTTTACCTCTGTAGCGTGGCAGCCTCGCTTTGGTTTCTCCTACAACCCGTCTGCCTTAAAGAACACTGTATTCCGCGGCGGTATTGGGTTGTTCATGGATACATTCCCCGGTCAGGTTGCTGATGGCCTGTCCGAGAATACTCCGGTGGACAATGTTTTCCCGTTCAACATTGTGGGTAATCTTGCCCCCACCCAGCAAACAGGCGGCAACGTTTTTAACAGCGCCGCGGTCACCAACGCCGCAATACAATCAGGATTCTCCCAGGGACTGAACGCGGCGCAGATTGCTGCCAACGCAGCAGCGAACGGCGGCCAATTCTCTCCGCCGGGATTCGTTAACGCCAATGCGATCCAGGCTCCGCGATACTGGGAGTGGAACTTTGAGGTGCAACAAGCGATCGGCAACAACACCTCAATCACCGTCAACTATGTAGGGAATCACGGCTTTCACGAGACTGGCAATTTCGACAACGAAAACGCCTATTGCCCTCCGACCACTTGCCCGGCCGGGTTTATCGGCCTACCGGCGAGCGCGCCCGATTCGAGCTTCGGAGGGGTGACGCAAATCCAAACTGTGGCCGTTTCCAATTACAACGGCCTCAGCTTCACGGCGCAGCACCGCTTCAGTCATGGGCTGCAAATTCAGGCCAACTACACCTGGAGCCACGCGTTGGATGAGATTTCCAATGGCGGATTCAATCAGTTCATTGCGGGCAATACCAACGTTGGCCGGGCTGGCAGCTTCCAGAACCCGATCAACGACAACAATCTTCGCCAATACAACTACGGTAATGCCGACTATGATACTCGGCACTACCTGAGCATGAATTACGTTTACGAACTACCCAAGGGTCCCTCAGCGTTATTGAAGGGTTGGCAGCTGTCCGGGACGCTGTTCGCGCGCAGCGGTTTGCCTTATACGGTTGAAAACAGCGGCGCAGCCAGCGACCTGTCCGGCTTTAATTATCAGTCCGCGGCGTTCGCAAATTACGCTGGGCCTTCGTCGACACCGGGCTGCAGCAGCCCCAGCAGCATCACTTCAGGGCCTTGCCTCTCGGCGGCGGACTTCCCTGACATCGCGGCAGGTCAGGCCATCAATCCGGCGACCGGCAATCCTTACGGCCCCGGGCAGGCCCAGTTGAACTCGGGAACCGAGAATCAGCGACGCAACCAGTTCTTCGGTCCTCGCTATTTCGATACGGACATGACCATCATGAAGTACACCACGATGCCGCATTGGGAGTCAGCGAAGGTCGGAGTTGGCCTGCAGTTCTTCAACCTGTTCAACCATCCCAACTTCCAGAGTCCGGTGAACGACATCAACAGCGGGAACTTCGGTCACGTGCTGGATACCGTGAACACACCGACTAGCATCCTGGGGTCGGGCCTGGGAGCAGACGCTTCGCCCCGGTTGATCCAGTTAACGGCGAAGTTCAACTTCTAGTTCTTGGCCGGGAGTTGAATCCAATGACGTGCGATCGAAAACTCGTTGTGGATCGGAGGTAAAGTACACACCCAGCTTGCAAGGTTGAACGGGAAGCCACGGCTATGGCCGTGGCTTTTTCTTGCTTTCACTGTTCATTCCGGCCCAGGGGGTTTCCGCGCGCGTTGATAAACTGCAACCCGGCTCCCTCGCGATGAATCATAAAAGGTGTTCACCTGCAGCGATCCACGGAAAACCGTTCATCAGAAAACCTAACCTTGGGCATCATCCACTAGAGGAGTGATCCATGAGCACCGTAGAAGCCAGCCTCCCAGCCGAAATCTTAGAACTCAGTCCATACGCTCCCACGCGCTCCACGATTGGTGGAAAGCCTCTCAGCGCCGAAGAGTTGCACAAAACAGGAACCTACTGGCGCGCGTGCAATTACCTCAGCCTGGGCATGATCTACCTGCTAGAGAACCCGTTGCTCACCGAGCCGCTGCGGCCAGAGCACATCAAGAACCGGCTGCTTGGACATTGGGGGTCCAGTCCCGGATTGTCGTTCATCTATGTCCATTTGAATCGGCTGATCAGGAAATACGATCTCGACATGATTTTTCTTGCCGGTCCTGGCCATGGCGCACCCGGCGTGCTTGGACCCGCGTACCTGGAAGGCACATACTCTGAGATTTATCCGGAAAAGAGCCAGGACGTGGAAGGCTTGCGCGAGTTTTTCAAGGAGTTCTCGTTTCCTGGTGGGATTGGCAGTCACTGTACTCCCGAGACGCCGGGATCCATTCACGAAGGTGGAGAACTCGGTTACGTGCTCTCGCATGCGTGCGGCGCGGCCTTCGACAATCCTGATCTGATTGTGGCGGCTGTAGTGGGAGATGGCGAGTCTGAAACCGGACCGCTCGCGACTTCCTGGCACATCAATAAGTTTCTGAACCCGGCGCGCGACGGCGCGGTTCTGCCCATCCTCCACCTTAACGGTTACAAGATCGATAATCCGACATTGCCCGCGCGCATTTCGCACGAGGAACTGGAGAGCCTGCTCCACGGCTTCGGGTGGACTCCGTATTTCGTCGAGGGTTCCGACATCGATACCATGCATCAGGCCATGGCGGCGACCACGGAGCATTGCGTTCTCGAGATTCGCGAGCATCAGCAAGCCGCCCGCAAACGCGGCATGGCAGGCCGTCCGCGGTGGCCCATGATTGTGCTGCGTTCACCGAAGGGCTGGACCGCGCCGCGCAAAGTCGAAGGCCACTATTTGGAAGGCTTTTGGCGGGCGCATCAAGTGCCATTGCTCGATGTAAAGAAGGACTCCGAACAACTTCGCATTCTCGAGAACTGGATGCACTCGCTGAAGCCCGAGCCATTCTTCGATAGCAACGGTAAGTTGCTGGCTTGGTTCAGCGAACTGGCGCCATCCGGCAATCGGCGGATGAGCGCGAATCCGCACGCCAATGGAGGACGGCTGAAGAAAGCCCTCCGACTACCGGATTTCCGTGAGTACGGTTACAAGTTGGAGAAACCGGGCCTTGACCAGGTTAGTAATACGCATCCGCTGGGAGTTTTTCTGGGCGATGTGATGAAACTGAATATGAACAACTTTCGAGTTTTCGGTCCTGATGAGACCACCTCGAACAAGCTGGACGCGATCTATGCCGTAAGCAAGAAATTCTGGATCGAGGAATTTTTCCCCGAGGACAGCGACGGGGGCAATCTCGCCACCGACGGGCGAGTCATGGAGATGCTGAGCGAGCACACATTGGAAGGAATGCTGGAAGGCTATCTTCTGACGGGACGGCACGGGTTCTTGTCCTCTTACGAATCGTTCGTGCACATTATCGACTCGATGTTCAACCAACATGCCAAGTGGCTGGAAATGTGCCGGCATCTCTCCTGGCGGCAAGCCATCGCGTCCTTGAATCTCCTGATCACTTCCACCGTGTGGCGGCAGGATCACAACGGTTTCACGCATCAGGATCCCGGCTTCCTCGATGTCGTGGTCAACAAGAGCGCGAACGTAACCCGCATTTACCTTCCTCCCGATGTGAACTGCCTGCTCTCGGTCTCCGATCACTGTCTCCGCAGCCAAAACTACGTGAACGTGATCGTTTGCGACAAGCAAAAGCATTTGCAGTTCTTGAGCATGGAGAAGGCCATCATCCATTGCACCAAGGGAATCAGCATCTGGGATTGGGCGAGCAATGATGAAGCCGGCGAACCGGACGTGGTGATGGCATCGGCCGGTGACATTCCCACGCAGGAGGCGCTGGCTGCGACTGCACTGCTTCGCAAGGAGTTCCCCGATCTCAAGATCCGGTTTATCAATGTGGTCGACCTCTTCAAATTGCAACCGAATACGGAGCATCCCCACGGACTCTCCGACTGGGACTTCGATTCGCTGTTCACCGTGGACAAGCCGGTGATATTCAATTTTCATGGCTATCCGCAGTTGATTCACCGGCTGGCTTACCGCCGCACGAACCACGACAACATCCATGTCCGCGGCTACAAGGAAAAAGGCAGTATCACCACACCGCTGGAGCTGGCTATTGAGAACAACATCGACCGTTTCAGCCTCGCGATGGACGTTGTGAACCGGGTGCCAAGACTGCAGAAAATCGGGGGGCATGCCAAGGAGAGGTTTCTGAATCAGCAGATCGAGTGCCGGGAATACGCGCATCAGTTCGGCATCGATAAACCTGAAGCGGCAGATTGGACTTGGCCTTACTAACCGCCGGTCGCACCGCTTACGACGGGTGCGGCTCACCGAGGATAACCCGCACCGTGTCGCGGGCAATCAGGAGTTCCTCATCGGTTGGGATGGCGTAGGCGAGCAGCTTGGAGTCTTCCGTCGAGATCTGGCCTTCGCGGCCCACCGTATCCTGGTTCTTGGCTGTATCGAGACGAAGACCAGCCCATTCCATTCCCGCACAGATCCGTGAGCGGACATCGGGCGAGTTTTCTCCTATGCCGCCAGTGAAGACGACCGCGTCGGCTCCGCCCATTATGGCGAGGAAGGCCCCTATGTATTTTCGGGCCCGGTAACAAAAAATTTCGATCGCCAGCCGGACACGGCGGTCGTCATGCTCTTTGAGTTCCGCTTGCAACTCGCGCATGTCATTCGTAAGCCCAGAAATACCGAGCAATCCCGATTGCGTGTTCAATAGCGTATCCACGTCAGACACGGACAGTCCCTCTTTCCGAGCGATGAAACCGACGATCGCGGGATCGAGGTCGCCCGAGCGGGTGCCCATGACCAGACCCTCTAGAGGCGTCATCCCCATGGAAGTATCCACAGACAATCCGGCTTTGATGGCGGCTGCCGAACAACCATTGCCCAAATGCAGGGTGATGATGTTGGTTTGCTCGCGCGTGAGTCCGCGCAGGGCGCGATAGCGGAAAGCGACGTAGCGATGGGAAGTTCCGTGAAATCCGTAGCGGCGGACGCGGTGCCGGCGGTAAAGATGATACGGAACTGCATAGAGGTAGGCCTGCTCAGGCAGCGAATGATGAAATGAGGTATCGAAAACGGCTACCTGGGGGACATTTTTGCCGAGAAGTTCTCGAGCCGCCAGAATGCCCTTGATGTTATTGGGATTGTGCAGAGGCGCCAGGTCAATACAATCCTCGATCCCTTTTAGTACCTGCGCGTCGATAAGGGCCGATTCCTTGAATAGCTCGCCGCCATGCACCACGCGATGTCCCACGGCATGCACGTCGGCCATGCTCTTGATTTCAGAAACTCCCGACCGGTCCGATACGATGTAGCGAACCAAATAGTCCAGAGCCGCGGAAACGTCACTCAAAGGCGCGGTCAGAGTATGGGCAGGTTGGCTGCGATGCTGAACATGGATGATGGCCTCGCCGCCAATGCCTTCAATTTCGCCGCGGCAGATGCGATCGTCCTGGTGTTGTTTGATCCGCTCCAGATCGGTGGCAATCACTTGAAACTTCAAACTGGAGCTTCCCGAATTCAGAACCAGCACGTTCATTGCAATGATTTCCTTTGAGTAACTCGGCTACCCCCCAAGATAAGCTCTGCTGCCGGTTGGCGGCAACGGTAGGCCGCAGGCCTTCCGTCGCAATCGCTACCTAGGTGCTGGAGTTTTCTCACAGGCCGATTCGCCGCTGCTACCCACGGCGTCGCTTACTCGCTCCGGGATACTCCTACGGAAGGTGCATAAAAAATCGATCGACGCCAGCTAATGTAGCAGCGATTCCCAGTTGGCTGGCACCCTTCCTGCCGGTCCAGGCGCGGGCTGACTTTCGGGATGCGCGTGCGGCGGAAGCAATTTCGCACCTTTGACCATCCCCCGCTTCCCGTAATCGTAGAACCAATCCTCACCCGGCTCAAAGCTGGCTATGATGGGATGCCCTGTCGCCGCCGCATGCTTTGATGCGTGCTGACTCGGAGAACTGTCGCAGCATCCGATGTGCCCACACTCCGCACACCGGCGGAGATGAAACCACCAACCCCTCGGTGACGCGAGGCATTCCACACATCCGTCGCCGCTTGGCATCGAAGCGGGGTCGATTCCGCGCAGACCCTTTTTCATTTCGATTTCCTTTCGTGCCCTCTGTTCGAAAACGATGTCAAGCCACCAACAAGATCTTCCCGCTACCACCCTTTTCTGCCGCTGCTTGCGCCTCGGCCGCTTCACTGAGTGGCAGTTTCTGGCTAATCGGGATCACCAGCTTTCCATCTCGCACCGCTTCGGCCATGAACTCGAGCGTGTTCCTGTCGAATTTCGAGAATACGTGCACCACCTTTACAGATGGGTATTTTGTGGCGTTCTGCGGTGCCTCTACAACCGATGCATACACTCCTCCCGGCTTCACCTTGGCGATCAGCTTCTCGGCGGTTTTCCCGCCGACCGTATCCGCAACCGCATCGAGCGGCGCAAGATTCGCAATCGCGGTGTCGTCGTCGGTTGCGACCACCTGATCCGCGCCCACGGTCTTCGCCTCATCCATCTGCTTCTTCAAAACCCCCGCGATCACAGTCGCCCCGCGTACCTTCGCTGTGAATACCGCCGAGCGCCCAACATTTCCGGCAGCACCTACGACGAGAACCGTTTGGCCTGCTTTGATTTCCGTAGCGGAAAGGAGTTGGTTGCCGGTCACCGTCACCAGCGGCAACGCCGCCGCCTGGATCAGATCGAGCCCCTTGGGAACTTTCGCCAGAACCGCGGCTTTCACGACACAAAGTTCCGCGTAAGTATTGTCCGCCATAGCGAACACCCGGTCGCCGACGGAAAAGCCTTCCACTCCCGGCCCAAGCCTGACCACAGTCCCGGCCATATCCACTCCTATGAGGCCAGGGAACGTGAGGGGATAAAAGTCCTTCGTTAGTCCAGCACGCCGTTTGTAATCGATCGGATTCACGCTCGTGGCGGCAACCCGCACCAGTACTTCGCCGGGACCCACCACCGGATCAGGATATTCCTCGAACTTGAGTACTTCAGGACCGCCATATTGGTGGACAACAACTGCTTTCATATTTCATCTCCTTGTGCGTTGTGCAAACAGTCACCCGCAGAACTTAGATGAGCGAAGTGAGAATTGGTCGCCGAGTCAATGGGGCCCCGAGAAATGGGAAGCCACCGGGATAGGCATGACGAAACAGTTTGGTGAGAAACGACACTCCGATTCTGGTGCTCAACAGTGGCTCGCGTTCGCCGAGGTTCGGTAGTTCGCCCACTTCAGCACATCCCAGATCTCGCACTGCAAGTAAAAGCCTGACGAGATAGAAGGCGCGATCACTCCTTCGCTAACGGCATCGTGAACCAGTTCATGAACTGCTTCATAGCCAGGAATCTGAACCCGCTTGGCGAGTTCGATGAGTTCTCGCACCGGAAGTTCATGTTCGGCAATCATCGAAAGCAGTAACATGAGGCCGTCGGGACCCGCGAACCGGTCAAGAGCCAGTCCCTCTACGATGCCGCGGTTCTTTCTGAATTCGTCTCGCGGATTGTACTGACAGCGGTATGGCTCTCGCCGTCTTGGGCTGGTATTGCGACGGTGCACTAACCGCAGACCGCTTACTCGCGGTTTTCCCTTAGTGTCCTCTGCCGCAAGCCACTCCACCCAGCCTGCCTGCAGATCTGATAGAAGTTCGCCGCAACTATCACATCGCCAACCTGATCGAATGGATTTTTCTCTGGGCATAACTTTCACCAAAATCTTTCCAGGCGAAGTGGCGTGAGTTGAGTTCCACAAACGAGTTGATCCTCTCTGCCCAGTGGATTCTTAGCTCTGCACTCGGCGTTCGCGCGTCACGGCGCCTTGGCCGGCAGCCTCGCTTCTGTTCTTTTGAGGATGAATGCCCAGGTTGTGCCACGACGTTTCCGTGAGGTTGACGTTGTAGTAATTTGCAGCTTTCTCGATGTTCGCGAAGGCCAAAGCACGGTCGGCGTCGGAGACGTTGATGACTTGATCAAACCGCGCGACCGCGTTGCGCACATGTTGCGCGTCGGTCAGTGGTTCTTTACGCTGCTTCGGAAACGCGTAGACGCTGTCGGGCAAGTCGCTCTGCATCGTCAGGCGTCCGTGTTTCTGGTGGGGTTTCCAGGTCGCTTCAGGCATTGTCTTTGCCATCCTTTCTTTGCAGCTATTACACCCGAGGTGCTCCGGCGAATCAATTGGACGATGGTATTGGTCATACCTTGGGTATTGGGCCCCATGGAATAAAGTGCGCACCCAATTGCCTGGGGTCGCTGGCGTTCAGCGATTTCCATAAAGGATTCGGCCTCGTCCGAGCGACCACAAGTCGCCTTTCCCACGGGTAACCCTTTGTTTTTCAGCGGGGTGTCCTGCAGCGATTGCTGGGTCAGGAAGCACTTCGGGCTCATCCGGCCCCGCTGGAAACGAACTCTGGAACGCGGGAGCAATTGACGACGTGCTATACTCCGCCCCCGAGGGGCTTCCGCGAACCCGCGTCCGGAAGCGATTTCCAGGGGACTGCTGCCTACCTTGATCAAATTGCCTGAAATCTTCAACGTCGCCAGCATCATGGTCGACCGCCACGTAGTCGAAGGCCGGGGTGCGAAGGTTGCGATCGAATGCGGCGGTGACGAGGTCACTTATCGCGATCTGCTGGAGAACACCAATCGCGTTGGGAACCTGCTGCGGCAACTTGGTGTCGATCTTGAGCAACGGGTCTTGCTGACGCTCCTGGACATCCCTGAATTTCTGTATTGCTTTTTTGGTGCAATCAAGATCGGCGCTGTGGCGGTTCCGGTTAACCCCTGGCTGCGGGCGCAGGATTACGAATACCTGCTGAATGACACGCGGGCGCGGGTTGCGGTGGTCAGCGAGGCTGCCCTGCCGGAAATCGAGAAGGTTTCGCGGGATCGCGGGCGCTACTTGGAAGAAATCGTTGTAGTCGGAAAGAGCACCGCGCTCGCCAATCTAAGTGACTTGATGAAAGCTTCGTCTCCCGAGCTCGAGGCGCAGCCCACCAGCAAAGATGACATGGCGTTTTGGCTTTACTCTTCGGGAAGCACGGGATCTCCTAAAGGATGCATTCATCTCCACCACGACATGGTGGTCAGTTCGGAGGCATACGCGAAAGGCATTCTGCGGATGAACGAATCCGATCGCTGCTATAGCGTCGCGCGCTTGTTCTTCGCCTACGGGCTCGGCAATGCCGGATATTTTCCGCTGTACTGCGGTGCGACAACGATTCTTTCACCGGCCCGCCCGGCTCCAGTGAGCATTTTCGCGGACGTTGAGCGTTATCGCCCGACCCTGTTCTTCTCTGTGCCAAACAACTACGCTGCATTGGTAGCGCATCAGTACGGCGATGGAAAAGAGTTTGATCTTTCCAGCATTCGACACGCGATTTCGGCCGGAGAATCGTTGCCGGCTGCGCTGTTTGAGCGATTCAAGCGGCGCTTTGGCATTGAAATTCTCGATGCCTGGGGATCGACCGAGACTCTGCAAATGGTGCTGGCAAATTCTCCTGGAGAGGTTCGGCCCGGATCGAGTGGAAAGATCATTCCGGACTTTGAGGCAAAGATTGTGGATGAGAATGGGCTCGCCGTCCAGCAAGGCCAAATTGGACAGCTGTTGGTTAAGGCTGATTCGACCTGCAGTGCTTACTGGAACGAGCACGAGAAGAACAAAGCCACGTTCGAAGGCGACTGGTTTCGTACCGGCGACAAATATTACCAGGATGAAGATGGATATTTCTGGTACGCGGGCCGGGCCGATGATTTGTTCAAAGTAAATGGCCGCTGGCTGAGTCCGGCTGAGATCGAAAGAGTTTTAGGCGCTCATCCGGCAGTGCGGGAAGCCGGCGTGATCGCGCGCGAGGACGGTGCCGGCCTCATGAAGCCGGCTGCGTACGTGGTTCTAAACGAGAGTTTCGTTGAAAGCGATGCACTGCGGCGGGAACTCCAGGATTGGGTCGGCCACGAACTTAGCGGTTATAAGAAACCGCAGTGGATCGAGTACTTGCCGGAGCTTCCCAGGACCGCAACCGGCAAGTTGCAGCGGTTCAAGTTACGCGAATTGCAAAGAATAGCGGGTGCGCGCTCTGAAAATGCCCGGTAAAGTTTCTGGCTAATACCTGGCGTCCGGCTGTTCCGGCAGGCTCGCTCCAATCGATGGCTTGATCGCCGACATCGCAGCGGGTCCGGTCTCTCGAAGAAAAAGTGTGACCAGAAATAACAACCCGCTACTCGCCACCGCCAACCACATGGTCACTGCCAGACCATGTCTCTGTGCCAATGCACCCGCCAGAATAGGCGCGGCAGTCCCTCCCAGGACCTCTCCGGAGAGCGTTGCCAGGCCGATGGATGTGGCGCGGAATTGAGCCGGCACACTTTCGGTGGGCACTAAAACCAGGACAACGCTGGCGATGGCCTGACCCGAATTGGCTACAAGAACGATCAACGCCAGCACCACCGGATACACATACAGCGCGGGCACGAGGAAAGCGAGCGGCACTACCGCAGACATGGCCGCCATCAGCAGCAAAAGGGGTTTGCGGCCCCATCGGTCGGAGAGTGACGGAAGCAGAAAGCCCAGAAAGAAGCTGCCCAGTCCGCTGGCGCCGAGGAGGAACCCGGCTGTGGTTGCGGACTCGTGAACAACTTCCGTGATGTAGAGTGGCGCGAACACATTTACCGCAAACAACCACGACATGAATCCAGCCGCTCCCAAGCAACACAGCCACATGTTGCGATAGCGGAGGATGGAAAGGTACTCTGAGGCCGACGGCTTTTCATGGATACCGTTGCTCGCGGCCGGCTCTTTTATAAACCTCCAAAGCAGAACTGTCATCAGCAGTCCGGGAATGCCGGTCACGAAGAATGCGGGCCGCCAACCCCAACGCGCCGCCACCTGGGTTGTCAGCACCGGGGCGGCAGCCAGGCCGACCAGCGCCGCCGCGCTGACCACCAGACCTATGTTTCGTCCACGGCGATCGTGCGGCGAGGACTCTTCGATGAGCGCCGTCATCGTGGACCAGGCCGGTCCCCCTGCCGCTCCCATCAGCGCCCGCACCAGCAGCAGTTGAGGAAAGCTATGAACCAGTCCGGATGCCCAGGACAGGAGGGAAAAGGCAAACACCGCGGGAACCAGCACGGGCTTGCGGCCCACGCGGTCGGACAAGGCGCCGAAAAAAAAAGTCGATACCGCCCAGGTGATGGCCAGCACTGATGCCACAGTGCCCACTTGTCCGTGGCTGAGATGAAATTCCGGCGCGAAATAGGGCGCGAGGTATAGCGCCGACATCCGGCCCAGAAAGACCGTGCCCCAGGTGAAAAACAGAACCGCGATCAGGCTATTTTCGTAACGGGGGGAGCGGTCCATGCCGCCGCATCATAGCATGCCACACTGCAGGCCAAACTATAACGCCGGACCCGTCTGTGGCGGCAACTCACACAAACAGTTTCTTGTTGATCGGGATACCGTTCTCGCGGCAATAGCTAAGGTAGTGATCGATAAACCAGAAGACATCGAGCGTCTCAAGCAGGCCATCGTTTTCGTCAAAAAACTCCAGCGATCCGTTGAGCCAGAAAACCGTCTTCATGCCCTGGTCGGAAACCAAAGTATGAATCGCGCCCGGACTTTCCTGCACGTAGCTGCCGGCTCGAGCCACCCAGTCGTATTCGAGGTAACGCCAACTTCCTTCCAGGGTATAACCAAAAACTCGTCCACGATGGCGATGCCGGCCCAACATGCCTCCCGACTTCACCCATAGAACATTCGCGTACATGTTCGTTCGCACGTCGAATGCGAGATGACGAATAAACACATTCGGCCGGAAAGGAACCCAGGGAGATTCATCCTCGCTGGCCCCGATGTGGATATCAGGGAAAGCATATTCGCGCACGACTGCATCCATACTGCTCTTGCCATCGAGAATGGGCATAGGGTCTGCTACCTGCGACCGCCATAATCTAATCCAACTGGGCGCGTCTGGCAATGTCGGCTTATCTTTCGCGGAAGACGGGGGCGGAAGACGAGCCATCTCTCTTTGCGCCTGCGAGTCTGCAAAGTTGACGTTGTTCTCGAAGCCGGCGCACGTATAATGCCGCACTGAGGGAGCAGCTTTGGCAGCGCGTCTGATCGAGAGTCTAGCCACAACCGAGCCACTTGCCGAAGTGTTCTCGGACATCTCCATTCTGCAAGCGATGCTGGATTTTGAAGTGGCGCTCGCACGCGCAGAGGCGCGTGCAGGCATTGTGCCGAAGTCCGCCGCCGATCGCATCGCCGCAGCCGCCCATGCTGGTGAATTCGATATCCACGCTCTCGCGCATAGCATGTTTCGCGCAGGCACGCCCGGAATTCCTTTGGTGAAGGCTTTGACTGAGAAGGTGAGGGCCGCAGCCCCTGAAGCCGCGGGCTGGGTGCACTGGGGTGCTACCAGCCAGGACGTTGCCGACACTGGGCTGGTTCTTTTACTAAAGCGTTCACAGACCATCCTTGCCGGCGATCTAAGGCGGCTGGAAAAGGCATTGATTGACCTTTCCGAGCGGCACAAAGCCACCGTCATGCTGGGCCGAACTCTGATGCAGGCAGCCCCGCCCGTGACGTTCGGCTTGAAAGCCGCGGGCTGGCTGGGGGCGCTGAGTCGAAGTGAAAAGCGTCTGGAGAGCGCGTTCGATGAAGCCCTGGTTCTTCAATTCGGCGGCGCATCGGGAACGTTGGCATCGTTGGCAGATAAGGGAACGGTTGTGGCTCGCGCCCTCGCCGAAGAACTTGGAATGCGCTGCCCCGAAGCGCCCTGGCATACGCATCGCGACCGGTTGGCGAATCTGGTCTGCTGTTGCGGAGTACTGACCGGTTCGCTGGGTAAGATGGCGCGTGACATCAGCTTGCTGATGCAGAGCGAAGTGGCCGAAGTGGCCGAACCGGGTGGCGACGGCAGAGGCGGATCTTCCGCCATGCCGCACAAACGAAATCCAATCGCTTGCGCACTGACTCTTGCCGCGGCTGAGCGAGTTCCCGGGCTGGTAGCGAATTTTCTTTCAGCCATGGTGCAGGAGCACGAACGAGCCGTCGGCGGCTGGCAATCTGAGTGGCCGACGGTAGCGGCCGTGATTCAATCGACAGGGGCAGCGGCGTCATCGATGGCGGAAGTTGCCGAGGGGCTTTCGGTGGACCCGGCACGAATGCGGCAGAACATCGCAAACACTAAGGGCCTGATCTTCGCTGAGCGGGCGATGATGCTGCTGGCCGCCGAATTGGGGCGTGACGTTGCCCACAAGCTCCTGGAAGAGACAATACAAAAGAGCACTGCGCAGAACAAAGCTCTCTCTGCGCTGTTGGCAGAGTTGCCGGAAGTCAGTTCGCGCCTGAATCGTTCTGTGCTTGACCAGCTCGAGATTCCGGAACAGTACCTCGGTTCTGCGGAAGAGTTCCGCCAGGCTCTGCTGAAGAGTGCGACCTCCGAAGAGGGGGAGCGATAAAACTTGCCATTCGCCAATTGCAACGACACGCGGCTGTTCTACAGACTCGCGGGAGTGCCTGGAAAGCCGGTGCTGGTGCTTTCCCATTCGATCGGCACCGATCATGCGATGTGGACACCGCAAGCCCTCGATTTGCTTGCCCATTTTCAGGTCCTGCGATATGACACGCGCGGCCATGGCGCTTCCGAAGCAACCAAAGGCGAATACTCGATTGAATTGCTTGGGCGCGACGTTCTGGCCCTAGCCGATTCCCTGGGCATTCGGCAGTTTGCCTTCTGCGGCCTCTCGATGGGAGGCGCCATTGGCCAGTGGCTTGGCGTGAACGCCGCAGATCGCCTTACAAGGCTGATTCTTGCTAACACCGCACCAAAATTTGGGGAGCGCAGCAACTGGGAAACGCGAATCAAAATGGTAAGTGAGGGAGGGATGGCTGCGATTGTTGATATGGCGATGCAGCGATTTTTCTCGCCGCAAACTCTAGTCAGCTCCAATGTGCACGCCAGCATGGTGAAGTTGGCCTTGTTGGGAACAGATCCCAGTGGATATGCCGGATGTTGCGCCGCGCTGCGCGACTTCGATTCGCGGGAGACCCTGCGGAACATTCGTGTTCCGACGCTGGTAATTTCAGGGGATCGCGATGTTTCGACTCCCTGGGCAGGTAACGGCGAAGTCCTGGCGCAGCAAATTCCGAACGCGCGTTCTCTGCACTTGCCGGCAGCTCATCTTTCTAACCTGGAGCGGCCCAGGTCTTTTCTTGCAACGTTGCTCGAATTTCTGCGGCCCGAACTGGATGACGCTCAACGTCTTGAAGCAGGATTGGCCATGCGCCGCGCAACGTTGGGCGAGGATTACGTCGATCGGGCCACTGCGGCAACGAACGATTTCAATCGCGAGTTTCAGGATTTGATTACGCGGTACGCGTGGGGAACCATTTGGACACGTCCGGCATTGGATGCGCGGACGCGACGATTGCTTGTGCTTGCAACCACGGCGGCACTGGGACGATGGGAAGAGTTTGCTCTGCACCTGCGCGCTGGATTGCGGCACGAATTGGAGCCATGCGATGTGAAAGAGCTCCTTCTTCAGACCGCAATCTATGCGGGCGTGCCCGCATCCAACACGGCGTTTCACATCGCCCAGAAAGAGCTTGAAGACGCAGGATTGCAGCCGGCATTACAGCCGCCCCACGAGGCGAAGAAATGAACGCTCGTGACCTGATCGCCATCGATGTGCATGTCCACCTTGAAAATGATGAGGGCAAGAATGCGGCCAACGAAGCCGCCAAAAAATACTTCGGCAATTCCGGCGTGGACCGCGACCGCCACGCGCTAGCCGAATACTACCGCTCGCGCAAGATCGGCTGTGTGATTTTCAGCGTGGACGAACGGCTCACCGGACGCACGCCCATTCCGAACGACGAGGTCGCGGCCTTCGCCGCGGAAAACTCCGATATCATGTTCGCCTTCGCCAGCGTAGACCCCATGCGCGGCAAAGCAGCGGTGGAAGAGGCGAAACGGTTAATTGCCGCGGGCGGGATTCGCGGTTTCAAACTCCATCCGCCGGTGCAGCAGTTCCATCCCAATGACAAGCTGGCGTATCCATTTTATGAAGTCATCAACCAAGCCAAATTGCCGGTGATCTTTCATACTGGGCACAGCGGCATCGGCGCGGGGTTGCCCGGGGGCGGCGGGGTTCACTTGAAGTATGGCAACCCCATGGATATCGACGATGTGGCCGTCGACTTCCCCGACATGCCGATCATCATGGCGCACCCCTCATTTCCCTGGCAGGACGAGGCCATCTCCGTGTGTCTGCACAAGCCCCAGGTATACATCGATCTCTCGGGCTGGTCGCCGAAGTACTTCCCGCCGATACTCGTGCAATATGCAAACACGCTGCTTAAGCACAAAGTGTTGTTCGGCTCCGACTATCCGTTGATTTCGCCCGATCGATGGCTGGCCGATTTCCAGAAGCTGTCTATCCGTGACGAAGTGCGTCCGCTGATCCTGAAAGAAAATGCGATGCGCTTGTTTCGGCTGGAGGCCTGAGCGCAAGCGAGGCCTGCCATCGCGTCGACCCTAAAAGCCATTTGCCTCCGGATCGAGCTATGCCGGCCGCACGGGCGCCGACCGCGAAGAGATCGGCAATAATTCCTGAGTAAGTTCTTCCGGTTGATCCAGCATCACATCGTGGCCGCATGCCAAAGTGAGTGTCTTCCATCCCCGGGCTTTCGCCTTGTCGTAAAACTGCGGGAACGGTGAGGGGCTCCAGCCGGTTGCGATGATATAAGTAATGTCCCCGATCCGGTTCATCGCTCCCGTAAGACGGACGGGCTGTTGAAAGCACGCTAAGGGATGCGATGTCGACTGCCGGTCCACCCAATCGCGATCTCGGGAGTTGACGTTGAATGCCTGTGCGGGAATCGCGGGCGTCTTCCAACCTTCCCCCACTTTTCTCGCAGCATCAAGTTGTTCGTTGCGGGCTTCCGGCGGAAGCGTGTCATGAAGGCTCTGACCATTTTCGGGAACAAATGCGTCGACATAGACCAGCGCACCTATCTTTTCTGGAATGCGGTCGGCCACGCTGCTCACGACACACCCCCCGTACGAATGGCCGCACAACACAACGTCGCAGAGCTCTTCCCCTCGAATGAGGTTCATCACATCGGCGATGTGCGTTTCAAGGTTCACTTGCGGAGACAGTAGATGGCTGCGTTCGCCAACGCCGGTCAAAGTGGGCGTGAAGACTTCGTGTCCGTGCGCCTGCAGCGCTTTGCGGACTCGCTTCCAGATCCAACTGCCTCGCCACGCGCCATGCACCAAAACATAGGTCGACATCGGTTACCTCCATTTCAAGCTGTTCACTTGTGCCGACAAGCGGATTGAATCGTAACCCCTTGGCCGCGCCTGCAGCTCACTTATTGTTTTTCGGCCCGTCAGAATTCGAATAGAATGTATGCGACTTTCAGCCCTGAATGGCGGGCCTACCCAGGTTGCATACAAAATGGCAGGCAAGAACTCTCGGGTGATCGTAAGAATACGCGAAATGGTCCTCCACGGAGAACTACCTCCAGGCGAGCGAGTGAGAGAGGTCGAACTTGCGGCCAAGCTTGGGGTTTCCCGAACCCCGGTGCGTGAAGCTCTACCTATCCTCGCACAGGAAGGCGTATTGACTCAGCTGAATACTCGCGGGTTTGTTGTGAGGGCATTCACGCCGCAGGAAATCATGGATGCGATTGACGTCCGCGGTGCTCTGGAGGGCTTGGCGGGTCGTATGTTGGCGGAACAAGGGCCGCCCCGGCGCCTCATCCACTCTCTGCATGAGTGTCTCTTTGAGGGGGATGAGATCTTCGCCAAAGGGCACTTGGTTCTGGCGGACGAAGCGCGATACGGCGACATGAATAGGCAATTCCATTCGCTGATCGTGGAAGGATCAGGCAGCAAAGTAGTCGCTGAGGCGATCCAGCGCAACGGGCGAATTCCGTTTGCGGCGGCGCATGCGATTGCATTCGATAAGATTGACCTTCCACGCATGTACGACCACCTGCTCTACTCGCACCGCCAGCACCACACCATCGTTCAGGCGCTGGAAAACGGTGAGAGTTCTCGAGTGACCGCCCTGATGGTTGAGCACGCCCACGGAGCAAAGGTAAGCATGAATCTTTCGAGGCTGGGTTTGCGATCGGTGGGGGCAGCTGCAGAAGTCTCAGCTCCGGACCGTTAGTTACAGAAATTTGCCGAGTGCGAGCCGCACAACATCCGTCGAACGAGTAACGCCGGCATACTGACTTGTCATTCGCAGGTGCAAGCTCACTTGCTCGGCCCTGGCCGGCGTCGTGGATTGACCACTGCACGCTTGCGCGTTCCTCAGCATGGGTTGTCGCCGTCGCTTGGAGTGGAACAGAATGTCAAGAACTAGAGACACTCATTTGCTTGGCGAAATCGTGAGCGAAAATACCGCCGGCTTCACCAAAGCCGATGATAGCTACCCGATCAATGGATTTCGTGGGATGCATGTTTCCTACGATGTGTGTTACGTGGTTCGCGAAACATCGGCGGAGGTCAGGATCTTGTTTCCCTCCCACACGCTTGCCGGCACTAGCAGTTCGCCGCGAAAAAGCGCGCGCGCTGTTCGAATCAGACTCGAGCGGATCACTTTCAGTTCACCGCCGTAGTGCTCCACCTGAAACTCAACCGAAAATTCGCCGCTGGGATGCTCAATCGAGAGCCGTTGCACTGCCCCATTTTGCGAGCGCACGATGCCACGCGCGACTGAGCCCGGAAGAATGCACGCCGTGCCCACCGTCACCGCCATCAAAACTCCGATGGCCGCGTGACATTTGTGCGGAATAAATGTGCGCGTCATTACGTGCCCGCCGGATTGCGGGGGTGCGATCAAAGTCATTTTCGGAACTACTTTCGAACGCACGTCGCCCAAGCCCATGCGCTCGCCCGCCAGAATACGAATCGCTTCCAGACGCGTTTTAAGTTGTTGGTCGGAGTTCAGCTCGGCAGGGGTTTCGTATCCAGATTTGCCGAAATCCGAAGCGCGCAGCACAACCATCGGCATGCCGTTATCAATCAGGGTCGCCTCGATTCCGTCGAACTGGTCGAGCATCTTGCCGGTCGGCAGCAGAGCGCCACAAACTGCACCTGCTGTATCGCGGAAATCGATGCGGATCGCGGCCGCCGTGCCCGGAACTCCGGCAATCGACGTTTCTCCGGCGTAGGTTACTTCGTCGCCGGGCGTGGGCACATGAGCCACGGCCACGGTTCCGGTGTTCACCATATAAATCGTGACCGCAGTAACTGGATCCCTGGCCGCAATCAGGCCACGTTCGATGGCAAAGGGTCCGACGCCTGCCAGCATGTTTCCGCACGTGGGCGTAACGTCGACCAGCGACCGATCCACAGAAACTTGAGCAAAGAGATAATCGACATCAATCTCGGGCCGCGAAGAACGGGAGACGATGGCCACCTTGCTGGTCAAAGGATCCGCGCCGCCGACGCCGTCGATTTGCCTGGGGTCGGGAGATCCCATCGCAGCCAGCAACACCCGGTCGCGTGTTTGCGCATCGCTTGGCAGGTCGCTGGCCAGGAAGAAAGGCCCTTTAGACGTGCCGCCGCGCATCAGTGTACAAGGGATGGCAATTTGCAAGGTTCGCGACATTGCAAAAAAACTTCAGATGTATTTCAATCCCAGGTCCACGACCTTCTTGCGCAAGCCGTAGATGTCTAGACCGAGTTCACCTCGGGCCAGCCGCTCTCGAGTGGCATCTTCTTTGCGAGCCCGCTGTTCTGCCGCAGCGGCTACTTCACGCGCAACGGTCCGCCGCACCACGACGACTCCGTCATCATCGGCGACAATCACATCACCGGCTTCCACCACTGCGCCCGCACACACCACCGGAACATTCACCGACCCCAGCGTGCTCTTCACGGTTCCTTGCGAATGGATGGCCCGGCTCCAGACGGGAAACTTCATTTCCGTCAGAGGGCGGATGTCGCGACAACCTGCGTCAATCACAAGTCCCTTCACGCCGTGAGCACGCAGGGAGGTAGCGAGCAGCTCGCCGAAATAGCCGTCTGTACAGGGTGAAGTTGGAGCAACGATGAGAATATTTCCCGCGCAGCACACTTCGACGGCCACGTGGATCATCAGGTTGTCGCCGGGAGGAAGCGACACGGTCACCGCCGGGCCGGCGATGGTGGCGCCAGGAAAAATTGGGCGCATGTAGGAAGCGAGTAGGCCGCAACGTCCTTGCGCTTCGTGCACCGTGGTCACACCGAACTTCTCCAGGGCGGCAACGACTTCGGCAGGCGGCTGCTCCACATTGCGAACCACGACCGGTTCGTTCATGCGAGTTCCTCCGTGACCTGCGGAAATACGCGCTGATAGGCTTCTCCATACTGGATGGTGCGATTGGAATTGCGCGAGGCCTGCACACCGCGCTGCAGGGCAACCCTCTCGTAGTAGTGCCAGAGATGCTCCTGGGCGTTCATGGCTTTGAAGGCCTCATATTTTTTGGGCCAAACCGGAGTGATATCAAGCAGTACTTGCGGCTTAAATTCACACTGTTCCGGCTGGTGTGGTTCGAACAGGAATACCGGCGGCGCGCCGATTACCGGCGTGCCCGGTTCGTGTCCATGCGCCTGCGCCACGATGCGCGCCTCCTGTGCCGCATGAGAAACCAGCGGATGATCGAAATTGTAAGGATCTTTCAGTGAGTGCGTGAGCACAAACTCCGGGCGAATCTTTCGGTATAGCGCAGCTAGTTCGTAAAGCATACTGTCAGGAATTCTCATGGGATAATCGCCAACATCGAAGAAAATCACCTTGGCCCCAAGAATTTCCGCCGCGCGCGTTGCCTCATCTTTCCTGTTGCTCTTGACTTTCTCCATCGTCATACCGGGCTCGCGCCACAGTTTCGCCGATTCGCCGCGCTCCCCGAACGACAGACAAACAACCGTAACGTCCCAGCCGCGGCCGGCATACAATGCGATTGCTCCGCCTGCCCGCCACACAAAATCTGCCGAATGGGCGCTCACGACGAGGGCTGTGCGTTTGCTATTCATTGTGTTTCGTATTTGACCTTGCGGCAACGTCTTTGTTTGCGCACTCCACCGGCGGCGTTCCGTAGGTATGGAACGATTCGATCGTCTTGAGTCCCCAGGCTTGTCCTTTCTTCCGTTCCGCTTCGCTCCACCGGATTGGCTTCCAGTCCGGCGCCAAAATCAGACGTGCGCCGGCATTGGCAATCTCAACGCGGTTGCCCCCAGGTTCGTAAACATATAAGAAGAAGGTTTGTTGAATGGCATGCTTATGCGGACCGGTTTCAATGTAAACGCCATTTTCCAGGCAGATATCGGCCGCAAGCAGAACTTCTTCACGACTATTGACGGCATAGGTTATATGGTGGAAACGCCCCTTCGTGCCGGTGTGGTCGCGCGTGTAGGCGAAATCGTAGCTCTTGTTCGTACACGTCATCCACATGCCGGCTTCCGAGCCGTCGTCCATGACAATTTGCTCGGTCAAACGAAAGCCTAGGTACTTTTCGAAAAACTCGCGGTTCGCTTTAACATCGGCCGCGAGCCCATTCCAATGGTCGAGGCGGCGCACATTGATGCCACGCGCTGGAAATTTCTGCGCCTGGTTCTTGAGTGCAGGCCGCAACTCAGGCGGCGCCTCATACCACTGGGTTTCGTAGTAAAGCTCGATTCTGTGTCCGTCCGGGTCCTGGCAGAGAAACGCCGGGCCATGCGCCAGGTCGTCTTCTGTCCAGCCTATGTCAAAGCCCGACCCTTTGAGAGCCGCCACGCGCCGTTCGAGCGCTTGCGGACTTCGTGCGCGATAAGCTACATGGCCCAAGCCCGGCAGTTTGGATGCCGTGAGCTTCAGAGAATGCCGCTCATAATCGTCATAGGCGTGCAAGTAGACCGAGTCGCCCTGCCGGCCGCTCTCGGTCATGCCCATAACCTGCACGAAAAACCGCAGGCTCTCTTCCAGCTTGGGAGTGAGAAGTTCCAAGTGGCCGAGATGAGCGAGATCCAGGATCGGCTCGTGTTCCACAATTCCACCTTTGGGAGCGCGGCTGATTCGACGATTGCTTCCTTCGTTGCCGGCTCGCTGGGACATCCGCCACGGTCCCCTCGCAGAAGGGTTAAGCACACTCACTATAGCTCTGATCGCGAACAAGTTGTCAAACTGAAAGGGGCCAATTGTTCCCTACAGATTCGGTGCACCGAGAAGCACGGATGCAAACATCGTGCTTGACAATACTCAGATCGCATGAGCAAATGTACCGGCATTCAGTATACTGAATATTGCAATGCCTGCCATAGACTCTGTAACTGCTTCGGTCATTGAACTTCTGCGCGGCCACTCGATTGAGTTGAATCCGGGCGACGCCAAAACTTTGCAGGCAGCGGCAGAACGTCTCGATCCCGGCACCGAAGTCTCCCTGGCCTGGATTCCCGGATCAAACCCAATGGATATGATCGCGCCGGCCGCAAGTTTGAAGCGTGCAGGTCACATCCCCACACCGCACGTGGGCGCGCGTCATCTGCAGAGCGCGGCACAGCTCCAGCGGCTGGCAGGGCAATTGAAGGATGCAGGCGTGGATCGCATTCTGATCATCGGGGGCGACCGGGCCACACCGGCCGGACCCTACGACAGCAGCCTGGCGGTCATGCAAACCGGCGCGTTTCAAAGAGTCGGCATCACTCGCATGGCGGTCGGCGGTTTTCCCGAAGGCAACCCTCACATCTCTGAGAAGATCCTGGATGAAGCGCTCGCGGCAAAAGTCAGCTTCGCGCGCACGGAGGGGCTGAAACTTTCGATCATTACGCAATTCTGTTTCAAAGCTGAACCCGTGATCGAATGGGTGCGAGCAGTTCGGGCGCGCGGTATAGAGGTTCCGATACGAATTGGGTTGGCCGGCCCGGCCAGCTTGTTAACCCTCATGCGGTATGCCGTGCGCTGCGGAGTAGGCAACTCGCTGCACGTCCTGAAGGAAAACCCATCCTTCGCCAAGATTCTCGTGGAGAGAGGGCCCGAACCGATTATCCGCGGACTTGCGGCCTCTATGGCGGACGGCGATGGCAGGAAGCTCGGCATCGCGGGTCTGCACTTCTACATTTTTGGCGGCTTTAGAAAAACTATGGATTGGATTGCTGCCGAAAGGTCTCTATCGGCACCGTCTACATCTTCTTCTCACACTTGAACCGTCCGCCATCCTCTTGCATATGTCTCTCGTGCGACTTTGGAATAAGGCACCGGGCTGACGATGGCACGAATCTCCGTTTGTTTATGCCTCTCGACGGTGATCTTCTTCGTGCCGCCTCCGGCCTCACCCCATACAAGCCTGACTTCCGTGCCGGTTTCAACATCCGGATCAACGACTCCCAGAGAGAGCATCGAGCGCTCGTTATAGCTGTAACCCGCGAACATGGAGAACCCGACCGTTTTTCCTCCCGATAGGACCTTGTCGTAGGAGGCGGACGTATAGTTTGATTGCGGCAGATCGATATACTTGTAAATGTCGCCCGCCTCAAACATCGATGCGAAAATCTTCAATACATCCTCGGCATTCCAGGCGAAGGTCACCTTCCTCCTCTGCGGTTCGCCGGCCATTTTCTGGAGCGCTTCTTTCCCGACGAAATCGTGGTCGAATTTGATGAACGGCCCATAACCCAGAGCAAATGGCGACATGTAATAGTTCTCGATGTCATCGGACTCGAAGCTGCCGCCGATCGAACCCGTTCCTTCGTAGCTGGTGGCAGGCAGCCACTGCCTGTAGGCCTTCATCTTCTCGCCGGTGTAGACCGCAGGAAGCGGAGACGGAATCCATCCCGATTCCAGGGTATTGGTGGAGTAAGCTCTGGCTCCGACTTCGTAAAGGCCAAAATCGCTGCCCGCATCAACAATCGCCGCCCGAATCTCCTCGCGCTCCTCGTATGGCCCCCAGATCTCAAGCCCAGGAGCGCCGGCCATGCCGTGGCGCAGCGCGCGGACCTTGCGTCCGGCGATGTTGATCGCACCCATGTGGAAGAACTTGATCTCGGGGACCGGCCCGCGGTTCAGTTTTTCCAGAATCTGCAGCGCATTCGGGCCTTGAATCTGGTAACGGTAGCAGCTGCGAAAAACAGCCTTGCCTTTCGGATTGGAAGGGGACCTGTCGTCCTTTTCGATTTTCACGGCATAGCCGCCGGTTTCAGCGTGAAACTGAATCCAGTTGGCGGCCGGCGCGCGCCCCACAAAAACCAGCCGGTTTTCTTCCAGATGAAAGAGAATGCCGTCGCCGATGACAAAGCCATCGTAGGTGCAAGGTGCGAATTGTTTGGCGCGATTGACGGGGAAGTTTGCAAAACTGTTGGTTGCGAGATGGGAGAACATTCGCAGCGCATCGCGGCCTTCGACGTAGATGTTCACCATATGGTGCGACTGGTCGAAGAGAACCGCGGTCTCGCGCCAGGCGCGTTGTTCGTCGCGCCAATTGGAGTACTCGTACGGAACCACCGGATAGACGTAAGCGCCGATCTGTGAATTGCGCAACATCGTCACGGGGCTTGCCACCGTCTGCAGCAAATCTTCCAGACTGTTCGGTTTCATCTCAGCACCCCATCTCTTGATACATCATGCGAGAATCTAGGCGGCGTTCAGTATACGGAACATGTACCAATTTTGTCATATGCTAAAGATGGATCTGTTGCGTAGCCCCAGCAGAATACAGGGGATTTCCCCCTGGAACCCGATTGAGATTAAGCGCGTCCTACACGCAACACTCGTTCATCTGTATCTCCGAACAAAGCTTCGAGAAGTTCGGGCCGGTTCCGCTGCAAGGCGCGACTGTTCACCGTGCCTTTCTCCGTTAGCTCGCCAGCCGCGCTTGATGGTGGGTCTTCCACCAGCAGCCCAGCCACGATGCGGTTGGAGCTGCCGGTTCCGGCAGAGTAGACTTTGGCGAGGCGTTCGTAGAACATCGCCCGGACAGTTGAGTTGGCGGCGATTTGTGCGGGTCTAGCGGCGCCATCTAAGCCAGCTGTGGCGGCGCACACCTCCCAGTCGGGAAAGATAAGAATGCGCACATCTTTGCGGCCAGCTCCGGCGACCACCACTTCCTGCGCCAGCGGGCGCAGCATATCCAGCGCGTCCAGGCGCAACTTGCCGGCGCTGACCTTGGTGCCCGAATCCAGCTTGAAAACTTCATTCATCCTGCCATCGAAACGCAGACCCGCCTGCGGCCGCTCCGGATCGATAAAACTCAGCAAATCGCCGGAGCGCAGGAAGCCTTCCTCATCGAAAACAGCCGCGGTTGCCGCGGGATCGCGCCAGTAGCCTGGAGTGACGTTCGGGCCTCGATACCGCACTTCAAAGCTGTTGTCGTCGGGGATGAGCTTGAGTTCGACGCCCGCGACCGGTATGCCGACCACCCCCGGGCCATTTGCTTTGGCGTTGCCGAAGAGCGCAATGGGCGCGGTCTCGGTCATGCCGAGGCCGCTCACGGTTAGAATCCTGTGCCCGACCGTTTCCACGGCAAGCCGTTCCAGATCGAACCAGGTCGCCGGCTGCATCGACGCCGCGGCATACCACAGAAATTTCAGCCGACGGAAAAAATGCTCGCGAAAAGCGCGGTCGGCCTCCAGGTGCGGAACCAACAGCTCGTAGCCGCGGGGCACATTGAAGTAGATGGTCGGCGATACTCGTCGCAGAAGTTCCAGGCTGGCGGCAAACCTCGCGGGAGTCGGCTTTCCGGGGTCGATATACAGCGTGCCGCCATTGTGAAGGATGATGCTGAAATTGCTGTTGCTGCCCGCGGTATGGTTCCACGGAGCCCAATCGACCATCACGGGCGGTTCTTCCACCAGGCACGGCGCCACCTGCCGCTTCATCTGCGAGTTGCTGCAGATCATGCCATGCGTGTTGACGACGACTTTTGGCATGCCCGTGGAGCCGGAGGTGAACAGAAACTTGGCGATCGTTTGCCGATCAACCCGCGCCGCTGCTGCGCGCACCTCATCCTGATGACTTCCATCCCCTTTGAGCGACGCCAGGTCGCACCATTTCGTGGATGCCACAGCGTTGCGGAGAGCGATCAGCGGAATATCAGCGTTCAGAGCGTGTTCAATCGGTTTGTCGTAAAGCGCGCCGTCATCGGCCACCACCATTCCGGGGGTCAGCAACTTAAAAGCATGGGACAGCTTCACATAATCGATCGATTGAAGGGCGTAAGCAGGGGCGATGGGGGCGACCGGGATACCTACATAAAGCGCGGCCAACATGATGAGGGCGTGATCAATTCCATTTTCAGCGAGAATGGCGAGCGGTCGCTCTGGACCGAGCCCATAGCCGAGCAATCCCTCGGCCAGAAACAGCACCGACTCCCGCGCTTCTCCGTAAGCGATGCTGCGCTCTCCGTTTGGAGTCTGCTCGACGATGAAGATGCGATCGGGTGCTTCCGCCGCCCAGCGGTCCAGCCAATCCCCCACGCGAGAGTCGTAATTCTGCAAGGGTTCTACGGAGCGCATCCGCAAACTGCCGTCCGCACGGCGAATCACCTCAACCCCCGGCGAAAAGAAACGCACCGGCCGGTGCGGAACGTGTTCAAACCTCGTACTATGGTTCAGTGTACTCAATGGGATGAGCTTAATGGATGTATCCCAGCCCGGCAAGCGGTGGGACGAGCCGACTGTCTTCTCTTACAATAGTGCCAGCATGAGCCTTACTGCCAAACGATCTTCCACGCCTAACCTTCGCCGGAACAACGGGGCCATTGGCGAAGTGTACGACGAACCGGGCCACTTGATCCGGCGCGCTCAGCAGATCGCGGTTTCGTTGTTTCACTCGACGATGGGCAACGGAGTAACTCCCATCCAATATTGCGTGCTCCGAGTTCTTCAGGAGCACCCGGGGATTGATCAAGTCACGCTGGCGAAGTTTTGTGCGCTCGATACTTCCACCGCCGCAGATCTTGCGGTGCGGCTGGAAGAGCGGGGACTTGTGCTCAGGATGATGCCGATGAAGAGCAAACGCTTTCGCCTACTTCACCTGAGTCCGAGAGGGGCTGCCCTCGTGAAAAAGCTCATTCCCCGCAGCGCCTTTCTCGCCAGCCGCCTGCTGCAGGCGCTGAACCGCGAAGAGCAAAAGATTTTTATGCAGCTTCTGAAGAAATTCGTTCACCTGAACAATGACGAAAGCCGCGCGCCTCTTGATCGGGGCTTCGCCGGCTCACGAAATGGACGCCGATGATCTCCGTTGTCGGCTCCTGCAACTGGATTCATCGCGCATCCAGGCGAAACTGTCTGCAAAGAGCGTTGCGGGTCGGGGTATAATCTCCGCGCGAAACGAAGCCGGCGATCAGAAGGCACGCATGAGCACAACCGTCAAAGCTCGAGGGTTTCCGCTTCCGAGTTCCTTGAAGGTCATCCCGGGCACGGAAACGGCGCAAGCCGCCTATCCCTATTACATGCAGTTCGCCAAGGAAGATGACGAACGCTTCTGGTTTTACAACTCCATGCATTTCCCGGAACCAATGAGCGCTTTCGATGTCACCACCGCGGAAGCCGCTTATTGCGCCTTGGGCGCGGCCAACACGCGCGTGCACAGCCTACCGACGACGCTGGGAATTGACTATCGCATCATCAACGGACGGATCTACATCGGCGGCAACTCCGTAACCGATCCCGCCGAAATCGCGCGGCGCACAAAGGAATTCCAGCAACGGGCTTTCTATTACTACGAACACTGGGAAGAACTATTTGCGCAATGGAAAAACAAGATGCTGGCTCTGATCCGGGAAGCCGAGGCGCTGCCGAAGCTTGTGCTGCCCGAGTTCGAACCTCTGGAGCACGTGCACGCGGGACGCGGCATCGCGTCTAACCACTACCTCCTCGACATTTACCAAAAGACCCTCGAAGGCTACTTCCGCATGTGGCACCATCACTTCGAGTTTCTGCTGCTCGGTTACGGCGCCTATCTTACGTTCTTCGATTTCTGTAAAAAGGCATTCCCGGAAATCAGCGACCAGACGGTGGCCCGCATGGTGGCAGGCATGGAAGCGGAAATCTTTCGTCCCGACGACGAACTCAGGCGTCTCGCCAAATGCGCCATCGAACTAGGCGTAGATCACCTTTTCCGCGACGGCGTCGCTCCCGGAGAAATTATCCGATCTATGGAGCGGTCCGAATCTGGCCGGAAGTGGCTCGAAGAACTGGCCGTCTCGCGCGACCCCTGGTTCAACATCAACGTTGGCGACGGCTTCTACCACTACCATCGTTCTTGGAACGACGATCTCTCGATGCCCTTCGCCTCGCTGCCCGGTTACATCGCCAACCTTAAAGCCGGCGAGCGTATCGAGCGGCCGATCGCCAAACTGATGGCGGAACGCCAGCAGCTCATTAACGCCTACCGCGACCTGCTCAATAGCGACCAGGACCGCGCCGCGTATGACCAGATGATCCAACTCACGCATCGTGTGTTCCCCTATGTCGAAGGGCACAAATTCTATTGTGAGCATTGGTACACCAATCTGTTCTTTAACAAGATTCGGGAATTCGGGGCGCTATTGGCCGAGCGTGGCTTCTTCCCCAGCGCCGAGGACGTTTTTCACCTTACGCACTACGAAGTCGAGGCGGCGATTATCGATCTCATGATCTCCTGGTCGAACGGGTCTGCGCCACGTGGTCCCGCACGCTGGACGCCGATCGTGAATGAGCGCAAAGCGGCGATTGCCGAGTGGGCCAAGCACGAAACTCCGCCCGCGCTGGGACCGGTGCCCGATGTCATTGATGATCCGGCCATTGTCATGCTGTGGGGCATTACGCGTGAAAACCTGGATTCATGGCTGGCCGCCGGCGAGAAGCCGGATTCCAATGAGATCAAGGGATTCGCCGCTTCCAACGGCGTAGTCGAGGGCGTTGCCCGGGTGGTGATGTCGGTGGACGAAATTGATCGCCTGCGCCGTGGCGACATTCTGGTCTGCCACGTTACCAACCCGAGTTGGGCGCCGGTTTTTCAAAAGATTGCGGCAGCCGTCTCCGACATCGGCGGCTCGATGAGCCACGCGGCGATCGTGGCGCGGGAATATGGATTGCCGGCAGTGGTGGGTACAGGCACAGCTACGCAGAAGGTCAAAGACGGTCAGCGCGTTCGCGTGGATGGCGGGAGGGGCGTGGTGACGATTCTTCAGTAGAACTTGTCCGATGAATAGCCAAGGTTGTTTTGGGCTTGAGTTTTCGTGCTAATTTGGAGGCAAGATTTGCAGCCACCGTTTCGATCCAAGCAGGAAGTCATCATCAATGCGCCTTTGGAAGCGGTGTGGTCGTTCAGCATGGATCTCACGAAGATCCCGGAGTTCCATCCTCGCGTGGTCAAGGTTGATCTTCTTTCTGGCAAGACCCTCCGCGAGCCGGGCGCGTCATATCAGTGTCATCTTGCGGGCGGGAAGCACACGTGCATCGAGAAGGACATCGAAATTATCCCGCTGCAAAAGATTGTCACTGTGTTGCCGGAGGACACATTCGGTATCAGCAAGATTCTCAGCGATTACAGAGTGGAAACGACGTTCCAAACACTCGGCCATCGGTCAACCAGGGTGGAAATTAGCCACTATTACTCGACGACAACCCTGAAAGCCAAGCTCCTCAACTTAATCGCAAAACGTAAAATCGCACGCGAGACCCAGGCAACATTGAATGCTGCCAAAGCCACGATGGAGGCTGCCTGCCGTGCGGGATAGGGGTTTATCACTCCGTTTCTTGCGTTTCTTGCGCCTTTTGGTTGACGTTTGGTTGCAAAAACCCGAACTGGAGCCGGCACAGAGTCAATAGCCCGGTCAAGCTGCATGAGGAGGCGCACACTATGACGACATCGAGCATTACCAAAATGACGGCTCCGCCGTCTACGGCTTACAAAATCGTGGACGTACCTGAAGCCTATGCGGATGTGATCAAGCGGCACGGCATACCGGGCACCTTCGTCGGCTCTTCAGAACAAGAGAGTCCGTGGGTGCCGTTCGGCCCCAATGCGGCAATCCGCCATCTTCTTTTCGATACTCGCCATAACATCTTTAGCAACATTCTCTGGATAAAGTCTGCTGGCGTGATTGGCACGCACAAGCATCGCGGAACGGTCGTAATGATCTGCCTCGAGGGCAGCGCCCGCTATCTCGAATACGATTGGGTTGCCGGCCCGGGCGGCTTCATCTACGAGACGCCGGGGCTGGTCCATACCCTCGTGAGCGACCACCCCAACGGCGTCAAGCTGTTTGGTTGGCTCCAGGGACCGCTGGAGTTTTACGACGACAACGGCAATTTCGTCGAAACGGTCGATGTCTGGTGGTTCATCAATCACTACGAGAGCTATTGCCGGGAGCACGGCATTCCGATTAATAAACAGCTTTATATCTGAACAGCCGGATCGAACAGCTACCATGCGTTCCACCGCGAACATCAGTTGGTTTGCCGATATCACGCTCGCCGATCGCGCCACAGTCGGAGGCAAGGGCGGCTCATTAGGCGAGTTGACGCGCGCCAATATCGCGGTGCCGCCCGGTTTCGTCGTAACCACCCAGGGGTTTGAACGCGTCCTGGCCGGGATCGAAAGAGAAAAACCGATCCGCTCGCGTGTGGAGGTGCTGTCGCTGCACGACCTGAAAGGAATCCGCCTGCTTTCCGAAGAACTTCGCAGCCGCGTCAAGAGCGCGCCGTTGCCGGAAGACGTTTGCGCAGACATCGTGGCGGCGCATGAGGAGTTGTGCGCACCGGATCTCAATTGCCCACTGGCGGTGCGCTCTTCGGCTACATCGGAGGATTCAGAGGAGGCCAGTTTCGCCGGTCTGCAGGATACTTATCTTTGGGTGAAGGGCGTCGAGCCGGTTTTGAACTACGTGCGCTCTTGTTGGGCCAGCCTCTATTCGGTTCCCTCGATCTCGTACCGCCTTAAAGACCGCACTCCGGAAAACGGAGTGGCGATTGCGGTCGTCATCCAAAAAATGGTCGAAGCGCGCTCGGCGGGAGTGATGTTCACGCGCAGCCCGCTAACAGGCGACCGCTCCGTGATCACTATCGAATCGGCCTGGGGTCTGGGCTCGGCGGTAGTAGGCGGCGAAGTCACTCCGGATCGCTTCGTGATTGGCAAAATTACCGGGCAAATTTCGGTGCGTGACATTTCCGATAAGCGCATACAACACGTGCCCGCTGAGAACGGCGGGATCAAGCCCATAGAAACGCCGGAAGACCTTCGCCGTGCGCCGTCGATCAGCGACGCGGAGTTGAATGCGCTGGCAGAAATTGGCCGCAGAGTCGAAGGCCATTATGGGAGGCCTCGGGACATCGAGTGGGCGATTGATCACCGGGGCGAAATCTTTCTGTTGCAAAGCCGCCCGGAAACGGTGTGGTCCGGGAAAGACAAAACTCCGATTGCGAAGCCGGCGGAGAACCCTCTTCTGCACGTGATGAACATCTTTGGAGGCCGGCGTTGACGCTCACGGCCAAAGATGTGGCCGAGATCATGCGCATCCTCGAGGAGTCGAGCTTCGAGGAATTGACGCTGGAGATCGATGGCGTCAAGCTGAACCTCCAGCGCGGGTCGGCATTCCGGCAAGTTGCCGATCCTCCGCCGGCGCCGGCGGCTCCACCCCATTCGCCGCTACAAACGAAACCAAAGCCGCCATCCGAACCGGGCTTGTTAGAAATTCCTGCTCCTCTCATCGGAATCTTCTACATTGCACCCAAGCCGGGTGAGCCTCCGTTCGTAGAGTTGCGATCGAAGGTCGTTGAGCAAACAGTGGTCGGCATCATCGAAGTCATGAAACTGATGCACACCGTCCATGCAGGCGTGAAGGGCGAGGTGGCCGAAATACTGGTGAAAAACGGGGGCGCGGTCGAGTATGGCGAAGTTCTGATGCGCGTGCGCCCGGAGGCTTGAACTGTGGCTACGATTCAGATCGTTGAGACCTCACTCCGCGACGGCAACCAGAGTCTTTGGGCGGCGCTGGGCATCGACACGGCAAAAACCCTGACCATTGCGCCCGTCATGGACCGTGTGGGGTTCAAGGCGATTGACTTTACGACCTCCACGCACATGGGCGTTGCGGTCCGCTACAAGAGGGAAGACCCGTGGGAGAGAATTCGGCTGATGGCGAAGGCTACGCCGAATACGCCACTTCAATTTCTCTCGACAGGGTTCCGCTTTATTTCCTGGGAAACGGCCAGCCCTGAATTCATGAGGCTGGCGTTCGCGACGCTGGTGAAAAACGGGATCCGCCGCTTTGCGCTGGCTGATCCCATGAACAACGCCGATTCCAATGTCGCCTGCGCGCACACGATCAAGCAGGTTGGCGGCGAGTATGTCATCGCCGCTTTAGTGTTCACGGTAAGCCCTATTGACGATGACGCGCGCTACGTAGAGCGTGCCCGCAAACTTGCCGCGAGTCCGGATGTCGATGCCCTTTATATCAAGGACCCCGGCGGCCTTCTGACGCCGCCGCGCGCACGCACGATGATTCCGGCGGTCAAGGCGGTGATGGGCGACAAGCCTTTGGAACTCCACTCCCATTGCACGATTGGTCTCGGCGAGTTGGTCTACATGGACGCTCCGGAGTGGGGCGTTGGCACGGTGCAGTGCGCTTCGGGCGCCGCGAGCGACGGAATATCCAATCCGCCCGCCGGACGCGTTGTCGCTAATCTGCGCGAACTCGGCCACCAGATCGATATCGACGATCAGGCTCTGGCTGAAGTTGGCCGCTATTTCACCCGCCTGGCAGAAGCGGAAGGACTTCCTGCTGGCTGCCCGCAGCCTTTCGACGCAGCATACTTTCATCACCAGTTGCCCGGAGGCATGACGGGCACCATGCGGCGGCACTTAGCGGAAAGCGGTCTCGCGCACCTAGAGAGCGCAGTCATCGAAGAAATAGGCCGGGTGCGCCAGGAATTAGGCTGGCCGATTGTAATGACCCCCTTCTCGCAGATGCTGCTGACCCAGGCGGTGATGAACATCACCCGCAAGGACAAAGAACGCTACGCCATTGTGCCGGACGAAGTGATTCGCTACGCCTTGGGCCGATTCGGAAAACCCAATCTGCCGATTGCGCCGGAAGTGCTGGACCGTATCGACTCCTTGCCCCGAACCCGCGAGCTTCGGCAGGAGCCGGACATGCCGCCTCTGGCCGAGTTGCGAAGGCGAATCGGGCTGGAATTGAGCGACGAGGAGTTCCTGCTGCGTGCGACCATGCCCGCCGGGCAAGTCGACGCCATGAAAGCCGCTGGGCCCGCGCCGCAAACCTACAACCCGGAAATCGCCCCGGTGCTGAAGTTGCTTCGCGGGCTTGCGTCGCGGCGAGACATCGCACGCCTGTCGGTTGAGAAGTCTGGCTTTCGACTGCTGCTAAAAGGCTCGCCAGTGCGCGGCAAGGCGACGGCATGAAACACCGGCCCAGCCTTAGCAAGAGTGATGCGCGGCTCAGACCGGTCAAGGCCTTCCTGTTCGATCTCGATGGAACCTTGGTGCTAACCGACCGTTCCCTGAGCGGCTATCAGGTGCTGCCGGGCGCCATTGAGTTACTTAGCGAATTGAATACGCGCGGCATTCGTTATGTTGTCTTCACCAATGGAACGAACTATCCCTCCTCTGAACAGGCACCGAAACTGCGCGCGGTCGGCCTGCCGATCTCCGATGATGCTCTGCTTAACCCTTCCAGCGTGGCCGCCGATATCATGCCGCGCCGAGGCGTTAAACGAGTTCTAGTGTTAGGAACCCCCGGCGTCGGGCACGCTCTGGCAGGGGTGGGAATGCAGACGGTCTTCACTCACGACGAAGGCACTGACCGGGTCGATGCCGTCTATATCGGGTGGCATCCCGACTGCAGGATGAAAGATATAGAAGCCGCCGCGAAGGCCATCTGGAATGGCGCGCAGCTCTATGTGGCTTCTGATGTGCCATTTTTCGCCACTGCCGGGGGCAAGACCATGGGGTACTCGTATGCGATCTCAGCAGCGGTGCGCAGGATCACCCGCGCGCCCATGGTTCTTACCGGGAAACCTTCGCTCCACGCACTGAGGTTAGCGGCGAAAAAGCTGGGCGTCCCCATGAGTAGGGTGGGGGTTGTCGGGGACGATCCCCTGGTCGAAATGATTATGGCCCGGCGAGGCAGCGCCGTGGGCTTCGGGGTGACCACCGGCATCTGCCAAGCATCCGATTGGGCGAGGCAGCCTAAGGGCAGAAGGCCACATCGCGTCCTGCGCAGCCTTGGGGATCTGTTGGCCGTGGCCCGGTGTCCGTTGATCGCTGATTGCATACAGTAAATTCGAGCCATTCACCTAAGTTCAACCAAAACCAACAACGATTTATGCCTGGATCGATTCCTGTATACATTTTTGTGTTGACAGTATGCATCGGAACATAGTAAAGATTGGCGGACTTTTTGTGGGGAATCGCAGGTGGGTGCGATTTTCTGCTCGGGATGTCATCTACTGGATTCTTAGCTGTGCCTTCGACCGGCTGGTTAGGCCGCGTCATTGGTCGATTACTGGGAAGATTCGCTCAGGAAGGGGATCTTATGAGAACACGCTGGTTGGGTGTTGTTCTTTACCTTCTCGCTGTACTGGGAGCGTCTGCACCATCGGCAGCGGCCCAAGCTGTTAGCTTCGCTCAACTGAACGGCACGGTCCTGGACCCTGCGGGGCGAGCGGTAGTTAGCGCGCGGGTGGTTGTGCGCGACCCCGACACCAACCAGACTTTTCAGGCGACCACAAATACCACAGGTTTTTTCGTGGTCCCGAACCTTCCTCCTGGGAAATACGAGCTGACAATTACCGCAAGCGGCTTCGCCAAGTATCAGCAGACTGGCATTGTCATGACCGTTGGTCAGGTTCTCACCGTCAGCCCCACTTTGAAGGTTGCGGCAGCTTCCGAAACCGTCACCGTAACCACGGAAGCCCCCCTCATCGAGCCCACCAAAACCGAGATCAGCCAGGTCGTAGAAACCCAACAGATTGAGGACTTGCCCATTAGCAACCGTGTGTTCACGGACTTTGCCCTCCTCACTCCCGGTGTGGCCACCAGTCGGACCAGCCTGGGAACGACCTTCACCGAGTTTGAGGTGACGCAGATCTCGTTTGGCGGCATGCGTTCGTTTAGCAATGAGATCACGGTGGATGGCGCCGACTTCGTAAACTCCGCCAGCGGCATCCAGCGCGCGACGCCGCCCCAGGAATCGGTCCAAGAGTTCCGCGTCGTGAACAACAGCTTTGGCGCGGAGTATGGCCGCGCCATGGGCGGAATCGTCAATATCGTGACCAAGTCAGGCACCAACAATTTGCATGGTTCGCTCTACGAGTTTTTTCAAAACAACGCCTTCGACGCGCACTCACCGCTGCAGCCTCCCCCGCTGCCCGACGCTGTTCGGCAAAACTCGTTCGGGGCCTCGCTCGGCGGTCCCTTGGTCAAAGACAAGACTTTCTTCTTTGTGAACTATGAAGGCAAACGCAGCGCCCAGTCGCCGGTGTATCCGCCCGATCTGGTCAACAACATTTTGCTCATAGACCAGGCTAAGGCGCTGATGGGGCTGGCTCCCGAGGGCTGCCTCGGCGCGGTCAGCACCTGTCTGCCAAATTTCGCCGGCAATCCAGCCAACATCACTCAGGGCCAGGCCTTCGGATTTCTGCAAGGCTTTCTAAAAACCGCCAACGACGATTCCGGTTTTGCCAGAATCGACCATCAACTGACCACGAATAACCGTCTGGCCTTTCGTTACGACGTGGAGGACAGCCGATCAACGAACCAACTGGTGGGGCAAACACTGGATGGCGGAGGAGTTGGTGTGCCCAGCGGCGGCCGCGACCTTTACATTCGCGACCAGGCGGTGGTCGCCACAGTGAACTCGTCATTGAAACCCAATCTGGTTAATACGGTGCTCGCGCAATACGCGCGGCGGCACTACAACTTTCCCGGGGCTACGGGCCAGCCGGACTTCAGCATCCTGAATGATCTCGAACTGGGGCATAATTTCGGAACCAACGACCGGCTCTACGAGACCCGAGCCCAGCTCTCCGAGTCGCTATCCTGGGTCAAGGGCAATCACCTTGCGAAATTTGGGGTTGACGGCAACTGGCTGAGCAGCGTGGAAGGTTACCCCGGCTTCATGCCGACTCGGCTGTTAATACCTGGCATTTCTTGTTTCACTGATTTCGCCCAGTATTTCAATTCGAACTTCGGTGGCGCCTATCCGACTGCGGGAACCGGTTTGGGCACTTCCGCTGATACCTGCGCCGTCCCTCAAGACAATGGCGTGGTCTTCATGTACGCAGGCACTCCACTGCCAACCAGTCCCACCGCCTGTAGCGGCGATGCCTCCGGCCCTACACCCTGCATTCCGACAGTTACCACAGCCAATCCGCTAAACGGCGGTGGGTTCCCCAATTCAACATGGGCCAATGCCTACCCTCCCTCGCTCCTTGGCGGCTTCACCCGGAATATCAACCATGGATACTGGGGCGTGTTTGCCCAGGATCAATGGAAGCTAAATCCCAAATTAACCGTGAACTATGGCCTGCGATGGGATTATGAAACCGGCCTGGCAGCATTCGTGAACAATGACTACAACGAATTTCAGCCGCGTATTGGGCTAGCTTATGCTCCCAACAGCAGCACCGTGCTTCGCGCGGGATTCGGGATTTTCTTCGACCGGCAAAATCTGACTTTCTTCTTCGTGCCCAATACGCAGAAGATCGTGGCAGGGTATCAATGCGGCAATCAGGCGACATCGGGTGTATCAGCCATTTGCAGCGGCGCCGGAATTCAGCCCCAGAAGTTTCCCAATATCGCGTCCAATCTAGCGCAGGCTGGGCAGGGGTACCAGCTTCTGGCAGACCCGCCATCGCCGGGCCCTCCCGGCTCACCCTGTGCTGGTGTTCCGGAGGCGCCTTGTCTTGCGGCCAACATCATACAAACGGGAGCCTATAACACGGCCTTCCCCTCTGTAGAGATGGCCGGCACCTGCTTTACCACTGGAGCCTGCGGCATTGGCGAGGGCGGCATGGACCACAACGCGCGGGCGCCTTATGCCGAGCAGGGCAGCTTCGAGATTGATCACCAGCTCGGCCGGGGTTTTGCACTCCAGCTGAGCTATCTGTTCGTGGAGGCCCACAAGTTGGTTCGCGGGAACAACCTCAACGTCCCCTGCCCAGCGGGCACCACCAAGTCGGCAGTCACCGACCCGCTGCCGGAATGGGTGCCGGGATGGCTCAATGCCGATGGCACACTCTCGCCTTGCACCGGAACGCCGACCCTGGGCACGGGTGCCCTTGCCGGTCTAGGGCCCTTCTTCGGCGGGGCTCTCGGCTCCGGCCTGCGAACCATCAGCTCAGGGCTGGAAGACTACAACAACGACGTTGCCAATGCCATTTACCACGGCGGAACGCTGACCGTGCTGGAGCGTGGAAAGTTTTTCAACCTGACGGCCAACTACACTTATTCCCACACCATCGACAATGGCAACTTTACTACCTTCATCAACCTGCCGCCCAACCAGTTTGATTATGCGGCGGAACGCGCCAACTCCAACCAGGATGCCCGGCATCGCGTGGTGGCCAACTTTACCGCTATTGCGCCGCAAAATGGGCCCTGGCGGAATTTTGAGTTGAGCAATATCGTCACCTTGCAATCCGGCCGGCCCTTCACCATTTTTTACGGCAGCAACACTCTGAACGATGTCGCCGGCGGCTCCACCGACCGCGTCGGCGGCTCGTCGTTCATTGCCGGCTCATGTCCCGACGTGCAAGACTGCCAGACCATGATTCCGCGCAACACGTATATCGGCGATCCGTATTACAACTGGGACCTGCGCGTAACCCGCGCGGTGCATATCAACGACCGCTTCACCGCGAATCTCGCGTTTGATGCCTTCAACCTGCTAAACCGGGCAAACTATGATGAGGTTACGAGTGTTTACGGCTCACCTGTGTTTTGCGGAGGCGTTCCACAGCATTACAACGACGCCATGACTAGGGCGATTCAGCAGGGCTCTGCATCTGTGACCTGCCCGAACGGTGGGACCTCGGTTCCCGGGGGGTCAGTGGCCCCCACCCCGATCGGAACGACTCTGTTCATCCCAACGACGCCCAATACAAATTTCGGACTGCCGCGCACGGCGTTCACTCCGCGACAGCTTCAGTTCTCTGTGAGATTCACGTTTTGAGGCGAGGGTATAACTCCCAGGCGCATATACCCTTCGCGCCTGGGGGGCTTGCTTGAGGGTTTCTGATGGGGAGGGTTTCATGAGATTTCGATACCTGAGTTTCCTGGCCGCATTGGCGCTCGCAGTTCCGGTTACTTCCGCTGGACAGGAGGCCACGCCCACTGTAAAGCACACAACGGCGGCCGCCACCTCACCGGCTTCGGGTAAGGAAATGTTCATGAGCTACTGCGCCTCCTGCCACGGCAAAGACGCCAAGGGAGACGGTCCCGCGGCTGGTGCCCTAAAGCAGGCTCCGGCAGATCTAACCATGTTGGCCAAGCAAAATGGCGGGAAGTACCCCGCGGATAAAGTCACCAGTATTCTTCGCGGCCAGACCATGCTGGTGGCGCACGGTCAGGACATGCCCATCTGGGGCCCGGTATTCTGGAAGATGAGCCAGGGCCACGAAGAGCTGCTTACGATGCGCATTGCCAATCTCAACCGATACCTTGGATCGATACAGGCAAAGTGAACCGGGCGAAGCGTGGCAGGGGTTTTGGGTGGCGGTGCAATTCGAGAATTTGCTGAGAAACAGAGTTCACCTTCAATCGCAAGTGCCATGCAAATCCCTCCTTGCCTCTGCACTCAGCAGGATCAAGGGGCATTCCTCCCGCGGATTGGGGAGATCAGAGCATGGGCAACTCCAAGACCATCCCTCCGATCCGCCAGCCTGAAAATCACGGTGCTTGGCTGCGCAAGCAAGAATTCGATGATTATCTTGACCGGCCTGGGTTCGGGCATGAAGCATCTAATAAAGCGCACGAGAAATTAAAATTCAGGCTGAGCCGGTACAAGCAGGAGGAAACATGGCCACCACAGTAATGCCGCAAATACAAAGCAGTGTTAGCGAGTTCATCGCCAAACCCCGGAAAATGTTGATCGGGGGCAAATGGGTTGATGCGGTTTCCGGCAAGACCTTTGAGACGTACAACCCAGCCACGGGCGAGGTGTTGGCCCGGGTAGCGGAAGGGGATAAAGCCGACATCGATCTGGCGGTCAAAGCTGCGCGTAAGGCTTTCGAATCCGGCCCATGGCAGGAGATGTCGCCGTCGGAACGAGGCAGACTGCTGTGGAAACTGGCCGATTTGGTTGACCAGCATCACGAAGAATTGGCCGAACTGGAAACTCTGGACAACGGTAAACCAGTCTTCTTCTCCCGTATTGTGGACATCCCGACCGTGTCGGACGCGTTTCGGTACTATGCGGGCTGGGCGACAAAGGTGGAAGGCGCCACCATTCCGATTTCTGCGCCGGGGGGACAATACCTGGCTTATACGCTACGCGAGCCGGTGGGGGTTGCGGGTCAGATTATTCCGTGGAATTTTCCGCTGATTATGGCGTCGATGAAGCTGGGTCCAGCCTTGGCCGTGGGCTGCACCGTTGTTTTGAAACCCGCCGAACAAACTCCTTTGACCGCGCTGCGACTTGGGGAGTTGGTCATGGAGGCAGGCTTCCCCGAGGGTGTGGTCAACATTGTGCCGGGTTTTGGCGAAACCGCGGGCGCTGCGCTCGCCGCCCATCCGGATGTAGACAAGATTGCTTTCACTGGATCGACCGAAGTTGGCAAGATCATTCTGAACGCCGCCAGCGGAAATCTGAAAAAGGTTTCGCTGGAGTTGGGAGGCAAGTCACCCAACGTTGTTCTTGCGGATGCCGACTTGGAACAGGCTATCCCGGGCAGCGCCATGGCGATTTTCTTTAACCAGGGCGAAATCTGCGCCGCCGGCTCGCGACTGTTTGCACATAAGAGCATTTTCGACAAAGTGGTGGAAGGCGTTGCCGACTTCACCAAGAGTTTTCACATCGGTCCGGGAATTGATCCCGCCAACAACATGGGGCCACTGGTTTCAAAAGAACAGCAAGATCGAGTCTGCGGCTATCTCGATTCCGGCAGTAAGGACGGCGCTAAAGCGGTGATCGGTGGCAAGAAGATCGATGGCCCTGGATACTTTGTTGAACCGACGGTGCTGGTCGACGTGAAGCCGGGCATGAAAGTAGTCCGCGAAGAAATTTTCGGTCCGGTGGTAACGGCGATTCCGTTCGGCGACCTGGGTGAAGTGGCAGGCTTCGCCAACGACAGCATTTACGGTCTGGCCTCAGCCGTATGGACACGCGACATCAGCAAGGCACATCTCCTGGCGAAGAAGTTGAAAGCTGGGACGGTTTGGATCAACTGCTACAACGTCTTCGATTCCGCTCTGCCTTTCGGGGGATACAAGCAGTCGGGTTGGGGACGCGAGTGGGGCAAACCGGCGTTAGAGTTGTATACCGAAGGCAAGTCGGTGTGCGCGCGAGTTTGAACGGCGCAGCAGTGGACTATCTTTTTTGCTTGTCATCCCGAGCGAAGCGAGGGACTTGGGTTCTTGCGGGTGGCCGCAACACCCAATCCGCGCGCGCCGGGAATTGGAGTGGCATGGATTCCGGGGTGAACGCGCGAGTTTCAGTCAAGGCCTATGCTCGGCCGCCCAAGGGCAGTCAGCCACCCTCTTTGTATGAGCCTTATCGGACGACCATTAAACGCGCGCCACTCAAGCCTCTCGTCATTCTGCCACACACCCTGTCGGAGATTGCCGGACCCATTTTTGGGCATGACAAGGTTGGGGAAAACGATCACGATCTGACCTGCCAGCACTCTGGTGAGCCGATCGGCGAGCGCATCATCGTGAGCGGACGCGTGCTCGACAGTAACGGGCGGGCTATTCCCAACGCACTCATCGAGATTTGGCAGGCGAACTCCGCCGGAAGGTACAAACACATCGGCGACCAGCATCCCGCCCCGCTCGATCCCAATTTCAGTGGCGCCGGTCGAACCATGACCGATGAAAACGGCGCGTACCGCTTCATCACCATCAAGCCCGGAGCATACCCCTGGAACAATCACTTCAACGCGTGGCGCCCCGCGCATATTCACTTTTCAGTCTTCGGGACGGCTTTTATCTCGCGTCTGGTGACGCAGATGTATTTTCCCGGTGATCCACTGTTCGACTACGATCCCATCTTCCAATCCATACCGGATGAACGAGCCAGACTGCGGCTGATTTCGAAGTTCGATCTGGAGACTACGCGGCCGCAATGGGCGAAGGGTTTCAAATTCGACATCGTGCTGCGCGGGCCGGAGGCCACACCTTTTGAAACCTGATACGAATCTGGTCCCGACACCCTCGCAGACGGTTGGCCCATATTTCCGGATTGAGCTGACCACCGACGAACACCGCATCGGGTGTGTCGCGGGTCCGCAGGCTAGGGGCGAGCGCGTCTGGATCACCTTTCGTGTACTCGACGGTGACGGCGCCCCGGTTGACGATGCGATGCTGGAAATTTGGCAAGCCGACTCGAACGGAAAATACAACCATCCCGACGACCCGCAACCCAAAACGCCCGACCCGGGATGGATCGGCTTTGGCCGCATCGCCACCGGAGAAGATGGCAGTTGCTTACTGGAAACGATAAGGCCTGGACGTGTTCCCAACGGTAATTTGCAAGCGCCGCATCTGACCCTGGCGGTTTTCGCTCGCGGAATGCTGAAGCAGCTCTACACGCGAGTTTATTTCGCCGGAGATGCCGCCAACGACGAGGATCCGATCCTCCAGTTGATTCCACCTGAGCGGCGCGACACGTTAACAGCCCGACCAGAGTCTGCCCGTCCCGGATATTGGCGGTTCGATGTGCGACTTCAGGGAGATCGGGAAACAGTTTTCTTCGACGTGTGATTGACTCGTACGTCTGCCTCAATGCGAATGGGAAATCCGAAAACCCACTTGGATCGCACCATCAGACTTCTCGCGATCACAGTTGTCCTCGCATCGATCTCGTCGTGCCGTCAAACAAAAGTCGCTTCTGTGAACCCAGTCCGACCTGCGGATGTAAACGAATCCCGCATCACCAATCCCGATCGCGAGCCGGGAAACTGGATGACCTACGGCCGCACTTACGGCGAGCAGCATTTCAGCCCGTTGACTCAGATTAATGATCAGAATATCTCGCAGCTCGGATTGGCCTGGCATTACGACCTGGACACGAACCGAGGCCAGGAAGCAACTCCGATCGTGGTCGAGGGCGTGATGTACTTTACCAGCGCATGGAGCAAAGTCTTCGCGTTGAATGCCGCCACCGGGCAACTGCTTTGGTCCTATGATCCCAAAGTCCCCGGCAATTGGGCAGTGAACGCATGTTGTGACGTGGTGAACCGGGGAGTTGCGGCCTGGAACGGCAGAATATTTTTCGGCACCCTCGATGGACGCCTGATCGCTCTGGATAGGAAGACCGGCCATCTTGTTTGGGAAACGCTTACCATCGATCCCAATTTTCGCTACACCATCACCGGCGCTCCCCGAATAATCAAGGGCAAAGTATTTATCGGCAATGGAGGCGGGGAATTTGGAGTGCGCGGTTACGTTTCGGCCTATGACAGCGACACCGGAAAATTGGTATGGCGCTTTTACACCGTGCCAGGCGACCCCTCGAAGCCGTTCGAAAGTCCGATTCTCGCAAAAGCTGCCCGGACCTGGAGTGGTGAGTGGTGGAAGCTCGGAGGCGGCGGCACAGTGTGGAACGCGATGGCGTATGATCCCGAACTCGATCAGCTCTACATCGGCACCGGCAACGGTACTCCGTGGAGCGAAAAATTTCGCAGCCCGAAGGGCGGCGACAATTTGCTCACCTGCTCCATTGTTGCGCTCAAAATGGAGACCGGAGAGTACATCTGGCACTATCAGGAAGACCCCGGCGACGCGTGGGATTTCGACTCCGACGAAGACATCATCCTCGCCGATCTCAACATCGATGGGCGTACTCGTAAAGTCTTAATGCAGGCGCCGAAAAATGGCTTCTTCTATGTCATCGACCGCACGAACGGCGCCCTTATTTCCGCCAAGCCGTACACGTTTGTCAACTGGGCGAGCGGAGTAGACCTGAGAACCGGTCGTCCCATCGAAACCGCCGTTGCGAGGTACGCTGGGGCCGATCCTGCACCCATCGTGCCTGGGCCCATCGGGGCGCACAGTTGGCAACCGATGTCGTACAGCCCAGTCACCCATCTTGCCTACATTCCGGTCAACGATGCCGGCTTCAAATACAAACTGCCCGACATTTTCGAAGCGAAGAAGCTGGCTCCGAATTACGGCATCGATGTAGTGGCGGCAGGCTTGCCGCAGGATCCGAAAGCGAAAAAAGCAATTCTCGGGACGGTGAGAGGAAAACTAGTGGCCTGGGATCCAGTGCAGCAAAGGGCTGTCTGGACGATTGAGCGGCCCGGACCCTGGAATGGCGGAACGCTTGCGACGGCGGGAAATCTGGTTTTTGAAGGAACAGCCAGCGGAAACTTCGAAGCTTACCATGCCGACGCGGGCGAGAAGCTGTGGTCATTCGCAGCTCAGACCGGAGTGATGGCCGGCCCAGTGACCTACGAGGCCGACGGCAAACAGTATGTAGCTGTCCTTGCCGGTTGGGGCGGCGTGTTCCCGCTGGCCGCGGGCGAGGTTTCTTTCGCCTCCGGGCGCGTACGCAACGTCAGCCGCATGCTGGTTTTCGAACTCGGAGGAAAGGCCAGCCTGCCGCCCCTGCAAGCCACCGAGCCGCCACCGCTGACGGCGCTGCCGAATCGAGCGAGTTCTGCAACCGTTCACAACGGCGAACGGCTTTTTCAAAGATATTGTGCCGGATGCCACGGCGATGTCGCCGTGAGCGGAGGAGTGCTGCCCGATTTGCGGCGCAGCAGCACCCTCACCGATGACACCTGGTTCGAGATTGTGTTGCGGGGCGATTTGCAATCACAAGGAATGGTTTCTTTCTCCAAGGAACTTTCTCGCGATGATGCCATCGCAATCCGCGCGTACGTGATCTTTCGCCGCAATCAGGATGCCCATGTCCAAAAGCATTGAAGAGGAGGTCTTGTGTATCGAAGCGACGTTGTCGGAAGTCTGTTGCGACCTTCGTATTTGAAGGACGCTCGCGAACGTCATGAGAAAGGCCAGATCGGCCATTCGGAGTTCAAGTCTCTCGAGGACAGGGCGGTTGACGAAGCCGTCGAGTTGCAGAAGCGCGCCGGGCTGGAAATGCTCACCGACGGCGAGATGCGCCGCTACGCTTTCTACGGGCACTTGATCGATGCCGTGGAGGGCTTCGATAAGTTCGGCGGATGGGCCATTCCTTTCCGCAACGAAAAAGGCGAGGAGGTAGTGCAGCCCCGGCCGGTCGTGGTTTCTAAACTCCGCCGGAAACGCCCCTTGTGCGCCGAGGAGTTTACCTATTTACGGGCACGTACAAATCATCCTGCAAAAACAACCATGATCAGCGCCCAGCAGGCAGCCGCTTATTACGACAACAAGAAGTCGTCTGCCGCTTATCCCAAGATTGACGGTTATCTGGCCGATCTGGTGGACATCTTGCGGGACGAAGTGGAAGAGTTAATCCGCCTGGGATGCACATATATTCAGATTGACTCGCCGCAATATGCCGCTTTGCTCGACCCTCGGTTGCGCGAGGGATACCGCCAGCGTGGCAATGATCCCGACCGGTTGCTCGATCTTTCCACCGAAATGGACAATGCGGTCATTGGCAATCATCCGGGCGTTATTTTTGGCCTGCACCTTTGCCGCGGCAATAATCAAAGCCGGTTCTATGCTTCCGGCGATTATGGCCCGATCACCAAGGTGTTTCAGAAAACGCGTTTTCACCGCTTTCTGCTTGAATATGACGATGAGCGTTCGGGCGGTTTCGAGCCACTGCGCCAGGTTCCCGAAGATCGCACGGTCGTCCTGGGGCTCGTCAGCTCCAAAAAGCCAGCCCTGGAGAGCAAGGACGAACTGAAACAGCGCATCGAGCAAGCCTCGCAGTTCATCCCTTTGGAGCGGCTGGCGCTCAGTCCGCAGTGCGGTTTTGCATCTACGATCGAGGGCAACCTGGTAAGCGTGGCCGATGAGGAGGCCAAGCTACGCCTGGTCGCCGAAACCGCCGAGGAAGTTTGGGGTCCGCCTGCTGTGACGTGGAAGCGCGCCTGAGGGTCGTCGCACTCTGTCTGTGGGCTAGCCGCTTGACAGCGTCTGCTGCGAGGCCGCGGATTGTCTTGGAGAATTTGGGAGCGTCAACGGCCGGTTCTTGCTCTTTGGAATACCGTACCGCTTGCGGTGCTTCGCGCCCCACGCCGACATGAGCTTGAGGATGGGCTTGAGGCTTTCTCCATGTTTGGTCAGCGAATATTCCACCTTTGGCGGCACCACGGCATAGACTTTCCGGCGAATGACTTCATCGCGTTCCAGGTCACGCAGATGTTGGGTCAGCATTTTCTTAGTCATTCCCGGAATTAGTTTGCGAAGCTCCCCAAATCGTTTGGTCCCGCCTTCGAGATAAAAGAGGATCAGCGGTTTCCACTTGCCGCCAATCACGTCTGTGGTCAGCTTCACGGGGCAGTAAAATTCTTCCACATTAGTCTCCTTCAGGATCAAAGGTTACAAAAAAGTGCCTACTAGCAAAAAAGATACTTTAGCCTACAATCGGCCTCTGAACCAGAGGGATTCGTTTGGCTTGGCGCGCCGGGTTCACGCTAGCCAACAGGCGGGTGCGGCCATTCGCCGGGGCCGGCGGCGTTGCGCTTCAAGTTTTGCTTCGAGGGGTCGCCCCGGCGGAATGGTGCATAGGCCAACAACAGACTACCTTCCTAGGAGCTGTCGCACATGAGCAAAAGGCCGGTGGTGGTTTACGGAGCCAACGGGTTTTCCGGCAGATTGATCGTCGAATACCTCCGCGAGTACAACACACCTTTCATCGCCGCGGGCAGAAGTGCGTCGAGAATCAAGCAGGTGATGGATCATGTCCCGGGAATTGAAACGGCCGACTTTGAGATCGTGGAGACTCCCGGCACCCTCGAAGACTTAGCGCGTATCTTCGATGGGGCCAAGGTGGTTTGCAACACTGCCGGACCATTTATCTATAACGGACCGAGAGTCATCGAAGCGGCTTTGAAAGCTGGTTGCCATTACATTGATATTGGCGGCGAACAGGCCTGGATTCGGGAAGTCGCGGAGAAATGGGCCGAAAAATTCCGCGAGCGCGGCCTTCTCGCCGCGCCAGCCACTGCCTTTATGTGCGCGGTCAGCGACGCCTCGGCCAGACTTTGCCTGGAATCCGGGGCAATCGATACGCTCGAAACCGTCACCATGTTTAAGGGCATTCCGACATTCGGTTCCACGCAAACGATTTTTGCAGTCATTCAAACCGACGCCTATTATCTGGAGCAGAATCAATACAAGGCCTGGCCGCGCGCGACTCGCTATGATGTGAGCATTCCAGGTTACTTGCAAACTCAATTGGCACTGGCGTGGGGAGGCTTTCCGCAACCAGTTTGGTTCAAGAACCACCCGCAGATCGCGAATGTGCGCTCGATGGGTGGTTTGCTCGATCGTCAGATCATGGAAGGCGTCGCGGCCACGGAGAAAATGTTTGAAGAACAAATTCGTCCGCTGCCGAAAGCGGAGCAGGAAAAGAAGCTGGCTGAGATGGCGAATGCGGTGCAAGCCGGAACCCCGCCTCGCGAAAACCCGCGCGAGCAGCGCACCATCGACGTCGTGGTCGGCCGAGGTTCCACCGATTACGCGCAGTGCGTGGTCTTCGGCACCTGTTGCTATCGCCAGACGGGGTTGCTACAGGCGTTTGCGGCACACCATCTGGCGCTTGCGGCACCGCGCAAGGTTGGTTTTGCTTCTCCCGCGGAAGCCTTTGGACATCGGGAAATACTGCGGGTTTTGGAAGAGCATGGTCTCGCCAAGGTTCGTCTGACTCACTGACTAGCGGAAATCTGGTCATGCGTGCGATCGACTATTTCGACAAGGGCGTCGAGGCCAACTTCGAGCGCACCGCGATCATCGCCGCCGACGATGAGGTTTCCTGGTCTTATCGCGAGATGCACACCGCAACCGAAAACATCGCACGCGCTCTCTGCGCCGGCGGATTGCGCGACCAGGAGTCTGCCGGCATTTACTCGCACAATGACGCCAGAGTTCTGTTTTGCATGCTGGGCATCATGCGATCCGGGGCAGTATGGGTACCAATCAATTACCGCAACGCCATCGACGCCAACGTAGAATATATGAATTACGTAGAGATGGCGTGGTTGTTCTATCACAGCCAGTTTCGCGACAGCGTCGCCGATATCAAACGGCGCGTACCCTCCTTGCGGGGTATCATCTGCCTCGATCGCGAAGATGGGGAATATCCATCCTTGCAGGCTTTCATGAAACAGGGAGCGGGTGCGAAAGTCCCCGATTGGGGCGATGCCTACGGCAACCCTGACCGGCTCGCCGGACTGGTGCCGACAGGGGGAACCACCGGTCCAGCGAAGGGCGTTCGTGTGACCAATCTTGCGTTGGGCACGATGACGGAAATGGCCACTCACTGCTGGCGGGGCGATGTCGAACATCCTGTGTGTTTGAACACAGCTCCGCTGTCCCATGCTGCGGGAGTATTGGCGTTCGTGATGTGTTCGGTGGGAGCGACCCACATCGTCATGCCTAAGTTTGATGCGCTTGAAGTGCTTCGCAATATTGAGCACTATCGCGTCACGCATCTTTATCTTCCGCCAACCGCGCTTTACAATCTGCTGGCGCATCCGCAGGTGCGCGACTTTGACTACTCAAGCCTTCGCGGTTTTCTTTTGGCGGGATCACCTGTCGCGCCCGACAAATTGAAGGCCGCGGTCGAAGTCTTCGGCCCATGCATGTGTCAGTCCTACGGTCAAACGGAAGCGCCGATGATCCTGACCTTTCTCGATGCGAAGACTGTGGCCGCGGCGGCTGGCGGTGATCATCCCGAACGCCTGGCCAGTTGCGGCAAGCCCACACTGGCGGTGCGCCTCGCCGTCATGGACGATGCCGGCCGAATTCTCCCGGCAGGTGAACGAGGAGAAATCGTGGCGCGCGGCTCGCTCATCTGTGGCGGCTATTACAAGATGCCTGAGGCCACGGCGGAAATCCGCACGCACGGCTGGCACCACACCGGCGATGTCGGTTACCTGGACGAAGAAGGCTACGTCTACATCGTCGACCGGAAGAAAGACATGATCATCTCCGGCGGCTTTAATGTCTATTGCGCCGAGGTGGAAGCGGCAGTGATGGCGCTGCCCGAGATTCACGAGTGTGCCGTGATTGGGGTTCCTCATGATACATGGGGAGAAGCAGTCAAGGCATTCGTTGTACTTCGCCCGGGAGTATCCCTGAGCGAGGCAGCCATTATTTCCCACTGCAAAGAGAAGCTGGGAGGAGTAAAAGCTCCAAAGTCTGTTGCATTTTGCGAAGAGATTCCCAAAACCGTAGCCGGCAAGATCGACAGAAAAAAGATACGCGCGCAATACTGGGAACATGCCGGACGGCAAGTGCATTAGCAGTGAAATGGCGAAGCAGTGATCTGAGCCGAGGACCAACTCTTGACAAGCGTGATCGTACCCAAATCCGGCGGCGTCACCAGCACCAAAGCAGTGGTGGTGCGATGGCTCAAGCGCGAAGGCGATCACGTGAAGGCCGGCGAGCCGCTAGTCGAGTTGGAGACCGAAAAAGTCAGCTACGAGTTGGAATCGCCTTTCAGTGGCATACTGGCAAAGCTTCTGGCGCATGAAACGGCCGAGGTCCCGGTCGGAGATCCGCTCTGCGAGATCGCGGAATCGACTGCAAAAATTGTTAAGACTGCAAAGACTGCAAAAACGAGGAAGTAGGAGGCACCCAATGCCCCAAAAGAATGCGAAGAAATCTGCCCGGCCAAAAACGAACGCAAACAGCGGCCAACTGCGATGGATGTATACCCAGATGGTGCGCATCCGCGAATTCGAAGAGTCCATCAAGCGCACATTCATCGAACATCCCGGTGTAATCAGGGGACACTCTCACTTGGGCGACGGCGCTGAAGCCAGCATCGTCGGGGCGCTCTCCACGCGCCGCGAGACGGATTTCGTGATGCCCAGTTACCGCTGTCATGGATACCCCATCGTTCTCGGAACTCCGCTGCGGAAGATGATGGCGGAAGTGTTTGGCCGCAGGGACGGTTTGTGCCACGGCTTCGGCGGCTCCATGCACCTTGCCGACCCGGCCCGGTATTTTCCCGGGACTTCCGGAATTATTGGGCAGAGTATCGCCCATGCCACAGGCGCTGCCCTCACCGCGCAGGTAAAGAAAAGCGGCCAGATCGTCTACTGCTTCTTTGGTGACGGCGCTTCGAAACAAGGCGCGTTTTACGAGTCACTCAACATGGCTGCGGTGTGGAAACTACCTATCGTCTACGTTCTCGAAAACAATCAATACCAGGCGTACACGCACTTCAGCCTGGAGGATGCCAATGCCGCTGCCGGCGATCCGTTGTCGAAGAAAGCGCAAGCCTTCAGCATGCCTGGGGCAACGGTTGATGGTACGGATCCCATAGCCGTGCAGAAAGTTGTTGCCAAAGCCGCAGATCGCGCCCGCGCCGGCCATGGACCGAGTCTGGTCGAAACGAAATTCTATCGGCTCAGCGCCCACGGCAATGTAATCACCGTTCCCCCGCTTCCGACGCAGTTTCCTGAGCACGAGGCAGTCGCGGTCTATGGCAACCGCAAAGAATTCGAACAGTGGAAAGCCAAGGATCCGATCAAACGCTTTCGTGCACGCCTGCTGAAAGACGGCACCCTCACCGAAGCCGCAGCCAGGCGAATTGAAGCTGCCGCTCGCGCTGAGGTGGAGGATGCCGCGCAGTTCGCCCTGGCAAGCCTGCTGCCCGCGCCTGAAGAGGCGCTGCAATATGTTTACGCGTAGGAGGAGAACATGGCCAAAGAAATGATGTACGCCGATGCCATCGCCGCAGCCATCATCGAAGAGATGCAGCGTGACCACAACGTGGTTTTCTACGGCCAGAATATGGCCATGACGGAGCGCGACCCCATGCTCAAGAAATTCGGCAAAACGCGTGTGCGCCTCTCGCCGATTTCGGAGACGGCTGAGATCGGCATTGGAATTGGCGCGGCCTTGACCGGATTGCGTCCTATCGTCGAGCTATGGATGAGCGAATTCATGCTGGTCGCCTTCGATCAGGTCATCAACGAAGCTCCTCGCCTGCGCTACATGTCAGGCGGGCAAGTGAGCGTGCCGGTGGTGCTCAAAGCCGGCTACGGCTTCTGCGCGGGATGGGCCGGCCAGCACTCGAACTGCATTTATCACACCATGATGGGCATCCCCGGTTTGAAGGTTGTCGTGCCCTCGACCCCGGCCGATGCGAAGGGCTTGATGGCCGCAGCCATTCGTGACGATAACCCGGTCGTGTATCTGCATCCCTACATGCTCACGCTCGATAAAGGCGAAGTGCCTGAGGGCGAATATGTTGTGCCGCTCGGGGTTGCCGACATCAAACGCGCCGGCACCGACGTAACGATTGTGGCCGTCGGCTGGATGGTGAAGAAGGCGCTGGCCGCTGCTGAACAGCTGGCAGCGGAGGGGATTAGCGCCGAGGTGGTTGACCCAAGGACGCTCGCACCGCTCGATGTCAAGACCATTGTCGATTCCGTGAAAAAGACGGGCCGTGTCGTGCTGGTCGATCAGGCGCCGCGGCATTCGTCCGCCGCCGCGGTGATCGCCGGCGAGATCGCCGAACACGCTGTCGAAGATTTGCGAGCACTCAGAATGGTGACTGCTCTCGACGCTCCCATCCCTTACAGCGAACCACTGGAAAACTACGTCGTCCCCAATGAAGACAAGATCATTGAGGCTGTGAAATCTGTGATGGCGCAGGAAGCCGTGGCCGCGTGAGAGTGTGCCCTCCACGAAAATGAAGAGCCAGGTTGAACTGCTCGCTTCCTACTGGACCATTTCCTGCGGGCTTCCTCACACCGACAGAGAACACAGCCCTTTCGATTTCCGGGACCGCGTGGAATCGGCTGCCAGAGCGGGTTTCACCGGCGTTGGTATCTGGCACGCCGACCTTGCGCATGTGCTCCGGACGCGCACGTTCAAGGAGATGAAGCAGATTCTCGACGACAACGGGATCACGCACGTCGAACTGGAATTCCTCACCGACTGGTTCCTCGACGGTGAGCGAAAGAGGCAATCCGATATTTGCAAGAAGATGCTGCTCGATGCTGCGGAAGCCTTGCAGGCACATCACGTGAAGGTCGGCGATTTCTATCAGGAAACGGCGCCGATGCCGCGCTTGATCGAAGCATTCGCCCAGCTGTGCGTGGAGGCGGCAGAGCGCGGAACCCGAGTGGGGTTCGAGTTGATGCCGTTCGCCATGATCCGGACATTGGAGGATTCACTCAATCTCGTCGAAGGCGCGGGCGCCAGCAATGGCGGCATTTGTCTGGATACCTGGCACATCGTGAAGCTCAAAATTCCTTACGGCGATCTACGCCGCATTCCCGCGCAATACATCATCAGCGTCGAACTAAACGACGGCACGTTTGAGTGTCCCTGGAGCCTGCACGAAGACACCGTAAACCACCGCCGTTTCTGTGGCGAAGGAGAATTCGATGTAAAAGGCTTTATTGCGGCGATGCGAGCCGCTGGATATCGCGGGCCATGGGGAATTGAAGTGCTCTCAGAGGAGTTGCGAAAATGGCCGCTGGAACGTCTAACGACTCAGGCTTTTGAAACGACGATGGCACAATTTTAGCGCCTCTGCGAAGCACTTTGAGGCGTCTCCTCCACAGCGGGCGCTTCCACGTAGGCGGCATTGAGCACCATCACCGACATCGCCTCGCCGTGCAATCCGTATCTTTCGTCAGACAGCCGAACTCTCGAAATGCCCCTACGTTGATGGACAACTCATAATGCTTTAGTCGCTATTTTGTTATAGTGACTATCACATTGTCTGGGAATGAACTCTCTGGCAATGCGTCAGGAGGAGAGGATGCCTCGATTGATGGCGGAGCGCCGAGTTGCTGATAGACCGGGAAACGCTCCGGCAGCAGGGCTTCGTGAGCGGAAGAAAACCCGCATGCGCCAGCAGATCATCGATACTTCGATCAAGCTTTTTCGCAAGCGCGGTTTCGAGAACACCCGGATCGACGATATTGTACAGACCCTCGAAATCAGCCAGCCGACTTTTTTTCGCTATTTTCCCAGCAAGGATGCGGTTCTTCGAGAGGTAGGGGAACGCGGATTCTCCTGCATCAGAGAGCGGCTGCGCTCGGAATTGTCCACTCATGCCACGACGGCCGAGCGTTTGCGCCGACTTTACGGCAGCATGGCGCGCGAAGCCGAGGCCGACCGCAAACTGTGGCAGGCGGTCGTGCTTTCTGGTGCGATGGACCCGGTGCGCTGCGCGGAAGTGCGCGGGCACGAAGAAGCCACCGTCGGTTTGCTGCGAGAGATTCTGGCGCAGGGACAAAAGAGAAGCGAGATTACACGCGACTTTCCCATCGTCCACCTGGCGGAATTCATGGAGGGCCTCTACAACACGGTCGTACGGCAGTGGGCGGTTGATTTGACCGGACCGCACAAGCTCACGGATCGAGTGCTCAGCGCGGTGGAGTTTTTCCTGCGTGGGCTGGAGCCCTGAGTTGCAGTGGTCAGTGAAAGCACTTCGCAGACTTGCTCCTACTGACGCTTACTGAGCACTGGCCGCTGACCACGGCACTACTCGATTCAGTTTTCCGAGGACTAGTCGTTGTTCTAGAGGGCGTGGTTCCCCAGAGGGAGAAGATGAAAGCTGCTGTGCTTCGCGACTTCAAGATCCCGCTTACGATTCAGGATGTCGCTGTTCCCAAACCCACAGAGAGCGAAGTTCTGATCAAGGTTGAGGTTTGCGGCGTGTGCCACTCTGACTTGCACGTCGCGGATGGCGACTGGTCGCAGTTGGCTGGGATTGTAAAGAAGCCGCTGATCCTCGGGCACGAAGTGGTCGGCACTATTGTCGAGGTAGGTCTGGACGTGCAGGGGGTAAAGATCGGCGACCGGGTCGGTGTGCCCTGGATCCATTGGACCTGCGGAAAGTGCGAGTTTTGCCGTGAGGGCAACGAAAACCTCTGCGTTCAGCAGCAAATTACCGGTGTGACCGTAGATGGCGGGTATGCCGAATTTGTCAAGGCACCCGCTACCCATGCCGCCAGGATTCCCGATAATCTTGCCTCGGAGCAGGCCGCTCCCCTGCTATGCGCTGGGGTCACTGTCTATCGCGCCCTTAAACACTCACGCATCACCGCGGGGCAACGGTTAGCGGTATTTGGAGTGGGTGGACTGGGACACATAGCGGTTCAGATCGGCCGCGAACTGGGAGCGGATGTAACCGCAATTGACATCAGCGAAGAGAAACTCAGCCTGGCGAAGTCCCTCGGAGCTTCCAGGACGCTGAATGCGGCATCGGACAAGGTGATTAAGCAATTGCGTTCGCTGGGCGGAGTTCACGTGGCCTTGGTTACGTCCGCGGCAAAAGCCGCTTACGACATGGCGTTTTATTGTGTTCGTCCCACGGGAATCCTGCTCGCCGTGGGCTTGCCCGCTCAGGATATTTCTTTCCCGCCCATCCTTATGGCAGCGGGCGAAATCCGGATCCAGGCTTCCGCAGTCGGCACACGACAGGATCTGCAAGAGATTCTCGCCATGGGCGCAGCGGGAAAAGTTCACTGCGAAGTGTTTACGCAGCCCTTGTCAGAGGCCAACGAGGTCCTTGAGCGGCTGCGCCGAGGGGAAATTTCCGGCCGGGTCGTGTTGCGTGTTAGTCCGTGAGGCCGCTGACCCTCAAGGCCACTTCCCAGCACTCCGGAAAACTCTGAATTGACGTTAGTCGCTAAATTGTGATATTGACTATCACTTTGTACCAGGGCGGAACATCAGATTGGGGGCCTTCGCTACGTGAATGCCAGGCAGTTGTTCGATCTTAGCGGGCGCGTCGCCATCATCACCGGTGGCTCCATCGGTCTTGGCCGCCAGATGGCCGAAGGATTGGCGGAGATGGGAGCGAATCTGGTGCTGTGCGCCCGAAAGAAGGAGCGGTGCGACGAGGCGGCCGTCGAGTTGGCCAGCCTGGGTATCAAGACCCTCGCCCTCGGCTGCGACGTAAAAGATCCGGCGGCTATTCAGCAAGCGGTGGCATCGACTCTGCAGAATTTTGGACGCATCGACATCCTTATTAATAATGCAGGGATTTCGTGGGGAGCTCCGGTGGAAGAAATGACGCTGGAGCAATGGAACAAGGTCATGGACACGAACCTCACTGGAACTTTTCTGTTCTCGCAAGCCGTGGGCAAAGCCATGATTGGGCAAGGGCGCGGCAAGATCATCAACATAGCCTCGGTGGCAGGCCTGGGCGGAGCTTCTTCGGACCTGCAAGCCATCGGATACCACGCCAGCAAAGGCGGAGTCATCGCTTTCACCAAAGATCTGGCGTGCAAGTGGGCGGCGCACAATATCCAGGTTAATGCCATCGCTCCGGGCTGGTTTCCTACGCACATGTCGAGCTGGATTCTTGAGCACCATAAGGAGTCAATTTTGGCCAAGATTCCTCTTCACCGTTTTGGCAGCGACCATGACCTAAAAGGTGCGGCAATTTTTCTGGCTTCGGATGCCTCGGCCTACGTGACGGGCCATGTTCTCGTCGTAGACGGAGGCCATACTGCCTGGTAACAGTCAGCACTCATGAATATTCCGCTCACACCCGTCCGCTTCCTCCGTTATGCGGAACAGCAGTTTCCCAACAAGACGGCGGTGGTTTGCCAGGACCAGCGATTTACCTACACGCAGTTCGCCGATCACGCGGCCCGATTGGCGGGCGCACTGCGCGCGGCGGGAGTGAATGCGGGAGATCGAGTTGCTTTTCTTAGCATGAATTGTCATCGGTTGCTGGAGGCGTACTTTGGAGTTCTCGATGCCGGGGCAATCCTGCTGCCGCTGAATTACCGCCTCGCGCCGCAGGAACTCGCTTTCATCCTGAACGATTCCGGCGCGACGAAGTTGTTTGTGGGACAGGAATTCCTTGGTCTAGTCGATTCTTTTCGCTCGAAACTGACCAGCGTCGAGTCCTGCTACCTGCTCGATGCGACTCCCCAGGCCGAGTGGCTCGCTGCCCAAAACTACGAGCAACTCCTCGACGCCGCAACACCGTACCGCGCGGAAATCACTTCATTTGACGAGGATTCTGTTTGCGAACTCTTCTACACGAGCGGCACCAGCGCCAATCCAAAAGGCGTGATGCTCACCCACAGAAACATCTATCTCCACGCTATGAACATAGCTCTCTACCACCAGGCAAAGTCGAAAGACGTATTCCTGCATACGATTCCTTTGTTCCATGCCAATGGCTGGGGAGCGGCGCACACCGTCACCCTCGTGGGTGGAACGCATGTCATGAGTGCGCGATTTATTCCGCAAGAGATCTTTCGCCTGGTGGAGCGGGAGCGAGTCCATTCCTTAAGCCTGGTGCCCATCATGGCGTCTGCGTTGGTCAATTGTCCGGAACGTTCTAAGTATGACTTGAGCAGCCTGGAGTGGATCACCATCGGGGGCGCCGCATCTTTCCCTTCTCTAATGCGCGACGTCGAACAGAAGCTCGGCTGCAACTGTTTTTCCGGATACGGACTGACCGAGTGCTCGCCTTCTCTCGCTACGGCGGAGCTGAAACCAGATGTAGTGTGCGAACCCGAGCAGCGCTACCTGCTGCAGTCGATGACTGGCTATGCCTATCCAGGAGTTGAGTTGCGGGTCGTGGATTTCGAGGACCAGGACGTGCCTCGCGACGGCGAGACCATGGGTGAACTCCTTGCGCGCAGTGACAGTGTGATGGCTGGTTATTGGCGGCAACCCGAGGCTACGACCGAAGCCCTGCGCGGCGGTTGGTTTCACACCGGCGATATGGCCGTGGTCATGGAAAACGGTTACATCCTGATCGTCGATCGCAAGAAGGACATCATTGTGAGCGGTGGAGAAAATATTTCGTCTCTGGAAGTAGAGAGAACGTTGTTGGCGCATCCTGCCGTGTACGAGGCTGCTGTGATCGCAGTCGGGGACGACAAGTGGGGGGAAGTCCCCAAAGGCGTGGTGATTCTAAGACCAGGATCCGCCGCGACGGAAGCGGAACTCATTGAGTTCTGCCGCTCGAACTTGGCGCACTACAAATGCCCGCGATCGATCGAATTCTGCGAGACCCTGGCCAAGACTGCTACGGGGAAGGTATTAAAGAAGGAACTGCGGAAAAAATATGGGGGAGTGGGGCGCAGGGAGGCGGGATGGATCTGAGCTTGACTTCCGAAGAAACGTGGCAGTGATGATCGGAGTTTACGATGAATAGTCTGGTACGGCTGAGCAAAGACAAAGACAAAAACGAAGACATCGCCATCATCACCATCGACAATCCGCCGGTGAATGCCCTGAGCCCCGGTGTGCCCGAGGGGATTGCCGAGGCTATCCAACAGATTGGCGGCGATCCCTCCGTGAAAGCCGCGGTCCTTATTGGCGGCGGACGCACGTTTGTCGCGGGCGCTGACATTAAAGAATTCGGAAAGATGACCTCTGGCAAATCGCGCGGCGCCGGATTTCTCCCGGTCCTCCTCGCCATCGAGAACTGCAACAAGCCCGTGATCATGGCGATCCATGGCGCGGCTTTTGGCGGAGGGCTGGAGCTGGCGATGGCGGGCCATTATCGCGTTGCCTCAAGCGATGCCCAAGTCGGCCAGCCCGAAGTGAAGCTCGGCCTAATTCCCGGCGCGGCCGGAACCCAACGACTGCCGCGGCTTGCCGGCGTTGCGAAGGCTCTTGAAATGTGTACCGACGGCAAACCTGTTGCCGCAGCAGAAGCCTTCCGGCTCGGTGTCATCGATCGCTTAATTGAAGGCGACCTGCTTGCCGGCGCAGTGGCTTTTGCCCGCGAAGTCGCCGGAAAAACAGCGCCAAGAACACGCGAACGCTCCCAGAAGCTGGGAACGGCTGAGGAGAACGCCGCAATTTTCGCTTCTGCGCGCGAGAATGTCCGGAAGAAGCAGCGGGGTCTTACAGCGCCACTTGCCGCCGTTGATGCCGTGGAAGCGGCAACCAAACTTTCTTTCGAAGAAGGTTGCGAGGTGGAGCGGAGACTCTTCACGGAATGTCTCTTCTCCGATCAATCCAAGGCGCTTATCCATGTCTTTTTCGGGGAGCGCGAGGTGGCTAAGATTCCCGACGTTCCGAAAGAGACGGCAGTCCGTCCAGTCCGCAATGTGGCCGTCGTCGGTTCTGGGACCATGGGTGGTGGAATCGCCATGGTTTTTGCCAATGCCGGGATCCCCCTGTTGCTCAAAGAGGTTGATCAACCCGCGCTCGATCATGGGCTAGCGAAGATTCGAAAGAACTATGCCAGCTCAGTTCAGCGCGGACGCTTCACGCAGCAGTTCGTGGACGAGCGTCTTGCCCTGATTACGCCAACCCTCAGCTACGACAACTTCGGCAGCGCCGACATGGTGGTTGAGGCGGTCTTCGAGGGCATGGCGCTTAAGAAGCAGGTGTTTCAAGATCTGGATCGTGCGTGCAAGCCGGGCGCTATTTTGGCTAGCAACACATCTACATTGAGCATCGACGCCATTGCCGGCGTCACTTCGCGGCTGGAGTCCGTAATCGGAACTCACTTCTTCAGCCCGGCCAACGTCATGCGCCTGCTGGAAATTGTGCGGGGAAAAGAGACGAGCAAAGAAGTCATCTCAACCTGCATGCAGCTCTCGAAAAAGCTGGGCAAGATCGGCGTGCTGGTGGGGAACTGCCGGGGCTTTGTCGGAAATCGCATGTTCGGACCCTATCGCCGCGAGGCCCAGTTCCTGGTCGAAGAAGGCGCGGACGTGGAAGCCGTCGACAACGCGCTGGTCGAGTTCGGCATGGCCATGGGACCACTCGCGACCGGCGATCTCGCCGGACTGGATGTGGGCTGGCGCATTCGCAAGGAATATCGCGATTTAGAAAAACCTGGAGTTCGCCAGCCCATCGCGGAGGATCGTCTATGCGAGATGGGCCGTTACGGACAGAAGACGCTGGCCGGCTGGTACCGCTACGACGAGAGCCGCTACTCCCGGCCCGATCCTGAGGTCACCGCCCTGGTTCGCGGCTGGTCCGCGGAAGCCGAAATCGCCCAGCGCAAAATCCCCGCTTCCGAAATAGTCGACCGCTGCCTCTACGCCTTGGTGAATGAGGGTGCCCGCATTCTCGAAGAGGGATATGCCCTGCGCGCTGTCGACATCGACATCATCTACCTGAATGGGTATGGGTTCCCGGCATACCGCGGAGGTCCGATGTGGTATGCCGACACGGTGGGATTGAAAAACGTCTATGACCGGCTGTGCGAATTCCGCCAACAACAGGGAGAACTCTGGGAGCCAGCTCCTTTGCTGAAGCGCCTCGCGGAGGCCAACCAGACGTTTGCCGAGTTCAAAAAGGAGCCGGCCGTTACTGTGTAGTGCGCGTGGAACTTCCTGCGCGCACCTCGGTGCGATTTGGGGAACTTATGAGAGAAGCCGTAGTGGTTGCCAGCTCGCGCACGGCGCTGGCGAAGTCGTTTCGAGGCTCGTTCAACATGACGCGCCCGGATGATCTTGCGGCACACTGCATTCAGGGTGTTCTGCGCAAGACTCCCCACCTCGATCGCGGCGAAGTGGAAGATGTTGTGCTCGGTTGCGGGCAGCCGCATGGTCCGCAAGGCAACAACGTCGCGCGAATTTCCGCCATGCTCGCGGGCTTGCCCACATCGGTTGCGGGCACCACCATCAACCGCTTCTGTTCCTCCGGCTTGCAGGCGATTGCTCTGGCCGCTTACCAGATCGTCCAAGGCGGCAGCGAGGCGGTGATTGCCGGTGGGGTGGAGAGCATCACGATGACGCCTCGCAGTTCCGACCCCAATCCACGCATGCCGGAACAATTGCCGGGGCTCTACATGGTGATGGGCAACACCGCGGAAGTCGTCGCCAAGCGCTACAAAATCAGCCGCCGGGCGCAGGACGAGTACTCGCTCCTCAGCCAGCAGCGTACGGCTCGCGCTCAGCGGGAAGGTTTCTTCAACGAAGAGATCGCTCCCATGAAAGTTACGATGGCGATTCTGGACAAGAAGACCAATGCTGTAGTGAACAAGAAGGAGGTCTGCGCCGACCATGACGAATGCAATCGTCCCGACACAACTCTTGACGGCCTGCTCGCGCTGAAACCACATTTTGATCCTGATAGCGGCCAGGGAACGGTTACTGCTGGGAATTCTTCGCAGCTTTCCGATGGCGCTTCGGCCACGCTTCTCATGTCTCGCCAACGCGCAGATCAGCTTGGCATTCCCTACAAGCTTGTCTTTCGCGGTTTTCAGGTGACCGGCTGCGAGCCGGACGAAATGGGCGTTGGACCGGTTTTCGCCGTACCGAAGCTATTGCAGCGGACTGGCCTGAAGATGGACGACGTTGATCTGTGGGAACTCAACGAAGCGTTTGCCGTGCAGGTGATCTACTGCCGCGATCGGCTGGGCGTTGATCCAGAGAAACTGAACGTGAATGGTGGCTCGATCTCTATCGGCCATCCCTTTGGCATGACCGGATCGCGTATGGTCGGGACCATCGCCAACGAGATGCTGGCGCGCAAGGTGCGCTACGGGGTCGTCACTATGTGCGTCGGCGGCGGTCAAGGCGCGGCAGGTCTATTTGAGCGGGCTGGCTGACCGGAATTATGAGTCGAGTCATTTTAGTCCGCCACGCTCAGGCGTCTTTTCTGGAGCCGAACTATGACAAACTCTGCGCCAACGGCGAAGAGCAGGCCCGCCTGCTGGGAGAGTACTGGGCACGCCGCGGAGTGGCCTTCAGCCGCGCCTGGTCGGGTCCCCGCGTGCGGCAGGTGCAGACCGGGCGCGCGATCGAGGAAGCCTATCGAGGATATGGACGTGAGTTTCCGGAATTGGTGGTGATGAGCGAGTTCGACGAATATCCGGCGGAAGCAGTTTTGAAAGCAGGTCTGCCACAGATGCTGGAGAAATTTAAGGAAGTGCGCGATCTTCACCAGGCGTTCGAGCAATGCAAGGACGCTGGCGAACGCAAGAAACACTTCCAAAAAATGTTCGAAGTGGTGATCGGCAAGTGGGTGAGTGGCGAGTTAGTGGTCGAGGGCGTGGAGTCCTGGCGGGATTTCTGCGGGCGCGTCGATCGGGGAATCGCGGCCATCGCAAGCAGCGCCACGCCGGCCGGAGATTGCGTAGTCTTTACTTCCGGAGGTCCCATTGGCGTTGCCATGCGGCGAGCCCTGAACTTGTCAGATGCAGACACTCTGCAATTGACGTGGATGTCGCGCAACGCCTCGTTCAGCGAGTTCTTGAATTCGGGCGGCCGCTTCACGCTCAGTACGTTCAATGCTCACCCTCATCTCGAGGACGAGTGCCTGCTCACGTATCGGTAGGAGTTTCGCAATTCTGGAAAGAGGAAAAGTTCGGAACATGTTTGCCGCTTGTGATTGTGCCGTCGCCGTCAGACCAGGGGAAGAACTCGATGTGGCTCGGCTGAGCGCGTATCTGAGCCGGCATTTCGACAGTTCGGGCCCCGTCACGGTCGAGCAGTTCCCCTCAGGTCATTCGAATCTGACTTATCGCGTGACTCGGGGCGCCAGAGAATTCGTGCTGCGCCGGCCGCCCTTTGGCAGCCAGGTCAAGACTGCCCATGATATGGGTCGCGAATATCGCGTGCTCTCCAAGTTGCACGAAGCCTATCCAGTTGCTCCGAAGGTGATCCTGTATTGCGACGATCTCTCTGTTCTCGCAGCTCCTTTCTATCTCATGGAGCCGATTCGAGGCATCATCCTGCGCCGAGAACCGGCGCCCGGCCTATCGCTGTCTCCCGCCATGGCACGCCAACTCAGCGAAGCGTTCCTCGACAACCTCGTACGCTTGCACGGCCTCGATTACGACAAGATTGGCCTTGGCGATTTGGGAAAGCCGCAGGGCTACCTTGAACGCCAGGTGGAGCGATGGATCGATCGCTATCACAATGCGGCGACTCATGACCTGCCCGAAGTCGGACGCATTTCCGCCTGGCTCACGCATCACATTCCAGCGTCCAGCGACGCGACCCTGATTCACAACGACTACAAGTATGACAATGTCGTGCTCGACTCGAATGATATTACGAAAATCGTTGGGGTTCTCGACTGGGAGATGTGTACGCTGGGCGACCCGCTCTCCGATCTGGGCACTACTTTGGCCTATTGGACCGACCCAGCTGACCCAGACGAGTTGCAGGAAGTCCGCTCCGCTCCGACTACGATCGCGGGTACATTAACTCGCGCCGAGCTCGCGCAACGCTACGCTCTAGCCACCGGACGCGACATCCACGACATGGTCTTCTATTTGATCTTGGCGCGGTTCAAGGTCGCGGTGATTGTGCAGCAGATCTATTACCGGTATGCCCGCGGGCTGACGCACGATGAGCGCTTTGCCACCATGCCCCATCGCATCGCGGTCCTGATGCGCGCATCGCTGCATTGCGCAGAAAGCGGCGAAATATGATGGACCTCGGCGGCTTCGTTCCCGGTTTGTCTGGCGTGAGCCAACCCAGCCCGTGGTCACGCCCGGTAATAGCGCGCCAGGTATTCCCCCACGCAGCAGGGCTTCTTCCCGCCTTGCATCTCAATCGTTACCGAGAGAACGGCATCCATGAACTCGGCAGACTCTTTGACCGAAAGCAGAGTCACGCGTGCGCGGATCGCCGCGCCCGCCCGCACTGGCGAGGGAAAGCGCACACGATTCAGTCCGTAGTTGATCCCCATCGCGACTCCATCCCTCACCCGAATCGACTGCCGCACAAAATGGCTCAACAGCGAAAGCGTAAGGAAGCCGTGGGCAATGGTGCCGCCGTAAGGCGACTCACGCGCGGCACGCTCCGGGTTGACGTGAATCCATTGCCAGTCTTCGGTCGCGTCCGCAAATTTCTGGATGCGCTCTTGGGTCAGAACCAGCCAATCCGTCGGGGGTGCTTCGCGGCCTTCGAATTCTTTCAACGAACTTAGGTGGTCAATTTCGAGCGGAGGCATTGCAATCATGACGACACTAACACAAGTTTCCGGCAAGACAAGAGGTTCAGCTTTTCTCTTTGAAGATGTTCTTCCCGCCCAGGTGTTCACTCCGGAAGATCTCACCGACGAGCATCTTGCCGTCGGCCGCATGATCGATGAGTTCTGGGCCAGTGAAGTCGAGCCCAATCTTCCCGCCATCCGCGAGAAACAGCCGGGCCTCGCTCTCGCGGTACTGCGCAAGTCCACGGAACTCGGGCTCACGGGCATGACTATTCCAGAGGAATTTGGCGGCATGGAGATGGACTTGCCCTCGCTGATGGTCGCGGCCGAGCACATGGGACGCGACGCCTCCTACGCCGGCTGGCACTCCGCGCACACTGGCATCGGCACACTTCCCATTGTGTACTTCGGCACCCCTGAGCAGAAGAAGAAATACCTGCCGCGATTGGCGCGGGTGGAACTCCTGGCTGCCTATGCCCTCACGGAGCCGTTAGCTGGTTCTGACGCTCTTGCCGCGCGCACTCGCGCCGACCTGGCTCCCGATGGCAAGCATTACATTCTCAACGGCCAGAAAATGTGGATCACCAACGGTGGCGCAGCCGATCTGTTCACCGTCTTCGCCAAAGTCGGAGGCGAAAAGTTCACCGCCTTTCTCGTGGAGCGAGCCTTTCCCGGCGTCAGCAGCGGTGCCGAGGAGCACAAGATGGGCATTCGCGGTAGCTCCACCACGGCGGTTTATCTCGATAACGTCCCGGTTCCCGTCGAAAACGTTCTAGGAGAAATCGGGCGCGGTCACGTCATTGCTTTCAACGTGCTCAATATCGGACGCTTGAAACTTGGTCCTGCCTCCGTCGGCGCCGCCAAGAATGTGCTCGCCATCTGCATCAAGTATGCCAAGCAAAGAAAAGCCTTTGGCTCGGCCATTGCAGAGTTCGGTGCCATTCAGCACAAGCTTGCCGAAATGGCCATTCGGATTTTTGCAGCGGAGTCCATGGTCTGGCGTGTTGCCGGCCTGATCGAACATCAGAAGCACACCAGTTCCGGCGAACCGGGGCAGAGTTCAGAGATGCAGGCGCTCGAGGAGTACGCGGCAGAATGCTCGATGGTGAAAGTCTTCGCCTCTGAGATGCTCGACTACGTAGTGGACGAAGGCGTCCAGATCCATGGCGGTTATGGTTTTCATCAGGACTACGCAGTCGAGCGGGCCTACCGTGATTCGCGCATCAATCGCCTCTTTGAAGGCACCAACGAAATCAACCGGTTCGTTATTATGGGCATGCCTTTGAAGCGGGCGGCCCGTGGGCAGTTGCCTCTGTTCGAAGCGGCCCAGTCCGTCTTGAACAGCGAGAAACCCAGCCTCTCGAATGAAAAGCCTTGCGTTACCGAAGAAGATCACCTCGTGCGCAACGCAAAAACCATCGCCCTCCTGACCCTTGCAGTCGCCCACGAAAAATTTGGCGTGCAGCTGGAGAAGCAGCAGGAGGTGATCATGAACCTGTCCGACATCACGCTGGAAGTCTTCGCCATGGAATCCAGCCTGCTGCGCAGCCAAAAGCTGGCTGCGGCTGGAAAAGAAGCGAACAGCCTCGACCTCTGCGCCGTGTACCTGCGCGATGCCATCGCCCGGATTGAGACGTTCGCGCGCACGGTGCTGAGCGCCTGCTGCGACGGAGACATATTGCGCAAGCACCTCACATCCGTGCGCGGCTACGCGGATCACACGCCCGTGAACTCCATCGCGCTGCGCCGTCAGATTGCGGCTCGGCTTTTGTCCAGTGAACGATACCAGCTCTGACAAATCAGGTCTGACAAGTTGAGAAGAATCTGTTGCAACGGAAAGGAAACCATCATGGGACTCGTCAATCACAAATTCACTCTCGCTGCCCGCCCGGTGGGACTGCCCAAGCGCACAGATTGGGACTACGTCGAAGAAACAGTTCGGGAGCCTAACGAAGGCGAAGTGCTGATCCAGGTGTTGTTTATTTCGCTCGACCCGGCCATGCGTGGCTGGATGAACCAGAGCCGGTCCTACGTCCCACCGGTTGCCATCGGTGAGGTGATGCGCGCTTTGGCGTTGGGCAAGGTGGTTGCCTCCAGGAACCCGCTTTTCCCCACAGGCAAGCATGTCTCGGGAACATTTGGAGTGCAGGAATATTTCATCTCCGACGGAAAGGGCTTGACTGAGATTGACCCCCATCTGGCGCCGCTCCCAACTTTCCTCAGCGCGTTGGGCATGACGGGGATGACGGCGTATTTCGGATTGCTGGAAACAGGCCAGCCCCAACCGGGCGACACGGTAGTTGTCTCGGCGGCCGGGGCCGTTGGCGCCATCGTAGGCCAGATTGCCAAAATCAAAGGCTGCCGGACGGTTGGCATTGCCGGCGGCGCCAACAAGTGCCGTTATCTAGTCACCGACCTCGGATTCGACGCGGCCATCGATTACAAATCCGAAGACGTGGTCGCAGCGCTACGGAAATCCTGCCCGGCGGGGATGAACGTTTATTTCGACAACGTCGGCGGCGACATCCTCGATGCTGCTCTCGCGAACCTCGCGCGCGGCGCTCGCATCGTGATCTGCGGCGCCATTTCGCAATACAACAATACTGGTCCTGTCCAGGGCCCGCGCAATTACATGTCGCTATTGGTGAATCGCGCGACGATGAAAGGCATGCTGGTCTTTGACTACGCTAGCCGCTATGCCGAGGCAGTCCGTGAAATCGCGGGCTGGATGGCGGCAGGCAAACTCAAGGCGCGCGAGGATATCGTCGAAGGACTACAAACCTTTCCCGACACGTTGGTCAGGCTGTTCGACGGGGAAAACTTCGGGAAACTGATTCTCAAGATAGCGGCGGAGTGATTCACCGCCGCCAGTCGTAACTTCTAAGCGCGCCTGCAAATTTCTTTGCGGGAGTTCATTGATGCCATTTGCGGATAACCAGGGAACCAGAATCTATTGGGATGAGCAGGGAACGGGCGCGCCTGTCTTGCTGATCATGGGCCTGGGCTACCCATCCAGCATGTGGCATCGCACTCGGCCCGTGCTGTCGCCTTCCTACCGCTCCATCGCATTCGACAATCGAGGCGTCGGACGGAGCGATGTGCCTTCGGGTCCTTACTCGATCGCCGGCATGGCTTCCGATGCTGCGGCCGTGCTCGACGCCGCCGGAGTTCCTACCGCCCACGTCTTTGGCGTATCGATGGGCGGCATGATCGCCCAGGAATTCGCGTGCAGTATCCCTCCCGCGTGCAGTCTCTCATTCTCGGCTGCACCGCAGCCGGCGGGCCGAACGCCCAGCGTGCCGAACCCGCTGCCCTCGAGATGCTGAAAGCCACCAGCCAGATGAGCTGGGAACAAGCAGTCGAAGCCGCCATCCCCTTTATCTATGATGCCGCGACCCCGAGGCGCATGATCGACGAAGACATCGCCCAACGTCGCCCCCGGCCGACCACCCCGGCAGGTTATCTCGCGCAACTGCAGGCGATTCTCGCGTGGGAGTCCTTCAGCCGCTTGTCCCGGATCACGGCTCCAACCCTTGTGATGCATGGGAAGACCGACCGGCTAGTCCCACCGGGCAACGGGGAAATGATCGCGGCACGCATTCCCGGCGCAGAACTCGTGTTGTTCGAACGCGCGGGCCATCTGTTTCTCACCGACCAGACTCAAGCGGCACACAACGAGATACTCGCATTCCTTTCCTCATCGACTGGCGAAGAAGTGGTCCCCGAAACATCAAGGTTATGAGCCATTCTCTCTGGGAGCACGCGCGGAAGCCGACATTCCCCGCAAGCATACTTCATCATCAAAACAATTCATTTGATGAATTTCGCAAATGCAGATACGCTCGCGCGCATTGTGAAGATTGGGCGCTCCGGAACGGCAAGAAGCGCTGGGAATCGTACGCTCTCATTCCATCTGATCCGAAGAGCTGGGGAAGTCACTGTCAAAAACTGTTCCGACCTGGCAACTCTGCAGATTGGAAGAAAGCGGCTGGCCACTATGAAGAACATCGCATGCGTTCTTGTGTGCCTTTTGTGCGCAACCTCTATCGCTTACGCGCAGGGCGTCGGCTCATCGGGAGAGATCACCGGCACAGTAACGGACTCTTCCGGCGCAGTGTTGCCCAAGGTTGTCGTCAATGTGATCGAGACCCAAACCGGTCTGAAGCGCGCGGGAGCCACCAATGGCGCCGGCCAGTTCCGCTTCGCGGGGTTGCCGCCCGCCACTTACGACGTCAGCGCAGAACTGGCTGGTTTTGCCACCGAGATTCGAAAAGCCGTCACGGTTGCCGTGGGACAAACTGTCGTCTCCGATTTCAAGCTGAAACCGTCGCAGGTCGCCACGGTGGTCGAGGTTACAGATCAACCGCCGGTGGTGGAAACCGAACGAGGAAGCCAGGCCGACGCGGTCAACCTGCAGTACATCACCGATCTTCCCATTGACCGGCGCGATTACCTTACCTTTACGTTGCTCGCGCCCGGTGTCTCCGATTCCACTCGCCTGACGGATGACCAGGATTATCGCGTCAAACAAACGCCCACCAGCGGTCTCTCCTTCTACGGCAGCAATGGTAGAGGAAACAGCATCACGATAGACGGCGGCGAAACCTCAGGCGATAGCGGCGGCGAGCGCCTGACCGTTAGCCAGGACGCGGTGCAGGAGTTTCAGATCAATCGCAGCAACTACGGCGCGGACCTTGGGGGCGCCACCGGTGCTTCCATCAATATCGTGACTAAATCGGGCACCAACCATGTTCACGGCGGCCTCTATGGTTTTTTCCGTAATGACGCCATGGACGCCCAAAATCCGTTTTCGTTCACCCAGGCATTGCAGGCCGGCCAGACCTTCAATCCTGCCAATACCGACTCTCTCGGTACGCCGGTTAAGGATACTTTGACGCGCCAGCAATTCGGCGGGACCCTGGGTTTCCCGATTAAGAAGGATAAGACATTTCTGTTTGTTGCGTTTGAAGGCTTGCGACAGAATGCGCAAAATGCAGTTCCTCTATTGATTGACACGAATATTTTTCGTCCGACGACGGCGCAGAACAACATTATTGCCGGGCTGGCGACCTCGTCGGCTCCGAGCGTGACCTGCTTCACGGGCGTGACCCTGCCGCCGGCGGAATGCGCCTTCGCTCTCCAGACCATTTTGACGCTGAACCCAAATCCCAACGCGAACCAGCAGTTCTTCATGTCGCCGACTCAGGCCGCGCTGAATGGCTTCCTTCTAAACCAGTTTGAGACCGAGGGAGGACTGTTTCCCTACAACTCGCGAGAATACCTGGCGTCGGGCCGCTTGGATCACCGCCTTAATGCGAACAACGAGCTTTCCCTGACCTACCGGTATGGGCACGATTTGGAGGAATCGCCGGATGTGCAGTCTCTCACGGCTTTTTCGGCGGGAAGTTCGACCCACGACTACGACAATACCATGCAAGCCACCTGGTATCGCCAGCTCAGTCCGAGCACGCAGAACGAAGCCCGGGTGCAGTTGGACTACTTCAGCTTTAACGTGATTCCCAACGTGCCGGCAGAGGTGGGGATTCAGATTCCGAGCTTTATCAATAACTTGGGAACGAGCGTCTTCATACCCAACCTTAGCATCCTGCGGCGCTACGAATTCGCCGACAATTTCACCAAGATTCAGGGCAATCACACTTTTAAGTTCGGCGCTTACGAGTTGTTGCGCGGCAATCACACGGAATCCCACACCTATTTCCCCGGTCGTTTTGTGTTCGGGTCGCTTCCCGGATTCTTGATCACTGGAGCGGGCACGCCGCTGGCTGCCACCACCATCAACCCGTTGCAAGCGGCATCGTTTGGAGTGCCCCAGCTTTACCAGCAGGGTTTCGGAGATCCGACCTACCCGTATTACACGCGGCCGCTGACCTCGTTCTACGAGCAGGACTCCTGGCAGATAGCGCCAAACTTCACTTTGAACTACGGCCTGCGCTACGACTTGGACACGCAATTCCTCCCGTTGACCACGTATAAGAAGGATTTTGGACCCAGGGTTTCCTTCGCGTGGGATCCGTTCAAGGATCACAAGACCGTGGTCCGGGGTGGGTACGGAATCTTTTACGGACCGGTGGACGTACAGATCCCCGACGTCGACTTGAGTCTGGGGGTTGTAAATAAGAATAAATCTGCGGTCGAGAACACCGCAGGAGCGGGCCAAGTCGCAAATCTCGGCGCCATCTGCGGCATCGCCCAATTCGGCACCTTCATCCCCCCTTACAACGGTATGCCCGGCGCTAGCCCTTGCAACCGGGAAATTTCTATCTATGCTGACCCGCTCGGTGGGGTTCCGGCGTTGGGCATACAAGGACCAGAGGTTATTTTCCCGACACTCTTCGCGGGGGGGGCGCCGAACAACTTGATCGCTTGCACGACCCCGACCGCGGGGAATGAGGCCTGCATCACGCCGGCTGCTGTGGCCCAGTTCGGCATCAATGTTACGAACAGCGGTCCGGTCGCTCCATTGCAGGCGTTTTTCGTCAATCAGCCGAATTATCGCCCCCCCATCGCCCAGCAGGCTTCCTTTGGAATTGAGCGCCAGCTCGGACCCGGGCTCTCGATTTCTCTGAGCGGTATCTATACGCACACCCAGCACCTGCCGGTCGCCATCGATACCAATCTGCTGCCGGCGCCGTTTACCTCGGTAACCCTGGCCAACGGTCAGACGGTTTCCTATCGCAACTGGAATACGTCGGCCGTTGGGGCCGACCCAATACCGGGTAGCCCTGAGGGCTTGCCCTGCAATACCCAACAATGCTCTGTGAATCCGCTGGTTATCCAGAACAACCAATACAGCTCCCAGTCGTATGCTCTTTACGAGGGCGGCATCGTGGAAGTCAAGAAGCGCTTCAGCGATCACTTCACGCTGTTCGGGAATTACACCTGGAGTAAAGGCATTGACACATCCACGGATTACAACTCCGACTACGGGCCGCAGGATCCCACGAATCTTAACTTGGATCGTGCTCTTTCCGAGTTTGATGAGCGGCACAAAGTGGTGATTGCCGGAGTGCTCGACAGTCCCTGGAAAGGGAGCGTGCTATCAGGATTTCAGCTGTCTCCCATTTTCTCTTACCACAGCGGACACCCTTTCAACCTGCTGGCCGGAGGCGAGGTTAACGGCGACAATCACACCACCAACGAACGTCCCATCGGAGCCCCGCGCGACACCGGTCTTGGCCCCAACTACGTCGACTTCGACATGCGCCTGACTTGGGGACATAAATTAGGCGAGAAGGCGGACCTGCAGTTCACGGCGGAAGGATTCAACATCGCAAACCGGACAAATTTTGCCAGCGTAAACGACGAAGTGGGCCCTCTTTTCGCTCTTCCCACGTCCATTGGCGGGACGGGTGAAACGACGTTTAACGTCCATGGGATTCGACCGTCCAATGCAGGTGGCGGGACGGGTACGCCCAGCACACCTCTGGCTTTCACTTCCGCATTTCCGAAACGCCAGATCCAACTCGGGGTGCGCCTCTCGTTCTGAGGCGGCGGTAAATAAGATGCCCACGCAGGAAACGATCTACGCAGTCGCGGATCGAGTCGCGACGATTACGTTGAACCGTCCGGACAAGCTCAATGCCTGGACCGCCACCATGGAAAAGGAAGTTCGCGCCAGCTTGGAGGAAGGCGGACGCGACGATGGCGTCCGCGTTATCGTGCTGACCGGCGCGGGACGCGGCTTCTGCGCCGGCGCCGACATGTTTCTGCTCTCCTCCGTCGCCGCCCAGGGTTTGCCGGGCAGTGAGCGGGAGGCCGCCTCTCGATTAGGCGGCAGTTCCCCTCAACGCCAGGGTGTCTTGCCCGATTTCCAGAAGAAATATTCTTATCTCCTGGGCGTTGAAAAACCGGTTCTCGCCGCCATCAACGGTCCGGTGGTGGGCCTTGGTCTGGTGATCGCGCTCTATTGCGATCTGCGCCTGGCCTCCGAAGCTGCCCGCTTCTCGACCACGTTCGCCCAGCGCGGGCTGATCGCCGAATACGGCATGGCCTGGATGCTCCCGCGGATCGTCGGACTTCCCAACGCTCTCGACCTGCTATTTTCCGCCCGCCAAATCAACGCCGCTGAAGCCTTGCGCATGGGGCTGGTGAATCAGGTCTTCGCTCCGGAGACCTTTCTCGACAAGATCCACGAGTATGCCGCCGATCTTGCATCGCGGGTAAGTCCGCGCTCCTTGCGAGTGATCAAGCGCCAGGTCTACGGGGCCATGTTCCAAACTTTGGCTGAGTCGTTCGATCTTGCCGTGGAGGAAATGGTGGCAAGTTTGCACAGCGAGGATTTCAAGGAAGGCGTTGCCCACTTCCTGGAGAAGCGCTCCCCAGCCTTTAAGGGCAGGTGATCGCTGCAGCGGATTCAGGATGCTTGGAGATTCTTCGCCTTATATTTATTCAATTCCAGCTTGGCGATCAGCGCCCGATGCACTTCGTCGGGGCCATCGGCAATGCGCAACGTCCGTATCGAAGCGAACATCTCTGCCAGCGGAAAATCCTCTGATACGCCGGCTCCTCCGTGCATTTGGATCGCCTGATCGATAATCGCCAGGGCTATATTGGGCACGACCACCTTGATTTGCGAGATCTCGCTTTTCGCCCCCTTGGCGCCGTGTTGATCGATCATCCAAGCCGCTTTCAGAGTCAGCAGGCGCGCCTGCTCGATCATGATGCGCGCATTGGCGATCAAATCCGCATTTCCTCCCAACTCCGCCAAAGGCTTGCCGAATGCGACTCGCGCTAGCGAGCGCCGGCAAAGCAGTTCCAGCGCACGTTCCGCCGCCCCCAGGGTTCGCATGCAGTGATGAATTCGCCCCGGCCCCAGCCGGCCCTGCGCAATCTCAAACCCACGTCCCGGCCCGGCGATGATGTTCTCCACCGGCACACGCACATTGATGAAGCTCACCTCTCCATGGCCGAACGGAGCGTCATAACCGCCAAAAACCGGCACCATGCGCAAGATATTCACTCCCGGCGTATCCAGCGGGACCAAGACCATCGAGTGCCGTTGATACTTCGGCGCCCCGCTGTCCGTCAGGCCCATGAAGATCAGCAGCCGGCAATGAGGATGCCCCACGCCGGAACTCCACCACTTCCGTCCGTTCAGCACCACCTTGTCGCCTTCGATGACGGCCGTGGCCTGCATGTTGGTCGCGTCCGAAGATGCTACGTCCGGCTCGCTCATGCAGAAGGCGGAACGAATCTCGCCCGCCAGGAGCGCTTTCAGCCAGCGCTGTTTCTGCTCGGGAGAGCCGTATTTGGCCAGCACCTCCATATTCCCTGTGTCGGGAGCGTTGCAGTTGAAAACCTCAGGCGAAATGGAACACCGCCCCATCATTTCGGCTAACGGGGCATATTCCACATTCGTCAGCCCCGCGCCGTACTCTTTTTCGGGAAGAAACAGATTCCACAGCCCCGCAGCCCTGGCTTTGGCTTTGAGTTCTTCCATGATCGCGGGCTGTTTCCAAGTGCGCCAGTCGGAAACATTCCGTATTTCGCCGCAGTATTTGGCTTCCCCGGGCAACACGTGTTCCTGCATGAAAGCCCCAAGCCGTTGCAGATAATTCTGTGCGCGGGATGAAGTCGTAAAATCCATCGTGGCCGCTGTGCTCTGCACAGGGAACCCAGCGTAACCATTTCCCCTCAATTCATCAAATGAATCATACGAATCAAGTAATATATGTTTCGTGCATTTAAGCCAGGTTGACCTGAACCTCTTTGTCGTGCTGGAGGCCATCTATCGCGAGGGAAACATTACCCGCGCCGGCCACCAGTTGAACCTCACTCAGCCTGCCATCAGCCACGCCTTGAAGCGCCTGCGCGATCTCTTGAAAGACCCCTTGTTCATACGCCGCGGGGCCCACATGGTACCCACGCCCTTCACCCGCAACATCATCGACCAGGTACGCCAGGCGCTGCAGATACTGGAGGTGAACCTCAGCGAAAGCCACAAATTCGATCCCCGGCATACTCGCCGCAACTTCCACATCTCGGTCTGGGAATACATCGAGTCCCTGGCCCTTCCCACCCTGCTGCAACGCCTGGAACGCGAGGCGCCGGAGATGTCGATCACTACCTCCCGCGTCAAACGCCGGGACCTGGAAGCCGAGCTGGCCAGCGGCTCCCTCGATCTGGCCATCGACATCCCGATAACCACCAGTGAACCCATTCATCAGAAACGTGTGCTCCGTGAGCCGTTCATGGTGATGGCCCGCACCGGCCATCCCGGAATCTCCCGCACCCTCAGTCTCGACACCTATCTGGCGCAGCCCCACGTATTGGTCTCTTCGCGCCGCTATGGTCCCAGTCTCATCGATGTAGAACTCAGCCGGTTAGGCTTTCGCAGGAAGATCATTCTGCGCTGCCAACATAACTTTTCCGCCTGCCGCGTGGTCAGCGAAACCGATTTTCTTCTGACACTTTCACGGGGGCATGCGCTGATGCTCAACGCCGGACTGGGCAACCGAATCTATCCATTTCCCTTGAAGACCAATCCACTCGAGGCCCATATGTACTGGCATGAAAGCGTGGAGAATGATCCTGCCAATCGCTGGCTGCGCCAGCAGATCAAAAATGTGCTCAGCTGCCCGCCGGAAGATATACCTCAGTCCCGTAGGTCTGCCGCGGCAAAGTTCTAATGCAGTGGACGCAATTCAGTTAGCGCACTCTCAGCTCGCTTCGGATTAGAGTTTTCCGCTGAACAGGAATCCAGTTTGTCCCGGGGGTTGCTGACCTTGCCGACGGATTTCCGTTACATTGGATTAGAGTTTGGGGCCTGAATTGAGGGCCTGATTTGTGATGATTCCTCGCTGGCGCGATGCCTAAGAAAACAATCTCACGCAGGGCGACGGCTGGGTCACGGCCAGTGCGCCGCAAGACCAGCGACGCCGCACCGCGCTCGCCACAAGGGGAGCAGTGGCGTACATGGGCGCTCTGCCTGCTGCTGGCGGTTGCGGTTCTTGCCGTGTATTTTCCGGCATTGCGACATCCCTTCGTTATTTATGACGACGTGGACTACGTCAGCCAGAACCAGCAGGTACAGCAAGGGCTTACGCTTGGGACTCTACGCTGGGCGCTGACTTCCGTGCAGTTCTCGAATTGGCATCCGCTAACCTGGATGTCGCACGCTCTCGATTGTGAACTTTTCGGCCTCGATGCTGGCGGGCACCACTTTACCAGCTTGTTGCTGCACGCCATGGAGGCGGTGATCTTGTTTCTGCTGCTGTCGCGCATGACGGGCAAGATCGGGCGCAGCCTGATGGTGGCCATGCTGTTTGGGTTGCATCCGGTCAACGTTGAAAGCGTCGCCTGGGTCGCTGAACGAAAACCGTGTTGTGCATGTTGTTCCTGCTGCTCGCACTCTGGGCCTATCTCTGGTACGCGCGAAAACCTGGCATCGGCCGGCACTTGTGCGTGGACGCGCTGTTTGCGCTGGCGCTTGCGGCCAAACCGATGGCAGTCACGTTTCCGTTCATTCTGCTGTTGATGGATTACTGGCCGCTGCAACGGATTAAGCTGCAACGGAACAACGATTGGCAATCGCCTTCGGAGACGCCGTCTTTGCCTGAGTTTCCGCCGTATCGATTGTTCAGAGAAAAGCTGCCGCTGTTTGCGCTGAGCGCAGCCAGTTGCGTTGTGACGGTGATCGCGCAGCACCGCATAGCCATGAAGACGATGGAGGCTTTTCCGCTGCGGGACCGCGTGGTGAACGCGCTTTTTTCCTATGTGATGTATTTGTGGAAGCTTGTCTGGCCGATGCGTCTTTCCGTATTCTACGCGCCACAAGGCTCGCGGCTGGCGATCTGGCAGGCGGCCTTGTGCCTGGCATTCTTAATTGCTATCGGCATTCTGGTGTGGCGGGAGCGGCGGTCGCGGGCTTATTTGTTATTCGGGTGGTTGTGGTTTTTGGGAACACTGGTGCCGATGATCGGGATCGTCCAGGTGGGCGAGCAGGGAATGGCCGATCGCTATGCCTACCTGCCCTCTGTGGGAATCTTCATAGCTGCCGTGTGGGGCCTGGCAGACCTGTTACAGAAAATCCGATTTGAGCCCCGATGGAGCGCGGCGGTAGCTTGTACCGTTCTCCTCGTACTATCTTTTCTGACTCGCAGGCAGCTGCAAAACTGGGAAAGCAGCCAGGCATTATTCACGCACTCCTTGCAAGTGACTCCAGACAATTACGTGGCGGAGGACATTGTGGGGACGGCGCTGCTGCAGGAGGCATTCCGGGCGACCGGGCAAAAGTGCGCTCCAGAAGCGCGACTTCATTTCCAGAATGCCGTGCGCATTAATCCACAAGACACTCTCGGACATATCGACCTTGGCTTTTGCCGCGAGACGCAAGGCAACCTGCAAGAGGCCATTCAGGAATATCAGGCGGCGCTGCAGGTAACGCGCAGCCAGTTTTTGAGGAAGAGAGCATTGATCAATCTGGGAGGAGTGTACCGGGTGTTGCGCCAATTTGCTCTCGCGCGAAACTCTTACAACGAATGTCTGACAATTGATCCCGGCGATCAGGATGCCCTGAAAGGCCTTGCCCGAGTCGACAAAGAAGAGAAGATGCCCTCCTTGGAGGAAGCGATCGCTGCGCTTTCCCGCGCGACTGCCGAGCATCCGGACGCCAAGCTCTATCTTCAACTGGGAAACCTGCAGCGAACGGCGGGACGCGTGCCCGACGCGTTGATCTCGTATGAGAGAGCTTTGAGTCTTGATCCGAATCTAACAGAAGCCCGCACGGCACTGGAGGAATTGGATCCTTCGCAGTGAAGTCAAGAATCTGCGGCGGGACGCTCCCCCGTTACCTCCGTAATTATTCGCTAAACGTCGCTTGAGGCGACAATTGCTAATCGCTCGTGGTTTCGAATAACTTGCTCGCAATCCCAGAATTTTAGAAGATTGCGTCATCCATCGCGATCCCAAAATGGGCGGTACCGATCCAACAATGTCAGTCGAATGCCCTAAGTATTCTTCTCGAGCATACCTAAGTAATCTACCGTATTGACGTGCGTTCGATTTATGTTGTTGCCACCTCGACTGTTTTGTCTGCCAGCTACGTCCGGCCCATCGCGAGGAAGCAAGCCAGGAGATTACGTAATGAGAATACGCAGGTATATTTTTGTCTTTGCGGTGCTGGCCGTGGCAGCATGTTCGCCGTTGGCGCCCCGTGCTTTTAGCCAGATTCAGTCAACGATCTCTTGCCCGGCCGGGCACGGCTACTGGGATATTTTGAGCATAATGATGATGGATCCAGGACTGGCCTCCGGCTATCACATGGAGGGCGTCACCAACGACCTGCCATCGTCGTATGTCTACACCATATGGGACCAAAGTGATACCAAGTTGTATTACGTGAAGAACCCGCAGGGCAATCCCTGGGACATTAATCTTTACGACTCCAATTACATCTATCAATGGGTCACGGAACTGGACGACTGGGATGGGGTCAACCACTGGAACGATCCAACTAGTTGCAAGAAATTCAATAGCGGCAGTCAGAGCAGCACCGCTGACTTCTCCATGCGCTGGGCCCACCGGTGCGCGGCGCCGGGAGGGGAGAAAAGTTATTTCTGGAATCCACCGCCGCCCACCCAGCCTTCGAATACCAACTACTACACCTATGTGGACCAGGTACTGCAAAGTTCGGCCCAGAGTCTTGGCTATTCCTTGCTGAAGCTGGAACCCACCAGCACCATGACCATTACCGACAACCGCTCGACGCCGCCGACTTCGTTTTCCGTGACAACCTTGCCGCTGCAATATACGTACAGCTGCAGTGAATCACACAACGTCAACTCCTGTCAGTTCCGCGAGATCTTTTATTACGGCGTGGATACTGACGTTAATCCGGTGGACAACATCAAGCACAGCTATGGATGGATAAGCTGGAGCTACTACACGAACTCGACAGGTGGAAACCGAGATGTTAAAGCCAACTGGGTACTAGCGAACACATCAACCTCCGACCAAGTGATGCCGGGACAGGTCAGCGTCAACTTCCAATGTTTTTAGAACGCGTGGCTGGCTCTTTAGCTAGTCTGGATTCATTTCGATCTGCCGCGGAGGTAAGGCCGGCAGATCGGGATGTTCCGGGTCGCGCCAGATCACTTTGAAGCACTCGCCCTCGCTCTGAGGGTGCCAGGTCGTTTCGTCTGCGTACCTCACGGAATCCGGGAAGAAGACCCAGCCCAGGACGGCCTGGGCGCTGGTCGCGCGAATGCCCGGCTTTTCTAGAGTCTGCTCCTGACCGGGTAAGATGGGCTTGGCCGATGACCACTCGGCGTTGAACGGACGCCGCAAATCCTGGAGCGTCAAAAACATTTCGGAGGTGAGCACCAGGCTGGCAATCGGCTTGTCGCTGATGTTCTTGACCATTAGCGTAAAGTTTTCCGGATGCTTCCAAAAGTCTCCATCGGTGAAAGCGAGCGGGCAGGCGCGCGTAGGCGGAGCGTAGACCGTGTAGACCGCCATCATCCCGCCTTCCATGTGATCTTGCACATGGCAGTGAAACATCCAGGTGCCGGGATTGTCGGCGAGCATGTCAACCGTCGCCATGCTTCCCGGGAGAAGTTCGACCACGTCGGTGTTTCGCCTTCCGTCGGTGACGGTTTCGCCGTGCCAATGAGGAGTGTGCAGGTCAATCTCATTTCCCATCGCCAGCAAATACCAGCGCACCTTGTCTCCGTGCTTCATAATCAAGCCGGGAAGATTGCCGAAGATGAAACCGTTGATGGCATAGAACTGGCCGGCGGGCTTGCCTCCCAGCTCGTTGAAGATCATGAAAGAAGCAACAAATTCACGGTCAACATCCTTTGGAGATCCGTCAGGCTTCGCTTTGCCTTTTGCTGTAACGATGATCGGTCCCATCAGACCGGCGTTGATCTCAACGCCTGGGTCGACGTGAGCGTGGTACCACCAGACGATCGAACTGGGCTGGCCCGGGCCGGGTCCGCTGCCCGGAACGGCAAACCAGTGATAGGTATAGCGGGCGCCGGGAGCGACAAACGCGCCTTTCGCGACGGGGATATAGAGAGAGCCTTCGTCGCTTTTGTCGTAGCGCAAACCGTGGGGATGCATATCGTGACCGCGGCGACTGCGATTGAGGAAGTCGACCACGACCTCGTCTCCGACTTCGGCACGAATGATGGGGCCGAGGATTCCCAGCCACTCGGGTTGGCGCTTCGGAGTCGTGAAAGAGTCGTCGGTGTATTCGATGAAACGGCTCTTCGGCCACTCCACCTTTTGCGACCACGGCTGCGGAATGGGGTTGCCGTTCAGCAGATTGTGGCCGCTCGGAGCGTAGTTCCAGGTCACGTCTTCGGCTGCAATGTAGTAATGGCGGGTTGCGGCCAAGCAGCAGGACGTGGCGAAGAGGGCGAGGCACAGTCCCACCACAACCGATCTCTGGATTTTCACTAAACTCATTATCCCATTGCGCGGATCATACTGGAATGATTTTGGGCCTCGGCGATTAAGACTTCGACAGCGCGGCTCGCGAGCATGGCCATCACGGAGTTGGATCTGATAGAGAACACTGACCGTTCGTGAACTGAGCCGGCGGGTTCGGAGGCGTAGCCCACGGCACGTTTACAAAATCAAAGAAATCGGTGCCCATGTTGGCCTGGGCGGCGTCGCGCTTGGTCAAGGCGGACACGCCGAAACGGTTCTCAATGAGCGTAAGAATGGCGGTGTAATCGTACACGGTGTGTGAGACGTAGTTTTTCTTGGCAAAGGGCGAAATCACGATGAGCGGCACACGATATCCGGTATAGGTGAAATTGCAAGTTCCGGTTCCGAGCTGTCCGGGGCCGTCGCAGATGTCGCCGGGCTGCAAGTCGATGGGCTCAATGCCATCGGGACTCGGCATCGGCTGCGGCGAAACGTGATCGTAAAAGCCGCCGAATTCATCGTAGGTGAAGATCATGGCGGAGTCCTTCCAGTTGGGGCCAGCCATGAAAGCATTGATCAAACCGGCGGCGTAGTTGGCTCCCGCCTGGATATCGATCGGGGATTCCGTGTCGTAATCGTTGGGATGCTCATCCAGCCCGGCGGCTGAGGCAGGCTCGATCAGGGCGACCTGGGGCAGAGTTCCATTCTGCACATCGGTTGTAAATTGCGAAATCGGAACGATGTTTTGCAACAAGGTTGGCGTATTGAGGATGGTCTGTTCGTAAGTGAACATGCTGATGTAGGAGACGCCGGCGAGGCACGCGGAATCAGTGGCCGCGCAGTGTGTGCCGTCGGGATTGACATAGATCTTCCACGTAATGCCCGCGTTCTGCAGTTCTTCAAAAATAGTGGTGTTCGCGAGCGGGCCATAGGGCGCGGCTAGGGGATAGGCGTGTCCGGCGGAAGTGGCAGCCAAAAGATACATACGGTTCAGCTGGGTGCGACTCATGGTGGGAGTAAACCACCGGTCGGAAGTGGCGAAATTGGAAGCCATAAAGTAGTAGTAATTCAGGTCGCCACCGTCAAAATAACCCATGGCCCGCAGGCCGTTGGTATCGTTCAAAGCTGGACTTACCTGACGTGCGTCATTAGCAGCCGTGACCACGAATCCATTGAAAGCCGGCGGATTGAGGCCGGTGGGATCATTCAAGTCCCAATCGATGTGAGCTTCATTCCAGAACGGACTTGGCTCTTCGGTACACATGGACGTCATGTGAAAGGAAGTGACTAAGTTGCTCGTGTCCGGGATGCACGTAGTATTCTGCGCCGGCATGCCACCGTTAGGCGGGATGTAGGGATCCGCGGGGTCGCAGCCAGTGATTGCCGGAGCGGGGCCTTGTAGGGGAGCAATTCCGCTGGCCGGGTTAAATTGTGGTAGACCGTCGAACGACTGATCGGCGATACCGTTCTGCGCCCAGTATTGGCGCATCGTTCCGAAATACTGGTCGAAGGAACGATTCTCCTGGGCGAAGATGACGATGTGGTTCAAGTTTTGCACGCCGGATGCAGGCGGCTGAGACCGCAGACCTACGCATCCGACCAGGGCCAGAGAATTCAGGCCGGACAACAGGGCTAACCCTAAACGATGTCGAGACTTCATTGGCGAGCTACTCCTGCACAGAGTCCGAGCTTGGATGAAAGTGAATACCAGAGGGTTGCTTATCTCAAACGCGCGTCGCTCTCCGGATCAAGCGGGGGGGAGGTTGGGCGTTACTGAATCAGCGCGGTCAAGCTTATTCCGCAATGCCTCGTCAATGACCATCTGGCAATTATCAAACAGCCATGTGACCGAGTTTTTCGCATAGCGCAGGAGCGTGGAAAGGTCCGTCTGGTACCAGCAGCAATCGATCATGCGAGGCGAGAGGCCGCATAGAAAGCGGAAGCGTAGATGAGCGTCATGCGGTGACGCCAGGGCGGCTGCAGTCATTCGATGGTTGCCTTCGATGATGGTCAAAGGGCTGGCTTCGTCCAAGCCGATTAACAAGACCGTGCCTCGTCCCCCGTGTTCGGCGGTCGGCGCGTGCTCCAGTTCGGCGCTGAGCGAGCGAAGCTTGGAAATGAATGCGTCGGGTGGCCCAGAAATCTTGCTGCCGATGCGTTCGGCGGTATCCAGCAGGTAGTAGCTGCCGGCTGAGTGTCTCCGCCACTGATCTCGTGGAAACACTCGAACCCGCTGTAGATCACTGCGCTGAAGCTCGACCTCCCACCACTCGGTATCGGCCGGGAGTTCGCGCCAGAGTCTGCCACGGCGCCGGTACAAGAGGGCGCGCCGCAACCTGTTGTCAGCCCCGTTGCTAAGATCGGGACGGGTCACGACGTCCTGGAACGGCTCGCGATAGCGGTCGAATTCTCGTTGATAAAATTCGCCTTTTAGGAACTCTGCGATGGCTTCGTCCTCAGTGACGCGGCGCACCTTGGTCAGGCTGCCTTGCATCTGCGGAGTTGCCAACAAGCCGGGCCGCTTGTACTCGGCCCACAGGAATGGCACCGACACCCACGCCAAAAGCGCCATCATCAAAACTGTCTGTACCATGATCACGTCATGCAGCGTGCCGTGGATAAGATAGATGCCTACGACAATGGCCCCGCTGAAACCGAGTTGCACCCAACTGACGTGCCCAATCTTGCGCGAGATCTCGTAACTCATCAAAACCACGCCGAGCGCGTAAATGCCGGTGGTGGCGGCGTACAGCACCAGCAGGGCGCGGTAGGAGCCGCCTTGGTTCAAAGGGAAACCACTCCCTAAAAGAATGTGCCATACGCGAGCCGGCGCACCCCACACGGCTAGCGTGAACACGCCGGAAATAACAATAACGAGCGTTAACGCAGTACCCAGGACCGCACGGCCATCTCGTTCTTCAGAGCGCAGGCCGGCGGAGAAGGGGAACATGCTGCTCACTACAGACCAGGAGAGCATATAAACGACCCGCCCGACCAGCGCCACGGCAGCGTACACACCAGCCTCAATGGGCGGGAAGAAATGTTTTACTAGGATGATGTCCAGGTTGTTGATGATTACTTGCCCGATAAAAAATAGGGAAGCTTGCACACCTTCGCCCAGTGCAACCGGCAATGGCAAATGGACACGCGGATCGGTCGTCAAGCTCCGGCGCGGCCCGGAAAAGATGTAGGCCAGTACAACCGAGGCGACGATTGCCGCAGTGACCCCGCTTACCCCCCATCCCAAGGCCATGAACAAGAACGCGCCACCGACCTTGACGCCGGCCTCCAGAACGAAATTAGAAGCCAGATGGCGAAAGTCATACAGCCCTTGCATCAAGCCCCGCCGCGCGCCCAGGGGAATGAAGAACACAGTAGCCACAGCCAGCATGGTGATGTAGTTGGGCGTGGGCAAGTTCAGATATGTAGAAATTAGAGAGCGGCTGTAGAACAATGCCAGCCCGACGCCGATGCCATAGACCCACGCCCGCCGATGAAGATGGCGGTAGACGGCAATTTTCCCAGGCAGCGAGTCGTTCCTGGCAACGAGCTTTGAGCACAACAGCTGGAAAGACAGGTGGACTGAAGAGAGCAGCATCAGCACGGTATAGACCGCGCTGGCATGGCCGAGGCCGCCCGCGCCCAACTCATGGGCAATCGCCAAATTGTAGAGAAGGTTCAACCCGCCTACGAATCCCGAACTCACCAGCATGATCATGCTGCCACTCAGGACGCTCGCTCGCAGGCTGCGGGAAGAAGCTATCAGAGTTTTCTTCATTGATGGGGGACGATTCGCGGGGGCGGCTCAACTGCCATATATCCGAGTGCGGGGGTTTGCAAAGCTCCGCCTACCTTAACTTCTCCTCTCCGTATTTGCTTCGTAGGGAGGCACCGTCCCGGAGGAGAGTTGGTAGTCTGCGGACCCGTACCCCTTAACGCCGGTTCGCGCACCTTGTGTATATTCGCGCCGTCTGGGCAGAGCCGCAATGCGGCGTTCCCTGTACGGCGCAGAATTTGCTCCCGTATGCCCGTGACCAAAGACTCGGAGGACCCGCGGACTCATGAAGCGGGCCCCCCTCGAATCATCGACGAAATGCGCCAAATGGCCAAGCCGCCCAGTGCTCAGTACATCGATGATCCTTAGCTCCTACGGGAAGAACCGAATTGCGTGCTCCGTGGTTTCCGTTGCAGAATCCCACATTATGACCCGCCATAGAACAAATACGCTATCGCTCATGATCGGCATCTGCTCTGCTGTTTTCCTACTTCCAGGAACCGCACGCGCCAGTTGTCCAGAAGGAGTGTGTCCCTGTCCATCAGGTCAGGTGGATGTGACCTCGTGGATGTTAGGGACCTATTTTCTCAACAACCCGATCGACCATATGGCGGCAGATCCTGACTACACGCCGAACCAGAACGGGTTCACCGGCACAAATGTGTACCCTTACCTGTGGCCGCAGGGGTCCGCGCAGGGCAGGATGTGGTGGAGCAGGTACGAGGACAGCGCTGGGACTGGATATGCTTGGGACGTCTCCGCTTTCGACTCCGACTCCGTCTACTTCGCATATACCAACGCAACTACCGGTAGTGATCCCAATTACTACAGGCAATATTACGATCCGGGTGAATCATCCGGGGATTACTTTTATCCGGCAGCGCCGCGCTGCGTCACAGCAAATCCAACCCAGGGCCAGCCATACTCCAACTCCACGATCATCCTAAGCGGGAGCAACCCCAACGACACGCAATATGAAGTCGTCACGAATTGCTCATCCACAACATATTCACTCGGAGGTGCCGAGTTCCAGCTTTGGCCGCCAGTTACCTATTCGTTCAATCCACCTATGTACGGAAATGAAGGCATCGGGAATCACGCTCTGATGGCGCTGGTATACCGCTACGACCTGCAAAACGGACAGTACCAAAGCAAGGAGGTCTTCTATTATGACCAGACTTACGGTTGGGTCGCTTGGACACACCAAACCTGGGGAAGCGGAAATTGGAATCCAGTCGATTCTTGGGATTACATGGATCAGTTGACGTTCGGGGCAATTGCTGCCCGGGCAGCCCACTTGTTGAACCGATCCAGCGAAGAACTGGCTTGAATCAGGGATGTCGGGCGTGTCCGATGGAGATGGCAATGAAGCATTACAAGAACGGGGATATTGCCAATTCAACGCTGATAAACAACGAGGAGTTGAGCAGCACAGACGCGACCTTGGAAGTGTGCTGATCCACGCCCATGACATCTTCATTCGCCGACTACCCGCGCGAGGCAGCCTTGCATAATCTTGCTTTCTAGTCGGAGCAGTATTTGCTGAAGGCCCTGCTGATGTTCAATCCGCAATTCGAAGTGCTGTGGGGGAGCAGCTATACGCAAAGCCGCGCCACCACCGCGCTTGAAAACGCGTTCCCGCACTGGCAGCACAGTTGTCGCAACATGCCGGCGGAAAAACGCCGCTTCCTTCCCACGCGCGATGGCGAGCGCGTGTGGCCTTCGAGCTTCTGGATGCGGAAGCTGGCTTGAGTCGATCGCGACATGGATGATCGGATCGAAAGTAAATCCGCTGGCGACGCATGCCTCGGCACCGGCGCAAACTACCAGATTCCCTTGTCGTCGCCTGTGATCCGCAGGTTGACAAATGCGGCGGCGGCGAGCGCCGGCAATAGAGACAGGCGAGCCGCAGCGCGAAACTGGCGCGCAGCGCCGGTTCCGATGAGTTGCTGCAGAAACAGTTGCGAACCCTGGGGCAGCATGGGCACGCGCAGGAACGGTTCTCCTACATACGTGACCTCGGCCCCGAAAAGCGCCGAGCGCTCCACAAACTCCGGCAACGGGAGCGGACCGGTGCCAGAGCGCTGGTTGTAGTCCGAAGTAATCTTCAGCAGCGTCGCTACTCCGGGCCAGATCGACCAGCGCTGGGTGGAAGCGCGCAGGCGCATAAAATCCAGCCGGCCCGTGCGCACCAATGCTGTAAGGTTCAGCAGATCGGTGAGACGAATGTAGAAATGGCGATACATTCTTTGCAGAGTAGCGAGCGTGACTTGTTCCTCTGGCGCCGGGACGCGAAAGCGAAAAGAACCTCTCTCGCGCATCACGCTGGTTTCTTCCAAGTGGGCAGCCAGCGCCGTCTGCTCCCCGGTTTGTCCCAGGCATCCCACATGGATTTCCACCAGTTGGGGCAGTTCGGGAATCCGGAAGTTCCATTTGTGCGCCAAGCGATCGCCCCAGCTCTGCGGCTGCGGCTCGGCGTGTAGCTCGCCCTGCATCGCGCGCACGATATCGGCTTCGGTGGCCGCAGTGAAGAGATCGAGATCGGTACCGATATCAGGCCAGTGATCGAGGGTTTTAATCACTATGGGAGAGTGTCCGGTGAGTTCGAGTGCGAGCACAACTTTCCGCAAAACGGCGAGCGCGTGTTGGATTCGCCGTTGCTCGATTTGCGCCAAATTTTCAAGGCCGTCGAAACGCGGCGCTGCTCCCGCTACCGCGAGTCTCCCTAGAATCTGCAGCGTGCGAAGGTATACGCGGTGCAGTTCGGCAAAACGCAGAAAGTCGTACCACTCCTCCCCAGGCATGCGTTGCAATCGCGAGAGAACGCGTTCAACCTGCGGGCTGGGTTCGCGCTGCGGCTGCGGAGCTGTGAGCGCGTGAAAATGCAAAGTTGCCAGCGTGTCGAACATCGCAGCCGCGCGTCTGTTGCCCCGCGTCATGGATGTCCTCCGTGCGAGGCGTCCGCTTTCGATTCGCCACAGTGGGGCAGGCCGCGTTCAATCGCAGTTCCCTCTTCGTAATCATTCCAGGTAGCAATCAGGACGAAGGGAATGGGGTGCGAAGGTTCGTTGTTCTCCTCGAACATGCGCAGCGTGTCTTCGAAGGTCTGGCCGCAGCGCGCGTCGATGTGCCGGTTCAGGCTCCACGAAGCTTTCGCGTCGTTGAAACCTGGCCACACTCCGCCGACCGTGACTTCATCGGGATGTTTGCTTCGCATCTTCGAGTAGAAATCGTGCAAGTAATCTTCGCCCCACGCCTGACCGTCTGCCGTCCACCCCTTGCGCCCGGGATACACCCACGCGTACTCGCCGTCGAAGGCTTTGGCGAACTGCGGGGGCGGATCGTTCTGATACAGCAGGATTGGCGGCGACTCCCACTGATTCACCTGCTGGCGCACCTGGCTCCAATCGGTGTGGCCGCGCTTGGGAAACACGAAGATGACGGGCCGCCCGTGGTACAGCAGATACGCGTCGCGTCCCGGAGCCTTGGGGCCGATGTATTTCTGGTAAGCCAGATCCATCGCTTCCATGGCGTCGTCGGTTGCGTGTCCGTTGTCGTCCTGGGTTTCGTCATACATGAGCGCAATGTGAAAGTGCTGCTCGCTGGCAATTCGCTGAAGGAGCGCGGTGCTTCGATCGAGGAAAGGATGCCGCGATCCATACCAATCCACTACGAAAGCGTAGATGCCCATGTTGCGGGCACTCACGATCTGCTTGCGCAGGACGTTTGGGTCCAGGCTGCTGTAGCCGACATCGATGTGGTCCGGGTCGCCGAACCAGGGTTGGTAGTCGGCGAGAATCTTGGGATTGCCAGGCAAGTCAGGGATATCCTTGAGCGCGAGATTCCGCGCGCTGGCGTGAGAGCACGCGCTCGGAATGCAGCTCGCGGTCAAGACATACACCAGAAGGGCGCACCGATAACGGTTCATCCAGGATTTCCTGCCCTACTTACGATGAGACAGCTGCGCCAAGAGTTGGCTCGGCGGGCGATCGCATCGGAACCTCAGCGTTTGGCAGAGACCTCCTCGAGGTCGCGAATGTACCAGCGATCGGCGCCAGGGGTCATGAGAACCATGTATTCATGGGGCTCGTTCTGGGTATCGAGCAACTTGTCTCCGTCGAAGATCTGTATCTCCAACTGGGCTCGGTCGAGAAGCTGCATCGCGGTCCCATCGGTGGAATAGAAGAGCGCCTTCAAATGGTGGCCGTGATCTACGATGCGAACGTGCACACCCGCTTGATTTTGCTCTCTGATTCTCTGCGTGACGCGATTCTTCGCGAATCCGACGAATTCGTCACCGAGTCCCTCAGCGCGGCCGGTTTCCAATGCTCCGGCGAGATCATGCCACGCGAGCGCGTAATAGCGCGCTATCCTCGTGCCCGTAAGTTCTTCGATGGGGCGTGGAGCGAGCCCGTCAGCATCGAGGCGGACTTGTGGGAGCTGAATTTGGGGCGACTGAATTTGGGGCGACGATTGCGCGATCGCCGGAGCGCAAGCGGCAATCGTAAAGCTCGCGGCAGCGACGATTCGAAGCGCCATCTTTCTGAGCGTTAGCTTGACCATGCTCTTCATGGTTTTCCGTTGAGGGCGATCTCATTGCCCAGGACGACGCCGCACGCGACGCTGATTTGCGCCGGTCCGTGGACGCTGAACTGCGCTCGCGCTACACCCTTCTTGATGGGCGTGTCTACCGTGCTTTTACCAGCTCTATCGACTTTGATGAATGAAACCACTGTACCATCGGGAAGGGCATTGCCGCTGCAATCGCGCACGGGGTCGGTTTCGAGAGTCACCGTATCGCCGCTGGCCAAGGCCTTCATGCCCAAACTGCAGGCCTCCGCTGCGACCTGTTGAATCACTCGCGCTTCTTGCACGCCGCCTAAGACGGCGGTCACTTGAACTCGGCCCTCGCGTAGCGTCGAGTCCATGCGCATCCAGGCCACGCCGTGCTGCGTGGAAACTCGGCGGGAGAATCCGGCTCCGTTAGCGGGGGTGATCTGGAAGTCCACCACAGACGGGGTCAAAACCAAATTGAAGTACCGGTCAAAGACAAACGCGGTGGCGTCAATCGAATTGGGCATGGAGACGGGCACGCGCGAAGGTTGCAGGAAAAAGCTCAGGTGCGCTGGCGGCGCGGCCTTCACCTCGAACGTTGCGGAAGTGCACGACGAGCCGCAGAGGATTACCTGATAGCGGCCGGCCGCCCGCACATCGCTCGGCTGAATCCGCAGATCGTCTCCGAGGTTCACCTCACGTTTCAGCACATGGTCGGGCCCCACCAGATAGAAGGTGCCTTGCCCAGAGCCCACGCCCTCCAAGGGAATCGAGAAGCTTTGTCCTGCTTCCACGCTCGCGGGCACGCGCAGGTCGGCAGCTCTTGCCAAAACCGGCAAGACGCACATTAGCGCCAAGATTGCGAAGCGTTGGCACAACGCGAGCTCGTTGCGGGTAAGACGCTTCATGCTAGTTGTTCGCCTGCGAATAGTGATTGACCGTCACGCGATAATTGTGCAGCCGTGCGGCGATGTCATCCGGAATGTCGACGGCAAACGGTACGGGCACTTGCGGCATGAGCGCCTGATCGACATAGCCATCCGAGACCCAGATCACTTTCCCGGAGTTGTCATAGTAGGCCGCGAGGACTTGTGCAATGTTGACTGGGCGGCCGCTTTCATTCACCAGTTCACCTTTCAGCACATCGCGATCCAATCCGTCTTTACTCACCGTCTGGTCACTGACCGCAATCACCGGATCTGCGCTGGCCGGGACCAGTAGAGCGCGCGCTTCCATGCGCACACTCTTTACCGCATCCAGGCGAATACCGGGAAAGTCAATGCGATAAGGCGAAACCTGCTTGGGGAGCAGCACGTGCGAAATCAAGTCGAAGCTGCCTTCTTCTTCGATGGGAGAGCCGTCCGCCTTCAACAGCGTCGCATTCACGTTCAAGTATGCGGGAACTGTGTCTTCATTTTCGATTTCGCCGAGAATCACCACGCGCCCGGGACGTGAAATCGCATTCATGGACGTGATGCGCACTTTCGGCGAATCTACATCCTGCGCCCCCCAAGTCTGCGATGTGTTGCGGCCGATGACGTCCCAGCGCAAATAGTTCACCGGCACCACCTGCGGAGGCACGGTGGAGCGCGCTTCTTTCGGCCACGCCACACGCCAGACTGAACCATCACGGCGCACGCGCAGATCCCGCACATCATCAAGCGAGCCCAGGGCGCTCGACCAAACCATCCGCACGCGGACCAAGGCCTGATCGCGGCCGGCGTGCAAGGGCGATACATCCGCGCTCTGCAGCGAGGAGTACGTGCGTAAGCTGCCGTCGCTTCCCGCCAATTCGCGCGTGAAGGAGGCGAGATCGGTATTGCTGTTGGGATCGAGCGAAGCGTAGGCTCGCTGATAATTGTGGGCCTGAATCTCGCTCATTAGAACTTGGACGGCTTCTTCGGGAGTCGACGCAGCGAACATGGCATGCTGCTTCAATCCCCCGGACTGCAGCCAGGCAATGGCAACCAGCACGACCGTTGCAATGGTAAGAACGGCAACCAGCACCCACTTCATGAGCGCACCCCGCTGGCGTAGATGCTTTCAGGGGTTTCCCTGGGAAACGCGATCTCTTCGTGTACGCGGCGCGGTTCGGCCAGCAACCACACAAATAAAATCGCGAGAATACTGCTGCTGATGGGCAGGATGCCCCACATCCAGCCTTCCCACGGGGCGGGCACGGCATCGGATGGAATCACGCGGGCGGGAGGAGCATCATCCTTGGACCAGACAGTGATGGCGCCGGAGTCATAGCTCTCGACCTGGCGCCAGCCGCCGAACACCAGCAGCGGCTCGTAGAACGGATCGTGCACGAAAATAAATTTCAGACCATAGTGATTGGCGTGCTGAAGCATGGCGCGCAGCGAATCCATGCCGGCTGCGCCGAAGAACTTCGAGTTGGTTAGTTGCGCTGCGCCGAAGCGGGTCATCTCAGGCAACAGGCGGGCTGAGTTGTACTCGCCGTCGACGCTGCTGGCGTTGGCGTAGGTCGAAACCTTGGAGAGGGCATTGCCGAATCCGAGGGTGAGATAGCGGTACTGATCGTGGCCATCGCGATTCAGGAATGCGACGACTGAATCCACGTTGAGCGAGCTGAAGGTTTTGAAAGGACTCCATGTCAGCCAACCGAGCGCGAGCGCCAGGCTGGCAATGGCGGCTGTGCTGACACCGATCGCGCCCCAATGCGGAGAGCGGTCGATAACTTGTTCCACCAGCAATCCCACAATCGGCAACGCCAGCACCGTCGCCCACAGAGTGAAGCGCTCATAGGTGAGAATTTCGAAAGCCCGGCCGAAGATCCAGCGCGGAACCGGCGTTGTGCCGCCCAGCGCAATCAGAAACGTGACCCAGAAGGCAAGCAGCAGCACTCGCAGACGAGGATTCGACGCGCCTTTGATCACGATGAAAGGCAACGCCAGGAGCAACGCGCCATAGGGCACAATGAAGTAGTTCATGCCGTACAACCAGTTCATCAGGAAATTCGAACGGCTGGCGTGCGGAATGGGCATCTGCTCAATGGGGTGCCGGATAATGGCAATCCAGTAAGGCAACAAGACGACCCCGACCCCCACGGCGGCCATCGCGGCGAAGACGAGACCGCGGCCGATGATTGGGACGCCGGGTTGATCCTTCTTGCGGCCGTCGTACCACGCGAGCCACAAGACCGGCACGGCAAACAAGACAGAGCCGAAGATGAGCGTGACGTGATGGGCCGAAGCGGCGGCCAGCGTGAGAGCGAAGCCCTTCAATAGCGATCGCCAACTCGCCGAAACGCACCACGAATAAAAGTAAGGCAGAGCCAGCAAATACAAAGGCGCCGACATTGTGGTGGGCAACTGCCCCGCCGAGTAAACCAGAAACGCAATGCTGCCGGCAAACACGGCCAGTACTCCTGCATAGCTGGCGGCACGGTCATCCACCCAAAGCTGCGCGAACCGGTACGTGCCCACGGCAAGCAGCACGACCGCGGCCAACTGCACCAGCATGAACGCTTCAGTCAGCCCGACGATGTAGGAGAGCAGCGCAATCCATTGGTGAGTCAGCGGAGGGTAGGTGGTTTGGGAGAAGCCGGCAAACCATTTTTCATTCCAGGGATTAAACCAGTGATGAGCATAGTGCGATGCGAAAAACATGTGCAGATTCGCGTCATAGGACGTAGTCGCCGGCAACTCCATCACGAGCAGAGGCCCATGAATGGCGAGCGCAAGCAGCACGATGGCAGCGACGGGAACGCCGCGTTGCCAGATGCTGGGCCCAGTCCGAAGCACAAATGTTTCCTGTCGGTCTCTCATTCGAGGGAGTCGCAGTGCCCGAATCGCAACATTTGATTCCGGGTTGCGCGGGAAAGGTTGGCGGCTATTTTCCACGCCAAATCATTGGCACGCAAAGGTTCGCAACCACAGCGGGCGTTATTTGCATCTGAGCCACGACGGAAGGGCGGATGTGTACCCCTTCGCCGCCAGCCGGAATATCCAGGAGGTTGAGAAGAGGAATGGTGCAATCGGCGTTCAGAGGATGGGTGCGGCTTGCAGTCTTGCTCGTCGCCACGGCTAGCGCCGCCCAAACCTTTGACGTGAACGGGCAAACCACTTCCAGTTCGCCTGCGTCTCCGAAAAAGCGAGGTGAGCAGGCTGCACATAACGAAACCGGCATGGGCTGGGGCAACAGCATCGAGGTAGCGCGCGAAGCGCGGGCTGCGCAGACCGCGCTGCAACACGGAGACGCGGCAGGCGCAACTACGCACGCCCAGCGCGCGGTGAATGCCGCTCCGCAGAACCCTGATCTGTGGTTTACGCTGGCGTACGCAGCCCGACTGAGCGGCAAATATTCGCTGTCTGTCGATGCTTATCGCCGTGGTCTGACTCTCAAACCATCTTCGATAGAGGGGCTTTCTGGTCTGGCGCAAACCTACGCCCGCATGGGGCGCAGCGCAGAAGCACAGCAAACCCTGGAAGAGGTTTTGGCTGCGAATCCTAAGAGCGAGGTTGACCTTCAACTCGCCGGCGAACTGCTGTTATCGACCGATCCGAAGCGGGCGCTTGAATATCTGCAACGATCAGAAGCCGTAAAGGCGTCGCCGCGAACGGAACTTCTGCTGGCCCGCGCATACGAGCGAACGGGCGATGGCAATGCAGCACACGAGATGCTGGAGAAAGCCCGCCGTTCGGCTCCAACGAATCCTGAAGTGCTGCGGGCGGTTGCGTCTTACTACCGTGACACCGGCCAGTACCAAGAAGCAATCCACATTCTGGAGGATCTGCACGCGAAAGACGCGGGCACACTTGCGGAACTGGGATACTCCTACGTGCTGGCCGGCGATACGCACGCGGCTGCGCGCAATTACGCCGCTGCGGCTAGCCGCGCGCCGCGTGACATCGATATCCAGCTCAGCGCTGCACAAGCCATGCTCAACGCTGGGGAGTTCGACAAAGCCACGGCCCTCCTGAACCATGCCGCGACGCTGAATCCTGAGCACTACCGCCTCTTTGCTCTGCGGGGGAGGCTCGATGCGACCGAGCATCGAAATGAGGACGCGATTCGCGAATACGAGGCGGCGCTGCGGCATGTGCCCGAAGGTGTGCAGGAGGGTGTTCTTTATCCGATTTCGTTGCGCGTGGATCTTGCGGAGGTTTACCGCGATACCGGAGACAGCGCGAACGCAGAGCGGGTCACAAAAGATGCGGCGGCTGCGATCAGCACTATTGATCTGACGGGCTCCATGCGGCCAGAGTTTTTGCGGGTGCGCGCAGCCACCGAAATGGCCGAAGGCAATGTCGACTCCGCTGAGAAAGACCTGAAGGAAGCTCTTCAGCTTGAGCCGCACAACGGCGTCCTGCTTCTCAACTATGCGCATCTTCTGTGGAAGACGGATCGAAAACAAGAAGCTTTGAAGACCTACCGGGAAGTGCTGGCCATCGATGCATCGAACGCCAGCGCGTTGGGCGCGCTCGGATTCCTTGCGCGTGAGATGGGCGACTCCGAGGCCGCCCGAAGATACTTCTTGGAGTTTGCGAAGAAGCACCCTGGCGAATACATGCCCTATCTGGCACTCGGTGATTTGTATAGCGCGAACCGTCAATTCGCGGAAGCGCAAGAGAGTTACGAGCAGGCCTTCAAGAGGTCGCGGGGTAATCCTCTGATTGTTTCCGGCGCAATGAACGCGGCGCTCGAAGCGCACCACACCGGCCAAGCCAAAGAGTGGCTCGCCCGCGCGTCGCAGGCGGTGCGACAAAACCCGCAGGTGATGCGGGAGCATGAGCGGTACTTGACGATGACCGGGAACTACGCAGAGTCGGCGGACCTCGGGTATCAGGTGATCCAGAAGCTGCCGAGGGACCGCGAGGGAGTTGACTATCTGGCGTATGACCTTCTGTTTCTCAACCGCCTGGACGAGGCGATGAAAATTGTCGACCGCTATCAATCCGTTCTTGAAAACGACCGCGACCTGCCTCTGATCGCGGGGCACGTGCGTGCCGACCACCACGAATACGAGGCCGCCGTGCAAGCGTTCACGCAGGCCCTGGAGATTGATCCGAAAATGGCCGTGGGTTATATGAACCGGGGCTATGTGTACAACGACATGCGCCTGGCCACGAAGGCTGAGCAGGACTTCCGCAAGGCCCTGGCGCTGAATCCACAGTACGGCGAAGCGCACCTTGGGCTGGCTTATGCCCTGCTGCAGTTGCGGCGTTCCACGGCAGCGTTGAAAGAAGCTGAAATTGCGACGCGTTTGCTTCCCGACTCGGAAAGCCTGCATCTTGTCAAAGCCGAGGGTTACCGCCAGCGAGCCATGCTGACTCGCGCAGAAGGCGAGTACAAGCTAGCTCTGAAGCTGAATCCTAATTCTGCAACATCCTACCTCGCGCTCGCCGATGTGCAGTACCGCGGCCACAAATATGAGGCCTCGGCTGAGACTTTGCGTAGTGCGCTCGCGGTTGAGCCGAGCGACCCGATGATTTCGGCGGAACTCGGAAGATCGTATGCGAAGCTCGGCCGGTCGCCCGAGGCCCTGCATGCGATTGATTCGGCGGAACGCACCGGCGGGAAAGATTACAAAGTTTTGCTCGTGAGTGCCGACGCCCTACGCATTCTGGGCCATCGTGACCAGGCCATGAGCGTGTACACGCGGGCGCTGGAAGGTTCCGACGAAGATCGTTTGCAGGTCCGGCTTGCCTTGGGCCGGTTGTTTGCGGAAGAAGGTAAAGCGTCCGACGCACAGCAACAAGTGGCGCTCGGCTTTGCCGAGGCGAGAGTCGCGCCTACTGATGTAACCTCCGCAGACGATTACCTGAACGCAGCGGACATCCTGATGAGTATCCACGAATATCCGCTGGCGCAGCGCATGTATGGGCGCGCACAAGCGCTGGGGGCCGATGAAACCTCAGTTGCGGTGGGTATGGCCAACGCATCGCTGGCTTTGGGCGACACGCGCGCTGCGGAACTGCAATTGGCCAGCCTGCCCGACGATCCGGACCGCAAGGAGGACTATGACTTTCTGGTCGCGCAGGGGAACGTCTACCGGCAAAGCGGCAAGGATGATCGCGCGCTTGCGGACTTCGCCCTCGCCACCCAACTGGATCCACAGGACCCAGCGACCCGCACCGCGGAAATGGAATTGGCGGAAGAACAAGGCATTCCTGTTACCGACCAACTGGGCATAGGTTCTGACGTGCGCATAGGTGCGGCGTTTGAAGACGAAAACATTTATCAAGAGGATGCTCGCCTGCTGGGCGTGCAAAACAACGGAGCGTTGCTACCACCCCCGCGGCGCACGATCGAGACCTTCGCCGATTCGCGTTTTCAATTTCGGCCGAACTCGTTTCCTGTTATTCAAGGCTTTGTCGCGGAGCGCAATGCGCAGGGCGCCCTATCATTTCCCAGCGAGCTTCTGATTCAGAACCGCAATACCTTCGATACTATTTTCAATGTTTCCGTGGGGCCAGTGGTGCGACTGGGCGACGTAAAACTTAATATCATGCCCGGACTCCAGTACACAATTCGGCGCGACACGCTGGCGCCGGAGTTCATGAGTCAGGATCTGTTTCGCCAGTTCCTTTATGTCGCAAGCAGCCCGATCGGCGATTGGCTGTCGTTTTCCGGCAACCTGATCCGCGAAGCAGGGCCGTTTACTGATGCAAATCTGCACTCGCGGGACTTTTCGGGGGCTATCGATTTTCGCGTCGGCCGACCGTGGAGCAAGACCGCACTGCTGACCGGATACAACGGTCGCGACATGCTCTTCGGACCTGCGGTATATGAGTACTACCAGACGATTTCCTATGCGGGCTTGCAGCGTGGGTTTGGCTCCCGCATCCTCGCGTCGGCGGTGGCGGAGTTTCTGCGCTCATGGCGGGTCGAGGGTAATCAGTACGCGATCGCGCAAACTCTTCGTCCTCGCTTTGGCGTCGATGCGAAACTCAAAGAGCACTGGGCGCTGTCGGCCTCGAGCGCGTGGTCCACGGGACGCAGCTTTCACGCCTACGACAACGTGACGTTGAGCTTCATGCTCACCTACACGCGCGAACGCGGCCTGAACAGGAGTCTGGGCTCGGAGACGGCGTCAATCGCCTATCCCATGAGATTTTCTTTCGGTCTGGCGCAACAGACTTTTTACGATTTTCCGGGGCAAGGGCGAACCCAAATTGTTCCCACTGCGCAGTTCACTTTTTGAGGTAATCGCTTTTGACCGCACCGACTGCCTGACGACCGCAACTTGGTTATGACCACACCTCTCGAAACAAGCGTAATGACCAGACCGGGGCACCTCCAAGTCTTGCGGGGACGGGTGGTGCGGGGCAGCGCCATCTTATTGCTGAGCACAGCCCTGGTGGCTGCAACCAACCTGTTCTACAACCTCCTGCTGGCGCGGATGCTGGGCGCTTCCGGCTTCGGTCACGCGTCTGCTCTATATACGCTGCTCATGCTGGTAACGGCTATCACCTTGTCGTTCCAGATCGTAACTTCAAAATTCATCGCGCGCAGTTCAGAGACTCTTGTTCGAGTGCAGATTTACGCGGGTTTGCTGCGCCGGGCCTGGCAGGTAGGGCTGGCGGTTGCGGTGCTGCTCGCCGCAGGCAGCGGCTATCTCCAGTCGTATTTCAACCTGCCGGCACAGCGCGACCTGGTGTTGCTGGCAATCGCGGCTGGAGTGTACATACCGCTGGGCGTACAGCGTGGAAGAATGCAGGGGCGTTGCAATTTTCGTGGCTTGGCCAGCAATGTGGTGGTGGAAGTAGCGGTTAAGTTGGGTGCGGCTCTGCTGTTCCTGCATTTTGGGATGGGTGTGACGGGTGTGATGACGGCCGTGCTGCTCTCAATCGTGGCTGCGTACATCGCGGGAGAGCCCGGACGCCAGTACCGGGCGAAAACCGGAATAATCAAGATCGCCCCTTTTGGCGAGGGCATGCAGGCCGTGCTGTACTTCGTTGGGCAGGTGATTCTCAGCAACCTCGACATCTTGCTGGTGAAACATTTCTTCCCGCCGGCAGAAGCGGGAATCTATGCCGCCGTGGCTCTGGTGGGGCGCGTGGTCTTCATGTTGTCGTGGTCGGTTGTGAGCAGCATGTTTCCGGTGTCGGCAGGCCATACGCAGCGCGAGGACGGACACTCGCTGCTGTACACCGCCTTATTCCTGGTAGGAACTCTCACTTCTGTATTCCTGGCAGCGGTCGCCTTGGCGCCTGAGGGAGTGTGGACCCTGCTGCTAGGCAAGGCTTTCCTGCTGGGCACGGCGGCGTCATTCTCTGCGCTCCTTACCCAGTATGCGGTTATGACCGGCATCTATTGCATTGCAGTGGTGCTCATGATGTATGAAATTTCGCGGCGCATCGGCACCGCAGCGTGGGTCCAGTTGGGCGCGAGCGTGTTGCTCACCGGGGCGATCTGGCGTTATCACCATTCCTTGTCTCAGGTCATTCTGGTGCAAGTGTTCGTCATGTGCGGACTCCTGGTGAGCGTCACGATTCCGCTCTTCCGCGAGCGAGGCACATCGGAGATTAGTCCAGCGACTTCGGAACCCTTGCACCGCCTGCGGCCAGTGTCGGAAGAGGAGATCGTGGCGGAATTCTTACGTGGCGAGTTCTACCATCCCGAGTTTGATTCGTATCGCCGGGACTTCAAGCATCTTGTGGAGCACGCCGATCTTGATGACCCTCATGAAAACTTCATCCGGCGCGCGCTGCTATTTCGGCGGCGAGGGCGGCTATGGCGGGAACTGCCTGCCGATACCGAATGGTGGGAGATTGAACTGACGCCGCGCGACTTAACCCGGCTGCGGTCATTTCCGCGCAACGACTGGAGGCGCTTTGCGGCAGACGGGTTTCACCTGACGGAGATGATTGGCCGCATCGAAGCCGACCTGGTTCGTGGAGAGCAGACCCGGTTCCTGAATAAGCTTGAGGCGATCGCCAGCGATCTCCGCGAGAGCGACGTGCCCGATGCGGTGTTGCTGATTGGCGTCGACGAGCATCACCCGCTGACGATTATCGAGGGGAATCACCGCATGGCAGCGGCATTGCTGACTATGCCAGAGTCGGTGCACAGCCGCTTCCGTTTCTACGTTGGTTTGTCTCCTAACATGAACTCGTGTTGCTGGCACAAGACTGACCTGCGCAGCCTTACGCGCTATGCGCGGCACACCGTTCGTTACCTGTTTCACGACGCGGATTTCTTCGTTGCACGGGCACTGCGGGAGAAGCTCGCCGAGATTGAGACTTCTTGAAAGCTAACGCAAGCGCACCTGCAGGAAAGGGGCTAGAGAGTCATGGATTGGGCGATACGAGAGCAACCGTGCGCGCGTTGTAGCGGTCTCCATCGAACTCGGCCTGAATACTGACGTTTGCACCTTCTCGCAAAAGACCGAGATCGGTGGCGCCCAGCGATCCGACCGCGATCTCGCGAACGCTTTGATCGGAATCGTTGGACAAGACCAATACATGCGAGCGCAGGTCCACGCCAACTACTCGACCTTCGAATGAGAAAGAATTTCCCGGTGCGGCGAGAACTTCAATTCGATTCGCCACGTTTTGTGGTGGAGAGAACCATACCCTCACAAGCATGCCCGAAGACAGGTCTAGCGGCGAAGCGGGCTGGCCATGGCTGACAACCTTCGTGCCGGGAGTGACGCGCAGCGAAATGCCTTCCGGGCTCATGGGATCGCGCAGCGTGAGCCGGGACCGAGTTGCGTCGTATTGCACGACTTGCCCATTTAGTTCGGCCGTATGCCATGTACCCGTTCGCACCGCGAGCGCAAACAGCTTGCCGGCGTCGATCACGGTGTCGACCGACACCACGGTTCCAACCGGAATGCTGGCCGAGCGCGCGGGCGCATTTTCAGCGAGAAACTGAGTCCTCGGATCGAAGGCAATGCGGACATCGCCGCCACCAAATGCGTGGATCACAAGCTGATCATGGATCGGATCCATCCGCTTCAATGCACCACGCACCAGACCCACCTTGCTGCCGGGTCCGCCTGGTAAGGGGGCGTCTGCGGCCGTTTGCTGCCGGCCAGCATCGTTGGATGCTGCGGGGACGGCAACCTGGGCGCGCGCGCAGCCGACTATCAAGAGCATTGTCCAGAGGAACCTTGTCATCGTCATCGGCGCTTAGATGCCAACTGTAGCGGCTTCGGATATACGCCCGGCGTAGGGTATTTCCTGTATCAACCTCTTCCGGGTTCCTCGACATCATAGATTGGGCGAGGTATCGGAGAACTGATGAAATTGAGCGAGGTGAGAACACGCGCTGTGATGCCGGGTCTGCTGGCGATGCTACTTCTTGCGGGGGCAAGCCTTGGGTTCGCTGGCGATTTGCATGTCCCTATTCCGCAGCGCAGTCTATCCACTCCCACGCAGAAGCTGAACCGCGAGGGCGTCGCCGAACTCAAGCGCGGGCATCAAGAAAAAGCCAAGCGGCTCTTTTATCGGGCATACCTGCTGGATCCGGAAGATCCGTTCACGCTGAATAATCTGGGATATGTGGCCGAATTGGAGGGCGATGCTGATCGGGCCTTGCGCTATTATGCGCTGGCGGCGCAAAGCCATACGGATGCGTTAATCGACAAATCCAGCGAAGCGGCTCTACAGGGCAAGCCGCTGGATGCAGCATTTCGGCAGGTGCAAGATTCTGATCGCGAGGTCAGCAAGCTGAACGAGCGGGCGATTATTCTGCTTCGAGAAGGGCAGGTATTTGAAGCCCGCAACCTGCTGTATTCCGCACTGCCGAGTCATCCGCACGATCCGTTCTTGCTCAACAATCTCGGCTATGCCATGGAGACGGTTGGGGATCTTGAGGGAGCGCTAAAGTTTTACTCGGCAGCAGCCAGCGTACATTCCACGCAGCGAGTGGTGGTGACTCCGCGCGCGAAGTGGCGCGGACGGCCGATCAGCGAAGTAGCCGCGGAAAACGCCGCGGCCATGAATCAGCAGATCGCGCGGGGCGAGGGGACTGAGGCGGCGAGCGCTCGCCTCAATCTGCGGGGAGTGGCGGCGCTGAACGACAACAACCCGTCGGCAGCGCGGGGCTTCTTCCTGAAGGCATATCGAAAAGACGCACAGAATGCGTTCACGCTGAACAATCTGGGCTACGTGGCCGAGTTGGCAGGCGATCGCGAGACCGCCGAAATGTATTACAAGGCAGCGCGCTCGGGACAAGACGCGAATGCCCGGGTCAGCTATGCCACGCGTCGTGATGCCGAAGGACAGAAGATTGACAATCTGGCCGACGAGAACCAGTCGGATGTGGACGCCACACTCAAGGCAATTCAAAGCGCGAAGCGCCGTGCCAACAGGCCCATCGAACTGAAGCGTCGCGATGGAACCCCGGTGAGCAGCGAGCAGGATGTTACGCCAGTGCCTCCGATTCCGGTGCAAGCCCCGGCTCTCCCGGCCCTGCCGCTGCCGAATTCCGAGCAAGACCGAAATGTAGTTCCGGGTTCGCGCCCGGCAGACTCCTCGCCGCAAGGCTCTGAGCCCCAAGATCCGCAGCAGAATCAGGAATAGATATGAACGATTCGCAGCGGTGTCCGCATTACAGTCGCCAAGTGAGTCCGACGAAGAACAGCCTAAATTCTCGGGCCTAAGTGGAGGGGCTGGCGATCCCGTCTTCGTCCTGCCATTTTTGAATGGTCTCGCCCACTGTGCGAGCAAGCCTGTTCGGCCTTCGGAATTGACCGGCACTGCGCAAGCCAGCCGCCAATTGCAAGACCTTGATGCGCTCGTGCTGGCGGAACGACCGGATGTACTCCCGCACCACACGGGGCATGCTCATGGCTACCCCGGCGGCGTAACTCCGCCAAGCCATCGCTTGCAGCTCATCGGGAGAACTCAAGGCAAAGAGCAGTACCTCGACCAGGCTGTCTGCGCTGCCTGGGGTGAAGAACCGGATGGCAATTCTTTCATGCTCTGCCAGTTCCCGAAAGTCCTGAATGTCGGAGGCGATGACCGGGACACCGTACTGCGCCGCGAGATGCGCCACGCCGCTGGAACCGGCGGACGACGTGTACGGCATCACCGTCAGGCTGGCTTCACGAAACAGATCCGGCACCGACTCCTCGGGTACATAACCCAGAAAGCGAATGCGTTCGCTCGCATGGCGCTGCGCCACCGAGTGCACATAGCCGGGCGTCTTTGGATGATCGCCGCCACCAATTATAAGTTTTGCATCGGGGAACTTCGCTGCCACGCGGTCGAATGCCTCGATCAAGAGTTCCAGACGCTTATAAGTTCCCCATTTTCCAAACGCGAGAATGCGATGGGTCGGGTTTCCCCGCCGGGTAAAGTCTGGCGGGTCCGGCTCTCCGGCAAAGATCCCATGCGAGCGCACGCTAACCCGGCCACGGCGATACTTCTGGTCCAAAGTTCGACGATAGGTGGGGAGAAGTACGGAGAGCGAGTTCGCGCTCAAGAGCAGATGCGTTGTGAGCCAGCCTCCTATTCGATGCAAACGGGGAGAGGTGACTGCGGCATCCTCCAGGTCGACGGTTTCGAACAACTGGTGCAGCGTAACGTGCGAATACACTCCATTCAGTCGGGTCATAGCCGGCGTCACCAGGCCCAGCCCGGCCGAAAGGGGACGGCCGCCGAAGCTGGCGAAGCCCAGATTGAACCAGGCCACGTCCGGTTTCACACTCCGGATGGCGCGCAGCAGCGTAAAGATGTTGCCAGCCTTTCCGAAGCCCCAACAACGAACAACTGTAAAGCCAGGCAGTTCGCGGGCAGGTACGGGAAGATAATCTCCCAACACCGTGAGATCAATACACGGCTCTTGCCGGAGTTGCTCAGCCACGTGGAAACCATATTCGTTGAGCGCACGTCGACTGGGCGGAAAAGAGGTGATGAGCGCAATCTTCATGGCTCGCTCGAACGCAATACGAGATCCCGCGAGAGCCGGCCCAGAAGGTGCAAATAGTGGAAGGCTACCGTCGCGTTGGCCTTGCTTCTGCCGGCGTGGCGAAGACCGAACTGGTAAGGAATCTCCCGTGCGATCCGGATCCGCCCGCGGACCAGGATTTCAAGCAATAGTTTGAAGCCCGTCGTCTGGAAGCTTAACCCCTCAATGCAGCGGCGATGGATTACAAAAAAACCTGACATAGGATCGGTAACCTGAAGATGTTTCTTGCCGATCAAAGGCGCTGCCGCGAGTGTGCTCAACCGGGAGACGGCGGCACGCAAGGGATTCCAGCCTTTGGTTCCATGGTTCCGGGCGTAGCGGCTGGCGATGGCGATATCGGAGCGTTCGGCTGCCTTCAACAGTTCCGGCAGCAATTGAGGCGGATGTTGCAGGTCGGCATCGATCACGCCGAGCAGGTTCGCTGGAGAGTGACTCCAGCCGTAAAGCACAGCTCCTGCCAAGCCCCGTTCTCCCGCGCGTGAGAGGAGGCGAATGCGCGAATCTCGTTTTGCCCGGCCACGAACTTGTTCCACCGTTCCATCAGTGCTTCCATCATCGACTACTACGATCTCATAGTCATATTGTGTCTCGCTCAATGCATCGGTGAGTTCACCTAGTATTTTGTCGATATTTCCCGCTTCATTAAGCGTGGGTACGACCAGAGCAAAACGATTCTCAGAAGTCCCGGGTATCATTCAAGGCCTCGCTTGGAAAAAAACGCGCAAACCTTGGATGGCAGCCTAGATACTGGCTGTTGTGTCGTTTCCTCCCCTACAGGAACTCTGCGGGCGAACTACGGAGTTGTCCACGCTGACTTCAGTAGTTCCCTCAGTTGGCGTGCGATCGAGGAGCCGGGATCGGAGGATGTGAACATAAATTTCACTTCTCACGTTCTCCGCTCCGTTATCAGGAATGACGATTAGTGCCGGAACAATTTCCCGGAGGCGCAGAAAGCTCTGACGGTTCCGATGCATAAACTCAAGCGGATATTCCGGCTTCCTAGCGAAAGCCGCGGCGGGTGACGCGTCAAGAACGAAAGCCAGGTCGGGAGCCGGTGCCTGTTGCAAGAGCGTCTTGCTGTAGAGGCGGGTTGCAAACGACTGCGAGTAGATATTCGCGATCTGGTCGTAAATATAGCGATCAAAAATTACGACGTTGGTGTTTCGTATCAGTGCACTGGCCAGCAACCGATGCAATCGGGCAACATCGAGCACGTAGAATCCCGACCGTGCTGCGGTCAAATACCACTTCCGAATATGTTTGTTGTTCTTGGCGGAGAACGAACGCTCCCCCATCCGATCCACGCGGCCGGAGTTTGCCGACCGCTGGCCGATTCCTGCACGCATTTTCGACCAGACCGCGACGTGATCCCAGAAGCTGAGCCGCAACACGCGAAGACCCTGTTTCTGCAGGTACACCGAGAGATGCTCGATCTGGGTGGTCTTCCCCGCTCCATCGATTCCCGAGAAAGTAATCAGGAACGGGCGTGGGGAGTTTGCTCGCGCATCGTCGTCGTCGTCGGTCATTGACTTGGAGAACTCCGTTGTTCATGAGTGAGGTTTCATGGATGCATAGCCGCCGCCGCAGCGCCGGGCGGTCGCGCCGGACTTCTCTCCGACAGAGCGACAGCCGAACCCACGGCGATTCCGGCTCCCACCACCAAACCCAGCTTGATGAGCAGTGAGCGATGACCGCGCTGGCGGACGGGGGCCACGGCCGCGCCCGCAGGTTGCGCGACCGGTGCTCCCTTCACATTGGCGGCTTTTGCAGCGGCGGTTCCTGAGGGAGGAGTTGGCGATTGCTGGCTCGGTGGCGTCTGTGCCGATTGAGGTTGCGGCGTATCAGGCAATGGATCGTCTTGCTTCTGGCCGGTAGTATTGGACTGGCCAGGCTCTTGAGGGCTCGCTACAAGAGGCATTTCGCTCGAGATCAAGAATGCGCCCGCCAGCACGGCAATCGAAAAGCATTTTGAATATCCGCGACTTATCTGCTTCATTTATGCACTCCCAATTCCTTGAGACGGGTTGGCATTCTTATCTTCCTCCGCAGCAGTCGTGGGATAGGCGAGAGCTTCTTTCAACGAATCGAAGACGGGCACGAGCGAAGAAATGCGGGTCACTTCGAGGAGCACTCGATTGACGCGAGATCCTGCGACAAAAAAAACTTCCATATCCCGGCCCACCACTTGTGCTACACACTCCAGGAGCAAGTCGATGTCTTCATGATTCAGGGATTGGCAGTTCGAGAAATCCACAATCACCGGGGAGCCGGAAGCGCGCAGAGCGCTTAGCAACTCTTTTCTAAGCGCACGGCGACCCAAGGAACTCGACGCGCAGGGAAACGGCAGCACGTTCCCAGCACGAGTCTTCACAGCTGCACCTGGAGCCACGACTGCGACGCGGAGCCGGGCGCAGCAAAGTCCCACGGGAACGAGTTTTCTTCCCGCGAGAATACGTCGCTCGCAGTCTCGCCAGTTGCTTGTCTGCGCGATCCACGGCGCTGGATACTGCTTCCGAGACGGGCTGGCTGTAGGTCGGCGACCGCTCCCCAGCCTAGATCTTCCAAGTATCCACCGTCCACCAGCCCATGTCGAATGAGAAGGCCCGGCGCCAGGTAGGTATCGGGCAGAACAGTCGAGCGCTCCACTGTAGTTCCGCAATCGACCACGCAATCGCGCTCCACGGATGCAAAAGGACCGATGGTTGCGCCTGCATGGATGGTGGTGTGAGCTCCGATATAGGTTGGGCCAATCACCCTTACTGAATCCGCGAGATTCACGCCTTCTCCACTCCACACTTGCTCGCGGATCTGTGTTCCCAGCGGCCGCATTGCACAGGCCCCGGTCAGTGCATCTCCAACTAACTCCTGCCGTTCCCTCGCCGATAAAATCCGCTTGGCATATCCGCTGAATTTATAGGGAATTCGCCCATCATCGGCCGGAATGCTGGACGATTCCCATTTCCCGCCGGTTGCGTGCAACGCCATATGATCGAGCAGGCAAACTCCCAACGGACCGCGGGCATCGTGGGCCTCAGTTACGGGATTTTGGCGCTCGCAATGAAAGCGAAGTAAGTCCGCAAGGTCCATCTCCGCATATGACTTGAGCTTAATCACGAGAAGGCGCTCGACCCCTTGGCGGACAAACTCAGCCAGCGCAGAACAGGCTACGCCACCATTTCGAGGACTTTGAGTGAGCCAGAGGCTTGGCAATCCCAGCTTGCGGATGCAGTCCATCCACGAATGCAAAACGTGATTGCCCACGATCGGCATCCGCGACGAATAAACCGATCGCGGATTTTCGAAAGCCGCGGTATAGGGTTGAGCCTCATCGATCGCTGGGAGGCATTCTGCGGCTGGAATTACTACAACGGCACCCAGTTCCACGCGCTTACACTTCCTTTCCCGAGATCGCCCACGGGGAACGGTAAAGGCATCTCCCCGCCCTCATTGCAACTTCTTCTCTCCAGTGCAATTGAGGTGTGTTTGAGATGTGGAAGATGTCGCCCAAAGATGTCTAAAGAAACGAGAATACGGTAACGCGGCGTGATATGTCGGTAAAAACCCTTAGGTTGACCGGGCGGTCGGGGCAGCGAATCCCTCCGTCCCCATTGGTACTAGAACCTTCGATTAGTCCCAAAATGGATTTTCAGCAAATCTTCCTTGAGTGGAACACGCGATCTACATAGAATCCAGGGTAATCCATTCGTAAAACCCTGTAGGACAGCCGCCCCTGTACCCTACCCCGGAGCATTTTTGATGAGAAGGTTCGCCCTCTTACTAGCCTTGTGTTCGGCAACGCTAGCCTTTGCCGGTGTCACGGTTTCGGCTCCCGCCAACGGAAGCCAGGTAAGCACAACCGTGCAGTACGTGGCGAGCGCGAGCACTGACTGCGCCAACGGAATCTCGGCGATAGGAATCTATTCCGCGCCCGGCGTTCTGGCGTATACCGCGAGCGGAAGCAGCCTCAATACTTTGTTGTCTCTGAACCCGGGTACGTATCAGACCACGGTGCAGGCCTGGGACAATTGTGGCGGGGTCAGCAAGACGCCGGTGACCATTTACGTTTCTGCCGCAGCCGCCGAGGTGCAAGTCACAGCGCCGGCGAACAACGCGACCGTAGGCACCACCGTGCAATACGTCGCCAGCGCGACAACCGGTTGTTCCAAGGGCGTGTCTGCAATGGGGATTTACACCTCGCCGGGGGTGCTGGCCTACCAAACGCAAGGCGCGAGTATGAACACGCTGCTGACGTTAAATCAAGGCACGTACCACACGGTCGTGCAGGAGTGGGATGGCTGCGGAGGCAGCACCTATACTCCGATCACCATCACGGTTGGAGGTTCAAGCAGCGGTGGGCAAGTCACCGTGACCGCCCCGCAGACCAACAGCACAGTGAGTTCGACGGTGCAGTATGTGGCGTCGGCGACTACGTCTTGCTCCAAGGGCGTCTCGGCCATGGGAATCTATACGGCACCCGGCGTGCTCTCATACACCACGTCAGGAGCCCAACTCAATACGCTGCTTACCCTTAGCCCCGGCGTTTACCACACCGTAGTGGAGGAGTGGGATAACTGCGGCGGAGCCTCCACGGCCCCGGTCACGATCACGGTGGGAGGAGGCGGCTCGACTTCGGGCACCTTCACCAATCTTCATCAAGAGCCGGGCTGGAACGGGTATGCGCTGCTGCCCTCGGCCTACAACATTTGCAGTTCCTGCTCGCCTGCGGGCCCCGATGCTACGTGGACGATGACCCAAAATATTTCGTCGCCATCGCTCAGCGGCAACTCGACGCGCATGAACATCGGCGGAGATACGGTTTATTCAGACATCCTCTGGAACAACCACTTGATCGGAAACTTCTCCACGCAGGGCATGCCCGATAACAACCAGACGATTGTTCCCAACCTCTACAACTTTACCTACGATGTCTATTTTTATGTGGAGGATCTCAGCGCGGCCCAGGCGGTCGAGTTCGATATCAACGAGTTTGTTGGCGGCTACTCCTACATTTGGGGGCATGAATGCCGGATCGCAGGCGGCAATGAGTGGGACGTTCTGGGACAATTCCGGCGCGGCCTGGCATCCGACTGGCGTCGCATGCAATCCGGTAGCGAATTCCTGGAACCATGTCGTCTTACAGGTCCAACGCACCACAGACAACCAACTCCTGTTCCAGTCGATCACGCTTAACGGAGTGACATCGAATATCAACTATTCCGAGAATCCCACGACGACGACGTGGTATGGCGTGACCATCAACTACCAGCAGGATGGCAACTATGCGCAGACGCCCTACTCGGTCTGGCTGGACGAACTGAACTTCAGCTACTGGTAGAGACACCAGAACCCGTGTTCGCGCGCGGCCTCACCTGAGGGGCTGCGCTTTTCCCAGGGAAAATTCCAACCAACTCTATGTCTCTGAAGTTCATCTACCCTTTGGGATCCAAAGGGATCGTCTTGCTGTTCATCACAGTGGGCGCGCGGAGCGAAGATGTGTACGCGTCGATGGGTCGAGGGCTTTGCCGGTATCGCGCGAATCCTGGTGTGCTTGCTGATTCTTGCCAGTGTGAGTTCGGCGCAGAGTTCCAGCCCTCCTGCGCCGCCGGCAACGACCAGTCAGCAGCAGGCGCCCGATACCACGCTGCCGCAGAATGATGAAACCCCGGGCTTCGTGTTCAAGAAGGAAGTAGAAGAAGTTGTTTTGCACGCGACTGTGGTGGACGATCAGAATCGCCTGATCACTGACCTGGCCCGCGACAACTTCAAGGTGTACGAAGATCGCAAACCGCAGGAAATCACTTCCTTCCGCAAGGAGCGCGTCCCGGTCGCGCTGGGAATTCTGATCGATAACTCGGGCTCCATGTTGCCGAAGCGGGCCAAGGTGAACGAGGCAGCGCTGCAATTAGTGGATGCAAGCCAGCAGGAGGATCGGGTGTTCGTCGTCAACTTCGGCGAAGATGCGTTTCTGGACCAGGACTACACGCAGGACATCGGCAAACTGAGGACAGCTCTGCAGCGGGTGGAAACGCGGGGCAGCACGGCCCTCTACGACGCTATCATTGCAGGCACCGATCACCTGAATCAGACATCCCCGTTGCAAAAGAAAGTTCTGTTGGTGGTGACCGATGGGCAGGACAACGCGAGCCAAGCCACGTTCCAGCAAGCTCTCCACAAGTTGCAATCGAAGAACGGACCCGTCCTCTACACCATCGCCCTCGAACAAAATGACCGGCGAGACGACGCAAATCGGCAATCCCTGCGCACACTCTCCGAGCAAACTGGAGGCACGGCGTTCTTCCCTTCCAGTCTCGACGAGGTGGAATCCATCGCGGGTGAGATTGCGCGAGACATCCGGAGCCAGTACGTAATCGGCTATCGCTCTTCGAATCCGCACACACCGGGTACTTACCACTCGATTCAGCTTCAGGCGGTTGAGGGATCTACTGCACTGCGCGCCGCAACCCGCGCAGGGTATTACTCGGGAAACGAAGGCTCTGAATTGCAATAAGCAAGGCGTTCGCGACGCACAATCCCAATCTTTACCCTCAGACAAAGCAAGATCTGGTGACTCTCGAGAAATTCCCGCGCACGGTAAGTTTCGCTGACAACGCTAACCCACACGGCCCTGTCATCCTGAGGCCCGCGTTTTTTGCGGGCCGAAGGACCTACGTAATTGCTTGCAGCACCACGAACGCCGGCGTCTGTGGCGACCCCAGCAGCTTGCACAGGTCCTTCGTGGGGAGTCCTTGGCTTTCGCCAAGGACTCCGCTGCCTCAGGATGACAGAGTAGGCGCGCCACAAAATGAGGCTGCCCCAGCGTTCGCAGTCTTCGAAAAGGCGAGCGCCGCTGCGGCCCGCTCAGTTAATGATTCTGAAACTCACGTTGCTGGTGAGCGCGCCGCCGGGAGTCGTGACCACCACCGGACCGGTGGTCGCGCCGCTCGGGACGACTGCTGTCATGTACGTGTCGCTGACCGCTCTAACCTCATGGGCCTGTCATCCTGAGGCCCGCGCTCTTTGCGGGCCGAAGGACCTCCGCACTCCTTGGCAGCGTGCGTGCCCCGTCTTTGTCCCTGCGTTTTGCAGAGACAGGGGGGAGATTTTGATCTTCTTAGTTGAGCTTCACAAAATTGTGAGCATTGTACTCGGAGTCGAAGTAGTAGCCGGCGACCTTGCCGTTGCCGCTGACGCACCACGCAACCGTCCCCTCCGGCCCGGAGCTGGGATCTAAAAAGTGGGTCAAGTCGCCGGAGGATGTCATCTGCCATCCTTTGAAGACAGTGTAATCGTCGATCTGGTAGGTCCCTACGACATTGCCGTTGTCCTCGATGCCGGCGGTCCAGTCATAGCCAGCAACGTTGAAGGTGGTTATATTTCCGAACTGATCGCGGAAGAACGGTTCGGCATTGCCGACGTAGTAGTAGTAGCCCGCGACCTCCCCGCTGGCGTTGATTCCGGTCACGTACGTCTCTTCGGCGCTGGGCACCGCCACGGTGGTGATATTGCCGGTCGTGTCCATAACGTACCCATAGGGAGTCGAGGTGGTCATTTCTACCGTATAGGTCCCGGCAACCTCGCCGCTCTGATTGATCACCGCATTCGTCACGTTCGCGCCGCCGGGCACGTTGAACGTCGTATAGTTGCCCGACGCGCTTCTCACGAACCCGTGCTCGATGGAACTTGAGTCCCAGTAGACTCCCGCAATTTCTCCGGCGTCGTTTATGGAGAGAGCCTGCGTGCCCTGGCCGATCCCGGTTCCGGCCCCTGGCGCGTCGAGGATCGTGTACTTGGGGTTGCGGAGAAAACCGTGCATCCCGGTCGCGTCGTCAAAATAGCCCACGATCCATCCCGTATCGTTGATGCTCGTGGGATAGGTTCCGACAACGTCGGTGGCCAACACGGAGAAGGTCGTTACCGCGCCAGTGCTCGATTGATACAAGAAGCCGCGGTACGGGCCGGCGATGGTGGTGTAGTATCCGGTGGCCGAGCCCCACTTATTAATTCCCGTCGGGATTCCAGGACCCTCCGCGCTAGGAATGTTGAAGGTTGCGTATGTGCTGGACGCAGCGAACTGCGGAAAGGCCAAGGCGGCGCAGATCGACGCCACCGCGAAGAGCGCGAAACGTGTACGCATGGGAGTTTCCTTTGTACTTCTCAACGGCTCTGGGGGATGAGCCGAGCGACCGACGCAAGAAATGCGCGGGGGCAATCCTGATTCGCGCCCGCACTTTTCAGTCCACGGAGCATACTCTAGAGCGGGGGGGGGGGCGTCAAGATGAAGGATTTTGCATACCGCGCGACTCTCAGCTTCGCGCGTCCGCGTCCAGCGCGGCAATGCCCGATAACACAACCGGCTTGCGCTTGGGAAATTCCGCGACCAGGGTGAGACGGCCTCCCATGGCTTCCACGTAGCTGCGAAGCCGACATAAGGGTCTATCGTCGGTGTTTGACCGCGCCACGGAAATCGCTACAATTGGTAATGGAGAAAGGAGACTAGCCATGATGATTGAACTTCCAGAGAAGCTTGAAGCGGCCCTGAAGGTCCAGGCCAACGCACATGGCGTTTCCCCCGCCGGTTATGTTTGCGAGGTTCTTGAACGTGATCTCGCATCCGCGCTCGAAGGCCAATCGCCGGGTGCTCCGTTCAAAACGGGACGCGGCATGTTCGCCAAGTACGGACAAGCTCCATCAGCAGAGGAAATCGACGCCAATCGCGCCGATATGTTCCAGAACTTCGGTGAACATTTTTGACGATTGCTGGCGTCGCCGATACGCACACCGCCCTTTGGCATTTATTCGACGACAAGAGACTGTCCACAGCCGCCGAAGCCTTTATTAACCAGGCGGCGATCGCAAGACGCAAGATTGCCATTTCGACCATAAGCCTCGCAGAGGTAGTTTATTTGATCGAGAAAAACCGTCTGCCGCCGTCGGCTTATGATGAACTGACGCAAGCCCTGGCCGACCCCGAACATGTCTTTGCCGAAGCCGTTTTTAGCACCGCCATAGTCCAAGCCATGCGGCAGGTGCCGCGCGTCGAAGTACCGGACATGCCAGACCGCATGGTGGCGGCAACTGCTGTCTATTTCGATGTGCCGGTTATCAGCCGCGACCGGCGCATCCGGGCTGCCAGCCTGAAAACGATTTGGTGACGGGCAGAGGGCGCGAGCGATGCCGCGCGGGTGGCCACGACGCCCTTTCAAGAATTTCCACAGCCCCCATGTGACATCTGACCTTGCGCCCACAATCCGAATCGCGCGATGATAGTCGAGGACGTGACGGTCGGGAGAACCCGAATCGCCCCTCCCAAGTGATTTGTTCTCAAGATTTTAGATTTAAGTTCTTTGAAAACAAGATTTTGCGAGGTCCGTTTTTGCAAAACCCGCGCTGGGCAAGGGTTTCAGAGCCATCCGAATAAAATTTTCGCACACAAATCCGGCGGTTTCCGGGTCCGTCCGACTCCGACGGCCCTCCCAAAGAAATTTATTTTCGGCGTGTGAGCACGGCAGATGGGCTTTATTGCAAGGCGAACAAATAGCGAATAGCCATACCGCGAAGCAAAGCTCATGGCAGGGCTCAAACCCCGCATCAATACAATCGGAATCCAACTTCCACGCTGATCTGAACGTTCACCGGCTTGCCATCCTTGAGCGCGGGTTCGAAGCGCCACTGCTTCACCGCTTCCATTGCCTTCGCGTCGAGTCCAAACCCCAACCCGTGGATCACGCGAATATCGCGGGGATGCCCTTCCGCATCGACAACCAGCCAGAGGACGCACGTTCCCTGTGTCTTTGCCTCGCGGGCTTCCTCCGTATACACCGGGTCCGGCGTTGCAATGGGTCGAGGAGCCGATATGCCACCACCGACTTTGAAGACTCCGCCGCCAATGCCGCCTCCGCTGCCAGCGCCAACTCCTGCCCCGTGACCCTCGCCAATCCCGCCGCCAGAACCAGAACCTATGCCGCCTCCCGAGCCAACTCCATTCGACGGTGGCGCTGCCGGAAGAGGCACAGCCGCAGGGTTGCCGAGATTCGGCATGTGATTTGTTGCTAGATGCACTTGCGGAGGAACCACCACCGTGGGTTCCGCCGTGAGCTTCGGCTTTTCGTTGCGCAATACGATCTGCGGCGGCGTAATCTGCTCCATCGCGAACTTCGGCAATCTGCCCTTGGGCGCGCGTAAAGCGTCGTGATCACCGCCGCCTCCGCCGCCACTTACTTCCTTTTTGGAGGTCGGCAAGGCGTAGGAGTCCGGCGATGGCGCGATCAATGTTACGTGCTCATGCTGTTCGACTCGCTGCACGACCTGGTGGCCGAACGATGCGCTGCCAAGGATTAAGGTGAGCACCACAACGTGGAATATGGCGGATCCCACGAGGCCGTTCGACCGATAGTTGTTGTAGTGGCCCCAGATTTCTTCCGGCGCAGAGGATTTCCGCAACTTGGATTGGACTCTTCTTTCGGGTCGAGCGACGGATTCCCGGGGGACGCGCAGACCACCGAGCGCCGCTGATGACGATGACGAAAATGGTGCGTGAGCTAAATAGCCAGGGCTCTGCCGGTTCAGCATTAGCGCTCCTCGGTCCAGAAAATTCTGGTCACGTAATAGATGCGCAGGAACTGGGAGCGGTTGACATCGCCAGAACAATCGGCAGAAAACGGCGAGGCAATAGACGAGAGATACACGGAAGACAACAACAAATCTACACGGTTTACCCGATTGGTCCGACATTTCCTCGGTCTATAGTTCGAGGGAGGGGGATGTACGTTCAAGCGTTTCCTTCTGGAAGTGCCGGCATATTTCGAAATCAAAGTATATTTCTAAATCAAGAATCCAAGACTCAATTGCAGCAGACCACCTCGGTCCGCCGTGCCCCTGTTGTTCCTGCGGCATGAATTGTTGGCTCACTCGAGTCCCGCCCCCTAAAGCATTTGTGCATCATTGCCGATAACCCACACAGGATTGGCCATCGCTGTTGTTTGGTGGCACGGGGAAGACTCTCGTTGGCATCCATGCACGAAACGTTTGTGTGCTGTTGCCAGTGAACGGCGGCGTATAGGGAAGATCTACAGTGAAGCAGAACACTGACTCAGAGATGGGAACTGGCAATGAACCGCGAGTTCTGCTGGTAGACGACGAACCCTTGGTACTCGAAGGGTTGCGGCGTTCCGTACACGCGGAATTTTGTGCCGATCTAGCGGTGAGTTCCGAAGAAGGCCTGGCAAAGCTAAAGAAAGATGGACCGTATCCCGTAGTGGTCTCAGACATGCGCATGCCCGGCATGAACGGGGCAGAGTTTCTGGCGGCGGTTCGCACCATTTCGCCGGACTCGATCCGGGTGATGCTGACGGGTTGCAACGACATGGAAACAGCCGTGAGAGCTGTGAACGAGGGACAGATTTTCCGGTTCCTGACGAAACCAGTGACTGCGACAACGCTGCTCACCACACTTCGCGACTGCGTTGCCCAGTATCACGCCGCATGCTTCGAGAAGGAGCATCTCAAGATCACAGTTGAAGCATTGGAACAGCTGGATGTGGGAACGCTGACCGCTCTGGCGCGCGCCATCGATGCGAAATCGGCATGGACCGCGGGACACTCCGAGCGGGTGACGAATCTGGCGCTCAAAATGGCGCATGCCATGGGTCTGCCCGAAAAGAGCCTGCAGATCATACACCGCGGAGGGTTGCTGCACGACATCGGAAAGATCGGGACGCCTCCGAACATTCTGGACAAGCCCAGCAAGCTCGATCCTGAGGAAATGCAGATCATGCAGGACCACGTAAGGATTGGGGTGCGTATCCTTGACCCCATCTCATGTTTCCGCGAAGCCTTGCCCATGGTTGCCCAGCATTACGAATGGTTCGATGGTTCCGGTTACCCCGCGGGCCTGGCGGGCGAGAATATTAGTTTGCATGCGCGCATTCTTGCGGTTGCAGATTGTTTTGACGCGATGGTCTCCGACCGGCCTTACAGGAAAGGCATTCCCAAGCAACAAGCACTTCAGATCTTGAGACACGGATCGGGAACCCAATTTGACCCGAAGGTAATCGAGGTATTTGGACGATTGTCTGCCGCGGGTCAGCTTGTGTGAACAGGGAAGTCTGCCAAGAAGGGTCGCACTTGCGATTCATCCAAGGTCGTCGTCGCTCGACTTTCCGTTCCGATCTCATGGCGAGAGGAGCACGAAAGGTGCGGCCGCAGAGACCGCTTTGCTCAAGTAGAAGAATCGCAATGCCGACTATCTCGATAGCGGCAGATTAGCGCCCAGGTGGGGTCGGGCATCGTCCGTAGGTCCGGTCTCTGGCCGTCCTGGCAACTGCGGGAGCGCATTCTAACCTGCCGGGAGAGGGAATTGAATTCCGCTACCAAATGTTACACCAGAGCTTTTTGACGGGAAGCGCGGCGCCGGCGGAGAGTCCTGCAGCGGAGGATCTGCCCGGATACGCATACCTTTTCAAGTCGATCTTTGAGTGCTCTGCCGCGGGCATGCTGGTTTTGAATGTGAACGGCCGATGTGTGTCGGCCAACCAGGCTTTCTGCGATTTGATTGGCTACACCGCCGAAGAGGTGCTGGCCAACAGCATGCCAGAAATCACTCATCCGGAGGACCTCGCGGTAAGCACGCAGACCCTGCGACGCTTGATCAACGGGGAAGCAAAGAGCTGCCAGATCGAAAAGCGATATATGCACAAGAACGGGCGGGCAGTGTGGGTGTTGCTGACCGCGACCATGGTTCCGCGGAGCGATCACCTGCAGGCTGACTTGGCAGTGGGTCTGGTGCAAGACATCAGCCCGCGCAAGGCTGCGGAGGCTGCACTGCAGCGAAGCGAAGCCTTGTTTCGAACCATCGCCGAAAATGCGGGCGATCTGATCATGATCGTCAATTACCCCGAGAGAAATACGCTCTACGTCAGCCCCGCGTACCAGAAGCTTCTGGGATATTCGGTCGACGAACTTCAAGATCACAACGCACTGGCTGTAGTACACCCTGACGACTTGCCGCTCATTCACCGGGCAACCGAGAAAATGGTGCGGGAGGGAACGAATGGAGTCATCACGGAATTGCGTTACCGCCACAAGAATGGCCACTGGCATCACGTGGAGGCTCATGCTTGTGCCGTACGTAACGTTGGCGGCGAACTGGAAAGCATTGTCGTGATCTCGCGCAGGATTGACGATCGAATCCTGGCGCAGCAGAAGCTAAAAGACCGGGAGGAGAGACTTCAACTGCTGCTCGACTCCACCGCAGAGTCCATCTATGGCCTGGACATGAGCGGCAAATGCACCTTCTGCAATCAGGCTCTGTTGCGAACACTGGGCTATGAGGCCGCCAACGCCCTGCTGGGAAAAAAGATGCACGAGGTCATTCACCACAGCCATGCCGACGGATCCGCCTACCCCGCAGAAGAATGCCGCGTCCTTGAGGTGTTCCGGACGGGCAGCTTAATTCACGTTGACAACGAGGTCTTGTGGCGTTCCGACGGCACCTGTTTTCCGGTCGAGTACTGGTCGCACCCCATAAAGGACGTCGGGAAGACTGTGGGCTGCATGGTTACCTTCGTTGACATCACGGAAAGAAAAGCGGCCCAAGAGGCACTGCGCCGGGCGCATGAAGAAGCGGAACTGTTCATCAACTCAGTCCCGTCGATTCTAATCGCAATCGGCAGTGATTCACAGATCAGACGGTGGAATTTAGCAGCAGCGCGGGTGTTCGGCCTCACGACCGCCGAGGTGGCCGGAAAGCACTTGGCAAATTGTGGCATTCGCTGGGTGCGCCGGGATATGCAGGCAGAGATCGATTCCTGGTGCGCTAACCGGGAGCCGCGGCGACTTGAGGTGCTGCCCTTTGTAATCAACGGCGAGACGCGATTCCTGGGGCTTGCTTTGCAATGGATTAGCGCACCCGAGGAAGGAATCGATGAGCTGTTAATTATCGGCTCCGACGTGACCGACCGCGAGATTCTGGGGCAACAACTGCGGCAAGCGCAAAAACTGGAGGCGATTGGGCAGTTGGCGGCTGGAATTGCGCACGAAATCAATACTCCCATTCAGTACGTGGGCGATAACACGCGATTCTTGCAGGATTCCTGGCCTGCGTTCTACGAATTATTTGCCATTACCCGCGAGATGGAACGCGACGGCGCATCGGGACCGATTTCCCTACAGACGCGGGCGCGGCTGCGGGCTCTAGCTGAAGATGCGGACTTCGAATACCTGCAAGCCGAGATTCCTCATGCCATCGAGCAGTCTCTGGAAGGCATTCAGCGGGTGACCAAGATCGTACGCGCCATGAAGGAATTTTCGCACCCCGGAGGGGAAGAAAAGAAATCGATCGACATCAACCAGGCGATCGAGACCACCATCACGGTCGCGCGCAATGAGTGGAAATACATTTCCGAGGTGGAAACCCATTTTGATCCTGACCTACCTTTGGTGCCGTGCCACGCCGGGGAATTCAACCAGGTGATTCTTAACCTCCTGATCAATGCCGCACACGCGATTGCGCAGACTGTCGGTGATGGTTCTCAGGGCAAAGGAAAAATTGTGCTCTCAACCATGTGCGAACAGGACTGGGCCGAGATCTCCATTGCAGACAACGGAGCAGGCATAGCAGAGGCGGCGCGCTCACGCGTGTTTGAGCCATTCTTTACCACGAAAGAGGTGGGGAAGGGGACAGGGCAAGGACTGGCCTTAGCCCATACAGCTATCGTGAGGCGGCACGGAGGAAAGATATGGTTCGACTCTGAAGTAGGAAAAGGAACCACGTTCTACATTCGATTGCCACTGACACGATCGCCGGAAGAGTAATCATGGCCAAGCGCATTTTATTTGTTGATGACGAGCCCATGGTGCTGACGGGGCTGAAGCGCAGCCTGCGCCCCATGCGCTCGGAGTGGGACATGGTTTTTGCGGCGGGCGGTGACGAAGCTTTGGCTGCGCTGGACCGGCAGGGCTTCGACATTGTGGTTACGGACATGCGAATGCCGGGAATGGACGGAGCGCAGTTGCTGGAGGAAGTACAGAAACGCTCGCCGCAAACCTTGCGCATGGTGCTTTCCGGGCAATCGGATCGGGAGACGATTCTGCGCTCGGTGAATCCTGCTCATCAGTTTATTTCCAAGCCTTGCGAAGGCGAAGAGTTGAAGTCGCGGCTGATCCGCGCTTTTGCGCTGAAAGATTTGCTGCAGAATCCGGGGCTGCGCGAGTTAGTGGCGAAGCTCGATCACCTGCCAAGCCTGCCCCGCGTTTACCTGCAACTGAACGAGGAGTTGCGTCGTGCCGAACCCTCGATGGAGAGGATCGACGAGTTGATTGGAGCCGACATGGCGATGACGGCAAAGATCCTGAAGCTGGTGAATTCGGCTTTCTTTTGCCTGCCTTGCGAAATCTCCCGTGCCTCGCACGCCGTGAAACTGCTGGGGCTGGACACGTTGCGGACCCTGGTGCTTACGGCGCATGTATTCGAGCAATTTCAAAGCCCGCTGCTGGCCGTGGAAGAAATGCAGGAAATTTCAGATCACTCGCTCGCAGTGAGCCATAGCGCTAGAAAGATTGCGCGTTTCGAACAGGCCGATCAGCACATCCAGGATCAATCTTTCACTGCGGGCCTGTTGCATGATGCCGGCAAGCTCATCCTGGCCTCCGCTCTGGGAGAACAATACCAACAGGTGCTCGTCCATAACGAAAAGGCGGGCGTGGGGCTGTATGCGGCGGAGCGCGAAGTGCTGGGCTGCAGCCACGCCGAGGTAGCGGCCTATTTGTTTGGCTTATGGGGATTGCCGAGCGCGATTATCGAGGCCGTGGCCTGGCACCACGACCCCGCCGGGAGTTTGAGCGTGAAGTTTTCCCCGTTGGCCGCGGTGCACGTGGCCAGCGCGCATCATGACGAACAACGCAGCTCGCGGCTGCAGGATCGAACTCCGATCGATGCGGCCTTCCTGGCAGCGATTGGTTGCGGGGAACGAGAGAACGTGTGGCGGAGCCAGCTCGATGACGATTCGCAATAACGGAAGAGAGGAGCATCATGGCGGAAAAGATCCTTCTAGTCGACGACGATAGCAACATTCTGGATGGCTTCCGGCGCAGTTTGAGCCGCGAGTTCTTAATGGAGACCGCCCAGGGTGGCGAGCAAGCCCTGGAACTCGCCGCTGGCAACGGCCCCTATGCGGTGGTCGTTTCCGACATGCGAATGCCGGGAATGGATGGCCTCCAACTCTTGAGCAGAATCAAGGCGCAGTCGCCAGACACCATCCGCATCATGCTCACCGGCAACACTGACATGGACACGGCCGTCAACGCCATCAACGAGGGCAGCATCTTCCGCTTTCTCACCAAGCCCTGCAATAAGGAGATCATGGCGAAAACCCTGACCGCCGCGCTGGTGCAGTACCGCCTGGTTACGGCCGAGAAGCAACTGTTGGAACAAACCCTGAGCGGCAGTATTCAAGTTCTGACGGAGGTGCTCAGCCTGGTGAATCCCGCTGCCTTCAGCCGCGCCGAGCGCGCGCGGCGCTACATCCACCACATTGTGACCGCCATGGACCTGGGAAACCCCTGGCAATACGAGGTCGCCGCCATGATGTCCCAATTAGGCTGCGTCACGCTGCCTCCGGAAACTATCGATGCTGTATACAGCGGTGAGAAACTACTGCCGACCGAACAGGCACAATATGATGCACACCCCAGTGTGGCCTATGATCTGCTCTCGAAAATCCCCCGCCTGGAGCCCATTGCGTGGATGATCGAGCACCAGAACCAGCCACTTCCCGAGACCGGAGCCGGCGACTCCCAGTCAGTGGACATACGGCAGGGATCGGAGATACTCCGCTTGACCTTGGCTTACGAAAAACTCATCCATAAAGGGGCCTCGCGAACGGAGGCGGTACACACGCTCTCCCGCCAAAACAAGAACTTCAATCCAAATTTTTTCCAGGCCCTGGTCACGCTGGATCCGAACGCCGAAGAAGGCGAAATACGCAAGTGCCGCACCGAAAACCTGGTGCCTGGCATGATCATCCAACAAGAAATCCGCACACCGGATGGTGTATTACTGGTTTCCAAAGGGCAACAAGTCACAGCGCCGCTTGTACTCAAGCTTAAGAACTTCCACGCACGGCGCGCGATCACAGGTGATGTAACGGTCTCGATGCCAACAACCACGCTGGCTTTCGTGAAAGGTGCCTCGTAAACTGCCAGTCGCGGAAAGGCTACTGTTTTCTCTAGGCCCCAAATCCCTGGAAAATGCGCCGGTAGCGTGCGAGGAATCTTCCAAAGGACAACCAGGAATATAATGCCGGACAGTCGAGCAAGCAGAAGAATGCTCGCATGCCTTCGCAAACCAGGGGCGTCGCCACAGAAAATACCAAGAAGAGAAATCATGCTTTCAAACAAAACCAACCGCGGGTTCGCAGTGTTCGTAGCTTTGATCATTCTCACGGCAACCGCGGCGGCGAAAACCCGCGTCACCGAGCAAGCATTTGGTCACGCGCCCGACGGGACCGCGGTCGATCTCTACACGCTGGCCGATGGCAAGGTTGAAGTTGGCATTATGACCTTCGGAGGGATTATCGTTTCTCTCCGCACGCCGGATCGAAATGGAAAGCTCGACGATGTGGTGCTGGGTTGCGACTCGGTAGAGCAATACGTGGCGCAGACTGCACATTTCGGAGGCATTATCGGCCGCTACGCGAATCGTATCGCGCATGGCAGCTTCCAACTCGACGGTAAGACCTATTCCATTCCAAAGAACGATGGCGACAACGCGCTCCACGGCGGACCCCGCGGCTTCGACAAAGTAGTTTGGGCGGCGAGACGGATCTCCAATGGAATCGAACTCACCTATGTAAGCAAGGATGGAGATCAAGGTTTTCCGGGCACGCTCACTACGACCGTGCGCTACACCTTGAGCGGCGAAGCTCTACGAATCGAGTATTCAGCGACCACCGATAAAGATACGGTTCTCAACTTGACCAATCATTCTTATTTCAACTTGAAGGGCCAGGGGAACGGCGAGATTCTGGGACACCTGTTGAAGATCGATGCTTCGCGCATGACTCCAGTCAATGCGAATCTGATTCCTACGGGAGAGCTGAGGTCAGTGGAGGGCACGCCGTTCGACTTTCGAACGCCGCATCCCATCGGAGAGCGCATCGATGCGGACGATCCTCAGCTTCATCTCGGCCATGGCTACGATCACAACTTCGTGCTGGATCATGCTCCCGGCCAGTTGGCCGAAGCAGCCGAAGTATATGAGCCGACCACCGGCCGGATTCTGCGCGTGCTGACGACTGAGCCCGGCCTGCAACTGTACACGGGAAACTTTCTCGACGGGTCGATTACAGGGAAAGAAGGCCGCGTCTATAACCGGCGATTCGCCTTTTGTCTGGAAACGCAGCATTTCCCTGATTCGCCGAATCATCCCAGTTTTCCCTCGACGGAGTTGAAGCCGGGGCAGGAGTTTCACAGCGTGACCGTGTTCCAGTTTAGCGCCGGCAAGCGCTGATAACCCGCGCGCAGACTTATCTTCGGCTTGACTGTGCACTCTCCCTGCGCGGAGAATTCCTCTCGGCGATGTGTGTCTTCCGTAACCTTGCCGCTGCTCCGCACGCAAGTGACACTTACTTGGATCAGCAGGGTTCCACCAATTCGCCCGCGATTCGCCAAATTTAAACGGAGATACACTCCATGCGCACCAAGTTCGCTCTCGTTTCCTTCATCGCGCTGGCGGCAGCGATCGCCTCGGCGCAAACCCTGACGCAGTACCAGTATCCAAGCGACGGCTTCAGAGCCAGTTACCCAGGTGAACCCAAGCTGAGCAAGCGTAATATTCCTACCGATACGGGGACTTTCGAATTGCGGTCCTACGTTGCGGAGTCGGGGGACGCGGCACTCTTTGTCGGCGTCTGCGACTACGGTTCTCAAGTGGCTGGAAGCGACCCGGCCAAGCTGTTGCAAGGTGCTAAGAACGGAGCCTTGACCAACTCCAAGAGCCACCTGGTCGACGGGAGCGAGAAGTCGTTTACCTTTCAAGGACACCCCGCGCTGGAATTTCAGGCCGAAAGCGATGCGGCACACTTCCGCGCCCGCATCTATATGGTCGGCACAACTCTCTATCAGACCTTGGTGGTCTCACCCCTTGGAACCCCATACCAGAGCACACAGGAATTTCTCGATTCTTTTGCGCTGACCCCTCGAACGAAGTGACGATGTATTCGGTCAAGGGATGAGCCGGGCCGGAGCGAGATGCGGTTTGACCCGAGGCTGCTCCGGCGCTCGCCCCGCTGGGATTAGTACGCATTAGTACGCGCCTTAGTACTTCGTTGAACCTTTCCGCAGTACTTCGCTAATTTTTCTCTCCAGTACGCCCGGCTTCCCGAGGTCGCATCCTTTGCCTAGACCGTTTTTGAACCTTGTGCCCGCACGCCGCGCAACCTATGCTCTGCGCTGGGGATTGCTCCGTGAAACGAGTCCGTGTGCTGGTGGCAAATCATCCGCGGTTGATGAGGGAACTAGTGATGGCTACGATTGCCGACCAGCCAGACATCGACCTTGTGGGCGAGGTGCAGAATGAGGGTGACCTGGCAGACATCGTAGAGCAAGTGCAGCCGGACGTTCTGATCATCGCCATCAACAAGTATTTCTACACGATTCTGGGCAATCGCGGCGATGGCCGCATCCAGGTGATCTCTTCCGATCTCCGCCTGTTCGGGAACTGGAGCGACCTCGCCGCTCTGCCCGCACACAACAGCGGCCTCGAGATTCCTCTCGCGGTGCTCAAGGATCTGGGCGCGGATCTCGCCGCGGACCTGTTCCTGGCTTCGGAAATTCCTCCTGGAACGGGGCTCGGTTCCTCCGCCAGTGTTTGTGTGAATCTCCTGAAAGTGCTCACCACCTACCTGCGTTGTCCTCTGTCAAAGTACGATCTTGCGGAGCGAGCCTTCCGCATCACCCGCTTCGGCCTGGAACGGCATGTAGGCAAGCAAGACGAATATGCCGCTGCCTTCGGCGGTCTCAACTACATCAGCTTCAGCCGCGATGGGGCCGCGCAGGTCGAGCCTCTCCAGCTTGATCCGGGGGTGCTTTCCGCTTTGCAATCCAACCTCATGCTGTTCTTCACCGGCGCGGCTCACCATTCCTGGGACATTCTCGCCGATCAGGAAAAATCCACGCGGCTGCCGGCCGGACCGGCGGTGGAGGCGCTGCACCAGGTGAAAGAGGCTGCGGCCCTGATGAAAGAGGCTCTGCTATGCGGGGATCTGGAACACTTCGGCCACCTGCTCGACGATGCCTGGCAAGCCAAGAAGCGCGTCTCCCATCGCATTTCCAACCCGCGCATTGACGGCCTGTATGCGGCGGCGCGCGAGTGCGGCGCACTGGGCGGCAAGATTACGGGCGCCGGCGGTGGAGGCTTTCTGCTGCTTTACTCCGAGCCTTCATGCCAGGCTGCTGTGCGCTCCGCACTGCAACGCGAGGGCGTGCAGGAGATGGCTTTTGCTTTCGACTCTCAGGGCGCACAAGTGATCGTAAATGATCCCTTCATCGACCACGATGAGCACGCGGGCACGCGATGGACGTTTCTGCCTGTGACATCGACATCCGCTGCGGTTTGATTTTCGTCCGCCATTTCGAATCGCAAGACTCCACCATGAAAGCATTCTTGCTGGCCGGGGGGTACGGCACGCGTTTGCGGCCTCTCACCGACTCCGTTCCCAAGTGCCTGGTGCCGATTCGGGGCAAGCCTCTGCTCGATATCTGGCTCGATCTCTGCGCCCGCTCCGGCATTACCGAAGTCCTGATCAACCTGCATGCTCACGCCCAGCCTATCGAGCGGCATCTCCAGCGAAAGGATTCACCGGTGAAGGTTCATTTGGTCCATGAAGAGCGCTTGCTCGGCTCGGCAGGGACGCTGGCGGCCAATCGAGCCTGGATCGGTTCTGATCCCGCGTTCTGGATCCTTTATTCCGACGTTCTCACCAACACGAATTTGGGGCGAATGAGCCAATTCCATTCCGCTCACGGAGGGGTAGCGACGCTCGGTCTTTATCAGGTGCCAGATCCCTCGCGCTGCGGTGTGGCCATCACCGACCCACAGGGAGTCATCACGGACTTCGAAGAAAAGCCTCAGGTCCCGCGCAGCAATTGGGTCTTCTCCGGGCTCATGGTGGCGGGCCCAGGTCTTTTCGATTTGATTCCGCCCTGCATTCCCGCAGATATCGCATTTCACGTGCTCCCGCGCCTGCTCGGCAAAATGAGGGGTTTCCCCATCTCCGACTACCTGCTTGACATCGGCAGTCTGCCCAACTACGAAAAGGCGCAGATCACGTGGCCCAGCAACGGCGGTGATGCGCCGCGGCCCAGCATCCCATCCGGGGAGGTCGCATGAACACGACACAACTGCGCGGCGTCGTCTTTGACATGGATGGTGTCCTCATCGACAGTCATGCCGTACATCGCAAGGCTTGGCGCTTGTTCTTCCAGACCCTCGGACGCGAAGTGCCGGAGTCGGAACTGGATTTCATCCTGGATGGCCGCAAGCGGGGCGACATCCTGCGTCATTTCCTGGGCAACCGTCCAGATCCGGAACTCGAGGAATTCGGCATGCGCAAGGATTGCATTTTCAGGCAAATGCGGCTCGATGTTGCCCCTCTTCCAGGAGTAATCGATATGGTACGCGAGCTTCATGGGAACGGCGCCGCGTTGGCTCTAGCGACCTCCGCCAGCCCCAACCGCGCCCACTCGACACTGGCCGATCTGGGATTGCTCAATTGCTTCCAGCAGGTCGTGACCGGGCAAGATGTGCCGTTGGGCAAACCGGACGCCGCGATTTACCGGCTGGCTTGTGGCCGCCTCGGCATTGAGCCCCAGCATCTATTGGCGGTCGAAGACGCCATTTCTGGAATTCGGGCGGCCGTAGGTGCGGGCTTGACTTGTCTTGGGGTGGCGTTGCACGAGACGCCCGAAAAACTTACCGCCGCCGGCGCGGCTCACGTGGTGCAAGACTTCAAGGCGGTTAGGGCGCATGATCTGGAACTCATTTTGCTGCGTCGTGATCGCGATCTCGCATCTCCGAGGGCTGCTGCAGCTAGCCGCGGCTAAACGTTAAGGCCTTCGTCGCGGCATACTTCTACGATCGAGAGCCGATCTGACGCCCCCACCTTGCGCAACATGCGGTGCACGTGGTTCTTCACGGTTTGTTCGGAGAGGTTCAGCCGGCTGGCCATTTCCTTGTTGGTGAGTCCCTGCTGGATCAAGCCCACCAGTTGTTGTTCCCTGCGGCTGAGGCCCAGCCGGTTCTTCAGGTGCAGGCTGGGAATGCCGGGCTTATGCCGTGCCACCCACTGAAACAATACGACGGAGAGCGCGGCTGGACACACCGCTTCGCCCGCGGCCACAGCTCGAATGGTCCGGGCGACCTCCACCGCTGAAGCATCTTTGAGTACATAACCTACGGCACCCGCCTGTACCACGCGGAGGAAAATAGTCTCATCGGCCTCCATCCCCACCATTACTACCCTTATGGCCGGGTTCAGTTGCTGGAGTTGGCGCACCACGCCCTGTTCCGCCACAACCGGAGTAACCGAGTCGAGAACGACTACGTTGGCGCCAGTGGAAATAATTTGCTCAAACATGTTGGGGTCGTACGACCCCGCCCCGACCACGTGGATATCGTCCTTCTTCGACAGAATGCGCAATAGAGCTTCGCGCAGCAGCCGGTTCTCGGCCAGCAGGAAAACTGCGGCAGCCGTTCTCGGAAATCCTGAAACTACAGTTCCCATCTGCTAACGACCTCGCTTCATCCCCTTCGCACCATCTGAACTTCCCGCGCTAGTTGCCAATTCCGTTTCTATCCCTTTCAAACGCTAGCTGCCTGGCAAACGCGGGGTCAAGGGGAAAGCTCGTCCAATCGCATCTCCTTTCCCTCTGCGGGAAGATCTCTTATGGATTCCCGAAAATGGTCTCTCCGGGTAGTGAACCTCTCCGGGGTCTACAGCCTGGAGGACGCGCATGACAAAGCCCGGGCAGTCTTGATCGAACTACTCAAACGGCATCCAGAACATGCGCAGGCGCAGGGCATGCTGTCGCAGCTTCCGTAATAGCTCGCAGCCCGACCAACGTTTAGTGTTTCTGGGGTGTTTGCGAGGTCAGGAGATCTACAAACATTTTGTAGAACTTCTCAAGGTTCAGATCGTCTTGCACCTCCACCGCCTGCGCCTCGCTTTCAAGTTTGCCCTGCTCCGTCCAACTCAGAGTGTTGCCGTAGCCGGCGCCGCGGTCCAGATCGACATCCATAAATAGCGTTTCTCTCTTTGTGATCAGGCTGGGATCGAGCCATTCCGCCGCCGCTAGCTCGTCCCACAAATAATTGTAGTTGCCACGCAGTCGTGCATATTTGCCGATGTAGCGCGCTGCTGGAGAATCGCCCGTCTTGATGCGATTGATCAGATCAGCAGTCAGTCTCGTCTTCACCGAAATATCCACCGGCGTGCAAACGATTTTTTTCCACGGGGCGCGCAGCACAATGTGAGCCGCCTCCGGATCGAACCAGAGGTTGAATTCATGCGCTGGTGTGTTGGCGAACTCCGGATCGTCAGTCCGCGGATTGAAACTGCCTCCCATGAACACCAACTCTTTTGCCAGCGACGCGAATTCCGGATCGATGGAGATGGCCAGAGCGAGGTTTGTCATGGGACCGCCTTCGTAAACCGTCACTTGATTGGGAAATTTATGTACCATGCGCAGCAGGAAGTGAGCGGCGTCCTCGTCGGCTGGCTTGGTTGTAGGCCTGCCTTCCGGCATCTCGCCCAACTGGTCCGGCAGATGATAGAACCTTGGCGTCCATGCGCCCGGCCAGGGCACGGACCCATATTGCTGCTCCCATTGCTCGGTGTCCTGCTTTCGCCTGACCAGCGGATACTCCGCTCCCGGCACAACCGGAATGTCGGTTCGTCCAATCAGTTCAAGCATGCGCAAGGTGTGCGCCACCTCGTCTTTGAGCCACTGATCGCCCGTCACCACCGTGATGCCCAGAACTTCGGTTTGCGGCGACTGGATCAGCAGGAGCATCGACTGCTGGTCGGTTCCGGCGGGCCCGGCTGCGTCCTGATCGATGATGACCTTCCGTTTCTCCTGAGCCCCGCATGTGAGGCACAACGTCAGTAGTAGCCCCGCCTTCAAAAGACACACCCGGCCCGGTTTCATCGATAGCCTCGCTGATCTGCTTTGTTATTCTCCAGCAGATTCTTCCAGTCAAAGGTAAGGGCAGACTGAGTAGAACTCAGTCTGCCCCACGCAAAACCCGCTCAACTCACCCCGCCCTAGAAATTCAGCCTCAAAGCAAACTGAATATCGCGCGAGTTGTTCACTGTCTGATTGATCACCCCGAAACTACTGGGCGAGTTTATGTCCTGCTGGCCAGTGTCGCCTAGACCGCCCAGGAAGTACTGCGGGTGGTTCAATAGATTAAAGAACTCGGCCCGGAATTGCAGATTCATCGCCTCGCGGAAGGCCAACGGGAAGTCTTTGATGACGGAGAAGTCCGTGTTCACAAAACGAGGGCCGTAGAGCGGCGCCCGCGCAGCGGTACCCAGTTCTCCTACCGGCGCCCTTTCGAATGCGCACGGATTGAACCAGTGCTGAAGCGTATGCACCTGGGCTGGACAATTCGTACCGCCAGGTTCAGGCCCGCCCTTGTTGGGATCGCCCACCTCGTCGGGACGGTTGAGGCTGTAGCCGTTGTAGTACAGGTATGTCCCCGAGAAGCCGGGACCGGGGAAGAGGTCTGAATTAGAACTATCCACGACAAACAGCGGAAAGCCAGACTGGGCCCGTTCGATCAGATTTACCTGCCAATGTCCCAAGATGGTGTTGGTGGCTCCGCTCCAGCCGCTGCCGTAGCGCTTGCCCTTGCCGAATGGCAGGTCGTAGAGAATGCTGGCGGTGAAGGTGTCATTGAGGTTCAGTTGCGACAAACCCCAATCGAGCTTCTGCGTTCCGGGCAACGGCCAATACAGCGCGCCGGCGTTGGTGCCCAAACCATCAGGCATGCCGGAGTCGAAGTTGCGGGCATAGGTATAGCCCACGAGGGCGTAAAGACCATGCCGCGCGCTCTTGGTTTCAGCTTTGATTTGAAGCGAGTCGTAACGGGCCTGGCCGACGCTGTTATTGCTGGAAACGGCCTGGTAAAAATTGGCAGGGATGAGCGGGGTGACGATGCCACAGCCGAGGGTGTAGCCGGCTACGATGTAGCCGGGTGTGGCGCACGCATAGGGCGAAGTAACATTTTCGTTCACCTGGCTCACCAGTATGTGCGCGCTGCGGGTGCCGGCATAGCCCGCGGTCAGCACCACATTTCCGGGCAGTTGGTGCTGAATGTTGAGGTTGAACTGTTGGATTATGCCCTGCTTGAAATTGCGATTCTGGGATTGAATAGTTCCCGTGTAACCCGGTCCGGGGGTAACGGGAGAGCTATAAACGGCGCCAGCCCCGTTACCGCCCAGGACGGGCGTGGTGGAAGGTGTGCCGGTTGGGAGCAAGAAACCATTGGCGATGGAACCGCCGATAGTTTGATAAGCGAGACAGAAGGTGCAGGGATCGACTTCCGCGTAGTAGGGCGGGTTCTGCCACAGCCCCTGTCCGCCTTGGTTCCAGGCGGAATCGTGGTAGATGGCGTATCCCAGGCGGAGGACAGTGCTCTGGCTTCCCGCCGGCTTCCAAGTCAGCCCGAAACGCGGCTCTAGAGCAGTCTTGTCAAGTTGGATGCCCACGCGCCCGTCGGAAGCAATGCAGATCGAGCAACCACTCACCCCCGGAGCACCGTTCGGAACGTACCACATGCCGGTCTGAGAATCGAAGTTCGACTGGCGATTGTCGATCTCGGTTTCGGGCGTTACGAAAGCCCAGGCCAAGCCGATGTTGATAATCAGATTGTTGGTCACGCGCCAGTCATCCTGGACGAATGGCCGAATCAGTTTGTAGCGCCGGCCGACCGTAGCTCCCAGAAAGGTTTGATCGTGGGCGGCAAAGCTCCCCAACCCGCCGACCAGGGTATCGGCAATGTCATCGCCCGACAGATCGCCGATCTCCGAGACAAAGCCATCCTGGAAGGCGTTGTTTCTTATATTCATCTGGTTATCGCGAAATACCCCACCAAACTTGATCTCGTGTTCGCCGCGCAATGGCCCGGAGGAAACGTGCCGGATCACGTCGAGGGTATCGGAAACCGAGTACACGTTGCTTCCACCCTGATAAGGCGCATATCCGCGGTCGCCCACGGCATAGTAGCTGGACATCGAGAACGAAGTCATGCCGCAACCCTCGCAGTCGTTGGTCGCCTGATTCAGGCTCGCGGGGTAGCCGGTCAAGCTATCGCACTTGCTTCCCAAGTCGGCGCCCGGTATACCGAGGATCGCGGCTTCGCACGTGCCCGTGCCGAAGGAAAGGATGTGATTGAAAATCCGGCTGAAGCCGAACATGAACTGATTGATCGTGTTGGGGGACACAACGTGGGTTTCAGAGATCATCGCATTGCGCCCATGGTTGTCAATGAACTGCGTGCTGCCAAACGCAGTGGCTTCGGCGAATCCCGGAGAACCGCCCGGCACGAAGTTGGTTGCCTGATCGTAGCTGAAGCGCCCAAAGATGGAATCCTTGCTGGAAAAATTGTGATCGAGACGGATGTCCCATGTGCCTTCGTTGAGCTTCCGATCAGGCACAAGCGCGTAGTTGTAGTCCAAGGAAGGATTGTTCGCGTTGGCCGAAGGATAGAGGCCAACTACTGCCCGACCCACGGGGTTGATCATTCCCCCGGGAATCTTGTTGCACATCAGCGTGGTCGGATTTTGGGATCCGTCGGAGTTCGGCGTGACGGGATTGCCAGTCGAGGGATCGCAGTAAAGTGGCACGGGGGTAAACGTGGATGCGAACACGAACGGATTCGTGAGATCGGGGAAACCGTCCGCGTTTGGCGTGCCATTGAACAGGCCCGGCCTGGGGTTGCCGAAGGGATCGGCGCTGAAGTCGTAGTCGCCGGCTGAATCGTACGGCGTTGTCATGGCAGCCGAGGGAACGACGCCCGTGAACGGAACTCCTTTGCGCTGCATCTTCGCCTGATAGTCGGCGAAGAAGAACGTTTTGTCCTTCTGGATAGGGCCGCCGAACGAGCCTCCGAACTGGTTGAGGTTGAACTGCGGTGTTTTGTCGACGAAAGGCGTGCTGGCGTCGAGCACAGTGTTGCGGAAGAATTCAAACAGCGACCCGTGAAATTGATTCGATCCCGACTTTGTTGTGACCAACACCGTCGGACCTGCGCGTTCTCCATATTCGGCCGAATAGGTGTAGGTCAAGACCTTGAATTCCTGGATGTCGTCGATCGAAGAGAAGATCGCAATCCCGCCCTCATCCAGTTGATTGTTATCGTTGCCATCGAGCAGCCAATCGGTGCTCTGTTCGCGAGAGCCCCCGACCGAAAGCGAGAATGATCCGCGAGTAGAGGCTTCACTGCTGGCAGCGCCGTTGAAGAAACTCACTGGGTTTGTTGACGCGGTCGTGCCCGGTGTCAGCGTCGCGAGCTGCACGAAGTTGCGGCCGTTTAAAGGAAGGTCGGCGACTTCCTGCGCGGTGATGACCTGGCCCAGCGTGGGATTCGCGGTCTCCACTGCAACTTCAGTGGCGCTCACCTCAACCGATGTTGAAACCGACGCCGGACTGAGAGTGAAATTAACCTCAAGATGTTCATCGACTTGCAGGCGGATGTCTTTCTGCTCAGTCGTCTTGAAGCCCGTAGATTCCACGTGAATCGTGTAGAACGCGACCGGCAGCAAAGGAACGAGGTAATGGCCGGAATCGTCGGTCTTGGCCTGGCGCGACAGGCCGGTGGCTTGCGAGGTGACCGTCACCGCAGCGCCGGCGACGACAGCTCCCGCTTTATCGGAAACCGTGCCTGAAAAACTGCCGGTTGCCTGGCCGTAAAGGAGTGGACAGATTGAGAATGCAAGCGAAACGACACTGACCACGAGCAGTGACTTCTTATGCAGCATTGCAACCCCTTTTCGGCGATCCCACGCCGAATGAAGCACGCACCTCCCCCTCAGTGTAGATCTGGGAGGCATCGAGTGTAGGACGGCCCTTATAAATCGCTTCTCCTTCCGAAGTCAAGACTTTTCGCGGTAGCGGAGGAGTATTTAGAGGGATTTCTTTCCACTTTTGCACAGGCGAGGAAGCTTCTTGCTGCTCGGAACGTTAGCTCGCGCGGGCAATGACTAGGCTCTAGCCGAACTGGTTTTGACCTTGAACAGCCCACTCTGCATCAAAACGCGCGCGATCAAAGAAAGATTTCTGCGTTCCGACGCCTGTGGTCGAAAGCCCGGCATACAGGTTGGCGCGCCGCACTGCCTCTCGTTCCGGTACTCCTTCCGCGAGAAATACGGCGAAACTTCCGATGAATGCATCGCCCGCGCCCGTGCTGTCGACACTCTTTACGGGAAATGGAGGCAAGTGCTCGCTCATCCCGCGTCCAGCCAGGAGGCATCCGTTAGCTCCCAAGGTGATGATGACGCGGCGAATTCCTCCCGCCACGAGTCTCTTGGCGCATTTCTTTGCGTCGTCGACACTGCGGACTGCGATCCCGGTGATAGTTTCGGCTTCGCTCTCATTCGGAACGAAGTAATCGAGATCGGCCAGAGCGCGCATTTCGACCGGTTGACCTGGAGCCGGATTCAGGATGCAGCGAATCCCATGCTTTCGCGCAAATGCGACCGTGTGATAGACAGTTTCGATGGGGATCTCAAACTGCAGGACTATGCAATCAGCGGCTTTCAGCGTTTCAGCAGCGGCGTCAACATCCGCCGGCTTCAGCGCGTCGTTCGCGCCCTTCACGACCAGAATGCGGTTTTGTCCATTGGGCTCAACGAAGATAGGCGCGACGCCGCTGGATAGTCCTTCCACTTGCTTGACGTGGGTTGTGTCGATGCCAAGTTTCTTGAAGTTCTCGATGGTGGCTGGTCCGAACAGGTCGCTGCCAACTCGCGCCACCATGAAAACATCCGCGCCACAAAGACGAGCAGCAACCGCCTGATTCGCGCCCTTACCTCCGAATCCGAGATCGAATCTCTGCCCGAAGATCGTTTCCCCGGGCTTCGGGAAGCGATCGGTGAAGGTCGTCAGGTCGATGTTGGCACTTCCAACCACCGCAATGCGAGGGCGTCTGGCCATAGAGTTTTCACAGAACCTTTGAGAACGCCGAGTCTATTTGGCATCACTGATTGTGTCAACGGAGACGGCATCACGCCGGCTCAAGAACCATTTGCCTAAGACTGATAACCACCGCACCACGATTATTCGCATGAAGGTTTCTGCTATAGTTGCGTTCCTCGGAGGTCGCGTCCCATGCCCCGAATTGTGCGCTGTGCCTTGATTCAAGCCAGCAATGCGCTCAGCACCGAGCGTCCCCTCGCCCAGATCAGGAAGGCAATGATCGACAAGCACCTGAAGTTGATCGAGCAGGCGGCGCGAAAGAAAACGCAGATCCTGTGCCTGCAGGAGCTGTTCTACGGCCCTTATTTCTGCGCGGAGCAGAATGCGCGCTGGTATGAGCTGACCGAGCGCGTGCCGGATGGTCCGACGGTGCGCCTGATGCAAAAGCTCGCGGCCAAGTATCGCATGGTAATCGTGGTTCCGGTTTATGAAGAGCAGATGCCGGGGGTTTATTTCAATACGGCTGCGGTGATCGACTCTGACGGACGCTATGTGGGCAAATACCGCAAGCACCACATCCCGCACTGCCATCCCGGATTCTGGGAAAAGTTTTACTTCACTCCGGGCGATCTCGGATATCCAGCCTTTGAAACCAAGTATGCGCGAGTCGGAGTCTACATTTGCTACGACCGCCATTTCCCTGAGGGTGCGCGCATTCTGGGACTGAATGGCGCAGAGATCGTGTTCAATCCTTCAGCCACAGTCGCGGGCCTTTCGGAATATTTGTGGGAACTGGAACAGCCCGCGCATGCCGTGGCCAACGGCTACTTTGTGGGCGCCATCAACCGCGTTGGCGTCGAGAAACCGTGGAGCATCGGTGAGTTTTATGGCAAGAGCTATTTCTGCAATCCGCGCGGAAAGATTATCGCGCAGGCCAGCCGGGATAAAGACGAAGTAGTTGTGGCAGATCTCGACCTGGACATGATTGCGGAAGTGCGTAAAGTCTGGCAGTTCTTCCGCGACCGCCGGCCGGAGAGTTACGGACCGATCACAGCGCAAACCGGTGAGGCCGCGGCAGCGGATTGAGCTGCGAGTATTCCGCATATTACAAGTGTTCAGTCTCATCTCATTCATAAGTCCATGAACAGAATCGCATGACCACGCCCGAAGCTCCCAACCTTCAGTCTCGAATCCAATCCAGTCCTCTCTACAATCCTGACCTCGCGCCCGCCCAAGCCGACCGCCGGCATTGGGGCACGTACAACTTTGCCGCGCTGTGGATTTCGATGTCGGTGAACATTCTCACCTACATGCTGGCGGCGAGTCTGATCCAGGGTGGCATGAACTGGAAACAGGCGGTGATGACCATTTTCTTGGGGAACGTGATCGTGCTTGTCCCGATGTTGCTGAACTCCCATCCGGGGGCCAAGTACGGCGTCCCATTCCCGGTGTTGGCGCGGGCGTCCTTCGGAGTGCTGGGCGCCAACGTGGCCGCAGTGCTGCGAGCGCTGGTAGCGTGCGGATGGTTCGGCATTCAAACCTGGATCGGCGGCGAAGCGATAAGCACGTTGCTGGCCACGTTGGCGCCAGGATGGAAGAGCTTTTCCTACGCTACAGCGGTGTGCTTTCTTCTGTTCTGGTTGATCAACCTCGCTGTGATTCTGATGGGAATTGAATACATCCGCGTTCTGCAGGGTATCAGCGCACCCGTGTTGCTAGGGGTCGGGTTGCTACTCTTGGCGTGGGCCTATCATGCTGCGGGCGGCTTTGGCCCCATGCTGGCTGCACCTTCGCGGTTCAACAACTTTGCCGACTTCCTGAAATTCCTGATTCCAGCGCTGAATGGCACCGTGGGCTTCTGGGCGACGGTGTCGTTGAATATTCCCGACTTCACGCGATTCGCGCGCAACCAGCGTGAACAGGCCATCGGACAGGCCCTGGCCCTACCGACGACCATGACACTTTACGCATTTATCGGCATCGCGGTGACCTCCGCGACAGTCGTGATTTACGGCACGGCCATTTCCGATCCGGTGCAACTGCTCAGCCGTTTTCACTCGCCTGTGGCCGTGGTGATTTCGCTGATCGCGATTCTGCTGGCCACGCTGAACGTCAACATAGGTGCCAATGTCGTGTCGCCGGCAAACGACTTCTCCAATCTGTGGCCTCGGCGAATCAGCTTCCGCACGGGCGGAGTGATTACCTGCTTCATGGGGATCGCGCTGATGCCGTGGAAACTGCTTGCTGATTACAAGACATTCATCTTGGGCTGGCTGGGCGGCTATGCGGCCTTCCTTGGGCCGGTGGCTGGCATCATGATCTGCGATTATTTCGTCGTGCGAAGACGCGTTCTGCAAGTGGATGACCTCTATCTTCGTGGCGGAATCTACGAGTATTCCAAAGGATTCAACTGGCGCGCGGTGATTGCGCTTGTACTGGGATCAGGGACGGCACTCGTTGGCTTGGCAGTTGCGTCTGTGCGCGTTCTTTATGATTATTCCTGGTTCGTCGGCTTTGCAGTTTCCTTTGTGGCCTATTACGCGATGATGAAATTTCAGCGTCCGGCCATGCCTGCTCCGGTGGCAGCGTCGTAAGTTTCAGTGTTTCGTCTTCGTGGTTTCTTGAAACGCCGGCAGAACTTCGCGGGTGTACGTGTCGAGCGACTCTTCCTCGTCCCCGCACATCAAATACAAATTGAATTGCGTGACTCCCACACTCGCCAGCTTGCGCAATTTTGCCTGATGTGCTTCGGCTGGCCCCGCCAGGCAAAACCGATCGACCACTTCGTCGGAGACAAAGTTCGCATTGCTGCTATCCACTTCGCAGTGGTGCAGGTAATCGTAACCGCCGCGGTCCTGCACGTACGAAGTGAGCGCCGGAGGCAGATCCTCGGGCTTGTACTGTCGAATTAAATCCATTACGTGATTGGAAACCAGGGCGGGGAACCAGCGAACACGTTCGCGCGCCACAGCGAGATCATCAGAAACCCACACCGGAGCTGCCGACATTACTTGAATCTGGCTGGGGTCGCGGCCTGCGGCACGCGCACCCTCTCTTACGAAACCAAGACACCAGGAAATCAAATCCGGATCGGCAAACTGAAGAATAATTCCGTCTGCGACGCGGCCCGCCATGTGCAGCACCTTGGGGCCATACCCGGCGATCCAAACTCGCGGAGGAATTTTGGCCCATGTAAGCCTGGTAGGCTGGCCCTCGTATTCAATTTCACGGCTGGAAGTGAGATCGCGAAAAGTCTTGACCGCAGTTTCCAGTTGCGACCAACTCACCGGCTTCTTCCCCAGCACGCGTCTCGAACTGTCTCCACGTCCGATGCCCAGTTCCATCCTCCCACCCGAAATCAGATTCAGAGTGGCGAACAGGCTCGAGGTAACAGTCAGATCGCGCACTGCGGGGTTCGTCACCAGCGTGCCGAGCCGCATCCGTTGCGTATTCGCGGCCATCAGCGTCAGCAAAGGGTACGGATCCATCCACAAAACGTGGGAGTCAAAGAGCCATCCGTACTCGAAACCAGCGGCTTCAGCTTGCCGCGTCAAACCGACGATGCGATCGACGGTGATGTCCGGCTTTAGTGTGATGCCAAACTGCATGGTGGACTCCTTTTCGTTGCGCTAGCACTAACACAACTGAGGAGCGGCAGTTTAGCATAGAATTCCTGTTTCATCTCAGACGTGGGGGGCAGCGATGGGCTTCGATACGATCATCGGCAACGGATCTGTGGTTACTGCAACCGATACCTACGTTGCAGATGTTGCGATCACCGATGGCAAGGTCGCCGCCATCGGCAAAGACCTGCCTCGACAGAATGCCACGAAGATTCTGGACGCATCCGGAAAGTATGTTTTGCCCGGCGGCATCGATGTTCATACCCATCTGGATATGCCCTTCGGCGGCACCACCAGCGCCGACGATTTTGAAACCGGCACGCGAGCGGCGGCGTTCGGCGGAACTACCACGCTAATCGATTTTGCTATCCAATACAAAGGCCAGCCGTTGCGGAAAGCCTTCGACACCTGGATGGACAAGGCCGCGAAGAAAGCTGTCTGCGACTACGCCTTTCACTGCATCGTCACAGACGTTAGTAGTGGTCAATTGCAGCAGATGAATGCCCTGGTGGACGAAGGCGTCACCAGCTTCAAACTGTTCATGGCTTATCCCGGCGTGTTCATGCTCGATGATGCGAGCATCTTACGCGCGCTGCAGACCACCGCAAAAAACGGCGCGCTTATCTGCATGCACGCCGAAAATGGCAGTGCGATCGACGTCATCGTGCAGCAGGCGCTGGCCGAAGGGAAGAAGGCGCCGAAGTATCACGCTCTGACTCGGCCCACGACGGCGGAGGCAGAAGCAGTGTCCCGCGCGATTGCTTTGTCGGAGATGGCGGGCGCTCCCATCTACATCGTGCATTTGAGCTGCAACGATGCTCTTGAGAAAGTTCGGGAAGCGCGCGATCGCGGCCTTCCCGTTTATGCCGAAACTTGCCCGCAGTACCTGTACCTCTCCATCGAGAACTTCGACGTTCCCGGCTTTGAGGGCGCGAAATACGTTTTTACGCCGCCGCTTCGCGAAAAGTGGCATCAGGAGAAGCTCTGGAACGGACTCAAGCGTGATCATCTGCAGGTCGTCTCCACCGATCACTGTCCATTCTGTTTCAAGGAGCAAAAAGAACTCGGACGCGACGACTTCACGAAGATTCCGAACGGTGGCCCGGGCATTGAGCATCGCATGAGCCTGATTTACTCCGGCGGAGTTGCCCAGGGACGTTTCAGCGTGAATCGATTCGTCGAACTGGTTTCCACGACTCCGGCAAAGCTGTTTGGTTTGTATCCGCGCAAGGGAACGATCGCAGTCGGCAGCGACGCTGATCTCGTGATCTTCGATCCCAAGCGCAAGCATGTGATCAGCGCCGAGACTCATCACATGCGGGTGGACTATTCGATGTTCGAAGGCATTCAAGTAACAGGAATGCCGGACCTCGTTCTCTCGCGCGGTCGGGTTGTCGTGGAAGGAGACAAGTTCCTGGGCCGTGCCGGACAGGGAGAGTTCCTCCGCCGGTCCACTTACTCGCAGATGAAGGGCTAGCTCATAAGATGTTAGCTGCTTGCTTTGCGGGTTTGTTGTAAACAGGAAAAATACAGCCGTACTCTCTCGCTCTCATAAATTGTCTAAGGAGAACCGATGTTCACGCCGTCGAATCTTAATATAGCTCTGCTGATGATGATCACCAGCGCGGTGTGCTGGGGTTCATGGGCCAACACATATAAGGGCGTTAAAGGTTACAGGTTTGAGCTTTTTTACTGGGACTACGCGGTTGGCATTTTCTTGATCTCAGTTGTGCTTGCCTTCACGATGGGAAGCACGGGGAACGATTCCTCCAGTTTTCTGAATAACATTCGCGTGGCAGATACTGCAAATATTGTGAACGCGCTGATCGGAGGGGCGCTGTTTAATCTTGCCAATCTTTTGCTCGTGGCTGCAATCGACATGGCCGGGCTCGCAGTCGCGTTTCCCATATCAATCGGAATTGCGCTGGTGGTCGGAGTTGTGCTGAGCTACGCGCTCCAGCCAAAGGGAGATGCGCTCTTGCTTGCGCTCGGTGTCGCGTGCGCATTCATTGCCGTGCTTCTGGATGGCAAAGCCTACGGCAGTCTCGCTGCGGCAGGACGCTCCATTTCGAAGAAGAGTCTGATCACGTGCGTAGTGTCGGGAATTCTGATGGGTCTGTGGGCTCCATTCATGACCCATGCGATGACTCGGGGTCACACATTAGGACCCTATAGCGCCGCCGTATTCTTGACGCTGGGAGCGTTGCTCTCTTGCTTCATCTGGAATATTTATTTCATGAAACACCCGCTGGTAGGGGAGCCAGTAAGCTTCGCTGGATTTTTCAGCGGGCCTGCATCAGGTCATATGCTGGGGCTTCTCGGTGGATGCATCTGGGGCGTTGGCACGGTGTTCAACCTGGTAGCCGCGAGCTTCACCGGTGTTGCCATTTCTTACGCCATCGGCCAATCCGCTCCGATGGTTGCCGCGCTTTGGGGGATTCTCGTGTGGAAAGAATTTGAGAACTCCGGCCCCCGCGCCAAAACGTACCTCGGTCTGATGTTCATCTTCTATGGATTGGCGATTTTCCTGGTCGCGCGCGCCAATGGTTAAGCCGCTCACTTTCCTCTGACTCGGCTGACGAACAACTGCAAAAAGCGGTCGGCATCGGAAGCAAGACAAACTCGCGCATTCGGCTTAAGCTCGATCACGCCTTCGATCTCGTAATGATCTCCGTGCAAGACATTTTTCTCGTTTGAGCCCATTCGATTCGCCACGGTCTCTCCACGAGTAAACTCACCCTTCGTCTCCACATCCACGTGCATTTCTTTGAAAGTCCCCAGAGTCGGATCCAGGGCAATCCCCACCGCCAGCGGGTCATACATCGCGGCACCGCTGTAGCCGCTCTTCTCGCTGCGAGTCAGATAGAAGTCGGCAATCTTAGCGACAAAGTCGCTCTGCGGTCCGTGAGACGACTGAAGCTCCGCGAGATACTTTCGTGTGATCAAAGTTCGCTCACCCACATCGGAGCCGATCATCGTCACCATCCACCCGGCATTGAACACAATTTGCGCCGCCTCGGGGTCGTTATAGATATTCGCCTCCGCGGCTCCATTGACGTTCCCGCCGCCGATCGATCCGCCCATGATGACGATATCCTTGACCAGCGCAGCAATCGAAGGATCCTTCGAAACCGCAAGCGCGATGTTGGTCAACGGCCCTATGGGAATCAAAGTGATCTCATGCGGGTATTTGTGGATCATTTCAATGATGAGATCCGGACCAAACCGCGGATCTGCTTTGCATTTAGAAGGTGGCAGTTCAACGTTGGCCAGGCCATTTTTTCCGTGCCAGAACTGTGCCGTAATCAGCTTCTGGTTCAGCGGATGTTGTGCTCCGCCTGAGACCACAATGTCACAGCGCCCCGCCAGCGAAACGATTTTCAACGCATTTTCCAGACCCTGCCACGCTTCCACGTTACCCGGAACTACTGTCAGCGCTTCCACCTTGAACTCCGGAGAATTCAAAGCAAGGATGATGGCCATGGCATCGTCGGTGCCAGGATCGGTATCAATGATCACCCGCCTCGGCGCTACTTGCGCTGCGGCAGTTGTCATCAGAACAGTAAGGATGAAGACGGAAATAAGAATGGAGGTAGCCCGAAGTTGGTTCATGGGAAGGTCCTTTCTCCAATGCCAGTGAGGATTACAACAGCATGCCAGCAATGGAGGCCGACATCAGATTTGCCATGGTTCCCGCCAGCATCGCGCGAACTCCCAGCCGCGCCAGTTCGCCTCTCTTGTTCGGCGCGAGTGCCCCGATGCCGCCGATCTGAATTCCGATGGAGCTGAGATTTGCGAAGCCACACAGGGCAAATGTGGCAATGGTGAACGAGCGCGGGTCGAGGGCTCCTTTCATCGGCCCGAGCATGGAAAACGCCACCAACTCGTTCAGCACCATGCGTGTGCCGAGCAGGGTTCCAATCACGCCGCAGTCGTGCCAGGGAACGCCGATCACCCAGGCAACCGGAGCGAAAATAGCTCCGAAAATCTTTTCCAGACTTTCTGGAACCCATGCAATCCAATGGTGAATTCCACCGAGAATACCGTCCGCCAGCGCGATCAGAGCCAGGAATGCAATCAGCATGGCAGCGATGTTCAATGCCATATGCAGGCCGTCGGTGGTTCCCCGGGCGACAGCGCCGAGCAGATTCTCTTCTTTCTCGGTTTCCTCTTCTTGTTCGGGCATGACAACTCGTCCGGCGGTTCGCGGCTGCTCGGTTTCGGGCACAAGCATCTTCGCCATCAACAGCGTGCCCGGCGCCGTCATGATGACCGCGCTCAGCAGGTGTTTGGGTTCGATGCCGAACGCGATGTAAGCCGCCATGATTCCACCGGAAACGTGGGCCATGCCGCTGGTCATCACCGTCATGAGTTCGGAGCGCGTCAGATCGGGCAGAAACGGACGGATGGTCACGGGCGCTTCCGTTTGTCCCATGAAGATGCTGGCCGCGATGTTGAGCGATTCTGCCCCGCTGGCGCCCATCACTTTTGTCATGATCCACGCGGCAATCTTAATAACGAACTGCATGACGCCGAAGTGATAGAGCACGGCGAAAAATGCGCAGATAAAAATGACGGTCGGCAGTACCTGAAAGGCGAAGTAGAAGCCGAGATGAGAGCCTTGCTTGCCCAGGTCACCGAAAACAAACTGTGAGCCAACATAAGAGTAGTTAAGCAAGCGACTGACAAGGTCGCCGGCTTTCTGAAAAAGCTGCCGTCCCGCGTCGATCCTCAGGACGAGCACCGCAAAGGCGAACTGCAATCCTAAACCCCAGGCCACAGTTTTGAGTCGAATTGCGCGGCGATTGGTTGAGAACGCATAGGCCAATCCCAGCATCGTCAAGAGGCCGAGGATTCCAGTAAAGCGTGCCATTCAGTTTTTATCTCCGGGCTTTCCGATCACGCGATGGATCAACGGCCTTTTCTCGTGCAGGGGTGAATCGGAAATCTGATAACTCTGTTCGAGCAACTGCTTCGCACGAGCCGCACGCGTTTCTGCATTGTAGTAGATCGTCGCTAGCGGCTCGTCCACGGAAACGGCGTCTCCCACTTTCTTATGCAACACGATTCCCACGGCGGGATCAACCGAATCTTCTTTGCGTTCGCGTCCGCCCCCTAGAATCACACACGCAGTGCCAACTTGCTCGCACTGCCAAGCTGCGAGATATCCGTCCTTCGCACTGGGAAGAGTCATCGTATGTAGAGCCTGAGGCAGTTTTTTCGGATCGTCGATCGTTCGCGGATCTCCGCCTTGCAACTCCACCATCTGGCGAAATTTGTCGAAAGCTTTGCCGGAGGCGATCAGTTTCTCGCTTTGCTCTTTCCCTTGCGCCACGGTGTCGGAAACTCCGCCCAAGTGCAGCATCCAGCCTGCAAGCTCGAGGCAGAGGTGGCGCAAATCTTCTGGTCCTTCCCCGCGCAAGACTTCCACCACCTCGGCCACTTCAAGCGCATTGCCGATCATGTTGCCTAGAGGTTTATCCATATCGGTGATCAGTGCCACCATCTGTTTGCCCATCCGCTCACCCGTCTCCACCATAAGATCGGCGAGAAAAGCTGCGTCCTGTTCGCTCTTCATGAATGCACCGGAGCCGGTCTTTACATCGAGCACGAGCGCATCGATGCCTTCGGCAAGCTTCTTGCTCATAATAGACGCGCAGATGAGATACGGGCTTTCGACGGTTCCAGTCACATCGCGCAGCGCATAGAGCTTGCGATCAGCGGGGGCGATCTCCGCGGTCTGGCCAATCATGGCGCAGCCGCAGGCCTCTAGCACGCGGCGAAATTGAGCGACGGGAAGGTTCACGTTGAAGCCGGGGATGGACTCCAGCTTGTCCAAGGTGCCTCCGGTATGCCCCAACCCGCGGCCGCTGATCATGGGGACGACCACGCCTGCGGCCGCCGCAAGCGGGGCCAGCACAAGGGACGTTTTGTCGCCCACGCCGCCGGTCGAATGCTTGTCCACCTTCTTCGCGGGAATTGATGAAAGATCGAGAACTTCGCCCGAGCGCAGCATCGCATCCGTCAGCGCGGCGGTCTCGGCACGCGTCATGCCGCGCAACACCACTGCCATCAGCCAGGCAGAGACTTGATAGTCGGGAATGTCTTCCCGAGTGTGAGCATTTATCAGGGACTCGATCTCGGCTCGCGACAACTCGCCGCCATCGCGCTTCTTGCGAATAACATCGATGGCGCGGAACGTTTGCGCGTGAGCCGGCGTCGAGGTCACTGGAGACGGAATCCTTCTGGAAGAAGTTCGGTAATGTGAGCCTGTTTTGGCCCCTCAGCGCCTTGAAAGAGGATGGTTGCATCGGGGCCGAATTCGTAAATGACCTGCCGGCACGCGCCGCACGGCGAACAGGGCACACCTTGATCGTTAACTACGGAGACGGCACGAATCTCAATCTTTGGGCCCATCTGCGCCACCGCCGAGAAAATCGCCGTGCGCTCCGCGCAGTTGGTCATTCCGTAAGAGGCATTCTCCACATTGCAACCCGAGAAGATTTTGCCGTTCGAAAGGAGAATTGCAGCCCCAACCCGGAACTTTGAGTAAGGTGCGTGTGCGTTCTTCATGACTTTCTTGGCGGCTCGCAGCAGTCGTGCCGATACGTCACGGGACAGAGCCTTCCTGTTCATAAGGGAGATGTTTCGCAGCAGAACGCCGAAATCGAGGGCCATTGTAAACCCTAGCTGTAGGCTCCGCCGTTTTTTCTTGGGGTTGAAGAGCGCAAAGGACAGGCGTTACACCAGGACCTCGCGTTGCGGGATTTCCTGCCGTACAATTACAGCGCAAGGTGTTGCGTTTGCGGCTTGGTTCTTGTGCCGCAGTCTAAGAAATCCAGTGCCGATAGATCACAACCATCCCGGAGCAACTCACGAAATGACCGGCGAGGTTAGCAGTCTCCAGCCGCATGCGGGAATGTTTGTCGCAACTCTTGCCGGCCGTCCACTCCAGCCAAACGCTGGAATTCCTCTCGACCTGAATTGGGTGCAGGAAGTTCGCGTAAACACCAGCGCTGTGGAACGCCGTGCCCAAACACAGGTAGCGCGAAGAACCGTAAAGAAGGAATGGCAGGCGGCGTGGCTTCTGCGGGCGATCTCCTGCATGGATTTGACCACGCTTTCGGGCGACGACACGGACGAGCGTGTACGCCGTCTGTGTGCAAAGGCGCGGCAGCCGGTGCAGCAGGATCTTGTACACAAGCTGGGAATTGAAGACCTCGAAGTGAAGGTCGTTGCCGTTTGCGTGTATCACTTGTTTGTTGAAACAGCGCTGCATGCTTTGGAGGGAAGTAGTGTGAAGGTTGCCGCGGTCTCGACCGGTTTTCCGGCTGGTCTCTCGCCGCTGGCCGAGCGGGTTGCGGAAATTCGCCGCTCAGTGGAAGCAGGTGCCCACGAGATTGACGTTGTAATCACGCGAGCCCATGTGTTTGGGGAACGCTGGCAGGCGCTGTACGACGAGATTGCCGCTTTCAAACAAGCGTGTGGCGCTGCTCACATGAAGGTCATCCTTGCCACCGGCGATCTTCTGACTTTACGCAACGTGGCCCGTGCCAGCGTCGTCGCCATGATGGCGGGAGCCGACTTCATCAAGACCTCAACCGGCAAAGAGCCTACGAACGCCACCTTGCCGGTGGGCTTGGTAATGACCCGCGCCATCCGCGAATACGCCGAGCGAACAGGAATGGCTGTGGGTTTCAAGGCGGCCGGCGGGATTCGCACCGCTAAGCAGTCGACCGACTGGCTCGCTATGATGAAAGAAGAGTTGGGCCAATCATGGATGCGCGCAGAACTCTTTCGCTTCGGCGCGAGTGGGTTGTTGGGTGATATCGAGCGGCAACTCGAGCACCACGTCACGGGGCGTTACTCAGCCGAATATCGTCATCCCATGGCGTAGTCGCCGGAGGCGTTTAGACGATGGGGAATTGAGCGACAGACATGAGCATTGCTGAAAAGTTCCTAACCATGGAGTACGGTCCCGCTCCGGAAGATCCGAAGGAAGCGCAAGCCTGGCTGCAGCGCCACGGCCATCGCTTCGGACATTTCATCAACGGTGCATGGCAACCACCGGCCGCCGGCGAATACTTCGAGACGCTTGATCCTTCCAGCGGAGACAAACTGGCCTCCGTCGCCCAAGGTTCATCCGCGGACATCGACACGGCCGTGCGGGCAGCGCGGGCAGCGTTTCCAAAGTGGCGCGCGCTCACTCCGCATGTCCGGGCGCGTTACCTGTATGCCCTAGCGCGGTTAGTGCAGAAACACTCTCGTCTTCTTGCTGTTTTGGAGACGATGGACAATGGCAAGCCGATCCGCGAGAGCCGCGACATCGACATTCCACTGGTCGCGCGGCACTTCTACTATCATGCGGGTTGGGCGCAACTTCTCGAACAGGAGTTTGCCGAGTATGAGCCTTGTGGCGTCGTGGGCCAGATTATCCCTTGGAACTTTCCGCTGCTCATGGCGGCTTGGAAGATCGCTCCCGCTCTCGCCACTGGAAACACGGTGGTGTTGAAGCCTGCGGAATTCACTCCTCTGACGGCGCTGGCTCTTGCGGAACTTTGTCAGGAAGCCGGATTGCCCGCCGGAGTCGTCAACATCGTAACCGGAGACGGCTCGACCGGCGAAGCACTGGTGAAACACGCGGACGTGGACAAGATCGCGTTCACTGGTTCGACTGAAGTCGGACGCGCGATCCGCAGCGCCACGGCAGCAACTCACAAACGTTTATCGCTTGAGTTGGGAGGAAAGTCTCCATTCATCATCTTCGACGATGCTGACTTGGATAGTGCGGTCGAGGGACTAGTCGATGGCATCTGGTTCAACCAGGGGCAGGTTTGCTGTGCAGGCTCGCGCCTGCTGATGCAGGAAAGTATTGCCGAGCCCTTGATCGGCAAGATCCGCGAGCGCATGAGCACTCTGCGCGTCGGCCCTCCTCTGGATAAGGCAATCGACATCGGCGCGATCGTTGCGCGCGTACAACTTGACCGAATCCAGCGCATGGTAAGTCAAGGAATCGCAGAGGGCGCAACCTGCTGGCAGCCGCAGCTCGCTTTGCCGGCGCGCGGGTTTTACTATCCGCCTACACTGTTGAGCAATGTGCATCCCACATCCATCGTTGCGCAGCAGGAGATTTTCGGGCCGGTGCTTGCTGCGATGACGTTTCGTACTCCGAGAGAAGCGGTTGAACTGGCTAATAATACGGTTTACGGCCTGGCGGCGTGCGTTTGGAGCGAGAATATCAACGTGGCGCTGCATGTCGCCGCACAACTGAAGGCCGGAGTCGTGTGGGTGAACTGCACGAATTTGTTCGACGCCTCTTGTGGCTTCGGCGGCTACCGCGAGAGCGGATACGGGCGCGAAGGCGGCAGGGAAGGGTTGCTGGAATATTTGCAACCGTCGTGGTTTAAGAACGCTCCCGCGTTGCCTGCCACGCGCACCACCGTAGCTCCGCCCACAACGAACGATCCTGACGCAGGCGCGCCGGCCATCGATCGTACCGTCAAGCTCTACATCGGCGGCAAGCAGGTCCGGCCGGACTCTGGGTACAGTATGGAAGTGCGTTCAGCCGATGCGCGCCTGTTGGGCGAAGCTTCTCTGGGGAATCGGAAAGACATTCGCAATGCCGTCGAGGCTGCCCGCAAGGCGGAAGCGTGGGCAAGAGCAACTGCGCACAATCGTGCGCAGGTTCTTTACTACTGCGCCGAGAACCTTTCTCAGCGCCGCGACGAAATTATCCATGGGCTCACGGCAGTCGTGGGCGCAAAGCAGGCTGCGGCCGAAGTGGAACTCGGCATCGAGCGCATCTTTTCGTATGCGGCCTGGGCCAACAAATTTGACGGCACCGTGCACAGTCCTCCCTTCCGCAACATCGCGATTGCTATGAACGAGCCGCTGGGAACCGTAGGAATCATCTGCCCGGCGGAAGCGCCGCTCCTTGGCTACCTTTCTCTCGTACTTCCGGCCCTCGCCGTTGGCAACACTGTGATTGCGGTTCCTTCGGAAGCTTACCCCCTCATCGCGAGCGATCTCTATCAACTCTTCGACACCAGCGATGTGCCGGGTGGCGCAGTAAATATTGTGACGGGCTACGCTTCGCAGCTTCTAAAAACTCTCGCCGAGCACGACGATGTGGATGCCATTTGGTCATTCAGCGACGAAGCTAGCGCTGCCGCCGCGAAAGCCATGTCGGTCGGCAACCTGAAGCAGGTCTGGACCAACGAGGGCCGGGCTATCGACTGGTTCGATCCGAAACTAGCCGAAGGGCGCTGGTTTCTGGAGCATGCTACCCAGGTTAAGAATATCTGGGTTCCGTATGGTGAATGAGCGCTGGGGTTCCAAGTCCTGAACTGTATTTAAGGCGAGGCCAAGGTCGACACCCGATTGCTTTTGTTGCGATCCGGAGCTAGCATACTCCGGTCATTCTTATCCACCCGGCATTTTGAGCTTCACATCATGCAGCTTCTGACTTGATCTTTCGTACTTGATTTCGTGCTTGAAATAAGGAGGAACTATGGGCATCGCAGTGTCACCGCAGATTCATCCGCAGGTCGCGGATTTTATCGATAAGCCGCGCAAAATGTTGATCGACGGCAAATGGGTAAACTCCGTTTCGGGCAAGACGTTTCCCACCTACAATCCGGCCACTGGCGAGGTTCTGGCGCAGGTGGCGGAAGGAGATCGTGAAGATGTTGAACAAGCCGTGAAGGCTGCGCGCAAAGCCTTCGACCAAGGGCCCTGGCGGAAGCTGACCGCATCCGAACGCGGACGCCTCATCTGGAAGCTCGCCGATTTGCTGGAGTCACACACCGAAGAATTCGCATATCTGGAGAGCCTGGACAACGGCAAGCCGCTCACCATCGCGAGGGCTGCCGATGTCCCGTTGGCCGTCGACCTGTTTCGCTATATGGCGGGTTGGACGACGAAGATCGAAGGCAACACGATTCCGATCTCGGTTCCCTACACGCCGGGAGCAAAGTACTTAGCCTACACGCTGCGAGAGCCGGTTGGAGTTGCAGGCCAGATCATTCCCTGGAACTTCCCGCTGCTGATGGCAGCCTGGAAGCTGGGTCCGGCGCTGGCCTGCGGCTGCACCGTGGTGTTGAAGCCAGCGGAACAAACGCCGCTTTCCGCGCTGCGTCTCGGCGAACTGATTGTGGAAGCTGGCTTTCCTGACGGCGTGGTCAACATTGTGCCGGGCTACGGAGAAACGGCAGGTGCCGCACTGGCCGCTCATCCTGACGTTGACAAAGTGGCGTTCACGGGTTCCACGGAAGTTGGGAAGCTCATCGTGCACGCGGCCACTGGCAACTTGAAGAAGGTTTCGCTGGAACTCGGCGGCAAATCTCCGAACGTCGTGTTCAAGGACGCTGATCTCGAATCAGCAATCCCCGGGGCGGCGAGCGCGATTTTCTTCAACCACGGCCAATGTTGTTGCGCCGGATCGCGCCTCTATATCGAAAAACCGATCTTCGACCGCGTCGTGGAAGGCGTTGCCGAACAGGCAAAGAACATCAACGTAGGCTCGGGCCTAGATCCGGAGACGCATATGGGACCGCTCGTCTCGGAGGAACAGTTAAGGCGGGTTTGCGGTTATCTGGAAGCGGGCTTTTCGGAAGGCGCCACTGCCGTCACCGGCGGCCGCAAGAAAGGTGACAAAGGCTATTTTGTGGAGCCCACCGTGCTTGTGAACGCTCGCGAAGACATGAAAGTAGTGCGGGAAGAAATTTTCGGGCCGGTGGTCGCGGCGATGCCGTTCGACGATCCCGAGGAGATTATGCCCCGCGCCAACGATAGCGAATACGGCCTGGCTGCCGCTGTCTGGACGCGCGACATCAGCAAGGCTCACCGCATGGCAGAACATCTGCGCGCAGGCACGGTGTGGATCAACTGCTATAACATCTTCGACGCGGCGCTGCCCTTCGGCGGATATAAACAATCTGGATGGGGCCGCGAAATGGGTCACGACGTTCTAAACAATTACACCCAGACCAAGGCGGTCTGCACCAAGTTGGCCTAGCCTACGGCTCCAATAAAAAAGACGGCGGGTTTTGCCGCCGTCTTTTTTATTTTCTCAACTCGATCTCTCCCGCTGCCGTTACTTTTCCATGAGGAGAACCTTCTCCGCATCGTCAATCTCAGTTAACTTGACCTCGATCACTTCGTTCATGGTGGTTTGTACATTGCGGCCGACAAAGCTGGCCTCGACCGGCAGTTCACGATGCCCACGGTCGATTAGCACGCACAGCTGCACACGCCGCGGTCTGCCGTGGGAAAACAGCGCGTCCAGCGCGGCTCGCGTCGTGCGTCCGGTGAAGAGAACATCGTCGACCAGCACGATGTTCTGGTCCTCAATGGAAAACCCAATCTCCTTATCCTGCACGACTGGCTTGGGTCCGAGCGTCGAAAGATCATCGCGATAGAAAGTGATGTCCAATGTCCCGACTGGAACTTTGGCGTTCTCGATGCGTGTGATGATCTTCCCTAGGCGCTCCGCGATTGGGACTCCACGCCGCCGAATACCGACTAATCCCAAACCTTCGATGCCCCCGTTTTTCTCGACTATTTCATACGCCAAACGGACCAGCGTGCGCTCGATTTCTGATGCCGACATCAGTTGCGCTTTCTGGCGCAGACCTGTCTTGTGGGAAGGTAATTTCGCATTCATCGTCGAATATGCCTCATGAGTCCAATCCTTGATCTTGTTCCGCTTCACCCGAGTCAAACTGAACTCCGGCAAGGCGGCTTCTCACTGTATTCAACGCAGCGTCAGAGGTCAAGCAGCGGATGCGAGTCTAGAAAGAAAATCAGACTTCTCGTGGTTCACTCGTCAATGCGTCTTGATCGTGAGCCGGTGAGCTACTGCTGAAATTCCGCACGACTTTCACACTTCGCGTCAGAACGCCATTGTCGTCCTGCAGAGCGGTTAGAGTAATCGCTTGAGGAGTAGCCAAGGCGCCATCACCCGGCAAAATTCCTATACCCTGATTTCTCCCCCCGGCCTTTGCACGGTAGAGCGCCGCGTCCGCGAGTTCGATGGTCTCTTCCGCGCAAAGGGCTTGGTATGCCCCGCGACTCCACGGGAAGGGAGCCCAGCCGACCGAACAAGTCTTCCGCACGCAAATGCCATGCCCAAGATCAAAGATCTCAGAGGCCATCACGTCTAGAATTCGTTCGCAGAATGCGGGCGTGCCCGCCGGGTCCGCGGAACGGGACATAATGAGGAACTCTTCACCGCCCCAACGAACCAGGACATCAGACTTGCGTACGACTTTGGTCAGGCGTTCGGCCACGCGCTGCAGAAAGCGATCGCCCGCGGGATGACCATGAAGATCGTTTACCTGCTTGAAGAAGTCGACATCCACCATGATGAAAACCAGATCGCGGTGGTCCAGCTTGCGGATATCGCCGCCGCGGGCCCGCTCATAGTTTCGCAGGACCTGCCCAGCCTCTGCCGCAAGAATTTCTTCGAGATATCGCCGGTTCCACACGCCGGTTAGCGCATCGGTGAAGGAGATTTCCTGAAGTTCCAGATTCTTGCGTTGCAGCTCGAGGCTGTGCCAGCGCAGAGACTGTTCCTTACTCTCCAATTCGTCTTTCAGTTTGCACATCTCGCCGAGATTCTGCCGCGACAGGTGCAGCAGATGGAGCAGCTCCCGGTCCATCCAGTGTTGCTTAAGTAACACCAGCGTGCCCATGAAGACCATCGCCGCCACAGTCAAGACCAGCCTGTAGGTGCGCACTCGCGATGGGGTTCCTCCGCCGAACTCCGCCCACGCCACCATCAGCGGCGTGGAGAACACCGCCATCATCGCCGACCGCGCCGTCCACATACTGTGGTGAGTGCCGGGTTCCTGGTCAGTCGGCCGGTCGGATGAAGATCCGCGCGCGATGAAGCCCACTGCAGCAAACCACGCCATGGCCGCCACCAGCGGGATGTCGTAAAGGCCGCCGGTATAGTACTTGTGGTAATCAATTGCTACGCCAGCCAGAGTGGAACCCACGCTGTAGAACAATGCAGCTTTGAAAAGCTGCCCATAGATGGTGTGCCACGTTCCGTGGCTGCGCTTCCAGACCAGTCCTACTCCCACAATCAGAACGATCTGTTCGCAAGCGTATAGCAAGTCGAAGCTGCGGCCGTATGCGGCTTCATTAGGCGCAACATATTGCCACGGGATCACGATGAACAGATACAGATACAGCCACCAGGTGAGCAGCAGAAAAAAGTCGAGTGAAACCAGCCGCAGGGAATGATCATTCTGTTGAACATGCGGCTGCACCACCAGAGCCGCCATCATGGGGACGACGTGCAGGAACAGAACCACATCTCCGACAAAAGGATTCGGCACCTCTTGCCGCAGAAAAACCTCGAAGCAAGTCCAAAGAACCTGCGTGCATAGCCACATCCCGCAACCGGCTGCCATGAGAGACCAGAAAAGCTGGGCCTTTTTGTAGCTCGTCCTGATGTTCGAGAGGATGGCCAGGGTTGCGCACAAAAGCAAAGCAGACTGGGTCAGATCGCCGAAGGCGGTGAGTCCAATACTGCGTGGGGCCAGCAAAGACACGCACAGGTGGACGAACACCACTGCACACACTATTCCCGTCCACCTGCCCGGTTGCTTTACGGAAATTGAACTCACGCTATGAGTGTATGTTCCGGTCAGATCGTAAGGACATTACGGAAGTAATGGCGCAAATGGACTGACGCGCAGGGCCGCTTTCTAGGCGATAGCGGCCGCGAATCGCTGAACAAACCGGAAAACATCTTGATAGGAGTTGTACAGTGGCACGGGTGCCACGCGGAAAGTATCCGGCTCCCGCCAGTCGCCCACAATGCCCTCCCGGGCCAGCCGTTCACACAGCGCCCGCCCGTTCTGGAGGATGCGAATAGAGATTTGTGCGCCGCGCCGCTCTTTTTCGCGCGGAGTGGTGATGGAGAATTTGTATGACGCATTCTGATTCAGCAAAAACTCCAGATAGCTGGTCAACGACACGCTCTTGGCCCGTAACCGCTCCATCCCTACTTCGTGAAAAATATTCATCGATGCTCGCAGAACAGCCAAGCTGACGATTGACGGATTGCTCAACTGCCAGCCGTCAGCGCCGGGCATCGCCTGAAACTCCGGCCCCATCTCGAACCGCGACTGCTCGTCGTGACCCCACCAGCCCGCAAAGCGCGGCAGATGCCAAGCGCGCGCGTGTTTCTCATGCACAAAACAACCGGCAACACATCCCGGGCCGCCGTTCAAATACTTGTAGCTGCACCAAACGGCAAAGTCTGGCCCCCACTCATGAAGCTTCAAAAGCAAATTGCCGGCAGCGTGGGCTAAATCGAACCCCACCACGCAGCCCTGCGCATGCCCCAGGCGCGTGATTCGCGCCATATCGAACGCTTGCCCGGTAGCGTAATTCACCCCTCCCAGCAGGATAAGTGCGATCTCATCCCCGGCGCGCTCGATCAATGCCTCAATGTCTTCGTCGCGAACGCAGAACTCGCCTCGCTGCGGAGTCAATTCGATTAGCGAACTGTCGGGATCAAAGCCGTGGAACTGAATCTGCGACTTTACGGCGTACTGATCGGAGGGGAAGGCTCCGCGCTCCACAACAATTTTGTGCCTCGCCTTCGTCGGACGGTAAAACGAAACCATCATCAGATGAAGGTTCACGGTGAGCGAATTCATCACCACAACTTCGAGCGGCTTGGCTCCGACCAGTTCCGCTGTCTGTTCGGTAAGCAGTCGGTGGTAGGGCATCCACGGGTTCTTCGCATGGAAGTGCCCCTCGACGCCAAGTTCAGCCCAATCTTTCAGTTCCTGCTCAACGTAAGCTGGCGCGCTCTTCGGCTGCAGCCCAAGCGAGTGACCACACAGATAAACGCAATCACCGCCTGCTGCCTTAGGAGAAAAAAAACGCTCACGATAGCTCTTCAGCAGATCGCGTTCATCCATCGCGATCGCAAAATCCTGGGCCGGTTGAAACCCTAGCGGGAACTCGAAGTTCGTCACTGCAGCAACTCCAGGGGAGTCAGATCGCGCCGGATCAGTCGGTCCGCGTTGTTCCAGTCGAGATCCTCGACGCGGTTGATGGGCTCACAGAGTTCAGCCAGTATCCGGTCCTGAATCTCACCTCGAGCCATGGCCACGGAGTACGGAATGCGATGAAAGGTCACCATCGCGTACTTTGGCACAAAGAGCTGAGGGCATCTTGCTTCCAGCGCCAGTTCGACCTTTTTGCGAAACAGAAACCGCGAGTCCGCCACACGATCTCTCATCTCCGTAAAATTCTCAATGGCCATGTCGGCGATGGCGTCGGTATTGATTTTGCGCTCTTTCTCAAACTCGGCGAACAGGCGCGGCCAGTCCGCTCCATACTGGTCGAGCAGCTCGACAAGACAGGTACAGTCTTCGAACCCGCAGTTTATTCCTTGGCCGAAGAACGGAACGATAGCATGAGCCGCATCACCGAGAAGCAGCGCCCGCCCCTCCACATGCCACGGCGAGCACTTGATGGTAACCATCGCACCTGTCGGATTCGCGAAGTAGTTCTCGGCCAGCTGCGGCATCAGCGGAACGGCGTCCGGAAAACGAGACTCGAAAAACTTGGCCACCTGCGCCGGTGTGGTCAGGGCGGCAAAGCTGTCTGTGCCCTCAAACGGAAGGAAGAGAATGCAAGCGAACGTGCCGTCGATGTTGGGCAGTGCAATCAGCATGTGATTGCCCCGCGGCCAGATGTGCAGGGCGTGAGTCTCCAGCAAATGCTCGCCCTGCGGACCGGCCGGAATCGTCAACTCCTTGTAGCCGTAATCGAGATACTGTTGCGAAAAATTGAAGCGGTTCAGCTTTAGCATTTCCGCTCGAATCGCCGATGCCGAACCATCGCAGCCGATCACGATGCTGGTCTCACGGACCGTCTCTTCGTCGGTCTCTTCGTTGCGCAATCGTATTACGCCGGTCTTCAGGTCGCATCCGGTGCAGCGCTGGTTAAAGTGAATGGTTGCACCATGTTCCTCCGCTGCATTCATGAGCGCGATGTTCAACTCGGCCCGGGAAATCGAATTGATGACCTCCGTTTCATTCTTCCCATAAGGTTGGAAGGTGAGTTCTCCGGCAACTGAATGCATCATCCGCCCTTTCATAGGGATGATGATGTTGCGCATCCCCGTCCATAGGCTGGCTTGCTGCAAGGCGTGAATGCCGCGGGTTGAGAGTGCCAGATTGATGGACCGTCCTGCACTGATGCGCACCCGCCGCATGTCCGGACGCCGTTCATAGATTTCGACTGCGAATCCCCTCCGCATCAGTAGAATAGCCAGCAGGGGACCATTCAGTCCGGCGCCGATCAGTGTGACTTTGTCTGGGGCAGGCTTCATCTTTAGAAATTCGACGACAACACCTTCCAATCAACAATGCCGAGCAGACAACGATTCACTCAGTCAACAGCGTCCGTGCTTCCCACAATTCAGGGAAGAACTTCTTGTCGAGAGTGAGCTTAAGGTAGGATGCTCCCGCACTTCCGCCAGTGCCCATGCGGGTGCCGATGATGCGCTCGACCAATTGAATGTGGCGCAATCGCCAGCTCACTACCAGTTCGTCAAACTCGGTCAGGCGCTCGCACACGTCAATCCAGTTGCGATGATGATGTTCATCCTTGTAGAGCGCATGGACTGCGCGTGCGCGCGCTTCGAATCGCTCTTTTTCAGTCGTCCCCTGGGCGGCCGGCGCCAGTTTGCCTATCGCCTGCAAAGCTCCGAAGAATACGTCACGCAGCGAGGGCTCTTCCAACCGGCGTTTCAGGCTCGCGTAAGCTTCCGGCGTAGGCCGGTGATAGCGCAGCATTTTCTCGTCCTTCAATCCGCATAGAAATTCAATCTCCCGAAACTGCTCGGACTGAAATCCGCTGGCGGGTTCCAACAGGCCGCGAAATGCGAGAAAATGCGTAGGCAGCATCGTTTCCAGAATCGTGAACTGCTCCACCAACACGCGAGTGATCTCCGTACACCGGCGCAGCAACCGGGCCGCCTCATAGACTTCGTCGCGCGATTGCGGGGCCGCGCCCGCGTTGCGCAAATTCGCGACGACAGCATCGAGATCGTGCAGCAACTCCTTGAACCACAACTCGTAGGTTTGATGCACAAGAATGAAGAGCATCTCGTCGTGGTGCGGAGGCGAAGACTGCGGCTGCTGCAACGCCAGCAGTTCCGGAACTTTCAAGTACGAACTGTATGTGAGTTGGCCGGGCTCGAGCGCAAGCGGGGTTGAATCGGCAGCCGTGCCAGATTGTTTATCTCCGGCCTCCGGTGACTCGGCTTCAAGGCCCAAGAACCGGATCGCATTCGCGCTCAGAAGTTGAGTCTTGGCAGGTTGCGGTAGATTACTGTTGCGGATGAGCGATCCCACGCGCTCTTCGCCTAGTGGAAACGGGTAGTCCGAGCCGAGCATCACTTGATCCGCTCCCATCGTTCCCACCAGGAATTGCAGCGCACGTTGGTCGAACACCGCGGAGTCTGCATAGAAGCGGTTGAGATAGTGGCTGGGAGGATGTTCACACTCACCCCGCGCGACTGGATGATGATGCCAGGCATTTTCCAGGCGCCCGAGTAAGTAAGGAAAACTTCCGCCACCATGCGCGAAACAGATACGGAGCGTGTTCGGCAGCCGGTCAAACGCTCCACTCAAAATCAACGCCACCACGGAGAGTTGTGTCTCCGCCGGCATGCCCACCGTCCACGGCATCATGTATTTCGGCATGCGCTCATGCCCAAACATTTCCCACGGATGAACGAGCACGGCCGCACCCTGATCTGCACAGTGATGCAGGAAAGTCACAACCCCCGCATCATCGAGGTTCTTATTTCCCACATGATTGCCGATTTGCACACCGAGGTGTCCCGACTGCATGCAGCGTGTTAGTTCTTTACAAGCCGCATCAACATCCTGCAACGGTACTTGGCAAAACGATTTCAACCTGCCTTTTCCCCGGCTGCAGAGTTCTAGGGCTGCATCGTTGAACAACTGCGCGCAATCCAGCGCATGTTCCGCCGGACGCTCATACGCGAACAACACCGGCGTGGCCGACATAACTTGCAGATCGACGCCGTCACGATCCATCTCGTGGAGTCGAACTTCCGGATCCCAACAAGCCGAATAAATATGCCGGAAGAATCTGTCCCCCAGCATAATGTCCGCTTTCCCCGGCTCGGTGTGTTTGATCCAGGGCCAGTCCGGCGTGCGGTAGCGCGCCGCCAAATCAGGCCAGGAGGCGGGGAAAAAGTGGTTGTGAATGTCGATGACTTGCATGCTTCACTTGCCCGGATGAATCGTGCCGCAATGCTTGCACTTGCGCCGGTTCTCGTTCGAATAGAACTGCTCAAAGAGCGGCGGCAGATCTTTGACGATGCTTTTCAGCTTCACTTCCGCGCGATAGATCAACCGGTGGCAGTTCGGGCAGTACCATTCGAAAGCGTCCAAAGAGCCCTCGGGGCGCGGCACTTCGACAACCACTCCGATGGTTTCCGCCGGCCGCTGTGGTGAGTGGCGCAGGTGTTTGGGCAAGAGGAATATTTCGCCTTCTTTGATCGGAATTTCAAGCGGCGGCTTGCCGGGCGTTTCCATGATGCGGAGCAAAATGTTCCCTTTCAATTGGTAGAAAAATTCCTCGGTTGGGTCGTCGTGATAATCGCGCCGCTGGTTAGGACCGCCAACGATTGTTACCATCATCTCGCCGTCTTCCCACACCTGCGCGTTTCCAACAGGCGGCTTGAGCTTCTCTTTATTTTCCTCGATCCAGGCCTGAAAATTGAAAGCCCTCAGATTCTTGATGGACGCCATCGCGCCTCCTACGTCAACGGTTTGTAAGCCGTGGCTCTGATTTCGATCAGCAAGTGCGGATGCGGCAACTGATGGACGGCGACCGTCGTTCTCGCCGGACCATCGTATCCGAAGAATTCGCCATACACCTCGTTGTAGCCGGCAAAATCATTCATGTTCGCCAGATAGGTGGAAACCTCGACCACATCCTCAAGCTGCGCGCCCGCACTCTGCAGGATGTCTCGGATATTCTCGATCACCGCACGCGTTTGCACGCGAATGTCGAGCCGCATGGTGCCAAGTGCATCGACTTCAGCGCCGGCAATTGTATTGTCAGCGCGACGCGCACTGGTTCCGGACACAAACAGAAAGTCGCCGGCCCGCTTCACATGCGGATACTTGCCGCGTGGCGTCGCTTTCCCTTCGACAACTTTGCTTTCAGTCCCCTTCATCTTCTGCCGTCACAGCCGAATGCAGATGTTGTTCAACTCGGAATAGAAATTCAATGAGTGCATCCCGCCTTCGCGGCCAATGCCCGAAAGTCCCGCCCCGCCGAACGGCGTTCGCAGATCGCGCAAAAACCAGCAGTTCACCCACGTGATGCCCACCTTCATTTGCTGAGCGACTCGGTGGCCACGCTTCAGGTTGCTCGTCCAGATCGACGCCGCGAGCCCGTACTTCGTGTCATTGGCCCTGGCGACGGCTTCTTCTTCCGAATCAAACGACGCGACGTGGCAAACGGGCCCGAAGATTTCCTCTTTCACGCAGCGCGCCGATTCTGGAAGTCCAGTATAGATGGTTGGCCGGACGTAGAAACCGTGGTCGCGATCGTCACCAAACCTCGGAACTCCCCCGCCAGTTACAACCGTTGCTCCCTCTTCCTGGGCGAGACGGTAGTAGGAAAGCACCTTCTCTCGATGCTGCGCCGAAATCAGTGGGCCCAAATCAGTTTTCTCGTCGTTAGGCCAGCCCAGATACAGGCTCTCGGCCTTCTGTTTCAGCGCTTCCACAAACGCTTCGAAGATCTTGCGCTCCACATAAACGCGCTCCGCGCACAAGCAGACTTGCCCCGTGTTAAGAAAAACGGCGTCGGATAATCCGTTCACTGCCTCTTCAAGATTGCAATCGGCAAATACAATGGCTGCATTCTTACCGCCCAATTCAAACGACACCGGCTTCACCGTGGATGCCACCGACTTCATGATGAGTGATCCAGTTCTTGATTCGCCAGTAAATGTCACCGCGTCGACGTCAGGGTGTTGCGTCAGGAATTCTCCCGCCGACGCTGGCCCGAAACCATGCACCACGTTATAGACGCCGTTCGGAATCCCCGCATCCTGCATCGCCTCGGCCAGGAGCGCAGCCGTGACCGGAGTTTCCTCCGAAGGTTTGACGACTACCGTATTTCCACAGGCCAGCGCCGGCGCGACTTTCCAAGTCAGCAAAAGCAACGGCAAATTCCACGGCGTGATCACGCCGATGACTCCCAGCGGCTTGCGCACCGCGTAGTTCAGCGCATGGGTTCCGTCTGGAGTATCCGTCTGGAAGGATTCCAGCCCAGAGAGCTTCACGAGGTCGGCAAACACACGGAAATTCGCCGCCGCCCGGGGAACATCGAGCTTTGACGCGACAGCGACCGGCTTGCCCGTATCGGCCACTTCAGCCTGAACGAAACAATCGAACCGTTTCTCAATCGCATCCGCGACCTTGTGCAAGCGCGCCGCGCGTTCGCGAACTCCGAGCCGCCCCCATTCTCCGCGCAATGCACGCCGAGCCGCGTGAACGGCCTCATCCACTTGCGCGTCATCGGCCTCGGTGACCTGCGCAATCACCGTCCCGTCCGCGGGATTGACGTCCGCGAACTCGCGCTTTCCTCGCACGAAGCGGCCATCAATGTAATTCTCAATAGTTTTCACGAGATGCGAGGCGAACCCCAGCAATCGTAGCAGGGCTGACGGAGGCGAGGCAATCGCTACTCGGTAGTTCACGCACGCCGCTCTTCCATATAGCGCTGCAATGCATCCCGCCAGGAAGGCATGTTAATTCCGAAAGCCTGCAGACTGTCCGGTGACAAAACTGAACACGCGGGTCGGGGCGCAGGCCGCGCCATCTGCGGGCTGCTTGCGGGCCGCACAGTTGTGGCAAGCCCTGCACTCCGAATAATCTCCTGTGCAAACTCAAACCAGGTGCAGTCTCCCGCATTCGTTACGTGCACAATGCCGGTCGCGTTCTTCCGGCACAATCGAACGATCGCCCGCGCCAAGTCTACCGCGTAGGTTGGACAACCGCGCTGGTCGTTCACTACATCGATCGCGGGACGGCTTGCAGCCAGCTTCAAGATCGTATCCGGAAAGCATCTTCCGCCAGTGCCGAACAACCACGACGTTCTGGCGATGCAAGAATCCGGCATCAACTCGAGCAACGTAATCTCCGCCTCCGCCTTGGTTCGTCCGTACACACTCTGCGGATTCCGCACGTCGCCAGTCTCGTAAGGCGTAGTCTTCTTCCCATCGAATACGTAATCGGAACTGAGGAATACCAGTCGAGCCCCGACCAGCTTTGCCGCTGCCGCGACGTTTACCGCGCCATCGCGATTTACCGCAAAAGCCAGCTCCGGATTGCTTTCGCATCCATCCACATCGGTATAAGCTGCGGCTAGAACGATCTGCTCCGGACTTGTTTCCTGCACTGCCTTCCGCACGCGCTCGACATCCCGGATGTCCACGTCACTGGAGCGAAGCCCAGTTACAGCGTCTTCGCGCCACTCGTGCATGAGCGCCTTGCCCAGCAAACCGGAAGCGCCAAAGATTGTGACTCGCATCGGGATTTAGTCGTAACTCTCGGCGTCGCGAAAGGCCACGCCCCGCTGGTCTTTTGCCGATACGATAGGTTCGCCTTGCAGTTCCCAGTTGATCTTAAGGTCGGGATCGTTCCAGGCCAGAGTACGTTCGTGTTCGGGAGCGTAGAAATCAGTAGCCTTGTAAAGCACGTGAGCCTTTTCTGACATCACCCGGAAGCCGTGCGCAAAGCCCGTAGGAATCCACAGCATGCGCTTGTTCTCACCCGACAATCGCACCGCTTCCCAGCGTCCAAAGCTCTGCGCACTCCGGCGCATATCGACGGCGACATCCAGAATCTCTCCGTCGACAACGCGCACAAGTTTTCCCTGCGGATGCTTTACCTGATAATGCAATCCTCGGAGGACGTTGCGCGAGGAGCAGGAATGATTGTCCTGCACAAAAGTCTCAGTGATCCCCACATCGGCCATTGCTCCCTGGTTGTAGCTCTCGAAGAAAAACCCTCGCTCGTCGCCGAAGACGCGCGGTTCAAGGATGAACACTCCGGGCAGAGACGTCGGAATCTTCTTGAGCGAGCCCATAGCAGGGCGAACCTGAACTGCACACATCAGAATACCTTCTCCCGCAAGAGTTGCAGCAAATATGCGCCGTAAGTATTGTTCTTCATCGAGTTGCCAATTTTCTCCACCTGCTCGGCGGTGATGTAACCGGAGCGCAGCGCAATCTCTTCCGGGCAGGCTACCATTAGTCCTTGTCTCTTTTCGATGGCTTGAATGTAGAGTGACGCGTCCATCAAGGATTCATGCGTGCCCGTATCCAGCCAGGCCATTCCTCGTCCCATGACCACAACTTCCAATTGACCGCGCTGCAGGTATGCTTTATTTATGTCTGTGATTTCCAATTCGCCCCGGGCGCTGGGTTTCAGCGACTTCGCGATCTTGACCACCTGGTCATCGTAGAAATAAAGGCCGGTTACCGCATAACGCGACTTCGGACGGCTGGGTTTTTCTTCGATGCTAAGCGCGCGTCCAGCAGAATCAAATTCCACAACTCCATACCGTTCGGGATCGTACACGGGATACGCGAACACGCGTGCGCCTCGAGTCTTGGTGGCTGCATCCCGCAAATCCTTGGCGAGGTCGTGCCCGTAAAAAATATTGTCGCCCAGCACCAGGGCACAAGGGCTTGATCCAATAAACGTCTCGCCCAGCAAGAACGCCTGCGCGATTCCTTCTGGTTTTTGCTGCACCTGGTATTGCAACTTGATGCCAAACTGACTTCCGTCGCCCAGCAACGTTTGAAACTTGAGCACGTCCTCCACGGTGGTAATGAGCAGGATGTCACGGATCCCGGCCAGCATCAGCGTGCAGAGCGGGTAATAGACCATGGGCTTGTTGTAAACCGGGAGCAAACTCTTCCCCATGGCATGAGTCACAGGATACAAGCGGGTTCCCGACCCTCCAGCCAGAATGATTCCCTTATACCCCGGACTGTTAGAGGCTGGCATCATAAGATGATTCTTCCGCCGGATATCCTCCACTATTCAACGGCTGCGATCGAACGACCTTAACTCAAGAAGAGTAGTGCGTCTCAATCCATTGCCGGTAGCTGCCGCTGGTCACATCGCGAACCCACTCTTCATGCTCCAAATACCAACGCACCGTCTTGCGAATTCCGCTTTCAAAGGTTTCTAGTGGCCTCCAACCGAGTTCCTGCTCAATCTTACTTGCGTCCATGGCGTAGCGCCGATCGTGTCCGGGGCGGTCCGGCACAAACGTAATCAGATTGCGGCACGGCACCCCGCGGCGTCCTGCCATCTCATCCACAATGTCGCAGATCGTCTGCACAATGTCGATGTTTCGCTGCTCGTTCCAGCCACCGACGTTATACGTCTGCCCCACGCGTCCTCGGGCGAGCACCGTTGCAATCGCTTCGCAGTGATCCTCCACATAAAGCCAGTCGCGAACATTTTGACCATCCCCGTAAACAGGCAGTGGTTTGCCGTCACGCGCGTTCAGAATCATCAGCGGGATCAACTTTTCGGGGAACTGAAATCGACCATAGTTATTCGAGCAGTTCGTGGTAAGCGTTGGCAGCCCATAGGTGTGGTGGTAGGCGCGGACAAAATGATCGGAAGCAGCTTTCGATGCGGCATACGGACTATTGGGCGCATACGGAGTGGTTTCGGAAAAAGCAGGATCCTCGGGCTCGAGCGAGCCATACACTTCATCCGTGGAAACGTGCAGAAAGCGGAAGTCGATTCTCTCCTGTTCGCCCAGAGTTCCCCAATATGTCCGAACTTCTTCTAGCAGCGCAAAAGTTCCGTCCACATTCGTGCGGATAAAATCGTCCGGTCCGCAAATGGAGCGATCAACGTGGCTCTCGGCGGCAAAGTGCACGATGGCCCGCGGCTTGCGGCGTTCCAGAAGGCCGCGCACCAAGTCGCGGTCTGCGATGTCCCCATGGACAAACTCGTAGCAGCGCTCGTTTGCGATTGTTTCCAGGTTGCGCAGGTTTCCCGCGTACGTAAGTTTGTCCAGATTCACGATAGAAGCCGAATCCCGCTCCATGCGTTGCAGGATGAAATTGGATCCGATAAAACCTGCCCCACCAGTGACGAGGATCGTATTTTCCATATCGTGGAAGTTTGCTCTGGATCACTATGGTGCCACCGCTCGCCCCCGGCACCAGCCGCAAGCGAACTGCTAATTGTAAACAAAAAGGACGGGATTTCCCGTCCTCTTGTGTAATGCGTTCGGATTGTGCGCGTTGAGACGCGTCGTGCAGCTACAGAGTGGTGGCCTATCCTGCTCTTCGCGTCGCCACGGGTGAAGCAAGTGCTTCCCGCTCAATCGGCTTTCTGGCCGAAGCCTCGGGCAGATTCCAGCCCAACATTTGGAAATACACGCGCTCCACCTCGGCAGCAATCTGCGTCCACTGATAATGCTCGCGGATGCGGCATTTCGCGGCCTGCCCCGCCGCCTCGCGCACCGCTGGGTTCGCGATCAGAAACCGCAGGCGATCCGCCAAATCTGCAACATCACCGCGCCGGAAGGTGAAGCCAGAGTCTTCCACGGCTTCCCGATTCTCTGGAACATCGCTGCTGAGCACGCAAAGCCCCGCACCCATGGCATCCAACAAAGCCAGCGACAAGCCCTCGAGGTCGGACGGCAAGACGAAAATCATGGCATTCGTCAGCAACTCATCCAGGGCTTCTCCCGAAACCCAGTCCAGTATTTTGATCCTATCATTCGCGTGAGTCCGCAAGCGGCGTGAGTAGTCGTCGCAATAGCTCGATGCCCCTGCCATTACGAGCTTTACGTCAGTGTCCAACTTTTTATACGCCTCGACCAGCAAATGGCATCCCTTTTCGGGAGAAAATCTCCCCAAGAAAAGAATGTATCTTCCAGGCTCAAGACCCCAGTCGAGGATCTTGTCAGGCAGACGCTGTTCGCGCAATACGCCGCCGTTGGGCACGTAAGAGGTCTCCGCTCCATAGCGGGCTCTGTAGTGCGTCTGCAACGCCTGGGAGACCACCATCGTGTGCGTGGGCAAACCGACCGCCGCCCGTTCGCCAAGCCGTAACACCGCCGAGGCGATGCGCCCCCATTTTTTGCGTTGCCAGTCGAGACCCTGCACGGTGACTACAGTTTTCTTTCCGGCTAGGCGTGGAATAAACGAAAATAACGCCGGTCCCAGCGCGTGGTAGTGAACGACATCGCAAGGCCTCACCAAGACATGGAGCGTGCTGAGAAACGTGTGCACCAATGTTTCCAAATGCTTGGACCGAATCGTGGGCAGCCGCACCACTTGTATCCCGTTGTGTTCTTTGCCCGGCGGAGTGAAGTAAGTCCGGCAATACACGGTGACTTGGTGCCCCATCGCAGTCAACCGTTTCCCGACTTCTTCGTAATAAGTCTCAATGCCACTGTATTTCGAGATCAACCCCCGTCCACCAATGAAGGCGACGCGGAGCATTTGTTTCTGCAGGGCTGCCGCGGGAACACCGACCGGGCCCAGCGTCTCTGGCATGGACGCCGCTGAAGATTGCCTCTTCCCGTCAGCCAGACGTTCGTACAAACCAACCAAGGTCGCATAGTGCGCCTCCGGTTGGTTCATCTGCCGCACCTGTTCGCGGCCTGCCCGCCCCATTTCTTCCGCCAGTTCCGGCTGTGAGCTAAGAAATTGAATAGCCGCCACTAGTTCGTCCACATCGCCCGTCCGGTACAAAAGCCCCGTCTTGCCCATGTGCACCAGTTCCCGTCGTGATCCCAGGTCGGTCGCGACCACCGCTCGCGCTTGCGCATAGGATTCAAGAATCGTCTTGCCCAGCGTTTCGTACGCATGCGACGGCAACACGGTGAAGCGCGAGGTGGCAATTGTTCGCTTCAGTTCTGCTCCATCTATCTGGCCGACAAATTCCACGTTGGCCAATTGCAGCCCGGCGGCCAACTGCTGTAACCTCTCGCGCTCCGGTCCATCCCCCGCAATGATCAAGCGCAGACTTGGCAAGCGCTGCATGGCACGCAGTAAGTCGGCCACGCCTTTTTCCGGCGACAGCCTGCCAAAGTAAAGCAGCGGAGCGTTCTCCGTGAGGTGCTCCACAGCAGGCTTGACTTGCTGAAAATGGGGCAGAACCTCGAACTTGGCAGCATCCCATCCATGTTCGACAAACTTGTCGCGCACGAATCGGCTCGGTGCAAGAAAGCAGTCGACGCATTTCCGGTAGGTGCCCAGCCATTTGTGGACATAAGCCTCCGCCACCAGCGTCATCCGCGCACCCCACCCCGGATAACACTTCTCCTTCAGCGCGTGCCAGAACTCGCCGCCTTTGCAGGCCTCGCAGGCTTCTCCGCGCAAGACCAGGTTGTAGCTTGGACACAGCACCTTGAAATCGTTCAAGTGATACACGACCGGAATGTTCTGCGCCTTCAACTCCCACAGGATCGATGGCGACAGATGGTGATAAATGTTGCGTACGTGGGCCACGTCCGGCCGGAATTCTGCGATCATCTCCCGAATCCGCCGCCGTGCCTCGCGTGAATAAATCGCGCGTCCAGCCTGCCGAGCCCTGTCAACCCCCCCGCTCTGCTTCTTGAAGTCAACGTGCGGCATGAGATAGCGGTCGTACGGGGAGGGCTGGCCTCGAGAATCCGCCATGGAAAACAGCGCCACCTCGTGTCCCATGGAACGCATGAGGTCCATGGCTTCAAACAAGTAGACCTCCGTCCCGCTGAAGGGGTAGTTATATTTGTTGCAATACAAAATCCTCATGAGGAGGGCTCCAGTCTGGGGGTGGGAATTCCTCGGGTGCGATGAGACGCAGAAACCGATCGCCAAAATGAGTCAGGTTCTTGCTTCGATTGAAGTCGTGAAGGACATGTACGCGCGCGGCATGCCGGATCCAGTCCAACTGGCTCACAGCATAGCGATCCTCGTGGCACGTCATTTCGTAAAGGAAAGAGATCTTCGCCACGAAATCCTCCAGCGCCCTTGGCGCGTAGAGGAATCCAGTCTTTCCGGCAATGACAAGCTCTGGGATTCCTGTGATCGCGGGCGCCAGCACGATTTTTCCCCGCACCATTGCTTCCATCAGTACCAGCGGGATTCCTTCGCTGCGGCTGGTGAGGACAACTGCATCAGCGCGGCGGTACACAGAATCCATCTGCGGCCAGGGTACGTGGCCCAACAGTGTAAGCCGGTCTTGTAATTGGTTTTTGCAGATAAGCACTTCCAGCCGTTGCCGCTCCGGCCCTTCACCTGCAATCGCACATTCAAAGTCGATCCCACGGTCGCGCAGCCGGGCACAAGCACGCACCAAGAAAGCATGATCTTTGACCGCATGCAGGCGTCCCACGGTCAGCAGAGTAAAGGTGGGGTGGGCGCCACGAGCCCTTCGGGGCAATTGCGCTTGCTCCGGCGGATCAACCCCCAGCCGCGACACAACAATCTTCCTGGGGTCCGTTGCTGGGAAATGCTCAAGAATATAGCGGCGGTTGTACTCGGAGATGGTCAGGCAGAGCCGGCAATTCTCCAACTTCGTGTCGAGATAGGTTCCGTCGCGCAGCAAGTCCGACCCGTGCAGCGTCAGACTGAAACTCACCCCCAACAGGCGCGCGGCCACCATCGCGATCCACGAGCCGAAGTAGCCGTGATGCACATGAATGTGATCCACTCCACGAGCCCGCAGCAGCACGGCGTAATATGCACCCAGCCAGGTGTGCAGAAGGGTTTTCAATCGCCGCTTCGGCGATTCCCTGCCGCGCAGAAGTACCCTCATCACCAGCTCTGCAATCCTCCGCCAGCGCCGTGCGGCGAAGGTGAGCGCCCGCAGTAGAGTCAGCAATCGAAATGGTTGGAGGCAAAGAATCTCGGGCGTGGAATCTGTATCGGCCGATCCGTCTTGGGCCGCATCTGGCCTGCGTACGGTGCTCGGAATCACCTCGACTCCCCGATTCCGCAACTCCTGGATTTCCTCCTTCACATAAGGCTCCACGGCTGCGGGAAATTGATTGGCGAGATAGGCAATCGTCAACACGTTGGGAATTGAACAGGCCTAAGCCACGGAGCCGTGAGGTACCTGGAAGGACGGATTTACTTGTTCCAGTTGGTTTGCAGCGCGTCGCCGCTGCGCAGCCAGCATTCCCGCCATGGTGAACAGTAGGCCATTCACGAACTGGTAATTCATCACTACCAGGGCGGCATTTACCCAATAGATGCCAAGCAACACCGGCCACAAGGCGTGAAACTGCTGATTCAGCATGCCATTGCGTTCGGCTCGTGGAATCGGGCCCCTCCCCAGACACCAAATCTCCCACATTAGCCACGCATAAAGCGCCAGACCGAAGATGCCATGCTCAACCAGCAGTTCCAGGTAAGTATTGTGCGGATCTAACTCTTTGCCCCTGTCCCTATATCCGCTGACGTGCCGTACCAACTCCGCGGGCATCCGGTTCATACCCCAACCTGTGAATGGTTTTTCCAGAAACATCTGCCAGGCGCCAGCGTAGACAGCCTGGCGAAAATCGAGGGGGCCTGATTCGTGCAGGCGGTCTGCGAGCGCGCGGCGCTGATCATCGAAACTCAACGCGATGAGCAAGCCCAGAGTTCCGACGATCGCAACGGCGACGCAGATATGCCGCAGTCTCCGGTTGTGCGAGCGAAAAATCAGAACCCCGACGCTGACCGCAAAAGAAACCCAGACCGCGCGCGTCATCGTCGCGAGGATGGCCACGGGCAACGAAGCCAGCAGCACAGTGGCCCTGAGCCCCCGTATTCTTCCGCGTAGTGTTGCATGCAACGCCAGCACGCCCAGCAAATTCAAGGAAACCCCGTTCGCCACCGCCTGCAGCAATGGCCCTCTCGCCCGGTCGGCGTGGTAGCCCAGGCTTTCATCCAGAATGAAGCGTGGGAAAATCAGCGACTTCGCATCCGCCAGGAAAGCAATCGAGGTGAAACACAGATAGGCCAGCACCACGAGCGCGAAGGCCTCGAACTGCCGCAGCCTCCTTTCCTCGCGGAACACCAGCCCCGCCAGGTGAAACAGCGCGAACGGCACAAAGAATTTCGCTGCGAGCAAGGACCAAGTCTGCGTATCGAAAGGCTGCTGCACCACGCTTACAATCGCCAAGAGTGTCAGTCCGACCATGGGCCATGTCGCCCGCTCCACCACCAGCAACCGCTCCCGCGTAACAACCGCTCGCCCCGCCACAGCAAGAATCAACAATATGAATACGACGCGATCGACCTCGTAAAAAGGCACATCAGGAGGACGCAGCAGCATAGCCGCCAGTGCCCCGAGGAACAGCGCAGCCGGCGCCATCATCATGGCCTGCAGAGGAAGCAGCCCCATCCGAAGTAATCGCGGGGCTATCTCACCGGCCCACGACGCGGGCGACGCCATCCTCACGGACGCCGATGACATCACTCCCCATTCCCCCGCAGCACCACCACTGCCGTCTTCAGCAGAATCCGAAAGTCCATCCCCAGGCTCCAGCGGTGGATGTACTCAATATCCAAATTCATTCCGGCTTGAAAAGATGGATTCCTGCGCGCCGTGATCTGCCACAGTCCGGTCATTCCCGGTATCACGTCCAACCGGGGCAAGTGTTCAATCGAATACGCGGAAAAATCATCCAGCGGATGGGGCCGTGGCCCGACCAGGCTCATCTCCCCTTTCAGCACGTTCCATAGCTGCGGAAGTTCGTCCAGACTGTAGCGGCGCAGGATCCGTCCGACCCGTGTGATTCGCGGATCGTCTGTAATTTTGAAAAATGGACCCTGCCTTTGATTCCGCTCCTGCAAACCCTCTTTCAACGCGTCCGCGTCCTGAATCATGGTGCGGAACTTGTAACAGAGAAACTTCCTGCCCTTGCGTCCTGCCCGTGGCGCCGCATAAAGCGCAGGCCCCGGCGAATCCAGTCTCACGAGAACCGCGAGCAGAGCCAGTGCGGGCGCCATAAGGATTAGCGCGGCCCCCGCACCCACCACATCCAGCGCGCGTTTCAGCAACAATCCTGCGACTGGCAATCGCTCTTTATGCAGGCCAATAAGCGGAATGCTGCCGATCTGTTCGGTTTCCCCGGTTGGCTCACAACCAAACAAATCCGCTGCCACCTTCACATCGAGCCGAAGTCTTTGCGCCGCGCGCAGCACCCGCAAAGTATTTTCCCGATTCTGCGGCCCCGCCAGAATCACTTCATCCACGAACCCGGTACGGGCCAGTTCCGCCAGTTCGTTTATGCGGCCGACGACCCCGTTTCCCAACGGTTTCCAGTCGTCGACAAAACCGCAAACCGATCGGCCCAGCTCCGGATGCTTTTCCAGATAGCTCGCTAATCGACGGCCTAGTCCACCTGCTCCTACGATCAAGACATTCCGCATTCCCCCCAAGGCGTGCGTGCCACGTTGGTTGCCCTCCCGGGCGGCCAATCGCGATGCCAGCAAGGCACCAGAGTGCAAAATGCCGGCGATCTGTAAGAGCGTTGATTGCATCCAGTTGTTTGCGCCTCGGAGCTGCGGCCGTCCAGGCCTGCGCAGAGCATTCGCGCTCGCGCCGCTTTTCGTGGCAGAGTCTGAGAAAAGAGGCACCGCGCCCGCACGCGAACGAGCAGCCCGCCCCATGGTTTCCCTCCGCGGTTTTTCCCGGTCCCAAGTCGATGCCCCTGGGATTAACCGCGCTGCCCACTCGGTCCCCTGAGGCTTCGCGTGTCCTGGATGGAAAGAGGGAGAAGACACTTCAGATCAATTCCAACTCGTATCCCTGGATCTCAACCAGCAGCGAGCGCTGGATTGATTCAATTGAAATCACAAGCTTTCCTTTTTCGTGTTGCATCAGCACGCCTTGCACTCCATGCAGGCAACCGCCGCGGACCCTCACCCGCTGTCCAGCGCGCACGAACGGGTGCAGGGAAAAAGCGCCCTTCTCTTTCAGCAGCAACTGCAGATCTTCAATCTGTTTCGGCGGCACTGCCATAATCCTTCCTCCAAAGCTCACGAAGCCGATCAACCCTGCGGTACGCAATACCGTCTGCCGCGCGTCTTGGGACTGATCGATACGCACGAACGCGTATCCCGGAAACAGCGGGGTCGTCACCGCCTTTTGCCGGTCGCTCCAGGTATGGTGTTGGGTCAGCAGAGGTAGGTAGACTTCGCAACTCTTGTGGTTAAGTTGTGCCACCACGCTTTTCTCGAACCGGTACCGTGTCTGCACGGCGAACCACTGCGGTGCTGTGGCCCCTTCTGCCAACTGCAGCTGCGTTTCTATCCGACGGACAACGCTCGTCGCTGGCAACCCATAGCTACCGCTCATTGACTCCCATGGCCATTCTTGTTTCGTTTTGCACAGCGTCCCGGTCGAAGCCTTGAAGCGCGAACCCCGCCCTTATGTTGTGGCGCTGCAACCGCCTACAGCCGCCGGTAAATCCGATCCGGGACTGGGAACCTTCTCTGGCTCAACACCGTTCCGAGAATTCTGGTCTGCGCGCCTTCAAGCGTCTCCTTAATCTTGCGAGCAGTGGCTCTCCGTGTGCTGTGGGCTCCCAGCACGAGAATGATTCCGTCCGCCAGTTGCCCCAGCACGGCGGCTTCGCTCGATGAACCCGCGACAGGCCCGTGAATGACGGCATATTCAAACTCAATTCGCAGCCCCGCGAGGCAGGAAAGCCAATAACGTCCAGTTCTTGGTTCCTCGCTGCAGTTGCGCAACCCGAAAACCTCGACATGCCACAGGTTCAGTCCTATCTGAGTGGACGAAGACTTGATCACACCGCCTTCCACGCGCTGGGGATTAGCCCGTATTGTTTCTCCGGCCCACGGTTCGCGCCCCACGATAGCGATGTCGGCACGTGTCTCTAACGCCAGGGCCCGTCCTACCTGATCGCAAATACCGGCCACATCCGTGTTCGCATCCGCCGCGCTGAAAACGACCTGCTTCACCGTTTGCACTCCGTTCGCGAAGAACACTCGCCGCACCAAACCCCGAATCTGTTCACGTGCAAAGTCTTCCGGGCTCCAAACGTTCGTTTCGCGAGAGGCCCTCGGCCGCCGCAACTCTGCTTCCTGCGTCAGGGAGCTTATCAATTCGGATATTCTTAGCACGTCCGCATTTGCGGCCATCTCATCTCCTTCAGGCGGATAACCGCCTGCCCATTCCCTCCGGTAGGGAAGCTAAAACCGGAATCTCCAAACACGCCAATACATCCTCCGGTGTGCGCAACGCGGGATCCAGATAGTCTGCCGCGAACGCTGCTCCGGTGCCCGAGGCCAGCGCTGCCACAATCCCGCCCAGCACGACCGTTCCGGCAGGCCACACCGGCAGAGCTGGCACTATTGGTTCCTCGGCGATGGCCACATTGACGATTCCCCCTTCGTCCAGAGCGTCGCCCATTCGCGCTTCTTCCCGTTTCTTTACATAGAGCAGATAATTCTCCTGGGCGGCTTTCTCGCTGCCGGTCAGATCATTCTGGACGATTGCATCCTCGCCCAGTTGCCGCGCCAGAGAGGATTTATCACCAAGTGGGCGCTGGTCGCGGCCTCTCGCGCTTGCAGCCCCTTCATCTGAACCTGCGCCTTTTGCAACTCCGCCCTGGCCCATGTGTAGTTCGCATCCTGGTCCGTGGTTTCATCGCGAACGGGAGTCAGCCGCTCTCCGGTAATCGCAGCCTTGGCTTGAACGATCTGCTTTTCGACTTCCTGCACCAAGCGGTGGTTCGGCTCAAACTTGGTTAATAGCTGGGTCTTCTTCAACTCGAGATCCAGCAGGCTTGCCTTCAATGCCCGCAGCAGCTCTGCATTATCCGCCGTGCGAACCTGGGTGGTAGTTCGCTCCGGCAACTTCGCCAACTGCGCAGCAAGTTCTTGAACGCGACGCTCAGTCTCCGACATCTCCACCTGAGTTTCCTGGTAATTCGTTTCGAGTTCGTCGATGCGTTGCAGTGCCAGATCACGTTGCTGTGCGGCCATCACTACGCCACTGCTCCTGGTGAAGTCCACCAGCTTTTTGTCAGCCTCCTCGAGTTGCCGCCGTGATTCTCCGGTCTGCCGGTCGAAGAAATGAAGTTGTCCGCCTGGCCGGTGGACTTCCATATGCTTGAGCAGGTAGACGCTGGCCAGCGACTGCAGCACATGTGCTGCTACCTGCGGATCAGGCGCGTCATAACTTACTGCGATCAGATTGGTTTTCTTGATCGGCTGCACGTCGAGGCGGCGGGCCAGTTTCTTCGTAGCCCGCTCCACGCGTGCCGCTTCCTCCTCGTGGGGCCGGAGCCATCGCAACCAGTCATGTGCAGCCAAATCATTTACCTCCACCACGCGGCGCAAAACGTCGTCATCTTTCAACAACTCCACTTCTGAATTCAAATCCTCCTCAGTGACCTCTACACGGGAAAAGTCGGGAGGAGCATTCTCTTGGGCGGCGGCGGGAGGATCAGCGCGTCCTCGACGCACCAGCACGCGCACCTCGGCGCGATACGTAGCCCCCGCAAATGCATAAACCACAGCCAAGATAAAGACCAAACCTGAGACCCCGACAAAGAGTCTCCGCTGCCGGAACAGTACCATCGCCAGCTCCCGCATTGTCGGCGACGCCGGCTTTTCTTCTTTGCGCCAAAGCTCTTGGTCTGACATGCAGAGTGACCTGCTTCGCTCTCTAAAACTGTGTGGAGCTAACGTACATGCTCAAATCGGGCTTACTAATAAACCGCTCGATCTTCGAGATGGAATTTTGCGGAACAAACACCAGATCACCTGGACGCAACCGGGAAGCCTCATCCACGCTTCTCTCCTTCAACATCTTCTTCAGGTTAAAAACCCGCGCCTCAACCAGATCACCGTTTACTCGCCGGAATAGAAGCACCTGCGAATGTTTCGCCTCGTGCGTAAACCCGCCCGCGATCTGCACCGCTTCAATGATGGTGGTCTCGGAGCGCAACTCATACTTGCCGGGCTTTCCCACCTCTCCGCCCGCTATGAAATAAGGATGATCAAACTCCTTCAGGACTACGGCTACCTGCGGATCATGCAGATATCCCGTGTACGCCCGGTCCACAGCCAGGCGGAACTCTTCCAGAGTGAGCCCTTCGGCCAGCACCGGCTCCGCATCCTTCAGCGTGACATAGCCGTCCGGTTGTATGGTGAGGGTCTGGTCGAACTCCGGAGATAGCGTAAAACTCAGTCCCACCACATCACTGTGGTTGAGCCGGTAAAGCGGACGGTGCCCTCCGAGCTGAAGGTTTCCCGCGCCGTCCGCCTCGCCGGGTTTCGCAGCCCCCATTCCAATTCTTCCCGTCCCAGCCCCGGTTTGGCTGGTTGGAGAAGACTGTAGGCTTGCTCCCAGGCCTTGCTCTCTCTTTTCCGCCTGGGCGAATGCGGCTACGCAAAACGATAGCAATACGCCCATCGCCGCAAGTGTTGTCCAGCTAACGAAGGGCTTCATGCGTGATCGATCTGTTTTCCTGGATTCCGAGAGCCGCTCAGCTTCCACGGTTCTCTTTGTGCAAGGTATCTAGGTGTGGATTTCGCGGCAAGACATAGGAAGTTCTGTCTACCAACGTGGTCATCGCCGAATTACGCGCGGAAGGTGCTGGCTCGGGTGCGGTCGCGGGTCTTCTTCGTGCCCGGCTGTTTTTGGACGCGCGCAACACTATCCTCTCCCGGCCTACCTACCAAAGTAGACTTGCATGTTCACTCCATCACACCCGCTCGAAAAGTGGGTGCTCGAAGATATGTCGCAAATGCGCACAACATCGATATTTCCTTAGGAACTTGTCTTGGATTTCCCGCTTGACTCAGGTTTGCTCGTCGCTTTCCACAGCATCGCCTTTTGTTTTCCCGATTTGAATGCCTTCGCAAAATTATTCGCCATGTTTCCTTGAGTACTCATCTCCCCAACCCCTAACATCAACTCGTCACTTAATTCGCTTTTCTGGGGCCGCCTGATGAGTCCGTCGTCCGCTGTTTCGTCTGGGATCGCCGTCCTAATAGCGGACTCTAACCGGATGCAGGCGCAGTTGCTCATCAGCGCCCTGCGCCGCCGCTCCGAATTCCGTATCTCCACCTGCCCAGTCGATATCGCCTCAATCCTCCAGGCAATCACTTCCACTCCTGCCAAAGTGGTTGTGCTCTCGCTGAATCACTCCGTCAACATCGCCGTTCAAATGGCCGCAATGCGGCGTGTTCATTTGTCCTACCCCGCAGTTGCCAAGGTTCTTTTGGTCGAGTCCTATGACCGCGAACTGGTGGTAAACGCTTTCCGCTCCGGTGCCCGCGGTATGTTCTGCATTTCAGACACGCACTTCCGGCTGCTTTGCCGGTGCATACAGCGAGTGGCTGGTGGTCAGATCTGGGCCAACACGGAACAGATGTCTTTTCTGCTCGATCTCATCTCCGAAGTGCCGTCGCTGCGCGTGCTCAACTCCCGCGGTCATCAGCTTCTCACCCCGCGCGAGGAGCAGGTCGTAGCCCTGGTCGCTGAAGGCCTCAGCAACCGCGACACTGCCCGTGAACTTAACCTCAGCGAGCACACCATCAAGAAGTATTTGTTCCGCATCTTCGATAAGCTGGGCATCTCATCCCGCGTCGAGCTTGTGCTGTACGCTGTAAACCACGGCGATCCCCTACCCGCAGAATGGCTTGCGGGCGTGACCCAGACCGCACCGGGCTCCTAAGGAAAGCAAATACGGGCGTCACGCGCGCTCTCCGATTGAAAACCTTTCCCAGCGCCTGTATAAATCTCGGGACGGACCTCTGTGCCTGACAACCCCGCCAACCCCGGTTCCAATCCTCAGCCGCGTGGCGCGACCATTATCGCCGCCGGGCTGCTGCTGGCCGCTTTGGCGCTAGTCATCCTCTACACCAGCCGCGGAGCGTTCCTAAGTCCGCTGGCTTTGGTGGTGGTCGCGGCTATCGGTGTGGCTGCGTTGCTCTTGCAACTGCGCTTGCGTCCCGATCTTTCTTCCGTTCGAGCTTCTTCCGCTCGGGGACCGCTTTGGCTCAACGCAATTGGCGTGGTCTGCGCCGTCGGAGCCTTATGCGCCGACGTCCTTCACCTCAACGAAGTGTTCATGCTGATCGCCGCGCTCGCCGCAGTCGTGTCCTTCGCCGTCGGCGGCATTATCATTCTGAACGCCCTGCGCAAACACCGCGTCTGACGGCACGGCTTCGGGCTTCCGGCCGCCGCCTTTATCGAACACTTACCCTGGTTGTTTTTGGCGGGGATCTAGGGCTAGAAACTTCAGGAAGCAGAGCCAAAAGCCTGCCCTACGGCTTGAACTCTACCGCCACGGTAGTCTCCACCACCGCCGGCTGTCCGTCGACGCGGTAAGGCTCGAATCGCCACCAGCGCAGGGCATCCATTGCGGCTTGCGCCAGCACGTCCGGCCCATTCAGTGGATGCATATCCATGACTGATCCATCGCGCCCCACCACGACATCCAACACAATCACTCCGCTCAACTTCGCGGGCCGCGCCGCTTCAGGATAGGCAGGATCGACGCGATGAGTCACCAGCTTCTCCATTACGTCGGCGGGAACATGGGCCTGAGGCCGCGACCCCTCGTCTGCCTTTTCGCTTTTCTGTAGGCCGGACTCCAAATCTTCCCATCCACGATTCCAGTGCCACCACAAAACAGCCAGCAGGATTGCGGCCGAGAGCAACAAGAAGACCCATCCCCGCCCGAACCGCTTGCGTGTAGGGGGCTGCGCACCGCCGGATCCTCCACTTTCGGAGCCCTTGCCCGCGGCGGTTTCGATTGGAATCGACCCGCGTACCACTGCCTCCGGTTCCGCCTTCGTTTCTCTAGCCCAAACGCGAATCGCCGCCTGCTGCTCCGGCGACATCCCGACAAACTCCATCCCGGAACGCAGCTTGTCGTGATGCCGCACTAGCGCCCGCGTGCGCAGCGGGTCCGAGGCCGCCGATAACCGGATCTCCACTCCCACCGCTTCACCCGGCAACAATTCTCCCGCTAGGACCGCGGCCACTCCGCCTTCGCCCACATTGACTGATCGCCCAGGCACGGTATCTGGAATCCCCGAACGCAGAACGGTCACGTCCAGTGGCGCCTGTACGCGGTAGCGCAGCCCATGCCGCCGCGACGGTCGATCCCATCCTTGTGCTTGTGGTCCGGTTGCCATCAATTTCCTTAGCTTCGCAGAGAACTACGACAAAGATCATCCGCCACAGAGGCACGGATACACGGAGAAAACTTTTTTTGATTTTCTCGGTGTCTCTGTGCCTCTGTGGTAAAAAGTTTTCTGTTTCGAATTTACTGTCCGCGTCGCAGCTCTACAATCTCGCTCCCATTCGCCACCAACACCACGCTAGCCATACCAATGAACAACCCGTGTTCCACAACTCCCGGCATATCGCTTAGCTGCCGCGCCAGCCCGTCTGCATCGGGAATCTGCCCGAACCGGCAATCCAGAATGTGATTGTTCTCGTCGGTCAGAAAGGGTTTTCCGTCCGCTGCCAGCCGCAACCCAACTGATGCGCCCAGCGCTTCAATCTTCTTCACCACCACCGCCTGCGCGAACTTGATCACTTCCACCGGCAGCGGAAACCTTCCCAGCACCGGAACTCTCTTGCTCGCATCGGCCACAATCACCAGTTGCCTCGAAGCCGAGGCTACAATCTTTTCCCGCAGCAGCGCTCCACCCCCACCTTTAATCAACCGCAATTGCGGATCGACCTCGTCCGCGCCGTCGATGGTCACATCGATCTGCTGAAATTCATCCAGTGTGGTGAGCGGAATCCCCAAGCTCGCCGCCAGCTCTCGCGAACGGTCCGAGGAGGGGATACCGCGAATCCGCAGTCCATTCTTCACCTGCTCGCCTAGCAATTGAATGAAATAAGCCGCTGTCGACCCGGTTCCGAGGCCGACGATCTGACCATCCTTGACGAATCGCAAGCTAGCCCGCGCCGCCGCTTCTTTTTCCTGATCGTTCGCCATTGGTTTTCAATGCTAAGAACTGTTCTCGACAACGCACTTCAACTGCGCCCCTTGCCTAACCCAAACTCTTCTCCACATAAATCAAATACCCGGCCAGCGCCAACCCAAACAAGGCCGTCAAAATCGTAACCAAATCCACCAGGAAACCCGCCGGCTCAAACTTCCCCTCATCCAACTGTGCCCGCGTCTTGCGATAGCGCAGCAGTCCCGCAACGACCATCGCGACTCCCGCAAGAATCGAACTCATCCCCATCCAGACCGAAAGTCCGGTGGTCTTAGGAACATGGCCCTGAAATTCAGTCAACTGCCGCAGAGCAATAGCAAATCTCCCAATCGCGAACCCAAACACCACTATCGCTACACTGGTCCGCACCCACGCCAGAAAAGTGCGCTCGTTCGCTAAATGATCGCGGGCTCGATTGGAATTCTCAATCACAAAGCTTCCCCGTGGCGGGAGGATGACGACGGCAGCATTATTCCACAGCCTTCGCCACCAGCGCGCCCACAACGGCAATATTCTTGATCAGGTCCTCCGGCACGCCGTGCCGCTGCTGCAGATACTCCGGACTATTGTAAGTAACCCAAACCTTGCCCTTCTCGTCCTCCCACACCAGCGCCTTCAGCGGCAGATCAATCGCCAGCGTAGGCGCGGCCACCATCAGCGGCGTCCCTCCTTTCGGATTGCCGAAAATCACCAGCTTGGTCGGCCACATCTTCATCCCAACCTTTTCTTCACTCTAGCCACGTCGAAATACTTCAGCACCGGAGTGTCCAGCCCGGCCTTGAAGTCGCCGCGAGTTTTCGCCACTCCGATAATTACAGATGTGACCGTCTTGGTGACCGACTGCATCGAGTGCATATCGGTGCCGTGATAATACGGGTGCCAGTATGGATCAAAGTAGTTGTACGGCCCCGTCTGCCGCTAATTCAGCGGCCCCTTTTCTTTTGCCTGTTTGCCATAAATCTTGGTGTAATCATGGGCATAGGTGCGCTCATAGACTTTCTTTCCGCAACGGAAAACCACAAAGCTGTCCATCAGCAGGAACTTTCCCTCTGCAAAGTCCTTGTCCAGGGCATTGAGAATCTGTTGATCCAGTCCGACGCTCGCCGGAGTCGCTGTGGCCCAGCCGTTGGCCGGCCACAAATCATCGCCCGCAGCCCGTGCGACAGGCTCACTGGCAAGCACAACAATCGAGGACGGCAAAAGTATGTACAGCGCGACCGCGGCACAAACGGCTTGTTTGTTCATTCTGGCTCCGGCAGCACGGATCGCAAGCAATTAAGAGAGCGGCTATCGCTCTGCCAATAGTTCGGGATTCTCCGCTCGCCGCGTTAGCTTGTCAAAACGGGCGTGCTTCCCTCGTTGACTTTGCCTTCCTGTCATCCCTACCATTGCAGCCTGACTCTCCGCGCTCGTGATCGGGCAAACCATCTCGCACTACCGCGGGTGGTCCGCCCTTCGTTCTTTGAAGGGTGGGGTTCCCGAGTGCCGATCGCGGGAGACTTTGCGTTTCATTTCCTAGTTTCTTAAGCGCACAGGTTCGCTTTCGGCGGCATTCGCGGTCCCACCCTTGCACAAAACGCAAGGGCGGGCCACCCCAAACCCAAAGCTTATTTCCAAGGAGCGGAAGAAGAAAAATTTCTTCGACGATTTGTCGAATTCCGGTGGGACCGTTCGACTATGTGGTGAAGGCCGGGCAACCGGCCCGCCAGAAAGTGTTTCCCAGGTGATACGCTATGTGAACAATCTGCAAATCGCGTGTCGATTTCCCGCCACCCGTTCGACTAGTAAGTGGAGCCGCACCGCGCACCCGGCGCCTCGCAACTCGCAACTTGCAACTTTTCAGGCCACGCGCGGTCCAAGCTCTTATATAAAAGTAGCGGCGCTGATACTGTGTCCGCACAACGCTCAATACTCAACACACAAGGAGAACACAATGCGCTTCATGATGATCATGTTTCCGAAAAGCTACGAAAATGCAAAACCCGGCTGGGCGCCCGACCTCAAAAGCATGGAGGCAATGGGCAAGTACAACGAAGAACTAGGGAAAGCCGGCGTGCTGCTCGCGCTCGACGGGTTGACCCCGCCCGCGACGATGAGCGCGCGCGTCACCTTCAAAAACGGAAAATCGAAAGTGACCGACGGTCCGTTTACCGAAGCCAAGGAAGTGGTCGGCGGCTACTGGATCATCCAGGTGAAATCGCGCGAAGAGGCGCTGGAATGGGCCGCGCGCATCCCCGGAAAGGATAACGAAATGGTCGAAGTTCGCCGGATGTTTGACATGACCGACTTCGATCCCGAGACCCAAAAGTACATCCAAGAGAAGTTCGGCGACGACGTGGCCGCTGAGATGCGCCAGTAGTAAAAAAACTCTCCGCCGTCACAGGATAAAGATCGTTCCAGAAAAAGTCCGTTACAGGACAAGGAGAAGTCATGCCACAGTATCTAGTTGCTGTCTACCACCCCGACGACTACGACCCGTCCGTCGAAACCGAAGCGATGATCGAGAAGATCCACGCGCTCAACCGCGAGCTGATTGCTGCCGGCGCGAGGAAGTTCGCCTGCGGCCTTTCCCCGGCCGGCCACGCCAAGTCGCTGCGGGTGCAGCCCAGTGGCAAGGTGCTCGTCACCGACGGGCCGTACACCGAGACCAAAGAGCACATGGGCGGTTTCTGGATACTGGAAGCCGCCGATCTGGACGAGGCGCTGGCGTGGGCGCGCAAGGGTGCCGTGGCCTGCCGTGCGTCGGGCGAGGTGCGCGAGATTCTTTTCAACCCGGACCCGAAGGGAGCAACGAAATAGTCTCACTCGCCGCGACTTCGGATAAAAGGAGAAATTATGCCGCAACTCACTCGTCGCGACTTCGCTATCCGCACCGCAGGCTTTGGTCTGGCCGGCTTTGGTCTGGCGATGGGACTCGCGCCTGCTGCTACGCTGGCGGAGGCTGAGCAAGCCTCGCGCTCAGAAACTTCGCCGGCGGCCGCGGACCCATATTCCCTTGTCGATCCGGAACTTCTTCCTGCGCTCAAGCAATTCCCTGCCGCCTTTGACCTCTCAGCGGAGATGGTCGGCAAGTTCCGGCAATTGCCTGGCATGCCCCCGTTACCTGCTCCCGCGCCGCAGCCCGTGGAGCGGCATATCCCCGGGCCGCCAGGAGCACCCGAGGTTCGTCTTTGGGTGGTTGATCCTGCGCCGTTGGAGAAGGGCAAGCCGTTGTTGCTTCACATGCATGGCGGCGGCTTCATGATGAAAGATCCCGGGTGGATGCCCCTGCTCCAGGGGATCGCGACGGATTGCCATTGCGTCGTCGTCTCGGTTGACTACCGGCTGGCTCCAGAGACACGCTATCCCGGCTCGCTTGAGGACAATTACGCCGCGCTCAAATGGGCTCATGCCCATGCAGCGGAGCTCGGCATTGATCGCACGAGGATTGCCGTGGGCGGTGAGAGCGCGGGCGGCTACCACGCAGCGAGCCTCGCGATTCACGCGCGCGACCGTAACAAACGCGATCGCAACGAAGAAGACGTTCCCATCGTCTTCCAGTTGCTCATCTACCCCGCGCTAGACGACCGAACGGGTAGCTCCCAGCCAGCGCCGCCCGCCGTTGGCCACTTTATGTGGACTCCGAGTGCCAATCGTTTTGCCTGGAGCGCGCTGCTCGGCGTTCCAGCGGGTTCGTCCAAGGTGCCGGCAGCAGCCGTACCCGCCCGGGTAGCCAGCGTCGCCGGCCTGCCGCCTGCCTGGATCGGCGTCGGTTCTATCGACCTGTTCGCCGAAGAAGGCATGGAGTACGCGCGGCGGCTCGTCCACGCCGGAGTCGGAACCGAACTCCTGGTCGTGCGTGGTGCCTATCATGGATTTGACCGCCTCGTGCCGGATGCCGAAGTCTCCAAACAATTCAGCGCGAGTTGGAAGTCTGCGCTGCGCAAAGCATTCGCCACCGGCAAAGCTGTCTAGCAGAGAAGCTGGGAGTGTCGCGGAGGAGTGCGGAGCAGTGGGAAAGGTTTCCTGGACAGTTTGTCGAATCCGGGTCGTTGATCGTCCATCCGCTGGCGCGGAAATAGTTTACATTCATTAGGGTTTATTGCATGGATCTGACACATGACTGCAGCGGATATCGATTTCTATAAAGACGATCTCACGGCTCCTGAGGACAAAGACCTGTATACGGCCATTGAAGTCTTCACGCGAATAGGCTTGCCGCAAACCGAGCGGACACAGGAAGGTTACCTTCTTGACTTCAAAGCCATCTGGAACGACACGGCGCTCAAAGCCGTCGCTGCGTTCGCCAATACGTTCGGTGGCATTCTGATTCTAGGCGTCAGTGACAAAGACGGAAGAGCTGACGAAATTGTCGGCATTCCGTCTCAACGCCATGAACTGAAAACCCGCGTTGCAAGTATGATCGCTTCCAATATTTCGCCAACGCCTTCCTATGAGATTCGTGACGTTGCTTTCCCCGATGGCTCGGGCCGACATCTTTGCATCGTTCGCGTCCGAAAGGGAAACCATCTTTACCTTCTAACAAAGAAAGGCGAACTGCCCGTTTACGTGCGCAATGAAAACGAGAGTATTCCTGCAGATTCGGCCCGTCTTCAGGCACTGCTTGCGACTCGTGTAGCCGTAAGTTCGCCTGGCGGCCCGGACGCGTCGCAATCAGCGGTCTTTTCTCAGTTTTTGTTTGTGACTCAGGCGCAGCCAGTCCCAGACGGAATGACTCTGCCCGCGGGACATCAGCCACAGCGAGCGCGTTCCGGAACTTTCCTGCAGATTCAATTGACCCCCGAAGAGCCGCGAGTCGTCAGGCTTGACCTTGCTATCGAGCAGGAATTCCGCTTGATTGTGCTTAAGAGTTATCCGGAGCTTGCGGACAATGTCCATGATCCCAGCCCGCATATCGGCGCCTCGCTGGACGATTTTCGTCTAAGGGACTGGTATCAGCTTAACTATCGGGAGACATTGCGCGACCACGAAATGGGATGGGGCATAGATTCGAGCGGTTCCGTTTATTTTGTGACGCAGGTCAGGTGCAAGCTTCAGGAAAAAGGCAAGGAGGCGGAAGTATGGAGCCTCGCGGACCTGATTACCAATCTCGATTGCACCATTGCGGCGGCGCACCGACTGTGGAGTTTCCTCAACTATCCCGGCGAAGCGCATGTTCTGGCGGAGTTGCGTGTTGAGCCCCTGCCCCTTCTTGAGCGGGCAGGCGGCTTCCAAGTGGGCTACTCTTCATGTTTCTACGAGAGGGCGAGCCCGCGTAAGCGCGCAAAGGTTCTCACTACGGATAGATTGACGAGATCTGTGAAGCATGGCGCCAGAGCTATCGCTGCGGTCGATCTCACTTACGCAACGAGGCACGGCAATCGATCCGAAGCTGTAGCCATTCTCGCCAATCAGATTTTGCGCGATCTCGGATATTCGGCGAGTTTGGATGATCTGCGCTCCCTATTCGCCTGACAGCATGTCACCGGATTTCTTCGACGCACCCGCAAAAATTTCTTGGACGATTTGTCGAATTCCGGGCGGCCGTTCGACTATATCGTGAAGGCGGGGCAATCGGCCCACTCTTAGGAGGAAAGACAATGCGGAAAAAGAAAATTAGTGCAATCGCAGTCAAAAGCTTCGCACTACTTGTCGTGCTCGGTACGGCGTACCTTGCTAGGACGAACCAGGCGATGGCACAGGGTGCCACGGCACCTTATCCGAACATGGCCCCGACGAAGATGGTCCCGGCAAAGATGGCGCCGATCGACCAATACCTCATGACGGATCAGAGCGCGGAAATAGCCCTGGCGCGAAGTGCGGCGCCGGAGTCCATTGCACGCGATGCAGAGGTACAGGTGCTTGGACGGCATGGTTTCGAGACGGCGGTCAAAGGCAAGAACGGTTTCGTGTGTATCGTGGGACGCTCGTTTACATCCGCTCCGGATGCTGACTTTTGGAATCCGAAAGTGCGGGTTCCCATGTGTGTTAACGCGGCAGCCGCACGTTCTTACCTTCTGCGCTTCACCAAAGAGACCGAGTGGGGACTGGCGGGGCGTACGCAAGCTCAGATGAATGAGTCCATCACCGCCGCCATCGCCAAGAAAGAACTGCCGGCGATGGAGCCTGGGGCCATGTGCTACATGCTGTCGAAGCAAGGCTACGGCGGCGACAGCACCCCCCACTGGCCTCCCCACCTTATGTTTTTCTATTCGGACACCGACCCCGCAATTTGGGGAGCGAATCTGCCGGGTTCCCCCGTCGTTGCTGTGAGCGACCCCGTGGTGGAGCACCTGACGCAGTTCGTGATTCCTGTGCAACGCTGGTCAGACGGAACGGAAGGTCGCTAAGCCGAATTGTGCAAACGGCGGACAAGCTCCGGTAAACAAGCGCTGGTACAGAAGAGAGGACAATCAAATGAGAAATGTAATCTACGCAATCAACCTCACCCTGGATGGCTGCTGCGACCACACCAAATTCAATCCCGATGATGAAGTACTTGAACATTACACGCACCTCTTGCGAGATGTTGACCTGCTCGTCTATGGGCGTAAAACCTATCAATTGATGGTTCCTTATTGGCCCGATATCGCAAAAAGCCAGTCCGAGACAAAAGCGGATATCGAATTTGCTCAAACCTTTGTCTCCAAGAAGAAGGTTGTTTTTTCACGATCATTGGCCAGCGCTGAAGATGAAAATACGAGAATTGTTCGTACGAACCTTCACGATAAAATACTTAAACTGAAGCAGGAACCAGGCCAAGATATTCTGGTCGGTGGTGTAGATATTCCTTCACAGCTTATAGAGCTTGGCCTGATTGATGAATATCGTTTTGTCGTTATGCCAATCATTGCTGGGGAAGGGAGACGGTTGTTCGAAGGGGTTAGCCTGCCCGAGAAATTGCGACTGAAACTTGTTGAGTCCAAGATTTTTACGGGATGTGTTGCGCTTCGTTACTTGAAACAGTGACAGAAAAATCTGCGGAAGGGGGTTTTCGATGAAAATCGCTTCGTTGATTGCGCGTTTGCTTATGGGGTTGATCTTTTGCGTTTTCGGCTTGAACGGATTTCTTAACTTCATTCCAGCACCGCCTCCGACGGGCCTTGCCGGTCAGTTTGCCGGCATACTCTTCACCTCCCATCTCTATATCGTCATTTTCGCGGTTCAGATCATCGGAGGGTTGCTGCTGCTGGTCAACCGTTTTGTGCCGCTGGCGCTGATCATTCTCGGGCCGGTGATAGTGAATATCTTCTTCTTTCACCTTTTCATGGCGCCGTCCGGGCTTCCGCTGGCAATCGTCGTAGTTGCGCTTTGGGTGATTGTTGCGATGCGAAACAAGGAGCACCTCGCCGGAATCTTCACTCGCCGCACCGAATAACCATGTCGCAAATTATTCCACAATCAGCAACACGTCGCCGGCGCCGCAAAATGCCTGCGGCAATGTAAGTCCTTTTGGAAGTCCCCTACTTTTCGACAATCTTCTAAGTTCTTGATTAGAATTGGTCGGGGAGAGAGGATTTGAACCTTTGCCCCCTGACCTGGTTTTTCTCGCGAAATTCACTTAAGTCTCTGACCTCAAACGGCTACCGAAATCCCCCGGATCGGTCTTACGCACTCTTAGGACACATCTGGACACAAAACTCGTCCGAAGATTTCCCCGAACATGGCGGCGACTCTGCGATCATCCTCGCTTACCATATGGGTGTATCCGCTCCGGTTCTTCATGCCCAACGTGACCCTTGGATCATCATGACCGAGTCGTGTTTGCCGGGTTTTCACCGGGACATTTTTTGCGTCCATCATTGTCGCGTTGAAATGCCTGAACGCCCTAAGTCCTTTCGGTGCGATCCCGAGCTTCTTGAGCAACGGGTTTAACCGTTTCTCGACAACCTTTGTCTCGCGCCAAGGGCGACCGTTCGGTGACATGAACAGCAGCCCTTCATGCTTCCCGTTTAGAAATGACTGCAGGTGCCCGGCCAGTTCCGGGGAAATGGCGAAGTCCCTGTAGCCCGCCTGTGTCTTCGGAGTCACGATGTGCCCCATGCTCTCCGACTGGCGAACCGAGATGATGGGATCGACGAGATGGATATATCGAGCATCCAGCCCGCAGACCTCAGCAGGTCGCATCCCACATTCGCCCGCGATCCAAAGGAAAGTCCTGAATGGTTCGTGCGCTGCCCCGAAGATCGCGATCGCGTCTTCAGGTTCATACGCATCCGAGTGGGGCTTAACGAGCTGCGGCAGAACTAATCCCTCGAACGGTTTGTACGTGACATAGTTCCACGACAATGCGATTGACCACATCGCGGACATCGTGGACAAGATGTTGCGGACGTGCTTCGCGCCATTCCCTTTTTTAAGAAGTGCGGCGATATAGCTCTGCAACACTTCCGTTGAGATGTCCTTCAGATCGCAGCCCCCGAACACAGGAATGAGTCTGTTCTTGACCTGCCGTCGCGTTGTCGCTTGCGACCCACCCTGCTTATACGTCGGCAGAACATTCTCCAGCCACCTGTGAGCGAACTCGGCAAACGTGACCTGATGGGTAGGGCGGTAGCCTGGCCTCCTCCCGATCATTCGACGAAGTATTGGCTGCGATTAACGATGCCGTCGGCCATCCAGAAATGGGTGAGTTCTGGACTTCAACTCAGCAGGCGCGAACTGTCGGCGAACTGGAGAACTCAATCCAGAAAGCCTTAGGTAGAACGGGGCTGATGTCCTTTGTGCAATTTGACCACGGCGCCATCGTGCGCAAAGCAACAGGCCGCGATAAGCCCCGGATGGTCCGCCTTGTCATTGGCAATCCGCTCATCATGCAAGAAATGGCTAAGCATGTTCCCGACGCCGGCTCGTATGCTCCTGTCACCGTGCTCGTCGACGAACGTTCTGACGGCGTGCATTTGTCATATGACAGGATGGCTAGTTTCTTGGCTCCGTACGGGAATGCCGACGCGCTCACAGTTGCGCAGAATCTGGACAAGAAAGTCGAAGCCCTTTTGCTAGAGGCGACGGCCTGAACCGACAACACTTGAGGTGACGGAATGCCAAGGTTGCATGGAAAGGTATCACTGGTAACAGGCGGCACGCGCGGGATCGGCCTAGCCACGGCGAACGCGCTGGCAAAAGAGGGAGCACACGTTTATATCACCGGTCGTCGCGAACCGGAACTCACCACTGCCGTCCAACAAATTGGGAAGAGTGCGACCGGCGTACGGGGCGATGTGTCGAATGCCCAAGATCTCAACCGCCTTTTTACGCAGATCAAGGACGAGAAAGGCAGACTCGATATTCTCTTCGCGAATGCAGGGATTGCCAGATATGCGGCCCTCGGAAACATTACTGAGGAACTCTACGATTCAATTTTCAACGTCAACGTCAAAGGGGTTTTGTTCACAGTACAGAAAGCGCTTCCCCTGATGCCGGACGGTGGGTCAATCATTCTCAATGCCTCGGTCGTAGGCAGCAAAGGCCTTTCCTCAAATAGTGTTTACAGCGCCACGAAGGCGTCTATCCGTTCGTTCGCGCGAACGTGGACCACGGATCTCAAGCATCGCGGAATTCGAGTCAATGCGATCAGCCCTGGCACCATCGACACGCCCGGCTTGAATAATTTGCTCGCATCGGGCGAAGCAGGTGAGCAACGCCGCAAGATGGTCGCCAGCGCGATCCCACTCGGCAGGTTTGGCCGGCCGGATGAAGTAGCCAAAACTGTGGTGTTTCTAGCATCGGATGAGAGCAGCTATATCACCGGGGCTGAAATTTTTGTGGACGGCGGTTTTGCGCAAGTCTGAGTCGTGCCTCAGCGTTAGATGGGAGCCGTAGTTTGAGCCTGATGGTACAACACACCTGGTCAACGGCGGGAAGAGCGCGACCATGAGACTTTTACTGTTGGGAGCAACAGGTCTGGTGGGCAGGACGGCCTTGAACCAAGCTCTTGCCAAAGAAGCTATTTCCGAAGTCGTTGCGCCCATGCGGCCGAGTCTATCGCTTGAGCGACGAGCAATCGAACCAACCTTTACAGCTAGAGGAGGATCCGATGAACACCGATGTTCTGATGACAAGAGCAGCCGATGGAATTGCGGTGATTACGCTTGGTAGCGCAAACCGCATCTACTTCGACGCGGAGATGGGTGACGCGCTCACCGAAGCGTTGGACGGATTCGCCGGCGACCCCAACGTTCGCATTGTCATCGTGACTGGCGGCGCACCCGGTTATTTCAATCGTCATTTTGATATCCCTGCGCTTATCCAAATCGCGGAGTCCCTGCGCGCTTCCGGTCGCCAGTGGCCTGAGAACGCCACTTACAACGGCGGATTCTTCGATAAAGCGATGGCGCTTTGCGAGAGCATGCCAAAGCCGGTAATTGCGGCCATCTCCGGCACAGCCCTAGCCGGTGCCTTCGAGTTCGCGCTCTCTTGCGATCTTCGTATCGCCGAGGATGGCGACTACCTGATCGGGCTGCCGGAGGCAGACCTTGGTCTCCTTCCCGGTGCTGGCGGCACGCAAAGGCTGCCGCGCACCATCGGAACACCAGCTGCACTCATGCACATCCTCATGGGCCAGCCACTGAATCCGCGTGAAGCCGAAAGGAAGGGGCTGGTCCACGAAACGGTCAGCGGCAAGGCTCTCGATCGCGCAATGGAGATTGCGCGGCACCTGTCGTCGCATACGCTGGAATCGCTCGCCTACATTAAACGTCTCGTCCGCAACGCCACGGAGACGCCGCTGGCGCAAGGCCTTGCGCTCGAACGAAATCTCTTCTTGAAATTATGCGTCAGCGAGTCTGCACTCGCGCGGATGCGTTCCTATGAAGGGAAGAAGATCACCTCGCCGTCCCGCGGTTTCGAAGTCTAAGAAGGGAGAACCATATATGGCTAATACTAATTCTGCGGCGCACGTGAGGGTGATTGAGGAAGCGCCTGCGTACTGGAGGGTTGTGTTCGATTACCCGCCTTTCAACATCGTAGACGCCAGCATATTCGAAGCCCTACAGGACTTGCTCGCACGAATGAACGCCAGCCCGAGCCTGCGGGTCGTCGTATTCGAAAGCGCGAATCCCGAGTTTTACCTTTCCCACTTTGATTTGACCGGCAAGATAGGAAACATCATGACTGCTGTCGGGGCTTCGGGCCTCCCGATCCTGCTGGATACGTTCGTGCGTCTCACCAAGTCCCCAGTGGTCAGCATCGCGAAGATCCGAGGCTGTGTCCGGGGCGTGAGCAGTGAGTTCGTCCTCGCCTGCGACATGCGCTTCGCATCGTGCGAGAACACGCGACTCGGCCAACCCGAAGTCGGAGTGGGACTGCATCCCGGCGGCGGTGGTGCGGAACGTCTTCCACATCTGGTCGGTCGGGGTCGGGCGCTCGAAATCGTTCTCGGTGCGAACGATTTCGACGGCGACACCGCGGAACGATACGGATACGTCAACCGGGCGCTTCCAGACGCCGAGCTGGACGGCTTTGTTGACGCGCTCGCGCGCCGGATTGCCTCCTTCGACCGGCGTGCAATCGCCGCCGCGAAGAATCTCGTCAACCAGGTCTCGTTGCCGTCCGCCGACCGGCTCCTCGACGCCATCACCTCCTTTGAGACCGCGCTGATGTGGCCTGAAGCGCAGCAGCGGATCCAGAATGTGTTGCAACGCGGACTCCAACGAGACAGCGACTTCGAGACTCGCTGGCCCGAGGTACTCGGCACGCTGCTTGAGACGTAGTCACCGTGTGGCGATGCGCAGCCTCGCCGAGCGGGCAAACTTACTCGCGACGCCCTCCGTCTTTTGGAAACGGGAACTCCTCGGTGCCAAACCAATCGTGGTGTGTCCGTTGCGCGACCCTCTCGCACGGCCCGAGATCCTTGGCGAGTGACGGGCTACTCTTCCTTAATCCTGTATGGGAAGATTTGCCGACTATCTGGACACAATTGGGAGTGAAAACCATCGCCCGGATGTCAGGGTTCTCGAGAACGAGGCTTCGGCTCTTTCCTGCTCCTCGGACAACGATCGGTTCTACCGTGCTGTCAAAAGTCAACTGGCTATGGCCGATTGTCCGACAGGTGATCGCATTGCATCGCCTAATGCCCACCTTGAAACCGGACTGCGAATTTGCCTCCAGAGAAAGCCAGAACAAATTTCCCTTCGCCGCCGAGCAGTCCGTTCTCTGCAGTCCGGTTTGCTGAGGAATTATCGCGAAATACGGGCATGTTTCGCATATTTCCGTCGAAACGGGGGCGGACTTTCTCTGCAGTCCAGACTGCGTGGCGGAGGGAGAGGGATTCGAACCCTCGGTACAGGTCTGGATGGCGCAAGAGCCGGCGTTTGCGTAAGTTACAGGGACTCAATCTTTTATCCGGACATCGAGGGCCTGGTGGTGTTGCGGAACCGTGGCAAACCGGTGCGGTTTCCGGCCTAAGCGAAAGGCGAATGGCTTGCGATTCTGTCGCTGAAAGTGGTCTCTACGACGCTTCTCAAGCGGCCAGAATTGGCTCGCATGTGACTGCGTGCCTGCCGCGCAGTCCAAAAGCGAAAAATATCTCCGCAGGATATGCTCGTCAAAAGGCGAATGGCTTGCGATTTCTGGGCTTCTTGCTCACGTCGCTTGCGGATGACTTCTCAGCACTTCGGTGAGAGATTTCTGTTTCGCGAGGTTGTTTCCTTGGTGTCGGCCCGGCCAACGTTACATGACGGAGACTACGAAGTCACATTTTCGAAGCGCCGCACTACGGCCAGAATTTCCGGTTCCTGCAGAATGCGGTTGGATTCCTTGGCAGCCAGCAGGACGGATTGTATGAGTTCATGGCTGGCGGCGATTCCCCGCTGCGATAAATAGAAGGTGACGTTCGAACTGCCCGACATGGGACCGATCTCAATTTCCTGATTTCGTCCGATCAAGCTTGCCGGGACTCCTGAATAGACGTGGTCGGTGAGCCAACGATCACCCTTTTTCTGGGCTTTAATGATGGCCGCGGCGTGGACGCCGGTGGCGGTGCGAAAGGCATCGCGTCCGATGACCGGAGTGTTCGCCGGCACTGGAACCGAGGTTGCGGCCGACACCGAATCCACATACTCTTGCAGCGACGTGAGGTCGTCGTGTCTCATGCCGAGCAGGTTGAGGTTCACCAGCAACTGCTCCATTGGCGTGTTTCCCACTCGCTCGCCGATGCCGAGCGCGGTGCCGTGCACGCGTGATGCCCCGGCCTCAATCGCGGCCAGCGTGTTCGCCAAATCGAGGCCACGATCCCGGTGACCGTGCCAATCGATACCGAGGTCGGCCCCAGTCTCAGCCAGGAACCTCTTCACCCAGGTCACCAGGTTCCAGACCGCCTCTGGAGTCGCCGCGCCGCAAGTGTCGCAGAGGCATAGCCGTTTCGCCCCGTTTTCAATCGCCTCGGCAAACAAGACACGCAGGTGCTCCGGCGAAGAACGCACGGTGTCTTCCGTCACGTACATCACGTCTAGGCCTTCGCTCACGGCGAAGCGGATCGCTTCGCGGGTGTGGCGCAGGATTTGATCGAGGGTCCATTCTTCCGCGTACTGCCGGATTGGACTGCTGCCTATAAATAAACAAGCCTCAATCGGCACGCCCGTAAGTTGCGATACCTCCGCGATGGGAAGAATGTCCACCATCATCGTGCGGGCGGCGCAGTTGGCGCGCACGCGCATCCGCTGGTTGGAGATCTCGCGACACAGCGCGAGTACGGCTTCGCGCTGGCGTGCGCCCGCTCCTGGCAGGCCGACATCAACGGTTTCAATTCCGAGATTCTCCATGAAATGGAGAATCTCGACTTTCGCCGCCGCTGGGGGATCGGTAACGGAGGGGCTCTGAAGGCCGTCGCGCAGCGTCTCATCGTCGACCATGACGTGAGCCGGCCAGGAAGTAATCCGTGGTCCTGCGCCTGCCCAGTCGAAGATGAGGGCGTTACCCACCGAGCTTCCCATACACATTCTCCGTTTACCTGCGGGCTTCAGATGCCGCCGGGTGCAACTTGCCAAACTCACCCGCTCGCTTCAAAAGCTCTTCTGCCCCGGCATTGTCGCCCTGCGCACGACGGATCAGCGCAAGGTGGAACAGACTGCTGAGTTCGTGAACGCCCTCTTCCAGGCTCCGTTCGAATTCCCGGCGAGCGATCTCGGACTCGCCTTCGCGCTCGTGAATCACGCCCAGATGATAGTGTGCCATTACGTATTCGGGTGTGAGGGTCGCAGATAGCTCAAAGTGCTCGCCAGCCTCTGCGAGCTGTCCTTGATGAAACAGCGCCAGGGCAAGCCGGTAGTGGGCGGCGTTGTAGTTGGGATTAATGTCGAGACAGCGGCGGAAGGCGGCAGCCGCCTCCGGCATATTGCCGCGGTGGTAGTAAGCAACCCCAAGGTCGTAATAGGCCAACACAAATGCAGGCGAGGCGGTCACGGCCCGGCGATAGTGTTCGATGGCCAGGTCCAGCAGGCCTTCGTGGAACAGAAGGTTTCCGAGCTGGTGGTTGCCCAGGACGTGATCGGGTTCGGCGTCGAGCAAGTGCTGGAGTTCCTGCCGTGCCTCCCGCTCCCGTCCCTCGCGTTCATGCACCAGGGCCAAAAGAAGCCGCTGGTCAATAGAAGCGTCGCGGAGAAAACGTCCGCACTCGGCGCAGAACTTGTCTGCCGTGGCGCCCAGCCGACCGCAGCGAGGACAACGTAGAGAACCATAAGCCGCTTCTGACATATGAACCTCCTTAGGTACCGGCGTCATTCCAAACGTGTGGGATCTAGTGCGCACTCCAGGCAAAGACGGCGCGCCGGGGAGAATCCTTCTTTCTTGAAGAAAGCGAGAAGATCAAAATTATCCCACGACACTTCTGTGCGCAGCGTCGTTACCCGTAGCGCGGATAGATTCAGCCGCAACTGCCGCAGCAAGATTTTGCCTACGTGCTGGCCGCGGTTTGCCGGGTTCACGCTGATGGCATCCAGCGAAGCCGTGGGCTCACTGACTCCGTACTCACCATAGTAAAGCGATACGATGGCGAATCCGACGACGCGGCCATCCGCTTCTGCGGCCAGCGACACTTGCAGCGCCGCTTGTTTCACCGCCCGCTCCAACATCAGTTCGAAATAGCGAGGACGCCGCCGGCCGCTGGCTGCTGCATCTATCCTAACGACTGCCTCGAGGTCGTGCTCGTTCATAAGGCGCACGACAATGCGATCGGTTTCCAGAATTTCCGATTCTTCCAAGGATTTAGTACTCATAATGAGGTCCTCTCTCAAACACTGCCGAGCGACTGTCCGCTATCGACGCAAAGGATCTGTCCTGTGATCTGGCGAGAGCGCGCCTCACGCCACCACCTCGGCACGTCTCGCCAGTACACGATGGCGGTACGCGCCCCAAAGCGCGGCTCCAATGGCTCCAGCGTAGACCGAGTCTGGGTGAGTACGCACGCGCATGGCAAGCTTTTCTTCAGCGATCTTCTCCTCCAGTGCATGGCACAGCCCAATATCAGCGGCCAGTCCGCCGGTGATCGCCACGTCACCGCACGCGCCAATCGAGCGCAGAAGCTTCGTGTAACGCCCCGCCATTGACAGGTGAATGCCTTTCAGAATATCGCTGCGCGAAATACCACGGCTCACCAGGTTGATCACGTCCGTCTCCGCCAGCACGGCGCAGATGCTGCTGACCGGCTCCGGATTCTTTGCTTCACATGATAAAGGCCCAACGTCTTCCAGCATGATGCCCAGGTAGCGGGCGACGTTCTCGAGGAACTGTCCCGAACCAGAGGCGCACTGGTTCGTCATGCGGTATCCCAATACGCGGCTGCGCTCATCAACCCGCATAGCACGCGCGTGCAGCGCCCCGATGTCGATCACGGCGCCGGTGCCCGGCATGAGGAATACCGCTCCTCGCGCGTGCGTCGTCATTCCGTAGAAGTGGCCACGACGGAAATCCACCAACTCACCTTCGCCCGTGCTCGCGGCATAAGCAATCTCGTTCTGGTGCACGCCAGCCGCTTCCAGAACCACCTCATAGCCTTCACGAATCACCTTTCGCAATTCTCGCCGGCGGATGCGCTCGTTGTGTTGAGCCAGTACGTTCTCAGCCCCGTGCGAAGCAACCTGCACTAGCGCAAACTTGACGGCACTCGATCCCACATCGATGCCCGCGGCGAGAATGCTCTCTCCAACCTTCATGCCGCATTCCTTTCGTCAGCCGAACGCTGGGCGAATAGAGCTGCTCCTAGTGCTCCGGTGTAGATGGACTCGGGAGAGATATTCAGCGTTCGTACGCCGTAGTTTTGCAGGACCAGGCCTTGGAGAGCGGAAACCGCAGCGGGGTTGCGGGCCACTCCGCCGGTGAAGGTGAATTCGTCAGAAACTCCCCCAGAACGCGCCAGCAGCGACATCGCCCGCAACATAATCGCCCGGTGCAGCCCCGCCAGAATATCTGGGACCTTCTGCCCCAGCGACAGGCGATCCCGTAGTTCGGCTCCGGCAAAGACCGTGCACGTGCTGTTGATCTTTACACTGCAAGTGCTCTCTTGCGCCAGCCTTCCCAGTTCATGCAGGCCGAGTTTCATTTCGTCGGCGATGTAGCCCAGGTAGCGGCCACATCCCGCCGCACACCGGTCATTCATCTGGAAACTCGTGACGATGCCGTTTCGGTCAACCTGAATGGCCTTGGTATCCTGGCCGCCAATGTCGAGCACCGTGCGCGTGCCAGCGAACATAGCATGGGCTCCCAGTCCGTGGCAGAGGATCTCGCTGCGGATTTGTTCTTTTGGGAACGGAAGACGTTGCCGGCCATATCCCGTACCCACCATTCCGAGCACTCGGATCTCGAGCGATCTCACCGACTCTACGGCAGCACGGAGTCTTGCTTCCTGTTTGTGAATGTCCGTTGGAGCAGTGGTCAACGTCTGCTCCAGTGCCGTCCCGGTGTGGCGTTCGAATGCGTTGTCACCTGCAGCATTCTCAACCACCAGAATCGCCGCGTCGAACAGGCCACACAGAAGGTCGAAGGATGCGTGTTTCGCATCGCTGAATTGGTCTGCGAACTGCATGTAATCGGCTGCGGCCAGATCGCGGAAGAAATCGCTTTTCCGGACTGCCAATTCGCGGAAATGGCCGGGAACGCGCGACCGCATTCCTTCGCAGATACGATTGAGCACTTTATTGACTGCCTCGCGGTTGGGCGCGTACCGGGGAGCGTCCGCACAGTGGTGCAGCGCAGACTCCAAGAATTCCAACTGTTCCACATGTTGCTGTTGGCGGAAATTGCGCACCAGAGATCCAATACACTTGCTTTCGATTCCTGAGAGTTCAGGGTCGGCTGCCAGGGCATGCCGCAACAGTTCAAATCTGGATTGCACCAGCGCTTCCTCGCGAACGATATGGGAAGCGACTTCGTAGTTGCTGCGGGTGTTGGTGATGCCGCGGCCAAGGACTCGACCGGTTCGATCAAGCGCGATGGCCTTCGTCGTAGTCGAGCCCAGGTCAATACCGAGCAGAACCTCCACGCTCATGCCGTCACTCCACTTACTCGCCTTTGTGCGAGCATCTGCACATAGCTCTCAATGCGGTTCTTGATGTTAGCCGGCGAAAAATATCGCGGATCCACCAGATCGCTCTCGATGAAGCCTCCGGGCACTCCGGTCCGCTGCTCGAGTTGCCGCAGCATCAGCAACTGGCCGACGCTGAACGAGTTGCAACTCTTGACACTGTTGATCACAAAACCGTCAGCGTGGTATTCGCGGATGTAGCGTTCCAGCAAATCGACGCGCGCAGGCAGCCCAAGGTTGGTGTAGCAGCCCAGGCAGTATTCAGCCAGGCTTTCAAGCGGGCGGTTGGGGTCGTGGCGGAAACCGCGATCGTAAAGTCCGCCGACTTTGGTATAGCTGCTGGCAACGACGACCGCGCCTTCGTCGTAGAACATCTTCCAGAACTCGCGGAAGCTCGTCCAGTTGGGCGGGCCTTCCACTACCAAACGATATTGCTGGCGCTCCATCGTGCCCTCGGGAGTGACCGGACCAAGTCCAAGCCTGACGCGCTCAGCAATTTCTTCGCGCAGCAAGCGGTAATACTCGACTCCCTCGCCGGAACCTCTAAAGGCAGTGAATATCGGGCCGATGTAATACACGCCGCCGAAGTAGGCATCAATCGGCGAGGGCTCGTTTTTCGCGCTCTCCAGCACCCACACGAAATCGTCTTCTGCTTTAGCAGAAAGCGCCAGCATCTCGGAGAGTCGAGCCTCATCGTAGCGGCGGCCGCTGACCTGCTCCAGTTTCGGGATCACCTCGGTGCGCAACTGCCGTGCTACGTATTCGACATGGTGTGGTTCAATGCGTCCATCCGCCAGGTACGGCACATGCAGCATGGCCACCGGGCATTGATATTCCTCGCGCAGGAGTTCGAACCATTTGAGAAACGTGAAGCATCCCGTGTAGGAGAGCAGCAGCAGGTCTGGGTTAGGGAGTTTTACGCCGGTGGGACCCACGTTGCCCGACTTCAGCATGCCGATGTCGCATTTCACGTAGGTGCAGACGTCCTCGCTGTGACCTTGTTTCTCCGCTTCCGCAATGTAGTTGGCGGAAAGCTTGCGCATGCCGGACTGAAGCGCGTTGATCTCCGGCAGGATCGGCAGCAGGTCGAAGGATCGCAGCAGTTCGGTCAAATTGCCGGGAACAAAAGTGGAGACGACTCGCTTTCCCTCTGCACGCGCCCGTCCCAGAGAATCGTAGTAGTCGCCGATGAGCTGCTTCTGCAGAACCATGCTGCGCTCTTTCTGCGCGGTCGATGACTGCACCGGGTCTCTGGTCATGCCTCGCTCCACAGCCGGATGGAATCCGAGAAGGTGCCAGCCTGTTCCCGGATAACGGCAAATTGTCCCGTATCCTCGGAGTACTTGAACTGAGTGTGCGGAATGTGTTCGCGCTCCAGCGCAGCGACCAGCATGGGTTGCTCCAGCAGTGCGGGGTCGCAAAAACTCGGAGCGCAAAAAATAACGCCATCGGCGTGATTCTGCCGTACGGCGTCGACCAGCCACCGGCCGCGTTGGCCATCGGGCGCATAGCAGGAGGCCGTCGCCACGCTTTGCGTCAGGTAAGCCTGCGCCAGGTTTTCGATCGGGTCACCCTCCTCAGGCACGTCGCCTGTGAACCAGCGCAAACCCAGCAGCAGGTCGTCGTTCACGATCCAACAGCCCGCGCGTTCCAGGGTGACGAGCAACGCCAGCGGAGGCTGTTCACAGAACATGCCTGTCAATACGACTCGGCTGCGATCCTCAGGAAGGGCCGATCCCTGCGAAGCCATCTCGAGGTAACGGCGCACCATCGTAGTGTGCTCTTCCGGCGGCAACACACTGCCTGCGCGTAGTACGGCATAAACTTGCGAGATGGGATAGAGCCACGGTGATTCGCTCCGCGCCCGGTAGAGTCCCCGGATCGCGCGACGGTTCTGGTTGTAGATCCGGATGCTGTTGCGGAGATTCTGATCGGTGATCTTGCCGCCCACCAACCGCGCCATGTCTTCGCGGATCGCAGTCAGTTCCCGCCGCCAGAACTCACCTCCAACGCCAGTGTCGTAGTTCTGGGGAAGATCGACATAGCGCACGTAACGTCCGGGAAAGAGCATCGTCCACATGCCGCTCAGGTTGCGGATGACGTCACAGATCGAAGGGAACAACATGCCGTCCAGCACATCGAGCCGTCCTGATAATGCCAGCTCGATCGTGCTGCGAGGAATGTGGCAGATGTAGCTCTGGAAGTAGGCGTCACCACGGATGATTTCCAGCCGGTCGCCTCCGCCGAAGACGCCGACGGGCAACATGCCAGCCGCATGAATCAATTCTCGTGGAACGTAAATTGGCATGTACCCGATCGCTCTGCGCCCGGGCACGCAGGATTTCCATTCCGCGACCGCCTTGTAGTCAACGTCTTCATACAAGGCCTGGGCGCGGCTGAGGATCTGCTCGAGTTCAGGATTCTCGCGAACGCTCATCGTCCTGCCTTTGTGGTTTCCGGAACCGCCCAGGGCGCAATTTCGGCGATCAATTCTTCACTCCAGCGAACGCCTTCCGCCAGACGCTGACGCAACCGGACGAAGTCCACCTCGCGTTGCTGCTTGGTGCCGTGATGGAAAGCGCGAAAACCGGCATTGGCCTCAGTCATCATGTTCAGCGCCAACCAAGCGCGGTTGGTTTCGCGGTTGCGATCCCAATGTTCCAGCTTGTGTTTCCTCACACTCTCGACCGTCTTCGTCAGGCAATCCGGCATGGTGTGCAGCAGCTTCATGCAGAGCTCCTCGACTGCTTCATCCAGCAATGAAAGATCAACAGTGCCCTTGGACATCAGGGCTTTCCCCGCGTCCCGCGCTTCTCCCGTCTTCCAATCTCCGAACACTAGACGGCCGAATTCGTCTGACTCCCGATCGGTCACGACCAGCGGGTTGGATATAAATTTCCCGTCAACCTTAAGTGCCGGAACGATCTGCGTGAGCCCACCCAGCCGATAGAAGCGGTGTGCGCTCCACGGCTCGCATAGCGTCGCACTGAGCATGGCGTGCTCTATGCCCACAAACAGCGGCAGGAAGTCGGTGCTGCCCCCATCCGGCGCGGAACCGTGCCTCGGTCCGGCCTGGCCGAATACGGCAAGGTCGCTGGCGATGGAAAAATCGCAAGCCATTCCAATCTCTTGCCCACCGCCGACGCGCATGCCGTTCACGCGGCAGATCACCGGCTTGTCGCAACCGAGGACGGCGCTGACCATATCGTTGAACAAGCGCATGTATTGCCGATATTCACCTGGGGCCCCGGCGTAAATTTCCGCATACTCGCGCGTGTTGCCGCCGGTGCAGAAGGCTTGCGTGCCCGAGCCTGTGAGCACGACGGCGACCGCGGCGCGATCATTGCTGGCTTCACGCAACGCGAGAATCACTTCCTTGATCGAGGTCGTGGTATAGCTGTTCAGCTCGCGCGGATTGTTTAGAGTGATCCACACATTGTGCAGCCCGCTCACGCACGTGCCGTCGCGATTGCGTACGGGCCTGCGCTCTAACAGGATTTCGCTGGGGGAAAGCGGTTCGACCAGGTTGTGATCTTTCATAGCTTTGTTCCTTGTTTTATGCCCCGCGCCTGCGGTACCAGCACCGCTCGCCTACGGAGTTGGTGATGATGAACTGCCTCGAGAACTTGCTGGGCCTCCTCGAGTGGGTACATCTCGACAAAAGGCTGAATATGAATTCTTCCTTCGAGCACCATGGCCAGCGCGTTCGGGTACTGATCGGGAGGGCATCCCCAATTTCCGCGAGCGGTAGCGTCGAAGGCCATCAAATTCGAGAGGCGCACTTCAACTTTCTGCGCGGTATAGCCAACGATCGCCAGGTGAGCACCATGGTCGAGCAGGCTGAAGGCAGTTTGCTGGCCGGCGGCCGTCCCACTGGTTTCGAAGATCTTGAGGCCGATCCCGCGTCTGCCGCTCTGCCTGGAGAAAGACCGCACAGCCGACTTCACATCTGCGAGCTCGCGGGCGTTCAGTGCCAGTGCCGCACCGTGCGCCGAGGCAAGCTCCAGCCGGTCTGCATCAACATCGATGGCCACGACGGCTGCGCCCAGCGTCGCCGCAATTTGCACTCCGAACCCGCCGATACCGCCGGCTCCCACAAACACCGCAACATCGGCGGCGTTAAGACCGGAACGGCGAATTGCCTCATACGGCGTTGTGATTGCGTCGGCAACAACCGACAGCATCGCCAGAGTAAGTCCCTCAGGAAGTTCTTCAGGTACCGGGCACAGGCCGCGTGTCGGTACCCGTACGTGGGTGGTGAATCCTCCATCGGCATCATTGCCCGGCATGAACTGTTTGCGGCAGATGGTCGGACGCCCACTGCCGCAGGCATCGCAACCGCCGCACGGAATTACAGCCGGCACAATGACCGAACGCCCGACCCAGTTCCCAGCCTGCTCTCCGGCCAGCACGACACGGCCGGCGATTTCATGTCCCAGGATCAGCGGGAGCGGGTGGCGGGTGGGAATGCCCTCATAAGCAAATCCAATGTCTGTGTGGCAAACGCCGCACCCTGCTACCTGAATTAGGACTTCGTCAGGCGAGAGATTCCCCAGAGTTGTTTCGGCCCAGTCGAACTGGCCGCTCGCAACTAACGTCAGGCCTCTGCTCGTGGCAGCAACGGAGAGGGCGCTTCGCGCGGGCAGGGTTGTGGTCATCGGAACGTTCCTCACCCACAAATTCGAACGACCGTTCGAAAATAATAAGCCAAGGCTACCCCAGGTTGGAGATCGAGGAAGTGATCGCAATCACATCCGGTTGTGATTTGATAGGGGGAAAGCATGGACGAACAGTCGGCAGATTCAAGAACTTACAGAAACGGCTCATTGGAGAGACTCGAATGACCATTGTCGAAAAAGAAAAAGTCAACCCGGCACTTTCGGATGTCCCGGGCCAGAAGTCGGCTTCGGGAAGGTTACAACAAGCCGGTACTGGGAAACATGTGGCTAGGAACTTTGCCTTTGTTGCCGAACTCATCTCTTAAACTTCTGCCAAAAGTCAACTCGACACGGCAGAATCTCCGGTTTGTGATCGCAATACATTCGCCTAACGGCTTCCTCGAAACCGGACTGCGCATGTGCCGTCCAGAGAAAAGCTACGAAACTTACCCCCTCCGCCGTTAGCCAGTCCGTTCTCTCCAGTCCGGTTTCTCTGCGAATAATCGAGCAATACGGGCATGTTTCGCGTATTTCTGGGTAAAGGATGGCAGATTTTCTCTGCAGTTCAGACTGCGTGGCGGAGACGGAGGGATTCGAACCCTCGGTACAGGTCTGAATGTACGTCAAGGTCCGGGTTCCCGCACGCTTAGTTGCTTCCCTCACCTCGACGATCTTCCGCGGGATTTGGGACACACCTAGGACACAAAACTTAGTGTTTGGAATCAGGAACTTGCGGAAACCGTGAGAATTGAGTCAACCGAATCAACAAGTAATGGTCGGGGAGAGAGGATTTGAACCTCCGACCCCCTGGTCCCGAACCAGGTGCTCTACCAGGCTGAGCCACTCCCCGACGACGCGGGCGGCAACAAGGAAGGCGCTCCACCCGCGCATTTTACCTCTCAATAGGCAGTAAGATTATAACATTGCTACGCTTGGCTGTTCGCTTCGCTCGCCCGAACCATTTTTCGCGCTACACTGATGACGCACTGGGATCGGGAACACTCTATAACCTGACCAACCATGATTGTCCTCTGCGCTAGTCGCCTCTTCACGCCGCAGGAAGAAATACAGGCCCCGCTCCTGTTTATTGAAGACGGCCTCATCTCCGCCGTTTCCTCGCGTGCGGAGCGGGAAATCCCGCACCATGCCACGGTGGTCGATTTTACGAAAGACCGTGCCGGCGCCATTCTCGCGCCAGGCTTCGTCGATATTCACATGCACGGCGGCGCTGGCCTCGATGTCATGCGTGCTTCGCCCGCCGAATTACCGCATCTCAACCAATTCCTGACCACGCATGGGGTTACTGGATACTTCCCCACCACCGTTGCTGCTCCGCTCGATCAGACTTGCGCCGCTCTGGCACGCCTGGCTGACGCCATCGAAGCGGCTGCAAACTCCAGCAACGGCAATAACAATGACGCGCAGGCCCGGCCGCTCGGCATCCATCTGGAAGGTCCGTTTCTCAGCCACAAGCGCCGCGGCGTGCATCCTCCGGAATATCTGGTCGAGCCCAGGGTGGAGATTTTTGAGCGTCTCTGGCAGGCCGCGCGCGGGCAGGTGCGCATGATGACCATCGCTCCGGAGCTTCCCGGAGCGCTCGCGGTGATCTCCGAAGCGGCACGGCGCAACATTTGCGTAAGCATCGGCCACTCCGATGCCGTGCTGGAAGCCGCCCGCGCCGCGGTCCACGCCGGCGCCCGCCACGCCACGCACACCTTCAACGCCATGCGGCCGCTCGATCATCGCGATCCCGGCATCCTCGCCGAGGTGCTCACCGACAGCCATCTGACCGCTGATATCATCGCGGATGGAATTCACGTCGCGCCCGAGGTTGTGCAACTTTTCATGCGAGCGAAGGGCGTCGACCGTGCGGTGCTGATCACTGACGCTACGGCTGCCGCAGGCATGCCTGACGGCATCTACCAACTCGGCCCGATCGAGGTCGAAGTGAGAGACGGCAAGTGCACGATGGATGGAAAACTCGCCGGGAGCGTCCTGACGATGGACCGCGCGGTTCGCAACGTAACCCAATTCGCCGGCTGGAGCCTGCAGAATGCAGTGCGTGCCGCGACGCTGAACCCCGCGCGGGTGGCGGGTTTAGCGCAGGGCTACGGGGTTATCGCTCCCGGAGCAGAAGCCAATCTAGTAGCCCTCGGTCCCAACGGAGAAGTACGCCAGACGTTCGTTCGCGGCCGTGCAGCTTCTTAGCCGCAGAATCCCCACGGATCAACGCGGATGAGGGGTCTGAAATATCCTTGGTTTATCCGCGTGCATCCGCGTGAAATCCGCGGCGAATTGATTTCGTTTTTGATTATCTAATTCGGCTTGCGGTCTTTCGCGTCCGCCAGATAGCGCAACAGCACGGCCTCGTCGGCGCGGGTGAGCTTGTCGAGAAAAGAAGTATCCATCTTGCCGTCTTCCACGGTCTGCGAAGCATTCGACTGGCGCAGCTTATCGCCCAGTTCCGGATCGTTGCTCATCACCTGGGTGTAGAACCACAGGAAGTGGCGCATCTGGTCGAGCGATTTGCACAACACCTGGATGGCTTCGGTCTCGGGCAGAGCGCTCAGCGCCTCCATCAATTCCGGATCGCTGGGCGCCTGCATGGCGGCGCAATTCAACTCCCGCTGAATGACGCGCAGGTCTTCGGTAACTCGAACCATCCGGGTGTGAAGGTCATCCATCTGAGTTTCGTGCCCCATGGTCTGCAGCGACGATCGCGTGCTTCAACATCTCATCGGCAGCCCCGAGCGGATAGATATCCCACGATCATGCGCTTTGGTAATTCAAGCCATTACTTTGGTCGGAGGAACTCATGCCCCGCGCCCGATGCCACCGAACGCCGCTTCTGGCAAGGCTTTCGTGCCATTGCTGCACGGACCTCCGGCACGCTGACAAGCCAAATCCCGTGCGCCGGATTTTCCACCGCAGCCAACAGTGCAGTTACCATTCGCTCCAAAGTCACCACAGCCCTAGGGGATTTATGCAGACCATGTAGACGGAGCCGCTATGGCTGTCCAAGCCACAGACCATGTGGCGACGGCCGCCTCCAGAGCCTGCCCTGAGCGAAGCCGAAGGGTCCAAGCCTGCGCGCAGCGCGGCGCCTGCAATCCGATTTGCCGCCCGCGCAATTGCTCGCCGCGCGTTGTCCCCCTTGTGATACAAACGCGCCATGCGTGAAACGTCTGCCGCAAACCCGCACGACTTGCTCCGCGCCATCGGCCGCTGGAGCCTGGTCGCGCTAGTGGTGAACTCCATCATCGGCAGCGGAGTCTTCGGCCTGCCCTCCCAAGTAGCAGCTCTCATCGGCGACTACAGCCCCTACGCGGTGCTGGCAGCCGGCGCGGGCATGAGCGTAATCATGGGCTGCTTCGCCGAGGTCGCATCGCGCTTTCAACAAGCTGGGGGTCCCTATCTCTACGCCCGCGTAGCCTTCGGGCGTCTCATGGGAATTCAAACCGCGTGGATGCTCTGGCTCGGCCAGGTCGCCGCGCCTGCTGCGAATGCTAACCTGTTTGTTATTTACTTGGGCGAGTTCTTTCCGCACGCCAAAGACCCGCTGCCCCGCGCTCTCATTCTCACCGTGCTGGTAGGCTTTCTAACTTTCATCAACATTCGTGGCGTGCGCGCCGGAGCGCAGGTGAGCAATTTCTTCACGGCCGCTAAGCTGCTTCCGCTGCTCGCCGTGATCGTGTTGGGACTGCTTGCGCTTCAGCGCCACCACTGGAGTATTGCGACTGCACCCATCGCGTCCCCCAACACCAGCCAATGGCTGAAAGCCATGCTGCTCCTGGTCTTCGCCTATGGCGGATTCGAGACCGCGCTCGCTCCCATGAGTGAAGCGAAAAATCCCCGCCGCGACGCGCCCTTCGCGCTCTTCACCGCTCTCGTCGCCTGCACCGTAATCTACGCGCTAATCCAGTGGGTGGTCGTCGGAGTCCTGCCCGACGCCACGCACAGCCTGCGCCCGCTAGCCGACGTGGCGCGCCTGGCGGTCGGTCCTGTAGGTGCCGCGTTAGTTGCCGTAGGCGCCCTGATCTCTTTCTACGGATATCTAAGCGCAAAAATTCTAGCCATGCCCCGAGTCCCTTTCGCCCTAGCCGAGCAAGGAGACTTCCCTCAAATCTTCGCCACTGTTCATCGCCGCTTCCACACCCCCTACGTCTCCATCCTCGTCTTCGCGGCCATGGTCTGGGCCCTGGCGCTCATCGGCGACTTCAAATGGAACGTAACCCTCTCCGCCGTAGCCCGCTTACTCTACTACGGCGTAGGCTGCGCGGCTTTGCCCATCCTGCGCCGCAAGCGGCCTGAAGGGGCAAACGCAATGTTCCACCTGCCAGCTGGAAACTTCTTTGCCGTGCTGGGCGTGATTCTATGCGTGATTCTCGTGACGCGCGTGGACTTCGGCCAATCCCTGATCCTGATTGCGACCATCGCGCTGGCATTCGTGAATTGGGCGGCGGTAGCTCACGCCGGTGCCGCGTGATGGCGGCGGATGCGCCGCCCGCGGCTTCTAAGGCACCGGAAAGGCGCGGCCGACGAAACCCATTACACTCCCCGCTGCTCCATCTCCAGCAGCGTCTTCTTGCGCTCCACGCCCCAGCGATAGCCGCTGGTGCCGCCATCTTCGCGCACCACGCGATGGCAAGGAATCGCAACCGCAACCGGATTCGCAGCACAGGCCCGCGCCACTGCCCGAGTGGCGCTAGGCTGGCCAATAGCTTTCGCGACCTCGCTGTAAGAGCGAGTCGCGCCGAATGGGATCGACTGCAAGTAAGCCCACACGCGCCGCTGAAAGGCAGTCGCGCGGATGTCCAACGGCAGCGCAGCATTCAACTCGCGCCCGATCATCGTCGCAAGCAAAGCTGCAACCCACGCTTGCAATCCGCCTTGATCGGGCTTGCGCGCAGCAAAGGGAAACTCGCGCTTCAGGCCTTCGATCAACTCGCCATCGGAACGCGCGAACTGAATCGAGCAAACACCCTTGTCGGTAGCGGCGATCAACATCCGTCCTAGCGGCGAATCGGCGATCGCATATCGAATCGAAGCGGCGATGGCCCCGCGCCGGTATTTGTCGGGAGTCATGCCCAGTTGCGACGCGGTCTTCTCGTACAACCGGCTGCTGGAGCCGTAACCCGCGTCATACATCGCGCGGGTCACATTGTCTCCCGCCTGCAGGTTGCGCTTGAGCAGGCGCAGGCGGCAGGAGTCGGCATACTCGCGCGGCGTGATTCCAAGCGCAGCCTTGAAACGCCGCTGCAAGTGGAAAGGACTTTGCCTAAAAGCCTTCCCTAGGAGTGAAAGCGTGATGGGCTCATCAAGATGCTGCTCGATGTAGCGGCAGATCTCCTTCGCCGAGTCCGATTGCGGATGGCCGCTGATCGACCGCGGCTTGCAACGCAGACAGGCGCGAAAGCCGGCTTTCTCCGCCTGTTCGGGACGCGAGAAGAACGTCACATTCTCGCGTCGCGGGCGTCGCGCCGCGCATGATGGCCGGCAATAGACGCCCGTGCTGGCGACGGCGAAGACGAACTCGCCGTCGCGCGCACCGTCGCGCGCCATGACCGCTTTCCAGCGCCAGCCGTTATTACTTCGATCGTCATTAATCCGATCGTTATCGGGCCGGAGTCCGGTCGGCTTCATCGAGTTTGAGTGCGCCATGGGCACCGGGTCGGTTGGCTCGTTAACAAGTATGGCATCAGCAGTCACGTCAGGGAAAGTCATGTTAGTGGAAGTCATGATAGCGACAGCGTAAGGTCTGGAAACACCCACGCACTATCCGAATCTTGCGCGCAAAGCAAATCAGGGAAAGCACGCGGGAGAAATGGGTTTCGCTTACGCCGGAGTAGTTTCTTACCCACATCTAATCCCACGGTGATCGAGGAAAGAAGTCCTAAAGTTGTGGAGCGAGATTGCCGATAGTCAGACAATCGGCACTGGGCTACGGCTCCGGCCGGGCAAGGGATCAGCATGACCATCAATTCGATTTCGGCCGCGAGCCTCAGCCAGTATGTTCTGCAGTCCAGCAACTCTACTCAGCTGCAACAGTCTTTGCAGACGCTGCAAAACAGTCTTGGATCGGGCGATCTGAACGGCGCCCAATCAGCGTTCCAGTCTCTACAGAATCTTTTGCAAGGCTCAGCGACCGCGAGCGGATCCAGCCTCAGTTCTCAACTCTCGAGTGATTTGACTGCGCTGGGCAATGCGCTGACTTCGGGCGATCTATTCAGCGCGCAGTCTGCTTTTACAACTGTGCAGAATGACCTGAAAACCTCCGCTTCACCGGGGCTCACCACGGAAGCGAACGCTGCATCCCAGTCCGTGCAGCTGGTCGATGAGCTGCTCAGTACGCTGAGTTCGACCACCGCCTCTTCCAGCAACACGGATCTCACGACCTCCATCCTGGAAAGCGTTTACGCCAGCAAGAGCGGGCTGAACGTCGTGGCATAATGCTGCCCGATCGCTGGTTCGGCCTCGATTACTTCGATCTCAATTACCCAGCGGCTGAAATGGCCCCAACAGGCTGGAGACTCCGGAGCGCTTGCGCAATTCGCTGAGCAGCGCGCTGGCCGCATTGGTGTAGGTCTTGCTGGGGTCGGAAGGATCGGCCCAGACGGCATCGTAGATGATCTGCGCCGCTTCTTTCAGGTCGATGTGCAGGGCGGCTTCGCAGACATCGGCACGCTCCTGCAGGCGGTCGTAGCACGGCTTGCAGATCGAAGCCGGCTCGGCGCCTTGAACGTGGTGTTCTCCCAACGTGCACACCACGGGCGAACTTGCCACTTCCGCGTGCGCCGCGAAAAGCTGGGACTTGAACTCTTTCAGGAAAGCTTCTCTCTCTTGCTCGACGACGGCAGTGTCAGGCAAAGGCTCGGCAGCTGCCTGCGTTTTCGGAATGGCCGGAACCATGTTGGGAGAAACCCGCTCTCTGCTGTTGCAAGCTGGGCAAGTGTCGACATTGGCGGGATAATAAAGACGGCAGTTGGCGCAGGGCATGCCGTAGCCCGAGGACTTGTGCTGCACCTCGGCTTCGTGGCGCACCGCGTTCCGCATATCGTTTCGAACATTATTATTCTGGACATCGTTTTCCGGCAGGACGGCTTTTGCCGGTTTAGCGGCTGCGGCGGTTGTGGATCGCGTCATGTCCATGATCAATCTCCCCCAAATGCCTGTGTTTTAGTCTAAGCAGTCCCGCGGCCCGGTCGAAAATGCCGGGAGTACACTGCCTGGTACTGTCCCGGTGGACGCCGCGTTTACCGCGAAACCGTGTCTTTATTTGGTTTGCATCTCCACCTGCGTCTGCATCAGCTTTTGGAGTTCATCGCGACGGGCGCGGTAAAGCTTGCGCTCCGGATCGAGCCGCGCAGCGGTCTCCAGTTCTGACAAAGCTTCTTCATAGCGGTCCATGCTCATCAGGCAAGCCGCCAGAGAATAGTGATTGTCGGGGGAAGCATTGAGGCGAAGCGCCTCGCGGAATTCCTTCTCCGCTGCCGGCAGTTGTTGCTGCTGGAACAGCGCCGTGCCCAGCGCGTGGTGGGCGGAGTCGGAATCGGGATTGAGGCTGACGGCGAGGCGTAGTTCTTGCACGCCTTCTTCCAGCTTGTCATCCAGCAACAGGGCTTCGCCAAGAGCGCGGTGTTCGGCCGAGCCGGTGGGATTCTGGCGAACTGCCAGTTGCCATTCGTCGATGGCGCTGCCGTAATCCTTCTTTGACACGTAGGCGCGAGCCAGGCAACTATGCCCCTGCTCCCACTCGGGATGCTCCCGGTAAAGCTCGCGCAGCTCGAGTATTGCCGCATCGAAGTCGCCCTTGTCGCAATAAGTGTTGCCCAGGTTGTTGCGAACGGACGCTTCCTCGGGCGCGAGACGCTTGGCCTCGCTATATTCGGCGATAGCTTCATCGAGCTTGTTTTGTTCGTGCAAAATCAGCGCCAGGTTGGAATGGGCCTGCCAGAAATCCGGATTCAGATGAAGCGCCTGGCCATAGGCGGCAATGGCTGCGGGCACGTTTCCATCGGCGTGCAGGGTGATGCCCAGGTCATAGTAGGTATCAACGTTGTCGGCGTCGCGGGCGAGCGACTCGACGAAAGCGTGAACTGCCGCGCCGTATTGTCCGTTGGAGTACAGCGCGAGACCCAGGAACTGATACGCCTCGGCGTTCTGCGGGTCCATACTCAGCGCGGTGCGCGCTTCCGCAATCGCGTTGGGACCGTCATCCAGACGATAGAAAATGTAGGCCAGACTGCTATGGTTCTCGGGAAAGTCCGGCATGAGCTGCGCCGACCGCGTGATCTCGTCGAAAGCATCGTCCCAGCTTTCCTGCAGACGGAGCATCGTGCCCAGGGCGAAGTGCAGCGCGGCATTCTGCGGGTCTGAAGTCACGGCCTGGCGCAGGTCGAGTTCGGCTTTGTGAAAACGCTGGGCCCGGGCATCAGCGGCAGCCTGCACCAGGGCTGCGGGAATCTTGGAAGTCGTAATCTCGGAGGAACTTTTTGCTGAGGACTTAGCGCCAGTCAGAGTGCGGACCAGAGATGCGTCCGCGCCGGCAGCTTCAAGCTGACGAATCTGTTCCAGGCCGGGGACGCTCACGATGCCGCGCTCTCGCACGATGCGGACAAGCCGGCTGCTGGACACACCGGCGGTGAGCCATGCCATCAGTTGAACGGAGTTCACCGGCTGGCTTTCGCCGCAATAGGCGGCTAAAGCCGCTCCAAGAAGAAACAGACAGACTGACAGAACCTTGCGCTTCACTCGACTCTCCGGCAACGGCTTGGCTTGGCTCGCTGGGTTGCGTTGTGGGTTCGCGGTCCACAATGGTTCGGAGCCGCAATCTCACATTAGCCCGACAATGAAGCCGCGGGTAAGGTCACGGAAGTAATGAGTCACTGATGACGAGGTTCGGATTTATGGCCGGAACGACTGATTGGCAGTCACAATGCGCCGTGATTTTCATCACAGCTTTCATCCTCCCCGGATGAAAGACTGCCAGGGTAGGGATGGGACCCCGCTTTACATCGAAGAAGCAAGGATTGGGGTTTTGCGCCGAACTGGAGTCCGGAAGCCATGTTTGACTTCCGTTTTGGCCTCCCGTAGCCTATAACTTGATATTGGTATCTGGGATCATTGGAGGTTCTTATGGGTGAACTCTCACCGTGGCATTGGCTTCTGGTAGCGGCCGTTGCGCTGCTGTTGTTCGGCCCCAAGAAACTGCCTGAGCTCGGCAAAGGGTTGGCCGAAGGCATTCGCAGCTTTAAAGAAGGTATGAAGGAACAGCCGCCGGCGCAAGCTTCGACTGATTCGAGCAAGAAGACTGAAACCAAGAGCTAGCCCGGGTCGCCGTTTGTTTGATGTCGTGCCGGACGGGTTCTTCCGGCAATAGTTTCCGCCTCTTTGTCTTCGTATCCCTGATTCTGTCCCAGTTTTGTTCCGGGGTTCTAAAGCGTTTTTCATTTGCAAAACTCTAAAATCTGGAGGTAGGCAGCGTTGCGTAAAATCGAGTGGGTTGGGCTGATTATGTTTCTAGGACTGGCATCGGCAGCTTTCGCCGATCAGATCACTTTGAAGAATGGCGACCGCCTGACGGGTACGGTCGTGAAGTCCGACGGCAAGACTCTGGTGCTGCACACCGAGTTCGCAGGAGACGTCGCGGTGCAGTTTGCGGCGATCACGCAGATTACGACCGAGAAGCCGCTGCACGTGGCCTTAAAGAATGGTCAAACCGTGGAGGGAGTGATTACGGCCAAAGACGGGAAGCTGGAGGTTGCTCCGAAGACTGGCGCTCCGGTGGAGACTCCGACGGATAGTGTGGTGGCGATCCGCAACGATGCCGACCAGTTGGCCTATGAGAAGTCGTTGCATCCCGGTTTGTTGGAGGGTTGGAAGGGCGCGGCGGTCGTGGGATTTTCGCTGACTGGCGGCAACAGCCAGACGGAGAACTTATCGGTGGCTTTCAACGCCGCACGCGCCACCAAAGATGACAAGCTCAGCCTGTATTCCACTGCGGTCTATGGTACGAATCAACTGGCCACTCCCAGCACGAACGCCAACCTTGAGACTGGTGGCATCCGCTATGACCGTAATTTCAACCCGCGAATGTTTGGCTTCGTCGCCGCCGATTTCATGGCCAACGCTCTGCAGGACCTGAACCTGCGCTCAGTAGGCAGCGTGGGTCTTGGCTACCACGCCATCAAGAGCGACAAGACCACGATCGACATACTGGCCGGCGGCAACTTCACGGACGAGAACTATGCGCAGTTCATTATGGTGCCAGCCGTAGGCACGACCCCAGCCTACACTTATTCCACCAAGCTGATACACAACTTCGGCGCGCTCACTCTGGGCGAGGAGTTGATGCACAAGCTGGGCAAGAGCACCGTGCTCACGCAGAAACTGTATCTCTTTCCCGACCTGACGCAGACGGGCCAATACCGCGGAACATTCGATCTGGGACTGGTGACGAAGATCAGCAAATGGCTGGGCTGGCAAAACCAGTTCAACGATATCTATGTTTCCAATCCGCCCGAGGGCACAAAGCAAAATGATGTGGTGCTGACCACTGGGCTGACCTTCTCGTTTACCCACTGAGGCCGGTCGCGTGGTTGGAAATGCGGAAGCCGCTCGTGAGAGCGGCTTTTCTTTTTGGGGCGAACAAGCCCTATAAAGAAAGTTATCGATACGCGTGCGCAATCCATACCTGATAGGCCACAACCACCATCATGAACAGGAGGTAAAGTCGAAGCGCCCAGAGGACGAGGAGCTCGGGACCTTTGAGGCGCCGCCTGGGGATGAAATGCTTTTTGGCCCGCGCGAGTTGGTCGTGCTCCAGCGACGATAGTACCCAGCTTTGATCGGAGCTGGAGACGGTTTGCAGCACTTCATCTTTTCTAACCATATGCCTCGTTTCCCTACGTCCCGCCCAGCGCGGCGAAGACGTTCGGGGCGATTATGCTGACTCCAAACAGCACGCCAGCCGCGGCCAAAATAAGTACCACGCCGGTTGAGAGTATGTTCGCCCAGAGCGGGCTGACCAGGTCGCCCATGATCTCTTTGTCATTCACCAGCATGAACAGGAAGACCAACGCTGGAGGCATAGCCAGAACTGCCACCACGTTCACCAGGAGAACGACATAGACCAGCGGCAGGCTTGGGATTAGAACGATGCCCGCGGCAGCCACCGCGCACAGACTCAGAACGGCGTAAAACGACTTGCCTTCTCCCATCGGAAGGTTGAGGCTATGCGGTTTGTGGGTGACCTCACCAAAGGCGTAGGCCGAGGAAGTTGAAATGGTGATGGCGGCGACGATACCGGCCTCGACCATCCCGAGCGCAAACAGCGATGCGCCGAAGCGGCCGATGATCGGCTGGAGGGCCTGGGCAAACTGCGCGGCCTGGAAATTGTCGGCGGTCATCTGATGAGCGAACAACGGAGCGGTTGCCAGAATCGTGGCGATCGCCGCAGCAGTTGCTAATGCAGCGCCTAATACAGTGTCGATGCGGCCGAAGCGGATGTCTTTGGTGGTCATGCCTTTGTCAACGGTTGCGCTCTGCTGGAAGAAAAGCATCCATGGCGTCACCGTAGCGCCGATATCGGCAAGCATGAGTAGCAGAGTATCTTTGTTGAAGCCGGGAAGCGGGTGCCAAGTGATGAATGCGTGGCCGACCGAATGCCAACTGGGGTGGGTCATGAGCGCGACTGGGATGAAGATCAAGTTAAATGCGGCTGCGGCGAGCGTGATGCGTTCCCAGGTCCAATAGCGGTGACTCATGAGCGCCGCGTAGAGGACGACGAGCGCGATCAAGATCGCAACCCAGGGAGGCACCCCAAAGAAACCGAGGCCGGCGCGGATGGCGATGAACTCGGTGATGAGCGTGAGGAAGTTTCCGATGCCCAGATCGATCATCGAGAACCAGCCCCAGAAGGGGCCGAAGCGCTCGAAGATCAGTTCGGCGTGTCCGCGATGGGTGGCAGCGCCCAGGCGCACGGTCATCTCCTGCACGACGATCGCCATGAAAAAGGTAAGGGCGACGAACGGGAGGAAGAATCCGATGCCATACTTCGCGCCTGTCGCTGCGTAGGCGAGCATGCTGGGGCCGTCATTCTCTCCCAGCATGACTAGAACTCCGGGGCCAATCAGCAACCACAGCAGACGCGCTCGGGAAGAAAAGCCCCGCTGAGAACGGGCGGCCGATACGCGGACGCGATCATGGGCGCGATCCACGTCTTCGTGAGTGATGACTACGGCTTCGTCTTCGGTTTGGGCGACAACGGGCTTCATCGGTTGAGGTTGGAAGCGCTGAGGTAGCGAGCTAATCCCCGCCGTCTTGCCTGGGTTCCCGGAACGGATTAGCTTGAGTATACACGATCAAATAAACCATGGTTAACCTAGAGGAGAAGAGAGATCAGCCTAGGGCCGATCCAAGTCTCACCCTTGAACGCAGGAAAGCTTCCTCCGCCCGCTTGTTTTTCTGCAGTCCTTCTAGCTGGAGGAGTGCGGCTCGGGGGAAACCCACACGCGCTCGGCGGCAGCCCGGCCCAGGGAGATGCTGCCCGCCCTGGTGGATAAAGTAAGGGTCTGGTCGTAGTTGCGTTCGAGAATGCGCAACCTGGCGCCTGGACGAATGCCGCGCGCCTCAAGAAATTCGAGCAGGCGGCGGTCGCGCTCATAAATGCCACTGACGGCGTAGATGGCTCCGGGTGCGGCATCGGCGAGCAGCGTCAGGCCGCGCTGGCGGCGGCTGGCCGGGCTTTCCATCTCGCTGAGATTGCCATGAGGACACGCGCCACTCTTGCCCAACTTCGCAAGAAGTTTGGCTTCGAAATCAGGAGACACTGCGTGCTCCAACCTTTCCGCCTCGTCGTGCACCTTCCACCACTCCATGCCGAAAAGCTCCGCCAGCATGCGTTCGATGAGGTGGTGGCGCAGCGTGAGCTTGCGGGCAATCCTGCGGCCCTGGGCGGTGAGGCGCACGTGTCCATCGGCTTGGACGCGAACGAGGCCGTCCTTTCTCAGCCGGCGCACGGCCATAGTGACGGCAGGCGCCGACACCTTGAGCCAGTCCGCGAGCCGCGCTGAGATGACAGATTCCCCTTCGCTTTCGGCCTCGAGGATCGCCTTGAGATAGTCCTCTTTGGAAACTGTGATCATCTGGGGAGATTATACGATGGTGTTAAGCGCAGTTAACACCACGGAGACACGGAGGCACGGAGAAAAATGAGACTTTCTTTGCCTTCCTCCGTGTCTCCGTGACTCCGTGGTGAAAGGTCAGGGTCCGTTTGACAGTCTTCCCGCTCTGCCCCTAACCTTGATTCTCTCTGGCTATGAAAGTTCTGGTTCTCGGCGACGGCGGACGCGAGCACGCGCTGGTATGGAAGCTGCGGCAGTCTGCGCGCATTTCGAAGCTTTACTGCGCACCCGGCAACGGCGGCATCTCTGAGGAGGCGGAATGCCTACCGGTCGATCTCAAGAAGCTGCACTCGATCGTGGCCCTGGGCGAGCAGATTCGACCGGACCTTACGGTGGTAGGTCCCGAGCTGCCGCTGACGTTGGGTGTGGTGGACGAATTCACGCGCCGCGGATGGCCCGCGTTCGGCCCCACCAAGGCTGCGGCGCAACTGGAAGCGAGCAAGAGCTTCGCCAAGGAATTCCTGCAGCGGCATCGAATTCCCACTGCTCCTTATGCGATCTGTGATTCGGTCGAGCAAGTGCGCTCGGCCCTGGCACACTTCCATTTGCCGGTTGTGGTGAAGGCCGACGGATTGGCCGCGGGCAAGGGCGTGGTGATCGCCGCGAGCAAAGAAGAGGCTGCCCGCGTGGCGGCAGAAATGTTCAGCGGCAAAATGGTGGGCGAGGCGGGCTCGCGCGTGGTTCTGGAAGAATGTTTGAAGGGTGACGAACTTTCTTTTTTAGTGCTCAGCGATGGGGAGCGGGTTGCGCCGCTGGTGGCCGCGCAAGACCACAAGCGCGTCGGCGATGGCGATACCGGCCCCAATACTGGAGGCATGGGCGCTTACTCTACGCCCAGCATCATCGACAACAAGATGCGCGACTGGCTGGTGCATCACATTGCGCGTCCCGTGGTCGAGGGCATGAAGGCGGAGGGTGCGGAGTTCAAGGGTGTGCTCTATTGCGGGCTGATGATGACGGCTCGCGGTCCGATGGTGCTCGAATTCAATTGCCGCTTCGGCGATCCCGAGACGCAGCCGATTCTAATGCGGCTGGAGAGCGATCTGGTGGATGCTCTCGAAGCCTCGATTGCAGGCCGGGTCAGCGAAGGCGATTTCAAGTGGTCGCGCGATGCGTCGGTGTGCGTGGTGATGGCTTCGGGAGGATATCCGGGGACGTACGACGTGGGGAAAAATATTGTCGGACTCGGTCAGGCCGCGGCGATTGAGGGCGTGAAAGTGTTTCACGCGGGGACTTCGAAACGGGACGGAGAATTCTATACTGCGGGTGGGCGCGTGCTCGGCGTCTCGGCGCGGGCTGCAGATTTGAGCACGGCCGCGGAGCGGGCTTATCGGGCATGTGAGAAGATTCGTTTCGATGGTGCGCATTATCGAAAAGACATCGCGGCGCGGGCGATGAAGAAATAATTTTGAGGAGATTGATGATCAAGCCACTGGTTTCGATTGTGATGGGCAGTGATTCCGACCTTGAGGTCATGCGCGAGGCCGGGAAAGCGTTGGAGGAGTTCGGAATCGCTTACGAGATCGATGTGACCTCGGCGCACCGGTCACCCGATCGCACGGCCGATTTCGCGCGCAGGGCTGCGGGGCGCGGGATTTGTGTGATCATTGCGGGAGCTGGCGGCGCGGCACATCTTGCGGGCGTAATCGCGGCTCACACCACGCTGCCTGTGATCGGAGTTCCGATTCCTTCCACATCGCTGCAGGGGATGGATTCGCTGCTAGCCACCGTGCAGATGCCGGCGGGCATTCCCGTCGCGACGGTTGCGATCGGCAAGCCGGGCGCGACCAATGCCGGGATTCTTGCTGCGCAGATGATTGGATTGGCGGACGCTTCTGTTGCGAAGAAGCTTCAAGCGCACAAGGGGAAGCTGGCGCGCGGCGTGGAAGAGAAGTCGAAGAAGCTGAGGAGTTCCCTCTAGATCGCAGCGCAGTGATGGCGCAGACGCCTCGCTTCGCTCGGCTGGACGGCCGAGGCGGCCGTCCCCACACAAGCACTTGCGATCTACAGCGTCAACCCTTTTAGATATTCGCGGAACGGTTGTCCCAAATCTTCGCGCTTGAGGGCGAACTCTACTGTGGCTTTGAGGAATCCCAGTTTGTCTCCCGTGTCATGGCGGCGGCCTTCGTAGACGTAGGCGTACATTTTTTCTTTCTGCAGCAGCAGGCGCATGCCGTCGGTGAGTTGCAGTTCTCCGCCCGCGCCAGTTTGCGTGTTTGCAAGGCAATCGAAGATCGCGGGGGTGAGAATGTAGCGGCCGATGATGGCCAGGTTTGAGGGGGCGTCTTCGGGTTTGGGTTTCTCCACCATGTTCTTGATTTCGTACAGGCGCTCGCCGAAGCGGCTGTCGACGGGCGTCACGTCGAGAACGCCGTAGGAAGAAATCATCTTGCCTTCGATGACCTGAGTCGCCAGCACCGAGCACTGAGTCTGATCGAAAACTTCGACCATCTGCTTGAGGCAGGGGACTTGAGCGTCGATGACGTTGTCGGCAAGGAGCACGGCGAAGGGTTCGTTGCCTACGAGTTCGCGTGCCATGAGCACAGCGTGGCCGAGGCCGAGAGCTTCCTTCTGGCGGACGTAGGCGACGTGAATCATGTCGGAGATGGAGCGCACGATCTTGAGCAGATCAAGTTTCTTGCGATCTTCGAGCATTCTTTCGAGTTCGTAGCTGACGTTGAAATGGTCTTCGATGGCCTGCTTGCCGCGGCCAGTGATGATGAGGATCTGGTCGCAGCCCGAGGCCATGGCCTCCTCCACGCCGTACTGGATGATGGGCTTATCTACCAGCGGGAGCATCTCTTTGGGCTGGGCTTTGGTTGCGGGCAGGAAGCGCGTGCCGAGCCCAGCTGCGGGGAAAACGGCTTTGCGGACTTTCATGGGCATAAGGCGTTCGTTGGTAAGGCTGTCGTTGGTCGTTCGTTGTTGGTCGTTGTCCACCGAACGCCTGATTTTACCTTACGATGAGCTATTCGTTCTGCCTGGCGGACTGTACCTCTGAAGCCGTTTCTGAACTTGCCAGTTGTTCCAATACTGACCGAAGCGCACGTAGCACTTCTTCTGCAGATGTTGCTTTCAAAACAAATTTCAACATTCCGTCCGGGGTGAATTGCGCCCCGCGCTGGGCGGAGACGAAGCGGGCTAACTGCTCGGGGTCTACGGCGGCATTTTGCTGAAACTTCAGGGTGACTGAGTCGCGTTTCCGTTCGATGGCGTTCACGCCAACCTTCATGCACAACAGTTTCAGCGAAGCGTAGTCGAGCAGGTTGCGCACCGCCGGCGGAGGCGGGCCGTAGCGGTCTTGCAACTCGGCGCCTACGTCGCTCAACTGCGACTCGGTCTCGACCCGGGCCACGCGCTTATACATTTGCAGGCGCTGATTCTCTTCGGGGACGTAATCTGCGGGAATGCGAATGTTCAGGCCGAGGTTGAGTTGGGTTTCGGCTTCGTCGGGAGCGGCTTCGCCTTTCATTTCGCGCACGGCGCGCTCCAGCATCTGCGTGTAGAGCTCGAAGCCTATGGCTTCAATGTGGCCGCTCTGCTCGCCGCCCAGCATGTTGCCTGCTCCGCGGAGTTCGAGATCGAGGGCCGCGATTTTGAATCCGGCACCGAGGTCGGAAAATTCCTTCAGGGCAGCCAGGCGGCGGCGGGCGATGGGCGTGAGTTCGACTTCGGGCGGAAGCATCAGATACGCGTAGGCGCGCCGGTTGGAGCGGCCAACTCGGCCACGCAATTGATAAAGCTCCGAAAGGCCGAGGCGATCTGCGCGGTTGATCAAAATTGTGTTGCAGAGCGGGATGTCGAGGCCGTTTTCGATGATCGTGGTCGAGACCAGGATGTCGGCCTCGTGATGCATGAATTTCAGCATCACCTTTTCGAGTTCGCCTTCCGACATTTGTCCGTGTCCGACGATGATGCGCGCCGGAGGGACTAACGCCTGAATTTTGGCGGCGATCTCCCAGATGGTGTCGACGCGGTTGTGGACGAAATAAACCTGGCCGCCACGTTCGAGTTCCTGCTCGATGGCCGATTGGATCAGCTTTTCATCCCAACTGGCGACGACGGTTTGAATCGCCATGCGGTCTTTCGGCGGAGTTTCGATCACGCTCATATCGCGCAGGCCTACGAGCGACATGTGGAGCGTTCGCGGGATGGGCGTGGCTGACATGGTGAGCACGTCGACCTGCTTGCGCATTTGCTTGATGCGTTCTTTGTGGCGGACGCCGAAGCGCTGTTCTTCGTCGACGATGAGCAGGCCGAGATCGGAAAACTTGATGTCTTTCGAAAGTATGCGATGAGTTCCAATGAGAATGTCGATCTTGCCGGCTTCGGTCTTTTGCAGAATTTCTTTTTGCTGCTTCGTGGTGCGGAAGCGGCTGATCATTTCGATGGTGACGGGAAATGGCGCGAAGCGCTGCTTGAAGGTTTCGAAGTGCTGAAAGGCTAACACGGTAGTCGGTGCGAGCACGGCTACCTGCTTGTTGTCGTTGATGGCCTTGAAAGCGGCGCGCATCGCGACTTCAGTCTTGCCATAGCCGACATCACCGCAGAGCAGGCGGTCCATGGGCTGAGAGGATTCCATGTCGCGAATCACGTCTTTGATGGCCTGGGCCTGGTCTTCGGTCTCGCTGAATTCGAAAGCGTCCTCGAATTCGCGGAACCACTCGTTGCCCGGCGGGAAAGCGTGGCCTGCCGCCAATTTCCGCTCAGCGTAGAGCTTGAGCAGTTCGTCGGCCATGTCTTTCATGGCCTTGCGCACGCGAGCCTTAGTCTTCGACCACGCGGCGGTGCCGAGATGACTTAGGGCGGGCTTGGCGCCCTCTGAGGAACGGTACTTCTGCACCAGATCGAGGCGCGTGAGCGGAACGTAGAGGCGTGCGGCCTCGGCGAATTCTAGCAGCATGAACTCGGCGGGGCCGTTTCCGTGATTGATTTCCTTCAAGCCCTGGTATTGGCCGATGCCGTGCTCGACGTGGACGACGTAATCGCCGACCTGCAGATCGCGGAAGTCGGAGAGAAACGCGGAAACTTTGGATTTTGAGCGCTGCGGACGCGAGGCGACCGACTCCGATTCGTCGAAGAGATCGCGCGCACCGAAGACGGCGAGATTCGCTTCCGGCAAGAGCACGCCATCAGGGACGTAGGCGGTGGCCAGCGTGGTGGTGAGGATCTCGCCGGCGAAGTAGCTGGTTTCATCGGCGTAACTTTCGCCGCCGCGGGTGCGGCTTCCTAAACGAAATGAAACGTTGTACTCGGTGAAAACATCGGCCAGACGCTCGACCTCACCTGTGTTGGGGACGGCGAAAAGCACGCGTTTGCCATCGGCGTTCAGCTTCTGCACTTCTTCCAGCATTGCGGGAACCGCGCCGTGGAAGCGGGGCGAAGGTTGGGTCAAAAATGAAACAGCTTCTTCGCTCAGGCTGCGTGTGATCCCGAGGTGCTCGATGTCAGCGCCGGGAAGAACCGCGGTTTTTTCCCACCAATCGTCCGGCGGCAAGTACAAGTCTTCGGGACGAACGAGGTTGCCGACACCGCTGCGCTCGTGAGCTTCGGAAACGCGGGTCCAGAAACGGTCGAACTCCTGTTTGAGTTGATCGGTTTCGTCGAGCAGAACTCCGGCGCGAGGAATGAGATCGAAGATGGTGCTGTCGGCTCCGGCCACCGGAGAATAGAACTCCCAGCCGGGAAAAACATTCACTCCGCCGGCGCGGACGGCGGCTTCCACGATTTCTTCATTGCCGGTTATTCGCTTGCCGGTGAGCCGAGTGTGAATCGCACCGAGAAGTTGGTCACTGACTGGAGTTTCGGTGAGCGGAAGCAGCAAGGCTTCATCGACCGGATTGGAGGAGCGTTGCGATGTTGGATCAAACTTGCGAATGGAGTCAGCCTCGTCGCCGAAAAACTCGATGCGCAGCGGGCGGTCGGCTTCGGGCGAGTAAACGTCGAGGATGCCGCCGCGCACCGCGTATTGCCCGGGCATCTCGACCACATCGGTGGAAGTGTAGCCGACGGTGTTGAGGTGCGTGAGCAGGGCCTCGAGATCGAACGATTCGCCGCGGCGGATGGTGCGGGCAAGGTTGAGATAGTAGTCGCTCGAGCGCAGGCGGATGGCCGTGGCTGCTACCGGCGTGACGACGATGGATGCTGCTCCGGTGGCTATCTTCCAAAGTGCTGTGGCGCGTTCTTCCTGGAGTTCGGGGTGCGGCGAAAGATTCTGGAAGGGCAGCACGTCGCGTGCGGGGAGTGAGATTACGGACTCCGGATCGCACGCGGCGGTGAGTTCACAGAAGCCGCGAAGCACAGGAACGAAGTCCTCGACGGCACGGTTGTCGTTGACGACGAAGATTAGCGGGCGTGCGGCGGCGCGCTGAAACAGCACGAGCAGCAAGGCTTTGGCCGTGGGCGTGAGGCCGGAGACACGTATACGCCCCGTGCCCTCCTTGAGGTGGGAGGCTACACGCGCGAAGGCGGGAAGCGTTTCTACGTCCGCGAAGAGTTCGCGGACGAAGGGAAGAAGCATGCAGGATTATTTTAGCAGGAGTGAAGCAGACCGTCCCCGACCACTCACCAGCGCTTCGGAGGACGGCGGGAAGTGTGGAAGACGCGCATAACTTCGACCACGCCTCGCCGCACGCGATAAGGAATCAGATAGCGCGTCTTGGGCACCAGCAATTCGCGTGTACCGGCGATGCGGCCAGGACGACCGATGGCGGGTTGTGCAGCCAGGAGTGCGACCGCGTCAGCGATACGCCGCGCCACCAGCCGCGCCGCTGCCGGGTCATCGCTCGCGATGTAACTGATTTCCTCGTCGAAGTTCTTTAGCGCAGTCCTCAGCCATCTAATCCGCGTGGCCATCCCACTTATCCATGATCGCCTTGACCTCACCGTCGCTCGCGAAATCTCCCGCATCGGCCTCTGCGACGGCGGCCCGAATCTCCTGAATCTGCCATTCGTTGATCGAAACGTACTCCCGGATAGCTTCGGCAGCGAGAAAAGACTTGCTGCGTTTCGTAGCGGTCGACAGGCGATCAAGCCGTTGTTTAACAGCGGACTCCAATCGGATTGTCATCGTTGTGGTCATTACATAACCTTGTGTGAATATGTATACATCATAGCACAACTCGAAGGCTAGATCCGCAGCAGGGGGCGGGTTAGGCAGGTCGGGCCGCCGCGACCGTTGATGCAGAGTTCACTGCCGGGGAAAGTGCGGACGTTGAATCCGGCTTGGCGGAGGCGGGCGTTCGTCTTGTGATTCTCTTCGATCGCCAGCAAACGCTTGTTGCCAAGGGCGAGAACGTTGCAGGCTAGCCCGTCGCGCTCGGAAGGATCGATTTCGATGAAGTTAAATCCGCGGGATTTGAGCAGTTCGACAGTTTCGACCGCGAGCCAGGGAAGATCGACCAGTGCGGTGTGCTCGTCGAGCAAGCTGATCAGCGACATCAGATGCAGGCAGGCGGATGGGCCCGGGCCGTAGGGCAGTGGAGCGGAGAGAACATCCACGCCTCTGCGTTCGAGCAGATCGCGCATCTGCCGAAGGCCGGCAACGTTGGTGCGGTAACCCTGGCCTATCAGCAGGGTTTTGGAATCGAGCCAGACCATGTCTCCCGCTTCAGTGGTGCCGGGCGCAATGATCTTGGCCAAAGTCGGGATGACGAACCGCACGCAAAACGATCCATGGTGCTGCCCTTCGGAAACACGATTGGCTTTGCCCGGACGCATGACGATGAGACCGAAATCGGTGGGCAGCGAAGCATCATGCGTATAGACGGCATCGAGAGAAAGATCGAGCGCGGGAGTCAGTTCGATGACCTCGGCACCAGCCGCCTCTAGCTCACGGCAGAGCGCATTGTGCTGAGCTTGCGCCATTTCGAAATCGGGTGCGTGATGGAAGCCCAGGTCGCGCCATCGCGCAGCATACTCGCGCCGGTTCCATCCGGCGGTGCGGGGAGAACACACGATAACGCGCTCCAGCGCGCCGACCATAGAGTGTCCGTTAAAACGTGTGCTTGTGGCTGCCTCGGGCATCTTGTTCCAAACGTTGTGAAACTGCTGAGCCTGACAGGAATCTATAATGTGCATTATGGCAAAAGCAACCTGGGAAGGCGCAGTGCTCGCCGAAAGCGATACGACGGTGGAGGTAGAAGGCAACCAGTATTTTCCGCCAGAGTCGATTCGCAGGGAATATTTCAAACCGAACGAGACGCACACCGTGTGCCCGTGGAAGGGCACGGCGAGCTATTACGACATTGAAGTCAGCGGCAAGCGCAACGCTGGCGCGGCCTGGTACTATCCAGAACCGAAGCCAGCGGCAAAGCAGATCAAGGGATACGTTGCGTTCTGGAAGGGCGTGAAAGTCGAGAGGTAAAGTGCTTTACTTTGTGCTAAAATGTAAAGCATGGCGCAAGCGACCGTTTCTTCCAAAAACCAGATCGTAATTCCACGCGAAGCGCGGGAAGCGCTCGATTTAAAGGCCGGCGACAAAGTTTTGGTTGTGGTGCGCGGAAAGAGAGTGCTGGTGCTGCAGAAGCCGGCATCTCACCGCGCGGCCCTTCGGGGAATAGCCCGGAACGTTTATCCGGCGCAACACATTCAGAAGGAACGCCAGAGTTGGGAGTAGAGCGGCTACGGATATTCCTCCAGCGCCATCGCCGGATCGCTCTGGACACCAGCATCCTCATTTATCACATGGAAGCGAATGAGCGGTATCTGGCGCTGGCCGATGCGGTTTTCTCGTGGGTAGAGAAGGCAGGCCATGAGGCCGTGACCTCCACCATTACCATGACGGAACTCCTGGTCCCTTCGTATCGTAAGAACGATGAGCAGAGAGTCGACGAATTCTACGGCTTGCTTTCCACGTATCCAAACCTGCGGTGGATTGCGCCTGATTTGGAGACGGCGGATATTGCAGCACGAATGCGCGCGGCCTTTCGACTGCGCACGCCAGACGCGTTGCAGGCCGCAACTGCCCTTCGGGCCTCGGCTACGGGCCTCATCACAAACGATCCCGCGTTTGCTCGAATTCAGGAGTTCGAGACGGCTATCCTGGATGAATTTCTTTGAGTCGGGCAAGGAGATCTGACGATCAACCGGCTCTAGAACTCCACGTGAGCCCGAAACGTAGGGACGAGCACGGGGCCGCGGTCGCGGTTGTAGCCGGGGTCCACGATGTATTGCAGGCCGGGACCGATGTAGATGCCGCGCCACGCGTGGATGGTGTAGTAGGTCTCCACAATATTTTCGCGGCCGTAATTGAGCGCGCCGTCGCCCAGCAGAAAACCGAGCCCGCCATCGGCGAGATAGGTCTGGTGGTCTTTCTTGATTGCGTTCGACACAACCGCAACCCCGGCGCGGTCCTGCTTGCGATGCCACCATGCGCCGTTCGCTCCCAGTCCTCCAGCGAAAGTTTGATCGACTTCCGTGTAGGCGAACGATTCGGTCTTGCCGTTATCCCAGCCGAAGCGGGCAAATGCGGTCAGGTGGGGCAAAAGATTCTGCTCGATGTTGGCGCCGAAGCCGTATTTCCGCGTGATGTGCCAGGGATGGTCGGTGATTTCTGGAATGGGCGTGAGCCCTGTTTCAAAGTTGGCAATGGCCTCACGATAAATGCCCATGTTGGCGTAGTTGGTGTAGGCCAATAGGCGGACCACACCTGCTTTTTTCGGGATCAAGCCGTGCCGTAGTTCGTATTCAACGTTCTCCGCGTGTACTTGCCACGGCCGCCACACCAGATCAATTCCGTTCGCAACCTTGGGCATGAGCCCTTCTGCGAAGCGGAACCCCCAGTTGCGGTCTTCGAAGTCGGCGGTAACGCCCACGGTGTAGCCGCGCGTGTCGGCTGCGTAGTCCCAGGCGCCGTTGTTGTCGATGGTCCAGTTGGTGAACTGAAAATGCGTATCGGAGCCCACGGAGTTTACATCGATGAAGTCCGGCAGGCTGAATTTGCCGAAGCGGATTTCCAGCCGGCGGCGCGGCAATTCCTCGAAAAGCGAGAAGGCATTGCGCTCGTTTTCAACTTTATCTTTGCTGAGCGCAAACACTTTGTGAATCATGCCTCGCCCCAGATAAGGAGCTTTGCTCAGCAGCGGATTGCGCACGATATCGAGATCGGTGTTACCCGCGAGCCCGAGGCCGGTGCTGAGCGCGGCTCCGCCAGCCTCTTCAATGTCGACCAACAGTTCGGTGGAGTTATTGAGCCGCACGCCGGTGTAGAGCGTCATCACGCGCGACGTGGCTTTTTCATAGTTGGGGCTGAGGCTGTTCTTGCCGCTGTAGTCAGCATGGAATGGAGGATGAGTTTGGAAGATGAAATTCGTCTGCCCGGAGAGCCAGAAGCGCGCGTCCTTGAAATGAGGAAACATCGCTTCCGTGCTTTCCTCGGGCGCCGGATCAGCCACAGGCGCTGCGACGGTCGCGTCCGTCTGCGGTGGGGCAGCGAAGTTCACCGCCGAGGGTCCGTTGGGCTGCTGGGCCGGCGACGGGAGGGTACAGGCCGCCACGACCATCAACCACAGGGCAAGACCCACTCCCGCAGATTGCAGAATCGCAGTCGCGCCTTGTTTCGAGCTTGTGCCCGACTCTGCCTTGTAGGGCCCTCCATACTGCGCGATATTGAAAATGAATTTCATTTTCATAATTCCAGGTATAGGTTAGTAAAGAATCCGGCTCAAGGCTTGATGTCACCCTCCGTTGTGACATTCGTCACGCTGACAGCGGGCGATGCTTTTTCACGTCCCTGCCTACTCATGTGGGCTGCCGAACCCACGTCTGCTTTGCCCGTTGATTCCGGTGGTTGGGGAGATCATACGACTCCACTTTGCGGATGCCGCCAATCACTGAGCTTACGCAGGACTGGTTAAGGGAATGTTACTGTCAGATCTGAGTGTTCTCAGAAGTCAGCCATCCACTGCATGCGGAGCCCTCGGCTGCTCTTGTTGCCGGTGACCACGACCCAGTTCATGCGCAGAGGCTGCCGCCCCGCGTTTTGTTCCAGCCACGGAGCGGAGACTTCGAAAGGGATTACGCGCGCGAACTGCGTCGTCGCCATCGCCATTGGTTGTTCTAGTAAAGTCATACAAGGCATTGTCATTACCCTCCTTTCCTGGATTTCTTATAAGTCATGTTATATCATACCCCCCTAGGGTACCAGCAAAGGAAAAACCGCAAGGAGCAGGAAAAAATGCAAGACAAGATTCCCGTTATCTCAAAAGAGAAACAGAAGCTGCTGTTCCGCATCAAGCGCATCCGCGGCCAGTTCGCGGCCGTCGAGCGCGCGCTCACGGCGGGAGACGATTGCGCCGACATCCTGATGCTGCTGGCTGCCATTCGCGGCGGCGTGAACGGGTTGATGGCGGAGATTCTGGAAGACCACATCCGCCTGCACATGATGAATCCCGATCACGAAATGGATTCGCCCGAGGAGTTGGGCGAAGACTTGATCGGCCTGGTTCGCGCCTACCTGAAGTGAAGCAGGCTGGGTCAATGAGATTGGCTTGCCTGAGTTAGCAGCTTTTGAAACCGTGAATCTGAACGCAGGGAATCAAAGGTCGGATTGGACTTGATCGCGGCGGAATCGTGGTACCCCACCTCGATCGCCTTCTGCAATTCAAGCAGAGACTTTTCCTTGTCTCCTCGACCCGCGTAAGCCGAACTCAGCTGAAAGTGTGCGATGGGAGTGCTCTGATCGGCTTTGGGCAGGCTCAGCAACTTTGTGACGGCCCGGTCATAGTCGCCCTGCGCGATATAAACCTGGGCTAAGCCGAAATCTGCGGTGCCAGCAGAAGGGCTAATGCTCCTGGCTTCATCGAGAGCGGCGATCGCTTCGGGAAATCGTTTTTGCTGCATCAAGGCCCGACCGAGGTGGTAGTGGGCCTGGAACATGCTCGGCTGCAACCGGATCGCCTCCCGCGCGGCTTTCTCAGCGCCCGCGGAATCGGGTGGTTGCTGATAGCCAAGCGCCCAGGAGAGCTGGTCCCAGGCATGAGCATTGTCCGGTTCGAGAATGGTCGCCTCTCGCGATTTCTCGGCGGCGTGGACGTAGTCGAACATGATCCCGTAAACGTTCGCCAGGGCCACGTCGCCCTCGGCTAGTTGCGGGTCGATGGCGAGTGCTCGTTCCGCCAGTTGCCGCGCCTGGCGCAGATGGGCTGCGCTGGGATCAAGGTTGCGATAGTAAAAGCCCTCGACCATGGAAAGCCCCGCAAGCGCCGGAGCATAGTTGGGATCGAGTTGCAAGGCCTTCTCGAAATTGTTCCGCGCGCCTTCGAGCGCTTTGGGCTGATCGATGAAATCCACCAGCGCGCGGCCGCGCAGGTACGCCTCGTAGGCTTGCGGATTTTGCGTGTAGCGCCGTTGGACAGCGTTTTGTTCCTGCGGCGTGAGCTTCAAGTTGAGCGCCTGTGCAATCTTGAGCGCCGTCCGGTCCTGCAGTGAAAAGACGTCTTTCAATTGGCCGACAAAATCGTCGGCCCAGGTTTGAAATCCGGTTGAAGCATCGATGAGTTGCACGCTGATGCGCACCTGGTCGCCGGCCTTCCGCACGCTGCCTTGCAACAGATATTGGACACCCAACTCCTGTCCCATATCTTTGGGATCTTTCTGTGTGCCTTTGAAGCGTGCGGCGGCAGCGGGAGAAGCGATCCTGATCCCTTCGATCTTCGACAGCTTGGTGCCGATTTCTTCCGTCATACCATCGCTAAAATATTCGTTCGCGGGATCGCCACTCAGATTCTGTAGCGGAAGAACTGCCAGAGAGGTCTTGCTTCCGGTCGTCGCAGACGCCGATTTCTGCGGGGCCTTTCGCATCCACCAAATGCCTGCAATTCCCAGGACTAGCAGCAATCCCACCGCTGCCAAAATTACGTTTCGAAGCGGCTGACGCTTTACCGGGGAAGCTTCCGGCGTCACTGGAGTTTTCCCAGACTCGGTATCGCGCCGCACGCGCTTGAGATCGGCGCGCAGCTCGGCGGCCGATTGATAGCGAACTTCGGGATCTTTTTCCAGCGACTTGTCAATAATTGCTTCCAGTTTGGTGGGAAGTTCCGGATTCAGACGTATCGGCGGTGTAGGTGCACGATTGAGAATCGACTCGGAAAGCACACCGGAGGTCTCTCCCCGAAACGGCAGTATGCCGGTGACCATTTCGTAAAGCACAACCCCAAAAGAAAACAAATCTGTCCGCGCATCGAGTTCTTTGCCGCGGACCTGCTCGGGAGACATATATGCCACCGTTCCGAGCGCAGTGCCGGGACTGGTCAGTTGCTGTTCCGCAGTTGCCGCCAGCAGTGCCGCAGAGCCGCTGGCCTGCGCCGGAGTGTGCTTGGCCAGGCCGAAGTCGAGAATTTTGGCTTGCCCGCGAGCGGTGACGAAAATGTTTGCCGGCTTGATGTCGCGGTGCACGATGCCCTTGGAGTGTGCCGCGTCGAGCGCATCGGCGATCTGTATTCCCCAATCGACAACCGAGTCGACTCCCAGCGGCTTGCCCGCGATCTTGTGCTTCAGAGTTTCGCCCTCAAGCCGCTCCATGGCGATAAACCAGACGCCGTCGACCTGGTCGATGTCGTAGATAGTGCAGATATTCGGATGATTGAGCGCCGACGCCGCCCGAGCTTCGCGCCGAAAACGCTCCAGAGCCTGCGGATCTTTCGCCAGTTCCTGGGGCAGAAACTTAAGCGCGACGCTCCGCCCCAGCTTTAGGTCCTCGGCTTCATAGACCACACCCATTCCCCCGCCACCGAGCATTTGCAGAATTCGATAGTGCGAGATGGTTTGGCCGATCATGAATGGCGCGGAGGCGATGGAATGCCTATGTTAGGGTGGGCGAAGGGGGAAGTCAAAGGCTGTGGGGAATTCTGCTTGTCATCCTGAACAAGCGTTCTTTGCGCAGTGAAGGATCTGGGCGAGCCGCGCGTCGCGTCGCGTCCTTTGCGACGCAATAATCGCGCGTTTGGCTCGCTTCCTTTATCGAACGCACCACTACCTTGGTCACAGGCTTGCGGCGAAAAATAAAATAAGGACAGCTCGGAGCCCCCGAAGCCGTCCTTGAACCCTCCCGGTTAGAAGGGCAACTTGATGACTCTACGTTACCGATGCGATGTTGCAAAATGATGGCGAAATCGTGAATATCTGATGAATTCGTTGCCGGTGGCGCTGCTATAGTAGTCGCGCAGGTTTGTCTGTTGAATTCTCCTGCCGGAGCCACGATGCCTCCCACAACTTCTCGAAAAGTCGAGCAGTCACGCCGTTTGCAGCAACGCGCCGAAAGTATGATCCCGGGCGGAGTGAACTCGCCGGTGCGCGCTTTTGGTTCGGTGGGTGGCGAACCGCCGTTTATCGTGCGCGGCAAAGGCTCGCATATTTTTGATGCCGACGAGAACGAGTTCATCGACTATATCGGATCCTGGGGACCCCTGATTCTCGGCCACGCCGCGCCGGACGTGCTCGACGCTATCGTAAGCGCGGCTTGCAACGGCACCAGCTTTGGCGCATCGACGCCCTCCGAGGCCGATCTCGCCGAGTTGGTTCTGGCGGCGTTTCCCTCGATGCAGAAAGTTCGCTTCGTGAGTTCTGGAACCGAAGCGACGATGTCGGCGATCCGTTTAGCGCGAGCTTACACCAAGCGCAAATACATTGTGAAGTTCGAAGGTTGCTACCACGGGCATTCCGATTCGCTGCTGGTGAAGGCAGGCTCCGGCGTGGCGACGCTGGGCATCCCAGGATCGGCGGGCGTTCCCGAGGAGTTCATTCAGTTCACCCTGGCCTTGCCCTTCAATAACATCAATGCGGTGGAGCATGCTTTCCAGAAATTCAAACATCAGATTGCCTGCGTGATCGTGGAGCCGGTAGTGGGAAACATGGGATGCGTTCCCGCCGCGGACGATTATCTGGTTGCGTTGCGCTTGCTAACTGAGCGTGAGAGATCGGTGCTGATTTTTGATGAAGTGATGACCGGATTTCGCGTCGCCTTCGGCGGAGCGCAGGAACTCTACGGCATTCGCCCGGACCTCACGACCATGGGCAAGATCATCGGCGGAGGCTTACCCGTCGGCGCCTATGGCGGTCCCAGCGAAATTATGAATCTGGTGGCGCCGCTGGGGCCCATGTATCAGGCGGGCACGCTCTCAGGCAATCCCCTGGCGATGGCGGCGGGATGCGCGATGGTCAAACATCTGCGCGATCACAAGCAGGAAATTTATTCGCGAATCGATAAATTGAGCGGAGAGTTAGTCGAAGGAGTGGCCGCGGCCGCCAAAGATTCCGGCGTGCCGCTGTGCTACAACCGCGTGGGCTCGATGTTTACCTGGTTCTTCACGCGGGGACCGGTGACCGATTGGGATTCCGCGTCGAAATCGAACACCGAAGCCTTCGGTAGATTCTTCCGCAGCATGCTCGACAGCGGAGTGTACCTGCCCCCGTCGCAGTACGAGGCGGCGTTCCTCGGCGCGGCCCACACAACGGAAGATGTTCAGCAGACGATCGCTGCAGCGAAGCAGGCGTTTGCCAAATCGTAGTTCTCCAAATCATAGTTCTCATTTGTGCGAAGGCAACACAGTCCAGATTTCAGGATCCTCCGTTCCCAGCACCCACGAACAGAAGCCCTGCAAATTGTGGTCGCGGGCCAGATTCAGGCGCTCTTGAAATCCGCGCTTGTCAGTGTAAAAGACCCACTCGCGATTGTCGTCCTGGTAAAAATAAAACCAGGCCGTGCGGTCGTACGAGTCCCACTCGACACGCGGTTTATAGGCAGCCAGATACTGATCAATTTGTTGCTGCCCCACGTAGTCGGCGGTTGGGTTCGGTTTATCATCCTTCCCAGGCTCTCCGGCGAACCAGTGATAACCATAGACGGGAATGCCCAGTGACAATTTTTCTTTAGGAACAAATTGCAGCGCATATTCCAACTGCTGCACCGTCCAGGGATAACCTGCGACCGGGCCGGGGGCCGTCCAGCGCGTATTTTGATCGTAGGTCATCAGGCAAATCAAGTCGACGGATTGCGCCAGCGCCTTCAGATCGTACGCGCCGCGCCAGTTGGCATAGAGCCAGTGAGCGTAACCGCTGTTGCCGGGAGCGCCAGGACCGTTGGGCACGGTGGCGATGGTCAGTTGCAAGCTTTCTTTGTGGAGCGCGGCCGCAGTTTCGGCAACCACGCTTGTGAGCAGATCGCGGTCCGTCCACAGCACATTTTCGAAATCAATCTGAAAACCGCTGTATCCGTTCCTTTTGCATTCGCTGAGAATCGAGTCGATGAAAACTTTTCGCGCCTCGGAAGTCATGAAGAGCTTATGCAGGTCAGCCTGCACAAAGGTGGCCACGATAGGCATGACCGGCACATGGTGCTGCGCGGCGATCTCCAGCACGCGCGGATTCGGCCCGCCCCACATCAGCCCGTTGCCATCCACGTGATACCAGGCGGGCACGAGAATGTCGATTTTGTCGGCGTGTTCGATGAAAGACTCGACCGAGTTTGGGCTGTCCGTCATGTAGAAAAGCGCTTTGGGTTGCGCAATGGATGTTACAGCGCTCAAAAGAACAAAAAGAACGAGATGCTTCATTCGGCAGCTCCTGATCGTCGCATTTGAATTATTCGCCCATCATCTGCGGAATAGTGAAAAACTCATAGCCCTCGGATTTGTACCGCGCAATCATATGATCAGTAGCGATCACCGTCTGAGATCGGTCCGCTCCCATTTGCTTGTGCCCGCCATCATGCAGCAGGATCACGTCTCCACCGCGAATCTGGCTTGCGACCTTGCGCTCGATCAGCCCCGCAGGCGGCGCATTCCAGTCGTAGCCCGTGACGTTCCACATGACGGGCTCGAGGCCAAGTTCGCGCGCCACGCGTAGCACAGCGGGGCGGCGGCCGCCGAAGGGAGGGCGGAACAGATTGGAGTGTCCGCCGACGGCATCTTGCAAGCTGGAGCGGCACCGAGAAAGCTGCTCTTTGATTTCAGTTTCGCCCTTGAAGGTCAGCAGCGGATGCGTGAAGGTGTGGTTGCCGACAACGTGGCCAGCTTGAACAATCTCCCGGGCGATGTCGGGACGTTGCCGCACGTAGCGTCCGATCAGAAAAAAGGTTGCCCGCACGCTATGCCTGGCGAGGACTTCCAGCAATCGCAGTGTGTGCGGGTCGTTGGGCCCATCGTCGAAGGTGAGCGCAATCTGGCGCGACCCGCGCTCCAGTCCCGTGAAAGTTTTCCCATACCATTGCCCAGTCGGCGCCATCGACTGATAGCCGGCAGTAGCGGCGGCCGCAGCGGTTACGGCACCCAGGGCGAGCGCGAGCATGAAGGGATTGTAAATGCAAGGCAGAGGTCAGAAGTAAGAATGCAGAAGTACAAGCATTCGCGTTGTCGAGCTGTGGGGTTTACTTCTTCATTTTGACTTCTGACTTTCGATCTGCCCTCCCTGTTAACTCTTCCCTCAATTGTCACCCGCCTCCATCCGAGCTATCCTGCAAATTCCGGATCATTGCAAGTCCATGGCTAATCTCTTCGAGCTGCCCCGTTACATTGCGGTGGAGGGTCCCATCCGAGTGGGCAAGAGCACGCTGGCCCGCATTCTCGCCGAGCGCCTGAATGCGCAGCGCGTGATGGAACCCGAATCCAATCCCTTCCTCACAGCTTTTTACGAGGGCGAACGGGGCGCGGCGTTTCAGGCGCAGTTCGCGTTTCTGGTGCGGCGCTTCGAGCAGTTGCAGGCGCTTGATCTCGGCCCGCGCTCGCAGAAGACCGTGGTTGCCGACTACATCATCGAAAAAGACAAGCTCTTCGCCTGCCTCAACCTCACCGACCAGGAACTCGACACCTACAACCGCTATTACAACCACTTCCGCGCGCAGTTGCCCACGCCCGACCTTGTCATCTACCTGCAGGCCACGCCCGATGTTCTGAAGAAGCGCCTGAAGAAAAAAAACGCTCCTGGCGAGCGCGCCGTCAGCGACGAGTATCTGGAAGAAGTGGTGAAGGCCTACGAGCACTTCTTTTTTCACTACACGTCGTCGGATCTACTGATCGTGAATACGTCCGACATCGACTTCGTCGACCGCAACGAAGACTTGCAGGAACTGCTGCGCAAAGTGACCGAGCCGATCAAGGGCACGCAATACTTCCTGCCGCTGGGCGGGCAGGAAGCGGTGGGGGCTTGAAAACCGTCGTTGGCCGGTAGTCGTTGCGAATAAGCTCAAGATTCGCAAGTTCGGCACCGATCGGCGCTGTTTTGAAGGAAAAAGGAGATTCCACTTCAGAATGACTTGCAGCAATTTTTGCTATTGCACTCGTGCTATTCGGTCTTCCTGCATTTGCCCAACATGGCGAATCTGCTAAGCCGCCGGCCGATGCCAGCGCAACTCCTGCGGCGGCAAAACCTGCGGAGCCGAAATCCGCCGAACCCATGAAGAATCCTCTGCCCGCGGACAAGTCTGTGCCGCAGACGATCACCGTGAACGGCAAGACGCTTCACTACACCGCGACGGTCGGCACAATCACGCTGAAAAGCAAGGATGACAAGCCCACCGGCGTGGTCATGTACACGGCATTCACGCTGGACCAACCAAAAGGCGACGAAACAAAAGGCAAGGATAGCAGTTCGCACCGGCCTGTCACGTTCGCGCTCAATGGTGGGCCGGGGGCCTCGTCCGTCTATCTGAACCTGGGCGCGATTGGGCCAAAGCATGTTGCGTTTGCGAATGAGGGTGATTCGCCCTCGGACCCGGCGACGCTGACGGACAATCCTGGCACATGGCTCGACTTTACGGACATGGTCTTTATCGACCCGATCGGCACGGGATTTTCGCGTTTTCTGGTGGACGAGGCGGAGACGAAGAAGCTTTTCTATGCACCGAAGCCGGATATCGAGTATCTCTCGCTCGTGATCTACAAGTGGCTGGTGCAGAACGATCGCTTGCTGGACAAAAAATATCTGGTAGGGGAGAGCTATGGCGGGTATCGCGGGCCACTGATCACGCACTATCTGCAATCAACGCTCGGCGTTGCTATGAACGGCGTGGTGCTGGTGAGTCCATATCTAAACCCAGAGAAAGGCGATGGGGACCTGTCGCCGATTCCCTGGATGATCGACCTGCCGTCGATAACGGCCGCACATCTGGAGTCCGAAGCCAAGCTGACTGACGCGGCGATGCAGCAGGTGATCGCATACACGCGCGGAGACTACGCCGAGGCGCTGCTGAAAGGCCGCAGCGACCCGGCTGCTACCGACGCCATGATTGCGCATGTAACCGAAATGACGGGGCTTGATCCGAAGTTCGTGAAGTTTGCCGGTGGCCGGCTGGACATTCGAGCCTATCTCCGCGAGGTGCACCGGACGCAAGGATTACTCGGCAGCGTGTACGACTCGAACGTCACCGCGCCCGATCCGTTCCCCTACGCCCCGATGCAACAGACCGGTGACCCGATTCTGGAGAGCATCATCGCGCCTACGACCACGGCCATGGTGGACTTCATCACACGAACGGTTGGATGGAAAACCGATGCGCGCTACGAGGCCCTGTCCGAGGACGTCAACCGGCAATGGGATCGCAACGACGACCTGCGTAAGGGTGCGGTGAGAGACCTGCGCGAGTCGGTTGCTGCCGATCCCAAGCTGCGCGTGCTGATCGTGCATGGATGGAACGACCTCTCGTGCCCGTTCATGGGATCAGTACTCAGCGTAGACCAGATGCCGATCATGGGTGATGCGAGCCGCGTACAGGTCCACGAGTTCCCCGGCGGCCACATGTTTTATACGCGTACGGTGAATCAGGACTCGCTGCATAAGTTGGCGGAGACCATGGTGGAGGCGCATTAATGGGAGAGTGAGTTCCTTAAGATCGCGGATCGCCCACGTTACCGCGAGTTAGTTAAGTTCCCGAAGACACGAACTGCTGCGGAAGCGAACTGACGAACCCGTAAGCGTTTGAATCTAGGATGTTTAGCACCCAGTGGCGGACTCATTACGAACGACTAGTCACCGCCTCTCGTCAGGGGCTACAATGGCTGCAGCATCCCCGAAGATGCTGAACAGGCTCTATCCGGCAAGCCGGAGGGGCACTGGAGGACACAATGAGCATCACCCCGATTGGCGGGCATCTCGGCTTTCCTGGCAAAGATGAAGATGCGACCCGCCGGAAGGTTACCACTGCTTCCATCCGGGAGCAGAAACTCCGTCACGAATCCATCACCTGTCTCACCGCTTACGACTATGCGACGGCGCGCCTAGTCGACGAGGCTGGCATCGAGATGATCCTGGTCGGCGATTCGCTCGCTCAAGCCATGCTCGGCTATGAAAACACGCTCTCGGTCACCGTGGACGAGATGCTGCACCATGTGAAGGCTGTCAGAAGAGGCGTGAAGCGCGCGCTGCTGTTGGCCGACATGCCTTACGGGTCTTATCACGTTGACCCCGACGACGCGCTGCGCAACGCCGCGCGCTTTGTGAAAGAAGGAGGCGCGGAAGTGGTGAAGATCGAGGGCGGCGAAAAACGCGCCGACCTGATCCGCCGCATCATTGACGCCGAAATCCCCGTCGCCGGCCATATCGGGCTGACTCCGCAGTCGGTCAACGTGATGGGCGGCTACAAAGTGCAGGGGAAAAATCTCAGCGGCATCGAGCAACTGATGCGCGATGCCGTAGCGCTCGATCGCGCGGGCGTAGCCTGCCTGGTGCTGGAAGGTATTCCCCGCGAAGTGGCGGCGATGATCACCGCCGAAGTGGAGACGCCGACCATCGGCATTGGCGCTGGCCCGGAGTGCGACGGCCAGGTGCTGGTCATCCACGATCTGCTCAACCTAACGTTCGCTCCACCGGCCAAGTTCGTGCGCCGCTACGGCGACGCAGCCGCGCTGATTACACAAGCGGTGCAGGCATTTCGCGCCGATGTGAAGTCGCTGCAGTATCCCTCGGATGAGGAGTCTTACCATCTTCCGAAAGAAACCAAAGCCGGGCTGGATACGGTTCTCGCGCGCAAGCGTGCGATGCGGCAGTAGAATTTCAATTCACCACGGAGACACGGCGCCACGGAGAAAAAGTAAAACCTGAGATTCTGTTTTCTCCGTGTCTCCGTGCCGGAGCCCGCCCTGAGCGAAGCCGAAAGGTGGTGATGACTAGCTCTTCTCGATGGTGCTAGGCTAGTGTGTTGAGGAGGTTGTTATGACTCACCTCTTGCCCGCGTTTTTCCTTCCGTTCTTCGGATTTGGCTTCGTGATGTATTTTCTGCCGTCGATCGTCGCCTTCGCCCGCAGCAAGCGCGACACTGCCGCCATTGTGCTGCTCAACTTCTTCCTGGGATGGACACTGATCGGTTGGGTGGTTGCATTGGTTTGGGCGGTGAAGACCGACATTCCGATGGTGGTGCGGTGAGTTGTTGCGCCGCCCGAGGTTGCCCGCAAGCCGGTCTCGTATCCGTTCTTGTTTCTATATCGATGATGAGCTTGTCGCTCGCGGCCTGCTCGCGGCAGAACGCGCCGCCACCGCCGGATGCCGCCACTCTGTTGCAGGCCCTCCCCGCTGCTGATCCCGCGAAGTATCCCTCTGCGCACGATCCTCGACGGTGGGGCAATCCCTATCTCGTCATCCGTCCTGATTCCGTTGGATTGCTGAGTGGAGTCGCTGCCAATGAAGAGCAGATTCTGAAGCCGGAGGAAGTGTTGAACGCGTTGGCACGGCTGCCTGCATCGGCGTGGCCCTACGGTCGCGTGGTCGCGATCCTGGTTGAAGAGAAGCCCACATCTTCCGAAGCGGACAAGGTCGCGCTCAGGCGAAGCCGCGGCATCGTCGAAGGCGACCTCGAGGGCGCACACGTCGCGATCAACTGGATTCCCCCATCCTGAAATTGCTTTTCCCCGGCCAATGAGAATCTGCAACACCATCGAAGACATGCGGGCTGCGTGCCGTGCCGCAAGACGCGGAGGCGGACCATTGGGATTCGTGCCCACCATGGGAGCGCTGCATGAAGGCCACTTGTCGCTGGTGCGCGCGGCCAAAGCTTCTTGCGATGCCGTCGCCGCTTCAATCTTCGTAAATCCTGCGCAGTTCGGGCCCGCGGAAGACCTGGCGAAGTATCCGCGAAATTTCGAACGCGACCGGGAACTGTTCGAAAAAGAAGGCGTCGAACTGCTCTTCGCTCCCTCCATCGAGGAAATGTATCCGGCGGGCGCCGTGACCTGGGTTACGGTGGAGGGCCTGAGCGGCAAGCTGGACGGCCGTTCCCGGCCCGGCCATTTTCGCGGCGTCACTACTGTCGTGGCCAAACTGTTTCACATCGTCGAGCCGGATACAGCCTTCTTCGGTCAGAAAGACGCAGCACAGGTGGCCATCATTCGCCGCATGGCGCGCGACCTCAACTTTCCCGTGGAGATTGTTGCCTGCCCGATTGTGCGCGAGCCCGACGGTTTGGCCATGAGTTCACGCAACGCCTATCTCGATCCGCAACAGAGAAAACAGGCGCTGGTATTGCATCGTGCGCTCGAGCATGCGAAGAAACTCTGGGAAGCCGGCGAATACGATGCGGCAAAGCTGGCAGCGGCGGCGCAGGAAGAATTTGCCGCAGAGATGTCAGTCCGCCTCGATTACTTCGAAATCGTGGATCCCGGCGACCTCGATCCCGTCGAAAGTGTTTCCGCAGGTGCGCTGGTCGCGGTCGCCGCATTCGTAGGCACGACACGGCTCATCGACAACATCCTGCTTCCCGCACACTCCCAATAAGAATTAGCCGGCTAAGGTTGGAGATGAACCGCCGCAGCGGTAGTCGGAGACACCAACCGCTGCCGCACCAGATTTTCGATCTGCGACCAGACGTGGGGATCGCATTCGCTCTGCATGTGGCCGGGAGTGAACACGCGGTCCCACCAGGAAGATTCCTCGCATGTGATTGGATTCTTCTTGTAATCCACGCGGTAATTTCCGAGGATCTCGGTCTTTGCAGGATCGGCGGCCTTGATCCGGGCGCGGCCGTGGACGATGCCATGCGGCTGATAAAAGTTCACCGCCTCGGCCACGTTGTCGGGAATGACGGAATCGTTCTGCCATACTTTGGCCACGCTATCCACTTGCACCGTCAGCAGAACCGGCACGCCTTCCCGCCGCAAATCGCGCGCCAGCAGCACCGCCGCCGACGCTCCCCAACTGTGGCCGAAGAGAACAATGCGGGCGCGAGCTTTTTCCGCGCTGGAAAGAACCCCGTCGTGATTCGTATCCAGCAGGCGGAGAATTTCGTCATAGGCGCGTTTTCTGCGCCGGTTTTCAAAAACCCGAATATAGGTGTCCTTGGGAAAAGTTCGCCGCATTTGCTCCGCGACTTGAACCGGACCGTGATGCTGGTCGTTATGGCCGACAAAACCGCCTACGAAGCCGATCACGATGCTGGAAGGCGCCGCAGTCGTTGCGGGCGGTGCCGCGTTCGCTGCTCGCGAGAGCCCCGGCGTGGTCAAGGCCCCAATCGTCAGAGTGACGAGAAATGTGACAAGCGAAGCGCGAAATGAAGCGACCCGGCGCACGCAAACTCCTGCTGAATCAGATGACTCGTTCCATTAGCGCGATGCGAAAAACGGACGAATCATTCGCCGGCGCTCCTTTCGGCGGAAGCATTCGCCGATCCTCGGAACATCGCCGGCAGTTGGCCAAATGCCTTGAGCAGAGCGGCCTTTCGTGCATTCGGCCTGGGGAACAGTCTATACCCGTTTTGTCAAAATTCCCGTCACACTTTAGTCTCTGGCGTTTTCCTGCCGGAAACGAATACATTTCCCGCAAGGATGTAGCGCAGGGGGCGGTCGGCCGCTTTGCTGATGCCAATCCGCGGAGTGATTTGAACCTTTCCCGCGCGAAAGCCGTCGCCTCCAATCCACAAGCCGGAATCAGGAGAAGTGAGATCGCCCCCGTTGTCTCGTATTCGCGTGATGCCGAAAGCTTCGGCCAGGCGTCCGGGGCCGCTCGTTAGCCGAATAAGATCGCGTGGCCCGTGCACCACCACTTCTCGGGCCCGCGCCATTTCCTCGATGCCCTCAAGCGGTTCGGCTGCGCGGAAAAGAACTCCCCCCGCGGTCCCGTCGCGCTCACAGGACGCGTTCAGGCAATAGTGATTACCGTAGATGAAGTAAACGTAAGCGTAGCCGGGCGGTCCGAAGAGAACCACGTTGCGAGCGGTCTTGCCCGCATAGGAGTGCGCAGCGGGATCGTTCTCTCCAAGATAAGCTTCAACCTCGACGATGCGGGCCGCCAGGCGCAGCTTTTGGCCATCACGCACCAGCACCTTGCCGAGAAGTTCGCGAGCCACGCGCCGTGGACCGCGGGCAAAGAATTCGCGCCCCAGCGGCTTCACGGTTTGAATTTCTTGATCCTCCACGCTTCGGTGACATTTTCGGGCCCATCGCTGAAAGATGTGCCGGGCGCAAACGCGAGCTTCTCATACTTTTTCATGTCGGTCTTACGTATCGCGTCGTGCCACCCATCGTCCCAACTTACGTGGACCTCATCGCCGACAATAGCCCAGGTTCCGTGGCTCGCCCCCAGCGTTTTGCTGGCCTCTCCGTTGGCCGCGAGGGTGATGAAGAACGTCCCGTTGCTGCTGCCGGTCCCCGCTTCCCACTTGCCCAGAAACTGCTCCGGTCCCACGGCGGATTCATCGGCGCCCTTGTATTCCACGCGTGCGATGTCCGCCATCGCATAGCTTTCCTGGTGGCCGTCCTTGAAGGTAATGACGATCAAGGTCTGATCGTTCGCCTTCTCCTTATCGGTCTTCGGATTTGGACTGGCGCCGTAAGCGCTGAGAACGAGCATTCCTAGAACTGAAACAACTCGAAGTGTTCGCATGGCTTTCCTCCTTGCGCAGCTGTGACCAAAGTCAGAGGTCAGAAGTCAGAATGAAGACGCTATTTGCGCAATTTAACCAGCTCACCCTTCGCGTGTTCATTGTTAGGATTCAACTCGACAGATCGCGCATATGCCATACGCGCATCTTGGATATCGTTCGTCGCCTCGTAACCATCTCCAAGGCTGTCCCATGCATTCGGGGAATCAGGATAGGCCTTTGTGTTCAATTTGAATAGCACGACGGCTGACGACGGGTTCTTTTCCTGAAGGAAGGCATAGCCAAGGCTATTTATCGTCTTCTCTTCACCGATCATGTAACGGTGCATGGGATCGTCAGTGAAGCTTTGGAATGCCTTCCACGCGCTCTCTTCCCCCGTCCGTGCTGCGGATCGCATGATCTCGGCAAACGATCCCGGCCTGAATTTGATTCCCATGATGTGCTTGGGGACGCCGTTTTCAGCGGTAGTTCTCGCCAGAAATGCCCTCGCCGCGCCATCATGCTTCAGGTAAGCATTCAGAAATTGAAGCGTGTAAAGTGCAACCCAGGAATAGCTCGTGTTGGCGTCGTTCCGTTCATAATCTGCGACCTGATCCCACTCCGTGAAATCTTTGGGTGTCTTGAAGCGTTCAAACATCGAGCAGAATTCAGGATGGGACATTCCTAACATATTGACCGTCACGACATCCGCATCTGTCCACTCATTCAGCACGTTGTGCCCTGTCATGTCCATATCGGAGTGCTCGACGTCCTCGATAAAGTTTTCCCTGTTTGAGGTAAAGAAGAGAAGTGGGACGTTCAATTGCTCCGGGTGAATGGATCCAGCTTTTGCCACGAGTCCTGGGTAATAGCGTATGCTGCCATCCATTTCAGCCAAGACCTGAATGCGAGAGTCCCGTGACGCCGCAAATAGGCTCGATATCCCTCCCCAACTGAAGCTCACTATGGCAATCCTCGACGAATCTGTGTCAGGAAGCTTTTCGGCGTACGTGACAAGGAATGAAATGTCCAGAGCTTGGGAATCAATCCCTGCCAGGTCGTCGGTCATATCTCGCGTCGACACTCCCATCGATGGACTGGCAAGAACGACATAGCCATGGCTGGCAAGGTACTCGCACAGATCGGCATTTTCCCATGCAATGGATGAATCGCTGGGAGCGTAAATGAGAACCGGGTAGTGTCCCTCCGCCATTTTTGCATCGCGCACTGCCCACAGCGGGACATCGAAGGAACTCTTTAATCGTGTACGCCATTTGTTGTGCTCTTGATCAGGCGCGCCGAAAGAAATCTCGGTGTCTGCCAACGCCACATAGTCGCCAACCTTCATTGACTTGATCCCACTTGGCAGTGCTGGATACCAGATGAGCGTCTGCAGAGGGCGGCCTTTGTCGCTTTCAGCTGGTTTGGAATGGTCCCCAGCTAAGACAGGAGACTTTCGCGAGGGATCATACTGATTCACCACCCTCAAGCCTACCGGATACGGCCCAGGCTTCTGAAGAAATTGAAACGGAGGAAACGCGGTTTCGATTGGGATCGGCTGAGGAGTTTGCGCCGAAGCAGTAAGGGGAATTGTGGATAACAACAACGCCCTAGCGACGCGCAGGTATTCCATTGGATTCAATCTCAGATTGAATTGAAGAAGTAAAAGCAAATCAAAACAACTCGCGGTTCAACTTCTGCATTCTGCATTCTGCATTCTGACTTCTGACTTCTGCATTCCGACTTCTGCATTCTGACTTCTAATTTCTGACTTATTTTACGCCGCGCCCTTCGCCGATTCTTTCAAGTACGCCAGCACCTCTCCCGCGTGGCCTTCGGCCTTCACCTTGGGAAAAATGTGCTGGATTTTGCCGTCTGGCCCAATGATGAACGTGGTCCGGACGATGCCCATCACCTTCTTGCCGTACATGTTTTTCATTTGCAGCACGCCGAACGCGTCGGCGACTTTTTTGTCGGCGTCGGCCAGCAGCGAGAAGGGCAGCTTGAATTTATCCTGAAATTTCTTCTGCGCCTCGGGCGTGTCGGGCGAGATGCCAAGTAACACGGCGCCGGTTTTCTGCATCTGTTTGTAGGTGTCGCGAAACTCGCAGGCCTCGATGGTGCATCCCGGAGTATCCGCGCGCGGATAGAAATACAGCACCACCACTTTGCCCCGCAAACTTTTCAGCGAGATTTCCTTTCCATTCTCGTCCTGCAAAGTAAACTCGGGAGCCTTATCATTGACTTGGATGCTCATGATCGCCTCATTTCCAGGAAAGTTAGGGTTGAAGACAGCATCGGCAGTCTCGGCCGCAAGGCTAAGACCGGAACGACTTATGCCTAGAAAGTTCTTATACCGCAGATTAGGGCTGGCCGTCATTGTCATTCTGTGGCTTCTCGCCGGGATGGCTCCGCCAATCGCGGCGCAAGAACCGCGACTGAAGCGGCCGGAGCCGGCACCCGAGGAAAAACTTCCCGAAGTGACGAAGCCGAAAAAAAAGGTGAAAGGGCCGCGGGCCGTGGGTGTATTGCAACTCACCAGCAAAGGCAAGGCAACGTTAATTCCGGTCGCAATTCTCGTCGATGGCCATTTCTACGATGCCAGCGTCTATAAAGCGGAGCCGGTGCCAATGGCGCTAGAATCCGGCACGGTCTATGAAGCCGAACAGGCGGGCGATTCGCTGGGACTGTTTACCGTGAGCGGAGCGCTGCACAGCAAGCGGCAAAATGCCCCGCATCCGTGGCTGGGCGCGGGTTCTTATTATCGGAATGGAACTGAAGCCGCGAGTAACACGCGCAAGGCCGAAGATGTTCCGGTCGGGATCGACAGCAGCAGCAGCGACGATGCGCCTCCACGGCTGACCCGCGGAAACTCTTCGACACCTGCGGCGGCATCCAGCCGAGCGCCTGCTTCCAGCGCTCCCGCGAGTGCAGGATCATCCGGGAAGCCGGGCACGGCCGCGTCGCCACCGTCTTCCCAACCGGCGAGCGGCTCACCGGCAGGCGCGTCTGCCAGCCAGGAAACACCGAAGCCTGCTGCTGCTCCGGTTTCTGACAAACCGGCAGACCAAAACGCCAAGCAGCAAGCGCCTGCCGCGGGGCAGACATCGCCGGGACAAGCTTCCCAAGGTCAGTCGTCCCAAGGTCAGGCATCGCAAAACTACTATCGCCCCACATTGCGCCGAGGCAAGCCGACACAGCCAGCGCCGGATGAGCAGGAGGATGAAACTGCCTCCTCTGACAAATCGACGGCTGGAAAACCTGGGTCTTCGGGAGCAGCCGCCGCCAGCGCCGAACCGGTGCAACTTGTCGCGGCGATTTCCGATGCTGGCGGGCCTGATCCGCGGCCCTACAAGTTTTATTGGAAGACGGGCGAGGAGGAAGACCGGCGCGGCCAGGTGCTTGCGCTCGCCGCCAATGAAGTCCAGGCTTATGCGAAGACGCTGGCAAAGAATCGCATTCCAGCCACACCGCCGCCTGCCGCTAAGAAGACATCTGCACGCCACAAAGCCCCGGCAAAGCCTGTTCAGCCTGTGTTTGAGAACGTTCAGTTTCGCGCCTTCGATCTGTGGGCGAGCAACCAGCCGGTGATGGTATTCAGCGCGGAAGCGCACTTCCCCCCCGCGCCGGGAACGACGGCAGTGCCGGAGCAGTATTCGATTACGCTGGTGGCTCGAACCGACATCTACGGCGATCTGCGCAAGCTGTACTCGGGAGTGACCGACAAGTTCCACCTCGATATAACCCCGCGGCTGGAATTGATCGATGCAGTGGATGCCGATGGAGACGGCCGGGGAGAACTATTGTTTCGAGAAACCACAGATGCCGGCAACGGCTACATAATCTACCGCGCGACGCCGGACAAGCTCTGGAAGATGTTTGACAGCCTGGGAGAGCAGGAGTAGTGGCCAGTGTCCAGTGGTCAGTGTCCAGTAGAGTTGAACTGGCCACTGACCACTGGCAACTGGCCACTGCCTTTAGGTTTCGATTCCCACGTGGCAGACGCGGCCAACCAGGTAGTCGGAAGCGGACTTGCCCTCTTCCATGGTCATCACTTCGATGGGATACGCCTGGTTATGGGGCCGAAGAATCAGGTGGTTACCGGCAATTTCGACGTACTTGACCGTGCAATTTTCGTTCTTGAGCACGGCGTACATATTGAATTCGCCTTTGCGATAGGGCTTGAGTGAGTTGTAATGGCGGTCGATCAGGAGTGTGGCTCCGGGCAGCAGGCGCGGGTACATGCTCATGCCTTCGCGGCCGTCCACTTTGATGAGCACGAAGCGTTCCCACTGCTCACGGTCGCCTTCGGTCTCGGGTTTCAGCTTTTTCAGAAAGCTTTTCTTGAATTTGAGGATTTCTTTGACGTGCATGCTGGTGATGAGTGGTTGGGTGGCAGCGACGTTTCCGTCGGTCAGGAGGATGTTCTGGAACTCGTCGTTGCTGGGAGGAACGATCGAAGCGCGCTTGTTTACCTCGGCCGGATCGAGCAGGTCCAGCACGGAAAGATGCTGGACGGCGAGGACCCGGTCCATACCCTCGAGGCTCAAGCCGCGCTTGCGATTCAGGAAGTTGGAGATGTGGGCCTGCTTGAATCCCGTCTGTTGTGCCAGACGGAGGCCGGTCAACTCCCCTTCGTCGATGCGCTCCCAAAGAGTTTCGCGGAGGTTGTCTTGCAGCACTCGGAATTTCATAGCTGGGAGTATAGCATGGGAGTTATAGCAATACGCTAAGAAAAAAAGATTTCCACAGCCCCCTCGGTATAAGTGACCTTGACTCCGATATTTGACAGCTATACGATCACCACACTGTATAACCCAAATCTGTTTTCGGGGATTGCCAGCCATGAGGAGCGAGGATAACTGCAACGAAGAAAAGGACTTCGTGGAATTCCGCCGGAAGGTGCGGGGGGCCGAAGTGCTTTCCGCGGCCATGGAGCGGCTGCTGAGATCGGTGAATTTCAGCGGGCGCATCAGCGTGGTTGTGCAGAACGGCAGAGTTCTTAAATCGGGTTACGAGGAGGGATTTTTTCGCCAGCGCGATTCCAGCACGATGCTGGAACGCGGCGTGGCGATTGAACCATAAATAACTGGCAGCAATCGGGTTAAGCTTTTGCCGGGGGTCAGGCCCACAACTCGGAAACGGGTTGGAAGAAAGGTAAGCCCGACAAATAAATAGCTCAAGCAGGTCATCGTAAGAGAAACGAGCCCTGCGTTCGGTTCCCGCTTCGGAAGCGGCGACCGGCGCAGGGCTTTTTTTCTTCGGCTGCAGCCTTCGGGTTGCGGCAAAAGACTATGAACCGCAACCGCCCAGGTTCACAACGTGGAGCCCGGAGCCTCAGGAGGAGTGAATGAAAGGCAAGGCAACAGAAGGCAGTTCTGGAACCGAGTTGCAATTCGAGCTGAAGTATTGCGAACGCTGTGGCGCTTTGTGGATGCGTCCAGTGGGCGGAGAGCAAGTTTATTGCGTGGCTTGCGCGGAAGCAATGGGGGAACTGCCTGCGGCTTCGCATAGAGCGGAAACCGCGAAGATGCCGCACTGTCTGCGATGGGGAGCATACGACGAGGGTGTGGAAAACGAGGAGGAGCGTAACGGATTGGATCTGGACGGGCCTGGAGGTGTGGCATGAACGGCTCTCTGGATTGGATTGGGGCACAGGCGGATGATGCCTCAGGCGGACCTGGGACGGGGAAGCCGAAAGCGGATGAGCAGTCTGTCAGGGAGTCGGCTTCAGGCAGCGCCCCCTGGAAGAGTCTGCCAGCGCATAACTTTCCGGCGCGGGAGGAACGGCATGGTGCGCCATTGGAGGATGCGCCCGACACAGATTGGGAGGAGAGATGGGACAGCGATCCGGATATCTGGCTATACCGCAAGAAAACGTGGGCTTTGTTGCGGCGCTACATGCGGTGGTCGCTGGAGGCGGGGCGATTGCCATCGCTGCTTGGCCGGGAGCTATTTCGCGCCAAGATCACGGCCTATACCGCGACCACGTTCGAATCGCGCGTGATCTTTCTGCATGACGTGGAGAAGTGCCTGGACCAGTTGCAGGATTTCGATAGACAGCTGATCGCACGGGTGGTGCTGCAGGAACACGATCATCCCGACGCGGCACGGCTCCTGCACTGTGACCGAAGAACGATTGAACGCAGACTGCCAGATCTGATCGACGAGCTAAGTGAAGCGTTCCTCAAAGCGGACTTGCTGGATCGGCTGCCGGAGTCGGGCGAGGAGGCGCTGTGAACGATCATGGTCAGATGGACATAAAATGCCTGTGGAAAAAGTTGTCAAGAGGCGCGAGGGGTTGGTTTTTAGTTAAGTGGTTGAAAACGTGGAGAAAATAAATTTCAAAAAATGCCCACTTTTGCCTATGCAGTGTGATATACTTGTTTCATAGAGTTAAGAAAAAAGCAATACTCAGTAAGGGCGCGCTGCGAAGCGCGCCCTTCGTATTTTTGGGTGCGGAAGGATTGGAGCGGGCCTCACGGCCTGCTGCACCCAAGTTTGGCGGCATTATTGGAGGGCGAGGCGTGAGCATCAAGAAGAAGACAAAGAGAAAACCGAAGGCAGCGGCAAAGAAGCCTACGGTCGAGAAAAGTGCGGCGAAGAAAAATAAAGGCAAAGACATCGTGCAGGTGCGGGAGAACATCAACGAACTGGTCAAAGAGTCCGCGGAAGAGATTGCGACCTCGGTGATCACGGCGGCGAAGAGCGGGCAACTGGCGACGGCGAAGTATTTGTTTGAGGCGGTGGGGCTGTATCCACCTACGGAACAGACGGCGGCGGCGGTGCCGCTGAAAGATACGCTGGCGCACACGCTGTTGACGCGGATGGGAATTCCGACTGAACCCGTGAATCATGGGGAAGAGGATGAAAGTGACGCGGTGTTGACGAGCAAGGAGAATGGAGTGAAGGCTCCGGCGGGGGCGGCGGCGAGTGCTGAAAGTGAATCGGGAGAAGAGCGCGAGGACGAACAGCCGCCCCCTCCGACTGATGGCGAGCGGTGAGCGCGCAGCCAGGGAGTAGAGTTTTCACCGGGTCCGGAAGGTCAAGAGCTTTCACGCGGAGATCGGCGGAGAAAGGCCGCGGAGTTGGCGGAGAGGATACCGTAGAATGAAACGCGGGAGTTGGAGTGCAGGAGAAATTGGGCCGACTGCGCTGTCGGTTTCGCCGCGGGTGGGATCGGGCGGGACAGATCGGCTGGATCCATATCCGGCAGATGGAATTCCGGCGGCAGCGTCTCTCCGGAATACTCGGACGAACAGAAGGGTCCGCGTCGCAGGACGCAAGGTGGCGATGGATATCACTTGGGTAACCGACCGGATCGCGGTCGGGGGCGGAATCTGGAACGCGGACAATATGGCGGCGGTATCACGCGCCGGGATTACGCACATCATCGACATGCAGATTGAGTTCGACGACACGCCGCTGGCGGTGCCGCACGGCATTATGGTTTGCTGGAATCCGGTGGACGACGATTTTGAGCCGAAACCACCCGAGGTATTTCGGTGCGGCGTGGAGTTTGCCCTAGTGGCACTGGACAGGGACGACTCGAAACTGTTCATCCACTGCGCGGCTGGCGTGCACCGGGCACCGATGATGGCGCTGGCGCTGCTGGGGGTGATGGGGTCGACGGTGGAGGATGCCATGGACTTGATCGAGGCAAAACGGCCAGCCGCTGATTTCGCCGATGTTTATGTGCGGAGCGTGGAGAAGTTTTTGAACGGGCGGGGTTGAGGGCTTCGGCCGGAGCAGGTTCCGGGAGACAGAATACTGGGGCGAGGGGCAGTGGTGGAGGCGCCAGGCGGGGTTGGCGGTGCAGGCAGAGTGCATAGGTCCTTCGCTTCGCTCAGGATGACAACAGTAACGTACAGGATGAGGACGCTGATAGATTGACAAGTTTTTAGGAGGAAGTATGTTTCAGGCTTGCCGCCCGACGGGGCGGCTTTTTTATTGGGTGCTGGCGGCGGTGGTGGTGATGGCATCGAGCTTGCGGGTTTCAGCGCGTGAAGAGGCTTCCGCGGGAAAGCCGGCAAGTTCCCCGACGGCGAAGCCGCGAGCGGCAGAGGTTTTGCCGCATGCGGCTTCGCCGGCCCCCCAGAGCGGGCCGGCGCTGACCAGCGTAATTGACACGGTTTACATGGCGAGCGGAGCGACCGCCCAGGGAATTTTGATCATTACGTGGCCGGCTTTTGTAGCGGCGGATGGGACGGCGGTGGCTCCGGGGTCATTGGACGTTACGCTGGGAACGAACGGGGCATTGGATGTGGCGCTGACGCCGAATGCCAACGCAACTCCCGCGAACACGTACTACACCGTGGTGTACCAGCTGCAAGCCAGCGAGGTGCGAACGGAATACTGGGTGGTGCCGACGAGTTCTCCGGCAACATTGGCGGAGGTGCGGACGACGCCGGGATCGGGAACGGCGGCGCAACCTGTTTCCATGCAGTACGTGAACACGGCGTTGGCAGGGAAAGCGAATGACGACGCGGTGGTGCATTTGACCGGAACGGAGACGGTTACAGGGACCAAGAGTTTCACAGTGCCTCCGAACGTGCCGACGCCGGTGAATACGGGCGACGTGGCGAACAAGTCATACGTAGACACCTCAATCGCAAATGTAGGCGCTGGCAATTACTTGCCGACGGCAGGCGGAGCGATGACGGGAACGCTGACGTTGAGCGGGCCTCCGACCGCACCACTGCAAGCTGCGGACAAACTGTACGTGGATTCCAATATAGCGGTGAAGGCTGACCTGATCAGCGGGTTAGTGCCGACGAGCGAGTTGGGAACGGGAGCAGCTTCGGGGTTGAACTGTCTGCTGGGAAATGGGACGTGGGGATCATGCGGATCGAGCGCTAACGCGACGGAGATTCAGAGCGTGCCGGTGGGATCGACTGTTCCGACGAATGGACAGGTGCTAACGTACTCCTCGACTTCGGGACAATATGCGCCGGCGACGCCGAGCGGGGCAGCGGGCGGAGTGGTGACTGGCCCGGGCGCGAGCCAGAATATTACGCAGCCGGTGGGGACGGAACTGAGCGTCAACAATCTTAGCGGCATTCGATATGTGACGCCGACGGACAACTGGAGCGTGAGTCCGGGCGGAAGTTTGATTGGGGGAACGCAGGCGACCGTGACGCTGACGCCTTGTCCGGTGGGAGTGGACGCGAGCGGGAGTTCGATGTACTTCGTCTACCTCAGCGGACAAGGGACGCCGGAACCGGTGATGGTGACGGGAGGGACGTGCACTAGCGGGGCCGCATCGGGGACGATTGTGTTCACTCCGAAGAACACGCACTCCTCGACTTACCTGCTGAGCAGCGCTTCGAGCGGGATTCAGGAGGCGATCAATGACGCTTGCGGGATTCCGGGCGCGAGCGTTGGGAATCCGAATGCGCATGTCGTTCTTCCGGCGACCGGCGTTAATGCGAATGCGCTCCCGGTGTATGGAACGATTTTCGCGCACTGCAGCCGGGCGCTGATTGAAGGAAACGGCGCGGAGCTTGCCTGTTCCACGCGCGACCGCTGCATGGTTTTGGGAAACTTGACGAACTCGAACTCGTATGGGGCAGTTACGATCCAGGGAATCACGTTCGAGAGCGCGATCAGCCAGGATGGTTGCCAGATCACGAATACGCAGCGGCAATCGAACGTGGTCACAATTATGGTGGCCAGCGGCTGCAGCACGATTCAAACGGGCGACATGATTGTTACGGATTTTACGGACAATGCGGCTTATTGGGGCATCCACGGCCCGGTTACAGTTTCTGGGACTTCCATTACTTATGCGCAGACGGGAGCGAACCTGGCGGCGGTGGCTACGCCGGGAGTGACTGCAATCGAGAATGCGGCGCTGGAAGACAATGCGCTTCCGGGGACGATGCGCGACACGAAGATTTATCAAGCGGGCAGCACGTGGTTCAACGAAGGCTATGTGTTCGACAACGATCAGGCGGCGACGGTCGATACTTTCAGCGAGAACGGCGGCCTGTTGTGCACGGCGAACCACTGCGGGTCTTATTTTTACAGCGCAGGAAATACCGCGGGCACGCCGGTGCTTTGGATCAGCCACGCCAATATCACGCCGCAGTGCAGCGGCAACGGGGTGACGGTGTATGCCAACAACACTACGCATATATCGGATAGCGTGATTCAGGGGTTTGGGATGTGGGGAATTTATACGACCACGATTTTGGGCAGCTATGGCGGGACGCAGGTGGATAACGTTTACAACGAGGAGGGTTCGGGGCCATGTCCGAATCCGTACCTGGGGACGACGTTTGGGTCGGCGGGAATCATTTACGGCGGAGGATCTCCGCTGATCGTGCGCGGTGGAGAACAACCTAACGGTTGGATGCCACAGTTCGTGAACACGGGTTCAACCCAGTACAACTACTACGTTGTGGTACACGACTCGACGGAGGGTACGTCTTACCCGCTGTTCGCGGGATACGCGTCGAGCAACGGAAGCGGGAACATCGTGGTGCAGTGGCCGCACGTTGCGCCGGTGGGAACGGTGACTTACGACCTGGTGAGGATGACGCCGGGCACGCTGGGGGCAAACACTCCGCTGTTCCCGGTGCAAGGGGCATGCAGTGGCGGAAGCGCGACGGCTTGCGGCAGCGTGGCTACGAACCTGGCGCAATGCAGCGGGCTGGTTTGCTCGTATACGGACAGCGCTTCGGCGAGCACATCAAACTATACCATCGCCACGCCGGGATATTTTCCCGCGCTGACTTTCTGGCCGGGTGGATTGGTGCTAAACGGAAACGGGCTGCAGAGCGCGGGCAGCCTTCCGACTGCATTTTTGGATACCGACCAGGGAAGCGTGAACAGTTCGGCATGGATCTCGACGGCGGGATTTTTGCGGCCGACGATCTATGCGCGGCAGTGCTCGGGTGGGGCCGCGGTGCCTTATGGGGGAGCGTGGGTGCAGTGCCTGGAGGGGGACAGCCATGGGAACGGTTTTCCGGGAGTGGGGGCGCTGGTGCTGAACAGCGGTCCGAATTCGGGTGAACCGACGGCGGGACTCAAGGGAAGATTGAACTTCACTATGTCTCCGGCAGATGAGGTTAGCCAAACGCACATGATTACGCTGGTGGATTCGAATCCGGCGAAGACGCTGGCGACAAGTTTGAACCGGCCGCCGAACGATGCCGCCGATACTTACATTGGACTGGATGCCGCGACGGGTGGAGTCTCGCGAAGTTTGGCACAGCTTGCGTTTGGGGCTCCGGTGTCGATTTCATCTTATATCGGGAATGCCGGGGACAATGTGAGCTATCTGGAACGGCTGACGGCGGCGCAGAAGACGTTCAACGTGCCGGTGAAGATCAACGGAAATCTGACGGTGACGGGAACGTGTACGGGTTGCGGGAGCGGGGGCGGTAACACGGCGTGGTCTGCGCTGGCGGCGCCTGCGGGCAATCTGAATTTGAATCTTTTTTCGGGCAGCACACCTTATACGTCGACCTTTACGTCTGCTGACTTTGGATCGTCCCCGGTGGCAGGGGTCACGACGTACACGACGAATTCGACTTCGACGACGGATACGTCGACCGAGCTATACGTTAACGTTCCGCCGACGAGTTACCACAATGGGCTGAATGTCTCGGTCGATGGGTACAGTCAACTGCAGGTTTGCAATACGGATGGCTCGCAACATGTGGGTGTGGTTTTGATGGGGAGTGCGATTCCATGCGCGAATCTTGACACCACGACGATCAGTAAGAACTGGCTGACGGCAGGGACCAATCCGCATACCGTTGCTACTTATCTGCAGACCAATTCTGGCTACACCGGTAATTTGGTGAGATTCCACACTGTGGCGGCGGCGGGAACGGGATTCAACTTTTTCACCGCGTGCCCGGGAGCATCGGCAACGAATGGAAGTTGCCCCACCGGAAACATTGTTGCCAGCTTGCGAGGCGACGGGCGGTTTACTGCTTCTGCCTTGAGCATCACAGGGTGCGCTGCAGGAACATACGCGAAGGCTGATGGGACGGGATGCGGCACGCCGGGCAGCGGATCGGGAACGGTGAACAGCGGGACGGCCACGCAACTGGCGCTGTATGCGGCGAACGGAACGGCGGTGAGTGGCGACAGCGGACTGACGGACAGCGGGACGACGCTGAATTACGCGGGCAGCAACGGGATCACGGCAGCGGCGGGAACGTTCAGCGGGAACGTGACAGTGAATGGGCAGTTGCTGGTGGCGGGTCCGTGGATGGTGAGTTCGCCGATTCCGGGGACGGCAATGGCGCCGGCGGGAGCGGGGACCTCGGCGTTGGGGATCTCGAATGATGGGAACTTTTATATTTCCGCTAACGCGGGGATCCCGCAGAAGGTTGCGACGACGGCCAGCAGTTCTTACTTCTCGAACCTCTTCCAGGAAGATGGATACGACTTGGGGCAGTTTGTGGTTGGGGAGACTACGGCGAATCCGCAGAGCCTGCATGTGTATTCGAGTTATACGAACAGCTCGACGTGGCAGAGGACTTCGCTAGGATATGACACGACCGATAACTATGCGGTGGTGCGCAGCGAGAATGCGGCCCCTGGAGATGCGCCGGGGTTGGGCTTCTGGATCAACAACGGGTTGAAGTGGGTGGTGGACGCGAGCAGTAATTTCAAACCGTGGACCGACCAGACATATAACGTGGGTTCGTTCAACAACGCGGCCGGCACGGGCCTACGGCCGGGGACGGTTTATGCGGCGGGGAACTCCACGAGCGGGAGCGGATTTGAGCTGGGAAAGTTTGCCAACGACAGTTATGAACTCTACAACGATACGAGTACGGGCACGATCGTGAATGCGTTGGCGGTTCTTACTTCCGCGGGCTGCGCAGCGACATCTTCGAGTGCACTGACCAGCGGAGCAATCGGAGTGGTGATTACCAACGCCGGGACGTCGGGAGTGGTTACGCTGGCGCGTGAGGGATCGGCTTATTGCAGCTTCGATGGAAGTGCGACCGTGATTGGGGATTACGTTGTGCCCTCGAGCACGGCCAGCAGCGGACTTTATCCCTTCTGCCATGACGCGGGAGCGACGCGGCCCACTGGGACGCAGATTCTTGGGCGAGTGCTGCAGGCGAGCGCGGGGAGCACGACGGTGCAGATGTTCCTCGACATGCCGGGGTCGAATGTGAGCAGCAGCGCGTCGTATTCGATTCCGTGGTTCACGGCGAACACGACCGGGACGGCGATCAGCTTTTCGAGTACGGCGAACAAGACGGAGTTGTGGGGCGTGGTGCTGACGTTTCCGCTGACTACAACGCAGGTGACGTATAACGTTTCGACCGCAGACAACACAAGCAATACTTATGACATTGGAGTGATGGACAGCTCAGGGAGCATTGTGGCGCACATCGGAAACACGGCAGGGACGACGTTCGCGCCGAGTACAGGATACAAGACCGTGAGTTGGACAGCGAGCGCGACCTGCAAGCCGGGGAAGTATTACCTGGCGATCACGAGTAGTTGCACGAGTACTTGCGCGCAGATTTACGGCGGGAGCTCGGCGGGGTTCACCTTTCTGGGTGGGAGCAGCGGGACTGCAGAGAGCGTGACGGCGGGCGGGACGCTGAATAACGGGATCACGATTCCGGCGGACAATCCGACGGAGGCGACGATTATGGCTTGGGAGATTCACTAGGCTTCGGAGTGAGGCCTGGAAGGCCATCGGCGTGAGCCGGTAGCCTTATCTTGTTGCAGAAGCAGCTATCAGCTCTGAGCTATCAGCCGTCAGCGAAGACTATCTCGCTGCGCTATCGATGGACAGCCGGGGGCGACTGTCCCCACATAACACAAATTCTTATTAGGGAGAAAAACATGAGCAGCGCGATCAATCCGGAAGCAGCAGAACCATCCACCACGCAATCATTTGAGCAGAGCGATCGAAATCCGCCGGTCACGGACTGGGGCGGGACGGATGCCGAAGGCGGGCAGACGCCTTCGCCCGCGGCCTCGGAGAGCCGAGTGACGCAGCCTGGGCCTGCGCCGTCAGCGAATGCAGGACTACAGAACTACGACACAGGAGATACGGCGGACGGCCTTCAGGACGAGGCGGAACGAGAGAGCTGACGCGAGCGTGTGTGCGGTTATAGGGCCATCGGCTTGAGCTGATGGCCTTTTCTATTGGAACTGGAAAGAGCAAAAGCCCCACTTCTCGCAAAGAACGCGAGAAATGGGGCACCCGGCCATCGGCGAACTGGTGGCCTTTTTTATTGGACAGACAGTGAAGCGGGAGAGAGATGCCGTGAGAGTTTCTAGCAAAGCCGGTGGGAGCGCCGAGTTGCAAGGGGTCCTTCGACTGCGCAAGACGATTCGCTTCACGAATCGTCTTGCTTCGCTCAGGATGACAGGGCTGGACGGCGTAATACTTTTGCTGTGGATACTAAGCGCGACGGCTTCGGCTACGACTTACTATGTGAGTTCGAGCACGGGGAATGATGCGAACAATGGGACTTCCTCGTCGACGGCCTGGCAGACGATTGCTCATGTGAATGGGCAATCGTTTCAGCCGGGGGATTCGATTCTGTTCAAACGCGGGGATGTTTGGAATGAGAGCCTCGCGCCGGCTTCTTCGGGCAGCTCGGGAAATCCGATTGTGTTTGACGCGTATGGCACCGGAGCGGCGCCGCCGAACCTGACCGGATATTATGCAGTGCCGGCCACGGCGTGGGTGCTGGTAACGGGCAATGCGTGGAAGGCTCCGGTGCCGGCAACTTACACGGCGATCAACTTTTGTTTGTTTGGATCGGTGTGGGGACAAAAGGTATCGGCAGTTTCTTCGAACTTGACGGCACAGTGGGATTTTTATCTGGCTAACGGATATGTCTACGTTTATTCGGCGGGGAATCCTGCGACGTATTACAACGAAGCAATCATTCCGATGGCGTTGAGCAATGTGCCGGTGATCAACATCAATGGGCCGTCGTGGCTTACGTTCCAGCATTTTCTGGTGAACTGGTTCGATCAGTACGGTGTGTATGTGCAGGGGGCGAGCGATCATCTGGTGTTTGCGAACATGGAAGCGGACTCGATGATTCCGCAGGGGACACAGCCGCTGGGGTTTTATGTGGATGAGAATGCGCCCGGGCCGGGAGACATCAAGATCTATAACTCGGAGGCTCACCTGAATTACGACGGCTTCCGGTTTGATGGGGCAGCGACTGCGATCACGATGGTGAATGACAAGGGCTATGCCAATCGCGATGGGGCGCTGGTGGATAACACGGGAGCGGTGACTTACTCGTACTGCCACTTTTATGCGTCGAGCCTGGCGGTGGCGGGATCGACGGATGTGTTGGAGCCACCCTACGTGACGGGGACGGGGCCGACGGCCGGAGCGGGGAACATTGCCGCGGATACGGCGCCGGCGGTCGAGGTGTATCAGAGATATCCGGCTAACGTCACGTTGACGGTGGATGATTCGGGAATGACGCCAGGGGCGGATACGTACTACGCGGGCACGGTGCTGCCGGTTGCAGACGCGGCCGGAGTTCCGGTGGGAGCGGCGATTACGGTGGGATATCCGCTGGCGCAGACTTTGATTTCGGAATTTCAGGGATGGATCGACGATGGGCGCGATGTGACGGCGCATTCGATATCGCACACCTACTACGTGAATACGGATGCGCTCGACATTCAATACACAGGCAGCGGCACAGCGGCCACGTTGAACATCAGCGACAACACGCTGACGATCACGGTTACGGGCGCGCCGGCGGACGGCGTGAGTTACAACCTGACGCAGGGGCAGCCGCAGGGGACGATGTTGACATTGGCGGAGGCGCTGGCAGCGACGGGGAAATACACATATTCATTCCAGACGCCGTGCCAGGGGCCGTACGGCACGGGATGTGCGGCATATACGGCGGCGGCGTTGTTGTCACAGGACCTGGCGGATGTGAGCGGGCAGGATGTGAAGAGCGCCATTTATCACATGCAGTTGAATGTGACGCAGTTGACGACGGACGAGATCACACTATCGCGGCAATGGATGACGACGAATCTGACGGGGCTGCCGGCGACTCCGGTGTATGTATATCCCGGAGGATATGAAAGTGCGACGATGCAGGGGATCACAGCAGGCGTGCCTTACGACGGGGCGCGCGGGGCGTTGAAGGAAGATTTGGGCGTGAAGGATACGTATGCGGACGGATTCAACGTTCAGGACATTACCAGCTTTGGAGTGAATCCTTCGTGGCAGGGGTTGGAGCCGACAGTGTTGAATCAAAAGATTCAGGCGCTGGTGTGGAAAGAATCGGTGTGGGGAGTGCCCTGGGGAATCTTCTGGCATTTCAATGAGCTGACTAATGACGATCCGGTGGGCGGCACTGAGATTACGAACCTGATTCAGGATTTCAAGAACAGCGGGGCGACGATCCTGACGAATACGGGGCTGGTGAACTGGCTGCTCACCGGGACGCAGGAGACGGGGACGGACGGGAATTATTACTACAAATTTCCGGCGACAAGCATGACGCTGGATTTTCGTCCGACGGAGAATTCGCCGGTGGTGGATGCGGGGCAGAATTTGGGAACAGCGTATGAACTCGACATCAACGGCGTAAACCAGAACAGTTACAACAGTGGGTGGGAGATCGGGGCGCACGTATACCAGGGTTACGCCACTTATGGAGAAGACACAGGCACGGGGGAGTTTACGATTGGGACCGCAACGAACCTGAATTTGGGGATGCTGCCGCAAGCGTGGGTGAACAGCTATGAAGGCGACGCGCTTTTTAGCTATGAACTGTCTTTACCCAGCACGTGGGTGACAGAGGCGGCTCCGGGTTGCACGTTCCATACGCCTTACTGGACGGGATCGCCGACGAACGCGGGATTGCAAAGCGCGATCAACGACATTGAGGCTTGCCGCACGGCGAGCGGTGCGGGCATCAAGCTGGATATTCCGCCGGGGCTTTACACCTCTGCCGGCGGACTTGTGATTCCGCAAAGCAACAGCACGATGGCGAGCAACTTTCTGATTCTGGATTCAACGATGGACTCGAACCTGCCGAATGGCCAGACGGTCTGCTCTCACGGGATTCAGGATAACCTGGCAACCTCCACGGACATTGGGCTCGACAACCCAGATTGCGCCGGGGACGCGATGTCTTACCAATTGGGAAACACAGTTACGCCGCTGTCTTCCGGTTCGATCACACTGGCGAACGGCGTTAGCACGAATACATCTGATTACGACGACGTGCAGTATATGTGGACGGTTGAGGCATCTGGGACGACCCCGTACGCTCTGCAATTTTGCAGCCCCACGGCGACCAGCGCCACCAGCGATCCTCCGTGGTGCAATGGCGGAGCAGAAACTATGATCGGCCCTGACCACTGGCTGATTATGGATGCGGAGATTCGGCCTTCTGCGGGGAATACCGAGAGCGTTAACGTTGTGAACATGCACTCCGCTACGGAAACTACCCTGGCGCAACTGCCGAACCATATCCATTTCCGCAAAATATGGGTGCATGGCGACTGGCCGGAAACGGCGAGTGGATTACAAACCGGGGCAAACTCTATCAGTGACGCGATGGAGTTGTCTTGCTACTACTGTTCGTTGTTAGACAGCCAGATGAGTCAAAACCTCCGGCCCGGTGGGGAAGGTCACAGCATCGGCGAGGGATGGACTACAGTCGGCAAGATTGACCATAACTGGATCAGCGGACAGTCCATTGGATCGCTTTGCGGCGGCTTGTCGAATCCTCCGACTATAGCGGGGCTGGTTCCATGCACGAATATGGAGTGGCGGAGGAACCGGTTCACATTTCCTTACGCCTGGCTTGGGCAAAAAATTACGACCAACCCTAACTGGCCGGGGACGGTCAGCATCGTGCGAAAGAATGGCTTTGAGCAGAAAGAGGGGCTGTACGACATTGTCGATGGAAACATTGTCGAGAACGTGGATAACACGGGCGGCCAGAATGGTCCTTATGGGGATTGGAAATCGATCAACACCAGTGGGGGCATCGGCACGAACTACGACTCGCTCACCGCGAACATTACGGTAACCAACAACATTTTCCGCAATACGTGCAATGGGATTCAGATGGAGGCCAAGTCCAATGGGGCTGCGGGCTCGCTCTCGTATCCATCCTTTGGCATGTACAACGTGACGTTCCAGAACGATTTGTTCTATAACGCCACGGAATCCAATCCCGGATGCTCGGGCGGATCGACTGGGCAGGAATTTCAATCAAACAACGACCAGTGGATGGGTACGATTACGGGCAACGGCACAACGGCCACGTTTACCGCTACGTGTGCTCCTCAGGTGTCCGGAAACTGCCCCAGTGGTCCACCTCCTGCTGGTTTTTTAGAACTTGGCGTGACCGCCGGCGATTCACTGCTGATCAGCGGTTGCACTGTGGACACAGCCTTCAATACCGCGACCACGGTGATTGAAGGCCACACTGTAGGAGTGCTGGGCGTGGGCGCGGCAGAGGCATCCAGTGGACTGACGGTGACCTTCCCTAGTACGGCTACCACGGCTGACAGCAGTGGCAACTGCCTGCTTGACACCATACAGGGCTGGCCGAGGAACATGCAGTATCTTCACAATACGTTCATTAACAATTTGACCTGGGCGTTCGGCGACGACGACACCATTTCCCAGGGTCCGAACTATGCGCGCAATAATATAGTCCAGAACAACATCACGCTCGGCGGCGGCTGGTACAACAACCCGTGGGGAGAAGGAACGGACACACAGATCACGGGATGGGACGTTCACACGCTCGTCGCGGGTTACGATGTGTTTCCCATCAGAACAGCGTCGAAGTATACGGAGTTTGAGACGAGCGGTGCCTGCGCGCAACCGGCAGGTTGCTCTCCACCGGTGACCATGTATTTCCCGACGACTGATTATTGCTCTGGGGCAACGCCCACGTCTGCTTGTGTGGGATTCGCCGGGGCCATGAGCGCGTCGTCGATGCCGATGACGCTAACGGATTACCACGGCTTTGAATTGATGGCTGGAAGTGTGTTCAAGGCTGGAAGTTTAGACCAAGCTTCAGATGGAGCGGACATGGGAGCGAACATTCCGGCGATTGACGCCGCCGAGACGGCGAATGTGTATGTGTGTCCTACAGTCTGCGGTTCGCCGGGACCTTACCCCGACAACCCGACAGCGCAACTTGGGGCAGCCTTCTTTGGATTCTCGGAGTCGGACACAAATGGCGGAAGCTGGCCTACCGTGAGCTATGGACTGCAACGCTTCTGGGATTCGCCGCCGCTGCAGTGGCCTTATCTCAACACGGCTTCAGGAGTGTTTGATTTCACGGCCCTTGATTCGGACCTCGCGCTAGCGTATTCGAATGGGACGATGGAGGGAATGTACACGCTGGCTCGGACTCCGCCCTGGGCGAGTTCCAATCCTACGGATGCGTCGTGTAATTACACGGGGAGCGGCGCCGGCCTGGGCGATGGGGAGTGTGATCCGCCCAGCGATTTGAACAGCGACGGCAGCGGGGCCGATGCCATCTGGAAGGCTTGGATCACGGCGATTGCAACCCATGTGAACAGCCCGAGCTATACGGCAACGCATGCCCACATTAAATACTGGGAAATCTGGAACGAACCGGATACCGAGCCGTTCTGGAATGGCAGCATTGCACAATTGGCACGCCTTACGGAAGATGCGAATTGCATTATCACGGGCCGCGGCGTGATTCACGAGAGCGGGAATGGCACGGCGACGCCATGCGCCGCGACCGCGATTGATCCTACGGCGCAGATCGTGATGGCCTCGGCGCACGCCAAGGGCGTAGCGCTGGTTTACGGACAGAACGAACTTTATTGCAACAACACCTCGGGAATACCGTCGTATGAGTTGCCGTGTTCGAATCCGCCGAATGCGATTGCGACGGCGGTGGACATTGTCAACTTCCACATGAAGCCGGGAAACGAAACTGGGAACAACTGCCCGGCGCCGACACCGTGCACGCCGGAATCGGCGACGCAGTGGTACATCTCGAACATTCACGGCATTCTGCAGCCGGCAGAGCTGGCGAAGCCGCTGTGGGATGGGGAAGCGCAGTACTCGAGCACGGGGTTTATCAATGCTTACGCCGATGCGGATATGGCGGCTTCGTTTGTGCCGCGCTTCTATCTGCTGAACTGGTCGCTTGGTCTCGAAGGAATGGCTTGGTACTACGCCAGTTCTCAGGTTGAGCCGGCGTCGGCGGAGACATCCTATCAGCAAACTTATAACTGGCTGGTGAACGCGACTCTGACCAGTCCGTGCGCGGCTAGCGGCACAGTCTGGTCCTGCGGACTCAGCATTTCCGGAAAGCCCTACTTGGTCATGTGGGACGCGTCGCAAAGCTGCTCGGATGGTTCTTGCACGACGGGGAATCAGGCCGTGGGGTCGCAGTGGACGGAGTATCAGGATATGACGACTGCGAGCACTCCGGTCCTTATTTCGGGACATACGGTTCCGGTAGGGATCAAGCCGGTTGTGCTTCATTAGAGAGGGGCGGGCGAGGACGCCCGCCCGACGGCCGCCGAGACGGCGGCACTACAGGCACGGTGAAAGCCGTGCCTTTTTATTTGCGATTGAGAAATCGAACTATATAGGAGATGAGTTATGAAGATAGCGGGAACGAGGAAAGCGTTTGTGGCAGTGATGTTGTGCGGGATGCTGATGTGGACGGCGTGCTCGACGGCCTGGATCGGAGAAGCCGAGCAGATCGTGGAAGCGCTGATTCCGGGGACGGCGAACCTGGTGGCGCTGGTGGCGGCGCTGCAAGGTACGAGTGTTTCGGCTGCGGATCTGCAGACGATCCAGAATGCGGGCGCACAGGCAGGGGCGGATTTGCAACTGATGCAGTCGTTGATCACGCAGTATCAAAAGGCAGACGCCGCGGCGCAACCGGGGCTGCTTAATCAGATCCAGGCTAGGTTGAGCGCGGTTCAGTCGACCTTGAATGGGCTTCTGCCGGCGTTACACATCGAGGATGCGGCCACGCTGGCGAAGATCACCGCGGTAGTTGGGATCCTGCTTTCGGAAGTGGAGTCGGTGGCGGCGATCGTGCCGCTGGTGAATGCGAGCGCTTCTCCGGAGATGATGACGATGGCGGCGAAGCAGGTTAAGAAACAGCCTCCGCTGACGGCGAGCGAGTTTGTGGTTTCGTATAACGCGACTATGACGGCTAAGACTGGGGAGGCTGCATTGGACCATGCGACAGCGGGGATGAAAATTCATTTGCACGGGAAGTTTGCACGCTGGGCGAGCGCTGGACTGTTGAAGTAAGGCGAGGACAGAGTAGAGGGAGATCCTTCGCGGCGCAAAGAACGCTTGCTCAGGATGACAATCGCAGTTTGGGGGGATCACGCCGTGACTGATGAGTGGAAGTTGCAACATCATGTGCCGTGCGAATGCGCGGGCTATATCGATCATCCTTCGCAGGCGCGGCCTGGGATTCATGTGCTTCCCGACCGGCTGCACGTGGTGACGATGCTGGAGAATCCGCTGCGATGGCGGTCGCGCTACTGGAACTACTGGATGTTTGAGCGCGAGTGCGAAGCAGCGGGCGCGATTCTGTATACGGCGGAGATTGCGTTCGGGGAACGGCACTTTGAAGTGACGCAGGCGGGCAATCCGCGGCACTTGCAATTGCGGACCTCGAGCGAGATCTGGCACAAGGAGAATGCGCTGAACCTGCTGATTCAGCGACTGCCGGCCGATGCGAAGTATGTGGCGTGGATTGACGCGGACGTAAAGTTTAATCGTCCAGATTGGGCGCAGGAGACGATGCAGCTCTTGCAGCATTACGACGTGCTGCAGTTGTTCAGCCATGCGCAGGATATGGGGCCGGACTACGAGCCGCTGGCTACGACTCCGGGGTTTCTCTACAAGTTTGTGACGGATCGGCCGAGTCCGCATGACGCGGCGTTCCTGGCGCAGAAGCCGGCGTACGGCTACTACAGCGTGCACAGCGGGCAGTTCTGGCATCCGGGATTCGCGTGGGCGGCAAAGCGAAGTTCGCTGGAGAGCGTGGGCATGCTGATGGATCACGCCATTCTTGGTTCGGGCGATTGGCACATGGCGTCGGCGCTTGTCGGGCAGGTTCACCGGTCGTTGTACTCGGGATATTCGCCGGCATACATCCAGTTGTGCCGGGAGTGGCAGGGGCGGGCGGAGAAATATATCCGGAGGAACGTGAGTTATTTGCCGGGACTGGTGAATCATCTTTTTCACGGAGCGAAACGGAATCGTTCTTACGACCAGCGCTGGAAGTTTCTTGCGCAATCGGGATACGACCCGCAGATCGATTTGAAGCGGGATTGGCAGGGGCTGCATCAGCTCACGGATCGAAGCATGATTCTGCGGGACGGGGTGCGGCAGTATGCGCGGATGCGGAATGAGGATTCGACGGAACTGTGAAGGGCAGCTGTCAGCTCTCAGCTATCAGCCTTCAGCTTTCAGACAAAACATAACCGTTGTTACAGCGGCTGCGACATTGGGGTGAATTTTGGAGATTGATCTTTATTTGTTGCAGCAGTTCGGATCGTTTCTTGATCAGCGCATGGGAGACGAGACGGTTCGAGATCACTTGATTACGGAGCTGTTGAAAATTCGTCCTAAGAAGGGTTGGAACAGGCGGCTGCGATTGAACCGGGCGCAGCGGGAGTATTCACGACAATGCGGCAAGCAGAACATCGTGTTGAAAGCGCGGCAAGTAGGAATCACAACGTATATAGCGGCGCGATTCTTCCTGCAGACGATCACGCGGCCCGGGACGCTGACGGTGCAGGTGGCGCACAGCCAGGAGTCAGCGGAGGCGATATTCAACATCGTGCAGCGCTTTTGGGAGAACCTGCCCAAGGCGATATTGAGAGGCGCGCTGGTGAAGTCGCGCTCCAACGTCCGCCAGATCGTGTTTCCACGGCTCGACAGCGAGTATCGAGTGGAAACGGCGGACGACAACGCGGGGCGGGGGATGACCATCCATAATCTGCATTGCTCGGAGGTCTCCCGCTGGCCCCGCGGTGGCGCGGAAACGCTGGCTTCATTGCGGGCGGCGGTGGTGCCGGAAGGCGAGATCGTGTTGGAATCCACGCCGAATGGGGCAACCGGAGTGTTTTACAGCGAGTGGCAAAAGGCGAATGAGACCGGCTACACGCAACATTTTTTTCCGTGGTGGTATGAGGGCAGCTATCAAGAAATCACCAAAGAGGGGGCGACGTTGCCGCTGCTGCTGCCGCTGACGCCGGAAGAGAGCGAGTTAGTGAAGCAGCACGGGCTGAGCGAGGCACAGATTGCCTGGCGGCGCAAGCAATGGAAGGCGCTGAGCAGTCTGGCAGCGCAGGAGTATGCCGAGGATCCCAGTTCGTGCTTTCTGGTTTCCGGAGAATGCGTATTCGAGTGGGCGGCGATTGAAAAAGCGATTGGGATGGCTGGGAAAGAGACGGGGTCTGAAGACAATGGACGGCTTACGATCTGGTTTCCGCCGCAAAAAGGAAGACGATACATTTTGGGAGTGGATACGGCGGGCGGAGGATCGGAGGGCGATTACGCATGTGCGCAGGTGATCGAGCGGGAGATGGGAATGCAGTGCGCGGAATTGCATGGGCACTTTCCTCCGTTCGAACTGGCGCGGCGGGTTGCGGATCTGGGCAAAAGGTATGAGGAAGCGCTGGTGGCCGTGGAGCGAAACAATCATGGGTTCGGCGTGCTGGCACATCTGAGTACTCTGCGATACGTAAACATTTTCGAGAAAGATGGACAACTGGGTTGGCTGACGTCGGCGGCGAGCCGTCCGGCGATGATTGAGAACATGGCGGCGGTGCTGGCGGCGGAGCCGGATTTGTTCCATAGTCCGCTGCTGCTGGAAGAGTGCCGGACATTTGTGCGGCATCCGGATGGAAACGCGGCCGCGGCTGAGGGTGCGCATGATGATTGTGTGATGGCGATGGCGATTGCGCTTGCTGTGCGACGGCAGGATGTAGGACGGGGCGTGAAGAAGAGGACGCTGGAGATGGGGAGCCTGGTGGTGGAGGGATGAAATGCATCGGGCAAAGTTCATTTGTCACATCGGGGTTGGGGTGAGTTGGGGTAAGATGGCAGGCCTTGTGGGGACGACATCTTGAAGGCGGAGCGTACAAAAACGCGGACCGGCATGTTCGTGAGCATTCTGTTCGGGATGCTCTGCGTCGGGTATGGTTTGTTTCACTTGACGGCAACGATGCCTGACGCTGGTGCAGTCGACGAATGCCGCTCGATCGCCGCCTTGGTGGAATCCGCATCTTCTATACCCGAGTCGGTGTCGACGCCCAGGCTTTTTTTGCGACAAGGACGTAAGAGGTTTCTTTCTCAGATCCGTTGACCATGTGGGGATATACAAAGTAATCGACCAAGGGCAGCAAGACCTGGTGATAGCAAGTCTCAAGCGCGCAAGGCAACAACTGAGGACGAAGCCGATGGTGGTCGATTTCTAGGAGAAAGAAAATTGGAAAACCTGGTCAGACCCTGCAACTGGGAGGTCGGGCGGGGATCGGGGGCCTGAGACGCCGATCCGAAGTGTTGTCATCCAATGAACCAGGCCTTGCTTGCGCGTTACGACGCCTTTGGTGGAAGCGGTCCAACACGTTAAGAGGATGAGGGGCGGGGCGCAGGGGCACTTGATGCGCTGCTCTGACGGGCAGTTCTACGTAGTGAAGTTCCGAAATAATCCGCAGCATCTGCGGGTGCTGACGAACGAGATGCTGGCGACGCGATTGGCAGAGCGGGTGGGGTTGCCGGTACCGGGAACGGAAGTGGTAGAAGTGGGCGACTGGCTGGTGGAGCATACTGCGGAGCTGCATGTGCAACTGGCGCACAATGTGGTTCGTTGCGAAGCGGGGCTACAATTCGGATCGCGGTACGCGGTGAGTCCGCTGGAAGGGCAGGTGTTCGATTATCTTCCGGCGGAGATGTTCGGCTTGGTGCGGAACCTGGAGACATTTCCCGGGATGCTGGTGGTGGACAAATGGACAGGGAACGCGAACGGGCGCCAGGCGGCGTTCTGGAGGAAGTTGCGCGAGAAGAAGTACACGGCGACTTTCATCGACCAGGGATATTGCTTCAATGCGGGGGAGTGGACGTTTCCGGACTATCCGCTGCGCGGGGTGTATGCGCGGAATGAAGTGTATGAGAGGGTGCAGGGGTGGGAGTCATTTGAGCCGTGGCTTTCGCGGATCGAGAAGATGGAAGAGGATGTGGTGTGGAGCTTGGCGGGCGAGATTCCTCCGGAGTGGTACGGCGGAGAGTGGGACGAGTTGGAGCGGCTAGTGCGAACATTGATTGTGCGGCGAGGGCTGGTGCGGGAGTTGATTGAGGCATTTCGAACTTCGCCGCGGAGGCCGTTTCCGGAGTGGGTGGAGCAGTGAGGCGCCGTCAGAAAAATCCACCACGGAGATGCGGAGTCACGGAGAAAATCTTTTAGTTGGTCAAGACGCCAATGGCTGCGAAGAAACAGCTTGAGTTTTTCCTGCTGCGGTATGTGCCGGACGCGGTTAAGGATGAGTTTGTAAATATTGGGTTAGTGATGGTTGAGGCTGGGGCAAACGGGGCAGGGTTCGCCGAAGTGCGGTTTACGCGGGATTGGCGGCGGGTGCGGTGTTTGGATCCGCAGGCGGATGTGGAGATGCTGGCGGCGCTGGAGCGGGAGATTCGAGGACAACTGGCGACGCCGCAGAATCGCGAAGTCTTGCTGCGGAGGTTGCAGGATTCGTTTTCGAATGTGATCCAGCTTTCGCCGGCGAAGGGATGCCTGGCAGAGGATCCGGTGCAGGAGATCGAGGGGCTGGCTTCGATGTATTTGGAAGCGGCGAAGGTTGGAGGCAAGCGTATCGTAAGCGGCCGACAGAGGATTCTCGCGACGATGCGGGATGCATTTGAGCAGGCGGGAGTTGCGAAGTTCGTTCTGCCGGTCCCGGTGGCGCATTATACGAAGCCGGGCGATCCGTTTCAGTTTGATTTTGGGTACCGCGTTGCGGGCGAAATCAAGTTGTTCCAAGCTGTGTCCCTGAGGGCGGGCGTGGACACAGCGGTTTTGCTTGCTGCGCGTTATCCACGGATTGCGCCAGTTATGTCGAAGGTGGCCGGGGCGGCGCCTGCGCTGACCGCGGTGATTGATGACGATTTGGATCGAGGGCAGGAAAGCGTGCAGTTTGCGCTGAGCATGATGGAGGATGAAAAGATTCGAATCGCCGCAGCGGCGGAGATGTCGACGATTGCGGAGGTGGCGCGGCGGGAGTTGCAGGCGTGAAGTGGACCTCAATCGTCGCCGACGCAATTTTCTTCTCCCCAGCTCCACTATTGATTGCGGGCTGGGTGAAATGGGTTCGGGCAACTGAACCGCGCGGCTGGCGACGGAACGTCATTGCAGTCGGACTCGGGTCAGCGTCTATCTCGTGTCTATGCTTGTATGGTGTCGTGCTCTACCTGAAAAGAGTTCACATTGGTTACTGGAACGAGTACACGCTGGCCTCCGAATGGGGTGTGTTCAATTGGCCGGCGTCCGTCATAGCGGTGATTTTGGGATTAGTTGGCAAGGGGGCCTCGCGTGTGTTCCTTGTGTTCGCGGCGGCCGTGCTGGTGTTGTTGTGGACGGCGTCATTCGTTCACTGAGTAACTGAGACATGGAAGACGCCATGCCCTGCTACGGCGGGGCTTTTCTTTTGGGGTGCTAACGACTGCGAGGGCGAGACGCCCTCGCGACAGCCGGCGGGAACGCCGGCGCTACAAAACCTTATGAACATTAAAGAGACGTTGCGCGGCGCTTTGCGCCGAATTGCGGGAGTGTCTTCGGCTGCTTCTTTGGGGAACGCGGAGAAGAAGCGGCGGACCTTGCCGTTGCCTTCCATTTTCAACTCGTATGGGCCGCCGGGCGACATTATGCCGAAGCCTACGGCGTACAACCTGCGGCGATTTTCGGAGATTCCAGTGCCGCGGCGGGCGATCAACACGATCAAAGATCGCATCGCGGGGATGCGCTGGCGCATTCAGCCACGGCAGGGAATGGCGCTGGAGACCATTCCTGATGGCGCAGAGCGGGTGCAGATTCTCACGGAGAATTTTCATGCGCCGAATCCCGACGATTCTTTCCGCTCGTTTTCGGAGCAGGTGCTGGAAGACATCATCGTCGGCGGGTATGGGGCGATTGAGGTGGAGACTTCGGGCGATGCGAAACGGCCGTTGTTGTTGTGGCCGGTGGACGGAGCGTCGATCCGGATGAATCTGCATTGGGATGGTTCGCCGCAAGGGGCGCGCTACTTGCAGGTCACGGATCAGTCGGGGCCGAAGAGCCAGATCACTTTGGATGATGAGGAACTGATCTACATCCGGCTGAATCCGCGGACGCATACGCCGTTTGGGTTGGGACGGCTGGAAGTTGCGTTTGAAACGGTCAACGCGTTTCTGGGCGCGCACCGGTATGCGTCGCGGCTGGCGTCGAACTCGGTGGTGCAATATGCGCTGTGGTTGCAGGATTTGACGCCGGAACATCACGAGCGGCTGATTCGTTGGTGGCAGGATGAGATTGAGGGCACGGGGAGAGTGCCAATTCTTTCTGTCGAAAGCAAGCCAGAAGTGCTGCGGTTTGGTGGAGGCACCGACGCCGATTTGCGATTGCAGTGGCAGGAATTTCTGCTGCGCGTGATCGCGGATGCGTTTGATCTGCCTCCGTTTTATTTGGGAGTGGAGGCAGATGTGAATCGCTCGACTGCGGAAGAGTACAACGACCTCGCGTTTCGACAAGCGATTGTGCCGACGGCGCGGCTGCTGGCGGAGCATCTTACGCGGGACGCGATTCAGAAGCGGCTGGGATGGAACGATCTGGAGTTTGTGTTCGCAGAGCTGGATACGCAGGATCCGCTGGAAGAGGCGCAGATTCAGCAGATCCTGTTGCAGAACGGAGTGTTGACGGTGAATGAGGTGAGGAGGATGCGGGGGTTGGGGGATTTGGAGACGGCGACGGGCTAGTGGGAGACAGACGAGATCGCGGAGAGAATTCCCTGCGACTGAGGTGGCTGACGAAAGATTGCAGGGGTCCTTCGACTGCGGATGTGCTTCGCATTCGCGAGGCACATCCTCCGCTCAGGATGACAACGGGCAAAAGGGGACATCGAGATGATTGAGTTGAAGAGTATGGCGGTGGCGATGCCGGAGGTGGCGGGGCATCCGAACCGGGCAGCGTTTAGTGGAGTATTGACGATGGTCGATATGCCTTCGCAGCGGGCGCCATCGGGCGCGAGGGGGCATCTGGTGGTGCTTACGAGGAGAGCCGCAGAGGCTGCGCTGCCTTCGTTGCTGGGGATGGCGTTGGATTATTCGCCTTCTCTGGACCGGCATGATGTGCGGCGCAAGGTGGGCGTGATCACGCGTGCGGAGATTGTCGGGCGAAATGTCGAGTTGGGCGGGTATCTGTTTGCACGGGACTTCCCGGAGATTGTAGAGGAGATTGCGAAGTCACGGCCTGAGAGCAATCGCAAGCCTATCGAACCCTTCCGAGCAAGGCTCTTGAACGCCGGGGTGATTCATGCGGCGGTGAGTACGTCGGAATCCGCAAGCCGAAGGGAGGGATTGAAGTTGAGAGCTTCCCTGCGAGCCGCAGTGGGACGAATTCGCAGCCTGACGACGGCGTTCGGACGAACTCGGGAAAGCAGACTTGAGCAAGATGAGGAATTTCATCCGACCATACGCGCTGAAACTTGCGTGGCAGCGGGGCCGGGTGGGCTGGGGTTGTCGTATGAAGTGACCGACGTGGAGATCGCGGATACGCGCGCGCGGGTTTGGACGTTGTCGAGAGTGACATTCACGGGGGCGGCGATTTTGCGAAGGGACAAGGCTGCTTACCAGGATACGTGGATTGAACTTAGTACTTAACCTAGTACCGAGAGAAAAGCTTGCGGTGTCGATCACCGAGGAGGAGAAGAGCATGAACGAAGAGATGGTTCAGCAGTTGATGACGACGGCGGAACGGCTGGCGAATGCGGCCGAATCGTTGGATCGTGTGCTGGGGCGGCTGGATGCGCAGCAAGAAGCGCTGAACACGAAGGTGGACCGGATTGTGGCGGCGGTGGAAGAGCGGCCGTCGTATGAGATGTCGGCGCGCGGGGATGGCGGACGGCATTTGCAGGACAGACTGGCCGAGTTGGAGAAATCCAACGCGGACTTGAAAGCGCAGGCGGCGCGGATGGCGCGGAAGACGCTTCCGCCGCTGGTTTCGGCGATCCTGGCCAAAAGCTGCGATGAGACTGGCAGCGAGAAGCTGGACAAGGGCGTGCTGGACAAGACATTGCAGAGCCTTAGCGTGGAACAGCGGATCGCGGTGAAGTCGGAGTTGGCGCGGGCGGGAATTATCGAGTAGGCGCTTCGGCTTTCGGGCTTCGGCTTCAGGCAACTGGCGGCACGACTTTGGTCGTGCCTTTTTGTTTGCCCTTGCGAGTGTGTGGCGCTCGAAACGGGCGCGCAAAATTCAACCCCACATCGAAGAGAACTCCTTACCGAGCCGTTGCTGGAAATCCGGCAGACAGGGGGTCCTTCGACTGCGGAGGTGCTTCACTTCGTGAAGCACCTCCTGCGCTCAGGATGACAAAGCAATTTGGACAAGCACTAAACGCAATTGAATTCCAATCGCAGGAAAAATCAAAACAGGAGAAAACATGAAAGGACAATTTGTGGATTTGTACGCGTCGGCCGACTACCTTGGGCCGGGCGCGATTGAAATTGACCGGTACCAGACGGAGATTTTCGACATCGTCCGGAGGCGGGGCGTGTTTGGACAGAGGATCAAACAGGTGCCGGCCACCGGACATCCTTCGCGATTCTTTGAAGAGACAGCGATCAACTCGCCGACGGCAACGCAGGCATTCGTCGATCCGCGGAACATTACGCCGACTGTGGGATCACCAACTCGGGTGGAGCTGGCGGTGCCGCTGAAGGCGCTGGTTTCGCAGATCAACTACAACCTGTTCGACCTGGAGATGACGGCGCAACAAAGCCAGTTCGCTTATTTGCAGGCGAAGGATCTGGCCGATTCGGTGGACGGACTGCTGCGCACGCACGATGTTGCGCTGTGGAACGGCAACGACACGTCACTCAGTTCGCCGACGACGCTGCAATACTTTGGCGTGATCGGACAGATCGTGGCCGGCGGAAACACAACTACGATCGCAACCACTGCGAGCATCGTGGATGGCATCAAGAGCACGATCGCTTCGATGGTGTCGAGCGCGGCGTACGCGGTGCGGCCGACAGCGATTTACTCCAACCCGGTGCTGTTGGACCTGATCGACCGGGAAATGAAGGCGGAGTTCAACGTGGTGCTCAACACAGTGGAAATCACGGGCGGGTTGCGGGTGAAGGCGTTGAGCACGCAGGCTGGCGATTTGCCGCTGATTCCGGATTGGGCGGTTCCTTATACGGGGACGCCGGGTTCGGGCACAGCGGTGCTGCCGGCTTACATCGTGACCGAAGACCTGATCGAGTATCACTGGCTGACCGATCCGAATCCGCGAGTGTTCAAGCTGGGGCTGCCCAATGCGTTGACGCAGCAGATGGTGGTGGTGAAGTTTGGCGCACCTGTGGTGAAGGGGGCGAACTTTGCGCATTACCAGGTGAACATACAGCGGTAGAGAAAAACTGTCGTTGGTCGTTGGTCGTTAGTCGTTGGCTACTGGAACGCGGGGTATTTGCCAACGATTAACGACTGACGACCAACGACATCTTTTTGCAATCGAGAACTGAGAACTCATTTATGAATTATCTCGCTACTACGGATTACCTGACTTACGGGTTGGATGCGACGACTGATCCATCTTGGATTACGGCGGCGTCGGCCATTATCGACGCGCACTGCCGGCGGGTCACACTGGGCGTGAATCAATACGAGGAGCGATTGAAGGTGCCACCGGACCTAAATGTTGTGCGGGTGAGTTATCTGCCAATGGTGACGGTGGCGCCTGCAACTACGCCCATTGTGACGCTGCAGGGGCGTTACGGAATTCCGCGACGCGGGGAATGGCCCTTCCCGGAAATGAGCCTGGAGTTTGCCCTAGTGTTTTCACTGCCGGGGATGTGGACGACGATTGATCCGACAACGATTGATATTTGGGCGGACAGCGGCGAGCTTACCTTTCCGGTGAATGCCCTAGGATTGTTTTTCAACGAAGTGGATGTGGTCTACAACGCGGGATGGGATCCGATCCCGACACCGGTGCAGGTGGCATGCGCACAGATTGTTAAGAATGCGCAGGCCACGCCGGGACTGAATGTGCAATCGAGCCAGATCAACCAGTTGCGGCTGCAGTATTTCGGGCCGACGTTGGTGGATGACATGGTGCGCAGCTTGTTGGCACCGTATGTGTCGCAAAAAGGTGCGTAGAAAACCGTTGTTGGCCGTTCGTCGTTGGTCGTTGGCCAAGGCGAGCGGGCGGAGTTGGAACGGAGGAAATTATGGGCAGCGGGATTTGTGGAGCGGCTTTGGTGCGTGCGGCGAATGCGATGTTGACAGCGCTGGGCGGAGACCAGGTGAGTTTGCTGTTACCGGCGACGGCGACGGCGAGCGACGCGGGGGGCCAGCTGGGATTGGTCGACCCCGGGGTGCAAACCGTAATCATCGCGCCGGTGGTAACGAACAACTTGCCGACCGGCAATCTGGGGCCGACGCGAAGAATCGAGTTTACGCTGCCGGCTTCGGCGATTGAGTTACAGCTGCCCGCGCTTGGCATGGGCTCGGTGGAGGCTCTGTTCAACGCCGTCCTCGGACTGGTTTACGACGGCGATCTTTTTCACATAGAAGCCGTCGTCACTGAGAATTTTGCCGGGACAGCGTATTTCTATGTGGTGACTGCGGTGGAGTGAGATGAAGCTTCTGGCTTCTAGCACTTAGCTCCTAGCTTCTAGCTTGCGTGTCTTCGATGTACGAATCCAGTCGGCACGCGCATAACTGGACGGAGGCTCGATCGCTCCCAAGTATCGATTCCAAAGAACAATGAAATTTTCAAGCTCAGAGTTCCAAGCTAGAAGCTAGGAGCTAGCAGCTAGAGGCTGGTGTTCATGCAATTTGCAAAAGACAGTTTTTTTCTTGCGTTGCAGACGCGGTTGGCGGGACTGAATCCGGCACGGACGGTGACGATCAATGGCGCGACCGTGCCCGCGGTGTTGGTGGTGGAGAACCTGCCGCCCGCGTCGGCAGAGCCGCAGCCGAATACGTTCTACATCGAGTGGGGTTCGGCAGCGGTGGTCGACGGGCACACTGGCGATGCTGCGCTGATGAGTCTGGAATGTGTAATCAGCTATTACACGTTGGGAACAGTGCAGAGCATGGTGGACCGCGGGCGAGTGCTGGGACAACTTGACGGAGAACTGCTCGCGATTTGCCAGCCCACGAATACCGAGAAATATGACTATACGCAGTCGCCGAGCGCGGACCTGGGGACGAGCGTGTTCTGGAACCAACCGGCGTTTCAGGAGGCGACGACGAGCGGCGTGGAGGACAACACGGCGGCTTATCAGGGGCGCGCACTGCGCCGGGCGATGTATGAGCAAAGTTATCAGGATGGGCGTGTGGAACGGCGAGCCGGGCTCACGGTTTTCTTCTTTTCGGAGGTGACGTTGCTATGAGCACTTCTCCAGTGCGCCCGGCCATGGTTCCGGTGACACGACAAATGCGGGCGTACTTTGCGCCTGTGAATCGGACGACAGAGACGCCAACGATTTTTGATCCGGCCGGCAGTGGCGTGTTCGCGTTAGATTCGCCGCCGGCTCCGTGGCTGGATTTGGGCTGGATCGACGGCTTCGAGCGCTACTACGATACGCCGACGGATGTGGTGCGGTCGGGCACGAATGCGCTGCCCGCGGTGCAGTTCCGGGGGCCGATTGAGGCCAGGGTTGAGTTCGACTTTCGGGAGTGGGGCAAGTTGCAGATGGCGTTGGCGGGCGGATCGGAAAACATGAACGTGCTGGCGACCAGCCCAAGCGCGGCGCCGGCGCCTTCGGGGGGAACGCCGATTCCGGGAGCGGCAGTGTTGGCAGGTTCAACGGCGAACGAACTTGTTTTTGGCAGCGGCGCCGTGAATGCCTTTGTGCCGGGAAATCTGATCGCGGTGGATGTTGACTACCAGCAGCAGATTGGATACGTCGGGTCGGGAATTTCGGCGGCGTATGTGAGCAATCCGGCGGCCGTAAACCAGGATCTGAATTACGTACGGAGAGTGACGTTCAATGTGGGTCGCGTGGTGGAAGTGACGGCGACCTCGGTGATTCTGGCACAGCCCCTGCTGGCGGGAGCGCCAGCCGCGGGAGCGTCGGCGCAAGTTGTAGCTGCGTTTGTGGACCGGGAAGGCGGGTCGTTTTTCCAGGAATGGTCGGCGCTGTTTGTGGCCGAGCCGGAATCGGGCGGGCGCGTGTGTTTTTACTATCCGAGGTTGAGCCCGAATCCTGGGGCCGGACCGAGTGGAATGAGTTTGAAGTCTGGGGCGGGATGGAAGCCGCCGAAAAGCGGTGGCGCGGCGACGACGAGTGCGACGGCTAACACGCAGAGCGCAAAAAACTCGTCGCAGAAATTTCTTCGGGAAGACTTCGGGGAGATTGCCAGGCCGCTGACGTCGGTGGGGTTGCATGCATCGTTTATCGCGCTGCCGTTCACGGACACCAATGATGGGCAGACGGTGTTGTGCTATCGAAGTTATTTTCTGGCGGCGATGGCGGCGGTGTATTGAGAAAAGGCGGACCGGTGGAGCGAGGCGGAGGGCGAAACCGCTTGCGAAGGGCAACTTCCCACGTCGGGAAAAACGCACTGTAAGTTCGATGCCTTTACCCTTAACGCACCGAGAATGTGCCAATCTGAACATACTGTCCGTCACCAAACACCCGAATGAGAAAACGTCAGCGATCTGCAGCACACGATGTTGCGGGCGAGTGAGATCGTGTCACGAGCAGGAAAGGTAGCATCCGAAAACTGAGATGAAGCTAACCATCGATAATCTTCAGGGGCAAGGACCGCAAGACTATACGGCAGCGCTGGACGGGACGAAGCCTCCCAAAGTAGAGCGCAAGCTCAACCAGCCGGCTGAACTGCAATTTAGTTTATTGGCTAATACGCCCGGCTTTGTGATTCCGGTGACCGGTGCGCGGGTGACCCTGGGCAAAGCGAATGGCAGTGATGTGTTCACGGGGTATGTGACCGCGGCGCCGCAGTATGAGTATCTGGGTTGGGGCGAGCAGGGTCCGGTGTATCGCTACAACGTAGTGGCGCAGAGTGACGAGGTTTTGCTCGACCAGAAGGCGCTGCCGAACCGATCCCCTTTTGTGGACCGGAGCGCGGGTAACGCGCTCCGGCAACTAGCACAAGATTTGTTGCCGGGTTTTTTCGACACGAGCGCGGTGCAGGATGTGGACACGCTGGCTACTTATGCCGTGAATCCGCAGAAGACTTTCTCATTTCACGCGGCGGAAATTGCACTCGCCGCGCGGGGGAGCTTTCGCGCGATGGATGGAGCGCTGATTCTGGCGCCTGTGGGGGCGGCTGCGTATGCGCTCAATGAAAGCGACCCCAACTTTTCGCCGGAGGGATTATGGCTGAACAGTCCGAACCTGCTGGTGAATGAGTTGACCGTGATTGGACTGGATGAGCCGCAGGCATACGTCCGGGATTATTTTGTGGGCGACGGGGAGAGTCTGAAGTTTTATCTCTCACAGAAACCATTTGCGCAGGCTACACCTGCACTGATTGATGAGGAGTATCTAGGACCGGGGCTGGATCCGACGACGTGGGTAGTGAACGATCCGTCGGCGGCGGTTTCGGTGGTAGCGCAGACGTTGGAGATTGCGGGTGGGACCGGTGTGGACGGGCAGACCACGGTGAGCTTTATTGAGCAGATCGAACTGGGCGGCGCGTTGGAGTTGCAGCACGGGGATGCGAGCTTTACAGCCGCGTCGCAGGGAGTACTGGGCGGGCTGTACGCGGGGGCGATCTCGGCGGCGGGTTGTTTGGCGGGATTTCAGATCACGCCATCGGGTGCGGGATCGACGATTCAGGCTTTGATCAACGGATCACTCACGGGGCCTGTGATGGCAACCACGGCAGGGCACCAGTATTTTTTCACAACCTACATGTATTCGATGGAGGTATACCGCAGCGGGCTGACGTATCACTCTTCGTTGCATCCGGCGGGAAACGGATGGGGAGGTGCGGCGGTAGCGGCGGATGTGCGCTTCGTGTTGGAAGTGCAGGACATCGATCCGAGCAATCCGGCGACATTAGTGGCGCCCGCGACGGTGTTGTACGACGACGTGATTACGGATGCTCCTGGATTCTGCACGTATGTTTTGGTGGATGCGGTGAACATGCGGTGCAGTATCGCCTACACGTATGTAGCTCATATATCGCTGGCTTCGGTAAGAACGGCGCTGCCTAACGCCAGTTACGTGACGGAGTTGGTAGGCGCGCTTTCGGATGGAGCGGAATGCGAGATCACGAGCGATCCATCGCTGGATTTTTATCCGGCTTACGTGCCCGTGCTGAATCAACTGATTGTGGCGAGCTATCGGGGGTCTGGACGAGCGGTTGCGCAGGTAGAGAACGCTGCGAGTGTGGCTTCATTGCAGAACGGCGCAGACGATGGGACGCGTGGTGCTGTGCGGGTGGCGAAAACTCCGGCCGCGCGCACAGATGTGGATTGTGAGAATGCTACCCTGGCGCTTCTAGATGACGCTTTGGGAACCGCGTGGTCGGGAAGCTACGAAACTTGGAGTGATTTTGTGCCGGGCGCAGCCGCAGATATTTTCCCAGGCGATGCGATTGTCATGAATATTCCGTCGCGGGGCGCTTCGTTCACGGCAATTGTGCGCGAGGTAGCAATTCAAGTCTCCGATCCGGCAGACGACCGCGGATTCTACACGATTGGGTTTGCGAACGATCTAGCGGCGCCGTTGGCGATTGAGTATGGCGCCAGCGCGATCACGATTGCATTGCAGGACATGCCTCCCTTGCTGGAGACCACGCAGGTGGGTGCGTATTACCAAGTGGACTTGACGGAAGCGCAGATCACGGCGGTAACCTCGACAACGGTGCAGGTCGATGCGGGAGTGGCGCCGGCCAGCGGCTACGGAATTGAAGTTCGGGAAAATGACTATGGCTGGGGGCAAGCCAACGATAGGAACCTGTTGGGACGGTTCAGCACGCAGGCCTTTAGCCTGGCCCGGCTGGCGGCGACGCAGGATTACTTTTTGCGGCTGTATGACAATTCTTCGCCGCCGAAATATTCCCGGTACTCGGCGGCGTTGCACGTTGATTATCCGCTGTAAGGGTCTTCAGGGAAGAAGGGCGGCGGCTTATGGGAGTCAGTGATAGGGAGTTGATAAAAGCAATCGACATCGAGTTCCAGCGAGAAGTTCTGGACAAGTTGGTGCGGCTGGAAACGAAGATGGACGCGCTGGTGGGAAACGGGCAGCCGGGGCGCATGAAGACGACAGAAGACAAAGTGGCGATGCTCGAGCGGAACGATTTACGCAACAGCATCCACAACCGAATCGTGAATGGGGCGATCAGTGCCGCGATCAGCGTGGCCATCGCACTGCATAAGTACTGGCTGAAGTAGACAGTTCATCTAAGAATCAAAGGAGAGCTATGAGCACGACACCGAGCACTACGATCATCACCAATTTGAAAAACGCAACCGCTTCCACCACAAACACGTTGAAAACCGCTGGCGCAGGGGGAATCGATATGACGGGGATGCTGGCCCTGGCGTTGAGCAAGGCTGACGAACTGAAGAACTGCCTGACGCTGGTGGTGGGATCTACGGATAGCGCGGATCCTAACCTAACGACGCTCAACGATATTCTGGCCAGCCTTAGTTAGAGGCTGGTGGCAGCCTTGGCATCACCTTGAGCGGCTGCTAACTGATCTGTTGTATATCAGAACCTTCAGGAGGAAGTTATGGACTTTTTGTCTCAATTGCTGCGAGGGATTGCGTTTGTTCCTGCTCTGGTCAACGGAATCGAGGGGCTTTTTGGCGATAAGCCGGGATCAGAAAAAAAGGACGCGGCGATGTCGTTTTTACAAAATGCTCTGTCCACAATCGACGCAGTCGCCGCGCGGGAAATTATCGATCCGGAAAACTTCAAAAATGGTATTTCTATGATTATCGACGGCACCGTCAAGTGCTTGAACGCCTCAACCTGGTGCAAGCAACAACCAGCCTCGAGCAGCCAGCCTTCCGCTTAACTGACTCTAGCCGATCTCTTCGCTCCACGTTTCTAGATTCTTCTTAACCAAGGCCATAAATTGGTCGGCGACTGCGCCGTCGATGAGGCGGTGGTCGTAGCCGAGCGTTAGGTGAACGACCGAGCGGATGGCGATGGAATCGTTGCCTTCCTTATCGGTGACTACCAGCGGCTGTTTGGTGATGCCGCCGACCCCCATGATCGCCGAGTTCGGCTGATTGATGATGGGGAGACCGAAGACGGCGCCGAACTGGCCGGGGTTGGTGATGGTGAACGTGGAACCTTCGACGTCCTCGGGCTTGAGCTTCTTGTTACGGGCGCGCTCGCCGAGGTCGGTGATGCCGCGTTGCAGGCCGAGGAAGTTGAGGTCGCCGGCGTTCTTGAGGACGGGAACGATTAATCCCCAGTCGAGGGCGACCGCGATGCCGACGTTGATCTCGCGGTGGTAGCGGATGTTTTCACCTTCGATCGAGGCGTTGACGATGGGCCACTGCTGCACTGCGATGATGGCGGCGCGCACGAAGAACGGCATGAAGGTGAGGCGGACGCCGTGGCGTTGCTCGAATGCGTTCTTGTGCTTGGCGCGCAGGTTCACGATGCGGGTGAAGTCGACCTCGTACATGCAGTGGACGTGAGCGCTGGTGCGGCGCGATTCGATCATGCGCTGGGCGATGATCTTGCGCATGTTGGTCATGGGGACAAGGTCGCCGGGATAGGCAGCGGGACGGGTAGCCGGCGGCGCCGGTGGCTGTGACGCCTCGCTACGCTCGGCGGGGCGGACGAATGCGTCCGTCCCCACACGAGCAGGTTGCGATCCCTGGCGCTCGATGAAGGCCATGATGTCCTGCTTGGTGATGCGGCCGCCGAGTCCGGTGCCGGAGATTTGCGAGAGGCTGACGCCGTGCTCGCGGGCAATCTTGCGGACTAGCGGCGAGGAGCGGGCTTCTTCATCTTCGGATAATCCCTGCGGGGATGCGGCGCTGGCCACGGGTGCCGGTGCAGCCGCGGCCACTGCGGGCTTTTTCTCTTCTTTCTTTTCTTCTTTCGCCGGCGACGCGGGGGCTGCTGGCGCGGCTTTTGCGGGCGTGGCTGCGGCTTCGCCATCTACCGCAATCGTGCCGACCACGGTGTTCACGCCAACGGTCGTGCCCTCGGTGACTTTGATTTCCTGTAGAACGCCGGAGGCGGGCGCGGGAATTTCGGCGTCGACCTTATCGGTAGAGATCTCGAAGAGAGGTTCGTCGCGCTGGACCTTGTCGCCGGGCTTCTTCAGCCATTTGGTAATGGTGCCCTCGACAATGGATTCGCCCATCTGGGGCATGATGATGTCAGTCGGCATGATTTCCTTCCACGGGGCCCACGTTGGGAAACGGAGGGCCGGACATAAATGAATATTATAGCGTTTGCTGGAGTCGAGATGAAAAGGCGAACGTGGCTATTCCATTACGAGATCTGCATGGCGCAGGTTCTAGGGTTTGGGTTCGTCTTTCTGTTCGTCATCGCCGGGCGTAGCTACGCCGAAGCTCGTCTTCCAGTATTCCTGTACTGCAGGTGGCAGCTTTTCCATGTGCGACAAGAAGCTGGTGATCTTCCACATCTCCTGCTCGCTGAGAGTTTTTTCCCATGAGGGCATGCCGGTGTAGCGGACTCCGGTGCGGATGGTGTAGAAGACGTGCCACTCGGGGTCGTCGGGCGGATCGGAAATTAAATTGGGAGCGGGCGGGTAGAAGGAGTTGGAGAGCGAGGCGGGCTTGCGGTCGAGCGTGCCGTGGCAGAGGGCGCAGTTCATGGTGTAAAGCTTCATGCCATCCTCAAAGTTCTGGTCGCTGGGGGGCAACGGATTGGTGACGTGGGGAGCGTGGCGTTCCATGGAGGCGTCGATGGCTCCGTTGGCGATGCGGTGCTCGAGGTGAGGCGGGGCCACGTTCGCGTTGGTGGGGAAGAAACCGAGCATGGCGAAGCCGAGTCCGCCGAGAATGAGTACGAGAAGAGTTACGATGACGCCGAGAATAAACTTGCCCATGGGTCTCCTCCGAGAGCAACTATTGTGGCAGATGGTGTGGGTGAGGCGCTAGTTGGAGCCGAGCAAAAGCGTTAACGCAAGGGTTCGTGCAGTAGCCGCCGCCTCGCTGCGCTGGGCTGACCGGGCGAAGGCGCCCGGTCCCACAGGTTCCGTTGGTTCTTCCCGGAATTCAATAGGCTTTCAGCTTGCGGGATTCGCGGACTACGTCTGACACCTTGGGCAGATAGTGCTCTTCCTGAGGTGGAGAGAACGGAATCGCCGAATCCAAGCCGGCGATGCGGACGATAGGGCCGTCGAGATCGTCGAAAACCTCTTCGTTGATGATAGCAGCGATTTCGCCGGCGAGGCCTCCGGTGCGGGAGTGCTCGTGCAGGATGATGACTTTGTTCGTCTTCTTCACAGTCTGCGCGATGGCTCCGCGGTCGAGCGGGGAGACGGTGCGCAGGTCGAGGATTTCGATGTCGATTCCGTCTTTGTTAAGAACCTCGGCTGCCTCCAGCGCGGTGTGAACCATGGCCGCATAGGTAATGATGCTGAGATCGCGGCCTTTACGGACGATATTCGCCTTGCCTATCGGGACGACGTAATCTTCGCTTGGAACTTCACCCTTGATGCGGCGGTAAAGATATTTGTGCTCGAAAAAGATGCAGGGGTTGTTGTCGCGGATGGCGGCTTTGATCAGACCCTTGGCATCGTAAGGCGTGGCCGGACAGATGACTTTGAGACCGGGATTGTGGACAAACCACATCTCGGGATTCTGCGAGTGGAAGGGACCGCCGTGGACGTATCCGCCGCTGGGGCCGCGCAGGACGAGCGGTGCGGGCGCACCCCAGAGGTAATGCGTCTTCGCGACCATGTTGGAGATCTGGTTGAAGGCGCAGCCGATGAAATCCATGAACTGAAATTCAGCGACGGGGCGCATGCCGGTGAGCGACGCTCCGAAGGCCGCTCCTACGATGGCAGACTCGGCGATGGGCGTGTCGATGACGCGCTCGGGACCGAAGCGGTCAATGAAACCATCGGTGACTTTGAAAGCGCCGCCGTAAATGCCGATGTCTTCGCCGAGGCAGAAGACGGAGGAGTCGCGGTCCATTTCTTCCCAGATTCCCTGGCGGATGGCTTCGAGGTAGGTGAGTTGCATAGGGTTAGGCTGCCTTATAATTGTCCTTGTTACAATTTGTACAAAATGTTACTATATTACGTTACGTACAATGAGCGAGGGGAGACTCGAAATGCCCGACAAGCTTACCGCCAGCGAGGCGCGGCAGAACTTCTCAGACATTCTAAGCCGCGCCGAGTATCGGGGCGAAAGAGTTATCGTACACCGCGGCAAGAAGGCTGTCGCCGCGATCGTGCCTATTGAGGACGTGGAACTTCTGGAAAAGCTGGAAGACGAAATCGATGTCGCAGCGGCACGAGAAGCACTGAAAGATCCTCGCACGATTCCTTGGGAGAAGATTAAGAAAGACCTCAAGCTGTAGGATCGGCGGCGATTGTGGCCTATACGATTCAGCTCAAGCCTCTCGCGCTCCGGCAATTGGAAAAACTCCCGCGCGAGGCTCAGCGGCGATTGAGTGCCAAGATTGAGGCTCTGCGAGACGATCCTTTTCCGACGGGTTGCAAGAAGATGGCTGCCGTGCCTGACGCTTGGCGGATCCGGGCCGGCGATTATCGAGTTGTTTATCAAGTGCATCGTGGTGTCTTGCTCGTCCTGGTGCTCGCTGTCGGGCACAGGAGGGAAGTGTATCGGTGACCGAAAGTCGAGTTTCACGCTGATCGCCAGCTTATGCTTGACGGAGTAGTTCGGCGCGAGTGCGAGCCCGCAGGAGGACGTCAGAGACCCATGGTACCGAACTCGGCAGACCGAGTTTTGCCCTCGCCTCTGCCAGCCGACGCTCCCACTCGGCGATTGATGTACGGCGGGGAGGATCATCGTCGACGAAACAAAGATTGACCAGCCATGCCGAGGGTACCCTTGCAATCTCGCGCAGGAAATAAAGGTGCGCCAGCCGATTCGCGAATTGATAGAACCCGATTTTCCAGTCGACCTCCTCTTGGACTCCGATCCACTGCTTTGTCTTTGCGAGCGCTACATCGATCTTTTCCCGAGACGTTGGAGCCTTAGCCATGCAGGTTGACTGCATTTCCCCGACGTAGCTCTTTGCCTCCGCCAGAATGTAACCCACAACGGCGCCACCGTTTTCTACAACAGCCAGTCCGTCCCAGTTGGGACCTCGACCGGGCCAAAAATCTAACAATTGGGTGGCAGAGCGCTGAAGGCCAAGCGCGTTCAGAAAGCCTTCGTCGATGTATTCGACGAACTTTTCCGCCTCAAGCGGCGATACCCAGCGAATCGTGCTGCCCAAAGGTGGAGATGGGGATAGGGCCGCGAGGATGGCGTTGGACAGATCTTCCGAACGTCGATTGACGTAGATTTGCAGATGCAATTGGCTGCCTGCAAAGGCACGGCCCAGGTCATCCTGCCGCCGTTTGGACGCTTGGCTCTTCATTTGTTCCGTAGTGCCGGGACACTACTGCTCATTTCAAATGCACAGCCGCTTCGGTTTCCCTGAATCCGCCGGTCCCTTTTTTCACCTTCGGCATCCCATATTTCGGCTTGATCTCATGGCACCCATCTTCACAGAACACTCCACCTTCGGCGGATTCCGGAGTCGGCATCGGAGAGTTCACGGCGATCTCACGCTCAGCTTCGATCACGCGCTCGACTTCCGAAATTAACTCCGCATTCTCCTTCGCCGTCATCCATTTCTTCTCTTTCACCAGATAATTCTCGAAGCGGGTGATCGGATCGCGCTTTTTCCAGAACTCGAACATCGGCTTGGGCACATACGCGGCGGCGTCGTGGATGGCGTGGCCTTTCATGCGCATCATCTTGGCTTCGATCATTGTGGGGCCTTCGCCGCGGTGGGCGCGCTCGACGGCGTCGCGGGCGGCGTCGTAGACCTGGCAGGCATCAGTGCCGTCGATGATGACACTGGGAATGCCGTATCCGATGGCGCGTTCGGCGAGGTCTTTACAGCGATATTGCATCTCCGACGGTGTGGAGTAAGCCCATTCATTACTCTCGACAAAAAGCACGAGGCCGAGATTCTGCACGGCGGCGAAGTTGATGCCTTCGTAGGTGACGCCGGTAGATTGACCTCCGTCGCCGATGTAGGTCATAACGGCGATGTTGCGTCCCTGAAGGCGCGCGCCCAGCGCCACGCCGGCCATCACGGGAATAAGGTCGCCGAGCATCGAAATGGGCGAAACCATGTTGCGCTTTTCGATGTCGCCGAAATGCGAGGTGCCGTCGCGGCCGCGCGTGGGCGAATCGGCTTTGGCCATGTACTGCATCATGGTGTCTGAGGCGCGGAAGCCGCGGACTAACAGCGAGCCCTGATTGCGGATCATAGGCGCGAACCAGTCGTCTTTATCGAGCGCGTAGGCCGAGGCGCAGGAGCAGGCTTCCTGGCCGAGTCCAAAATAAACTCCACCGACCACCTTGCCCTGCTTGTAGAGATTTTCGAGCGCAACCTCCATTTTGCGGTTGAGCACCATGTAACGGTAGATCTCGATGGACTGCTGCTTGGTGAGATATTTTGAGTCGCGAATCGGCGGTACAGGCGCGTCGAGATTGCCGGTGACCTCGTAGCGGACATGCTCGGCACCGTCTTTGTCTTTTTCTATCGATTGACGAATAGTGAGGTCGGGATGCTCCAGGCGCGTGTCGGGGATGGAGTAGGTGCGGACGTCCGGGTTCCTGGGCTTAGACCGTGAAGCCCCGTCACGCGGACGGTTCCCGTTTGAGTTCTGCTTAGACTTCGTTTTCTTAGTCCCCATGCGACGCTGCGCGAAAGCGCGATGTATTGATGGTATCGCGAGAATGGGGAGTTGGGCTAGTTCACGAATGACGCCCGCCCTCAAGCCCAAGTTGTGTCTTCTTCCTTGTGCAACTGACGGAGCTCGGCCGGGGGCTGCATAGGCACGCCCACGGCATGCCCCAGCAGTGCATCGAGCGTTTCGACCCAAAGCATCTGGCTGGAGAATACCGTGCCAAAGTTGCGGGAGATGGATTCCGCAACTGCGTTCAGGTCGAGTGGCTTACCGAGTTCTTTCTGCATCGAAGTTACCGGCTTGGCCGTGACGCCGCAGGGGATGATCAAGTTGAAGTAGCTGAGGTCGGTGTTTACGTTGAGGGCGAAGCCGTGCGAGGTGACTGAGCGCGAGATGTGGACGCCAATGGCGGCCATCTTGGCCTCGGGAGTTATCTTCGCTGTGCTCGTTTCACTTCGCTGGACAGCCGAGGCGGCTGTCCCCACATGGGCCTTGCCGCTTTCGTCGTCAGTCCATACTCCAGTGAGACCGCAGATGCGCTTTGTTGGGAGGGCGAAGTCGGCGCAGGTGCGGATCACGACTTCCTCCAGGCGGCGGACGAAATCTACTGCGCCTAGACTCTTTCGCAGGGCGGACGGGGCGTCGGCAGTTCCACGGGCGAATCCACGCAGGTCGAAGATGGGATAGCCGACAATCTGTCCGGGCCCGTGGAAGGTTACGTCGCCGCCACGGTCGCATTCGAAGAGCTCGACGCCCTGCTGGGCGAGCAGGTTCGGCGACGCGATTACGTTCGACGGTTTCGCGTTGCGGCCAAGTGTGATCACAGGCGAGTGTTCGAGCAAAAGCAGCACATCGCCGATCTTGTCGGCCTTGCGCAGGTTGACCAACTGCTGTTGCAATCGCAGGCCGGTGGCGTAGTCGACGGTGCCGAGTTGGACCAGAGAGATCAAACTAAAATCCGTTCACCACGGAGACACAGAGACGCGGAGGAAACTGTTTTTCGTTGTGGATGTTCTCCGTGACTCCATGGTGAGTTCATGCGTTGATCGCTATCCCGTAAACGCTATTGGCCGCATCCAGCATAGCCTCGGCCAGCGTCGGATGAGCGTGGATTGTCCACATCAAATCTTCAACGGTGGCTTCCAGTTCCATGGCGGCGACGGCTTCGGCGATTAGTTCTGTCGCTTGCGGGCCGATGATGTGTACGCCGAGAATTTCGCCGTAATCGGCGTCGGAAACAATCTTGATGAAGCCCTCGTGCTGGCCGACGATGGACGCACGAGAATTTGCGGTGAAAGGGAACTTGCCGACTTTCACGTTGTACCCGGCTTCGCGCGCTCTGGTTTCCGTCAAACCGACGCTGCCAATTTCGGGATGGCAATACGTTGCTCCGGGAATATGTTCGGGATTGATCGGCTTGCCCGGTTTGCCTGCAATCTTGGCGACAGCGACGATCGCCTCCATCGCGCCGACGTGCGCGAGCTGCGGCGTGCCCAGCACGATGTCGCCGACGGCGTAAACGCCGGGCTCGGCCGTCTGCATCCAGGAATTAGTTTGGATGAAGCCGCGGTCGGGCTTGATCTTCGTTCTTTCCAGCCCAACATTTTCCGAGCGCGGTTTGCGACCCACGGCGATCAGGATTTTCTCGGCGTCGATGGTCTTCTGCTTGCCATCTACCGTGATGGTAACGGCAATCCCAGCCTTGGTCTTCTCAACCTTGTCGACCTTCGCAGTTGTGTGGAAGTTGATGCCGCGTTTGCGGAAAACGCGAGCCAATTCCTTGGAAATTTCTTCATCTTCCACAGGCACGAGCCGCGGCAGCATTTCGACGATGGTAACTTCGCAATCGAACGAGCGATAGATCGACGCGAACTCCACTCCCACTGCTCCGGCGCCAACAATTACAAGCGACCTCGGAATCTCTTTCAGGCTTAGAATTTCGATGTTGGTGAGAATGCGGTCGCTAGCCTCAAGACCCGGCAACATGCGTGCTTCGGAACCGGTAGCGAGAATGACGCTCTTCGCTTTGACATGACTTGCCTTGTTGTCATTCACGATTTCGACCGTGAATACCCCATTCGGTGCGCCGCCAGTCAGCTTTCCGTAGCCCTTTACCGTCTCAACTTTATTCTTCTTCATGAGGAACTCGAGGCCTTTGGCGTGCTTGGCCACAATCTTTGACTTGCGATCTTGAACGGCGGCCCAGTTCAGTTTGCGGGCATCCACGCCTTCAATGCCGAATTCCTTGGCATCTTTCAGGTGGTCCCAGAGTTCGGCATTGAACAGCAGCGCCTTGGTCGGAATGCAGCCCACGTGCAGGCAGGTGCCGCCGAGGAATCCATCTTTTTCTATGAGCGCGGTTTTCAGGCCCCACTGGCCGGCGCGAATGGCGGCCGTATACCCGGCGGGACCGCTGCCGATGATGGCGACGTCATAGATGGTTTCAGGCAATGAAACGCTCCTTACCACTAAAGAAGAGATGTCTTTGAGCAAGCAAATGATTCTAGACGAGGAAGGAGAGTGGGGCAAAACGCTCCCTGGAGTAAGATGCCGACAGAACCCTCAAAAATGAAGTCCAAGCCAATACCATGGACAAGGCCGTTCTTTAAGCGCAGGTGCCCGTGCGGAGCGAATAGAAAGTCATACGAATGTTGCTGGAGAGGCGAGGGACGATGGGAGAAGACGCCCGTGGTCGCCATCGCCCTCAACGGGCAACTGGCCAACGACCGTTGCTACCTTTCGCCCTTGGGAGGTTGCGGCTTGAAAATCACCAAGGAGCACTTCGTATCGCGGAATATCTTGGAGAGAATCGCGACGAAAACTCTCCGATTTGAGAACGCAGGCCATTTCTTTGGCGGGAAGAACTTGGTCGAGATTGGCATTAATGATTTTTCAGCCAAAGTTCTATGCGACAAGCATAATTCGTCTCTGTCAGACCTTGATACCTCCGCCGGACTTGCGTTTTCAACAATAGAGGCACTGCCCGGAGATTTGGCGCGTATCGCCAATCGGGGAGGATCGGCAGATGCCTTCCATTTGTCATCTGGGTTAGACCTCGAGCGCTGGATGGTCAAGGTGTACTGCGGGCTGGTTGCGGCCAAGAAGATTCGAGGACTGTCCGGGAAGGTCGTACAGCGAATGATTCAGACCGCTCACTATTGGAAGCCCTAGCGGGCATCGCTTCGCTACCCGCTCCCCTTGGCTTGTACATGCATACATTTGTGGGCCAGATTCTGACGTCTAAGAGCCTTTCCTTCGGCACGGTTCAGCTAACGGACGGATCGGACGACATCGGTGGCCTTATGTTGTCGCTGGGAATGATGCACTTCGTGTTGGTCACGTCGCCGAAGTATGGCCAAGCGTTTCGGGAACAAAATTGGCATCGACATCGAACCCTTGCTTGGAACGTGAAGCAGGAAAGCACGAGAATCGGCTACCTGTTTACCTACTGAGGGTCCGCTGTCGGAGGAGATCCTTCGACTGCTACTCAGCTCAGGATGACAAAGCGGTCTAGTTGCCCTCGTTGCTGGCGCGTTTCCACGAGATCAGCTCGCCGATGGTCGAACTGGTGCTCGATACCGGCTGCTTGTAGGCTTCGACCTCGGATCGCGAAGCTTCTTCGCCGACGGCGCGGATGCTGAGTCCGACTTTCTTTTCTTCCGCGCTCATCTTGATGATCTTGAAATCGTCCTCAACGCCGGGCTCAAGATGCAGGGGCTGCCCGTTTCCATCCACAGCTTCCGACTTGTGGCACAGACCCTCCACGCCTTCGGCAATCTCGACAAAAGCTCCAAACGCGGCCACCCGCAGCACTTTGCCGTGAATCACATCGCCAACGTGATGCTGCGCGAAGAAGGTTTCCCAGACATCGGGTTGCAGCTGCTTCACTCCCAGCGACAGGCGTCGCTTGTCGGGTTCAATGGCGAGCACCACGGCTTTAACGCGATCGCCCTTCTTCAGCACCTCGGAAGGATGCTTCACGCGCTTGGTCCAACTTAGGTTGCTGACGTGCACCAGCCCGTCGATGCCATCCTCGATCTCGATAAAGGCGCCAAAGTCGGTCAGGTTGCGCACTCGGCCCTCCACCGTCATGCCCACCGGATACTTATCGTGCAGCGCGTCCCAGGGATTCTCCGCCAATTGCCGCATGCCAAGCGAGATGCGCCGCTCGCCGGGATTCACATTCAACACCACACACTCCACCTGATCGCCCACGTTGACCAGCTTGGAAGGATGCTTCATGCGCTTCGACCAGGTCATTTCGCTGACGTGCACCAGCCCTTCGATACCCTGCTCCAGCTCAACGAACGCGCCGTAATCAGTCACGCTGATCACTCGCCCGGAGACGTGCGCGCCCACTGGATAGCGGTGTTCGGCATCGAGCCACGGATCGGGCGTCAACTGCTTGAAGCCGAGCGAAACTCGCTGCTTCTCTTTGTCGTACTTCAGCACCTTCACCTGAATCTGGTCGCCGACGTTGACTAGGTCGCGCGGGTGCGTAAGCCTTCCCCACGACATATCTGTAATGTGCAATAGCCCGTCCAGCCCGCCAAGATCCACGAATGCGCCGTACTCGGTTAGGTTCTTCACCACTCCTGTCAGGATCGAGCCTTCCTCCAAGTGTTCGAGAGTCTTGCTGCGTTTCTCGTTCTGCTCACCTTCCAGCAATTCCTTGCGCGAGACCACAATGTTTCCGCGTTTCTTATTGACTTTGATAACGGTAACTTCGAGCGTCTGCCCCTTCATACCATCCAGATTCCGGATGGGCCGCAGATCCACTTGCGAGCCGGGAAGAAACGCCCGTGCACCCAGAATATCGACCGTCAACCCGCCCTTAGTGCGCTCAATCACCACAGCCTTGATTGGTTTTTTCTCGTGATGAGCTTTTTCAATCTCGTCCCAGGCATGGATGCGCGCCGCCTTCTGGTGCGAGAGGTTGATGTAGCCCTCCTCGGTTTGTCCCTTCTCTCGCATCACTTCAATTTCGTCGCCCGGCTTCACCTTCGGCTTGCCTTCGTGATCGAGCACTTCCGAAATCGGCAGCATGCCTTCCGACTTGGTGCCGATATCGACCACGACATGCGTCGGAGTGAGTTTCAGCACCGTACCTTTGATGACGCGGTCTTCCCCAACCGCCTCTTCGGTCTCGGTGGTGAAGTTCTCCAGCGCAGAAGCGAAGTCTTCGCTGGCGTGCTTGTCATCGGCAACGGTCGCTGGACGCGGCGCTTCATCGGCGGAAGAGGCTGCTGTCGGAGCGGCGGTTGCAGCCGCTTGATCCTGCTGAGTCAAGCGTGGCTCGGCCAAGTTTTGTTCGGTTGACATCGGTTCGGCAGCCGTCGGTTCTGTTTCGGTTACGACGGCGGTGGCGGAATTGGAGTTGTGGGCGGTGGTATCGTCGAACAAGGTTATGCCTCTCTGCTGTTGCCTCGCACTCGGTGCGGGGAGGATACGGGCCTGCTTAAGCGGACTGCTGGAGTGAGTCGTTTGGTTGTGGTGGGCTCACCCTGGCGAGTGAGCTTGGACAATCCCAGCTGCCGGACGTTTTACAGAAACCCGCGTCCAAAGGGAACTCTTCGACTATAGCAACGCCTCGCAAACAGTGTCAAACGCAAAACGCGCATGTTACGAGAGTGTTTCAAGCCGCCTGTAGGATGCACGCGAGGACAGCCGCCTCGGCTGTGTAGCGAGCGAACCGAGCTGCTCAATCATTCTCAGTTTTGCCCTTCGCCTTCCATCTGCTACCCTGCCCTTTGGTATGGATTATCTCTGGACTCCGTGGCGCTACGCCTATGTCTCGACCGCAGAGAAGGCGACCGGCTGCGTCTTCTGCGACGCAGCAAAGGCAGGCGACGACGAAAAGGCGCGCATTGTCTATCGCGGCCGGCAATGCTTCGTTATTTTGAATACGTTCCCCTACACGCCCGGCCACGTGATGATCGTGCCTTACGCACACCTCGACGAACTGCAAAAGCTTCCGCCGGAAGCCGCGAATGAAATGATGGCGCTCTCGCAGCGCTTGGAGACTGTCCTCCGCGAACTCTACCACCCCGACGGCATCAACCTGGGCATGAACATCGGCAAAGCCGCCGGCGCCGGCATCGCCGGACACATCCACATGCACATCCTGCCCCGCTGGGTTGCAGATGCGAACTTTGTGTCAGTAGTCTGTGAAACGCGGATTTTGCCGGAGACGCTGGATGAGACGTGGAAGAGAATGACGAAGGCTCTGAACTCGTAATCGTCTAATTACCGATAATGTTTTTCATTTCTTTTTCGTCGATCACATCCACCCCTAACTCTTTCGCCTTGTCCAGCTTCGAGCCCGCATCCGCGCCCGCTACCACGTAATCAGTTTTCTTGCTGACCGAGCCGGCAACTTTTCCTCCAGCATCTTCAATCATTTTCTTGGCCTCATCCCGCGTGAAATGCGCCAGAGTCCCAGTCAGCACAAATGTCTTCCCGGCGAGCTTGGTCCCGCGCTCCTTCTTCTGGCCGCTCATCCTAAGTTCGGCGTCGCGCAGTCGATCGACCAGCTTGCGATTCGCGGCGTTGCTGAAGAACTCGACAATGCTCTCAGCGATGCGCGGGCCAACTTCATTCACATCCTGCAACTCTTCCACGCTCGCCTTTTCCAGGGCCTCCATCGACCCAAAATGCTCGGCCAGAAACTGCGCCGTCCGTTCGCCAACCATCCGAATGCCGAGCCCATAGATCACGCGCTCCAGCGGCAACTTTTTCGAGTTCTCAATTTCATCCAGAACGTTCTGCGCCGACTTTTCGCCCATGCGTTCCAGGCTGAGTAGTTCATCCTTCGTCAGCTTGTAGATGTCCGCAACATTCTTCACCAGCCCGCGTTCGGTAAGCTGATTCACGAGCGCGTCGCCCATGCCGTCAATGTTCATCACCCCGCGCGAAGCAAAATGCAATATCGTCTCCCGCAACTTTGCCGGACAATTCGCGTTGACGCAGCGGTAGTCGACCTCGCCCTCAGTCCGCACCACCTTGGTCCCGCAGACAGGGCAAGTCTCCGGCATGTGAAAATTCTTGTGCCCGCGGGGATGATCTTCATCCTCGACGATTTTGGCGACCTTCGGAATCACGTCGCCGCCGCGCTCCACCTGCACCCAGTCTCCAATCTTCACGCCCAGCCGCTCGATCTCATCCATGTTGTGCAACGTGGCATTCCGCACAGTCGTGCCGCCAATCAAAACCGGCGCCAGCATCGCGACGGGCGTGAGCTTGCCAGTGCGCCCCACTTGCACACGGATGTCTTCCAGCTTTGTAATCCCGGCCCGCGCCGCATACTTGTAAGCAATCGCCCACCGCGGAGCTTTGCCCGTAAACCCTAACTCATCCTGCAAAGAAGTTCGATCGACTTTGATGACGATGCCATCAATCTCATAAGGCAGCGAATCGCGTTTCGCCTCCCACTGCTGGATGAACTCCCAAGCCTCGTCGATTCCATGCACCAGCTTACGGTTCTGATTCACCTTGAATCCCGCACCGTCAAGCGCCTCCAGCGTCTTCCAGTGACGATCAAAGTAAGTTCTCCCATTCTGCAAAAGCATGTAGGTGAAGTAGTCGAGCCGCCGTTCGGCCGTAACTTTCGATTCAAGTTGCCGCACAGTTCCCGCCGTGGCATTTCGCGGATTCGCAAACGTGGAGAGCCCCTTGTTTTCCCGTTCCTCATTCATCCTCTTGAAGGCTGCTAACGGCATCAGCAGTTCGCCCCGCACCTCGAAATCCAGCGGAATGCCTGCCTTCTTCAGCCTCTCTTTTGAAATCGAGAGCGGCACCGAGCGCACGGTGCGCACGTTGAGCGTGACGTCTTCACCCACACTGCCGTCGCCGCGAGTGATTCCGCGCACGAGTTTACCGTCTTCATAAATCAGCGCCAGCGACATGCCATCGAGCTTCAGTTCGCAAACATAGTCCACATCGCTCCGGCCACTCAGCTCATGCACGCGGCGTTCCCAGTCCCGCAGTTCCCCCTCGTTGTAGGTGTTGTCGAGCGACAACATCGGCGAAGAGTGCGGCACCTTGACGAATCCCTCGCGCGGCTTGCCGCCAACGCGCTGCGTCGGCGAATCCGCAGTGATCAGCTCCGGATGCTCCGCCTCCAGATCTTTCAACTGCCGCATCAGCTTGTCGAACTCGGCATCGCTGATCTCAGGATGGTCGAGGACATAATACAAATATTCGTGCTGGCGGATCTTCTCACGAAGCGATTCGATCTTTTTTTCGACTTCTTTTCCGGCCGCAGGCATGGCAGAGATTATAGGCGGAAGCGGATTCCTTACACTCTTTCCGACATCAAGCTCAGGTACAATCCAGCTTCGATCAGGCCATGCGCAAGGCAGCTCTGCTCTATAACCCTGACTCTGGCGGCAGCCGCAAGCGGCGCGATGCGGAGTTGGAATCCGTATTGGCGTTGCTCCGCCGCGCAAACGTCGAGGCCCACCTGGTGCTCACCGATTCTCGAGCTCACGCCGAGGAGAAGGCGCGTCAGGCCGTTCTTGCCGGCTGTGATACGGTGTTTGCCTGCGGCGGTGATGGCACCATTCACAACATTATTCAGGTGCTGGCAAACACGGGCGTCCACCTTGCGATCTTGCCCATGGGCACGGCTAACGCCCTGGCCCACGACCTCGGCCTGCCCATGAATGTTTCTGCGGCGGCAGAAGCTGCTCTCCGAGCCGTGCCCCGCCGGGTTGCACTGGGACGTATCCAGTATCTCGATCTCGATGGCAAGTCGGGAACGCGCTTCTTCGTAGTCGCAGCCGGAGCAGGCGTCGACGCCCACCTCTTTTACAAACTCCACGCGGGGACCAAGCAGCGCATGGGCATGGCCGCCTATTATGCGAAGGCCTGGCATTTGTGGTTTACGCATCCCATGACTCGGTTTCAGGTCGAATTCGCCCAGGCCGGCTCCGCTGAACCTCGTCGAGCCGACGTCACAGAATTAATGGCCGTGCGCATCCGCAATTTCGGCGGAGTGCTGCAAGAGTTGGCTCCAGGAGCTTCTCTCGACCGCAACGATCTGCGGCTGGTCTTCTGCCGCACGGCGAGTCGACTTGCTTATCTTTTATATGTCACCCGCGGATTGTTGCGGCGCCATTGGAAGATTCCGGGCATCGATCTGACATACGGCGAAAGAGTTTCGTGCCAGTACCTGCTTGCGCCTGCCTCCTCCCACGGCACACCTGCACAGAAAATCTTCGTCGAGGCAGACGGCGAACTGGTAGGCATGCTGCCCGCCGAAATCAGCATCGTGCCGGACGCGCTGACACTATTGGCCCCGTCCAGCTAAACCATCTCCGGAGAGTCTTTTTGCAACCTTGCGCCAAGACCCGAGTCCAAGTAACTTCTAACACTTGGAACCCATCACCCATTTCCTGACCGGCGCATGCATGGGCCGCGCCGGACTCAACCGCAAGACCGCGCTAGCCACGCTCACCCTCACACTCGCTGCGGAGGCTCCTGATCTCGACGTGCTCAGTCGTTTCCGCGGACCGGCCTTCGCTCTCGCCCATCATCGCGGCTTCACTCACTCTTTCCTCGGAGTTCCGCTCGACGCCGTCGTGGTAATCGGTTTTGTCTATCTGATCTGGCGTTTGCGCGGACGCAAATTGAAAGACCCGAACCTGCCGCCGCGCTGGGGACTGCTTTTCTTCTATGCCTGCCTGGCCGGGCTCAGCCACCTCCTGCTCGACTTCACCAACAATTACGGCGTGCGCCCCTTCTGGCCGTTTTCCGAGAGGTGGTATTCGTGGGACATCGTCTTCATCTTCGAGCCAGTCCTTTTCGTCATCCTCCTGCTCGGATTGATCGTTCCGTCGTTCTTCTCACTAATCGACAAAGAAATCGGCGCCCGCCACCGCGGCCCCAGAGGCCGCGTCGCAGCCACTCTCGCGTTGGTAGGCGTGGTGCTGCTCTGGGGCTTGCGCGACTTCGAGCATCGCCGCGCCGTCAACGCTCTCGCTGCCCGCACTTACCAGGGTGCAGACCCGCTGCGCGTTTCCGCTTATCCCACCATGACCGATCCCTTTCACTGGTACGGCGTAGTAGAAACTCCAGCTTTTTTTGCCCTCGCTTCGGTGGATTCTCTAGGCCCAGAAGTTGATCCTCAAGACAGACTAGAGATTCGCTACAAGCCGGAGGAAACTCCGGTCACGCTGGCTGCAAAGAGGTCTTACCTCGGACGCGTATACCTCGACTGGGCGCAGTACCCGATCACCGAAACCCAAACTCTTGACCCGCCACAAGGCGGGTACATCGTAAACTTCCAGGATTTGCGCTTCGTGCAGTTGCCCGGTCTTTTGAACCGCCGGGGCGAACCATGCCGAGCACTCGGCGCAAGCGTGGAACTCGACAAGAACTTACACGTTGTTGCCGACATCTTCGGTTCCGGCAAGAACCAAAAAGCTTCCCCCGAACCTGACTGAGTGCGAAAGCGGACATGCCCATGTAGGGACAGCCGCCTCGGCTGTCCAGCCAAGCGCAGCGAGGCGGCGAGGCGGTCTTGACGTACTCGCCCCTCCGCGCCCAGAATAATAGTTCAGTGCCGAGGTGCTCATGCTGCCCTATCTATTCGTCCTGCTAGCCATTGCCGTCCGTTTTCTGCCGTTCGTGGGCCCATTGAATTTCCTGCCGCATGCCTGGCATTTCACTCCGCTGGCGGCGTCGCTGCTGTTTTTCGGAGCCCGTGGTTCCCGGCGTCAGATGTGGATACCTCTGGTGCTGTTGGCCGCGACCGACGTAGTCCTAACCAAGTTCATGTACTCGTACACGTTGTCCTGGGACCAGTTGGTCACTTGGGCCTGGTACGCGGCGATTCTCTGGCTCGGAACCAACCTCCGCGAGAAGTCTGGTCCAGTCCGCGTGGTGGGCGCAGCCCTAGCCAGTTCAGTTTCGTTTTTTCTGATCAGTAATTTCGCAGTGTGGGCCGCTTGGGAAATGTATCCCAAGACCTTCAGCGGCTTGATGATGTCCTATGCTTCCGGGCTCCCATTCTTCCGCGGAACAGTCGAGAGCGATCTGTTCTTCTCCATCGCAATGTTTGGAACCCCAGTGTTTTTGCACGCTCTCGCTGGCTGGATGCACAAGTCCTCCGCCGACCACATAGCCGCCGCGTAGAGAATGATGTGGGAACAGCCGCCTCGGCCGTCCACCGAGCGCAGCGGGGACGGCGCGACGATTAGTCCACCGGAAGCTTGCGTTTTTTGCTTCGCCGCAAGAGCAGCCACACAATCACTCCGCCCGCTACCGCACCCAGCAGCCATGACAAATGCTGCCGCACGACTGTCCCCATCAATCCCACAATCTGCGGCCCCAGCCACAGCGTAAGCAACGCCAGCACTAGAAAGCGCGCGAACCTGCCCGCGAAAATCGCCGCCAGAAAGTCGCGGAACCGCATCTCAAACACCGCCGCCCCCAGCACAAATATCTTGAACGGCGTGGGCGGGGGCAGCATTCCCGGAAACATCAGCGCCCAGAATTCATGCTGCTCGAATGAGCGATGAACCTGCTGAAAGCGTTCCTCTGAAATCTGCTTGCGCAGCACCTTCTCGCCGCCCAGATATCCGATAATGTAAAGTGGAATGCTGCCGATCGTCGATCCGAGTGATGCCATCAAGACGTAGAAAATCAGGCGCCGGTGATCCTGATACACATAGAACGCGACGATCGCGTCCACCGGCATGCCGAGAAGCGCCGAATCCGCGAATGCGATCGCGAATACGCCCCAAATCCCCAGCGGCGTCAGCAGACGCAGAATCCATGCCGTGTACCTCGCGAGAATGTGTCCGATAGTTTTCAAAGGAAATTCAGTCTACGTGAAACCCGCTCCATATTCACACTGCCGAAACATTTCGCTTCGCACCCGCCGCTGAACCCTTTGTTTACTCACACGTTACTCGGATTACTTTCGTAGTTACCGTGCACCAATTTTGATGCATATTTCATCACCCCGTAACATTCCCTTGCTACAACTAAGCTATGGATCTGCATAGCTACAACACGCTGATCCTCTCCGACCTGCACCTCGGTGCAGAGACCAGCCACGCCCGCGAAGCCACGCGCGTGCTCAAGGAGAACCGCTTTCAGCGGCTCATCCTGCTGGGCGATATCTTCGCCGACCTCAACTTCGCCCGCCTCACCAAAGACCACTGGAAGTTCCTCGGCTACATTCGCAAGCTCTCGAATCCCAAGCGCAACATTGAGGTCGTGTGGGTCGAGGGCAATCACGACCACGGACTCACCAACATCATGTCGCATCTGGTCGGCGTCCGCGTCTACCAGCGCTACGCCTGGCAGTATGACGGCCGGCGCCACATCGCCATTCACGGCCATCAGTTCGATGGCTTTCAGGTGAACAATCTGCGGCTCAGCAAGCTGGGAACCGCACTTTATCTACAGATTCAGAAGCTGGATTTCAAGAACAAGCCCATTGCGCGGCTCATCGACCGGCTCAACACGCGCTGGCTCCGCATGTCGCCGAAGGTATCGGCAGGCGCGCTGCACTACGCGCGCCAGCATAATGCCGATCGCATTTTCTGCGGCCACACGCACGAAGCCATCCAGGTAGAAGAGGATGGAATTCACTACTACAACGCAGGCGGCTGGGTCGATTCCCGGCTGACCTATCTCACCGTTGACGAACAGGGGGTTCAAATTCATGAATACCACGAGCGAGCTGACGATCGTGATTCCAGCCAAGAACGAGGCGAAGCTGATCCCTCGCTTGCTGACTTCGCTGACGAATCAGGACTACTCGAAGATGTCGAGTACGAAAGTGTTGGTCGCTGACGCCAACTCAACCGACGGCACTCCCGAAATCGTTCTCAGCTTCCGCGACCGCCTGAACGTCAGCGTGATCCGCGGCGGAATGCCTTCCGTCGGCCGCAACCTCGGAGCCGCCCACGCGGACAGCACCTACGTTCTCTTTCTCGATGCCGATATCGAACTCGCGCACCCTTCCGTCGTCCGCCGCGCCGTCGAACTGGCTCAGCACAAGCAGCTTCACTGTGTTACCACGAACATCCTCTGCCAGGGAGGCGGTTGGATCGACAAACTCTTTTATGCCGGCAACGATCTTTTCCAGTATCTCTCGCGCCTCCATCATCCCTTCGCTACGGGTATGTTCATGCTGTTCGATCTGAAAAAGTTCCGCGAACTCCGCGGCTTTCATGAGCAAGTCCTCTTCGCCGAGGATTATCTGCTGAGCCAGCAGGTCGAGCGCAAGCGCTTCGGCATCGTCCGCGGCGGCGTCTATACCACCAACCGCCGTTTCCAGAAGATGGGACACTTGCGCGTGGGCTGGTTGTTCCTGAAAACCGCGATGAACTACTGGAACGAAAGCTATTTCCTCCGCGATCACAAGTACTGGCAGACCTAAGCCAGAGATTCTTCGGTCTTCTCTTCACCGATGTTTTCTTGGTGGCCACAAAGAACAGGATCCAGCCAACCAGCCGGATCCTGTTTTTGCATTCCGCTGGAACTCATCTGCTGTGTTCAAAAGCGAAACACAATGCCTGTCGATATCCGAACGTTATTCTGCGTCGCGCTGAATAATCGCGTCTGCACGTAGTCTCCCTGGAAGCGCCAAGCGATCGGCTTGATGATTTTGTAATCGAGGCCGCCGCCCACCGCGGTCGCAAATGATGTATTGGAGCCGCCGCCATTGTTCACATTGACATGCGCTATTCCGAGTAGGCCTTCCGCGAAAGGACGAAACCTGCCGACAGAGAACGATATTCGCGGTCCAAACAAAAAGTTCTGCTCGGTGAAGCTGGCGTTGACGACGGTGCACCCAAAAACGGGGCAGGCTGCGGGAACAAAGTTCCCCGAGCCGTAATGGTTGTCAAAATCCGCCACGATCCCGAGAAAGGGAATAACCTTGCCTTCTACCGATGCTTCCCAACCATTCGTATTCGCTCTGTCGATGGAAGACAGGTCTGTGCTGTAGTACGAGTATCCGAAAAAGACGTTGCCGCTGGGAACCTGCGCCTCAGCTGCACCGCAGAAAACAAAGCTTATAGCGGCGACCGCGGTCACTTGAACCAGGTGCGCTATCTTCGGTGCACCAAACCACATGAACTTTCCTCCACACTCGAGTTCGAACGTCGACAATCCCTCCAACCCCGATGGATACTCGAAGTTTCGGAGACAGTATTAGACGTTTGACGATCGAGTTGTGGTTGCCCCTCAATCGAGCCTGGTTGCCCCGAAATGCCAGACAATTCCAGCCGACCCTCGGAAGTCGTTCTGACCGGCACTTAGCTCGTGACTGTGCACATAGTCGAACTGCAGCCGCCAGGAAAAGTTCTTAAAAGAAAGAAGTTGAAACTTGCGATCCACTCCGCCGCCGAAGTCCTCGATCACGGTATGGAAGCTCTCGCCGCCCGAGCTCGATAACTGCAGCCCGCCCATCGCGTCCGCGAACACGCGCCACTTGCCGTAGCTCTTGAAAACCCTGGGACCAAGAACAAAGTTGTACTGCGTAACGCCCTTCCGGTAAAGGCCGCTGCCATCCAGCACGATTCCCAGGTATGAGTACCGATGAAACGGGTCGGCCTCCGCCGACCCTTCGAATCCCCGGAACGTGAGGCGGTTCACCACATCGACGGAATCGGCGTAGCTAACTCCGGCATAAACGTTGCCACTCGGCAGCAGTTGCGCCTTCGATGTGGTGGGAAACAGCATCAAGCTCAGCAAAGCCAGAACCACGGCTGCGGTTTTGGACACGAAAATGATTCCTCCCCGGCAATGAATGCCAGCAGCAAATTCTACCTGAATGCACGAAATTCGTTAGATCAGTGTAACGGAGTCCCAGGATGCCCAGTTTGCCCAAGATTGTGCGGCCTTGTGCCCGGCGCTCATGCGGAAAATTTAATCGTTTTTCATGATTCCGAAGTTTAACGTCGTGCGTCTATGTATATAGCATGCAATCCACGAACATGAATTGGGAAACATTGGCCCAGCCCCACGGTGTGGCTGTTTTCGCAACACAACCTAAGGAGTCGAAGTTGAAACTCAGTTTGGAAACTCGAAATTGTGGCGATGTAATGATCGTTCACTGCCAGGGCCGCATCGTCTATCGCGACGAGTCCACAGCTCTTTCGCGCCTGGTCAGTACAGTCCTGCAGAATGGCGGCAAGGTAGTCCTCGATCTGAGTGGCGTCAGCGCCATCGACAGCGCTGGCATCGGCGAACTGGCTTTTCTTTACAGTTGGGCTCGATCGCAGAATGCAAATCTGAAATGTGCCAGCCCCACCCCGTTCGTGCGCAATCTGCTGGACCTAACGAACCTTGATTCAGTCCTCGAGATTCACCCCAGCCTCTGCGAAGCCCTGGCCGCCTTCCAGCCCGGGGAAGTCTGCGCCGACTGTTGATTCGCTGGAGTCAAGCATAACTTGAATTCTGGATTGTCATCCTGAGGCGGGCGTTCTTTGCCCGTCGAAGGACCTGGGCGAGCCGCGCGAAGTGTCGCGTTTTTCGCGACACAATAATCGCGAGTTTGGCTCGCTTCCCTAACTCTCCCGCTGAAATCGATACCGCCCCGCCCGCTCCAGTGCCACCGCCTCGGCCACTTTCAGAAATGCCCGCGCCGCATGTGAAAGGCCCGCTTCTTTTCGGTAAATCAAACGCAGCTTGCGTTGCACCCGCAGCTCCCGCACCGGAATCCTCACCAGTTCCCCGCGCGCCACCTCCGTTTCCACGCTGATCTCCGGCATCAGCGCCACGCCGCTTCCCAGGGCAACGAACTGCTTGATGGCCTGCAACGTCGGCAGCTCAAGATCCATATGCAGCGGCGTCTTGTGTTTCTCGAAGGTCTGCAGAACTTTCTCGCGGTAGGGCGACGAAACAATGTGCGCCACAAACGACTCCGCCCCCAACTGCCGGATGCTCACTTCCCGAGCCCCCGCCAGCGGATGCGTCGGCGGCACGATCAGCACCAGCTCGTCCAGATAAGTCACAACCGAGTGCAGCCGCAGTTCCTCCGGTTTGTACGAAAGCACGCCCAGTTCGGCGCTGTGCTGCAGCACATCGTCTGGAATGCGGCTGCCCAGCGCCCGCTGCACGATGATCTTGATCATCGGATGCAACCGCCTATACTCCGCCAGCACCGGCAGAAGATAAAGCGCCGTAAATTCGTTGGCCGCGATCACCAGCTTGCCTTTCTGCAGTTCCCGCAGTTCCGCCAGCGATTCGTGCGCGTCCTGGCGCAGGTTCAGCAGCTTCTCGGCATATTCGAAGAGCACTTGCCCGGCATCGGTGAGAACCCCCTCGCGTGACGAGCGGTCAAACAAGTTCTCACCCAGCTCATCCTCCAGCTTGCGGATCGTCTGGCTCACTGCCGACTGAGTGCGGTAAAGTTTTTCGGCGGCACGGGAGAACCGGTGCTCGCGAGCCACCGCCAGGAAGACTTCTAGCTGCGAAAGTTCCATCGGCTATCCCCTTATGTAAACTCCATTTGCCATTAGCATATCTTATCATATAAGATTACCTAATGATCACTGAAGAATTATAAGTTTTGCTTCAACCCTTCTGCCCCATACCATAGAACAGCCCAGCATTATTTCTGGAAGGAACCCAATGGCTCAAGAGCAGGTCCGCATTTCCGTTTTCGACACCACCTTGCGCGACGGAGAACAGTCGCCCGGTTGCAGCATGAACCACCAGGAAAAATTGCGCGTGGCGCACCAGCTCGACCGTCTCGGCGCCGACGTGATCGAGGCCGGCTTTCCCATCGCCTCCGATGGCGACTTTGAGGCCGTGAAGGCCATTGCTGCGGTCATCCGCCGCCCCATCATTGCAGGACTCGCCCGCGCCTGCCGCCCCGATATCGAGCGCGCCTGGGAGGCCTTGAAAGAAGCGGCCCGCCCGCGCATCCACGTCTTTCTAGCCACTTCCGACATTCACCTGAAATACAAGCTGCGCATCACGCGCCAGGAATGCCTCGCCCAATCCCGCGACGCCGTAGCCTTCGCCAAATCGCTCTGCCCGGATGTCGAATTTTCCCCCGAAGATGCCACGCGCACCGACCCAGAATTCCTCTGCCAGGTGCTCGAAGCCGTCGTCGAAGCCGGCGCCACCACACTCAATATTCCCGACACCGTCGGCTACACTGTGCCCGCCGAGTTCGGCGATTTAATCGCAACCATCCGCCGCCGTGTGAAGGGAATCGAGAACGTCACTATCTCCGCTCACTGCCACAACGATCTCGGCATGGCCGTAGCCAACACCATGGCCGCCATCGCCGCCGGAGCCCGCCAGGTCGAATGCACCATCAACGGCATCGGCGAGCGAGCCGGCAATGCGTCGCTAGAAGAGATCGTAATGGCCATGCGGGTTCGGCACGACCGCTATCCCTACGAAACCGGAATCGCCGCCGAGCATCTGTTCCCCGCCAGCCAGTTGCTAAGCGAAATCACCGGCGTCCCCGTGCAGCCCAACAAGGCCATCATCGGACGCAACGCCTTCGCCCACGAAGCCGGCATCCACCAGGATGGCGTACTAAAGAACCCACTCACCTATGAAATCATGACGCCGCAGTCGGTAGGCGTGCCCGATTCCAAACTCGTGCTGGGCAAGCACTCCGGCCGTCACGCTCTCGCCATCCGCTGCGAACAGCTCGGCTACCAATTCGACCGCCGCGCCCTCGACGACATCTATCGCCGCTTCGTCCGCCTCGCCGACAAGATCAAGAAAGTTGAAGACCATCACCTGCTCGAATTGATCCGCGACACGCACAAGCCCGCAGCCTCGGCCACTCCGCTGTTTGAGCCGCTCCCCATCGCGGCAGCCGCCGCTGCCGCGGCCGGCGCCTCAAGCCCCGAACCGCCCCGGCCTTTTCCGATGGCGTCGCAAACCAACGCCTTCGGTGTGCCCCTGCCGGTCGCCGCCGATCATCTGCATGATCAGCAGCAAGAAGATTACCTTTGGGGCGTGTAGTTCCCGCGCCAGGCGTATAGTCTTAGCATTTCGGAGAGTGTTTATCGCTATGAGCAATTCCGGTCCGGCGCCGGTGCGCTTCGAAGGCAGCCAGCCGATCCTCCGCGTAGAAGATATGGCGGCCAGTGTCCATTTCTACGTGGACCTGCTTGGTTTCAAGAACGTTTCCTGGGGCACGGACGAGTTTACTAGCGTGAACCGCGACCGGGCCGGAATTTACCTCTGCCGCGGCGGTCAGGGTCGAGGCCAGGCATGGGTATGGATCGGCGTGGGGATGTAGAAAAACTGCAAGAAGAATTTAAGGCCCGCGGCGTGGCCATCCGCATGCCGCCTACGAACTATCCGTGGGCTCTGGAAATGCACGTCGAAGACCCCGACGGTAACGTGATTCGCTTTGGTTCCGATCCGAAGTGAGCTAACGTTCGCTGTTCCAAATCAAGGTTTACGACAATACTGCGGATTGCGCACATAGCCCGTTGACGTCTTCCGCGTTAAACTAACCCCTGATGCATCTCAATCTTACGATCCTCCCCGGCGATGGCATCGGCCCAGAAGTCACTGAACAAGCCGTCCTGGTCCTTCAAGCCGTCGCCGACGCCTTCGGCCATCAGCTTCAACTCCAGTACAAGTACATCGGCGGCGCAGCGCTAGCAGCCGCCAATGATCCTCTCCCCGCCGACACAATTCAAGCATGCCTCGCATCCTCCGCAGTGTTACTCGGCGCGGTGGGAAATCCAGCCTTCGACCACTATCCCAACCACCTGCGCCCCGAAGCCGGACTCCTGCGCTTGCGCCGCGAGCTGGGTGCCTATGCGAACCTCCGTCCCGCCATCTGCTTTCCAGCCCTCGAAGACTGTTCGCCACTGCGCCCAGATCTAGTCCGCGGCACCGACATAATGATCGTCCGCGAATTGCTAGGAGGCCTCTATTTCGGAGAACCCCGCTCCATCGCTGGTGAACCCGGCTCCCGCATCGCCACCAACACCATGACGTACGACGAGCCGGCCATTGAGCGCATCGCCCGCGTCGCCTTCGATCTAGCGATGAAGCGCCGCCAGAAGGTGTTATCCGTCGACAAAGCCAATGTTCTTGAGTGTTCCCGCCTGTGGCGCGAAGTCGTCACCCGCTGCGCCAAAGATTATCCGGGAGTGCAACTCTCTCAAATGTACGTGGATTCCGCCGCCATGTCCCTGGTGCAGCGCCCCAAAGATTTCGATGTGATCCTCACGGAAAATATGTTTGGCGACATCCTCTCCGATCAGGCGGGCGGAGTCGTAGGTTCGCTGGGCTTGCTGGCCTCCGCCAGCATCGGCGGCCCGGTCGGCCTATACGAGCCGGTCCACGGCTCAGCGCCCGACATCGCCGGGAAGGGAATCGCGAATCCTCTCGGCGCAATTCTTTCCGCCGCCCTGCTGCTCCGTCATTCGTTTCAGTTGGAACAAGAAGCAACGTGCATCGAAAATGCGGTCAGCGCCGCACTGAACCAAGGCTCTCGCACCGCCGACCTGGTCCGAGCCGAAGGAAAATCGACGCGAACTTCTGAGATGGGAAAACAGGTGGTTGAAGCCTTGAAGGGATTGGCTGCCGATGGGAAGCGAAAGTCAGCCTGATTCAAGATCGCCCGCAGTCCAGATCCTCAACCTCTCGGCGCGGGGCGTCCAGGCAGCGTCTTAACTGCCGGCGCCCCCACTGCCGCACCCGCATCGTACTTCCCCGTCAGGTCATACCACCGAATGCGTACTATCTCCTGAAACATCCGCGCTCCATCGATCAAGGGATGAATCCGCGTGTCTCCGCTGTGTCCCCATAGCACCGGCACTTCCTCCACGCGAAAGCCAAACTTGTGCGCCAGAAAAAGAATCTCTGGATCGAATCCCCACCGTTCGATGCGCTGCAGCGGCAGAATCGTCTGTGCGGCTCGCCGCGTGAACGCTTTAAATCCGCACTGTGTGTCTGTGAAGCGCAGCCCCAAAATAATCCGCAGCAATAAATTGAACACTCTCCCAAATAATTGCCGGTGCAGCGACTGCCGCCGCGTCTGCAGTTCCGCCCGCAGCCAGCGTGAGCCAATCGCAATGTCCGCTCCTGCCTCCAGTGCCGCCAACAACTTCGCCATCTCCTCAATAGGCGAAGATAAATCCGCATCGCTGAACAGCACTACTTCGCCCCGCGCATTCAGCATGCCATTGCGCACACTAAAGCCTTTACCGCGGTTGCCAGGATTCTCCACCAACCGCAGCATCGAATCTCTTTCGGCAAACCCGCGCACCAATTCCGCCGTGTTGTCGCGCGACCCATCGTTCACCACAATCACTTCCGCATTCCACCCCTGCGCGCGCACATATCCCAGCACCTTTTCCAGAGTTGCCCCCAGGCGCGCGCCTTCGTTGTAAGCCGGAATGACGATGCTATAAGCGATGTCCTTCAATTGAATGCCACAAAAGTCTCGCCAATTGTACGTCGGAAAGAGTCAGCCGAGGAAACCGAAAACCGGAAGGCAGCATCCACTTCTGAGAGCTGAGAGCTGAGAGCTGAGAGCTGAGAGCTGAGAGCTGAGAGCTGAGAGCTGAGAGCTGAGAGCTGAAGAACTGCCTGCCTCACGCCACGCTGCGTTTTTCCACCAGCATGCTGAAGAACTCGTTCACCAGTTCGGCATCCCACAAGCCCTGGCGGGCTTCTTCGCGCATGGTTTGCGCGGCCTCGTCATGCCCCAGCGTCGGCTTGTAAGGCCGAGCCGTGCGTAGCGCATCGTATACGTCCACCACCTGCAAAACCCGCGGCAGCAGCGGGATCTCCTCCGCCCGCAATCCATCCGGATACCCCGACCCATCCGCATGCTCATGATGATGCCGGATGATCGGCAGCACCAGCCGCAACGACTTCAGCGGCTTGCAGATATTCTCCCCGGTCACCGGATGCCGCTTCATAATCTCCCACTCCTGCAAAGTCAGATCCGATCCCTTCTTCAGAATCGCATCCGGCACCGCGATCTTGCCCAGGTCATGCAAATATCCGCCGCGCCGCAACGCCATAATCGAATCTTCATCCAGTCCCAGATGCCGTCCCAAATCCGCCGCCCGCAACGCCAGCCGCTCGCAATGCCCCTCGGTGTAAGGATCACGGCTTTCTACCGCCAGACCCAGTGTGCACAGCACCGAATCCGCCGTCTCCAATTCGTCCGTGAACTCCTTCACCCGCAACAACGACTTCACCCGCGCCGTCAACTCTTCCGCCAGCACTGGCTTGTTCAAAAAATCATCCGCCCCGGCTTCAATCCCCCGCACCTTGTCGGCGCTGTCGCTCAATCCCGTGATCAGCACAAAAGGAATCAGCCGCGTCGCCGGATCAGCCTTCAGTTCCCGGCACAACTCATATCCCGACTTCCCCGGCATGCGCACATCCGACAAAATTATGTCCGGCGTATTCCGACGCACCTCCGCCTCGGCCTGCTCCGCATTCTCCGCCGTCACCACGTCGTAACCGCGCTGCGTGAGCAACTGGCTCATCAACCCCGCAATGGTGGGATGATCATCCACCACGAGAATTCGCGGCGCCTGCCGTCTTGTAGGCAACACGTGCATATCCTGATCAGAACCCGTTTCTCGCTGGGAAGTTGCCCGGCCTTCACCGCTCACAGCCGGACGGGTGTCGTGAGGAGAACTCATCGCGCAGCATTACTTCTTGTCATTCTACTGCAACGTCAAATCTGCCGTGCGGATTCACCCGGCAAACGCGCCGTCAAACGCCGCAACCCGCGGCTGTCTTCCCACTTCGGAACCCGCTTCGGAAAAAGCGCACCGATTTGTGACGTCTAACCTTGTCCCAGACTCTGATTTCTGTTTAACCTCGGCCATGATCCAGATCCTGCAATCTCGGCTCCGTTTAGTTCTTCCGTTCGTCATCCTCGCTCAGGTAGCCGCCGTCGCTGCCGCCAAGCCCCACGTCATTACCTTCGGCAAATGGACCACAGTCCAATGGTCCCCCGAACCCGGCGTCGCAACCCAAACAGCAAACAATAAGCCGTTGACCCTCAGAGTGAGACCACTCCTGGTCGACGCTCACGTCAAGGAATTCACCCTCGGTCCCGCCCACGACGTAACCGACCGCTCGTTCGTCATTCGGCGCGCCTTCCGCGTCAATGACAGCCTTCCCCAGGAACCCGCCGCACCGCGTTGGCAATGGCAACGCGGTGGATGGCTCCTTGTCGACCGTGTCACCGGCCGCATCTCTCCCATCAATTTGCCGGAGTTCGACGCCGCCTACTCAGATGTCAGTTGGTACCGCGACTACGCCGCCTACTGCGGCATCTCCGATGACAACAAGGAAATTTACGCTATGGTCGTCCAGCTCAATCGTCGTAAGCCGGTACTGAAGTGGCTGGTCGGGGAAGCGAAAGTCAGTGTCGAAACCCAGCAATTGCAGATTCCAGATTCCGCCTGCAGGTTACCCGACTGGCAGCGTTCTCCCGCCCGCGTAACCTTCGAACCAAATCCGTCGCTGAAGAGGACCTACGTAATTCGCGGCCGCTCCGTAGATTTATTAACCAGCGCAGAGGACGATCAAGAACCCACGAGATAGCTGATAGCACAATCCCGGCCGAGCCGCGCCGGCGACGCCATTCATTAGCCCGCACGTAAGTGCGGGGTATGCTGGAGAGAGAAGAACCAAGTCCCGTTAGGGACGGCACCAGCGTCAACGCACTTGGCCCCTGATCCCTGACCCCTGGACCCCACTACATCGCCTCCACCGCCGGCAACTCCTCCGCCACAGTCTTCTCCTTAACCTTTGCGCTGGTAACCAGAATCACCGACAAAACCACAATCACACTCCCCATCACAATAAAGCCGTCCACGCGCTCGTGCAGAATCAGCCAACCTAAAAACACCGCCACCACCGGATTCACATACGCATAAGTCGACACTTTCGACGTAGGCACGTGCCCCAGCAGCCAGATGTAAGCCGTATATCCAATCCACGATCCGCACACCACCAAATACAACACCGCGCCCAACCCCCGCGCCGTCCACGCAACCTGTGCGAAATCTCCAACGCTTAATGCGACAAGGGAACTAACGGCGCCCGCCACCGTCAACTGCCATCCTGTCGCGCTGAACCCGTCCATGCCCGACTGCCAGCGCTTCGATAGCACTGATCCCAAGGCCCACGAGAAAGACCCTCCCAGCAACGAGAGCGAAGCCCACAGCTCGCGCCGTCCCATTGACGATGTTGAATGCAGCTGTGGCCAAAACAACACAAATAGTCCCGCAACTCCCAGCGCCAGCCCCGCCTTGCCTCGCCCCGATATGTGATGGTCGCCCAGCAGTAGCGAGTCCAACACCAGAAACCACAACGGCGTGATGGCAATAATCAAGGCCGCCAACCCCGTCGGCACCGAAAGCTCTGCCCGTGCCAACGTTAGGTTCCCGCCTATCAGCAACAAAATCCCCACCACCGATGCCAAAGCAATCTGTCGCGCCGAATACCAGACCCTGCGCCCCGTAGCCGCGCACACCCCCAGCATCACCACGCCGGCAATTGAAAACCGCACTCCACACATCAGCGCCGGAGGAATCGTCTGCACCGCAATATCAATCGCCAGGTAGGTCGATCCCCAAAACAAATACACCAGCCCAAAGGCAAGAATCACCGCAAACCGGCTTGGGCTCTGTTTGGACATGGAAGCGAAAAAACGGGAAGTTAGACCATATCAGACGCGTGCGGGAACGAAGAGGACTCTAAACGTTTTGTCATCCTGAGCGCAGAAACGTGCCCGCGAAGCGGACACGTTTCGGAGTCGAAGGACCCCGAGCACCTGGGAGCCAATCGCGGCTCCGCAAGGAGTTTCCACCACAGACGCTCGGCCTACTTCAACTTCTCATTCTCCGCCTTCGCAGTCTTCAACACAGGAACATCCGCGTCCGCATCTTTCCAAACCGCAAAGAAATCCTGATAAGCCGCCTTAGCTTTTTCAGTATCGCCCTGCAAAGCATAAGCCCGGCCCAACCCCAAATGAGCCAAAGAATAACCCCAGCCCACCGAATCAAGCCCACGATGGTCAAGAATTCTCTGGTACTCCGCCCCGGCCTTGACTCCATCGTGCAGGCGGAGATAGGCCTCGCCGCGAATGGAGATCGTCCCGACACTGCCCAACTCATAAGGCTTGGCAGACTCCAGCGCCGTAACTGCCTGCTCGGGGTGGTTGCGTTGCAGGCTTATCACGGCTCGCGCCGCCGGCAGATACACCTGATTCAGCAGAGTATAGTACGGAAATTCCTTGCTCAATCCTTCGGCCAGCTTCTCGGACTGGGCCGTGTCGCCGATGCGGGCAAACAAACGCATGGCGACTGACCGCGAGATAACGTTCTCCGAAAGCGCAAGCGCCGCATTCATCGTCTGACGAGCTTCCTGCGAGAAGCCTGCCTCGGCGTCGCAAAATGCCTCAGCCCCCAGAATCGTTGCCGCGTACTCCTTTTGGCCCTGAGCCTGGGCTACGCTCACCGCACGGCCATAGCTTGCCCGCGCAGCTTTTATTTTCCCCTGCGCGCACTGGCCCGCCCCCTGGATCAAACCTATAACGGGCTCTTGCACCTTGCCGGCTGATTGTTCCACCTCCCGCTGCATCCCTGCCTCGTCGCCTCGAATGTACGCAATCTGGTATAGGTTGACGTGGATCGACCACGGCTCGGCTTTCTGGGCGATAGCCTGCTCCGCCACAGCCTTGGCTTCGTCAAAGCGATTCAGGGACATGTAGGCTACTGCCAGATTTGCATAGGCGTAAGGATCCTTGGGATTAAGCTTCAGCGCCTCGCTCGCGCTAGCCACCGCTTTTTCAGGCTGCCCATCCCCTCCCTCTACAAGGGCCAGGTTGTCCCGCGGAACAGTATCGCGGGGATACGTCTGAATCCATTCTTCAAGAATCTGGATGTTTCGTTCGTCGTCTCTCCTGTAGGTTCCGTAGTAGTGAGAAGAAATGTAGAACTTCTCCCGTTCGCTCGCCCGCTCCTTCGCATCAAACGCCTTTTGAAAATACTCAGAAGCCTCCTGGGTGTGGCTCGTGTTGTTAAGGGTCACGCCCAGCACGGCCAGCGCCATGGCAAAATTCGGATCCAGTTCGGTAGCACGTTTCAGGTGCGGAATCGCGGCCTCATCGTCGAACTTCGAGTGTTCCGCCTCGCCCAGGCTGAACTCCTTCAGAGCATCCAGCGACGAGGTCGTAGCTGCCTCCAGCGGGGTCGCGAACTTCTGAACGGAACCAATCGATTCACCCAGCTTCTCCCGCAACTGCGACGCTGCTTTGTCCAGCGACTTCAGCACCTGCTCCTTGCTGTCCGCTTCAACTTGTTCCTGCGCCAGCGAATCGCGAGTCTGCGCGTTCACCGCTTCCAGCGTGACCACGTAATGGCTGCCCAGGCTCGAAATCGATCCCAGTATCATCGCCTTTACACCCTCGCGCAGGCAGATTTCACGCGCCACATCGTTGGTCACACGCTCGTCTCCCGAGCGTCCCATAAACTTCAACGCCTCACGAATCCGCGATTCCGGAAGAATGTTCAGATACGGCGACTGCTCCAACTGCACCGCCAGCGCCTGCTTCAAGGTTCCATCAAAAACCGAATCGCCCGTCGTGTTGACGAAATCCGCCAGCAGCACGCTGTCTTTCTCCGTTAGCTTTGCGGATTGATGTGATCTATAGTATAATCCACCAGCTATAAGCGCAGCCAGTACCACCAGCGCCGCAGGAACCAGAATTTTCCAGGACTTCTTCGCTGGTGCAGAGCCTGGTGCGGCACTGGAGGGCGCCGCGCTCCCAACGCTGACAGCGCTCGAAGAAGCGGCTGCCGCACCTTTGCCCGACCCAGATGCCGGCCCCGCTGCCGCAACCGCATGCGGACCTGAATCCTGCGCAGCCGCCACCGATGCGGAACTAGCCGCAACCGCGCGCCCGCTCTCCGTGTCGCGCCTCAACCGCTGCAAGTCCGTACGAATATCCGCCGCATGCTGGTAGCGCAGGTTGCGGTCCTTCTCAATGGCTTTGTTGATAATGTCTTCCAGCTTCGCCGGCAAATCCGGATTCAATCGCACCGGCGAAACCGGAGCGCGATCCAGAATGGCTTGAAAAATCAGCGCAGAAGTCTCGCCGCGGAACGGCAGCATCCCCGTAGCCATCTCATACAGCACCACGCCGAAAGAAAAAAGATCCGTGCGCGAATCCAGTTCTTTCCCCTTGGCCTGCTCCGGAGACATATAAGCCACGGTCCCCAGAGTCGAACCGGGGCTGGTCAGGTGCTCTTCGATCACCGCATCCGTGGGCGCGGTCACGTCCGCGATGCGCGTCGCCGCCGCTGCCGCCGCCGGATTCGCCGTCACCCTTGGCCAGTCCAAAGTCCAGAATCTTCGCGTGCCCCCGCTTGGTCACAAAAATATTTGCCGGCTTGATGTCGCGATGGACAATACCTCCAGCGTGCGCGGCATCCAGCGCATCCGCGATCTCGATCCCCAACTCCAGAATCGTTTCCATCTCCATCGGACGCGCGCCGATCATGTGCTTGAGCGTGACCCCGTCCAGAAACTCCATGACCAGATACGTCCGCCCATCTTCCTCCCCGATGTCATAAATCGTGCAGATGTTAGGGTGGTTCAGCGCAGAAGCAGCCTTCGCCTCCCGCCGGAATCGCTCCAGCGCCATGCGATCCTGCGCCAGTTCATCAGGAAGAAACTTCAATGCGACAAAGCGCCCCAGCCGAGTGTCCTCAGCTTTGTACACCACGCCCATGCCGCCGCCGCCAAGCTTTTCGATGATCCGATAATGCGAAAAGGTCTGTTCGAGCAAGGTAGATGGCCCCGCCTAGGGTGCAGCCATGCTAAAGCCCGTCCAGCCGGAAGTCAAAATCGACTCTTGTGAAGCGGCAACTCGTGTGGGAGACGGGCGACTCGCGAGCCTGCCCTGAGCGAAGCCGAAGGGTCCGCTCGGGCGCAGCGAGGCCAGTTACCAAAGGGGTTACGCGGCGCACCGCCTCAAGCTATAATGAGCCAGTGATGTCGACCGCAAGCGATGCTGCGCAACAAATCCAATTCGCGTCTTTTCCATTCAAATCGGCCCGAGTGCTGGCTGCACTGCCTGGTGTGTCCGAGGCGCTATCGGGCCAATCTCCCATCGCGCCTGCGTCCCAGCCTCTTCGGTAGCGACTAACAACTCCTCCGCCTGATTCGCCTCGACCTGCGTGTGCGTCTGAACCAAGCCACGCGTTCCAGGTTGCATTCGCTGACCACTGGCCACTAAGCACTGGCCACTGCCTTACGGAGGATTCCAATGACCACGAAGACCATGACCGCAACTGCTCCCGAAAAAAAGACCGGACCCGCTGTTAACGGGCCAAAGATCAAGACCGCCCTGCCCGGACCCAACGCCCTGCGCGTGCTCGCCGGCGACCAGCAATATATTTCGCCTTCCTATACCCGCTCCTACCCGATGGTCGCCAAGAGCGGCCGCGGCATCGTCGTCACCGACGTCGATGGCAACGAGTTCTATGACTTCTCTGCCGGCATCGCCGTCACCTCGACCGGCCACTGCCATCCCGAAGTGGTCGCCGCCATTCAGAAGCAGGCCGGCGAACTGATTCACATGTCGGGGACGGATTTTTATTACGAGAGCCTGGTCACACTCGCCGAGCGCCTTTCGAAAATCGCTCCCATGCCTGGCCCGCACAAGGTCTACTACGGCAACTCAGGCGCGGAGGCCATCGAGTGCGCGCTCAAGCTCGCTAGGTATCACACGAAGAGGCAGAACATCATCGCGTTCTTCGGCGCGTTTCACGGACGCACCATGGGCGCGATGTCGCTGACCGCGTCGAAACCGCAGCAGCGGCGGCGCTTTGCGCCGCTGGTGCCGGGCGTGACGCACATTCCTTATCCTGACCTGTATCGCGGACGCAAAGACGCTACGCAAGATCCCGACGCGTTCGCGCTGAGCTGCGCGCGCTTCATCGAAGAGAAGCTGTTCAAGACCACGCTGCCTCCCGAGGAAGTGGCTGCGATCTTCGTCGAGCCGGTGCAGGGCGAGGGCGGCTACGTGATCGCGCCAACGATCTTCATGCAGGAGCTGCGCCGCATCTGCGATCGTCATGGCATCATGCTCGTGCTCGATGAGGTACAGAGTGGCGTGGGCCGCACCGGCAAGTGGTGGGCTGTCGAGCACACCGGCGTTGAGCCTGACATGATCTGCATCGCGAAGGGCATCGCGTCGGGCATGCCGCTCGGCATCACGCTGACTCGCTCCGAAATCATGGACTGGGTGCCCGGTTCGCACGCCTCAACCTTTGGAGGTAATCCTGTGTGCATCGCGGCGGCGATGGCTACGCTTGACGTGATCGAGAAAGAACATCTCGTCGAGCACTCGGCGGAAGTGGGCGCGCACATGCTGAAACGCATGTCCACGTGGCCGGCGAAGCTGAAGCTGGTGGGCGACGTGCGCGGCCGCGGCCTGATGATCGGCTGCGACATCGTGAAGGACAAAGCCACCAAAGAGTATGGCAGCGCCGAGCGCGACCTGATCATCGAGCGCGCCTTCGAACACGGCATCCTGTTCCTGGGCTGCGGGCCGAGCACGATCCGCATGTGCCCGCCGCTGGTCGTGACCAAAGAAGAAGCCGACGTTGCGCTGGACGTGATGGAAGAGTGCATCCAGGAAGTGGGCAGGAAACATTAAAGACGGACCTGCCCCATACTTAACCACGGGGGCCAAAATCCCCGCCCCTTCGGCAAGCTCAGGGCAGGCTCTGCCGCAAAAGACGCGACAAGGGTGGGGCATCCTCGAGGATTGAAATGAGGAAAGGCCGGGCCAGCCCCGTGTCATTTGAGGCGACGCGCCCAATACTCGGGTCGCCTGCTACCGTGCGCGACCGCCCAAATAATGATCACGCCGTCCTGTTCGGGATAGATAACTGAAAAGGGAAATCGCCAGAGAAGAAATCTTCTCGTATTGTTCTTTCCCATCGGCCAGCGTTCCGGAGCTTCACGGATCGTATCGACCGCGCGATCAAGTTCTCCGACGAAGTCCGACGCCGCTTTCGGGCTGCGACTTCGATACCACGTTACGGCGCTCTTAACATCTGCGCTTGCGCCCTGGTGGTAGCGAACGCTCCTAATGCTCATTCAACATCGCCAACAACTCTTGATGCAGTTCTTCCCAAGGGACGGTCACGGCTTTGCCCGCCTGCAGGTCTTGCATGCGGCGCGCTACTTCTTCGTCCCAGGCGGCTTGAACAGATTCGTCCGGATCTTCGAGGCTGTCGAGCAGAGTGTTAGCCAAAGCAGTGCGCTCCTCAACCGGGAGCGCGAGCGCTCGTTTCAGGAGATCGGCAACTTCTGGACTCATTGGGTTATTTTACTTCGCGTCGTCTATTCGACAAGTGCCCATCTGTCCCCGGCTTCTGTCTGTCGAGCGCGCCTTCGAACACGGCGTGCTGTTCCCAGGCTGCGGGCCGAGCACGATCCGGCTGTGCTCGCCGTTAGTTGTGACCAAAGAAGAAGCTGACGTTGCTTTGGATGTGCTGGAGGATTGCATTCAGCAGGTGGGCCGGTAGGACTTCCGAGCCATCTTGCCCGGAGGTTGCCCCGTCCTTGTCCCCGCGTTCTTTGCGGTGAGGGCGGGGAATTTGACTTCCTATAGTCGGTTCCCACTCCAGGAATCGTAGAAACAAATTTCCATCGCAGCGAACCACCGCGCCCCAACCTCGGCTTACGATTACTTCTATGCCGTGGGGACTCAGGCGATTTCAGGAAGCGCGTTGTCTCCATTTTCTTACGTTCAGTTGCTATGACCGCGCGGCCCGGCTGGGCTCGCCTCGCGCCCGCGACGTTTTCGAGCAAGTTCTGGAGCGGGCGCGGCTGTGGTATGGCTTCTACGTCGCAGGGTACGTGGTGATGCCGGAGCACGTTCATTTGCTGATCAGCGAGCCGGAGCGGGCGAAGCTTACGCTCGCATTGCAGATGTTGAAGCAGAACGTGGCTCGCGAGTTGCGCGAGCCGGAAGGCGGCTCGTTCTGGCAGGCCCGGTATTACGACTTCAATGTCTGGAGCGAGGCTCGGCGCATAGAGAAGCTGCGGTACATCCATCGCAATCCGGTGCGCCGAGGACTGGTTTCTAGTCCTGAGGAGTGGGCTTGGAGCAGTTTCCGCCATTATGTTTCCGGGGTTGAGGGAGTGGTGGAGATTGAATCACAGTGGGCTGCCCGGAAGCGGGAACGCTCGGGGTTGTGCCGCGGACTATAGGGAATCAAGTTCCCCGCCCTGTCTCTGCAAAAAACGCAGAGACAAGGACGGGGCACCCGCGTGAGTAGAATTGGGGGAAAAGACGGGCCTTCCCCCGACCAGTGCTCCCCGCCCGGCGCCATCCCTTATCTGGCGCGAGTTTTCCGTTCCTCCGGCTTCGGGCGCAGCAAGCTCCAGGCCTCCCGGTAGCACTCGTAGCGGTAGGTGTTTGGTTTGTGGGGTTGCATGGGGAAGAGCATTGTGCTCGTCGGCTCACGGCCGCCGTTGAAGAGGACCGGCGCCGGGATGAGGTACCAGGTTTTTTGGGGGATGACGTAACCGGCGAAGAAGTCAAGCAGCTTGAGAGTGTATTGCCGGCCGTGGATGTTGGTCTGGAACTCACAGCGGTATCCGGTGCCGAGGCGGTAGCTGGTGGACTTCACCTGGACCCGCACGATGCGGCTGCCGAAAAAGAGAGCGACATCGAAGGGCTGAGAGTCTCCCCACGGCCTGAGAAGCTTGTAGCCGCGGCGCATGGCCTCGGCCATGAAAAGCAGTTCGACCCACTCGCCGCGCTCCTTGAAAGTTTTGAAAAACTTGAACTCGTCCATATTGCTCCTGTTTACGCAAAAGAGAAAAGGCGCGGCCTGTGGGCCGCGCCTCGTTTTTCTGAATTTTTACTCTATATACTCAGTATATCAATTTGAGCGGGGTAATCCCGCCACGTTTCCCGGAAATATATCTCCCCTGCTTTGAGCGACTTAGGGCCGATCGTGTACTATTTTGCTATTGACAGCTTTTCGCGATGAATGCCCATCAGGGGCTGAAGCCTTATGCATTGAGGCTTACGCGGCGCTGAAGCACCGCTGTTCCACAGTGAGGCGGGATCGGCGCGGCTGAAGCCGCGCCCTTTCAAAGCTTTTATTTTTGGGCTTACACGAGGGAGCGATCCGCCCGTCGTTTATCCCCCAAGCCCAAGACTCTTCAACTCATCCACTAATGCCTTCTCCACTTTCTTCTGATGCTCGACCGTCAGCTTCTTTCCCCCCGACGTTAAATAGAATGCGTCGATCGCCATCTGTCCCTCAGTATCGATCAAGGCGATCTCGATGTTGCATCGTTGATGCGATAAGCACGAACTGATGCGGTGCAGCAAGCGCGGACGGTCCTGCGCAATCACTTGCAGCAGCGTACTCGTCGACGAGCATTCATCGTCGAAATCGATCCGCGTCTCCACCACAACTTTGACCCTTACGCTCTTCTCCCCGCGCTGGCGATCGCGCAGCATCTTGTCGAGATCGGCTTCGCCCGTCAAAACCGCGGCGATGCTGCGCTTGAACCGGTCCCACTCCGACAAGTTCAACTCCAGAGTGCGAAAGCGATCGGTAAAGTAGAGCGTGTCCACCACGGTTCCAGCCTGGTTCGAAAACGCGTGCGCCTTCACGATGTTCATTCCCCAGGCCGCGAGCACTCCCGTCAACGTGGCAAACAGCGACGCGCGGTCTTTGGTGACGAGCGTCAGTTCGTACCAATGCCGGCCGCGCTTCAGGTCGACCTGCACGGGATCATGGCCAAGTTCCTCTGCCATTTTCATGTGGCGCATGACTTCTTCGGCGGCGTGCACGCGCAAGTATCTTTGCGGGAATCCTTCCACAAACTCCTTGAACTTAGTGCCGGTGACCGGGGCCAGGCTGCGCAACCGCGCCAGCTTTTCTCCGTTGCCATCGTGCACGCGTTGATCCGCGCTGCGGTTCAAATAATTCGCGGCGCCGATGTAGAGTTGCCAAACATTTTCCGCCTTCCAAGGGGTCAGCGCTTCGGGATTCACCGCCTTGATGTCCGCATAGGTCAGCAGGCACAACATCTTCAGCCGCTCCGGGGTGCCCACTTTTTCCGCGAACGCCGCCACCGTTTCCGGATTGAAAATGTCCCGCCGCAATTGCGCCGACATCTCCAGATGGCTTGCAATCAGAAACAGCACCACCGCGCGCTCTCCCGCGTCCACGTCGAGCCGGTCGAGGCAGCGGCCGGCAATCTCAAGGCTCGCCTCCACGTGATTGCCGCCCGGCACTCCTTTTCCTGTGTCGTGCAACAGCAGAGCGAGATAAAGCAGCTCCGGATCTTCCAGCTCGCCCAGCAACTCGGCATACCGCTTGTCCCACTCGGATTTTGATTCGTTCAGCCGGTGCAGACTCTCAATCGCGAGGATCGAGTGTTCGTCTACGGTAAAGCGATGATAAAAATCCCGCACCACCAGCGAATCAATTGGCTTCAGCTCCGGCAGCAGCAAGGTGAGCAAGCGCAGCGAATGCATTGCGCGCAGCGCCTCCGCGGCGTGCGGCTGCAGCAGCGTTTCCTGCAGGTAAAGCCAGAGTTCTGCTCCGCGCGGCGGAGTCACGGCCAGCGCTGGAAGCTCCTGCTCGATTCGTTGCTCCGTGGTGGCGCTCAACTTCAACCCGTGGTGCGCCATAAAATGAAACAACCGCAGCAGCATCTCGGGATCGCGCAGCGAAGAAGACTGCTGCAGAAAAATCATTCCATCCACCACGGAAAAATCAGGGCTCGACGGCCGCGACTTCCATCCCTGAAATTGACGGCGCAGTGACGACCACGCTTCCGGAATCTCCTCCAGCAACTGCGTCACCGTGCGCTGCACCGCGCGCGCATGCCCGAAGTAAATCCGCATCCAATCCGCCGCCGTCAGCTCGACTGCATCCGAAGCCCCAATCTTTCGCGCCGCCGCCTCGTCCTGCGCCTCCCAGCTCAGGGCATTGTCATCCCGTCCGTGCCGGAAATGCAGAAAACACCGGGCCGCCATCAGAAATTCCAAAGCCGCATCCAACTGCTTGCGCACCGGAGCGCGCAGCGAACTCGCATCCGGCCAGTCGCCCAGCTTGCCCATAACCGAAATCAGCGCCAGCCAGCAAGCCACATTGCAGTCGCGCAACCCGCCTGGTGTCTCCTTCAAATTCGGTTCCAGGTGAAATACAGTCTGCCCAAACTTGGCATGCCGCTCCCGCGTCACTTCGGCCAGCCCTTGCAGCAACGGCTTCGCTTCCCGCATGACCAGCTTGGGAATCACTTTGTCGTGTAGTCGCGTGAAAAGGTCGCGGTCGCCAGTAAGGTAGCGGCAGTCGAGAAGGGAAATGGTGAATTCAGTATTGTTGGGATCGAAGCGGTCACATTCCGCCAGCGTCCGCGACGCGGGGCTCAACTTGAGCTTCAGATCCCACAGCTCTTGCGAAAACCGCCGGACGGATTCTTTGTGAGTTTCTTCGCTGCGGCGATCGGCATACAGAAAAAGCAGATCGATGTCGGAATAAGGAAAGAGCCAGCCGCGCCCGAAGCCTCCAGTCGCCACCAGCGCAAAATCTCGCGGCCCCTGTTCGTCGGTGGATACCAGGTCCCGCCACAGCCGCTTCAGAATACTTTCGATGAGCCGCGTTCGTTGGGCCACCGCGGCACGCCCGTCTCCCGTCGCCGCAAAGTCGCGCCCCATTTGCGCCGACTCTTCGGCTAGAGAACTTCGCAGTTCACTGATCAGTGAAGACGCCGCCGTCATGACGATGGATCATGAATCGATGCTCGCTAAGATTCCGTCCGGTCGAGTCCCGGTCGAATGTTTTCTGGTTTCCCCAGTTCTGCCGCTATCCAGGCCAAATTTCTTACAATGCGCCCTCGCCCCGCTCATCATTGCGGATGCGGATCGCTTCCTCCACGCGGGTAAGAAAAATCTTACCGTCGCCGATCTTCCCGGTGCGCGCCGACCCCAGTATGGCCTGTACCGCTTTTTCTACCATCGCGTCCGACAGCACCATCTCCAGCTTGGTTTTCGGGATTAGGTCAACGCTGTATTCGCGGCCGCGGTAAACCTCGGTGTGGCCCTTCTGCCGCCCATGCCCGCGCACCTCAAGCACCGTCATGCCTTCGATGCCAATCTCGTGCAGCGCGTTCTTCACCGCTTCCAGCTTGGAGTTCTGGATGACCGCTTCAACTTTCGTCATGATGTTTTTCTCAGTTCGTGCCCCCGCAAGCGAACTCCATGCAAACACAATACCGCACCCTCACTCTATCGTCTGCCGCCGCTCCCACGGAAATTGAAACTATTTATCGTTCCCATCAGGATTTGTTATTGTAAAAAAGCGCAATGACTCGTGTAGCCTGCCGTCACTTTGCTTTCGAAAAATCCTCCACCGCGAAGAGCTGCCCACCGCGCTCGACCACACCCACCCCGATCGAGTCCATGTCCGAGTCGAGAATATTGGCGCGGTGGTGCGGGGATTTCAGAAACTCCTCTTGAATGCCTTCAGCGCTCGTGCCCTGGATCACGTTTTCGGCCAGCCAATAAAAATGCGCTCCAGCCTGCGTAGCTCGCGAAGCCAGGCTGGGCTCGCCGGCAAACCCATGCTCCGCTGTACCATGTTGCGCCATCACCCCGGCGTGCCGGCGCGCCGCCGCTGTCAGAGCGTCATTCCATTTCAAACCCGGCAACCCCTGGGCCTTACGCGCTCGATTCACCCCGGCAAACAATTGCTGCTCAGCGGCGCTGGCGCCGCTTTGCGCTTGCGCAGCCAAACTCGCGAAGGCTCCAACCATCACCACAGCTGCCAAAGTAATCGTGCGTCGCATGCGGATCCTCCTTGCAGCATCTTGCTTTCGAAGTTTCGCACCTCAACGCACCGGAACGTAAACTCCACTCGCGGCGAACCTGCTCACTTCGCCGCGCCTTTCTTTTCTTCCACAGGTGCCGGCGGCTTGGCAAATTTCGCGTCATCCACTGGAACGTTCTGCTGGACCTCGCTGACCTGAATCGTGAACTCTCCACTCGGCCGCGCGAGCGTCCAGCGAAATGGAATCTTCACCCCGCCCACTTCGCGATAATCCGCATAATCGATCTGCGTAGGCATCCGCCCCAGCGGCGTCTCTCCATATCGAACCAGCCGCACCAGCAACCCAGACTTCTCATCAAAATACAGCCGCAACGGAGCCTTCCCCTCGCGCATTCCAATCACCAGGTAGGCATCGTGGTCGCCGATCTTCTGCGTGCCGCGCACCTGCGCCTCGCTGAACATCCCTTTCAAGTGCACGGCAAAATGAAGATCCGCATCCATCGCTGCCGAGTCGATGTCTGACCCGTGCATCTCGCGCGGCGGCCGTCCCGGAAAGCCCAGCCACCCTTCGTGACCGTTGAACGCCGTCACGCTGTCGCCGTCGGGTGTGTGCGTGAATGATATCCGCTTGTCCGGATCCTTCGAGTAAATGTCGATCGGCACATGTCTGTCTCCGAAAGTAATCGTACCCTTCATTATCCGGCTCGTAATCTTATCGATTGCAGCGGCTCCGCCCACCGCCTGCAGATACTTGTCGAGCAACTGATCGGCCGACGGACCGTTTGATTCCTTCGCGCTTGCGCCTTCGTCTTTCTTTCCTTCAGCCTTCACGGCTTCGCCCGTCGCCGGTTTCGGTTCTTCGCTCATCACCAACGGCGTCCCCACGGGCTCGGTGCTGCCCCGGTGGCACGAATAGCACGTCACTTCGCGATGGCCTTCGAAGTTGTCTTTGTTAATGGCGAACATCATCTCCATCATCTTGCGCGCCGTCTGCTTCGGTTTCTTGTCGTCTTTCTCGAACGCCCCTTCCACGTGGCAAAACTGGCACTCCACGCCCAGCGACGCGGCGATGAACTGCATGGCGGGAATCAACTGATCCGCCGGAATGCCCTTAAGCACCTGGATATTCTTGTACTGCTCCTCTGCCTTCTTCGGCTCGGCAGTGTGAGCAACCGCCTGCGGAACTCCGGCCGACTGAGCCTTCGCCGAATACCTCAAAACTCCACCAGCAACTAAGAATGCGATCGCCCCAGCCACAACGACTATCCGTTTCCTCTTCATCGATTTAAGCCTCATCTAGAAAAGTGTCAACGACCTATTCTCCGCGACCTCCGCGGCATTCCTTCGCGGCCTCCGCGATTCAAAGCTTTCGCGGACAGTCACGGCTGATTACTGTACACGTACTTACCCGAAACCTCCGCCACGACGAACTTCTCCGGCAACAATGCACCTACTTTTGCCTTCTCGTACGGCGGCACAAACAAAAATACCCGCCCGCTCCCAGCCCAGTCCCGCTGCAAATCCGCATCACTCAGATAAATTTGGGGCGCATCCGCGAAGGTCGAGCCAAACCACATCGAAGTCGTCCGCCCCTCGACCAGATCGATGGGCCGTCGCAGATAAAACAGCAGTGACGACCCAAACGCCTGGTCGCCATAGATCATCACCTTATCCTCCGGTCGCGCCCGCGCAGCGATTTCCCGCGCCAAATCCTTCGACGAAAGATAAGGACCAAATCGCCCCAGCGCAATGTGCGCAGCAATCAGAAATACAGCCAATCCCGCCGCCAGCGCCCAGGTCGCGGCATAATGCCGCCGCCGCAAACGCAAAATAAACGACGTCAACGGAGCCACCAGCAGCACTACTGCCGCTAGCGCCGCTGGCAACCGCAGAGCAGCAAACGACGCGTAACTTAAATCCAGCATGTGGGACGTGGAAAGCGTGTACGCGCTTGTATTCTGCTCGTTCAGCAAACGTCCGATATCTGGCTCGAATGGCAGATTCCGCGACTTCCACAGCCCCACCACCAACATCGCGCTGGCCACGACTCCAATCACAGCCAACAATCCCGCGGACGGCATCAGCCATCCTGCGCGTACTCCGCCTTCACTCTCCAATCGCTCACACTGCGCCACTCCGTCTGCCAGCAACAATAGGATCGCTAAGTACGCGGGAAACGTGTAGTACTCCTGGTTGGTAGAGATGGCAAAAAAGATCAGCACCACGCCCGCCCAAATCCAGCACAACAGCCGAGTCCGCGAAGCAAAATCGCTGCCCCGTCGAGTCCCACTGGCGCCAGCACTACTGCGTCGATTCCGCCACTGCTGCGCCGCAATCGTCACCGCTGCCGGCAGATACAAACTCCATGGGAAGAGCCACACCAGGTGCAGCGTCCAATACAGCGTCACGGGAAGTTTGTTGTAATCCCGCGGATACCTCTTCCCCAGAAATCTCAGAAAATGTTCATTCACAAAATAAAACCAGAAAAAGCCGTGATGCTCGGCCGTCCCTGGATTCCGCAACCCCGCCAGAATATGCCACGGCGCAGCGATCGCCAGAAACAACGCCAACCCAGAAATCAGCCGGAACTCCCGCCACCGGCGCCATTCCCCCGTAGCTAGCAGAAAGAAAAATGCCGCTCCGCAGGGAAACACCAGCGCGATCAGCCCCTTGGTGAGCACTCCCAGCGCCATCGTCGCGTACCCCGCGTACCATCGCCAGGTCTTAGCGCCCGGTTCCAGCGCGGTCAGAAAAAAATACAGCGCCGCTGCAATCAGCAAGCTCAGCAGCACCTCCGGAATCAAGACGCGTGTGAATAGATAAACGCCCGCGCACGTGTACACGAAAAGCGCCGCATAAATTCCCGTCCGTTCGCCGAACGCACGCCGTCCCCAGCAGAAAGCCAGCACCCCCAGCAGCATCACCGACAGCACCATCGGCAATCGCGTGCTGAATTCGTTCACTCCCAAAACTTTGTAACTGAAAGCCACCAGCCAATAAGGCAAAGGCGCTTTCTCCAAATACCGGACGCCATTCACGTGCAGCGTGACGTAATCTCCGGAGACAACCATCTCGCGCGCTGCCTCCGCGTGCGTGCTGTCGGCATCATCGAGCAACCCCGGCGTGAACATCGACCCCACATAAACCGCCAGAAACACGACAGCCAACGCCCAGTAAGCGACTCTGGACTCGTGCTTGCTCTGCTCTGTCTTGTTCAATTGCAAAATGACCCGATCACCAAATCGCTCAATTCTTATTCTGCCGGATAAAAAACTTCCACTTATCCATCCCCGCCGGCACCGCCACATCAAAAAATCCCACCATCATTTCCTGCGAAGTCTGGTCGCCCCACGTCACCATCTTCTCCGGATCGGGATTGTGCGGATTATTCTTCGAATTGTCATACCACGCCACCGCCCGCAACTTGGTTCCCGCCTTCAACTCCCGCGGCTGCGCCAGCTTGTAACTCAACTGCCAGTGAAAGTGATAATTGACTCGCAGCAGCGTCTCCACGCTTCCGTCATCGTGCACAATGTCATATTCAAACCGCTTCCCGCGCAGGTGCATGTGCGGGAACATGCTGAGCAAAGTGGCATCGTTCGGCAGCGTGCCCTGCACCTCTACGCGAAAATCCTCCGCTCCCGGCGGAATGATCAGGGCATGATTGTTCAACTGCAGCGTGATCACCCTCTGCTTCGGCGGACGCATCGCGAACACCAGCCCTACGCTCGTCTCATCGCTCGCCGCCTCGCCGTTCGTGGTGTAATGCATTTGAAACACGAGGTCCGATCCTGCCGGAACGAACTTGGCCATCCCGTCCGTCCACTGATCCGGTGCACTTCCCGGCGCATACACCAACAGCAGATCGCTGGTGGTTTCGTGCGCCTGCCGGCGCTCTTCCGGATTGCTCAACATTGAAGCCGTGAATGGCTCGCCCACCGGCGCATGCCGCAGCCAAGCCGAATCCGGAGGCCGGATGTACACCACCGCATGGTGAACATGCGCCGCGCTCGACGGCCTCACCTCCGCCATCCGCACCCACTTATCCTCAGCAAAATGCGTGGGCACAATTTCGTATGTATATTCCACATCGCCGCGCGCCGGAATCTGCACCGGCTTCGGCATCTTCACCACCAAATCCGGCTGCGGAATATTCCAGCCTTCATTCCACACCCGCGGCGCAGGCGCATCTCGCTCGTCTCCCGCGGGCGCTCCGGCTTTTGCCCAGGCGGCAATCGTCGCAATCTGCTGGTCACACAGCGACGGATCATTCGCAAAATGCCCGTACCGCGGATCGGCAAACCACGGCGGCATCATCTTCATCTCAACGGCGCTAGCAATTGTCGCCGCCCAGGGACGCGTCTGCTCGTAAGTCACCAGCGGCATCGGCGCAGCCTCACCGCTCCGATGACAACTCTGGCAATGATCCTGGAGGATCGGAAGCACATCCTTGTAGAAACTAGGAGAAGAAGTTTTATCGCCCCGTGCCGGAGCTGAACCCGGCATTTGCAAGAGCGCCCCCGTCGATAGTAAAGCGAGCGCCGCAGCAACAACCGTCCCAAGTTTCTTCACGAGCGCAGAAACTCCAACGTCAACGTCCACGCCTGCCGGGCCGAGTGCGGCTCATACGATGCACGCTCGTCGCAGAAAAATCCATGGTCGGCGCGGGAGAACTCAGCATTCACATAAATCTTCTGCTGCGCGCTCAAAGCTTCGGTTATGGCTTTGCGGTGCTCGGGAGTAATGTGTTTGTCCAAACCGCCCCAAATGAGCAACGAAGGCGCTCGCAGCTTCGCCGCCCGATCCAGCAGGCCAGGGGCAATTCCTCCTCCGTAGAATGAAACTGCTGCCCGCAGCGGAACCACGCTGTTCGTCAGAAACGAAACGCGCCCGCCCATGCAGAATCCCACGCTCGAAATCTCGTCCGCTTTTACGTGCGCATTCGAGCGCAGCCATTCATAAGCCGAGCGTAGGTCCGCCTCCGCCGTCTCAGTTGTCACGGCCTGGTAGTGCGGCATGAGGGCAGGAAAGTCCGTATAGCTCCCTTCAAATCCCGGCGGCGCTGTGCGATGGAACAACTCCGGAGCAATCGCGACATATCCTTCAGCCGCAAACCTGTCGCTCACATCGCGAATGTGATGATTAACTCCAAATGCTTCCTGAAACACGAGCAACCCCGGATGCGACCCACCCCGCTCCGGACGCGCTACATAAGCCGCCATCCGCGTTCCATCTTCAACCGCCAGCTCCACTTTCTCTTTCACGATCGTCGTCCCGCTCATATCATTTCTCCCAGTAGATTTTCTGCGCGAGCCACGTCGCAGCTGATCAGGGCTTCGTCCTTCTAGTCTCGCACACCCGCCCGGCGGCAAGTCTCCCCGCAGAAATGCTACAGTAAATAATTCATGTCCGCGCCCAATTCCCTTTTCGTTCGCGCCTGCAAGTCCCAATCCGTCGAGCGTACTCCCGTCTGGTTTATGCGCCAGGCCGGGCGCTATATGCCCGAGTATCGCGCCGTTCGCAAGCAACATTCCCTGCTCGAAATCTGCAAGAAGCCCGCACTCGCCGCCGAAGTCACCATCACCGCGGCTGAGATTCTCGGCGTCGACGCCGCCATCATCTTCGCCGACCTCCTGCTTCCTCTCGAGGTTATGGGCCTGCCCTTTCATTTTTCTGCCGGAGAAGGCCCCGTCATTGAGAAGCCTGTGCGCAGCCACGAAGACGTTGCCCAACTCCGCACCGACCACGCTGCCGACCTGGGCTATGTCTCTGAAGCAGTGAGTCTGGTTGCGAAACATTTCGCCAATAAGATTCCCGTGATCGGCTTCTGCGGAGCGCCCTTCACCCTGGCCAGCTACATGATCGAAGGCGGCGGCTCCCGCCACTATCTCCACGCCAAGAAGATGATGTACAACTCTCCCGCGGACTGGGATGAGCTGATGCGCAAGCTGGTTGCCGTCACCGCCGAGTACTCGGCTGCCCAGGTACGCGCCGGCGCCGATGCAATCCAGATTTTCGACAGTTGGGTCGGCTGCCTAAGCGTGGAAGATTACCGCCGTTACGTCCTGCCGCACGTCACCGGCCTAATCCGGAATTTGCAGATGACCGGCGCGCCCATCATCTATTTCGGCACCGACAGCGCCACGCTGCTGCCCGCCATGAATGAAACCGGAGCCGACGTGATCGGCCTCGACTGGCGCATCCGGCTAGACAAAGGCTGGAGCGATCTCGACCACCGCTGCGCCGTGCAGGGCAATCTCGATCCCGTCCTTCTCTTCGCGGACTGGAAAGAGTTGAAGTCCCGCGCCGAACAGATTCTGCAACTTGCCGCCGGACGCCCCGGCCACATCTTCAATCTAGGCCACGGCATCCTGCCCGAAACGCCGGTCGAAAACGTAAAAAATCTCGCCCGCTTCGTGCAAGACTATTCCGCTTCGTTTCTCACTCGCGAGTCGGAGGCCGGAGGCCGAAAGCCGAAAGCCGGAAGCCGAGTCCCGTGATTCGCATCGCGATCATCGGCGGCGGCATCTCCGGACTCAGCGCCGCTTTCACCATCGAAGAAAGTCGCCGCGCCGGCACAGTCGAATACGTCCTCTATGAAGCCTCGCCGAGTCTCGGCGGCGTCCTCCGCACCGAGCATATCCACGGCTGCATCGTCGAGGCCGGACCCGATTCCTTCATCAGCGAAAAGCCTTGGGCCGCCGATCTCTGCCGCACCCTCGGCCTCGGCGATCAGCTAATCGGCTCGAACGATGCCGACCGCAAAACTTACATTCTGGTCCGCGGCCAACTCATTCCACTACCCGACGGTCTGATGTTTATGGTGCCAACCAAAATCCTGCCCACCGGACTGTCGCCGCTTTTTTCCTGGAGCACCAAGCTCCGCATGGCCCGAGAACTGCTTCATCCCCCACGCGCCGCCGAAGCCGACGAAAGTGTAGCCTCGCTGGTCGAACGCCACTACGGCGCAGAAATGGTGGACCGTCTCGCGGACCCGCTCCTCTCCGGCGTCTACGGCGGCGAAGCCGCCAGCCTCAGCGTGCGCGCCGTGCTAGCCCGCTTCGCCGAGATGGAGCGCACGCACGGCAGTCTAGGCCGCGCTATGCTAGCCGCCAGAGCAAAAATGCGAAGCTCCTCCGACAAACCCGCACCGCCGCTTTTCACTTCTCTGAAGAACGGCATGCAGCATCTCGTCGAGACCATCGTTCCGCGGCTGAACCACGCTTCCTTGCTCACCAACACTCCGGTGCAATCCATTCAGTCCCGAACCGGAGGCTGGAGCGTATCGGCAGGTCTGAAATCGGACCACTTCAACGCCATAATTCTCGCCGTGCCTGCCCTTGCCGCTGCTCAACTCCTCACCACAGCCAGCCCCGAATTGTCGGCCGAACTCGCCGCCATCGGCTACAGTTCTTCCATTACCGTAGGCCTCGGCTATGATCGCGATGTCCGCCAATCACTCCCGCCCGGCTTCGGATTTCTCGTGCCGCGCAGCGAAGGCAAACGCCTGCTCGCCGCGACCTTCGTCCACAACAAGTTCCCCCATCGCGCCCCCGATGATCGCGCCCTGCTGCGCTGCTTCTTCGCCGGATCGAACGCCGAAAACATCTGGCAGCTCTCCGACGACGCCATCATCGCCGTAGTCCGCAACGAACTGCAACAGATCCTCGGACTCCGCGCCGCACCACTGTTCGCCCGCGTCTATAAATGGAATTCCGCCATGGCCCAGTACGGCGTAGGCCACCTCGAACGCCTGGACCGCATCGAGCGTCTGCGCCACCAACTGCCCGGCCTAGCCCTAGCTGGCAACGGCTACCGCGGCATCGGCGTGCCAGATTGCATTCGCTCAGGAACCGATGCCGCGCATCAAGTCGTGGATAAATCTTGAGTATCCAGGAGTGTCATGAGAGCAATAATGCTGACTGCGTTTGCCGCGCTTTCCACATTGTTCGGAGGATGGCTGGCTCTTCGCGCCCGCAAGCACATTCACTTGCTGCTCGGTTTCGGCGCTGGCGTTCTGCTCGGGGCAACATTCTTCGACTTGCTTCCCGAAGCCATTGATGCCGCCGGCCAGCACGGCTGGTCGAGCCGGGAAATTCTTGCCCTGACGGTTGCCGGATTCCTCATCTTCTATCTCGGCCAGCGCTTCCTCCTATTGCAAGCCTGTCCTAGCGGCGACTGCGAGGCCGAGCGCCACGTAGGCCGTATGAGCGCTGTTGGCTTGATCGCGCACAGCACCATGGATGGAGCCTCCATCGCAGCCGCCACGCTGATCTCCTGGCGCATCGGCCTGGTGGTCGCCGTGGGCATCATCGTTCATGACATCACTGACGGATTAAACACAATTCTGCTGGTCACCCGCGGCGCTTCGGCTACTAAGAAAGACATTGCATTTCTTCTGGCGGACGCGGCTGCTCCTATCGTGGGCGGAGCGCTCGTCGTTTTCTCCGCCTTGCCTTCCCATCAATTGGCACTCATCCTTGGAGTCACTTCTGGATTTTTTCTCTATACCGCGACCGGCGACCTGTTGCCGGACGCTCATCGCCGTTCGCCAGGATTTGGCGTCTCTGCGGCGACCGTGGCCGGCATTCTCTCAATCGGCATTGCCGTACGACTCGTGTCAATCTAGTGTGGCCTATCGACCAAGCAGCCGCTGTGACAATCGTCGCCAGCTTAGCTCGGCGTGCTTCGCGGCGTTCACCCCTCCCTCGGTTTACGCCGGAACTGCCGCCTTCTTCAACATTTCTTCCCGTCGCAACCTCCCTGCCACTAGTTTGATTTCGTCATAGGTAATTTCCGGCGGCAAAATATCTTTCAACGGCTTCAGCCACTCCATACCAACTTTCGCGCACGCAGCTTCAATGACCGACTGCTTTTCCTTGCTCACCCATGCGGACTGAAACTCCACCTGCCCGGTCTCCACTAAACTCGCAACCGCAGTCACCACAGTCGACATCTGCCTTCCTCGAATGTGCGCGATTTCGTCCATACTTCTTCCTTCGCGCAGCAATCGCAAAGTTTCCTCTGCGGGCTTGTTCGACTGTTGAGCCGCATGCGCTCGATCCCCATGACGAAACCTTTCTAGAGCAGCCAGAATCTCCCGCCCATACGTCTCCGCTTTCTTCTCGCCAATTCCCGGAACCTCTAACAGTTCGCTCAGAGATTTCGGCTGCCGGCGGCAAATTTCATCCAGAGAAGAATCATGCAGCACAACGAACGCCGCCAGCTTCATCTCTTTGGCCACCGACCTGCGCCACTCCCGTAAAAAATCCTTTAGGCTCTCATCCACAGGTACAGCGGCCACTCCAGCCGTCTTCGCTACCAGCACCTTTTCTCCGACAGGGGCTTTCGTGCCGATGAGCCACTCCGCCACGCTCCCGCACACATCGCAAGCGTCGCACTTCTCCCACTTCGGAGCCTCTCCAAAATGCCCGCAAATCTGCCGGTGCCGGCAACGCTTCGACTCCACAAACTCGCGAATAATTCGATACCGCTCCCAAGCCCGCTCGCGTTCCGCCGCATCCGTGATCTGATTCGCAAAAAATCCCAGCAGCCCCGCATCTTTCTTCTGCCAGAGCAAAACGCAATCCGCACTAGCGCCGTCGCGCCCCGCCCGTCCCGCCTCCTGGTAGTACTGCTCAATCGACTTGGGCAGCGACAAATGAATCACCGCCCGCACCGCCGCCTTATTGATGCCCAACCCAAAAGCAATCGTCCCGACGAGCACCCGAACTTCGTCCGACATCCAGCGTTCCTGATTCCGCCGCCGGTCCTCGCCTCCCATCTTCCCGTGATATCCCACCGCGGCAATCTCGTGATCGCCCAGAAAATCCACCGTCTCCTCCACGCGATTAATCGTCGGAGAGTAAACAATCACATTGCTGCCCGAGTAACTGCGCAGCGCCCGCACCAGCAGTTCCATCTGCTCCAGCCCCTCACACTCGCGCACCAGGTAGCGCAGGTTAGGCCGGTAAAAGCTGGCAATGTACTTATCGGGATTGCGCAATTGCAGTTGCGCCAAAATGTCGTGCCGCACATGCCGCGTAGCGCTTGCCGTAAACGCCGCTATCGGACGATCGGGAAACTTCGTTCGCAACTTGTTCAACTGCCGGTATTCCGGACGGAACTCATGTCCCCACTCGGAGATGCAATGCGCCTCATCGATCGCAAAAAATGCCACCGGCACCTGCTGCAACCAACCCATAGTGTCGCCGCGAGCCACGCGCTCCGGCGACACATAAAGCAGCCGGTAAGCGCCATCCCGCGCCCGCTTCGTCACATTAGCCTGCTCCGCATCGCTAAGCGTGCTGTTCAGCACCGCCGCCGGAATCCCCATCTGCGCCAACTGTGCCGCCTGATCCTGCATCAGCGCGATCAGCGGAGAAATCACCACCGCCGTTCTTCCCGACACAACCGCCGGCAACTGATAGCACAAAGACTTGCCCCCGCCCGTCGGCATCACCACGCAAGTGTCGTGCCCGTCCAGCAGGCTGCGCACAATCCGCTCCTGCAGGGGACGAAACGTACTGTACCCCCAGTACCTCCGCAAAGGAGTCAGCAGATCGGTTTCCGCGCTCATGAAAAAGAGTATAGGCTCAGGCGAACATTAGGAGAAAGCGAATCGCAGATATTGTGTGGAGCATTTTCCAATCCGGGAACCCAGCTTTACCCTGTGCTCCCCTGTGCCCCCTGTGTTAAAGATTTTTCCGATGCCGCCTCATACCTCACGTCCCGATAAATCCTGGCAAACCCCACCCACACCACTCCCATCACCACAAAGCATAGCAAGCTGCCCTCCGGCCCAACCATCCCTCCCGAAAGCCATCGCGGACCGTGCAACGACGACTTCAGCAGATGCCCCGGAAAAATCGTCCCACTATCCGGTACCGAATAAAAAAATGTCTCGCCCCAATCCCATGCTGCGTGAAATCCCACCGCAAACCACAAGCTTCCCGTGCGCCACAACGTCAAACAAAAAAAGAAACCAATCACCGCCGCTGCCAGCAAGCCAGGCCATTCTTCCCCGCCATTTCGGATGTGGATCAGACCAAACGCGCACGACAGCACCACCGCCGCGGGCCAGAAACCAATCGCCCGCGTTAAGGTGAACTGCGAATAGCCGCGCAACAGAAATTCCTCGAAGAACCCCACCAGCAAAAAAAAGACACCCCAGAAAATTCCAAACCTCACCATGCGCGCGCCATGCAACGCCAGATGTCCGGGATCGAATACGCGCAGCCCATACAATGTCCCCAGCAGCAGAGTGATGCCGGCAAATCCCCACACCACGCCCACCCAAAACAATTTCCCAAACGCCAGCCACCTCGGCAAACCATACACTCCCCACGACCGCTTTTCGATTCTTCCCAGCACAACTGCCGGAAGCACCGCCGCCACCAAAACTCCAAACTCCTCCAACATCATCGACCAAAGCCCGCCCGCTCCCAAGTCGTGCGACCAAGCCCACCGGCTGGCCACAAACTGCAGCGGATAAAACATCGCCACATAAAACGCCAGCCCCCACCCCGCTCTCAATCCGTCGGGGCCAAGAAACACCGTCCGCACATAAGACGGCTGCACCCCCGCCGCAAAATCCGGCGCCGGAGTCTTGGATCCCGGTGAAATGTCTGCCCTCTCGTCCATCCCAACCTTCGTGTAACTTAGTGTCCTTGGTGGTTCATGAATTTGGAAATCTTCGGCGTCGCAGAAGTTTCTCGCAACTACGCCCGCTCATGGTAAAACACTTCGTCCTGCCTTATGACCCGATTTTTCACCCGCGAACGCTTCGGCCGCCCGCAATTTCTAGCCGGAGCCTTGCTCGTGGCTTTCCTCGCGCAAGGAATTTGGCTGGTTCGCGCCGAACAGAACGCACCCGAGTTGACCGGAATAACCGCCGTCGAGCAAGTTCGCATCTCCGCCGGCTGGCGCCAGTTCCATGGCGGCGGGATTGCCGGCGCACCCTACCCTGATTCTCAATCCACGCTTCCCGTCGAACTCTCCCACGACGCCACGGGCTTCGACACGCAACACTCCCCGCTGCTCCCCCTGGTAACCGCTGCCCCTCTGCTAGTCCTGCCTCAGAGCCTGCTCAACGCAGAATCTTCTCAGTATTGGCGCTGGCTCCCGCGCCTTCCGTTCCTGGCCTGCGGACTCGCTCTCGCCGCATCCCTCTGGTATGTAGCCCGCCGTCTCTGCGGCAACGCCGGCGGTTTCATCGCATTAACCCTCTACTGCTTTTCCCCTTCCATGATTCAGGCCAGCGCGGTCTGGCACACCGAGCCCGAAATCCTGGCCGCCTGGGGATCCTTCGGCGCCATCTTCACCGCCATCGCAGTAGCCCACACCCTCTACGCCCCGCGCGAAGTAGTTCTATGGAACTGGCGGCGCATAGTTCTACTCGGCGTCTCCTTAGCTATCGCCGTAGGATCACAGTTCTCCATGATCGTAGTCGTACCTGTGGCCTTAGCCTTCCTGCTCTATCTAGCGCCCATCCGCCGCACCGCAGCCCTCATCATCTGGACCGCCGCCGGCGTCTTAGCGCTAGCCCTGCTCTTCGCAACTTATTTCTTTCATCCCCACACTTTTCTCGAAGCCATGCGCCACGCCTCCTTCTTGGGAGCAACCTCCCGCAGCTTCGCCGTCCGAGCCGTCTACCGCGAAGTTGCCCGACAGATACTGCAAGCCTGTCCCGCCCTGGTTCTGCTGCTGCCAGTCGCCATCGCAACCTACATCGCCTGGCCACGCACACGTTACTTCGGCAACACCGCCCCGCTGCTGGTAGCACTGCTCTTCATCGGACTAGCCATGGCCCACCCAGACGAAGCCGGCGCAGGATTCCTCCTCGCATCCATCCCCTTCCTCCTGATCTTCGTCTCCGGCATCCTGGCCGACCTGATGGAAACCCCTCACCGCCAGCTAGTAACAGCCTCAATCTGGGGGCTAATAGCCGCCGACATCCTCTGGACCACTCTAAAGCTAGCCCAAGTCTCAAAAGGATGACTCTCGCGGCTCCGCCTTTCCTTTGTGAAACCCTGTGACCTCTGTGTTAAAGCCTTTGACTTTCGGCGCTCTGGCAACTCGTTACCAGGTACCAGCAACTGTTTCTGGAGTATCATATTCTCGTGAAACGTCGCACCCACCGCCAGATTCCGGCCACGCTGGCGCCCGTACTCGTCCTAGCAGTTCTGCTAACAGCTCTCGGCCCCTCGGCCGCGGCCCAGAGAGGCTCCCACGCCGCCGCTGCTCACCCGCACCGCAATCCTCCCACCGGAAATTTGGCGTTCGCACAAAACGCGCATCCCTACGGATTCCGCCGATCGTCTCGTTACGCTTCTCCCTACACGTCTCTGCCTTTCCCATTCTTCGACGATCTCTTCACGCCCGACGACCTTTATTCCACCGGTTACCCCGTAGCCTCGCAGCCGCCAACATTCTTGTTGCAAGCCGCCAGCACCCTGACTGGTTCGAATTTTCTGGCCCAACCCAAAAACGACCGCGGACTGGCACCCTCAACCCAGCCGCTGATGATCGAACTCCAAAACGGTCGCTATGTCCGCATCAGCGGCACCGCAGCCAACGGCGAGCCTCTGCCCGAATCTGGCCACGCGGAAACCAGCAACGCTAAGCCCGAGAAACTGACTCGCCCCAATTCAATTCGCCCCGCAGCATCTCCCGCGCTCGACCTTCCTCCCGCAGTTCTAGTTTTCCGCGACGGACACACCGAAGAAGTCCGCGACTACGCCATCGCCAACGGCATCCTCTACGCCCGCGGCGACTACTACACCGACGGCTACTGGAACAAAAAAATAGAAATCTCTACCCTGAACATCGCCGAGACTCTGCAAGCCAACACCACGCGTCAAGTGAAATTCGTCCTCCCCTCATCCCCGAACGAAGTCGTCACCCGTCCCTAAGTCGCATCCAAGAAGTCTTACCCCGTGAAACCCTGTGCCCCCTGTGGTTAACGATTTTGAAACGCTAACCGCTCCTCAGCCCCTGCAATGACGCCCCGCAGCGTGGTACAATATGATTCGATCCAAGCTCAATTAACCGCCTGTAAATGCAACCGTTTAGCCCTAATCTCGCGACAATCAAAGGACCCCATTCGGTGGTCCGTAATAAGGACAGAAAACCTAGCAGCCAGAAGCTAGCCGCTAGAAGCCAAAACCATGCCTGACGATCAAAATCCCGAACTCCCCCTGACTCCACCGCCCGGCGGCGACGGCAGCCCCGGCGCTCTGCACATTCAGCCCGTCAACATTGAAGACGAGATGCGCAAGTCCTATCTCGACTACTCAATGTCGGTCATCATCGGCCGCGCCCTCCCCGATGTCCGCGACGGTCTCAAGCCCGTCCATCGCCGCATTCTCTACACCATGCAGCAGATGGGCCTTCAGCCCAACAAAGCCACGCGCAAGTGCGCCCGCATCGTCGGCGACGTAATGGGCAAGTATCATCCCCACGGCAACCTGGCGGTGTATGACGCGTTAGTGCGCTTAGCGCAAACCTGGAGCATGCGCTACCCGCTGATCTTCGGCCAGGGCAATTTCGGCTCCGTCGACGGCGATCCTCCCGCAGCCGATCGCTACACCGAAGCCAAACTAGCCGCAGTCTCCACAGCACTCTTAGAAGACTTAGACAAGGAAACAGTAGATTTCCGCCCGAATTACGACGGCAGCGAAGTAGAGCCCGATGTTCTACCCGCGCGCATTCCCAACTTACTAATCAACGGCTCCGACGGAATCGCCGTCGGCATGGCCACAAAAATTCCGCCGCACAATTTAACCGAAATCGTCGACGCCACCATCACCCTCATCAACAACCCCAACGCCCAGCTGGCCGACATTCTGAAATTCGTCCAAGGCCCAGACTTCCCCACCGCCGGCGTAATCCACGGGCGCGCCGGAGTCTTCGAAGCCTACCGCACTGGCCGCGGCCGCTTCATGATGCGCGCCAAAGCCGCCATCGAAAACATCACCAAAGAACGCCAGGCCATCATCGTCACCGAAATTCCCTACCAGGTAAACAAGGCCCGCCTCGTCGAGCGCATCGCGCAACTGGTCAACGACAAAGACATCGAAGACATCTCCGACGTGCGCGACGAAAGCGATCGCGAAGGCATGCGCATCGTAGTCGAACTGAAGCGCGGCGCCGAGCCGCAAATCGTTCTCAACCAGCTTTTCAAACACACCTCCATGCAGGAAGGTTTCTCGATGATCCTGCTCGCGGTGGTCAACGGCCAGCCCCGCGAAATGGGACTGATCCAGGCCATCAAGCACTTCATCAACCACCGCGTAGAAGTAGTCCGCCGCCGCACCGCGTACCTGCTGCAGAAAGCGAAAGACCGCGAGCACATCTTAGAAGGCTACCTAAACGCGTTAGATCATCTCGACAACGTAATCACCATCATCCGTGCCAGCGCCAACCGCGCCGAAGCAAGAGAAAATCTGGTCGCCTACTTTGCCGGCAAGAAAATCGACATCAACACCACCGGCCGCGCTCCCAAGCTTGATCCCGAAAAACCGTTCACCACGCGCCAGGCCGAAGCGATCCTAGAACTGCAACTGCACCGCCTAACCAAACTCTCCATCGACGAAATTTCCAACGAACTAAAAGAAGTCCGCGAAAAAATCGAAGACTACGAATCCATCCTCGCCTCCGAAACCAAGCTCAAAAAAGTCATCATCAAAGAATTAGAAGAAGTAAAAGACCTCTACGGAGACGAGCGCCGCACCCGCATCGAAGACGAAGCCGCAGAAATCGTCCTGGAAGATTTAATCGCCGACGAGCAGGTCGCCGTAACCTTCAGCCACTCCGGCTACATGAAGCGCACGCCCATCTCGACCTACCGCATGCAGCGCCGTGGAGGCGTAGGCCGCACCGGCATGAAGACCCGCGACGAAGATTTCGTCGAGCACCTCTTCATAGCCAGCACCCACGCCTACATCATGATCTTCACCAACAAAGGCCGAGTCTATTGGCTCAAGGTCTACGAAATTCCCGACGTAAGCGCCGCCGGCAAAGGCAAGCACATCGGCAACCTGGTCGGCCTGCAACCCGGAGAAACCGTCCGCACCATGCTCGCGGTGCGAAATCTGGAAGAAGAAAATAAATACATCTTCTTCGCCACCCGCAACGGCCTGGTTAAAAAATCCGAGCTGCGCGAGTTCATGCACGTCCGCTCCAACGGCATCAACGCCATCAACATCGAAGACGGAGACGAACTGGTAGCCGCCCGCATCACCAACGGCAACCAAATCGTCTTCATCGCCTCCCACGAAGGCATGGCCGTCCGCTTCGATGAAAACCACGTCCGCCCCATGGGCCGCAACGCCTACGGCGTCAACGGAATCAACCTCGATGAACGCGACTACGTAGTAGGCATGACCGTAACGCCAAAATCTGATACAGCACCAGGAACAGAAGGGGCAACCACAGACCATGTGGGGACGGGCGCCTCCGCCCGTCCAGCGAGCGAAGCGAGCCCAGGCGAAAAAGAAGCAGGAAGCGAAATCCCGCCCAACGAAACTGTAGACCTAACCCAAAAAGGCAACCTGATCCTCTCCGTAACCGAAAACGGCTTCGGCAAGCGCACCCCCGCCGACGAATACCGCCTGATCAACCGCGGCGGCAAGGGAGTCATCAACATCAAAACCACAGAGCGAGTAGGCAAAGTGGTAGCGATCGCGCTGGTAGACGAAAATTCCCAGATAATGCTGATCAGCCAATACGGCAAAATCATCCGCATGGATTCCAAAACCATCCGCGAATGCGGCCGCAACACCCAAGGCGTCCGCCTCCTCCAAATGGAACCCGGCGACCGCGTAGCCGCCGCCGTAGTCCTGGCCCCAGAAGAAGAACCCAACGGCAACGGAGGCACGTTACTTCAGTAGATGAAGTGCCTTTAGATAAACCGACAGAAGTGCATTCCGCTGACTTTGTCATTCCGAACGAAGTGAGGAACCTGCTGTCTGCCGGCATCACCACTGCTCGATCGGTCCACCCCTGCCCCACTCCCGCTTAAGTCCTATCCGCGTTCATCCGCGTAAATCCGCGCAAAGAATTTCTACCTCACCCCCTGCTTCCGATTAATCTCAATCGAAAACTCCGTAACAAAATTCAGCAAAGTCCCCCACCCCACCTGCTCCGCCGCCGCCCGTCCACCATTCACAAACGCGTTCTTCGGACTAGGCTTCCAAGCCGTAGCAATCATCCCTCCCCCAAACGCTCCTCCATACAAAGCGAACTGCGGCCTCAAATGCTCCTCGCTCCGGTCATAAGTCACCAGATTCCGGATAAACGCATGCCGCGTCCGCCGCCACAACCCGTGGCACTTGCACTGATCGTAGCGAACTTCATATCCCAGCTTAGCGTTGCCCCAGGCCGCCAGCGAATTCGCCGCAATAAACTGTCCCTCCCGCGACGCAAACCGCTCCACATACCCATCCCATCCATCGTCCCACTGGTAAGGCACTCCCCGCGCCTGGTCAAACCCCGCGGCAAACATTCGCTTCATGTAAGCCTGCGGAGTAGTCAAAGTCTGCCGCAAATAAATTATCTCCCGCTGCTCCCGAGTCGGCGAAACCAGCGGCCGGTTCTTGCCAATATATTCTCCCGCAATCCACCCCGACTCCCACTCCCGCGCCTTCTTCAATCCACTCGTAGCCGCGCCCCGAGTCATCCCGGCCAAAGCCTGCGCCGGATTCTCCTCTTTCTTCTGCTTACTAACTCCCGGCGAATCCGGAAGCTCTTTCCCCGCAACCTGCCCAGAATTCTGACCAGAGTCCTGAGCAGAACTCTGCCCCGGCTCACTCCCCTGCGCCCAGCCCCGGTTCGGAGCCATCACCACCAACACGCATGCCACCACAAGCACCACGCAGTCTTTACCCTGTGCCTGCCCTGAGCGAGGCCGAAGGGCCCTCCGTGGTAAAGCCTTTGACTTCGAGTTTGCCTTCGACGTTCGCGCCACCAGCACACCCCACGCTAAACTCCCTTGGATGCAATCGCTCCACAATCACGTTGCTGATCAAAACATCAGTCGACCTATCGTAGACGGAGAATCTGCTGCTTGGGAAGGTACGACCGGGAAGGGCACGACGTTCAGTCGTGCCAAATCAGAGATATTAGAAGGAAACGGCTTCAGCCGCTGAGTGACGAGGCACGTCGCCGCAACCAAGCAGAAGCAATCCACTGAAATGCGTGCAGAAGAAAAAGTGCAGCCAACACACCGAAGGCGAACACCGCCCAAAGTCCAAACGGAGAAACGCAGTCACACTCCGCTGGCAGAGTGCGCCAAGCGCGGAGCCAACCGAACGCTTCGTTCGCTACGGTCATCCCAAACAGCAGCAGAAGCAACAGGATGATCTGGCGAACGTTCGTAAGGCGGCGTTCTAGGCTCGTTACGAAGGCCTTCTCGCCCGAATCACCGAGGCCTGCAAACACCCGGACCAGCGAATAGCTTGCATACCCTCCGAGGATTATAAAAAAGACTGCATAGAAAAGCGCCGTTCGGGACGACAATTTCCAAAACATTATGACGTCCCAGCGCACTGACAAAATGTCCACAGCTATTTAGACACCGGGCGAACCGAAAGAGACTACCGACTACCCCCATCCCTAGCCCCTATGTCTTTCCTCGCTCAAACGCATGCTTCTTCTCCAACTCCTCCACTGCCGTTCGCATCGCCGCCTCAATCTTCTCAGCCCGCTCCATCAACCCATCTGTAGCGAAGGCCCATTCTCCATCCATCCGCACCCACCCCTCCCCGGCCAACCGCCCAGCAACCTCCACCAAATATTCCGGCGTGGATTCCAAATACTGCGCCTCCGCCGGATCCCCAATCCGAACGCGCTTTTCAATGGCCCTGTCATTCCGAACGAAGTGAGGAACCTGCTTTCCGCCGCCATCATCGCCGCCTCCGGGAGGCATGTCCGCGCTGCTGGCGCCCTTGGTACTCGGTACTAGGTGCTCGGTACTCGCTCTCGTCTCCCAATAAACCTTCCTCTCCAACAATTCCGCAATCGCCTCATCCCCAGCCTTCCCAAACACCCACTTCCCCCGCTTGAAGTCATAATGCCGGCTCGAGAACGCCACCGGCTTCAGCTTCCCCGACTTCACAAACTCAATCTGCTTCCGGTCCACTTCCTTGCGCAACGCGTTAATCACCGGAGCCTCCGCATCCTTCGCCTCCAGCGACGCCATCACCTCCCGCACCGTAGCCGACAAATTCACCGCCACCGGCGCATGCAACCCCTCCGAACCCTCCAGCCAAATATCGCCATGCAATACCCAAAAATCCGCCCCAGAACTAGACCTGTGAAAAGGCCAATCCAACTCAAAACGCAGCGGCAACCCGCTAAGCGTCACCCAAATCTTTTTCGCCTCACCTTGCTCCATGCCTAAACCCACCTGATTGAAGATTGTCATCCTGAGGAGTGGAGTCCTCCGCAAAGCGGAGGACTCCCGACGAAGGACCTATGCATTTTGCCCCTACTGCCGAACCATTCGACACTCGCCCAACTCGTTTGGAGACGGACGACTCGCCCGTCGGCACGCGGATGAAATGCCTGGAATCCGGAAACTCGCAACTCGCAACTAGTACCGGGTACTATCTACTTCTTTCTAACCCGAGCCCCCATCCGCAACAACTTCCTCACAGTCCCAGTGGGCAGCCGCTTCATCTCATCATGCAACTCAGTAACCGCCTCAAAAAATCCAGCCATAGCCGCCAGCCGCTCGCGGGTAAAATCCGCCCCCGGCTCCTTAGGATCCAACTCCTCCAAGCACCGCCGCAGCAACTCCCGCGTCGGATCGATCTCCCTCCGCTTCCTCTGCTCAATCACCAGCCGGAACATCTCCCAAACATCTTTCATCGACTCATAATGCTCCCGCCGATCCCCCAGCACATGCACCGCCCGCACAATCCCCCAGGTCTCCAGCTCCCGGATCGAAGTACTAACATTCGACGGTGATGTCAAGCTGCCTGTGTAAATAGGTTGAGGGTGCGGGTTTTCCATTCCAGGTTGAATCTCTGGAAGATGGAGTAGAGGATGCGGTCGACACTAGCTACATTCACAAAACAAACCATGGGCCGGGTGCGGCGGCGCACTTCGACGAAGCAGCGCTCGATCACGTTGGTGGTGCGCAGCTTCTTACGCAGGTACGCGGGGAAAGCGAACACCGAAAGCAGCTCCGGCAGATCGCGCTCCAGTTGGCGCACCATGGGACCGTACTTTCCCCGCCAACGGGATCGGAAGGCGCGAAACGCGGCCTCGGCATGGGCGCGGCTTTCGGCCAGGTACATGGCTTGCGCGTCCTGCTTCACCGCGTCGAAATCGGCCTTCTTCACTTTCTCCAAAATGTTGCGCATCTTGTGGGCCCAGCAGCGCTGATGCCGCACTCGCGGATACACGGTGCGAATCGCGGCCGCCAGACCGGCACAGCCGTCGGTGACGATCAGGCCCAGCCCTTGGCCCTCCAGTCCGCGCCGATACATATCCTGCAGCAGACCTTCCCAGTCCGCCTGGCTTTCGCCCTGGCTGCGCAAAAACGCCAGCAGATGGCGGGTGCCGTCGCGCCGCACGCCGTAGGCCACCAGCATCTGCACCCGCTTGCGTCCCGCCGGTCGCCGCACCCGCAAGCTCACTCCGTCCAAAAACAAATACGCGTAGTTGTCTTCCAACCGCGCCTGGTGGAACTGGCGCACCACCTCGTCCAGATCCCGCGTCAGCTTCGACACCGTCTGCGGGCTCACCACTTCCTCGGTCACCGTGGCCACCACCCGCCCCACTTGTCGCGTCGAGAGGCCGCGCAGAAACGCCTCCCGGATCAGCAGCGATATATCTTCGGCCCGCCGCTGAAACGGTTCCAGCCCACGCGGTAGAAAACTCTTCCCCCGGGTGCGGGCCACCCGCAGCCGGATCGTCCCCAACCGAGTCACGAAATCCCGTTCGTAGTAGCCATTGCGATAGGGCTGCCGCCGGCTGCTCCGCCGCTGATACACTTCGCGCACCGCATACCGGTCCCGTTCCCGCCGCGAATCCGCTTCCAAACGCTCCTTCCACAGCCGTTTCGTCTCTCCGTACACATCCCCCCAGAAACTCTCTTTCATCTCCGCCAGAAAATGTTGGTAATGCTCCGTGATTGGGATTATCTTCGCCATGGGTGTAGGTCTCCTTTCGGAAAGGCTTTAGCTTGTGAGGCCAAAGCCAACTTACACCCTCTTCCTTTTACACAATCAAATTTACGTCACCCATTCGACCGCGCCACGCTCAAAGTCTCCGCAATCTCCTCCGCCGGCAAAGCCCGCGGCGACAAATACAGCAAAGCATGAATCTGCGCCACCGTCCGGTTAATCCCCCACCGCGTCCCCATCTCCCCCCAATGCAAAATGTACTGCTTCTGCATCCCCGTCAAGTTAGCCATATCAGTACTTTCAGTTCAATCAGAATCTACAGAACGCGCAGCCCTCTGTCAACGTTGGGAGAGTAATTAGAATTTGTCATTCCGAACGAAGTGAGGAACCTGCTTCCCGCCGGCGCCACCACAGCAGGGGGTACCCCATAGCCTGCCCTGAGCGGAGTCGAAGGGTCGCGCGCACTTTGCGAGACATGGGATTCTCCCTGCAGGATTTCAGCGGCCCTGTCATGCTGAGCGACGGCAGCCGAAGCATCCCTACCGCACCGGCAACCTACGTCGCTACCCGCCTTGCGACCTCCGACATTTGCAGCTTGACAGGCCCCCGACCCCCGACGATAATTTGCGGCACGTTTCGGCGTCTCTGCGCTTTCTCTGCTGCCGAAGCGTCATTTCCTTACCGGCTTTTTATTAGGCATTCGGCCCCCGTCCTTAAGCAAGGTTCGATCCCCCGAAGGAGAAATCTCCCATGAAGCTCCGCATCGCGTGCGTGGTAGCTGGATTCTTGTCGCTGGCTCTGTCGCTGGTTCCACTGACGGCTGCACAGACAACCACCGAAACCGCATCTGCCCTGCCTCGCCTGGTGCGCTTCGGCGGCACCGTGAAAGATCTGAACGGCAATCCCCTGACCGGCGTGGTCGGCATTACGTTTGCCCTTTATTCGGAGCAAACTGGCGGCGCCGCGCTTTGGATCGAGACGCAGAACGTCACCGCCAACAGCAACGGTCATTACGTGGCTCTGCTGGGCTCGACCACCCCCGAGGGTCTGCCGGCTGACATATTCAATTCCGAGCAGGCCCACTGGGTCGGAGTGCAAGTCTCAGGCCAGGCCGAGCTCCCGCGCGTGCTATTGGTCAGCGCTCCCTATGCCCTTAAAGCTGGAGACGCGGAGACTATCGGCGGACTGCCGCCTTCCGCATTCGCGCTGGCGAACAGTTCGAGTGCGCACAAGAACTCCACACCACCGTCGAATCCCGATGTCACCGGAAAGGGCACTGTCGACTACATTCCCATGTGGGACACCACCAGCGACATCATTGACTCCATCATCTTTCAGAAGGCTTCTGAGATCGGCATCGCGACGACCACTCCCGCAGCAACTCTCGACGTGAACGGCAACACAGACATTCGGAACACGCTGACCCTGTATCCCGATGGCACAAACAACACCTTGGCAGTAAATGGAACGAGTTTCAAAGTGTCCAGCACGGGTGAAGTGACGTTCATCTCCGGGCAGACGTTTCCGGGTACGGGGACCATCACCGGCATCACCACGGCAAGCGGCAGCGGACTTTCCGGCGGAGGAACTAAGGGGACGCTTTCCCTCAAAGTACCTTCGGCCGGCATCATCAATGCCATGCTGGCGAATTCGAAGATCACGTTGAACACCAGCACAGCCGGCGGCCTCACTGTGCCGGGAGCCATGACCCTCGGCGACACCTACACCATCGGTCTGAAGACGTGCAGTGCCAATCAAGTGCTGGAGTATGTCGGCACCGCCTGGACATGCTCCAGCGCAGGCACCGGCACCATCACCGGCATCACCACGGCAAGCGGCAGCGGACTGGCCGGCGGCGGCACCAGCGGCACGCTGAGCCTGAGCGTGCCCGCGGCGGGCATCACCAACGCCATGCTGGCAAATTCAAAGGTGACGCTGAATTCAGGTACCGGCATCACCGCGCCGGGAGCCATGACGCTGGGCAACACCTACACTGTCAGCATCAACACGTCAGTCGTGCCGCAATTGACGGCGGCCAACACCTTCTCCGGAACTCAGACGATCAATTCCAGCACAGGCAACGGAGTGTCGGCCACAAGTTCGGCGGCGGGCGATTCGGGATTGTTCGCCAGCAATACCTCGACGGCGAGTGGCTACGGAGTGTTTGCCAGCAATTACAATCCGGCCGGAAGCGCCGTTGCCGGTGTCAACTACTCGAGCGGGACCGGCAATGCCTACGCAATCTACGGCCAGAGCAACGGGTCGGCAGGCACGGGGGTTTACGGCACCGGAGCTGCCAATGGCGTGTACGGAAGCAGCAGCGCTGGTAACGGCGTCTATGGCCAGAGTAACGGCACGGCCAGCGGTTCCTCCGGGGTGTACGGAATCGCCACCACTACATCCGGGACGGCGCCGACTTACGGAGTGTATGGAACGACTGGCAATCCAAACTCTGGGAGCTACGGAGTGTATGGATCGATCACCAGTCCAAACTCCGGGGCCGGCGTATACGGGAGCGGTGGTACTGGCGTTGCGGGGATTTCGACCAACGAGTATGGTTTTGGCGGCCTTTTTACTGGTTACTCGGCCCCGACAGGTTCGAATTTTGATGGTTCGACCGGGGTTCATGGCACTGGAGGCAATGCTGACCCGGCGAATGGGGACAACGGCGGCGTCGGCGTTTCAGGTCTTGGCGGCAACGGCGGGGCAGGGTGCTGCGCTGATGGGGCAGGGGGTTCTTTCACCGGCGCCAACAATGGAGTCGGTTTCGGCGACGGCGTAGATGCATACCCCGGCAGCGGGTATGCCGGATATTTCAGGGGCGATGTGGAAATCACCGGCACCCTCAACGGAGGTACCCCTCAGGTCAAAATCGACCACCCGCAAGATCCTGCCAACAAATACTTCCTTCACGCTTCGGTGGAATCCTCGGAGATGAAAAACATGTACGACGGCAACATCACAACCGACAGCCAAGGCCAGGCGACAGTGCAACTGCCAGAGTGGTTTGAGGTGCTCAACGCCGACTTCCGTTACCAGTTGACTGTGATCGGCCAATTCGCCCAAGCCATCGTGGCCCGCGAGATCGAGAACAACCGGTTCGAGATCAGGACGAGCGCGCCCAACGTAAAGGTGTCATGGCAGGTAACCGGAGTGCGGCAGGATGCCTACGCCAAAGCGCATCCGCTGGTGGTCGAGCAGCAAAAGGAAGCCCGGCTGCGCGGCTTCTACATTCATCCCGAGTTGTACGGCGCACCGCCCGAGAAGCAGATCGAGTGGGCGCGCCATCCCCAGATGATGAAGAGGATTCAGGAGATGAGAGCCCGTCAGTCGGCCGCAGCCCACAGACCAACTATTCCAGCGCCAGTGACTCTTCCGGCAGCGGTGGTAAAGCCAGTCGCGGCACAGAAGCCAGTACTGCCGCAGAAATAACGCCGCGGGATTCGCCCGAGAACAGTATTTCAGCAGCCCTGTCATGCTGAGCGAAGTAGGATCGTCCAAACGACGATCCTACGCCGCCGAAGCACCCCAACCGCTGCCACCACAACGAGCCCAAACAGGAGTCTCCGCCACGACTCCACACCGTCTCAGCCACCACCACCTTGCCATCCTGAGGAAGCGGAGTCCCGCGCGAAGCGCAGGACCCTAGACGAAGGACCTATTCAACCTGCCGGCAGCGCAGAAGCCCCGTCATTACGGCCCGAAAACCGTCGTCCCTCACGAAGTGAGGGACCCTGGGTGGCGCAGCGCTCCAGCACTGCGATAGGAGCTGGCAACGCACTGCGGCTTTAGCCGCCGAGCTACTACTCGGTACTAAGTACTCGGGACTCGGCACTGCTCTTCCCAGCCTTAGCTGCCTTCTTCTTAGGAACCTTCCGCTCCGCCTCAGCCCGCTTCCGCTCCTGATACCGCCGATCATGAACCGCCTGGTCCGCCAATTGTTTCTTCATCCCAACAGCTTGCCACACCCCCGCAAACATAGCCAATCCCACCACCCCGCTTTGTCATCCCGAGGAAGCGGAGTCCCGCGCGAAGCGCAGGACTCCCGACGAAGGACCTATGCATTTTGCCCGCAGTCCCACCACCCTGTCATGCTGAGCGAAGCTAGGATCGTCCAAAAGGACGATCCTACGCAGTCGAAGCACCCCATACCGACCGCGACAACGACAAGCCCAAACTGGACTTCCTCACCCAACCCAAACGGAACCCCACAATGGACTTAGGGTGCCCCACAGCCCGATCCCTATAGGATTTTCACCATCCCCCGTCATGCCGAGAGCAGCCGAAGCATCCCTACCCACCGCCAGCCGCAGCCTCGGCTTTCACGTCGGCTTCGACCTTATCGGCGTCGGCGCTCTCGGCCTTTATGTCCTTGGCCGCATCGGGATCGGCCTTGGGCTCTGGCACATCCCCAGCCTTGGTTGAAGTGTCCGGCGCCTTCGGCATTCCGTTCGTCCCCTGCTTCTTCGCCATGTCCTTCATGCCGTCTTGGAGTTGTTCCTCAAAGTGGTTGTACATTTCCTGCAAGTCATCCACGTTAACGGCCACCGTGGCTCCGGCTGCGCAATCGCCCTTCTTGGTTCCGGAAACGCTGGCATTCACGTTGTTGTCGGAATCGGCAGTATCGGTGAGGCGCGTGAGCACGTCACCCGACGTTAAGCTGCACTCCACGCCGTTATTCACCGCCGTCACATCGGTGTCCGGGGAAGTGGAAGCAACGCAATGCGAAATCTTGCCCCTCAACTCCAGTCCAGTCAAGCAGAAAATAAGGGGCCGAATCCGAGTCTCTGCGCGCGATCGCGGCCGCGCCTTCGCAGTACCCTTTAATGCGTCTACAATCCGCACATGCACCCCGCCCGCATAGCCGAACTACTGCAACCCTTCCTATCCCACACCCCAAACCCTTGTCATTCCGAACCGGGCCAAAGGCCCGGTGAGGAACCTGCTGTTTCTGCTGTCCTCTCCGCATCCCAATTCCGAAGTATATCGACGTACATCGATATACTCCAGCGCTGGAACGCCCGCATCAACCTAACCGCCATCCGCGATCCCGAAGAAATAGTAACCCGCCACTTCGGCGAATCCCTATTCGCCGCTAGCCATCTGTTCCCGCACTACCCTGTGTCTTCCTCTGTGACCTCTGTGCCCCCTGTGGTAAAAGATTTTGACGTTGAAGTTCCCGAAGCCCGAAGCCCGAAAGCCGAAGCCCGCCTCGCAGACCTAGGCTCCGGAGCCGGCTTCCCCGGCATCCCCATAAAACTTTGGGCTCCCAACATTTCCCTGACCCTAATCGAATCCAACCACAAGAGAGCAACCTTCCTCCGCGAAGTAGCCCGCGCCCTTACATTGACGGACATCAATATACAAAACGCCCGCGCCCAAACCCTCCCCCCGGCAAGCTTCGACGTACTAACCCTCCGAGCCGTAGAGCGCCTCGCCAACGTCCTCCCAATAGCCGCCAACCTCCTAGCCCCCGCCGGACGCCTAGCCCTCCTCATAGCCTCCTCTCAACTAGAAGCCATCCGTTCCACACTCCCCAACCTCACATGGGACGCGCCCACCCTTGTCCCCCAGTCCCAATCCCGACTCCTTTTAGTAGGTCGTCCTGAACCATCAATGTAACAAGTGGAACCAACCAGCCAGTTATAGGAACAATATCGTATTTTCCAACACAAAACTACCCAAATAATGGAACAAAAGTGGTAAGTAATTGCCATTAGCAGCTATTTGCGTTATTAGCTGCCATCCCCGAACCTCGAATGTTCCAACCGGAACACTATGACAATATGTTCCAACCGGAACATAACGACGATATGTTCCGACCGGAACATTTTGAAGATGTGTTCCAACTGGAACGCTGTGAATGTTCCAACCGGAACATTCAAGCCATGTGACGATCACTCCACGATGGGATCGCTCCCTGCCGAATTCATCCCAATGTTCCGACCGGAACATTCAAGCTGATTTGACCCGGTAAGATCCTGAAAAACTGCACGAATGTTCCGGCTGGAACACTGGACACGTTTTGCACACAAATTCAACTGACGAGTGTTCATTCGTCCTTGCATTCGAAATGCAAATGGAACTATTCTGCGAACAGCTCTGGCTCCTCGACAATTTATGGGACGTGTCATCGCTGTTGCCAATCAGAAGGGCGGCGTGGGCAAGACTACGACTGCCATCAACCTAGCCGCGTCTTTCGCGGCGGCTGAAGTGAACACACTGCTCATCGATTGCGATCCGCAATCGAATGCCACCAGCGGCCTGGGCCTGGTGAAAGATCCGGAGCGGGTTTCGACTTATCACCTGCTGCTGGGCGCTGCATCGAGTGACGAGGCGCTCACGACCACAGAGCTGGAACAGCTCTGGCTGATCCCCTCGCACAAGAACCTGATCGGGGCAAACATTGAGCTGGTCGAGATGGAGCGGCGCGAGTATCGACTGCGCGATGCGATCGCGCCACTGCGCGAGCGCTTCCAGTACATCGTGCTCGACTGTCCGCCGGCGCTTGATCTGCTTACGCTGAACGCGCTCGTCGCGGCTGACTCTGTGCTGATTCCTATGCAGGCGGAATACTTTGCGCTCGAAGGCATCAGCGAGTTGATGGACACAGTGGAGCGCATACGCGTCGAGTTGAACCCGGGGCTCGAGATTGAAGGCGTGGTGCTGACCATGCTGGATGAGCGCACCAACCTGGCGCAGCAGGTGACGGCGGAGCTGCGAAATTATTTTGGGGCGAAGGTGTGCGCGGCCACTGTACCGCGGAACATACGGCTGGCCGAGGCGCCAAGCCATGGGCAGCCGGCGCTAGTGTACGACCCGCGGTCGAAGGGAGCGGAGAGTTATATACGGCTGGCTAAGGAACTTCTGGGGCGGCATCAGGCTGCGGGCTTCGGGCTTCAGGCTTCGGCGGGGGCGGCGGAGGAAGCGCAGACACCGGCCGCGGAGATGGATAAGACCGCTTAGTATATCGATGAATGTCAATATATTATATCGATATGCGTCAATATACATGGCCGAGGATTGTGGTGGTGGCGGGAAGCAGGTTCCTCACTTCGTTCGGAATGACAGGTTTGTTTTTCGTGGGATTTTTACGGTGCGGCTGGAAGCCGCGCCCTTTCAAAGCGACGGCAAGGGCTTACCACTAAGGGCACTAAGGTTCACTAAGGAAAACCATGATGACTACTACGGCGGCGGAGAAGAAAGAGGAGTCGAAGGTGGAGAAGCGGCGGGCTTTGGGGCGGGGGTTGGGTGCTTTGTTGCCGGGGCCTCGGGTGGTGGCTGGTCCCGAGTCGCGGGTTGCTAGTGCTGAGTCTTCTCCGCCTGCTGTGGGTCCTCAGGGGCTGAAGCCCGAATCTTCTTCTCCTGAACGCGGCACGGCTGAAGCCGTGCCCTTCCCGGTCCCTGCGCCTCCCGTGAGCAGTGGTGGTGCCGGCGAACAGCAGGTTCCTCGCTTCGCTCGGAATGACAAGAGGGAGGGGAATGACAAAAGTGATGGGGAGGTCGCTGCTCTTGAGCCTGCGGCTTCAGAGGAGATAGACACTAGTCGGACAGGAGTGTCCGACCCACACGATCTTGACGCCGCTTACGCGGCTGGACGGGCGAATGCGCCCGTCCCCACACAGGCTGTGGCGCTCCCTACATTTGAACCTTATTCGGCTAACGAGGTGATTTCTATTCAGGCGGTGGCCGACGACCGGATTGTTGGGAACCGGGTGGTTTTCCTTGCGATCGAAGCGATCGACAAGAATCCTTATCAGACGCGGTATGTGTTTGACGAGGACATGCTGATTGAGTTGCGGGATTCGATTAAGGAACATGGGGTGGTGCAGCCTGTGGTGGTACGGCCGGCAGAGGAGGATGGGCGGTACGTCCTGGTGCTGGGGGAGCGGCGGTTGCGGGCTTCGCGGATGGCGGGGAAGGAGACGATACCGGCGCTGGTGCGGCGGCTTTCGCCGCAGCAGGCGGCGGAGATGACGGTGCTGGAAAATATTGTGCGGGAGGATTTGAATCCCATGGAGCAGGCGGAGGCGTTCCGCGTGCTGAGCACGCAATTCAATTTGACGCAGGCGGAGATTGCGCAGCGGATTGGATTGTCGCGGGAGACGGTGTCGAATTACATGCGGCTGCTGCATCTGCCGCAGAAGGTGATGAGTTATTTGCTGGAGGGCCGGCTTAGCTTTTCGGATGCGCGGGAGATTTTGCGGCTGGAGGATGACCAGTATATCGAGGCGGTCGCGGAAGAAGTGGTTGCACATAAGCTGAAGTGGGATCAGATTGAAGACCGGGTGATGCGGATCAATGGATCGTTTCCGATGCTGCCGGGGCAGACCTTGCCCGGAGAGAAGAGGAAGAGCGGCGGGGCACGGTGGATGGATCCGAATGTGCGGGCGGCGCAGACGGACATGGAGCGGACCTTGGGGATGCGGGTGAGAATTCGGGACCGGCATGGCAAGGGGAAGATTGTGATTGAGTATGCTTCAGTGGATGATTATGAGAGAGTCACGGGGATGCTTCGAGGAAAAAGTAAGTAGTGGTCAGTGGTCAGTGGCCAGTGGCCAGTGGCCAGTGGCCAGTGAAAACCACTTGATCATTGGCGGAGTGGCGTTGACTTGATGAATGAAACAATGGCAACGGGGAATCGCAATGGAGCCGTGGCTCTTACTGGCTACTGACCACTGGCCACTGGCCACTTTATTTTAGAGAGGCCAGGAGTCCGTTTAGGATTCTGCCTACTTCTGCCGTTGCGCTTAACAGAGGGTCGCTTTGATTTTGTTCCAGATACCTTAGGTCCCTTGCCATCAGGATTTGGGTCTCTACTTCCATCAGCGAGCCTCTGGCGTTGCCTAGGAATTGTCTGAATTCTCCTGTTGATAGTCTTGCCTGGCCTTCGGCAATATTGCTGGGGATTGAGACTGCCGCTCGGCGAAGTTGGGACGTAAGGCCGTAGGTTTCGATTCGCGGGAATGCCTGCGTGCTCCGATAGAGTCCTAATACTAGGGCCATCGATTTTTTCCAGACGGCCAGGTCGCGGTAGGAGCGGACGATGGGTCTCGCTGAGCAGTGCATTTGACCAGCATGCACTGTCAGCGCTGAGATGGAGTGTGATGTTCGTCACTTGCGTTCTGTGGATTTGCCAAAATGACAGTGGCCAGTGGTCAGTGGTCAGTGGCCAGTCTTGAAGGCGGGGAGGAATCACGGGCGTTAAGAATCTGGATGGTAATCGGTGGAATGTGGTGGGAGAATTTTGCGGATTATGATGGAGTTTTGAGAGGACTCTTGGAGAGAGTGGGTGATTGCTGTGACTGAGGTGGAGAAAATTTTGGGGTCGGTGGCGGCGCAGTTGATGAATGGCGAGGAGGTTCTGGTTGAGGGGCAGAAGATTCGTGTGGAGCGGGTGGGGCGTGGGCGTTTGCGGATGGTTTCGTTTCGGGTGAATGGGCGGGTGATGGAGGCGATTGAGCAGAATCCGGAGAAGGCTAGCCGGTGGGGGAAGCTGGCGCGGGAGAAACATCAGGTGGTGCAGTTTCGGGATGTGGAGATGCGGAAGTATGTGGCGGTGAGCGTGGATGGGGAGGTGCGGGAGTACTGAAGTGCAGTGGTCAGTGGCTAGTGGCCAGTGGTCAGTGGAACTGGAGAGAGGTTGCTGGTTACTGGCCACTGATCACTGGCCACTGGCCACTTATTTGGCGAAGAAGTAGTCGAAGGATTTTACGGCGGTGAATTCGTCGTCTTTGATGTCGAAGACGGTGTAGAGCTTGGTGACGTAGAGGACGTCCTGAACTTTTTTGGTTAGGGCGAGGAGTTTCAGTTCGCCGCCGGAGTTGCGCACGGTGGTGAAGCTGCTGACCAGTTCGCCTACGCCGGAGGAGTCGATGTAATCGACGTTGGCGAGGTTGAGGACGATTTTCTTTTTGCCTTGGGCGATGAGTTGGCGGACGGTGTCGCGGAGGAGTCCGGTTTCGTCGCCCAGGGTGATGCGACCGTTGATGTCGACGATGGTGACGTGGCTGACTTCGCGGGTGGTGATGGTCATGGGAGTTCGGGCTTCGGCTTTCGGGCCTCGGCAGGATGTTAGAGTGCGGGGCTGCGCAAGTCAATGGGGTGCGTTGCGGCTGCCGGGAAATCCTTAGCACGCAGACACGGAGTCGCGGAGAGATTCTGAAAGAGTGCCGTGGTGAAAATGCCTTGCGGCGGCAGTGTAGCTGCCAACGGGTGCAGGGGTCCTTCTCTGCACAAGCGCTGGCGCTTCGCTTCAGCGCTTGTTTCGCTCAGGATGACAGGCTTTTATTAGCTTACGCGGAGATTTAGTCGAGGAGGGAATCGAGTTCGCGCGCGGCGACGTGGATGGGTTGAGTGTCGCGGATTTCCTGGATGGGTGAGGTGACTATCGGCGTGGAGTATTCGGGATGGCGAAATTCGAGGTGCATGCCGCGGCCTACGTATTGGAGCTTGAGCATGGAGCCTCCCCAGGTGGAACCGGCGATGGCTACTTGCACTGGGTCAGGACAGAATTCGGGATGGCCGGAGATTAGAGCGTCGCTGCCGCCTAGAAGAACGGCGGTGTAGCAGTGATGCATGGTTTGAATGTGCAGGACAGTGGAGGGTGGAAGATCGTGGAGAAAGACTCCACCTTCGATTTCCGATTGGATGATGGCGTGGTTAACGTCATCCGCCAGGTTGGGGTGCGGGGTGAACATTACGGAATGCCTGAGATAGGGTAATGGGTTTCTGGCCGGGGGGCAAGGGTTGTTTGGGGTTTTCGGGAAACTTTGGGAGGGGGGACTTTTGGGGTGGCAAAGTCAAAGGCTTTAACCACAGGGGGCACCCTTCGACTTCGCTCAGGGCAGGCTGAGGGTCACGGGGTAAACCTTTACGGGATTATGGCTATTGAGCCTTTGGGGCCTACTACCAGGGCTCCGCCTTGGGGGTAGGGGCTTACGGCGTTGAATTGCATCGGTGATTGTTTGCGGGGGCTGATGCGGGTTGGGTCTTTGGGTGGGCGGAAATCGAAGATGAATTTGGGAGCCACCAGGAAGAGGCGGATTTGGGCTTGATTGTCGTCTAATGTTTTGCTTTGGGGATTTCGTTTGTGGCGGTCGTAGGCTGCGGCGGAGAAGTAGGCTTGGGGATGGATGGGGGAGAGAGTCCAGGTTTTGCCGCCGTCGTTGGTGAAGGCGAGGTTGGGGCCGTCCTGGTCAGGATGTTTGTAGTCGCCGCCGGCGATTACGCCGTGCAGCGGGTCGCGGAAAGCGATGGAGAAGATTCCGGTGGAGTCCTGGCCTTGGAGTATGGGAGTGTCGAAGACTTGCCAGGATTGGCCGCGGTCGGGAGAGTGGAAGACGCGGGCGGCGCGGCCGCCAGTGGCGAACCAGATATTTTCCTCAGGGGCTGAAGCCCCGTTTTCTTCAGCGCCGCTTACGGCACGACTGGAAGTCGTGCCCTTCCCGATCGTGCTGACGCCGGCGTTCATTTCTCCGGATGTAAGGATAGCCAGGCTGGTATTGCTGGCGGCGAAGGCTCCTTCTCCTTCTATTGCTGGGGGGAGTTGGGATGGCGGGAGGGGCGTCCAGGTTTGGCCGTCGGTCGTCATAAGGAGTTCGAATTTTAGTTGGCCAGCTTGATCGGGGATGGGATCGCCCAGGACTATGCCGTGGGTTCGGTCCCAGAAGACCATGGAGTCGAAGAAGCCTTTGGGATTGGTGTTGGTGAATTGGAGTTGCCAGGTTTTGCCGGCGTCGGCGGTGTGGTAGATGCGGGATTGGTCGCCGGGACCGGCGGACATTAAGAACGCTTCGTCGGCGGAGAAGGCTACTACGGCGCGGAAGTCTAACGCGCTTGCGTCGGGAACCTGGGCGGGGAGCCAGGTGCGGCCGGCGTCGGTGGTGCGGAGGTAGGTGCCGTGCGTGCCGGAGGCCCACGCTACATTTTGCGAGACGGCGCTGGCTCCGCGGAGGCTTTCGGCGGTGTTGGAGGGATGGGTTTGCGGCTTGGACTGGGCCAGGGCCGCGGTGGCTAGGAGAATTAGCAGTATTCGCATTTCGGAAATTGTCTCAGAAAGTGCGGAGGAAAGAATAGAATTGTGGGCAAGAAATTGGGCCTGCGAGGATTGCAACCATTCCCTGTTGTTCTCCTTCTCATTACTAACCGCGCCTCCCGGGCTGAAGCCGACAGTTTGAGTGGTCCTCAATCGCAGCGCCGGAAGGCTTTTCCTGAACAAAGCCACGGGCGCTGCGCGACGTAAATCGCCGCTGGGAGCATTCGCATGCGAGGAACAATTTTCAGGCTGAGTGCGGGAGCGATGTGGGTTTGTTTGTGCGGCGTGAGTGTGGGACAGAGTTTGAAGGCTCAGCCTGCGGCGGAAATCAACGACAACAGCCTGTCGCGGAGCGCGCAGAGAACTGCCGCGGAGGTTGCTGAGGTTCCGCCTGTAATGGTGCCGATGAGCGTGGAGGCTGGGACTCCGATCAAGGTGGCGCTGGATGCGGAGGTGCGGGTGCGGCGTGCGGGACAGGCGATCCACGGAAAAACGACTGAGCCGGTGTATGCCTTCGACAAGCTGGTGATTCCGGCGGGCACGGCGGTGAATGGGAAGGTGGCGGCGATCGACGGCGTGCCGAAGATGGCGAGAACACTGCAGGCGACGGATGGAAATTTTTCTCCGCGGCGCAATGTGCACGTGCAGTTTGATGAGCTGGTGATGAGCGACGGGCGGCATGTGGCGCTGCAGACGGTGGCGTCGCCGGCGCCCGATGGCGTGTTGCGGTTTGTCTCGGCGAACGAGAAGGCCGAGAAGAAAAATAAAGTGGAGGAAGCGACGTCCACGAAAGCGACTGCGGCGTGGCGGGGGGTCAAGCGGCAGTGGAACAGTTTGGTTGCGCAGATCCACGCGCCGGGAAAGATGCACAAGCTGAAACGGTTTCTGCTGGCGCAGTTGCCGGTGCATCCGCAATACATCGATGCAGGAACCAGCTTCGATGCGGAGCTGTTGCAGCCGCTGGATTTTGGCACGGAGGCGGTGAAGCCGGAAGCGCTCATTGAGATTGGGGCTCCGCCGCCGACGGGGAGCGTGGTGCATGCGCGGCTGGTGACGCCGTTGAGTTCGGCGACGGCGAAAAAAGGAGATCCGGTGGAGGCGCTGATCACGGAGCCGCTGGTGGCGTCGGATCATCTGATTCTGCCGGAGGGGAGCGTGATTCGTGGCTCGGTGATGCAGGCGCAGCGGGCGCGGCGGCTGGGACGCAACGGGCAGCTGCGAATTCTATTTCATCAAGTTGCGCCGCCGAATGGGCTGGAGCAGAAAGTGGAGACCAGCCTCGAGGGCGTGGCGGTGGCCAAGGGCGAGCACTTGCAGCTGGATTCCGAAGGCGGGGCGCAGGTGACTACGCCGCGGACGCGGTATTTGACGACGGGCATTCAGGTGATGCTGGCAGCGTCGGAGGCGTCTCCAGACCGGGACGCGGGGCAGGGCGGTCAGAGCGTGGGAGAAGCGGGAAACGGCGCGGCGAATGGAGCTTCCGGATTCCGGCTGGTGGGCATGGTTGTAGTGCTGGCAGTGCACTCGCGTTCGGTTTCGGCTGGATTTGGATCGTATGGAGCAGCAATGGCGGTCTACTCGCATTTTCTGGCGCGAGGACGGGATGTGGTATATCCGAAAGATATGGCTATGGTGATTGGGCTGGGGACGCGGGAGGGGAAGGGTAAGCCGCCTTCTGGTTTCTAGTTTTGGCGACTGGCGCGGAATCAAGTCATGCAGTGTTGATGGGCAGCGGTTTCTAGTGTCGGCATTCTCGCCAGCAGTGCTGGTGGTGGCGGCAAAAATGCATGGATCCCCTTCGACTTCTCCCAGGGCAGGCTTTCGCCTCGCTTAGGATGACAGTGCAAGCTTGCCGGTCGGAATGACCTTGATGGAATGTGCGCCCGCGGCAAAGCCGTCGAGGGTGAGGTTGTGATGGGCGATGATCTGCGAGGCGGTCAGAACCGGGGTGTCGCGTGTGAGATGGGCGTCGGCTACGAGCGTCACATCGTAGCCCAGCGTCACCGCGCGGCGGCAAGTGGTATCGACACAATATTCGGTCATGCCTCCCGCAATGATGAGATGGGTAATTTCGCCGGCTTGAATTTTGTTGGCGAGTTCGGTTTCGAAGAAAGAGTCTGATGCCTTTTTTCTGATGACCGGCTCTCCACTCCGCGGAGAAATCGAAGGATGTATCGCCCAGGACGGGGTGTGTGTTTCGAGGGGATGTCCCTTGGGACCGTCGTGCTGGACGAACAGGACGGATGTTCCAGAGGAGCGCGCTTTGCGCAGCAGGAGTGTAATATTCGACAAAACACGATCCTGCAGTGCGGACGGCATCAGTTCGACCAACCCGATCTGAACATCGACGATCAGCAGCGCGGCTTGCACTCGCTCCCTCCGAACTAAACCCAGCAAAACATGGACTTCGGCGACAGCAGCCGCGGCTACTTGGCGATGAAGTCGGCGAAGGTGGCGGTTTTGCCGTAGTAGATGCGGAGGGTGCATTTTTCGCCGTAGTGGGCGAAGGCTACTTCGAGGGCGTCCGCGGGTTGGGGGATCGGGTCGGTCTCGATCTGGGCGCGGGCGATATCCTGTTTCTCGTCGTAAGCGGCGCCGGGAGTAACGTTTTTGTTGATGGCGAGAGACCATTTTTCTTTGGCGGGGATGGGGTAAACGGTATAGGCGCCGACCGGGATGATAGATCCAGCGAAAGTTAGCTGGGCTTCGGTGAAGAGAGTCATGGCAGTGCCGCCGGGCGTCCAAGGTTTGCCGTTAGGAGGTTTTTCGGCCTTGCCGTTAATGGGGTGGTAGCGGATGTAGACTTGGCGGCCGTCGTCGAGATTGCAGGAGGCGGTGGATTCCTGGGCAGCGCAGGCGGCAGGGAGAGCGAGGAGAATGAGGACGGATACGACGAAGCTAGCGCGGAACATGGGAGACCCTCTGGGGCAAGAGTGTAGCTCTGAAATGGGCGGAGGGGAAGAGGATTTGAGTTTTTGGTGGATGCGGCCGGGCTTCGCCCAGGCCGGGACCCTTCGGCTTCGCTCAGGGCAGGCTCGCGAAGGCGGGTGTTTCCGCATGAGTGTCGCTGATCCCCGTTCGTTGCTGGTCTTCGGTGATGTACTCAGGCTGGTTGGTGGTTGCTACCGTGAGTGGCGAGTACTGGTGGGTGATGCCGGTACCGAGCGAGGACCTTACACTCATGGCGAAGGCAGCGAAGCTGAAGATTCTTTATGGCGAAGGGGATGCGGAGGCACAGGCGGCAACGGCGGCGGCATTTGAAAAAGCCGGGCACACCGTGCAGAAGGCCGTGGGGCGGAAAGCCGTTGAAGCCGCGATTGGCACGGGCGGGTTTGACCTGGTTGTGTTGGGTCCGACTTTGAGCCGGAATGACCGGCATCATCTGCCTTATGCGGTGAAGAAAGTGCAGGCGGAGGTCAGCGTGCTGGTGATGCATGCGGATGGAGGCCGGCATCCTTATGTGGACGCCTGCACCGATACCGGGGCCAGCGTGGAGAATGTGCTGGCACGGATTGAAGGGATGGCTATCGCGGGCATGATGCCGGCGGCTGCGGCTGCTGGTCGATAGCTGTTAGTCCCGAGTTGCGAGTTCCTAGTACCTAGTTCCTGGTGCCTAGATTGGGCGGCCTTTGTGGCCGCTCTTTTCTTTTCGAAGGGCAGAAAAATCTTTAACACAGAGAACGCCGAGGATCACAGGGTAATTCTTCTTGGCACGAATCTGGCTGGTTAACTGGTGGGATTTTGCGTGGCTTGCAGCGCTTGTCTTCGACTTGCTTCTGTTGGCGCTTGATGGAAGTGGAATTTTGCATCGCGGCGCATGATAGGATTTTATGCGAACCAGATTGGTAATAGTGGAAGCTGCGGCGCGTTTCCGGTCTTGATTTGGTTGCCGGATGTCGAGGCGCCGGCCGCACGGTCGGTTTAGCGGTTCCTTTTCTCGGGAAACGTCTTCCTGGCAACTTTCGAGAAGCGAAGTTGGCCGCCGCACATCCAAAGCGACATACGGTGACACCCAGTTTGCTGGAGTGCTCGCTTTGCTCGCTGGGCCCCTCGGCTTCGCTCGGGGCAGGCTTGCGAATGCGCCCGTGCCCACGCGAGCTGTTTAGTTCTTCAAATTCTCTCAGGAGGGTGCTATGGGGGTTAGTGCGGATTTTTTGCCGGAGTTTGATTTGGAGATGGCGTCGGCGCGGCGGACTTTGGAGCGGATTCCGGAGGAGAAGCTGGGCTGGAAGCCGCATGAGAAGTCGATGACTTTGGGGCGGCTGGCTGGGCACATTGCGGAGCTGCCGGGGATGGGAGTCAGCGTGATGAAAGATGATGTGCTGGATTTTGCCAACCGTCCGGCGGGAGAACTCCCGCGCAAGCCGACCGTGGCGGAGTCGCAGAAGCACGTGCTGGAATTATTCGATAAGAATGTAGCGGCACTGCGGGCGAGGATTGTAAGTGCCAGCGATGAGCATTGGGCTAAGAATTGGAGGCTCTCGATGGGCGAGAGAACGTTTTATGACGGACCGCGGATGGGAGCGATGCGGCGGATGATGATGAATCATGTGATCCATCATCGGGCGCAGTTGGGAGTTTATTTGCGGTTGAACGATGTGGCGGTGCCTTCGATTTATGGGCCTTCGGCGGATGAGGGCAAGTAGGAACGCTAACGTTAATGAGTGCTATGGCGATTTAGCCAAGTGTTCTGCGGAAAACCTTTCGCGTATTCGAGCAGCTTGACGATGTCGTCAACGACATCGTCAATTTTGCTGCGGCTAACGATGCGCCGGGTCTCGAAGGCAAATATCCACTCAACGAACTATTGCACTCGTTTCAGGTCCATTATCCAATCCGTTTCCCACGTTTTACCACCGTCGGTTGATTCTGCCTGCTCCCAGTGACCTGAGGTGGGTGTGATATCCGACCATAGGAGCCGTGTGCGGACTGGTTTCCCGTCTTCGGTATCGTCGTTCGCATAGAACGTTCCTACGCCATTGTGGAAGCTGCCTCTCACCGGCGGATCCATCGGACCAAGTGGCGTCCTGCTGTCCAGCCACCAGATCGACCACTGCCCCGTCTTGGCGTCGAATGATCGGGTGGCTACGCCGCGGTAAGTGCCGCCCGGAACCTCGAACACGGTGTCGTCGACATTCGCGTAGCCACCCATCAGTGGCTGGCAGAACAATGTCCCTTCGAATTCGATCCACTCGTGACTGTTGACCAGGCGATGCTTCAGCTTTCGATGATGGATTTGCCAGCGTCCGAATAAAAAATCGAAGTCATGCAGTCCGGGCGGCTCGCGATTTGCATGACTCATCTCTTGTCCCAACCCCGGAGAGGACTGCGCCACAGTGAGCCCCGACGCCGCCAGGCCGATCCCCAGGCACAAGATCACAGCAATGCGCTGACGTATTTCCATGTATGACTCCTCTTCGTACCGAAATACTGCCCGGCCCAGGCCCCAGTTTAGCGCATGGCTGAAGCAATCAGGCCATTACGCTCAGAACCCTGTAAATTAGGCGATGGTCGCCCAGCCCAGCGGGCTGGTGACGTGGAGAATGGCTCGCTTCGCTCGCTGGACCCTTCGGCTTCGCTCAGGGCAGGCTCGCGAAGGCGCCCGTCCCCACATGGTCCGCACCTTATTGCAGTTCCACTTTCATATTCAGGTTGTGGGCCACGAAGGCCCAGGTGTCGGCAGTTTCGTCGATTAGCTTCGTGATGGATTTGCCGGCGCCGTGGCCGGCTTTGGTTTCGATGCGAATCAGGATTGGCGCTGGGCCGGCTTGATCGGCTTGCATGGTGGCGGCGAATTTGAAGCTGTGGCCGGGGACTACGCGGTCGTCGTGATCGGAAGTTGCGATCAGCGTGGGCGGATATTTTGTTCCCGGCTTCAGGTTGTGCAGCGGCGAGTAGGCGTAGAGGGCTTTGAATTCCTCGGCATTGTCTGAAGACCCGTAGTCGGAAACCCAGGCCCAGCCGATGGTGAATTTGTGAAAGCGCAGCATGTCCATTACGCCGACTTCGGGCAGCGCCACGCCGAAGAGATCGGGACGCTGGGTTACGCAGGCGCCGATGAGCAGGCCTCCGTTGCTGCCGCCGCGAATTGCGAGTTTCGGAGTTGACGTGTACTTGTTGTCGATGAGCCATTCGGCGGCGGCGATGAAGTCGTCGAAGACGTTTTGTTTTTTCAGTTTCATGCCCGCCTGATGCCACTCCTCGCCGTATTCTCCGCCGCCGCGCAGATTGGGCTGGGCGTAGATGCCTCCCATTTCTAGCCAGACTAAATTCGGAACGGAGAAGAACGGAGTCAGAGAGATATCGAATCCGCCGTAGGCGTAGAGCAGCGTGGGATTTTCTCCGTCGAGCTTGATGCCTTTTTTGTAGGTGAGGAACATGGGGACGCGGGTGCCGTCTTTGCTGTGGTAGAAAACCTGTTTCGTTTCGTAGCGGCTGGGATCGAAATCGACTTTGGGCTGGCGGTAGACCGTGCTCTTGCCGGCTACGGGGTCGTAGCGATAGACGGTGGCTGGGGCGATGAAGCTGGTGAAGGCGTAGAGAGTTTCTTTGTCTTTTCGCTTGCCGCCGAAGCCTGCGGCGGTACCGATGCCGGGCAGATCGACGTTATGCAGGAAAGTTCCGGTGAGGTCGTGGACCCGGACTTCTGTGCGAGCATCTTTGAGGTACGCCAGGAAGAATGAATTGTTGACGGTGTTGGCGAACTCGAGCTTGTCGGGGCCTTGCGGGACCAGCGTCTTCCAGTTGGCGCGTTCGGGATGGCGGGTGTCAATGGCGATCACACGTCCGCGGGGCGCATCGAGATCGGTTTGAAACCAGAAGATGGGACCGTCGTTGTCGATGAAGGAGTATTGCGCGTCGAAGTCGTCGAGCAGTTTTACTACGGGGGAATCCGGCTGGGTTAGGTCTTTGTAGTAGAGGCGGTTTTTCGACGAGGTGTCTTGCGCGACGGTGATGATCAGGTAATGGCCGTCGTCGCTGACGTTGCCGCCGAACATCATTTCTTTAACGTCAGGGCGCTCGTAGATGAGTTTGTCTTCCGATTGGGCGGCGCCGAGGCGGTGGTAGTAGAGCTTCTGGAAATAATTCGTCTCGCGCAGCGCGGCGCCTTTGGGCTCGTCGTAACGGCTGTAGAAAAAACCTTTGTTGTCTTTGCTCCAGGATGCTCCGGAGAATTTCAGCCACTTGAGATCGTCGGAGAGATCTTTGCCGGTGTCGACGTCGCGCACGTGCCACTCGTTCCAGTCGGAGCCGGAAGTGGCGAGGCCGTAGGCCATGAGTTTGCCATCGTCGGAAATCGCTGTGGCGGCGAGCGCGACGGTACCATCGGGTGAGAGCGTGTTGGGGTCGAGCAGAACGCGGGGTTCGGCGCTCACGGATTCAGCCACTAGGAGAACGTTTTGCTGTTGCAGCCCGGTGTTGTGCTGGAAGAAATAGCGGCCGCCGTGCTGGCTGGGCGTGGTGAAGCGCTCGTAATTCCAAAGCTTGGTGAGGCGGGCGTGAATGGCCTGGCGGTATGGAATCTGCTCGAGGTAGCCGAAGGTTATTTTGTTTTCGGCTTCGACCCAGGCGTGGGTTTCGGCGGAGTCGGTATCTTCGAGCCAGCGGTAAGGATCGGCGACTTTGGTGCCGTGGTAGTCGTCGACCTGATCGCTGCGGCGGGCTTGAGGATAGGTTAGGGGCAAAGTTTGGGCGGCGGAGAATGTGGTTAGCATCGGGAAGAGTAGCGTGAACAGGATTATGGCGTGGCGAGCTGGGTGCATGGAGGCCTCTTGGGATTGAATCGGTGGAGCGATCTATTGTGCCTGAGATTGGACGAGGAAGTACAGGTAAGGTCATTTAGGGGCAAGTTAATCGGGAGGTGCCGGCGACGGAGTTACATCCTGGCTGGCCAAAGGGACCGATCGATTCACACGTAGCTTGAAGATCGGGGTTTACGAGAACCCAGGCTCCGATGCCATAGACTCCGGACGCTCCAGCGGCGCACTGCGCCAGCCCATTCGCAGTGATTGAGACGGCAGTTGTTGGGCCAGTGTAAATGCCGTCCTGTTCGGTCTCTGCGCCCCAATTGGCCTGCGTGAGAGTAACCGTCGTCGGGGACGAGTTGAACGTGCCGGTGGCAGTGAATTGGACCTGGCCGTTGCGGTAATCTTTCGCGTCGGCGGACGAAGGACTCACGCTGAGGGATTGGATTTGATGACTGCCGCCGCAAGCTAAGGTCAGGCAGGCGGCGATGGCGAGGAGGGCAATCGCGACGAAGCAGGCATGGCGAGGCATGGCGACCTCCACTGAGAATTGTAGCTCCGGGGCACAAAAAAAGTTGCGGGCACCGCCGGCAAGTTGCATAGGCCCTTCAGCGCCAAAGAACGGCGCCTCAGGATGACAAGAGCTTACGAAGGGCCAAAGCTACGGCAGGGTGCGGCGGGCTGGCCTGCTGGTTGCGGGTTTGTAGTCTGCGGGGTAGAGGACTACCGAGCGGTTGAAGCCTTCGCCGTCGCTTTCGGTGCGCAGGTCGGTTTGGTCGCGGAGGGCGAGGTGGAGGATGCGGCGCTCGCGCGAGGACATGGGAGCGAAGTGAAAAGGCGTTCCGGTCTGGCGAACTTTTTCGGCGGCTACGCTGGCGGCCATGCGCAGTTCCTGCAGGCGGATGGAGCGCTGGTTCTTGCAGTCGAAGGAAATCTTATCGTGCTCACCGGAAGGCAGGTGCAGGATTTCGAGCGCCAGCAGTTCGAGTGCACGGAGCAGCTCGGCACCGCGATCGAGCAGAAGGGTCGAGTCCGGTCCGGAGAAATCGACGAAGATTTCGGGTTTCTCCCAATCGCTTTGCGCGGGTGGGTCGACGACGATACGGTAGCGGAGGTGAAGTCCTCCGCTGGTGACTACGGATTGCAGGAATTCGTTGATGCGGTTGGCGGCGGCTAGTTTATCCATAGGGCAGCTCTTAGCTATTAGCTCCTCTTAGCCTGAAACGTAAAAACCTTTCACCACAGAGGGCACCCTTCGACTTCGCTCAGGGCAGGCTCCGGTTCACAGGGTAACCTTCCGTTTGAAAAGCAAATCTTATCTCAACAGCAGCGGCTCCGGCGCGCTTCAAGCTAAGAGCTAATAGCTGCTTCACTTCTCTTTCTTCCTGGCGCGTTTTTCCATCATCTCGCGCATTTCGCGGCCCAGCTTGGTGCGGTTCATGATGGCCTGCTGTGCGATCGAAATCAAATTGGTTTCGGCGTAGTACAGATTCAATCCCGCTTGCAGATTGAAGAAGATGAAGCCCATGAACAGGGGCATCATCCACGTCATCATTTTTTGCTGCTGGGGATCCATGCCGGCTTGCGGCGTCATGCGCTGCATGGCGAACATGCTGATGACCATCAGAATGGGCAGCAGGTTCCAGGGATCCTTCGCCGAAAGATCTGTGATCCAGAGCCAGTGCGCATGGCGGAGATCGAGAGCGACTCCCAGCATGCGGTAATAGGCGATGAGGAACGGGAACTGGATCAGCACGGGCAGGCAGCCGCCGGCGGGATTTACGCCTTCCTTTTTATAGAGCCCGCTGATTTCTTCGTTCATGGTGGCCTTGCGCGGGTCGCGCAGGCTGTACTTCTTGTATTTCTCCTGAATGGATTTGATCTGCGGAGCGATGCGCTGCATCTTCAGCATCGACTTCATCTGCGTGATGCGCAGCGGCAGCAGCGCGACGGTGATGATGAGGGTCTGAATGACGATGGCCCATCCCCAGTTGGGCACGATGTGTTTGTAGGTCCATTTCAGCCAGAGGAAGAGCGGGCGCGCCAGAAGGCCCCACCAGCCGAAGTCGACCGTACCGCGGAGATCGGGATCGCCGTTGTGGATGGTCGGAACGTGGACGGCATCGAGGACGGCGAGCTCTTTGGGGCCGACGTACATGCGCTCGGTAGTTGGGCCGCGAAGGCTGCCCACAGCCGCGCCCAGCACGTCGACGTTGGCGGTGTCTTTGGAACTGGCGCCCACGGGACTTAGGCCGGGCTTCTGCGGAATCTCGAGGGGGTTGCGCAGGGTGACCATGGCGGCGGTCGTAGGATCGTCGGGGATAAAGATGGCGGTGAAGTATTGATCGCCGGGGCCGGCCCACTCGAATGGACCTTTGATGGTGTTGCCGCCGCTGATGCTTTTGAACGACAGACGCAGGACGAAATTCGGAAAGACCAGGGCGGTGTGGTCGGTAGATGCGTCGCTGTGGTAGTCGATGCGGGTCGCGGCGAAGGAAGCTGCATCGCCCTTGCCAAACGTCGTTCGACCTCGGGCCGAAGTGCCTTGGTCGCCGAATCCGGCGGGCCAGGCGGGTGGGGCGAAAATCTCGGCACCTTTGTAGGTGACGGATGTTTCCACGTTCAACACATAGGTGTGGTCGAAATGGAAAGTCTTGCGGACTACTAGATCCTGATCGGCGTATTCGAACGTGATCTCAGCCGGCGCAGTGAGGTTGCCTTCTTTTGAAGATACGTAGAGCGCCGAGTTGAGGCGATTGCGCAGGGTTTCGTCGTAAGTCCAAAGCGAGAGCGGGTAACCGTATTTCTGCGCGGCGGCGTCATTGACTAGATCGAGCAGGCCATCTTGGGCGTCGTTATCGAACTTCTTGAGGATCCAGGATTTGACCTGCGCGCCGCGGTTGGTGAAGGTGATTTTGTAGAGATCGTTCTCGATTACGATCTCGCTCTCGGTGGAGGCTTGCTTGGTGACTGTATTGATAGTGGCCGCGCGCGGAGCGGATGGCGCTGGGGCGGAAGCAGCGTTTGCGGGCTGTGTTGGGGCGGGCTGGTTTTGCGCCTGCGGCTGCGGCTGCGGCGCGGGCGGCTGCGGCAGGAATTTCTTAAGCAGGGGCTGGAAGATAACGAGGACGAGGAACGTTAGAACAAAAACAATGAGGAGGCGGCGCTCGGTGCCGGGTTCCTGTTGCGGATTTTTGTATTCGGCCAAATTTTTACCTTAGGTACCTCGGGGGCTAAAGCCCTAATTCGAGTGCTTCCATGAACGCTGGCCCGAAAGCCTGCTCCACCCAGCGGAGCTGCGCTCCCTCAGGCTCCTGAATTGGTCCTACGCCCATCACAGTTTTCCGCTGCCGGTTGCCTGCTTCACGACCGGATCGTAGCCGGAGCCGGCGAAAGGATGACAGCGGAGGATGCGGGCGAAGGCCATCCATCCACCGCGCAGCGCGCCATAGCGCTCGACGGCCTCCATGGCGTATTCGGAGCAGGTCGGCACGTAGCGGCAGGCTGGCGGCAGCAGGGGCGAGATGGCCCACTTGTACACCCGCAACAGTTGCAGCACGACGAATTTGGCGAAATGCTTCAAGATCGGCCCTCGGGCGGAGCCTGCCCTGAGCGAAGTCGAAGGGGGCTTCGGGCTTCGGCTGTTTTGTTACGTGCTCCCTCGGTCATTGTTTTCTGTGACTGTCGCATGCGACAGCTTCTGTTCAATCACTACGAACGCCCGGTTCATTTCGTTCAGTACAGCGGCGAAGTCGGCGGTCAACAACAATTTCTTTGGGTTGATGACTACGTCTGCGGCAATCTCTGTCAGCGGAAAAGAGATCCGAACCGCCTCGCGCAAGCGGCGCTTCATGCGGTTGCGCTGGACCGCGCCACCGAGGGCACGGCCTACAGTAAATCCCACGCGCAAACCATGTAGCGCGGGCGCCCCCGCCCGCGTAGGCTCGGTCTGCACCTCAGGGCGCGGCCAATAAAAAACCGTGAAGGACGAGGAAAAATGGCGGCGCCCCTGCTTGTAGACGCGCTCGAAATCCGAGTGGCGCAAAAGGCGCGCCGAGCGCGGGAATCGGGCTGTCTCTTTTGGCGGCATGGCGAAGTGGGGCCGAGCTTTTATGTAGCAACTCCCCAGCGCGGCATCAGCCGTCATGCCCTCGGGCAGCGGCAAGCGGCTGAGGCTTTCGACTGTGGAAGTAAGCGGCACCGGAAAAGCTACTCGCGAAAGCCAGGTTTCACGGAAACCCGCTTCCGTCCCTTGGCGCGGCGGCGGGAAAGCACCTTGGCGCCGCCCTGGGTCTTCATGCGCGTGCGAAAACCATGCTTCTTGCTTCGCTTGCGCCGGTTGGGTTGGAATGTACGCTTGGGCATGAAAAATAGCTGCTCCTGATTCCGTCGACAGTGTTAGGGCAAACGGTAAGTATAAATGACGGGGCGGCGTGAGGGCAAAGGGCGATACCGGCAGGGGTGAAGTTTCGAAGCCATTCTTGATGTCCGCAATCGTATAATTTCAGGACATGGGGCATACGGATAAAAAGCGCGGTTATCCCGACCAGCGAGGTTTGTGGGCCGAGAGCGACACCATCGCTGAACAATTCGTGCCAAGCAAGCGTCATAAAGCGCAACAGAAGGCGATGGCTGAGACTTTAATTGCAGCCGGTTTGACTCCCGAACAAGTCGCCAGCATGTTGTCCGTTGCGGCTGACCAGTCTTCCGGTGAGCAGCCCCCCGATGAAACGCAGGAAGATCCGTAACGGGGTTTTTCGCGCCGCGCACCTTGTCACCCTCTTTCATTCCGGGAGATTAAAACAGGCTGCACTACTAGCGTTCATTGATTCCAGCCCAGCTTCAGCGAAACGCTCGCGACGATTTGCACCGCGCCGGTTGCAGTTACATCCTTGACACTTGACAGGCGCGGCTCCGCGGGTTCTGAATCGAGTTCTCGCAAAAATTTGGCGCGAAGATTTTCGTTCGGCGAAAAAAAATTTGTGCTACTATGCGGCACTGTTGGTTTTCGAAAAATCTCATTCACCATGGCAAGCGCGCACGATACGCGAAGCGCACTCCGCAATCGAGTAAGAGTTCCATCAGCGAGCAGCTAAACGGCAGTTTTAGACAGGCGCCCTCAGCCAGCCGCCGGGACGCCGCGGCGGGTATTTCATAATTTATGTCAGTTCAAGGCTCAACACTTTCCCCCAATCCGTGGACGCGCATTCTGGATGCGCTGGAAAAAAAGATCAACCGGCACTCCTACGACACCTGGTTAAAGCCGACGCGCTACAGCCACTCCAGCGGCGGAATTTTGTTTGTACGGGTTCCGACGGCCGAGTTCCGCCATGCCGGCGACAAGTATGCAGACCTGATCCAGGAGGCTATCGACAACCTCGGCCTGGAGTTCAACGACGTGAAGTTCGTGACTCCGGAGGACGATCCGGCGGCGACCACAGTGCGCCACAATGGCGGGCTGTCGGCGGGCTCAGCGACGGCGGCAGGTCCCGCGCAGTCGCGGTTCGACTGGGATGGCGCGGCGCAACTGAATCCGCGCTACACCTTTGACGCCTTCGTGATCGGCAGCGGCAACCAGTTTGCGCATGCGGCCTGCCAGGCGGTCGCGGAGCGGCCCTCGAAAGCCTACAACCCGCTATTCCTGTATGGCGGCGTGGGCATGGGCAAGACGCACCTGATGCAGGCCATCGGGCATGAAGTGAAACGGCGCCAGCCGCAGGCTTCCATCTGCTACGTGTCAAGCGAGAAGTTCACCAACGACATGATCAACTCGCTGCGCTATGACAAGATGACCAGCTTCCGCGACCGCTTCCGCGGCGTCGACGTGCTGCTGATCGACGACATCCAGTTCCTCACGGGCAAGGAGCGGACGCAGGAGGAATTCTTCCACACCTTCAACGCGCTGCACGACACGATGAAGCAGATCGTGATCGCGAGCGACCGGTCGCCCAAAGAATTGGCGGAGATCGAAGACCGCTTGCGCAGCCGCTTTGAATGGGGACTGATTGCGGATATTCAGCCGCCTGACCTGGAGACGAAGGTCGCGATCCTCCAGAAGAAAGCGGAGCAGGAAAAGGTGACGCTGCCAACCGACGTGGCGCTGTACGTGGCGCAGAATATCCGGTCGAACGTGCGCGAGTTGGAAGGCGCGCTGATCCGGTTGGTGGCGCACTCGTCGCTGATTGGAGCAGAGATTACGCTGCCTTACGCGCAGCAGGTGCTGAAGAATTTTATCGATTCGCAGGCGCGCAAGGTTACGATTGAATCGATCCAGAAGATGGTGGCGGAACAGTTCGGGCTGCGGTTGGTGGAGATTAAAGCCAAAGACAATTCGCGCGCGATCGTGTATCCGCGGCAGATTGCGATGTACTTGGCTAAGCATATGACCGAGGCGTCGCTGCCGGAAATTGGACGGCAGTTCGGCGGAAAGCATCACACCACCGTGCTGCACTCGGTGGAGAAAATTGAAGAGGCTCGTAAGAACGACAAGGATTTGAACAGGCTGCTGAACAAGTTGACCGAGCAATTAGGCGGATAGGTGTGGCGTTTTTAGCGTTTTGCACCAAACTGCGCGGTCTTCCTTTGTCCACGTTGTGAAAGAGATGTGGAAGCTGTGCAAGGGTCAGGAGAAATGGCAGAAGCGGAAATCTTCTTCCCTGAACTCCGCCAAGTTGGGTACCAATTTCTCACACGAAGGTAGCGGCTTCAAAATGGTGAGAATAGGCAGGTTGCCAAAGTTTTCCACTTCTCCGGTCTGCCTACGGTTACTGCTGGTTTTATAGATTTTTTCATTTAATATAAGGTAGTAATAAGAGTAGCAAGCGGCAGGGAGACAAAGTCTATGCCGGTGGAAGCGGCGGTTGCGGTGGAGACGATGGAGATCACCGTAAACAAAGTAGAGTTGTTGCGGGAGTTGACGGCCACGCAGGGCGTGGTCGAGCGCAAGACCACTATTCCGATTCTTTCCAATTACTTATTCGAGGCTGCCGATGGCGAGCTGCGGCTCACCGCGACTGACTTGGATCTGAGCCTGCGAACCTCCTGCAATGCCAAGGTGAAGAAGGAAGGCTCGTGCACGATTCCGGCGCGCAAACTGCATGACTACGTGAAGCTGCTGCCGGACGCCGATATCACAATCAAGCTGCTGGAAAATCATTGGGTCAGCATTCGCTGTGGGCGTTCAAACACAAAGATGGTGGGGATGGCAAAGTCGAATTTCCCCAGCTTGCCGGTGTTTCCTACTGTGGGAGCCGTGAAGATTCCAGGGCCGGTGCTGCGTGGGTTGATTGCGCGCACCGGGTTTGCAATTTCCAGCGAAGAATCACGCTATACGCTGAACGGCGCGCTGATGCTGTTGAAGCCCGAGTCGATTACGATGGTCGCAACTGATGGTCATCGCTTGGCTCATTGCGAGCGTAACGGAGAAAAGTTTGAAGGCGTCTCCGGCGAGATGAAGACGCTGGTGCCGAAGAAGGCCATGGACGAATTGAAATCGCTGCTGGATTCGACCGACGCAGACACGGTCGAGTTCGCTAAAGACGATTCGACTCTCTTCTTCCGCATCGGATCGCGGTTGCTGACCTCGCGGCAGCTTACGGGGCAATTCCCCAACTTCGAAGCAGTCCTTCCCAAGGACAACAATAAGGTCATCACGCTGAACAACGCCGATCTGAACGCGGCAATCCTGCGCGTGGCCCAGTTCGCCGACGAGCGCTCGCGCGCGGTGAGGATGAAGCTGGAAAAGGGCGAGGTCAAAATTTCCGCGTCGTCAACGGAAGCGGGCGAGTCCGAGGATTCGCTTGAAGTTCCTTATGACGGCGAAACGCTGACCATCGGCTTCAACGCGCAATACCTGGTGGACTTCCTGAAAGCCGCCGGCACCAGCGAGGTGCGGCTGGAGTTGAAGGATTCGCAATCGGCAGGCCAGTTGCGGCCAGCTGAAGGCGATGACTACAAGTACCGGTATATCGTGATGCCGATGAGAATCTGAACGGCTGACCCACTGCCAACCCTATTTTCCCACTGGACCGAAAAGTCCTCCCGGCCTTGACCTTCCCGCGTTACTGTCATACATTTGCGGCCAATCTTCTTTGGAGGTGTCTATGCTCGACGGATTCAAGAAGTTTATTCTGCGCGGCAATGTTGTGGATATGGCGGTGGGCGTGGTGATTGGCGCGGCGTTTGGCGGCGTGGTCACGGCCCTCACCAAGGATCTTCTGACGCCGCTGATTGCAGCCATTGTGGGCAAACCGGATTTTTCTTATCTGGGGTTTTCGATCGGGTCCACGCACTTTCCGGTCGGCGAGTTCATCAATGCCTGCGTGTCGTTTCTGCTGGTTGCCGCCGCGATTTATTTCTTTGTTGTCACGCCGGTCAACGCGCTGGTGGCGCGGATGAATCGCGGAGAAGTGCCGCCTGATCCCACCACCAAGAAGTGTCCGGAATGTTTGAGCGAGATTCCGATCGAGGCGCGGCGCTGCATGCACTGCACGCAGCCTGTGATGGGGCGCGCGGCGTAAGACCGCCCACGAGGTCTCGTCGCGTAACATGGCACTATGAGTTTCCGCCGGATCCTCTGGGGTTGTCTTAGTACTTGTCTGGTAATCGTGCTGACCGGGGCGACGTTTCGGGCGCAGGAGCCAGCTCAGTCTTCTTCGTCATCCTCGTCTTCGCCAGCAAGGCAGGTCAAGAAGTCGGCGTCAGCCGCTGCTTCTCCGCTGGATTCCGGGACGCTGAGCGCCGGGGCATACCGCAACCGGGCGTTGGGATTCACATGCAAAATCCCCCCGGCATGGGTGTTACGGACCGAGGAGATGAATGCGCGGGACCATGAAGATGCGAAGACTGACGCAGGCAAAAAGGCCACGGATGCTGGCAAGGCCGGCCGCGTGCTGCTGGCGGCGTTTTCGCGGCCGCCGGAGGCACCAGGAGAGGATGTGAATGCCTCGATTCTGATTGCGGCGGAAAGTGCGGCCGCGTATCCGGGGTTGAAAGATGCGGCTCAGTATTTTGGCCCAGTCACGGAAGTGGCGAAGGCGCAGGGGTTCGAGGTTGAGGAGGAGCCTTATGAGTTTGCCGTGGGAACGAAGACCGTGGTGCGAGGAGATTTTCAGAAAGATGTGGGCACACGCGTGATGCGGCAGTCGACACTGGTGGTATTGGCGCGTGGGTATGCGGTTTCGTTCACATTCATCGGTGGCACCGAAGACGAGGTGGAGGAGTTGGTGCAGGGGCTGAGTTTCGTGCGGGCGCGAGCCAAATAGAACTTCTTTGCCGCGGATTCGCGCGAATCAACGCGGATCAGAATCAGTCTAAGGGTTCGGGCTCAAGCGCTATATTCTTTTCCCCGGCGGCCTTTTTCTGCGCGTATTTCTTCATCCACGCTTCCCAGCTCTTGCCGGCGGCAGTGTCGCGCCCAGTAAAGGCCAGGGCCGCGATGTCAGCGTAAGAGATGGAGATTTTTTCGTTCGAATTTTTCGGGTAGAGGCGGACCACGGAATCTTTCAGCGTGGCCGCGCTGCGGCGATCGAAGAGATAGCCTTCAATCTTCGATCCATCTTTGCGCGTGATGGTGACGTTGCCGCGATAATCAAAAGCTTTCTCTAGCGCGACGCGAATTTCTTCCTCGGTGGCAAGTTGCGGGATCCAGCCTTCGAGCTGTTCGTGGGCCGTGCCGGGAGCGACTTCCAGAGCGTCTGGATTGGCGTGGGGCACGGCCTGCGCGGCTTCGTGGTCGATGTGCCCGGATTCTTTGCCTGTCATAGAAAGAAAAATGTGGGGACAGCCGCCCTCGGCCTGCCCTGAGCGGAGCCGAAGGGGCTGTCCGCTGGGCGAAGACCAGCCGTTAAGCCTGCGTCTCCTGCAACGATGACTCGCTGGTCGGCGCGATCTGCACCAGCGGATGCACCGGTGCCTGCGGCTCGTCCAGCAGACGCAGCGCTTCTTCGTCGCGATAAGTCGTGAACAAAGTCGCTTTCACTGTCGCCAGGAATCCGCCCAGCGAGCTGAACGTAGCGTTCACCGCAGAAGCTTCGTAGCCGCTGTGTACCATGCAATTCGCGCACGCCGGATTGCCAGACTCAGTGCCGTAGTTGCTCCAATTCGTAGTCGCAAGCAGTTCGGCGAAAGTTTCGGCGTAGCCATCCTGCAGCAGGTAGCAGGGCTTCTGCCATCCGAAAATATTGTAAGTAGGCATGCCCCACGGCGTGCAGGGATACGTACGCTTGCCCATCAGAAATTCCAGGAAGAGCGGCGAGAGATTAAATCGCCAGTTCTTCTTGCGGTTCGAAAGAATCGCGCGGAACATGCGCCGCGTGCGCGCGCGGCCGAGGAAATGTTTTTGGTCCGGCGCTTTGTCATAAGAGTAGCCCGGCGACAGCATCATGCCTTCAAGGCCAAGCTCCATCATGTCGTCAAAAAAGGCGCGCACGGATTTCGGGTCGGCGCCGTCGAACAGCGTGGTGTTGGTGGTAACGCGGAAGCCGCGGCCGAGGGCTTCTTTGATCGCATCAACCGCAATGTCGTATCCGCCCTCGCGGCAGACGGCGAGGTCGTGCTCGTCGCGCTGGCCGTCGAGGTGAACGCTGAACGTCAGGTATTTGCTGGGCTTGAAGAGATGCAACTTCTCTTTCAGCAGCAGGGCGTTGGTGCAGAGGTAGATATATTTCTTGCGGGCGACCAGGCCTTCAACAATCTCGGCGATCTGCGGGTGCATGAGCGGTTCGCCGCCGGGGATGGAAACCATGGGCGCTCCGCATTCGTCAACCGCGCGAAAACATTCTTCAGGAGAAAGATCTTTCTTCAGGATGTGGGCGGGATACTGAATCTTGCCGCATCCCGCGCACGCCAGGTTGCAGCGGAACAGGGGCTCGAGCATGAGCACGAGCGGGTATTGCTTGCGGCCCGCGAGCTTCTGCCGCAGCACATAGCTCGTCACAGTCCACATCTGTGAAACAGGTACTGGCATGCTCGGTCGGAACTCCTGTGCCTTTATCTTATCAGGGACAGTGGTTTAGATGGCGGGGGACAGGCTCGAGGTGCCGGAAAATGAACCCGCACGGGTGGCCCATTTGTTTCGAATGGAACTGGCAGCTCATCACGCTGGACAAATAAAGAAATTGATTGCCAAGGCAGAATCGGCTTATCGTGGTGGCGGAGAGTCTTTCCCCGTTTGTGGAGACGCTTAGGCGGGAGGCGCGAGCATGACTAGCATTTACGAGTTCCTGAATGGCTGGCGCGAGTTGATCACCAAGGTATTCGGTGAGTACCCGCTTGCCGCCGCTCTCATGACGTTGCTTGCGGTTGGGATGTTCTTTGCGCTCCAGACCGAGTGGCGGCGCGAACAGACGAAGTCCAACATTCTGCTGGCGGGTGGCCCACTCAAGCCTGGTTTTGGCTTGAGTGGGGCAGTTCCAGAACATTCCCACTAACTAGTTTGAATCGCAACCCAGAGAGAAGCGCAGAGCGGCATACACTCATTCATCCGTGCGGAACTAAGCTGAGCCACACGTTTCCCCAGGCGCTGTTGCGAAACCATCACTGCATTGTGCAGGTTCACCGCGAACGGGGCTTTCATGCCGTCCTCCTCATTCAGAACGACTTCCGATGGCAAACCGCGAATCGTGGAGCTAGGGAAAGACGGGGAACGTTTCCCAAAAGCCAAAGCCCCGAGCAGCGCTCGGGGCTTCGAGATACTAGACGACGTTCGCCAAACACCTACAATGATAAATCAGCGGAAGCGATTGTCAACAAATTTTGCTGTCGGGTAACCCGAGGAGGGCAAGGGAGTTGAACCCTAGCGGCTGCAAAGCCACTCGACATTTGGCGAACGTCGTCCAGTACCCACTGGCAATACCCTCCTAAACGAAGCGTCCGCCTGCAAACATTTTATGGGCACCTACTCGCGCAACAAGCTGTGTGGCCAGGAATATTTGGGGAACTGTACCAATTCGGGAGAACAAGAAGGACTCCGGGCCCAGAACGTTCCCACTAACTAGTTTGCATCGCAACCCAAAGAAAACCGCAGAGCCGCACACACCTCATTCATTCGTGCGGAACTAAGCTGGGCCACGCGTTTCCCCAGGCGCTGTTGCGACACCGTAACCGCATTGTGCAGGTTCACCGCGCACGGGGACTTCATGCCGTCCTCCTCATTGAGAACCACTTCCGACGGCACGCCGCGAATGGTGGAAGTGACCGGCGCGACCGTGACCGTGGATAAATACGCGATAGCGCTGTTGCGGGTGAGCACGAGGGCCGGCCGTTTCTTGTCGGGCGGGGCGAACTGGTAGAGCCGGACTTCGCCTCGGGCGATCCGACCTCGGGCTATTCTTCCTCCGGTTATTCCGGCGGCCACGTGGCCTCCGCTTCCCAACCCCGCGCTTCCGTGTCGGCTAGCGGCTGTCGCGAGTAGCCCTGGCGGTCGCGCTCTTCGCTGGCTCGCAGTTCCAATCGGCGGAGATGTTCCCGCAAGGCGTCGCGCACCAAAGCGGAACGGTTTCGCCGGGTGCGCTTCGCGGCTTGGTCGGCGGCGTGTAATAGCTTTTTGTCCAGAACGATTTGAACGATTTCCATGTGTGGAATCTATTCCACAGCATACTCCACATAGGAAATTTTTTCAAAGCAGGCTGTCATACGCCAGCAGTTCGGCGGCCCGTTTACTGCACCGATTCGAGGCTTCCGAAGGGTCGAAAACATAAGCCTTCCATGGTATAATTTCATCAGTCGCCAAACGAACCTAAGTATAAGACATTTCAATAACTTGAAGTCGATTCGTGGGCGCACTTCAGAGCCGGGCTGGGGCGGATTTTCTAAGCCAGTTTTTCAGTAGTAACCGCACCGGTTCGGAAAGAAAGTCGGGCATTCTCCCGCGGAGCGGAATGGCCACCAAAGAGATCAATACTCCCATCGTCGAAACCAAAACAAAAAACGGAGTGGTAACGCCCATCACCGCCGCAAACGGCGGAGGCAACGGCGACTATACTGCCGACTCGATCAAAGTTCTCGGCGGCATGGAAGCGGTACGCAAGCGGCCCGCGATGTACATCGGCTCGACCGGCGATCTCGGCCTGCATCACTTGGTGTACGAAGTGGTCGACAACTCCGTCGACGAAGCGCTAGCCGGTTTCGCCACCAAGATCGAAGTCACCATCCACATCGACAACTCAATCACTGTGATCGACGACGGGCGCGGCATTCCCGTGGATGACATGGTGATCGATGGTGAAAAAGTCTCCGCGGCGCAGGTGGTGATGACCACGCTGCACGCTGGAGGAAAGTTCGACTCGTCCACGTACAAAGTTTCCGGCGGGCTGCACGGCGTGGGCGTTTCGTGCGTAAACGCCCTCAGCGAAGAACTCGAGCTGGAAATCTGGCGCGACGGCGCGACCTGGGAGCAGACCTACTCGAAAGGTGAGCCCACCAGCAAGATGAAAAAAGTGGGCGCAGCCAAGCGGCGCGGAACCAAAGTTCACTTTCTGCCCGATCGCACCATTTTCACGGAGACGACCTACAACTACGACACCCTGGCCCAGCGCCTGCGCGAACTCGCCTTCCTGAACAAGGGATTGCTGATCACGCTCACCGATGAGCGCACCACCGACGCCAAGAGCGGGGAACCCAAGCATACAGACTTCAAATACAACGGTGGTATCGCGGAGTTCATCAAGCACCTGAACCGCGGCAAGCAGGTGCTGCACGACAAGCCCATCTACATGGAAGCGGAGCGCAGCGGCGTGGCCATGGAAATCGGCCTGCAATACAACGACGGATATTCGGAGTCGGTCTTCAGCTTCGCCAACAACATCAACACGGTGGATGGTGGCACGCATCTGTCGGGCTTCCGCATGGCCCTGACTCGCACCATCAACTATGCCGGGCAGCAGATGGGCCTGTTCAAGGACGTAAAAGAAAACCTGACCGGCGACGATGTGCGCGAAGGCCTGGTCGCCGTCATCAGCGTGAAACTCTCACAACCACAGTTCGAAGGGCAGACCAAGGGCAAGCTGAATTCCGACATTGGCGGCATCGTCCAGGCGTTCATCAACGAGCGGCTGGGAGCGTACTTCGAGCAGAACGCAACTGTGGCGCGGAAGATCATCAACAAAGCGGTCGACGCGGCGCGGGCGCGCGAGGCGGCGCGCAAGGCGCGCGATCTGACGCGGCGCAAGGGCGCGCTCGATTCCGGAGGTCTGCCGGGCAAGCTGGCAGATTGCTCGGAGCGCGATCCCAACCGTTGCGAATTATTTTTGGTCGAGGGCGAATCCGCCGGCGGAACGGCGAAGCAGGGACGCGACCGCCGCTTCCAGGCGATCCTGCCGCTCAAAGGAAAAATTCTCAACGTCGAGAAAGCCCGCTACGACAAGATGCTGGCGCACGAGGAAATTCGCGCCATGATTACCGCGCTCGGCACCGGCATCGCCAAAGACGATTTCGATCCGACAAAAGTTCGCTACGGCAAAATCATTCTCATGACCGACGCCGACGTTGACGGCTCGCACATCCGCACCCTGCTGCTGACGTTCTTTTTCCGCCACATGCAGGAGCTGATCAAGCGCGGCAACGTCTTCATCGCGCAACCCCCGCTCTATTCCATCAAAAAAGGCAAGTCAATGCAGTACATCAAGGACGACGATGCCTTTGACAAAGTGATGCTCAAGCGCGCGGCCGATGGGCTGGTTGTTCGCTACGGCGAAGGCGCGGCCAAGCTGGAGGGCGCGAACCTGAATCGCTTTATGAGCGTGCTGAAGGAGTATCTCAACTTTTTCGACAAAGTGAACAAGCGGCTGCGCGATGAGAGCGTCACCGAGTTGCTGCCCCGGCTGGATTTCTCGAAGCACGCGGATTTCGAGGGCGACAAGAAGACTCCGCCGAAGAAGATTGAGCGGCTGGAGCGCGAACTGAAGAAGCTGCAGAAAGACCGCAAGTTCAAGAGCGTGGAAGCGGCCTTCGACGAAGAGCACAACCTGTGGGAAGTGCGTTTTGTGAACTCGCAGGGTTCCGAGCACACGATCAACTGGGAGCTGGCGTCGAGCGCGGAGTGCCGGCAGTTGATCTCAAAGTTCAAGCAGATCGAGCCGTACCTGGAGCCGCCGTTTGTCGTTGAGGCTGTGACCAAGGCAGGCGCGGTGAAGGAAGATGAAACGGCGGACGAGGAAAACGCGGAGACGGACGAGAAGTCCGACAAGAAAACTGCCAAGGCTGCGCCTGCATCGAAGACCCGCGCTGCGATCGAGCCGGTGGAGAAGGCGACGGCGCGCGAGCTGTTCGACTACGTGAAGAAAGAAGGCAGCCGCGGTTACGATGTGCAGCGCTACAAAGGCTTGGGTGAGATGACGGCTCCGCAGCTGTGGGAGACGACCATGGACCCGGAGCGGCGCACTCTACTCTCGGTGAAGCTGGAAGACATTGCCGAGTGCGAGACCATCTTCACCACGCTGATGGGCGAAGACGTGGAAGCGCGGCGGAAGTTTATTGAAGAGAATGCTCTGGATGTGAAGAACCTGGATATTTAGAACTTCTTCGCCACGGATTTACGCGGATTCACCGGATAAAACACCGGGAAGAAAACATCGGCGGCGAGCCTTTAGGCCGCCGTTCTTGTTTCAGGCTTTCTCCACAGAGCGACTGCGGTTCCCAGCGAGAGCAATGTTATCAGCGAGATAATCCCCAGTGAGATTACGCAGTAGATGCACCAGACTCCGAGAATATCCTTCTCAACGTGCGCAAGGTACAAGGAGAATCCGAGTCCGACTAGAGCTGCTGCCAGGACGAAGCGGTAGGCGCGACGCCAGGCTAGCGCGGCCATTAGGAGATATCCGGCGATGCCCAGGGCGGCCACGGGAATGCCCGCGAGCATGGCGTAGGGGCTGTGATTGACTATGCCGCAGTCCCAGCGCTCGTTGATGCTGCAGGGCGAGTCGCCCGCGGTGCGGTAGTGCTCGCGCAGAGCCAGAGCGGAGACCACGATACCTGCGGCGGCTAGAACGACTAGGACATACCTCATTGCTTCTCCTCTTTGAAAAATTGACGATTGCCGATTGAGACCCTCGGATCGATTTTCCATCCGCCATCAGCGATAAACAATCGGGTGCTTTCTTTTTCTCCCGCTTCAACTGGCGGCGTGTACGGCGGCGATGTCGTGGAGCAGATCGGAAGCCTGCCAGTCCGCGCCGTGATACCACTTGGAAATTTTTCCGTCGGGAGCGATCACCGCGGTGCTGAGCGAATGGGTGATCAGTCCGCCTTCTTCTTTGTAGGTCAGCGCGAAGTAATGGGCAAATTCGGGCAGCTCGGGCGAGGGAACGGCGGAGAATTCCCAATGCTTGAAGAGCGTGGGATCGTTGCTTCCGGCGCAGGAGAAACCATAGGCGCGCAGAACTTTCGGCGTATCGTGAGCCGGATCGAAGCTGACGCTAAGAAGGTGGGTCTTGCCATAGCGGGAGGGATCGGCGCGGACTTGCCGGTCGATATCGGCGAACTCGCGGCTTACGCGCGGGCAGAAGTCGGGGAACGGGCAGCGGGTGTAGATGAGAGTAAGAAGCAGGGTTTGGCCGCGATATTGATGGAGCGAGATGCGCCGGCCGTTCTGGTTGATGAGCTTGAAGTCCGGAACTTCGTCGCCGGGAGCGGGGATGTGCAGGCTTGCTGTAGGCTTTGTGGCGGGAGGCTGCGAATGCCCGATGACTTTGACGTTCTCCAGCCAATAGCTTCCTGGCGCGGCGACGACGACATCGGCGGTGATGGAATCTCCGGGCTGAAGTTGATCGAGCGCGGCTGCGGGCTTGATGGGGTAGGGCATGACCATCGCGTCCATGAAGCCGGGGATGGGTTCGTTGTCGATGTTGGCGGTGCCGGCTTGCTTGTCGATGGAGACGACTTTGCCCTTGAGGGCATAGCGCTTGGCGGCGCTGGAGGTGATTGTGACGCTGGGCTGCGCTGGTCCGCGGTTGCAGGCCGCGGGAAAAGCTAGCAGGGCGCATAGGCAGAACAGCGCAAGACGGGACGGCGGTGAATTCAGATTAGCACGCATACTTAGTCCTCTTTCGATTATCTCTGATCATGGTGGCAGATTTCATGCCCTCCGGCTTCAATAGTGGAAGCGGTAGCGGAACTCGGCATAAATTTGCCGCGGGTCGTTCCAGTGAAATCCGCCGAAGGTGAGGCTGTTGTCAAGCTGCACGCGGCGGTTGGCTACATTCAGGGCATCCACGGAAACGGTGTATTTTTCGGCGAAGGTTTTTCCTAGAGCGAGATCGAATGTGGTGTGGCCGGGCAGATAGTCGCCGGGATATTGCACTCCGGGCAACCCATTGGTGAAGCCCGAGCCGTAGTAGACATTGGTTGAGGCATAGGTCTGCCGGGGCAGATTCGCGTTGAAGCCCAGGTTCAGCGTGTTTCTTTGATCGTGATCGACCGGCGAAAATCCTGGCGGAATATCGAGTCCGCATGAGGGCATTGGGGGATAAGGGCAGATCAAGCCTCCGGTGATGGGAGAGGTTGCCTGCGCGATTTGATTGGCATAGGCAAGGTGAAATTGGCCGCGATGCGCAATGGTGGGCGAGCGCAGCGTGAGTTCCCAGCCCTGAATCCAGGCATAATCCCAGGTGATGGGCCAGAAGATATTCGATTCACCGATGTTGTTGTGGTCGAGCCAGTTGTGGGCGCGGGTTTGGTAGTTGTCGGCGCTGAGCGTCCAGCCGCGATAGGGGATGGTGATGCCAAACTGCCACTCGATGTCGCGCTCGCCGTAGAGGGGGGCAAAGGCAAAGCCCTGACCGGAAGCCAGGTTTTGCAGCGCGCTGGTTGCCGTCGAAAGCGGCGGAGCCTGGTAATAGTCACCGTAGAAGCCGCGGAACACCCAGTTCAGCCGCGGAACTCTCACCGCAACGCCAACGCGGGGATCGGTCGCGTTTTCTGAAATGGAGGAGTCAAACGCCGTTTCTCGAAGCCCCGCGATGAAGGTCAACCACGGAGTCACTTTGAACTTGTCGTTGATGAACAGGGCGGTGACTCCTCCATTTACGCCGATAGAAGAAGGCGCGACGTTTGGCGTGCCGTCGGTGTATTCGTTATCGAAGTAGTTGTACTGGTGCTGGCCGAATGCGTAGACTCCAGCTTGCAGATCGTTCTTCTTGAAGGTGGCGTTGAAAGCCACTTGCGCGCCGGCGTAATTGGCGTTCTGATTTACAGTCGAGATGACGGGAAAATCGTTGGCGCCGCCTTTATAGTCGGCGCCGTTGTAGTGATAAAAGGGAGAAACGGTAAGCAGCGCATTTGGGTTGAAGGTGTGAACCCAGGAGAAAGTGACATAGCCGTCGGGCTCACGCTCGCCATCGCGCAGGCCATAGCTGGGATAGACCGAATTTCCGACTGAGTTGGGATCGGGATCGATGGGGATCTGGTAATAATCCTGCCGCAAGGAACCGACCAGCCGGAATTGATTCTTGACATCGGGATTGAAGATGAGCGAGGTGAATCCGCCGTAGCCGTTGTCGGCGTCGTGGACCACCTGCGCAATCGGGGTCTGAAGTCCGTAATTGCTTCGATCTCCGGTGAGGCTGGCATAGTAAGCAAATCGGGACGTATGTCCTCCGCAACTGAGCTGGTCGTTGGTTTGGTAGAAATTTCCGGCGCTGACCAGCAGATCGCATTCCCGGTCGCGTTCAAAGCCGGTGCGGGGCGCGATGTTGAAGACTCCATACGTGCGGTCTCCGTAGTCGGCGTCGTAGCTGCCTCTCTGAACCTCGAGATAGTCGATGTCTTTCGGATCGATCTGCGGCCCCAGATTCGTTGCGATGTTGGTGTTGGGGATGGGCACGCCGTCAATGAGCCAGTTGACCTGGTGGCCTCCTCGCATGTGGAGCATGTCGTGGGTCACGTAGGCGGCGGGCACGTAATCGGTGATCATTTGCATGCCGTTGGTGCGGTCTGCTCCGGGAGTCTCCTGGATATCGATGCGGTTCACCATGGTCGTCGGGGTCACGGTCTGCGTGATCGCTTCCACGGGACTTCCCGAGACCGAGACGGTCTGCTTCACGCCTGCGACAGCCAGCCTGAAATGCAGCACCGGACTGGTGTCGGACTGAACAATCACGCTTTGTTCCATTTGCTCGAAGCCGCGCGATGCGACCGTAACTGTGTAATTCCCGATGGGTACGGAAGTGAATTCAAATTCTCCTCTGTCGTTGGAGTCCTGGGATTGTGTCCAGTCCGAGTTTTGAGCCTTCAACATAACCATGGCCCCTTGAATGGGACGGTGCTGAGGATCGTGCACGATGCCGCGAACAGAACCGAAAATCGTGGCGTATGCGACCACACCCAGGAAAAGGACCACACCGGTCAAGCTAACGACTTGCCTCATAAAATGTCTCCATTCTCTGTGTCGGGTCAGGGCAGTTCGCCGGACGGCCCACCGATGTCAGCTTCGGCGGCGGGCAGCGACACGTTCCCAGCGAAGAACGCCTGCGCGTTGAGCAAACGAAATTAAGTGAAACCGGAGACGGCTTCAGCAGGCAGGCGGGGCGCGGGCGGATTGGAATTCGGCGGAGGCACTCGCCGGCGAGTTGGGTTGGATTCCGGCTATTTGCGCGGCGATGGTTGATAAAGAAAAGATCGCCAGCCGCGGTTGCGGATTAGCCCATTGAGCGGTGGTGACGGCGCGGCGACAATCACGGTAACGACAACTTGCATCGCGCACCACAGGCTGACCGTCGCCTGGGGCGAGCGAATCCAGGCAGTGATGAACTCCCTTGCGGAGGCAACATGCGTGCGGCGGCGCAGCCGTGGCCGCGAGCGCCACTGGGACAAGATTTCCCACGAGCGCGAAGAACAGCAATAATCTGGCGGTCAGGCGATGCATACTTTCTGCCGGAACAAGAACCCCAAGTGGGGCCAGCATAGAACAAGACCGCGAACGGGCGCAAGCAAAAGGCGCTCCGTGCGCCAGCGCACATTTATCGCATGAGCACGTAGGCGCCGCGGGGCTGAAGCCCCGAATCATTTTCGATGCTTTACGCGGCGCTGAAGCGCCGCTCTTCCACGGTGCTGCACGCTGTCCTTTTCATTCAACCACTAAGCTTCAGGCTTTGCCGTGGATCTTGGCCCACCACCAGCGGACGCCGACGAATAGGAAACGCCAGTCGCTGAAGAACTCAGGCGGCTTTCCTTCGAAGGCATGGCCGACGAATTGGAGAATCCATCCCAGGACAAACAGAGCCAGCGCGTAGGGCCACAGACGGTGAACGAATATGCTGACGAGAAAAAGTGCGGCCGAGAGCACGATAGTCGGGATGCCCAGCGTATGGCAGACTCGATTTACGGGATGCTGGTGGCTGGAGGCGTATTGCGAGATCCACTGCTCGTTGGTGCGGTTGCCCAGCATGGCGGAAAGATGATACACCGGCTGGCCACTTCTTTGCCACGGATTCACGCGGATGAACACGGATCAACCGCCGTGGAAGGCGAACCGCGCGATTTTATTGCCGGTGCAACGGTTCTCGATGGGCCTGGGTGGGTTGAGGCGTCACGTTCCCGCGTGGTAGCATCCTAAGTTTTGGCAGGTATGTTGGGCTGGCCTGTATACTGCACTGTTCTTCATTCTGACTCTGGGCCTTCTCTCTTTCCACGCCTGCGAAGGAGCCTACTGGTGAAAGTTTATTCCGGGGAAAACATTCGTAATGTTGCGATTGTGGGGCATGGGCATGCGGGGAAGACCTCGCTTGTAGCGGCCATGCTGTACACGGCGGGGGCAACGCCGCGGCTGGGGCGCGTGGACGACGGGTCGGCTACCACCGACTACGACGAAGAAGAGATCGCGCGCAAGATGTCGATTGCGGCGTCCGCGGCCTATGTGGAATGGGGCAAAACGAAGATCAACGTGATCGATACGCCTGGGTTCAGCATGTTTGTGCATGAGGCCAAGATGGTGCTGCCCGTGGTGGATGCGGCCATTGTGGTGGTCGACGGAGTGGCCGGCGTGGAAGTGGTGACGCAGCGGGTGTGGAACGATTGCGAGGAGTATAAGACTCCGCGGCTGATTGTGGTGAATCGCATGGATCGCGACCGGGCGAATGCGGAGCGCGTGCTGGAGTCGCTGAAAGCTGCCTTTGGACGCGACGTGATTCCGATTGAGCTGCCCATCGGGAGCGAGAAGAATCTGACGGGCGTGGTCGACCTGGTCCGCATGAAGGCTTACACCTATGAGCTGGGAGGGAACGGAAAAGGCAAGGAGACGGAGATCCCGGCTAACATGCGGGCGCAGGTGCAGGAAGCGCACGAGCAACTGGTTGAGCTGGTGGCCGAGGGCGACGACAAGTTGATGGAGAAGTACTTTGAGGCAGGAACGCTCGCGGAAGAAGATCTAGTTCCGGCGCTGCACAACGCGATTCGCGAGGACAAACTCTTCCCGGTGGTCTTTGCCTCGGGGTTGGGAAACATCGGCGCCGACCGGGTTATGGATTTTATTGTGGACTACACTCCCGCGCCTGCCGAGCATGAGTGGGTGCAGGGCGAGCCGGTGCCCTCGGGTAACGGAGACGCGCCCAAGCGGCATGAGACGGATGCGGAGCCGATGTCGCTGTATGTGTTCAAAACGGTTTCGGATGCGTTTGCGGGAAGGATCTCCTACTTCAAAGTTTTCTCCGGCGTGCTGAAGAATGAGTCCACGGCGCAGAATTTTTCGCGCGGGTCGGCGGAGAAGCTGTCGCATATTTCCATCATGCAGGGAAAGACGGCGGTGCCGGTGACGGAGCTGCATGCCGGAGACATCGGCGCGGTCGCGAAATTGAAAGACACGCTTACCGGCGACACGCTTGGGGATAAGGGTGCGCCGATTCAGTATCCGCGAGTGAAGTTGCCGGAGCCGGCGATCACGTTTGCCATTGAGCCGAAGAGCCGCGCCGATGAAGACAAGTTGGGGCCAGGGATCCACAAGCTGATGGAAGAAGATGCGATGCTGCGATTCTTCCGCGATCCGCAGACGCAGGAATTCCTGATCGCAGGGACGGGGCAGCAGCATATTGAGGTTACGGTTTCGAAGCTGAAGAAGCGGTACCACACCGAAGTGGTCTTGAAAGCGCCCAAGGTTCCATACCGCGAGACGATTCGCGCCAAGGCTGACGTGCAAGGGCGGCACAAGAAGCAGACTGGCGGGCACGGGCAGTACGGCGATTGCAAGATCAAGATGGAGCCGATGCCGCGCGGCGGGCAATTTGAGTTTGTGAACGATATTTTCGGCGGGGCAATTCCTAAGAACTATATTCCGGCCATCGAAAAGGGAATCAAGGACGCGGCGGCGCGCGGCTATCTGGCGGGCTATCCCGTGGTGGATTTCCGCGTGATTTTGTATGACGGGTCGTATCACGATGTCGATTCGAACGACATGTCGTTCCAGATGGCGGGCCGCATCGCGTTCAAGAAGGCGATGGAACAGGCCAAGCCCACGCTTCTGGAGCCGGTCATGGTGGTCGAGATTACGGTGCCGGACGAATTTGCCGGGTCGATCATGGGCGATTTGAACAGCCGCCGGGGACGCATCCAGGGCATGGACAACAAGGGCGGCAACACCGTGGTGAAAGCCGAGGTGCCCATGGCCGAGATGCTGACCTACGGCGTAGATTTGACCTCAATGACTCAAGGCCGCGGCAGCTTCAACATGGAGATGCACCATTACGACACCGTGCCCGCAGCACTGCAGGAGAAGATTGTCGAGAAGGCCAAGGCGGCGCGGGGCGAGGTGAAGGAAGAGGAAGAGTAAGAATTAAGAGACCTTCATCCCCTGCGCTTTCGCCAGCTCCGCCTGCCTCTCATCAAACGTCCAGAATCGTTCTGCTTTGAGTTCCAGCGCGGAGGCAACGTGCAGGGTATCTAGTGTTCGCATGCCGAACTTGGGCCCGTAACGGCGGGCGAGGTCGGCGCAAAGCTCGAAGGCATTTTCGGGCATTGCCGTCTCAAGCCACAAACCATCGGCCCTGTCGCGCATCAATGTTTCGAAGACGTTGTCCGCCTCGGTCTGGGAAATCTTGCGATAGAAGACCTGTTTGGCGATGGCATGAAAGCATTCGGCAGAATGAAGAGGGGAAAACCAGACGCGGGGTTTCTCTTTCATCCGTTCTCGCGCGGCGGGAGAATGTGCGTCTAACACGTAGAGTGAAGTGAGAAAACTGGTGTCGGCGTAGACAGTCAGAAACGGCCCCGGTCCTTTATCAAGTCATCCACGACCGTCAAGACTCGGTCGCCAAAGATTTCCCGGGCGCGGGCCTCGAAGTCCGGCCACTTCACAGGCCTGTCATCTTGCTGTTCGGGAACGATGCGAGCGATCACTTTGTCGCGCTCGCGAAGTTCGACCGTCTTTCCCGCCCGCAGCCAGGTTTTGAGCTTCTTCGTATCGCGCAGTTGGCGCATGTTCACCGATGGCATGAATACAATGTGACACATAATGTGTCACATGTCAAGAATCGTGAGATTGCGCAATGTCTTACTCATGAAGACGAACGTCCGTGCTGGCGAAGTCCGTACCCTTGGCCAGCAGCGGTTCGCCGGTGGTTTTTGCCAGGGCGTAGGAAAAGCAATCGCCGAAGTTGAGGCCCGCGGGGTGGCGGCCTTTCCCGTATTTGCGCCAGGCGGAGCGCGCAATCTCGGCTTGTTCGGCGTCAAAGGGTACGATGTGCAAGGCGGCGCGGACTACGAAGAGGTCGAACTCGCGTCCAGCGGCTTCTCCCTGCCGGCCCTCCACAACCATTCCAGTTTCAAGGATTGTCGCGGCAGATACGAGCGGGCGTACGTCTGCAAGGATGGCGTCCACAAAACTTTGGCGCTCCGGCTCGCGAAAAAAAATCGCGGCTAAGACTGATGTGTCAATCACCATAGGACGCGCCTAGCGTGGAAGCCCGTGCTTGTCGTAACCAACGATCTCGTCCGGGCTTCGGCTGTCCAGAATTGGCAGTTGGTCCACCCGCCGGAGAATCTCCTCGACTTGGCTGGCCAAGTTACGACTGCGCTGCTCGCGGTTGAGGCGCTCCAAGCGCTCCTCGAGAGCCTTCTGGATTGCGCCAGTCAGAGACTCGCCAGTCTTGGCAGTAATCTCGCGAACCAACCGCTCCGTCTCTAAACTCTTGATGCTGAGGGCCATATTCTTGAGTATACCATTATAGATTACAATGTATAATACTACCGCAACAGTGTAGTACGCTTAGACGGTGATTCTCTGTTTCCTACGTTCCCCCCCAGCTTGCCCGCGGAACGCAGCCTGCCATATCTACGCCAACTTTCCGTCACTCAGATTCTCTCTTGACTTCAGCCCCATATCAGACCATGCTGAAAGGCGCGAATCCAAGCGGCAGTTCTCTCTAGCTCACAGCGCGCTCAATACAAGAACAGAGCCGTCGGCTGCGAGGAAGAGCAGGTAAGTCTTGTGGTTTCAAGATTTTGCCCGTAAGTGATTGAGCCCATTGGATTACTTCTTGATTTCTTTGTAAGTTGCTGATTTCAATATACCGGGGGGGAGGGGGGTACCCAGCGTCCCTCCTCAGGTTCCCGATTCGGTCCGACGAAACATCGCAAAGCGTCTGTGGCCACTGCCAGAAACTATCCCGGCCCTGAATCGAACCGCGAGCGCCTCGTCTCTGGCGCGCCGGTCGAAGACGACTCCTCGTTTGAACTAAAACTCCGGCCCCAAAAACTCTCCGAATTCATCGGCCAATCCAAGGTCAAAGAAAATCTGGCGGTGGCGATTGAGGCGGCACGGTCGCGCGGCGAGGCCATGGATCACGTGTTGCTCTACGGTCCACCCGGCCTCGGCAAAACCACGCTGGCCAATATTATTGCCAACGAACTGGGCGTGCATTTTCAGCCGACCGCGGCGCCGCTGCTGCAGATCAAGGGCGACCTGACGGCGATTATCACCAACATGCAGGAGAAGCAAGTCCTGTTCATTGATGAGATTCACCGCCTGCAGCCGGTGCTGGAAGAGTTGCTCTACTCGGCGCTGGAAGATTACAAGCTGGACATAATTATTGGGCAGGGGCCTTCGGCGCGCACGCACACGCTGGAAGTGAAGCCGTTTACGTTTGTCGGGGCGACTACGCGGGCGGGATTGATTTCTGCGCCGCTGCGGTCGCGGTTCGGGATCGTGCTGCGGCTGGAGTTTTATACGCCGGAGGATTTGCGCGTGATCGTGGAGCGGTCGGCGGAGATTCTGGGAGTTGCGATCGACGACGCGGGTGCGATCGAGATTGCCAGCCGCTCGCGGGGGACGCCGCGCATTGCGAACCGGCTGCTGCGGCGGGTACGCGACTATGCGCAGGTGCGCGGAGCGGGCAAGATCGACTTACCCACGGCGCAGGCGGCACTGCAGATGCTCGAAGTGGATAAATACGGGTTCGATGAAGTGGACCGGCGGTTACTTCTGACGATTATCGAAAAATACCAGGGAGGCCCCGTGGGCGTGAATACTCTGGCGGCGGTGCTGGCTGAGGAGCCGGATGCGATCGAGGAAATCTACGAACCATTCCTGATGCAGATTGGATTCCTGAACCGCACTCCGCGCGGGCGCGTGGCGACGCAGTTGGCCTACGATTATTTCAAGATCACACCGAGCCGGCGGCAGAGTTCATTGTTCTAGAATGAGGGTCCTGGGGGCTTATGAAACGAACGCAACAACTCACGGCGATCATTGAGCGGGAAGGCAGCGGCTATGTTGGGCTTTGCCCGGAGCTCGACATAGCCAGCCAGGGCGATACGATCGAGGCGGCGCGCAGCAATCTTCAGGAGGCGGTCGAGCTGTTTTTTGAGACGGCAGATCCGAGCGAGATAGAGCGCCGCCGTCACTCCGAAGTTTTTGTCACGCGTCTTGAGGTCGAAGTTGGGTAGGCTGCGCGTGCTGTCTGGTCGCGAGGTTTGCGACATTCTCGCTCGAAATGGATTTTCAGAGGTGCGACGGAAGGGCAGTCATGTGGTTATGCAGAAGCGGACTGAAAACTCAACTGTCACGGTGCCTGTCCCGGACCATTCCGAGCTTCGAGTTGGGACTCTGATGTCCATCATTCGACAATCGGGGTTACCACGGTCGCTTTTCGAAAGCTAGATGCTTTGCGCATTGGCATCCTCGCTTTGAAAACTCAGCCCGAATCGCGTTCGGTAAACCTTAAAGACAATGCTTTCCTGTTTTATGAGACACCCTCATGGTGTATCTTGCTGGATTCCTCTCGATGCATGAACCGGGAGATGTGAGGGCACTTTGTCTTTTGGCCGAGCTCGGGATTTTGCCGTCGGAAGTCTTCTGAAGTTCCTGCTGGCGGCCGCGGTGACGCTATTCGGAGCTTTGGAATGTGGATGGGCTGCATCGCCGCCGCAGGCCGCAGGCGTGGTGCAGAGTTCCGGCTCAAGTGCGCAAGCCCCGGCCTCGTCTCAGAGCACGCCTGGACAAAATTCGCAAACCACCCCCCAAAATCCTCCGCCTCCGGAATCGAACCCGGCGCAGCAAGGACAGAAGCCTCCACCGTCTTCGCAGAACCCAGCGCCATCAGCCCAGTTGCCTGAACCGGTTATAAACAACCCCGAGGTAAAACCCGCGCCGAAGCCGGCGATAGCGCCTCCCGCTCTGACTATTCCGCGTTTGAGCCGCCCACCGGTGCTGGAAGACTTCCTGGGGATGAAGCCCGAGGGCGAGGTCGCGCGGCAGATGGCGAAGGTGACGGGCTTTGTGCAACGCACCCCGCACAATGGGGAGAAGATCTCCGAGGAGACTGAGGCCTATCTGGGTTACGACCAGAAGAATCTTTACCTCGTATTTGTGTGCTTCGACGATCCTAAGAAAGTGCGGGCACGGATGTCAGTGCGCGAGGATATCTACGACGACGATCAGGTCGCGGTCCTGTTCGACACGTTTCATGACCGGCGGCGAGCCTATGAGTTTCAGACTACACCGCTGGGCGTGCAATGGGATGCGATCTTTACCGAGGCTGCCCGCCAGGAGACGGGCGGCAACTGGGATACCTCGTGGGATGCGGTTTGGGATTCGCGGGGCAAGGTAACCAGCCGCGGCTTTGTGGTGTGGATGGCGATTCCATTTAAGAGCATACGTTTCCCCGCTACGAAAGAGCAGGAGTGGGGAATCATCCTGTATCGCGGCATAACTCGCAAGAACGAGGATGCATTCTGGCCGCAGATCTCGTTGAAGGTGGCTGGCAGGCTGGGACAAGAGGCGACTCTCTATGGGCTGGAAGGAATTTCCCCGGGCCGCGACATCGAACTGATCCCCTATGGGATCATGCGCGGCTTCCGGGCGCTGGACACGCGCGACCCCTACAACCCGTTTTTTCAGAATGCGGTGGCGCAGGGCCAGGCGGGCCTGGATGCGAAATTCGTAATCCACGACCACTTTGTATTGGATCTGACCGCGAATCCGGATTTCAGCCAGGTGGAGTCGGAAGATCCGGAGATCACGGTGAACCAGCGGTTCGAAGTGTACTTTCCGGAAAAGCGGCCATTCTTTCTGGAGAATGAAGACTACTTTCGCACCCCCATCGATTTGTTTTTCACGCGCAATATTCAGGATCTGTCTGCGGGCGTCCGGTTGACGGGCAAAGAAGGGCCGTACTCTGTCGGCGTGATCGCCACTGATGACCGCGCTCCGGGTTTCGCGGTTCCCAGCGTCTGTCCTGCGACGTCGCTCATTTGTTCCGATAGTCTGTATGGGACGCGGTCGTACTTCACGATTGCGCGGGCCAGCCGCGACATCTTCAAGCAGTCGAGTGTGGGCGTTATCTACACGGACTGGGAGTGTCCGACGACGGGAGAATTCAATCGCATAGGCGGAGCGGACACGCGGCTGCGCTTCAATGACAATTGGATCCTGGAAGCTCAGGCGGTAACCAGTTCCAGCAACTTGCAGGGACTCAATGCATACCTTTCGGGCAACCTGGAAACCACGTGCGAGTATAACCTGTTCCCCTTCAGCTCAGGCAATTTTGGCAACGGTAACCACTATGCCGGACCGGCCGACAAAGTCGAAGTCCGGCGCAACGGGCTGCATTTCAACTACATCGGCACTTACCAGGACGTCAGTCCGGGTTTCGTCACGGTGCCGGGTTTTGTGAACCGCGTGGACATTCGTGGAGTCTACAACACCATCTACTACCGTTTCCGTCCGAAGAAGAAATGGATTTTGAACTGGGGCCCTTCGATGATCCAGCGCTATGTGTTCGATCACGAAGGCAATCGATTGGATACCTTTTATGACCCCTATTTGAAGATTGAGGGACGGGGACAGACATTCATTTACGTGGACCCTTATGATGAGTTAAGGGAGCGGCTGAGGCCTCAGGATTTTTGTTTTCTAGGTTTTTCTTGCCAGCCTCCGATTGCCAACCGGGACTACCACGAACACAGCAGCGAAGTTCGTTTCCAAACCGGCTACTTTCCGAAGGTGACTGTTGGAGCCGATTACGATTGGGGAGACGGCGCGAATTTCGTCGCGTCCGCAAGCGCACCGGCGCCGCTGAATCAACCATTCCTGGCGCGTCAGAACACGGCTAGCGGAACGCTGACATTTCGCCCCATGAAGCCGTTGAAGATCGAAAATGCTTACTTATTTGAGCGCTTGCGGGCAACCGACAGCACGTATCTGCTGGCCATCTCGCAACTGCCTGGAATCGGGAAGGGCATTTTTAATAACCACATTGTGCGCAGCAAGTGGAACTGGCAGTTCACGCCGCAGCTTTCGCTGCGCGTGATTTTGCAGTACAACTCGCTTCTGGCGAATACTCCGGGCAACACGGTTTACCCCTATACCTATTTTCCGACCGAGAAGGAGTTCAACGCCGATGTCTTGCTCACCTATCTGGTGCATCCGGGGACGGCGATCTATGTGGGCTACAACAGCGATCTGCAGAACCTGGACCACGAGCTGATCCCGGGCCCTGAAGGCCCGGCGGGACTGTATACGGCGAAGGGCTATATGAACGACAGCCGGCAATTCTTTGTGAAAGTTTCGTATCTGTTCCGCTTCTGAGAAAGCCATTAGCCGTCAGCCATCAGAATTGAGGCCCATGAATGCGGTTGGCTGGTCGCTGAAAGCCGACGGCTGAGAGCCTCGGCATTGCTGAATCCTGGGGCAATCCGTTAGAATCTAAGGATTCGGATTGAGGTTTGAACCTATATGAAGGCTGCTATTCATCCCGCTTATAACGAAGTGCGTGTGCATTGCGCGTGCGGCAATGCGTTTGTGACCCGGTCTACGCATAAGGGAGACATCAGCGTAGAAATCTGCTCCGCCTGCCATCCCTTCTTTACCGGCAAGCAGAAGCTTCTCGATACGGCTGGCCGCGTGGAGCGCTTCCGCCGCAAATACGCGAAAAACGCGCCCGCCAAGGCCGCCGAGCCATCGAAGAACTAAGTTCTTTACCACGGATTCACGCGGATTGGCACGGATATACCTGAGAATCAGGCCCTCGCTTCGCGGCGGGGGCTTTCGTTTGGATGGCCAAGTAGAATAGACCTGTGCGCAAGTCCTGGGACATCTCGGGTGGTACCGGCTCGTGTGGGGCGGCCAGCGCCCTCGCCCGCCAAGCCGTGCCGCTGCAGCCGGTTCCGCAGAGCTTCTCCATCGGCCGCGTCACCGTCGCACCGGCAACGGTCCTTGCGCCCATGGCCGGCGTTACTGACACAGTCTTCCGCCGCTTCATTCGCAACCTCGGCGGCTGCGGGCTGATCATGACCGAGTTCACCTCGGCCGACGGCGTGCTTCGCAAGAAGGACCAGAAGGCCAAGCGCTATCTCCATTTCTACGAAGATGAGCATCCGATTTCGGCGCAGCTTTTTGGCAGCGATCCGCAGGTAATGGCCGAGGCGGCGCGCATGGTTGAGGGCCTCGGATTCGACCTGGTTGATTTGAACCTGGGTTGCCCGGCAAAGAAAGTTGTGAAGTGCAACGGAGGCTCCGGCCTGCTGCGCGATCTGCCGGCAATTGGCCGTATTTTCGAAGCGGTGCGGGCTGCGGTGAAGATTCCCTTCACGGTTAAGTTTCGCGCGGGATGGAGCGACGATGAGATCGTCTGTGTGGAATTGGCGCGCATGGCGGAATCGTGCGGGCTGGCAGCGGTTGCACTGCACGCTCGCACGCGCGAGCAGGGATACAGCGGCCAGGCGCGCTGGGAGTGGATCGCTGCGATAAAGGATGCAGTGAGGATTCCGGTGATCGGCAACGGCGACATCCGCACGCCCGAGGACGCTTGCGCCATGGTCACGCAAACCGGCTGCGATGCGGTAATGATCGGGCGGACGGCGCCCTCGAATCCGTGGATCTTCCGGCAGATTCAGCAGTATTGCTTGGGAATGGGTGATGGCCGAGCGGGCGAGTCGCCCGCTCCCACACGAGCCTACGACGAGCCTAGCGAGGCCGACCGCTACCAGATGATCCGCACCTACTTCCAGATGCTGATCGAAGAAGGACTCCCCGACGCCGTCGGCAAGATGAAGCAATTCGCCTCCTGGTTCACGCACGGCGTACCCGGCGGAGCCGCGCTGCGCAAGGCGATCTACGAGTCGAAGAGCGCGGTGGAGATCCTGAGGCGAGTTGAGGAATTCTTCGAAGCGAGATTGTGTGGCGCGGGCGCCCTCGCCGGCCAAACAATTTAGACCGCGGTCGCCACCATCTTTCCCGCGTCATCCTTCTCCACATAAGCCCACGGCGTCTTCGGATCGTGGGTAAAGACGCTCAGCCACTTCTCAGCAATCGCCTTCGCGTAGTACTGCTTCTTGCTTTCGATGGTCTGCAGCGGGTAAAGGTCGAAGGCCATGCCCCAGGTGATGTCGATGTGCGCGGTGGTGGGGATCAAGTCGGAGATGTAGCAGGCCGTGAGGCCTCCGCTTTCGACGATCACGGCGTGCATATGCGCGGTGTGGCCGGGAAAAGGTTTTACCGAGATGCCGGGGACGATTTCTTCGCCGCCTTTGAGCAGCGTCATCTGGCCGCTCTGGACGAGCGGGTCGTAGTTGTCAGGAATGTAGCTGATGGCGTCACGCTCGCTGGGACGGCGCGCATATTGCCATTCGCCTTCCGGCGCATAGTATTTCGCGCGCGGAAATGTCGGGGCGATCTTGCCGTCTTTGTTATTGCGCACCGTGTTCCAGCCGCAGTGGTCGAAGTGCAGGTGCGTGTTGATGACGATGTCGATGTCTTCGGGAGCGACTCCGCCGGCGGCGAGGTTTGTGAGCAGTTGCGCGGGCTGACCGTAGAACTTCACCATGCGATCCGAAAGCTTGTTGCCCATGCCGGTTTCTACCAGCACGTTTTGCTTGCCAGTGCGAATGAGCAGCGAGTTGAGTCCGGCAGTGACGTAATTCTTTTCGTCAGCCGCCACTTTGCGCGACCACATGATCTTGGGCACGACGCCGAAAAATGCTCCTCCGTCGAGCGGGTAAGTGCCGTCGGAGAAGATGCTGAGTTCGAAGTCGCCGAGAGTGAGGCTGGGCATGAAGTTAGTGTGACACAGTGGAAACACTAAGCGCGTGTCATCCCGAGCAAAGCGAGGGATTTGGTTTTTGCCGGAACTATCGGTATTGCCGCCGCAGGCAAACACCCAGATCCCTCGCTTCGCTCGGGATGACAATTCGATTGCCTATACGGCAATGCGACTGTTTACCGCTTAGCCTTCGCCGGCTCTTTTTCTCCCACGCGCCTGGAGACTTCGAATTTCATCTTGCCGGCTTTCTTGTCGGCATCGACGATCACGTGATCGCCGTGCAGGATCTCTCCATCCAGAATTTTCAGAGCGAGCGGATCCTGGATCAGCTTTTGAATGGCGCGCTTGAGCGGACGCGCTCCGAAGTTCGGGTCGTAGCCTTGAGTAAAGATCAGGTCTTTCGCAGCATCAGTTAGCTCGATCGAAATCTTACGGTCGGCGAGCAGGCGTCGCAGGTCTTCGAGGCGGAGCTCGATGATCTTGACCAACTGCTCTTTGCCGAGCGGGGCGAAGACGATGATGTCGTCGACGCGGTTCAGAAACTCGGGCCGGAAGTGGCCGTGCAGCGCGCCCAGCACCTGTTCGCTGGCCTTCTCGAATTCTTCCGGAGTTTGCACGTGGTCGGATTGCAGATAGCTTGACCCGATGTTCGAGGTCATGATCAGAATCGCATTCTTGAAACCCACCACGCGGCCTTTGCCATCAGTGAGGCGACCGTCGTCCATGATTTGCAGCAGAATGTTGAACACATCGGGATGCGCCTTCTCGATTTCGTCAAACAGTATAACGGCGTACGGACGGCGGCGGACCTGCTCGGTGAGCTGGCCTCCCTCTTCGTAGCCGACGTAGCCCGGAGGCGCGCCGATCAAGCGGGCGACCGAGTGCTTCTCCATGTATTCGGACATATCGATGCGCAGCAGGGCGCGCTCGTCATCGAAGAGAAATTCGGCGAGAGCGCGAGCTAGTTCGGTTTTGCCGACGCCGGTTGGACCGAGAAAAATGAATGAGCCGATGGGGCGTTTGGGATCGCTGAGGCCGGCGCGGGAGCGGCGAATGGCGTTGGCAACGCGCTCGAGAGCCTGGTCCTGGCCGACTACACGCTGGCGTAGGCGATCTTCCATGGTGACCAGTTTTTTCACTTCGCCTTCGAGCATTTTAGAGACGGGAATGCCGGTCCACTTGGAGACGATTCGGGCGATGTCTTCTTCGTCCACTTCTTCTTTGAGCATGCGCGGCGCGCCAGTGCCCTTGTTGTCAATTTTGGCCGACAGTTGGCTTAGCTCTTCTTCGGCTTGCCGCAACAATCCGTAGCGGATTTCGGCCACGCGCTGCAAGTTGCCCTTGCGCTCTTCGGCCTGCTCTTCGATCTTCAGCTTCTCGATTTTCTCTTTCAGCTCGCGGGAGCGGGCGATCAGATCTTTTTCTTTCTTCCAATTGGCTTTGAGGGCGTTGGCTTTCTCGCGAATCCCTGCGAGTTCCTTCTCGATCGCGGACAGACGTTCCCTCGAGTTCGGATCGTCTTCCTTCTTGAGTGCCTGTTTTTCGATTTCGAGTTGCGTGGCGCGGCGATCGAGCTGGTCGATATCGGTGGGAAGCGAATCAATCTGGATGCGAATCGAGGCGGCTGCTTCGTCGATGAGATCGATGGCCTTGTCGGGCAAGAAGCGGTCGGAGATGTAGCGGTGCGAAAGAGTTGCAGCGGCGACAATCGCGGAATCCTTGATGCGCACTCCGTGATGAACTTCGTATTTCTCCTTCAGGCCGCGAAGGATGGCGATGGTGTCCTCGACATTGGGTTCGCCTACAAAAACAATCTGGAAGCGGCGCTCGAGGGCGGCGTCTTTCTCGATGTATTTGCGGTACTCGTTGAGCGTGGTGGCGCCGATGGCGCGCAGTTCTCCGCGAGCCAGCGCGGGCTTGAGCATATTGGAGGCGTCGATGGCGCCTTCGGCGGCTCCGGCTCCGACCAGGGTATGAAGCTCGTCGATGAAGAGAACGACCTGGCCCTGCGAATCTTCGATTTCCTTTAATACGGCCTTGAGGCGGTCTTCGAATTCTCCGCGATACTTGGCTCCGGCCAGCATGGCTCCGAGATCGAGCGCGACCACACGCTTGTTCTTGAGGACTTCGGGCACGTCGCCGGAAATAATGCGCTGCGCCAGGCCTTCGACGATGGCAGTTTTGCCGACGCCGGGTTCGCCGATGAGCACAGGATTATTTTTCGTGCGCCGAGAGAGAACCTGAACCACGCGGCGGATTTCTTCGTCGCGGCCGATCACGGGATCGAGCTTGCCGCGGCGGGCTTGCTCGGTGAGATCGCGGGCATAACGTTCGAGAGCCTGGTACTTGGCTTCCGGATTTTGGTCGGTCACTTTTTGCGAGCCGCGAATGGCGGTCAGGGCCTTCAGAATGGCATCGTTAGTGGCGCCGTGACGGGCGAGAATCTGCTGTGCCGCATCCTGTTTGAGGTGCGTGATGGCGAGCAGCAGGTGCTCGGTGGAGACGTACTCATCCTTGAAGTTGGAGGCCTCTTTGAAGGCTTGCTCGAGCAGCTTGTTCGCGGTGTTTGAGAGCGTGGCCTGCGCTGCTTCGCCGGAAACCTTGGGAAGTTTCTCGATCTCGCGATACAGATCGTTGAGAACCGCCTGCGGTCCGATACCGATCTTTTCGAGCACGGGTGGAACGATGCCCTCTTTGTCTTCGAGCAAAGCGGCTAACAAGTGGACGGGTAGCAGTTCAGGGTTGCCGTGCTCGGACGCGAGATCGTTTGCGCGCTGAACGGCTTCCTGCGCTTTTACGGTGAATTTGTCCCAACGGATGGCCATAACAACTCCATTTGGTAATTTTGTAATTGGGTAATCGGGCAATTTGAAAACCGGGCAGGCAGATGCGCTACCCGAACGACTTCAAATTATCAGATTGCACAATTGCCAAATTACAAAATAATGGGAGGCGGTTATTTCTGCCGCCTCCCGTTGATTGTAAATCGTTCGAGCTTCGCTCGACTGGACGGGCGAGTCGCCCGTCCCCACACATGCAGTGCTCTACGCAAGAGGCCTTACGCGGCCTTGCTGGGGGCCTTGGCTTCGAGGGTCTTCTCGTTTTCTACTTTGGCCCCGCCCACGTTGACCTTGATCTGCTTGGGCTTGGCTTCGGCCTTCTTGGGCAGAGCGATCTTCAGCACGCCCTTGTCGTAGTTTGCTGAAACTTTTTCGGCATCCACGGTGGTGGGTAGAGTGAAGGTGCGGGTGAAGCTGCCATACTGGCGCTCCACACGGCGATAGTTCTCTTCTTTCTCTTCCTTCTCGATCTTGCGCTCGCCGTGCACGGTGAGGGTGTTGTTCTCGATGTGGACATCGATATCCTTCTCGTCGATGCCCGGGACTTCGATCTTCAGGGTGACTTTGTGCTCGTCCTCATAAACGTTGACGGCGGGGGCAAAGGTTGAGGTGGTTAGAGACTCATCCCGGCCGGTCTCGTCGAATGACTCGCGGAACAAGCGGTTCATACGGTCCTGCAGGGTGGCAAACTCACGGAAAGGTTCCCAACGGGTAAGTACGGTCATAGCAAAATCCTCCTTCAAATAGCTTGGCTTGGAATTTGGTGAGAAGCCCATCTACGCACATCAAAGGGCCTCAGTCACTACATTCGATGCCGTAGTTATTATGAAAGGAGCATAAAATATGAGTGTGTTATTGTCAATACAAACATACGCTTTATTTTCATTTACTTACACTCGCTATGAGGCACTTCAAGTAGGCAGTTTCCGGGACATTCAGCAGGATGGGGTGGTCTTTTGCCTGCCCACGAGCCTCTGCCACACGCAGGATGCGGTGGGAATCGCGGGCCGCATCGGCGAGCATTTCTAGAAAGTCGGCGTGGCTAACGTGGTAGGAGCAAGAGCACGTGACCAGGATGCCCCCGGGCCGAAGCATCTTCAGGGCGCGCAGGTTGAGTTCTTTGTAGCCGCGGAGGGCGGCATCTACGTCGCGCTTGGTTTTGGCAAAGGCCGGCGGATCGAGAACGATGGTGTCATAGCGCTGGCCCGAAGCCGCGTAGTCCTTAAGCAGATCGAAGGCGTTGGCTTCGATCCATTCGATGTTGTGCCCGTTCAGCGCGGCATTCTGGTCGGCGACTTCGAGCGCGGGCCGGGAGCTGTCGATTCCGGTGACAGACAAGCAGCGCGCGGCCAGATGAAGCGCGAAGCCTCCCTGGTAGCAGAATACGTCGAGGGCGTCGCCGTGGGCGTACTGGGCAGCGGCAGCGTAGTTCTCGCGCTGGTCAAGGAAGGCTCCGGTCTTCTGACCTTCGAGCGCATCGAAGTGGAATCGAACACCGTTCATGGTGAAGATGGTCGCAGTCTTTTCGCCCCGGACAAGGCCGGATGAGCGCGGCGGCAGATCTTCGAGTTGGCGCACGCGCTGGTCAACGCGCTCGACGATCGCAGCCGGGTGAAGGCGCTCGGTCAACTCGGAAGTGAGGACTTCCCGCACTGCCTCGGCGTCCATGGCCTGGGTAAGGATCTGCATCGAGAGAATGTCCTCATAGCGGTCGACAATGAGGCCGGGTAAGAAATCGGCTTCGCTAAAGATCACGCGGTAGGTGTTGGTGTTCTGGATGATCGCCTCGCGATACGCGATGGCGTCGGCAATGCGCTGTCGCAGCAGCACCGCGAAGTCAGCGACAGGCTCGTGCGAGATCAGACGAATGGCGATTTGCGACGAACTCGAATACAGGGCAGTGCCGAGAGGCTGGCCTCGGTGATCCGCCACGCTGACTACAGCGCCGGGCGGAACTCCCTCAGCCGAAACGATGTCGGAGCGGTAGACCCAGACGTGGCCGTTTTTCAGGCGGGATGCGCCGCGCGAGGAAACGCCGATGGCGAAACCGGCGGTCGGAGCCGTGGCTTTGCGGACCATGCATCCGATGTTAACCGAAGTTCGCGGGCGCGGGATGCTAGCTGGCGGCTTGCTCAGTGGGAACGGCCACGGGCTTTTCAGACTTGGCAGAGGTGCGCGAAGTCATCTCGTAGCGGGCAGCTTCCAGATCAATATGGAGGGAATCGAGGGCCGTCATGGGCATCTCGGTGCCCCAGGTTTCCATTTCCTCTTCAGACCAGCCTCCGTTCAGGCGAATCGCGCCGGTGATGTCTTCCGGAAAGGCGTGGCGGAAATCTCCTTCGCGAATGAGGATGTCGCCGATAAGACGACCGGTGCCCATGTCGAACACTCGGCGGCTGGCTTGGCCTGCTGCATTGGCGAAGCACAGAAAAACTTCGCCGGCATCGGCATATTCCTGACGGTAGTACCAGGCTTGGGGAGCATCAATCTTGGGATGATGGCGCCGTGAGCGTTTGTGTTCGGGCTCCAGCGCCTGCATTTCGTTCGCGGGATTGAAGTACAGGACGCGCTGGCACGAATCGCAAACCACAGTCTGCTGGCCCGTACGCACTTCGTTGTAGGTTTGCGGCCGCAGCATGACCTGGCAAGCCATGCATTTGTGATCGCGCACCTCGGAGATGCCGCTGCCGCGAAACTTGGCAACGCGTTCGTAGTGGCGCAGAAGGTCCTCGTTTACCCCAGCCCGCATTTGATCGCGCTTGGCACGCCACTCGGCCAGCTGTTTTTCGTCTTCGGCCGTGCGCTGGCGGGCTTCCACTTTCTCTTTTTCGATCTCAGCGGCTTCCGCCTTCAACTCGGCCTGGGCAGCTTTCACTTCCTTATCGCGCGCGTCGGCATTCACCATCAACTCGAGGATCTTGTCTTCGGTGGCGGCAATCTCTTTTTCGGCAAACTGAATCTCGTGCAACAGCGCTTTGTATTGCTCGTTGGTTTTTACGTCGAGAGACTGGTCGCGGTACTTGGAAATCTTGCCGCGGAGGTCGGTGATGGCGGTTTCGTACTTGCGGCGCGCAGCTTCGTCGGCTTTGACTGCGGCTTGCGCTTTTTCCAGTTGGGCCTTGGTGTCGGCCAGCTTGTGTTCGATGGCGGCGACGCGTTTGGGGAGTTCGGCGATTTCTTCCTGCAAGCGGCGGATTTCCTTGTCCGCTTCTTGCAGGCGCAACAGGTTTTCTATTTCTGGAAGCATCCCGAGACGGCTCGACTTTCATTCTACCACGCGGAAACGCGGGTTCCATTGATCGGCGAGCGAATGCCGCCCCACGGGAGGCCTTTGCGGGTGTAGACTCTTTGATTCGTCGTGCGTCTATCTTTGAGTTTCTTAATCCTGAGGTTCCATCGTGAAAAGACAGATCTCGCTTTCCGCTCTTGTTTCCGTTCTCGCCATTATCTCTGGCCTGCCGGCGCCGCTTTGCGCACAATCGTCTTCGCCGGTGAAGCCGCTTACCATCGAAGCCATGTTCGCTCCGGGCGGCCTTAGCGGGCGCGGTCCAGAAAACACCGAGTGGAGTCCCGATGGGACCAAGCTCTCTTTCGTGCAACGCGACGACAAGGGGGAACAAGGCGAACTCTGGTATGTGGACGCGGCCACTGGCGAGAAGAAAGTTTTGGTCAGCGCCGCCAAGCTGGCGACATTGGCCCCCGACCGTACCAAGGTGAAAGATGAGCGCGAAAGAGAGCGCCTGACGCGCTACCACGTAGCAGCCTATCTGTGGGCTCCGGATTCGAAGCACCTGATTTTCGATTCCCAGGGACAGCTCTGGCTTTATGACCTTGGGACAAGTACCGCCGTGCAGTTCACTTCCTCGCCCGATCCCAGCGGCGACCCCAAGTTTTCTCCCGACGGCAGCCATGTTTCCTACGTGCGCAAGCACAACCTCTATGTCCGGCCGGCAAGCGGCAAGGGCGAAAAGCAGCTCACCAAAGACACGGCTGACGACCTGTTCAATGGCGACATCGATTGGGTTTACGCCGAAGAGTTATCGGTGCGCAGCAACTATTTCTGGTCACCGGATAGCAAGCAGATCGTCTTCCTGCACATGGACGAGACCAGGGTGCCAACCTATCCCATCCCAAACCTGATCCCGACGCAGCCGACGGTGGACAACGAAAAGTACCCCAAAGTGGGGGATCCCAATCCCGTGGTAAAGCTGGGCGTGGTGGATGCCGAGAAAGGCAAAGTCCGCTGGATTTCGCTGACCGATGATGCGGAGACCTATGTCCCGCGTTTTGGCTGGGTCCGCGACGGGGTGATCTGGGCAGAAGTGCTCAACCGCACCGAGGACAAAATGGATTTGTATTTCGTCGATGCCAAGTCGGGGAAGTCGCGCATCGTTCTTACGGAAACCACTCCCGGTGCCTGGTTCGAGTTCGATCATGCGGAGGTTCGTTTTCTGAAATCCGGCGAAGGATTCCTGTGGCCGAGCTGGCGTGATGGCAACATGCATCTCTACTTCTACACCTTTGATAAGCAGAACCCGATGGCCGGCGACGCAAAGCTGGAGAGGCAAATCACGCATGGCGACTTTGAAGTGTTAGGAATCGACGGAGTGGACGAAGCCACAAGGACAGTGTTTTTCAATTCTAACCAGGGCGACCCCAGGCAGCGTCACATTTTCTCAGTCAAGCTGGATGGAACCGACTTGCAGCAGCTTACGCACGATGAAGGGCTTAACATCGGCCACTTTTCCGATGATGGCAAGCACTACGAGCACACGTTCATGGGCCCAATGACATCGCCCCAAATGACGCTATGCACTGTGGGCGGCGCGTGCTCTCCAGTATGGGCAGCGCACGATGCAATTGCGGAATATGGATTGCGGGCTCCGAAATTGCTGGAGTTCAAGGCGGAAGACGGCACGATCCTTTACGGCCGTTTGTTGCTCCCTCCCGAGGCGCCCGCCAGCGGCAAGATTCCCGTGATCGTGAATATCTACGGCGGCCCGGCTGCGCAGATGGTGCTGAAAGACCCGCCCAGTGCGTTCGATGAGATTCTGGCTCGCAAAGGCTTTGCGATCTTTGCCGTCGACAATCGCGGAACTCCGGGCCGCGACCGCAAATTCCAGACCGCGATTCGCCACGAGTTCGGAGCCATCGAGTTGAAAGATCAGCTCACCGCACTTGATCAACTTTTCGCGCAGTACCCACAACTCGACAAAGACCGCATTGCGATCTGGGGATGGTCGAACGGCGGCTCCATGACTCTTTATGCCATGACGCACTCAGACCGCTTCCGCGCTGGAGTTGCCGTGGCGCCGGTGACCGACCAGATTAACTACGACAGCATCTACACCGAGCGCTACATGGGCCTGCTCAAAGACGACGCGCAGGGTTATGCCCAGTCCGACGTAACCAAGGCGGCTGCCAATCTGCACGGTGCTCTCATGCTGGCCCACGGCACCGGCGACGACAACGTGCACTTCCAGAACAGCATGCAGATGATCGACGCGCTCATCGAGGCGGGCAAACAATTTCGGCTGATGATTTATCCCAACAAGACCCACAGCATTGCCGGAAGCGATGCGCGCGATCATTTGTTCCACATGATCGAAGATCACTTTGAGCGGGAGTTGAAGTAGAGAGGCTACTTGCGCTTGTCGGGCTTGCGGGACGAACTTACCCTGTTCGTGCTCTCTTTCGTCGAACTTTCGTGGCTCGAACTCTCTTTCGAGGAAGTCTCGGTCGAAGAACTTTCTCTAGTTGAACTTTCCTTCGACGAACCCTCTGACTTGGACTTGTCTTCCTTCTTTGAGTCCTTCCCGCCGCCATCTGAAGAAGGTGTACTGGACTTCTTGGCGTAGTCCGTGACGTACCAACCGGATCCCTTGAACTGCACGGCTGGCGCCGAGATCATCTGCTCCACCCGCCCGCCGCACTTCGGACACTTCTTCACCATCTTGTCGGAAAATTTCTGGATTTTCTCGAAACGGTGGCCGCACTTCTCGCACTGATACTCGTAAAGAGGCATGAGTTTTGAGACGGTTGTGAGGAAACAGTATTTTCACATTGATTCTAGGGGCGGGAGTTCGATGGCGTCAATTCAGGGGTTGCGAGGCCACTAAGTTACGCTCGCGGTGGTAGACTCCGGCCATGAGGGATGTTGGCCGGAAATATGCGGAACCGAGTTCTGCGCAATCAAAGACCGATGAGGGCAAAGCGGCTCCGCTGAAAACCGCGAACGTTGCGCTGGCGCCGGGCCCGGCGCTTTATCTCGTGGCCACGCCGATCGGCAACCTGGAAGACATCACCCTGCGCGCCCTGCGCGTGCTGAAGGAAGTGGACCAGATCGCCTGCGAAGACACGCGGCAGACGCAGAAGCTGCTCAACCACTACGGCATCTCGACCCGCACCATCAGCTATCACGAGCACAACGAGATGACGCGCGCGGCGGAGTTGGTGAAAGAACTGCAAGAGGGCGCGAGCATCGCGCTGGTAACCGATGCGGGCATGCCGGGGATCTCCGACCCAGGTTTTCGCCTGATTTCACTGGCCATTCGGCATCATGTGCCGGTGGTGCCGATTCCAGGGGCGTCGGCGTTCCTGGCGGCGCTGGTGGCCAGCGGATTGCCAACGGATTCGTTCCGCTTCAGCGGATTTCTCCCTGCGAAGCGTGGTGAGCGGCGGGCGGCGCTGGAGGCGATCAAGACCTCGCCCCGCACCCAGGTTTTCTACGAAGCTCCGCACCGTGTTGTTGAAATGCTCACAGACGTTGTCGAGGTTCTGGGATACGACCGGCATGTAGTGATCGCGCGCGAAGTGACCAAACTGCACGAAGAGTTTCTGCGCGGACGTGCCGGCGATGTGTTGGAGACGCTGAAATCGCGCGACGGAGTGAAGGGCGAGATCACGTTGATCATCGGCAAAGCTGAGGAAGTAGACGCTCGTGTGGAGACGGGCGCTCTCGCCCCGCCCCCGATTCGGCAAAGAATCGAGCAGATCATGGCCGAAGAGAAGGTCGACGAGAAAGCCGCGCTGAAGAAAGTGGCGAAGGAACGTGGAGTCTCCAAGAGTGAAGCCTATCGGGAGCTGCAAAGGACCAAGTAACACTCCAGCAGGACATTTACTTCCCCGCCAACTCCCGCTTCACGATCTCGCTAACCATCTTCCCATCCACGCGCATGCCCGCCGCTGAGAAGCGCGCCATCGCGTTCTTCATCACCGCACCCATCTCTTTCATCGCGGGCGAGCCCATCTCCGCGATCACGGCTTTCACTCCGGCCACAATTTCGGCTTCGCCGGCTGGCTTAGGCAGATAGCTTTCGATTAGCACGATCTCGGCGGCTTCTTTGTCGGCCATCTCCTGGCGTCCGCCTTTGGTGAATTGCTCGACGGATTCCCTGCGCTGCTTGATCAGCGTGGTTAGAACCGCCTGAGATTCTTTGTCGTCGAGCGGCGCCATCTTCTCGATCTCGCGATTCTTGAGCGCGGTCTTGACCATGCGCAGCGTAGAGAGGCGCTGCTCCTCGCGCGCCTTCATGGCGGAGGTAATTTCTTTCTGGATCTGTTCGATGAGGCTCATGAGCAGATTATAGCCGCCTCTAAATCGCATCCTGGATAGTGACGGGCGTCACACCGCCGGAGCCGCCATTCCAGTAGACTTGTAAACTATTCCACCGATAAAGGTCGTCACGCATGTTGCACAAAAACCGTCTTTTTACTCCCGGACCGACACCACTGTTGCCGGCGGCGCAAACGGCCATGGCTTCATTTACCGCGCATCACCGCACCGCCGACTTCCGGGCACTGTTTCAGCGCGTGCTCGCCGACATGAAGGAATTCACCGGCACGCAGAATGACGTGCTGGTGCTGGCTTGCTCGGGCACGGGCGTGATGGAAGCGTCTGTGACGAATTTGACATCGCCGGGCGACAAGGTCCTGGTACTTACCGCCGGTAAGTTCGGCGAACGCTGGACCGGGCTGGCCAAAACATTCGGCTGCAACGTCGATGTCCTGACCGCGCCTTACGGCGAAACGTTCTCGCTGAACGACATTCGCGCGAAGCTCACTCCCGACGTGCGCGCAGTGTTCGTGCAGGCGACGGAGAGTTCCACCGGCACGCGGCATGATGTGCAAGGCATTGCGAAGATCGTGCGCGCCCAAGGCAATGGCGAAGACACGCTGCTGGTGGTGGATGCGATCACCGGATTAGGCACGACCCATCTTGATGTAGATGGCTGGGGCGTGGATGTGATCATCGGTGGGTCGCAGAAGGCGCTGATGATCCCTCCCGGCCTCGCGTATTGCGCAGTGAGCGAGCGCGCCTGGCGTCGGATGGACACGACTAAATCTCCACGCTTCTATTTCGACTTGCGCAAAGAACGCAAAGCGGCGGCCAAGGGAGAATCTGCCTACACGCCGGCAACCTCGCTATTTGCGGCGCTGGGGGCCGCGCTGGAGTTTATCCGTGGCATGGGCAATGGTGATGTCGCTAAGGGACGCAAGACATTGGTCGACAATGCCGAACTCTGCGCGGCGATGACGCGGGCAGGCGCGCAGGCCGTGGGATTGAAGCTCTTCGCATCCTCGCCGGCAGCTGCGCTCACCGCGATCCGCTCTCCGGACGGAATCGATTCCGGAAAGATCATCAAAGAATTCCGCGAGTCGTTCGACGCCGTGGTAGCCAATGGACAAGGCGAAATGAAAGGCCAGCTCTTCCGCATCGCCCACATCGGCTACTACGATTACCTCGACACGATCGGCATTCTGGGCGCGCTCGAGCTCGTCCTCGCCCACGCAACCGGGAAAGCCATTGAGTATGGATCGGCGGTGCGCGCGGCACAGGAAGTGTATGCACGCAGCCTGTCCGAGGCGGCAACGACCAGGAGCTTGAGGACCGCGTAAACGGTCCTCATCTAGTTGATCGTGAAGTTCATCGGAGCCGAAGTCTCAGCCAGCGTGCCGCCGCTGCCGTACGCGCCCGTTCCGGCGGTCGCGGGATTGGTTACGGTGACTGCCACGGTTCCGGCGTTCGCGATGTCAGCTGCCGGGATCGTCGCGGTAAGCTGGGTCGTGCTTACCTGGTTGGTGGTTTGCGCCACGCCCGCGAAGTTTATGACTGCGTTCGTCGAAAAGTTGGTGCCGGTGACGGTGAGCACGAATCCCGCATCGCCGTGAGTGGCGCTGCTGGGAGCGAGCACGTTGATGGTAGGCATAGTTCCAGCGGTTGCGGGCGTGGTTGCCCGGGAGCTGTAACCGCACGCCAGCGTGAATGCAGTCAACGCGGTTAGCAGTACGATGGCCAGGTTTTTCATGAGGATCCTCCGTGGGCAGTGGCCCATGGAAGGAGTCTAAGAACGAATACAGACCGCTGTGTCAGCAGCGCGTCAAATGTCTGTCAACATTTTGTCGGACGAGATATGCCGAATTGACTCGAGGGCGAGCGTAGTGAAAATTGTCATAGCAGAAAAGATATCTGCCTCAGCGGTAGAACAATTACGAGAACCGAACTGGATTGTGCTCACCGCTGACCAACTCAACGGCAAACTAGCGGAGCAACTGGAGTCGGCCGACGCGCTGATCGTTCGCTCCGCCGTGCAAGCGGATGCGGCGCTGCTGGCGCATGCCAAGAAGCTGCGCGTAATTGGCCGAGCCGGCGTTGGCGTGGACAACATCGATCTGGACGCGGCCACGCGCCAGGGCATTGCGGTGATGAACACCCCCGGCGCAAATGCCGTAGCAGTTGCCGAACATACGCTGGGCATGATGCTGGCCATGGCGCGCCATCTCTGCCGCGCCGACGCTCTCACGCACGCCGGCAAATGGGAAAAGAAATCGCTGCAAGGCACGGAACTGCGGGGCAAGACGCTGGGAATCGCCGGCCTTGGCCGCATCGGCATGGAAGTGGCGCGGCGGGCGCGCGCGTTCGGAATGGAGGTTGTTGCTCATGATCCGTTTGTTTCTGTGAGCGTGGCGAAGGAGCAGGGGATCCGGCTGGCGAGTCTCGATGACCTTTACGCCGCGGCCGATTACATCACCCTGCACGTGGGCCTCACGCCGCAGACCACGGGCATGATTAACGAGGCTGCAATCAAGAAGATGAAAAAGGGCGTCCGCCTGGTGAATTGCGCGCGCGGAGAACTGGTGCACGAGGCCGATTTGGCGCAGGCTTTGAAACAAGGTCACGTGGCCGCCGCGGCGCTCGACGTTTTCACCCAGGAGCCTCTGAAGAATTCTCCGCTGCAGGCGATGGAGAATGTCATCCTCACGCCGCACATCGGTGGGCAGACTTTCGAAGCGCAGGAAGCCGTGGGCGTGCAGATCGCGCAGCAGGTGCGGGAATACCTGAAGCACGGCGTCATACAGAATGCGGTGAATGTGCCTTCGGTTTCAGCCGAAGAGTATGCCGAGATGCAGCCCTACATCGTTTTGGCAGAGCGTATGGGAGCGTTTCTCGCGCAGATTTCCGCAGGATCGATTGAAGAGATATCGCTGCGCTACAGCGGCCACATTGCGGAGTGGAAAACCGAGCTGATTCGCAACGGAGCGATCAAGGGCATCCTCAACCAGGCGCTGGAGGAAAAAGCCAACCTGGTCAATGCCGCGTCCCTGGCGGATCTTCGCGGACTTCGCATCCACGAGGCGCACAAAGCGAAAGCCTCAACCGGCGGCGCCGGAAGCGTGCTTTCCCTTTTCCTGAAGAGCTCGACCGAAGAACACATGGTGAAGGGCGCCGTTCTGCACGGCACCACGCCGCGACTTTTGCATATCGATGATATCGATGTAGAAGCGCCGTTGGGGCGCGACCTGATCTACCTGCGCAACCGCGACGTGCCGGGTGTGATTGGCAAAGTGGGCACGATTCTGGGTGAAAGCGAGATCAACATCGCGGACTTCTCGCTGGGGCGGCGCAGCGCGGAAACCTCTTCCGAGCCGCGCGAGGCGATTGCCGTAGTCCATGTAGACGGCCCCGTGCCGGACGATGTGCTGAAGAAGCTGGAGCAGATTCCTGCAGTGCGGCAGGCAAAAGCAGTGCGGTTGTTCTGAGTAGAGTGAGGACGTTCAGGAGTTCGACTCGTCCCGCCGCAGCTTCCTGCTTTCCGCCAGCAGAGCCATCGAGTGCATCAGGTTCTGAAGCGTGACAATGCCCACGAGTCGCTGATCTTCGACCACGGGAATGATGCTGAGATTGCGCGACGTGAGCTTGCGGAACGCGGAAGCCAGCGACTCCTGCCGCACTGAAACCTCGAAAAGCTTGTTCATTACGGCCTGCACGTAGCCGTTGCCTTCCAGGCGCAGTGCCTCCAGAATGCGCTGCCGCGAAATCACGCCCACCATGTCGCTGCCGCGCACCACCGGGAAATCATCTTGTAGCGAGTGCACTGCCTTATCCAGCGCGTCCTCCAGCGTGTCCGCAGGCGAGAGCGTCGCGAAGTCCGTGAGCATGACTTCCTCCAGCCGAACATTGTCCAACACCGACTGGAAGATGACGGCGCGTTCTTCAAGCTGCGCGGCCGAAAAAATAATCAGGCCGACCATAGTGAGCCACGTATTGCTGAACAGACCCGCGACCATCAGAACCATCGCCAAGGCATGGCTGATGGAGACAGCGCGGCGCGTAGCTGCGGTAGCATCCATGCTGCGCGCGAAAAAGGCACGCAGAATGCGGCCCCCATCAAGAGGATATGCCGGCAGCAGATTCAGACCAGCCAGATAAATGTTCGCCCATACCAGGCTGCGGGGTAGGTTGCTCGACTGCAAGAAAGGCCACTCCCGCAGATGCGCACTCACTCCCGCCGCAAGAATCACTCCGGCCGCGATCAAAGCGAACGCGAGATTAACCAGCGGTCCAGTGAGCGCGATCCGCACTTCGCGCTTCCAGGCGGCCGCGGCCGACTCCGGCTTCTGGGCGTGCGATTCATCGAAAACGGTTACGCCGCTGAGCGGCAAAAGAATCACCGCCTTCGGAATCAGTCCGTAGCGCCGGGCCACCAGCATGTGCCCGATCTCGTGAGCTGCGACGCAAGCCAGCACGATTCCCACCAGCGCAAGGTCGCGCGGCCCGTTGGCCGAGGGATGTACGCTGTATTCTGTCCAGAAAACAAACAGCGGCAGAATCAGGAACGTCAGGTGCAGGCGAACCTCGACTCCAAACAGACGCCCGACGTGAATCGACCAGCTTCTCATAATCTTGTTTACTGCCGCTCGGCTTGCGGATCCGGCTGCTACAGTTATTTTACATGGTCGGATATATTGGCTCCGGCACTCGAAGGTACAGAGCATGCGCGTGATCGCCGGCAAATACCGGGGGCGTCCTCTGCGCTCGTTGCGCAGCATTGATATTCGTCCCACTTCCGACCGCCTGCGCGAGACGCTGTTCAACGTACTCACCGCCGGTAATCCCGAGGCGCTCGCGGGCAGCGTGTGGCTGGATCTGTTCGCCGGCACAGGCGCGGTGGGGATTGAAGCCCTCAGCCGTGGCGCCAAGCAAGTCTATTTCGTGGAGACTTCGGCGGCGGCGGTGAAAGTGATTGACCAGAATCTGCAAAGCCTGGAAATTGCGCAGGGATACAGAATTATGCGGGATGATCTTGCTGGCGTTCTGTGGCGCCTGCGGCGGGAGCATGTCTTCGCCGACGTAGTGTTTCTCGATCCGCCTTACCGAATGCAGCAGGCCTATGAAGAAACACTTACTGCGCTGGCTGATTCGACACTGGTGTGGGCCATGTCGTTGGTGATCGCGGAGCACGAAAAGAAGTTCGATCCGGGCAGTGAATTCGGATCGCTGCTGCGAGTGCGCAAACTGACTCAGGGAAACGCGGCACTCAGCTTCTACCGCATTGGCGGACCACCAGACTTGAACAAATGATTCGCGGATTTGGTCCGGGTCGCGGAGGGCCCGCTGCCACACAGGCCTTACATGAGTAGTTCGCCGGCGCGGCGCACGATCGGGTGTTGCATTTCCTGCAGATCGTTCTTCACCATGTTGAGTCCGTAGACGCAGCCTTCAAACTCCCGCGACAGGTGGGCAAACAGCGGCGCAACTTTGGCGTATTCGAAGTGCTCGAACTTCGACACGATGTAATAGCTTTCCTTACCCGCTTTCATCCACTCCACAAAATTTTCCAGGCGATGGCGGCGCAGCCGGAAATGATTGATGCTCTCGGGAAACATTCCGGTGAAGAACAGCGCGTAGTCGCCAATGTGCTTACGCACCTGGCGTTCGCGGTCGAACGAAGGCGCGGGGCCGTAGACGGGATCGGACTCAAGCAGCATCTCGCCCAGATCGGTGAGCGGGCGATCGGCCACATCGTGAATCTTGAACAACTGGTCGGTCTCGCAGAATTCCGCCAGCAAGTGCGAGACGTAGGCGACCACCTCTGGATCGCGGATGCCGATTTCTTCCGCGTAGCGGCGTCCCACCAATTCCTGGAACAGTTGCCGCAACGGATGAGATTCCGGAATCATGCCGTTTTTGATCCCCCCGAAAGCCTGCTGCAGCAGGGCTTTCGAATCTTGCTGAGTAATTAGTTATCCCAGTTACGACGCAAACGCAAGTGACTTTTGTTTATCGGACGCATCATTTTTCCTAATCGATTTGAGGTGTGCAAGTACTTGCAAGGTTGCCGCGCATTTTGTTGGCACATGCGCGTCCCGGCTGCTAATTGCAATGCTTTTGCGGCGAATAGGGCGAATAGAATGATCTGCAGGAAATATTCTGAAAGATGAGGATGAGCCAATGGAACGAACGAACATCTCCAGTGGTACACCTTGGGAACCTACGGTAGGTTACTCACGCGCAGTGAAGGTTGGACCGTATATCCACGTCTCGGGTACAACGGCTACCGGGCCGGACGGAACGATTGTTGGTGTGGGCGACGCTTACGCCCAGGCTGTGCAGACGTTGAAAAATATTGAGAGCGCTTTGCACAAGGCCGGCGCCGGCATGAAAGATGTTGTCCGCACGCGCATGTTTGTGACGAACATCGTCGAGTGGCAGAAAATCGGCAAGGCGCATGGAGAGTTCTTTGGCAACATCCGTCCCGCAACGTCGATGATACAGGTAAGCGCGTTGATCTCACCTGAGATGCTGGTCGAGATCGAGGCCGAGGCTTATGTCGGAGGGAGATGAGGCTTCCTGCGATTTCCAAGCCGCAGGCAAGGCCTGGGTGGAATTTTCGTTTTTCGGCTTTAAGCGAAATAAAGATTCTCTAAATCGCTTCAATTCACTTGACATCGGCCTCGCCGTGAGCATAATTCATCAATCCCGTTTCTGATTCGGACTGGGGGCCCGGTCAGGGGATTGTGCAAGCCGAGGAGGTGTTTATGAGCGTGCTGGAACTTTGTGACCGGGAAATCGCTGCGGTTCCGCTGGAAGCCACAGTAGCGGACGCCATCAACAAAATGCTTGACCACCACGTCGGAGCGGTGGCCGTGGTCGACTCCGAATACCGGGTTGCCGGAATCTTCACCGAACGCGACGTGCTGCGCAAGATGGCGCTTGCCCGTACCGATCCGCAAACCACGCCGGTCCGCGAACTCATGACCACGCCGGTAGAGATGGCAACGCGCCGGACTGGTCCGGGGGAAGCGCTCACCACCATGCTCGAGCGCCACTTCCGCCATCTGCCGGTAGCGGACGACAACGGCAAGTTGCTGGGAATTCTCTCCATCCGTAATTTGCTGGAGTGGCGCGTCGACGATCTCAGCCGTGAACTGGAGTCGCTCGAGCAGTATGTCTCCAATGATGGCCCCGGAGGCTAGAGCGCCGCTGCAAACAATGAAAGGCCGGCATTTATGCCGGCCTTCGCAATCAATATCAATTACGGGCACTACTTCTTGGGAGCGATTGCATCCTTGGCGGCCTTGGCCACGCGGAACTTGACCACGGTCTTGGCCTTGATCTGAATGGGTTCGCCGGTCTGCGGATTGCGTCCAATGCGGGCTTTGCGGTGCGCTTTCACCAACCGGCCCAAGCCGGGCACAACGAACACGCCGTTCTTCTTGGTTTCTTTGACAGCGACGTCGGCCAACTGCTCGAGAAATCCTGCTACCGTCTTATTGGGAAGTTCAGTTTTTTCGGCCAGATGGCGGACGAGTTGAGTCTTGGTTAAACCTGCAGCCATTTTTCCTCCTTGGGGAAAGACTTGAATTTTAATTCCAGTCGGGCTTGATCTTACATCACCGCCCTGTGGAAAACACCCTTATTCTACGCGGGTTCCGTAGAGATAGCACGCGGAAACGGCCATTTTTACATGCTGATTCGCAGAGAGGAATCCCGAAATGGCCCAAACATAGGTACCAGAGCGGTTACTGGCAGACGAGCCACGGCCTCGATGATCTCCTGCGCACTCGCCGCAACTCCACAAGCCTCACATTCCGACGTGCCATAATGCTGAACAGGAGATTTCCGTTTGAGCTGCGCGATCTGCGAGATTCGCAAGGAGAAGCGCTTCTGTCCCGCGCTGCACGGCCGCATCTGCCCGCAGTGTTGCGGCGAGCAGCGCGAGGTCACGCTGGATTGTCCCAGCGACTGCCCGTATCTGCAGCAGGCGCGCGAGCACGAGAAGCCGCGTCCCGCCGACCAGTTCGACGCCGCGTCGTTGTTCCTGCAGGTTGAAATTTCGGAGCAGTTCACTTACGAGCGCGAGCATTTGCTCATGGGCCTGAGCTATGCGCTGGCCAAGGCGGCGCAGGCCGACCGCACGCTGAATGATCGCGATCTGATCGCGGCACTCTCGGCAATGGGCACGAGCTATGAGCGGCTGGTGAACTCCGGCCTGCACTACGAGCAACCGCTGACCAGCACAACCCAGCAGGCCGTCGCGGCGCAGGTGGAAGAGATGCTGAAGCAGTTTCGCGAGGTCGAGCAGAAGCAGTTGGGATATTCCACGCTGCGCGATTCCGATGTGCTCAAAGCCTTGGCGTTCCTGGTCCGGTTGGGCCACGGACGAACCTCGGGCCGTCCCAAGTCGCGGGCCTTCATCGATTTTCTGCTGGCTCAATTTCCCGAGAAGCAGTCGGCCGTGCTTACGCCGCAGGACGCCGGTAGCCGCATCATTGTGCCTTAGAGCCGTGGTTGGTCCCTTCGCTCCGCTCAGGGCAGGCTCAAAATGGTTGTCGGTCGTCGGCCATCGAGGACCGTGGTAACCGCCTCAGCGTCTGTCCTTCCGGTAACAAGTCGCGGAGGCCGCTAATTGTCTTCTTCGAGACTGGGTGTACGGCGCCGGGCGCGATTTCCGCCAGGGGTTCGAGGACGAATCGGCGCTCATGCATGGCGGGATGCGGGATCGTCAGTTCGTTCGAATTCATGGTCACGTTGTCGAAGAGCAGAATGTCGATGTCGATGGATCTCGGGCCCTTTTTCTGCACCCGCCGCCGGCCCATCTCTTCTTCAATGCTCAGGATCGTGGTCATCAGTTGCCGCGGGGTCTGGCTGGTTTCGAGCGCGGCCGCGCAGTTCAGAAACCACGGCTGGCGCGTAAACTCCACGGGCTCGGTTTCGTAAAAAGACGAAACCGCCACCACGCGGCCAGCCGCGCCCAGTCTGGCCAGAGCGTCACGCAGATGAGCTTCGCGGTCGCCGACGTTCGATCCGAGAGAGAGATAGGCGAGGTTGGCCACAGTACGGGAGCTAGTGTCAGGCTTTCTGGCGCTGGTTTCCACTGAAAAGTTCTCGCCATCTGACCCGATTGCGGCTGCCAAGGCCGCAGTGTCCACCCCATGCACCCCACACCTTGGTCACTTTTGGCAGACGGCACTGACGGCTAGAATGAAAGGATGACGTTGGAGTCTCTTCTTCTGAGCCGGGATACCGAAGTGGTCCGGGTGCTGCGCCCGACGCTGGAAAAGCTGTCGATTGACGTAGAAATCTGCCAGGAAGCGAAGAAGGCCAGCGAGATCCTCATCTCAGAAAAGTTCGATGCGGTGATTGTGGACTGCGACGATCTGCTGGGCGGGCTGGAGGTGCTGCAGTGCCTGCGGGCCACGCCCAGCAACCGGAATTCCGTAGCCTTTGCCGTGCTGAACGGCAAGAAAACGACCACGCAGGAAGCCTTCGGCATGGGCGTGAATTTTGTGTTGCAAAAGCCCATCAGCAGCTTGAATGCGGCGCGCTGCTTCCACGCCGCGCTGAGCTTCATGGAACGGGAGCGGCGGCGCTACTTCCGCCATCCGGTGAAGATGCTGGTCACGGTGGTGCTGGACGAAAAAGAATTGCGAGCCACCAGCACGAATATCAGCGAGCGCGGCATTGCGCTGATGTTGCATCAGGCGATACCGAAGAACGCTACTCCGCGTTTGCAGTTCATGCTGCCCGAAACCAAGATGGCGTTGGAGATCGAGGCGGAAGTGGCCTGGGCCGACATCAAAGGGCATGCGGGATTGCGCTTTCTGAAAGTGCCGCAGAGTTCGCAGGAGCTGCTCGACAAATGGCTGAGTGAACGGATGGAAAAGCAGCATGCCAGCGGCAGTGAGGAGCCGCTGGGCGCAAGTCCGAAAGCTATTCAATAAGCTCGTCCCTTTCGTCTGGCCCTGCCCGATTCCCCCGTCAGGGGCCGATCCCAGGTATTCACCTAGCAACTTTGTGACGGCGCTGGCGCGTGGCAATCTGGTGGGAATACTGGAGAGCCATTGCCATGCTTCCTACCGCTTACCGCATCAGCCGCGTACAGAAGACGCTGCGCTGGTTCGAAGAAGACATTCCGCTGCTGAACGTGCGAGTGAAAGATCTGTCGGCTGAAAGGCAGCGGTCGGCGCGGCAGTTCGCCGCAGCCGTGCTCAGCCAGACGCGGGCTGAATTGAATCGACTGCTTGAGGAACATCCTGGTTATGACGCTGGCGACGTTCCCTGCGAGCCGGCTGACTGAGGGCCGGGTCTTGGATCTTAGGTGTTGGGTCTCAGGCTCTATAGGCCGCGTGGGGGTGCTTGGAGCGTGGCTTCGGAGAGGCGGATCCAGATCAGAAAAAAATTTCAAAGGCCTCCGGACGTAAAATATTTGGAATCAGTTAGTTACGGAATTGAGCTGTGTCGAAATCCGGCTAAAATCTTGATTCCAGATAACTTATCTGTAAAATATTCCATCTAAAGGACTTAGATTAGTTCGTCCTTGGTTAAGTCCTTTAGAATCAGTCGTGTCTCCGGAGTGTCGCCGCTAGAATCTTGACGGGAAAGGAGTTGCGGGTAAAATCTTGATTCCGGGGTAGTTAGCCTGATGATATTTTTATGTCAAAGAGCTAATGCTTTAACGAATATTAGAACGCGGCGGGAGAATGAAGTCAAGGAAATTGTTTTGAGCCGCCTGCCGTTGGTATCCGGGCGTGGCGTCCGCTGAGGCGGACTCCGTTCGTTCCGCTTCCGGGTCTCCCGGCACTGCCGTGCCGGGCTTTCACGTGCCGCCGCTTCGCGGCTGGGATGGGATTTTGCTCCGCCATCGGCTGCTTGCAAAATCCTTCATCTTGACGCGCAAGAGCCTGCCGACTATATTCTTGTCTCCTCCCCAAATGAGGCCAGCTCTCACTTCTGTTGTGTTGAGTTGAGTCTCGCGTTTCCTGAATCGCACGCCCTGATCGAAACGAGCCACCCGTTGTGTTGGCATTCAAGAGGAGGACTACCCATGCAAGGCAAGAGACTTTTCAGCGGACTAACTGCTATTTTGCTGGCTGTTTTTGCGGTGGCCATGCTCATCGCTGGAACGCGGGCGACGGCACAGACAGAGGCGGTGCTGCACAGCTTCAACAACAGCACAAACCTTAAAGGAGGTTTGGAGCCGAATGCGCCGCTGGTCATGGACTCGGCGGGCAATCTTTACGGTACAACGCCTCTCGGTGGTACGAACTGCGCCTCGGACGACGGCTGCGGCACGGTGTTCCAGTTGGTGCCGAAGGCGGGTGGAGGCTGGACGGAAAACGTGTTGCACAACTTCAACGATAACGGGAAAGATGGGATGAATCCGCAAGCCGGAGTGATCTTAGGTTCCGCCGGCAACCTCTATGGCACCACCAGTGGTGGGGGTATTTACGGCCACGGCAGCGTGTTCGAAGTGTCCCCGAAAGTGGGTGGAGGCTGGACGGAATCGGTGCTGCACAGCTTCAACGATAACGGGAAAGATGGGTACGCGCCCTATGGCGGGGTGGTCTTTGACACGGCGGGGAATCTCTATGGCACCACCAGCAAGGGCGGAATCTACAGCAACGGAGCAGTCTTCAAGGTGTCGCCGAAGGCAGGTGGAGGCTTTACGGAAGTGGTGTTGCATAACTTTCTTTCAGATAAACCGGATGGGAGCGATCCCCTGGCCGCCCTGATTTTCGATTCCGCCGGCAATCTTTATGGCACTACTTTCTACGGCGGGGTCTACGGTTATGGAACGGTCTATGAGCTTTCGCCGGCGGGCGGCAACAAATGGATGGAGACGGTGCTGTTCAGCTTCTCGAGCAATATCGATGGCTACGCCGAATATCCGCTGACCATGGATTCCGCAGGAAATCTCTACGGCACCACCGTCGGAGAAAGCACCACCACCTACGGGACAGTGTTCGAGTTGGCCCTCTCGGGGGGAGCCTGGAGTGAAGAGATACTGCACGACTTTTGCTCGGAAACCGACTGCGCGGATGGAACTGTGCCGGTGGGCGCTCCGATCTTCGACGCCGCCGGGAATTTATATGGCGCGACGCGGTCTGGCGGCCCCGGCAAGAACCCGCAAGGGACAGTGTTTAAATTGACGCCATCGGGCGGAAGCTGGACCCTGACCACGCTACATACCTTTGGACAAACCAAGGACGATGGCGCCATGCCGGAGGCTGGTCTGATTATGGATGGATCGGGAAAAATTTACGGCACGACGTATCAGGGCGGCTTTTACGGCGCCGGCGCGGTGTATGAGATTACGCCGTAGATGCGGCGGCCTGGGTGGCGACGGGACTTGTGTGATCGTGCTCTTGTTCTGGTAGCGTGACTTCTTCCCACAGAGTTTTGTCGCGGAGGATCCGCGAGACCAGGGCGGTGTGCATAGCGTGGCCGGCGCGGTCGGCTACGATCTTGCCGAGGATTGGCTTGCCCAGGAGGGCGAGGTCGCCGACTAAATCCAAAACTTTGTGTCTTACGAATTCGTCGGGAAAGCGGAGCGGGCCATTTTCGATTCCGTCGCGGGTTAGCACGATGCAGTTCTCGCGGGAGGCGCCGCGGATCAATCCCATGTTGCGCATGGCTTTCTCGTCTTCGCGGGAGCCGAAGGTGCGCGCGGCGGCAATCTTGCGCAGGTAGCTGCCGTTGGAAAGTTCTACCTGGAAAGTTTCTTTGCCGATGAGCGGATGGGGAAAATTGATGGAGTAGGAGACGGAATAACTGCCGGCGGGGTAGACCGAGATAAACTTGTTGCCCTCGCGCATTTCTACTTCTTGAAGAATCTTCAGATATTTGCGCGGGCGGCGCTGCTTGCGGATGCCAGCTTGCCGGATCAGCTCGACGAAGGGGAGGGCGCTGCCATCGAGAATAGGGAGTTCCAGGTTGTCGAGTTCGACGATGGCATTGTCCACGCCCAGGCCGACGAACGCTGAGAGCAGGTGCTCGGTGGTAGAGATGAGCACGCCTTTCTTCATGAGGCTGGTGGCGTAGCTGACGCGGGCTACGTTGCGGCTGATGGCCTCGACTTCAAAACCGTCGAGATCGACGCGGTGAAAGACGATTCCCGTTCCGGGAGGAGCGGGAAGAATTCGCATCGAGACTGGGGCGCCGCTGTGGAGTCCTACTCCACTGCATTCCACGGTCGAGCGAACTGTCTGCTCCTGGGTCAAAGGTGTCTGAGTATGTCCCGATGAATGAATAGATTACCGCCGCCGCGTCAACCCTGACTGTGGTAAAAAAGCCACAGTGCGTGGCGAAAACTTAAGGAGGAACCTGGTTGGTTAAGGGCCGGGTTGCCTCTAAACAGAGTTTTATCAGTGAGTTAAGTTAGAAACTGGTAATTCTGCAGAGGCGGCCACTTTGGCGTTACTTTAGTGTTTCTTTACAACTTTATTTGGATCGTAGCCGGAATTGGGATCGAACATGGCCGGGTCGAGGCCCTCATTGAACTGAACGGAATTGATGAAGCGCTGGGTTTGCATGTCTCCGTTGTAGTAGCGGGTGAAGTTGTAGGGCGTCATTACGCCCTGTACCGGCTTGTAATTGTCATAGATCTCTTCCTCGGTGTCGCGCTGTTTGTCGACCGGATCGCGCCAGGAGTAGCTTTTCTTGAGCGGCAGATGGGTGTCGATATCGAAGAAGAGATGGACCGCTTCGTCTTTCGAATTGATGAGCGTGACCTGCTGCGCCGCGAGGGTGCCGGCCAGCGCGCTGCCTTCATAGAACAAAGCCACCGTGGGATCGTTGACCCAGGTGCGGAGGAGCGTCTCCAAAGAGAATCTTCGGCGCCGGAGGTAGTCTTCGAGATCTTTCTTCTCCACGGTGTGCGGGCCCTTGTAAGTGACTTCGTAGCCTTTGTCGCCGTTGTAGATGGTAGCCACATCCCGCTCTTTCGTGAACTCGACCCGCTCTTTGTCGGGATACTCGACGAATCGCCAGAACACCCCTCCGGCGCCATTGGGTCGTCCGTGATAAAAGCTGTAGGTGCGTCCCTGCTGCTGCATCGTGTGGATGCTCAGGTACGCCTGGCCGCCGAGGGCCTGAATTGCCTGATTGAGCAGAGCGCGGGCCTGGCGCGCGTTTTCCTGATCCATGGGAATTGCCGGGCTCTTGCTGGCGTTGGCTGAGGGCGCCGGCGAGGGTGCCTGGTCTGGGGACTGGGGTCTGCCCCAATTGGAGTTGGTCAACGTAAGCGCCAGCACGACGATGAGAAACAGAGGTTTCATTTAGCCGGTTGGGTACGGGAGGTCATATTGGGCAGGATCATATTTTGAGCAGATCATGTTTCTGTGGATCTGGATCATCAGATCAGTGTGATGCGCTAAGAGGGAATTGTAGCTGCTTTCCGGCTTTGTATGGCGCGGGCGGTGCTTCGTAAAGCTCCGGGCGGATTCGCCAACGCTGGCTTTTTCGGCGCCGCAGGCAAGCGGACAAGAGTGTCCGCTCGACACGGGCATTGCTGCTCCACACGGGCTATCCCACTAGCACGGCTCCGCCATTTACGTTGAAGATTTCGCCGGTGATGAAGCCGGCGTGTTCGGTGCATAGGAAAAGCACTGGGGCCGCGATCTCTTCCGGCTTACCCACGCGGCCTAGGGGAATCGTGCGCAGAACCTTCTCGCTGCCCTTTGGGTCATCCAGCGTGGGTTTCGACATATCGGTTTCCACCCAGCCGGGGGCAACGCAGTTCACGTAGATGCCGATCGGAGCTAGTTCTGAGGCAAGGCTTTTCGTCAGGCTGATCACGGCGCCCTTGGTGGAGGAGTAATCGCAATGAAACGCCTCGCCGCGCTGGCCGCTGGTGGAGCTGATGAGGACGATGTGTCCGGCGGCGGAGCCGGTTCGCGGCTGCTTTTTCATTTGCGCGACGGTGTGCTTGACGAGACCGAACACGGCGTCGAGGTTGATGGAAAGAGTGGAGCGCCATTGCTCGTCCGCCATCTGGTCGATGGGTACATCTTCGGCGGGCCAGACGCCGTGGTTGGCTACGAGAATATCGATTCGGCCGAATTGTTTGACGGCCTCGGCAACTAACGTGCGCGCGGAGTTTGGGCTGTCGAGGGTGCTGCCTACGGGACGGCAGTTTGCTTCGCCGCATTCTTTTGCCAGAGCTTCGGCCTGCGATTTTGCTTTCTGATAGCTGAAGACGACCTTCGCGCCTGCTGCGGTGAACATGCGAACCGTGGCCGCTCCGATGCCGCGGGAGCCGCCAGTGATTAGAGCTACTTTGCCGGAGAGAGATAGGGTGACGGGCATGGGGAGTAGGTTCCGGTTTCTAGTTTCTAGTTTCTAGCGAAGAGTTGCAAGTCTTTAAGGCGCAGCTGGAAGCCGCGCCCTTATCCACAAGGCGAGGAGGCGCTCCACATCACAGCGGGGGAGCATATGGCTGGCTGTTTCCGAATCGAATATTTTGCGTCTAGCGCACCCTAGCTATGTCACCAAAGGTCATGACCTTCCGTGCATTCTTAGGCCGTTGCGAGAGCATCCAACTCGGGAATAGAACCATTTTAGGAGTCTCCCGTATGCAATCCCTCCCCAATCTCGGCTCAGCAAAGTCACCGATTGATTTTGGTCATGGGCGCTTCGGTTATAAGCGGAATGGACAATGGCACTACAGGACGCGGCGAAAGTTTGTCGAGGTAACGGATGGGGAACTCGCACTAGAGTTAGAGAGGCGCGGCTACGAGATTCTGTATCCGGGTCATGAGTGCGCTGATAGGCCCCACTTGCCGTGTCCAGCCTGTGAAAGGACTAAGTTCTAGCAGAAGCCGGAAACTAGAAACTGTCTTTTGCCGAGGACGCTCGCTCCGACTTCAACTCGCGCGAAAGCAATCGCACCAGCATGCCGTCGAAGCCGGTGCCGCTCATCTTGGCTAGTTCGTCGAGCGCTTGTTCCGGAGTGCGCGCGGCGCCGATCGATTGCTCCGTCAGCATGTTGGCGTAGGCATCGGCGAGGGCGATGATGCGCGCCCACAGAGGGATTTGCTCGCCTTTGGCGCCATCGGGATAACCCGTGCCATCGAAGCGCTGGTGATGATGCTCGATGGCCTGGCGCATCATGGCGCTGTGGGGCAGGATGCCGGCGATTTCGGCTCCTACTCGCGCGTGCATTCTCACCAGGAAAAATTCATCGTCGGTGAGCGGGCCGGGTTTGTTCAGAATGCGTTCCGGAACAAAAATTTTGCCGACATCATGGATGCGCGCGGCATATACGAGATCGGCAGTTTCCTCCGGAGGCAGGCGGAGGGCGCGCGCCAGAATTTCGGTGTAGCGCGCCACGAGATCGCCGTGACCCTGGGTGCGCAGTTCGCGGGATTCTGCCGCCCGGCTTAGGACCTCGATCGATTCCTTCAGCAGGGGCACGTTGCAATCCTCTTCGCCGCCACAGAGTTTCACCAGCGTCGAGCCCAGTTCCTCGAGATGCTCCGGCCCGTTGTGTTCGCGCTGCAAAAAGCCTTCGATGTAGGAGGAAATCTGTTGGCGTTGAGCGGCAAACTCCTCACCGGCGGCAAACTCCTCGGCTGTCGAAACCAGATTTCCGCCGGAGCGTTTCGAAACATACATGCCCGCGTCGGCTACGCGGATGATGTCTTCGGCGGAGAAGCCATGCGTGGGAAAGCTTGCCACGCCGAAGCTGCCGGTGATGTGGTGCTCACTCAGCATGGGGTCGGTGACAATCCACTGGCGCAGGCGCTCGGCCAGCACCTGAGCCTGTTCCGGGCCGGTTTCGGGCATGAGGATGATGAATTCGTCTCCGCCGTAGCGGGCCACGACGTTCGACTGCCGCGATTTTTGCTCGAGCAGGCGGCCTACACGGGCGAGCACCAGGTCACCTTCGAAGTGGCCCATGGTGTCATTGACTTCTTTGAATTTGTCGAGGTCGATCAGGACTACGGAGAAGGGGCGTCCGGAGCGCGAGGCGCGCTTCCATTCGGCCGACAACGCTTCCCAGAAGAAACGCCGGGTCTTGATTCCCGTGAGGCCGTCGGTGATCGACTGCTGTTGCAGCTTCTGGAAAACGAAGGCATTGTGCAGAGCCGTGGCGAGCAAATCGGCGAGGGTGTTAAGAATTAGGACGTCCTGCGGGTTGAACGCGCTCTCGCCGCGGCTTTCGATGTTCAGCGCGCCTAGCAGCGTCTCACCGTAGGTGATGGGAATGCAGAGCACGGAGCGCGACTCCGGCAGGATCGCGCCCATCTGGCCCTCCAGGCCATTCTGCACCAGGGCGCGCTCGCCGGTGCGGGCTACGCGCCCCAGAATGCCTACACCCAGCCCAATGCGCTTGCCCATGGCGTGGGCCGTGGCTCCGGCTTCGGCCTTAATTTCGATTTCTTTGGTGCCGTAATCGAGCAGGCCGATGCCGATGTGATCGAAGCTGAAGTTCTTTTGAATCTCTCCTACGATCTGCCCGAGCATGTGCACGGGGTCGTCGCTGGAAATGGCGGTGCGAGAGATGTTGTTGAGGAATGCCAGTTGCCGTGAGCGGCGTTGCTCGCCGGCGAACAGGCGCGCGTTTTCGACCGCAACCGACACCTGCCCGGCAGCGGTCATGAGCACATCCAGGTCGCGCTGCTCGAAGACAAATTCACGTTCCGTGCTCATGGCCACCATGACTCCCGCCGGCTTGTTGCCCAGCAGAATCGGTGCAGCGCACAGGCATTTGGCGGGATGCTCGGGGCGATACGTGACGCCTAGTCTTGCCCGCGTGTTTTCCAGGTCGGAGCGGATGAGCAGCGGCTGGCCGGTGCGGATCACATATTCGGTGAAGGCATTTTCCAACCTGCGCGAACGCTTGGGCAGGGTGCGGCCATTGTCCACTTCCAGTTCGAAGCGGATTTCATCGCCCTCCTGGAAGGCGATGTAGAAGTCGCTGGTATTGAAGATCTGGCCCAGTTCGGTGTGGATGGTGCGCAGCACTTCATCCTGATCGAGCCGCGAGCTGATCGCCTGGCCGATTTCGGTGAGCAATTCATACTCTTGCGTGCGGCGGTGAGCGTCGTGCGCGATCAGGTAGTTGTCGAGCGTGAGTCCGAGTTGCAAGGCCAACCCCACCATCAGGCGCGGACCCGACGTGCCGAAGGCCTTGCGGTGGGCATGAGGAAACAAAATCACTCCGAAGGCGTGTTCGCGGGTTTGCAGGCTTACGGCGGTGAGATTTCGGATGCCGGCATCGGTGAGGACTTTTTTGAAATCGGCGAATGAGCCGGTGGAGCCGATGGGCAGCGGTTCAGCCATGCTGGCCACGTCGTGCACCGTGAACAGGCCGCCTTGCCGGTAAGCGAGTTCGCAGACATACTCCCCCGCCCCGGTCCGGGTGAGAAGATTGAGGAACTCCGAAGAGAATCCGCGCTCAACCGAGGGCAACAGGGTGCGCCAGCGTTCGGAGATGTAAATCACCGCCTGCCGCGCAGATAACGCGCCCGCCAGCCGGTCCAGGGCCGACTGCATGCTGGGCAGCAAATCGTCAGCGGAGAGCAAGCGCCGCGGGTCGACTCCAAGCGTCGAGAGTGCGAGGGTGTTCTCCTGCACGGCGTTGCGCTCGTTTTCAAACAACACCATCACCATGGCGATGCCCAGCAGCATTTGCGGCACCGGCCCGAGAACGTGACCGACGCTGCCAAACATTTCCATCCATGGCGTGCTCGCTTGAATGGAACCCAACAGCACCGCCCACAGCGCCAGGGAAAAAGCCAGCAGTTGGAAGGCGACCGAGCCTTTGCGGTGAGCGTGTACGTAGAAAGCTGCCGAACAATACAGCAGAACGGCGCTCAGGAAAATCACTTCCAGGTTCAGCGGATGCGCTCCGGTCCCGAGAGCGTTTCCCAGCAGGCGATTGCGCAGATCGAGGCAGGCTGCCGCCGTTCCCGCCAAAGCTACAGCCCAGTCATACCAGCGGAGGCGGAAAGAACCGCGGGTGAGGCGGGTTGAGACGAAGATGCTCACGCCCATGGCCACCGAAAACATCGAGCTGAAAAAGAACGCAGCATGCGCCGGCGGGCGGTAATAGCGGAATGCATCGAGCGCGTAGTGAATGGAATAGCACGCCCATGCAATCTGCCACGCGCGGAAATAGGCCTGACGGCTCTGCCGGTAAAGATAGGTGAACAGCAGGCAGAGCAACAAGGCGACCACGCCTGGAATGATGACGATACTGGTGGCGATGCTGTTCATGAGCCCCGGCTAAGGCTTCCCGCGAAGGTCTCTTCCTGCGAAGATCGGGTGAGCGACTTGGGAGAAGGCCGATGATTAATGTTTTCACAGGCAGGGGTGCGAGCACAACAGGATTTAAGTACAGTGTCCCTGACCCTGGTTACTTGGAATGAGTTACTTAAGCAAGGAACGGTTTCCGGAGCGTTTGACGATGCTCTCTCGGCCCCATACCATCGAAACTTCGCCACTTATGCCTGAATCTATGCCTTCGACATCCTCTGCAGCCAGGCCGCGGGTCCGGTTCGCGCCCTCGCCTACCGGTTTTCTGCACGTGGGCAGCGCCCGTACTTTCATCTTTAACTGGCTTTATGCGCGGCACAATGGCGGGACCATGATCCTGCGGTTGGATGACACCGACGTTGAGCGCAACACCCAGGCTTCGGTGGATTCGATTTTCGACGGACTGAGGTGGCTCAGCCTCAGTTGGGATGAGGAATACAAACAGTCCGAGCGCATCGAATTACATCGCAAGACAGCGTGGACGATTTTCGAGAAAGCCCTGGCCTACCGCGACTTCACTCCGGCGCACACCGGAGATGCGGAAAAATCAGGAGCGCAAGGTACGTGGCTGTTCAATGCGGGTGCGCGCGAGGTTTCACGCGCCGAGAGTGATCGTCGTGCCGCAGCCGGTGAGCCGTTTGCGTTGCGTTTTCGCGTGCCGCGCGAGAGCGGGGTGGTGCGATTTAGGGATGCGGTGTACGGCGAACAGGTGAAGTCGGCCGCCGACATTGAGGACTTTGCCCTGCTGCGTTCCGACGGCATGCCTACTTACCACCTTGCTTCGTGCGCCGACGACGCCGACTTGCGCATCTCGCACATCATCCGCGGCCAGGATCACCTTACGAACACTTTCAAGCACGTGCTGATCTTCGAGGCTGCAGGTTTCACGCCGCCGCAGTTTGCGCATCTGCCGCTGCTGGTTGCGCCTGACGGTACCAAGCTTTCGAAACGCCGACATGGACCCGTGGTCAGCGTCACCACCTACCGCGACGCCGGATTCCTTTCCGAAGCTTTCATCAATTTTCTCTGTCTGCTCGGCTGGTCGCCCAAGAACGACCGCGAGAACATGTCTCTTCGGGAACTGACTGATGCTTTCTCGCTGGAAGGCATCAACCGCTCAAATGCCGTGGTGAACTTCAAGGAACCGGCTGCAACTCCGGAGGAGACGTTCGATCCGAAAGCGGTGTGGCTGAACGCGGAGCACATTCGCGGCTTGCCGGTGGAGGATTTGAGCGCCCGCCTGCTGCCCATCGCGCGCGGCGCCGGATTCAACGTTACGCCGGAGAAAATGCTACGAGTCACGCCGCTGATCCGCGAGCGCATCAAACTGCTCCGCGATGTGCTTACCGCGGCCGATTTTTTCTTCGTCGACCAACTGCCGCCCTACGACCCGGCCGAACTAGTCCCGCAGAAGGGAGACGCCGCGATGGCGTCGAAGGTTCTCACCCGAGCGCGCGAAGTGCTGGCGACGGTCGAGTTCAAACATGACCCGCTGGATCAGGCTCTGCGCGCCGCCGCGCAGGAACTCGGAGTGAAGGCGGGGCAGATGTTTCAACCCATTCGCGTTGCGGTGTGCGGGCGCAAGAATGCGCCGCCGCTGTTTGAGACGCTGGAGGTGCTGGGCAGGGAGACCACACTGGCACGCATTAGCCAAGCTTTGCAACAGATCGCATAGCTCTCAGGGTTCTCTGCGAGTGTCGATTTTGTTGCATCCCCGCGGCGCAGATTTTTATCTACATCAGGCAGTTCTAGTTGCCACCAACTGGAAGGCCTCGCATCTTCTCGTAACAATCCTCGCGCAAACCGCACAGAAAGGAATTCGCATGAAAGCCGTTCAAGTCAGCAAGCCCGGAGGAAATTTTGAAATCGTCGAGCGCCCAACTCCGCAGCCGGGACGCGGACAGGTGCGCATCAAAGTAGAAGCCTGCGGCATTTGCCACAGCGACGCGCTGGTCAAGGAAGGATACTGGCCGGGGATTCAGTATCCGCGAGTGCCGGGCCACGAGATCGCCGGGCGCATCGATGCCATCGGCGCCGATGTCACACTATGGAAGCCCGGTCAACGCGTCGGAGTGGGATGGCACGGCGGGCACTGCTTCCAGTGCGACGCCTGCCGTCGTGGCGACTTCATCCTATGCGAATTCCAAAAGATCACTGCCATCACCTTCGATGGAGGCTACGCTGAATACATGCTGGCGCCGGCTGAAGCAGTGGCTGCGATGCCCGACGATTTGCCCGCGGCCGAAGCCGCGCCCCTGCTCTGCGCCGGAATCACTGTGTACAATTCGCTGCGCAATGCGGGAGCGCGCAGCGGAGAGCTGGTCGCGGTGCAGGGGATTGGCGGACTGGGTCATCTCGGCATTCAATACGCGCGTCAGATGGGCTTCCGCACCGTCGCCATCGGCCGCGGCAAAGACAAGCAGCCCCTGGCCCAGAAACTGGGGGCTCACGAATATGTCGATACGAGCGCCGGCGCTCCGGCTGAAGCGTTGCAAAAACTTGGCGGGGCGCGAGTGATTCTCGCCACCGCTCCCGATTCGAAATCGATCTCGGCTCTGGTTGAGGGACTGGCGGGAAATGGAAAGCTACTGATCGTAGGAGCGGGCACGGAATCTCTGACCGTGACTCCGCTGCAGTTGATTCGTGGACGCAGGTCCATCCAAGGCTGGCCGTCCGGCACGGCGAAGGATTCGGAAGACACGTTGCGGTTCAGTTCGTTCACCGGCGTGCGTCCCATGATCGAGCGCTATCCGCTGGAGAAAGCCGCCGAGGCGTACGACCAGATGATCAGCGGACGGGCCAGGTTCCGGGTGGTGCTGACGATGGAATAGTCCGTTATTGGAACCCCGGACGCTCTCGTCCGGGGTGCCGGTTGGGCGGACGAGGCGTCCGCCCCTCCATGTGCACTTACGATAAGATCAAAAGGTAATGAATCCATCTCATCCCCCAACTGAAGCTGGAGAAAAAGCTGTGGCTGCCTCGCCCTCGCCTGCTCCATCGAACTTTATCCGCGACATCATTCTTGAGGATCTCAAGGCCAACAAGCACAATGGCCGCGTGCAGACTCGTTTTCCTCCCGAGCCCAATGGTTATCTGCACATCGGACACGCCAAGGCGATCTGCATCGACTTCGGATTGGCCGATGAATTCGGCGGGCATACCAACCTGCGCTTTGATGATACGAATCCTGAGAAAGAAGAAACGGAATACGTCGAGTCGATCAAGGCAGACGTGAACTGGCTGGGCTTCCAGTGGGATGGGCTTTTCTACGCCTCCGATTATTTCGATCAGCTCTACCAATGGGCGATCAAGCTCATCAAGGATGGCAAGGCTTACGTTGATGACTTAACTGCCGAAGAGATTCGGAAGCATCGCGGGACGCTGACGGAGCCGGGGAAAGATAGCCCTTATCGCAACCGGTCGATCGAAGAGAACTTGAATCTGTTTGAGCGTATGCGTGCCGGAGAATTCCCCGACGGCTCGCGGACACTGCGAGCGAAGATCGACATGGCTTCGCCTAATCTCAACTTGCGCGATCCCGTAATGTACCGCATTCTGCATGCCGAGCATCACCGCACCGGCAACAAGTGGTGCATTTATCCGATGTACGACTATGCGCACGGGCAGTCGGATTCGATCGAGCGGGTCACGCATTCCATCTGCACGCTCGAGTTCGAAGACCATCGCCCGCTTTACAACTGGTTCATTCAGCAGTTGGGGATTTTTCCGTCGCGGCAGATCGAGTTCGACCGCCTGAACCTTACCTACACGCTGTTGAGCAAGCGCAAGCTGTTGCAGTTGGTGCAGGAAGGGCGTGTGAGCGGATGGGACGATCCACGCATGCCCACGCTCGGCGGCCTTCGCCGCCGCGGCTATACGCCCGAGGCGATTCGCAACTTCGTCGCGTCCATCGGCGTATCGAAGACGACGGGCTCAATTGAGCTGGCGATGCTGGAACACTTCGTCCGCGAAGATCTGAACAAGCGCGCACCGCGTGTGATGGGCGTGCTGCGTCCGCTGAAAGTGGTGATCGATAACTATCCGGAGGGTCAGGTTGAAGAGATGGAGGCGGTGAATAATCCGGAGGATGAAAGCGCCGGCACGCGCAAGGTGCCGTTCTCGCGCGTGCTGTATATCGAGCAGGATGACTTTCGCGAAGATCCTCCCAAAGGATACTTCCGGCTCTCGCCTGGACGCGAGGTTCGGCTGCGCTACGGCTACTTCATTACTTGCAAGAGCGTGGTGAAAAACGAAAAAGGCGAAGGAGTGGAAGTGCACTGCACGTACGATCCGGCGACGCGTGGCGGCAACGCCCCTGACGGCCGAAAAGTGAAGTCGACCATTCACTGGGTGTCGGCCGCGAAGGCCATCGATGCTGAAGTGCGGATTTACGAGAACCTGTTCAGCAAAGAGAATCCTGGCGAAGTTGCGGAGGGTCAGGACTTCACGGCGAATCTCAATCCGAATTCACTCGAAGTGATCGCGCGCGCGAAGCTGGAGCCGTCGCTGGCTCACGCGGCAGCGGGCAGCCGGTATCAGTTTGAGCGTCTGGGATACTTCTGCGTCGACCCCGATTCAGGCCCCGGCAAACCGGTGTTCAACCGCACGGTGGCGTTGAAAGATACTTGGGCGAAGGTGGAGAAGAAGCAGGGCGGAAAGCCCGTCTGAGGCCACTATATGTCGTTATCCTTGCGGGCAAGGCGGAAAATCAAGGCAAAAATGCCGCCCAAAATTGCGACGATGACGACGGTCCACCCTTAGGAGACTCGAGACAATCAAACTAGCTAGCGCGTAGCCAATAATAGCCCCCCGCGTCATCCATCCCGCTCTTAGCGGCTTGTTCCACCACGTTTTCCTCCGCCCTACGAGCCTGTTTGAGATCCGTTTACCGAGAAAAGACGCGAGTTCAGCGGTGGACCAATACATCGCAACAAAGACGATAGCGCACGCACAGATTTCGATAGCGGTTCGCATTCGCACAACCGTTGAGTAGGGAGTTCCGCCGTTTAGTATATTCGCAATGCATTGGGTCGGACCGAGATTGCTCGGCGGATAGCGCGCGGCGTTGGCGCAGGACTGCAGGGCCTCACCAAAAGCAAAACCCCGAGCGTGGAACTCAACTCGGGGCACTAGCCTGTCCAGCTACAACAATTATCCGGCAGATAGAAATTGGAAGTCAAGATTACCTTGGGGGAGTCTCGCCTGTCCTAAGACTCCCCTCCAGATTCCCTACCAGCAGACAGGGAATGCTGTGGACGCGACGGGATTCGAACCCGCACCTCTCAGCTGGACAGGCTAGTGTGCTACCAATTACACCACGGGCCCAGAGATCAGGTTAGGGGCGAGGTGCGTGCCGAGCAAGGCTGAGCGCAGCCTAATTTTCACAAGCGTTCCATTTCGGAACCCGCGAGTTGTGCACATGCCGCGCAGCGTCAATGCCGTGGCCTATAGGCGTGCTACGGTTAAAACACGTAAGACGAAAAGCGAAAGCGGTGCGTTCCTCACCAGCGGGCGTGAGTCTGTCACAAACGGATATCGTCACCTACTCTTCATCGTACAATGCAAGACGCTGTTTGCCCCGGAACGGCACGCTGTAGATAGGGCCCGCGAGCCTACGCCTCGCATCCACATGCAGACACCCATTCTCGCCACGTTTTTTGCGACCTCTGGCACGGTGGTCGCGATGTGCGGCGCCGGCACCGTGCTTTTCCTGATTGCGCTCTGGGCTGCCAAGGCCGATATCGCGCGGGCCCGCGGCCTCGACAAGATCGTAGCCTTGAGCAACTTGTGTTTCGCGGCACCCTTGGCGGTCTTCGGCGCCCTGCATCTCGCCGACGCAAGATCCCTCATGCTCATGGTGCCCTCGTATATGCCGTGGCGATTGTTTTGGGCGTATTTCTTCGGTTTTGCGTTGCTGGCCGCGTCTTTGAGCATTGCCACAAAAATTCAGGTGCGCTGGTCCGGCCTGCTGTGGGGGATCGCGATGTTTCTTTTTGTGGCGATGTTGGACATCCCTGGCTCTCTCGCCAATCCAAGGGACAGGTTTGGATGGACATTGACCATCCGCGAATTGTGTTTCGGGGGCGGTGGCTGGATTCTTGCGGGAAACGCCTTGCGTGAACAGGGCCGCGGGCAAGGCGGAAGCAGGCTCATAACCGTGGGCCGCGTGTTGGTCGCGATCGCCGCTATAGAGTTTGGGGTTGAGAACTTTCTGCACACAGCGAACGTTCCCGGAGTCCCGCTTGAAAAACTAATGCCCGCGTGGATTCCGGCGCACCTGCTCATTGGCTGTCTGACGGGCGCAATTCTCTTCGTTGGCGGGGTGGCCACGCTGGTCGGCAGAAAAACGCGGATGGCGGCAACTTATCTCGGCACCTGGATTGTGCTGCTGGTCTTGTTCATCTATGGGCCGATCCTGATTGCGGCGTTGCTCGACCCGGGCACCGAAGTCAAAATTGAGGGCATCAACTACTTCTTTGACACGCTGTTGTTTGCCGGAGCGATTCTCGCGCTCGCCAGCGCGACGCCGCGTGCCGATTAAAATGCTGGGCTTGAAATGCTGCTCGGCGTTTCGGGAAGGCGAAAACCCAAATCAAAGGCTTAACCACAGAGGTCACGGGGTTCACAGGGTAATTCGTGCCTTCGCCTCGAGGTGGAGGTTGTGTCGCCGATGACAAAGGGGCGAATCAACCTTTCGCACTACGCGTCACCTCGCGCGGTCGATCCATTTCCTTCCCAGCCAAGGGATGACCATGAGGAAAAGCACTGCTACTAGCCCCGCGCGCCAGAAGCGTCGCTCAGCCAACGCGAAACTCCGTAGATTACAGCGCAAGAAGCGCACCAGGAGAGCAAGCCGTCGATCTGCCCGGCTTTGGATTCACTGGTTGGATCTTCGGATGTCATGCCCGACAGCCTCTGATTTCGGAATTTTAGGCCTCAGCCGAATGCAAAATACCAGGCAAATATGGTCGCGCTGAAAGCGGATGGGTGAAGCCGCTAGTTGTGCACATTCGGACTTTGCGCCGGGTTGGCGTGATGGCTGGCCGGTTCTTTTACGACCTTCACTTCGAAGCTCACTGGCAAGTTTTTCGGAGGGTAGCAGGCGGCGTTGTCGCAGGCCTGGTAGCGCAGGACTCCGCGCATTTCGTATTTCCCGGGCACGACTGTGTGCAGCGGATGCACGGCTACGGCGATGGTGAAGTCTCCGCTATAGACGCTTAGCTTTTCGTCGGGCGAGAAGGGAAAATTCCTGTCCTCGCCGGGGGGATATTCAATCTTTCCCAGGATGATGTCGGTGGGCAGATCCATTTTTAATGCGGTTGGAATCAGGAACTCGGACTTCGGCGTATTCGAGTTGATGTGGTAGCCGGGAGGGACGCGGAAATTCAGGTTCACCATGGTTGGCTGGCCGCGCCGCGCCGTTACCAGCGGCACCGCAGCCACTGTGAGCGTGGGAGCTTTGCCGGGAGTTTGCGCCGACGATGAACTAGCCGTGAGGAGAAGAACGAGCGTGAGCAGGAGGCACGGCCGGGCTGCGCTGCGTGTACTAAGGCTCTGCGGCTTCCTTTGGCCGATCGTCATTGTGGAACTGCACTCTTTTCTGAAGCCGAGGCCCGGCTGGCAGCGGGGCGGGTGTTGAGCGCTTTCTTGATCGCGTCCTCGATTTCGCTCTTGCCTTTTAGTCCAATGATCTTGTCTGAGATTTTGCCGTCGCGCGCAATGAAGAAGCTTTGCGGCAGAGCGTCAACGCCGCCATATTGGTCGGCTACCGATTCCTTTCCGATCAAGATGGGATAGTTTACGCCCATATCTTCGGCGAACTTGGCGATGTCTTCCCTGCTGCCGTCATCCATGGCGACGCCGACGATTTGCAGGCCTTGCGAGCCGTATTCTTTTTGCAGGTCGATGAACCAGGGCATTTCGATTTTGCAGGGGCCGCACCAGGTTGCCCAGAAGTTGAGCAGCACGGCCTTGCCACGAAGGTCGGAGAGGCGCATGGTTTTGCCGTCGAGTGACTGGAGAGAGAAATCGGGAGCGATGGTGGATTGGGTGATGCGGGGTCCCGCGGACGCGCTGCGTCGTGCCTGGTGATAGCCAAAGTACAGCATGAGCGCAACCACGAACGCCACGACTACCAGAGCTAGAGGACTACGTTTCACAGCAAATCTCCATTCATTTTCCCGAAATCCCTCACAACGCAAAGCGGTTCAGGAACGAAAGCCAATTCGAAATCAAGGTAAAGCGGCCGATCACGAGCAATACGCCGAGCCCGATCAGCAAGGCGCCGGAGGCCACTTCGAGTGCGTGCATGTGCGAGCGGAAGCGGCTATAAAACTTCAGGAAGCGCTCCATCAAGAGTGACGTCAACAGAAACGGCACAGCTAATCCAAGTGAATATACCGCGAGCAGCAGAATCCCCTTCACCAGCGTATCTTGTTCGCCGGCGATCGTGAGGATGGCAGTGAGGATTGGTCCCAAACAGGGAGTCCAGCCGAAGGCGAATGCGAAACCGATCACGAACGCGCCGACCGGAGTGCTGCTGCCTTTCACACTGTGCAGGCGAGCGTCGGTGTAAAGGGCTTTGATCTTGAAGATGCCGGTCAGGTGCAATCCGAAGAGAATGATGACTACGCCCGCTACTCTGGCCAGCGTGTGCTTGTACATTCCGAGCACTTGGCCGACTTCGGTGGCGGCGGCTCCGAGCACGATGAAAACTACGCTGAAGCCCAGGATGAAGCCGATCGAGTTCACCATCACCCGCCGCATCAGCTGAGCCTGCGGCGCTTTGAGTTCTTCGAGGCCAGCGCCGGAGATTAGCGAAAGATATCCGGGTACCAGCGGCAATACGCAGGGCGAGAGAAACGAAATCAGGCCGGCGAAAAATGCGGCAATCGGAAGTGGGAGGGTAGACATGCGTCTTTTATATTGTACCCGCCGGAGTTGTTCTCCGTAAGAATCAGACGATTGAGACGGGGTTTAGTTGCATAATGCCGTCCGTTTCCCGTTTAGCGTGACTTGGCTGGCGCTTGCGCCGGCGCGGCGCTAGAAGGTGCGCTCGACTCGGGCGTAGATCCCGACAGCATTTTATGCAGGAACGCGAAGGGCATGGCGGCGGTCAGCACGACGTGGTCTCCCTCCTGCTTAATCTGGATGCTGTCGAAGAGCGCTTTTACATCCACATCTGTGCCGTGGATTCCCACGGAAGTCTCGGCAGCGTGTGTCATCGCGAGGAAGACATTGGCCTTATCGGCGACGGAGCGGGCCTCGTCGGGAGACTCGGTGAAGGCTTCGGCGCGCAGGTGAACCGCTTGCGCCATGGGGTGAAGCGGGTTGAGAGCGCTTCCTGAGATGACGAGAGTAGACGGTTTGGTGAAGACCGAGTTCCAGCCGCTGGCGGCGGGCGAGGAGGGATCAATGCGCGCCACCACCCACGCCAGGCTGGCCAACTGTACGTGCTTGTAATATTGCCGCAGCAGCGCGGGGCCCCCGAATGGAGAAGCCAGCCGCTTGGAGCGGTCAATCATTCCTTGAATCACGGCGGGGTCGTCATGATTGGAGGCGGCTACTGAATCGGGACTCAGCACCGCGACGCGCAACGATCGGCCTTCCAGAAGAATCGTGAAGATGTCGACCGAATGGTAGTTCTCAACGGATTGGGCGATGTGCCGCAGATAGGCGCTAAGGCGCTCGCCTTGAAATTTGCCTTCGAGCACTTCGGAGAATCGTACTTCCGGGGAGGAGCCGCCGGTTCCGCCGCCGGGCCACTTCGCCGGGTAATGGATGGCGAAGGCGGCTTTATCGAGATCGCGCTCGAACTCGAATCCGGTCTCGCGGATGAAGCGCTCGTACTCAGGATCGTGGCTGACGGAGGGCAGAGCCTTGCCTGAGTTTGCCCGGCGCACGGCGCCGAGGTTGAGATAGAAAAATGCGTCAGCCCCAGGCAACAGGCGGGCGGGCTCGGGCGGAGCGTGCTTGCGCAGTTGGACGGCGAGGGTTACCGCCGCGGCGATGACTACGACCGCCAGGACGATGGGGAGGGTGCGCCTAATTCGCATGGAGTGCGGTCAGGGAAGAAATGATAACACTGTCACGCCTTTAGTGGTTGCGGTCGAATTCCAGGAGGCAGGCGCGGATCTGGCGGCTCATAACCGACCCACGAGTGATATTATGCCGAGGAATCCGTCCTACGGGAGATTTCTTTCCAAATGCCTATTGCTGCTCTCAGTGGCCTTGTCCGGGGTCGCTATGGCAAGGACCTATCCGACTCAATAGTAGCCCTCCTACTCGGCTGCTGCGTTTTGGGGTTTGCAGCCAACCCGCCAAGAGCGGCCGCCCAAGCCACCGAAGGCTCCAAGCAGTCGGCTTCCCCTCAGGCCACTGCGCCGGAGCCCAAGCCACCAGCAACGGCGGGGCGGGTTTCTCAGGACTCCTCAACCCGCTTCAACGTCATCTGCGCCCCTCGCCGCCAGGGCAACGATTTATGTTTACGAAAACGGAAGGCAGTATGCCGGGGACCCCTTGATTTACGTCAATGACAATTTTCTGGCCGTACTGAATCACAAAAGCTACGCGGAGGGCGATGTGCCACCGGGTGCCGCGGTTGTTGGCATGGTTCCGCTAACGCAAGGTGAGGCGCAGCCCGGTTCAGTTTACAGAGGACTAGCCCAGTACCTTCCACCCACCTTGCGGTGGCCAAGGTGCGGCGGGGATCCGCGAAAACCCAATTGCACATGGGACACGCCCGTTCCAACGCAAGTGAATGATGAACAAGGGTGCCAAAGAGTGGATTGGCGGCACGTTGACGAGGCGCGTCCTGAGGATTTAGCGCTCTGTAGGAGGGAATTATCTACGACCTCCGCCGCGCTTGAAAACTGGCTCGATCCGAATCGGAAATCCAAGGAATTTCTTCTTGGTATGCTCCTCCCTACAACGCTGGGCGGCGGCCTCCTAGGGGATTCGATTAGTGGCCCAAAGGGGAATCTGAACGCGTGGCTTCAGATGTGTGGCCCTAGCCCATTTCCGCAAAGGTCTTCGGAGGCGGTGGACAGAATACGGAGTGACCTGAAACGCGGGGATAGCTCCGACGATTGGAGTCGCTGCAAGAATGAAGAGGCTGCTGCGTACCTGCTGTTGATGGTGAAAGCGCGAGTCCGGATTGACGCGCAGCCGGGGAAGACTTACTACGTCAAGTGGTCTTGGGCCGTCTCAGGAGGCAAGATGGAGGTTGTGGACGAAGCAACCGGCGCGAAAGATGTGAGGAAACTTCACCCCACCAAGGATCGATGAGGCCTTTGTTGTGCCAATTCCAGGGACGCGGTTGCAGGAAATTCGACGGTTGTGATAACTTAATTAATTGTCCCGGACATTGGAAGGGAGCAAAGGGTATACTTGTGTCTGGAAGGACACTTGTCCCCGTTATGCTGGCGTAGCTCAGTCGGTAGAGCACCTGATTTGTAATCAGGGGGTCGGGGGTTCAAATCCCTTCGCCAGCTCCAGTATACGAAGATCGGGAAACGAAAGTCAGGGCGAAACTTCCGGCAGGCAGCGGACTCTTAGGCGGCGCAACAGGATTTTCCAACGCACTTCATTCGGAACTCTGATTCGGAAATATATTCGGAAGTTTTCCGGCGTGCAGTGATCTTCGCGCGGTAAGTCGTGAGCGCGATTCTTGGTTTCCCTGATTTGCGAGGTTTGCGAAAATCGAGTCTGGTGGACCCGAAGTAGAAGTGTGCTGCATCGGTCCGGATTCGGGAGTTTGCCTGCTGGATGAAGCGCAACGGCTGCATCGCCCGGCGGTTTTTGCACAGGTGGGTGAGTGGTTAAAGCCAACAGACTGTAAATCTGTCCCTCCTAGCGAGGTACGAAGGTTCGAATCCTTCCCTGTGCACCAGATTATGGGTGGTATGAGTTTCGAGTGCGGCGGGAATTTATGAGTCGCCTGGCGATGGCGTTGATTGCGTACCTGGTGTTGGGTGCGCTGGCGTATACGACGCTGAGCGATACGCGGATCCGGGCGGCGACACTGCTGATTCTGGGCCTGTTCGCGTTCAAGAGCTGGGTGCGGCGCAAGGATGTGCTGCATCCCGACAGCGAAAGCGATTCGGAACCGCAGGCTTTAGCGGAAAGCCGAAGGCCGACGGCCGACGGCAGGTTTGAGCCGATGTAGCTCAGTTGGTAGAGCACTCCCTTGGTAAGGGAGAGGTCACCAGTTCAATCCTGGTCATCGGCTCCAGAGATTGGCAGGGCCACTATGACGGGAGGCTGGCTCATAGTTAAGTGGGTTGTTGCCTGCGCTGCAGTGTTTTGCGTGACTGTGTTGCTGATGGGTGAGAAAGGGCAGCGGATTCTTCCGAGGAGATCCTTGGCGGAAGATATTTCTAGGGTTCATAGTGGCCAACTTCTTGCCCGTTGGCTTGGCCGACGTATTTGGCAGCGTGGTCTTCACGAGGCTTTGCTTTGTCGTGGCGGGAGTAATTTACTCCGGAGTTGCGATCGGGCTTTTGAGAAGTCTGGCGCAGGAGGGGCGAGAGGTTTTGCTGAAGGCTGACAGTTGAAAGCTGACAGCTGGGTTTTGCGGGAGTAACTCAGTGGTAGAGTCACAGCCTTCCAAGCTGTTGGTCGCGGGTTCGATTCCCGTCTCCCGCTCCAGATTGAGGCGCTTTGCGGGCGTGAGCCCGCAGCCGAAATCCCGAGTGTGCTTTGCGAGGGATCTAAGTCAGGTGTGAGGATGGGCTTCGAACAGGCTGCGATCAAGATTGAGAAGCAGCAGGAATTTGCGAAGCTGCAAGCCGCGGTGGAACAGGTGTTCCTGCCCGAGAAGGTGGAGCGGTTTCTGAAGCAGTTGGACCGCAAAGGAATTCGCGTGCGGAATTTTGACGCGATACTTTCGGCGCGGGTGTTGGAAGGGGCCGCTAGCGGGTCGGCGGCAGGGTCGGGTTTGAGTGCGTGGCAGTTGTATCAGGCGCTGCCGCTTTCCGATCAGGCGCAGATGCGCGAGTTTTATTTGTCGAAGCTGGAAACAGTTGACGTGGCGCTGCGGCACAGGTTCAAGAAGCTATATCAGTATTACTGAACCGCGGCGCTTGCCGAATGAAGCGGCGGACGCAAGAAGTTGCATAGGTCCTTCGCGGCAAAGAACGCCGCTCAGGATGACAAGCGTTTTGAGCTAGGAGCTAGAGGCTGATTTATGGCGAAAGAGAAATTTGATCGTACTAAGCCGCACTGCAACGTGGGGACCATCGGTCACATCGACCATGGCAAGACCACGCTGACGGCGGCCATCACCAAGGTTTTGCAGAAGCACAATCCGAAGATCGTGTTCCGGTCGTTTGATTCGATTGATAACGCTCCGGAAGAAAAGGCGCGCGGAATTACGATCGCGACGGCACACGTGGAGTACGAAACGGCGAACCGGCACTACGCGCACGTCGACTGCCCGGGCCACGCCGACTACATCAAGAACATGATCACGGGCGCGGCGCAGATGGATGGCGCGATACTCGTAGTCGCGGCGACGGATGGTCCGATGCCGCAGACGCGCGAGCACGTGCTGCTGGCGCGGCAGGTGGGCGTGCCTTACATCGTCGTCGCTCTCAACAAGTGCGATGCGGTGGACGATCCTGAGCTGTTGGATCTGGTCGAGCTGGAAGTGCGCGAGCTGCTGAAGAGCTACAAGTTCCCCGGCGACGATGTGCCGGTGATCCGGCTCTCTGCGCTGGGTGCATTGAATGGCGAAGAAAAGTGGGAGAAGCAGATTGACGCTTTGATGGAGGCGGTGGACAAGAGCGTGCCGCAGCCGGCGCGCGAACTGGATAAGCCGTTCCTGATGCCGATCGAAGATATTTTCTCGATCCAGGGGCGTGGCACGGTGGTCACGGGAAGAATCGAGCGCGGCAAGGTGAAAGTCGGCGAAGAAGTGGAAATCGTAGGCTTCCGCGACACGCGCAAGACGGTGGTCACGGGCGTTGAAATGTTCAAGAAGCAGTTGGATGAAGGCCTGGCAGGCGACAATGCCGGACTGCTCTTGCGCGGTATTGCGAAAGAAGATGTAGAGCGCGGCATGGTGCTGGCGAAGCCGGGGTCGATCACTCCGCACACGAAGTTCAAGGCCGAAGTGTACATCCTGACGAAAGAAGAAGGCGGGCGGCATACGCCGTTCTTCAAGGGATATCGTCCGCAGTTTTATTTGCGCACGACGGACGTGACCGGAGTTGCCGAGTTGCCTTCGGGCACGGAGATGGTGATGCCCGGAGACAACGTGAGCCTGGTGATCGAGTTGATCACGCCGGTTGCGATGGAGAAGGGTTTGCGGTTTGCCATTCGCGAAGGCGGCCACACGGTGGGCGCGGGAACGATTGCGGAGATTGTGCAGTAGGGGAAGTTGCTGGAGCGCCAAATGAATTGGCGGGGATTGAAGATCGCTGGCGAGTGGATCGGCGGCCTCATGTTAGTGTGCTCTTCTGGGTGCCATGGGGAACTCTGATTCGATGGGTGAAAGAAGAAGTCAAGAAGCCCGGCAGAAGCGATGTAATTTGAGAATTTTGATCTAGAAGGTAGGAGCTGTTTTATGCCCCGAGAAATTGTTACGTTGCAGTGCGGTGATTGCAAAGAGCGGAATTATTCGACCACCAAGAACCGGAAGACGACGACGGAACGGCTGGAGTTCAAGAAGTTCTGCCGCCGTTGCCGCAAGCATACGCCGCACAAGGAAGTGAAGTAGCAGTGACCAGTGGCCAGAATGAGGTTTTGATTTCTGACCACTGATCACTGGCCACTGACCACTGGTTTCAGGGGCGTAAGCTCAACGGTTAAACTGCCGGTCTCCAAAACCGGACTTGGGGGTTCGAATCCCTCCGCCCCTGCCAGATTTTTGGAGGATGCAGGGAAAGGCCAGGAGAAGTATGGGAGTGGAGACAAAGAAGATGACAAGCTCGATCGCAACCGCCGGGGACAGTTTTATAGACCGGATCAAAGTTTGGCCGGAGCAGATCAAGTCGTTTTACAACGACGTTCGCACCGAAATGCGCAAGGTCACAGCGCCTTCGTGGAAGGAAGTGCGCGGCACTACTGCGGTCGTGGTGGTCACGGTATTTATTTTTGGAGTTTATTTTTTCATCATCGATAACGTGATCCAGAGGGCCGTCAATCTTTTGTACGGCTATTTCGGGGGCCCTAAGTCATAAAGGCGCAGAGCGGAGTTCAACTTGATCATGCAGGACGAAGAAAAAAACGAAGCTGCCGCGGGCGGGGAGCAGTCCCCCAGCGCGGAGGGCGTTGCCGCTACCAGCGAGCCGCCCCGTAATCCGAATATGAAGTGGTACATCATCCACTCGTATTCCGGGTTCGAGCGCAAGGTGAAGGAGTCGTTGGAGTCGCGCGTGCAGGCTTTCGGGCTGCAGGAGAAAATCGGCAAAGTGCTGATCCCGACCGAGTCGGTCACGGAAGTGCGCGGCGGCAAGAAATACACGTCGGAACGCATGTTCTATCCCGGCTACGTGCTGGTGGAAATGGACATGGACGATCACGTCTGGCATGTGGTGAAGTCCACGCCGCGCGTGACCGGCTTCGTGGGCACCGGGCAGCAGCCTACGCCGCTGTCCGACGAAGAAGTGCAGCACATCGTTTACAAAGTGGCCGACAGCCGCGAGAAGCCCAAGTTGAAAGTGAAGTTCGAGAAGAACGAAACCGTCCGCATTTCGGAGGGACCGTTCGCAACCTTCCAGGGCATTGTGGATGAAGTGAATGAGGATCGCGAGACGCTGAAGGTCATGGTGACGATTTTCGGCCGCTCGACCCCGGTGGAGTTGGAGTTCAACCAGGTGGAGAAGGTGGCGTAGCTATGGGCAGTTTCAGCGCGAAGTTGCGAGTGTGGAATCCGAGCTCTCCGGAGAGAACGGACGAGATTGAGGCGATGGTTGACACCGGGGCCGCATTTTCTCGGATTCATCGCGAGCGAATCGAGCGCTTAGGAGCGCAGGTGTTACGGCGCATGGGATTTCGCGCCATTGATGGCTCGATCATCGAACGCGACACTGCGGCGGTTTGGGTGGGAAGCAACGGTTTTACCGGCCCCGACACGGTGGTCATTGCCGAACGCAACGATATGGAAATGATCGGCGTACATACGATTGAAGGGCTTGGCCTCGCAGCCGACCCGGTGCAGAAAAAGTTGATTCCCACGGTGATGCCCGCATTAGTAGCAAATACTAGAAGCTAAGAGTTAGAAGCTAGGAGCTAAAGAAGTGGCAAAGAAAGTTACAGGTTTCGTAAAGTTGCAGATCGCGGCGGGCAAGGCGACTCCGGCGCCGCCGGTGGGGCCTGCGCTCGGTCAAGCGCAGATTAACATCATGGAGTTCTGCAAGCAGTTCAACGCGCGGACGAACCAGAAAGAGATGGAGGGATTGATTATCCCGGTTGTGGTTTCGGTTTACAGCGACCGGTCCTTTACCTTCATCACTAAGACGCCGCCGGCTTCGATTCTGCTGAAGCGCGCGGCCGGGATCGCTAAGGGATCGGGCACGCCAAACAAGGACAAGGTGGGCAAGGTTACGTTGAGGCAGGTGGAAGACATCGCTAAGCAGAAGATGCCGGACTTGAATGCAGCCTCGATTGACGCTGCGGTTAAGAGCGTGCGGGGCACGGCGCGATCGATGGGAATTGAAGTGGTTGGGTAGGAGCGGAGCTTCGCTCTGTGGACGGCCGAGGGCGGCCGTCCCCACATTGAAGTTTTGAATTTTGGTCGAAATTACCACGGCTCATCGGAGCATCGATCAGCGGTGGGAGACGAGGAAAGTGAAATGAAAAAAGAAGGAAAGAATATCGCCAAGGCGCATGCGGCAGTTGAGAAGCGCCCTTATGTTCTGCAGGATGCGGTTCCGCTCTTGCAGAAGGTGAAGTACGCGAAATTTGACGAGACCGTTGAAGTCACGTTGCGGCTGGGGGTCGATCCCAAGCACGCCGACCAGATGGTGCGTGGCACCGTGGTTCTGCCGCATGGATTGGGCAAGTCGAAGAAGGTTTTGGTGATTGCCTCCGGCGACAAGGTTCGGGAAGCGGAAGCGGCGGGCGCGGATTTCGCGGGCGGTGAAGAGATGGTTGAGAAGATCACCAAAGAAAATTGGACCGACTTCGACGCGCTGATCGCGACTCCTGACGTGATGAAATCGGTTGGGCGGCTGGGTAAGATTCTTGGGCCCAAGGGTCTGATGCCGAATCCGAAGACCGGCACCGTGACGTTCGACGTGGGCAAGGCGGTGCGGGAAGTGAAGGCGGGAAAGGTCGAGTTCCGCACCGATAAAACTGCGCTGGTGCATTGTCCGGTGGGGAAGATTTCGTTCTCGCCTGACAAGCTGATCGAGAACGCCACTGTGTTGATCACCAGCGTGATCAAGGCCAAGCCTTCAGTGGCCAAGGGGAAGTACATCAAGGGCTGCACTTTGAGTTCGACGATGGGGCCGGGGATTTTGCTGGATACGGCTCCGATTGAAACTGCGGCGAAGGCGTAGTTATGGGCAGCAAGGTTCAAGTGCTTTGGTTTATGCAAGAGAGGCAGGAGGGCGAGGACACCGAACTGCTGATCGGCGTATATCGAACGAATCAAGACATCGCAGCCGCAATCGAAAGGCTGCGGGATAAGCCGGGATTTCGGGACTTCCCGCAGGGATTCCAAGCGGATGCGTATGAACTGAACAAGGATCATTGGACAGAGGGCTTTGTGCGTCAGTAGACCCACGCAGCAGGTCGCTAGGCGACGCCGACAGTCGAGGGTGGCTGTCCCCACACGAGATCATAAGAGGAACTGAGCGATGCCAGTTACTAAAGCACGAAAAAAAGAACAGGTCGAGAGGCTGAGCGCGGAGCTGAAAGGTGTCTCGAGCGCCGTTGTGGCTACCTACAGCAAACTGACCGTGGCCAAGGACTACGAGCTGCGCAAGGCTCTGCGCGGCGCGGGCGCGAAGTATCAGGTCGTCAAGAACACGCTGGCCGAGCGCGCTGCCAAGGGCACCAAGATTGAAGACGGGCTGAAGGACCTGACTGGCGTGACTTCGATCGCCTATACCACGGGCGATCCTGTGGCCATGGCCAAGGCGCTCACCAAGTACGCCAAGGACACGCCGGAGTTCACCTTCAAGGTGGGCGTGGTCGAGGGCCGCGTGATTTCGATCAAGGAGATCGAAGCGCTGGCCAGCATGCCGTCGAAGGAAGAGATCTACTCCAAGCTGTTGTTCCTGATCAGCTCGCCGGCGCAGCGGTTGGTGACTGTGATGAATGCCGTGGGACGCGATGTCGCGGTGGTGCTGGGCCAGGGAGTTGAGAAGGGCAAGTTCGCGGGCGGCAGCCCTGCGGCCGAGGCCACTGCGGAAGCGCAGGCTTAAGAGCCGGCGGGACGCCGGCGCTACAAGAAAGATTTGGTTATCAGAAGCCAGGGGTTGCGCGGTTCTGATCCGGGCGTTGTCTGGCGCCGGGTGATGAGCCTGCCGCACTGGAAACCCGGCCCACGATAACGAAAGCAAGCAAATTCATAACTCGAAGAGTGGAGAACCTAACATGGCAGACCTGCAACAGTTGGAAGATTCAATCGTAGCCTTGTCGCTGCTCGATGCGGCACAGTTGGTGAAGAAGCTGGAAGCGCGGCTTGGAGTGTCGGCGGCAGCTGCGGCCCCGGTTATGGTGGCGGGAGGTGGCGCGGCGGCAGCGGGCGCGGCTCCGGCGGAGGAGAAGACGGAGTTTACCGTCGTCCTGAAGGAAGTTGGCGCCAATAAGATCAATGTAATCAAGGCCGTCCGCGAGGTCACCAGCCTAGGCTTGAAGGAAGCAAAGGAACTGGTGGATGGAGCGCCGAAGAACATCAAGGAAGGCGTTTCCAAGGACGAAGCCGAGACCATCAAGAAGAAGTTTACCGAGGCTGGCGCAGTCGTCGAAGTCAAATAGCTTTTCGTAGCGCTAGCCTCTGGCTGGCTGTCGCGAGGGCGTTCTACCCTTGCCGATGGCGGCGAGACGCCGCCATGACAGCCGCCGAGCCTGCCCTGAAGCGCAGGCTGAAGGAGTGGCGCTACAAAATATTCACGTTCTAGTTGTGAAGCCCGGGCGGTGGTGTTAGCATCTATATAAGACCGCTTCCCTTGGCCTCACTCAATCGCGGGCGAGACCCGCAGGGAAGCTTGGGCACTGTTCCGTGGGCAGGCGGAACGGAAACGGCCGAAGGAACTGGCGCGAAAGATAACAAATTCAGATTGGCGAAACGCCTTGCTTGGCGTCTGCGGGAACGCTTGTCCCTGCGGGCGCCCCGTCGTGTTTTCTGGTGTAAACAGGTTCGCAACAACGTCTTAAAGCAGCGCGGCGCGATGGGCGCCCCACATTCCGCGGGATATCGCAGCGCACGGCTGCGCCTGACATTGGGAGTTTCTTGACGATGAAGAATAATGCCTTCCGTAAACGTTTTGATTTTTCAAAAATTCCAGCAACCATTCAGATCCCAAATCTGATCGAGGTGCAGAAGCGCTCCTATGACCGCTTTTTGCAGATGGACAAACTGCCCAGCGAACGCGAAGACGGCGGATTGCAGGCGGTGTTCCAGTCCGTCTTCCCGATCACCGACTTCCGCAACGTATCACAACTTGAGTTTGTGGATTACGCCATTGGTAACTGGGAGTGCAAATGCGGCCACCTGAAAGGCCTGCATCACCTGCGCACCACGTGCAAGAACTGCGGCAATACGGTCATTACCGATCCGTTCCATCCGGGCGATGTGCTTTGCCAGAAGTGCGGCACCTACAACGCGAACACGCCGGACTTCTGCAACAAGTGCGGCGACCCGGTCGGATTGCAGTTGAAGTACGACGTGGCCGAGTGCGAGGAGCGCGGTATGACCTATTCCGCGCCGCTCAAGGTCACGATGCGTCTCACGATTTTCGACAAGGATGCCGAGACCGGCAATCGCTCGATCCGCGACATCAAAGAGCAGGAAGTATTTTTCGGCGATGTGCCGCTGATGACGCAGAACGGGACTTTTATTATTAACGGCACAGAACGTGTCATCGTCAGCCAGTTGCACCGCTCGCCGGGTGTGTTCTTCGAGACCGCCAACAACCGCACTTACTTCCTGGGCAAGATCATTCCCTACCGCGGTTCCTGGGTGGAGTTTGAATATGACCAGAAGAACGTGCTCTACGTCCGCATCGACCGCAAGCGCAAGTTCCTGGGAACGATTTTCTTGCGCGCTCTGGGCCTGCGTTCGGGCGAAGACATTCTGCGCACGTTCTATACCGTCGACCGCATTGCCATTAAAGACAAGAAGCTTTACTGGACGCTCGACCCGGCCAGCGAGAAGCCCACGAACCTGCTGGGCATGAAGCTGGCGCACAGTGTCAAAAACAAGTCGGGAGATGAAGTTGCGCACTCCGGCCGCAAGCTGAATGCGCAGATCCTGAAGGAAATTCAGAAGGCGAAGATCTCAGAAATCGAAGTGGATGTTACCGATCTCGAGGGAGCATGGGCTGCCGCCGATGTGGTGGACACTACTACGGGCGAAGTGCTGCTCGAAGCCAACAGCGAACTGAATGCCGACAAGGTCTCGAAGATTCTCGACTCGGGCGTGACAGAGATGAACCTGTTCTTCCCTGAGCGCGACGACGTGGGTACGGTAATCAGCCAGACGCTGAAGCGCGATTCGGTGAAGACGCCGCAGGAGGCGCTGATCGAGATTTATCGCAAGCTGCGCCCCGGCGATCCGCCGACGCTGGATACGGCTACGGCGCTGTTCCACGGCATGTTCTTCGACCCGCGCAAGTACGACTTCTCGAAGGTGGGCCGGCTGAAGTTCAACATCAAATTGTTCGAGAACCAGGATGCGACCAGCCTCGACAAGCGCACCCTCGATCCTGACGATTTCTACGGCACCATCGCGTACCTGCTGAAGTTGCGCAAGAACATCGGGTCGGTGGACGACATCGATCACCTGGGCAACCGCCGCGTGCGCGCGGTCGGCGAGTTGATGGAGAACCAGTTCCGCATCGGCTTGGTGCGCATGGAACGGGCGATTAAAGAAAAAATGTCCGTGTACCAGGAAATGTCGACGGCGATGCCGCACGACCTGGTCAACGCGAAGCCGGTGATGGCTGCGATCCGCGAATTCTTCGGATCGTCGCAGCTTTCGCAGTTCATGGATCAGACCAACCCGCTCTCCGAGATCACGCACAAGCGGCGTCTCTCGGCTCTTGGGCCGGGCGGTTTGTCGCGTGAACGCGCTGGATTCGAGGTGCGCGACGTACACCCCACGCACTACGGCCGCATCTGCCCGATTGAAACGCCGGAAGGTCCGAACATTGGACTGATCTCGTCGTTGAGCTGCTACGCGCGCATCAACGACTACGGCTTTATCGAGTCGCCTTATCGCAAGATCAAAGGCGGGCGCGTGATCGACTACGTCACCGTGGTGAACACGGGAGACAGCGACTACAAAGTCGGCGATCACATGGAGAAGCATGAGATCGAGAAGATCAACAACGAATTGAAAGAGAAGCGTAAGAAGCCGGCGCAGGTCGATCCGTTCTCGTTCTATCTTTCCGCGTGGGAGGAAGACCGGCACACCATCGCGCAGGCCAACGTGGAGCTTGACGACAAGGGCCGCATCGTGGCCGAACTGGTCAACGCCCGCAAAGCCGGCAACTTTGTGCTGGTCAGCCGAGACGAAGTCGATTACGTCGACGTCAGCCCCAAGCAACTGGTTTCGGTCGCCGCATCGCTGGTTCCGTTCCTCGAGCACGACGACGCCAACCGGGCGCTGATGGGCGCGAACATGCAACGCCAGTCTGTGCCGCTGCTGCGCGCGCAAGCGCCGATCGTAGGTACGGGAATGGAAGGCGTGACAGCGCGCGACTCGGGCGCAGTCGTGCTGGCACGGCGCAACGGCATTGTGGATTCGGTCGACTCCGACCGCATCATCGTGCGCGTTGAAGGCGAACACCATCCCACACAGCTTTCGCGCGAAGTGGGCAGCGACATTTACCAGCTCACCAAGTTCAAGCGCTCGAACCAGAACACCTGCATCAACCAGAAGCCGGTGGTGAAGAAGGGACAGCGCGTGGTCAAGGGCGAGGTGATCGCCGACGGTCCTTGCACGGATCACGGCGAATTGGCTCTGGGACGCAACGTGCTGGTGGCGTTCATGCCCTGGCGCGGCTACAACTTTGAGGACGCGATTCTTGTTTCCGAAAAGATGGTGAAGGACGATTACTACACTTCACTGCACATCGAAGAGTATGAAATCGAGGCGCGCGACACCAAGCTCGGTCCGGAGGAAGTGACGCGCGACATTCCCAACGTCAGCGAATCGATGCTGCGCAATCTGGACGAGGCGGGCGTGATCCGCATCGGCGCCAGCATCCGGCAGGGCGACATTCTGGTGGGCAAGGTTACGCCCAAGGGCGAAACCCAGCTCACGCCGGAAGAAAAACTGCTGCGCGCCATCTTCGGCGAAAAGGCCGGCGACGTGCGCGATGCTTCGCTCTACTGTCCGCCGGGCATCGAAGGCGTGATCGTCGATGTCAAGATTTTCTCCCGCAAGGGCCAGGAAAAGGACGAACGGGCGAAGTCGATCGAAGCGGCTCAGATCGGCAAGCTCGAGAAAAACCTTTCCGATGAGATCCGGATTCTCACCGACGAGCGGCTCAAGCGTCTGGAGAACATTCTCGGTGGCAAGGAAGTGCAGGCCGACCTGCACGATGAGCGCACCAACAAGCGTTTGCTGACCAAAGGCGTGGTTTTGACCCGAGAAGAAATCGAACGCATTTCTACTCGCAACTTGAAGCGCATCAAGTACGCCGACAAGGATCCGCGCGTGAATGAGCAGATCGACGAGATCGAGGAAATGACCTCGCGCCAAATCGATGTGCTCAAGAAGATCGTCAACGAGAAGAAGGAAAAACTCACCAAGGGCGACGAGCTGCCGCCGGGCGTGATCAAGCTGGTTAAGGTCTACATCGCCATGAAGCGCAAGCTGAGCGTGGGCGACAAGATGGCTGGCCGTCACGGCAACAAGGGCGTGATCGCGCGCATTCTGCCGGAAGAGGACATGCCGTACCTCGAAGACGGAACGCCGGTCGAGATCGTTCTTAATCCCCTCGGAGTACCCAGCCGTATGAATGTGGGCCAGATTCTCGAAACCCACCTGGGGTGGGCGGGCTACACCCTGGGCGAGAAGATCACAAACTTGCTCAAGGAGAACACCCGCACCGAAGCGATTCGGCGCGAGTTGAAGGCGCTGTTCAAGGACTCGAAGCTCAGCGACATCATCGCCGACATGAGCGACGACGAGTTGGAAGCCGTGGCGCCCACGCTGGCGCGTGGCGTCTACATGGGCTCGCCGGTATTCGATGGTGCGAAGGAAGAGGAAATCAAGGCGCTGCTCGAGCGTTCGGGCCTGCCGACTTCGGGCAAGACAACTCTGCATGACGGCATGACTGGTGACCAGTTCGAACAGCCGGTCACTGTTGGTTACATTTACATGCTGAAGCTGTCGCACCTGGTGGACGACAAGATTCACGCGCGTTCCATCGGGCCGTACTCGCTGATCACCCAACAACCCTTGGGCGGCAAGGCGCAGTTCGGCGGACAGCGCTTCGGAGAAATGGAAGTCTGGGCGCTCGAAGCCTACGGCGCGGCGTTCATTTTGCAGGAACTGCTGACGGCGAAGTCCGATGACGTTTACGGCCGCACCAAGATTTACGAGGCCATCGTCAAGGGCGAAGCCGCCATGGAGCCGGGTGTGCCGGAATCGTTCAACGTGCTGATTCGCGAATTGCAATCGCTCTGCCTCGACGTGGAGCTGATCAAGACCGGGGAGAAGAAGCCCACGGCCAGCGCGGCAGCAGACTGAGGGCAGTGGTCAGTGGCCAGTACGGCGCTGACAGGTCGCGGCTCTGGAATTTGATCTTTTGAATAATGGCCGGCTGTGAAGCACCTGCGCAGTTTGGCCCATCAGGAATGCTGGCCACTGGTCACTGACCACTGGCCACTTTCTCCCGGGTGCCGTAAGCGGCAACGACACTGCCGAGGAAAGCGGAGGAACACCTTGTTTCGTTCGAGCCCGTTCGAAATGCAAAACACGATTGCGGATTTTGATGCCATCCGCATCAGCCTGGCGTCTCCGGAAAAAATCCGGAGCTGGTCGCACGGCGAAGTTACCAAGCCTGAGACCATCAACTACCGCACCTTCAAGCCGGAGCGGGACGGCCTGTTCTGCGCCCGCATCTTCGGCCCGGTAACCGATTGGGAGTGCCTCTGCGGCAAATACAAGCGCATGAAGCACCGCGGCGTGATCTGCGACAAGTGCGGCGTGGAAGTCACGCTCTCGAAAGTTCGCCGCGAACGCCTGGGCCACATCGAGCTGGCTTCGCCCTGCTCGCACGTGTGGTTCTTCAAGGGCCTGCCCAGCCGCATCGGCCACCTGCTCGATATTTCGCTGCGCGACCTCGAGTCCGTGCTGTATTTCGAGGCCTACGTGGTGGTCGAGCCCGGCGACGCTCCGGTGAAGGAGCGCGAAGTCATCAAGGACGAGGCCAAGTTCCGCGAACTCGACCAGCAGTATCGTCCCGCTGGATTTAAAGCGATGATGGGCGCCGAGGCGATCAAGGAACTGCTCAAGCGCATCGACACTGACGGCCTGGCCATTGAACTGCGCGAGAAGATGAAGAACGAGAGTTCGCTGCAGAAGCGGCTCAAGTACACGAAGCGATTGAAAGTGGTCGAGGCCTTCCGCCGCAGCGGCAACAAGCCACACTGGATGATTCTCGACGTCATCCCGGTGATTCCGCCGGAGTTGCGCCCCTTGGTTCCACTCGATGGCGGCCGCTTCGCGACCTCTGATTTGAACGATCTTTACCGCCGCGTCATCAACCGCAACAACCGGTTGAAGAAGCTGATGGACCTGCACGCGCCTGAAGTCATCGTCAGAAATGAAAAGCGCATGCTGCAGGAAGCCGTCGACGCGTTGTTCGACAACGGCCGCCGTGGCCGCGTCTTGCGCGGCGCGAACAACCGTCCGCTGAAGTCGCTTTCTGACACGCTCAAGGGCAAGCAGGGGCGCTTCCGCCAGAACCTGCTCGGCAAGCGCGTGGATTACTCCGGACGTTCTGTTATTGTGGTCGGTCCCGAACTCAAGCTTCACCAGTGCGGACTGCCGAAGAAGATGGCACTCGAACTGTTCAAGCCGTTCATCTATCACCGGCTCGAACAGACCGGCAACGTCACCACCATCAAACAAGCAAAAGAAATGGTTGAGCAGCAGGAGCCCATCGTTTGGGACATTCTGGAAGAAGTCATCAAAGACCATCCGGTGTTGCTGAACCGCGCTCCTACGCTGCATCGCCTGGGCATCCAGGCGTTTGAGCCAGTGCTGGTGGAAGGCAAGGCCATCCGAATTCATCCGCTGGTCTGCACGGCGTTCAATGCCGACTTCGACGGCGATCAGATGGCGGTGCACATTCCGCTGTCTCCGGAAGCGCAGGTTGAAGCCAGCGTGCTGATGCTGGCCTCGCACAATATTCTTTCGCCTGCATCCGGTCAACCCATTACCGTGCCTACGCAGGATATGGTGCTCGGTCTCTACTACCTGACCAAAGCCAAGCCGGGTGCGAAGGGCGAAGGCCGCGTGTTCGCCAACATTGAAGAAGTTCTGTTGGCCCTCGAAATGGGCGAAGTGGAAACGCTTTCTCCCATCCGCCTGCGCTACACCGGCGAGCTGATTGACCTGACCACCGCTTATGATGATCAGGACATCATCCACACCGATCCGGTGCACGTGGAGCGTTCCTTCATCAACACGACCGTGGGCCGCGCCATTCTGAATGACCACTTGCCCGAAGGCATGCCTTTCATCAACGGTTTGCTCAAGAAGAAAGGGATCGGGGCGCTGGTGAACTACGGCTATCTCCGGTTCGGACTCGAGACCACGGTCAAGATGCTCGATGAGGTGAAGGATTTCGGCTTCAAGTATGCGACCCGGGCCGGCCTTTCCATCGGCATCGATGACATGGTCATCCCCGACAGCAAGAAAACTTTGGTCAAGGATGCCGAGAAGCAGGTGGTTGCCGTGCAACAGCAGTATCTCGACGGCGCCATCACGAACGGCGAACGCTACAACAAGGTCATCGAAATCTGGTCGGCGATTACGGAAAAAGTTGCCGACGAGATGTTCGGACAGATGCAGCGGCGCGACAAGGAAGGCGAAATCAATCCGATTTACGTCATGGCCGATTCCGGCGCTCGCGGATCGAAACAGCAGATCCGCCAGCTCTCCGGCATGCGCGGACTGATGGCGAAGCCTTCCGGCGAAATCATCGAGTCACCCATCACGGCGAACTTCCGCGAAGGGTTGACAGTGCTCGAATATTTCGTCTCGACCCACGGCGCCCGCAAGGGTCTGGCCGATACGGCGCTCAAGACGGCAGATTCCGGCTACCTCACGCGGCGTCTGGTTGACGTGGCGCAGGACGTCATCATCAGCGAGTACGATTGCGGCACTGTCGATGGCATTTATGTCCAAGGCATCGTCGAAGCCGGCGAAATTATCGAGCCGTTGCGCGACCGCATTGTAGGCCGCGTTTCGCTCGAAAAAATCAAAGACTACGACGGCAACGTCATCGTCGACATCAACCACGAGATCACGGAAGAACTCGCCGGATCGATTCAAGCGGCGGGAATCGAGCGCGTGAAAATTCGTTCGGTGCTCACTTGCGAATCGAAGCGCGGAGTCTGCGTCATGTGCTATGGCCGCAATCTGGCTTCTGGACGCCTGGTCGAACTCGGCGAAGCTACCGGCGTGATCGCCGCGCAATCGATCGGCGAGCCGGGAACCCAGCTTACGATGCGTACCTTCCATATCGGTGGTACGGCTTCGCGAGTCTCCGAGCAGTCGCGTCTCGATGCCAAGAACAACGGCACGGTGCGCTTCATCGGACTGCAGACGGTCAAGTCGAAGTCGGGCGATTTGGTGGTGATGAACCGCCAGGGCTCGATCGCAGTCGTGGACGACAAGAACCGCGAGCGTGAGCGCTACTCCGTGATCTATGGCGCCAAGCTCAAGGTCAACGACGGCGACGCGGTGCAGCAGGGCAAGGTGATGGTGGAGTGGGATCCTTACACGTTCGCCATCCTCACCGAAATCGGCGGCGCGGCGCAGTTCAAGGACTTGCAGGAAGGCGTTACGCTGCACGAGGAAGTAGACGAGGTCACCGGATTGTCGCGTCACGTTGTGGGCGATTCGCCCGATGAGAAGCGGCAGCCGGCCATCGTGGTGAAAGGCAAGACTAGCAAACGCTACCTCATGCCTTCGCGCTCTCACCTTATGGTGCAGGACGGCGACCAGGTTTCTCCCGGCGATGTGCTGGCCAAGATCCCGCGCGAAACTACCAAGACCAAGGACATCACTGGTGGTCTGCCGCGCGTGGTCGAGTTGTTCGAAGCGCGCAAGCCACATGAAACCGCGGTCATCAGCGAGATCGATGGCACGGTGAAGTTCGGCGAAGTTTCGAAAGGCCAGCGCAAACTGTATGTGCAGGCCGACAACGGCACGGAGAAGGAATACTCGGTGCCGCGCGGTGTTCACATCAATGTGCAGGAAGGCGAGCGCGTGAAGGCGGGCGAACCGCTCATGGACGGCCCGCTCAACCCGCACGACATCCTGGCCGTGCTCGGCGAAAAAGAACTGCAGTCTTACCTGGTCAACGAAATCCAGGAAGTTTACCGGCTGCAGGGCGTCAACATTTCGGACAAGCATATTGAAGTAATTGTCCGGCAGATGATGCGCTGGGTGCAGGTTGAGGATGTGGGCGACACCACGTTCCTGCTGGAAGACAAGCTCGACAAGTTCCACTTCCGCGAAGAGAACGAGCGAGTGATCAAAGAAGGCGGCAGGCCCGCTACAGGGCGCCCGCTGCTTTTGGGCATCACCAAGGCTTCGCTCGCGACCGATTCGTTCATCTCGGCGGCTTCGTTCCAGGAGACCACGCGCGTACTCACCGAGGCTTCAATTAACGGCCGGGTCGATTACCTGCGCGGCCTCAAGGAGAACGTGATCGTCGGTCGCCTCATCCCGGCCGGAACCGGCATGGAGTACTACCGCAACGTGCGCCTCTCACCCGAAATGGAAGAGGCTGCGGCCAAGGTACAGGCGGAAGTCTCGGCAGCCTACGAAGAAGCCGAGCGCGCTCTCGAGATGATGCGCCACGAGGGCGAAACCGAGGAACTGGCGGCGGAGTAAGTCAACTAAAGTGAAGTTCGGGGGCGGACCAGTTCGCCCCCGAACCTCTTTTTGGCTACTCGCCGGCGTTTCTAACTCATGCACGCAAACCCAAAGCTCATGCCGATCGAGGAACCTGGCCCGCTTCCCTCGTTGCAACCGGCGGCTTCCGGCCCTAAGCTAGGGCCAGCGATGCTCCGCTTTCTGCGCCTTCTGCGGCTGGCCTTCTGGCGTGCTTTCCAGCACGACGCGTTTTCTATCGCTAAAGCTTCCGCCTATTCCTCCATTCTTACTTTCTTTCCGGCGCTGCTGGTCGTGGGCTCGGTGCTTGCGACCTGGCGCAAAGGCGCTCCTTATCTCCGGGAGATCTCTTACGCGCTATCCCGTATTCTTCCCGCCGGAAGCGGCGCGGCCATGAATTTCTTGCGGAGCGCTTCGCAACGGCCGGTCAGCTTGCTCATTACGGCTTCCCTGCTGACTCTGTGGACGGCTTCCGGCGTGATGATCTCGTGGATGGAAGGCTTCCGCCGCTGTTACGAGTTGCCGAAAATCTGGGGACTGGTTCAAGAGCGGCTAATCTCATTCCTGCTCGTGATCTTCGCGCTCCTTCCCATGACCTTCGCCACCTTGCTGGTGGCCTTCGGCAGCAAGATCGAAACTGACATTCTTTTCTACACCGCACGCGAATTCAGCCCGTACATACTGCTGATGTGGACCGTCATTCGCTGGCTGATTGCCACCCTGACCAGCATCGCGGTGATTGCGCTCATCTACCACAATGCCGTTCCGCGCACGCAGCCGTGGCACAGCGTGGTCCCGGGTGCCACCCTGGCCACTGCCATGTGGTTTTCCTCGACTTTGCTTTTTGGCTTTTATCTGCGGCACTATGCCGATTACAGCCTAATTTACGGATCGCTCGGCGCCGCCATCGCGCTGCTGGTCTGGATGTATATGGTTTCGCTTGTCATCCTCGTGGGCGCGGAGTTCAACGCCATGCTGTTCCCGAGGGCCATGTTGGGAAAGGAATTGACCGCGATTACCGGCCCTAGGGCGGCGGATTGACTACTCGGCCATAGAAAGGCACAGAGGACCGGAAATCCAGCTTGTCATCCCGAGCGAAGCGAGGGATCTTGGTTTTTGCCGGTACCAGGAATGCCTGGCATTACAAGCACAAACCAAGATCCCTCGCTTTGCTCGGGATGACAACGGAAGAACTCGTCGAGGAACAAGTGAAGTCCAGCAAGAAAGAATTCGCGACCACCAACTCCCTCACCGCAGAAACTTCCGCTTCGCCCCTCGCGTCTCCGTCCGCCCGCCGCGCCAAGATCATCTGCACCATCGGTCCTGCCTGCCACTCCGAGGCCGCGATGCGCGACCTGCTTCGCCTGGGCATGGACGTTGCCCGCCTGAACTTTTCTCATGGCTCGCACGAGGATCACGCCCGCAACATCGAGCGCCTGCGCCGCGCTGCCGAAAGAGAAGACCGCACCGTCTGCATCCTCCAGGATCTGCAAGGCCCCAAGATTCGCACTGGACGCCTGGAGCGCCACGAACCCGTACTGCTCGAAACCGGCTCAACCGTGATCATTACCCCGCGCGACATGGCCGGCACTGCCACGCGAATCTCCACGACCTTTCCTGATCTCGCCCGCGAAGTCACCGCCGGCGCACGCATTCTTCTGCGCGACGGTCTCATCGAATTGCGCGTGCGCACGGTGCGCGGCAAGGATGTAGTCTGCGACGTTCTAAACGGCGGAACTCTGGGCGAGCACCAAGGTATTAATTTGCCCGGCACTGCGTTGTCGATTCCCGCCATGACAGAAAAAGATCGTAAGGATCTCGAGTTCGGCCTCAATCACGGTGTGGACGCCGTCGCGCTCTCGTTTGTGCGCTCGGCCGCCGACGTGAACATGGTCAAGCAGATCGTCATCGGCCACGGCAGCGACACTCCCTTAATCGCGAAGCTGGAGAAGCCGCAGGCCATCGACCACCTCGAAGAAATCTTGGAGGCTTCAGATGGCGTGATGGTCGCGCGCGGCGATCTGGGCGTCGAGATGGCGCCGGAAAAAGTCCCCGTCATTCAAAAACATGTGATTCGCCGCGCCGCAGTATGGCGTAAGCCCGTAATCACGGCCACGCAGATGCTCGAGTCGATGATCGAAAACCCGCGCCCCACACGCGCCGAAGCCAGCGACGTGGCCAACGCTATTTTCGATGGCACCGACTCAGTCATGCTTTCGGCGGAGACTGCCAGCGGACGCTATCCGCGCGAAGCCGTCGCCATGATGTCACGCATCGTGAGCGAAGCGGAGAGCAACATCGGCGAGTTTACTCTGCCCCGCCGCCGCCGCGACCGGCACGGCCTTTCCGTTGCCGAAACCATCTGCGAATCGATCGCGCATGCTGCCGAAGACCTGCCCATGGGCGCCATCGCCGTCTTCACCGAGACCGGCAACACCGCTCGCATGATTTCCAAATACCGGCCGCAAGCGGCCATCTACGCCTTTACTCACAACCCGACTGTCGCACAACGCACGAACTTGTATTGGGGGGCGCATCCCATGAAGTGCGGCCATGGGCTTTCCGTCGATAGCATGGTTGATGTAGCTGAGTTTGAATTGCTGGGCCGCGGATTGCTCAAGGCCGGAGACGTGCTGGGAGTGGTCGCCGGCACGCGTCAGGCATCCGGTTCCACGAACTTTATGCGTCTGCACGTCGTCACTACCGATGAGGCTGGCGCGGTCAACTCCACAGCACGCAAACGCACTGCCGCGCGCCAGAAGCTATAATTGCGGAGTATGTCCCAGGAATTCCTATCGGTCGCGATTTGGGAGCCGCAAGCCGGCATGGAGGCCACTGCGCTCGCGACCATCCGCGAACTCAACGCGCTCGTGGCGAGCAAAGGCTACGGCCGCGATCTTCTTTACCGCAGCCGCGGTTCTCAATATGTTTTGCTTCGTTACTGGAACTCTGAGCAGGCTCGCAGCGCCGCGCTGGAAGATCCCGAACTGCTTCGCTGCTGGGCAAGGTTGGGTAACGAGATTCAAATCTTGAAGGTTTATGAGAGGCTGGAAGAAGTCGTCGCATAAAATCGCTGATTGAAGGACGGCCGCCTCGGCGCAGCAGTGGAGCGAGGCTTCCAGGATTGTGGCGCAGCGCTTCCGGCGGTGCGATTGAGGTCGCTATTATCGGCGCTTCAGTGCACGGGGTACCTGAGTCAGCTTTTCATAGTCTTGGAAGGACCCAGAATAACAAGTTGACCATGCCCGCTGAATCCAGCCCGCAAGTCTTCACCGATGTTACCGTGGATCCCTTCGTCCGCGGCCTCCTGCATCGCCCTGCCAAGCCCAACGGCAGCGGAATTGTTCTGACTCATGGCGCTGGATCGAACTGCCAGGCTCCCCTGCTGATTGCACTGGCGGAAACTTTTTCCGGCGTCGGCTTCGTCGTGTTGCGCTGCGATCTGCCCTATCGCCAGGATCGGCCCTACGGTCCGCCGGGGCCGGGCGACGCCAAGCGCGACCGCGCCGGACTGAAGAATGCGGTCGCGGCCATGAAGAATTTTGCCGACGACCGCGTCTTTCTCGGCGGCCACTCCTACGGCGGACGCCAAGCCAGCATGCTCTGCGCCGAGCTTGCTGAAAAAGCTCCGAAGGAAGCCGCAAAGCTAGCCGCTGGTTTGCTCCTGCTGTCGTACCCTCTGCATCCTCCCCGCAAACCCGAACAGCTTCGCACTCAACACTTTTTCAATCTGCACACCCCCGCGCTCTTTGTTGAAGGCACGCGTGATCCCTTTGCTTCGATCGCGGAGATCGACCAAGCTTTAAAGCTAATCCCCGCGAAGACCAAGCTTCTGCCCGTCGAGGGCGCCGGCCACGATTTGGGATTCAAAGGCAAGGCTGTGCGGGAAGCGCTATCGGCAAAAGTGCTGGCGGAGTTTCGGGCATTGTTCGCGTAGACGGAAGGTCGTCGAATCAAAGAGATCCTGACGTCACTTGTCTGGCTTGCCTCACTTCGACGTTGACGTTTGTCCCGCACGCAGGTGCAGCACTCGAGTGTCGCCGTCGGCAGAAAGAAAAGTAACGAACTGCACGTATCCGCCAACCGAGTGCGGAAATCCCAGCTCAGTCCCAGTCAGCCACACATCCTGTTGGTCTGCGCTTACCGCGTAGAAAACCACGCCAGGGTCGGCACCCGCGCTGTTCAAGAACGGACCCGTTGCGTTGGAAATCCACACAGTGCGGAACGGCAACCGACGTCCCTGTTGGTAGTACGGGCTAGGCTCGTTCAAAACGGCGGCCGGCAGCGCGGTTTCGCGATCAGGGAAACGGCCGTGCTCTGAGCGGAACGTCTCCGAATTTGTCATCACCGCGCGGATGTGACCCGATGTGCTCGTGTCATAGGGAATCATGTTAGGAACAGTGGCCATGGTCCACAGGCCCGCAATCACGGGAACGGCGAACAGAGCGCTCCAATAACCTCGCCTGCGGGCTGCATACAGAGCGCAAAGCAGCGAGACTACGCCAAGCGCCATGAAAATCAGGCCGACGGTCAGATAGGAATATTCCAGGTACACACAGCGCTGGAGTTGGATCGCGATCCAGAGCTTGAGGAGCCAGCCACCATAAAGGAGCGTGGGAAGACAGAAAAGCCCGGAGAGGATCGCAGCCAAAAAAGAAACAACGCCCCTTGCCAACGCTAGTTCACCCAGCCCGATTTCGACCCGCCGTTGCCCTTGCGCGAATCGTCATCCGGCGGAACATAGTTTCCGTGCTCGTCGAAATGCACGTCGCGGTCGTGCTTGCGCATGTAGACTTCAAATTTTTTTGCAGCCCGGCGCCGTTTCCAGCGGTAATAGGAATTATTCAATCCGTACCACGACTCCGAAAGCGAGAAGCGGCCAGACATTCCGCGAGCGGGCGCAAACTTCACGTACAAATATCCAAACAACAGGCCGCCGAGGTGGGCCATGTAGGCAACCCCGCCTTTATCGCTAATGGCAAACGCTACCGTTACGACGATGAGGATGAGCACGAAATACTTGGCCTTAATCAGGAAGGGGAACGGAATCATCATGATTTCGTTCTCGCCGAAAACCATGCCAAATGCCATCAGGATCGCAAAGACGCCGCCGGAGGCGCCGTAGGTTCTGGTAGCGGGAGTGCTCAGGATGTGGAGGAATGCAAAAATGATCGTGGTCAGCGCTGCCCCAATTACGCCAGCGAAAAATAACTCCAGAAACCGCCGCATGCCCCATGAGCTTTCGAAGCTGGCGCCGAACATCCAGATGCCAAGCATGTTCCCAAACCAATGCCAGAACGCGAAGTGAATAAAACTGTAAGTGACAATCTGCCAGATCCAGAAGTGAAAGACCGTCAGGGCGGGAACCAGCCCGAGATGCAACTCTACCCAATCTTGCACCGGCGGCGTGCCGAAGGCCAACAGCAAAAGAAATATAGCCGTGTTGATGCCCAGCAGCCAGATCACCGCCGGTGTAAAAGGCGGGAAGCTCAACGTCATTTCTCGACCGCGACCGCGCAAGGCAACACTCTCCGTCTAGCACAAGCTCTTCTTAGCAGTAGATACCCAAACTCAACGTTCCGGCAAGGGCACGATTGGCAGGCTGCGGTGTCCCCCGGCATCGACAGCTCTTATGGCAAAGATGACATTGTCCTTCGAAAGTTTCAGAGTCGAACGAAGAACGTTGCCAACCTTTTGGACGTGCTCCCAATCCGGGCTGGTTGTAGATCGCCAAAGAATCTCATAGCCTGAAGCCAATCCGCCGGGGGAAGCATCCCAGGTGAGGGTTGAGTCGTTCTCCAGACCTTTGGTCAGCAAATGCGCGTTGGCCGGAGGCGCCGGCGCCAACGCCAGTGACGCCAGCGTCGCCGCATTCAGGCGCGCCACGCGCGCGACGTAATCGAAGTCTACAAATTTGGGCAAATCGCCATATTCGATGCCGTTCTCGGTGCGCACGTTCTGATGTTGGTGGTGAAAGTCCTCGCGGAATTCGGTGAAGCGCACTGCGGCAAACCCCTGCTGGTTGAACGAATAGTGGTCGCCGCCGCGCAGATAGCGGTCCAGCCGGAACACCAGCATGGGCTTCACACCCAGGTTGTAGGCGCGGCCCACGTCTGCGATATAGCGCGCCAGTTGCCGCGATCCAGAGTCGTTCTCACCGCCGAGGGCGCGAATCCGGCGGATATCCTGCTCCGTGGCCGCAGCGGGCAGGCCCTCGGAAAATACGCGCACCACAGAGTGATCCTGCTCTGCGCTCTTGTCTCCGCCCACGATGTCATTGTTCAGAACGGCCTCGATGTTCCAGCCCTGCTCTTTTGCCATTTGGGCGAAATGATGGCTGCCATACAGTCCCTGCTCTTCGCCGGCGACGGTGAGAAAAATAATCCTCGCAGGAAACTTCATCTTGCTCAAAACCCGCGCACATTCCAGGCTGACGGCCGTGCCGCTACCGTCATCGTTTGCGCCCGGAGCATCGTCCTTGGCGTTTAGGTTATCGCTGTTGCGGGAATCGTAGTGCCCGGTCACCAGCACGATGCGCTTCGCATTCTCTGCGTCCGTTCCTTTCAAGACCGCATAAACATTTTGGATTTCTGTGGGTGAAGGGATGCGGTCAGCGGCCGGTTCGATGAAGGTGTCAGTTTTTACTTCCAGGCAGCCGCCGCAATCTTTGGCATAGCGTTCGAATTCAGCCCTGATCCACTCGCGCGCCGCGCCAATGCCGCGTCCCTCTGCAATAGAAGACGGGTCCTGCGCCGAGAGCGTCGAACGCGTTCCAAAGCTTGCCAGCTTCTCGATGTTCGCGTGGATGCGTTCCGCCGAAATCTGCTGCAATGCCAACGAAATCCGGCTGTCGATGGTCATGGGTTCGGCCGGAGTAGATTCGGGTTGGCTTTGCACCTGCGCCACACCACTGGCGGCCAGTGCCAGCGTAACGGCCACAAGCCACGGCCTTTCCTTAAGAAGAGAAATCATGTAGGCTCCGGCGTAAGAAATGTCAAGGCCGACGGCTGTTATTCCTTAAAAAAAATCTAGCCCTCTACAGCCCCCGCCCCTTGACCTTCGGCGGGGGAGAATCTAAATATTATCAAGGGCGTCTAAGAAGATATCGAATAAGGCATGGAAAATGGCATCGAATGGAAGCGGAGGAATCATGGTTCTTTGTCCTGAATGCGAGACCGATCTGGATGTGGAGGAGGAAGAGGTCGACGAGGGCGAGATCGTCTCTTGCCCCGAGTGTGGCACGGACTTCGAGGTGGTGACTACCAGCCCGCTGGAGTTAAAGGCGATCGAGGCCGGCTACGTGGAAGAGGACGAAGAAGTGGAGACCGAAGACGGTGACGACTCCTAGATTGCCGCCCGCGGTCCTGCTCGCGCGCTGGTCTTCCTTCTGCTTGCTCCTTGTTTTCTTCTTCGCTGTACTGGGCCCTCCCGACTCGCCAGCGGCGAATGCCTTTGCCGCGTCCCAGAAGCTGAAACCTACGGATCCATACGCCCTCATTTTCGGCACGGTCTGGGGGCCCGACAATCGACCAGTCTATGGCATCACGGTCAAGATTCGCCGCGCGGCCGATAAGAAACCCAAGTGGGAAATCTATTCCGATCATTCCGGCGAATTCGCCCAGCGCGTCCCGGCCGGCAAGGCTGACTATGTTGTGTGGGCTGATCTCAAGGGCGTGAAAACTAAGGACGGCCAACCATTGCATCTGGCGGAAGAGGTCCCGGTCCACGTAGAGTATGACGAGCGGGTGGATATTGGTTTGCACCTGACCCTTAAATAAATCGAGAGACTGAGCCGAGGAGAACGAGTGGATCAGAACGAGTGGATCAGATTGCGGTGCGCAAGAAATGAGACTCGCGTCACTCCCACCCCGACTCTCAGGAACGCTGCCCTTATCGCGGGAGCGCTGCTCCTTGTGTTATGCGTAGCGGCCCATGCCGCTCCTGACAAGAAAGATAAGCCGCAAGGCCGGCTGCTCTACGGCAAAGTGCTCGACCAGCAGGATAATCCGGTAGTGGGCGCTATCGTCTACCTTACCAACACTCGCACCCATGCGGTGAAGACCTACATCGTAGGGCAGGAGGGCACGTACCGCTTCCCTAGCCTCGGCACGGTGGATTACGAGGTCTACGCTCAGCACAACGGCCACAAGAGCGATACCAAGTCCGTGAGCCAGTTCGACGACCGTCCCCAGGTCTATATCGATCTCAGAATCGACGCCCGATGAAGCTGCCGCGGTAGGACGAAAAGACGGGTTTGCCATGCAACTTTTGGCCGCCTCCAGGGTTCAATAGGGAAGGGAGAAGTTTGTACGGGAGGAGACCTTGAAATCCTTGACTTTTCTTTACAATAAAAATCGCTATGCCGCGGCCGCGGTGGCGTTGTTCGCGACCTTCCTCTTGGTGGTTTCGGCAGCAGTTTCGGCTTACGCCCAAAAGGGCGCCATGAGCCCTTACCAGGGCGAACAGGATGGCGTCAGCGCCGGCGGCAACTGGATGGAGTTTCAATCGGAAGAGAAAATGACCGGCGCGAAGAAGGTCCGCTTCGAATTGCTGGCAAACGACTATCTGAAAGGAAGCACGGACTACAAGCCGCGAGTCGAACTGGTCTGCACCGACGGCAAGTACAAGTACGCCGACTTCGATCCCGGCGTCGCGCTGGGCAGGCCCGGTAACCCCGGCTATCCGGGTTATCCAGGCTTCTGGTATCAGCCGTACCCATTCTATTGGTACCAGCCGAAGATGGAAGTCATGGTGCGCATCGACGGAAGCCATGACCACAAGGGCTGGAACTGGATGCGCGGCGACATTCTTTCCATGGATAAGGGAACCGTTCGCGGCGTGATCGGAGCCCACGTGTTCAATGTGCAAGTCAGGACCAAGTCGGGTTACTCGATAGCTGAATTCTCACCCGACGGCCTGGACCTGAATGAAGTGAAACACGCGTGCGATCTGACTCCGCATAAACCTTAAGCGCAGCGATAGTCAATTCTGAAGGGCTGAGCCTGCGGCTCAGCCCTTTTTGCTTTCAGCAAAGAGAAAACAAATGAACCACGAAGTATCACGAAGGGTTGCGCTGGACGGCGGGGTCCTTCGTGTTACTTCGTGTCCTTTGTGGTTCAAGCTGTTGAATTGAGCCGCCATATTCCTTAAGTTACTTGCGTGCTTGGCCGGTCTGCTGTTTCACTGGAATCATTCCGGCAGACGAGATCGAGATCGAGGGCTAAATCAAGATGGACGCAAGTGTGATCGAAGGAGCGGCGTTCCTGCTGTTCGCGGTGGGAGTGCTGGTCTATACAGTTATTCTCTATAACGAACTGGTGCGGCTCCGCAACGACAACGACCGCGCGTGGGCCAACATTGACGTGCTGCTCAAGCAGCGTCACGATGAGATCCCGAACCTGGTCGAGACCGTGAAGGGATACATGCAGCACGAGCAGCAGACGCTGCTGGCGGTGACGCAAGCGCGGGCGGCGTCGATGAACGCGGCCAGCATTGGGCAGAAAGCGCAGGCTGATTTGACCATGACGGTCGCGCTGCGCGGCCTGTTTGCCGTGGCGGAAAACTATCCGCAGCTCAAGGCCAACGAAAATTTTCTTAAGCTGCAAATGCGCATCAGCGAACTGGAAGAGCGCATCGCCGACCGGCGCGAATTCTTCAACGACGACGTCAACACCTACAACACCCGCATCGGCCAGATCCCCGAGGTGTTTGTGGCCAGCTACATGAACCTGAAACCACGCGCCATGTTCCAGGTGTCAGACGAGGACCGCAAGCTGGTGGAGGTAAAGTTCCAGGGGCAGAGCGCCGGGGCATAGGCGTCCAAATCCATTACCAGTTCGCGTTTATTGTTGATAGAAGATTCTCTACTTGTGCTTCAGATGTCGCCTTGCTTGCCGCGCGTGTAAACGTAGACGAGGGCGAAGGTCGAGCCTTTGCCGTTGTCGCCGGTCTCGATGGCAACGATGTGAGCGTTATCATCGGTTCCGACCTTCAGTTCCCTGACCGGGCCGGCGTTGTCTCCTTCACACTTAAGCTCTTTGTGGTGCTCCTCGTCGTCGCCGACATGAAAGCCGCTGTTGTCATTCTGGCTGCGGCACTCGAGAACTTTGCCGTACCTTTTCAGCTTGTTCCGATAGTAGGCGATGATTTTATCGGGCGCGTCATCCGATTCGTATTTTGCTACCACCAGCTTTAGACCGAAGCTCTCAGTCAAGATTCCAAAATTGAGCGGATCGTTATCCTTCTCATGTTTGGGGCGGGCTCCTGGATATAGGGGAAGGCCGGCCTTCTGGGCGTTGGCGTCCTTGCCGACATGCAAATCGCCGATTGTGCTGCGGACGTTGAAGTTATCGTCGTCCGATTTCTGTTGGGCGGCGCAGACGGGGATCGCTAGGGCGATGGCGAATGCCGCTGCGAGGATCGGTCGGACAAAGCTCGGTCGAAACATGATTTCCTCCTTCAGGAGATCCCTCAGGGGCTAAAGCCCGCGAATTCTTGGTGATTCCTTGACGCAGGCCTGAAGGCCTGCTCCACCCCCGCTGCGCCACCCAGATCCAGCCGTTACCGCAGCGCTTGAAGCGCTGCTCCACCCACCCCACTTAAATATCCGCATCCTTGCCGTGGGTCCGCACGTAAACCAGCGAGAAGGTCGAGCCTTTACCTTCCGGCTTCACGGCCACAATGTGCTGGTCGTCTTTGCGGCCCACCTTAAGCTCCACATTGTTGCCCTGGTTGACGCTCGAGCAGCTCAGTTCGCTCGACTCGTGCGACCCCATCTTGATATCGAAGTTCAGATCTGAACTGTGGCACTCCAGAACGTTGCCATATTTTTTCAACTGGTCTTTGTAGAAGGCGACGATTTTGGCGGGTGCATCATCAGACTGATATTCCAGCGCCACCACCTTCAGTCCGAAGCCAAAGCCGGAGATATTTACGTTGGCGCTCTTGTCGCTGCCGTCGGAATCTTTTTCTTTCATTCGTGCGCCAGGATAAACCGCCAGACCGATGTCGGAAACGTCCGCCTGTTTGCTGACGTGCACGCCGCCGACGAGAGTGTTGATATCGACCTGCTTGTCTTGCCCGTTGGCTTCTTTCTTCACGTTGACGCTGCACGCGGGCAGGAGCAACAGCGCCGCGAGGCTGGCCGCGGCCGCAACCAATGCAGAGAATTTATTTTTGCCCATATTGAGACCCTCCGCTGGCGACTTGAATGGGACGGACCGGACGTTCAATGCCGGCGCCCCGTCGGGCCACATTCGGAATGCTCACGGGAAGATGCCCGCGAATGGCGATTTCCCCGAACAGCGCCTTGACCGCGCTTAGCTCCGAAACCGTCGCGTTGGAAAACGTACACATGTAATTCTCTATCTTCGGCAAGTCCGCCGCAAGGTACGGATTTCCCATGGCGATGACCGCGGTCTTTTCCGCCGCGTGATCGAGCACCTGCTGCAACAGCGCGCCGGTCGCATCCGCCATCGCAAGAGAATTTCCCTTGCCCGCGCTCGGGATCACATAAACCGCGGCTACCACAGTCTTGGCCTCGTCCACGGCCTTCAGCACTTCATCGCTCATGCCAGCGGCGACGCGGGTATCCACGTACATCACGTGCGCGTCGGGAATTCGCGCGCGAAACTCACGCGCGAAGGTGCGGCCGGAATCCGTCCGCACATCGTCGGAGAAGACCACCGCGACCGTCTGATTATGCGTCTCCTCTGTTGTGGTGTACGGAAGAACGGCCTTCGCGGTTCCCTGATTCTTGAGCGGAGATTTCAGGGGCAAAACCTTGCCATTGTCACGCACCAGCGTAACCGCTGCGTCGGCCACCTGCTGGCCGAAGGCCAGGTTCGCCGGCTTGGCCACCACATTGGCGAGGGCGCCTACATCCACTAGGCGCGCCTTCTGCAAACCAAGAGACGCCTTTGCCTTCAGGATCTTACCCACCGAGCGGTCCAGGCGCTCGCGGGAGATCTCACCTGATTGAACGGCCTGAAGCATGGCGTTGTACGAGGCGGGAATATCGGCGGGGATGAGCAGCAGGTCGTTGCCGGCCTTGAAAGCCTCGACCGCGGCCCGCCCGATGTTGTTGGCGAAGAGGTGCGTCAAGCCGGCCATGTCAAGCGCGTCGGTAACGATGATCCCTTTGAAGCCGAGCTGCTTCTGCAGCAGATCTGAGACGACCAACGGCGAAATCGTGGCTACATGGTTGGGATCGGGATCGAGCGCGGGGACAGTGACGTGCGCCACCATCACGGAATCAACTCCCGCGGCGATTGCTTGTCGAAAAGGCGGCAGTTCAATCGAGTCAAGGTGAGCGCGGTCCACGTTGACGCTCGCGACGCCGAGATGCGAATCGGTAGCCGTCTCGCCGTGACCGGGGAAATGTTTGACCGTCGTCAGCATTCCGCCTTCATGTGCGCCTTTGATATAAGCCGCGACCAGATCGCCAACTTGCTGCGGATCTTCTCCGAACGAGCGCGTGTTGATGATGGGATTGGCGGGGTTCGAATTCACGTCGGCATCGGGGAAAAAATTCCAGTGAATGCCGATGGCGCGCGATTCTTCGGCGGTAATGCGGCCGAATGTCTCGGCGTCTTCCATCTTGCCATCGCCGCCGAAAGCCATGGCATGCGGAAAGACCGTGGCTCCCATCAGGCGCATCGAGACGCCGCGTTCAAAATCGGCCGCAAACAGCAGCGGCAGCTTCGACTCCTTCTGCAGGCGGTTGAGCAACTCGGCGGCCTCGTAAGGCTCGCTGCGCAGAAGATACGGACCGTCCACGTGCACGGTCATGGCGAACGATCCAACGTGATACTTCTGCATGGCCTCGCGCAGTTGCAGGTATTCGGGATTCTCAACGTTGAGAAAGCTGGCGCGGCACCAGATCATGAACACCTGGCCGACTTTCTCTTCGAGAGTAAGTTTGTGCAGCGTCTTCTCCGCCCACTTTTCGCCAGAGGAAGTCAGATGAATTGGGCCGGGTCGCTGATATTTTTCTTTGGCGAAGGCGGCCGCGCAAGAAAGAGTGAACACCAACAACAGGACGAGTTTACGATGCATGAAGAGAACGATAGCAGAAGGGCAGGTCTTGGGTGTTAGGCGTTTAGGTCCGGCTTGGTCCCATCCGTAGGATCATAGCCCTGACTGTTGGTGTTCTGGTTCCGGAACGGGAATCTGTTTTGTGTTGCGCGGGGCCTTGAATAGCCTTAATATTCTGCAAGTTGGCAACGCCACCTCAGCGACGACCGAGTAAGGCCGAATTGGAAAGCTCAGTCCGGCTGCGCCGCATCGATGGTATCGTTTCCACTATGCAATATGCTATAATGTGATTTTCCCTCGTAGCTATCTCGGCTTTCTTCTATCTTTCGACTAAGTCGCTCGCGGGACATTACACTTTCGCTGATATCGGCATCAAAGTTATTGGAGATTTCAAGATCAGTGAGGCACTCTCGTATTTGTTTGGAGCGGGAGGCATGGGGTACGGACTGAGAGAGCGCAGGCTTCGGCGGCAGACAACAGAGCGCTTCGCGCAGCGAAACTACACTCTTGAAAGGCTCGTGGACCCCAATCGAACGTCGAGTCATCTCACGACTAGGGGTACTACAAACCCGGAGGACAGGATATGAGTGCAATAGTGAATAGTTCTCATCTCGTGATCGGCCTGTTCGCCTTGTGGTTCTTGTATTTTTTCTGCTGGCACGAGCACAGAATCGACACCTATAGGCAGCGCCTCTTCGGAGTGCGTGATGACCTGTTTGACTACGCTGCTTCAGGGGCCATCAGGTTTGATGATCCCGCTTACACCACCCTGAGAGACCTATCAAACGGGCTGATTCGTTTTGCTCACAGGCTTACGTTTACGCGGGTATGGGCGCTTGCGCTCCTCGGGGACCTTCCGCGCACTAACCGTATGGAGGCTTGGATCGCAGACGTTAAGACCCGCTCGCCAGAAGTGCGAGACAGACTCCTAAAGGCTCACGAACAGATCGCGAAGGCATCGCTGTGGCATGTTCTCGCGTGGTCGCCGCTCGCGTGGATTTGCATCTTCGTGGCCGTCGTCGTCAAGCTTCTCAGGATTCGCGTAAGAGTAGAGGTAGTGCGCGGGCCTAGGGAAATCTCTGCCGTACTTGAACAGGAGGCCCTGGAGCAAAGTTCCCTGGTTGACGACGACGGCTGTCTTGCGGCAGTGTGAGAGCCGCCGTCTTCCCAGTTGCGTCACCCTTTCATCAGCTCACATGGAGCTGAGACTTAAGACCCGAGCCACGGCTTCGTGCTGAATGTTCGCATCGTCGCCGAAACCGCGAAGCCAGTGGACTTCCGGCTCGCGGCGAAACCAGGTCATCTGCCGCTTGGCGTAGTTGCGATGAGCCTGCTGAGCGTCTTGCACCGTCTGCTCGTGCGTGAGTTCTCCCTGCAAGAATTTCACGACCTGCCGGTAGCCCAGAGAAGACAGCGGGCCCGCGGCGTCGCCATATTTCTGAAGAAGAAGCCGTGTCTCTTCAATGAGCCCAGATTCAAACATCTGTTGCGCGCGGCGGTTGATTCGATCGTAGAGGGCCTGACGATCGGGGTCGAGGCCGAGGCGAAGAATGCGGAAGCCGCGCAACGGATCGTGCCCTTGCTGTTGCCAGAGTTCCGTCATCTTCTGGCGTGAAGCCAGGCAGACTTCTATGGCGCGGATGAGCTTGGGCGCGTCGTTGGCGTGGATCTTCTCCGCGGCGGCCCGATCGAGGCGGCGCAGAATGCGGTGAAGATGGTTGGAGCCGCGGCTTTCGGCTCGTGCGCGCAATCGCTGGCGTAATTCTTCCGACCGTTGCGGGCCGGGGAAAAGTCCTTCGAGTAAGGCACGCAGGTAGAGTCCGGTTCCGCCCACAACGATCGGCATATGGCCCCGCGCTTTGATCTCCTCAAGCATTTGCCGCGACTGGCGGGCGTATTCGCCGGCCGTGATGTGGCTGGCGGGCGCGATGCAATCCAGCAGATGATGCCGGACTCGGGCTCGTTCGGATGCAGTGGGTTTGGCCGTGCCTATGTCAAACTCGCGGTACATGGCGACGGAATCGCAATTCACGATCTCGCCGTGGAAGCGCTCCGCGAGAGCGAGAGAAAGCGCAGTCTTTCCGCTGGCTGTGGGCCCAAGCACCACCACCAGCAGCGGTTCAGGCTGCACGAAAGCCACGGTCAGCGCACGCTCCAGTGGATGACGTGCCAGTAGCGAATCAGAGTGAGGGCGAGCAACAGAAAGGCGATCAGCAGCAGGCCGGAAGTTTCCGTGGCATAAATAGCGTGCCGCTGATGCTTGTGGGAATCGTTCTGGCGTTGGGCATTCACCACAACTGTATTGTACGCCGCACGAAACGGCGCGTCGCGGCTTAGTGCTACACTACGCGTCGTTAAAGTTGGTCTCCTCATGCCCGCTTTCCCAGGCAATCGTTCCGGCAGAATCGCGCGGTTTGGAGTCTTCGAACTCGATCTCGCCGCGGGCGAGCTGCGCAAGAACGGCGCGAAGCTGCGCCTGCAGGAGCAGCCGTGTCAGGTGCTGGCCTTGCTGCTCGAGCGCGCCGGCGATGTGGTCACGCGCGAAGAGTTGCGCCAGAAATTGTGGCCCGCCGATACGTTCGTAGATTTCGACCACAGCCTGAACACCGCGGTGAACAAGCTGCGCGAGACTCTGGGCGATTCTGCGTCCAGCCCGCGCTACATAGAAACGCTGGCGCGGCGCGGATATCGGTTCATCGCGCCGGTGCAGAGTCGTTCGGGAACGGATAGTGTGGGAACGGCCAATCTGGAACCAGGCCATGTAGGGACGGGCGCTTTCGCCCGTCCAGCCGAGCGCAGCGAGGCGTCGGCAGTCCTCACTCTACATCCTGAGCTGGAAGTTCCGATCCCGCATCGCGGCCTTACGCGCGGATTGTTCGCTCTGATCCAAGCGATGTATCTCATCTTCTATGTGGTCGCGCTCTTTCGTCTGCATGCGATTCTGGCGATCGCGGATTCCTTCTTGCCTAGATGGGGAGCGACCGTGCTGGTAACTGCGGTGATGGTGACTGCGGGTGCGGGAATTCCGTTGCGCTGTTATCTGCTCTCCGCGGTGGGATTCGACTATCAGCGCTTGGGCGAGAAGTTCCAGCAGATGTTTCCTTTCATTCTGGCGCTGGATCAGTTGTGGGCTGTGGCTCCGTTTTTGCTGATGCAGAAGATCGGGCTGGGCGCGGCTTTCGCGGCCAGCGCGGGGCTGCTCTATGTGCCGTTTTCGGAGCGAACTCTCATTCGCATGGCCTATGTTAAACGGCGCGCGTAGGTTCCTTAGGGGCTAAAGCCCTTTAAGCCTTGTGGGATTTATCGCAGCGCTGGCTGCGCCACCCAAAAGCAAGGCGGCGCGCCGCCCAAAAACGGAATTCGCTGCGGCTCGTTACCCCCACCCCCTCCCCCTCGGTATATTGGAATCAGCGGGTTTAGCGGGAAAACGCGAAATAATATATTGGAATCAATCACTTACGGGTAAAATCTTGTGCTTAAAGGACTTAGCGGATTGCTGTCGCTGTAAGTCCTTTGGAATCAATGGGTGCCACTATGGGACTCTGCGCTGATAGTCGCTGATCTGGGGGATTTCTGGCGCGAAATCAGGACGGAATAAATTATCTGATTGCTATTTTGTTTTCAAAGATCTAATGCTCCGAACGATAGGATCGGACATCGGGCGGTCGAAGTCAAGGGAATTCGTGGTGCCTTCGGCGCGCGCAAATCTCCATGGAACCAAACTTACGAATCGCGCGTAATCTCGTCTAAGAGGCTGGGCGGCAGTGTGCTTGCCCTCGGAGGATTCTTATGAAACGCACGCGTCTGGAACGCTGGTTATTCCTGGGTCTGATTCTCAGCGGCTTGTTTTGCTCGTGGGCCGCGCTGCCGGCGCGGGCGGATGAGTGGTCGAAGACCTACACGCTCACTGGCAAGCCCGATCTGCGAGTGGACACTTCTGACGCCAATATTCACGTTTCCACCTGGGACCAGAGCACCATCGAAGCCAGGGTGACGACCACGCACTACAAGATCGGCGAGGGCGGCATCCGGATCGAAGAGCACCAGATGGGCAACGTGGTGGAGATCGACGTGCGTTTCCCGCACTCTGGGATTTCGATTGGATGGGTCGATCATCGCGTGGACATTAATATCCAGATGCCGCGCGAGGGGCGTGTCGACCTGCGCACCGGCGATGGCAAGATTGAACTCAGCAGCTTCAAGGGCGAGATGCTGTTGCACAGCGGCGATGGCTCACAGGAGATTGACGGCGTAGACGGCAAACTGCGGGCGCTTACCGGGGATGGCCACATCCGCGCCAATGGGCGCTTTGACGAGCTTGACCTGAAGACCGGCGACGGGCGCGTGGACACGCGGGCGACGGCTGGGTCGACGCTGGCCATGGGCTGGAGGCTGGAGACCGGCGACGGCTCGGTCACGCTGGAAGTGCCGGAGAACCTGGCGGCGGATGTCGACTTGCACACCGGCGATGGCCACATCGATTTGGAGATGCCGATCACGACCGAAGGCAAGATTCGCGAAGGCGAGGTTCGCGGCAAGCTGAACGGCGGCGGAAATCTGCTGGTGATTCATACCGGGGATGGATCGATTCGGTTAAGGAAGAGTTAGTCGGGCTTCGGGCTTCGGCGATTCGCTGTACGTTCCGGCTTGGACTTTCCAACACGCCCTGGGCGCGAAGCTTTATACTCTTTGGTTCCAGCGTTTCGACTCCTACGGAAGAGGTTTTTCATGGCACCTTTGCGTATATGCGTAGTTGCGTTCGCTGTTGCATCTTTCCTTTCTCTGGCTAACGCACAACAGTCTGCGCCCGCTGCGTCGAAGTACGAGCCGGCGCTGGATGTTACCTCAATGGATCGAAGCGTGGATCCTTGCGTGGACTTCTTTCGATATTCCTGCGGCGGTTGGATCAAGAACAATCCCATTCCTCCCGACCAGTCTTCGTGGGACACCTATTCGAAGATGCAGGATGAGAATCGCGCGCGGCTGCGCGGGATTCTGGAGGCTGCCGCCGCTCCTGACTCCACACGTAACGCGGCGACACAGAAGATTGGCGATTACTATGCCTCCTGCATCGACGAGAAGGCGATTGAGGCCAAAGGCGCGGCGCCGCTGCAACCGGGTCTGGAGCGCATTGCGAAGATTAATTCTAAAGGGGAGATCGCCGACGTGGCTGCGGCCATGGTGGATGAGAACGTGCTGTTTCGCTTCGACTCCACCCAGGACTTCAGAGACGCATCGCAAGTGATTGCGGAAGCGGACCAGGGAGGGCTTGGCCTTCCCGATCGCGATTACTACTTCAAAGAGGACGCGAAGTCGGTGGATCTGCGCAAAGCTTACGTGGCGCACGTGCAGAAGATGTTTGAATTGCTAGGCGATCGGCCGGATGCGGCGGCCGCGGAAGCGCAGACCGTGATGCGCATCGAAACTGCGCTGGCGAAAGGTTCGATGACGCGCGTAGAGCGGCGTGAGCCTAAGAATCTGGATCACAAGATGACCAGCGGCGAACTGGAAAAGATCAGTCCCGATTTTCGGTGGCGGGTTTACTTCACCAAGGTGGGGCTGCCGTCGCTGGGCTCGCTGAATGTGGCGTCCCCGGGTTTTTTCAAAGCGATGAATGAGGAACTCGGCAAAGAAAGCCTGGCGGATTGGAAAACTTACCTGCGTTGGCATCTGGTGCATGCGGATGCGCCGTTTCTTTCGCCAACGTTTCTAAACGAGAACTTCGCTTTCTACGGCAAGACGTTGCGCGGGCAGCAAGAGCTGCAGCCGCGCTGGAAACGCTGCACGCAATACGTGGACGGCGACCTGGGAGAAGCGCTGGGCCAGGTGTACGTAGAGAAATATTTCAGTCCTGCGGCCAAGCAGGAAGCGCTCAAGATGGTGAAGGAAATTCAGGCGGCCATGGAACAGGACATCAACTCACTCACGTGGATGTCCGCGACGACCAAGCAGCAGGCGCTGGTAAAGCTGCATGGAATGGCCAACAAGATCGGCTATCCCGATAAATGGCGCGACTACAGCAAGCTTGAGATTATTCGTGGAGATGAACTGGGCAACGTGGAGCGGGCCCGCCAATTCGAATTCAACCGGCAGTTGGCCAAGATCGGCAAGCCGTTGGACCGGGGCGAGTGGGGAATGACTCCACCAACCGTGAATGCGTATTACGATCCGCAGATGAATGACATCAATTTTCCGGCGGGCGTGCTACAGCCGCCGGCGTTCGATCCGAAATCCGATGCGGCGCCGAATTATGGCGACACCGGCGGAACCATCGGCCACGAACTCACTCACGGATTCGACGACGAAGGCCGCCAATTCGATGCGCAGGGAAATCTGCGCGACTGGTGGACTGCGGACGACGCGAAAGAGTTTGAGAAGCGCGCCAGTTGTATCTCAGATCAGTATTCGACTTACACCATCATCGATGACATCAAAATTAACGGCAAGCTGACTCTGGGCGAGGATACCGCCGACCTGGGCGGATTGATTCTGGCTTACATGGCGTGGCAGGCCGACACCAAGGGAGAGAAGCTGGAACCGCTCGACGGCCTCACTCCCGAGCAGAGATTTTTCGTGGGCTATGGGCAAAGCTGGTGCGGCGAAACCCGCGACGAGACCAAGCGCCTACGCGCGACGGTCGATCCGCATTCTCCCGAGAAATACCGCACCAACGGAGTGGTTTCGAACATGCCGGAATTCCAGGAGGCGTTTCACTGCAAGGCGGGATCGCCGATGGTCAATCAGAACCGCTGCCGCGTGTGGTAGAAAAAGCAGCGCTTAGCATTCAGCCGGGCTGAGTGCGGAATGCTAAATGCTGGGTGACGGGTTCCAGAGAAGCTAGTCCAATCCTTCTCGCTCTTCTTTGGTGGGGTTGTAGTAGAAGCGGAAACGAAGAGCGAGATACTCTCCGCCGAATTCGCTGGGCAATGCTGGAAATGGATCTGAGCCGGTGATGCCGGCCCAGGCCGCGCGATCCAGCGGAACGTCGCCGGAGCTAGCCACCAGCTTCATGCCCGCAACTTTTCCATCTTTGGTAATCGCGAATTCAATGATCAGGTTTCCGTGCTTCATCTGCGCGGATTCTGGAATCGCGTTGTACCAGTTCTGACGCACGTCATGCAGCACGCGCTGGAGGTAGGGGCCGAAGTCCACGCCCATGGTGTCGCTGAGGATCTCAAGATTGCCCACCTGGCGGCCGTGCGCCCCGCTGCCTAAGCCGAAATCGCCGCCGTTGCCCTGACCGCCGCTGCCCGGTTTGGCGGCGCGCGCCGCCTCCTGAATCGAATCACCTGCAGACATGGAGCGGCCATACTTGCTGAACTCATTCCTGACGTCAGCCCTGGCCGGCATTTGTAACTGGGCGACTTGTGGAGGGGACGCTTGTTGCGGCTTGGGCGCAGGTTGGCCTTGCGCCACACTGGCGGAGGGTTGAGGTGCTTGCTGCGCCGTCTGCGGACCGCTCAATCCCGGCGCTCCCGGAGGCGGGCTCGCCAGAATCTTGCGCAGCTCCTTCACATCCAGTTCAGGACGCCGCGTGGTTGCGATGCGGTCTTTGTCGGAAGCGATGTTCGTGTTGGGCTTGTGGGGCACTTTCTGCAAGTCCGGGGGAAGCTCCAGGAAAGTTGCATCCTTGAGGTTGGCCAAATTTTTCGCCACCACGGGATGCCAGGGAAGGTATTTTTCAAACCTCTCCATATTGAAGATGAAGAGGATGAGAATCATGTGGACAATAATCGAAATCCACGCAGCTTCGCGGCGCCGAGACCGCGCCAGATCGTCCTGCAACTGGATGAGCAGATGCGGCACGCGCGCGGCGTCGTCATCCAGATCGCGGTAGGCCGTTTCCCATCCCTTGGCGTCGTACAGGCCAAGCTGCTCCGGTTGCGGCTTCTCGGGAGGAGCCACCGGATCCTGGAATGGAATTTGCGTGATGGGCATGAACTAAATTTGGTCCCGACCTAAGCTTGTCCGAGTCAGGCTTGTCCCTTAGACACAAAATCCCCACGCCACGTTGCATCCGGCATTCACAGGATGACGCAGCGAACCAGCGAGGGCAAGCTACCTTTATTTTCGCATCTTTCCCGGGATTCTGCTCTCACAAATGGAGTGGGACTTAGGTGTGTAAACATTTGTAAAACGGGTCGGATCTGCGACCGGAGTCGCAACCCCGTTCTTTTGCTCTACTGCTTCTTCGAGGCGCCGGGCTGCGGGGCTGAACAGTCAAATTTCACCCGGATCATTACTTCAACTGCTCGGCCATCTTTTTTTGCCGGCTCGAAGTGCAATCCGTTGATTGCGTCAGCTGCTTCCTTCATCTTCTCCAGCCGGAGGCCCTTTGGAGAATTGGTGCTGAAGTATTTCACTCTGCCTCGCGGATCCACCGTCATCGTCAAAACGACCTCGCTCGTCCCAGATTCGCGCAGCTTCGGTGCGGCGGCGGCGCACATCGCCGGAGGTGGCGTCGCCCTCTTAGAATCCAGTTGTCCGCTCTGCTGTGCGGAAGCCGCCATAGGGCATACGAGCAACAATAACAATCCCGGCAGGATCATATTTTCCATGGATACACTCTACGCCGAACCGCTTGCGGGATTCCATGGTTGACGTATGAGGTCTCTACACCAGGCCAAGCAGTGGCGATCTTTTTACGGGACGTTCCTCGCCTGGCTTTTCAGCTTCCCCATGCCCGCTAGCCCAACTTTCTTCCCGTGCTCGCGAATCGCGGCCACAATGTCGAGCGCAAGGGTGAGGGCGCGGCGGCCATCTTCAAGCGGCACCACGGGCGTGGACCGCTCGCGCACCGCGTGCAGAAACGACTTCAACTCCGCGTGCAATGGTTCTTCCGAGGTCACCGGCGGTTTTGCCACCTTAATCTGCGGGTTCACGGTTGGAGAGCCGGCCGCCGCCGCATCGGCTCCGACGGTGAAGACGAGCACTTCCTGGCGTCCGTAGTCGACCGAAATATACTGCTGAGGCTGAAAGAAGCGCAGCTTGCGCACGCGCTCGGTGGAGACGCGGCTGGCGGTGAAGTTGGCCACGCATCCGGATTCAAATTCCAGCCGCACGTTGGCGATATCAACTTTGCCGGAAAGAATGGGCAGGCCGACGGCGCGAACCTCTTTCACCGGAGAATCGACGAACGAGAGCACGATATCGAGATCGTGGATCATCAGATCGAGCACTACGTCGACATCGAGCGAGCGCGGCGTAAAGACGCTCAGGCGATGCACTTCGAAGAACATCGGCTGCGTGAGCAGGGGCATCGTGGCGCGCACCGCAGGGTTGAAGCGCTCGAGATGTCCAACCTGGGCAATGCGGTTGTGGGTGGTTGCCAGGTGCACCAACTCGTTGGCCTCGGCCCGCGACGCGGCCAGCGGCTTCTCGATCAGCACGTCGACGCCGGCTTTCATAAGTGCGCCGGCCACTTCCAGATGTTGGACCGTAGGCGCTGCCACCGACGCGGCATGGATTTCGCTGTGCGTGGTCAGCATCTGCTCGACAGAGCCGAAAGCGCGGCAACCGAACTCGCGCGCCACCGCATCGGAGCGATCAAGGTTAGGGTCGACCACGCCCACCAGCCGAACCGGTTCGCCCTGCTGTTCCAGCTCTTTGTAGACGCGGGCGTGGTTGCGTCCAAAGACGCCCACCCCCACCACCGCCACGGAGATCGGATTGTCAGCGTGCAGGAAGGAACTCTCAGTCGGCTGGTTGCCAGATAGGAACAATAATTGTAAACGTAAAGTTAGGAAAGAGCATCTGGAGGAATTGGGCGATTTTGCGATGGGGCGATTGAGCGGTTTACGACCTCATGCGTTTAAGGTTTTTCAATCGCCCAATGTCCCGATCGCACAATCGCTCAATTCTGAAGGAGCCGTCTCACCCCATGCGAACCATCGCGCTGCTTACCGTTTCCAACATCTTCATGACCTTTGCCTGGTATGGTCACCTGAAATACCGCAACGTGCCGCTGTTCAAGGTGATCGTGATCAGCTGGATGATCGCGTTCTTTGAATATTGTTTCCAGGTACCGGCCAACCGCATCGGCTCCTACGAATTCAGCGTAGCGCAACTCAAAACGATTCAGGAAGTCATTACGCTGGTCGTGTTCTCCGTGTTCTCGGTGCTCTACCTCAAGCAGCCGGTGCGCTGGAACCACGCCGGGGGATTCGCCATGATCGTGGCCGCGGTGGCGGTGATCTTCAAGCAGTGGTGAGGAATCGAGTGATCGGGTGATTGAGCGATTGGATCTTCAATCACACAATGGCTCAATCACTCGATGACTCAATAGCGCGCGTTCCCTGCGCTTTCTTCAAGATGGCAATTTGCCCGGCGTGGTAAAGCTCATGCTGCGCCACTCCATGCAGCATGAAATAGAAATCGTATTTCTTGCTGGGAACCCGGTCGCGCAGACGAGACTCACGCAATGCCCCCACCGTCTTCACCAGCACATCGTGCGTACGCTTCGCATGAGCGACGGCCTTGCGCCATGCGGCCTTGGTGGGTTTTGGAACAACAGGGAAATTCGCCGTACCCGTGGGCTGCCATTTTTCTCCGGCGAGCCGGCGGCAAGCTGCATCATCCCAGACCGCAATGTGCAGCACCAACTCCCAGATGCTGTGAGCACTGCGCCAAGGCTTGGCCGCGGCCCTGGCGGCATCCACATCCTCCAGCAACTCGAGGACAGACGGGCCATGCCACGCATTGCCCTCGAAGGCGCGGCGAAGCTGTTCGGCGATGAGAGCGGGTTCGGAGTTTGGAGAGGTCATAACGTTAACTTCGCCGATTGAGAGAGTACGAGTCAACAGATTTACACATACACGGTAAGCGTGTACAATCGCAGAAATGATTGTCTCCTTTGGGGACAAGACGACGGAAGATATCTTCCACGGGTATGACACAAAGGCTGCCCGAAGAATTGCGCAGGTACTGTGGAGGCGAATCCAGGCCAAGCTGGACTTACTGAATGCGAGCACTACGATGGAAGACTTGCGCGTGCCACCGTCAAACCGGTTTGAGAAACTACGAGGCGATTGGGCGGGGTTTTACAGCCTGCGAGTAAACGATCAATATCGCGTGGTATTCCGCTTCGTCAGCGGCAGTGCAATTGATGTGCGAGTCACAGATTATCACTAAGGAGAGCATAAGTGTTGCCGAACCGTCGCATTGCCACGCATCCCGGAGAAATCCTGTTGCAGGAATTTCTGGAACCGCTGGGCCTAACCCAGGCAGAACTGGCGAGAGGGCTCGCCATCCCTTTGAACCGAGTGAATGAGCTGGTGCGCGGAAAGCGGGGGGTCACCGCGGAGACGGCCTTGCTTCTGGCCGGATACTTTAAGAACTCCCCCGAATTTTGGATGAATCTGCAGACCGCGTACGACCTGACGCGAGCCCGGCATGAGATGCACAAGCGTCCGGCGACAACCTCCAGAGGAATTCGCCGCTCAGTGGGAGCCGATTAGCACGAGACGGTTTGAGGTCGCAAATTGCGGCCTCAAAGAAGGGCGTTCAAACTGCGTGGTGGTCCTCGTCAGCTTGGGTCTGCCATAATCGCAATCCCCGCGGCATTCGCCGCATCGAGAATCTTCTCGCCATCGAGCAGCAAACACTTTCCCGCATCCAGCGCAAGGCAGGTTGCGCCTGCGGCCTGCATGACCTCAATGGTCTTTATTCCAATCACCGGAACATCAAACCGCATATCCTGATTGGGTTTGGCTATTTTCACCACGGTAAGAGCGCGGCTGAGAGTGGACGCGTCGCCGTGAAGCGAACTCACGATGCGGCCGGCGCGCTCGATGGTGGCGTCGGTGCCCTCCATGGCTTCGACCGCCACGCAAGCCGTTTCGGCGATCACCACAGTCTGCCCAATGTCATGCTGCGCGAGCTGGCGGGCCACGGCGCGGCCGTAGTCAATGTTTTTGCGTTCCTGCTCGGTGGGCGTGCGGCGAGAAAGCACGCCTGAATTCACCAGCAGCGGTTCGAGCAGCCCGGTGGAATTTTCCAGCGTAATACCTTCCTCGGCTAGAACCTGGGCCACGGCGCCGAGCAGGCTGTCGGTGCTGCGCGTAGCGAGTGAGAGCAACAACTTGGCCATCCGCCAATCTGGACGGATAGCGGAGAAAATCTGCTTATGTTTTACCTGCCCGGCCATAATGGCGCGGCGCACGCCTTCGCGCTGAAAGGTCTCGATCAGCTTGGAAAGCTCGCCCAGCGACAGCCAGTAAACAGATGCCGCGCCGCGCGACTCGATCTCCGGAAAAGCTTCTTCCTTGATCGCGACCACAACCACTTCGTGTCCCGCCGCGCGCGCCGCATCGAGCACAAGCAGGGGAAACTTGCCGTTGCCGGCGATGAGGCCGAGTTTTTCATTTTGGGAGGGCATGAGGTGAGACTTCAACAGAAGACGCGGAGTCAGTCTAGCACTCGGCCTTCATTGACCGCCTCACCACATTAGTCAAAAAGCGCTATCGACCGGTCGCAACCATTACTTGCTCACCACAAACTGCGGGTAGCTGTTCAGCGTTCCCGATGGCGTGACAACAGAAACCGTGCCAGTAGTCGCGCCCGTCGGAACCGTGGCTTGGATGTAGGTATCGGACTCCACCGTAAACGCAGCCTCCACGCCGTTGAATGTGACGCTCGTCGATCCAGTCAGGCCGTTACCGAGGATAATGACGCTCTGGCCAACAGGGCCGGCCACAGGCACGGTTTCAACTATGGGGTTAAGGCTAGGGTACGAGAGGCTGAAGACCGAGCCGGAGAACTCGCCGGGGCCGTAGGTCATCGTTCCGTAGAGATTGCCATTGGTGCCTTGAGACATCGGGCCAGTCGGCTCCGATCCATAGGTACCAGTAAATAAGGCTATGAAGAGTTCTGTACTCGCCCGCCTGGGTGATCTCATAAATCAATCCTCCATTGAAACGTCCGCCTCCCGAAACCCCGTAGATGTTGCCGTCGCTGGCGAACATTAATCCCGTATAGGGCCAAGTCGGTCCATTGTCGATGGGGAAACTGTAGAGAACGATGTATTGACCAGCGGATGTCAACTCAAATACGGTGCCGGATTTGTTGTTGCCGCCGTACGCGGTTGTGCCAAAGAAATTCCCGTAGGCATCGTGTACCACGTAGTACGGCTCCGAACCATTGCAGCCGGTGGTGTATGCGTCGCAAAAGTCGTGGAGAACGCTATAGGTTCCTGTAGAAGTCAGCTCATACAAGACGCCGCCTCTCATGGTCCCGCCAAACAATGTCACGCCGTAAAAATTGCCGTCGTTGCCCTGAACTGGCGCGAAATACGGACTCGCGCCATCTTCGCAAGTCGGGATAATCGAACAAAACGTATAGAGCACCTTGAGCTGACCGGTTGGGCTGATGGAGAAAATCGTGCCGCCATTCGAAGCATTGCCCCCGCCGCCCGTCGTGCCGTAAAAATTGCCGTCGCTGGCCAGGAAGATTCCGTTCGGACCCGCGCCGTCAGTGCACGGCTCCGTAGCGCAGAATTCGTAGACGGTCGTGAAGTCGCCGTCGAGGGTCGATTTGTAAAAAATTCCCGAGTTGTTGTGGCCACCGGCTCCCGTCACTCCGTAAAGGTTTCCGTCGCTCCCGAGGACGGGACCAGTAACAGGATTCGTCCCATTGGCGCACTTAGCCTCCGAGCAAAAATTAAATAGATCGGTGATTTCTCCAGTAGGCGTCATGCGAAAAAGGGTACCGCTGTAATAAAAACCACCGCTGCTGGTCGTTCCATAAAAGTTTCCGTCCGTCGCCTGGACTACCGGCGCGGAAGCTGCATAGCCATCATTGCCATCGAAAACGCCGACGGTTTTCAAGGTCTGCGCCTGGGCGCGCAACGCCAGGCTGAAGGTGATAGCCGCGCACGCGAGTGCAAGGCTGAGGGTGAGAAAAGATTTCAAACCCTTCATCGAAAGTCCTCCTAAGCTGTCCCATTAGGACAGCGCAAGAATGAGTTAACAATTACTTCGTCACCACAAACTGCGGATTGCTATTCAGCGTTCCCGATGGAGTGACAACTGACACCGCGCCCGTAGTCGCGCCCTTTGGAACCGTCGCCTTGATGTAGGCGTCGGATTCAACCGTAAACGCCGCCTCCACGCCGTCGAATGTTACGCTGGTCGATCCGGTCAAGCCGTTGCCCAGGATGATGACGCTCTGTCCGACTGGGCCAGCCACGGGTGCGGTTTCCACCAGTGGGCCGAGGCCGGTCGAGAGTTTGAAGACCGTGCCGAAGCCACTATTACCCTTGGTGCCGGTGTAGCCGTTATAGGCGGTGGTTCCGTAGAAATTGCCATCGGTGGCTTGAAAGACCGGGTCCAGCGGAGTGTAGCCACTGGAGGCATTGCAGTGGCAGAAGTCGTAGAGACCGGTGAACACTCCCGCGGGTGTGACCTCATAAATTCCGCCAGCTGCGATCGGAGCCCACGAGCCACTCCCGCCGCCGATAAAGGTTCCGTATAAGTTGCCGTCGCTGGCCAGCGTCAGTTGCGAGCCGGGCCACCCTAAGTTTGCGTTGTACTCGAAGTTGTACAAATCAGTGTATTGACCCGTTGGTGTGAGTGCGAACACAACTCCTTCGCCGTGGGCGCCGCCAGCATCGGTCGTTCCATAAAAATTGCCATCAGCGCCCTTGGCGATGGCATACGCGTATGCGCCGCCGACACAACTGGAATTATTTTCGGTAGTGCAGAAGTTATAAAGCACGTTATAGGCGCCAGAAGCAGTGAGTTCGTAAAAGACACCACCGGCTTGATTGGCCCCTCCCCCGAGGGTTGTGCCATAGAAGTTCCCGTCGTTGCCCTGAACCAGCGGATAGTAGGGATATGAGCCATCCACGCAATTTGCCTGCGAGCAAAACGAGTACAGCGAGCTGAACTCGCCGGCCGGGCTGATCTTGAAGATCGTGCCGACCCCGGCAGTCCCTCCGTAGTTGGTCGTGCCGTAGAAGTTGCCATCGCTGGCCAGAATCATTCCGTTGGGACTGCCGCCGTCGGTGCACCCGGGCAGGGAACAGAAGGTATAGAGGGTCGTGATTTCGCCACCCAGTTTCAGCCGGTAAACGGTGGTGGCGGTCACGCCGTAGAGGTTTCCGTCGCTGCCCAGCAAGGGGGCCGAGGTGGGAAACGCGCCGGTGGCGCAGTTGTTCTGCGGGCAAAAAGTGTAAATCGAGGTGATCTCTCCGGCGGGCGTGATTCGAAAAACATTCCCGTGCCCGAATTCTCCGCCGGAAGTTGTGCCATAAAAGTTTCCGTCGGTCGCCTGCACTACCGATCCATAGGGCTCCCAACCGTTACCACCGTTGAAGTCGGCAAGGAACGTGACGGTTTGTGCCTGGGCGCACACCGCCAGGCTGAAGGTGATGGCCGCGCATGCCAGTGCAAAGCCCAGAGTGAACTGAAATGTTGAACGCTTCATAGAAATCTCCTTTTGCCACGCGCTGAAAAACAAATGGCAGCTGATCCAATTCTGAAATCCGCTTCAAAAAAGGTTTTAAGGTGTAATTTCAAACACCGTGCCGACCCCCGCCGAACCGCCAGCCGACGTTGTGCCGTAAAGATTTCCTTTCGAATCGACCAGCAGACCGTCGGGATATTTGCCATCCGTGGCATCGCTCGGAAAGCTGTGCAGAAGGGTATAGGACCATGCGCCGTTTCCTGACGGCGTGAGTTGGAAGACAGTGCCATAACCTTCAGGGCCACCACTGTAGGTAGCGCCATAAAGATTGCCCGCTGACTCGACGAGGAGCGGGCGAGCACCGGCTTCGTCTGGCCCCCCGTTTAAAAAGGTGTATAACACGGTCTCTTGCCAGGCCCCACCCGACGTCGGCGACAACTCGAATACAACACCATATCCGCTGCCCGAATCGACTCCACCAGAGTCTGTTGTGCCGTAGAGATTGCCAGCGCTGCCGAGAATCACCCCGTCTACGCCATATCCCCCCGATGCTCCGGAGCCGCTGGCATTGAAGTCGAACAAAGTGATTTCCTGCCAGCCGCTGTTCGTTTTCTTCAACTCAAAGAGGGTGCCACCTCCTTCACCGCCGTAGTAGTTCGTGCCGTAGAGGTTCCCGGTCTTGTCGAAAACCAGGCTGTCTGGCAAGCCGCCATAGGCGGACAATATGCTGTGAGTCCATTGCCCTCCGGTGCGCTGTAGTTCAAAGACAGTTCCCGCTTCACCCTCGCCGGCCCAATAGGTGGTGCCATACAGGTTTCCGTCAGGGCCCATGACCAGGTGATACGGTCGCCACCCTTCCGTCTGGCTGGCGTTCCATATGGTCTTTTCCGTCCATTCACCCGAGCCGTTCGGCGACAACTCATAAACCGCACCGCAGTCATAGTCGCCGAAACCGTCGGTACAGATTTTGTTGCCACCGGAATAGAGTGTTCCGTAAAGATTTCCGGACGAATCCATGACCAGAGCATTGGGCCAGTACGAGCTCGCTGGGAGAGCATATGATCAACTTTACGGTCCATCCTCCTTCCGACGAGGGAGATATCTCAAAGACCGTTCCGCCGCCCAAGCCGCCGATAGTGTTAACGCCGTAAAAATTTCCGGCACCGTCAGAAATCATTGCGCCAATCGGCGTATTGCCAACAGAGCCCTCGGCTGTGAAACTGACAAGGACCTTTTCTTTTGGTGAGTCTTGTTGCGCGGCCGCGTGGGTCACCGTCAGCAATACGGTTAGCAAGAGCAAGGTGATGGGCGGGAAATGCTGCTTCTTGATTCGCATGACAGTCTCCTGGGTGGAACTTCAGTGTTCAAGGTGTATCTGGTTTCAAATGTCGACCATTACTTAAATCATTACTTCGTCACCACAAACTGCGGATAGCTGTTGAGCGTCCCCGACGGTGTGACCACAGACACCACGCCCGTCGTCGCCCCTGTTGGAACCGTCGCTTTGATGTAGGTATCGGACTCAACCGTGAACGCCGCCTCCACGCCGTTGAACGTGACGCTGGTCGATCCAGTCAGGCCGTTACCGAGGATGATGACACTCTTACCGGCTGGGCCGGCCGCGGGCACGGTTTCAACCAGTGGGCTGAGGCCGGTCGAGAGTTTGAAGACCGTGCCATAGCCACTGAACTTATCAGTGCCGCTGTAGCCGTTGTACGCAGTGGTCCCGTAGAAATTGCCGTCGGTGCTCTGAAACAGCGGATCCAGCGGAGCGTAGCCGGCGGTTGATCCGCACTGGCAGAAGGCATAGAGCGGCGTGAAAACGCCCGCCGGTGTGATTTCAAAAATGCCGCCGAGCGACTGCGGGGCCCACGACGCGTAAGAGGCGCCGGCCAGGATCCCGTAGAGATTCCCGTCGCTGCCGAGGGTCAGTTGTGGGTACGCTTCGCCCAGGTCTCCATGGTCATCGAAGCCGTAGAGCTTGGTGTACTGACCGGCCGGTGTAATCTTGAACACGACGTTGATGGTTGTGCCATAAAAATCTCCATCGGCGCCCTTCACGATGCCGTATGGATATGCGCCCTCGGGACAGTCCCCGCTCGGAAGGTTACAAAAGTTGTGCAGAACCTGATAGGCCCCGGCAGGAGTGATTTTATAAAAAACACCGCCTCCCTCTGTCCCTCCTAGGAGTGTTGTGCCATAAAAATTCCCGTCATTTCCTTGCACTGGCGCGTATGCTGGATATTCGCCGTCCACGCAGTTCACCTGCGAACAAAACGAGTAGAGTATTTTAAGGTCGCCGGATGAACTGGTCTCGAAGATCGTTCCGACACCACCGGTTCCGCCATAATTGGTGGTGCCGTAGAAATTTCCGTCGCTGCCTAGAATCATTCCGTTTGGAAGCGAGCCGTCAACGCATGGGTAACAGGAATAAAAGATGTGGAGCACCGTGATTTGGCCCCCAAGCGTTAGCCTATAAACCACCCCGTTCCCGCCGCCATACACCCCTGTTCCTCCCGTCAATGTCACACCGTAGAGGGCCCCGTCGCTTCCCAGAACCGGGGCGGTCTGGGGAGATTGTCCGTCGGCGCAATTTGTCTGTGAGCAGAAACTGTAAATCGATCCGATTTTGCCGCCGGGCGTCAGCCGGAATACGTTTCCACCCTTGTAGATTCCGCCGGAGGCTGTCGTGCCGTAAAAGTTACCGTCCGTCGCCTGCGCCACCGACCCGAAGGGTTGCCAGCCGTTTCCGCCATCGAAATCGGCGACGAAGTTGACTGATTGTGCGTGGGCGCACACCGCCAGGCTGAGGGTGATAGCCGCGCATGCGAGTGCAAGGCTGAGAGTGACGTGAGATTTGGAAGCTTTCATCGAAGTGTCCTCCTGAAGTGCGTCGCCGAGGCGACACAAGAATCGGTTAATAAGCTACTTGCTCGCTACAAACTGCGGATTGCTCTTAAGCGTTCCAGATGGAGTGACAACGGACACCACTCCAGTAGTCGCGCCCGCTGGAACCGTCGCTCGAATATAGGTATCGGACTCCACCGTGAACTCCGCCTCCACGCCGTTGAAAGTCACGCTGCTTGATCCAGTCAGGCCGTTGCCAAGGATGATGACGCTGTTCCCGACTTTGCCGCCCTGCGGCACGGTTTCCACCAGAGGGCCGAGGCCGTTCGAGAGTTTATAGACCGTGCCATCGCCATAGATGTCGGGGCCGTAACGGGTAGTTCCATAGAAACTCCCGTCAGTGCCTTGAAACAGAGCGTAGTTTGCGCCGTAGCCATTCCGACAACAGTTCGGGATGAAGGTGTACAGCGATGTGAACCGGCCCGCTGGGGTCATCTCAAAAATCGCTCCGTAGAAGAGCTTGCCTGTCTGCCCCATCCCGTAGAAATTGCCGTCGCTGCCCAGGGTCAGGCCTCCGGAATAGGCGACCTCAGCGCCCGTAAAGTCATGCAGAACAAAGAACTGGTTTTTCGCTGTAATCTCGAAGAAGGTTCCGGCGCCCCACTTGCCGCCAGTCGCGGCGGTGCCAAACAAATTTCCGCGGGCATCCTGGACGATCGAAGTCGGAAACGAGCCTTCCGGACAGGACCCATTGTTAGAATCGCAGAAGTTGTGGATGACCTTGTAATTCCCTGAAGGGCTCAGTTCGTAAATAAGGCCGCCTCCGAAGATTCCTCCCCCGCCTGTCGTGCCATAAAGATTTCCATTGTTGGCCTGGATGAGCGGAGAGTTTCCGTATGCCCCATCGGTGCAATTCGGAAGCGAACAAAATGTGTGGAGCAATGTCAACTCGCCGGTCGGGGTAAGTTTGACCACCGTGCCGAGTTCGTATTTCCCCCCGCCCACGGAGGCTCCGTAGAAATTCCCATCGTTGCCCAGGATTAGCGCGTCGGCGGCAGGGCATCCCTGGTCGGAACAGAAGGTGTAGAGGGGCGTGTATTCTTTGCCAGGCGTCAGCCTGTAAAAAACACTCCCGGCCAGCCCATAGAAGTTCCCGTCGGCCCCTAGGACTGGGCTCGAATGAATCCATGGCCCATAGCCACAGTCAGAGGTGCAAAAATTGTAAAAAGGGCTCAGTTCTCCGGTGGGTGCCACCTTGAAGATCGAGCCTGCGTAGATACCACCCTCGTTATTGGCGGTGACGGGGGTGGCGCCGTAGAGATTTCCGTCCGTCCCCTGCACCAGCGATCCATTGGGTTGATCTCCGTCCGCGCCATTGAAGTCGGCGATGAAGGTCACGGTCTGGGCCTGGGCGTGCACCGCCAGGCTGAAGGTCAAAGCTGCGCATGCGAGGGCAAGCTTCAAAGAGAGCGAAGATTTCGAGCCTTTCATCGGAATGTCCTCCTAAGGTGCGCCACTAGGGCACAAGAATGAGTTAACGACTACTTTGTCACGCGGAATTGCGGGTTGCTGTTAAGCGTTCCCGATGGAGTGACCACAGACACCGTGCCCGTAGTCGCGCCTGCGGGAACGGTTGCTGTCAGGTACGTATCGGATTCGACGGTGAACGCGGCTGACACGCCGTTGAACATGACGCTGGTCGATCCCGTCAGCCCGTTGCCGAGAACGATCACGCGCGCGCCAACCGCCGCCGCAACCGGAACGGTTTTCACCAGCGGGCCTAGATTGTTAGCGAAGCTGTAGGCGATTCCCGAGGAGTACGCTCCGCCGTACGCCGTTGCTCCATAGAGAATTCCGTCGGTGCCTTGCAGCAAACCGTAGGTGGCATAATAGGCATTGCAGCGGACGGGGTTGCAGAAGCTATAGAGAGAAGTGTAGGTGCCCTCGGGCGTGATCTGGTAGATGTTGCCGTAGTTGATGCCGTTGGTCGTCGTTCCATAGAGGTTGCCGTCGTTGGCCACAGTGGGTGCGGATTGGGGATATCCTCCGTCGGTGTCGTCGTTAGCGTTGAAGCTGTGGAGCACGATGTATTGGTCGGTTGGGGTGATCTCGAAGACGGTACCGTCCCCGTAAGCTCCGCCATACAAGGTCGTGCCATAGAGATTGCCCTTTGCGTCCTGCACCAGAGTTGCTTCGGGATTAGTGCCGTCGGCGCAACTTGATTGAGAACAGAAGTTGTAGAGCGCCTTGTAAGAACCGGCTGGCGTAATTTCATAGACCACGCCGCCGCTATGAAATCCTCCGCGAGCCGCCGTGCCGTAGAAGTTGCCGTTGCTGGCCTGCATGGGGCTGGCTTCTGGCGAAGCGCCGCTACCGCAGCCCGGCTGAGCACAAAAGCTATGCAGCACCTTGAACTGGCCCAGGGAGGTGAGTTCGAAGAAAGTGCCATCGCCAAACGCTCCGCCATACTGTGCTACGCCGTAGAAATTTCCGTCACTGCCCTCGATGAGACCCACGGGGCCGATGCCGTCGGAACAGGGTTGCATCGGACAAAAGCTGTAGAGCGTGGTCAATTGGCCACCAATGGTCATTTTGTAGACTGTGCCGGCATCGTTGCTGTTGCCGCCGTTGCTGGTGGTGCCATAGAAGTTTCCGTCGCTGCCAAGGATGGGAGCCACCAGCGGATTCTTTCCATCGGTACAACCGGCGAGAGCGCAAAAGCTGTACAGATTGGTAAGTTTACCCGCCGACGTCAACTGGAAAATAACCCCGGAGCCGTTCTTGCCTCCACCGACGGTAGAGCCGTAGTAGTTGCCGTTGGTGTCCTGCACCATGGGTCCAAAGAAGGGAACTTCGCCGTTGAGTCCAGTGAAAGCCCCCAGTGTGGTGAAGGTCTGTGCCTGGGCGAACACCGCCAGGCTGAAAGTGATGGCCGCACATGCGAGTGCAAGGCCAAGCGTGAGCAAAGATTTGGAGCCTTTCATCGGAATGTCCTCCTAAGGTGCGCCAACAGGGCAGCGCGCAAGAATAAGCCGAAAGGGGGAGCCAGCAGCCGGCCGGGTCGCGCGCTTGCATCTCTAATCTCTCCGGCACTTATTTCTATGGCACCTGTTTCTATGGCACCTGTTTCTACGGAACCTGTTTCTATGGAACATGTAACGCCACGTTGCTGTTGGGCTTCGTACCGTCTGAGGTCGTCACCGTCACCGTGCCTATGATTCGCCACGCTGGGAACGGCCGTGGTGATTTCGGAAGCGGAAACGACCTTGAACGTGGCTGCGGTTCCAGGGAAGGTGACAGCGGTTGGGAAGTACTGCCTCTTATCGTGCATGAAAACCCCCATAGGCGTAGCTGGGCTGCTATCGCAGAATTTCAGTTGAGTTCAGTCGTAGGAACAGCCGGGGCCCACAGAAGCCCCTCACTTGGGGCCTTCAATGTACTTCAGGCCTATTTCGCTGTCAAGATAAAAAGATAAGTTAATTAGGTAGTTTGGTTAGTGTAGTGTTAACTACATGTTTACTAAAACATGCCTCGCGCGGCCGTGAATGCATCGTGATAGCCCTGTTTGTGAGGGCTCTCGGCAGGCAATAGCCCAAGGGAATGAAGGGCTAACGCAACCACTACTTTTGGCTGTAATCCCCCTTTGAAAACCCTACCGGAGATCGCTGACAGCTACCCCGCCGCGGTCGAGCGTAAGCCGCGGATTGCCGCGAGTAGCATTGATAAGCGCGAGAGCACGTTGGCTGTTGCCAACCAGCTTTTCCAAAGTCTTGCATAGACGCTCAAACTCGGCGCGCGAGTCCAGTTCAAAGAACACGTCGTTGATCTGCTGTAACCCCGGAAACAAAGATTGGAGCGCCTTTGCCCCCTCTGGAGCAAGGGAAAGAAGTGAAAGTCGTCTATCTCGGAGGTCGGGGCGTTTTTCCAGGAAACCTTTCTTGAACAGTTTTCCCGACTCCATCGTCACGAAGGGTCCCGACACGTGCAGGTATTCGCTAACTCGGCCAACGCTTACCCCAATCTTTCCCTGGAGTTCGGCCACGGCCATCATGATGCTGTATTGGGGCACGGTGAGATTCACCCTTTCCCCCAAATAGCGTCTCACAGTTTCCATGCGCGCGGAAACCGTGAAAAAGTCATACAGGAGCTTTCGCAAGGAATGGTCCGACCTTCCTGATACAAGAATCGGACTGGTCGCGGTGAGGGGAAACTGAAAATCTGTCTTTTGTCTAGGCACTGATTTAATAGGCATTGATTTTAATAGGCATTGATTTTAATATGCATTGATTTCAATATGCATTGATCTAAAGATTTTTCTCCAGCTCTGAAGGCGCTACGTTCGAGTATAGGCCAGCCTGACTCCTATTTGATTACTCCCCGCTCGCTGGCCTCGATAAACCGAATCAGCAGATCCACATCTTCGCCGCGATCTGGCTCCGCCTTCAGCTTCTCCAGCGCCTGCGAAGTATTCAGCTTCGACGCCAGCAGAGTCTTGTAAGCATGATGAATCTTGCGGATGCGCTCCTTGGAAAAGCCACGCCGCTCCAGGCCAACTTTATTCATCCCATACGCGTGCGTGTCGCGCGCAGCGGAGGTCATCGAAAATGGCAAAACATCCTGCGTGATCGTCGTCCCGCCGCCAATATAGGAGTGAGCCCCGATGCGCACGAACTGATGCACCGGGCAAAGCGCGCCCACCACGGCCCACTCTTCCACCGTCACATGTCCCGCCAGCGTCGCTCCGTTCACCAGCATGCAGCGGTCGCCGATCACGCTGTCGTGTCCGATATGCGCGTACGCCATGATCAGCGTGTGACTGCCAACTCTGGTTACGCCGCCGCCTTTCACCGTGCCGCGGCTGATGGTGACGCACTCACGAATCTCGTTGTGGTCGCCAATCTCCAGCCGCGTGGGCTCGCCTTTGTAAGTAACATCCTGAGGATCCATGCCGATGGCGCAAAAAGGAAAAAAGGAATTTTCGGCGCCGATTTTCGTTGGCCCTTCAATCGCCACATGCGACACCAGTCGGCATCTCTCGCCCAGTTCGACCTCAGCGCCAATCACGCAGTAAGGCCCAACTTGGCACGACGCCGGCACGTTCGCTCGCGGATCGACGATAGCGGTGGAATGAACATTCATGATTGAATCTGGGAATCGTGGCGGACCAACGCGTGCAGGATGGGCTCAGTGCGCCGGTTTGCCGGCGCTCCGTTTCATTCCGCAGCCGTGTCATTGCCATTAGAACCCTGGCCGCGGCCAACCGAGCTGTCGATGAGCTGGCACGACACGGTGGCTTCCGCCACGCGCTTGCCGTCAACATACGCGATGCCCTGCATTCTCACCGCAACCATGCGCGCAATGGCTCGCCAGCCTTTCACTTCCACCTCGATCCGCAACTGATCTCCGGGACTCACGGGCTTCCGAAACTTCGCTCGCTCGATCCCCGTAAACACCATCACCTTATTGGAGCGGTCTTCCACCTCGGTGAGCAACAGCGCGCCGCCGGCCTGCGCAATCGCTTCCACAATCAGCACTCCCGGCATGATGGGCAATCCCGGAAAATGGCCGCTGAAAAACGGTTCGTTGATGGTGACGTTCTTGATGGCCACGATGCGCTCTTTGCGTTTCAACTCCAGCACGCGGTCAATCAGCAAGAAAGGATAGCGGTGCGGCAGAATTTTCAGGATGTCGTGAATGTCGAGCGCCGTTTTGGATGCGGCCGCCTCGATCACCGGAGGAGTGCTCTCAATCATGGTCTTTTCAATCAGCCTGAAGATTATACTGTACCCCGTTGTATTCGCAGCGAGCCAGTAACTCTAGCTCGGGGGAATTGTGCCCAGTAAGAAAATAAGACAATCGCCAATGACCACCCCGCAGCCCGCGTGGCCCGACCGCCTGCGCTATTTCTCGGAACATCAAAACCGAATCGTCGAAACCATTCGCGAACTCGTCGAAATCGAATCTCCCAGTGACAACAAGCCGGCCGTCGACCGCATCGCCGCATTCCTCGCGTCCAAATTCGAAACGCTCGGCGGACGAACCCAACTCCATCGCAGCAACAATTTCGGCGATAGTCTCCAAATCGATTTCAGTGGCGAAACCCATCGCAACCCAGTCCTCCTGCTAGGCCACTACGACACCGTTTGTCCGCTAGGCACGCTCGCGAATATGCCCTGCAAGATCGACAACGGACATCTCCACGGCCCCGGCGTTCTCGACATGAAGTCAGGCATCGCGCTCATCCTCCACGCCATCGAAGCGCTGCAAGCCTGGCACGGCGCGCTGCCGCGGCCAGTCACAGTTTTTCTGGTCTCTGACGAAGAGGTGGGCAGCCATTCCTCGCGAAAGATCACCGAGGCCTTGGCGAAACAATCTGCCGGAGTGCTGGTGCTCGAGCCTGCCGCCGGCCTTCGCGGTGCTGTCAAAACCGCCCGCAAAGGCGTGGGCGAATACACGCTGCGCGTAAAAGGCGTAGCGGCGCATGCCGGACTCGATCCCGGCAAAGGCCACAGCGCCATCCTCGAACTAGCGCGCCAGCTCACCGTAATGGCGAAACTAAACAACCTGCGCCAAGGCGTGTCGGTAAACCCCGGCGTGATCAAAGGCGGGACGCGCACGAACGTGATCGCGGCGGAGGCGTCTGTCGGAATCGACGTCCGCATCAAGCGCGCGAAGCAAGCCACCGGCATCGACCGCAAACTGCGCTCCCTCAAGTCCTTCGACAAACATTGCAAACTCGAAATAACAGGCGCCATCAACCGCCTCCCCATGGAGCGAACCACAGGAGTGGCAGCGCTCTACAACAAAGCCCGCGGCATTGGCCGCCAGCTTGGCTGGAAGCTCGACGAAGCGGCCGTAGGCGGCGGCTCTGACGGAAACTTCACCGCCGGCATGGGCATCCCCACGCTCGATGGCATGGGCGGCGTGGGCGACGGCGCCCACGCCGTGCACGAATTCATCGTCATCTCCGAATTGCCACGCCGCGCGCTGCTGCTCGCAGGCATGATCGAAGAAGTTTAATGCCCACTCTCTTGAACCAGCACTAGAAAATAATCCATCTTGTCGCCCTTTACGAAGTCATACTGTTTGAGCAGCCGGTAGCCCGCCTGCGCAGCCTCACGAAGCACGACGTCGCGGCCCACGCCGTGATCCTCGCCATTTCCATTGCGGTCGATGATTCCAACCCTCGCCCCGGGACGCAGCGCCGCCCGCAGGTTCCGCATCAGAGTAACCGGCTCCGCCACTTCGTGATAAGTCTTCAGCAGCAAGACAGCATCGACCGCGCCCGCGGGAAGCAGCGGATCGTCGGGTTTGCTGAGGATCGTCTTTACGTTGCGCAACTTCTCCTTCTGCGCCCGCTCATCGACATAGCGAATCGCTTTCGGATTAATGTCGACGGCGTAAACCACCCCCGCATCGCCCACGCGCCGCGCCGCTCGGACCGTGAACCAGCCCGACCCGGCTCCAATATCGGCCACAGTTTTTCCCGGCGCGATGCCCAGAATGTCCATGACGCGGTCGATCTGTAAGCGCTTATCCCGGCCGGGCGAATCGAAAACCGAGAGGTCTCCCGTATAAGGTTCGCTGGCCTTGCGATGCTCACCCGGAGCGGCGACGGGCGCCTGACCGGAACTTTGAGCGCAAACGAATACCAAATCCTGGCACAAAAGCAGTACCACCAGCACGAAGACGCAACGTTTGAAAATCACCGGCGAACCTCCTGGAGCCTGCGCTCTAAGCATAGACTTCAAGGGGACGGCTTGGTAAGCGCCGGCGGCTTCGGGACCACTGGAAAAGGCGCTCTTTGACTCCGAACTTGGCATGGCCTAGACTTTTCTTAATGGCTTCGGCCGGCCCGCACACTTAGCCGGGCTTCCGCACGGGAGGAATTATGGGCGAGTTGTCGATCTGGCATTGGCTGTTAGTGATCGCGATCGCCCTTCTGCTCTTCGGCGGCAACAAAGTTGCCGCCCTCGGCAAAGGCCTGGGCGAAGGCATCCGTAACTTCAAAACCGCCATGAAAGAAGGCGAAGAACCGAAAAAAGAAGAAAAAGAGGAAGAAAAGAAGTCCTAGTCGGGGCCCGAGCGGGAACAGCTAGCCACCATTCAGAGCGCCCCTCGCGCGCGCAGTATCGCATACACCAGCGCCACCGGCAGCCCCACCACATTGCTGTAGTCGCCTTCAATGCGCGGAATCCAGCGCGACGCCAGTCCCTGAATCGCATATGCTCCCGCTTTGTCCATAGGCTCACCGGTAGCGACGTATTCGCGAATTTCATCGTCAGACAGTTCGCAAAAAGTCACCAGTGTGGTCTCAGCAGCGGTTTTGAGGTTACTGGCCACTGACCACTGACCACTGGCGACCGGTCCCACCACGCATACTCCGGTAATCACCGCGTGCGTGCGTCCCGACAACAATCGCAACGTGCGCGCAGCGTCCTCTGCATCGCAAGGTTTGCCGAGAATAACGTCATCAACCACAACAATCGTATCCGCACCCAACACACATCGTTGCGGATTGCTCTGAAAAACCGCCAGCGCCTTTTCCCGCGCCAGCCGCTCCGCACAATCCCGCGGAGACTCACCAGCCAGCGGCGCCTCATCAATGTCGGCAGGCTGCACGGTGAACGCAATCCCGGCGTTGCGCAGCAACTCCTGCCGGCGAGGCGAGGCGGAAGCGAGAACGATCGTCACGGGAATTGATTCTATCGGAACAAGGTAGATCCATCGATTTGCCTCTCCGCGTGCTCCGCGGCTTTTCTCCGCGGCCTCCGCGTTTCAGGCCTTTGAATCAAGCGACGGCAGAAGTGAGAACCGCTCCCCGCCTGTTAAGATTAAGAATTAAGCCCGAAGCCTCTCAAAAGACAATTGCCAGTTCCGGTAGCCGGATTCCGATCAGGTCGAACTGGCAGCTGGCAACCGGCAACTGGCAACCGAATCTATGGACGCCGCTTTCCTCCGCAACTTTGCCATCATCGCGCATATCGACCACGGTAAATCCACGCTGGCGGACCGCCTGCTGGAGCTCACCGGCTCCCTCACCGCGCGCGAGATGCAAGCTCAGGTCCTCGACTCCATGGATCTCGAACGCGAGCGCGGCATCACTATCAAAGCCCACGCCGTCCGCATGATGTATACCGCGCACGACGGCCAGACTTATCAGCTGAATCTGATCGACACTCCCGGCCACGTCGATTTTTCCTACGAAGTCTCGCGCTCGCTCGCTTCCTGCGAAGGCGCGCTGCTAGTGGTCGATGCATCGCAAGGAGTCGAAGCGCAAACCCTGGCCAACTCCTACCTCGCCATCAATCACGGCCTCGAAATCATTCCCGTCATCAACAAGATCGATCTGCAAAGCGCCGACATCCCGCGCACCAAAGAAATGATCGAAAGCGCCGTCGGCCTCGACGCCTCCGACGCCGTGCTCATCAGCGCGAAAACCGGCCAGGGCGTGCCCGACGTTCTCGAAGCCATTGTGAAACGCATCCCGCCGCCCAAAGGCAATCCCGACAGCCGCCTGCAAGCGCTGATTTTCGATTCCTGGTTCGACGCCTACCGCGGCGTAGTGATCCTGACCCGCGTCTTCCAGGGCACGCTGCGCAAGGGCCAGAGAATTCGCCTGTGGTCAAACGGCACAACTTTCGACGCGGAAACTCTCGGTGTGCAAAGCCCCAAGCCAGTTGAGATCGACGAACTGAAAGCCGGTGAAGTCGGATTCCTGATCGCCAACATCAAGAATGTTGCCGACACAAAAATCGGCGACACCATCACCGACGACGCCAACCCCGCGTTCGAAGCCCTCCCCGGCTTCGAAGAGATCAAGCCCATGGTCTTCGCCGGACTCTACACCGTAGACGCGCACGAGCACACCCGCCTGCGCGAAGCCCTGGAAAAGCTGCGCCTCAACGATTCGTCCTTCTTTTTCGAGCCGGAGAGTTCTGTAGCGTTAGGTTTTGGCTTCCGCTGCGGCTTTCTCGGCCTGCTCCACATGGAGATCATCCAGGAGCGCCTCGAGCGCGAGTTCGGGTTAGAACTCATCACCACCGCGCCCGGCGTGCGCTACAAGATCTACAAAACCGACGGCGTGATGATCGAAGTCGACAACCCCTCGCGTTGGCCCGACCCCAGCGAGATCGTAAGAATCGAAGAGCCGGTGATCCTCGCCACGATTCTCACCAACGAAGAGTACGTCGGCGGAATTCTGAAGCTGGTCGAAGAAAAGCGCGGCAAGCAGAAGACCTTCGAATACGTAAGCTCATCGCGCGTAATGTTGCACTATGAGTTACCGCTGAACGAAATCGTGCTCGACTTTTACGATCGCCTGAAGTCAGTCTCGCGCGGTTACGCTTCGCTCGACTACCACCTCGCCGATTATTGGGAGTCGCCCATGGTCAAGCTCGACATCCTCGTGGCCGGCGAGCCGGTCGATGCTCTCTCCATCATCGTGCATCGCGATTTCGCCTACGAACGCGGCAAATTGCTGGTCTCAAAAATGCGCCAGCTCATTCCCCGGCAAATGTTCGAAGTAGCCATCCAGGCCTCCATCGGAGCCAAAATCATAGCCCGCGAAACCGTATCGGCGATACGGAAAAACGTCATCGCCAAGTGCTACGGCGGCGACATCTCCCGCAAGCGCAAGCTCCTCGAAAAGCAGAAAGAAGGCAAAAAACGAATGAAACGGATCGGCCGCGTCGATATCCCCCAGGAGGCTTTCCTAGCTGTGTTGAAAGTGGGCGAGGACAACAATTGACCGGGACCCAGCCGCCGAGGGGACAAAATCGCAGGGTCAGAAACCCTCAAATGTGCAAATCTCCAAAGTGGGAATAAGCCGACTTTTAGCGGGCCCCGCCCATGTTAATGCCGAGTGAATTGCCTAACTGGTTACTATTCAAAGTCTTAGCGGGCCGCAACCCAACTGCAGTGACCCAGCTCACAGGTTTTTGCCGATAGACATTTTTTGCATAGCCAGCAATTCCACAAGCTTTTCCACAGCCCACGCGCCACAGCGCAACTCGATTCCCCTAAGGCAGTTAACCCGCGAAACTACAGGCGATCCTGTATCTCAGGAAATCACTCCTCCGGCGCCATGCCGCCCTCAGCCATCATCTCAAACCGCGTACAGTTCTTGCGGAAGGCCAACATCAGCTTGCCCGTCGGCCCGTTCCGCTGCTTCGAAATGATGATCTCCGCCTTACCCTGCAGGTCAGGATCGTCCTGCCGGTACACTTCTTCGCGAAAAATAAACATCACCAGATCGGCGTCCTGCTCAATCGATCCCGACTCGCGCAGATCGGAAAGCTGCGGACGATGGTCCCCGCCCCGGCTCTCCGGAGCGCGGCTCAACTGCGACAGCGCAACCACCGGCACCCTCAGTTCCTTGGCCAGTGCCTTCAACCCGCGCGAAATCGCCGACACTTCCTGCGTCCGGTTTTCGTAACGCTTGCCTCCGCCCGACATCAGCTGCAGGTAGTCCACAATGATCAGGTCCAGCCTTCCCTGCTGCGCCTGCTTCAAGCGCCGCGCCTTGGCCCGCATCTCGCTCAGAGAAATGCCGGGCGTATCGTCAATGAAAATCGGAGCCTGCGCCAGTTGCTCCATAGCGCGTACCACTTTGCGCGTGTCGTCCTGCCATAGCGACCCAGTACGCATCTTGTGCGCGTCCACTTCCGCCGTTGAGCACAGCAGGCGCAGCAGCAGTGCCTCGCGCGACATTTCCAGCGAAAACACCCCCACCACTTGCTGGTCCTTGATCGAGGCATTTTCCGCAATGTTCATCGCGAATGCCGTCTTGCCCATCGAAGGCCGAGCTGCAATGATCACCAAATCCGACCGCTGCAGCCCGCTGGTCATCTCGTCGAGATTCTCGTAATGCGTGGCCAGCCCGGTAATGCGCTGCCCGCGCTGCAGCAAAGCATCGACCGACCCAAACGACTCCCGCACAATCTCCTGCACCCCCATGAACCCGCGCCCAATACGCTTCTCCGAAAGCTGAAAGATCGCAGCCTCGGTATCGCCGAGCACCTCCTCCGCCAGATCCGACTGATCGGACGCCCGCGCAATCGCCGTATTCGCCGCATGAATCAGCCCGCGCAGCAAAGCCTTGTCGCGCACGATCTTGACGTAGTGCTCAATGCTCGGCCGGTCAGGCACGCCATCCAGCAGGCTCGACACATACCCCACATCGCCGATAGCCTGCAGATCCTTGTGCCGGTCCAGTTCCTCGATCAGCGTGATCATGTCGATCGGACGCGACGACTCCGCCAGATCGACCATCCGCCCATAAATCCGCCGGTGCGAATCCAGAGAAAAATCCTCGATCCGCAAATGCTCGGCAGCCTGGTTATAAGCAAAGTTGTCCAGCAGAATCGCGCCCAGAATCGAGCGCTCCGCTTCTACGTTCGCTGGAAGAGTGCTGAGGTTGCAATCAGTAGTCGCCATAATTCCGAACTGAACCCTGCCGCAATCTACGCCAAGCATAAGCGAATAAACAGCGAAACACAAAATGAATTTGTGCAGAACCTGTGAACCCAACGGTTATCCTGTGGAAGCCCCGCGAAAACGCGTCCGATACAAAAAGCTCCGCGCCCTCCGCGGCATTTCTCCGCGAAACTCCGCGCGAAAGTCTTTTGACCGAGCTTTGAAAGGCTTATCCCTGCCGGCCCGTGAAAATCCGTGGCAAAGGGGTTCCAAACAAAAACAAATGCGACGACGGCCAGCCACCGTCGTCGCATCGTTCGTGGATCTCTTCTCCTGCCTTCCCGCCGCTAGGAACAGCGGGACGATGGCACTGGTCCGACAGCGCTCACAAGGAGTGCCACATTTACCAGTACGGGCCGCAGAATCGCGATTCCGAAAAATCGCTTCTCTGCCACCCCTGCAGTTAGCCAGCGGCCCAGCCCGCTCAGAGAGCAGACCGTGGAGGAGGCCGCAATGCCCGGGCAACCGGCACGCACTCACGCGCGTTTCCGAATTTCCCCTGGCAATTCACCCTCGAGAATCGCCAGTCTGCCACCGGCGTCACCGCAATCATCAGTCGGCAAGATTTGAGAATTGCCACGTATTCGCTGGAACCACTCTGTTCCCGATTGTTGCGGGCCGCAACAGAAAAACATTTCCCCCTTGTGCAGAAGCTGTGGACGCTGAAACTTCCTTGTGGAAATCCGTGGAAAACTGCGGAGGAAATCCGTGGAAGAGCGGCGCTTCAGCGCCGCGTAAATCCCACGCATCAACCGGGCTTCAGCCCCAGTGGTCGGACTTACTCAGCCCACTCCGCCGAAAATTCTTCGGCGCAGCCTTGAATGTCGTCGATGTGCCCCGGCTCGGCATCGGCGTCCTGATCCAGCAGGTACCACGCCTCGCGATACTCCTCGTACTTCGCCCAGCTACTCCCGGTGTGGAGAGTGATATTCTCCATGCCTCGAATCTCTTCTTCCGGAATGATGTACCACGCATCCTCAAACACAACGTAGGCGGCGAGAAAGTCGAACGATCCCGGCGGATACGGCTTCCTCCGACCGCCCACATTGCAAATCCATCCCGGCTCCAACGCCGCGGTGGTGGATTTCACCTGCACCGCCACAAAGTGTCTCAGCCTTCCCACCACCAGGTCATAACCTCGCGACTCTCCCCACGGCTTGCTCACCGGTATTCCAAGCTCGGTGGCGCGCGCCATGAAAACTATTTCTGCCCACTCGCCGCGCAGTTTCCTGTCGGCAATCTTCGGCTTCCGCTTATTCCGCTTCTTCATGCAACCCACCTCAGAACGAAAAAGGCGGCATTCGTAGAAAAACTCGCGAATGCCGCCACATCGATTTATTGGACAGCCATTCGCAAACGAAGGCAAGAAAATTCTAAGAAAAAAGTGGGAACGATTCCCAAAATGGGAATCGGCACGTGCGTGGCAGGCTGGATACGGTGCGTTCAGCGTAAGTGAATCCAACGTTGCGGCGGCTGCAAAATACATTGCAACCCAGGACGAGCACCATAAGAAGCGTTCGTTTCAGGAGGAATTTGTGGCGTTTCTGAAGAAGAACAAGGTCGCGTATGACGAGCGGTATATTTGGGATTGATCTTCTTCCGCCCTTACAGGGCTTGGTCCCGCGCCTCGAAAGAAAACCCAGGGCTTGCGCCCTGGGCTGCATTCTTTCGCCGCTTCGCGGCTTTGGACAGCCGAGGGCGGCCGTCCCCACATGGGTCTTGTTAGTCTCTTACTCCATCCATGAACGCGCGCAGCTTCCGCGACCTTGAGGGATGCCGCAGCTTGCGCAGCGCTTTGGCTTCGATCTGGCGGATGCGTTCGCGGGTTACGGCGAAGGACTGGCCGACTTCTTCGAGCGTGTGCTCGCTGCCGTCTTCTAGGCCGAAGCGCATTTTGATTACTTTTTCTTCGCGCGGGGTTAGCGTGCGCAGGACTTGTCCGGTCTGGTCTTTCAGGTTCACGTTGATTACCGCTTCCGCGGGAGAGACTACGGCGCGGTCTTCGATGAAGTCTCCTAGATGCGAATCTTCTTCTTCGCCGATCGGTGTTTCCAGCGAGATCGGTTCCTGCGCGATCTTCAGCACCTTGCGCACTTTCGCCACCGGGATGTCCATGCGCTTGGCGATTTCTTCGCTGGTGGGTTCGCGGCCCAGCTCCTGCACCAGTTGCCGCGAGGTGCGGATCAGTTTGTTGATGGTTTCGATCATGTGCACCGGGATGCGAATGGTGCGCGCCTGATCGGCGATGGCGCGGGTAATCGCCTGGCGAATCCACCACGTGGCGTAGGTGGAAAATTTGTAGCCGCGGCGGTATTCGAATTTGTCGACAGCTTTCATCAGGCCGATGTTGCCTTCCTGAATCAAGTCAAGGAACTGGAGACCGCGGTTGGTGTACTTTTTCGCGATCGAAACTACCAGACGGAGGTTGGCCTCGATCAGCTCACGCTTGGCCTGCTCGGCGTCCATGTCGCCCTGGATGATCTCGCGTTGGGTTCGCTTGATCTCCTGGAACAGGAGGCCGGCTTCTTGTTCGAGCTTTTCGATTTCACCGCGGACGGCTCGGGCCTGGCGGCGGTATTCTTTTTTTTGGTCTTCGCTGCGCGTGGCGTCGGCCTTGCGTTCGAGATTGCCGGCCTGGCGGTCGAGCGAACGCATGCTGTCGACGGTTTTGTTGACGCGGTCGATCAGGCGCTTGCGCTCGGCATTGGTGAAACCCAGCATGCGCACCGCGATGGAAACCCTGACGATGGCGCGGGCGAAGTTCTTGCGGGCGCGGCGATGGTCCTTGGGACGCTTCTTCGGGGACATCGCCGCGTATTTTTCCTGCACCACGGCGGCTTTCTTGTAAAGCTTGGCCATGGCGTCGATCTTGCCTGTGAATTCGTTCAGGCGGTTCTGCAGAATCTCGTCGGTAATCTCCTCCTCGTCGAAGGTGACGACCTCTTTGATGGAGCGCACACCTTTCTTGAGGTCCTCACCCATGGCCAGCAACTCATGGATTACGATGGGCGAGCGGGAGAGCGCCTTGAGCACGCGAATCTGGCCGCGCTCGATGCGCTTGGCGATTTCTACTTCGCCTTCGCGCGTGAGCAGGGGAACGGTTCCCATCTCGCGGAGATACATACGGACGGGGTCGTTGGTTTTTTCCAGAGCGCCGGGCGTGAGGTCGAGTTCAACGTCCTCGCCCTCTTCGCCTTCGTCGAATTTCTTGTCGAGCGCGGCGGAAGGCAGCTTGGGGCCTTCGAGCACGTCGATGCCTTGCGTGCCGATCGTGGTCAGCAGGTCGTCCAGGTCCTCAGGACTAACCACATCGTGAGGTATTAACTCGTTTACCTGGTCGTAGGTTAAGTAGCCTTTTTCCTTGCCGGCATCGACCAGCTTTTTTATGTCGTCGTACTTGTCTTCGAGAGCCAAGAGGTGTCCTCAAATTCTTCAATTCGCTCGCGGGGAGCGTTGTGGTACAGTCTGAAAGGTGGGAATCTGGGGTAGCGCGGAGTTGTGCGCCTAGCACAAACTTGCAGACTTTAGCACAAAAATACCGCTGTGTCTATCACTTGTCCCGCTGATTTTCCCACCCTTCGCCGCTAAAGCTAACTCTGCTAAATACTTAGATGGTTCTAGCTGCCGTTTTGTTTCAAGCAGTTTTTTTGTTTCCGGGACCTGCGCGGAGTCCGTCTTCGGCCAGGCTGGGATCGCGCAGGGCGCGGCTTAGCCGGTCTTTTTCAAGCAGCAACTCGTTTCTGAGTGCCTTGTCGTCGCCGAGGCCGGGCTTGTTAAGCTCGCGCTGTACCTGCTCCAGACGACGGCGCAAGTGAATGCGGCGCAGGGCGCGGACTGCGCCCTCCAGGCGCTCAGGGCTCAGTTCTTCATCCTCTGTCAACAGGATGGAAGCCAGCATGCGGCGCTCACTTTCGGAGCAGGGGACTTCCATTATATCGGCAACTTCGGGCGCGGCATTGAGCAGGGCCTCGATCAGCGATTCGGTGGCGAGGCCGCGATGCAGGCCTTCGCTCTGGAAGGCGTACTGGGCCTGGCGGGCGGGATCGAACTCTTCGTCCTTAACAACCTCGCGGGCGCCGTCGCGGGCGGAAAGATGGTCACCTGGTTGCATCTGCCGGGCTGAGGCGAGGGCGCGGATGAGGATGCGCTCGGCGTCGGTGGCTTGCGCTTCTGCGGGAGCTTTCACTGTGGCGGCTGACCGCGTGGTGGCCACGTGCCGCAACTCCTGGCGAAGAACGGCGGAATCGATCCCGAGTTTTTGTGCGATTTCCTGCGCCAGCTCGTCGCGCACAATGCGGCTGGGGATGCGTTGAATGTGGGGCAGAAGATACTTGACCGCCTTGTCCTTGCCTTCGGGGCTGCGCACGGGAAAATGGCTGCGGGCGCGGTCGATCAGATAATCGAAGTATTTTTGCGAGCCGCGCAACGCTTCGCCGTAGGCGTCTTTGCCTTTGCGGCGTATGTAGAGATCGGGATCGAATCCCTGCTCGAGTGTTAGCACCTTGATTTGAAATTCTTCTTCGACGAGCAAACCCAGTGTGCGCTCGGTGGCCTTGGCCCCGGCGGTGTCGGGATCGAAGTTGACTACCACGTTCTTGCTGAAGCGGCCCAGCAGCTTGGCCTGGATCTCGGTGAAGGCGGTGCCTGAGCTGGCGATTACGTTGTGATAGCCGGCAGCGTAAACGGAGATGCAATCCATTTGGCCTTCGACCAGGATGGCGTAATCCAGCTTGCGGATGGCTTCTTTGGCGTGGTCGAGATTGAACAGGACGCGGCCTTTGGAGTAGATGCCGGTCTCGGGTGAATTCAGATATTTTGGGCCGGACTTTTCGTCGGTGGCCAGGGTGCGTCCGGTGAAGGCGATTATTTTTCCGGCATCGTTGGAGATGGGGAACATTACGCGGTTGCGGAATTTGGAATACATGCGGGCTTCGGGCTTCGGGCTTCGGGCTTCGGGCTTCGGCGAATCACTTTCTTCCTCAGTTCCGTCATTACGATGAGAGATGTCTGGCCGAAGCCCGGCGCCCCCTTCGGCTTCGCTCAGGGCAGGCTTCGCCCGAAGCCCGTCTTCCTGCTTCCAGGAAAACAGGCCGCTCTCGCGCAGCGCTTCTTCGCTGAACTCGTTTGCCAGGCGGTCGCGGAGGAGGAAGCCGGAGTCGGGGGCGTAGCCGATGCGGAAGCGGGCTATGGTTTCTGCATCCAGACCGCGGCCTTGGAGGTATTCACGGGCGCGGGCGCCCTCGGGGCGCTTCAGGCATTCCTGGAAAAATGTGGCGGCACGCTCTTGTGCGTCGAGCAATTGAGCGCGCAGTTTGGCTTGCTTGGCCTCTTCTGGACTCGAGTACGTAGCTTTGGGCAGCGGGATGCCCAGCTTTTGCGCCACCAGACGGACGGCTTCGGGGAACGTGATGTTCTCGATTTTCTGCACGAAGCTGAAGACATCGCCTGAGACGCCGCAGCCGAAGCAGTGATAGAACTGGCGCGTGGCGTGGACAGAGAACGACGGCGTCTTCTCGCCGTGGAAAGGACAGAGGCCGGAATAGTTCTGCGCTCCGGCTTTTTTCAGCTTGATGTAGTCGCCGACGATGCGGACGATATCCGCCTGCTGTTTTAGCGTTTCTTTGAAGTCTGCGGTGGGCATACTTGAGCTGACACTTCTCCCTTAGGGATTTTGAGTTGCAGTGCGGCTGATTGGAATATACCGGAGCCGGATTGTTGTGGAGAAGCTGTGGGAAATCGGATTATGCGTTGAGCTTCAGAGGAAAACTCGGCGCTCTCTGGCGGTCGCGGCAGCGATAGGGATCCTTCGACTCCGCAGAGCGATTCGCGTTTGCGAATGGCTCTGCTCCGCTCAGGATGACAGAGGGGAAGGTTTCATCCACGGGTACCAGTCCTTGGCTAGGTCGAGCCAGTGGGGGTTTCTGGACTCGATCAGCGCAACCTTGCTTCGTCCTGGACCATCCCTTCAACTGCTTCTCGCGCGCGATAGCCGGGTGAACATCGTCGTAAGACGCCCAGTACAAAAGGCGTTCCACGTCGTACTTGTTGGTGAAACCTTCCCTTTGATGGAACTTGTGCTCGAACACTCGTTTATGCAGATTGCCGGTGAAACCGATGTAGAGGGTACCCGACAGGCTGCCCATGGTGTATACGCAGTAGCTTTGCCGCTCTCTGGCGGTCATAAGGGTATATAGGGATGCTTCGACTGCGGAGGAACGTCCTTCGGACGATCCTCCTCTGCTCAGATGACAAGAATCTGAAGATTCGGGCGAGAGGGATCTGTGACATCCGTCACAAGCAGGATAAGTACTGGTCCAACTTGGAACCGCCGATTTTCCATGAAAGGCTTACACCCTCAACTCCACCACGGTGGCCCCGCCGCCGCCTTCGTTTTGCGGAGGCTCGGCTACTGATTCTACGTGCGGATGCTGCTGCAGGGCTTGGCGCAGCGCCTTGCGCAGGATGCCCATGCCGCTGCCGTGGACTACGCGGACGCGCGGCAGGCCGGCCAGGAATGCGCGGTCTGCGAACTTTTGGACTTCGCGCGTTGCGTCGTCTACGTTGTAGCCGATTACGTTGATTTCTGATGGGGCTTGTTGGCCTTCGTTTTCCAGCGACACGGAGATTCCGCGCGCTCGCGCTGCTTTCACTGGAGAATCCGCTGCGCGCCCAGCGCTGAAGGCGTTGTTTATCACTTCGGCTATATCGTCGCGGGAGATCTTCATCTTCATTACGCCCATGGCCACTTCGAAGTGAGAGTCGTCCAGCTTGCGCAGGATGGTTGCCGATCGGCCGGTTGATTTCAGCTTTACCGTGTCGCCTTCGGAGACTTGCTTCACGACTTGGGGCTGGGCGTGGGGATCGCCTTGGTCGGCTCCGCTGGCGTGCGCTACTACAGTGGAATCGAATTGCTCGCGGAATTCGCGGCGCAGCTTGGCGATGCGGCGCTCGGCTTCTTTCGAGACTTTCTGCGCTGCTGCTTTGTCCTGGACGGCGTTTACCGCTTCGCGCGCTTGGTATTCGAAGTCGCGCAGGACGCTCTCGAGCTTCTTCTCCATTTCGCGGATCTTGGCCTGCTGGGCGTTTTTTCCTTCGATCGCTAAGCGGTTTTTTTCGCGCTCAAGATCTTGTTCGCCCGTTTGCAGGCGCAGGCGTTCGCTTTCCACTTCGCGCAAGCTGGCATGAAGTTTGTCGAGAAATTCGCCTACATCGCGGGCTTGCGTGCCCAGGCGGGAGCGCGCTGACTCGATGATTGCGGGATTCAGGCCCAGGCGCTGGGCTATGTTGATTCCCGCGGACGCTCCGGGCACTCCCATCTTCAATTCGTACGTGGGCTGCAGCGTGGTCTCGTTGAAGCCTACCGAGGCGTTGATCACGCCGGGAGTACTTGCTCCGTAGACTTTCAGCGATGTGTGATGTGTGGAAATGACCGCCATGCAGCCGATGCGGGCGAAATGCGTGGCGATCGCGACTGCCAGGGCCGCGCCTTCTTCGGGGTCGGTGGCCGAGCCCAGCTCATCGAGCAGCACGAGCGATTGCGGGGTTGCGGTGCGCGAGATGAAATCGATGTTGGTTACGTGCGCGGAAAATGTTGAGAGATTCTGCTCGATGGATTGATAGTCGCCGATATCGGCGAGGACCGCGTCGAATACGGGCATGTCCGCTCTATCGGCGGGAACTGGGATTCCGGACTGGGCCATCAGGGCGAGCAGGCCTACCGTTTTTAGCGTCACGGTTTTGCCGCCGGTGTTGGGGCCGGTGATTACTAGCTGGCGGCGGTTGCCTTCTAGTTCTATGGTGATGGGGACTACTTGGACTTTTTTTAGTTTGAGATTTCTTTCCAGTAGTGGATGGCGGGCGTTGTGCAGGAGGAGGCTCGCTTCGCTCGCTGGACGGGCGAGGCGCCCGTCCCCACACGGTTCTTGCCGGCTTGCGGCGGGCGCGCTTAACTTTACCGACACGCAGTTGTAGTCTTCGGCGAAGCGGGCTTTGGCGAATTGCAGTTCCAGTTCGCTTAGCACTTCGGCTGAGGACAGGATGGCTTCGGCTTGCTCGCCGATGCGGCGCGTCATCTCTAGCAGGATGCGATGGATCTCGGACTGCTCTTCATCGAGCAGGCGCACGAGTTCGTTGTTCTGCTCGATGGTTTCGAGGGGTTCGACGAAGACGGTTTGGCCGCTGGAACTGGCTCCGTGGACCACGCCTTGCACGCGGCGTTTCTGTTCGATCTTTACGGGGATTACGAAGCGCTCGCCGCGGATGGTGATTAATTCGTCCTGAACCGCGCCGCCTTCGGCTAGGCGGCGCAAGCAGCCGCGCAGGGATTCCTGAATCACGCGCCTTTGCTTTTCGATTTCGCGGCGGATTCTTGCCAGTTCGGGCGAGGCGCGGTCGTCGAGGGTTCCATCGGGCTCGATCTTGTTGCGAAAATGGCGCAGGAACTCGGTGAAGTTGGGGATGGCCTCGGAGAGCGTGCGCGTGCGTTGCCATTCCGCCTTCATGTTCGCCGGAGGATGGAATGCGATCTCGCGCCACTCGGCGGCGCGATCTACTACGAGCAGGACGTCGCGAATCTCGGTGGTTTCGAGGACGGCGCCGGCGATGCGAGAACGCTGGATTAGTTTTGCGATATCGAGCAGACCGGAAAAATCGAAGTGGCCGCCTACGCGGCGGAACTCGCGGACTTCTGCAGTCAGGTCTTGTTGTTCAGCGATCCAGGTGGGATCGGTGGAGGGCGCTAGCGCTGTGACTTTTGCCTGGCCTGGCGGCGAAGAGGCGTATCCGCGAAGCAGTTCGCGCAGGGAGTCGAACTCGAGGACGCGCGCGGAGTTGTGCAGGAGCGGTTGGGACATCGGGTTTATGTTACAGGAATGGCGGGTTACGATTGGGCTGCGGCCAGGGCCTGGGGTTCGGCTTGGCTGGCCACGGGCAGGTGCAGCACAAAGACTGCGCCGCCTTCGGGCTTGTTGTGGCAGGTGATTTGGCCGCGATGATCTTGCACCACGCCGTATACGGCGCTCAATCCTAGACCGGTGCCTTTGCCGATGGGCTTTGTCGTATAGAAAGGATCGAAGACGCGATTGGGTTCTTTGATGCCGGGGCCGCTGTCGGAAAACTCTACTATCACTTCTTCGCCGTGAAGGCGGGCGCTCACCTGGAGCAGGCCTCCGCCGGCTTCTTCGAGCGCGTCGAGGGCATTTTCGACGATCTGGGCGAAGGCCTGGAACAACTGGTGGCCGTCCCCCCACACGCGCGGCAGGTGAGGATCGATCGAGGTCTCGATGCGGACTTTCTGCTCGTGAGTCTGCAGTCCGCGCATTTGCACGCTGCGCTGCAGGAGCATGCACAAATCCACCATCGTTTTCTCGGCGGAACTTTGCTGGGCGAAACTGAGCAGGTTCGCGATCAGCTCACGGGTGCGCTGAGACTGGTTCACAATCTTGCGGACGAGCGCGTCCTGCTCGCTGGTCAGGCGCTCTTGCGACCAGAGTTTCTCGGAGTACGCCATGATCGCGGTGAGGGGATGGTCGATTTCGTGTGCCGCGCCGGCAACCAACTGGCCTAAGGAAGCCAACTTCTCTCTTTGCACGAGATGGCTTTGCAGCCGCTGCTCATTTTCGAAGCTGCGCCGCGAATCCTCAAGAAGACGGATCAACGCCTGATCCTGGAGATACTGCCGCATGAAGACGAACACACCCAGCACTATCATCGCCACGAGTATGGTGAACAGGCGAAAGGTGCGGGCCTGAGCGGGCGAGTTGTCCCAGTGGTAGGCCCACAGTCCCAAGGCCGGCAAGGAAAGGATCGCGAGCATGGCCAGGCGCAACGCCATTGCACCCCACTTGTCGTGGGCTTGGGGAGGCGCGGCCTCGGGCTGGGATGCGCGCGCGGTCAGTGCGGTCGCCAGCATCCAGCATACTGCGCCCATGAGCGGAACGTCGTAGAGGCTTCCGGTGTAGTACGCACCAGTTGTAAGCGCCAGGTTCGCCGCCTGCGAATCGAGCGCATAGATGGCACTGGCCGCCATCCAGTTCAGGTACACGATCCTCCATCCCGCGGACGCGCCACGGGAGGCGATGGCGAGCACTAACACCAGCACGCCGCTCTCGAACACGTAGAGCGGGCCGAAGTTGCGGTCGTACTCCGCCACATTCAACGACGCGTATTGCGAGGGGAACACAACGAAGGCATACAGAAAAACCCACCACACCACGAGCATGAGAAAGTCGAGCGCGCCCACGCGGAATTTTTGCTCGCCTTCGCTGCGATGCGGACGCAACCCAACCGCCGCGATCATGGGAACGAGGTGGAGAAACAGGAATACGTCCATGATCGAGGGATCGGGAAAATTTATGTGGCGCAAGACTTCGCAATAGACCCAAGCCGCCTGATTGCAAGCCCAGAGAATGCATCCCGACGCCATGAGCGCCCAGAAGCGGCGGTTGGCGCCCTGCATCGACCACGCATTCGCCAGCAGGACTCCGCCGGCCGTGAGCGTTAGCAGCAGATATCCGATATCAAAAATCGCGGTGAGCGCCGGACCACGCGGCACCGTTAAAGACACGGCGGCGAAAGTCAGCGTCATTGCGCCTGCGAGCACGAACCAGCGATACCGTCTGAACAGACTCATCCGTCTCTCATTTTAGGGAGAAAATCGCGGATTCTGGCTTGGCTTTGAATCTCGCGGATTACTTTCGTCACTGCGGGAATCGGGTCTTAGGTCTTGGTCTTGGGTCTTGGACGCGAGTAGCCGGCAATCGGAGGTAGAGATGAAGTTTGATTTGCCCTAAGACCTGAGACCTAGGACCCGAGACCCAAGCTACTCCTGCTAGAATCAAACGTTAAAAGGTGGTTTCTATGGCCTTTCCTGTTACCCGTCTTCGCCGTTTGCGCCGCACCGCACCGCTTCGCGATCTGGTGCGTGAAACCCGGCTCACTCCCGACGCTTTCGTCTATCCAATGTTCGTTTGCCCCGGCGAAGCTGTGCGCAAGGCGGTTGGCTCCATGCCGGGCGTGTTCAACCTTTCGGTGGATGAGGCGGTGAAGGAAGCGCAGGAGGTTCATTCCCTGGGCGTGCCCGCGGTGATTCTCTTCGGTCTTCCCGACAAGAAGGATGACGTTGCTTCCGGGGCCTGGGCGGACGACGGCATTGTGCAGCAAGCAGCGCGCGCCATGAAGCGCGAAGTTCCAGACCTGATCCTGATGGGCGATGTTTGCCTTTGCGAATACATGGCGCACGGGCATTGCGGAATCGTGAGGTCTTCGGCGACGCCAATGTCGCTGGGAGCGGCCGCTAGAGAGGCCTGGAGAGCGAAGGGCGGAGTAGCCGTGAAGCCGGTGAAGAGCGAGGAGGAAAAATTAAAAGTCATCGACGAACTGGCTGCAATCGCGGCCAAGGCGGTTGAATCCAAGTTTGAAATCGACAACGATGCCAGCCTCGAACTGCTGGCCCGCACTTCGGTGTCGCTCACGCGCGCGGGCGTCGACATCATCGCGCCTTCTGACATGATGGACGGCCGCGTCGCCGCGATCCGACGCGCGCTCGACGAAGCCGGCTTCATCAACACGCCGATTCTTTCCTACGCCGCGAAGTTCGCCTCCGGTTTCTACGGCCCGTTTCGCGAAGCCGCCGACTCGGCGCCGCAGTTCGGCGACCGCCGGTCTTATCAGATGGATGGAGCCAACCTGCGCGAAGCCATGCGCGAAATCGAACTCGACATTGAGGAAGGCGCCGACATGATCATGGTCAAGCCGGCCATGCCCTATCTCGACGTGATCGCCGCCGCGCGGCTGCGTTTCGATTTGCCACTGGCCGCGTATCAGGTCTCCGGCGAATTCGCCATGATCGAAGCCGCCGCCCGCAACGGCTGGATCGAACGCGACAGAGTGATGATGGAATCGCTGCAAAGTATCCAGCGCGCCGGGGCCAGCATCATTCTGACCTATTACGCCAAGGATGCCGCTAAGCTGCTGGCGTGAGTTGACTTCTGTGGAGGGGCCCGATCCGAGAACTTCGTGCGCTTTTCCCTATCGCGGCTTTACTTCTGACTCTGGGGTCGACTTGTGCATCGGCTGCCCCCCAGGACTGCTGCCACTCTTCTGCAAACAAACCTGAAGGTCCGGCGGCGAGTGCGCCAGCGACTCCGCTGTCCCTCCTGGGGACAGAGGAGCTGCGGAGGGAATTCAACGCTTCCAGCCAAAAGGTTCGGATCGTCGCTCTTCTTTCTCCGACCTGCCCAGAATGTCAGTCTGGTCATGCGATGGTGGGCCGCATTCTCGAAAAGTTCCCGTCGCCTAGACTGCAAGCTTTGTTGGTGTGGGAGCCCATGCGCGACGGAGATAATCCCACGACCGCTGCGGAGCGAGCTAAGAGCGTTCAAGACGTACGCATCTGGCAAGGCTGGGATAGCAGCCGCAATGTTGGCAAGTTATTCGGGGCAACCCTCAACTTGAACCAGACCGCCTGGGACGTGTACCTGATCTACAAGCCGGGAATTACCTGGGAAGGGCAACAGCCACCGCATCCCACGTTCTGGATGCACCAACTCGACGGGGCCGACCCCAGTTTGCTGTTGTGCGTCAATCCGTCCCGCCTCAGCACCGAAGTGGGAAGTCTCCTTGGCAAGTCCAATTGAGACGTTATGTGAAACGGGGCCGCCTTGCGCCTGCCGCTGGTCGTGCGATACCTTCAGGCTAGTCCTGCCTAGCTCCGATGGATCATCCCTGTTACAAGTGCGGGCACAGCATTGAAGATGGCAAGCCCTTCTGCCTGCAGTGCGGCGCGCCGCAGATTCGCGTAGCCATGCCCGAGGCGCCTGTCGAACCGGTCGCCGAAGCCGAGAGCGGCGTGTCGGCGCTGGTTCACGAAGCGGGTCCCGGCTTTCACGCCGCTGAGATAAGTTCGCTGCCGACGGGCTGGTCGTTCACGTTGCGGCCGTGCGCTCTGGCGGCTGGAGTCGCTGTCCTGCTGATGTTTCTGGGCTTGAATCCGTTTGTGGCAGCACTTGGCGCCGGATTTCTTGCCGCTATCCTCGCGCAACGGCGCAGCCCCGGAGCGGTGATTCGTCCGGGAGTGGGAGCCAGGCTAGGTGGGCTAAGCGGATTTTTGCTCTTCTGCATGTCGACACTTCTTGAGACTTTGGCGGTGGTGGTGCTTCATAAAGGTGCGGAAATACGAAGCGAAATGTTGGACAAAGTGCAACAGGCGGCTTCGCGTTATCCTGGTCCTCAGGTCGAACCCTTCATGAACTTTGTAAGGTCGCCGGGCGGCTTTGCGGTCATGATGGCGGCTTCCTTGTTTTTCGGGTTGATGGCGTTCGCCGTTCTGGGCGCGATTGGCGGAGCGATCAGCGCGGCTTTTTCGGCAAGGCGGAATCGGACGTAAACTGGCGAGGTCTGGGGGGAATGCGCCGCGTTGCGCTGTGGGCGCGGCTTTTCGCCTTGGCCTTGCCGCAGGCTGCGCTGGCCGCGTATGATGCAGCGTTTGAATTCTCACGCGAACAAACCGGCGCGGGGGTCGCTTCTCAGCATCGAGCACCTGGACGATAAGGAAATCCTGGGGCTGCTCAAGCTGGCCCGGCGGATGAATCCGCTCAAGGCGCGTCCGCTGTTGCGCAACAAGCGCATCGTGCTCTTGTTTTACGAAGCGTCTACGCGCACGCGCTCTTCGTTCGAGATCGCCGCCAAGTCCCTCGGTGCGATCACTACGCTGGTGCAATCGTCGGGATCGAGCATCGAGAAGGGCGAATCCCTGCTCGACACCGGCTACACTTTGCGGGCGGTGGGGGCGGACGCCATTGTGATCCGGCATCCTTGTGCTGGCGCGCCTCACTTGATGGCGAAGCACCTCGACATTCCCGTGATCAATGCCGGGGACGGAATGCACGAGCATCCTTCGCAGGCGTTGCTCGATGCTTTCACCATCCTGAAACACAAGAAGTCGTTCAAAGGCTTGCAGGTCGCGATCGTCGGCGACATCTTTCACAGCCGGGTGACGCGCTCGAACTGCCATTTGTTGAGCCGGTTCGGGGTGAAGATCACGCTGTGCGGTCCGCCCGAGTTCGTGCCCGACGTTTCGGTGACGCTCGCCCCCGGCCTGCGTGTTACACGGCATATTGAAGAGGCGTTGCGTGGGGCGGATGTGGTCATGCTGTTGCGCCTGCAGAAGGAACGCCTCGCCGGCCAGAAGATTCGGGTACAGGACTACATCGCGCGCTACCAGATGACGGCGGCGCGGCTGAAGCTGGCCAAGCGCGATGCGATCGTGATGCATCCCGGGCCGATTATTCGCGGCCTGGAACTGACTGCCGAAGTGGCGGACGGTCCGCAGTCGGCGATCATCGACGAGATTCACAATGGCGTGCCTACGCGCATGGCGATTTTGGCGCGGGCGTTGGGGAAAGCTAAATGAGGACAGTAACTTCCTTACCGCGGATGTACGCGGATCAATGCGGATTGAAACACGGCGATCTTACAGAGAAGCTGATCGGCATCTTCTTCAGCATACACAACGAGTTGGGGCATGGCTTCTTGGAATCGGTTTACGAACAGGCGTTTTCTGTTTCTCTAGCCGAGAGCAACATCTTTTTCCAGAGACAAATTGCCGTACCAGTATGGTTTCGCGGACAGAAAGTTGGCGACTTCCGAGCCGACCTGCTCGTGGATGGCAAGGTTCTTGTCGAATTGAAAACCGGACGAGATATTGAGCCCGGTTGGGAAAAACAACTCCTGGATTACCTTCGAGCAACAGAGATCGAGGTCGGGCTGCTGTTCAATTTCGGACCGAATGCCCAGTTCAAACGTTACGTGTTCGAGAATGCCAAGAAAAATCCGCGAAATCTGCGTGAATCCGTGGAAAAGAAGTCGCCCGGGAGTTGCACATGAGCCGCCAGGAAACTAAAAGCTTGCTGATTAAGGGCGGGCACGTGATCGATCCTGCGGCGAGGATTAACGCGCCTATGGACGTTCTGCTGCGCGATGGCCGCGTTGCCGAAGTTGCCTTGCCTAATAAGGTGCGCGGTGGGGCTGACGAGAAATTCGACGCGCGCGGGTTGATCGTTACGCCGGGATTCATTGATCTGCATGTTCATTTGCGCGAGCCCGGGCAGGGCTACAAAGAGACAATCGCTACGGGCACGGCAGCGGCTGCTGCCGGAGGGTTCGCCTCGGTCTGCACTATGCCGAACACTTTGCCCGTGGTTGATACTGACGAATGGGTTGCGTGGCTGCGGCATCCTGAGCGGGGAGCGGTGGTCAACGTTTTCCCCATCGCCGCTGCTACGCGCAGCTCACGGGGTGCTGCTCTTACTGATTTTGCGGCGCTGCAGCGGGCGGGTGCAGTGGCCGTTACCGACGATGGTAAGCCGATTCTCGACGATGAGGTTATGCGCGCCGCCTTGCGGCTTGGCGCCGAGTTGAATCTGCCGGTGGTGCAGCACGCTGAAGATACGCGGCTTACGGAGCACTGCTCCATGAACGAAGGGCCGACGAGTTTTCGTCTCGGTCTGCGAGGCATGTCCGCTGCCGCGGAAGCTAACATTGTGGATCGCGACGTGACGCTCGCGCAGCAGATTCGCGAGTCGCGGTTGCACGTGGCGCATCTTTCTACGTCGGATGCGCTCAAGGCTGTGCGGCGCGGCAAGCGCGGCAAGGCCCGCGTCACTTGTGAGGTTACGCCGCATCACTTCACTTTACTCGATGAAGATGTTGGCGAGTACAACACGCATTTCAAGATGAATCCGCCGCTGCGCTCGGCGACCGACCGCGAAGCCATTCTGGTTGCGCTGGCCGACGGCACTGTGGATGCCATTGCTACGGACCACGCCCCTCACGCCTCGCATGAGAAACAAGTCGAGTTCGAGCACGCCGCCTTCGGGATTACCGGACTCGAAACTGCGCTGGCGGTTGCAACCACCAAGCTTCACCGTGAACACAAGATTCCGCTGACTCGCATTGTGGAACTCTTTACGGCTGGTCCGGCGCGCGTTTTCGATCTGCGCGGGCGCGGATCGCTTGAGCGCGGCAACTTCGGCGATGTAACCATCTTCGACGCTAAGAAGCGCTGGACGTTTGAAGCCGCCAAGTCGCGGTCGCTGTCGCGCAACACTCCGTTTGATGGCTGGCAGTTTACGGGGAAGGTTGTGGCGACGATTGTGGGCGGGAAGATTGTGTATCGGGCGGACTGATCAGTTTACAATTCCCATTTTCTTTCCTACGCGCCCCAGCACCTCCAGCGCCTGCTCCAGCTCTTTTTTCGTGTGAGTCGCCGTCATGATGGTGCGGATGCGGGCTTTGCCTTCTGGCACTGTGGGGAAGGCGATGCCGGTGCCGAGGACACCTTCTTGGAACAGCTCGCGGGAGAAGTCCATGGTGAGCTTGCCGTCGCCGATGATGATCGGGGTGATTGGAGTTTCGCTGGCTGGCGTGGCGCGGCCTCCGATGTCGAAGCCTAGCAGGCCGAGTTCCTTTTTCCAGAAGCGCGTGTTTTCCCAGAGTTTCTCCATGCGCTCGGGTTCGTTTTCCAGAACGTCGAAGGCGGCGATGCAGGTTGCGGCTACCGATGGCGGATGCGATGTTGAAAACAAAAACGGGCGCGCGCGGTGGTAGAGAAAATCGATGAGATCGCGCGTGCCGCAGACGTAGCCGCCTAGCGCGCCGATGGCTTTCGACAATGTTCCTACCTGGATGTCGACGCGGCCGTGCACGTTGAAATGATCGATGGTGCCGCGGCCGTTGCGGCCCAGCACTCCGGAGGCGTGGGCGTCGTCGACCATCATTATTGCGCCGTATTTTTCCGCCACGTCGCACAGGCCGGGGAGCGGGCCGATGTCGCCATCCATGGAGAAGACGCCGTCGGTGATCAGCAGCTTCTTGCCGGCTTGGTCTTTCACGCTGGCCAGCTGTTCTTCGGCGTGGGCGACGTCTTTGTGGCGGAAGACCAGAATCTGCGCTTTCGAGAGGCGTGCGCCGTCGATGATCGAGGCATGGTTGAGCGCGTCGGAGATGATGAAATCATCTTTGCCCAGCACGGCCGAGACTGTGCCTGCATTGGCCGCGAAGCCAGACTGGAAAACTACGCAGGCCTCCACGTTTTTGAAGCGCGCGATTTTTTCTTCCAGTTCCATGTGGATCTTCATGGTTCCGGCGATGGTGCGCACTGCGCCCGATCCCACGCCGAATCTGCGCGTCGCCTCTAGCGCTGCCTCGCGCAGCTTAGGATGCGTGGTCAGCCCGAGATAATTGTTCGACGCTAGGTTGATGACCTTCTTGCCGTCGAAGGTGCAGACCGGGGCCTGCTCGTCCTCAAGCACGCGGAGCTTGAAGTGCGTGCCTTTGGCTTTGAGTTCGTTGAGCTGGGTGGTGAGATAAGAGAGCGGGTTGGTGCGGGTTGTGGGGGTCATGTCGTGCCTCGGAACTTCTTTGCCGCGGATTCACGCGGATCAACGCGGATTCGAAGACAAATCAGCGTTCAGAACATAATCGGGTTCCCGGTCTGGATGCTGGCTTCGCAGAGAAGCTTCATGTTGGTGAAGAATTCCTTCTCGGAGTCGGCCAGGATGTCGCTGGAGTGGAGCACAGTAGTGACTTCCTTCAGCAGCTTCGGCGAATCCTTGATGGGGATCCGATCGCCGGTGTGCGTGCCGTTGTAGAGAACCTTTTCCAGCAGAATCGGGAAGCGCGGCCCAGGCTTGCCTTGCAGGTGACGCAAGAAAGTTCGCAGGTTTCCGACTTTTGTGATGTTGCCCAGGAAAAACGAGATGATAAATCCTTCGTGCTCGCACGATTGCGAGAGCCAGCGGTCGTGTGCCTCCCACTCTTCTTCCGACGGATCGCCCGTCAGCATGGGGTCGCCGGACTCGTCGAAGGTGAGGCGGTCGGGAAACGGGTGCGGCTTGGCCTTGCCGTCGCGAATGCAGGTGCAGCGTACGAATGCATCTAGGGCCATAGTTCACTCCATCGGCAGATCTGGTCCTGCATGTGCTTCTTGGCTTAAGCGTTCGCGGACAGGAGTGTCCGCGCCACACGATCCGTCTTAGCGCATGCCGTTGGGATACACCAATATTTTACTGGCTTCGCCGGTCTTCAGGCGCTCCATCGCGTGGGAAAAATCTTTCATCGGAATGCGGTCTGTGATTACGGGATGCAGGTCTAGTTTGCCGGCTTTCAGGAGCGCGGTCATCTGGTACCAGGTTTGGTACATGCGGCGTCCGTTGATGCCCTGCACGGTGATGCCTTTGAAGATAATGTCTTCGGAGAAGTTCAGCGCGATGGGCTTTGAGGTGAGGCCGAGGAGGGAAATTCTGCCGCCGCGCCGCACGATATCGAAAGCAGTTCGAATCGAGTCGGGATGGCCTGCCATTTCGAGCACCACGTCCACGCCGAGGCCGCCGGTTTTTTCCATCACGATGGCGGCGGCATTTTCTTTTGATGGATCAATCACGTAATCGGCTTTCATCTCACGCGCGATTTTGCGCCGGTGCTCGTTCACTTCGATGGCGAATACGCTGGTTGCGCCCACGGCCCGCGCTACGGCGATGGCAAAGAGTCCGATGGGGCCGCAGCCCGTGATGGCCACGGTCTTCGCGGCGATCTCTCCCGCCAGCACGGTGTGAACCGCGTTGCCCAGCGGATCGAGAATCGAAGCGTACTCTTGAGGAATGGCGGGATCGAGCTTCCAGATATTGGACTCGGGAATGACCACGTACTCGGCGAAGGCCCCGTTGGCGTCGACGCCGATGATCTTTACGTTCTGGCAGATGTGAGCTTCGCCGGTGCGGCACTGCAGGCACTTGCCGCACGCCACGTGCATCTCGGCGGAAACGAAGTCGCCTTCCTTCACGCTGGTGACTTCATCGCCGAACGCGGCGACCTCACCGCAGAACTCGTGTCCCGGAATCAGCGGAGGATGAATGCGGTTCTGCGCCCAGCGGTCCCAGTTGTAGATGTGGAGATCGGTGCCGCAGATGGATGCGACCTTTACTTTTACCAGAACGTCGGTGCGCCCGAAGGCGGGAATTTTGACTTCGCGGATTTCCGCTCCCGGCGCAGCTTCGGGCTTAACTACTGCCAGCATCGTAGATGGCATAAAGGCTACCTTATGAATACAGACTGAGACACAAAACGTTTGATTCTAGCACCGTGGGAACCGCTTCCCGCTGAACTCATGGTTTATAGGGTTTCGGCACTGCGGTCTTGTAATCCTCCGACTTGCCGCGCGGGATGCTCAGGGTCTTCCACTCGCTGGAGCGCAGATGCTTGGCCAGGAAGACGAGCTGGCCGATATGCTGCGCGTAGTGCGCGATCTGGCGATTGATGGCCTGCAGCACGGTATGAGGCTGGCCGCGGACCGTCACCGTGCGCATCACGTCTTCGGGCTTGAGCGCATCGAGGGCTGCGAAGACGCAGTTCCATCCCTCTTCCCACAGCTTGATCACATCCGCCCGTGGGGCGGCCGCGTTCAGCTCGAATTCGCGGTCGCGGAAGCGGCCGGGCTTCTCGCCATCGGTGGTTAGGAAATCGGTGAAGCGGGAGCGCATATTGCCGGCAAGGTGTTTCACGAGAATCGCCACCGAGTTCGATTCCGGATCGAGGGTGACGAAAAAATCTTCGTCGCGAAGTTGCGCCATGGCGCTTTCCGCCATGCGCTTGTGCCCGCGGAACTGGCGGCGGGCTTCGTCGAGATAATGAGAAGCGAGATCATTCATAGCTCTTGCCTCTACGAGTTAGATGCCGGGCTGGTTGGAGGGATGATGGGATAGGGCGCGGTCAGAGTCTGCGGGCGCAGTTCCATTTCCAGTTCAAAGCCGCCAACCCAGCGGGCGAACAGGTTATAAAGCAACGCGCCGATCGCACCCGCAATGAAACCGATCACGCCATAGAGCACGGGAAAGAGAACGGCGAAGCCAATGCTGAAGATCCCGGCAAAGGGATTGTTGTGTTGGCCTGCCGCTGATGCCAGCAAGCCGACCAGGAGGAAAAGCGGAGCAAAGATCAGGCCCAAACAGGCGTACATCAATCCCAATATCTTCGCGACCGAGAGCACTCCAACTGATTTGATGATGTGCATAGAGAGATCCTCTTTCTATTCGAACCACTGAACTGCGGCATTCCGATTAACGTGTACTCCGCCGGCGGCGATTTATCAACCATCAAAGTTGTTTTGCGTCAGCCGGGCCCCAGCCGCCGCCGCCCGGCGATTCAATCCGAATGCGCTCTCCTTTTCGCAGGCGCGCGCTGAACTTTCCCGGCATCTCTTCGATCAAGCCACTGTTGCGGATTATGCTGGCCTTTCCAGGCGCGCCTGCACTGCCGCCGGCCAGTCCACACGCACGACTCGTGCGCCGGTCTGACAAGAGCGTGACCTCGCAATCGGCGAGCACTTCGATCTCGCGGATGATTCCGTCGCCTCCGCGATGCTTTCCAGCACCGCCGCTGCCAGGGCGAAGCGAGTAGCGGCGAACCCGCAAGGGATAGGCATACTCGATCGCCTCCGCGGGCGTGTTCAGCGAATTAGTCATGTGGGTATGCACGCCGGAGACGCCCGGTTTTGTGGGCCGCGCGCCCATGCCTCCGGCGATGGTTTCGTAGTAAGCGAAGGCCTCGCCGGTACGCGGATCGATACCACCGATCGTTAGGTTATTCATGGTGCCCGATGCCGCCGCGGGAATGCGGTCGGGAATGGCTTGCGCGAGCGCCCGCAGCAGAACGTCGACGATGTGCTGCGAAGTTTCGACGTTGCCGCCCGCAACCGCCGCGGGTGGCCGGGCGTTGACAATCGTTCCTTCCGGAGCAATCACCTGGATCGGCTGCATCAGGCCTGCGGTTGCCGGAACATCCTCTGCCGGCAGACAACGGAAAACATAGAAGCACGCGGAGTACGTGATGGCCTCGACTGCGTTTACGCTGCCTTCGACCTGCGGGTCGCTGCCGGTGAAATCGATGGTGACTGCCGGCTGTGCGGGGACGGGTCTTTGACCCGCGGCCGGGTCCCTTCGGCTTTGCTCAGGGCGGGCTCCGACGCTGCCCCACACGTTCATTGTTACGGCGATCTTTACTGGCTTATCGCTGATGCCGTCGTTGTCCAGAAAATCCTCCGCTGAGTAAGTACCCGGCGGCACACGCTGCAAAAAGGCGCGCATCAGTTCCTCGGAATACGCCAGCAGTTCCCGCGCCGCACGCTTGATGCGATCGATTCCGTATCGCGCGCACACCTCCCGCAGCCTTTCGGCTCCGGTGTGGCAGGCCGCGATTTGCGCGCCCAGATCGCCTTCGCGCTCCTCGGGCGTGCGCACGTTGTTGAGCAGCAGCGCGAGCACATCGCGATCCATCGCGCCTGCCCTCACAAGTTTTACCGGAGGGATGCGGAATCCTTCCTGATAAATCTCGCGGCAGGGCCCCATCGACCCGGCGTAGGTTCCTCCGACGTCGGCATGATGGGCTCGCGATGCGACGTAGAATTCGGGACGATGCCCGGCTTGTCGCGGGCGTGGGCGCCCGCGCCACACATAGACGGGCGCCACCAGAGTGATGTCGGGAAGATGAGTGCCTCCGCGGAAAGGATCGTTCAGCATGACCACATCACCCGGCGCCATTTCGTGCGCCGCAATCGCCGCCCGCACTGACATCGGCATGGAGCCGAGATGCACGGGCATGTGGTCCCCCATGGCGATGACCTCGCCCATGTCGTCGAACACAGCGCAGGAATAATCGCGCCGTTCTTTGATGTTGGGGGAAAACGCAGTGCGCCGCAGCGCCGCGCCCATCTCCTCGGCAATGGAGTGGAACAGGTTCTTGAAGATTTCCAGTTCGACGGGATCGCGCCGCATGAGGCGCAGTGTACCGGAAAGCGGTCGTTGGCCGTTAGTCGGTGGTCGTTGGCTAACACCGCTCACGCGGAGTGACGTATTTCTGTTGCATGTTAGACGGCGGACGACGGAGCTGGCTCTCCCGGCTGCCGGCAGCGTGAGGCCAACGACCAACGACGAACGACCAACGACGCTCGCAGGGGAGAATTCTTCTCAGCAATGCATTATTCTGTTGACACTGCGTTCACACTGCCGCAATATCTTGGGTTAAGGACGCTGCCCGTACTAGAAGTTGGGTGGCATTTGTGATCGGGTCCGTAAGTTGTGACACCCTTTGCAAGGGAAAATCGTTCACGGAGGAACCTTCATGGCAACGAAGAAGAAGGCAAAAAAGAAGAAACACTAACCGTCGGCGAAACGATACTTCGCATGGGCCAAGAATTTAACCAGCCTCTCAGGAGAAGCACCTCCTGAGAGGCGTTTCCTTTTGGGCAATTAGCAATTGGCAGTTAGCTACCGCCTCGCCGCATTCGGTTTTCCATGGGCTAATTGCCAACTGCCAATTGCTGACACATCGTTCTCAAAATTCTTCATGTCGATCTGGCAGGGGTGTGTCACAATTGAGAAATCCATTCCGTGAGTCGAACATGAAAGCCGGGAAGAAGAGCGCGGGCAAGAAGACGGATGAAATCTTCATCCCTGACAAACTCTACTTCCGCATCGGCGAAGTGGCTACGTTGTGCCGCCTGCCGGCCTATGTGCTGCGTTTCTGGGAAAGCGAATTTCCGCAACTCAAGCCGGTGAAAAGCAGCACTGGCCAGCGTATGTACCGCAGGCGCGATGTGGAAAGCGTGCTGCGCATCAAGCAACTGCTCTACGAGCAGGGATTCACCATCGTGGGCGCGCGCCAGCAACTGCGATCCGAGGCGAAAACCGACAAAGGGCAGGTCGCGATTCCATTCCCCGCGCAATCTGCGGCCGAACTTCAACACATCCGCCAGGGCCTGCGCGAGATCCTGAATTTGCTCTCCACACGGCGGACGGGATAATGCGGGACAGATAATTCCGGCGCGGGGTTCCCGCTCTCGATTTTTCAGGTGCCGCAAATCCTCGCTCACTCCAATCGGTTTCGCATCCAGCCGTCTGGCCTCTGCTACGACGGTGAGAACGCATACTCGCTCCGCTTCCGGGTGTAGAATTTCGTTTTCTGCGGGGGGCCCAATGCAGATTCGGCAGAAACAGCAAAGCGTTTGGCGGGGGAATGTCGAAAAGATCCTAAGAGGCCGCACAAAGGTTGCTCTGTTTTTGCTGGCGATGGTGGCAGCGGCGAGCGTGTCTTCGGCGCAGGAAGCAACCGGAAGAATCTTCGGAACGGTCTACGATCCGCAGGGAGCGGTAATCGTGGCGGCGCAGATCACCGTGACCAACACGGCCACGCAGATCGCGCGCACGGCGAACACCGACAACGAAGGTCACTACCAAGCGTTGGCGCTGCCCATTGGGAACTACAAGGTAAGGACGGAGCACGCCGGGTTTCGCACCGTGATCAGCAAAGAACAGAAACTTTTGATCAACCAGGCCTTGCGCATCGACATCAAGATGGAAGTCGGAGCGGCTAGCGAGACGGTCGATGTTGGCGCCGAGGCTGCGCCGGTGGAAACCGTGAATCCGACTGTAGGGCAGTCGATAACCGGACGAACGCTTACCAATATGCCACTGAATGGCCGCGACATGCTGGATCTGGCATTGCTTCAGCCTGGAGTGACCGAGAGTAACGACGACAATACGGGCGCGGGCAATTACAGCATCGCCGGAGGACGGACGGATTCCATCACGTACTTATTGGATGGCGGACTGAACAACGACCTGCTGGACAACAGCAACCTGCTCGATCCGAATCCCGATGCTATCGCCGAGTTTCGGCTTCTGGCCAGCGATTACACCGCCGAATACGGACGCAACGGCGGCGGGATCATCAGCATTGTCACCAAGTCCGGTACCAACCATATTCACGGCAGCTTGTTCGAGTTCATAAGAAACAGAGATTTCGACGCCAATGACTTCTTCAACATTCAGCAGGGACTGCCGCGGCTCGACCTGAAGCGCAACCAGTTCGGAGCGACGCTCGGCGGTCCCCTTCGCAAGGACAAAATCTTCTTTTTTGCCGCTTATCAGGGAACAAGGCAAATTCAGGCTGTGCCTGACATCGACATTCCGGTTTACACGCCCCAGCAATTGCAAGGAAACTTTTCGCAGTCGATACCATACGACGGCGTGACCTGTGCCACAGCCGGCGGATGTCCAGATCCGAATGTTGCCGCGTTTTTGGGGCTGAACCCCTATTTCGCAGGTCCAAATGGCAACGCCTCGCAGGCGATTATCGACCCCACAAAAATCGATCCGGTCGCCCAGGCGTATATCAAGGCTGGCTTGGTCACGACCTCCCCGACAAACACGACGGTCTGCAATTCGAATGGTACTTGCTCTGGATTGTTCTCTACCTCACTCGAGCAGACGAACAACGCGGATGAATTGACCACCAAATTCGACTTCAATCTGAGCGCCAAAGACAAGCTCTCAGTTACGATTGGATTCAATCGCACGCTGTTTTCGAATCCGTTCCCTTACGCTACTGTGCCCGGTTATCCGAGCCAAACCACTGCCAACTACTACTTCACGAACATTGGCTATACCCGGATCTTCTCTTCCACTTTGCTGAATGAATTTCACTTTGTGACTCATCGCAGCAATTATTTACAGGACAGCGTGGTCGCGCATTTGCCCACCGGACCCAGCCTGGGCGTCGGCATTACGCCGGACCTCGCCACGGGTCCGACGAACATCTTTTTCGACACCGGCTATCAATTTGGCCCCAGCGAGAACGGTCCTACGCGCTACGTGGAGAACACCTTCTCCTGGACCGATGCGCTTTCGTGGACGCGCGGAAAACACAACTGGAAGTTCGGCGCCGGATTCTCGCCGTACCAGGAAAATGTGACTTACGACTACTACACGAATGGTGAGTTTGATTTTTACAGCGGCAACGGCAGTGTGGCGACGGGCAATGATTATGCAGACTTTCTGCTCGGTGCTCCGGGCTACTATCTCCAGGGGCCGCTGGCTCCTACCAACATTCGCAGCAAGAGCACTTATGTTTTTGGCCAGGACGAGTGGCATGCGCGCAAGAACTTGGTATTGACCATTGGGCTGCGCTACGAATACAACACGCCCAAGTCCGATACCGAGGGGCGCACCTTTTCAGTGATTCCAGGACTGCAGTCGCAACGATTTCCCGGCGCGCCGCTGGGGATGGTGTTCCCGGGCGATCCCGGCGCCCCCACGGGTGTGAACTTCCCTGACAAGAAAAATTTCGCTCCGCGCTTTGGCTTTGCCTGGGACCCAACGGGAAGCGGCAAGACCAGCCTGCGCGGCGGCTTCGGGGTCTTCTATGACATTTTGAAGGGCGAAGATAACCTTCAGTTCAACGGCCAGGCTCCGTTCTTCAGCGACGCGGGGTTCTTATTCAATTATGTTGGGCCGGGTCAGGTTGGGCCAACGGGTTTTCTAAGCCAGCCGTTTCAAAATGGATGCGCGAATACGGACTGCACGATCTTGGGCGTAACCAATACATTTCCTTCAACGCCGCCAGCGCCAGACATCAGCTTCACGCCATTCCTTCCGATCAACAGTTCTGGCTTTGTCTACCTGGACGACCCTCACCTGCGCACGCCTTATGTCTATCAGTACAACTTGAGTTTGCAACGGAATCTTTTCTTTGACACCGTTCTGGAGACTAATTACATTGGCAGCTCTGGGCACGGACTGACCTCGCTAAAAGACATCAACCCGATGGTGCTGGGGAGCACGAATCGCTTGCTGGATGGCAACAGCGGCAACTGCGGACCGGTCATGGGCGTGATCTGCTTCGGCCAACTGCCTGAATTCCAGAACGTATCAAATGCAAACTACAACGCTCTCGAGGCGAGCCTGACCCGTCAACCCAAGACTTCCAAGCTGGGCACGGTTTATTACACTTTCGCATACACTTGGGGCCACAACCTGGATAACGCCTCGGGGTTTGCCCAACGCAACTCGACGGTTCCGGCTTATAGCCCGGATCTTTTCTACGCTTCCGGCGACAGCGATGTGCGCCAGCGCATCAGCTTCAGCGGAGGATGGGACTTGCCTTTCGATCGCATGTGGGCCACGGGACCGAAGCGCCTCACTCAGGGCTGGAGTCTGTATCCTATTTTTACCTGGCGCACCGGATTTCCATTCGACATTTTCGCCCAGTTGCCCAATCCCTACGATCCCGCCAATCCCGGTTCTTCGGGCGCGGGGGATCCTTATCTTTCGCACGCCGCGGTAGTTGCCCCCATACAAATGCTGAACCCCAGACACCAGACGACGATCAACGAGATCACTTACAACACCGACCCGACAGGCACGATCTGCGAGCCGACGACCACTCCGGTCACGGGCAACTTTATCTTTAATCCCAATAGCTTCTCCAACGTGCCGCTGGAGAACAGTTCTTACTATGACGGCGGCACGCCTAATCCCTGTTTCCCACAACTCGATCCCGTGGATAATCCGGGTGACCGCACGTATGGACTGCCTCGCAACTCGCTGCGCGGCCCGGGCCTGGTGAATCTTGATGTCGCTATCGCCAAAACCACTTCGATCACGGAGCGCGTCAAGCTGGAGTTGCGCGTGGAATACTTCAACGCGCTGAATCATCCCGAGTTCGCGCAACCGACCCTAACCGACAACGCGGCAAACATTGAGAGTCCAACTTTTGGCCAGATTACGACCACTGGCACCTTTCGCGGGCCTGCGCCGCGCATTGGGCAGGTGGCGGCACGGTTTACCTTTTAAGGTTGCACATTGGGGCGAGGGTGCAGCCGCCCCTGACGGGCGATGTGGGTTGCACATTGCGGATAACCGCAGCAAGGTTCAGGACGCGCGCTCTTGAGTTGGCTTCCTGATCTTTCCCGCATTCGTGGCGTCCAGGCGGATGCGGCTCACGCGCGACGTTTCCTGAACCAGATTGTCGGTGGCGCGGACGTCATCGCCTGCCATCACTGACCCTGCGGCCAAAGCAAAACGCAGCGCGTCGGCCTGATCATCGAAATCCAAAATGACTTGCCCGGACATAAGAACCCCCGAGTGTGAACTACTTGCAACTACGGCCTGGAAAGAACGGCGACGAGAGCGGCACAACGACCAGCGCGATAGCTGGAAACCTTCTTTCGATTGTGCGGGAGATGCGCTTGGGATCAAAGTGCTTTTCTTGGTTCAGCCGGGCGGAAGTTGCCAGCTAAACGCATATGAATGGTCGGGACGGGCAGATTTGAACTGCCGACCCCTCGCACCCCAAGCGAGTGCTCTACCAGGCTGAGCCACGTCCCGACTAGGAAGAACCCGCCGCTTCGCGTCCGCAGCGGATGGGGTTTAACTCAATCAGTTTACACCACGGGGCGAGGATTGGAGACTTGCGAAAGGAAAGCCGACGGGACCCTTCGACTTCGCTCAGGGCAGGCTGCCAGCGCTACCGCTTGCGTTTCGATTTGCTTGACGATGGTCTGGGTGTGGGCCGGCGCGGCGCTTCTTCCGGGACAGCGAACTGAATTTTCTTCTCCACCGGATCGATACGATCGACCAGTACCTGAATCCTTTGGCCCAAACTGTAGGTCTTGCGCGAGCGCTGGCCGACGATCTGGCGCGTGTTCTCGTGGTAGGAGTAGTAGTCGTCGGTGAGCGTGTTGAGCGGGACCAGGCCTTCGACGAACAAATCGGTGAGTTCGACGAAGAAGCCGAACTTGGTGACGCTGGTGATGAGGCCGTCGAAATCTTCGCCCACGCGGTCTTGCATGAACTTGACCTTTTTCCACTCCATGAGTTCGCGCTCGGCGTCGTCGGCGCGGCGCTCGGACTGGCTGGACTCTTCGGCGATGTCGTGGAGTTCGTCGACCTTGATTGGCCCGCCCAGGGGCCCGAGCGCTTCGCGATGCGCGGCGTGGTCGCGGCGCTTGGACCAAGGCGAGGGGCCAGTGCTGGCGTCGGGTTCCGCGCTACTGTCTAACGCACGCGAGACTCCAACCGGCACATTCCCATCCCGCTTTTCCGGCGATTCGTGCAGGACGTTTTTCAAGATGCGGTGCACGATCAAATCGGGGTAGCGGCGGATCGGCGATGTGAAATGCGTGTAACACGGGGCTGCCAGCGCGAAGTGGCCAAGATTTTCTTCCGAGTAGCGCGCCTGCTTGAGCGAGCGCAGCATCAGGTAACTCACGATTCGCTCTTCAGGTTCGCCCGCGATCTTGGCAGCGAGCTTCTGGTACATGCGCGGCGTGATGTGGACTTCCCTGGGAACCTCGACGGTGCGTGCCGGCTTGCCGGTGCCGCGCGCGGCGCGGCGGTCGCTTTTGAACTGCACGCGGTGAATAGGCAGCGCTCCTACGCCGAGCGAGTAGCCGAAGGTTGCGGCGATCACTTCGAAATCGTACACGCGCTTGGCGTCCGGCTTTTCGTGAATTCGATATAAAGACGCGATGCGTTTCGATTCCAGATAATGCGCGACACATTCGTTGGCCGAGAGCATGAACTCTTCGATCAGGCGATGGGCGATGTTGCGCTCCGAGCGCGTGATGCTCTTCATCAACCCGAATTCGTCGAACTCAATGACGGGTTCGGGCAGGTCGAAGTCGATCGATCCGCGGCGCTGGCGTTTGTGATTGAGGATCAGCGCGAGGTCGCGCATGAGTTCGAACGTAGAGACCAGCCCGGCGTAACGCTCGCGCGCAGCGGCATCGCCTTCGATTACGGCGTTGACGGCGGTGTATGTCATTCTTTCGGCCGAACGGATCACGCCTTCGCTCAGTTCGTAGCCGATAATTTCGCCGCGCGGGTCGATTCGCATCACGCACGACAGCACCAATCGGTCGAGGTGCGGACGCAGGCTGCAAATATCGGTCGAGAGTTCGAGCGGGAGCATGGGCACGGCGCGGTCGGGGAAGTAAACGCTGGTGCCCCGCAGGCGAGCTTCCTGGTCGAGCGCGGAATCTGGCGTGACGTATTGGGCAACGTCGGCAATGTGGACTTGCAGCTCGAAATTGCCGTCGGCAAGAGCGCGCACCGTCACAGCGTCATCGAAGTCGCGCGCGGTTTCACCGTCGATGGTGACGATGGGAAGCGTGCGGAAGTCACGGCGGTGGCGAAGTTCGTGCGCGGGGATGACAGCGGGGATATTCTGCGCCTCTTCGAGCGCGGCTGCGGGAAAGTGATGAGGCAGGTGAAATTTGCGGATGGTGATCTCAACGTCGACGCCGAAGTCGTCTTGTTGGCCGATGATTTCAATGACGCGTCCCCGCGGATGCTGCGTGGGCGTGGGCCAGTCGGTGATTTCAACGTCGACGACCACGCCTTCGAGATCGTCCCACTGCGCGCGTCGCGCGGCTTCATCGCCGAGCACACGGTCACTGGATTTTCGTAGCGCCGGCGTCTCGCCGGCTTTTCTGACGGCCGCCGGGGACGGCGGCGCCACAACATCCGGATACTCCGCACCTGCCGGGATCACAACATCGTGCGTGACCTTGCTGTCGAGCGGCCTCACGGAATTGTGGCGGCTGCCGTAGTGAAAAATTCCTACGACCGTGGGATGCGCGCGCACCACGGGCCGCACAATGCGGCCTTCGGCGCGGCCATCGGGACGAACGGCCGTGATGTCGACGAGCACGCGGTCGCCGTGCATGGCGTTGCCGATGGCGTGGGGCGGGATAAAGATATCTCCCACGAGGCGCGACTTGAGAGATGCGCTCAGCGAATTTGCATCGGGGATTACGAAGCCGAAGCCGTCGCGGTGCATGGTTAGGCGGCCGACGACCAGGTTCTTGTCATTCTTATGGGCGACTGGTTGCGGCAAAGCATAACGGTCGGAATTGAGCTGAATCAGTTCGCCCCCAGCGACCAGTTTCTGCAGCAGAGCATCGAGTTCTCCGCGGGTGTCGCCATGCAGGCCTAGCTCACGTACAAGCTGCTTGAATCCGGCCGCGCGCTTGGGCTGGCGCGCGATGTGTTTCAGGATGGTCGAGTCGGAAAGCATGGGAAGCTGTCAGCTATCAGCCCCTTCGCCTGACGGCTCAGGGCAAGCTAAGGTCAGCTCTCAGGATACCGCACAGGTAGAAATCATCCGCGACTCGTGGCAAAGTATTTCTCTTCCAAAATCCTGCGATGATGCAACTCATGTCCAGCGATGATATAGGCCAGCGCGCGCACGGTCACTTCATTTTTGTTTGCAATGCCGCGCCGCGTCCACGCTGCTTCCTCGAGATTGCGCAGCAGAGATAGTGTGGCGCGGCGCACGGCAATGAAGTCTTCAACGAGATCGGCCAGCGGGCGATGGGCGAACGGACCGTTGCGCACGTAGTCGTCCTGCTCGAAGCCTTCGAGGGGCGCCGTGTCGGCGCGCGCGATGCGCAGGGCGCGGTAGGCGAAGACGCGCTCGCTGTCGCAGATGTGGCCGAGCACTTCCTTGGCGTTCCATTTACCGGGCGCGTAGCGGAAGTCGCCCTCTTCATCGTCGCGGCCGCAGAGCAGCAGCATCGTCTGGCGGCGCTGCTGGTCCAGCGTGTCGAGAATGTCCTCGCCCTGAACCAGAGAAATGTAGTGCTCATAATAGGGCGCGTACTCGCCGGGGTGGGGCCTGGCGATGGTGGGGGTTGACGGAGTAACTACGGCTGATTCCGGCATGTTCTTGCTCCTGCGAGGATTGCGTTTCTTAATAGACGTACGGGTTGAATAAATGTACGAGCCAAGAGCATACTCCGAGCACCGTGTGGAATTGTCGTCTGGGCGGAGTTTTTTCGGCAATCCTTACATAGTAATCGGACCAAAATGGAGAGTTGGCGATTCGGTCGTCAACCCTCCGAGCACACAGAAGTACGTACCATGATAGGAAACTCTGTTGAAAATAAAGGCTTTTCCACAGCGCTCATTTTGAGACTGGGGAGTACAATTCGATTTGGTCACGCAAGTGCGGCGCGTGGTCCCTAATCCCAACAAGGAAAGGAAATTTTCATCCATGTGGAAGCCGACGAATCAGCCTCAGACCCCCGGGCGGCCAGCCGAGCCGGAACGTCCAACCCTGTCTACTCCGAATGTGCCCGCAATGATGGCCAATGAGCCCGCCGTTGCGCCGCGTCCGGCGACCAGCACCACCACTAGCGCGGACCAGGCGACCATCGGCAAATCGCTGGTAATCAAGGGCGAGGTGACCGGGTCGGAGTCGCTCTATATTGACGGCCGGGTCGAGGGCTCGATCAGCCTGGCGGGCAACCGCGTCACGATTGGGCGCAATGGCGTGGTCGCGGCCAACATCAACGCCCGTGAGATCGTGGTGCTGGGCAAGGTGCGCGGCAACCTGACCGCCAGTGATCGCGTGGATATCCGCAGCGACGGCTCGCTCACCGGCGATGTGGTGGCGGCGCGCATCTCGATTGAGGACGGCGCCTACTTCAAGGGCGGCATCGACATCCGCAAGGGCGGGCAGCCCACGCAGGCGCAGACGAAGCCCAACGGCGAGGACAAGAGCGCTCCTGTGCCTGAGCCCGCGGCGGTTGGCGCTCGCGCGTAGGTTTGCGGTAGATAGGTTTGCGGTAGAGACGCCTCGTCTGGTTTCGTGGCGGGCGTCGCGACGGGGACATCGCAATAAGATCGGCGGCGGAGTTCGCAGAGCATGCGAATGTTCGCCGCTTTGTTTTCTTCACCCCAACCGCCAATATCATAGAATCATACAAATGGTTCCGCCGAGTTACGCATCTAACCCGTTAGCCTTTTAGCTTTTCGACTTGATCGGGTGCATGTCTCGTCTCAATCCCCGACCCAGAAACGGAGAAGTACGTTTGTTCAACTGGCGCCACCGTCTGCAGATTTTCTCGCTTGCCGTTCTGACAGTGTTCTGCGCCGCCAGCCCGGCTCCGCTTTGGGCTGATGGTGCTGCCTTTGACCTGGTCGGGCCAAAGGTCGATGTCCATGTTCAACGGCAGGGCCAAACTCTCCCGATCGCCGAGGTACCCAACCTTCAGCCCTTAGACCGGTTGTGGATCCATCCCGATCTGCCGGATAGCCAATCGGTGCATTATCTGGTGGTCATCTCGTTTTTGCGCGGGGCTACCAACCCGCCTCCCGATTCATGGTTCACTCACGTCGACGCCTGGAATAAATCCGTCCGCGCCGAAGGCGTATTCGTTACCGTTCCCCAGGGTGCCGAGGAAGCGATCGTGTTTCTGGCGCCGGAAACGGGCGGTGCGTTCAGCACTCTGCGCAACGCAGTCCAAGGCAAACCAGGGTCCTTCGTACGTGCCGCGCAGGACTTGGAACAAGCCAGCCTCGACCGCCAGCGTCTGGAAAAATATCTCGCCGCGGTGCGCGAGGCCTCGGGTGACACTCCCGAAAAGATAAAAGAACGCACGACCCTGCTGGCGCGCAGCCTCGGCATACGTCTCGACCAGGACTGCTTTAACAAGCCAGTCGGGCAACAAATCTCTTGTCTTACTCAAAACACCGACCAACTGGTCATCGACGACCCTCATAGTCAGAGTATGGTCGCGACGCTGACTTCGGGCACTCCCGCGGACCTGCTGACGCAGCTCAGCGCCTCGCCCGCTGCGCACGGCGGCTTCTACAGTCCGTACGTGGGATCCGTCGTCGATGTAGTTCGCATCCTTGGCACAGCGCACACCGCGCAATACCAGTACATCCCAGCCCTCTCGCTGCGCAAGAAAGACGAACTCGAACTTCGCCTGAATTTGCCGCCGTCTTTTCACAATCCAAAATCGGTGATCGTGATCGGCCTGCCGCTGGTGCATCCGGCGGCGGACCCTCCGCTGCGCTCTACGGAAGCTGCACAAGTCTTCTGCGCAGACAAGCCTTCTCTCGTATTGCCCGTGGACGGAGCACCTTTGGTTTTCGGTACGAAAATGGCCCACAACTTTATGCTTCATGTGGAAACCAAGCCGGGACCGGGAATCGATCTTCCCGCGGTGCCGGACCCGGCCCGGGGCGGTTTTGTGGTTGATACCAAGCTGATGCAGCCGGTCGATCTACAGGGCGAGGTCACCGGGGTGCTCCGAGGCGTTTGGGGCTTTCATTCCTTTGAGGGCCCGCGTTTCAAGTTGCGCACGTCTACTCCAGAGCAATGGATCGTTGCCTCCAAAGATGCCAGCGCTTTGATCGTTGGCCGCGAGGACACCCTGCATCTGCAATCGCCCGACGCCTGCTGCGTAAGCTCGGTCAGCCTGAAGGAAGAAAAGGGGAAGATTACCGACGCAGTGTGGATGCTTCCGAAGCCTGGCGAACTGGAAGTGAAGGTTCCCCTGCAAAACGCGACGGCAGGGGCAGTTACCATGGTGATTCACAAGTTCGGTCCCCGTGGAGCGGACCAAGTCCCGCTGCACACTTATGCGGAGGCCGGACGCCTCGACGCCTTTAATATTCATGCCGATGACGCCGATGGCGCGCTTAAGGGAACCAGGCTCGACCAAGTCACCGCGCTCGTCGTGGATGGCCTGCATTTCACTCCGGCAGGGCTGTCTCGCGCCAATCAAGAGGATGAACTGAAGCTCATTTGCCGCGAGGCATCCGCCAGCAGCCACTTTAAATCCGGGGACTCCGTCGTGGCCGATGTGGCGCTGAAGGACGGGCGATCTCTGGAACTCGAGACCAAAGTCGAAGCCCCTCGCCCGCGGGTTACGGTGCTCAGCGAGAGCGTGCAACCGGACCCCTCAGGAACGCCGGCCACGATCAAGCTGGAAAACCCGGACGATATTCCCCAGGATGCGAGCCTCGATTTCTTCTTGAAGACGCAGGTCCCCGATAGTTTTCCCCCCGCTGAAAAGATTGAGGTGGCCACTGCCGACGAATCATTCAGCGTCTTGCTCAGCGAAAAAGATGGCAACCTGACGCCGCAGGATTCGAAGACCATATTTGCCGTGCTCGATCCCATGAAGTTGCTGGGCCCATCGGCCTTTGGCCCGCTGAAGTTTCGCCCGGTTGCCGCGGATGGGACGGACGGAGACTGGCAGCCTCTGGTCAACCTAGTCCGAATCCCCGCCCTGGAGGAAGTTCTCTGCGTCCCACATGCGGAGAAGCAGTGCACGCTGAGCGGGGCCAAACTCTTTCTGATTGGCGTGGTGAGCACCGATCCTGACTTCGCGAACTCAGTGACCGTGCCTGACGGATTCGTGCAGGGCACGCTTACGATTCCACCGCCCAAAGGAAAAACGCTTTACCTCAAGCTGCGCGATGACCCCTCCGCTGTGGTCACCGCCGACGTCCCGATATCGATTTTAGTACCGTAGTGTATATCGATTGGATGTGATGTGCCTCAGGCGGCGACGTCTGCTTATGGTTGCGTTCCTGCTCCCATGATCTCTTTGCCCTCGCCCTCGGCGACTCCGGGATATGCCGCAGCTTTGCGGCGGCGCAGATCGGTGGGCAACTCCGAGCGCAGCAGCCACAAGCCCAGGGCGGTCGCGGCCGCCCAAGTAACGGAAATCAATCCTAACTGCAGCACATCGGCAACGCGGCTGCCGTGGGCGGAAACGAATGGCGCGGCACTTCGTGCGACTTCCAGGCTTACGCCTCCGGCGACGACCGCAGTCAACGCCGACTTTCCCAGCTCATCCCAACGCAGCGCCCCCAGCGAAACCAGTTTGCGGTAGTGCAGGAGCAACGCCAGCGCCAGCAGATTTACTCCGATGCCGATGTCGGAAGCAAATGCCAGGCCGACTACTCCATACCTGTGGAAGAGCAACGAATAGACCGGCAATGATGCGGCTGTGATCAAGGTGACCGCAGCCATCGGAGTCAGCGTGTCGCCGGCGGCGTAGAAAGCGCGGGCATAAAGTGCTTGAGCCGACCAGAGAGCGAGCGAGAGCGAGAACCAGAAAAAATAGACGGCCGTGGTTTGGGTGTCGGAAAGCAGAAAGCGTCCGCGGCGATAGACCAAGTCGATCAGCGGGAAGGCGGAGGCCATCATCCAAGCGGCAGCGAGAAAGGACGCAGCGGCCACTCGATAAACGGAATCGTTTACGGTCTTGGCGAATTCTTGCAGGCGTTTCTCGTTGAACAAGCGGGCAAAAAACGGCAGAGAGGCTTGACCCGTAGCCTGTCCCAACACGGCAATCGGCACAGCGAACAAACGCTTGGCATAGTTGAGTCGGGCGATGTCGCCCACGCCGCTGGCGGCGTAGTGACGCAAAATCCAGTCGTCGGCCGTAACTAGCGAAACGCCAAGCATCAGCGGGATGGAAAGCCTCACCCACTCGCGGAACGCGGGATTCGTCACGTCGAACGACGGCCGGTAGCCGGTGCCGATGCGGGCGGCGCCGATCACGCTGGCCAGAAACGGACCGGCAACGCTCCCCGCCACAGCGCCATAGGCCAAGGCCGCGATCCCGAAATGCCGCCCGCCAATCACTCCTCCCGCAATGATGAACAGGTTGTAGATCAGCGGCCCGAATGCCGGCAAAAGAAACAAACGGTGCGACAGAAGGACGGCAGAGACGACGCCTCCGACGTAGAAAAAAATCTGCGCAGGCAGCAGGATCCGCGTCAGATGAACGGTCAGGTCGACTTGCGCGGGCGAGAAACCATGAAACATCCAGCGCACGAATTGCGGCGTGAAGATCTCAGTGAGGATGGTCCCCATGATCATCACCGTGGTCATGACCGTAATGACGACGGAAAAAGTTTTCTCCGCGTCGGCGTCACGCTTCTCCGCCAGAAACCGCGTATAGATCGAGATGAATGTAATGGAAGCCGCGCCCCCGGCCACGATGTAGTTGAGCCAATCGGGCAGGGTGAAGGCGGCGACGTAGGCGTCGGTCTGCGGGCCTGCGCCGAATGCGAAGGCGATGTAGGCCTCGCGCACATAGCCGACCACGCGCGACAGCATGACCGTCGACATCAGCAGCAGCGTGGCCGAGAAAGCCGTGTGCTGGTGCGAGGGACGAAAGAACCGCAGAAGTCTGGTCATGGGCCGCAGATTTACGCCGGCAACGCCGAACTGTGATTGTGCGCGCGCAAAGCGTCAATTTCCTTCAAAGCCTACCAGAGCCTTCTGTTCACAACCGAGTTTATCGTTCGACTCAGAGCTGGCTGGTTCCTTTATTGACACTGGCACTGCCGAGTCAGTCGCGAGTTCTATGGCCGCAATTCCTTACGCAGCAGGTAGTACTCGTTGATCGGCCGGTCATCGCTGAGAGCCGGTGTTGCGGGAGATGCGGAAATAAGCTGATTGATGGGCAGTTCGAAATTCAAGAGGTGCGCGAACCGGGCTTCTGCGTCAGGCTTTCGGTCCCACTCGACCAAGTCGGCAGCCGCGGCGGCTGGAAGGCGCTGGGCTAATTCAGTCGCCGAGCGAATCGGGATGGGCCGGTCGCTGGCGAGAAAATGAAATCCCCAATTTTTTCCAAAGGCAAATACGCGGACATAAGGAAACGAGCGGCGCAACGCGAGTGCGACAGCGGCCACGCATTCCGGATCGCCAATCGGCAGCCACTGCTGCAGAATCCCTCCCGAACGAAGATGCTGCCGCAGGACCGTATAGAAATCTTCGGAATACAGCAGGCTCGAGCCGGCTGCCTCCACGGGCGGCGGAGGATCGATCGTGATCACGTCGTACTGCTGCGTTGTACGTTCGAGATAGCGGCGGCCATCATCGACCACCACATGGGACAAAGGCGAACTCAGAATCGCGGGGCCATCGCTGTGGAAGTAAGGAAACAAACGGGGCACGCTGGGAACTAACTCTACCGCCGTGACCGGGATCCCCCACGAGCGTAGGGAACGAAACGTCGTCCCCATGCCGAAGCAAATCGCAAGAGCATTTTGCGGAGGCCGGTCGAGAAAAACCAGGGGCAGATGCGCCATCATCTTGGCAATGGGCGTCAACATGGTCATGCCGTAGCCATTGACCAGCAGAGCCTTCTGCATACCAGTTCCGTTTGCGATCACAGTGGCGGTTGAGTCGCGCAGAACCTCGCCGTGCGCGTATTGCTTCTCAAAGCTCTCGCTGGTCAGGAAGAGTAGCAACGCCGCCGGCAATAGCAAATAGGATGCCACGCGCGGTACAAGCCGAGGTACCGCTCCAACCACTCGCACGGAACCAACGCGGCCCACACCCACGATCAGCCAGGGCAAAGAGAGCAACAGCAGCGCCCAGCGTTCGCTGATCCACGGCAGAAGCAGGAAGCCGGCCAGCAGCGGACCGAGGATGCAACCCAGAACGTTCACCGCGTATGCTTTCCCTGCCTTGGCGGGATCGCCTCCAGCCCAACGGTCGACCAGCATCGGCGTCAGATACCCAAGCAGCCCGGTGAAAGGCGCGATGCCCACCACCAGTCGCAGTGAGCCGTAGAGATGAATGTTCGGGCTGGCCGCCACTAGCGGGAACAGCGAGAAAAACGCCAACAGGGTCCAGAGCAGGCTGCTTTCATTCGCGCGCTGGGAGTTCCAACTGCGGTAGACGCGCGATCCAACAAAAGTTCCGGTGAGGTAGACCGCGAGAATGGAGGCGAATGCGTAGACCACGGTTCCGATGTACGGCGTGAATTGACGAACCCAGACCACTTCCATCCCCATGCTGGTGAGGCCGGTAGCGAACAGCAGTGCGAGAAGATATCGTTCGCCGGTTGCGGTTGAGGCAGACGCAGGAGCCGGCTGCGACGCTTCTCTCGATGATTCTCCGAGTCGTTCTCCAGCTTCTTTCTGCAACGCACTCTTCGATACCGTCAGGGCCAGAACCGCGATCAGAACGTTGCAGGCTGTGCCTACGTGCAGGGTTCCGTGAAATCCCAGCAACTCGATCAGCAGTAAAGGAAGAGCAGTCCCTACGACCGCTCCGGCCACGTTGGCCATGTACAAATAGCTGAACGACCGGGAAGATTCCTGCGGGAACATGCGCCTGATCGCGAGCATGGCGACCGGAATGGTTGCTCCCATCAGGGTGCACCAGGGGATCAACGTGAGCGCAACCCAGATACCGGAGACCGCGTAATATTCCGCAGAGGAAGTCGAGCCCCGGCGTTCCAGAACGCTGTGTCCCAGTCGAAGCTCGTAGGGAACGAGAATTCCCGAAATTCCGATCAGCAATTCGATAGCAGCGTAAAGAAGGAGCGGTGAGAAGCTGACTTCCTCTTCCCGACGGCGCATCCATGCCCCGCTGGCCCACGAACCCAATCCCAGCCCCGCCATGAACACCGAGAGCACAATAGAAACCATGGCGGTGGTAACGCCGAATTGCGCCATGGACAAGCGCAGCCAAACCAGCTCGTACAGGACGCTACAAAACCCCGAGATGAAGAAGAAGACGAAATACCAGAACACGAAAGCTTGTTTCCCTTAGTTAAGTTTGAGCTTGGCGAAAAATTCAACGATCACGACTTCCAAATCCAAAACACGCTACTCTACGGCAACCGAACGAGCCTTCCCGCCGGATGATCCTTGGTTGTAACCCTGTACTTCCGCAACGACTTACGAATTGATATGCGCTTGAGCCGCAGTGCATTGTCCCACGCCCGGCTGTCGTCGCAAAGTGACCTTCGTGCGGAGCAGGTGCAGATGATGGTCAACAGATTAGAGGAGGCTGCAATGGCAACTGGAATGACGGAGTTCTGTGAGCAGGTGAACCCGCGTGTGCTGTTGGAGATGAGGAGGGCGCGGCCGTTCCCGAAGATGCGCCGGCTACAGGAAAGCTGGGTGGCGCGTACCGAAAAGCGAACTTTGTTGTGGCTGGCTGCGGGCGCGCCGGCATGGATCGGCCCCGATCACCTGACCGTTCTGGGCTTAGTGGCGCAGATCGGGGCCGGGGCATGCTATGCGCTCGTGCCTTGGAACCGGTATGCGCTGCTCGGGGCGATTGCCTGCCTCACGCTGAACTGGCTCGGCGACTCGCTCGATGGAACGCTGGCGCGGGTACGGCAACAACTGCGTCCGCGCTACGGCTTTTATGTGGACCACATGGTCGACAGCTTCGGCGCTCTGGCTCTGATGGGCGGGCTGGCTGTGTCGGGATGCATGCGCCCCTGGATCGCCATCGGACTGCTGTTGGCGTTCCTCCTGCTTTCAATCCAGTCCTATCTGGCGACACACGCGCTGGGAGAATTTCGGCTGTCGTTCTGGCGCTTTGGGCCGACGGAGCTGCGCATCCTGCTGGCAGCTGGCAACCTGGCGCTGTTGTGGAAACCGCGAGTGCATTTTCACGGCGCGTATTACCGCTTGTTCGACATAGGAGGAACGATCGGTCTTGCCGGCATGACGCTGATGGTCGCCTTCTTCACCGGACAGAACACCCTGCGGCTTTATCACGAAGAAAGGATCGTCAAATGAAAGTCAGAGCCACTGGGCGCGCGGCCGGGTGCGGACTAACGCTGCGTTTGCTGAAGTTCAACGCCGTGGGAGCGATCGGAACCGGAGTGCAACTGGCCGTATTGTTCGCACTCAAAAGCGGCTTGCACTTCGGCTATCTGCTGGCGACTGCGCTAGCAGTAGAAGCCGCGGTCTTGCACAACTTCCTCTGGCATGAGCGCTATACCTGGGCGGACCGGGTGCAGCCGTCGTGGCGAAAATCGCTGCCGCGGCTGCTGCGTTTCAACCTGAGCAACGGTAGTGTTTCTATCCTTGGCAATCTCGCGCTCATGAAATTGATGGTCGGCCTGGGTCAAGCAAACTACCTCGTCGCAAACGGCATCGCCATCGCGCTGTGCTCGCTGGCGAACTTCCTGATGAGTCAGGAGTGGGTGTTCGCGAAGAATGCGTCAGACACCGGGTAAATGGGGCGAGCGTTTTAGCGACTTACCGTTCCTCCACCATCACGACAGGGGACGTCATCGCGCCGCGCGATTCGTTCGTGACAATCTCTTGACAAAGCAGAATGTGGCGCGCGGCTATAATTTGCCGAGGACTCCTGTCTCTGGCGGAAACGCGCGATGAGCTTCATGTTTGAACCCTGCACGGGCGGAGGCCAACCGTGAAATGCGCCCTACTGCTGGCGCTGGCGGCGTTGTGGGTGATGCCGTCATCGGCGCAGACTTCTTTATCTTCCGCTGCGCAGCGCACCTCTCCCGACTTCGATGCCGTAGCGCAGAAGCTAACCGTCACCGTGACCGACGAAAACGGAATAGCCGTCGCTTCCGCGCGCGTGCAGTTGCAAGCTCAGCCGTCAGCCCTTCCGCTGCGCTGCGAAACCGATTTCGCCGGGCATTGTGAATTCACCAACTGGCCTTCCGGATCTTATGAACTCCGCGTCGAGAAGACTGGCTTCTACGCTCTAGTTCAGCCCGAAGTGCAAGCCGGCGTTACTGCCAATGTGGACGTGACTCTTTCTCATCAGCCGGCGGCGCGCGAAGTGGTCGACGTGGTGGCGTCGACTCCAGGCATCGATCCCGCGCAAATTTCCGCCAAAGAGGAACTAACCGGCACCGAACTCATTGACATTCCTTACCCGGGACCGCACGACTACCACAACGCGCTGAACTTCATCCCAGGAGTCACACCCGATAGCTTTGGCCAGCTCCATGTGGCAGGCGCCGAAAACTACCAAACGTTGGTTTTGCTGGACGGTTTCAACGTGAGCCAGCCCACGAATGGCCAGTTGGCGGTTCGCACCAGCATCGAGTCATTCCGCTCGATCGAAGTCGTGCCCAGCCGCGAGGCGGCCGAGTTCGGCAAAGGCTCCGGCGGAGTCCTGACCCTGAACACGGCAATGGGCAAGGACCGCTATCGCTTTACGTCGACGGACTTTCTGCCTGGTGGGGGGATCACGAAGGGTCAGGTTTTCGGTTCATGGACGCCAATTGACACTTTTTCCGGTCCGATTATTAAAGGAAAGATGTGGTTTATCGACGCCCTGGACGGCGAGTTTGACGACAATGTGGATTCGCAGCTCTACCCTCAGCCAGATCGTGACTACGTGTGGCGCGTGGACAACCTGGTGAAGGTGCAAGCCAACCTCACCAGTCGGAACATTATCACCGCCAGCTTTCTCTCGAATTACTATCACGATGAATATGATGGGCTGGGATTTCTCACTCCGCAGCCGGCCACGCCCATCGAGGTCGAGACCGCTTATTTCGGCTCGCTGAAGGATCAGTATTATTTCCGCAACGGAGCGCTGCTGGAAACCGGTTTCGGCGCAGACGAGTACAACACCACGCTGACGCCGCGGGGAGATAGTCCGTACATCTCGCTGTTCTTCGCCGCCGCGGGCAACTATTACCTGCACGAGGACGCGCTCGCCCGCCGGGTGCAAGGCTTTTCGAATCTCTACGTTCCGCCGCATCAATGGCATGGACGGCACGATATTAAAGTCGGCGTCGACGTAGATCGTTTGAGCTACAACGCGCAGTTTCTACGGCAGCCGATCTCGTTCGAGCCGCAGGGTCCGGCACCGCCGGGCCAGCAGACTCTGCCTTGTCCTACCGATGCGAATGGCGTTCCTGTAGAACCATACATATGCACGCGCTATTCGGTTTTCTCCGGCGGCGACTACGCGGCAATCTATAACGACGAAGGAAGCGCCTACGCCGAGGATCGCTGGCTCATCGCGAATCGCTTGCTCATTGAGCCGGGAGTGCGCCTGGATTGGGATGAACTGGTGCGCACCCCGGTGCTGTCGCCGCGCCTGGCGGGAACATTCAGGTTGGACGCGGAGGGCACGACCAAGGTGTCGGCGGGAATCGGGATCATCTACGATGCAACCAACCTGGGCTTGATCCACCAACCGCTGGAGGGGCAGAGGTCAGATTATTTCTTTGCATGCTTCCCGCCGCCTCCGCCCTCCATCGGCCCTTGCACAGTGGGGCCGGGCAATGCGAATGGCCAGCCGATCAGCGAGCCCACGCCGGTGATGACCACGTTTGTGGTGGACCGAAATGCCCTCGAAATGCCGCGATACATAAACGCGAGCGCCAGCCTGGAGAAAAGACTCCCGTACGCCATTTTTCTGAAACTGGAGTTCCTGGTGAAACGCGGCGTGGACGCCTATGCCTATAACACGTTGAATGGCGCGGTGGATAAAGAGTATCTCCTCGGCAATGGACGCGACGACCGCTACGATGCCTTCACCATCAGCCTGCGCCACCACTTCCGCCAGCACTACGAAATCTTCGGAGCTTATACGCGCTCCAGTTCCCGCAGCAACCAGATTTTCGATTTCAGCCTGGATATCCCGCTGTTAAGCCCGCAACTAGCCGGACCCTATGGATGGGACGTGCCGAACCGCTTTGTAGGTTGGGGCATTTTGCCGGGTTTCAACTTGCCGGTCATTCACAAGTTCGACATCGTTTACTCGGCCGAGGCGCGCAACGGCCTGCCCTTCTATGGAACCACAGATCAAGGCGAGATCGCCGCCGGGTATGCTCCCAGTTCGTCTTTGCGTTTACCCGTGTATTACACGCTGAATCTGCAGTTCGAAAAACGGCTTCATCTGTTTAAACGCTATTGGGCGGCACGTGGCGGCTTCGACGACATCACCAATCACGCCCTCGTCACCGGGGTTGCCTCGACCCTTGATTCCAGCCATCCGGCCCCAACTTTCGTCGACGGCGACGGGCGCGGCTTCGCCTTCCGCATCCAGTACCTGGGCCGGCAGTGACGCAAACGGCAGTGATCGTCAAATCTTGAGCACAACCTTGCCGTAGTTTTTGCCTTCTTGCAGCAGCTTGTACCCTTCCACCGCGCGCTCGAGCGGGAATACCTGGCCGATCACCGGAGCCAGTTTGCGTTGCGCGATCCATTCCGAGATCTGCTTCCAGGCAGGTTCCATGATCTCGCGCTTTTGCGAGAGGTAGGTCAGCCACAGGCCCTGCAGGCTGGCCGACTTCGCATACAGCGCCCGCACGTCGAGCTGCGGCGGCTTGCCGGTCGCCGTTCCGTATTGGATGACTCGCCCGAAATCGCGCAGGCAGCGCAGGCCTTTCGCAGAGTGCTCGCCGCCGAGCATGTCAAAGACGGCGTCCACACCTTCGCCTTGAGTGAGATTCTTCACGACTGCTTCATAGTCGTGCTGCTTGTAGTTGATGCCGTACTGCAGGCCGAGTACCTGCACGCGAGCGAGCTTTTCGTCCGACGACGAAGTGCCGTACATTTCGACGCCGAGAATGCGGCCGATCTGCACGGCCGCGGTGCCCACGCCTCCGGCCACGGCGTGAATCAGCACGCGATGCGTCCGGCCTGCCGTGGGCGGTTGCGTCATGCCCGCTTGCCAGTAGGCGAGATACGCGGTGAAGTAATTGACAGGAAAGGCAGCGGCCTGCTCGTCTGTCCAATGTTCGGGGACGGGCCAGAGCAGGTTGGGATACGCGGCGACTCTTTCGGCGAAGGCTCCCCACTGGATGTAGCCCATCACGCGGCGTCCGCTGCTCTCTTCAACGCCGGAGAATTCGCGTCCCGCGATCAGCGGCGGTGCTGGCGTTCCGGGATAGCCGCCTTGCGCGGTCATGAAATCGGCAAAGTTCAAGCCTCCGGCACCTACGCGGACCGGGGTTTGTCCCGGCTTCGGAGTAGGTTCGGCGGCGTCTTGGATGGCGAGTGCGTCTGGGCCGGACAGGCTGGTGATCACTAAGGCTTTCATCCTGGGAAGTTTAGCAGGACAGGCACGCCTCGGGCCGGCGGACCGACGCATCAGGCTGTAACGACGCAACGTTTCCTCGCCGCCCATTTGCAGTCAGGTATATACTCTAGGCGTAGTTTACTGAGGTCCTCCCGGCCACGCCTCCACGGGCCGGGACGGGGCGTACATTCATTCCCCTAATTCTCCCACGCCCCGCATGATGGTTTGCCGATTCCCGCCCGGGGCGGCGAGGAAATGGCACCGGTGCATCGCTCCAAAGGCACAGCGGAGTTGCATCCGGGGGAGGTCATATTGTGGATTTAGTTCTGGTACGTCTTCTTTTTGTCATCGTAGTTTCAGTTACCTGCTACGTGATTGCTCCGTTCGGGTTGCCTCGCAACCAGGACGCCGGAATCGGCGCACTGGTTGGGGTGGGCATCGTTCTGTTCGAATGGAAGTTGCGGACCGTCAGCCTGAAGCGGCTGATCGGCGCGGCCATCGGGAGCATCCTCGGCATCTGCGGCGCCTACCTGTTTGCCCTGGTCATTCGTAACAGTATTCCTGGCGGCAGCACGCAGAGCTTCCTGCAAATCCTGGTGATGTTGCTGATGGCCTATGTGGGCCTCATCGTGGGCGCGAGCAAGGGCGATCTGCTGAACCTGGCCGCCTTGGGCGGCATCTTCGGTGGCGAGAAACAAGGCAAAAAGAGCTACAAGATTCTCGACACCAGTGTCATCATCGACGGCCGCATCGCCGACATTGCCGAGACCGGATTCCTCGACGGCATCATCGTCACACCGCAGTTCGTGCTGCGCGAGCTGCAACTCGTCGCCGATTCGGCCGACTCTCTGAAGCGCAACCGCGGCCGCCGCGGCCTCGACGTGCTGCAGCGTCTGCAGAAAATGGCTACGCTGCAGATCCAGATTGTGGAAGATGATTTCCCCGCCGTTCGCGAAGTAGACCTGAAGCTGATTGAGCTGGCCAAGGTCTACGAAGGCAAGATCATCACCAACGACTTCAATCTGAACAAAGTCGCGCAGTTGCAGGGCGTCGAAGTGCTCAACATCAACGAGCTAGCCAACTCGCTCAAACCGATCGTGTTGCCGGGCGAGATCATGAAGGTCTTCATCCTGAAAGAAGGCAAGGAATACAACCAAGGCGTTGCCTATCTGGACGACGGCACCATGGTGGTCGTGGACAATGCTCGGAAGATGATCGGCAAGACAATCGACGTCTCGGTCACTTCAGTGCTGCAGACTACGGCGGGGAAGATGATCTTCGGCAAGTGGGATGAACGCGCCTTTGTCCGGAGCAGCGTAGCAGTTCCGCCGGCAGTGCCGGTGGTCACGGGTACAGCGGTACCGCCGCCGGCGGTTCCGAACACATTGGTCGAGACCAAGCCTCCGTCTTAGGACGCCAGAGGTCCACTCTGCGTGACTCCGTGTCCTCCGTATTAAAGATTCTAAGGACACTCGGATTGCCGCATTTGAACTCCTACGCCGGCACTCGTATACTTACAGCCCGCTATGAAGGTGGTTGTGATTATTCCGGCTGCGGGGCTTGGCACCCGCATGGCCCCGATGCCCGTCGGCGCCAAAGGTAAGCAGAAGACGTCGCTACCCTCCAAGCAGTTCACCGAACTGGGCGGTACGCCCATTCTCATTCATACGCTGCGCAAGTTTGCCGCCGTCGATGCCGTGAGCGAAATATGGATTGCGCTGCGAGAGAACGAGATGGCGGAGTTCCGCGCCCGGCTCGAGAGCGGAGCCAAGGATATGCTGAAGAAGAAAGTGGAACTCGTGGTTGGCGGGGAGCATCGGCAGCAATCGGTGGGGAACGCGCTGAACGCGGTTGCGGCCGCAGCAGATGATATCGTTCTGGTGCACGATGCGGTGCGTCCGTTTGTAACCCGCGAAATCATCCAGGAAGTGATCGAGGCGGCGAAGAAATATGGCGCGGCGGTCGCCGGGATGCCCGCCGTCGACACGGTGAAGCAAGTCGAGCGCACGGCTGAGGGAGCGCTGATCAAGGCGACGATTCCGCGCGCGGCCATCGTGATGGCGCAAACGCCACAGGGCTTTCTCTACAGTGTGATCAAGAAGGCATTCGATGAGGCGTCGGCCGACGGTTTCTTGGGTACCGACGAAGCTTCGCTGGTGGAGCGATCAGGCCACGATGTCGCGGTCGTGATGGGCTCGCCGAGAAATATCAAGATCACGACCCCAGGAGATATGGAACTGGCCGAGTTCTACTTGAAGACCTCACATGACTGACGTCACCATCTCGCGATGCCAACGACTAACGACCAACGACTAACAACAAGCCCCCGGATGAGAATCGGCTATGGTTTCGACTCCCATGAATTCCAACCCGGGATTCCGCTGAAGATCGGCAGCATCGCGCTGGCGCATGACAAGGGGCTGGGCGGGCATTCTGATGGCGACGTGCTGCTGCACGCCATTACCGACGCGCTGCTTGGGGCTGTGGCTGCTCCCGATATTGGGGCGCTCTTTCCGCCTTCGGACCCGAAGTGGAAGGGTGCAGACTCAGTCGTCTTTCTGCGCGAGGCGCTGAAGCGCGTTCATGATGCGGGATATGGCGTGGCTAATCTCGATGCCAGCCTCATACTGGCCGCCCCGAAGATTGGTCCGCATGCTTTGGCGATTCGCGTGCGCGTGGCGCAATTGCTGGGAGTGCGCACCGATTGCGTGGGACTGAAGGCGAAGACTCCGGAGGGGCTCAACCTGGAGAACGCCGCAGTCGCGCATGTGGTAGTGCTGCTGGAGGAGCGCGCGACTCCGAGGAAAGCGCGGAAGAAGACTAAGCGACATTGAGCTACTTGCGCCGCGTATTCGCCGCCTCTATCAGGGCTCGGAAAATGTCGCGGGAAGGTTCGTCCTGATCGACCGAGCGCTCGGGATGCCATTGCACTGCGATCACCAAATGATCGGGAGACGTTCCTTCCAGGGCTTCGATGATGCCGTCATCGGGGCACCGGGCGACGATGCGCAGGCTGTTGCCGATTGTGTCGGCCGATTGATGGTGCGATGAGTTTACTGGGACCACGAGCTTCGTACCCTCAGGGGCTGAAGCCCTATTCCTTTTAGCGGTCGTATCGGCACGGCTTAAGCCGTGCCCTTCCCGGTCGTTCCCGTCCACAATCCCGTTCACGATTTCCGCTAGCTTCGAATCTCTTTCGATCTCGACGGCGTGCGCAATCGCGACCTTCTTTCCGGCTTCGTGATTAATACGTGTTCGCAACCCTTCCGGCAGAAAATCGGGGATGTGTTGGATTAGCGATCCGGCGCGGTAGACGTTCAGGCTCTGCAGGCCGTAGCAGATGCCTAGAACGGGCTTGCACAGGTTGTAGGCGTCCTCGAGCAGGAGTTCGTCGATGGCGTCGCGGCGCGGGTCGGCGGCGGCGGTGTGCGGGGAGCGGGTGGCGTGGAACTTTGCGGGATCGACATCTGCGTTGCTGCCGGGCAGGAGCACTCCGTCGCAATAGTTGATGAGCTTCCTGACTTCGGCTGGCGGCTGGTCGAGCGGGATGCGGACGGGCTCGCCTCCAGCCTGGGCGACGGCGTGTTCGTATTGAGGGATTGCCCGCTCGCCGTATTCATGATCGGTCGAATGCGGCATGGGGATGGCGATGCTGGGCGGCATGATTTGATTGTAGCGCTGGCACGGTCCAGGGTTCGCCTCGCTGCGCTCGGCTAAACGGGCGAGGCGCCCGTTCCCAGACGAGTTGGGACGACCGAGGCTGTCTCCACATGTTTTGGGCTTAGCTCATCCTCTCGATGGCGGCCAGGGTTTTGGACTGGCGGTAGTGGCGGATCTCCATGGCCAGCGCGAGGACGAAGATGATGCTGCCTGCGACCACGGCAGTGGGCAAGGCTATCAGCCGATAGGCGATGGTCATGTTGGGATGCACGTGGCGCAGGGCTGACACGGTGACGGTCCCGATGATGCCGACGAGCAGGCTCACGGCGAAACAGATGAGCGTGCCGATGAAGGTGACCAGCAGGACGCGCATTGGAATCGCATACCAGCGGGGTGGGCGCGGGATCGGCATGCTTCTAAGCTAGCCCGGTAGTGTATAAAAGAGCAAGAATGTCGCAGACAGCGCCAGCTATTACGCGGAGCCCCGCGGATGTGGTCCGGATGACGCCGGTTTCGCAGGCGGGGAATGGGGTGTGCTATGCCGTGGCGGGAGAGAACGCCATCGGCTCGTTTGACCTGGAGCGGATGATCGCGGCTGTGCCAACGAAGATTGCTTCGGCACTTCGGCGCAAGGCTTATTATTTTGTGCCGCTGACGATTAGCCAGGGCGACGAGATCCTGATTGCGGATCGCTATGATGTGGCGCTTAGCGACAATGCGGTTTGCCATCGCAACCTGAATCTGGGCGATTCGCAGTGCGTGTTTATCTCGACCCGGCTAACCGACGACAAATTTTCGGTGGCGTTCGAGTTCTACATCAACGTAGGTCATGCTTTGGTGGAGACTGCAGGAGTCTCGGACGAATTCAGCGATCTGGCCTGGAAGCAAGTGGAAGCGGGAGCGCGCGGCGAGACTTCGCTGGATGCCTGGGAAGCGCGCAAGCTGGCCACGGCCGGCGGCGCTGATGCGGAGCGCTACAAGAACGAATACTTCGAGGCCACGTTTTCCGACACGATCTCGATTTATTTACTTTCGCTTTATCTGGATGTGGATTATTACGATCTGCGGGAGCGGGATTATCCGCTGCTGGCGCCTTCGGCGCTGGCGGAACGGTTGCGGAAAGTGGCGGAGATATTCCCAGCCAATGCGGGGTTTGAGTTTGCGGTCCTGTATAAGCGGCGGGGATAGGCGCCTAACTTCTCGCCGCGGATTCACGCGGATCTGCGCGGATCAATTTCCTGCTTGAAGCCTCTCGATGTCGAGGTCGTGGTGATCCCCGATATTTTTTTCGTTGCCGGCTGTTGTCGGACAAGAGTGTCCGACCCACAATAAGCTTCTATCTCTCTGCCTTGTTTCCGATCACGAAATTTATCGTGGTGGACTGATTGGCGCCTACCTTGACCGGTTTTTCCCAGGTTTTCGGTTCGGTGAAGACCGGGCGCTGTACGCTGCGCTCGGTGAGAACGTCATAGGCCTGTTCTTTGCCGGCCAGACCCCAGCCTTCATGCCAGGCGACGATCTGATAGGTGCCGGGGGGCACGCTGGTGAATTCGAAGCGGCCGCTCTCGTCGGTCACGGCGTAATAGGGATGGGGGACGACCATCATTTCGGCGTTCATCCAGACGTGGCCGCCGTTGCAGTGGAGGTTGACCAGGCCAGGGGTCGACATTTCGCGCGAGGCGATTCGATTGGGGAACGGGAATGGCAGGTTGTAGCTGGCGGCGCCATCCATATGGATGGTGTGCAGCGTGGCGTCGGAACTTTGCATCTGCAGCTGAGCGCCTTGGGGCACAAGAAGAATGTGTGGGATGTAATGGCAGTGATGCTGGTCCAAGTGGCGCCTCTGCTCAGGCAGGTCCATGGCTTTGCCGGCGGAGATGTTCTTGAGGTAGACAATGGTGTTGGCCACGCCGCCCTCGGGGCCGACGATGAGGCGCTCGAGGCTGGTGGTTTTCTTGCCGTCCGGCTCGCAGATCTGGGGATCTTTGGTGACGGGAAAATCAAGTTCCTTGGGCACTGGTCCCGACCATTTGACGGTTCCGGAAATGGTTCCACCGTCGGCGACGGGGATGACTGTATAGCTGCTCTGAGCGGCAGCGAAGGTTGCCGCCACAAGAAGTGAAACCAGCAAAAAACAACGAACGATCACAATCCGCATGTAAAAGCCCCTGATAGCCCACCGCCCGTTGCTTGCGGCTTGCGAAGGTCGCGGCGCAACGCGGGCTGAAATTTAGGATCTCTTGCCTTCCGCGCACAACAGCTTGCACCCAACTTGCGGGATAGCGCTCACAGGGGCCCGCTTAGGGGCGGGCAGCGCTTGTGTTTGCGGTCTTGCTGGATTCCAGCGGGAGGACCGTCACCGGTTCGTGTGATTGGAATCACAATTAGAGTGCGCTAATGAGGGGGGGGAGTCGAGATTACCAACGTGGTGTATCGGGTGGGGGAGGGGTGTTGTTCGGGTAGCGACAGAAGCTTGCAGCGCGGCATTCTTGCGGGTTTACCCGCGTTGATGGCTTACAATCTTGCTTCCATGATGGTACAGGTCCGATCGTTCGCGAAGATTAATCTTGGGCTGCGCATTGGCGCTTGCCGCGAGGATGGATTTCATGACCTGCTGACCGTGTATCAGACGATCGGATTGCATGATGTGATCCGGGTGAGCGTGGGGCGCGGGAGCGGGATTGAGATTCGGTGTTCCGACGCGAGAGTTCCGAAAGATGAATCGAATACCTGCTATCGCATCGTCGAGAAAGCCATGCAGGCTCTGCGCGCGAAAGGGCGAGTTGTTGTGGATATTGAGAAGCGGTTGCCGGTGCAGGGCGGGCTGGGCGGGGCTTCATCGAACGCTGTGGCTGCGTTGCTGGGACTGGAGCGGGTGCTGAAGAAACGTTTGCCTGCAGTGGAGGGGCTGCGGATTGCGGCGGAAGTGGGTTCGGATGTGCCGCTGTTTCTGGTGGGCGGGACAGTGCTGGGCGTGGGGCGTGGGGAGCAGGTTTATCCGCTGGAGGATTTGCCGGCTGCGGGGTGCGTCGTGGTGACTCCGGAGGTGGGGGTTTCGACTCCGAAGGCGTTTGCGGAGTGGGACCGAAAATTGACGATGGCCGGGGCATCCGATAGAATGAGTGAGCTTGGCCGAGGGCTTTCGGCGTGGCTGAGCGAGAAATACTCCGGTGCTCCTCGTCAGAATTTCAGAAGGGGCCGGGCCGAGAATCTGCTTCTCGAGCTTGTCCGGGCCGGGATCGAGAACGACTTTGAACAGGTCGTCTTTCCTGAGTATCCCGAGCTGAGCGAAGGCAAGAGTGCGCTGGAGCGCGCGGGCGCGAAGTATGCGTCGCTGTCGGGCTCGGGGTCGGTTTTGTACGGGCTGTTCGCTTCGAAAGAGGCGGCGCGAGCGGCGGCGGTGAGGCTCCGGCGACGGGGCTGGGCGGCGCAGGCAACGGTTACGCTGACGCGGCGGGAGTACTGGAAGCGAATTTTCGCAGGCTAGGGGTTGAGCGGGCTGGGCGTGGTTGCCTGTGGCGCTCGGCTTCGCCTTCGCTTAGACGGGCGAGGCGCCCGTCGCCACACGGTCCGGCCACATGGTCTGGCCAGATAGTCCAGTAAGTTTTTGATTGTTGATTTCTGATTGTTGATTGAGAATAGATTGTTGGTTGATCCCGGTTTCAATCAACAATCAACAATCCAAAATCAACAATGCTTTACTGGGCCGTCGACTAATGGTAGGTCAAGTGCCTTTGGAGCACTTTGTCTAGGTTCGAATCCTAGCGGCCCAGCCAGAAACCAGCTTCAAGCTACGAGTCGCGAGCTGCGAGCAAGGCCGGTGAGATTGCTCAAAGCTCAAAGCTCGAAGCTCGCAGCTCATGAGCTAACTATGGCTACCTTAGTCACGCCGGCGGAAAAGACGGAGAAGGCCGAGAAAACGGTGCCCCCTACACCTGAAGAGAAGCCCGACCGCAAGCAGCGCGCGCGGGTGGATGACAAGTTCAAGATCTTCAGCGGGACGGCGAACGAGCCGCTGGCAGACGAAGTTTGCCAATTTCTCGGGATGCAGCGCGGGCAGGCGCAGGTGATCCGCTTCGCCGACGGCGAGGCGTATGTGCAGATCCAGGAGAACGTCCGAGGCGCAGATGTGTTCGTGATGCAGCCCACGTGCCGGGCGGTAAGCGCGAATGGCAAGAGCACGAGCGTAGATGAGCACTTGATGGAACTCCTGCTGATGATTGATGCGCTGAAGCGCGCGTCGGCCAGGCGGATTACGGCGGTGATGCCTTATTTCGGATACGCCCGACAGGATCGGAAAGATAAGCCGCGCAGTCCGATTTCATCGAAACTGGTGGCGGATTTGCTGACCACTGCCGGAGCGCACCGGGCGCTGATTGTGGATTTGCATACGCCGCAGTTGCAGGGATTTTTCAATATCCCAGTGGATCATTTGTTTGCTTCTCCGGTGCTGGTGGATCACTTCCGCAAGCTGAATCTGCCGAACTTGACGGTGGTTTCGCCGGATGCGGGCGGCGTGGAGCGGGCACGGTTCTTTGCGAAGAAGGTGGACGCGGCGCTGGCCATCGTCGACAAACGGCGCGTGGAAATGAACGTCGCGGAAGTGATGCACGTGATCGGCGACGTACATGGGCGGACCTGCTTGATCATTGATGATTTGATTGATACGGCGGGCACCCTGGTGAAAACCGCGACGGCGTTGATGGAGAATGGCGCGACTGAGGTGTATGCCTGCGCTTCGCACGCCGTGCTGTCCTGCCCGGCGGTGGAGAACGTTCACAATTCGGTGATCAAGGAAGTGGTGGTGACCAATACCATCCCGCTGACGGAAGAAGCCAGGCGGGAGCCCAAGATCCGGGTGCTTTCGATTGCGGGATTGATTGGCCGGGCAATTCAGGCCAATCACGAGGAGACTTCGGTCAGCAAGTTATTTACTTAGAGGTTGCGGAGGTCGCGTACGTTACGCATCGGCGTCGATAGCGCAGGCAAGAACCAAGATTCCTCGCTTCGCTCGGAATGACAAGAAGATGCTCGGAATGACAGGAGTTGAAAGAGATCATACATAGATAGGACCACGAAATTATGGCAACCACATTGGAACAAAGCGTTTTGGAAGCGCAGCCGCGGGAGGCTGGGACGAAGAACCAGGCGCGGCGGGTGCGGCGCGAAGGCAAAATTCCGGCCGTGGTTTACGGCGCCAGCAAGGATGCGTTGGCGGTGAGCGTCGATCCGCGGCATGTACTGCGCATCCTGCACTCGGACAGTGGACACAATACGATTTTCGATCTCTCGCTCGACGGCGAACGCACCAAGGCGATGATTGTGGATTGGCAATATGAGCCGATCAAAGGCCATCTGCTGCACATCGACCTGAAACGCATCGCCATGGATAAGGCTTTGCGGGTCAACGTGCCCATCGTGCTGCAGGGCGTGGCCGAAGGTGTGAAAACCGAGGGCGGGATTCTCGAGCAGATACTGCGCGAAGTGGAGATCGAGTGTCTGCCGGGCGACATCCCGAGCCACGTCGATGTTGACATCAGCCATCTCACTTTCGGCAAGGTGCTGCGCGTATCGGATTTGCCGCGCAACGAGAAGCTGAAATTTCTCTCGGATGCGAATCAGCCTGTGGCCCATGTGACCAGCGTGAAGGAAGAAGTTGTAGTTGCACCGGAAGCGGTGGCGGCGGAAGCTGGAGCGGCTCCTGCGGAACCCGAAGTCATCAAGAAAGGCAAGGCGGAGACCAAGGAAGAGGGTGCCGAGGCGGCTGCTGCCGAGAAGCCGGAGAAGGCAGAGAAGAAGGCCGAGAAAAAGGAGAAGAAATAACTCCGTGGTGCAGGTGCGCCTCGCTTCGCTCGGCTGGACAGCCGAGGCGGCCGTCCCCACATGGTTTGGGATGGTGGCGTGAAACTGATTGTTGGTCTTGGCAATCCAGGTATCGAGTATCAGTTCACGCCGCATAACATGGGCTTTCTGGTGGTGGATCGCATCGCCAGCGAGCGCGGGGTTGAAATTAGGAACCGGCAGTGCCGGGCGCTCACGGCGCGAATACAGGTTGGGGACGAGCCGGTGCTGCTGGCAAAGCCTGAGACCTACATGAACTTGAGCGGCTTGTCGGTGCGTGAGTTGGTGGCGGAATACGAAGTGAAGCCGGAGACGGACCTGATCGTGATCCAGGATGAACTGGATTTTCCGCTGGGCACGTTGCGGATTCACACGCGGCGGAGTTCGGCGGGGCATAACGGGATCGAGTCGATCATCGGGGCGCTGGGCACCCGGGATTTTTTGCGCATCCGGATCGGCGTGGCCCCGGAACGCAAGGTAGAAGACGGTCAGAGTTATTTGTTGTCGCCGTTTCGCAAAGCGGATTTGTCTGTGGTGGATGGGATGATCGACACCGCTCACGAAGCGGTGAATGTGATTTTGACCGAAGGCGCGGCGGCTGCGATGAATAGGTTTAACCGCAAGGAAGAGCAGTGATCAGTGGCCAGTGGCCAGTAAATAGGAATCTACGGATTTGACGAAATTTGCGGTTGCGGAGGTCGATGGTCACTGACCACTGATCACTGGCCACTGCCTGGAGATGGAAATGAATCGTACTTATGAACTGATGTTTATTGTCCGGCCGGATATGGCGGACGAGGATCTCGAGAAGCTGATTGCGACCCTGGAGTCGACTGTGACTTCGGCTGCCGGTTCAATCAAGAGCGTGGAACGCATGGGCAAGCGCCGTCTGGCGTATACCGTGCGGAAGTTCCGCGAGGGCGTTTATATTCTGCTGACGATCGAAGGCGCGGGCACGGTGGTGCACGAATTGGAGCGCCGGTTGCGCGTCACCGAGCCGGTGATCAAGTTCCTCACCGTGCGCATCGACGAAGAGCAGAAGCGTCTGGACAAGATCAAGAAGCTGCGAGATGCGAAAAAGAAAGTGAGCGCACAGCCCGCGGCCGCAGAGGAAGCGGCTGCGGTGCCGGCGGCGGAAGCTCCGGCAACCGCGTAAGAACAGTGGCCAGTGGTCAGTGATCAGTGGCCAGTAGGGAAATCGGTTTGACTGGCCACTGACCACTGGTCACTCGCCACTGATTAAGGAGCCTTATGACTGAAGAGACCAAAGCACCAGTGCCATTCGCCGAGCGGCCATCCCGGCCTGCCGGCGAGGGACCGCGTTCCGGAGGGGACCGTCCGCGCTTCGGAAGCGGTGGAGGCCGATCTGGGCCGGGCGGTACGCGTGAAGGCGGACGCAAGTTTTTCCGGCGCAAGAAAGTTTGCAAGTTCTGCACCGAGAAGATTGCCGACATCAACTACAAAGATTACCGGCTGCTCGGGCAGTTCGTGGCCGAGAGCGGCAAGATCGTGCCCCGGCGTTTGACCGGAGTGTGCTCCCCGCACCAGCACCGGCTGGCCGCGGCCATCAAGCAGGCGCGCAATATTGCGTTGCTGCCGTTTGCCGGACGGGCATCGTAAGAAGCAGCTTCTAGCTTCTAGCTCCTAGCTTTGTCGTGCTGGAGTAGGGGCTTGGCTAGAAGCTAGAAGCTAGGAGCTATCATGGAAGTTATTCTCAAAGAAGATGTGAGCAAGCTGGGAGCGCGCGGCGACGTGGTGAAGGTTGCCGAAGGATATGGGCGCAATTTTCTTTTGCCGCGAAAGTTGGCCATTGAGGCCACTGCTGGCAACAAGGCTGTCATCGCGCAGATGAAGGCTGCGTCGGTGCGGCGCTCGGCCAAGGAGAAGTCGCAGGCCGAGGAACTGGCCAAGCAATTTGAGGGGCTGTCGGTTTTGGTCCAGCGGCGGTCGGGGGAGCACGATCAGTTATTCGGCTCGGTCACCTCGGGCGACATTGCCGAACTCGTCGTGAAGAAGGGAATCAATCTGGACCGCAAGCAGATTCAGTTGCACGAGCCTCTGAAGACTCTGGGCGAGTTCACCGTGCCAGTAAAGCTGCACAAGGATGTGACTGCGCATCTGAAAGTCGTGATTGAGAAGGAAGCGGTCGCGGAGTAACCTTCCGCCATCTCGATCTTCACCACGCAAGCACCTTGCCACCGTGTTCCGCCGCATAATGATCGATGGCCTGATACAGCTCGTTCAATGCAGGGGCAGGAACGTGGCTCTGGGCCAGCAGCACGCGGCATTCAGCAGCGAGCGTCTGCATCTCCACTGCGGCGCTGCGAACATGTTGCCCGAACACGTACTCCGCCATCCGGTTCGAAAAAAAGCGGCGCCAATAGTAGACAGCAACTAAGGCCGGAAGCCTGGAAAAGAGAATGCTCAGCCCAGGCGGGTGAACCGAGCGTCCGAGAGTTCTGACTGCGTGAAATCCTTCGCGTGCTCCGCGGACCATGAGATTCAGCAGTGTTTGATTGCGGCTCAACTGCTTGCAATCTCCACCGGCGAGATAGATTGCGCCACTCACTGAAGTGACGAAAAAGGCGTGCGTACTAAGCCACCCATCCATGTCACTGTCTATGTGTGTCCGAAAGCCGGCAGCCCTCAACATTTCCGCCAAGGCTCGCGGCCGAGAGGTATGCATCCCTCCCGGCTCGCCAACGGTTGTCGGCTGCTGGGCGATCATGGCGTAGCGGACCACGTGACCTTCGCGCGTTCCGCCCGCGCCGGGAAAGCCGAGCAGCACCCGATCCTTGCCTAAATCACCGGTCAGTTGCGCCGAACCAAGGGGGTTGTTCAGCATAAAAAGCAACGTGGGGATATTTCTGTTCGCGGCAAGATGCGGCATAATGCCGGGCAACTGATCCCTTCTGACTGAGACAAGCGCCATATCGTAGCTATCTTCAGGGCGAAGGTTCTCGACTGTAGCAGCGCGAATCGTCGAGCGGGCGCCGTTCACAACATTCTCAAGCGCCAAACCATGACGTTGAATATCCGTTAATCTCGATCCGCGAGCCAGGACGGTCACCTGGTGCCCAGTCTCTTGCAGCCGGGCCGCGTACAAAGTGCCGATCACTCCCGCACCGCAGACCAATATCTTCATCGCTTCCCCGGTAGAGATTATCCTCTTTGCCATCATCACCCAAGCCTTCCAATCTCCTATAATTTCTGCTTACGATTCCACCGATTCTCCGTCTATTCCTATGCAAGCCCGGGTACGGCATTGACGCCAGGCTGCGAGGAACGACACGAACATGCCGGCCGATGTTCTAGCAATAACAATTGCGGTTGGTGAAGGGGCGCTCTCGAGAGCGAAGTATCGGGCGGAGAGAGTCAGCGGTAACGGAGCAACGGAGAAGCAGGACCCCACGCGGGGCCGCATGACCGGGCAAGAACGCCGCATAGACGATACGATTCTCATCCGCGAGGCGCAACGCGGGGACCGCGCCGCCTTCGAGGAATTGGTGCGTCATTACGATCAGGCGGTGTTGCGGCTGGCGCTGCATCTCACCGGCACCGAACACGATGCCCAGGATGTTTATCAGGACGCCTTCCTCAAAGCTTATAAGAACATTGGAAGCTTTCGCTTCGAGTGCTCATTCTATACGTGGATTTACCGCATTGTGACCAACCTTTGCCTGGATCACTTGCGCAAGCGAAATGTGCGCAAGGAAGATGCGCCGGTGGTGAAGGATGGGAACGGCGGGGAGTATGACCTGCTGGATCAGGTGGCGGATGGGCGGGCGGGAGCGAATCCAGAGCGCGATTTGATGCGCCGGCAGTTGGGGGCGCGGATTTCAGGGGCGCTGGAGAAGTTAACGCCGCGCGAGCGCATGGTGTTTGAGCTGAGGCATTATCACGGGTTGAAGCTGCGCACCGTGGGAGAGATTTTGCATACCACGGAAGAGACGGCGAAGAATACTTTGTTTCGGGCTACGCAGAAATTGCGCGGACAGTTGGCGGATATGAGATGAAGGACTCCCACTTCTCGCAAAAGAGGCGAGAAGTGGGGCCCCCAGTCAGTAGTTGAGGCGAGGGAATATGAACTGCGAATGGGTACGAGAAAATATCACGCTGCATGTTTATGGTGAGTTGGCTGATGATGCCCGCCATGAACTGGAGCAGCATGTGGCGCGCTGTGCCGACTGCGCCGCGGAACTGAAGGCGGAGCAGGAGTTTCAGGCTTTGCTTTCCCAGGATCGCGCGACCGAGCCGACGCCGAACTTGCTGGCGGCTTCGCGCATGCGGCTGCAGGAAGCGCTGGAAACGGCCGAGCAGGGCGGGTTCTGGCACCGCCTGGCTTTCGATCCTGCGAACTGGCTGCGGCAGGTGCGCTTCTCGCCGGCGCTGGCGTCGGCGATTTTAATTCTCGGGTTTGCCGGCGGAGTGGGAACTTCGTATCGAATATTCGCTCATCAGCCCCAGAGTCCGACCGTCGCGACTCCCGCTCCCGCAGAAGCTGCGATCACCGGCATCCGCTCCGTCACGCAGGAGCCGGGCACCAATAAGATTGACATCAAGTACGACACGGTTTCCACGCTGGAGACGCAGGGATCGTTGAACGACCAGCGCATTCAGCAACTGCTGCTGTTTGCCGCGCGCAATAACTACAATTCCGGCGTGCGCATGGATTCCGTCGATCTGCTGACCCAAAAGCCCGATGTTTCGCAGGTGCGCGATGCGCTGATCTATGCGCTGCGCTATGACACGAATCCGGGAGTACGGCTGAAGGCTCTGGATGGCCTGGGTGGTTTTGTGAAGGATGATGTGCGCGTGCGCGACGTGGTGCTGGAAGCCCTGGTGAATGATTCGAACCCGGGCGTGCGCACCGAAGCGTTGCGCTTGATTGAGCCGGTGAAGGCTGATGGCAGCGTGCGCGGCGTGCTGATGACGCTGGCGGCGAAGGATCAAAGCCAGTACATCAAGTCGCAGGCGCGGACTCTGCTGGCGCAGTTGCCGGAGATTGATTGAGATTGACATTTCTGGGGAGAAGAGTAGAGGTCATTCATTTGCATTTGCATTTGAAACGTTCGCCACAATTCGTCGGGCTGCTTGGCACGCTGGCCCTGCTTGCGCCGCTGGCCGTGGCGCAAGAAACGCAAGTATCCCGCGACGGCTCCGGTTGGAGCCAGGTCATTAAGGGATCGCTGGCCGGAGTCAAGAACCTTAGAGTCAGTATCGATGCCGGTTCGGTGGCTGTGCATGGCGCACAGCGGCCGGGCATCGATTACTCCTTTCACATGCACTCCAACGCATCCTCAGAAGAGGATGCGCGGCGCCAGTTCCAAAACTACAAAGTGAGCACGCTCATTAAAGGGGATACGGCGTGGGTAGTGGGCGAGCGGCGGGGCAGGCATAGTGTTCGCATCGGTCCGGCCCGCATGACGATTGAGACAGGTTCGGAGCGCAAGTTCTCCGGCGAGTTTGTGATTAACGTTCCGCGCGACATGCTACTGGTGAAGATCGAGACGGGTGGGGGCACCGTGGAAGCGACGGGTGTCACCGGACGCGTGGAGATTGAGACCGGCGGCGGGAAGGTGCGGGTGGATGACATTGGCGGCTCAGTGAACGCAGAAACCGGGGGCGACTCGATCGACGTTGGAACGGTGGGCGGAGATTTGAAGCTCGAGACCGGAGGCGGCAGCATTTCGATCGGCACGGTGAAGGGGAAGATTCAGGCGGAAACTGGCGGAGGCAATGTGTCTGTGCTCTCCTGCGAACAGGGTGCGGTGATTGAGGCGGGCTGCGGAAATGTGGAGATCAAGCGCTGCATGGGGAGGGTGAAGGCGTCGACCGGCGGTGGCAGCGTCAGCCTGGGTGACATCGGCGGGCCGGCGGAGATTCAGACCGGAGGCGGCAGCATTCGATTGACGTCGGCAAAAGGGCGCGTGGGCGCGAATTCCGGCGCCGGGTCGATTGAACTCTACGGTGTTCCTTCGGCACGGGTGGAGACCGGTGCGGGCGGCATTACGGTGAAGCTCATCAACAGCGGGGCAGAGCGCAACGATTCCGTGCTTGAAACCTCTACCGGCGACATCACGGTTTATATTGCGCCTGACGTTGCCATCTCCGTGCGCGCCAGTGTGGAACTGGGCAATGGGCACCACATCAATTCCGATTTCGCTGACATTCATGTTGCGAGCGAGGGGGACCAGTGGGGTCCGAAGACGCTGACCGCGGAGGGGAAATTGAACGGAGGCGGTCCGGTGCTGAAGGTGCGGACGACGACGGGAGATATTTCGTTCAAGCGGGCGAACCGGTAAGGAAGCGACCAAGCGCGCCAAAGCAGGTTCCTCACCGGGCTCGGCGCCCGGTTCGGAATGACAAACCATTCAGGAGGCTGGCCATGCGTAAACATATTTTGACGACGATTGCTTTGCTGCCTTTGCTGCTGAACCTGGCGCAAGCCGGACAACGATGGACGGTAGACTCTTCGCAGCCTTACGGCATTCCCAGCGAGGATTCAGACACGAATTCCTATCTGGGCGTGGACATTGTGAACGTTACCTCCGACCGGCTGGGCGCGTTGAAGCTGAAGGAGGAACAAGGCGTCGAGGTGACCATGGTCGACCAGGATGCTCCCGCGGGCAAGGCTGGGATCAAAGAGCATGACGTCATTCTGACCATGAACGGAACGGTGATCGAGAGCAAGCCGCAGTTGCAACGGATGATCCATGAAACGCCGCCGGGACGCGTGATCACGCTGGGATTAAGCCGCGATGGACAGCCGATGACCATCAAGGTGCAACTGGCTGACCGGCGCAACGAATTTGCTCAGATGTGGCCGAAAGACAAATTCAAAGACAAGGATTTTCACATCGAGATTCCGCCAATCCCTGCCATTCCGGATATCGACATCCCGAACATCGGCGTGGTTTACGTGCATTCGTCGATGCGAAGCGGTGTGATGGTGGAGAATCTCACGCCGCAGCTGGGCGAGTTTTTTGGCGCGAAGAATGGGGAGGGAGTATTGGTGCGATCGGTGGAAAAAGGAAGCCGCGCGGAAAAAGCCGGGCTGCGCGCCGGCGATGTGATCACCCGCGTGGGCGATCAGCCGGTGCATGATACCAGCGACTTCACGAATGCCTTGCATTCGCACGGAGCGGGATCGGTCACCGTGGGAGTGATCCGGGACAAGAAAGAGCAGACGCTGACCCTTACCTTGCCGGAGCACAAGGAGTCCGGCGAAGTGATTGAGGAGAGCCTGGAAGCGCCGGAACTGGATGCGGAAAGGCAGTTGGAATTGAGTGAAGTGCAGAACGAGATTGCGAAACTGCGCCCCCAGATGGAGTTGGCTAAGGAAGAAAACCGCAGGGCCTCGGAGGAAATGTGCAAGGCTTTCTGCGCGCAGCAGAAAGCGATGAAGGAGCAGGCCGAGAAGTGGAGTCAGAAGTACGGAACCAAGTTTCAGGAAGAATTTCAAAAGAGCCGCGAGAAGCTGCAGCAAGAGATGGAGGAGCTTCGCTCGCAGATGCGTGGCGAATCATTCGACATCTAAGTTAGAAATCCAGGGGCCGGCGGCCAGTGTTCAGTAAGTCAGCGCCAGGGACACCCTTCGGGGGTTTTTACGAGCCACTGCTCACCGGCCCCTGCCCGCTGATTTTTCAAGCGTCAAAGTTGCCAGGCAGACTTTATTCCGTCCCGCCTGCTTGGCCGCGTAGAGGGCAGCGTCTGCGGCTTTCACCAAATCGTCGCGGGTGGTGCCGTGATCGGGATAAGCGGCGGTTCCGGCGCTGATGGTGACGGTCCGAGGCACACCGGGGAACTGCCAGGTTGCGACCATCTTGCGCAGTTTCTCCGCCACGCTGAATGCGTGCTGCGCGTCCGTTTGCGTGAGCAGCACCCCGAATTCCTCGCCTCCGTAGCGGCACACCACGTCAATCTTCCGCAATTGCTGGTGAAACAGGGATGAAACCTGGCGCAGCACCTCGTCGCCCAGAACGTGTCCGAACTCGTCGTTGAGCCGCTTGAACTGATCGATGTCAGCCATGATCACAGCCATCCCCGTGCCGTAACGGCGGGCGCGCTCAATCTCTTCCATGAAGCGCAATTCGAAAAAGCGCCGGTTGAAGATACCGGTAAGACCATCCAGATAAGCGAGCTGTTTTACGCGCTCGACGTAGTGCGCGTTCTGGATGGCGGTGGCGCAGATATCGGCAACCGATTCCAGCGACTGTAGATCGCCGTCGCGGAACGCATCGGGCAGGGCGCTATCGAGCGCGAGAATTCCCAGCGTGTGCCCGAAAGAAACCAGGGGAATGCACATGCGCGAGGCCGATTCCGCGAAGAACTTCATGCTGGTGGGCGCGCCGCAAAGATCTGCTTCGGTCACCGTATTGTTGTTGGCGAGGATGTCGGACCAGGGTTCGGCCGGGAAGCGGCCACCTTGCGGAATGCGAGGCGTGAGGGTGCCGTGATGAGCCCGCAGCACCAGGTCGTGATCTTCGCGCAAGAAGAGCGAGACGTGCGATACGCGGAACGCATCCTGAATCAACTGGCAGACCCTGCCCAGCAGATCTTCCAGGTCGAGCACAGCGGTAGTTTGCTGAGCGATGGCGTTGATCGCCTGCAACTGCCGGGCGCGTTGCTGCTCCAACGAATAAAGGCGCGCGTTCTGCAGGGCTATCGATGCCTGAGTGGAAAAGAGCGTGAGCAAGTCGATGGTCTCGGCGTCGAAATGGTCCACGCGGTCGCTCTGGCAATCGAGCACTCCGACCACTTCATCCCGAACCATCAGGGGGATGGCTAGTTCGGATCGCGTCGACTTCGTGGAGCAGAAATAGCGCGGGTCCTGGGTCACATCGGGCGCATATACGGGCTGTTTCTTGAAGGCCGCGGCTCCGGTAATTCCCTGGCCTGGAGACCAGCGAAGCTTGTCCTGCCCCTCGTCCCATCCGATCTGCGAGCGGACGCACAACTGCTGCGACTGCCGGTCGAGCAGCAGGATGGCGACATTCCGCAGATGAAAGTAGTCCCGCGCGATGGCGAGGATGCGCTGCAGCACCTCATCGAGATCGAAGGTGGAGAGTACGGCCTGGCCCGCATCGTACAGGACCGCGATTTTATTCATGACCCAGTGCGATATCGTAACGTGACGGAGGCGGTTGGCCGAGGTTCCTAAAGTAACTTAGCGCCGGCAGTCGAGAGGATTTTCCCGCCGCACGGGAGTGTGCCTACTTCCATTTTCTAGCGGTGCGGATCAGCCCGTAGGCGGCAAGGCAGAACCAAAAGTCCACTACGAGGCCGACATCGAGCTGGAATGGGCGGTGCCGAGGCAGTGGAAGGGAGGGCGCGAGCAGGAAGTACGCCACGTTGCCCAGGATAATGGCGCACAGAGCTTGGATCAGATTGATGAGCACCGAGGGTTTAGACACCGGGGTCATGGCTGTGGATTCAGACGCGGGCGATCTAGCATTTTGAGGCCGCCCGTCCTGCTAACATTCCTTGGGAAGCTCTGCCATGCTTGAACTCATCACGCCGGTGCAATACGTCAAAGGAGTTGGTCCGAAGCTGGCGGAGATTCTTGCCACCAAGGGCATTGCCACGGTGGGCGACCTGCTCCATTATCTGCCGTTTCGCTATGAAGACCGGCTGAATCCGCGTGGGATCGCGGAATTGCGCGCCGGCGAAATGGCTACCGTGATTGGCGAAGTCCGCAACTCAGGCCTGTTTCGCACCCGGCGCATGCCCATCTTCCAGTTAACGGTGGGGCAGGGACGGTCGCGCCTGAAATGTCTGTGGTTCAATGCCACCTATTTGCAAGACAAGTTCAAACCCGGCCAGTTGATCGCGCTGTATGGCAAGGTCGAGCAAGACTCGCGCAGCGGAGAGCTGCAGATTATCCAACCGCAATTTGAAATGTTGGGCAACTCTGGCGGAAACGGCGCGGAGGACAAGGCGGCTGCATCGCTGGAAGTGGGACGAATCGTACCCATCTATGAGTCGGCGGGGCAGGGGCGCGTGACGGCGCGCTGGTTTCGGCGAGTCATCCGCACGGCTCTGGACGATTTGACTCCCGACCTCGCTGAAACCATTCCTGCAGCGGTGCGCGAGCGCCTGGCGCTGGTTTCGCCGCGTGAGGCGTTGTGGAAAGTTCACTGGCCCGAGGCTGGAGAGAGTTTCGACGATTTGCAGTCGTCGCGCACGCCGGCGCACATTCGCTTGATCTTTGAAGAATTGTTTTTCACCGAACTGGGGTTAGAACTGAAGCGTCGCCAACTGAAGACGGAGACCGGAATCGCTTTTCGTCTTGACGACCGGGTCCGCGAGGCGATCAAGAAGATTCTGCCGTTCCATCCCACGGCGGCGCAGAAGCGGGTGTTGAAAGAGATTGCCGATGATATGCAGAAGCCGCATCCCATGCGGCGTTTGCTGCAGGGAGATGTAGGTTCGGGAAAAACCATTGTCGGCTTTCAAGCGGCGATCATCGCTATCGAAAACGGTTGCCAGGTCGCGTTGATGGTGCCCACCGAGATTCTCGCGCAGCAGCATTATTTTTCGGCGCGCCGAATTCTGGAAAGTGCGGGATACAGGATTGTGCTTCTGACCGGTTCTCTGGAAGCTGACCGCAAACGCGAAATCCGCCGGCACATTGCGCAGGGGAACGCTCAGCTCGTGATCGGCACCCACGCCCTGCTGGAAGAGAAAGTCGAGTTCGCAAAGCCGGGCCTGGTGATCGTCGACGAGCAGCACCGCTTCGGAGTTCTACAAAGATTGAAGTTGATGAAGAAATCGGGCGAGGGCGGCGACAGAAATCCTGCCGAACCTGACGTTCTGGTCATGACCGCTACGCCGATACCGCGCACGCTCGCGCTCACGCTGTATGGCGATCTCGATCTCAGCGTGCTCGACGAACTTCCGCCGGGACGCACGCCCATCGTCACACGAAGAATCACCGACGACCGCTCGCCCGAAGTATGGGAGTTTGTGCGCAAGCAGGTCGCGAAGGGGCATCAGGTTTATGTGGTCTACCCGGTGATCGCGGAAAACGAGGAGACTGAACTGAAGGCTGCGGTCAAGATGTACCGCGAACTGAGCGGAAAAGTTTTCGCCGATCTGAAAGTGGGGCTGCTGCACGGCCGTCTGGATTCCGAGTTAAAAGATCAGGTCATGGGCATGTTCCAGAAAGGCGAGTTGCAGATTCTGGTGGCGACCACGGTGATTGAAGTGGGCGTGGACGTACCGAACGCGACCGTGATGGTGATCGAACACGCCGAACGCTTTGGCTTGGCGCAGCTGCATCAGTTGCGCGGTCGCATTGGGCGCGGGGCTGCGAAGTCTTTTTGCATTTTGATGACTGGAGGCAAAGTGACGGAAGAGGGCGAACGCAGGCTCGACGCCATGGTGCGCACCAACGACGGCTTCCAGATCGCGGAACTCGATCTCGAGCTGCGCGGGCCGGGAGAATTTTTCGGCACGCGGCAGGCTGGAATGCCGAGCTTCCGCGTAGCCAATCTGATTCGTGACCGGCAGTTGCTGGAGCTGGCCAAGCGCGAAGCCGCAGCCGTGATGGCTGGGCCGAATTCCGAAGTCACGCAGGTGGAAATCAGCCGGGCGCTGGTTGCGCTGCGCACGCGCTGGCAGCATACCTACGGCCTGGTCGAAGTGGGCTGAAGAGGACGGCTGAACTGATAGAATCGAACCGATGGGAAGCACTTCTCAACTGATTCAGATCGAGCTTGCGCCGCCGCTTCGTGTGCCTAAGCCGGACTGGCTTCGGGCCAAAGCGCCGGTTGGGGACAACTTTCACAATCTCAAAAAACTCGCTCGTGGGTTGGGGCTGCACACGGTTTGCGAGTCGGCGCAGTGTCCGAACATTGGTGAGTGCTGGAATCATAAGACTGCGACGTTCATGCTGCTTGGCGATATCTGCACGCGCCGCTGCGGATTTTGCGCCGTGCCTAAGGGTCGTCCGGAGCCTATCGACTGGGATGAACCGCGCCGCGTGGCGGAAGCTGTGGCTATTCTGGGACTGAAACACGCAGTTGTGACCAGCGTGAATCGCGATGATGACAACGTGGGCGGCGCCAGAATTTTTGCCGAGACCATTCGTGAGATTCGTGAGCTTACTCCCGACTGCCGCATCGAAGTGCTGATCCCGGATTTTCAAGGCCTCGAACAACCGTTGAAAATCGTGCTCGACGCGCAGCCCGACGTTCTCAACCACAATACCGAAACCGTGCCGCGCCTTTATCGCGCCGTGCGCTCCGGCGCTCGCTACGAGCGCACGCTTACGTTGCTGGAGAACGCCAAGAAATTTTCTCCCGGCATGGTGACGAAGAGCGGGGTGATGGTCGGTCTGGGCGAAGCGACGGAGGAACTGATCGAAGTGTTCCGCGATCTCGGCGGCCGCGGCGTCGACATTCTTACCGTGGGCCAGTATCTGCGTCCTTCCCGCGACCACTTGCCGATCGCACGCTTCTACACGCCTGAAGAATTTCGCGAGCTGCGGAAAGAAGCGTTGCGCTTCGGCTTCCGCCACGTCGAATCCGGACCGATGGTGCGCTCCAGTTATCACGCGCACGAGCAGGCTGAATCTACCTCGGCGCCGCGGGTAGCGTCATAAACGGCGCATGCTGAGCGCGCTCCTGGATTGGCGAGCACTAACCTGAAAATGTCATCCCGAGCGAAGCGAGGGATCTCGGTGTTTGCCTGAGGGGGCAACGGCGGCGCTCCCGGGCAAGAACCCAGATCCCTCGCTTCGCTCGGGATGACAAATAGCCTGCGGGATGACATACAACCTAAACTCAGAAAATGTGCAGCTTGACGCTGAGATACTTCTTGGGATTCTCCCGGAACGCTTTCAACAGATCGCGGCTTTCCGTAAGAAACTGGTTGGCATTGTTGTAGAGCGACTCGTCTTTGAGGAACTTCCCGGCTGATCCCTGGCCCGCCTCGAGATCGCTGGTTAGGGCCTCGAGCTTGGTCATCGTGGTGTCGATCTTCTTCGCCAACTCTTCGTCGTTGAGAAGTCTTCCCGCGGTTCCCTTGCCCGCGCTCAGGTTTTCGCTTACCTTCTTCAGGTTGGCGACAGTGTCGTTGGCATTGTTGTAGAGAGTTGGATCCTTCAGGAATTTTCCGGCCGTGCCTTTGCCCTGTTGCAGGTCGTCGGCCACGGCGTTGATTTTGTCGAGCGTGGCAAGGAACTTGTCGTAAGCATCGCTCTTATTGATCAACTCGCCCAGGCTGCCTTGTCCTTTGGCAATCTCGTCGACCACTGTTTTGAGTTCTGCAACCGTCTGCGACAAGCGGTCATAGAGCGTGGGATCGTAAATCAACTTGCCAAGCGAGCCCTTGCCGCTCTCCGCGAAGGCCAGAATGCGGTCGGCGCGTTTGAGCAGCGCGTCCATATTTTGCAGCGTACTCTGGCTGGAGCGCACCACCTCGTTGAAGTCGGGATGCGTGAGAGTGGGAAGCGTGTCGCCATCCTGCGCTGGCCCAAGAACGGCCTGCGAGCTGTCCATATCCATGAAGGTTTCGCCCAGCACGCCGGCGGTCTCCAGAGAAGTCTTGGTATCGCGCCGCAGGTTGAAGCCGTACTTGGTGCTCACCTTCATGATTATTTCGACGGGAGTGAGCTGCTTATCTTTATCCGGGACGATGATGATTTTTGTGACGTTGCCGATATCCACGCCGTTCAGCCGCACCGGCGCGCCCGGCCGCAGCCCTTCCGCATTGTCGAAGTATGACTTCAGCGTGATGCGCCTCGAGAACAAGCCTCGAGTTCCGGACATTAGAAATAAGAGGAAAGCCAGCACGAGGCTGGCGAAGATCACCGTGACCCCGACGCGAAGTTGGGACCACTTCAGCTGCTTCTGGCTCGGCAAATGATTTCCTCAGACTGCGATCTCCGCCGTCGGCGGCTTACAGAACACGGAACAGATCCACGCCCTGCTGTCCCTTCGCTGCATCATAACAAAAACCTGAGCCCAGTCTTAAGCGCGTTGCGGCCGAAGTGCTGGAAGCAGCAACAAGGCGAACAGGTAGGCGGCAACTCCGCAAGCCAGGGTCGCGGTCAAGCCAAATTGAATCGCGATCACCATGGCCAACACGGATCCGAGCACGCTGGCGGCGGCATTCATCGCCCAGGCCCACTCCACCGCGTTGTCTTCCGCGCTCGCCCCGCTGGGGACGTCGACGACGGGGCCCACAGCCAACGCTCGCAAACCGGTCGGGAACGGCATTCCCATCACGAATCCCAGCGGAGCTAATAGCAGGCCGCTGGCTGCAATGCGCGAATAAAGCCCCAATCCCACCCACGCCTCCAGCCAGTTGGGCAGGAAGAATACATCAACCAGAAGTGCCGCGATCACCAGCGTGATCGGCATCCAGGCCATTTGGGTGCGAAAAAGCCAGCGGCGCGAGAACAGGCTGCCAGCGCCGCTCGACAGCATCAGCAGAAAAATGACGACAGTCAGCGCATAGGTGGGATGTCCCAGAAAAAGTACGAAGCGCTGGATGAATGCAATCTCTACCAGGATGTAACCCAGACCTACCGCCACAAAATAAAGCAGCGGAAGCGGCGACTGGCGCCCTCCCTGCAGCGCCAGCGGCAAAATCAGAAAGGCCAGCACTGCTGCCAGAGAAACGACCAGCACCAGAATCAGCACCAGCACTCCCAGGTTCACCTTCCAGTCCATGCCATGCCGGCGCAACCCCTCCTTGCTGAAAATTTGCGCGGGCTTGAGCGTGAAGAAGAAAAACGGAGCATTATCGCTGACCGGAGCCACGTTAAAAGCATAACTCTGAGCAAACTCGCGAGGATCGTTGCTCGCGATCAGATCGCCAAACGGATTCTTCGCAGGACTCGAGGGCAGGTAGAGCGGGCTGAGTTTGTCATATCGCCCGAAATAAGCCTGCACCGCAGACTCTTCCTCTGGAGTGAAAGCGCTTTTCTTGGCCAGCACCACAACGGGAATGCCGTCTTCATCCAGCGGCCCTTGCGAGGCCACAATAAAGTTGCGCGCCGGGTCGGCGATGCCGAGATTATGCAACGCCTGCATCGCCACCGATACTACTCGCAGCGCCTCCCGCGGGCGCCGGAATTCCCAGCGGGTGATGGCGATCATGCCGTCAGGTTTGAGATGTTCGAAATATTCGCGGAAAGCTTCCACGGTATAGAGATTGTTTTCGCTCAGCGCGAATGCGCCGGCCGCAGTCGAAGCCCAGGTATCCACCAACGTCATCTGTACCACGTCGAAGTGCTGCGGCGTGCGGCGCAGGTAGGAGCGGCCGTCGGTGACGTGAATGTGAACTTCAGGCCGCTCGTAGAGGTGCTGTGAGTAGTCGGCATAACGCCCGCGCATGATGGTATCGGCAATGATGGGATTGATTTCGATGCCGGTCACGCTGGGGCTGCCGCTGGCCACAGCGCGCAGCACGTCCACGCCGCCGCCCGGACCTATAATCGCGAACTCACCGTGCGGACGCAGAACATTGGCCAGCGCCGGCGGACCTGACATCTGATCTTTCTCGCACTCCGAACCGTGCCAGTGCGCCAGGTCGCAATTCATGATGGAAGTGGAAGCGTCGGCGTCGATGACAATGGCCTTGCCCTGGCCCTGGCGATCCACTTCCACGCGCGACAGCGCATTCCAGCGGGCGAACTCCACCCAGGCCCGGTCGCGAAATATACCCTTGGCATAAATCACATCGATCAGCCGGCTGGAGTGGTTCGCCGCAATGAGGATGACGAACAGAGCGAGCAGCCCGCCTGCGATCTTGCGCACGCGCGCGGATGCTGCCCAGACCATGGCGGCCGCAGCCATGGCAACGGCGGCCGCCAGAATCGTATTCGGCCCTCCGATCCAGTTGAGCAGCGGAACGACGGCGAGGCAGGCCAGCGCTCCTCCACTCAAATCCGCGCCGTAAAGCCGTGGGGCGCGCCAGGTTTCGCGCGCGAAAACAACCGAGAACAATAATCCAGTCAGAAAGAATGGCAGCGCCGCGGCCACATAAAGCGCGCTTAGCTGCAGAAAATTCCTCCCGGACACCTCGAGCGAGACCGGGATGTGCAAGACGACTTCTAACACGACCAACACGAGGATCGAGTTGTCGATGCACAAGCGCGCCGCCAGGGCGCGCGTACCAGTCCGGGCGAGGCGCTTCTTCAGCAGGTAGGCGAAGACTCCGCCGGCACCGAGCCCCAACAGCGCAATCGAAATCGCGAGAAACGCAAAATGATAGAACAGCACAACGGAGAACAATCGAGTCAGCGACAACTCCAGCAACAGCGCAGCAAAACTGGTGAGCGCCAGACCGGCGAGCAGCGTGCGTTCGGGAATCGCAGGGGTCGAAGGAACCGGCGGAGCAGCCTGAATAGTTGCGGACATGGATGAACTGGAATTTGCCAGTCTAGCAGAAGGATCTCCGGAGCGTGGAGTTAGAACACTACCAAATGTGCTGTCATCCCGAGCGAAGCGAAGGACCTTGGTCTCTGCTTGCGCCGCCTGTGTTCTCGCTGCAGGCAAACACCAAGGTCCCTCGCTTTGCTCGGGATGACAAGAGTGTTTGGGTGAGCCTTATTCGAAACCGTCCTAGTTTTCCAGAATGACCTGCGCAATCGCCTGCTCCGAGGTGTGCGAGAGCGAGAGTGCGGCATGCTTCACGCCCAGCCCGGCGGCAATTTCGCCGGCCTTTCCGTGAAAGGTGATGGTCGGTCGTCCGCCGGGCATGCGGACCACTTCGCAATCGCGCCAGCGCACGCCGCGGCTCCAGCCCGTGCCCAGAGCCTTCATGGCCGCTTCTTTGGCAGCGAACCGCGCGGCATAGCGCTCCACGCGGTTGGCCTTGGAGTCGCAATAGCGGATTTCGCCCTCCGTATAAATGCGCCGCAGAAAACGCTCGCCAAAGCGCGCAATCGATTGCCGGATGCGCGGAACCTCGGCGATGTCGATGCCTGTGCCGACGATCATACTTCTAAGCCGCTCCAGATGCCGCTGATAAGACGACGAGTAGGCTAGTCCATGATCGAGTACTCTAAATATGGCCGGGAAATCTTCACAATCCTGTCCTCAGGGTTCTCGGCTGCGGGGTCTGGATTCGCCGTGTCGCCGACCGGAGAAAACTCCACATCAACCTTGATGTAAGGGCAGTGCTTGTACACGTACCGTCTCTGTTTGCGGGTGGAGAGGCCGCCCTCTCCGGTGAATACCGTGAAAAGGTCCTCTCGCGTCATTCCGGGCTTGATGGTTGAGATGGAGCGCATCACGTGATCGATCCACTTCGTGTGCTCATGGTCGATCTGCACCTCATCTCGGGCATCCACAACAGTCTCCTGCGCCGGAACGCCAGCGACTGTCATTACCAGTACTGCTAGTAGTATCCAAGCCAGTTTCCGCATGAGAGAACTCCTACGCAAACAGATTATTGACCCCGGCCCAACGTAGCGAGAGCTTTTTCGATCGCCGAATCCTGCTCGGCAAGCACGGTCCGCAAATCGAGCAGAACGCGGCCTTCCTCGACCCGCGCGATGATGGGAGGATCAGAACCGCGAAGCTGCGCGGCCAGTTCGTCAGCGCTGAAGCCTTCGCAAGTCAGAGCGATCAAGCGCGTGGGCAGAGCAGACGACGGCGCAGCGCCGCCGCCGAGAATCGATTCACCATCCACAATTTCAATCTTCAACTTCGGCCCTGCAATTCGCGCTGCCAACGCCTCAGCCCGCTCACCGATCGCTTCCTTCGTGAGGCGCATCATGCGCAGCGTGGGAATCGCATCATGATCGCGCCGGGCGTATTCTAAGAGCGTAGCTTCCAGCGCGGCGTAGGTCAGCTTATCCACGCGCAAGGCGCGGAACAGCGAATTTGACCGCATGCGCGCAACCAATTCCGAATCGCCGCTGATCAACCCCGCCTGTGGCCCGCCCAGCAACTTATCGCCGCTGTAAGTGACGATATCGACGCCGCTACGCAGGCTGTCGAGCACGCCCGGTTCACCACTGATTCCGATCGACCGTAGGTCGAAAAGCGCGCCGCTGCCCAGGTCTTCCATCAGCGGAATGCCGCGGTTGCGCGCGAGCGCAACCAATTCCGGCATCGATGCCCGCTCGGTGAAACCGGTGATCTCGAAGTTCGAGCGATGCACGCGCAGCAGCAGCCGCGTTCGTTCAGTAATGGCCCGTTCGTAGTCAGCGGTGCGCGTGCGGTTTGTCGTCCCTACCTCGCGCAGAATCGTACCCGATTTGGCCATCACGTCTGGAATGCGAAACGAGCCGCCGATCTCCACCAACTCGCCGCGCGAGACGATGACTTCCCCGCCTTCAGCCAGCGTGTTCAGCGCCAGCAAAACCGCAGCCGCATTGTTATTCACGACGATGGTGGAAACTGCTAGGGTGGAGACAGCCTCCTCGGCTGTCCCGCCAGGCTGAAGGCCGGCGGCATTCTTCTCAGATCCTGTTCCAGCCACATCACTACCCAACAGCTTGCGAAACAGCCGGTCCACATGCACATCGCGCTTGCCGCGCTCACCCGTACCCAGATCAAACTCCAGATTGGAATAACTCGCGGCCGTCTCGCGGATGTGTTCGATCGCCGCATCGCCCAGCGGGGCGCGGCCGAGGTTGGTATGCAGGATCACTCCGGTGGCGTTGATCACCGAACGCAGAGAATAGCTCAGCGCCTGGCGAAGCTGCTTCTCGACTGCGTCTGCCAGACCCGAGAGCGCAAGCTCGAGCGCATTTTCGTCCAGCGGTCCTGATGTGATTTCTTGCCGCAGCCTTGCCAGCACGATGCGCACCGCGTCCACCGTGGAATCGCGGCCATAACTCGCCGCAAGCGTGCTGACCGCAGCGGCAGCCATCACTTCATTCACGGAAGGGAGCTTGCGAAAAAGCTCGGAGAGCGCGGCGTTTTTCACGGGGAGATTATCCCACGAAGAGAATGAATTGCGCACGGATTCACTGTCGCTCGCTACAGGGTGTGCAGATATGCCAGCAGATCCTCCATGTCCTGCGCGCTCAGCGTCTGGCTGTAACCCGGCATTTCGTGGCGGCCATAGCGGATGATCTCGCTGACGCGGTCGTCGTTCGCCGGCAGCCCGCTCATCGGAAGAAACTGGTGTTGGAATACGCCCTTCAATCCCGGGCCTTTTTTGCCCTTGGTGGAATACGGACGATGACAGCGGTCGCAGTAGTTGTCGTAAATCTTGCGTCCCGCGGCCTGTTGCGGGTTGAGGCCGAGTTCGGCGTCTGACTTGCGACGCTCGATATCGCAACCTGCGAGCGCGGCGAGCGCAAGGCACGCGGCCAGAGCTACGCTGATCCAGCGCCAATGGCCGATCACGAGTTTCCGATATCGGTCGATCGGTCTTGTCACTTGCATTCTTATCACTGGCATTCACGCGGCCCTATTTGTGCGCAGTTTCCCACAACCGCTGCAATTGCGTTCGACTTACAATGATAGAGGAAAGCGGCAAAGCCATGCCAGTTGCGGTGAAGCGAGTCTACGAACCGGTGTCGCGTTCCGACGGAGCGCGCGTTCTGGTCGACCGCCTGTGGCCGCGCGGCGTGAGCAAGGCTGAGATCGCCCTGGACGATTGGCTTCGCGATCTCGCGCCGTCCGACGCGCTGCGCACGTGGTTTCATGCGCAGCCGGAACGATGGTCGCTGTTTCGCAAGCGTTACCTGAAAGAATTGTCTCGTCCGGAAGCCGAGGAAGATCTGCAGAAGCTCTACTCCCTTGCGCATAAGAGGAAACGTCTCACGCTCCTCTACGCCTCGAAGAACGAGACCCACAACAACGCAACCGTGCTGAAGGACCTGCTCGACGGAATGCGCAAACCTCCGACTGGAACAGGTCCCGGCGCGCTTCGCAGCATGCGCATGCGGGATGCGGCAGTGCGGCGGCGATAACAGAACCAACCGCAATCCTGCTCAGCGTTCTCCTTATCGGTTAGAATCTGCCGCATGAGGGCTGTCTTTCAGTGGAGCCTGGGCGCGCGCACGCTGGAACTTGGAAACCGGACGCTGATCATGGGCATCGTCAACGTCACGCCGGACTCCTTTTCTGACGGCGGAATGTATCTCGAGCCTGAGGAAGCGATCGACCACGCGCTGCGCTTGCTGGACGGGGGCGCGGACATTGTTGATGTTGGCGGAGAATCCACGCGTCCTGGCGCCAAGATCGCCTTGAGCGCTGAGGAAGAGATGCGGCGCGTGTTGCCCGTGATTACGGCGCTCAAGAAACTGCGCCCGAATGCGGTGATCTCGATTGACACGTACAAAGCCAGCGTGGCTCGTGCCGCGGCGAAGGCGGGAGCCGAGATTGTTAACGACGTCAGCGGACTGCGCTGGGATCCGCTGATGGCGCGAACGATTGCCGAAATAAAATGCGGAGCTGTGCTCATGCACATGCGCGGCCGTCCCGAAGAGTGGCGCACCTTGCCACCTCCGGGCGATATCGTTCTGCTGGTGAAGCGCGAACTGCGGGAGTGGTCGGAAGCGGCCGTACTGGCTGGCGTGCGCCGTGAGCGGATCGCGCTTGATCCCGGTTTCGGCTTTGGCAAAAACTTTGAGCAGAACTATCCTCTGATGGCTCGCTTTCAGGAATTGCAAGCGCTCGGCTTTCCGCTTCTGGCGGGAACGTCGAGAAAATCGTTTCTTGGCCGCACGCTGGCGCAAGATGGAAAAGACGCTGCCGTTGCCGGCCGGCTTTACGGAACTCTCGCCGCGCAGACTGCGCTGATACTGAAGGGCGCGCACATTTTGCGCACGCACGATGTGAAGGCCGCAGCCGAAGCGGCGCGAGTCGCCGACGCGATTCTCGAGGCTCGCTGAGCCTGTGGGAATCTGCCTGAAAATTATTCCCGTGGGCCGACTTGCCGGAGCTTTCATTCTCCGTGTCCAGGAGCTAAATCATCGAAATTATCCTCGATAGCCCCCCCATTTTGCAAAATATTTAGAATCATCATCTTAGCGGGAAATTCCTCGCAAGATCTTGATGGGCGTCCGCTGTTCTTCCCATGGCCAACGTCCCACGTCTGCGGCTCCGCTCAGGCTCTCTCGCAAAGGACGGAAAAGGATGGGACACGCGCCGAAGCTAGCCGGCCCGCTTGCTGGTGGTTCGCCGGGGCTTCGGCTTGGGCTTCGACTTGCTTTTGCCCTTGAGATTGAGCGCCACAGCGCCGGATGGAAGCCACTAGTGATACAGCATACACTGTATTCAACACTGGGTTCGGGTATGCCATCTTGCCTTGGCACTCTGGCCTGAGGTGGCTCAATAGCTGCGCCCAATATGCGGCGACCGCGGTGAGGGCTTAAGCACGGCCTGCGGACCTTTCCTGAACGGAAACACAAGGCTCGCAATAAATTGAGAATGCGGTGAAACGGACAGATGGTTGCGGGGAAGCGGCTATTTCCTAGATGCGGGCGATGGGAGGCCGCAACTTCAAGTGAGCGAACTCCTGCTTTGAGTTCCAACCATATTTGTTGATCGATAAGGAGCCTAAATCCAGTGGACTATAAGAAAAGACATGCCGCTTTGGCTGGGGCTGCGGCGGCACTACTCATGGCCGCCAGTGTTTCCCTGGCTGCGAACTCTGGCTGGACGGTGATCTCGAGTCCGAATGCGACAAACTCAAATTATTTGTACAGCGTGGCTGCGAATTCTTCCGCGGACGCCTGGGCTGTCGGAGCAGCATACAACAGTTCAATCCGGACCCAGCTAACGCTAGTCGAGCACTGGAACGGCAGCGCCTGGAGCATTGTCCCGAGTCCAAACCCGGGCACCGCGAAGTTCTGCGGCTTCCAATCCTACGCTGGAAATTATCTGTACGGCGTGGCCGCGGTCTCCAGCAGTGAGGCATGGGCGGTCGGAGAAATTTGTCCTTACGGTTTTGCCGGGACTCTGACTGAACACTGGGATGGTACGAAATGGGCCGTAGTAGCGAGCCCGAATGAGTCCGACGCGGAAACCAACACGCTGGCGGCGGTGGCTTCGATTTCCAGCAACGATGTCTGGGCGGTGGGCAACTACCAGGAGAACGCCACGTACCAGTGGAACACGCTCGCCGAACACTGGGATGGCACGCAATGGAGCATCGTGGACAGTCCAAACGTCGCGGGAGCAGACGAGAACTATCTCCTTGCCGTGGCAGCAGTATCTGCGACTGACGTTTGGGCCGTGGGATATTCGGTGACCGACATAACCTACGTCCCGCTGATCGAGCACTACGACGGCGAGAGTTGGACGATCGTTACCAGCGTCTACCCGCCTCCCAGTGAGTTCAATCAGCTGAACGCCGTAGCTGCCATATCGGCCACCGACATTTGGGCGGTCGGATATGAGAACGAGAACAGTGCGGGCCAGTATGGCGGCGCCCTGACCGAGCATTGGGACGGCACCAGTTGGAGCCTGGTCGACGGGCCGTTCCTGGGATCTGCCATCAACCTGTACGGAATCGCCGCCCTCGCGAGCAACAATGTTTGGGCAGTGGGCTACGCTGTGAATGGCTCTCTTGGTTTCGACAGTCACCCCCTCACCGAGCATTGGGACGGCACAGGCTGGACTATTGTAGCCGCACCCGATCCCGGCAAGGCGGCGGAACTATTGAGCGCTACGACTGTTGGCGGCAGCGTATGGGCTGCGGGAGCGTATTCCACAACAGCGGGAATTGATTTGTCCAATCCTCTGACTCTAGTCGTGAAAAGATAACCTGTTACCCATTGTCGCGTCGCGACGCGGGTGGCCCGCCCTTGCGCTTTTTGTCTAGTCCCGGGACATCTTTTACAGTTTATCCCCAGGCATCCTTTACAGTGGTGTGGTCATTCTGAGAAGCCAGCCCAGTGTACACTCCAACCCCACTGATGGAATAAGCGTGACGCTGCAATGACGGCCCGAAGAAGCCTACCTCAGGCGCTGAAGCGCGGGCTCGTCTTCGACGGCCTAGCGGCACCCTTCGGCTCCGCTCAGGGCAGGCTAGAATTCGTGCCCTTCCCGAACTTTGCTCGTAGCCCTAGAACGCCTTCTCCGAATCCAGCAGAATGGTCACCGGGCCCTCGTTCGCCAGTTCGACCTTCATCATTTCCTGAAAGCGGCCGGTTTCGCAGCGCAGGCCGGCGGCGCGAATCTGTTGGACGAAGAACTCGTAGAGCTGGCGCGCTTTTTCGGGGGGCGCGGCGGCGTCGAAGGACGGGCGCTTGCCGCGTCTTGCGTCTCCATAGAGCGTGAACTGCGAGACTGCGAGGACGCTGCCGCCAACGTCTTGCACGCTGCGGTTCATTTTGCCTTGGGCATCTTCAAAGACTCGCAAGCCAATAATTTTTTCCGATAGATAGGTGGCGTCGGCTTCGGCATCGTCGCGGCCTACGCCGAGCAAAACCAGCAGGCCGAGGCCGATCTGGCCGGCGATTTCTCCGTTTACCGACACTTGGGAGCGGCTTACCCGCTGCACCACCGCGCGCATGTGGTTTGACCGTTGTGAGCGACGAAGTTTAGGATGCTGAAGGTATATTACAGCGCGGATCGGCAAGGGTCTGCGCTTCCTTTACAGCCAATTAGCGGGACGTTACACTACACGTTCGCCTTTTTTCCGTTGCAATGGGCTGTTGGAAGGCAGCGGTCTTCTAATCACACGAGCTTTTGTTGCACGAACTTTTCGTGGTTGATCTTTATATATTGCACGATCTTGCATCCGGCGATCTTGCATCGCGGGCAACGAACTTCAAATCCAATCGAGATTAAGCGAGGAAAATCATGGCAGCTGTGGAAGAGAAAGTTAAACAGATCATCGTGGAGCAGTTGGGTGTGGATGAGGGCGAAGTTACCTCGAGCGCGTCGTTCGTAGACGACCTGGGAGCGGATTCACTGGATACGGTCGAACTGGTGATGGCGTTTGAAGAGGGCTTCGACATCGAGATTCCCGACGAGGACGCGGAAAAAATCCGCACCGTGCAGGACGCCATCGATTACATCGGGAAGCATTCGAAAGGTGGCAAGTAGTTTGGGACGCAGGGTCGTAGTTACCGGCATCGGCCTGATCTGTGGAGTGGGCAACACCACCGGGGAAGTGTGGCAGGCGGTGCTCGCGGGCAAGAGCGGCGTGGCCCGCATCACCCAGTTCGACTCCAGCAAGTTTGCCTGCCAGATCGCCGCCGAGGTCAAGCACTTCGATCCGCTGAATTTTATCGAGAAAAAAGAAGTCAAGAAAATGGGACGCTTCATCCACCTGGCGATTGCCGCGGCGGATGAAGCGTTCAAGATGTCAGGGCTCAAGATCACGCCGGAAAACGACGAGCGGGTCGGCGTGCACATCGGGTCCGGCATTGGCGGGTTCGACATTATCGAGCGCGAACACACCGCGCTTTTCGAAGGCGGGCCGCGCAAGATTTCTCCTTTCTTTATTCCTGCGGCCATCATCAATCTTGCTGCCGGGCATGTTTCCATGCGGCTTGGGGCCAAGGGGCCGAATGAGGCTACGGCTACTGCCTGCACCACCAGCGCCCACTCCATTGGAGATTCTTTTCGCATCATCCAGCACAATGACGCCGATGTGATGATCGCGGGCGGTTCCGAGGCCGCAATTACTCAGATGGGCGTGGGCGGGTTTGCCGCCATGCGCGCACTCTCCACGCGCAACGACGATCCCAAAAAAGCCAGCCGTCCGTGGGATAGAGATCGCGACGGATTTGTGATGGGCGAAGGCGCGGGAATTCTGGTGCTCGAAGAACTGGAACACGCGAAAAGGCGCGGCGCGCCCATCATTGCCGAAATTGCAGGCTACGGCATGAGTGGCGATGCCTACCACATGACGCAGCCGGCTCCCGAGCACGAAGGCGGATTCCGCGTGATGCGCAACGCGGTGCGCGATGCGGGCATCAGCGCCGACAAAGTAGATTACGTGAACGCCCACGGTACTTCGACTCCGATCGGCGATACGCTGGAGGCCCACGCCATCCGCAATTTTTTTGGCGGGCGCAAGATTCCGGTCAGCTCGACCAAGTCCATGACGGGACATCTGCTTGGAGGCGCCGGCGGGCTTGAGGCTGGCATTACCGTGCTCGCCCTGCGCGATCAAATTCTGCCGCCTACCATCAACCTGGAAAACCAGGACCCCGAAACTAAGGACATGGACTTTGTCCCAAATCACGCGCGCAAGGCGAAGCTGGAATACGCGATGTCGAATTCTTTTGGCTTCGGCGGGACGAACGGAGCGCTGCTGTTTCGGAGATGGGCGGAGTAGAAGGCTCTAGTCGTTTCGTAAAAATGTGCTCGCCAACCCCGCGGTAGGTCACTGTGCCCCTGAAGTTCGCGCGGCGCTGGTCATTTCGTGGGCCCATTTCATGGCGGCGTTCGAGGTTTCGGCCACGAATGACAAAGACAAATTAAGTTGCTTGCCCACTTGCGTCACCAGTCCCCAATCGCCGGCTTCGCGCGCCAGCATGAGATCATAGATCGGCGAAAGGGGAGTCTTCTTGCCCGTCTTTGCGGCGAGCAGTTGCTCCTTGATGGCGGGATCCAGACGCAACTCCTCGATCACCACGCCCATCGGCACCGCCAGGATGGCATCGATCAACGAGAGCATGCCCAGCAGGAAAAGATCGGCCTTGCCGTGTTCCACCCTAGGAGCGACCAGCTCGCAGAAACGGGCACGCACCAGCGATGACAGAACCAGGTCGGAAGATTTTTCCTGTCCCATGACCAGCGTGGTGGCCATGCGTATCCAGCGGACGGATTCCTGTTCCCCGAGCAGAGTCAAGGCGTTGCGAACCGAAACGACTGGTGTGGAGAGCCCGAGCAGCGGAGAGTTCAAGTAGCGCAGCAAGCGGTAGCATAGCGAGGGCTCGTGCTTGATGAGCGCTTCAATCTCCTCGAAATTCACTTGCGGTTTGGAGACCGCGCTCAGCAACCGCAGGTACGTAGCTTGATTGGCGGGAATCTCTCTTACTTGCAGAGTTTCAGGATGGCGAAAAAAATAGCCTTGAAACCAGGTAAACCCAATTTTTGTCGCGGTCAGAAAGTGTTGCCGGGTCTCCACCTTGTGGGCTACCATTCGGCGGCTCGCATTGGCATAGCGCTGGATCAGGATTGCGCAATTCGGCATCGGGATTCTTGTGACGTTGATTTTGATGTAGTCCGCATAAGGAATCAAAGCTTCCCGCGGGTCGCCCGGCACAAAATTGTCCAGAGCTATCGAATATCCCTTCTGCTTCAGCCGCTGGCATGCCTGCACCGCCTCTTCATCCGGGGGGACGGTTTCCTGTATTTCAACCACAACGTCATCCGGGGGCAGGAGCGCGAAATGATCGCTCAACAGAGCGTGGTGGGTGCAGTTGATGAAGGCTAGGCGTCCGTCGCACAGAACACCCAGCCCGACTAAATTCAGGGTATCGATGGCCATCGAGGTTGCATGGTCGCCATCGGAGGTAAAGCGGCGCTGTTCCCGGTCCTCGCGAAAGAACAGCTCATAACCCACCACAGTTTCGTCTGCGGTGAGGATCGGCTGCCTGGCGATGCAAGGGGCGGACTTTTCGGCGGAAGCTGCTTGAGGTTTGGCGCCCACGGTCTCTTTGGGTCTTCATCGGCCGGTTTGGCTGTAGGCTTTAGGCTGACATGCCGGCCGGTCGTTGGTCGTTCGTTGTTGGCAAAACCGATCGGGCCAAGAGTTTTTGACGAAAGTCATTGGCGAACCGCCCACGACGAAGGACTAACGAGACCGCCGACTCAGCTGTCACTCGCGGTCGGGTTGGGCCGTTTCCCGCTTTCCCGAAGCGCTTCACGGCGAGCGTCGAGTTCCTTAACTAGTTGATTGAGAAGCTCGGACAGCCGCTGCGGATCGGACTCGGTTGCCACCAACTCACAGAGCCTTCGCCAACGTTTGCCGTCAACGCTCACCTTGTCGTGATCGTCCATAGGATCAATTAAGGCAAGATCATTGCCAAACTCGCCCGCGCGCGTTCAACAGACTGAGCGGCCCCAAGCGACTGCCACAGAAAGATTTAGCGGCGTACCCTGAGCACCCGGGGGAGAGAACTGTACGAAGATATTGCACGACTCATTCCAGAAAAACATGCAAGAAAACATTCCAAGAACTAATTCCAAGCCTTTCATTGACTTGCAGGTGTCGCCCACGTAAGATTCGCCACCAATACTTCTAGGAGGCGGGATGCAACTACGCTTGGAGAGCCGCCCGGTCGGCGAGGTCTTGATTGTTCAGTGCCAGGGACGGATTGTGGCGGGCAATGAAGTATTCACGCTGCATTCTCAGGTGGGCGACTCGATCGACAAATATGGCGACGTTGTGCTGCAGATCGACCAGGTGGAGTTCGTCGACAGCAGCGGGCTGGGAGCGCTGGTGCGGCTGATGCGCGCTGCGCGATCGAAAGGCGGAGACCTCAAACTCAGCGGAGTGCAGCCTCGTATCCGCAAGATGCTGGAACTGACCAGCCTGCTCTCGCAATTCGAAATCTACGATTCGGTCGAAGAGGCGATCACGGCCGCTTACCTGGGCTCGCGTTATTCGCGCGGAAAAGCCGGGGACGCCAGGCCGCGCATGCTGTGCGTTTTTGAGTCAATCGATGTGTGCACCTTCCTGCGGGAAGTGCTGTGCAGCGCCGGCTACAACGCGTTAACCACTCTCAGCATCAACGACGCCCGAATCCTGCTGAAGGCTACGAAGGCGAAGCTGGTGGTGCTGTCTTCGCGTTTGCAATCTGTGCATGGCAAACCTACACAGCGAATGCTGGAGGAAATTGATCCGGCCGTCTCGGTCCTTATTCTGGACGAGAACTTTGCCACTCAGGATCCCGGAGAAGCCGCGGAGAAACTCCTGAGCAGTGTGGGCAGCCGGTTGGCCGCTCCGGGCTAAAGAGCTAGGCTTCCAGTCTTTATCCCTACCTTCCGCACACCAGTCCAACCCCGGTAATGACACTTTTGTACCTGTGAGCCTGCCCCTTAGGGTCTTTCCATGTCCTGCCCGGCACGCGACAATGACTTTCGTACTGGAAACGGGTTCCGCTGACATGGAAAACGCCTTCGGCACCGCCCCCGCACGCACGCCAACTTCCCCCGCCAAGAAGGTGGCGGCTCGCGTCGCTCTCGTCGATCTCAAAGAGTCGTCCCGGTTTCTGCTCACCGAATGTTTCCGGCAGTTTGGCATCGAGACCGTGCTGGTTTCGTCGAGCGCGGCCGAGCGCCTACGGCAGGAGAAATTCGAAGCTTGCGTGCTCAATCTGAAGCCCGGTGCTGAAGAGGTCATGGAGTCCGCTCGAACTTCGCCCTCGAACAGCCGCCTCGTGCTCTACGGCCTTGGCGGCAGCGCACAGGAGGCCATGCGCTATTCCAAGTACGGCATCAACGCCATGTTTCAGGAGCCGCTGGAGCGGCCCGCGGCGCTGAAGCTGGTGCGCGCCACGCACATGCTCGTGCTGCACGAATTCCGGCGTTACGCCCGCGTCCCGATCATGACCGAGGTCACGGTGGTCAGCCACGACGGCCATCGCCTGGCTGCTTCCAGCATCGAACTCAGCTCCGGCGGCATGTCGTTGAAAAGTTCCGAGGATATGCCTGCGGGAACCAGTGTGGACGTTTCATTCTCTCTGCTCACGCTGCCGCGCGTCTCCGTCCGCGGGGTTGTGACCTGGCGCAAGACCAAGTCCTTCGGAATCCGCTTCGACGCCAACGACGAACGCCGCCACAGGGTCAAAGAGTGGATCGACGCCTACCTGGAGAGTTGAAGCTCAACTCCCGTATAAACCCCCAGCCCTGGTTCCGCATCCCAGACACGCGCTCTGTTCTCAAGTGATGGTGTTCTTAGGGGCGCGCTTGCCTGGAGGAGTTCATAGGTGAAACCCAAGACTTGTTCTACCCCGGTGCAGGGATTGCCTCTCTTCGCGCGTCTGAAGCACAGAAACCGAAAGGTAAAATCCGCTTGTGTTTGTGCGGCAGGCGCAGTGTTGGCAGCCGTGTTCTCCGCTGCCTTACAGGCACAAACGTACACCGGGAAAACAATTTATAACTTCACCGGGGGTGCGAATGGGGTTGAGCCGTTGTTCTCTGGCGTGGTGCGCGACTCGGCGGGAAACTTCTATGGCACTACGTATGCCGGCGGCGCGCATAACCGGGGAACCGTATTCAAAATCGATCCACAGGGCGAACAGACCGTGCTCTACAACTTTGCTGGTCCCGATGGAGCCACTCCGTATGCGGGGTTGATCTTGAGTCCGGCCGGGGTTTTGTACGGGACCACCCACGAAGGTGGCACAGCCAATGCGACGTGGTGCACGAGAGGCTGCGGCATAGTTTTCCAGGTCGATCTCGACGGCAACGAGAAAACGCTGTACAGGTTTACCGGCGCGGCCGATGGGGGATCTCCGGTGGGAGGCTTGATTCGGGATGCGGCGGGCAATCTGTACGGCACCGCAGAGGTGGGTGGCGCTTCCTACTGCGGAACCGTGTTCAAAGTGGATCCGGAGGGCGTAGAAACTGTGCTGCACACCTTTACCGGGCCGCCCGATGACGGAGAAGGTCCGCAGGCGAGTTTGATTCAGGACTCTGCCGGCAATTTCTATGGCACAACTTCGAGCGGCGGCACTGCCGGTTTTGGCACAGTCTTCGAGTTGCAGGCTTCGGGACAGGAGAGCGTTCTTTACAGTTTTAAGGGCAATAGCTTTAAGAGCAAAGCGGACGGTTCCGACCCCATAGCGAGTCTGCTCCGCGACGCGCAGGGTAATCTTTACGGTACAACATTTTTCGGGGGACTCGATACCATTGGAACAGTCTTCAAGGTAGACGCAAGCGGCAATGAGACTGTGTTGCACAGCTTCAACGGCCACGATGGAGCATATCCCGAGGGCCCGTTACTGAGCGACGCGCAGGGTAACCTGTACGGCAGCACCATCCAGGGTGGGCCGGCGGCCAATGACGGTGGAACCATTTTCAAGATCAGCGCAGAGGGCGAATTCTCGGTACTGTGGGATTTCCTTGGAGACCCGAACGGCGAAAATCCTGCGGGACCTTTAACTATGGATTCGGCAGGCAATCTCTACGGCACCACGGCGATGGGCGGCCCCACCGCCGCCGGAAGCGTGTTTGAACTCATGCCTTAGCAAGCTAAACATCTCGTGTGGGGACGGGCGCCTCGCAAGCCTCCCCTGAGCGCAGCCGAAGGGTCCAGCCGAGCGCAGCGAGGCGCGCCCGCTCAAGCCGTTACAATAACTTTGTGACGGAAGCCACCACCCGCGAAACTCCCGCCGTCGATGTCAGCGATCCTCGCCGCTTCACCCTACCCCAGAGAATCATCCTGCCCATCATCGTCGCTGCCGGATACTGGTTTATCCGCCTCATCGGGCCCACGCTGCGCGTGTGCGTCTCGCGCGAAGAGGGCGCGCAGGAAGCCGTGGGGCAGCGGCCGTTGGTCCTGAATTTCTGGCACGCCGGCATTATTCCCGCCACCTATCTTTTCCGCAACCTGGGCATCCGCGTGATGAGCAGCAACAGCTACGACGGCGAATACATGGGACGCATCATCCACAAATTCGGATTCGTCGCCGTCAAGGGCTCCAGCAGCCGCAACGCCGTGCGCGCCCTGCTCGGCCTGCGCCGTGCTCTGCAGGAAGGTTGGGCAGTCGCCTTCAGCATCGACGGCCCGCGCGGCCCGCGCTACAAAGTAAAACCCGGCCCGGTCGCGCTGGCGCGCTCCTCCGGCGTTCCCTTGAGCACGTTTCACATCGCAGTCGAAAAGGCGTGGGTTCTCAACACCTGGGACCGGCTGATCATTCCCAAACCCTTTTCCCGTGTCCTGATGCGCTTTGGCAAACTCATCCCGGTTCCGGCGAATGCAACCGACGAAGATATTGAGCGCCATCAACAGGAACTGCAGGAATCGCTCGACCGCATCCGGGAGTTCGCGGAGGCGAATGTGCATAGAGTCGGCGCGGCAGGATTTCCACGCTACCACCGAACCTGAGACCCAATTTCCGATTTGGCCGTGATTGAGCCGAAATCCGGGACCAGCCGCTCTGGGTTTTGTGAGTGCGATGGCATGCCCTGCAGCACTTAGCTTCCGAGTAGCCCGTCATTCGGGCAAGGCGATTGCTGGGGTCAGCCAGCTCACGAGAGCCGTGATTAGGAAGTTGAGACACAGGGCCACGAAGCCGGCGCTCCAGCCGTACAAGGGATCGCGATGACTCAGCATGAGCGAGATGACGGTCGCAACTCCAGCGATCATGCCGGCAAAGACTCCGGGCATAGTGACGCGTTTCCAGTAAAGGCCGAACACCACGCCAGGGAAGAATTGGGTCACCCCGGCGTATCCCGTTAGGAGAAGGCCCACCAGCGTGGCCGATTTGTAGATGGCGAGTACGAGGCTGATGAGGCCGAGCACCACGACCATCACTCGCGCCAATTTTGCTACCTGATCGTCAGTCATCGCCGGCGCGAAGATGGGCCGATAGAAATTCTTGGCGAATAGAGTCGCAGCGGTCAGGATAAAGATGGCCGCGGGCACCATAGCGGTGAGGGCACCAGCTCCGCCGATTATTCCCAAGAACCACGCTGGGAAGCTTTTGCGGACGATCGTCAAAAGCGAGAGGTCGCCATTGGGCAATCCCGGCACGACCAAAACCGCAGTAAAGCCGACAAAAAAGATAAAGGCTAGGGTGAGGGTGTAGAGAGGCATCACCACAGCGTTGCGGCGCAGAGTGTCGCCGCTCTTCGCCGTGAAAGTGGCCCCAAACGCGTGCGGCCACATGTAAAAACCCAGCGAAGTCAGAAGCACGTGGAGATGTACCAGGTATGACCGAGGTTGGCGGTGGCGCCGGGCATCGTCAGGTGTGCCGGACGGCTATGCGCCAACGCGGCGAACATCGGGCCAATCCCGCCAAAGTGAATATAGGGAATGCCGATGCCAATGGAGACTGACGCGAAGACCATCAGCACATCTTTAAGAACGCTGACCCAAGCCACCGCCCGAACACCGCTGGCAAAAACGAAGGCCACCAACAGAACGACGGAAGTCGCCATCGCTGGTGTGCGGCCGATACCATCGAAGCTAGCGATGGAGACGATAATACCCACCCCTGTTATCTGGAGTTGCAGGTAAGGGATAAAAGAGGCGATACCAACGACGCAGACAAATCCGGCAAGATACTTGTTGTCATAGCGCATGGTGAAGAAGTCGGATAGAGTCTGCATGCCGTATTTCCGGCCGAGCTCCCAGATCTGCGGCAGGATAAAGAACGAGACAACGTAGGCCAGTGTCAGGTAAGCCATGATGTATAGAGTTGGGCCGCCACGGGAATAGGCCCAGCCGCTGGCTCCCAGGAAGGAGAACGTGGTGTACACTTCGCCCGCCATGAGCAGGAATATCAGAACAGCGCCGAAGCCCCGGCCGCCAACCGTCCACTGCTCCAGGTCCATCTTTCGGTGGACTCCAGCCAGGAAACCGATGGCAACGCCGATCGCGACGATGACGAAAATCGTGCTCAGGGAAACAGCGCTGGGACTCATTGGACTCCGGGGTCCTTCCGACCCCGCGCGGCTTCCACTCGATAGGCCGCCCACATGCACAAACTGCTGAGCACGACCCACGCGATAAGCCAGAAGAGATTGAAGGGGAGACCAAAAATCATTGGTTCAACGCGGTCCCAGAGCGAGACCGAGAGGCACATCGCAACAAAGGGAATCAGGCCGAGCAGAACAGCACCGAGCGATGGTTTTCTCACGCGCATAGGCCGACGATTATAGCCTGCTGCCTAACGCGCGTCAGCAGGTAAAGGGGGGCCCGATTCGTTCAACTTCCGCATAGTCGGCTAACCGGAAGCCACCCGGATGTTGGCGTAACATCGCCACAGCACTCACAATAGGCGCGTCACTTGGTGGTTTGTGCGCCATTCGGAAATTGATCTTAATACCAAACCAAGGGTGACGTAAATTTGATTGTGTAAAAGGAAGAGGGTGTAAGTTGGCTTTGGCCTCACAAGCTAAAGCCTTTCCGAAAGGAGACCTACACCCATGGCGAAGATAATCCCAATCACGGAGCATTACCAACATTTTCTGGCGGAGATGAAAGAGAGTTTCTGGGGGGATGTGTACGGAGAGACGAAACGGCTGTGGAAGGAGCGTTTGGAAGCGGATTCGCGGCGGGAACGGGACCGGTATGCGGTGCGCGAAGTGTATCAGCGGCGGAGCAGCCGGCGGCAGCCCTATCGCAATGGCTACTACGAACGGGATTTCGTGACTCGGTTGGGGACGATCCGGCTGCGGGTGGCCCGCACCCGGGGGAAGAGTTTTCTACCGCGTGGGCTGGAACCGTTTCAGCGGCGGGCCGAAGATATATCGCTGCTGATCCGGGAGGCGTTTCTGCGCGGCCTCTCGACGCGACAAGTGGGGCGGGTGGTGGCCACGGTGACCGAGGAAGTGGTGAGCCCGCAGACGGTGTCGAAGCTGACGCGGGATCTGGACGAGGTGGTGCGCCAGTTCCACCAGGCGCGGTTGGAAGACAACTACGCGTATTTGTTTTTGGACGGAGTGAGCTTGCGGGTGCGGCGACCGGCGGGACGCAAGCGGGTGCAGATGCTGGTGGCCTACGGCGTGCGGCGCGACGGCACCCGCCATCTGCTGGCGTTTTTGCGCAGCCAGGGCGAAAGCCAGGCGGACTGGGAAGGTCTGCTGCAGGATATGTATCGGCGCGGACTGGAGGGCCAAGGGCTGGGCCTGATCGTCACCGACGGCTGTGCCGGTCTGGCGGCCGCGATTCGCACCGTGTATCCGCGAGTGCGGCATCAGCGCTGCTGGGCCCACAAGATGCGCAACATTTTGGAGAAAGTGAAGAAGGCCGATTTCGACGCGGTGAAGCAGGACGCGCAAGCCATGTACCTGGCCGAAAGCCGCGCCCATGCCGAGGCCGCGTTTCGCGCCTTCCGATCCCGTTGGCGGGGAAAGTACGGTCCCATGGTGCGCCAACTGGAGCGCGATCTGCCGGAGCTGCTTTCGGTGTTCGCTTTCCCCGCGTACCTGCGTAAGAAGCTGCGCACCACCAACGTGATCGAGCGCTGCTTCGTCGAAGTGCGCCGCCGCACCCGGCCCATGGTTTGTTTTGTGAATGTAGCTAGTGTCGACCGCATCCTCTACTCCATCTTCCAGAGATTCAACCTGGAATGGAAAACCCGCACCCTCAACCTATTTACACAGGCAGCTTGACATCACCAAACCAAGCGGCCAGTTGACTTCCGCCACTCCCACCCGGTAAATTCCTCACACCACGATTTCCCGTTCTTTGAAATGTCCTTCGGTTTGCGCGTCTTTGCCTTGCGGCAAAGACAGGGAAGCGGGTGCAATTCCCGCGCTGCCGCGCAACTGTAAGCGAGAAAACCGCAGCCGGTCACTGGGAGCGATCCCGGGAAGGCCGTCTGCAAGAATTTCGGATGCTTGAGCTAATTGCCAATTGCCGCTCGACCCATCCTCACTCGCCAAGCCAGGAGACCGGCGTAAACCGTCCACCTTAACCCCTTTCGCGTGAAAAGGAGGATGGTTATGCGCGTACTTTGCGCTTTGTTTTTGCTGTTCGTTGCTCTCGCGGCAGCATCCGCTGCCGATCTCAAAGTCAAAGTCGTGGATCCACAATCGGCCGCTGTTGCCGGGGCACAGGTCTCCCTGATCGTGTTTGAGACCTCGCTGCGCCCCGGCGCCGTCCAGGGAACGTACGACGGAATGACGTACATATCTCCGGCCAGAACGGCCACCACTTCCGCCGAGGGAATCGCCACTTTCACCGGAGTGCCCGGGGCTTCTGAACTGCAAATCAAGGTCCTGGCCCCAGGTTTCGCTCCTGCCACCGACTCGAGCCCCTTCAAAGATCACATCGCCATCCAACTGCATCTCGCCACCGCATCGGAGACAGTTGTCGTGACCGCAACCAGAACTCCGGCCCTGGCCGAAGAAACCGGCGCCAGCATCTCCACTCTGGAGAACGCACAGCTCGAAACCATGCAGCCGATAGCCGCCGCCGACGCGGTCCGCTTTCTTCCCGGCGCCGTGGTCAACACCGCGGGCCAGCGCGGAGGCTTGTCGTCTCTGTTCGTGCGCGGCGGCGAATCTACTTACAACAAAGTGATTGTCGACGGGGTTACGATCGATAATCCGGGCGAAACGTTTGACTATGGCACTCTGCCTTTGACCCAAGCCGATCGCGTGGAATTCCTGCGCGGCGCGCAGAGCACGTTGTACGGCTCCGATGCGATGACCAGTGTGGTGCAGGTGTGGACGCGCACCGGAAGCACTCCGGTGCCCGAACTGCGCTTCGGCGCCGATGGAGGAAATTTCGGGACTGCCAACGGCGAGGCTTCTCTGGCCGGCGTCCATGAGCGCTACGACTACAATTTTTTCGGCGATCAGTTCAACAGCAACGGGCTGGGCGTGAACGATGCTTACTCAGACTCGCTGGCGGGCGCAAACGTGGGCATGGCGATTACAGATCATGCCTCGCTACGTTTGCACGTTCGCCACTCCAACAGCTATACGGGTTTACCCGGAGAGTGGAACTTCAACGGTTACGATCCGCTGGTAACGCCGTATTCGGCAAGTGGCACGCTGCTGCCCCCGGGGCTTCTGCAGCCCGATCCCGTCGAGTCGGCGCACTTGAATAGCCTGCTGGGCAGCGTGGAACTTGCCGTGTCGCAGCCCTCGGGATGGCAGCACCGCGTCACCGGCTTCGACTATCTTTACCGCTATACCGATAGCAATCCCAACGACAATCCGAACGCCGCCCCTTACACCTACGACAGCTTTGCTGACACTTACGAGACCCACGTCAACCACGTGGGATTCGAATATCAGGGCGATTACCCGGAGCGGACATCAGCTCATTTCGCAGCCCACAGTACGTTCGGATATCGCATCGAGAATGAGACCGGCGTTGTCTCTGACATGCTGTTCCCGCCTCCGGCTTCCGGGCAGCGCCTGGATCAGGACGCGTATCTGCAACAGCAGATCACGTGGGGCAGATTCTCGGCGATCGCGGGCGGACGTTTTGTCCACAGCAGCGCATACGGCAATATCGGCGTGCCGCGGGTTGCGCTTACTCTGCTGGCGTTGCATGGCGGAGATCTGTTTTCCGGAACGCGCCTGCGTTTTTCCTACGCTGTGGGATACATGGAACCGGCGCTCTACCAGGCTTTTGGCGAGATCGCCTACGACTACACCTCCAATCGTGGCCTGCTACCGGAGCGCACTCGAGCTTTCGAAGCCGGCTTCGAACAGAAATTGTTCGCGGGACGCTGGGCTCTGAATGCAATCTACTTCAACAATCTTTTCCACGATCAGATTGAGGCCATACCCACCCCATCGGGCGCATACCAGTTTTTCAACCTGGAAACATCTTTCGCTCAGGGCGCCGAAGTTGAACTGGAAGGAAGGCTGCGCTCGAAATTGTTGCTGAGCGCTGCCTACACTTATACCTCGACCGAGATCCTTGAAAATCCAGAGTGTACTCCAGCAAATCCTTGTGCTTTTCCCTACTCTCCAGGAGATCCCCTGCTTCGCCGGCCCAGGCATTCGGCAACCACTCTGCTCAGTTATCTGGAGAAGCGCTGGGGAGCAAATCTGGCGGGAAGTTTCGTAGGTCCGCGCCCCGATTCGGATTTCGACGGCTTCAACATCGATCACGCCGCGGGCTACGTGCGCGCCGATCTGGGCGGCTGGTATGCCTTCAATTCCCGCATCACCGCGTACGCGAATGTTGAGAACACCCTCGACCGCCGCTACAACGAAGTGGTCGGTTATCCCGCGCTGCCGGTCAACTTTCGCGCCGGATTTCGCTTTCGCATCGGAGGGGAATGAATCAGAGAGGAAAAATCGTGTGTGGATGGCCGCCTCGGCCGTCCGCCGAGCGCAGCGAGCGCGCTTCTTTTCAACTCACCTTTTCAGGCTCCCGCATCGCAATCGGGAGCGATGCGGGCATCTTTCCGCCGAAATATTTGGTGCGCGCCAACAGCAGTTTTTCAATATCCACTCCGCTCAGCGGCTGTTGCCGGCCCAGCAGGTGCGTGACCAGCGCAATCTGCGCGAAATGTTCCACGGTTTCCATCTTCATGTAGGCGTGCTCGATGGTATCTCCGTAGGTCACCACGCCGTGGTTCGACATCAGAATGGCATCATAGTGGGGCACGTAGGGCTCCAGCGTCTGCGCCAACTCTGACGTTCCCGGCGTGCCGTAGCGCGCCAGCGGAATGCATCCCAGCCCCATCACCACTTCACAAACCAGAGGCTCGGTGAGCGCCATGCCGGCAGCCGCGAACCCCGTCGCCGTCGGCGGATGCGCATGCACGATCGCCTGAATGTCAGGCCGGGTGCGGTAAATCAGCAGGTGCATCCCTATCTCGCTGGTCACGTTCCGCCGTCCCGCGACCCGCGTACCTTCGAGATCGACGATCACCATGTCGCCGGCTTTCATCGCGCCCTTGCTCAGGCAAGTCGGCGTCACCAGGATGCGCTCCTCGTCGAGCCGGACCGACAGATTCCCGTCCATCGCCGCCACGAACCCACGCTGGTGCAGCATGCGCCCGTAGCGAACAATGTCTTCCCTGTGTTTGCGTTCAGCGGACATGGAAAAACTCTCTCGGGGGAGTGACGAAAACGCGGCGAAATCTACAGCCCCCGCATAATACCGCACTTAGCTGGAACCGACAAACAAGTTTATCAAAACTGGAGAAAGAAACAGGCCAAAAAATGTGATCCGAGCGCGCTAAATCTCCCGCTCAGATCCTCCTATAATCGGACACCGTGCTGGTTTCCGACTTCAACTTCCATCTTCCCGAAGATCTCATCGCCCAGGAACCCCTCGCTGCCCGTGATGGATCACGGATGCTGCACTTGCAGCCAAGCGGCGGCTATGTTGACCGGCAGTTTCGTGACTTTCCCGGCCTGCTGCAGCCCGGCGATCTGCTGGTTTTCAACAACACCCGCGTTTTTCCAGCGCGGCTCTATGGACGCCGTGAAGGCGCCCGCGCTCAGCCCGTCAGCCCCCGCAATCCGGCGGCTCGCGATTTTCTCCACGGCCGCGTCGAGGTTCTCCTCACCCGCCAGCTCTCTGTCCAGCCCAATGATTGGGAGTGCCTGGTGCGGCCCGGCCGCAAGATCGGAGTGGGCGAACGCCTGTTCTTCGGCGACCCGGGTCACAACCTCGACGAACTGCAAGCCCAGGTCCTCGCCCGAGGGAAGTTCGGTGAGCGCAGAATCCGCTTTGAGCCGGTCGTTCATCGGCATCAGCATCAGCGTCGAGCAGAGGATTTTTTCGCTATTCTCGATCGCATCGGCCACGTGCCGCTGCCGCCTTATATCGCGCGCCCCGATGCTCCCGGCGATCGCGAACGCTATCAAACCGTCTATGCCTACGAGCGTGGATCGGTAGCGGCGCCCACCGCCGGCCTTCATTTCACTCCGGAAATCCTCGACCGTATCCGCCAGCGCGGAGTCGAGACCACCGAGATCACCTTGCACGTCGGCTTGGGAACTTTCCAGCCTGTGCGCGTCGAGCGCGTCGAAGATCACAAAATCCATTCCGAGACTTACTCGATCTCCGCCAAGGCAGCTTCTTCCATCAATCAAGCTCTGCGCGAGACGCGCCGAGTCATCGCTGTAGGCACCACTACGGTTCGAACTCTCGAGCACGCAGTGCGGCTCGGCGCAGGAGCCATCCCCGCAGGCCCGGCCAACGCCGATCTATTCATCTATCCAGATCTCAAACTGGGTTTCGAATTCAAAGTCGTCCGGGCGATGCTGACCAACTTTCACTTGCCGCAATCCACGTTGCTCATGCTGGTCAGCGCCTTTGCCGGACGCGAGAACATCCTGCGCGCCTACGAACACGCAGTCTCCGAACGTTATCGCTTCTATTCCTACGGAGACTGCATGTTCATCGAATGATGCCGATCTACCCTGTGTCCCCTGTGGTCAAAGGTTTTCCTCTCAAGCACGATGCCCCGACCACTGCGCTATACTCTTCCGGGAGCAGACCATGGCCACTGCTATAAAACAGATTCCAATTCAGAATTTCGTCGCCGAACTCCGCAAGTTTCCTGAGAGCGCCTTCGATCACACTGAGCAGCTGCGGAGATTCCTGCAAGACGCCCCTATCAACCCCGAATCGTTATCGCCCTATCTCACCTGGGACCGCCAGCACTACACTCGCAACCTGATCGACAAAACTCCTCTTTATGAGTTAATGGCGATCTGCTGGGAAGTCGGCCAGGCCAGTTCCGTGCACAACCACCGCGACCAGAACTGCTGGATGGCCGTTCCCACCGGCCGTTTGCTGGTGGAAAATTTTCACGTCGTGCATCAGGACATCACTCTCGGCAAGTCCACGATCAAAGCCACTGAAACCGTGGAGATGAACGCGGCGCATCCCTGCGCCGTCGATCCGCTCGAGCCTGTGCACCGCGTCTTCAATCCCCGCGAGTTCAATCAGCGCGCCGTCAGCCTGCACGTATACTCGCGTCCGTTCGATACCTGCGTGGTCTACTCCGCTGAACAAGGCACTTGTGGCGAAATTCAACTGCACTACACCACTGAGTATGGGAAACCAGTTCGCCCATGAGGCAAGAAACGCGTCTCCGCTTATTGCTGACCTTGTTAATGGCCATGCTCGTCCTCGTCCCTGGCGCCTGTCAGAAGAAGAAGCCACCAGTCGAAGAAGAAGAGTTGCCCATGGATCGCGTCGCCCCCTCGCCCGTGGGCACAAGCCAGGTCGTTCTGCATAAGACGTTTGCCGTCCGCACTTCGGTCAACTTCCCGTTCGAGATCCCAGCCCACGCCGCCATGCCCCACCTTCACGGCAACTACAAGTCGTTTACCAAGGAACTCGGAATCCATTCAAACGACGACAGCGCCAACGTCGACTTCCTTATTTTGAACGAAGATCAGTACGCTGACTTTATCCACGGGCACTCAGGCGAAGCCGTCTTCTCCACCGATGCGTCGCATGACCAGGACGTAAGCGTCATTCTTCCCGCTTCCCAGGATCAGCCGCGGAAGTATTACCTTATTTTCCGCAGCAGCCCCGGCGGCGAAGCCAGGAAACTCGTTCAAGCCGACTTCGCCATCGACTTCTAGCGAGTATCTATGCTGCTAAACTAAGTACTTGCCTTCCCGCAAACCATCCTTGGAAGTAGGCTCGGTCTCTTCCCCCGCTGGCTCTTCGATGCGCAAATCCAGCGGCTCCTCCGAGTCTGGCCCCAACCGCATCTTCCTCATCGACACCATGTCCTTCATTTTCCGCGCCTATCACGCCATGGCGCGCCAGCGCTCCATGTCCACCAAAGCCGGACTTCCCACCGCCGCGATCTACGTCTTCGTCAACATGCTGCGCAAACTGCGCGAAGATTTTTCTCCCGCGTATCTAGCGGCCGTCTTCGACGTAGCTGCCAAGACTTTCCGCGACACGCAAGCCGAAGCCGTCACCACCATCCGCAAATTCGACATCAAAACGCAGACCTTCACCGAAGTCGAATACAAAGGCTACAAAGCCAACCGCGCCGCCATGCCGGAGGATCTCGCGCAACAGATTCCCTACATTCGCCGCGCACTCGAAGCCTACCGCATCCCCATCCTCGAGCTCGCAGGTTTTGAAGCCGACGACGTCATCGGCACGCTGGCCCGAAAAGCCGCAGCCGCGAAGCATCCCGTCTACGTCGTCTCCAGCGACAAAGACATGATGCAGCTCGTTAACGACGACGTTCAGATTCTGAATCCTCCCAAGGACAACCTGATCTGCGACGCCGCCAAGGTCGAAGAAATTCTCGGAGTCCCTCCCGAGCGCGTGGTCGACATCATGGCCCTGCGCGGCGATTCCGTCGACAACATCCCCGGAGCGCCCGGCATCGGCGACAAAGGCTCGGTGGAAATCATCAAGCGCTTCGGCAGCGTCGAGCAGGCCCTCGACCGCGCCAATGAAGTAGAAAAGAAAACCTACCGCGAATCTCTCCAGAACAATCGCGACACCATCCTCTTCAGCAAGAGCATGGCCACCATCGACACCAACGTCCCCGTCGATCTGAATGTCGAAGCCATGCGCGCCGGCGAGCCTGATCTCGATCTTCTCCGCCAGCTCTTCACCGAACTGGAATTCACTTCGCTGCTGAAAGAGTTATTACCCGAAGCGCAGGTCACGGAGCATCACTACAGTGAAGCCCATTCCGCCGCGGATGTAGAGAGCGTCCTCAGCTCGCTTCCGGAGCAAGGCGTACTAGCTATCGCGGTTGAGTTAGAGCAGACCGAAGCGCCTCCAGAAAGCGAAGAAGAAGTAGTCGAAGAGAACGTGCCGCAGTCAGGAATGCTCGCTCTGACTGACGAGGCGCCAGCCCCCGCACCCGAGCCCGCCGCCCGCCGCATCGCGATCTCCGGAGCCGCAGGTTCGGCCGCCATCGTGAAGCTCGATTCCAGCGACGCGGCCACAAAACTACGCCGCGCCCTGGCCGCTGCCGCAACGCCAAAGTCCGTTCATGATTACAAGTCCGCGATCCACGCGCTCGATCCCCTCGGCATCCATTTGCAAGGAGTCGAGCACGATCCCATGCTTTACTCCTACCTGCTCGATCCCACGTACTCCTCGCATCGCCTCGCAGACGTTGCCCTGCGCCGCTTCAATCTCAAACTAAGCCAGCTCCAAACTAATAACGATCTGGCTGAAGCTGCCGATGTCACTGGCAGGCTCACGACCGCTCTGCGTGAAGATGTGAAGCAAGCAGGACTGACCCGGCTCTACGAAGAAATCGATCTGCCGCTCGTCCCCGTCCTCGCCCGTATGGAGCAGGCCGGAGTAAAAATCGACACCGCCGCGCTAGCGAAAATGTCGACCGAACTAGAGCGCGAGAGCAGCGTCAAAGCGAAAGAAATCTTCGAACTCGCCGGAGCCGAATTCAACATCAGCTCTCCCAAGCAACTCAGCGATGTTCTTTTTAACCGCCTGAACCTTCCCAAGCCTGTGAAGTACGGCCGAGGGCGCGTTACATCGACCGCTGTCGATGTGCTCGAAGCCTTGGCGGAAGAACATCCCATCGCCAGAAAAGTTCTCGACTACCGCCAGCTCACTAAGCTGAAGTCCACCTACGTCGACACTCTGCCCGCGCTAATCAACCCGCAAACCGGACGCCTGCACACCACTTTTTATCAGGCAGGCACAGCCACAGGCCGCCTTTCGTCCGCTAATCCGAACCTGCAAAACATTCCCATCCGCACCGAACTAGGACGCGGCATTCGCGCCGCCTTCATTGCCGAGCCCGGCCACGTTTTGCTAACCGCGGATTATTCGCAGATCGAACTCCGCCTTCTCGCCCACTTCTCCCGCGATCCACTCCTGGTCGAAGCCTACCGCCGCGGCGACGACATCCACACGCTCACCGCCTCGCAAGTCTTCGGAGTCCCGCCGCTAATGGTCACGCCCGACCACCGCCGCCAGGCCAAGGTCGTGAATTTCGGCATCGTCTACGGCCTCTCGCCCTTCGGCCTCTCGCAAAACCTGGGCATAGAAACCGCCGAAGCGAAACTCTTCATCGCCAACTATTTCGAGAAATACAAAGGCGTGCGCGCCTTCATCGACAAAACGCTGGAAGAAGCCCGCCGCGACCTGAAAGTAAAAACCCTCCACGGACGCATCCGCCCCATCCCTGACATCAACAGCAAGAATTTCATGCAACGCGGCTTCGCCGAGCGCACGGCTGTCAACACGCCACTGCAAGGCACCGCCGCCGACTTGATCAAAGTAGCAATGATCCGCATCGACGCCGCCCTGCAAGAGCGCAAACTGAAATCCAGAATGACGCTGCAAGTCCACGACGAACTAGTCTTTGAAGTCCCCGAAAAAGAAGTGGAGACAATGCAATCCCTGGTTCGCGAGCAGATGGAAAAAGTCCACGCGCTGGCAGTTCCGCTGTTGGTGGAGATGGAAGTCGGCCCGAACTGGAGAGATCTAGATTAGTGCCTGCTTGAGGACAGGCTCGCGTCCACCGACCACGACCCGGCTCCCACCAACAGAATGAAGAGCGAGCCCAGCCACATGCAGTAGTCGGTGCGGGCCTCGTGCAATGCCGGCCAAACCCCGGACTTCGCCAGCATGGGGATTTTTGTTGTGAGAATGGCGACACTAATGTCGATCAGCAAAGGGACCGCGGCAAGGCGGGTGAGTAGTCCAGCTATCAGCAGTGCGCCGCAAATAATTTCCACGTATCCAACGAACTGCGCAAAAAAGTGCGGGGCAGGAATACCAATTTTAATAAAGCGACCCACGCCAAGCGCGTCAGGAAACAAAAACTTCTGGATTCCCTCAGACAGAAACACTCCTCCAACCATCAGCCGGATCAAAAGCGTCGCCGTCGGAGCATTGTAGAAATTTGCATGCTGGCCTCGCGTCTCGACTTTTATTGCCAGTCCTACACTCCTAACGCCTTCTGAATCTCCCCTGCAATCCCCGCCGTAAGCGCCCGCATCTTCCCTTCCGACTCCGCCTCGACCATCACGCGAGCCAAAGCCTCGGTCCCCGAATACCGCACCACCACGCGCCCGTTCCCATCCAACTCGCGCTCGGCGGCTTCAATCGCGCGCTTCACCTCCGGCACCTGCGAAAATGGAATCTTCTCCCGCACCCGCACGTTCTGAATTTTCTGCGGGAACACTTTCAGATCGCCAACCAGCTCCGCCAGCGACTCTCCGCTGCGCACAATCACATCCATCACCCGCAGCGCAGTCAGCAGGCCATCGCCGGTAGTCGCATCGCCATCACGAAAAATAATGTGTCCCGACTGCTCCCCGCCCAGAGTCGCGCCGGTCTTCAGCATCTCTTCCAGAACGTACTTGTCGCCCACATCGGCCCGCAACATACGAATGCCCGAATTCTTCAGCGCGATCTCGACTCCCATGTTCGACATGGTCGTCGCCACCACGATCGACCCGGCCAGTTTCCCGCGCGCCTGCAAATCGCGTGCCGTCAGCAGCAGCACGCCATCACCATTCACCACGCGGCCCTCAGCATCGCAAAACAGCGCGCGATCGGCATCGCCGTCAAACGTCACTCCCAAATCAAACTTCTCACCAAACTCCGCGACCGCCCTGCCCAAGGTCTCCGGATGCAGCGCCCCGCACCCTTCATTAATATTTCTCCCATCCGGCGTCACATGCGTGAAGGTCGCTTGGACGCTCAAGTTGCGAAACAATTCCGGAGCCTCCGCCGTCGCCGCTCCATTAGCGCAGTCAACAAGCACGCGCAATCCGCTCAAGTCCGAAGCCACGCTACTCGCCAGCGATTCGATGTATGCTTTCCGCAGCGCGGTTTCCCCCGGCAAAGACGGTCGGGCAATTTTCATCGCGGTATCGTCTGCCGCCCCCGGCTTCGCCAGCAGCGTGAAGATTTCTTTTTCGATCGCCAGTTCGCGCGCATCCGTCAGCTTAAATCCGTCTTCGGAAAAAACTTTGATCCCGTTATCCGTCCACGGATTGTGCGAAGCCGAAATCACCACCCCCGCCGCAAACCCGCGCGACCGCGCCAGATACGCGACTCCCGGCGTGGTGATCACGCCCGCGCTGTGCACGTCCACACCCACCGCCGCCAGCCCGGCGGCCACGCGGTCGGCAATCCACGCACTCGACTCGCGCGTATCCTGCCCCATCACCGCCTGCGCTCTCTGCCGCCCGCGCATCAGATCGTGGCCCAGCGCGCGCCCAATCAGGTACGTGCTTTCGTCGGTCAGCGGAAATTCGCCGGCCACTCCGCGTATCCCGTCGGTGCCAAACAATTGCCTGCTCTGAGTGCTCATAAGCGATGCGGGTTCCCAAAGACGAAGCCGGACGACTAACTTGAAATATCCAACCGAGGATGATAACTGAGAACTACCCAACCAGCTGATCGAAAACACAGCGATCGTTCAACGCCCTTTCGCCTTAGGCGCTGTCTTTCCCATCACCACCGTCACTCGCACCGGGGTCGGCTGCACCACCTGCACCAGCGCATCTGCGACGTACACATTGGTGACAAACGTCGCAGTGGTCGTGGTTCCCGACGCATCCACCGGATCGGTCGATGCCGCCTCCACCAGTTCCACGTGATGCTGCGGCCCCGTGATCTTGATTTTTTCCGGATCTACCAGCACCTTGGCGATCTGCTCTCCCGCCGCAAAATTTCCCGTAACCCGCGGATGAATCTCCACCTCGCGCGTCAGCCGCGTATCAAAGCTGAGATGCACCTGCCCCGGCACGACCTGCACCACATGCAAATCCCGCTGATGACGAATTTGCTGTGCCGTCAAATCAAACGTACGCTCGCCCGGCTTGACGTCGCCCAGTTCAAGCTCCGCGTGGATGTCGGTCGACCGCAGTTGCCGGATCAGCCGTTCCGGCCCGCGCACCCGGATCTGCGCATCGGGAATGGTGATGGAGCTGATCTCCAAATGCGGAGGCACGTGCTGAAATTCAATCGGCACCCGCACCGCAACTTCCGCCGGTTCCTCATCCGGCGAGATCACAAACCACAACCCCGTCGCCAGCACCAGCGACAAAACCTTCAGCCAGAAGTTGTGCAGCACCCAGCGCCGCAAAAAATTCATCATAGCGGGCGCTCCGTTTCCGTCGTGGATTCCTCTTCCGCACTCATCTGCGCGCCCGCCCGCAGCGGTGATTCCTCACCCGCATCCCCTTCCTCGTTCCGCCGCGCAACTGTGGGCAACGCCACCGGAGACACATACCGCCGCAGCTCGCTGCTCAGCCGCTCGCGCAGTTGTTCTACGGTGAGATCGCGTTCGATCTTGCCCCCAATGGCCAGACTGATCGCACCCGTCTCTTCCGATACGATCACCGCGATCGCGTCCGTCTCCTCCGTAATTCCAATCCCTGCCCGATGCCGCGTGCCCAACTGCGTTGACAGCACCGGATTCATCGACAGCGGCAGAAAGCACGCCGCCGCTGCCAACCGGTCCCTCTGGATGATCACCGCCCCATCATGCAGCGGAGCGCTCGGCCGGAAAATCGTGGCCAGCAGATCGTAGGAGAGCTTCGCATCCATCGCGACGCCGCTTTCGATATAAGTCCGCAACCCAATCTCGCGCTCAATCACCATCAAGGCGCCGGTCTGGTGCTGCGAAAATAAATTCGCCGCCAGCACAATGTCGTCGTACGAGTCGCCCTCGACCGCCGATCCGCGCAGAAAACTCACCCGCCGCCCCACATCCGACAACACATGTCGGATCTCCGACTGAAACACCACGATCAAAGCGAACACCACGTACGGCAGCAAATGGCTGACCAGCCAGTTCAGCGTAACCAGTTCGCCGATCCGCGCCAGGTAAAACGCCGCCGCCACCGCTGCCAGCCCGGCCAGCATCGGCGCCGCCCGCGTCCCCCGGATCATCACCAGCAATTCGTAGATGATCAGCGCCACCAGCAAAATGTCGAGCACCGTAAACGACACTCTCGACCATGGCGCCAACATTTGCGTCACGCGATCTCTCCACTCAGGAATTCGAACGCTGCAGAACCCTACATTCTAATGCAGCAGATAGTGAACGGATGACAATAAGCGGTTTCTTGCAAATCCACGAAATAAGGGTAGAATTTCAGCGAAACAGGTGCTGAAAGGAGATTCCATATGCCATCCTTTCGCGCGTCTTTGCCTGACGCTAAGGTATTACGCGGCGCAATCCCCGCAGCGCTATTCTTGATGGCTGTGGTCCTGTTGCTGCCGGCCGCTGGGGAAACCGAATCAGCGAGCCCGCGCCCAGGCGCGTGGGTGCAGGAACCTCAATCCCAGCCGCCGTCTCAAGACCAGCAGGCCCCGGTTTCGAAATACGATAAGGCGATCTTCCAGAAACCGATTCCACCCGACCAGACCGCATTCCTGAACCATTTCGCAGGAATGTCAGCCAACGACGCCTTTCGCGACAAGCAATTCCGCAAACTGCTGCGCAGCGTGCTCCCCGATTGCACCTTCCATTATGGCTGGGATATGTCACCCTCCGATGCGTTTGAAAGAGTACTCACCGGATCGCAACTGCCGGTTCAGATTCGCGACGAGCGATATGTAATGGTTTCCAGCAACAGCGGACCTTACTTGAGGGGTCGGGGATTCGTGTGGATCGACATGCAGGATGGCATCGGGCTGGCCGCGTTTTATTTTCATCCCACCAATGGCGAACCCACGCCTACGGTCACGGTTTTCTCCCGCCAGGTGAAGGAAGAATCGCTCAGGATGAGCCAGCTTCCTCCCGCGTTTGCCGAAGCGTTGACTCAGTGGTCCGCCGACTCCGGTGTCCCGCCCGTAACCACGCGCTATTTTATCGGAGGCTCCAACAGAAAAATTCTGCTGGAGCATGACGAAGATTACTGCGCGCCCATCAACGCCTCCGCTCCAGACGATTGCGAACAGATGAATGCCGACGCCGCCGATATCGATCTGACCGCGGCTTATTATCTGGACCAAACCAACCACGCAACCAATGCGACGGCGTGGATGATCGTGGGTGCGGATCAGGTCGCGTGGATTCAGGTGAGGGACAATACATGCAGAAGTGGTCCGGACCGGCTGAGATGCCGCATCCGCATGACGCGCGAGCGCACCCACGTGATCCTCAATCAGCATCCCGTGCCGCATCCGCCGCACAAGTAACCGGCCGCCCGGCCCATGTCGGCTTATTCGCGGTGTCATCCTGAGCGGAGCCGCTTTTCAGGCGCAGCGAAGAGCCTGCCCTGAGCGGTAGCGCGAAGGGATCTCGTCCGGCACAGGCCCGTCCTAGGGGGATCCCTCAAAACGCGCAACTACCGTTTGTCCGCCCTCGTTTTCTTCACCGTGGCCCGAATCTCTCCCCGAGCCACGCGCGCCCGAATCTCCTCGCCCGCCTTCACCAGCGCCGCATCCTTCACCAACTGCCCCGCGCCATCAAACACCAAAGCATACCCGCGCTCCAGAATCGCCAGCGGAGACAGCGCCTCGAGCGCCCGGCCCATGCGCTCGATGCGAACCTTATTTTGCAAAAGCTGATTCCGCATCGCCGCTGCCAATGCCGCAGTCCCAGCCTGCAGTTCCGCCCGCATCCCCGCCAGCACGCGCCGCAAATCGTAATGCCGCACCGCGGCCGCCAGCGTCTCCCAACGCCGCCGCATTAACTCCAAAGTTTGCCGCTCGCTTCGTTCCAGCCGGTAAGTAAGATCGTCCACCTGCTGCTGCCGCTGCCGGATCAAATCCATCATGCGCGCAAACGCCCCGTGCTGCGCCCGTTCCATCAGCGCATTCCGAGCCTCCAGCAGCCGGCGCTCCATCGCCCGCACCAGACGTTCGTGCAAGGCTTCCGCCTGATTCTCAATTTCCACCCGCGACCGGATCACCAACTCCGCCGCCGCCGAAGGCGTAGGCGCGCGCAAGTCGGCCACAAAATCCACAATCGTGAAATCCGTCTCGTGCCCCACCGCCGAAATCACCGGAATCTCCGACGCCGCAACCGCCCGCGCCAGCCCTTCATCATTGAACGCCGCCAAATCTTCCGCCGACCCGCCGCCGCGCCCCACAATAATGACTTCCACACTCCGCGTCTCGTTAAAGTAACGAACTCCGCCAGCCACTTCCGCCGCCGCTGCATCGCCCTGCACTTGCGCCGGATAAATCACCACATTCGCCGAGTGATGCCGTCTTTGCAAAATGTTCAGAATGTCGCGCAGCGCCGCCGCCTGGGGAGAAGTCACAATCCCAATGCGCGACGGCAATGCCGGAATCCCTTTCTTCCGCTCCGCCGCAAACAATCCTTCCGCTTCCAGCTTCGCCTTCAGTTGCTCGAACGCAACCTGCAACCCTCCCGCACCTTTCGGCTCAATGTACTCGGCCGCAATCTGCAGCTCGCCGCGGTCTTCATAAATCGTCACTCGTCCCCGCACGACAACTTGCATCCCATCCGCCGGACGAAACCGCAGCAGCCGCGCCTTCGAACTGAACATCACCACCCGAATCTGCGCGTTGCCATCCTTCAGCGTGAAATAAAGATGCCCGGAATCCGGCGCGCGAAAATTAGAAATCTCCCCCTCCACCCAGGCGTCGGAATACTCCCGCTCCACATGAGTCCGCACCGCCGCCACCAAAGCGCGCACCGTCCAAACCTGCAGCTCCGGCGGCGTGAAGCGAAATCCGAGCTGATCGCTAAGCGAAGACATCGAGGGCAGTGTACTCCAACGAAGGACGCTCGACGCGCACTGCCGCCCCAAAGTGTGTGCGCGAGGACTGAATTTTGGGCGAAGATGCGGAGTGCAACCGCCGGACTCCAGCCGCTTCAGCGGCGGCATTCATTAGCCCCGGACGTAAGTCCGGGTACGCGCGGGACAAGAGGCGAGTCCCGCAAGGGACGGCACGGAAGCTGCGCGTGAGAAAGCCTTCACTTCAGCCACCGGCCCACCGCATACAGCACAATCGAAAGCACCACACTTACGATCAGGCAAGTCGCCAGCGGAAAATAAACCGTAGTGTGCTTCCCGCGATACAAAAAGTCGCCTGGCAGCCGCCCCACCGGAAGATGCATCCTTCCGAGCACCATCACCACGACCCCGGCCACCGCCAGCATCGCTCCGAAAATCAGCAACAGCTTGCCCAGTTCCATCGCCCTAATCCCCCAACGAGGAATTTGCGACCCCAGGTTCCCGCCTGCTATTTTAACCCCGTCCTGCCCGCGCCAAGAGAATCGGCCATCTCTTAAGGGACCAACCGGCGCTGGTGGAGAGGTTAAGCGATGGCCGGCTACCAGCGGTGACGCAGATAAGCGCCTGCTTTGTTTACTTTGCAATACAAAGTACTTGACAAGTAGATCCACGTTCGCTACTCTACCCTCGCCATGCCCGATCCCCGCCACCACCGTCTCCGCCGCCTGAGCCGGTCCCCGCGCCCCGCGCCGCCCGCCAGCATAACTCCCGATCCCGCCGCCGACCTCCGCTTCATCCGCGACACCATGGAGCGCTCCGCCCACTTCACCGCCGTCCCCGGCTGGGGACAAGTCATCCTCGGCACAACCGCGCTAGCCGCGGCATGGCTGGCAGCGCACCAATCCAACTCCGCCGCGTGGCTCAAAGTGTGGCTGGCTGAAGCATTCCTCGCCGCCATCATCACTTTTCTTTCCATGCGCTGGAAGGCCAACCGTCGCGGCCTCCCACTCTTCACCGGCCCCGGACGCAAAGTCGCGCTAGGCCTGTTTCCGCCGCTGATCGCCGGCGCACTGCTAACTTTCTCTTTCCAGCGAGCCGGCCTCGAGTCCGCTCTGGCGCCCGCTTGGCTCATGCTCTACGGCGCCGGCATCATCACCGGCGGCGCATATTCCGTCTCGATTGTCCCGGTGATGGGTCTCTGTTTCATGGCTACGGGCGCGGTAGCCGTAGTCGCGCCCGCGGCCTGGGCAAACTATTTTCTGGCTGCTGGCTTCGGTGGCCTCCACATCATTTTCGGATTTCTCATCGCCCGGAGGCACGGTGGCTAGATCCCTCGCTCAGCGCCGCAAGCCCGCCAAAGCCGCACCTCCCGCGCGTGCGCGCGTTGCCCGCGCCCTCCAACTCCCCGAACTCGATCGCCTGATTCACGAACGCATTCGCCTCGGCATCGTCAGCGCCCTGGCCACCAACGCCAGCCTAAGCTTCAACGACCTGAAGCGCATCCTCAAAACCACTGACGGCAACCTAAGCGTCCACGCCCGCAAACTGGAAGAGGCCGAATACATCTCCTGCCTGAAATATTTCGAAGGCCGAGTCCCCCGCACCGAATACCGCTTAACCGCCACCGGCCGCCGCGCCCTGGCTCACTACCTCAATCAAATGGAAGAATGGATCCGCGTTACGCGCGAGGAAGAATAGAGGTAACGCTTTGTTAATCGCAGGCTTTGCTACACAAAGGACATTGCACAGCGAATGAGAAAAAGGAAAAGCCGATGACGCCTGACCATCCCATTGCCGAAAGCCAACACAGCAATTTCTCCATCCGGAACGCCACCCGCTTCTGGGAGCCGCGCCGCCTCATTTACAATGTGATTCTGACCGCGGTGGCCCTCTTCTGGCTGATGGTGGGCTGGACCCACTTCCTTCCGGCTTTAACCTGGCCCACTCTGGGGATCGTTTCCGTCCTGGCGCTGTTGGCCAACTTCTGCTATTGCGCCGCTTACCTCGCCGATCTCGCCATTCAACAGCTGCCGAATTCCGCGTGGAACCGCAGCCGTTGGGCCATCTGGTCGCTGGGAACTCTCTTCGCCATCGTCTTTGAGAGCTACTGGATCAACGACGAGATCTATCCCTACGTCAGTCACGCCGCAAGCCTGCTCCTGAGATAAACTGCCGGTGCTACAATCCCCGCATGAAACGCCGAGTTCTCTTCTGCCTGATCGCAACCCTCCTAGCCGCGCAAGCCGCATCCCCCGAAGTAGAAATCACCGCCGAGCCTCACCATCACCTGACCTTAGAGAACAAATCCGTCCGCGTCGTCAACGTAGAAGTCCCGCCTCACGCCGAAACTCTGATGCACTGGCACCGCCACGACTACATCTACGTCACGCTCGGCGACAGCGAAATCAGCAACGCCGTAAAAGACAAGCCTCCCGTAACCGTCAAACTGCAGGACGGCGAAACCCACTTCTCCCCCGCCACCTTCGCCCACATAGCGCGCAATCTTTCCGACCAGCCGTTTCGAAACGTAACCATAGAAATCCTCGAAGACGAAGCCCTGCGCAACAACGCCGCCAAGGAAAACGTCAAATGGGACCCCGCCAAGAATGAAGACCGCGGCCTAACCATCCTCCAAGGCGGCACCGAAGAAATCCTCTTCGTAAAAGACGGCATCCGCGCCACCGAATTCGAACTCCAGCCCAACGGCGTAGTCCCCCAGCACCACCACACCGGCCCGCACCTGCTGGTAGCCGTAACCGATCTAGACATTAGCAGCGACGTCAAGAGCGACGCGCCCGGAGGACCTCAAGGCCCCATGACCGGCCACTTCAAATCCGGCGACTCCAAATGGCTCCCCGGCAACTACTCCCACACCATAACCAACACAGGGACGAAGCCAGCCAAATTCGTAACCCTGGAATTCCCGTGAAGAAATCAGGGACTTAGAGATCGAGATCGAGCACATCACTAGTTCTGAATCGGCAAGATCGGTGTTACCATCGCTGAGGTTAGATCAGTCCTCGGAGCGGCGCGAATGAGTATCGAACGTAGCCAAGGCCCTGAGATTATTTTTGGTCTGGTCGGCTCGGTCGGCACCGATCTCGACTTTGTCGAAAAATCTCTGTCAGCAGCGATCACCGACATCAATTACCAGCCCCTGCCCTTGAGACTAAGCGACTTGATGCATGACGTTGACCTCGACATCTGCAAGAACCTAGCCGAAAGTCCCTCCTTTGAACGGTATATGTCGCACATGACGGCTGGGAACGAGCTTCGGAGACTTATGGAGCGCGGGGATACACTTGCGATGCTCGCCGTAGGAGCCATACGCGAGGTCCGCCAAGCGAAAGCTGGTAAGCCGGACCAGGCGCTGCCCAGGCATGCCTACATCCTCAAATCGCTCAAGCATCCAGACGAGGTGAAGATGCTCCGAAGCATCTATGGACCGTCCTTCTACCTTGTTGCCGCGTACAGTCCCCGGGAGACAAGGAAGCGCAATCTGGCCCAGAAGCTCGCCGCATCGGAGAACAGCCTACAATCCGGCCAATATTTCGAAAAGGCCGAACGACTCATGAAGCGTGATGAATCTGAGCGAGAAACCGACGAATTCGGACAGAACGTGCGGGA
>CAWHVM010000003.1:0-2500 GCA_963832755.1 uncultured Acidobacteriaceae bacterium | reverse complement strand
AAGTCGTTTTGACGCCGAACATTGGGTTGGAGGAATTCTGGAGTTTGCACACTCTGGAATAAGCAAGACCCATACCCGCACACGCGGGGTAATCAGCGAAAGCTGATGAGGACGATATTTGACAACTGAATAGATTGGGCAAATACAAGGCGTTGTAAATTTTTATGAGTGCCTGAGAGATGCTGCTGGTGCGCGTAAACGTTGATAGGCGTTAAGCGCGCGATGAGCGGCAATAAAGGCCCATAGAATTTAAGCGGCGTGTTGGGGTTGCTTCAAGCTAAAGGCCAAAAGCTAATAGCTAAGAGCTGCTCCCAGTGTGTCGAGTAAATTTTGTGGTCAAGCTACTAAGGGCGCATGGTGGATGCCTTGGCAGAAGCAGGCGATGAAGGACGTGGCAAGCTGCGATAAGCTTCGGGGAGCCGCAAGCAGGCATTGATCCGGAGATTTCCGAATGGGGAAACCCACGGAGGTGAACCCTCCGTACGGCGTGATGAATCCATAGTCACGCACGAGCGAACCCTGGGAAGTGAACCATCTCAGTACCAGGAGGAAAAGAAAGAAACCTCGATTGCGATAGTAGTGGCGAGCGAAATCGCAACAGCCTAAACCAGTCTCACCTTCGGGTGTGACCGGGGTTGTAGGGTCGACACTAGTAGAGTTACCAATTTGGCCGTTAGCCGAAGCCCTCTGGAAAGAGGGGCCATAGAGTGTGATAGCCACGTAGGTGAAAACGGACCAAACTCGAAGTCGATACCTGAGTACCGCGGAGCACGAGAAACTTTGCGGGAAGCTACGGGGACCATCCCGTAAGGCTAAATACTAGCTTCTGACCGATAGTGAACCAGTACCGTGAGGGAAAGGCGAAAAGAACCCCTGCGAGGGGAGTGAAATAGTACCTGAAACCGTGTGCCTACAAACGGTGGGAGGACTATGCGGCGCAAGCCGAAAGTCTGACCGCGTGCCTATTGCATAATGAGCCGGCTAGTTATTCTTGTCAGCAAGGTTAAGCGAAAGCGAGCCGCAGCGAAAGCGAGTCCTAATAGGGCGAATCAGTTGGCAGGAATAGACGCGAAGCGGGATGATCTACCCTTGGCCAGGCTGAAAGTGGGGTAACACCCACCGGAGGGCCGAACGGGTGTTTGTTGAAAAAAGCTCCGATGAGCTGAGGGTAGGGGTGAAAGGCTAATCAAATTCCGTGATTGCTCGTTCTCTCCGAAATAGCTTTAGGGCTAGCCTCGTATGATTTGTCGTGGTGGTAGAGAACTGAATGGACTAGGGGGCTTTCCAGCTTACTGAATCCAATCAAACTTCGAATGCCATAGAACAACCAATACGGGAGTCAGACGGCGGGGGCTAAGCTTCGTCGTCGAGAGGAAAACAGTCCAGATCGCCTGCTAAGGTCCCAAAATACAAGCTAAGTGGGAAAGGAAGTCGGAACGCCCAGACAGCCAGGAGGTTGGCTTAGAAGCAGCCATCCTTTAAAGAAAGCGTAATAGCTCACTGGTCAAGCGGTCCGGTGCCGACAATTTAACGGGGCTTAAGCTTGTTACCGAAGCAGCGAATGCATCACTTAATTGTGGTGCGTGGTAGGAGAGCATTCTCAACAGTTTGAAGGTAGACCGAAAGGACTGCTGGACGGTTGAGAAGAGACCCTGCCGGCATAAGTAGCGATAACGGAGGTGGGAACCCTCCGCGCCGAAAGTCTAAGGTTTCCTGAGAAAGGTTAATCCGCTCAGGGTCAGGCGGTCCCTAAGGCGAGGCCGAAAGGCGTAGCCGATGGACATCCGGTTAATATTCCGGACCTCCCTTGTTTTCGTTATTACGATGGGGTGACGCAGGAGGATAAGCAGGCCGTCCTATGGCTATGACGGTCGATGCGCGTAAGGTGTTTCTGGCAGGAAAATCCACCAGGAAGTTATCACTGAGGCGCAAAGCAGTACTCCGTATGGAGGAAAGCTGCCGATTCCACGCTGCCAAGAAAAACCTCTAAGGAGAAAGTAAGGGAACCGTACCTCAAACCGACACAGGTAGACGAGGAGAATATCCAAAGGCGCTCGTGAGAACAGTTGGTAAGGAACTCGGCAATATAACCCCGTAACTTCGGGAGAAGGGGTGCCCCGGTAGAGTTCATAGCTCGAGGGGGCCGCAGCGAAATGCGCACTGCGACTGTTTAACAAAAACACAGGTCTCTGCAAAGTCGAAAACGACGTATAGGGGCTGACGCCTGCCCGGTGCCGGAAGGTTAAAGGGAGAGGTCAACCGCAAGGTGAAGCTTCGAACTGAAGCCCCGGTGAACGGCGGCCGTAACTATAACGGTCCTAAGGTAGCGAAATTCCTTGTCGGGTAAGTTCCGACCTGCACGAATGGCGTAACGAAAGTGCGACTGTCTTGCCGACTGACACGGCGAACTTGTAGTGCCGGTGAAGATGCCGGTTGCCCGCAACTAGACGGAAAGACCCCGTGCACCTTTACTATACCTTTAGTATGAACTATGGCCCTT
>CAWHVM010000002.1:0-2697848 GCA_963832755.1 uncultured Acidobacteriaceae bacterium | reverse complement strand
CTCAGCATGAACGTTAGAATCGACAACTGTCTGAACTGGCCCGAGTAGATTCTGTGGCGTGCCAACTCCGACTTGATCTTTTGGAGACGAGACCTGAGACCCCAATGCCGGGTCTGATTCTGACTTGATTGGGGCTTCACGTGTCAGCTGCGGAGATTGCGGTCGAGCAATCCGACTGGGCTGGGTCGACATTTAGTCCTCTGTGGGGCTGGACACGGGGTTTGCAACGACCAATACCGTTTTCGGCTGGTCGAGTCCGTGTGCAAGCGACAATTGTTCCCAACCTGCTTCATTTCTGCCGCCGTGTATAATGAATTTTCGGGAGTCTGTTATTCGTTCTGCGACTAATAGCTTTTAGCAATGGGTGCATTCCGTCAGATTTTCATTGACCGGGCAGCTTTGTGGAGGTGTAGCTTAATGAAATAGCGGAACTTGCGGAAACAACAATAATCCAGGAAAGTGCCAACAAAACTTGATGCAACGGTGGTGCCGGCCTTTGTCACGGCTTTGTTCCGCCGCTTCCGATGCCATTCAGAGCATTCCAGTGGGGCATTCAGAGGGTGTATGGGTGAGCGAAGAGTTAACGAAATGACATTGGATATATCGTTTGTTACTCGGAGCATAGCTTTTTTTCTCTCTGTCTCGACTACGAGTTCACCCGCCAGAGCACAATCACGACAAGCTATTATCCTCCAGGGAATAACAGCCTCCCGAACTTTCATTGGACAGCGAACTTGAGTGCGGTTAGTTTTGCGCCACACGCAGCAGATCTTAGCTGCTCCGGAGGCGCAAAATGTCATTAGGTTCGTTCCAGTCCATGTTATCCGCCGAATCCAGCCCGTTCTTCGGTGGAAGTGGGCACGTCCAACCGCCGCCGTTCTTACCCTACTTCTTGTCCTGCCTGTAGCCGCGATCGCACCGGGTTCGCCGTGCGCGAATCCGTAGCCGCCGATCACGATTGCAACCAGACTTGCAACCTTCGCAATGGTGCCGGTGAAAAGGCTTTGGATGGCGTTAAAACCAGTGTCGAACGGTGAACCCTGTGCGATCGCGGCTACAGGCAGGACAAGAAGTAGGGTAAGAACGGCGGCGGTTGGACGTGCCCACTTCCACCGAAGAACGGGCTGGATTGGGCGGATAACATGGACTTGGAACCAACCTAATGACATTTTGCGCCTCCGGGAGCAGCTAAGATCTGCTGCGTGTGGCGCAAAACTAACCGCACTCAAGTTCGCTGTCCAATGAAAGTTCGGGAGTCTGTTATTCCCTGGAGGACTAATAGCTTGTCGTGATTGTGCTCTGGCGGGTGAACTCGTAGTCGAGACAGAGAGAAAAAAGCTCTATGCTCCGAGTAACAAACGATATATCCAATGTCATTTCGTTAACTCTTCGCTCACCCATACACCCTCTGAATGCCCCACTGGAATGCTCTGAATGGCATCGGAAGCGGCGGAACAAAGCCGTGACAAAGGCCGGCACCACCGTTGCATCAAGTTTTGTTGGCACTTTCCTGGATTATTGTTGTTTCCGCAAGTTCCGCTATTTCATTAAGCTACACCTCCACAAAGCTGCCCGGTCAATGAAAATCTGACGGAATGCACCCATTGCTAAAAGCTATTAGTCGCAGAACGAATAACAGACTCCCGAAATTTCATTAGACACGGCGGCAGAAATGAAGCAGGTTGGGAACAATTGTCGCTTGCACACGGACTCGACCAGCCGAAAACGGTATTGGTCGTTCCGAACCCCGTGTCCAGCCCCACAGAGGACTAAAATGTCGACCCAGCCCAGTCGGATTGCTCGACCGCAATCTCCGCAGCTGACACGTGAAGCCCCAATCAAGTCAGAATCAGACCCGGCATTGGGGTCTCAGGTCTCGTCTCCAAAAGATCAAGTCGGAGTTGGCACGCCACAGAATCTACTCGGGCCAGTTCAGACAGTTGTCGATTCTAACGTTCATGCTGAGTCGTTGCTCGACAGCGAAGAGGCAGGGCGGTTTCTACGCATTCACCCGGTGACGGTGAAGCGATTGGCCCGCAGTGGCCGTCTTCCTGGATTTCGCATTGGCAACCGCTGGCGATTCCGTTTTTCCGATCTAGACGATTGGGCGCACTGTGCGGTACTCTCACGACACTCTTTGCGCCGCGAATAGAGGGAGGTCTCTATTGCGGCGAAACACGTATCAGTTCGGTTGGATTGAAAGACAAAGGAGGTCTGAAGGACCGTCGGTCTGGGTTTGGCGATTCCGTCAAACGCAAGCCGATGGAGGTTCCAAGAAGGTAGCGGTGCTACTCGGGACAGTTCAGGAAATCAAAACGGAAGCTGACGCCTGGAGGAAAGCCGAGTCCCACCGTATACAGGCAGATTCGGAAAGAGCGGCAGACGGACAAGTTTCGTTTGGCGCTTTGTGCAATCGGTACATTGCGGATGCCTTGCCGTCACGGCATTCGACGAGGAAATCTTATTTGACCATTCTGAACAAACACGTCATGCCAAAGTGGGAGAACGTGTCCGTGTCCCAGGTGAGGCCCATGTACGTTCAGGAATGGCTCAACAACATGACCCTAACCGCAACCACCAAAGGAAAAATCAAAGCTCTCATGCATCGCCTTTTTGAAAGAGCGATGTTCTGGGAGCTAATTCGGACGGAGCGGAACCCGATGGGGTTGGTTGAGATACCGGGATCGAGTCGGCGATGGAAGAGGCCGATTATTCTCACCGTCGATCAGTATTTCGCGATACTCCAACTTCTGACGGAACCGTACCGCACGATGGTGGTTGTCGCCCAGTGCCTAGGGCTCCGGGTAAGCGAAATTCTGGCTCTGCAGTGGCCAGACATCAACTTCACCGAACTCACCATGCGCGTGACTCGCGCGGTGGTGGACGGCGTGGTGGATGAGGTCAAAACGGAATACTCCGAAGATGACCTTCCGCTCGATCCCGACCTCGGTACTGTCTTGCTCAACTGGAAACGGAAGTGTCCACAGTCAGAAGAAGGCTGGGTCTTTCCCAGTCTCGTGACCGGACGCTGCTACCATGCCAGTCCGATCCAGCAGGATTACATTCGTCCTGCAGGTCGCAAGCTGGCTCTGGGTGACATCGGCTGGCACACCTTTCGGCATACCTATCGGTCTTGGCTCGATTTGGTGGGTACTACGATTGGAGTCCAGCAGAAGCTAATGCGGCACGCGCAGATCGCGACCACCATGAACGTCTACGGCAACGCCATGATGGAGTCGAAACGCGAGGCCAACAGCAAAGTTGTTCAGATGGCGCTCAGGCAAGAGGTGAGAAAGGCACAGTGAAAAGAGCTGCCAGAGCGAGGGTTTTATCGCATTTCACTGCGGAGGCGGGCTTATTGCCCTTTTTTGCCCTTGCGGTGAAAACATCCGATGCTCGTAAACCTATGAAAAGTTTGGTTGCGGGGGGTGGATTTGAACCACCGACCTTTGGGTTATGAGAACAACCGCTTGCAGTTAAATCATTGAACCTGAAGCACGGACGGGATGATTCAGGTTCTCAAGAACACCGCCAGTTCAACTCAGTCACGGCAGACTATGAGCGGATATGAGCGTTTTGACAGATGGATACAACTGCGAAAACAAGAATGGCATGTGCGCGGGAAGAATCGAAGCTGATCACTAGACATCGTGAGCGGGCTGGCTGGCACGGGATTCGAATCCACCCGAAAACGTCAATCCAAGGACTTACAGAGCACGGACGGCACTCCAAGGACGTGGAAGTACCCCGTAGTTCACGTTAAGTGATTGCAAAGTGATTGCAGATTTCGACCTCGCGCGGGACGCTTGCCGCACCGAAGCATGCCGCAAGAACTCACCCTCCGCTCGACAGACATCAGGAGGCAGTATGACGAACAACAGAATCTGTTCCGCAGAATCCCGGATTGAGGATCGGTTGTAGGGATCGCTCATTGAGCGAGGACGGCATCGACCAAGTGTTCTTCGGTCAATTCGCCCCGGACAAACTGTTCAAAGAGGAGCCAAGCATCAGCAGACGGCGCGAGGGCTTCCAGACGAAGGTCTGCCACAGCGTTCTCGACAGCCTTGCGCCGGAGAAGGCCTTCAGAGACCGTTATTGCTCTAGGTGCTGCCGCAGTAGTCACTGTTTTTCGACATATCGTATTCGAGATTCACGTTAGCCGATGCTCATGGATGCTTTGCCGAAATGGTTCGAGGATTAACGGCTTCGATATCTGTGTAACAAGCGAAGTCCTTTTCGTTGAACGTCAGAATCCTGCCGACGCCGTGTACTCGCATTGCGGCCACCAATCGCGCGTCGTGCACCTGAACCCCGGAGACATTGCTCACAACCAGCAGTTTGCGCCATTCTTGATGTACGGCCAAACTGTCCGGCAGCAGTCGCAACTTGTCTTCAAAAAGCCGCGCCCGACGATCGGCTTCCTGAGGAGAAAGCCCGTACCCATTGCGGTCAAGCGGACGAGTACAAGTGTTCCAGAATTCAGCAACGTTCTGTGACGTGTAGCAGAACACAGCACCGCGCTGGAGAGTGGCATCAATCGCGGAGACCACGAGGGGATAATCGCGATCATCCGGCTTTACCCAGCGAAGAAGGACATTGCTGTCAACCAGGTATGGCGTGCCTGCCATTTAGGCGCGATCCTCATAGAAACTCTCGCGCGTGAAGCTCTCGGTCGGCAGAGTGGGCAATGCCTCGGAACCTGCTGACAGCGCATTGAGCATGGCGTGAAACCCTTCCAAAGTCAGATTCCCTTGAGGCACAGAGCGAGAAGCCAGAGCTTCCTGCAAAAGACGCTCCGCCACTTTTTCCAAAGGTATGCCTTGGACGCGAGCTTCCGCGACGAGTTGCGCTTCTATTTCCGCGTTGAGTTCGACCTGGATTGTCATTGTGTTTTGCCCCTACACAATAGCTTAACTGTGCTCTGAATCGAATACCAACCCGAACCACTGGGGAACTGCAAGCTCAATCAGATAACGACGGAGATAGCGATATCGGTATTCCCCGCTTTGCCGGAGATTGCGGCAAGCATCTGCCGCGCGTTTTGCCCCTGGCGCTCGGCTGTGATCAGCACACTGGAATCGAGGATTAGTCCCATGCGGGCGGTTCGAGCGGCTCACGATGACTTTCGACAGCCGCTTCTACATCCCTAGCGAAGTCAGGGTCGATGGTCGCCGTCGAGTCCTCGGGTAGCAACGCGATGCACTCCGAGATGGACCGGCGCGGCGGGACTGGTGCATGGATCACCGCCACCGGCAGCTTCCCACTCTCGATCACTATTTCCGCGCCTGCACGCACCCGCGCGAGCAACCCAGCAAAGTCATTGGCGGCTTCCGCTTCCGAGATGTGGATCACATGGTCAGCCATGCCACGATTATACCGTCATTCCCTGTGTTCAGATTCCAACTCAGGCCAAACAAACCAACGTTTCCCTCCAAGGATAACATCGCTTCTCGCGAAAAGTGCTGTTCACAGGCAGTAGCAACCACGAAATTGGGACGCATGCGCTTGTGGACCTTAGTATGCGCAGCACATTGGGCGACCCGTGACCTACTCCCCCGCAACGAGTTAAGCTGAAGCAGAATTGAACGTGCTGACACTGGGTTGGCTTCTGCGACTCCTGATTGGTCAGGCCAAACTTGTTTCGCGGAATCCCGGATTGAGGGTCGATGTAGGGATCGCTCATCGAGCGAGGACCGCATTGACCAACTGCTCTTCCGTCAGATCGCCTCCTATGAACCGTTCAAAAAGCAGTTGCACGTCCGTGGTGGGCGCGAGGAGGCCCTCCAAGCGGAGATCCACCACCGCGTTTTCTACCGCGTGGCGGCGAAGAAGACCTTCCGAAACCGTTATTGCTCTGGGTGCTGTTGCAGTAGACATTTGCTTCTAAAGCGTACCAGATTAGAGCGTTCGCGGGCCTCGCGGATCATGTCTGGAGCCTTGAGGAATTGGTTGCGCTGTTGCCTAAGCCAATCGTTCGGGGATCGCAGATAGAAAGATAAGAAGAACGATGACCCTACTCAATCAGTCGAGAGAAACTGCTTTGCTTTCGAATCGTGCGCCTGACGTTGGATCTCCGGCATTCCGCTAAGAGATTTCCCTTTTGGGTCGATGCGACGGCCATTCCGTTTCGGAGTAAGAGTCATTGCCGCCAGCGCGCGATGTGTGGCTCAAGCTACTTGATCTTTATTTCTCCTGCGCTTGATGCATTCTGATCCGTCGATGGGTTGCTGATGTTCCGTTTGGCGAGGGCAGCATCACAACTCGCGATTTCAGCTGCAATCTTCTCTGGTTGTGCGGCATCGAATTTCCCGAGCGGAGCTTTCTGCTTCAGCAGCAACCAGATATCGAGACTCTTTTGATACCACGACCGAGCTTCACGCCAGCTTGCGATCTTCGAAGGTTCCGGGGTGCTGGGATGCGCGGCTAGACGTGAGTAGGTCTCCGCCAACGCGGAATGCGCATACGCAAGATCGGTCAGCTTGAAGTTGGTGTCGGCGCGATCGGCAGCAGCCACATTCCCGAGTATCAGAACTGCTTTGCGAGCGGATTCAATGCCTTGGGCAGGTTTGCCATCCGCCGCGAGAGCCCTGCCTAGGCTCATGTAGCATTTGCCGAGGTAACGCATTACCAGCACGTCCTTGGGATCGGCGGCCGTAAGCTTTTGATATCCTTCGAGAGCTACCTTGTAGTGGGGCAAGGCTTGCGCCGGAAGCACCTTCTCCGCCAGGTAATATCCAATCCAATACTCATTTTCCAATTGGAATTGTTGCAGTCTGGCGTTCTTTGGGTTGGACTCTAGCTGCCGGGCAAGAATGTCACGGGCCTTGTTCTGAAAAGAAAGCGCCGCATCCAGATCTCCCTGCAAGTGGACAAGCCCCGACATATAGCCGTACACACCTGCCAGCCTCGTCTGCACAGACGCCTGGAAAGCCGGGGAGCCTCCGGTGATAGTTTCACGGATAGATGCTGACCTACGGTAATAGTCCAACGAACGCGAGAGGTCACCCATGTCAGTCAGGCACTGAGCCATCGCGAAACACACTCCGGCAAAGGCTTCTTGAGACTGTGGATCCTTCTTTACCGTAGCCAAACCCTCCGCGACGGGGTATGCCCCCTGGAACGCCGCAAGGGCCGAAGGGAAATCGCTTGTTGCTCTGAGACCGAAACCAAGTTTTGTGTAGATTGCAACCAAAGCCGCTCGATCGTCGGAGGAGCCACGCTCGCCATTGGCCAGGGCGAGCCGGATGGATAAAGCCTTGCGATAGCTTGTAACGGCGCCGGCGGTGTCGCCAAGATTTGCGAAATAAGGGTTTCCTTGCACGTCCCCCACCCTCTCGTAGGCAGCGGCTAATTCGCGCTGCAGGTCTGGGACGTCACCGGCCTCCTGGGCGAGGCTGTCAAGGTATTGCAGCGCATCGTCGACCAGGGTCTTTCGCGCTTCAGTGGATCCTGGCAGGTTTTGGATCTTGTCGTGAATGTCAAAAAGCAGCGAGTTGGCCAGCTCGCGCACATCATTGAAACGCCGCTCCGCGCGGGCTTCCTGCATTCGTGCGATGCGCGCCTCGCGTACAATTGCCACCACACCTCCAACAATGGCCAGCGCAAGAACCGCCGTCACTGCCAGGGAAAGTTTATTGCGCTTGATGAATTTGCTACTGCGGTAGCTGAATGTGCCGCGACGGGCCGACACCGGTAACCCTAGCGCATAGGAGCGCAGGTCCTGGGCGAACTCTTGTGCCGACGTGTAGCGTCGCTGTGGCTCCTTGCGCAAAGCTTTCATCAAGATCTGATCGAGATCTCCGGACAACGTCCGTCGCAATCTCTCGGCACTGGTGTTCCGGCAACTGCTCACCCACTCCGGCGTAACTTGCCACACCTCGCGGTTGCCGTCCTTGGTCTGACGGTCCAGGATTTGCTCCGCGTGTCCAACGGCGGTGCTGGGCTTCTCCGGTTCGACTTCGCAAACGGCGTGCGTCAGCTCGTACGTGGAATTGCCGTCTATACGGTAAGGCAAGTGCCCGGTCAACAGCTTGTAGAGAACCACTCCCAGCGAGTAAACGTCGGTTGCCGTAGTGATTGCTCCGCCGCGAAACTGTTCAGGGCTGGCGAATTGCGGCGTCATCACGCGCAGCGCAGTCATGGTGGGGGCTGCTTCTGACGAATCAATATCCGGGGTCAGAATGGTTGCAATGCCGAAATCGAGCAACTTGGGAACGCCTTCGGCCGTGACCAGAATATTGCTGGGTTTAATGTCACGGTGCACTACCAGTCGCTGGTGGGCGTACTGCACCGCCGAACAAACCTTTTGGAAAAGATCGAGGCGAGCGGCCACTCCCAGTTTGAGCTCATCGCAGTATTCGTCGATGGGCTTGCCTTCGACCAGTTCCATGACAAAGTACGGATGACCTTCGTCCGTGGTGCCGCCATCGATCAGGCGCGCAATATTCTCGTGTTCAAAGCCGGCGAGAATCTGGCGCTCCTGCCGGAAGCGGGCGTAGACAGAATCCGAGTCCAGACCTTGCCGCACCAGTTTGATGGCGACTTGTTTTTCGTACTGGTCGTCGGCACGAACCGCGCGGTAGACGTCTCCCATGCCGCCGGCGCCCAATTTCCCGACGATCCGGTATTGCGCAATCTTCGAGCCGATCACCCTGGAGGTGTGCAGGGCGTCCTGGGATCGGAGATCCTCGGCCAGCGCCTGGGCCACGACTTCCAGGGCCGGCGTTTCGAAAAACTTCGCCGGGCGCTCGGCGTATTTCAACAGCGACTCGACTTCGGCGCGCAAATTCAGGTCGGAGGCGCAAGCCCGCTCCACGAAGGAGTCCCGCTCGCTCTCCTCGCTTTCCAACGCGGCGAGATAGATGCGCTCGACGTTTTGCCAGCGTTCAGGCTCCATGGCTCACGCCTCCGTCGAGTTCTCGCAGCAGCCAGGCCCGAGCCACGCTCCAGTCGCGCATCACCGTTTCGCCGGATATGTGCAACACTTCCGCCGTTTCCTCGACGGTCATGCCACCGAAGAAGCGCAGTTCCACCACCTTGCTCTTTCTCGCGTCAGTCTTCTCCAGATGGGTCAGGGCCTGCTCCAGAGCCACCAAGTCGACCCCCGGTTCTGCCGACGCCAGGCAGGCTTCATCCAGCGGAACATGTTGAACGCCGCTGCCGCGTTTCTGGTATCCGTGGGAGCGGGCGAAATCGGTCAGGATGCGCCGCATCATCTGGGCCGAAATGGCAAAAAAATGAGCCCGATCCTGCCATTGCACTTCTTTAACATTGACCAGCCGCAAATACACTTCGTTGATTAGCGCCGTGGTCTGCAGGGTGTGCCCGTCTCTTTCCCTAGCCATGTAGTGCTGGGCCATGCGGTGTAGTTCTGCGTAGACCACCGGCGTAAGTTGTTGCAACGCAAGCGCATCCCCTCCCTGCCAGGCATGCAGCAATTGAGTGATTTCCGACGAAGACGCCCCTGTCATAGAAGATGCCCTAATCTGGCCGGGGGAAGGAATTGCTGCTAAATGCTTGCCAGATCGCGCCTTGAAGTTACCACAGAGGCCCTGTCCAGTCTAGCTTACGACTGTCCCTTTCGTTTTGATTTTTCCAGAAAACATGACAGTGTTTCCCCGTTTTTCCCGCTAGTAGATATAAGGGGTCTCGGGTTCTGGCAAATCGAGACTCGCTCGTCCTTCCAGGGGGTCTGTCCATGAACCGCCGCTCGACATCTCTTTCGCTTGCCGTTTGTCTGTCCCTGTTCCTTTCTCTGGTTCCGCTGGATCTGGCGCAAACGTCAGCCGCCACTGCCTCGGCGCTGCCGCGCCTCGTCCGCTTTGGCGGTGTGGTGAAGGATCTCAACGGCAATCCGCTGACCGGCGTGGTCGGCGTCACGTTTGCCCTTTACTCGGAGCAAACCGGCGGTGCTTCTCTTTGGCTGGAGACGCAAAACGTCACCGCCGACAGCAATGGCCACTACACGGCGCTGCTGGGCTCGACCAAGCCTGACGGCCTGCCGCCCGAGCTGTTCACTTCCGTCGAGGCGCGCTGGGTCGGAGTGCAGGTTTCAGGACAGGCCGAGCAGCCACGCGTGCTGCTGGTGAGCGCTCCCTATGCGTTCAAGGCGGGCGATGCGGAAACCATCGGCGGATTCCCGCCCTCGGCATTTGTGCTGGCTAGCCCGGTGGTGAATACCACTGCAGTGCCGGCGACGGAGAGTGTCGCTGCGGCCGCTACGTCGGCTACGTCGGCGGCCAGCTCAACTGTGACTACCAGCGGTGGCACAGTCAACGCCATCCCGTTATTCAGCACATCCACTGATATCGAGAACTCGGCGATCACCCAGGTGGTAAACGCAGCTGGGACGTTCGTCGACATCGGCACATACCATGCCCCTGCGACTCTAAACGTTAATGGAAACGCTGTCCTTATCGGAAGCACGCATGTCGGTGGCCTTGCTTTCGGAACCATCACCATGCAGGGCGGACCCATCCTGCACAACTGCTGCAGTACCGACCTCCGCAACATTTTTGTTGGGGGCGCCGGCAATCTGAACCTCAAGAACGGAACCGAGAATAGCGCGCTGGGAAACGGGGCTCTCACCTCCATCGGTCCCGGGAGCAACGGCGAGGGACCCCGTCAGGATACTGCTGTGGGTTACTGGGCCCTTACCTCCACCACCTCTGGCAATCAGAATACAGCTTTGGGGGCCTTTGCCGGCCGCTCCACCGTCTCAGCGAATGCGAACACCACTGGCGCACAAAATACATTTCTTGGCTACGCCTCCGGCCCTGGCACCACGATGCAGTTAGCCAACGCCACTGCCGTGGGCTCCAATGCCGTCGTTTCGGAGAACAACGCGCTGGTGCTAGGCAGTATCAGCGGCTTGAATGGCGCCACCAGCAATACCAACGTAGGCATTGGCACGACCGCGCCGCTGTTCTCGCTCGATATCAACGGCACCCTCGGCAACTCCGCCGGAACGCTCACGTTCGGGTCCCCCGTTGCGTTTGTGACCGGGCAGGCATTTCCCGGCACGGGCACGATTACCGGCATCGCCACGAATCCGGGGGTGACCGGGGGCGGGCTCGCGGGCAACGTCACCATTGGAATTGATCCAACCGTCGTAGCCGAGCTCGGCCTTGAAAACCAGTTCACGGCCAGCCAGAACGTGGTCGGAAGTCTTTCCGCGACCTACCTATTCTCCAGCAGCGGAGTCACAGCAGGCGGCGGCGCAGTGCTGCCGGCTACAGGAAATTCGCAGACTACAGGGTCGCCTTCGAATCCACTCGACCTGATCGCTTCGGCCTCGAATGGCACCACGGCCACCAGTCAGACGTTTCGCTGGCAGAACATCAACGCGGACGGCGCAACTCCGTCGGCCAACTTGAATTTACTTTTCGGATCGGGGTCCGGAATACCTCAGCCGACGGGACTTTACGTTATGCCGACCGGAATCGTCCATTTCGCGACGGGGCAGACATTCCCCGGCGGAAGCGGCGGTGGTACGGTGACCAGCGTGGCTGTGACCCCGGGCGGGGGATTGCTTTCAAGCGCGAATCCAATCACGACGACGGGCACGTTGAACATTGACCCGACCGTGGTGCCGCAACTGGGCGCGTCAACGAATAATTTCGCCGGGAACATTACGGCCGCTTCGTTCACGGGCAGCGGCACGGGGCTGACCAACGTCAACGCCGCCATGCTCAACGGAGTATCCAGCTTCAACATCCCGACCCTGACGTCCGGTAACACATTCCAGGGCAATCAAGTGGTTCAGGGGAATTTTGCGATCACTGGCGTCGGCAACACGCTCACCGTCGGCGGCCCGTCGACCTTCAACATGGACGTTTCGCCGGGCGCGGCCGCGACCGCCAACTGTCTGGCCAGCGCCGGGGCCGGTTGCGTCGGCTTCCAGTTCAACGGCCTCACCGGCAACACCATCCTCAACGCGCAGATCAATGGCACGACGGAACTGAACGTGGACTCTAGCGGCGACATGACGCTGAGCGGCGGACTCACCGCTGCGGGCGCCACGCTGCCCGCTCTGGGCACAGCAACGGGGACGAGTGGATTTGCTTCCAGCCCGCTGAATCTGATCGGCTCGGCATACAACGGATCGGCGGCGCAGCCGGTCGAATTCGCGTTTCAGACGGTGCCGCAGAACAACGGCGCGAGCAATGCATCCGGGAGCCTGAACCTGACGTACGCGCTCGGCGCCAACGCCCCCCAGAACGTGCTCTCGATCGCGAACAACGGCGTCATCACATTTGCACCTGGGCAGACTTTCCCCAACACGGTCTCGAATGTAACTGCGGGCAGCGGACTGTCGGGCGGCGGCACGGGCAACGTCACCCTGAGCCTGCCCACCTGCAGCAGCGGACAAGTGCTCCAATCAACCGGCAGCGGATGGACGTGCGCGGTGGTGAGCGGCGGAGGCGGCGGCATCACGGGCGGCGGCACGGTAAATTCTCTGGCGCTGTTCAGCGGCGCCACTTCGGTTGGCAGCTCCAACGTGTATGAGGCCGCGAGCGGTGCCATCGGAATCAACCAGCCCTCACCTCAGTGGGCCCTGGACGTCAACGGCAGCATCAACCTTCCCAACACGGTAGCAAGCATCGTCGGTGTGATCAATCTGGGGGGGACGCCGTTCCTGCATAACTACGGGAATCAAAATACTTTCGTCGGCTCTTCGGCCGGAAACCTGAGCATGACCGGTTTTGGCAATAACGCCGCCGTGGGGTACGGCGCCCTCGGCGACAACACAACAGGGTTCCTAAACTCCGCCTTCGGCAGCTTAGCACTCGAATCCAATCTGTCGGGAAGCAACAATTCCGCCTTCGGCGCAGGTGCCCTGCAGAGGCTCAACGGCGGGTCTAACAACATCGCCGTCGGCCAATCCGCAGGCTTCAGCCTCGTAGGGAGCGAAGGCAACGACATTTATATCGGCAACACGGGCGTGGCCGGCGAATCGAACGCTATCCGCATCGGTGCAAGCCAGACCGCGGCCTACATCGCCGGTATCCTGAACGCGCCGAGCTTGGCCGTGAGCGGCACGGCCAGCATGGGGGCGACCACCATAACTGGTGGCCTTAATGTGACCGGCGGCTGCACCGGCTGCGGAGGCAGCGGCAGCGGCGGCGGCACGGTGACCAGCGTGGGGACCGGACTCGGCCTCATGGGCGGTCCGATCACGGGCAGCGGCACGTTGACGATCAATACATCCGTTGTGCCGCAACTGGGAGTCAGCAACACCTTCACCGGCGCTCAGACGATCAGCAACGGCAGCCTCAGCCTGACGGGAACGCCCGGAAATATCAGCGCGAGCGGAACCATCAGCACCAGCGGAACGGTGAGTGCAGGCACCGTTTCGGCCCCCACAATAACCGCTAACAGCTTCAGCGTGGCGGGCACCACGGTCCTGAGTCACGGCACGTCAACTGGGGGCGCTCTAGTGCTGGGCGAATTCAGCGGCAATTCGACGCTGCTCTCCGCCAGCAACACCAGTAGCGCGACTGTCCTGGGTGACAACGCGATGCGTTTTTATACCGGCGGCAGCTTCAACACGGCTGTGGGGAATTCCGCGCTTTACCAGGCCACCAGCGGCGCAAACAATACCGGAGTTGGCTACGCCGCTCTAACCTGGAACAGCACCGGTTCCGCCAACACCGCCATCGGATACAACGCGGGTACGCCCGGGGTTTTGTCAGACACCACCGGCTCCAACAACACCTTCGTAGGAGCCAGCAGCGGCTCCGGCGGGCAAACCTCGCTAAGCTACGCCACCGCCATCGGCTCGGGCGCGCTGGTCGAGCAGTCGAATGCGATTGCCCTCGGAGGACCGCAAGGCAGCGCCTCCGCGGTCAGCGTGGGCATCGGCACGGCCACACCGCAGGCCACGCTCGACGTAGAAGCCGTCACCGGCTTTGCCGGCTATTTCTACAACAACGATCCCAGCGGTTTTAACTCGCTCTACGCTATCTCCGCGAACGCTGTCACCGGCCCATTTGTGGCGTACAACACGGCGACCGGCGGATACTGCTCAGTCGACGCGAGCGGCGACCTCAGCTGCTCCGGAACCAAGAACGCCGTCGTTCCCATTGACGGCGGTGCGCGCAAGGTTGCGCTCTCGGCTATTGAGTCGCCCAAGAACTGGTTTGAAGATGCAGGCTCAGCCCAGTTGATGCATGGATCGGCCGTCGTGAACCTCGATCCTGATTTCATCCAGACCGTCAACACGGGGATGGATTACAAAGTGTTCCCCGTCCCGAACGGAGATTGCAAAGGCCTGTACATCACGAACAAGACAGCCACGTCGTTTGAAGTGCGCGAACTGGGTGGAGGAACGTCGAACGTGGCGTTCGACTACCGCATCATGGCGCTGCGCAAGAATTACGAGAACGTGCGCTTCGCCGACCACACTAACGACCCGGCACTGAAGAGGATGGAGGAGCGGAAGGCTGCGACGATGGCGAGTCCCAGCGACGCCCGCCCGGCCGCCGAGTCCCCACGCACACTCGCACCGGAACTCGCGCCGAAACCGCGGACCGCTCACTCGGCTCGGCTGTCATCGTTAAACGCCCAGCCGAAATAGAAGCCGGGTGCCTCATCCTTGACGTTCTTGGTCAAGGGTGGGATTCCACGGTCGTTTCCGGCTTGGGATTTTCTCGGGGGCTGACCCTAGCCTGGAAACGGTCACTCCGCCGGACTGGTTCGAAGCGCGCAACCGGGATTTCCGTTATCAGTTGACAGTGATCGGACAAGTTCGCGCAGGCCATCGTGGCCTCCGAGATCATGGCGATGCGACCGATTCGGTGGCCAATTTTGGCTTTTCTGCGCATCAGCCCTCACAGCCCAACTCGCATAGCTACTGTGCCTTTGTTTGATGTTTCAAACTGTTGAATGTCGATCATGGGATTCCTTCAATCCTCTCCTTGGTGAGCAACTCCCGCGATTCCAGGCGGAATGTGCCCTCTCTCGGGGCCACATCCTGATATGTTTGAATGAATCCGGAATTTCCATCTTAGAGTTCCCGGCCGACTGGCAATTTATATCTGAGCGTCTCAGTTTGCAACGCCTCAGCCAGGTTCTGGACTGCATGGCTTTTTCGGCGGTTGCAGGAAAATCCCAAAGCCCCGAATTGGGCTTCTCGAATCTATTTCTCAGACACTTTTTCTTTCTGTCCCGGTCCTGCGATGAACCAACTCCGGAGTCAGCGACCGATGCCAAAGTAGTGGCCCGGTTCGACGATGTGCTCCTGCTTCTGCTCTTGACTTGGTTTCTCCCGGTCGATGGCCTGGGCTGTTTCAGGAGTGGGAGCTTTTCTAATTTCCGCCTTTCCTTCGAGTACGTTATCGCACCCCTGCTCGCGGGCAACCGGCTGTTCGTGGCGTTCACGCTCGCGTAAAGACGAGTTCAGCTTTTCCAAGGAAGGTCCTTGCGCTTTGCGCGACAACTCGCAGGCGGATTGCCGCGCGACTGAGCGTGCTACCGACTCCCGCAGCAGGTCTCTATCGCTGGTCACAACCGTGATGCTCTCGCGGCCTCGCGAAGCAGCCACGTAGAACAACTCTTTCCGCATCCCATCAGCGGAAATGACAACGCCATCTACAGACTTCCCCTGGCTGCGAGGGGCGGTGACAGCGTAGCCGTGTGTGAATTGCTTGTAATTCTCAGGCAGTGCGCGACCGTCCTGCAGATGAATGCGGCCCTGCCCGTCAATGCGGGAAACCGTCACCAGTTCGCCGTTGGTAGCGCGAAAGCCCGGCTCACGTCGATTTGCTGTCAGCAGTAACTTGTCATGGGGAGCAATCTCAATGGGGCGGCGCTCATAGACTTCAAAGCATTTCGCGTGCTTTGCTGTGAACTCGCGTTCTTCGCCGCGTGCGTTGCGGGCAACGACTGTGCCGTTTTCCACTCCTGCGACTTCCAACGATTCATGCCTCGCAACGCCCTTGACCGCCCGATGAAATTCCAGCACCTGGCCTTCAGCATAGTTCCGCATGTCACTTTTCTCCGCGCCCGTCCAGTTCAGTGGTATGTGATGCTGCTGGTGGGTACTCTGTCCCAGTTCCCCTATGCGCGTGCGCTCAGCGCGTATTGCCTCGGTGATATGGCCAATCTCTTCGTGTGTGGCGGCAACAACCAGCACACTGGGCGGTTGCCCTTTCGCATTGACTTGAGCCTGAGCTTCTGAATAGGCTTGTTGCACTGCCTGTGCCCGATCAGGCCAGGGGACTTCACGCACAGCACCGATTTGTTCCAGCTTGTCGAAGCCGCACTCAGGATCACGGCGCAATTCCTGAATCGCCTCGCGATACCCTTGAGCAGTTTGCCGTTGCACTTCGCTAAGCGAAACACTCTTCAAGTGAGATTCTCTTTCCAGCACACGAAGCGCATCGCTGGCCTCGACACTCCGAATCTGCTTAGTGTCACCGCTGAAAATAATTCGCGCTGATTGCTGCTCAGCCAGCTTTAGTAGTTCGGACATTTGGCGGCCGGAAACCATGCCCGCTTCATCTACGATCAGAGCTTTCCCGAACAAATCCCTTTGCGCACTCTGGTCCTGTAACAACCGTTCGACCGTGATGGCATCCGAGAAGCCGACTTTCTGCAGTTCTTCAACTGCGCTCATTGTGGGAGCGACCGCCAACACATGGCGATCGCTTTCTTCAAGGCCGTGTTGCAGCTCTTGCAGCGTGGCGGTTTTCCCGGTGCCTGCCGCCCCACGAATGTTAACGGCCAGATCATGGGAATCGAGAACAAATTCGATGGCCTGTTTCTGCTCGGGGCGGAGGAAGGTGGGATCAGCGAATTCATGCTGCCCACCTAGCCGCTCAAACTGACCGATTCCACGATTGATCCGCTCGATCATGTCGCGCTCACGGTCAAGACTCTCGCGTGTGGCGACTTCCTTCCCAGCCTGGAGGATTCTGCCTGTGCTTCCTTCCAGTGAAAACTCACCTTTCAGGTCCGCCAAGTCGATCCGGCCTCGGCCATGACGGAGTGCTTCAGTCAACAGTTCATGGTCGAGCGCCACAGAGACGCGCTCAAAGACGTGTTGTTTTGCGTAGTCGAGGGAAGGAACTGCACTCTCTGGATCTAGTCGCTGCGTTTCGGACCTCTCACGGACGGCCTCGCGCATGTGTTCAAGGGTTAGGCTCTCCTCTGGGGTCAACCGAGCCCTTTGGCGCGAGTGCACCTCCGCAGTTGAAATCTCAACCAGCTTATCGGCCCGCGACTCACGAACCAGCACGGCGATTTCGTTGTCGCTGGGTTGGCGACCCTTACTTTCGACAAACTCGGCAATGGCCCGGTCGCGCTGCTCGCTACGCTGACTGTATTTTTCGAGCAATTCATCGGAGACACCCTTTATCTCAAAACCCAGGTTCTTGCCCTTGGAGCTGCGCCGGTCCTCGATCTCATAGCCCAGAGACCGCACTTCGCGGGCAAGCGCGTTCCGGTAGACCTCAGTCAGGTAAGCCCGCTGTTCGTAGATATCGGAGGCTTGCAGCGCCTTCCAGCGGCCCTCAGCGCCGTCGTAGGTCAGATTAGCGGCAACCGCGTGGGTGTGAAGCTGGGGGTCCAGTTCGCGGCTGGTGTCGTGATGGTAGACGGCCAATACAAGATTACCCGTGGCGCGGTTATCATTCGCCCTGTCCCTTCGGACGCGGCTTGCTGCGCGATGCTCCAGCTCTTTCAGCGCTTCTTGAACGGCCTTCCGGTGAGCTTCCACAAGTCGGGCGTCCCCACCCGGTTGGGCCATGATGGAAACTGACTTCGGAGCCGATATCGTGAAGTCGTACAGGTTTCGGCCTCGGCTTTGGGTGCTCCCATCGGCGGCGGTACGGTCGGCGCTGTGGCGTTGCCGGAGGAATTCACCACTCTGCGGATCGATGCCCTGGCGCAGCGCCTCGAATTGTTCCGATTGAACTTCCCCGACCAGGCCGAGCATCTCCGCTCCCCGGCCTTGCCATTGACCCGTTACACGCTCCCCTTCGGCGTAGTAGTCGCTGTGCTGCAAATGGCGTGCGGAGTAGCCTGCTCCGTTGGACATGGCGCGAATGGTGAGCATGTTTGAAGACCTTTAACGTCTCACTTGCAACAAGACACCATCCCTAACGCTCCGCGTTAGGTCCGATGTCGCGTGCGCGACCTGAATCTCGTCCGGTGGATGTCCGGCATCATCCGGTGTATTTCCGGCATCTATCCGGCGCTTGTCCGGCCATCCTCTGACCTCCGTTTGGCGTCTGTTATCAGTAACGGCCTTTCGCCGGTGTGCCATCTCGCCTGACGCATTCGGAGGAAATTGTGGACCCCAAATTTGAAGCCATCCTCAACAACCTACCTGCCAAAGAGCCGCGCTCGCGTTTGGAACCTTACAGCGAGCTAATCACTGAGATGCGAAAGCGAGGTCACAGCTATCGAGAAATCACGCAGGTACTCAAGAAAGCTTGTGGCCTCAAGGTAGGTACGAGCACGGTGAACGACTTCGTGCTCGCACGTTCGAAGTCACAGTCGAAGCTGTCGCTCTCGCATTCGAGAACAATAGCGACTAAGAAGAACATGGAGGGACTTACAGGTACTTATAGGGACACAGAGGATCACCAAGGCATTGGAAGACCTCAGAAGGCACTCGAAGGAATTACAAAGACAATTAAGGAATTGAAAGACCGCCCGCTGAAAACGCGGGTGAAAAAACTTTTGTTTGAATACAACCCAGACGAACCGTTGCGGCTTCATCGTAATCAAAGAACGAAGGAGTAGCCATCTATGTACGACTCCAACACAGCCGCAACACCCGAACGAGAAACTTCCGATTCACCTTCTGTCGTCTCGTCCACCGCCCCATCCAAGCGCGTGATTCTCAGCATGGGAGGAAAAGGAGGAGTCGGTAAAACGAGTTTTATGCTTGCCCTTGCCGAATGGTTCCAGAGGCATGAAATTCCGGTCACGCTTCTCGACCTGGACACCGAAAACAAATCGCGCGGAAGCTTGAAGCACTATTTCGACGGCAGGGTGACCAAGGTGAACATTCACACCGCTGCGGGCCTTGACGCTTTCGTTGACCACTTGGCACAGGGCGCTCCCATCATCCTTGCGGATATGGGCGCGAGTTCTGGGCAAGTGACTCACGAGTGGTTCGACAGCATGTTTGAGGACGTGGCAGCTACCGGTGTGGCGTTCACGGCCATCGGCATCGTCACTCCCGACCCGGCGAGCGTGGAAAGCATTCTGAGCTGGGCTGCCCGTCTGCAAGACAGAGTGAAGTACGTTGTGGTTGAGAACGCCATGACACATCAAGCAGATTTCTCCTACTGGCGGGACAGCGAGCAAGCTAACCACTTTCGCACGGTCTTCCAGCCAGTTGTCCTCACGATGGAGTTTCGTCTGCCGGAACTCGAAAACCCTGCTCGACAGCACGGCGTCACACTCGGCCAGATCGTCGAACGCCGGCTTAAAGTCCCGGAGTTGCAGAAGGCCTCACTGGTCATCCGCGCTCAGAGCTATCGGCGGCGGCTCTTTGAGGAAATTGACAAAGCCAAGGGGTTGCTCTTGCCGTGAACGCTCAGCCCAAACTCGTAGAAGAACAATCTGCTGAGGCAGATTTCATCGACGACATCGCCGAACTGCTGCCCGCCGAACAGCGTCCGCTTTGGTATCGGGACATGGCGCACTTGCGCCGCTTGCCTGCCGATGACGAGATGCTACGGATTGCCCGCGCTATGGGCTTTCTGGCATTGGTAACGCGGCAAACTCCCGCACAGATCGCTACGGAGCGGGAAAAGATTGCCACGATCTTAGACCACAGCATCAAGGCCATTCAGTCCGCCCGACAAGATGCAATCGCTTTGCATCAGCAACTCGAAGAACGGCTGGCGCAATTGCCAGCAGAAATCTCCGAGGACATCAGTCCCGCAGCTATTGCCGCGAAACTCAGCGAGAGTCTGCGCCAGCAGTTTGTGGCAAGTGGCATTCCTGAAACAGCACAAGCCCTAGCCGTCATCTCGAAACAAACGAAGCAAGTCGCGGGAGAGTTTGACCGCTCGTCCAAGCAACTGACGGATTCCTATCGAGGCGCTGCCAGCGATGCCCGCAGGGCGCTCGATGAAATGCGCGGAAGCATCGACTATGCCACGGCCACCGCGAAGCGAGCCGCACACGATCTAACGCACACTTTCCTCCGCGAATACAAGTGGTCGGTCCTCGCGCTGTGCAGTGCGGCTCTGGCCGTGGGATTTGCGTTAGGAACCCTGTACTACCGCTCGATCAATTCAACGGCACCGGAACCAACACCGAACACGATCGTGGTTCCATCGAAGCCAGAGGCAGCAGCGCCGAGTACCACTACAACTCAACCTGCCCGCAAGGTTCACAGTAAGTCCACATCGAAGGATGAGGCAGCGCAATGAAGCACACGAACAACATCCCACGCATCCAACGCCTTCTTTCGCTTCCACATGAACGAGACCGGAACTGCGAAGAACCCGTCAAGGGGCAGGCCCGCTGGCGCGGCTCCCTCCGGTCGCCCTTGACTGAACCTTCGCAGTTCCAGCCCAACCCGCCACTATGGAAGCGAAAGAAAAATGACAGGTCTAACAACACCCCCCAATCGTTCGAGGTTTCTAGAGGCACTCCCGAATACTGCGCAGTCTTTCATCCTCACGAGCAATGGGAATACGTGCCAATCAGAGGAGGCGTTCGGATGGTGCTTCATCAAACACACATGACATGTAACTCCAGTTCTGCCATCGACAGGGTTTACGATGCCGTTGACGGGGCGCTCTGTGCACTGCAATTGCCGCGATGAGACGCGAATTCAATGCCAGCCAATACCAATCCGCAATCCTCAGTACGGCCAGACCAAAAGAAACGCCCACAACGAGCGGGATCTGAAACCGATTTCGAGCCTTTGCTGAATGATGAACAAGCAGCCCACCTCCTTGGGAACATGCACCCCAGAACATTGCAAAGGCTTGCACGCACCCATATGTTGCCTGCCATCAAGATTGGCCGCTTCTGGTTCTTTCGTGCTAGCGCACTGAATGAATGGATTGGTGTACAGTCTGAATACCGTCCGTGCTTCTCGAAGGAGACAAAATGAGAAGCCGGTATCAAAGAGGAAATGTCACGCTCAAGAAGCGGAAAGGGCCGGATGTTTGGGAATTTCGGTGGTACGAACCAAACGGAAGACTGCGAAGCAGACTGCTGGGCACCCTGGAACAATACCCAACGAAACAGGACGCACAGTGTGCGGCAGATCCTTTTCGCTTAGAGATTAATAGCGAACTGCCGAAGGCAGTTCCCACAACCGTTGCGGCGCTGATTGGCCGGTATTTGAATGATGAAGTTGAAATGGGTCGATTGGCATATGCAACGCGCAAGAGCTACGTAACTTGTTTGCAGAAATGGGTGAAACCCAAGTGGGGCACGAGTTTCTTGGAGCAGGTACGCACGATGGGCGTAGAACAATGGCTGCGAGTTTTACCTCTGGCACCAAAAAGCAAGGTGAACGTGCGTAACGTACTCCACGTGCTCTTCGAGTGCGCCATCCGGTGGGAATTCGTTCGAGACAATCCCATCAGTCGCGTGCGTCAGGGCGGGGAAAGACGTGCAGAGCCAGAAATTCTGTCAGTGTCAGAGTTTCACGCGGTGCTGGCAGAACTTCAACAGGAGCCGTACAGAGTGATGGTCATTCTGGCAGGCTGTCTGGGCCTGAGCCGCAGTGAACTGACTGGCTTGCAGTGGTCGGATTTTGATTGGGAAGGGGCAACCTTGACCATCCGTCGTGGCATGGTGAACAACCATGTGGGCAATCCGAAAACCCAAGCACGACGCAAGCCAGTGCCGCTCGCTCCGGAACTCATCAGGATTCTCAAGGAGTGGCGGCTGCTGTCTCTCTACGCATCTGATTCGGATTGGGTGTTCGCGTCTTCGTACAACGGCGGGCGAGTTCCTTACTGGCCTGATTCGGCGTTGAAGCGCATCATCCAACCGGCGGCGAAACGGGCTGGCCTGTTCAAGACCGTGGGGTGGCACACGTTCCGGCACTCGTATTCTTGCCTGCTACGTGCGAACCACACCGATGTGAAGGTGCAGCAGGAACTCTTGCGGCATTCCAACATCGCCACGACCATGAACGTTTACACCCAAGCCGTGAGTGACCAGAAACGGGCGGCGCACGGGCAGGTCGTCGGGCAATTGCTGGCAATATGAGCGGAAAATGAGCGGAACGCTCGGGACCGAAAGGCCGTAACCAATTGAAAGATTTGGTTGCGGGGGGTGGATTTGAACCACCGACCTTTGGGTTATGAGCCCAACGAGCTACCAGACTGCTCCACCCCGCAGTCCGATCATAATCAATGGCGTCGCCAGCGTCAAACTGCGAATCAGCTTGCGAGTGTCTTGTGCGTGGTGAAGTGCGCGTCGAGGCGCGCGTGGCGGCCTATGTCTAGCTATGTGTTGTGAGACACGCAAAGCTCCTAGTTATTACGCACCCTGATCCAAGCTGGGAGCCGGATCCCAGCAACCCCTTTTCTCGCGCTGCTCATCCAGCAGGCGGATGATTTCGGCGGTCAACTCCAGGAGCGTGGCGCCATCGGTTTCACTGGCGGCTTGTTTGCACAATGTGCGCCAGTCAGATCTGTCTTCGCTAACCATGACAATTGCCTCCCGTACGAGCGGTTGCGGGTGCGCTGCCCATCGGCTAAACAGACTCAGTGACAACTAGGCTAACAGCATGTTGAGTTCCAAATTCCCACGCCCAATCAACCCTTGCTTCGGCAATGAGATAGCCTCGATGCGGACTATCCCATGAGCATATGGAGACAGGGATTTCTTACACGCCAAGGAAACGCGCGGCTTCGACACGATCATCGCCGGAGTTTTTGCTGAAAGCCCTGTGGATTTCTTCCGCAAAAAATCTGCGGCCTCTGAGTGTCGCGGTGCGGGAATGTGCAGATTCGCGCATCCTAGGGCGGCTTTGGCGCGGTATCCCCCTCCCCCTCTATATTGCGAATCGCCAGTAAACATGCGGGTGGGAGCGATGATGACTGCGCAACTGGCGAGTTTGATCTTTATTTCCAATAGCTTGCGGGTAAAATCTTGAGCTGAAAGGACTTCGGTGCTTGCGGCTCAACGCGATGCACCGCCTCCGCCTTGACCATCATGGGCTGGTTCGGTTTCGGGTGCAAGGTCAGATGTCACAGTGGAGGTGTGGAAAACAATTTGGAGGAATGAGTTATGCAGCCACGTAGGCTCTGGCCTTCTTGAGCTTCACTTCTGCCTTAGCGCCTAAGAGATCGGCACAGAGAAGCAGCCGGGCCACGCTCAACGTGGAGAGCTTGCCGCGTGTCAGCTTGCTCACGCGGGGCTGCTGAATTTGCAGGATTCGTTCCAGATCGCGGGCTCGGTATCCACGCCGCTTCACCAACTGCAGAATCTTCTGATGCAACGCTGCCTTCAGTTTAAGTTCGAGAGCTGCCTGCCGATCCAGCCCGAGTTCATCCAACACGCTCCCTTCAACTCTGTATTCGCCTTCTGCGGAGCGCCTGTTTGGCATTCTTCTTTTCCTCGCGTTCGGCTTCCAGCACGCGCCTGAGGCGCGCCTTCCGCCCTGCGGTATTCCCTTGACTTTTCCCACCACCAGCGGGATGCTGGTGTGAATTTAGCCGGATCGGGAACGGTCCTGCATGCTCGGATGTCCGGCTAAACCTCTCGGTTCCGATCCTCGGGAAGCAGGACAATTACAGACTAGGCCAGCAGGACACACTTGCGAAAAGTTTCGGGTCAAAGGAGGAAACATGACTAACGGATCGAAGTTCGCCTATGTGCTTGGCGCTTTCGTGATCTTCAGTTGCCGATTATGGAGCCAAGTTGAACCCGTAACTGTTCCCGACATGACGCGGATCGACCCCTTACCGCAGATCCCGCGGATCGAAACGATGCCGCGACTTGAGACGATACCGACTATTGAGGTCAAGCCTAGCATCGAGGCGACACCGCGTATCGAGACAGGGCCCAGCGCCCAGCCCGTACCACGAGTCCGGGCCGACACGTCGCGCGCGATGGTGCCCCCAACTCCGCCCACACTCGATCGGGAGGCCTCTGAGTGCACGGTCAGGGAGATGAGGTGCGCGAGCTTTTGCGAACCTCTACCCGATCAGTGGTCGTCTTACCACGCCTGTCTCGCATACCAGTGCAAGAACACCGAGGAAAACTGTCTTGAGAGGCTCGTCAACGACCTACGAGGTCGCCACGCAGCAAGCGAATCGACGGTCACCTTCCAGGTCAAGTGCGATTACCAATATGCGGTGCGACTTGAGTTTTACTCCATGGAACGAAACCTTGCATGGCCTGGCAGCAACGAGTCTTATAAGGTCGACGACTATGAGACGCACACCTACAGGCTGAAGTGCAGTTCCGGCGAGAAAATTTGCTACGGTGCGGGGGCAGGCCCCCTGTACTGGGGCGTTGGCCTCGACGGCCGCTCTGGCTGCAAGAACTGCTGCGCGAAGTGCGGAGGCGGTGCGGCGTCGTATGTGCTGAAGTGAGGGGATGCTATCTCCGGCTCCGATCAACACAAAGGGCTTGCTCTATCGAGCGGGCCCTTGATTTTACTGACGGCTGAAAGCTGACGGCGGATATCTGCCTCTATCTCGCGTGAACGGATCCCCTAGGCGCGGGCGCGCCGCGCAGCAATCCTTCTGTGCCCAGCTCTTCGTCCAAGTCGGGCCAATGGATTCCGTATCCGCCGCCGGCTATCTTCCAATTCCGGCGCTGGGCAGGCGTGGCATTAAGTAGGCGCCGATACCATACCAGGGGCAGAGTGATGATGCGGCCATCTCGCAGACTCACGCTGAGCGCGTCGTCCGTGGATTGCACGTCCAGCGCACGCTCATCCGCCACCGATACCGAAGAATCCATTCCATGTCCCACAGGCTCGTGCCGCATCAGTCCCCGAAAGGAGCCCGCCGCAGGCGCGATCAGCTCGCCGCCGGGTTTCGCGACTCGCCGCCGGAACCACCTGGCGCCTTTTCGGTCGTCGGCACCTTCTTAGCCACGGGGGCTGCGGCCTCTCCGGCGACCTTCTCGTCCTGCAGTTCGGCAACGCTTTCGACCATCGCCCTCGCGACATCGGCTACCGTTCCTTGGGCCGCCTTTGCCTTCGGATCTGTAACGATGTGCTGAGGCGACCGACCAACCCGGGTCTTCAGCAGACTCTCACGGGCGGCGACAATGCGCTTGGCAGTTCTCTCGATGGCGCTGAGAATCCACATATAGGAAAGCGACCCCTCGACGTAGTTTGCTTCGCCGATTCCCTGCACGCGGTTCCTCAGCTGGAGGTCCACGACCTGCTCGAACTGCTTCTTGTTTCTTGGCTCATAGACGGCGAACGTGGTGCCGTCGTATTGATTCACGATGGAGAAAGATGGAACGTCACTCGGACCATCGGCTATGTAGATCATGTTTTGGAAGGGGACCCTCCGGTCCCCCTTATCGATCGTGTCGTTAACTCCTATGTAGGCCAGTTTGTTCGTGCCTTTGTTGATTTCGAAAATGGCACGCGTTTTGCTGGTGTTGTCGATGGCATACGCTACATCAACGACAACGCCGCTCCCGACCAGTTGCTGGTGCCCCGGCTTTAGGTAGCCCGGCTCGGCGCAGACCTCGACGAACTCGCAGCCCCAGACATCTTCAACAAACGGTGCGACCTTGCTGCCTAAGATCATTTCGCGCAGGCCAGTACTGACGACGTAGTGCTCGACCGTAATGTCGTGCAACTTGAAGAGCGGTTCCCCCGAAATGAGTTTGGCCGCCTCGAAAAATTCGGGCAGCCCATCGTATAAAGCTATTTCCGACCCCAACTCTCTTAGCAGGGAGTTGCTCAGGTCCTTAAAAATGCCGCGGCGTACATAGGTCAGGATGTGATTTAGGTAAACTGTGTCCTTAGAGACGCGCTTAGCACCGGCCGCCCTGTAATGATCCTCGAGGCCATTTACCTCATCCCAGAAATCCTTCTCGTTGACGCCGTACCGAGCGAACAGCGGCGCCTGCATGTAGGTTCTGCTCAGCGTCTTGTCGAAGTCCCATATAACAGCCACGGTATTCTGGACGAACAGGTTTCCCGACATCTTCATCCCTCCCAGTAGCCAAATGCGTCCCAGCCTGCTCTAATTTTACGCCCTGCACATGGTTGACTTCCAAGAGCACGCAAGTTCATTCACTCCGGCACAAGAAAAAGGGCCCCGCTCTTGCGAGCGGGGCCTTTGATCCAAACTAGTAGCTAGAAGCTAGTAGCTGCCTTTAGTACATGCCGTCCATGCCGCCGCCGCCGTGGCCGCCGGGCATTGGAGCTTCCTTCTTTTCGGGAATCTCCGCTACCAGGGCTTCGGTGGTGAGCATCAACGACGCGATCGAGCCGGCGTTGGTGAGTGCGGTGCGCACTACCTTCGTGGGATCGAGGACGCCTGCCTTGACCAGGTCCTCATACTCGTTGGTCAGGGCGTTGAAGCCGTAGTTGTTGTCCTTGGATTCGAGCACCTTGCCGAGCACGACCGCGCCTTCTTCGCCGGCGTTCTCGACGATCTGGCGCATGGGTTCTTGCAGAGCGCGCTTCACGATGTTGACGCCGATCTGCTCATCACCTTCGAGCTTCAGCTTGTCGAGTGCCGCGACGCAACGGGCCAGAGCTACTCCGCCGCCGGGGACAATGCCTTCTTCCACGGCTGCGCGGGTGGCGTGCATGGCGTCTTCAACGCGGGCTTTCTTTTCCTTCATTTCAGTTTCGGTTGCGGCGCCGACTTTAATTACGGCTACGCCACCGACCAGCTTGGCCAACCGCTCCTGCAACTTCTCGCGGTCGTAGTCGCTGGTGGTCTTATCGATCTGGCTGCGAATTTCTTTTACGCGGCCTTCGATCTCGCTGTGCTTGCCTTTGCCTTCGACCAGGGTGGTGTTGTCCTTGTCGATGGTGATCTTCTTGACTTGGCCGAGATCGGCGATCTGCACGTTCTCGAGCTTGATGCCGAGATCTTCGGTGATGGCCTTGCCGCCGGTGAGGATGGCTATATCCTGCAACATAGCCTTGCGGCGATCGCCGAAGCCGGGAGCCTTGACGGCCGCGACTTGCAGCGTTCCACGCAGCTTGTTCACGACGAGAGTGGCGAGCGCTTCACCTTCGACGTCTTCTGCGATGATGAGCAGCGGCTTGCCGCCCTTGGCGATCTGCTCGAGCAGCGGGAGAAGATCTTTCATGGAGCTGATCTTCTTCTCGTTGATCAGGATGTAGGCGTTCTCGAGAGCAACTTCCATGCGCTCGGGATCGGTGACGAAGTAGGGCGAGAGATAGCCGCGGTCGAACTGCATGCCTTCGACTACTTCGAGCTGGGTCTCGAGCGTCTTCGACTCTTCGACGGTGATGACGCCATCCTTGCCGACTTTCTTCATGGCTTCGGCAATGATGTGTCCGATGGTTTCATCGTTGTTGGCGCTAATCGTGCCGACTTGGGCGATCATTTCTCCGGAGACGGGCTTGGAGAACTTGTCGAGTTCGCCCTTCTCGCGTTCGCCGCTTTTCTTGTCGATAGCGCCGCAGACGGCGGTGACGGCCTTCTCGATGCCGCGCTTCATCGCCATTGGGTTGGCGCCTGCGGCTACGGTCTTTACGCCTTCGCGATAGATTGCCTGGGCCAGGACGGTGGCGGTGGTGGTGCCATCGCCGGCTACGTCCGAGGTTTTGGAAGCCACCTCACGAACCATTTGGGCGCCCATGTTCTCGAGGCCGTCCTTGAGTTCGATTTCTTTGGCTACGGTTACGCCGTCTTTAGTGATGGTGGGCGAACCGAATTTCTTTTCGATTACCACGTTGCGGCCTTTGGGGCCGAGCGTGACCTTTACTGCGTCGGCTAGAAGGTTGACGCCGCGCAGGATTGCCTGGCGGGACTCTTCGCCGTGAACGATTTGCTTTGCCATTGTGCTTTTCTCCTAGATGAATTCTGTGTGCTACGTTTTGGGCTTCGGGCTTCGGCTATCGGGCTTCGGCTAAACGTTGCCGGCCTGATGATTGGCGGAAGACCACGCCCTCGATTCGATGGCTGCGAGCTGTGAGGCCGATGGGCTCTGTGTGTTGCCGAAGCCCGAAAGCCGAAGCCCGAAGCCTACTTGCGTGAGCCGGCTAGTTCTTTCTTGGCCGAGCTGGCGGCGCCGGACAGAATGCCGAGGACTTCGTCTTCCTTCATGATGATGAAGTCTTCGCCATCAATCTTGATTTCGGTGCCGGAATACTTGCCGAACAGGATGCGGTCGCCCTCTTTAACGGCTAGAGCGAAGGTCTTGCCGTCTTCGTTGACGCGGCCCTTGCCGGTGGAAATGACTTCGCCCTCTTGCGGCTTGTCCTTCGCACTGTCGGGAATGATGATGCCGCCACGGGTGGTGGTCGCTTCTTCCACGCGCTTTACCAAAATGCGGTCGTGGAGGGGTGTGAATTTCGCCATGTTGCAACTCCTTTCAAGGTTGGATTGTTGATGTTCGTAAACTTATGAATTGTTAAGGGTTAGCGAATGCTGTTAGCAGTCTCGCCTGTCGAGTGCTAATTATAGGGAGTGGAGTGGGGAGTTGTCAAGGGGCAGGGTGCAAGAAGGTGCAGAGGTTCCCTTGGGCAGGCTCAGGGCAGGCTCTTCGTTGGGAGTCGCGCGCCTTTGCGCGCGACTCCGCTGCCAACACGATGACAATCAGGCAAAAACAACATCAAAGGCATCGGACAGGAGTGTCCGACCCACACGAGCAGGCGTGGCTCCCGCGCGACTTCTAGCCCAAGTCTTCCATCAACAGCTGGCGCATTACGCCTGCGATTAGCTCGGACATTTTCAGGAAGCGGTCTGGGGTTAGGCCCAGGGCTTGCAGACGCGGCGAGGGCTCGATGGTGACCTCTTTGTTGTCGACCAGCTTGTGATGGGGCGCCGCGCCGGCGCGGCAGATCTCGAGGAATTGGTCTGGGGTTACGCCCAGCTCTTCGGCGCGGAAGGCTGCGTTCAGCAGGGCGGTGAAGAGGAATGCGGTGTCTTCTTCGCGAGCCGTGGTTAGTCGGTGGGGAACTGCGGGCTGTTGCGTGGTGGGTTCGGGGATTGCGGTTGGCATTGACTTCTCCTTTCGGGTTGGAGGCTTGAGGAGATTTTAAGGTGGGTGGTGTGGTGCGCGCGGTGATGGGGATCACGGTTGAAGGTTTGGCGTAGGGCGTTGCTCCAGCATAGGCAGTGGTGGCCACAAATACATAGATCCTTCGTGGGGAGTCGCCGCTTTGCGCGCGATTCCGCTGCCTCAGGACGACAAGCAAACAAGAATAAAGTCAAAAGCGACGGACGGTGTTTGTCCCACACAGAGTTTCGGCGCTGCCAGGGAACGGCAGGTTCCTCACCGGGCTGGGTGCCAGGTTCGGAATGACAAAATTAAAATGAGGGCTCTACGAGCATTGACTACGGTTTCTGATCGGGTTCGGATTTTGGTTTCGCTAACGAGCGGACGTAGTTGACCAAGTCCCAGTTTTCTTCGGGCTTGATGCGGGGGCCTTCGGGGGGCATGTCCTGGTAGCCGTTCTTGATGATGTAGAAGAGTTCGCCGTCGGTGCGGTCTTTGAGGGAGTTGGGATCGGTGAAGTCGGCGAGCTTGAGTTTCATGTCGACGGCTACGTCACCTTTGCCGTCGCCATCTTTGCCGTGGCACATGGCACAGTCGACCGTCCACCACTTTTTGGCGCGGGTGAGGGATTCGGGCGTCGGCTTGACGGGATTGGCTTGCTTGGCGGCTTCGGTCGGGATGGCGGCGTATGAAGGCGGCGCTACTTTCTGCGGGGTTTGAGTTTGTTGGGCGGAGAGTGGGGTCAGGAGAATTAGTGCTGGGGAAAGACAGAGTGCAAGTTTGAATGTTGATTTGGACATCGGAGCCTCCGATGAACGATTCCTTTTATGCTCTCGATTGAATAGTAACGCTGGGGGATGGGTGGTGCTGTGATCTGGATCACCTGACTCGTTGATCTTGCGACAGGGGAGATCGAATCACGTGTGGAGAGAGCTGGTAGATCAAAATCTTAAACAAAGAGGGCACAGGGGACACAGGGTAAGGCGCTTCTGCTTGCAAAATTCTGGAGGGTCGGGCAACCTCTTTAATCATGCGAACTGGATTGCGCGGCGGTTTCGCAGTGGCTTCGTTTCTGGCATTCCTAATTCTTGTCACAACTAGCGGATGGGCGCAGGCCGAGCCTGGGCCGGAGGAGGGTGGACATGAGGTGCAGGTTTGGAGTGGGGGTGGGTACGCGGTTCCGGGAGGGACTTCGAGTACGGGAATTTTTGATTTGGGGCTGCGATATGGGTGGGTGCTTACGGACGAGCATGGGCCGGGATTTTTGCGGGGACGATTTGAGTATGCGGTGGATGCGGAGCCGGCGTACTTGATTTTCCAGCCGGCGAATACGGCTTATGGGGTGGGATTCAATCCGTTTGCGCTGAAGTGGGATTTCAAGCGGAGGGGGCGGCTGTCTCCTTTTTTTGAGTTGAGTGGAGGGACTTTGTTTACCGATCACAATGTTCCTACTTATACGAACACGCTGAACTTTACTTCGGCGGCGGCTGTGGGGACGCATGTGCTGGGGGAGAAATATAACTGGAGTGTGGAAGTGCGGTATCTGCATATTTCGAATGCGGGGCTGGCGTCGCTGAATCCGGGGCTGAATACGGTGCAGGTGCGGGTGGGCGTGGGGAGGTTTTGGAGGAAGTAGAGATCGATTGTTGTGAATTCCCGCGTTCTCGTCGAAGGATTCGCGAAGGGAAATGAGAAAAGCCCCACTTCTCGCAAAGGACGCGAGAAATGGGGCACCCGACCGGGGGCGCTGCCCTAAGTTATGGTGACGCAGACGCGGGCATTTTTACAGCAGCTTACGATGAAGCAGTAGGTTCCTGGCGGCAGGCCGACCTTGATCCCTACGCCTGCGGGCGCGGGAAGGATAATTGGAGGCGGGACGGAGAAGGGCCAGGGGTTGGAGCCGTCCGGGCTGATGGTGCAGCCGCCGGGCGGGACGTTGGTCCAGTTGATGATGTCGCCGGGGTTGGCGCTGAAGTTGTCGCAAATGTTGACGCTTATGGCGGGCATACGATGAAATCCTTTCTGACGAATTCAGTAGCGCCTCGGCGTGGGCAAAAGTGTTGCCCGCGCCGAGGTTTGAAGTGTTATCCGCCGATTGTCACTGAGTGTGTTTCCCCCTGACCGCATGGCGCGGGAATGAACTGATAGGTGCCACCAGCGGCATTGCTGTATATGTACACCGCCGTTTTCGCGATAAAAGTAATTGGCGATGGCAGATTGCTGTTGTTTGGCCCGCAGAACGGCCAATAGACGCCGGGAATTCCGGTGATTGAGCCATTGGCCGGGGGCGTGAACTCGCAGAGGTCGCCCGGAGATGCAGGGAAGTCCTGGCACCAACCTGCGGGAGCTACGCCTCCGTTGAGCTTCTTCTTGCTTATCTTTTTTGCTTTCGCTTTGCTTACCTTTTTCCCTTTTGTCTTTTTCGTTTTGCTTATCTTTTTCGCTTTCACTTTTGCTTTTTTGCTTTTCTTTTTTCCTTTAGCTTTCTTGGGGGGCATAATGCGCTCCTTTCATGATCTTGGTCGGCGCAGCATTTGTGTAAACAAAGAAGACCAGCCTCCCGCCGAGGACGCGAGAAGTGGGCCCGTGGCTATTTGCCGCCGATGGTTACCGAGTGGATGCTGCAGCAGCTGACACTGTAATAGTAGGTTTGCCCGGTCACCAGGTCGGTGCGAAGAGTGATGGTGCTGGGGCTGGGAATCGAAATTGGTGAATTGTTAGCGAAGGGAAAGGTGTTGTTGCCATCCTTCGAGATCGTACAAGGGTTGGCGCTGGTGCAATTCGCGGGGACATTGGTCCAACTTACGGTATCCCCTTGTTGGGCTTCAAAGTTATTGCAAATGTTCACAGAGACTGTGCTTGGCATGGCTGTAGTCCTCTAGAGTTGCCCGGACATCAGCTTCGACTCCGACTGACTGCCCGTGGCTGGATTTTAATTAGCCCGTTCCCTGAGCGAATTTTCGGGGAACTTACTGGTGAGACGACTTCATCAACTGCTGATAGCCTGCCATATTGGCCAGGTTATCGAACTCGTGCAAGCTGCGAATTTTCTCGGGAGTATACCCTGCCTGGATCATTTTCGCCAAAAATTCCAAGGCCAGCCCGTTTTCGCCCAACTGGTTATACACCGAGGCGGCGTCCAATAATACATCTTTATCATTGTGCCCGTATTGCAGAGCCTGTCCCAAATAAAGCAGGGCGTTCTTGGGGTCGCCCAACATAGCGTAACAAGCAGCCAAATTGCTGAGCGCATCGGGATCGTGGGGATTCACTTTCAGGCTCTGGGAGGCAAGCTGAATGGATTTTCGCAAAGGCTCTACCGACTGAGCCTTAGCGCCGGAGTTATAAAGTGCGGTTCCCAGGTTGCTCCAGATCACATACTCTTGCGGATCCAGCTTGGCCGCTTCCCGGAACGCGCTGGCAGCGTCTGTGTACTTGGTCATCCCGGAATAAGCCGCGCCGAGGTTGACGTAGCCGGGATAGCTGGGCCGAATCGCGATCGACTTCTTCAACGGATCGATTGCCTTTTCGTACTGACCGGTTTCGAAGTAGATGGCGCCAATGTTCACGTAGGTTCCGTACCATTCAGGGGCGATCTGGATGACCTTGTCGTACATTTGCAAGGCCTTGTCATACTCGTTGCGACGACGGTAGAAGGTGCCGAATTCGTTATAACTGCGGCGGCTGTTGGGGTGGGCTTGAATAGCCTGCTGGTAGGCTCTTTCGGCTTCTGTGATCTTGCCTTCGTGCTCGTAGGCGGTGGCAAGGCCGAGGGCGGCTTCTTCGTTGGTGGGTTCGAGGCCGAGGGCGAGCTGGAATTCGGCCGCGGCTTCAGGAAAGTGTCCGGTGCCGTCCTCGATGAGGCCGAGACAGATGTGGCCGGCGGCGCCAGCATTGCCGAGCTTGACGGCCTCACTGCAGCCGCTCTGTGCGGGAGCGATCCATTGCTTCTGTTTGGTTTCTGAATACTTGCGCCAATAGCTTTCGCCGAGAACTGCCTTGGCCATGCCGAAGTTGGGATCAAGCTTGAGGGCGGCGCGGGCCATCAACGCGGCGCTGTCGAGATTCTCCGCTTTGCTGTAGTTGAGCAGGTAGCCGCGGGCTTGCAGATAGTACTCATAGGCTTCGGCGTTATCTGTGCCGTGGTATTTGGCTGCGGCCTCTTCCTCCGGACGCAACTGCAAGTGCAGCGCCTTGATGGCTCCGTCGGAGATGACTTGTTCGGCGGAGAATGCGTCGGTGGTAGGGACGGTGAGAGAGCCGGTGGCAATCGGCTTGTCGGATCGCGGGCTGAGCACGGAGTAGGTGACTTTGACGAGGTCGGCGGACTGGGGCTCGAGGGTGAGAACGAGGCCGAGATTCGCGCCGAACATGTGGGCGGCGTCAGGGAGCGTGGAGATTTTCTTTTCCTGCAGATTGCCGGGCGTGACAATTTCAAAGGCGCGGTCTTCGGTGAGCTTGCCGAGCTTGGCGGCGACGCTTTCTACCAAGCCTTCTCCCAAGGCAGTGATTTTGGGATCGGCGTTGGCGGCAGCGGTGAAGGGAAGGACGGCGAGGATCTTGGTTTGCGGCAATCCGTTGGGCTGCGATGGCGTGGCGGCATTGTTTGCGGTGGAAGAGTGGAACCACCGGCGCGCGGGGCTGTAAGCGAGGAGCAGGGCTACTACGCTTACGACGATCGCCAGCGCGGCGAGCATGCGGTAGCGGTGGAAATCGGCGGCGGTTGATGGGGCGCGTTTCGGCTTGCCGCCTTCCTGCACGCGGCGCAGGTCTTCGAGCAGCGCGGCGGCGGTGGGGTAGCGAAGCTCGGGCTTCTTGGCCATGCTGCGGGCGATTACGCCGGCTAGAGGTCCGGAGACATTTCTTAGCGGGGGCGGGTCGATGTGAACGATGCGGGCTACAGTGGTGGCGAGGCTGTCGCTTTGAAAAGGCTGTTCGCCGCCTAGCATTTCATAGAAGACGAGGCCGAGGGAAAAAATATCGGAGCGGCCGTCGTCAGGCTGCTGGAGCAGAACTTCGGGAGCCATGTAGGCGGGAGTGCCGCCGGAGGCGGTCATGGTCTCCATGCTCTTGGTGGCAGTGTCGGGGGTGCTTTTCCAGACGCGGCGGGCGACGCCGAAATCGAGAATCTTTACCCGGTTGCCGGGGGCGAGCATGATGTTTTCGGGCTTGATGTCGCCGTGAATGATGCCTTTTTCGTGGGCGGCCTGGAGTCCTTCGCAGCATTGCGTGGCGATGGAAAAAAATTCGTCGGTGGAGATGGGACTCTTGAGGCGATGACGGAGGGTTTCGCCTTCGATGTACTCCATCACGACCCAGAGTTCGCTGGCGTGTTCGATCACGTCGTAGATGGAGCCGACGTTGGGATGATTTAAGGCGGAGGAACGCTGGGCTTCTTTGAGCAGGCGTTTGCGGTCGGCCTCGGTGGAGTTGGCGTGCGGGGACATGCGCTTGATGGCAACAAAGCGCTTGAGCGTGGTGTCTTCCGCGCCGTAGACCTGCCCCATGCCGCCAGCGCCGAGGCGCTTGGAAATCACGAATCGGCCTACCGTGGCGCCCACGAGGGCATCCGCAGCAGGGTCGCCAGGAGCAGCCGCAGGGGGCGTCTTGATCTGATCTGCCATGAACGAAGTGCACGCCGGATTTTTTGATTCTAATCTTAGTTGCGGGGGAAAGCCAAAGGGGAAGTGGGGTTGGCACCGCATTCGCCACGATGGCGACGCTGGGTTCGGGATGGGACGCGTTTTACAAAATCTTTAACACAGGGGACACAGGGGATCGCAGGGTAAATCTCTTGACCGCCTGGCGCTTGCCTCCGTTACTACGCCCCAGCTATTCTTCTCACTTATGTCTACGCTGGTGGAGTGTGTGCCGAATTTTTCGGAGGGGCGCGACAAGGGCAAGGTTGACGCCATTGTTGAGGCCATGAAGGTGGACGGAGTCTACCTGCTGGACCGCGAGATGGACGCGGACCACAACCGGTGCGTGATTACGCTGGTGGGCGAGCGGGAGGCGATTCAGGAGGCGGCGATTCGCGGCGTGGGGAAGGCCGCGGAGTTGATTGATCTGAATGTGCATAAGGGGGCGCATCCGCGGATGGGCGCGGCCGATGTGGTGCCGTTTATTCCGATTGATGGCGTGACCGTTGAAGATTGCGTGGCGATGGCGCGGCATGTTGGCGGGGAGATCTGGAAGCGGTTTCAGATTCCGGTTTATTTGTACGAAGCCGCGGCGACTACGCCGGAGCGGCAGAATCTGGAGAACATCCGGCGCGGGCAGTTTGAAGGGATACGGGCGGAGATTGCTACGAATGCGGTGCGGAAGCCGGATTTTGGCGAGGCGCGGGTGCATCCGACCGCGGGTGCGACGGTGGTGGGAGCGCGGAAGTTTCTGATTGCTTACAACGTGTTCTTGAACACGCCGGACGTGGAGATTGCGAAAAAGATTGCGAAGGCGGTGCGGTTTTCGAGCGGCGGGATGCGGTTTGTGAAGGGCGCGGGATTTCTGGTGCGGGGGTTGGCACAGGTCTCGATGAATCTTACGGATTTTGAGCAGACGCCGGTGCATCGCGTGTTTGAAATGGTGAAGCGCGAGGCGGCGCGTTATGGCGTGATGCCGGTCGCGAGCGAGATCGTGGGATTGATTCCGAAGAAGGCTTTGGAGGCTGCGGCGGAGTGGTTCTTGCAGGTGGAAAATTTTGATTCGTCGTTGATTTTGGAAAATCGTTTGGCGGCGGTGATGAGCGGGAAGATGGCTGTCGGTGGATTGCGCGCGGGAGTGGAACCGTTTGTTGAACAGCTGGCTGCGCCTACGGCTACGCCTGGAGGCGGGAGCGCGGCGGCGGCTGCGGGTGCGATGGCAGCGGGACTGGCTGCGATGGTGGCGGCGATGTCGCGGGGGAAGAAAGCGTACCTGCAATATGAAGTGGAGTTGAGCGCGGCGATTGCGCGGTTGGGGACGTTGCGGGAGGAGTTGAAAGCGGCTGTGGATGCGGATGCGGAGTCTTACGATTCCGTGATGAAGGCTTACAAGCAGGCTAAGACGGATCCTGGCGGCGCCGATGCGGTGATTGATGGCGCTCTCAAGTTGGCTACCGGAGTTCCGCTGGGCGTGGCGGAGAAGGCGCGTGAAGTGGCGCGGATTACGGAGAGCTTGTTTGCCATTAGCAATCCGAATATGAAGTCGGATCTGGTTACGGCGCAGGCGCTGGCAGGCGCGGCGATTACTGGTGCGCTGGCGAATGTGGAGATCAATTTGGCTTCGCTGAAGGATCAGAGTTTTGTGGCGGACGTGCGGAAGAGGATGGAAAGTATCCAGCGCTGACCGAGGAATGCCCGAAAGCCGTCGGCGAAGGGGATAAGAAGAAAGACTCTTGCAAACTGAGTTACATTGCAACATATTGCAGTGGCAAGAGTTTTTGAGCTTTGATTCCCCAAAATAATTCTTAGACCCGGCGAGTGGAAAGGTCCGGCGCTGGGTTGCTGCATAGGGGCGGCACGGGTTGCGCGGCCGCAGAGGGAACATTCTGTCATGGGTCGTTTTTGGTTATCTTCTGCAGCGGTTGTTGGGTTGAGTGTGCTTTTGCTCGGCCTGGGTGGTTGCGGTTCGAGCACGGCCCCGGCCGTCACAGTTCCGCCAACGCCCAGCTATACGCTGGGTGCTGCGGCGTTGAGCCCATCGCCGGTCACGGCTGGCGGGACGGCCACTTCCACGATCACCGTGACTCCGGCGAATGGTTATACGGGCAGCGTCACTCCTTCGTGCAGCAGCGTGACCGGCGGGACGCCGGTTCCTACTTGTTCGTTCAACCCATCTAAGGTTGTGATCTCGGGGAGTTCGGCGGGGACTTCTACGCTGACGGTTAGTACTACGATGAGCACTCCGGGCGGACCTTACGCTGTCACCGTCACGGGGAGCGATGCTAATAGTTTGGCTCCGAGCAATGGGCCGCAGGGGCTGACGCTTACTACGGCGGCGGTGGTGCAAAACGTGGTGATCATCTTTCAGGAGAATCGCACGCCGGACAATTTGTTCCAGGGATTGTGCCTGGCGCCGTACGGAAGCAGCAACTCCTGCAGCTCAACTCCAAGCGGTACCCAGTACAACCTTCAAAACTTTGGAATCAACTCGGTAGGCGCAACGATCCAGCTCACTCAGCAAGACCTGGGGACGAGCGGCGCCAACCCGCTGCTTTACGACCTCAGCCACGCGCACAACGCCTTCACGGATATGTGCGACCTGGACGCGACGACCGGAGTTTGCAAGATGGATGGCGCGAACTTGATTACGCAGAATTGCGAGGGAGCGCCCGTGCCCTGCGGGCCGCCGAATCCGCAATTCACCTATGTGAATCCGGCCGATGTTGGGCCTTATATCCAGATGGCTCAGACCTACACGTTCGGCGATCAGATGTTTCAGACCAATGAGGGGCCAAGCTTCCCCGCGCATCAATTCCTCATTTCCGGGACTTCGGAGCCCTCGTCAGGTAGCAGTCTGTTTGTGTCCGAAAACCCGTTGTACCAGAGCGGATCGACTGCGGGCTGCATTGCTCTATCTACTACGACGGTCAAAGTAATCAATTCCGCGGGCCAGGAGTTGAGTTCGAATACGATGTATCCGTGCACCGAACACACAACGCTGACCGACCTCATGGACACGGCGACTCCGCCGGTGACGTGGCGCTATTATGCGCCCTCTGCGGGCAGCATCTGGACCGCTCCCACTGCGATCTCGCACATGTGTATGTCGAGCGGGTACGGGGGAAGCTGTACGGGACCGGATTACACAACCGGCACGCCGCCCAAGGTAGTCATTAACGAAGGCACCCAGGCCAATGCGCAGATTCTCACGGACATCATGAACAACCAATTGCAGCAGGTGACCTGGGTGATTCCCGCGGGCCAGTTTTCCGACCATCCCTACAGCAACACCGGCTGCGGGCCCTCGTGGGTAACACAAGTGGTCAATGCCGTCGGCAACAGCCCGTATTGGTCGAATACCGTCATCATCCTCACGTGGGACGACTGGGGAGGGTTCTACGACCACGTTCCGCCACCCCAAGTGCTGGCGAACTGCTCGCAGTGGGGATGCGGTTACGTGTACGGGTTCCGCGTGCCCTTGGTGGTCATATCGCCTTACATCACCAAGTCTGGTTACATCTCCCACGTCGACCATGACTTTGGGAGCATTCTGAAGTATTTGGAGAATACCTTTAGTCTGCCGTCGCTGGGCTTTGCAGACGCCGCAGCGCCTGACGATCTTTCAGATTTCTTCAATATGAGTCAAAGTCCGAAGGCGTTTACGGCGATCACACCGCCCAGCAATTCCGCCGCCTGCATCGGCTCCAACAGTGCGCCGAGCGATCCGGATGATGATTAAGGTGCGGACACGAGCGGACCTCAGGGGCTGAAGCCCGATTCCGAAAGGGCGCATTTGGCGCAGGCCTCAAAAGGCCTTGCTCCACCCAAAAGCCTGCTCCACCCTCCTTTTGGTGGCTGGAGAAGCCGCCGAGACGGCGGCGCCACAAATTCTAATCTCCGGCGCTGGTGGCTGGGGTTGGTTCGGGCCGGGAGCGGGATTCCCACCATGCCGCTAACCCCTGCTTTAACAGTTTTGAGATAGTGTGGCGATTCTCCGAGATTACTTTCCACCAGGCGAAGCGGCCTAGCATGGGGAAATAGATTCCGCGGAAGCAGATGCGGGCCAGGAAGATGTTGACGCGGTAGCCTAGGGGTTGGTCGTGAAGCGAATCTACGGCTTGGGCGATGGCTTCAGGGCCGTAGGAATGGGACCAGCCGTAGTTCACTTCGGCGTGGGCTTCGTCGACAGTCATTTTCAGCGGAGTGTGCGCCATGGCGAAGGGGATGAACTCCTGCCAGTGTTTGGGGCGGGTCAGTCGGCCGGCGGCGGCCAGGCGCTTGAGCAGCGGAGTGCCGGGCAGGGGAGTTAGCAGACCGAAGATGGGCAGGCCCGGCGGCCAGGTGCGGACTTGGGCGAGGGTGCGCTCGGCTGCGCCCACGGTGTCGTTATCCATGCCGAAGATGAACGACGTGATGGCGTAGACGTTGCGCTGCGCCAGGCGCTCGAGTACGGCGGCGTATTCTTCCGGCTTGTTGAAACCCTTGTTGACGTCTTTCAGGTTGGTGGGATCGATGGACTCCATGCCGATGAAGACCCACTTGCCGCCGGAAGCGGCGATGAGGTCGACGAGTTCCTGATCGCGCAGCAGGTTGGCGCTGATCTGAGCGACCCAATTTACTTGCGCGTTAGCGGCGATGATGTCGCGCAGCAGAGACTTGGTGCGCTTGAGGTTGATGGCGAAATTGTCGTCGATAAAGAAGACGGCGATCTGGCCGCGCTCTTTTCGGGCTCGCGCCTTCAGCAGAAGGAGTTCGTTGACTACGCTTTCGTTGGTGCGGAAGCGAATGGAATCGCCGAAAAATCCGGTGACGGTGCAGAACTCGCAGCCGTAGGGACAGCCGCGTCCGGATTCGACGGGGATGATGCGGAAAGTTCCCCAGCCTTCGCCAATTTTGCCCAGCCAATGCTTGGCAGCTTTGGGCACGAGATTGAACTGGTGGAGATCAATGGTGTCCCAGGGAATGACAGGGTAGGGCTTGAGCGAGGGCTTGAGTTCTTTGCCGAAGGGATCGAGCGGAGCGTAGATATCTTTTAATTCGCCGCGGGCTGCGTCTTCGACGATGCACGGCCAGGTGTTATCGGCCTCGCCCAGAGCCACGGCGTCAGCGTGGCGGGGACCGCCATCGCGGCCGAGGGCTTCGTCGGCCATTTCGGTGACGTGAGGGCCGCCCATTACCACGGGGACGCCGGCGGCGCGAACGGCGTCGGCCATGCGGTAGGCTTTGGCGATCATGCGGGTCATGGCGCCGATGCCGACCAGATCAATTTTTTGTTCGACGACGTAGCGGGCGATGCTGGCTTCATCCATGGGTTGAGCGTTGCCGTCGATCAGCACAACTTCGTGGCCGGCCGGGGTTAGAGATTTCAGGAGGAACATCCAGAGATGAGGCATGAAATTGCGGGTAACCCCGTTATCGGGGTTGTAGAGAAGGATTTTCAATATGTCCCCTGATTTCTCGGGCGCCCGAAGGAGGTGGGCGTCACTGTGCGGTAGCGTACTTTAGGCATCTTACAGCCGTTTGCCGCCGGTGGAGGAATTTATTTCTTCTTAGGGGGAAAGAGACTGTTCCAAATTGGTCACTAGTCTAGTACTTTCGGCTGAGCAGGGAACTGGCAGGCTGGCTTAGAATAGAGCATCGGGGTGACGGGACGGCAGGAAGCTGCATCTAAATCGCAAGACGCAGGGAAAATCCCGTTCATTATTTCAGAGTTGAGTGTTGGGAAAACTTTCGTGAGGACCGAGGCAGGTATGAAAAGTGTGAAAGCTGGTTTGACTGTCGCAATGCTGGTTGTGATGTCTGTGGGCGTGGCGAGTGCCATGCCGCTGAATTCGTCGGCGCGGGCGGTGGTTCCCGCGGAGTTGCAGCAGTTGCTTTCGGTGGATTACCGGGCGCTGAAGGATTCTCCGACCGCGGCCGCGCTCAAACAACAACTGATGGCGGCGCAGCAGAATTTGCAGGAGTTTGAGGGCGCGCTGAAGGGCGTGGGGATCAATCCCGATAAAGATATCGACACGCTGGTGCTGCCTTCGTTCCGCACTCCCAAGCAGGGAATCAGGACGTTCGGCATCGCCAGCGGGCCGTTCAACATGAAGCTTGTCATCAAGAAGTTGACCGCGTTGAAGATCAAGCCGACGAAGTACCGCAATTCGAATCTGTATCCTATGGATGGCGGCTTTGTGATGACGTTTCTCGATGAGAGCACACTGCTGTTCGGCGAACCCTCGTCGGTGAAGCTGGGGCTGGACACGCGCGATGGAGAGATTCTGAACCTGGATTCGAACCAGACCATGGCCGACATGATGTCGGACGTGGATGCGTCGCCGTTCTGGAGCATCCTGGACCAGGCGGGAACGCAGAATATGGTGCGGTCGGCGCTGGGCGATGCGGCCAAGATCGCGGACTACGAGACGGTGAAGAAACGGATCCTGGGCTCGTACTACACGATGGATTTTTCCAGCGGCGTGAATTTCGATCTGACGGTGGTGACCTCGGATTCGGTGACTGCGGGAACGCTGTCGATGGTGATGAAGGCCGCGATCATGTACAAGAAGACCAGCGCTACGCCGGTGGAAAAAGCTGCGATGGACATGGCTACGGTCGATTCTGACGGATCGAAGTTTATGATGCACTTCAAGGATAGCGACGCGCAGTTTCAAGCCCTGATGCATTCGCCTTTGTTTGTGGCGATTTCCCACTAAGAAAAGCTAAATCCACCACGGAGGCACTGAGACACGGAGAAAACCGGGTCTTGGTGCTTTTGTTTTTTGGGCTTATTCTTCTCCCACGTTTTTCTTCTCCGTGCCTCCGTGGTGAGTCTATTTTGGTTTGCGGGCGGCGCGTTTTTCGCGGGCCCAGCCTTCCTTTACCACCTGTTGGCCACGTCCTATGGCTAGCGCGTCTTCGGGAACATCCCTTGTGATACACGATGCCGCGCCTACGTAGGCGCCTTTGCCTACGCGGACGGGCGCTACCAGGGTGCTGTCGCTGCCGATGAAGGCTCCGTCTTCGATCACAGTCTTGTGCTTGACTGCGCCGTCATAGTTGCAGGTGATGGTTCCGGCGCCGATGTTTACGCCGGCGCCGATTTCTGCGTCACCCAAGTAAGTGAGATGGTTGGCTTTGGATCCCTTGCCGAGTTTGATTTTCTTGGTCTCGACGAAGTTGCCGACGTGCGCGCCTTCTCCGATGTCGCTGCCGGGACGGAGATGAGAATAGGGGCCGAGGACGGCATTGGGCGCGATGCGGGATCCCTCGAGAATGCAGCCGGGACGGACTAGGACGCCGTCGGCGATTTCGGAGTCGCGAATCACGGAGTAGGAGCCAATACGGCAGGCGGCGCCGATGCGCGATTTACCCAGGATCTGGACGAAGGGTTCGATTACGGTGTCGGGGGCGATTTCGACTTCGTTGTCGATGACGCAGGTGGCAGGGAAGTAGACGGTGACGCCTTCAGTCATGAGTTCGTGGCATTTGCGCATGCGCATCTGGTAGTCGATATAGGAAAGTTCGGCGCGCGTGTTGGCGCCGAGAACCTCCATGGGGTTTTCGGTTTTCCAGACTACGACGCGCTGCCTTGACTGGCGCAGGATCTCGGCCATATCCGTGAGGTAGTACTCGCCGTGGGGGTTGGCAGTGGAAAGTTTGCCGATGTGCGAGAACAATTGCGGCGCGTCGAAAACGTAGAAGCCGGAGTTGATTTCGTGAATCTTTTTCTGAGCGGGGCTGGCGGATTTCTCCTCGACGATGGCCTGGACTTCCGCGCTGCTGGCACTGCTGCGGGCTTTCATTCGAACTATGCGGCCGTAGCCGGTGGGGTGTTCGAGGTCGGCGCTGAGTAGAGTCATGGCGGCGTGCTGGTCGAGATGGAAGTTGAGCAGGCCGGCGATGGTTTGGGGTGTGATCTGCGGAGCGTCGCCGGAGAGAACGATGACGTGATCGTAGGCGGAGAGTGCCGGCTGCGCGACCATCAGCGCGTGGCCGGTGCCGCGCTGGGCTTCCTGCAGAACGAAATTGATGCCCGCGTCGGCGACAGCGGAGCGGACTCGAGCGGCTTCGTGGCCGATGATGGCGAAGACGTCGTTGGGCGGAACTACGCGCGTGGCTGCGGCAATGACATGCGCCAGCAGCGGCTTGCCGCCGACTTCATGCAACACTTTGGGGAGTTGCGATTTTAGCCGCGTGCCTTTGCCGGCGGCCATGATGGCGACGGCTACGCGGGGCGCGGAAGCTGCGGAGGTTTTCGAAGCAGGGGCGTTCGCGGATTTCTTCATTCGCCCCACTATACCCTGAGCAGGGACCGGGCAAAAGAGACCTGCGGGGTTCCGCAATCAGTAGCTATTTTTCCCGGCGCAGAATAAAATCGCCCGGCAAAGAATGTCCAGTTTCGAGGCGAAGGGGGAATCAATGCCTAAGTATGTGATCGAGCGGGAAATTCCGAATGCGGGAAGTTTAACGCAGGAGCAGATTCTCGGCATTTCACAAAAATCTTGCAGCGTTCTGAAAAACCTGGGGCCGCAGATTCAGTGGGTCGAGAGCTACGTCACGCAGGACAAGATTTACTGCATCTACATCGCTCCGAATGAGGCGATGGTGCGGGAGCACGCCAAGCAGGGAGGATTTCCGGCGAACCGGGTTTCGGAAGTGAAGCGGATGATTGATCCGACTTCGGCCGAGGGGTGATTCTTCCGCGCAGCTAAAGCCGCTGTTGGTTTGGTCTGGCCTTGCGGCGCGGCTCGAAGCCGCGCCCTTTCAAAATACGATTGACCTTTTCTTAGGCGTCAAAGGCCGAGGCCGCCGTCTACGGCCAGGATTTGGCCGGTAATAAATTGGGGGGCGGTGGCGAAGAAGAGGACTGCCGCGGCGATTTCGTCTGCGCTGCCGTTGCGTTGCATGGGAGTTTGTTTGGCCATGCGCCGCAGGAACGCTGCCTTAGCTGCTTTTTCGCCGAGATCGATCATGCCGGGCGCGACTGCGTTTACCGCAATCTCTGGAGCCAACGCTTTGGCCATGACCTTGGTGAGCATGTGCAAGGCAGCTTTCGAGGAACAGTAATGCGCGTTCCTGGCCCATGGTCTGAGGCCGCCGAGAGATCCCATGTGAATGATTTTAGCTTCGATTTTTTTGGGGCTTGAAGCGTCTGAGCGCCGCGAGCCGGTGCGCTTACGGCGCATCCACTTCAAGGCTTCGCGGGAGACCAGGAATGGTCCGCGGGTGTTGGAGGCGAAGATCGAATCCCACTGGCGGAGGGTTAGGCGCTCGAAATCGGCGGCGGCGTAGTTGGCGGCGTTATTGACCAGGATGTCGATGCGGCCAAGTTCGCGTCCGGCTTCTTTCATCATGGACTTTACGCTGGCTTCGTCGGTGATGTCGCAGTGGAAGGAAAAGGCGCGCACGCCGAAGCTGGCGAGGTCGACGACGGTATGCTGGGCCTCGCGGGCAGAATTGCGAAAAGTGATGGCGACGTCGGCGCCGGCCTGAGCCAGAGCCAGGGCGGAGGCACGTCCGAGGCGCTTGGAGCCGCCGGTGATGAGGCAGGTTTTGCCACGCAGGGGTTGGGAATCGAGGGCAAGCATTTTTGGATTTTACTCCGGAAGCGGGAAGGGGATGTCTTACCGCAGATGTAAGCTGCGGTTTTTTCTTGCCAGAGAGTGTGGGAATGACGGTAGAATCGCGGCGTGGCGCAATCCCGCAAGGTCGTGGTTTACTCGCGCAAGGGATGCCATCTCTGCGAACTGGTGAAGGAGAGCCTTAGCAAGCTCTCACGCCGCGGCGGGTTCACCTGGCAGGAAGTGGATGTGGATAGCGACAGCGAGCTGCGGCGGAAGTTCAATGATGAAGTCCCGGTCGTGTTCATCGACGGGCGCAAAGCGTTCAAGTACCGCATGGACGAGCAGGAATTCCTGCGCAAGCTGGCTAGCTAGGATTCTGCAGGCTGGCCCTCAGGGGCTGCGGCTCGGAGGGGCATGGCTGAAGCCGTGCCCCTCCCGAGCCCTAGTTCCAGACAGCACGCATGAATTCGAGCCTGTCGTTCCCAACCGACCCATGAGTCTAGTAATCATCCCCGTTGGTCAATGGCCTTTTGTCGTTGAGGAAGAAGTTTGCGTCCAGAGCCGCCGGTATGGTTTGGAAGACCCGCGGAACCTGGCTGAGGTTAAAAAACTCGGTCAGATCGCCAGTGGCGCGCGCGTCCGCAAAGTTGAGTGAGCCTTCTGCGATCCCATAGTTATGCTCGATGAAGCGCAAGACGGTGCCGAAGTCCATCCGGTTGTTGTCCACGTAGGCGACCGGGGTGTAGGCGGAGACGACGATAAAGGGAACGCGAAAGCCGTACTGGTAGTCGCCTTGAGCGCCCTCCAGAATGGTTGGAGGTTCGTGATCGTACCAGCCTCCCCAATCGTCCCAGGTGATCAGGATCGCAGTGTTATCCCAATAGACCTCGTTATCCTTGCACTTGGGATGCTTGCCGATGGCGTTGACGATAGACGCTACCCAGGAGGGCCCGCCGCCCGTGTTGCTGTTGGGGTGATCGGAATAGTCACCGCCCGGGTTTACCCAACTCACCTGGGCCAGATTGCAGTTGCTGATGTCCGTCAGCACCTGGGTCGGTTTGAGAACTACGTTATTGATCCACTCCGTGCCGGTACACTCTCCACCGGTGGGCTGGCTGGGCACGCAGATATGACTAATCGCGGCGGGCGCTGTCTGGATGGAGCCGGCGCTGGGCGTGTAAAACTTCCAGCTGACATCGATGCCATCCAACAGGTCCGACAGGGTCTCATGATCGAAGCAAGGATAAAGCGTCCCGGTCTCATTGAGGGTCGTAAGAATCTTGACAGTTGTGCCGGCGGTCGCGATGCACCCTGCAATGGCAGTGGCAGAATTCATATTTTCGGCGGCGAATGTGCCAATGGCGTCGTCGTCGGCGCTGGGCGCGGAGGTTCCTCCGAAGAGAAATTGATGGGCGGGAAAAGTTGGGCCCTGGTTGGTCTGGAACATGTAGTTCGACCAACCGTAGGACGTTGCCATTGTGAGATAAGGGTTCAAAAGTGAGCCCAAGTTGGTGACATAGTGGAATGCGGGCCGGGTGGGGCAGGTGCCGGTGCAGTCATCACCGGCGGCTCCGTCCATGCGGCAGACTCCGGTTGTTGTGTCCCAGTCGCACGAGGTAGTAAATGCCCCGTGGCGGTGGCTGGGATCGTATTTATTGTCGAGCGCGACGGGGATGGGAGTGGTGGTGCCCGTGGAGGAGGTATTGTCCAGCCACTTGCTGGTTTTAATATCGTACTGGGACCCGGTGGGGCTGGTGCTGCAGGATTTGCTGGTGCCGAACGGCGAGCTGCACAAGCCCTGGAAAAGATTGTCGGGCGAGCGGTTTTCCTGCACGATCACGATAACGTGCGTGAAGCTTGAGATTTGGGCGTGCGCGAACATTGCACCACAGAAACTCAATAGAACTAAAACTCTGGCGGTCGTTTTCATAGCTTCTCCCCCTGCAGCCTCTCGATTTTTTCCAACGGACCCCTTTGAGGCCTTAATAGTCGTCCGGGTCGGTTGGCGGTGTCTTGTCATTGATGAAGTAGTTTGCGTCCAGGGCTGACGGAATGGTCTGGAATACCCGGGGTACCTGGTTGAGATTGAAAAACTCCGTGAGATTGCCGGTGGCGCGGGCATCCGCAAAATCGAGTGTGCCCTCGGCGATTCCATAATTCTGCTCGAGGAACCGCAAGACGGTGCCGAAGTCCATGCGGTTGTTGTCGATATAGGCTGCCGGCGTGTACGCGGAGACTACGATGAACGGGACGCGAAAACCGTACTGATAGTCGCCCTGGGCCCCCGCGAGAAACGTGGGAGGTTCGTGATCGTACCAGCCGCCCCAATCGTCCCAGGTAATGAGGATTGCCGTGTCGTTCCAATAAACCTCGTTATCGTTATCCTTGCACTTGGGATTGTTGCCGATGGCATTGACGACGGATGCAACCCAGGATGGTCCGCCGCCGGTGTTGCCTTTGGGATGATCGGAATTCAGGCCGTTCGGGATCACCCAGCTCACCTGGGATAGCTTGCACTCGGTGATGTCGGTCAGCACTTGCGCGGGTTTGATGACCACGTAGTCGACATAGTCGGTACCGGTGCACTTGCCTCCGGTTGGGGCGCTCGGCACGCAGATGTGTTCGATGGCGTTGGGAGCTGTCCAAATAGATCCGTTGCTCTCGGTGTAATATTTCCAACTTACTCCGATGTCGTCGAATAGATCGGACATGGTTTCATGATCGAGGCATGGATAGACTGACCCTTGTTCGCCTTTAGTAGTGACCAACTTAACAGTAACCCCAGCGAGAGCGATGCATCCGGCGGCGGGAGTGGTGTATGGAGTCATATTCTCCGCGGCGAACGTGGCAATGGCGTCGTCGGCCGCGCTGGGCGCAGAAGTTCCTCCGAAGAGAAATTGATGGGCAGGGAAGCTTGGTCCCTGGTTGGTTTGGAACATGTAGTTGGACCAGCCGTAGGACGTTGCCAGCGTGAGGTAGGGATTCAGATTCGAAGTCGAGTTGCTCACGTAGGCGTACGCCATTCGCGTCGGGCAGGTTCCGGTGCAGGAGTCATCGGCGGCGCCGTCCATGCGGCAGACTCCGGTTTTAGTGTCCAGGTCGCAGGTGGTGGTGAACGCAGAATGCGTGTGGCTGGGGTCGTAATCGTTATCGAGCGCGACGGAAGTGGGCTGCGTTGTGCCGGTGGACGATGTCTTATCGAGCCAGTTGCTGGTGAGGATGTCGTACTGGGAGCCGGTGGGAGTTATGCTGCAGGAACTACTGGTGCCGAACGGCGAAGTACACAAGCCCTGAAAAAGATTATCCGGACTGCGGTTTTCCTGGACGATCACAATGACATGCTTAAAGCTGGAGATCTGGGCGTGGACGAGGACGGCCCCGCAGCAAATCAGCAGACATAGAAGCATGACCGAGTGTTTCATCGTCTTCCCACGTTAACGCCTTACCTGCTCTCTTCAGGGACTCGTGAGCCTTCAATAATCATCGGGGTCCGTCGGTGGTGTTTTGTCGTTGATGAAGTAGTTTGCGTCCAGGGGCGCCGGAATGGTCTGGAATACCCGGGGCACCTGGTTGAGATTGAAAAACTCGGAAAGATTGCCGCTGGCGCGGGCATCGGCAAAATCGAGTGCGCCCTCGGCTATGCCGAAGTTGTGCTCGAGGAAACGCAAGATGGTGCCGAAGTCCATGCGATTGTTATCCACGTAAGCCGCCGGAGTGTAGGCGGAGACGACCATGAACGGAACGCGAAAGCCATATTGATAGTCGCCCTGGGCTCCGGCGAGGAACGTGGGCGGTTCGTGATCGTACCAGCCCCCCCAATCGTCCCAGGTCACGAGAATGGCGGTGTTGTCCCAATAAAGCTCTTTGTCTGCGCACTCCGGGTTGTTGCCTATGGCGTTGACGATGGACGCTACCCAGGAGGGTCCCCCGCCCGTGTTGCCATTGGGGTGGTCGGAGTTTTCACCGGTCGGCACCACCCAGTTCACCTGCTTCAAATTGCACTTGGCGATGTCGGTTAACAGGTCCGCCGATCCTTTGTGGACATTGGCCCACTCGGGACCCGTACACTCTCCTCCCCTAGGGACGCTCGGCTCACAGATATGTTTAATGGCATCGGGTGCTGTCCAGATCGAACCAAAACTTGGCGTGTAATATTTCCAACTAACCGAGATGTCGGTGAGCAGGTCGGTCAGGGTTTGATGTTCGAAGCAGGGATAGATACTTTTGTTCTCGCCGCTGACTTCAATCAGTTCGACGGTGGTTCCCATGGGAGCGATGCAGCCTGCGTTCGTCTTATTTGGTTGCAGATTCTCTGCGGCGAAAATCGCTGCGGCATCGTCGGCCGCGCTCGGGGCCGAAGTGCCTCCGAAGATGAATTGATGAGCAGGAAAGCTGGGACCCTGATTGGTCTGAAACATGTAGTTGGCCCAGCCGTAGGACGTGGCGATGGTCAGGTAAGGATTCAAAATCGAGGCGGAATTGCTCACATAGTGAAATGCCGCCCGGGTGGGGCATGTGCCGACGCAACCGTTATTTGCGGCGCCGTCCATCTTACAGACGCCGGCATCCAGGTCGCATTGCGAATTGAAATCCACGTGGGCGTGATTGGGATCGTAGTTATTGACGAGCGCGACGGAGGTGGGTTGGGTGGTGCCGGTGGAGGAAGTTTTATCGAGCCAGTCGCTGGTTTGAATGTCGTACTGGGCACCGGTGGGGGTGATGCTGCAGGAACTGCTGGTGCCGAACGGAGAGCTGCACAGACCCTGGAAAAGATTGTCGGTTGAGCGGTTTTCCTGGACGATCACAATGACGTGCTGGAAATTCGAGATTTGGGCGCGGGCGAATATTGCGCCACAGCAACCCAGCAGAAACAAAACCCTGGCAGTCGGCCTCATTGTTCTCCCCGTGGCCTTGATAGTTCGCTCCCACTGGAGCGTACTGGTGCAACCTACTTGTGAACCTGGCCCGAGGCCCGACAGCCAGGACACGTATCCTGAGAAACTAGCCCATTCTTAAGGGATCACACAAATGCACCCCGGGAACATTCGCGCGAGATTTCAGTAATCGTCCTCAGTAATCGTCCTCAGTAATCATCCTCAGTAATCGTCCGGCTCCGTCATCGGCCGCTTGTCGTTAATAAAATAATTCGCGTCCAACTTACTCGGAATAGTCTCGAAAACCCGGGGAACCTGTTTTAAGTTGAAAAACTCCGTCAGGTCGCCAGAGGCGCGCGCGTCCGCAAAATCGAGCGAACCCTCGGCAATGCCGTAGTTATGCTCGACGAAACGCAGGACGGTTCCGAAGTCCATCCGCTTGTTATCGACATAACCCGCCGACGTATACGCGGAGACGACCATGAAGGGGACGCGAAGACCGTACTGGAAGTCGCCCTGGTCCCCGGCCAGGAAGGTTGTTGGCACGTGATCGTACCAGCCTCCCCAATCGTCCCAGGTGATCAAGATCACCGTATTGTCCCAGTAAGTTTCACCGTCTTTGCACTTAGGATTGTTTCCGATCGCGTTTACGATCGAAGCCACCCAGGAGGGTCCGCCGCCGTCATTGCTGTTGGCATGGTCGGAATTGGCTCCGCTGGGTGTTACCCAGCTCACGCCGGCGAGTTTACAGCCGCTAATATCGGTTAATACTTTCGAGGGTCTGAAGTTAACGTTGGCTGCCCATTCGGGACCGGTACAGGTTCCGCCTGAGGGTTGACTGGGCACGCAGATATGATCGATGGCATTGGGCGCAGTCACGATCGAGTCGGAGCCCGGGTTGTAGTACTTCCAACTGACATCGATCCCATCCAGCAAATCCGACAGCGTCTCGTGCTCGAAACAGGGGTAAGTTTGCCCGCTCTTCCCATCCGCCTCTACCAGATCGACGTGGATAGTTGAGGGGGCGATGCATCCCGCGATGGGATTATTGGCGGAGGGGTACATATTGCTGTCAGAGAAGGTGCCAATCGCATCGTCGGCCGCGCTGGGCGCCGAAGTCCCGCCAAAGAGAAATTGGTGGGAGGGGAAGGTAGGTCCCTGATTGGTCTGGAACATATAGTTTGACCAGCCGTAGGAAGTCGCCAGCGTGAGGTAGGGATTCAGGATCGAAGTCGAGTTGTCGACATATTTGTAGTGAGGGTTGGCCACTGTGGTGCAGGATCCGGTGCAGGGAGTCTCCCCGGCGCCGTCCATCTTGCAGACGCCCTTTGAGTTGACGTTGCAGGTAGTGGTAAAACTATCGTGCGAATGGCTGACGTCATAGTCATTGTCGAGCGCAATGCTGGTGGGCTGGGTGACGCCCGTCGAAGAAGTCTTATCCAACCAATTGCTGGTTAGAATGTCGTATTGCGACCCGGTCGGCGTCGTGCTGCAGGAGCTGGCCGTGCCGAACGGCGCGCTGCACAAATAGTAAAACAAATTGTCAGGCGTCCGGTTTTCCTGAATCACGATGATAACGTGCGTAAAACTGGTGATCTGAGCCGGGGCAAAGATTGCCCCGCAGAAAACCAGCAGAAATAAGCTCTTGGCGATCAGCTTCATGGTTTCCCCCACAGACTATTTATTGCGCTCACGCCGGTAAAACGCACCGCGGAATATGACCCCAAAAGACGCACTACAACTTGAGAAGCTACGTTCTGGATTTACTGGCCAAACAGGGGGAGATACGGTCTTTCTAGAGCCCGGCTATTATAGCGCGGAATGGGCAGATGTCACCCGGAAATTTCGTGAATTCCTGTGCCCCGCGCGGTTCTTGGGCCTGCCGGGGTTGATGATCGAAACATAGTCGGAATACTCTGGTTTCCAGCGGTTGTACAGGTTCCAGTCCGCCGAAGTCCTTGGGCTCTGGAATTTTCGATACAATCGGGGCCGCTCATGTTGCGTACCCAACTCTACGCCGACCCAAACAACGTCTTCGTACACGATGCGGTTCTGGCTACGTGCCGGCGGCATCCGGGGAAGACCGCGCTCGTCGACACTTCGTGCGGGCGGCGTCTCACCTATGCCGAATATGGAGAGACGGTGGAGGCGCTGGCGCGCGGGCTGGTTGCGGCGGGGTTGAAGCCGGGAGAAGTAGCCGCAATTTTTCTGGCCAATTCCTGGGAATTCTGTGCGGCTTACCACGCAGCAACTTTGGCTGGAGGAATTCCGACGCTGCTGAATCCGACGTATCGCGAGCGGGAAGTGCGGCATCAGTTGGGAAATTCGGGAGCAGCGCTGCTCATCACCGATGGGGCGAATATTCAAGGCATCAATCTTGCCGGGTTGCCGAATCTGCGGCGGGTTTATTGCACGCGCGAGCAGGGAAGCGGAAGCGACCCGTTTTCGAATTTGCTGAAGCCGGTAAGTGCGGCTCTTGCCCGGCCGGATCAAGGGTCGGAGCAGACCTTGGCGGCGCTGCCTTATTCGAGCGGCACGACTGGGCTGCCGAAGGGCGTGATGCTTTCGCATCGCAACCTGGTGGCGAACGTGTATCAGTTTCTGGGGCCGAACGCCACGCCACTGAATTGCAATGACAATATTCTATGTTTCTTGCCCCTGTATCACATTTACGGATTGAACGTGATGCTGAACCCAGCGCTGATTCTGGGCGCGACACTGGTGCTGATGCCGCGCTTTAACGTGGGGCAACTGACGTTGCTGGCGATGGAGGAAGCGATCACCATGATGCCGCTGGTGCCGCCGGCGATGAATGCATTGTGCCTGGCTGCAGAGGCTGGAGAGTTTCCGAAGAATCACAGGGTGCATTGGGCGAAGTCCGGAGCGGCGCCGCTGGCGCCAGAACTGGCACGAAGATTCACGGCGCTGACCGGCATTCTGGTGTGCCAGGGTTATGGCATGACAGAAGCATCGCCGGTGACTCATGTGGGTTATCTGGAGCCGGAACTGTACCATCCGGATTCGATTGGGCATCCGCTGGCGCAGACGGAGTGCCGGGTGATTGGGGCGGAGAATGTGCTGGTGTCGGCGGAAAATGTGGAAGAGGTTGCTACGGGTGAGCCCGGAGAGTTGGTGATGCGAGGGCCGCAATTCATGTTGGGTTACTGGAAAGAGCCGGATGCGACCGCGGCCGTGCTGCGCGATGGATGGTATTGGTCGGGCGACATTGTTACGCGCGACAGCGAGGGATTTTACCGCGTCGTGGACCGGCGCAAGGAAATGATCAAGTACAAAGGATTTTCTGTGGCGCCAGCCGAGGTGGAGGCGGTGCTGTTGGAGCATCCGGCGGTGCGGGAATGCGGCGTGGTGGGCCGGGCCGATGCGGAGGCGGGCGAGATTCCGGTGGCATTCATCGCGCTGCGCGAGGGATTTGTAACATGCAAGAAGATGCAGGATGAGTTGTGCGGGTTCGTCGCCGACCGCTTGACCCGCTATAAGCAGCCGCGCGAAGTGCATTTTGTGGAAGTCGTCCCCAAGACCGCGTCGGGAAAGATTTTGCGGCGTGAGTTGAGGAAGTTAATCCAGTGAGCGGACGGAACCAGAGCTGGAGCGCCTACAGCAGCCGCCAGGTTAACGTCCACCTTCACAGGCTCTGCGCAGGTTGGTGGTAGTTGTTTGTGGAGAAATCAAATAAAGCGATTGGCCTTATCGGTTTTTTAGCGATCCGTATTCCTGCTGTTCGCTTTCCCAGACTTGCGGTAATATCTCTCCCTCATGCTTCGAGTGCTGCTGCTATTCTTGCGCCGGCTGTGGCTACCGTTGGTGGCTTTTGCAGGATTCGGCCTGATGTGTGTGCTGGTCTACCGTCGGCTCGAAGGCCTGAGCTGGCAGGATGCGCTGTTCTGGATGATTCAGCCACACGCCATCGACGTCAAGCGCGTCCACAATGCGACGAAGCTGTTCTCGCTCTTTGTGTATATGGGTGTGTTTGCCTTTCAGATCTGGGTGGCGGAGCGGGTAGCCGTCACCATCTTCCACCGGCAGGGAATGGAGGTATGGAGAACCATGGTGAACGATATCAGCATCGACAAACTTAGCGATCATTTCATCATCTGCGGCTACGGGCAGGTGGGGCGTACGGTGGTCGATCAACTCAACCGGCTCAAGATTCCCTTTGTGCTGATTGAGACCAACGAAGGATTGTGCCGCGAGCTGTTAAAGGAGAAAGTGCTCAGCGTTCAGGGGGACGCCAAGCGCCACGACGTGCTGCAATCCGCTGGGATCGAGCGCGCGCGGGGAGTCTGCATCGTGATCGACAACGACGCCGACAATCTTTACATCACGGTGACTGCGAAGGCGCTGAACCCGAAAGCGCGCATCATTACACGGGCCGGACACTCGCGATACGCGCAGGCGATGCGCAACTCGGGCGCGGACGAAGTAATCATTCCCGAATATGAAGGCGGATTGATGACCGGGCGGATGATCGCGAAGTTCTATCCCGATGCGCACCCGAATTTGGAGTAAGGGAAATTACTTTTGCGCGCCGCTGTCGCTCGCGATTTTGCGGCTGGAGAGGAAGCTCCAGATGACTTCGTCAGCGTTGAGTTCGGCGCTGGTCTTGCCGATCTCTTTTTCGGACAAGTACTGCTCGCCGCCGGGCCATGTATCGCCGCCGCCTTTGATGCTGTAGAGAACGACTTGTGCGTTCTCCTGGCAGCCGTTGTAGGTGAAAGTTTTTATTTCTTTGCTGCCTTTTTCTGCGGCGGGCAGTTTAGCTTGGGCCGGCTTTTCTGCGCAGCGATCGAATTTGGCCCACGCCTTGACGCTGTCTTCGGCCGAAAGCACGCCGAAGTGGCCAGGTTTGTAAGTGCCGCCACCGTAAGGATCGATGGGGTCCTCGGTGCCGTTTAGGAATAGTGCAGGCACGGGGCGCGAGGGCAGGCAGATCATGGTTTTCGGCAGGTCTGCGGCCACGGCGGCGATTGCGGTTATGCGATCACCCAGGGAACAGCCTGCACGCTGTGCCATGAAGCCGCCATCGCCGAGACCCGTGGCGTAAATGCGGTGAGCGTCTACGGAGTATTTGAGAGCAAGCTGGTCCAGCATCTGATTCAGGAAGGCAACGTCATCTGCGGGCTCCGGCTTGTTCTTATTTTCGTCAGGATTCTCTCCCCCGCCTTGCCCGCCGCGGGGATATCCACCACCGCCGGGATACCCTCCACCGCCGCCGGGATAGCCGCCCCAGCCTCCGTGACGCCCACCTCCGCGCGGGCCCATCGCCATGGACGGCTGCTCCGGCCGCACTCCTATATTCCATTCGCCGCGCACGGCGTTGGGATAGACAGCAATAATGCCATCCTTGTCCGCCAGTTGGTTGAAGTGCGTGATTCGCGCCATGTCGTCGGCATCCTGGTTGCGGCCATGCAGAAGAACGACTACGGGATAATGCTGCTGCGAATCGTAGCCCTTGGGTAGATGCACTGCGAAGGTGCGGGGAAGGTCATCGACGGTGACTTTTTCCTGGGAGTCCTGCGTCTGCGCCAGCAAGGTAGCGGCAAAGAGTAACGCTGAGACGCAGATGCCGAGCGGGCGCCCTGGAAGGAACTGAGGAACCCGGTTAGTTTTCGGTGGTGTGGACGTCATTCCCGCCAAGCTCTCATTCATAGGAATCTTTAGTGTAGCTACAGAGTTGCTAGGACAGCGCGAGAGTTTTGCAAAGATTTGTAACTGATTTTCAGCCGGCAAACAGAAGGAGGGAACTTTTTCGGCGGGTGCGCGTAACCATACTTGGGACGGCGCAGAGCCTTAAGGATGTAAGCGGGCGCCAGCATCAGGAAGCTTTATGGACGGAAACATTGTGGGATTGGCGGCAGTAGTGATGGCTCTTGGGATTCCGATGGCAGCCATGTACACCTTCTTCCGCGTGCGCAAGCTGTGCAGTGAGGAGCGTTTGGTGGCGATTGCGCGCGGCGTGGATGTCCCGATGCAACCGGAACTCTCGGAAGCGGCGCGTTCGCGGCGCTCCGGAATTCTGCTGGTGGCCGGAGCGATCGGTTACATCGTGAGCTTCGTTTTGATCGGACGCCAGGAGCCTGACGCGATGACCGCGGCGACGTTTGGCGTGATTCCGCTGGCGATTGGGCTAGGCTTCTTTGTAGATCACGCGCTCATTCGCAGAGACCAACGCGCGCACTGAAGTTCGCTCACTGGATGCCTCAAGAGCCGGTGATGAATTTCAATTGAGCATCGGTTAAAGGCACGACGCTTAACCGTCCTTGGCGCACCAGCGGAGAGTCGGCGAATAGCTTGTGGGCCTTGATCTCGCCCAGCGTCACTGGCTTAGCCAGAGGCTTTCCAACTTTGATTTTCACCAGCGGAGTTCTTGCGTCTGAAGCGTCGACCGATACTACCGTCGCAGCGCCCACTGCGCTTTTCTCGTCTCCCGTGTGGTAAATGACCAAATGCTCGCCCGGCTTCATTTCGCGCAGGTGTTTGACGGCGGCGGGATTGGTGACGCCATCCCAAATGGTGGTTTGATCGCGCTGAAGATTGGCGAAGGAATAAACTGAAGGCTCAGTTTTCAGCAGATAATTCATAGGCAGCTTGTGGCGACTTACTTCCGCGTCGCCAACTCCACTTCATCATACAACTGCGGCAGGCGCTGCGCGTCGTCTGCGGAATTTCCAAAGCGTGCCGATTCGTAGGCCTCGGTGAAGCGGCCGACCTGCGTGCGCAAACGCTCATCTGCGATGACGCGCACAAATTCCTGCGCCGTCTGGGTCGCGGACTTCCGCACTCCGCGCCTGGCCAGATAACGAGCCATGCGTTCGTACCACATGGCGGCCGCCTGATCGGGCGCTCGCTCGGGATGTAGTTGCAACTGTCTCGCGCGGATCATCCGGGCAATGCGATTGGCGTTGGCCAACCCCAGCAACAAGAGTACGACCGCCACGCTGCCACTGACCCAGCTTCCTGGGGCGCGCTGCGCGCTCTGCTGCCTTTTACGAGCCCAGTTCAGCATGCACGCATACCGCAGTCGAGCCCACATGCGGGTTCGCTCCATTGAACTGCGCGTGCCGGTCAGCACAGTCTGGCCAAGAACGCTCTGGTGCGATGAGTCGTAACTGATCACCCACTCCCGCCAGAACGAGGACGCGGCATCGAGATAGAGCATCACCCGGCCCCAGCCTTGCGGTGAGCCGGTCGCGCCGCCCGGTGTGGGATCGAACGTGATCCATCCGTAGTTTGGGAAGTAAGCTTCCACCCAGGCGTGCGCATCTCTTGCGCGGACTACGTAGTTGCCCGTGACATCGTTGAATTCGTCGCTGGTGAAACCGTTCACCACGCGCGATGGAATGCGCAGCGTTCGCAGCATTATGGCCATCGAGGACGCGAAGTATTCGCAGTGGCCTTGCTTGCGTTCGAAAAGAAAGTTCGCCAGCGGATCGGCGACGGGCGAAGACGGCAACTGCAGCGTGTATCCGTAATGTGTTTTCAAGTAACTTTCCAGCGCGACGGCTTTGTCGTAGCTGTTATGAGCCGAGCCGGCGATTTGCGCCGCCAGCCGGGGAATGCGCGGATCGAGCCCCGGCAGTTGCAGGTAAGCAAAAGAAAATGGCGGAAGCTCATTGCCGGCGCCGCGAAGTTGCTCGGGAGAAGGCGTAGAGATATCGGAGTCTGCCTCATAGAGGCTGACGGCGCGTTGGCCATCGAGATCATAGACCGCTCCGCTCCGGTCGATCTGCACTGAGCTATAGGCTCCACTCACGCGCCGCGCCCAGGGAGCTAGAAAGAAAACATTGGTGCCGATCGGCTCCATCAGCACGCGGTAATGAATCAGACGAGTCGATCTTCCCAGCGCGGCTTGCGTGCGCGCCAGGGCTGCTTGCGCCACTCCCTGACTGAAGAGCGGCACCGGGAACCGTCCATAAGGATCCCGATATAGGGGCAGGTATGGTTCGCGCGGGTTCCACCAGTTTATGCCGTCGAAGTTAGCCAGCGCCACGCCGCGCCAGTGCAGCGCGTAGCGGCCATGCGGGTCTCCGTCAATCTGGATGTGCATCACCACCGCGTTCGATTGCTGGATCTGGCCGATGCGTCCTAACTGCACGCGGTCGCTGAAGCCGGTGGAAAAATCGGTGCCGAAAGAATAGCTGCTGAGATAGCCCGCCGACATGCGCGGCAGAAGAAAAAATACCGCGGCTGCGCCGACTAATATCATCAGCATCAAAGACGGTGTCACCCGCGCTAGCGAGAAGGCCAGATGCCGGTGCTCCTCCGCGTCGCCAGAGTGGCGCGCTTGAAAGCGCGCGGCGCGCCCCGACCGCCGCATCTCCATTAGGATGAATGTTGCCACGGCCATCAGCATGAATCCGGCGAAGAAGAGCAGAAAGACGCTGTCGACGGTGAGCACGGCCGAGGCCAGCACCATGAGGAAGGCGAGGATTGCCAGCATAGTGTAGTCGCGATCGCGGCGCAGGGAGAATGAACGGACTACTACAGCGAACAGCACCAGGTGTACCGTTGCCGTCAGAAAGCTGCGGGAGAGCAGAAAGTAATCGACGGCGTAGAAGGCGAAATAAGAGATAGTGAGTGGCGTAGTCCAGCGCTCAGAAATCACCACCTGCCGGCGCTCGGCGAGCAAATAGCCCCGTACCGCCAGCGCTGCGCCTACTAGCAGCATCGTAGGCAGGCCGAGCCCTCCGGTGCTGGCCAATGCTCCAAATCCCATCAACACAAGCAAATAAAGCGAAAGCTCGAAGTATTTGTCGATCGCCTGCGGCACCGAGATCAGATCGAGTTGTGGTGCGGGTTGCAGCATTCGGCTCTGATGGGAGGAAAAATATTTCCTGCTGATGGTAACCAACCTCTATTGGACGACAAGTGCCATCCAGAAGGGAAGGCCTTCCTGCGGATTTCTTGCACCAAAAGTCACCCGTCCTTCGCCTTACTGCGTTGCGAACGCAGCCGCCCAACTGGGATCACTGCGCGTGTTTGCTAGAATGATTCTGGTCAGGCATCGGTCTCACGCGACGTACTCTCGCCAACCCCGCCAGGTCCGGAAGGAAGCAACGGTAACGGGCTCTTGCGTGTGCAGTGGGTCCCCGGTGCCTGGCTTATATCCTTGAGCACCATGTTCTGGCGGCCTGCCTGAACAGGCCGGGTTAGACATTCTCGGCCTAATCCTGCAAAATACTGAGTCTCATACTTAGGAACCCAGCAGCCAACTCAGGAGCACTCATTGAGCAATCCGATCCGCGTCAAAATTAGCGCCCTTGGCACCTACGTGCCGCCCCGCCTTCTCACCAACGCCGATCTCGAAAAAATGGTCGACACCACCAATGATTGGATTCTCGCCCGCGTCGGCATCCGCGAGCGCCACATCGTCGACCAAGGCGTGGCTACCAGCGACCTTGCGGTTGAGGCCGCCAAGAAGGCGCTTGCGCAGCGCGGCCTGGCTCCCAGCGACGTCGATGCCATCATCGTCGGCACAGTTACGCCCGACATGTTTTTTCCCTCCACTGCCTGCCTGGTGCAACACAAGCTGGGCGCTCAGGGCGTGTGGGGATTCGATCTCTCCGGGGCCTGCTCGGCTTTCGTTTACGCGGTGCAGACGGGAGCGCAGTTTGTTGCCTCCGGTACTCACAAGCGCGTTCTGGTGATCGGCGCCGACGTGATGTCTTCAATCATCGACTACACCGACCGTGCCACCTGCGTGATTTTTGGCGATGGCGCGGGCGCGGTAATTCTGGAACCAACTGAAGACGATTCTGTCGGCCTGATCGACTTCATCCACGAAATCGACGGCTCGGGAGGTTGTTTCCTCAGCATGCCCGGCGGAGGCAGCCTCAATCCCTCAACTTGTGAAACCGTCACCAAGAAGATGCACTATGTTCACCAGGACGGCCAACAGGTCTTCAAGTTCGCCGTGCGCAAGCAAACCGAAGCCTGCCTGAAGTTGCTGGAACGCAACGGCCTCAAAGGTTCCGACATTGACGCCTTCATCCCGCACCAAGCCAACCTGCGCATCATCAACGCTACCGCCGATCGACTGGGCTTGCGCCCGGAAAGCGTGATTGTCAACATCGAGCGCTACGGCAACACCACCGCCGGCACGATACCGCTGGCTATGAATACGGCCATCGAAGAGGGCAAACTGAAGAAGGGAAGCCTGGTGCTGATGGCCTCGGTGGGGGCGGGATTTACCGTAGGCGCAGCGCTGCTGCGCTGGGCCTTTTAAGAAAGTAGCTCCGCCTGGACCGTAGCGCCGGCGTCTCGCCGGCTAATTGTTAATGCAGGCTGGTGTGTACGTGCGGAACATTAATGGGCGGACTGGCCAGCCACCGACCTTCAGCTCTCATCAGGGGACAACAAGCCCTCCGCACCCAATACGGCGTGGAGAGCAGAGCGATAGGTGCCCCGCCGGTTATAACTTCTCGCGGAGTAGTGCGGCAGCCGAACTAGCCGATGATAGTCTATGCCCTCTATTAATCCGCTCTTGAGCATCTTAAAGACCGCCCAGCCAAAGGCGTAGAGCGCCACCGGCCGGGCTGGCAGCTTGCGAATGAATGTGGGGCGCTGGAACGTATGGCTCGCGATTTTGGCCGAGTCTGGCTCGACGATATCGAGGGCGTCGATCATCGCACATCCCTCGAGGCATGTTCCTTCGATTGCCTCCGCCAGTTTGCGGGCATTGCCGCCCCCGTGGAAGTTTTGAAGTTCCCCAGAAATCTCGCGGGAAGGGTTCAGGCCAACGAGTACAGCGTCTGCGCGCAGCAGGCCAGCCTGGCCCGCCCGCTCAATGACCGAAACATCATAGTAATCGCTCGGATTCCAGAGAGCAAAACTGCACTCCGGCTGCTCGGCTTTAAAGTTTGCGAACTGGGCGGGCGTCATCATGCTCAAGAAGAATAGCAATAGCAGAAGAATGTGTAAGATACCGAAGGGAACCAATGCGCTGGTTACCGCGGAACATTAATGGATCCGCAGGAAAACCGCGATGTAACCACGCACCCTGTTCAGCAGCGCTGGGTCGGCCCTGGAGTGGAACTTCACAGCGCGTACCTTCCAGTCCATGCTCTTGAGATGGTCCACCAGCACCGCTCCTTCTACCTTATCGACAACCACCGGCAACGAAAAGGGATACGGCTTGCGCTTGCTGGTAAGAGGGCAGACGACAAACAATCCGCTCGCGCGATTGTAGCCTGAGTCGGTCAGCACCAAGGCCGGACGGCGTCGGCCTTGTTCACGCCCGGCCTGCGGATCGAAATCCAGCCACACGATATCGCCGGCATCGGGAACGTACGGCCTCACCATTCGATGATTTCCTTACCGACATCGGGTCCCCAATCGATTTCTCCGTGCCGGTTCTCGGGCGTGATCTGCGCGACCAGTTCTTCCAAGGTTGGAATTCTCTCGGCAGGGCGCAACTCGATGTGCCCTTCCAATACCTCGATCATAATCGGATCGCCTTCCCGTAGATGAGCTTGTTCAGCCACGCCCTTGGGAATGCGGACCGCCAAGCTGTTCCCCCATTTCGCAAGTTGTGCTTTCGGCATATGAATCTCCAGTCGCATCGACCTGTAGATACTCAGTATATACAAGGCGCATGTGCGGCGCAAATCCACGTTGGCGCGATCAGCCTCAATGCCCAACTCCCCCATACAACCCGAAGGCCTCGCCATACAACTAAATAATTAGTTACCTTTCTTGATCTGGGGCGTCTAAGGGTTTTAGGAGAGCAAAAGTGCCGCCGAGACAATCCGAAACTCTGACCCAAGCCGAGCTGCGGATCATGAATGTGCTGTGGCTCAAAGGGTCGGGCACAGTTCAAGCGATACTTGAATCTTTGTCTGAAAAGCCAGCTCTCGCCTACAACTCAGTATTGACAACCATTCGCGTGCTGGAGCGCAAGGGCTACGTGAAGCACTCCAAGGATGGCCGCGCCCACGTCTATGCGGCGCTGGTAGGACGAAAAGAGGCGACGCGCTCGGAGATTCGCCATCTGGTGGGCCGCTTCTTCAAGAACTCCCATGAGCAACTAGTTTTGAATGTCCTCGAAGACCAGGGCATTGAGGCCAAAGAAATCGAGCGCCTGCGCGGAATGCTGGAACGGGGTGCCGAGAAATGACCCGCGAAATGATCTGGCCGGCCTTGCAGAGCATCGCCCAGATATCGATCGAGCACATTTTGAACTCCCTTCCGGAAGGGCTTCTTATCGCTATATTCGCGTGGGGAATGCTGCGGCTCTTGCCGCGGCAGAACTCCGGAACAAGATTTGCAGTCTGGTTCGTAGCTCTCGTCAGTATTGCCGGGCTTCCGTTCATCCGTGGCGTTGCGGGTGAGCGCTCGTTTGCGCCGGGTGTGGCGCATGCTGTGGTCTTGCCGGGTACATTGGGATTTCTGTTGTTTCTGCTGTGGATTCTGGCGGCGTCTGCCGCAACCTTGCGTTTAGCAGTGGGGCTCTGGCATCTGCGGAGGCTGCGGCGATCGTGCATTATCGTCGACCCGGCAAGGCTTGATCCCGCGATACAAAAAACCTTAGGTGAGTGCGGTTCGTTGAGACCAGTAATCCTGGCTGTCTCGGATAAGGTAAGCGTGCCTGCCGCCATCGGTTTTTTCAAGCCGCTGATCGTGCTTCCAGCCTGGGCGCTAAGCGAACTCCCGGCCGACGAATTGAACGTCATCCTGCTGCACGAGTTCGCGCACCTGCGCCGCTGGGACGACTGGACCAACCTGCTGCAAAAAATTGTGCGCGCTGTGTTTCTATTCCATCCGGCAGTGTGGTGGATCGACCACCGGCTCACGCTCGAGCGGGAGATGGCCTGTGACGATGCCGTACTGGCAGCGACGGCGAATCCGCGCAGTTACGCGCAATGCCTGATTTCGCTGCTGGAAAGAAACCTGGCACAGCGGGGCTGGGCAATGGCGCAAGCGGCCGTGCACCGCGCCCGCGAAGTTTCCTTGCGGCTGGCGCGCATTCTCGATGCAGGCCGGCCGAACGGCAGGCACGTGTGGAAGCCGGCGGTTGGTCTGCTCAGCGCGTTTTGCGTGGTCTGTCTTGTGGCCATGGCGCGGGCTCCGCAGTTGGTGGCATTCGAGCGGAGCCAGTCGCCGTTTCAAAGCCAGACTGCTTCCAGTGATGTAGCCACGTCCCTAACTTCGAAACATTTCCCGTTGAGCGATGCAATTGTGATTCCCGCGGCACTCCATGGGAGCGCGGCATCGTCGCCGAAGCGCTTGCATGCGCATCGCGGCGGTCACCAACTGATGAAGCAGGTCGTCCCGCAGGTTGCCCGAAATCAATCACCGGAACTTTCTCAACTCCTCCAGCAGCAGCGTTCTTGGGCGAGGGCGATCGCCGTACTTGCGGGCGCGAATCAGCCGGTTTCGACCGCCACGGAAACAACTTTGCTGTTCATTCAGACCACGCACCACGTGGGGCGTAATTCGTGGATATCGAGCGTTTACGTGTGGCGGATCGAGTGGGTACAACCAAGCCTGCGCGATCCGGGCCAACGGGATTCCGATGGGACTGTTCCAACGCAGCAGAAGCCGGCGCGCATTAGAACGGCGGGCGGTCCGATGGCGAAGACGACGTAAAGGACGTAAGGCAAATTTTTTTGGGAGCAGCAACTAAAGAATTAGTTACACACAAATCGTAAGGCACATCTAGTTAAACCATATTTCGTTAGACAAGGAGAACCGAAATGACAAGCTGGAAAACAATAATGACCCGGCGCCTGCTCGTAGCCGTGGTCGCGATACTAACCGTCGCGGGATTCGGAACTTACGAGTTCGTGAAGCCCGCGCGTGCGGCCAGTGCGGCTCCTGCCGCTGCGCCGCTTGACGACAACAGCGTCGGCGCATTGCTCACGCTCGACCGCGCCATGGAAACGCTGGCGGCCCGCGTCACCCCCGCGGTGGTCAACGTTACCGTGACGTCAAAGGCCTCGGCCTCCGACGACGACTCTTCACAAGACCTACAGCAGTTCTTCGGAGATCAATTCAAAGGAACGCCCTTCGGCCACATGTTCAACATGCCCAACCGGCAAAGACAAAGAATTGAGCATGGCCTGGGCAGCGGCGTAATCATCTCTCCCGATGGCTACATCGTTACCAACAATCACGTGGTCGATGGAGCTACCGACATCGAAGTCACCATGACCAATCGCGAGGTGCTGCCGGCAAAGGTCATCGGCACCGACCCTCTCACCGACCTGGCCGTCATCAAGGTGAATGCAACGAACTTGCCCAGCCTGCCTTGGGGCAATTCGACCGAGCTGCATCCCGGTCAGACGGTGCTGGCATTCGGCAATCCTTATGGATTCCAGTTCACGGTAACGCGCGGCATCATCAGCGCGCTGAATCGTCCCAATCCGGATTCGAGCGACCGCCGCAAGCCCGGAGAGTTCATTCAGACCGACGCGGCCATCAATCCCGGCAACTCGGGAGGAGCGCTGGTCGATGCTCGCGGCGAGCTGATCGGCATCAACACCTTCCTGATTTCCAACAACGGATCATTCTCCGGCATGGGCTTCGCAATTCCATCTCAGATCGTCGAGCCCACGGTTGAGACCCTGATCAAAGACGGCAAAGTCAGCCATGGATACATCGGAATCGGCATTTCCGATGTGACTCCGGATAACGCCAAGTTCTTCCAGTTGAAGAATGCCACCGGAGCCTTGGTCACTCAGGTTGACCCGGACACTCCAGGAGCCAAGGCTGGCCTGCGCACCGGCGACGTAATCGCCGAGCTGAACGGACAGCCGGTAACGAATGCCGGCGAGCTGCAGATGGAAGTGGGCCAGAAGAGCCCGGGCGAAACCATTAAGCTCGAGGTGATGCGCGACGGCAAGAGCACGACGATCCCAGTCACTCTGGAAGCGATGGGCGCAGCCAAGGGCACAGCGACTGCCGGCGCTGAACAGGGCAAAGGCCGCTGGGGCGTGAGCCTCGGTGATCTCAACCAGGATGAACGCGATCAGTTGCAAATCCCAAGCACCGTTCATGGCGCGGTCGTGGAGCAGGTGCAGCCCGGCAGTCCGGCCGATAACGCCGGCTTGCAGCGTGGGGATGTGATTATGGAGGTAGACCGTCATCCCCAGCAGTCTGCGGCGGATGCAGCGCAAGCCCTATCCAACGTTCCCAAGGGACAGGATGCGTTGGTGCTGGTCTGGTCAAACGGAGGCAACACGTTCCGCGTATTGCATCCGTCGCAAGGGTGAGGTCAGGGATAACGATAAGTCGTGCGCTCGTTATCCGGGACGAGTTCCGCTCCGGCGCAAGCCGGAGCGGAGCAACGCCCTGGGCATTCTAGCGGAGCGTCGCAGCCGCGACCGTAGCGCCGGCGTCCCGCCGGCTCAGAAGCTATCTCATAAATCGCTTTGAAAGAATCGCCTTGAAAGGGCGCGGCTTCAGCCGCGCCGCCCAGAGTCAAGAAAGGGAGCGGGCTTCAGCCCCTGAGGTACTGAGGTACGCTCGCGTCCGACTGTTGAGGATTTAATGAGATGGACTCTAGCTTTGTTCGCCGGACTAAGTCTGTGACGTGTGAACATCCCCACTCAAGCCAAAACCGGGCTCGAATGGGCCGTCCGCCGTCCCTCAGACATATTCGACTCACGGAGTCGCAAATGCCAAACTCCATCTCTGGTACAGATTCCCGTATCGCTCCCCCGAATGTCGCAACAACAGCCGGCCATTCGAGAATTCCGCCTCAAAGCCCGAAAACAGCGCAGGCTTGTACTCTGCGGCCCGCAGCAGCCATGCCAGCATCGCATTCGCCCGCTCTGGACTGCACTCGGTTACCTTCTCTACTTCGTCCTCAAGCCGCAACTGCACTGCCCCCTCTTCTGTACGAACCTCCAGCGGGGTCTTCTCCTTCAGCACAAAGGCTGGTTCATGAATCGCAGCGCGAATCAGCCGATCGAGAAGCCCGGATACGGCCTCCGTCGCAAAATAAAACATACTCGGCGTCATCCCATACACCGCCAATTCAGCGGAGTTAGGGAAAGCCGCCACCACGTCCGGTTGCTTTAGTAGGTTCAGATGTTCCTCGTCGGTTGCTCGAGGAACCTTTCCAAACCAATCTTCAAATCGAACCAAGGCTACCGGCAGGTCGGGCAACAGGGTTTCTTTAAACGCGACGCCGATGGATGCCAGGTCCTCCTGCGAAGCCTGGAACAATTCGCGTGTGAACTGCTCCGTCTCGAATGTCGCCGCGCTCGTAGAGTCACCTGCGATTGCCTCATAAACTTCCGCAATCCATAGCTCTTCGACCGACTCCGCAGTTGTTCCCGGAAGCACGAAGTCGTGAGTGTCCAGATAGTCCACAATCTCGCTGGACCGCGCTCGCAGTTACGCCAGCAGCGCTTCGTTCCCCGGATTCGTCAGCGCCCGATAAAGCAGAGTCTCAACTGCGATTGGAGCATTCCCACCTAAGGTGCTTGCCATAACACTGCCTCCACGCTTTGATTCGAAACGTCGCAACGCTTCGACAATCTCTTCAACATTGCGGGCTCGGGCTCGCTTTACCGCCTCGGCTGTTAGTCCCAGCAGGGCGGCCGTTTCATCTACCGTTCGATCATCCAACCAGATGGCTTCGGCCACCCTCCAGTCCGCATACTCGCCCCGCGGCGGTTGACCGAAGCCCGCAATCACTTTCCCGATAACACGAACCAGCTGTTCTCGTACCGCATAGCGGGAAAGGCCGGTGGCCTCCGCCAGCTTCCGCTCCGACCCCCGGCTTCCATGCAGATACTGTTGCAGAAATTGCCGTTCCCGCTCCGGAAGGCTGTGGATCGCCTCCGTCCATAGCTGCAGCTCCAATTTTCCGTGCGAATTCTGGACAGGAGCCTCGAACTTCTCTAGCGTTTCGGGATCGATGAGCGCGCTGCGCATCCGGTTCAGCTTCACGATCCGCGGTCGGGCGTAGTGAACGAACGACACGTAAACGTAATTGGGGAGCGGCCCCTTTTTCCGGTTGTAGTTTGTCCGCACCGATGGCCAGCCATCCACGAAGAAGTCGTGAATCAAATCCAGCGCCTCGGAAGGCGGCACCACGAAACCACTCCTCGCCATCGCTCCGAGAGCGCGAAGCAGCACTGGCGTGTACTGCTGATAGACCACGCCCAAATCGTTGATGGATCCCGTGGAACTCATCCTCAACTTGCCCGAACCTGCATGGGCATGGGAACACGTTCCCTCCTATTATGGTAATAGCAACTCCGGCCCCGCCTTGGCTGAAAAATATAATGTGGCAGGAAATCATTTATATTCTGTGGCTTACGGCGCAGCTGCCGCACGCTTATTCCGCGGTAGTAGGGTCAGTTGGATTTTGGACATCGGCCGCGAAAGCACCTGATCGACTTGGAAAAATCCGTCCGAACGCTCCAGATAAATCTCGGTCTCCCAAGATACATCGCCGTCGTCCTCGCTCAGCCGGTGGACGAGCAACGAGTTTGGCCAGTGATCTTCGTCCGTCGGACGCTTCCCGAGAACCGTGGTCCAGTCGTACGGCACCGTGCTGCGCTGTGATGTCGTGCCGCAACGCCCGTCGAGAAAATGAGTCGTCTGCCTCAGGTGGCTTACTTTGCGCACTTCCACCAACGGCGGCTGGTGTACGTGTCCACAAAGTAAAGCAGAGATGTCATGCTGCAGGATGAAATCGTGCAGGGCAGCCTTGGAGTCTTTATTAATTACAAGTATTTTGCCAGTGGCGATATAGGAGTGATGCAGCAGAAGCACGCGAATCTCATTCGGTTCCGGAACGCCAAGCATCAAAGCCAGTTTGACCAACTGCGATTTGAACGATCCCCGCGCCATGACCCGATTGGAACCGTAAGCAGAAACATCCGCATCAGAATCGATGCGCAAGAACCGCAACTTGTGTCCGCTAGATAAAGTCACAACCGTCTGCTGCGGCAGCGCCCCGAACGTTTTCGATAGATCGCCGTTAATCGGGCCGATAATGATGGGCGCCCCGGGCCAATGATCATGATTTCCTGGAATACATAAGTCCTTCCACTTCGCGTATTTCAACCCCAAGTAGTTTCCCTTAGATCCCTTCAGGACGCTCCCCAGATAGTCCCGCGCAGTTGCCCACTCATCGGAATGCCCTACTGTGGTCAAATCCCCGGTAATCACCAGCACGGCGTTTTCTTCGGCTCTCAGCTTCGAAAACAGCTGTTCCAGCCGCACCAGAGACAGATAGGAGTGCCCTAACAAGCCATCAAAATGCTTCCACTTGGCCCATAACTTGGGCGCGCGGGCGTCAAATCCACTCTTACCAGTTCGTCCTAGATGCAAGTCGGAAATGTGGACCATGGTAAGCAGCCGCATAAACACCTCCCGGCCTGTGAGTTAGTCACGGCTATCTTGACGGAAGAACTTAGTGCAGGAGTCTGTGGATGTCAATGAAAATGACAAAAGGGACAACTCGGGCAATTCGCCGACAGATGCAATGTTCCCAGTAACTAGTTTGCATCGCAACCCAGACAGAAGCGCAGAGCAGCACACACCTCATTCATTCGTGGCGGAACTAAGCTGGGCTACACGTTTCCCTGTGCTGGTGCGACACCGTAACCGCATTGTGCAGATTCGCCGCGCACCGAGACTTTACTGCCGTCCTCCAGTCCGGCCGAGACTGACAGGGCGAGTCGCATTTGGTAGTGGGTCAGTCTGATTTCCACAGACTTTCACGGGCGGTTCAGCCAAAAATCGCGCTGACGCCAGTAGTTGACGACCGAGTAGATGCACAGCATGATGCCAACCAATACTCCGACGTAGAAGGAAAAACAGCAAGTGGGACACCAGATGCGAATGCACCACAACCATGTGGCATAGCACGCGACGTGCAGCGCTAGCACAGCCCATGATGCGTTTATCCAAGGCCAAAATCTTGGTCGTGGTGGGAATAGTTCTGGGATTGCCTCGCGTGATGCGATACCACTTAAAGCCGCTCCCACCTCTATCACCCACATGACTGCCGAAACGAAGAGAGCGCCGAAGGCTATCCACCATCGATTCCCGGGAAATTGCATAACCCCGGCACCTGCCGCAGTCATAGCGGCCATGAACAGAGTTAGCTGCTTAAAACGCATATCTCCGAAGAAACGGTGGTTCTCGGCTACCTGCGACAGCCTAGTGTCATCATTCATCTTTTGTTAGCTCACTTTCTCTCCGAGCGCTTTCAGGATAAGCCCCTTGTCAATCCGTTTTGTGGCGGACGGCGCTTCGGGCAAAAGGTCGCACAGTTCTTCAATCGTCCAAACGTGGTTGCTGATTCCGGCTTCCATCGCCGGGGTCACGCGCAAGGTGGAGTGGACGCGGCAAAAATTGTAGTAAAGAAAAAACAGCGGCGGGTGGCCCAGGCTTTTAGAGTCGCTAGCGTTTGCGACAAAAAGGGGTGCCCCGTCCTTCGCGTTCTGTGCGAAGGGCGGGTACCACGGACGTTTGCAGTGACGGCCTTATGTTGCCCGACGGAAAACACATGGCGCAGGCAGCATCGTACCCGCCCTTGCGAAAAGCGCAAGGACGGGGCACCCACAGTTCTGGCACGGGAAGGAAAAACATGGAAAGGTGGGCCACCCGCCCTTCAAATGTAAACATCACGGTCAATGAAGCGGCAACGAATGCGGAGGTGAAAGGCACCGTGTCGGGTAGTCCGTCTTTCGAGGCAAACTTCACTCCGGAAGGCGCGCCTACGACGAATCTTCCGATCCAAGCTGGTCCTCAAGGAACAGTTGGCTTCTTGGTCGGACTACAACAAACCAACACAGTTGACAAGAAGACGGACTTACAGCAGGCCCCGGAGTCTCAATGATTAGACTTCTCTCGCTCTTTATGTTGCTCGTCGGCTGCGTGTGGGCGCTGGCTATTGCGTGGGCATACATCTCTCTCAGTGGTCTGTCAGTGCCTGTCTCTACGCGTGTAGTCATCATGGAATATGGGGCAATGCTGATCCCTCCGGCAACCATGATCGTTGGATCGATCTTGATTTTGACTGGCGCAGCAGTTAGGCCGAGCGCAACCCTGATCGGCCTTGCATGTTTAGTTCTAACCGGCATCATGGTCTGGCAGCTTGCTCCCAGCCTACATCCTGGCCCTCTCGAAGCTAGGCCCCCTTACCTGTTTTTCGTGGTGCTGATGGTCCTAGTCCTCCTTGCTGATCTTGCAGCGTTTAGGCTCTATCAGTTGACGAACAAACCGTGAATTGCAACTACGACGCGCTCGACTGCAGCTACGATGCGACTTGCTACAAGTTCACCGGCAAAGAACGCGATACCGAATCCGGCCTGGATAACTTTGGCAAACGCTACTTCGGTTCCAGTCTCGGCAGATTCATGACGCCCGATCCGCTGTTGAACTCCGGTCAACCGTGGAACCCGCAGTCCTGGAACCGATACGCCTACGTCGAAAATAATCCTTTGCGGTACACCGATCCCACGGGTCTCTATAAATTCGGCAATTGCTCAGGCACTGCCGACCAGTGCAAGGCTGAGCAGCAGAGATTCCGAGACTCCATCACGAAGGCGCAGGCAGCGTTAAAGGGTCTCGACCCAAACTCGAAAGAGGCGAAGGCTCTCCAGAAGACACTGGGCAAACTGGGCGAGGAAGGAAAGGGCAACGTCAAGATTAATTTCGGGGATGCTGGCGTTGACAAGAACGGAAATCCGAACCTCGGACGAACTGTCGGAAACAGTATCACGATCAATTATGACGCTGTGGACAGTGAAGCAAAAGGCTTCAACCTAAACGCATCCGAGAGTGCGGCTCTTGATGCTGGTGTGACCACGCACGAGGGCACGCACGCGGGCGGCGGTCCGAGCATCTTGGGTTTCGTGGGGATGCACGGAGAGCACGCGGCGTACTTCACCGAATCGGGTACCTACGAGGGCCTGCACAATACTGACCGACCGTTCCAGCTGTGGAATGAGAGCTGGCGCGCTGTCGATCAGCAAACGTTGGAACAAAATCGAGAAAGCGCCATTCAAAATGCGATCCATCCACCAAAGCAACCGGAGCAGAAGCAGGAGAACCCGCAATGAGAGCGTTTATGCGAGCGACGTCTTGGTGCCTTCTCCTCCTGACCGGCTGTGGAGTGTGTTGGAGTCAGGACGCCGCGAATCCGGTTGAGGCGACTCTTTGCGACCTGTATCAGCACCCCGAAGAATATGCAGGCAAGATGATCAAGGTGCGAGGGGGTTCTGTCGGTGAGCTACACATCGAAGACACGCTTCACGATTCGCATGCAGAGACCTGTCCCGCGTACATGCGTATCATCGTGGTATTTCCAGACCAGGTAACGCCCGCACCTGGCTTCCAGCTTGTCCAAGACGAATCTTACAAAAAGCTGTCGGAAGCGCTGCACTACCCAGGACCAATCCACATCGATGCAACCTACGAGGGCCGCTTCGATCCGGTATTTGTTTGGCGCGATCACAAACGGATCAGGGTGGGTCAGAACAACGAGAACGGCTATGGCAAGAAACATGAATACGATGGCCGAATAGTGCTTCACCAAGTTTCCGATGTCCGGGCGAAGCCTCTTCCGCGTAGATGACACATCAGACCGCCGGACGGGTGGCCCAGGCTTTGGATTTTCGATTTTCGCCCCCCGTTCCGAAACTGTGGGTGCCCCGTCCTTGCGCTTTTTGCAAGGGCGGGCACGATGCTGCCTGCGCCATGTGTTTTCCGTCGGGCAACATAAAACCGTCACTGCAAACCTCCGTGGCCGGGAATCGAAGGGATGGGTCTAGGGCCACGGAACAACACCGCCTCAAGGAATTTCCACAGGCCCATTGTGACATCTGACCTTGTGCACAGCCCATCACTTGCGCAATCATGGTCGAGGCCGTGACGGTTGGCAGAAGCCAATTCGTCGCGTCCCGAAGTCGTTCAATTGAAAGAACTTAGTATCTAAGCTCTTTGACATCAGGATCTTGCCAGGAATTTCCCGCTAACCCGATGATTCCAGATATTTTGCAAAAGGGGGGGGAGGGGGGGTACCGCCCCATTTCTGGTGCATTTTCAGTTCAAGACTGAGCGGCCCAACACCCGCCGCTACGAAGCCCCAAACTTTATTTTCGGGCTGAAATCCACTACGGCCGCGTCATCCTCTCGGGCTTTACCAGCTGATCGAATTCCTCGCCGGTAAGATAGCCGAGCTTCAGTGCCGCCTCGCGCAGGCTGCTGTGCTCCACGTGCGCGGTATGGGCGATCTGCGCGGCCTTGTCGTAGCCGACTCTCGGAGCCAGCGCCGTCACCAGCATCAGCGAGTTCTTCACGTACCAGTCGACCTTGGCGCGATCGACCTCGATGCCCTTGATCATGTATTCGACGTAGCCGTGGCAAGCGTCGGCGATCAGCGTGACCGAGTGCAGAAAATTGTAAATGATCACCGGCTTGTACACGTTGAGTTCAAAGTTGCCCTGCGACCCGGCGAAACCAACGGCAGCGGTAGCGCCGTGAACCTGTACGCAGACCATGGTCATCGCCTCACACTGCGTTGGATTCACCTTACCAGGCATGATCGATGAGCCCGGTTCGTTCTCAGGAATGGAGATCTCGCCCAACCCGCAGCGCGGCCCAGAAGCCAGCCAGCGAATGTCATTCGAAATCTTCATCAGAGACGCGGCCAGCGTTTCCATCGCGCCCTGCGCGAAGACAATCTCATCGTGCGCGGAAAGCGCAGCAAACTTGTTGCCGTGCGAGCGAAAGGGAAGTCCGGTAAGTTCGGCAATCTTTTTAGCAGCCCGCTCGGCAAACTCAGGATGAGTATTCAGCCCAGTTCCGACCGCAGTTCCGCCGATCGCGAGATCGTAGAGCCCTTCCAGTGCTTGTTCCAGGCGCTTGATGTCGCGCTCCAGCAGCGCGGCCCAGCCGCCGAACTCCTGCCCAAAGGTGAGCGGCACAGCATCCTGCAAATGCGTCCGGCCGATTTTTACCACATCATTGAATTCCTCCGCCTTGGCTGCGATCGCATCGCGCACGCTCTTGATGGCCGGAATCAAAGTGTTCTTCACGCGATCCGCGGCCGCAATGTGCATCGCCGCCGGAAACGTGTCATTCGACGACTGCGACATGTTCACATCGTCATTGGGATGAACCGGCTTCTTCGATCCCATCTCGCCGCCCGCAATCTCGATAGCGCGGTTCGAGATGACTTCATTCACGTTCATGTTGGTCTGCGTGCCGCTGCCGGTCTGCCAGACGCGCAGCGGAAACTGGTCGTTCAGCTTCCCGGCAATCACTTCGTCGGCAGCGTGCACGATCAGCTTGGCTTTGTCTGCTGGTAGCTTGCCGAGATCCTGGTTCACCAGCGCACACGCCTTTTTGAGGATGCCGAAGGCGCGGATCAGCTCTGGCGGCATCGTGTCGCGCCCAATGTTGAAGTGCAGCAGCGAGCGCTGCGTCTGCGCTCCCCAGTAGACATTGGCCGGAACTTCGATCTTCCCCATGCTGTCGGATTCAATGCGAGTCTTCGTTTGCGTCGGGATGGCTGGTTCGGTAAGAGTAGACATGGTGAAATCTCCTATGCGTGCGGCCGAAAGCAGCAACTGGACAGCCCCACAACCTCGGCAAGTACGAGGAACCGAGTATTATACGGCGGGCTGGGAGGCAAGGCCCATACGCATCAGTCCGCCGCCGACCCTTCGCGGAAAAGCCGCGAGGACGGGCACCACATTGTTAAGAGTGCCAAGCGATATCAAAGATTGGGAAAGATTGGCAAGTCCAGCACGGGGCCGCGCGGAACGATGTGTTAAGATGCCGGACGATGAGCGGTAGCCGTTCGACCACCCCCGGGAAGCGCCCCATCTGCAGCCTACTCGTGACGCTATGCGCGGCCCTCCCATTGGGCATACCTATAGCGCTTGCATCTACTAACGTGCCGAAACTGGATCGCGAATGCAAGGCGCACAATTCAAAGGCTTGCGATAAGCTGGTAAAGATCGCTAAAGACCCGAAAGAGGGTTTGTCCGATAGAGTTGCCGCGATCAAAAGTCTCAGCGATCGCCAGACGCTCAGTGATTTCGCTAACGCTGACGGCAACGAGAGCATTCGAACGGCCGCAAAAGACAGGCTTGATCAGATACTGAAGGAGATTCAAGCACGTGCGGAGGAACGAAGCCAAGCGCTTCAAAAGCTGATTGTTTACGAACTTTCGACTGAAATCGGAGATTCTCCCAGTGTATTCACCGTTTTCCGGGACTGCGGGCATGAGGCAACCATATCTCGCACCGAAACTCAGGCCCAATACTCTCTCGGCTTGGGCGCTCTGCGGGAAACGCCATTGCAAATCTTGTCTATCGGCCTGACAGGTTTGGATGGAATTCTAACGGTAGGCCATGCGGGCGAGCCTCTAGCTACTTTGAAATTTACCCGAGGGTTCCTAAGAAATATTGAGTTCATGACAACTCTGACCGCCGAAGAACAGAAAAGGATCGAAGACTCGAAGCAGAGGGGCCCGCAAAACGCACTAGGCGCCCTGAGAAAGCTTCAAAGCAATGGCAATCTACCGGGACTTCGAGCTGGTGAAGAGGGTCAGGCACAAATAAAATTCGACGTGAACTCAAAGTTTGCTTTTCCAGTGTCCTTCACCATCCTTGTGACCAAGCCAGCCGAACCCGGGATCTCTTATTCTTACACTTTTGTCAAAGTGGATGCAGCGACGGAGTGGGATCTGCAGACTGCTTCAAAAACGAGCGTGACAGGGGAAAAAACAGACTTACTAACGAAATAGGAGGCCGAGTGGCCCGAGTCACGCCCGACACGGCTTTGCGGCTGGCCCGCTACTTCAACACCAGTGCCGGCTTCTGGCTGAATCTTCAGTCCGCCTGTGATCTCGAAAGTGCGCAAGACAAGCTCCCGCGCACCATTGAACGCGAAGTTCGCCCAGCGTCGTTCGCCGCCGCGAACGCGGTCTCCTAGTCCCTTGCGCCGGGGTTTCAGATTTCCCCCCTGCCCCCGCGTGCTAGAATCATCGGTTTCTGACCTCTGCTCGTGCCGACGCGCCGGGCAACGCGGTCACGGAATCGAATGCCCGAGTTTCTCACCGCCGAAGACGTTGCAACTTTGCCGAACGCGAAGGTTGTTCCGCATCCTGAGGTGCACACTGACGTTCTGATCATCGGAGCCGGGCCGACCGGCCTGGCCTGCGCTATTGAAGCGCAGAAAATTGGGCTGCGCGTGGTTGTGCTCGACAAGGGCTGCCTGGTGAATTCGCTCTTTCACTATCCCGCAGGCATGTTGTTTTTTACCACCCCCGAGCTGCTGGAAATCGGCGATATCCCATTCACCACCGCGAACCAGAAGCCCACGCGCGAAGAAGCTCTTGAGTACTACCGCAAAGTCACAGAGCACTACCGTCTGGATATTCGCCAGTATGAATGGGTCAAGACGGTCATGGGAGAAGACTTAAAATTCAGCATCACTGCTACCGACCGCGCCGGCCGGCCGCACGACTACCACACGCGCAAAGTGATCGTTTCCACCGGATACTACGATCTCGCCAATCAACTTGATCTGCCCGGCGAGGAACTACCCAAAGTTTCGCACTATTACGCCGAGGCTCATCCTTACTACGACACCGATGTGCTGGTGATCGGCGGCAAGAATTCCGCGGCGATCGCGGCGCTCGACCTTTGGCGGCATGGCGCGCGGGTTACGCTGGTGCACCGTGAGTCGCGGCTGCATCACCACGTGAAGTACTGGATCAAGCCTGACCTGGAGAATCGGATCAAGAACGGAGAGATTGAAGCCTACTTCGACAGCCAGGTGCAGGAAATCGGAATCGACCACGCGGTCATCGTCACGCCGCGCGGGCCCATACGGCTGAAGAATGATTTTGTGCTTGCCCTGATCGGCTACCATCCCGACTACGATTTCTTGCGCAGCATGGGCATTGAACTCTCAGAGGATCAATGCCGTCCGGTCTGCGACCCGGTTTCGCTGGAGAGCAATGTGCCGGGGATTTATGTGGCGGGCGTGATCGTCGCCGGATCGCGGACCAACGAAATCTTCATCGAGAACGGCCGCTTCCACGGCAAGCAGATCGCCGAGGATTTGAAGCTCAAGCTGCGGCCGGCAAGCAGCGATGGCAGGCTGTGATCAATTCGTGAGTCCGGTCATTCGTCATCCCGAGCAACGCGAGGGATCTTGGTTTTTGCCTGAAGCGGCTCTGCTGGTTGCGCACGCAAGTACCAATATCCCTCGCTTCGCTCGTGATGACATGCCTCATAGCTATTTCAGCAAGTACTCCTTCACAAACATCACCGTGGCGTAGAACTGGTAGTCGCGATTCTTCTTTTTCGCGAAGCCGTGGCCCTCATCTTTGCCGAGCAGCCACCACACGGGTGTTCCGTTTTGCCGCACGACCTGCACCATCTGGGCTGATTCGCTGGCCGGAACCCGCGGGTCGTTCTGCCCCGCAATGACGAACAGTGGCTTGGTGATGTTCTTTGCATTGTTGGCGGGCGCGATGCGCTCGAGGAATTCGCGCATCTTAGGATCGCGTTCGTCGCCATACTCCACGCGCCGCAAGTCCTTACGATAACCGGAAGTGTGTTCGAGGAATGTGACGAGGTTTGACGGGCCTACTACATCGACCGAGCAGCAGATGCGGTCGTTGTAATTGGTTGCGACGGCCAGGGTCATGAAGCCGCCGTAGCTGCCGCCGGTGATCATGACTTTCGCCGGGTCCAGGTCCGGCTGCGTCTGAATCCAGTCCAACAGGGTATTGATGTCTTTGTACGAACCCTCGCGCAGAAAGCCATTGTCTAGTTTCTGAAAACTTTTGCCATAGCCGGTCGAGCCGCGCACGTTCGGGTAAATCATCGCGATGCCCAGCTCGTTGATGTAATAGTTATCGCGGCCCGCAAAATCGGGACGAAACTGGCCTTCCGGCCCACCGTGAATGGCAATGATCACAGGCCGCCTGCCGGAGAACTTTGCGGGAGGCTTGTACAGAAACGCCGAGATGGAGCGGTCATCCCAAGACTTCCAGTGAATCAGTCGCGGCTGGGAAAATCCCGAGGCGTTGAGGCCCCCGGTTTCGCTGAAGGTCCAGCGCTCGACCTTGGCCGTCGCCATGTCAATCGAATACACATCATCGGGCTGGCTGGCAGTGGTAAGGCTGAAGGCGACCTCGCGGCTATTGTCGCGCCAATGAACACCCCCCATGACACCCACCGGCAGCTTGGGAACGGGGACCTCTTTGTTCGTCTTTGTGTCGAGCACGTGCAGCACGCTGATTCCGTCCTCATTTGCTTCGAAGGCAATCCAGCGCCCGTCTTTCGACAAGTCGAAATCATCGACGTCCCATTTCAGCTCGGGAGTCAACACCGTGGTTTTGTGCGTTGCGAGATCCATGAACACCAGCCGCTGGAATTCTGAATCCTGATCGCTGGCGAAGTAGACTCCTTTGCCATCTTTGGCAAAGCGCGCGTTGTTGCACGCCACGGTTTCCGATCCGGCTTTCGGAGTCAACAAGTCTTTTTTTCCGGTCGCGATGTCGATGAGCCAGACGTAGCTCTCCGCCGCCGACACATAGCCCTCGACCAGCAACTGCTTGCCGTCGGGTGACCAATCGGAAACCGCCCAGCCGCCGCCTTCCATTTGTGCCACAATGCGGGCGCTGGCCGGGTCGTGTGCGTTGACCACCCAGATGTCCACGTCATTTCCAGTGCGCTTGGTGGAACCATATGCGACGCGGTCTCCTTGGTACGACCAGCGCGGGCTGGTGTTGCGCGACTTGCCATCGGTTAGCAGCGTGATGTCACCTGTGGCAAGGTCGTAGCGATAGAACTGGAAGAATTCGCCGCCGCCAACGTCTTTCGCGAACAGAAAAGAATCGCCGTTGACAGGCTGAAATTGGGCGCCAGCAATGCGGTCAGAGAAGAATGTGAGCTGAGCGCGCGCGCCGCCGGGAAACTTTACCAGGTGGACTTGATAGGTGTCGCCAAAGCGAGTTTCGATCAGCATCTCGCGTTTGGTGGGGTGCCAGCTGGCAAAACCGGCGGTGCGGAACTCGTAGCGGCCGACTGATTCAGCCAGCGAGGCGGGAATCTTGGGAATGCCTTCCGCAACCAGATTCTCGTTGGGAGCAATTACATCGTTCTGCGCGAAGGCGAGCGCGGCGAAGAGAATGACGCCAGCCACACGGAACGAAAACGACAAATATAGAGACCGTTTCATCGATCGACTCCTCTGTCCCTCGGACGAATGCGGATGGGTTCGGTTAGCGATTGCAGCGTGCATCTTAGGCTGGCGAGGAAAGGCGAGTCAACCGCGGAGTTCGTAGTACGAATTGGCGCTCCGGAACTCTTATGCTTGTAGCCGGTCGATCTTGGCGGCCATGATGAAGTCGCTCTCGGTGAGGCCATCGATCTTGTGCGTCCAGAGCGTGATCTGGGCTTTGCCCCAGGCCAGCAAAATGTTGGGATGATGGCCTTGCTCTTCGGCGAGCGCGCCCACGCGATTCACGAAGTCGAGCGCTTGCTTAAAGTCGGGAAAGGTAAAGGCGCGGGTGATGTGGTGCTGGTCGACCACGCTCCACTGCGGGACGATCTTGTGCAGCGCATCGAGTTCTTTGCCCTTGAGCGGAGGGATTCCGCCGCGGCAGGGGACGCATTTCTTGTCGGCTAGTTCGGTCATGGAGTCTCCGCACAATCCTAGAACGGAATATCCTCATCCGTGATGGGGCCGGACGCCGCACCGGCATGCTCGGGCTCTGGCGTGCGCTGGTCGAAGTTGTTGCCGCCGCCGCTGCCGGCTGATGCGCTGGCGCCGCGCGAGCTGCCGCTATATTCTCCGCCGCCCGCGCCTTCGCCGCGGCCGCCTAGCAGGATCATGTCGCTGGCTACCACTTCGGTCATGTACTTTTTCTGGCCGCTGGTCTTGTCGTCCCAGGAGCGGGTTTGCAGGCGGCCCTCGATGTAGACTTTGCCGCCCTTCTTCAAATACTCGCCCGCGATTTCGGCGAGGCGCTGCCAGAGCACGACGTTGTGCCACTCCGTGCGGTCCTGCCATTCGCCGCTCTTGTCTTTGAAGCGCTCGTTGGTGGCGATCGCGATCTTAGCCACGGGCGTGCCCTGCGGCGTGTATTTCACTTCTGGATCTTTCCCAAGATTACCGATCAGTTGAACCCGGTTCAAACTTCTTCCTGCCATGGGATGCTCCTTTGCAGGGGATCACTATAGCAGAATTGAGTGCGTGGAAATGGTGGCGGGTGTCACAAATGGCAGCGCGGAGTATCATTTTGGGCAGGCCGAGGTGGCGACTAAGCCCCACGACTCGTTCGAGGAGGAGGTTATGTTTTTCTCCCGGATCGCTCATTCTGGGTTCATCCCGAGATGTACGGGGATCGCTCTGGCTCTCGCAGCGCTGCTAGCGCTTCCGGGATGCTGGGTGACGTTGATCAATCCGCTGTATGAGGAGTGGAGCAACGATCCCGATCTTGTTTTTGACCAGAGACTGGTCGGCTCCTGGGCTGAGCTCGGCGACAAGTGCACCGCCCCGCTGACGATCACAGCCAAGGACGGAGTCTACGACCTGCAATCGACCGGCAAGGGTCAGGGATGCGGCGACTCGGCTGGCCCCTCCCACTATCAGGCCCGGCTGGTGAAACTAGATGCCTACTACTTCCTCGACATCTCACCGACGGCGGAAGATGTCTGCGACATGTGCATCGCAAGGCACAGTATCTACCTCGCGGAATTCGGCAACACCACGCTGACGATGACTCCGATTGACTCCGACTGGCTGAAGAAGGCAATCGCAGCAAAGACGGTGACTTTGGCGACGATGCCAGATGATTCCGACACGGTAGTCGCGTCGACGCAAGATCTGAAGGCTTTCTGTCGCAAGTACGCCGCAGACAAAGCGGTGTTCAGGCCGGACTCGACAGACGTGGAAAGGCTCCGGCGGAAGTAAGTTCGCAATCAGCGCCGTTCACGTTATAATCGCCCCATGCCCGCTGCACCCGGCGCCACCAAAGCCGTCGGCATGGTTCCCGACGAGATGAAAGCCGAACCCAGGTCCAAGGGCCTGACCACGCCTCGCAAGAAGAAGCCGAAGGAATTGGCTGTGATCACCGAGTGCTGTACCGGCTGCGCCGGCTCGCCGGCGTGCGTGGAGTATTGTCCGGTGGAAGACTGCATGTTCTGGGTGGACGACGAAGATAACGCGCCCTTCGGGCGCATCGCGGTCGATCCCATTCTCTGCATCGGCTGCAAGAAGTGCCTGAGCAAAGGGCCCGACGGCTGCTTCCTTGACGGCTGCCCCTGGGACGCCATCGTTATGGTCGATACCGCTGAGGTGGAAAAAGAAGTTGGGGCGATGGCGATTTAGGAGCAGTGGTCAGTGGCCACTCACGCCGCCCTTCTGCAGGATTTTCTGAGCACTGACCACTGGTCACTGATCACTTCTTTTTGCCCTCTTCTCCAGAATGTTCCGGATTCTCCCCAGGCTCGGGGAAATCGCTGTCGGCGCCCTTGATGCGCGGGTCCTGATCGCGGTGACCTAGTTGTTCGGAGAGGCCCAGGTTGCCGTCATGGTTGTGCTTTTCCGTTTCGATGGCGCCCTTGGCGCGGTCGGGATCGTTATCTGAAATATTCTTCGCCATGAAACTCCTAAATGACCAAATGACCAAAGCTATTGGCCGTGCCGGACGGTGGTGGAGACTCCCAGTTTCTTGAGGCGTTCGCGGGCCTGCAGCGCTTCGTTCGATTTAGGATAGCGCTGGATGACGCGCCGCAATTCCACCACCCCATCCTCCTGCTTGCCGAGTTCGATTAACGAAAAACCTTTTTTCAACTGGGCGGACGCGGCTTTGGTTCCGGTGGGAAAGTTCTGCAGGACCTGGTCGTAGCTCTGCGCGGCCTGCTGGTAGTTTCCCTGGCGGAATTGAATTTCGCCGAGATAGAAGTAACAGTTTCCGGCAAGATCGGTGTTGGGATAGAACTTGATGTAGTCGGAAAACTCCTGGGTGGCGAGATCGTTCTTGTTGCCGTTGTAATCGCGCAGTGCGTTGTTGTAGAGCACGTCGGGAGGAGGCGCAGCGGCCGCGGCTGCCGCCTGTTGCGCCTGCGCCGTTTGCTGCGCGGCCAAGGTTTGCTGCGACGACTGCATGTCCTCGAGTTGCTTGCTGACCTTGGCCAGGCGCGCCTTGAGTTCGTCGAGCGAATCGTTGAGCGCTTGGATCTGGCCGGCGAGCTGGTCGACGTGCGCGGCTGAGTCTCCCTGCTGTTTTTGCAGCGTGGTTTGCAGCGCGGTGATGGCGCCAGTCACTTTGTTGATGGCGTCGGTATCCTGCTCCACCAGGTTTTTCATGACGCCCATGCGCTCGTCAAAGCTGCGCTGCATGGCGGTCATCTGCTCCTGGAGCTGCTGGACTTGTGTTTGCAGTTGGATCATTTCCTTGCTGGTGCCCCAGGCCGGGGCGGCAACCAGGCAAAGAGTGGAGAGCAGAGCGAGAAGAGTGGAGAGCAAGCGTCGTAGTGTCATAGGCGTAAGTATCCTGAAAACCTATTTTAGACGGAATAATGGCGCTGTGGGTTGGGAAGATTTACGGGCGAGAAGATAGAAAGGCAGGGGCGGGAATGTGCTCCGCCCCTGCGGGATTAACTTCAACTTATTTCTGGTACACGAAGTGGCCGCGGCGGTTCTGTTGCCAACAGGCTTCGTTATCTTCCAGGCAGAAGGGTTTCTCCTTGCCGTAGCTGATGGTCTTGATGCGGCTGGCGTTGATTCCGGCCGTGGTCAAGGCGTTCTTTACCGATTGCGCGCGCTGGTCGCCGAGAGCCAGGTTGTACTCGGTTGAGCCGCGGTCGTCGCAATGTCCCTCAATCGTGAAGCTGATGTTGGGATGCTGATTGAGGAACAGCATATCCGACTGGACGGAACCTTCCTGATCGGGGCGAATGTTGGACTTGTCGTAATCGAAATAGATGTCCTTAACATTTTGCCCGAACAGGTCTTCGTCGGTAGGCGATGGTGTGGCTGCCGGCGGCGGCGGCTGAGTAACAGTGAGGCGCGTAGAGGCCTCCTGGCTCCCACCGGCGCCTTTGGCGACGAGATGATAGGTGGTGGAACTGCCGGGGCTGACCTGTTGCGATCCGCTGGCCTGAACCGCGCCGATGCCGTCGATGGAGACGTTAGTGGCGTTGGAAGTCTGCCAGGTCAGAGTGGCGGATTGCCCCGGCTGAATGGTGTCTGGGCTGACCGAAATGGATGCTGTGGGTGATGCCGGTGGCGGCGGTGGTGGCGGCGGGGGCGGAGCTGTTTTCTTGTGGCATGCGCCGAGCATGAGAACAGCGGCCAGAGCGGTGGCGGTTGCGAGTACCTTCAAAGTTTGGTTCATGTTCTTCCTCTTCACGTTAGATCCTCCTGCGAACCCCGAACATTTTGTTCGAGTTCAGACGAAGTGTTTCTACTTCCAACTCCAGTTAGGTTGCGTATTACGACCGGTAAAAGTCAACTGATGAAGCTTGGTTCCGTCGGCGAGCATCATCCAGAGTTCCTCCTTGCCTGAGCGTTTGGACTCGAACACGATGTGGCGGCCGTCCGGCGACCACGATGGATAATCGTTGCGCCCGCCATCGTGTGTAAGCTGAACCCATTGTTTGCTGGCGATATCCATCAAGTAGATGTCAGAAGAACCAGGCTCGCCGGGGCCATATTTGCGGATCCAGGCCAGCGTGAGAAATTGGCCATTGGGCGACCAGTTGGGCGAAACCGCATAGCCCTGGTCGGTCATGCGCTGCTGGTTGGTTCCATCGGCCTCAATGGTATAAACCTGAGGCAAACCCGTGCTGCCGCTTACGAAGGCTATTTGAGCGCCGGTCTTGCGATTCCACGTGGGAGCCACGTCCGGGCCTTTGCCGGTTGTCAAACGGTGAAGGTTGGCGCCGGATGAGTCGCATAGATAAATTTCGGAATTACCGCCGCGGGAAGACGACAGCGCAAGGCGAGCGCCATCGGGCGACCAGGAGGGCGAGAGATTGGTGCCGCCGAAGTGGGGGAAGCTGACCAGGCGGTTGAGGTCGATTGAGTACATGAGAATATCCCAGCCGCTTTTGGTTAGAGAACTGAAGGCCAGACGAGAACCGTCGGGCGAAATGCGGGGCGAAAGAGAATCGGAGCCGCGGTGAGTAAGTTGGCGTTGATTCGAGCCGTCGTAGTCCATCACCCAGATTTCCTTGTGGCCGGAGCGGTCGCTGACGAAATAAATCTTGCTCTCGGCGATGCCCGGAATGCCTCCACCCAGACGGAAGATGATTTCGTCGGCGAATTTGTGGGCGATGAGGCGGGCCGCGTCGCTGGTGGGAACGTCGCTGTATTCCTTGCCGAGAATCTGTGGCGATGCGGTGTTCTTCACATCGTAGAGCCAACCGTAGACCAAGAGTTTGCCGGAGGCAACGCCGAGATTGCCGAAGGCCAGCATGGCGGCGTTGGGCGGAGGCGAGTTCCAGACTCCGAAGGTGACCTCCGACGGCTGGCCGGGCACTTGCAGAGGATAGAAGCTCTTGGAGACCAACTCGACAACGCCCGAATTATCGAGGTCGTTCCAGAAGGTGTCATTGAAAGTCTTCAGCAGCGCGTCGTTCTGAGGATCGCTGTTGGAAGGCTTGAAATCGGGCACGGCGAGGCGGACTTTTTCGACCCCGAGGCCGGAACCGGTGCGAACCCAATCCTGCGCGAAGGATGGAGAAGACAAGAGCGCACAGAACAAAATCAGCACGCTCAAAGCGCTTAGAAGGCGTACGCCGGAAGTGCAAAGCCGAACCGATCTATGGGTGTCGTCCATCCGTTTGGAGCCGTTGCGCGTACCCGGGCAAAAGGATACTCTATACGACAATATCGTACTCCGATATGTTTTTGTTGGCAAGTTACGGTCGGTCATTGCGATCCATCATAGTCACGTATCGGTAACCCGCGGAATAATCAGGTGGATGCCGTAGTGCTTTTTCTGGCAATCGCGCATTGATCTATGGATGCGGTCACCGGGCTAAAAGGACACAAGTTTATTTTCTCGAATAATCGAACCAATACTCCACTGAGATTTTGCTGCCGCTGTAGTCCGAGGGCAGCGGGCCGAAGGTGTCGATGCGTTGCAGGGCGCGCGTGGCCGATATATCGAGCGACGGCACGCCGCTCGACTGCTCGATCTGCACGTCGTAGGGATGGCCGTCGCGGGCGATATCGAAAGTGATATAGACGCGTTGCGCGCTGGTGATCCGCGGATCGACTTCATACTTCAGCCAGTTCTCGGAAACTTTCCGCTGGATGATCTGGACGTACCAACCGTACCTTGTGCCAAAATCGCCACCGCCGCCGGTGATGCCGAAACCGCCTTTGGCGCCGCCCGCGTCGAACGTGCCATAAGGCCCGCTCACCGGCCCGCCTTCGCCGAAGGCGACCTGATTGGTTTCTTCCTCAGGTAGTGGCTCGTGCTTTGCCTTGGTCGGCGCGGGAGGCTTCTTCGGCTTGATTTTGGAATTCTTGCCCTGAATCTCGATGGCGTCAGGTTCTTTTTTCTCTTCAACTTTGGGTTCGGACTTGGTGACGCCCTTGGACTCGTTGGCCAAAACGTTCTTCGTTTGTGCGGCCGCGGCGGGCAAGGGAACGGAACTGACTAACGTGACGCCGATCGCCGAACCTCCTCCGCCGGATCCCCAGCCTTCGCCGCGGGCACCAGTGAAGAACGCCGAGTAGAGCACAATGAGGGCAATGACCGCGACGTGAAAGCCGACGGACCAGGCAAGGGCGCGTCCCCAGTTATCGTGCTCGAAAAATATCTCAGCGTTTTGCGCCATGTTCTTCCAAAGGCTGAGTGACGATGCTGATGTTGGTGATGCCCGATTGCTTTACCGCATCCATCACGGTGGCGAAAGCGCCGAACGGCACATTCTCATCGGCGCGGACAAAGATGAATTGGTTGCGGGGATCGCGAATCTTCTGCCGGAGCTTGGCGGCGATCTGGTTGATGTTGATGGCGTCGTTGCCGAGGAAGACACGCTGATCCTTATTGATGGTGATCACGACGCGCTCTTCGGTGATTTCCTTCACCGTGCGAGTCTTGGGCACGCTGACTTCAATACCCGACTGCAAGACGGGTGCCGTGACCATGAAGATGATGAGCAGGACGAGGACGACATCGACCAGCGGAGTGATGTTGATATCGGCGAGAGCGCTTTGCGTGCGGCCGTTGGAGGTAGTAAAAGCCATCAACGCCTCACTTCAGACTGTTGCGGCTGCATGCTCTCGACGGCGTTGAGAACTTCAAGGGTGAAATCGTCACCGCGCGCGGCGAATTCGCGGATCGAGCTGCCGATAAGGTTATAGGCGATCACGGCCGGGATGGCGGCGGCGAGCCCAGCCGCAGTGGTGATGAGAGCTTCCGAAATGCCGGGAGCGACGGCGCGCAAAGTTGCGCCGCCCGCGGTCCCGAGACCGTGAAAAGCATCAATAATTCCCCAGACGGTTCCGAACAGTCCGATAAACGGGGTGACGGCGGCAGTGATGGCGAGCCACGGCACGTTGCGCTCGAGGCGCGTGATTTCTTCCGAGGCTCCGATCTGCATGCCGCGCTGCACCGCAATCAGGCTGCGAAGCGAGGGGGTCGGCCCGGCGAGTTGACGCTTGTATTCCTGGAATCCGCCTTCGAAGACTCCGACGAGCGGACTGGGACGGAATTGCTCGGCCACGGCGGCGATATCCTGCATGCGTTGGGCCTTGCGAAAAGCGCGCAGAAAGCGTCCGCTCTGCACGCGAGCACGCCGCAGCAAGCTCCACTTGGTGAGGATGATTGCCCACGAGATGACGCTGAAGGCAAGCAAAGTGAGAAGAACGAATTTGGCGACGGCACCAGTATTGGAAAGAAGATCACCAATGTCGCCGCCGATGAAGAATGCAGAGTATGGAAGAAGTTGCATTGTGGTTTGAGAATTCCTTCACGCGATTATAGATGATCGAGGCGCGGGCTTCGGCGGAGGTATCGCAAGAATAACCCGCTTGCTTGTCTGTGATGTATAAGTTACAATCCCTTCTGTGATGGATGTGCGTTATTACGTCACGAAGACCGGCACAGACGTGGTCGATGAGTGGATCGCCGGGTTGGCGGATGACCGTGCGGAGGCGAGAATCTTCGCCCGGATTGAAAGACTGTCGAGAGGAAATTTTGGCGACCGCAAATCCTTGGGTGGAGGGCTGTTTGAGTTGCGCATCGACACGGGGCCGGGCTACCGAATCTATTGCGCCATGATCGGCCGCACCTGCGTGTTACTGCTTTGCGGCGGAGATAAGCGTAAGCAATCATCCGACATTCAGCGCGCCCGAGGATATTTCAAGGATTATCTGGAGAGGACCCGAACCCAATGAAAGACAAGACCAGTGAATCGCATGATGAAGTCATGCGCCGCCGATTGCGCGCGAACCCCAAGTTTGCCGCCGAGTATCTGAAAGCCGCATTGGAAGACACCGAAGAACCCGCCGTGCTGCTGATCGCTCTGCGCCGCATTGCGGAAGCCAGAGGAGGCATTGCCAAGGTGGCGAAGGCTGCCGGCATTGAGCGCGAAAGCCTGTATCGTGCCTTATCGGCGCGGGGAAACCCTCGGCTCTCCACGCTGGTTGCCGTGACTAAGGCGGTGGGGTTGAAGCTTACGGTCGAAACTGCACGCTGACGTGCCCGGGACAGAGTAAACGTGGCGAAAATGAAACAAGTGGTCATCCCGAAGTTTTCCAGCGAGGCCGAGGAAGCAGCATGGTGGGATCGTCACCGAATCGAGGCCGAGATCGAAATCCGGCGAAGGAAGCTTACGATCAAAACCGCCGCGACCTGGCGTCGTTAGGGTCCTTTTTTGAATCTGCTACTGGAATGCCGCAGGCGCCGGCCAGCCGTTGTCGAAAGTCATCCCAGTCACTGCCGTTTCGAGCGAGCACTTGGGCAACATCGAACCATCGGTTGGTCGTAGGGGACTCAGATCGCAACTTGGAGAGGTCCAAGCCTTGCTTCGATATGATCGTCCAGAATTCTGGGAAGCCGGATTTCTTCGCCTTTTGGTGGGATTTCTCAGCTTCGCCAGCCCGATTGTGAACATTGCTGACATCGGTGCCGCCTTTTACTTCGATGGCGACTTTGTGATGATCTTGGTCACTGACCTGTTCCTGAATGCGCACATCGGGGTCGTGCGCCAAGGTGATCGACACGGTCCTCCCTGCGGAGTTCTTCAGTGTCAACTTGGTCTCAGATGAGGCGACACTGTACTTGGCGACAATTTCCTTGATGGCGATGAAGACGTCCCTCATTGCTGCTTTCCCAATCTGAGTATTGTTCGAGCCCTGCAACTGGGATCCAAAGGTGAGAAGTGGTAGTTCGCGGAGATCGCGCTCCGTGATTTTCGGTATCCCGCGCACAAACTCTGAGAGTGGTTTTGCCATTGCTCGACAGAACTCAGGTATCCAAGGCCGTGTGCCTTTCGAGATTGCACCGAGTTCTTCCATGCTTTTAAAGCGGCTCATGCCTGTCGAACCTTTGTAAAAACTCTTCTGTGGTACGCCCAGGAGCAGACGATAATAGCCCACTAGCGATGGTTTTGCTTCTAGCACGGCAGGGACAGGGAATACGTGCTCATCGCGAAGACCGGCCGCTGCGAGAATCTTCTGGGCATCGTCGGGAACAAATTCGCTAATTTGTTGCTTGATGGTGTCCTGATTTAGCTGGCCCAGAGCCTCGGAGAGAGCGTCCATGAACCACTGTTTGCGAGCAGGCACGAGAAGTTGGTAGAAGCGTAGTTGACGAACCGAGCTGGGAGGATTCAAGCGTGGCCTCACGATTTCGGTCGTTGTCGCGGGGCTTTTCTTCTTCGACGTTGGCTTCACAGGTCACTCGTCAGTTATTCGCACTTCTTAGATTTCCGAAACACTATCCAGTAGCAGTGCTGCCGTCTGGTGTGGTGAGCCAACTTCCACTTCGGGTCAATGATTGGGCCTTTGCGAATCTTCACTATGCAATCGCAGGCCGTGAAGCCCACCTGTTGCGCAGCGTGTATCAGTTCTATATGAGCCCACTGGTAACGGTGATGGTGCACATAATCGGTGATCTTGCAGAGTAGGATGCCTTCTTCCTTCAATACACGATGGGCCTCACGCGCGAAGGGCGGGAACGTATGAGTGAACGTGTAGTGGTTCTCCTTCGATGAGCGCACCACGAGCCCGAAGCGTGTTCCGAAGTCTTTCTTATTGTCTTTCCCCTGGTTCGGGATGTGCGGCGGATCGTACACGAGTACGTCAAAGGACCTGTCCGGAAACGGCATCGCGGAGTTGTCCGCAACGAGGGTTGGGCGATGCCGGGAATCAATGTCCATGCCGACGACCGCTCGCTTGCTGCCACGCCAGAACCGGCCACCATTCACCGTGGTGTCGAGAATCTTTCGAGGGCGTTTGCGAGGGTAAAAATCGAGCAAACGTTCGAGCAATTCGGAGTCTTCGCCGTACCAGACTGACGCCAGAGGTGCGTAGGCGGAAACCTTCTCTGGCCGCGCCTTGGTTTTGGCAAGCCGGGATAAGGGCTGAAGAGCTGTGGCCATGGTGGGGAATACCCCTTGTACACTCTCGCTGTTCATAGTGGCAACTGTGAATCGTTTGCAAAACAGGTGCCATCTGTGGATCGACTGCGACCTAGGTGCAATGAGTTTGGCACAGCCGCGGGGCGAATACAAGGCGAATCGACGGCGTGCTCTCCGCGTGTTTCGACCCCCGGCAGTTTCCAGCCGGGAAAAACTCCGTTTTCGCCGTTCCGACAAAATCTTGTCAAGCCCCTGCGGGGGTGATTTTTGGACTATGTTGTTGATTCGCTGGGGGAAATAAATTTGCTAATTTGGCGCGTTTACCCTATGCCGTGTGATATAATAATATTATATAGTTGAAACAGCGGCGCAGGCCTTCGGGCTTGCGCCGTTTGTGTTTGCGGCGGGCGCGGGACGGAGAGGGCGACCACTGGGGCTGAAGCCCGCAGCGATTCTGGGGCTTGACGCGGCGCTGAAGCGCCGCTCTTCCACGGTGCTGCACGCAGTTTTTCATTTCACAAAGGAGCGTCTTTCGGGCGTGGCCTACGGGCTGCGCCTTTTCTGTTTATGCGGAAGAAGAATAAAAATTCGGGTAGGGAACCGATCAACGTTGATGGTCGGGAGGATAGATTCAAGGGCAACATCAAAAGCGTCGGACAAGAGTGTCCGACCCACACGGGCCAATCCCACACGGGCCAGAAAGAAGTGATCGAGTTACAGGCGGTTGCCGACGAGAACCCCAAGCGGAAAGGGGAAGTGATCGAGGCCGCGTTTCTGGCCAAGGTTTGCAAACTCAGGATCCCAGTATGCAAGCCTTGGGGAGACAGCGAACGTTACGACTTTGTGGTGGATTGGGGCGAGGGGTTTTGGAGCGTGCAGGTGAAAGGCGCGTCGACCCAGGAGGGGCTGATCTATACCGTTAGCGCGGGGCGCACTGGCAAGGTATTCACGAAGGACGACATGGATTTTGTGGTTGTGCATATTGTCCCCTTGGATTTGTGGTACGTGGTGCCGGTTGAGATTGCGGAGGGGTCGGGTTCGTTGTGGTTCAATCCGAAGTCAACGCGGTCCCGGTTTGAAAAATATAGGGAGGCCTGGTGTTTGCTGGATTGTGGGCAAGACGAGCGGGGGCGCGAGGATATTCCGCGGCAGTGCCGGAGCGAGGAGGTGAAGGTGCGGTGCGCGGTTTGTCCGCTGCGCGGGCGGGAGGTTGCAGAAATCAAAGTCCCAAGAGGGCGGCGGTAGTGGAATCCCGCCCTTCGGCAAGCTCAGGGCAGGCTTTCTCGCCAAAGACGCGAGAAGCGGGGCACCCCGGCTCCGATGCAAACTGGCCACTGGCAACTGGCTACTGGCAACTGTTTTTCATGCTATGCTGCGCAAAACTTCGACATCGTCATCTGAGGACGGCCTGTGCTGGTTGAATTGCGCTTGGAAAACTACGCGGTCATCGACAACGCGGCGGTGGAGTTCGCCTCCGGATTGAACCTGCTGACCGGGGAAACGGGTGCGGGGAAATCCATCCTGATCGATGCACTGGCGCTGCTGTTGGGTGATAAGGCATCGAGCGACGTGATCCGCTCTGGAGCGGAACGCGCGGTGGTGTCGGCGGTTTTCGAGTGCGAAAGCGTCGCTCAGGCAGTCGAGAAGGTGCTTGAGAATAATGGACTGGACGAATCGGAAGACGGGTCGCTGATCGTGCGTCGCGAGATTGCGGCGGGAGGCAAAGGGCGAGTATTCGTAAACAATCAGGCAGCGACAGTCGCGGTGCTGCGGCAACTGGCGCCGCATCTGGCGACCATCCATGCGCAGAACGAATCGATTCTGTCGTTCGATGGTCCGGCGCGCCTGGCGCTGCTGGATGGATTTGCGGGAAGCCAGATCGATCCGATAGCGGCGGCCTATGAGGCGTGGAAGGGAATTCGCCGCCGCATCGAAGAATTGGAGCGGGGTGAACAGGACCGGCTGCGGCTGGTGGATCTGTGGATGTTTCAGAAACGCGAAATCGAAGAAGCCAGGCTGCAGGCGGGCGAAGACGAGCGATTGGAAACCGAGAAGCGCGTGCTCGCCAATGCAGAGAAAATTTATAACGCGGCGATGCAGGCGTTCGACTTGCTGTATGAAGGCGATGGCTCGACGGCTTCCTCGATGCGGGCGGCGCAAAAGCAGATTGAGGAGCTGGCGCGCTACGAGCCAAAATTTCAGGAAGCCATGGCGGCGCTCGAGACGGCGCGCATCAGCGTGGAGGATGTGGGGGCCACGGTGCGGGATTATGCGGGCGGAATCCACGCCTCGCCGGAACATCTGGCGGAGGTGGAAGACCGGCTGGCATTGCTGGACCGGCTGAAGCGGAAGTATGGCCCCGCGCTGGACGATGTGATCGCGTTCGGCGCGGACGTAGCGCGCAAGCTTTCGGAGATTGAGAACAAAGACGAAATCCTGCGCGAGTTGCGGGCTGAACTGGCAAAAGCTGGTAACGAATATCTGCGGGCAGCGCGGGCGCTTTCGAAAAAGCGGGAAGACGCGGCCCGGAAGCTGGAGAAGTTGGTCGAGGCAGAGATCAACGATCTGGCAATGAAGTCGGCATTTCGTATCGAGATGACGACGGCAGAACAAGAAGGGAACTGGACCGCGGCGGGAATTGACCAAGTCGTTTACAAGATAGCGACGAATCCGGGCGAGCCGATGCGGCAGTTGGAACACGTTGCGTCGGGCGGGGAATTGTCGCGGGTGATGCTGGCGCTGAAAGTGAGCGTGGAGGCTGGAGCGAACCGTGTGGCCAGCACAGGCCATGTGGCGCGGGTGCCTTCGCCCGCGAAAGCTAGCTCCACGACCCCAGCGCAACGCGCCGCCCAACGCGCCGCCCAACGCACCATGGTGTTCGACGAAATCGACACCGGTATTGGCGGCCGTGCCGCTGAGGCTGTGGGAAAGAAACTGAAGGAACTGGCGCGGGCCAACCAAGTGCTGTGCGTGACCCACCTGCCGCAAATTGCCACATTTGCCGATCATCACTACGTCATCGAAAAAAAGGCATGGGGCGGACGGACGCGGACCAGCATCCGCGCCGTTGTGGGCGAAGAACGTACCGAGGAAGTGGCGCGCATGCTGAGCGGCGCCAAGCTGACGGATACCTCGCGCAAGAATGCCGAGCAGATGATTAAGGCAAATGGATAGCGCTGGTCCCACCGGCCTAGGCGAACACGTCGGAGTCACCTCGGGAGTAATTCGCTGCTCGGAATCCCCCATCCGCTGCTAATCCCCGCCGTTTCTGTGGTTTAGATTGACCATAAGGGTACTTTTCGGTAGTTTAATCACATAGCCTCCGCGGGATTCATGTACCCTGACTGTAGCGCTTCGAGGCTTGTTTTTGCATCTAAGATACTCTGAGTAAGATCTAGCAAGAAGATCATGGGAACGGGAGTTTGAGATTGCCAAACCGCCAGGGAAAGACCGTGCTTTTGCTGAAGCCGCGAGGGTTCTGCGCCGGGGTGGTGCGGGCAATTGATGTGGTCCGCATTGCGCTGGAAGCCTTTGGGCCGCCGATCTATGTGCGCAAAGAGATCGTCCACAACAGCTTTGTGGTGGATGAGTTGCGCGGCAAGGGTGCGATCTTCGTCGATAGCGAAGATGAAGTGCCCAATGGCGAGCGTGTCATCTACAGTGCGCACGGCGTTTCGCCTGAAGTGCGTGAGCACAGCGCCCGGCGCGGCTTGCGAGTCATCGACGCGACTTGTCCGCTGGTCACGAAAGTCCACGTGGAGGCAGTGAAGTTCGCCAAGGAAGGCTATTCGTTGATCCTGATCGGTCACCACGATCACGATGAGGTGGTTGGAACGCTGGGCGAGGCTCCGCTGGTGACGCAGGTGGTGGGGAATCCAGAGCAGGTGAGGTCGCTCTCCGTCCCGGACCCCAATCGCGTGGCTTATCTCACGCAGACCACGCTGAGTCTCGACGAAACCAAAGACATCATTGCGGCCCTGAAAACGAAGTTTCCCAACATCAAAGGCCCGGCGGCGCAGGATATCTGTTATGCCACCGAGAACCGGCAAGTGGCCGTGAAGCAGGTCGCCTCGGAAGCCGATCTGCTACTGGTGGTGGGCTCGGAAAACAGTTCCAATTCCAATCGACTCGTCGAGGTGGCGCGCAAGCTGGGCACGAACGCGCATCTCATTGACAGCTGCAACGACATTGAGTCCGAGTGGCTGGTGAACGTGAAGACGATCGCGCTGACGGCCGGCGCTTCCGCGCCGGAATGCCTGGTCGAGGAAACCATGAAGTTTTTGGCCAGCAAAGGTTTCGACAACGTGCAGGAACTCGAAGTGATGCCGGAAAACGTTCGCTTCGGGCTGCCCCCGGAGATTGTCGAGGCCATCGCCGCCGCTCCGGCAGGCGCTACCGCCGATTAACGGAGCATGACTAACGGAGCCGCATATTGATGGAGATGGATGCAAACTCCCCTGACGCGAATTTAGCCTCCGCACCCCAACTTCGCTTTGGCAAGATCGACGGACTGGCCAGCCGCGTGGCTGCCGCGATGAGCGCCGCGCACAAGCTTCTTTTCTCTGAACAGCATGAGGATGGCTACTGGTGCGGAGAACTCGAAGCCGACTCCACACTGGAGTCAGATTACATTCTGCTGCACACGCTGCTGGGCACCGGCGACCCTGAGCGGTTCCAGAAAGCTGCCAACTGGATTGTTCAACATCAAAACGAAGATGGTGGCTGGAATACCTATCCGGCGGGGCCGTCGAACATCAGCGCCTCGGTGAAGGCGTATTTTGGGCTGAAGCTGGCGGGATACAAGGCAGACCATCCCGTGCTGCAGCGCGCCCGCAAAAAGATCCTCGAAATGGGCGGCGTCACCGAGGTCAATACATTTACCAAGATCTATCTGTGCTTCTTCGGGCAATACGATTACGACGCTGTGCCGGCGATTCCTCCGGAGATCGTGCTGTTTCCCAACTGGTTCTGGTTCAATATTTACGAGATTTCGTCGTGGTCGCGGGCCATCCTGGTGCCGCTTTCCATCTGCTACGCCAAGAAGCCGTTCAAGAAAATTCCCCGCGAAATGGGCGTCGAAGAACTGTTTGTCGGCGGCATGCTCAAGTCACGCATGCACCTACGGTGGTCGAAGAAATTGGTTTCATGGCGCAATTTTTTCCTTTGCCTCGATCGCATGACGCACTGGTTCGAGCGGGTTCACATCCGGCCGCTGCGCTCGATCGCGCTGAAGCAGGCCGAGAAGTGGGTGCTCGAGCGCGTCGAGATGAGTGATGGGCTGGGCGGCATCTATCCCTCGATCATGAACTCCATCATTGCCCTGCGCTGTCAGGGATATTCTCTCGACGATCCACAGGTGATCCGGGCGCTCGATGAATTCGAAAAGCTCGGCATCGAAGAAGGCGACACGTTCCGCATGCAACCCTGCATGTCTCCGGTGTGGGACACGGCGTATGCCATGTTCGCCCTCGGCGAAGCGGGTGTTCCGGCCAATGACCCGCGCATGGTGAAGTGCGCCGACTGGATTCTGCAAAAACAGGTGCGCAATCCGGGCGACTGGCAGATCAAGAACAAGAAGGGCAAGCCGGGTGGATGGTACTTCGAATTCAACAACGAGTTCTACCCCGATGTGGATGACAGCGCCATGGTTTGCCTGGCGCTAAGCCGCGTCGAGCATCCCAACGGACGTTATCAGCGCGAGTCGGTGCAGCGCGCCATTGACTGGATTCTCTCCATGCAGTGCAAGAATGGCGGCTGGGCGTCTTTCGACAAGGACAATCACCGCATGGTGTTTCAATACATGCCCTTCGCCGACCACAACGCCATGCTCGATCCGCCTACGGTGGATATTACCGGCCGCATCCTCGAGATGCTGGCGACGTACGGTTACGACAAGAAACATCCGGCGGTGCGGCTCGCGATCGAGTTTATCCGCAAGGAACAGGAGCCGGATGGAAGCTGGTTCGGACGCTGGGGCGTGAATTACATCTACGGCACGGCGCTGGTGCTGCGCGGCTTGGAAGCGATTGGCATGGACAACCACGAGCCTTGCATTCAGCAGGCGGCAGAGTGGCTGCGCATGGTGCAGAACCCGGATGGCGGCTGGGGCGAGAGCTGTGGCTCTTACGACGATCCCAGCTCCCGCGGAGTGGGCCCGAGCACGCCTTCGCAGACCGCATGGGCGATTCTGGGATTGCTGGCGGTGGGCGATACCCGCAGCGATTCGGTGGCGCGCGGCATCGCTCACCTGTTGCGCACGCAGAAAGAAGATGGCTCGTGGGACGAGCCTTACTGCACGGGCACGGGCTTTCCGCGCGTGTTCTATTTGCAGTATCACCTCTACCGGCAGTACTTCCCGCTGCTTGCGCTGACGACGTACGCGAAGGTGATAGAGAAAGCGGAAAGCAATTAGCAATTGGCGATTGGCAATTAGGATCTCATGGACCTCTCAGCGCTGCCGGTTGACCTTCAGAGCTGATTGCTAACTGCTAATTGCTAAATGCTTGCTTTCGTCACCGGCGCGACCGGATTCCTAGGCTCCCATGTGGCCCGCATTTTGGCCGAGCAGGGAGCCGACTTGCGCTTGCTCGTTCGCCCCACCAGCAATCTAAGAAATATCGAAGGTCTGACGGCCAAGACCGTGACTGGCGACCTGCGCGATTCGGCATCCATCGAGAAGGCCATATCCGGCTGCGAGGCAGTGTTTCACGTGGCAGCCGACTATCGGCTCTGGGTGCGGGATCCGGCAGAGATGTACCGTTCGAATGTCGAGGGTACGAGGGCCATTCTGGAAGCGGCGCGCAAGAACGGAGTCCGTTGCGTAGTCTACACATCCAGCGTCGCAACGATGGGATTCACTGGCAACGGGCGCCCGGCGGATGAAGATTCTCCAGTTTCTCTGGCTGACATGATCGGCCACTACAAGCGCTCGAAGTTTATGGCCGAACAGGTGGCGCTGGAAGCGGGCCGCTGCGGAATGCGGGTGGTGACGGTGAACCCGACCACGCCTGTTGGCGAGCGGGATGTCAAGCCCACCCCGACCGGACGAATTGTCGTAGACTTCCTGAAGCGCAAGTTTCCTGCTTACGTGGAGACGGGATTAAACCTGGTGGATGTTCGAGAGTGCGCGCGCGGGCACGTGGCCGCGCTGGAAAAAGGCAAGAGCGGCGAGCGCTACATTCTGGGCGGCGAGAACCTGACGCTGAAGCAGATTCTCGACAAGCTGGGTGCGATCTCAGGTTTGCCATCGCCGAAAGTGAAGCTGCCGTACTTTGTTGCGTACGTGGCGGGCGCAGTGGATGAAACGGTCTCAGGACGCTTGCTGGGCCATGAGCCGCGCGCGACGGTCGACACGGTGCGCATGGGCAAGAAAAAGATGTGGGCCAGCTCCGGCAAGGCTGAGCGGGAACTGGGCTGGAAGGCGATGCCCGCCGACGACGCGTTACGCCGTGCAGTCGACTGGTTCCGGGCCAACGGGTATGCCTAAAGTCGCCATCGTGGCAGCGCTGGAGCGCGAAGTCAGCGGGCTGATCACGAACTGGAGTCGCGTCGAGCGTGAATATGAAGGCCGCAAGTTTATTTTCTTTGAACGGGACGAAATGGTTGTGGTCTGCGGCGGCATCGGCTTGGACGCGGCGCGGCGCGCGGCTGAAGCGGTGATTGCGTTGTATCGGCCGAGTTTGGTGCAATCCGTCGGATTCGCGGGGGCGCTGGATTCGAGTTTGCGTATCGGTGATGTTTTCGCACCGGGCGTCCTGATTGATGCTCGGGACGGCAGCCGCATCGAGATCGAAGGCGGAAAACAAGGGACGCTGGTGAGCTTCATGGAAGTAGCTGGAGCGAAGCAGAAAGCGAATCTGGCGCGGTCCTATTCTGCGCACGCGGTCGACATGGAAGCGTCCGCAGTGGCCGCAGCGGCCTGCGCCCATGGAATAAAGTTCGGCACCATCAAAGTGATCTCCGATGATTTAGATTTTGAAATGCCGGGGATGGCACGCTTCATCGACCCGCAGGGTCGGTTCAAAACAGGCAGCTTTGCGCTATTTGCCGCGCTACGGCCTTGGTTGTGGCTGCGCGTGGCCGCGCTGGCCCGCAACAGCCGCAAGGCGGCAACAGCGCTCGGCGAGCATCTAGAGCGTCTCGGGCAGGAGTTGAGCCAACAAGCGTCAGGAAATGTCGCATCGCCTCCAGTAGCAGCGCACGCGGAGGCGCAGACGGCGACTACGGCCGGATCCCGCGCTAGAGGGCGCGAATGAGAGGGTGCATGAGATCGCGTAACGGACTAGCGCTGCTGTTTTCGATCATTTTATTTGCCACGATGCGCATGGGCGCGCAGTCGGCGTCCTCCACCGTATACGCCGAAAGTTTTCGGCAAGGTACGACGCGTGTGGTAGGAGAAAGCTTTGAGGCCAAGCTCACTTCGCAAGACCCGGCCTACCGCGAGCGCATCAAAGATTCGCGAGGCGCTGATCGCTATGCGTTCTCGATTGTTCCGTACATACCGGGGGGCGACGACAAGATCACGTCCTGGCAAGTGAAGTTGGCCGACCTGCACCATACTATTTACGACAACGTGCTGCTGGCTTCTTTGGACCCGGATGATCCTAAGAACGCTCTGTGCAGGCTTGATCCCTCGATCTCTGCCGCCATTCCGACAGACGCCAGGCGAATCATCAAGGTTGAGAGTTTTTATGTAGTGCTGCAGGTGAAGGCGCATCACTTTACGCCGCTGGATTCGCCGTACCTCGATTCCATGACGGTGGCCGTGGAGTTCCGCAACACGGACCCGAGGCAGACAGATCCTGCGAAATAGCGCTCAATACTGAATTTGCCCGATAACGGTGGAGTGAAGCTTGTACAGAAGTCGGTCATCTAAGAGCTGATGGGGATTGCCGGACAAGTCGCGATCGAAGACCGCAGCCACTCGATTCCTGCGACCATGTTGGCCGCGGTTTACCGCGGGGTGAACAACGTCCGCCTCGAGACGGTCCCTGTGCCCGCGATCGGAACCGGAGAACTGCTGGTGCGCGTGCACACCTGCGGCGTCTGCGGCACCGACCTGAAGAAGATTGCCTCCGGATCGCATTCCGCGCCCCGCATCTTCGGCCACGAAACCTCCGGTGTGGTGGCCGCCGTAGGCGCGGGAGTCAGCAAGTTCGAGCCCGGAGATCGCGTCGTAGTGTTTCATCACATCCCCTGCCGGCGTTGTTACTATTGCCAACACAAGACCTTCGCGCAATGCATGACCTACAAAAAGGTCGGATGCACGGCGGGCTTCGAGCCTTCCGGTGGAGGCTTCGCCGAGTACGTCCGGGTGATGGATTGGATCGTCGAACAGGGAACCGTAAAGATACCTCAGGGTGTCTCGTTCGAGCAGGCTTGTTTCGTGGAGCCCGTAAATACTTGCATGAAGGGCATCGAAGCCCTGCGCCTGCAACCCGGCGAGACCGTGCTGGCCATTGGACAGGGTCCCATCGGGATCATACTGAGTGTTCTGGCACGGAGGGCGGGGGCCAGCGTTATTACTTCCGATTTGTATCCCGAGAGGCTTAGAATAAGTGAAAGCCTTGGATTCGAGCATTTGATTGACGCGTCGCAGCAGGACGCGGTCCGCTCCGTGCGGGAGCAGACAGAAGGGCGTGGGGCTGACGCCGTAATCTTGGCGGTGGGCAGCAACGCCCTGATTCGTGCTGCGATGGACGCGTCCCGTCCCGGGGGCAGGGTGTTGTTGTTTGCACAGACGCAGCGCGGCGAGGTGGTGGTGGATCCAGCCGCGATCTGCGTAGATGAGAAGACGCTGGTAGGCTCCTACAGCGCGTCCGTGGATTTGCAGGACGAGTCGGTTCGGTTTGTGATGGACCGGGAGATGGATTTGGAGCGGCTGATTAGCCACCGGTTTCCGCTCCAGGAGGCTGCGCGGGCGTTGGAACTCGCAGCGCACCCGCAGCCGGCATCGATGAAAGTGGTGATTCAGCCCGGCTTGGGCTGGGCAGGAAGTAAACAATGAAACAGGGAACGAGTAGGCAAGGAAGCACTCAGTGAATGGAAAAATGACAGCCGCCGTCTTGTACGGCAAAGAAGATCTCAAGATTGAACGAGTGCCCATCCCTCGCGTGGAAAAGGGAGAAGTGTTGGTCAAAGTGCAGGTGGCGCTCACCTGCGGCACCGACCTCAAGGTTTACCAGCGCGGCTACCATGCCCGCATGATCGTGCCTCCCGCGCTCTTCGGCCACGAACTGGCCGGAGTGATCGAGGAAGTTGGCGAAAGCGTGCTCACTTTCAAGAAGGGCATGCGCGTGGTAGCGCTCAACTCCGCGCCTTGCCAGATGTGCTTCTACTGCTCGAAGCATCAGGAAAATCTCTGCGAAGATCTGCTCTTCAACAACGGCGCCTATGCGGAATACATCCGCGTGCCGCGGCGCATCGTGGAAGCCAATATGCTGGTCATTCCGCCCGGAGTGAGTTTTGAAGACGCGGCCATGACCGAGCCGCTGGCCTGCGTGTTGCGCGGTCTGCACGAAACCGGCGTCGAGATCGGCGACACGGTGGCCATCATCGGCGGCGGGCCGATCGGCCTGATGTTCGTCCAAGTGGCGCGAGCCATCGGTTGCAATGTGGTCTCGGTGGTCAAGCGCGACGAGCAGGTGGTAGCCGCCAAGCACATGGGCGCACACGAAATTGTGCAGACCACGCAAGTGCAAAATGTGGTGGAAGCCGTGCGCGCGCTCACCCCGCAAAGGCGCGGCTGCGATGTCGTGATCGAAGCGGTGGGCCGCCCCGAAGCCTGGGAGTGGACGGTCGAGATGGTGCGCAAGGGCGGCACGGTAAATTTCTTCGGGGGGTGCTCCAGCGGATCGAAGGTACAGCTCGATACCAACCGCCTGCACTACGGCGAGATCACGCTGAAGGCCACCTTCCATCACACGCCGGAAACCGTGCGCCGCGCCTTCGGGCTGATCGCGGCCAAGAAGATTCGCCCCACCGATTACATCACCGGCGAAGCTCCGCTTTCGAGCCTGCAAAAGGTGCTGCGCCACATGCTAAACCGCGGGGGCGACATCAAAACCGCCATCATTCCCGGCCACTGAGGAACCGCGTCCGAGTCGCGAAGCGACGCCATTCATTAGCCCAGCACGTAAGTGCTGGGAAGGCGAAGTGAGATAGAACCGAGTCCCTGCGGGGACGAAACGTCCTCATACACTGAATGACTCCTGCAACCAGCGCGGATTCCCGCATCGCGACACAGCCTGCCGTCGTGAACGGCTGGAGCCGTTTGCCCGCTGAATACGCGATTCCCAACGCCGCACCCTCGCTCGAAGAATCGCAAGAATACTGCCGCCGGCTGGCCCGCACTCACTACGAAAATTTCTCAGTGGCAACGTGGTTCCTTCCCAAGAAACTCCGCCAGGATTTCTTCAACGTCTACGCTTATTGCCGCATCTCCGACGATCTGGGCGATGAAGTCGGAGACGCTGCCGCAGCCCTAGCATTGCTCGATCAGTGGCAGAACGAACTGGATGCCTGCTACCAGGGCAGTCCGCGCCATCCCGTCTTTGTAGCGCTGGCGGAGACGGTAAGAAAGTTCGAAATCCCCAAACACGAATTCTCCAACCTCTTAGTCGCCTTCCGCCAGGATCAAACCGTAACCCGCTTCGAAACCTTCGACGATGTGCTCGCCTACTGCCGCTATTCGGCGAATCCCGTCGGGCATCTCGTCCTCTACCTGTGCGGCTATCACGATGCCGAACGCCAGCAACTCTCCGACTACACTTGCACCGCGCTGCAGTTGGCGAACTTCTGGCAGGATGTAAGCGTCGACTACGCCAAGGGCCGAATCTATTTGCCGCTCGAAGATCTGCGCCGTTATTCCGTAAGCGAGCAGGATATCGCGCAGATCCACAACACGCCCGCGTTCTGCCAGATGATGAAGTTCGAAGCGGAGCGAGCCCGTGAATGGTTCGACCGCGGCCTGCCCCTCGTGAGCGAGGTAGACAAAGTGCTGGCAGTCGATCTCGAACTCTTCAGCCGTGGTGGCCAGGAAATTCTTAATGCCATCGAGCACCAGGGCTTTGCCGTGCTCGGCCGGCGTCCCGTAATTTCCAAGCCCCGCAAACTGGCCCTGGTGGCCCGCGCCGCGTTGAAGAAGTTCCTGGGGAAATCATGATGAGCGCCGGAGCCCCGCCCGTATCGATCCAATGGAGTCCGGCTCCCGCCCAACTCACCATGGCGTATTCCGTGTGCCGCGGCATCACGCGCACCAACGCGAAAAATTTCTATTACGCCTTTCTGGTGCTGCCCAAGCACAAGCGCCAGGCTCTCTGTGCCGTGTATGCCTTCATGCGGCGCTGCGATGACATCGCCGACGATCCCAGCCTCAGCCTCGAAGAACGCAGCATCAAGCTGGGCACGTGGCTCGGGGCGCTGCACCGCGCCCAACAGGGTGACCCTTGCGACGATCCCATTTTGCTCGCTCTCACCGACGCGCAACGCCGCTTCACCATCCCCGCAGGGTTGCTCGACGAACTGGCCATGGGCACCGCCATGGACGTGGTCGACGCCGCTCCGCCCTCCGCGAATCCCGAAGTTCCCGGGCTAATCGTCCGCTATCGCACCTTCGACGATCTCAAAGTCTATTGCTACCGCGTAGCGTCAGTCGTGGGCCTCGTCTGCATCCACGTCTTCGGATATCGCGATCCCGCCGCGGAATCTCTGGCCGAGCAGTGCGGCCTCGCCTTCCAACTCACCAACATCATTCGCGATGTGAAAGAAGACGCCGCCATGGGCCGCGTGTATTTGCCGGAGGAAGACCTCGCGAAGTTCGGACTCTCGGCCGCCGACCTGCTCTCGACGCCCGACGCAGCCCGCCTCCGCCCGCTGCTGGCGCTCGAAGCCGAGCGCGCCCGCGAGTTCTACCAGGCTGGCGATCAGCTGATCCCGTACATTTCGGAAGACAGCCAACCGGCTCTGTGGGTGCTGGTCAACATCTATCGCAAGCTGCTAGAAAAAATCGCCGCCCGCCAGTACGACGTCTTCAGCGGCAAAATAACCTTGACCGTCAGCGAAAAACTCCGCGTCCTAGCCAAGGGTTTCTGGCAGCGCATCACCTGATACCATGCACCCATAAGATTTGTCATTCCGAACCGGGCCGAAGAATAAACTTTTGCCATTCTGAACCGGGCTGAAGTTAAAGCTTGTCATTCCGAACGGGGCCGAAGGCCCGGTGAGGAACCTGCTGTTTGTTTGGAGCGGCAATAATGTGGCCGCTGCACGATCCGCATGACCCTGAACTCCACCCAACCCACCGTAGCCATAGCCGGAGGTGGTCTAGCCGGCCTAGCCGCAGCCTGCGCACTGTCAGACTCCGGATTCAAAGTCACTCTATTCGAGCGCCGTCCATACCTCGGCGGACGCGCCTCCTCCTACGAACACCCCGGTACCGGCGAAGTAGTCGACAACTGCCAGCATGTGCTTTTTCGTGTCTGCACCAACCTGGTCGAGTTCTACCGCCGCATCGGCGTAGAAGACAAAATCCGCTGGTACGACGAGATGACGTTCGTCGAGCCCGGCGGCCGCACCAGCGTGATGCGCGCCTCTCCGCTTCCAGCGCCGCTGCACACCGCGCCGAGTTTCCTGCGCTTTCCGTTTCTGAATGCGAAAGACAAGCTGGTAATTTCGCGGGCGATAGCGGCGCTAACGTTGACCGAGCAGCCAGACACAGGTCAATCGTTTCAAGACTGGTGTCGCCAGCACAGCCAAACCGAGAATGCCATCCAGCGTTTCTGGAAGCCGATTCTGGTAAGCGCATTAAGCGAAGACCTGGATCTGATTTCGATTTCCTACGCCGCCCAGGTAGTACGCGAATCCATGAAGTCGCCCGAGGCGCGCCACATGGGCGTTCCCAGCATTCCGTTAACCGATCTCTACAATCGCGCCGGAGACTACATCCGCGCCCGAGGTGGCGAGATTCGCTTTCGCACTTCCTTCGCGTATCTCACGCCCGGCGAATCGAGAGTTACCGTTCGCACTCGCACTCGAGTGGACTCCCGCGAGAGCCAGGTTGCTGATGTCTTCGATTACTTCATCTCAGCGCTTCCTTTCGACGCTCTCGACCCCATCCTCATCGACATGCCAGAAAGCACCGAGCTAAGAGAGAAGATCTCCCACTTCGAATCCTCGCCCATAACCGGCATCCACCTCTGGTTCGACCGCCAAATCAGCGACCTGGACCACGCCGTCCTGCTAGACCGCACCATTCAATGGATGTTCCACAAGTCGCGCCTGCTGGAAAGAAATCGGGAAGGGCACGACTTCAGTCGTACCGTTAAGGGTCCGTTAAAGAGCGGGGCTTTAGCCCCTGAGGGCAGCTACATCGAGCTAGTCGTGAGCGCCTCGAAAAATCTAATCGAAAAATCCCGCGCCGAAATCGTCGACCTGGCCCTAAAAGAAGTCCGCGAATTCTTCCCCGCAGCCCGCGCGGCGAACTTAATAAAGTCCACCGTAATCAAAGAAGTTCAAGCCGTCTATTCTCCGCGCCCCGGCATAAACGTCCACCGTCCGCCGCAAACCACCGCATGGCCCCGAGTTTTCCTCGCGGGCGACTGGACCGCCACCGGCTGGCCCGCAACCATGGAAGGCGCAGTCCGCAGCGGCTATCTAGCCGCCGAAGCCCTAACCCGTGTCGCAGGGACGAAAGACTCCCACTTCCTAACACCCGACCTGCCCGCAACCGGCCTGATGCGCCTCTTCAGGTGACGTTTGCGGAATTATGCGGTCGGATGTACGCGGCCACGTGATAAGATTGCGGCTCCCCCCAATCCAGCCGGAGGCACACCCATGTCCGCCAAATCAATTCTTGCGGTCCTACTACTTACAACTTTTCTCGCGGCGCAATCTTCTCCGTCACCGGCGCAATCGTCGCCCGTGTCACCAGTCATCATTAAGAAACTGTCTCTGAAGAACCAGACCGCAGCAATACCCGAAACGTCCATTTTCACGCCCCCCGCTACCGGCCTGTATCGCGTGAGCGTCTACATGATCGAAACCGCGCCAGTCGTGGGTGGTAGCGATTACTGGGGTTTCAATCTGTTTTGGACGGATGATGCGGGAGTGCTGTGGGAAGACACCGTCGTGGAACAAGCTGACTGGGGCGGTATTTCTAGTGGCGCCGCTTTTCCGCCAGGTGGCGTTGGGGTTTTTCAGGCGGTGGCGGGTCAGCCAGTCAGCTACTCGGTCACTGGACCCGCGGCTGGCACGGGCGGAACCTACGAACTGTTCTTCGTGGTCGAGCGGCTAATGTAGTTTGTTTGCCGACCCCTCTGCCGCTACGTTGGTTTTCCAGTCTAGAATGAGCCACTGGCGCCGCATTTGAGAGGATCAATGAAACCACTCGGACTCCTACTTATCATCTGCACAATTTTCCTAATCACCCTACCCGCATTCTCCCAATGCACGCTTCCCGGAAATCCCTCCCCAGCCACCGAAGACACAACCTTCGACACATTCTTCCAGCAAAACGGCCCCGGATGGACCGGCGGCGACGGCAGCTACTCGCTTCTTCTCCCCGACGGCACCGATCTCTGGATGTGGTCCGACTCCTACATCGGTACCGTGAACCCGAAAACTCGCCTTCGCGCCAGCGATCTCTTCAGCGCGCACAATTCGCTAACCATCCAAAATCAGACTGCCGATACACTAACCACGGTGGGCTATCCACCAAAAACCAGTTCGTACTTCGTGCCCACCGCGAAGAACGACTTTTTCTGGCAGGAAGCCAATCTTCTGGTCGAGCCCTCGCCCGGAACCTACCAGATCGAGATCATGCTCACGCAGTGGAGTAACAGCCTAAAGTTCGTAGGCGAATCCGTAGCCGTCGTGGACTGGCCAAGCTACGCGATCGAATCGATTACTGCCTTACCCTACACCGGCGCAAAAATTCAGTGGGGCAGCGAAATCATGCTGGCCGCCGACGGTTACTACTACATCTACGGCATACAGAATCCATCCAACGACAACAAGCTGCCCTACGTAGCCCGCACGACTTCGCTCAGCTACCTCACCGAACCTTCGCAGTGGACCTATTGGAACGCGACCACCAGCGAATGGGTAACCTCGCAAACCGACGCGACTCCGCTCAGCGGAGTGAAAGCCATCACTCCCGGATTCTCCGTGGACCAGATGACCGCAACCACCGGCACGTTTTACCTGATGACAGGAATGAATCCACAAAAGCCCGCTTATCCTTTGTGGGACCAGGTCACGACATATTATTCCTGCAACCCGCAAGGCCCGTGGACGAATGAGACGGTCGTCTACACCACGCCCGAAGCCGGCGCGCCCGGATGCAAAGAGGGCAATCTCGTAACCTACAATCCCAGAGCGCACCCAGAATTCACCGACGACAGCGGAATTCTCCTTTCCTACAACGTGAACGCTCTCGATTCCGCCGATCTGGTCTGCGCCAACGATTACATCCCGCGCTTTATCCGGATCACAATTCCTGGTGTAACTGACGGCAGCCGACGCCATCACTGAACACGTCCGGCAGCCAGCGGCACTCGTCACCAGACGCCGTGCTCCGAATCACAGACAAATCCAATCGTCGCATAGAAACATACAGGCTGGGCGACTACGGCACTCCGCCGCACACTCCTATGGAGGCATCTCATGCGCCCAAGCCTGATTCTTGCCGCAATGTTGTTGTTCTCTCTGGTTTGCACAGCGCAAAACCAGAAGCCTTCTACCACTCCTAATCATGATGCGCAAGCTCGCATGCCCATCGACGGAGCGAAGATCTTCCAGCGCCAATGCGCCGCCTGTCACGGAACCGACGGACGAGGCCACGGTCCAGCTTCCGCAACGCTGAAGCGCAAGCCCGCGAATCTAACGCTGATCTCGCAAAGAAATGGCGGAAAGTTTCCCTATGAGCGAGTGAAGGAAATCATCGAAGGAAAAGAACCGGGCTGGCTCGCGCTAGGCAATCGCGAAATGCCCATCTACGGACCAATCTTCCACGAGGTCGAATCCGATCAAGACTGGGGAGAAGTAAGGCTCGACGCGATCACCAGACAGCTGGAATCGATCCAGCAGAAGTAAGCCGCGCAGACCGCTACTTAACACCGATGCGCTGTTCAATCCGCGCAATAAACACCGGCGTGTGGCTGCTCAGCAGGTGCTCAATATTGGGCCCAAACTCATGCCACAAATTCATCCCCGCATCGCTGCCCACGGTCGAACCAAAATCGCCCACCGCGCCGGTGAAATGCCGCCTCCAATACGGAGTCGAGGCGCTATCCTTCGCCACCGCACCCAGCGTCCGCAGCAGATAGGAAGTGTTCAGCCGGCCCTTTCCCGATTCATTCCGCGTGACCACGGTTCGGGCCATTGCGTGCGTGGCTCGGCCCATCACGCTCGCGCCGTTCTCGGAAGCCGATGGCCGCTTGACCGGTGACGAGGTCAAATACTTGCGAAAAAAGGCTTCAGGATCTTTGCCACGCGCTGCAGTTCCATCAAAAACAAGCGTCTCCTGCCGCATCGGTCCAGCGGTAAAGCTCACGCCAGAATTCACCGGCGAAGCAGTTTCCGCGGCGGGCGCGTTCAATCTCTGGGTCTGGGCGGCCACCACCGCCGAGGGAGCATCCGGGAGCGACTCGCGCCGGTCCTCGCGCCGGTCCTGGCCCACTGCCGTGCAAGCGGCCAGCAGCACCAAAGCAACGACCCCGGCGGATGCAATTCCTTTCACCATACCCCAGCCCCACAATCGACGGCCAACCTACCTGGGAGTTAGCACTCCACATGCCATCTTGTTGAGCAAGAACACAGGTCCGCAAAGTTAGTTGCATAAAGAGGTTTCGCAGGCGAATTAAATTAATCCGTCCCGCATCGACGTGCTCCATCGACAATACGGGGAGCCTTATCTTGGAGTTACTGGCGTAGCCAGAAGGTAACCACTCCTGAATGTGACCATTCCTGCCAGACGCCGCGCACCAGCGCTCAATGGAGCAGACGCGCACTCGAACTCATATCAGTGTGTAGCTGTGCAATTTTTGCAACACTGTGGGCAAAGGATTTTCATTTCCAAATCTGGCGCATCAGGGCTTGCCTCACCTGGCCTCGCTCCTCAAATTCACGCTTGCCGTCTGACGCTTATAGAGGATTTGCCCCGCCTGTTTGTAACCGACCTGGCCTGACCGCAGCCTCTGCATGGCAGCTGGCTTCTACACAGACAGCTGAGCGAGAGGCAAGGGACTCAAACGCCGTCCCTTGCCCCTCGCGCTCCCCCATCCCGGCTCAAACCGGAGATGGAAGCGAACAAGTTTGTCGTATTCTTACGTGAACGAAAGCGGGGGGGCTGGTCAGGGGCAGCCAGGGTCGCCCGCTGAAAGCCCAGCGGCAAGTGGAAGTATGACCGAGCCTCGGAAGAGTTCGATCCGCACCATCGGTGCCGTTTGTTCAGTTCTGATTCAACTCGTGGGGCTCGCAGTTCTGATTCTGCTCAAGCACTAAAGAAAAACCCGACAGGGAGGGGGCATCCCGCGGGGCTGATTGGAGTAACAAGGGTGTTGGCCTCTGGCTCTTGCACCCGCCCTCCAATCTCATTTGCACACAACCGAAGCAGCATTGTATTGCGGCGGCTGTCCCGTTGCCGTGTCGGTCGGGTTAGTTGGAGTGGGGCAGTACCAATAGCGATAAGGCTGAGCGATATTTCCCATTACAGGCATCGTTGAGCCAGGAGCCACTTCGAATGCTGAACTAAACGCGATTCCCTGTGGTGTACTGAACACGAAGTTCTCAGGAGTCGACGAGCAATTCCGCACCTGCCATGCGTTGTTGTAAATGGTGACTTGACCGCAGGCTGCCTGTGCTTTTGACAAAGACGGAAGCATTGCGACCAGGATCAGGCCAGCGAACAAACCTGCTTTCCTCATTTTCATTCTCTCCTCCGCAGTAGCGGGAGCAGTGACTAGGGGGCTAGTCACTCGACCCGTTACTGAACGACGGTGCCGTTCATGAACTGTGGGCCATTTTGCGTTGGGGCCTGAACCGTGCAAGAGATCCCAATATATGCGGGTCCGTAGACCACCGGGAAGACTCCGTATCCAGGTACGAAACAGTGATACCCGATGGGTGGCGGATTGATGCTGTTAGCAAGTTGAGCGGGCGCTGATGTAACTTCAAACATCGTGGCAAGCCCCAGCACGGCGAGTAAGGTGATCGAGCGAAGTTTCACTCTTGTGTTTCTCCCCTTTTCAAAATTTGGCCGAACTTAGTACCCAATCTGGCAGGTGCCAACGTACGCCACATTACAAACGAAGTTGCTCCCGACTGGGCCACAAGTATCGGATGTCTTGTGCGACTGGGTAATCTGTCCAGCGCCGCCCATGCACATCGTCTGAAGCTGTTGTTGAGCGTTCTGGTCCGCCGTCTGGTCAGCGGTAGATTGATCGGGATCAATCCCAGTACCGAAACCAGAAACAGCAATGAAACGAGGTGTGGCCCAGAGCAGGGTACCAACGAGCAGCACTCCGAATACGAAGCCTATTTTCTTCGACATTGTTAGTCTCCTCCGCAGTAGCGGGAGCGATGGCCGACCTGAGCCTGCCATCCGACTCGTTACTGTAGGATTAGGATTGCGATGCCCGAATTTGATTTATTCCCGTTCGTCGCCGGGGAGTAGCACAGTCTGTGCCACGCCCGCCGAGCTGTAATCGCCCAATGTCAATGATGCACCGTTGCCAGCAGGCCCAAGCTACCCCGCGTTGCAAATGCATTGAACTATGATTCGACGCCAGCCACAAATTACGAAGGGGCACCGTGTGTTGGTTACCATCCTCTGCTGGCGAGCCGCTGCAATGTTCCGCAGTTTTTGCGAAACAAATCGATAGCAGGGCGTGCCCACAAAGTAAGCGTTCGGTTATGTCGTCTCGACATCGTTATGGATGAGAGCCATGCTCGCCGGGTGCTCATCTTTCGCGTCCTTTGCGAAAGGGTGGGAGCTTCCGCAACACACTTTCCTACTGCCAGACACACGAAAGCCCCGGAAGTCATCCGGGGCCTTCGCAGAATTAGTACTGAATGCCGCCCGCCAAGCAGTTCCAGAATAACTCCACCAGCGGCCAAGTCAAGAATTTATCCGCCCCATGACGGAAAGCAGGTTCCTCGCCGGGCCTTCGGCCCGATTCGGAATGACAAGGCGTGGTGGAGACCAAAGTGAGCGTTACCCGGCCAGCAGCGCCACTCCCGCTGCCACCAGACAAGCCGCAATCCACCGACGCCGGTCTACGCGCTCATGCAAGAAGATTTTTGCGGCGACGGCGTTGCCGATGAAGGTGAGGGAAGCGGCGGCGGGGGCGACCAGGCTTACGTCTCCCCAGGAGAGCGCGAACAGCAGGCTGAAGAAGGCCACGGCCATGGCCGTCACTCCAAGCAAAAAGTTGGGATTGCCCAGCGTGCGTGCGACTACCACGCCCAGACCGGCGCGCCGCCGCAAAGCGCCGACGTCGCCGACCTGCTTCATGGCGCGAGCGAGGAGAACGTCGCCGATTACCGAGGCGAAGACGATGGCTAGGATCGCGCTCCAGGTGTAAGCGGTTCTCATGACTGGAAGCCCCGTCTGACGCTGTGCAAAGCAATAGGGAAGCGAGCCGAACGCGCGAGTATTGTGCCGCAAAGAACGCGGCACGTCGCGCGGCTCGCCCAGGTCCTTCGCGCGCAAAAGCGTGCGCGCTCAGGATGACAAGCGAAAGTCATGATTTGACTCCACTGACAGCTACGGTATCCCGCGCTTCGTCCGCGGGTTTCGGGGGAGGGTGCACAGTAAGCGCCGGCCCGCCAGCTACAAATCCCACGCCGCCAGTGATCAACGCAATCCCCAGCCAGCGCAGCGGACTCACATGCTCGTGCAGCGCAAACCGCGCCACCAGGGCCAGCAGCACGTATCCCAGAGAAGTCGCGGGCAAAACATATGTGAGATCGGCCCAGGAAAGCGCAGTCATGTAGGTGGCAAAGAAGGCCAGCAGCAGGAGAATTCCAATCGCGACCCAGGGATTGAGCACGGCGAAGATGACGCTCTGCAAATGATGGAGGGAGATGTTGCCGACTTGCTTCATCCCATGCGAAAGCATGGAGTCGCCCGCCGCGGCGAACACGGTGACTCCGGCCAGCACAAGATACTTGCGAAAGTTCACGGGAAGTTCGGGTGGTGCGCTTTTCTAAAATCTTTCACCACAGAGACACAGAGAAGGCAAAGGAAAAAACAAAATGTTCGAGGTTTTCTCTGTGTCTCTGTGCCTCTGTGGTGATAAGCCTCTATCAAGCCTTGGCGAGTTCGGCTGCCGCCTCCTCGCCATGCTTCTTCACCAGCTTGTTGCGTTGGGAGCGGAGCTTCAGGAAGGTCTTTGCCTCCCGGTAAAGCCGCTTGCGGTCGTTGCTGTCGAAGGCCGCTTTCCTCAGGATGCGGAAGACCGCCTTGGGCCGGAAATAATATTCGTCGTAGAAACGATGCACGGCGGAAAGAATCTCATCGGCAGGCAGTCCAGGATACTCGATGTGCGCCAGTTGATGGCCGCCTTCATCCACCATTTTGTTGTCGCCGACGATGAAGCCGTTCTTCACCGCATAGTCATACAGCTCGGTACCGGGATACGCGTGGGCGACGGAAACCTGAATGGTTTCGACGTCGAGTTCCTTGGCGAACTTGATGGTGTTGTTGATGGACTCGCGAGTCTCGCCGGGCAGGCCCATGATGAAGTCGCCGTGAATGACCAGCCCCAGCTTGTGGCAATCTTTGGTGAACTGCCGCGCCCGCTCGACGGTTGCGCCCTTCTTGATGTTCTTGAGAATCTGCTGATCGCCAGATTCATAACCGACGATGAGCAGCCGGCAGCCGGCCTCTTTCATTGCCTTCAAGGTTTCGTAATCAGTAGTGACGCGCGACGTGCAGGACCAAGTCAGGCCCAGCGGTTTTAGCTCGGCGCACAACTCGATGGTGCGTGCCTTCTGAATGTTGAAGGTGTCATCGTCGAAGAAGAATTCTTTCACTTCCGGCCAGTACTGCTTGACCTTCGACATCTCCGCCGCAACATCGTCGGTGGAGCGTTTGCGCCAGGGATGTCCGCTCAAAGTTTGCGGCCACAGGCAAAACGTGCATTGCGCCGGACAGCCCCGCGTGGTGTAAAGAGAAACGTAGGGGTTTAGTAAGAACGGCACGTTGTAACGGGTAACGTCGAGGTCACGCTTGTAGATGTCGGTAACGTGGGGCAGCGCATCGAGATCCTGAATCTGGGGCGCATCCGGATTGTGCACGGCCTTGCCGTCTCTCAGGTACGAGATGCCAAGGATTTCTTCCAGCGGCTTGCCCTTGGCGTAGTCGACGACGGCGTAATCAAATTCTTTGCGGGCAATGAAATCGATCACCGGACAATCGCGCAGCGATTTTTCCGGCAGCACGCTGACGTGCGGTCCGACAAAAGCAATTTTGATCTTCGGATTGGCCGCCTTGATAGCTTTGGCAAGCCCAATGTCACCGGGAAAACCGGGAGTCGAGGTGAACAAAACCAGAAACTCGTAATCCCTGGCGATCTCAATCGTTTGCTGTGCCGAAATATAGTGCGGCGGCGCATCCAGCAGCCGCGCCCCCTCCAGCATCCCCGCCGGATAAGCCAGCCACACCGGATACCAGTAGGACTCGATCTCGCGGGTGGCGGGCCAACGGGAGCCGGCGCCGCCGTCGAAGTTTTCAAACGAAGGAGGGTTCAAGAACAATGTTTTTAGAGGCATAGTGAGTTAATACTATTTTAGCATCCGCGCGGTCGATGCGACCGAAAAGCAGTGTTTATGCAGGTTCGTCTGACTGGATACGACAAACAGCCTATTTCGCAGGCTTATTTTGCGGCTTATTTTGTGACTTATTTGGTCCCCAGGGCCCAGCTTTCCAGGCCGCCGGTGGCGCGCATTAGTTCTACCTGGCTGCGTTCGAGTTCGAAGGTTACGTCCTGTAATTGGATCAGGCGTTCGCTGGCTTGGGTTTGGGCGTTGTCGAGATCGTGCAGGTTGGCGGTGGAAGATTCCATGCGGGTGCGGACGGCCTCGATATTTTTCTTGGCGATTTCATATTCGAGTTCGGCAACGTCACGGGCGGCTTGCATCTGGGTGACGGAGCGCTGGAGGCGCAGAGTTTCTTCGGAGACCTGGTTGCGCGTGGCTTCGGCCTGCTTCTTCGCCTTGCGCGCTTCCGATTCGGCTTCCTGGACTCGGGCATGCTGGGCGTAGTTCAGGAAAGGCAGATGGATCGCGACGCCGACGGTCGCGTTGTTGGGCTGGAAGTTTTTGTAATAAGACTCGTAGTTGTTGTAGTCGGCGAGATTAGCGTACTGGGCAGCAAAATCTACGCTCGGCCACAAAGACTTGTGTTCCGCCTTCGCGCGCAGGTATTGCGCGCGTGCATGTTCGACGGCAGCTTGTACGGCGGGGTTCGCATCCGCGGTTTTGTCCAAGGAGTCCTCCTCTGTTTTTTCGTCTGGCTTTACCGTGGGAAGAGCTGGCAGCGAGTCGGGATCTATTTCGAAAGAGGGCGTGGGCACTCCTGTCAGCTTGGAAAGATGTTCGCGGAGAACGTCGGCTGCGCCGGCGGCTTCGGCCAGGCGCAAGCGTACACGGGCCACTGACAAACGGGCCCGGGTGTTATCCACTTCGCTGTCGATACCTTCTTTCACGCGCTGGGCTACAGCGGCTTCCATTTTTTCGGCGGCAGATTCGGCCTCGCGCATGCGGCTCTGGCGCTGCTCCCACTTGGCCAACTCGGCGTAGCTCAATACGGTGTCCTGGATGATCTGATTGCGCTGGTCTTTAATTTGCAGGTTGCTGACGGCGACGTCGGACTGGGCGGCGCGGATGAAATCTTTCAGCGCGGGGTTGATGAGCGCCGATTGCGCGTTCACGTTGAACAGCGATGGAGCGGCGCCTTCGAGGCTGAGCGGAAAACCATCGGACCAGCCGATGCCTGCGCCTGCGGTCAGTTGCGGGATGTAGCTGTTGCGCAGTACGCGGTAGCCGGCGGCGGCACGCTGCTGGTCGGCGGCAGCGATGCCGATGCCGGTGGCGTGGGTCAGCGCGAGTTCCACGGCGCGGTGGAGCGTGATGGGCTCGGCCAGCAGGGAAGCGGGAAACAGGAGCACTGTCAATAAGAATTTATGAATGGGCGCGCCAGACCATGGTTTATTTTTCATGCTTTTCACCCTTCTGACATCTGGAGAGATTCTACGGGCAATCTGCTGCGAGAGAAATGATAAGGATGGGTCGGAGGGAAAGCGTTGTCAGGGCAGATTCTCACGCTTTGAGAATCTCGTGAGAATTCGTGAGTTGTCGGAGCTTCTCTTTCGCCCTTTCAGGGCTTGCTCTCGTTCCACTTTCTACCCAGGGCTTACGCCCTGGGCTGCATTCTTGCGCCGCTTCGCGTCTGGATAGTGTCGCGGGTTGCCCCCTCCCGGTTCAAAGGCAGCGGACAGGAGTGTCCGCTCCACACGAGCCGTGAGAAAATGTGGGCTCTGCCGATCCTGATTTCACGGAGGGTCATTCCTGTCTATACCGATCGAAGATTACGCCATGATTGGCGACTGCCACACGGCTGCGTTGGTTTCCAAGCAGGGGTCGATCGATTGGCTCTGCCTTCCGCACTTTGATTCCCCCGCTTGCTTCGCCGGCTTGCTCGGGACTGATGAACATGGGCATTGGTCTATTTCTCCGGCGGACGCGGTGCGGTCGATTCGGCGGTGCTATCGGGACGGGAGTCTCATCCTTGAGACTACGTTTGAGACGGAGAGCGGATCGGCGACGCTGATCGACTGCATGACGCCTCGCTCCGGAATGCCGGAGCTGGTGCGCGTGGTGGTGGGCGTGCGAGGGCAGGTCCGGATGAAACTGGAGTTGGTGATTCGTTTCGACTACGGGTCCGTGGTGCCCTGGGTGCGGCGAATCAACGGGGGAATTTCCGCGATCGCCGGCCCGGACATGGTCCGGCTGAGAGGGGATGTGCCGCTCCATGGGGAAGACATGAGGACCAAGGCGGAGTTCACCGTTGGCAAGGGGCAAGAGGTTGCGTTCAATCTAACCTGGTATCCCTCGCAGGAGCGTGAACCTAAGCCGGTGAAAGTTGGGGCTGCGATCAAGCGGACGGAGAAGTGGTGGCGGGAGTGGTCGGATCGCTGTAGGTATCACGGGAAATGGCGGGACGCGGTGGTGCGGTCGCTGATTACGCTGAAAGGGCTAACATTTCTGCCGACGGGTGGGATTGTGGCCGCGCCCACGACTTCTTTGCCGGAACTGCCGGGCGGGGTGCGCAACTGGGATTACCGTTTTTGCTGGGTGCGGGATGCAACGCTGACGCTGCAAGCTTTGCTGAATGCAGGATATCTGGATGAGGCGCGAGAGTGGCGGGAGTGGCTGCTGCGAGCCGTGGCGGGCAGCCCCTCGGAACTCAATATACTTTATGGGCTGCACGGCGAACGCCGGCTCACGGAGCTGGAGCTGCCGTGGTTGCCGGGATACGAAAAATCGGCGCCGGTGCGAACCGGCAATGCGGCTTACCGACAATATCAATTGGATATTTTTGGGGAAGTGGTGAACACGCTCTATCAGGCGCGCGAGGCGGGACTGCCAGCGGCTCGGCATGCAGGCCAGGACATCGCACTGGCGATGCTGGAATTTCTGGAGACGGGATGGGAGAAGCCGGACGAGGGCATTTGGGAGGTACGCGGTCCGCGGCGGCACTTTGTGCACTCGAAAGTGATGGCGTGGGTGGCCGTCGACCGGCTGATACGGTCGGCGGGAAAGGGATGGCTCACGACTGATGTTGCTCGCTGGAAAAAACTTCGCGAGGCCATCCATGAGCAAGTTTGCCGGCAGGGTTTCGACGCGGAACTGAATTCTTTTGTGCAATATTACGGGAGCAAACACCTGGACGCCAGCATCCTCCAGATGCCGGTGCTTGGGTTTCTTCCGGCCGATGATTCGCGAGTAATGGGTACGGTGAAGGCGATCGAAACTCAGCTGGTGAAGAATGGATTTGTCGAACGGTACACGCAAGACCCAGCGGTTGACGGTCTGCCGCATGGGGAAGGAGCGTTTCTGCCTTGCTCATTCTGGCTGGCGGACAATTACGAGTTGCAGGGAAGATGTAAGGAGGCAGTGCGGATGTTTGAACGGCTGCTGGAGATCCGGAACGATGTTGGGCTTTTGTCGGAGGAATATGATCCGGTCGCGAAACGGCAGTTGGGAAATTTTCCGCAAGCGTTCTCTCATGTTGGGCTGGTGAACACGGCGTTCCGCCTAAGCCGGGGCCGAGCCCACCGGTTGCGGCGGAGTGCGGCGGCGATCCGCGGGACTGGCGATGTGGAAGAACAGCCTGATTGAAGTGACGTTTTGATTGACCTGCCTGCGCTCAGCCTCGGCCGCGGAACTGGATGATGTGGCGGCGGTCGCGTTTGGAGGGCCGGCCTGCTGGCAACTCTTCGAATTGCCGCATGGCTTTGCGCTCGGCGGCTACTTTCTGGCGGAGTTCGCGGCTGGCTTCGGTTTCGCGGTAGAGAGTTTGCGCTGCTGAGGCTGGGCCGCGCACGTCGCTGAGCAGCAGGACTTCGACCTCGAAATCGCCGCCTTCGCTCGAGATTCGCAACACGTTTCCGATGTGGACTTCGCGGGCGGGCTTGGCGGGCTGACCATTGGATTGGATTCTGCCTAGCTCGCAGGCTCTGGCGGCTAATGCGCGCGTCTTGAAGAATCTGGCGGCCCACAGCCATTTGTCGATGCGCACTGAGGTCATGGGATATTTTCCTACTCGGGCAGGCTTAAGCGGCGCATGAGGTCTTTGAACCGGGGATCGGAGCGCAGCGGGTCGAGGGCGGGATAGCGAATGGCGAGGAGAAGTTCATTGTCGGCGTCGGAATAGGCTTTTTCCAGGTACTGGAAGGCTTGGTCGCGGTTTCCAGCGAGCGCCGCGGCCACGGCCATCGCGGCGGAACGATCCGCGTCGGGCAAGGTCGACATGAGTTGGAGATAGCCCTTCGCATCCTCGCTAACTGGGATTGAATTCGGAAGCGACTTTCGGAGTTCGCTCACTGCTTCGGGGAAGCGACCCATCGTGGCATAGAGATGCGACAGCTTGTAATGTGCGGGAGCGAAGTTGGGATCGCGCGCCAGAACCTTCTGGAATTGCGCGAGCGCCTCTGGATAGCGCCGCGCCTGCATCAGCACAACGGCGTAGTTGCAGTTGACGATTGAGGAAAGCGGGTCAAGCGACAAAGCAACCCGGTATTGTTCCACGGCCTGGTCAATCTGGTTTTCAGGAGCAAGATAGCTGACCGCGTAGAAATAGTGGGCGGTGGCATTGTTGGGGTTCAACTCAAGAGCGCGACGAAATTCCTGTTCTGATTCGCTCCATCTGCGCAGGTTCGCCAGCGCGAAGGCTCGGGCAGTGTGGGCCTCGGAGAGGGAATCATCGAGTTCGACCGCTTTGCGCGCGGCCTCGTCGGCCAGAAGTTCGGCCTGCTTCGATGGAATTGGAATGTAGCTGGGAGCAATGTTGTAAACGTCGGCAAGACCAGAATAGGCGAGGGCATAGTTGGGGTCGGCCGCAATCGCTTGCTGGAACAATGCGATGCTTTTCTGCAAGCCCTCCTCAGTGCGGCCATACCAAAGCTGGCGGCCTTCGAGATAAAGACGGTAGGCTTCGGGATTGGTGGCGGCGGTGCGGGTAAGGCGTTGCTGTTCGGCGCCTGTAAGCTGGATGCGCAGGCTGCTGGAAATGTCGCGGGTGATGTCGGTTTGAAGTTGCGCTACATCCGCCGACTTGCGAGTGTAGTGAGAGCCCCAGATCTCGCTGCCGTCGGCTGTGTTGACGAGGTCGGCGTCGAAGCCGAGTTCGTCGCCGTGCTGGGTGATGCGTCCCATGAGCACTGCACTCACTTGCAAGCTCTGGCCGATCTGGCGCGGGTCGTCCTCTTTGCCTTTGAATCTAAAGACGGTGCTGCGCGCCATGACTTTGAGGTTGGGCAGTTGCGAGAGCGTGCCGATGAGGCTTTCGGTGAGGCCATCGCTTAAGTATTCGTTGCCGGGATCGGCGGTGGCGTTCACGAAAGGCAGCACGGCGAGCGAGGTGATTTTCTTCGTGTCGGACTTGGCGCGGATGAAGTACAGGCCGGCAGCCGCAGCAATCGCGAGAATGGTAACGACACCGATAATCACGTATTTCAGCGAGCGGGTGCGCGGGGCGGCAGCTGCGATCGAGGAAGAACTTGCGGATGAGGTATCGATGCCGCGCTTGAGGCGGGCCAGATCGGCGCGCAGATCGCTTGCGCTTTGGTAGCGCAGGTTGCGATCTTTTTCCAGCGCTTTGTCGATGATGCGTCCTAATTCTGCGGGCAGGTCGGGATTGAGGCGCAGGGCGGGAGTGGGCGCGGTATCGAGGATGGCTTTGAAAATCTCCGCTGAGCTGTGGCCACGAAAGGGAAGCGCGCCGGTCGCCATCTCATAGAGCACAACGCCAAAAGAGAAGAGGTCGCTGCGGGCGTCCAATTCTTTGGCGCGGGCCTGCTCGGGCGACATGTAGGCGATGGTGCCGAGCGTGGAGCCGGGACTGGTCAAGTGCTGCTCGTCGACCGTCATGGTGTCGGCCCCGGCGATCTGGCTGGAAGAACTGGCTGTGGGCGCAACCTTGGCGAGCCCGAAATCCAGAATCTTGGCGTGGCCGCGCTTCGTAACAAAAATGTTCGCGGGCTTGATATCGCGGTGAACAATGCCCTGAGCATGGGCGGCGTCTAATCCGTCGGCAATCTCAAGGGCCAGCGAGAGCACGGTTTCGTTATCCAGCGGCTTGCCCGCGATGAGATGCTTCAGAGTAACGCCATCCAGAAATTCCATGGCGATGAACGACTGCTCGCCGTGCCTGCCGATTTCGTGGATGGTGCAAATGTTGGGGTGGTTGAGGGCGGAGGCGGCGCGCGCTTCGCGGCGGAAGCGTTCGAGAGCTTGCGGGTCGCGCGACATCTCATCGGGCAGGAATTTGAGAGCGACGAAGCGGCCGAGTTCGGTGTCCTCAGCTTTGTAGACTACGCCCATGCCTCCGCCGCCAAGTTTCTCGACGATGCGGTAGTGAGAGATGATCTGGTCGATCATACCAGGGCGCGCGGCTCGGGACGCTTCATCTTACGAACGTGGCAGCGGTCAGTCAATGCAGAGGCGGGGTTATACGCATTGAGGGGAAAATGCTACACCCCTACCCCCCCACAAAACCCCGCACCCCGGCCCGCTCGCCCGCAGGGCAGGGCCCGCCCCCGCGCACGCCCCATGTCCCGGGTCACGGTAGAAAGCCGCAACATCGGCGCATGTTACCCAGTCATATTCCGGGTCCGAACGGTCTATGTGCGGGAAGGTTTGGGCATGGGCCGCAGAGTCCGAATAAAGCAGAGCTAACGGCGGATTGTTGACTTGGATGCTCAGCACATAATTCCTCTTGGTTTCGTCGGACGGATTGGGGATTTTGATACTTGGGGTATGATCCTTCCGTGTTTCATCGTCCAAAGGGGTTTCGAATAAAGCACTCATCTTGTGGGTACCGTAGGAAGATAGTGCAATAAGGCCCTGCCGATTATCGCCTGGTGAATTGGATCTCCCATACTCAAAAGCATGGAATAATATTACCTGCCCCTCGTCTGAACCTACATCAAGCCATGTTCCCGCCAGAGTAGGCAGTCTGCTATGCAAATATGCTCTCACATTGCTGCTGCCCACGATAACGAGAGGTGCTACCTCTGTAGCCCGATAAAGTGCGACAGCGAAGGCCAAGCCAACCGCCGTCAGCGCTGAAAGTAGCCGAACTTTCTGGGGCCCGTTCGGTAGACGCAGCGCGAACTTTACGCCAACGGTTGCACCAGATATTCCGACGACGGCTATGCTTAAAACCAGAGGAAGATGTCCCCTCAATCCGAGCAATTCATGAATTCTTGTTGCTAAGAGACTCCCGAAAACGCTGAACGCCTGCACTAGAAGTCCAGCCAGGCTGATCACATCAGCCCTCTTCCAAGGTTTACCGGACATGGGTGTAGCTCCCCGCTCTAGTTCTCTGCATGGCTACTAACTCGGCGGAGCCATGTTACTTCACCGACAGTGGAAAAGGAACAGGCCCAAGCCCCAAGCGTCGTCAACCAACCGAGGCCGAGGATGCCTGACACGATGGTCTGCGTAAGAGTATTCGGCATAAGTCACTTACCTCCGATGCCTGCTGCTTTTTCGGGCACACCAGAACCCGTGGGGACGGGTAGCTGGTGTGGCGGTATGTTTTCTACGCAGCTATCTCTTGAACTAGCGTTGCCAAAGTTTCTGTCTGTATAAAGTGCGATTCCTTCTGCATGAATTTCACCGCTCTCCAGTAATTATCGTATGCGCCGTCCCTGCACCTACGTCTGAGCTTAAAACGTGGGTAATTGTGATTGCCCGCGCCAGGCAAGAACGTCTGCACAATCATTTCGCTTCCCCAATCTCCCCCGTCAGCAGCTACCGCCGAAAATGTTGGAAACCCTGGATACAAGCCTAAATCGATGCGTCTTAAAGTCTCTTGATTCTCGTTATCATTCAGCGTGTCCAGCAGGTCAGAGAAAAAGCGATGATTGGCCTGAACAGCGTCCCGACCGTGGATTTTAGTTAGAATCTTGCCATTTTCTTTTGCGTACTTGGGGTCAACTACCAAGAATCGTAGGCGTAGCTCGGGTTTCTCTTCCATGTAGCACAGGATTTGCGAAAGTGCGGTCTGCACCACCGTCCTCATCGCAATGCCTGTGATAACGATATTAGTCACGGCAGCTTGATGGATTTGATCCCACTGTTTGGGAGCTTCCACTGGGGTAGATGAAATGTATAGAAGTTCGGTTACAGAATCCGGCTTCAACGTGTCCAAGCCTTTGATAAACGCCTCCAATTGCGCGCCCTTCTCGGCGGGGTTGTTCTTGTATCTGAATTGGAAGTTCGCGCCCATGTTGGACGGAACCTCTACGCCATCTTTTACGAACAAAAGGGTTCTGGAGCGGCCAAGTCTTCCCCAAAACCATCCGCATTCCATCCAGACATTCTCGCGAGCGCGATTGGGGTTGATCGGCTCAATCTTTTCCTGTCCTGTATACAACTGGCCAACGTCGTCCGGGGTAGCAAGTACTATGGCTGCGTCCGCTTGCGGCGCAACGCGTTCTAGCACTTCTATAATCGTCTCTCCGGGTTCTACCACTTTTGTAAAATAGGTGGCGTCAGCCGGCACATTTCTCATTAATTCCTCTAGTGCATCTCGCGCTTCAATATCACGACCGTGCACTATGAAAATCGTCGGCCTGAAGCGCAAGTTTCCGGTTGGTGGTGACATAGGGTATTGCTCCGCAACAGAAGATAGGAATTCAGCACCGTTGAAAAAAAGGGTAGCAATGTTCTCAGCGTATGCGAATCTTCTTGGTACTCCGGCCACTTCCTCCTGAGTTCGACAGCCTCGACAAAAGCTCCTAACGCCGGGTGATCTGGGAAGAGACCCTGAATGTTTTGTAGTGACGACGCGCAATTGATCGGTAAAGAGAGATTCGGTCCTGTCTCGCATTGCAGAAGTCTGAGAAGAGCTTTCGCACAATTGAATGTCCAAATTACATCTGGAAAGCCGCTATGGTATTGTCGTGCGATGTACGCTCTTCTCCAGTTGTTGACCTCTGCTGCGATAAGCAGAGGCCGCTCAAATTCGACTCTTTGCCGGGCCTCGTCATCATAAATGATGGATCGCAGCGGGTCCCCCCCATGCGCGCGTTCGCCATAGAATGCGACCTCATAGGTCATCATGTAAGGTCTTCCACAAAATTTATGGGATCGGAGGAATTCGTCCTCATACACGATGTCAATTCCAATTCCTATGCGCTTTTCACCTTTAGCGTGATGTATTGCTTCCCATATTTGGTCAAGGACGTGGGTCTCCTCACAACTGCCGGAGACGAAAACAATGAGATCGATGTCACTCCACCCAGGAACTATGTCGTGCTTAGCCAAACTACCGCAAACGATAACTGAGGAAATGCTGCCAATCTTACTCAGCAGCTCAATGCAATCGTCAGCGAGCGTGCGATAATCGGACACCTCGTGATATTGCAAGCATGCTCTGTGTGAAATATCAATCTGCACAATGCATCCAATGGTCCGCCGATAAGCCGGTTGCATGATACTCCATCTGTCAATGATTTTTCATCATCACGATAAATGGGAAAAATAGAGTTTGCTTATGCTCCAAGAAGGGCAGGATCAAGTTCCAGGGGTTCCTTCCTATTTTCGGTCTTCTTCCAGCACCTTCAGGCACGTCGCCAGTTTGATCGCCCGCACAGGTTCCCGCTTACAGATTTTTCCCAGCGTGTGCTGATTGATACCACGGCGCATGAATTCCCGCTTGGGAACCTTGGCGATCCGCGCCAATTCTTCGTCGTCCGCAACCGCATTTCCTCGCCGCTTATACTCAATAGCCTGGAATTCCAGCAGACTCAGGTCTTCGCCTTCTTCCCAATGCCGGTCGGATTCCTTCCCGATGTAGATGGGCGGCCAGTTCGCAATGATGTGTGCACGTTGCAACAATCCTCGCGTATCGAATTCGCACGGCTTTCCGTCCGGTCCAAGGCTCTTCGCTTCAGGATGGTTTTGGTACGCTTCCAAGAGCATAAAGAAGTTTTTCGGCATTGCCTTGCGCCCGTCGTACTCGTTCGTAAGTTGGTAAACGGGCGATTTGTAATCGTGGATGTTGATGCACTTCGAGTGCATCCACTGTTCGCGTTCGGATGAGAATGACGTTACAAGCGTGCATTTCTTCGGATCAACGCCTTCTGGGTATCCAAAGCGGCAAATTTGGGGAATCATCATGAAATTGTTCGGACGCGTGAGCGGACCCTTGGCGAGATAACGGAGCGCATGATGGGGAGTGCTGAGCGTCAGCTTCATCATTACCGGCAGATCGAACCAAGCTGGTTTGTTTCGCTCTAATCCGAGAATGCCGCGCATGATCCAATCCCACGCCTCGAATATCCACTGTGGAGTTTCGTGATGCCAACCCCCCGGTGAATCCGCAGGCGGGTAAAAGTAGCCGAGTCCGTGAGCTTTCGGTTCTACGATGTCAATATCGTTCTCGGCTTTCGTGTAGAGCGCGTATCGCTTCGCAGCAATGCTGTAGCCGAATAAATGACGGCGTTTCTTGTCATGATCCCAGTTGAGTTTATGAACCTTAAGAATCGAACCGGGAACCAAATTACGGTCGTATGGATTCAGAGTCTCAAATCGATCAACGATTTTCTGCACTTCAGCCCACGATAGCGCCCTAATTGGTTCCGCGCTGTCTGGCATTGGTATCCGTTGCTTGTGCTTCGATGAGACGATGGCCGCACTGTCGGTGTCGCAAAATAAAAACGTTCCGCCAGCATCGTTTATGCACTTTTCAAGCATTCCCAACAGCAAACGACCGCCCGAGGTAATAAGAGATGCTATGTGCGGGGCGAACCAATTTCCAGGGTCCTCAACCACATCCGAGGTTGTCGGAAACGACTCTTCGCCTGAAAACACCTTTATGTTTGCTGAGCCTGATTCGTTCGGATTGAGTTCCACGAATAGGCCATATGATCCGCTGTTTGCGAGAATCTTAAGCCAATAATGAAGTGCCAGATTTGTTTCGTTAGCTGCACGCTGCTCGATTACATGCTTAAAGAAGCTATGCTTGTTTGCGTCTGCTTTAACCATGCCACGTAAAGACGTAGACGTTAAATTAGTTTGCTTGTCCTGGGGCACAACGCGGATCGCCTCTTTTATACGCGGCACTTTGCCGGTTAGCAGGATGGAGGCGATGATGTCCGGCCCTGCAAACCAGATGGGATGTTGGCTCGTAAGATAATTGATTCCGATGTTTTGAGTTGTTCCGTTATAAACGGTGCGAACGGGGAGGATGTCGTTCTCGGGAATGACGAGCGCAAAGAACCTTAATTTCGGCCATAGCTTACGATCAAAACAGTGGTTTAGCGTAATCTGTGATAGTAGCTGTCGAACTTCCTCTGTAGCATCCGGGAAGATCACTTTATCTGCCGTCAGAACGCACCAGTTATCCAGAAGTTCATTTACGGTTGGGTATTGCGACATAAAATCCACGGGGCAGACGGGTACTTCCCAGCTTCGAATGCGGCACTCCGCCCGTCCGCCGAAATAGCTTTGGGAACCTCTGAAGAACTCTGCGATCCACAGGCTGAGCGTATAGGGTGTAAGGCGAGGTGAAAAGGCGGATGCGACAGCAAACTCTGGCGGCGCAGAGGGGTTTCGAGAAGTACGGACGGAAGACGAAGCGGGAGCAGTTTCTCGAGGAGATGGAGCAGGTGGTGCCGTGGGCCGAGTTACAGGGGCTGGTGGAACCACACTATCCGAAGGGAGAGAACGGGCGGCCTCCGGTAGGACTGAGCATCATGCTGCGGGTGTACTTTCTGCAGCAGTGGTTCAACCTGAGCGATCCGGGGGCGGAGGATGCGCTGTATGAATCGCCGGTGCTGCGGCACTTTGTGGGAATCGATCTGGGGCGCGCGCCGGTGCCGGACGAGAGCACCATCCTCGGGTTCCGTCACCTGCTGGAGAAGCACGAGCTGGGCGGGGCGATGCTGAACGCCGTGAACCAGTATCTGGAGAGCCGCGGCATCCGCATCACCACGGGGACGATTGTGGATGCGACCATCATTCATGCGCCCTCGTCGACCAAGAACCGGAGCGGAGAGCGCGATCCCGAGATGCACCAGACGCGCAAGGGCAAGCAGTGGTACTTCGGGCTGAAGGCGCACATCGGAGTGGACTCCAAACAAGGCCATGTGCATTCGGTGTGCACGTCGGCGGCTTCGGTAGCGGACAAGCACATGCTGCCGGACCTGCTGCACGGGGAAGAGCGCAAGGTGTGGGGCGACGGCGGGTATCAGGGACAGGGAGAAGCCATCCGGCAGGCGGCTCCGCGAGCACAAGATATGACCAGCCGGAGAGTGCACTACAAGAACTTTGTGGACGAGTTACAAAAAGCCAGGAACCGGGTGAAGGCTCGAGTGAGAGCGAAGGTAGAACATCCGTTCCGGATACTGAAGCGCATCTTCGGCTTCGAGAAGGTGAGATACCGCGGGATTCAGAAGAACCATCATCGGCTGTGTGCCAGCTTTGCGCTGGTGAACCTGTACCTGCACCGCAAACGGCTGGCCGTGGCGAGGGGGTAGTGTCTCTGAAAGCCCCGTGAATAGCGGGTTCCGGTAAGGTCGGAAGCAATACAGGCAAATTTCTGGCCGGGGCCGGTCTGAAATTCCTGTCGCCTTCGAAATTGATGGTTGCTCAGAGGTTCCTTTGCATGAAAATGCCGTATCCCCTCTCTGCATTGCTTACCTTCTCGCAAGGGTGAATGATGCGGAGTTCTTCCAGATAGCTCTTCGCGACACTTGCCGGGCTAAACATCCTGTCAGGTCCAGGGCTGATGGGGTGTAGATCGAATTCCTGTTTTGCCGCGTTTAAGAGATCAACCGTGCACGGCACATCGTTTCGCGCGTATTCGATTTCCTGAATGCTAACTTTTCCGGTCGGTTTGTGATCGATCTTCTGATGTTCCGTCTTGAACTCTTGACAAGCCGTCCTTAACGAATAAGATTTATTACGAAGCGCCCACAACAGCGTGCGCACGTCCAGGAAACGGGCCACAGGCCAGAGCTTCACTTTCTTACTTTTCTTCCCCCGTTCCGACCTGGGTGCGCGGGTTGAATGAATTATGGCCGTCTTGCTGTTGAGTGCCTTAACGACAATCCGCGGAAAGAACTTATTCGCCTGAACCTTGCCAGTTTTCGGATTGCGCCATTGTGAAAGAATGAGGGACCATCCGCCGTTTGCGGCAGTCTCCCAATCAAGGGCAAGCCTGCTCAAGTCAAAACCCGAATTAAAACATACGATCAGCGCGTTGGCCTGAATCGCAATTCCGAGCACTTCTTTAATGAACTTCGAGCGGGAATAAAGTCGCAGCCGATTGCAGCCATCTGTGGCGGTATCCGGCTTTGAAGCTCTTGTGTAATCGCGGACCATATTAAAGTCTTTTGCGCTAAATCCGTGATCGCTATGAAAAATACCTTCTTCTGTGCACACATACTTGTTGCCACGCAATTCACAAAAGCGCCAGAAACCAAAGGTTAATCCTTGGTCCGATGTAATTCGCGTTTCGCAATCAAACACAAGAGCAAAGTTTGGCCACTTCGGTTCTTTCTTTTTCGCAGACGATTCTTGTTTCGACTTGCCGAGCTTTACTGCGTAAGCACGAAGATAAAGTTCATGATTCATGTTGGTTCTCCAATAAAATTGCCCATTTGCGGTAAGACTTAGCCATGAACTCAAAAAGCACAGCCGACCCTCTCAGTACTGAGGCAATGAGCTTGCGAAGGTCTTTTTCTGGACGCATGCTAATCCCTTCGCGTGCAAGGCCTTCCGTAATTTCCCTATGGCAATTCAGGCAGAGTGTCACGAGTAGGTCAGGATCATGTGCTTCACCGGCTATATGGTGGTTTTCCAATAAGCGCGCTAATTGGGATCTGTTAAATCCTTTTGCTTCGAGCCATTGCTGTGTTACCCGAGTCAGAGATTCTAGGCATCCATAACCGCACAAGAGGCAAAAAGAATCGCTTCCAAGGCGCTCTTCACGCTGAGCCTTGCGCCGTGCCGTACGGATTGGGAGCTGATCTTTCACACAGCACCGGTATTGAATGCGCGATAGAGAGAAAATTCCGACAACGCTGGTTCGATACTGACAATCGTTCGACCGGCTGTAAGAAGCTCAACACCTGCGATCTTTTTTCCATGCCATTTCGAAAGTGCATCCCGCTGACCGCGCAAATAGCGGCCGAGGTCCCTAAGATATTTACTCGCTTCGCGTCGTTCCTTTGACGAGCGTGTTGGAACCGGAGCCGGATTTCCAAATCTGTCCGGAAGGTAGAGAGTTTCTGAGTAGCGGTCGCTTTTCGCTACTCGAAATTTACCGCTCGATTTCTCTAACGCGGATGGAAAATATTTCCTGACTGTTGCTTGCTTGACACCTTGCAACTTCGCGGCATGAGCCAATGAAAGCCTCCGGTCGCGGCGCATCGCTGCCAGGACATGCAATGCGCGGTCACGCGCGGAATGACTGCGCTCCGAAAGTTTGCGCTGCAGAGGGCTCTGGCTCTTGCGCCTTCCTCTGCGAGCTTTGCGTTCCGCCATCTGGGTTCCTCAGCTATCGGTCTATCGCATAACCCTTCGTGAGTATTATGCACCCGGTTTCCGATGTAACCATATGACACATAGGGAGTTGAGTGACTCATCGCTCTCGATTTACCGCCAAATTGTCGTGATTTTCCCGTTACTTTACGTATAATTAAGAAGCCGTGTTCCTGAATTACCCGCAATAATGAGGAAAGCCAAAAAATCCGACAAAATAGCAAGAAAGCCTATTGACAGGTTTTCGGTGAAACGCGGTCCGGGCCGACCTGTGAAGGTCGTTCCATCGGCGGTCAGAGGACGCGCCGACAATTATCGGGTTTGGTTGGCGCAGCTCTGGAACGAGTTAGGGGCTTTGCTGCTCGCGGCGGAAACGGAGGAAAGCGTAATCAAAGCATTCCAAACTGTCTTACCTGGCAACAATGAATTCCCTCCGCACGCCGAGCTAATCCTGAAAATCGTAAAGGACCAGAATTTTCCACAACGCCAACAGGCGCGAATCAATTTCCTGGCCGATTCTCTCGCAGGTATGGGGTTAGTAACTCCCCGTAGGTCTCGGGATATTTGTGCAGAGGAACGGAGTGGAGATGCGCAAAGACATCAAATTCTTCGTTATGAATATTGGATCGAGTGTTCCTGCGGATATGAGGGGCTTTCCCAGAATCATAGCTGTAAGAGGTGCGGTGCGGTGATCTATTTGCCGCTTGTTTGAATTTATCTAAGCGGACTTGCCGACTGTTCGAAGCAGCAGACAAGCCCTTAACCACCATCGGAGGTTGGTCCAATGGCAGCTTCGCACACCCTACCGCACTCGTACGCCATCCGCAAATCAGGCGTCGTCGTTTTGAATGGCTATGGCATCCGTGTCCAAGTGAACGCCGGTCATTTGCTCCTTCACGATGGAATCGCAGATGTGCGACGAACCATGCGCCTGCCTCGCGTAAATCATGGTCTGAAAAGGCTAGTAATGATCGGGAGCGACGGCTTCGTCACGCTGGAAGCCCTGCGCTGGCTTGCGGATCTGGGCGCAGCGTTCGTGATGCTTGACCGCAGAGGCAAGGTGCTCGCTGTCACTGGCCCGAGCGCTCCGTCGGATGCCAAGCTCCGCAGAGCGCAAGCGCTCGCACTCGGCAATGGAACGGCGATCAAAATTTGCAAAGAACTCATCTCTCAGAAGCTTGCCGGGCAGGAGCTACTCGTTCGGGACATGCTGCACGATTCCGCGACCGCAGACGCAATTGCTAGATTCAGGCACGAGTTACCGAACGCTGAGAGCATCGACCGTGTAAGGTTGATTGAGGCCCAGGCAGCAAAAATATACTGGCAGGTATGGGCTGATGTCCCGATTCACTGGCCGCGCAAGGATGAGCGCCGCGTACCCGAACATTGGAAGCACTTCGGCTCTCGCGTCTCCCCCCTAACCCACAGCCCGCGTCTGGCTGCTAGTCCACCCAACGCCCTGCTCAACCTTCTCTATGCACTTTTGGAAAGCGAAGCTCGCCTATCAGCGGTCGCCATGGGCCTTGATCCGGCAATCGGCTTCCTCCATATGGACGCGCCTAACAGAGATTCACTCGCTTGTGACATCATGGAGCCAATACGCCCGAAGTGTGATGCCTTCGTTCTTAATTGGCTTCACAGCGAGCCTCTTCGTCCTTCCGATTTTTGGGAAGATCGTAACGGTAACTGCCGCATCGCGTCATCGATGGCAATCAAGCTTTGCGAGACTTCGGACACGTGGCGCAAACTGATCGCTCCGATAGCGGAGTACGTCGCGCAAGAGACGTGGTCCTCGATTTCCAGACCTACATCAAGCCTTGCTCGACGCGGGATAGCGACGCGCCTCACGCAACGGACAAAGCGCGCAGTGCAGGGAACTGACATTCCATCGGTCAAGGCTCCGAAACCTGAGACAGTTTGCCGTGGCTGTGGCGCTGCGACGCGAGGAGGGCAGCACTGCCCGAAATGTGGTCGCGAAGTATCCAAGGAAAAACTAGTCGAACTTGCAAAGATCGGTCGAATGGTTGCGCAAAATCCTAAATCCCGAAGGAAGCATTCAGACAGTCAGCGGCGACATGAGGCTGCAAAACGGGCTTGGCGTTCCTCGCCGGAAGCAGATTGGCCCGACGAAGATACCTACGTACGGCAGATTCAACCTCAGCTCGCGGGGGTTACGATCTCCGCCCTGGCTTCGACCATCGGAGTCTCGGAACCCTATGCAGCCCACGTCCGCGCGGGCCGACACCGGCCGCATCCGAGGCATTGGAAGGTGCTGGCGGAACTGGTTGGCGTGTCGGCGCACGAAAACTAATCAAAGCTCAACTGAACTAACCAAGACCGTAAAACTACTTGTGAACGCGCTGTTCTGCTTCGCTAAACGGCAGACGGGAACAATGCGTCATTTCCAGTGTCTGGAGTGGCTTCCCTTCCTTGTCTATTTCGCGTATTTGAGCGTCAGACCTGCTTCAACGGCCTTTGGTGTCAAGACTGAGAATTCATTGTTAAATACGACGTGATAGGTACCCGCGTCCGACGGCAGCGATACTCTCAGAGTCCCCTGTGTCACTTTCGCGCTGTTGTAGATGGCCCTCGGGGGGTGGTGGTTGAGCCAGTTAACAAACTCATCGTCGTTCATCACCCAAACCTCTATACTGTTGCGCGGACCTCCCGTTGCGGCGAAGTGGCCGTCAAGACGGACTGCCGTGGCTCCGGGCGGAACGGCGAACTTGTATTGCTTTGCACTGTGAGCCGGAACTGTGAATGCTGGGTCGCCTACGGGTGTTGTGACAACTTTCGAGGCGTCTTGGGCAAACAAGCACACCTGGAGGATAACTACCGCCAAAAGCGCTCGAAGGAGTACGGGTTTCAGTGAGATGTTCATACTGTAATTTCGCCTTTCTTGCGGTAGCAGATCGAGATTATTGGTACGAAGAGTACCAACAGTATCGTTGCTACGAAAGAGTACAGAAGTAACGATAGAAAGGATGGAAACCACTGGGAAACGGACAGTTCAAGTCAACGTCAAGATGAGCACGGAAGATTTTGAGACGCTGCGAAAGCCGCCAATGCACTATGGGCAGACGCCATCCTTAGCAATTCTGGCATTCTCCTCGGACTCGCTAAACTCGCCGCCAAAGATATTCTCAAGAGGAAACCGAGCAAACGCCTCCGGTGAGAACCACAGCCACGCGTGGCCCGCCCCTTGGGGGGCTGTCACGTATGCCGTTGCGATCCGCGCTGGGGCCCCGGCGACCGGTATCCACAGCACTGGAGGCGCTGGTGGGAATCGTGGGTTGTAAGCCGTCGGATTAAGCAGGTATGCCAATCTAGGGGGACCGGAGTCGGGGCATTTGTTTTGCCCATGCATGGACTAGCTTCCATCATGTCGGGCGTCCCGTCCAAATGGATCAAGGGTTAAGCAGGACCGGCTAGAGAGCCTCGTCACGGGCACAGTGGGCTAAGAAGCGCAAGGGCTAGTTATCGACCACCACACGCATTTGTCTGAAGCTACGAAGATTGTCCTGTGCGCTCGCACGGGCTTCCTCGTAAGTCGAAAACGGCCCGCCATCAAGTGTGTGTAGTAGCTTCTCAGGTCCGCGCCCAACCCACTCTCGATTTACCCACGATCTACCTACGGGGATTGCGGAGCCTTGGGCGTCCGTGTCTTCAAACACTTTCAGGCTTTCCCGATGGTAGTACGCCTCAAGGCTACACAACGGACACCTCCAGTTGACGGCGCTTAAATCGAAGTCCGGGCGGCTATTCGGTTTCTGATTGGGGCAGCGGTTGATGCACAGTAGGCGCTCGCATTGCCCGCACTTGATTCCGTAGACTTTCTCCATAATTCTCCTCAGCCCCGCGCCGGAAATGGCAGCCTATCTAGACCCCCACTTTATTGACGCAAAGCCCAATTGTCTGGGGAGACGCAGCGGCACTATTCTTTGAATTGTGCGGCCCGCCTCAACCCACACGGCACACCCGCTTTTTACTAAATCTTCCGCCTCAGTTTTTTTCAGGAAAAACGTAGCCCGCTCCGTGCGGAACTGCTCCTTTTTCAAAACGCCAATACGCATAAATTGTTGCCCCCGTGCTTTTAGTATCGGCCACGGGTGCGTTAGGGCGTCAAATTACAAAAGTCACCTGCGACCCGATACCAGGTCCTTGCCGCGCTACCCGTAGAATTTTCCCTCTTCTCCACACCCCGGAGTCTGCTAGAGTCCGATAAACACAACCCGAGAGGTAATATATGGGCGAATCGGCACATCGTTCTATCCAGGCTTCGCGTGAGCAGGTGGAATCGTTGGTGAAAATGTCACGCTCCATGAATGCTCAGAAGGCTACTAGAGTTTCTCCTTCTGCGATGGCAGAGGTCCAGTCCGCTCTAAACGACTATTGGGCGGATCTTGACGCGAGCGATCTTAGCGAAGCGTCCAAGGGCATCTACATGGCTAACGCTGACAATTTCGTACGTTGGATGCGAAACGACTTTACTCCCGGCTCGCGCAACAGTCCGTGGAAACCCACTAGATAGCTAGCCATGATTGAAGTTTATTGCGACACCGGGGACGCGCTTATGCGCGAAATGGTAGATATCTACATGAACTACGAGAAACACCCCGGATCGGCTTTGAAGGATTGGCAAGTCCGGTTTGATACGCACTGTAATGAGTGTTTCCGATGCCGGACTACGACAGAGCGTGACGAGAAAAAAACACCGCAATTCGTGGTGGAATAAATCAGCGCGGGCCTAATCCAAAGGCTAGCGAAGATTCCAGCATGTTTCAAACGGAATCACCTGGAAAAAGTAGGGCACGGTCAAGGGGGATAAAACCTTCACCGGGCATATAGATTCCCTTTTCCCCGCGATACCGCAATCCGTCTGCGGTGCTGCAAAAGTGGGAGTGCTCTTTTCCGCCCGTTACCCCGCAGTGATAACAACACTTCTTTTTCGTCCAGAAAATACGAAGGTTGCGTGCTTCTGCGTACATGATTTGACCACAACCTTGGGCACGGCTTTGGGTGCGGTTCGCGTGGCGTGAGAACCTTTCGGAGCGCGTCCAGGCCATCCGTGCCGCTCGAAAGACTGAGCTGAATCAAAATATCGACACCGTGAGGGTCCTTGTGATTGCATACCGCGACTACAACCTCAGAACCACTGCCAAGGAAGAAATCAATGTCCGCCCTTCGGCACGACATACCCCAACCACAGTTGTAGCCCGCATCATTGAGAATCTTTTTTACTTGCCGGACCTTCTCATCGTGTTGTTCCTGCCGCCGCATTTTCGCAGCGCGTCTCACTTCTTTGTTCATTACAGCAACCGAAGCGGGTATGTCCATCGTCAAGGCTCCTTTCTCACGCGAGTGCAAGCACGGCACGTTCAATGCGGGTTTCGATATAGGGACGCGTCTTAATTTCTGCCAGCTTCGATTCCTCTACGCCTGAAACTACCGATACATCCGCCAATCCGAAACCCCGCTGCTCCAGGTCCTCGATTAGACGCCGGGCGTCTGCGGTGCGTACTTTTTTCTCCCCGGCGATTATCTCCGGCGTCCACGCAAGAATCACGTCTGCAAAATCGGCACGGATATTTTTCTTACGTCCCGCCATGACGCAGAATAAATAGAAGCTGTCAATTTTTGATAGGCGGCTCAGAAGATTAAGGCTCAACCCCGCTGCCTTGATCGTTTCCAAGTGGGCACGTGCGCTGTCAGCCGGTACAACGCCTCTATAGTCTCCGCTCCTACGAGCGGCGGCGCGTTTCCGCTGGTAGCGAGCCATCGCTGTGCGGCAGTTTTCGCATCTGCATCCGCTCGCGTAACGGGCCGAAGTCCCGTGAGAATGCAGACGGTCTATTCGGCGGACCTGCGACTCCAAGTATTTGATTTTGCGTTCAATATTCCAGATCAGCCTTTCGGCGTTCAAATGAATTTCCCGCTGCTCCTCTCTTAACGAGTCCATCTGCGCGGTCAGTTCGCTCTTGCGCGACTCTCGTTCTTCGTCCGTCATAAATCGTAACCGGGCGGGAACATGATCTATGGGCGCTTCGTCGCTCTGGAGTTTCGATGTTTGTTCGCTCATGGGCGAAGTGTGCCACAAGTCCAGCCTGTGAGTCTAGCGATTAAATATAGGCTCCGGCTTTGTCCCAAGGCGGAATGTCGAGCACGAGAACGCCATCTCCCCAATCTAGCCCGACTGCCTCAAAGCAAGTCCATCCCGGTATTGCCCGCTCTACCCCTACGATTCTGTCACGTCGCAACCGCAACCATACCCGCTGCCCCTTCAGCGCGTATAGCTCTGACCACAGCTCTTTCTCGGATGCGCAGCACGTTGCCAAGGCATCTTTGGGGTAGCCGATACCAACTGTCTCATGCCACTCAGCAAGCAGCCGGTGGCGCTCTGTGCCCTCTCCCATTTCAAAAACGCTGTCCAGCTTCACAGCCTTAATCATGGCCGGAATTCTAAGGCGAGTATTCCTGGGAGGGCAAGAACTTTCGGGTGAGGGCAGACACGGACCCGGAAGTCAGCTACCCTGCCTGTATGCCTTGCAAAGAATACGAAAGCCTAAACTACATGCAAGATATGGAGATGACCACGTGGGCACAGTACACCTACCCTCAAAACAAACATCTTCGCGGCGGTTTTGGGGACCGGAAGGCAAAGCAACTCGCTAATGAGGCGCGAGAGAGGGCGAACGAGAAAGGGAAACAGATGCAATGGCACCGCGAGTCCTGTGAGGAGTGCAAACGCGAACCGCTTAGCTAGATTTTCTCCCCCAACGCGCCGGGCGTAAATCGCTCGCCACAGCTCGGGAATTCCATCTTTTCAAAGTCAACGCGCCGGATCTCAGCAGGAGGAATAGAGTAGCCGCACTTCGGACAACGGGTGTTGAGCGCGCCCTGGACCGTCTCGCGGTTAATCTTCTGCTTGCTTACCATAGGATTCCTTCTAAGCGCACAGAATCAAACTGGTACGGCAGCCAATTAACTGGATAGGACCCTCACTAGGAATTTGGACCATCCACTTTGTTTCGTCTATGAGGGTGACGTAGTGAAGTGCTAGAAGCCTTTGAATTCGTACTACCCATTGCGCGGCGCTATAGCCAATGTCGATAACTGGGTCTTTTGTAGCAAAAGGGTTCCGCACGTGGAGCACCTCAGACGATTTGTCGTATAGCAACTCAAAATCTTTCTTTGTGAGAAAGCCTTCGGTAAGACCCGTAATATTCTTTACCCCGGTCGGAAGTATTTCCGGCAGACCGTGAGGGACTGGATAGAAATCAGGATTCAGTTTTTCGACCGCGCTGAGCATGGACTTCGCATTCCAGTGAAGGGCAAAATTCGCATGAGCTATCGAGTATTTTTCCTTGTTAGCGGTTAATGTGGAAAAGGCAATCAGCTCCAGAATCTTTCGGAACTGTACGAAGATAATCTCTATATCGAAAACCTCTTCCCCTGTCGTAGTCGTCCGGTCCAGCACACGTTGAATAAGACTAATGCGTTGTCGGATTTGTGCCATGCAATTGCAATAGGTTGTCGCGTTTTCGTTGCTCATACGGCCTTCACTCCTAGCTAGCTAGACTTTAGCATTTTCGTTTTAATTCGCGCTTCCCTCACTTTCCCCTCGCAATGCAGCCTGCCCCACTTGCGCCGCGCGCGTGCGGGCCCTGCCCTGCGGGCGAGCGGGCCGGGGTGCGGGGTTTTGTGGGGGGGTAGGGGTGTAGCATTTTCCCCTCAATGCGTATAACCCCGTCAATGCAGAGGCCGGATCTTGACTCTTTCAGTCTGCCGGCCTCTGCCAAGACGCCGCCTTGCTGCGCTCGGCTGAACCCTTCGGCTTCGCTCAGGGCACGCTAAGGAACCTCTGAGCAACCATCAATTTCGAAGGCGACAGGAATTTCAGACCGGCCCCGGCCAGAAATTTGCCTGTATTGCTTCCGACCTTACCGGAACCCGCTATTCACGGGGCTTTCAGAGACACTACCCCCTCGCCACGGCCAGCCGTTTGCGGTGCAGGTACAGGTTCACCAGCGCAAAGCTGGCACACAGCCGATGATGGTTCTTCTGAATCCCGCGGTATCTCACCTTCTCGAAGCCGAAGATGCGCTTCAGTATCCGGAACGGATGTTCTACCTTCGCTCTCACTCGAGCCTTCACCCGGTTCCTGGCTTTTTGTAACTCGTCCACAAAGTTCTTGTAGTGCACTCTCCGGCTGGTCATATCTTGTGCTCGCGGAGCCGCCTGCCGGATGGCTTCTCCCTGTCCCTGATACCCGCCGTCGCCCCACACCTTGCGCTCTTCCCCGTGCAGCAGGTCCGGCAGCATGTGCTTGTCCGCTACCGAAGCCGCCGACGTGCACACCGAATGCACATGGCCTTGTTTGGAGTCCACTCCGATGTGCGCCTTCAGCCCGAAGTACCACTGCTTGCCCTTGCGCGTCTGGTGCATCTCGGGATCGCGCTCTCCGCTCCGGTTCTTGGTCGACGAGGGCGCATGAATGATGGTCGCATCCACAATCGTCCCCGTGGTGATGCGGATGCCGCGGCTCTCCAGATACTGGTTCACGGCGTTCAGCATCGCCCCGCCCAGCTCGTGCTTCTCCAGCAGGTGACGGAACCCGAGGATGGTGCTCTCGTCCGGCACCGGCGCGCGCCCCAGATCGATTCCCACAAAGTGCCGCAGCACCGGCGATTCATACAGCGCATCCTCCGCCCCCGGATCGCTCAGGTTGAACCACTGCTGCAGAAAGTACACCCGCAGCATGATGCTCAGTCCTACCGGAGGCCGCCCGTTCTCTCCCTTCGGATAGTGTGGTTCCACCAGCCCCTGTAACTCGGCCCACGGCACCACCTGCTCCATCTCCTCGAGAAACTGCTCCCGCTTCGTCTTCCGTCCGTACTTCTCGAAACCCCTCTGCGCCGCCAGAGTTTGCTGTCGCATCCGCCTTTTCACCTCGCCTTACACCCTATACGCTCAGCCTGTGGATCGCAGAGTTCTTCAGAGGTTCCCTAAGCGAGGCGCCCATTCCCACACGAATTGGAAAGCCGAGGCGGCTGTCACCACATGAGGTTCTAGGGGGTTACGCGGGTTAATCCTTCCTGCGCGGGACGATAGCTGTGGGCCAGGGCGAGCGCGGCGCGATATTCTTCAGTAGCGGCGGGGCGGTCGCCTTGTTTTTCGAGCAACTCGCCGAGTAAGTAGTGGGCTTTGAAAACCGGGGCTTCCTCTACCGTGTTGGAAGACGCGATGTAGCGGCGCAAGAGCCGGATGGCCAAGGGAAAGTCGCGGCCGCTGCGGAGCAACAAGCCGGCGCCGTCGACCAACGCCGCGGGGCGGCCGGGGGGGCTGGATTCCATGGTGCGCAAGGCTTGCTCCATGTCGTCGAGGCGGTTGGTGCGACGATAGAATCCGGCGAGATTGACCCAGGCGCGCGCGCCCCCGTGACTGGCCTCGATGGCGGCGCGATATTGCTGCTCGGCGGCTGCGTTATCTTTGTTCTTCTGCGCGATGCGCGCAAGCACCCAGTGTGACATGGCTGGGTTCAGCGGCACGAGGAGAGTCGCCTGGGCGCGGGCCTTGTCTTTGCCTCCGCCGACGATCGCAGGCGCTTCGAGATAAAACTCGGCCAGATCGGTGCGGGCTTCCCAGTTGTCAGGAGACAGCTCGACCGCACGTTCAAACTCGGTGTGAACTTTCCCGGCCAGGATGGCGGCGCTGAGGAAGCCCGAGCGATCTGCCTTCTCGCCGTACACGCGTCCCAGCCAGAGATGATAGAGACCGTTATCGGGCGCAAGGGCGACAGCTTTTTCACAGGCGCGGATGCCGGCGTCCCAAGCGCCGAGTTCGATGTGCGCGCGGCAGAGCAGGTTGTAGTTTTCTGGAGTCGGCGCGGTGTGGATTTGCTGCTCCAGGGTTTGGATGGCTTGATCTGCGTGGCCGGTGGATAGAAGGTCTTGGGGAGTTTGGGCGGCGGCGGGGAAGCAAAGGGCTAGGGATAGAAGACCAGCGAAAGCCCCACTTCTCGCAAAAGACGCGAGAAATGGGGCACCCGCCTTCGGATGCGCCGACTGAACAGCGGGTTCCTCACCGGGCCTTCGGCCCGATTCGGAATGACAAGAGGGTTTGGGGCCCGGTTGGGAATGACAAGGGCTGTGTAGCTCACGTCGATCGCCTTGAACCCGAAACATCTGCTACGGCACCACTTTTACGTGGGCGCCGTCGGTCAGTGGCTTGGAGTCGACTGAGGACAGGGCCACGACGGCATGTTCGGGAAGGCCGGCTGTGATCTCAACCCGAGTGAGGTTTTGCAGGGAGACTTCGACTCCGCGGCGCTTGAGTTCGCCGTCTACCACTTCATAAACGTAGGGCCTGGTGTCGTCGATGCGCACGGCTTCGCGCAGCAGCGTGGGCACGCCGCTGTGTTCGGCAGTGATGATGGTAACGCCTACATTGACGTTGGGCAGCAGGCGCAGATCATGGTTGTCGAGGGTGCAGGTGACCTCGCCCACGTTGCGCGCACCGTGCAGTTTGACGGTTGAGGGAACGGTATCGACGTTGCCATTCCAGATGCGCCCGGGCAGTGCGTCCCAGGTGACTTCGATTTTCTGGCCGGTAGCGAGGCGGCCAATATCGGGCTCGTCGACGAAAGTTCGCACCAGCATGCGGGAAAGATCGCCTTCTTGCAGCAGCAGGTCTCCGGTCTGCACGTAGGCGCCTTGCTTTACCGGGAGCGAATAGACGATGCCATCGAAGGGTGCGCGCACGCTGGATTTCGCCAGCGCATCTTCGGCGGCTGCGTAGGCGGCCTGAGCTTCCGCTCCCAGCGCTTGTACCTTGGCGACTTCCGGTTGCGAGTAGCGGTCTTTCTTTTTTTGCTCGAGCAATGTTAAGTCAGCTTGGGCGCGTTGCAACGCATCTTCCGCCTGCTTGACTTCGCCGGCAGAGGCCGCGCCCTCTTGCTGAAGACGGCGGTAAGAGTCCAGGTTGCGCTGGGCGGTGTCGCGCGTGCTGCGGGCTTTGATGAGTTGCGCGTTCAGCGTGAGCAGTTCTTCACGCGTGCCGCCGGTGTTGAGTTCGGACTGGTCTGCCTGCGCTGCTTTTATCTGTGCCTGTGCGCGAGCGGCCTGGCTGCGCAGGCCGGCGGCGTCGAGCTGCAAGAGTAGTTGGCCCCGGTGAACGTGGTCTCCTTCTTTTACGAAAAGATGTTTTACCGTGGTTGCGACTGGGGCGTGGGCCTCGAAATTTTGGATCGGTTCCACCTTGCCGTTTGTCGAAATCAGGCTGCGGATGGGACCACGCTCCACGGTGGTGGTGCGAACCCGCAAGGGGCCGGGCCTGGTAAAGACCGGGATCACGGCGATGGCGGCAAGCGCTCCGAGAGCCCACCAGATGCGGCCTTTGCGCGTGGCGGGACGTCCATTCGAATTGTTGTTGGTTGCTGCCAACCGGTTATCTTTCAGGGTGCGGCGAGGACAATTGCAAGCTTTAATTTACCACTCAGGCGGCCGTGAGAGTACGCTGTCTGCCCAAGCCGTTGCATGGTTAGATGCGGGCTGAGGACGCGGGATGCGTACGGGACAGCTTTGAAGCGTGCTTCCCAACGGCTAGCTGCGGCCGGATGGGCTGGCGGCCGGGGATTCAATTGTTTTAATAGCTGAACGTGGCGATTACAATGACCCTCATTATTCGGAATCCGGAGGTCCCGCATGATCAACGGCGCGCACATCGTTATTTACACCAAAGATCCGGAAGCAGACCGCGCTTTCTTTCGCGATGTACTCAAGCTTTCATGGGTGGATGGCGGCCACGGCTGGCTGATCTTCGCCATGCCGCCGCTCGAAGCCGCGTTTCATGACGCCGAGAAGAACGACCGGCACGAGCTTTGCTTCATGTGCGACGACATCGCCGCGACCTTGAAAGATCTTAAGTCGAAGAAGGTCAAAGTCTCCGAGGTGAACGAACAGCGTTGGGGGAAGGTTGCCAAGTTCGAACTTCCCGGCGGCGGCAAGATGGGCGTTTACCAGCCCAGCCATCCGAGCCCGTTGAAGCTCAAGGCCTAGGTTCAGCCAGCGAAGCGGCGCAAGAATGCAGCCCGCAGCCTGCCCCGAGCTCGCCGAAGGGCGTGGCCTTGGTCGCAAGTGGCATAGGAGCGGTCGATCGAACAGCAACTCCTGTGGGACAATACTTCCATGCCCAAACAGCCGCGCTACACGCCCGAGCACGCCGCCGCCGGCTTGGACGCCAAATTTCCTGAGATCGAAACCTGGCCCAATCAATTTCCCGGATACGAAATCGTCATCGACGATCCGGAATTCACTTCCGTATGTCCAAAGACCGGCCTGCCTGACTTCGGCGTGATCACGCTGCGCTACCAGCCCGATAAATTGTGCCTGGAACTGAAATCGTACAAAGAATATCTGCAGTGCTACCGCAACCTGGGAATTTTTCAGGAGAACGTCGTGAACCGGGTGCTGGAAGACGTAGTGCGGTGGGCAAAGCCGGTGTGGGCCGAGGTGAAGGGAGAATTCCGTCCGCGGGGCGGGATCTCGACCACGGTGTTGGCGAAGTGGCCGCTAGCAAACGGGAAGACGAAGAAAGCGTGATTAGTTTGACGTGAGGGTCATGCTATATTCGCTCGACCTGTGGCTGAAGCGAAACTATATCCGCGCACCGCGCTGGTTCTGTTAACCGCACTGAACCTGCTGAACTATGTGGACCGCTCGGTGCTGTTCGCGGTGCAGCCGCTGGTGCAGAGCGAATTTCAGCTGACGAACACGCAGGTCGGCTATCTCACCAGCGCCTTCCTGCTGTTCTATATGGTCGCGGCGCCGTTCGTCGGCCCTCTGGCGGACCGCTATTCGCGCAAGCGAATCATCATCGGCGGCGCGATTTTCTGGAGCGGCCTCACGCTGCTCACCGCGGTCACACACACTTACACCGAACTGCTGATTCGCCACACGCTGGTTGGCATCGGCGAAGCGACTTTCGTGACCATCGCTCCCACATTTGTTTCCGATTTGTTCGCGGAAGAGAAACGCGGGCGAATCCTGGGCGTGTTCTATCTCGCGACGCCTGTCGGCACGGCCGCGGGATATCTGCTCGGCGGTCATCTCAGCCCGCACTACGGATGGAGATTTCCTTTCTATATCGCGGCGGTTCCCGGCTTCCTGCTGGCGCTGGCTGTAATGTTCTTGCGCGAACCGGAGCGCGGCCATTACGACTCGGTGAAAGAAACTCCGGAACGCCGGACGCTGCTTGGGTTGGCGCGCAATCCGGCGTTCTGGACTGCGACGCTGGGCATGGCGGCGATGACCTTCGCCCTGGGCGGCATACAAGTATGGATGCCGACGTTTTTGTCGCGCGCGCGCAACTACTCGCTCGAATCGGCCAACTTTAATTTTGGAATCATCATTGTGGTCGATGGCATCGTCGCGTCGCTGGCCGGAGGCTGGCTGGCCGATTATCTGCTGCCGCGCATGAAGGGCGCTTATTACTTCGTTTCTGCAGCCAGCATGGCGCTGGGCGTGCCTCTGATGATTGTGGCTCTGTTTGTGCGCGGCCCAGTGATGCTGCCGGCGATCGCGGCGGCGGCTTTCTTTCTCTTGCTCAATACTTCGCCGCTGAACGCTGCGGTGCTTAACTCGGTTGGGGCGCATATTCGCGCTACCGCGTTTGCCGTCAGCCTTTTTGTGTATCACCTGCTGGGCGATGTGCCCTCGCCGACCATGATGGGTTATGTGGCCGACAAGCGGTCCCTGCAAGCAGCTTTTGTCCTGCCGGTTATCGCGATGGTGATTTCCTCTGCCATACTGTTCTACGGGATGAAGTTTGCGCCGCCGGTTCGCATCGGCGATGCGGATTAAAGCGAATTCACCACGGAGACACGGAGAAAGGCAACTGCCTTTGCGAAAACCGCAGATGCTGTCAGTGGTTTTCGCAGCGTCTTTGTTTTCTCGGTGACTCCGTGGCTCCGTGGTGGATCTGGGTTTTTTCAGAAATTCTTGATGCATTACTTTCACTGGATTGCAGGTACGATTCTCGCGCTGGCGTGGTTCTCTCGCATCGTCGATGCGGCGATTGGCATGCCCAGCGTTGCCAACGTCTCCACGCCGGAGTGGGACCGGAATCCCGTCGGCAATCCCCGCGTCTCGATCGTCGTGCCGGCGCGCAACGAAGAGGCGGATATCGAGTCCTCGTTGCGGCGGCTGCTTGCGCTCGACTATGACAACTACGAGGTGATTGCCGTCAACGATCGCTCGACCGATCGCACCGGCGAAATCATGGAACGGATCGCGCAAGAGCCCCACTTCTCGCAAAAGACGCGAGAAATGTGGCGCCCGATTCTTAGGGTGATTCATCACCGCGAATTGCCTGCGGGCTGGCTGGGCAAAACCCACGCGATGTGGACGGCGACGAATGCGGCGACGGGCGACTGGCTGCTGTTTACCGATGCCGACGTGCTGTTCAAGCCGGATTCAGTGCGGCGGGCGCTGGCTTATGCCGAAGCTGAGCGGGCGGATCATGTGGTGTTATTTCCGCAGATGATCATGAAACGTCCCGGCGAGTACATGATGATCGCGTTCTTTCAGACCATGTTTGTGTTTGGGCATCGACCGTGGAAAGTTGCCGATCCGAAGACGAAAGATCACATGGGCGTGGGCGCGTTCAACCTGATTCGGCGCAGTACGTACGAAGCGGTGGGAACCTACGAGGCGTTGCGCATGGAAGTGCTGGACGATATGAAGCTGGGCAAAGTCGTGAAGAATGCCGGCTTCGCGCAGCGCAACGTGTTCGGCGCAGACTTGATTTCGATTCGCTGGGCAAACGGCGCGATGGGCGTGGTCAACAATCTGACCAAGAATTTCTTCGCGATATTGTCATTCCAGTGGTGGCGAACTCTGATCTCGGCTTTCGGGCTGGCCTTTCTGAATCTCATGCCGTTTCTTGGAGTGTGGCTGGCACATGGCTGGGAACGCTTGCCTTATGCGGTCGCGCTGGCATCGATGTTTCTGATTTATCTCGGAATGTCGTGGCGGTCGGGAGTTCCGGCTTATTATTTTGTGCTGCATCCGGTGAGCACGGCGCTGTTTGTTTACACCTTGTTGCTTTCGATGTTTCGGACGCTGAGGAACGACGGGATCGTTTGGCGGGGAACGAGGTATCCGCTGGAAGAGTTGCGCAAGGGCATGGTGTGAGGGTCACTGCGGCGGATCCTCGTTGGCGCCGGCTTCGTTGCCGTAGGTTGCGGTAGTGTTGGGCGTGCCGTAGGTTTTTGCGGGCTTTTTGGTGGGGCGCATTCGGCCGGCGCTGTAGTGGCCTTGCTTTTCCACGTCGTAGTTTTTGGGCATGGGAGGGATCAGGGTTGAGCCGCCGGTGACCTGACTGACGCGGTTCAGGATGATTTCGGCACGTCCGTCGTAGAGCTTCACGGGCCCGTGAATCTCGATGACGTGTCCGGTGAGGCAGCGGACGTCGCCCACATCTTTCAGATCGTGAGCGAAGACTACGACCGTGAACGGGCAAGCTGCCTGAGCTGCGCAGAAGTCGACAAAGTGCACGCCTTTGGCGCCGACTTTTACGCGCACAACTTTGCCGGTCACGCACTTGGTCTCTCCGACGTGCTTGCGGGCTTCGGCGATGGGCACACAGTCGGAGGCTGATGCCGCTATGCACAGCACGAACGCCAACAGCAAGTACCGAGTACCGAGTACCGAGCACCCAGAAACGGTGCGGTCGAGATTTGGAGAAGGTAGCCTCATCGTCCTTTACTTAGGATTTTGAATTCTCCACAATAAGGGTGCTACTATGGCCGGCGCTCGGTATGCCTTTGCGATCGCAATCCTGCTCGTTCTTGGAAACTCTCCCGTGAAACATTCGTGGGTCGAAACCATAAAGAACATGAAGAGGTCGGTCGTCCCGGTCGTGTGCGGGTATACCGACAACAAAGGGAAATGGATTATTGCTGACGTCGAGGGTACTGGATTCTTTGTCGACCGTAGAGGAGGAAGATTCGTCACCGCCAGTCATGTATTGGACGGCCTGGATACCTTCGCAAGAGAAACGCCCGAACATCGCTGCGAATACGCCATTTACGTACCCGATGAGGGATGGGAGAAAGGCGGGAAGGTTCTCAATCTCGAGTATTTTACCTTCAACCAATGCATTCGGTCTGCTAGCGCGGATGTTGCAGTTTGCACCTTGATCGAGAATCCTTTCACCAGCCCGCGTCTGGGAAAAAACCTTATCCAGGAAGTCAGCTTCGTGGCTGGGGAAGTACCCGATGGAACGGCAGCGGCCTTTACCGGATTTCCCTTGCAGAGAACTACTCCAATCACATCCATCGGCAACGTAGCTGGCCGGGCCACTATGGATGACGACGATCCTTGGTTTTTCTACTTGCTCGACAAAACGGCTTGGCTTGGGGCAAGCGGCAGTCCGGTATATACAGAAGGCGGCAAAGTCATCGGAATGATAGTTCGCACCGGGACGGATGACTCCGCTGGAATCGGTTTCGCGCGATGTTCCGCCGCTATTGTGGACTTGCTGGCCCGCAAGCCGGCCGCAAAAGAAAAGTAAAAAGACAAACCTGGGCCATTGAACCGGCTGCGCAGAAAGTCTACGTCCTGCACAACTCCTGATCGTTGTGCAAACCCCACCCCCGCCCCCACCCCCCCGGTCTATTAGAATCATCGGGTTAAGCATGTTTTCCCCGTAAAATCCGGAGCCTAAAGGACTTAGAGGTCAAAATCTAGAAAGCAAAGGACTCGCGGGCCGATTTCTGGACCGGAGCGCCCTTTTTGCTTTCGCCGAATTTATTGCCTTTGCTTGGGCAATTATGGAATTAGTTGTGGGCTGTGGACAAGGTCAGATGTCACAGGGTTGGGCTGTGGAAAACTTTTACGGATGCGCCCGGGACGGGAAAACGCGTCCTGCTCATTTTCGCTTGAGGCCCGAGAGTTCTCTCTCCACATCCGCCAACGTAATCATCAGCGTCATGGGATCAATCGGCGATCGCACGAAGCCGTGCCTCTCGTAGAAGCGCTGGGCATCGCTGGAAATAGCGTGAACCAGGATTGCCCGGATGCCGGCGATATCGGCCGCCTGAAGAGTGCGCAGCACGGCGTCGCGCAGCAGCCCCTGGCCAAGGCCGTGGCCGTGAAATTCGTGATCAACGGCGAGGCGACCGATGATCATTACTGGGACGGGATCGGGCATGTTGCGCCGGACGCGGCCGGGAGCACCAGCGTGTGCGACCGCTCCAACGGCTAACGCATAATAGGCGACCACTCGCAGACCAACGCACACGACGTAGGTGCGGGATGCGCCACTTTCCTCGTTCTGTAGGGCGCGGCGGTGCAGCCAGTCATCCAATGCCGGCTCGCCGCAGTGGAACAGCGATAGATCGTGATCATCGCGGAGCTTTTCCGGCGGCGTCAAGGACTGCCGGCTCATTGCTCCCACGGCGCCGCGGTTCGCAGTAGACGCCGCAGCCGGGGGTTGGCGGCTGGCGGGCGGTCGAGCATCGACAGGAAGCGGTCGAAATCTTCTTCTGGCAGGGAGAAATAACGCCGGTCGAGCAGGATAGCTTCGGCTTCGCGACAGGCCGTTTCCAGCATGAAATCTGAACGATTGCGCCGCAGGGCAGTCGCCGCGCGGTCAATCAGAGCCTTCTGACTGCGCGTGACCCGCAGGTTGATGTTCTGGCTTCGGGTCTTGTCGGGCTTGGCTCCGGTGGTGGGCATGAGGGTTCCTTGTACGCACAATCAGTATACATTGATGTACGCACTTTGAACATACATCCATCAAGCAGAAACTATGGATGCGAACAAGCACCTCGGTTTGGGGGCCCCCAGGGCTAAAGCCCGCATGTCTAATGGCTCTGGGCGGCACGGCTGAAGCCGTGCCCTTCCCGAATCATTTGCTAATGGTAGCGCGGCTTCACGGCGCGGCGTGAAGCCGCTCCCTTTCAAAACAATAAGCTATTTGAAGGCCTTGACCGCCGCGGTCTCGTCTTCTTTTACGTCGAAGACGGTATAGAGCTTGGTGATCTGGAGCAGGTCGTGCACCTTTTTGGTGAGGTGCAGCAGCTTGAGTTCGCCGCCCTGGTTCTTGGTGGTGGTGAAGGCGCTGACCAGTTCGCCGATGCCGGAGCTGTCGATGTAGTTGACCTCGCCCAGGTTCAGAACGATCTTTTTGTTGCCCTTGGCGAGCAGGTCGCGAACCGTGTCGCGCATCATGACGCTGCCTTCGCCGAGGGTGATGCGGCCGCTGCAATCTACGATGGTGACTCCATCCACCTGCCGAGTACTGAGTTTCATTGTCACTGAGACCCCTCCTTGCCGGCCGCGACTGGACCGCGGACGTGCTTGATCAATTTAATTTCAGTGCCTGTGTGGGACGGGCGGATTTCCACCACGTCCATAAAAGAACGCATAAGAAAGATACCGCGTCCTGAAGTCTTGAGCAGGTTTTCTGGCGCCAGCGGATTCGGAATGCCGCTCAGATCGATGCCTTTGCCTTGATCGCGAATGGTGATGACCAGGTCTTCGGTCGTGCGCTCGAACGCCAGTGTAATTTTTTTGTCCGGGGCATAGGCGTTGCCGTGCAGAACGGCGTTGACCGCGCCTTCGCGCACTGCCATGGAAATCTGCATTACCTCGTCTTCGCCAAAGCCCAGTTCCGTGGCGATGCGGGTGGCTTTTTCTTCCGCATTATCCACGGTTTCCAAAGTGGAGTCGAGGGTGTAGGAGACCGATTGCTCCATGGCCGATGAATGCTTGCGAAACCCGCTCCTATCCTCTGGATTGCCCGTAGGCGCTCACCGCAGCCTGTAATTTGCGGACGAGTCAGTTTGCACGTGGGAGCGGGGAATTGTCAACGCGAGGCGGGATCGCAGCTAACGGCGCAGGGCTGCGGTTATAATTTTCGCACCGTGAGTTCCGCGCTGCGAGCCAGAATCAAGCACTTCCTGAAGCGAGTAATCGTCATCGGCCTCTCCTCGGTGCTGGGCGTGACTGGGCTTGCCTACGCCGTCGACTACTTTGTGTTCCGCTATCGCGTGGCGGGGAATCGCGAGCCCTTCGGGCAGGTTACAGTCACGAGCTACGACGCGGTGGCGCAGAAAAGCGGCAAGACCCAATTTATTTTCAATCCGCCGGAGGCGCAAACCTGCGTCCACGCGCTGTTTCCCCACGAGGGATACACGCCCTGCTGGTATTTGCAGCAGCATACCGAGCAACGCACCGACATCTGAATCCGCACTCGTAAGATGCACGCCCGCAAGGGGATGTAGAGGCATCGTGCCCCAGCCTTCGACCATCTAATGTAGTAGGGAAAAAGGAGATGGCTCAGGAGGAGTTATGAAGCTGTTACAGGTACAAGGGCTAGCGATCTTGTTCCTGGCAGCGGTTCTATCTGTGCCCGCATGGGGTAGCAGCAGCGCGAGCCCAAATTCAGCTGTGCCGGGAACGGTGAATTATGTGGAGGGGCAAGCTTTCATCGCCGGTCAGCCCCTCGACCACAACTCGATTGGCAAGACGGTCCTCGCAGCCGGCCAATCGGTTAGCACGCAAACTGGGAAGGTTGAGATTTTGCTGACGCCGGGCGTGTTTCTGCGCGTTGGCAACAATAGTGATGTCAAGATGCTGGCCAGCGGCCTGGCCGACACGGCAGTGAGCGTAACCAAGGGCCATGCCATGGTGGAGGCGGATGATATCTATCCGCAGAACAACCTCCGCATCATGGAAGGCGACGCGATTACCAGGATCATGAAGCCCGGACTTTATGACTTCAACCTGGAGCAAGATCAAACCCGCGTGTTCGATGGCCAGGCCGAGGTGCAGGACCGCGGCAAAGAAATCAAGCTGACCCGCGGGCATGAGCTGACGCTGGCGGCCGATGCGCCGGAGAAAGCGGAAGGTTTCAAGAAGAAAGAGTACACCAGCGGCGATCTCTACAACTGGAGCAGCCTGCGTTCGTCTTACCTGGCAGAGGCCAACGTGGACGACGCCAACCTGTTGTTGGAAAACGATTGGGGTGGTGGCTGGTGGGGCGATCCGTTCTGGGGGCCGGATTGGGGATGGGGATGGGGCTTGGGCTGGGGCGGATGGGGTTGGGATCCGTGGTTCGGAGCCTATACCTTCATGCCCTGGGGTGGAATCGCCTACAGCCCGTTCGGCTGGGGATTCTATTCGCCGGGTTACGTAAACCGAGCCCCGTTCTATGGCGGACACACGTATCACACCTTTAACGCCTCGAACGTTCGCGCCTGGGGCGGGGGCCAGCACTACGCAACCAGCCGCAATTATTCTCACGGTGTTTACAGCGGAAGGGGAGCGGCGCGCGGCGGCTTCCACGCCGGGCCAATGATGGCGCGGGCAGGTATGCGCGCCGGCTATGGCGGGTTCCGCGGTGGTGGAGGCTTCCACGGTGGCGGTGGGTTCCACGGTGGTGGCGGGTTCGGCGGGGGCGGATTTCACGGTGGTGGCGGCGGTGGTGGCGGCCACGGCCGCTGAAGCTGCCTGATTGCGGGCGGGGCGCGAAATGCGTCCCGCTTTTTTTGTGTCTGAATTCGGCTACAATTACGGTCATTCAGAGCTTTCGCTCGGAACTTTCGCTTAGAGCCAGAGGAAATCAATGTCTAACAGATTGGTCTTTTCTTCGTTGCGCCGTCTTGCCATCACTCTCGTTGTGTTCGCCGTGGCTGTTCCCTTGGCTGTTTCTGATTCGTCGGGGAAGACTGCGGCTGCCGGCCCTTCCGATTCGCGGCTGGAAAAAAGTTACCGCTTCCAGAAAGGCGGCTGGAGCTACGTTCATTTGGAGGGTTCGCCCTCTGACATTGGCTTCCAGCACGGTTATCTGCTGGCTCCGGAGATTGCCGACGCGCTGGAAGTAGTGAAACTTCAGGATACTCACGACACGCAGCGCGATTGGGAGTTCTTTCGCAAGAACGCGCGGGAGATGCTGTGGCCGCACATTGACGCCGAGTATCAGCAGGAGTTGCAGGGCATTGCCGACGGCGCGAAGGCCCACGGCGTCGATTTGGATTTATACGACATTGTGGCGCTGAATGCGTTCGAGGAAGTCCCGGACTATTACGTACCGTGGCTAAATAAACGCGAGAAGCAGGCGCGCGCTCCCAAGCTGAAGGCACCGGGCCATTGCAGCGCGTTTATTGCCACGGGCGCTTACACCAAAGATCATCAGATCGTAATCGCGCATAATAATTGGACCGGCTACCTCGATGGCGAGCGCTGGGTGATCATCTTCGACATTGTTCCCGAACATGGCCAGCGCATTCTGATGGACGGCTTTCCCGGCGTGATCACCAGCGACGATGATTTCGGCATCAACGCCGCGGGGATCATGATCACCGAGACCACCATCACGCAATTCGAGGGTTGGGATCCGAACGGTAAGCCGGAATTCGTGCGCTCGCGCAAGGCGCTGCAGTATGCCGAGAGCATCGACGATTACGTGCGCATTATCGAGGAAGGAAACAACGGCGGCTACGCCAACGATTGGCTCATCGGCGACCGCAAGACCGGAGAGATCGCGTATCTCGAGCTTGGGCTGAAGAACACGCCGCTGTGGCGCACGAAAGATGGCTATTACGTCAGCTCGAACTTTGCCCGCGATCCCAAGCTGATTCGCGAGGAGACCAGAGGCTTTGATCCCAATGATGCATCGTCCTCGATGAACGCGCGCCACGCCCGCGCCGAAGAGATGGTGCAGCGCGCCAAAGGAACGATTGATGTAGAGATGGCCGAGGATTTTCTCTCCGACCATTTCGACAGCTTCGAAAAGAAAGAACAGCCCGATGAGCGCTCGTTGTGCGGACACGTCGATGCCTCGCCGCGCGGCGTGGCGCAATGGGACAGGCCAGCCTACAGTCCCGAGGGCGCGGTGCAGGGCAAAGCCACCGACAGCAAGATGGCGGCGAATATGAGTTTCGTGGCGCGCGCCGGGCATCCTTGCGGAGCGGATTTTCTGGCCGGCGATTTTCTGGAGAAGCATCCAGAGTTTTCGTGGCAGAAGCCGCTGCTGCGCGATATGAAGGCGGGGCCGTGGACGACGTTTCAAGCTGGGCAGGCGAAATGAACAAATGTTAGACCCGTGTTGTTCCTCCCGTTCGTGAGCAGTGGGTGGGTTCGACCAACTCTCAGCGTCCTCGCTCAAGCCGAAACCGGGCTTGAGCGGCTATCCGTCCTTTATGTCTTGCCAACCGCCGCCAGCGCGGTTATACTTTCGGTATGAAAACGGCAGTCTCCATTCCCAATGAACTTTTCGACGTGGCGGAACGCCTTGCGCGGCGCACGCGGAAGTCGCGGAGCCGGCTGTTCAGCGATGCCTTACGCGAGTATGTGGCGCGCCGCTCGCCCGACAAAATCACTGAGGCCATGGATCAGGCTCTGGCTGAAATCGGTGAGAGTAACGATTCCTTCGTAGCGGCGGCCTCCCGCAGACGGCTGGAGCAGAGCGAGTGGTGATCGCGCAAGGCGAGATCTGGTGGGCAGATTTGCCCGCCCCGACCGGCTCAGGGCCGGGGTATCGCCGGCCCGTAGCAGTTGTTCAAAGCGACGCGCTGAACCAGAGCCGAATTTCCACAGTGGTTTGCGTTCCGCTGACGAGCAATCTGAAATGGGCTCTTGCTCCGGGCAACGTCAGCTTATCCACGCGTGTTACCGGACTGCCAAAGGATTCGGTCGCCAATGTGTCGCAAATCGTCTCTCTCGACAAATCACTGCTGACGGAACGCGCCGGAAAACTCCCGCGGCCCAAGTTGGAGTTACTTTTTTCGGGGATTGATTTGGTGCTGGGCAGGTAGAAATTTGTTCCACTAGCCAGAGCGAAGCTCGGCGGAAGGAATCTGACAGGAGCCGAACCAAATGAAAGAAACGCCGCAGCAATACACGCAACGAGTCACCAGCTACGTAGAAGGGAAGCAGGCTCTGGCGGTGCAGGCCGCCACGCCGAAGAAGCTCGAGAGGCTGATCAAGGGGGTGCCTACAGCGAAGTTGCGCAAGCGCCCCGCGCCAGACAAGTGGTCGGTGGGCGAAATTCTCGCACACATCGCTGATGCGGAAATCGCGGGCGCTTTTCGTATGCGGCTGATTCTGGGCGCGCCGGGCACTCCGGTGGCAGCCTTCGATCAGGATGCCTGGGTGACCAGCGGGCATTATGCGAAGCGCGATCCGCGGAAATCCGTCGAGCAGTTTCGTGCACTCCGAGAGGCCAATCTCGCGCTCCTCAAATCTTTGACGCCCGAGCAGTGGAAACACTGGGGCATGCACTCGGAGCGCGGCGAGGAGTCGATTGAGCACATCGTGCGCATGTTCGCCGGCCACGACATCAACCACCTGCGGCAAATCGAAGGCATTCTCGCGCGCAAGTGACGTGATTGGAATCATCACCAGTGATGCGCGCACGCACGGCGGCGAGGAACTTCTCGTGATAAGTACCCTGCATGGATACGGCAGGGCTCGACGCTATTGCGCGTGAGCTTTGCGAACTGCTTCAGCAACAAGTGGAATCCGTCGTAGGCCGAAAGTTCAACGATTTTAGCGAGGAAGAACTGGAAGCCTACCAGAGGCGAAAGCGCCGAATTCTCGAATTGCGCTCCGAGCTGGATAAGTTTGTGAGGCCCATGTAGTCAATTCGACTATTGCTTGGGACGCTCGGGTAACGTGTGGGTGCCGCGCTTCGTCTCCTTCGCAGCCGTTTTCTCATGCTCGGCGAGCAACTGGTTCATCTGATCGATGAGTTCCACCAGTTTCTTGGGATCTTTTTCCCGCTGTGCCGCTTCCCACAGTTTCCGCCAACCCTTAGGCTCATCCGGCAGCATAGAGCAACACACTCTAATGCCACTATACGGTATCTTCCACCGACAGGGGGCTGGCTCACCTTTGATTTTTTTACGCTGGCACCACTACGACTGAGGCTGCCGCACCTTTCGAAGTTTTCGAAAGGTGCGGGCCCATCAGCCGATAGCTAGAGGTTTTTCTTTCGTGCCCCAGTACCGGTTGCCCGCCCCACCGATCCCTTCTTCAGCCAAACCCGCCAGAGCAAACATTGCGGAATCACTTCCGCTCATTGACGGTTTGAAGAATCGGCTCCGGGAATCGTCCGTATTTGTTGAGTGTTTCTTCATCGTTATGGGCAACCGCATTTCTTACAGCCATCGCAGTAGCGGGTGTGACGATTTCAAGTCGGCCGGCAAAGACACGTACGATTTGTCCTGGAACTGGATCGATGGTGAGAGGCAAGACCTGGTCGATGAACCCGCGCGGCACAATGAACCAGGTCGTCCGCATCGCCTACCGGGACCTTCGCCAGCAGAACTCCGTGGACCATGCGGGCGTACCGCTCGTAGAGCTGCCCAAACGCGACGCGGTCGCCCTCGCGCGCCGCAGCCACCCAGGTCGCGTCCTGAGAAATTTCCAACGCGGACGACTGCCTCACAGGCCCGGGTCGCAGGCCTGCCGCGAGCAGGTCACCTCTGTCGCTGGACCTGGCCATGCGCGCAAAATCCCCACCACATGATAGACGCGCGCCGGCGAGGGAGTGTAACAACTATCTCTTCTTCTGCAATACAAACCAGCGAATAGCGATAGCCGGTGGCGGTCAGAACGCGCCTGATGAGTTGGATTGGCGTCTTGTTTTGGAGTTAAACGCCGCAAGAGATGCTGATTATCCGCGGTATCACCCCATGCTCACGCATTGAAACGAAAAGTATGGCGGAGAGGGTGGGATTTGAACCCACGATACCCGTTAAGGTATGTCCGCTTTCGAGGCGGATCGTTTCAACCGCTCACGCACCTCTCCGGAGGGAAACTATCAGCCGTCAGTTATGAGACGTCAGCCAAACCCCGAGATTCCTCGCTTCGCTCGGAATGACAACCCAAGGTTTGAAATGACAATCGGCACGGGCTAACAGGCATTTGCCGACGACCAACGGCTAACGACGGTTTTTAAAGAACGTTTGCAGCAACTCGGCGCAGCGGCCTGCCAGTACTCCGCTGCGGACTTCTACTTTGTGATTCAGTTGCGGGTGGTTCAGCACCTGCATTACTGACTGCACTGCGCCCGCCTTGGGATCGTCCGCCCCATAGACTAGACGCTTGATCCTGGCGTGCACCATGGCTCCGGCGCACATCGGGCACGGTTCAATTGTAGCAAACAGGTCGCACTCCGCCAGGCGATGGTTACCAACGGTTGCGGCGGCTTCGCGCAGGGCTACGATTTCGGCGTGGGCGGTAGGATCGGAATCGCCGATGTTGCGGTTCCATCCGCGGCCGATGATGCGTCCGTCGCAGACGACGACCGCTCCTACCGGAACTTCGCCGGCTTCGAGCGCGCGCTGGGCGGCGCGGAGGGTTTCTTCCATCCACAGTTCGTCAGAACCGGCCGTTGGTCGTTGGTCGTTGGTGGTAGGCACCGGGCGCTCCACGCAGCAGGTTATCACTCGCAGGGCTGAGTAGGAGGAGTGGATTTGTTCCCTTCGTTCGCTGCGCTCTCTCAGGGGACGGACGAAGGCGCCCGTCGCCACATGGTCTGTCTCCACATGGTGCGTGCTCTTAGATTAGCCTCAGCACCGAGCGCACCACTTCGGGGATGGCTGCGTGAATCGCTGTCGGCAACAGGATCGTCACCAGTGGATAGGCGATCACGGTTACCAGTATGGCCACGAGCGCCCATGCTTTGGGGGTCAGTTTGGCGAGATAGGCTCGCATAACATCCTCGTGGTTTTAGGTACGAAAAACAGGCCATGAAGGTTCCCGCAATGTCATGCAGAAGTTCGAGGCTGAAGAAAGAAGCTGGCACACGTAGCTCATTGGCTGAACAGTTTGCTGAAAAACTCGCTTTAAGAACCTCAGGGCTGAAGCCCTCAGAAAAAAGAAACGCTTTATCGCAGCGCTGAAAAGCGCTGCGCCACCCAAAACCGAGTTTTGCAGCAGTGCGCTGGCAGCCGGCAAGTGGCAACAGGCGGCTGCTCAGTGATATGCTGAAGCCGTCATGGGGATGCCAAAGCTGCTGCGCAAAGTCTTTCTGATCGACCTTCTGCAGGGGTTGAGGATCACGTTCCGCTATCAGGATCCAAAGGAAATTTATACCGAGCAATATCCCATGGAGCGGCCGCAGGTAGCTGAGCGCTACCGGGGCGCGCCGCGGCTGAACGTGAATCCTGATACCGACGAGACCATGTGCATTGCCTGCGACTTGTGCGCGGTCGCCTGCCCGGAGAATCTGATCGTGGTCACCAGCGCTCGCAACGAGCAGACCCGCCGCAAAGAACTCACCAACTTCACCTACGACCTGAGCCGCTGCATGTTCTGCGGACTGTGCGAAGACGCCTGTCCCGTGGATGCCCTCGAACTTACTCAGGATTTCGAACTCGCCAGCTACACCCGCGAAGGTTGGATCTGGGACCGCAAGACTCTGGAGCAAGGGCCGGCACCTACGTTGTATAAGAAGTAGGTGGCAGCTGTTAGCCATCAGCGTTCAATCCTTTTGTCGCGGTTTCCCCGCCCCGGGGCGAACGCTCGACTTCTCACGTACAAATACACCACGCTGATTGTCATCCTGAGGAAGCGGAGTCGTCCGCGAAGCGGGCGACTCCCGACGAAGGACCCGTGCAACATGCGGGTAGCGTTGATGCTACAAGCAAGTTGCATAGATCCTTCGGCCCGCAAAGAACGCGGGCCTCAGGATGACAAGCGAGAGAGAGAGCTGAGAGCTACAGCGCGGGCTGCTGTTGGGTCATGCAGTGCATGGTGCCGAGTCCCCAGACCAGATCGCCGGAATAGATGGGGACTACTTCTCTGGTGGGGAACAGCGCTGACAGCGTGCTTAGGGCTACGCGGTCGTTGGGGTCGTTGAAGACTGGCACGAGCACGATGCCGTTGGCGATATAGAAATTGGCGTAGCTGGCGGGCAGGCGGCGGTGTTCGAAGATTACTGGGCTGGGCATGGGGAGTTCTACTATGTTGAGCGGCTTGCCGGTTTGATCGGTGGCGGATTGCAGGCGGCGGAGATTGTCGCGTAGCGGCTCGTGGTTTGCGTCTCTGCGATTGGATTCGACCATAGTGACTACTGTGTCTTGGCTTACGAAGCGGGTCAGGTCGTCGACGTGGCCGTGAGTGTCGTCGCCGAGGATGCCTTTGCCTAGCCAGATTGTGTGCGGCGCGCTTAGATAATCGGCGAAGAGTTTTTCGTAGTCTCTGCGCTGCATGGTTGGATTGCGTTGCTGGATTTTGCTTAGCAGACATTCTTCAGTGGTTAGGAGGGTGCCTTGTCCGTTGACGTCGAGGGAGCCGCCCTCGAGGACTACGCGGGTTTGGTGGTGGTGCGGGCGGATTTCTTGGGCATGGGCGGCTTGGGACATTAAGGCGCCGATTTTTTCGTCCTGGCGGTAGTTCGAGTATTTGGCCCAGGCGTTGAAGCGGAAGCTTAGGGCTAGAAGACTAGAGTTGTGCCCCTGGCCTTCGCGGGCGAGTCGCCCGCGTCTACACGTGCAGAAGATGCAACCGGAGTCGCGGAGCCAGGATCGATTTGTGGGCTGGCGGTGGAAGCGGATTTCGCTCGGTGAGGCGTCGGCGCGTTCCAGCAGCTTGCGGGCTTGGCGCTCTGACGGTGCGTCGTTGACGATCAACTCAACTTGTTCGTGGCGGGCTAGATTGCGGATGATTTCGGTGTAGACCCAGGGGATGGGCTCGAATTTTCCCGGCCAATCGCCGTGATAGTGGGGCCAGGCTAGCCAGGTTGACACGTGCGGCTCCCACTCGGCGGGCATGCGGTAGGCGAGCGTGGCCGGGGAAACACTTAAAGTATTACTTGAATGCTTGGGTCGGGGCATGGAGGTAGTTTATTGTACGAGATGATAAACCGTGCATTTGAATCCTGAGCCTGAAATCGCGATTTATCGCCAACAATTGCTCAGTAGTTAACCGTGGGTCCGTAAGCATCGCTCATGATTTCTATCCTGCGAAATGATTCCAGGCTCACGGTGAGCCTTCGCTGCTGTCCTGGAGCTAGGACCCTGTCTGTAAGCCGATAGTCGAACGTCGTTTCGTACTTCCGCTCCACCGCATAAGGATTATCAAAACGCCACGTTTTGATGCTGTCCATCGCAGCGTCATTCAATAGCGGGTGACCGGATACGATCTGGACGTTTGCCGGTTCGCGACCGTTAGCAGGCAAAGTAAAAGTCAGTTTAACGGTTCCTTGAACTCGTGCTTGGCAAGCTAGCGGAGGGTACTTGGGTATGTTGGCTGAGGACAAAACGGGTTCGGTTTGCGCTGCCGTAGTTATCGAAATAATAGCTAGCAGGAAAAATAGGGTAAGTACGCGGGCATTCATAGGGGCCTCGATCAAGCAATTGTATCCCTGCGATTTGCTTGGGTGATGTAATCGGCGATTACACTCGTTGGATCGATTTTACCGTCCATCGAGCAGGCGATTGCTGATTGGGGCATACGCATCGATTCTGCGGTCGCGTAAGAACGGCCAGTTGCGGCGAATGTCTTCCAGGGCTTTCAGGTCTACGTCTCCCATCAGGATTTCTTCGCGGTCATGCGAGGCTTCGGCTAGGACTCGGCCGAAGGGGTCGCAGAAGAAACTCGCGCCCCAGAATTCCAGTCCATGGCCTGGGGCGGATTTGCCGCGGATGTTGCCGGTTTCGAAGCCTACGCGATTGACTACCGCTACGTAGACTCCGTTGGCGATGGCGTGGGCGCGCTGGATGGTGCGCCATGCGTCGTGCTGGGCTTGGCCGAACTCGGCTTTCTCGGCGGGATGCCAGCCGATGGCTGTGGGATAGAAGAGGATCGTCGCGCCTTGCAGCGCGGTCAGGCGTGCGCCTTCGGGGAACCACTGGTCCCAGCAGACCAGCGTGCCGATGCGGCCGGCGGTAGTGTCGAGGGCGCGGAAGCCTAGATCTCCGGGGGTGAAGTAGAACTTTTCGTAGTAGAGCGGGTCGTCGGGGATGTGCATTTTGCGGTAGAGGCCGCGCAGGGAACCGTCGGAATCGAAGATGGCGGCGGTGTTGTGATAGATGCCGGGAGCGCGCTTCTCGAAGAGAGATGCGATCAGGACTACGCCGTGCTGGCGGGCGGCGGCGGAAAGCTTTTCGCTGGCAGGGCCGGGGATGGGCTCGGCTAAATCGAAGAGGGCGTGGTCTTCGCGCTGGCAAAAGTATTGGGTCTGAAAAAGTTCGGGGAGGCAGACTACCTGGGCGCCGCGTCCGGCGGCGTCGGAGATACGTTCCAGAGCTTTGTTGAGATTCTGTTCCGGCTCGGCGCCGGTGGACATTTGCACCAAGGCTACGCGGAATTTATCGGGGGGCACGTTGTATCCTCTGGCGAACAATATAGCATTTGAAAGCTGTCAGCCATCAGCTGTCAGCTATCAGCCAATCACAAGAAACCCTTGAACCACGAAGGGCACGAAGTATCACGAAGGCTTATTTACGGGGATTTAATTTGGCGAAGGCGCGAGAGAGGCGTTGCTTGCCGGCTACTAGTTGTTCGAGGCGTTTGATGACTTCTTCGGAGGGCATGGCTCGGAGGATGGCTTCTATCGCGGCTTCGGCTTGCGGGGATTCGGTACGGACTTGATCTAGCAGGAATTCTTGCGCTGCATCCTGGCGGGTTAGTGCGATCGCTGAGAGGAGGACGGAGCGGAACCACGGGTCGGACTCGTGAGCTAGACGTTGGCGCAAGACTTCGAATGCTTGTGGAGAATGCGTGCCCGCGATGGCTAATGCGGCTTCGGCTGTGGGCTCGTCGGAACCGGCTAGAAAACGACCTATCCAGGGGATGGCAGTCGGGCCTTCGATGCGGAGGATGCCGCTGTAGCAGGCGCCTAGAACCTCGGGCTCTTCTTCCGGCGCTTCGTGTGGCTTTCTGGACCTTTGTTTGGAATCTAAAATCGCTCTCAGGCGCAGCAGGAGTGCGGCGGAGGGCGAGCCGACTTGCTCAATGGCTCTCGCTACTTCTGCGCGGACTGACTTGTCTTTATCTCCCAGCAACTCGATGAGATGCTTCAGAAGATCGGCCTCGGGCAGGCTGCGGCACTGCACCAGGGCTAGAGCGCAGGTGGCCCGCAGGGTTGCGGCGGAGTCAGAGGGCCCTCCGTAGGAGGGTTCGGGCTGGATATGTTTCATGCCGCGGAGGAAGATCGCGGCGTCTTGATGTTCGAAGGCGGCTAGAGTTTTGCTTATGGCGTTCTTGGCCCAGCATTGCGGGTCGGTTTTGATGGGATCTTCGAAGAAGCGGTCGAAGGCGGTGAGCAGTTCGGGAATTAGTTGACTAAGCTGGAATTGGCGGACGAGATCGGCGGCTTTAGCGGCTATGAAGTTGTTGCGATTTGCCAGGGTTTTGCGTAGCGGCTCTACAGCGGCTTCTGGGGGAAGTTGGCGAAGCGCATCTAGTGCAGCGAGTTGTTCTTCGAACTTGCGCTTGGCGGGCATGGAGAGAGTGTAGCGCGGGCGCAGTGGGGCCGAGAACAGCAGGTTCCTCACCGGGCTTGGCGCCCGGTTCGGAATGACAAGAAATTGGGAGGCCGGACCGAATTGCCACCCATTCGGCGCGTGGCGTCCTTTCACATCGTTCCTGTAAAGTAGTTGGTCGGGGATTTTGAGTCTGAGTTTGGAGGCGTCGTCTTGAAGGGCAATCATAGCGGTGAGCACTCGGCGGGAAAAGCGCGTGGCAACTCGGGGCATGTGGGTGATGGCGTGGATCGCAAGTTGCACAATCCGATTGTCGACAAGTTGATTCCGCTGGAGCCGCTCGATTTGACTAAGGTGAAGTCGATCGACGATCTGGTGCGGGCGATGGCTAAGACCGCTTTTACTGGACGGCAACTGGGCGAGGCTGCGGACGTGCTGGAGGCTATGGCTCGCGATGAGGAATGTTTTGTGGTGATGACTTTGTCGGGCGCCATGACTGTGGCGAAGCAGGGGCTGATTGTTACCGAGCTGATTGATCGCGGCATTGTGAATGCGGTGGTTTCGACCGGGGCTTTGATGGCTCATGGGTTGGTGGAGGCTACTGGGCGGGCGCACTTTCGACACAATCCGGAGGTTACGGACGAGGAACTTTACGAGCAGGGTTACAACCGCGTGTATGACACGCTGGAGCCGGAGCAGAATCTGGATGATGTGGAAGAGGTGATGTCGGCGGTGCTGGAGGGTTGGGATCACAATGAGGTGATGTGCTCTTACAAGCTGAATCATGCGATTGGGGCTTACTTGGCGAAGCACACGCAGGAGCGGGGGATTTTGAAGTCGGCGTTTGAGAAAGGCGTGCCGGTGTTTGTGCCGGCGTTCAGCGATTCGGAGTTGGGGCTGGATACGGCTTTGAATAATCGTTTGCGGGAATCTACGGGACGGTACAAGATACGGTTTGATCCGTTTGAAGATCTGGAACATTTTGCGGCTACGCTTTTGCGGCAGAAGAAGCTTGGGATTATGACGATTGGCGGCGGCGTGCCGCGGAACTGGTCGCAGCAGTTTGGTCCGTTCTGCGAATTGCGGCACCGGCGGCTGGGAGAGAATGTTCCGTTGAAGCGGTATCACTATGGGTTGCGGATTTGTCCGGAGCCGGTTTTCTGGGGAGGGTTGTCGGGGAGTCCGTATAGCGAGGCGGTGTCGTGGGGGAAGTTTGTGCCTCCGGCGGAGGGTGGGAGATTTGGGGAAGTTTTTGTGGATGCCACAGTGGGGTTGCCTTTGATTTGCGCGGCCGTGTTTGAGCGGCTGGATAAGAAGGGGAGTAAGGCGGGCAAGGGGAAAACGGCGGCGGCGAAGAAGTAATGTGAAGTATGAGAGGTCTCGTGGTGATCTAGGCACAGCGGCCCGAAGAGCCTGGGCCGCCGGACAGCCCCTTCGACTCCGCTCAGGGCAGGCGGGGGCGCTGTCCCCCACATCTTCCTGTTTGATTCTTAAGAGATATTCTGCTGAGAATGTTTGCTCAGACGCTGGCGTTCATTTCAGACGATGAGCGGTCTTCGCGGCTCTTGCGGTAGAGCGGCGCGAGGATGCTGTTTTCCAAGACTTGCGATTCGGCTTCCACCCAGTCTTGCAGGGCTAATCCTTCCTGCCGGCCGCGCTGGTTGTAGAGATACTGGGCGTGCAGGCGGATTTTCCTTTCGAGCAATTCGGTTATGAGTGCTTGCTGCTTTTGTCTGCGGGTATCGTTATCCAAAACTACTCCTCTTGCCGGAATCGGCATTTTTCTTCAGTGCATTTTCTTCAGTTCAATGATATGGGAAGGCTGTTAACGGAAGAGTACATTTGGCAGAGCTTGGGAGTTACTAAAGTATTATTATAACACGGCTGTGGGAGGCAGCGCCGTCCGTCCAATGGTATATGTGCTCAGTTTTGTAGTGCAATCGGAAAACCCTGAACCACGAAGGGCACGAAGTAACACGAAGGCTTTTATTCAACCGCGACTTGAGCCGGGTGACTGCAGTCATTGCACAGCGGTCCTTCTTTCGCGATTATTAGCGGGGCGGAGACTACTCGACGCAGGAGGGTCATCGGATGAATCTCAAGTGGAAATTGGTGATTCGTTCTTCGATTGCTGCAAGCGTATTCGGAGTTCTCGTGTTCGTTCCCGCTGGCTCCTTGAGATTTTGGGAGGGCTGGATTTTTCTCGCCATTTGGGTAGTGCCCACGGTCGCCGGTTTTGGGTACTTCTACAAACACGATCCGGCATTAGTCGAGCGCAGGCTGCGGAGGGGGGAAACCGTCGGCGAACAGAAGATCATCATGAAACTCATGTTCGTGGTCCTGGGGATCAACTACATTCTCCCCGGCTTCGATCACCGCTTTGGCTGGTCGCATCCGCCCGTGTGTGATTTCTGGCGGGCCGTATCGTATGATTCGCCATCCCATGTATTTGGGGATGAGCGTAATGCTTCTGTTCACGCCGCTGGCGCTGGGGTCGTACGTGGCGTGGCCGGCGGCGGTTCTGCTCATCCCGATCATCGTTTTTCGTCTGCTCAACGAGGAAAAGGTGCTGCGCCGGGAACTGCCTGGCTATGCCGAATATTGCCTGCACACTCGATACCGGCTGGTGCCGCGCTGCTGGTGAGGCGCCAGTGGTGCGGACACACGTCTGCGCGAAAAGTTCCGTGATCGTAAGGAGTTTGTGGTAAAGTAAGGAATGGCAAAAATGCAGAAGCAGGCCACGATTACCAGCAAGGGGCAGGTCACGATTCCCCGTGAAGTGCGGCGGATTCTGGGGGTACGCGCCGGCGACAAGTTGGTGTTTGAAAATGGCGGGAGCGGCATGCGTGTGCACGCTGTGCGCAGCGCGAGTACGTTCTCCAAATATCGGGGGATTGGCAATCCGGGCATCGGGCCGGGCAGGAAGGGCATCGCCCGCTGGTTACGAGAGATGCGCGGGGAATGACGCCGAGGCAGACTCGAGGCAACCCTGAATGACCACAGCCATCGATACCAACGTGATCATCGCATTGTGGGCAAACGATCCGGGGTTGAGTCTGGCGGCAGAAACGGCACTGGAAGCGGCGTTCCGCCGTGGGAGCCTGGTCGTCGCTGCGCCAGTATTTGCCGAACTCATCGCCGCTCCTGGCCGTACCGAAGCATTCGTGGATTCGTTCCTGGAAGAAAACGGAATTGCAATCGATTGGAGCTTGGATGAAGCAGTCTGGAGGGCGGCCGGTCGAGCGTTTCAAGCCTATGCCGAACGGCGCCGCAAGCAGCGCGATCACGGTACGCGCCGCCTTCTTGCCGACTTCCTGATCGGCGCGCATGCCTACATCCGAGGGTATCGCTTGCTCTCGCTGGACGAACGGCTTTATCGGGCGGCGTTCCCCACGCTGAAAATGGAAGTTATCTAGCCGACCTCAGGGGCTGAAGCCCGCATCTTTACGTGCTCTTAACAGCACAATGGAAGTCGTGCCCCTCCCGATGCTTTCGCGAGCATGGAACTCGAGCGCCCGAAGATCCAGCGTCCGTGGAATCCCACCCTTCGGCTTCGCTCAGGGCAGGCTTTCTCGCAAAAGCAGCGAGAAGTGGGGCACCCCATTTCGTCTAGAGACTAATCGAAAATCAGGACGGCCGAGGCTATTACCGTGGTCCAGAGGCCGCGTTTGTCGCCTACGGCGGACTGGGTGACGTTGGCGGTGCGGACGATTTTGTTGGAGAGGCGGTAGATTTGTTTTTTTTCGTCCCAGGAGCGGTCGGGGTCGAACTCTACGTTGAGCGTGGTGGCCAACATTTCGGCGGCTAGTTCTTCGGCGTATTCTCCGGCGGCGTCTTCGGTCTCGCCGAAGGAGTGGTGCTCACTGAGATATCCGTAAGTGTTTTTGTCGGCGGGGATGGCTACGCCGATGGAAGAGGCCAGCAGGCGATGGGCTTCGTGAGTGGAATTTTCAGCGACTACCGCGAAGACTACTTCGCCAGGACTTAGATACTTCACTCCCTCTTTACGGGCCAGCATTTTGCAGTTGGGCGGGAAGATGGAAGAGACGCGAACCAGATTTTGAGCGGCGATGCCGGCGTCGCGCAGGGCGAGTTCGAACGACGTTAAGCGCTCGCGGTGTTTTCCGACTCCCTTGGTGAAGAACATCCGCTTGGGAACCATGTCTTTGCCCAATGCTGTAGCCTCCGGCGCGAAAAAATGAGATGGAGAATGCACAATTTAACACAATGCTTTGTAAAGGGAAGATGAATTTCACGTTGGGGAAGAGAAAAATGGGGTAGTGGTGCAGTTTGACAAGGAAGCGAGCCAAACGCGCGATTGATGGGTCGCAAAAAACGCGACCCGGCGCTCGGCTCGCCCGGATCCTTCACCGCGCAAAGAGCGCTTGTTCAGGATGACAATCAAACTGCACCACTAAGAAAAATGGCGGAAAACCGCTGGCGCGGGTTCCCGCCATTGTGCCCGGCGCATGTTGGGGGAGGGCCCCGGGCAAAATCGACCTACTGTACCACAACGCCCGGCGCGTGTTGAGAAAAATTAGTGGGTTCCGGTTTTGCGAACGGACGGCCCTCACTTGGCCGGGGCGACCGAACTGACCTCGATGGTGTCGCCGTTCAAGGTGCCGGTTACGGTGGCATGCTTGCCGGCCTGCTGGTCGAGCGTGGCCAGAGCCGCCTTGTCGGTGACATCCAGGACATAGATCTTTTCGCCCACGATCAATGCGTATTTGGAGCCTTTCGACACGCACTCGCGGGTGCACTCGGCGGGCGTGCCTTCCATATGCTGCCTGCCACACAGGGCGTCGCCGACCTCGCCGGTAAAGGTTTGTTTGCCGGCGGCTAGCGCATCAAGATTAGAGAATGCGAACACTGCAAAGGTGAATAGTGCCAGCGATGCGAACCACCGCGTCGTACGAGTCATTCCGTTCTCCTTGGACTGGGCCGGTCCGTTTTGCCGTCGCGAGTGGGTGCGTGGACGCGCCCGCTGCCTGCCCTGAGCTTGCCGAAGGGACAGGCGCCGGGACGGCGGCGCTGCTAGTTGAAGTTATCATTTTTCCGGTTTGTTTTCACTGTGGAGCTTTGGCCGTGTATTGCAGATCGACGTTGACGGTTTTGTCGCCGGTCATGGCGGTGACGTGAGTCGAGACATCCCAATCGAGGGTCGGTGGGAGCAGTTTTCTGGCCAGGGGAAGAAACTCCTTGAGGTAGGTGACATCGTAGACATCGCCGGGGCGGAGCTTCCAGGCGGCGCGGAGTCTGGCCGAGAGATTGTTGTCGAGGCCGCGAAATTCGAGTTCTCCCATGTGGTAGACGGCGCCCTCGGTGACAATCAGGTGGTAGGCCACGGTGGGGGCAGGGTCGTCGAATTCGGCGTCGGCCTTGATAGTGGCAGTGACGTATCCGCGGGAGCCGTAGAGTTCCTGAATGGCGCGGAGATCGCTTCCCAGTTGAACCGTGTTAGCGGTTTGCCCTGCCTTGACGTGGAGCAACGGCTCAAGCATGTCGCTTGAGATGGCTTTATTGCCTGACCAATTCCAGGCCGTGAGTTTGTACTGGACGCCAGGGGTGAGCGGGAAGGTTACATCGACGAAGGTTGGTTTTGTTTGATTCGCGCTGGGCTCTGAGGTGGAAACTGTGACGACCTTGGGCTGCGGCTGGGCGCAGGAGGCCTTGAGGTATCCGTGTTCGTGGTAGATAGGCAGCACGGAGTGCTCGATGAAGTTCGCCATGTAGTCGCGGGAGTATTCGCGATTGTAGAGCCGTTCGGCGGCGGATTGGAGCAGGGGCAACTCGGTTGCTGCCGCGCCGGGGAACTGGGCTTGGTGGATGCGAATGCTTACGCCGACTACTCTGTATTCAAACGACTCTAGCTTGTCGTTCTTACCGGTGGTGCGCAGGTACTCGACCTGGCCGGGGACGCCGTTTTCGACCAGCAGGGCTTGAAGAACGTCGGAAACCTGGTCGGGTAAGCGGCCGTTGGCGGGTAACTGTCCTTTGAATAGGGGAATGCGATCGTGGAGTTTCTGGAGCAGGGCTTCGTCAGTGAACCAGACGAAGTCGGAGAAGCGGGCGGGGAAAAATTTGTCGGCGTCGGTGACCTGAAACTCCAGCTTGGTGCCGGCTGAAGAATACGAATAGGTGTAGGCGATGCTGCTGAAGGCTCCGCTTTCGCCTAGTTGGCGCGCGGCCTTTTTGAAATCCTCTTCGTGGGCGATAGTGCCGACCGGCAATCCGCTAGTTGCGGCGACTTCCTCCGAGGTAAAGCGCTTGCTGCCGGTTACTTTCACCTCGATGAGCTTGTAGGTGGTGGGCGGCAGGGCACTGCTGCTGGGCTGGGTTTGAGCCGCGAAGGGGATGCAGAGCAGACCGAGCAGAAGGGAAGAGAGCAGGCCAGGAATGCGGAGCGCTGGCAGGAGGGTCTTCATCTACTTCGATCGGGAAGTCCGGACTGGGCTGGACTTGAGCTTTCTGGCAATATCGATAAAGGCTAGCGCGGCGCGGCTGAGAGCTTTGTCTTTGCGGAAAACCAGAGCCAGGTCGCGGGGCAGATGGGCGTCAGCCATGGGAATCGCGACGAGCACGCCGGCGCGAACGTCTTCCTGCACGTTGGAGCGGGCGATGAAGCCGACGCCAACGCCGGCGGCCACGAAGCGTTTCAGAAGTTCGCTGGAATCGAGTTCCATGCTGTAGTTCGGTTTTAAGTGGCGCTCGCGAAACAGTCCATCGAGCGCATCGCGGGTGTGGCCGGCTTTCGGCAGAACCAGCGGATACTTGGCCAGGTCTCCCACGGGCGCTGACTTCATTTTACCCAGCGGATGGTGTGGTGGGGCGATGATGACCAGTTCATCCTGATGGATGAGGACTACGGTGAGGCGGTTGTCTTTCACGGGCAAGGAAACCACGCCGAAGTCGACGGAGTTGTCGGTGACGGATTCGAGGATGCGGGCGTAGTCGGAGCGCTGGATGTTGACCGAGACGCCGGGATATTGCTTTTTGAAATCGGCGAAGACCTCGGGAAGAATGTGCAGGCAGGTGCCTTCGTTGGCCCCGACGGTGATGGCGCCGCGGGGGACGTGGTCCATCTCGGCGATGGAGGTGAGCATGGCCTTGCGGGCGTCGAGCGTATCCTGCGCGTATTTTTGGAAGGACTTGCCGGCGGCGGTGAGCGAGACCTTGCCGCCGGAGCGGTCGAAGAGCTTGGCGCCGACTTCATCTTCGAGGGCGCGAATTTGGGAGGAGATGGCGGGCTGAGTGCGGAAACGCTTCTCCGCCGCGCGGGAGAATGAGGCGTGGCGCGCTACTTCGAGGAAGGTTTGGAGTTGGTCGAAATCCATGAGGCGGTGGTCAGTGGCCAGTTGCCAGTGAAAACCAGAACCGGACTGAGAGATTCGCTGGCAAGCCTTGGCAAGTATACGGCCAGTGCGGCGGGGTGGACAAAGACGCGGATGGCGCGTCCGTTCGCGTTCCCTGCGAAAGGGTGGGACGCGGCGGCCGAGGCGGAAGGGAAATTGCTCCGACCGTTTGGAAATCCCATCCTTTGCCAAGAACGCAAAGGATGGGTTACCGAGAAATCAGGCAGCGGCGGCTTCCGCTGGGCGTTGCGCTTCTGGAATTTCCAGCAGTCTTCCGGACTTCACATCGAAAACGTAACCATGAATGGCTATGTTCTTCGGAACCAGCGGATGCTCACGAATACGCTTTACATCATCGCGGACGCTCTGCGCCTGATCGCGGATAGTGAGCCACTCGACGAATTCTCCCGCGCGCGATCCGGGGCCTTTTCCGATATCCTGAAAACCCTTGTCGGTTAGGGCTGCCGTTTGCAGGTTTTTGGCCAGCAGTCCGCGGATCACGTCGTTAGTGAAGAATTCCATGCCGCAATTGGTGTGGTGAATGACAAACCACTCTTGCGTGCCCAGCAGTTTGTAGGAAATGACGAGCGAACGAATGGCGTCGTCGCTGGCGCGTCCGCCCGCGTTGCGAATGACGTGCGCGTCACCTTCGGCCAGCCCGGCAAACTTGGCGGGATCGAGACGAGCATCCATGCAGGTGAGAATGGCAAAGTGCCGCGCCGGCGGCATCGCGAGTTTAGATTTATCGCCAAAATCGGCGGCGTATTTCTGGTTGGCTGCAAGTATTTCTTGAAGAACGTGGCTCATAACGGCTCCTTTGGAAGAGTTGATAAGCGCTTTCGCGGCATCGAAAGTGGAAGACAGATACTTATGTTTGTGCGATTTCGAATCGGAGTTTTACGGGAAAGCCGCTAACGCAGAACTTCGCGTTTAGCGGCAGCTACAGGAGCAACAGGCTCGGAGGGAGAAACTCATAGTGCTTGGAAAGATGATAGTCAGTGGTGGAACGGGAGTCAAGGCGCGCAGGATCAGCTTTCGATTGCGGTCGGGTCTGGCATTGGCGAGGCTTAATCCGCGTTCAACGTGAGAAAATTGTAGCGATCTCAACTAAGCCAGATTGGTTCGGTTCAGACTGGGGGGCTGAGTGCGCTCTGCTTGACGATTCTGTCCACAAGTTTAAGGGCTTTGGCTGATTCGGAGGAGCGCGGTACGATGTGGTCGGTCGCTTCCAGCAGGCCCTGCTCAACCGCGTCGAGAGCCAGGCGGGAGCGTTCGAGGACGGTGAGGAGATACTTTTGGGCGATGGGACGATCAGCCGGATGAATGAGCTCCCACCAGCGTCGGATCGATTCCTGGACCTCAGCCTCGGTTTTTTCGCCCACAACTAAGGCATCGATCAGTCGGTAGACCTTGCTCTTAACCGCCTGATAAGAGACGGAAACTTCCTGAGGCATGGGGGATCCAGACTTTGCTAATCCGTAGGTTAGCAATCGGCCAGCCAAACCGTAGATGCTTGCAGCGTAAGTCCTTTAGGCTGTGAAGGCTCGCAAGTAATCCGGCGAATGGGATTAAATCAGAAATTGGGATATGAATTCTGGAAGGTCATAACCTACTTTGGCTTGTAGGTGTGAGGGTGGTCGCCGTCCAGCGATGGATCTTCGTTTGGGCACCCTGGGCAGCGCTGTTCTCGCCCACAGGTTACAATGTTCCGCTCCCATGCTCGAGACGCGCGTGAAGCTGAGAGCTGCAGTACCAATCTCTAGAGTTGGTACGGGGCACACAAAATTTGGAGGCTGGATGAAAACGTTGGCGTGGATTCTTGCATTTCCTTTATTGATTTCAGGTTTGGGTTGGGCGCAGAGCGCACCGCCTGCGAGCGCTTCACAGGATGCCGAAGCCCAACCGCGAATGTTTTTTCCCCGTGACATGTTTTGGGGGTGGGCGCAGTTTGACCTGGCGCCTCCGCACAACGAGATCGATCCTAACCTGTGCGCCGGCAATGCGGGGCAGTATGGCGGCGTGAACGCGCCCTGCAGCATGTTTGCGCGCTATATGCTGTCTGGGATTCTGGAGGTGCGTCCTTTCGGCCGGGGGCAGTTGCGCCGGTTCATGGTGTTTGGCGCGCCGGCGTTCCTGTTTGGCAAGAATGTGCCGCAGACGCTTTATACCTGGTCGCCGGATGCGATTGGCATTGAGCATTCCTGGGGAGGGGGAGTTTATATCGGAAAGGGATTCGAGTTTCGCGTAACCCAGCATTTTTTGTTCGACCGGCTGGGAGGGCGCGACACCAACTTGGGCGTGGCCGATCTGGGCAACAACGGGCCCTGGGGACGTTACATGACGGTGGGCGTGCGGAAAACCTTTGGGACCCGACGTTGGTGATGGGCGTCACACAGGACTGTGACGCGCGACTTAGTCAGGGGGCGGCCGCACGGGTATTCTCTATGAGCGTATTCTTTAGAATGCAAGGTTTTTGCCAGCTGCTTAAATTTCATGGAGGCTAACGATGGCGGGTTCTTATAACGGTGTGGCAGTACCCTTCGACGGAAAGAAAATCGGCTATGCGAATGGCAAGTATGCGGTGCCGGATAATCCGATTATTCCGTTTATTGAGGGCGATGGAACGGGGCGCGATATCTGGAAGGCGTCGATACGTGTGTTCGACGCGGCGGTGGAGAAGGCATATCAAGGCAAGCGTCGCGTGGCGTGGTATGAAGTGTTTGCCGGAGAAAAAGCCAAAGCAAAGTTCGATACGTGGCTGCCCGATGACACAGTGGATGCAATTCGCGAATTTCGCGTGGCGATCAAAGGCCCGCTGACCACTCCCGTGGGCGGCGGTATTCGTTCGCTAAACGTTGCGCTGCGGCAGATTCTTGATCTCTATGGCTGCGTGCGTCCGGTGAAGTACTACAAGGGCGTGCCGTCGCCGGTGAAGCATCCCGACCGCATGGACATTGTCATCTACCGCGAGAACACCGAGGATGTGTACATCGGGATCGAGTGGGAAGAGGGAACTGCGGAGTGCGCGAAGCTGATCGAATTTCTCAATAAAGATATGCTGAAGGGCGGAAAGAAGCAGATTCGGCTGGATTCCGGCGTTGGCATTAAGCCGATTTCTGTGACTGGAACCAAGCGGCTGGTGCGCATGGCGATTCAGTATGCGCTGGAGAGCGGCCGCAAGAGCGTGACGCTGGTGCACAAAGGGAACATTCAGAAGTTTACCGAGGGCGCGTTCCGCAAGTGGGGATACGAGCTGGCTACGGAGGAATTTCGCGACAAGGTAATTACCGAGCGTGAGAGCTGGATTGTCGACAACAAAGATAAGAATCCGAATCTGACGGTGGCGCAGAATGCTGAACTTGTGGAGCCGGGGATGGAGTTTGCTCAACCTGAGTTTCGCCAAGCAGTGGAAAAGGAAGTGAAAGACGTGCTGAACCGCATCTATGCCACGCATGGCAAAGGGCAGTGGAAGAAGAAAATTATGGTCAACGACCGCATTGCCGACTCGATTTTCCAGCAGGTGGTGACGCGGGCGGATGAGTACTCGGTGCTGGCTACTCCGAACCTTAACGGCGATTACATTTCGGATGCTTGCGCGGCACAGGTGGGCGGGCTGGGCATCGCTCCGGGTGCAAACATCGGAGATGGCTACGCCATCTTCGAGGCTACGCACGGCACGGCTCCCAAATACGCAGATAAAGATGTGATCAATCCCGGGTCGGTGATCCTTTCGGGCGTGATGATGTTCCGCTTTCTGGGATGGAATGAGGCCGCCGATCTGATCGAGGGCGGGATGGAGAAAACGATTCTCCAGAAGAGAGTTACGTACGACTTTGAGCGGCTGATGGAAGGCGCGACCAAAGTGAAGACCAGCCAGTTTGCGGACTGCATTATTGAGAATATGAGCGTGGCCGTGCTGGTGTAAGAGCAAGATCAAGACCTTTAAAACACAGAAGGCACAGGGTCACACAGGGTAGAGTTCGATCGATTACCCTGCGTTTCTCTGCGTCCTCTGCGTTGAAGATTTTCAGCATTTCATAGAGAAAGGACTCATTCATGCGCAAAAAAGTGACAATCGTTGGTTCGGGCAACGTGGGCGCGACGGCCGCACATTGGATTGCCTCGAAAGAACTGGCCGATGTGGTGCTGATCGACATTATTGAAGGCGTACCGCAGGGCAAGGGGCTGGATTTGCTCGAGGCAATGCCCATCGAAAAACGCGACTCTTACATCACTGGCACGAACGATTACAAAGACACAGCGAATTCTGACATTGTCGTGATCACGGCGGGCATTCCGCGCAAGCCGGGCATGAGCCGCGACGATCTGCTCAACACCAATTATGGAATCATGAAGGCGGTGGTGGGTGAGGTGGTGAAGCATTCGCCGAACTGCATTCTGATCATCGTATCGAACCCGCTGGATGCCATGGCGCAGGCGGCTTACAAGCTCAGCGGATTTCCCCGCGAGCGTGTGATTGGCATGGCGGGCATTCTGGATTCGGCGCGCTTCCGCGCATTCATTGCGGCCGAGTTGAAAGTCAGCGTGGAGAATGTGACCGCGTTTGTGCTCGGCGGGCATGGCGACACGATGGTTCCCTTGCCGCGCTACTCGACGGTTGCCGGAATTCCGATTACGGAGTTGATTGAGAAATCGAAGCTCGATGCCCTGGTGCAGCGCACCCGCGACGGCGGCGCTGAGATCGTGAAGTATCTGAAAACCGGCTCGGCTTACTACGCGCCCTCGGCTGCGGCAACGGAGATGGTGGAGGCGATCCTCAAGGACAAGAAAAAGATTCTGCCTTGCGCCGCGTACTTGCAGGGAGAGTACGGGATCAATGGCCTTTATGTCGGCGTGCCGGTGAAGCTGGGCGCGAAGGGCATCGAGCAGATTATCGAGATCAAGCTGACTGCCGAAGAGAAGGCCGGGCTGGATAAGAGCGCGGCGGCGGTGAAGGAGTTGTGCGGGGTGATTGGGGTCTGAGGCGCGGTCCATCTCACTCTTTGCGATTGACCATGGTCATTGACCATGGTATAGCCGATGTATGAAGGAAGTGGCGATCTCCGAGTTCAAAGCCAAGTGTCTCGGCATCCTCGAAGAGGTTCGCAAGACGCGCAAGCCGATTCGAGTCACACGCTTCGGTAAGCCTGTGGCTGAAGTCGTTCCGCGATCTCCGCAGAAGTCTGCGGTGGGCCGAGTCGGCTGCATGGTCGGAACAGGAGAAATTCTTGGAGATATCGTTGGTCCTACCGGTCGCATCGAGGACTGGGAAGCCTGGCGCGATTGAAATTCCTTCTCGATACGTACATCTGGCTCTGAAACTCACTGCAGCCCGACCGCCTTTCGCGACGAGTGGCGCGAGAACTGGACAACTTGGAGAACGAGATTTGGCTTTCCCCCGTCAGCATTTGGGAACTCCGGCTGCTTCACAACAAGGGTCGCCTAAGGCTGATCCCGGACGCGGTTAGCTGGATCGGTGAGAATCCTACTCGGCTGAATATTCGCGAGGCGCCGCTCACATTTGAAGTGGCGCTCGCAATATCTTCGCTAAACCTGCCCCACAACGACCCAGCAGACGGTTTTATCGCTGCAACCGCAAAGGTATTCGGTCTAACGTTGGTGACCGCGGACGAACAACTCGCCAAGTTAACGGACATTGCAGTTCTGCGCAATCGTTGAGCACTACACTTTCTCGATCGTCACCTTCTTCACCACCACATCCTTGTTCGGACGATCCTGCCGGTTGCGCGGGACTTCGGAGATCTTCACGACCACATCCTGTCCTTCGACGACCTCGCCGAAAATTGTGTGCTTGCCCGTCAGCCAGGTCGTGGGCGCGACCGTGATAAAGAACTGCGAGCCGTTGGTGTTGGGGCCGGCATTGGCCATCGCCAATTTTCCCGGCTTGTCGAGCTTGTGGGGCGAGCCTTTGGTTTCGTCTGCGAACTGGTAACCGGGGCCTCCCATGCCGGTGCCTTGCGGGTCGCCGCCCTGGATCATGAAGTCGGGGATCACGCGGTGAAAAATTGTCCCGTCATAGAGGCGATCTTTGGATTTCTTGCGGGTCGAGGGATGAGTCCACTCGCGCTTGCCTTCGGCTAGCTCTACAAAGTTGGCTACGGTTTTAGGCGCGTCTTTTTCGAAGAGGCGGCAGACTATGGTTCCTTCAGAGGTTTCAAGAACGGCGTAGGTTCCTGCGGGACGGCTCATGGATAATTTCTCTCCTTAAGTAAGCGGCTTCTGATTCTAACAAGCTCCACGCATTTCCCGAGCTTATCTTTTCCCGATTTTATTTAACATTGCCCGGATCGAGATATTGAGTGAAGAAGGCCTGGGTTTCAAGGGCCAAGCGTTTGCGTGCTTCTGGTGTCTGGAAGGTATGGACGTCTTCGACTTGCACAAACTTTACCGGAACTCCGGCCTGTTTCAATTTGTCGACCAGTTCCTGGGCCTGCTCCATCGGAACGTCCTCGTCGCGCGTGCCGTGGAGAATGAGGAAAGGCGCCGTCTTTTTGGAGACATGAAATGCGGGCGATGCGTTGCGCCAGATCTCGCCGTCGTGAGCATAATCGCCGCCGAAAAAAGCCACGAGAAAGGCTTCGTCATCGGGATCGCGCTGGGTGGTGAAGTCGGTGGGTCCGCTGACATCGACCACCGCTTGTACGGTGCTGGAGTATTTAGCCAGGGCCGGATCAGAGTTGTCACGCGTACTTTCCATTCCAAGCAGAGCCGCCAACTGCGCTCCCGCAGAGTGGCCCCATGCGCCGATGCGGTCAGGATCGACTTGATACCTTGCCGCGTTGGCACGAATCCAGCGAACTGCGCGCTGCACATCGTCCAGCTGCGCTGGCCACAGGTTCTGGCCCGCGTGCAGCAAACGGTAATCGACCGAGAACGCAACAAAGTCGCAACGGGCAAGAAACATTCCCATGGCGCGCAGATTTTCTTTATCGCCGCCCACCCAAGTTCCACCGTGGATCAGGATGACCGCCGCACGCAGATCGGAAGAATGATCACCCGGCTGGTAAATATCCAACAGCAGCGGATGTCCGCCGGCTGTGCCGTAGGGGACGTCCTGCTGGACCGAAACCTGCGGCTTCTCGGTCGAACTGGAGGAAGGTTGAGTCGGTGTTCGAGGCGCGGGTTGCTGGGCCTGCGCGGGAACGGCCGCAGTCGTTCCGAGCATCACAACTGTTAGCAGAACGGCATGTCTACTCATGACAATAACTATTCTAGATTTCCGGCGGCATCGTTCCTATGGATGATTCGGTGAAGCTAGTTGGGACTCGCAGGCGCGGCGGGCGTTGCGCTCGCACCCTTTTTAGCTGGCGCTGCAGAGTTGGCTGCCGCCGCGCCGCCGTGAACAATTTTGATGTGAACGATCTTCACCGGGCGGAAGGGACGGTCGTTGCTGGGGTCGGTGGCCATGTGCGCGATTTCCTTCACTAAGGCCACGCTGGCTTCATCACACTGGCCGAAGATGGTGTAATTTCCGTTGAGGTGCGGCGTAGCTACTTCGGTGATGAAGAACTGCGATCCGTTCGTGTCGCGGCCGGAGTTGGCATAGGCGAGGCGGCCGGGCTTGTCGAACAAAAGGTCGGAAGACACTTCGTTTTTGAATTTGTATCCGGGATCGCCGGTGCCATTGCCCGCGGGATCGCCACCCTGGATCATGAAGCCGGGAATCACGCGATGAAAAATAGTGCCGTCATAGAGCGGCACGCCGTGCTTGGTGGCTCCGCTGACCGGATTTTTCCAGTCTTTGGTGCCGGTGGCGAGGGCAATGAAGTTCTCGACTCCGAGCGGGGCTTTGTCGGGGAAAAGAGTACACGTCAAGTTTCCTGCTGTGGTCTCGATGATGGCCGTAGGGTTGCCTGCGGCGGCGTGGTGAACGGCGGGCTTTGCCGCGGTACTGTCTTGCGCCCACACGGCTAGCGCAGCCGCGGAAAGAAAAACAGAAACGAGGAATGCATTACGCATAATTGCTCCTTGCGCGGGCACGTCGTGCCCGGTATTTATCTGCAAAATTGCGGTACCGTTGAATTGTACGACAGTGCTGCGATCAATGGGACTGGGCCTGCAGTTCGCGGCTTACGGCCTCGACCTGGCGAAACACGCGCAAGATATTTCCGCCGAGAATTTTCTTGATGTCGTCGGCGCTGTAGCCGCGATCGAGCAGCGCCTGCGTGATCTTCGGCAGGTCGGCGGCGGAATCGATGCCGGCGGGGGTTGCTCCGGCAACGCCATCGAAATCGGAGCCCAGGCCCACGTGGTCGATGCCGGCAACCTTGGCGATGTGGTCGATGTGGTCGATCAGCGACTTCAGTGGCGGACGGGGAATCTTGGCCGCCCACTCGCGTTCGATGCGATCCTCATCAATGAAGGTAACGGTCTTGCCTTCCGCCTTCTGCTTCTCTTCAAAGGCATGGAGTGCTTCCGCAGCTTGCTTGGCGATGGATTCGCTCGCTTTGCGGTAGTCCTCGTCCACAAAGCCGGAGTAGAAATTGACGTCGACCACGCCGCCATTCTTGGCCACGGCGCGCAACATGTCGTCCGTCATATTGCGGGGAGCATCGGTAAGCGCGCGGGCCGAGGAGTGCGAGGCGATGAGCGGAGCCTTGGTGATGGCGATTGCATCCCAGAATGTTTTGTCGGCCACGTGCGAAATGTCGACCATCATGCCGAGGCGATTCATCTCCAGCACCACCTGCTTACCGAAATCGGTGAGGCCGTTGTGATGCTGCACCTTGGGGTCGTTGATGTCGCCGGAAGAGTCAGCCCATTCGTTGGTGTTGGACCACGAGAGCGTCATGTAACGCACGCCTAGCCGATAGTAGTCGCGCAGCAGGTGCATGTCGTTTTCAATCGAGTGTCCGCCTTCGATGCCCATCAACGCGGCGAGCTTGTGTTTCCTGTCTGCGCGCTCGATGTCGGCGACCGAAAAAGCCATCATCATGCGGTCGGGGTGCCGCGCAGCCTGCTCATAGACAGAGTCGATGAGATCGAAGGTGCGCCGGGCGAAGTGGCCTTGATTGGTCTCCGGATCGACCCAGATGGAAAAAAACTCTGCGCCGAGATTGCCCCGTTTAGCCTTGTCGAGGCTGATGTGGCCGATGTCCTTGGGGTCGGTCGAGCCGAGGTCGAAGTTTTCGTCGAGAAAGCGCTGCGGAGTATCGGCGTGAGTGTCGATGACTAGGGCGGAGTCGTGAATCGCACGGGCCTTCGCTCTAACTTGTGTATCCGATGAGTTCGCCGATTGAGTCACCGCCGAATACGCCGCAAGAAGCAGGCATGAGAACAGGAGGATTCTGAAATGAGTCATAGAAGATTGTTCGCTGGCACCGACTGCCGGAGCAAGTTAACGATTGTATAGGCCGGAGAGGAAGGAAGGAAGTGCGATCGATGAATGCGCGATCAGGACGGGCATCGACCGGAGGTGATCGCGAATCAGAATGAAGGAGTAACTATTCAGAGCTGTCGGCCGTGACGGTAGCGGGTTCGGTGCGTTCCAGAGGAACGACGTCCTGGGTTTCACGCCAATCCGCATAGCGGCCTGAAACCATGATGTGAAAGACCCACTGGCGTCGCTCTTCCTCGGGCTCAACCAGGCCGAGAGACTTCATGTAGAAGAGGTAGCGCTCCATCCAGTGAACCTGCTCCTGGGTCATGCCGCGGCGCTGCAGGTCGACGGTGAGTCCGGCGAGATGCGACGAAGCGGTTTCGCCTTCGGCCGGCGCCGCATTGCGATTGTGGCGGCGGAGTTTCTTCTGAATCTTCACGGTGCGCACCGCGGAGTTCACCTGAATCTGCTCGTGAAAACGGTGGTAGTAGGCTTGAGAAATGTCCTGCACAAAGTCGCGCGTCCAGGGACGGCAGTATCGGCGCGAAGGATCGAGGCGCGGATCAAAGCGCAGCGTTTCTCCTGCGATGATGGGCTGCAGCGCTCCACTGGCTTTCAGTGCTTCGAGTTCGTCATCGTCCTGGATGCGGGGCAATTCGAGGCGGTCGATCTCGGCGTTTTGAATTAAGAGTGACTCGTGGGACGGCCGGAACATGGGATTCCAGCGCGTCCAGTGCAGACGGTGCAGCAACCGGTGGTGAACGACAGGTCTACGCACGGTGGTTGTCGCCGCAAAAAGCGGGCTGCACAAGCATGCCAGCAGGGAAGCCAAAATCATCCGGCGCTGTAGTTTTAATGCCAAGGGTCCGGTAGTCTTTCTGTTCCGTCTATCCCGCAACCGTCCGGGTATTGTAAGCCATACTGTCAAGCGTACCTAACCTTCGATGGCCACCGCTGGTTACGAGCGTGCATGGCCCGGCACTGACTCGGCTCTGGTTACCACTGGTTACTTAACGTATCACCGCAACAGTACGCTGTGGGTGGGAGCACGCGAAACGCCATCCCAGCGCGGGCTTCGAGCGAACCGATGTGCGCCTATGGCAACCAGTTAGCTTCATTAGAGACAGGACAGGCTGGCTCGGTTGTGGCAGAGTGACAAAATTAGCGCCGCAAAAGATCACCGATGGCTTGTTTCATGACCGCGCCGCCGACTTCGGAAATCGACTTCGTCAACGGAATATCCTTGGGGCAAACTTCGACGCAGTTCTGCGCGTAGCCGCACTCCTGGATGCCGCCGTCGCCCATCAGCGCCTCCAGACGCTCGCGCTCCAGCGCTTTGCCGGTAGGATGCGTGTTGAACAGACGAACCTGGGCGATGGTGGCTGCGCCCACGAAGCCCGTGTCTTCGTTAAATTGCGGGCAGGCCTCCATGCAGCAGGTGCAGGAGATGCAGCGGGAAATTGGATAGGCTGCTTCCTGCTCTTCCGCCGTCATGCGCGGGCCGGGGCCGAGGTCGTAGGTGCCGTCGATCGGAATCCAGGCCTTGACGATTTTCAGATTTTCGAAGATCACGCTGCGGTCGGTGGCCAGATCGCGAACGATGGGGAACTTTGAAAAAGGCTCAAGCTTGACGGGTTGCTCGAGGTTGTCGATCAGCGCAGAACAAGCCATCCGGGCGCGTCCGTTGATGAGCATGGCGCAGGAGCCGCAGACTTCTTCGAGACAATTGGAGTCGTAGGTGATGGGCGTGGTCGCCTTGCCGTCGCGAGTGACGGGGTTGGCGGCGATCTCCATCAGGCAGGAGATCACGTTCATGTTCGGAACGTGTGGGAGTTCGAACTCCTCCCAGTACGACTTCGATGTCGGAGTGTTCTGGCGCTTGATCTTGATGAGGATGGATTTGTTAGCCATTAACTCTTAGCCTTTAGCTCCTAGGTTGCCGATGTCATTCTGAGCGAAGCGAAGAACCTTTGCATCTTGCCGGCGGCGGCAAATTGCGTGGGGCCTTCGCTTCGCTCAGGATGACAAGCAATCTGATTCACTTCGCTGCATCAATACTTCCTTGGCCTCGGCGGAATCAGCGACGTATCCACCGGTTCGAACTCGAACTTCGGCTCATCGGCATCCGGCGCGAAATACGCCTTCGTCGTCTTCAGAAAATTCTTGTCGTCGCGATCGGGGAAGTCCGGCTTGTAGTGCGCTCCGCGCGATTCATCGCGCATGCGCGCACCCTGCGCGATCACGCGTGCCAACTGCAGCATGTTATAAAGCTGGCGCGTGAAGGCCACGCTGGTGTTCGCCCACTGGGTGCGGTCGCTCAGATTCACCTTGCGGAAGCGTTCGAGCAACTCAACCAGCTTCGCATCCGTCTGCTGCAAATTCTTGTTGTAGCGGATGACGGTGCAATCTTTGGTCATCACCTCACCCAGTTCCTGCCACAGCCGGAACGGATTCTCTGTGCCCTGGTTGTTCATGAGCAGGGCGTTGCTCTCTTCCTGCTTCTTCTTCTCGGCCTCGAAAACTCCGTTGCCATCAGGCAGCGCCTGCAAGCCGCGCGCGTACTTCACCGCATTTGGCCCGGCGATTTGTCCACCATAAATACACGACACGAGCGAGTTCGCGCCCAGCCGATTCGCGCCGTGATATTGATACTCGCACTCGCCCGCGGCGAAAATGCCGGGGATGTTCGTGGCCTGCTTGAAGTCGATCCACAGCCCGCCCATGGTGTAATGCATGCCGGGGAAAATCTTCATGGGCGTATCGCGGGGATCGTCGCCCACAAACTTTTCGTAGATCTCCAAAATGCCTTCCAGCTTGCGGTCGAGAATCTTGCGGTCGATGTGCGTGAGGTCGAGGTAAACCATCGGCTTGCCGTCGATACCGAGGTTGTATTCGTAGACAACTTTGAAAATCGCCCGCGTGGCCACATCGCGCGGAACCAGGTTGCCATACTTGGGATACCACTCTTCGAGAAAATACCAGCGGTCTTTTTCTGGGATCGCCTTCGGCTCTCTTTTATCGCCCGGAGTCTTCGGAACCCATACGCGCCCGCCTTCGCCGCGCGCCGATTCCGACATCAGGCGCAGCTTGTCGTTGCCGGGAATCGAAGTGGGGTGCACCTGAATGAACTCGGCGTTACCGTAGTAGCAGCCTTGCTGATAGAGCGCCGATTGCGCCGAACCGGTGCACACGACCGAATTGGTGGACTTGCCAAAGATTGCGCCAATGCCGCCGGTGGCGATGATGATGGCGTCGGCCGGGAAGGTTCGGACTGCCATGCTGCGCAGGTCCATGGCGCAGATGCCGCGGCAGACGCGGTTTCCGTCGAGTACGGCAGAGAGGAATTCCCAATGCTCGTACTTCTTCACCTTGCTTTCGGATTCATAGCGGCGAACTTGTTCATCGAGCGCGTAGAGAAGTTGCTGGCCGGTTGTGGCTCCGGCAAACGCGGTGCGGTTGTATAAAGTCCCGCCGAAACGGCGAAAGTCGAGCAGGCCTTCGGGCGTGCGGTTGAAGGGAACGCCCATGCGGTCGAGCAGATCGATGATTCCGGGCGCGGCCTCGCACATATCTTTCACCGGAGGCTGGTTCGCAAGAAAATCTCCGCCGTAGACGGTATCGTCGAAGTGGATCCACGTCGAATCGCCTTCGCCCTTCAGGTTCTTGGCGGCGTTGATACCGCCCTGCGCGCACACCGAATGCGAACGCTTTACTGGAACGATGGAGAAGAGATCGACGTTCGCGCCCATCTCTGCAATCTTGATGACGGCGGCGAGTCCGGCTAGGCCGCCGCCTATGACGATAATTCTGGGGGCTGCCATTTCACTCCACCGGCTTTCCGTAAGATGCTGTTGCGTGGTTGGTGTCCACGATGGCTCCGCGCGCGGTTGGGGCATCCGGGAATCGCTCGGCGAATGTGTACAAGCTCACCAGGCCCACGACGCTCATGAGCAGGAAAAATCCCAGGCACACCTTAAGAAATCTTTGCTGGGCCTTGTCGCCGGTGACAATGCCCCACTTCGCCGAAAACAGCCAGATACCGTAAGCGAAGTGCCACGACGCGCAGATCAGTCCGACCACGTAGAACGCGAGCAGCAGCGGATTATGAACCTCACCCGCAACTTTGCCAAACGAGAACTCAGGATGATCGTGCAGGTCAACCCCTGTAAATCGCATCGTGTAGGTGTGCCAGACGATGTAAACGAATGCGATGCCTCCTGTCCAGCGCTGCGCGGTGTACATCCAGTTGCCGGTCCAGGGATATTCGGTGACGTTTCCCTCACCGCGATACCAGATGTAGAAACCGTAGAGCGCGTGAAAAGCGATGGGCAGCCATATCCCGAACAGTTCAAGAAAAAATACCAGCGGAAGATTGGCCAGGAAACTGACCTGGCGTGCGTAGGCGGGAGGTCCGGTGATCGCGGTAGAGTTGGAAATCAGAATATGTTCAAAGAGAAACGCCCCAACCGGAACAATGCCCGAGAGGGAATGCAGCCGGCGCAGAGTAAACGATATGCCCTGGCCGGCGCGCAGGGGCGCGACTCCATGCGTTACGGATTGACTTACACCCGGAGCAGTAGAACTGGCTGCTGACGCCACGTAGCGCTCCTTATGAGTTTTGAGACGATAAGGGAACTCTACATTATCGGCGGACGCAAGAAGTGAAGTCAAGGTCACCCACCCATCACAAGCACAGGTGACGTGGACTATTGCGCGCGGTGTCCGAACCGTCTCTCGATCACCTTCCGGTTTGATCGCACCAAGCCAGAAGCTGCCGGAATGCTGCGCCGCGGTGGCTGTATTTGGATTTCTCTTCAGCGGCCAGCTCCGCAAATGTTTTTTCGATCTGCGGAAAATGGAACAGCGGATCATAGCCGAAGCCGTTCGTGCCGCGCGGGGCGTTGAGGATGATTCCTTCAGCCGTTCCCCGAAATGTAGCCAGCGTCTTGCCATCGCGCGCGACGGCCAGCACGCAGACAAATCTTCCAGCGCGCTGGTCCGCGGGGACGCCTTGCAACTCGCGCAGAACGCGGGCGTTGTTGGCTTCGTCATCGGTGTTCGAGTCCGCTTGGTGTGGTTCCTTATTTTGCACATCTGGTGCGGCGTAGCGGGCAGAGTGTACGCCGGGCGCTCCATTGAGAGCGTCGATCTCCAAACCCGAATCGTCGGCGACGACGATTTGTCCGGGAACATATCGGCTGTACGCTTCGGCCTTCTTGCGGGCATTGGCCTCGAAGGTGAGGCCGTCTTCGACCACGGTGGGAAGGGAAGAGAAGTTTGGGACGCCGGCGATTTCGACTCCATATTGTCGAGCGGCGCCGGCGAAGTCGCGCAGCTTGCCGGGGTTCGAGGTCGCGATCAGGATTCGTCGCATCATTCATTTGACACGATTTGGAGTCCAACAAAATTGGTATTGCGTAGAGACAAGAACCAGAATCAGGGCGAGGAACGAGATCCATCCACCCGCAGTTCGATCCCAGGTGCGAATGAAAGTGATCTGGACGCGATTTGCACCTGCGTCCACAGGAACCAGCATCTGCCCCGTGTCTTCGCGCGTCCCAGCCCGCACGATGCGCCCGTTTACTTCCACGCGCCACGCCGGATAGTTGAATAGATGCAAAGCTAGATTATCGGGCGCCGACATCTCTGCGGTGAAAATCTTGGATTCCGCATCCCATTGCGTGACCCGGATCGCAGCGCGAGCTGGACCATCGACCGTGACGCGGCGCGCGTTCTTATCGATCGCCGAAGGATCGGCTCCCACCGGCGTGTATTCGTCAGTGCCTTCATAACCCCTGCCAGTCACCACATTGTCCTGCATCTCGCGCAGGTCGGCCGCGTTGTCCCACCACGGCGGCTGGAAGCGCTGCCCCGCGAAGGCAAGCACACACAGCATAGCCAAATAAATTGCCGCGCGCGCCGTCCACCGGCGCATGCCGAACACCGTCAGCAATATGAATGGAATGCCAAGACAAAGCATCCAGCGCCACGGGAATTGCATAAAGCGCAGCTTGGGGAGAATGTTCCACAGCGGGTTGCTGATAGATAGCATCAGTACTGCACAAGCCGTGGCCCAGGCCACGAGCACATACCAAAGGCGGCGATTGCGGCTACCCCAGCTTCGTGCGACCCAGGCTGCGACGAAGGTCAGCAGAATCTCCGCGACCGCAATCCAGGAAATGACGCGATTGAAAGTGTCGTGATCCGCGTCGGTGGTGTGGGTAAACAGAAAATTATCCGGTGGGCACTCGCCGGCCGAAACCGCCTCCGCAATGTTGACCCATCTCTGTTCGTAGATGGCAGGCAACAAATAGAAGGCCGCCAGGGCCGCGCCCAGCAGCACGGCCGCAGCTCCCACCAGCAGAACCCGTGGCGAGCGCCGCTGCCAGGCGCTCACAACGATCAGCAGCGCCAGCGAATAGTGAATCATCACCGCCGCGGGTGCGTTGGTCAGCCAGGAGCAAGCGAGCAGCAAGCCTAGCAAGACAGTTACGCGCCGGCCTTTCTCGTCGGCTCGCAACAGTAAAAGCAGAAGCAGCGGCAACAGGGAACTGGCCAGCAACTCAGCGAACGCGCTTCGCCAATAGATAATCACAAGGTGATAAGGATTGACGGCATACAACGCGGCAGCGAAGGTCGCGTCCCTGCGGTCAAGCCATTCTCGCGCCAGCAGAAACATCGAGATGCCCGCGGCCGCGAGCGCGAGCCAAAGGTAGATGCTGGCGACCACCGTCCAGGGAAAGACCGCGCTCAGTGCCGCTCCCAAACTCAAAGACAGTGGAGGATAGAAGATGAAGCGCGGCTCACCGTACCCAAAGTGAGCCAAGGCCGCCCACCGCGGATAGACGATGCCATGTTTCCATTGCGAAAGAATCTCCAGCCACGAGTACAAATGAAATTCAACATCGTGCCCGGAAGGCGTGCCGCGAAAGAAGAAAGGAATTTCAACCGCGAATGCCGCTGCGCTAATCGCCAGCAGTGGTGCCCAAGCCAAGCTGCTCCGGGGCACGTTTCGCTCGCCTCGCGGCGAAGATGAACTGTCAGTCTGACCGGATTTTACAATTGCCGCCAGCTTCGCTCCCACCGGCCTCCAAGCGGAGACGCTGTTGTATTTGGCCTACATGTTCGCATACCGGCGGGAACGGCGCACCTGTGCTTAACTCATCTCGCATTTAATGTAGATTTAATATTCTTGAAACCGCCCCGCAATAAGCATGCGCTACCGTACTCGCATTGGGGTGGAACAGACCACGGAGAGTGTAAGAACCCGCGCCAGAGACGGGGCACGGGTTCTTCGCCCTCCGGAAATGCCTCCCCGCAGGCCTCTCGCACACTCTGCCAGTCTCGCTGCCTGTCGTTTCCTGCCTTTGCGCTAATCTAAGAAAGTCCGCCAGCCAACTGCCGCGAGAGGCTTTTTCCAGGTAGGGATTGAACGAACGAGAAAATGAAGAAAAACGCAGCAGGGAACCAGCGCGAAGGAGCTATTTGCTAGGTTGTGACGCTCTCGCCCGAGCGCTGGCGGCGAAGCTCGGCGAAGAAATCTTCTTCTTGCAGCGTCGTGCCTTGTCGCAGCAATTCGAGCAAAGGATCTTCCATTCCTTCCGCTGTCGGGTCTTTCGCGGTTTCGGAGACCGGTTCCTGCCCGTGCTCAAACTGGCTCAGGTCTGCCGTCAAGGCGCGGGGAGAAACGCTCAATTCAAGCATCGATTCCGAACAACTTCGCAGAAGGCTGATCAGATTGCCGACCTCGGCACGCTGTTCGGGCGTGCGGGAAGGGAATTCGACTCCCATGCCGTGACCAGGGTGCGTGACCCGCACCATGCCCTCGGTATGGACTTCGATGTCTTCGGCTCTCAGGCAAAGGTCGACCAGGGCATGCTCCGGAAACGGCGACTCGGTTTCCACATAACAGCCGCCCAAGCTCAGATCGGTGAGCTTGCAGTGCGGAACGGTCTCGTCTGGTCCGGCGCTGGTTCCAGCCGCAGCCCGCAGCCAGACTCGGAGCTGGGCCTTGACCGACGGGTCCAAATCGAGAAACTTCACCCCCGTTTGACCGTTGGAGTTCGCCCACGCGACCTCTCCGTGGGCGTGTACTTCCAGACTCCCGTCGGGCAACTGAAAGCGAAAATTCAGCAGCATCCCAGCCGCCTGCGGCTCGGCCGTAAGAACATCCATTCCAGTTTCGCTCAGGTCCAGCAGAATCCCCTCCGCTTTGCGATCACCGGGCAGCGTGATTTCCACGGGAGCCTGCACGGGAACCCGGTAAGCGCGGCGGCGTTCGCGATTCAACAAAGCGGCCGCGGCGCGCAAACCAGCCCGCGCTCGCTCATCGGAGAGCGGCTGGTACAGCACGAAATGCGCGCCACTGCTAAGAATCTCGCGCACCTTAGCCGGTTCCGCCACAAGGGCCACGGTGACAGGTGGGTTCGACGAATTCAGTCTGCGGGCTTCTTCGAGCAGCTCGGCGGCGAACTCCGGGTCTTCGAAATCAACGATGAGTGCGTCGAACCTTTGTTGTTGAAGACGCTCGACAGCCGCAGCGAAAACATCGAAACGTTCCACCGCGATCCCAAAGGCCGGCAGAACCCGGCCCAGGACCTCGGCAACGGAATCGTCAGTGGAAACCAGCAATGCCAGAAGGGTCATAACTAGACTACCCTGCCTAATCGCGCCACGACTAGGGCCAACGAGGCGCCGTGGGGCGAGCAGCCTTGGGCGTTGTCGTCCCGGAATTGGCCGCACCTGCCTTCGCCGCCATGGCGTCAGACTGAGGCGAAGCCTCGTCGACTTCCATCAAAACCGCGTTGTCTTCTTCATCATTCTCCGCCAGCAAGGGAGCCACTTCACGCAGTTTCTCTGCCGCCTGCTGGAGCATCTCGATCTGCTTTCCCAGTTGGGCGTACTTGGTCTGCTTCTGCCGCAACACTTCATGGATATCCTTCATACGACCCCCTGTGGTGAATGTAAGGATGCAAAGGCTATGGGGTCAACGGTATTCCCGGCGTTACGGTTACCGGAGTAATCGCAAAGCAAGGTGAGCCAGGTACTCGGGCCGCGGCGGAAAAAGCACCGCAAAGCAAAAGCCCCGCTGGCGCGGGGCTTCTCAGGTGGCGGATGGAGGAAGTCAGGCTTTCAAAACTTTGCGCGCGATTCCAGCCAGCCCAATCAAGCCGGTGCCTAGCAATCCCAGCGTGCCCGGCTCGGGAACCGTCGTGATGATCGTGTCGCCACTGCCCAGGGCCACCGATCCGGTAAACCCGTTCTTGCCCGCGTTAAAGGTAATCTGCGTGGTCGCGCCGCTTACTGTTGTCCCGTTGTACCATGTGCCGGAGATCGCACCTGTCAGCGTGTAATAGATTTCGCCGTTCGGCCCCGAAGTGACCTCAGTCCAAGTGACCGGACCGCTGAATGACCCGTTGAAGATCACTCCGTTGGGAATCCCACCCGTGCCGTTGCCCGTGATCTCGAAGCTTCCACCGGCGGCAAACGTCCCACCCGTGGTCAGATTTCCCGACGTCAGCGCGCCCGTAGTGAAGGTCAGAGTGCCCAAACTGCCCTGAATCAGGCCGCCTCCGCCCAAACCATCAATCTCAGTGAGCGTAGACCCGGTAAGGGTCAGCCCCGAGGAGGTCCCGGCTAGCGTGCCATTTTGGTTGGTGAAATCCACATCGCCGGCAAATGCGACTAAGGGCAGGGCCAAAGCCAACAGAGCCATCAAGACTATCCGTTTCATCACTTCCTCCTAAAAAACCCTCAAAAAAACTCTTCACGGAGGCTCGTGGCCTCCAACCAGACAGAAGCGGTAGTGGCTCAAATGCACTCTGAGTACCAAATCAGGAAAAAACCTAAGCCTCTGATTCAAATACTACTTACATAGAATTGCTGCATTGGAGAAGAAAGCAAAGCTGCAAAGCTGTGCACATTAGTAACAGCACTCTTGCGTGGTCGCCTGGGTACAAGAGTATTCCCGCTTACGATTACTGTAGCGAACGTGGATGCGCGGAGGAGGCTTGAGGCCCGGGGCAACGCAAAGACAGCAAAATAAAAGCCCCGCACGCGGCGGGGCCTTTAGGAGACGCGGATAGAGCGTGAAGTTAGGCTTTCAGTTTCCTGCGAACGATTCCAGCCAGACCAACCAACCCAGTTCCCAGCAATCCGAGCGTGCCGGGCTCTGGAACAGTCGTGATCACTGTGTCGCCGCTGCCCAGGGTCACCGAGCCGGTAAACCCGTTCTTGCCAGCGTTAAAGGTAATCTGCGTGGTTGCGCCGTTTACCGTCGTTCCGTTGTACCACGTGCCTGAGATCGCACCCGACAGAATGTAATAAATCGAGCCATTCGGTCCCGAAGTCGTTACTTCGGTCCAAGTCACCGGGCCGCTGAATGAGCCGCTGAAGATCACGCCATCAGGAATGCCACCGGTGCCGTTGCCCGTGATGACGAAACTCCCGCCGGCAGCGAAGGTAGCACCGGTCGTCAGGTTTCCAGAAGTCATCGCGCCAGTCGAAAAGGTCAAGCTTCCCAAGCCGCCCTGGATCAGGCCACCAGTGCCCAAGCCATCGACTTCTGTGAGTTCAGACCCGGTAAGGGTGAGTCCCGCCGAACTGCCTGTAAGAGTGCCGGAGTGATTTGTGAAATCCACATTGCCGGCAAAAGCTGCCAAGGGCAGAGCCAGAGCCAGTACCGCCATCAAAACTATCCGCTTCATGATTTACTTCCTCCTGAAACTTACTCGATAATCCAATCTCAAATTTGTTGGAGACGTCAGGTCCCCGCCCGGCGACGCTACACTCCGCGCTCGCACTGCTGTAAGAGCACCCTAGCTGCCAGACGAGGGAAAAAGCTAACCTATTGGATCAGTTACTAGTTAGCTTACGTTTCGAAGAGGATGAGTAAGGTGAAACTGCAAAGGGATGCACATTAGTACAGCCCTTTTGCGTCGGATCGCGAACTGCTCAAAAGGGAGTTCGGAACATGCGGAGCAACTACCGGCGACTACCATGGAAGAATCCCTTAGCCGTCTCGTGCCATGGCCTGGCACGGAAGTGCAATTCACAATCGAGCGCGCTGCACCTAACGGTAGCCGTTGAGCAGTTCTGGGGAGGGCTGTTCGGGCGTCCCGTGACTCGAAAGAGTTCTGGGGCGCTTCTCTTTTTTTTGTAATGGATTTCTCGCGAACAGCAGGTCAGAAGGAAGATTTTTTTGCGCTGGCCAGCGGTACAGAACCCAGCGGCACAGAACCCGACTCAATCAGCTCCCTGAGACGGTGAGACAGATTCCTGGCCAGCGACCGGTAAAAGCGCGAGGCCAGATGCGGGAACAATTCAAACAAGCTCTCCAATGTGGGGCGGTCCAGGAAATAGGCGTCGACATCTTGCTCGGCAACCACGGTGGTGCTGGCGGGGGCTTCTTCCAGAAATGACATTTCGCCGCAGATCTCGCCGGGCCCAATCGTAGGAACTGTAGGTTGCGGAGGAATTTTGACTCGCGCCGTTCCTTTGAACAGAAGATAAATGCCATTCGTTTCCTGGCCTTTCTGCACCAGGACTTCGCCCTTTTTGAGATGCACGCGGCTGGTCTTATCGCTGACCAGGGCCCAATCGTTAGCTGTGAGATATACGAGTCCGTGTTTCGACGACGACAGTACAGACACTTCCTGTTCGATCGACTTCGACATGGCGCGCGCCCCGATTTCCCGGACAATAACTGAAACAATGTAGAAGAAACGACAGGGCATGTCCAGACTAGCAGAAAATCAGGCGTACGTATCCCGAACCGAAGCGCCAGAGCGGCGCCGTAAACCCGAAAATGAAGATGTTGCGCCCTGAGACATTCGAACTCCCGACCTTCTGGTTCGTAGTCCGATTCTGCCCTCCACGCCAAACAATGCCATACAACTAAGTGCAACGAAACACTGAAAAACCTCTCCCGCCGTTAGCCCTCTTTTGGCTCTCTCTGCCTTGCATTTGCGGACAAAAGGCGGACAGCTCTGCGGACAGTTAGGGTGTTAGGGAATGGCCTCTCTAGGCTCCCCGACTGAACCATGTGTGTGGTGCGTGCGGCTAATCTGGAGTGTGACGCACGCTTATTGACCCGATCCCTGTGGAGCGCCCGTCCACGCCTGATTGACACTGAAACAGCTATTCCTTCAACGGAAAATTAGAGTTCAACTCACACGGGGTCTTAGGCCAGCCGGTGGACAAGAATAGGCACCGCGCAAGAGCTGTCTGCCCTTTAACTCCGGTGCCCTCAAACAGTGTTTACCGCGCAATCGTTAACGCGCAATCCGCGGTAGCATCGTCGGCAGCATCTTCACCGGCTCCCGCCGATTAGACGTTCCCACCCAGTGCGCCACCGGCGCCTGGATGCTGATCGGGCGGCTCTCTCCCATCCGCAGGTCTGAGCTGGGCAGGTCTACGCGCGGTGAAATTTCGTTCCCCACGCTCGGTACCCGGGCCACAGCTACCGGCCGGACTGGGCTTACCGCAACCGGCACGTGTTCCCATACGCGCAGGTCACTCAGCCCAACCCTTTCATTCGATGGCGCCCACCCCACAGCCACAACCGGACGCGTAACCTTGCTCAGATCGCTGCCACGGCGCAAACCGCTGATCGGCAGCGCGACCCTGTTCTTCGCGACTGCTGAACTCGCAGGCTTCGCGACTGCGGCCTGAGCCGGACTCGCATTGTCCGCCACATCCGCCACCGTCAGGATCACTTCGTTGGACTTGTAGCTCACATCAAACTGGAAAGTCGAGTTGATGGCGATGGTGCTGTTAGAGAACGTGCCCGACACGCTGCTGGCGGTCAGCACCGTAAACGTCTGGCCAACTTTCAGGCTGGCCATGAAGCTGCTGGAAACCGTGAAGTTGATGGTCCCCGCCAGCGAAGCCGTGCCGCTGACCTTCATCTGGCTGTATCCCGTATCCGCCGTGGTTCCGTTGACGAAACCCGTGAACACGCCGGTGGCAAGCTGCTTGTAAGTGCCGGTAATCGTAAGCAAGCCGGCCGCTCCGCTGTCCCCGGCATTGATGGTGGCCGCGGTACCGCTGGCGTTGCCCACGGTGGTGTTCGCCTTGATCGTGCCCGCGCCCAGAACCGTTCCGCCGGTAATGCTGTCCGAACCGCTGCTGCCGGTAGTAAGCGTTCCGTCAACCGTGGTCGTGCCTGCAGTCTGATTGAACTGCTCGCTCGTCCCCCCGACAGTCAACGTGCTGCCCTTTTCCACGTCCACCGTACCTGTGTTGGTGAAGTTGGCAGTGGTCGAAGTGGTCACCTTCGCATCGCTGGCCAGCGTCAACGTTCCGGTGTTGCTGTTGAGGTTAGCCAAATCGTTGGTGCTGCCGGTCTTGATCTCGCCACCTTCCAGCGTCAACTTGGCCGAGTTCGTCGTAATATTCGCCGTACCGGTCAGATCAAGATTGCCGGCCAGAACATAGGTGCCAGCGGTAAGAGTGGTGCCGCTGATCTGCGTCAGCGCCGGTGCGGTGAAGCTCTCGCTCTTGTCGATGGTCAAGGTGCCCGTGTTGCTGAAACTGGTTGCCGTGGTCGTAACCGCGGCGTCAATGGTCAGCGTGCCCGTGTTGGAGGCCAGCGCGCTCAGTGCGTTCACACCATTGGAATTGATGGTGCCGCCTTCCAACGTCAGGTTGGTCTCATTGGTGGTGACGGTGATGCCGCTGGTGGTCAAATCCAGATTGCCGGCCAGCACATACGTGCCCGCCGTCAAGTCACCGCTGCTGATCTGGGTCAGCGACTTCGCGGTGAAGCTCTCGCTCTTGTCGATGGTCAGGGTGCCCGTGTTGCTGAACGCCGCCGAGGTCGTAACCGCGGCATCGATCGTCAGTTTGTCGGTGTTGGAAGCCAGCGCGCTCAGCGCATTCACGCCGTTCGAATTGATCGTGCCGCCTTCCAGCGTCAGGTTAGAGGAATTCGTCGTGACGCTGATGCCGCTGGTGGTCAAATCCAGATTGCCGATCAGCGTGAACGTGCCGCCCGAAAGCTTGGTGCCGCTGATCTGCGTCAGCTTGGCAGCCGTGAAGCTGTCGCCTTTATCGATCGTCATCGTGCCGGTGTTGCTGAAGCTCGACGCCGTGGTCGAGACGCTGTTGCTGGTTCCGCCGATGGTCAGCGTCCCGGTGTTCGTCGCCAGGCCGGCCAGTGCGTTCGTGCTGTTGGCGTTCTCGATCGTGCCGCCTGCCAGCGTCAAGTTAGCAGCGTTGGTGGTAACGGTCTGGGTCGCCCCAGTCAGATCAAGATTCGCATCCAGCACGTAGGTACCCGCGGTCAACGACCCGCCGCTGATCTGCGACAGCGTAGCCACCTTGAAAACCTCGCCCCCAAGAATCGTCAGCGAGCCCGCGTTGCTGAAGTTGCCCGTGTCGGTAAAGGCCACGCCGCCGATGGTCAGCGCGCCCGTGGAAGTGATCGTGGTCAGGCCGTTCAGCGCGTTGTTGTTGCTGTTGTTGGAGTTGAGAATCAGGCCGCCGCCTTCTTCGGTGACGCTGGCCGAGAGCGTGGTGATTCCGCCGCTGGTACCGAGAGGCAGATATACGTCGGTGCCGGCTGCTCCGTTAGCGATGTAGGTGCCGCCGCTCAGCGTGTTGCTGCTGCTGGTGTAGTTGGTGAACTTTCCCACAACGCTCAGGATGCCCCCGCCAGTGGCTTCCATGGTTGCGTCGTTCGTGGTGCCAGCGCCCCCGGATTGGACAGTGAGGGTTTGCCCGCTCACGTTCGCATTGATGGTTCCTGTCTTATTGACGACTACGATTTGGCCATCGCCGATGTTTCCCGTGCCAGAGATGGTGCTGTCGTTCGTCAGGGTGTCGCTGGAGGAGGCGCCGGTGATAACAGCGTTGTTAGCCAGCACGATACTGCCAGCGCCAGAGAGGGTTACGGCCGATGCGGTGATCTCCAGTGTGGCCGCCCCCGTGGCGTCGCCTACATAAATCGTCCCAGAATTCGTGTCGGTTTCCGAAGCCGTCAGATTCAAAACCGTGCCGCTATTGAGATCGATCGTGCCGGAGTTCGTCAGCGTGTGGATGTTGGCCACGTCCCCCGCGTTGTCGTAGAGTTCCAGCGTCGCTCCCGAAGCATTGGTCAGCGTCCCCGATACGGTGAGCGTATCTCCCGCGCTGCCTTCATCGAGGCCGTACATGTAAAGGCCCCCGTTGTTGGTCAAACTTCCCGTCACCTTCAACGTGTTCCCGCCACCGTAAAGCCCCGTGTATAAGTAGGAGTAGTTCGTCAAACTCCCGTTCACCGTCAGCTGCGAGGCCTCGCCGATAAGTACTTCGCTACCCGAGTTAAACGTCAGTGTCCCTCCGCTCGGCGTCACCGAGGTTGTCTGCCCGTTCTCCAGTTCGAGGAAACCTTCTACCGTCTTCAGCTCGGCCAATGCGTTCGTGCTCCCGTACAAGGTAAACGTTCCACTCGCCGGCAGATCCGTCATGCTCTGCGTCAAGTTCAGCGTGGCGCCGCTGTTGACCGTGACCGTTCCCGAATCGCTCAACCCGCCAGTAATCGACAGCGTCGTGCCGCTGTTGTTTAACGTCAGCAAGCTTCCTGAAGCCAGCGTCAAAGTCCCACTGCTCGGCGTGGCGCTGGTGGTCACACCATTGCCCAGCGTCAGACTGCCTTCGATACTCCCCAGCTTGGCCAGTCCGTTGGCCGATCCCGCCGTGATCGTGCCATTCACCGTCAGCGATGAACCCGCTGGCACGTCCGTGATCCCGTTCGTTTGATCGGTCAGATTCAGCGTGTCTCCCAGGCCGATATATACCGTCCCCGAGTTGCTCAGCGTGCCAATGTTGGCCACGTCCCCCGCGTTGTCGTAGAGTTCCAGCGTCGCTCCCGAAGCATTGGTCAGCGTCCCCGATACGGTGAGCGTATCTCCCGCGCTGCCTTCATCGAGGCCGTACATGTAAAGGCCCCCGTTGTTGGTCAAACTTCCCGTCACCTTCAACGTGTTCCCGCCACCGTAAAGCCCCGTGTATAAGTAGGAGTAGTTCGTCAAACTCCCGTTCACCGTCAGCTGCGAGGCCTCGCCGATAAGTACTTCGCTACCCGAGTTAAAGGTCGCATTGCCCGTCGTACTCGCCGTGGCGCCTTGCAGTGATAACCCTCCGTTCACGGTCAGCGTCTCGGTCGACAGCGTGCTGCCGTTCGCGAACGAGAGAGTCCCCGTTTCGTTGATGGTGGTTGCCCCGGTGGCCGTAAGCGTTTCAGCTGTGCTGGAAAGGTTTTGCAGTTCTGAACTTCCCGACGTGCCCCCGAGCACCAGCGAATTGATGGTCGCGTTCTGATTCAGAGTGACCGAATCCGTCCCACCCGAATCGATGGTCACATTGTAGGTGTTCCCGCCGCCATTGTTCGGCACGCCGCTCGGACTCCAGTCCGAAGATACGTTCCAGTTTCCCGTGCCGCCTTTCCAAGACGAACTGATCGTGCTCTCGCGCCGTGCAATACCACTAAGGGTGAGAGTGCCGATGACAGGATTGTTGTCGGTCGTGGCGGCACTGGGCAAATTAGTGGTGAGGGGCGTTGCGTTGGGCTTCACTCCGCGCGCCAAGGTCAGGCCCGCTGGAGCCTGTTGCAGCGATTGCGAGAGTTTGCGCTTTGATCTCACAGCGGGTTGCCGCGCCGAGGCTAGGCCGTCAAGGCTGAAAAAGGCTGTAAGTAAGCAGAGGACGGTAATCCAAAGAGTAGCTACGCGAGAGGACGCTGGGCGCATGGGTGACTCCATTTCGAACAGATTCAGTTACAGTCAGTGACTTTGATCTTGTTTTTTATTCCCAGAAGCTTGAATTGAATTCCCAACAGCTAAGAGAAATCGCAACAGGCTTGTGTAAGATTGCGGAATGAATTTTCTGGGCAGCAAAAAAGTTAGGCGAGATATCGGCTCCGTCGCAAACAGCCTGCGGGACGTGCGTTGGGATGGCATGCCTGCCCTCCGAAAGAATAAAGATCAAAGATAAGGGCCCGGTTAGACGCGCGGGTATACCCCCGCCACACTGGTTTTGCAAGGATTGCTCTCACACGGTAGTGGTGCAGTTGTTCAAACTGCACCACTACCTGTCGCACCGTCTTGAAACCGGAATCTCCGTTTCGACTACAAACAAGGCGGTACTAGCACCCCATCCCGGTGTTCGCCGATAGTGTGAAGCAATTTGCATATGGACCCTCCCTTACGCTCCGAGATCCGAACCTGACTGCAGAAATTGCCCGATATTCCTCAGCAGACGGCTGCCCGAGACCATTGAATTTCTCGATCCCCCATTGCTGAAACCGAGGGCACGGATGGTCTGAGCAAGCGCCGAAAAAAAAGACCGCTTGAAAGCTGAGGCGGGATCCTTGAAGCAGAGAGGGTAAAAGGCGTTAGGGGCGGCAATTCCGGCCCTTCGCCGGGCACCTACACTGTGACCGGGGCCGGCACGTCAGGCAGCACCACGGCCACGGGCACCGTTACACTCACGGTGCAGTAGTCCCTAGATTAAGCGGACATTTCGCGCACAACCCTGCGAAATGTCGTGCTGGTCGCGGCCTTTGGAGGGAGCGTCCCCTGCATTACCAGACGCGCTCTTGCGCAGCCGCAGCCGGCCTGCTGCATGGGAGCTGAGCACGGGTTAACACGCTTCTGGCACGTGAGAACCGTCTGAGGTCTTGCCGAGATGGGTCATTCCTTCCACGTCTCGGCAGATAACGACAGCTCATTGAGTTCTCCGCGGGCTTCGCGCCAAGTAGGGTAGTGTCCTCCAAGGATCGTCAGGACGACGACACCTTCTTACCATCGTCTATCGGGAAACCAAGCCCTTCGTTTCGCTCGACCACAGGCGCATCGTGCTCACGGTACGCCCAGACAGTGCCCGCAGTGCTCCGGGGATGTAGACGAGAAGCGCTGCTGCGCTCAGTGCTCGGCGTCGTGGAAGCGGGAAGTGTTGAGTTACGCCGGGCGGCTGTTCCACGACTTGTGGCGCTCGGCGGTGCGCGACCTGATCCGGGCCGGAGTCTCGGCGCACGTTGCGATGTCGATCTCGGGGCACAAGACGGATTCCATGCTGCGGCGTTACGACATCGTAGACACCCGCGATCAACGGGCCGCGCTGGAGCGCCGTGCGGAGTATCTCAAGAGTGTGCGGAATGAGGGTGTAATTCCGATGGCTGCAGCGACAAGATGATCCTTGTACAATTTCGTTGATGACGCATGAACCGGGATTGATTCAGGAAGTGATCCAGGGTCTGGGAAAGATCGTGGAGCCGTTCATGCGTCCGCTCAATGTGGTTTCACACGCCATATCTGACAGGCTTGAGCATTGGTTGTCACGCAAGCAGAGGCTCTACGTAACCTTCCATCCGCAGCCGCGCTTTTGGAGTCTCGCATGGCAAGGAGAAGAACAAGGGATGGAACTGGTGTTCATGGCGGACTTTACACACGACGATCCTCATCGTACGTTGCTCCTTACCGGAGCCTACATTAGCGGAACGACGCCTTGGCAGAGTTTTTTCGAGCCAATTGAAATTCGACCGAAGGAATTGGTTACGCCGCAGTACGAATTTCCCGTGCTCGTGCATCCCGTCGTGGGCAAGATCGGCGAGACGTGGAAGGGCAGGCTCATCTTCGTTGATCAGTTCAAGCGACCGTATAAGACCGACAAGATCGAACTCAAGTTCATAGGCCCGAAGGAGCATCCTCTGAAGGTGAAGGCTGACGCTGGTTCGGGTCGTCCTACGCTGCCGTCTTCCCGAGTAGGGGCCGGAACTTCTCACTTTGAAAACATCGGACGGCGTAAAATGGTTTGCAGGAAGTCCGAAAAATATGGCAAGCAATTGGGAATACAACGTGATGAAGAACGGAAGCCAAGAGTCAGAACTGACCAAGGCGCTCGATCAGAAAGGCGCTGAGGGATGGGAACTCGTCCAAGTCAATGCACCGTTCTACTACTTCAAGAGGCCGAAGGTGGTGAAGAAGCAGTCGGGTGTAGAAACGTTTAAGAACCTCTAGCGTCCGCCCGGAGAATGGGCACAATTCGGGCACAAAACGAAGGGGCACTGCTTGAGGGTGCCCCTAAGTTATTGAAAAATGGTGCGCCCTGAGAGATTCGAACTCCCGACCTTCTGGTTCGTAGCCAGACGCTCTATCCAGCTGAGCTAAGGGCGCAGGTTTTGTTTTGGCAGGAGAACTTCCTCGAGAATTATAGCGGAAGTTGCCGCCGGCTGCGAACGTCCACCGACAGCTTTCGCCGGACGACCCTTAAGAAATTGGCGCGCGTGCGCATTGTGACCACCCGACATCGGCTTAAGGTCTTCCCCTTACAAAAAATGTGAAGGCCGCGGGGATTCGGCGGTCTGTCTCTTTCCACAAGCATTTCGGCCCGTTCATTGCTGGTGTTGCACTCCCGAAGTAAATCTTTCCCGGCGCAGAGCAAATCCTACAAGTGCTTCCCGATACCGAGCCTGTGCTTTGAGTGAGTTACAGACGGCACGCCAGATGCTTATAAAAGACCAGACGAAGTGGCGCGCAACGGGGCGCTCCAAGAAGAACTTCGGCCAGAGGTTTTCTTGGGCGCCCCTTGCATTTAGTGACAAGCACCGAGCGGACCCACCCAACAGTTTTGTCATTCCTCATCGGGCCGAAGGCCCGATGAGGAACCTGCTGTTGCTGGCGGCGCCACGGCTGCCAAGGGTTCTACGCCAGCGCCAAACGCTCCCGCACATCCACTCCCGCCTGCCGCAGCAGCCGAGCCACGGCCTCAGCCTTCAGGCGGGAAGCGTCGAACTCCACGCGCACCGTGTGCTCACTCTCGTTAAACTGAACGCGCCGGATTCCGTAGACTTCGCGCATACCATCGATGGCCCGCAATTCATTCTCGCCGGGCGCAGCGCCGTAACGAAAAACAACCTCCAGATAAGTCATGGGATAATCCTTTGTTGCCTAAGAGTGCAGCCGCCCCGGCTGTTCGCCGGGGTGAATCCAATATAAAGCATTGCCGATCGAAGCATGTAGCGGATGTCGCCCGCTCAGACCGAACTTGAACTTCATGTCCACAAAACCGTCAAACACAGCGCCCACGCTCGAGCGCGATCCGGTCTGCGGAATGAATGTAAATCCCGCTACTGCCCAACATGTATACCCGCACAGTGGGCGGAACTATTATTTTTGCTGCGCTCCGTGCGTGGAAAAGTTCAAAGCAGATCCGGCAAAGTATCTGAACGCGACCCCACCAGCGCGCCCGTCCGGCTTGGTGACGCTGGGCGCGGCCAAGCCATCCGCAACCACGGTCCATCCCCTGTCGTCCTCGATCCAACCTCAGACCTGCGCGCAGCCGCACCCGGCGAAGCACGACGTCGCTTACGTGTGCCCGATGTGCCCGGAGGTCCGCGAACCCAAGCCGGGAGCGTGTCCTTCTTGTGGAATGGCGCTCGAACCCGAAGTCCCCGTAGCCTCAACGCGCACCGAGTACACCTGCCCCATGCATCCGGAAATCGTGCGGTCCGCGCCAGGTTCATGCCCGATCTGCGGCATGGCGCTCGAGTCCCGCACGGTGACCGCTTCGGCAGAAGAAAATCCCGAACTGCGCGACATGACCCGCCGCTTCTGGATCAGCCTCGCGCTCACCGCGCCGCTGCTCGCCATCGCCATGGGCGCGATGTTCTGGCAGACGTTGCCGCATTGGTTTCTGCCCGGCCTCGCGCTGCCCTGGCTAGAGTTTGCGTTAGCCACGCCGGTCGTGCTCTGGGGTGGATTGCCCTTCTTTCAGCGCTTCTGGACTTCACTCGTCAACCGCAGTCCAAACATGTTCACCCTGATCGGCATGGGCACGGGCGTCGCCTACGGATACAGCGTGGTCGCCACGCTCGCTCCGCAGATTTTTCCACAATCGCTGCGAAGCATGGGAGGCTACCCCGACGTTTACTTCGAAGCCGCCGCTGCAATCACCACTCTGGTCTTGCTCGGCCAGGTCATGGAACTGCGCGCCCGCAGCCGCACCAGCGCTGCGATTCGCGCGCTGCTCGATCTCAGCCCGAAGACTGCGCGCCTGCTCAGGGCAGACGGAAGTGAGAAGGATATTCCGCTTCAGCAAGTGAAGCCGGGAGATTGCCTGCGGGTACGTCCGGGCGAAAAAATTCCGGTCGACGGCGTGCTACTCGAAGGCCGCAGCGCGATCGACGAGTCCATGATCACCGGTGAGTCCATGCCAGTGGAGAAATCGCCGGACAGCAAAGTCATCGGCGCGACCATCAACGGCACCGGCTCGTTCGTGATGCGCGCCGAGCGCGTGGGCAGCCAAACTCTGCTGGCGCGAATCGTGCAACTCGTAGGCCAGGCGCAGCGCAGCCGCGCTCCCATCCAGCGCCTCGCGGACCGCGTCGCGAAATGGTTCGTCCCTATTGTGGTGGCAATTGCGGTAATCACTTTCTTCGCGTGGTTCGTCTTCGGTCCGCAACCTCGCCTCGCGCACGCCTTAATCAACGCCGTCGCCGTGCTAATCATCGCGTGCCCGTGCGCGTTAGGATTAGCGACGCCGATGGCCATCATGGTCGGCGTAGGCCGCGGCGCGCGCGCCGGTGTGCTCATCAAGAATGCCGAAGCGCTGGAGATCATCGAGAAAGTTGACACCTTGGTCGTCGATAAAACCGGAACGCTTACTGAAGGCAAACCGCAGTTCGGAGGTTATTCCCAAGCGTTCGCCGACGATCCCGAATTGTTACGTCTCGCCGCCAGTCTTGAGCGAGCCAGCGAACATCCCTTGAGTTCTGTGATCGTCGATGCCGCCGTGGCGCGAGGCCTGCACCTTTCCCAGCCGCAGGAATTCCACTCCGTCACTGGCAAGGGCATTGTCGGCGTGGTCGACGGAAGAAAAGTTGCAGTCGGCAGTCACGCTCTAATGATTGAGGTCGGCGCGCTGAAACCCGGCGCGGGCGTCATTTACGGCAGGGTGCCAGGGGGCACACCGATTTTCGTGGCCATTGACGGCAAGTATGTCGGCAACCTTAGCGTCGCCGATCGACTCAAGCGTTCCACCCCCGACGTTCTTCGCAAACTCAAGGCCCGTGGCATTCACATCGTGATGCTCACCGGCGACAATCGCATCATCGCAGCACAGATCGCTAAAGCGCTCGGCATCGAAGAATTCGAAGCCGAAGTCATGCCGGAAAAGAAATTAGAAATCATCCGCAAGCTGCAAGGGCAGGGAAGAGTAGTCGCAATGGCGGGCGACGGCATCAACGACGCCCCCGCATTGGCGCAGGCTGACGTAGGCATAGCCATCGGCACCGGCACTGACGTTGCCATGGAAAGCGGCGGCATCACCCTGCTGCAGGGCGACCTCACCGGCATCCTGCGCGCGCGCAAGCTAAGCCAGGCCACCATGCGCAACATCCGGCAGAATCTATTCTTTGCATTCGTTTACAACGCCATCGGCGTGCCCATCGCAGCTGGAGCCCTCTATCCCTTCTTCGGACTGCTCCTCAGTCCTATCTTCGCTGCCGCAGCCATGAGTTTCAGTTCAGTGTCGGTGATCACGAACGCCCTGCGCTTGCGGAACATAAGGTTGTGATTGAATCATGGAGTTCAACAAAGAAAAAAACAATGAGGAGGCCCGCTGTGAGCTTGATTGCTAAAGACCTCCTCTGTGGCTCCGCGCCTCCGTGGTGGACTTAAAGCTTTCCCAAAAAATCGACAATCTCCGGCTCCGTCCAATCCACCGCCCCAATCATCTTGCGGCGCATCACCCCATTGCGGTCGATGATGTAGGTCTCAGGAAACTTAAACGTTCCGTACAGGCCGGCAGTTTTTTGGTCGGGATCGCGCACCGTAAGCAGATCTACATTGTGGTCCTTTAGAAACCGCCGGTAGTTGCTTTCATCGACATCAACGCTAATCGCCAGCACGGTAACGCCTTTCGCCTTCATGCGCGCCTGCATCTGCACCAGCGACGGCATCTCCTCAACGCAGGGCGGGCACCATGTCGCCCAGAAATTCAAAACCAGCACCTGCCCCTTGAATTGGCTCAGAGTGACCGTGCGGTCGGAATCGCGCACCGTGAACTGTGGAGCAGCCGAGCCCACGCGCGGCGGCCGAGTCCCGCTGTAGCAGCCGGAGAGAAACAGAAGAGAGAAGACCGGAGCAATCGCACCGGCAAAGCGAAGCATACGTCGCACCCCGCTATAATAAAGGATTCGCCTTATGCCTGCGAAGGAAAACAACCGCCATTCCATGCAAGTTCGTTTCATCACCTCCACTCCGCTAGACATCCTTCGCGGCAGCGGAACGTTTGCCGGCATCAGCACCCTCGCGAAGTTTCTGGAGAAGTCCGGCCAAACTGTAGACCTGATGACGCCGACCCTTCGTTTCCCCATCTATACCGTGGAGCGACTGGTCTTCAATGAAGTGCTTCGCGTTCGCCTCCGAAGCGACGGCCGCCGAAGCGACAGCGGCATCACGGTTGGTTTCGACATGGACGGATACACTCTGGCCGGAAAAGGCCGTGGGCTCCACATCGCGTCGATCAAAGGCGTCATCGCCGACGAAATGCGATTTGAAACCGGGCTGCCGAAGGCTACGATGCGCGTGCAGGCGCACTGCGAAAAGCGTCACGTGCAGCGAGCAGACCTTGTGATCGCGACCAGCCGTTACTCCGCTCAGAAAATTCAAGAACTCTACGCGGCCTCGAAGCAGCCATCCATCATTCCCGAACTCATCGACATATCCTGCTGGCGCGGATTGCTCCAATCGAATCCAGCTCAGCCCGAAGAAAACAAGTTTGTAGTGCTCTCGGTTTGCCGCTTCTATCCGAGAAAACGGCTGCATATTCTGCTGGGCGCTGCCGACCGCCTTCGTTCCAAAATCCCCGGCCTCGAAATTCGCATTGTAGGCAACGGTCCGGAAGCCCCTCGCCTCAAGTCCATCTGGCGGATGAAGAACTTGCACGGAATCGTGACTTGGCTGGGAAACGTTAACCAGGCCGAACTCGCGCGTGAATACAATCGCTGCCACGTTTTCTGTCTGCCCAGCGTGCAAGAGGGATTCGGCATCGTTTTTCTCGAAGCCATGGCCAGCGCCAAGCCAATCGTGGCCGCTCGCGCTGGCGCCGTATCCGAGGTGGTGAAGCACGGCATTCTCGTCGACCCCGACAACGAAGAAGCATTGGCGGAGGGAATTCTGCGGCTGTACGAAAATCCCGCGTTGCGCGCCTCATTTGCTGCCGAGGGAAACCGGCTCGTCAATCAGTTCGACGCCCCGATTGTCGCAGATGTGTTCTTGCGTGAGGTAGAACTCGCCACTGGCATTCGAGCAACAGCCCGCTCTGCTTGAACTCGCGAACTCAGATTTACGCGGCCAGATTTTACGTGACGAAGATTCGCAAGTATTCTGGGAGAGAGGCTTTACTGGCAACTGGCCGCTGGCAACCGGCAACTGCTCTATGGTCTACCTAACCCGCAAAGCTGAATTCTCCGCATCGCACGTCTACCACAACCCGGATTTCACTCCGGAGGAGAACCGCCGCGTCTTCGGCAAGTGCAACAACCCCAACGGCCACGGCCACAATTACACGCTCGAAGTTACAGTAAAAGGCGAAGTCGACCCGCGCTCCGGTTTCGTAGTCGACCTTAAGCAACTCAAAGAAATCATGCGCCGCGAAGTGCTCGACGCCATGGACCACCGCTTCCTCAATAAAGAGGTCCCCGAATTTCTGCATCAAATCCCGACCACAGAAAACATCGCGATCGCGATCTGGCAGCGCCTAGCCGCCAAACTAGAACAGGCGAAGCTGCACCGGGTGCGGGTCTACGAAACCCCAGATTTATTTGTAGATTTTTACGGAGAACCGTGATGAGGAAAAAGGTTTACCCTGTGAAACCCCGTGTCCTCCGTGGTAGAGATTTTGAAGTTAAGCATCCCGCAAGAAGAAGTTAACCAGACAGATGAAAGCTCACCTATCACGCCGCTATCTATTCTCCGCCTCCCACCGCCTGCACAGCGAGGAAATGTCGGAAGAAGAAAACCACACGACCTACGGCAAATGCAACAACCCTTTCGGCCACGGCCACAACTACATAGTAGAAGTCACGGTCAGCGGCCAGGTCGACCCGAAGACCGGCATGGTCTGCAACCTAATCGATCTCGATGGCTTCATCAAGAGCGAAGTGCTCAACCGCTACGATCACGAGAATCTGAATACTCTCCCGGAATTCGCGCGCGAAGTGCCCACCACCGAAAATCTCTGCGTCCAGATTTACGAAATAGTGCAGCGCGGCTTCCACCAGGCGCATCTTGAAAGGGTGCGGTTAGAAGAGACAATGATGAATTCGTTCGAGTATGCCGGTTAGTTGGTTCTCAATTACGAAATCGCCAAATCACAAAATTACTGAATGGACCCAACCATGAAAACCTCAACCGAACACGCCTCCACTCTCACCAGCGCCAGTTTCGAAGACCTCGTCCAGGAAATGCTAGTCCGCCTGGGCGAAGATCCGCACCGCGAAGGTCTCCAGCAAACTCCCCAACGCGTGCGCAAATCCCTGCAGTTCCTCACCCGCGGCTACACCGAAGATCCCGAGGCCTTGCTCAAGGGCGCTCTCTTCACCGTTACTTACGACGAGATGGTCATCGTCAAAGACATAGAAATGTTCAGCCTTTGCGAGCACCACCTGCTGCCCTTCTTCGGCAAAGTGCACGTAGCCTACATCCCGAACGGCAAAGTGATCGGCCTCAGCAAGGTCCCGCGCCTGATCGAACTTTTCTCCCGCCGCCTGCAGATTCAAGAGCGCCTCACCACCCAGATCGCCGAAACCATCCAGAAAGTGATCGAACCGCAAGGCGTAGGCGTAGTCATCGAGGCCCGCCATTTGTGCATGATGATGCGCGGAGTCGAAAAGCAGCACTCCGCGGCCGTCACTTCTTCAATGCTCGGCTCTTTCCGCAACGAAGAAGAAACACGCTCGGAGTTCCTGTCGCTAATTCGCCAGCGCGCCAACGGAATATAGAGGACCGTGTGGAGCGGACACTCCTGTCCGTTTCTTGACGTTGCCGTTGATCTTGTCATGATTCTGTAATATGGATCCGTGCCGCAAAAAACCACTCAACCACTGCGCAACCAAGTCGCCCTCGTAACCGGCGCCACCCGCGGCATAGGCCTAGCCATCGCCCGCGGGCTAGCCGTCGAAGGCTGCAATCTGGTTCTAACAGGCCGCGACGAGCAAGCCTTGCGCCGCGTTAGCAGGGAACTGAAATCGGCAAAGATTCAAAACCTGGCCCAGCCTTGCGACGTGCGCGATCCGCAATCAGTCGACGACCTGTTCCGCGCCATCCGCCGCCAATTCCAGCGCCTCGATATTCTCATCAACAATGCCGGCATCGCCCACGCTAATCTCACGGTGGACCAACTCCCCCTGCCCGTGTGGCAAGACATAATCGAAACCAACCTCACCGGCACCTTCTTGGTCACGCAGGCCGCGCTAGCGATCATGAAACGCGGAGGCACTATCGTGAATAATCTCTCCATCGCAGCCAACCGCGTCTTCGCCGGATCGGCCGCCTACAACGCCTCGAAACACGGCGCGCTCGGCCTCACCAACACGCTGCGCGAGGAATTGCGGCCCAAAGGAATCCGCGTAATCGCTCTGCTTCCCGGAGCCACTAACACCGAAATCTGGAATACCTTCTGGCCGCAAGCCCCGCGAAAAAAAATGATGTCGCCGGCTACGATCGCCGAAGCGATAGTCAACGCAATCCTTCTGCGCCCAAACGCTACCGTCGAAACGCTCGAGATCTTGCCGACCGCCGGGATTTTGTAAAGCCGCCTTGTGGTTTACCCTGTGAAACCCTGTGACCCCTGTGGTTAAAGATTCTTGGCAGGCGGATCTGCCGTTTACACAGAACAAATTTCCCGCTAAGATTGCCCTCGCCAATTCTCACCCGGAGGAACCCATGAGCAAGACCCCATTTCTCGCCGCAGCATTATTGTCCGCCGCCATTCTCATGTCGCCCGCCCAGGCGCAAGAAAAGAAAGAAGTAGCCATAAAACCGGCTGACAGCCCTGCGAAAGCAGTGCTCGATAGCTGGAACGATATCGGCCGCAAGCTTACCGCCATGGCCGAAGACTTCCCCGAGGACAAATACGACTTCAAACCCAATCCCGCCGAGCGCAGCTTTGCCGAGCAACTGCTCCACGCCGCCGGCGTAAATTATTTCTTTACCAATCTGGTCATGGGCAAGGAACTCCCCAAGGACGAAAATCCCAAGCGTGAGGCATTTAAGAGCAAGGCCGAAATTGCCGCCTATGTGAAGAAATCGTTCGCCGACGGCGCCGAGGCCATCAAGACCAGAGGCGACAAAGGAATGTCCGAGCTGGTAGTCGATCCATTCGAGCACCAGCACGTCCGCATCTCCGACATGGCCTACGGCTTTATCGAACACTGCGGCGAACACTACGGACAGTTAGCCGTTTACTACCGCGTAGCGGGATTAGTGCCCCCAGAATCCCGCCCCAAGAAATAGCCGTGTGGGACGGACACTTTTGTCCGTCGCCTTTGACTTTGATTTTGCTCTGACTTCCTGTCCCCAAAAACGCCGAGGGTGCCCCATCCTTGCGCGCTTTTTGCGCAAGGGTGGGAACCACGGAGGCCTGAAGCGATTTCTTCTCGATTTTGACTTCGATCTTCGGAAAGGCAACTCACTGCACCGCATACGGATACCTCAACCTCCGCTCGCCAAACACTTTCACCAGCAGCGCTCCCGAAATAAATCCCCCTACATGCGCCCAAAACGCCACGCCTCCCATGTTCTGCCTCTGCACCGAAAGAGCGGTCGCCGTCCCGCTAAGAAAATTCAGCACGAACCAGTAGCCCAGAATAATCCACGCCGGCACCCACAGCACGAACACAAAAAACCATGTCAGCACCCGCGCCCGCGGATACAAAACGAAATAAGCTCCCAGCACCCCGGCAATCGCCCCGCTCGCTCCGAGCGCAGGCGCCGTCGAATGCAGATTCATCAGCATGTGCGTGCACATCGCCAGCACGCCGGTCAGCAGATAAAACACGATGTACTTGAAATGTCCCAGGTAATCTTCAACGTTGTCCCCAAAAATGAAGAGGAACCACATGTTGCCAATCACATGCATCCACGAAGCATGCAAGAACAGCGACGTAAAGAAGGGAAGCACGATCGCCGGCAAAGGATACCGCGGCGAGCCCTCCAGAAACAGCGCCACATGCGACGGCACCACCCCAAACTGCCGCACCAGCAGCTCCAGGCTCCGCGGATCCAGCGCCCATTCAAAGAAAAATATAACCAGGTTCAGCCCGATCAAAAAGTAGTTCACCCAGGGAGTGCTATACCGCGGCTGGTCGTCACGAATAGGCAGCATGGTAATTTGGTAACTGAGTAATTTAGTAATTGCGTAACTGAAAACCGCGCGCCCAACCCGGGATGGTTTTCAAATTACCCAATTACTCAATTACCAAATCCCCCTATGAACGGCGTCATAATCGTCGACAAGCCCGCCGGATGGACCTCGCACGACGTGGTCAACCGCATGCGCCGCATTCTAGGCCAGCGTTCCATCGGCCATCTCGGCACGCTCGACCCGCTCGCCACCGGCGTGCTCCCGTTAGTCACCGGCAGCCTCACCCGCCTCGCGCAGTTCTACACCGCATCCGAGAAAACTTATGAAGGCGTGATCCGCTTCGGCTTCGCCACCAACACCTACGACGCCGATGGCGACCCCGTAGAGACTAATAATGTGGGGAAAGTCACTCCCGGCTGTCCAGAGGGCCAAAGCCCCGATCTTAGCCTGGAAACTCTCCAAAAACTCGCCGCCCGATTCCAAGGCCTGATCGAGCAAATCCCGCCGCCATTCTCCGCCAAGAAAATCCACGGCGTCCCCGCCTACAAACTAGCCAGAAAACAAAAAGAGGTAGTTCTAAAGCCGGTGCAAGTAGAAATCAAAGAATTCGTAATCACCTCAGTCGAAGCCGACCGCGCCCACTTCCGCGCCCGCGTAGCCTCGGGAACCTACATGCGTTCCGTAGCCCACGAAATGGGCCAGCAGCTAGGCTGCGGAGCCCATCTCGAATCCCTGCGCCGCACCGCCGTAGCCGAATTCGACATAACCCAAGCCCACACCCTCGAAGAAATCGAGGGAAGAATGAAGGGACAAATAGAGGGGCAAACAAAGGAACAAACAAAGGGACAAATGGAGAGACAAATAAAGGATTGTCATTCCGAACCGGGCGGGAAGCCCGGTGAGGAACCTGCTGTTGCTTGCCGTCAAGAGTTAGAAGCCCTTTTCATCCATCCCCGCCAACTCCTGCCCCAATTTCCCTCCGTCACCGCCGACGAACCCACCGTCGCCCGCATCCGCACCGGACGCCCCATCAACCTCCCCGAACTCTCCCGCGCCCGCCAGGTCAAAGTCTTCCAAGGCCAATGCGACCTGATCGCCATAGCCACGCGCGTAGCCGGAACGTTGTTCCACCCCAAAATCGTCTTCCCGTTAACATAAGCGCACCGTCATAAACGCTTTGTCATCCTGAGCGCGTTCGTTGCGCGAAGGACCTATGCATTTTGCCGGCAGCTTACGAAGTGTGGGACGAACACTCCTGTCCGTAGCTTTTGACTTTGACCTTGATCTTCGACTTTGCTGTCTCCAAATAAATTTCCCTCCGCCGCAACTAATTCCAAACCTCAGGGTTGGGGTGCATCAAGCGGATCGCCGGCGACCAGGAAGCAAAGCTTCGTCGCTTCATCTTCGTAGAGTGCCGAAGCCGCAGCTGGCGCACCACAATTCAATGATTGACTTGGCGTTCTCCCAGTGCTAACGTTCGCCCGCACCGGCCTTTCCGCGGCCATCCCCGCCGCCCGCAGGTCCGGCGCACAGATATTTTCACCCGAGATCTCGCCAGCGAGATCGTCAGAAAGATCCGGCAAAGAACGACTGATAAGCAGTCAGGGCCCCTGAAGTTTTCCACCATCTAAGGAGGTCTGCCATGACCAGCAAGCGCACCCTACGAATAATGTCCCGCATTCTCTCAATCTCAGTTCTGTTCCTCGCAGTTCTAACCCTCCTAACAGTATTCTCCGGGTCAGCCCTAGCGCAGACGATTAACCCCACCACCAGGACCGTGACCACGACCAACTTCTCCGTCGTTTGGAATACCGGCAACGACACGGAAGCGATCACCACCATCAACTGGATGGGGGGACAAAACCTGACCAACAATCAAGGCATCGGCACCTGCTGGCCTGAGGCTCCTGGGTCCGTCGAGTACTTCGGCAATAGCTATGCCCCGCCTGACCCCTGGGCGGGAGGACTCGTGTTAGTGGGCGGCGGCACCACGACCCCAGCCGGCACAACGGCGTGGTCGGGCCAGATCCTCTCGTCCGGAACCGCCCAGGTCACCATCAACTCTGCCTCCACAGGTTGCCCACCCTCTTCCGCGGGCATCAACGTAGAAACCACCTACAGTTTCCTCAACCCGGAAGAGTCCAGTACCAACTCGTTCGGAGTTCAGCGGGCCTTCGATTTCACGACGACAACATTCGCCCACGACTTTCGGCCCTACATGGCCCGCCTGAATCTCGATGGGGCTTTTACGGAGGTGCTGTACCCCGACACCAGCGGCGCCCTGGCGACGCTCAGCGTGTACGACTGCGGATACGGCTGCACTGGCCCGGTCGTGATCCCGGATGCCACGCTGTTGAGTCCCCTTTGGGATTCGACGCAGGGTTGGTTCGCGATGCACAACCCCACTACACTCCAGGGTGTGGTAATCGCACGGACCCCCTCCACCGATCCGCAGGGAAATCCCATAGTGACGCAATTGTGGGTCGACAATGACGAAGACTCCGATACCAGTACGAATGTCTCCTCCTTCCTGCTCATGACTCCGACCGCAGGCTTCACAGGCGGGACGGTCACCGAGGTCGAGACGCTCTGCTTCTACGACAGCAGCATCTGGACTCCCTCCCTTACGCCTCCGGCGCCGTGTAACAGTTCCGCATCCAGCCCGACAACCACCACGCTGACCTCATCGCTGAACCCGTCGAGCTACGGACAGATGGTTACCTTCACAGCTTCCGTAACCTCGTCATCGGGAACGCCAAGCGGGACGGTTAACTTTTACGACGGACTAACCTCCATTGGCAGCGCTACTCTGTCCAGCGGTAGTGCAGCAATCTCGATTTCCTCGCTGGCCGCAGGCTCACACTCGATCACCGCTGCGTATCAGGGATCGAGTACTTTCGCGCCCAGCACATCCGCCGCGCTCACGCAGGTCGTAAACGGCGTCACCACGGCTACAACCCTCGCCTCTTCGCCGAACCCGTCAGTCTCCGGACAGAGCGTCACCTTCACTGCTGCGGTAACCTCGTCCTCGGGCACGCCAACCGGCACCGTCGTTTTCACCGACACCTCAACCTCAACCACCCTCGGCAGCGCATCCCTAGTCGGCGGGACCGCATCCATCTCTATCTCTTTGCTCGCAACAGGCACGCACTCGATCACCGCCGCATACCAAGGTTCAGCCGGTTTCAACCCCAGCACATCCGCTCCGCTTAGCCAGACTGTAACCGCCGCGACCACGGCAACTTCACTGACATCGTCGCTAAATCCAGCGAACACTTACCAAACGGTCACCTTCACCGCGACCGTCACCAGCCAGTTCGGCGGCGTAGCCACGGGCACAGTAACTTTCTACTCGGGATCGCAAACGCTCGGCACGGGCTCACTCACCGGCAACCGCGCCACCCTGAGCACCTCTTTCAGCACGGCAGGAACTTACTCCATCTCCGCCAAATACAATGGCGACGCCAACAACGCATCCAGCACGTCCCCAACTCTGAGTCAGGTGATCATCGCGGCTACCACCACAACGCTGGTCTCCTCGCTCAATCCCTCGCTCGTTGGTCAGGCAGTGACCTTCACCGCCTCAGTGACTTCAAGCGCGGGATCGCCGCCCAACGGCGAGATCGTCACCTTCTATAACGGCGCAGCTGTTCTTGGCACAGCCCCGCTAAGCGCAGGCATCGCCTCTCTCACCACTTCCTCGCTGCCGGCCGGTACCTTCACCATCACCGCGACCTACGCTGGTGACGCGAACTTCGCGGCCAGCACCTCGCCCGGCCTGCGCCAGGTAGTCAACTCCACCACCAAGTCTCCGACTTCAGTCACCCTGGTCTCCAGCCTCAACCCCTCCTCCTACGGGCAAGGCGTAACCTGGACGGCCACCGTGACCACCACAGGTTCCAACACGCCCACCGGCAAGGTCTACTTCAACTGGGATGTCTTCGAGATCGGCGCCGCCACTCTCAACTCCAGCGGCGTAGCCACGCTAACCCGGTCAACCCTCAACGCCGACTCCTACCCGTTAACCGCGGTCTATCTGGGAGACGCGAACAACACAGGAAGCTCGTCCCCCATCCTGAACCAGGTAATCAACCAAGCCACCAGCACGGCCACGCTAACCTCCTCGCCGAACCCGTCAACTCAAGGCGAAGCAGTAACGTTCACCGCGACCATCACCTCGCCCACAACCACCCCCACCGGCCCCGTAACTTTCACCGCAGGGAAGACCACGCTAGGCACGGTCGAACTCAGCAAGGGCAAAGCCACGTTGACCACCTCAACGCTAGCCGTTGGTTCAACCACAGTCACCGTAACCTACCCCTGGAACTCCAACATCTCCGAGAGTTCCGCCTCGGTAACCCAGGTGGTGCAGCAATAGGAGAAGAAGTAAGCCGTGTGGGTAGGACACTCCTGTCCGACGCCGTTGACGTTGCTGTTGACCTTGCCCTTGCGGCGAGGCGCGCAAACAATGTCCGATAACAGGTATTATGTAAAGCGACAGAGGTGGCCCATCCCAAGCCTGTCTTTGAGGGGGTTGTTGCTGCTCTTACTGGCCACTAGCCACTGACCACTGGCCACTGCTACATCTTGTACTTCCCCAGATCGTCGTCGTTCAGCCCTTCCAGATACTTGCGCAGTTCTTCGGCAGTCACGCGGTCCGCCCCGTTCGCCGCCTGCCTCGAATTCTTCAGCACCACTTCATCCACAAATATCGGACAGTCCACCCGCAGCGCCAGCGCCAGCGCATCCGACGGCCGCGAGTCAATGCTGATCACCTCGCCGCTCCGCTCCAGCCAGATCACCGCATAAAACGTATCCTCGCGCAGCTCCGTCACCACAACTTTGTGCACGTGCGTCTCCAGCCCGGTCAGCACATTCTTGATCAAATCATGCGTCATCGGACGCGGCGTGCTCACCTTCTCCATCTCCAACTGAATCGCCGTCGCTTCCGGCACTCCCACCCAAATCGGCAGCACACTCTCCCCCGCCACATCCTTCAGGATCACAATCGGCATATTCGACACTGGATCCATCAAAAGACCTCGGATCGTCATCTCTACCTCCATCACGACCTCCTCAACCATTTCCGGCGCGTCTCCAGCCTGGGTGCAGCAGCGTTCTTCGCTTCTTATATCACCATTTCGCCTAACAGCGAGTTGGGAAAGCTTGCTGTGGCTCTCACCGGGACGTAGGTTCCCACCTTGGGCGCAGACGCTTCTGGCGCTGTGAAGTTCAGGGTTTTGTTCTGCGAGGTGCGGCCGATCCATTGGGCTCGCGCTTCGTTTCGACCTTCAACCATTACTTCCATTATTGTTCCTACATATTTCTTGTAGCGAGTGATCTGGATTTCTTTCTGCCGTGCCATCAGCACCTCGAGCCGGCGTGATTTTTCGTGATCCGGGATCGCATCCTCCAGCGCCAGTGACGGCGTATTTGGCCGCGGAGAGTACTTGAATGTGAACACCGAGTCGTATCCTACTTCATCCAGCAACGACAACGTCAGGGCGAAATCTTCTTCGGTCTCTCCGGGAAATCCCACGATGATGTCGCTGGTGATGCTGATCTCGCGCTTTGCTGACTTCATCCAGGCGATGCGTTCGAGATATTGTTCGCGCGTGTAGAGGCGCTGCATGGCGTGCAGCACGCGATCTGATCCGCTCTGCACTGGGAGATGTACATGGTCACACAGCGTCGGCACGGCGTCGATCGCCTCAACAATGTCGCGTCCAAAGTCGCGCGGATGCGATGTCGTGAATCGCACTCGCCGGATTCCAGGCACATCTCCTACGGCTGCCAACAATTCGGAGAACGTCCGCTTCCCTGTCGGATCTTTGTACGAATTCACGTTCTGCCCGAGCAGTTGAATTTCCGTGTAGCCGAGATCGGCCATCTGGCGCGCTTCGGTGAGCACCGACTCCGAGGTGCGGCTGCGCTCTTTGCCGCGCGTGAACGGAACCACACAGTAGGCGCAGAACTTGTCGCAGCCTTCGATGATGGTGATGTATCCGCGATGCGGATTGGTGCGCGCTGTGAATTCGGTCTCGAAGCACTTGTCGGTTTCGCGATCGTCGAGGCCGGTAATGCGGACTAAGCTGCGAGCTTCGAGCTGCGAGCTTCGGGCGTTCTCTTGCGGCTTCTCTGGCTTCGGCGCTTCCAACTGAGCGCTTTCCAGTTGAACCAGCATTTGCGGCAGGTTGCGATAGCTGGCCGATCCGCATACGAGCGAGACATGCGGGGCGCGCTCGAAAATCTTTTCGCCTTCCTGCTGCGCCACGCAGCCGAGCACGCCGAACTTCTTGCCCTGGGCCACGAGCTTCTTGTAGTCGGCCAGCCGGTGGAAGACTTTCTGCTCCGCCTTATCGCGGATGGAGCAGGTGTTGTAGAGAATCAAGTCGGCCTGCTCGACCGTTTCCACCTGCCGGTAGCCCTCATGCACCAGCGTGCCAATGACCTTTTCGGAGTCATGCACGTTCATCTGGCAGCCGAAGGTTTCGAGGTAGAAAGTCTTTTGTGGAACCCCAGACATATGGACAAGTATAAGCGATGCTCGTGTGGGTCGGACAGGAGTGTCCGACCCACACGAGCGGTCTTGACCCGAAGCGCTGCTCCACCGTCCGCTCCGTGACCCAAGCAAAAGCCCCACTTCCCGCGCGCGGGCGGAAAGTGGGGCCCGGATTACGACGAGTGGCGAACTGTGCCCTGAGTTAGTGGGACATACCTGCGTTTTCGCACGTCTTTGAAATGTGCTTAAACGAGGTGACGTCGAACGTGTGTTCGGCGGTCTTTCCCATGGCCGTCTTTCCCATGGCGCCGCTCGAGGATGCGGATGCCGAACTTAGCGTCCCGGTTATCTGCATCTCGTGGCCGATGTGCCCGTTCAGCTTTGCCGTATCTCCGGTCAACTGAAAGGCCTTGCCGTTTTTCTCGGTCAGGGTGTAGGTGCCGCCGGAGTTGCTCAAACATCCTTTTATAGTGTGCTGGCCGGCCGCGCTTCCGGCCGAGCCCTGGTTCGGATAACTCTGTGCGACCGCCCACGACGTGCCGAGCAGCAGCAGTGAAAACAGAAGTAAATGTCGCATGAGGAACCTCCGAATTCCTTGATATGATTTGGGGTCGCTGGCGGGCGTGCGTCCATCCAGCGCCCATGCGTGAGTGGCTGGTTCGTGAGAATTGTCGGTCTTTCGGCGGCGGGCCGCAATACAGGGTTTGCCGGAGAGGCGTGGGAATCCGCGAGCGTGCGCTAAAGCCTTCCTCAGGGCTGAAGCGCTGCTCCGTCCTCGTATGTTTTCGGCGCGACTAAAGTCGCGCCCTTTCAAAGCGCGGGGTTGGCGGCACGGCGAAGGGGAACACCAAAATCAAGGTCAAAGGCGTCGGGCAGAGCCTGCCCTGAGCTTGCCGAAGGGAGTGTCCGACCCACAGTTACTTCTTTCGATGCAGGTCGAAAAGGTCTCTGGTTTCGTTTCCGTGATCGGCGAAAGTCCAGTCCTCGATGTGGTGGTCGGGGTCGAGGATGGTGAATACGACGCGGGCCATGTGGCCGGCCTCGGGGTCTGGGAGATTGGTGGCGTCGAGGAAGTGGAAGGTGATGATCTTGCCGTCGGGGGAGGCGCTGCCGGTCATGCGGGGTTGGTTGCCGGCGCCGCAGAAGTGAGTCAACATGAGGCGGTTGGGGCCGTCGAGGTACAACATGGAAATCATGTTCTCGCGGCCGTGTCCGTTAATTTCGCTCATTAAGGTGGAGCCTCCGGCGGTGTCGCGGAAGGTGACGGTCAGGCGTGTGCCGTGGGAATTCTTGCCCTCCCAGGAACCGGTGAGGGATTTCAGTTCGTCGTAGGAGCGCTGGGCGGTGGTTTGGGCGAAGACGGCGGTGGCGAGCAACAATAGTGAAATAACGATGCGGATTGAGTTCATTGACGTTGAGCTTGTGCGTATCGACTTCACGTTAAAAATCTCCTTGTGAAAATCTAAAGAATCAATATCAAAGTCAAAATCAAGATCAACATCAAAGTCAAGAACGTCGGACAGGAGTGTCCGACCCACACTTGTTTATCAGATCCAGAAATGCTTGATGGATGCGGGTGTCGTCGGAGAGTTCGGGGTGGAAAGTTGCGGCCATGGCACTTCCCTGCCGGACGGCGACCGGTAAATCATCTGCGCCTTCGGTGGCGATGACCTCGACGCCTGCGCCTATGCGCTCGATCTTGGGGGCGCGAATGAAGACCATTTCCAGCGGGGAGTTGCCCGGTGTTTCTGGCAAGAATCGGCCTTGGCGGATGGAGCTGTCGCGCTGGCGTCCGTAGGCGTTGCGGCGGATGCGGATGTCGATGGCGCCGAGGCCGGCTTGCTTGGGATTTTCGACTTCGCTGGCCAACAAGATCGCGCCGGCGCAGGTACCGAAGGTTGGCTTCAGGCGGACGAACTGCTTCAGCGTTTCGAAGCCGTCTTCTCCCAGCAATTTCAGGAAGGTGCCACTCTCGCCTCCGGGGATTACGAGGCCGTCGATTTCGTCCAGTTGCTCGGGCTTTTTTACGAGCACAACTTTCGCGCCCAGCTCTTCGAGCCGGCGGCGGTGGGCGTCGAAATCACCCTGCAGGGCTAGGACTCCGATGGTCATGGTGATTTGATTTTATCCGAGCGGCGGCTGTCCCTCTACCTCTCACTACTTCGGAAGTGCGGGGCGAAGATCCTGAACCAGTTCTTCATAAAGTTTGTGCATCAGCGGGGAAGCCGGCATCGAATTTTCCATCCCGTAACAGATCTCACGCATCTCATAGTTTTTCAATTTTCAAGTTTTGGGCGAAGGAGCTTATGGATCAATCTATTTACGGTACAGGAACGAACTTTGTCGCATTCAGCACCGACGATTCTACGCTTCAATATGCCGGCGACCGGGCGCGCGCCAGTGGCAGTTGGGCAACAGTCAGCAAGGTTCCGCAAGTCACGGTCGCGTTCTGGATCATAAAAATTGCCGCGACCACCCTGGGCGAGACGGGTGGAGATGCGCTTTCCATGAGCCTGAAGCTTGGCTACGCGCTGAGCACCATTATTTTTATGGCCCTATTCGCCGTCGCGGTTACGGCGCAGATGAAGGCGAACTCGTTTCATCGGTTTTTATATTGGGCGGTTATCGTTGCCACGACGACCGTGGGCACCACAATGGCCGATTTCACCGACCGGTCGTTGGGCGTTGGTTATGCCGGCGGGTCCCTGATCCTGCTGGCGCTGCTTATGACGACTCTGGCGGTGTGGCGCACGTCGGCGGGGGCGATTTCGTTCAGTGACATTACGTCGCCGAAGGTCGAAATGTTTTACTGGGTGACGATTTTATTCTCGAACACTCTGGGAACCGCGCTCGGCGACTGGCTGGCCGATACCGAGGGAGTTGGTTTCGAGCGCGGAGCGCTGGCGTTTGCGGGCGCGCTGACGCTGGTGGCCGCCGCTTACTTCTTTACCAAAATCTCGCACACGCTGCTGTTTTGGACGGCCTTTATTTTGACCCGGCCGTTGGGCGCAACCCTGGGCGATATCCTCACCAAACCTGTGGCTCATGGCGGACTGAACCTGAGCCGGATTGCCTCGTCGTTAGTGATAGCAGCTTTCATGGTGTTGTGCATTTTGTTGACGTTGGAGAAGGCGGGACACCATCCTGGAGGCGATCACAAGGCGCGCGGGTAGGGAGCGCGGAGGACAGACCCAACGTTCCTCTTTTCCCTGAAATTTCAAAATGGGGAACGTCCCGGTTTTCCGTAAGACGTGGGAATGGATCCACGAATCGCGTTCTCCGAGGCACAGTCGTAGTTTCTTCAGGCCATGATCTTTAACTAAAGCCAACATTTCGATTGACAAGGAACGGTGTCCTTTGTATATTCCTAGTTAGTTATGGAACCTAGCGGTTATTTACAATCTTCTGCCCGGCTGGACGCAACCTTTGCCGCGCTCGCTGATCCTACGCGGCGCGCCATTCTGGCTCGACTGGCGAAGGGCGAGGCTTCGGTGATGGATCTGGCGGAGCCGTTTGCCATGAGCCAGCCGGCGATTTCCAAACATCTTAAAGTGCTGGAACGGGCGGGACTGATTTCGCGCGGACGGGATGCGCAACGGCGTCCGCGGCGGCTGGAGCCGCGGGCGCTGCGCGACGCCAGCCAGTGGCTGGGGAACTACCGGAAGTTCTGGGAGGCGCAGTTCGGGCGGCTGGATGCGCTGCTGCAGGATATGCAAAGCGGCACTGGAAAGAAGCGCGGCAAACGGGCGGTACACAAACGTAAAACAGGTTCCCTTCGGCAGGCTCAGGGCAGGCTCTCACCGGGCTTGGCACCCGGTTCGGAATGACAAATTCTAGCGAGCCATTTTCCATAAAGGAGAAGATGATGAAAAACAGTGGGACGTTCAACATTACGGCGCATGGGGACCGCGAGATTGTGGTGACGCGGGTGTTCGATGCTCCGCGGCGGCTGGTATTTGAGGCTTACACGCGGCCGGAACTGGTCAAGAAGTGGTTGCTGGGGCCCGACGGCTGGTCGATGCCGGTGTGCGAGATCGACTTGCGCGCAGGGGGCAAGTATCGCAATGTGTGGAAGAACGACAGCGACGGACGCGAAATGGGGATGAGCGGCGTTTATCGCGAGGTTGCCGCGCCGGAGCGGATTGTGGCCACGGAGGTGTTTGACGAAGCGTGGTATCCGGGTGAGGCCGTGGATACGATCGTGCTGACCGAGCGGGATGGGAAGACTACGCTGACGCAGACGATTCTGTATAACTCGCGCGAGACGCGCGATGCGGTGCTGAAGTCGCCGATGCAGTACGGCATGGCGATGAGCTACGACCGGCTGGAGAACTTTTTGCCGTCGGTTGGGCGCGAGGCAGTTAGCGCATAGCAAGAACAATTATGCCAAGGAGAGGGGACATGCAGAAAATCACTCCGTTTTTGTGGTTTGACAGCAGCGCGGAAGAGGCAATGAATTTTTATACCTCCATTTTCAAGAATTCGAAAATTGGGCGGGTGCGGCGGTATGGTGAGTCTGGGCCCGGGCCGAAGGGGTCGGTGATGACCGCGAGCTTCCAGATCGAGGGACAGGAATTCATGGCGCTGAACGGCGGTCCGCACTACCAGTTCACACCGGCCATTTCGTTCTTTGTGAATTGCGAAACGCAGGCAGAAGTGGATGAATTGTGGGAGAAGCTCTCGGCTGGCGGAGAGACCATGCAGTGCGGCTGGCTGAAAGATAAGTTCGGAGTAACTTGGCAGATCATTCCGAAGGCTTTGGGAGAGTTGCTGGGAGATAAAGATCCGCAGAAATCGCAGAGGGTGATGAAGGCCATGCTGGGGATGGTCAAGATTGATGTGGAGGGGCTGAGGCGGGCTTGGGAGGGGAAAGAGTAGAGTTCCAGCGCGCCAGATTGGGCGAAGGGCCGCGCCAGGCATGGCTCTACGAACCACAAATATGATACGAGGGCGGATGCCCGGCGAGCAGAGCTGCGGAGGATGAGCCGGGGTGCCCCATGTCTCGCCGCTTTTGCGAGACATGGGGACACCGACTGAGACCTGGGCCACCGGCGAAAGAATGGGCCCACCGGGTCAGTTGTGTGATCCGTGCCGGCTTCTAACGGACCACTTCGTAAACCGTGCCACTGGAATAGGTGTTGTACCCAGTGCCGGTGCCATAGAGGTTGCCCCGACTATCCATGACAAGATCGTTGGTGGGGCCGTTGTTGGGCGTGCCGATGAAATAGGTCAGGACATGTTCTGTGTAGCTACCGTTTGAGTTCGGCTCCAGTTCGTACACGAGGCCGCAGCCGGGATTATAGGTGCATTGGGGGTCTCCTCCGAATATGGTCGTGCCGTAAAGATTGCCGGCACTATCGAAGATCACGCCACCGAATGGGCCGTTGCCGTCGCTGCCGCCTCTGAATTCATGCAGAACTTTTTCCGTCCACGCATTCGAATGAGGGATCAGTTCGTAGGTCACGCCATAACCATACGTGCCTCCGACATAGGTCGTGCCGTAGAGGTTGCCTGCCTTATCGAAGATCAGCGTACTCTGGGGGATGCCGCCGTCGCTTCCGCCCGTGAAACTATGAAGCACGTCATACGTCCACGAGCCTTTCCCGGGAGTCATCTTAAAGGCCACGCCGCAACCCGTATTCCAGACAGCGCAGGTCCCCAAGGCGCCTTGCGCGGCGACTCCATACAAAGCACCATGCGAGTCAAAAATCAGGGGGGCGGGCGCACCCCAGCCTCCGTCGCTGCCGGCGGTCCACTCATGAAGAACGGTCTCGCTCCACTGGCCGCTGGAGCTGGGCGTGAGTTCGTACACCACACCCACGTTGTAGGTGCCGCCAGAGATGGTTGTGCCGTAGAGATTGCCGGCGTTGTCGAACACCAGGCCGCCTATGGGCTGGCTCCCCTGGCTGCCGCAATTAAAATCAAACAGGTTGGTTTCCGGCCAGCTTCCGCTGGTCTCGTGCGTCAGCTTGAACACCGCGCCGCACCCGTAAGCACCACCAAGAATCGAGGTGCCGTACAGATTGCCGCTGGCGTCGAAGATGACCCCGGCGCGAATGTTCATAGGCTCGGTGCCTCCAGTGGACGTCCAAAGCACGTTTTCCGTCTAGGTCCCGTCGGCGTTTGGACTGAGTTCGAAGACCGTGATCAGGGATGGAGAATACTGGTCGCCAGTCGTGCCATAGAGATTGCCGGCCGAGTCGAAGATGAGGTTGCCTTGGGACTCGGTGCCGTTGAACTGTAACAGGGTTTTTTGACCGGATCTTGAGCTGCGGCCGCGGATGCGAGCCAGCAGGCCAGCGCGAACAACAGAATGCTGATGCGTTTCATTTTTTCCTCCTTGAGATAAGCGTGAGGAGGGGAACTACTCACGCGGGCATTTTGTGTGAATGGGCCCGCGCCTTTGGGCCGGGTGACCCATGTCTCGCCGATTTTGCGAGATATGGGTCACCCCAGTTGTGCGATTGGTGCCCGGCTTCTAACGGATCACTTCGTAAATACTCCCGCTGGCATACATCCCATAGCCGGTGGCAGAGCCATAGAGGTTGCCCAGGCTATCCATTACAAGATTGTTGTAGGGGGTAGAGAGGGGCGCGGGCGCACCGTGGAAGTGAACCAGGATTGTTTCCGCGTAGCTATCAGCGTTCGGCGTCAGCTCGTATACGATGCCGCACCCCGGAGCATTAAAGCAGTCGTTGTCTCCTCCGGCCCAGGTCGTGCCATAAATATTTCCGGCACTATCGAAGGTCACGCCGCCAAAAGGGTAGACGCCATCGGGGTCGCCGCTGAAGTTATGCAAGACTTTTTCCGTGTAGGTGCCGTCGGAATTAGGAATCAGCTCGAAAACCACACCGTCTCCGTAGGTCCCCCCCATGTACGCCGTGCTGTAGAGGTTGCCGGCCTGGTCAAAGGTGAAGCCGAACTCAGGAACTCCGCCATCGTCGCCACCGGTGAAGCTGTGAATCACTTGGAACGACCAGTTGCCGTTGCCATTGGGCGACATTTTGTACGCCGTACCGCAGCCGGTCGTCCAGACATAGCAACTTCCCTGCGCCCCTTGCCCGGCGGTGCCATACAGATTGCCTGCGGAATCGAAAGCCAGGCTGCCGTGGCCGGGATAGCCGCCGTCGTCCCCGAAGGTGAAGTTGTGTAAGACGCGCTCACTCCAGCCCCCACCGGCATTGGGTGTAAGTTCATAGACCACTCCCCAGTTGTAGGTGCCGCCGAAGCTGGTGGTGCCGTAGAGATTTCCTGCCTGGTCGAAGATAACGCCGCCGGTCGCCTGGTCCCCGTTGGTGCAATCGAAATCATTGATGTTGTTTTCTGTCCACGAGCCGTCCGGGTTGTGCGTGAGCTTGAACACGGTGCCACACCCGTAAGCGCCGCCATAAAGCGAGGTGCCATAGAGATTGCCGCTGGCATCGAAGATGACTCCGGCGCGAATGTTGAGAGGCTCGGTGCCTCCCGTGAAGGCCCAAAGCCTGTTTTCGGTCCAGGTTCCGTTGGCATTTGGACTGAGTTCGAAGACCGTGATCAGGGGTGGACCATACTGGTCGCCAGTCGTGCCATAGAGATTTCCGGCCGAGTCGAAGATGAGGTTGCCTTCGGACTCGGTGCCGTTGAATGCTAGCAGGGGTTTGACTGTAGCCTGAGCTGCGGCCGCGGGAGCGAGCGAGCAGGCTACTACGAACAACAGAGTGCAGATGCGTTTCATCGGTTCCTCCTTGAGATGAGCGTGAGGAGGGGAACTACTCACGCGGGTATTACAGGGCCCGCGTCTTTGGGCTGCATGCCCATGACGGAACAGCATATTCGGGGAGGGCAGAGAAACTACCGCGCTATTCTGTTCCTGAAATCACGCGTTGTCAACTACCGTGAACCAGGTGGCCCGCACGCTTTTTCCGGACATGCAATTAGGACTGAGCTGTGGACCACCTGCCTCCAACCTATAACTGACTTAGGTGCGAAGATACCCGCCTGAGTAACTGATCGTTCGGAGTTGACTTACAAGTAGGTATGTGATCGGGGTCAACGGAGCGGAGCCGGAGACGCTTGAAGCACGCCGGCTCAGGCGGCGCGGGGCAGATTCGCGGGAGTAGAAAGCTCCGCTCGCGAGCGCAACACTTCCAGGATGTGAGCCCGCGTGATGACCCCGGCAATCTGACCGTTCGCCAACACGGGTAGCTGATTCACGTCTTCGCGGCCCAGGGTTTCCAGAGCCTCAAGGGCGGGCATATCTGGGGAAATAAAATGGATTTGATCGGCTGGGCGCATGGCATCGCCGACGCGCCGGACGGGCCAGATTTGTGGGTCGATTTCACGCACCTCTTTGGGTGTAATCAGTCCCAAAAGGTGGCCATTTTCTACGACGAAGAAACAGCGGCGGCCAGTGCGCAGGAGTTGGTCGTTGACCAGTTCCTGAACCGTGGTGTTGGGATTCACCGTTCCGTAATCGGACGACATCAAATCTTTGGCTTTCAGGCCGTTGAGCAACGTGGTGGTGCGAATCTGCAAATAAGACGCACTGGCCGCCTGCAACAGGAACCAGCCGATGAAAGCCAGCCAGAGTCCGCCCAGCCCGGCGCCCTCGAAAAAGCGCAAGACCCCATAGGCGATAAACATTACAGCAATCACTTGCCCGACGCGGGCGGCGGCGCGGGTAGAGCGCCCAGCGCTGCCCATCGTCCACCACAAAATGGCGCGCAAAACCCGGCCGCCATCGAGCGGAAAACCTGGAATCAGGTTGAAGGCCGCGAGCGCGAAATTGATGTATCCCAGCCAAACCAGCAGCGCCGTGCCCGGAGTATGGGGCGGTGTGTTCCAAATCCAACCGGCCGCCCTCGCCAGTGCAATGAGGATGAATCCCAGCACAGCGCTGGTAATCGGTCCCACAATCGCAATCAAGAATTCCGTCTTGGGGTCGGTGGGATCCTTTTCCAGTTGTGCGACTCCACCCAGCAGAAACAACGTGATCTTATGGATGGGCAAGCCGCGGGCTTTTGCCACCAGCGCATGCGACAACTCATGGGCAAACAGGCAGGCAAAAAAGATCAGGCCAGTCAGAATGGCGGTTGACCACACCGCCGCTTCGGTCCAGTTCGGATTGACCGCATGAAATTGCTCCACCAGCGAAAAAGTGATGAGCAACGCGATCACCAGCCAACTGTAATGCAGCCCCAACTCCACGCCAAAAACGGTTCCGACTTTGATCTGAGATTTCATGGTAGGTCCTGCTTCTTGGATGCTCTCAGGGGGCCTTTTGGTGTCGGAAAAATGGATCCGGTGCGTAAGCTAGCAGGATCTTCTCGACGATAACCCCCTCCCCTCTTCGGACACACCGCGCAGCGCACCGGCAACTCCTCGCATCGGCATCGCCGAGGGATATCGCCCTTGCCACGCGCCCTCGCCGAACAAGCCAGCAGGCACCAGGTCTCGCGGTAGATTTCAAACATCCCCTGGCTTTTCGGCCCGTAGTTAAAGTGAACCGTAGCCCGCGGAACAAACGCATCCGCCGGAACCACGTACCACAGGTTCTCTGAGATCACATACGCCACCAGAAAATCGATGTCATTCAAAGTGTAGAGTTCCCCGCCGCCTGCAGCCCTGGCATCGCATCGTGTGCCTCCCATACCCCGATGGCTGGTCGCGCACTTCACCTGCACCTTCCACAACCGCCAGGTTTCAACCGCAAAGTCATAAGGACGGCTGTCTCCCCACGGCTTCAGCACAGGAATGCCCAGCATCAAAACCTTCGCCAGAAACGCCGCCTCCACCGCCTCCCCCAGCCGCTTGCGCGGAGGCTCATCCAGCTTCTGTAACCAGGGAAACTTCCGCATTCTCTCCGAATTCGATTTTCGAGGCATAAAAAAAAGCGCGGCCCGGGTTTCGCAAATAAGTGTGCGAAACACCGTCCGCGCTATATCTCCTTTTACCAAAAGAAAAAGCGCAGACCGGGAAGGCCTGCGCCGCTGTTTCAACTATATATATTCATTATATCATACTGCATAGGGTAAAGTGGACATATTTGCAAAAATATTTACCCCGCCGAATCAACAACTTGACCCAAAATCCCGCCTCCAGGCTCTTGACAAAGTTTTCCACAGGCGTCAAACACCTCAAAACCTCCTCCACCAAAAGAGAAAGCGCAGACCGGAAGGCCTGCGCCGCTGTTTCGACTCTATACTTATAGTATATCAAGCCGCATAGGGTAAAACCGTCACTTTAGCCAACTTTATTTTTCCCATCGAATCAACAACTTGATCCAAAAACCTCGCCTTTCGCCTCTTGACAAGATTTCGCAGAAACGCGGCCGCCAGGGGATTCTTAGTCTTCATCGTCCTGCAAGGCTGCCTCGATGTCCCGCGCGCCATGGAGAACGCGGACGACCTCGACTCCCTTTGGAAGTGGCAAGTAGAAGATGACGTAGCGGCCGGCCGGAAAACTGCGAAGGTCGGTTGCCAACTCTGGTCTGCTGCGGCCCATGTGGGGTTGGCGAGCCAAACTTCGGAACTGGCCGTTAATGAGGGCGGCGAACCTATCCGCATGCCTCACACTGTCCTCGGCGATGTAGGCCCAAATATCGGCGAGGTCGGCCAGCGCGCGTGGGCGTACAACTACGCTGGGCATCTACTTGCGGCTGGAGGTTGGTCGTGCTGCGAGGCGTTTGCGTCCCTCGCGTTTCATCTCGGCCACATTCCAGGTACGTGCGGGGCCGCTTTGCAGGCCCTCTTGAATGTCATGCCGCAGCTGCGCCAGCCGAGCGGCGCGCAGCTGGTCCTCGGCTTCCATCAGACGCAGAGCCTCACGCACCACCTCGCTGGCCGAGTTGTAGCGTCCCGAGGAAACCTTCTGCCGGATCAGGCCCTCCAGTTCGGGAGTGAGGTTGACGTTGATAGGCATGGGACAGGAATAGCACCCGTGGCAAGGATTGTCAATGATTGACAGTAGACGGGACGGCCCACCCTGAATTGGCCGACATTGCAAACGCGGTGGGTGCCCCGTCCTTTGCGCACTCTGCAAAGGGCCTGCCCTGAGCGGAGCCGAAGGGGCGGGAACCACGAACGCATACTCAACGGGGTTTTGTGCCGAGCCACAAGGGTTGTGTCGGCGGCATCGCAGCCCGCCCTTGCAAACAACGCAAGGACGGGGCACCCGCTGTGTTGCTCATCGGAGCGGGTTCAAAAGCCGGGCACCCGTCCCAGACTGAAATACACTCCGAAGATCTCAAGGAGTACGATCATTTCCATCAACCTTTCAGGAAGAAAAACCTACATTCGTCTATCTATTGGGCGAGGCGATCCGCCGGGTGTACGGCAAGGACGTAGATAGCATCGGGAGGAGCCAATACGCTTTCTATGGAGTCTTCTCGCCTGGCCAATTTCCAATAGACGACGACCGGGCCAATGCGTGTCGCGTAGTACCCGCCGTTTTTTTCCGACATCTCCGTAATCCTGGGATCGAAAGGGTCGGATTGGAGATGCTTCAGGAAGCCACTAATGTCTTTTCTGACTTTGTCGTCGAAGCGGTCCCAATCCTCGGGGAAGTCGGCATAGAACTTCAACGTGGGAAGCAAATTGTTTTCAGTTTGCGTCAACTTTTCGGTCCTCCTGGCACACGGTTGCGGCGCCTGCGCTGGATTGTCTCCCCAATGTCCTCCGCATCCTTCACCTCGATTTCCTGCCCTCTTTCTATTTTATGCTCTTGGCCTGCCAGAAGTGCAACGACGTTCGCCGTGAAATAGCCACGATCCATCGCACCCTTCAGAAGAGCATACCTCTCTGATCGTAGTGTACCCGGCTCTCGGATCATGAAGTAAATAAACCCTACAGCGAAGAGCCCAAAAGTGAGGCTCAACAGTACAGCCATGAGAATTATCAACCACGTTGGGGCGTGAGCGAAGACGAAGCTGGCGAGTCCGCCAACAAGGATGACCGTCATCCATTGCAGGGGATTCAGAATAGAGGATCGGGATTCACCTATGCCGCTCTGGCTGGACAGTAATTTGTCAAACTGGAAGCTCATAGGCCTTCGCCCAACCAGAGCTGAACTCTCCTAAGGAACCTCTGAAGAACTCTGCGATCCACAGGCTGAGCGTATAGGGTGTAAGGCGAGGTGAAAAGGCGGATGCGACAGCAAACTCTGGCGGCGCAGAGGGGTTTCGAGAAGTACGGACGGAAGACGAAGCGGGAGCAGTTTCTCGAGGAGATGGAGCAGGTGGTGCCGTGGGCCGAGTTACAGGGGCTGGTGGAACCACACTATCCGAAGGGAGAGAACGGGCGGCCTCCGGTAGGACTGAGCATCATGCTGCGGGTGTACTTTCTGCAGCAGTGGTTCAACCTGAGCGATCCGGGGGCGGAGGATGCGCTGTATGAATCGCCGGTGCTGCGGCACTTTGTGGGAATCGATCTGGGGCGCGCGCCGGTGCCGGACGAGAGCACCATCCTCGGGTTCCGTCACCTGCTGGAGAAGCACGAGCTGGGCGGGGCGATGCTGAACGCCGTGAACCAGTATCTGGAGAGCCGCGGCATCCGCATCACCACGGGGACGATTGTGGATGCGACCATCATTCATGCGCCCTCGTCGACCAAGAACCGGAGCGGAGAGCGCGATCCCGAGATGCACCAGACGCGCAAGGGCAAGCAGTGGTACTTCGGGCTGAAGGCGCACATCGGAGTGGACTCCAAACAAGGCCATGTGCATTCGGTGTGCACGTCGGCGGCTTCGGTAGCGGACAAGCACATGCTGCCGGACCTGCTGCACGGGGAAGAGCGCAAGGTGTGGGGCGACGGCGGGTATCAGGGACAGGGAGAAGCCATCCGGCAGGCGGCTCCGCGAGCACAAGATATGACCAGCCGGAGAGTGCACTACAAGAACTTTGTGGACGAGTTACAAAAAGCCAGGAACCGGGTGAAGGCTCGAGTGAGAGCGAAGGTAGAACATCCGTTCCGGATACTGAAGCGCATCTTCGGCTTCGAGAAGGTGAGATACCGCGGGATTCAGAAGAACCATCATCGGCTGTGTGCCAGCTTTGCGCTGGTGAACCTGTACCTGCACCGCAAACGGCTGGCCGTGGCGAGGGGGTAGTGTCTCTGAAAGCCCCGTGAATAGCGGGTTCCGGTAAGGTCGGAAGCAATACAGGCAAATTTCTGGCCGGGGCCGGTCTGAAATTCCTGTCGCCTTCGAAATTGATGGTTGCTCAGAGGTTCCCTAAAGCTACCATCCCCTAGTTTGCAGCATCTGCGCCTCATCCATCCCCGAGACGGCCAGCCCTTTCATCGCTCCTGCCAAATCTTCGCTGACTTCAAGTAATACTTTAGGGTCGTTGAAGTGCGTTGCGGCTTTCACTATGGCGCGGGCTCGCTTTTCGGCTTCGGCGGGGTCGGCGAAGGTGGTGCTGTCTTTCATGAAGATGCCGCTGCCTACGAAGACGGCTTCGGCGCCTAGCTGCATTACCAGGCTGGCGTCGGCGGGCGTGGCAATGCCCCCCGCACTGAAATTCGGCACTGGCAGCTTCCCTTCTTTCGCTACCAGCTTGATCAGTTCGTACGGGGCCTGGTGCTCTTTAGCTTTGGCGTAGAGTTCTTCTTCGCTCAGCACCGTCAGGATTTTCATCTCCTGCACGATCTGGCGGATGTGCTTGACCGCGTGGACTACGTCTCCGGTGCCGGCTTCGCCTTTGGTGCGGATCATGGCCGCGCCTTCGGCGATGCGGCGCAGAGCTTCGCCAAGATTGCGCGCTCCGCAGACGAAGGGGACGTTGAAGGCGTGCTTGTCGACGTGGTGCGCTTCGTCGGCGGGCGTGAGCACTTCGCTTTCGTCGATGTAGTCAACGCCGAGTTCCTGCAGAATCTGCGCCTCAGCAAAATGTCCGATGCGGCACTTGGCCATCACCGGGATCGAGACCTCGGCCATGATCTCGCGAATCTTTTTAGGCGAGGCCATGCGCGCCACGCCGCCCTCAGCGCGAATCTGCGCCGGCACGCGCTCCAGCGCCATTACAGCGACAGCTCCGGCTTTTTCAGCGATCGAAGCCTGCTCAGCGTTGGTCACGTCCATGATTACTCCGCCCTTTAGCATTTCGGCTAGGCCGGTCTTTAGGCGGAGACTCGTGTTGCTACCGTTGTTTTGCGACATGGTGGGCTCTTTCGGGCTTCGGGCTTCGGCTATCGGCCTTCGGCTGGGTTTATTTTACAGCCGCTATGCGATTCGCGGTACCCCTGTGGCAGTTGCCAGTTGCCGGTTGCCAGTCAAACCTTCAACCACAGGGGGCACGGGATTGCACAGGTAAACCTGAATCGATTAGCGTTCCACATATTTGGCGAACATCTTGTCGGCGTCGATGGCTATGAAGATGCCGCGGCTGCGGGCCAGGACTTCATTGTTTTCGTCGAGGATTTCGGCGGCGTTGATGTGCTTGGTTCCGCGCACTTCGATTTCGCGACCTTCTACGCGCAGCGGTTTGTGCAGCGGGACTGGCTTTAGGTATTCGACCGTCATTTCGCGGGTTAGCGCGATTACGTGATGGAGCTTGTTTACTTTGCCCATGGCATCGTCGAGGATGCAGGCGATGATGCCGCCGTGGCAGTGGCCGGGAGGGCCCGTGTAGCGCTTGTCCAGACGGAAGTGGCAGACGAAGGTTTGGCGGGCTTCGTCGAGGTCGAATTTGAGGCGCATGCCTTCGGGGTTGTCCTGGCCGCAGACGAAGCAGTTGTTTTTTTGGAGTTTAACTTCGCGGGTGTCGTGGCCTTGGGGCTTGAGTGGCATGGGTTTATTCTATCTTGCGTTTGAGGAACACGGCCTTTAGTGGAATCGAAATCTCTGCGTCGCGGAGGCCGCTAATATAGAGACGCGGAGGGATGCGGCCACGGATTTGCACGGATTCACACGGATGTAAATCAGGACCTTTAACACAGGGACACTGAGGGACACGGGGCAATTCAAAATCTTTATGAAGCGGATTCTTCTATCTTGGAGCAGCGGGAAGGATAGCGCCTGGAGCCTGCATGTGCTTCGGCAGCTTGCTGAGTATGAGGTTGTGGGGCTGTTTACTACCTTTAACGCGGAAGCTGATCGGGTCGCTATGCATGCGGTGCGGCGTGAGTTGGTGGAGCGGCAGGCTGCGGCTGCCGGGCTGCCCTTGTGGACCGTCCCGTTGCCGTGGCCTTGCTCGAATCAGCAGTATGAAGCTCTGATGGCTCAAACCTGCGCTAAGGCAGTTGCGGAGGGCATCGAGGGAATTGCGTTTGGCGATTTGTTTCTCGAGGACGTGCGGGCTTACCGGGAGAAACAAATGAAAGATACGGGGCTGCAGCCGGTGTTTCCGGTTTGGGGGTTGCCCACGCGCGCTTTGGCGCGGGAGATGATTGCTTCTGGGATGCGAGCGAAGTTGACTTGTATTGATACGGCGAAGCTTGACCGGTCGTTCGCCGGCCGCGAGTTCGATGAGGCGTTGCTTGAGGCTTTGCCTGAGGATGTGGATCCTTGCGGGGAACGCGGGGAATTTCATTCGTTTGTGTATGCGGGGCCCATGCTGAACTGCGCGCTGCCGGTTTCGGTGGGCGAGACTGTGGTGCAGGGTCAGTTTGTGTTTGCGGATTTGAATTGCGACGAGAACGCGGCCGCGAGGAAAGAAAGATCTTCACCACCCTTCGGCTCCGCTCAGGGCAGGCTCCGGACACGGGGTCACACGGGGTAATTCGATGGGGGCTTCCTTTGAGTTCGTTTTATCCATGGGAATCTGCGAAAATCTGCGGGCTGATTTTTTTCTTTCTTGAGAGTTCGATTGCGTTATCCTCAAGGGGCTGTGGTAAACTCGCCGCCGACTGTTGACTGGCGCTGTGGGGCGCGGCAACGGTTGTGGGGATAAACAGTTCGCATGGTTTTCTGTTGGGGAGGACTGGGGAATGGGCCTCGCTTTGATGGTTGTGATCTGGCTGATTACCTTGGCCAGCACATACTTCTTTGTCGCCAAGACCTGGTGGCTGCCGGTGGGTGCATCAGCGGCCACGGGCTTTATCGACCGGCAATTCGCACTGACGTTCGTATTGATGGGAATTGTGTTCCTGGCGGCGCAACTCTCGCTGGGCTACTTCGCGTGGAGATACCGCGACCAGCCATCCTCGCCGCCGGTGGATTATTCTCACGGCAATGTGAAGCTGGAAATCGTGTGGACTGTGCTGACGACCATTCTGTTCATTGGATTGAACTTGATGGGCTATCCGGTATGGGCGGCCAACCGGTGGGAGCCGGCGCAGCCGGGCTCAGTGCAGGTTGAGGTCACCGGCATGCAGTTTGCCTGGTACTTCCGCTATCCGGGACCGGATGGAAAATTCGGGGGGACGAGCGTCAAGCTGATGGATCCTTCGGCCGGCGGCGAAGCTGCCGTGGGGCTGAACACTTCTGATCCGGCGGCGAAAGACGATGTGGTTACGGGCACGATGTATTTGCCCGTGGACCGCGAGGTCGACTTGAGTTTGCGGTCGGTGGATGTGATCCACAGCTTTTTTGTGCCGCAGTTGCGTTTCAAGCAGGACGCGGTGCCCGGACTGAACATCCACATGCACTTCACGCCGACGGCGATTGGCGAGTATGAAATTGCCTGCGCCGAACTTTGCGGCTTAGGTCATTACAAGATGCACGGCATGGTACACGTCGTCAGCCAGGAGGATTTCGACAAGTGGCTGGCGGCACGGGAGGCGGAGAAACAATAAATGGCAACCTCGGCAACCGCGCACGCGCATGCGGCCCCTCAGGGCTTCATTCGAAAATACATTTTCAGCCTCGATCACAAAGTCATCGGCATTCAGTATTTCTTTCTGGCGCTCACGGCGGTGTGGGTGGGGATGTTTCTGTCGCTGCTGATGCGCATACACCTGATCGCGCCTTTGGCCAACCTGCCGCTGGTGGGCGAGATCAAGCCGGAACAATACCTTGCGCTGCTCACCATGCACGGCACCATCATGGTGTTCTTCGTGCTGACGACGGCACCGCAGGGCGGGTTTGGAAATTACTTTCTGCCGATTCAGATCGGAGCGCCGGATATGGCGTTTCCCGTCCTGAACATGCTTTCGTTCTGGACTACCTTTGTGGCCTTCGTGGTGATGCTTTCGGCCTTTTTCGTTACGGGCGGGGCGCCGTTGCACGGGTGGACGGGATATCCGCCCCTTAGCGCGATCCCGCAAGCTGGCCCGGGCGAAGGGCTCGGGGCCGATTTGTGGATTACGAGCATTGCGATCTTTTGTCTCGCATCGCTGATGGGTGCATTGAATTTTCTGACCACTACGCTCGATATGCGGGCCAAGGGCATGACCATGATGCGCATGCCGTTGACCTGCTGGTCGTGGTTCATCACGGCGATTCTGGGACTGCTGGCGTTTGGCGTGCTGCTCTCGGCAGGAATTCTGCTGTTGTTGGACCGCAACCTGGGCACGAGTTTTTACGTTCCGCTGGTGGTGGTAAACGGACAGGTGATGGGGCACAAAGGCGGTTCGCCTTTGCTGTGGCAGCATCTGTTCTGGTTCTTCGGGCATCCCGAGGTTTACATTGCGATCCTGCCGGGCATGGGTGTTACCTCGCAGATTCTTTCGACGTTCTCGCGCAAGCCGATCTTCGGTTATAAGGCCATGGTCTATGCCATGCTCTCAATCGGCTTTTTGGGGTTCATGGTGTGGGGCCACCACATGTTCATGAGCGGCATGAGCCCGTATTCGGCTTTTGCCTTCTCGATTCTGACCATGTGCATCGGCGTGCCATCGGCCATCAAGACATTTAACTGGCTGGGCACGATGTATAAGGCGCGCATTCGATTTCAGACTCCGATGCTGTATGCCATCGGCTTCGTTTCCCTTTTCGTCTCGGGCGGATTGAGCGGGCCGTTCCTGGCGCAGCCGGTGCTCGACATTCAATTGCATGACACTTATTTTGTGGTCGGGCATTTCCACCTGATCATGGGCGTGGCCGCGATCTTCGGAATGTTTGCGGCGACCTATTACTGGTTCCCGAAAATGTTTGGGCGGATGATGAATGAGACGTGGGGGAGGGTGCATTTCTTCATCACGCTGATTGGAACCTACTCCATCTTCATGCCGATGCATTATCTGGGTATTGCTGGAGGGACGCGGCGCTACTCGCAGTACACGGAAGTGGCGTACCTAGTGAAGCTGATGCCGATTCACCGGTTTATGACCTACGCGGCGATTATTACCATCGCGGCGCAGTTTATTTTTGTGATCAATCTGTTCTGGAGCATGTTTAAGGGGCCGAAGGCAAGCGACAATCCTTGGGAAGCGACGACCTTGGAATGGACCACGGCTACGCCTCCGCCGCATGACAATTTTGGAGGCGTCACACCCGTCGTGCATAACGGTCCTTATGAGTATGGGGTTCCGGGTGCGGCGCGGGATTATGTGATGCAGACGGATCCGGCAGTGGGGTCGGTGCACTGAGGCTGGCGCCTCAGGGGCTAAAGCCCATCTAGTAAGTAGGGGCTTTATCGCAGCGCTGAAGCGCTGCGCCACCCAAAAACTTGCTTGCGCGGTTCGAGGCGTTTCTATGGCGACGTATACACCAAGCACTCCGGTGAGCCAGTTGGGACGCGGCGGAAGTGTGCCTGCGCCTCCACGCGGCGGGGGGGATGATGGCGGATCTCCGGATTCGGGGTTGCCGAATTATGGTGCGCGCTTGCGGCGGGCGCGGCTGGGACTGATCTGCGCCATTGTGACCGTCAGCATGGTGTTTGTTTCGCTGACCAGCGCCTACGTGGTGCGGCGGGGCTTGCCGACTTTTGACGACTCCACCCGAACTTACCTTCGCGACTGGGGATCGGTGCAGCTGCCCTGGCTGCTGCTGCTCATCAACACGACAATCCTGTTGGTGAGCAGTTTGACCATGGAGGGAGCGCGGCGCGACATCAAGCGGCGCGCGGCGCTGGCTCCGGTGCGGTCGATTCCGGGGGTTTCGCTGGGTGAGGAAAAGAACTTTCCGTGGCTGGGCGTCACGATCGTTCTTGGTTTGGGATTTCTTGTGGGACAGTGGATGGCGTGGGGCGAACTGAAGGCTCGCGGATTTCTGGTCAGCACGAATCCTGAGAGTTCTTTCGTTTATCTGTTGACGGCGGCCCATGCGGTGCACCTGGCAGGCGGGATCATTGCGTTGCTGTGGGCAGGCGTCACTTCCCTGCTGCACAGGCCGATCGAGGGCCGGCGGATCGTGGTGGACGTTGCGGGCTGGTACTGGCATTTTATGGCGGTGCTGTGGGTTTATGTTTTTGCTCTTTTAGCAATCGCAAGGTAGCGAGCCGAACGCGCGATTATTGCGTCGCAAGGAACGCAACCCGTTCGGCTTCGCTCAGGGCAGGCCGCTTCGCGCGACTCGCCTAGGTCCTTCAGCAGGCAAAAGGCGCCTGCCTCAGGATGACAATTGAAAGGGGAAACTGGGGAATGGCTGACGCCGCGCTGGAACACAATGCCGCTGCCGCACACGGAGTGGCGGGCGAGTACGAAGCTCCGCTGTTTGGAGCTTATTCGAAAAAAGTTGGCATGTGGCTGTTCCTGGCCTCAGACTCGCTGACGTTCGGGGCTTTGTTGTTTGCCTTCAGTTACAACCGCATTTATACCGTGCCATGGCCGACGCCGTTCCATGTGGCCAGCATTACCAACGCCACGATTATGACCGCGTGCCTGCTGTCGAGTTCGCTGACCATGGTGCTGGCCGTGTTCGCGGCGCAGCGGCATGACCGGGCGTGGACGCGGAATTGGCTGCTCGCCACCATGGCGTTCGGCATAGCATTCATCGTGCTGCACGGCATGGAGTGGAGCAAGCTGATCAGCGAAGGACTGACTTTGCCGGGATTTCCCAGGTCGGCTGGAGCCGGAAACGGTGAACTGGCGGATATATCGAAGAACGTACCGCAATTTCCGCAAGCATTCTTCGGGCTCACGGCGATGCACATGCTTCACGTTACGATCGGTGTGATCTATTTGGGCGTGGTGGCGCTGCGGAAATGGTTCCTGCCGATTCTCACGGCGATTTACGTGGCAGGATACTTTCTGATTCCGTCGGACAACGTTTTTCATTACGGAATCCACGTGCTGTTGATTGGGCTGATCGTGGCGAGCGTCATTCTGTTTTTGAAGCCGAAAGATTACGACGCGCACGATGTTGAGGTATCCGGCCTGTATTGGCACTTCGTGGACCTGGTGTGGATGTTTATCTTCCCGCTGGTTTATTTGATGTCGACCAAGATTACTTAGCGCTACCGATCACAGGCAAGTTGAGCGAGGAACTCTGACATGCACGATGTGGCGAAGCACGACGATAGCAAAGGCCAGTATTTCTGGGTGTGGGGCGCGCTGCTGTTTCTGACCGGGATAGAAGTGTGGCTGGGTTACCGGCAGATATTCGAGCCGCTGCGCATGCTGCAGGTGCTGCTGGTGCTGTCGGTGATCAAGTCGGCATTGATCATTGCCTACTTCATGCACCTGAAGTTTGAGACGGCGCTGATGCGGTGGTTGCTGGTGATCGCGGTGACGGGCTGCTTTGTGATTATGTATTTCTTCTTCTTTCCGGACGCGGACCGCATTCTGCGCCTGGGCGTGAAATAGGCTTTAAGGAATTGTTATGAAGTTTCTTCGGGACAAATTTCGAGCTCTTGCGCTGCTGGCGGTGCTTTGCGTTTGCACTCTGCCCGCCTTGGGCCAGGGCTGCGCCATGTGCAATGCCGCTGCCCGGAGCACACCCAAGGAGGGCCAGCAGGCGCTCAATCGGGCGATTCTGGTGCTATTGCTTCCTCCGGTTGGAATTATGGTGTTTGGATTCGGCTTGGCTGTCCGGTATGGGAAGCGGCGCGATCAGGAGCAGGACTAGAGAACTGCTGTTCCCCCCCGCCGAACGCGCGTTCCCTCGCCAAAGCTCTCCTTTATAATAAAAGATTCGGCTGCGCTCTCGGACTGCGCTGGGGATACTCCCACCGGACGACGGGCCGCGGACGGCTCAGTTACCCGATGTCTGACTCAATCTCTTATTCGACACCCGGTTCGACACTGGCCCCGACAGCCAGCGAGAGCATTGTTGTGCGCGGGGCCCGCGTTCATAACCTGAAGAACATCGATTTTGAGGTTCCGCACAATACGTTGACGGTGGTGACCGGGGTCTCCGGCTCCGGCAAGTCTTCGCTTGCCTTCGACACAATTTATGCCGAAGGTCAGCGGCGGTATGTGGAGTCGCTCTCGGCCTATGCGCGGCAGTTTCTGGAGCGCATTGAGAAGCCGGATGTGGATTCGATTGAGGGCATTGCACCGGCGGTCGCGATCCGGCAGAAGAACACGACACGCAATCCGCGGTCGACGGTGGCGACGGCCACAGAGATCTATGACTATCTGCGGTTGCTGTTCGCCCGCATCGGCCGCACTTATTGCGTGAGCTGCGGCTGCGAAGTGAAAAAAGATACGGTGGATGAAATTGCGGACGCCGTGCTGGCGCTGGATCCGGGGACACGGGTGCAGGTGGTTTTTCCTCTGCAAACAGCGGCCGCTGCGCCGCGGGAAGCGTTGAAGAAGGGTCCACGCGGGCGCAAGTCAAGCAAGAAGGCTTCGCCGGATGCAGGATTAACCGATCAGCTGACGGCTCGGCTGTTCGACTTGCGCAAGGCGGGCTTTAACCGGCTGTATCAGGCGGGCCAGGTGTTTGAGTTCTCCACTCCAGAATCGCTGCTGGATATTCGCTTCGACGAGCCGGTGTTTATGCTGGTGGACCGGCTTACGATCTCGGCGGAGGCACGCACACGCATCGTGGATGCGGTGGAGACCGCGTACCGCGAATCGGGTGAGGTTATTTTTGAGCTGTCAGCGAGAGTTGATTCCCTAGCTTCCGCGGGCGAAGGCGCCCGCGCCACACGGGTCTTGCGGTTTGCCCAGCGCTTCGAGTGCAAGAACTGCAATCTGCGTTACGAAGAGCCCGAGCCGCGGCTGTTTTCGTTCAACAATCCCTACGGAGCGTGTGCGCGGTGCCAGGGATTTGGCAACACGATTGACTTTGATCTGGAACGCGTCATTCCCGATCCCTTGAAATCTCTGAGTGAAGGTGCGATTGATCCGTGGAACAAACCCAAGTACCGGCCGCTGTTCACGGATATGAAGCGCTTTGCCAAGCAGAATGACATTCCTCTCGACGTACCCTGGGTGAACCTCGACGCTGAGCAACAGGAACTCGTTCTGGATGGGGATGGAAAGTTTCCGGGAGTGCGCGGTTTCTTTCAGTATCTGGAGCGGAAGAAGTACAAGCTGCACATCCGCGTCTTCTTGAGCCGCTATCGCGGATATTCGACATGCCCCGAGTGCCGGGGGACGCGCCTGCGCCTGGAAGCCCGGCAGGTGAAGATCAACGGAAAGAATATTTGCGAAGTCTGCGCCCTTACGGTGGAGGACACAGCGAAATTCTTCGAGGGAGTTCTGTTAAGCCCAGAGGAAGCCGACATTGCCGACCGTTTGCTGCAGGAAATCCGCGAGCGGTTGCGCTTTCTCAACGACTTGGGCCTGGAATATTTGACGCTGGACCGGTTAGCGTCCACGCTTTCGGGAGGTGAAGCCCAGCGCATTCAACTGGCTACTTCGCTGGGATCTCGGCTGGTGGGGACACTCTATGTGCTGGACGAGCCTTCGATCGGACTGCACAGCCGCGACACGCACCGGCTGATCAAAATATTGCAGGACTTGCGCGATTTGGGAAATACGATTCTTGTGGTCGAACACGATCCTGACATCATGCGTACTGCGGACCGCATTCTCGATCTTGGCCCGGGCGCCGGAGAAAATGGCGGCAAGCTGGTGGCAGCAGGGACCTACGAAGAAATTCTGCGAAATCCCGCTTCACTTACCGGCCGCTATCTCGCCGAAGATTTGCACATTCAAGTGCCTACAGTGCGGCGGCAGCCGGGGGTGCAGCAGATCAGAATTAAGGGCGTGCGGGCCAACAATCTCAAGGGCATCGACATTTGCATTCCGCTGGGGATGTTGGTCGCGATCACGGGCGTCTCGGGCTCCGGTAAATCGACGTTATTGCATCAGGTTCTATATCAAGCGCTGGGAGAAGCCAAGAAGCAGCCAATCACGGGCCCGGCGCGGGGAGCGGCTTCGTGGGAAAATCTCGAGGGCGATCAGTTTATCGATGAAGTCGTGCTGGTCGATCAGTCTCCCATCGGGCGGACGCCGCGCTCGAATCCGGTGACTTACATCAAGGCGTTTGATGCCATCCGCGATCTGTTTGCGTCGCTGCCTGAGGCCAAAAAGCGAGGCCTCACTTCCGGGCATTTTTCTTTCAACATTCCGGGCGGACGGTGCGAAACTTGCCAGGGCGATGGCACGGTTACGGTGGAGATGCAGTTCCTTGCCGACGTTGAACTCATTTGCGAGGAGTGCAAGGGCACACGTTACAAGGCACAGGTTCTCGACGTCCGCTACCACGGCAAGAATATTCATGAAGTGTTGAACCTGACGGTGAAAGAAGCGCTCCGGTTTTTTGCCGAGGTTCCGAAGATCACCGAAAAGCTGCGGGTGCTGGAGGAAGTTGGGCTGGGATATTTGCGGCTGGGGCAATCGGCGACAACGTTGTCTGGCGGAGAAGCGCAGCGCATGAAGCTGGCGGCGCATCTGCATCCGGCAGCTCGTGAGATCGGGCGGCCGAGCGCGGCGCGGCAGGAGGAAAGCCGCCGGCGGCTTCGTATGCTCTATATCTTTGACGAGCCCACGACTGGACTGCATTTTGATGATGTCAGCAAACTATTAGCTGCCTTTCGCCGTCTTATTGATGCGGGTGGTTCAATCCTGGTGATCGAGCACAATTTGGAGGTGATCAAGACCGCCGACTGGGTAATCGACCTGGGGCCGGAAGGCGGAGCGCGCGGCGGAAAGGTCGTGGGAGTGGGTCCGCCCGAGGCCATCGCACTGATCCCCGGCTCCTATACCGGCAAATACCTGGCGCGGCTGCTGCATGGCAATGGCGCGGGCAATGGAGCGGTGCGTTCCTATGGGAGCCGCTAAACTTCTTGTAAGTGTGTTGCTGGCTCTTGCAACGGGCATGAGCGCAATTGCGCAGGATGCCAACGCGCCCGCGGGGCAATCGTCGTCGCAGTCTTCTTCGCAATCTTCTTCACAACACCAGACTCACCGACCGGTTCATCACGTTCAAGTTCCGGATGAAGATTCTCCAACTCAACCGGCCGAACTAACCGCGGCGGAAACGGAGATCGAAAAAAAGAATTACTCGGCCGCTGAACCTCTATTGCGTAAGCTGGTCGCACACGACGCCGCGAGTTATGTGGGATGGTTCGATCTGGGTTTTGTCGAAAATGCCTTGGGCAAGATAGACGATTCGATCGCGGCTTATCGCAAGTCAGTTGCTGCCAAGCCGGATGTTTTCGAATCGAACCTGAATCTTGGGCTGCAGCTTGCGAAGACCGGTCAGCCTGATGCGGAACAGTATCTGCGGGCTGCGACTCATCTGACGCCTACGAGTCACCCTGCCGAGGGTCAGTACCGCGCGTGGTTGTCACTGGCGCAGACGATTGAAAAATCGAAGCCGGAAGACGCCCTTGCGGCTTACGAACATGCGGCGACTCTTCAACCCAACGAGGCCGAGCCGCATCTTTCCGCCGGCCACCTTCTCGAACAGGAAAATAAATTCTCTGACGCCGAGCAGGAATACAAGGAGGCGCTGGCGCTCGATCCGCAATCGACTGACGCGGTGATCGCGCTGGCCAACATCTACATGCGCGGACGCCGGTTTCCCGAGGCAGAGGATTATTTGCGGAAGTTGCTTGCCGAACGCCCGGCCTCCGCCCAGGTTCACATTCAATTGGCGCGCGTGCTGGCCGCCGAGGGCAACCCCAAAGCGGCCATCCCTGAGATGGAGGAGGGCATCAAGCTTGCGCCGGGGGACGAGGCCGCCATGCGCGAACTTGGGAATCTTTATGGCAGCGACGGGAAAAATGATCTGGCCGAGGCCACCCGCCGCAAGCTGCTCATTGCTCACCCCAACGAGGCCGAATTGCACCGGCAGCTCGGCCAGGATTTGCTGCGGCAAAAAAAGTATGCACAAGCCCAGCAGGAATTCGCCGTCGCCGTGAAACTCAGGCCTGACCTCGGCGTGGCCTACGGTGATCTCGCGTTCGCCGCCGGGGAAAATAAAGATTACGCTCTGGTGATTCGGGCGCTGGACGCGCGGCTCAAGCTGCTGCCGGAAACCTCGATCACATATTTCCTGCGGGCTTCGGCCTACGATCATCTTCGCGATTTTAAGAAAGCCGCCGCCAACTATCACCTCTTCCTCAATACCGCCAATGGGCAGTATCCTGAACAGGAGTGGCAGGCGAAACATCGGCTCATTGCGATTGAGCCGAGGAAGTAGCCGCGGCGGAACCCATGGCGCTCGCAATGGACCATTTAGGATTCTGGCGGGTTGCGGCGCTGGGGTTGGTTTTAACGGGGTTGGCCCTGCCTTCGCGTCTGATTGCCGGTGAACAACCAACGGTCGACCAACTGAAGGGGCGAGTTGCGAATGCCAGCATGCGCGACCGTCCTGCCTTGTGCATTCACATATCCGAGTTGCAACTGGATGCTGCCGACAGGTTCTACACGGCTGGCGACAGCCTGAAGGCGAAGGCTGTGCTGGCCGATGTGGTCGCATTCTCTGAGTTGGCCCGCGATTATGCCATCGCGTCGCACAAACATGAAAAGCAGAGCGAGATTGCCATACGCAAGATGGTGCACAAGCTGGCCGACATGAAGCACACGGTTTCGCATGACGATGAAGGGCAGGTGCAGACCACCATCGACCGCCTGCAGCGCGTCCGCGACGATCTGCTGGCCGCCATGTTTCCGAAGGGTATTAAGAAATGACCACTCACTGGTTTCGAAGATGCGCTTGCCTGGGCCTATTATTCTTGGCAGCTGTGGCGGTCTCGGCCCAGCGCCGTGATCCTTTTACCCAGCCGGAGATCGACAAGATCCGCGACTCCAGTTGGGATCCGCAGATACGGCTCTCGCTTTATGTGAAGTTTGCGCGGGCGCGCCTGGCGGCGCTCGACAAGGTGCGCAACGATCCCAAGGCCAAGGACCGGCCTCAACAGATTCATGACAAGCTGGATGACTTCCTGCTGATCTACGACGAATTGAACGACAACATCGATACCTACATCGATCGCAAGAACGACATCCGCCACCCGCTAAAGCAGGTCATCGAAGCGGATGTGGAATTCAAGGGGCAGCTTCGCACTTTGAAGGAAGGAGCGGGAGTGCCTCCAGAAGAAATGCAGCGCTACGAATTCATTCTAAGCAGCGCGCTCGATGCCGTCACCACTTCGCTGCAAGACCACCGCAGGCTTCTGGCTGAGCAGGAAGAGGCCGCCAAGCACGGGAAGAAGTTCGAGGCGAAGCCATCCGGTGGCAGCCCTGAGTAAGCTGGTCAGGGTGATCTGTTTGGCTAATCCAATCCTTTAACCAGCCCGTGCTAATCTGGCTCTACTGTGCGTGAGGGATTGCTCGACATCTTCCATGAAGAACACCGGCAATTGCGTCCCGGCAGTGCGCCGCCTGAGCTGAAGATCGAATTTTTTGCTTTCGCGAATGTGAACAACACCATTCGCCTGCGGGAAGGCAGGCTGCTGGTGCGGCTTTCCGATCTGCTCGAAGGCGCGCCGGAGAGTGTGGTGCGAGCCATCGCCCACATCCTGCTGGCCAAGATGTACCGCAAGCCCATCGACCGCAGCCACGCCGCCCGCTACCGGAAATATGTGGCCAGCCATGAGGTGGTGAGCAAGGCGCACCTGGTGCGGCAGATGCGCGGCCGCAAGCGCCTGCATTCTCCGCAAGGCAGAGTCTACGATCTGGATGCGGTTTTCGAGGACCTGAACCGGCGCTTCTTCCACGGACTGCTGGGCCGCCCGCGCATGAGTTGGAGCCCATCCAAGACCCGCCGCATCCTCGGCCATTACGATCCGGCGCACAATGCGATCGTGATCAGCCGCATCTTTGACCAGTTTTCCGTTCCGCGCTACGCCGTGGAATACATCGTCTACCACGAGATGCTGCACCTGAAGCATCCCGTCAGGCTGCGCGGCACCCGGCGCTGCGTGCATTCGGCAGAGTTCCATGCCGAGGAGAAGTTGTTCCCGCAGTTCGGGCAGGCGGAGGCGTTCTTGAAGCGGTTGTGAGGGCATGCGCTTGCTTTCGCTTAGAACATGGGTTGAAATGTAAGGCGGCAGCTACAGCTATTGGCCCGGATGTGGAGGAACCATGAAAAGCAATTCAAACGCAAGGTTCCAACTGATCGTCTCTCTAGCTGCGTTGTTGTGCGCGTCCGGCTGCGGTGGTGCTTCCAATAACTCCGCCGCTGCCGCTCCTGCTGTTGCCAGCTCCGGGTCGTCGGGCGTACCGCGCGTGAGCTTCCATAACTCCAGCAACCCACCGACTAATCCTTATCCTCAATTCGTGGCCGTGGCCGATTTCAATGGTGACGGCAAGCTGGACATGGCTGTCCCTGTCTATAGCATCGGTGCACCGTTGGCCGACGTGAACATATTCCTGGGTAAGGGCAACGGCACGTTTGGGGCTGGCCCTGCGTTCCCGCTGGCTGGGCAAAATGTGAACAATGCCGCCGTCGGAGATTTCAACGGCGATGGCAAGCCCGATCTTGCTCTCTCACTTCCCGATGCCAGCGAAGTGCAGGTACTGCTGGGCAACGGCGATGGCAGCTTCACGCCGCTCACGCCAATCTATATTCCCGAGGGCGTTTTCAAGGTCGACACGGGAGTCTTCAACAGCAACGGCAAGACCGACCTGGTCGTGACGGCCTACGAGATTACGATCCTGATGGGCAACGGCGATGGGACTTTCACGGCGAAGCCGTCGATCCCTATCACTGGCGGCGCAGCGGCCACAGTCGTGGGTGACTTCAACGGAGACGGGATTGCCGACCTCGCGGTCGCTGATAACGGATCGGAGTTCGCCCCAAGCTCGTTGACCATTCTGCTGGGCAGAGGCGACGGAAATTTTACGGAATTGCCCTCGAGTCCTGCGACGGGCATCGAACCTTTAGCGATAGCCGCCGCGGATTTCAATGGCGATGGCATTCTTGATCTGGCCGTAACCAACCTGAACGACGGCTATCCGCTGTTGGGCACAGTGACGATCCTGATCGGCAGGGGGAACGGAATGTTTGTGCCGGTGGCGGTGAGTCCTGTGACGGGTTCAGTTCCCTATTCCGTGGAAGTGGCGGACTTCAACGGAGACGGTAAGCCCGATCTGGCGGTAGCCAACGCCGGCAGCAATACGATCACCGTTCTTCTGGGCGCGGGCAATGGACATTTCGCGCCGCCGATCAGTCCGGCGGTGGGTACAGACCCTGTCTTTGCTGCCGTGGGAGACTTTAACGGCGACGGCGTGCCGGATCTGGCAGCGGCGAGCAATACCACGAATTCGGTAACCGTGCTACTCACGCAGAGAGCGGGAGTGGCGGTAGTGAGCGGAAGAGAACCATAGGCTACGGGCACCCACGTTTCAGGATCGTTGGTCTCGAAGAAATCTGTTCGGAGGCTGAAAATATGCCTGGATCCATTTTGGCTCGCGCCGCAGTCCTTTGCTCAGTCCTTATTACCGCTGTGGTGGCGCAGACCCCCACGACAAGACTAAGCAGTTGCCGCGATGACTTAGATGACCTTCACAAGGCCAGCGCGGAGGCGTCTCAGGCGGCCGGCGATGCCAAAAGTAAAGAGCGACGACCTGGATGATTGCAGGGAATATCCCGCGACGTACGATCTGATGCACGACAGGTGCAGAAGTCTCGCATCCGACTATGAGTCCGCCCTCAGCGATCTCGAGGGGAAGCTCGATGATGTCGACAGCAAGCTGCGCTCGGCTCAGGATTCCTGCGACTACCAGTTTACCGTCAACCGGCTGACAGCCGTGGAGGCATCCCAGAAACGACTGGAAGCTTCCCAACGGAGGCTTTGTGGAAGTCTCCGTAAACTGGTCGAATCCGGATTGCCCCGCGACGCCGCGCTGGCAATGTGCAAGCCAAGCGTGAACGAACAGTGGTGCGGGAGATGTCTCGACTCAAGGTGACAGGGCCTCCTGCGCGGCCACGACCGTTTAATCCCCATATTTCCCCGTGTGATGCGGATCACGCGCATTTGTGACGCAGCGGATTGACGCCCCCGCGGCCTGCGGCATATCCTTTAAGTTGAAATTGAAATTCATTTTCAAGATCATTTTCAGGATCATTCTAAGAAACTCAGGTCGCTCATAAATGCTCCAGGCTTTCATCATTACGCTGCGTGAAGGGGTTGAGGCCGCCCTGATCGTTGGCATCACACTGGCCTATCTGGGCAAGATTGGCCGGAATGACTTGCGCAAGACCGTCTATGCGGCTCTAGCTGCGGCATTCGTGGGCAGCATTGGCCTCGCGGTGGTGATTTCACGGCTGAACTGGAACGAAGACATCTTTGAAGGCTGGATCATGCTGGTTGCCGCCTTCTTCGTCGTCACCATGGTTATTTTCATGATGAAGACGGGACGGAAGCTGAAGGGCCAAATCGAGGGCAAGGTCGGCCTGCTCGCGGGCAACGACGCGTGGATCGGCTTGTTTTTCTTTGTATTTCTGATGGTGCTGCGCGAGGGCGCCGAGACCGTGCTGATTCTCTCCGCCGTGTCTTTGAACTCCACAGAACTTATGAGCTTCCTAGGCACGCTGTTGGGCGTGCTGTGCGCCATTGCCTTCGGCGTAATGTTTGTGAAGGGCAGCGTGCGCATTAACCTCCAGAAGTTTTTTCGGGTCACGACTGCGATCCTGTTTCTGGTGGCCGTGCAGTTGGTGGTCGCCGGGCTGCATGAGCTTTCGGAAAGCGGTGTGATTCCCTCGTCCAAGCGCGAAATGGCCATCATCGGGCCGATCGTGCGCAACGATCTTTTCTTCTTCGTCACGATTTTCGCCTTGGCTGCGCTGATGGTGTTGTTCGATGCCAAGCGGCGTGAGCCCGTGCTGGTGTCTGAATCAGCAGCCGAACGCCGCAAGGCGGCCTGGACGGCTCGTAAAGAGCGCTTGTGGATGGCTTCGGTTTACGGCTTCTCGTTCGTCTTCATCGCGCTGGTAACGGCTGAGTTTATCTATACGAAAAGCGTGAGCGCACTGTCACCTGCCGCAGAAGTTACATTCGTGAACGGGCAGGTAAAGATCCCCCTGGCCCAGGTTGCCGATGGAGACTTGCACCGCTTTCAGGCGCAGGAGGACGGCGTCGCAATTCGCTTTTGGCTCTATCAAAAACCCGATGGCAAAATCGCGACGGTTCTAGATGCCTGCGAAATCTGCGGCGCAGTCGGCTTCTACAAGTCGGGCAACATGGTCGTTTGCAAGAACTGCGCCGCTCCGATCAATCCGCAGTCGGTGGGCATGGCGGGCGGCTGCAACCCGATTCCTCTCAAGTCCACGCAGACTGCCGACTCCGTGATCATTCAGGAGGCGGACATCGCGGCCGGTAGCCGCGTGTTCGCAAAACAGTAAGCGATGTTCGTCCGCCTCGTCTACGAATCGTTCCGCCGCCAGAAGCGGCGCAAATTGCTGGCCGGCGCGGCCATTACCTTGGGGGTCACTGTAGCCACGGCGATGATTGCGGTCGCCACCGACATAGGCGACAAAATCAACCGCGAACTGCGCACCATCGGCGCGAACATCCTCGTGACGCCGCAGGAAGACACGCTCGACGTGGAAATTGGCGGCGTCAACCTGAAGCCTCCGAGCGACGGCGCTTTCCTGAACGAGGCTGACCTGCCCAAGATCAAGGGAACTTTCTGGCACAACAACATCACCGGCTTTGCGCCCATGCTGCCCGTCACCGTTACGCTGCAACGCGAAGGTAAAACAGAAAATCTCACTTTGCTGGGCACTTATTTCGCCAAACACATTTCTTTTGGCAAAGAAGAGTTCAACACGGGTGTGCGCTCTATCTATTCCTGGTGGAAGGTTTCAGGCGCCTGGCCTGACGATAGCTCGCGCGACGTTCTGCTTGGAGAACGGCTTGCTGCACGCCTTTCAGTCAAGCCTGGCGACGAACTCGTGCTTTCAGGCCGCGCATTGCGCGTGAGCGGAATTCTTTCCAGCGGCAGCAGTGAAGACGACGAGATAGTCGCGTCGATCGCCTTGGCACAAGAGATTCTCGGCAAACCAGGCGCGGTTCGCCGCGTCTACGTCAGCGCCCTTACCAAGCCCGAAGACGCGCTGGGCCGCCGCGACCCCAAGAGCATGTCTGGCCCGGTCTATGACCGCTGGTACTGCTCGCCGTATCCGCAGTCGATTGCATTTCAGTTGCAGGAGGCGATTCCGCATTCTCACGCCGAGCAGATTCGCCAGGTCGCGCAGAACGAAGGTGCTGTGCTCACGCGCATCGAGGGGCTGATTTTTCTTGTGACGCTGGCGGCGCTATTCGCTTCGGCGTTGGCCGTCTCGGCCGCCATGGCTACGGCGATCTTCGAGCGCCGCGCGGAAGTAGGTCTGATGAAGGCTCTGGGCGCGGGAAGGTTCGCGGTCGCATCTATTTTCTTTGCCGAAGCCACGCTGCTGGCCTTGATCGGCGGCTTCGTGGGCTTCGCCGCTGGAGGGTTGCTGGCGCGACAAATCGGCCGCTCCATCTTCGATTCGCAAATTACGATTCCGCCCGTGCTCTTTCCCGTGATCCTGGCGATCGCGGTGATCGTCACCTTTGCGGGAAGCGCTGCCGCTATTCGCAACGCAGTGCGTCTTGATCCTGTGTTCGCCCTGCGAGGTGAACTGTGAGCTCAAGCTCGCAAGTCGCCGCCAGCCGTGCGCACTCTCCGCATACCTCTATGTTTCTGCGCATGCTGGTGCGCGCCGCCGTGCTCCGCCGCGGCCGCGCGGCTTCTGCGCTGTTCGCCATGATTGTGGCAGCTGCGGTCGCCACGGCAATGCTGAATCTCTACGTCGACGTGCAGGCCAAGCTGCGGCGTGAATTCCGCAACTACGGCGCGAATATCATCGTAGTCGGAAAAGACGGCGCTTCCCTTCCCGCGGGCGCTCTGTCGCAGGTGGAATCTACCGTCGCCGGGCGCGGAGTGGTGGCTCCGTTCGCGCTCGTAGTCGCCCGCACCAGCGACGGTCAGCCGGTGGTTGTAGCCGGAGCAGATTTTGATCGCGTCAAGCAACTCGACCGCTGGTGGTCGGTGAGCGACTGGCCTTCGGCTCCGCAGCAGGCGTTGATCGGTGTGCGCGCAGCTTCTGTGGTCTCGCCGAGAAACCAACCCTTCGATCTAAGCTTTCAGGGACACACCATTCACCTCATGCCAGGCGGAACTGTGCGGACCGGCGCTGCCGAAGACAGCCGCGTGTATCTCTCGCTAGCGGAATTCGTTTCCTGGACGGGAGTTGAACCTTCGACGATCGAAGTCGCCGCCACCGGTTCGCCGGAAGAAATCACGGCTATCATGCATCGACTTGAACAGGCGATCCCGGCCGCCGATGTTCGCCCGGTGCGGCAGATCATGGAAGGCGAGGCGCGCGTGCTGGGCAAGACCCGCGCCACGCTGCTGGCCGCGGCCGCGCTCATCATTCTCACCGCAGCGCTGTGCGTACTCTCCACGCTGATGGGCTGGGTCTTCGACCGCCGCCGCGATTTTGCCATCATGAAAGCTCTGGGCGCCTCCGACCGCTTGCTGAACGGATTTTTCGCCGCCGAAGCTGCAGCTCTGGGCGCAACCGGCGCCGTGATTGGATTTCTTCTAGGCATTGGCATCGCTGCCTGGATTGGCCGGGTTAACTTCCATGCTCCTGTCGTTCCACGTTTCGGCGTCCTGCCTTTTGTTTTGGCTGGTAGCATGGTGGTAACGCTGCTTTCGGCGATCCTCCCGATCTCGCTGTTGCGCCGGGTGCAGCCTGCGGTCATTCTGAGGGGAGAGTGAGATGATTCAGATCAAGAATGTGACCAAGCTCTACCCCGCAAAAGCCGCGGGGAGCGAGAGTGCGGACGGAAACGGCGGTAGCAAGGGTAAAGACAACGGGGCCATTCATGCCCTCGACCACATTTCTCTGCACGTTACGCAAGGCGAATGGCTTTCGATCATGGGCCCGTCCGGGTCTGGTAAATCGACGCTGGTGAATCTAATCGGTTGTCTCGACCGCCCCACGTCCGGCGAAATCTGGCTCGACGGCCAAAATGTGGCCGGAATTCCGGCTGCCGAATTGAATCGCGTGCGCGCGGAAAAGATTGGCTTCATCTTCCAGCAGTTTCATCTCATTCCGTTTCTTACCGCAGTCGAGAACGTCATGCTCGCGCAGTACTTCCACAGCATGACCGATGAGAAAGAAGCGATCGAAGCTCTCACCCGCGTGGGCCTGGGCGACCGCGCCCACCACGTTCCGTCGCAGCTTTCGGGAGGCGAACAGCAGCGCGTCTGCATCGCACGGGCATTAATCAATGATCCGAAAATCATCCTGGCCGACGAGCCCACCGGCAACCTCGACGGACAAAACGAAGAGATCGTTCTCCGCCTGCTGCGCGAGTTTCACCAGCAGGGGCGGACGATCGTGATGGTTACGCACGACCCGGTAGTGGCGCGCCTCGCCGACCGCCGTATCGAGTTCCATCATGGCAAGATCGAGTCGCAGGAAGTCTTTGCCATGGCTGACGAGGAGCAGTTCGACGAGGTGCTCGAGGAACTCTGGGTGCTGGCCGAGCACGGCGAAATCGCCGAAGTCGAGCGCATGGAGGTTCACGGCGCGCTGCCGGTCAGTCTGGCCATCGAGAAGATGATCCAGATGGATCTGGTGTCTTCCGCGCCGCATCCCCCTCATCCGCACGATCACAAACCGTTCGCGAATCCTTGCCACGATGCTCTGAAGCCCGTGGCTGCGTCGCTCGGCGATGGCACTCTGATCGTCGAACTCACGCCGCGAGGCCGCGAGCGCGCCGGCAGCATCATCCGCCGTCACCGCTTGGCCGAGCGTCTCTTCACCGATAGCCTGGCCATGGACAGCGAATCCGAAATTGAACAGCAGGCCTGCAAGTTCGAGCACATCCTCTCGCCCGAAGCGACTGACAAGATCTGCACTTTCCTCGGGCACCCGCGCACCTGCCCGCACGGTGCGCCCATTCCGCCGGGCGCGTGCTGCGGAAGAAGTTCCGAGTTTGCCGGAGCCACGGCTTCAGGTTCGGTCGCGCGAAAGGATTCGTAGCTTTCTCTGGGGAACAAGTCTCGTCATCTCCGGCCCGCAATCCGAAGCTTCACACACTGCTATCATCGAGATTCGGTGTAACAACCATGCCCCCCAGGCGTCCCACCATCGGCGTATTCGACTCCGGCTTCGGCGGACTCACGGTTCTTAAAGCTTTACTTGAACTCATCCCGGACGCGGATTACCTCTATTTCGGCGACACTGCCCGCCTTCCCTACGGCTCCAAGTCGGTCGAAACCGTGGCGCGCTATGCCGTCGAGGCTGCCCACTATCTCGAAGCCCACGGGGCCGAGTTGCTCGTGATCGCCTGCAACACCGCAACAGCTCTCGCCCTTGACCGCATCACCGCCGCGGCGCATGTGCCGGTCGTGGGCGTGGTCGAACCCGGCGCCGAGGCGGCCGCTTCGGTCAGCAAGAATAAGAAAGTCGTTGTGGTCGGGACTGAGGCAACGGTCAGCAGCCACGCCTACCGGAAGGCGCTTGAGGCCCGCGGCCTCGATGCGCGCGAGAAGGCTTGCCCACTGCTGGTCCCGCTGGTCGAAGAAGGGTGGGCCGAGCACTCCGTCACTGAGCAGGTCGCACACATTTATTTGGGCGAGGCCTTTGCCGATGACTTCCGCAAAGCCGATGTTCTGGTGCTCGGCTGCACCCACTATCCGCTGCTCAAGCCGCTGTTGCGTCGCATAGCGCCGTCGCATGTGAGCATTGTCGACTCCGCCGAATCCACGGCTCGCGCCGTTGCAGCGCGTCTGCGAACGCTTCTGCCACCCACACTCGCCATAGGTGAAGAACGACGCGCCAAGCCGCGCCTCAAGTTCTTTGCTACGGATTCAGTGGAGAAATTCCAGCGCCTGGGGGAACGCTTCCTCGGCCATCCCATCGCAGATGTCCAGCATGTGGATTTGAAAGAATAAAATTCCGGCGATCAGGCTTTGCCCGCAAGGTTTTGGATAGCCGCAACCGTCGCACAGAATTCCGGGAAGATAATGTGCGCGCGATTGACCTGTATCAGAGGTTAGGGTTTACGCGGCGGTACTATTGCACCTGGCAGTGCTTCGGAAGGTTTAGGTTCTTACAGGGTACTCGGTACTCACAACTGAGTTCCTCAGTACAGGTGGAAATCAACTTCCAAATTAACCGCGACGGCTACGGGGTGACCATCTTTCATAGCAGGCTCGAAGCGCCAGGTCTTGACTGCCTCGATGGCTTTCTCGTCTAGCCCCATACCCAGGGCGCCAACCACTTTGATGTTCGTGGGCCGCCCCATCGCATCGACCACAACTTCCAAGGTGCAGACGCCCTGATACTTCGCCTTCCGCGCCTCTTCGGAGAACTCCGGCTCGGGATCGTAAATCGGCCGCGGCGGAGTCATTCCCTTGCCCATACGGAAAACACCACCGCCAATGCCGCCGCCCTCACCGGGTCCAACGCCCGGCCCGGTGCCCGATCCCACGCCCCCGCCTGAGCCAGAACCGATGCCGCTGCCTGATCCCGTACCATTCGATGGAATAACAGCCGACGATTTCGGGTCGCCAAGGTTCGGCATGCTAATTTTCGCCATCTGGATATCGGGCGGCACCACCACCGTAGGCTCAACCGCCAGCTTGGGGTTCTCGTTCCGGATCACCGCCGCCGGCGGCGTTATCTGCTGCATCGAAAACTTCGGCAAACGTCCCCTCGAGGCCTGCAGCACGTCGCGGTCGCCGCCGCCGCCTCCGCCACCGGCCTGGGTTTTGCCAGGCTTCAGCGTGTAATCGCCGGGATCGATCAACGCGACGGCAGTCTGCGGTTTGGCCTGCACCTTGGTTACCAGCCGCCGCGCGAAAATCGTGCCGCCGATAATCAATGCGATCACAACGACATGCGCTGCGGTCGAGCCCAGCGCCCCATTCTTCTTGTAGTTGTAGAAGCCCCAAATATCCTTGACCGGGATTGGCTTCGATTCCAGCTTGAGCGGCGGAAGCTTCTTGGGAAAGAAGAATTCGTCCAGCCCGCGGGAAAGCGACTTCCATAGCGGCTCAAACGTGTCAGGAGCCAGCAGCAGGTGCAGTTCCGGCTCAGTGCCAGGATTCGGATTGACGTTCGGATTGACTTCTGATGATGCCATTATTCCCCGGTTCGTTCTCCCCGCGTGGAGTGGTGAATAGGCAACTTTCCCGGCAACGCCCAGATTACACAGATGAGCGGTCCTGCTAACAAGTTGCCTCTTGTAATATTCTCTGGTTCTTCGTTAGTTTCCCGGCATCAGGCCTGACCGCTCCCACGGCGGAATCCAGCTCCCGAACTCTGGTGTTGGCAAGCACAACCTTCCAACTGAAATTGTACCCCTTTCGCTGCCCTTTACGAAGTGTATTTCAAGTTTCCGTGGCGAATGCACCTCTTAGTGCCATGCACGCGATAAACACCCGGTTGGTTGCATTAGACGTTCTCACCACCGCTCCCTATAATGAAAAGATTCAATCATTTGGGAGAGTCCAACCGGGTGCCGCTCGAACTGAAAGCCACCATTAACCTACCTAAGACCGCCTTCCCCATGAAGGCCAACCTGCCCCAGAACGAGCCCAAAATACTGGCCCGCTGGGAGCAGGCGGGGATCTACGAGCGCATCCGCGAGGCGCGCAAAGGCTCGCCGGCATACATTCTGCACGACGGCCCGCCCTACACCAGCGGCCCCATCCACCTGGGCACGGCGCTGAACAAATGCCTGAAGGATTTCATCGTCAAGTCGAAAACCATGGCGGGATTCGACGCGCCCTACGTGCCCGGCTGGGATTGCCATGGCCTGCCCATCGAGATCAAGGTAGATAAGGAACTCGGCGGCAAAAAACTGCAGATGCGTCCTCTCGATGTCCGCGCCGAATGCCGAAAGTACGCCCAGAAGTTTCTCGACCTGCAGCGCCAGCAGTTCAAACGCATCGGCGTCTTCGGCCGTTTCGACCGCCCTTACGCTACGATGAATCCGCAGTACGAGTCGGTCGTGCTCTCAACTTTCTTTTCTTTCTACGAGAACGGCTTCGTCTACAAGGGCCTACGCGCCGTCTACTGGTGCATGCACGACGAAACTGCTCTCGCCGAAGCCGAAGTCGAATACGAGAACCACACCAGCCCCACGGTTTGGGTAAAGTATGCGCTGCTCGACGATCCAACAAAAATTGATGCGGCTCTTGCGGGGAAGAAAGTCTCGACCATCATCTGGACCACCACTCCCTGGACTCTGCCCGCGTCCATGGCGGTAGCTTTTCATCCGGATGAAGAATATGTAGCTTTAGAATCCGGCGGCGAAGTTTACATTGTCGCATCGAAGCTCGCCCTCGATGTAGCCGTCAAATGCGGGCTCGAACCCGGCCTCGCCGATCAGCGCAACCTCGTTCGCTTCCCCGGCCGCAAGCTGGAGCACCTGAACTTCCAGCATCCTTTCCTCGACCGCAAAATCTTGGGCGTGCTCGCCGACTACGTCACCATGGACACGGGAACCGGCGTGGTCCACACCGCGCCTTCGCACGGCGCAGAAGACTTCCTCACGGGAGTCAAATACGGCCTCGACGCCACCAGCAACGTCGACGAAAAAGGCATCCTCCGCAACGGTCTGCCGGAATACACCGGCAAGCGCGTCTGGGAGGCGAACCAGCCCATCATCGACCTGCTCAAGAGCCGCGGCGCGTTGCTGCACGCGGAAAAAACCGAGCACTCCTACCCGCACTGCTGGCGCTGCCACAATCCTGTGATCTTCCGCGCCACCGAGCAGTGGTTTATCTCGATGGAAACGCCGATGCCGCGCGGGAAGTCAAAAGATGACACTCTCCGCACCCGCACGCTCGAAGAAATCAAGCGCGTGAAGTGGGACCCCGCGTGGGGCGAAGAGCGGCTCTCAAACATGATCGCCACCCGCCCCGACTGGTGCATCTCGCGGCAGCGCGTGTGGGGCGTACCCATCGCCGTTTTTCTCTGCGAAGGCTGCGGCAAGCCGCTGAACGACAAGGCCATCAATCGCAAGGTCGTCGAACTCTTCGCCCGCTCCGGCGCCGACGCCTGGTTTACATCCGAGTCCGACACAATTCTCCCGGCAGGCACGAAGTGCCCGCACTGCGGCAGCATCAGGTTCGAGAAAGAAACCGACATCTTCGACGTCTGGCTCGAATCCGGCGCAAGCTATCTCGCGTTAATCGCCGATAGAACCAATGACGACGCCACGTATCCCTGGCCCTCCGATCTTTACCTCGAAGGCGGCGACCAGTACCGCGGCTGGTTCCAGTCGTCCCTGCTCTGCGCCATGGGCACGCACGGCACGCCGCCGTACAAAGGCGTAGTCACGCCGGGATGGACGCTCGACGAAAAAGGTCAGGCCATGTCGAAATCCCGGGGCAATGACGTAGATCCGGTCGACATCGCCAACCGTCTGGGCGCGGAAGTTGTGCGTCTCTGGGTCGCCTCTGTCGATTTCCGAGAAGACGTGGTCGGCTCCGAGCAGTTGATGCAGCGCGTCGCGGAGAACTACCGCAAGATCCGCAACACCTTCCGCTACATTCTAGGAAATCTCGGGGACTTCGACCCGCAAGCGGACGCGGTCCCCTTCGAACACATGGAAGCCCTCGATCGGTACATGCTCTGCCAGACTCAAGCCTTCGCCGCCGATGTACGCAGCTCGTACGACGAGTTCGCGTTCCACAAGATCTATCACCGGCTGAATCACTTCTGCATCGTCGACCTGAGCGCATTTTATTTCGATGTGCTCAAAGACCGGCTTTACATTTCCGCGCCCAAGTCGCCCGCCCGCCGCAGCGCGCAGACCGCAATTTGGCGCATCGGAGAGGCTCTGGTTCGTCTGCTCGCTCCCATCATGAGCTTCACCTCGGAAGAAGTCTGGGATTATTTACCCAAGAGCGCGGCGCGAAGCGAAAGCGTGCATCTCGCATTGTTCCCTTCCGAGGTTGAGATTCTCGGCGATGCAGCCGACCCCGCAAAATCTTGCGAAGCAAACACCGGCCAGGATTGGACGACGCTCCGTTCCGTGCGCGACGAAGTTCTGAAAGCGTTGGAAGAAGCCCGCAACAACAAGCTGATCGGCACCGGCCTCGAGGCTCAGGTTGTTCTCACTGCGGCAGATCCGGTTTACTCGGTGCTGAAACTGTACGCGAAGCAACTTCGTTATCTCTTCATCGTGTCCGCCGTGACGCTCACTCAGGCCTCCGGCAATGGCACGGGCAGCGTCCACGTCGAAGTGAAAAAAGCCGACGGCGCCAAGTGCGAACGCTGCTGGAATTACTCGACCCACGTCGGCGAGGATAACGGATATCCCACGGTCTGCGAGCGTTGCAGCGCCGTGCTGAAGGAACTGGAATCTGGCCAATAGATCGAGCGACCTGTGAACTGGCGAAAGCTAAGGACATTTTTATTGTGGGTGTTGGTTCTGTGCCTGATCCCCGCCACCCGCTACTATCAGATCGATGTTCCCATCCTGCGCTTTCTCAAAGGCTCCCGCCACGTGGACCCATTGTCTCTTCACTTGGCCGGAGAGTTCACCGAGAATAATCTTGGAACCGAGCAGAATCCCGATGGCTCGGTCACAGTGCGCATGATCGCGCAGCAATACCTGTTCATCCCGCATTGCATACTCGTTCCTGCCGGAGTTCCGGTTCATCTTCGCATCACCAGCGCCGACGTCGTCCACTCACTCACCTTCAACGGCACAGCCTACGCCGTAAAAGTTCTGCCGGGCACGATCAGCGAGGCTCAACTTCAGTTTCCCCGCGCCGGCGACTACAAAACGGTCTGCCGCGAATTTTGCGGCGCAGGACATTACGCCATGCGATCCGAATTGAAAGTCGTTCCTCGCGAACTGTTCCCCGCCTTGCAGCCCGGAGAAAGGGGGATCTGTGCCGCACAGTAAACGACCTGCAGCCGGCAATAATCTTCTGCGCGTTCTTGCGGCCGTAACCGTAGCGTGTACGCTTCTCGTTGCGCTGGCCGCAAGTGCGCTGTTGCTCCAGGCACGCGGCAATCCTCCCGACAGAATTCCCTCTTATGTGGCATGGACGCCGGAGACGCTTGCAGCAGCCTCCAGCGGAGATGCTTTCCGCGGCATGCTCCTGGCCAGGCACTGCAATCACTGCCATGGAGCCGAAGGCTTCAGCGCCACCGGATCGACTCCGAATCTGGCAAGCATGGAAAAGCTGGCCATCTGGAAACAACTGGAAGATTTCAGAACCCACAAGCGCCAATCCCGCCCCATGAATGCGATCGCGGAATCCCTTACGCTACGGGACGTCGCGGACGTGGTCGCTTACTACGCAAAACTGCCTGTTTTCTACGATCCCGAAGACAATCGAGTCTTTCCGCAGTCCCGGCCCGACCCCGCACGCGCCGCAATGGCATCGCATCTGGTTTCGTTTGGAGACGGAGAGCGCGGCATTCCACCCTGTCAGGCTTGCCATGGACCGGTAGCCTATCGTCCCGGAGCACCGTCACTAGCGACGCAGAACGCCGACTACGTTCTAAATCAACTCGAAGCATTCGCGAGCGGCACTCGCTCCAACGACATCAACGAACCCATGCGCACGATCGCGGGACTACTCACGGAAGAAGAGAGACAAGCCCTTGCAGAGTACTACGGTTCCGGGCTAGGGCTTGAGCCCGGAAGCTCGACTGCATCGAAATAAACCGGGCTTCGGGCTTCGGCAAAACCCGAAGTAAATGAGGTGCCAACTGCGATTCAACGAAACGCTTGTCATTCCGAATCGAGCCGAAGGCTCGGTGAGGAACCTGCTTTTCCCGGCCCAGAAGCCGAAAGCGGCTTACTGCGAGTGTTGCCGAAGCCCGAAGCCCGCTTTACCGCAGTTCCTCCATCGCCGCTTCCAGTGCTTCCCTGCCCGGCCGCGTCAGCGATTCCGGCAGCGTAGCCAGCGGCTCATCCACCATATTCAACATATCGAGGAAGCTGGGGGATTTAGTATTCACGTAGAACAATCCCGTCAGCACTTCGCCTTTGTCATGCGCTTCGGTCAGCCGCGTCATGGCCTGGATTCGGTTCGTCGGGTCGTAATCCTCTTCCAACTTGCGCAAACGCAGGCTAGAACCATCGTGCATCGTGACATTCACCGTCGTTCCCGGATCGTATTCCACATCAATTTCTTCGAAGGCAGGCACGAAGCTTATCTCTTGCAGGATCTCTTCATGGTCCTTCACGTATTTGTACGATTTGGTCGAGCCCTCGTGATCGTTGAAGGTCACGCAAGGTGAAACCACATCCAGCATCACAGTGCCGTGGTGCGCGATGGCGGCCTTCAGCAGCGTGCTCAACTGCCGCTTGTCGCCGGAAAACGACCGCCCGACAAACGTCGCGCCCAGTTCAATAGCGAGCCCGCAAGTGTCAATCGGAGGCAGATCGTTGATCACTCCCGATTTCAGCTTCGATCCCAAATCTGCCGTAGCCGAGAACTGCCCCTTGGTCAGGCCGTACACGCCATTGTCCTCGATGATGTAGATGAGGGGGAGATTGCGGCGCATGAGGTGAACAAACTGGCCGATGCCGATCGAAGCCGTGTCGCCGTCGCCGCTCACCCCCAGCGCAATCAGATTGCGGTTGGCCAGCATCGCGCCCGTGGCCACGGACGGCATGCGCCCATGCACCGAGTTGAAGCTGTGCGAACGGTTCATGAAATAAGCGGGACTCTTCGATGAGCACCCGATCCCGCTCATCTTGACGACGCGCTCCGGTTGCACACCCATGTCATACATGGCTTCGATAATGCGCTCGGAAATGGCGTTATGGCCGCAGCCGGCGCACAGAGTAGTCTTGCCGCCCTTATACTCGAGAACACTCAAGCCAATGCGGTTAACCTTTGGTTCAGCAGCAGGCGTAGTCGCCATTACTTGCCCTCCATAGTGCTCAATTCGTCGGTGACGGAGCGCGCATCGAGCGGCAGCCCGTCGAGATGGGCGATGCTGCGCAGCCGCGTGGTTAATTCAGGTTTCAAGTCGAGCTTGAGCAGGCTGAGCATTTGCGCATCGCGGTTCTGCTCCACCATGTAGACGCGCTCGTGCCGCTCCACAAATTCATGCACTTCGCGTGTAAATGGATAAGCCCGCAGCCGCAGATAATCGGTTTCAATCGCGTACTCGTTGCGCAACTGGTCGCGGCTTTCGATGATCCCCCAATGCGACGTTCCGTAGGCAATGATTCCAATCTTCGCCTTGTCGCCTTTGAAGATCTCCGGCCGCGGCACAAACGAGCGCGCCGTCTCGAACTTGCGATTCAGCCGCTCCATATTGTTTTCGTAATCGTCCGGCCGCTCGCTGTAGCTGGAGTGATCGTTGTGCCCGCTGCCCCGCGTGAAGTAAGCCGCGGCAGGATGATCCGTCCCCGGCAGCGTACGATAGCCCACGCCATCGCCATCCAAATCCTTGTAGCGGGCAAAGCCGCCCAGCTTCGTCAGTTCTTCTTTGCTGAGAACCTTCCCGCGCTTGATCGGCGTAGTCGGATATTCGAACGGATCGGACATCCAGTTGTTCATCCCCAGATCCAGATCAGACATGACAAAAACCAGCGTCTGGAATTGCTCCGCCAGATTGAAAGCCTCCGAAGCCATGCTGAAGCACTCCGCCACCGAGTTAGGAATCAGCATGATGTGTTTCGTGTCGCCGTGCGAAAGAAATGCAGTGGAAAGAATGTCGCCTTGCGAAGTGCGCGTAGGCAAGCCCGTCGAAGGCCCGACGCGCTGAATATCCCAGATCACGCCCGGCACTTCCGCGTAATAAGCCAGGCCGGTAAATTCGGACATCAAGGAAATGCCAGGGCCCGCGGTCGCCGTCATGCTGCGTGCTCCCGCCCAACCCGCACCGATCACCATGCCGATCGCAGCCAACTCGTCCTCAGCCTGAACAATTGCGAAAGTAGCTTTGCCGTCGGGGCCGATCCGGTAGTCCTTCATGTATTCGATCATCGTCTCCACCAGCGAAGACGACGGCGTGATCGGATACCAAGTCACCACCGTGCAACCGGCAAACATGCAGCCAAGAGCCGCAGCCGAGTTGCCGTCGATGATGATCTTCCCCGCGGTCTTGTCCATGCGCTCAATGTAGAACGCCCCGCGCTTCTGCAGGCTGGCCTTCGCGTAGTCGAATCCCGCCCGTACCGCGGCCAGATTCAGGTTTGCCGCCTTCAGCTTCTTGGCAAACTGCTTGCGAATCGCCTTCTCCACTTCATCCATCTCGATTTCGAGAAGCTGAGCGACTACGCCCACGTACACCATGTTCTTAACCAGCTTGCGCAGCTTCGCCTCCGGGCAAACCGCCGCCACCAGTTTGTCGTAGGGAACCGAATAGAAAACCAGGTCGTGGCGCAGCTTGTCGAGCCCAAGCGGTTCGTCGTAAAGCACTGACGCGCCAGCGGCCAGCGACATCACGTCGTCCTGCGCCGTCTCGGCATTCATGGCCACCAGGAAATCGATTTCCTTCTTGCGCCCGATGTAGCCATCTTTGTTGGCGCGAATTGTGTACCAGGTCGGCAGACCGGCAATGTTCGATGGAAATAAATTCTTGCCAGAAACCGGCACGCCCATCTGGAAAATAGCGCGCAACAAGACCGTATTCGAACTTTGCGAGCCTGAGCCATTCACCGTGGCAACCTGAATGCTCATATCGTTGACAATGCGCTTGCGTCCCAATTGCCCGCCCGTGCCTTGGGCCGCAACATTCGTAGTGGCCATCCCTACACCTTCCTTCGATTAAAAGGCGGACCCATACCCGCCCAAACTTCCGCGCGAGGGGAATGATTTAATTATACGGCGGCGATCTTGCCGCAGCACGCCAAATTGCCCACCCGAAGTTGGGAGGAACCTATTTGGGAACGGGAACCTGAAAGAAAAGATCACTCCGGAGACTCGTTAATCTACTTTGTAGAACTGCGCCATGGTACGAAACTTATTATATCGTGACACGAGCAAATCTGCAGGGGGGATTTTCTTGAGTTCCGAGAAATGTTTCCGCAGGCTCACATCCAGCAAGTTCGCCGCCGCCTCGTGATCCCGATGTGCGCCGCCTTCCGGCTCCGGCACGATATCGTCGATGCACCCCAGTTCGCTGAGATCCGTCGCCGTAATCCGCATGGCCTCCGCAGCCAACTCCTTTTTGGTTGCATCCCGCCACATAATCGCGGCGCAGCCCTCCGGAGAAATCACCGAATAAATCGAGTTCTCCATCATCAGCACACGGTCGGCCACGGCAATCGCCAACGCACCACCACTGCCACCAACTCCAATCACGGTTGCAATAATAGGCACCTCGAGCCGCGCCATCTCCCGCAAGTTGTGCGCAATCGCTTCCGCCTGCCCACGCTCCTCGGCATGAATTCCCGGATAAGCCCCGTCGGTATCCACCAGCGTGAAAATCGGCCTTCGAAACTTCTCTGCGACCTGCATAATTCGCAGCGCCTTGCGATACCCCTCCGGATGCGGCGTGCCAAAGTTGCGGTACACGCGCTGCTTCATGTCCCGCCCCTTCTGGGTGCCGATCACCAGCACTTCCTCGCCATGAAAGCGAGCCATGCCGCAAATCAGAGCCGGATCATCCCCGAAACCGCGGTCGCCATGAATCTCGCTGAAGTCCGTGAATACGCGCTCGATGTAATCAAGCGTCTGCGGGCGCTGCGGATGCCGCGCCAGTTCCGTCTTCTGCCACGCGGTCTGCAATCCCTTCATTTGCTCGCGCAGGATATGAATGCGCTCATGCAGTTTCGTGAGCTGGCGGTGGGTGTCTTCGTTTTTTCCGGCGCTGGCTTCGATCAGCGCCACTTGGCGCTCAATCTGCTCCAATTCTTGCTGCGCCTTTTGGCTGGCTCTCATAGGAAACGTTTCGCGCGTCAACTGATCACGCGGACACTGCCCCGCCCGCACAACTGTTCCACCCGCGCGATGAAGCTGCGATCCGGCAGCACATTATAACCCTCCGCCTCCATCACCACCATGAAATCCCCGGCGCGTTCCACGTCAAACAACACCCGCGCCTCGCCCTTGCGCTCTCGAAAAAGCGTGTGCAGATCATCGACCGTAGCTTCGCCCGCAGTCTCCAGCGGAACCCGAATCCGAATCGCGCGCGGCAGCGGCACCTTGGCCTCTTCGAGCGGCATAATCTCAGCCGCAGTAATCTTGGGATTGGCGCCTTCCTCGATTCGTACCCCGGCCCGCACCAGCACCGGCACCTCCAGTTTCACCTTGTCGCCCAACCGCTTGTAGGCCTCCGGGAAGACGATCATATCGATCGAGCCTGACATGTCTTCCAGCGTAGCCTGCGCATAAAATTCTCCGCGCTTGGATTTCTGCACGCGCACGTTGCCGATGATGCCGGCCGTCGCGATGGTCTCATCCTTGCCGGTCGACCGCGTCATCGCCGCGATCTCATCGATCCGCAGCGCCTGCAAATCTTCCAGCTTGTCCTTATATTTCTCCAGCGGATGCCCGCTAATGAAGAAGCCGAGAATCTCTTTTTCAGCAGCCAACCGCGTCTGCTCGTCCCAGTCAGGAATGTTGGGCAGTTTGTCGTTGTGCGCTTCAGATTCTTCCTCTTGAAACACTCCAAACAGCCCGTGCTGCCCTGATTCCACATCGCGCTGCGTTTTCTGCGCGCGTTCCATGGCGCGGTCCAGCACCGTCATCACCTGCGCCCGCCGGCCCAGCGAATCCATCGCCCCGCTCTTGATCAGTGACTCCAGCACGCGCTTGTTCAGCAATCGCAGATCGACGTTCTCGCAGAATTCGTAAATCGACTTGAAGCGCCCCAGCTTCCTCCGCGCCGCCACAATCGACTCAATCGCATTGCCGCCAACATTCTTCACCGCCGCCAATCCAAACCGAATCGCCTCTCCATGCGGCGTGAAGTTCGCATCCGAAACATTGATGTCCGGTGCTTCCACCGCAATACCCATCTCGCGGCACTCATTGATGTACTTCACCACGTCGTCGGTGCTGCCCGTGACCGAGGTGAGCAAAGCCGCCATGAACTCCACCGGATAATGCGTCTTCAAATACGCCGTGTGATAAGCCAGCAGCGCGTAAGCGGCCGAATGCGACTTGTTGAAACCGTATCCCGCGAACTGCGCCATTAGATCAAAAATCTTCTCGATCTTCTTGGTAGGAAACTTGCGCTGCGCCGCCCCTTCCACAAACCGCTCGCGCTGCTGCGCCATCTCCTCGGGTTTTTTCTTGCCCATGGCGCGGCGAAGCAAATCGGCCTCTCCCAGGGAGTAGCCCGCGAGTTTGTTGGCAGCTTGCATTACCTGTTCCTGATAGACGAAGACGCCGAGTGTTTCCTGCAGGATCTCTTTCAATTCGGGCAACTCGTATTCGATTTTGCGGCGCCCTTGTTTGCGCTCGATGAAATCGTCAATCATCCCCATCGGGCCGGGACGATAGAGCGCATTGAGCGCTGTCAGATGCTCGATCGAGTTGGGCTGGTAACGCCGCAACACATCGCGCATGCCGTGCGATTCAAATTGGAAGACGCCTGAGGTCAACCCCTTGTGAAAAACTTTCTGATAAGTCTCCGCATCCTCCAGCGGAATCTGCTCCAGCGTAATCGGCGTCCCACGCGTCTGCACAATCAGCTTGAGCGTGTCAGTCAGAATCGTGAGCGTGGTCAGCCCCAGAAAATCCATCTTCAACAGGCCCATCTTTTCGATGGCGACCATGTCGAAGGCGGTCACGATTTCGTCGTTCTTGGTCTTGTGCAGCGGCACAAGCTCTGTCAGCGGTCGCGGAGAAATCACCACTCCCGCCGCGTGAACTCCGGAATTTCGCACCATTCCTTCCAGTTTCTTTGCCGTCTGCATCAACTCGCGAATCTGCCCATCCTTCTCCATGGCTTCGCGCAGTTGCGGTGAATCTTCAATCGCCTTGTCGAGCGTGATGTTGAGCTGCGTCGGAATCATCTTCGCGATGCGATCGACATCGCTGTAAGGGATGTCCATCGCGCGCCCCACGTCTTTAATCGCCGCCTTCGCCGCCATCGTCCCAAAGGTAATGATCTGCGCCACATTGTCGCGCCCATACTTCTGCGTGACGTAGTTGATCACTTCGCCGCGCCGGTTCATGCAGAAATCGATATCGATATCCGGCATCGACACGCGTTCCGGATTCAAGAAGCGCTCAAACAGCAACTCATGCTGCAGCGGATCAAGATCGGTAATACCCAGCGCAAACGAAACCAGCGATCCGGCCGCCGATCCGCGCCCCGGCCCCACAGGAATGTCGCGCTCTTTGGCGTAACGAATGAAGTCCCACACAATCAGGAAATATCCCGGAAACTTCATCTGCTGGATGATCGCCAGCTCCCGCTCCAGCCGCTGTTCGTAATCCGAAATCGGATGCTTCAACTTACCCAGCTCGTGCAACGGCCGCAACGCCTCCATTCGCCGCGCGAAACCCTCTCGCGAAACGTGCTCAAAATAGCTGTCGATCGTATAACCCGGCGGAACCTCAAATTGCGGAAAAGGTGTCGCCACTTTTTCCAGCCGCAGGCTGCAGCGCTCGGCAATATCAAGCGTGCGCGTCAAAACCTCAGGCGAATCCTTGAAAACCTCATACATCTGGTCGCGGCTCTTGACGAAGAACTGCGTGCCCTCAAACTTCATGCGCGCCGTATCGTGAATCGACTTGCCGGTCTGGATGCACAACATCACATCCTGCGCAGGCGCATCGTCCTCGCACAAATAATGGCTGTCGTTAGTCGCAACCAGCGGCAGCCCAAGATCCTTTTCCAAGTGGAACAGTCCCGGATGGATCTTATGCTCCATCGCCAACCCTTGATCCTGAATCTCGAGATAGAAGTTTTCTTTGCCGAAAATATCGCAGAAGTTTCCCGCCGCCGCCCGCGCGGCATCGTAATTCCCTTCCATCAACCGCTCCGCGACTTCGCCTTTCAGGCATCCCGAAAGCCCAATTAGCCCCCGCGAATGCTCCGCCAGAAACTTCTTGCTCACCCGCGGCTTGTAATAAAACCCGTGCAGCGAGGCTTCCGACGTAATCTTCACCAGATTGCGGTAGCCCTCTTCATTCTCAGCCAGCACCAGCAGATGGTTGTAGGTGTCGCCATCGGGAGGCGTGCGCTCGATGTTGTGATCGTCCTTCTTGCAGATGTAAAGTTCGCAGCCCACGATCGGCTTCACCCCATACTTGTGCGCCGCATTCACGAAATGCACGGCGCCAAAGATGTTTCCGTGGTCAGTCATGGCCACGGCAGGCATGCCCAGCTCTTTCACGCGTTGGCAAAGTTTTTCGACGTCGCAGGCGCCATCCAGCAGGGAGTAATCGGTATGCAGGTGCAGGTGGACGAATTGGGACATAGAGATCAATTTAAATTTTGCGTTGGCGTCATTCTAACGGGAAAGCCGAAGGAAGGAAGCGGCAAGTTATCCACAGCGCAGCGTCACTCAAAGGTTCGCGCGGTTAGCCCTTCACGCCGCGCCGGGTAAGCGGAAGTCGACTCCGCGCTCGTCGTTCGCTTTGGTGGTCGCTGGAAGATCAAGATCGGAGAGTGGAATCTTCTCCGTACGCCCCGGCGCAAAGTTCCACAACGTCTGGCCTACGATGGCGTAATTCTGCACTTCCTGTTTGTGCTGATCGCGGAAAACCAGCACCGTGGCCGCCACTATTTCGGTGGCCTGTTTGTCGCGCCGTGGAGCGGGCGCGGGAGTCGCCCTCGCATACAAATCCTGGTTCCCAACACTCTGCTGCACATCATTCGCTGCCGGGTCTTGCTGATCCTGGTCAGAGGATGAATCATCGTCCCACCACCAATACGGATCGATTCCGCCGCCGAGGTAAGGATACCCATAGCCGCCATAGCCCCAGCCGCAACCATAGAAGGAGCAGCCATATCCGTAGGCGCCAAGGCGGTTTCGCAAACCGTTTCGCAGACTATTTCGCGCACCGTTTCGAGAACGGTTCAAGCCACGGTTCAAGCCCCGCGAAAACGAACGATTGAATGACTGGCTCCGCCCAAACGAACGCGCGCTCAAGCCAGCGCCCGAACGCATCCCGCTAAAAGCGCGCCCACCACTTATATGGCCGCCGCCGAAACCACCACGACCGCCAAATCCGCCGCCAAACCCGTGGCCGCCACCGCCGCCATGGCCTCCGCCACGCTGCGCCGCAAGCGGCAGAGTTACCAGCGAGAGCACGAGCGCCGCAATCAAGAGCGGTCGATGCATACACCTAATTATATGCCCGATTCAAGCGAAACGATGCCAAAATTAGTACACCAAGAAAGAGGAATCAGGACAGCCCCGAGCGCGACAGGCGGTCTATCGCTTTCGGCCTTTTGCCTTCTTCACCTTAGCCTTGGCCGCAGCATGTTTCGCAGCCTTAAGGGGCGCTTTCGCCGGTTTTGTCTTGGTTGGTGGTTTTGTCTTCGCCGCGGGTTTCGCCTTAACCTCAGGCTTGGCCACGGCAACCGGCCCCGCCGGGGCGGCGACCGCAACCGCAGCCGAGGCTTTCCCTTTACCCTTAGAGCCTTTCTTCCCTGCCACTTCCGCCGCCGCAGCCCCTGCCGCTGCTTTAGGCCCGCGCCCACGCCTGGGCGGCGGTGGTGGCGGAGGCGGAGGCGGCGCGAACGGCTTCAAGAATTTCAAAGTCTCTGTCCGCGACCGCAGCTTCCCATCCAGCAGCAGCATGAAAACATCTTTGGCAATCTTCGGATACTCCGGCAACTGCGGCGTGATCAGCAACTCCGTCATCTCCGGCAGTGGAATGCGCTGTTGCACCTGCCGCCATTTAGTGAGAAAGTTCTTGATCTTCCCCGCCACCGTCTGCTGGCGCGCCGTCACCGCCAGAAACAGAATCATCTCCGGCCGCGCCGCCGACAACAGATTCCACGTGCGCGAAGGCGTCGCCGCTTCTTTTCCCGTAAGCCGCTTTGCTAGATCCTTGGCGTGATCCTCGATGTCGCGCCACGACTCGATCAAATCCTTGCGCGGAATCAGCCGCCGCAAATCTGAAATGTCCTTATCCGAAAGCCGCGCCGTCAGAAAGTGCATCACCGCAGCCGATGGATCTACGGTATAGCCCAGATCCACCATCTGCTGCCGCGTCTTCATCAACGCCGCAAGCCCGTTCGCGTCAACCTTGGCCGACGTCCAGTGCGGATGCAGCACCTTCAGCCAATCTTCTTTTTCCAGCGCCCGCACGACGTTCAGCGGATCGTCTTCGTGCGCCAGTTGCGCAATCTCATGTCCCACGGCGCTCCGCGAAATGTGTTCGATGTAATTGTTTTCCTTGGCCGCGTTGTAGCGCTGCTGCGTGCGCTCCTCCAAAGGCCAGTGAAAGCGCGCCGCAAAACGCGTTGCCCGAATCAGACGCGAAGGATCTTCCACAAACGAATAATTGTGCAGGATGCGCAGCAGCTTCGCTTCAATATCCGCCACGCCGTTGAACGGATCGAGCAGCAGCCCCCGCGACCCCTCATTCAGCGACAGCGCCATTGCGTTCACGGTAAAATCGCGCCGCCGCAAATCTTCCTGAATGCTCGCCGCAGTAATTACCGGCGGCTTACCAACTTTCTCGTATTCTTCGGTCCGCGCCATGCCGATCTCGGCGCGCACATTCCCCGGCAGCACCAGAAACAAAGTGCGAACGTCTTCGTCGTGGCCCGCGATCTGCGCGCCCGCCCGTTCAATATCTTTTTGCAGTTTGAGGGGATTGCCCTGGACCGTAAAATCCAGGTCGCGGATCGTAAACCCGCTGATGATGTCGCGAATCGCGCCCCCGGTCAGGTAAAGCGTGATTCCCGCAGCGCGGGCTATGTCTTGCACCAAGTTGACGCCCTTCAACTGATCCGGCGTCAACCGGATTTCCATGGTGTAGATGTAATCAGCCATTCGTCGTCAAGCGATCCAATCTAAGCGACCACCCAGCCGCCGTTTCCAATGCGAAACCCGGGCTGCACCACGTTTTCCACAAGATTTCCACAGATACTTGAGACCCGACCCCTTTGGCTCCATTCGAAACCCGAGACAAGCCTCACAATCCAAAGCATTTACGCGGACTTGAGCCGATCCAAGGCAACTTAAAGGAATAACACAAGGTTAACAATTTGGCTACTGCCAACGTGGATTCCCGCGATTTCTCCCAAAATGGTGCGAGAATCTAGAGTCGGCTGTCGGGCTTTGGCAGAACCGGCATGGGTGTCCTTAAAGACATCCCATCAATGTCTACTTTCGCAGGAACCGCTTTTGCCGAAGCCCGATAGCCGGTTCCTGCCGAAGCCCGAAGCCCAACATGCCCTCGACCCACAAAAAAGTCATCGTCCGCAAGATGGACCGGGATTCCGTCTCCGGCTACGTCTCCCCCACCCAATTTATCAACGAAGGCAAGCTCGAACTGCTCAACACATCCGGCAACGTTGTCGCCATCGATCTGCGCGAGATCAAAGGCGTCTACTTCGTCCGCGAGTTCGGCGACTCCGAATCGCTAACCCGCAAGACCTTCACTTCCCGTCCCCGCTCCGAAGGCCTGTGGGTGCGCCTGCGTTTCAAAGACAACGAAATCCTCGAAGGCCTCATGCCCTCCGACCTGACCCAAAACATGCCGGAAGGCTATCTGGTGAACCCTCCCGACCAGCGCTCCAACACCCAGCGCATCTTCGTTCCCCGCACCGCGCTCGAATCGTTAACCGTCCTGGCCGTAATCGGCGCCACCCGCCGTCCCCGCCGCGGCCCCACGGACGACCAACGCCAGGTCCCCATGTTCGAAGAGTAGGAGACCCAAAAACTGCCATTACGACTCGGCCCTGGTTGCCCCATTTCTCGCGTCTTTTGCGAGAAGTGGGATTCCACTGGCCCCGACCACTAAGATTTGTGGACTGCCCCCCATCCTGCGTTTGCCAGACCTCCAGCTCTTTCTTGCAACCCGCCACTCATTTCCGTGTTCTAATGCGCTCAGGAGGGCGTTATGCAAAAGCTTCCGCTCACGCTCTTTTCTCTAGCCTTGGTTCTGGCTGCCTCATTTGCTCTTTCCTGCGGCACAACTTCACTCCCCACTCCAACCAGCGGACTCCAGTCCATCACCATCAGCCCCGCTACTGCCGGGGCGGCCCTTCCCGGCCAGCAGGTGCAGTTCACCGCCACTGGGCATTACAGTAGCCCTCCCTACACGCTCACTCCGCAGCCCGCCATCTGGGGAGCTTGTTACCAGAGCGCGCCCACAAATGCGGCATCGGTTAATTCCTCGGGCCTGGCCCAGTGCGTGGCTCCGGACGACCCGACCGTGGCTTACACGGTCTTCGCCTATGACCCCACCAACCCCGGTTGTAACTGGACCAACGCCTGCGGCGGAGGCTGCACGATCGTTGGCACGGCGCAACTAACCTGTTCGGACAACGCACTTGGAGCAATCCATCCAGATGCTCCAGACCCCCGCCTTCCCAGCGAACAAGATTAGCAGCGAAGGATGCACCCTCAACTGCATCAGAAGCGGCAATCTGTAGTTGCAATTCGCCCAAACTTGACGTAAAAATGCTGGTTCCAGGCGCGGGCCTTACATCCCGCGCAGCGAGAACGGTTGGGCTTCCTTCCCCTGGCCCGTCCGTGTCTCCGAGCATAGCCCCGTCCCCAGGGGGAGGTGTCGATCTCATGAAGCGCTCTTATTTCTCCGCTCCCAGGCGACTGCTCCCGGTCACTTGTTTCACTCTGCTTTTCTGCGCAACAGCATTCGCCCAACTGCCCAGCGGTCAACTGCAATCCTCCGCACCGCTCCCGCTGATCACGCAGCCGGTCGACGAATCGCAGCTTACGGTTCTCAAGGGCAACACTCATCCCCTGGCGCGTCCGCAGTTCGACCTCGGTACCGCGCCCGCCGCACTTCCCATGCAGCGCATGCTCCTCGTGCTCAAGCGCAGCCCCCAGCAAGAATCCGTGCTCGAAAAACTTCTCGACGACCAGCAGAACAAGTCTTCGCCCAGCTACCACAAATGGCTAACTCCCGATGAGTACGGCAAGCGGTTCGGCCCCACTGACGCCGACCTGCAAACCATCACCGCCTGGCTGCAATCCCACGGCTTTCAAGTCGGCTCAACCAAAGGCCGCACCGTGCTCGAATTTTCCGGCTCCGCCAGCCAGGTGCAGGAAGCGTTTCACACCACCATTCACAAATACATTGTCAACGGCGAGCAACACTGGGCGAACTCGAGCGATCCATCGATCCCAACCGCGCTGGTGCCTGCCGTCGCAGGCGTGCTGACGCTGCATAACTTCATAAAAAAGCCAACGATCCACTTTACGAACAAGCCTGTTCCAGCCAGGCTCGTCCCCGGAAAGAAGCCGCAAGTGACATTTCCGCCGGAAAATGGACAGCCCGCAATCAACGCGCTCGCGCCGTCAGATTTCGCGGTTATTTACAATATCAATCCGGTTTATAACCAGTTAATCAACGGTACCGGAAGTATCGGAGTGGTCGGGCGTAGCAATCTCTACAGCAACGGCCAGGACATTCAGGATTTTCGCAATGCGATCGGGCCGGACGTTGGTTTCGACGGCCTCTACATTACATTAGATGGTCCAGACCCAGGCGACCTCGGCGGCGACGAGGAAGCGGAAGCTACATTGGATTCGACCTGGTCGGGAGCGATCGCCCCCACCGCAAGCGTGAATCTGGTAGTTTCCGCCACGACTAATACGACCGATGGCATTGACCTCTCTGAGACCTACATCATCGAGAATAACCTCACGGATGTGATGACCGAAAGTTTCAGCGCCTGCGAGTTATATGCGACAGACGCTCAACTAGCCGGAGCCAGCGCGCTTTCCGAGCAGGCGGCCGCCCAGGGCATCACCTACTTTGTTTCTACGGGCGACGACGGTGCCGAGGGATGCGATGATCCCAGCACGGCGCCAGCTACTCATCCGATTTCGGTCAACTATCTCGCCTCCACGGCGTTTAATGTGGCGGTTGGCGGGACGATGTTCAACGAAAACGGAGACCCCAGCATGTACTGGACTTCGACTCCTCCGATTTCGGAGACGGCGATCTCTTACATCCCGGAGGACGTGTGGAATGAAAGCAGCTTAACCAACGGACTTTGGTCGGGGAGCGGCGGCGCCAGCGCGGGGAACATTCAGAGCGGATTTGGAACCACGCCTGGGGTTCCTAAGCCTTACTGGCAGTCCGGGGTCGTCGGTATTCCGGATGACAACGTGCGCGATCTTCCTGACGTTCTCGTTGACGGCAGCGTCACACGATCCGTATCTGCTGTGTCTCGAGGGTTCGTGCGAGCCCAACAGCCAGGGAGAGATTTATGTTTATTTCATCAGCGGCACCTCAGCTTCAGCGCCGTTGTTTGCAGGCATTATGGCTTTGGTGAATCAGGAAAGTCAGGGCACGGCGGGCGCTTTTACGCGCCAAGGGCCTGGCAAATTACGTTCTCTACAGGCTAGCCGCCACGCAGAGCGCTTACCCCTCGCAGTGTGACGGCTCAAACACGTTGACTCCTCCGGCCAGCAACTGTATCTTCAACGACGTAACGACTGGAAATAACGTGGTTCCGGGCGAAGTCGGGACGGACTACCAGGCTAGCACTGGCTATGACATGACGACCGGGCTGGGATCAGTCAATGTTGCCAATTTGGTGGATCAGTGGAACACAGTCACGTTCAACCCGACCACTTCAACGTTGACTCTCAATCCCACGGCCAACATCGCACACGGGTCCCCGGTGAACGTGAACATTACGGTTTCGCCAAGCAGCGGGACCGGCGTTCCCACCGGCAATGTGACTCTTATGGCCGAGAACGGCCCGATTGACTGTTTCGGCCAAACAGCCGGCACGGATCTTCGAACCCTCGTCGGTGGTTCCGTTGCCTTCACAACTTATATATTGCCTGGAGGCGGCCCTTACTGCGTCTGGGCTCACTACGCGGGCGATACCATCTATGCCCCCAGCGATTCCAACATAACGACGGTAACAGTCACCCCGGAACCGAGCACAACGACCGTTTCGGTTCTGACCGCGAATCAGTCTGGCCAGCCCGTTCCGTTCACCAGCGGGCCTTTCGGCAGCTTCGTCTACTTGCGCGCCGACGTTGCCGGACTATCGGGATACGGCGTCCCTACCGGCAGCGTCACCTTCCTCGACAACGGCAGCCCTCTCGTTGCCGCCAGTTCTCTCGCTTTGGATAGTCAAGGCAACACCGCCACTCCCAACGGCATTCTCAATTTCGACACGGGCACCCACACCATTTCCGCTACCTACAGCGGCGATGCCAGCTTCAATCCAAGCAGCACCACTCAGTCTCAATCCTTTACCATTACGCCAGGATTTTTCATTACACTGTCCAGTCCCCAATCAGCGGTGGTGATTTCGGCGCCAGGTTCGTCTGGGACGACTTCGTTCTCCCTTTCATCCTCCAGCGGATTTACCGGGAGCATCTCTTTTTCGTGCTCGAAACTTCCCACCGGCGCATCTTGCACGTTCAGTCCCACAACCGTTACAGCCAACGGCACGCCCGCCACTACTCCGGGCACTATCACGATAACAACCACCGCCGCTACCGCAGCATTGCGTTCTCCCAATCACCTGCAATCCGCACGCTGGCTGGCTCTGGCAAGTTTCATGTTCCTTTCCTTCGTGCTGATAGGTAACCCGCGCCGGCGCTCATCTCTGCCACTCCTGCTCCTGGTAGCGCTTCTTGTGCTAGCACCCGCTTGCCGCGGAGGAGGCGCCACTCCGCCCCCTCCGCCTCCGGCCACAGCAGCCGGGACTTACTCCGTGCTAGTGACTGCTGCCAGCAACTCGACTACGTCCACAACGGTCTTGACACTGGTCGTGCAGTAACGTTCTCAGTCATATCGACACTTTTGCCAAACGGCGGGTGGCGGGTGGGATTCCGACGACCGCAGGAACTGGTGTACGATTTACCCGCGTCTACGCATACACCATGAAACTCTCTCAGATCGCCTCCGCCCTCAACGCACGCCTCGAAAATGGCTCTCCCCATACCGAAATCACCGGTCTAAACGGCATCGAGCAAGCCGGACCCGGAGAAATCACCTTCGTAGCCAATCCAAAATATTCCGCCGCGGCCAAGAGTACGAAAGCCGCAGCCGTGATCGTCGCCGAAACTTTTCCAGCGATTCCCGCAGCCACGCTGCGCGTCGAAGATCCCTATCTAAGCTTCGCGCGCGCCCTCGAACTCTTCCACCAACCGCTGCGCTATGCCCTTGGAATTCATCCCACAGCGGTCATCGACCCAACATCAAAGATAGGAAAGAACGCCCACATCGGCCCTTACGTGGTTGTCGCCGAGGACGTCGAGGTCGGTGACAATGCTGTGCTGTTAGCGCACGTCGTGATCTATCGCGGCGTTAAGATCGGCAACAACTTCTTCGCGCACGCGCACGCCGTGGTTCGCGAGAATTGCCGCATCGGCAGCAATGTGCTGCTGCACAACGGGGTCGTGATCGGCTCCGACGGCTTCGGCTTCGCCAAAACCCTCGACGGATCTTGGTACAAGATTCCCCAACCCGCTCCAGTCGTAATCGAGGATGATGTGGAGATCCAGGCGAACTCCTGCATCGACCGCGCCAGCGTAGGCGAAACCCGCGTAGCGCGCGGAGTAAAGATCGACAACCTCGTGCAGGTCGGCCACGGATCGCAGATCGGCGAAGACGCCCTGATCTGCTCGCAGGTCGGCCTTGCCGGTTCCACAGAAATCGGCAAGCGAGTGATTCTGACCGGACAAGTCGGCGTGGTCGGTCACTGCAAGGTCGGCGATGACGCTATAGTCACTCCGCAAAGCGGTGTAGCCAACGATGTTCCTGCAAAAGCTCTTGTCAGCGGCGCACCCGCAGTCGATCACAAACTATGGTTGAAGTATTCCGCAATCCTTCCCAAACTGCCGGAAATGGTGAGGGCCCTGCGAGCCAAAACGCCGAAGGAATAACGTGACTTGGAAGGCCGATCAGTGAACGTAGTTTACAGCTATGACCGGACTGATAGTGCGGTCTGCGTTGTGGGCAGGCCCAATCAGCCGTGCTCCGAAGATCACGCCCACGTTGCGTTTCCAGTTGTATTCGAGCGCCGGCGCAAAGCCAAACTCCTGGCTTAAACCAGAGTTGAGTTGCACGGACTGGTTGGCATCCAGAATGTTGTAGCCCGTCACCGCAGTATTGCCTTGATGACGGTAAATGGCATCGAACGCGAGCACCCAACTGCGCGTCACGCTGTATTCGCCAGCCGCGTCGACGAACAAAGCGCTCCCTGGATTGGCGTGGCCACGAAATCCTGCTTCCGTACCATAAACGCTGACGTCCTGTACATTCACATTGCTCGAGAACGCCTGCGTCAGGTTGAATCGCGCGCGCAGAATGCGGCCGTTCCGGAGCCAGAAAAACGTCTGCGAGAACAGCCCCAGCGTCGTAGTGTAGGCTCCCGCTCCAAAGCCGTCGCTGGGTCGATTGCCGAGCTGATCGTACTTTCCGGTGGGAAACGTTTCCTGCACGTTGATGGAAGTCGTGGGCATCCGGTGGCCCTCGTGGAATTGCGACATTCGATATTGAGCTTGCACGGTGAGGTCGCCGAGCCCGATGCCAGCGCTATTCAGGCCCGCGCTCACGTCGTTGTAGCCGAACGTTGGAATCAAACCAACCGTGAACTTGTTCGCCAATCCATAGTTGAAGTACGTCAGCGATCCGAATGCGTTGGAATGCGGGGAACTGACACGGGCGCCGTTTGAATCGTAGAAGCCTTGCGTGGTCACGTCGTAGACATAGGGCTCAATCAGGATATGTCCGCGGGGCAGAGTCGCAGCCGACGGTGCCAGCAACGGGCCGGTCCACCACGCATCATCGAGCGACTGACGAACGGCACTGGGTTGTGGCGAGGGTTGCTGTTGCGCGTCCATATCAGCAAACGCTAGACACAAACCTGCAATCACCAGCGCTGCCCACTTCACAAGTCTCACCCTGGCCTGAATCTTACGACATGAATTGGACGAGCGTCCGCGCCTGAAGTCACACTGCTCGATCTTACGTCGAGCGGATTCCCATGAGCCCAGTTTCGAAACTACAGAGAGTGTCTTTGGAGGGACAATAAGCAGTTTCGAAACGACGCGAATTGAGGCCGGCCTTAACTTTTAACGGCTTGCATGGTTCGATATTCTTCCGGCAACCCGCTCTCGATTGCTACTCGTACCTTCTCCATCAAACATTCGCGGCTGCCGAAAACCTCAGGCTCGATCGGGGGATGAAAAATTACCGTCGCCGTTCCCGGCTTGATCGCAAACCTTCCCTTCGGCATCAGTTCGTGCGTGCCCGTGATCGTCACCGGAACCACGGGAACTCCGCATTCCATCGCCAGATAAAACGGCCCCTTCTTGAAGGGCAGCAGCTTGCCATCGGAGGAGCGATGGCCTTCCACGTAAATCGTCATGTTCAGCCCCTGCTCGACAACCTGCTTTGCGATTCGCACCGACTCGATGCCCGCGTCGCGATTGCCTCGGTCCACGGGCACGAACGAGCCCATTCGCATGGCACGGCCCAGAATCGGATAGCTGAGCAATTCCTTCTTCACCATCACCGAAGTGCGCTTCGGAATGAGCGGCGTAATAATCGGCGGGTCCAGGTTCGACACATGGTTCGACATGAAGATATAAGTACGCGCCGGATCGAGCTCATCGAGCCCGACGGCTCGCACCCGCACTCCGGTTAGCCGGACGCCATTCCACGCGCCGAACATGAACATGCGATACAGCAGCCGAATGTCTCCGGTGACGAACGTCCAGGGAAACCCGATCAGCGCCGCCACGGGCGCAGCCAATCCCCAGAAAGTAAGCATCACGATGGTGCGGATCATTTTGAGCTTGTCCAGGCTGACAACGCCACTACCGAACTTCCGCCTCGCCCTTCAGCCACGCGGTGCGGCGCGCGCGCTGCTCCGCGGTAATATTCTCGATGTCTGTGAGTTCGTACGTGACTTCGTCGCGGCTTCCCACTTTCCATTTCAACTCGCGCTCGGCGCCGCGCCGGCCGCGGACCTTCACCGTGATCGCGTCGTCCGGATTCAACCTCGCGATCTCCTGCGAAGCTTCCTGACCTGCCGTCTTCCCATTGATTTCTAAAATTGTTTCACCCGCCTGCAAACCGGCTCGCTCCGCCGGGCTGCCCGCAGTTACCGCCGCGACCGCCATAGGACCATCAAAGTTTCGCGAGGCTTCAAACCCGGCATCGGCTACTGTGTTTGTTCCTTCCGTCAGACGCAGCCCGACGCTGCGGAAGAAATCGTTCCACGGAATTTCCTCCGTACCGGAAACGTATTTTGTGAAAAACCATCTCAGATCCGCATGGCTCACCGCCTCGGCCGCCTCGCGCACGCCGTCAGAATCTGGGAAAAATCGTCCCTTCTTCCCGTAATTCTGATTCATCCACTGAAAAACTTCGCGTAGCGAAGCCCGCCCATGGCTGGCCTCACGCACCGCCAAATCCAGCGTGATGCCCAACAACTCGCCTTTGTTGTAATAGGAAATGCTGCGCGCTGGACGCCGGTAGTATGCATCGCCCTCCAGCCACGCATCCAGACTCGACTCTTCCGCTGATTGCGTCAGATGCGCCGGACGCCGCTCCAGTTCGGCGATCGCCGATGCCAGGTCGTATTCGAAGCCGCGCTCGTCGAGCAACCCGCCGCGCAGTTCGATGATGTCTGCCGCCGTGTTGGTGCAGCCTTCGCTGAACCAAAGCGCGCGCGTGTAATTTTCCTTCGTGTAGTCGACCGGGTCAAGCGTCTGCGGACGGATGCGCTTCACGTTCCACAGGTGAAAAAATTCGTGCGCCGTCACCGAAGCCAGCACGTCGGGAGCCCGTGCCAGCACGTCGGCATTCACAGAGATTGCCGTCGAGTAGGCGTGCTCCATACCACCGCCCCCCGGCCCGCGCGGAAAATGATAAAGAAACATGTAGCTGTCGAAGGGACGATCATTCATCCAACTCGTAGCAGCAGCCACAATCTTGTGCAGCATGACAGCAAGTTTCTCCATGTCAAAGTCACCCGGCTCGGCGTCCACAATCACACGATAATGTCCGCCACCTTCATCGAAATCAGATTCCTGAAACTTTCCGATCTCAACCGGAGAATCCACCAGCCGGTCGTAGCTCTCGGCGTCAAACTTGCCCTCGGGCATTGACGTCAGTGGTGTGGCCACGCGCCATCCCTCAGGAACCTGGCTGAAACGCAAGACCATCGGCTGGTTGCGCGCGTCCACCGGGTACATGAGAACCTGCGCCAGATTCAGAAACGCATGATGCGGAGTGAACTCAGCGCCGAACGGCCCGGGCGAATCCACAAAGATCTGATACTCAACCACCGCGCCGCCCTGCGCCCCCGCGATCTGCCACCGGCTTGTATCCAGCGCGCGCACAGCGAGCGAGCGGCCGGCGCGGTCTTTCGCGCGCACCCAGTTCACGTATTGCGCGAAGTCTCGCACCTGATATAGCGCATTCCACACCGGAAGCTGCAACTGCCGCTGCGACGCGCCTTCGGGCAGCAGAATTTGAACCTCAACCAAATGCTGTTCAGGATTTGCCAACGAAATCGTGTAGTCGGTTGCGGCATAGCAACGCGGCAGAGCGACCCACAGGAGCAGAACGAAGCAAACAGCCTGGCGCGCGGGGTTTCTTTTCATGCTTGTAGCCTCATCGCTTCCCTGCCGCATTCGCGGAGTTCGCGTTTGCAGATTCGCCCGCAAGCGCTCGCAGCCGCGCCGGAAGCTTTTCGTAGATCCCGCCAAAGCCGCCGTTGGAAAGAATTGCCACCACATCGCCGCGATGCATCTCAGGAGCGATGGTCTGCACGATCGCATCGGCGTCGGCAATCAACCGCGCGCGCCGACCACACTTCTGAATGTCCACAGCCAGTTCCGGTAACTCCAGCCGCTCATGGACAGGAATGGCCTCCGAACGGAAGACACCCGCCACAATCACTTCATCTGCCAACGCCAGACTGCGTGCCAGATCGGCTTGCAGCACGCGGCGCCGCAGCGTGTTCGATCGCGGCTCCAGAATCGCCCACAGCCGCGCACCCGCATAACGCGCCCGCAACGCCTTCAACGTCCCAGCAATCGCCGTGGGATGGTGCGCGAAATCGTCAATGATGGTGATGCCATTCACCTGCGCCTTAACCTCTAATCGCCGCTTTACGCTCTTGAACGTCTTCAACGCCGCAGCGATCTCCTCTTTCGCGATGCCGTGAGCCGCAGCCAGCGCCGCCGCAGCCGTCGCATTCCAGACGTTGTATTCGCCAGCAACCGGGAACTTCAAATTCGCCCAGATCTGCCCGTTCTGCAGCACGCACCACGAAGTTCGCCCGGGGTCTAATTTCAGGTCCGTGATTCGCCAGTCTGCACGCGCACTCGCGCCGTAGCGTTCCACCGGGCAGAACGCCTTGCTCAAACAACGCTCCAGGCTTGGGCTCTCGGGCGCGTCGCCGGCCATTCCGTCGAAAGCGATAATCCGCCCCCGGCGCGGAATCAGATTCACCAGCCGTTTGAATGCAGTCTCGACCGCTTCGAGGTCTTTGTAGATATCGGCGTGATCGAACTCGACCGAAGTGAGGATCACCGCGTCCGGAAAGTAATGCAAGAACTTTGGTCCTTTGTCGAAAAATGCCGTGTCGTACTCGTCGCCTTCTAGAATGAAATGTTTTCCCTGGCCGAGATGGAAGCTCGACCCGAAGTTCTCCGCAATTCCGCCAATTAGAAACGACGGCTGCATCCCTGCCGTATGAAAAATCCACGCCAGCATTGAGGTGGTCGTGGTCTTTCCATGCGTCCCCGCGACCACCAGCACTTCTTTGCCGCGCAGAAATTCGTCATGCAGCAATTGCGGCAGCGAGCAAAAGGGGATGCGCTGGTCGAGCACCTGCTCCAGTTCGGCATTGCCCCGCGAAATCGCGTTGCCCACGACTACCAGATCGGGACGCGGCTCCAGATTCCGCAGATCAAAAGGCTGCGCCACCGGAATGCCGAGGTCCGCCAGAAAATCCGACATCGGCGGATACGCCGCCGCATCCGAGCCAGTCACGCGAAACCCGCGCTGCTTCAGCATCCCGGCCAGCGACGCCATCGCCGTACCGCAGATGCCGATCAGATGAATTTGCTTTTTCTCGTTCATGCTCTCCTTCGCGAAGCTCCTTTGCGTCCTTCGCGGATAGCTCTCGGCTTTGATTTCGACCCAGCCGGTTGCGCTAAACAGTCGTAACCGCGGCCTCCAAAATTCTCAAACTCACCTGCCCACTACTCACCGTCAACCGAGCCCGCACGCCGATTGGCAGCGTAAGGTTTCCCGCCGTCACATGTCCCGACCGCACCCCAAAAGCCACTGGCACCCCCAACGAGCCCACGATCCGCAACACCACTTCCTCCAGCGTGTGTTCCTGATTCGCGGTCTGCAGGCAATCGCGCATCTCACCGAAAACAATTCCGCGCACACCATCCAGCTTGCCAGCCAGCTTCAATTGCATCAGCATGCGATCGATCCGGTACGGTTTCTCCGCCAGGTCTTCCAGAAACAAAATCGTTCCTGCGGTCTTGATCTCGTAGCGTGTGCCTAGTGAAGCCACCAGCATGGAAAGGCAGCCCCCGTAAAGAATCCCGTCAGCAGTTCCCTCTACCAACCCGCTCACCCCAGAACCCGCGCCAAGATTGAGTTCCCAGGCCTCCGCGCCGGCCAGCGCAGACTGCCACGAAGCCAGCTCCACGCCTCCGTCATGCGCCCAATCTTTCGCCACCATGGGACCGTGGAACGTCACCAGCCCCACAGCGTCGAAGAAGTAAGTGAGCAAGGTGGTCGCATCGCTGTAGCCCACAAAAATCTTGGGATGAGCTTTCATCTTTTCCAGGTCCAGCGGCGGCAGCAGATAGTTCGCACCATACCCGCCGCGTGCGCAGACAATCGCCCGCACGTCCTCGCGCGAAAACATTTCTTCCAGTTCACGCGCCCTGCGTTCCACCGAGCCTGCGAAGTAAAGATCCTTATCGAGAATCGAGTCGAAATAAAACGGCCGATAGCCCGCCCGCCGCAAGGCCTCGCACCCGGCTTCCAGATCGCTGCGTTTAACGTCGCTGGCTGGCGCCACAATGCCTACCATATCTCCCGGCCGAAGCGCAGGCGGCTTGATGCGGGGAATAGTTGAAGATGACATTCGGCAAGACGCCCGTTATGAAAAATGCAACCAACTCCTGCTGGCTGGCAAACCACAAAGCTACTCCCACAAAGTCCGCAGCCTAACTTAGAAAAAACTCTCCCCGGCAGACCAGCCGCGCTGTCCCGCGCAAAAATACTGACTTCCCTTCCTGGCGCACGGTCTGCGTCCCGCCCGGAGCATGCACCCGAACCGGCGACTCTGCCCGGCCCGCCGCCATCGCCGCCACCGCCGATGCGCAAGACCCTGTGCCCGACGATTGCGTCTCTCCCACTCCACGCTCGAAGAAACGAACCGTCACATCATGTTTCCCATCGACCAAAACCATTTCCACATTCACACCGTGAGTGAACTCAGGACGGCGCTGAATTTCCGCCGCCGCCGTCCGCCAGTCCTCGGCAAACTGCGGCACGAACACCACGTAGTGCGGATTCCCCATCGAAACCGGAATCCCGCGCACCTCGCCCGTGCCCAGCCTCACCGCAAGTTCCGCTCCCACCACGGCCTCGCCCATTTCGGCTTCAAACTCATATTCGGATTCGCTCCGCTCCGTCAGCACGCAAGTCTTTAGTCCAGCCCCAGTCTGGATCGTGATCTTCTCCTGCCCACGCTCCGCGCAAATATACGCCGCCACACAGCGCGTGCCGTTGCCAGAGATCTCCGCCTCGCTGCCATCAGCATTGATCAGCCGAATCTCCACGTCCGCCGCCGGGTGCGGATACATCCATTCCACTCCATCCGCCCCCACCCCGTCATGCCGATCGCACATTCGTTGCGTAAGCCCGGCCCTATCCGCAGGAGCCAGCGGGTCTTCAATGTCGGCAGCATCGACCAGCAGAAAATCATTGCCGCACGCGCTCGCCTTCACAAACGGAATCGCCATCCCTGGCAGGCTCACTCCAGCTCCACCGGCCCTAGCGAAGTCACGCTGCCCAGCACCTCCGAGGCCTTTAGTTCGCGCAGCAATTCCTCCTGCTCATGGTTGCACATCTCTCCGTGCGTCGAATCGAAAATGCGTTGCCGGTTCATTCGCTAGAATTTGATTTTCGGCAAAGGCTGCAGATGGCGGAATTTTATCACCGGAACCTGCCGTCTTCGGGCTCTCGCATTAACCCGCCTGATTACCGCGCGCGCTCTTACCTCGGCCCCTGCGTTCGTGCTTGAAAGATCACCGCCGGAGGCTGGCCGATGGTGTGGATCTCGACCAGCGCCTTCAAATGCTGGCCTTCCGCCGCCTTCCACACCGGATCGCCCTCAAATCCCACAGCATAATCCGCATACTTCGCGGGATCAGCCAGCGCCCGTTCCCATAGTCCCTCCGGATCAAACGGCCGCTTCCACGCTCGATGATTGCCTTCGTTGATCACCCGCCGCAACGGAATCCCCACCTGCTCGAGCGCACCTGCATGCTCGCCCAGATACATCAATAAAGTGGAATCCGCCGGCAGAGATTTGAGCCAGCCCGATAGTTGCGCGTCGAGCGCCACGCGCCCCCGCATGTTGGTCGCCGCCTCGCGATAACAGATCGGGTCCGCGCGCCAGCTCATGGCATAGCTGGCAACCACCAGCACCAACACGCTCAGCATAGCCGGCAAGTGCTGCCAATCGCCTGACGAAATCTCAAGCCCACGAATCTTGACCGCCAACCGCACCACCAAAGCAACGCCCAGCGGCACAAACACCGCGAATGCTGGAAGCAGTTCCAATCCGTAGCGCACGTTGTACTGCGAAAATGGCCACCACGGCGGCACAAAGATCGGCACCCTGCCGTAGGCGACCGACAATGCGTAAAACGCCAGCGGGACCCACAGCAGCAAGACAACCCGCCCACGCCCGCCGAATCCCGCCACCAGACTTCCCAGCAATGCGAGACCCAGCCACAACCGTCCCAGCCACTTCGCCTCGCCCACGTTAAGTTCTGCCGCTTTCACAAAATACGAGCCGGCAGCGAACAGATTCCCCTGCGCCGGATTCACCGTCGCCGTTTTCTGCTCAATAGCCTTTGCCGAGTAAGGCCCGCGCGCAAACTCCAGCGGATTCCGATACACAACCGCGTTGTAGGCCAGCCAAAGAACCGGACCACAAGCCGCCAGCAAAACAAATTTCGCGACAGCAATCCGTGACGTTTGCGCTAAAGACCTGGGTGCCCCATTTCTCGCGTCTTTTGCGAGAAGTGGGGCTTTTGCCATAGCTACCACAGTCCCAACCACGAGCACCCCAGCCAGAAACCATCCGTCATACCGCGTCAAACAAGCCGCCACCAAACACAACCCGCACTTCATCAGTGATCGTTCAGCCTTCACCCCGCCTCGCGTAAATTCAGCGAAATAAACCACAGCCCAAATGAAGAAGGCCAGATACAGCGCCTCGCCCATAGCCGTAGCCTGCATGTAAATCAGATTAGGATTTGCCGCGTAGATAACCGCCGAAGCCCATGCCCCAACCTTCGCAGCCTCGTCTAGTTGTCCGCCAAACGCCGCGCGCACCAGCCGGAATATTCCCAGCACTCCAAGCACAAACCCGGCCATCGACGGAATCGACCCACCCGCGCCGCTCTGCCACATCCTCGTCGAAACGATAAACGGCATCATCAGCAGATGCGGCAACGGCAGCCACACCGTCCCCAACTGCAGCAGCCCAGGAGTTTTCGAATCGAAGACGCGGCGCGCGATGTTGATGTGCGCCACGGCATCGCCGTACAGCAGCACGTCCCCATGCCGATAGTAGAAGAGAAAAGAAAATACCGAGACGAAAATCGCCAGCCACACTAGCCGCACGACCTCAATTTGCGAATACGATCTAGGCGGCGGAGATGGCGGCTTCATTCCAAGTGGGTGAGTTCGCGAAAAATCTGAAAGCGCGCGTCAATCTCTTCGCGTGTCAGTGACTGCAGCCGCTCCGTGCCAAAACTTTCCACGGCGAACGAGCCCATCACTCCGCCGTAGAACAGCGCCCGCTTTAGCACTTCGCGATTCAATTCTTCCTGCGAAGCCACATAGCCCATGAATCCGCCGGCAAACGAATCGCCCGCTCCCGTGGGATCTTTCACTTCATCCAGCGGCAAGGTCGGCGCGCGAAACGGATGCCGCCCGATCCCGAACGCGCCCTCGCAAAAGAAAATCGTCGCCCCATATTCGCCGTGCTTGATCACCAGCGCTTTTGGCCCCATCGCGAGCACCTTCTGCGCCGCGCGCGGCAGGTTAGTCTCATGCGCCAGCATTTTCGTCTCGGTGTCGTTGATCAGCAGCACGTCCACCAGCTTCAGCGTTTCGGCCAGCTCCGCGCGCGCGCCGTTGATCCAGTAATTCATGGTGTCGCATCCAGTCAGCCGCACGCCGTTCATCTTCCGGCGCACATTGGCCTGCAGCGTCGGCTGGATATTCGCCAGAAACAAAAATTCCGTGTCCTCGTACTCTTTCGGAATGCGCGGCTGGAACTTCTCAAACACATTCAGATCGGTGAAAGTAGTCTTGGCTTCGCTCAAGTTCTCGCTATAGGTCCCACCCCAGCGAAATGTTTTTCCTGCCGCCCGTTCAATGCCGCGCGTATCCACACCGCGTGTCTTGAGGACGTTTTCATGCTCCGCGTCAAAGTCATCACCCACAACCGCGACCATGCGCACCTGCGTGAAATAGCTGGCCGCCAGCGCAAAATAAGTCGCCGCACCTCCCAATATTCCCTTCACGCTGCCTGAAGGCGACGCGATGTCATCAAATGCAACCGAACCGACGACGACGATGCTCATTGCGAACGTGTCTCTCCTGGCTTAGTGGTCAGTGGCCAGTGACCAGTGGTCAGTAAAATCCTGGGAACAGGCGGGTTTACTGGCCACTGACCACTGATCACTGCCCACTGCCTTTCACGTATTTCCCAATAATCAGTTTCAATCTCTTCTTAGTCGCTGCGGGAATCTTCTTGGGGTCAGTCAAAATCGCGTGCGCCAGCGCCGACCCGCACTTGCACGACCGCTCCCGCGGCATCGCCGCTACCGTCTCGCGAATCACTTTCGTCGCATTCTCTGCATTCTTCACCAAGACTGCCACAATCTGATCCACGGTCACCGAATCGTGATGCGGACGCCAGCAGTCATAATCCGTCACCATGGCCACCGTCACGTAGCAACGCTCGGCCTCACGCGCCAGCTTCGCCTCCTGCAGGTTGGTCATGCCGATTACATCCATCCCCAGCCCGCGGTACACATTCGACTCAGCCTTGGTTGAAAACTGCGGACCTTCCATGCACAAATAAGTTCCACCACGCTTGCCCGTCACGCCAGCTCTCTTGCACGCAGCCTCGACCACGCCCGCCAGTTCGCCACATATAGGATCGGCAAATCCAACATGCGCCACCACCCCGCTGCCGAAAAAAGTGTCAATACGATGCCGCGTGCGATCGAAGAACTGATCAGGAATCACAAAATCCAGCGGCTTATGCTCTTCTTTGAGCGACCCCACCGCGGAAACCGAGACAATCCTCTCGACTCCAAGCTGCTTGAACCCATGAATATTCGCGCGAAAATTCAATTCGCTGGGCAGGATGCGGTGCCCACGCCCATGCCGCGCCAGAAACGCAACTTTGCGCCCCTCCAGGGTACCGCAAACGTAAGCGTCCGAAGGCGCGCCAAACGGAGTCTTCACCCGCACTTCCTTCACCCGGCTCAACCCCGGCATGGCATAAAGCCCGCTGCCGCCGATAATCCCAATCTCCGCCTGTGCCACCCATCCCCCAAAGTCGCGCCCACCGAAACTCTCCGCGCGTGGAAGTCAAACTCGTGATTATACAAGACCCCACGGCACGGTCCGGGCTTGAACCAGCGCTCAACCGCATGAGGTGACCAAAGAAACCTGGCCCCCATGGGCGACACGCATGACAATTGGAGAATCATGAGCCGAAAAAAGAACGCAAACTGGACGGTCGAGCACAGCGGCAAGCAGTTCCTAGTCCTCGAGGTGCATCACTTCTTGAGAGAGCCGCAGACGACAGCGAATCGAAGGAAAAGACGAGGCGTAGCCCCTCGCCGGGGCGAGCCCGCAATGGTTCTCAGCGATACACGCCCTTTCGGTGGGCGACGCGCCAAACCTGTACCGTGCGGGGTCCATCGTTGATCGAGCAAACCAGCCGGTAATCTCCAACTCGGTACCGCCAAAGTCGCGCCATCTCTCCGGCCAAGGCCGTCCCGAATTCGCGCGGATTGGGCCCTCCAGCGACACGCTCTCGCAAATAATCCGTAGTCCGTTTCTGCGCGGAACGATCTAGCTTCTGAAGTTCCCCGAAGGCCCGGGGATCGAACTTAACGATCCAATCCAAGCCGCCTCACCACTTCTTCCAGGGGAATTGCGGGCAACTTCTTTTCCAACCGCGAAAGCGCGATCAGATAATCCTCTTGGTCGTCCAGATACGATTCGAGAGCCTTCTTGGCATAATAGGACTTGGGACGCCCAGTACGCTTCGCCAGCCTGTTTAGCCTGATTTCCAACTTCGGAGACAAACGGACTGTGAGCAAGGACACCTCCTTGTAATACCTGTCACACTCGGTATTACAAGTGTAGCACGCGAGCAATTACTGCCCAAACACTTCCTTCTCCACCGTCGCCGTCGTAGCCGCGTCCAGGCTCTCGCTCACCAGCACGGTATCTCCCTGCTCTTCAATCACCACCGTGCCTTCGTCGGTATTCCACGCGTGCCGCCCGAGCAGCAACTCGACCTTGCGCTGCGGTTCCCGTTGCTCCGATTGTCCTGAGGCCGACTCCCCAGAAGCAGCCACCCCTGTCTCCTCCACCTTCTTGTACCGCTCTTTCAGCGACCGCGCATAAATCTCCGCGAACTCGGCCGCCTTCTCGGCGCTCGACCACCGCGACACATACAGCAACCCCAACGGCGCGGCCGCATCGTTCTTCGGACGCGCCGCATAGTAATATCCGCCCCGCCACTCCGGATACAGGCGGTCCGACAACTTCTTCCCCGCATACTGCTCGATCAGCACCGCAACATCGAACTCGCCCATCGCGCCAACATCAAACTTCAAGTAATCCTTGAAATCGCGCTTGAATTCCGGCACAGGCATGGGCTCGATCTTCTCGCCTGACAAGTAACTCTCCGGCTGCATGATCTGCCGCGTAGTGTGCGGAGGATCGGCCAAAACGCCGGCAAACGCCTTCTCCTTGCCGCCTTTCTCCAACAGTTTGATCACGAACTTCATCCCGTAGCTATAAGGAAACGTCAGCGACTCTTTCAGAAAAATCGGAGCGTCTTTGAAAACCTTCGAGTCGTCCGTCCCATCGGCCATCTGCGCTTCCATCGTCTCCACCAGGTCGGGAGAATCCGCAATCGTCCGCCCCACGGGAGCGAGTTCATACTCCATCATCACCGTCTCCGCCTGCCCCTCGACCACCGCTTCGCGCGCGTCGTCGATCTCGTCGTTCTCAATATCCTCGGGCGTAGGGTCTTTTCTGATCTCGCCCAAATCTTTGTCACCCTTCTTCATCCACTTGTCGAGATTGATCGTCTGATCCTGCAACGCATGCGTCAATTCGTGGGCCATCACCGGCTCCTGCTCTTCCATCGGGACCCAGTCGAGAAGATTCACCGTCTTAGTCTTGGGATCGTAGTAGCCGGCCACCTGCTCGCGCAGCAGTGCCACCAGCAGCTTTTCCAGATCGAAGTCGCGCGGCAGCAACCCGAATTTCTTCAGCACCAGCTCTGACCGCTGCAACTTCTTCACATCTTCGTCCTTCATGTGCTTGGTCAAATACGCCACCACTTCATCGCGGCTGGTCAGCCGGCGCTTCACCGTCTTCCTGATCCGCAGCCCGGTCTCTTTGCTGTCAAACGCCAGAATCTCATCCACGGAGTGAAACAACTCCTCCGCCTCCCGCGGCGTGATCTTGACCTCGGGTTCTTGCTGGGAAGGGGCTTGGGTGGGGGTTGCTTGTGTGGGCCGGACACTCTTGTCTGACTGCTTTTGACTTTGATCTTGATCTTGATCTTGCTTTTGACTCTGTTCTTGCGATTGCTGGGCGGGAGCCTGTGGCTGATCTTGCGGCTGCGCCCAGGCCAGGCCCATCCCCAAAAAAATCAAAACGGCAAAAGGCGGACTAGGCAACCTGCGGCGAATTAGCTTAACGATATCCATTAGGAACGAGTCTACCCTGTTTCTCCGTACTTCCTCAGGATGACACGACCTTTTCCGCCACCCACTCCCCCGCCTCGCGTGTCCCCAGCGTCCCGCCAATGTCCTGCGTAGTCTTCTTCTGCTTCACGGCTTCCAGCACCGCGGCTTCGATCTTTTCGGCTTCCTGGGCCAATCCCAAATGCCCCAGCATCATGGCCGCCGTCAGAATTGCGCCAAAAGGATTCGCCACATTCTTCCCCGCAATCGGCGGGGCCGAACCGTGCACCGGCTCAAACATCGACGTCTTCCCCGGATGAATATTTCCGCTGGCGGCCATCCCCAACCCGCCCTGCAGCCCAGCTGCCAAGTCGGTGATGATGTCCCCGAACATATTATTGGTCACCACGACATCAAAGCCGCGCGGATCGCGCACCATCTGCATGCACAGCGCGTCCACATACATGTGCTGCGTGGCAATTTGCGGAAACTCGCCGCCCACCTCTTCGAACACGCGCTGCCACAAGCCGCCGGCATGAGTCATGGCATTCGATTTGTCGCACATGAGGACACGCCCCCGCCGCGACGCGTCGAGCTTCGCGTGGCGCTCGCAATACTCAAATGCATAGCGGATAATGCGCTCCACGCCCTTGCGCGTGTTGATGTCTTCCTGAATCGCGATCTCATCCGGCGTACCCTGCTTGAAGACTCCGCCGGCATCGGTGTAAACGCCTTCCGTGTTTTCGCGGATGACAACGAAATCCACATCCTTCGGCTCGATCCCTTTCAGCGGACACAGGCCCGCGTCGAGAAGCCGCACCGGCCGCACGTTGGCGTAGAGATCCATCTTGAAGCGCATGCCGAGCAAAATCTCTTTGGCATGGATGTTGGTCTTGACTCGCGGATCGCCAAAAGCGCCTGCGAGGATGGCGTCGAAGTCGCGTCCAAGCATGGTGAAGCCATCGGGAGGGACAGTCACACCGTCTCGAAGATAGCGGTCCGCTCCCCAGTCAAACTCCATGAGTTCGACGTCAGCTCTCGATGCCCGGATAACTTTGAGAGCTTGCGGGATAACCTCCTGACCAATCCCGTCTCCGGGAATGACCGCGATGCGTTTTTTTGGGCTTTGCGAGTCCACGGCAGACACGCTAACATAAGCCGAGCCGAATGAGTAGGTTGTCGTTGCTATTCGCTATTAGCTATAGCCGAGCGCGTCCCTTGCCGGGACAAAGTGCGCAGCCGCCGGTCGAGACCCAGTTGTAAAATCGACGCTAGGGCACCTAGGAAGCCTGTATATCGACTTTGACGGTTTAGGTGGGCTTCGGGTCCCTCCCGAAAGCCCGAGCCTCTAGAAGCGGCAGGAAACCGCGTTAGCGTTAACTTCTGGCTAAGTTGTTGATTTCTGGTGGAAGTCGTTGAGTCTTGGTGGAAGTTGCTGAATCCAATCAGTTGCCAGTAAGACGAACGACCCGCCGACGGGAAACTGGCGGTTGGCCACCGGCAACTGGCAACTGTTCTGTTCGCTATAATCAATATTCCGATGTCACCGACAACACTCCAAGACTCACTACGCGCCCGGCCGGAGAACAAGGCGCACCCGCTTCCAGAAGCAGACTACCGCGGGGCCGCAACGGCTGCCCGCTTTACCGATCCCCAAACGGAGTTCGCCGCCCTCCTCAACGGTTGTGGAATCTACGACTTGGGCTTCCGCGCCTGGCTTTCCCTTACCGGCGCTGACCGCATGCGCTGGATGAACGGCATGGTCACCAACAACATTCGCGACCTCGCCGCTGGCCACGGCGTGTACACGTTCCTGCTCAATCCGCAGGGCCGCATCCTCGGCGACATGTACGTTTACAACCAGGGCGATGCGCTGATGGTCGAAACCGATCGCAGCCAGGTGGAGAAAATCATCGCCACGTTCGATCACTACATCATCATGGACGACGTAGAAGTCGCCAACATCAGCGAAAAGCAAACCGCCCTCGGCCTGGCGGGACCTAACTCACGCGCGATTCTAAATAAGGCGGGCATCGAAGTGCCCAATCTGCAGCCGTTGCAGAGGATTACTCCGAAATGCAACTGCGATTGCGGTTGCGTGCAGTGCACAGTAATTCGCGGCGAGGATGCGCCCCAGGAATCATATGAAATCTGGCTTGCGCCCTCGGACGTCTACAAAACCTGGGAAGCTCTAATCGCCGCCGGCGCGATGCCAGCCGGCAGCGAGGCGTTGGAAATGCAGCGCATCGCCGCCGGCATCCCGCTGTATGGCGTGGATATTCGCGAGCGCGACTTGCCGCAGGAGACCGAGCAGATGCGCGCCCTCAACTTCAGCAAGGGCTGCTATGTCGGACAGGAAATTGTGGAGCGCATTCGCTCGCGCGGCAACGTGCATCGCAAATTCACCGGTTTTCTGGTGGAAGGAGCGGCGGCAATCGCGGCAGGCGCTAAGATTGTCTCTGATGAAAAAGAGGCAGGCGAAGTTACCAGCGCCGCAGTCGTGCGCACACCAACGGGCGAACAGACCGTCGCCCTGGGATACATTCGGCGCGAAGTCAGAGTGCCGGGCCGCGAAGTGATGATTGCGAGTGTAAGGGCTACGGTGGTTCAGTTGCCCGTCGAAAGCGTCGCGCTGGTTTGAAACAATTGCTGATTGCTGATTACTGATTGTTGATTGAAAGCCAGGCGGCATGCACTCTGCGCCTTGCGTGCCTTTAATCAACAATCAACAATCATCAATCAACAATTTCATTGAGTTCCGGAAAATACGAAAAAGAGCTAAAGGAAGCATCGCCATGGCTGAGAAAAGACAAGAATCAGGTTTCACCGTAACCGACCGCCGCTTGTTCACTGAAGATGGGGAGCTGCGCAAAGATGTCCGCGAGGAAGCGGAGCCACTGAAGCCTGCGGCGCCTCCCGCCTCGACTGCAACTTCGGGGCAAGCCGCAGCCAAGGAGAACTCGCCCGCCGCGAACCCTGTAGCCGCGTTCCCCGCGGACGGAATTGCAGGGCCAGACATGCCCGCCGCTCCCACCGCAGCCGAGCAAAAAGCGCAAGCCGACGCTTACCGGGAATCGTCGAAAGATCTGGATTCGCGCGTCGAGTTGAGCGGCCACTCCGCCAAAGAGCTTGAGATGACCTTCGAGCGTTTCCTCGCGTCGCTTTACATGACGGCGATGCTGCAATTGGGCTTGATGCAGGAGCAGGGCGGCCAGCCCCGCATTGACATCATCGGCGCGCGCCAGACCATCGACACGCTCGCCCTGCTGGCGGAAAAAACCAAGGGCAACCTGACTCCCACGGAAGAAAACTTTCTGCACAACAGCCTTTACGAAGTGCGCATGGCTTACGTCGAGGTGACCAACGCCTTGTCGCGTCCGCCGCAGCCGGGAGCGGCCACCGGAACCAGTGGACGTTAAAATCAGTGGCCAGTGGTCAGTGATCAGTGGTCAGTGGCCAGAGAAACAGCCCAGTGGGGTTTTCACTGACCACTAGCCACTAGCCACTGACCACTTTTCTTAAAGAGCAAACATGAAGGTTCACGAATGAAGGCTACGCTCACCGTGCTGGGCAGCGGCACGTCGATGGGCGTGCCTACGCTGGGCTGCGACTGCGCGGTCTGCCACTCCAAAGACCCGCGCGACCGGCGCACCCGCCCCTCGGTGATGATTGAGTTTGCGGGCAAAGTTATCCTCATCGACACTTCGCCGGATTTTTACACGCAGGCTATCCGCGAAAAGATCACGCGCATAGATGCGGTTCTTTACACCCACACGCACGCCGACCACATTCTGGGCATCGACGATCTGCGGCCGCTCAGTTACCGCCACAAGCCGGAGAAGTTGCCGCTCTACGCGCGCCCCGACGCCGCCGCTTTCCTGCGCAAAATGTTTACCTACATCTTCGACGCCGATTACAAGTATGGCAGCCTGCCGCAACTTGAGTTGCGCCCCATTGACGGCCCGGTCGAGCTGTTCGGGGCGCGTTTCGAGCCGGTGCGACTGATCCATGGCGAGGTTGAGATTTACGGCTTCCGCTTTGGATCGGCGGCGTATCTCACCGATCACAGCGAAATTCCCGAGGCGTCATTCCATCAGTTGGAGGGGCTCGATATTCTTTTTTTGGATGCGCTGCGGCATAAGCCGCATCCCACGCACTCGACGGTGGAGAATTCGCTGCGCATCGTGGACCGCGTGAAGCCGAAGCGCGCCTTCTTCACCCACATTTGCCACGATCTGCCGCACGAGGCAACCAACGCGACACTGCCGCCGCATGTGCGGCTGGCGTATGACGGATTGAAGCTGGAGTTCAACATCAGTGGTCAGTGACCAGTGGTCAGTGGTCAGTTAGACCCTTTGCCGGGAGCTGACTTACTGGCCACTGGCCACTGTTCACTAGCCACTGCTATGCACGTTTTTCACAAACTCGAAGACGTTCCCCCCGGCTTCGGGCCGTCGCTGGTAAGCGTTGGCAATTTCGACGGAGTGCACCGGGCGCACGCGCATGTGCTGGGCGAGATCGTGCAGCGGGCGCGGCAGAGCGGGGCCAAAGCCGTGGCGGTGACTTTTGAGCCGCATCCGGCGCGAATCCTGCGGCCGGATTCAGGACTGAAGCTGCTCACTCCCACGCCGGAAAAACTTCGCTTGCTCGAAGCCACCGGCATTGATGCCGTGCTCATGCTGCCCTTTGGCCGCGATCTCTCGCTGATGACGCCGCGCCAGTTCGTCGAGCGCATCCTCAAGAAGAAGCTGCATGCGCGCGAAGTGCATGAAGGTTACAACTTCCGTTTCGGGCACAAGGCTGCGGGCGATGTCGATCTGCTGGTGGAACTCGGGCAAGAGATGGGCTTTGAGGTGAAAGTCTACTCGGAAGAGAAACTGCGCGGCGAAAGCGTTTCCAGCAGTCACATCCGCAAATTGATCCGCGAGGGGCGGGTGAGCCGGGCGCGGCATCTGCTGGCGCGTCCATTCTGCATTCTGGGCGCGCCGGGGCGCGGGCGCGGCCTCGGCTCCAAGTACACCGTTCCCACCATCAATCTGGCACGCTATGAAGAACTTGTTCCCAAGGATGGTGTCTACATCACCTGGACGCGCTTGGGGACGGAGCGCTTCGATTCCGTCACAAACGTTGGCAATCGCCCGACGTTTGGTGCGGAGTCATTCGCTGTTGAGACCCACCTTTTGAACTTTCACCCCATTGATCTGACGCCGGAGAGCGAAGTCGAGATTTGTTTCCTCAACCGTTTGCGGGATGAAATTAAGTTCCCCTCGGTGGAGGCACTGCGTGAGCAGATCGCGCGCGACGTGAAAAAGGCGCGAAGATATTTTCACCTGCTGCGGGTCAGATGACGCGCGGCAGGCCGCATACGGCGTGGGCCATATCCCGGCGCTAAACGGCTCGCGCCATTAGCGGCGTTCTCTGGTTTCCGTCCAGAATGTGGCCATCCAACCGCACCGGAAAGACGTAGCAGAGGACATCACAGTCGCAGCAGCGCACGCCTCGCACCATCAACCGGTTCAAAACATAACGTTCGAACGCGCTTTGACCCTGACAGCAGTAGGCTTCATGGCCTCCGCAGTGGGAACAAGTGAATTCCGCTGAGGCTCGCAACCGGCGGCCGATCAGTTTCCCTGACATGGCATCCTCCCTCGCATATGCGCGGTGTATCTGCACGCGTTTGCGTGTGCGCAATGACGCAGTATGAGAATGCGGGTACCCCCGGTGTCTCGTAATCCCCCATATAAGGTATTTTGCGGCAGCGGCGCACGGCCTCGACTGGACCAACTCATGAGGCTTGTCGCGCAGGAGGTCCATCGCTAACGCCAGCTAAATCAATAGCTTCGGTGGATTTAGTGAAGCGTTTTGTTGAGTCGGCTTCTCTTCACTGCGGACGCCAGGTCAGATCCACGCGCACCGGGATTTCGTTCTTGACCGGCAGCGTCAACAGGGATGGTGGATCGATCTTGAAATCGGTGAGCGTCGCTGGAATCGTTCCTGTGATGCGGATTTGATTGCCTTGCGCCGCCAGTTGAAACGAAACCTGCTTGTAATGGACGGTCTGCCCGGCGAATTGGATTTCGAGGTCGGCCTGAATCGTGGCAGTCGTAGAGGCTGATTCGGGCAGCCGGGTGCGCACCGTGACCATGGGATATTCTGCGCCGCGCGTGACCTGGACCATGTGAATGTCGCGGTTGCTGTCGCCCGAATTGAACGACTTCACCGGCACGGCGATCAGGAAGTCGCACTGTCCGGCGTGGCAAATCCCTTTGCCGCGTACTTCGTGGCTCACGCCTTCCGTTTGGTGCAACGGGTGGGACACATGGTAGGTGAGAGTGCCTTGCTGCAGAATCCATTGGCTGTCGGCGGCTGGGGCCAGCGTTGTCAAAGCCAGAATCAGGCTGGCGGCGAAGATCTTGATTTTCACGACCGTTGTCATAGGCAATCAGAATTTCACCGAAACGGACAAAAGCGCCGCGCCGAACGCTCCGGCAGTAACAATGGCCACCGGCGCATGCGCCTGCGCGATGCCGTGAACTTTTTCGCCGTTGCTTTTTTGATCGAACGCCATGATCCCCAGGATGGGCGTCAGGATCATCCCAGGGCCATGGATCCAGGCCATGGCTTTATGAAAGCGGATCGGCCCGCGGGTCTTGGTTCCCGGCACCCGGGGCGCGCGTATGGCGTAGTAAGCGGTGATGAAATACAAGTCTCCCGTGAGCCCGCCGAGAGCGGCATGCAGATCGCGGGAGGTGGTGCTCGTGTCCTTGCCCCCGGCGTTGAGAGAAGTAGCAACCGTGGCAATTAACGGGATGGTCGTGATCAGACCCATCCGCTGATGAATTTTCAGCATGTGCGTGCGCTTGTCGAGCAATGCTTGCCTCTTGGCGTCGGCTTGCGTCTGAGATGGCGCGAACCCCAGATCTTCTAACGAGGGCTGGGTCTTGGTACTGGAGGGCGCGTTTGGCAGCTCGCTGGTGGGCTTTGTCGCCGGCTGCTGTGGTTCGCTTTGTGATTTTTCTTGAGGCTGTGGTGCCGCTTTCTGGTCCTGTGGCTTCTGGTCCTGAGGCGCAGCTGGTTTTTGGGTGTCCTGAGAACTGGGGGTTGCCGGATCGGGCGCTTGCGCGAACAACAGCGATGGAAATCCGAGCAGGCAAATGGCGGTCAGCGCGATGGTTCTTAGTTGAATTCCGTGCACGACGATTCCAGACCTCCGGCACAAGATCGAATCATCAAAGCTAAACTGAAACGCAGCCCCGCGAATGCTAGGAATAGATGCAGCCCCGCGGGTACGAGATGCCTCGCGCGTCGAGCGTACGCTGCAGGTCGAGTCTGCGCAATTCTACTCGATGGGCTCGATTGTTACGGCCCGCTCAGTGACGCCGCGACTGGGGCGCTGCACGATCACAATCGCGGCGAGCACAAAGATAATTCCCAGCGTCTGAATCGGGCGCAGCACTTCGCCTAACAGCAGAGCGGCGAGAACAATCGAGAACACCGGCTCCAGACAACTGGCAATGATGGCGCGCGTGGGCTCGAGATGCTGCAAGCCGAGGAAATAGAGCGAGAAGGCTCCCAGCACCGAGATCATCGAAAATACAAACAGGAATAGCCATTGCGCCGGCGCGTAGTGAGCAGCCGCGATTTTCCATGGAGGGTTGACGATCAGCCAGAAAGCAGAAGCGGCAGCGAGAGTCCAGACGAGCACGCGCCAGCGGTCATAACGGGCCAGGATGCGGTGTCCGCCGACGTTGTAGAAGGCGAACGAGAATGAGGCCAGCAGCGCGGCGATCAGTCCATAAGAATCCAGGTGTAACGCTGCTCCGCCACTGGCTTTTGTTCCGGCAATGCCAATGACCAGGGCGATGCCAGTAACCGCCAGCGCCACGGCAACCACTTTTTGCAGCGAGAGCTTTTGCTGGCGGCGAGCCACTACATAAAACAGAACCCACACGGGAGCCGTGTACTGCACGATGATGGCGGTGGCGACATTCGTTCTCTGGATCGCAACGTAATAAAAGTAATTCGAAACCGCGACCCCGAGCGTTCCGAGAAGGAAGCAATAAGCGAGATCGCGCGCGGGGAGCTTGATGCGCTGCCATCCCTGGGAAACGACAAGAAGCGGAAGTAGAACCAGCAGAGAGAAGGTAGTGCGGGTCTGCGAGAGAATCAGCGGATCAATCGGACGCAGCGCGGTGGAGCTTAGCGGCAGCCTGCCGGTAAAGACGGCTCGGCCCAGAGCGGCTGAGACTCCCCAAAGAAACGCCGCCGAGGCGATGAAGAAATAGCCGCGCAGAGGATGCGCGCGTAAGCTTGGCTGATTTGAGTTCGGCTGATCTGAGTTTGGAATGTCGACCCTCGCGAATCGCTTTCGATGATCAGGCAGCCGAGAGGAAGCGGTCAAGGCGCTCGGGATCGAAGCCCTCGATCACTTCGGCGCCAGCTGGGGCGAGAATCACCAGCGTGGGAGCGGTGCGGCAATGGTAGGTGTCGAGCAATTCGGCGCGGGCCGCGTCGTCGTCGCTCATATTGCGCTCTTCGAAGGCGAGGCCTTTCGCTTCCAGAAAGATCTTCATCACTTCGCAATTGAGGCAGCCGGATTGGGTGAAGAGAAGGACCTTAGTAAGCATATATATTCAGCGTCGTCTATGTTGTGTCGGGCTGAACGTCCAGATATTCGATCTCAGCGGTAATCTTCGCGGTTTTCTCGAGCATGGCCGAGACTGAACAGTATTTTTCTTTCGAGAGGCGAACCGCATCCTCAACCGCCTTGCGAGACACTTTACCACCGACGCGGTAGATCAGCTTGATTTCGGTGTAGACCGAAGGCGGCTCGGCGGCGCGTTCGGCCTGCGCGCTCACTTCGAGGCTGGTAAACGGTTCGCGCTTCTTCCGCAGAATCGAGACGACATCGTAACCAGTGCAGCCGCAGAGGCCCAGGAGGACCAATTCCATCGGACTGTTCCCTGCTGTCTTGTCGCCGTCGACCACGATCGAGTGCCCGCTGTCGGCGATGCCGTTGAAGCGCTGTTTTTCAATCCAGGTAGCGTGTGCGCTAGTCATAACGATGCCTGCCGCGGGATTTCCGATTGCCAATTTCCGATTGTCGATTGTTTTGTTTCGCCGTCCGGCGTGACGCTCCAAAGATGGCCGTAAGCTGTTTTGCCTCACCGATTAGGTCGCTCATCCGCTTCCGGGGCATCATCCGCGCCTCTACCAAGAATTCAAGCCAGAATACACTTTCATCGACCTCTTCCTCCACGATACCTAGTTTCGAGATGAAATCCGCCCGCGAACGCGCTTTGCATACTGCGCGATAGTTTGCTGCCATCGATGTCCCCGACCGCAATAACTGTTGGCCAACCACTCGCGCTTCTGCCGAGTTTGGGAGGGAGCGAAAGAGCCGGACGACGCGAAGCGCAAACTCCATAGTGCGTTTCCGCAGATGTTCGGCCTTTTCCGTCACAGCGATCTCCAATCGGCAATTGGAAATTGGCAATTGGAATTTTGTCTGTGACATCCGTCACAATGAACATCACTATCTGCGGTTGTCGGTGCTCGGCTCGGGATGGATTAACACGCGGAACAATTCGGGCGCGGCTTGTTTGAATTTGAGTTCGAGTTCGGTCTGGATGTCGTGGACGCGGGCGAGCGAGAGATCGTCGGAGAGCGTGCAGTGGCAGGAAACGTAGAGACGCCCGCGAACTTTCTTGATGATGAATTCGTGCACGTCGAGAATCTCTGGGAACTTTGTTGCGGCGGACTTCAGCCGGCGTTCCAGATCGGCATCGCGAACCAACTCGTCTCCAGTTTCGATGGTCGCTGGCTCGCTTTCGATGTGCGTGAGAATGTCGGCAATCTCAGGCACGTCGTGCCGCATATCGGCTTCGAGTTCGGTGACTTGATCGTGGGCGCTTTTCAGGCTCAGGTTCTCGTCGAGTTCGACGTGCTGCTCGACGTGGAGCCGTCCGTTGAGATCTTGCACGCTGATGTCGTGCACGTTGAGGTTGTGGCGCGTGGCGACGGCGCGAATGCGGTCGAAGATGTTTTCCGAACGCTGGGCGCGCGGCAGCGGCTGAACGGTGACGTCGGCGTCGGGAAGGATGTTGTGGACCGCGGCTGTAACGGCGGCTACCAACTGTTCGGAGCGTTGAAAGGTTACGGTGCGGGCAAAGCCTACCGCGAGATCGGCGAAATAGCGGTTGCCGGCGCGACGAATGCGCACGCGTCCGATTTCGAGCACGCCATCGACGCGAGAGACTGCGTCGGTGATCTGGGCGCGAACGCCTGCGGGAGCGGCGTCGAGCAGGGCGTCAACGGTGCGGCGCGCGAGTCTCCAACTTACGGAGACGATTACTCCGGCGACGAACAGCGCTGCGATCGGATCGGCCAGGCGAAGCCAATCGAGATGATAGACGCGGCCTAACAGGATCAGCGCTAGTCCGAGAACAACTACGCCTGCGGACCAAACGTCTGTGGAGAAGTGCAGCGCGTCGGCTTCGAGAGCCTGGCTTTCGTATTTGGTGGCGATGCGGCCGAGAGCGCGCGAGCGCCATACATCGACGGCCATCGATATCAGCATCACGGCGAAAGCCCAGACCGAAGGCTCTACTTCGACGCGGCGGAAGAACAGGCGCATGACGGCTTCGTAGATTACCCAAGCGCAAGTGAGCAGAAGCAGGCCGGTTTCTACAAAGGCGGAGAAATTTTCTACCTTACCGTGGCCGTATTGGTGGTCGGCGTCGGCGGGCTTGTCGGAGACTCCGACGGAGAGATAGGTGAGCAGCGCGGCGATCAGGTCGAGGGCGGAGTGCGCGGCTTCAGAGAGGATTCCCAAGCTGCCGGTCGTAACGCCGACGACGATTTTTCCCGCGGTGATTAGGAGCGCGGCTACTACCGAGTTGCCCGCGACCGCGCGCTTTTCGGCGCGCATGGCGTTGGGCGAGTAAAGGGCCGGCGTCCCGGACATGATGGGATTATCGCTGGTCAGCGCGGGTTGCGCCAGTTATCCAGCGTGTGTCCTCTGGTTCGTTCGCTGCGCCGCACTTTGAAAAGAGAGTCCTTAAGCTCGCATGAACACAGCAGAAATTATGGTATGCAAGGTGCATTCGCACTGCATCAAACCTTCGCGATTCGCGTGTGGTGGTCCTAGCGCTGCCTCCTATTTCAGTTTGACGAAGAGCAAAACGAAGATCGCCCATATTCCAACGGTCATTGGAAACTGCACCAACTCCGCCTCTCGCACGGCATTCCCTCTTGGAAGCAGAAAGCTAAGCCCAAACATCGCCAAAGCTGTGAGTATTCCGAGGGCCAATTTGTTTCTGGAGTTCATGGTGTCTTACCTCGCTTTTCAGGCTCGCCCAGGTTGCAATCTGGACGGCGGGAGTCTTGCGACGAGTATCATCATCGCAAAATCGGAAGAGTGCAACTCATCATTTCCCGCTGTCAGCAACTAGGCCGAGAGAATGTAGATAAAGAATGCCAGCGTTCCCGAGGACAAAACCACTCCGATATACCACAACTTGGAACCGCGACCTGCGGCAATGAACGAAAGCACGACAGACAGCAGGGCCGCGCCCAGGACGACCTTGTATTCGTGTTGTGACCCGGCAAGACTGTTGGCGAGATGGTCGGCCTTGGGCGGATTGAGCAGAGAGATCCAGAGTAGCAGCGTGACCAGCATTCCGACCGTCCCGAGCAGGTGGGAGAATTGGCGTCCCATGGCGAAAATAATACGCCAATGAAAGGTGGGAAAAGTGGGGACGTCGGCATTCGCTAATGTCAGAAATAGAAGAAATTGCGGAGGGTCACGAATGTCTCCGGTTTGCCCTCAGAGGCTGAAGCCGGGTCGATTTAATCGCGAGCTTTTCGGCACCCTTCGGCTTCGCTCAGGGCAGGCTAAGAGCTGAAGCCGTGCCCTTCCCGGTCAGCTGTGGAAACTTCTAAAATTCAAAATTCAGCCACTACCACAGCCAGCCCCGGGTGTCGCGGGAAATGGGGTCTATGCTAGGATATTGGGTTCGGTCGTTTAACTTCCTGATGTACCAATCCTTGGAGGAATCTTGTATGCGTAAGAGTTGGTTGGGGTGTGTGTTGTTGGGAACACTGGCCTGGGGGCAGGCGCAGCCAATGGCGCCGGCTGCGAAGGCCGAGGATAAAACCGAGAAGCCGGCTGCTGCGGAAGTGGCGCTGACGGCGGATGTGATCACGATCAAGGGCGTTTCCTGCCCGGATTACGGGAAGCCGGCAGTTGCGCATAAGGCGGCCGCGGGCAAGACGGCTGCTGCCGCGAAGAAGCCGGCGGAGTGCGAGATCACGCGGGCGCGATTCGAACGACTGACCAAGGCGCTGGCGCCGGGTCCGATTCCGCTGAATGCGCAGCAGAAGCGCTCGCTGGCCAATCAGCTGCCCGGCGTGATCGCCTTGTCGGAGGCTGCGAAGAAAAAGGGCCTGGATAAGACCGAGAGCTATTCGGAGACTTTGAAGTTCGTCAAGATGCGGATTCTGGCGCAGAGAATGCAGGACTCCATCCGGGAAGACGCGGATAAGGTTCCGGAAGCGGAGATTGAGAAGTATTACAAGGAGAATCCGGAAGCGTTCGAGCAGTACTCGTTGGACCGGCTGTTTGTCCCGAAGAACAAGCAGCCATCGGCTGAGGACAGGGAAGAAGCGAAGGAAGAATCGAAAGACGCGGAGAAAATGACCGAAGAGCAGCAGAAGGCCAAGGAAGCTGCGGACAAGGCCAAGCAGGAAAAAGGCGAGCAGGAATTGACCGCACTGGCCGGCAGCCTGCGCACGCGCGCAGCGGCGGGCGAGGACTTCGTCAAACTGCAGAAGGAAGCGTTTGAAGCGGCGGGCACGAAGGTGGAGAATCCGACGGTGAACCTGCCCAAGGTGCGGCGCACGGGGCTGCCTCCGGCGCACGCCGCAGTGTTCGACCTGAAGGCGGGCGAGGTGTCGGCAGTGATCAGCGACAATGGCGGGCACTACATTTACAAAGTGGTGAGCGAGGAAGTTCTGCCGCTCGACCAGGTGAAGGAAGAAATCCATAACAAGCTGAAGGGCGAGCGCTTGAAGGAGATGATGGAGAAGTACACGAGTTCGATCCAGACGGTGACCAACGAGGAGTATTTTGGACCGGCACCGCCGCCGGGACCAGGGCGCCGTCCGCGGATGATGCCGCCGGCGCAGCAGCCGCAGGGTGCGACACCTGCGAAGCCGAACTAGGTTAGGGCGAGCTAGGAGACATTTCATCTGGCAACGAAGGAATAAGCTCCGGGGCAGCCTTAGGGCTTAAAGCCTGCGTACCGATTGGCTTTGGACGGCACCCTTCGGCGCGCTTCGCTTGCTCAGGGCGCGCTAGGAACTAACGGCCGTGCTCTTCCCGAGCGATCCTTCACCGGGCGATATGGGATAGTTTCCGGTTGGAAGTTGAGCTAAATGGAGAGCGCGAAACCTGTTGTCGTAGTTACCGGCATTGCGGGAAATCTGGGAAGCCGGCTGCTCCCGCTGCTGGGGGATTTTTCGGTGATTGGGGTGGACTTAAATCCACCCCAAACTCATTTACCGCTACAGTTCGAGCGCATGGATCTAGGCGAGGAAGCCTCGACGCGCGCGTTCTATGAAGTGCTGCACGGCACGCGGCCGGTTTCGGTGGTTCATCTGGCGTTCGTGATCGATCCGGTGCGCACGGGCGTGCTTGACACCGAGCGCATGTGGCAGATCAATGTGGCGGGCACGGCGCGGGTAATGGAGGCCGTGACTGAGGCGAACCGCACGGCGGAGTCGCCGATCCGGCAATTCATTTTTCCCAGCAGCGTTTCCGCCTATGGCCCCAGCCTGCCGGGGCCGGCTACGGAAGAGTCTGTGCTGGCGGCGCACACGCTGCCTTACGCGATTCACAAGAAACAATCCGATGAAGTGGTGCAGCAGCGCGCGCCGGCGCTGCGCGGATGCAGCGTGTACATTCTGCGTCCGCATATTTTTGCCGGGGCCAGCGTGGAGAATTATCTGCTGGGAGCGTTCCGGGGCACGCCCAACGGCAAAGGCCCGCAGGCGGAGAAAATGCGCAGCGAGGGCAAACGGCTGCCCTGCATGTTGCCGCGCGGGCAACAGTATCTGGACAACAAGATACAGTTTGTGCACGTGGACGATATGGCGCGGCTGGTCGCGCATATTCTGCGGCGCGATCCGGAAGCGCAGCGGCTGACCATTCTGAATGTGGCGGGAAGCGGCGAGCCGCTCACCTTCGGACGATGCATTGAGATAGCACAAGCCAAGCTGGTGCGGGTTCCGGGAAAGTGGGTGATGAAGCTGGCGCTGGAATATTTATGGAAGCGGCAGATTTCGGCGATTCCGCCGGAGGCGCTGCCTTACATCATCGGCGAATACATCATGAATACGGACCGGCTGCGGAGCTTTCTGGGCGCGGAGTATGAGAGCGTGGTGCGTTATACGATTGTGGATGCGTTTGCCGATAGCTTCCAGAACATGCCAGTGGCGGCTCAGAGCGCCGGTGCGAAATAGGCTTGGGTCTTTAGGTGACGGGTCTTAGGTCGTAGGAAGCCTGACACCTAAGACTGAGACCCGTGCGGTTTCCCTCTGGTTTTTACCCGTATTCACTTCTTTCCACGATACAAGCCTGCGATTCCAAAGGTGTAGGGCGTCCAACTGGCTTCGCGAAAGCCGGCGCGGCGCATGCGGGCCTTCATTTCTTCGGGGTCGGGGAAGCGTTCGACCGAGTTGGGCAGATAGGCGTAGGGGCCGCGCACGCCGGAGAGCATGGTGCCGATGCGCGGCAGAATCTGCTTAAAGTAGAAACGATACAGGTGGCCGATGGCGCCCTTGGGCTCGCCGAAATCGAGGATGCCGCACTCGCCTCCCGGGCGCAGGACGCGCACGATCTCGCGCAGGCCGGCATCGTAGTCGGCGAGATTGCGGAAGCCGAAGGCTGAGGTCGCGAGGGCGAAGTGCCGGTCGGGAAACGGAAGGCATAGGGCGTCGGCTTCGATCCAGCGCGGCATAGCGGGCTGGCTGTTCGGCGAAAGTTTGTCGAGCGACTTGGAGCGGGCGCGCTGCAGCATGGCGCGGGAAAAATCAGCGCCCACGATTTTCGCAGCCGAGTTCCCTGCCTGCTTGCGCAAGGCGAACGTCATGTCGCCGGTGCCGCAGCAGAGATCCAGAACGTGGGAGTCGGGTTGGGCGAGAATATCGGCGAACGTGCGTGCCGCGCGGCGCCACCACAGGCGATCAACGTTGAACGATAAGATGTGATTCAGAAGATCGTAGCGCGGTGCGATCGAGGTGAACATCTCGCGAACGGCGCGCGCGGCTGTGTCGGGATCGCGTGCGCCTTCGGGAGCGGCGCCGACTACGAGTTTGGGAGCTGTGGGCATGTGGCAGCGCGGGTCAATCAGCAATTTCTACTTTCCCCATCCGCCGCGGGACAAACGTCTCAATTCTTCCACTGCGTTGATCACGACGCTGTCGGGCACATCGGCTGCTATTTCAACCTTGCCGATTTCCCGGGGCAGCACGAAGTGCACCACGCCGCCTTGGGTTTTTTTGTCAGCCTGCAGGCGCGCAAGAATCTTGTGGGCGCTCACTTTGAGCTCGGGAAGATGCCCGAGGCTGAGCACCGCATCGGCGATGCGGCCGGCGGTTACGCTGTCGGTGCGGCCAACTGAGAGAGCAATATTTGTCGCGGCGATCATGCCCCAGGCAACGGCCTCGCCGTGCAGCAGGCTGCGGTAGCCGGTTTCGGCCTCCAGCGCGTGCCCGATGGTGTGGCCGAGGTTGAGCACGCGGCGCAGGCCGCCTTCGCGCTCGTCGGCCGAGACGACTTCGGCTTTCAATTTCACCGACTGCGCGATGATGCCTTCGACTTCCACGGGATCGCGTTTCAGAATCTGCGCGCGCTTTTGTTCGAAGCGCAAAAAGAGATCGACATCGCCGATGATTCCGCACTTAAGCGCTTCGTAAAGGCCGGCGCGAAACGCGCGGTTCGGAAGCGTGCGCAGGACTTCGGGATCAATGAGAACGACGCGGGGATGATAGAAAGTGCCCAGCAGGTTCTTCCCTGCCCCAAGATTCACGCCGGTCTTGCCGCCGATTGAAGCGTCCAACTGGGCGAGGACTGTGGTTGGAACCTGAACCAATTCCACGCCGCGCATGTAAAGAGAAGCCAGCAGTCCGGTCACGTCGCCGGCCACGCCGCCGCCCAGAGCGATCAGCACAGCTTTGCGGTCTGCGCCAAGGCGCGACAATTTTTCCGCCAGCGTTTCAATCGTCTTCAGTTTCTTGGCCGTCTCCCCGTCAGGCATCTGGACCACCTGCGGTTTGAAACCGGCGGAGACCAGGGAGCGGACCAACTTTGCGCACCAGCGGCGGCGCACCGGGGCAACCGTTATGACGAATACTTTACTGGCCTGAGGCAGCAATTCGGCCAGCAAGATGCCGGCCCGCGCCAGCAGGCCGTTCTCAATACGAGCCTGGTAGGGGCGGGGCGGGACATGGATGGTGACCTGCGCCATGGAATCCCATAATAGCAGTGCGGCTTGATCGTTTGAGCCCGGGAAGTGGTACTATTTGCCGTTTATGAAAGGTCTTCCAGCCGAGACTGATTTCATAGTGATTGGCGCCGGGGTCGCAGGCCTGCGGGCCGCGATCGAATTGGCGGGCGCGGGACGCGTGTTGGTGCTGTCGAAAAAAGAGGCCATCAGTTCCAGTGCGCCGTCTGCTTCGGGTGCGATCACGCCCGCGCTCAGCGATGAAGATGAAATCATTCTGCATCTGCAAGATACGCTGATCGCCGGCGACGGCCTATGCCGCGTAGAGGCGGCCAAGACTCTGGTCGAGGATGGGCCGGAACGCATTGCGGAATTGATCGCGTGGGGCAAGCAGCTCGATAAGCACGGAACCAAGCTGACATTTGAAACCGAAGCCTCCTACAGCCACAGCCATGTTCTTCGCGCGCAAGGCGATTCGACGGGAGGCGAAATTCTGCGCGCGCTGCATGCCAAAGCGCGGGCGCTCAAGAACATTTCTCTGCTGGAATTTCAGTTTTCCACTGAACTTTTAACCGACAACCAGCGGGTAACCGGAGTTTCGCTGATCAGCGACAAGGGATTGCCGGAAGAAGTGGCGTGCTCGGCGGTGCTGCTGGGTACGGGAGGGATGGGACAGATTTATCGCAACACTACCAATCCCGAGGCCGCTACGGGAGACGGTGTGGCTATGGCTTTCCGCGCGGGGGCCGAGGTCAGCGATATGGAGTTCGTTCAGTTTCATCCCACCGTGCTGTACATGAAGAAAGCGCCCCGGTTTTTGCTCTCCGAAGCGCTGCGCAGCGACGGAGCTTATCTCCGGAATATCGAGTTGGACCGGTTCATGGGGAAATATCATCCTCTGGCGGAGCAGGCGCCGGGCGATGTGGTGGCGCGGGCCATCATGCATGAGATGGAAGTCAGCCGCGCCAGAGATCCGTTTGTTTATCTCGATCTCACGCACTTAGATGCTGCCAGAGTGCAGAAACGCTTCCCGCGCATCCACGCGACCTTCATGAAGCACAATATTGACATCACGGAAGATGTGATTCCGGTTCGTCCCGCGGCGCATTTTTCGATCGGCGGGGTGCGAACAGATTTGAATGGCAAGACCAGTCTTGCCGGCCTGTACGCCGCAGGCGAAACCGCTGCTACGGGCGTGCATGGCGCGAACCGGCTGCCAAGCAATGCGCTGCTCGAGGGCCTGGTGTATGGAGCGCGCACGGGAAAGGCGATGCGGGAAGAATTGCAGCACGCACGCAAGGCAGCGAGCGGGCAGAAGAAAGCTGCGTCACAGAACGGGCCGGTGGATGCGGGAATTGAAGAGTTGATTGGACAAATCCAGGATGTCATGTGGAAAGATGCCGGCATCGTGCGCATGCGGAGCGGAATGCAGGAGGCGATTAAGATTTTGGAAGGGCTGGCGCCGAGAGTGACGCATCCGCGCACGCGGCGCACGCAGGAGGCGGCAAACCTGCACGCGACGGGGCTGCTGGTGGCACGTTCGGCGCTGGCGCGCGAAGAGAGCCGCGGGGCGCATTATCGCATTGACAATCCCGGGCATGACGATAAGAAGTTTTTGAAGCACTCGGTGGTTAAGGGGAAAGCCATCCGCTTCGAATGAAACGCGCGTCCGGCTCCCTCAGCACGGGGCTCTTTAGGCCTGAAAATCTGGGTTAAAAGAGTATTCTTCCAGATACCACGAGATCTTCCGATACATTTGCTTTCCGGCAGCGATAGCTTAGTCTACGTAGACCGCGCCCGCCTTGGTTTATTTCGATGACTACTTCGTCGTCGCCCCGGCCTCCCACGACGGACGCGGGGCCGCTCTGCGTGAAAGTGTAACCGGCGGCCTGGAGCATTTGGGGCAGGGCCGTTCCCGAGATATCTCTTTTAATCATCTGTTTGACTTCCTGGAGGCCTGGGGTCGTCGCCATTTTACGACCCGCGTTGGGCCCAACCATTTTGGGACGGAGGAATGCCATCACACGTATTAATTCCGGACGAACAGACGAGAAGTCCTGCGCAAGCCCATTGGCATCGGCATACCAAATCGCCTGACCGGAAACACGGAGAGCCATCAGGCAATTCCATGATTCGCCTCCCAAGGTGAACTCGTGGGACATAAGCAGCGTGGGCATGCCCTGGATTGCGGTCTTAACGGATTCCAGCAGACGAAATCCCTGGAACTGCTGAGCTCTAGTTGAAGCCCAAGAGTCCAACACCTGGTTATCTCTTAACTTCACTACTTCTGAAAGAACTGTGACGCATGGACTAATCATGGGTTTTCCATCGGTCTTCACATGTCGTGCTGATGGAGGGTGGATCGCAACATGCTCCTGACTTCGATCAGGTGTAACGCCTATAACCCACTCGGATGGAAATGAGACCGTATATCGGAGGTCGTCGCTCTTACCGCCGTCTTGCGTGCACCAGTTCTGGGGGACAGGTTGACTAACAGCTGCGAGGACTTCAGTTTCAAAGGTTGGCTGAGTAGTCTGTTTAGCATCGTATGGTTTTTCGGGTTCAGTTCGCGCCGACTTTCCGGTAAATAATCTTTTCCAGAAACTCATGATTATCCTTTCATGTTAAACGTACGCAGGACGTTTTCCGGGCCGGCTGCAGCGCGTGCGAACAAAACCAAGTAATCGCGATCACCGACAAGATTGCGTTTTACAAACAGCCTTGCTTTCTTGGGTCGCACGGAGGGTTCCTCGGAGAACTTGGTCAGCTGGAGGGGGACGGCTCCGGGGCAGAACTATACCACGGGAAACGGCCTTCAAGCGACTTTTGGATTTATGAGCGAAGCCACCACCGAAACCGCCAGTACCACAGCCACTACGGCCAGTGTCACCAGCGTCGGGACCGGAAAATAATCCGACGTGACCATCTTCAGGCCAACCAGGATCAGCACCAGCGCCAGCCCGTGGTGAAGGAAGCGAAAGGCTTTCATCAATCCGGAGACGGCGAAATACATCGAGCGCAGGCCGAGAATGGCGAACACATTCGACGTGTAAACGATGAAGGCGTTGAGCGTGACCGCGAGGACGGCGGGAATTGAATCAACGGCGAAAAGAATATCCGTGGTTTCGATTACGGCCAGAACAATTAACAACGGTGTGGCATAGAGTCCGGGATCCCCTTTCCATCCGCGAACGAAGAAACGGCCATCCTCATAATCATCGGTCACCGGCATCCAGCGGCGCAGAAGCTTCACTGCCGGATTGGTTGCCGGATCGACCTGATGTTCCCCGGTGAATGCCAACCGCAGGCCGCTGTACATCAGCAGCGCTCCGAGCGCATACAAAATCCAGTGGAAGCGATGGATCAAGTTGACGCCGGCAACAATAAAAAAGCCGCGCATTACAAGTGCACCCAGAACTCCCCAGAACAGCACCCTGCGCTGGCGCAGTTCGGGCACAGAGAAATAACGGAAAATTACAAGGAAAAGAAAAAGATTGTCTACGCTGAGCGAGAGTTCGAGCACGTAGCCAGTGACGAATTCGAGTGCGACCTGGCGTCCCTGCCAGAAAAAAACCAGCGCGGCAAAGGCTGCGGCGAGGCCAATCCACATGGCGCTCCAGGCTAGGGCTTCGCGTGAGCGCACAACCCGGCCGCTGCGGTGGAAGACAAGAAGATCCAGCGCCAGCATGCCCACCGCGAACAGGTTGAAGAGAATCCAGAAGTAGAGCAACGGGCTTTCCTGGAGAATCAGGAATTGTTGATTGATGATTGCTGATTGTTGATTGAAAACCTTCAGTTATAGAGTTTTTCAATCAACGATCATCAATCAACGATCGACCATGAATTTCATCCACGCGAACGCTCACTTCGGCGGCAGCGGATCCATCTTGTCGAGAATGCGAACCGCCTCCAGCATGGTGTCGCCCACAATTTCCAGGCTCTTAGGGCTGAGCTTGTCGACGGTGTCCTGGGTGGTATGCCAGAACACGTTGTCGTAGCCGTAATCGAAGTCGATGATGTCGGCGGCGGCCACGCCGCGCTTTAGAAAAGGACTGTGGTCGTCGTCGACCTCCTGTGTACGCGCGAAAAAATGCGATTGATATCCCAGGCGGCTCGCGGCTTCGTAAACCACTGCTTCCAGCCAAGGGGTTGAACTCGAATCACGCTCGATGTTCAAATCTGCGTCTCCTATCATGTCGGCGAGCAGGAACGCTTTAATTTTCTTCAGAGTTCCGTCGGCTTGCCACTTTTCCGCCAGGTGCGTGATGCCATACAAGCTGTCGTCCATAAACGGCATCACCTGCGGAAGCCCTCCGGAGCCGTCGGGTTTAATGGCTTCTTCGGCGTCGTCCCACACCAGCCAGATGCTGTAGCCGTCGCGCTTCTTGCCGCGCAACTGATTGGCGAATTCAAGCAGGAGCGCGCTGGATGAAGCCCCATCGTTCGCTCCCACATAAGACGTGTTGCGCAACGGATAATTGGTGTCGTAGTGGCTGGCGATGACGATGATGCCTTCTTTCGTTCCGGGGAACTTGGCGACGATGTTGTGGACCGGAAACTTACCTTCGGGCGTGTCGGTAGTGAAGATGTCGTTCTCGACGTTGTCGCCTTTGAGGTGAGCGAGGAGATAATCCTCGACTTTTTTGTGATTGGCGCTGCCCACGGGCCTGGGGCCGAAGGCCACGATCTCCTTCACGTATTGGAACGCACGCGCGGAATCGATGGCTGGCGGCGGCCCGGTGTCTGGTGGAAAAGAAAGTTTGGGGGCAGAGGTATCGGCGGAGCTGGCTGGCGCCGGAGTTGGGGCGCCGGCGGCGCTGGCATTCTTGCCGTCGCTGCAACCGAGGGAGGTTATCGCGAACAGGAGCAACACGATTGGAAGAGAAACTATCCTCATCGATTCATGAACCTCGGAGATCCCCTGGGATGACAACTCAACTCGCCTGTTTTTCCTTCCGCCCCCGCCGTTGCTTGGGATGAACGATCCATGCAACGCCGATGCTGACCGCGTACAGCCCAACCATGGGCGCGGCAAAGATGCACATGCTCAGCACATCGGGCGGGGCCACGATGCCCGCCACGATGAAAATTAGTAGAATGGCATAGCGGAAGTTCTTTAACATGAACCCGGCGCTCACGACGCCCATCAAGGCCAGGAAAAAGACAAGAATCGGCATCTCGAAAATCACGCCCATGCCGAGGACAATGCTGAGAAACAGCGATGTGTATTCTGTGACGGTGATCATGGGCTGAAACTGTTTGCCGAAGCCGCCGATGAGGACTTCCAGAGCCCTGGGGTAGACGATCCTGTATCCGAAGTATCCCCCAGCCGAGAACAAGGCAATGGTTGATGCCATGAAAGGCATTACGTAGCGCTTTTCATTGCGGTAGAGACCGGGCGAGATGAACATCCATACCTGGTAGAGCACAAAGGGCGAAGTCACAAAGAGACCGGCCATCGCCGCAATTTTCAAGTACAGATTGAACGGTTCCACGGGACTGGTGTAGACGAGCTTCTCTGCCATGCCGTTGGCTTTGAGCGCCTCCATGATCGGCCTCTGCATAAACGCGTAGATTTTCACGCGAAAGCCCCAGCAGGCCAGGAAGCCGACGGCTACGGCTGCAATGGAGTACACCAGGCGGCGGCGCAGTTCCTCGAGGTGATCGAGGAAGCCCATAGTTGGCATAGCATCGCGCTTGGGCTCGTCGCCGGGGGCCGCGGCCGCGGTTTCAAACATGGGGCTCCTGCGAGGCTGGCACGCTGGGCTCGACTGCGGGCTCTTGCGTGGGAGCGGGAGTCGACGTCGCAGCCGGAGCCGAATCGGCTGCGCTCGCCGGCTTCGTATCCGAGGGAGCAGGGTTGATAACGGGAGGGGGTAAGGTTTCGAGCGAGTCATGCCGGGCTGGCTCGCTCGTCGCCAACCAGGCACTCAAGCTGGAGACCGTGCCTTGCGGCGGCGGGATGGGCGGAAGGATTTTCTGCACCTCCAGGCGGGTGATCTCAGTTTCGATCTGTGACTTGAATTCGTTGGAAGCGCGGCGCAGTTCGGCGAGCAGCTTCCCCGCTTGACGAGCCATCTCCGGCAACTTCTTCGGCCCAAAAAGAATGAGCACCAGGAAGAACAAGAAGACGGTGTCGGAAAAACTCATGGCCACATCATCATAGATGCGAGGGGGCGAATGCGGCAATTCAATGTGGCAGGGCCAGGCGGCCACGCGCGAATCACGGGCCGGCCGATCGGACCCAGAAACATCAGGGAGCGTGTTTGAGGACGACCGTATTGCGCTCGTCGCCGGCGATGATGCGATAGAACTTTCTGAGTTCTTCGACTTGGTTGACGGGCACGCTCAACTCTTTCACCTCAAAGGTGCGGGTATAGTCAACGACGTTACCATTCACGACGGTCTTGGCGTGATAGCTGGCGTAGGGGTAATCCACATCGACCGGCGGCGGCAAATCATCAACGACATAACCGGCTGGTATCGTGATTTCAAACGTGTCGGTATCGCGCGTTGGCTCATCGAGTTCGATGGGAAACTTTCGCGGTTCTTTGGTCTCAAGAAAACCGAGCCCTTTAATCCCAATCACGCGCGGCCGCACCAGCAAAAGATTGCCGGCGTTCTTGGCGTAGTGGGGAGACTCGAACGAATAGTTGAAGCCGAAAGGCTGATCGGTCAAGTGTTCATTCAACAGGCTGGCTTGGGTGATGCGAAAACTAGCCAGCGAACCACCCAGAAGATCCTCGATCGGCTTGATGCGGTCAACGTCTTTGGTTACGCCACGCAACCGCTCCCGCTCTAAGGACGCGCGCTCACCCAGCCGCACCTCTTTGATCTCGCCCTTCAATGTGCCAGTCGCGTCGAGAGTAAGTTTGGCGGTGCGCTGGACGCTGTTCATAGCGGACGGCTGCTGCGGCAACTCGACTAACTCGCCGCCGTCGGGCGTCACCAGCAGGCCGTAGTTGGCTTGCAGATAGCCGGGAAGCTGGCCAAAGGGGACGAGTTCGTTGGTCGGATCAAAGAATAGAAGCCGGCCCAGTTTGGGATGCTGGATCGTTGCGATGAGCGATGGATCGGTCAGGCCGTCAGGCAATTTGATGGCAGTAATCATATGGTTAAAGCCATTGTGCGCTGGCATGTCACGAGTCACCACGCCACGCTCCGCGTTAATGATTACGAAGTACGAGTCCACGCCGATCTCGCGGAGCATGGAGCGCACCAAGGTCGCTTTATCCTTGCAGTCTCCGTAGCGATGCGCGAATACCTCGGGCGCAGGATGGGGCTGAAAGCCGCCAATGCCAAGATTGATGGCCACATAGCGAATGTCTTGCTGAACGAAGGCGGCAATCGCCTGCATTTTCGCAAGCGTCGTAGATTTGGAAATGGTGAGCGCCGCCACATGCTGTTTCACCTCCGGCGAAGCATCGACTCGCTCTCCGATCAGGCTGGAATACCACTTTCCCATCGCGTCCCAGTTCATATTGGAATTGAGCGCGATTTTTTCCGAGGTGAAGAAGGACAACACCATCTGACCCGCAACCCCCTCCATCGGAGGCATGAGCGGTTCATGCCGAATGCCCTTTACGTCGGTGACCACCCACTGCCAGGAATTGCTCGCGGTCTGCGTGGGCTGCACTTCGGCATGATTGAGCCATGACGCCTTGTATTCCCACCCCTGCGGAAGCTGAAGGGAATAATGGCTCTCGCGCACGGGATCGTGTTCCTGGAACTCCCAGAGGTCTTGCAGAAATATGGGACGCTCCTCGGTTTCGTACTCGTAGCCCACGATGTTGCCCACGTCCGGCGCCGGGATCTGCAGTATTTTCACCTTGGCGTCGGACGCAAGTACGAACTCCGGCATATAAGCACTCTCGATGGCGTCCTTCTCCTTGACTTCATAATCCTTGCCTTGCGCAGGGATGCACCAGCCGTGAAGGCTGTTGATCTTGGTCTCAGAGTCGAAAGGAACTCCTACCGTGCCGTGGTAGCGGCCGTAGGGCCGGAGAATCTTGTAGGCCTCGCGAACTCGCCGGCGCATCTTATCGGAAGAAATTACCGTAACGTCGGTTTCGGAATAGAGCAGCACCGCGTCAGTCTTCTCATCGTAGGTTGGCAACGGCGCGTTGACTAGCGCGTGCATCCAAGGCGGTGCATCGCCGCCCAGGGCTCGCGGTGCGCATGCCAGGATGCAGGCCGCGACCCCAAAGAGAAACAACCGCGCCGGCGAATTAGTTACTCGCACTGGCGGCTCCAGGTTGCAACACAATCTGCTCTTCGTCACCGGTCCTCACTAACTGAAGAAAGTCGCGCAAAGCCTTGTAGTACTTCACATCCAGGATGAGAAAGTCATACGTAACCGTTCGGGTCAAGTGCAAGGAGTTCGTGCTTTTCTCCGCCTTCAGGTTGTAGGCCACGACGTGACCATTCGTATTCTGGGCTTGTGGCAGGCTCTGCACCTGCCAGCCCAGAGGCAATTCAATGGTCACGTCATCCACTTCTTGATAGGGAAAGGCGAAATAGACGGGGTGCAGGCGGTTGGCGTGCTCGAAAATGTGCTTTTCCGTGGCGCTGAAGACGCCGACCGGCAGCAAGGCCCGGCGGCCAGCCCCCGATACCCAGCCTGGGATTTTCACATTAAATTCGGCCACCAGAGGCTGCGATGCACTCTTCCAGTCCGGCTGCTTGGTCAGTTCCACTTCGATGCCTACTGGAATGGACTCCTTCAGCTCATCCTCAAGGTATTTCTTTCGCTCGGCATCATCGCTATGGCGTTCTTCCACTCGCCGGGACATTCCCTCCAGACCGGTGAAAGTGACAGTGAGTTGCCCTTCCAGGTCGCCGGTGTCGGAGAGTTTCAACTTTGCGCGGCGCTCGATCTGTGATTCTGAGGCTTGCGGAATCGCGCTCGTGATCCAGGTTCCTCCATCCTTATCGAGGCGCAATCCTGTCACGCCAGTTTCAGGCCACTCCAGAAGTCCGAACGGCGTAAAGGCAGCGCCGGGGTCGAAGTAAGTATCCTTGCCGTTTACTTTGACCAAAACCACGTTGGCATCGAGCTTGGTGCGATCCATGGATTGCGCTGAGAAGAAGTAATTGTTGCGGTCCGACACGTACACTGCGTAAGCCTCAATTCCGGCTGCCCGAACCAGCCCCAGAAAAAGCCATGTGAGATCAGTTCCGTTCGCGTAGCCGCGCTTCCAAACCTCCTCAACGTTGGCCGGCTCCTTTTCGTTCGCCCGTTTCTCTTCCTGCTCTGTCTTCTGCACTTCGTAGGACGTATTGCGCAACTGCTGCACGCGATCATAGATTTTTCGCAGCTTCACTTCCGGCGGATCGTTCGGCGAAACGATCTGCGCCACGGCTTCTTCCATGGCTTTGCGTTTGCCCACGTAGTTTTCTACCCGGCTGTTTAGCTTCTTCCCGACCTGCTTCCAGTATTTGTCAACGTTGGGCTCGAAAGGTTCGTCACTGTAGACGAAGTCCACCCGCGCTTTCAGTTCATTCTCCGGTGGCATGAAGTCTTCGGTTTGAAAGGCTGCGATGTTATGCGCCTCAAGGCGGACAAAATGATCAGGGCCCTCTTTGGGCGAGCTTATGCCCGACGGCAAATAGGGCCTCCAGGTCACGGTAAAAGGGTTCTGATAGCTGCCCTGGTAGGGCTTCAGCGAGAATTTCGCTGCCTTGGTAAAAAGGTCCTGGCTCAGTATCCAATGCGATTCATAGAGGGAATATTCTTTGAAGTCATAAGTGTAAAAATACTCGATGATGCTGCCAGCCTGCACGTCCGGAAGAGTAAAGGTTTTCGCGAGGAACTTAAATCCGCGGGACTTCACAATCCACTTTTCGAAGACTTTTCCGTCGAAATCGACGGAGGTTCCATCCGGCCGGATGGTTCGGGCGTGCAACCCCACAACATCGTTGCTTCCCAGAACGAAAGGAATTTCGACGTCACCATACTGACGTCCCTCTTCGGTAAGGATCTTGATCCGCACGTAGTTGTCTTCGTGAGAGGTGCGCCCATTGTCGTCCCGGTCGACCTGGCGGTAGAGAATTACCGCGGGCGCACCTGGAGCGAGCGGTTCGCTCGTCATTTTTAATTCTTCCGGCGATATCGGCTGGAAACCTACGCCGGCGTGGACCGTGATGCGAGGATATTTGGCCGCCAGAAGTAGGAAAACTGCGAATGATGCAACCGTGATGACGCGACGAAATGGCACGTTCCAACTCCCTAAGCAATTGCGCTCGCTGGAAAGCGCCACTGGCGGCCTTCGCGGCTTAGTTGCTTGCGGTCGCGCTTCCCGGTTGCAGTACGATTTGTTCTTCATCTCCGGTTCTCACCGCCTCAAAAAAGTCTCGCAGCGTCGGGTAGTACTTGGCTTCCAAAAGCATGAAATCCACTTTGAGCTTGCGTGTTAGGTGCAAGGTGTCCTTGCCGCCATCCACCTTCAGGCTGTAACCAACTGCCCGCACGTCCTTGTCTTGCGCGGGCGGGATGCTGCCGACTTGCCAGCCGGGAGGAAGCTCAATGGTTACGTCATCCACCTTCTCGTAGGGATAATCGAAGTAGATGGGATAGACGCGGTTGGCATGTTCGAAAGTGTGCTTTTCGCCGGCAGTGAAGACTGCAGCAGGAACGATCACGCGCTTGCCTGCATTGGACGCCCAACCGGGAATTCTTACGTTAAACTCGCCAACCAAAGGCGTCTCCGAGCCATTCCAGTCAGGCTGATTCGTGAGTTCCGCCTCCGCCGCAACCGGGATCTGTCTTTTCACCCGATCTTCCAGGAACTTCTTTCGCGCGACCTCATCGGAATGAAGCATACCAATCCGATGGTACATAGCTTCCAGGCCGGCGTAAGTGATTGTGAGCTTCCCTTCCAAGTCGCCGTTGTCTGAGAGCTTCAGCCTCGCCTTGCGCTCGATGCGCGACTCCGAACTTGCCGGAAGCGGAGTCTTGATCCAGGTTCCGCCGTCCTTATCTAGGCGCAGCGCAGGCGTTCCGGTTTCGGACCAGGTGAGCAATCCGAAGGGTGCGAACTCCGCCCCAGGACTGAAGTAGAGATCCTTCCCATTCACCTTTACCTGCACGGCAGTGCTGCTCAGGTGTCCAACCTGCATGGCCTTAGGGTTGAAGAAATATTCGTCTCGGCGGGAGACCCAGCATCCGTAGGCTTCGAAACCAGCGGCGCGAACCAGTGCAAGGAAAAGCCAATCCAATTGCCACTTGTCGCCATATCCGCGCTTCCACACATCCTCGGCGTGCTCGTCGATCTTCTCTTTTTCGCGCTTTGCCTCCTGCTGGGTTTTCCGCAATTCGAACGAAGTGTCTCGGATCTGTTGCACTCGCGCATAGATTTTGCGCAGCTTTGTTTCCGGTGAGTCATTGGGAAGAACGATCTGGGCCACAGCTTTCTCCATGGGCCCGCGACTTCCGACGAAACGCTCGAGGCGCTCATTTTGCGCCTTGCCGACCTGTTTCCAATACTTGTCTGGATTAGTTTCCAGCACTCCGGCGTCGTAAACAAAATCCACTCGCGATTTCATCTGGTTCAGTGGGGGCATATGGTCTTCGGTCTGAAAAGCCGGGATGTTGCTGGCTTCCATACGGATCACGCGGCCACTGCCTTCCCTGGTTTGTGCGCCGGGCGGAAGATTCTGATCGGTCCAGCGAAGCCGGACGGATGCTTGAAAGAAGCCAGGGGACGGGATCAGCGAAAAATGCGCGCTCTTGGTGAACAGCGGTTCGCTCACTATCCAATGAGACTCTCGAAGACCCCGCATTCGCAGGGTGTAACTGTATTCGAGAATGCACCCGGGCTCGACGGCCGGAAGGGTGAACGTCTTTGCCATGGTCTTTACTGTGCGAGAGATCACCTTTTCGCTCTCAAGAACGTTTTTGTCGAAATCAACAATCGTTCCGTCTGGCTTGATCGTGCGGGCACGAATATGTGCCACCGCGTCGATGTCTTTTGAGAAGGGTATCTCTATGTTCGCGTACTGGCGGCCTGCTGCTGTCAGAATCTTGATGCGATAGTACCTGTCTTCGAATGTGCTCCCCCAGTCTCGATCGTCGCGGTCGACTTGGCGATAGAGAATGATCGCCGGGGCGCCGGGAGCGAGCGGTTCGCTCGTCATTTTCAATTCGTCAGGAGAAATGGGCTGAAAGTCTATGCCCGCGCACACCGTGGAGGGAAAATACTTACCCGCGGCCAAAACCAGAGACACTGCCAGACCTGCAATCGTAACTACGTGACGAAGCCGCACGTTTCAACTCCCGAGCGCCTGCGATCACCAGAACGGGCCCCCTGCGCGTTTGGTGAGGGACACAATATCGCGGGATGGCTTTCCCGTCAATAGCGCTTTTCAGCGCAGGGCGGCTTTCTCCATCGCACAATCGTGCGACGCGCCTATGCACATTCCCTTCTCTAGCCGTAAGATAGTCGCCCATGCAGCTTTGGTTTGCGCGCGGAAGCGAAATCAGCATTCGCGAACAACTTGTGACTCAGGTCGTGCTGGGCATTCTGGGGGACGATCTCGCTCCCGGCCAGCGTCTGCCGAGCACGCGGGAACTGGCGCGGCGCTTTCATCTGCATCCCAACACGGTGAGTGCGGGTTACCGGCAATTGGCGCGGGACCGCTGGGTTGAGTACCGGCGCGGCAGCGGAGTTTTTGTCCGCGCGAACAAGCCTGACGTGCCTTTGTCATCCGCGTTCGCGCTCGATCAGATGATGGCCGGCCTGTTTCGCTCCGCCCGTAAACAAGGCGTTTCGCTGCCGGTTCTGCGCTCGCGGCTGCGGCAGTGGTTGGAGTTGCAACCACCCGACCATTTTCTGCTGATCGAACCGGACGAAGAGCTTCGGAGGATCGTAACGGCGGAGATGCAGCAAGCAGTGGGTCTCCCGGTGATGAGTTGCGGCTTGGAAGATTTTTCAAAGATGCTCGAAGGCAGCATTGTGGCCGTGCTTCCCAACCGAATCGCGGCGGTTCGGCAAGCGCTGCCGGATGGGACCGAGATGCTCGCGCTGCGTTTTCGCTCCGTGCCCTCGTCACTGGGAAAGTGGCTGCCTGCGCCCTCGGGCTATCTGGTGGGCATTGCCTCGAAGTGGCCGGAGTTTCTGAAGCTGGCGCGCACAATGCTGAATGCTGCTGGGTTTGATCCCGACAGCCTTGTTTTTCGCGATGCGCGCAAGCCCAACTGGCAGCGCGGGCTGAAACAGACGGCTGCGGTGGTGTGCGACTCTGTCACTGCGAAAGAACTGCCTGCCGGATGCCGCGCAATTCCCTTCTCACTGCTGGCCGAGTCGTCGATTGACGAACTGCGCCGCTACGCCGAGTTTGTGAGCAAGCCTCTCGGAGCGCTGTGACACTCTGGAAAGTGTCACAAACCCGCAGTCGCAGCATGAGCATTGTCATTAGCATGCTGCCATGGCACATACAAAATACGTTCACTTCCTGCTGGTGACGCTTCTGTTGGCGCCGGCTGCATTTGCACAAACCGGACACGATTACACGGCAAGCGGCGCTTCGAGAAGCAGCGAGGTCGCGGCGCCCAGTCAATATACGCAGACCGCCGGGATTCGGCTGGATGCGAACCATGGGCAGACGCTGGCGCAGTTTCCGCAACTCAGACGTGGGGTGGCAATTCCGGCACGCGGGTATCCCCGGGAAAGCTACGCAAGGCCGGGGATGGATCATGGAAACGCCAAACCTATTTTGATCGGAGCGGCAATCGGCTTCGGTATCGGGGCGGCCATCGGGGCGAACCGCAGCGCTCACAACGGGACCCCGGTCGGAGGCGGAATAGTCGTCGCGGGCGGCCTGCTCGGCTTTCTCGGCGGATGCGTCGGCAAGGCTGTCGGCGACTTCCAGGGCTTGCATTATTCGTCTGCAAATCGCAGAAGGATTTATCGACCGTCTTGGTCAGAGGACGAGCAGAGCGATTTCCGCAGGGATTCTAAGGCCAAGCAAGATTACGCAGAGGTATCGGCGAGCCCTGCCGCGCCAATCCCTCCAAGCTTGGTTACGGTCGCTGCTCCGCCGGTTTCGGAGGCGCCTGCACTACCATGAAGTCCCCGCCATTCGGGAGCCCAAAACGGGGGCGCCAATTCCGACGAGGCGGAACTCCACTGTCTCCCGACGCATCCAAACAAGTGACGGTTCCGGCATGGTTACCGGCGGTGACCATCCCGGCTCGGAGCCGTCTAACGGGGTGATATACTCTGTATATTCAGTACGGTAACCGGGGAAGTTCGACAGCCCTCAAGCGAAGGAAACATTTACGATGGCACGTAGTTCTCGCCGTTCACTCTTCCTGGTAGTTTTCTTTCTTCTTGCCTGCGGCTTTCTGGGAATTCTTTTTGCCCAGCGCACGGGAGAGGATTCGTCGCTCAGCGGCGACACTGACGTTAAGGACAGCCTGAAACAGTTCACCGACGTCTATGCCCTCGTCGAGGATAACTACGCCGAGCCGGTCAATCCGGACAAAGCCATTTATAACGGCGCCATCCCTGGCATGCTGCACGCGCTCGATCCGCACTCGAATTTCTTCGATCCCAAGTCTTACGCGCTGATGCGCGAAGACCAGCGCGGCAAGTACTACGGCGTGGGCATGACGATCGGCGCCCGTAATAACAAGGTGATTGTGATCTATCCCTTCACCGGCACACCAGCTTATAAGGCCGGCATTCATCCCGGCGACGTGATCATCGCCGTCGACGGCAAATCCACGGAGAACATGGCCAATAGCGACGTGGCCGACCTGCTCAAGGGACCAAAGGGTACGACGGTTCACATCAGCATCTCGCGCGAAGGCGTGGAGAAGCCGATGGAGTTCACCCTGGTGCGCGACGAGATTCCGCGCTACAGCGTGGACGTACACTTCTTGATCCGCCCCGGCATTGGCTACCTGCACGTGACCGGCTTCAACGAGACCACGGAAGAAGAAGTCGCAAAAGCTCTGGATGAGTTTGGCGATCTCGAGGGCCTGATTCTCGATCTGCGGGGAAACCCCGGCGGCCTGCTCAGCGAAGGCGTGGGCGTAGCCGACAAGTTCCTGAAGAAGGGGCAGCTCATCGTTTCTCATCACGGCCGCGCATCGGCGGAGAAGCGTTACGTGGCGCAGCATGGCAATGGCGGCAAGGATTATCCGCTGGTGGTGCTGGTGAATCGCCTGACCGCATCGGCGGCTGAGATTGTTTCGGGAGCCATTCAGGATCATGATCGCGGCTTGATCGCAGGAGAAGTCACGTTCGGCAAGGGATTGGTGCAGACGGTCTATCCGCTCTCGGAAAATACCGGACTCGCCCTGACCACAGCGCACTACTACACGCCCAGCGGACGGCTGATTCAGCGCGACTACAGTAACATTTCGCTCTACGATTATTACTACAACCGCGAAGCGGAATCGGGCAGCAACGCCAATCGCGAAGTGAAGCTCACCGACAGCGGACGCACGGTTTATGGCGGCGGCGGCATCACGCCCGATGTGGTGATTCCTCCGGTCAAGAGCAATCACTTTCAGGACACGCTGTTGCAGCACTATGCGTTCTTCAACTTCGCCAAGCTTTATGTGGTGAATCATCATCCCACGAAGAGCTTCGAAGTTGACGACGCCGTCATGCAGGATTTCCGCAAATCGCTCGACCAGGCCAATATTTCCTACACCCAGGCGGATCTGATCGATAACAGCGACTGGCTCAAGTCCAACATCAAGTCCCAGGTTTTTGTGGATGCTTTCGGTGAGGATGAAGGCATGAAGGTGAGCGCGGAAGCGGATCCGGAAATTCTGAAGGCTCTCGATCTTCTCCCGCAAGCCAAGGCCCTGGCCGACAATGCCAAGAGAATCATCGCCGAGCATAACGCCGCGGGCGCGTTCAACAATCGGTAAGGCAAAGCTTCAAGGTTTCAGAGTTTCAAGGTTTCAATGACTTAGGTCCGGATCGATTCCGGGCCTTTGTTGTTGGCGCAGGAATTCCAAGGCGCAGAGTTTCATGGTTTCAAGGTTTAGGGATGGGGCTGTGAACCTTGAAACTCTGAAACCTTGAAACTTTTGAACCTTGCGGTTCAATTGACTTCGCTATCGCGCTATGTGAAAATCCGCCCCAGCGGGGGGAGTTTGAAGCCGATCATTCTGGGACTGGCGGTCGCGTTGGCGCTGATCGCCGGCTCCATGGATTGGCGCAGCCGCCGCATCCCAAACTGGCTCACGGTTCCGGGATTCCTGGTCGGAGTTTCGGTGAACGTTCTAGCCAATGGCTGGCTTGGGTTGAAAGCTTCACTGCTCGGCGCAGCGCTGGGGCTGCTCGTGCTTTTGCCCTTTGTTTTTCTGCGCAGCCTGGGCGTGGGCGACTGGAAGTTCGCCGGGGCGCTGGGAGCGTTCGTAGGTTGGGAAGTGCTGGTAAGTTTGCTTATAGGCTCGGTCTTTGTGGCAGGGCTAATGGCTTTGGCGCTGGTTATTTACAAAGGGCGATTCAAGCAAACCTTGAGAAACATCGGCAGCCTGCTGGCATCCCTGGTAACTTTTCACATGCCCGGGCCTGAGGTTTCGCTGGATAATCCCCAGTCGCTCAAGGTACCGTATGGCGTGGCATTGTCCTTAACCACTGTGATTTTCGGCATCCGGAGGATATGGGGAGCGTAACTACCATGAAGAAGTCAGCAGGCAGAATCTGGCGCCGTCTCGCGCGCGATACCCGCGGCACAGAGATCGTCGAGGCTGCCGTTGTGCTACCGCTGCTCTTTATGGTCCTGCTCGGCATCTTCTGGTTCGGACAAGCCTTCCGCGTTTACGGCACCCTGGCGCAAGCCACTCGCGCCGGGGCCCGTGCCGCGGTAGCTCCGGTCTGCACCACGTGCGCCGCATCCGGCTCAACTCCGGCACAGATTGCCCAGGCCGCAGTCACGAACTCGATGAATGCCGCGCATCTAAACACGAATCAACTGGTTCCGACCTCTCAGTGGACCGTGCCGGTGCCAACGCTATGCCAGTGCAACAGCGGGGCCTCGTCATCTTCTTCCTGTGCCACGCCGGTCGCATGCGACGCCAGCGTCTCGATTGCAATGTGTGTGCAGCCGAACGTTCAGTTGTCTTATCCGACGCCGACGACTGGGCCGCAGGGCATGGGCACCTGCGGCACATCCGTGAGCTTGCGCTACAAATATCCCTTCCATTTCACAATCCCCCTTACCAACCTGGATCTCGGAAACCTCCAGGTCCCCGGCGAGGCACAGATGAGAGTGGAGACGCAGTGACGGAGGCGCGATGACCACGGCAAAACCTGCCATTCCGCAGCGTCCGGCGTTCGCGGGATTGAAGCGCAACTGGAGCGACGACCGTGCCTCGCAAATCGTGGAGTTTGCTCTGTCGTTGCCTTTCCTGGTCCTGCTCGTCGTCGGGATTTTTGACTTCAGCAATGCGCTTACGCTCAAGCAAAGGTTAACCAACGCCGCGCGTGAGGCCGCACGCGTGGCCGCATCCGATCCGGCCAGCGACCTCGTCAACCCTTCCACGGCGGTCCCGGTATCGGTTGGCGACGCCTTTCAAGTAGCCGACGACTACCTGGTGTCCGAGCAGATCAACGACTGCGGCTTGGCAACCGCCGGCGCGCCTGCGGCCGGCGGCCTGACCTGGACATACACATCTACCGGTACCTGTCCGGGGAGCGGAATCACGCTCATTATCAATCGGGGTTGCGTCAGCCCAATCACCACGAATTCTGGCACCCTCACCTTAATCGGAACGTGCATACAAATCACCTACCCTTACAAGTGGGAGTTCAACAACGTTGCCGGTTCCCTGGGATGGACCGGCTCTGGCCCCAGCACCCTGATCGTAAAGGCCGCGGCATTGAACGAGAACTGAGAATTCCGTATGCTCTCACCCTTAATCCGCCGCGCAGAAAGAAGCAGAAACAACAAGGAAGATCCGCGCTCGCAGGAGCGTGGCGTCACCCTTGCCCTGGTGGCTGTAGCTCTGGTGGCCATGATTGCAATGGCAGCATTGTCGATCGACATCGGCACCCTCTACCAGGCCAAGGCTGAGGCCCAGCGCGCCGCGGATGCGGCAGCTTTGGCTGCGGCCCGAGTGATTTCGATTTCTGGTATTACAGGCGATCCTGGCAACACATCGGGTTCGTGGCAACCCATCTGCGGAGGGACCACCAGCAACGCCACGCTCGCCGCGATCGCTGTGGCTCAGGTTCAATGGAACTTTGTCGGCGGCGCAAGCGTCCCCCCGCCGACGGTCAACTACGGCACGGGCACAGGATCAACCGACTGCTCCACCCTGGCAGGGTCGAGCTTCAGCGTGAACCCCGTCGTTACCGTAACAGTGCAGCAGACGAACCTGCCGCTGTTCTTCGCCCCGGTTTTTTCCTTGGTCGGCGGCACCTTTTCCAGCGCCAGCGTGAGCGCAACCGCCACAGCCGAGGTATTCAATCCTTCGGGCTCGGGCACCTACACTTCAGGGGACAACGTAATACCCGTGTGGCCGCGCTGCGTGAAGCCCTGGATCGTGCCCGACGCGGATCCCGGCTCGGGTAAGCTGTTTGTGAATCAAGCGGACGGAAGCATCGTAAGTCCAGGAATCTCGCTCGGTGGCGTCGGAACAGGTGTAATCGGAGAAAGCTTCAACTTAGTGGCTGACTGCAACGCTGGGGGATCATCCTGCACACTTACTAATAAACCACCGCAGGCCACGCCAACCCCGCCCACTCTGCAATATCTTCCGGCCTGGGTCCAAAACCCATCCCCGGCGGCTTCAAGCAACTGCCCGGCTGCCAACGATTACCAGCAAGCCATCGCGGGATGCGACAACACCACACCTTACCAGTGCGGCGTGCCAACTACGGACACGACGACTCCAACTCAACTGGATCTTAGCCAGTATCCTTTATTCGGTGCTGGCAACGAATCCGCTACGGCTGCAGAATGCCTCATCCGTGCGTCGGGAACCGGACCTGGCAACGGGCAGGATCTGCTGGTCACGAATTCGTTTCCTTTTCAAATCCAGTCCGGCACGGCGAATCCCATCAGTGGTTCTGGAGTCACGAGCGGTAGCGTGATCTCAAGCAGCAATTCCATTGTGTCCCTTCCGATCTACCAAAGTACTACGGTTCTGACTGGCGCTCAGAATCAAGCGGTGACCATCATTGGTTTTCTGCAAGTGTTCATCAATCAGGCAAACGCAGACGCGAGCGGCAGCCTGAACGTGACTGTGTTGAACGTCGCCGGGTGCAGCAATCTCTCGACCAGCACAAGCCCATACGTGACCGGAACTTCGCCCGTACCAGTGCGGCTGATTACTCCGCCACAATGACCGGGAATCGAATCCAGAAAACCTGAGGGTTAGTTGGGAGCGTCCGCATCGCTCGGCGCAGCCTTAGGGGCGTCGGGAGAAGTAGCCTGCTTGTCCGGCGCAGAGTCAGACCTATCGGTGGGCGGCGCCTGAGTCTTGGCCTGAGGCGCGGGCTTGGGCTCGGCGCCGGCATCGGTGTCTTCCTCGACCGCGCGGGCCTGCGGCCTTGGTGGTGGCGGCATTGGCCCTTCGGGGCGCGAGCTGAGAATCACGCGGTCCAGCGCGCGCGGATCGCTGGGCGAACTCAGAATCAGAAAATTAAACTTGGATCCGTTCAGCAGTTGAGCCAGAACTTCCGGTGCCGGCGCCGGACCGATCTCGGCTACCACTTGCTCCTGTTCCGCTCCCGCGGGAATGGCGATCTCCGCCCCGGTCTGCTGGTGCACGGCGAAAAGAACTTCAGATAAGTTGGCCTTGTTGGAACTGATCGACAACAGGCCGCGCTGAAACGAAACCTCAAGCGACGGCTTCGGCGGAGGCGGCGGTGGCGCCGGTTCCGTCGGCACCGAAAGATGCGCGCCCGTCGTCGGATAATTCGAATTCACCAGCACCGGCCCAGAGGCAGAACCAGCGGCGGTTTCCGTATCCGCGCCGCCCACCTTCACGATCACGGTTCTTCCCGAGGGAAAAACTTTGTAAGGCTGAGGACCGTTCAAATCCACAACGATGCGCGTGACCGGCGGATTCGATGAAAACAGGCCCACGCGCAAGCTCTTCACTTCGGCGCGGCTGACCGTCTGATTCCGTAATCCAGCGCCGGGAACCGCGTTGACGAAATCCACCACCAGGCGGTCCGGGCCGGTTATCAAGTTCGTATGCGGGACGATGCGATCGCTGGCCTCGATCTCAATCTCGACCTGGCCGCGTCCGCCGAGCACCTGCACCCGGCGAATCGAGGGCAGCGCTTGCGCCTGGCCTGCCGCCGGAACGGGGAAACACGCTCCCGCCCATACCAACAAAACGGCCGCGGCCCTGAGAGAGCGGTTCATGCTTACCTTAAAATAAGTGCCTTAATATGTGTGCAGTCGCGCTAAGGCCGATTCTAGCAGCGATTCGGAACCGCGCCGCTTACGAAAGGATTACAACTTTGGGTCAGGGGTTCTGCGGAAGGAGACACACCCGCGCCAGCGCGCCAGCGAATCAAAAGGTTATTGAGCAGGCTGGCTTCGCCGTGATTAAGTGCGCGCAACCCTGCGGCGAGTGAGCCAATAGATGGCGGCCAACCCGCTGGCCAACAAGAGCCAGGTTCCGGGCTCGGGCACAGTTCCCGTGGAACCGCAAGGGTCTATTTTTTTCTTCGTGGTGCTGTCCTTCTCGAGTTCCGTTACGGTGCCCTTCTTCTTCACCGGCTCGCACAAGCCCACGGGCAACGGCGGCGCCGAGATGGGCACGATGCTCGCGTTGTTAAACGGATCGTACAAGCTCAGCGGCCCCGCGGCGCCCAGTCCCGGCGCTCCCGCGCGGTTCAACAATGCCGACTCAAACGGCACCGGCGGAGACTGCATCGCCGTGCCTTCTCCGGCTCGAACCGGCTCATCGAACTTCTGCGCCGGAGGCTCAGCCGGCGCGGCCGCTTCCTGCTGCGGAGCCTCTTCTACGCGATTAGCGCACCGCGTGCGCGCCGTCATCTTTCCGTCGGTGATGAGCTTCTCGCCCTTGTGCAGGGTTAATCTGTGCCGCGTCCAATAGATGTTATTGCCGATGCGGTAGGAGACATAAACCGTGCGGGCCAGCGCAAGCCGCACCACCTGCGCGCGCTCGTAATCAAACCCAGCATAGTGCGCAGCCACCACCGGATCGTGTTCCGCCACCCACTTCAATTCCTTCGCATTCTGCACTCCGCCAGGCACCACAGAGTACGGATACACCGGACGCGCCGGCTGCACCTGCGTAAGAATCTGATTCAGTGTGGCCGAACGGCTCAGGCTAAGTTCGGAATGCTTAATGGCAGGAGGCGCAGACTTCCCAGCGCGAAAAAGAGAAGGACTGAGATACTGCAACGCGAAGATGGAAACCCCGGCGGTGAAAACTGCGACCACAGCGACCGCAAGCCAGCGGCGCATCATACGATTCCGGCGGTGACGACGGGTTCGCCGCCGCCTCAATTTCACTGGGACGTTCCCGTTCTCGGGATCGGACACTGACCACTCCTACCTGCGGCAGACGTCCTGGGCTCCTGGACTGCAGGCACTCCACCACAGAACCTATAGTTGCAGTTTGAGTGCCATACCGCGGTGAGGCGACCCCCTCAAACCAAAGGAGTTCCGCCCTCTACTGGCGAACATGGTAGCAGACAGCGAAAGGGTTTGCACAACAATGTGCTGTGGATTTCTATGGTCACCGCCGGCCGGACCCAAACCCGGAAGTTACTCAGGTAACGCCACACTCGGGCCATTTTCAAAGCTCAAACGCGTTGGTACCCTGACACTACGTTACGGGAGTCAGTTGCACCCGGGAACGGAATGCCGCCCTTCGCGGCACAGCCAGCTTTCAGTAGTTCGATCTCTCCCCGAGATGTGCTGGCCGAACTCCCCCGATCGAAGGAAAAGCAGGACACGCTGTCGCGCTCGTTATGTACAGCCGTCCTCGTTTGCTGGGAGGCAAACTCATGCGCTTAAGCCGTCTTCAACTCGTATTCACAGTTCTGGTTTTCTCGCTGCTTCTGACCAGCCCGGCCTTCGCCAACAATGTCCAGATGCAATACGTTCAAGCCACGGGGAGCGGCATTGGCGGCGGTGGGGTTTATCCCTACGCGTTTTACATCAACGGCAGCAGCACCTACACCTTTCTGATGTGCGACAGCTATGACAACACCATCCGGCCGGGCGAAACCTGGACCGCGACCGTGTCTCCGTTCCTGCAGGGCATTAACAACAGCTTGTTCGGACCGACGATGAAGCTGGATTACGAAGCCGCCGGCTTGATCTTCAAGAGCATGTTGTCCGGAACCATCAGCGCGACGAATGCCCAGTGGGCGATCTGGGGCCTGTTCTCAGCCAACGCCCGAGCACAGTCGCAATTCGGAACCACCGGCGGGGCCGGCATTGACGCAACGTATCTCGCACTCGCAGGGACCAACCTTCCGAATAGCGCCTACAGCGGACTTCTGCTCTACACGCCGGTCGGCGGCACGCAGAGCTGGGGCGGCATGCCGCAAGAGTTTATCGGCTACAGCGCAGTTCCCGAACCCAGCAGCCTGATGCTCATGGGTACCGGCTTGATCGGACTGGCGGGAGCGTTGCGCCGCAAGCTCAGCAAAGTCTAAGTCAAAACCAACTGCGTCGCCCTGCGCGAACGCAGTGATTGCCAAACCACAACTAGAACCGCGCTGCCAACCGCAGCGCGGCTTTTTTTGTCTGAGAATACTCATGTGGCGTCATCCCGATGACCCGCGTTTTCACCAGCGGGGCGAGGGATCTCCCTCAAGGGCACAGCCGTTTGGGCGACCCACGCCACCATCCAAGGTCCGCCCTCTTCGACATTCTCGATTGCGAGTAGGATAATTCCAGAATGGAAAGCAAAAGCGCCAGCGCCTCTACCCTTTGCCGCCGGCGCAGACAGAAGGAACTCATCCTATGGCATTGCAAACTGAAAACATATCGTCGCAATACATGAATTACGCTCCCGCCGATTTGAATCCGCAAAAAGATCTCCCCAAAGGATTCTTTGATTTCCTCTTACCGCTCCACAAACAATTCACTCCCCGGCAACAGAAGCTGGCAGCGAAACGTGCCGAAGTTCTGCAGAAGTCGCACAGCGGACATCCGCCCAACTATCTGCCCGCCTCTGAGGCCACAACTTCCGGCTGGCGCATCGAAGTGCCCGAGTGGTGCGCCGATCAGCGGAACCAGATGACCGGCCCCGCCGACGACGGCGAGTTGACGGTAAAGCTGCTGAACTCCGGCTCTCCCGCGGTCATGATCGACCTGGAAGATTCCACGGCGAACACCTGGGAAAACATCCTTCTGGCGGTCAAGAACACCATCGCCGCCTACAAGTACGAACTCAGCTACGACGACCAGAAGCGCAACAAGAAAGTCACCGTGCTGCGCTCGAAAACCGTGACCTGGGTGCGTCCCCGCGGCCTGCACCTAAGCCAGGGCGGAGTCATCAAGAACGAAATCATGTCCGCATCCCTCTTCGATCTAGCGCTCATCTGGTATCAGATCGATCCCGCATGGCTGCCGCATAACTTCTCCGTCTACATCCCCAAGAGCGAGTCTGCCGAAGAAGCCTTCTGGTGGCGCGATCTCTTCCAGGCCTTCGCCAAACAAAAAGGCCTGCCGCACGACTACATCAAGTGCATGGCGCTGGTCGAGTCGCACCCGCTCGCCTATCAGATGGAAGAATTTCTTTTCAATCTGCGCGACCACTGCCTAGGCCTGAACCTCGGCCGCTGGGATTACATGGCCTCGCTCATCCATTTCATGCTCGAAGATCCCAACTGGATTCTGCCCGACCGCAACACCATCCCGCACGATGTCGCCTTCTTCCAGAACTTCCGCACGCTCATGCCGGAGATTTGCCACAAGCACGGAGCCCACGCCATCGGCGGCATGACCGCGCTCTATCCCAGCCGCACCGACAAAGAATTGAACGATCGCGCCCTGAAGGTCCTCGAGCAAGACAAAAAGAACGAAGCCAACTGCCTCATGGATGGAGCCTGGACCGGCCATCCCGACCAGAACGAAATCGCCGTAGCCCAGTTCCCCTATCCCAACCAGATCGCAAAGCGCCCCAAGCTGCCCAGCGTTCATCCCGATCTGCGGCCGATTCCGAAAGGAGTAGGCGCAACCACGCTAGCAGGAACCAGCGCAGCCGTGCGTACCGTGATCCGCTATCGCAACGGCGTGCTAAACGGCAAAGGCGCCAGCCTGCTCGATGGCTACATGGAAGACCTGGCCACCGACCGCATCTACCGCTTAATGATCGCGCAGCGAGTGAAGCACAAAGTCAAAGTGCCGGGGGACGATGGCAAGCCAATCGAACATTCTCCCGCGTTGGTAACGCGTCTGTTTGACGAAGAACTGAAAAAAATTCAAAAAGACTTGCCCGCAGAAATCGACCGCAAAGCGTCAGCAACGCTCCCCGAAGCCCGCCGCATCGCCGAACAAATGATAGTGCAAGGCCACCACTCACCGGTGTAATTGAAAGGGCGACCGGAAAGCGCACTCCAACGCCCTGTCATCCTGAGGCCCGCGTTCTTTGCGGGCCGAAGGACCTCTGTAGTTGCCGACAGCGCCGGTGACGCGGGTAGGGATTTCCTGCTGCGTCTTAACCCAAACCAGCATGAATCCCGAGAGCCTCCGCAACCTTGCGAAGTTGGCCATCTCGAGTCCACAGCAGCGTGGGCGAACTGATACTGATAAAGACGGAGGCGATCAAGTGTGCGTCGGTCAGACCGATGCCGAGGCCGTACAACCGGCGAGCCTCAATCATGACTCGCAGTTCGCTCAACTGCGCCACTCGCACCTGCGGTAACAGGTCCAGCAGGGCAAGCGTCTTGCTGCGCTCTCGCAGCGAACGCCGTTTTAGAAAACCCAGCGCAAGCTCCGCAATGATGAAGGGATGGATGGCAATCTGCCCTTCGTTAAGAAGCTTACGCATGTGCTTGTTTCCCGAACGGAAATGGTCGATCCAGATCGACGTGTCGGCGAGAATCAATTCGTTCCCGCCCGGCGGCGTGGAATCCTCTTCAATCCTGGCATGGTTCCTCCCAATGCCGCCAATCTGCCGGCGCTCTCCCGCTCGATGAGCGCTTTGAGAGCTTCACGAATCAACGCCGTTTTTTCCGCGACTCCAGTAAACTCCTGGGCCATGCGTACCAAATCGTCATCCAGCGCAACGGTTGTTCTCATAGGAACTCCAGGCACTGATTATAGCATCATATGATGACATGTTTCGTGCTTCCCGATACATGTGTGGGGACAGCCGCCCCCGGCTGTCCGTCGAGCGCAGCTCGACCCTGTCACGCTGTCATCCCGACCGCAGCTTCGCCTTCCGAAGGAAGGGGAAGCGCAGTGGAGGGACCTGCTGTTTGCTTGGGGTTGCCGAGACCCTCTGCGCCAGCGCCTGTGCGTCTGCAGTCACCCCATAATCTCGGCGCCCAGATTCGCATGCTCAGGAGGTCCTAGGCCAAGCTCAGTGCGAATTGGGCCAGCCTCCTGTCGTGTTGTTCCGCATTTCGTAACGGGCTTACCACGCCCGTCCAGGTGCAGCACAGAGATGAGGTCATCAGGTCTCACCGACCGGAAATCACTGAGGGCACGTAACTTCGGCGTAACTTGTCTCCGGCTAGCGGTTCCCCGTTTCGGCCTTTGTAACAAGACCGCGATTCACGTTTTAGACCCCAACGTTCGTGGGAGAATGTCCCTACTCCGTCCGGCGGCGTGCGTCCGCTTCGGGCTCCCACAACTTTCCAAGTGAACCATCGGCGGTTTAGGCGCACAATCATGCTCAGAACAAAAAGGGGTTGACCTATGGACGATGAAAAGCAGAAATCAAGACGCAGGTTTTTGGAAGAGGCGGCCGCGATAGGAGGGATCGGCGCTTTGGGCGCCGCACTTCCGACCCTTGGACAAGGCCAAGAGGAAAAAACCGGCTCCCTGAAGATCGCGCGAGTCAGGGTTATAAAGGATCAAACAACCGAACGGCCAAATGGCAAGGACGTCGAACTCGACTTTGAGGCGTACGCCCCGGACGGAACCTCGGACGTAATTCGTAGCTTCACTCGCTACGTATACGACGGCGATCTGACTAACATCTTTGGGCACCGAAGTGCCTCGAAATTTGGGGCCGATTTTACCTTCCTTTGCTCCGGCAAGAAGGGAGATCAGATGACTATGATCTTCTTTGACAAGGCCGGAAATCCGCAGCAGTTCACCCAGCCGATGAGATCCGTGGAAAAGCTCTATCCCGGCTTGCCAAACGAGGAACGAATGAATCTTTACTTGCAGAGTAAAGGCAGAGAAAAGCAAGGTGACGAGGAGGTGCATCCATGACTAGCCCATTCGGGAGAGCCGGCGTACCAGCAATGTCCCAGACCCCTGCCATTACGTCGCCGTGTGTGGTATGCCTTTCGGGTTGTACTCTCCTTTTTATCGACGATCCGCCGCTGTACTATCTTTCATTCAGTATTGCCTCGAGAATTATTGCAGCTGATGCTGCGTGCCTTTCGCGCGTGGCCCGCTCAAGCCCGATTTTGGCTTGAGCGGGCAGCTCTTGAAATTCGGACACAGACGGAACGTTCGCAGTAACTAGTTTGCATCGCAACCCAGAGAGAAGCCCAGAGCAGCACACACCCCATCCATTCGTGGGGAACTAAGCTGGGCCACACGCCTCCCCAGGCGCTGTTGCGGCACCGTAAGCGCATTCCGCAGGCTCGCCGCGCACGGGCCTTCACGCCGCCCTCCTCCATTCAGCACGACCCGCCCCTCGGTCTGGCAGGATTCCACGGCGAGAAGACCGCCCACTCCCAAATAATTTCCACAAGCCCGTTGTGACATCTAACCTTGTCTTCCATTCGCAATCAGCTCATCATAGCCAAGGCCAAGGCGGTACACGCCGACCGGAGGACGGCGCCCAAAAGCCCCCGTAAGTCCTTTGTTGTCAAGATTTTTAATTGCAAGTTCATTGCAATCTATAACTTGCACAGCTTTTGCGCAGAACACATGCGTCCCACCCGCATGTTTACTGGCGATTGCGAGATAGAGGGGGGGTGGGGGGTACACCAAAAAGGGGTACAAACCGGGCGGCAGGACCGCAGCGCACGCCAGCCATCCCGCTCCAACGGCCTCGCGAAAAAATTTATTTTCGCGCAGCTATCAACAGCCTTTGGATCTGCTCGCTCGGTGCCGTAATATCGTCAGGTATAGGTCGTAACAGAAACGAGGACTTATGAGCACGATCGAACAAGTAAAGCCACAGCCTGTCACACTTAACTTCCCTGCCCTCGCACCGCCTCGCCGCTACCTGTTCGGTCCCGGACCCAGCATGGTTCATCCCCGCGTCTACGAGGCGCTGTCGAAGCCGATCGTCGGGCATCTCGATCCCTACTTCATCCAGGTGATGAGCGACGTGCAGCAGTTAGTCAAAACCACTTACGGAACCACTGACGGCGCCACGCTGGTGATCTCCGGCACCGGCAGCGCGGGCATGGAAGCTGCCGTCGTCAATTTTGTCGAGCCCGGCTCGAAGCTCGCCGTCTTCGCCAACGGATATTTTTCCGACCGCCTCACCGAAATGGCGAAGCGCAACGGCGCGAACGTCGTGCGTTTCGAGAAGGCCTGGGGCGAAACCTACACCGACGATGAAGCGAAAGAGTTCATCGCACGCGAGAAGCCCAAGGTTGTAGCGTACGTTCACGCCGAAACATCCACGGGAGCGCTGCAATCGGGCCGCGCGATCTGCGCCGCCGCACACGATGCCGGCGCGCTGGTGATCGCAGATTGCGTGACCTCGCTCGGCGGAGTGCCGGTCGAATTCGACAAAACTGGGATCGACATCGCCTACAGTTGTACACAAAAAGGATTGAGCTGTCCTCCGGGCTTATCTCCGATGGCGATGTCGCCGCGTGCGATGGAGTATCTGCGCGCACGAACCACGCCGCCGCGCAGTTGGTATCTCGACCTCAAGCTGATTCACGACTACTCCACGGTCTCGCACCGCTATCATCACACCGCGCCGATTTCCATGTTCTACGCGTTGCGCGAGGCGCTGCTCGTGATTGCTGAAGAAGGAATCGAGAACCGATGGGAGCGGCATCGCCGCTGCCATAAGTTTTTTGTCAAAGGAATCGAAGCGATGGGTCTGCACATGCACGTTCCCGCTGAGCACCAGATTGCGACTCTGAACACGGTCTGCGTGCCCGAAGGAGTAGACGAAGCGAAAGTGCGCAAACACCTCCTGAACGGACCGGGCATTGAAATCGCCGGCGGTTTCGGTCCGCTCGCAGGCAAGGTCTTTCGCATCGGCGTGATGGGACCATTGGCCACGGAAGACAACGTGCAATTTTTCCTGAAGGAGTTCAAACAAGCGCTGAGCGCGTAAGGCTAGCGCAGATTTCTTTCGGGCATGAGTTGAACTACGTTGGCAGGCTCTGCCCGCGCGTCTCGGCGGCGAATGGAATCAGCATCAGCCCGAGAGCGAAGGCAATCGAAGTCAGCGCCACCGGAGTTCCCAGCGATCCGAAGTGTCGCACGCCGCTGCCCACCAGAAAAGTAATTCCAGCGCCGCCGAAGCGCGCGAACGAAGTGGAAAACGCGAAAGCGCTGGCGCGGCATTCCGTGGGATATTGCTCGGGCAACCACAGAGTGTAGACGGCAAAGTTAGCTCCGCCCAGTCCCAGAAACAGCAGGCAAACGAAGAACAGCGGCAACGCGCTCGGTCCCATGTAGAACACTTTGCCGAAGGTAAGCGCGATGAACACCATCATCAGAGTAAAGAAAAACGCCAGCGCGCCGCGGCGGCCCAGGCGCTCGGCCAGCCAAGGCATCGCCAGACAGCCGAGGATCGTAGCGAGGGAAATCAGCATCACTCCCCAGGAGGCGATTTGCGCGGCAGCTGGACCAACGTGTCCTCCAGCTTCGGCGAGAACCGTAATCGCTGCGGGAACGTAGACTGTTCCGGCCCACAAACCGGCGATAGAAGCCAGCATCAGCAAGGCATTCACGATCGTGCGGCGGCGCCACGCTGGCGCAAATAGCGTGGCGAACGGACGCCAAATAGCCCATGAGCGCACCACGCTCTCTTTCCGTTTCCAGGTGTCGGGTTCGACGACGCCGTGCCGAATCCAGGCCAGCAAAAGCGCGGGCAAGCCTCCAACGATAAACATGGCACGCCAACCGTAGTGGCTGCCAATGCCGTAGTTCGCCAGCGCCGCGAGAAAGAAGCCGACATAGTAGCCGGTGTGCATGAGGCCGGCGCCCATGCGGCGGCGATTCTCCGGCCACTCCTCGGCGACGAATGTGCCGCCCATGGCCCATTCTCCGCCGATGCCGATGCCTGCCAGCAGGCGCAGAATCGCGAGCTGCCAGACATTAACCACGAAGGCGCTCAGGAACGTGAACACCGAATACCAGATGATGGTCAGCATGAGCGTGCGCACGCGGCCAAACCGGTCACCGATCGGTCCCCACAAGAAGGCGAGCCCCCAGCCGATGAGAAACAAGGCGAAGGACAAAGCTCCGTAATAGCCGATGTTGCCCTTGTTGACGGCGATGCCGGAATGGGGCAGCAACTCGCGCACGGCCGGAACGAGCACGAGCGCGTAAACGACCGAGTCCATACCATCGAGGGTCCAGCCGCCCCACGACGCCCAGAAGCCGCGAATTTGATTGCGGGTTAGAGCTGTGGGTTGGATCGGAGCGGGAGGATTCACTTCGTTCGCGGTGGAACTCGGCATGACGGGGAACTATATCAAAAACCTCAGGCATTTTCGGAAAAATATGATGCTCGAGTCCACCGACAAAGAAAAACCTTTAACACCGAGGACACAGGGGAACACAGAGGATTTACCCGCCTCTCTGTGCGCGTGGTGATTTTGTTTCTCGCCGCGATGCGGCTACCGCTTGGCCGCTTGCAGACGCTGTTCCAGGGCCTGCACTTCGGCGTTCAAGCCTTCGGGAAGATGGCTGCCGAAGTGGGCGAAGTGATCTTTGATCGAGGGCACTTCCGCTAGCCAGCCTTCGACATCTACGCGCAGCAGTTCGTCCACGTGAGCGCCTTTGATGTCGAGGCCCGAGGTGTCGAGATCGGTTACTTCGGGAATCCTTCCGATTGGGGTGTCTTTGGCGTGCACCTTGCCGTCACAGCGCTCGAAGATCCATTTCAAGACGCGGCTGTTTTCACCGTAGCCCGGCCAGAGGAACTGGCCATTCTTGTCCTGACGAAACCAGTTGACGTAGAAAATCTTCGGAAGCCTGGCGCCGCTGTGCTGTCCTATCTTGAGCCAGTGGGCGAAGTAGTCGCCCATGTGGTAGCCGCAGAACGGAAGCATGGCCATGGGATCGCGGCGCAGACGCCCTTCTTTGCCGGTGATGGCGAAGGTGGTCTCGCTGCTGGCAGTGGCTCCCATGAATGTGCCGTGCTGCCAGTTGAAGGCCTCTGTGACCAGGGGAACAATTCCAGCGCGCCTGCCGCCGAAGAGAATGGCATCGATGGGCACGCCTTTCGGATTTTCCCATTCGGGAGCGATCACGGGGCACTGGCTCGCGGCGACCGTGAAGCGCGCATTGGGATGTGCGGCCTTGCGACCGGAGTCCGGGGTCCACGGGCGGCGCAGCCAGTCTACTAGTTGAGCGGGCTTCTCTTCCGTCATTCCTTCCCACCAAACGTCGCCGTCCATCGTCATCGCGCAGTTGGTGAAGACGGAGTTCCTGCCGATGGTGAGCATGGCGTTGAGGTTCGACTTCATGCCTGTGCCGGGCGCGACGCCGAAGAAGCCGTATTCGGGATTGATGGCGTAGAGGCGGCCATCGGCGCCGAACTTCATCCACGCGATGTCATCGCCGATGGTTTCCACCTTCCAACCGGGGAGGGTTGGGATCAGCATCGCCAGGTTTGTTTTGCCGCAGGCGGAGGGAAAAGCTCCGGTCATGTACTTGACCTGTCCGGAGGGGCTGATCAGTTTGAGGATCAGCATGTGCTCGGCCATCCAACCTTCGTCGCGCGCCTGCACCGAGGCGATGCGCAATGCATGACACTTCTTGCCCAGCAACGCGTTGCCACCGTAACCAGAACCATACGACCAGATCTCGCGCGTCTGGGGGAAATGGCAGATGTATTTGTGCTCTTTATTGCAGTTCCAGGTCGCGTTCGGCTGATCGGGGGCTAGCGGCGCGCCAATCGAATGCAGGCCGCGCACGAACTCGCCATCTTCACCGAGAACGTCGAGCACATCACTTCCGACGCGAGACATGATGTGCATACTTACGACGACGTAAGGCGAGTCGGTGATTTCGACACCAATTTTCGAAATGGGCGAGCCGATCGGACCCATGCTGTAGGGCACAACAAACATGGTGCGGCCTACCATGGAGCCGGCGAAAAGCTCCGCCAGCCTTTGTTTCATCTTTGCCGGGTCTTCCCAGTTGTTGGTGGGACCAGCCTCTTCTTTGGTTGGGGAGCAGATGAAAGTCTGGTCTTCCACGCGGGCTACGTCGGCGGGATCGGAGCGAACCAGGAAGCTGTTGGGACGCTTGGCCGCATCGAGCGGGATCGCCGTGCCGGTGAGGACCAGCAGCCGCAGCAGCGACTGGTATTCTTCGGCCGAGCCATCGCACCAGTGAATGCGGTCCGGTTTGCACATCTGCGCGGCTTCTGCGACCCAGCGGTCCAGCCTGGCGTGCCTGGGCCGGCTGGCGGCTGCGTCAACTTCGATTGTGGTGGTGGCCATGATGGTAAATGTCTCCCGGTAGAACGAATCGACTCCGTGCGGTGCCGCAAACTTTTATTTTCTCGTACTTGCGGACATTATTCCAGCGAATGATTGCCAGGGTAGTGTCTTAGTCACACGCAGATGTGATGCCGGTCACAGCGAAGGGCGGGTGAATACGCCGGCGCGACCACGCTGTGGGGAACCCTTGGTCAGTGCTTGGCGCAAGGATGAGCGCCTTCCAAAAAAATCCGCCTCTTTTGAAAATGGTGGAGCTAGTCGGGCTCGAACCGACAGCCTCGTCGTTGCGAATGACGGCGTCTCCCAATTCTCTCCTTTCCCTGCCTACACTTGCACGCGAGTCACGTTCCGTTACGTTCCGAAGTTCTTAAAAATTCAGGTTTGCCGGGAGAGTTGCCTCACAGTTTTTCCGGCGCCCATCCCATTGTTGCGGACGCGGTTTGCCGACCAACTGCCCACGATCACCACGTCCTCGACAACCTGCTCGGCACGTTATAATGGGCGACACGGATGACCCTTAACTCCAGCACAAAACGCGGGTCCCATGGCTCATCTCGGTTGCATTCAAATCCTGTTCAGGAATTTATGAGACCAGTTCTAGGCAGGGCTGGCAGCATTATTCAGGAGGAATGCCGTCAATGACGGCCGAGACCTGTCCTTTCTGCACCAAATGCGAGCTGATGCGGACGAGCAATCAGCACGCCATTGCCATCTCTGACCAAAGGCCGATTTCCCGAGGGCACACTCTAATTGTCGCTCGCGTTCACGTTCCCACTATTTTTGACTTGCCCCTGCCAGACTACATTGGGTGTTTTGAACTTGTTCGGGAAGCGAAGGATCTGGTTGCGAAACAGTACGGGGCCGAAAGTTTTCATGTCGTGGTGAACTGCGGCTCGGCAGCCAATCAGACTGTGCTTCACGCGCACATTCATCTTCTACCACGATACCCAGGAGTGAATTTGCCGACCTCTTGTAAATCATGGACTGAAGTTGTCTGACTTACACAATTGTCGAATGGGTCTACCTTAGAAATGCCTCCCATTTCCTGGCCAGGGGATCGACTTCCACGACGCCACCCGTGATCTTCGAGCCAGCGCCAATTACTTTTTCCACCTGCAACGAGCCGGTGATTCCTGGCAATGAAACCGAGGATGGAGAAGGTCCCTCGCCACGGTTGAAGCGCAACCGCCAACCTCGTCCATCCACAGGTTCGAGTTCCAGATCGATCCTTCCAAACCGTGTCGGAGAATCCCGCAAGAGGTACCCCGCGGGGGGCGTCAAATCTGCCGGAGTGATGCCATTGAGCAGTCGAAGCGACTTACCGTCTTCCAGAGCGAGCATATGCCGCAAGTATCGGATACATTCGGCGCTTGCCCAGTTGTGCGGCATATCGCCCCAGTCTTGCCCCACCAGGGCATGTTGCAGCGGTTGCTCCTCGCGCCAGCAATACAGTGGCGACGCATGGTTGAGGAAGCCGACAAAGGTGCGGTGCGCCCAATCGCGCTGCCCGGCCCACAGATAGACGTGCGCCGCAAACGAAGCGTTGTAAGTCCACAAACTGTCATGCCAGAGCCAGCCGGTTTCAATCGGGACGTCTTCCTGCGAGCAAGATTGCAGCAGCGCAATGTGTCCCCGAACGATGGGATCGTCCTTCGCGAACACCTCGCCGGGATAGATGGCGTGCGAAAGCGCCCATTGGGCCGTCTGCGGGCGAGGGCGATTCCATGGGTCAGGATTGGAAAGCGACGGATCGTCATGTGCGATCATCGGCAGATATTCGAATCCGGCGAGATGACGCACCATCTCCCTCTTCGCCATTTCCTGGAATGCTTCGTAAAGCTCCTGTAAGAATTTGCGGGCCTTCGCGAGCGCCGACATTTTCAGTTGATCGGCTGCATCTGCGACGGCTCGGAGCGCCGCGAGTGTCCAGACGGTATTGGTCAACTCGGAGTGGACCCCGCCAATGCCGCCATCGGCGAAACCGGGCGCGAGTAGCCCGTAGCGCCCATTTGTGCTGTTTCCCGAACGAGCCTGGTTTCGTAAGCTGATCAGGAAATCCAGGGCGCGGGCAACGTTTGGTTCGAGGTCGCGGAAAAACGTCCAGTCCTGCTTCAGTTCGCACTGGCGCACGAGAGTGAACATTGCGATCGCGGTATCTTTCCAGTGCTCGCCACCGCTTCCCGCGATGATCTGCCCGCTTTCCACCTGCTTGGACCATTCCGACAGCAACCCTTCGTCGGCCGCCTGGTCGTAGCCGAGATAACGCGCCGCTTCCAGTAGAAAATTGCCATCGACGATCCACAAACCGCGATAGATCGTGGGACCCACCTGAAAGACGAGCCGGCCATCCTTGATCTCGCGCGCCTGCTGAATGTTGCGCGCGCATGCGCTAAGAAATTCTCCCGGCTGCCTGGGATAACTCCATTCCGTGCTGCCGAAGGGCTGCCACTTGCTCCAGAACTCGCGGGTTTCTGCCAGAAGCATTTCGGGATCGAGTAGATGTTCGTGCAAAGATGCGGCTGATTGGTCTTCCTGCGGAAGGCGCACGAAGTAACGCGCCTCCGCAGCCTCGCTCGCTTCGCCATGCGGCAGATAAAGAGTGAATCCTTCTTCTTCCCAAAACATGCAGGTGCCGAGATAGTTATCGAGCTGCGCGGCGACGAGAAGGGGCGATTTGCTCCCCGGTGCACTGACCGTAGCAGTGGGGGCGGTATAGCTCTCCAGTTTTAATCTTTCACACGCCCTGATGTGGACCTTTGGGACCACCGCTACGCTGCCTTTCTTGGACCTGATCGAGAGCAGCACGTTATCGACCCTTCCTTCGTCACCATGACGGGTTGCGAAAGCGATCAGTTCCAACGTCGCAGAGGGGCGGTCGATATGCGTATGCACGATGGGGACGGCGGGGGTTTCGATCCATTGGCGGAGAATCTTGTCGTCCTGAAAGCCGGCGAAGGAGAACTCAATGACAGTGCCGAAGTCTCCCATGCCGGCTGACAGGGACTTGTTGAATCCATATCGCAGGTCGCCGGCTTCGCCGACAATGGTTTTCCTGGGATCGTCGGGAAAACAGATGGTCGACTGCGACTGATGGGGAGCGTACCGGAAATCAACCTGTGTGTTGTGGAGATGCACGGAGGAAATTTGCGGCTCCGGAGCTGGGGAGTCCTTCTCAACCTCAATGCTCCGCGCGGGCACGACGGCAGCGGCGCCAGAAACAACCAACGCGGTCACAAATTGGCGGCGGTCTAGGGTCATGCGTTTGGTTACGAAAGCCCGTAGCTTGAGAAGCGGTTTGTGGCGGCTCTAGAATCGCGCTAGAACCACATCGAATGAAACATTCTACTATTTGCTTTTGGGTCATAAAGCTAGATTGTCTTGATCGAAGTTCTGGAAATGCAAATCTTCTTCGTCGTTCCGGAGGTTTCGGTTACGGATATGATCCTTTTGTGATCCCGGGGACTCGGCGTACTATGGTGTGTGATCCGGTCTCGTTTTCGATGAAATCGCAAAACGTCGGTTTCGCCAAGAGTTTCGTTTTAACCTGCCTGGGATCGAAGGAAACCGCAAAATGATAAGGCGTCAAAGGCCATCGTCTCCGGGAGCGGTCCCGAATGGACAATCTTTGACAGAAGGTAGCGTCTCGCTGGATAAGCAGCAGCTCCGGTTTACGGCGATTCTAAGCGGACTCCAGCAAACTGGACGGGTTTCAGTGGAAACGCTCAGTGATCAACTGGATGTCTCGGTAGTGACGATACGGCGCGACCTGGACGCTCTTGAGCAGAAGGGACTCCTACGGCGTACCCATGGCGGGGCGGTTTCCATGGAGCCACTGTTTTACGAGCCATTCCGCCGCGACCGATCCTTCCTAGCGCAAGTGGAGCGTGCCGCGGACGAGAAACGCCGCATCGGGCGGGCTGCCGCCGCGCTGATCACCCCTGGTGAGACGATCGCCCTCACCCCCGGCACGACGACGACCGAGGTGATCCGGGGACTGCCCATTAACTGCAACATCACGGTGGTCACGAACACCGTTAACGTAGCCATGGAGCTTTCCAAGCGCAAGGACGTGTATGTTTTCGTGACCGGGGGACATCTTCATGGCGAGTGGTTCTCGCTGGTAGGATCCGCCGCCCTGCGGTCTCTCGAAAATATGCTGATTAACACAATGTTTATCGGCGCTGACGGGATGGATGCCACGTGGGGCGCGAGCTGTTTCAACGCGGATGAAGCAGAACTGAATTCGACCATGATGAAGCTGGCGCGTCGCCGCGTCGCGGTGGTGGATAGGGGCAAACTGGGCGTGGTGGCAAACTGGCGAATCTGCAAAGCGGATGAATTGAATGTCCTGGTGACCGACACGACGGCGACCGACGAGATGGTCGCGCCCTTCCAAAAGCTGGGCATCGAGGTCATGAGAGTCTGAAGGGTCATGCGGGCCTGATCGTACGAATCTGAGGCGATCAGGCTTTCTGCCGGTAAGCTCCTTCTTTCGTGATCGTGTACAAACCATCTTGATATCGCAGATTCTCCAGCCGAGCGGTGGGATCGAAGCTGGCGAGGTGCGAATCGACTTTGATCCCGGCGAAGAGCGTAAGGTCCGCGCCAAAGATCGAGTCGATCACCATTTCCGTGAAGGCGCCGGCCGCAATGCAGCACCAGTCTTCGATGAAGGGCGCATCTTCCGATGACTTGAAAGCTCCGCCATTGACGGGCGGATAGACCTCCTCCACGAAATGCGCTTGCCCGATCGGCCCCTGATTGCCTGCCTTGGCCACCTCTCGCAGCCAGCGCGCGATCTCTTCCGGCGAATCGATCTTGAACAAGCCCTTCGCCGTCATCGGCGGCCACGCCGCATATGCGCCCAGACAACTATGATCCGGGCGGATGTTCCAGGTCGCATCCGCGTCGCCCTGCGCGAGCGCCCTCATCCATTTCCGGCTGTGCAGTTCCCGCCAAAAAAATGCGCTCATCTCGCGCTTCTGCGTGGAGGTGAGGTCCTCGGCCATGTTGTCGAGAACCGCGAGAAAGTCGTAACAGTGGCGGACCTCGTTGAATGTGCCGTCAGGCTGACCGCAACGCCAGAATCCTTTGCCGTCAACGTAGAGCAAATGGTTGATGCGGTCCGCCATCGCCTTCGCTTCGATGCGCAATTCTTTGGCGCGGGATGAGTTGCCGCGCCGGCGGTGCAGTTCGGCCAGCACCCGCATGCTGTGCACGTTGCCGGCGTTTATCCCGGCGACTTCGTGCAGGTAGGTGCTGACGACCTCGAGCAGGTTTTCGATGGTCCCGTAATCCCCGAGGCCGTGGTGGAAGTGGTCGAGTTTTTTCCAATAAAGGGCGTGTTCTTCGAGGTGATCGAGAACGGTGCGGTCGGTAATCTTTTTGTCGAGCCAGGCAAAATCTCCGGTGACGCACAGGTAGTGCCAGGCGCAGCGAACGATCGCCGCATCGTTCGCGGCATACCATGGCCCAACAGCCTCGCCCGTCACGTAATCGCTGGAATGATGTTCATGCATTCCGTTCTTCAGCCACACTTCGACAAGCGTGCGCAACGGAATCGGATCGAGCAGCGCCAGCGCCAGTGAGGTCAGCGACGTATCCCACGGAAAGCTCAGAGTCGGCAGCACATGACCACTCAGGGTCAGATACGTTGGGCCGTAGGCCGAGTCCGGAGAAAGCCGGCGCGCAAACAACAGATTGGCAAACCCGTTATGGTAAAGCTTCCACAGCGATTCGTCATTTGTAACCAGCCGCGGCAGGCTTCCGCTGAATGCTGAATTTTCTGGGGTAAATGCATCGCGCACCAGGCCGGCAAAAACTGACTCGTTTTCTTTCTCAAGAGCGGCAAAGCGCGCTTGCACGCCATCGTAGAGTTCGAAGGCGGCCCGGCCGTTTTCAGCGATTGCGAGTACAAAATTGAGTTCCTTTTGCTCGCCGGCGCCAAGTTCCATGTCGAACACCAGCATCCGCGATTGCTCCACTCGATTCGGCACGGGATGGAAACCCTGGGCCGCGGCAATCTCTGAATGCTGCGCCTCAAACAGGAGACAGCCTCGCTGGGCGTCCCATGTAATGCGGTTGTCGGCTTCACCCGGAGAGTTTACAAACCAGGGTTTGGTTTTTTTGGCGACGGCTCCTCGCATATCGAAGCCGAGTGTAAAGCGACGTTGCTCCCCGCTCAGATCCTTCACGGAAATCGATTGCGCCACCGCACGGCGCTGGCTGGGCAGAAACAGGCGAGTGGTGAACCGCAATCGCTCAGCGGTCTGGGTGCGCACCACACAGTGCGGAAACCACTGATACTCAACGTTGCCGTCGGGCGACCCGGCAATCGCGAGGAAACGGCCATTCAGGAAAACTTCGCAGGTCAGGAGAAAGCCTGGGCTCCAGGCGGTCTCGGGCACACCACAGCAGGCGTAAGGCGGAAACGAGACAGCCGTGATCGCCGACACCGACTTTCCCACTTGCGCGTAACCGAACTCGTTCATCGCCACCGGGCAGTTAAATAGATCGCGCAGACGGTAGGTGAGCCTGTCGGACGCCATGGCGGCCAGGGTGGGAGGAGGCATGAGTGTTCCTCTGGCGAGCAGCGAAGCCGCGTGCGCGGGACGGTCGACGGCAGCCAAGGCGGTCCCGGCCGCTCCTAATTTTAAAAAGGTACGACGATCCAGATCTCGGCTTGCACTCATGGATTTCTCCTATAACGGTAAAAATGACGAGCCAATCATGAACTATCGAAAGTTCCAACAGTTTAATTACTGCTATTTCATAGACCAACTATGTTCTTTTCGCTAGTATTCGTTCATTGCTGGGGAAACAGGACTCATGAGCATAAACGGATACCTGGTGAAGAGCACTTTCGTGAGTGCTCTCGGGGGGTTGCTGTTTGGTTTCGATACTGCCGTCATCGCAGGCACCACGCACCAACTGACCCAGGTTTACAACCTCACTCCTTATTTATTGGGATTGACTGTGTCGAGCGCACTTTGGGGAACCGTCGCCGGGGCAATGACGTTGGGCTATCCGGGACAGCGGTTCGGCCGGCGCGACAGTTTGCGCATTATGGCTGTGCTCTATCTGGTGTCGGCGCTGGGCTGCGCCTGCGCATGGAGCTGGGATTCATTGCTCGCTTTCCGCATCATCGGAGGGGTGGGGATCGGTGGATCGTCGGTTCTTGCCCCCATGTACATCGCCGAGCTATCGCCCGCTGAGTGGCGTGGCCGATTGGTTGGTTGCTTTCAAATAACGATCGTTCTGGGCATTCTGCTGGCGTACTTGTCGAACTTCGTGATTGTCGGAATGCACCTGGGCCTGGCGGAATGGCGTTGGGAGTTGGGCATCGCAGCGGTGCCGGCCTTTTTGTTTCTTATGATGTTGTTTTTCATTCCGCGCAGCCCGCGGTGGCTATCTCTGAAAAATCGGACGCAGGAGGCTCTAGAAGTTCTGCGCCTGACCGGCAACAAAAATCCCGAGCAGGAGCTCAGGGCAATCGTGGCCTCCATTCACCTGGAACGCAGCACCGTGTCTGAGCCGATCCTCCAGCGGAAATACCTGCTGCCGATCGTACTAGCTGTGACGGCTGGCGCCTTCAACCAGCTGACCGGCATCAATGCCTGCCTCTACTACCTGAACGACATTTTTGCTGCGGGCGGAGCCAGCAAGTATTCCGCCGGCATGCAATCGGTAACGATCGGATTCACCAACCTGATTTTCACCCTGATTGCCATGAGCGTCATCGACCAGTTTGGCCGCAAGAAGCTCTTGCTCACTGGAACCGCGGGCGTATGCATCTTCCTCGCTGCTATCGGAGAACTTTTCCACACCGGCTCTCACCAGAGCTGGCTGATCTGGCTGGTCATGGGGTTCATGGGCTTCTTCGCTATTTCGCAAGGTGCCGTGATTTGGGTTTATATCAGCGAAGTCTTTCCCACCCGGGTCCGCGCCAAAGGTCAGGCGATCGGAACTTCGACACTCTGGGTGATGAATGCCTTAATATCTGCCATCTTCCCGGTGCTGGCGAAGAAATCGAGCGCTACACCATTCTTCTTCTTTGCGGCCATGATGCTGATCGACTTCATTCTGGTCGCGACCGTCTATCCAGAAACCAAGGGAGTCTCGCTGGAAGAGTTGGAACAGCGGCTCGGCGTCGCCAACTGATCAGACTTACATCTCGAAAGCAGGCCACACTTCTGCCGTGCGGGCCGGCTCGGAAACCCATTGGATGCTGTCGGGATCGGTGGCAAATTGCTCATAGATCGGCATATGCGCGTGCAAGCTCAATTCCGGGTAGGTACGGGAGCCGCGAATCGCGAGATCCGAGGTTCGATAGGAGGGATTCGGTTCCCACCGGATGTTGTGGCGATCGTCCAGAACTGGAAACCAGGCGAGGCCATGATGCGCCCGGATCGCATCATAGAGAAATCCATACTGACGATCGCACCATGCGCCGAAAGTCATGGGCGATTCAGGGTCGGCATTGATGACGGCATGTGCCCAATTGGGAGGCACGACGACCTTGTCCCCCGGACCAGCCGTTACGGCAAAACAGCGTCCAGGATCGTCGCCGGCGCTCTCTTGAGCAAAGATGATCGCACGCCCCTCCCATATCTCAAACAATTCCGGGGTGGACCAGCCGCAATGGGGCGCGATGCCATGAATATGGCCTTGGCTGCGCACCGGTTCATCTCCAAGTTGGCCGCCAGCATAGATGACAACGCCAAAGAGCAGCATGCGCCGCTGCAGTTCGGCGCGGTGTTCGTTGCGGCCAACATCCATCACAATCGAATACACTGGGTCGGGACCCTGGCATTCGGGGTCGCGTAAACTGCGGCGGATATCGTCGAGCCGGCGAAATTCGGGCTGCGGCCCGAAAACTCCTTCGTCGTAGCTGAATTGCAGATCGCCGCCGCGCCTGTGCACACCGAGTTTGGGATCGAACTTGGGAAAAGGAGGTTGGCTCTTTCGGTCCACGGATCAGCCCTTCGAACTCACCAGGACGGGAGCGCCCTGCTCTTCGACGATCCGTGCGCCAAATCCGCCGCCGGGGAGTTCATAATCATGACCCGCATCGCTGGGCCAGCAGGCCATCACCCGGATGGGAACGTCTCCGGTATTGACGATGCGGTGAGCCACTTCGCCGGCAATATAGTGCAGACTCCCGGGGGTCATATCTTCCGACCAGGTATCCTGGCCGCGGTCGGTGAGGACGAGTTTTCCGGTCCCGGCAATGGTTCCGTAAAATTCTGCGCGATTTCGGATGACGTGCCAGTGTCCGCGGGTCATAAAGTACTCATTCCCAACCCGGCCAGCCTGGATTTCGGTAAGTCCCCAGAACAATCCTCCTTCCGTGCCGGATGGGACCGGTTCCCACGACCAGACTCGATAGACGACGGTTTCGGGATCGAGCCGGTGCCAAGCTTGCTGATCGCGAAAGATTCCTGTAAGTTGTCCGAGTTTCTTTTCCGACACTTTGAGCCCCGGCACCCTGAACGCGCCGTCGGCCCAGTTTACGAAACCGAACAGGGGATTCATAACAATGTAGGCTAATGACGCCGGTTCTCGAATGCAACTGAAAAGAACAAAAAAACGATCATTTCTGGCAAGAAACGACTATTATTGGACTTCTTAGCGTCCGAGCTATTCGTTTCCTCCTCATGACTCGACCTGCCATTGGAATTGATCTGGGCGGTAGCCACGCCACCATCGCCGTGGTGAAAGATGACAAAATTCTGGCGTCTCATGAGGTTTCACTTGATTCTGCGCAGCCTCTTCGGCCGGCGCTGGACATATTTTCGGCGGTGATCGGCCAACTGTTGGCGGAATTGCGGATGAAGCCCGCGGAGCTCGAAGGCGTAGCTCTGGGGTTCTGCGGCCTCGCCGATGCGCGCATTGGCCGGGTAGTCTCGACCAACAAGAAATACGAAGACGCGCCGTCGATCGACTTCCAGGCGTGGTGCAAGCGGGGACTCGGAATGCGCTTCGCCATCGAGAATGATGCGCGCATGGCGTTGCTCGGGGAGCGTCACGCAGGCGCTGCCCGGGGTTGCGACGATCTCGTAATGATTACTCTTGGTACCGGAATCGGCGGTGCGGCAATGATCGAAGGTAAGCTGCTTCGTGGAAAGCACGCTCAGGCTGGTTGTCTGGGTGGCCACTTGCCGGCCAAAGTTGGCGGCCGCCTCTGCACGTGCGGCGCGATTGGCTGCCTTGAAGCCGAGGCCTCCGGATGGTCGCTGCCCCTACTGGCACGCGATTGGAAGGGCTTCTCAGCTAGTAGGCTCGCCCAGCCGGGGAACATCGATTTCCAGAGGCTCTTTGAACTTGCGGATGCAGGCGACCGGGTTGCGGCCGAGATTCGCGAATATTGTCTGAAGGTTTGGGCTACAGCAGCCGTGGGATTGATACACGCTTATGATCCCGAGCAGATTGTGATTGGGGGCGGCGTCATGCGCAGCGGCGCCGTCATTCTTCCCTACATTCAAGCTTACGTGAATGAACACGCCTGGACGCCCTGGGGAAAAGTCCAGATTGTGGCCGCACAACTGGGCAACGACGCCGGCCTTTTTGGCGCTATTCCACTGCTGACCGGAAATGTGTAGTCGCGTATGCCAAGACAATTTCCCAATGCCCAGCTTTCGCCTCCGATCCCCGGAAACGAAGCCCTGCGTTTCCTGAACTTTCGGGGCGAAGCTTTGGGATATCGCGGCGATGTCCTGCTGTTCAGCCCACCTGGCATGGAACAACTCTCGCACGTGCCACTGCTCCTGCTGCAGCACGGCGTATACGGCTGCCAGTGGAATTGGTGGCTGAACGGCGATATCGACGCGACCACAAACGCGATGCTCCGCGAAGGAACGACCATCCCGATGATGATCGCCATGCCCTCCGACGGACTCTGGGGCGACGGAAGCGGCTATGTTCCTCACGCGCATGCTGATTACGAAAAGTGGATCGTCGATGACGTCCCGCATTGCCTGCGCGAATTGTTTCCGCAGTTGAACCCGGAGAAATTCGTGATCGCTGGGCTTTCGATGGGTGGTTATGGCGCTTTGCGGTTAGGGATGAAATATGCATCACGAGTGCAAGGAATTTCCGCTCATTCCTCGATTACCCGGGTTGCGCAGCTATCCCAGTTCATTCCCTACCCGGCAAGTGCGTTTCTGCACGCCGGCCAGACCGATACCGACATGTTGCACTGGGCGAAGGTGAACCGCGACAATCTTCCGCCCATTCGTTTTGATTGTGGAACCGACGATCCGCTGATCGAGGCCAATCGTGAGCTTCACATGGCGCTCGCAGACTTGCGCGTGCCGCATGTCTATGAAGAGTTCCCCGGCGGCCACGACTGGCAGTATTGGACACAACACGTCCGGCAGACGCTCGCCTTCTGCAAACGTGTGCTTTCAGACTAGCTATTTTTTCGCCGCGTCCGGCATCGGCGTGCGCACCACCTGCGGGAAGTAAATGTTGGTTTCCGCCGTCAGCTTCTTCGGCTTCATCGTGTTGCACACGTAGGTGAACAGGAGTTCGCCGGGTTTCTCGAACTCAGGGTGCTCCTTGCCGGCGTAACAGAACGTGTCGGGGTCATATTTCGGATCGCTCTTCTGCAGGATCGGAATGTGGTAGATCACGTCGCCATCGGTCCATGGGCCGGTCATGCTGGGCGAGGTGCGAAGAATAACTTTGTCGGAAAAAAGCTGCGGATCGACCATGAGGGCGACCCACTTCTTCAGTTCCGGGTGGTAACGCACCGACATCTCCGAGGCTCCGGTCTTCATGACGACTTTGGCCTTTGCCGGCTCAATCCCGTCGTGCCACACGTCGTCGCTGCCGAGGTACTGCAGGTTCTTCTTCGGAGCGTCGAGCCCCTTCAATGGAATTCGCGTCAGAATCTGCGGCCGGCTCCCTTGTTCGTACATGGTGTAGATGTAAAGATAGTCGCCCTCGATCAGTGCTGAAGCTGAAGGATTCGCGTGCAAGCCCTCGGGGACCAGCGGGAAGTATGTAACCTTCCAATCCTGAGGATCGCTTTTCAGCCCGGTCATATGCGCCAGATCGGTTCCGCAAATCTCGAAGCCCAGCGCAAAGGCGTTTGAATTCGGAGCGTTGCGCACGCAGAGCAGGGTAATCCACAGCTCATTCTTGTATTCCACGCCATCGAGCGCCCAATAGTATGTACCGTTCTTCTCCTGTGGTTTGAAAAAGCTATCGGGATTGCCTTTGGCGTCTCGTTTGATGGCATAGTCAATCTTCCACGTACCGTTCTCGCACGTAGAAATGCCGAGCGTGTTGTGCACCATCCGCGGCTCTTCGCCGCTAACCAGGCGTTTATCTCCGTAGAGCGTGTCACCGAAGATCCAAACGACCCGCCCATCCCTTAGTGGAATCGAATACGCGGCGTCAGCGCCTTGCCACTGCTGTTGGAAAGGAAACGACGGGGTGCAATCATAGTGTTGGCTCTCGGCGAGGACGACATTCGCGGAGAAGAAAACCAGGAAGAGTGCGGCCTGCAACATCTGTCTCATAAGCTACTCCCATCGCGGCTGGACCACCGAACGCCGTTGATTTGCCGCCGCTTTTGGCGGCGGGAGTTCGCATGCGTTCCTGTGGGTTGTCTGCCGCCAGCCAACGTGCTTCTGCTCACCGATGCAGCATGTTTGCGCAGCAGACTCTCGGCATAGTGCAGATCCTCCAGCACTGCCTTCCGGGCAAGTTCCGGCTTGTGATCGCGAATAAAGGCAAACATGCGTTCGTGGCGCCGCCAGTGCTTATCCCAGTTGTCGATGAACGGCAGCACTGCCTTTCGAGCTTCCGAGGTCGCGTGATATAACATCCGCATAGTGGCCTGAATCGCGGCGTTGCCGGACGCCTGGGCGAACGCCTCGTGAAATTGAATATCGAACGCGCGAAACAGCTCGGGATTCCCCCGGCCCTGTGCCATCCCCTCGAGAGCCGCTTCCAGGCGTTCAATATCGGCGCGAGTCGCCCGTTTTGCCGCCAGAGCGGCTACGTCGGGTTCGATGATTTTTCTTAGCTCATAGATTTCGAGGTGCTTCACTTCGTTGAGCAGGATCATCCATTGAAAATGCTGGCTCAGAACCCGGCTCAAAGAAGACTGAATGTAGGTACCATCGCCAGCCCTGGACTTGATGAGGCCGAGATACATCAAGCCCTTCAGTGCCTCGCGCAACGAGTTGCGGCTTACACGAAGCGTATGGGCGAGTTCCGGCTCAGGCGGTAGTCGGTCCCCCGCCTTGAGGTCGCCGCTTCGCACCAGTTGTTCGATCCTGCGTGCTACCATGTCCATTACGGTTTCGCGTTGGATCGGCTCAAACCGGGTGGCAGTGATTGCGATATTTCGGTGCGGCGCCATTTGCTCCGTTCTGACTTTGTCCTACAAGTTGACTCGTGCCTGGGTGCCCGCCTTCACTTCTCAGCAGCTTCGCTGCACGCGATTGGAAATCCGTCCAATCCGTTCAATCTCCACGTCGACTACGTCGCCGTCTTTCAGGTAGAGCGGAGGCTTGCGCGAGAAGCCTACCCCCGCAGGCGTTCCCGTCGCGATCAGGTCGCCCGGATAAAGCGTAAAACTATGTGAAAAATATGCAACCAGCTTCGGAACGTTGAAGATCAGCTGATCGGTATTCGAATCCTGCATGGTCTCGCCGTTTACACGCGTTGTGATGCGCAGTGTACCGGGATTGGGAACTTCGTCGGCAGTCACCAGGGATGGGCCATTGGGTGCAAACGTGTCACAGGACTTTCCGCGTGTCCACTGACCGTCGTCAAACTGCCATTTTCGTTCAGAAACATCGTTGAACACAACATACCCAGCCACATGACGCAGGGCTTCGCCTTCCGCCAAGTATCGGGCTTTCCGGCCAATGATGACACCCAGTTCCCCTTCAAAATCGACCTTCGATCCCTCTTCGGGAAGTTGAATCGGACCGAACGGTCCCGACAAACTCGATGTAAACTTTGCAAAGCACAAAGGGGCGCCGGGAATCTTTAGCCCGGCCTCAATCGCGTGATCCCTGTAGTTCAAACCGACGGCAACGATTTTTCGGGACGCTACGGGACAATCTAGATGCGCGGTGGAGAGAGGAACGGCATTGTTGTCGCTCTTCAAGTCTCGCACAAAGGCGAGGGCCTGCTCGCCTGCTTCCAGCAGCGCCAGGGTCGAAGTAAATGGTCTCGTGTCTAGTCCAGCGGAAGCTGCCGCGCTGCGGACGTTGACGATCCGATCTTCAATCACCACCCCAAGCCGGATCTCGCCTTGCGCCGCGTATTGAACCAGCCGCACTTGATTCCTCCACCCTTGACCAGAAAGCAAAATCACTATATATGTTCAAATGTCCTACAAACAAGGGGAACAACAATTCTCGCCATCAGGGCTCGGAATGCGGCCTGAAATACCGTTAGAAAAGTTTGAGATCTTCGCCGAAGGGCTTGACCATCCCGAAGGCCTTGCATTTGACGCTGACGGGAACCTCTGGGCTGGCGGAGAACTCGGCCAAATCTACAAGATCGGTCGAAAACGTAAAGTCCGAACCGTCGCCACACTCGGAGGCTTCAACCTCGGTCTTACCTTTTCAGCGCGGCAGGATCTATTTGTTTGCAACTTCAAGCTTGGCGCCCTTATACAACTCGACCGCTCAGGCAAGGTGATTCATTCCTGGGAAAGAGTTGGACGATACCGTCTCCGCAATCCGAATTTCTCGGTCTTCGATCGTGAGGGCAATCTCTATTTCACCGATTCTGGCGAGTTCGGGGAGAATGACGGATTTCTGTTTGTCTTGAGACCCAATGGCAAGATCGAGAAATTGCTGGACCGGCTGGCGTTTCCCAATGGGCTGTCTCTGAGCGCCGACGAGCTAACCCTCTATATCGTGCAGAGCACGAAAGACAACGTTCTTGCCGCCCCCATTCTGAACACGGGATCGATTAGCAAGCCTCGCGTTTACGCTTCCGGATTGCATCGTGTGCCGGACGGTGCGGCTCTCGACGCCGCGGGCAATCTGTACGTGACCTGCTACGCCTCGCATAATGTCTACCGGGTTGCGCCTGGAGGGACCGTCTCGCTGTTAGCAGACGATCCGGAAGCGACTATGATTGCCAGTCCGACGAACGCCGCTTTTGGGGGCGCGAACTTCGACGAAATGTATTTTGCTAACCTGAGCCGCTGGCACATCTGTCGCGTCCGGGTCGGAATCAAAGGACAACAGCTTGCCAATCAGCGCTAGATGGCCGGAGGCGCAATGAAAATTACTGACGTTCGCTGGACCCCTGCCTTCATTCCGATTGAAGCGCCTCTGCGCTATTCTGTCGGATCGCATCCCGGATTCTCGCGCATTGTCATCGAAGTGGAAACCGATGAAGGGATTACCGGCCTTGGCGAGTGCTACAGCGGCGCCAGCCGCGCCGGTCAACTTGCTGACTTGAAGCCTTTACTGATCGGCGAAGATCCCATGAACCTCGAGCGTATTCGCTGGAAGGTGGCAGCGCCGAGTTCCGAAAAGCTTTTCGGCTTCGTCCTCGGGTTCGCCGGACTTGAGTTCGCGATTCTCGATATTCAGGGAAAAGCATTGCAACGTCCGGTATGCGACCTTCTCGGAGGGCAAATTCGCAATGAAGTTCCTTTCGCCGCTTATCTCTTCTATCGCTATGCGAATGACGACGGCGTGGGCGAAATATCGAATATCCGGCAGATGGTTGATTTTGCCAAAGAACTCGTCGGCGAGTATGGCTTTAGGACGTTGAAGTACAAGAACGGCGTGCTTCCCCCCGAGGAAGAGATCGATACTTTCATTGCACTGCGGCAGGCATTTCCGAAGCACCGCATCCGGCTCGATCCGAATGCGGTCTGGACGGTGACCACCGCCCTCGATGTTGCCCGCCGTCTACACGACTACAACATGGAGTATCTGGAAGATCCGGTGTGGGGAATGCGCGCGATGAAGCGGGTGAACGAAAAGGCGCCGTGGGTAACTTTGGCCTCCAATATGTCGGTGTTCGCGTTTGAGGACCTTGCCCCCGCAATTATGGCCGATGTGCTCGATGTCGTCCTGCTTGACCCGCATTGGTACGGAGGTATTCATCGGGCCAAGCTCGCCGGACAGATATGCGAGGCGATGGGCGTAGATGCAGGCATGCACAGCGGCGCAGAGTTCGGAATCTCGCAAGCTGCCATGATTCACCTCGCAGCCTGTCTGCCGAACCTCGTGCTCGCCCCTGACTCGCATTACCATCATCTCACCGACGACATCATTGCTGGCGGCAAGATGCAATACAAGAACGGCGCCATGGCTGTACCCATCGGTCCCGGCCTCGGTGTTGAACTCGACCGCGACAAACTTGCCCGCTACCACGAGCTTTCCAAGCGTCAGCAGATGGGAACCTGGACAGACGATCCGCGCCGGCCAGGCATGGTGATCACGCAGCCGAAATGGTAGCTATGAAAAAGATTGCAAGGGCGGCCGCTCTGCTGGCAGCGGCTATGCTGCCGGCGTTCGTCCACGCAAGCGATAAAACGCTCTGGAAGATCGGCGTCTTCGACGGGTCTTCCAGCGAATTCAGGAGCCAGGACATCAACTACGCCGATCCGAAGAGTGATCCCGTATTTGTGGTTGGCCAGAATAGCGACAAGGATTGGTATCGTTTTCAGCCCGGACCGGCCAACGCCATGACCGGCGCGCGCCTGCATCCCTTTACGCTGAAGTTTTCGCTACAAGATGCACCCCACGGCGTGTATCGCCTGAAGATCGCGATTCTCTATGAGACTCCGCGCCTCTCGTTCCTGAAGGTCGACGCCAATGGTCACACCGGATACTTCTACTTCCACCCCAGACTCGATTTCCGAGCCGGCGACTGGGAAGGTACGTTTGTTCCGCAAACCTCCACCGACCAAAAAAGTATTTTGATTCCTGCGGCTTGGCTCCGGAAAGGTGAGAACGGTTTCGTTCTTACCGCAATGGATGACCCCGCCACACCGCAATCGTCGCTCGGCGCGATTGCCCCGGGACACACCGGTTTGATCTACGACGCGCTTGAATTCGTTCAAGATGACGCAGAGACGTACCACTCGAATGCGTTTACCGCTCAAATTGAGCCGACCATCTTCTATCGCGAGACAATTGCGGGCATGCTGGAGGAGGTGGATGTTTTCATCAGCGCTGCCAGACTTTCGAAGAGCGGCTCTATCGAACTTCGCCTTGCCGGACGTTCCTTGCGCAAGCCTCTCTCAACCAAGAACGAATTCGGAGAGGCGCGGGTTGAGTTCGAGGTGCCTGAATGGAGCGGTTCGACCGAAGCCACGGTGCGCATGGGCAAACTCTCCGCAGCCGCTGCCACAATCGAGCCGGCAAAGAAGTGGACGGTGGCGCTCATACCGCACGAGCATCTCGACATTGGATTCACGGATTATCCCGCGAAGGTGGCTGAACTGCATTCTCAATCGATCGATCAGGCAATGGATCTGATCGGCAAGAAGCCGGGCTTTCGCTGGACCCTCGATGGAAGCTGGGTTGCCGACCAGTATCTGAATGGACGCAGTAAAGGGGAGCGGCAACACTTTCTCGAACACGTTCGGGACGGCAGCATCGTCATTCCACCCGAGTTCGCAAACGTACATACGGGGAATGCATCCTGGGAGGGCCTGGCTCGCTCGTTTTACGGCCGGTTCCATCTCGCCCGCGAATATAAACTGCCTGCGGCGGATGCAGCACAAATCGTGGATGTCCCGTCCTATACGTGGAGTTATGCCTCGATACTGCATGATGCCGGCATCAAGTATTTGGTCGCTGCAAGTAACAGTTGGCGCGCTCCGGTGATACTGCTCGGGCGATGGAATGAGAAGTCGCCATTCTACTGGGAAGGACCGGATGGCGGCCGAGTGTTGATGTGGTATTCGCGCGCCTACCTGCAGGCCCATACACTGTTTGGCAGCCCGTGGCAAATGGAATCAATCCGCGATTCGCTTCCGGTTTTTCTGCAAGCGTATACACGTCCTGACTACACGGCCAGCACCGTGATCATCTTTGGTACTCAGTTGGAGAACACGCCGCTCGCCAGGGAGCAAAGCGAAATCGTTTCGCGGGTCAGCCATGAATACGCCTGGCCGAAATTCGAATTCTCCACGGTCCACTCGGCGATGCGAACGATCGAGCGCGAGTGGAAAGGTGATTTCCCCTTATTTCGTGGCGACTTCGGCCCTTACTGGGAAGATGGGTACGGCTCCGATGCCGCCTACACAGCCATCCACCGTGAAAACCAACATCGAATTGCGACGGCTGAAATCATGGGCTCAGCCGCTTCCTCACTCGACCCGCGAGTGCGTCCAGACAGATCGATGCTCGATGATGCGTGGCGCAACGAGCTTCTTTATGACGAACACACCTGGACGTACGTGAGCGCTACGACTCAGCCCGAGCATCATCAAAGTGAAGATCAGATCGCGCTCAAGCGCTCGCGCGTGACCCGGGCGCGCGACGATATCAACGAATCGATTCAGCGCGAGTGGGCACAGCTTGAAGCGCTCGTGAAAACCAAGGACAATTCGGTTGTGGTCTTCAACTCCTTGAACTGGCCGCGCGATGGCATCGTCGAGACCGACTTGCCGGAGGCCGCTACTCTGGTTGATGCCTCCACCGGCGCAGAGGTTCCGGTGGAAATACTCTGGAAAGGCAAAGGCATTTCACTGCCGGGCTTCGGCCCCGTCAGCGTTCGCGTTCACTTCCTGGCCACTGCTGTGCCCGCCGTGGGATACAAACTGTACACCATCAAGCCGATTTCCAAGGAAGCGGCTCCTTCGGAGGAACTCCACGGAAACATTCTTGAGAACCACTTCTATCGAATTACGCTGGATCCATCATCTGGATCAATCGCGAGCGTTGTTGACAAAAATCTCGGACGAGAACTGGCCGATCCCTCAAGTCCATATAAGTTTGGCCAGTATCTTTACGTAACTGGTGGGGACAGCTACCCCAACAACTCTCTATACCGATTTGGAGCTGGACTGAAACCCCCAGCGTTGACGATTCATCCGGCGCAGGAGGGAAAGTTGGTCTCCATGAAGAGGACCTCGATCGGGATGGTCGCAACGCTGAGTTCCTCGGCGCCGAATACTCCATCGATTCAGACCGAGATCCTGCTCCCGGCCTCCGGAAAAAGCATCCTGATTACGTATCGTTTGCACAAAGACCGCGTGCTCGCGAGAGAGTCGGCGTATGTGGCCTTTCCTTTTGCCGTGGCTGGTCCCGAGTTCGCGTACGGCTCTCAGATGGCAAGGGTAAACCCGGCGAAAAATGAGCTTGCTGGAGGAAGCCGCGAATGGTACCTGCCCACGACCTGGGCCTCCGTATACAATCCTCAATTGAGTGCGGCGGTCGTTCCGCTGGACGCTCCCCTGGTTGCCTTCGGAGATATCGTTCGCGGCAACTGGCCCGCGGAGTTCTCGCCAAAAAGCAGTACGATCTTTTCCTGGCTCATGAACAACTATTGGGGTACCAACTTTCCCGCCTGGCAAGGCGGCGATTTTACCTTTCGCTACGCCATTACAAGCGGCGCGCCGGTCAATCCTCAGTCGCTGACGCGCTTCGGATTGGAAGCGTTAACTCCCTTGGAATACGATGACCTACCGGCTTCGCAGGATGCCTCTCCACTGCCGGATCGAGAAGCGAGTTTACTCGAGATTGAAAATCCCGGCGTAGTCTTGCTGACTTGGAAACGGGCGGAAGATGACGATGGGACCATCCTGCGGCTACAAGACACGGTGGGCGAGTCGTCGGACATCAGGATTCACAGTAAGTACCTGACATTCGAGCAGGCATGGCTGTGCGGCTTGCTTGAAGAGAATCGGGCCGAACTCAAAATTGAAGGTGATGGTCTTAGCGTTCCGATCCAGCCATTTCAGGTTCTCACTCTCAGGCTTCGCACGGCACCGCGCATTCCAGGGGCGCCAAATGAACATTGATTTCGCAGGCAAAGTCGCCATCGTGACCGGCGGCGCCATGGGAATTGGACAAGCCACGGCGCGAAAGCTTGCTGGACTCGGAGCAGCCGTCGCCATCTTCGACATCGATCGTGATGCCGGGCACAAAAGTGCCGCCTCAATCGCCAAGACCGGGTCAATCTGCGATTTCTTTTCCTGCAATGTCAGTGTCGCTGTTGAGGTCTCGCAAGCCGTTGACGCCGCTGTCAGCAAGTTCGGGGGGGTCGACATATTGGTCAGCAACGCCGGCATCCAGCTTTACGGCGACGCTGTAACCACTACCGAAGAAGACTGGGACCGCTTGATGGGGATCAACCTGAAAGGATGTTTTCTGGCCTCGAAGTTTGTCGTTCCGCACATGCTCAAGCGCGGGGGCGGCGCAATTGTGATCGTCGGCTCGGTGCAGAGTATGACGGCGATCGGCAACTCAGTTGCCTACGTCACTTCGAAGCATGGTTTGCTGGGACTCACGCGCGCCATGTCACTGGATTTTGCGAAGAATGGCATCCGCGTGAATTGCGTCTGCCCTGGGGCGATCGACACCCCCATGCTGCGCTGGGCCGCTGGTTTGTCAGACGATCCCGAGAAAGTTATGCGAACTTGTGATCGCATGCACCCGCTGGGCCGTATCGGCAGGGCGGAGGAGGTCGCCGACTCCATCGTCTATCTCGCATCACCGATGGCCTCCTTTATTACTGGAGCAGCTTTGTTGGTGGATGGCGGCATGCTTGTGCCTGCCGGAGGAATGGGCTTTCAGGAAGGTGGCACGGGGACCGGGACCCACAAATGAAGCTTCAGGGCAAGACCGCCATCATCACCGGCGCAGCTGCCGGAATCGGCGCAGCCTCGGCCGAGTTATTCGCGCGCGAAGGTGCCAAGGTCGTTGCGGTTGACCTCGATCGCAAGCTCCTGGATCAGCTTTCAGAGCAGATCGAAAGAGCAGGTGGCAACTGTTTGGCTGTCACTGCCGATGTCAGCCAACGAGATGACGTGCAAAATGTTCTCGGCTCGGCAACCGATAAATTCGGCCGCGTCGACATTCTCTTCAACAATGCAGGCATTGTTCCGGTAGGCAAGGTTGAGGCCTTCAGCGAAGAGCAATGGGACCGCGCCATGGCGATCAATGTGAAAAGCATGTACTTGTTCTGTCACGCGATCATTCCGAAATTTAAGGCACAGGGCGGAGGGGTGATCCTCAATACAGCTTCCGCGACTGCTTTGCGCGCCGTGGTAGATCGCGTGTGCTATACGGCGACGAAAGCGGCCGTGATTGGACTTACCAAATCGATGGCGCTCGACTACGTGCGCGACAACATACGAGTCAACTGCCTGTGCCCCGGCACGGTCGACACGCCGTCGCTTGCGCAGCGCCTGGCCGCATTTCCTGACCCTGCGGAAGCCCGCAAGAACTTCATCGCCCGCCAGCCGATGGGGCGATTCGGCACTGCTGAAGAGATCGCGCAAGCCGCGCTTTATCTGGTTTCGCCGGAAGCGGGATTCGTAACCGGCGTCGCGTTTGCCATTGACGGGGGCCTCAGCATCTGAATGTCGCGCTGCGCCGCCGATGCCGTTCAGTGGAAAAATCGCCGGGCATACCGTCTGTCGAATGGCATCGTCGAGCTTACCGTGCTGCTCGGAGGCGGGCACATTGCAGATTTTCGTCAATGTGGTTCTCCGATCAACGCTCTTTGGGAGTCACCCTGGCCGACGATCGAACCGCACACGTTCTCTTCGCGTGAACACGCCGCACTGTATGGCAATGGTCCGGTAGGCAGCTTCCTCTGCGGCTACACCGGACACGCAGTGGCGCTCGGCTACTTCGGCATGCCGTCACCGGCCGAGGCTGAGAGTGGACTGTCATTGCACGGCGAAGCCGCCAGCGCTGAGTGGAGGATCATTTCTACGGCGTCGGACGATCGTCTCGCAAAACTGGCGATGGAAGTTACACTTCCCGTTCAACGGCTGAACTTTCGCCGTGAGATTTCTCTGGCGGCGCATGCCTTCGCTGCTTGCATCATGGAAGTTGTTACAAACCAGAGCACCGACGAGGCCAACTTTCAATGGGTGGAGCACGCAGCTTTCGGTGAGCCGTTGCTCACAAGCGGCGAAGCCACCCTGTTTGTATCAGGTGCTCGTGGGCTGACATGGCCTCTTGGGTATGAAGGCCATGAACTTATTTCGAACAACACCGAGTACCGGTGGCCGTATGCACCATCGACGAATGGTGAGCCGGTTGATCTCTCGCAACCCTTCTTGCGAGATGGAACCGGTTTCGTGGCTGCACTGCTCACCGATTCCGGCAGAGAAAATGCTTTTATCGCCGTTCACAATCGGCGGCACGCCTTGATCGCCGGTTACTCTTTTGATCGCACGTTCTTCCCGTGGATTGCGCTCTGGGAGGAAAACCACGCTCGCGCGTATTCTCCGTGGAATGGAACAACCAGAGTCCGCGGCGTAGAGTTTGGCACCAGCCCTATGCCGCTGGGGCTCGACCACGCCCGCAAGATGGGTCGTTTATTCGACACTCCTGTGTTTGCCACCATCCCCGGAGGTTCGCGCTTGGAAGCGCGCTACGATCTATTTCTGCACCCGACGCCGCCGCTATGGACACAAATCAAAGATATCCGGCAATCCGATAGAACTCTTGTCGTGCGAGGGGACGGCAATGAGGAAATCAGGCTCGCAGGCCGCAGTCTGCACTCTTAGCTTGGGATTTACGGAAGCAGGCTGTGCGTGCGCAGGAATTCGTGGATCTTCTGGTAAGCGTTTTCGAGTTCCGCTTCCTTAAACTGCCCGTGTCCGCCGCCTTTAATCGTCACCAGTTCATTCGGGACTCCTGCCGCAGTGAGCGCCTGGTGCAGCCGCATCGACTGGTCATAGGGCACGACGGGGTCGGCATCCCCATGAATACTCAGAATCGGCGGTAGCCCGCCGCGAACGTAGCTAAGTGGTGAAACCCGCTTTGCAATCGCGAGTGCATCGCTTTGACTGCCCACCCACATGACCGCGTAGGTCTTCAGGTTGGGTCCCTGAATCAGATCGGCCACGTCGCTGATGCCGTACCAGTTGATGATCGCGGCGACTTTCAGTTTTTCGTTCCCGTAACAATTGTTATCGAGGCCGGTCCCTTCGGGCAGCATCCCGGTAATTAAAGATAAGTGGCCACCCGCAGAATGGCCGGTCAAGACGATTCGGTCGGTGTCGATGTTGAACTGTTTCGCATTCCTCACCGCCCAACGAAGAGCGCACCGGCAGTCCTCCACGGCAGCAGGAGCAAGTGAAACGCTTGCCATGCGGTATTCCACGTTGATCACATTCCAGCCCATCTCCAGATACGGCAGAAAAAGAAGCGTGGCGCCAGTACGATCACCGATCACCCAGCCACCCCCGTGGTAATAGATCAACGTCGGTACGGCCGTCTTGGCGCCCTTCCGCTGCCATACGTCGAGTTTCAGCTGGTAATTGCTTTCTGTGCCGTACGTAATGTCGGGGTGAATTTCATATTGCTCACTGACTGTGGAAGCCCAGTGCGCCGTCGCAGAGAGCGTGGTCGTTTTGTCCTGAGAACCGGCATAGACGGAGCAAAACGTATAGAAGATCAGGATGAGGCAGAAACGAAAAATTGATCTCATGAGGCTCCCGAGCCGCTAAAGTTGCAACTCTGCTTACGGATGCGTGCGCACAAAGGCCTTGATCGTTGCGCATCGCTGCCCTTCGGATGGGCCATGGGGCCGGATCACATAATCGCCAACCGCAGCAGGAACAATGAAGGTTTCCGCATAGTGGACGATGAGCGGTGGGAATTTTCCAGTCGGACTCTCCACCACGGCTTCTCGTCCTTCGCAGAGGTTCAGGACATTTACGCCCCCATGGGTGGAGTGCGGCACGGGCGCACTGAACCAATGCCGCCGTGTCTCGATAAATTCACGCTCGTGGAGCCCGGTACGCTCCTCCTGCCATCCGGGGCCTTCGGCGACCGGCTCGGTGACGTTGATGAGATTTCCCTCGACCCAGTGCGTCATCCGATCCCACTGGATATTTCGGAACCCGTGCTGAAGATGGATCGGGCGCGGCGTGCCGTCCAGGCCAAGCCGTCCCCAGTCCCACATTTTGAAGGTGAAGATGTAGGGGGTCGCGCTGATTTCCAGCACCATGCTGTTCTTGCCCGAGCAATGCGGAGTTCCGGCCGGAATCAGAAAGTGGTCGTGCTTCTTGGCGGGAAATCGATTGACGTATTTGTCGGCGTCAAACTGAATCGCACCCTCCCGCGCCTCTAACAGGTCAGCCATCATTTGCTTGCCGTCACTGTTCTCTTTCAATCCGAGAAATACACACCCCCCGTCTCCGGCATCCAGAAGGTAGTAGCTTTCATCCTGCGTATACGCCATTCCAAACTGTTGTTGAATGTATTCGGTCAGCGGGTGCACCTGAAACGAAAGATTTCCGCCGTCCATGGTGTCGAGAAAATCGAAGCGAATGGGAAACTCGGTCCCGAAACGCGCATGTACCGCTTCGCCGAGAAGTTCATGGGGATGCCGGAAGACCAAATTAATCGACGGGATCTCTACGTTTACCTCGCCGAAGCCCAGCAGGAGACTGTTTTCTTCCGGGACACAATCAAAGCACCAGGCGTAGTTCTCGGTCTCGCGCGGCAGGTTGCAAATTTCCTTCATCCATTGCCCGCCCCATGGCCCTGGATCGAAGAAGGGCACCACGCGAAAAGGCCGATGCGCGGCCTTCTGCAAGCCTTGCAGGTGCTGGCTGCCGGTGATCATCTTGGGAAAGTCGCGCTGATTTGTACCCAGCAGAAAGTCGATTTTAGAAATCAGCGTTTTTTTCAGCCGGTCGGCGACGCGCCAGTCAACAAAGAATGCGCGCTTGTATTTCGCCTGCGGGCGCTCCATACAATTCTGCAAACCGAGGTTCGTAATTTCGCCGGCCCGCTGCCGCTGCTGGATCTCCCACCTCGCCATGTCGCAGTAGACGAGAAGGTCCCATTCTTCGGCGAGCAGAGTTGCGCCGGTGCCGATTACGAGCGTAAGACCCGATGCCTGGCGCAGCCGGCTTTTCTGTCTCGCGAGTTCGCGCTCGTCCAGGAATTCGGAAAGCTCATACTTGCCCATGAAGGCAAAGACCGGATCGTCGCCCAGATCGCGCGCACAGAGGGATTGAATGGCACTCTCGGGCAGATAACAATCGTCGGCGCGCAGCACGATTTGCGGCTCCAGCGCGCTGACCAACTGTTTTTCAATTTCCTTTTCGAAACAGCCGGGATAACACTCAACACAAATCACGAAACGGCCGGACCGGACACTGGCTTTCAGACGCCGGGCGATCGCTGGCCATCCCATCTCGCAGTCGTCGCGCGAATCGGAGACATGAACTACGGGATGCTTATCGTAGTTCGAGATGTATGGCTTCGACATTTATCCGCAGACTCGTGAGCGCCTCGAAAATACGGAAGCAACGTTGGATTGTTGCTTCCGTTGTTGTGCGTAGGGGGATCAGAAAATGAACTTCAGCGAGAATTGCGTTTGGCGCGCAGTGCCGCCCCCGATCTGCGTTCCGTTCGCATCGGCAACGGTTTGGCCGGTCGCGCCGAAGGTGGTGTTGGGAGCACAGCCGGCGGGCACGGCAGGAGTGGTCGAGGTAGCCGGGACATAGGAGCTGACTGCCGTGCAGATTCCGCCATTAGGATTCTCAAAGTTCGGGTGGTTGAAGATGTTGAAAATGTCCGCCCGGAACTGCACCGTCACTCTCTCGGTAATCACAAAGTTTTTCATGCCCGACATGTCCAACTGGAAGTAGGCCGGCCCACGCAGCGAGTTGCGGCCAACCGTCCCAATAGTAGCGCCCGGAGTCCCGTCGTAGGTCGGTTCGATTGCGAAGGCGTTGATGTTATAGCTCGAATTGGGCCAACTGGCGTTGGAGACCCAGAGTGGCTGACCGGGCACATAGTCCGGCCGTACCGGATTGCCAAAGAATCCGCTGACCAGCGTGATGTTCTCCGGAAGTCCGGAACGAGTCTGCAGAATGCCCGAAGTCTGCCAACCGCCCATCACCTCGCGCACCAGCGTACTGGAACCCTTCAGGTCGGGAAGGTTATAGAGTGCGCTTCCAGTCAGGTTGTGCCGCACATCCCAGTCTCCGCTGGAGTGGTCGTAGATGGGAGTGTAAGGACTCTCAAATCCGGGACTGAATACGTTGAGCATGTCGTCAATTTCATGAGACCACGAGTAGTTCGCTTCCAGCGTGAGCCTTCCCACCTGGCGGTGCAGTTTAGCCTGCAACGCGTTGTAGTTGGAACCAAGCCCGTCGGAATCAATGGTTTCGTTCGCGAAGCCTGAATACTGGCGCGCGTCGGTAAACGTGTTGGCGGGGTTGGCATTCAATCCGGCGAAGTCTACGTTGGCCTGCATGTGGTGGACATTGTTGCCGACGTAATTGATGGTCAGGATCGTGTTGCGCGCCACTTCCTGATCAATGCCGAACAGCCAGCTCGTGGAAGACTGGTCTTTGGGATTTTGCGGAAATGCGTTTACGTTCTGTGTCCCCGCGGGCAGCGGAGGATTGGGCGACGGATAAGTGATCGTGGCCTGAAACAGGTTGACGTTGTAGCTGGAAAGCGCAGGTACGTTGGTAGTCGTGCTGAAGTTAAAGTGCATCGGATTGTAGAACAATCCGAAATACCCGTGGACGGCAGTTTTCCCCCGGCCATCCGGGTCCCATGCGAAACCCACCCGAGGTGCGACATCGCCTTTTGGTGCAGTGTATGGCGCCTGGTTGGCCGACAGAAGCGCCTGCGTGGCCACATCGAAATTTTGCCCCTGGCCCGGCCCGGTGGCCCAAACGGTGTTGTAGTCGTAGCGCACGCCGAGGTTCAACGTGAGGTTCTTGTTCAGCTTCCAGTCATCCTGCACATAGAAATCCCAATTGGTGTTGTGGTTGCTTACAAATCCCGGATATCCAATCTTCTGCAGTACAAAGGTAGCGTTATCTTCCAGATTGGCCACGCTGGCGTAATCATAAGTTTGCTGCGGCCGCAGCCACTCATTGTTCCGGTTGATGCGAATCTGTGGACCAAACTTGATCGTGTGCCGCCCGATGGTCTTGCTTACGTTGTCAAAAATCTCCATGTCGGCAAATGCGTTGATTTGATTGAAAGTATTCGGTCCGGGCAGCGATCCCAGGTCGGTAAAGAAACCGGCAAACCCGGCTAGCGGCGCAGGGGTGTCAGAATTAGTGTTGGAGTAAAAGCGGTTGAGGGCCACGCTGAATTCGTTCAGCGTGGTCGCGTTGAAGGTGTGGGTTTCATCGACCTTTGCCAATTGTGTTCTCAATGCCTGAGGCGACAACTGTCCCTCATTCATGCCGTACGTATCGTTGGTCAGCGAGTCATTAATGTTGTAGCGGAAGAAAATGCGGTCGCGATCCGAAATGTTGTAATCGATTCGCACCGAGCCGGTGTCTTCACGAACCGTGGTGGGGAGAACGGCCGGATCGTAAATCATGTCCGAGCCCTGCGTAGTCGGGTCATTGCCGTCCAGAAAGCCCGGATACACGCAATTAGCCGGCGCAGGAATCGCATTGCATCCAGCCGGGATGGGCGCCATCTGAGCCAACACCGGCTGCATGGACGGCACGAACTGTGACCGGGCGTACGCGCTCAGCGTATGGTTTAAAGCGTTGAACAGAGTAATTGTCGTGCGGTCGCCTTCATAATTTGTGAAGAAGAAAAGCTTGTTCTTGACGATGGGGCCGCCCAGATTGCCTCCGAACTGGTTGAGCCTTAAAGGCTGGCTCGAAGTCTGAAAGTAATCATGAGCGTCCAAAGCGTCATTGCGGAAAAATTCAAATAGCTCGCCGTGGTAGGTGTTCGTTCCGGGCTTGGTGATGATGTTCATCTGCGGACCGAGGGAGTGGCCATTTTCCGCGGTGTAGCCGCTGTTGGAGTAATCGATCTCCTGCACGCTATCCACGCTGGCTCGCGTGATGCGCGCGCCTTCCTGGCCTTCGGTATCGAGAAAGCCGTTGATGTCGCCGCGCATCGCGCTCTGCCCGTCGAGAGTAATATTCAGGCCGGTGAAAATATTCTCCATTCCGTTGACGCTTCCCTGGAAGAATCCCGTTGAGTTCACCGAACCGGGCGCGATCCCCAGGAAGTCGCTGATGTCGCGTCCGTTGATCGGCAGGTTGGCGACCTGGTTCGTATCCAGCGTCGTGCCCGACGTACTCGAGGAGGTATCAACCGTCGTAAGCGTACCCGTGACTTGGATACTCTCCTGCGAGGACGCGACCGCAAGAACCAGGTTCACCTTCACCATGGCGCCTACGTTCAGGATGATCGGCTGGCCCTTGGTCTCGGCGAATCCGCTAGCGCGGACGGTCACCACGTAGGTTCCGAGAGGCGTGGACGTCGCAACAAAATCGCCGTTCGGATCGGTTACCAGGTTTTTCTGGAAACCTGTGCCCACGTTCGTGACCGTGACCGTCGCGTGTGGGACGACCGCTCCGGATGCGTCCGTCACCGTGCCGGTGATGGTGCCGGTGTCGAATTGGGCCAGTAGCGGCAGCGCGCCGCAAGCAAGAACTGCCAGCAAAACCATCAGATGCACGGCCCTTTGGGCCAACCTTACCGTGGAAAACTGCGCATTTCCCGTCATAGTGATCGCCCCCTGCATTCCTCAATTTCACCGGAGAGGTGTTATGCCCACAGACATTCGGAGAAATCCTAATGCCGCTCTCATGCCATAGTCAATGTTTTTATTTCTTTTTGAGCAAAAACGATCTCAACTTTGTTCTTTTTATGCGCTAAGCGTACAGTTCTGGTCTTCACATTGGCGACATCGTTCGGCCCGCTAGAGAAATCCGGCTTCGAGAATGACGCCACAATTTTGCCGGAGGTCAAACCGAGGCTGCCCACACTTGCTAGACTGAACCAACCGGCGACACTGTCTTCATTCCCTATGAGAAGCCTTTACAAGATTTCCAGCGCGATGCTTTCGAGAAGTGTCATGACCGGGATCGGTCTTGCTTTCACTTTCGGTGGATTCGGAGGCTTGAGTCAACACAACCCGCCGACGCCCGGGCATTTCATCGACGCTACGCAAAAGCTCGGAATTCACTTCCGCCAGCAGGCTTCTCCAACCAGCAGGAAATACCTTCTTGAAACCATGGGTTCGGGCGTGGCTTTGTTCGATTACGACAACGACGGCCGCCTCGACATCTTTTTCGCCAATGGCGCGCGGCTCGACGATCCCACCCCGAAGGGCACGATTCCCAGAAAAGACAACCCGAAATACTGGAACCGGCTCTATCACCAGAAACCTGACGGGACCTTCGAAGACGTGACCGAACGCGCCGGCCTCACCGGATTCGGCTATTCCACAGGCGTTGCGGTTGGCGATTACGACAACGACGGATTCGAAGACCTCTACGTCGCCGGATATGGTCACAGCACGCTCTATCACAACAACGGTGATGGCACATTCACCGACGTGACCGCCGCGGCGGGTGTTGCCGGCTCCGGATGGATGACCAGCGCGGCGTGGGTGGACTACGACAACGACGGGCGGCTGGACCTGGTAGTTGCGCGCTACATGCAGTGGGACTTTGACGATATTTATTGCGGGCGGCCCGGAAAAGATGGTTTCCGCTCCTATTGTCATCCTGATCTGTTCAAACCGCAATCGATCCTGTTGTTTCACAACGACGGGGGTGGAAAGTTCACCGAGGTATCGCACCTGTCTGGAATCGATAAGCCAGGCAAAGGTTTGGGCCTTGCCATCGCCGATTACGACCACGACGGCTTCATGGATATCCTGCTGGCCAACGATTCCATGCCGGAATACCTGTTTCACAACCGCGGCAATGGAACATTCGAGGAAGTTGGATTGACTTCCGGTGCAGCACTCGACAGCAACGGCAACACCTTCGCCGGCATGGGCGTTGATTTTGAGGACTACAACAACGATGGCTGGGCCGACATCATCATCACCGATCTTGCGAATCAGCGATACGCGCTTTATACGAATCTGAAGGATGGCACTTTCGACTATTCGACCACCGTCACGGGCCTGAACGCGATTTCTCTTCTGCGCTCCGGCTGGGGTGTGCGTTTTCTCGACTATGACAACGACGGATGGAAAGATCTGCTAATCGTGCAGTCGCACGTCATGGATACCATTCAGATCAGCGATTCTGGTTTGCGCTATCGCGAACCGCCTTTGTTGTTGCACAACGAACAAGGGAAGGAATTTGTGGATGTTTCCGCGTTTTCCGGCGATGTGTTTCACCAGGAATGGGCAGCGCGAGGATTAGCCATTGGAGACATTAATAATGATGGAAAGCTAGATGCCGTCGTCACCTCGAACGACGGCCCGGCGTGGGTCCTCCTGAACCAAACGGACACTCTGAACCACTGGATCACGCTGAATCTGGTGGGTGTGAAGAGCAACCGCGATGCGATCGGGGCACAGGTGAGAGTCTCTACTTCGGCAGGCGATCAATTCGCAACTGTGACTACCAGCAGCAGTTACCAATCCTCAAGCGACAAGCGACTGCACTTCGGCCTGAGTACGGCAGATTCCATCCGTGAGATCGAGATCCGCTGGCCGAGCGGCATTTGCCAGCTTTTGAAGGATCAGAAGACAAATCGGATTCTCACCATCACGGAGCCGCTAAAATAGAGCGAAGGCTCGATCCCAAAGTGCGAAACACATTCTTATCCGGCGGCGTATTGCTCCTCTCAAGCCTGATGTCTCTGGCTCAGGCTCCAAAACAAAGTTCGAATCTATCCCAGTTGCAGGACGCGGCGCAGGCCATCACCGCAGGGAAACTGGATCGCGCGGAGAGCGATCTGCAGTCCGTTTTGCGCGCCACGCCGGAGGATTATCGTGCCCTCGATCTGCTGGGGGTCATTCGCGTACTTCAGCAACGCGAAGCCGAGGCTCAACAGCTTTTCCGGCACGCTATTCAGAAAAAATCCGATTTCGCAGCCGCGCATGCCCACCTTGGCCTGCTCTACATTCAGCAGGGTCGCCTTGAGGAAGCTGTTCCCCAACTGCACGAGGCCCTGCGCATTGACCCGGCTCGTCGCGATGCCTCGGATGCTCTTGTGCGTATTCTGCAGGACCAGGCGCGTAGCGCGGCCGTAGCTGGGGAATCCGAAAAAGCTTTGGCGTACATGGTGGACGCCCGGAACTACGCGCCCGACAACCCGGATGTTCAATTTCAACTGGGAACCATCGCTCTGCAAATGTCTTTGTGGCAGGACGCAGTTGGGGCCTTCCAGCGAGTTTTGGAGTTACGCGCGAACGAACCGGTGGCGCTTTACAATCTGGGACGCGCCTTCATGGGCCTGTCGCGGTTTGAGGACGCGCGCCGGCAGTTTGCCCATTACGTCGAAGTCCGCCCCGACGATGCCTCCGGTCATTGTGCCCTCGGGATGACGCTTGCCGCCCTGGAGCGCGTGCCGGAGGCGCGAGAACAGTTTGAGCGATCCCTCGCGCTCCAGCCGGTGCAGACCGAATCGTTCTACCGGCTCGGGCTTATCGATCTCGATGCCAAAGACCTGGACGAAGCGGCCCGGAACCTGCGCCAGGTGCTCGCTCGTGAACCGAAACATGCAGGCTCCTTGTCGGCGCTGGGACGAGTGGCTTTCGAACAGAAGCGCTACGCCGAAGCCATCGATCTGTTGCAGCAGGCGATAACCAGTGACGGCTCCCTCCGCGAGGCCCACTACTATCTTGGCCTGACCTTCGCCCGCGTGGGGCGCAAAGCCGAAGCCGACCATCAACTTCAGGTCGCGACCCGGCTGGAGCACGCCGAATCCGAACATCGAAGGACTGTGGTTCGAATTCAGGATGGGGCTGCCAACGAGGCTCACAACCCACAGCCGCAGAACTAACCTGCGGGCCAATCCAAAGGCGATGTGCACCATCACATCTTGCCGCCTGAGTATGTCGAAAGGTCGGGGCCGCGCCGCGGTAACGGTGGTCCCGCTGGCAGACCAGATGCACCCCCCTGACCAGAACGTCCTAAAGCGACACCTTCAGCCGGCGGCCCGAAAACTCGGCTTACCGTTCGTCAACTGGCGGTGCCTCAGAACTTCGCACGCGACCGGGCTGGTACAGGCGGGAGCCGACCCGAAATCGGTGCAAGGTCGGATGCGGCACTCCCGCGTTTCGACCACGATGGAAATCTATGCCCAGATTGTACCGTCGTCGCAGCGACGGGCATTGCAACAGCTCTCGGCATTCGCAGGCGGCGGGGACGTGACAGCGACACAGCAAATCGCACCGATCGATCTCGACTTTTCGGAAACGTCCGACGAGAACGATCCACGTTCCAATTTACGTTCCAAAACGTTCCAAATCAACTGAGTTTTCGATGATGAAACAAGACGAAAAACGTCGGCAACTGATTGAGAAGACTGGTGGAGCTAGTCGGGCTCGAACCGACGGCCTCGTCGTTGCGAACGACGCGCTCTCCCAACTGAGCTATAGCCCCACGAGGGGGACCTCTTAACTGCCAACTTATTTTACCAGCGTTTGGTTGTTCGGGAGCATGATGTGCAGCAATTGATAGTAGGTCAGTTTGCCGGGATCAAGAACGGATGAACCACGGAGGACACGAGGGTTCACGAAGGAAGGCGCTGGAACTAAGAGCCTACGTGATACCGCGTGCAGCGAGGCGGCTCTTCCACATGGGCACATTCGGATGCCGGCTGCCGCGGTTACGAACGGTGATTCCGACTGAACAAAAGAGGCTTGACGAATGCCCCCTCTGCGCGTCTAACCTAACATTAGTTCCGCGGGCTGAGTGGGGGTTCACCCAGAGTGTTTACGCAACTGAATCCTGGGACATCGACGCAGCGCAGAGTGCTGGCCGGCTCGCTGGCGCTGCACGGCCTGTTATTTGCCTGGCTGCTGCATGCCCCGGAACCGCGATTGCTGATGCCCTCCTCGGTTGCCATTGGGCGCAATGGCAAGGTCATCGCGCAGCTTTACTTTCCAACGCAGAACCCCGACGATAGCACTACCAGTTCCTCCCACAGCGCAACGCAAGTCTATCGGCGCCAGCGCCTGAGACACCAGAAACTGACTTTCAAGCCAACTCCTGCGCAGGCCAGGATGCCGGCGCCTTCGGTTCCGCTGGCTCCTTCCGGGGCTGAGGACGACTCGAAGTCGGCGATGCTTTCGAAGGCTGGCCATGGTGCGCCTGCGGGACTTCCCTACGGAAGTGTGCCGGGAGGGCCGGTGTATGGCGATGAGATTCGTCCGGCTCTGCCGGTTGCGACTGCCGATCCGGTGGTCTATCCGTGGCAGCGGCCACTGTCCGAGGGAAAAGTCATCATCGAGATCACGATCGACGAACGAGGGGAAATCGTCCGCAAAACGGTGCTGCAAAGCCTTGGCCCGGAGATCGACAGCAAGTGCCTGGCGGCGCTGGAGAACTGGCGGTTTCAACCGGCCACGCAGAACGGAATCCCGATTCCCTCCAAGCAAGATGCCATTTTTCCCTTCAAGGCGCGCGGTTAGGCAAGGTTTCGATCGCCCGACTGACAGGCCGCAGCCGCTATAATCAAGGTGTGACCTCCAAAGCACTGCAACCCGTCGCATCTGCGGATTTTCCCACGCGCTGGGGCAACTTCCGGATCTATGGGTTCCGCGCGGAATCTGGCTCGGATGGGAACCGCGAGGTTGAGGAAGCCGTCGCTCTCGTCATGGGCGATGTTCACTCTGCTCCGCCGCTGGTGCGAATTCACTCGCAATGCCTCACCGGTGATGTTTTTCATTCTCTGCGATGTGACTGCCGGCAACAGCTGGAGATGGCGCTGGCGATGATTCGCGACCTGGGCGCGGGGATCCTGATTTACGAGCAGCAGGAAGGGCGCGGCATCGGCCTGATGGCGAAGCTGCAGGCCTATGAGTTGCAGGATTCCGGTCTGGACACGGTGGAGGCCAACGAGCGCCTGGGCTTCAAGGCCGACCAGCGCGACTTTGCGTTGCCCGGTCAGATGCTTAAGGCGCTGGGCGTAAGCAAAGTGCGGCTGCTCTCGAATAATCCGGAGAAGGTGGAGGCGCTGCAGCGCGCGGGCATCGAAGTGGTGGAGCGGGTGCCGTGCGAAGTCAAGCCCAGCCCGCACGCCGAAGAGTATCTGAAGACCAAGAAGGAAAAACTCGGGCACTTGTTCACTTCGCGGTAAGCCAATGCTGGTTACGAGCCGGCGACAAAACGCCATCTTATTGCTGTCTGTGCTCGGCGCCGCGGGCATGCTGTATTACCATCTTTGCCTCTTCGTGCCACGGGCTGTGGAGGTGCGAGCCGCGCAGGGATTCGGCAACGGATATTCGTTTGGCGCTGATTTCTATCCTATCTGGTTGACCGCGCGGGAGGGGTTGCTTCATCATCGCGATCCCTACGGCCCGGAGACGACGCAGCAAATTCAGACTGGCCTGTTCGGGCGCGGCCTGGACGCCGGCAACCCTGCCGCGCCACAGAATTACCGGGCGTTTGCTTATCCAGCTTTTGTTGACTTGCTGTTCTGGCCGCTGGCGACGCTTCCCTTTTCTGTGGTTCGCATTGTGCTCGCTCTGATTCTCTCGGCGGTGACAGCGGTCAGCGTCGTTCTTTGGATTGGGACTTTCCGTCTGCCGGTCGGCCCCTCTACGCTTGCGTCGCTGACTCTTCTTACGTTGACGAGTTATGTCGTGCTCGAGGGCTTGTTCGCTGAACAAGTGGGGCTGCTTGTGGGATTTCTTCTTGCTGCCTCGTTCGCTGCGCTCGTGAGCGAAAGACTTGCGCTCTCGGGGAGCTTGTTGGCGTTGACTCTTATCAAGCCGCAGATGACGGTTCTTGTCGTAGCTTATCTTCTGTTGTGGAGTTTCGCTCAGTCGCGCGTTCGCTGGCGATTGGTGGGCGGATTTCTTGTTGTGTCAGGACTGCTCGGAGTTTCTTCGCTGCTGTTATGGCCGCACTGGATTGCGGAGTGGCTGCGGGTGGTGTTCGGCTACCGGGAATACTCGACGCCGCCGCTTGTGAGTTATTTACTGGGGGATCACGTTGGCTCGCGCCTGGGTCCATTTCTGATTGCTGGGTTGCTGGTGGCTGCGATCGCTTTGGCCTGGCGCGGGCGTCAGGCGTCCCCCACATCTGCCGAGTTCGCAGTGACGATCAGTCTGTTGTTGGCCGTTACGGTGATCACTCTACTGCCGGGGCACGCGGTTTACGATCACATCGTGCTGTTACCGGGAGTGATCCTGATCGCGCTCTCGTGGCATGGCTTCGCTGCCTCGAGCCGTCTGTTTCGCGTGGTGCTGGGCGTAACTGCGCTGGCTTTGTTCTGGCAGTGGATGCTGGCGCCGGTTGTGATCGCGATACGGCCGATTCTTTCTCACCAATTATTTTGGGCTTTGCTCCCGCTTCCTATCCGCACGGCGGCATCTATTCCCTTTGGCGTGGTCGCACTTCTCGGGCTGATGCTGCGACATCTGCGGACGCAATTGCCGATGGTAGAAACAATGGATTCCCCACAGCCGGGGAGTGATTAGCGTTTGAGAATCTTTTCCAGGGAAGCGCGATTCTTGATGGGCAGGTCGCGTAGCGCTGCGCGCGCCAGCGCGATGTAGACCTCCTCGGCTCCAGGTACTCGCTGCAGCACGCTGAGATGCTTTTCTACTGTCGCCACGTCCCCGCGAACGATGGGACCGCTGAATGCGCCCGGTGCGCCCAGACGCGCGTAGTTAGCCAAGGTTTGCTGGAGAATCGGCAGCATTCTTACTCTTGCTGCTTTGCGGCTGACTCCGGCGGCGCCAGCGACGCGTTCGGTCGAGGCCAGCAACGCGGTAAACAGCGGCGAGGCGAACATTCCCCAGGCGTGGTATGCCGCTTTGTGCCGCTTGCGGATGGTGAACGGTTGCCCACGCAGATTCAGAACGACGGTCCGCGCGGCTCGCACCGCTTTCTGATTGCCTTCGAGCGCGAATGGTACTTGTGCGAGCGACGGGCGCGAGCCGCGCACAAACGTCATGAGGGGATGTACCGAGGCAACCGCTGCTCCTCGGCGCTGCAGCGCGGCGAGTTCATCGCTGCCTAGGGCGCCGCTGGAGTGGAGAGCCACTTTGCCGCGCCAGTTTGCCGCTCCCGCCAGGGATTTCGCCGCGACGGCAATAGCTCCATCGGGCACGCAGAACCAAACGATTTCAGCCTGAATCTGCGCCTGCGTGATTGACACTGCGGACGCATCCACTTCTCGCGCCAGTGCCCGAGCCCGCCGCATCGGTGTTCCTTTTGCGCGAGCGATGATTTGGTCGATCTCGTATCCCGCTCTAGGGAGTGAGCCCGCTAGGGCGCTAGCCAGATTTCCTGCCCCGACAATTGCGATACGCGGCTTGGCAGACTGCTTCCGAGGCATGCCGGGCAGGATAGCAGAAGTTAGGCCTGGCGCTTCAGGCTGTGCTTTATATTATTTCCATGCCCAAGTCTCCGCGCTCCAAGTCAAAGGCCCACAAATCTGGTACGAGTCCGCGTCCCAAAGCGCGGGTGATTTCCTCCCGCACGGTGTATCGCGGGCCGGTATTTTGGGTGACCACTGACGAGGTGCAGGAACCGGGAGGGGTTCGTGCCCGGCGCGACATCATTCATCACAGCGGTTCGGTCGTTGTGTTGGCGGTCGATGAATCGGGTTCGACGCCGCGCGTTCTGCTGGAGCGGCAATATCGGCACGCCGCGCAGGACTATCTGTGGGAACTTCCTGCCGGGCGCATCGATCCGGGCGAGAAAGCGCTGGGCGCGGCCCAGCGCGAATTGCTGGAGGAAACTGGTTACACTGCCACGCATTGGCGGCGAATTCTCCATTTTTACGCCAGCCCGGGATTTGTTGCCGAAACCATGTCTGTGTATCTGGCCACCGGGCTTCGCGCCGGCCCGGCGCAGCCTGAGGCTGACGAGGTGATCCACAAGCGCATGGTGCCGTTGCCGAGTGCGATCCGCATGGTATTGAACGGCGCGATTCGCGATGCCAAAACTATAGCGTCGGTGCTATGGCTCGATCACCAAATTCGTGGAAAATCGTAGCTCTTCGAGGATGTGTCAGGCGGGCCTCGCTTGGCTCGGTTGAAACCTTCGGCTCTGCTCCGGGCTGGCTCGCGAGGCTGCCCGTTCCCACACGAGCCGTCTTGGCCTCCAGCCTGCCTGGGCCCAGGTTTTTTCGCAGGCATTTCGCCTTGACACCCCCATCCTTATCGCTACAGAATGCATCTTATGCGGGCACGTCTTCTGGGGCCCCCCAAGGCAAAGACATGCGAAACAGGGAGTTCACGTGGAAAGGCTGAAAGGCACCGTAAAGTGGTTTAATAACGCGAAGGGCTACGGGTTCATCGGGCGCGCGGATGGTCCGGACGTTTTTGTGCATTACAGCGCGATCACTTCCGAGGGCTACAAGAGCCTGCAGGAAGGCGACCCGGTGGAGTTCGAAATCACCGACGGCCAAAAAGGGCCGCAGGCGGCCAACGTTACCAAGAGCGCCTGAGCGGCAAGCAGTCTACTAATACGAAAGCGCAGGCCCGGAAGACGTTGCGGGCCGGGGCGCAAACTTATTTTCCGGGTAACGCCTCTCCCCGCTCCCTTACCGCTGGTCCTGCGACCCAATCTTGTTTAAGCTTTATTCCGTGGACAATAAATCCATCGCCAACATTCTCTATGAGACTGCGGACCTGCTCGAAATCGATGCGCAGGATTCGTTCCGCATCCGCTCCTATCGCAACGCTGCGCAGGCCATTGAAAACCTGACTGAGCAGATCAAAGATATTATCGGCGAACCCAAGAGAGTACTCGCCATCCCCGGCATTGGCAAGGGAATGCTGGTCAACTTGCAGGAGCTTTTCAAAGATGGCACCCTCGCCGTACAGGCCGATCTGCTCAAGAAATATCATCCGTCGATGCTGCAGTTGCTGAGGATTCAGGGGCTGGGACCAAAGACGATTGCGCTGATCTGGAGCGCCTACCAGGTTTCGGACGTCGAGGGCGTAGAGAAGCTGGCGCGCGAAGGGAAGATTCGCATCCTGCCTCGCATGGGCGAGAAGCACGAGCAAAAACTGCTGAAAGCGATCGAAGATTACCGCCGCATCTCGGGCCGGTTTCTCATCGACGCCGCTGAGGCCGAGGCAAACAAGCTGGCGGAATATCTGGCGAAGTTTTCGGGCATCGACCGCATCACGCCTGCAGGATCCTTGCGCCGGGGGCGCGAGACTGTGGGCGATCTCGACGTTCTGGTGACCGGCACAACCTGCTGCAGCGAAGCCGAACGCGCAAATGCGGTGCAATATGTTGCGAAATATCCGCCGCTGATGGACGTGATCGCGCGAGGCGACAATAAGATCAGCTTCCGCCTGCGGAGCGGCATGCAGGTCGACGTTCGCTTGCTGCCTCCGGAGTCGTTCGGCGCAGCTATGCAATATTTCACCGGATCAAAGGCCCACAACGTTGCGCTGCGGCAGCGCGCACTCAAGCTGGGTTACACGCTCAACGAATATAGTTTGGCCGATCTCAAAACCGAAAAGCCCGTTGCGGGCAGAACAGAAGAGGAAATCTATGCCAAGCTCAAGCTCGATTACATTCCTCCCGAGTTGCGCGAAAATCTGGGTGAGATTGATGCCGCGGCAAATCACACGTTGCCCGTTCTGATTACTTTGGACGATCTTCGCGGCGATGTGCACATGCACACCGTCGAAACCGACGGGAAGAACACAATCGAGGAGATGGCCGATGCTGCGAAGGCGCGCGGCTACAAATACATGGCCATCACCGATCACTCGAAGAATCTGGCCTTTGCCAACGGTCTGGACGACAAGCGGGCCGTGGCGCATATCCAGCGGATTCGCGAGGCAAACGAGAAGATCGACGGCATCACCATCTTTGCGGGAATCGAAGTGGACATCCTTGCCGACGGTGATCTCGATCTTTCCGACGATGTTCTCGCCCAGATGGATGTGGTCATCGCCAGCGTGCATTCCGTGTTCAATCAGGAGCCGGCGAAGATGACCGAGCGCCTGCTCAAAGCGATCGAGAATCCAAACACTTCCATAATCGGCCATCCCACAGGCCGCTTGCAGCTTCGCCGCGACGCCTACCACTTCGACATGGACGCAGTCTTGACCGCGGCGGCAAAACATAAAGTCGCGATGGAGTTGAACTCCTACCCCGACCGGCTTGACCTCAACGATGTACACCTGCGGCAGGCCAAGCAACGCGGCGTGAAGATTGTGATCAACACTGATTCTCACCATACTTCGCACCTAGATAAAATTCGCTACGGCGTTCTACAGGCGCGCCGCGCCTGGCTGACCAAAGATGATGTGCTGAATACTCTGCCGGCAGAAAAGTTCGCCAAGGCAATGAAGCATGGATGGAATTGAAGCCGGGCTTCGGTGTCGGGCTTCGGGCTTCAGCCTTCAGCAATTCGGGGGAGTAGAATTCGGAAAATGCTTCACCTGAGAGGTGTTGTACGCAGCGCAGATCATTCTTGAAGGGTGCGGGAATTGTTACGGTCGTGGTGGTTGGCGGCGGAGTTTGGCGCGCCTATGACCAGGGCGTCTTCAGCGTGGGTGAAGGACCGGCTTACGAGCCCTGGAAGGACTGGCGCACGGATTCGAGTAATGGGAATGGACCTCTCGCGCTAGTACGCGCAGCGATTCTGGCCGCCAGCCCACACAACACGCAGCCCTGGCTGTTCAAGGTGACGAATTCCTGGATTGAGCTGTATATCGACACGCAGAGGAACGTCGGCGCACTTGATCCCTATCTTCGAGAAGAGCACATCGGGATGGGCTGCGCTCTTGAGAACCTGATGCTGGCCGCGCCTGCTAATGGTTACCAAGCCACCCTGACGCTCGCTCCAGGGAAGCTCGGTCCGATTCCCGCCGAGGGCACGCTAAAGCTCGTGGCCCGTGTAGATCTCGCTTCGGGTAACCGCGAGGAGAATGAGCTGTACAATGCCATTCCACGCCGCCATACGAATCGGAGTGCCTACATCCCACAGAAGGCGATCCCGCCCGAGTTCATTGACGCTGTGAACCGCTTGACCGGCGACGAACCGGGCGTCAAAATGTTTCTCTTCGCGGCCGAGGCAGACCGAAAAAAGATCGTGGAAATCAGTTCCGCGGCGAACGACGAAATTTACTCTGACCCAGCAGTCAAGCGCGCCAGCGATCGATGGATTCGGATCAACTGGGGTGCGGTCCAGAAACTTCGCGATGGCCTTACGCTTGATGCCGCCGGGCTGCCCCCAATCGCAACAGCTATTGCCAAGACCATGCCTCTCTGGATCTTGAAATGGGCTGCGTCACGAGCAGCGACGGGCGAATATTCGGACCTGATGTTGAGTGCGCCCCTGATTGGCATCATTACGGTACCTGACCGCTATGACCAGGAAAATTGTCTCCGCGCCGGGCGCATTTGGCAGCGGACGCATTTGCTGGCAACCGCTCGCGGTCTGGCCGGACGGCCCTGCAATGAGGCGGTGGAAATGATCGACCACGAAGAGGCTCATGAGAAACCAGCGCTGCGAGCTGCACTGCTTAGAGAAATTCTAGGTGACAGGGCGTGGCAACCCACTTTTGTTTTTTACATGGGCTATCCGACGCTGACAGCGCGAGCCAGCCCGCGGCGGCCGATTGCGAGTGTAGTTTCTTGACCCTGGCTCGCGTGCGCTTCATTGGAATAAGAGGAAGACAATACCATGCCTGATCAGATCCCCAATCCCGTTCCTCCGGCGGCTCCTACCGAGCCGTCAAAAGCCACGCCGGGCGTACAACGCGGGCCCACGATCAACATTGCCGCCGAATTCGGCACGGCCAAGCGCAACCTGCCTCCAGTAAAAGTTTTGTTGCTGGCCACGGCGGGAGTGCTTATCATCGCGGGCATCGCGGCGTTTTTTCAGCGTGCCAAGCCGCAAGGCGCGGGATCGCTCGACGACGCAACTGCCGTAGCGATCCCCGGCCAAAATGCGGTTTTGGTTGCACTCACCTTCACGCTGCGCAACTCGGGCGAGAAATCACTTTGGGTACACGGCATTCAAGGCAAAGTCGTGACATCCGCTGGAGAACAAACCAGCGACGCAGTCTCGGCGATCGATTTCAATCGCTACTTTCAGGCTTTTCCCGCGCTGAAGGAGAATGCCCAGCCGGCTCTCGCACCCGAGGACAAATTGCAACCCGGCCAGGAACTCAAGCGAACCGTGATCGTCAGCTTTCCCCTAGCCTTGGCTGATTTCAAAGACCGTCGGTCCGTGAGCGTGGTCATCCAGCCCTACGACCAGCCAGTGCCAATTGTGCTTAGCAAGTAAGGCGCCGCAGGGACGAGCACCGTTCAATTGGCGGTCACCGGGGTGGGGGCGTTTTTCGGCGTGCTCAAATATCCGGTCGCCTTTTTCTTGTCCACCGTCCACACCACCAGCTCAAACAGCAAGTGATCGCGCCCGGAATAGAACTGGATGGGCTCGGCGATGTTGCGATCCTTCTTCTGAATAGTCTTGTCGTCGGAGGTAACATTCAGGGTGAATCTGCCGTGCTTCGGATCGGCGCTTCTCAGTTGCAAACTTACTGTAGCAACCGGCTGCGGCTTCGCGCCGCGCCGCAACGTGAACTCGTAATAATTGCGGTCACCTTTATGCTTGAGAACATCCAGGTCGGAGCGCGTGGTAGCGATGAGTTCGCTTTGGCCGGTCAAATCACCAACGGCGGTCTGCAGCTGCTTCTTGGTGGCTTCCAGATCGGCTCTGGTCGAGGCAACGTCGGTCTTGACGCCACCTACATCGCTCTTGACTCCGGCGACTTCGCCGCTCACCTGGCCGATTTGCGCTTTTTCTTTATTGGCTTCCTCTTCCAGGCGGGATTCGGCGGCCTTCTGTTGTTCCTGGAGTTCGGCGGCGCGCTGGGCCAATTCTTTCTTGGTCATCCCCAGCTTTTGACCCAACGTCTCTTCCTCAGCTTCCGCTGATCGCATGCGCTTCTGCAGTTCGCCGACCTGCGACTGACTCTCGCCCAGATCCTTGGTGAGTTTGTCGACGTGCTGCTGCGTGGTCACGTATCCGTAAACCGAAACCGCGACAAAAACAATCGCGAGAACAATCAGAATCCACTTCCCTGCCGTCGACTGCTGTTCAACGGGTATCTGTTCGCCTTCTTCCGGCATGCTTCCTCCGAGGAATTAACCTTTGGCTGTGCGCCTTGTTTAATTGTTTAGCACAAGTGCGCCAGTGTCAAATTAGAGGTGTGGAGACGCTCCAGGGATGCCCGGCCGCATCTGCTCCGTTCTTCTACAATGCGGCCATGAAGAATTGGGACGTGATTACCATCGGCGGCGGTATTATTGGGCTCTCGCTCGCGATTGAGCTGCGCAAGAAAGGCGCAACCGTTCTGGTGGTCGAGCGGGGTGAGCCAGGGCGCGAAGCCTCCCATGCCGCGGGCGGCATGCTGGTGGATTGGCCGCCCGAAACGCTTCCCGCGCTTCAAGCGCTGGCGACGGCCAGCGCGCGCTTGTACCCGGAGTTCGTCTATGAACTGCAGGTCGAGTCAGGTCAGAGCGTTGACCTGCGCGATCAAGGGACGATTTTCTTTCCCTCCGCTGCACATGCTTCTCATGTGGCGCTGGAATCCGCGGCTGAGCTTCCCGCACCCCTATCCGAGTTCGAACCAGCGCTCGCGCATTCCAGTCGGCCCGCCTTGTATTTGAAAGAGCGCTGCGTCGACCCGCGCGCGCTTACGGCCGCTGCGCTGCATGCTGCGAGGCACCGCGGGGTGGATTTTTCCTCGGGTGACGCAGTCACGGCGGTGAATGTCTCCGGTGGCTGCGTCAGCGGGGTTGCCACGAACAAGACGTTATTCCTTGCGCCGAAGGTCGTCAATTGCGCCGGCGCGTGGTCGGGGCAGATCGGGCCGCACGCTTTTCCCACGCGGCCGGTGAAAGGACAAATGCTCTGCCTGGCTTCCCCGTCGCGGACGTTGCTGAAACACGTGATCCGTTCGCCGGAGGTTTACCTGATCCCGCGCAGCGACGGGCGAATCATCGTGGGCACGACTGTGGAAGAAGCGGGATTCGACAAACGCACCGATGTCGACACCATTCAGCGTCTGCACCACGCCGCGGTCGCCATGGTTCCCGAGTTGCGCAATGCGAAGATTCTTGAAGACTGGGCCGGGCTGCGTCCCGGAACTCCCGACGCACTGCCGATTCTCGGCTCGACCTCCACGCCAGGCTATTACGTGGCCACCGGCCATTTTCGCGATGGCATTCTGCTCGCCCCAATAACGGCGCAGGTTATGACCTCCGTGATCGAAGGAAAAAATCCCGATCGCGATCTCGCCGCGTTTTCACCGGCAAGACTTTCCGATGCTACCTGACCGCTTCCGTCCCCGTTTCCTTCGGGTATACTGAGGTGTTTCTCCATCAGCGAGAGTCCGCGCTATCGCGCTCGCACTAGAAAGGATCAACCCATGGCTTCTCCCGCAGTCGATTTCGCCCGCAATAATCAGCAACGCTTCCTCGATGAACTCAAAGACCTTCTTCGCATCCCCAGCGTCAGCACTCTCGACGAACACAAGCCCGACGTTCAGAAAGCGGCCGAGTTTGTGGCCAGCGAACTGCGCCGCATCGGCATGGAAAATGTAGAAGTCATCCCAACCAAAGGCCATCCGCTTCTTTATGCCGACTGGCTGCATGCGCCGGGCAAGCCCACGGTGCTCTGCTATGCCCACTACGACGTGCAGCCGCCCGATCCGCTCGACGAATGGAAGACTCCGCCGTTTGAGCCGACGGAACGCAACAACAACATCTATGCACGTGGCGCAGTCGACGACAAAGGCCAGCTCTGGATGGAAGTGAAAGCCCTCGAATCGCTGATGAAGTCGGGCAACGGTAAGCTTCCCATCAACGTCAAGATTCTTTTCGAAGGCGAGGAAGAAGTTGGAGGCGAATCGATCGCCGAGTATGTCAAGAAGCAGAAAGCCAAGCTGAAGGCCGATTTTGCGCTGGTCTGCGATACGGAACTTTTCGCGCCGAACCTTCCCACATTGTGCGTTGGCCTGCGGGGCCTCGTCTATACGGAAATCGAAGCGGTGGGCGCCATGATCGACTTGCACTCCGGCGTATACGGCGGGGCTGCGCCGAATCCATTCTTCGCTCTCATCGAGATCATCAGCAAGCTGAAGGACGCGAAGGGTCACGTGTTGATCCCCGGCTTCTATAAGAATGTGAAAGCGCCCAGCAAAGACGAACTCAAAGCCTGGAAACGCCTGCCGTTCAATGAAGAGCATTACCGAAAGACGGAAGTTGGTTCGAAGGTGCTTACCGGCGAGCCTGGCTACTCGGTTCTGTATCGCACCTGGGCGCGCCCAACGCTGGAAGTCCACGGCATGCCCGGTGGATTCATTGGGGCCGGCGCCAAGACTGTGATTCCTGCCAAAGCAACCGCCAAGGTTTCGATGCGCATGGTGCCCAACCAGGATCCCGACGACATCGTGAAAAGATACACGGCCTTCGTGAAGAAGCTCACGCCCAAGGGAATCGAGACTAAGGTCAAAATTCTCAGCAAAGGTCCGGCTTCCGTGGTCGACACTGATAATCCCTACATCAAGGCTGCCACCGAGGCACTGCACGATACGTTTAAGAAAGAAACCGTGTTCATCCGCAGCGGCGGATCGATTCCCATCGTCAACGATATCTATGAGGCTCTGAAGATTCCCAGCGTAATGATGGGCTTTGGTTTGCCCGACGACAACCTGCACGCGCCCAACGAGAAGTTCCATATCCCGAACTTCCATCACGGCATCGAGACCATCTGCTTGTTCTTCGAGAAGCTGGGCGGTAAATAGGATCAGGCAAAGCGATTTGCGGACAGCCAACCCGGGCTGCCCGCCGAGTATGTGGGGCTTGTGTTCCTGCTGTGAAGCGCCCGTGGAGCAGCATCGCAAATGAACATACTTGACCTCGTTGTCGGCAAGCCCATCCGTACCAGCGACGAACGGGCCGAGCAAATCGGCCCCGTGCAAGGCGTCCCGATTTTTGGTCTGGATGGGCTCAGCTCGGCTGCGTATGGCCCGGAAGCGGCCCTTACCCTGCTCATTCCCCTCGGACTTCTTGGCGTGCGTTATATTGTGCCCGTCAGCGCAGCCATCATTACGCTGCTGGTGATCGTGTACTTCTCTTATCGTCAGACCATCGCCGCCTATCCCTCTGGCGGTGGATCCTATACGGTCGCGCGGTTCAACCTTGGCGCGCCCACTAGCTTGCTGGCCGCGGCCGCGCTCCTCGCCGACTACATTCTCACCGCCGCGGTGGGCATTTCCGCCGGGGTTGGCGCCCTGGTCTCGGCCGTTCCATCGTTATTGCCGCACATGGTTTCTCTTTGCGTGGGCATTCTGATCGTCATCACCATCGTCAACCTGCGCGGCGTGCGCGAGGCTGGCGCTGCCTTCGCCCTTCCTACCTACCTCTTTGTCGGCACCCTTCTCGTCACCATCGGCGCAGGCCTACTCCGTGTTCTCCTCAGCGGAGGTCATCCCACGCCCGCTGTTCCGCTTCCGCCCCCGCCGCCTATGATGGCAGCCGTCAGCTACTGGCTATTGCTCAAGGTTTTCGCCAGCGGATGTACGGCCTTGACCGGCGTGGAGGCAGTCAGCAACGGCGTAAAAGCCTTCCGCGAGCCGACCGTCAAGAATGCACAGCGCAGTCTGACCGCGATTATTTTTCTGCTGGCGGTGATGTTGGCGGGAATCTCTTATCTCGTCAAGGTTTACGGAATTGCCGCAACCGATCCCGGCGCACCGGGTTATCAAAGCATTCTCTCCATGCTCACCGCCGCGGTCTTCGGCAAAGGCCTTTTTTACTATCTGACCATTGGCTCAATCCTTGTGGTTCTCTCTTTGTCCGCCAATACTGCCTTCGCTGATTTTCCCCGACTCTGCCGCGCCATCGCACAGAATAATTATCTCCCGCACGTCTTCGGCTATCGCGGCCGCCGTCTGGTCTACACTTACGGTATCGTTGTCCTCGCGTTGCTCTGCGGCAGCGTTCTCATCCTTTTCGGAGGCGTCACTGACCGGCTGATCCCGCTCTATGCCGTCGGCGCGTTTCTCGCCTTCACGCTTTCGCAAGCCGGCATGGTCGTGCATTGGCGGAGGAATCGCGGCCCGAATTGGCTCAAGAGCGCACTCGTGAATGGGCTGGGCGCCCTAGTCACCGGCATCACGACGGTCGTTGTGCTGGTGGCGAAATTCACTCAAGGCGCTTGGATTACCCTGCTTTTTATTCCCCTGACGATTTTTTTCTTCGTCCTCGTCCGCCGCCACTACCACTCAGTGAAAGTGCTCACCAGTTGCAAGGTTCCGGTCAGCGCAGCAGCCCTGAGCCAGCACCCCATCGCGGTGATTGCCATCGACCGTTGGAGCAACATCACCCGTCAGGGAATTGAATTTGCCGCGCGGCTTTCGCCGGAGGTAATCGCTTTGCACGTTGACCCCAGTGAGCATTCCGAATTGCTTCAGGATGATTGGGAGCAATACGTTGAACGGCCCTTCCGCGCCGCCGGCAAGGAACCACCTCGGCTTCAGGTCCTGCCCTCACCCTATCGCTTTATCGTTATTCCTGTGGTTCAGTTCGTTCTCGACCTGTCGAAGAAACATCCTGACCGCAGCATTGTTGTGGTTATACCTGAGCTTGTGGAGGACAGATGGTACGAGTATTTCTTGCACAATCAGCGTGGCCGGCTTCTGGAATGGGTGTTGCTCGCCCGCGGCAATGAACGAATCTTCACGGTGAGTGCGCCGTGGTACGTCGGGCAACAAACCTGATTCTGGCATTGCCGCGCACCTCCCAGTTGCGCTACCATAAACCTGCTCTCGCGGTTCTCCCACCTCGTCCTCCCCTTACCAGTAAATCATCGATGTGCTGCAATGCCTGTGCAACCCAACGCGCTCGGCCGCAAGGCCATACAAGATATAGTGTTATATTGCTTGACCCCGGCCCGATTTCACCGTTACAGTAGCTGTAATTTGTGCCTGCCCTATCCAGCCGGGGACGGAATTGATCGAAGCGAGCGCCGTTGCGGCACTGGGGGTATCGGTCTGGTAAACAGGTCAGCAAGCGGGATGTCGAAGAACTGGCCGCTGACAACTGGCCACTGGCCACTGCTTTTCCCAAGGAGTTCACGTTGCTAAAACTGAAGCGGCTTCAGATTCTCGGGTTCAAATCGTTTTGCGACCGCACCGACCTCAAGTTCCACGGGGACGGGATCGCCGCCATCATCGGGCCCAACGGCTGCGGCAAGTCGAATATCGCTGACGCCATCTCATGGGTGCTGGGCGAGCAGTCGGCCAAGACCCTGCGCGGCTCGCGCATGGAAGATGTGATCTTCGCCGGCACGCGTGACCGCAAGCCTACGGGCATGGCCGAGGTGTCACTGACGCTCATCGATCCCGAGGAGTATCCCGGCCCTGACGCCAACGCGCCCACAGAGATCGACATTCAGGATGAATTGCCGGTCAGCGCTGAAGCCGCGCGACGGCCCGCCGACGATTGGGACGAAGCCGCCATCCGCGCCCGCGCCGCTGAAGAAACCGAGCAGGCCGTGGAAGAAGCGCAGCCGGGCAAGACCGAGGAAGTGGAAGTCCCTCGCTCGAAAGTAAATACGCTGGCGGTCGCCTTCCCTGATGACGAGCCGGTGTTCGCCTTGCCGATGCACGCGGTCGTGCCGATCACGACTTCGGCTGTGGTTGGCGGCGCGCCCCAGGTCGTGCTCAAGATCCGCCGGAGAAAATTCAATCAGCAGCAATTTCGCGCCGGAGAAATCGTGGTCACGCGGCGCTTGTTCCGCTCTGGAGACAGCGAATACTTGCTCAATGGAAAACTCTGCCGATTGCGCGATATTCAGGAACTTTTTATGGGCACCGGCCTCGGACCGGAGACTTACGCCCTCATCGAACAGGGACGCATCGGCCAGATTCTGAGCAGCCGGCCGACTGACCGCCGTGCCATCCTCGAAGAAGCGGCCGGAATCACCAAGTTCAAAACCAAGAAGCGACTAGCTGAGGCGCGCCTCGAAGATGCCAAGCTGAACCTTGCCCGCGTGAACGACATTTTCGACGAAGTCACGCGGCAGATGAATTCGCTGAAGCGGCAGGCTTCCAAGGCCGAGCGCTATGCCAAGTTGCGCGAGGAGATGCGCGTGCAGCTACGCATCGTTCTGGCCAGCAAGTTTGCCGCGATCGAGCGGGAAAGCGGAGAACTTGAAGCCCAGCTCAATGCGCTGGCCGAAGATATGCAGCATCGCACCGAGGCCGTGCGGCAACTGGAATCTGAACACGGCGAAGGTACCGAACGCGGCTACGCTATCGAGACAGAACTGCGCGAGAATCGCGAACGCCTCAGCCAGATCGCCATGGAGATTGATCGCGCCCAGGCCCGGCGGCGTCATAACGATGAACGCTGCGCCGAGTTGGTGGTTCGCTCTGCGTCGGCTGAGGCTGAGCTTGCCCAGGCTCGTCACCGCCTCACCGCGCTTGAGGCCGAACGCGATTCCAATCGGCATGTACTGGAATCGGCCGCCGCTGATCTGGCCGCGGCCCAGCATGAACTTGCGTTATCCCAACAGGAAGCGGCAGCAGCCTCAGCCGCGTTGGCTGAACTTGAACACCAGCAGGAAGAATCGCGCGTTGCCATCTTTGATACCGTGGCTTCGGCCTCACGCCTGCGCAATCAACTCGCGCAAGCCGAAGAGCGCCTCGCTGGTGTGCATCGCGAAGGACAGCGCCTTCACGCTGAAATCACCAACGCGAACCTTCAAGTGGAATCCTTCGAAGGACAGCGCGGCCAGTTGACTCTGGAATTTGAAACGGTAACGCAGCGCGTAGCCGGAATCACTGAAGAGATCGGGCAGCTTCGCCGCCTGATCGAGGCCAAGCGACAGGAGGAAACCAGAGCTAAGACTCATCTTGATTTGCTCCGCGCTGAATTTGCCACCGCTCTCGGAAAAAAAGGATCGCTGGAAGCGGTAATCGCTGAGCATGGCTACTCGACGGAATCGGTTCGCCGGCTTTTTCAATCGGGTGTGATGCAGAGCGGTCTCGCGCCGGTGGGAGTGCTCGCCGATTTTCTCGAAGTCGAGCCGCGTTTTGAGCGCGTGGTAGAAGACTTCCTGCGCGATGAGTTGAATTACATCGTGGTCAAGTCCTGGGACGCTGCCGACGAGGGCCTTCGCTTGCTGCGCAGCGACGTCGATGGTCGCGCCACTTTTCTGGTTCATCCCGAGGATTCGCAGGCCAAGTTTTCTTTCATCCTCGACGAAGCCGCGCATTGCGCGCCGCCGACGGCTTCCATCGTGCCGCTGAAGCACACCATCCGCGTTCTTGATGGCTTCGGAAAGTCGCTGGAAGTGATTCTGCCGAAGTTGCGCGACGGCTACATCGTTCCGGGATCTGATACCGCGCGCGGACTCGCTCTCGAAAATCCGGATGCATTTTTTCTGTCGCAATCGGGAGAGTGTTTTCACAACGTCACCGTCACCGGCGGCAAACAACGCGCGGAAGGCCCGCTCTCGATGAAACGCGAGCTGCGCGACGTTCTCCGGCAGCTTGAGGATCTGGAACACGCTCTTCGCGAAGAACAGATGCGAGTGCTTACGCTCGGCCGTGAGATTAAAGACTTAACTTCCCTGCTGGAACGTCTGGAAGGCGAAAGGCGAGAAGCCGAGCATCAGTCGATGACTTCAGGACACATGTTGCAGCAGCTCGATTCGGAGATGGCGCGCGTGACCGAGCGCATGAGCATCTCGCAGGCCGAATTGCAACGGCTTGCCGCCGAGCGGGCTGAACAGGAATCGATCGTCTCGACGCGGCAGGACGAAATCGCGTTACTGGAACAAACGCGCGCTCAACTGGAACAGCAGATTGCCGTCGCGCAGGAATCTCTCGGCATGCTGCGCCAGCGCCGCGAAGACGCGGCCCAGGCCCGTTCGCAGCGGGTGGCCCGCGTCGCCGCGCTGGAAGAGCGCCATCGCTCCGCGACTGCCGTGCTCTCGCGCATTGAGTCGCTGTTCGCGGAAATGAGCGAGCGCCTTCAGGCTCTCGCTTCACAGATTGAAGCTGCCGCCGCGGAAAAGCTGCAGCGCGAAAATGAAAACCTCCAACTCGAGCAGCAAGCCGCCGACTTCGCGGCCGAGCGCAACGCGGGCCAGGCACGCGAGGGGTTGCTGCAATTCGAAAAAGATCAACTCCGCGCCCGCCTTGCGGAAATCGACGAGCTTCTGCGGAGCGCCCGCCAACTTCTCGACCAGGAACGCGACCGCCGCGGTGAACTGCAGGCAGCAGCCGCCAAGCTGCAAGCCGATGCTATGTACATGGCGGAAACTTGCTTGAACGAACTGGGAATCGAGCGCCCGGCTTTGCTCGCCGATACCACGCTGGTCCTCGTTACGGGTGATGACCTCGCCGCCTGCGATCAGTCTTATCGCGAGACGCGCGCCAAGCTGGAAGCCATGGGCCCGGTGAACATGATGGCGCTTGAAGAGTACCGCGAGACCGCCGAGAGGCATGCATTTCTTGACGCCCAGCGCAAAGACCTGATCTCTTCGATCGAGAACACAACCGCAACCATCCGCGAAATCGATGAAGTCTCACGGCAGAAGTTTCAGGAGGCTTTCACCAAGATTAACGAGAACTTTCAGGCCACCTTCAAGAAGCTTTTCGGCGGCGGCCACGCCTTCATGAAGCTTACTGACGAGGAGAACTCAGCCGAGAGCGGCATCGATGTAGTCGCGTCGCCTCCGGGCAAGCGCCTGCAAAGCGTGTTGTTGCTTTCGGGCGGGGAAAAAGCGCTCACCGCCCTCGCTCTGCTGGTGGGCATCTTCCAGTACACGCCCAGCCCGTTCTGCATCCTCGACGAAGTGGACGCGCCGCTTGATGAGGCTAACATCGGCCGCTTCACCGAACTGGTGAAAGAGATGAGTATCAAGACGCAGTTCGTGCTCATCACGCACAGCAAGAAGACGATGAGCATCGCGCCTGTACTCTACGGCGTAACTATGCAGGAGCCGGGCGTGTCGAAGCTGGTGTCAGTGCGCTTCGGGGCCGCGTAGGGTGTATCTGGCCGGCGAATCAGTGTGAGTCAAACCGTAGTTCGACCACCCCGCGGGTCTGCTCAGGACCCGCCTCGTACCTCCATTTGCGCACCGCATTGACCGCAGCTTGGGTGAGCACGGGGTTTCCGCCCATCACTTCGGTAGAAGCCACCTTGCCATCGGGCGCAACGACTACGATTAACTTCACAACACCACGGAGGTTTAGCCTCCGGGCTAAGTCGGGGTAGACTGGCGAAACCTGGGTCACAACCTTGCGCTCGACGTTCTGGTTCATTCTGCTGGGCCCATGAACGAGGGCCAGAGACCACCACAGATGCTGTTACACAAACCAATAGGGGGAGTAGACTCCAGCGCCGCATAGTGAGCCCTTCGTGAAGGTCAAGCCTAGCTGGAAAGTGCGACACTTAGGAGGTAACCAAGGTAATGGAAAAGCCGGAACCGCCCCCGATATCCACTCTCATCCTCAGCTTTTCCACAACAGGCCGACAGCCATTTCTGCTGCCCTCGACCAGCAACGTTTCCCCAATCAACAGGATACGGACTTCTGTCTCTGGCGTGATTTCAGTCGTTGACAAAAATTTCTGAGGGTCTAAAATACGCCTCGCTCCTTACCCTGTAGAATTTCGACATGACTCCTAAACTTCTTGATCCCGTGGTCTTACAAACTGATTTCCCAGATCTTCAACTTCACGCCAGCGGCAAGGTGCGCGACGTTTACCAGCTCGACGACGAGCGCCTGCTATTCGTCGCCACCGACCGCATTTCCGCCTTCGACTATGTGCTCGCCACCGGCATCCCGCACAAAGGCCGCGTCCTGAGCCAGATCTCGCTGTTCTGGTTCGACTTCCTTTCCGACATCGTGCCCAACCATGTCATCACGGCGGACGTGGATCGCTTTCCGCAAACTCTGCAGAAGTATGCCGATCAGTTGCGCGGGCGCTCGATGATCGTGCAGCGCGCCGAAATGTTTCCCGTCGAGTGCGTGGTGCGCGGCTACATCTCAGGTTCTGCCTGGAAGGAATATCAGACGACCGGCAAAGTGTGCGGTATCGCTCTGCCGCCCGGACTGCGTGAATCTGAAGCCTTCCCGGAACCCATCTTCACTCCAGCCACCAAGGCCGTGAGTGGTCACGATGAAAATATTTCGTTCGCCAGAATGTGCGAAATCCTGGGAACGGAAACGTCGAGCCACCTACGCGACATCACTTTGCGGATCTACAAGAAGGCTGCCGCTTATGCCCGCCAGCGGGGTATTATCGTTGCCGATACGAAGTTTGAATTCGGCCGCACCGCCAAGGGAATCACCTTGGCCGATGAGGTGCTCACCCCGGACTCCTCCCGATTCTGGCCCGCGGCGACGTATGCGCCGGGACGAGGGCAGGAGTCCTACGACAAGCAATACGTCCGCGATTACCTGGAAGAGATTCACTGGAACAAGCAGCCGCCCGCGCCGGTTTTGCCGGAGGAGGTTGCCCGCCGCACCAGTGAAAAGTACCTCGAGGCCTACCTCCAGATCACTGGGCACAGACTGGATGTGTAAGCGCCGGGCGTTTTTCGCCAAAGAAGTCTGCGGAAAGGCGTTGGGAAGAATTGCTCGCAACAAAGCGGGCGGGAGAGTAGCATGACCGCGGCAGATTGGTTAAGTGTCGTGGTTGTGTTGTTGAACGTGGTTTCGGCGGCTATTCAGGGCTTCTTCGCAGAGGTTCTGAGCATGGCTGGCCTGGTGATCGGTTACATCGTTGCCGCCTGGCAATATCAGCGCCTGGCGGAGTGGTTGATGTCGTTTCTGAAGAACGAGTGGCTGGCCGATATTTTCGGCTTCCTCATCATTTTTTTTGCGATCCTGATCCTGTTTGGCGTTGCCGCCAGGATCGCCCGCAAACTGATGAAGGCGGCTGGCCTGAGCGGGTTTGACCGCTTTCTGGGCGCTTTGTTGGGATTGGTAAAAGGCGCGTTGGTGGTGGCCGTGGTGCTAATGGGAATGACCGCGTTCACCCCGACGTCAACAATGCTGAAAAGTTCGAGGCTGGCGGACTATTTCCTGGTGGTGGGAAGGGCCGCGATTTGGGTGGCGCCGTCGGCGTTGCGGGCGCGATTCTACGAGGGTCTCGACTTTCTGCATCGAGCTCCAAAAGAATTGACCGGCTCTCCAGCCTCCAAGTCGAAATAAGAGCCGCTGTTGGGCAAGCAGTCAGTTAAGACCAAAGACATTGAACGAGAGAGAGACCAACGTGAAAGATCAACTGGAAGCACTCATTCTGCAGATGTACAAGAGCAACATACTTTATTCCGAGGGCGTGCGCGAATTCAAGAAGCGCTTTATCCTTACCGTCCTTCAGGAAAACAAAGGCAACCAGTGCCGCGCAGCGCGCGAACTGGGAATGCACCGCAATACGCTCAGCCGCACCATCGATGAACTCAAGATCGACGTTCGCCAGCTTCGGGATGGAGTGAAACGTCCGCCCCGCAGCGCGCGGCCGGTCTCACTGGAAAAGAAAGTGGTGCGCTAACCGGGCCGTCTCAGCACGCGCTACTCGTGTCTTCCAAAAAGTAAGGCAGCCCGCCGGGGCTGCCTCTTGCCTGAATCCATCTGAACTATTGCGAAGCCGTCTTGTGGTGAACGGGCTTCTTAGCTGGGGCTGCCGCTTTCAGCAACTGCCCTTTGTCCATGGTCATCATGAAGGGGTTCGGCGTGTAGGAGGCGGGCTCGCCCTGGAAGTCCAGGCTGGCGCCTTCTTTAGGGATAAGCCTCAGCGGAACCTTCTCTTCAAACGTGAGCGTAATATCCGCCTTCTTGGCGTCAATGTCGTCGAGGCTTCCAGCGATATCAAACTCCGTCGCCGTCGCCTTGATGACCGTGCCGTTAAGCTGTACAGCCTTGCCTTTGATGGCATTCCACACCAGGTCCTGGTCGGCCTGGTTGCCATTCGAGAGTATGAATTCCCATTGGCCAAAGTCCATCTTTTCGGGTGCCGTGGCAATCGCCATGGCATGAGCCTGCTCGGCTGGAGTAGGAGCTGGCTTGATGGTAAATCCGGCCGGCTCGGTCAGGCTGGCTTTGGCTTGCGCCAATACGTCGGCCCATCCATCGTCCCCACCGTGGTACTTCATGTATTGAATCTTGGCGTATTTCTCGATCTGCTGCTGATACTGCGGGTTCGGCGCCACCACAGAAGCACGCGCCGCGAACCAAATGGCGTTGATTGGGTCAGGAGGAATCTTGGGGTCCGGCGGTACGGGCCCCGCATAGGCCAGTGCCAAGGGATAGACCACACTAAAATCCTTTTGAAAGTCCGGGCTGCTGTCGACGGCGGCGCGCAGGTCCTTTCGCGCGGCGTCATAATCCTTGTCGGTAATAGCCGCGATGCCGATCGCTGCGTTGAAGACCCCGGTCATCTGATCTTTCATCTTTTGGAAGTCGGCGTCGGAAGTACCCTCTGGCTTGGCGAATTTTGACAAGCCGTCCAACCCCATCTGCCCATATTTCTTGGCATCTGCCAGATCCTGTTTGGCGTTGGAGTCTCCTCCCTGGGCCTTCATGCGATCGAAGTACGCCAGCAGGAATAATGCTCGCTCGTTGCTGGGATCGGCCGCCAGCAGCCTCGTGGCCGCATCGACGGTTTTCGGCTGATTACCCGTCTGCTGGTAGTCCTGCATAAGTGTTTGCAGGGCCGCAGTCTTCATGATGCTGTTGGGATATTGCGTCAGAAACGCTTCGAGGCCGCTGATCTGCGCCTTAGGGTCGGTCTGCTTGATCGCGCCCACGTAAGCGTTGTACTCAGCAGGATCCTTAATGATGGGGCCTTGCGGGGATGGCGCGGGCGCTTGTGCTTGCGCCGGCTGAGCAGGCGTGGCCGGTTGTGGATTTGCTCCTCGCGCCTGCGATGGCTGCACCGTGTCCGCCGCTAATACAGCAACTCCAAGCACAGCCGTGACCAGAATCTTTTTCATCAGTATGGCTCCTTGAATCGTCGGGAATTCACAACTTCGCGAAATCGTATTCCTTACTCTTTAAATTTTGGGCTGCATTTCACTCCGACAGTTTCTGGGCGCTCCAGACTCCGCATTGGGATCGCCAGGTAGCGCTCCCGGCACTCCCCGAAAAAAGGGCAACCTGCGGGACGCAAGGTGAGTGACCCTTTCATTCCCGGTGGCCGGATTATAAGTACCTCTCGCGCCGAAGGCAAGCAACTTCCCAGTCACCCTCGCGGCTATTGTATAAGATGCAGATACGGTATCCGGTGGAAAGAATGTGATTCCCGGTTCCTTGCGAGGGACGTGGCGCGGGACAGGAAGACATTTCTAAGCTACAGTCCAACATTTCTGCGGGATGGAGGCATTTCTAATGAGTACGGTTGGAATAGGTGCGGTTCACCCTTTGGCCGGACAAGTGGCGGTGATTACTGGCGCCGGCCGCGGGATTGGCGCGGCCGTTGCGCGTGAGTTATCAAGCCTGGGCGCGGCCGCCGTCCTGTGCGGACGCACGGGTGCTTCTCTCGAATCGTCTGCGCAAGCGATAGCGCAAGCGGGCGGAACGACCGAGGTGATTCCCTGTGATGTGACCAGTCTTCCCTCGGTTGAGGCGGCTGCCGAGCGCGTCGAAAGTTCGTTTGGACGCGTCGACATCCTGGTCAACAACGCAGGAGTTGGCGGGTTTGGCGGCCCACTGCACCAACTTCTTCCTGACGCCTGGGAGCAGATTCTGAACACGAATCTGCGTGGCGTCTTCTATACGACGCGGGCGTTTGCGCCGATGATGATTCGTGCCCGCTCCGGCCACATCATTAACATTTCGTCTCTGGCGGGAAAAAACGCGCTCTCTAACGGCGCAGCCTACGCCGCCTCCAAGTGGGGCTTGAACGGGCTGAGCTATTCCCTGGCGGAGGAACTGCGGGGCCACAACATCCGCGTAGCCGTGATCTGTCCGGGCTCGACTAACACCGACCTGAGCCCGCACGCTGGCAAGGATCACTCGAAGATGCTGCAACCGGAGGACGTGGCTCACACGGTGGCGATGTTGGTAACGCAGGCCCCGCAATCGTTTGTGAGCGAGATTCTGCTGCGGCCTACACAGAAACCGTGATCAAAATCGGCACACTCGCGGTTCACTTTTTGAACAGATTCTCAAACGCTTGCCGGGCGTCGTTGGGGCGCAGGCTGGCAGGCGTGGACGTTTCTTTTTCCCGCGTCACGCGAATCTCGTAGAACGCGCAATCGTTGCGGGCATCTTTCTTGGCCACGCGCCCCTTCACCGGCTGCATGCATTCGAAGCGGCTTCCGGGATCGAAATACATGCACTGCTTGCAGGAATGCAATTCAAAGCCGCACTTTGGACAAAGACCTGTCGGCGGAATTGCCTGCAGCACCGTCCCGCACTGCGCGCAGCGGGAAACCGCGCGCGTACCGGGCATATTCACCGGCTTTGGCCCCATGCTGTAGTCGCGCCTTGCCGGCGGCACCGGCGCCGGTTTTTCTCCAGGGTCTTTCTCTTTGCGCGGTTTTTCGTCTCTTTCTCGACCCTGGCGGTCGCGGTCCTGATATCCATGCTGACGGTATTTAGCTGACACCGGAACCTCCCAAGCACGTTGGCGTATTGTCTCGCCACCGGCGTCCCAAGGCAAGTCGGAACAGAATCTTCGAACCCGGCGCCTTCTGGATTCTATTTAGTACTTAGAAGCTGCTACACGGGAATCGTTACAATGAAAGCATGATTCACGAAATTTTCCCCGTCGGGCCGCTGCAGTGCAACTGCTCGATCATCGGCGACGAGGTCACGCACGAGGCCATGGTCATCGACCCCGGCGATGATATTGAAGACGTGCTTGCGCTGCTCCGCAAGCATAACCTGCAAGTCAAGCAGATTGTCATTACCCACGCCCACATCGATCACGTGGGAGGCGCAATGAAGCTGCGTGCGGCCACGGGAGCGCCCATCCTGCTCAACCAGAACGACTATGCTCTGCTCAAGATGCTCGATGTGCAGGCGGCATGGATCGGCGTGGAACCGCCTGGCGAGGTCAAGATCGAGCAGAGCCTGAGCACCGGCGACACGGTGAATGCTGGGGCGCATGCCGCGAGCGTTCTGCACACACCGGGGCACACCGAAGGCAGCATCTGCCTTTACTTCCCTGCTGAAAAGACTCTGATCGCGGGCGACACGTTGTTCGCCGGGTCGATCGGCCGCACTGATCTGCCCGGCGGATCGATGCAGAAGATCATGCAATCGCTGCACGGCACCGTGCTTGCGTTGCCCGATGATACTGTCGTCGTTCCCGGCCACGGCCCCGTGACCACCATTGGAGAGGAGCGGGAGAGCAATCCGTGGCTGGTGAGGCGATAGGCAATTGTTGATTGATGATTGGTGATTGATGATTAAACCCACTGGCTGCCAGCAGTTAATCAACAATCATCAATTAACAATTTCCGCGGGTCGTCCCATGCCTTCCGAAACACACGCTGCGGCACTACAGCGTGCTCAGGAACTCCGTGATTTCGCGTGAATTCCAATCCACGGGCCCGATTAGTTTGCGCCGCACCACGCCCTTGCGGTCGATGATGTAGGTTTCGGGCCAGCCGAAGGTGCCGTACAGGGTGGGCGTCCTCTGCTCCGGGTCACGCACGGTCAGCAGGTTCACGTTCTGTTCTTTGAGAAAACGATGATAGAAATCGGAATCAACGTCTATGCTTACGGCTAGTACGATCACGCCCTTTTCTTTCATGCGCGCCTGCATCGAGATCAAGGAAGGCAGCTCTTCCACGCACGGAGGACACCAGGTCGCCCAGAAATTCAGAACCACTACGTCCCCGCGGAACTGGCTCAGCGTAACCTTGCGGTCCGAATCCTGCAGGGTAAAATCGGGCGCAGCGCTGCCAATATGCGATGGGCGCGAACTGCTATAGCAGCCGGGCAGAAGAAGCAGGAATATCAAAGAAAAGCTAAAGAGAAACTTCACGCCTCGATGATCCAACATCCTCTTTCCCGAGTAAAGCGAATTGTTCTTCGCAGACATTGCGGTTATTCACTCGCTAACGGCCTTCAGCAGCCGCGTGATTCCTTCCCTGAAATCATCCAGCCCGGTGATCAAGCTCAAGACCAGATACCCGTCGCTGGGAAAGTCATAGAAGTGGCCCGGATGCACCAGCACGGATCGTCGTCGCAGCAAATCGACTGCCAGCTCCTCGTCGGTTTGGGTTACTGGAACGCGCACCACCGCGTACCATCCGCCTTCCACATGCAAGCGCTGACAAGTCTTCTCTCCGGCGAGCTGGCGGTCGAGTTCGGCCAGGTTGTCGAGCACACGCTCGGTTAACTGCCGTTGAATGCCCGTCCGCTGATCCAACAGCGCTGGAGTCGCCCACTGGATGGGCGCGTTCATCGAAAGATATGTGTCGGCGATTACTTCCAACCGCGCCTGCGCTGGCTCAACCTCCGGCGGTGGGCCACTGGTCGCGATCCACGCCACCTTCATTTGCGGCAGCGCCGAAATCTTGGAGACTCCGCTCAGGGTGAAGGTCAGCACGTCTTGATTCGAAGCAAAGCTTTCTCGCTTAGTCCGATCATGAGCGCAGTCGAGAAAAACTTCATCGGCAATCAACGCGAGCCCATGTTCCCGGCAAAAGCGATTCAGCGATTCCCTCTCGTTCGGGTGCACGAACGAGCCCGTAGGATTGTTGGGATGGACCACGACCACGCCTCGAGAGCGCCCGCTCACCGCCTTCTGCAATGACGGAAAATCCATCTGCCAGCCGTGATCGTAAATCAAGGGATAAGGAACGAGCTTGACGTCCTGCAAATCGGCAAGAAATTCAAACAACGGATAACTCGGCTTCGGAACCAGCAGCTCATCGCCCGGATTGCATAGCAAGCGGAATACGAAAGAATAACCTTCACTGGTGCTGGTGGTCAGCACCAACTGGTCAGGGTCGAAGCCGCGAACGTCATGATCGTGCCGGTAATAGCCAGCCACTGCTTTGCGAGCCGTAAGCAAACCTTTAGGCTGGGGGTCGTAGTTCATGGCTTGCGACGAGGCTAGCGATTGAAGTATCAGCGCCTCGTCGTACTGCAAGTTGATCCGGGTGGGATTAGAGATGGTTAGATCGAGCACTCGCACGCCGCTCGAGCGTACTTCGTCGAGCGCTTCGGTCAGGCGATTGCGCGTGAGCCTCCAGTTGGTGCGGTCGGAGAACATCCTGAAAGACCTTAACAAACCCCTGCTCATTGCTCTCACGCCGCTGACTTTCTGGCTTGAGCTTTGGCCTGCGGGGGCTTCAGGTCGACTCCTATCAAAGGCTTCAAACGCGGCTTAGCAAACCTCCTAGCCTCATGGCTGGGAGACGGATCTGCCACACGCGACAGGCGGCCCTCCCTTATCAAGTATTCGTAGGCTTCCTGCCAGGAGGGGGCCTGATTGCCGGTGAGTGCCCAGTGAGCGTACGCCGCTTCGTCACACCACTGCACCAGGCGCGGCATGACCTTCGAGTGCGGACCGGAGCCGCGAAACGCCTTCATTGCCCGCTCATCTTGCCACACAGTCAATGTCCAAAATGTAAGCTTGGCGTCGACGAGGAGCTTTCCACCAGAGAACCCGGGTGCGCGCACGACCTGGCGTTGCGAAAGAAATGTCTGCCACAAGAACGCCGGAAGGTACATCAGCGAGCGAACCCTAAGACGCGTAACGGAAGCGAGCACGATCCCCTCATTTTATTCCAAGAGTCAAACCCAGTCGCCAGCCACTAGCGATTTCACGCTTACCGATTTGTTGCGCTGGCGGCTGACCATCCACACCTTAGTCACTTTGCAGGGCTTCCTTCCTTTGTGACAATCGGGAGTGTCTGGCGACCCGCCATCAATCCAACGTTGAGGGCTGCAATGAAAATTAAACGAGTTGTTATGACAACCTTTCTCTCGTCCGCGCTGCTTCTTGCGCAAGCGCCCGCGCCCAAGCCCTCGACTGAAGAAATAAAGGCCGTGAACGCCAAGATCGTCTCGCTTGACGACTTGCTGGCCCAGATCAACGGCGCCAACGAGGCCAAAGACTGGCAGAAGGCAAAAGAACTTGCCGGCGAGGCTCTTGCCCTCGACGCCGAAACCGCGGCGCAGCATCCTAGTTTTAGGTCCCAAAGCAATCGTCACATACTCTACAAGGCCCTAGGTGACGCCAACCTGTACCTCGGCCAATATCAGGACGCCATCAATGCCTACGAAACCTCTGCGGGCTTGCTGCAAAGTTTGATCGCGGCGAACGGCGGGGGTCGAGCGGACGCACAATCCGCAGCCACAGTGCTGCGGCGCACCCTGGGGCAGGTTCTTACCAGCGAAGGGAACGCCTACCTGAAACTGCGGAAGACCAAAGAGGCGACAGAATGTTACCGGCGCGCGGCGGAGGTTGCCTCTGCAATCGATCCGAAACTGGCAGCGACTGCGTGGTTCAATCTTTGCGCGACGCTCTACAACACAGGAGACGTCGACGCAACTCCGGCGGCGTGCAGCAAGGCCATTGAAGCCGATCCCACGCGTGCCAACGCCTATTTCGTAAAGGGTTCCGCCTTGTTTGCTCAGGGTAAAGATATAAGCGGCAAGTTCGTTGCGCCGCCGGAAAGCATCGCCGCCTTGCAGAAGTATCTGGAACTCGCCCCCGATGGGCCGCACTCGGCAGACGTCAAGCAGATGCTGGATTACGCTGCAAAGGGAAAGTAGAAATCGCACCAGCTACTCGCCGAACGCCTCTTTGTTCACAACATAGGGCATCTTCGTGATATCGCCCCCATAGTTGTTTTCAAGCACGTTGATTAATCCCTGAACGCAACGTCCCGCCATACCTTTGTTAGGATCGGTCGAGAGGCGCGTGATGCGCGCCGCACTGGCAAAATGCGGCATCAGGCGGCAGCGATCGGCAATCGCTGGATCGCGCAGCGGCGAATCGGCCGGCAGCGGTTCTTTTTCGTAGACATCGAGGGCAGCGCCCGCGATCCAGTTCTCGCGCAAAGCTTTCACGAGCGCAGCTTCGTCGATCACCGGCCCGCGCGAATCGTTTACAAGAAATGCAGTCGGCTTCATCAGCCGCAGCGTCCGCTCGTTGAACAGATGATAGGTGGGCGTCGAGCTTTCTCCTGGACGCAGCAGAGGCACGTGCACGCTGACAAAGTCCCCCTCGCGCAGGGCATCTTCGAATCCTACATACTTGATCCAGTTCCTGTCCTTTGAAATCCCACGGGCGTGGCGCAGGTCCATTTCCTCTTGAATGGCTTTGATGTAATTGTGGTTCTCGTACGCCGGGTCGTAGCAGAGCATGTTCATGTCGAAACCAGCGCATTTCTTGATCAGCGCCAGCCCGATGCGTCCTGTACCAATGATCGCGATGGTCTTACCGGTGACTTCGTCGCCCAGAAACGGCAGGTAGGGATGCCAATACCCCCATTGGTTATCGCGCGTGAGGTGCTCGGCCGGCCACATCTTGCGCGCCAGCATGCCGAGCATGAAGAAGGCGAACTCGGCTGTGGCTTCGGTGAGCACATCGGCCGTGTGGGTGAAGGGAATCTTGTAGCGATTGGCATCGGCGCGGTTGATGTTGTCGAATCCGACGGCATACTGGGCTACAACCTTCAGCGTATTCTTCCCGGCCTCGAAGACCTCGGCATCGACGGGATCGCGCAGCGTGGTGATCAGGCCGTCGATGCCGGACTTCACTTTTTCAATGATTAAACTCTTCGGCGGCGCTTCCGGCTGCGGATAGACCTCAACTGCATAGCCGCGGCGGCGTAGAAGGTCGAGCGCTTCTCCGATTTCGCAGGTGGCAAAAACGCGGAATTTGTTGGTCATGAGTTTGTTCGAAAATGACTGCGGTTGTAATCAGAAAGCTTACGCCCCACCCCCCCCAGTGCGGAACATCGAAAATATCATACGCGAGGGGTTTATGGCAGGCGCTACACACCGGGCTGGGATCGCCGATGAGCTATGTCGTTGTGTAAAAGGGCGTTACCGCATGCCCGCGTAGAAGAGGTGCTCGCGCTCTTCCCGCTTCTCCTCTGCCCATTTCTTCTTGAATGCCAATAACTCCAAGGCTTTGTGGGCGATGTGCTCGGCGCTAACTTCGAACTCCTTGATCAACTCCCAAGGGGCGCCGGAGTCACCGAAGCGGTCTTTCACTCCGACGGCGCCGGTGATCACGGGCAACCCGTAGAGTTCGGGGCTCTCCGTGAGGATGGCGCTAACCCTCCACGCCAGCGCTCCGATCTGGTGCTCTTCGGCCGTAACCACGGCACCGGTATCCTTCCCAGCGCGAATGATGGCTTCGGCATCGATCGGCTTGAGGGTGTGCAGGTTCAGTACGCGGGTTTCATAGCCGTAATCTCTTTTCAGGATGTAGGCCGCGCGCATCGCTTCTGGGACCATGGGCCCGCAGGCAATGATGCTTAGATCTTCGCGCTCAGACTTGTAATCCGAAGCCAGTTTGGTCTCGAACGCATCCGCAAAGTTTGCTGCCTCGCCGCGCAAGCGAATTACGTTTGCCTTCCCGAATACAAAGGGTGTGTTCACATCTGTAACGACCGGCGTAGCCTCACGGGCAAAGCGAATATATTTTGGTCCCACGTGCTGCAGCAGCAGGTAGTTCGTGGCTTTGCGAGTTTCGATAACATCACAAGGCACGACCACCGACATGTTGGGCAGGCCTTCCATGGCGAAGAGGTCTTCCAGCGCCTGATGCGTTGCGCCGTCGGGGCCGACGGAGACTCCTCCATGCGCTCCGGCAATCAGGACATTGAAATTTCCGTAGCACACTGAGGTGCGGATCTGGTCCAGGTTGCGGGCCGCAGCGAATGTGGCGTAGGTTCCTAGCACCGGCAGCTTCCCTTCCTTGGCCAGTCCCGCGGCTGCAGAGGTTGCCGATTGCTCGGCGATTCCCATGCTGATCCAGCGCTTCCTGCGCTCGGGCTTGCCAGAATAGAAATCGCTGATGGTAATCGACCCGGAGATATCCAGACCAAGGCAGACCACGCGCTCGTCGTCGCCATTTTCGGCCAGCGACTGGCCGAAGCCTTTGCGCGTCGGTTCCATCTTCACCTTCATGGTGTCGCCAATGTTCCACCAGTAGTCGCGGGTAAACTTTGGCATTTTGGAGTCGAGCTTGCGCTCAACCTCAGCTTGATAGCGCTTCGCCGTGTCCAGCAACTGTTGTACCGGAATGCGTTCGTTGAGGCCGAGTTCTTTCAGCGCCTTGTCCAGTTCGTCGCGGTTCGGCGCTTTCCCGTGCCATCCCGCCTGATCCTGCATGAAGCTGACGCCTTTGCCCTTGACCGTGTCGGCGAGGATGACAACCGGCTTCCCTACTACTTCCTTCGCCAGTTCGAGCGCGTCCACCACCTGGTTCATATCGTGGCCGTCGATGCGCATCACGTTCCAGCCAAAGCTGGCATACTTCGCCGCCAGCGGCTCGACTTCCATGACATCTTTCACCCAGCCGTCGATCTGCAGGCGATTGCAGTCGATGATGCCGATCAGGTTGTCGAGGTGGAAGTGTCCGGCCTCCATGGCCGCTTCCCAGATCTGTCCCTCTTGCTGTTCGCCGTCGCCCATGAGGCAGAAAATCTTGTGCCTCTCTTCGTCGAGTTTGGCGGCGAGCGCCATGCCCACCGCGATGCTTAAACCCTGGCCCAGAGAACCGGTAGAGACTTCGACGCCGGGCAGCTTGAGCCAATGCGGGTGTCCTTGATAGGGAGATCCCAGCTTGCGCAGCGTCATGACCGCCTCGACGGGGAAAAAACCGGCAATGGCGAGCCCAAGATAGAGGCTGGGCGCTTTGTGCCCCGTTGACCAAATGATGCGGTCGCGGCCAAACCAGAGGGGATGTTTGGGATCGTGCTCCGCAACTTTGAGGTAGAGCGCGGCCGCAATGTCCATGATAGAGAGAGTGCCGCCGGCGTGCCCCGAGCCCGCCGCGCACAGTGCGACCAAGTCATAGCCGCGCATGAGGTTCGCAGCATCCTTGAGTTGTTCGATGGAATAGTCCCGGATGATCTTGCCGGTGGTCGAATCCGTGAGGGCCATGGCGTTCCCCTGCGCGCCGGAAGAAAAGACACACACGACGCTACGCAGAGCTTAAGTGGGAAAGACGGGAAAAACTGTGATGGGAATCACTAGGCGCGGTGACGCGATTCGTGGATGCCCATTCCGACTGGTCTTTGATCCCGCGATCGTCGGGCTAGAGATTCTTCCTGGCCCATTGGTCAACGCGCTCAAGCGCCTGCTGCAGGTTCTCCAGCGAGTTGGCGACGCTGAAGCGCAGGTAGCCTTCGCCGAACTCGCCGAATGCCGTGCCGGAAAGCGCCGCTACTCCGGCGTGTTCAAGCAATGCGTCAGCGAGCGGTTTCGATTTCCATCCCGTCTTCGTGATGTTGGGGAACACATAGAATGCGCCTTTGGGCATACGGCAGGAAAAACCCTTGATCTTGTTCAAGCCTGCTACGACCACATCGCGGCGGCGCTTGAACTCGGCGCACATGTGATCGACCGAACTCTGATCTCCACGCAAGGCTTCAACGCCCGCGACCTGGGTAAAGCTGGCAGTGCAGGAATTGGAATTCGTCATGAGCCGCGTCATGTGCGCCGCCAGGTCCGCCCGCATTACGCCGTAACCCATGCGCCAGCCGGTCATGGCATAGGTTTTTGAGAAGCCATCCAGCAGGATGGTGCGCTCCTGCATGCCGGGCACGGACATCATAGAGAAATGCTCGCCTTCAAAAAGCAGCCGGCTGTAGATTTCGTCCGATAGCACCAGAATGTTGCGATCACCGATGACCTCAGCAAGTTGCTCGACGTCCCTGCGTTGCATGACACCGCCGGTGGGGTTCTGCGGCGAATTCAGAATAATCAGTTTGGTGCGGTCGGTGATGAGGGCCGCGAGTTCGTCCACATCGACCGAGAAGTCATGCTCTTCGCGCAGCTGGATGGGCACGGCTCGCCCGCCAACGTAGTGGATCATCGACTCATAGATAGGAAAGCCGGGGTTGGGATAGATGACCTCATCTCCTTCATCAATCAAGGACAGGATCGTGAAGAAAATGATTGGCTTACCCCCGGGCACGACCACCACCTCTTCCGGCGTAACTTTGACACCGCGGGTGCGGCTTGCATAGTCGGCAATGGTTTGGCGCAGTTCGGGCAAGCCGGCGGCGGGGCCGTAGTGAGTCCAGCCCGTGCGCAGTGCGTCAACGCCGGCTTTAATCACGTTGGCGGGCGTATCGAAATCGGGCTCGCCGATTTCCAGGTGAATGATGCTCTTGCCCTGGCGCTCGAGTGCCCGCGCCTTGTTCAGAACCTCGAAGGCAGTTTCGGTGCCCAGCCGCGACATGCGGCGGGCCAGTTGCAATTCATGCTGCGTAGTTTGTGCCATGATGCCGCTCCTAATAAGCCAAACGGCACATTATACGCCGTGGAGACCCGGCAGCCGGCGGGACGATGGACAACAATCCTATTTGACGTTTCGCGCCTGTTGCGATTCGCGTATCGCTTCTTAGGGTCGGCGCCCACGAATCGCCCAGGCACGTGCGGGCAGTTCGATCTCTCCGTCGGCACTTGCCGGCAGCGCCGCTCTTAGACGCTCACGAATTGCCGCCTGAGTGTTCTTGTCGCGCGTCGCAAGATAGTTCGGGGCCGAGCCCTGTCCGGTCAGGAGCGGATTCCAGTAATCGTCAAAGCTGGTGAAGAGGGTTACTACTTCGAGGGCGTGTACGTTCAAATCTTCGAGCTGCGATTGTTCGAAGAGCCCGCGCAGGCCTTCTGGCGTACACATTGGGAAACGGCGGGCCTGGTCGAAGGCGGCCGCTTCCGTATCGATCGCGCTAGCCGCATCCCAAAACTCTCGCAGGAATCTCGCTCCGTGCGCGTAGTCCCAAACGTAGACGGCAACCGTGCCGCCGGAGAGCGTGACCCGGCAGAAGTCTTGCAAGCCCCGGCGCGGATCCGGAATGTAATTCAATCCCAGGCCGCAAACGGCCACGTCGAAGCTGGCATCGGCGAACGGCAGGGCCATGGCATTCGCGATTTCGAAGGTGACATTGGCGCGGGCGCGATGCTGGCGGGCGAAGTTTATCTGCTCCTGAGAAACATCGACGCCCACGATGCTGGCGGTCGCGCTGCATTCAACCACGACTTCCGTGAGGACGCCGCTGCCGCAACAAACATCAAGCCATCGCAGGCTTGCGGGGAGGCGCAGCCACTTCACGAATTCTTGAGCGAGCAAGCGGCTCCAGCGGCCCATCCATTGGTCGTAGTGAGAGCCCGAGGTCCAGCGGTCCATGGTCACAGATTTATTCTCCACGCGATTCCTATGGGATAGATGTTACCGCTGCTGTCGATTCGACTAGAGATTCGGAAGTTACTCCGAGACGCTGTGTTCTTCGTTCTGCGAACGCAGCACGCGGTCGACGGAGTAGGGAGCGCGGTGGCGAGGCTCGTGGTAGTGACGCACTTGCATCTCGCCAAGCAAACCGATGGCGAGCAGGTTCAATCCGCCGAGCAGCAATCCCAGAGCCAGCATCATCAGTGGGCCGTGAGAGGCCATAACGGGAACGTGGCGCAGGAATTTTTCCACTCCCAGCCAGGCTACGATGGCGCTGCCGCCGAACAGGCTGAGCAGGCCGAAGGTGCCGAAGAAGTGCAGCGGACGGGAAAGATAACGGAGCAAAAAGCGAATGGTGATGAGATCGAAGACGACGCGGAAGGTGCGGGAAATGCCGTAGTGCGAAGCGCCACGCTCGCGGTTCACGTTGCGGATGGGCACTTCGCAAATCGACGCGCCGTACCACGATGCCAGTGCCGGGATGAAGCGATGCAACTCGCCATAGAGCGGCACCTGATCGAGGACCTCACGGCGATAGGCTTTGAAGGTGGTGCCGAAGTCGTGAATGTCGACGCCGCTCAGTTTGGCCATCAGCCAGTTCGCCGCGCGGGAGGGGATGCGGCGCATCCAGAAATTATCCACGCGTACTTTGCGCCAGCCGCTGACGATGTCGTACCCAGCCGCAATCTTTTCCAGAAACAGCGGAATGTCGGCTGGATCGTGTTGCAGATCGCCATCCATGGCGATGACGTACTCTCCGCGGGCATGGTCGAAGCCAGCGGCCAGTCCTGCGGTCTGGCCGAAGTTGCGGCGGAGCTTCACGACGGTTACGCGGCTATCGACAGCCGCGATCTCGCGCAGCATCGCGAACGTGTGGTCGTTGGAGCCGTCATCGACCAACACAATTTCGAAAGTCTCGGCAGCGGTCTCCATCACCGCTTTCAGGCGGTCGTAGAGATCGGTGACGTTCTCCTGCTCATTGTGCAAAGGGACGACAATGGAGTACTTGGGCACAGGCTTTTAATTATATCGCGAAACCAGTTCGCAGTTCTCAGTTCTGTTCTCAGAAAACCCCAAGGGTAACCAACTGAGAACTGCGAACTAAGGGCTGGGAACTCGCCGGTTAGCCCTGCTCCTTGAGCTTTAAGCGCGACTTGTTCTCTTCCATGAACGTTTTTATGTCCTCGGCGGCACCGAGCAGGCGGTTCCATTGCTCATAGTAGAGCGTGACGGGGAAACGGCCGAGTCCGTAGACGCTGACGCCGCCCTTTTCGCCGACCTTGAAAATCAGGTCGCCGCTGCGCTTCTTGGTCTCGACTTCTTTTTCCAACTGGGATAGACGGGCCTTGAGTTCTTCGTAAGTTGGTTCTGCCATAACACTCCTTGATTGCGCTTCGATTCCACATCATAAAGGAGAACGGCATCGGTCGTACAAGCGGCGGTTGCCGATTTGGGAATGGAGTCTCGATCTGGCAATTGACGGGCTTGCCGGGACCGGACATTCGGCAAAAGAGATGGATTATATACCGTACCGGGTATGGTATATTTTATATGTTTTTTACAGGAGAGTTTCGGTGAGCCACACGATCAAGAACAAGAACGAACTGGTTCTTCGAGCCAAACGTATTCAGGGCCAAGTCGAGGCACTGGTGCGCGGCCTCAGCGAGGAGCGGGATTGTTCCGAGGTCCTTCAGCTTATGAGTGCAGCTCGAGGAGCCATGAACAGCCTAATGGCGGAGTTGTTAGAGGGTCATATTCGCAGTCACGTTATGGATCCAAAACGCAAACCCAGTGCAGCGCAAGCAGAGGCTGCTGACGAAGTCATCGACATGGTGAAGGCCTACCTGAAGTGAACCGCAATGTTGCATGGGAGAAATCTAATGAGCACCCCAGATTTGATCGACCATCAACCGAGAACTGGACCCAAGTCGATCCCTGATCAGAGGCCGCGACAGGCTGAGGAGCGGGAGCACTCCTCGCACGCTGAATCATCCGAAGAGCACGGAATCGAATGGCTTGAGCTGGCTCGGATCGCATTTGTGGCTTTGGCGGCGGTAGCTGTCTGGTTTCGCGTGTGGAAGCCGTTTCCGCATCTCAGTGTAATCGGCATTTTAGCGACGTTGATTGGCGGCTATCCCATATTCAAGGAAGCGGTTGAAAACATCGTCGAGCGAAAGATGACGATGGAACTTTCCATGACCATCGCCCTCGCTGCGGCGTTGGTGATCGGCGAATTCTTCACAGCTCTGGTCATTACGGTGTTCGTTCTGGCAGCCGAGGTTCTTGAGGGCCTCACGGTTGGCCGGGGACGCCGCGCCATTCAAAACCTTCTCGATTTTCTGCCTCGGACTGTCGCCGTGCGTCGAAATGGGGGCGTGATCGAAATACCCGCCGACGAGGTTCGGCTGGGCGACACGGTGATCGTGAAACCGGGCGGACGGATTCCGGTGGACGGTTTCGTTTCAGCAGGCCGTTCTTTTGTCGACCAAGCAGCCATCACTGGAGAAGCGATGCCGGTGGAGAAGGTTTCCGGCGATACGGTCTATGCGGGGACTGTCAATCAGTCCGGAGCGTTGGAAGTCCGCGCCGACAAACTTGGGCGCGATACGACCTTCGGCAAGATTGTCGAGGCCGTCGAACATGCAGAAAAGTCACGGGCTCCGATTCAGAAGACCGCCGATCGGCTGGCGGGCTATCTTGTCTATTTCGCCCTAGGCGCGGCAATCCTGACCTTCTTCATCACTCATAACGCCCGTTCGACAATTTCGGTGATTATCGTGGCAGGGGCTTGCGGTATTGCGGCGGGGACACCACTTGCAGTGCTGGGCGCGATTGGCCGCGCCGCTCATCAGGGGGCGATTGTCAAGGGCGGCTTATATCTCGAGACGCTCGCGGCCGTGGATACGGTTCTGCTGGATAAGACAGGCACGCTCACTTTCGGAACCCCTCAAATTCGAGAGGTAGTTGCACTCAATGGGTCCACGGAGCGGGAGATTATTGCAGCCGCCAGCATCGCGGAACGCAAGTCGGAACACCCGCTGGCAAAGGCGATCATCGCCCGTGCGAGCGAGTTAGGAATTGAGGCTGTGGAACCGGAGCAGTTTTCCTACACGCCCGGCAAAGGCGTGGTTGCGCAGTATCGCCGAGAGGACATTGCGGTCGGCAGCCGCGCGCTGCTATCCGAGCGAGGCTTGAGTGTGCCACCGGCGAACGGGACAGCCACCGACGGAATTTCGGCGGTGTACGTCGCACGCGGGCATCAGGTTCTCGGCAGCGTCCTGATCGCTGACGTTCTGCGCCCCGAAGCCAAGAACGCGGTGGCTGCGATGCATCAGATGGGTTTGAAGACCGTCCTGCTCAGCGGAGACTTGCAGAACGTGGCTACGGTGATTGGCCGCGAACTAGGAGTAGACGAAACAATTGGAGAACTCCTGCCTGACCAGAAAGCGGCGTGGGTGAGTGAGCTTCGCAAGAAGAATCGCAAAGTCGTGATGGTTGGGGATGGCATCAACGACGCTCCCGCACTGGTTGCGGCCGACGTGGGAGTGGCGATGGGATCGGGAACCGATGTCGCCAGGGAAAGCGCCGACGTGATTCTGATCGGCAGCGATTTGAGCAAGTTTGTCGAGACCCTGCGCGTGGCTCGTCGCTGCCGCGGGATCATCTTGCAAAATTTCGTGGGAACCCTGGTGGTCGACAGCATCGGGGTGGGACTTGCGGCCTTTGGATTCCTGAATCCCCTGCTGGCGGCGTTCATTCACGTTAGCTCGGAGTTGACATTCATTCTGAATTCCACGCGGTTGTTGCCCCGAAGTTCTCAGGTTGTATGACGGAGAATCGATTTGGCAAGCATCGTGAATGCGCAGGACGATTGTCCCCTGAAGACCAAGCGCCTAGTGGTCGGACAGATTACGATCTGCCGGGGCTGTTGCTGCGGCAATACGGAGCGTGGGTTGCCTGAAGTGCCCGTAGATTGGCTCAAGAGTGAGTGGCGAAGGCGAGGACTGCTGAAACGAGTTCAGTTGACCATCAGCGGCTGTGTAGGGCCGTGCGACATGCCCAATGTGGTGGTGATTACAAGCTCCTCCGGCACTGAGTGGCTGGGGAATATCGATTAGATTGATCAATACCGCACTCTGCTGGAATGGGCCGTACGTTGCAGAGATGCGGGCGAGATGTTAGCCCTGCCGCGGGAGTTTGATGGGCATCGACTAAGCCCGTTCGCACGCTGATGCGGTTGTTGTCCGCTTTCGCGGACGCGCCTGCCCTGGAATTGCCTTATGCGATACAACCGTTATAAGCTACAGAGAATCTAGCCCAATGCAGGAACGCATGCGGTTTACTTTTCGATGGTTGGCGTGGCTTTGCCTGTCCCTGATGTTGTGGACAGCGGTGGTGGAGTCTACCCACAACCATCCCAACCAGACTGAATCCAATTCCTGCTCCATCTGCGTGGCGGCCCATAGCAGTACGCCCACAGCCACTTGCGATCGTGCCCGGCCGATTTTTGAAACCATCGGGCTGCTACAAGAAGAAGAAGTTATCGCCAAGGCCCGGCTCTGGGTTTTCGACCTGGGCATTCGCGGTCCTCCTGCCGTCTAGGGATTCCCAAACATCGAAGCTCCGGCGTGCGCGCCGGCCGATCCCTATTTCTTGACTTCGTCCCAGGAGGACTCATGCTTCGTTCGTACAAGCAGTTGATCGTCGCTCTTGTTGCCGTATTGGTTTGTGTCGCCGTGGGTTTGGTGAATGCCCAGTCGGGCAGCAATTCCGGCTCCATCAACGGCACCGTGCTGGACCCTACGGGCGCCGTCGTGCCCAGCGCCGCCGTTGAAATTCACAACCCGGTGAGTCATTTCGATCTGTCAACCACCACGGATAAATCGGGGAATTTCAGCCTCCCTAATATTCCTTTCAATCCGTATCACATGACCGTGACGGCAACCGGATTCGCTCCCAATGCGCAGGACGTGGATATCCGGTCCATTGTGCCTCTAAACCTCAAAGTCAGTTTGCAAGTGTTGGGTTCGCTTACCAAGGTGACAGTCGAGGCACCGGCGGCCGATCTGCTGGAGAACGATCCCACCTTTCACTCCGACATCGACAAAAGCTATTTCGACAAGCTTCCCCTGGAGAGCACGACCTCGGGACTTAGTGCGCTGGTTACTGAAACCACGCCGGGAATCGCAGCCGATTCCAACGGTTTGTTCCACGGGATCGGCGACCACGCCTCGAATTCGTTCAGCATCGACGGCCAGCCGATTACTGACCAGCAAAGCAAAGTCTTTTCCAACCAGCTTCCCGTCGATGCGATCGAGTCTATGGAAGTGATCTCGGGTGCGCCGCCGGCGGAATACGGGGGCAAAACCAGCGTGGTGATTGTTGCCACCACACGCTCAGGCCAAGGCGTAACCACACCCCATGGCAGCGTGACCGCTTCCTATGGTTCATTCGGAACATCGAACCTGGAAGCCGAGCTGGCGTACGGAGGAAAGAACTGGGGGAACTTCATCTCGGCAAACGGTTTGAACACTGGCCGCTTCCTTGATCCCCCAGAATTCGCGGTATTCCACGACAAGGGCAACGAGCAGAACCTGTTCGACCGCGTGGACTATCAACTCACACCCGGCGACTCTATTCACCTGAACTTTGGCTATAGCCGGAGCTGGTTCCAGACGCCGAATAACCTCGACGCCCAAAACGCTACACCCTGGAGTGGGCTATATGGGATCGAGCCGCAAATGGCACTTAACGGCATAGGCCCGGACGGAAATGTCGTGGGATCAACCGATCAACGCTCCAAGATCGGGTCGTTCAATATCGCACCCTCCTGGACGCATGTGCTGAACGCGAACGCCGTATATACCCTGGGCGCATTCGTGCGGCGCGACGATTACAACTATTATCCCAGCAGCGATCCCTTCGCGGACCTCGGGCCGCCCAGTCTTCAGAGGCAGTCCGTGGGTCAGGACCGCACGCTGACCAACGCGGGCCTTCGGACCGATCTCTCCTATGTGAAAGGGATTCACCAAGTCAAGGCCGGGGCCACCTACGAGCAAACATTTCTCAATGAGGACGACACCATCGGGATCGTTGATCCAACCTTCAACGCACCCTGTATCACTGCTGTGGCTACGAGTGCAGTGAACATATACCCATATGTAGCGGCGCCCGGCCTCACTCCAGCAGACTGCCCAGGCAATACCGGCACCTTCCAGGCCAACGTGGCGCCCACTACCACTGTTCCCTCGAATGCGGTCGGCAATGCTCTTTACCCCTACTACAACCCAATCCTCGCCCCTTACGACTTGACCCGTGGCGGAACCCCGTACATCTTCAACCAACACACTGACATTAAGGAACTCGCCCTGTACGTGCGCGACAACATCACCACGGGGAACTGGTCTTTGAACCTCGGCTTACGCGGCGATGTCTACAACGGGATCACCAGCGGTTCCCAAGCCGAGCCACGAGTTGGCGCCGCCTACAACATCAAGAAGACCAACACGATCGTCCGCATTTCCTACGCCCGCACCCTGGAATCTCCCTTTAATGAAAATCTGATACTTTCCAGCATCGGATGCAGCAATGCGGTACTCGCTCCACTGCTTATCTGCACCGCGCCGGTTCCCAATCCATTGAGTCCTGGCTTTCGCAACGAATTCCATGCTGGCCTAGAGCAGGCTTTCGGGAAGTACCTGGTCTTTTCCGGCGAGTGGATTTCGAAGTACACGCACAACGGCTTCGACTTCAGCGTGCTTGGCAACACTCCGATCACATACCCCATTGAGTGGCACAACTCGAAAATTCCCGGATATGCGGGGCGAGTGAGCGTGCCTGAAATCCACGGCTTTTCGGCGCTCATGGTCTTCTCCAGCGTGTCGGCCCGGTTCTTCCTTCCCCAGGTCGCCGGAGCCGGCGCGACCGTGGGGGGCCCTCCCGGAAGCGCGTTCCGTATTGACCACGACGAACATTTCAATCAGACGACACACTTCCAATACCAACCGTGGAAGCGCGGCCCCTGGATGGGCTTTAACTGGCGGTACGACAGCGGACTCGTCGCAGGCGCCACGCCATGCTACGGGATAAGTGTGAGCAACGATTGCCCGCAATCAGTCATCATCGGCGGAGTGCAGAATGTCAGCATGATGGCTGCCAACGTGGGCCAGGTGCCGCTTTCCGCCGATCAAGAAGCTGAGGCTGGATTCTTTTGCGGATCGCAGCGTGCAACTCCGACGGTGCCTCTGCCTTACAACTGCCCCGCATCGCAGTTTGGCTCCCCGCTCATAAATGTGCCAGCACCAGGAACCGAACAAGATGACCACAATCCGCCGCGCATCGCACACCGGAATCTCTTCGATCTCTCGGTGGGCCATGACAACTTGTTCCATGGCGACAAGTACAAAGTGAGTGCGCAATTGAGTGTCATTAACCTGGCAAACAATTTCGCGCTCTACAACTTTCTCTCAACCTTCAGCGGCACGCACTATGTGACGCCACGGGCGCTTACGGGGGAGATTGGATTCCACTTTTAGCGCACAATCCTTGCTGTTTAGCCGGAAGGCGGCCGTTGTTTCGGCCGCCTTTTTTTGGCTTTTAGTTTCTGATGCCAGGAGCGCGCGATCGTAAATCAATGTAAAAGCACCGCCGTCATCAGAAGAATGCGACTCTCACTGTTAGAATGACGATATCGCCATTCCATTGCAGTGAGTTTTCTTTTTTGGGGAGAGATGCTTGTCGATTCAGTTCGTCGCTCGACCGTTTGTTGCCTTAGTTGTTATGACTTGCCTTTCCTATCCGTCTGCGGCGCAGCAGACTCCGCCGCCAGCGAACCCGGCCTCTTCAACTTCGCAGACTGAAACACCTGGCAGCAATCCAAAACAGGCCGAAGACAAGAGTGCTGGTCAGAGCACGGTGCCCGCGAACCAGGGTGTTACGCCCGGGCAGGAGCAACCGAAGCGAATCCTGGGGGTGATGCCGAACTTCCGCGCGGTGAGCGCCGGTGCGCTGCCGCCGCCGCCCACACCGAAGCAGGCCTTCAAGATCGCCACCCAGAACAGCTTCGATTATTCATCGTTCATTTTCGTAGGCATAACTTCCGCGCTGGCGGAGTGGACCGATGCCCACACGCAGCTCGGACAGGGACTTCCGGGGTTCGGCAGATACTACTGGCGTGGTCTTCTCGACAAAACGGACGGCAACTATTGGGTCATCTTTGTGCTTCCTACGGTGTTTCATCAGGACGAACGCTATTACGCCAAAGGTCACGGCGGCATCGTGAAACGTGGCGTGTATGCCGGCACTCGCATCTTTATTACACCCGACTACCACGGCCACAACAGCTTCAATGCCTCTGAACTGCTGGGCCGTGCCATCGCGCAGGAAATTTCTATCGCTTACTATCCCAGCGGCAGCCGCACACCCGCAGCGCTTGCCACTAAATTTGGGTGGGCGCTGGGGCGTGATGCGCTGACGAACACCTTTCGGGAGTTCTGGCCGGACATTGCCACTCACGTGCTGCATCGGCATCCGTGAAGCTGCGGTGCTCGGAGCTCAGTATCCCTCGAGACGCTGCTGCGCGATGGTTTGTCGGAGAAACGTTTACGATCATTCTGCCTTCAGAAGGTCATTTCGGGTCCAGGAGAAGTTGCTGGATAACGCGCAGTTTGCCACGGCGCCAAGGCAGAATTAGTATTTTCCCCCAAATACTGCCCGATTGATGTCGGGCCAGAACTCTTTTAGCACGTTGAACGCGCCGTCCAAGCCCACCTGCGTTCCCCAGCGTTGGTACGTTTTCACCCACGGGTTGGATTGTGCGGGGTAATAAAAATTGCCGATGCCCGCAGCCGCCCCGGCCCCTACTACCTCCGACAAATTGAAGGTGTTGTTTCCGGCGTTGGTCCTGGTGATGAACAGTCGACTTATCGCGTAACCGGTTCGCTTAACGAATCCGCCTTTGCCCATGGTGTAGTATCTCGGGTCTTCTCTTGTCGCCTCCGGCACGATCGCTTCCGTCATGTAGTTCTCTGTGCCGCCGTCGAGAAAGATGTGCCAGTAGTATTTGCCGAAACCCTCGGCGCCTTGCCCGAAGGACGGCTGCGACTTGCCGGCCATTGCGATGCCAGCGAGCCCTCCCACGAAAATGAAATCGGAGTAGTCGAATGTATCCTGGGTCGCCAGCCAGAGATTATTCTTGAAGCTCTGCGGAGGCAAATACGTGTTGGCGCTGACCGCGCGGTAATTGGGGATGATCCCAAGAATTCTCTTCGGTTGTTTGCCAAACTGGTCATCGGGGTTATTGGCAACGGGGGGAACGCTGGGCGCAGGCGCGTTTGGCAAAGAGGATTTTCCATCCGGCGTCTTGCTCGCTTGCTGAGGGTCCTGGGTGAGCAACGAAACATCCTTCAGAAGGGACGATGCCGTTCCTTCCCGGGATTGTTCTCGCGCGCTCGCTGGTTCCTGAGCTTGAACAGAGGCCGCTGCCAACATCCCGGCCAGCGCCGCCACGCAAAATAATCGAATCGCCTTCAAAATCTCCCCCCACATCCGCATTTTCCAGCTCGGGCGTTATCTGCTGTGCTTTTCAAACAATTCCTGCCAATGAACTCAGGTTGGATTGTCTGAATCGGCCTTGGATGCACGCCCGCGGCAGAAAACGGGCAAGTACGGATTTCGGAACGTTAGTCAGGTGCTTTCTGCTGCTGTTTCTGCAAGTGGCGGGCGTGTCTCCTCTGCAAATAGCCGTGAATATCTGGCCAAAACTCCTTCAGCTCATTTCCGAAGGCGTCGATGCCCATCTGCGTTCCCCAGTCTGATAGACTCGACGACCAACTGCGATCGGCGGCGGGATAATATACGTTGGAAATAGCAATCGCGGTCGCGTTGCCAGCAAACTCGGGAATGTTGAACACACTGGCGCCGGAGTCTCTCCGGGCGACGAAAATACGGTCGATGGCATAGCCAAAGCGGCGCACGAACGAGCCCCTGCCCAATCGATAATAGCGGGGATCGATTCTTAGGATCGTGGGGTAAACGCCGCCTACCATGACATTGCCATCCACCTGATCGGCGAAAGCCGCTCCATACCGCTTCGCGTATCCCTTCATTCCCTGCCCGAACGCCGGAGAGGAATTATCCGCTTGCCGGAGGCCCGCCACAATACCGACGATGGTGAATTCATAGGGATCGAAGGAACCCTTGGCAGAGATGGCGAACTTCTGCTTCCAAGAGATTGGCGGCACCTGCGACTGACCATCCACCGTCAAGTAGTTCGGCATCACGTAAAACATCCGGTCGTCCTTGGCCTTCTTTGTATCTTTCTGGTCTTTCTGGACCGGGCCATTCGGATCCTGAGAATTGCTTTCGGCAGGCTGTTGGTTTCCGGGTTTATCCTGCTGCGAAGAACTGGTCGCGGGCGATTGGGTGGATCGGGCAGGGTCCGATGTTTGAGTCTGCGAGGCGCTTTGACCTGCGCAAAAAGCCGCAGAGGATAAGATCGACGCAGTCAGTAGGCCCACACACGCTGAATAGCTCAGTTTCAAATGGATAATGGCTCCGAGTCGAGTTCATTGAGATGCCGCCGAGGCAATGTTGGCAGTCCGCTATGGGCAGTCCATTGTCCGCAAACAGACTCCGCTATCCTGACGGTACGCCAGCCTTGGTAAATCCCGAAAATGCAACGAGTCGTTCGAAAGATGCCGTCAGCTTCCTCCATTTGCTCCAGGATGATCTCCCCACTCCCGTCGCATCACAGAGGAAAGAACTTCTGTTTCCACTTTACCAGTAAGATGCGCGTTACGGCGAGCAGGTCGTCCAGCCCGAGCATTGCCAGGCCGCGCATGGTATCGGGGTGGTCAGGTCGTTTGGCGGCCGTTTTACAAAGCTAGCAAGCGGTCGTCAGCTCCGGCTTGAAAATGATGCCCTGACTTTGCCGGCTGCTCATGATCACCCGCAGCGGCGCGTCAAATCGCAAGTGCCGGACGCATCCGTCTTCACCTATGGCGGGCTGCTCGCTCAGCCACTCCCAGTCCACCGAGCCTTCGCCGGCATCAGGATTCACAGTAAAGTAGCCCACCTGGAATGCCGTCAGATTCTGGAAGAAGTGACTGCCCTGCGAGGGCATGACGCGGAAGTCGCGGAAGCCCGCCTCGACAATGACGCGCGCGCCGGAGATTTCGTCCCACTCGACGGGAATGCCGAGCCAGGGATCGTTCGATCCCCAGCGTCCCACTCCAATCAGCAGATACGGCCGGTTCTCCGCGCCCAGCAAGCCGTTGAAGTGGGCTACCGCCTTCGCAACTTCCTGACTGCGGCTGCGCTCGAAGCGCTGGGAATCGACGACCACAACGTCGTACATGTTCTCGATGCGCCCGTTACCCAAGACCTTGCTGCTTTGGCAAAGCAACTGCCGCGGGTCAACCTTATCGAGCGACAAATCCTCGTTATCGCGCGAAAGAGTGAGCGGGCGGATTTGCAGGAAGCCGAACTCTGCCGCTTCGCCCGACCGCTGCGGCAGGCGAACCGCAAATTCGATTTCCACGGGAATACCGAGAGCGTCTTCTCCCGCCTTTACCAGCGTCTCAAGAATTGTTGGCAGCGGAAATAGATTGTGCTTAAGCATGGGCGCGAAGCTGATAATGCGCACTCCGGGCCGGCTCACGCCGTCATACACTGCCTGGTTGTCGACCGAATAGGTGGAACCGACTGCGGTAAGCGTGCCGTCGGTTTCGGCTGCATGCAGTCCGAAACGCGTCTCGTGCAAATGCCCCGGGCGTCCTTGCGGAACGCCGTTTAATGCGAGCGCCCAGAACTCGGTTTGCGAATTGGCGAGGATGTCGTCCACCGAGGAGAATTGCACCAGACTCTGCGGATAGCGGGGGCAGAACGTCAGACACTTGCCGCCGTCGACTACCGCGCGGCCAAGCCCTAAAGCCACGGCGGCAATTCCATCGGCGAAGGTCATCGGCGGCACGGGATAGAAATTGTGCGAACGCACCACGCCCGAGAAATCAGGATAGAAGCGTTGCCCGTGCACCGTGCCCACAAGTTGCTGGACGATCACCGCCATCTTTTCTTCTTCCAGGCGATAAGGCGTGGCGCGCACGTAGGCCTTGGCGTGGCGGCTGAAGGTGGAGGCATAGACACGCTTGATCGCGTCGATTAACTCTGCGAGGCGCACGGCCAGGTCAGCCTGCTGATTGCCCAGCATGAAGGTTTCATACACGCCGGTAAATGGCTGGTATTGCGAGTCTTCGAGCAGGCTGGAAGAGCGCACCGCGAGCGGATATGTAACTTCCGCAAGGAAAACTTTCAGGTTTTCCTGGAGTTCCGCCGAGAGCGGAGCGGCCAAAAACATCTGCAGAATCTCGGCATCGTCTTCGCACTGCAAAGCGAAATCGAGCAGGCTGTTTTCCGCCATGAATTGATCGAATGCATCCGTGGCCAGAACCAAGGCGGGAGGCACCGTGATGCGGATGCCGGGAAAGCGGCGCGTGATGCGATTCTTGCGCAACAGATGCCGCACAAAAGCGAGGCCGCGCGCTTTGCCTCCCAGCGATCCTGAGCCGATCCGAAGGAAACTCGTTTCGGATGGCTTGAACGTCTCGGCCTTGAAGTCGCCGATGAGCAGTTCGCTCTGTTCGCGGCGATAGTTGTTGATCGAGTCAATCAAGTCGTGGCGCAGGTGTTCGGGACTGGCGAAATCCGAAACCTTGCGCGGGCGCAACTTGGCCGCCAGCGCGAATTCGGTTCGCGCCATCAGCCAATGAGAAAAGTGGTTGCTCTGGGCGTGGTAGGTGAGGCTCTCGGCGGGAACCGTTTGCAGTTGCTCTTCGAGTTCATTCAAATCCTTGGCGCGGCCCACTTCTTTTAAGTCCGGCAGACGAAATACAAAATCGCCGAATCCAAAGTACTCGGTGAGAATCCGGCGCAAGTCTTGCAGCAATGTGGGCGAACGTTTTCGCAGAAACGAATACCCCTCGGCGAGCGCGCGCGGACGAAACTCGGTGCGGCTGGTCTGCAAAACGACCGGCACATCCGGTACCAGCGCCTTCATCAGACGTGCCAACTCAAAGCCAGCCTCCGGACTCAGTTTGTCTTCCCAGGGAAATTCAACGTCCGACACCAAGCCGATCAGATAATCGCGATACTCCTGCACCAATTCGGCCGCATCTTCCAGGTTCGAAGCCAGCAGAATCTTAGGGCGCGCCTGCATGCGCACCAGCTTGTGCGCGACGTTGATGCCTTCCTGAATGACCCGCCGCGATTGCTTGATCAGCTCCGTATACATCACCGGCAAGAACGACGAGTAGTAGCGGATATTATCTTCTACGACCAGCAACACCGGCACTCCCATGGCGCGGGTATCGTGCAAGACGTTGCGCTTGTCTTCGATGTACTTGACGATGGCGATGAGAATGCGCGCATTGCCCTGCCAGAGAAAAATCCGTTCGATGTCGGTGACCGGATTCCGGCTGATGAAGTTCTTGATGGCGCGGTAGTCGTAGGCCAGAACAACCACGGGGACGTCGAGGCCGGAACTCTTGACCTCGCGCGCTAGTTCAGCTGCGGTCATGTCGCCGACTGCGAGGTTGGTGACGATCAGATTGAAGCGCGGCTGGGAACGCGCCAGCTCCAGCGCCTCGGCGCAGCTTGCAACATGGGTGATGCCGGGAATCTGCTGCAGGTTCAGTTCGAGCGATTCATCGATTAGCAATTCATTGAGGCGTCCGTCTTCGCGGAGGATAAAAGAATCATAGAGGCTCGAAACCAGAAGGATGTTCTGGACCTTGAAAGGCATCAGGTTGTCGAAGCCTTCGAGGCGTGCTTCGGCGTCGAGTAGGGGCTCGATGATGGGACGGGTGGTCATGGAATGTTTTGCTCGGTTCCTACACGTTCGACTCGGAATGCCGAGATAATAGGTCAGCTTGCAATTCCTTCATCAGTGAGTTTGCATCCTCTACCTTCGTATACGGGCTCGGCATGTAAAACATGCGAAGGTGACCCATTCCGCGGAGCTGTCCTTGTGCTAGGCTCCACGCCTGCTTATAGCGAAATACGATAGTCGGATGGTCCCCCGTCTTGCTCAATCGTACCGCGAGGTCGCCGACTCCAGCAGACAACTCCTCCGCTGTCAGCTTACTGGCTGAATCAGTCGGCCGTCTGACGAGATCCGCGAAGCCGAAACCACACCGGAATGCAGTGTCATCCTCCGCTCCTTCTGGTAATGGAACAGGGATTATCTGATACTTCTTGAGCTGTTTCCAAAAGTGCCTCCCGTGGCTGCCCTGGTAATAATGTCCGCGTCGTACAGACTCCAGTGCCGGATTAATCCCAACGAAGACAGCGTTGAGACCGGGACGTAGCAACTCCATCAGGGTTTTAACCTTCTGCCCGTTGATAGTGATCTCCTCTGTAGCCATAAAGTTACCTCAAGAAGCTGCGGGGTGGAAACTAGTCCACCCCGCGTCATGCGAAAGAGTAGTCAACCGCGCGGGCGAGGGCGCCCGCGCTACAAAAATCTACTACACCAGGCCCTGGTCCAGCATCGCATCGGCTACTTTCATGAAGCCTGCTATGTTGGCGCCGTTGACGAGATTGCCGGGCGTGCCATATTTCTCGGCCGTCTCGTAGCAGTTGCGGTGGATGGAGACCATGATCTTGTGCAGCTTGTCATCCACTTCCTCGCGCGTCCAGGAAATGCGCGCGCTGTTCTGCGACATTTCGAGACCTGACGTGGCCACGCCGCCCGCATTCGCCGCCTTCGCCGGACCGTAGAGAATCTTGGCATCCAGGAACAGCTTGGTTGCCTCCAGCGTGCTCGGCATGTTGGCTCCTTCGGCCACTACCTTGATGCCGTTCTTGATAAGGTTCGCCGCATCGCGCGCGGTGATCTCGTTCTGCGTGGCGCTCGGGAACGCGCAATCCGCTTTAATGTTCCATAGCGGGCTGTGCTCGAGTTTCACGTCGGTCGGCATGAAGATCGCTTTCTTATATTTATCCGCATAATCGCGGATGCGCCCACGTTTCACGTTCTTCAGCTCCAGCACATAGGCCAGCTTTTCGCGGTCGATGCCGTCCGGATCATAGATCACACCGTTCGAATCCGACACGGTTACCGGCTTCGCGCCGAAGTCGAGCAGCTTCTCGATGGTGTACTGGCAGACATTGCCGCTGCCCGAAACCAGGCAGATCTTGCCCTCGAGCGAGTCCTTGCGGCTCTTCAGCATTTCTTCCGCGAAATACACGCAGCCGTAGCCGGTCGCCTCTGGACGAATTAAAGATCCGCCCCAGTTCAGCCCCTTGCCCGTGAGCACGCCGGTAAACTCATTGCGCAGGCGCTTGTATTGGCCAAAGAGATAGCCGATTTCGCGTCCGCCCACACCGATGTCGCCTGCGGGTACATCCGTGTTCGGGCCGATGTGCCGCGCCAGTTCGGTCATGAAGCTTTGGCAGAAGTGCATTACTTCGTTGTCGCTCTTGCCTTTGGGATCGAAATCCGAACCTCCCTTGCCGCCACCCATGGGCAGCGTGGTGAGCGAATTCTTGAACACCTGCTCAAATGCGAGGAACTTCAGGATGCCGAGGTTCACCGAGGGATGAAAGCGCAGTCCGCCTTTGTAAGGACCGATGGCGCTGTTCATCTCAATCCGGAAACCACGGTTCACTTGAACATTTCCCTGATCGTCGATCCAGGGCACGCGGAACATCAGTACGCGTTCGGGTTCGACAACGCGGTCCAGAATGCGGTTGGCCTGATACTCGGGATGCTTGGCCAGCACTAACCGTAGAGAATCGAATACCTCGCGCACTGCCTGATGAAACTCAGGCTCGGCGGGGTTCTTCGCCTTCACACTGATCATTACTTCTTCAATGTAGTCGCCCGGAGCCTTGATTCCGTGCGAAGTCAGAATGCCAGAAGTCATAGTCCTACCTCCGTAGGTATGTCAGGTACTAAACCGATTCAATTCTGCTCTTCTCCCTGCAACTCGCAAGGACCTGAGACACTTGGCCGGGTGATGGTTGTCACGCTGGCGACAGGGTTTGTAATCATAGAGTTACCAGTGCCAGAGCGACACCTTTCCGCCCTTAAAAGAATACGCCTCTTGCGCAGGCAAGCAAACAATTTGATGGGCGGGAAGCTTGGCCGTCAACCTTTCCGGTTGATCCCCGCGGCGGATATGAGGCTTGCGGAATCATGCTATAGTGTCCTCGCAATTCCGGGGAGAATGTTATGGTAGAACCCCTGCGTCCGATGTCCACGGGCCAAGTGCTGGACCACACCTTCGCCCTTTACCGCAAGAACTTTCTTCTTTTTCTCGGCATCGCCTCGATAGGGCCGGCTGCTTACTTGATTTTCCAGCTCATTACCGTCGGGTCCGCAGCCGTCCCTGTGGGGCCGCGACGCGTGGCGGCAGCTGGCGCGTCGCTTGCCTTCGGTATTGTCGCCGGCGTGATCGTGATGATGGCGGGAATGGCCATCGCGCACGCGGCAACAGTTAAGGCGGTCGCGGCGGTTCATCTTGGCCGCGAGACATCAATTGCGGGCGCCTATCGTGCGTTAAGTGGGCGGGTGTTTCGCGTGCTGGGCGTCTTCTTGCTGGTGGCGTTGATCTCCGGGGCAGCCGCCGCTGTGATTATTTTCGCTGCGGTCATGATCGGAACTGTAGCAGTCGTCGGTGGCGCAAAAGCGGGGACGGCGGGCACCATCCTGGGTGCCATTGTCGGAATTGCCGCGGCGGTCGTGGGCGGCATCGTGGCCATCGCGATTTACATCCGTTACTCTCTCTCGGTGCAGGCATGTGTGGTCGAGGATCTTGGCATCACCGCTTCGCTCAAACGCAGCGCAGTTCTTTCCAAGGGCAGCCGCAGCCGCATCTTGGCTGTGTATTTCGTTTTCGGAGTGCTCTCCTACATCGTGGCTTTCGGACTGGGCGCGATCGCAGGAGGGGCTGGGGCGCTGCTGCACAACCGGATTCTGGCGATGATTCTGATCTACGCGGCCACCTTCGTTGCCGGGTCACTCACCGGCCCGCTGGCAACCATTGGCATTTCGCTTCTGTATTACGATGAGCGCATCCGCAAGGAAGCATTCGATCTGCAATTGATGATGTCGAGCCTCGATGCTCCCGGTATGCCAAGCGCGGCTCCAGCCCAAATATGACGCCTTTCGGACCGCGCTATTGGCTAGCTGCGCTATTCCTGCTGGCGGGCATGGGGCAGGCATTGGAGAACCCTGCGCTCAGCTCGACTCAGTACATCGAACAGCTTCGAAATTATGAAAACCAGGTCGCGGAGTTTGCGTCCGCGCCGCAGAGAGCTTCTGGGTTTCGCGATTCTCTTCCCGAGGCGCTCACCGTTCATACCTCGCGCGGAGACGAAGCCGTCGATCTGGATTTCCTGCGCGATGCCCTCAACCGCTTTCTGACCGCCACGGCGACGGAGAAACCTGACATTCTTGCCGACGCGGGTACGCGTCTCAAAGCGATGCGCGCCGAGGCCGAACTCTCTGAACAACCGGACCGCGCCGATGATGCGATGCGAAAGCGGTTAGACGAAATCCTTAGCGCCCGCGAATTTGACCGGGTTCGCGGACCGACCGCGCTTGAGTTGTTCAAGCAGCGGGTTCTGGCATGGATTCGGAACCTGCTCAGGAAGATCAATCCAAAGATTCCTGACATCGAGGATTTGGGCCAGTGGTTTGTTTGGGGCATGATTGCCCTGGCCGCCGCCATTGCCGGGATCTGGCTGTATCGGGTTTCGCAGCAGAATATGGGCTCTGACAGGCGAGAGATTCTTCCTTTCATGCCCTCCTCGAGAAATTGGCGGGAGTGGCTGGCTGACGCGCGGGTGCGCGCGGCTAAAGGAGAATGGAGGGATGCGATCCACTGCGGCTTCTGGGCAGCGGTTTCGCGCCTGGAATCCGAAGGCGTGTGGCCGCCCGACAAGACGCGCACTCCGCGGGAATATCTCAATGCGATTCCCGGTTCCAACTTATCGAAGGAGCCCTTTGCCGCCATGACGCGGAAGTTTGAGGCGAGCTGGTATGGAAGCCGTCCCACCACGGAAGCTGACTTCGCGCAATTCGCCTCTCAGCTGGAAAGGCTGGGATGCCGGTAACCGCTGGCGAGCAGCGCGGATTCACCGTATTCGGCGTCGGCCTGCTGCTGGTCATGACGCTGGTGGCGTGGCTGAATTCCAATCAGCGTGACCAGGGTGAGGGTTCGCCTTCGAGCTACAACGTGCAGCGCCGCGGCGCAAAGGCGGCTTATCTTCTCCTGCAAAAAAGCGGCTACGCAGTGGAACGCTGGAAGCAGCCGCCGGCACAGCTTCCCGCCGACGCTTCTGGTGTGATGCTGGTGTTCGCTGGTCCGGAATCTTATCCGCGGGCGGAAGAGATGGGCGGCATCGTGCGCTTTCTGCTGCGCGGAGGCAGCGTGCTGATCGCAGGGGTGCAGCCGAATTCGTTTGTTCCCCAAGCTTCCGCGAAGGAGGACGAACCTCGCATTGGCTTTGCCGAATGTTTGCCGGCCGCGCCTACCAGCCTCACGCGCGGCGGTCCCATCTCGCAGGATGGCGATCTCGTATGGAACTCCGGCAAAGATGCGGCAGTGGTTCACTTCGTCGCTCGCTCGAAAGACGGCAAAGAAGGCAAGCCTGTCGTGGTCTCTTATGCGGTGGGCCGCGGCCGCGTAATCTGGTGGGCTAGCGCATTGCCTCTCACCAATGCCGGCATTCGTAACCGGGGAAATCTGGATCTGTTGTTGAATTCCGTGGGCTACGGCCGGCGCGTTCTTTGGGACGAATATTACCACGAAGAGCACGAGATGGGATCGCCGCATGCCTCTAACCCCGCGCAGATGTGGGCTCTGGCTCAGGCGGGATTTCTCGCCCTATTGGTGATCCTGACATTCTCCCGCCGCAGCGGGCCTGTGGTGCCGCTGGTTCGTGAGTCGCGCCTGTCTCCGCTCGAATTCGTGGAGACTCTGGGCAGCGTTTTTCATCGCGCGCACGGCACGCAGGTTGCGGTTGAAATCGCCTTCAACCGCTTTCAACAGGTCGCGGCGCGGCGCCTGGGAATTCGCGGAACCGCCGGCGCGGACGATATCCTCATGGCCATGGCGCAACGCGGGCTCATGGTTCCACCTGACGTGGCGGCAGTGGTGGGCCGCAGCGACGAGGCCGCGAGAAATACAGAGTTGTCGGAAAAGCAGGCGCTCGAACACGTGCGGGCTCTGAATCATGCAACTTTGCTGCTCGAACCGGTAGTGTTGGCCACGAAAGACAAGCCGTAATAAAAAAGAATAGAGGCTTCATGCAGGCAATCGCGAAACTGGTAAGCCACGGCCGCGCTGAACTCGCAAAAGTGATCGTCGGCCAAAATGAACTCATCGATGGCACGCTGACTGCGCTGCTCTGCGGCGGCCACACTTTGATCGAAGGTGTGCCGGGGTTGGGCAAGACGCTCAGCGTGAAAGTCCTGGCGCGTGCCCTGAACGTGACGTTTCAGCGCGTGCAGTGTACGTCAGACCTGATGCCTGCCGATTTGCTGGGCAGCAACATTCTCAACCTGCAGAACGGAACTTTTTCTCTGCACCACGGACCGATGTTCACGGATCTTCTGCTGGTCGATGAAGTCAACCGCATGCCGCCACGAACGCAAGCATCGCTGCTGGAATCCATGGAAGAACGCCAGGTCACGATCGACGGCGTGCGGCACTCGCTCTCGCCGTTGTTCACCGTGCTGGCCACGCAGAATCCGGTCGAGTTCGAAGGCACCTACCCGCTGCCCGAGGCTCAACTGGATCGTTTCCTGCTCAAGATCAAAATTGGATATCCATCGGCGAAGGAAGAACTGGAGATTCTCGCGAGGCACAACAACCAAGCCGCTTCTCTGACTGAACAAGCGGAGATCGCACCGATCGAGCCAGAAGTGCTGCAACAGGCGCGTCTGGAGCTTCGTCAACTCACGGTCGAGCCGTCGCTGCTCGGCTACATCTCAGAAATCGCGCGCCGCACGCGGAATTGGCCCTCGGTATCTCTCGGCGCAAGCCCGCGAGCCGGCATTTGTTTGATGCTGGTCGCGAAGGCTCTGGCAGCGCTGGCGGACCGCGACTACGTGATTCCCGATGATGTGAAGGCCGCAGTTCTTCCCGCGCTTCGCCATCGCATCGTTTTGAGGCCGGAAGCCGAACTCGAAGGTCTGGATACGGACCGCGTCTTGACTGACGTGCTGGCTGCGGTTGAGGTCCCGAAGTGAGTATTCCCCGCCCTCTCGAGCCTCCGCCGGCCGAGGCGCCGGCGCAACCACACGGCCGGTTCGGCGGCGGAGCTGGGCCACGCCTGTTGCTGCTAGCCGGCGTTGGCTTGGCGTGGATCATTCCTGCACTCTGGAACCGGACTTTTCTCTGGGCGATGTTGCTCTGGGACGTGCTTCTACTGCTTGCGTTCCTCGGCGACTGGCTGCGGCTCCCGCGTCCCAACCAAATCACCGTTCGCCGCGAATGGCGCAGCCCGCTTTCGATTGGAGTGGCTGGGGCCGTGAACCTCTCTATCCCAAATCAATCCTCTGTGGATTTGTGGGTGAGCGCCTACGATGAGTTGCCGCCGTCGAACTGGCACACCAGCAAAACCTTCACTCTGAATGTTCCCGCGCGCAGCAGTCGCTCGATCACTTACGATTACACGCCCGGCACGCGTGGCGACCTGCGCACCGGCAAAGCTTTTCTGCGTTACCGGTCGGGTTTCCTGATGGCGGAGCGCTGGGCGGTGGCCGATCTGCGGCAGACGGTTCGCGTTTACCCGAATTTTGAACACGCCCGCAAGCATTCCGTTTACCTCGCGCGCAGTCGCCAGATCGAGTTGCAGATGAGGATGATGCGCCTGCGCGGGTTGGGATCCGACTTCGAGAGCCTTCGGGAGCACCGCGAAGGCGACGAACTGCGCAACGTGTGCTGGACTGCAACCGCCCGCCGCGGGAAACTGGTTTCGAAAACTTTTCGTGTGGAGCGGAGCCAGGCGGTTTGGATCGTGCTCGATTGCGGCCGCCTCATGCGCGCCCGCACCGATGGTTACAGCAAACTCGACCGCGCCGTGGATGCGGCGCTTTGTCTCGCTCAACTCGCAATCTATTCGGGAGATCGCGTCGGCCTGCTGGCGTATGGCCGCGCCGTGAATCAGCGAGTGATCCCAGGGCGCGGCGCCGCCCAGATGCGCCACATCGTAGAGCAGCTTGCCGTAGTTCGCGAAGAAGTGCCCGAGGCGGATCACGTGCGCGCCGCCGCCAGCCTGCTGACCTTGCAGAAACAACGCGGGTTGATCATCTGGATCTCCGACCTGGCCGAGAGCGCAATGACTCCCGAGGTGATCGAAGCGGCCGGGCAGATGCTTTCGCGGCATCTACTTTTGTTCATTGCGATCGCCCAACCGGAACTGAAGCTGCGAGCGAGGCAGAGTCCAGCGTCGACGCCGGCCATGTACGAGGTGGTGGCGGCGCAGGAAATGGTTTACCGCCGTGAACTACTTCTCGGACGCTTGCGCGAGCGCGGCGCGCTGTGCATGGAGGTTGAGCCGTCCCGTATCTCCGCTGCGGTGCTTAACCAGTACCTGGCGGTGAAAGAGCGGAATCTAGTGTAGCGGCGCTACGCTACTGCGTTCCTGCGCGAGCTGCTCCACAGGTAAGTGATTAGCAGTGTGAACAGTGCCCCTGCGGCTGCGAATTTAAGGGATGCAGGCACGGATGATGGTGAAAAAAATGCTTCGATCGTGCCCGCAACGATTAGCATGGGGATCACTCCCACCAGCAGGCGAACCGCCTCTGCGCCGCCTACGGCCAGCGAATCGCGCCGCGATAATACTCCGGGAAAGAGCAGCGCGCGGGCGAGCCGCAAGCCCGCGCCACCGGCGATGAAAATGGCGGGAAGCTCAAGCACTCCGTGCGGCGATACAAAGCTCCACAGCGGTACGCTCATCCCATAAGTTGCGCAGGCCGTGCCGATCACTCCAATCATCATTCCGTTGAAAAACAACAGGTATAGCGTTCCGATCCCGGCCGTGATGCCCGACGCGAACGCCATGAACGAGACTGAAAGATTGTTGGTCATGATGGCGCTGGAAGCTTGCGGTTTGACGGAGACGATCGAGTGCGTCCACATCTCGTGACGCTCGATGCTAGCCACCAGTTGCGGCGGCAGAAACTCGCGCATGTAATCCGGATCGGAGAGGACAAAGAACATTCCCGCAAGCGCACCCACCCAGAAGATGGCGGTCGCCACCGCGGTGTAGGGCAAGAACTGCCGGAAGATGCGGGGATAATCGCGGCTGTAAAACTGCCAAATCCCGCCTACCCTTTTTTCTGTCCCGAATAGATGGCATTGTGAGCGCGGCCCAGCAGTTGATTCAGATAGCGGGATTGCTGCACACTGCTGGGGTCGCCTCGGACAGCAGAGAGATCCGTAGCGGTCTGGCGGTAGAGTAATCCCAGTTCGCGGAGTTCACTGCGGCTGAGCGCGTGCAGGCCTTGCTCTTTCACTCGCGCGAGCAGAGACTCTAGCCTCGACCAGTAAGTTTGGCGTTTATTGAGCCAGGAAACGGAGATCATAAATTTGGACCCCAGTTTGGACCCGTCGGGAAAGCTTACCATCGAAACCCCCGAACAGATCTTCCTGGAGTTTCCTCTGGCCGGACTGGGCAGCCGCGGCTATGCCCTCTGCGTCGATACGCTGATCCAGGTTATCGCGGCGCTGGTGGTCTTCCTCATCCTTGCATTCACTACGCGTGATCTCGAACGCTCCTGGGTTCCGGCTCGAAACTGGGAGATGGCGATCGCGCTATTTTTGCTCTTCTGCCTTTACTGGGGTTATTTTGCGATCTTCGAGATTCTGTGGAATGGCCAGACCCCGGGCAAGCGCCAGGCCAAGATCAGGGTCATCAGCGCCAGCGGTCGGCCCATCACGGTGTTTGAAGGCATCGGCCGAAACTTTATGCGGGCGATCGATTCTCTTGGCGTTTATTTGGTCGGTGCTGTCGTTTGCGCAATCGACAAACAGAATCGACGGCTGGGGGATATGGTTGCGGGAACCGTGGTGGTGCATGAAGTCGAGGAGCAAGGTGTCTTTTACTGGTATGGACAGGAAAAAGCGGCGTCAGTTCCATCGGTAAGCCACGAAGTGGCGGCGCTCACTGAGCAGGAGTTCCAACTGGTCGAAACATTCCTGGCGCGCCGCCTTGATATTCCTGACTTGCAGCGCCTCGCTTCAGCCCAGGCGATCGCCGCCAGGATCGGAGATCGCCTGCATATCCCCAAGGAGCATCGGCCCGCCGACGAAGCTTTTCTGGAGGAAATCTCGCGGCGATATCGGGATGTGGCGAGGCCACGGTAGCAGTCACCCGGGCATGCCTTAGCGCAGTGCAGAAAAATCAATCCGCCTTATCAAAATTGACGATTGTACTTGGACTGGTGTTTCAGGTTACACAATTAGCATGGCGGAGAAGCGCCTCACATTCTCGGCGGATCATGATGCATGCGGCGTGGGCTTTATTGCCCAACTGGGCGGACCCGCGTCTCATGCCATGGTCGAGCGCGGAATCGATGCTCTGGCGCGCCTGGCCCATCGCGGCGGCGTCGACGCTGATGGCCGCAGTGGTGATGGCGCGGGATTGCTGGTCGGGCTTCCGAAAACTTTCTTCCGCAAGGCAGCGCGTGCTGACAGGATTGAATTGCCTGACGAGTTCGCCGTCGGCATGGTGTTTCTTCAGCGTGGCCAGGAAGGTGAGGCGTTGGATGCGATTCAAGCTGCCGTCGCGAAATTTGATCTTTCCTTTCTCGGCTGGCGCACCGTTCCTACCGATCCTTCCATCCTGGGACCACGCTCGAGCAATTCTCTGCCGGTTGTGCGGCAGTGCTTCATCGCGCCCCGGCGCGGTTCTTCTCACTTAAAGTTTTCCCGGCTCGATTCTTCGGATTTCGAGTTGCAACTCTTCCGGCTCCGGCATGAACTTGAAACCATTTCTGCCTCCGGCTATTTCTGCTCTCTTTCGGCCAGAACCATCGTTTACAAGGGATTGCTAACGCCCGAGCAGTTGGCCTCGTTTTATCCCGATTTGAGCGATCCCGAGTTCGCGAGTTCGTTTGTGGTTTTTCACCAGCGCTATTCCACCAACACAGCGCCCAGTTGGTCGCTGGCTCAGCCATTTCGTTTCGTAGCTCACAACGGCGAGATCAACACCATCAGCAGCAATCGGCGGTGGTTTCAGGCGCGCGGGGCTTCGTTGCGGCATCGGCTTCGACTGCCGCATAACTCCAGCCTCCTGCAACCGGGAATGAGCGACTCCGCCAGCTTTGACAACGCTCTTGAGGCTTTGGTGAGAAGCGGTTCCAGTATTGCCGAATCCGCGTTGCGCCTGGTGCCGCCGGCGTGGGAACACGATGAACATCTGGACCCGGGACTGCGCCAGTTTCTCGCCAACAGCGCACCCCGGCAAGAACCCTGGGACGGCCCGGCTGCCCTGATCTTCACCGATGGAGATTTTGTTGGCGCCAAGCTTGACCGGAACGGCCTACGCCCGCTGCGCTATACGCTGACTTCCGATGGATTGCTCATCGTCGGCTCCGAAGTCGGCATCGCCGACCTTTCCGGCAAGCAAGTTGTGGAACGTCAGCGGCTGGGCCCCGGCGAAATGCTGATTGCGGATCCGGCAAGCGGAACTTTTTTCCGGCCTAGTGAAATTTCAAGCCTCTTGCGCCCAGCCGACAGCCAGCCGACGACGGTTATTCCGGCCAAGCACGAGGCCGAGCCGCTCACGCTCGACGGCAACCGTTTGATGGCAGCCTTTGGCTGGACCGAGGACCAGTTCCGCATGCTGTTTTACCCTCTCGTGGAAACCGGCCAGGAACCGCTGTGGAGCATGGGCGACGACGCGCCCCCGGCGTTTCTTTCTAGCCTGCCGCGTCCTCTTTGGGATTACTGCAAGCAGCGGTTTGCACAGGTTACGAATCCGCCCATCGACCCGCTGCGCGAGAGCCATGTGATGTCGCTCGATGTGCATCTGGGCAGACAGAGGAAGTTGAATTCTCCGTTGCTCGATGCCGGGCAAATGGATTCGATCGCCGGAGCACTATCGCCGATTCACTGCATCGATATTACTTTCGAAGTGGCGGGAGGCATTGAGGCCGCGCGTGAGATTTTGAACAGAATCCGTGAGGAGACCGCGGCCGAAGCGGCCTGTTCCGGCGCCATTTTGTTGAGCGATCGTACGTTGAGCGAGAATCGCGCCGCCTTACCCGCGCTGCTGGCGGTTTCGTCCGCGTGGCGAGCCATGACCGAGGCCGGCGCCTGGGATGTCCCGTTAATTGTGGAGACCGGTCAGGCCATCGACACGCATCACGTTGCCCTGCTGGTTGCGGCGGGAGCAAGCGCTGTGCATCCGTATCTAGCCATGAGCATGGCGGCCCGTGCCGACGTCAACGGCCCCACCCGCTATCGCACAGGCGTTGAGAAGGGGTTGCGCAAAGTGCTCGCCCGCATGGGCATCTCCACCATCAGCAGTTATCGCAACAGTCAGCTATTCGAAACCATTGCTCTTGACCGGGCAGTGTGCCGCGAATTTTTCGCGGATGCGGGCCACGCGCTGAGCGGGAAGTCGCTCGACGATCTGTTGCAGGACTGCATCGCTTGCCACAACGCAGGATTCGGGTCAGCTGCGGCGGAGTTCCGCGATGCCGGCCTGTACCGCTTCCGCCGCAATGGCGAGCAGCATGCGACTTCGCCCGAACTGGTGCGGCGCATGCATCGCTACATCAAATCGCCGACGGAGCAGAATCGTGCGGCATTGACCGTCCTCTCTGAAGACCGGAGAGAAAACGGAAAGAACGTTGCGGTGCGCGACTTGCTGGATTTCCGCCCCGCCCAGCCCATTCCTGTAGACGACGTGGAGAGCGACGTTTCGCTGCTCAGCCGCTTCAGCACCCAGGCCATGTCGCTGGGAGCGATTTCACCAGAGGCCCACCAGACTCTCGCCATCGCCATGAACCGGCTGGGAGGGCGCAGCAACACAGGCGAAGGCGGCGAAGATCCAAACATTTATTACGAGCGCCCGGAGGCCAACAACCGCGTTAAGCAAGTGGCGTCGGCACGATTCGGCGTCACCGCGGAATACCTGGTGCACGCCGATGAAATCGAAATTAAGATGGCGCAAGGCTCGAAGCCCGGCGAGGGCGGCCAACTGCCGTCCACAAAGGTAACGCCTTATATTGCGCGGCTGCGGCACGCGATTCCCGGCACCTCGCTGATCTCGCCTCCGCCGCATCACGATATCTACAGCATCGAAGATCTCGCGCAACTAATTTACGATCTACGCGCCGTGAATCCGAACGCGCGCATTGGGGTCAAACTGGTTTCCAGCTCCGGGGTGGGAGTCATCGCTACTGGCGTAGCCAAAGCCGGCGCGGACGTAATTACGATCAGCGGCCACGATGGCGGCACCGGAGCTTCACCGCTCACCTCGATCAAAAACACCGGGCTGCCGTGGGAAATCGGTTTGCGCGACGCACATACTGCGCTGGTGCGGGCAGGCCTGCGTGCCCGAGTCAGATTGCGCGTAGATGGCGGCTTGAAGTTTGCCCGTGACGTGGTAGTCGCCGCGCTGCTGGGCGCTGAAGAATTTGGCTTCGGCACCGCAGCTCTTCTTGCCATCGGCTGCGTCATGGCCCGGCAATGCCACCTCAACACCTGTCCCGTCGGTATCGCCACCCAGGATGAAGTTTTGCGCGCGCGCTTTGCCGGGAACCCGGAGATGGTAGAAACTTACTTCCGCGCTCTGGCGGCCGATGTGCGCGAACTGCTGGCAAGAATGAGCGCCGGATCCATCGATGAAATCCTGGGCGCAGTTGAGCGGTTGCAGCCGCGGTCTGTCGAAGCCGAATCAAGCGTAGCCTCCCTGTTGCAACCCATCGTCAATCCGCCGGCGCAGTTTCCCTGTCCCCATGAGGATAGCGGTGCGCTCCACGTTGAATTGAATCGCGTGGTGGACGATCTCGAATCTCTATCTGTCCGTCCCTATCGCTTTGAAATCACCAATGAGGATCGTGCCGTGGGAGCGCATTTCAGCGGCGAAGTTCTGCGGCGACTCGGGTCTTCATTTGGACGTTCCACCCTGGAAATGACCGGCGCGGACTGCGAGTTTACTGGCACCGCGGGACAGAGCTTCGGCGCGTTCCTGATTTCCGGCGCCAACTTCCGGCTGACCGGAGAAGCGAACGATTACGTAGGCAAAGGCCTGTGCGGCGGCAGCATCGCCATCACCGCGCATGAAGAAGCGTCAAAGCGCGGAGATGTCTTGGTCGGCAACACCGTCCTCTACGGCGCCACGTCCGGCGAGTTGTTTGTTGCCGGCCGGGCGGGAGAACGGTTCGCCGTGCGCAACAGCGGGGCGCTCGCGGTGGCCGAGGGCGTAGGCCGCCACGGATGCGAATACATGACCGCCGGCATAGTGCTGATTCTCGGTCCTGCAGGCGCGAATATGGGAGCGGGGATGACGGGTGGACTTGCTTACTTGTTGCGCGCCGACGCCCATGAGTACTTCAACGACGATCACATCAACCGCGACTCGGTGAGATTCTCGACTCTCGAACCCCAGGAAGAACAATGGCTGCGCCGCATTCTTCGCCGGCACTTGCAACTCACCGGCAGTCCCAGGGCCGCTGAGCTTGTCGCCTGCTCCGCTTTACCGCTCCTTCGGGTTGAGCCCCTGGTGCCGCCATGCTCGATCGAAGATTCATGGTCATCGATTCTCTCGCGCCTCACCACCGAGGAAGCGCGCGGCTACGGACGCGGCAAGCCTCTCACTTCTGAAAGACCCGCCATTCAGTGAGCAGACTGGCGAGTTCGCGCCGGCATCCACCGAAACCATACCGACGACAAGTTCGCTATAATCCTCCTGACTAAAACTGCATGGATTTTGATCAACTCATCACGTTCCTTGAGGTCGCCCGCCAAGGCAGCTTCTCTCGTGCCGGAGAGAAAGTCTTCCGCTCACAATCTGCAGTCAGTGCGCAGATCCGGCAACTGGAGCAGGAATACGGTGATCGCCTGCTCGACCGCTCGGGCAAGTCCGTCAAGCTGACCCCTGCCGGCCAGGTCTTCCACGAATACGCGTTGCGCATGAAAAAGCTGCGCGACGAATCGCTGGTAGCGGTCGCAGACCACGGACACACGCCGCGCGGCACGCTCCTGGTTGGCGCCAACGAGGCAACTTGCCTTTACGTTCTGCCCGAAGTTTTTGGGGAGTACTGCCGCCGCTATCCCGACGTGCAAATCAGCATCTATCGCAACTTTACCTACAAGATTGTCGAGAAGCTGGAGAATGGCTCTCTCGATGTGGGCGTGCTAAGCCTGCCGGTGCAGTCCCCCAGCTTGAAAATCCAGGCTATCTACCGCGACCAGTTGATGCTGATGGTGAGCCCCAAGAATCCGTTGGCCAAGCTGAAGTCGGCGCCCATCAGCGAGATCGTGAAGCATCCACTGCTTCTGCCCAAGACCGGCCACACTCGCAGACTCCTCGATAAGCTCTTCCGCGAATACAACACCGAACTCAAAGTGAGAATGGAGTTGCCCAGCATCGGCATGATCAAGAGCTTCGTGGCCGCCGACCTTGGCATCTCGCTCATCAGCGCGGCCTTTGCACGCGACGAAGTAGCCGCAGGAAGGGTGAGACTGGTCGAACTGGAAGGTCCCGAACTGTGGCGCGAACTAGGGCTGGCTTACCGGCGCGACCGCACACTATCGGTAGCCACCAAGACTTTTGTCAGCGTCGTGCGGCAACTCTCAGACCATCTGAAGAAAACGGAAGGCCCGTCGCATTCGTAGAGCGTTTTCTTGCGCGGCGGGTGACTAGCAAGCGCACGCTGGGGTTAGGCGGCCGTGCGGCCCCGTCTTTTCACTCCGTGAAGAACTGTCGCCGGTATCTGCAGCACGCGAACCTTTGAGTCTTTCTTGGTTGTGACGCGAACTGCGATACCATCCGCCTCCGGAAACGGGTCTGAAACCACTTCAAACTCCTCGCCATAAAGGCGAACCCGTCTGGAAGCTGAATATCCAAGGTTCTTAACGTGCGCGCAGATTTCCGAAACTGAAGGAGATTCAATATTAGGGCTGGCCATAGTAACCCTATTATAGCCCTCGCTACTCCGTGCGCGCTGCCGTTGGCGCCGCAACCAAGAAGGATTAGTTCTAATAGCTTTGCGGTAGTATTCTCGCGAGGATTAATTTTCTAATTTCTCCGTTTCGGCGAAAGGACCAACAAGTGCCGCAAGACCAAAAAGCTGGCTACAACCGCTTTCTCCTGCTGGTTGCGGGACTCGGCGGCTTGCTGTACGGCGTGGATGTTGGCATCATTGCCGGCGCCCTGCCCTACCTGGAGGCTACTTCCGGTCTGAACGCAGGCCAGCTTTCAGTCGTCGCCGCAGCCGTGCTCCTGGGCAGTGTGATCTCAACTCTGTTTGCGGGGATGCTGGCCGAGTGGATGGGCCGCAAGCTTCTGATGGCGCTGAGCGGCGTGCTGTTTGTCTTTAGCATTCCGGTGATCGCACTGGCCCATGGCTATGAGCCGCTGATTCTAGGCCGCCTCCTGCAGGGCATCAGCGCCGGCTTGATCGGTGTAGTGGTCCCGCTGTATTTGGCGGAGTGCTTGGCAGCGTCAAATCGCGGCAAGGGCACAGGCATCTTCCAGTGGTTGCTGACCCTGGGCATCGTTACGGCTGCTCTGGTTGGCATGTTTTTCAGCATTCGGGTCGAGGAGGTTGCCAAACTCGGAGATCCTGCCCGGCTCTTCGCCTTCAAAGACACCGCCTGGCGTAGCATCTTTTGGGTTTCGTTGCCGCCTGGCCTTTTGTTTGTGATCGGCAGCTTCATGGTGGCAGAATCCCCGCGCTGGCTGTTTCGCCGCGGCAGACGCGATGCCGCCCTCGCCGCCCTCCTTCGTTCTCGCACCACCGCGCAAGCCAATCTCGAACTTGCGGAAATGGAGCAGACGGCCGCCGCGGAACGAGCCCAGACCTCAACTGGGACGAAAATCAAGGAATCGCTCCTCCACCGCAAATATGTGATTCCGTTCGTGCTGGCCTGCGTCATTCTCGCCTGTAATCAAGCCACCGGCGTCAATTCCATCATTTTGTATAACGCCAACATTCTCTTGCAAAGTGGTCTTTCCGACGTCCAGGCTCATTGGGGCTACGTCCTTTTTACCCTCGTGAATTTTCTGAGCACAATTGGCGGCGTCATGTTGGTGGATCGTAAGGGACGAAAGTTTCTGCTGACCGTGGGAACCGTCGGAATTATCGTGTCGCTGGTTTGCACAGGCCTGATCTTCCGCCAGACGGAACGCCTCCGCGTAGACTCGCGGGGAGCGGTACAGTCCATGGCCACGTCAGACCAGAAGATCGCTCTCACTTATGACCAGAAGCTGGCCGAAACCCTGCTCAACTCAGGCGGAGACGCAGCCCGCAAAATCGGCAATCGCGCGACATCTTTGGTCGTCATCTATTCCTACGGCGACTTCCACGCGGCCACCAAGGCCGCGCGCTCCGACGATGCCGGCGCTACTCCAATCGAAATCACGCGTGAAAGCTGCGTGCCCCCCAACAAAGTGGTTGCGTTCTTTTCTAATCCTTTCGGCGATCTCGATGCCGCGCGCCAGGCTCCGCTGAAAATCGACAATGCGCTCATCACTCCGTTGCCCAGCGAGAGCAGCGGGTGGAAGGTCGCTCTCACTCTGTTCGTGTTCATGGCGTTCTATGCTGTCGGCCCGGGAGTGTGCGTGTGGCTGGCGCTTTCCGAGTTGATGCCGACCCGCATTCGCTCCAACGGAATGAGCATCGCCCTGCTGCTCAACCAGGGGGTTGCGACCGCCATTGCTGGGGTATTTCTGCCCACCGTCGGCAAGTATGGTTACGCGGCCATGTTTTTCGGATTTGCCGGCTGCACCGTGATCTACTTCATCACGGCCGCAGTGTTCCTGCCGGAGACAAAAGGGAAAACTCTGGAAGAGATCGAGGCGCACTTTGAAGGCGGGAAGGAAAAATCTGGCTTCGCAACGGCTTGAATCGTTGAAAAAGATGGAGCGGGAGACCGGGATCGAACCGGCGACATCCAGCTTGGGAAGCTGGCGTTCTACCGCTGAACTACTCCCGCTCACTGGCAGAATGGCGATTGCTTTCGCCCTGAGCCAACAAAAGTCTAGCACTCGAAGCCGCCGGAGACAATCCGCTGGAACGTATTCATTTTCCACTGTCGAACTCATACGTTGGTTTCATTTAGACTGCCTAGAGAGAACAAAATGTCTTCCCCAACTCCCCGAAAACACGCCGGTCCCGGTCCGGCTGGCGATCAGCCCACCGTCCCCGAGCCTTCATTCTCTGAGCGGGCGCGCACGCTGGTGTATCTCGGCCGCATCGGGAGCCTTTCCACGCTCTCACGCAAACAGCCCGGTTTCCCCTTCGGCTCGGTGATGCCCTACGGACTCGACGCCCGTGGGCGTCCTATTTTCCTTATCAGCAGCATGGCCATGCACACGCAGAATCTACAAGCGGACTCGCGCGCCAGCCTGCTCGTAACCCAGCCTGAGGCCAGCGGCGATCCTCTGGGCGCGTCGCGAGTCACACTCATGGGAAATGTTGTGACCATTCCGAAGGCCGAGGTGCCGGACGCGCGCCAGCTTTACCTGGAGCGCTACGCCAACAGCAAGTACTGGGTGGATTTTGAAGACTTCTCTTTTTATCGCATGGAGGTGCTGGACGTTTATTACGTTGGCGGCTTCGGAGTAATGGGCTGGGTACAGGCTTCGGACTACGACCGGGCCCAACCTGATCCGCTGGCCGATGCTGCGGCTGGAATTATCGAACACATGAATACTGACCATAAGGATGCGCTCATACTTTTGGCTCGGGCGTTTGCGGGGATCGAGTCTCAGGAGGCGGCGATGACTTCGGTGGACAGGCTCGGTTTTCATGTTCGCTTGAAAACTCAAGAGGGAATGAAAGGCGCGCGCGTTGCTTTCGTGCGCGAAGTGAGGAATCCCGGGGAAGCTCGTAAGGTTCTGGTCGAGATGGTGCGGCAGGCACGGCAAATCGGCGGTCCTTAGCGCTGACACCTCGGCGAAGGCGCCCGGTACCAGGCGAGGTCGCCAAACAAATGCCGGAATCCTTGCGGATTCCGGGCATTGAATCTTTCTTCAAAAGTAGCTGGCTGGAAGCCGGGAAGTCCGCAGTTCGAGAGCCTGTCAAGCCCAAACGTTACGGTCTAATTTCGAATACCGTGCCGACCCCTTCAGCCCCGCCATAGGCCGTGGTACCGTATAGGAACCCGTGGCTGTCCATAACCAAGCTGCTCGAGGGAGTCTGCCCATCGGTGCCGTTATTGCTGAAGCTGTGAAGAACCGTCTCGGACCACGTGCCGCCCGCCTGTGGGGACAGCTCAAACACCGCCCCGACTGAATTGGCGCCGCCGCCCGTCGTGGTGCCGTAAAGGTTGCCGGCTGCATCGAAGATGGGAGTGACGAAGGCAGGCTTGGCCCCATCTGAACCCCCGGTGAAATTGTAGAGGCCCATCTCGGTCCAGGTGCCGTCTCCAGCGGGCGACATCTCAGATACGGTTCCGCAACCGCTGCCGCAACTCCCCATGTTGCCGCCTTGAGTAGTGACGAAGAAGAGGTTGCCGTTGGTGTCGAAAACCAGGCCGCCCTCGGGCCAGAGTCCGCAACTGCCAAAGCAGGTGTGGAAGCTATGCAGAAGGGTCTCCGTCCACTGGCCGCCGGAGCTTGGCGATAGTTCGAAGACAGTTCCGCAACCATTTTCGCAATTGAAGATGCTGCCATTCAGGGTTGTGCCATAGAGGTTGCCGGCGCTATCGAAGATCAGGCTGGCCATCGGATTGTTTCCGTCAACGTCGCCGGTTAAGAAGCTATAGAGAATCTCCTCGCTCCAGCCTCCGCCAGGATCCCGAGATAGCTCGAACACCGTTCCCGCTCCGGTGCCACCGCCATAGGCTGTGGTTCCGTAGAGAATTCCCGCACCATCCAGCAGGAGGCCGCCATTGGGATTGGCGCCATCCACGCCGTTGTTGTTAAAGCTGTGAAGGATCACCTCGGCCCAGTGGCCACCAGCGCGCCGAACCAGCTCAAATACCGTGCCGAAGCCATAGGCGCCTCCGTTGTATGTTACGCCGTAGAGATTGCCAGATCCGTCCAATATTAACCCGGCGATCGGGGTGCCTCCGTCGGTGGCAGTTGCGTTGAAGTTGTAAATTACCTTCTCACCCCACCCTCCCCCGGCCTGCGGGACCAACTCGAAGACGCTACCGCCAGCATGGCTTCCGCCCGCTGAGGTGGTGCCATAAAGGTAGCCGAGAGCTGGGTCGAAGATCAGCGCAGAGTAAGGATAATTTCCATCCTTCCCGTTGTTCTTGAACGAATAGAGGACCTTTTCAGTTTGGGCAGCGGCGCTCGCTGCCAAAAATAAAATCAGGGCAAACATTGCCAGGGTCAGGGTGAGAGGGCGCGAGAGTTTGTTTTTTCGCATATGGATATTCCTCCTGCGACACGGCAAGCGGTGGTTCCGGCTCCGGGCCGGGTGGCTCCTACCGCAAAATCGCTAACGCGAAAGCGACGGGGGAGAAGCGCGCGACGCTGCAGCCACAAGTTTAACGCATGAGTCAAGTAAAAATGCCCGCGATCCTCTCGGATCGCGGGCATTTGTTTCACTCAGAAAGCGGTCATCTAGACAGCTTGGACGTTCTCCGCTTGCCAGCCCTTGGGGCCCTTGGTCACGTCGAACTGCACGGTTTGTCCCTCTTGCAGGCTGCGGAAGCCGCCAGCCTGAATCGCGGAGAAATGCACGAAAACGTCTTCGCCATTCTGACGGCTGATAAAGCCATAGCCTTTGGCGTCGTTAAACCACTTCACTGTTCCTTGTTCTGCCATTGATAGTCCTATTCTTGTTTCTTTGGATTGTGCTGAGAAGAATCCTTGCTAGTGAGGGGGTGACGCTGGTTGGCGATACCGACCTTCAATTGCTCGTGAATCAAACTTAGCTGGTTCTTATTATACACGGCAAACCGAAAAACCCGGGAAAAAATCTTCGAGACCTACCCAATCACGTGTCCTGCATCTTCCAAACCCATGGATTACCATGTTCCGTTATTATTGGCCGGAGTTCATTCGCATAAAGGATCTCCATAATCATGCCACGAAAAGCAGCGCCCCTTGCCGCCAACCGCCGCTCATTCCTTAAGACCGCTTTGATTGGTGGCGCGGCCGCGACCATTACCCCGCTGTATCCTGCGCTGGGCGCTGCACGTGAGATTGCACCTGCCGCCCCTGCTCCCAGCATCAAGCCCTTTGAACTCGATGAAGTCACTATCGCTGACTTGCAAGGCGGAATGAAGTCCGGCAAGTTCACCGCCCGCTCCCTGGTAGAAGCTTACTCGGCGAGAATTGACGAACTCGACAAACGTGGCCCGGCAATCAACAGCGTCATCGAAATGAATCCCGATGCCCTTGCCATCGCTGAAGCGCTCGACCAGGAGCGACGGGCCAAAGGTCCGCGCAGCCCGCTGCACGGCATCCCGGTGCTGATCAAAGACAACATCGACACCGCCGACAGGATGATGACCACCGCCGGCTCTCTCGCTTTGGTCGGCTCGAAGCCGCCGCAAGATTCTTACGTGGCGCAGAAGCTGCGCGCCGCCGGAGCCGTCATCCTGGGCAAAACAAATCTCAGCGAGTGGGCGAACATTCGCTCCAGCCACTCCACCAGCGGCTGGAGCGGCCGCGGCGGCCTCACCAAAAATCCTTATGCGCTTGACCGCAATCCTTGCGGCTCCAGCTCCGGAACCGGCGCGGGCATATCGGCAAATCTGTGCGCGGTCGGGATCGGCACGGAAACCGACGGTTCCATCGTCTGCCCATCCTCGTCAAACGGACTGGCCGGCATCAAGCCCACGGTTGGCCTCGTAAGCCGTAGCGGCATCATTCCAATCTCTCACAGCCAGGATGGTGCTGGCCCCATGTGCCGAACCGTCCGCGACGCTGCCATTCTGCTGGGCGCCCTCACCGGTGTCGATCCCGAGGATTCCGCCACGGGGGCGAGTCAAGGTAAGTCGTTTACTGACTACGCGCAGTTCTGCGGCCCAAACGGCCTCAAAGGCGCGCGCATCGGCGTAGCCAGGAAGTATTTCGGCTTCAATGATGCCGTCGATGCCCTTATGGAACAATCGCTCGATGCCATGAAAAAACGGGGAGCCACACTGATTGATCCCGCTGACCTTGAAACTTTCGGCAAGTTTGACGAAAGCGAACTGTTGGTCTTCATGTACGAACTTAAGGCCGACCTCAATGCCTATCTAGCGCGCCTCGGCCCCAACGCTCCCGTCCGCACTTTGAAAGACGTCATCGACTTCAACGAGCGCAATCGCCAGAAGGAAATGCCCTATTTCGGCCAGGATTTATTTCTGAAAGCTGAAGCCAAGGGACCATTAACTGAGAAGGCCTATCTCGATGCGCTCGAGAAGAATCATCAACTCGCCCGCACCGAGGGCATCGACGCCCTTATGGATAAGCACCACCTCGATGCCATCGTCGCGCCCACGGGTGGCCCAGCCTGGCTCACCGATCTGGTCAATGGCGACCACGTGGCTGGCGGAAGCTCGAATGCCGCTGCCGTCGCGGGCTATCCTAACATCAACGTCACTGCTGGATTCATCTTCGGCCTGCCGGTCGGAATCTCCTTCTTCGGCCGCGCCTGGAGCGAGCCCACGCTCATCCGCCTGGCTTTCGCTTTCGAACAAACTACAAAAGCTCGGCAGGCGCCGCGCTTCTTAGCAAGCATCGGCGAGGGCTAACTGGTCGTCGATCGTTCGCATCTCCCAATTTCGCACGACCTTCCCGGAGAGCCTCAGGGCGTAGCCTTTACTTACTCAAAGACATCTCTAATAAATCCCCATCCACGTACTTCCATGTTAGCCTTACACTGCAAAGGGGGTTTTAATGATGATCAACCAAGTGGTAGCTTCCCTGCAGAAGGAATACTCCCGTCTCGAAAAAGAGATAGGACAAGTGGGGAAGGCGTTGGACGCTCTTGGCCACGCTGGCGGGAAGAAGCTCAAGAGAACAGGCCGTACCTTGAGCAAGGACGCCCGCAGGCGTATCGCTGAAGCGCAAAGACTACGCTGGGCGAAAGTCCGAAAGGCTGCCGCCAAGCTAGTCAAGACGTAAGTAGGAATGCTTTCGCAAGCACCGCAGCCGGCCTCGTTCGTAACTTCTCCTGAAACTCGCGGACGAGGCCCAAGCTCCGGCCCTACCATTTGATCGCACCTGTTGTTTCGTTATAGACCCCCGTCAATTAGTCCAATCATTTGCTTCTTTAAAACAGGAGGAACTATGAAAGCAAAACCGATTTTACTCACCCTGGCTCTATGCTTCGTATCGGGATTAAGTTTCGCAGGCAATCCAAATATAGGCACTTGGAAACTGAACGATGCCAAGACAACTTTTCCCCCGGGAGCCCCGAAGAACACCATGGTGAAGTACGAGGCCGTGGGCGACAAAGTGATCGTCACCGTCGAGGGCATTGACGGCGAGGGTGACGCCACACACAACGAGTGGACGGGGAAGTTCGACGGCAAGGACTATCCCCTCACCGGTGATCCAATGTCAGATACGCGGTCGTACAAGGTAATTGATAACCGCACCCTCGAGTTAACCAATAAGAAAAAAGGCAAGATTACTGTCACTGCCCGCATCGCCGTGTCGGCCGACGGCAAGAGCCGCACCGTAACTGTGGCCACAAGCGATGCAACGGGCAAGAAGGTCGAATACACGGAAACGTACGACAAGCAGTAATCCTCAGATCGGGGACTTGTTCGGGGAGGTGGGCGCTTGAAGCAGAACGGCGCCGCCTTCTAAGTCCACCGGAACCATTTCAGCGCCAGCACGAACGACACGCCACCCCATAGCGACATCAACAGCAGCCGCGGCCATTGATGGATCAGCGGCGTACCCTCCAGAATGCTCGCCCGCAGCGCATCATTCAGAGCCGTCAGGGGCAGTGCCTTGATCAGCGGTTGAATCACCGCCGGGAAGCGCTCGTAGGAGAAGAACACACCGGAAAAGATCCACATGGGCATCATGACAAGGTTCATGAGCCCACTCACGCTCTCGATCTTCTGCGCCCGGCTCGCCGTCAGCAATCCGATCCCGCCAAAACAAACGGCTCCCAACGCGCCCAGCAGGGCGATTGCGAATATCGATCCCAACACTTTCATGTGGAACACGATGACGCCGAGGGTCAGCAGCAATCCGATTTCGATGATCATCAGCACCAGGCGGCTCGAAAGCAGCGCCAGCAAAAAATCTCCCCGCCGCATCGGCGTACCCACGAAGCGCTTCAGCAGCTTGCGTTGCCGCATATCCACGAGCGCAAACCCGATGCCCCACATCCCGGAGTTCATCAGGTTCATGCCCAGCAATCCGGGGATCAAAAAATCGATGTAACGCGAACCCGGCTCGGACGATGTCACCACAGAGGTTGCGACCACATCCTTGCGCCCCGCGGCCGCCTGCAGCGCATCATCCACTTCGGAGCGCGCCAGCACACTCTCCGGCCGCGCCGGATCGTAGCGATAGCGGAGTCCTCCCGCGTCGTTCGGTTCAATCACAAGATCGTATTTTCCGAGACGGAAACCTTTGCGCGCTGCTTCGCTATTCTGTACGTCGATTTTGAATGCTTCATGCTGCGGAGAACGTTGCAACCAGGCTTCGGCTTCTTGCGCGCCCACTCCCGCCACGATCGCAACCGAGGGAGCATCCGCCGGCTTATTGCGGAAAGCGATCCCGAGTCCGGTCGCGAGCAATAGCGGAAACACGAATACCCAGAAAACGACCTCTGGCTCGCGCTTCAACTCCAGCATGCGCGCCATCAACAGATGAAGGTATCCGGCCCAGCGCCCGTTCCGCTTGGGTGGGCGTCTATGCGGAAGCTTTCCTTCCACGACTGGTGTTTGTTCAGCAACACTCATAACCGATTAACTCTCGAACGAGTGCCTATTGCGCGATCGGCTTCCACTTATTCAAAAACTCGAGCAACGCTTCCGGCGTGAGTGACCGCGCATCCTCGAATTCGCCATTCTTCTGGCTGACTACAATCCTGCCGTCGCTGCCGATCACCGCCAAGGCCGGAACGCCCTTATCCAGCGGCGTGTCGTACTGTTTCGCCAAATCGCCATTCTTTTGCCCGTCCGGGCCAATATCCACATGCACAACTTCATAACCAGTCATAGCCGATGCGAAATCAGGCCGATGAAAGGCCAGGTCCAGCACATGACAGTCATAACACCAGTTCGCGCCAAACACCAGCAGCACGCGCTTGTGACCGGCTGCCGCTTTCTCCTCGGCCTCTTTGATCTCGGCGCGCGCGTCGGCATTCGCCGGGTAGAGATCTTTCTTCATGTCCGAGGGCTGCTTCAGATGAGGCGCGTCCGTTCTTTCGGCGCCTACAATTCGCCATTGCTCACCTTGCCTTCGCCATCCCTGGGCATCGGTCACATTCATGGTCCCACCGCTGGGCAGCCCGGTCTGTACTTCAGCTTTGAAGATAACGCCGACGGCGTCGGGATGCGGCGTCAATCGGACGATCTCAATCTTCATGCCACGCGCCTTCAATCCCAGCCAGAAATTGATGTCGGCATCAGCGCCGGCCGTCGACCCGTTCGCCTCCACCTGCGCTGCCGGATCGGTGCTGTACAACGATTTCAAGGCAGCAGCGTCGCCGGCGATCACTGCGGCCTTCCATTGATCCAGCGGAGGAAAACCGGTCGAGTCTGCCGCCGATGCCTGCGCGAAGGCATACTGCCCGCCAACCATTGCAACCGCAGCCACAATCAGAACGACCGCGTGGCTAAGATATCCGGTCACAGTCGTGTTCATTCTTTCACCTCATGTCACTCTTCCCGCAAATGCCGCCCCGTCAATCGCACAAAGACATCTTCCAAACTAGCCTGCCGCGTGGTCAAATGCTGCAACACGCTTCCCTGCTTCTCGACCGCATCCAGCAAAGCCGGAATGGCCAGATGCGGCTCCTTCACCGTCAGCGCTACCATGCCGTCATCCTCGCGCACCGACTCCACGCTGGGCAACGCGCGCCAGGTCGCCAGCGCTTCGCCGTCCGAATTTGTATCCACGGCAAACTCCACCACGTGATGGCCACCCAGGCGCTCAATCAGATTCGGAGGCGAACCTTCCGCAATAATCTGCCCCTGATCCACGATCGCCAGCCGGTCGCACAACCGTTCCGCCTCATCCATGTAATGCGTGGTCAGCAATACCGTGCCGCCAGCGCGCTGAAACTCGCGAACAATATCCCACAACTGCCGCCGGCTCTGCGGATCGAGCCCCGTGGTCGGCTCATCCAAAAACAGAATTTTCGGATTGCACACCAGCGCCGTCGCCACCGCCAGCCGCTGCCTCTGCCCACCAGAAAGCTTTCCCACCCATGAGTCGGCCTTCTCCGTAAGCTGCAACTCTTCCAGCACTTCATCTGACGATCGCGGCTCTCGATAGAAGCTGGCAAACAGTTCGACGGTTTCGCGCACCGTAAGCTTTTCGGAGAGTCGCGTTTCCTGTAGCGAAATCCCCAGCCACTCCCGCATTTCGCGCGCGTTCTCTCGCCAGGAGTGCCCGAGGATCGACACTTCGCCCGAAGTCGGCTCCAGCAGGCCCTCAAGAATCTCGATCGTCGTAGTCTTCCCTGCCCCGTTCGGCCCCAGCAGACCGAAGCATTCCCCGGTCTGAATCTCGAGGTTCAACCCCCGCACGGCTTCTACTTTACCGTCGTAGGTCTTACGCAGATCGCGACATTGGATGGCTACAGCCACGCAGAGATTCTAACGGATCAACGTGGAATGCGCCTACGCGGAATCAGCTGTCGCCGCGCGCCAGCGGGTAAAGTACTCTGTGTTGTTGGGAGACCGCGCCTTTTAGCGGGTCGCCACCATCTCCCCCGGTCCGCCCGAAGGCTGGGGAATGTCAGGCGGCGGCAGGGACGGGGGCGGCGACTCGCCCGTCGCTGGCTTGGGCACGTCATCTGAGCTTTCCCCGGGGCGCCGCAGGCTCGGTGCATCCGCCGGACGATCTCCTGGCCCTTTCTTCGCTTCTTTGTCCTTGTCTTGGTCGGGCTGCGGCAAGATTACTTCTTTCTGAGTGCGCACGATTTTCTCGCCGTCCACTTTCATAGTCTCGACACGCACTACTTCATCTCCCACGAAGCGCACGAAATCCACATCCGCGGGAGGCTCGCCGTAGATCCACTCCTCGTACTCCGTCGCGCCGTCGCGCTCACGCACTTTCTTTGGCGGCTTGCCCTTTGCGTGCAGCACCATTTCCTCATTCATCCCAACCAACACATGATGCGCCTGGATGGCCTCTTTGACCTTGGGAGGAACCGTATCCAGGTATGCCTGTTCTTTATTACGGGCAGTGAAGTCGAGCACGGGATACAGCAACGCACGCAACTGCTGCGTCGTCATCTCGGGAACATACTTGCTGAAATAAACGTCGACAAACGAACCGTGCGGGTTGGCTTGAGCGTCATCCGGCCCACCCACGACCGGAGTGTCGTAAGTCCCGGAGACCTCCACCCGCTGATACCATTTCTTGTGGTGCGTCGGGCCGCCGTTGATCTCGAAATGAATGTGATCGTCTTTGATCTGCACCGATGAGATGCGCGCCGGATCGCCCGGCCTTATCGCCGGTCCCCACAAAGTAAGCTCCTGCCTCAACTCCTCGCCGTTGGGCGTGATTACGCCTTCCTTCAACTGCAGCCCTTTCTTGCCAATCGGAAACTCTGTCCGCGCATACACCAGCTGCGTTTCAAAATCGCGGATGATTTCATAGCGGCTCTGTTGGGAGATGCGCGGCGCATTCGCAGGAATAGGATCGGCGGCCGGCGCAGGCGGCTGATCGCTCGATACCTTGGAGGCCGCAGCAGGTGCTGAATTCCGCGTTTGCGTCGAATTGCCGGCCTGGCCGTAAGCGAGAATTGGCACGAAAAACAGCAGCAGGAAGGGAACGGTAGTACTGCGAGAATGCGGCATGCAACACCCCAGGGCGCCTAATCAATTATATGCGATGGGGTAAACTGGGTGCGGGGTTGCTACGCCGTTTAAAGTGTGAGCCAGACTATACGGTGCTGGGGCCGCGCTTTTTCTGTTGCTGGCACTTGGTCATGATCGCTGAACGCAGCCGGGAGCGGAGGTCTTCGGGCAGTTCGTAGAGCTGGGAGTCGCGATAGATTTCGATCGTCTTCTTGGTAGTGTCGCAGACCACGTAGCAGTTGTGGCACCAGGAGAGATGGTTCTCCAACTCGACTTTCGTGTGTTCGTCGAGCACCCCATCCAAATAGTTTGTCAGCTCGTTCAGAAACTCAGAGCATTTCACTGTTTGCCATCTCCACGCCCGTTCTCGCGTTTTTGGAAGAACCTTCCCAGGCGCTCGCGAAGCTGCAGGCGTGCCCGCAACAGCCGCGACTTCACCGCGGGTACGCTCAACTCCAGCGCGGCCGCGGTCTCCTCGGTGGAAAGTCCTTCCACGTCTCTCAGTACAAACACGGTCCGGAAGCCCGGGGGAAGGCCCTGGATCGTCTTACTCAAAATCTCGCGCAACTCCGCCTGCGTGTATTGCTGTTCGGGATTGGGGCTCCAATCCGCGATCTCACGCGGAAGAGAATCATCTTCGGTTTTTATGTCCTCATCGAGCGAAACGGTACGCTCGGGCTTTTTGCGGCGCAGCTTCATCAACGCTTCGTTGACGGCGATGCGCACCAGCCAGGTGTAAAACTTGGACTGCTCCTGAAACTTCGCCAGGTTGCTGTACGCCTTCAGGAACGCTTCCTGCACCACATCTTCCGCATCCTCGCGGTTTTGCGTGATGTGCTGTGCGATCCGAAAGACGTTGCGGTCATAGCGGCGAACCAACTCTTCAAAAGCCGAGTCGTCGCCCCGCTTGGCCGCCTGCACCAGACTCAGTTCATCAGTGACAGGCCCCTCTAGTTTGTTTTGGATGGCTCCCATTCTCTCGGCGATGCAGTATTTTGACTGCGATTCACAAACCGCGGCACACGATGGTAACGACCATTCTACTTGGAAGGCAGGGATTTAGGCGAATCGGTAAGGTCCTGGGCAGTGTCCTAATTTGCCGTCAGGGCTTCGTTCCCACAAGCAACTCCACCTTATCCTCGTTGTGCAACTTTGAAATTCTCTCTTTCGGCAGAACGAATCCAGCGGCATCAAGCGGGGGCTGGCGCACCTTTAGTTTCTAAAGCTGGCGCCACCACAACTGAGGCTGCCGCACCTTTCGCGGTTTTCGAAAGGTGCGCCTCTGTAAGGCGATAGCTAGGGGATTTCCCCGCGTGCTCCTCCAAAGCCTATCGCAGCAGCGAACTCGCTCTAGCGAGAAGGTTTGATTTTTCCACAGCCTCCTTGTGACATCTGACCTTGCGCTCGTTTCCGATTCCTCCCATAATTATGCAAGCAGTAGCAGCGCCATCTAGACGAACAAACTCGGAGGAGTCGGGCGAGAGATCGCCCGTAACTCCCTTGCTTTCTAGATTTTGACCTGTAAGTTCTTTGACATCTAGATTTTACCGGCCAAACCATGCCTAACCCCATGATTCTAAAGATTAGGGGGGGTGGGGGGGTACCCTGTAATCAAGTAGTAAACTCCAGACGCCCAGCCCAAAACTCCTGCGGCAAGTTTATTTTCAGGCGGCCCGATAAATCCCGGCCGCTGTGCAGCCGTCAACACGGAGAGAACCCGCACGGTAAGGAAGCATCCGTGCATGCAGCCATTTTCTTCGCGGCGCATGTGCGGATGAACAATCCTCGGCACCTCAATCGAGCTTTGATCCCTCCGGAATTTGCGATACAGTCGAAGCCAACGCGGCGACGCGGTTGAACAGGTACCGAAGTACTCTGGGGCGTTCCAACAAGTGCCGTATAATCAGCACTTAGGGCCGTCTGCGCGCGACCCAGACGGAAGGCTCGATTCCAGGGATTATGGTTCTCTAAGCATGGCGGATCGGAACGACAACCAGAACCAGACGCAGCAACGCGTAGAACAAGCCGTGGCGCAGGCGCTTCATGCGCAGCTTCCGCAACTGCAGGCGCAGATTGTGCAGCAAGTCCTGGAGTCGTTGCCCGCTTCGACAAGCGAGGGTTCTTCTGCTTCGCGCGCAGACGCCGGCTCTTTGGCAAGCGCTGTCTCGACGATCCACGCGGGCTCAACGCAAAAGGAAATTCTGCGCGCTCTTCTGGATGCCGGCAGTGGCTACTGCTCGCGCATCGCGCTTTTCGTGGTGAAGGCGGGAGCCGCATCAGGATGGCAATCCCGCGGCTTCGGGGATGAGGAAACGGCCAAAGATTTTCCGCTCGATCTGAATGCCGGACCGGCGGCCAACGCTTACCAGAATCGGGCAGCGACTCCGGGCAACATCGCCGAGATGGATCCGCGCTTCGTCGAGCACTTCGGCCGTCCGGCTCACGAGCAGGTATTGGTATTGCCGCTGGCGCTCAAGGACAAAGTAGCAGCCCTGGTCTACGCCGACGGAGGCGACAGCGGCAAGTTAGATTCCGACGCCCTGGAATTGCTGGTAATCACAACCAGCGCCTGGCTCGAAGTAATATCGCTGCGCAAACATGCAGCAAAAGACGACGGCACAGCGACGAGCCGGGTGGAAACCGCAGCTTCGCCTGTGCACACCGTTTCTTCATTTTCCGATCCGTTTGCGGCCCACGCACCCAAGCATGTACCCGCGAGCGTCGCAGTTCATTCCGAACCTGCACCTGAGGTAGTAGAAGTGGTTTCAGCGCATGCATCCGCAGCCGCGCCCGCTGCGGCCACCGATCCCTTGGCTGGGCTTTCGCCGGAAGACGCCGACGTGCATCGCAAAGCGCAACGCTTCGCCCGCCTGCTGGTGGATGAAATCAAGCTCTACAACCAGGCGAAAGTTGCCGAGGGACGGCGCCACAAAGATCTGTACGACCGATTGAAGGAAGACATCGACAAAAGCCGTGGTACATTTCAAAAGCGCTACGGCAACACGGCAGCCGCCAGCGGCGACTATTTTCAGCATGAGTTGCTGCGCAGCCTGGCCGAAGACGATATCTCCATCATGGGTCCGAATTTCCGCCGCTAGATTTTGCGGCATGGCTTGGCAGGAGAAAGCCTGGCGGTAGAGTTTCTGGCAGTAGCTGGTCTCCGTGAAAGCAAAAGTAGTGCGATCAGGTTCAGTGCAGTCCGATTCGATGAAGTGGTGGGTACTTACAGCCGCGGTTCTCTGCGGCTTCTTTGGCGCTCTGCTTGCTTCGGCAGAGGTCTCGCCACAATCTGCGCCCAGTTCTGCGCAGAGCCAGGCCGACACATCTCCGCAGAGGCCGTCTGCTCAACGTACAGCAACCAGCACGAAGCCCGCCGGCAAATCGAGTCGTACCGGCAAAACTCAAACCCACAAGGCCACCACCGCCAGGAAACCAACATCCAGCACCACCGCCAGGAAGCCCACAACTGGCTCTGTCACGCATCACACCGCCAGGACCCGCAGGCGCCGCATCTCGCCGCGCGTCGCACGCATGCGGCAGGCGTTTGTGGCTTCCGCCAGTTTGCGTCCCATGGCGCAACAGCTTCTGCAGGATCGCACGCCGGCCGCCTACAATGGGGTCGAAGCGTACGCCCGCACCCACTCCAAAGAAGACGCCGGAGCGCTGGCCTGGCTGGTGTTGGGCTACGCGCACGTGCTCGACCGCGACTACGCCAAAGCCATCGATCCACTAAATCGGGCCAAGGTTCATGCCGGAGACTTAGGCGATTACGTTGCCTACTATCTCGGAACTTCATATCTGCAAACCGGGCACAACGGCGAGGCGGTCGCAAACCTGGCGGATTTTGCCGCCGCTCATCCGGATTCGCTGCTGGTACGCGACGCCGCCGTCCGCTACGCCGATGCTCTGCTGCTCGAAAGCCAAGCCGCTGAAGCGGTCACTTTATTAGAGCCACTACGCTCGCCCGTACGTTCTGACCTGGAATTTGCTTTGGGACGGGCCTACGCCGCCTCAGGCCAGACCACGAAGGCCGCCGAGACATTCGAAAACATTTACTACACAATGCCGGCCAGCCTCGAATCCGATGCAGCCTATGCCGAATTCAAGAAGCTGCCGTCCGCGCCACCTCCCACTGTCGCACAACGCAAAGCCCGCGCCGACGCGCTAATGAACAAGAAGCGTTATGCCGAAGCGGCGGATGAATATCGCCGCCTGATCAATGAGACTCCCATCGATCATCCTTTAATGCAACTCGCTCTGGCTGACGCCCTGCATCGCGGCGGCAGGAACCATGACGCCAAGTTGGCCCTCGCTTTGCTTGGCAGTGAAGGCGGCGAAGTAAACGCCCAGCGCCTCTATCTGCTCGGCCAAATCGCCTGGGCCGGCAGCGACAACGACACCTTCTACCGCACCGTAGATGAGCTGCGCCGCGCGGCTCCAACCAGCCCATGGCTGGAGCAGGCTCTGCTTTCGGCTGCGAATCTGCATCTGGTCCATCATGAGTACGATCAGGCGCTCGACGCATTTCGCGAAATCCAGCAGCGCTTTCCCAACGGAGCCCGCGCTTCCTACGCACATTGGAAAGCCGCCTGGCTCACCTTCCGCCAGGGACGCATCCAGGAAGCCAAGAAGGCGTTCGAAGAACAGATTGCGCTCTATCCTAACGGTGCAGAAACCTCTTCGGCTCTGTATTGGCGCGCCCGCCTTGCCGAGGAAGACAACCAGCCGCTCATGGCGCGCGCGTTTTATCAGAAGCTCTCCGAACGCTATCGCAATTTCTACTATGCCGAACTGGGCCGCGAGCGGTTAAAGCATCTCCCACACGCGGCGCCGGATACAACCACTGAATACCCGCTGCTCGATCGCGTGCCTCCACTCGACGGCGCCAGCAAAGTGAAAGATGCCGAGCCGCCGCGCGATGAGTTGCACGTGCAGAAAGCCGAACTGCTGGGCAATGGTGGCCTGGTCGATTTTGCCGTGCGCGAATTGCAGGCCGCCGCCGCCGCTACGCCTGATGGTGGCAGCTGGGGCCCGGCAGAAACTGCGCAACTCTATGACGACACCGGCCACTACGACCAGGCCATCGAACTGATGAAGCATTCCGCGCCCAATTATTTTGCCCTCGACATCCCCGACCTGCCGCGAAAATACTGGGAAGCGCTCTTTCCCAAACCGTACTGGAGCGACTTGAAGCGCTCTGCCGCAGCCAATGGACTTGATCCCTACTTAGTTGCTTCTCTAATTCGGCAGGAGTCTGAATTCAATCCCAACGCGGTTTCGCGGGCCAACGCAGTTGGCCTGATGCAGTTGTTGCCCAAGACCGGCAAAGCCGTGGCCAAGGAAGTGAAACTACGGCGTTACAGTGCCAGCCAGCTGTACACGCCTGCGGTGAATCTGCAATTAGGCACAAAGTATTTCCGCGGCATGGTTGACAAGTTCGGTGGATCGTTCGAGTACGCGCTCGCCGCCTACAACGCCGGCTCAGACCGTGTCGAGGAGTGGCTGGGTCAGGGCCAGTACCGCGATCCGCAAGAGTTCGTCGAATCGATTCCATTCACCGAGACGCGCGAGTACGTGCAGGCCATCATGCGCAACGCCTGCGTGTACAAGCAGCTTTACGGGACACCGTAGCACGCTGGATTTTTGAGTCGCGAGCGCCGAATCGCTGTGCGGTACAGATGGCGTGTGAAAATCGCGCAACAGCTACACTGGGCTGAGGAGGCTAAGTCACAGTGCGCTCCCGTGAGATTGGCCGAGCCTCAACCTCTCGCTGGAAGTGGACGTTTAACATCCGAGCCGTGGCGCAGTTCGTTGCGGCGCTTGCCCTCATCGTCGGCGTGGCGGCGCTCTTGCGCCAGGCTTCACAAGAAGTGCCGACGCGTCCAATCGTCAACGGAAGCGTTCAGGACACCAGAATTGTTCCTGATCATGCACTTGAGACAAGCTGGGGCGGGGAGCCAACCTGGAAGGCAGAATATAAAGTCGCGTATTTGGTTGCGAATCGTGAATATGCGATATGGGCCGACTCCGGCATCCGAGGCGAGAGCGAAGCAGAGGTTCGGCTGGCGTTACCAAAATCGCTCCCTGCCTGTCGGGTACGATACAACTCCAAGCGACCCGAGGCATCTGTCGCAGGTTGCCGATGAAAGACGGACGAGGCACATCTCCGGCAATGAAGATTTTGACTTCAGTTTGGCAGCGACTCGCCCTGGCCACCCGTTTTGTGAAACAAAATCTCCAGCACCAACAATCCCGCGCCGATCACAATTGCGCTGTCCGCCACATTGAAAACTGGCCACGGATTGAAAATCCGCCATGGAATTGGCTTGACGTAGAACTCCAGAAAATCGACCACGCGCCCGCGCACCACCCGGTCCCAGAGATTCCCCAATGCTCCTCCCATGATCAGCGACAAGCCAATTCCCGTGGCCAAGTGTGCGTGGTGGTTTTTCCAGAGTAAAACCGAAACCACCACCAGCGCGATCACAGAGAATGCGATCAGTAAGGCTGGCTTCCAGGGCGAATTTGAGTTGGAGAATAGACTGAAACCGGCGCCGGTGTTTTCCGTATGAGTGAGGTAAAAAAAACCACGGATCTTTGGGATCTCTTTGTGCAGCGGAATGCGTTGCGCCACAATATGCTTGGTCCAGCGGTCAAACACGACCACGACGAAGGCAATCAACAAATAAAAGGCACGCGCGGAGTTCTTGGTCATCCTCAGCCTTGGCCTGCGTATTCGGGCCTGAAACCATCTTAACCTGCCCGGCCGCAGAACGCCTCGGCGCACTCCGCCTTCCCCGCGACCTCTACGACTGAGGCTTTGTGGTCGTCGAGGTCTATAGAGCCATGCCCTCGTGGAGCAGAGGAAATAAAGGAGAAATGATGATTCGAGCATGCTTCACGAATAGGTTTGAAATGGCGCGCCGCATTGTTTCTTCGTAATTTTCCATTTTCGCCTATCCCCCGCGCCGCCAGACCATGTATTCTGATGCGGCTTGAGCCAGACTGCGCGCCGAAGGCAGAGCTGTCTGGTTCCAGGTTGGCTTTAATTCTTATGTTTGCGAATTGCTCGCATGAAATCTCTGAAACGCTGGAAAGGCCGGACCCTGCTGTTCCTGGCGGTCGTCGGGCCGGGGATCATCACCGCCAACGTCGACAACGACGCCGGCGGCATCCTGACCTATTCCCAGGCCGGCGCGCAGTACGGATTTCTCCTGCTCTGGACCATGATCCCGATCACGCTCGCGCTGATCGTGGTGCAGGAGATGAGCGCCCGCATGGGCGCGGTGACCGGCAAGGGCCTGAGCGACCTGATCCGCGAAGAGTTCGGCTTCCGCGTCACATTTCTGATGATGCTGGGCATTCTGATCACCAACTTCGGCAACGTGGTCACGGAATTCATTGGCATCGCCACCAGCCTCGAATTATTCGGTCTTTCACGCTACATAACGGTGCCGGTCTGCGCCGTGATCGTCTGGCTGATCGTGGTGAAAGGCCAATACAAGAGCGTTGAGAAGGTCTTCCTGGTAGCGTCGTTCTTCTACATCACTTACATCTTCGCGGGCGCGCTGGCGCATCCGGCATGGAAGGTCGCAACCAAAGCAACGTTCCAGCCGCCAGAGTGGGCCAAGTTTCGCGAGCAGGCCTACCTGTACATGGTTATTGGTGTGGTCGGGACAACCATCGCGCCCTGGATGCAGTTCTATCTCCAGTCTTCGATTGTAGAAAAGGGCGTTACCCGGCGCGGGCTTCAAGCTTCGCGCTGGGATGTAATCGTGGGCTGCATTTTTACCGACGTGGTGGCCTGGTTCATCATCGTAGCCTGCGCTGCAACGCTGTATGTGCACGGCTACCGCGACATCAAGTACGCGGCCGACGCAGCCCAGGCTCTGAAACCGCTGGCCGGGCAGTACGCTTACATCCTGTTCGCCATGGGACTCTTCAACGCTTCCCTGTTTGCGGCGTCGATTCTGCCGATTTCCACCGCGTACACAGTCTGCGAAGGCCTGGGCTTTGAATCCGGTGTGGACAAGAAGTTCAGCGAAGCTCCGTTCTTCTATTGGCTCTACACTCTGTTGATCGTGGCCGGCGGCGCCGTGCTTCTAATACCCGGCCTGCCGCTGGTGAAGATTGCAGTCTTGTCGCAGGTGGTAAACGGCGTGGTGCTGCCCTTCGTGCTGATTTTCATGTTGCTGCTGATCAACAAGAAAGAACTCATGGGCGAGTACGTGAACTCGCGCCTGTTCAACGCCGTGGCTTGGCTAACGACGGTAGTAATGATAGGCCTGACGGCCGCGTGGTTCTGGACGCTGCGCGGCGGCGGCTAAAATCAGTATCAGGATGTTATCGGTTTTCCTTCGCGTCCTTCGCGGCGTGTCTTCGCGAACTCCGCGGTTAAAGGCCTTTCTGCCCGATACATCCCAGACCTCACACAAGTTTTCCCGCCGCTAAGTCCTTCACCAAGGAAGCGTCCGCCTCAAGAAAATCATACGACGGCAAATCCTTGGGAGCCGACCACTGCACGTCGCGGAAGATGCGGTTCTCAATTTCACCCCGGTATTCGCGCACAACAAAAAACCGCAACTCGACCATGGTGCCATTGGGATAAGTGTGCTGCAGGCGCACAATCTCGTCGCCGACGGTGGCGTGGATGCCTAATTCTTCTTCCAGTTCCCGGCGCAAGGCGTCGCGCGGCTGCTCTCCTTCTTCAATTTTTCCTCCGGGAAACTCCCACTTGAGCGGCATGGTCTGATGCCGCGTGCGCTGGCACACCAGCAGCTTGCCATCCTGTTCGATCACGGCTGCGACGACCCGTTTCATAATTTTCCAAGTAGTGGCGCCACGCGATCTGCTGGCGAGTGAACTCAGCCTCGCACGGCGAATTTCAGTCGTTCAGACCTTGCTCTTTACAACTTTCATCGCGACTTCTCCAGTTTCTTCCCTACGACTTCGGCGCAGTACTGGACGAGCGCCTGGTCCTCGGCGCCGAACGCGGCCGGAAAATGGCTGTCGATGTCAAGTTCGCCGGCGACCTCCCCCTTCACGAAGATAGGCACAACAATCTCCGACTTGGTCTCCAGCGAACAGGCAAGATAGCGGGGATCTTTGCTGACATCGTCGACCACAATGGTTTTCCCGCTGGAAGCCGCGGCCCCGCAAATGCCCTGGTTGAGCGGAATTCGTGTGTGCGGAGTCATGGCACCTACGAAAGCTTCAAGCACCAGCACAGGCGGGTTGGCCCTGGGCTCAAGCATATAAAAGCCCGCCCAGTTGTACTTAAGCATCCGTTCATGCAGCAGCTTGCATACGCCTTGCATAAGATCCTTGGCCGTAGGCGTCGCCTGCGTCAGTGCCGTGACTTCGTTGCGAACCTCTTCGATTCTGGTCGTGACAGACATGAACAGAATCTTAACTCAGAGCGGGAGATTGACGGTTGTGGAAGACGGAACCGAGGTAATTTGGCGGATTCCTTCCGTTCTCGCAAACCCTTCGGGATGAATAGCAAATGCCAGCGCATCAAGCCCGCGAAGAAGCGTTGGAGCGGGCGTGTTAAGGTGCTCGTCGCGAACGCAGTAGACTCGGGAAGCGCGCGCGGCGCGAGTTCCCTGCCAGTTGCGTTCGCTGACGATTTTCTCCAGCGGTACCCGGTCGCCCGCCCCGCACCAGGCCGCAACCATGATCTCGGGATCCAGGCGGGCCACGTCTTCTGCTGAAATCTGCCGCCCCGGCGCGCCCACGAACTCGCCTCCGGCGGCATCCACCAGTTCGGCAACCCAGGCCTGCGAAGCGATCAACGGCTTGCCCCATTCTTCGCAAAAAACTCGCGGACGCCGTAACCCGGTGGTGCAAGCGCGGACCTGCTCGATCTGCTGCTGCATACCGGCGATCATCGCTTCGCCGCGATCGGTCGCCCCAACCATCCCGGCGATGGTGGCAATATCTGCATAAATGTCGGCGAGACTCTTGGGAGCAAGCCCTAGAAATCGCGCTCCCGACTTAAGTATCTCGATGACAGCTTTCTCCTGATAAGGCACCGAGGCAATGACCAGGTCAGGCTGAGCAGCCATAATCTGTTCGGCGTTGGCAGTCCAGGAATCGGCAAGGATAATTCGCGGCCGCAAAGCCACTTCCGGAACCACATGCGCGCAATACTTCGTACACGCGACTACCCGATCGAGTTCACCGACAGTGGCAAGGATGACCGTTGCGCTGGGCTGCAAGCTGACGATGCGGCGCGGCGTGTGGGAGGATGACATGAACGTCGAACTACGGCTTGATGCGGCTCAAGGCCGCCGATAGCGCGGCGAGCGCCAGTTGCGCAGCGTGGGTTGAAGCCTGTGGCAGTCCGCCGATGGCCGCGCTGACCTCCTCGCGCCGCAAGTTTCGGGCCTCGCTCAGCGTTTTCCCGATCACCAATTCCGTTAATGCCGACCCACAGGCAATCGCGGCCACGCATCCCTTAGCCTTAAACCTCGCCTGGGTAATTCGGCCTGCGCTGGTTTTCAGGCTCAGCCGCAGCACGTCGCCGCAGGCGGGATTTTCAATCTCTACCACGGCGTCCGCATCGGCAATCTCTCCAACATTGCGCGGATTCTGAAAATGATCAAGTAACTGCGCAGAATACATGGGTAGCTCAATTTTAATCGAGAAGCTTCCAGCTATTAGCCTCTAGCCGCTAGTGAACGCCCATAATACACCGGTCCGCTAGAAGCCAGCAGCTCACGTAAGCTCAACTGCGATGCGTGCCCTCGGGGAAATAAATCCTCCAGCCCCGCTCCCGCGCAGTCGATTCGAGGTCCGGGTTCGGATTGACCGCAAAAGCATATTTCGCCATCCCCAGCATCTCCAGATCCCATCGGGAGTTTCCGAAAGCGGCGTCAATCTGTTTCTTGACGGCTTCGCGCAACGCTTCCGGTTTGCCCGGGCCCGAAGGCACGCGAACCAGACGATCAGTTACTATGCCATCCTCGATTTCCACCTTTGCCGCAAGGACGCGGCTCTCAGGTATGCCGAAATGTTTCATCGCGGCGCGGATCACCCACTCGTTCGAAGAAGAAACCGCCCAGACCTCGCATCCGTTCTCCTGCAGGCGGCGGACCAATTCGCGCATCTCAGGAAAGATCTGCTCCACGAAGAACTGATCGAAGAAGCGCGTAGCGGCCTCCATCAGCTTCAGTTCTGAAACGCCCTTGTGCATTGTGACCATTTCGCCGCACATCGTGGTTTCATCGACCTCGCCACGCTTGTAGGCAGCGTAACGCTCGCGCCAGAACCGGCTCAGGACGCTGCGGCTAGCGCTGTCCGAAAAAACGTTGTCTTCTCTCAGTTCCCAATCGAAGAAGCGCTCCCCGGCATCGCCCGCCCACAGCGTGCCATCGCAATCAAATGCCGCGAACCTCAGTTCAAGGCGCAGGACGGAGTCGAGAAATTCGTTGGTGGCGGGGAGAAATGCTTCTGCCTCTGCAGCGTCCATTAATCGACGATAACGTGGACGAGGAGAAGTATGCAACGGCGGCCAAAGAAGATTGCTGATTCTTGATTGTTGATGTTGATTAAAACCCAAATCCAGCTACATTTGATTTTCAATCAACAACCAGCAATCAGCAATTCTTGGTAGCGCGCAGCAGCCCGGCATAGTCCTCCGGAGTATTGACGTTCAATGCCACCAGGGGATCGTCGATGCTCAGGTATTGGATGTGCTCCAGGTGCGCGCGTTCGATATCGCGGGCGACCGATGTGGGAGGAACTCGCAGAAATGCTTCCATCATTTCGCGCCCCACAGCATAAGGATGCCCATGTTGGCCGGAAAACTCAGGTACCACTGCCCAGGTGTTTTGATCGGACGCTTCGAAGGCATCGCGCAACATCTGAATCGTCACCCTGCTGACCGGAGGGCGGTCCACCAGAGTTACCATGGCGGCATCGCGTCCATGGTTGAGCACTTCGTGCAGGCCGACTTGCAGCGAACTGAACTGGCCGCGGCCAGGATCGGGGTTTACCACCAGCGACGCGCCCTGCGCATAAATAATCGGCGCCAGCGACTGTTCGTTCTTTCCCACTACAACCACGACGAACTCCATGGCCAGCGCCAGCGAACGAATCGCCGCCGAAAGAAATGTGTCACCGGAAGCAGCCTGTCCGGCCGCTGGCGGAGGCCACGGCAGCAACGCTTTATCCCGGCCCATGCGCGAAGATTCACCGGCGGCGAGGATCAAGCCAGCGAAGCTGGAAGCGCGGGTCATGCTGCGAAGATAGCAGGAATGGCGAAGAATTGTTGATTATTGATTGCAGGTGGTTGATTCAAACCGAACCCGGTTAGGCTTTGGTTTTCAATCATCAATCAGAAATCAACAATCAGCAATTTATTCCCGTTGGTCGAGTGCGGCGGGGGATTCCGGAACGTCGTCTGCGTCAGCCCGCGCCTCAGAAGAATGGAACCAACTCATGTGAGGCACGCCGGCGCTGGCGTGCCGCCGAATCGCGATCAATTCTGCGGTGATGGCAACCGCAATTTCCTCGGGCGTAATAGCGCCGATGTCCAGCCCAATGGGCGCGTGAACGCGCTCAAACAAGTGCGCAGGCACGCCTTCTTTCCGCAGCGTCTCAAAAATCTTGATCACTTTGCGCTTCGATCCGATCATGCCCACATAGCGGGCGCGCGTCTGCACCGCCCAGCGCAGGATGCGCATGTCGTCGCGGTGACCGCGGGTGACGATCACAATGTAGGATGCTTCATTAGGATCAAGCTTCTGGATGGCGTCGTCGAACTCCAGCGCATGAACCTCGCGAGCCGCCGGAAAATGTTCCTTGGTGGCGTAGGAGGTGCGGTCGTCAGTAACGACCACATCAAATCCCGCATTTGCCGCTGCGATGCAAAGGTTTATCGCAACGTGACCTGCGCCGAATACATAAAGTAATGCTGGAGGTAAGACGGGCTCGACAAAAACTTCAAGCGTGCCCCCGCAGACTAGGCCCGTGTCGTACTTGGGATCTTGATTCAGATCGAAAGTGAGCGTTCGGGGCTTCTCCGATTCCATCACTTCACGTGCGGCTTGCCACACATCGGCCTCGACGCAGCCGCCTCCGATGGTGCCCACAATCGAGCCGTCGTCGCGCACCAGCATCTTCGCAGTCTTGAACGAAGGGATCGAACCGCGCACGTTGACGATGGTCGCGACGGCCCCGCGGCGTCCTTCGCGGCGCAGTTGCACGATTTGTTCGTAGATGTCCATGAGGCTGTACGCGACTTGCAGTCTGATTATCAGTCAGTTAACAGAGGGAGTCAAATGCAACGCGTTTTGTGTTAGTTTCAGACGTTTGGAGGAGCGTTATGAAAGCTGTCCGCATTCATCAATTCGGTGGGCCGGAAGTTTTGATTCATGAAGACATCCCTGATCCGCAGCTGCGCAAAGATCAAGTGCTGGTGCGCGTCCGCGCATGTTCGCTGAATCATCTTGATGTGTGGGTGCGCAAGGGCCTGCCCGGAGTGAAGCTGCCGCACATTCTTGGCAGCGACGTTGCGGGCGAAGTGGTCGAGGTAGGCGAGTACGTCGGCGGGTTCAAGGCCGGGCAGCGAGTGCTGCTGGCGCCGATGCATTACTGCGGGCATTGCGAGAAGTGTGTGGCGGGGCTGCAGAATCAGTGCCGTGAATTCACCGTGCTGGGCAATGGCGTGGATGGTGGGAACTGTGAATTGATCGCCGCGCCGCCGGCGAACGTGATCCCGATTCCCGACTCGCTCGATTTCAACCAGGCGGCAAGCGTGCCTCTGGTATTTTTGACGGCGTGGCACATGCTTGTGGGACGGGCCGGCGTTCGTCCGGGGCAAACCGTGCTGGTGCTGGGAGCGAGTTCCGGCGTGGGTATCGCAGCGATTCAGATTGCCAAACTGTTTCACTGCCGTGTGATCACCACCGCGGGCGACGAAACAAAGCTGGCCAAGGGCCGCGAACTGGGCGCGGACTTCGGCATCAACCACTACCAGCAGAAGATCTCCGAGGAAATGCGCAAGATCACCAACAAAGAGGGCGTCGACATCGTGGTCGAGCACGTGGGCGCAGCCACCTGGGATGAGAGCGTGAAGTCGCTCAAAAGCGGCGGCACGCTGGTGACCTGCGGAGCGACCACCGGGTCGAATGTCGCCATAGAGCTGCGCCATCTTTTCGCGCGGCAGTTGACGCTGCTGGGCTCTTACATGGGAACCATGGGTGAGTTGCATGAAGTGTTGAAACATGTCTTTGCCGGGCGGCTCAAGCCAGTGGTCGACCGCACGTTCCCGCTCAGCGAATTGCCTGCAGCCCACGAGTATCTGGAGAAGAGCCAGATGTTCGGGAAGATCGTGGTGAACCCGTAGGGCATCGGCGAAGAGGAGTATATCGGCGGGGAAGTGTTATGGGGATATTACATCAACCACAGCACCCGCTCATTCTCGTTCTTAGGGCGCGGATATCCACCACTCGCTGATTGTTGCCTGCCAAAAATACTGTAAACACTGTAGGCCCCTTCAAACTCGCTTTCGGTTAGCATCGCCTTGTGACTGACGAAAAGGAGGGGATATGGCAACTGCGAGAGTGCCTCAACCAACTGCCGATGATCTGGTGTGGTTTCGCCAGGGTTTGTTTGCGCCTGTAACGGAGGAGGTCACAGCTCTCGACCTGCCGGTCACGGGGCGGATACCATCAGAGTTAAATGGCCGCTATTTGCGCAATGGTCCTAATTTTATGCGCGGCATCGACGATCGCAAGAACCATTGGTTCCTGGGCTCCGGCATGGTGCATGGCGTGAGGTTGCGAAACGGCCGGGCGGAGTGGTATCGCAATCGCTGGGTCCGTTCGAAGGCGGTCGCGGAAGCGCTGGGTGAAAAGTGGCGGGAGGGTCCCATCCATGACCACGACTTCGCCGCCAACACTCACATCGTCGCTCACGCTGGTCGAATCCTTGCGACGGTTGAAGGTGGTTCCCTACCGTACGAGATCTCCGACGAACTGGACACGATTGGGCCTTACGATTTCGCCGGTACCCTACCCGGTGGTTTCGCCGCGCATACCAAAACCGACCAGCAGAAGGGCGAGGTTCATGCCATCGCGTATTCATACAGTCAGGATCATGTCCAGCACCTCGCCATCGACAAAACTGGCAAGGTGAGCCGCACAACCGACATTGCCGTTCGCGACAGACCGATTATGCATGACTTTGCCCTGACTAAAAAATACGTGGTCCTCTATGATTTGCCGGTTACGTTCAGTCTTGATGCGGCGAAAGCCGGGAAGTTCCCCTATGTCTGGAATCCGGCCCACGAGGCACGCGTGGGATTGCTTTCGCGCGAGGACAGCTCACCTGGAACGCGCTGGTTCCCAGTCGAACCCTGCTTTGTCTTTCATACGCTCAATGCGTACGACGATGGTGACCGTGTTTGCGTCGACATGTGCCGCTACGCAGGCCGTTACGATGTTTCGCTGATGACCGGACCAGGCCCGGTTACCCTTGATCGCTGGACCATCGATCCCGTCAGCGGCAAAGTCACTCTTCGGTCTCTCAGCGACCGGTTCTTTCAGGAGTTTCCGCGCATCGACGATAGGATAATCAGCAAGCGGCATCGCTACGGATACACGACCGCGTTCAAGCAACTCCAGGATCACGTGGTCGCCCCGACCACAGCGACGGGCCATGCGTCGGGCAATGTCCTGCTCAAACATGACATTGAAGGCGGTGCAGTCGAGGAGCACCGTTTCGAGCACGGCGCGGCGGGCGAAGCCGTGTTTGCTCCCATGTCGCTCAGCGGCGGCGAAGACGAAGGCTATATCATGGCCTATGCTCACGATCTTGATGGAGGTAGGACGGACTTGGTGATTCTTGCAGCGCAAGATTTCGCGGGCGAACCGGTTGCGCGCATTCACCTGCCAGTCCGCGTTCCACTGGGGTTCCATGGCAGCTGGATCGCCGACAGTTAGCGCCCTGTTGGGCAGGCCGAACCGGCTAACGATCATTGTTACCAAGGCAGGACGCGGAAACAAGCAAAGAACTACGAATGTCGCTGATCGTCCCGAAGCTTTTTCGGGCAACTCTCATACGGGGAAACCGGAAGTCAGTTGTCGTAGCCAGGCGTTGACCCCCCTGGAGTGCGCTGCCGATTTTGCAACCGCTGCCGAATCATTTAAACTCACGCACACACGGATGCAAGGAGAGCGGTCATGGCTCTGCGCAAATTGTGCTTCTACGCGTTCCTGGCCGCAATCGTTGCCTGCGCGGCAGCCGGAAGATTAGACGGGCGCCTCAAACGATTCGATGCGCGATGGATGGGCACTTTGCCGAATCGTTTGTCATTTGCCGCGGAGTCTCCCGCGAAAGGCGAAGTGCTGCCGGCTGGTTTTCTTCCCGTCCTATCTTTTCCTGTCCAATCTCTTCCCGTTCAATCGAGGAATGCCGAAAGTCTGGGTACAGGAAAGGTACTGGTGGCGAGCCGGAACCTGGGCGATCCGAATTTTGCCAAAACCGTAATCCTGCTGGTTCACTACGATTCCCAGGGCGTACTCGGGCTCGTTCTCAACCACCGCACCGATGTTCCGCTTTCGCGTGTGCTCGACAGTCTGAAAGCGGCGAAGGACCGTTCTGATCCGGTCTATCTCGGAGGGCCGCTCGAAACGGCAGCCGTGTTTGCATTGTTGCAGTCGTCGGCCAAGCCCGAAGGCGCTGAGCACGTCTTCGACGGTGTTTACCTGATTAACTCCAAGGCCCTGTTCGAACAAACCATGTCGGCTCGACCAAAGCCTGACGTTTTTCATGTTTATCTGGGCTATGCTGGATGGGGTCAAGAACAACTGAGGCGGGAAGTAGAACTGGGCGCCTGGTTCGTTTTTCCGGGGGCGACCAGCACGGTTTTCAATGCCGATCCGGATGCCTTGTGGCCGGAAATGATTCGGAAAACGGAGATGGAGATGGCGCGGAGCGAGCCTGGGAACGGAGATCCCCCGACGAGCGCAGGTCGTTTCGCCCGGTCGACGTATAAGCGATGTCCTCTGTGTCCTCTGTGGTTTAGAATATCCGTATGTCCCCCGAACTGAATTTCGGCCCTTACATCGACACCGAGAACGGCAAGAAAGTCGTCAAGGATCTGACCTTCGGCAATCCCACGCCGGAAGGCGTGGTGCTGACCACCCTTGATTCAGCCGTGAACTGGATGCGCAAAGGCTCCATCTGGCCGATGACGTTCGGCCTGGCTTGCTGTGCGATCGAAATGATGTCGATGGGTGCGTCGCGCTTCGATATTGCACGCTTCGGCGCGGAAGTGTTTCGCCCGTCGCCGCGGCAGAGCGATCTTATGATCATTGCCGGGCGCGTTTCGAACAAGATGGCGCCCGTGATCCGGCAGTTGTGGGAGCAGATGCCCGAGCCCAAGTGGGTGATTTCCATGGGAGCCTGCGCCACCTCCGGCGGTGTCTTCCAGAACTACGCGCTGGTGCAGAGCGTCAACCAGGTGATCCCCGTCGACATCTATGTTCCCGGATGCCCGCCGCGCCCCGAGCAGCTTATCTACGCCATTACGCTTCTCCAGGAAAAAATCCAGAACCAGCGCGGGACCATCAAGAAAGCTCTGAATCTAGCCTAGGATTACGGTCTCAGCCCTAATTCACCCCGGTTTTCCTCAGGACCAGTGTGACGATTAACGTATTTTCACGTGACCATTGTCACAGCGCTTTCCACCCAGCCTAGCGGAAAATAGCTCTTGAGCCGATTAAAACAAGCAGCAGGGTTCCCCCGGCTGCGCGGTAAATGGCTTTCCGAGAATCACTTGGGGGCAAAGACCCTCCAGGGACATAGCGGTTTAGAAGGTCGAAACCATTCTCAACCGGCATGAATCTAAGTGTTTGAGTGATTGCGTATTAAAAGTAGCACTCGCAGGGGGACCGCACACTCAGCATAACCCAGGGGGAAACAACCCGGGTGTGGAAGGTGCTCCAATGATGACAAAACTGATGAATGTTCTTTTCGGTTGCCGGCATTCCCGGTACAGCTTTCCGGTGACCCTTCGCGGCAAGGCACGCCGCCCGCAAGCCGCTGCCTTGACCGGAACCTACGTGGCTTGCCTAAATTGCGGACAGGAATTTCCCTACGACTGGCAGGAGATGAAGGTCATCACCTCGTCGGCTGAGAAGCGCGACTACGTAGCCGCGCTGGCCACGAAGCACGCCTCCTAAGCCAACGTCCGCTTGGTTTCGCGCTCGAACTAGCGCGCGGGAACGGCCGCAGCCCGTTTCGCCATCGGCACGAATTCCCGCTGTTCGTATCCCGTATAGATCTGCCGTGGCCGCGCGATCTTCTGCTCCGGATCGTTGACCAATTCCTGCCACTGCGCCAGCCATCCCGCCGTGCGTGGAATGGCGAACAGCACCGTGAACATCTCCGGCCGGAAGCCCATGGCCTGATACATGATCCCGGAATAGAAGTCGACATTGGGATAAAGCTTGCGCTTGACAAAATATTCGTCTTCGAGAGCGATGCGCTCCAACTCCAGCGCGATGTCCAACTTGGCGTTGCGTCCCGTTACCTCGAAAACCTGCTCGGCCGTCCACTTAATGATTTTCGCCCGCGGATCGTAGTTCTTGTACACCCTGTGGCCGAATCCCATCAGCTTGCCGTGCCCTTCTTTTACCCTCTTGATGTAGGCCGGCACGTTGTCTTTCGAGCCAATCTCATCGAGCATCTTCAGAACCTCTTCATTGGCTCCGCCGTGCAAGGGCCCTGCCAGGGCCGACGCTGCCGACGCCGTGGCCAGGTAAGGATCAGTTTGGGAACTGCTCACCGCGCGCATGGCGTTGGTGCCGCAGTTTTGCTCGTGGTCCGCATGCAGGATAAACAGGATATCGAGAGCGCGAGAGAGGACGGGATTGGCCACATACTTAGGCTCGACCACCCTCCACAACATGTTCATGAAATTCTCGGTGTAGCTCAGATCGTTGTCCGGATACACGTAGGGAAATCCCACAACATGCCGGTACGACATGGCCGCGATCGATGGCACTTTGCCGATCAGCCGCTTGATCTGCAGCATGCGGTTTTCGGCGTCATGCACTTGCCGGGCCTCCGGATAAATGCTGGAAAGAGCGGCCACCGTGCTCACGAACATCGCCATGGGATGAGAGTCGTAGCGGAACCCCTCCATGAACTTCTTCGTCGCCTCGTGCAACATGGTGTGGTGCGTAATGTCGTGCACCCAAGTCTTCAGTTCGCTCTCGGTGGGCAATTCGCCAAACAGCAACAGGTAGGCGACCTCCAGGAAGGTGCAGCGCTCGGCCAGCACTTCGATGGGATATCCCCGATAACGCAGAATTCCCTTGTCGCCATCAATAAAGGTGATGGCACTGCGGCACGATGCCGTATTCATGAAAGCGGGATCGTACGTCATGAGGCCAAAATCTTCCGGATCGGTCTTGATCTTCCGCAGGTCCATCGCCCGGATCGTTCCATTGTCGATGGGGACGGTATAAGTCTGATTCGTGCGATTGTCGGTGATGGTGAGTGTCTTCTCTGGCATGGAAATCTCCGCTCCTTAGATTACGCTAGCGTAGCTCAGATTATTTCGGATCGGCAACCATATGCTGTGACTCGCGTCACAGAGTCTCGTGACGGCCCCCAAACCGCCCAATGATGCCCATCTTGCCCGCACAACAGCAAAACCGGCGGCCGTGGCCGCCGGTTGAATGATTCCTCACTCCAGGGCTAGTTCGACGAATCATCCCGCCGCTTCAAGGTTGGACGATCATCGTCAGTCGTCTGCGTATTGCCGGTGTTGGGATCGGTGCTGGTGGAGGTTCGCCGCAAGCTAGGCTTGTTCGCGTCCCTCGGATCCACGACTTTGTGGCGATTCTCGATCGCAGCCAGCCGTGCCTTGACCTCGTCGAATTCCGAGGTGGTCACAATATATTCCTGCTTCGAAGGCAGTATCTTGCGAATCTCCTCCTGCGACTTCTCGATTCGATCCGCAGTCGGCGGGTGGGTTTCGAACGCCGCGGCCAAAGTACCCGGCTTCTTCTTCTCCATGGCCTGGATCTTTTCAAAGAAGGAGATAAACGCCGAGGGGTCGTAGCCGGCGCGGTACATATACTGCACGCCCAGGTAGTCGGCCTGAGCCTCGAAGGTGCGTGAGAACTTCAGGAAGGTCATGGGAATCGCCAAGCCTGAAGCTTCGTAGGCGCCATAGCCAATTCCGCCGCCCACAAAGATCAGAGGAATGGTCGCCAGCTGCAGCAACTGCGCGCGTGTCATTTCGCGCGCATAATGGCATGCGGCGACGTGCGCAATCTCATGCGCCATCACGCCCGCCATTTCAGCTTCTTCGTCGGCCGCCAGGATCAATCCTGAGTTCACGTAGAAGAACCCACCCGGAAGCGCCATGGCATTCACCACATCGGAGTCGATCACCTTGATGGTGAAGGGTACCTGCGCGTCGGAGTTGCGCACGATGTTCTGGCCAATGCGGTTCACGTACTCCGTGATCACCGGGTCGTTTATCAGCTTGACCGACGCCTCGACCATCTGGGCGTACTGGCGGCCCCGTGCCACTTGGCCTTCCACCGTGTACCAGTTGCCCATGCCGCGAGTGCAACCGACGTTGCGGTTCCCCACCGCATCCACATCAGCCACGCTGCCGTCGTGCTTGATCTGGTCGTCGTCTTTGCTCGGTAAGGCTGCCGGAGCCTGCGCGGGCGCATTCTGCACCTCGCTGGCCTTTGGCTGGCCGTTATCCGGGTCGTGCGCCGGAGGTTGAGTTGCAGATGGAGTTTGAGCCGGATTCTGTGTTTGCGCCAAGATCCCAGGACCTGCGCTGAACGCCGCCAATGCCACAGAGATTGCCAACCAACGCAATTTCATGGGAAAACTCCTTTACGCCCACCCGCTATTACGGCCATTATACGCCCGACCCGAAAGACACCAACCCCAAAGTTCTCCACCCGGTTAGACGCGGCCCTCCCGGTTCGGGTTATCTGGGAATGCCGATTCCGAAGGAGCGTTAAGACCTGGCCTGGACGCCGTTGTGGGGTGACGCTTGAGGATTCCTCCGCCCAGTCGTACCATAGCGCCTTCCATCGTTCGCGTCGCCCGGAGGCCCAATGCTCGACCGCCGTCACTTTCTCACCACCGCCGCAACTAGCTTTGCTGCTTTGTCTTTGCCTGCGAGGGCTTTTCGCGGAAATCTGTTCGCCCAGCTCGAAAGGATTCCGCCGCTCCCCGACCACTCCCTGTTCGACAGGAACGAAGACGCTTACTGGGCCGAGCTGCGCAAGCAATTCCTCATCCCTGAGGACGAGATCTATTTGAACAACGGCACCGTCGGCTCCAGCCCCGCGCCCGTGCTGCGCGCCATTTTCGACGGCTACACCACGACCGAGAGAATGGACCAGCAGGACCCAGAAGACTATCCCATCTGGGGATACGCCTCGTGGAACGAATTTCGCGATCCCCTCGCCGCATTCGTGGGCTGCCATCGCGATGAGATCGCGCTCGTGCGCAATGCCACGGAAGCGAACAGCTACATCGCCAACGGCGTCGACATGAAGCCGGGCGATGAAGTGCTCATGACCGATCAGGAGCATCCCGGCGGCGAGCATCCTTGGAACCTCAAGGCCAAACGCTACGGCATCGTGGTGAAGAAGGTCACGCTGCCCCGCCCCCTGAAAAACGCCGCGCAGGTTCTCAATCTGTTCAACCACGCTATCACCCCGCGCACACGCGTCATCTTCTTCAGCCACATCACTACGTATTCCGGCGTGGTGCTGCCCGCGAAAGAACTCTGCGCGCTTGCCCGCTCGAGAGGAATCCTCTCGGCCGTCGACGGCGCGCATGTGACCGGTATGATGCGCCTCAACCTGAGCGACCTGGGCTGCGACATGTACTCTTCGAGCCCGCATAAATGGCTGCAGGCGCCCAAAGGCTCCGGCTTTCTCTACATGCGCGATGAGGTGATTGACCGCTTGTGGAATACGATCGTAACCGAAGGTTGGGATGAGCCGCAGCTGCGCGCCGAACGCTTCCAGCGCATCGGCAGCTCGAATGTGCCGTCGCTGTGGGGATTGCGAGCCTCGATTGAGCTAGCCAACAACATCGGCCTGGACCGCATCGAAGGCCGCCATCGCAAACTTGCCGACTACATGCTCGATGAGATGAAGAAGCGCGGGGCCGAATCCTGGACCTCGCCCGACCCTGCGCTGCGCTGTGCCATCGTGACGGTGAACGTCCCGCCGGTTCCGCGCATGGATTTGGAAAACTGGTTGTGGAAGACCCACAAGATCCGCATCCGCGGCGGCGACCCAAACAAGCTGCGGCTGTCTACGCCTTATTACCTGCAGAAGAAGGACATCGACCGGTTCTTACAGAAGTTTGACGAGTACAAGCGGGAGAAGAAGCTGGCTTAATCTTGTGCTGGTCATCTCGACTTGACCATGTATGCTACAATGTGTCCATGAAAGAGATTTCCGCAGCAGTCTTCAAAGCCCAGTGCCTCACGCTGATGGAGGACGTGCGCTCCACCAAGCGCCCGCTGGTGATTACGAAGCGCGGCAAACCGGTTGCGAAACTGGTCCCCATCGATGAACCAAAAGACGACTTCATCGGCAGACTGAAGGGTGTCTTTGAAGTGGTCGGCGATCTCGATACCGATCCGCCCGAGGAGTGGGAGTCCGCGTTTTGATTCTGCTGGATACGCACGTCTTGTTTTGGGCAGTAGACAATTCGAAGTCTCTTTCGCGCCCAGCCGCTTCCGCCATTCGCCGCGCCCGGCGGCAAGGCGGGATTGCGATCTCTGCCATCAGCATTTGGGAGCTTGCTTCCATGCTGGCGCGCGGACGCATTCGCCGTTACGGAACGCTTGAATCCTCGCTCAACCTGCTCCTCGAAGGCGTCTCCGTGCTGCCGATCACGCCCGAGATCGCCACCTTGGCAGCCCAGTTCCCCCGCGACTATTCCGGCGATCCCGCCGATCGCATCATCGGCGGCACAGCCCGCGCCGAGGGTCTCACCCTGATCACTCACGACGAGAAAATCCGAAGAAGCCCGCTGCTTAGAACTGTGTGGTAGTTCGCCCGCTCCGCATTCCTAATCGTAATACTCCAGCCCCAAATGCGTGATCAGCTCCTCGCCTTTCAAGTGCCGCAATGTGTTCTTCAGCTTCATCAACTGAATGAAAAGATCGTGCTCGGGATAAAGCCCCGGCACCGTCATCGGAGACTTGAAGTAAAAGCTTAGCCACTCCTGGATTCCGATTCCCTGCAACTCCGAAGACCGTTTCGCCAGGTCCATCAGCAGCACCAGGTCGAGCACGATCGGCGCGGCCAGAATCGAGTCGCGGCACAGGAAGTCGACCTTGATCTGCATGGGATACCCCAGCCATCCGAAGATATCGATGTTGTCCCAACCCTCTTTGTTATCGCCGCGCGGCGGATAGTAGTTGATGCGCACCTTGTGACACATATTGCCGTAGAGTTCCGGATAGAGTTCGGGTTGCAGAATGTGCTCGAGCACAGAAAGTTTCGACTCTTCCTTGGTCTTGAACGAACCGGGATCGTCGAGCACTTCGCCATCGCGGTTGCCCAGAATGTTAGTGGAGAACCATCCGTTCAGCCCCAGCATGCGCGCCTTGAAGCCGGGCGCGAGGATCGTCTTCATTAGAGTCTGGCCGGTCTTGAAATCCTTCCCGCAGATCGGTGCTTGGTTCTTTCGCGAGAGTTCAAGCATCACCGGCAAGTCGACCGTGAGGTTCGGCGCGCCATTGGCAAAGGGCACGCTCTCCATCAACGACGCGTAGGCATAGATCATCGAGGGCGCAATCATCTCATCGTTCTCACGCAGCGCCTTCTCAAACGCCTTCACCGACTGGTGCGCCCCGGTTGCCTCGATGTAAGACTCTGTCGATCCGCACCACATGGTGATCAGCCGGCTCGCTCCGCTGGTTTTCTTGAAGTCGCGAATGTCCGCGCGCAACTGCTCGGCCAGGTCCATCTTGGTCTTACCCTTCTTCACGTTCGGGCCGTCGATCTTCTTCACGTAGTTGTGATCGAACACGGCCGCGCGCGGCGTCACCGACGAAAGAAACGGTTTCAACTGGTCGAGCAGCCGCTGGTCGAGCACGCCCGCATTCGAGGCGGCTTCGTACATGTTATCTTCGAAAATGTCCCAGCCGGTGAAGACCAGGTCGTCAAGCCTGGCGAGCGGCACGAAATCCTTGATCTTCGGCGAACGGCCATCGGTGCGCTTGCCCAGCCGCACTGTGCCCATCTGGGTCAGCGAGCCGATCGGTTTCGCCAAGCCCTTGCGAATCGCCTCCACGCCGGCGACAAAAGTCGTCGCTACCGCGCCCATGCCCGGGATCATGACCCCGAGCTTCCCCTTCGCGGGCTGCATCGTGCCGTTGGGCTGCGGGTTATCGCGCGCCTTCACATACTCCTTCACTTCTGCGAGGAGCGCCTTCGCTCCCGCCGCCGTTTTCGCAGACTTATTCCGTATCGCCATATTTTGGCCGCTTCCTCAGTAAGAATTGGTATGGATGTGCAAACCTTGTATGTTCTCGCATGGGGCGAGGTTTTTGCAAACCATAGCGGCCAAACGCGCGGAAACTCGGTTCGACTGGGCAGCAGAATCATCAAGCGGCGAAGCTCACTTCCCGCGGATCGCAGTGGTTCCATCCCTGTAGGAAAGCGTCGTAGAGACGTTGCTAGCAACGTCTCTACGACGGACTCTGGAACTAATCTCAAGCAGATCTCGGCGTGAGTGCGTTCCCTCTTACCTCGTCGCTAAGCACAATCGCTTCGGCAATTTCCTTCATCGGTTTGCGTTTCTGACGACTCTGCCGTTGTAACGTCAAGTAGGATTGTTCTTCGGTCAAATGCAGATCGCGCTGCAGGATTCCTTTGGCGCGCTCCACCACTTTGCGCGTCTGCAATTGTTCCGACAGGTTAAAGTTGGCATCTTCCAGCCGCGCCATTTCAATTTCGGCTCCCACCAGAAAGCCGACCGTCGAGATCAGCCGAATCTCCCTCCGCCGGTAAACATGGTGCTGGCGATGCTGCAGGTTGATCACACCCACCACGCGGCCACGGGACATCAAGGGTACCGACAAAAACGCCTCGTAGCCGTCCTCAGGCAGTTCGTGGAAGAACTGAAAGCGCGGATCCAGCGACGCTTTTTCGGCAACCGCCACCGGCTCCTGATGTTCCGCCACCCAGCCCGTAATGCCCTGCCCCACGCGCAGTTTCAGCCGGTCGACAACTTCCGGATGGGGATTCTTCGAGGCTCGCAGAACGAGATCGTCGCCTTCGAGCACATAAATCAGGCAGGCGTCACATTTCACCAGAGCGGAAGCAAACTCGACCACGCGAGTCAGCACTTCGTGGAAACCGTCAGCCGTCGCCAACCGGACGCCGATTTCGTGCAGCAAATCAACATGGGAGTCCTCAACCGATAGTAAATGGTCCATGGTTAAGGGTATGGCTGCGACCAGGCTCTGTCTAATTCCAAATTTCAATCAGTGCCAGAAAGGATTTCCCGCGGGATTGTTACCACTTTTTAACATCTTTCGCGGAAGGAATGCATCAGCGCGGGATATCCCCTTGACCGCGCCCTTCAAGCCAATCATTCGGATGCTGTTCTATCTGGCCGGAACGGCCAGCAGCCACGCCATCAAGGCAAACAGGATCACGGCCGCAGCCAGAGAAAACAGCGTGTGCTGCAGATGAAAGTGGAAGTGCGGATGCCGCATGAGATGGTGCTTCGCCGCCAGCATAGAACCTCCTGCGCACGCGGCGGGCTTGCCAACAGGGTGATTTGCCTGCTTCTATTTTCTCACCATCAAGCCCGCGCCGCGCTTTTTCTTCACATGGGCAGCAGCCTCTTCCATGCCAACGTGAACTCACTCTCGCCTCAAGCCGGGCCGCTGTGTTACAACCTTTGCGGACTCACTTCCATGGCCGACAAGATCGCACTCATCACTGGCTCCTCCAGCGGCTTCGGGCTGCTCACTTCCATCGAACTGGCCAAAGCCGGATTCCGCGTCGTCGCCACCATGCGCGACCTGGGCCGCCGTGAGCGTCTCGACCAGGCCGCGGCTGCCGCGGGTGTGGCGGGGCAACTCGATATCCGTGAGCTCGACGTCACCAACTTCGATGCCCTGCCTGCCTTTGTTGACGCTGTCGTCCGCGACCATGGTCGTCTAGACGTTCTCATCAACAACGCTGGATTCGCCGTCGCCGGATTTGCTGAAGATATCAAGCTCGAAGAACTGTGCCGCCAGTTCGAAACCAACTTCTTCGGCGCGGTCGCCATGACCAAGGCAGCGCTGCCCACCATGCGCCGCCAGCGCTCCGGGCACATCATCATGATCTCTTCCATCGCCGGACTGCACGGCTCGGTCACCCTCAGCAGCTATTCGGCATCGAAACACGCGCTCGAAGGTTGGAGCGAATCGCTGCGCCTCGAACTCAACCCGCTCGGCATCAAGGTGGTGCTGATTGAGCCCGGAGCTTTTCAAACCGATATCTGGACGCGTGGGGCGGTCATGGGCGCGAACGCCATCAAAGAAACTTCTCCCAACATCCAGCGCACCCTGCGCATGCGCGACCGCGTCCAGGCTCTGCCCAAACGCGACCCTATAGAAGTGGCGCGCGTGATCGCCTCCGTGGCGCAAGATCCCAACCCAAAGCTGCGCTACGTAGTGGGCCGCGACTCCAAAGTGCAACTCGCCCTCAAGCGCATCCTGCCCTGGAAGTGGCACGAAAAGCTGGTCGCAAATTTTCTGAAGATCGATTAGAACTAGTCCCGAGCCCCGAGTCTCGAGTCCCGAGTCTCGAGTAAAATCAAAGGCCAAGAAAGCGGTCAGGGCCTCGAGTCGGCGCTCGCAACTCGGGACTCGCGACTCGGGACTATTTTTCTAGCTCAACAGTCTTCACCGGCAAATCCCAATGCCCGTCGAGAATCTCGAACCGCCGCTGCTCTTCCCTCTCGAACGTTTCCTGATCGGGATACATTTCTTTCTGCAGTCCGGCCTCGTCGAACGGCTCGTTGGCCACGGTCGCATTCTTGAAGACGATGATCACACGAAAATCCCAGCGCCCGTCTTCCGTGGTGTGATACCGCGGCTGATCCATCCACACTTTCGTGATCCGCCCCATCTCCATTTCTTTCTTGAGCACCGGATAGTGATTCTTCTTGAACAACTTCAGAAACTCATCCGCATGCCCCCACTTGGCTTTGTAGTAATACTCGATCACAAACGGCTGGCCGGAAACCGCAGGCGCCTGAGCGTGGGACATGATAGGCAGAGCAATAGCGCAGAACAGCAACAACACGAATATGCGGAGATTTCGAATCACGGAGGCCTCCTGGTAAGTACCAGCTTGTACACTAACAGGACGCCAAATGAAAGCGGGGCGGGAAGGCTGAGTGGCAAGCGACGAACAGCAAATAGTGAAGCTCTTCGAAGACGGAGACCGGGCGCTGATCGCCGCCGACATCGCCGAACTCTCACGCATCTTCGCCGACGATTACATCCAGTACGACGAGGCCGGGCAGTCTTTCACCAAGCAGGACGTGATCAACAATCTCAAGAGCAGCGCGATCCGTTACGTTGCGATGATCTCGACGGGCCGCAGAATCCGGCTACTGAACAACGACGTGGCCATCGTCCAGGGCTCGGAAGAAGACGAGGTCGAGCAGGATGGACGGCGCTTCCCCGTTCGCTACGTCTACATGGATCTGGTGGTCAAGCGCAACGGCAGGTGGCAGATTGTGGGGTCACAACTGGCAAAGAGGTTCCAGGACGAATGACACGCTTGCGTTACATGCTGCTGGTAGCTGACGGCTGACGGCTCATTCTATTCTGCCAATGAGTCCAGACAAAATAAACCGCACCCACAACCAGCACGGCTCCAATCACGGCGTCGAACTTGTGGAAATACTTCCCTAGCTCTCGCCAGTTCTCGCCCAGCTTCATCCCGAAATAGGCCAGCGCCAGGCACCAAGGCCATGATCCCAGGAACGTGTAGATGTGAAAGCGTGGGCGCGGCATGCGCGCCACACCCGCAGGCAGCGCTATGAACGTACGAATCACCGGCAGCAGGCGGGCGATGAACACAGCCAGGTATCCCCAGCGCGCGAAGAAGCGGTCGGCCCAGTCGAGTTCGCGGCGGCCCATCAGAATCCAGCGACCATAGCGCTCCACCAGCGGACGCCCGCCATAGCACCCGATCTCATAAGCTACCAGCGACCCCAGGTTGCATCCGAGCGCGCCCGCCGTCGCCACCCACAACAGCTTGAATGTTCCGGTGAAAACCAAATAACCGGCAAACGGCATGATCAATTCCGAAGGCAACGGGATGCACGCCGACTCAATCGCCATCAGCAGCGCGATGCCGGCATAGCCGGTCGTGCTGATCACCGAATTGATGAACACGAAGATGACAGCTAAGAGTTTTTCAGTCATTTGAGAACAGCTTCTCAGTTCTCGGTTAAAGTCTCACCAAAACCCCTTGGCCATGAGACCGAGAACTGATTTAGTGTATCGGAGATTCGTAGCTGAAAAGCTGACGAACTGGCAGTTGCGAGTTCCCAGCAACAACGTAGCGGCCTTCTTTTCCAGAAACTGAGACCTGGAAACTGAGAACTGACTAGAACGACCCTTCCTGAGTAAAGGTATAGCCGGGCAGCATTGCGCCTTGCGGACTCTTGGCAACTTTGATGCGCACGGTGGGCGCGTCTGGAGCGGTAATCCCCGCCGGCCGCAACATGGCGTATTGCGTGAACACCTCGTTGTAAACCTTGGTGACCAGATAGTCCTGGCCATCGGCATCGTTGCGCCAGACCTGCCCGAGCTGGATGGAATTTACGGCCACGATAGCTTCCCTGAACTGTGAGATTGGTTCAAGACTACCGGGGTGGATGGTGCGCGTCAATTCCCCGCGTGGTTACCGAGGGACAGTACCGTTGCCGCTTGCCAATTTCCAACTTCCGATTGCAGTGCGAAATCGGCGCGTGAAAGTAACCGTCGAAAATCGTTTTCCACTCTCGACCTCTGCTAAGATGTTGCCCTCATGCCCCGCGGCGTAGTTCCCCGCCAACCCGCCCGCACCGGCCGCCAGGAAGGCGTTGCCCGGGCAATGCCGCCCGCAAAAGCCGCCCACAGCAAGTTGCGCGGAGGCCAAGATGCTCGCGTGGGAACGGGCGCCCCCGCCCGTTCCCAGGGCGCAGCCCCGGCCGCAGCGCCCAAAGGCCGAAGGCGAGATGCCCGAACTCTCGCTTACAATCCCCTCGCTCCCGACCGCATCGCCGAAATCCTGAAGCGCCTCGACCAGCTCTATCCCGCGGCCACCTGCGCGCTCACGCATTCGAGCGCATGGGAACTTCTGGTCGCAACCATTCTCTCGGCCCAATCGACCGACGTGAATGTCAACCGAGTCACGCCCGAACTCTTCCGCAAATACCCCGCGGTCGAGGCCTTCGCGGCGCTCACGCCTGAGCAACTCGAGCCTGACGTGCGCTCGACTGGGTTCTTTCGCAACAAATCCAAGTCCGTGGTGGGCGCTGCGAAAAAGATCGTGGCCGATTTCGGTGGCCAGGTCCCCGACGACATGGAAAAGTTGCTTACGCTTCCCGGCGTTGCCCGCAAGACGGCGAACGTCGTGCTGGGCACGTGGTTTAAGAAGGCCGAGGGCGTGGTCGTCGACACGCACGTGCATCGCATCTCGCGCCGCCTCGAACTCACCACCAACGACGATCCGCAGAAGATCGAGCAGGACCTGATGCGCATCATCCCGCGCGACAAATGGATTCTCTTCGCCCACCAGATCATCTGGCACGGACGCAAACTCTGCATCGCCCGCAAACCCAGGTGCGTCGACTGCTCGCTGGAAAACATCTGCCACGCCGCCGACAAAACCTGGAGCACGGTGGAGATACACAAGAACGCGAAGGCGTGAACGTCTGCTAAACTCTTCCTTCGATCTTCCCCTCCGAGGCTCACGAACCCTCATGCGCACCCTCGCACTCTTTGCTATCGTCATTCTTATGAGCACAATCGTCGTTGAAAACCTCGCCGCGCAAACTCTGCCCGCGCCCCAGTCGGTTACCGATCCCAAACAGATCGCCTCCAAGCCCAACGCTCAGGTCGAGCCTCGCAGCCTGACCATCGAGAAGCTCTATATGACACGGCAGGTCGGCCGGCCCACGTGGTCGCCTGACGGCAAGAGCATCGCCTTCATCTCGAACATGAGCGGGCGCAACAATCTCTGGCTCGTCCCCGCCGAAGGCGGATGGCCCGTGCAGCTCACAGTCAGCGACCAGCGCCAGGCTTCACCCGCATGGTCGCCAGACGGCAAATGGATCGCGTATCAATCTGACTACGACGGCGACGAGCAGTGGGATATTTTTCTGGTCTCACCCAAGACCGGCCAGGTCGTCAACCTCACCAGCACGCGCGACATTGCAGAAACATATCCCACGTGGTCGCCTGACGGCCGCTACCTTGCATACTTGGTCAAGCCAAAAACATCCGCGTCCCACGAGATCGACATCTACGACTTGGTGATGCGCGAAGTGAAGCATCTCACCACCGGCACGCCGCCGGACAAAGGCAATTCGAATCCGATCTGGTCGAAAGACGGTAAATACATCGTCTACACGCAGGAGCAGGCCAAGGGCACGGATTCGAACATCTTCACCGCTGAAGTCGCGTCGGGAAAGAGCACGCTGCTGACGCCTCATGAAGACGAGCAAAGATTTTCAGGCAACGACATTTCGCCCGACGGCAAGCGCGTTCTGTTCACCTCGAACGCCGCGAATGGTTCTGAGAATATTGGCCTTATCGAGATCGCTACCAGGAAGATCACGTGGCTCACGCATGACAAATGGGAAATTCGTGCCGGCGAGTTTTCGCCTGACGGCAAGCACGTTACTTTCACCGCCAACGTCGACGGCAATGAAGAGATCTATTTGCACAATATAGCGACCGGCAAGTCTACGGCGTTGCCCATCGCGAAGGGCGTGAACGAACCGGCGGGCGGCCACTCCGCCTTCACCAAAGATGGTTCGCGGCTTCTTTATTACCACAATGGCCCAACCGCTCCCGGCGATCTCTGGGTCTATACGCTGGCGACGGGTGCATCGCACCAACTTACGCATTCCATGATGGTCGGCATGCGGCCCGAAGATATGGTCGAGCCGTATCTCGTGCACTATCCCAGCCGCGACGGCAAGTGGACCATCTCCGCGTTTCTTTACGTGCCCTTCAACATGGCGCGCAACGGGCAGAACGCGGCCATCGTTTACATTCACGGCGGGCCGGCTTCGCAAACCATGAATTCGTTCAACCGCTTCGTGCAGTACGCGGCCAATCAAGGCTACATGGTGCTCGCTCCCAATTATCGCGGCTCCACGGGATACGGAAAAGAATTTCAGCAGGCAAACTTATTCGACATGGGCGGCGGCGATCTGCAGGACGTGCTCGCCGGTGTCGACTGGATCAAGCAGACCGGCTATCTCGATCCAAAGAAGATCGCGGTGATGGGCGGAAGCTACGGCGGCTATCTGAGTATGATGGCGGTGACGAAGGCTCCCGACGTGTGGGCCGCGGGTGTGCCCATCGTGCCGTTCGTGAACTGGTTTACCGAAATCGAGAACGAAGATCCGGTGCTGCAGCAGTCCGATCTCGCGACCATGGGCGATGTGGTCAAGAACAAAGCGCTCTACGAAGACCGCTCGCCCATCAACTTTATCGACCAGATCAAAGCGCCGCTCCTGTTGCTGGCCGGAGGACACGATCCGCGCTGCCCCAAGACCGAGACGCAGCAGGTGGTCGATGCCATCAAGAAGCGCGGCGGCAACGTTGACTACAAGATTTACGAAGACGAAGGCCACGGCTTTGCGCGCGTGGAAAATCAGATCGACGCCTACCGGCGCGTCGCAGACTTTCTGCAGGCGCACGTTCCCCCAGCCGATTGCAGTTGCTCACTCAACGAATAACACCGTGTGACGGCATAGCTCGGACGATGGCCTCGACCAGGCCTGGGATCGTGAACTCTTTGGCCTCAATGTCCACTCGCAGGCCAAGTTCGCGCAGCGTCGATGAAGTGACCGGACCGATGGAGGCGAGCCGTATCCCATCAAGTCCCGAATAGGTGCGGGCGACTCGCCCGCGCGAGCCCAACAACGCCACAAAGTTGCGCACCGTCGAAGAACTGGTAAATGTAACCACCTGCGGGCGCCGCGGCAGATTCCCCAGCGCCTTTCGCAGCCGTGTGCGCGAAGCCTGCGGCACTACAGTTTCATAAGCTTCCACCACGTGCACCTGCGCTCCGGCCCGGCGCAGCTCGCGGGGAATCACATCACGGGCAACTTTGGCCCGCACCAGCAGCACCCGCTTCCCTTTCACACGCCGCCGCAGGCTGCGCACCACAGACTCCGCCACATACTCTTTGGGAACAACATCCACCTTGACGCCACGCTGCTCGATGGCTTTCTTCGTAGCCGGGCCGATGGCTGCAATTCGTAAGTGCTTGAAATTATTTTTCACACGCAGCTTGTTCATGCGCTCCCACATCGCTTCTACGCCGTTGGCGCTGGTCAGGATGAGCCAGTCGTACTCTGCAAGACTTATGAGAGCGGAATCCAAAAGCTTGAAGCTGCGCGGCTTGTGGATTTCGATAAACGGAATTTCAAGCACCGTCGCGCCCAGCTTGCGCAGTTCTCCCGAGAGCGCCCCGGCCTGATGTCGGGCGCGGCCCACAAGAACGCGCACGCCGCCCAGTGGCAGCCGCGACAGCCCGGCGGATTGCATGTGACTATTCATTTTCTGCATCAAACTCCCAGGCTTTGCTCCTGCATCAGTCGAGCGATTCCAGAAGCAGCTGAATCCGGGCTCTGCGCCAGAGAGGCGATCACTGCGGCCTGATCCTTCTTGCTGCGATTCTGGCTGATCTTGAATTTAGCTTCGATCCGCGTGGCGACCAACTCAAAACCGACAATCTGTTTCAACATCCCATAGCGAAACTTATCGCTAAGCGCGCTCCATTGAGCGAAGTGGTCCGGATCGAATGCGTGGATGATTTCACGAACTTCTTCCAGAAGTTGCTCCGGCTCTGAAATCACGCGGGCGTGGCCGTACACATGCACGGCCGCATAGTTCCACGTGGGAACGCTCTCGCGGCTCTCGTACAGGCTCGGGGAAATATACGCGTGAGGCCCGTGAAAGATGGCCAGAGAGTCCCGCTCACCTTGCAGAAGATTCCAATGTGGATTCGCTTTGGCCATGTGCCCGTGCAAAACCAACTGTTTGTTCCCATCACGGGCGAGGATGGGCAGATGAGTGGCAAATGGGCGGGCGTCCGAAGCGGAGACCAGAATGGCGAACGGATTCGCCTGGACAAAAGAGACTGCCTCCGCGCGATCGCGCACCCGGTTAAATTCAGGGATGTACATACCTGAGTCTCCTATGACCCAAAAACAATCAAGCTGACCCATTACGTGTCCGCAGTCATTTTCTTCCGCACGTGTATAACTTTTTCTACTTCCGCGATCACAACTCCGGCTTCATCTTTCACTTCGACATAAAATACAGGTTCGTATTTCGGCAACCTCTTCAGTTTCTCGCGAATGTCATCGATCTGGCTGTCGGACAAACGAAATTCCGCGCGCACGGTTCCCTTCCCCGGTTTTCGGTAGCGAATGGTCGCAGCCTTGTCCCACACGATGTAGCCGCTGCCAAGGTTCGCGATCAGCATGAGCATATAGAAAGCGTCGGTCATGGCAAAGAGCGATCCGCCGAACTGCGTGCCCACGTAGTTGGCGTTCCAGAAGCGCAGCTTCATCTCGACGTCGACGGCCTTCATGTCGGGAGCGATGCGCTGGATGCGAATGCCCGCGCCAGAAACGGCGGCCAGAAGTTGATCCAGCGGCGCAGCGCAAGTGATTTCTTGCCACCGCCGAGAAGTTGCAGGAGGACGCCGCCGCTCTTCATGCCGGGTCACGATCCGCATTCATGGTTGCGGCGGGACGGCCAGCCCGCGGCCGTAGACAGCTTCAAGGATTTCATCACCGCCGCGGCTGAGCAGCGTCTCGCCAACGGCATTGCCCAGCGCTTCCGGATCGGCGACACTGCCGTCGCGCGATTCGCGCAGGAGTTTCGAGCCGTCGGGATCGGCGACGATGGCATCGAGATGCAGGCGGACGTTGCGCATCTCTGCGAACGCACCGATCGGAACCTGGCAGCCTCCGCCGAGGCGATTGAGCAGCGCGCGCTCGCAGGTAGTGGCAGTACGGGCGGCAGCATCATTCAAAAATGCAAGGTGATCGCGCGTGCCTGAGTCGCCCAAACGGATTTCGATACCGAGCGCTCCCTGCCCGGCAGCGGGACACATGATTTCGGCGGGGATGATCTGCTTGATCAGTTCCGTCTTGCCCAGGCGCTTCAGGCCTGCCGATGCCAGAATGATCGCATCGTACTCGCCCTGCTCGAGCTTGCGCAGTCGCGTATCGACATTGCCGCGCAGAGGATGAATGTCGAGATCGGGTCGGATGGCCTTGAGTTGCGCCTGCCGCCGCAGGCTCGACGTGCCGACGCGCGCACCTCGTGGCAAGTTTTCCACTGTCGAGTAAAGCCGCGAGCAGAAAGCGTCGCGCGGATCTTGCCGTTCCGTAATCGCGGCGATTTCGAATCCCGGCGGCAGTTCGGTGGGCAGATCCTTCAGCGAGTGCACGGCCAGATCGACGCGCCCGGCGGCAAGCGCTTCTTCAATCTCCTTCGTGAACATGCCCTTGGTGCCGACCATGGCCAGCGCAACGTCGGTGATCTTGTCGCCGGTAGTGTGGATGATCTCGATTTCAACTTCGTGCCCGCGCGCGCGCAGCAGCGCGGAGATATGGTTGGCCTGCCAGAGTGCAAGCTGCGAGCCGCGGGAGCCGATGCGGAGTTTAGCCATTACTGCCGCGTCCCCACTTCTTTGTTCTTATTCGCGTCCAGCGCCCCACCTTCTTTGTCCTTTTCCCGCAGATTAAACAACCGTCGCACCACGTCGATAACCGTGGTCGCTTCCGCCTCCCGAGCAGCAGTTTTCAGCGTGGTAATGGGCGTGTGCATAACTTTGTTGATGATGCCCCGAGTCAGCGCTTCGACAGCCATTTCCTGCTCCGGACTCAGCGCACCCATCCGTCCGCGCACGCGGTCGATTTCCGCCTGGCGGATGGTTTCCAAATGATCCTGCAACGACACAATCGTCGGCACCACGTCGAGTGTTTGTGCGCGGGCTTCGAATTTTTCCACTTCGCTGGCGATGATCGCTTCGGCGAGTTCGGCTTCCTTGCGGCGGTCAGCGACGTGGCTGCTGACGGCCTGCTGCAGGTCGTCAATGTCATAGGCGAAGATGCCGTCAAGCTTCGCCATTTCCGGCGACACATCGCGCGGCACGGCAATATCGATGAAGAACATGGGCCGGTTCTTGCGGCGGGCTAGGAACTGCTCCCCGTGTTCGCGGCGGAAAATGGCGTGCGGCGCCCCGGTTGAAGTAATGACGATATCGGCGCGGTCGCAGGAGTTGTAGAGGTCTTCGAACTTAATGGCCTGACCGTTAAACTTCTGCGCCAGTCCGATGGCGCGCTCGTAGGTGCGGTTGGCCACGAAGATCGACGCACAGCCGTGAGCCATCAGATGACGAGCCGCGAGTTCACTCATCTTACCGGCGCCGACGATGAAAACATTCTTGCCCTGTAGAGTGCCAAAAATCTTCTTGGCCAGCTCCACCGCAACCGAAGCGATGGAAACCGAGGACGAGCCCACGGCGGTTTCCGTGCGCACACGCTTAGCAACGGCAAAGGCGCGGGTAAACAGCTGATCCAGTTGTCCGCGTACCGAGCCCACGGCGCGGGCCGTTGCGTAAGCCTCTTTCACCTGGCCGAGAATCTGCGCCTCGCCGACTACCATCGAATCCAGACTCGAAGCCACGCGGAAAATGTGGCGCACCGCGTCTTTTTCGCGAAATTCATACAAATGCGCGTCGAGTTCTGCGGCCGTCAGATGAAAATGATCATGCAGAAATCCGCGCAGGTCAGCCGACCCATTCGTCGTGTGCGTAACCACTTCCACGCGATTACAGGTGGAAATGATCATACCCTCCTCGATTCCCGGATGGGCGCTGAGATCGCGGCAGCAATCGGGCAGGCGCGACTCGGGAATCGCCAGCCGCTCCCGCACTTCGAGCGGCGCGCTCTTGTGATTCACGCCAATGAGCTGGTATCTCATGAAGCAGTAAACCTGTGGATGGTCGAGAAATAGTTCGCCGCCCAAGCCACCACGGCCGCCACGAACGCAAACGTAGCCAGTACCGCGGCGCGGCGGCCGCGCCATCCCGAATTCCATCGCGTGAACACCATGATCATGTAGACGATCCACATCAGTATCGACAACAGAATCTTAGGATCGGTAAAGTCAACGCGCCCATAGGCTGACATAGCCACGACTGATCCGGTAATCAGCCCCAAGGTCATAAAAGGAAACCCGAACAGCAACGACCGGTAGCCGATCTGGTCGATCACTTCAAGCGCGGGCAGGAAGGAAATGAGGCTGCTGGGCTTCTTGGCCTTCAGGCGGCGCTCCTGCAGCAGGTAGAGCAAGCTGGCGCCAAAGCTGAGCACCAGCGCGGCATAGCCGGTGAAGATCAGAATGATGTGCGCGATCAGCCATCCCTTGTGCTTAACGAAAGCGGTCAGCAGGACAGGCTGCTGATCCACGGCTGCGACAAAAGTCAGAAAAAACACGATGGGAAATACGACCACGCCGGGTGAAGTGGTCTTGTAGATGGCGTAGACGATCATGAAAAACGTCATCGAAAAGAAGGCCAGCAGCGATTCCCCGTTATGCACCGAAGCCCACACCACCGGGCCGGAGAGGAACAGTTCAACCAGTGAGACGAAATGGAAGACCATGCCCAGGCTGGCGGCGTGCAGCGCGATGCGGCTGAAAAGATCGCTGGTGCGCGTGAGCGCAAAAAAGGCGTAGATCAGCCCGATGAAGTAGCAAGCCAGCGCGAAGCGCAACCAAAGCAATGACATAGGCTAGGCAAGTATCAGAGTCCGCTGAGTGGAATGCAAGTAACGCCCGAAACCCCAGGGAACCCATCCCTTTCCACGCATTATATTCTGCACAGGCAAACCAATCCGCGGAAACCCCATCGGTCACACCTGATTGTGACCTGCATCACAAACTTCCTAATCGACCCCCATGGTGGTGAGCATTTCGTCGAGCAACGCCGCGTCGATGACTAAGCGCCGGCCATCGGCCTTTACGTTTTCCAGTTCGTCAAAGGCGCGAAAGAGACGGAGTTTCGCAGCGGCATATTGTTCCGGCTCCGTGAGCGTACGGCCATGCCTTGCGGCCCACGCCGCCACTGACTTCTCCGGCAGGAAGACGCTGACGGCGTAAGTCAGCTTGCGGTCGGAGGTGACGTTGAAAACGAATTCCATAGCCGGAGCTTCCGGATCGCTCGCCAGCGCAGCACGCTGGCCCACGAAGTAGTACTGGTAGACGTATCCCTGCGCGCCGGCATAGGTCTTCAGGCGGCGGACGGTCTTATCCTTATCCGTAGGCATTCCGACATTATGACCCCGTCGTTGGTCGTTTGTCGTTGGCCCTCGCGCTTCCAGCACCAAGGTTCACGAGTGGCTCTAAGGGAGACTAAGTTTCCCGCCCAGAATTGCCGATATCTTCCATGAAGACAAGCCTTCGCATCAAACCATGCCGCAATGGAATTGGATCGCTCTCGGCGCACTTGCGCTTCTCGTGGTCTACCAGCAATTCCACGTGTATCGCACTCAACGGAATTCGAACCAACGCGAAGAACTGTTCCAGATCGTCACCGAAAACGCCGCCGACATGATTGCCTTGGTCGACGTGAAGGGCCACCGGCTTTACAACAGTCCCGCCTACAAACGAATTCTCGGCTATTCCGCGGCCGAACTGGGAGAGACATCGGCCTTCGAGCAGATCCATCCCGACGATCGTTTCAAGGTGCTGGAAGCGGCACGCGAAGCCCGCTCCACCGGAATCGGGAAAAAGCTCGAGTACCGCATCCGCCACAAAGACGGCACCTGGAAGGTTCTCGAGTCGATCGCCAGCACCATCCGCGACGAGAAAGGTGAGGTCGCCAAGCTGGTCATCGTGAATCGCGACGTCACCGAGCGCAAGCGCGCCGAAGAACAACTGGAGCACAACTCTTTTCATGATGCTCTGACCGGGTTGCCCAACCGCCGCTTGTTCCTCGATCGCTTGCAGCATCTGTTCGATCGCGCGCGGCGCGACCCGGCGCGCCAGTACGCCGTCCTTTTCGTGGACCTCGATGCCTTCAAAGTGTTCAACGATACCATGGGCCCGGCGGTGGGAGATCAGGTATTGGTCGAGATTGGCCGACGCCTGGGCACTTGCTTGAGAACCGACGATACGGTTTCGCGACCGCAAGACCAACTCCCCATCATGGAAACAGTTCTGTCCAGAATGGGTGGCGACGAGTTCACCGTCGTACTCGAAGAAGTGACGGATCCCAGTCATGCCATGCGGGCCGCCAAACGTATCCTCTCCGCCGTGGCCGAGCCTTTCATGGTGGAGGGCCGCCAGGTGCATACTTCGGCGAGTGTAGGCATCGCATTGAGCTCCCCAACCCATCAGCGCGCAGAGAATCTTCTGCAGGAGGCCGACGTTGCCATGCGCCGCGCTAAAGCCATGGGCGGCTCCCGCTGCGAAGTGTTCGACGAGGCTATGCACACCCGCGCCGTCAACCGGTTGAAGCTGGAAGCCGAATTGCGAGAGGCGATCGCGCAGCGCCAGTTCCGCGTGTATTACCAGCCGATCGCCGATTTGAACACGAAGCGGATCACGGGCTTTGAAGCCCTGCTGCGCTGGCAGCACCCCGAGCAGGGCCTGATTTCGCCCCACAAGTTCATGGCGGCAGCGGAGGACGGTGGGTTGCTGGTTTCCATCGGCCAGTCACTGATTCTCGAGGCCTGCATGCAACTGCGCGCCTGGGACACGGAGATTCCCGGGATTAACACATTGAGCATCAGCGCGAACGTTTCCGCCAGGCAGTTGGCCGATGACGATTTCGTCCGCAGCGTGGGAGCGGCCCTCAGGTCCACCGGAATCGACCCATCGCGCCTGCACCTCGAGATCACCGAGAGTGTGGCGGCGGCCGACCCCAAGTCAACCGCAACCGTCCTCTCCCACCTCAAGCATCTGCGCGTGGGCGTGATCCTCGACGATTTTGGCACGGGCAATTCGTCGTTGAGCGGGCTGCGGCAATTCCCCATCGACGCATTAAAGATTGACCGCTCCCTGATCCGCGGCATGCTCACCGACCGCGCCACTTGCGACACCGTGGAGTTGATCGTCGTGCTGGCGCACAAATTGAAATTGAAAGTGATTGCAGAGGGCATTGAAACCATAAAGCAGCTCGATCACCTCCACGCGCTCGGGTGTGATCTGGGACAGGGATATTTATTCTCGCAGCCGGTTGAGGCAAAAGCCGCGGAAGCGTTTCTACGAGAACACAGCCTGCTCCCACACGCGAAGGTCGCGGGAGCGCCCTAGGCGCTTTGCGTTCGATCACACTGCTCTGTGACCTTAATCACAGCGCCCGCGGTCTACTGCTACCAAACTGCGGCGATGGCCGACAGGACGCTGACGGACCTGACGTACAGCCGCGAAGGGATTCCCACACGTGCGCGCTGCAGCCACTGCCGGCAAATTTTCAGCACTCCGCCAGAAGCAACGGCCAACCCAGAGAAAGCCACGCGTGATTTCTATTGCGCCTTTGCTGCTCATATATGCACAACAACAGCAAATTTCGGGCGCAGCCTCGTCATCCTCAAGTACAAGGACAAGGTTCCAATCATCGCCTCCTGTAGCGCATGCCATCGTAAATTCTTTACCGTAGCCACGCTGCTGCACGACTCGCACGCCGCCGAACAATATCTCCTGGGGAAGTTCGACCGCCACGAGTGTGCCGGAGACGTTTCTTTCTCAGCGACGTCAAATTAGCTGCGCAAGCACCCGCATGCTCCAAGGGTGCGCTCTGGAGCCCGGTTGGTTGTCATCCTGAACAAGCGTTCTTTGCGCAGTGAAGGATCTGGGCGAGCCGCGCGAAGGGTCGCGTCCTTTGCGACCCATCAATCGCGCGTTTGGCTCGCCTCCTTATAGAACTGCACCACTACCTGATTTCAGTTTGCTTCCCCATGTCCCGCACAATGTCTATACTCTTCCTTCTGGCCGACAACCATGCTCACGCCAACCTCCAGGCACATCCGCCGCACCACCTGGGCAGTCATGAGCCTGGAAGCAGGGGCATTGCTGTTTATGGTTGGGCTGGTGCTTCTCTATCTCAATCCGTTTTGGCATTTTGATGACGGCGGCTTCCTCGATTCGCGCGCGCACTGGTGGAACGCCACCGGCGAAATACTCCTAGCTGCGGGCCTGTTTACTGAGGCGTTGGCCTTGCTTGGGTCGGCGGCGCTGATCGTCTCCCGTTGTTTCGGCCGCCGATCCTGGCCCTACCTGGTGGCGGCGTTTTTTGTGTTCTGTGCCGTCGTATGGATCACCCCCTCCGGCTTCACTCGCACACTCGATGCCCACTTTGAGTGGAACGCAGCCGAAGGTTTCACCACCTTCCGTTTGCAATCCTGGGACGAAGGCGCAAAACTTTGGCGCCCGGCGGGAAACCACGTATGGCAATCGATCATTGAAGTACAGATTCAGCCTTTGTTACGGGGCTATTTCAAGATGAACGATTGGCAGAAGATGAATGGCGACATCGACGTCGATGTAGTCAAAATCATTCCCGCAGCCTGGCTCATCGGCCTGGGAAGCGGTGGCGAAACCCTTGAAGATCCCGATCAAACTCCCCTGATGCGAGCCGCAGCCCAGGGAGACCTCAAGGCCGTGCAACAACTGCTGACTGCGGCCACACGCGCCGACGTAAATGCCTTGGACCAGACCGGGCAAACCGCACTCATCCTCGCCTGCCAAAACCCCAAGGCTAACCCGGACGTGGTCAAAGCGCTCCTCGCGGCCGGTGCCGACGTGAACCTGCGCAGCCGCACCGGCTACGCCGCTCTAACCTGGGCCCTCGCCCACAACAACGCCGAAGTCACCCGCCTATTGCGCCGCGCCGGAGCCAAGCCCTAGGCTCTCCCATCCGTCCTGCAACTCTCAAGGCAGTTGGGGATTCTAATGGCTGGGATTGGTACTTCACCGCTTATCACAACCTAAAACTAAACCGAGACGACAAAGGTGTGCTCGTTGCTGAGTTCCACAGCAACGGCGGGCCGTTCATTATGTCCGCGCCAGCTCACACCGAACTTGTCGAGGCCTTCTACCGGATTTCGCAAGATCGGGCGAACCAGATCGTAATCCTCACGGGTGCAGGTGGGGAGTTCATTACCGATGTCGATTGGTCCTCTTTCGGCGATGTCGCCGATCCCGGCGTTTGGAGCCAGGTTCACGACGAAGGCGTTCAGGCTTTGGAAAACATAACCAACGTACGCGTTCCGGTCATCGCGGCTATCGAGGGACGCGCCCATGTGCACTCAGACTACGCGCTGCTTGCCAGTGTGATTGTGGCGGCGGATGGTGCGACCTTCCAGGATGTGGCCCACTTCTCCGCGGGGGTTGCGCCCGGCGACGGAATTTTCACCACCTGGAGTTATCGTGCCGGAGCGGGACGGGCGGAAGCGTTCCTGCTGAACCCGCAGCCGCTGCCGGCGCGCACCGCACGCGAATGGGGAGTGGTTGCCGAGGTTGTGCCGAACGGTAAGGCGCTCAGTCGGGCGCGGGAATTAGCCGAGCTCTACCTGAAGGCTCCGGAGGTGACCCGCCGAAACACACGCATTCACTTCATTCAACCGCTGAAGGAGCGCATCGTGCGAGAAGTTGGTTACGGATTGTCGCTCGAAGGAGCGTCGTCGGCCGACCTCGTCAAATCAATGCGAGCCAAGAGCGAATCTGTCGCTCGGAAAGAAAAAGTTGCATGAACCGCATGGAGAGCCCGTCAGCCGCTCACCTGGTTAAGGAGTCGCAGCCGGAAGAATTTGATCTGGTGATTCTCGGTGGCCGGGTGCCCCAGGTCTCGCCGTCTTTGCGAGACCTGGGAACCACACGCGCCGAAATCCCCTCGTCCCAGAATTTTTCCACAGCCCCATTGTGACATCTGACCTTGCGATCCACAGCCAACTCATTCCATCATTGTCCAGCACAAGGAGCCGAGGGCGAAGCAGCGCCAATCCAGACAGGCCAAAATTAGGGCGCGTAAGTACCTGATTCAAAAGAACTAAGGATCTAAGTCCTTTAGAAAACGGTATTTGCCGGGAAAAAACCGCAAAGTCCATGATTCCAAAGATTTTGCAAAATGGGGGGAGGGGGGGTACCCGTTAGTTAAGAGTAAACTTTCAGCCGAACCGAATCCGCAACGCACTCAAAACACGCTCCGGAGAAAATAAACATGGCAACGGCAACGGTCCCGCTATGCCAGCACCCGATGAACAACGCCGCGCTCTGCGCCTGTCCCGCCATGAGGGGGCAGCGGTATTGCTATTCCCATCAGCGCAAGCACGAGCAGGGCGCGAGAAAAAACGCAGAGCGTGCACGCCAAAGCTGGGTTGACCAAAGATGGTTTGAATCGGTGCCGCTGGACGAGGCGGTGTCAGTGCAGCGGGCTCTCGCGCAAGTCATGACGAGGCTGCTGTCAGGCCAGATCGATTACAAGCAGGCGGGCCAGATCCTCTACAAGCTGCAAACCGCAAGCGTGAATTTAAGGAGCGCCTCCAAGTGAGGCAAAATGCACTTCATTCTAACTAAGAAGCTTCATCGCTTGATGCGTCAGGCAGAAGCGCCTGCGGCCGAGCTAACGCTCCGTTGCTTGCGCAACTCTGCCATAAACGAATCGGCGGGAAGCACATCCCGTCTTCGGAACAGTGACAGCAGTGTGTCTTCCGCATCGCCCTCGGCTGCTGCCATCCCCGAATCCTGCCGCGTCTCAGTTTCCAGGCCTTCCGGTTCCACCAGCAACTCAGGCAGCAAGCCGCGATTCTCGGTGAGCACGCTCAGGAATTTTTCCAGCAACCCACGATGCTCCGGCGTGCTCTGGGTAAACTCCACTCCCATCCCCTTATCCGGGTGCATCACGCGAACCACCCCTTCCGCCTTCAATTCGACGTTGGCGGCGCGCATCGAGAGCGTTACCCGCGTGCAAACCGGAAATGGCGAATTGATCTCGAGGTAGCACCCGCCCAAACTCAAATCCATAAGCTGGCAGCGCACCGGCGGGTCATCGGTTTCAATCTCCGGAGCATTTCGCCCCAGCCATTCCCGCAACACCCGCACCACCGCCGGAGACTGATCCTGGAAGCGCAGCCCTACTTGCGTCCCAGTCCCTTCCCAGGCAAACTCCGCATCGACCTCAACGGCCTGGGTAGATCCGGGCAGCGTGAACCTCATCTGCCAACGACCTTGTGGTTTGCTGCGCCGGGGCAAGCTGACCGCCAGCCCGCCTTCACCCAAGTCCGTGGTATTCACCTTGAACCGCGCGCCCGATTCGCGGCTCGACATTTCTACAGGAATTTGAACGGGAACCCGCGTGTTGCGCCGCCGTTCCTTTTTCATCAGGGCTCGCGCCGCCCGGAAGCTGGACTTGGCTCGTTCCGCCGTAACCGGCTTATAGAGAATGAAGTTTGCCCCCAGTTCGAATGCCGAACGCAACCCGGTAACCGGATCAAGAATTGCCACCGCGACCGCCCGCTGATTGCAAGGAGATGTCCGCACCACCCCGAGCACATCCCCCGCGCCGGGACCAGCGCAATCCACAATGATGGCTTCAAACCGCCCTCGGGTTAAATGCCGGAGCGCGACCTCCGAACCCGCGCAGTGTTCCACGCTGATGTCGAGATCGCCCAGCGTCCGGCGCAGAATCCTCACGATCTTTTCGTCGGAACACAGCAGCAGTGACTTCAGATTCATGGTACCGCCTTAGTTCTTGCAGAACTTCTGGAACAGAACACAGCCCTATCTATACTGTAAGCTCGCCTCAAATGCCCATCAATGCAACACTTGCGTTCTGACATTACGGGTGTAACGTTAGGCTTGGCTTAGCCGAATCGCTGGCGTTTACGGACTACGCCCTCAGTGGTTCCAGAAAACGCCAGTTCGGGAAGGGCGCGAGTTCCGCTCCCGCCGCTAAGTCGCTGAAATGCGTCCGCTCTTCAGCGCCTGAGGTAAGCTCTTCGCTGGCGCGGTCCGAGTTTTACGGCAGCTTCAGGCGCACCTTCGGGCGCGGCTCGCGGAAGCGGCTGAACCCGCCTACTCTCGGAGGAACCAAAATAGGAATTTTCCTCTATCGGGACCCACCGGGATCGCTTTAACAACAATGAATGCAGTGACTTACGTTTGATTCACTCAAGTGCCACGACGCAAATTATGATTGACTTCCAGCAATTATTGCCCTAAGATACTGAGTCTCCGATCAGGGTTTGGGATTAAGAGGATACTGGAAAAGTTCCGGTTCCCCAATGCAAAGTTTCGTTTTCCCTGCATCCCAACAATGCCCGGAGAATCATATAGATAGAGCAGCCTAATTTAGTTCATTCCCCTTTTGTAGAAAGGCATGTTTCATGGCTAAGCGACGCGGAAATCCGAACTGGGGCAAGCCCGAGCCGATCGGGCCCATTGTCCCTACCATCACCGAGTTTGAGCAGGTTGTGCGCGAATACAAGCTCTCCCCCGACCAGTATCTCCGTTCCACCCGTCTGCGGGAGTGGGCCCGCCGCAACAAGAACTCGAAGTACATCCCAGAGCCTCTTCTGGAAGCCTGGGGCTTCGAGATCGAATCCACGCTCTAACCGCAGTCTGTAAGAAGAGCTTTGACAGGGTCGCCATCCGGCGACCCTTGGCTTTTGTGGCGCCGCCGTGCCCGTGGCTAGTGCGACACGGTCGGCACCAACGTCGGGTCAGGCCGCAAAGTCTTCGGATCGGGCCGCTCCGGCGCCCTTACAACCTGCGTACTCCCGTTCAGATCGTAAGCGTACAAGCTAAAATCTTCGGAAGCGATGAAGACCTGACCGTTCGCCACCGTCGGAGCAGCCGTCACACTGTTCCCGAAAGTGCCCGTCCACAGGATAACCGGGGTGACGATTTCCTCCACTGCATAGACCTTGGAGCCGATACCAATGTATTCCAAACCGTTGGCAAGGGTCGGCGAACTCGTGGTCGCGGTGACGCTGGACACCAGATCCCAGATCTGAGTGCCGTTGCGCGCCGTAAGCGCGTAGAAATAGCCCACGTTCGATCCAATGTAGACCGCGCCGTTGTACACCGCGGGCGAAGCTTGGAACTGAGCCCCCGAGGTCCCGGCGAATTGCCACAACAGCGCGCCCGTAATGGCCTCCAGGCCATAGACGTTGTCGTCATTGGAACCCACGTAGAGAATTCCATCAGATACCGTCGGCGAAGAGATCACTTCATTCCCGGTTTTGTATTTCCATGATAAGGCGCCGGTGGTCGCATTAACGGCATAGACGTAGTCGTCGTCTGAGCCAACGTAGAGAATGCCATTCGACACCGCGGGCGAGCTGTACACCGCGCCGGTGGTCGCATATTTCCACGTTTGCGCTCCCGTGCTGGCGTTGACGGCATAGACGCTGTCATCCGTCGATCCGATATAGACCTCGCCGTTCACCACCGCTGGCGAGGAATAGACGGCCGCCCCCGTCTTGAATTTCCACACCAGCGCACCCGTGGTAGCGTTGATCGCGTACAGGTAATCATCCGTCGACCCGACGTACACCGTGGTACCGGCCACCGCCGGAGAAGAATCCACAATGCTGTTCCCCGTCTTGTATTTCCACAACAATGCGCCCGTGGACGCATTGATGGCATAGAGGTAGTCGTCCGCCGACCCAAAGTAGACGTACCCACCCGACACTGCCGGAGACGACGTAATCGCCCCCCCGGTCGTGTAAACCCAATCCTGATCAATAGCTCCAACGTTGGTGCTGTTCAGCACGTTCTCATAGGGATTTCTGCCCCGATGCAGCGGCGAGTAATGGAACTGCGTGTAGTTGGTCTGCACTGTGAACGCGGCCTGCGCAGCCGTCCCCGACGTGTTGTCCGCGATCGCCGTAACCCAGTGCGCTCCCGGCGCCGCCGTGGCCGGCACGTCAACGTTGATTCCAGAAAACGTCCCCGTGGACGTGGTAACCGCCAGCGCCACATCGGTCGTATCGAAATAGATATTGACCGCGATGCTGTCGGGAAATCCCGAGCCGGAAACCTGAAATACCACAGGAGGACCAATACCGGGCGAGGGTGGATCGATATTGGGGGTAAGGGTCACACTGGGAGTTGCAGCCGCTGCCAGCGCACCGCACAGCACAACCATCAGAATCACTCCGCAAGACTGCTTGCCGAATCGCATAAAGAGCCTCCAGACAAGGGATTCCCACGACAAATTGGTCCGAAGTCTACAGGCCGAAACCGACCCCGGCAAGGGACAAAACGGGGCATCTCAGGACATTACAGGACATGCCGCCATAGAGCCGGCATCCTGCCGGGAGTTGCGGCCTAAATTTTCACAGACCATTCATCAAATCTCCTTGAATCTCGGAATGCGGCGGGGCTAGAATCGTCGGCTCCCAAGGAGGCGTACGTGATCTCCACTTTAATTTCCGCATTCTCTCTGTCCCGCTCCATCCGCGCCAAGGTTTTTGCTCTGGCAGCAATTGCATTTCTTCTGGCGTGTTCTCCACTAGCCCTCGCCCAGCAAACGCTGGGCGCCATCACCGGCACGGTGACTGATCCGTCGGGAGCTGTCGTGTCCGACGCCACTGTGAAAGCGGTCAATATCGCGACCAACCTCGAAGTTGTTGCTCATACCAAAACAAGCGGCTCTTTCTCGATCCCGGATCTTCCCGCCGGAACCTATAGAGTCACCGTCACGAAGGACGGCTTCAAAACGGAAACACACACGAAAATCCTGGTGTTCGGTAACCGTACGACGACAGTGGATACGTCTCTGGTGGTGGGCTCGATCGGCACCACGGTGGAAGTGAACGCCGTGCCCCTGATGAACCAGGTGGACACCACGATCGGCTATGTCGTCGATAGTCAAACCATCGCAACGACCCCACTGGGCACCGGCAGCTTCACGCAACTGGCAATTCTTAGCCCTGGCGTTCATGCGGACTTCCTCGGCGGAGGAGGCGCCAACACGGGCCTTGGCAATCAGGCCATCTTCGCCAACGGAAACCGGGACACCAGCAACAGCTTTTCCTTGAACGGTATCAGCACCAACAACATCTTTAACGGCAATTCCACCAGCCAGGTCGGCGAGAACCGCTTCGTGCTCAATACCGGTGAAAACTTCGGTGCGGGCGGTACCATCCAGACCAGCACATCGGTGTATGGCGCGATTGGCCAGGCTCTTCCCACTCCGCCCCCCGATGCCATTCAGGAGATCGCCGTCAACTCCTCGCAGTACGACGCCACACAGGGCAACAACAGCGGCGCGCACATCAGCGTACTGACTAAGTCTGGCACCAACGCGATACATGGTTCACTTTGGGAACTGTGGCAGAACAGCGATATGAACGCCACACCGTACTTCTACAATGCCGCTGGCATCAACCCCGTCACCAATCAGCCTTATCTGCCTCGACCTTTCCTGAATCGGAACGCTTTTGGCGGGACCATCGGCGGGCCGATTATCAAGGATAAGTTGTTTTACTTTGGGTCCTATCAGGGAGTGCGCATTGCCGATGCACAGGCTTCCACCAAAGATGTGACCGTGCCCCTGGGCCTGACGGATGACCGCAGTACGCAGGGCATCATTAACATGATTCAGGCGACATACGGCACCACCATTACCTCGAGCCAGATAAATAGCGCTGCCTCGAACCTGCTGAATGCCAAACTTCCCAACGGCCAGTATCTGGTACCAAGCGCGCAGTACACTTCGGCGAACGCCCAAACGCTAGGCTACGATGCCATCGTGCAGGGCCCCAATACGCAAGCCACCGTAAACCAGGGGATCGTCGGCATCGATTACGTTGTAAGTAACAAGGATCGCTTGTCCGCGAGATATTACGTTCAGAACAATCCCACCACCAATCCTTTTGGCGCGGTCGGTTCCCTGCTCGGATTTCCACAACAGCTTTCCGCTGGCAGCCAGGTGTTTTCCCTCGCGAACTCCGTCGTGCTCTCCCCCAACCTCACCTGGGAACAGCACGTGGGGTTCACTCGCCTGCGAGCTTATGCAAACACAACAAAAGGATTTAACCCAAGTTCGCTGGGCATTAGCCTGCCCGGCTCGGCGACTTTTCCTCAGTTCGACATCTCCACTTCAGACCCCACGATTGGTTATGGGTTGGAGTTTGGCCCCAGCACCAGCTTTGGCGATGGTGGCATGTTCCAGAATCAGTGGGAATACGGAACCTCCGCGAGTTGGGTGAAAGGAAAACATATCCTGAGTGTAGGGATGACATGGGACCACATCCAGCTCAATGTCCTCAATAACAATACAAATACCGATACGCTTGACTTCGAGACCTTCCAAGACTTTGTAGAAGGCAACTTGCACGGCGGCGATGAGTTCGTTGGTTCGGCGAACCGTTACTACCGCGCCGATACCGTCGGCACCTACATTAACGACAACTTTAAGATCAGGAAAAACCTCACGCTAACCGCCGGGTTCCGTTGGGACATCGACGGGCCGCTCTCGGAAAAATACGGCAAGCTTACAGGTTTTGACCCCTCGAAATACAGTTACGTGCAATGCACCGTCGATGGAGTTCCGGCAGACCCGGCTTTGACTGAGTACAACTATGGCACTTGCGACCCAGGGACTGACTTAATTACCGGCTCTGGTCTGGAAATCGCTGGCAATAACAAAACCGGCGCCACGCCCGGAGCCAGCAATTCGCTGATGAAAAATCACCAGTGGGGTTTCGCGCCCCGCATCGGCATCGCCTGGTCTCCACTGCCTAAGCTCACCGTGCGCGCAGGCTACGGAATCTACTTCGACCGCGGCGAGCTATTCAGCTACTTGTCGCCGAGCGCGGGCGCCGGATTCAACGGGCCATTCGGCGTCACGCTCGCGCCTCCGTTCGTCCAACCGATCTCCGTCGCGAAGGGCGCGACGCTGTCTCAGCCGTTCGGCACGACCTTGCCACCACCGCCGCCGGCCACGGCGGCAGCTGTCCTCGCCTACCTGCCGAACCTCGAGCAGACTGCTTGCGGTTACCCCGGATGCTGGCCGTCCGGCAATCTTTATGGTCCCTTACTCTTTGGCGGTTACGATATCAATAACAAACTGCCTTATACCCAGAACTGGACACTCGACTTTCAATTTCAGCCCTCCAGCAGCTGGATGTTCGAAGTCGGCTACGTCGGCAATCACGGTACCCATTTGGTGCTGCCCGTTCCCTTCAACCAGCCACTCATCGCCACGTCGACGAATGTGGTGAATGGACAGACCACCTCCTACGGGGGTACCAGTCCGTTGGCCAACCAAAACTATGGGCCCCTGGATACCGAGCTCATCTATACGAATGAATACTCAGGCAATGCGCCGATCCGCGTTCCCTATCCCGGCTACGACATGAACTCGGTGGTGTATAAGGCGGAGGGCATATCGAACTTCAATGCACTGCAGCTCCAGGCCCACAAGCGCTACTCTAACGGCCTGCAATTCACCGCGTCTTACACCTGGTCTCATGCGCTTGACGAGCAGAGCGGCTTGGGTCTCTTTGTCACCGGAAACAATCCGCTCACTCCCCGAGCAAACTATGGCTCCTCGGATTTCGATCTGACCCACGTTTTCCTGGTCAACTACAGCTATACGATTCCGAAGCTCGTGGAGAGCGGGGCGTTGGGCTATGTGGTCAATGGGTGGACCATTGGTGGCCAGACTGTGGCAGAAAGTGGGCAGCCCTACAGCGTCTATGACTATACGGGCTCGGTGGCGAGTCTGTATTTCGGAACCGACGACGAGATTGGCAACCCCATTGTGCCGCTGGTACCGGGCGTAACTTCCAAGCAGGCCGCACATCCTGGCGCGAATTGCGCGGGAATTTCGACGGAAATTTGTAAGCTCAATTCAGCCGATTTCGCGCCCCAGTTCGTGGCTCCGGGCACCTACGGGGTTCCCGCTCCCGACAGTACCGGGAGCGATCTCTATGAATCCTTGTATGGAACCACAGGCCGGAACACCTTTCGAGGCCCATTCCAGGTGCGCTTCGACACCAGCTTGGCCAAGCAGTTTCAAATCAAAGAGCGCTACCATCTGATTTTTGAAGGCGATGCGTTCAATATTTTCAACCATCCCGATTTCGACAGTCCGGCCAACGACGTGAGCTTCTTTCCCAATTACGTAGGTCCGCCACAGATTCCTCCAGAAGGTGCCTTGGGCGTGATCCAGCACACGATTGGCAGCCCACGATTCCTGCAGCTCCAGATGCATTTGGTGTTCTGATTTGAAGCGAGAGGAGTTGATGAATTCTGCATCGTCGAGCAAAAAATGTGCGGTTGGGACGGGGGCTGGTCAGCCTGGGGCTGACGGCCCTTGTTCTTTTGCAGAGCGTAGGGGCGGGGGGCTGGGGCAATGAAGGCCATCTCTACATCAACCGCGTAGCGGCCCAGAAGATCCCCGCTGACATGCCGCGCTTCCTCCGCCGCGCAGTAGCGGAACTAACCTACCTCGGTCCCGAGCCCGACCGCTGGCGCAGCCCGACCGAACCGCAACTCAAGAATGCGCAGGAGCCCGATCACTTCATCGATCTCGAACGCGTAGCCTGGCTCGATCCGCTTCCCGCCACACGCTCCGAGTTCTATCGCAAGCTATACGAGAAGCGCGCCGCCACCGCCGCTCATCCCAATAACGACCACCCCGACGACTACCTTCCCGAGCGTGTCGGCCTTCAACCCTACATCACGCTCGAAGTTTTCGGCCGCCTGAAAGCCGCCTTCCGCGAGTACCGTCACCTGCGCGAGCAGCACAAACCAACCGCGCCGGTCGAACACGCCATAGTCTTCTATGCGGGATGGCTGGGCCATTACGTGGCCGACGGCTCCCAGCCGCTGCACACCACCATTCAATACAACGGCTGGGTAGGACCAAATCCCCATAACTACACGACGGAGCACAAAATTCACGCGCAATTCGAAACCGCCTACGTGGACGAAAACATAACCGCCAAAGATTTCGCCAGCCAAGTCCACGCCCCCGAGCACCTATCTGATCCCTTTCACCAATACATAGCGTACCTGCGAGAGTCGAACGCAAAAGTAGAAACGGTCTACGCCCTAGAAAAGGCCGGAGGATTCACCGGCAAAGGCACCCCCGAAGCCCGAGCCTTCACCCTCCAAAGACTGGCAGCCGGCTCCCAAATGCTGCTGAACCTCTGGTACACAGCCTGGCAAGACAGCGCGATCAACCCAGAGCAGCCAGCAACGCCCAAACCCGCCGAACCAAAGTAGCCCCGGTGTCCCGCCGGCGGGCACCGGGTTAATCAACTCGCCAATGGCTTTGCTACAATCGCCTCATGAGCACGCAAGCCTTCGCCGACGTTCCCACTGCCATCGAGGAGATCCGGGCCGGCCGCATGATCGTCGTCGTCGACGACGAGGACCGCGAGAATGAAGGCGACATCACGCTCGCCGCCGAGAAGGTCACGCCTGAAGCCATCAACTTCATGGCCAAGCATGGACGCGGCCTGGTCTGCCTCACCATGACCGAGGAGCGGCTCGACCACCTGCGCCTCGGTCCCATGAGCGCGGAGAACACTTCGCAATATGGCACCGCATTCTGCGAGGCGATTGACGCGCGCGTGGGCGTGACCACGGGCATCTCTGCCTACGATCGCGCGCGTACCATTCAGGTGGCGATCGATCCCGCGACGCAGGCTTCAGACCTGGCGCGGCCGGGACACGTCTTCCCGCTGCGCGCCCGCAAAGGCGGAGTGCTGGTGCGCGCCGGACAGACCGAAGCCTCGGTCGATCTCGCGCGGCTTGCGGGGCTGATTCCCGCTGGCATCATCTGCGAGATCATGAAGGACGATGGCACCATGGCGCGCGTGCCTGACCTGATCGAGTTCTGCCGGCAGCATGACATGAAGATGCTGACGGTGGCGGAACTGATCCGCTACCGCATGGCGCATGAACGCTACGTGCATCGCGTGGGTGAGGCGCTGGTCGACACACGCTTCGGCGAGTTTCGCCTGATCGCTTACGAGAGCGAAGTGGATGGCGGAGAGTCGCACGTGGCGCTGATTCGCGGGGAGGTCGAAAACAGCGATGCGCCGGTGCTGGTGCGCATGCACGCGCACTGCCTGATGGGAGACGTGTTTGGCGCAACCGGATGCGAGTGTCACGCCACGCTTGAAGGCTCACTCCGCCGCATCGCGCAGGAAGGACGCGGCGCTCTGATTTATCTGCATCAGACTTCGCAAGGCTTCTCTATCGAGAAAGTTGGGGAACGAAGCGCGCTCAGCTTTCATCGCGGTCTGAAGCTGCCTGCGCTGCTCGATACCGGGAAGCAGACGCAGCGCGAGATCGGAATCGGCGCGCAGATTCTTTCTGACTTGAAGCTGCGGCACATTCGACTGCTGACCAACAAGCCCAAACGTGTGGCTGCGCTGGAAGGATTTGGAATTGAGATTGTGGATCAGGTTCCGGTGGAGTTGAGCAGAGTGTAGGTTGCGTTAGTTCTTAGTGTGAGCGCGATTCTTCTTCCCGGTTAAAAGCGGGCGAGTCGCCCGCTTCCACACATGCCTAGAACGGTTTGCGCACTACTACTTCAGCTTCGCGAATGAAGAACTGCGCGGAGCAGTGCTCGGAGCCGCAGATTACGGGGATGAGGCCGTTGATCTGGCGGCGCGTGATCAGGCCGAGCATGCCGCAGGATGGGCATGCCAGCACCGCCCAGTAGGGATCTTCCTTCTCGCCGACTTCGCCGGCGTTTTCGAGAACGAAGACGGTTCCTGGCTGCATCTGTTCGGGAATCCATTCGTTGAGAAGATCCAGTTCGCCGACCATGCACTCCTCCTTATGAACTGCGCTGTGTTGCCTAAGAAGCTTTTCTAGCACGCCTGCGTTCCACTGACGATGTTACGGAGGTACTTACCTTCCTTGCGATGACATCAGCCCGCACCTGCCGCACCGCGTCGCTGAGGCAGATTCCTAGAATGGGCTGACTTGAATTTTTCAGGATGTCTACGATCTGGCGCGCCGAGGTTTCGAGATAAAGATGCTTGCCGTCGGTGAGCAGGTGAACCTCGGAGTTGCGGCTGACGATTTCGGCCAGGCCTTTGCCGAACTCGCGCTGCAGGAAACGCATGACCTTGCGGACGCCCTGCAGCGAGAAGCATTTGCGGCGCAGCTCGCAGATGACCGCCATGGCCATGACGTTTTGCATGGAATACACGCGGCGATGGCCGGCGCGTTCGGGCTTGACCACACCGCGCTCGTCCCACCACTGGAGCTGGCGGGCAGTGACGCCGATCAGGGCGATCACGTCGCGCGATGAGAAGCGGTCAGGCATTGGTCCCCGTTTATGTTTGAAACAAGTTGCGAGTCGAATGTTTCAAACATTTTAGGCATGGGTTGGCGGGTGTCAATGAAGAATCTTGCGGGGAGGGTTAACTAGAAGAGTGCGGGGAGGATTTGGTAATTGGGTAATTTGAAAACCTAAAGACCAAACCTTCAACACAGTGGACACAGGGGATCACAGAGGAAATCGGGGCTCAGCCGCCGCCGACGAAGTGGACTATCTCGAGGCGGTCGCCGTCTTTCAGAAGAGTTTCGGACCAGCGGTCGCGGGGGACTATTTCGCGGTTGAGTTCGACGGCTACGCGGTCGGGCTTCATGTTGAGCGATTCGATGAGGGCCGCTAGCGTGAGGTGGGCGGGCGCGGGGTCTGGGAAGGTGCGGGGTTCTCCGTTGATGTGGAGGGTCGTTTGTGTCGGGTCGGGGGCTGGCTGGGGATTGGCTTGCATGTGCTCTTTGATATCTTATCGCGGTCTCTTGATGATTTCGACGGGACAGCTTGCTTTCGACAGCGGGAGCGCGGACGCCCAATCTTGGCAGGAAGCTAACCGCAACGCTGGAATCGCTGCGCCCCCCAAATCATTACGGGCGCTAAAGCGCGGGGCTGCATGCGGCCGGGCTTCGGCCAGGCCTGGACGGGCGAAGGCGCCCGTCCCCACGCGAGCTCGTTCTTTACACGGCTCGTTCTTACACAGGCTCGTAATGCCCTTGCGACACCGGCGCTACTGTCTGATCTTACGGTTTCTTATGGTTGGAACTCCCACAAGTCGTTGAGAACTCCGGGTGGATCGGTGGTGGCAAAGCCGGAGCCGCCGAAGAGCCATAGGCTGTTGTTTTTGTCGATCCAGCCGGCAGAATTCCACCGAGCGCCGGGAACGTAGGTGGGGCCGGTTGTGCCCACGGTGGCGGGATATACGCCGAATTGGTTGGGGCTGCTGGAGCCGCTCTCCCATGTCCAGTTGCCCGCGCTGTAGAGCCAGAGGTCGGCGAGTGAGTCGCCGTCGCCGCTTTGCTGTCCTCCGAAGAGCCAGAGGTCTCCGAGTGAATCGAGCCAGCCTGTCGACCAACTGCGTCCGCCGGGAGTGCCGGTCTGGCCGACAGCTACGTAGTTGCCGGGCTGGTCGGCCACGTTCGAGCCGGCTGGTCCCTGCCACGCCCATTCGCTGGTGGAGGGAATGTATTCCCAGGTGTCGTTGAGGTCTCCGTAGTTGTTGTTGGAGTCGATGCCGAGGCCGCCGAAGAGCCAGAAATTTCCGGAGGAATCGATCCAGCTCAGGAGGCCTTGGCGAGCGCCGGGAACATTGCCGGTGGCGGGTTGACCTTGAGTGCCGTAGGTGGGCGATTGACCTTGGGTGTCAGCGCCGCTGATCCAGGTCCATTGGGCGGTGGTGGTGCTGTATTCCCAGAGGTCGTTGAGCGATCCCTCGCCTGAGGCGGAGTCGAAACCATAGCCGCCGAAGAGCCAGAAATTGCCGAAAGCATCGGTTGAGGCGGAGGCGTAGTAGCGAGATCCCGGGACATCTCCGGAAGCCCCGATTCCTTGAGTGCCGTATGTTCCGCCTGCGTTAGTGACTTCGGAGCCGCTGACGAAGGTCCATTCGTTGGTGGAGGGCGTGAATTTCCAGAGATCGTTGAGCGGTCCGGGCGCGTCGCCGGCGTTCGAGTCGAAACCGTAGCCGCCAAAGAGCCAGAGATTTCCCGCCGAATCTTTCCAGCCTACAGCCCCGACTCGTGCTCCGGGTGTGTTGGTGCCGGCGGCGACCCCGGCAGTTCCGTAGACGCCGTTCTGGTCGGTGACGTTCGACCCGTTTGCCCATGACCATTCGCTGCCGTCCCACTTCCAAATATCGTTGAGGTAGCTCTCTATGCCGCCCGCGTTGCCGATTCCACCAAAGAGCCAGAAATTTCCGGACGAATCGACCCAGGTAACTGCACCGTATCGCGATCCGGGGACATTGCCGGGAGCGAACTTCGTCTGGGTTCCGTAGACGCCGCTCTGGCCGGTGACGTTGGCGCCATTCTGCCAGGTCCACTGGTTGTTGCAGCCGATCAGAACATTGGTGACGTTGGCGTTCGCGGTGCCGCTGCCGTTGGTGACTGTGCAGGTTTGCGTCGGATTCGAGGGTTGCGTAAATACCGTCACGCTGTAGGTGCCGCCGATCGGGATTGCTGTGCTAAATGTGAACGAGGTTTGGCCCGCGCTGATTGCCAGGTTGTTGCCGCCATTATCTTGCAACACCAGGCCTGTGCCGGCTAGGCCAGCAATTGAGCCGCCGATCGTGAAGGTCGTCGATACACTGCAAGTCACCACAACATTGATGACATTTCCGTTGGCGGTGCCGCTGCCGTTGGTTACTACGCAGGTTTGCGTTGGGTTCGTGGGCTGCGTCAAGACGGTCACGCTGTACGTGCTGCCACTAGGGATTGCTGTGGTGAACGTGAACGAGGTCGCGCCGGCGGCGACGGTTAGATTGTTGCCGCCGTTGTCTTGCAGCACCAGACCTGTGCCTGTGAGGCCAGTGATCGTGCCGCCGATGGTGTAGGTCACCGTGCTGCAGGTCACTGCAACGTTGGTCACATTTCCGTTGGCGGTGCCGCTGCCGTTGGTTACTACGCAGGTTTGGGTTGGGTTCGTGGGCTGCGTCAAGACGGTCACGCTGTACGTGCTGCCGCTTGGGATTGCTGTGGTGAACGTAAACGAGGTTGCGCCTGCGGCGACGGTTAGATTGTTGCCGCCGTTGTCTTGCAGCACCAGACCTGTGCCTGTGAGGCCAGTGATCGTGCCGCCGATGGTGTAGGTCACCGTGCTGCAGGTCACTGCAACGTTGGTCACATTTCCGTTGGCGGTGCCGCTGCCGTTGGTTACTACGCAGGTTTGCGTTGGGTTCGTGGGCTGCGTCAAGACGGTCACGCTGTACGTGCTGCCGCTTGGGATTGCTGTGGTGAACGTGAACGAGGTTGCGCCTGCGGCGACGGTTAGATTGTTGCCGCCGTTGTCTTGCAAGACCAGACCTGTGCCTGTGAGGCCAGTGATCGTGCCGCCGATGGTGTAGGTCACCGTGCTGCAGGTCACTGCAACGTTGGTCACATTTCCGTTGGCGGTGCCGCTGCCGTTGGTTACTACGCAGGTCTGGGTTGGGTTCGTGGGCTGCGTCAAGACGGTCACGCTGTACGTGCTGCCGCTTGGAATTGGAGTGCTGAACGTAAACGAGGTTGCCCCAGCGGGAATGGAGAGGTTGTTGCCGCCGTTGTCTTGCAGCACCAGGCCTGTGCCTGTGAGGCCAGTGATCGTGCCGCCGATGGTGTAGGTGGGGATGACGTTCGTGCTGCAGGTGACGGCAACGTTCGTGACATCGGCATTGGCGGTGCCGCTGCCGTTGGTCACGGCGCAGGTTTGTCCCGAGGGCTGCGCTGATACCGTTACGTCGTACGTGTTGCCGCTCGGGATCGCCGCGCTGAAGGTGAACGAGGTTGCACCGGCTGTGATCGCTAGATTATTGCCGTTGTTATCTTGTAGTACCAAGCCAGTTCCCGCCAGGCCGGAAATTGTGCCGCCGATGGTGTAGGTGGGGACTGCGTTCGTGCTGCAAATGACCGCAACCTTCGTGACGTTGGCAGTGGCCGTGCCGCTGCCGTTGGCCACGGTGCAGGTTTGTCCCGAAGGTTGCGCTGATACCGTTACGCTGTATGTGCTGCCGCTGGAAATTGGTGAGCTGAAGGTGAAGGCGGTTTGGTTGGCGGTGACGGTCAGGTTGTTGCCGCCATTATCCTGCAGGACCAGGCCCGTGGCGGTAAGGCCTGTGATCGTGCCGCCGATGGTGTAAGTGGTTGTGCCGGTCGGGGATGGGTCCGCGCTTCCTCCCATGCTCCCGCCGCCGCAGGCGGAGAAAGACACTACAGACACAACCATTGCCAACAGCCCGATTAAGCGCAACTTCATCCCGCCGCCCCCCGGCCCAAATCTCCGCACGTAGTGGCAGAGTTTACCGGACTGTTGGACGAATACAATGGCCCGATCTAGGGAGAGAAAGAAAGATATGGACTAAAGTCTCTAGTCAGCTTTGCGAAACAGAAATTTGCGGGTCACGGTGCGGCCATCGTGAAGCGCTTGCACCAGGACAGAGGAATCGGGCAAAGCGGATTCTTCGACTTCGATTGAGATCTGGGCGCCGCCTGTGGCGTCGGTGACGGTCTGGGTGTAGAAGGGGGCGGCGTCGTGGCGAGCGAAACGAAAGGTGAGACGGGCGGCAGGAACGGCAGCTCCGGCTTCGGTGACGCGCAATTGCAGGGTGAGATTGCGGTTGGCGTGAACCGAGGCGGCGTTCTCCCATTGCACGTCGAGTTGCTTGATGGCGGCCAAGGTTTCGGTTTCGGCGCGGTCGAGGACGCTCTCCAATTGCCCCTCGCGGATGGCTTCAAGCACCAGGCGGTGCTGGTCGCGCAGTTGCTGCTCTTTTTGGGAATCGCCAAAAGAAGCCTGCGCGGCCGAAGACGCGTAGGAGACGGCCCTCTTGCCCACGCACCTGCCACGCACGAACACCTGAGTCTGCAGCAGTTTTTCGCTCTCGCGCGCCTCGCTTTGCACGTGATAGATGGTATCGCCGTGTTTGACGTCAGTGTTAAATCCAAAGATCATAAAGAATTTTGTGACCGGGCGATCGGGTCATTGGGCCATTGAAAACGAGGTTTGAGTTTCGCTTGCCCGGTGGCCCGATCACACAATCGCCGAATAGTTTCCCGCTCCCTTGACACTCCCGCTTACCAGCACCTAATCTAAAATGTTTAAGCGAATGCTTGGCGCGAATTATATATAGCTTGTCCTATGCCCGACAATTACTTTGCTCGCTACCTGCCGTTTCTGATTCATGTGCTTCTGGTGGTCGGGCTTGCGACTGTCATTATCACCCTTTCCTGGCTGATCGGGGAACGAAAACCGACGCGAGCCAAACTTTCGCCGTATGAATCTGGGATGACTCCCGTGGGCGACGCTCGGGGGCGCTTTTCGGTGCAGTTCTACCTGGTGGCGATGCTGTTCATCCTGTTCGACGTTGAGGCTGTGTTCCTCTATCCCTGGGCCGTGATTCTGCGCGACCTGAGGCACTTCGGCCTGTGGGAAATGTTCGTGTACATCGGCATTGTTCTGGTCGGCTTCTTTTATGTTTGGAAGAAGGGCGTTCTGGAGTGGGGCCCATCCGCTGTCCGAAGCAACGTGCGGCGAGGAACACACTAGTGGCCCTGGCGCCTGCCATCACCGATCTTGAGCAACTGAAGGGTCATCCAGCGGTAGCGCGGTTGCTGGCGTGGAAGCCGTCGGCAGTTGCAGGAGTGAAATTCGACCGCGACGAGATGACGATTTACGTGGAGCCGGAAAAGCTTCGCGAGGCTTGCGCCCTGCTGCGCGACGATGCCGAGTGCGCTTTCAACTTTCTTTCCGACGTCACTTGCGTGGACTGGTATCCGGCAGAACCGCGGTTTGAAGTGGTTTACCATTTGCTTTCGATTCCGAAAAAAGAACGAGTGCGTATCAAGGTTCGGCTCGACAGCGCTAGCCCTTCCGTCGAATCGCTTACCCCGCTTTGGCCGGGCGCCAATTATTTTGAGCGCGAAGTGTTTGATCTGTTCGGAATCCGGTTCGCGGGACACCCTTACCTGCGGCGGCTTCTGATGCCGGAGGATTGGGAAGGTCATCCGCTGCGGAAGGATTATCCGGTGGAGGGTTACCGCTAGCAATGGCCCACCTTGCGCCCACTCCCGTGCTGGAACCCGGCCAGGATCGCACCATGATCCTGAACATGGGGCCACAGCATCCGTCTACGCACGGCGTGCTGCGCGTGCTGCTGGAGATTGATGGCGAGACCATCGTGCGCATCATGCCGGATATCGGATTTCTGCACACGGGAATCGAGAAGACCTGCGAGGCCAAGTTCTATCAGCAGGTGGTGCCGCTTACCGACCGCATCGACTATCTCTGCCCCATGACCAACAATCTGTGCTACGTGCTAGCCGTGGAAAAGCTGCTGGGGCTGGAGATTCCGCCGAAAGCGCAATGGATGCGCGTGCTGATGAACGAGTTGACGCGCATCAATTCGCATCTGGTGTGGCTGGGCACGCACGCCATGGATATTGGGGCGCTGACGGTGTTTCTGTATTGCTTCCGCGAGCGCGAAGAAGTTCTGAAGATGTTTGAGATGGTGAGCGGGCAGCGCATGATGACCTCATACTTTCGCGTGGGAGGCATCGCGCTCGAGCCGCCTTTGGGATTCTTCGACCGGGTTCGCGAATTCGCCGGACGCTTTGCCGAAAAGGTAGACGAATACGAGAACCTGCTCACGGGAAATCCGATCTGGATGATGCGCACGAAGGGCGTGGCCAGGCTGACTGCAGAAGACGCGATCGCATTGGGCGCGAGCGGTCCTACGTTGCGCGGAAGCGGCGTGGACATTGATCTGCGGCGCGACATGCCCTACTCGGGCTATGAGAATTTTAGGTTTAAAGTTCCCGTAGAGCAGGAAGGTGACGTCTTCGCGCGTTACATCTGCCGCGTGCGGGAACTGCGCGAATCGAACGAGATTGTGAAACAGGCCCTGGATGGGATGCCGGAAGGACCGATCAAAGCCGACGCTCCCGGTATTGTGTTGCCCGACCGGGAGAAGATGAAGACGCAGATGGAAGCGCTTATCTACCACTTCAAGATCATCACCGAGGGCTTCGCGGTGCCGGCCGGTGAGGTGTATCAGGCGGTGGAGTCGCCCCGCGGCGAGATGGGCTACTACATCGTTAGCGACGGCACAGCTAAACCGTATCGAGTGCACATGCGGGCGGCTTGCCTGGCCAACTTGCAGACTTTGCCCAAGATGTGCGAAGGAAAATTGATTGCGGATGTGGTGGCGGCCATCGGAAGCATTGATATTGTGCTTGGAGAAATTGATCGGTGAGTCTGTGAACCTCTGTGTCCTCTGTGGTGTCGCGTTTCTTGCAACAGAGGGCACGGAGGGTCACGAAGGAATTTATATATTCAAAGGGAGGCTGTAACTCAAATGAGAAGGATAGCCTGCATTACGTTCATCGTGGCCTTCGGGATATCCGCCGTTTGCTCAGCGCAGGAAACACATGAAGCACCACAGGGACAGCCGCCGACCAAGATCACTTCGCCGGACGACATGAAAAAGCTTAGCTCGGAGATTGCCGATCTGATCGCTCCGTTTAGCCTCGAAGACATCCGGAATGGGTTTAAGAACGAACCATCCCTGTCGAGTTACCCTCCTGGGGTTGTGGTGAAGAAGGGCTCGGGGGTTCAGGACACTCGCATCATGACGAAGCCTCGACCGGCCGGTGGAAGGGTATCCGTTGAAGTTGGAGTAGTAGACGGGAATATCGAAACAGCTCAATTCAAGCTCTTGCCCGACAAAGCAGGCTTTCAGGACATATGGAATGCAAAACCCGTTGTGGTATTGAGCAAGCGTGTTGCTTCCGACGCCAGCGATGGCATCGGCTTTGAGGAGGTAGAAATACGGCGGGGCGATAAAACAACACAATATGACTTACCGAGGAACCAGCAGCAAAGATGAGGTTCTCTGACGAATTCGAGGCGCGTTTTGCGGACATGGTGCCGCATTATCCGACGAAGCGGTCGGCGCTGGTGCCTACTCTTCTTTATGCTCAGGATGAGGTTGGATTTTTGTCCGATGAAGTCATCGCTGAACTTGCTCGACGGCTCGATCTCACTGAACTCGAAGTGCGCAACGTGATCAGCTATTACTCGATGTTGACCACCAAGCCGCGCGGCAAGTTCAACGTGCAGGTTTGTACTAACATCAGTTGCCTGGTTCGCGGCGGCGAAGAAATTCTGCATCACTGCGCGAAGAAGCTGGGCGTCGGCCACAAAGGAACTACGGCCGACGGATTGTTTACGTTGGAAGAAGTGGAATGTATTGGGGCTTGCAGTTGGGCTCCGGCGGCGCAGGTGAACTACGATTTTCATGAGAACCTGACGGCGGAGAAGATGGATAGAGTGCTAGAAGAGTACAGAAAGAAAGCTACGCAATAAGAGTTTTCAATTGCCAATTTCCAATTGCCGATTGTAGGTGTTTTCAATCGGCAATCGGAAATCGACAATCGGCAATTACTCGTGGCTGACTTAGTTTCCCATCCCGACGAGGTAAAGGTCGTCTCCCGGCGCTTTGGCCAGGGTGCGACGAATATCGACCGTTATCTCGAACTGGACGGCTACAAGGCCGTGCAGAAGGCGCTGGCTATGGAGCCGGACGCCATCATTAATGAGGTGAAGAATTCTGGGTTGCGCGGACGCGGGGGCGCCGGCTTTTCGACAGGCATGAAGTGGTCGTTCGTGCCCAAACAGTCGGTGAAGCCGAAGTACGTGCTGTGCAACGGCGACGAGAGCGAGCCTGGCACTTGCAAAGACCGGCTGATCTTTGAGCATGATCCACACTCCGTGATTGAAGGAGTCATGATCGGCGGGCTCGCGGTGGGCGCGCGCAGCGGATACATCTACATCCGTGGCGAATATCGGTACTTGTCGATCATCATGCAAAAGGCGATTCGCGACGCTTACGCCAAGGGCTTTTTGGGCAAAAACATCTTCGGCAGCGGGCGCGATTTTGACATTTACTGGCACGGCGGCGCGGGCGCTTATGAGGTGGGCGAAGAGTCGGCGCTGATGGAATCGCTCGAGGGCAAGCGCGGCATTCCGCGCATTCGGCCTCCGTTTCCGGCGGTGGTGGGACTGTGGGGTGGTCCCACGGTCATCAATAACGCGGAGACTTTGGCCAGCGTGCCGCACATCATTTTGGGCGGCGCGGAATGGTATGCCAAGATTGGTCCGCCGAAGAATGGCGGCACGCGGCTGTTCTGCCTTAGTGGCAATGTGGCGAAGCCCGGCGTATACGAGTTGCCCATGGGCTACAGCCTGAAGAAGATGATTTACGAAGTGGGCGGCGGCATTGCCAATGGGCGCTCGTTGAAGGCTGTTGTTCCGGGAGGATCGTCGACGCCTTGCCTGACTGCTGACGAGATCGACATCAACATGGATTTCGATTCGGTCGCGAAGGCCGGATCGATGCTGGGCTCGGGCGGAGTGGTTGTGCTTGATGATCAGCAGTGCATCGTGAAGTTCGCTTTGCGGACTATGAAGTTTTATCAGCATGAGAGTTGTGGGTGGTGCATTCCCTGCCGTGAAGGCACAGACTGGCTGAAGAAGACTTTGATTCGGTTTCATGCGGGCGGCGGAGTGAAGAAAGATATCGACAACATGCAGTATCTCTCGGAGAACATGTTAGGGCGGACGTTTTGTCCGCTGGGGGATGCGGCGGCGATGCCGACGATTGCGTTCGTGAAAAAGTTTAGGAAAGAGTTTGAAGATCATCTGGAAGGCCGACCTTGCCCTTACGAGAAAGCGCCGGCGCTGGAACCGGCAATGGCGTAGCGGGAAGATTGAGTCATTGGGCGATCGGGCCATTTTGTGATTGAAAACCAGAGTTACCGGGGCTGAGGTTTTCAATCGCCCGATCGCGCAATTGCAAAATCGCACAATTCTTATGGCTGACGTAACACTCACAGTTGACGGCAAGAAGATCACGGCTCCTGCCGGGACGCTGTTGATCGAGGCTTGCAAGACCGTGGGCATTGAAGTGCCTTCGTTCTGCTACTACCCCAACCTTTCTCTGCAGGGCGCTTGCCGCATGTGCCTGGTGAAGATCGAAAAAATGCCCAAGCTGCAGACTGCGTGTACGACCGTGGTTGGCGAAGGCATGATCGTCACTTCGGATAGCGACGAGATCAAGCAGGCACGCAAGTCGATGCTGGAGATGCTGCTGGGGAACCATCCTCTGGATTGTCCCGTGTGCGACGCGGGCGGCGAATGCGAACTCCAGGACATGACGTTCTCCTATGGCGCCGCCGAGTCGAAATTCATGGAGGCGAAGAATCATAAAGATGAGCAGCAGTGGTCGCCGGTGGTGTTTTTCGACCGGCCGCGCTGCATTCTCTGCTACCGCTGCGTGCGCGTGTGCGGCGAGGGCATGGACGTTTGGGCGCTGGGTGTGCAGAACCGCGGCGTCAGTTCGATTATCGCGCCTAATAAAGAGGATCATCTGGAGTGCGAAGAGTGCGGCATGTGCATCGACATTTGCCCCGTGGGCGCGCTCACCTCTGGCGCGTATCGCTACAAGACGCGTCCGTGGGAGATGAAGCACGTGGGCACGATTTGCACCCACTGCGGCGATGGATGCAAGACCACGTTGGGCGTGCGGCGTTCCGACAGCGGCATGGAGATTATGCGGGGCGATAACCGCGACAAGAGCGGCGCCAATGGGGACTTCCTCTGCATCAAGGGTCGTTACGCATTCGATTTTGCAAATCACGAAGAACGGCTTACACGGCCGCTGATTCGCAAACAGGGCAAACTGACTCCTTCGACGTGGGAAGAAGCGTTTGAGCTGATCGGGAAGAAGTTCGCTGAGATTCGCAACCGCGACGGCGGGGCGGCGATTGGCGTGATCGGCTCCACTCGCACTACGAACGAAGAAGCCTACGTGCTCTCGAAGTTTGCCCGGGTGGTGTTGAAGACGAACAACGTCGACCACCACCGCACCGCCGACTTCCCTGCCTTCGCAGCTGCGCTTCGGGGCAAGACAGATGCTACGGCCAGCATGGCGGACGTTTTCACGGCACCTGCGATTCTGCTGATTGGGAACGATCCCACGGAGCAGCATCCGTTGCTGGCCTGGCAGATTCGCAACAATGTTCGGCTGCACCGCGCCCGGCTCTATGTGATCAATTCAAGACCCATTAAGTTGTGGCGGCAGGCGACCAGCTTCATGCAGATTTCCGCCGGAGCGGAGAACAAAGTTGCAACGTTTCTAGCCTGTGACGACGGTGCCGCGGATGCTCTCATCAGTTCATCGGCAGACCAGTCGTCCACAAACAAACCCGCATGGATTGCTCTTCGTGACAAACTGCGCGGCGAGCAGAATCTGGTTATTGTTTTCGGCTCTGAAATCCTGGGCAGCGATCTTGCCAGCCTTGTGAAGTTCGGTGCTGGGATCTCAGGAGCCAAGTTTGTCTGTCTCGCGGACTATGCCAATTCGCGCGGAGCGGCCGACATGGGCTTGTATCCTGACTTGCTTCCTGGATACCACCCCATCACAGGAAGCAGCCAATTCCACGAAGAGTGGGGAGAAATCCCGCATGCGGCTGGGCTCGATTTATCTGGCATGGTTGAAGCGGGAAAAGCGAACCAGCTGAAAGCTCTTTATGTGGTCGGATCGAATCCCATCGGCCGGTTGAAGATCGATCCATTTACGTTCTCGAAGGCTTTTGTCGTGGTGCAGGACATGTTCTTGACCGAAACCGCGGTGGTGGCTGACGTAGTGTTGCCTGCCGCAAATGCATACGAGAAGTCCGGAACATTCACGAACACCTGCGGCGACTTGCAGTTGGTAAAGAAGGCGGGCGAGGTCACAGGCACGAAGGCTGATTTCGAGATGATCGTGCGCATCGCTGACGCCATGGGTTTTGATGTTCGCAAACTCGTGCCCTTTGGCAGCGGCACGCACGCTGACATGGGGCAGTCGCGCGGAGCACAATCGGGAGAGGCCGACCGCCACGCGGTTTGGCTGGAGGCGCACGCGCTGGAGCCGAAGCTGAGCCCGTTCGATCCGACGGCGATTCTAGACGAGATTCAGCGGCTGGTTCCCGGCTATGACGTCTCCCGCACAAATCTGCTGGCGGGGAACGGCCAGCACACGTCGCTCGCTAAGGCTGGGCCCGGAGTTGTGCACAGACCGGAGTCGATAGCGCCTGCGGATGACGATCTGTTTAGTTCCGGAACTCTGGGACGTTATTCCCGCACATTGCAGTCGGTGGTCGAGAGTCACGAGGTCAACCCGGCCGAGGTTGCGGCAGACTGATCCAGTTTTTCTGTAACCAGGTTCTTGGAGAGGAAGCGCATTGCCTGTTGGCATTTTCATACTCGTGTCGGTGATCAAGTCAGTGGTCGTGCTGATTGCTCTGCTCACCGGGGTCGCATACACGGTGTGGCTGGAACGCAAAGTGGTGGGCCACATCCAAAACCGCTGGGGCCCCACGCGGGTCGGGCCGTTTGGACTGCTGCAGCCCATTGCCGACGGGGTAAAGTTGCTGTTTAAGGAAGACCTGACGCCGCCGCACGTCTACAAGCCGCTGTTTATCGCGGCGCCGATGATGGCGCTGATCTTTGCCCTGACTTCGATTTCGGTGATTCCTTTCGGCAACTCGATCACGCTTGGCGGCTACAGCATTCCGCTGGAAGTCACCGACGTAGACATCGGGCTGCTGGTGGTTCTGGGCATTACCTCACTCGGCGTCTACGGCGTCGCGCTCGCAGGCTGGTCGTCGAATAACAAATACTCCTTGCTGGGCGGGCTCCGCGCCAGCGCGCAGATGGTTAGCTATGAAATTGCGCTGGGACTCTCGCTGATCGGAGTTCTGATTCAGTCCGGCAGCTTCAGCCTGCGCACTATCGTCGATGCCCAGGGCGGCCATTTTTGGGGATTCATTCCGCGGTGGAATATTTTTCATGGGCAATTCATTGCCTTCTTCATTTATTTGACGGCTGCCTACGCCGAAACCAACCGCATTCCCTTTGACTTGCCCGAAGCCGAAACAGAACTGGTCGCGGGATACCATACCGAGTACAGTTCTATGAAGTTTGCCAGCTACTTCATGTCCGAATACGCCAACATGATAACGGTGGCTTGCCTAGCCACGCTCTTGTTTTTCGGGGGATGGCACGGGCCACTATTTGGGCCTCCGCTGTTAGAGGCATTGTTGCCGATATTCTGGTTTGGCGCGAAGATTTTCTGTTTTCTCTTTCTGTATATCTGGGTGCGCGGGACGTTGCCGCGCTTCCGCTACGACCAACTGATGTCGTTTGGCTGGAAGTTTCTGCTGCCGCTGGCGATTGTGAATCTAATCGCGACGGCGATCGCCGTGGCTTGGTAGGCCTAAAACAAGTTCTCAGTTCTCGGTTCTCAGTTCTCAGTTAAAGGCGCGTGAGCGCCGACTGTGAATACGACCTTCTGGAGGGTTTTTCTGAGAACTGAGAACTGAGAACTGAGAACTGTTCCATGAATTTTCATCTCATCTTATTTCTGGCTTTCGGAGCGGTTTGCGTCGGTGGGGCGATCAACCTGCTGGCACAGCGGCATCCGATCAACAGTGCGCTATCGCTGATTGCAGTCATGGCTGCGCTGGCCGGGGAATATATGCTGCTGGGCGCGGAGTTTGTAGCCGCCGTGCAGGTGATTGTGTATGCGGGCGCGGTGATGGTGCTGTTTGTCTTTGTCATCATGCTGCTGAACGCAGGCGAGGAAGAACACACCATGGGAAGCCGGGTCGCGCTTCTGCTGGGCGTGCCCGGAATGCTGACCGGCAGCGTACTTTTGGCGTGGCTGGTGCTGCATCACTCCGGGACCGAACCCGTGCCGATCGGCGCATTGCCCGGGCATCCCACTGATATCGCACAGCTTCTCTTTCACGACTTTCTTTTGCCCTTTGAGGTGACCTCAGTGTTGATCCTGATTGCGATCATGGGCGCCGTGGTTCTGGCCAGTACGCCGGAGGCTGCGGCGGGGAAGGCGGACTGATGGTGCCCTCGTATGTGCCGCTATCGTATTACCTGCTGCTCAGCGGATTTCTGTTTGCCTGTGGCGTGGTCGGATTTCTGATCAAACGCAACATCATTACCATCTTCATGTCGATTGAGCTGATGTTGAACGGGGTGAATCTTTCGTTTGTAGCATTCGCCGCGCACTGGCACGCGCTGGCCGGCCAGGTATTCGTCTTCTTTGTGATGGTCGTGGCGGCGGCGGAAACGGCCGTGGGGTTGGCGATTATTATTGCCGTCTATCGCACGCGCGAGACCCTGAACGTGGATCAGGTGAACCTGCTCAAACTATGAACCCATCCCTCAATCTCTGGGTGATCCTGGTCCTGCCGCTGGCGGGGGCTGCAATCAACGGCTTCCTGGGAAAGAAAGCTTCGCGAGCGGGCGTGACTGCGGTTGCACTTTTCTTCAGCGGAGCCGCTTTCGCTTGGGCTCTGGTGGTGGCTGCGCGATTTTCATCGTTGACGCTTCCCTACCACGAGTTCTTCGCGCACTGGATCCGCATCACCGGATTCAGCGCCGACTTCGCCTTCTACCTGGATCAACTCTCGCTGGTCATGTTGCTGGTGGTCACCGGAGTGGGATTCTTGATCCACATCTACTCTGTTGGTTACATGTGGGACGACCCCGGCTATTACCGCTTCTTCAGCTATCTGAATCTGTTCATGTTTTTTATGCTGACGCTGGTGCTGGCCAGCAATTATCTGCTGATGTTCATTGGCTGGGAGGGCGTGGGGCTGGCGTCGTATCTGCTGATCGGGTTCTGGTTCACGAAGGATTCGGCGGCGTCGGCCGGCAAGAAGGCGTTCATCGTCAACCGCATTGGCGACTTCGGCTTCCTGATCGCATTGTTTCTGCTGATCAAACATTTTGGATCGCTGAATTTCGAGCAGGTGTTCGGCGCGGTAGCTCCTTTGGCGCCTGAGACTGCCGGCGCGGGGCTGCTTACAGCCATTGGCATTCTGCTGATGATCGGCGCTTGCGGCAAATCGGCGCAGATTCCGCTATATGTCTGGCTCCCTGACGCGATGGAAGGCCCCACGCCGGTTTCTGCCTTGATCCACGCCGCTACTATGGTGACAGCCGGCGTCTATATGGTCGCACGATCACACGTGATTTTTGAGCGCGCGCCGGATGCGCTGATGGTGGTGGCGATCATCGGCACACTGACAGCATTTTTCGCCGCGACCATTGGCATCGCGCAGACTGACATCAAGAAAGTGCTCGCCTACTCGACGATCTCTCAGCTCGGTTACATGTTCATGGCTTGCGGCGTGGGTGCATTTTCTGCCGGCATCTTTCACTTGATGACCCATGCTTTTTTCAAGGGCTTGCTCTTCCTGGGAGCAGGGTCGGTGATTCATGCCGTTGGCGGCGAGCAGGACATGCGCAAGATGGGCGGCCTCAAGTCGTATATTCCGTGGACGTTTCTCACAATGGGCATCGCGACGCTGGCGATCGCCGGGATTCCGCCGCTCGCCGGCTTCTGGAGCAAGGACGAAATTCTGTGGAAGGCCTATCAGGTTAGCCCGGTCTATTGGGCAATCGGCGTGGTTACCGCGTTCATCACGTCGTTCTACATGTTCCGGTTGTTGTACATGACGTTCTTCGGTGATTACCGCGGAGCGCAAGTGGACGCGCACGGCTCTCACGGCCACGACGCACATGGACACGGCGAACCGCATGAGAGTCCCATGGTCATGCTGGTGCCGCTGATGATTCTCGCGCTCCTTTCGCTGGTCGGGGGATTCGTAGGCTGGGGCAACCGTTTCGAACACTTTCTTGCGCCTGTCTTCGGAGCGGGTGAACTGGCAGCCGAAGCTGCAAGCCGTACTCTCGAATATTTGCTGATGGGCGTCTCAGTGCTGGTTGCCTTTGCGGGATGGTGGTTGGCCTACCTGCTCTATTACGAGCGGCCCGAACTTCCGCAAAACATTGCGGACGCGCTCGGCGATTTCTATCAGGCGGTGGCGCACAAGTATTACATCGACGAATTGTACGCGACTCTCTTCGTCAAGCCGCTGATCGACGGCTCGACTCGAATCCTTTGGCAGGGAGTGGATCGAAAAGTGATTGACGCGGCGGTGAACGATGCCGGAGAGGGTGCGCGTCACATTTCCGACGAAGTTCGTCACATGCAATCCGGCAACATTCGCTCCTACGCGGGCTGGATTGCGGCGGGTTCGGCGGTGGTGATTGCGTTCATGGTCTGGATGGGGGTGCGATGAGGACGCTCGATCACCACATCTTGACACTGGTTACTTTTGCGCCGCTGGCAGGCGCGTTGTTGCTCGTTCTGTTCCCCCGCCGCAATCGCGACATCCGTATTTTTTCGCTGGTCGTCTCGTTGCTCACTTTCGTTCTTTCGCTGCACTTGCCCGTCTACTTCAAAAGGCCGCTTTATCTGGGAAGCGGATTCCACTACGAAGTCAATTTTCAGTGGATCTCCGTGCCGAATATCCACTACCACATGGGCGTTGACGGCTTTTCGCTCTGGCTGGTGGTGCTCACCACGTTTCTCACGCCTCTGTGCGTACTAATTTCCTGGAAGTCGGTTCACGAGCGGGTGAAAGAATTCTTTATCCTGCTGTTGATTCTGGAGACGGCGCTTATTGGCGTCTTCACCTCGCTCGATTTATTCCTCTTCTATTTCTTCTGGGAAGCGACGCTGATTCCGATGGCGTTGCTGATTGGCATTTTCGGCCACGAGCGCAAAGTTTACGCCGCGGTGAAGTTTTTCATGTACACCATGATCGGCTCGGTGTTCATGCTCGCGGCAATCTTGTGGCTTTACGCGCATACCGGCAGCTTTGACTTCGTTGTGATTCGCGATCAGATTGCCCGCGGGGCCATGCCCAAGTTTCCGGCCGCCGCACAATGGCTTTTCCTCGGCTTCTTCCTGGCGTTTGCGGTCAAGGTTCCTCTGTTTCCATTCCATACATGGTTGCCCGATGCGCACGTGGAAGCGCCTACGGCCGGCTCGGTGCTGCTGGCTGGCGTTCTGCTCAAGATGGGCACGTACGGAATGTTGCGCTTCAACCTGGGTCTTTTTCCCGAGCAGGCGCGGCGCAACGCGCCATGGATCATGACGCTTGCGTTGATTGGCATCATCTATGGCGCGCTAGTGGCGATGGTGCAGCCCAACATGAAGAAGTTGATCGCGTATTCCTCTGTCAGCCACCTTGGATTTGTCGTGTTGGGAATTTTCAGCTTCACGCAGGCCGGGCTGAATGGCGCGATGTTCGTGATGCTGGCTCACGGAATCTCGACAGGCGGTCTGTTTATGTTGGCGGGCGTTTTGCACGAGCGCCGGCATACTTACGAGATCAGCGAGTTCGGCGGGCTGGCTTCGCCCATGCCGGTATATGCCGCGTCTTATTTGTTCATCGTGCTCGCATCGGCGGGTCTGCCTCTGCTGAACGGCTTCATCGGCGAATTTCTGGTGTTGAGCGGCGCGTTCCAAGACAAGGCCGTTTACGGAATTTTGGGAGCCACCGGCATAATTTGGAGCGCCATCTATTTGCTCTGGATGTATCAGCGCGTCTTCTACGGCAAGGTCACGCACCCGGTGAATAATTCTCTGCGCGATCTTTCGGGATTCGAAAAGTTGGCGATTTGGCCGTGCGCGGCGGCCGCGCTGGTGATGGGCGTGGCCCCTATTCTTTGGCTGGGTGCGATTGATCCTGCGGTTCGGGCAGCCCTTACTCCCTACGCGCAATTTGCGAGCAGGCTGGTGGGACAATGATCGCGAGCTTTGTTCCTGGCTTCTCGCAGGCGCTGCCGCAGAGTAGCGATTACATTCGCATCCTGCCCGAGATCGTTCTCTCGATCTTCGGCATGATCGTCATGGCGCTCGAACCCCTGCTGGACGAAGTGACGGGGCAGAAACTTCTGGGGCTGATTGCGTTCGTTGGGACGCTGGCAGGGATTGGGGCAACCTGGTTCATGGCGCAGGCCCCGGGGCTAGCCTTTTGGAACATGGTTCAGGTGGATGGCTTCAGCGTTTACTTTCATGTTCTGGTGATTGCGATCGCCGCGGTCATTATCCTTAGCTCCTACGAATATATGGCCGTGCAAAGGATTCGCGCCGGCGAATATTACGCTCTGATTCTTTTCGGTGTGGTCGGTATGGCGTTGATGTCCTCGGCGGTGGAACTTGTTCTGATTTTCATCGCACTCGAGATTTCCTCCATCTCTTCGTATGTATTGGCAGGATTCCGGCGGCACGAGGCTGCCAGCGCAGAATCTTCTTTGAAATATTTTCTGCTGGGATCTTTCGCCACCGCGTTTTTCCTTTACGGAGTGGCGTTGATGTTTGGAGCCACGGGCTCGACCAACATCGATCAAATCAGCCGAACGCTGCGGGCTGGCCCAATCCCGTTGCTCGCGTTCGTGGCCGTGGCATTGATGTTTGTAGGCCTGGGCTTCAAGGTAGCGGCGGCGCCGTTTCACATCTGGACCCCGGACGTTTACGAAGGAGCGCCGGCGCCGATCGTGGGCTTCATGTCGACTGCGCCCAAGGCAGCGGCGTTTGCCGTATTGCTGCGCCTGGTGTTCGTGATCAATGTACATGCTCTGTTCTGGGTCATATGGATTGCGGCAGCGCTCTCCATGACCCTGGGCAACGTGGGCGCGCTGGTGCAGAACAACGTCAAGCGCCTGCTGGCTTATTCGTCAATCGCGCACGCGGGATATTTGCTGATGGCGTTTGCAGCCGCGCCTCAGCTTGGAACGTCGGCGGCCATGTTCTACACCGCGTCCTACGCTGCGATGAACCTGGGCGCGTTTGCAGTGGTCAGCCACTTCGCGAACGCGGGCGAGAAATATGTGACGCTTGAAGATTATGAAGGGCTGGGCCGCAGTTCCCCGCTGCTCGCGGCAACGCTCACCATCTTCCTGCTCTCGTTGATTGGTATTCCGATGACGGGCGGCTTTTTTGCCAAGTTCTATGTGTTCAGTGCCGCCGTGAAAGCTAACCTGATCTGGCTCACCATCATCGGCGTGCTTAACAGCGGCGTGGGCGCGTACTATTACCTGCGCATTATCGTGATGATGTACATGCGGGAATCGCGGAAGGAAGTGCCGGTGACTCCGGTTCCATTCGCGCTTGGCGTCGCTCTTGCGGCGTGCCTCGCCGCGACGCTCTATCTCGGAATCCTTCCCGGCCGCGTATTGCGGTATGCTCAGGACTCCGCCCAGCAACTTGTCCGGCAGGCTCCTTCCGACATTCCTTCATCCACACCTGTGCCAGTGGTTCCAGCAACGCTCTAACATGACCGACGCGTCGCAGCGCTTCCGGATTGCTGTCGGACTGGCTTTGCTACTGGTCTCGCTGGCTTACGTGGTACAGATTGCCAGCCCCTTGCGGCTGGTGGGCGACGGAGTTGACTATCTGCTGCAAGCCAGTTCTGCGGCCGACGGACATGGCTTTCGGGTCCACGGTGAAAAATCGATGCGCCCGCCGGGGTATCCCGCATTGATTTTTTTGCTGGTGAAGGCCGGCATCGGGAAGTCCTGGGCAATTATTGCCCTCAATTGTCTGCTGCTGGGGATTGGGTGTTGGGCCAGCTACTTCGTATTGCGCAGTTCGTTCGCATTTGGGGGTGCAACTGCGGAGATCATATGTCTGCTGACGCTGCTTTCGTTTGTAATGGTGAAACATGTTACGTATCCGCTGAGCGATGTTTGCTTTTTCGGGGCGTCGATGCCGTGCCTGCTACTGCTTCTTCGGGCCGAAGCGGACACGAGCAGAGGCCGTTACTGGAAGCTGGCCGTTGCTGCTCCGCTGCTGTTGTTCTGCATTGAAGTACGCACGATTGGGATTGCCTTGATTCCCGCTTTTGCCTGGGCTGCGGTTGGTGGGGTGCGCTGGGCCAGGCGCGTACCCCAATGGGTGCGGCGGCATGGAATTGTGTCGCTGGTGCTTCTGCTGCTTGTGATCGTAGCGATCACGGGGGCGGGAAGAATGTTTCTGCATTCCCGTTATCTGCAGTTCAACGCGAACACTCTTCATAGAAGAGGTGTGATCGGCAATTTTGTATCGGACCTCAACGACCATACGCAAGAATGGGGCGAACTGGCCGTGAATGCTCCCGTCTCAAAGCTACCTGCAGGATTGCAACTCCCGGTGCGGATTGTCGGCTTCCTTACATTGTTGTTGGCGGCAACCGGAATCTGGGAAAGACGCCAGAATCTCGATGCATCGGTCTGGTATGTGGCAGGTTTTGCATCCATCGTTCTCGCCTACCCTTGGTTCGATACCAGGCTCTGGTTGCCGGTTTTGCCGCTGCTGCTGGGATATGTTCTGATAGGCGCGAGACGAATGGCGCCATCCCATGTGCTGCGGCCGACGCTTTTTGTTTACTGCTCGTTGTTCTGCTTGCTCGGCATGGTTGCGCTCGCCTATAGCACGCGCCTGACTTTCGCTGGCTCGCGGTTTCCAGATCTCTATGGAGACGGCACACTCCGGGCGACTTATCGAGCCGCTCTTCTCAGGGAACCGCCGAAGAATGCCGACGACATCAGCCCGGATGCGCTCTACTTGTTGCGTCGTTATGAGTGGCGGTTGTCTTCCAAATGATCTGTCGGCATTTCGTATGTAGACTTTTTTCCTTCAGAGCCTCGAACTTCACTCCTCGTTGGGGACCAGCGGGACGAAGCGGACCATTTCGCGTGGGGAATTTACGGCCTGCCCATCGATCATCCGAATGAATTGGAGTTGCTGAGAGTCGGGCGAACCGATGGGAATGATCATTCGACCTCCCGCGCGCAGTTGAGAGGGCAGTTCAGGAGGCATGCGGAGAGCGGCGGCGGAGACGAGGATGGCGTCGAAAGGGCCGCAAGCAGGAAGTCCGCACGCGCCATCGCCGGTGAACACGCAAACATTCGTGTAACCAAGCGCGGCGAGAATGTTACGAGCGTTTTCGGCGAGGGCTGCGTGGCGTTCGATGGAGAAAACCTGCGCGGAAAGCTCCGCAAGCAAAGCGGTGACGTAGCCGGAGCCCGTGCCGATTTCCAGAACGTTATCGTCGGGCGTGAGTTGCAGGGATTCAAGCATGAGGGCGACGATATAGGGCTGAGAGATGGTTTGGCCGTTGCCGATGGGAAGAGGATGATCTTCGTAGGCGTGAGCGCGGTACGGTTCAGGGACAAATTCGTGGCGGGGGACACGAAGCATGGCGGCGAGCACGCGCGGGTCGGAAATGCCGCGTTCCCGGAGTTGGGAATCGACCATCAGTTCACGAGCGGTGGTCGGATTGGGCATAAGCAGTGATCAGTGGTCAGTGGTCAGTATAAAAAACCCCCGATTACCTGGCCACTGATCACTGACCACTGCTCTTATTTCGTGCGACGGCGGATTTGCACATCGAAGCTGACGACTCCGTTTTGATCGCGGTTACCGACGAGGGAGACGCTGCGATTGACATAGTACTCCCCCTGAATGATCTGCTGCGAACTCTGAGAAACGTTGGTGGAGTAAGTGAGCGAGACGTTGTTGGCAAACTGTTGTTCGATGGTGATCTGGGGACCGTTGCTCAAAGGATTGGTTACGGTGGTGAGTCCCTGAGGATCGATCTTGATATTGCTGGCGCCGAACAGGCGCTGGAAGCGGCTGGTGGCCGTGTAATTGAGCGCCTGGTTGAGGATGAGATTGCTGGCCTGATCGGAAAAGACGCTCTGGCCGGACTGCTCCTGCAGTTGCGCAGACTCTTGGCTGCTGCGGCCCAGGGCAAGGAGAGCGATGATGTCGGATTTCGGCAACGGAGGCTCGGACCGGTAGTTGATGTTAAGCCGGTCGGGCGTGCCAATCACCGTAACATTGAGGTCGTAGTTGCGGACGTGGCTGGAGGCCTGCAGATTCAGCTGGGGCTCGATGGCGACGGGATTCGCGAAAGTGATATCGCCGCGCTCGAGCGTGAAGCGGATCCCATGGAAAGTGGCCTTGCCCTCGAGAATATCAACCCGGCCGAGAACGGCTGGACGGGTCACCGAACCGCGGAGGCGAAGGTCGGCGTCGCCGGAAAGGCGGGCGATAGCGGTGCGCATCTGGAGTTCAGGCGCGGTCTGCACGTGGATGTCGAGTTTGACGTTAGTGAGCGGCGAGTTGGCGACTGTAACGGTGGAGAACTGGCGGCTGCGCTCGAGATAAGCGCCGAAATCGAATCCGGGAGTCACAGCAATTTTGGTGATGCTGATGTCGCCAGACACGGTGGAAGAGGAGCGGCTGCCGATCCAATGCAATTCCGCGCTGGCGGTTGAACTGACACCCGGCGGATAACGCAAACGGACATCCTTGCCCGTGGCAGTGAGATTGAAGTTAAGCTGCTGCTTGAAGTAGTTGGCGTCACCTTTCAGGTCGAGCGTGCCGCCGCCGGTGCGGGCCGTCAGCGTTTCGATATGGAGTTGATCGCGCGTGAATCGAAGCGAGCCGTTAAGTTCGCTGAGACCGCTGGACAATCCAGCGTAAGAAAGCGCACCGTTGGCCACCTGAAGACTGCCTTGCGGCAGAGGATCAGCCCAGGTGCCCCCCAGGGTCAAGTTCATAGTGACGAGGCCGGAAGAAGTGAAGTCCGGGTCAAAACTGGCGAGCAGTCTAAGGTCGAGGCGGCCCTCGGCAATTAGATCGAGTGTGTCATCGCCAGAGAGTTCGATAGTGCCATGCCCCGTGAGGTCAGTACCCTCGCCCACAACGTGGAGTTGCTGAATGTCCATCGCTCGATTGGCGATGGAGAACCGAATGGGATCCTTATTATTGAGCTTTACATGTTCAACGTCGAGGAAGAGAGCGCTCAGGTTTCCGCCAAGAATCCAGCGCCCAGGCTGGCGGAGTGGGCCACTCAGGTCGAGCGAGCCCGTGACAGCGGAATGTCCCGTGAGTTGGCCCCTGAAATAAAAATGCCAGAGGGCGTCAAGATCCAGCTGGTCGGTGTGAAAGGAAACATTGGCAGGATAGCCATCGCGCAACTGAACGTTGCCGGCAACCGCCAGCGACCCGCGCTGAAAGTGAGAACTGCCCGTGAGATGAAGTTCACTGCCTTCCGTGAAAAATTGCAGATCGAGCTCACCGGCGAGTTCGCGGTCGAGCACGAGGTTCCGGAGGTGGACACCTGCACTGAGGACGGGCGCGTCGGGAGTGCCCGAACCTTTGAGAACGAAATCGGCGCGCCCTTCGACAGAGAGACGATCAAGATGGATCTGCCGAATGTGGGCCAAGTCGAAATTGTTCCCCACAAGATCAAGGCGATAAGCGCGGGACGAAGGATTAAAGGCCGCGCTTCCGGTGACAATCGAATCGTCATGAAAGAGATGGATGTTATCGAAAGCAACCCCACCCTGAGCTATATGAAAGCCGGAATCGAATTGCTGAACGGCCTCCCCGTAGGCCGTGGCGTCAGTCAGATGGATCTGTCCCTCGCCGTGAGGATCAGCGAAAGTGCCGGCGGCCTGCACGAAGAGATCGGTCTTCCCGACGATAGGGAAGCTGTATCCGGCGACAGCCTGTAGTTGAGCGATATCGGTATTGTGAAGATTGGCGCGCAAGGTGAAGGCGCTGTCGCCGGTGAAGTGGCCGTGTTGGAGTTCGGCGGAAGCGTCGAACTCGGCGGAAGTGTCGCCACGGCTCAGCGTGGCATTGTGAAGAGCGATGGCCTGGAAGGAAAGCTGAAGAGATGCTGACAGAGAATCCCATTGCGTTTTCAACTTGCGTGTGTTGGCAGTGGCGGGCAGCGTGATGTCGAAATCGTCAGCCTGCAGGTTCCCGGCAAGCTGCGGTGAGGAGATCGAACCGCTCATGCTGCCGGTGAACGTCGCGCTGCCGTTGAGCACGACGGGAAACAGCGCGGGACCGCGAACGGCGGCGACTAAGGGTAGCCAGTCGGCAAGGCTGGACGTGGAAACGGAAAGGTGAACCGCCGATGTGGCAGACAGCGTGCCGGAGGCCTGCACGTGGCTGGTAGGCGTGGTCAGGGTGAACTGCCGCAAATCCAGAGTGTCATCGGCGGCGTGGTAGACGCCGTTGGCATGGGCGCTCACTCGCAGATGCGCGGGGACGTGGTGGTCAGGAGGAGTGAGATCGAGCGCGAATTGCACATCCGCATCGCGGGGAGTTCCCTTCCAGCGGGCTTCGAGCGCGCCCGAGGCGGAGGCGGCGGGATGGTAGTGCGGGAATGGATGCGCAGGAGCATTCAGCGCTTCGGCAAGATCCTCAGCAGAGAGGTCGCGCAGGCGAAGAACAATGACCGCGTTTTGGATTGCGGGTGGCTTTGTCTTGGGCGTTTTGACGCCGGACTTGCTCGGGAGCGGAGCCGCGGAAATAACAGCGGTCTCAAGGTTTCTTCTAGCACCCGCAGACAGATGCTGCCAGGGCGCGAGCCACTGATTGAATTCGGCATTGCCGGTGACGCCGCCGCCGAAAATTCTGGCTTGCAGTTTTGAGAGTTCGAGTTGCTGGCCGGTGACCGAATAGTCGGCGTTAACAGAGGCTCTGGAGAAGGCGATCTGGTCGTTCTGCCAGCCGAGATCGCGTAGAGCGAGCGCACCGTTGCTGGCAAACTCATCAAGCGTCCAGTCACCGTGGCCTTTGAGTTCGAGCACACCGGCGCGCAGTTCGCGGCGGCGGGCAATGGACGCGGCTTCTGCGAGGTCGACCTGGGCATCGTAGGAACCCTGAAGGTGGGGATGGCGGAAGTCTGTAATCTGGCCGCTGCCAGAAAAGTGCGAATGGCCGGAGTTCCACTTTAGCGAAGGAATGGCCGCAGAGTCGGATGCAAGACTGAATTCAACTGCGGTCATCCATGCGAAAGGTTTGCAGTCCATCAACTTGGTGTCCACCAGGCCGAGTTGAAGGCTTCCATCGTAGCGGCCGCGGAGAAAGGAATAGTCCATCTGGAGCGAAGCATCGCGCGCGGCGAAATCAACGGGGATGGTCTGATCGTCCCAAATGATCTGGCCGTGGCGAAGCTCGAAGCGATTGATGGACAAGGCGAATAGCCGCTCGACAGCAGTCTCGCCGCCAACCACGCCGGCCTTTCTCTGGGGAAAATTAGTAGTGCCATCGGGATAGAACGCGACGTGCACCACGGGTTGCTCGAGGATGACTTCATGGAAGCCAAACTCGGAGCGAAGAAGAGAGATGATCTTCAGCCGAGCCACAATGCGATCGACGTGAGCGAGGGGAACGTCGGTGGCAGGCTCGCGGCCGTGAACCGTGATTCCGCGCACATCGACCTGCAGAAGAAAAGGAATGGTGTGGATACTGTTGATTTCGACACGGCCGCCGGTGATGCGCTCCACTTCGGCGACGAGGCGGCGGCGAACCAGTGACTGAAATGAATCGGTGTTGACGTAGATGAGCAGGCCGAAAGCGCTAACCAAGCCGATCGCGGCAATGATCAGCAGATATTTCCACCATCGGCGGGTGGGCTTGGCGGAGCTGCCGTTCACTGCGATCGGACTCCCGGGTCGTTGGTAGACGAGGTGACGCCGGGGATACGGACTTGGCCTTCGGAGCGCAAGGTTTGCAGCCAGGAGATGAGCAACTCGCTCACCTTCTGCTCGGTAAGCAGCTCGCGAATCTTGGCGGAGACGTTAGCAAGCGGAACCTCCGATGCCCCGGCCTGCTTCAATTTGGGGACGAACTGGTCGCGGTAGTAGGCCTCGATCGACTTGGAATCGATCTGAACGGCGGGCCGAAGGCGGGCATCGACGAGGCGCATCACGTCGATCTGCTGCTGGACACGGGCAAGAAGATCCTGTTCAGTGAGGTGGTATTTGGCGAGAAGAGCCTGCCAAGCCTCAATGGATGCGGCTTGAGGATATTGCTTGCGGGCGGCGGCGACGCGGGCGGCGGCTTCGGCGTCGGTGGCGTGGGGAAAGTCGGCAGACTTCATCTGCTCGCGCAGTAGTTCCTGGTCGATGAGGCGGTCGAGCACTGCACGGCGGTCGTCGTCGGTGAACTGGGCAACGTTGCGATTGGTGAGTAGAGCTTCGTAGCTCAGGGCTTCGTCCCAGTCGGACTGCAGGATGACGCGGCCGTTGACGGTCGCGACAATGCGGTCGATCACTTCGGCTGAAGCGGGCGCGGATGTAAAACACAGGGCTGAAATTAGCAGCGCAAGTGCGATAACAGGAATCGTTTTCGTAGCTCGAACTCTCATTAAAATGGCTGACCTATGCTGAAAAAGAAGTTAAAGGGCCGCAGATGCTGCGTCTCGTAATACTGCGGCAGCCCATTCACGAACACGGTTCCCTGGAAATAGCCGGTTGGATTTAAATTGTAACCGAAGTCGAAGCGTAAGGGGCCGATGGGGGTCTTGTAACGTAAACCAAGCCCCACTGCGTGAGAAGTGAAGTCGTAACCGCTGTTGTTGAAGTATGCCTCGCACCCTGTATTCATGACGCCACTGGAAGGCACGCACTGCACGGGGTTGGGCTGGTGCCAGCGCAGCAGACCCTTCAGCATGTCGTGGCCGGCGGTGAAGACGTTGCCCATATCGTGAAAAATTGCGAATCCGAAACCTTCTCCGAGAAAAGGCAGGTTGACCTGAGGGAAGCGCAGCTCTTCGCTGTTAATGAACAGCGCTGTGCCGCCGACGGGAAAACCGGAATCGGGATCGCGGGGTCCTGCTTGATTTAACGCAAAACCGCGGTGAGAGTTGCCGCCTCCCGCAAAAAAAACTTCGGGCAGCGGAATCACCGAGATACCCGAGGGGCAAGCCGTGGCCAAGCCGCTAAGTTCACACGCTCCCGGTGGCAGAACCTGCGAGCCCTGATAAACCTGCTCCAATCCCAAAGTGGTGGAGCGGGCAAAGACAAGTTTGTGATTCGCCGGCCCGAAGGCGTAGTAGGTGGAATCCTGACCGAGAGCGCGAGCGAAATTAGCCTGAGAACCAAAGTAACTGGATGAGGCAAAAGCATCGAGGGTGAAGTACTGGCCTTTGGTGCTCTCGAGCGGGTTGTCGCGTTTGTCGCGGATGAAGGTGAAGCCAGGACCGCCCACGCGCGCGGGCAGAGAAAACAAACTGAACTCGGCGGGCGAAAAGTCTGCCGCCAGGTGGCTGGCTTTCACATAGCGGTAATCGAAGCGGTAAGTGATGGACGTGGAGTGATTGGGTTGCAGCGGGCCGATCTGCTGGCGAAGATCGATTTTGCCTTCCTCGCGCTGCGAAGTAAAAGTGGCAACGTCCAGACTGTTGTCGTAAAAAATTGTGTAGAAGATCTTGAAGCGTTCCTGATTGAAGAGCTTGGGAATTTCGTAACTGATGAGGCCGCGTTGCTGCAGGCGTCCGACGTGGGACTGGAAGGTCAGCGTCTGGTCCCGGCCGCCGACGTTGAGGCGTGTGATATCGAATCCGACACGCGGGCTCACGCCCGTGGATCCGGTGGGAGCCGTAGTCCCTGCAGGCAGGCCGGTTTCGAATTCCAGGCCGAAGCCATAAGTGAAGGTGTAACGCTTGGCTTCCTGCAACTGGACGAGAACATTTTTTTGCGGGTCGGAGCCCTCGGGATTCTGCACTGCCGTGTCGACCTGGCTAAAGATGCCGAGGTCATAGAGCTTGCTTTGCGTATCCAGAAGGGCCTGCTGGCTTAAGGGTTGGCCGGCGGTTTCTTGAATCTCGCGCTGCACAATGAAGTTGCGGGTGTGCTCGAGCCCGGCGACCATCACCTGCTTGACGAAAAACTGTTCGCCCTCCTGAATGGTGTAGGTGACGTCTTCGCGGTTGGGTTGGCCGGAGGAGGGTTTCGTGGTGATCTCGAGGGTGGCGTTGGAAAAACCGTGGTTGAAGTAGTAGTTGAGGATGGACTGGCGATCATTGCTGAGATCCTGTTCGGAGTAAGGCTGGCCTTCGGTGGTGTTGAGTTCGGGAAAAGACTTGGCGTCGATCTTCTGATTGCCGGTAATGCGAAATTCACCGACGAGAGTCTGCGGGCCTTCCTCAATCTGAATGTGTACCGCGATGTGGTTCTTTGCGCCGTGATAGTTGTCCTCGACCTTGGTCTGAATCTTGGCAGCGCGAAATCCGTTAGAGACGTACAGGGCCTGAAGATTCGCAACGTCGCTTTTGAGCAAGTCACCGCTGTAGCGTCCGCTGGAAAACAACTTGCCGGAGGGCTGAATCTGCAAGCGGCTCCGCAGCATTTGCCGGGGGAAATACTTGTTTCCCGTAATCTCGATGAGATCGAACTTGTGGAGAAGACCGGGATCGATGCTGTAAGTCACGCGTACGGTGTCAGGGCTGGTTTCCCTCTGGAAGTCGGCTTTGGCATCGAAGTGGCCGCGGCTCTGCAGATAGTCGAGAAGGTTGCGCTTGCCCTCGTTAAGCAGATCGTCGTCGAGAGCGTTCTCCTCGTAGACTGGTACCTCTTTTTTCAAGAGACCGTGGCTGATGCGAAAGCCTTGAGCGGAGATGAGCACGACCGGGCCGGGTTGGATCAAATAGGTGTAGTCAACGGCATTGGTTTCGGGAAGATATTTCTGCTGGGCGATGGAAACCTGAGCCAGCACACGCTGCTGCTTCTGAAACTTCTTGCGCAGCCGTTGCAGCGAATTGGTGACGCGGGCGGCAGTCACGCGGACGCCGGGGCGCATTCTGGCGATGTCCTGTAGTTGTTCCTCTGAAAACGTTGAGCTTCCCGCGACTTTCACCTCACCGATGTGAGCAGGGTCTCCGGGAGTGATATGGAACAGTATATTCACCTGCTGAGTGGCGGGTTTGGAAACGCTTTCGGCGGTGACGCGGGCGCGGTAATAGCCGTTCTCCTGCATCAGTTGCCGAACGTTTTGCAGGGCGTGATCGAGTTTATCGAGCGTATAAAGTTCGCCGAGTTGGAACTTGGCGGCATTGAGGACCTGGTTGGTGTTGGGACGACTGGGAGCGCCTTCCACCTCGACGGCGCCGACAAAAAAATTGAGCGACGTCGTGAAGGTGAGCAGCACTTCCTCGCCTGAAGGATTGACTTCGGCCTGGATATCGGCAAAGCGTCCCGTGGCGAACAGGACGCGGATACTTTCACGGATCTGGTCGCGGTCGAGCGGCTGGCCAGACTTCTGCGGGATCATTTGCAGCAAGTGATCTTGATCCGGTACTCCCGGCAGTTCTATGGACCGGACGATCCGTCCGGCATAGGCCGCCATGGCATCGAGGGTTGAGGAGGATTGCGCCCTTTGCGATTCTTGTACTGAAAACGCAGGCGCGGCCGATCGCGCAGCGGCGGCTGGGCCGAGCGAAAGTATGATCAAGATGAAGAATGCCGCGTATCGTCTCAGCAAAACAATCCTTGGGCCTGTTGCCTACATTCGATGAAGCGCGGAAGGCCTGTGTTGTCTGCGTCCGGCAGCGGAAGCAGTCCGCCACTTATAATAAAGGTTTTGCGGGTGAGAACTGGTGACCTCCTTGAGGCTGATGGAGAAGAGGCTGGTGGAGAAGAGGCTGGGCGTGGAGAAACAAAAGTTCGAAGAACGGTATTCGCGGCAAATTCTGTTTCGCGGAATCGGAGCGGAGGGTCAGCGTCGTCTGGCCGCGGGGCGAGTTGCGATTGTGGGCTGCGGCGCGACCGGGTCGGCGCTGGCATCGTTGCTGGGCCGCGCGGGCGTGGGTACGCTGCGGATCATCGATCGCGATTACGTGGAGGCGAGCAACCTGCAGCGGCAATCGTTGTTCGAAGAAACGGATGCGGCCGAGTCCGTGCCCAAGGCGATTGCCGCCGCACGCAAGATTGCAGCCTTCAATTCGGATATTGTCGTCGAGGCGCGGGTCGACGATGTAATTCCCGCAAACATTAATGCGTTACTTGAGGGGATGGATGTAATCCTCGACGGTACTGATAACTTCGAGACTCGATATCTTTTGAATGATTATGCCGTAATGAATTCTCTGCCGTGGATCTACGCGGCGGCAGTGGGCAGTTATGGGGTAACGTTGAGCGTATTGCCGGGAAAAACCGCATGCCTGGCTTGCATCTTTCCCGATACACCGCGGGGGATGGTTGAGACTTGCGAAACCTCGGGCATCTTGAACACGGCGGTGAACGTGGTGGCGTCGATTGTGGCGACAGAAGCAATGAAGTTGCTGGTGGGAGGCGCGGCGGCGGAGCATCTGCGCAAGACGCTGTGGTCGTTTGATGTGTGGAACAACGAGCAGGCGGAGATTGCGGCGGCAAACCCGCGGCCGGGCTGCCGGACGTGTGGAGAACGGGACTTCGTGCATCTGGCGGGCGAGGGGCGTCCGCACATCACAATGTGCGGAAGAAACTCAGTGCAGATTCACGAACGCTCCCGGCCAATTGATTTCACCGAAATGCAACAGCGTCTGGAGGCCCACGGCATCGTTCGGCACAATGAATTCGTGTTGAAGTTCTGGCGCAATCCCTATGAGATGACGCTGTTCCCCGATGGCCGGGCCATCATCAAGGGGACGACCGACACCGGCATTGCACGCAGCTTATATGCGCGGTTTGTCGGGAGCTGAGTCGTGGCCGACGCCGGAAATTGAAGGTTGTTGATTGTCGATTGAAGACCAAACCCAGCCGGACTCTGGTTTTCAATCAGCAATCAACAATCAGCATTCGATAACGTTCTGCGCGCGCGCACAAAGGCATGAGAAGTGACGCGACGCCAAGGCCGCGCCACTTCCTTACTCCTAGCTAAGTGCCCGTCTTCATAGCTTGTTGTGCGGGCGCACCTAACGCCGCCGCAACTTGCGTCCCGATCGGCGATCCCAGCCCGGTACATTCATTCCATCCCGGACCCGCGGAGTAGGCTCCGTTGTTGCCGGAAGTGATGCTGTTGAAATCACCCTTGGGGTTTTGATAAAGCAGTGCGTTGATAAAACCCACTGGCTTTCCAAGGCTCTCGTTGATCAGTGCGATCAATCCAGCCCACAGAGGAGCGACTGCGCTGGTCCCTCCGATCACGCCGGATTGTCCATCAACCAGCGTATCGTAGCCCGTGGTGGGGTCGGCATCGCCGGCCACATCTGGAACGCCTCGGCCAACGTTGTGATTGGGATTGGCGGAAGGCGGTACGTCGGCCGCGCTCTGCCAACTCGGTAGCGGAAAAACGTCGCTGATGCCGCCTCCGGTTGCGCCTTCGTTGTTGGCCAGTTCGTTCCATACGACTTCACTCGTGATGGTGTTGCCCGAAGCCAGCAGCTTCGTGCCTCCACATGCCAGCACATTCGGACTCGATGCCGGAAAATCGACGTGATTCAGACCGTCATCAACGCCGTCGGTCGAGCCGTCATCTCCAGCCGCCACGCAAATCGTCACGCCCATCGCAGCGGCGGCCTGGCATGCCTCATCCATGGACGTCATGGCCTGCTGCGTCCAGGAAGATTCAGGACCACCCCAACTGATTGAGACGACCGACGGATTATTCGTGCTGTCGTGCACTGCGGTCGTGATCGCATTCAGAAAACCGGCGTCAGTGTTCTCGGCAAAATAGGCGACGATCTTGGCCGCGGGAGCGATCGAACCGGCCACTTCAATATCCAACATCACTTCGCCATCCGGCCCGCCGGGGTCTCCGGTTGGCTTGTTGCTGCCGTTGCCCACCGAAACCGCGGATACGGTTGGCGTCTCGGTGAGGTTGAGCTGTTTCCAGTAATTGCTCAGGTCTGTGGGGTTGTATCCGCCGCCTAACTCGATTAGCGCGATACATTCTCCAGAGCCATCTGCGCCCGTAGGAAAGTTGTAAAGCGTGGCCATTTGTGGGGGCGTGTAAGACACTCCCTGGGCTGCGGCACGTGCGCCACCGACTCCGCGCCGCCTACGAAAATGCGGCTTGGCCTGGGGACGATTGTCCAGGCCGAAGACGCCCTCGACCACATCCTGCAGCTCCGGCGGAAGCTGAACTGGGCCGGTGCGCCCGCGATAGTTGCCGCTGGGATGCTCGTATTGCTTCAGTTCGACGCCGAATGCCTGGTTCATCGCGGCCACGGTCCCGGAAAGAATCACCGTCCGGCGGGCCGCGCTCTTTTCCTTGACCGTGAGTTGGTGGTCGCGGGCAAATGATTCGACGCGCGCAATGCTGTCGGGATCTGCTCCATGAAGCTGCTCGAATTCTTTGCGGCTCAAAATGGTGCGTTCCGCAACCGGTTTCTTAAATTCATTGGCGTTGACCGCCGGCTTTTTTCCGGTGCGGGATCGCAAACGAATGGTCACGTCTACTATTTCGCTGGGGTTGGCTGGACCTATTTCTCGCGCTCCTTTTAGTGGAGTGCGCTCACTACCGGCAAGCTGAAAATTCTTTTTCGGAGTGGACATAAATCTCCCTTCGTCCAGGCCAAGCCGAGGGTGAAAAGCGGAGGAACATAGCCACCGGAGTTGGCGAACTCCGCCGAACAGAGAAGCTTACACTCTGCGATTTCATCGAATCGGCGCTGCCCGTTAGATGCTGGAAAAGTTAGCACAGGCCGGCAAGAAAACAAGGAGTTGTTAGTGCTTGTTACGAACCCCGAACAGAGCGATTCGTGCACCGATGCCGTCGGACAACGCTAGGCCGGCGCTTTCCCTACTAGGGTACGGCATTGTTTGGCGCTTGTTACGAAACACGAACGTTCCGGACGTTGGCACGGGCAACACGTGAGTGACTCCCATCACGTGCAGTGGTGCTGCCGGTCATCGCTCGCGCAGTTGCTGGGGTCGAAAATGAATACCAAAACTGTAGGGAAGGGAGATGGCCATGATCATCACCTATAGGTTTGTCCGTTTGATTGAGGACCACTCCGACGCCTTGGCCAGCAGTCTGTTGAAGAAGGTTCAGCAGTCCCCCCATTGCGCAGGTTTTGACAAAGTTGCGCCCGAGGAATTGAAGCAGAGGGTCTACGAGATCTATTGCCACCTGGGCGAGTGGCTGCTGCACAAGAATGAGAACGATATCGAGCAGCGGTACATGCACATTGGCCGGCGTCGCGCCCAACAGGGCGTGCCGTTGAGCCAGGTAATCTGGGCAATCATGTTGACGAAACACAATCTCTGGGAGTTCGTCCTGGACGAGGCGTATCCAGATCGCCCGGTGGAGATTCTGGGAAAGCAGGAATTGTTGCAATTGCTCGACCAGTTCTTTGACCGGGCCGTACACGCTGCCGCCGTGGGCTATGAGCGGGCCGAGACAGGCGTCAAAGCAGAGGCGAATCGTGAGGTGGTGAGGTCGTAGCAGAAGCGCGGTGGGCGCGCTTTCACGCTGTGATTGAGGACACAAACTGCTGTGACGAAGGGCATTGGCCAGCTTTCGCTGGGGGACGAGGATGTAATTAGCGGAGATGGCACCGCTGAGGACGCAAGGGGGAAACGGCCATGAAGGGCACAATCGAGGTTCGAGACCCGGAAGTCAAAGAAACTCCACAAGTGCGCAGGCCGGCAGTGCCGGTGTCTTCCCTGGAGCGGTTGATGACTGCTCCGGTACAGGTCAGACCCATGTTCGCAGACAGTCTGCTGCGGTATGACGGGCAAAAAGGCCGGCAGACGTGGGCGACGCTGGCATCTTTTCTGTTGCAGTGCCTATTCCTGGGCGTGCTGCTCTTATTGCCGTTGTATTTCACCCAGGAATTGCCGAAGTCGCAATTGTTGACATTTCTGATCGCGCCGCCCCCGCCCCCACCGCCCCCAGCTGCCGACCAGCAAGTAGCGAAGGTTATGAAGCAGATCCAAAGCGATCTGCTCTCTGGGGGACAACTCCGGACGCCGACGAGGATTCCGACGAAGGTCGAGATGATCAAGGAAGAAGAGGCGCCGCCCCCGATGCCTGGCGCGGGTGGCGTGGTCGGAGGCGTGCCCGGTGGAATTCCCGGCGGTCAGCTCGGGGGAGTGATCGGAGGAATCGTCAATTCCACTTCCAATGCATACGTACCCAAGTTTCAGCCGGTAGTTCCGCAACGCGTGCGTATCTCGCAGGGCGTAACGAAGGGTATGCTGGTTCACCAGGTGCAACCGGCGTATCCATTGCTGGCTAAGACGGCTCGGATTCAGGGGGACGTTGTCCTGAAGGCCATCATCAGCAGAGACGGCCAGATTCAGGATCTGCAATTAGTGAGCGGGCACCCGATGCTGGTACCGGCAGCCATTGAGGCGGTGAGACAATGGCGTTACCGGCCCTACCTGCTGAATGGGCAACCGGTCGAGGTAGAGACCACGATTACGGTTATTTTCTCGTTGGTCGGTTGAGAATTGCGGAAGAGGGGTTAGCGTAAAGAAACCAGAGAAGTGAAGCCGTCGCGAACCTGCCACCTCGTACCCTCCTGAAACTTACCGTTCCGACCGAACTCAGGTATCACCAACCGTGCGGAGTTCTAGTGTATTCTGACGACTGCACGCACGGCAGGTTCGAGTCTCCTCGCGCCTCCTAATCTCGTTTAGCTTACCTGACTTACATCATGCCCAATCCGAGCACTCCAGAATCCAAAATTACTTCTGAATCCACCGCACCCGACGAGTCATTCGGCGAGATGCTCACCGAGTACGAAAAGAGCCATTCGCGCAAAAGCGAAGACGGCGGGAAGCAACTCGTAGGTACGGTGATTGTTGTTACCAGCGACTCGGTCTTCCTGGATATCGGCTTCAAGAGCGAAGGCATTTTGCCACTCGCTGTCTTGGGCGCGGGCGAAACCGTGAAGCCCGGCGACAAGCTGCCGGTCTCAGTTACAGGGCGCGATCCGGAGGGCTATTACCAGCTCACTCGCGCCAAGGTCTCACGGCCAAGAGATTGGGCGGCACTGGAGAAGGCCTTCGCCGATAAGGCAACGATCGTGGGCACGGTGACGGGCATAATTAAGGGCGGCCTTAGCGTGGATGTGGGCGTGCGCGCGTTCATGCCGGCCTCGCGCAGCGGAGCACACGACGCCGCCGAGATGGAGAAGTTGGTGGAGCAGGAAATTCTCTGTCGCATCATCAAGCTCGACGTCACCGAAGAAGACGTTGTGGTCGATCGCCGCGCCGTGGCCGAAGAGGAAGAACGCTCGGTGAAAGAGCGCCGCTTCGCGGAGATGAAAGAAGGCGATACCGTCACAGGCGTGGTGCGCAGTCTCACCGATTACGGCGCTTTTATCGATCTGGGTGGCGTGGACGCATTGCTGCATGTAAGTGACATTGCGTGGAGCCGAGTCACCAAGCCGGCCGACGCGCTCGCCGTGGGGCAACAGATCGAAGCCAAGGTTCTCAAGATTTCCACGGATGCGGACAAGCGCCGCATTTCGGTAGGCATGAAGCAGTTGCAGCCGCATCCCTGGGATGCAGTGGCCGGAAAGTATAACGTGGGCGAACGCGTGCGCGGTGCGGTTACGCGTGTGGCCGAGTTCGGAGCGTTCGTGGAACTCGAACCGGGAATTGAAGGGCTGATTCACGTTTCCGAGATGTCGTGGGGAAAGAAAATGCGGAGCGCCAGCACGCTGGTAAAGCCGGGTGAGATTGTGGACGCGGTGATTTTAGGCGTGAACGCCGCCGAACGCCGCATGTCCCTCGGCCTGAAGCAGGCGCTGGGAGATCCCTGGGCTGACGTTGCGCAGAAGTTTGCCGTGGGCGCTGCGATCGAAGGTCCAGTCATCAGCATCACGAAATTCGGCGCATTCGTGCAGCTCGCCGAAGGCGTCGAAGGCATGATTCACATCAGCGAGATGAGCGCTGACAAGCGCATCAATCATCCCCAGGAAGTAGTGAAGTTAGGCCAACTTGTTCAAGCTCAGGTTCTCGCCATTGACATCGAAAAGCGGCAACTGCGTTTGAGCATGAAGCAGTTGGTTCCCAGCGGCCTTGATGAATACATTGCCGAACACAAGGAAGGCGATGTGGTTACCGGCCGCATCATCGAGGTTGCAGGGGAACACGCGCGCGTGGAGCTGGGCGAAGGCATCCAGGCCAATTGCCGCATAAAGGCGAATGCAGCATCCGCGAAAGACCCGAAGGCCGGGCAGGAGTCGTCATCCGCAGCAGGTAGCGCCAAACCCGATTTGTCTTCGCTGGGGTCGATGCTGCAGGCGCGCTGGAAGGGCGGCAAGCCCGCCGGCGGAGCGGAACCGGATCCAGTCAGCGCAGGACAGATTCGCAAGTTTAAGATCGCGAAGCTGGATGCGGCTGCGAAGAAGATTGAATTGGAGCTAGCCTAAAACAGCGAAGCAGTGCCTGAGAATGTCTGGCTGCCCCCCAGGGATTCGAACCCCGATATGCTGATCCAGAGTCAGCTGTCCTGCCGTTGAACGAGGGGGCAGTGCCTTCATTATCCAATGAGTTAAGAAGGCGGTCAAATCTTGACCGCGGGTCGTGTTGTGACCAAACTCACAGGCTCGCTGCGCTTGCGGCGCGTTCGCGCTAAACTCTGTTCGAGGCCGTTGTTGAGTGTCCTAAGGAGCCGCTTATGGTTACTATCTCTGAGAATCTTTCCGCATTGTCGACTGAATATACCGAAATTGTGCGCCGTCCACTTGAGTCAGACCAGTGCGCCCTCATCGTGGTCGATATTCAAGAAAAACTTCTGCCGCCCATTTTTCAGAAAGAGCAGCTGGTGCGCAATGCGAAGCTGCTGATTCGCGCCGCAGGCGTGCTGAAGATTCCCGCGGTGATGAGCACGCAATACGCGAAGGGACTCGGCCCCACCGTGCCCGAGATCGCTTCCCTGCTGCCCGAGACCGAGGCGATCGACAAGGATCGCTTCTCCTGCTTCGGCAGCGACGCGTTTTGTACGCTGCTCAAGCGCGTGCCCGGCAAGCGCAATACCCTGCTGCTATGCGGCATGGAAAGCCACATATGCGTTGCGCAGACGGCGCTGGCCGCGCAGCGCGAAGGCTATATCGTACATGTCGCTTCGGATGCGGTCAGCTCGCGCACGGAATGGAACTGGAAGATCGGCCTGGAAAGAATGCGGGACGCGGGCGCTGTGATTTCTTCCACCGAGATGATGATCTACGAACTGATGCGCTCCTCGTCCTCACCGTCGTTTAAAGAGATGTTGCCATATCTGAAGGGATAGTCCAGGCGACGACCAGCGGTGAGGTGTTAGCTTAGCTTGGAGTAGAGCCGCGATAGCAATTCCAATTCGCAAAGGCGTCCGTGATTTGCGTTGGGCAAGCGTGCAGGAACCGTGCGTCGCGGCGGCTCAGAGGCCTCCTGCTCGGCGTTCGAGTCGGCGTCTGACCCATTCTGCCACCGAGGTTTCGCGCTCATCAGCCGGCTTGTTAAACCGATTTAACTTACGGTTTCAAGTTGCTGATACTAAAGTACTTACGTTAACACATTTCAACAGACAGTTCGCCCCGCAAGTCCCCGTGAAACCAGCCGCTTACGACCCATTGCACCGGGAATAGTGCATGCCAAAGCCATCTGGGCTAGACTTCCCGGTCAAGACGCTCTGGCTCCGGCTCCTTCTTTTTCACCCGCACGACGGTGATCTTGGCGATGCCCTCTTCAAACGCGGGCGGCTTCAGCTTGGCAGCCATGCGGCGCATCACGTCTTCTGGGACAACACGATCGCGGCGCTGGTGGCGCTCAATGCAAACCTCGAGCGGCACGTCGAAGAATACTGCGTGCACTTCGTAACCGTAGTCCTTGGCCAGCTTGATCCAGTGCTGGCGTTCCTGCGGCGTGAGGTTGGTCGCGTCCACATAATTCATGGGACGCTTGGCAATGAGCCTGGCTTTGAGCATGGAGCGGAGATTGGAAAAGACGAGATCCTGAAAGCGTTGCTCGCGCATATCGTCGAAGAGCAGCGAGCGCACCATGTCGCTGGAGAGCGGGACTACGTTGTGGCGCTTAAACCACGAACTCTTGCCCGAACCGGGCAGCCCGATCGCGAGCACGACAATGCCTTTCGGCGCACGTTGCGCGGGTGCAGGAATGGCGGGAGCTATGGGTGCGGCCGCGACTACCGGCAGAGTTGGGCTTGGAGCCTCCACCTCACCCGCATCACCAAACTCCTCTTCAGGCGCATCGACAGGCAAGACCGGTATCGATCCCTTCACTGCGGCGGGTGCGAAAGCTTGAGCAACGGCTTGCTCGCGCCCACGGCCACCGCGCCCTCGTCCCCCGCGTCGCCGGCGACCGCGGCCGGTGTTCGAAGTGTGCGCCGAGGCCGACTCTTGAGCTGCCGACCGTTCTTCGGAGGGCTGTTGCTCAGACGGTGGTTCTTCGGGGATCGGTTGCGCTCTTCGAACCGGTCGAGGTTGCGGCACAGGCTCAGGCGGGACCGAGATTTCCGTTTCGCCAGTTCCCTCCTCTGCCGCGCTGGGCGGCTGTTCTGCCTCGAAATACGCGGGCTGCAAGGGCGGAGGAGCGGGCTGGTCGGAGGGTTCTGCGGGTTTCTTTTTCTTGCGCTGCAAGCGCTCGCGCATCCATTTACGCATGTACGGCTTTTAACACAAAGAGCGGTCCGGATCAATCGGCCTCGCCCTCCGGCGAACCAGACGCGACAGCGGCTACAATGTGAGCATGTCAGGAGCAATTCCACCTGCGATCCACGGCCAGAAATACATCTCGCTCACCACCTTGCGCAGGAGCGGGGCAAAGGTCGCAACGCCGGTATGGTTTGGGGAGGATGGCGACAAGCTTTATGTGATGACGCGCAGCGATATGGGCAAGACCAAGCGCATCCGGAACAATCCGCAGGTCACGGTTGCTCCCTGCACAGTCCGGGGGAAGTTGACCGGACCCGAGTTCGCCGCGCTGGCCCGCATTCTGCCGCCGGAAGAACACGTCCGCGTGCGGCAGACCATTAACCGGAAGTATTGGATGGCGCGGCTGCCGCTGATCTGGTGGAGGACGGACACGTATATCGAGTTGAGCTTTCCGTAGCACACTGTCAAGGACGTGCAGCACACAGTCCCGCGATGGGAAGGCCGAGCCTTCCGTAAGCGAACTGGGATCATTTACGCCGCTTCTCTGTCCTGCTAACATCATCTGTCTGTATACCGGCTCAGGAAGCTTTCTGATGCTGCATTCATAGGAATGGAGAGAGCATGGCAATCAAAGTTGGCATTAATGGTTTCGGACGCATCGGCCGCAACGTTTTGCGGACTTCGCTCAACGACCCCAACCTGGAATTCGTGGCGGTTAACGATCTCACCGATCCGAAGACACTGGCACACCTGCTGAAGTACGATTCCATTCTCGGCAACCTGCCAAACAAGATCACGGCCGGTGCCGACAGCATCTCGGTGGATGGAAAGGTTATCAAGGTCTTCAAAGAGAAAGACCCCGCTGCTCTTCCTTGGGAATCAGTGGGCGCTCAGGTCGTGATCGAATCGACTGGCCGATTCACCGACGCCACCGATGCCAAAAAACACCTGCGCGGGCCGGTGAAAAAGGTGATCATTTCGGCTCCGGCGAAGAATGAGGACATCACTCTTGTGCTGGGCGTGAACCATGAAAAGTACGATGCGGCGAAGCATCACATCATTTCGAACGCCTCCTGCACCACGAACTGTCTGGCGCCGATCGCCAAGGTGGTCAACGACGAGTTCAAGATTGTCAGCGGGACGATGACCACGATTCACTCCTACACCAACGATCAGGTGATACTCGACTTCCCGCACAAAGACCTGCGCCGGGCGCGGGCCGCGGCGATCAACATGATTCCTACATCCACCGGTGCGGCGAAAGCTCTCAAGCTGGTGATTCCCGATCTTGCGGGAAAGCTCGATGGTTTCGCCATGCGCGTGCCTACGCCGAATGTTTCGGTGGTCGATCTGGTGGCTTGGGTGGAAAAGAAGACGACAAAAGAAGAAGTAAACGCGGCGCTGAAAAAGGCATCTGAAAGCGGACCGCTGAAGGGCTACCTGGGCTTTGAGGAGAACGAACTCGTGTCGTCGGATTTCAAGGGCGATTCCCGCTCTTCTATCGTCGATGCTCCCATGACCCTGGTGGTCGGGGGCAATTGCGTCAAGGTGATCTCCTGGTATGACAATGAATGGGGATACTCCTGCCGCGTGCGGGACCTGATTCACTATATCGCCGGCAAGGGCCTGTAGCGCCGGCATTGCCTCTGATAAGGACGAACCAGCCAATGTCCAAGCTGTCCATCCGTGATCTGCCGCTCAACGGCAACCGCATCTTGATGCGGGTCGACTTCAATGTTCCGCTGGAAGATGGCCGCGTGATCGACGACACGCGCATCCGCGAAACCCTGCCCTCGATCGAATATGCCCTGCGGCATGGCGCAAGATTGATTCTCGCCTCGCATTTGGGACGGCCCAAAGGCAAACCGAACTTGAAGATGAGTCTGAAGCCGGTAGCCGAGCGGCTGCGCATGGTGCTCGACAAAGAACTGGCGCGCGGCGAGAACGTGGGCTTCTGTCCCGATTGCGTCGGTCCCGAGGCGGAGGAAGTTGCCACGCAGCTGGAAAAAGGCCAGACCCTGCTTCTGGAAAATTTGCGGTTTCATGCCGAGGAAGAAGCGAATGATGAGAAGTTCGCCAGGCAATTAGCCAGTCTGGCGGAGTTCTACGTCAATGATGCTTTCGGCACGGCGCATCGGGCGCATGCTTCTACTGTGGGCATTACCAAGTTTGTGGCGAAATCGGCGGCTGGGTTGCTGATGGAAAAGGAATTGCAGTATCTGGGCAAGGCGCTGGAGCATCCGGAGCCGCCGTTTGTCGCGATCCTCGGCGGCGCGAAGGTCAGCGACAAGATTGGAGTAATCCGGAATCTGATGACCAAGGTCGATTCGCTCATCATCGGCGGCGGCATGGCTTATACCTTCCTGAAGGCGCAGGGACAGGAGATTGGCAAATCGCTGCTTGAAGCGGACAAGATGGACCTGGCGCGGCAACTGCTGGAGGAGGCGAAGAAACGGAATGTGAGGTTCCTGCTCCCTGTCGATCACGTCGTGGCGATGAAGCCTGAGGCGAATGCGGTAGTGCAGCGGATCGGCGAGGGCCAGCCGATTCCGGCGGATCGCATGGCGCTGGACATTGGCCCGAAGACGATCGAACTGTTCTCGGAGGAGATTTCACGAGCCCGAACCATCGTGTGGAATGGGCCCATGGGTGTATTTGAGGTTCCTGGATTTTCGCGGGGGACTTTCAAGATCGCCCATGCCGTTGCGGAAAATGTGGGCGCGATTTCGATTGTCGGCGGCGGCGACACGGTCGCTGCAGTGCACGGAGCAGAGGTTGCCGACAAGATGACGCACATTTCCACCGGCGGCGGCGCGTCGCTGGAGTTTTTGGAAGGAAAGAAGTTGCCCGGGGTTGAGGCCCTCACCGACAAAAAGTGACTGGTCTGGATAAGGGCGTGCATGATTTTACAATTCGACTCGTGCTGGAGCGGGGCGGAGTTGAAACAAGAAAGACCATCGAGTTTAACGGTCCGGCTGACATCACTCGCGAAATCACCGACGCCATCGTGAATGCGGCAAACTCATCTCTTTTGGGCGGAGGCGGAGTGGATGGCGCCATTCACCGGACTGGCGGACCCGCGATACTCGCCGAGTGCCGGCAGATTGGAAACAGGATTGGAAGCCTGGCTGCGGGCAAGGCTGTCATCACAACCGGCGGACGCCTCGCCGCAAAACACGTGATCCACACGGTTGGCCCCATCTATCGCGATGGAGAGCACGGCGAAGCAGAGAAGTTGGCGAGTTGTCATCGCGAATCGATTCGCCTCGCCGACGAGCACGCTCTCAAGTCTTTGTCCTTTCCTGCCATCTCCACGGGGGCTTACGGCTATCCCGTTGCAGAAGCGGCGTCTATCGCGATCGCCTCCACGGTTGAGGCTTTAGCGTCCGCTCATCATGTGAGTAAGGTTCGATTCGTGCTCTTTGATGTCTCCTCATTGAAAGCGTACACGCGAGCCGCCGAGAGGCTGAAGAATTCGGACTCCACTTCGTCCTACAAAATCGAGAAGGGATCTTCATGAGACAAAAGCTCATTGCCGCGAATTGGAAGATGTACAAAACCCCCGAGCAGGCGCGTGAGTTCTTTCGTGATTTCTTGCCGCTGGTCAATGGGCACACACGCGACGAGATCGTGGTTTGCCCGCCCGACATTGACCTGGCTGCGGCGCTGGAAGCGGCGAAGGGATCGAATGTGGCGATTGGCGGACAGAACGTGCATTGGAAGACTGAGGGCGCGTTCACCGGAGAAACTTCGGCGGCGATGCTGCTGGCTTTGGGCGTCACCCATGTCATCATCGGACACTCGGAGCGGCGGCAATATTTTTGCGAAACCGATGACACCGTGAACCTGCGTCTGAAAGCTGCGCTGGAAGCCGGTCTCACGCCGATCTGTTGCGTGGGTGAGGTGCTGGAAGAACGTGAAGCGGGATTGACGGACGATGTTTTGCGGCGGCAGTGTGTGCGGGCTTTCCACGCCATCTCCGCCAAGAAAGCGGCAAAGATGGTGGTGGCCTACGAACCGGTGTGGGCCATCGGCACGGGCAAGACGGCTACGCCCGAGTTGGCAGCCGAGGCGCATGCGGTGATCCGGCGCGAAGCTACGGAAGTATTTGGCGAAGAGTTCGCATCGAAGCTGCGCATCCTCTACGGAGGATCGGTGAAGCCGGAAAATGCTTCGTCTCTGATGGCACAGGAGGAAATCGATGGCGCGCTGGTGGGCGGGGCGTCGCTCGATGCGAAATCGTTTGCCGCGATTGTGAAGTACTGAACAGCACGGCAAGACTGAAATCGCGCCAACCGTAATCCCATCTGCAATCCGCAGCCGGCAGCTGGCTACTGCCTTAAGACTGCCAGGTGACAACCTTGTCGTGAACTACGGCGGGCTCCTGGATCGGGCGAATCGGTGGAGGCCCGGCGTCCTTCACCTCGGTTTCCAGGAACACCTTCGCGGCCAGCGACTCTGCCACTACCGGCAGGGAGACGCGCAACGCCTCCTCGATGGTCTTCACGTAGTGAATGGTGAGGCCTTCGATTTGCTCGGGCGTCAGATCCTCTTGCACATTCATTTTGTTTTCCGCGGGCAGGATTATGGTCGTAACCCCGGCGCGCTTGGCGGCCAGCACTTTTTCCTTAATGCCTCCTACGGGAAGCACATTGCCGCTTAGCGTAATCTCGCCGGTCATGGCAGTGAGCGGACGGATGCGATGTCCCGTGAGCAGCGAGACCAGCGTAGTTGCCATGGTCACGCCGGCCGATGGACCATCTTTTGGAATCGCCCCTGCCGGTACATGCATGTGAATATCGTGGTCAGCGAAGAAATTTTCGGCGATGCCCAGTTGCGCGGCGTTCGATCGCACCCAAGTCAGCGCGGCCTGCATCGATTCCTGCATGACCTGGCCGATCTGTCCGGTCATGGTGAATCCGCCTTTACCTTTCATGGCATTGGCTTCTACAAAGAGCACGTCGCCTCCTGAAGGAGTCCACGCCAGGCCGACGGCTACGCCGGGGCGCTCGGTGCGTTCTTCGATTTCGCCTTCAGTGCGGATCTTGATGCCGCCCAGAAATTCCTGAATGACTTCCTCGGTGACTACAAGCTTGTCGGTCTTGCCCTCGGCCAGCCGCCGCGCTTGCTTGCGGCAAATGGTTCCGATCGTGCGCTCCAGGCTGCGCACGCCCGCTTCGCGCGTGTAGTGGCGGATGATGTAACGTATCGCGGCCTCGGGAAATTCGATCTGCTCGGCCGTGATTCCGTTCTCTTCCACCTGACGCGGAACCAAATAGCGAAACGCGATGTGCAACTTTTCTTCTTCGCTATAGCCCTGCAGTTCGATGATCTCCATGCGGTCGCGCAGAGGCTCGGCGATGGGGTCGAGCATGTTCGCCGTCGTGATGAAAAGCACTTTCGACAAATCGAACGTGACGTTGAGATAGTTGTCACGGAAGCTGGAGTTCTGCTCGGGATCGAGCGCTTCGAGCAGAGCCGAAGCGGGATCGCCGCGGAAGTCGCGGCCGACCTTGTCGATTTCGTCGAGCATGAAAACCGGATCTTTGGTTTCGGCGCGGCGAATGCCCTGGATGATTTGTCCGGGAAGCGCGCCGATGTAGGTGCGGCGATGGCCGCGGATTTCGGCTTCATCGTGCACGCCGCCCAGCGAGAGGCGGACGAACTTGCGGCCCAGCGCTCGCGCGATCGATTTGCCGAGAGAAGTCTTGCCTACGCCGGGAGGTCCGACAAAACACAAGATCGGGCCTTTCATGTTCGGCTTCAGGCGGCGGACGGAGAGATAGTCGAGGATGCGATCCTTTACCTTCTCGAGGTCGTAGTGATCCGTATCCAAAATTTCTTTGGCTTTGAGGATCTCGATCTCCTGGCCGGAAGTCTTTGCCCAGGGCAGCACGGCCAGCCACTCGACGTAGTTGCGCGTTAGCGAATAGTCAGCGGCCATGGGAGACATGCGCGAGAGGCGGCCCAATTCCTTGAGCGCTTCTTTCTTTACTTCGTCGGGCATGCCGGCGTCGTCGATTTTCTTCTTCAGGTCTTCGACATCGCGCTGGCCTTCATCCTGTTCGCCGAGTTCCTTCTGAATCGCCTTCATCTGCTCGCGCAGGTAATACTCGCGCTGGGTCTGCTGCACGCGGTCCTGCACTTCGCTCTGGATTTTGTTGCGCAGTTGCTGGACTTCGAGTTCCTTGGCGAGATGATGATTGATCTTCTCGAGACGCGCGCGAATGTCCAGAGTTTCGAGCGTGTCCTGCTTGTCGGGCGTCGAAAGCGACGGTAACGATGAAGCGATGAAATCCACGAGGCGTCCCGGCTCGTCGATGTTCAAGGCCACGGTGGAAAGCTCGTCAGAAAGCGTGGGTGAGCCGGCAACGATCTGCTGGAAAAGTGTCAACACGTTGCGCTGCAGCGCTTCGATTTCAGAACTGGCGGGCGGAACGCCCTCAGGAATCGGCGCCACACGGGCGCGCATGAACGGCGACAACTGCGTGAACTCGCCGAGGCGCACGCGCTCCAGGCCTTCGGCAAATACGAAGAGGCTCTGGTTGGGCATCTTGACGACTTTATGAACGACCGCGGACGTGCCTACGGTATAAAGATCGCTGGCTTGGGGACTGTCGACGCGGGCTTCGCGCTGCGCCACCACCACGATGGTCTTATCTTCTCCGAGCGAATTAATCAGTTGAACGGAACTCTCCCGGCCTACCGTAAGGGGCAGGACGGCGTGCGGGAACAGGACGGTATCCCGCACAGGAAGCACGGGCAAAGCCCGTACGTCGTTTATTTCCCGATGCTTAGCAACTTGCTCGGAAAGCGGCTGCTGGCTCATTGGCTCTCCTTGAGTGAAACTCACTCAAGCTTTAGATGATACTCTTCGGGAAAGGTTTCAGGCTTCCCGGCAAACTGCGCAAGGTGAATTCTATTCCTGTCGCAGACGGTTCGCACTGTATCAGAAGTGCAGCAGCTAATGCGGAGACGAAACTTGCTCCCGTCTTCCGGGAATGGGCTGGTTTGAGGGAGCGGTTTCATTTTGGCGTGAACTGGGCGAGATCGTAGAGACCCAGCTTCTTCTCCAGGTCGGCAACTTGGTCGACAACCTTGAAGAAGCCATCGTCGCCGAAGAGTTCGTCCTCCTTCTTCTCGAAGTCGTCGCCTAGGGCATCGTACTCGTGCGGGGAGACGACGGAGCGGAATGCGGGAAAGAGAACTGTATCTTCGCGGGCTTCGTGAGGGCGATACATGCGAAGGAAGGCGCGCAGCGCGTCGGCCAGTTTGTTGGCGTCGGAAACATCTTTATCGGAGACGTACTTGAGAGTAGGGAGCGCTGCTAGTTCGCGGATTTGCGCGGTCAGCACGCGGCCGGCTTTGTGCTGTGCGAGAAGAGTATCCACCAGGTCGACCAGCTTGCCCGCCTTGCGAAAGCGAGGGAAAAGGAAATCTTCTTCCAGCTTCTCGTGGTAGTCCTCGACGAAGTGGCGAATGATGTCGGCGGCGCTGACCAGCACCGAACCATCGAAGGTCTGTTTGGCAGCGAGCATAGGGACGTGGTCGTCGTAGATGAGCAGGATGCGATTCAGCACTCCATGCTCACGCATGAGGTCTTCTGCGGGAGAGATGTCTTCGCTGTCGCGCGGCTTGGCGGAGTTTGGCTTCTGCGCATCGCCTAAGGCGAGTGCGGGCACCAGCAATGTTGCGCTGGCGATGGATGCGTGCTGGAGGAAATCGCGGCGGTTGGAGGGCATCTCGGGCATCTGCAGCTCCTTAGTGTCTTTACTGCTCGTTCTTCGCTTCGTTCTTATCGGTTAATCTTTGATTCGTCAGTGGTTTGACGCGTGCCCCTAAGGAAGGTTGCACGGCTTACGCTGCACGGTAAATCCCCAGAACCTTTACGAATTCGGCGACTTCTTCTAGATGGCGCAGAGCGTTGCGTGCGGGCTCGTCGTCGCCGCGCAGGAAGTCGACGTAGAACACATATTCCCATGGGCGTCCACGCATGGGGCGGGACTCGATTTTGCTCAAGCTGATGTCGCGCAGGGCGAAGACGCTGAGTGACTTGAACAGTGCTCCGGGAGCGTTCTTTACCTTGAATGCGATGGAAGTCTTGTTGGCGCCGCGCGGAATCAGGCGCTGGTAGCGGGGGACGGAGGCAGCGCTTCCCCTTTGCCGCGCAGCGATTTTCCCTGTCAACTTGCGAATCAGGAAGAAGCGGGTGAAGTTGCGTTTATCGTCTTCGATGCTGGCCTGGAGAACTTTGCCGGAATATTCTCGAGCGGCGTGGCGGCTGGCGATGGCAGCGGCGTCGGGAAGGCGATGGGCGACTACGTGCTTCACGCTGCCTGCGGTGTCGTAGAACGGGACGGGATCGATACCGGGATGGTGGCGGAAAAAATCCCGGCATTGGTCGAGCGCCACCGGATGCGAGAGAATTGTGCGCATTTCACTGATCTTCACGCCAGGGGCGGCAATTAAGTTGTGCACAATGCGCAGCAGGAATTCGGCTTGAATGAAGACATCATGCGTCACCAAGAGATCGGCGTGCTCGGCTACTGTGCCGGCCAGCGAGTTCTCGATTGGGATAACGGCGGCGGCGACAGAGCCGCGCTCGATCCGGTCGAATACTTCTGCAGACCGGGCGCAGGGAACGACCGAGCAGCGCGGCAGCATGCGCTCAGCGGCTTCGTGACTGAAGGAACCGAGTTCGCCCTGGATAGCAACTTTCATTACAGGCAAAGTAGCTGGAGAGAGAGAAAAGTGCAAATCGAAAAGGAAGCGAGCCAAACGCGCGATTGTTGCGTCGCAAAAGCGCGACCCTTCGGCTTCGCTCAGGGCAGGCCGCTTCGCGCGGCTCGCCCGGATCCTTCGCTGCGCAAAAGGCGCTTGCTCGGCATGACAATCAAGTTTTCGCAAAGGTCGCGAAGAAGAGCTAGACGAGACCTTTCTGAAGCACCAGCGCGTCTACGCCGTTTGAATAATAGCGCGGGGACGTTCCGATCACGCTGTAGCCGTGGCGTTTATAGAACGACAGGGCGGAGAGGTTGTCGACGGCGGTTTCCAGTTCGACTGACCGGCAGTGTGCCTCGCGCAAACGATCTTCGGCAACGCGCAGCAGGAGCGATCCCACGCCCGAGCGCCGGGCGGGGGCGATCACGTCAATGGTGATGATGTGACCGGAGGCGCGATCTGCTTCGGCGACGATAAAACCGGCTACCGCCATGTTTTCGACAGAGGCCGCGGGAATATTTTTCTTGTCTTTTCCCGAATCGGGATCGGTTGTTGTCGAGACGTCGTATAAGGCGAGGAGAGTGAACGATCCCCGGCGGCGGATGTAGTACCTGAGTTCACTCCGCGAGTAGGAAATGCCGGGAGGAAAACACTGCTGATCAATGCGCCACAGCGTGTCGAAGTCGGCGGGCTGGAAGTCCCGAATGGTGAAGGGCACCGGGCCATTGTAGCGGGAGTGGATGTCTGGACCGTGGCAAGAACGGGCCGACCGGCACGGCTGGCCCCGAGTTTTCCACAGTTAATTCGAGGCGGCTCTGGGAAAAGATGAAATGAGCCCATTGGCCCCTTGCTTCGCCGCAACCTCGGTCGTACCATGGACATCATAAGAAAGCAAAGGAAGCGTTGTGGGTCGCCTTCTGCTGATTGACGTGGCCGGGTCGGTCGCCGTGCTGGGACTGTGGTACTTCGTGTTTTCCACCTACAACCGAAAAAAAGGAGCGGCGGCTTTGCGCTGGGTGCAGACGGCTTGCGCCGGCAAGGGACGCATCCTCGAGTCACACTGGGTGGGCAGTTCCAATCTGCAGGCGCGCTTGCACTTCCCTTCGCGCTGGTTCGAGAACGCGAACGTAACCATGAAGTTCAGACCCCGCGCGCTCCCGGTGCACTGGCTGTTGAGTTGCTGGCACCGGCAGAAAGAAACGCTGACCTTCGAAGCCGATCTGGGTGGTTCGCCAAGCTTTCATCTGGAAGTGGTGCGGCACCGCTGGACCGCCTTGAACCGTGGCATCTCATCGCGCCAGCGCGACGAGCGGGAGTGGGACCTATACCAGCCCGGGCCCATCATCCTGACCACGCGGACGCACTGGAAGCAGGATCCCAGCGCCGAGTTGAACGCACTGATGGCAGCGCGGCGGCAGGACATTTTGCAAGTGCGCTTCCGTCCGGAGTCGCCGCAGTTCTCGGCGACAGTCCACCTGGATGCGCTGGCCAACCCAGATGCGGCCGCGGGATTCGTCAGTGCCCTGCGCGAGATCGCAGCGGGAGCCTCGGCACACCGCCAGTAAACCTGCGTCTCTTCAGCACTTTTTATAGCGGAGTCGTCCGTTGCGAACAGCCAACCAATCCTGAATTCCCTCACCTGCCCTCTTCGAAAATCGCTGTCCCCCTGAAAGCGCAGTTCATCTCCGAAACTTTCGTAACGGTGTTTGCCCTGCCAAAGAGAGGCATGATAGCAAAATGAGCCGCATCGACTCTTGCGGATCGTCAATGCCGGGGCAAAGTTTATTTTCTGTTCAAGATAAAGAGAGAGGGCTCTAAGTGATTGCGACCCGGTCGATGCCGATTCAACGTTCGTGGCTGCGGACACTGGGGTGGACGCTGGCCACACTCCTCCTGCTCGGCGGCGCGGGATTCATGGGCTACTCGGAGGAATATCTGGTCGCGGCCGTGCTGGCTTTGTTCGGCCTGGTGACGATGGTATGTATCGGCTCCGGGTCTTGCATAACCGAGTGCCCGGTTTGCGGCACAAAGTTGCGCGGGCTGATTGGACTGAAGCGCTGCCCGCAGTGTCTTTCTTACGGGCAAGTTCGCGAGGGTCAGTATGGCGAACTGGAGCCGGACTTTGTGAACAAGGTTCCGCTGCTCGCGCTGCCTTTGGGAGAACGCCGAGAGATGCCGCGGCTGTGCTGTGCCTGCGGCGCGCCGGCAGCGCGCACCGAGCGACTGCGGATTATCCGTTTGGAGTTTGCCTTCGAGCTGGATGCACCACACTGCGAATTGCACACTGGCGGTGCGGACCTGGATTCCGAAACGGTCGCAGGCAAGGGCAAGAGGCAAGCGCCGGTGCTGAAGGTGAAGTCGTACGCGTTCTATCGGGCTTGTGTGAAGGCGAATTATCCATTGCGTGAGAATGCATGCATGGCAACACATGCGTGATGATGTGTATCGATTGAGCGCGTCTTTAAGAGACGCGCATTGAGAGCAGTTTAGAAACTTTGAGGGAGACATAAGCATGCCGAGCAATGTCAACGGTTTTGGAACCAAATACTATGGTCAGCGCGACTTCCGTCCTGACGGGTCTTATGTCACGACGAATTTTTTCTGCCTGGCGTTCTTTCCTGTCTTTCCCATTCATTCCGTGCGCGTAATCCCTGATCCCAAGAATAGCTGGATGCCGTTTTCGAAGAACTACTACGCTATCTTGGAGAAGCGCTGGCCCAACCCGGTGCAGGTGCTCTCCATTTATTTGGTGGGGGCGGCGGCTGCCGGCATGGGCATCTTGTTTTTTTGGAAGATTGCGCCTTTTCTCAAGGACAGCGCCCCGTGGCTGACGCAGGAATGGATGCAAGCCTTCCTCTTCTGTGCTTGCATGGGTGTGCCGGTCGCCGCGGCTGTGCTGCTGCGTGGTCTCCTTCGCAAGCGTGGCGAGTTGAAGCCTGGATTAACTTCGTAGCAGCTCCGCCGTTGAATTGACGCGCTTGTGCCTCGGGGATAGACTTTTGTCCCGGAGGTAATTCCATGCGCTGTTTAATGAAGGTTGCAATTCCAGTGGAGACGGGCAATGCCGCGATCAACGATGGGAGTTTGGGCAAGACCATCGAATCCATTCTCGCCGACTTGAAGCCTGAAGCCGCCTACTTTGCCGGAGACAATGGCAAACGAACCGGGTTCATCTTCTTCGATCTGAAAGACCCTTCGCAAATACCCGCCGTGGCGGAGCCGTGGTTTCTGGCTTTCGATGCTCAGGTCGAGTTGCATCCGGCCATGAACCTGGAAGACCTGAAGAACGCCGGGCCGGGCATTGAACGGGCAGTCAAGAACTACGGCAGAAGCTCACGGGCTAAAGCCGCGTAGAACAGTGGTCAGTGGTCAGTGATCAGTGGCCAGTAATCAGTGATCAGTGGTCAGTGCCGGAACCTCAGGGCTAATGCCAGCGTCTTTATTGGCTCTGGGCGGCATCCTTCGGCGCGCTTCGCTTGCTCAGGGCAGGCTACGAACTGAAGCCGTGCCCTTCCCGAGCCATGCGCCCGCAGGCGCTGCCATGATCCGGGTTTCTTGTGCTTACTTATTGAAGATTATGACGGCTTTCGGGACGTTCGCGTGTTCTTTTCTGTAGGCGCGGGCAACGTCGCCGAGCGGAGTTTCCTGCGGGAGCGTTCCGAAATCCACTACCGGTTGTTCGCCTTGCGCATAGCTATAAGCAGAAACACCAAGCAGGCTGGATTCCTGCGCTAAAGCGTGCTGCGATGCGTGTTGGGGACGGTCATCCGGCATACTAATGGGCTGCGGGTTGTTGCTCTGGACGGTAGCGGTTTGTCCGAAGGCGGCCGCAGTGGCGCAGAGGAAACAGAGAGCGAAGATTATGGTTTTCATACGATTGATCCTGTCCGGGGGAAATTGCCAAATATTGTGAAAGAGCTGGGAATGCCGGAATGGCGCGGCTTCCGCAGTGGTAAGGGCAATCCGCATACCAAACCGGAGCCGGTGGGATTCGAGTTAGCAGACTTGGGCGGGGGCGGGCTGCAAGGGTTTGCACATTTGTGGAAGATCGAGGTTGGCAGTGGAAGAAAACCTCTTGACCGCAAGGATCGCTAAGAATGGTAGTTGTGCAGTTTGATAAGGAAGCGAGCCAAACGCGCGATTATTGCGTCGCGGCTTTTCTTAATAAAAGCAGCGCGACGCTCCGCGCGGCTCGCCCAGATCCTTCACTGCGCAAAGAACGCTTGTTCAGGATGACAATCAGACGCTACGAAGATCTATATTGCGCTGACGTATACTGCTCACTTCCATCATGCGCGACTTGATTCAACGCGCTGTTCGAGCAACGGTCATTCTGATCGCTTTGTTCCCTGTTGGCTTGTGGGGACAGACCGATTGTGAGGCGGGTAACGGGCCGCTGGATTCTGCGCCGCCGAAGACGATGAGCGTGCAGGATGTGATCCAGAAGTTTGGCGCGACCGAAGCAACCGCAAAGCAAGCCCGGCTTCATTACACCTACAAACAGGATGTGCTGGTGCAGACGCTCGCCGGCAAGAACGTGACGGGAGAGTTTCACGAGATCACGAACGTTTCCTACGACGAGAAAGGCAGGCGGCAGGAGCAGGTAACGTTTGCTGCGCAGCCTACCTTGCGAGGCATTCAGCTTACCGCGGACGACATGGAAGATGTTCGCGTATTCATGCCGCTGATGCTGAGCAGCGAAGATTTGCAGCAGTACAACCTGACTTATACCGGCCAGCAGCACGTAGACGATCTGGACACTTACCAGTTTCACGTGGAACCGAAGAAAGACGAAAAGGGCAAACGATATTTTGAAGGGCGAATCTGGGTGGACGCGCAGGATTTCCAGATCGTCAAAGCTTGCGGCAAGAGCGGTCCGGAGAAGGCGAAGCTGAAAAAGCATGAGCGTCCGGACCTGCATCCGACGTTTGTGACCTATCGCCAATTCGTGGACGGGCACTACTGGTTTCCCGCGTACACGCGTTCCGACGACACGCTGGTCTTTAAGGCCGGGGCGGTACATCTGAAAGAGATCATTAAATACAACGGGTACAAGCGGGTTGGCGGCGGATGAGCGCGAGCCGCAATCGAAATCCTCGGAACGACACAAAGGCCCGGATCGCTCGATCCGGGCCTTTGCCTGCTTAAGGCTACGGTTTAACTACGTGATGGTGAGAGTGAAGGTAGTCGTTTCGGTCACGCCTCCGCCGGAGCCGGTTATCGTGATCGTGTAAGTTCCGGCCTTGGCAGTGCTGGAAACCTTGATTGACATAGCCGCAGTCCCTGACCCTCCCGCAATGGATGCAGGTTTGAAGGCTACGCTCACGCCGGTTGGCTGACCCGAAGCCGTCAACGCAATCGGCGAGTCGAATCCACCAGAAGGAGTTGCCGTGACCTTGACGGCGCCGTGGCCACCCGGAGCAATGCTACCCTTCTTGGGCATTGCAGCGAGGGTGAAGCTGCCGACTGGTGCCGGGGCCAGCGCGTTGATCAGGTTGTCGCCATTCGGACTACCCCAGCCGGTCGCCAAATCGTAGCCGGTTGTCGCCTGGTAACCGTTGCTTCCGCTGGTGATGTCGTGGAAGTCGATGGTGTAGTAGGGACCGAGTCCGATGTTATAAAAAAGCGGGTTGACGAAGCCGAGAGTGGGATAGCCGTACGAGACTCCCTGTTCATTGGCGAGAGCCAGATAGCCGGCCCACATGGGCGCCGCAAAACTGGTTCCACCGTAAAGGTTGGCGGAGCAAGCTGACTGGTCGGCGCAGACGTAGAAGGTGAAGTTCGCATTGGCCGCAACGTCCGGGGCGTTGCGATAAGTTTGCGAACATCTGGCGCAGCCCTCGGCCGTGGTCACCTGCCACGAGGGAATCGCGAAGTCGTCCGGCGAAATGCCGCCGCCACCGTCCGACCATGCGGTCTCCGACGCCCAATCGCCACCGGGGCCGGTTGTCGTTAAGTCCGTTCCGCCGACCGAGGTGACATACACGCTATCCGCGGGCCAAACTTGGGAACCCTTGGTCCAGGCACCGCTGTCGCCGGCTGCTTGAAACAAATTTTGACCCTGCAATGCAAACTCCTCGAAATAGGGGTCGTCGGTGCCGGGGTCCGCGGGGTACCAAACCCACGAAGAACTCAATTGCGCGTTGAGTGGCTTGGCCGAGGCCATGGCGTTAAAAATGGCGGAGTCGGAAGAGCCCACGTACATCACCAGACTCGACATGCCGGGAGCCATGCCGAGCGCCTGGGTCATGTCGATGGTCTGTTCGGTATCGTCGCAGCCATTCTTATAGACGCAGCTTGTGGGGGTGCCGTCGGTCGACAAGAGAGTGATCGGAACGTTGTTGGTTTGATCCGCATTTTTGTAATACGTATCCAGGTCAGTCAAATCGGTGCCGGCATACTCCAGCAAACCGAGCGATTGGCCACTGCCGGTGAGAGCGGTGTTCTCGTAGTACGCCGCTCTCATGTCACTGCCGCAGAAAGCCGTCTCAGGGCAGGAGCCCGTCATGGCGTTCGACTTCACCAGCGGAACACTGGGATTGCGACGCAGGAGCGCGGGCTTTGGAATTGAATAATTATCCAGCCCCGTGATATGCCATAACTGGACCGCCAAGTCCGCTGTCGGCTCCCGGTCGGGAGCGAAGAAAGTGCGATTTTCGGTGGGGTGTTGATAGACGCCCATCTCAACATGGAAAGCTTTCTCAATGCTGGCCACCGAGCCCCTCACATCCACATTCATGCGGTTGCGCGAGGTGCCAACCACTCTCAAGCCGTTCGCTTCGGCGAAGCGAATCACGGAGTCATAATCCTGCTGGCTGGGGCCAAACTTTTCCGTGAACTGTTCCACCGTCAGAAACTGGCGAAAGGAAGCGCTGGAAGGATCGTAGAGTTCGCGCAGGAGGCTTTCTACGCCAGCCTGATTACGATGCGGGAGCACGAGAACCAGGCGCATGGATTCTGTTGCGGGTAAGTGCCCGACCAAAGGCGCTTGTCCATTGAGCACGACACTACGTGTGTGACGCGTGAGCAGGGATTGGGGCTGGGCCTGGGAAACGATGGTCAGGCCTGACACGATCGCGACGATCGTTAGCAAGAATGCAAGTTTTCGAATCACGATTCCTCCTGGGATTTAAACGGAATTCCCGCTCGCAGTTGCCAAGGAAACGGGAATCCCCGGCTTCGACTTTCTGGCTCGGAAATCGTACTACGACGCTGCCGTTTCTGGATACGACGAGTTTGTCAAATTTGGCGGATGCGGGATATGCAGTTTTCTGCATACTCTTGTCGCCGCAGGCGTTGCAGGCGTCTTGCTTCAGACTTCGGCGACAGTTTGGGTGCTTCCATATTTGGTAAAAACGGAATCGCGGGAGATGACCCCTTCGAGCCGACGCGAGTCGGCGCGGTTTACCACGGGAATGAGCGGGTAAAGATTCACATAGCGCAAGGCGGCATCGAGTGGAAGATCGGGATACAGGCTCGGCAAAGGCTGCGGGGGAAGAACGGAGCCAAGGGTAAGCTCACCCTTGCCTTCCCGGAAAAAACGTTGGAGCTGATCACGGCTAACGGCGTTCCACCCGCTGGGATGCAGGCGCACAAGAAAGACGGAGTCACGCGAATCGTGGATGCGGCGGGCGTTGGCGTCGACGTAATCCTGTGCACTGAGGATGATGGCGGGAACTGCAAGCATAGCGTCTTCGACACGGAGGATGGTTTCTTCACGCTCCTCCTCCAGCGAAGGCAGGATAAGCCCGTCCTGACGGGTGAGAAGGTCGAAGATAGGCACGCTCTGCAGGCCGCGGGAGACAAGGTAAGAGAACGTGTTCGCGACAATGACGGGAACAATAATTTCGTAGTTGCCGCTAACCTCAAGAACCATGAATACGGAGGTCATGGGGGCACGGAGGAATCCGGCGAAAAGCACGCCCATGCCGACGAGGGCGTAGGTTCCGGTCGATCCGGTGAGTTGAGGGAAAAAGTGGTGCATGCGGTCGCCGACGGCGCCACCCAGCATGGCTCCGATGAAAAGCGTGGGCGCGAACATGCCGCCGGGAGTGCCGCTGACGAAAGACAGGGTGGTAGCCACAATCTTTAGTACGGCAAGAATGGCGAGAATTTTCCAGGCGTATTGGCTGTGCATGGCCTGGTCTATGGAATCGTAGCCAGCGCCCATGACCTGGGGAAAACCGAGGAACCCAATTAGGCCGACCAGAAGTCCCGCGAGCGCAGGCTGAAAGTATTGCGTCCAGCGCGGCAGAGCTTTGAGGCGTGGACGCAAATAGCCAATCGATTTGGCGAAAACCACCGAGGCGAGGCCCCCCACAATGCCGAGAACGGCGTAGGCGATGAGTTCGGTGGGACGCTTAAAGGTAGTGACGGGAATACGGAACAGCGGTTCACTCCCGAGAAACCCGCGCACGATGACGACGCTGGCGACGGCAGAGAGGACCACGGAACCCAGGACGCCGGCGCTCCACCGTCCGATGACCTCTTCGATGACGAACAGGACAGCGGAGATGGGAGCGTTAAATGCGGCGGCGAGGCCGGCCGCTGCTCCTACCGGAGCCATAAGCCGAAGTTTCTCGCGCGAGATATGCAGCCAGCGTCCCAGGGCGGAGGCGATGCTGGCTCCGATCTGGAGCGAAGGATCTTCGGGACCGAGGGATTGACCGGAGCCGATAGCGATGCCGGCGCAGATGAATTTTCCGACGGCAGTACGGAATGGGATGACTCCGTTGAAGATGTAGAGTGCGGCCTTGGTCTGATTCACGCCGCTGCCGCGAATGCCGGGGAACAAGTGTATTACCAGGGCAGCAACGACCAGACCGGCGAGTGAGGGCACTGCGAACAGGCGCCAACCGTGAGTCTGCGGGAGTGGACCGAGCAGAGCCAGGTGCATCCAGTCGATGGCGAGACGGAAGCAGACCACGGCGAGTCCGGAGAAGATTCCGATGAAGACGGAGAGGATGAGGAAGAATACTTCTTCGCTAAAGACGCCCTCGAGGGTGGAAAACAACCGGCGCGAAATGCGGCGCCGAGCCATCGAAGGCTGGGGCAAGGCCGACAACGAATTCCCGGCAGCCGGCTTGATTCCTGGTGGATTGCTCATTGGCTGGCGGCCTCGCGCTTTTGCGAGATCAGAAGCAATGCGAGGTCAAGGCTTTGCGGCGGACCACAAATAGAGGCGGTCTGCTGTTCGATTTGGAAAACCACGTCCATGATGGTATCGGGGAGATCGGTTTCCGCGGGAGAGCGCAGGCGCGCGAGATTCGGTTTGGTTGCCATCCAGCGGTCCTGCAGGCTGGAAAGCGGGGACACGGGGACGGCGGCCGGAACTTTCAGATCAACGCCGGTTTGCCGGGCGCACTCTTCGAGGCGTTGTTCAGCCTGTGCAAAGGCTGCCACGATGCGGCGGTTGCGTTCAGCGTCAGAGATGTGGCTGCGGAATGGGTTATCGCGGAGGATGAGTTCGGTGGTCGCGAGACGCTCGCGGGCATTGGCATCCTGGGGATTGGCATTGACCGCTGCCCGCAAATAGCGCTGGGCAGTAGCGTAGCTGCCGGAATGGTACGCAGCCATTCCCGCACCGGTCAGCGCAGAGGGATTGGCCGGATCGAAGCGCAGAGCTTCTTCATATTGGGTCCGGGCGCCGGCATAGTCTTGTGCTTGCTCGAAGAGTTGTGCGGCCTGAATGTGCGCTGCGGGATCGGGCGGCAACGCAGTGGCGAGGGCCAGGAGTTCGGATTCAGCTTTGTCTGCAGCGCCTTTCTTCAGCAGAAACTGGATGAGTTCAATGCGGGCTTTGCTGCGGTTGGCATCAGGGTCGGAGTGCCAAACTCCGTACATGGCGTTGTGGTAGTAACGGGTGGCGTCTTCGATGGAACCGCGGTGGGCAGCGACCCGGGCGAGAGCAAGATTGACGGCGGCATCCTGCGGAGTGCGCTGCCAAAGTGCGAGCAGGTAGGATTCGGCTTCGTCGAGAAGTCTGGGGTCGTCGCTGTCGCGGAGGACACGGGCCAGGCTGAGTTGATACTGGGAGTTGGTGGGATCGCAAGTGAGGGCGGCGCGAAACGCGTCGATAGCGTCTCCATAGTGGCGAGCCGTGGCATCGGCGAGGCCCAGGACGTAGAGTTTACGGCCCCGGGCCTGCTGATTGGCGGTGAAGCGGGCCACCAAATGGCTGACCGCGCCGAAGCCTGCAACGGCCCCGAGCGTTAGGATGAGGAGTACGAGAGGTGCGGAACGCGGAACGAGTTTAGGGAGCCTCCACGACATATCTCGTATCACGATATCATTTTAGAGGGCTGGAATGGCTCGGGCTTGCGCACAAAAGTGGGTCGACGCCCTCCAGTTCAGGTAAGATACTCCGTCTGCGGGACTGCCCAGAATGAATCGCGAATATCACAAAGGCTACAGCCAGGAACTCAACCGGGACATGGAAGCACTCGTGTTCGGCCATGCCGGGACGCCTCTGCTGGTGTTTCCGACCTCCATGGGAAAGTTCTTCGAGTATGAAGACCGGGGCATGATTGGCGTGCTCGCGCCGAAGATCGAGCGCGGCGACTTGCAGGTGTTTTGCCCAGACGGTGTGGACCTCGAGAGTTGGTACAACAAGCACGTGCATCCCAAGGTGCGGGTCCTCCGGCATTTGCAATATGAGCGCTACATTTTGCATGAACTGGTGCCGTTTATACGATGGAAGAATCAAACGCCACGGCTGGCGGTGACGGGATGCAGCTTCGGAGCTTATCACGCGGTGAATTTTGCCTTTAAGCATCCCGATGCGGTGACGCACTGCGTGAGCATGAGCGGCGCGTTCGACATCCATCAATTTCTGGATGGGTATTACGACGATGATTGTTACTTTAATTGCCCGCCCGACTATTTGCCCAATCAGAACGACGACTGGTTTCTGAGCCGGTACCGGCAGATGAAAATTGTGCTGGGGTCGGCGGATTGGGATATGTGTCTGGATCAAAATGTGAAGCTGTCGACGATTTTGAATGGCAAGGCGGTGCCGCACTGGCTTGATATTTACAATGACAATTCCAAGCATGATTGGCCGCTGTGGCAGAGGATGGCAGGGAAGTATTTTTAGGACGAGTTGCGGGCTTCGGCGATGGGCAAATTCGATGCATGGGGACAACGCCTTGCGGCGGCGGTTTGCGTGGGCCGAGGGTGCAGGGGTCCTTCGACTGCGTGACTGCTTCGCTTCGCGAACCAGTCACTCCGCTCAGGATGACAAATTTCATTGGGAGATGAATTTGTGAAGAAGATTGGAATTTTGTTTGGGATGGAGAATACGTTTCCGCCGGCGGTGGTGGAGAAGGTTAACTCCATGGGCGTTGAGGGCGTTACGGCGGAGTTTGTGAAGATTGGCGGAATCCGGATGGATGAGCCTAAGCAGTATGACGTGATCATCGACCGCATCTCGCAGGATATTCCGTTCTATCGCGCGTACTTGAAGAACGCGGCACTGCACGGGACGATTGTGGTGAACAATCCGTTCTGGTGGACGGCGGACGACAAGTTTTTTAATTATGCGCTGGCGCACAAGCTGGGCGTGGCGATTCCGCCGACGGTGATTCTGCCGCATAACAAGCATCCGGAAGGAACGACCGACAAGTCGATGCGGAATCTGATCTATCCCTTGAACTGGCAGGAGTTGTTTGATTATGTCGGCTTCCCTGCTTTCTTAAAACCTTATTCCGGCGGCGGATGGAAGCATGTTTATCACGTGCATTCGCCGGAAGAATTTTTCCAGCATTATAACCAGACCGGCGATTTGTGCATGACCTTGCAGCATGGCGTGGTGTTCGAAGAGTATTACCGATGCTATGTGGTGGGGCAGGAAAAAGTTCACATCATGAAGTACGACCCGCGTGCGCCGCATCATGAGCGCTATGTGAAGGGAAATCCTCCGCCGTCGTCGGAGGCCTTGCGGGCTCGGATCGAAAAAGACGCACTGACTTTGTGCCGCGTGCTCGGGTACGACTTGAACACCGTGGAGTTTGCGGTGGAGGGTGGAGTGCCGTATGCGATTGATTTTCTGAATCCAGCGCCAGATGCCGAGATCACGTCGGTGGGGCAAGAGAATTTTGACTGGATCGTGAATGCTATTGCGGAGATGGCTGTGAAAATGGCAGTGACCGGAGAAGACCCAGCGCGGGAGCTGCGATGGGCTGGTTTTCTGAATGGTACGCCGGTGAAGAAAACTCGAAAGGCGGAGCCGGGGTGGGTCGCGGAACGGAAGCGGGGAAAGACGGCGAAATAGGCGCTCCCGAAGGGACGAGCTTGGACGCGATGGAAGTTGCCGACGAAGTAAAGAAGAAGCGATTTCTCTGGGGCGTGCTGCTGGTATGGGCGCCGTGGATTCCTATTATGATTGGGCTCGGCCACGCGCTCATTGAACAGAAGGCTACTGGGATCGGCGCCGTGGCTGGCGGTCTGACTGAGCTGTTCGTTGTGTGGGGAATCGGCTCGATTCTTATCGGCCAGGTAGCCGCGGTAGTCTTACTGTTCCGGGCATTTTCGCCGGGACATTCGATTCGGAGCTTGTTTTCCGTGCTCTCCATCTGCCTCAGTGGATTGATGCTCCTTCTTGTGGGTCTTTTCCTCTGGTTGTCCTCATTCCAGAAGCACCAAAGCTTCTGATCCGAATTATCTGTGTGGTTGTTATACTGTTGAGACCTGATTTCGCCATCCTTGCGCAAAGAGCGCGCAAGGATGGGCATCCACTTACGGGCGCTGTCGGCGAAACCAAGATTCCTCGCTCCGCTCGGAATGACAAACTTTTTCTTGACGCCATGAAGCCTACTTTCAGCATCGGGATTGAAGAGGAATATCAAACCATAGATCCGGAGACCCGCGATCTGCGGTCGCATATTCAGATGGAATTGCTCGAAAAGGGCAAGCTGATCCTGCAGGAGCGGGTGAAGGCGGAGTTGCATCAGTCGGTGGTGGAAGTGGGAACTTCGGTCTGCAAGACCATCAAGGAAGCCAAAGCCGAAATAAAGCTGCTGCGTCGCAACATTATCCGGCTGGCCGCGGAGAATGGGTTGCGGGTCGCGTCGGTGGCGACGCATCCTTTTGCGGACTGGAAAGTGCAGGAGATTCATCCTGACCCGCGCTACAAGAATATCGTCGAGGACATGCAACTGGTGGCGCGGGCAAACCTGATTTTTGGCCTGCACGTGCATATCGGGATCGAGGACCGCGAGACCGCGATCCACATGATGAATCATGCGCGGTATTTCTTGCCGCACTTGCTGGCCCTGTCGACGAATTCTCCGTTCTGGCTGGGGATGAATACGGGGCTGAAATCGTATCGCTGCAAGGTGTTTGACAAGTTTCCGCGGACCAACATTCCCGATTACTTTCCGAGCTGGGGCGAGTACGAGAACTTCATCAAGCTGCTGATCAAGACCAACTGCATCGATAATGCGAAGAAGATCTGGTGGGATATCCGGCCGCATCCGTTCTTTAATACGATCGAGTTTCGGGTGTGCGATATTCCGATGCGTGCCGATGAGACGATCGCGCTGGCCGCGCTGATTCAGGCCACGGTGGCCAAGCTGTACAAGCTGCATACGGCGAATCAGGGATTCCGTTTGTACCGCCGGGCGCTGCTCATGGAGAACAAGTGGCGAGCGGCGCGCTACGGAATGAGCGGGAAGCTGATTGATTTCGGCAAGCAGACGGAAGTGCCAGCGAAGGATTTGATCTACGAGTATTTGGATTTCGTGGATGATGTGGTGGATGAGTTGGATTCGCGCGAGGAATTGGACTACATCCGTACCATGCTGGAAACGGGGAGCGGCGCCGACCGGCAGTTGCAGGTGTATCAGGAAACTGGAGACTTGAAGAAAGTTGTCGATTACATCATCGAGGAGACGGAGACGGGCCTGGCGGAAGACGAGCCGGCTTCCGTGAGAAAAGTAGGATGAATGTTTCCGGAAAGGACGTCAAGACCCCCATCCTCTCGCAAAAAGCGCGAGAAGGGTGGGGCACCCGCTCGAATCACATTCCCTTTGATCCTGAATACACCCCCGGCGCGCGCAATGCTGTGCAGGTTTGTCTGCGCGTGCGCCCGCAGGAGAAAGTTTGTGTAATTACCGACGAGGCCACGCTTAAAATTGCTGCGGCCATCGTGCACGAACTTGATGAACTGGGCTCGCCTTACCGCGCCTGGGTGTTGGAAGATTTAGCGGAGCGTCCGCTGAAGGATCTGCCTGCGCAGATTCTGGAAGATCTGGAAACCAGCCAGGTTTCCATTTTTGCCGTGCAGGCACAGCGCAACGAACTGCGCACGCGCATGCAGATGACGGATGTGGTGAACCGGCGGAAGATCCGGCACGCGCACATGGTGAACATCAACCGGCAGATCATGCTGGAAGGCATGCGGGCGGATTTTCAGAAAGTCGACCGCCTGAGCGCAAAAGTTGTGGCGATGGTTCGCAAGGCGCAGCGGGTGCGGGCGAAGACGGCGGCAGGAACCGATTTGACGGCGGATTTGAATCACAATTACAAGTGGCTGAAAACCAGCGGGATTATCACTCCGGAAAAGTGGGGGAACCTGCCGGGTGGAGAAATTTTTACTACACCAGGCGAAGTGAATGGGACGTTCGTGATCGACGGTGTAGTCGGCGATTATTTGTGCGCAAAGTTTGGCAATTTGCGGGAGAATCCGCTGACCGTGCGCATGAAAAACAATCGCCTCACCGAGGCGCACTCCGACAATCGCGAACTGGAAGACGACTTCTGGAAGTACACGCACACCGATGAGAACAGCGACCGCGTGGGCGAGTTCGCCATCGGGACGAACATCGATTTGAAGGATGTGATTGGGCAGATTCTGCAGGATGAAAAGTATCCCGGAGTCCACATTGCGTTTGGAAATCCCTACGGCGCGCACACCGGGGCGGAGTGGGATTCCTCGACCCATATCGATGTGGTAGGACGGAAGTTCAACATCTGGGTGGACGACGAGCAGATCATGCAGGATGGGAAGTTCTTGGTGGAAGCGTAGAGCGGTTCCGCTGCTGGCTGACGGCAGGTTCCTCGCTTCGCTCGGAATGACAAACCTTTAGCTTTCTTGGAGCGACAAGCCCTTAGCGGGACGCCGGCGCTACGATGATTCCCTCCCTCCGAAAGCAGTTCAACGCCAGCTTTACCCCTGAAAAATATCGGACATTCTTGCGGCGCATTGACGACGCTTGCAGAACTCATGTGCAGTTCCGGCTGTCGGAGACTCCTTGTTTCTTTCCCAAGTCGCTCCTGGACCGGATGGCGGAGGATGGCAAGGAGTTGATCCGGCAGCTCGTGGAGAGTCCCGAATACCGGGCGCGATCGGATGCGTCGATCCCGCCGGAGTTCCGGGTTGCGAATGAGCCGGCGCGTCCGCTGTTTGTGCAGGTGGACTTTGGGCTGGTTCGCGACGCCAGCGGCGAACTGCAGCCAAAGCTGGTGGAGTTGCAGGCCTTCCCTTCCCTCTACGCGTATCAAGTGACGATGGCGCAGAGCTATATCGACGTGTATGGGCTGGAGAATCGGGCTTCGGGCTCCGGCTTTCGGGCTTCGGCTTCCGGGAATGCGCGGCTCAACTTTTTCTTGAGTGGCCTCGACGAGACGTCGTACCGTGAACTCTTGCGGCGAGCGATTGTGGGTGGCCATGATCCCGAAAACGTGATCCTCATGGAGATCCATCCGGAGCAGCAGAAAACGCTGCCGGATTTTCTGTTGACCGAAAAGATGCTTGGGGTTCGAACGGTCGACATCGAGTCGGTCAAGAAGCAAGGTTCGCGGCTTTACTACGAACGGAACGGTGCCCGTGTGCCGATCCGGCGGATCTACAACCGGACGATTGTGGATGAGTTGCAGCGCAAGGGAGTGAAGCTGGGGTTCGATTGGCGCGACGATCTTGATGTGGAGTGGGCGGGTCATCCCAACTGGTATTTCCGCATCAGCAAGTTCTCGATTCCGTATCTGCGGCATCAGTCGGTGCCGAAGACTTGGTTTCTGGACAAGCTGGAGCAGATCCCCGAGGACTTGCAGAACTACGCACTGAAGCCTTTGTATTCGTTCGCCGGTCTGGGCGTGGTGATCGCACCGAAGAAAGAAGACATCAATGCAATCCCGGACGATAAGCGCTCGGACTACATCTTGCAGGAACGGCTACACTTTGAGCCCGTGATCGAGACTCCCTTCGGGGACACGAAAGCCGAAGTGCGGGTGATGTATGTATGGCAGGACGAGTTGACGGCGGTGTTGACAATTATCCGCACAGGGCGCGGCCTGATGATGGGCGTGGATCACAATAAGAATATGGAGTGGGTGGGGGCCTCGGCGGGGTTGTGGGCAGAGCAGTAATCGTTTAGCCGATTCTCTTTACAACGGTGGTTTGGAGTTCCCGGCCGTTGGGACGGCGGAGGAAAAGTTTGTCGCCGGAGAGGCGAACGGGGACAGGATCGCCGGGTTTCCACTCACCGGGAACATACCCATCCGCCGAGGTGCATTCGTATTCCCCGGTGTAGACTACGCCCTGGATATTGACGACCACCGCTCGGCGAAGCGGACTGCCAGCCGATTCGCGGAGGAGTTCGGCCTCGGCCTGGTACCAGTTCTCGGTGTCATGGCCTTGCACCGATCCGTTGCGCTGGAAGATTTCAGTGGCGCGCCGGCGAATAGCCTCTTGCATCTGCGAAGAACCGTTGCCGGACGATTGCGTCATACCAGAACCGCCTAACTTTTCATGGTTGCTGGCTTCATAGTAGCCCTTGTCAGGCAACTTGGAACCACTGGACGGACACAAAAGGAGAGGGTGGTTGTCAGTTTGGGAACGATGTTAATCAAATCAGGCCTGTTGACCGGAGCCGCTGGCGAGCCTAACATTACCGCGTTCGGAGGCTCCGCCCTCGCATGATCGGCCAGACGGTCTCCCACTATCGCGTCCTGGGCAAGCTCGGGGGTGGTGGCATGGGAGTGGTGTATGAGGCGGAGGACCTGAAGCTGGGCCGGCACGTTGCCCTGAAATTCATTCCCGAAAATCTTGCAGGCGACCCCAAATCGCTGGAGCGCTTCACGCGCGAGGCGAGGGCGGCGTCGCTGCTGAATCATCCCAACATCTGCATCATTCACGGCATCGAGGATAACAACGGGCATCCCTTCATCGTCATGGAGAAGCTGGAGGGCGAGAGCCTGAAGCAATGCATCTCCGGACAGGCGATGCAAACCGAGAAAGTGCTCGATATCAGCATCCAGGTGGCGGACGCGCTGGCGGCATCGCATGCCAAGGGGATTGTCCACCGCGACATCAAGCCGGCGAACATTTTCCTGTGCCCCTCGGGGCAGGTGAAGGTGCTGGATTTCGGCCTGGCCAAGGTGCTGCACAACGTCGGCACCGATAGCGACGGAGCCGGGCTGGACCAGTCGCTAACCGCGGTGGGTGTGATTCCAGGGACGGCAATCTACATGTCGCCGGAGCAGGCGCGGAGCGAGGAAATCGACTTCCGCAGCGACCTCTTTTCTTTCGGCGTGGTCATGTATGAAATGGCGACGGGGAAAAAGCCGTTCGCGGGCAAGAACTCGCTGATGACGCTGGATGCGGTGCTGCATGACAAGCCCGTCCCGCCGGGGGAACTGAATCCGAAGGTTCCGGTGGAACTCGAGGGCATCATCGGCAAGGCGATGGAGAAGGACCGCAAGCAGCGCTACCAAAGCGCCACGCAGATGAAGGCGGACCTGCAGCAACTGAAGCGCGAGACCGAGTCAGGGCAGATAAAGAGTGGACTGCAGAGCGCGCGGCTGCGGGTTGCCAGCCAGACCTTCGGGCGAACCGGGAGCCGGTGGCTGTTCTGGCTTCTGCTGGGAACCGCCGCCCTGCTGGTGACCGTCTTGGCGGCCGTGGGAGCCTACTGGCTGAAACACCGTTCGGAGGCCAACCTGGAGCTGAAGAATGCAATCGCCGTGCTGCCGCTCCAAAACATGAACGGGGATTTTGCCGTGGATTACTTGCGCTTCGCGCTAGCCGACGAATTAACCAGCGTGTTGACTTATTCGCGCTCGCTCGAAGTGCGGCCTTCGTCGGCGACGCGGAGGTTCGTCGAAGTGGATCTGGATCCACGAAAGGTCGGGCAGGAGTTGCGCGTAGGCCGGCTGCTGACCGGGCACTTCATGCGTCAAGGAGAGCAACTGACCGTAACTCTGGAGGCGATTGACGTGCCCACCGACCGGCTGTTGTGGGAGACCACCGTCACCGCGCAGGTGAACGACCTGATTTCTCTGCAGAGCCAGTTGAGCACGCAGGTGCAGCAGGGGCTGTTGCCCGCGCTGGGCGTTGCCGGAGGAGCGCTGAGCACCGCCTCGCGTCCCAAGAGCCAGGAGGCGTACGACCTTTACCTGCATGCCCTTGCCCTGCCCCATGATCCCGGGCCAAACAAGGATGCGATCGCCGTGCTTGAGCACGTGGTAGGAGAAGACCCAGGCTACGCGCCGGCATGGGAGGCGCTGGGGCTGCGTTATTACTATGACTCAGCATTCTCCAATGGCGGCGAAGAGATCTTCCAGCGGTCGAATGCCGCGTATGAACGGGCCCTTGCGCTGGATCCGAACCGCGAAGTTGCGGCCAGTAATTTGATCGTGAATCGCGTCATGCGCGGCGAACTGGGACGAGCTTACGACGCAGCCACCGATCTGGTGCGGCGGAGGCCGCAGAGCGCCGACGCGCATTTCGCGCTGAGTTTCGTGCTGCGTTATGCGGGCATGCTGGAACAGGCAACGCAGGAGTGCAACACGGCGCGTTCGCTGGATCCGGGGAACTTCAATTTCCGGTCGTGCGCGTGGGCGTTCCTCGAACTCGGCCAGACCGACAAGGCGATGGATTTCGTTCACCTGGATGCGGGCTCGGAGTGGGCGGCGTGGGTAACGCCGTATGTTTATCTGGCTGCGGGAAATGTGGCGCAGGCGCGAGAGAGTGCGAAGAGTGTAGCGAAGGCTCCCGCCTATCACCGGGATTTGTTGGCGGCATGCACGCAATCGCCGCATCCTGCGGACATGGAGCGAATCGTGCGCGAGGCGGAGGCGTCAGTGATGACCGAACCCGACCCGGAGTCGTGGTATCACGTGGGCGCGTTGATGGCATATTGCGGGCAGAAAGACGCGGCTTTGCGTTTGCTGAGAGCTGCGGTCCAGCAGAATTATTGCGCATATTCGGCATTGTTGGAGGATCCGTTGTTGAAGGATTTGCGCAAAGAGACGGCTTTTGATGAAGTTCTGACGGCAGGCAGCAAATGCCAGGAGGTGCTGAAGGAAGGGCGGCAGTAGCAGTGGTCAGTAGCCAGTGATCAGTGGTCAGTTCTCAGTTCTTCGTTATCCCTATCGGCTCCGGGCTTTCTTTTTCTTCTGGGCGGAGTCTAATCGCAGTCTGCCAAAGGAAAGAATTTGCGTCGGAGCGGGGCTAGGCCCCATCCTTGTAGGGTGAACTTCTTGGGATGCAAGAACCTTGCGAGCCGCCTGGGGCGGCTCGTCCAGCATTTTTTCAAAATTCCGGTCGTCCGGCCTTTATTCTTACTCTTTTTGCTGGCGATTCCAGTTCTGCCCGCAGTCTCACTGCAGCGGACTGGAAATAACTCGACGCGTTCCACAGCCGCGACGCAGGCGGCTGAAAATCCCCAACCGCTGGTAACCGATTTTCCTCAACTCCCTTATCAGGGATCTCCTCCTGAGATTCCGCAGGATCAAGGAATTCTCGGTTCGCGGCTGATGCTGCGGCGGCTGGGTACGACTGCGCGCTTGATGCAGACCGTCGCGCATCCCGACGATGAAGATGGCGGAATGCTGACGCTGGAATCGCGCGGGCACGGAGCCAACGTGCTGCTGATGACGCTGAATCGCGGGGAGGGCGGGCAGAACAAGGTCGGCAGTAATTTATCGGATGTTCTGGGTGTGCTGCGCACCGAAGAACTGCTGGCTTCCGATGAGTACTACGGTGTGCAGGAAAGATTCTCGCGTGTGGCTGACTTTGGTTTCTCGAAAAGCGCGGAAGAAACTTTTCAGAAGTGGGGCGGCCATGACATCGCACTGGGCGACATGGTGCGCGTGATTCGGACCTTCCATCCGGATGTCCTGGTGGCGCGGTTTTCCGGAACGCCGCGTGACGGACATGGGCACCACCAGGCCTCAAGCATTCTGACGAGAGAAGCGTTCCGGGCGGCAGCGGACCCCAAGCGGTTTCCCGAGCAGATCGCACAGGGCCTGCAGCCGTGGCAGGCGAAGAAGCTCTACATAGGCAATGTGTGCGGCTTTGGGGCGATGACCTGCGAAGATGCGAAGTGGACGGTGAAACTGAATACGGGCGAGAAGAGCCCAGACTTGGGTGAGTCGTATGTGCAGTTTGCCATGGAGGGATTGCGCCATCAGCTCTCGCAGGGGTCGGGGAACTGGACGGTCGATCCCGGCGACCGCTTCACATTCTACAAGCTCGTGGATTCGGTAGAACCTCCGAAGCTGGATAAAGAGGGGCATGAGAAAGATTTCTTCGATGGGATCGACACGACTTTACCGGGGTTAGCAGCGCGATGGGGGACGGAAAAATCGAAACTTCCGAAACTGCGTCAGGAGTTAACCGAGATTGCGGGCAAAGTTTCCGAAGCTGGCAAGGCTGCGAACGGCAACAATGCATCTGCGGCGGCGCCTCTGATCGAGGTTGTGGCCGGCTTGCGGCGGGTGCATGCACAAATAAGCAAAAGCACTCTAAACGCCGGAGCAAAATCTGACCTCCTGCTGCGACTGGAAGAGAAACGCGAGCAGGCTGAAACCGCGCTGAACGAGGCTCTGAACGTGAGTCTGGAAGCTGTGGTGGTTTCTCGATCGGAACCCGACGGTCCCGGTTCGAGGGAAGTTGCGAAGGAAGCGGACGCGATAACGACGGTTTCTCCGGGGCAGGAGTTCCTGGTGACCGTCCAGTTTCACAATGGATCGAAAGACCCACTGTTCATCGAAGGATTGAAGTTGGAAGTTCCGGAGGGTTGGAGCACGATTTCCGATAAGACGAAACGCGTCGCCATCAAGCCCGGCGACTACGTTCACGTCAATTTTCGCCTTCGAGTGCCGAAGAACGCTGCCTACACGCGCCCCTACTGGCATCGCGATGACCCTGAGACGGAAAGTCTAAATCACATTGACAACGAAAAATATGCCACGCTGCCGTTCCCGCCTCCAGTGCTGCGAGCGCGGGTCGAGTATTCGGTCGCAACTGCGAGCGGCGCCGCAGTGCAGAACGGCATCACGGCGACTGTGGTGTCCAGGTTTGTGGATGAGGCCGGGAAGCTGCGCGCACGTCCACTGGCCGTCGTGCCGGCATTCTCGGTCGCTCTGGAACCCGGGACGCAAGTGATCTCGACCCACAACGGTTCGAACTCCACGGTAACGGTGGGAGTGACCAGCAATCTGAACCACGAGGAAAAGGGCGCGCTTCAGTTGGAACTACCGGCAGGTTGGCGGTCGGAACCGGATCAGCTTGCAGTGGATTTTACGCGGCGCGGAGAGAAGCAGGATTTTCAGTTCAAGATCTTCCCGGCCGGCTTGCAGGAAGGCCGGGCCAAGGTGCGAGCCGTGCTGGAAGCGGACAGCGAAAAGTTCAGCGAAGGCTATACGCTGGTGACGCGCGAAGACTTGGGCAGCTTCTACTACTACCAGCCGGCGGTACAGCGCGTGAGCATTGTAGATGTGACGGCGCCGCCCCATGATTTGAAAATTGCCTACATCATGGGTGCCGGCGATGACATTCCAACAGTGCTTAAGCAGGTGGGGATGGATGTGACACTCATCCCTCCGGAGAAACTCGCGACCGAGGAACTCACGCAATACGGAACCGTCGTGCTGGGCATTCGGGCCTACGATACGCAGAAAGATGTTGTCGCAAATAACCGGAGACTGCTCGACTATGTCTCGGCTGGCGGAACGCTGGTCGTGCAATACAACACCGGCGTGGGAGATTTCAACGCCGGGCACTTCACTCCTTACTCCGCGGAACTCAGCCGGGCGCGGGTTTCGGTAGAGGAAGCTCCGGTGACGATTCTGGCGCCAGACGATGGAGTTTTTCATTATCCCAATGAGATCACGGCTCGCGATTTCGACGGCTGGGTGCAGGAGCGCGGTCTTTACTTCATGGACAAATGGGATGAGCATTTCAAACCCCTGCTGAGCTGCCACGATCCAGGCGAAGACGCGCAAAAGGGTGGCCTGCTGCGGGCGCAGTATGGCAAAGGAACGTACATCTACACGGGGTACGCCTTCTTCCGGCAGTTGCCCGCGGGAGTTCCGGGAGCAGTGCGGTTGTATGTGAATTTGCTGAGCGCGGGGCATGAGAAGACGCAGTAGCCCGTTGCCGGCCGGCAGATGCCAGTAGCCAGCGACTTCCGGGAGAGAGGAAAAACAAACGCAATGCACGCTATTCGTATTCATTCCTATGGCGGTCCGGAGACGATGCGCTGGGAAGAACTTGCCACGCCAACTCCCGGTCCGGGGCAGGTGCGCGTTCGCGTTGAAGCGGCCAGCGTCAATTTTCTGGATGTGCAAAAGCGGCGAGGCGAACTGGTGGGGCAGGCGTTCTACCGTCGTGCGGGCAACGATGAACCAGACCTTCCGGCTACGCTCGGCAGCCAGGGAGTTGGAGTCGTGGAAGAGCTTGGCCCGGAGGTTCAAAACATTCGAGTGGGAGATCGCGTGGTTTTTGTTGGAGATTCCTATGCCACACACGCGCTTGCTCCTGCCGCATGGCTAATCCCAGTACCGGGTGGCGTCAGCGTTGAGCAGGCGGCGGCAGGCATGAATCAGGGATTCCTGGCTTACGCATTCACCCATTTCGCTTATCCGATAAAGCCAGGGGACTGGTGCCTGATTCAGGCAGCCGCCGGCGGCATCGGACTCTTGCTTTGTCAGATGGCAAAGATCCGTGAGGGACGAGTGATTGGGGTTGCGTCGACCGCGGACAAAGCTGAATTTGTCAAAGAGGCTGGCGCCGATGAGGTTATCATTTCCAAGCAATCTGACATTGCGAAGGAAGCCAAGCGGATCACTGCGGGACGAGGCGTCGCCGTGGTTTACGACGGCGTCGGTAAAGATACATTTGAGGCAAGTCTCGATAGTCTCGCTCCGGGCGGATACCTCGTGGTTTACGGCCAATCCAGTGGATACGTGCCGCCGTTCGATCTCATGACTCTGCAGGAAAAGGGATCGCTTTTTCTCACTCGCACCAACGGATTGCCCTACTTCAAGGAATACCCGCGGTACCTGGAGCAATTCGTTGATTGGGTGAAACGGGGCAAACTTTCCATCCGAATCGACCGCACGTACCCGATGGCGGATGCCGCCAAAGCACATGCGGCGTTTGAGCGGCGACAGGTAAGCGGGAGGATCCTGCTGCTTCCATAACTGTGGTGGTGACATCCGGCTCACCCAGAAATGCACGCCCCATCTCAAAGCGATTCTGGTTCTCCTGGCCTGATCCGCGGCATGGGCCTGGGCAGCGCTACCGCGCTCAACATGATCGACATGATCGGCGTGGGGCCGTTCATCACCATGCCGCTGGTCTTGAGCGCGATGGGCGGGCCGCAGGCCATGCTCGGATGGATCGCGGGCGCTCTGTTGGCCGTGTGCGACGGCTTGGTATCGGCGGAACTCGGCGCGGCGTTTCCAGGATCAGGCGGATCGTATCGCTACCTGAACGAAATTTATGGGCCACGGAAATGGGGCCGGCTCATTTCGTTTTTGTTCATCTGGCAACTTTCCTTCAGCGCTCCGCTGTCGATTGCCAGCGGATGCATCGGCCTGGCAGGCTACGCCGCCTATTACTGGCCAAGCCTCGAGACGGTTTACGCCGCACACAGCGCGGCCTTAACCATCCCAGGAGCAGGATCACTCCAGGTGAACTGGATCGTGACACGGGGAACTGCGCTGGCCATCGTCATCTGCGGCCTCACGGTATTGCTGCTCTACCGCCGCATCACGGTGATTGCGCGCCTTTCGAAAATATTGTGGCTGGGCGTGATGGGAACGATCGGTTGGGTCATCTTCGCCGGACTGACTCACTTCAACTCCGCTCGCGCATTTGATTTTCCTCCCGGCGCGTTTACCCTTTCGCCCGCGTTCTTCACCGGCTTGGGCGGAGCCCTGCTCGTATCCACCTACGACTATTGGGGCTATTACAACGTCTGTTACCTGGGCGATGAAATAAAAGATCCGACGCGGAATATTCCCCGGGCCTTGCTGCTTTCCATTCTGCTGGTGGCCTGTCTATATCTATTGATGAATCTGTGCATTCTGGCCGTGATTCCCTGGCGGGAACTGCTCCAGGCGGGGCATAACAATAGCGGATTGTACGTTGTGTCGCTGTTCATGGAGAGAATTTACGGACCGGGGGCCGCTCGGTTAGTAACGGGACTGATCATCGTAACCGCGTTTGCATCGGTGTTTTCGCTCACGCTCGGCTATTCGCGCGTGCCTTATGCGGCTGCTCTCGACGGGAACTATTTCCGCGTGTTTGCCAAAGTGCATCCGGTGTACCGCTTTCCGTATGTTTCGCTGCTGGCGCTGGGAGCGGTCGCGGCAGCATTCTGTTTTCTGCGGCTGAAGGATGTGATCGCGGCCCTGGTGGTCATTCGCCTTATTTTGCAGTTTCTGGTACAGGCGGTTGGGTTGATCGTGTTCCGGATGACCCGGCCGGATGCGCCGCGCCCATTTCGCATGTGGCTGTACCCGCTGCCGGCGCTGGTGGCGATTGCCGGATTCCTATTCATCCTTTTCGGTCGCGAGAACTGGCAGAAGGAAATACGGTATGCGGTTGTGATATTGTTGGCCGGCCTTGCGATTTACATGATTCGTGCGTGGAGGGGCCAGGAGTGGCCGTTTGGCGCGGCAAGCCCATCCGGCTAGTCGCGTCTCGGCCTTGAAAAGCGGACTTGTACCAAATGGTACGCCATGGGTTGTACCAAGTGGTACATCATGAAACAGATGGTTCATTTTTCAAGCTGTCGTTAAGAAATGGAGAAATCATCATGAGAAAAAGGCTGATCTGCCTTGCATTTTGCATGCTAGGGCTGGCGGCGATCGCTGCACAGGATACCAAGGGCAAGGATGAACATCGGACCGTCGCCCAGGTGCTGGACCACACTGTCATGAATATCGAACACGAATTTGTTTCGGCAGCGGAAGCGATGCCAGAAGACAAATTCGCCTTCGCACCGACGAACGGCGAGTTCAAAGGCGTGCGGAACTTCGGCGAGCAGGTGAAGCATGTGGCCGCTGTGAACTATATTTTTGGAGCTGCGATTTTAGGCGAAAAGGTTCCGGTCGATGTGGGCGGGGAGTCCGGCCCAGCGTCGCTTAAGACCAAGGCGGAGATTCTCAACTACCTGAAAGAGTCGTTTGCCTACGTACACAAGGCCGTCCTGACTATCAACGAAAAGAATCTGGTTGAGCCGATCAAGAGTCCTTTCGGAGAAGGCACGATGACCCGGTTGGGTTTGGCGACCAATGTTTCGTCCCACGGTTTCGACCACTACGGACAGATGGTGGAGTATCTGCGAATGAATGGAATCATACCGCCAGCCAGCCGGTAGATTGGGCGCTCCGTTTGATCAGTGGCGGCGAAGGCTGTTGTCGTGGCGATCACGTTTGTCTTTGCGAGCCGCGACGATGTTGCCAAGGTGCTGCTGAAAGCTGATGCCGGGATCTTTCGCGACGTGTGCGGGGTAGGAATCGACGGCCTCGAGAAAGTTCTGGATCTCTTCCTCAACCTTGCGCTTCGCGATCCGCACCTGCGCGCTTAGTGGTGGAGTGATCTCCGCTGGCTGGACCTGCTGTTGCATCTTCGCCTTCATCCTACCATCCCCAAACGAACCTGTCTTGACCTTCCACGAAGCGGCGACCCGTATTCCTACCATAAACACCTGGCGGAGAAGGAAGTTTCGGTTTTTTGGGGAAGAATAGGAAACGTAGCCGGAACAGACGGCAAAGTAAATAGCACTTTTGTGGCGCATCGGTGTCTGGAAAAATTCGCCCGCTCAGCGTCGTGCGCCGCGTAGCGTAATGGAGGTCAGGAGTAATTCGGCGCGGAGTCCCTTGCGAACCAAGTGGGCTGCAATGGACTTTCGTATTTCATAAGCGGGGAAGCGAGGATCCAGGAAAACGATAACCGATGGACCAGCGCCACTGAGGGCCGCGCCGAGCACGCCTGCTTTTTCGGTCAATTCCTGTAGACACGGCAGCAGTGGGCAGAGTGGGGCGCGGTAAGGCTGATGAATGCGGTCTTCGAGCGCGGCGGCGAGCAAGTCGTGACAGCCTTGAGTGAAGGCAGCCAGCAGCAGCATGGAATTCTGAATGTTGGCCACGGCATCGGCACGAGAATATTGTGCTGGGAGCACGCGGCGGGCTTCTTCGGTGGAGAGGGCTTGGTCAGGAATGGCAAGGAGCAACGGCCACTTCCCTTTTGGACGGATGCCGACCACCTGGGCCTCGGAGTCGCTGGACATGCGGGCAACGGTAAGACCGCCCATCCAGCAAGCGGAGGCGTTATCGGGATGGTGTTCGCGGCGGGAAGCTTCCCCGATGATTTGCGCATCGCTCCATCGCAAACGCCCGAAGTGATTGGCCAGGGCGATGCCGGCTAGCCGAGCCGCGGCAGAAGAACCGCAGCCTTTGCCGATGGGGATGCCGTTCTTAATGCGAAGAGATAGAGGAATCATCTTCGCCCCGTGCGCTTGAAGAATCTCGCTATAGGTGGCGAGGATGAGGTGATTCTTCAGGCATTGGCAGATTTCCCGGTCGCGTCCAGTAGCTTTGATCGAGAAGCTCGGCGCGGGGCGGGCGTCGATGGTGATGTAAAGATCCATCGCGAGAGCAGCCGCATCGAAAGCCGGACCCAGATTCGCCGATGTGGCTGGAAGGGCGAGGTGCACCCCAGCTGGGCGGCGGCTCGACTTTTTTTTCGTCTTCTTAGACATTCGATTGCGCTGCGTCGGATTTTTCTGTCTGCTCCAAAGCCTTGATCACGGCATCCAGAGTCGCATCGAGGACGACGGGGGGATGGCGGAACGGATTCAGCTTCGCGCTTTCCCTCTCGTCCGCAGTGCCTTGAAAAAGATTACCGCGATGAAATTCCATGGTGAAGTCGGGATCCTTGAGCAGGTTTCCCGTGAGAACAAGGACAACAGTTTCTTCCGGCTTCACGAAGCCCTGCCGCAACAGTTTTTTCAAGCCCGCCAGAGTGACTGCGGAAGCGGGCTCACAACCAATGCCTTCGGCTCCGATTTCGGCCTTGGCTTGCGCGATCTCGAGTTCGCTCACCTGCTCACAGGTACCGCCTGTAGCTTGAAGAACCTTTACAGCTTTCTCCCACGAAGCAGGATTGCCGATGCGGATGGCCGTGGCACGCGTTTTAGCCTGCACGCTGACTAGCCGCTTGCCTTCAGCTTCGCGCAGAGTGCGAACCAGAGCGTTCGCGCCCTCGGCTTGAATCACAGACAACTTCGGCAGACTCGCGATTAGGCCAATGTCGAGCATCTCCAGCAACGCTTTGCCTATGGCCGAACTGTTACCGAGATTGCCACCAGGGACGATGATGTGGTCGGGCGGCTTCCACTCTAGTTGCTCCAGTAATTCGAACGCGAGAGTCTTCTGCCCTTCGAGGCGAAACGGGTTGAGGGAGTTCAACTGGTAGACCGGAGCACGCCTGACAAGCTCTTGCAGCAGGCGGAGGCAGCCGTCGAAATCGGTGCGTAGCTGACAGGTGAGCGCTCCATAATCGAGCGCCTGAGACAGTTTGCTCCACGAGATTTTGCCTTCGGGCACGAGCACCAGGCTGCGCATGCCTCCGCGCGCCGCATACGCAGCCATGGACGCCGACGTGTTGCCGGTGGAAGCGCAGGCTACCCAGCGGTATCCAGCCTCGCGGGCGAAGGTTGCGGCCACGGTCATGCCTGTGTCTTTGAACGAGCCGGTGGGGTTCATGCCTTGATGCTTGGCGTAGAGACGCGCGATCCCAGTCGACCGGGAGGATTGGGGAAGCTCATAGAGTGGAGTGTTGCCTTCGCGTAAGGTAATGACGTGCTGCGCGGACGCGGGCGCCGGCAGAAGTTCGCGGAATCGCCACACGCCGCTGAGGTCGAGGGCTTCGTTTAACGTGCGGCGTTCTCGCCAGAGCGACTTCAAAGCGGTGGGGTTGCGGGAATTCCAGGACGAGTCGGCGATCTCAAGCAAATTGCCGCACTGCGGGCAGCGAAAATCCTGTGCGGCCGAGTGCGAGATCGAAGCACAGCCGATGCAGCGAAAGCAAAACGTGGCCTGCGGCGGGCTGGGTCCGGAACGTTGTTGCTCTGGGTCAGAAGTGGCCGATGAAGAAGGCATGGAGTCGCAGGCTATTTCTGGCCTCGCAAATATTGATCGGTCTTGTTGATCCAATCGGCGCGCGGCGGATTGAAAACATCCAGGTCCACCGTGTCTTCAAGCGCTTCGGCCTGGTGAGGCATGTGCGCGGGAATGCACAGCACCTCGCCCGAGTGGACGACGATCTCCCGGCCGTCGATCCAGAACTTCAGCGCGCCATCAAGGATGTAGGTGAGTTGTTCGTTATGGTGGCTGTGCTCGGGAACGATGCAACCTTTTTTCAGCAGCACCCGCGCCACCATAATTTCCTGACCAACGACGAACTGCCGTTGCAGGAGCGGGTTGAGGTTCTCGAGCGGAATCGTGTGCCAGGGGATATGCTGGAGTTGGTGCTCACTGGCCGCGTGCTTGGCGACGGCGCGTTGCGCGCGCGAGTGGGACTTCGCATTTTTTGTTTTTCTGCCAGCCGTAGTCTTGGTTTTCAGTTTCTTCGCCATCAGAGTCTCCCGCTCCGTGCAGTGAAGCCGCCTCGTTCAGTGAACCTTACCTCCGTATAGCTTCACGGCATTGTCATGCAGGTAAGCGTGGGCTAGTTCCAAAGCGCGAGTTTCGGTGATTTCATTTTCTGAAATCATCTCGGCCAGCGCCGCGGCCAAAGCCATACGCGACGATTTCGCTCCCAGCCAGTAGCTTTCTTCCGCGCCTAACACCTCATTGTACGGGAAAGCGTCGGTACCGAAAGTGATCTTGTCGGGGAAAGTTTCCAGCCACATCTTAAGCGTGTCTTTAAAAGCGGAGGGATACTGGGCAAGTTCTCCCAATGAGGAATCGAGATAAACATTCTTCATCGAGGTTAGCCAGATGGCTTCGCGTTCCAGCGGGTAGCCGCCGTGGAGCATGACGAAGGTTGTGCCGCGATAGCGCGGGTCGCGGAGCACGCCTTCAAAATTCATAATGTTGCTCTGCGAAATATTAAAGTAGTCTCCGATGCAGGCTGCGGAATGAATATGCACCGGAAGATGCAACCGGCCGCCTTCCAGGATCAGATAGCGGAAAATATAGTCTTGAAACGCGCGGTAATCCTTCTCGCTGGGAATACCGCCCGTGACGTAGCGCTGGTAAACATCTTCCGCCTGATCGCGTGTTGGATCGGAGAATGTCGTGGGGCGGAAGTAAGCCACTTCAAACTTTATCGCGATGCCGCCTCTTTTCTGGTTATCCATTAGCACGCGGACGATGAAGTCCAGGTAATCGTCGAACCTGGCAGGGAGTTTGCTCACGTTTTCCTGCTGCATCCAGCGGTGGAGCATCTTCTCCTGCAGGGGAATGTAGACTGCTTCGTCAGGATTGCGCGCCGCCTCACGCTCATTGTTGAAAGGCCACATAAAAGAGTCGACGAAGAACACCCACACAAACCGCTTGGGGTCGAGGTAGTCAGCCATCATCGCACGGTTGGCGACCGAACTCTCCGTGTTAATCTTGTCGAGAATCATGTTGAAGTATGCCGTGCCGGGATATTGCTTTTTCAGTTCCGCTTTTTTCGCGATGAGCCACTTGGCGTGTTCCGGCGAGAGATCGTCGTACGGATAGCTGAAGAGAGCCTTGGCCGCGGCAATCAGTTCAGGATTGTTGCCTCGCGTACGCAAAGCGGCGCTAAAACCAGGAGGCGCGGCCATCGCGTCAACGTCGGGATCATCGGCAAAACCAGGATGCGCATGGTGGTCGAAGGCTGGGATTTTTTCAATCTGCGGGAGCAGGCGCTGGTAGATCTGCTGAACGTCCGGGCCGGGGAACGGCCGGGCCTGGGCGACGGCGATAGATGAGAAGCCGGTTGCGGCACCTGCGAGTGAAAGCAATAAGGGAAGAAGTTTCATAATCGCATCCCGTCTCTGGCAATCTATAAGCCTTTATACATGCCGCCGTCGACCAGCACGGTCTGGCCGGTAATATAGGAAGCGCGCTCGGACGCAAGCCAGACAATGGTCTCGGCAACTTCGCGAGGATCACCCAGGCGCTGCAGCGGAGCGTCGGCGGCCCATCCAGCGAAAATCTCCTGTTCGCTTTTTCCTGAGGAAGCGGCGCGGGCTTTCGCCAACTCCTTCAGCCGGTCGGTGGCTGTGAAACCGGGACCGACGTTGTTGACCAGGATTCCATCTTTTCCGAACTCGTTGGCCAGGCTCTTAACCAAGCCGACCACCGCCGCACGCACCGCATTCGAGAGCACGAGATCGGTCACCGGCTGCTTCGTTGTAATCGATGTGAGCGTGATGATGCGGCCCCAGCGTTTCCGCTGCATGTACGGAATAACCTCACGCGCGAAGTAAACCGCGCTGAGAAAGTTCATCTCGACGGCGCGTTGCCACTCTTCGAGAGTGGCGGCAAGAAAGCCCTTGGCGGGCGGGCCGCCAGCGTTGGTCACACAGATGTCGACGCTGCCGAATTTCGCGGCCACAGCAGCGACAAAGCCTCTGACGGCCGAGGCGTCGGTTACGTCGAAGGCTTGGGCAAACACTTCGGCGCCGTATTGCTGGCTGATCTTGCCGGCGGCAGCCTGCAAGGTCTGCTGGTTGCGGGCGCACATGGCAACGCGGCAACCCTCGGCGGCGAAGGCTTCCGCAGTGGCCCGGCCAATCCCCTGACTCGAAGCGGCTACAATCGCCACACGATCTTTCAGGCCGAGATCCATGGAGCGAGAATTATAAATGCTGCGCTGCGATTCGCTTGCAGGAGTTCTGGCGCACAATTAGTCTGTTGGGAACGAGGTTTCCATGAAACGTCGTAACCGCCGTCCTGAAACCGCCGCCGTGCATGGCGCGGCCGACCTGGAGAAGAAAAACGGACCGGTCGCCACCCCCATCTATCAGACTTCCACCTTTGAAGTCACCGACAACGACGAGCAGCAGCGCGTGACCGCGACCGACCGCTACTACACCCGGTGGGGAAACCCCACGAACACGGTCGCCGAGCAAACCGTAGCGGAACTGGAGGGAGTGGAGGCGGCGCGCACCTTCGCCTCCGGCATGGGCGCGATCACTTCTACAATCATGGCTCTGCTGAAGACGGGAGATCACATCGTTGCGCAGCACGACCTGTATGGCGGGGTGTCGAAGTTTCTGTCGCAGTGGCTGCCGAAGATGGGGATCGAGACAACGTTTGTCGATACGGCCGACTACGGGCAGCACGCGCGGGCAATCCGTCCCAACACGAAGCTGCTGTATCTGGAATCGCCGACCAATCCAGCGCTACACGTGGTCGACTTCAAAAAGGCTGCGGCGCTGGCCCAGCAACACAAACTGATCAGCATGGTCGACAGCACCTTCGGCACGCCCATCAACCAGCGGCCAGCGGAATACGGCATTGACCTGGTCATGCATTCCGGCACGAAGTATTTAGGTGGACATGCGGACTTAACCTGCGGCGTGGTGGCCGGAAGCCGCGACCTGATCGAACCAATCAACGATACGCGCACGACTCTGGGCAACTGCATGGACCCGCACGCTTCCTGGCTTCTGATCCGCGGGCTGAAGACGCTGGCCGTGCGCGTGGCGCGGCAGAACGAAAATGCACTGCTCATCGCCGAGTTCCTCGCGCAGAACGCCAAGGTGCGGCGAGTGTACTATCCGTTTCTGAAGAGCCATCCGCAATACGCTATTGCGCGCGAACAGATGAGCGGAGGCGGCGGCATGGTCACGTTTGAGGTCGAAGGCACGGGCGAAGACGCGCGGCGCGTCAGCGAGGCGATGCGACTGTTCACGCTGGCGACCAGTCTGGGCGGAGTGGAGTCGCTGGTGTCGATTCCTGTATTAACGTCTCACGCCATGATTCCCGCCGAAGCTCGCGCCAAGATGGGAGTGACCGAGCAGATGGTCCGGCTCTCGGTGGGAATCGAGAACGCCGACGATCTGATCGCCGACCTGGAACACGCGCTCGAAACCGTGGCAGCGCGGCACCAGGTGCAGGTCTAGAAGATAAACTTCCCCGCTAACTGAAGAATGCGTGCCTCGTGCGCGGCCCCTGGACGGAGGAAGCCCGTCTGGCTCGGCAAGCAGGAAGGATCGCCCGCCGAGTTGTTGGCGCCTCCATAGCAGCCAATCGTGCTGTCGCCGTTTCCTTGTCCGGAGTTATCACCAGCCGATCCCCCATCACCGCCCAGCCAGCTGAATTCGGTGTGATTGAACACGTTGAACGCTTCAGCCCGGAATTCAAAGTATTTGCTCTCCGTGATGGCAAAGTGCTTGATCAACGCCATATCGAAATTCGTCCGCCAGGGATTATTCAAAATGTTTCTCCCGGCGTCGCCAAAAGTCAGGCCTTGAGGAGCCACAAACGCCGCAGGATTGTAGAGCAGAGGCCCATAACCAGGATCGGGAGCGCTCTGAACTCCTGCTTTGGGATTGCCGACAAGGTCAGGATAGGACCCAGCCGTCAGACTGCCCAGGTTGTCGATTTGAGAATTGAGGTTGCCCACGCCTGCGTTGTCAGCCGGCGCGATCACGCCGTTGCCCCGGTTGTATACGCTGAAGGGAGTGCCGCTCTGCAAAAGCGTGATACCCGACCACTGCCAGCCTCCCAGGAGCCTATGCGCCAGGCCAGCGTTCTTGAAAAACGGCAAATCGTAAACGTAGGCAAAGGTGAGGGTGTGCCGTTGATCGAAGGTCGAGCTGGCGCGAAAAGCGTTCAGCGCGTAGGCGTTTATCAACCCGACGTTGTTGGCCGAGGAAGTATTATCAATCGAATGACTATACGTGTACGCAAAATTCAGCTCGAGCCCGCCAATGCTACGGCGCACGGTGGCTTCCAGCGCGTTGTAGTTGGAGGAACCAGTCTGGTCCTTGCGCCCAATACTGCCATATCCGGCGTAGGGGCGGAATAGATTCGGATTATTGCCGCATGCCACCGACAAATTCACTGCCGCGCTCGAGGGTGGGCCGCCAGCCACGCCCGGTGTGTAGGGGACAGGTGTTCCGTATGAAGTTACGGCGTTGGTCGGAACGCCGTATGCATCGACAGTGTCGGTGCCGTCACTGATGTTGTTGCAGTCATTGGCCGTAATAACCTGGCCGGACTGGTAAGGATTCCCACCAGGTTGCAGTGAAGCTGGCAGAATCTGGTTCAGCTCATAAGCACGGGTCAGGTGAACGCCTGCACTTCCCACATATGAAAGCGTGGCCACGGCGCCCTTCGCAATCTCGTGCTGAACATCGAAGTGCCACTCTTGCATGTAGGGCCAAGTGGCTTTGGTTGGAATTGACCCGACGATGATCGGCGGCGCGCCGGCACCCAGCAGGCTGGGATTCAGGCTGGCATAGCCGGACAGATTGCCCGCCGAATTGTTAGTGACCGTCGTAGTCTGGGTCTTGTCGTCGAAGGGCTCCAGCAAGTCGGTATTGGACTCGTTGCCGTTCATGTGTTCGTAGAAAATGCCGTAGCCGCCGCGAAACGCCCACTTCCCATCGCCAAACGGATCAAACGCAAATCCAAGACGCGGCGCCGCGTTCAACCAGTGGTTGTTCATGCAGCCTTTGGGCGCTCCAACCGTAACCCCGCACTGCACCCAGCCGTTGTAAGGGTTGCTTGGGGTCGGGTTAAAAAGCGGATTGCCAGGAGCCGCTCCGGTCACATTACCACTGGTATCTACACCGCTACTTCCGGTAACGTAACGGGCTGGGTCGAAATTGAAAGCCAGGTTGTTCAGCTCGCGATAGGTGCCGTAGAAGCTGAACCGTATTCCCATATTCAGCGTCAGGCGCCGGGTAGCATGCCAGTCATCCTGAAAATACGGCTCGTAGATTTTGTAAAAGTTGTGCATCTTGAGCTGCAGTTGTTGCTGGGTGAAGCTGGTGATATTGCCCAGAAGCAAATCGGCGTAAGCGTTGCCCGTTGAATTTAGGCTGCCGTTACTGTCATTGGCGAAACCTAAAATGCCGTTCGCTCCTGTTGGCGGCTGCGGGAGTTCGTTCTTGTGGGCATCCACAAACGAAAAACCGAACTGCAGGTTATGCGTGCCGACGATCTTGGTAACGTTGTCGCGGAAAGCGAGCGTGGGATTCGAATTGATGGGGCCCTCCGGCACGTAGCCGGGGTCTTCGGCGAAGCTATACAAGTTGTCGGTAAGGCTTATGCCCGGCACTTCAGGGGCGTTAAAGCCAAAGCCATTGTCATAGAGGCCGAGATTGCCAAAGGCGGTGCCTCGCTGCCAGGGGCCGCTTAGGGTCGTAGAAATGTGATCGGTGGTGTAGCTGGCGACGAACTCATTGAGCAACGTAGGGGAAACCGTAGCCGTGAGCCGCGCCACCATGCTCACGCCGGGATTCTTGAAACCGGTCTGAATGGTGGGGAAGCTGACACCGTCGGTCCACAACGGAACGGGATATTGCTCATCCCAGGAGTCGTGAATGTAGTGGAAGCTGGCACGAACCTTGTCGTTGATGTTGTGATCGATCCGGAACAGCTCCTGGCGCCAGTTCGTGGGAAGCGTGGGAGCCGCGAACCATTGGTCGAGGGTGCTGCCAAGATTTCCGGATGCCGAATTGGGGTTAGGGATCATCGCGGTGAGGCCGGAAGCAATGGCGGGGTTCGAAATGGACACCTGATCACCAACGAATTGCTGTCCCACGTCGCCCTGGCTTGTTCCCGTGGGCTGGGCAACGCCGTTGATAAACTGAGGAACAAGCGGGCACTCCAGATTGCCCGGAACCGAACACTGATCTGAAAAGTTTCCCGTGCGGTCTGCCACGGTCGGGACGGGGGTTGTCGAAAAGAAATTCGCCGGAATCAAATCGCGCCGCCATTCTTCCGAGTAGAAAAAGAAAGTCTTCTGCTTGCTCGCGTTGTAGTGGCCCGGAATATAAAGCGGGCCCCCGATTGTTCCGCCGAAATCGTTCTTTTTGTACTCGGGCGGCGAACTCAAGCCAAATTGAGTCGCGTTAAAATCGTCGTTGCGCACAAATTCGTACAGGTCGCCGTGGAAGTGACTCGTTCCGGACTTAACCTCGACTTCGACTGTGCCCGAGCCGTTCTTGCCATATTGCGCACCGTAGTCGGAGGTCAGCACCTTGAACTCCGCAATGGCATCGATGCTGGGATAGACGTTGAGTGTGGTGTTGCTCCCGTTGTCCAGCATGTCGCCGCCATCCAGTTCAAAGTTGTTGTACTCGGTGCGGCCACCGTTGACGCTGAAGGCCACCGTAGTCGCGCCCTCTCCGCCTTCGTCCGATCCAGATTGGTTTGTAACGCCTGGCGACAACCCTACCAGCGAGGTAAAATCGCGTCCATTCAGTTCAAGCTGAGTGATCTCCCTGCCCGTGACCACACTACCCAAGTCCGAGGATTGAGTTTCGACTTGCGCCACTTCCGATCCTTCGACGACGACCTCGGTGCTGATCGTGCCCACTTCCAGCGTCACATTTACCCGCGCCTTTTCCGCCACCTGCAGAACGATGCTCTTGGCTTGGTACTTCTTGAATCCCGCGGCCGTAACCGTCAAATCGTAAGAACCAATCGGCAGCGCGGCGAACAAATAATCGCCGCTGTCATTCGTGGGCGCGGTGCGGTTGACGCCATGCTCCGTATTGCTGATCGTCACCTGGGCTTTTGTGACGGCCGCGCCACTGGAGTCAGTGACGGTCCCGGTGATCGAAGCGGTATCCTGCGCCCAGGCCGCCGCGCAAAAAGTCAGCGCCAACCCTACGATCCGCCACAGCATGCGATGAGATTTCATGGTTCGTTCTTCTCCTGACGCGCAAAACACTTCGCGCATCCCGCAGAGCGCCGGCCGTGCCGGGTGTAGCCACGGCAGTCAGCGATTTAATTCAAAGTATCCCCGGTTGCAGCTATCAGTCTGGCACCCACTGCCAGTTTATTAAAACGTATGAATAGTGCTTTTATTGGACATCTTATGTCAAGAAAAAAACGCGCGCGCCCGGCTGGGACGATCCGACCTGCGCAAAAAACTGTTGCCCGCCGCATGATCACGGTGCCCTACCTGAGGCTGCGCGTGGACTCCCGCACCACCAACTCCGGCGCCACCTTGCGATGGTGTGCCGTGACCTCGCGTTTTTCAAGCACGCAGTTGATGCCTTCGAGAACAATGCCCACAGCGTCCGCGCCCATCGCCTCCATGGGCTGGCGCACGGTGGTGAGCGGCGGAGTGCAGAGCGCCGACGCAGCCACGTCGTCGAAACCGATCACCGAGCAGTGCTCCGGCACCCGCACTCCGGCGTTGGCCAAGCCGCGGATGGCGCCGAAGGCGGTCACGTCGTCGAAAGCCAGCAATGCCGTAAACCGGCGCTTCTGCTTGATCAGGTTCTCGGTGAGTCTCTGCCCCATTTCAAAGCTGGAAAGCGGATCGCGCGATTCTGGCAGGTCCACTACCAGGCGTGAATCGAGTTCGAGGCCGCAAGCCTTGGCGCATTTGCGGATGCCGCGCCAACGCGGAGAGCTGTCGGCCAAAGTCTTCGGGCCGCGGATAAATGCAATCTTGCGGTGACCCAGAGAATGCAGATGTTCGAGCGCAAGATAGCCGCCGACTTCGTTGTCGACGATCACCGAACTCATCGAGTCCCCTTTTAGTTCGTGGGCGATGAGCGCAGTGGGGATACTGCTCTTTTCCAAATCGGCAAGCAAATTGAGGTCGAGAAAAAGCCAGTTTGCCAGGACAACCAGGCCCTCGATGCGGCGGTCGAGCAGCATCTCGAGATAGCGTTCGAAGCGGCTGCGCTCGTTGTGCACGTCGGTGAGAATCGGCAAGTAAGACGCCTGGTAGAGAGTGTTTTCGATGCCGCGCAGCACTAGAGTGCAGTAAGGATCGGTCATGTCGAAGACCATCACGCCAACGGTGTGGCTGCGTTTGCTGCGCAGTGAACGGGCAAACTGATTGGGACGGTAGCCCAGCTTTTCCGCGGCCTTCTCGATGCGCTTCTTGGTCACGGGTGGTATATAGCGCGCCAACGGTGCGTCGTTCAGAACGATCGACACCGTCGTCGACGAAAACCCGCTTTCCTTCGCTACATCGCGAATCGTGACCATGAAAGCCCCGCCTATAATTTGCGAACCGCGCGGTGGCGCGATAAATTTCGAATCGTTGATCCCTCGCCCTTGAATTCAATGCAGAGGTTGGCGGACACTACAGCAGAGAGTGAGACGAGTGTCAAGCGCGAGGATCCGGCTAGGAGTTGTGAGTTGCCTGCTGCTGGCGGGCGTGGCGGCGGCAATTTCGCCGCAGAATTCTTCTCCCAGCGCCACTACCAAGCCGCCAAATGGCCCGCCAATAGCCTCGTCTGGGGCAGCCCCTGATCCAGCGCAACTCTTTCAGGCGGGGCAGAATGCACTAAACCAGGGCCGTCTGGACCAAGCCGAGCGCGACTTCCGCCAAGTGCTCGCGGCAAATCCGCAGGCCGGTGGAGCTTACGCGAATCTCGGCGTGGTCTACATGAAACGCAAGCAATGGACGAAAGCCCTGGAGATGCTGCGCAAAGCGGAGCATTTGATGCCCCAGGAGCCGGGAATCCGGCTGAACATCGGCCTCGCCTATTTCCGGCAGAGCGAGTTTCTTAAAGCTATTCCACCGTTCGAATCCGTGGTGCGTGATCAACCGGACGCGCTCCAGCCCCGCTATCTCCTGGGGCTCTGCTACTTTTTCGCGGAGCGGTGGTCGAATGCGGCAAGCACTCTGGAGCCGCTCTGGGCGCGGGAATCCGCTCAGCCCAGTTATCTCTACGTGCTTTCGATCGCCGCTCACCGGGCTGGCATGAAAGCACTGGATGAGAAGGCCACGCTGCAACTCATCACGGCCGGCGGGGGTTCGCCCGAGTTTCATCTGTTCATGGGCAAGGCCCACCTCAATCTCGAGCAGTACGACCTGGCTCTGGCCGACTTCCAGGCGGCGGCACAGGCCAATCCCACGCTAACTTTCGTTCATTTCAACCTGGGCCTGACTTATCTAAAGAAGCAGGACTACGAGCACGCGCGTGATGAGTTTCTGAAGGATGCGGCCATCGAGCCCGATCTGGCTCTCAACTACGACGAACTCGGCGATGTCTACTCGCTCCTGCAACAAGACGGCGACGCGGAGAAAAGCTACCGCGAAGCGCTGCGGCTCGATCCGCGGCTGGTGAATTCCTACATCGGGCTGGCCAAGACTTACCGGCGCGAACAAAAATATCCGCAGGCGCTGAACGCGATTGATGCCGCGGGCAAACTCGATCCCAACCGCACCGATATTCACTACGTGCGAGGACAGGTGCTGAAAAATCTTGGACGGAGAGCGGAGGCCCAGAAAGAAGTGGACGCCGCGGCCCGCATCGACAACGAACGCCGCGCCGCCCGTGAGAAGCAGGTCGAGAGCGGCACCGTTCCCTCGCCCGAACTTCTACAAGACGACCAGTAAGATTTAGTGTTCCATTCCCCATCCGGCACAATTTTCGGCCCGGTCCTGCCCGCGGAACTTTGGTAACTTGCGGTAACCAGTATCTAAATTGCTATCCTCGATTCCGTTGACAACCCAGGGGTTCCAGACCATACTCGCGACTAAGCTGCAAAACATTGCAAAGTGATGCGCTCTTGGTTAAGGACGCCTAATTTTTCTCACTCAGGACCAGAGATAAATGGGCTGCCGCCGAGTGCTTTTTCCCCAACTAGGGTTTCATCGTGTCATCATTAGGAGGATCGTCTTGTCGAAACCATCTGCCTCAAGAGGATGGGCCTGTGCATTCTGCACCGTCCCCGTTTTAGCCATCGTCGCCCTAACCTTGCTGGGATTTGCTCCGGCCAGTCGCCACACAGCCGCCTCTGTCGCGCCCCAAACCGCTACGCCCGCGGCGCGCGGTCGCGTTCAGGCCAGCTACGCCTCTCTTCCCCTGGCCTTTGAGCAGAACCAAGGCCAGACCGACGCCCAAGTCAAGTACATGGCACGGGGGGATGGCTACACTTTGTTCCTAACGGCCAACGATGCCGTGTTCTCGCTGCGGTCGGCATCGGCTGAGAACAAAACTTCCGCCGTTCGCCGCGGAACGGAACTGCGCCCTAAAGGTCTTGCAGCGCGCCAGCAAAACAACGTCACCGCCGTGGTGCGCATGCAACTCGTGGGCGGCAATTCGCTGGCCAAGGTTTCGGCCAGCAGCCAGTTGCCGGGCAAGAGCAACTACTTCATCGGCAATGACCCCAGCAAATGGCAAACCGACGTGCCGCACTATGCCCGCGTCTCTTACCAGGACGTCTATCCTGGCATAAACTTGGCCTTCCACGGCGCGCAGCGCCAAACCGAGTTCGACTTCGTGGTGGCTCCGGGAGCCAATCCCGCGCCCATCGGCTTTCATTTCTCCGGCGCGCAAGGCATCAAAACGGATGACTCCGGCAACCTCGTAATCTCCTCCGCCGCAGGCGACGTTCTACTGCACAAGCCGGTAGCCTACCAGGAACAGAACGGCGCAAGGCAACCCGTCGACGCCCGATTTGCCCTGAAAGCCAACAACCAGGTCAGCTTCGAGCTAGGCAACTATGATCGCAGGCGAGAACTGGTGATCGATCCCTCGGTCAGCTACGAATACTCAAGCTACCTGGGCGGCAGCGGGAATGATGAAGGCTGTGCCATTGCCTTCGACAACACTGGCAGCGCGTATGTGACGGGACAAACGGCGTCCCAGAATTTTCCTGGCACTTCTGTCGGATTCACTGGCACGGCCCAGGTCTTCGTCACAAAGATCGCCGCGGGTGGATCAAGCCTGATGTATTCCACCTACGTTGGGGGTAACGGCAATCCGGGCGACAGCGGGAACGCGATCGTCGTGGACCAGACTTCGGGCGCTGCATACGTCGCCGGCGGTACAACCTCAACCAATTTTCCTGTTAGTCCCAACCCAGGGGCTTATCAGACCACGCTAAAGGGCGCAGGCAACGCGTTTGTACTCGAGCTCAGCTCCAGCGGCGCGCTCATGTACAGCACCTATCTGGGCGGGACGGGCAGCGACAAAGCGCTCGGCATCGCCTTGGACAGTGGTGGAAACACTTACGCTGTGGGAAGCACGACCTCCGTCGATTTCCCAACTATGAATCCGGTTCAGTCATTTCTGACTGGAAGCACCGGCAGCGGATTCCTAACGAAGTTGAACTCCACCCTCACCGCGTTGGCGTATTCCACTTACTTGGGCGGCAGCAGCCCCGGCGTCGGCGACTTAGCCAGCGGAGTGGCACTTGATTCCTCCGATGATGCCTACGTCGCCGGTCAAACTTACAATGCCAGCTTCCACACTACGGCAGGGGCGTTCCAGACCACATGCGGCAGTTGCAGTAACGGTAATTCCAACGCATTCGTCACGGTCATCAACCCGAACGGAAATGGCTACGTGTATTCCACGTTCCTCGGCGGAAACAGTAAAGACTACGGGGACGGCGTTGCGGTAGACTCCGCGGGCAACGCTTATGTGACAGGCGCGACAGAATCGTCGAACTTTCCCACGACCTCCGCCGCATACCAGACCAGCTACGGCGGCGCTACTGACGCATTCGTAACCAAATTGAATCCGGCCGGTAGCGCCCTTGTATATTCCACGTTCCTGGGTGGCAGCGGGTTCGACTCAGGCGACAGCATCGCGCTAGACGGAAACAACAATGCTTACGTGACGGGCCAAACCACATCTTCGACCTTTCCAGTCGCAGGCCCGACGCAGTCTTCCTACGGCGGCGCCAGCGACGCATTCGTAAGCGAGATCGACTGGGCGGGTTCCCATCTTGCCTTTTCCACGTACCTGGGCGGCTCTGCGGCTGAGAACGCCACCGGCTTCGGCGCGATTGCCGTCGACGGCCCCGGCGCCAGCATCTATGTGACGGGAATTACCGCCTCTACGGACTTCCCAACTCACTCGCCCTATCAGTCGGCCAATGGAGGCGGAGGCAACACCGATGCCTTCGTGGTCAAATATACGCAGGTAACCTTCGACCTCAGCGCCACCACACCGGCCGCGGTGTCCCCTGGAAGCTCTGCCACATCGATGGTCACCTTGACGGAAGTCGACGGCTACAGTTCGGCAGTCAACCTGACTTGCAGCGTGAGCGGCGGCGGCAGTCCCGCCCCGGCGTGCAGCGCGACATCGAGTTGGAGCACGAACCCGGTTACGCCAGTCGCCACTCCAGGTGCTACCACCACCCTCACCATCACCACCACCGCGGCCACCACCTCGATGCTCGCTCCCAGGAAGTTCTTCTACGCGATGCTGTTGCCGATCGCAGGCATGTCCCTCGTAGGGATGGGCTTCAGTTCCACGCGCTCGCGCCGCAAAAAGCTGCTTGGCTTCCTGATGATCGGCATGGTCATGGCTACCTTGCTCCTGATGCCGGCTTGCGGAGGCAGCAGCAGCACCACCGTTTGCCAAGGCTGCACTGCCGGCACACCCGCTGGCAGCTACACCGTTACCATCACTGGAACCGGCACCGATGCCAGCGCAACAACGCAGACAGCCCAGGTAGTCCTTACCGTCAACTAACCTCACACTCAAAGAACGAGGCCGCCTCCACCGAGGCGGCCTCAATTTTTTCCTGGCTAACGCTGCGGCAGTGGCACGATGCGCGACTCTAGTCTAAGATTCTCTCTGGCGCATTCTGCGAGAGCCCTTTCGTATTACATTACTTTTGCGGCTGATTAGCAGGCGGCAATCTTTCGGGCCGGCCGGGGCAGCTTTTGCGCCGTTGGAGGAATCGAAGGTAGTGAGTTCCCATCCCCTCATGGTGAATCCCAGGCACATCGTGCGCGCCCTTGTCTTCGCTTCGTTGCTCGCCCTGTTCTCTGCAACCTCGGTGTCCACGGCTTACGGGCAGCAGCAGTTTAGCCTCACGATATCGAGCCCGCTCTCGCCATCGGCAATCGATCCCGGCAGCTCTTCGGTGGCGACCCTCAACCTCGCGGCCATAGGAAGCTTCGACAGTTCCGTCTCCTTTACTGCGGTTCCCTGCACGGTAACGCCGGTGCCGACAACCGGAACGGCTCCGCAATGTGCGGTGAGCCCCGGCTCTGCCACTCCACCCGCCCAGGCCTTCCTGACGATTACCACCACCAGCGACACCGAGCCCGGTTTGTACACGGTTTCAGTAACCGGCACCAGCGGCTCGTCCTCGCCGCAAACCGTCACCCTCACCCTGAACGTGGTGAATGTAACCGAGGATTATTCGCTGTCGGTGGCGCCCACCACCGCGACTCCCAGCCCGGTGACTGCCGGCAACATCTCGACCACGCTCGTAACGGTAAGTCCGATTGCCAATTATTCGGGGACGGTAACGCTCTCCTGCGTGACGGTTACTCCCGCTGTGACCTATGCGCCATACTGCACATTCACCGCGACCTCTCCTTCGAGTTCGCTGCCGGCGGGCACCGTGAATGTAACGGCAGGCGTCCCAGCCACAGCCACTCTCACCATCACTACCCTCGGACCTTCGCCTGTAACCAGGCTCCGCAGCGGGCGAATTTTCTATGCCTTATGGCTCTTGGTTCCCGGCCTGGCGCTCGTGGGCATGGGCACAACCGGCGCGCGCGGCAGAACCGTGACGGGGACGCTCTTGCTCTTGGCCGTCGCCGCGGGTTTACTGCTAATGCCGGCTTGCGGTGCGCAGGGGAATCTCAAGCAGATCGTTAACAACTCTCCCACTGGCGGGATCACTCCCAAGAATACTTATACGTTCACGCTCACCGGCGCGGACCAAAACGGCGCCGCGCCCAGTAACGCCGTCAGCAGCCCGGCCACGGTCACGCTGGTGGTGAACTGAAACAGGCTTCGAATAATGTGGCTGCGGAAGACTGCTTGGCATCGTCCCGGACTGAGCCTGGCGTGCGCCGGCGTCATCTGCTTTTCGCCAATCCTTGTCTCGCCTGTAAAGGCAGTTCCCGGCAAAGATCAAATCAGCAAAGATAAGCGCACGTCCCACCCCCCCGTCGTGCGCTGGGATGAAGAGCAGCCGGGATGCACCTTTTCGCCGGGCGACGATGGTAAATATCACTGGGGCCTGTGGTCGGAAGATCTCGGCATCGCGTTAGCGGTGGACGCGCGTGAAGCGCAGGCGATCCCCCATCGCAACTGGCCCATCTTCGCCGTATTCCTGACCATTCGCTACCGGGGAGCCGACAGCCTGGACGCGGGTCCGGACGGAATCACGCTGCAGTTCATGAAGCACTTCAAAGTCGTGCAGCCTGCGCTCGATCCCGACAGTTACGCGCAGAAGATTCAAAGCGACGCCGATGCCGAGGACGATGAAACCAGACGCGAAGTCGCGAAGCATCCGGAAAAAAAACAGGCGCTGGAAGCGCGTCTGCAGGACTACCAAAAATCGGCCAACGAGATGATCGAGTTCCTCAGCCATAACAGCCTGCACCCGGCGCATCTGGATCGCGCGACTCCGGAAGTCAGCGGCTGGGTCTTCTTCGACACGAAATCGAAATGGCTGGGAAAGTGGAAGCCACAAGAGGAATTCATCTTGCGCCTCCCGCTCGCAGGCAAGATCTTCGAATTTCCCTTCAAGCTCCCGCCCAAGAAAGGCGAACTGCTGTTGCCGAAACGGCAGTGAAGCGGGCTTCGGGCTTCGGCTTTCGGGGCTTCGGCTTAAATCACCACTGTTCGAGCAGGGCTCTGACCAAAATTGAGAGATGAAGGGAGAGCGGCGAGAGTCCTCGGAAAGTAGCTTGTGCCGAAGCCCGACAGCCGAAGCCCGAAGCCCAGTTCTACGATGCCGCGCGCCGCGCCTGGCGCTCGAGTTCCGCGGCCTGACGCATCACCACATCGCGCAGCGAAACCAACCCCTTCAACTCTTTTCCATCCACAATGGGCAGATGGCGGAAGCCGAACTCGTGCATGATGAAGAGACATTCCTCAATGCTCTCGTCCACACCAACAGCCCGGGGGTTGGGGGTCATGACTTCAGACACCGTGGTATGCCCCGGCGTCCGGCCCACGGCCACAACGCGGTTCATGATGTCGCGCTCGGAAAAGATGCCGGCCAATTCTCCGTTGCGCAGCACGGGCAGGGCGCCGATGTTGTGTTCCATCATGAAGCGCGCCGCCTCGAGCACGGTGCGTCCAGCATCGATCGAGTAAACTTTGCGGTCTTTCACAAGGTCGCGGAGGGTGGACATGGCAAGCTCCTTTGGGACTTCGAGGTGGCGAGTGAATTGGCCCGGACCCCACAGCCCGGCCAATCCGTAGGCGGCATTAACTTTATCACACCGGCATTTGGCTTGGCAGCAGCAGACTTCGCAGAAAAGAAAACTGGCGGCCAGGAAGGCCGCCAGAAAACTACTCCCTGCGCTTGCAAGGACGGTATTTTACTGTAGGTGGTTCACCCGAACCGGGGTCGCGTCGGCGGTGCTCTCGCCACGCGGCGTCATCGAAACCACGAGGTACTCACGCTCTTTGCTATCCAGGATTTCCACGCGCAGCAGCAGCTTATCTTTCTCCAGCCGGAATTGGGCCTGCTCACCTACCGGCAGAAGTACCGGATGCTTCTCATCCCTCGGGCGGATTCGATAGATCACCTTGTCGGTCTGCAGCATGTATTCTTGGCAAAGGACTTCTTCTGTCTTTCTTTGACCAGCGTCCGTCCCAATCATCTCGCCGGCGAAACTCTTAGCGTCCTTTTCGTCCACGCCGCACTGAACCGAATCCATCTGCAGCAACTTGCCGCTCTGATAAGCCTTCGGCTCTTTCGCATAGGCCATCGTAGCCAACAAAATCGATGCCAGCACCAGTGATCCGTAGCGCATGGAACCCCCAGCAAGCAGGAACCTTATTCGCAAGTTCTGCTGAATCAGCCGGAATCGGCCAGTAAATCTCCCGGCTCAAATATGAATTGTTTCTAATTTAGCGGGGGACGGTTAGATCACATCGGTCATCGCGCGGAAGTAACTTAAGATCAGCAATGCGCTCAATAACTTGCAGAGCTATCTCCGCGTAACTCCGCGGTCGTTCTCTGCGATCTCCGCGTTCAAAGGTTCTGAAACCGCGCCAGCAAGCACATCGCTATCGCTCGACCAGTCCCTCCAGCGTGGGAAAAAACTCGGGGTAAGAGATCGCCGCGCATTCGCTGCTGCGAATCAGCGTCTCTCCCTGGGCTCGAAGAGCCGCGATGCTAAAGGCCATGGCGATGCGATGATCGCCGAACGATTCAACTTCCGCGCCCCGCAACCGCTGCCCGCCGGGAATCTTCAGGCCATCCTCACGTTCTTCCAGCCGTGCACCCATGGCACGAAGATTGGTGGCGAGAGATGCAATGCGGTCCGACTCTTTCACGCGCAATTCCTTCGCATCGCGGATTTCGATTCCCTGCTCCGTATAAGGAGCAATTGCAGCCAGCACCGGAATCTCGTCAATCAGCGCAGCCGTATCGGCTCCGGCGATGGTAGCGCCCTTCATTCCTCCGCCTTCGACCTGCAGCGTGCCAGCGAGTTCGCCGTGCACCTCATCCAGTTGTGTCACAGAAATGCGCAGACCCATCTGCCCCAGGATATCGAGCAGGCGCGCGCGCGTGGGATTCATCAGCAAATTCGTGACGGTCAAATGCGAACCGGGAAAAAGGGCGGCGGCACACAGAAAGAACGCGGCACTCGAAAGATCGCCGGGAACCCGCGCTTCGATCCCGTGCAAACGCTGCCCGCCGCAAATTCGCACCTCGTTTCCCTTGCGTTCGAGCTGCGCGCCAAACGCCCGCAGCGCCACTTCCCCATGATCCCGCGTCCGCAGCGGCTCTTCGATATGCGTTTCGCCCTCGGCCAGCAGTCCGGCAAACAGCAGGCAAGTCTTCACCTGCGCGCTGGCTACCGGCATCTGGTAATGAAGTCCCTTGAGCCTGGCACCGGTAATGCGCAAAGGCGGAAAACCGTTTCGCGATGCAATCTGCGCGCCCATGGCCGTGAGCGGCGCAATCACGCGCTGCATGGGCCGCCGTGAAAGCGATTCATCGCCCGTCATTTCGCTGGAGAATTTCTGCCCCGCCACAATGCCACTCAACATGCGAATCGTCGAACCGGAATTTCCGCAATCCAGCGGCTCGCTCGGCGCAGTCAGCGACGGTCCACTTCCCTGCACTTCAATGACATTGTCGCCGTCTTTGCGCTCCCACTTCACTCCCAGCGACCGCAAGCAGCCGAGTGTGCTGGCGCAGTCCGCGCCGGTCGAGTAATTTCCCAGGCGCGACGGACCATCGGCGATCGCCGCTAGCATGGCATACCGGTGCGAAATGGATTTGTCACCGGGCAGACTTACGCTGCCCCGCACGTTGCGCACAGGGCGCACGACTACCTGGGACAGGCTTTTCATGCTGGGATCAATATATCGGAAAGAACAAAGTGGTCAGTGGCCAGTGGTCAGTGGCCAGAAATTCAGTTTTTCGAACTGGCCACTGACCACTGATCACTGACCACTTAGCACTGCCTTGGCCTCCGCTGTAGCTTCGCGCAGCACGTCCGCAGGAATTTCTTTCAGCCTCACTCCAAACTCAAACATCGGCGTCTCCACGCCGCGCCCCCAGCGCGCCACTTCCCAATGTGCGCGCACGAACTTCACATCCGGATGCGCCGTTAGATCAAGCAGGAGCGGCGACTCCCCGCGATAAAACTTCTGCGGAAACGAGGCCACCGGCTTCGCGCCCCACGTCGCGCTGTCGGCTGAGCCATGGATGGCTACGTCGATCGACTCCTGCTCGATGATGTTCGTAATCTCAAGCGTCACCAGGAACACGCGGCCCGCCGCTCCGCTCACGTCCACGGTGGGTCCATCTCCCTTGGCGCTAACCACAGTCTTCTCTGCAACCAAAACCGTATCAATCATGGCGAAAAAATTGTAGCACGGTCTTCGATTGTCATCCTGAACAAGCGTTCTTAGCGCAGTGAAGAGCCTGTCCCGAGCTTGCCGAGGGAATCTGGGCGAGCCGCGCGACTCCACGGAGCCTGCCCTGAGAGAGCGCAAGCGACCGAAGGGCGCGTTTAGCTCGCTTCCTTATCAAACTGCGCCATCACACAATTTCATCCAGAAATCGCCGCAGCAGTTTGCCCACTTCCTCCGGCTGCTCCCATGGCGAATAATGTCCAGCTTTCGCAATCACGCGCAACTGGCTCCCAGCAATGTGCTGGCGCATCAGCTCGGCTTCATTCATCCCAGTCAGGATGTCTTCGTCTCCGGTCACAAGCAGCGTCGGCACATTGATGGTTTTCAATGTGTCTACCGAGTCCGGACGCTCCGCCATTCCGCGCTGCACTTGCGCCACATCCTCCGGCGACATCTTCCGCATCATGCGCAGCGCGCCCTCGACCAGATCCGGCCGCGCCTCACGCGTGGTCTTACCCAACAGGCGTGGAACCATGCTCTCGAAAAACAGCTCGGTACCGCGTTCGAGGACGTCGTTCGCAGCCTGCAGGCGCGCAGCGCGGGCTTCTGCAGAATCAGCAGGGGCTTTAGTATTGCAGAGTCCAAAGGCAGCCACGCGCCCGCGGTATCGTCGCCAGAATTCGAACAGAACATATCCGCCGATGGAAACCCCAACCAACGGAGCGCGGCCGATCTCCGCGTCGTCCATCATGCGCGCAATATCGCTGGCGTGCTTCTCCATTGTCGCCGGGCCGTTGCCCACGACGGAGTCTCCATGCCCGCGCAGATCAGGCAAGACCACGCGATAGCGCGTGGCCAGAGCCTCAGCCACAGGCAGCCAGAATTCATGATTCGCGGGAAAAGGATGAAGCAGAACTACAGGAGAACCTTCGCCTAAGACGCGGTAGACGATCTCCGCATCACCGCTTTTTATTTGCTGAGAGCCGATCTGCTGCATGGCGTAGCGAAACTAAGCTCGCGAGACTACGGGTTCGTCACGCGCTGCGCACCTAAAGGCGCCGTCAGCAGCAGTGGCTCCTCCGGCATCACGATCCAGGCGATCGGATAAGAGATCAGGCCAATTCCCGTCATGAAAGATGTGATCAGCCACACCAGCCGGACCACGGTCACGTCAATGTCAAAATATTCGGCGAACCCCAGACAGACGCCCGCAATCTTGCGCCCTTGCCGTGGCCGCACCAGCCGCTTGCGGGCCACTGATGCGCCCACGCGAATGCCGCAATAGGCACAAACCGCCGCATCGTCCTGAATCACTTTGCCGCAGTAGTTGCAGTACATAGTTATGCCCCCAAGACGCGCCTAAAAGAGAATACGTGATTGTAGCCCGAAAGTTCCACCGCGTCTCTCGCCCTGAGCCAGTCGTCGGCTCACTCCCGGTACGCTTCCCTGATATGCTCGCGCGCCCTCTCAGCAAAAGGGCTGCTACCGTTCTCCGCCAGCACAGACTGATACTTCTTCATCGCCAAATCCCGCTTCTGCAGCAGGTCATACATTTCGCCGGCGGCCAGGTTCGCCTTCTGCAGCAACTCCGGATCAGGCTCCGGAGCTTCACTTACCAGGTCATACGCAGTTGCCGCCGCGGCGTAATCTTTCTGGCTGCGCATCAACTCTCCCAAACCCCACGCCGCCATTTCATAGTGCAGGTTGCCATACTTCCCTTCCCGTCCGTTTTGCCAAACTTTGCGATAAACCGCCCCGGCCTCCTGTATGCGACCGCCGGCGCGCAGCAGATTCGCTTCCTCCAGCGGAAATAAGTAGTTCCTGGAATAACGCTCCGCCAGATCGTGCATGAGGACGCGCGCCTCGTCATAGCGGTGCTCGCGGCGCAGAAACAGGCTCAACACCACTTTAGCGTCGACGCTGTTCTCGCCGTTGCTGTCAGCTACTTCGCGCAGGTATTGAAAGCCCTTTTCTTTGGTCCCGCTCAACCCTACCAAAGCCACAGCCGCCTTCACGCTCCAGGGCAGGCTGCCCATCACGTAGTTGTGCGTGCCCACCACCAGCTTCGCGTCCACGTATTTGGGATCCAATTCCAGCACGCGTTCGTGATCGTGGCGCGCGCCCACGGCGTTGCGCAGCGCGGAAAACCACGCCCGCTCCACCAGCGCGGTGTCCAGCGAGAACTGCGCCCGCGTAACCCCGCGGGCATAAAGCGCGTCCACGTCGTTGGGATTCGATTTGAGTTCCTGTTCCTCCAGGCTCTCGGCCCGATCCACCAATTGTTTGATCCGCTCCTTCACCTTGGGGTCGGCTGGGCGATGCGCCTCGCCGATGAAGCTATCGTTGGCGTATTCGCCGGAGTTCATCGCGCCCATGCGATAAAGCTCGCGCATCAGAATCGTGCTCAGCAGATGATTCACCGCGGAGGGGTCTGTGGGATGACGATCCAGCAGCTTTTCAAACTCCTCTATCGCGCGATCGTATTCCAGGTTGTAGAAATGATCGAAAGCGGCATCGACTAGCGGATCGTGTTCGGGAGAGGCCGCGGCAGTCGAAGCAACAGCACTTCTCGCCGCGACGCGGGTTTGACCACCGGCCTGAAGCGACCACAGGCAAAAGACAACGAGGCAGCACAGCGTGCCCTTCTGAACCAACTGCTCCACCAATATCACACTCGAGCGCATCCCGACCGTCAGCCCTTAGCGTTTAGTCTAACTGAAGTTTGCTGGTGCACGGGACGAACCAAAGGCACCCTCAGGAACCAGCCCTCAGTTTCTCACGGCATTCATTAGATGAGCCCTATAGCTGCCTCGGCTGCAAGGCTCAAATTGCGCTCAAAACCCCAAGGTAACAGGCGCATCTTTACGGCCTTGCGAGTAATAATTGCGCGGAATCACTCCCGTCATAGCGCAGGTGCAAATTGCAAGTATTTGACTTGAAAACATCTTAGTAGACAGTGCCCTTTGGTTGTCGGCTTGCCATGCAGAGTTTAGGCGCTCCCGTCTCCAATCTTATGGCTGAAGCAGCTCATGACGCGCAACAGGACTTTTGGCGCTCCCCAACCGTGCTCCAACCGGCGGCGGAGGCCACACCCCCGGCAGCGGCCGCAGATATGGCCGACGCCTGTGCCGATTGCGGCACCGAGTTCATGATTGGCGCCAGATTCTGCCATACTTGCGGCCTGCGCCGCCCCCCAATGACTGGAGCCGGCGCGGACGCAGCGATAATGGCTCGCCTGTGGGAGCAATGTCTGGCTACGGCGCGGTCATGGTCAAGTTCGGCCGCAACTGCCTGGCGCAAACTATCGTTGCCGGGCTGGATGCAGTATCTCCACTTCCACGAGATCAAGCGCTGGATCGGTCTGCCCACGGCCCCGCTCATCGCCTTCATGATCGGCATGGGTTGCGTGGCCGGAGCCATCGTCGTCAGCCTCGTTTACCGCGCGTCGAATCTGGCTGAATTCCAGGCCATCCAGATGTGGCGCATCGAATGGCTGCTCGCCGCCACCGCGTCGTTCGTGGCCGGGATTCTGCTGAAAAAACCTTCCGACCCCAAAAACGACTAGCCTCTTCTCACCGCTCTCCGCGCGATCTCCTCAGCGATTTCCGCGATTAAGTTTCGTCTAGCTAAAAACCATAATCGCGGAGTACACAGAGAGAAATCCGCGGATCGAGCAGGGACGTAATCCCTACGACTCTTTCCCCGACCCCGCCGCGCGCCGCTGCTGGTTCATCCGGTAAAGATGATGCACCGGCCCGGTTCCGCGTCCCAAAGGATGCCCTGCCGCAATCGCCGCAGCTACGTATGTCTTGGCCAGCAACGCGGCTTCGGCTACTCCGCGCCCAAGCGCCAAATGGCAAGCCATCGCTGTGGCAAAAGCGCAGCCTGTGCCGTGCGTAGAATTCGAACGCTGCCTCTCCGCCTTGAAGACTTCTTCCCCGACTCCACTCTCAGTCGTAAAGCTCAATAGATCGATGGCTTTTTCCAGATGTCCGCCCGTGATTACAATGGCCGCCGAACCCATCTCATGCAGCTTCGCTGCGGCTGCTCGCATCTCGTCGAGATCCGTCACCTTCAAGCCGGTGAGGATTGCAGCCTCGTCCACATTAGGAGTGATCACATCGGCGAGAGGGATGAGCTTCTCAATCAGCACCCGGGTTCCGGCAGCATCTAGCAGATCCGCCCCAGAGGACGATTTGAGGATAGGATCCAGCACGACGTTCGAGAACTTATTAGTAATCCCGGACTTACCCGAGCCCGACCCGAGGAACTCCGCCACAGCCCTGACCACCTTCGCCGACCCCAGCATCCCGATCCGCACCGCGGCGATCGGAACGTCAGCGGCCAGCTCTTCCAAAGTTTCGGCGACCAGCTCAGGATCGACCGCCTCGACCCGCCGCACCCCGGCCGTCGACTGCACCGTCATAGCTGTAATGCAGGCAACCCCATAGCAGCCGTGGGCGGCAATCGTCTTAATGTCGGCCGTGACACCCGCCCCGGACGAGGGGTCGAAACCAGCGATACTCAGCACGACAGATGGTTTCTCAGCCATGGGATAAAAAAAAAATTTCTTCTCCTCTATGCAACCTTGTACCTAAAACGCTCACCAGAAACAACTTAGAAAGAACTCTCCGTAAGTGACTGAATCCATTGGGGATGAAAATTCTTCCCGCTATACACTCGGGTAGGTATTTACCATGTTATAAACACCTAACCTCATTGGAATGAGCGACATATTCGAGATTACCTATGATTAACAACAAGTTACGTGAGATATCGATAACTACCAGGTCACTCTAGGCCACTCACTTTCGGGTTGACATCCTCCTCTCAGCCCCATACCATTTACAAACCGTTAACCAAACAGCCTAGCTAGGACGACTTTTGAGTATGCGAGGAGAACTGAATGCAGAGACACATAGCTCACGGACTGACGATCGCTTTATTGATCGTCGGCCTGGGAGCGGCTCAGGGCCCAAACAACTCGGAGGCCAGTTCCGCGCCGACTAGCCCCGTTTCAACCAAGCCCGAGATCCGCCACCAGACCGGCAAACATCAACCGTATCAAATTGGGACAGCTTCGTGGTACGGCGAATATTTCGTCGGGAAACCAACCGCCAGCGGCGAAGACTTTGACATGTACGACATGACCGCGGCTCATCCCACGCTTCCCCTGGGAAGCTACGTGCGAGTCACCAACCTGCGCAACGGACGAGCCGTAGTCGTCAAAGTAAACGACCGCGGCCCCATTGTACCGGGCCGCATCATAGACCTCTCCTACGGTGCCGCCCAGGCATTGCAGTTCGAGAATCGCGGCTTGCAGCGCGTTCGCCTGGACTTGATAAGGCCCCGCACCCAGCGCCGGCAGGTCTACGAGACCGTGGCCTCCAACTATGCCATGGCGGAACTCCGCTAGACGCACTACACTGCTAGGGATGGCGGCTCTGCCCAACCCCATCCCTGACGATCCCCGCAGCAAACTTATTGTTGCCCTGGACGTTTCCACCGCGGCGGCCGCACAGAAAATCGTGGCCGCCGTCGGCGATTCAGCACTTACTTACAAAGTCGGCATGCAACTCTACACCGCCGAAGGCCCGCAAGTAGTGCGGGATCTCGTGGCCTCGGACCGGCGGGTTTTTCTCGACCTCAAGTATCACGACATTCCCACCACCGTAGCGGCCGCGGTGCACGAAGCTGCCAAACTTGGCGTAAGCATGTTGACCGTACACGCTGCCGGCGGCGGCAAAATGCTCCACGCCGCCGTGGACGCGGCCCGCGCCAACAACCCAGCTCTGGTAGTGCTCGGGGTTACTGTGCTCACCAGCCTCGACGAAAACGAACTGCAGAAAATCGGATTCAGCGGTACGGTACGCGATGAAGTGTTGCGCCTCGCGGCGCTAGCCCTCGATAACGGATGCAAGGGTATCGTCACCTCCGCCCGTGAGACTGCCGCCGTGCGCTCCGAACTGGGCAACATTTTCGCTATAGTAACCCCCGGCATCCGTCCCGCCGGCAGCGCCCACGGGGATCAGGCCCGCGTAGTCACTCCGGCAGAAGCCATCGCCGCCGGAGCCAGCCACATCGTCGTAGGCCGGCCCATCACCGAAGCCGCCGATCCTGCCGCGGCAGCGCGCGAGATTCTGCAGCAGATCAGTTCGTAAGATTCATGGGAAGGATAATGTGGGGACAGCCGCCCTCGGCTGTCCGTCGAGCGAAGCTCGACCTGCCTCCACCACCACATTGCCAAATCGTAGTCCGCAGTCGCAATCTAATACGCATGCCGGAACTGCCCGACATCTCTGCCTACATCACCGCGCTCGAACCGCGCATCGTAGGCCAGCCATTAGAGCGCGTACGACCACAGAGCGCTTTTCTCCTACGCACCGCGCAGCCGCCGCTCGCCGATGCGGAAGGTCGCACTGTCCGCGAACTGCGGCGCATAGGTAAGCGAATCGCAATCGGCCTGGAGAATGATCTTTGGCTGATCTTTCACTTGATGATCGCCGGCCGCCTGCACTGGCGCGCCCCAAATGCAAAGCTAGCCGGACGCCAGACTCTGGCAGCGTTCGACTTTCCGAACGGTTCCCTGGTTCTCACCGAAGCCGGCTCCAAGCGCCGCGCGTCCTTGCACGTTGTGCAAGGCGAGGAGGCATTGCATTCCTTCGATGCCGGAGGCATCGACATCTTCTCCAGCGATCTAAGTTCATTTCGCGCGGCACTCACCGTCGAGAACCACACACTCAAGCGTGCACTCACCGATCCGCGCCGGTTGAGCGGCATCGGCAACGCCTATTCCGATGAAATCCTGCACGCAGCGCAACTCTCCCCGCTCGCTCTCACACAGAAAATGCAGCCGACCGATTGGGAGCGACTATTCGCCGCCACGCAACACACGCTCCGATTTTGGATCGACCAACTCCGCGCCGAGGCCAACGCCGCCTTCCCCGAAAAGGTAACAGCCTTTCGAGAGGGCATGGCCGTGCACGGCCGCTACGGCAAACCGTGCCCAAGATGCGGAGATAAAGTCTTGCGGATTCGTTATGCCGACAAGGAAACCAACTACTGCGCCCTCTGCCAGACCGGCGGCAAAGTGTTAGCCGACCGCAGCTTGTCCCGCCTCCTGGGATCAGATTGGCCCAGGACGCTGGAGGAACTCGAAGCTCTGAAGCGCCGCTAGCTGCAACCACTCTCAACGCTTTTTATTCGAGGTTGACCATTCGTGATGACTATAGTCTAATAGTTAGATGAAGGAAGTCGCCATCTCCGAATTTAAAGCCAAGTGTCTTTCCCTGCTCGATCAGGTGCAAAAAACGAAGAAGCCAATCTTGGTCACGCGTTTCGGGAAGCCAGTTGCCGAAGTCATACCCGCATCGCCCAAGGCAGGTGCGGGGGATTGGATTGGCTCGATGAAGGGCACGTTTGAGATATTGGGAGACATTGTCTCCCCTGCCGACGACGAACAAGATTGGGAGGTCCTGCGCGATTGAACCTCCTGCTCGACACCCACATCTGGCTTTGGAGCCTGGAAGATCACAAGCGCCTCGGCAAAAGAGTCCTGGAGGAATTGAGAAATCCAGGAAATCAGGTCTGGCTCTCTCCCATCAGCACTTGGGAAATTCTCACCCTGAATGCGAGAGGTCGAATTCGCCTGCCTTCAGACTTCGGGGCTTGGGTCACGCAGGCAACGGCCCGACTCATGGAGGCGCCGCTGACTCACGAGATCGCGGTAGCCGCGCGTCGGCTACCCTGGAGCCACAAAGACCCGGCTGACCGTTTCCTCGCGGCGACCGCCCAGATCTTACATCTCACGCTCGTCACCGCTGACACCAAACTGCTCGGTCTGGGCGATATCCTGACACTCGCAAATCGCTGACTCGATCAGTTCGGCACAAACGGACGCCGATACGACCAGCGGCCCATCACTTCAGCAACTCCCTCAGCACCGCCACTTCCGCCGCAATCCCCGTATGCAGCGCCGGATCCACGTCCGGCGCAAACAGCGGAGAATGATTCGACGGCAGCATCGTCCCGGCAGCCTCGGCCTGAGCGAACTTCTCGGGGTCCGCTCCGCCAAGCATGAAATAAAAACCCGGAATCCCCTGTTCCACGAAGTAAGCAAAATCCTCCGATGCCGGAATCGGCTCTTCCATCACCACATTCTCTTTGCCCAAAGCAGCTTCCAACACTCCCTTCAGCCGTTCGGCCAGCGCGGGATCGTTGTACACCGCATCCGTCGACTCAGAGTGCTCAATCGAAGGAGCACGCGGCGCATTCCCTGCTTCAGCTTCCGCCTTGGTAATGCGTTCGATCGCCGCCAGCACTTGCTTGCGTACCTCCGCATTCCTGGTGCGTACCGTCAGTCCCAGTTCAGCCTGGTCCGGGATGATGTTGTTCTTCGTGCCGGCATGAATGTAGCCCACGGTGACCACCGCCAACTCCCCCGGCTTCACTTCGCGCGAAACAATCGTCTGCAGCGCGAGAATCGTTCGCGCCGCAATCACAATGGGATCAATCGCAGTGTTCGGTGCCGCGCCGTGTCCGCCTTTGCCATAAATCGTGACGCGCAGCGAGTCCGCATTCGTATTGAAAACTCCCGGAGTGATTCCAACCTTTCCCGCCGGCAGCAGGTTGGCCACGTGCAGCGCCACCGCCACGTCGGGCTTCGGAAAACGCGTCAGCAATCCGTCGGCGAGCATTCCCTTAGCGCCGCCAATGGTTTCCTCAGCCGGCTGCCCGATCAGCATCAGCGTCCCGTGCCATGTGTTCTTGCTGTGCGCCATCACCGCAGCCGTGCCCACAATCGCAGCCATGTGCAAGTCGTGTCCGCAGGCGTGCATCACCGGAACGTCGTGTCCAGCATCATCTTTGGTCCGCACCTTGCTCGCGTACGCCAGGCCGGTCTTCTCTTCCACCGGCAGCGCGTCCAGTTCGGTGCGCAGCATCACCGTCGGCCCTGCACCATTCTTTAGGATGGCAACAATCCCCGTCCCACCCACATGTTCCGTCACCTCATAGCCAAGCCCGCGCAACCGTCCAGCCAGCTTCGCCGCCGTCTGCACCTCGTGCGCAGAGAGTTCGGGATGCTGATGAATATCCACATACAGCGCGTACGCATCGGGATAGACGGCATCGACCTCTTTGGATGAAGGAGCCTGAGCGCAAGCAACCGCGCTCAGATATACAACGAGCAGAAAGTGTTTCCAGGTCATGTTTCTTTGGATCATGGGTTCTCGGATCATAATCTCGCACCTCGACCGGCTGCAAATAAACCTAACCTGTCATCCTGGACAAGCGATTTTTGCGCAGTGAAGGATCTGGGCGAGCCGCGCGACGGGTCGCGTTCTTTGCGACCCATCAATCGCGCGCTTGGCTCGCTTCCTTACCAGATTGCACCCCTACTGAAATATGTCCATTCTTAGACTTTCGCCCAACATTCCCAAATCCGTTCCCCCTAAAAATCGCGCTGCATTTTCAGTTTTGCCGTTTCCCAGCGGGTGTACAATTTTCTTAGCAAGCACTGGGTTGCGCAGCTTCGTTGAATACCCGAGGTGCTAATGAACGTCCACATCAGTTACCGCCTTCATAAAACTCCCGCCGTAGAAAAAGACATTCAACATCAGGTAGAGAAACTGCGAAAGCGCCTGCAGGTTTTCCGTCCCGAATTGATTCACCTCAAAGGAATGGTCGAGGAGATTTCCGCCCGCGAGGGCACCAGCGTCTCCCTCAACCTGCGCTTGCCCTCGGGACAGATGGCGGTCCAGGCCAAGGCTCCCACGGCCGCGGCCGCGGTGAAGACTGCATTCGAAGATCTGCTGCAGCAGGTCAAGAAGCACAAAGACCTGCTGCGCTCCACGCACAAGTGGACGCGCCGGCAAAACGATGCATCCGCACGCCACAACGTTTCCGTACCCTTCGAGCAGACGCTGGCCGCGGTCTTCCCCGCAACCGTTTCTTCCGACGACGTGCGCTCCTATGTGAACGTGAATCTCTCGCGTCTCGAGCGCTTTGTGGAACGCGAAATTTATTTCCGCGAAGCCTCCGAATTCATCGAAGCCGATTCCATCACCACCAATGAAGTCATCGATGAAACCATCGCCGCCGCGCTCGGCGAAGGCGATGGCGATAACAAAGAGAAGCCGGAGCGCCTTGCCCTCGAGCCCTGGCTCTATCGCCTCGCCATGCGCGCTCTCGATGAACTCTCGCGCCCGGATGGCAGCGACGGCGGCGCCGTGCACCTCGAGGATTCGGCCCGCAAACGCAACGTCAAAGCCAGCGACGAGCCCGAATTGCAGTTCCATCAGCCCGACGAAGCTATCACCGAAGAAACCATTATCGCCGACGGCCGCGTGGCCACGCCCGAGCAGATCGTCGGCTCCGACGAAATCCTGCGCCTCATCGCGTCGGCTCTGCGCGACCTCAGTCCTGCCAATCGCGAAGCCTTCATCCTGCACGCCATCGAGGGCTTCGGCGTCGACGAAATCTCCGCCATCACCGGCTCTCCGCCGGAGCGCGTATTGCGCTCCATTTCCGCCGCGCGCGATCACCTGCGCCAATCCCCCAGCTTCGTCCGGCAATTCAAAGGAAGGTTCGCAAGCACTGGCACCGCATAAATCGGCTTTCGAGTTCTCGTTGCAGAAGCACTGGAGATGAACGAATGATCACTCGGGAACAGATTCACGAACTGGCACAATTCGACGATCCAGCAGGCTGCGCTCTCAGTTTCTACTTTCAACCCACAACGCCCCGCAACAAGGCCCACAAGGAAGAAGCGATCCTAACCAAAGACCTGGCGCGCGAAGTCCTGCGCCAACTGGAAAGCAAAAGCAATCGTAATAGCAATCCTAATAGTAAAGAGAAGTACGAATCGGCTCGCGCCGACCTCGACCGCATCGTGCGCCTGTCGCATGATCTGCTCAGCAACGGCATGCGTGGCAACGGCGCCCGGGCCAAAGCCGTATTTGCCTGCGCCGCGCAAGGCCTCTGGCGCGAGTATGATCTGCCCGCACAACTCGGCGGCACGCAACTCTCAGTGAACCGGCATTTCCACCTGAAGCCTCTCGCGCAATTGCTCGGAGCATTTCCCCGTCTTGGCATCGTGCTGGTTGACCGCCATCGCGCGCGCCTGTTCGATCTGCGCCTCGGCGAACTCAGCGAACGCATGGATTTCTTTCATCCCCTGACTCGCCGCGGCCGCGGCGACGGCTTCGGCGGCTACGATGCCGGCCACGCCGAGCGCCGCGTCGCCGACGATGCTCTCCACCATTTCAAGTTCATCGCCGAGTTCATCAAGGATGGCTTGGGTCAGGGAAAAGACAAGAGCATGTTCGACGAGTGGATCGTCGGCTGCCAGGACACGCATTGGTCGCAGTTCGAGCCGCACCTGCATTCCTATGCCAAGCAGAAGTTGCTCGGGCATTTTTCCGCCGAGGTGGCTCACATCGGCAACGAAGAAATCCGCTCGCATGCGGAAAAGATTTTTGCCGATGCGCAGCAGCGCCGCTGCCAGGAAGTGGTTCGCGAAACCATCAACCAGGCCCACCACCACGCCCGCGGCGTCACCGGATTGCGCCGCGTGCTCCACGCGCTGGAGCTGGGCGAAGTGCAAACCCTGCTCATCGGCCAGAACTTTCACGCCCAGGCCGTCGAGTGCGCCGGCTGCGGCCACCTGGACGCCCACGTGGTGCACCTCTGTCCAGTCTGCGGCCGCGAGACGCGCGAGGTCGTGGATGTAGCCGAAGCGATCTTGCCCTGGGTCATCCGCCGCGACATCGAACTGTTCTACGTCAAAGACGATCTCGAGTTCGATAAAGTCGGCAACATCGCAGCTCTCTTGCGCTACCGCCCCGAGGTGAACAAGAACGTGCACGCGATCGCCGCAGTCCCGGCGCATCCCTCGCTAGGCCGCCAGACGGGACTGGTAGGCCGCTACCGCGGCGCAGCCAGCGACTGAGTTCGACCGCGACTCGGCTTTAAAAGGGCGCGGCTTCCAGCCGCGCCGCAAGGCCCGACAAAATCAACAGCGGCTTTTAGCCGCGTGCGTGTCCCATCCTTGTGCGTTCCTTAGGCAGGCTGACCCAAGCCAGCCGAGAGATTAACCGGGCCGTACACTCCAATCAGTAGATAAGGGAAGCGTTGAAGGAGTCGTTCAGATCGGAAGTCACACCATTACCCCCAAGAGTCAATGCAAGAGTGTGCTGGCCTGCGGTCAGGTTAAAACCGATGAACAGCGTCGGCAACACACGGTGCGTGCTGGCTCCGTTCGACCACGTCTGCCCGCTTGCGATTTGAGTCCCGTCCAAAGTGACATACAGTTGCAGCATTACGTTGGCGACGGTTAACCACAGGCTGCTGGTCACGACCAGCACCGCCGGCCCCTCCAGCGGGGCATTGAACTGAGCTTTAATCGGCAAGGGGCCCACTTGATTAATAATTTGCAGCACCTGCATATTGACCTTCCTGGTTGAATGCGTCTGGTTCAATGCGTCCGCGGCAACTCCGGCGGGGCCGGGCGAATTTAGCACACCGGCGCTCGCTGGATGTTCCTATCGCCGGGGGCCGACCCGCTTCGCGCGTCCTTTGCGAGAAGCGGGGCTCGCGAACGCCGATCTCCCAGGATTTTTGATCCCCGGCGCTCTGACTTAAGAAGACATAAGACTCGCGCGAACTCGTTGGTAACCTTGACATACCACCGAACCTGACTCATCCTCCGGATGCACCCAGTACAAACCGGTGGCGGAAGGTGTTGCTCCAAACCCCGCCCGGGCCGGGGTGCCTTCGGAACGGCGCCGCGCTTGCTGTTGTGATCCGACGCCTTCTCCCTCCGAAGGTCTGAACGCGATGCGCGTCATTGGAGTTTCCGACAAGGAAGGACAAGGACTAAAGATGAAACTCAAATTCCTGCCGTTGCTCTTGCTTCTGTGCCCAATGGCGTACGCCAACCAGCTAACCGATGCCATCGCCAAGGGCCAGGCCGACCTTACCGCCAACACCGCAACCCTCCAGACCGCATCGAGCGCGGGCTCCGAGGCAAGTCGGCACTATGACCATCTGAAACAGGATGTATTGCCGCCGCTCGAATTAACCAAAACTCAGTACCAAGCGGACGTATCGGCTTACAACACGGAAAATGGAGCGGTGAAGACGGCGATCGATGTGCACAACTCCAACCGCTGCATGCAACCGGCCTGCGTAACGGCCTATAACGCGGAGAGAGACCAATTGAACGGGAAGGCCCTGGACATGCAGTCCCGGGAACGCCTGCTCGACCAGAGACACGACAACCTGACGACCATGTACAAGAACCTGTACACGGATGCGCAGGACACATCCCAAAAGATGAAGCAGGCGCGGGCCGATTATGATCGAGCGTTGGCCGATCGCAAGGGGATCGTGGACAGTCTGAACAAACTGAAAGCTGAGTCAGAGACTTGCAGCAAGCAACTGAAGGCCCAGGGAAAGGCCACCGTGGAAGCTTTGAAGCTTAAGTGCGGCAAGGTAGAATTCGACGCATCCGACAAGAACCTGCCGCCTGCGCCACCCGACGCTCCGCACGAATAGTCGCCCCGGCGGCAATGCCGGCACCCACTTGGGACGTTCCCTGGCTTCCGAAATCAGGGAAGGTCCCTTCTGTCCCAGGGTTTCCATGTCTGAAACTACATCGGGGAATCGGAATTGAATGTATCGGCGACAGCCTTCCAGCTTCCGTCGGCCTGTTTGACGTAGACCGTCAGATACTTTCCCTTGTCCGTCATGGGCTTCTTGGTCTTCGGGTTGGTCATAGTCATGGTGTAGGTGCCTTGCGAATAGACCATGTCACCACCCTTGGAGGCCATCGCCCGCGTGGACTGGAACGTCAGCGAAAAATTGGGATCGGCCAACAACGGCGCGATCGCCGCTTTGATGGCCGCCTTCCCATTCAGTATCCCGGCGCCGGGGTATAGCCCGGAGCCATCTTCCGCAAAGTAGCTGGCCCACTTGTCGGCGTCCTTGGCGGCGGCGTCTTTCACCCAGGCCGCCTCCACGTCCTTGACCGCTTGCACATCGGCGGCGCGCGTGTCCGGTGGCGCTGGAGCGGGGGCATTCGCGCAGCCGACGGTCAGCGCGGCAACCGTCAGGCACACAATTAGCGAAGTATTACGCAGCATATTCTCTCTCCTTTGGGATCCAGGTCCGCACCAATATAGTCGACGTCTCTTCCTCAATCAAATGAGCCATGAGCTGGACTTCAGCCCGCGCACTTTGCCCTCCAAATAATGTATGTACATTCCGTGCATACTCTGGTATTCTTAGCATTACTCCGCCGCGCATCGAGGCCGTAAATGCTTTTCGAGTGGGACGAGAGCAAGCGCCAGTCCAACCTCGCCAAGCACCACATCGACTTTCAAGACGCATTACGGATTTTTGATGGACCGGTGTTCGAGAGGGCGAATCGCAGTCATGGAGAAGACCGTGTGGTGGCCATTGGTCTTATGGAAGGCATTGAGATCGTGGTGGTTTACGTAATGCGCGGCAAGCGTCGTCGAATCATTTCCGCCAGGAGGGCACATCGCGTGTTGGACAGGAAAACGAAAGGCAAGACTACGCAAACCACCTCGCGCTCTCGCTCCAAAGGCGCCACTGACTTCAAACGCCTGCGCGCCCTGCGGGATTCCGAAATCGACTTCTCCGACATTCCCAAGCTCGGCAAATCCTTCTGGGCAACCGCCAGGCTCACCCTGCCCGAGCCCAAAGACCGCCTCACCATTCGTGTCGACCACGACGTCGTGCAGTGGCTCAAGAAGCACGGCAAAGGCTACCAGACCCGCATCAACGCCATCCTGCGCTCCTACATGGAAGCCCAAACCGACGACGGTCGCTGAAAGCTTTCATGGGGTCCCTTGATGTGATATAGTGATATCAGCATATGTAGCCCAATGACCGCAGAACCGTCTATCAAGCCGGTAGTCTGGCTCGGATCAAGCCGTAAAGACTTGCGCGAGTTTCCCGGTCCTGTGCAGGATCACGTCGGTTACGCACTATACGTCGCGCAACTCGGCGGCAAGCATCGCGATGCAAAGGCGCTGACTGGATTCGGTGGGGCGGGAGTATTGGAAGTCGTGAAGGACTATCGCAGCGACACCTTCCGCGTGGTGTACACGTTACGCTATGCCGGAGCAGTATACGTGCTTCATGCCTTCCAGAAAAAGTCGAAGACCGGACGGGAGACGCCGCGCCGCGACATGGAGTTGATCCAGCAACGGCTGCGCCTAGCAGAACAGATCGCAAAGGAGATGATGTGAGCAAGAAGGGATACGAAATCGGAAGCGGCAACGTGTTCAAAGACCTCGGCCTGCCCAACGCCGAAGAACACCTGGTCAAGGCGCAACTGGTCTTCAAGATCGATACGATCATGAAAAAGCGGCGACTGAAACAGGTCGAGGCCGCGGAGCTGTTCGGCGTCCGCCAGCCCGATGTCTCCAAGCTGCTGCGCGGCGACTTCCGCCAGTTCTCCGTGGAGCGCCTTCTGCGCTTCCTCGTCGCTCTCGATCAGGACGTGCGCATCGTAATAGAGCCCCACCACGACAGAAAAAACGCCCCCGCCCTGCAAGTGTTCTGATGCTTCGCATCCTAGCTCGCCGAGGGAGATGCCGCCCTGTCAGGAGCTGGTTCAGGTTTTCTCAAGCGCTTGGGTTTCGCAATAAACCTATCTATGTCGTGGATAAAATGATGGAGAAACATGAGAGCCTCATCATCCTCTGGGCCACCCATCATCTCGTGCATGAATGGACCTCCACGACTAGTCATCTCCAGCGTGCTCATGAGGGTCTTGCGTGTGCTTTCAATCACACGCGGATCGCCATCCTGAATAGCACGGTAGAGTTGCACGCCAAGCTCGTACAACCAGGGGAAGTCATCGCGCAGCACGCTAAACGCCATGAGAATCGGAAGACCGCCAGCGGCATCCGGAGACTCTCTAAACATCGGATGGTGAAAGAGTTCCTCTAACATCATCGGGTGCATTCTCCGGCGCTTTCTCATGCGCCTCATGTGTGGATCAGATCCTAGCTGTCCAGCAACTCGCTCGGGAACATCGCGGACCAAGACCTTAATCTCTTCGAAGAACTTGGCAACCGAGGTCTCGTCCGTTCGGGGCGGCTGAGGCGTCTCCTTCTTGCGGTCCTTCAGGAGTGTCGCGACGGATTCGCGAAATGCCTTCACCTGCCGCCGGACGGCTTCCTCTCTCGGAGCGGATTGAGGGTGGCGGCGGATGAGTTGAAGGACCAGCGTCGTGATCGCGTCCTCCTCGTCCGGGGAGTTCTGGAATTGTGCGAATGGGCCAGTCGCGGCCTCGTCGAGAGTCACGCCAAGGGCGATTCCAATCACGCGGTCGTTCGCGGAGAGCTTGCCCTTTGCGACGCCAGCTTCATATAGGATCCATGGACGATTTAAGCTGTGGGCTGTAAGGAGAGCCACGACATCGGTAGCGTCGTCGAGCTTCTGCATGATGGCTCGGTACCATTCTTGCCCATACTCAATTCCGGCGGTGCCCTTGCGATCCGACGAACGGAACGACTTGAGAATGCCTCCGCTGGCGTCCGTGAGCAAGTTGCCAAACGCCTCAGCGAGATCTGCGTCTCGGCTGTCGTGGCTTATGAACACGAGGGGATTCTCAGTCGTAGGACGTTTTGGCTCGGGAGAAAGTTCAATAGACGGTGAAGAGGGCGACTTCTTGCGTGACATATGCTTTACTCACACTTCTTTGTCAGCAGTCGGCGGACAGCCTATCACACTGCGGAAGGGAAATAACAGAAAATCGGTTGCACCCGCGTTCGTGGTACCTCAACGGTGAGGATACTAGCAATAAAATATCGAAAATGGCCAGCCCCCGGCGTTACTGTCCCTCGCGTTCTTTCTTGATTAACTGATCAAGCGAATCAACGCCTTCCCGCTTTCGTGCGTTCCCGAGTTTTTGGCGAGGAGGGTGCCGGTCTGGAAGATGCTCCGGTAGATTTTCCATCAGTGTATCGCCGCGTTTCCTGCGCCAGGTGCCGTCTTGATTTCTGGAACGAGCCATTGGTGTGCCTCCCAGCAACGTCGCGCTATTTCTTGAACTTGAATGACTTCAAAACCGCACCAAAGGTCGCCGAGTAAACATTGCCGTCGTCGTTAGAAGCGTAAAACATCAGTAGCCAATAATAACCCTCGCCCTTGTCCTTCACCACGGCCAGCCATCCGCTCTCCCCTGCACTGAACGGGCTCGGCGACGTGTAGCTTGCCATATGCCCCTGACTGTCCCCTATTGGCACCGACATCGTCTTGCTGACGGCATTGGCAATAACGAGCCCTCTTTGGCGTTGGAACGTGCTGAACTGATCGTATGCTCCGTCCAACGTCTGAGGAAATTTGGACGACATTTTGCTCACATGGCCCACGAAAAACCCATTCGTCACCCACGGACCCAGATGAGCCTCCGGAGCCGCGACATTCACGGAAATTAACACATTGTCCTTATTTTTTTCTCTTCCGTTTGCCAGTTCTGCGGGTAACTGAAAGACAGTTCATCGCTCCCGTACGTGAGCGTCAGGTTCCCCGGCGCTGGCACCTGGAGTTTACTGGGCAGCTCGGTGGGAACCTCGCGAACTTCCGCGAGAATACGGTAGCACCCGGCTTTGCGAAGGCATACCGCAGTGCCGCCGTCCTTGACAGTTCCGGCATAATCCCCTCCGACCTTTCGTCCGACTTTCAGAAGATACCAGCGGTTATTACTTTGCAAAGAAAGGTACTCATTTCGCCCAGTAGCTCCGAGACAGTCTAGAACTGGATTGGATTTCTCCAAAGCGAAGCGACAACCGGATGTGCCATCTGTGGATTGAGTCCCCGGAAGAACTATGTACCAAAGGGCACCCTGGGGCAAAGGCTTTATGCTCATCCAGCTATCTACAGGTGGCACGAAAGGGGCGGATGCCGTTTTGTTCTGCCATAGGGTAAGCATGTCCGTTTTTTCTTTTGCGAGGACGGCGGCACGCTGGTCTAACACGGCCCGCTCTCTTTCCGCAGCGGCCTGAGCGATCCTGGCATCTTCATCAGCCTTCTCCTGCTGCATGACCTGCTCCGGACTGATTTTGTTCGTGCACTTGTTATTGTGATCCGTGATCTGGGTCAGAATTGCTTGTGGCAGGTCGACCTTTTGCACCCCCACATAGGCGATGATGTTTTGCTTCAAAGCATCGAACTCAGTCCCGCATTCGTGTAACTGTTTTTCTAACTCAGCCTGCCTGGCTCGCTCCCGCTGCTCCTCCTCCTGTTTTTGCTGCTCCTGCGCCTCAGCTTGTCGTGCAGCTATCCGTGCTTGTGAAAAATGGGCGAACAACTTAGCGACATCATTATCTAGGTCTACAAGTATGCGTGATTCCACCCATAAGACGGAGTTGTCTTCGGCGTCATAGACTGTGAGTTCTACCGTGGGTGCATAACTCTTTTCAGCCTTCACCACTAGGAGTACATCAGGGCTAGAATCGGTCAAAAAAGGGCGCTGCACCGGAGGCTTGAGCCCATCCATCGCTTTGTCGCCCACGGCTACGAGCTTTTTTATCAAGGCATTGACGCATATCTTGTTTTCGGCATGATTCGAGCTCTCGGCACAACTGGCTGAAGACGACGCGGACATGGTTCTAGCGTGGGCCAGTTTATGTTGTGCGGGTGTTGTTTCTTGTGCACTTAAGAAACTGGCTGCCAAAATGACCACGAACAGTTCTAGTGGCCTTTTCATAATTCTCCCGACCCCGAATTGTCTGACCGATCATGCGATCAGCCAATGGCACTGAAGTGGAATCTTCGTTGGGTCCGGCTGAGTGTCAGAAAGCTAGGGATATGCTGTCCAGGAGAGCATTGTGACATCTGACCTTGCGCCCCAAACCAAATTAGCTCATCATGGTCAAGGCGGAGGCGGTACATCGCGCGGGTGCGGCACAGGACCTAAGTCCTTTGCGCGCAAGATTTTACCCGTAAGTGATTGAGCCCCATAGATCAAATCGCGATTTCCCGCTAAGTCGTTGATTCCAATATACCGGGGGGGAGGGGGGTATACCCCGTTTTTCCCAAATTAGAACCGTCCAACCTTTCCCGCTACACTCCTCTCAATCGCCGCGACCAACAATTATTCGCATACAAAATCCACAGGACAGAACTCATCGCTCGCGCGTGATATGCTCCGACTTTCGTCCCAGGAGAACTCATGCCATTCTCGCGCCGTGATTTCGTAAAAACGTCCGTTCTAGGAGCAGTCGCCGCTGGAGTAGGAACGCGAGCCCAAGGCGAAGCCGCTCCCGCGCAAGCGCACGACACGCAACCGGGATCGTACAAGCGGCCCATCATCGTCTGCGCCCACAACGGCCTCAACTATCTCGAGGACGCGTTCGCCTTCCTGAAAAGCGGCGGCGACACGCTCGACGCCGCGCTCAGAGTGGTCAAGGGACCGGAAGACGATCCCAACGACACCAGCGTCGGCCTCGGCGGAATTCCCAACGAAGAAGGTGTCGTCGAACTCGACGCCTGCTGCATGCACGGACCCACGCGCCGCGCCGGCTCCGTCGGAGCCGTGCGCAACATCAAGAACGTTTCGCAGGTCTCAAAGGCCGTGTTCGAGCACACCGGACACGTTATGCTGGTGGGCGAAGGCGCAGAGCGCTTCGCCGTGGCCGTCGGCTTCCCGCGCGAAAACCTGCTCACCGACCACTCCCGCAAGATCTGGCTGCTGTGGAAGGAGTATCACTCGAACGACGATTGGTGGGGACCATCCCTAGCCGACCCGCACTGGCAGCCCCCCGACACCAAGCCGGAAGCGAAACCGCAGTCGCAACTCTGGCAAGAGCGCTATCGCCACCTCGAAGAGCACGCGGCTGAGTTGGGCATTGCTCCGGAGTTGCGCCGCGACGCGATCCACACAGTGTTGTTTCCGCCGACCGGCACGATTCACTGCTCGGCGCTGAACGAGAAAGGAGAAATCTCCGGCTGCACCACCACCAGCGGATTAGCCTACAAGCTTCCCGGCCGTTGCGGCGATTCGCCCATCATCGGCGCCGGCTGCTACACCGATCAGGACGTTGGCTCGGCGGGAGCGACCGGCAGCGGCGAGGAGAACATCAAAGTCGCGGGCGCGCACACCATTGTCGAGAACATGCGGCACGGAATGTCTCCGCAGGAAGCGGGCATGGACGCGCTCAAGCGCATCGTCCGCATTTACAACGGCGACATGAACAAGCTGCGCTTCGTCGACATGATCTACTACATCCTGCGCAAAGACGGGGCTTACGCCGGGGTTTCCCTGTGGGAAGGTTACAGAGCAGGCAGGCCGCACAAGATCGCTGTGCACGACGGCACGCGACGTTCTGAGACAACCGTGGCGATGCTCAAAGGATTTTCGCAGGACTTTCCGCCGGAGCCAAAGGTGCCGGATGAAGTGAAGAAGGAGTATCTGAAGTAGGGAGTAAAAGGGGGGATCTCAAGCGAAAAAACGAACCCCGGCCTTTCGTGCAGCATCGGCTAGGGCCCGATCCAACGTAGCGATTGGCAAATGCTCGGTCCGCGCTGTCTCAAGATACACCGCATCGTAAGCCGTTAGGCGGAATCCGCTGGCAACGCCAAACGCTTGCCGGAGCGAAATCACAGTTGTACTGTAATCCACTGCGGAGGCCAGCAATACGTCGATATCTGTCAGACACCGATAAATGTCAGACCGCGTGAGGGCGCCTCGGCGCTCCGCGGTGGCAAATCCGTTCGCCATCTCGAGAAGCCAGAGCGGAGGAACAACAGCGCGCGATCCCTGTTGGAGACTGCGCCAGACCTGAACCGCTAAATGTGGCACGGGCCGATCAAGAAACCAAGCCAGACTGACGGACGTATCAAGCACAAAACGGCTCAACGCCGGCCCTCTTCAATCAATTCTTTGATGGTGGAGAACTTGGAACGATCGACGCGTTTTCGAATGTCTTCGATATCTGCCCAAACTTCGTCCAAAGTTTTTTGCGGCCGGACGGGGACGATCATGGCGGCGAGCTTTCCGCGCCGAGTGATGCCGATCTGCTCGCCTGTGCTGGCGCGTTCTACGAGTTCGGAAAGCTTCTGTTTGGCCTCGAATAATCCTACAGTCTTCATTGTTTTCACCTAGATGAACATCCTAGATGATTACTTGCTATCCAGTCAATTCGATTTCTACTAGAACCTCACTTTCACATCCGGACCCTTCTCCAGGTGGATGCTCTCGATGAAGCGCACTTTACCGGTAAGCAATGTGAGGATTACGGAAGACGTTCGCGTGCCTTCGCCGAAGAAGCGGACGCCTTTGAGCAGGGCTCCTTCAGTCACGCCTGTGGCGGCGAAGATGAGTTGCCTGCCGGGAGCGAGGTCTTCGGCTTCGTAAATCTTATTCTTGTTTTTGATGCCCATGTGGGCGAGGCGTTCTTCCTGGTCGGGGCGCACCACCAGGCGTCCGAGCATGTAGCCGTTGAGGCAACGGATGGCGGCGGCGGTGATCACGCCTTCCGGCGCACCGCCTGAGCCCATGACGGCGTGCACGCCGGTGCCGACGACCGCGGCGGCGATGCCGGCCGAGAGGTCGCCGTCACCGATCAGCCGGATGCGGGCGCCGGCGGCGCGGATATCGGCGATCAGTTTTTCGTGGCGCGGGCGGTCGAGCACGATCACGACCAGATCTTCAACGTCGCGCTCCAACCGCTTCGCGATGTTCTTCAGATTGTCGGCGACCGGCGCATCGAGGTCGACTGCGTTTTTGCAGGAGGGCCCAACCACAATTTTTTCCATGTAGCAATCGGGAGCGTGGAGCAGGCCTCCGTGTTCGGAAGCGGCGAGCACGGTGATCGATCCCGGAGCGCCGGTGGCGCAGAGATTCGTGCCTTCGAGCGGATCGACGGCGATATCGACCTCGGGCACTTCGCGGCCGTCGGGAAATTCGGCGCCGACTTTTTCGCCGATGTAGAGCATGGGCGCCTCGTCGCGCTCGCCCTCGCCGATGACGATGGTGCCGCGCATGGGGATGGAATCCATGGTCTGGCGCATGGCCTCGGTGGCCACCTGATCGGAGAGCTTGCGCTCGCCCTGGCCCATGGTGCGGGCCGAAGCAATCGCCGCCACTTCGACCACGCGCAGAAACCGCGACGCCAGGTCGCTCTCAATGTTCTCCCCAAAAACGCGGGCCTTGCCTTCGTGACGAGTTTGCGTAGCCATAGAGACCTCCGTACCGGCGTTAACGACCATCCATTTCGACCGGCCTGAGAATATAACGCAATCGCAGCGGGATTGAAAGAAATGGCTAGAGAGAGGTGATAACCGATAATTAGGACCGCAGCGAACGTGTTATTCTCACAAGCCTGTTGGAAAAAGAGCCCATGCCGGAATCGCGCCCGCTCACCTTTCTGTGCATCACCACCTACGAAAAGGGACAGGAATTCATGCGCGAGTGCAAGCGGCAAGGCTGCCGCGTGCTCCTGCTGACGGCGGAGAAGTTGCGCAACGCCGACTGGCCGCGCGAAAGTTTGGATGAGACGTTCTATCTTCCCGCTGAAATTCCTCTGGTCAACGTCGTGCAAGCGGTGACGCATCTTGCGCGCAATCAAAAGATTGACCGCATCGTCGCGCTCGATGAGTACGACATGGAGACGGCCGCGACCCTGCGCGAGCATCTGCGCGTGCCCGGCATGGGACTGACTACGATGCGCTATTTCCGCGACAAGCTGGCCATGCGCATGAAAGCGCTCGATCGCGGCGTGCGCGTGCCCGATTTCGTGCCTGTGCTCAATCACGGCGACATCCGCTATTACATGGAACACGTTGCGGGGCCGTGGGTGCTGAAGCCGCGGCAGGAAGCATCGGCGATCGGGATCAAAAAGATTAACGCCGCGGAAGAGTTGTGGCCGGTGTTGGAGCAACTGGGGGATAAGCAGTCGTCGTTTCTGCTGGAACGGTTTGTTCCGGGCGAGGTCTATCACGTTGACTCGGTGGTTTCGGAAAACGAAATCGTTTTCGCCAACGTGAGCAAATACTGCAGGCCGCCTATGAACGTGGCGCAGGGCGGCGGAGTGTTCACCACGTTTACGATGCCGCGGGGAAGCGGAGACGACGCAGGGCTGCGGCAGATCAATCGCGATCTGATCGGGGCTCTGGGATTGGTGCGCGGCGTGGCGCACGCGGAATTCATCAAAGCGAATGCCGATGGGCATTTCTATTTTCTGGAGTGTGCGGCGCGGGTGGGCGGCGCTTACATCAACGAGATGGTCGAGGCGGCGACGGGAATTAACTTGTGGCGAGAGTGGGCGCGCATCGAAGTGGAGGGAGAACACGGAAAATACCAACTGCCTCCGGTGCGCGAAGAATATGGTGGTGTAATTATTTCGCTGGCGCGGCAGGAGAATCCTGACACTTCGGCGTACATCGATCCGGAAGTGTTCTTGCGTATTAGGAAGCATCACCACGCGGGATTGATTCTGCGGTCGAAGAATCCGGAGCGCGTGCGGGCATTGCTGGAGAACTACAGCGGGCGTTTCGCAAAGGAGTTTACCGCGGTGCAACCGCCACGCGAGAAACCCACCGCGTGATTTAGCCGACGATCATTCAGAACGCGTCAATCCCCGTAACGCTCTGCCCAATAATCAGCGAGTGCACATCATGCGTGCCTTCATACGTCTTCACCGACTCCAGGTTCATCATGTGGCGCATGATGGGGTAGTCGTCGGCCACGCCGTTGGCACCTAGTATGTCGCGGGAGAGGCGGGCGCACTCCAGGGCCATCCAGACGTTATTGCGCTTGGCCATCGAGATGTGCTGGTGCTCGGCTTTGCCTACGTCTTTCAGGCGGCCGACTTGCAGCACGAGCAGTTGCGCTTTCGTGATTTCGCTGATCATCCAGGTGAGCTTGTCTTGCACGAGCTGGTGCGAGGCGATGGGCTGGTCGCGCCACTGCTTGCGCAAGATGGCATACTGCAGAGCGCAGTCGTAGCAAGACATGGCTGCGCCGATCGCTCCCCAGGCGATGCCGTAGCGCGCTTGATTCAAACACATCAATGGTGATTTCAGGCCGCCGCTTTTCGGCAGCAGGTTGGACTCGGGGATGTGAACGTCCTGCAAGGACAGCCCTGAAGTGACCGAGGCACGGAGCGACCACTTGCCGTGGATATCGTCTGAGGTGAAACCCTTGCGGTCTTTTTCGACGAGGAAGCCGCGAATCTTGTCGTTCTCGTTTTCTACTTTCGCCCAGATCACGGCTACGTCGGCGATGGTGCCGGAAGTGATCCACATCTTCTCGCCGTTGAGAATGTATTCGTTGCCCACCTTGCGCGCGCGCGTGCGCATGCCGCCGGGATTGGAACCGAACCCCGGCTCAGTGAGTCCGAAGCAGCCTAGCTTTTCGCCTTTCTGCATGGGCGGCAGCCAGGTTTGTTTCTGCTCTTCGCTGCCGAATTCGTAGATGGGGTACATGCACAGTCCCGACTGCACGCTGACGAAGCTGCGCACGCCGGAGTCGCCGCGTTCGAGTTCCTGGGTCATCAGTCCGTATTCAACGTTGCCCATGCCGGCACAGCCGTAGCCCTTGAGCGATGCGCCGAAGAAGCCAAGATCGGCCATGGGCTTGACCAGTTCGCGCGGGAAGCGGCCGGCGCGGTTGCACTCTTCGATGATGGGGATGAGGTTGTCTTCGATGAACTGGCGCGTGGTGTCGCGAACCAGGCGTTCTTCTTCGGTGAGCAGCGAATCATATTGGATGAAATCGACACCGCGAAATTTGATGGCGGGCATGATGATCTCCAAAGTGCGTAGGCAAACATTTGACGGTAGCAGGGGCAAGGGAGCGGGGTCAACGGCGCACGCGCCGTTGCAGTGGCCGAAAGGAGCGTTGCTGGAAAACCTCGACCGTTGCGCCCATCCCGTGCAATCGGTATTGTGAAAGGCATGTCGACCGTGGCGCATGTCCGGGGCTGCGTTGCGGGGGCGGCCATCCTCACGCTTTTCGGCTCCGCGTGGTGCATCGTAGCGCTTGCCCTCTGGCCTGCGCACCCCGCCTGGTCAATCCCGGCAGGGTCCGTGGCAACCCTTGTATTGCTCGCGTTGTGCGTCATGCGGCTTAGGGCTTTACCTAACATTCCGAGCGTGCATGATCCGGTCGCAGCGGCCAAAGGAAAGCGCGCCGGCAAGCTCTTCGGAATCATATTTGGAGTCGAGAGCGGGTTGATATGGCTGTGCGCGACGCTGCTGGCGCGCCTTGGCCTAAGCATTTGGATTCCGATTGCAGTCGCCGTTATCGTGGGCCTGCATTTCGTTCCGTTGGCGCGTGTGTTTGAAGTGCCGCTCTACTATTGGACGGGAGCAGTCTCCGTCCTCGGTGTGCTGGGGTGTTCGCTGATACGCGATGCCGGCACGCGGCTGCTGTGCGCGGGGCTGACTATGGCGGCGGTATTGTGGCTGACTGCTGTATGGTTACTCCTGGACGCCAGATTGGCCGCGCGTAGCCTGCGGTAATACCGTGGTAACCCCTCACTCCGAGCCAAAGATTACGACCGTCAGAGTATGCAAAATCCTGCATACTTCTTAGCTAAGCGGGACGCGATATCCGCAGTGTGCAAGAACTTTCATCCTTGACAGGAGTTGCACTGCACCGGAGAATACGGAAGATTCCAACGGCGCTGGCGAGCCCCAGTCGCTGGACCCCCCATCCTACGCGGCCGGATTACCAATACTTTGTCGAGGGACGACTATCGGTATGGCATGGACCATCCCGCATTTCGAGGAGATCCAGTTGAATTGCGAGATCAATTCCTACGCCAGTGCGCGGCTATAACTTTCTGCAGACCAGTTGGGCTTCAACTGAAGCCGGATGTTCCCCCAGTAACACTCGTCAGGCTCGTCAATTGAAGGAGTCAGGAGCCATGGGTTTGAACAGGCACAAAATTTCGCGCGTTGTATGGGGTTGTTTCCTGCTGGTGGCCCTGGCTGCGGCCGGGTTTGGCCAGGAACGTCAGTTCCACCCCAAGTTCTTTGACCTTTTCCAATACTTACTTAGGCCTGGAGAGCGGTTCAAAGGTGGTGACGATCACGAACATAACCAGTGGGAACGTCATCATCAACAGCGTTAGTTTCACCTGTCCTCAATTCGGCCTGGCTGCGGGAGTGGCGCCTACGTCGCTGTTTAACCCGGGCGACATCACGCACTATTCCATCTTCTTCCAGCCCACTGCGGCCACTACCTACAACTGCGATTTTGTGTTGACGATGTCGGATTCAACCCAGTTCGATGTGCCGCTGACCGGCACAGGAAAATCGACCACCGCGGTTACAACCCTCTCGGCTTCTTCATTGAGTTTCCCAAACCAGACGGTGGGAGTTACGAGCGCACCACAGACCATCACGGTTACGAACACTGGCGGGACAAGCGTGAATGTCACCGCCATCACAGTGGCGCCCCCGAGTTTTACGACCGGTCCCATCACCTTGCCCTACACGCTTGCAAAAGACAGCGGAACATTATCGATTCCGGTTTACTACACGCCCAGCCAGGTAACCTCCGGGGAGTACGGCGCGATCGCCATCACCTATGACGATCTCCCCGACCAGGGGACAACGGTGAGCGGCAATGGAATCGCTGCCACTTCGCTGGTGATCTCGAGTTTGCCCACGCTGCCCCAGGCCACGCAAAACGCCGCCTACCAGGCCACGCTGGCCACCAACGGCGGAGTCGGCCCATATACCTGGAGCCTCGCCTCCGGCTCAACATTGCCCTCCGGGCTTTCCCTCTCGACCGCAGGTGTGATTACCGGCACCCTGGCCTCGTCGGTCAGTGCGGGTACTTACACTTTCACCATTCAGGTGACGGATACTTCGACTAACGCCACCGCCAGCACGTTATTCAATCTCGGGGTTTTCGCCAACCTGGGGGACAACTGCAACGACATCTGGTTCGACGATCCCGTGTTGGGCACTCCGATGATCGCGATCAACGATCTGGGCACGGGATATTACCAGGGGAATACGCAGTACGGCGAAGGCGGTCTTTATCCCAATGGCAGCAACGTACGGCCGGCGTCGCAGGATTCCTACGGAGTCGGATTGGCCGATTCTATACAGCCGCTCAACTCCAGCGGCCAGCCTGACCCGACCGGAAAATACGTTTTGCTGGCGGTCGGCGAATCGACCGCGCAGAACGAGTTCAACCGCTTTCTTCCCGTCGCCAACGCCGATCCGGAAAAAAATCCGAACCTGGTGCTGGTCAACGGCGCGCAGGGCGGAGCCACGCCCAATGTTTTCACCAGCACTACTTCCCCTTACTGGGACATGGTGGTCTACAATTACCTGCCGCAAAATGGTGTGACCGCAAATCAGGTGGTCGCCGTCTGGATCGAAGACACCGACGGAATTGCTACGGGATCTTTCCCTACTGACATCACCACGCTGCAGTCGGAATACGAGACGATGATGCAAACCATGCTCATCCTCTTTCCGAATCTGAAGATGGTGTATTTCTCATCGCGCGTTTATGGCGGATACTCGAACGGGGTCGCCACCATCAACCCCGAGCCGTACTCCTATGAAGTCGGCTTCGCCGTGAAGTGGGCTATTGGCGACCAACTCAACGGCGCCAGCAACCTATGCGACGGGAACGGTTGCTCACCCATAGTAGCGCCTTGGATGTCCTGGGGCGTTTACTACTGGTCGAATGGCATGCTGGGCCGTAGCGACGGGCTGGTTTGGGATTGCGAAGACTTTTCAGCGGACGGAACCCATCCTTCCTCCGCCTATGGACAGTTAAAGGTTGCGACTGAGTTACTTCAGTTCCTGAAGTCGGATGACACGGCCAAACCCTGGTATCTGGCGCCCGTCCTCGGTCTCACGCCAACCGCCGGTAACAATCAGATTGGCACCGTTGGCACGACCCTGCCTACCGCACTGACTGTTTTGGCTTCAAATATAAACTCCGGAATCGGTAACTCCGGCGTGACCGTGACCTTCAGCGACGGCGGAGCGGGCGGAACCTTCGGCACGCCGACTGCAATTACAGGGAGCAATGGTACCGCATCGACCACCTATACATTGCCACCCACAGCACAAACGGTGGCCATCACCGCAACCAGCTCGGGCTACACATCCGCAACGTTTACGGAAACAGCGACGGCCTCGACTGCCCTGCTTCTCACCGCAACTGGCGGCAACAATCAGACTGGCGGCACTGGCACCACGCTGCCCACACCACTCACGGTCACGGCCACGAATAGCGGCGTTGCTGATCCGGGCGTAAGCGTCACTTTCAGCGATGGCGGAGCCGGCGGCACGTTCAGCAATCCCACCGTGGTTACGGGCACCAATGGCACGGCATCGACCACTTATACCTTGCCGTCCACGGCAAAAACTGTGACCATCACAGCAACCAGCTCCGGTTTTACATCCGCCACATTCAGCGAGACCGCCGACACCTTGGCCCTCAGTGCGAATGGCGGCAATAATCAGACGGGCAGCATCGGCTACACCTTGCCGGTTGCGCTGACCGTTTTGGCGTCCAGTGACGGCAGCCCTGTCTCCGGCCTTAGCGTCACCTTCACCGATAACGGAGCCGGCGGCACCTTCGGCACTCCAACCGCTACCACTGGCAGCAATGGCATTGCATCCACCACCTACACGCTGCCGGCTACTGCGCAAACCGTCAACATCACGGCCAGCAGTGCAGGTTATACTTCGGCGACTTTCACCGAGATCGCAGCAGTGTGCGCTCTGAGTACGACGGGCGGTAACAATCAGAGTGGCATGGAGAGCACGTTGTTACCCACAGCGCTCTCGGTGTTGGCGGCATGTAACGGCGCTCCTGAGTCTGGAGTGAGCGTCACGTTCAGCGATGGCGGCGCCGGCGGCAGCTTTGGCACGCCAACCGCTGTCACCGGAAGCAACGGCATGGCCTCGAGCAGTTACACCCTGCCGGCCAGTGTCGAAACCATAACCATCACCGCAACCGGCGCGGGCGGCTATACGCCGGCAACGTTTACTGAAACGTCCACACCAACCGTGACCAGCGTCACCGTAGTTTCAGGCCAAAAACAGTCTGGAACAGTGGGAACCACTTTGCCGTTGCCCATCGTCTTGAAGGCCAAGAACGCATCTGGCAAAGCAGTAGCGGGCGCGCCGATCACCTTCAGCGACGCCGGGCTGGGAGGAACGTTCTCTCCGAATCCGGCAATCACCGGCTCGAACGGACAAGCGAGCACTACCTTTACGCTGCCCACAACCGCGAAAACCTTCGCCGTAAACGGAGCGGACGGCAGCGTGAGCGTCAACGTCACTGAAATATCGGTGGCCGGCCCGGCGACGTCACTCAGCATCGTTGCCGGGAACAACCAGCAAGGACAGCCCGGCAAGGCCCTCATCAATAAGCTGGTCGTACAGGTAACCGATCAGTACAAGAATCCACTTTCGGGTGTGACCGTAACTTTCACCGACAATGGCGCGGGTGGAACATTCTCCACCACGACGCCAGTCACTGGAACTAACGGAGAAGCCTCGGTTACCTATACCTGTGGAACGAAGACTGGAAAGGTAACGATCTCAGCGTCGACATCCACACTGGGACCGGTCAACTTCTCGGTGGTTGTCAAGTGATGAGACCGGATTGCATGGCTAGGTTTTTTACTCCTCCCCCGATAGGCAGCGTGAACTTGTGTTTACCAGCGGCACATTGGCTGCGTTTGCCGCGGATGCGTCCGGCAGGTTCGAATGAAGCAGCACGTTTGTTGGAGGAGGCGTAACTTGAATTCTCATCGTTTCTCGAAGACGCTCGGCGCGTTCGCGCTCGCGATTCTGGCCGTGCTTTCATCTCCCGTATGCTTTCCTAAAGCATCCGCGCAAGTCAGCGTGCTGACCAACAAATATGACAACTCGCGCGACGGGCAGAACGCCAGCGAAACTCTGCTCTCGCCTGCGAACGTGAACTCGAATCAGTTCGGAAAGCTTTTCACTTTCAGCGTGGATGGTTACGTGTCGGCGCAGCCCTTGTATATGTACGGCCTGGCGATTAATGGCGTGACGCACAACGTGGCTTTCGTTGCAACCGAACATGACAGCGTGTTTGCGATCGACGCCGATACCGGCGCCTTGCTCTGGCAAACCAGTCTTCTCTATCCCACCGGTGCGACCACAGTGACAATGGCAGTCCAGGGCTGCGGCGGCGTTACGGGATTGAATGAGGTGGGAATTCTGGGAACGCCGGTCATCGATTCCACCAGCGGAACTCTGTACGTTGTCGCAAAGACAGCCCTATCGGGAACTTACTATTTCTACCTGCACGCCCTCGATGTCACGACGGGCTACGAAGTATCTGGAAGCCCGACTCCCATTAGCGCCACCCTCGGAACCTTGAACTTCACGGTCAAGAACCAGTTGCAACGGCCGGCGTTGTTGGAGTCGAACGGCAACATTTACATCGGATTCGGATCGAACGGTTGCGACTTGAGTGCCCGGGGCTGGCTGTTCGCCTACAGTGCCTCCACTTTGCAGCAGCTCGCGGTCATGACCATGCAGCCGGACAACAGCTACGGCAGTTCGCTCTGGCAAAGCGGCGTTGGTCCCGCCGCCGACAGCGCCGGCAATATCTATGTTTCGACCGCGAATGGGCTCTTTGACTTTGGCGACAATGTCTTCGATCTTGGCGATAGCCTGCTGCAGTTGACGCTGGGCTCCGGCGGATTCACTGTCGCCGACTCTTTCACACCCTTTGACCAGTCCACGCTGGCCGCTGACGATATGGATCTGGGATCCGGCGCGGTGACTCTTCTGCCTACCCAAACCACTGGCCCCTACCCTAATTTGCTGGTCACGGCCGGCAAGCGCGGCGACATCTACCTGATCGACACGACCAGTATGGGCGGGTACAACACCACCAGCAACAGCCAGATTCCTCAGTACCTTCCCGGTGCGCTCGCCGAGTACTATCATGGCAGCCCTCTGTACTGGAACAACGGCACCGATTCCCTGCTTTACTTTCTGTCTCACGGAGATTATCTAAGGTCGTTTTCTCTGGCCAACGGCAGCCTCACGGCCTTCGCCCAGACGCCGGGCAAGCTAACTACCTACGGGCTCCCCGAGATCTCAGCCAACGGAAACAGCAACGGAATTGTGTGGCTGGTACAGAATGTCAGCAGTGTCCCGCTGCTCTCCGCTTATGACGCCACCGCGCTGTTCCAGCTCTACAATTCTGGCCAGGCTTCGGGCGGGCGCGATACGTTAGGGACGGTCACGCATTTTGCTACTCCAACCATCGTCAACGGAAAAGTCTATGCCGGCACTCAGACTCAGCTCGTGGTCTACGGACTGTTTCCCGATATCGCTGTCACCGCGGGCAACGGCCAGATTGGCGCTGCAGGGACGATGTTGCCGATAGCGCTCACGGTCACGGCGAATAATCCTTACACCGGAGTCGTGATTCCTGGCGTGACCGTAACTTTCAGCGATGGCGGCAAGGGCGGCGTCTTCAGCAACCCGACCGCAACCACGGGCAGTAATGGCGTTGCGACGACGACTTATACTCTGCCGAAAACGCCGAAGACCGTCACCGTCACAGGTTCAAGCACGGGCTACGCCTCTGCAATTTTCACGGAGACAAGCGTGGTTGGGCCAGTCGCCTCGCTCACGGAGGTATCGGGCAGCAAACAGATTGGAGTCGTGGGAACGACTTTGCCGAATCCCATCGTGGTGAGGGCCAAGGATATGGAAGGAAATCTGGTGTCGGGCGCTTCCATTTCGTTCATGGACGGCGTTGGCGGCACGTTCAATCCCAACCCTGGCATCACCGGCACCAACGGAGAAACCAGCACGATGTATACGCTGCCCACGGTGGCCAAAGCCCTGACGGTCACAGCCATGAATGGAAGCGTGAGCCTGAAGGTCACCGAGAACTCGGTCCCGGCCGCCCCGGCCCTGGTGAACATTATTCAAGGCAACAACCAGACGGCGAATCCTGACAATAAGTTGCCCAAGACCCTGATCGTATCGGTGACCGACCAATACGGAAACGGAATCTCAGGCCTCACGGTGAATTTCACCGACAATGGGGCCGGTGGCAGCTTCAGTAACTCGGCGCCAGTAACCGGCACCACCGGGCGGGTCACGGTGACCTACACCACGGGATCGCAGGCAGGCACGGTGACCATCGATGCGAGCTACGGAAGCCTGTCGCCGGCCGTCTTCACCGAGACCGTGAAGTAGAAGGGGCGGTTTGATTCGCGCATAAGTACGAGGGGCTGGGCGCTGACAGGCTGCTCAGCCCCTTTCGCGTCCGCGCCGGACTCTGCGTCGAAGTAAATTCTGCGGCGGCCCGCGCAGCCGCAAAGACGTCAAGGAAGGACCCGATATTGACACGTAAGCCGTGTCCACATATACTGTGCAAATGAATGTTACCCTTTCCATCGATGATCAGCTTGTAGCTCGCGCCCGCAAGAAGGCGGAAGCTCTGGGCAAGAGCCTTAATCAGCTAGTCCGCGACTACCTGCAAACCATCGCTGGCGGAGACGATCCCGAGCGCAGCATCGAGGAATTCAAGCGACTTTCAGGGAAAGGCCACTCCCGCGGTTGGCGCTTCAACCGAGAAGAGATTCATGCCCGCAAAGACCAAAGATAATGCCCGCCCGTAGCTTCTTCGACACCAACGTTCTCGTCTACGCAGATGATAAGGTGGCTCCGGCGAAGCAACGGCGTGCCCTGGATCTCGTGGCCGAGCACCGGCGCGCCAGGACGGGAGTCGTTTCCTTGCAGGTTCTCCAGGAGTATTTCGTCACCATCACGCGAAAATTGCGCGTAGACGCGGCCATCGCCCGCCGCAAGGTTGAATTGCTTGCCGAGTTCGACGTAGCCGCCCCCGAAGTTGCCGACATTCTGGCCGCCATCGACCTGCACCGCCTCCACAAACTTTCCTTCTGGGACGCGCTCGTCATCCGTTCCGCCAAGCAATCCGGCTGCACCGTACTTTTCTCCGAAGACATGCAGCACGCCCGCGACCTCGACGGCCTGCAAATCGTGAACCCGTTCAAATAGCGTCAAAGCGGTAATGTCGGCTGCTTGTTCAGACTGCCGCAATCACCTCATACGGACGCATCATCTCATTATCCTCGTGCTCGAGGATGTGGCAGTGCCATACGTAGCGTCCCGTGAAGCCGGTGAAGGGCACGATGATGCGCGTGACCATGTGAGGGTCAGCCCGCACCGTATCTTTCCAGCCCGCCTCATTGGGCTCAGGCAGTTGCGCCGGTCCCAGAAACTGCAACTGGCGCTTGGTTTGGAACACCCAGGGCACATAGGATTGGCGGTCGAGAATCTGAAAGCGCACCAGGTGCAGATGAATAGGATGAGAGTCGTTGGTGGGGTTGATCAGCGTCCAGATTTCAGTCGAGCCGAGCACCGGCTTTTCCGTCACTGGCAGCCTCCAATGGGAGGCGTTCAAAAGCAGCATGACCGGATTGCCGGCCTTGTTGACGTACTCGTCGAGCGTCAACAATCGCGTCTGCACGGCTTGCGATTCCGGAATTCTGGGCACGGCACGCAGAGCAGTCGGCAGCGCGCTGGAATCCGTGGCTTTCGTGGCTGAGACACGAAATTGCATGACGACGAAAGCATCGTTCTTGAGAATCAACTGTGCGCCGCGATGGCCGCTGAAGTCGACTACAAGATCGGCGCGCTCGCCCGGCGCGATCTCAAGCGTGGTGAGCGGAACCGGCGCAGGCAATAAACCCTGATCGGTTCCGATTTGATGAAACGGCGCATTATTAGCAAACGACAAGTGATAGAAACGGGCGTTGGAAGCATTGAGCACGCGAAAGCGATATTTTCTTGGCTCGACTTCGAGATAGGGAAAGAGCTTCCCGTTCACCAGGATGGCATTGCCGGCGACTTCTGGAACCCACGGCGATCGCGGATCGGGCGAAACCGGATAAAGAAGCTGGCCATCTCGCGTGAACAAGCGGTCGTAGAGAAGAAGCGGCAACTCGTATTTGCCCTTGGGCAAATTGAGCGCTTCCTCTACGCTGTCTCGAATGAAGAAGGCTCCAAACAGTCCGGCATAAACATTCAGGCGATTAATTCCCAGTGCGTGGTCGTGGTACCAAAGCATGGCCGCGTCTTGCTGGTTCGGATAATAGTAAAGCTGGGATTTTCCGGGAACGATCCAGTCTTCCGGATAACCGTCACTCTCCGGCCCGGTTTTCGCCCCGTGCAAATGCACCACGGTACGGACCGCAGGTTTGTCGGCCTCGGCTCCGTGAATGGTGTGGTCGATCGGCAGAAAGTGCTCGCCGGGAAGAGCATTCTCCCACTCCACCAGCAGAGGCTCGCCGGAGCGTGTCTCGAATGTAGGACCGGGAGTCGAGGAACCGAAGCTCCAGAACTTCGTTGGCGGCAGATCGCGGTGAACTTTGGCGGCAACGGGCTGCGCCTGGATTCGATAAAACGGAACGGTCAACTTTGCGTCGGAGGGACTCGCACGGCGTCCCTGCGGCCGCGCGATTGCAGGAAGTGGAAGGGGATCAACAAATTGCGGCAGAGTGCTGACATCGAGCGCCGGGGCCATGCCGGGCAGAGCGTGCGCCTTTGCATTCAGCAGTCCGCTCTTCCCTGCTCCGAGCTTGGTTGCTCCGAGGGTTGTGGCTAGCAGGGCTGATCGTTGCAGGAAATTTCGGCGTGTAATCACCACGTACCTTTCGAGCACAGCATACAACAACGGCAAGGCAGATGGGCCTTGACCCACTTGCCTTGCCGTTATCGGTGTTGCAATTTCCGATCAGACGCGTTCCTGGGGAACGCGTGTTAGCGAGACGAGCCGGTGTTCACGGGTTCGCCTGTACTGGGGTCGAGGATGTAACGCTCCGTGCTGATGGTCTGGGTGAAATCGAACATCGAGCTGATCGAGTCGGCGATTCCATCGAACGAACCTTGCCCGATCCTCTCTCCACCGAGCCAATTGTCCTCGACGAAGCGAATGACCGAGGTTTGATCGGTGACGGAGTGATCCACGAAGTTGTGTTTCGCCCAGGGCGAAATCACGACCAGCGGTTGCCGCGGACCGTATCCGCAGCGCCCTTGTGCGTGCGTAGTGCTTGGATTGACGCCGGGCAGTGCGTTGGCGCCGCTTCCGCAGGCTCCCGCACCTGTGAGAGCGTCGGCGGAACTCTTCGATCCATTCACGATGGTGCCGAGCTGATGATCGTACCAGCCATCGGAATCGTCGTAGAGGACGATCAACGCCGTGCTGGTCCAATCCGGCTGCTCTTGCAGGAAGTTTGCCACCTTCACCACGAATTCCTGCTCATCCAAAGGATCGGAATTCCCGGGATGAGCATCGCGAATTGCAATAGCTTTGAGGAAACTAACGGCTGGGAAGTTGCCGGCCTGAACCGCGGCAAAGAAATCATCGACGTCATAGTTGTGATTGGCCCGGTCGCCCGAGTAACCAATCGTCTTCAGCGAAGTGGGTCGCGCATGCGTTAGATTGGAAGTAGAAGCGTAGTACTGGAACGGAGTGTGATGCGGAACGTAATCTGCCTGCCAACCGACCACCGACGAATAGGTCTGGCGGTTGCAGCCCGAGGTTCCGCCCGGATTGATCACGTTGAGATTGAATCCGCCAGCGAACCAGCCCCAGGTGATACCAGCCGCGTTGAGCAGGTCGCCGATATTCTTTCCGCTCATCTGCGTCTGTTCTCCGCTCGAACTGGAGCAGACATCGCCGAATGGATCGGGATCGCCGATCACGGAGAATCCGTCGTTGCCGTCGGACACCAGCGCACCGGTGCCATTGATGTTCTTGGCAACGCCGTTGGTTTGGCCAGAAATCAAATTGATCGCGCCAACCGTGGACGGACCGAAGTTGGTGCTGTAGGAGTTGTCGCTCATGGCGTAGTGCTGGGCATAGTTCCACAATGCAGTGACGGTATTGCCGTCAAAGTAGCCCATGACCAGCCCATTGGTGAGCACGACTGCCGGTGGAGCGTTGGGAGGTGGGCCTGCGCTGCCAGTGTTCGCGGGAAACAGATCCATCGCTCCACCGTCGAAGGCCAGTTGTTCGGGAGTGTAATCGTGATCCTGGTCTTGCGTGTTGGCCTGGGAGCGATCGAGGCGGAAGGGATTGGATGCGCCGCTGCCGTTGGCCGGATTCAGATTCGGATTGTTAGTCAGGAGCGCATTGCTCAGGCCGTTTACGGTTGGCGTACCCGGGAGCGCGTTAAACACCGGCTCTCCGGCGGGATTCAGCGCGTTCGGATAGGTTCCGAAATAGTGGTCGAAGGACCGGTTCTCCCCGAAAATGATCACAATGTGTTTGATCGGTGTGGTGGTTTTGCGTTCGGCGGCATTTGCCGCCGGTGTCAGCACTGGTCCAGTGACCATGGCTGCGGCGAGGCATACAGACAAGAATTCACGCATAGGCCTTTTTCCTTTCCCAATCGACGGTGAGGGATAATGCTGTTTCGCCTATGCTAGAGTGCGAATGTTACGGGACCGTAAAAACTAAAACAATTTCCCTTGGGGTTTTCCACAAGTTTCGGGGCCCGGTCCGGCGACGCTCAAAATAAAAAACCCCGCCTGTCTCTCCAGAGAAATGGAGAAACAAGGACGGCCAGCCATTTGTTTAGTGTTTGCTGATATTTGCAGCGGCTGGCGCCAGATACCAAGGCGTTGCCGTGTCGTCGGTCTTCAGGAAGTTGAGCAGCTCTGTGGCTACCTTCAACTGTCCGAAAGTGGAGGACGGGTGAGTGCCGTCGGAGGAGAAGTCTTCGCAATCCCACTCCAGGCCGTCTTCCCGGACTAGCATGCCGTTGGCCCAGTAATAGGGGCCCCAGGCCATCCAAGGCGCCAAGACCGGCGAACAGCCGTTGTAGCCGTCGCAGAGATTGGCGTTGCCATTGATCTGATCTCCGATGGCGTTCTTCACGGCGAAGCCGGCTTCGAAGGCGTAGGGCTCGGGATCATCGGGGTCGACCAGGCCGTTGGAATAGCCTCCGTACACGCGCGATGACCAGTACATCAGCTTCACGTTGGGGAAGTTGGTGAGCACGTCCTGCGCCAGACTTTCGTACTCGGCTTGCATGGTGGTCATGTCGGTGGGGAAGGTTCCGGACTTAATCGAGTCGGTATCTTCGATCCAGACGGCAACTACCTGATCGGCAGTGACGCCGTTTTGCGGAAGGTAGTTATTGAGGATGGTGGACCAGTAATAAGTACCGGAGACATCGAACTCGTTGGGAGTGGCGCCACCTTGTGCTCCGTTGACGATTACCAAGTTAGGATTCTTATCGGGATCGGCGTTGGCAATGGGCAGGAAGCGGTTGAACTCGTTCTGCGCGGTGGATTCGCCAAGAGCCAGCAGAACGTACTTGCCGGTCGGGTCAGGCTGGCCAGTGGAACTTAGCGGTCCAATGCTCTGCGCCAGTCCGAGTCCGTATGCGTATTGGGACGAGGGATAGGTGTTAGCGCCGTCGGGATACAAGCCGCCTTCCTCACCCTCATAGAATCCGGTGCCGAGATCTGTTAGAGCCACAATCGGATTTGTAGTACCCGTAACATCCCAAGAGAGATTGTTGCAGCTGTCGCCTTGATTCGCGTAGACGCCGAGCGTGAAAGTCTTTTTGACGGTGTTGGGTTTCGAACCTTTAACCTGAATGGAGAAAGTATAGGTTCCCGCGCCTACGGTGGAAGCAAGGGTGCCGCTGATTACTCCAGCGCTGGAAAGGGTCAAGCCGGCAGGTAAGGTCGTGCCGTTGGCCATGCTCCAAGTAAACGGGCCAGTGCCTGAACTTGTAGCTAGTGTAACTTCATACGCGGCGCTCACAGTAGCCTGGGGCAAGGTCGCGTTCGTTGCAATGGAGAGCGATTTGGCAGCCACGCCATTGCCAGTGATACTTATGCCGTTGTCGGGAATCTCATTGTAATCGAGATCGATCACACCGGTCTCGGATGTTACATGGCTGGGACTGTAGTAGACCGAAAGGGTCAAGCTCCCGCCCTTTGCGATGCTATAGGGAAGCGTGACCGCGCTTGTAGTGAAATCGGAAGGTGAGATCGTAATCGAATTCAGATTCATGCTGGCGTCACCAGTATTGGTGATGGTGAAGGTCTGAGCGGCGCTAGTCGAGCCCAAGGCCTGGTTCGGAAACGACATCGAGGTGGGGCTGACGCTCACCGTTGTTTTGGGAGCCAAGCCGGTTCCGGTCAAGGGAACGTTCAGTGTGGTCGAATCTGAGAGAGTGATGATGAAGTTGCAGTCATAAGCCTCGGCGGCAAGGGGCTGGAAAAATATGGAGTAGTGGGTGATGTCGCCGGGCTTAGCTAGAGAAGTGGGAGCAACTCCAGAAGAAATTCCGTAGCCCGCACAGGAGAAGCTGATGGTATTGATGATCGCAGCTCCCGAACTTTTTATGTTGGTGATGGTGATTACCGTAGAGCCGGTTTGCTTGCCGACATAAGTGTTGGCGAACTTCAGCGAGCTGGGACTGGCGGAGATTTCCTGGCCGATGGCAGGCACAACTGCGACCAGACTTAATACGAAACCCAGGGCGGCAGCCGACAGTGTGCGTTGCATGTTAGCTCCTGTCATCTTGTTTCCACTTACTATCTGCACCGCCGAAATGTCCCGCGCATGGCGCTCGCGGGACATCGGGCGTGATTGCAAATTCTCAAGCGGCCAGTGACGCCGCACCTGGCCTACGGCTCCAGGAACCAAGGCGCGGTGGTGACATCCGTCTTAAGGAAGTTCAATAGCTGACTCGCCACCTTCAGATCTCCCGAGGGAGATTGAGGATGCGTGCCGTCCGCCTGCAGGTCCTGGCAAGTCCAAACCATTCCGTCTTCGCTGGCCAGCAAGCCGTTCGCCCAGTAATACGGACCCCAGGAGACCCAAGGCGCTACCGTCGGCGAACATCCATTCCCGCCGCAAATGCCGGTGCCGTTGTATTGGTCCAGAATGGCATTCTTGGTGGCAAAACCGGCTTCATAGGCGTAGGGCTCGGGGTTGATTTTGGCCACCCCATTGGAGTAGCCCGCGTAAATCCGGCTGGAGAAATAAGCCATCAGCAGGTTCGGGAAGAGTGTGTGCAGGTTTTTCAACACCGTCTCGTAGTCGGTGGTCAAAGTGGTCATGTCGGTCGGGAACGTGCCGGTGGCGATGCCGTTGCTGTCTTCAATCCAGGCTACTTGAACTTGATCGGCGGTAACTCCCTCGTCGGGCAAGTAATTGTTGATGATGGTATTGAAATACTTGTTGCCGGTGGTAGTTAGTAACGTACCGGGGGTCGCGCCGCCTTGCGCGCCATCCACGAACACGATGTTGGAATTGATCGCCGGATCGTGACGGGCCAGCGGTAGGAAGCCGGTTCCGAACTCATCCAGCGCGGTGGATTCTCCGATTGCGAGGACCACTATCTTGCCGGTGGGATCGGCCGTGCCAGTGGAACTGAGGGGCTGAATCTTATCCGCCAGGGTCTGGCCATAAGTGGTCTGAGTGGTTGGCCGCACGTTGGTGCCACCGGAGTACAAGCCACCTTCTTCTCCCCCGTAAGTTCCCGTGCCTAAGTCGGTAATAGGAGTAATGGGCGTGGTCGTTCCCGATACGTCGAATGAGATGTTGTTGCAAGCGGCGCCCGTGGCCTTGGCCACGGTCAAGGAGAACAGCTTGGTGGCTGAATGACTGGCGGAGTCGTTCACTTGCGCTGTAAACGTGTAAGTTCCAGTAGTGACGGTCGAAGCCAACGTGCCGCTGAGCAGTCCCGCGCTGGAAATTGTAAGGCCGGTGGGCAGCGTGGAGCCTGACTGCACGCTGAAGGTATAGGGTGAAGTGCCTGAGTTCGCGATCAACTGGGCTTGATAGGTTGCGTCCACGGTCGCCACCGGGAGGGTGGCGTTGTTCGCGATTACCAGGGAACTGGCAGCGGCGCCGGTACCGTAGAGATCCACGACCTGCTCCGGGATGTCGTTGTAGACCAAGCCAATGACGCCGGTTTCCGAAATCGCCTGGGCCGGACTATAAAACACATTAATGGTCGTGCTGGAACTTTTCTTGATGGTAATAGGAAGCTTGACAGGCGTGATGTAGAAGTCAGGCGACGTGATGGTGATGCCCGTAATTTCTATGCTGGCCGTGCCCGTATTTGAAACCTTAATCGACTGGCTGGCGCTGGGAGTTCCTACCGGCTGATTGTTAAAGGTCAACGAAGTCGCACTGAGGCCAACAATCGCTGCCGAGGCGAGGCCGGTTCCGGTTAGAGGAACAACCAGATTGCTGCCGCTCGAGACCGCCAGCGTGTAGTTGCAGCTATAGACCTGGGCAGCGGTCGGCGCAAAATAAAAGGAGTAGGAGGTAGAGGCTCCGGCGGCCAGGGTGTCGGGAGTGGTTCCGGAAGACAGCTTGAACTGTGGACACGACGAAGTGATGCTGGTAATGGTGACGCTGGTGGTTCCGGTGTTCTTGACACTGATGCTCTTGGAGGTCGAGAACAGGCCGATGTAGGTGTTGGAAAACGACTCCGAACTCGGGGTCGAGGTCAACTGCGCGAAGGCCGGAAGAATCAGGAAGCTAGCGACGAGAAGACGAACAAAAAGAGAGGTCAGGTTTCGCGTGACAGCTGGCATAAGCAGAATCCTCCACGGGCTCGGTCGGAACGCCAGGTACTGGCCAAAATCAGACATTCCTGGGTACGTTTAACACGAAAACGGAATACGCCAAACAGGTGATCTCGCAGCTCAACAGCGCCTAAATACGGCTTTCAAGGGTTAGCAGCGTTAAGGGAAAACCACCCAATCTGGAAATCACTCCTCGGGGGTGGAGGAGATCGTGGGGCTATTCTAGCTTCGTCCCGCAAGCTGTCAAGAATGAAAGTTCTTGCACACTGGGAGATCGAGGAACCGCTGCGAGGCCATTTTTGCAGGGTCCGAGCACCGTTCTTTAACTCCTGCACACTTTTGCATACTCTGTCCGGCCGTGGCACCGTTTTTGGTGCATTTGGATATCAGGCGGGCGGTTATGATTTCCCATCCTGGGATGGGTGACGGCCCAAACCCGCAACCGGCGCGGTTTATGCCCTTCTGGCACCTAGTCACATGGGCAGTGCCCATTTAGTGTCCCCACAAGGACGCCTACGAGCGCCCTTCCGAAATCCCCATTCGAGAGGTTTTAGATGTCCGCCACTTCCCCCCTGGCCAGCGGTCGCCAGACGTTTGTTCGAGTCAGCTTGTCTCCATTCGCCATCTTAATTTCTTCGCTGCTGATCTTCTTTTTCCTCACCGACGCCGCTGGACAAGCAAATATCAACGAGGGCCTCGAAACCGCCAACGTTTATGTCGACGGAACCACGGGATCGGATTCGAACCCCGGCACCGAGTCGAAACCGTTGAAGACCATCGGCGCCGCGATATCCATGGCGGTGACCAACAATCACAACAGTGTTGGCACCAAGGTCACCGTCGAGGCCGGAACCTATCGCGAAAGCCTCTCGATGAGCCACAGCAGCAAAGACACCAGCCTGCCTATAACGATCGAAGCGGCGACGAATGGGACGGTAATTGTCAGCGGAGCGACAGTGTATACCGGCTTCTCGAAGTATTCAGAGAACAAGAGTATCTACACTACGAGTTGGACCACCGACTGGGGAACCTGCCCGCAGCTTACGAGTTGCCCTTTCCAACAGGAGATCACGATGCGGCAGGAGTTGGTGGCTGTAAACGGCACGGTCTTGACGCAGGTATTGTCTTTGACGCAGATGATGGAAAGCACGTTTTACGCGGATGAAACCAATGCGCTGCTCTACGTATGGCCGGCAACTGGAACCGACATGAGCACCGCGACCGTGGAGGCTGGCACTTCGTCGTCGATCCTTTCGATTGACCACAAATCGTACATCGTCATCCGGGGGTTGACCTTTCAATATGCGAATACCTGCCATGCTTCGGCCGCTGTTTCAGTCACGGGAGAATCCTCCAACATCGAGTTCGATACGGATACGTTTCAGTGGAATAACGGCCAGGGGCTGAGCATCTCGAATCCGGCGACCTATTTCACGGTGGAGAACAGCGTGGCCCTGCACAACGGAGACAGCGGATTTCAGGAAGCCACCACGCTGTATGGGCTGTGGCAATCGGACACGACTTCTTACAACAACTGGCGCGGCGCACAGGGTGCTTATTACGTCTGCAATACATCAGGGTTTCACGCGTGGCAGGTACATGACGACACGATTGACGGCCTGACCGTGAGCTTCAATGAGGCTTATGGCGTTCACTGGGATACTGACAATGCCAGCATCAGCACCAGCGGCATTATTTCCAGCGCTAATTTGCGGAGCGGGATCTTCGTAGAAAAAGACGAGGGGCCGATCACACTCAACACCAGCTACATCTGCAATCACACCGGCGCTCAGGTTGTGGGCGGATTGGTGCTGCGCGACTCCGAGGACGTTTCCCTCACCAACAGCGTTCTGCTGAACAACGCGGCGGCTGAAATTATTATGATTGGGGTGAAGGGTGGCATTGAAGTCACCAACTGGCAAACCGGCAAGACGACCAACCTAGTGACCCAGAATTTCACGAATACTGGAAACACCATCCAGGGAAACAGCAGCAGCCAGTCGTTGTTCACCGACGGATACCTGAACGATTCGGACTGGACGACTTTCCAGACCACGCTGGTATCGAAAAACAACACATGGTGGAACACGGATAATTCGACCACGCCCTATACGGTGCCTTCGCCCAAGGACTGGACAGGGGATGATTTCTCCTCCTGGAAGAGCGTGACTACGCAGGATTCCAGTTCGAGTTTCAAAGAGCCCTCGGGCAATCCTGGAGAGTCTTGCGACTTGACTCCAGTGGGCACGGATTACTGGATCACCGTCGACAACGCGATTCTAACGGTGAAGCCGGGCAAGTCGGCGACCTTCAACCTGGCGCTGACTCCGCTGAATTTCACGGGGAAGGTGACGCTGACGCTGGACGGAATCACGGAAGTGAAGGGACTCTCGGCAACGCTCAGTCCGGGCTCGATCACGACCTCGGGAACGTCTGTGTTAACGGTGACTGCAGGAACGAACACCGCAGCCGGAACCTACTCGATCACGGTGATTGCGAACAACGGCAGCATGACTAGAACTGTGACCGTTCAACTAACCGTCTCGTAGTCAACTACCAAATAAAAAGCTCGCGGTGGGTTCTAGTCCCGCCGCGGGCAAATCTACGCTTAGTCGAGGCCTCTCTGACTGCGCTACGCGTCATCGATTCTGGTGCAGCAAGTATGCAAGAACCTGCACTCTTGACCCTTCGGAAAGCTACCGATATATTGCCAGTACTGTTATCGCCCCCCGGGGAGGTTCTTCGTGCCTTATCCAGCCGAGTTCGGCCGAGTTGTCATTCGTGTGTTCGTATCAACCCTCCTGGTTGTGGCCGCGGCCAGCGCTCAGGACATGGACACCAAAGTTACAGGCTGTCCGACTGCTTCCGGCAACAATGTCTGCCTTGCTACTTACCAGGGCGGAATCAGCAGGCGCGGTTTCAATCCCAATGAAGGGACGCTCACGCAGTCTGCTATCACCGCTACGACTGGCTCGACCTTTCATCAGCAGTACTCGGTCGAGGTAAAGGGAGCGGTATACGCGCAGCCGCTTGTGCTGCCCAATGTGGTCTACAAGGGGACAACTTACGCCGATGTCGTATACGTGGCCACAGAGCAGGATTACGTTTACGCCATCAACGGCGCCAACGGAAAAATTCTCTGGAGCGACAATCTGGTTTCCAGCGGTTATACCTATCTCGAATCAACCGTCGACCTCAACGGTTGCACGACGATCTTGCCGAATCCCGGCTATGTCGGCATCACGAGCACGCCGGTGATTGATGTCAGCCAGAACACTGGCGCCAACAATACGATCACGTCGGGCATTATGTACGTGGTTACAAGAACGAAAACCACGACTTCGCCGGTCACCTACGTGCAGACGATTTACGCGATCAGCGTCATCGACGGCACCGTGAAAGCTTCGACGCAGATTGGTGGCACCTACAGCAGCGGGTCGGTAAGCATCGCGTGGGACAGCGATTATGCCCGCACCCAGAATCAGCGGGGCGCTTTGTTAGCCGTTCCTGTCACTGGGGAGAATCCGCAGATTTTCATCACGTGGGCGGCTCACTGCGACGAAGTGAATTTCCCCTACAACGGATGGCTGATGTCGTATCAGCTCAATTCGGCGCAGAGCGCGCTCACGCAAACCAGCATTTGGACTTCGGTCCCCTCCGATACTAGTTACGAGGGCGGCATTTGGGAGGGCGGCTCCGGTCCGGCCGCCGACACCAGCGGGCATATCTACTTCTCGATTGCCAACGGCGACGCCAACGTGAATACGAGTACGCCGCCGAATGACAATCCTACATCGTGTGCCACCTCGCCGTGCGACTACGGCAACTCCGTTTTGAGAATGGAATTGTCGGGCAGCCCGCCGGCGCTCACCGTGCAGGACTTCTTTACCGTCTTCGATTGGAAGTCGCGCAATAACAAAGATTACGACCTGGGTTCCGGCGGAGTGATGCTGCTGCCGTTTCAATCCAGCGGCAATCCACAAAACCTGCTGGCGCAGGCCGGAAAGGAAGGCTCGATTTATCTTTTGCGAACCGACAAGGGCTACCTGGGCGGCTACAACGGCGGCAATGCCGACCAGGTTACGCAATACATTCCCAGCGTGCTCTGCTATCAGACGACGCCGGTGGTCGAATGCGGCATTTGGGGCGCGCCCGGGTGGTGGACCACCGGCTCCGGCGGCGGCGGGTCCGCAGGATATGCCTACTGGACGGGCAAGAACCTTCCCCTGATGCAATTCAAGTTCTATCCCAACGGCTCCGGTTGCACCGGCACCACTGGGGCAGGATTCTGCACCACGCCTACGGCTACGACTACGCATACATTCGGTTGGCCGGGACCGACGCCCACGGTTTCCGCTCCCAGTAACGCTTCGACCAAAGCTATCGTTTGGTTGATTGACGCCGGCAACGCCTCGAACGGCGGCAAAGCGAATCTGTGGGCCTTTGACGGAGCAACCTTGGACTGCCTGTTCACCACCGACTCGAAAGCCACATCATGCACGCGGATCTCATCGACGGATGTACCGGCCGGCATCGCGGTAAAGTTCACAGTGCCGAGCGTCGCGAACGGGAAAGTGTACGTAGGAACGGCCGGCGGAAGCTCGACCAGCGGTGGATACCTGAACATTTACGGATTGAGCGACTGAAATTTTATTTCTGCCGCAGTTTCCTCGCATGAACCTGCGAATGTATTGAAGCGTTCCTCGAGACTCCCGTACACTGCTCTGTTGCGATCGAAAACACACATCGGCGCCGCGCTGCTTCTTGCCTGCTTCCTCGCAGTCTGCGCCGCGCTGTCGCAAACTCCCGCGCGACCGAGCCGGCCCCTGGGGAGTGTGATTCCGGGCCGGGAGATGACCACGGCACGCGCTTGCCATACCGCAACCGTGCTGCCCGACTTCAAAGTGTTGATCGTCGGCGGTCGCCAGGCGCATGGCGTCGTCCTGGCCAGCACTGAAGTTTACGATCCGACCACTGAGACTTTCTCCAAGGCAGCTCGAATGTCGGTTCCGCGTGAGGGACATGTTGCTGCAGTCCTCGGGGATTCGAAAATTTTGATTGCCGGAGGTTCGACGCGCGGCGGCGTTGCCTTGTCGAGTTGCGAGGACTACGACTTCGAGTCGGGAACGTTCACCCGGCGGGGAAACATGCACGCGCGGCGCGTTCATGCTGTGGCCATCGTGCTGCGCAACGGCAAACTTCTTGTCGCTGGAGGCGAAGACGGTACCCAGCCTCTCGATTCCGCCGAAACCTACGACCTGTTAGACGGCAAATGGACGATCGCCGGAAAGATGACCGCGGAGCGCGCGAATCATACCGCGACCATGCTTTCCGATGGACGGGTTTTGATCGTGGGCGGAACTGGAAGTCGCCACTCGGTGCTGGCCAGCGCCGAAATCTACGATCCCAAAACAAATCATTTTACTGCCACCGCCAGCTTGCACGATGCCCGCACCGGGCACACGGCGGCACTTCTCACCAACGGCAAAGTGCTGATCGCAGGCGGCGCAGATGCGCAGGGCCACGCGCTCGTCTCGGCGGAACTCTACGATCCGCAGGCTGGAACTTTTGCTCCGACCGGGAATCTGCACGAGCCGCGTCTCAAGCTTCCCCCAGCTACGGCCTTGCTGGATGGCCGGATTCTGATTGTGGGCGGTGCCGCTTCGGCCGAAATTTACGATCCGAGGTCGGGAACGTTTGGCACTGCCTCTGGAAGCCTGGATACCGCCCGCTACTATCCGGCAACGATCAAGCTCATGGACGGAAGCACGCGAATCTTTGGAGGCGAAGACGCCCACGGCGCCAGCACTGCGAAGACTTGGATTTATCGCTAATTGTCCCCTCGTGACCCTTGCATCCCCGCAAAAAGAAACAGCATCCTTCGCCTTTCTTAGCGCAACTCATTGTAAAGTTTCGGGTTCGTGTTATTGGCGGTCTTGGGCGCAGCTTCGTCGAGGAAGGAACTAAGAAGACGATGAGAAAGGAACCCTCCCCCCACGCTCGGTTGGGCGTGAATGTGTCTCTGATGCTGATTCCTGCGCTGGTAAGCTTGCTGGGAGTTGCCGGTTGCGGCGGCGGGAGTTCGAGTTCTTCGCAGGTTGGCGGAGGCGGGGGTGGCACAGGCAGTTCTGCGCCGCCATGCACATTCACCGCGCCCAGTCCCGGAGGCAGCACGAGCGGCGCGGGAGTGGGCACCCAGATCAGCAATCAGTATTTCAGCATGCACCTCAACAGCTACAACGCGCCCTGGCCCTTCTATGACGTGGGCAGCTCTCAGGAAACTCTTCCCTTCGGCGGCCAGCGCCTGTGGGCTGCGGGCGTGGCCTGGGCGCAGGTGCAACCGACCCAAGGGGTGGCTCCCGACTGGTCTCTGATGTATCAGTGGCTGGCCAAGCCGGCACAGAACGGCGCCACTGTTGACTTTTTGTATAACCTCGCGCGCACTCCCCAGTGGGCTTCGCAGTACCCGAATGACAGCACTTGCTCTGACGGAGCGGGGGAGTGCGACCCGCCACTCGATTTGAATCCCGATGGCTCGGGCAAGGATGATTACTGGATCGCGTGGGTCACTGCGGTAGCGCAGATGAGTGCGGCGCAGAAAACTTCCCAGCAGCCTGGCATTTCTTACTACGAGATATGGAACGAGTGGAACACTGGGGCGTACTGGAATCAGACGAACGGCACGCCACAGCAGTTGGTGCGCATGGAGCAGGACGCGCGCTGCGTCGTCGAAGGCCCGCCCAGCGGAATGTCGTGTTATCCCACCAGTGTTTTCCCGAGCGGCAAGGCAATCGATCCCACGGCAAAGATCGTGAGTCCATCGCCGGTGGGCGGCGCGCTCGATAACATGCTGGGTGAAGTGGCAGACAGCCTGAATACCTACTTTTCGACAAAGGTAAACACCTACGCTGGTGGTTCGTTTTCCGACGACATCGGCTTTCACGGCTATGTCGGTACAGCCACCAGCACCAACACCAGAACCGTACCTTGCCCGACTCCTGAGAATGTCAACATTGTGATTGCCGACTTGAACGGCACGCTCGCCGATTTCCCGGCGATGGCCGGCAAGCCTCTGTTCAATACCGAAGCTGGGTGGAGCGAAGCCACTGCTGAAGGATTTACCGACCCGGACCGGCAGGCCGCATTCCTGCCCCGCTACCTCCTGCTGCAGGAATCCGCCAAGATCAGCCGCGTGTACTGGTTCGCGTGGGATAGCAAAAACGCAGCAAGCCTGTACAACGACACCACTGGCCAAGCCACTTTGGCTGCAACTGCCTATGGTGAAGTCTATCAGTGGACTGCACCGCCGGCCTCGGGCGGCGTCGGCGCAACGGTGAGCAAGGCGTGCAGCGCCTCAGGCACTGTGTGGACCTGCGGTTTCACACGGTCCGGCGGATACGCAGCTCTGGCGGTGTGGGATGCGGGCCAGGATTGCACCACCAGCAGTTGCCCAACCACAACGTTCACGGTTCCCGCTGGTTATATCTACTATCGCGTTGTAAGTGACAACACCGAGACACCGCTCAGTGGCGCCACCACTGTGCAAATCGGAGCCCAGCCGATCCTGCTGGAGACAGCGCCGCTCCCCTGACTTTCCGGCTCGAGTGTGCAGTTTCTTGCGTACCTTATTTTGCACAGCAGGCCCAAAACCCGCTGTTGACGCGGCTTCTGAAGCAACATATAATCGCGAAGTTTGCATCCGGGACGCTCCAAGCGTTTCGTGTGTCTAGGATTTTCGTTCCCCCTGCCGGAAACTCTGGTGCATCCCAGCCGGCGCAGACTCTCATGGAGCGCGCACGCGCGTTGGGGCTCCTGGACAAGGAACTAATCATGCTGTCTTACTCTGGCAGGCTCCGTCACAAGTCTGGATTCCGTCGCAGTGTTTCCCTGTCGTTCCGGACGCAGTTCAACCAATTAGCACGTCTGGCGGGGGTTTGCGCGCTGCTCCTGGCAAGCGCATTATTGTTTGCGGGGGCGAGCGCTTCTGCTCATCTTGAAATGCTCAGCAGTTACGGCAAACTGCCCCTTACCTTCGAGCCCAACCGCGGACAGACCGATACGCAGGTGAAGTTCATGGCGCGCGGAGCAGGCTACACGCTCTTCCTCACCCGCGACGAGATCGTTTTTTCGCTGCCACAGAACCGCGCGACACATGCGGTTCCACAGGATGCGGCCAACGCGATCTTGAACACGCCGAAGCCCGTGCCGCAGTACACCAACGTCTTCCGGGTGCAACTGGTGAATGCTGATCCCAACGCTAGGGTGACAGGGTTGAATGAACTTCCCGGCCGCACCAATTACTTTCGCGGCAACGATCCCTCCAGGTGGACCACCAACATCTCCACCTTCGCCAAAGTCCAGTACAAGGATGTCTTGAAGGGCGTTGACCTGGTTTATTACGGCAATCAAGGCCAACTCGAATATGACTTCGTAGTCGCTGCCGGAGCGGATGCCCGGCAGATTAACCTGAAGGTCAGTGGCGCTCACAACCTGCGTGTAGACCCGCAAAGCGGCGATTTAGTCCTAGAAGTCGGGCAGGAAGAAGTCAGATTCCACAAACCAGTTGCCTATCAGAACGATGCCGCAGGCGGCGAGGATATTATCGCCGCTGACTACCGCCTTGATTCCAATAACCGCGTCAGCTTCGCCCTCAGGCACTATGACCGCAGCAGGCCTTTGGTGATCGACCCCACTCTGACCTACTCGACGTATCTCGGCGGCAGCAGTAACGACTACGGTACGGCCATTACGGTCGACAGCGCCGGCAATGCCTATGTAACCGGCTACACAAACTCGGCGAACTTTCCCACCACCGCCGGAGCCTTTCAAACAATGTGTGGCGGCGGTTGCAGCGGAACCACGGTTGACGCATTCGTCAGCAAGCTCGATCCCACAGGCTCGTTCCTGGTTTATTCCACTTATCTCGGTGGCACAGGCAACGATTACGGAAATGGCATCGCACTGGATGCATCTGGAGACGCCTACATCGTGGGCCAGACTTTCTCCACAAACTTTCCCACCACCCCCGGTGGTTTTAAAACTCAGTGTGGATCCGACAAGTGCGCCAGCGGCTATGCTTTTATAACCGAACTGAACTCTGCGGGGTCAGGCTTGGTCTATTCCACCTTACTAGGTGGCACCGGCAAGAACCAGGGCAACGCCATCGTCCTGGATGCCTCGGACAACGCTTATGTGACCGGCTATACTCAGTCCCTCACGTTCCCCACTACCCCCGGAGCATTTCAAACCACCTGCAAATGCTCTCAGACAATTCCTTTTGTAACCAAGTTGAATTCCACCGGCTCAGCATTGATTTACTCAACCTACATGGGCGGAACTTTAGGGGATGAGGCTTACTCGATCGCGTTAGACTCATCCGACGATGCTTACGTAACGGGCTACACTCATTCTACGAACTTCCCGACAACTCCCGGCGCGTTCCAAACCAAACTGAATGCGGATGTTGCGGCCTTTATTACCCAGATGAATCCCAAGGGCACCGCGTTGGTTTACTCAACCTACATAGGAGGATCGACCACGATTACAACCCCATGCGAAGCCTGCGGCACAGCCATCGCTGTCGATAGCTTCGGGAATGCGTATATAACCGGGCTAACTGCGGAGTCGAATTTTCCAATCACGCCAGGTGCATACCAAACCACATTCATGGGCCCTACCAATGGGCACGACGCGTTTATCACAGAGCTGAATCCGACCGGCAGCGGGCTCGTGTTCTCCACCTATCTGGGTGGAAACGGCGACACCGGGGCCACAGGCCTTGGGCTCGACCAATCCGGCAACATCTGGGTCAAAGGAAACACCAAATCAGCCGTCTTCCCGGTCACTCCCGGAGCCTTCCAACTTACATTGGGAGGCGCCTTCGACGCTTTTGTGTCGGAAATGAATTCTGCTGGTTCGCAGTTGCTATATTCCACCTACCTGGGCGGCTCTGGCACTGAGTACGGCGGGGCAACTGCCGTGCTCGCCCTGGACGATCAAAACCCACCCAATGCTTACGTAACTGGCTACACCGATTCTGCAAATTTTCCTGTGATCGCCGGCTCACTGCAAACCAGCAACGCGGGAGAGAACGACGCGTTTGTCAGCAACTTCTCTCCCAGTCCCAACGTCGGCCTTTCTCCCGGCCTCAACTTCGGCTACCAAACTGATGGGACCACTAGCGCTCCGCAAACCATGACGCTGACCAACACTGGGAACACGAACCTGACGGTTAACACGGTCAGCATCACCGGCGAAAACGCCGGCGATTTCAACGAGACCAATACTTGCGGCACCGTTTTGCCACAAGCTACTTGCGCCATCAACGTGACCTTCACTCCCTCGATCATCGGCAATGAAACCGCCAACGTATCGGTCGCCGACGATGCGCCCGGCACTCCTCAGTTTGGCAGTTTGACCGGGTACGGCCTTGGAAACGGTCCTGCGGTTGTGTTTTCGCCTTCGAGCCTGACCTTTCCCACTCAATTGGTCGGCAGTAGTAGCGCCCCCCAGGGCATTATGTTGAGTAACATCGGCAATCAGGCTCTTACGGTCAACAGTATCACCATCAGTTCTAATTACTTCCAGTCGAATAACTGTGGCTCAAGCGTGGCCCCCGGTGCCAGTTGTACGATTACTGTTACTTTTAAGCCTACACGACCGAATGTCATCGCTGGATCGGTTTCGGTCAACGACAATGCCACCGGCAGTCCGCAAGCGGTGTCGCTCACGGGAACTGGCACTTACGTTGTTCTCACGCCAGCAAGTTTGAATTTCGGAACTGTTACCGTGGGCAAGAAAAGCTCTCCGCAAGTTGCTACCTTCACCAACAAGGCAAAGTTTGCGCTCACGATCAAAAGTTTAACGATTACGGGCACGAACAGCACTGACTTCACCGAAACCAATACTTGTGGAACGACCGTCGCTCCCGGCGCCAGTTGCACGATCAGCGTCACCTTCGCGCCAACCGCAAGCGGAGTGTTCACGGCGGACGTATCGGTCGCAGACGGAGGCGGAGGCAGCCCTCAGTTGGTGGCTCTTACGGGCACCGGCCAGACCGCTAAGTAGTCAATCGTTGTACTTCGACTGCTGCGGCGCCCACACGATGAGTATTGCAGCGACGGTTCGCCGCAAACCAGAATCAAATTTGCCGCGGGCAAGCTCCTGACCGGACCTCGCTGAACTCCCGCCTCTGCGACCGCTCCCTTATGTCGAGGCGCGGTTCAGTAGGAGCTCGCCGGATTGTAGAAGGTCGTTACCATCGTTGCTGGTATGTTAATCGTATCAGTCGGGTTGATGATTGGATTGTTTCTTCCCGCCTCATTCGGATCGAATACTACAAATCCAACGCCGGGCGAGCCATTCGGCAACGAGTAATTGTCGTAGGGATAAACTGGATCTTCGAACCCAGGATTCACGTTGGCGAGTCCACTAAGATCCTCACCCAGTCCTTGCCATCCGGTAAAGGTTTCGAAAGTCCAATTCTTCGAGGATGAGGCACAGATATTCGGAGAACTCGCATTCGGCTGATAGTGGAAGCCGTCCGGATCAGTGTTGAACGCTCCATCCGTCCTCCAGTACAGGTTGCTCTGCCAGTTATGCAGGCTGGTTAGCGGAGAGCCGCAGGCATAGTCGCAGCCGTATTGTACGTAGAAATCGTTGGTAGACTTGAGGTCAAAATAAAACAGATTGCTCGAACTATTAAAAATAAGGTTCGGCCCGCCGGAGGGACAAACGTTCGTCAAGTACGGATTGCCATTGGCAATCATTCCCTGGCGCGCGTACGCGAAAATATTATTGACGACCGTATTCGCCTTATTGGGAAGTTGCGGGCCGTGGGTCATGTTGATTCCCATCGCCGACACTCGATAGACCAGGTTGTTCTCCACCGTAACCAGGCCGGTCGAGCCATCCAGGTTAATCCCATAGCCGCCATAGCCATCACTGTCGATAATAGAGGCATCGCTGGTATCGTGAATCTTGTTGTTCAGGATCTGATTCCCAGTCGCGACAAATGCAGACCCGCCGGTGGCAAAGTAAATCGCCCCTCCGTCGTCTGTTACCCCTTCATACAGGTCAAATACGTGGTTGTAGGAAGCGGTGTTGTTGAATGTGCCACTGGAATTCTTGTTGCCTGGCGAGCAAGTAGGTGCCAGGCATACCTCAATACCGCTGTGATAGCCGTCGTAAATATCATTATGTGTGTAGGTATTGTCGTGTCCGCTTCCCTGCACGATACCGGGGCTGCTGGGAATCACTCGGCTGATGCCTTCGATCAAAGTATTCTCAACCGTCGTGAATTGCGGCACATTCGCGTCCGTATCTGTCGAGCCCGGCAAGTGGCCCACGCGTATGCCAAGTCCTCCGATATCGTAGAGCGCGCCGTTCTCAAAGGTGTTGTAAGCCGTGGTGGATGAGGTGTCGGTCGTCGTAAACTCGATCCCCGTGCCCGCCGTTTCCGAAATGATGTCACTGTTGAAAGTGACATACTGGCAGTTATAACAACCCAAGGCTGCCGTCATAAGCGGCTCTTGTTGCGTCGATACATAACCGCCGGAAGCAGCAGTGAAGTTGTCGTGCTCGAACTGCAATCCCTGGAAAGTGACGTATTCCAGCGAGGTCGCAGTCAATACCTGAGTCGACTGCGGAATGATGATCGTGTCCGTGGGCGGATATTCCCCCGTATTCGCCAGATAGGTCAGAGTCCACGGAGTCGCGGACCGGTCCAGGAACCATTGCCCTGGCTGGGTCAGCAGATCTTTCACGTTCTCAACCATGTAGCGATGGTTGGGTATGAAACCATGGACTCCCGCCTGCTGGTGCGTAGGCCCAGTGAGGTACACAATGTGGCTGACACTGTCGATGGAGGAAATCCGCATCTTCGGGACGCTCCACAATTCGAAATCGACAAGTTCGATATCCCCTGTGGGATAGGGCGGATTCAGGTTGGTCCACATCGAGCTGACATCGCCTACATGATAAGTGAACCTGTCAAAGCACTCCCACCCACTGCCAGTTACATACACTGCGCAGTTCGGGTTGGGCGGAGGCGACGGCGGCGGCGATCCGGCCAAGTAGATCGGCCCTACGTTTCGAAGGTAAGTTCCTATGGGGCCGTTGGTCGATCCACCTACTCGCGGCCGCAACCTGCGCCCACCGTTATAAAACAGATTCTCGAAATACACCGTGCCGGCGGGCAACGTAGTTTGATAAGTATTACCGGTCGTGTTAGTCCATCCGGTAACAACCATCCCACCACTTATCACTGGCGTTTCGTTGGGATAGTTCTCCCATATTACTTCCAGCGTAGCCGTGCCCGAATCAGCCGAGGTAAAGTTCAGCGCCTGCTGATAGTAGTTCCCGCCCTCAATCTGCACGGTGATGGGCGTGGTGCGGCCGTTAGCGTTTGCCACAAGAGTCTGGACGGCGGTTTGCGTGTGCGCGATGGTGGCGAATGGACCGTTGGTATTAGTGGCGTTGGGAGCGGCCAGCGTGCCCGACCACGAATCATTGCCATTGGTGGCGACAAAGTAATCAGCGCCCGTTCCTATGTTCATGGGAGCTGGGAAACTCGTTATCCCAGTGTACGAGGCGGTAATCGATGAACTTCCGTTCGCAACCGCGGTGACCAGTCCGCCCACTACTGTAGCGGCGCTAGAATTCGATGTTGCCCAGGTTGCCGTCGAGGTCAGATTCTGCATGGTGCCATTACTGTAGTTCCCGGTCGCGGTCAACTGCAGCGTATTCCCCACCGACAGCAATGCGGATCCCGGAGAAATCGTAATGGAAACCAGCGTCGGAGACGATGTCTGCCCGGTTCCCGTCAGGTTAATCTTCTGTGGACTGTTGCTGGCGCTATCCGTGACGGTCACCACACCGGTCTGAGTTCCAGTCGCTGTTGGGGTATAAGTCACGCTGATGGTGCATTTGGTTGCGGCGCCTAGCGAACTACCGCAGTTATTGGTTTGAGCAAACGGACCAGTGATCGAGATGCTGTTAATTGTAAGTATCGTGGTGTCGTTGTTGGCCAACGTTGAGGTCATCGGAGCACTGGTGGTGCCGATGTTCGTTGTGGGGAACGTTAACTTCGTGGGCGACACTGACACGCCGGTAACACCGTTACCGCTCAGAGCGATCGTTTGAGGACTGTTGCTGGCGTTGTCGGTGATGGTCACCACCCCAGTGAAAGATCCCGTTGCCGTCGGGCTGAATGTGACTGAGATCGTGCAGTTCTTGCCCGCCTTAACTGTAGTACCGCAGGTATTGGTTTGGGCGAAAGGTCCGGTAATGGTGATGCTGGTAATATCGAGTGTCGCTGTACCGGTATTGGTAAGGGTGGCTTTTTTGACCGCGCTGGTAAACCCGACCGCCTCATTGCCGAACTTCATGTCGGTAGTAGAAAGCGTAACCTGCTGCGCAGTTGCCGCAACAGTCAGCAGCAAGAATGCCAATCCTGTTGTGAGCAGCGTGAGACGACGCTTGCCCAAGGTTTGAAGGTGAGCGATATAATCGCGAATCCGCATATCGGAGATACTCTCCATCACAAGGCGTAAATCAGACAGTCATTACTCGCTCCCGGTTCCACTCACGGGAATGTTCTGAGTGGTGTTACCGCCCAGATAATCTGAAGCCGTAATGTTAGCCGTGCGCAATCCCGTGGCCGTGGGGGTGAAGGTCACAATAATGGAGCAACTGGATTTCCTTGGCAGACTCGTGCCGCAATTATTCGTTTCGGTGAAATCCTTGTTGTCAGTTCCTGTGGGAACAATGCTTTTGATCGTAAGTGCAGTCGTGGCGTTATTGGTGAACGTGATCGTCTGCGGCGCACTCGACTGGCCCACCGGCACCGTTCCGAAATTCAAACTCGCGGGTGTCCAGCTCACATAGGTCCCAGTCCCGGTGAGAGTTACGGTCTGCGGGCTGGCGGGGGCGTTGTCCGTGACCGCAACTGTACCGGTGCGCGTATTGATCGTAGTTGGAGTGAAGGTCACGCTGATAGTGCAACTGGCGTTGACAGCCACAGTGGTGCCGCAGTTATTCGTCTGCGAGAAATCGCCGGTGGTGGCGATGCTGGTGATGGTGAGCAAAACGGCGCCCGTGTTCGTCAGAGTCACATTTTGCGGCGCGCTGGAAGTACCGACCAGCTGAGTCGCAAACACCAGACTCGTCGGCGAAAGCGTTACGGCCGGTCCCGTTCCCTCGCCCACGCCTGTAAGTGTTGTCGATTCGGGGCTGTTGGGCGCATTGTCGGTTACGGCCACGGTTGCGTTTTCCGTTCCGGTTATCGAGGGTGTGAATGTCACGTTGATGGTGCATGTGGATTGCGGCGCTACGCTGTTGCTGGTGCAGTTGTTGGTCTGGCTGAAGTCGCCGGCGTTGGGTCCCGTGATCGTAACGGAGGAAACGGTCAGCGTCGAGTTCCCGGTGTTGGTCACCGTGATCGGCAAGGGAGCGCTGCTGGTTCCATCGTTCTGGTTTCCGAAATTGAGGGCGGGCGAGAGCCCAACGTTTGGACTGGGAGCGAACTGGGTCACAAAACCGTCGTAGGCGCCTGAGTGCTTGCTCTGGAATGCTCCGGCCGTTACGGGAAAGGTGGTTGAGTTGGTATAACCCGTTACGTAGATATCCGGCGGGACCTGAGTGTCGAGCGCGATCATGTTCGTGGCCAAGCCATACTCGCTGCCCGCAACCCCACCTAGATACGTCGAGTAATTCAAGCCAGATCCGGCCGGGTTCAACATCAGCACGAACGCTTCGGAATCCGTGCCGGCGGTGTAGGTGGTAGACAAAGCGCCCGGAGTCGTCGGAAAGTTTGTTGAGAACGTATTGCCCTTCACATAGGCTGTGCCGCTGCTGTCGAGCGTGATGGAAGTCGCCCCGTCGTCGCCCGATCCGCCGATATAAGTCGAGTAAATCAACCCGGTTCCAGTGGAGTTGAACTTGGTCACAAAAGCGTCGTGAAAGCCGCCGGCATAGTTCACCTGAAAGGCTCCCGGCGTGGTTGGGAAATTAGTCTCCCAGGTCAGCCCAGCCACATAGGCGTTTCCTTCGGCATCTACGGCTATGGACGAGCCACAAGCCGCACAGGCGCTTGTGCCTGTCGCGCTTCCATTCAAATAGGTGGAATATACTTTTTCTGACGCAGTCGAATTGATCTTAGTCACAAACACGCCGGTCGGGCCGTTCAAGGTTGTCTGGAAAGCCCCGGCAGTCGTCGGGAAATTCGTGGAATAGGTATACCCGGTCACATAAGCGTTGTCGGAGGAATCGATCGTAATCGCGTAGCCGACGTTGGCGTTGTTGCCGCCCAGGAACGTGGAGTAAACCAACGCCGTGCCGCTCGAATTCAACTTCGTCACATAAGAATCGACGAAACCGCTCTTACAGGAAGCGCAGATGGGCTGAAATACTCCCGCCGTAACCGGATAGTTGCTTGACCTTGTATATCCCGTGAAGTATGCGTTGCCCGAACTGTCGACAGCGATAGCGTTCGCTTGGTTTGCGCTTTTTCCGCCTAGATAAGTGGAATAGACGAGCCCTGAGCCAGTCGTATTCAGCTCAGTGATGAATATGTCACCATCCGTGCACGTACCGCCACCGCAAGCCGTCTGGTAGGCGCCGGCCGTGACCGGAAAGTCTGCAGAATACGTGGTGCCTGCGATAAACGCGTCCCCGCTGCCATCTAAGGCGATGCCGTAGCCATAGTCCTTGACGCTGCCGCCAAGATAAGTCGAATAGACAAGTGCCGTCCCGGTGGAGTTCAGCTTGGTTACGAATGCGTTAATGTGGGTCGAACTGCAAGCGGTGCCACCACCACAGCTAGTTTGAAACGCTCCGGTCGTGGTTGGAAAGTTCGTCGAAGCCGTATATCCAGTAACATAGGCGCTGCCGGTCGAATCAACGGCAATGGCGGTCGCGTAATCGTTGCCTGTGCCACCGAGGTAGGTCGAGTAACCCAGCGTGGGATCGATCACCAAGGCTTTGCTGCGGTCATAGGCTCCCAGTTGAAAAGTAACGTGGTTCTTAGCATCCAGCACGAAGCTTGATTCGATGAAGTGCTTGCGTTCGTCCGCAGGCGAAGCGGTGTTGCTCTCCTCAGCGTCCATCTGGTAGGCCACCGGCTTATGGAAGCGAACGTCGCCTTTTTTTGTGCTTAAAACCAGATCGCCGGTCCCATCATCAAGATGCATTTTCGGAGCGCCCGCAAAACCGACTTTGATGGCCGCAGGGTTGCTGCCCGGCGCGACCACGAAATCGTATTCCAGTTGGCGCTGATTGCCGTAATAGACGAGGTCGACTCCCGGATACACGCCGCGGTACCCAACCTTGCGATAGTTCACTACATTCGTCCGCCAATCGTGCGGATCTTTTCCCAAGAAGTAGTTTGTCGTGCCCGGCAACTGCTCCATGCCCGCGACTTCCGCGTTCTTGTTGGCGCCGATCAAGCGCATTCGAAGCACGGCGCCGCTACGTCGCAGTTGAGGACGCGGCTGGGAAATATCGCGGAACCCGGCCATCGGAAGAGCGGCGCTCTCGCCGGATGAATTGTTTTTTCCTTTGCTGCCCGCGGACAGAGCCAGCACAGCCTCATCGCTGGTAAGAAAAACCGTGTATCCAGGGCCCCGCGACAGGAATTTCACTCGCGCATCGGTCTGGCCCGCGTTGGGTTCGAAGCTGAGAGGGAGCTGGCCGTAGGTTTCCAGAATCTTGCTCTGGTCAACCGTTGCCGCTTTAACAGCCGGGGCAGAACCTGCCGGTGCCGCGAGAACCGTTGTTCCAGAATCGCTGCGAAAGACCAGTACGCCCAGCACCGTCAATAACAAAGCGATCGACACTGCGCGGCCAACCTTGGACGCACCTGCTCTGGGCCCGCAAACCATCCCAGGCAACTTAACCCATGAAAGTTTCATGAAGCCCCCCACAGCGAACGCAGCTAAGAAATCGGTAGCCCGGACCTGGTGCAACAGCAAATTCAGCTCAAGATCAGTCCATCAACAAATTGAAATCGCCTGCACAAAAAACTGGCACAGAACCGGCGCACATCTGGAAAGCGCCGGTTCTGTGCCTCAACTGCTAATCTAATTCGCACGACTGACCGCAGCGCCCCCAGCCGCAACGCCCGTGCCCGTCAGCGTAATCTTCTGTGGGCCGGTAGGATCGGGATCACCGATGCTAAAGGTGGCGGTGAAGCTCCCTGCGGCCTGCGGCGTGAATACAATGCCGTAGGTGCAGGTGGTGTTGGCTGGAACGCTGGCTCCGCATGTGTTGCTTGCGAGGCTCCAGTACGGGTACGAGCCACTGAAGCCCGCGCTCGTGATGGCCAGCGCCGTCGAGCCGGCGTTCTCGAAGCTAATCGTCATCGGCGCGCTGGTATCGCCAACGGTCGTGTTCGGAAAGGCCAACTTAGTCGGAGTAACTTTCACCGCAGTGGCCTCTGCGGTGACCAGCGTACCCGCCCGTCCGACAGTGAAGTTGCCGTTGTAAATCGCAGTAACGCCGGCTGTTCCCGACGCCGTCGGGACGAAATAAATGTTGGAGGTGCAACTCGCGCCCGGCGCCAGCGTACCCGGAATGTTGCAGGTGGTGGTCTGGCTAAACTGATTCTCGTTGACGCCCGTAAGAACGAGACTGGTGAAAGTGATGGTCACGCCGCTTTCGTTGGTGAACGTGGTTGTTTTGGCCGCGCTCGTGGTGCCAACTAGCTGGTAGCCGGAGAACGTGATGGTGCGCGGGTTCATCAAGATCGGAACGTTGCCCGTGCCCGTCTCCTGGTACGCGATCACGCTGCCATTCGATGAGGTAATCAGCACCTGAGCGTTGGCATATTCCGAAAGCGTGGGATCGAACACGTTAGAGAACGTGCAGGAAGCGCCCGCCGCAAGTGAAGTGGTGCCGGGACACGTGCTCGCGCCCCCAACCGTAAAGTCTGTTTCAGAAGACCCCACGGTGGAAATGGTTCCCATCGTATAGGCTGTAGTCCCGTTGTTCTTCAAGGTTATGGTCTTGGCTGCGCTGGGGTCGCCTGAAGTCACGGTCCCGAAAGAGAGAAGCGTCGGAGACAGCGTGAGCAGACTATCCAACTGCACTGAAACCACATTGCCGGTATTGTCGGCGGCTGCGATATCCAGCTTGCCATTCTGGTTGAAATCGCCGATCGCCAGTCCCACCGGCGCACCATTGGTGGGAAAAACGGATTGCGACTTGAAAGTGCCGTTGCCGTTGCCCACCAGCACCGAAGTTGTATTGTCGGTCTCATTCGCCGTGATCAGAGACAATTTCCCACTCGAGGTCATATCCGCGGCTGCGAGGGCCACCGCACCCGCCCCAATGGAATAATTCACCGCATTCTGCAAGGTGCCGTTTCCGTTACCCAGAAGCACAGAGAGCAGCTTGCCTGACGTGGCCACGGCCACATCCAGCGTGTCGGAGGTAGTGAAATTTCCCAGCACCACGCAGGTGGGCGTGTTTGCAGTCGCATAAGGGACGGCCGTCTGGAATGTGCCATCGCCGTTGCCCAGCAATACGGAAACCGTATTGTCTGTGCTGTTAGCCACGACCAGGTCAAGTTTGCCGTCTCCGTTCAAGTCGCCAATCGCCACGCCCATCGGTCCGTTCCCGGTGGCGTATTCGACATGAGTCTTGAAGGTGCCATCTCCATTGCCCAACAGGACGGACACGTTGTTCGTCTTGTAGTTGACCACGACGAGGTCGAGGTAGCCGTCTCCGTTCAGGTCCGCAGTGGCTAAGGCCACGGGCGCGCCCCCAACCGCCGTCGCATATTCCTTGTGACCCTGGAACGTGCCATCCCCGTTGCCCAGCAGCACCGATGCCTGGCTCGAATATTGGTCTGCCGTGGCTATATCCTGCTTCCCGTCACCGTTGAAATCACCGTGGATGATCGCGTACGGGTTGCCCGGCACTGCATATTGCACGTGCGTAGGAAATGTTCCCGTGCCATTGCCCAACAGGACAGAAATGGTGTCGTTGCCGGTGGCGGTCGCCAAATCGAGATGGCCAGACGTGGTAAACTCCGTCGTCGTCACATCGTTCGGCGTAAGATCCGAGGCATAGTCGATTTTGGAATAAGCCGCCGTGAATCCGTTCTTGACCACCTGAAAGTAAGCCGCGTTCGAGACCGTTCCCGTGCCGTTGTCAACCGTCACCAGCGCGGTTCCAGCCGTGGCCACATCTGCCGCGGGCACCGAAGCGGTCAGCTTCTCCGCCGTCACAAACGTGGTAGTCAGCGCCGTGCCGTTCCACTTCACCACCGCGTCTGAAGCGAAGCCGGTGCCATACACGGTCAACGTGAACGTGGCCGCGCCCGGCGCCTTCTGCCCCGGTGACAACGGAGCATAGACAACAGGAACCTGAGCCAGCGCCGGAATACCCAGCGACAAGACGATCATCACAGTGAGGGTTAGAGCCAAGCCATTGGCGAAGCGGCGCGAAACAACTTCCGCGCCCCGGATGTTTGCTGCCTGCTGCTGGGAGTTCTTCACAAATTTCTCTCCTAATTTGAACTGACAGTGGTTGACCCACGGCGATGCCGCACTGCTAATGTTCTCGACGGCCAACAACACTGCTGGCCATCGTGGAGCCCCAAAACAATAATTCGGTCGTATGCTCGGCAGGCGGGGAGGGAACAAATGCCAACGCGAGAAACTTCAGTTTCGGGCCTGCGCCACGCCCTGTCAAGATGAAGTATTTTGCACGGAGTCTATCGGATAGAGAAGAATGTCTCCTCGCTTTCTTTCGGGCCGCTTTGACAGGACTTAACCACCAAGGACACGAAGGTACACAAAGGGAACCAAACTCATCGAGACCAGAGCCTTCGTGATACTTGGTGTCCTTCATGGTCCATGGTTTTTCTTACCCTCCTTCAAACTAACTCGTCTACCCACGTCCCCGTTTTTCATGCAGCTTCAACTCTCCAGATCAACCCAATCGTCCGAGCCCCCGGAAGCAGTCCTCTGCGGCGCCGCAGGATTCGTCTGCTACACTGAAAAAACAAGCTAGGCCAGGACAATTCCCAGAGGGAAAACCGGCGGAGTTCGAGCGCCTGTGCGCTCCGCATTTCTAAACAGTCACTGTCGAAATCTGGCAACTAATGGCACGGCCGGGGTTAGATTGATATAGCGCCCCGTCATAAAACCCAGGGAGAACCAGGATAGATGTCAGGAAGTCTTTCCTTCAGGTTTCGTACATTCACTTTCTTGAAGCGGCTGGCGCTGCTGATTGCGCTGGTCGCGCTGGCTGGATCGATCGCTTGCGGTGGGGGCAGTTCCTCAACGCCAGAGCCGCCGCCCATCAACACCAACAACGTCTGCAGCACGGGAACGTTTAGCGGCAATCCTGCCGGGGGCGCTCAACCAAACACGTTCTTCGGCATGCACATCCACTCCCTCGCGCCCGGCACACCTTGGCCGGACACAGTTGTCCCCAGCGTGCAGTTTGGCGGCCTTCGTCTGTGGGATTCCGGCACGGGCTGGGCGGATATGAACACGGCAGCCGGCGTGTGCGATTTCAGCCACATGGATTCCTGGCTCACCGAAGCCCAGGCCAACAACGCCGACGTTCTCTACGACCTCGCGCGCACGCCGAACTGGGCCTCCTCCAGCCCGTCCGACACCAGTTGCTCCTATACCGCCGACGGCGGCGATGGACAATGCGATCCCCCTTACGACCTAAACTCTGACGGCACCGGCACAGACGATATCTGGATCGGCTGGGTCACATCCGTCGTGAGCCATTACAAAGGAAAGGTAAAGTTTTACGAGATCTGGAACGAGTGGAACATCGGCAACTTCTGGACGGGCACCCCGCAGCAACTGGTGCGCCTGACGCAAGACGCGCGCTGCATCATCGAAGGCCCGCCCGCCAGCGGATGCAATCCCAACAGCACCTTTCACGGCACCGGCCTCGACCCCAGCGCGCAAGTCATAACTCCCGCAACCGTCGGATCCGGCACGTCCTCGAGCGAACTTGATGCCGCGGCGTCGAACATGGCCAAATTCCTCAGCGCGCAAGCCGGCGGCATGGGCCCGGGGAACTTCGTCGACATCATCGGTTTCCATTGTTACGTGAGCACGAAAACCCTAGGCGACTACCCCATCCCCGAAAACGCAGCCATCGTCGACAATAATGTGGCCGCACTTTCGGGAGTGCAAGGCAAACCCTTGTTCTGCACCGAAGGCGGCTGGGGCGAGGAGACTGAAGAAGGCTTCACCGACGCTGGCCTGCAAGCCGCATTCCTGGCACGCTATTACTTGGTGCAAACCTCCACCAGCGTGCAACGCATTTACTGGTACGCCTGGGACACCACTGCGACCGACATCGCCCTCTGGAGCCCCACCGACACCACCCTGGCGGCAATAGCTTACGGCGAAGTCTATAAGTGGATCACTGGCGCAACTCTGAGCAGCGCCTGTGCGCCGATGACTGGAAGCACGGTCTACACCTGCACCTTCACCCGTCCCGGCGGATATACGGCTCTGGCAGTCTGGGACAGCAACACCAGCCAGGGCTCAAATTGCTACGTCGCCGGTACGCCAACGTGCTCCACGTTCACAATTCCCTCGCAATACAAGCTCTACCGCGATTTGTCCGGCAACGAGACTGCCGTCCCGGGCTCAACCATCTCGCTCACAGCCCAGCCCATCCTCCTCGAAACCAGCGAATTACCCTAATCGTGCAGCATCCAAATAGTATGCAAATTCTGTCATCTTGACGCGCTTCCCGGTCCGTCTTACTCTGCATGAACGCAGTGTAGCGTTCCGCCAGCTTTTTCCCCCGCGGCCATGCGCACTTCCAATAATACAGGAGCCATAGCTGTCTCCTAATTCAACTCTGGAGCGGTAAATGAACCGTCCTAAGCTCAAGTTCTGCTTTCGACTCAGCCTGATTTGTTGCTTGTTGAGCGCCACCTTTGTCTTGCCGGCGTCAGCGCAAAAGTGGAATCGCTACGGCCCCGGCACTCGCAGTCAGGCTACCGCCGTTTATGATCCCGTGACCAACACCATGTTCACGTTCGCCGGCCAGCATGCGCCCACCAACATCGACTTCAACGATGTCTGGGCCGTGCAGAACGTCATCCCATCGGCCTCGTCGACGCAGGAAAACCTGGAGTGGATCCGAGTCTCGGTGTCGGGACACCAGCCCAGCGACCGCTTCGGACAGACCGCGGTTTATAACCAGACCACCGATCGCATGATCACTTTCGGCGGCGGCACCGGTTTCCCCGGACCCTGTATCAGCGAGCTCTGGGTCATCACTCACCTCAACGCCGTAGGCGGAAAGCCGGGCTGGACGGAAGAATCACCCACCGGAACTTTGCCCCCCGTGCGCGAGGGCCACACCGCCGTCTACGATCCCAACACCAACAAGATGATCGTCTTCGGTGGCAACAACTGCGACGGCACTTATTACAACGATCTCTGGATTCTCAGCAACGCCGATGGTTCGACCGCCACGCCCTCATGGGCCGAGGTCACGCCCATCGGAACTCCGCCCAGCGCGCGCAGCCAGGCCACCGCCATCTATGACTCCGTAAACAATGTCATGACCGTCTACGGCGGCGGCACTACGAACACCACCGTTTTCGGCAACGTCTGGACCCTCACGAATGCCAATGGTGTAACCGGCACTCCCACCTGGACGCAGCTATCTCCCACCGGCACCGCTCCGGCCGCACGCGTTGGACATAGCGCAATCTACTCTTCATCCAACAATGTCATGACCATCTATGGAGGAGGCAATAATCACGGAAAAGTCTTGAACGACGGATGGTTTCTGAGCCATGCCAACGGCATCGGCGGCACTCCCGCCTGGACGGAAATGAAACCGACAAATACCGCGCCCAATCGCAAGAGTCACACCGCCATCTACGATCCGGTTTCCGATGACATGGTGATCTTCGGCGGCGACAGCTCCCTGCCCGCGACCTTCACCGACGATCACGTTTTGATCTTGACCGACGCCAATGGGGCAGCCTCTAAGGAGACACAATGAACTACTTGAAAAAATCTCTCTGGCCTGCGGCTGCGCTGGTCGCATTGTTCATGTCGCCTTTTGCCCAGGCGCAAACCTGGTCGCAGGATGGTCCTGCGCCGCGCTATCACACCAGCGCGGTCTACGACGTGACCACAGACCAAATGGTGGTATTCGGCGGAGAAACTGCCAACGGGCCGATTGGCGACGTTTGGTCCAGCCCCGGCCTCATCGCCGCCGGCCAAACCGTCACCACCACTCCCTATCACTGGGTGCAAGTCTTCCCTACCGGGACCGCCCCCAGCGCGCGTTACGGCCACGGCGCAGAATATGACGGCGTCAGCAATCACATGATGCTCTTCGGCGGCGGCACCAGCGCCACAGCCTGTTTGAACGACTACTGGGTGCTCGATGACGCCAACTCCGCCGATGGCATTCCCTCCTGGGTTGAGTTGAGTCCCTCGGGAACCCTGCCTTCCGCGCGCATGAACTTCGTCAACCAGTACGATCCCACTACCAATACCATGATCATTTTCGGCGGAGCCAATTGCGCTGCCGGCTATCTGTCCGATGTGTGGGTCCTCAGCAATGCCAACGGCGAAGTGGGTACGCCCACCTGGACGCAGCTCTCGCCCTCGGGCACATCTCCATCCGCCCGCGAGAACGCCAGCGCCATCTATGACTCCGCCAACAACGTGCTGACGATTTATGCTGGCGACGCCGGCTCCGTCGGCCTTTCTGATGTGTGGACTCTCTCGAACGCCAACGGCACCGGCGGAACTCCCACCTGGACGCATATCGTGCCCACCGGCACCGCCCCCGCAGCCCGCACCGGCCAGAGTTCCGTATACGACTCCAAAGACAACCGGATGATCATGTATGGCGGAAACAATTCCCTGACTGGCACCGCCTACTACGAAGACACCTGGATTCTCACCTTTGCGAATGGCATCGGAGGAACTCCCGCCTGGATTTCTGAGAAGGTAAGTGGCACCGCCCCGCAGCGGCACTTCCACTCCGCCTTCTACAGCTCGGCCGACAACGACCTGGTCATTTTCGGCGGAGAGAGCATGATCGCCCAATCACCGTGGGATGACCGCACCTTCATCCTCTCGGTCGCCAACGACTTGTAAAAACTACAGCCCCTTCAGGGGCGGCATTCATTGGCCCCGGACGTAAGTCCGGGGCTAATGTCAGACAAAAGAACGAGTCCCGGAAGGGACGGCACCCCGGGTGAAACATTCCCAACCAGCAACTCGGAGGCAGCCATAAAAAACAATCAGTTCGGTTGTGAACCTAGTCTGAGCCCCTAAGACTCTGCGTTTCGTCTCCCCCATTAGGCCAGATTGCCAGCACCTCGATTCTGTCCCGCACAATAAAGTGGTATAAGGACTCAACGCACCAGCGAAAGGCAGGTTTCGATGGCGACCACTTTGTCGAACAAAAAAGTAGCTGTCCTCGGCGCAGGAAAGCTAGGGGGAATCATCCTGCAAGCCTTACTGCGCGAAGGCTTGCTCTCCAGAGAACTCACGCGCGCCACCGTGCGCCACTCCGACCGCGCCTTCCGTCTCGCCGAAAAACTTCGTATCGAAGTCGGTACTGATAATGCCAAAGCCGTGCAGGGCGCCGACATAATTTTTATCTGCGTGAAGCCCCAGACCGTGCAGGAGGTCCTGGAAGAAATCCGGCCCAACGTCACTCCCGGACAGCTAATCATCTCGGTGGCCGCTTCCGTGTCCACCAGCCAGATTGAAAACGTCCTGGGCGTGAAGACTGCCGTAGTGCGGGCCATGCCCAACACTCCCTGCGCCCTCGGAGCCGGCATGACCGGCCTGTGCAAAGGCAGCCACGTCTCGCAGGATGAAATCGCGCTGGCCTGCCTGCTGTTCGATGTAGTGGGAAGAACCGTGGTAGTTGACGAAAAACATATGGACGCCGTCACCGGTCTCTCCGCCAGCGGCCCGGCGTTCATCTACATTATCTTGGAGTCATTGGCCGAAGCCGGGGTAAAAGTAGGCCTGCCCCGCGACGTAGCCACACTGCTCGCAGCGCAAACCACCATGGGCGCAGCCAAGGTAGTGCTCGAAACCGGAGACCACCCCGCGCTGCTAAAGGATGCAGTAACCACCCCAGCCGGCTGCACCATAGACGGCATCATGGAACTGGAAGAAGGCAAGCTCCGCGTAACCCTGATCAAAGCAGTAGTAAAAGCCACACAACGAGCCAAAGAACTAGCCTACAGCAGCTAGCGCCAGGGCGGATTTGCGAACAGGGGCTTCCAGCCGCCGAGAAACAGGCTGCGACTGGCTTCGGAATAAACCGGGGACAGACGGGAGTTCCCGATTTCACGGAGCGAGAATTGGGGAACCTTCCGTCTGTCCCCGAACTCCGTCCAAAATCCCCTTCGAACCGAAGACATCTCTTCGTGCTCTATTTGTGTGCGGATTGCTGTTGAGGATTCCCGATAGCATTACTGCGGGATAATCTCATACACCGCTCCGTAACCCCCGGGGCCTCCCAGCATCGTGGTTCCAAAGAGATTGCCGGAGGCGTCGAAGGTCAGGGCACCCATAGGATACTTTGCATCCGTACCGCTGCCGAAATTATGCAGTATGGTTTCCGTCCAGGTTCCATTTTCTTGCGGCGTCAACTCTAACGCGACGCCACCATTGTACGTCCCGCCAATCTCAGCCGCCCCATAAAGATTGCCGGCGGTATCGAAAATCAAGCCAGCGTAGGGTTTCTGCCCGTCGCTGCCGTCCCCAAAGTTGTGCAACAGCTTCTCCGTCCAGATCCCGCCCGCCTGCGGCATCAACTCGTACACAGTGCCCAGCCCGTAGGTTCCGCCTTCGACAGTAGTGCCGTACAGATTCCCCGCCGCGTCAAGAACCAGGCCGGAGTAAGGCAACTGCCCGTCGCTGCCGTTGCCAAAGTTGTGCAGGATTTTTTCCTTCCAGCCACCGTTAGCCTGCGGCATCAACTCGAAGGCAACTCCGTGTGCGTACGCGCCGCCAGCCGTCGTTGTACCGTAGAGATTGCCGGCGGAATCGAAGATCACTGCGGCATAGGGCTGATTGCCGTCCGTGCCATAGCCAAAGCTGTGCAACAACTTCTCGGCCCAACCCCCGCCTGCCTGCGGCACCAACTCGAATACGGTTCCGCCGGGGCCCCCCAGGTTATACGCTCCGCCCAGGGCGGTTGTGCCGTAGAGATTTCCAGCGCCATCAAGGATCACGCCCGCAACCGGACTCTGCGGCTGCAGTATAGACCCGAAGTCGAATAGGGTCGCGGCCGTCCAGCCACCGCCAGTGGCGGGCATTAACTCGAAGACTGCGCTCAGCTTTCCATTCGAAACACCGTAGAGATTACCCCCGGCATCGAAGACCGGGGTGCCCTGCGCCATCCCATCCCCCACCGGCGCGACAAAATAGATCGCCTTCTCCTGCCAGACCCCGCCGCCCAGCGGTCTCAATTCGTATATTGAATTGCCGGCTGCCCCATACACATTTCCCCCATGCAGCGCCACTCCTGACAGCGGCTCGAGGGAGCCCCCGTTCCCTATAGGGAAGCCGTATAACACCGTTTCTTGCTGGGCGGCTGCCCTCGCGCCATACAAGCAGATGGTTGCAATGACTATCGCTAAGACCGCAGACAGGCGCGTATAAGACTTCTTGCTTGGCATTGGGTTTCTCCTCAATCTTCGTAAGTCTCAGCGATGCCCTTGGCATTCGCGAAATCGAAGCTGCGAGCGACTTCTCACTTGGGGGGGTTCAATCTACTTCAAGCGCAATCGAGCTGTCAAGACAAAATGTAACTTATTTACCTAGTTTAGTGAAGGATAGGAATTCGACGAATTCTGGGACAGAGGGGACCATTTTGGGGAGAGAGAATCGGCATGTGGCTAATCGCAAACCGCACCCAGCCACGAGCCGAAATGTTCACAACAATTCTGTTTCGCGGCATTCCTAAGCTTATTGTGGCGGCACTATCGCATTGGCCACCAGAACACGCCCCGTTTGCCTCTGTGATCTGGGCGAGCCGCGCGAAGCGCCGCTGCCTGCCCTGAGCTTGCCGAAGGGTTCTTTGCGACGCAATAATCGCGCGCCTGGCTCGCTTCCTTGTTGTATTAAGTTGTTGCTCCCGCGACCCTCTTCGGGATGAAAACATCAGCCGGAAGTTTGAACCGAGCGCTTAATTTCCGCACCTGTTCCAGGGTAAGATTCCGTTTTCCTGTCAGGAACATCGAAACCGCACTCTCCGAACCAAACTGAGGAATCAGGTCGCGTTGCGTGAGATTCTGCCGCTCAATGAGAAACCGCACCACTGAAGCCGGATCAGCCGCAGGAATCGCGTAATGCTCCTGCTCGTAACGTTCCACCAGCAAGGTCAGGAGTTCGATCGCTTCCACCTCAGCACGAGAGGGGCTTTCGAGCGCCGTGAGGCGGAAGAGAGCGTACGTATACGCTTCAAGTTCCGCGTCATTGTGTATGACACGCGGAGCGCCGTGCGCAATCATTTCCGCCGGGTTCGCCAGGACTGTGCTCATTTTGTTCCAAACCTCCTGATTGTCATCCTGAACAAGCGTTCTTTGCGCAGTGAAGGATCCGGGCGAGCCGCGCGAAGCGTCGCGTTCTTTGCGACGCAATAATCGCGCGTTTGGCTCGCTTCCTTATCAAACTGCGCCACTACCAAACCTCTTATCCCAGTTACTGCGATTGTCGTATTCCTTGTGCGTCAAAAACGATCGAACGTAGACATGCCCTTCGGTCCGCCTTTCATCCGTCGTCTTTGCGTAGTGGATGACGGTGATAAGCCTGTACCGATTCTGTCTGATGTTAAAGATCACATAGTCATCCACATGATTGGCATCCTTAAACATCCTGCGAACGTCCGCAAAACTGTGCCACCGGACCGCCTCAACGATGCACACCCACGCCTTGACTTCCTTCCCCGCATCCGGATGGCGTTCCACCGCCTCGCTCAGATGCTTACGCGTAACGATGTGCACTGACCTAGAATACTTCACAATATGTGAAGTTGTCAAATCCGGGTCCGAGCGGCCGTCCCACCGCCCTCGGGTACGCCATTTGCTAAAATGCCCTGCCGATGTCGAGCCCTCCATCCGAGCGCAGCAGTTCAGCGGATAGCCCCCCGCGATCCGCGACCGCGCGCTACGCCGCCCCATTCCTAGCCGCCATAGCCCTGATCTACGCGCTGCTAGCGGGCCTCCACACCCTGCAAGATTTCGACCTCGGCTGGCAGTTGGCCACTGGCCGCTGGATCATCCAGCATCACCACATTCTATCCACGGATGTCTTCTCCTACACCGCCAACGGGTCGCCCTGGATCTATCCCGTTCTCTCGGGCATCGTGTTCTACCTCTCGTATCTCGTCGGGGGCTACGCCCTGCTCTCCTGGATGGGCGCAGCGGCCTGCGCGGGCACGGGGGCACTGCTGCTTCGGCGGGACAGCGTCGCAACCTCAGCACTCGCCATCATAGCCGTCCCTTTAATCGCAAACCGCACCCAGCCACGAGCCGAAATGTTCACAACAATTCTGTTCGCGGCATTCCTAAGCTTATTGTGGCGGCACTATCGCATTGGCCACCAGAACACGCACCGTTCGCCCCTGTGGCTGTTGCCCATCCTGATGATCGCCTGGGTAAACCTCCACTTAGGATTCATCGCCGGACTAGCCCTCTGCGCCGCCTATGTATTACTGGAACTTCTGGATCTTCCCTTCCCGGCAAACCGCCCAGCCGTCCGTGCCAGATTGCAACGCGCATGGCCATGGCTAGCCCTGACTGCAGTCGCGACACTAGTCAATCCCTGGGGCGCGAACATTTATATAGCTTTAAGCAGACAGGCCCGCGCCCAAAATCTTCACACCCTGTGGGTCGTCGAATGGGAAAACATTCGCCCCTCCTGGGCCAGCCTGCGCCAAGCCGTCGACTGGCGCGACCCGCAAAGCAGTTTCTGGTGGCTGCTGGCGATTGCCGTCGTATGCGCCGCCGTCGCCCTGTGGCGCAAGCAGTGGGGAGCGGCAATCTTACTATTAGGCTCAGCCACTCTCACCCTCCAGCACGTTCGCATGCAAGCCCTGTTTGCCGGCATAGCCGTGGTTCTAGGCGGATCAATTCTGCACGACACCTGGTCCGCAAAGAAACAGAAAATCAACCAAGCCGCATGGCCATCAAAGGCCCCGCCATATTCGAAACGGACCGTATCGAAACCAAATCGTCGCCCCGTCCGGGCCGCCGCCCTCCTGCTCGTGTCCGCAGGGCTGGCCGGATTGGTAGGAGTCTGTGCCGCAGACCTCATCACCAACCGCTACTACCTGCGCTCCTCTCAGCTATCGCTCTTCGGAACCGGCCTCTCGTGGTGGTTTCCCGAACGCGCCATTGACTTCATTCAGCGCGAAAAGTTGCCCGCGAACATCTTCAACACCTACAGCCTCGGCGGCTACCTGACGTGGCGCCTGTCGCCTGCCTACCCCGACTACATCGACAGCCGCGCCATCCCTTTCGGCCCGCAACTTTTCTTTCGCGCTTACGATCTCAGCTCCGAGCCTCCCGACGCTCCCGCCTGGCAACACGAAGCTGACGCGCGCAACATCAACACCATCATCGTCTCTCTCGCCCGTTACGACGGCATCGCTTTGTTCCCGCAGCTCCCTGCCTTCTGTCGCAGCCAATCATGGCGTCCCGTCTACATGGACGAAGTCTCCGCCATCTTCGTTCGCCGCACACCGCAAACCGCTTCGCTCGTCGATCGTTTGCAGATTGATTGCGACAAAGTTTCTTTCGCTCCCTCAGCTGATCTCACAGCAGCAAAGACCTCGCGCGACAAAGCTGAGCTGTTCAACGCGTCGGCTAACGCCGCAGGAGTTCTCTACAGCCTCGGGCGCTACCCTGAGGCGCTCGCCTATCTCGATCGCGCACAAAATATTTTCAACGACAATGCAAACCTGCATCTCACGCGCGCGCTTGTGCTCGAGCACACGGGCCACGCCGCGGAAGCTGAAGAGGAATTCCGCACCAGCATTCGCATCGAACCTGGCGACGAGAGCTGGCTTGACCTTGGCCTCTTCTACCTGACGCAAAAGCGTTCTGCCGATGCGGTTGAACTTTTCAAGCGAGCGGCGGAGTCTTCGTCGCGCCCTCACGACATGTGGATGCTGCTCGGCCAGGCGTACCTGCAAATGAAACAGCCAGAACAGGCTCTGGTGGCCTTCGACAAGGCCGAGGCTGCGAGTCCATTTCGCGATGAAGGAGAATCTTTGGGCGCGAATTTTAATTCCATGATCGCGACCGGCCGCGCCAAGGCTTGGTATCAGTTGGGGGACTTGCCTCGCGCCGTGAGCTTTCAGGAAGACGCCGTGAAGCTGGCGCCGAATGACGCCCGGCTGTGGCTTGGCCTTGCCAACTTGTATGACGCGCAAGGACGCACCACGCTGGCGGAGCAGGCGAGGCGGCGCGCCACGGGACGATGAGCCGGGGCGGGAAAATTGTACGTACAAATGTTCCAGTTGGAACATTACGCCACTATGTTCCGGTTGGAACATATAAGCGATTTACCGGAACACTGTGGAAATCGCGGAAATCTCGGAAAACCACCTTAAAGCTATAGTTGGTGGGCGGCAAGTGGCTGCAGTGGATAGATTTAGCGGTATGGACTTAAAAGTGGTATGAAAACCACAGGGCGAAGAAAAGGCGTCGCATCCCTCTCGGATGCTATTTCTGCCCAGTCCTAGAACGTGGCGCATTGGCCCTGTTTGCCGCCATTGGCCGTGTTTCCGCCTCCGGAGATGGAGCTGTTCCCATTGCATTGCAGGCTGTTGGTAATGATGTTGGTGTAGACCTGCGTTGCCGCTGTGTTGTTCTGGTCGGTAAGATTGCCGCTGACTGTGTTGGAGTCTATGGTGGTGGCGGCGGTGTTGTTCTGCACCTGCAGGTTCCCGCCGACGCCGTTGCCCGCACAGCCTGCCCCCGACCCGATCGCCACGGCAGTCCCGCTGTTCTGGAACTGTAGGTTGCCCTGCACGGTGACACCGCAGACCTGGTTGGTGCCCGCGCCAGCGGGAAGGTTTTGAGCCTCCAGGTTCCCCGTGATGCTCACTCCCGGCCCGATCGAGAAACTTCCTCCGCCATTGATTTGCAGATTGTTGCCTATGGTGCTGTTGCTCACCATTAAGTTGCCGGCGCTCATCTGCAGAGTGCCGTTGGCGAAGCTGTTGTTCTCAAGCACCACCGTGCCCCCGTTTTGAGTAAGGTTTCCGGTGACGCCGCCATTGGTGAGGGTACAAGTTTGGCCCGTGACCACCGTCAGATTGCCGTTGTACGTGCCGGTATATTCCCCGTTGCAGTTGCTGCCGTTCAGCCCGGCGGCGTTGGCGGCGAGCGTGAACGTGCTCGGGTTGCTGGGTGTTCCGTTTACGGTCACAATGACGGGGCCGGTTGTGGTCGTGGCGGGAACTGGAGCGGCGATCGATATCGCGCTCCATGATGTCGGGACTGCCGTGAGCCCGTTAAATGTCACCGTGCTTGCGCCTTGAGTCAGCCCGAAATTGCTTCCCGCAATCGTCACCGACGACCCGGCTGATCCGGAAGCCGGGGTAAGACTGGTGATGCTGGGCGAGGTGGTGAAGGCGACAGCGTTGCTGGGCACCCCGTTGACTATCACTACGAGATTGCCGCTGGTGGCGTAGGCCGACATTGTCGCCACAATCGACGAATTATTCCAGCTCGTTGCGCTCGTCAAAGCTCCGTTGAATAGGATTGTGCTCGATCCTTGGGTCGCTCCAAAGTTGGTTCCGGTAATGGTTATTTGCGTTCCGCCTGTGCCAGAGATTGGAGTTACGCTGGTTATCGAAGGTTCGACCGTCGTGAACGGAATCTGGTTGCTGTAGAGGCCGTTCTGATTGACTGCGGCGGCTCCCGACATCGATCCGCTCGGCACCGTCGCCACGATTTCTGTGTTGGCCCAGGAACTTATGGTGGTCGCATCCAAGTTTCCAAGCTGCACAAATCCGCTTCCTTGCGAAGCGCCGAAGTTCGATCCGGTAATGGTCACCTGGGTCACACCCGGCGTGCCGCTGGCCGGTGTAACACTGCTGACTAGTGGAGCGGGACCGCTCGGGGGCGGTGGAGGAACGGTCACCTGGAATGTCGTAGCGGTCCAGCCGGGCTGGCCGATCACGCCATACTGGATCGTTATGGTTGCATAACCCGGGCCTACAGTGGTCATTACGCCGTTGGCGGCGATGGTGACGACTGACGGAGTATCTGAGGTATAGGTGATCAGGGTCGAGTTCTTGAGGGAGAGAGTGGAGCCGTCCGCAAAAGTGCCGAGGACGTTGCTTGGCTGCGACGACCCAATCGAGCTGATCGTTACGAAGGTGGGTTTTGCGCTCAAGGATACGGGTGCGTCTTGCCGCTCCACGTCGACCTGAGCTGGCGCCGCTTCCACGTCGCTGCTCGACGTAAAGCCCATCGCCCCGATGTTGTAAATGCCGGGGGTGATGTTGGTGGGCAGAGTTAAGGTGAACTGAAGGGGGATTGCGGTGGCCTGAGGGTCGGGCAAAGGGAACTGGGTCATAACGGCGATGTTCTGTACGGAGGGGTCGGCCCAAAGCGTGATCGTATAGGTCTGGCCCTCCTGATAAACGGGGATGCCCGACGAATTCGAAGGGCTCGTGACTTGCAGCAGTGTCTGCGCAGAGGTTGGAGAGACGATGGAAAATGCAAACGAAACCATCAGCACGTAGAACAGGATTACCTTCCAAGAAATCACTTTGGCGCCTCCAGCTTCCTTCGAGTAGCTGTGTATCTCTGCCGAATCACGGTCTTCCGCTCGGCGCCGGTGGGCCTTTTCGCCGGCTGAAATGGACCACAACGGCAGCCACAGCGAGTATTATTACGCAGCAGCAAATTGCGTTTATCGCTCCGGCAACAGCGAGCCGGGGAATGAGCGTATCAAAGGCCCCCGGATTCCATCCTCCCCCTTTTGGGTCAGGAACTAGCTTCATGGCGGCATATAACCCCGGCGTCGGGATGTCGAATCCGGCAGTAAGAAGAAAGGTAATCACGGCGCTGACGGGGATACACAGAACCGCTAGCGCAGCGATCTCGATGTAGTGCAGTAGCCCCCTGCGACGCCTCATCGGACATGCTCTCCAGTCAGTGAAAATCGAACCCTTAGCGAGGCCTCGCTTCAGTCCGTAGAGCCGCCCCCGCCCCCGCTCCCTCCCCCGCCGCTCGGGACAAAGTCGTTGCCGTTGGTCGCTTCGTTCAGCAAGGTAATGACCTCGTCGGGAATACCGCTGGCCGGGTCAAGTTCCGAAGGCACCGCGAAGCCCAGAATCGTCAGTGGGGACGTGTGAATAACTCCCACGTACGTGTTGCCCCCTGGGCTTGTGTTACTTGCGGCACCATTTAGTTGGCTATTCAGAGGAACGAGCCCGTCGTTGGCCGCGCCGCCGAACACATTGATCCAAAGGGTTGGCGTGAGATCCAGGGCGAGGGGGTCGGAGAGAACTGAACAGTCCCCTAGCACGATCCCCGCGGCTGTCTGGCCGACAGAATTCAAGTTGTTTTGGTTGGTGGCCCCGGCCAGATATGCCATGGGAAAAGGCTCGGTGGGTGGCAGATTGGCTGGTGCGGCGGCGAGGTCACCGACCGCGCCGTTGACCGGGGGCGTGTTTGCGCCCATTGTGACGGTTTGGAATGAGGCGAGACCCTTAATTGCCAACCCTTTTCTCACGCAGCTGTTCGCATCCCCGCCATTATTCGGCAACAGATCCACGGCCACCGGAGTTCCCAAGTGCGGCGTCCCGATGGTGATCAGCTTGTGAACCGGGCCCAAGTTATAGTTGTTTTGGCCGCACGATGCGTCGCCGCATAGAAAGCCCGAGTCCGTTGAGCTTGGCATCGTTCGTGAAATGTCCCCTCCCATACTGTGGGCGACCACATCTGCCTGCACCGCAGCCGCGTTCCAGTAGGTGCCATAGTTATGGATTGCGACCTGTAGCTGCAGGAGGACATACGGCGCGTTGTACGAAAATCCCAGAGCGTTCCCGTCCACCTGAGTGAAGCTGATGGGATAGGGATACGCTGGATTGGTTGAAGAGACTGAGACCGGACTGCTGTAGTCGACGGCGTTGGCAGGGTACGGCTCCATCTCGCCCCAAAGAGTAGTGTTCTGCGGGCTGATTTGTGGGCCAAAGCCGATCCAAGCCTCCGCAGTGCCCCAGAGTCCGTGTACCAGTACCACAGGCGGTCTCACAAGAAAGGAGGTAGTCGGGGCGGTCGATTGGCTATTGCTGGAGCAGCTTACTTGGAAGGTGATAGTGCGCTGGATGTTGCTTGCATCCTGTGTACCGCGGTAGAAATTCGTTGGCGAAATGTACGCCGCGAAAGCCATGGGCCCCTGAGAAGTGTTTGCCGCAGTGACAGTCAGGCTGCTGGCCGGGTTCGCCGAACTGCTTCCGATTGCAAACAGGCCACCGTCGTTGGCCGTCGTGTCGGTCTGGTTGTTTTCGTTTAAAACCTGAATGGTTAAGCTGTCGCCCGGGTTGGTGGCGGGAATCTGCAACAGCAACTGCGTGACGCCGTCTGCCGCTGCTCCCTTAACGCCCGTCGAGGCGGCGGCAAGCTGCGAGTTGTCATTTACGATGGCTCCGCTCGCGACTAGATTCGACGCCACGGGGTCAAACAGGACGGCTTGATTGGCGGTACAGGGATTGGGCGTGGTGGGAGCCGGGGGCTGGACCGGCTGCGGAAGCACGGAGACGCTTCCCGTCCACGAGCCAAGCAAGGCGCCGTTTCCGGGCCCTGGAATGCAGGAGTAAACATTTATCGTTATGCCTCGCGTGCCGGGGGTGTTGTAAACCAGTCCCCCATTGAGGAGCCACCAGCTATTGCCAGATATAAGGGGAGTTTGGCTTTGGCACGGCGCAACGCAGGATGATTGGCATTGCAGCCCTTGCCCAAAGTCTCCTTGGTACACAATTTGAGCATATTCGATGTAGCAGGCCGGTTCATCGGGAAAGTCGCAGAGGGCCTCTGCGTCGGAGAGGGTGGCAAGATAGGCTACTGCAGCGTACCATGGCTGCCCAACATATACCGGCGAGGGAGGCAGACTCGCGTAAATTGTCGCGCTTGCCGAGCCGAGCCCGATGAACGACACGAACAGCATGGCCGCGATTGACAGTTTCTTCATGGGAGCTTTACCCACCTTGAGATATAGGAAATATCCGATTGCACCAGAGCAGCCGTTCGTCGAGCATGAGAGAAACGATTCCAGACCGGGGACTCAGAGCGGTAACAATGAATCGAGGGCGGAAGAAACTTTAGGCAGGGAACGACAAGGATCGAGAGAGATACCGCTGCGGCAAACAACAGAGAGGGCAGAGTAATCGGCAAAACGAATCCTCCCAGCCGATAATCGGCCAGAGTAACTCATGCGCACAGTTCGCCCCCTCGGTGAGCCGTGCGGATGCAAAATTGTAAAGCCACACTAGACTAGATCCAGCATCTTTGCAAGTGAGAACTGTAGGGTTAGCTCCGTAACGTTAGTAAGGCCGCGCTCAGCTAAACCGACCATGCGGCTCAACCAAACGCGGCCTGTTAGTTTTGCAACTTGTCCCGTACTTACAGCGAGCGCAGGAAGTCGATCAGATCCTGCTGGTTGGTCTTGCTCAGTTTGTTGAAGTTGATGACGGTCTGGTTCGCTTCCGACTGCACGTAGGTGCTGTTGGCCACGCTGTAGTGATCTTCGATTGCGGTCACGATGTTGGCGGTGCGGCCGTCGTGCAGGAACCAGAGGCGCTGCCCGATGCCCCACAGCGGCGCGGTGCGGAATTCATCCGGCCCCGCCGTCCCCTGCGGCAGGCCGTCGGCCAACCCAGGTCCCATGTGATGCACCAGCAGATCGGAGTAGAGATTGATGGTGGTGTTCGTCAACGCGGGCCGCGACGTAGCCGGCGTGGTGAACGAAGTGGTGTGGCAGTAAACGCAACCGACATCAGTGAACTGCGTCTTGCCGTTCTTGGTGATACTGGTGGAGGCAGCCGGAGTCGGCGGCGTCAGCCACTGGGTAAAGTACTCCGTGCGGGAGTAATCGCCGGGGAACATTTCGGTGAGGATTCCCGGGGTGAAGTTGGTGACCGTCTCCGGCACAGGATTGAAGAGGCAGCCCGGCGTCTGGTTGATTTCGGTGGGGTAAGTCTCGTTGGTAACGCCCATTTCCACGTTCATTTGCAGGGCCGACATTAACAGCGTGGAGCGCACCTGCGCCTTCCAGCCGAAACGCATGATGCTGCCATCGTTGCCGCTGTAATTGGGATGTCCTGTGATTCCCAGTTGTTGTTTCTCGGTGAGGTAGGAATTCATGTTGGTGGTGATGGCGCTGTTGCGGACCACTTCGATGAGCCCGTCTCCGTAGGTGGGAGTGACCTGGCGAAGGACGAGATTGCCATCGGCCGAAGCCTGGCTAAAGTTGGGTTGCGCAAGCGTGCAACCCGTCGCGTCGCTGCGGCCCTGGATCGTGAACAGTTGATGCACATTGCCATCGGGGATGGTCGTGCCCGGCTGATTGATAAAGCGGGCTTCTAGAATCGGGCCAGTAGAGGTTTCAAAAAATGGCATGGAGTTGCTGGCGCCGTTGTATTGGTAGACGTTGAACAGAGGATTGGTCGGCGGGCTTGATCCGCCCACCGCCGGATAGGCGTGGCAACTGGCGCAGGAATTGGAATTGAACACCGGCCCCAGTCCGCCATCGGTGGGAGACGTAACGATGACGTCGTGGACGCGGTCGAATTCCGCGGTGATGCTGGGCTCAATCTGCACTTCGTTGGCGCTCAGCGTCTTCAGGAAGCCGCCGGCAGCGGCCGGCAACGGCCGGGGACCGGGGTCCGTGGCCGTGGGGCACGGCGATGGGGTGCACGTGGTACTGCCCTTTACAGATTTCGGCAAGTAGGTGGTCGCGCCCGCCGCCAGCAAAAGTAACAGGGCTACGGGAAGAACGGCCTTCAACCATTTATGCTTGCTGAGTTGAGCCTGCACTCGATTCATTTTCGTCCACAATGACATAGCAGTCCCCTTAGTATTCGTCATGCCGAAGCCTTACAGCGAGCGCAGGAAGTTGATGAGATCCTGTGCCTGCGTATTGCCATCCGTCCCAACGGTTGTGGGCAGATTGTTGAAGTTGGTGATGACCGCATTCGCTTCCGAGTTGGGATAAACGCCGTTGCCCAGGCTGTAGTGATCTTCAATTGCGGTCACGATGTTGTTGGTGCGGGCATCGTGCAGGAAGAATTGCCGCTGGCCAACGCCCCACAAGGGTGCGGTGCGGAATTGATCGCCATCGGCTGCGCCTTGCGTGACGTTATCCGCCAGGCCAGGTCCCATGTCGTGCACCAGCAGATCGGAATACAGGGTTGCGGTCTGGTTGCTGAGCGCTGTGATCGACGAAGTCGAAGTGGTGAACGAGACGTTGTGGCACATATTGCAGCCCACGCTCTGGAACACCGCGAAGCCGTTGGTCGTGGAAGTGGTCGGCGCCACCGGTGTTGGCGGCTGCAGGAAGCGCATGAACAGCGAGAAGCGCTCCAGGTCGCCGGGGAAATTCACGCCAACTTTAGGAGCTTCGCCGGTGTCGTTGCGGTCATCCGGGACGCCCTTGGTTTTGTTGGTTCCGGGCGGGACCGGGAACGGCGGCAGGCAACTCGGATAAGTTTCGTCGTTCTCGCTGGGGAACGCTTCATCGCTCACGCCTTCTTCCACGGTGTAAGCTTCGCCCGAGAAGGTAATCATCGACTTGTGCTGCGCTTTCCAGCCGAAGCGTGCGATGGTGCCATCGTCGGAGGTGTTCGGATGCCCGGTGATACCAAGCGACGCCTTCAGCGGAAGGTTGGCATTCTGGTTGGCGATGATGGCGGTTTCCGGAATCAACTCCATAAGCCCCACACCAAACGTAGGCGTCACCTGGCGGAAGATGATGTCGTTGTCGGCCTGGGCCTGGGTGAAATTGGGCTGGACTTCCTGAGTGCAACCCGGAGCATCGGTGCGGTTGGAGATCGTGAACATCTGGTGAACGCCGCCATCCGGGACTGAAAGATCAGTTAGCTGATACGGGAAGCGTGCCACCATCGTCGGCCCGTTTGTGGTGATGAAATAGGGCATGGTGTTGGTGGCGCCCATGAGCTGGTAGATGCCGAACAGAGGGTTGGTCGGGGCACTGGAGCCCCCCGCCGCAGGATACGCGTGGCAACTGTTACAGGAGTTGGAATTAAAGCGAGGGCCCAATCCGACGGTCTTAACCAATGGTCCGCCGGCCACGAAGTTCACCTCGGTGAAAATCTGCGTGAGCCGGGTGGTGATCGCGTTCTGATTGGACGTCAGCGCCGGATAAAAGGTCCCCGCGTCCGCCGGCAGCGGCCGTGGTCCTGGGTCGGTGGGACAAGGATTTGACCCACAGCCCGACGACTGCCCATGAGCCACGACAGCCGGCCGGGACATCAGCAACGTGGCCGACAAGACCATCAGCAGCGCCACTGTCAGAAAGATGGAGAGGCGTTGACGGGAACTAAATCCTGAATGTGTTTTCATAGGAGAATCGTCAATTCTGCGCATGGATTTCCAACCTGTTCTCAACAAAACGGTTCGGTCTCGCCGCAAATTCGGCGGCTACTTTATCGTGGGATTTTTGGGGGAAAAACTCTGGCGCGTGCATCTTCGCGCCGAATGAACCCTACCGTATTACATGCGCCAAAACGTGTCAATGAGACAATTTTCTCCGTGAAGAATTTTGCATACTAAAGTAATCGGCACACCCGCCGCGTTGCCCGGGCAGGCATCAACATTGGGTAGAAGATGATTACTTGGCTACTGGCACGAATGGGCCATTTACGAGTCCAACCTCGCGAAATAACCTGTCTCCACGATTTTCTCGGGAGGGAAACTTCCCGACTGTGGGTTCGCTTTGCACTTTGGTTTTTACCCTCTCAAGAAAACATTCTCAGGGCAAAATGTTGGGAGACTAACGGCTCCCAACGGAAATTTCGAGACGGATTTCTATCATGGCGCAACTAACCAGCCTTCCGCAGCAAGATAAAATACGCATCCTGGCCGCTGACAATACCTCCATGAACACGCAATTGCTGGTGGAGGCGCTGGCGCGCGAGGAACAATTTCATGTGGCCGGGTCGATATCGAAGCCGTCAGAAATTATGGCGCGGGCGAAGAAAGAACTTCCGAACGTGGCCCTGGTCAGCGCCCGCCAGGGAGACAATGGCTCGGCTGGATTCGCATTGAGCCGCGAGCTTCGTTCCACTGTGCCGGCCACGCGCGTGATTGTTCTGCTCGATTCTTCCGAACGGGCGCCGGTACTCGAGGCCTTCCGCTCGGGAGCGCGCGGAGTTTTCTTTCGCACAGAATCGCTTCGCTTGCTCGCCAAGTGCATTTTCTGCGTTCATGAGGGTCAGGTGTGGGCGGGCAACGGTGAACTCCATTATTTGCTGGACGCCATCGCCGAGCCGGCTCCGATCCACCTGCACAACGCGAGCGGAAGTGCACTCCTCTCGGCGCGCGAACTCGATGTAGTGACCTGCCTGGCCGAGGGGCTCACGAACCGCGAGATCGCACAGCGGCTCACGCTGACAGAACATACCGTGAAGAATTATCTCTTTCGAATCTTCGACAAGCTCGGAGTCTCCAGCCGAGTCGAAGTCGTGCTTTATGCCTTAAGCGGCAGCGGACGCGCACTTCCGCCACCCATCCCAATCACTCACCCGAAAACCAATCTCACGCCAGTCCTTGCCCGGACTGCTTCGCCCATCAGCGCGGCCCGAACCTAAAGCGTTTCTCAGAAACCTTGGTTCAAGTTCATGTACCGTAGCCCAACGGTACCCACGGTCGTTCGACACCTTTAATCCTGGCCCACGCTCGATAGAGTCCCTCATGGACTCTCAAAAGACTGAGCGTCCTTTCGAAACCCCATTCGAGAGGTACTTACAATGTTGTCACTTCCCCCGGCTCGGAACCACCGGCCATCTTATCGAACCATACTTTTTCAAGCATTCACTCTAATCATCGCGCTGCTGAGTTGTACGCTCAGCGCTTCTGGCCTGAACAACGCCGCTCCCGCGCCCAGCGCAACCAAGCCGCAGGCAAACCGAGGCTTGAAGCTTTCCGGAACCCTGCCTGCCGCCGAAGTAGGCGTAACTTTTAACACCACGTTGAACGTCAGTGGGGGAACGGCCCCGTACAGCTTTTCGATTTCATGGGGAGCATTGCCTCCGGGCTTGTCTTTTAACACAAAAACTGGAGTAATCTCGGGCCAGCCCACCGCAGTAGGAACCTACAATTTTGGCATTCATGTTACGGATTCCTCAGATGACGGCACCGCGCACGCCTTCGTGATTACTGTGGCGGCAGAGCCCGCCGTGGTGGTATCCGTAACTCCCGCAACCATTACCGTTACGTCTGGTGCATCTACGCAATTCACGGCCATGGTAACCAACACATCAAACCTGGCCGTAACCTGGACTGCTTCTTCGGGAACGATTTCCAGCGCTGGCCTTTATCGGGCGCCAACGGTAAGCGCGAATACCACAGCTACCGTGATGGCAACCAGCGTGGCCGACCCGACCAAATCGGCGACGGCGTCGGTCACGATAACTCCGCCGCCGGTCAGCATCACCACTACATCTTTATTGAACGCGACAGCGGGCACTACCTACTCGAATTCCTTGACGGCAACGGGAGGAACGCTCCCCTTTACCTGGACGCTCTCTTCCGGCTCACTGCCCAGCGGAATCGCAGTGCAGTCGGCGGGATCGATCTCCGGAAACACTTCGCAAAGTGGAACATTTAATTTCACCGTCGAGGTCACCGATTCCTCTTCGCCCAGACAAACTTCGTTCAAGTCTCTAGCTCTGACGGTGAATCCTGCTGTGGCCGTGACCGTCACTCCCTCGACCGTGACCGTCGTTTCCGGCGCATCGACGCAATTCACAGCCGTGGTAACCAACACATCGAACCTGGCCGTAACCTGGACTGCTTCTTCGGGAACGATTTCCAGCGCTGGCCTTTATCGGGCGCCAACGGTAAGCGCGAATACCACAGCCACCGTGACGGCAACCAGCGTGGCCGACCCGACCAAATCGGCGATGGCGTCGGTCACGATAACTCCGCCGCCGGTCAGCATCACCACTACATCTTTATTGAACGCGACAGCGGGCACTACCTACTCGAATTCCTTGACGGCAACGGGAGGAACGCTCCCCTTTACCTGGACGCTCTCTTCCGGCTCACTGCCCAGCGGAATCGCGGTGCAGTCGGCGGGATCGGTCTCCGGAACCGCTTCGCAGACTGGAACGTTCAATGTCACCGTCGAGGTGAGTGATTCTTCTTCGCCCAAGCAAACGTCGTTCCAGCCACTAACTCTCACGGTGAATCCTGCTGTGGCCGTGACCGTCACTCCGGCAACCATTACGGTGGCTTCCGGTACATCCACGCAATTCACCGCCCTGGTGACCAACACATCGAACGTGGCCGTAACCTGGTCGGCTTCTTTGGGAACGGTTTCCAGCGCCGGCCTCTATAACCCGCCAACGGTCAGCACGAATACCACAACCACGGTGACAGCAACCAGCGTGGCCGACCCGACCAAATCGGCAGCGGCATCAGTCACAGTAACTCCGCCTCCGCCGCCTCCGCTTAGCATTACAACGACATCTCTATCGGGCGCGACTGCTGGCACTTCATACTCAAACACACTGGGAGCTACAGGCGGCACTGCGCCTTACAGCTGGACGCTCTCCACCGGCACACTGCCCGCTGGAATCACAATGCAGTCCGCGGGATCGCTCTCCGGAACTACCGCGCAGACCGGCTCGTTCAACATCTCCGTCGAGGTTACCGATTCTTCTTCGCCCAAGCTAACTTCGTCCCAGTCTTTGACTCTTATGGTCGCGGCCGGCGCCTCAGGCGGACCCGTCCCACTGCCAAATTATTTCGGCTTCTCGGAGTCGGATACCAACGGCGGTGGATGGCCCAGCGTGAGCTACCAAATGCAGCGCTTCTGGGATTCGCCTCCGCTGCAATGGCCCTCCATCAACACGGCTTCCGGAGTCTTTGATTTCACCAGCCTAGACTCCGATCTGGCCTTGGCATATTCCCAAGGGGCCACGCTGGGCATGTACACACTTGCCCGCACTCCGCCATGGGCAACTTCCGATCCCACGGATGCAACCTGCAACTACACCACGGGCATGGGAGGTGGCCTGGGTGAGTGCGACGCGCCCTACGACCTGAACAGCGACGGCAGCGGAACCAATGCCACCTGGAAGGCATGGATTACGGCGATTGCAACTCACGTCAACAGCCCCGGCTATACCGCAACTCATGCCCACATCAAGTACTGGGAAATCTGGAACGAGCCGGATACCAAAGCCTTCTGGGCGGGCAGCATCGCTCAACTGGCGCGGCTTACCGAGGATGCGAATTGCATCATCACCGGCCGCGGAGTAATCCACGAAAACGGCAACGGAACCGCAACTCCGTGTACGGCTACGCCGATTGATCCGACGGCGCAGATCGTAATGGCCTCGGCGCACGCCAAAGGCGCGGCGCTCAAGTACGGCCAGAACGAACTGTATTGCAACGATTCACCTTCAACCTATCAACTGCCATGCCCGAATCCGCCGAACGCGATCGCGACTGCGGTGGACATTATCAACTTCCACATGAAACCCGGAAACGAAAGCGGCAACAATTGTCCGGCGCCAACTCCCTGTACTCCGGAATCAGCCATGCAGATGTACGTTTCCAACATTCGCGGCATGCTGCAACCCGCAGAGCTGCTGAAACCGCTGTGGGATGGCGAGGCGCAATATTCCACCACCGGCTTTAGTGGCGACTATCTCAGCGACACAGATTTGGCGGCTTCTTTCATGCCGCGCTTTTATCTGATCAACTGGACGCTCAATATCTCTGGCATGGCCTGGTACTCGGCCAGTTCCCAGGCCGAGCCGGTCGAGGCGGAAACGTCTTACCAGCAAACCTACAACTGGCTTTCCGGCGCGTCTCTGACCACCCCGTGTGCCGCCACCGGCGCGGTGTGGTCGTGCGGGCTCAGCATTTCCGGCAAGCCATATCTGGTCATGTGGGACACTTCACAAACCTGCGCGAACGGCTCGTGCACCACGGCGAACCAGCCCGTGTCATCGGAGTGGACCCAGTATCAGGACATTACGACCGCCAGCAGTGCGATTACGATCTCGGGCGGCGTGGTTCCCGTGGGAATCAAGCCCGTATTGCTGCAATAGAGGTTTCATAGATGCGCTCGGGGCACGGCTTCGTGGGCCTGCCCCGGGCGAAGCCGAAGGGTGCCGCCCAGAGCCAATAAAGACGAGGGCTTTAGCCCCTGAGGTCCGCTCATGCCCAACCCGTTGAGGAGTTACCTTTCTGCGAAATCCCCAAGCTTGCGCTAATCCAACTCATGTACTTTCGCTCATCTCGACCTACGACCCTTTGTTATCTGTTAACCCTGGCCTCGCCTCTATACAGTCCAATCTAAGGACTCTCAAATGTTGAGCGTCCTCTTGAAACCCCATTCGAGAGGTGGCTGGATGTCGCACGACGCACTCCCCCCGGCTTGCAACCGCCGGCGCTCGTATCGAGCCGATCTGTCGCGCTACGCGATCCTGATTACTTTAGTGTCCTCGCTTCTTTTTCTGGCTGGTTGTGCCGGCGTTTCTACTGCGAGTCCGGCATCATCGTCAAACAATCCCCCAGCCGTTGCCGTGACCGTTTCGCCTGCAACCGCCACCGTGGTGTCAGCCGGGACGCAGGAGTTCAGCGCTCTCGTAACCAACACTTCAAACACGGCCGTAACTTGGTCGGCTTCCCCGGGAACAATTTCCAGCACGGGCCTCTACCGGGCACCCTCGGTGACCGTCAGCACACACGCGACTGTGACGGCGACCAGCGTAGCCGACACAACCAAATCCGGAACTGCATCCGTCACCATAACAGCGGGCTCTTCAAACCCGGGCCCGCTCAGCATCACGACCAAATCGTTGCCAGCCGCCACCGCCGGAACTGCATACTCGAGCCCGCTGAACGCTACCGGAGGCAAAGCCCCTTATAGCTGGTCGCTCGCTTCGGGCACACCGCCCACCGGGATCGCCGTGAACTCGGCCGGCTCGCTCTCCGGAACGACCACGCAAACCGGGCAATTCAGTTTCACCGTACAAGTGTCCGACTCTTCTTCGCCCAAGCAAACCGCCACGCAATTGCTCGCGCTAACGGTCAACAGCTCCACCTCCGCGGGAAACTACCCGCCAGCAACTTATTGGGGATTCTCTGAGTCCGATACCAACGGTGGAGGCTGGCCCACGCTAAGCTACGGCATGCAGCGCTTCTGGGATTCGCCGCCGCTGCAGTGGCCCTCCATCAACACCGCCTCCGGAGTTTTTGATTTCACCAGCCTGGACTCAGATCTAGCCCTAGCCTACTCCAAGGGAACGATGGAAGGCATGTACACGCTGGCCCGCACTCCACCCTGGGCAACTTCCGATCCCACGGATACATCGTGCAACGACACCACGGGCATGGGCGGAGGCGATGGCGAGTGCGACCCGCCCATCGACCTGAACAGCGACGGCAGCGGCACCAATGCCATCTGGAAAGCGTGGATCACGGCCATTGCAACCCATGTCAACAGCGCGGGCTACACGGCCAAGCACGCCCACATCAAATATTGGGAAATCTGGAACGAACCCGATACCAAACCCTTCTGGTCGGGCAGCATCGCTCAACTGGCGCGGCTAACCGAAGATGCCAACTGTATCATTACCGGCCGCGGAGTCATCCACGAAAACGGCAACGGCACGGCAACCCCCTGCACCGCAACCCCAATCGACCCCGTGGCGCAGATCGTAATGTCGTCCGCGCATGCCAAGGGCGCAGCTCTTCAGTACGGGCAGAACGAACTGTACTGCAACAATTCCCCTTCGGGAGTGCAGTTGCCCTGTCCCAATCCACCAAACGCGATTGCGACGGCAGTTGACATCATCAACTTCCACATGAAGCCGGGCAACGAATCGGGAAACAATTGCCCCGCGCCCACTCCCTGCACACCCGAGTCGGCAATGCAATGGTACATCTCGAATATTCACGGCATCCTACAGCCGGCAGAGCTAGCCAAGCCGTTATGGGATGGCGAAGCGCAATACTCCAGCACCGGCTTCATCAACGCCTACGCCGATTCCGACATGGCGGCCTCGTTCATGCCGCGCTTCTACCTGCTGAACTGGTCATTAGGTCTAGATGGGATGGCGTGGTACTACGCTGATTCCCAGGTCGAGCCCGCGCAAGCCGAAACCTCTTATCAGCAAACTTACAACTGGCTGGTCGATGCAACTCTGGTCACTCCGTGCGCAGCCGTCGGCTCGGTGTGGTCGTGCACCATCTCCATCTCAGGCACGCAGTACCTTATTATGTGGGACGCCTCCCAAAGCTGCGCCAACGGAGTCTGCACCACGGAGAATCAGACGGTAGGCTCGCAATGGACGCAGTACCAGAACATGACGATTGCCGGCACTCCCGTCGCGATCTCCGGGGGAGTCGTTCCAGTGGGGATTCAGCCGGTTCTCCTTAATTAGAAAATCACCCGTGTGGGCGTAGGTGGGACAGGGCTGAACGTGGTCTTGAAAGATCACAGCCCACAGCCCCCCCTAGTCTCATCACTTTTTACTTTTCTGCACCTTCGCACCAGTACCCGCGGGCGCTTTGCTCTTCAATTTGATCTGATTGTAATCAACCGTCGCACGGACGAGATTCTTGAGAGCACGTTCATTGATCCGATCGCCCTCGAAAAGATCGATCGCTCGCCACGCGTTGCCTCCTAGTCCCGCGTTGAAGAGTTTGTCAGGATCTGGGAGTTGCGCCCCGTGAGAAAAAGTAAGCTTCACCTTATCTTTGTGGGCATTGCCGACCGCGATCATTCCGTCGCGAGACCACACTGGGCTTCCCATCCACTTCCATTCCTCGACGATCTTCCGGTCGGCCTCAAGGATGCTCTTGCGGATGCTGGCCAATGTTTTGCCGCGCCAGTCTGTGAGTCCTGCGATCAACTGGTCAATACGTTCCGATGGATTCATTGGATCTTTATACCTCGATTCTTATGCGTTTCATGCGAGTAGTTTCGCCGCAGCGTCGTGTTTGGCCGGTCTTCTCGAAATAAGTCGCCGAACGACATGGCCTTTCCACATCCAGAGCCCGGAAAGCAGCAGTACGGGAAGAAAGACAAACCTAACGCTGGTTGCGTAGTTGTGAGTATCCGAAGGCGAATCATAAATGTAACCGAGTATCGGAATGCCGCAGATGATGTGAACCCAGCGAAAAATTGAACGTTTGGTGGCTTCTGTCATAATTAATTGATCCTCCTCTCATCGGTGATGCCGGGTCATTTACTCTGGCTTGGCCTGAGGCGGCCAGTTGGGCGTTTCGATACCGAACTGCTTGGCGTACTCCGCGTTCAATCGCTGCCAGCCGAACTTCACGGCCTCGGGTCCGACGATGCGTCCGATGGGGTGATCGGCGAGCAGGTGATCCAGCACATCGAAACAAATGTGCCACCCTGCAGCACCCATGGCGATGAAGCGGTGACCGATGTTGGTCCACAGCGTCAGGCGCGTGCCTCCAACAATCGGTTCGAGTTCCCACCGCATATCGAAGCTGCCCCAGGTGTACTCAAGCGCCCTGGGGGCATCGGCTCTCTTTACGGTCGTTTCGGTGACGCGCGGCGCGGGCGCTCCCACCGTGGTGAGCTTCACCGTGGCTCCGGCCGCGCCCAGGTTCCCATCCGCATCGAAAGGGGCCCACTCGCGCAGGTGCACCGGGTCGGTGATCGCCCGCCAGACTTTTTCCGGCGAATGTCGCAGCTCTTTGACAAGAACGAGCGTCCACTTTTCTTCGCCATTGGATAGTCGGTCCTTTTCTATGTGCGCCAAGTTGGCGGGACCCGGTGTGTACAGCTTAGGTTCGGTCATCTTCTGCTCCTTGGCCTTCCTCGTGCTGACCTGGCGGCCTTACCAGCGCATCAGTTGGGTGAGCTGAATCAGGTTGCCGCAGGTATCGTTCAGCATCGCAATGGTCGAGCCGGTCACGTCGGTGGGCGACATCGTGAACTCGGCGTGGGCCTTCATCCGCTCGTAGTCGCCCTTGATGTCATCGGTAAAAAACATGGCGGCGGGCTGGCGCTGCTGAAATATCGCCTGCTGATACGCTTTGGCTGCAGGGTTGTTGTTGAGCGCCAGCTGCAGCTCGGTGCCGTCCGGCTCCTCGGGCGAAGCCACGGTCAGCCAGCGAAATGGCCCCTGCGAAAAGTCCGTCTTCTTTGCAAACCCGAGCACCTCTGTGTAAAAGCGCAGGGCCTTGTCCTGGTCGTCGACGTATAGGGTGGTCACTTTGATTTTCATTTCGTTTCTCCTTTGTCACGTTCGCGGTTGGGACCGCGTCGTATTCTCCCTGTCTCTGTTTTGGTTTTCGTTGGTGTGCTTTTGGTTGGCATTGGTTCATCCATGCGGTCGAGGTAGCGTCCGAGAGCATCTACGTGAGCGGACCAGAACCGGCGGAACTGAGCCAGCCAGGCATCCAGTTCCTCAAATGGTCCTGGCTTCAGCCGGTAAAGGCGGCGCTGCGCATCCACTGTAGATTCCACGAAACCCGCCTCGCGCAGCACTCGCAGGTGCTTTGACACGGTCGGCTGCGGCATCCGAAGCTGGCGCTCGATCTCCCCCACCGACTGTTGCGACGCCACCAGGAGACTCAATATCGCCCGGCGGTTCGGCTCCGCAATGATCTCAAATACAGATTCCATTTCCTTTATATACTCCACAGAGTATATGCTTGTCAAGGTATATATGGCAACGGGATCAAGTTCGAAGGAAACGCTGGCTAACGCGATGATTCTAATAGGGATGAAGGGCTATCGAGCGACGGGTACAGACCTAGCACAGCGCAACAACTTCACTCGCAGTCAACCCTGAAGCTCCGAGCCCCGTGCTAGACTTTCCACTTGCCGACCGCACTGGATGATTTCAAACGCCGCCTGTTCTGGATGGTCGCGCGCACCTGCTTCACCCTCTACCGCTGCCTCCCGCTGTTCGGCACACTTCGCGCCTCGATTGGCATTATTCAACAGGACGATACATTTCTGGTGATCCGGCGCAACGATGGCCGCGGCGTCTGCTTGCCGGGAGGAATCTCCAGTTGGTGGGAAGCCGAGGAGCAGACACTCGTCCGCGAGATTCTGGAAGAGACTGGATTGATCGTGACGGGAAAGGAATTGAAGCTGAAGTATTACAGCGAGGCCGACGTGCCCTGCAACATCTCAGTGTTCGCAGTGCAGGCCAGTGGAGAACTGAAGAATTCCTGGGAAGGCTCGCCGCAGTGGATGACGCTCGCCGAGTTGGAACCGAGTTGTTTCCCCAGTCAGCGGCCCGCGCTCGAACTACTGAGGAAGATGTCAATCACTCCTCAGTAGCCGGCTTGCGGCAAATCTGCACTGAAATTAAAACGGCCCGCCACCGAGTGGCGGGCCGTTGTCTGCTTATCTCGTGCTTTAGTTGCTGCTGCTACTGCCGCTGCTACTGCTGCCGGTCCCCGACAAGCTCACCACTTGCGGTGAAGATCCAGCTGCGTAGTTGAAGGTCAGCGCGCCGCTGATCGATACTGGCACGCTGGGACTGAACTGCACTCCCAGAGTGCAAGTGCTGTTGGCGGGCACGCTGGTTCCACATGGGATACCGCCGCCCGCGGTCGAGATGAAGTCTCCGCTGGCGACCACGCTGTTGATGGGAACCGCTGTAGGCAGATTATTGGTAACCGTCACCACCGACACGGAACATACGCGACATTGAGACCTATCTCCCCTCCTTTTTTTAAATTTCATAAATTTTGCCTAAAAAATCCCAACAATTAATGATGGCTTCCATGAATTTGATGGCTTGAGCCGTGTCAAGCAATGATTTCCTCGGAATCAAGCCATATTCAAAGCCTGACGGTTTAGTGGCTTGGACCGCTCGGCTGGCCCCCTCGTCGGGAAGCCACACCTCAGTGATCCGCTGGCCTTCCTCCGCAGGAGCGAACCGCTCTCTGGCACTTACGCACGACGAGTTCGACGAAGTCCGAGTCAATCACTGGAGCTATTCTCCGCGTTTATCCTGTTCAGATGGGCTCCAAGCCTTCTGGGCTGCCGGAATCATTCTCCGATTGGGCGCGCGCCTCTTCCAGCTTGATCAGGCGCTGTTCGTGATCAGTGAACCGGATCGAATGGGTGATCGAATCCAAAAGCCGGACCAGCGCATGCGTGTCCCGCTGAGTTCGCTTCCCGGAATAGACCTCCTCGAACAATCGTTTGCTCATCTCGTGCACCGACTTCATCGTATCGAGAGAGGGCAGGGGATCGGCTGTCTGCGCAGATACGTGCCGCTTGCTCCGGCCGCCCTTCCGCCCCCAGCTCCGATGCCAGGCTCGGATTGCCATGAAACAGGCACAAGCCGTTCGCCACCGCCGCCGCGCGGCAGGACTCTCCCTCCTTCGTCTTGGCTCGGCATTGACTATGGTTGCGCGTTTTTTTCACATTTCCTCCTTGTCAACATTCATTTCTGCAGACCTTCCCGACCTAATTCAGAATCGTTACCAGGCCTGGTCGTGCCACTTTGCCACCCACAGGCCAATGGTGTACACCCCGGGGGCCAACTGACATTGCGACCTAGGGACACTCTGAATAAGCATAGCTTCTAACTGAACCAGTCGCAGCCGTCGGAAAATGCTCTCCGATAGACCGCTCGGGGGCTTTGCGGGGAGCCGTTCGCTTGGTCTTTCCCTGCGTTTCGCCGGGCAAAAACCGAAGTGGGGAGGCTATGCCGCCGTCAGCAGCAGCTTCTTGCGACTGACAAACAGATTGACCAGCCCACAGGTGACAAACAACCGGTGCGCGTTCTTCTTCAGTCCGCGATAGCGCACTTTCACGAATCCGAACTTCAGCTTCATCACCTGAAACACATGCTCGACCTTGGCTCGAACCTTCGATTTCGTCCGGTTCTTCGCCCAGGCCACTTCATCCACAATCTGACCTTTGTAGCGGCAGCGCCGCTGCGTGAAGTCTCGCGCTCGCGGCGCGCACTCGCGTATCACCTCGGTTTGTCCCTGATAGGCGCCGTCGCCCCACACTCGCGTCTCTTCTCCGTGGAGCAGATCCGGCAAGATTGCCCCATCGGAAATGTTGGCGGCCGTCGCCACCGCCGTGTGGATGATCTTGGTCTTGCTGTCCACTCCTACGTGCGCCTTCATCCCGAAGTACCATTGCTTGCCCTTCTTGGTCTGGTGCATCTCCGGGTCGCGACTCTGGTCGCGGTTTTTGGTCGAACTGGGCGCGTGAATCAGGGTCGCATCCACGATCGTGCCCGTCGTGATCCGTACCCCCTTCGCCTGCAGGTGCAGGTTCACGGTCCCAAGAATCTCCTCCCCCAGATTGTGTTCTTCCAGCAGGTGCCGGAACTTGCAGATCGTGGTCTCGTCAGGCACCGGCTCTGCGCCCAGATCAATCCCGACAAACTGACGCAGCACCACCGAGTCGTACAGTGCTTCTTCCGCCGCCGGGTCCGCCAGGTTGAACCACTGCTGCAGAAAATAAATCCGCAGCATCTGTTCCAGTTCCTTCGGACGCCGCCCGTTGCCTGGCTTGGGATAATGCGGCTCGACCACGGCGCACAACTTCGCCCACGGCACCACCTGCTCCATCTCTTCCAGAAAGATCGCCCGCCGCGTCTTCTTCGTGTAGCGCTCGAATCCCGTCATCATCGCCAGTGTCCTCTGTTTGCCGAGAGAGTTCATGCTGGCACGACTTTATCTATACTGGCTGTGGAAAGGCAGCACTTAATCAGAGTCTCCCTAGCACAGATTCGAGTACGGGGTTGCTGAGCCAAGTACTGGATTGGTTCTTTTCCCAATTCAACTATCAAGTCACGCAGGGTGGTTCCGTCGCTTACGAAGACATGTTGCCAGCTGATGTGAGGTATGGTTCGTATTGGTCTAATGTCAAATCGAGAGAAGAGCTGATTGGCACTTTGCGGGCGGCGATCCCTCTATTCTCTCCTGACCGTTTTAGGCCCTTTCAGGACTGACACAAAAGTCGACGGAAGTGATCCACCTTCGGATGAGTCCTGAGAAGTCGGCTAGGCTGGAGACAAAATCCTGGATGCTTGCCCGTTTAGAGGTATTGATTCGCACCAAGCCGCCTCTCATACACTGAACCCTGTACATCCGAACGTCACGCGATGTGGTAGCGTTAGTCAGCTTCTCTTCTTGCCGCCCACAGCCAAGGCTGCTCCCGTCACCTAGAAGAAGTGCTGCTAAGAGGCGGCATGCAGGGGGGACGTCCTCCCTTCCCGTGGTCTTGCTCGGAAAAAAGCCGGGCACCCCAGCGAGTCACGATTGGTGCAAGCCTCTGGGTTTCCCGGCGTAGCAGATACGGTTACCGTAGCGTTTCGAAAAAAGCCTACTGGCCGTATCGCTGCAAAACAACAAGGAGGAAACGAGCATGTATTTAGTCATGGGCATTACTGGACACGTTGGAGGCGCCACCGCGCGGCATCTACTGAAGCAAGGCAAACAGGTGCGAGCACTTGTGCGCAAGGGCGAGAAAGCGACGGAGTGGGCAGACCAAGGCGTGGAGTTGGTGGATGGAGACTGGAACGATGCGACAACCATCGCGGCGGCGCTCAAAGGTGTTGAGGGTGCGTTTGTTATGTTGCCGACTGTATGGGCACCCTCGCCTGATTACAGAGAAGCAAAAGACGTGGTTGCGAACTATGTCGAGGCGCTGACCGAGGGAGTGCCGCCGCGAGTGGTAGCGCTTTCGTCGATGGGCGCGAATAGAACAAGCGGGTTGGGGATCATCACGTCCTTATCGCTTTTTGAGCAAGGTTTTCGCAGCCTGCCATTTCCGGTCGCATTTGTGCGCGCAGGCGGCTTTTTCGAAAACTTTCTTTTCGGCTTACAGGCCGCCCAAGGCGGAACACTACCAGTCTTCTACAATCCTACAAACCGGAAATCAACAATGGTTGCGACAAACGACATCGGCGCAGAGGTAGCAAAGCTTCTGACCGGGCCGGCGTGGTCAGGGCATCGCGTTGTCGAGCTCGGTTCAATGGTAAGCGCGGATGAAGTGGCCGGACAATTGGGTCAAGTCCTAAAACGCGATGTAAAAGCCTTTGCCGTCCCGCGTGCAGGGTGGGCGGAAGCGTTCGAGCAGTTCGGCGTCCCGAAGGGCCACACTGGACCTGCCGAAGAAATGTATGAGGCCGTGAACGCGGGATGGATGGACCTCGGAATCACGGGTGCGGAGCACATAGCGGGTACGACGTCCGCACGCGATGTGTTTGCGGCTGCTCACAAGGCCGTCAAGGCGAAAGCGGCTTGAGCCCGTTCCGCGAGGTCAGCCTGCTGACCGTCGCAACAGGCGCCCTGGTCACGGCGATGACGCGCAACGGAGTGCGCCGTCTGGTTTGCGTCAGCGCCCTTGGGGGTCGGGGACAGCCGTGGCCCACGGTGGCTTCGTGTTCGACGGCTGTTCCTGCCTGTGCCGAGAAAAGCAAAGCAACTCGGTTGTTGAGATTTGTTGGCGACCTGGCTCATCTCGAAGCTAATCCCTGGGTTGTGTTTTCGGAGGTGATGAATGAGAAGGGTTCTGTTGGTCGGCTTCGATCCTGCGACGGTGGACTTTTCGGATCCGGCGTTGCCGCTGGGTATGAATGCAGAGAAGATCCACGCTGGAACCAAGCTCGCGCTCGCCGATATGTCCGGGCGGGGCTGGCTTGCGGAAAACTGCTTCATCAACCCCGACGATACTGCGGCGACGACGGTAGAGCACTGCCTGGCCAGTCACCGCTATGACTGCGTGGTGATCGGCGCGGGCGTGCGCTTGCCACCTAGCCGCTTGGGCGTATTCGAAGCGGTGGTCAACGCCATCCACCGCGCCGCGCCGCAAGCGGCCATCGCCTTCAACACACGCCCTGACGACAGCGGCGCGGCAGCCGCGCGCTGGATTTGATATGCGGTTTCGAAGGGCTCTGATGGGATCGGGGAGACCGGCGAACGCTTCGTTCGCCCTGAGTGACCGACAACGGGAGTTTTGAGGATGGTGGGGAAGGACCGCCAAGGTCACAATCGTCAGCAGTTCGGAAGATCGCCCGGATCGGTACTCATAAGTCGGCTTGTGGAAAGTGATTTCGACTGACATTCCAACAGTAGTCTCAAACCTGGATCAGGCATACTTCTTGGCCTCTGAAACAAGCTGTGTGCTCAGCCAACGTCTGTCTGCCGGTTTCGGTCGCGTGCCATAAAGCCGGCGATTCCGTCCTGTCGGTCGCTCTCTTGCCAAGCTCAACGCGGTCTTTCTGGAGTGTATGGCCGGTAATTTCTCCAAACTTCGTCGGCGAATCCGCGATCGTCACATGATGAGTAATTTTGTAAAACTGGTCGTGATTGCGAACGAACAGGAAGTGATCGATCCAATTGACATCTCGAGCGCTTTCCGGAAGATGCTTTACCAAAGATGCGAGAAAAACCTCCGGGCGATAAGCGGTCTTATTGACTGTTTTGAAGTAACCATCGATATCGCCGCCACTCATACGCTCCGCCCATCAGCCGGGCTATTCCGCCGGGTACAACGTCTTGATAGATCATAGCTGGCCCACCCTTTGCGTTCGGAAAGCGGTTTGGCTTTGCTGGTTGGGTAGCATGCGGAGAAAGCGAGGCGGGAGTGAATCGTCGATGGCGACGTGCAGAGCCTGCCAACCGGCGAACTGCGGGCGTCCGCGACGCCGGCCATCGCCGCGAATGGAGACCTGCTGATAGCGCTTCCGGCGATCTGCTCCATCTCGACATCAAGGGCATGACCCGAGGAACGCGATCAGCATCTCTCGCCTTGGCTGCCGATGCTATCGTCCGTGGTGCCACGCTTCGAACATCATCACGTTAGCGGGAAATTCTCCGTGGGTGGCCCAATCCTTAGCGGCTGAAGGCGCCTCAGCTTTCCGTCATTCACCCTGTGGGTGCAGGGCGTCTTGGCGAGTAACAATGGGTTCATTCTCCGACAATTCATGCTTCACGATTCCCAGCAACTGCAAAGTGACGGCGTAGATGAATTTCGGATTATTGATGAGATAGCGTTTCCATAGCCGCTTGGGATCCTGGAAAATGCGATTGATCCATCCTGCTCCCAGGGCCTTAACCCAGCCTGGCGAGTCCTTGATGCGACCGGTGTGGAAGTCGAAGGCAGCACCCACACCGATGAATAACTTGACCTCCAGTTTGTCGATGTAGCGGTGCATGAACCTTTCCTGTTTGGGCGTGCTCAGTCCAATCCAGAAAAAGTCAGGTTTTGCCTCTGAGACCTTGCGGATGAGGTCCGCTTCCTCCCGATCGTTCAGCGGCCGGAAGGGCGGGCAGTAAGTGCCCACCACCTTGAGACCGGGGAAGCGCTGGGTGAACGATCTCTTCAGTTCGTCTGCGACCCCGGTATTTCCACCGTAGAAGAAATGCGTATAGCCGTTTTCAGGCGACTGCGCGCAAACCCGGAGCATCACGTCCGGACCCGGGACCTGGCGCATCTTGAAGAAACCCCGCAGCCAGCCAACCCAGACGGCTGGGCGTCCGTCGGATGGGCTAAGCAAAGAACCATTGAGGATGCGCTTCAGTTCGAGATCACCCTGCGATTCCATGATTCCGTGCACGCCGGTAAACGTGATGTAACCCCTCACGTTGTGATCAACGGCGGACTGGATCGCAGCCACCGTGCCGGACATGTCTGTGGCGTGAATGCCAACGCCTAGCACGTTCACGCGTCCGTCGCTTAGGACATTCGTCATTGGTTCCAGCTTGGTGTTTTGGCAAATTCACTGACAAATTATCAGTGTCGGTTTCGCAAACACTTTAGCCGATTCTTCTAGCCACCCGCAATCGAGACAATGATGGCGATCTCATCCCCGCTGCCCATGTGCAGTGAAGTGTAGTCGGCGTTTGCAATTTCGTCGTTTACTACCAGCGCAAATCCCGACGTCAATTTTCCATGTTCGGTCAGGACGCGCATCGCCAAGCCGGGGAAGCGCTGTCGCATTTCCCGCGTCAACTCCATCCACGATCCGGAATTGACCGGTATCGCGCGTGCGCGCCGTCCGCCGAACTGCGCATCGCTCGGCAGCAGCTGACACAAATAGGAAGGAAGCATTAGTTGAGCCATGTTATCTCCTCGAAGCGTCTTGATCAGACGCCAATCGAAAACCCAGATCAGCACCCCAAAAATCAGCTGGTTCGTGGAAGCGGTAGCGTGTTCGACACATCTCCGACAAAGCATGCACGCTGCCGCCCCGGCAAACTTTGTCCGTGGATTTCATCGCAAGATCGGTCTCAGTACAACTACAACCAAGATTGGCGGGATCCATCACCGGCGATCGGGAATAATAGCCCTGCTCATAATTGTTGCGGCACCATTCCCAAACATTCCCGTGCAGATCGAACAGTCCCCGGGAATTCGGTTCCCGGGTTCCGACCGCTTGAATGACCCCTCGGGAGTTCTCGCTGTACCAGGCATAACGCGGCAGTGAGCCTTCTTCCTCACAGCACCACTCACTTTCGGAACCGGACCCACAGGCAAACTCCCACTCCGCTTCCGAGGGCAATCGGACACCCATCCACATGGCGAACACGGCAGCATCAAACCAAGTCACGTTCACCGCGGGCATTTGTCTCTCGCTCGCAGGTACATTTGCCCGGGCTTGATCAAAAAGGCTGAATAGCTCATTTGTGACTTGAACCCGAGACATGTGGAACGAAGACAGCTCGACCGCATGACAGGGGGACTCCCCGCAGAAGTGGCGAGCCCGAAGGGGGCTGGTTCCCATGTGGAATCTGCCTCCCTCTATGAAGCTCATGCAGGGAGCGACGTATTCCCCATATCGCTGCTGGCCGTCACGAAGGAACCCATTAGTCAGCAATTCGTCAATCGCATCTCCATGGCCAGCGCTTAACAGGGTGTTAACGGCCGCGTAGATAGCGCGATTGTCTTTACAAAACGGCCTCCCTCTGCTATCGAGTTTCAGCAGCTGTGCCGCATGCCGGATCGCCTGGTCCCTGACGACAGGGTTGGCGCAGCTACATGGCTGCGGCTCGTGTGTTTGTATTTCTTCGTCACTTACCAGGGCTAATTCGCGCACCCCGTCGCGAGACACGTCGAAAGCCCGCAATTGCGGCAGATCCGAGTTCCGGGCAGAGATAATCAGGTGCCAGAGATTGTCGAAGCGCTGCATGTGCAGGTCGTAATCTATCTGGGAGAAGTTTGCCGGATGCCGCAAGTGGCTATGAAAGACGGCAACCTCCACCATGCCGCGCTTCCAAATCGCCTTTTGCTGCCGCCAGGACTCCTCCGGCGTGGCTACAAAACCCGCGTCATCGTGCTGCACAAAATACGGTCCATAGGCTTCAAACCTGGATTTCCAGGAATCGGTATTGCGAATATTGGATTCAAACAGGACATAGTCGGTCGGTGTTCCGCATTCGTCTGGTGAAATGAGAAAACCGAAGGACTTTACCGGCAGCCTCTGCTGGATGGTTTGCAGCAACCGCTCACGCAGAGCCAAAGGCAGCACGACTTGATGACCGACACTCATGGGGCTACTCACTCGGCTTGCCATCCCGGCCTTGCGCTGTCCATAAGGCGTACCGGCACTGTTGTCATGTTGTGAACGTCCCGACTCCAGAAGCTCTCAGCAAAGCGGGTGGGCCCATTCGACATCGCTATTTCTCGCTTCGGGTCTCTGGCTAAACGTTCCAGCAGTTTGTAAACCGTTTCCACTTGGTCTGGGTGTCCGATACAGCTTGCGATTTCTTCCGCTGTTTGCGGCGCATCACTGCGCCTGAGCTGAGCAATGACGAGTGCCTGCAAATTGGTGACTTCTGCAGCAACGTTCTTGTCAACTCCGGGCTGATGGTAGGCGTTCATGTTGATGAGTTCGGCGTAGAGTCCCAGAGCCCGCTCAAAAAGCGCCACCAGCGCGCCCATCGAGGGAGCTGAAAGGTCGGGAAGAGTTAAGGTGATGGAATCGCGGCCACGCTCATACAGAGCGTTTCGTGTTCCGTCCAACGAGCCGAAAAGATGGTCCCCCAGGGTAACGTCCGGCTTGAGTTCGATGGCCGGCCCCTTGCGGTTTTCGTGAACGTAAATCAAAGTGGCGAAGAAGTCGTGCCTGCCCTCGCGCAACTGCTGAAGGTAGGCGTGTTGATCGCTTGATCCCTTGTTGCCGTAAACCGTCAATCCCTGGTAGACCGTCGCACCGGAGCGGTCGAGCTTCTTACCAATGGATTCCATCAAGAGCTGCTGCACGTAGCGGCTGAGCAGCACTAGACGGTCCCTGTAGGGTAGGACAACCATGTTCTTATCCCCGCGTCCATTTCCCAGCCAGTACCACATGAGAGCCAGGAGAGCAGCCGGATTCTTCAGTGGGTCTCGATGACGGGTCAGACGATCCATGGCTGCTGCACCCTCAAGAAAGGACATGATGTCAGTTCCCTGCAGCGCGGCGGGAAGCAGGCCAACCACTGAGGTCACGGAGAAACGGCCTCCCACCCAGTCCCACATGGGAAAGCGCGCAAGCCAACGCTCCGAGACCGCACGCATATCAAGATCGGAACCTTCCACCGTTGTGGCTACGGCGTGACGCGAAAAATCCAGCGCATGACGACGGTAAATCGCCTCGAGTTCCTGCAACACGTAGCGCGGAGTCGGGGTCCAGCCGCACTTCGAAACGACCGAAACTAGTGTGCGAGACAGGTCACCATCAAGGCGATCAATCAGGTCATCGATTCCGTCTGGATCGGAATTGTCCAGGAAGTGCACAACCATGGGATCGGTGGGGGTTCGAAGCGCGTCACAAATGAGTTGAGGTCCGACCGTGGAGCCGCCTATACCCACGTGAATCACGTGCGCGAAGGGGCCGCCGACTCCGGCCACTCGGCCGTAATGCACTTGCCCGGCAAAGGCACTCACTGCAGCGATGGCGTGTCGTATGCCAGCGCGCTGTTCCTCAGTTGGCGCGAGGCTGGGCGCCCGCAACCAATAGTGGCCAACCATTCGGTTCTCGTCGGGGTTCGCAATTGCACCCTTTTCTAACCTCTCCATAGCGTCCAGGGCGGACGAGATTGGCGACGACATCTGAGCCAGATATTCATCGGTGAACCGGACACGGCTGATATCCAGCGACACTCCGAGCTCCGCTGCGTCGTACCGGTACCGACGGTAGCGCTCCCACAAGGAACACCTGTCTGGTCCCTCAGGCATATTTGTAGTCGTCGGGGGAGGAAGCAGAACTAACCCACATTGAAGCTATGTGGCCAGTCACGAGGCTCATGGATCCGGTCTGGATCGGGCCTTCGTAGCTAACCCAGTGGGTAGGTAATAGCAGAAGTGCCCGAGCGGGTCAAGAGACTTTCGGCCCGTGTGCAATAATCTGCATCCTGAACTCGTCCAAAAGCAGATATGATTGCGGACACTTAACTGCCCGGAATGAAACACTTGCCCTGCACCGTCGACTTCATTGAAAGGTCCCCGACATCGGCTGATACATCTGATGTGTTTACGATACTTACTTGTCTGGCCGGTGCATCCTCACAAGTCTCCCACGCGGTAAGAAGCCCTGCGATGGCAGGAGATGCCAATCTGATTGACAGTGGCCGAAGAATGGATATGTTCGCCGATGATGTGCTGCTGAATGCCCTGCGCCTCTGCCCTTTGGTTCACGCAATCGTGTCGGAGGAGCACGATGAGCCAGTAATCTTGCACGACGTAAGTGGAGGAAACACGTACAACGTCGCAATCGATCCGCTGGACGGAACCTCAACTCTTGGCAGCAACTCGTCTGTCGGCACCATCTTCGCCGTGTTTCACCCGCGGGACGTACTCTCCGGGACCCATCCGTTTCAATACAAACAGATCGTTGCCGCGGGATACGTGCTCTATGGCCCGGCAACGCTCCTCGTTTACCGCGCCGGAAGCAGTGTGCACTCTTTAGTCCTGGATCACGAAGCGAACAAGTTTGTACGCAGCGGCAGCTCTATCACGATCCCCCCTACCGGCAACATCTATAGCGTGAACGAAGGACAGTCCGAGTGCTGGCCTGACGCAACGAAGCAACTGATCAAGCTGTACAAACAGATCGATGCCAGCAGAGGAACGCCCTACAACACGAGGTACAGTGGTTGTCTTGTGGCCGATTTCCACCGAATCCTCGGTAGGGGAGGGATTTTCATTTACCCCAAGACGCAGGCACATCCCAATGGACGATTGCGATATTTGTATGAGGCGGCACCTTTGTCCTACATCTGTGAAGGGGCATCTGGGCTCGCCACCGACGGAACGCAGGCGATCAGTTCGAAGACTGTGTCGCGGATCCATGAAAAGACAGCGCTGTTCATTGGCAGCTCCGACTTGGTGAACGAAGCGACCTCGATCATGCGCGGCGCGGAATCGAGTTAGGAAGATCGCGCAGCCGAATGGCTATGGACGACCTGCGCTCGGTCCGGAGCCGGCTGAGGAGTCGCAAAGGGCACGGAGGCGTGCGGCCGCAACTTCCGGTGTCAGATCACGCTGCGGCGAGCCGAACATTTCAAACCCGGCCATGAACTTCCGCACCGTCGCTGAACGCAGCAGTGGCGGGTAAAGGTGAACGTGAAGGTGCCACTCCTCGTGCATCTCGCCGTCGGTAGGCCGCTGGTGAAATCCCATCGAATAGGGGAAGGGATGGTCGAAGACTCTGTCGTAGGCCTGCACCAGGGTCTTATAGATCTGCGCGAACGAACGTCGCTCAGGCGCGGTGAGCGATGGAAGGTCAGCGACATGGCGCGTCGGTATCACCAGAGTTTCGAAGGGCCAGACTGCCCAGAAAGGCACGAGCACAGTAAAGTGTTCGTTGCTGGAAATAACCCGCTCCTGAGCCCGCGCTTCGAGACCTACGTATTCACAGAGCAGACACTTCCCATGCTTGCGCAAGTAACGCTTGTTGGCGCGCTGCTCTTTGCCTGGCTCGTTGGGAACTGAACCTGTGGCCCAGATCTGGCAATGAGGGTGAAGGTTGCTGATACCCATCATCGCACCGCGATTTTCAAAGATCTGCACATAACGAATGGCCTTGCGGCTTCCGAGGCTCGTAACCTGGTCTGCCCACGCATCGACTACCTTCGTGAGGTCTGCAATCTCCATACTGGCGGCGGTTAAATCATGACGCGGTGAAAAGCACATGACCCGGCAAGCTCCCGGTTCCGTTCGAGCGATCAGCAGATCTTGCTGGTTGATCTTGACGGTCGAATTCTGCGGGATGAGCGCGGGAAAATCGTTGTCAAAGCAAAATGTCGAGTCGTATTGCGGGTTTCGGAGCCCTTGCGACCGGAGATTACCCGGGCAGAGATAGCAATCGGGGTCGTGTGTGGACTGGTTAGCCGATTTAGTTTTTTCCATTTGGCCAACCCACGGTCTGAGTGTCCGATGAGGCGAGACCAACACCCACTCCGAGGTGAGTGGATTGAAACGACGGTGTGGCAGGTGACTCAATTCCATCATGGAAGCGACTACGGACGATGCTATCAGGGCTCGGATGAATGCGCCTCAGCTTTCCTGCGGCTCCCTGGGGGCAGCGGTTGACAAACGAATAAGAAGCCGGGGTCCGTGGTACCCACCTTCCGAAGATCGCAGGTGGGGCAGCCCCAAGGAAGATGCGGAAGCAATCGCCGCGCTCGGCGCTACCCCATTCATTTCCTTCGCTTCCCATCATCGCGGGAATGGCGACGGGAAGTGGGCGCAGATGTTTCACTATTTCCAATTCAAGCGCGAGGAAGTTCTACAGCACTATCACAAGCGCAGCAACGTTGAATCTACGTTCTCAATGATGAAGCGCAAGTTTGGAGATTCGCTGCGAAGCAAGACAGACGTTGCGATGACTAACGAAACACTCTGCAAGGTTCTCCGTCACAATCTTGTGGTTCTGATTCACGAAATGTACGAAGTTGGGATTGACCCTGGGTTTTGGAACAAGCCAAGCGTAAACTAGCGGCATCCGCAAGTTTCACAAGATTGGCGTCGTGTTTACGGCGGGCTTATTTGCTTGGGCCTGAGTTCTTGTTTGTTACCAGGATGTTGCTTTGGTGACTGCGCGGCGGCATTCAGGCACAAAATAATAATCAGAAACAGGCGCTGTAATATTTTAGCTTCAGTTCTTTCTCAGTGACGCTCAATCCTGTTTCTTCTAGGATCTCTCGACGCAGCGTCTCGTCTTCCGCTTCCCGCCACTTGGAAATTCCTCGGGGCAAGGAAAGTCCACGTCCATCGTTGCGCTGGATCACCAGGAATTTTTCGCCCCGCTGAATGATGCCAATCGAGGCGCGAAAGTCTGCCGAACAGCGGGAACCAGTGGTAGAGAGTGAAGCAGGTCGGCGCAACCATCCAGAACATGCGGCACTTTAAGTTATCGAGCACACTCGGCAAGGGGCAAGTCTAGCACGCGGCTCGTGACCTTCGGGGCGACAGCAATGTGACGAGTCTTGGAATGGAACGCGCATTTTGAGTCCGTGGATTACAGCTGCAAAAAATAGCTTCAGCGCAGGCCAGAGGAGAGTTGAAGAATTCCTGGGAAGGATCGCCGCAGTGGATGACGCTTGCCGAAATGGAGCCGCGATTTGTAGAGAGTCAGCGGCCGGTGCTGGAACTACTCAGGAAGATGTCAACCAATTCTCAGTAGCCGGCTCGCGGAAAATTTGCCCTTGAAAATAAAACGGCCCGCAATGGAGTGGCGGGCCGTTGTCTGTTTATTTCGCCCTAGTTGGTGCTGCTGCTGCCGGTTCCCGACAAGCTCACCACTTGCGGTGACGAGCTAGCTGCGTAGCTGAAGGTCAGCGCGCCGCTGATTGATCCTGTTGCGCTGGGACTGAACTCCACGCCCAGAGTGCAAGTGCTGTTGGCGGGCACGCTGGTTCCACATGGGATACCACCGCCCGCGGTTGAGATAAAGTCGCCGCTGGCGACCACGCTGTTGATGGGAACCGCTGTCGGCAGATTGTTGGTAACCGTGACCACCGACACGGCGCTTGTGGATCCCACGTTCACAGTTCCAAAGTTGATTGACGTGGGGGACAGCGTAATGTCCAGCACGCCGGTTCCACTGGCATCTTGCACCTGAGTGCTGATGGAGGCGTTATCGATCACGGTCACGCCGCCGAGGCTGGTGCCGGCGACCAGCGGAGTAAAGGTGACAGTTACGGTGCACGTCTTGCTGGCAAGCAGGTTTCCGCCGCAGGGCGTGGTGCCGCTCGGCGTCACCACGTAATATCCGCTGCCGGTAACGCTGCTGATATCGATCGTGGCTGTGCTTGTGTTCTTAATCGTCGCGGTCTTGGAGCTGGAGGTATTCAGACCAACGTTTCCAAAACCCAGGCTCGCCGGCGTGAAGGTCAAGGGCGCCGTCGCACCGTTTTGACCGGTTCCCGTCAACCCTCCCGCGACAATGCTCCCAGAAGGCGTTGGAGTGATGGTCAAGTTTCCCTTGATAATTCCGTCCGTGGTGGGCGTGAAACTTACCGAGAATGAGCACTTGGCTTTTGCGGCCAGCGTCCCGTTGCACGGATTTGAACTGCTGCCCACGGCCGAGAAGTCGCCACTGGTTGCCCACGTGAAGGTGGCAGTCTGGCTCTGGTTGTTGGTGAGCGACATGGTCTGAGCGACTGAGGTAGACCCCACATTGGTAGCAGCGAAGGTGAGGTTCCCCGATAGCGACAGTGCGAGAATCCCGCTTCCGCTGAGGCTGACCACGTGCGGCGCGCCAACCGCCGTATCGTAGACCGTGATCGCACCCGGCATTGAGCCAGTCACGGTAGGAGCGAACGTAGCGATGATGCTGCAACTCTGTCCTGGAGTGAGCGTCGCTCCCGTGCAGTTACTGGTCTGGGAGTAGCCTCCGCTGGCAGCAACCGAGTTTACGGTGAGGTTCACGAAGCCGCTGTTGGTCACGGTAACGGTTTGTCCGGCGCTGGCTGTGTTCAGAACCTGATTGCCAAAGGCCAGGCTAGCCGGACTTATCGATATCGCCGATGTAGCGCCGGTGCCCGTAAGCGAAGCGGTTTGCGGACTATTGCTGGCGTTGTCGGTAACCGTGAGCGTCCCGGTCGCTGTGCCGGTTGTGGTCGGAGTGAAGTAAACGCTGATCGTACAGGTGCCGCCGTTCGGGGCAACCAGTTGCTGGCAAGTATTGGTTTGAGTAAACACGCCGCCACCGGTGGAAATGCCAGTGATGTTGAGGGCGACCGTTTGGTTATTGGTTACGGTCACGACCATCGGCGGGCTTTGCACACCTACCTGCACGTTGCCAAAATTCAAGCTGGTATTGGAAAGTGTGACCGGTCCGTCGCAAGAATTCATGGGCGGAAGTTTCGCCATCTCCGTGTACCAGTAAGGTTCAGTGGTGCGGTTCACGGGCAGGTATTCTCCCGCGACCCAGACGGTACATCCATCGCTCGGATCAAGCACCGCCGAGTACCAATCTCCCCAGCGGTAATTCAAGCTGTCGGTATCTTCGGCATCACCATCGGTAAGCGGACTGGCGATGTAGCCGTAAGTGCCGGAGGTGAGAGTGCCGGGAATGAAATTCCAACTGTCGAGCCCGGGATGTTCATTGCTGCCGGTGCCGGAAATTCCCAGGATCCCCTGGAGGTTTCCGACTTTGTCTCGAGCCACGCTGGGCAGGAACACATAAACGTTGGGATCAACCGGATCAAGGATGGGATAGTCTGCGGCAATGTAGACCGCATTGGGATATGCGGTGTTGCGCTGGAGGAGGCGGATGTCCGCCTCGGTCTGCGTAAAGTCAGTTGCGTTGGGAACAATCTGGATGGCGTGAGCCGAAGTCCAAATGCTTCCCTGCCCATTGTCTGACGTGTAGTGGAAGAACTGCTGCATGCGGTCGGCAACTGAGTCGATGTGAATACCAGTGGTCGCCGTCGAAGGCTGCGGAACACAGACGGTTCCGTAATAATTGAGAGGGTTGAAACAACCCAGTTGATCGCCGTCGGGCTGCGTCGAGGGCAGGTCCCAACTGTTAATGAAAGTTGGCGTAGGAGGAGTTGCTGCCCAATTAATGGTCCACTGTTCAACGCCCTGGGTGTGCTCGGGGTCCGTCAGAAACTTGGAGCTGCCCTCCAGGGGTTCGATCATGTAGGTGAACATTTCTCCGTCCGCGGAGATCGGAGGAGTGGTATCGGAGTTGTTGGCCGGGACCCAACTGCGGCGCTGGATGTAAGTGGTGAGGGGGGGATGAGCTACCGCACAGGCCGGTGTGTGCGAATTGTTGACGTAGGGGCTGGAAGTGCTGGCGCGCAGGCCAGCCAGATCGACAGCGCACATCAGGACTCCCATGATGTTGTCGGCGTTGTTCGGATCCTGGAGGTCGTAGGTGATCCACATCGCCTGATCAGTGGCAGGAGTGTAAGGCGGAGTGGTGCTGGTGGAGTCTTGCCACAATCCCGACTGCGGATAATCAGGATAGTAATAGTTCCCGTGGGTGTTCTTCGTAATCACCAGGTCCAGGTTGTATTCGAAGGCGAACCAACTGAAAGAAGGATTAGAAATGTCCTCAACATTGCTGATGGCCACGCACATGTAGTTGTCGGCGTTAAGCTTCGAGGTAATTCGTTTCTCCATGATCCACAGGTTGTACACGTTGTCATGGAGGATCTGAGAATTGGGAGAGAAAGCCGTTGGGCAATTCGGGGTGTGGCCGCTGTTGTCGCTATTCTGACTCCAGGGGCCGGCATCGCTCTTGGGGCTGGTGCTGCCGAGAAAGTTCACGGGCTGGTTGGCATTGGCGCCGCTCTTGTACCAGCATTGATATTCGCTGTTGACGTGCTCGCAGTATTCGAGCGTGCCCACGGCGATGGTCGGGTCTGGAGTCGCGGAAGCGTTCGACCCTTTCAATGTGCTGTTCAGTCCGGCCAAAGTGTTCATGGTTCCTGACTGGCCGAATGCATTGGCGCACACGAAAAGAACCGAACAAACGAGAACCGACACTAGCTTGGCTGATCGAGTCAACGGGCGAAACTCCCCTTCAAAGGTTGTCTGAGGAAACAGTGACCAAGTGCGTGGCATTTGAGGTTCCAATCCGCCGAAAAGCTGGCTAAACATTAATGCTTTAGAATGTTATGGTTAGGGGGAACCTTAAACTAACTAGCTTCACTGCCGTGAGGCTTGACTGCAACTTGTTGGTACCGGGATTTCACTTGCCGGTATCTTTGCCAGACTGCGATGGGGACCAAAGAATAAAGGATGGGGACGGTCACATCGAAACTGCGAAGCAGGCCGTGGCACACACGGTCGCGAGTTCGCTCAAACAACGACGCGGCTTCCGTGCCGTCACTTACAGCTGTGTTGACCGGCCAATTTCCGTCGTATTGTTTTCGCCAGAATACGATGTAGCGTTCTATTTTGCGTTTGAGTTTGGGAGAGAGCACTTCTGGGCGCTGGCGATCGGCAACGATACTCGCGCTCTTGACCATCGAATGGTGATCGCCGTTGTAAATGGCGGAGCGGTCCGCGCCCTCGAGAGAATTCATGCGGGGATTGAAAGGCACGCCGATGAAATCACAGATGGCGGTCAATGCGACGACTGGTTCGCGCACCAGATCGTCGTATTGCAATTGATGAATCGCGGCGCCGCGACGCGCCAGTTGTTCTGCCTCTTCCTTCATACGCCGATAACCGAGCAGCGCCCGCAGGTCCATTCCCGGGCGCGCGAACCACGGAGATTTCTTGGCCGCCCGCACAATGCTTCGGCAAACGTCGGCCGGATCACGCCAGATCACAATGAACTTCGCATCAGGAAACCAATCGGCGAGCTGGTTCATGCAATCGTAGTAGTTGGGCGACTTGCATCCCCAAATCGTTGCGCCTTTCTTTCTCGCATACTGCTCGGCAACTGCGCGAAAAGCGTTGGGCAAACCAACCACGTCCTCGGGAATACTGGCGGTGTCGATCTTGTGCCGGGTCAAGGCTCCGTTCCAGGAATCGACTTTCGGTATCCACGAAGAACTCTTTCGCGGCAACAGGAACAGCGGTGACAGCAATGCAAAATCAGATTCGTACATGAGCCCGATCTGCGGGTGCTGATTCAGCAGGGCGTACAACAGAGAAGTTCCGGAACGCCACATGCCAACCACAAAAAGCGGGCCCGGGCCCATAGAACCAGGATTTCGCTCGCAGCTTCGCTCGGAATCTTGCTCGGAACCCGGTCGTTCCATCTTTATGTCGAGGGCGATACTCATGCTGTGGCCTGCACCTGCGAGAAGACATTCATCAGATTGCGGTAGCCTTGTTCCGGGCCATACTTGGTCTCGCTCAAACGCCGGCCGCAAGCGCCCATGCGTTCAGCACCGGCGGGATCATCCACCAGGCGTTGAATTTTCAGCGCCAGTTCGTCAACCTTGCCGGCTTCAAATAGAAAACCCGTCTGTCCTTCATCGACGATGTAGGGCAAGCCACCTATGCGCGCGGCCACTACCGGTTTGGCTGCCATGAAAGCTTCGAGAACAGTCACGGGAAAATTTTCGTACCACTCCGAAGGGACGACCAGGCAAAGAGAATTTCGCAGCAGTTGCCATTTCTCATCGCCGCTTTTGAAACCCAGGAATTGAATATTGCTGATTCCCTTCGCGAGCACATAATCCTTTAATTCCTGCTCCTGTGGCCCGGTTCCCAGGATTTTCAGAGGAACCTGCGGCAGCGTTTCGAAGGCACGAATTAAAGTCCAGCAGCCTTTCTCCGGCGACAAGCGGCCCATGAAGATTGCGTAGTTGCCGGCACCGTTTTCGTTGGCAGATAAAGGAGGCGCATAAACGAAATTGGGCCGCACAAACAATTTCGAATCTGGAACGCCGGCTTCCTGCATCTTGATCTTGAAGAATTCAGTCAGGCAGATGAATCCTGCGATCTTGTTCACCATCCCCGCGAACCGGTTCGAGCCCAGCGTGAAGGCATACAATCCGCTCAGAACGTAACTATCTTTGTAGCAGCGCTTGCGAACTGCATTCAGATAGTTGCCACCCTTGCAGGCTTCACAAATCTGCCCTTGCGTATAAAAAAGTCCGTTCGGGCAATAAGGACGAAAGTTATGAAGCACCTGCACGGCCGGAACTCCGAGCGAGTGCAGTTTGTAGTACACCGAGGGCGACAGCAAAGGATAAATATTGTGGACGAAGGCCACATCCGGCTTGAAGCCGTGGACCACATCCGCGATTTCGCCGCTGCTCTTCCACGAATAAACCGTCTGGGGAAAGAAACTTGCTTTGTCGACGGCGCTAAACTGCTTGATTTCGTCGTTGTGCCGCGTGTAAAGAAGCACTTCGTCGCCGTGGCGCTCGAGCAATTCCCGCTCGGCCCGCACTACAGAGTCCTCCCCCCCGAATTGCTGGTACGCGCCGTGTACGATTAGAACTCTCATGCGTGAAATTCATGTTGGCCACAGATCTTCACGGATTCACACGGATCAAACAAACGCAAAGATCAGAAAGAAGTATCCGTGACAATAGGTGTAAATCCGTGGCCGCGTTTCTAAGCGGTCTCCTGCTTCGCAATGCCCAGCAGTTCGAGCGTAATGCGGTAGACGAACTTGGGATTGTTAACGAGGTAGCGTCTCCACAAGCGCGCTGGATCCTGGTAAATCCGATGCAGCCACTGCACACCAGTGACCTTCATCCAATAAGGTGCATCTTTGATTCGGCCGGTGTGAATGTCGAAAGCCGCACCCACACCGAACATGAGTTTGGTGTCGAGCTTGGAGATGTATTGATCCATAAACCTCTCCTGCTTCGGCGTGCTCAGGCCCACCCAGAAGAAGTCCGGCTTCGTTTCGGCAACCATGCGAATCAGTTCAGCTTCCTCATCTGCGTTTAGGGGACGAAATGGAGGAGTATAGGTGCCGACCACTTTCAGGCCGGGGAAACGTTGCATCAATGAATCTTTGAGTTGTTCAGCGACGCCGTCGATTCCTCCGTAGAAAAAGTGGGTATTGCCTTTCTCGGCTGAGAGCGCGCAAACCCGCAGCATCATATCGGGACCAGTGACCTGGCGCATCTTGAAGAATCCGCGGAGCCAGCCCACCCAGACGGTGGGGCGTCCGTCGGGCGTGGTGAGAACCGAGTGATTGATGATGCGCTTCAGGTTGGAATCGACTTGCGCTTCCATTACGCCCTGCACGCCGGTGACGCAGACGTACCCTTTCTCGCCTAACGCCAATGCCGATTCGATGCGCGCGAGAGCGCGGTCCATGCTGGTGGCATGGACCTTGACGCCCAGGATTTTGACGCAACTATCAGTCATGAGATTGGACCTTGCAAGAGTTCAAGATGAAGTTAGTCGCCGGCAACTTCGGCCAACTCGTCGACTTCCTTTTTCTTTACTTCGCCGGCAATCCACTTGTAGGTGATGGCCAGACCTTTTTCCAGCGGCATGTTCGGCTCCCAGCCCAGCACCTTACGCAGCAGGGTGTTGTCGCTGTTGCGTCCGCGAACGCCCTGAGGCTTGGTGAGGTCGTGACGCTTGGTCAGCTTCTTGCCTGCGATTTTGCAGATCATATCGACGAGGTGATTGATGCTCACCATCTCATCGGTGCCGAGGTTGAGCGCTTCACGATGGTTCGATGCCATCAGGCGAATCAGGCCTTCGACGCAATCGTCCACGTACATGTAGGACCGCGTCTGGTCGCCATCCCCCCAGATCTCGATCTGTCCACCGTCCTGCGCCTTCGCAACTTTGCGCGAGATAGCAGCGGGAGACTTCTCCTTACCGCCATCGTAAGTGCCGAGCGGGCCGTAGACGTTATGGAAGCGCACAATTCGCGTCTCGAACTTGTAGTCGTGGTAGTAGTAGCGGCAGAGTTCTTCGGCGAAAAGCTTCTCCCAGCCGTAGCCCGGCTCGGGATCGGCCGGATACGCGTCTTCTTCTTTCAGGGGAGTGACTTCTGCAGACTTCTGCTTCGACTGCGCGTAGACGCAAGCCGAAGAGGAAAACAGATAACGCTTCACGTCATTCTGTTTGCTGGCTTCGAGCATGTGGGCGTTGATCAGAATGTTGTTTTTCGAGATGTCGGCCAGGAATGCGGTGATGTAACCGATTCCGCCCATGTCGGCAGCCAAGTTGTAGACCTGGTCGATATTGCGCGTGGCTTCCAGGCAGTTTTCCCAGATGCGCAAATCCAACTGCCGAAAATCGTCGGCCGCAGACTTCTCATACTCCGGCTGTTTGATATCCACACCGCGAACCCAGTGACCATCGGCCTTCAACCGCTTGACCAGATGATGACCAATGAATCCGCCGGCCCCAGTTACTAGTATCCGAGTCTTGTTCCCCATTTCTTTCACTCCCCCTAAGAGTTTATTGTTTTGTTTGCAGCTTGTGAAAATCTGTTTCCCGTATTTTTTTCTTGCGGTACGTCTTCGATCAAGTAATCCTGCATCAAGAACAAAACCTGAATCAGGAATTCGTGGAGAACTGCCATGGCCGCCGCTCCGCCGGTGCATACACGGGTTCAGCCTTGCGTTGTTGCCTTACAAATTCGGCGTAGCCCAAGATGGCGAAATAAAGCAGAGGGCAATGCCAGCTAATCTCATCGTTAAAGAAGGAATGCAAGGTGAGCAAGCCAAGTAGGGCAAACAACTCGAGCGCGAGCTGGCGCTGCTCCGGCCCGAAAGCGTTGCTGCGGACGCAGCGAATCAGAAAATACCACCCCGCAATCAAGGCCGTTGCAAATGGGATAAGTCCCCAGAAGCTGGTGCCGATGAGAATCTCAATCCAGTCGTTGTGCATCATAGCCGCCGCACCAACACCCAGTTTGCCCAGCACGGCAAAGCGGCCTGCGGCGTAAGCTCCCAATCCTGTAAACGGATGATGGCTCAGTTGCTCCATGCCATAGGCCCACCAGCCAGTGCGTCCGCTCAAAGAATCAATTGCCCCTGACGACTGGTCGCGCTCGGCGAAACTCAACGCCAGCTCCCCGGCCTTCACCCACATGCGATGGCTCAAGAGAACCGATGCTGTCACAAAAGGAGCCAGCACGGCGGTGCCGACCAGTATGATTTTCCGGAGTTGCTTTGAGAAGAGCACTATGAGCCCCACGCCGAACATGAAAGACGCTTCCGCCATTCTGGTCTGCGACAGGGCCATGGAAACCACGCCAAAGATAAACAGGAAGATATACCAGGCTTGATTCTTGGCGCGACCAAACACCGGCATGAGCCGGCAAACCGCAATCAGCGCCAGGACCGCGCCGGAAGAACCCACGCTATTGGAGGCTTCGATCGGCACCACTCCTGTGAGGCGGCCGCCATCCATCGCTTCCGTCGGCCAGATCGGAAGATTGATCCAGACGCCGACCAGAGACAGTCCGTAGAAAGTTAGCGTCCAATCCAAAAGGTTCTGATAGGTGAGAGACGAATCCGCGCTGGCGACGATGGCAGCCAGCAAAGAAACGTCGGCCAGAAATTCGAGCGACTTGTAGGCCGTCCACGAAGCGTTGACCGACCAGGCGCTCGATGCCAGGCATACCAGGCAATAAATCGCCAGGGTTCCCGGAATCCCTGTGAACAAAGCGCGAAGCCAGTTGGGTTTTTTCAGCAGCAGGCGGACGATAAGAGCCAGCGACACGAACGCTTCAGGCAGGACGCGTGTCATCGCATACCAATCGAGCGGATTCTCCTTGGCAGCGCCAACATCGCGAATGCGGAAGACCAGCATGCTGAAGAAAATCAGGAACCAAAGCGGGTGCCACCAGGTCCAGTTCTGCGACAGAACGCGAGCCTCTGCCAGCCCCTGCGGAATTGCCTTGACCAGCAGGAGCACAGTGGGAATCACGAGCAAAATGCCGCCCGCTGCCAACAAGACACCGTAGGGCTTGGAGCCGGCCAACACAGACACCAGAACCGCGATGGAAAACCCAAGCAGGACAAACAGCAAGAGCAGCCATATTGGATTGCGCCGGCGCACATCCAGGCTGTGTTCCTGTGTCCGATCTAGAACGCTGCTGTTCATCGTCCCTCTTTTAACGCCTGCAGGACGCCGTAGTAAGCAGGCTTCTTGTTGAAGTTGTCGTCGAATAACACGGGCTTGGCGTTAGGCATATTCTTCCAATCCGAGGTGCGCAGCCAGGTGTACCGGTCGGCAATGCCCCACGTCATGAAGCCGATGCAATTCGAATCCAGCAGGCAGGTGTGCACGATGTTGTAGAAAATCTCTTTCTGCTTGGCAAAAATCTCGGGAGAATCTGTCGGCCCCTGATAGACGTCCATCTCGGTGATATGAACCTTGACGCCTACCTTCCGCGCATTGTCGAGGAAGTCTTTGAATTCCTCCAAATAGGTGGGCCTCAACTGCGGCATCTCCCAGTGCATCTCGGTTCCCACGGCATCGATTGGAGCGCCGGCATCTTTCAGTCTCTTGACCACGGCAAAAAAATGATCGGCGCGATCTTTTTCTATACCCGCTTGCCCGAACGTATCGTTAAGGATCAGCAACGCATTCGGATTGGCCTCCCGCGCGTATTGAAAAGCCTTCACCATGTACTGCTCTTCGCCCAGGATGCGCGCCCAGCAACTGTTCCGCATCTGCTGCGTCGGCTCATTCGCCACTTCCCAGGCGTAATACGAATCGCCACCGTGACGGACAACTTTTTCAATATGATCCTTCAGTATGTCGTCGAGATCCCTTGCTGACCAGCCGCCGCAAGTCAGGCCGTTGAAGTGCAGCCACTGCGGCGAAGTGGGATTGTTGTACACCAGGCAATGGCCCATGAGTTTCATGTGGTTCTCTTTGGCGAAACGCATGGCCTCGTCCATGGCATTGAAATCAAAACGTCCGCGCTCCGGCTGGGTGAGACCGGGAAAAACGATGGAGACCGCGGCATTGAATTCCCGCCCCAGCACAGGCTTATATTCCGGGTCGCGATTCCACATTCGTCCCTGAATCGTCGTGCCCACCCAGAAGCCCGTCTTCTCGGCAGCCTGGCGCAGAGTCTCGCTGGCGGCGTCCTTGGCTTGGGACACAGCCAGGGGGACCATCAGCGTTATCATCGCCAGAACAGGAAGAATTTTCTTGAGTACCAAAGTCATCGCTCTTCCGTTACGCTCGAATTTCCGCGGTTACTTCTTCGCCCTGCACCTGCATAGCCAGCCCTGCGGGGTAGCCAGCCCGCAACAAGGCTTCGCCGGCGTACCTGGTCACCATATCGATTTGCAAGTCGGTTAATTTTTCGCGCCATCCGCCGACCGATCCGGTGCGAACAAAGCGGGCATCTTCGCGGTCGATGCGATGCTTGCGCAGCAGAGTCCCTTTGCCCAGCGTGGCCCCGGAGGTCTTGGCCTTCTCTTCTTTTTCCCGCATGTTGCGCAGAGAATTATTCTCGACGGCGCGGCGGATGCGATCACGATCACTCTCGATGCCGAGGAAGTCCAGCATTTCGCCCAATCCATTCTCGGTATCGCGGCGCAGGTCTTCGTAACGCACGACGAGCAGGTTGCCGTTCCTCGCCAGAGGACAGTTCAGCCAGGAATCGATATGCGACTGCCACGATCCGAAGCGAGTGACCTTCCCTTGCAGGAAAGATTCGACGTATCCGTCCATGCCCTTGCCGTGATCGAAGTAAGCCGAGAAGCCCATTTCCTTGTCGCGCGCCCAGTTAGAGAGCATGACGTCACGCAAGTCGCGCATCAAGTAAATGGCGCGCTTGTACTCGGAGCGATACTGCTCGTGAGTCTTGATCAGGCGGCCGCCGTTGGGCAGCACCGGCTTCATCTCGCGGTGCGTGCCCATTTCCGGGAGCACCTGATTCACATTCAGAAATCCAGCGTCGCCCTTGGTAAGAATTTCCATGAGAACGAAACGCAACCAGGTGTTGCCGGAGCGCTCGAAGGACGCAAACAATACATCCTTGTCATTAAGGCCACGGTGCTCCCACCACGCCTTTGGCGCGCGGAGTTTGGTGCGCGAAGCTTTGTAACGGAGTTCTTTCAGAATCGTCATGATTAATCTAGCCCTCACCTTGCAATACCGGATTCAATACAGAAACTGACTTCGCCTTGCGATTCAGGATGTACAGCGAGATCACGAATGCCGCGAAATTGGCGATGATGAGGCTCCAAACCACGCCCCACAGGCCGAATGAGCGCGTGGCCGGAACTCCGATTAGCAGCGACAGTGCGCTGGCCACACAACGGGCGTAAAAAATGGAATCGGGCGATTCGACGGCACGCAACAGAATCGCGGGACCAAACGCCGCAGCCCACATTGTGGTTCCCAGCGCAACATACGGAATGAAGTGCGCGACCTCCATATATTTGCCGCCATAAAGCAGGTGGAACACCTGACTCTTGAGCGGAATCAGCACAGCCCAGTAAGTCACCGCGCCCGCAACAAAGAGCAACGTTATTTTCGCTACCAGCGGCCCTGCGCTGGAGATTCCTTTTTGGCGGCACACGCGCGCCGCGTAGGGAAGAAAGAGAATCGAGAGTGCGGTGTAACTTTGCTCCATGGGCAGCGACAAATTCATCAGCGCCCGCAACTGGCCCGCTTGCGCCATCCCAGAAAAAGCGCTGACCAGCGGGTAATACATGTAGTACGGAATCCAGGTCACGACTGAGACAGCCAGCGCCCACTTCCCATATCCCCAATGTTTGCGCCAAGCCTCACGCCTGGTGGGCGGAACGCCCGTGTCAGGCGGAAGCACTTTGTTAATTTGCGAAAGCAGGTAAAAGCCGGTGCCCACAGCACCGAGCGCCATCAGCAGGTACGCGGAAAAGGGCGAGACCAGCGCCTTCTCGTAGGCGATGAACAATCCCACGGTGACCACAACGAAGTAAAGGAACGCTCCCACCGCCGCGCGGCCGGGCGCCATGTTCATATAGAACGAGCGGCGCATCAGCCAGAAAAAAAGAATGCAGGGCGAAGCGATCGCGACCCCAGCCAGCGCGCCGGGCAGGCCATTTCCCTTCCCTAAGACCGCGGCAATCGCCGCCGCGCCTCCCAGCAAAACTACGCCGAAGCAAGTGAGAATCAGGTGGATGCCGATCAGCGTCTTCAGATATCCGCGCAGCGATCCGCTGTAGGCCGATCCGCTGAACACCGCCTGCGGCTCCGCCAGAAACGATTGGTAGACATAAGAGAGCAGCAGGAACACGGAAAACGCCAGCGCAAACGCGCCGTACTGCTCCGGCATGAGCCAGCGTGCCAGCAGAATGCCGATAAGAAAGTTGGAACCGGAGATCAGTCCCTGATCGACGATGGCCAAGCCGCCTTTGGTCACCCAGCGCGCGAACCTGCCCGAGAAACGGCCGCTCTGGGATTTTTCGCTCTCATCATCCAGCCCCGCAACGCCGTCGCTGCACAATTCCGGATCGAGCAGTTCTTCTGTATTAGGCGAACTCATTATTGATCGCTGACCTTATCTCTGATTTATGAAGGATTAATTCAGCGGGACGGGGGCGATCCAGCTTAGTAACTCACAGCCACCACGAGAGAACCTTCGCTTGCGGAGGGATTATCGAGCGCGTCATTCAATTCTTCGGCGAGCAGCCTGACTTGCGGCTCTTTGAGCAGGCTGAGGTGGTCGCCGCTGATCTCGCGCAGATCGACTCCACCTGCGGCAACTCGCCACCAGATGGCATACGGATCGTCGAGACTGCCCGCGGATTTTTCTTTCACCCGAAACAAGGTGACCTGTCCGGCATACGGCTGAACATCGTATCCTGCGGCCGCCGTAGCGCAGGCTTGCCGCACGTTGCGCAATGCCCGCGGTAGCATTCGCAGTTCGAGACGCTTGCGCAGCGTCATCAGGACGAAGCTGCCTTTCTTCACGAGAAACTTCACCGCGTCTTTCAGTGGAAGTTTGCGGAGGTTGCGCAACTGCGCGCTTCGCGATTCCATCTTGCCGGGATAGGTATCGAACAGCGCGAGCAAGCTGACTTCCAGCTCCTGCGCCAGAAGCTGCTGCGCCATCTCGTAAGCCACAAGTCCGCCGAAGGAGTAGCCTCCGATGCGATATGGTCCTTCCGGCTGCATCCGGCGAATTTCCCGGAGGTAGCTCTCGGCCATTCCCGTGACGCTGGTCATGCAGGGGCGCTTGCCATCCAGGCCTTGCGGCTGCAGCGCGTAGAACGGCTGGTCCGTTCCCATATGCCGCGCCAAGTCGCGGAAGCCAACCACGTTGCCTCCCACGCCGTGCACGCAGAAAAAAGGTGGCCGTGAACCTTCAGGCTGAATCGCAACCAGCGAAGACCACGAGGCCGACCATCCTTCCTGCCGGAGCAGTGTTGCGAATTGTTCGACGGTGGGCGCTTGCAACAGTGCGGCCAGAGGAAGCCGCTGTCCGAGAGTTTGTTCGATGCGATGCATAAGCCGTGCGGCCAACAAAGAATGCCCGCCCAGGTCGAAGAAATTGTCGCGAAGCCCGATCTTCTCTTTACTCAGAACCGCGCACCAGATCCGCACAAGGTTTTTTTCGAGTTCATCTGTCGGCGCGACGTATTCGTTTGGCTCCGTATAATCGGCGGGCCTTGGAGCCGGCATGGCGCGCCGGTCCACTTTGCCGTTCGGGGTCTTTGGCATCGCTTCCAGCAAAACGAAGGCGGAAGGCACCATGTAATGCGGAAGCTTTTGCTTCAGGTAAGACCGCAGTTCGCTGCCGGTCGGAGCTTGCTCGCGCGACGGAACTACATAAGCCGCCAAATGCTTGTCGCCTGGCCCGTTCTCGCGGGCGTTCTCTCGCGCCACGACGACCACTTCGCGAATTCCCGGATACGAGGCCAACACAGATTCGATTTCCTTTAGTTCCACACGATAGCCGCGGATCTTCACCTGATCGTCAGTGCGTCCGGCAAACTCAATCTCGCCTGTCGCCAGGTAGCGCGCACGGTCGCCGGTCTTGTACATCCGCGCTTCGGGCTGGGAGCTGAAAGGGTCTCGAATGAATTTTTCGGCAGTAATTTCTGGACGATTCAAGTATCCCCTCGCCAGCCCCGGCCCGGCCACGAAAAGATCTCCCGGAATTCCCACAGGCAACGGTTGCAGATGCTCATCGAGGATGTGAATCTTTGTGTTGGCGATGGGACGGCCGATGGGGAGAATGGGTGGAATCGTTTCCCAGTTCTCGGGCTCGAAACTGGTCACGATCACGCTGGTTTCAGTTGGTCCGTAAGTATTGACCCAGCGCACGCGCGAACCGGCAAGCTTGTGCCAGGCCGCCAGCGCTGCTGAGGAAGCTTTCTCGCCGCCCACGATCACAATCCGCAGGCTCTCCGGCAAGTGCAGTGTTGATTCTGAAAGTTCCCCGACCAGTTCGTGCCAGTAGGCTGTTGGCAGATCGAGCGCGGTCACACTGCGCTCGCTCACCCAGCGTAGGAAGTCGCCAACCGCAAGCGACGCATCTTCCTCACGAATCACCAGCGTAGCGCCTGCGATCCACGTCGGGAAGATTTCTTCGATGGCGATGTCGAAGGAAATCGACGCGAATTGAGCCATGCGGTCAGACGGCGTGATGCCAAACAGATTTATCGCCGCGGTGTTGTGATTCACCAGCCCGCGATGGCTGAGCAGCACGCCGCGCGGTTTGCCGGTCGAACCAGAGGTATAGATGACGTAGGCTAGATTCTCAGGTCTGACCGCGTTGCGAACACTCTCACGGCTTTCTGCAACAAACGAATTCCAGCCCGGATCAAGGGCGATGATTTCCGCGTCGAAGTCGGTCACTTCCGCCAGCAGGCCAGGCTGCGTGAGCACCAGCGACGTTCTGTGAATCTTCCAGCATGTAAGCAAGCCGTTCTTTAGGATAGGCGGGATCCAAAGGTACGCATGCCCCGCCAGCCTTGAGCACGGCGAGCAAAGCCACGGGCAGTTCGAGAGAGCGGCGCAAGCAAATGCCGACCCTCGACTCCGGTCCGACTCCACGTCGTGTCAGGAAATGCGCTAACTGGTTGGCACGCTGCTCGAGGTCGAGATAAGTCAGCCGCTGGTCGCCGTGTTCCACCGCGATGGCGTTTGGCGTTCGCGCAGCCTGCGCCTCTGCCAGTTGATGCATGCAAAGATCGTTGGGAAATGCGGCGTCGGTGCAGTTCCAATCTGCAAGCTGCGCTTTCTCCGCCGCGGTGAGCATGGGCAGACAAGAAAGTTTCTGTTCGGGGTCGGCAACGATCCCCTCCAGTATCGTTTCGAAATGCCCCGCCATGCGTTGCATGGTGGTTGCGTCAAAGAGATCGGTGCTGTACACGAAACGGCCGAGCAGACCTTCAGGCCGATCGTCGAGTTCCAAGTCGAGATCGAACTTGGCGGTGCCGATCTCCAGATCAAGCTGGTTGAGGTCCCATCCGGATTCGAAAGCCGCCGTCGGTGGAACGAGCGAGAACATCACCGGAAAAAGTGGATTGCGGCTTGTGTCGCGGCGCACCGACAGTTCTTCGACCAGCCGCTCAAACGGAGCGTCGTCGTGAGAGAGCGCTCCCAGCGTGACTTCCCGCGCATGCGCCAGCAACTCGCGAAAGCTCGGATCTCCATCCAATTTCAAACGCAACGCCAATGGATTCTGGAAACAACCGAGCAGCATTTCCAACTCTGAACGCTTGCGTCCCGAAGTGACGGTGCCGATCACGAAATCCTGCTGCGCACTGTAGCGTCGCAGCAACGCGGTAAACCCGGCCAGAATCGTGGTGAAGAAACTCGTGTTCTCCCGCTGCGCCAGCTCGTGCAAACGGTCGGAAAGATTTCTTGAAAACGCGAAGCGTAGCATGGCTCCGCGAAAGCTTTGCGTCGCCGGGCGGGGACGGTCGCCGGGCAATTCTAAAACTGGTAATTCGCCATCCAACTGCGCCGACCAGTAGGCGCGGGATGCATTCAGTTGAGCGCTGCCCAGCGATTCACGCTGCCAGTGGGCAAAATCGGAATACTGCAAACCCAGTTCCGGAAGTGGAGAAGACTTCCCCGCAAGGAACGCGTTGTAGACGGTGACTAGTTCCGGCAGAAAGACGCGATAGATGGAGAAGCCGTCAAAAATAATGTGGTGCAGGAAAAGATAAAGACGATACTCTTCCTCGCCCAGCCGCACGAGCATGGCCCGCAACAGTGGTCCACGCTCCATGTCGAATGGAACCCTGGCCTCCTCGCACGCCAGACGCAGCCCCTCCGGCTCACGTTGATCCGGCAAGAGATCCCGCAGATCCACGGTTTCAATATTCAGCTCAAAAGGCGGCTGCACGACCTGCACGGGCCGTCCGTCGATTTCTTTGAAGGTCGTTCGCCAAGCTTCGTGACGGCGAATGATTTCGGCCAGACTACGCCGCAACGCGGGTAGGTCGAGCGGCCCCCGGCGGTAAACCGTCACTGATTCGTTGTAGAGACCTTCTGCAAACTGGCCGTGAAGCCATATCTGCTCCTGGGCAAACGAAAGTGGCGCCGGCCCTGGCTGGCTGCGAGGAATTGCGGGAGCATCCGCAACTTTGCGGGACATGCGAGACTGCAAATATTTCCGGATTAACTCCTGCTTGCTCTCCTGACTACCGTTTTGCTTAGCTCGTTTCTGCAAAGACTCCTGCGCCTCGAATGGGCAGCGGCCCTGCGTAGCGGGCGGCGCGACAGATTGACTCTTCTGTTGTAATTGGTCCGCAGACTTAGCTGCCGACCCTCCACCGAACTTGACCTGCAGCGCCTTCAATCCGCGCAACCCCAGATTTGAGCGCCACTCGATGGGCTGCGGCACGAGCGTGATGTCGCTGAACCGCCGCAACAGCGCCTCGAACACGACTTGCCCTTCCACACGCGCCAGCGGTGCGCCAAAACAGAAGTGAGCGGCATAGCCGAACGCGAGATGACGATTGTCTTTACGCGTGATGTCGAACCGGTCGGGATCAGGGAAACGCTCAGGGTCGCGGTTAGCGGCCGCCATCACTGCGATCACAGCCTGGCGCTTTTGAATCAGTTTCCCACCCATCTCCCGGTCCGAGGGACACATGCGAGCCGTGTGCTGGCTCGGACTCTCGTAGCGCAGCATCTCCTCGACGGCAGACGGAATCAGCGAAGAATCGTTGCGCAGCTTCCCCATCTCCGCAGGATTGCGCAGCAACGTGAGCAAGCCATTTCCAATCAAGTTTGTTGTAGTTTCCTGCCCGCCGACCATGGTGACGATGCAGTTCGCGATCACTTCTTCATCGGTCAGCCGATCGCCGTCAATCTCCGCTGTCATCAGCGAGTGAATCAGGCCTTCGCGCGGATGCTCGCGCTGCTCGCGAACGGCGTTCTGGAAGTACTCCGTTAAGCTAGCGACCGCCTTCAAGACGCGTGGGTAGCGCTCCGGGTTGTGCTGGAAATTGCCCAGCATCTCGGCGAAATCTGCGGACCAGATTTTCAACTGCGTGTGATCGCTGGTCGGAACGCCTAACATCTCGGCTGTGACGATTGCTGGCAGCGGCTCGGCGAGATCGGCGATCACATCCATCTCACCCTTCGACTGAATTCCATCTAACAGATGGTTGACGATGTCCTGGATGTGCCCACGCAGTTCCTCAACCCGCGCCGGAGTGAACGCCTTGGACGACAAGCCGCGCAACCGCGTGTGCGCAGGCGCGTCCAGAAACAACATTTGCTTCACCATCACGCGCGCGATCGGACTCAGCGAAGAAAGTCCCATCTCGTCGAGCTGCGCGGGAGTTGGCGTGCGGTCAGCCGAGAAGTTCAGCAGCACTTCCAGCACGTCGGGGTAGCGCGTGACGACCCAAGCATGAAGAAAGGGATCCCAATGCACGGGATCTTCCGAGCGGAGGCGGCGGAACAGCGGGTAAGGGTTGGCCAGCACCTCCGGATCGAGAAGGTGATACAAGCTCAACACTGCGTCCCGGCTTTCCAGCCTTGGTGTAGTTTTTGTGCTAGACGACACTGCGGTGGTGTTCTCCCGCGAGCTTGGACTCGCTGATGCCCTCGACTCGCGCCAGGATGAGGTCTTCAATTTCGAGTGACATCTCGGCGACGGTGGGATGATCGAATAACTTAAGAAGAGTCAGATCGACTCCAAAGGCTTCGCTGATTCGGGCGATCAACTGCGTCCCGAGTAAAGAATGACCGCCCAGCAAGAAGAAATTGTCGTTCACCCCGACACGTTCCAGCTTCAGCAACGGCGTCAGGATCCTCACCAGTTCTTCCTCCACCGCAGTCCGCGGCCCAACATAGGCCTCGCTGTGCCGGCTTCCGTCGGAACTCGGCAGGGCTGAGCGATCGATTTTGCCATTCGCATTTAGAGGGATGCTTTCGATCGACACAAATTCCGCCGGCACCATGTAATCGGGCAAGCGTTTCCTGAGGTGGTCGCGGAGTTCTCCGGCATTCAGCGTCGCGCCGGGAGATAAAACCACGTAGGCCACCAATTCTTTTTCGCCCCGCACATCTTCTCGGGCAATCACCACGCTGGTTCGCACCGCGACGAACTGCCCCAGCACGGTTGCGATCTCGCTTGGTTCGACCCGGTAGCCGCGGATCTTCACTTGCTCATCGACCCGCCCCAGAAATGCGATCTGCCCATCGGGCTGCCAGCGAGCCAGATCTCCCGTGCGGTAGAGTCGAGAGCCGGCTTCCGTGCTGAACGGATTCGCAATAAAACGCTCCGCGGTTAAATCGGGACGATTTCTGTACCCGCGCGCCAGACCGGCGCCGCCAATGTAGATTTCACCGGCAGTCCCTTCAGGAACCGGCTGCTGACGATCGTCCAGAATGTAAATCTCAACCCCATCGATCGGACGGCCGATTGATGGCGGCTGATTTGCCGAGCTGTCCACCGCAACCACACCCGAGGTGCTCACCACCGTGCCTTCGGTTGGGCCGTAGTTATTCACCAGAACAAAAGGCAGCCGGAACGAAGGATATTTCTTGAGCGCGTCGGCCCCGGTGAGCAGGAATCGCAAAGCTGCCGTTTTTGGCCATTCCAGCTGCATGAGATTTTCTGCCATCGCTGTGGCAGCGAAAGAAATAGTGATGCCCTGCGCCACCAACCAGTCGCGCAACGCCTTGGCATCGCTGCGTACTTGTTCTTCGGGAAGATGCACGCTCGCGCCGGCAGCCAGATACGGCCACAATTCCCAGACCGCTCCGTCGAACCCCATCGCGGCCAGCGAAGTCGCGCGATCCGCGCACGTCACCTGAAATGCTCGCAGATGCCAGGCCACAAGGTTCGACAGACCGGAGTGAACAAGTTCGACTCCTTTGGGCTGTCCAGTCGAACCGGAGGTATAAATGATGTAGGCTAGGTCCTCTGGCTTCACGGTGATCTCTGGCTGAGCGTGAGACTCGGCCGCAATTTTTTCTGCGTCGCCATCCAGAGCAACTACCTGCCACAAGCCTGTTGGCAATCTCTGCGCCAGTGTCGTCGTACTCACCACAACGCGCGCCACTGAATCCCGCAGCATGAAAGCCAAGCGCGCTGGGGGCTGAACCGGATCCAGCGGAATGAAAGCACCCCCAGCTTTCAGAATGGCCAGAGCCGCAACGACCATGGCGGGCGTGCGTTCCAGGTACAGGCCTACCGCAGTGTCCCGGCACACTCCCAGAGAGCGGAGATAGTTGGCCAGACGATTCGCTCGGCGGTTAAGCTCCGCGTAGGACAAAGCTTCGTGACCTGCGCAAACCGCCATCGCGCTGGGATTCGCAGCCGCCTGCTGTGCCACCAATTCGGCAACGCAGGGGGCTCCCGATGCGTGCAAAACTTTTGGTGTTGGCATTTCAGCTCGAAGGTTCACAGATTTGACAGAATACATAAGTATGTTTCGGCGTTTTTCTTATGCCGCCCCAGAACCTCTCAAAACCGCGGGGACGGTTTTGGCCAGAATTTCTAAATCCAGCCACAACGACCAGGTGCGAATATATTGCAGATCCAACTCCATCCACTTCTCGAAAGGAATCGAACTGCGGCCCTTGATTTGCCACAGGCAAGTGATTCCGGGACGAACGCTGAAACGCCGGCGCTGCCAGTCTTCGCAGAACGTATCGAACAGTTCGTAATCCCGCACTTGCAGTGGGCGTGGGCCCACCAGGCTCATATCGCCTTTCAAAACATTAAACAGCTGCGGAAGTTCATCGATGCTAGTTTTGCGCAGGAGGCGGCCGAGCGGCGTAATGCGGGGATCGTTCTTAATTTTGAAAACTGCTCCGTCGGCTTCGTTTTTATCTTCGAGGTCCTTGAGGCGCTTCTCCGCATCCACCACCATGGTGCGGAACTTGTAGATGTCAAACATCCTCTTATTCCGCCCCAAGCGCTTCTGGATAAAGAAGATGGGGCCGGGAGAGGTCAACCTCACCAGCACAGCGGTGATTACCATCACCGGCGCCAAGAAAATAATCGCTGCCCCTGAAACCACAATGTCAATCGCCCGCTTGATGGCCAAGCCCCATGCGTCTGAGATCGTGCTGTCATGACTGACAAGCTGTTCGTCGCCCTCGAACTCTTCCGCACGGTGCCTGGCTTCTTTCAGGTCGAAAATATTCGGCATGAATCGTACGATAATGCCCTGCTGTTCGCAGACCCACGCGATGCGCGAAGCCAGCGTGTGAAACGACCGAATCGGCAGCGCCAACACAATCTCATCCACCACATTGCGGCGAACGTAGGCGGGCAGCGTCTCCAGGTCAGCAACGATCGGATAACCTTGTTTCTTGAATTCTTCCAGCCCGTCCCACTCCTCATCGGCGAATCCCAGAATTCGGTAGCCCAAGTCCGGCTTGCTCTGGATCCGTTGTACCAAAGTCAACGCGCGCGAATTCGTGCCAATCACCAGCAGATTCCGCTGGTTGCGCCCATGCCTCCGGGCATAAGCAAGAACAGCCCGAATGAACATCCGGCTCAAGATCACAGAACCGGTGATCAACGTCCAAAACAATACCAGGAAGACTCGATTGACCACCCAAATGCGAAACGTCAACGCCGCTGCGGCGATGACGATCGTCCCCAGGGTTGTCGCCCCGCAGATCTCCCGGACTTCTTCCCAGCGGCTCGACAAACGCATCGACCGATACAGGCCGAACACGCTGAACAGAAAGTGCCAAACCAAGAGAAAGATGACAAACAGTAGCAAGTTGGCGAGTTTTATTCGCATCGCGAAAAACTCGGCCAGGCTAAATCTGCCCACGCGGTGGACCAGGGGCAAAGTGGAGACCCCGAAAGCACACACCATCAGCAGCAAGTCAAACACTTTGAATCCGTTTGAAAATACTTTGCGATTTATGCCCATGAGAGATCCCTGAGAAACTGCTACCAGAAGTTGGTACGGGAAAGGGGAAGAGACAAAAACAAGCTGAAGCGAACCCGGGCGATCTGTCGCCGCCCGTTAGGAGTGCTATTTGAGACGGCTTATTTTTTCGCCTTGGAAATCACCAGCCGTTCAATGGCGTCAATGCTTTCCAGGTTGTCATGAGTGATTTCTTCATCGCCGATGCGGACGTTAAACGTTTCTTCCAGGAATGCCACTAGGCGGAAAATGCCCATCGAATCGATGATGCCGTTCTTGGTGAGCACTTCCTGGTCTGTGATCTGGTTGATGCCCTTGGTCTTGGCGAATTCCTCGACAACGTATTCGCGAATTTGATCTTTCACCGCTGCTGACTCGATCATTGTTCCTCTCCAAATTGTTGGGATGTACTGCCTTTACAACAAACTTGATGACCCAGTTGAAGGCCGTATTAGCGAATACTCACTGGTTCCTTCTTCGATTCCTTCGCCAACTTCACGCGATCAATCTTCCCCGTCGAGGTCTTCGGCAATTCAATGCAAAGCTCGATGATTTCCGGAATCATGTACTTCGGAACCAGAGTGGCGCAGTGCTGCTGCAACTCCACTGTCTTGAGTGAATCGGGGACGTGAATCGAAACCACCGCTCGAATCCGATTACCAACAATCTCATCCGGAACCGCGAGCACGGCAGCTTCCCGCACTCCGGGATGACTAAGCAGGGCGCTCTCAATCTCGCCCAGTTCGATGCGATAGCCACGGCTCTTGATCATGCTGTCCCGGCGGCCCAGGAAATAAAAGTTGCCGTCCTCCGCCATCGTGACCAAGTCTCCGGTGCGGTACATCTTTTCCTCGAAGTTCTGCTCGAAGCGATTCGGCACGCACATTTTCTGCGTCTTCTCCGGATCGGCCCAGTAGCCGTAGGTCACGGCCGGCCCTCGCACGTACAACTCACCGGTCTCGCCCTGAGCGGCGCGCCGCCCATCATCAGTCACAGCAAAAGCGTCGGTGTTAGCGCAGGCAATTCCAATCGGCAACTTTTCCAGACTCGCCAGCCGCTCGCGCTCCACTTTGTAGTACGTGCAGACGTTGGTTTCCGTCGGTCCGTAGAGATTGTAGAGTTCAGCGCTGGGCGCGAAGATCGCCAGTTGCCGCAAATACTTCATGGGGAAGACTTCGCCGGCAAACAATATGGTGCGTACGCTTTTCAGCTTCTCCGGCGTCAAGTGAGCATGCAGTAGAAGAAGCATCAGAGCCGACGGCACCGAATACCAGATCGTAATTCCCTGCGTCTCGATAAAGTTGGCCAGGCTGGTGGGGAACAACGCGAGTTCCTCGGTAATCAGGTAAACCGTGGCTCCGGCTTCGAGCGTGTTGTAAACATCGAACACAGAGAGATCAAAGTGCAAAGGCGCGTGATTCGACAGCCGGTCTTCACTGCGCACGTGAAACTCTTCCGCGCACCACTCCACAAAAGTCAGCGCATTCTGATGCGACAGCATCACACCTTTTGGCCGTCCAGTCGAGCCTGAGGTGTAGAGAATGTATGCGAGATCGGTTTCGATCAGATTCACCGTAGGCGCATGATCAGATGGAAACTCCGTGAGCATCGACCAGGGAATAAGCTTGCCGTCGCTCCCGTTCTCAGCCTGATCGGTCGAGATGCAGCACTCGATAAGTTCCAAAGTCTCAGGAGTAAGCGCCTGCCGCTTCTCGTGATTCGTAATGAGCACTCGAATGCCGCAGTTGCCGATAATGTAGCCGATGCGGTCGGCCGGCGCCTGCGGATCAAGTGGAACATAAACCCCACCCGCCTTGAGCACGCCCAGCATGCTGACTACCGATTCCACGCACTTAGGAAAAAACAGACCAACGCGGTCGCCCTTCGTGATCCCCTGCTTGCGCAGCAAATGAGCCATCTGGTTCGATCGCTCGTCCAGTTCACGATAAGTGATGCTCCTACCCCGCGCCCACACCGCAGTCTTCTCCGGGTACCCCTTGGCGCTCTTACTCAATAATTGCTGCAGCACATATGCCATGACTTAGAACCTAGCCCCATTGGATTTGATTTTGATCGACATCACTAAAAGGCATGAATCCGGGGGAGAAAAACTGGAGAACTAAACTGAAGAGGACGAATCAGAGCCCCTGCATGTTGGCGATGATCACTCTGTGGATTTCCGATGTTCCGGAGTAGATGGTGCCCGCGATCGCATCGCGGAGTTCGCGTTCGAGTTGATATTCCGTCGTGTAACCGTAACCGCCGTGGATCTGAATCGCTTCCAGGCAGCTCTGCACGCAGGCTTCGCTCACGTACAGCTTGGCGATAGATGCCTCGCGCAACGGATGCCGGCCCTGGCTCTTAAGCCACGCCGCCTTGTACAGCGCCAGTCGTCCGGTTTCAAGCCGTACATCCATATCGGCAATCTTGTTGTTGATGGCCGGGAACTTTCCGATAGGTTCGCCAAACTGCTTGCGCTCCTTGGCATACTTCACGCAAGTTTCCATGATCCGCTGCATCGCCCCGAGATGGCTGGCCAGGATGCAGATCCGCTCCCACTCCATCGAGGAGGTGAAAACTGCCTGCCCGCCAAATTCCTTGCCGAGAAGATTCGAAACCGGAATCTCGCAATCCTGCAACGAAAGTTCCGCCATGGGAGAAGTCCGCAATCCCATCTTGTGCAGCTTCTTGCCAACCGTAAATCCCGGCGCACCTTTGTCGACCAGAAATGCTGTGACGCCGTTCGGCCCGCGGCTGGGATCAAGATTCGCGAAAACAATCGTAACGTCCGCGTTCGGCGCGTTGCTGCTGAACGTCTTCGATCCATTCAGCACATATTTATCGCCCTTGCGCTCGGCGCGCGTCTTCAAACTGTAAGCGTCCGAGCCTGACCCTGGCTCCGTCATCGCGTGCAGGCCAAGGCCGCCACTCACCAGACCGGGAAGATACTTGCGCTTCTGCTCTTCCGTTCCGAACGACCAGATCGGAATCTCCGAACTCCACATGTGCGCATTGATGGAGAACAGCAGGCCGTTGTCCTGACAACCGTAGCCCAAAGCCTCCAGCGCACAAACTGTCGTGAGCGTATCCGCTCCACCACCACCGTATTCCGTGGGGATTGGAAGTCCTTGAATTCCGAACTTCGCGCACTTCTTCCATAACTCCTGCGAGAACTCCTCGTTGCGGTCTCGGGTGATGACATCGTCGTTCAGTTCTTCGCGCGCGAACCGCAAAACTTCCTTGCGAAAAGCGGCTTGCTCGTCGTTCCATGCAAAGTCCAAGGCTTACTCTCTCCTTTTTCGTTCTGGCCCAGGTGCCCTTGAGCTTTGTGTAGCGCCGGCAGCTTGCCCTGAGCGAAGTCGAAGGGTCCCGCCGGTTGTCTCGTGTTATGCAGAGCTTTGATACGCGGATACTGTGGCGGCAGCGGGCGCAGATACAGGGGCGGGAACCGTTTTGCTTTCGGGCACCGCAACTGGCGCTTCTGCCTTTTTCACGAAGCGCTGCGGACGCCCGCCCGGCAACTTGATCCGGGCCGGTACTCCCATGACCATCATGTTACTGCGGACGTCGGTGAGCACCAGGCTGTTGGCCGCGATTACCACGTTGCTGCCGATTTTCGCGTCGCCCACCAACTTCGCTCCGGGACCGAAATAAACGTCATCGCCGATGCCGCGGCAAGCGTGCGAGATCAGGCATCCCGTGGCTATGGTGAAATTCTTGCCGATCTTGGTGGCGCCCAGGTTAATCGCGTATACCGAGTGAATCACAAACCCCGGCCCGATGTCGGCGCGCACATCGATGTGAACGCTGGTGAAAACTTCCACGAACTTGCGAAACAAGAGACCAAAGACCTGTAGCAACTGCTTTACCACTGGAACGCGTACGCTGCGCGCCCAGCGCGAAAAGCGGTAGGCGATGACCGGCCAGGTCGAGTGGCGAACCATGACTTCGAACCGCTTGCTTAGGCTCGGCTTCCAGTTCGGGTCGGTGCGCGTCTCGCGCATCGCCCGGTTTATGTCTTCCCTCAGGTTCTCAAACATTTTCGGTCTTTGATGATTTGGAGCTTAATGATTTAGAGCTCTAGTGATTCAGAGCTTAGAGTTTCTTGTAGATTTTTTCCGGAACGGGGAACGTCCGATGATTGAGCACAGCGCCCAGAACCCGCACGTTGGCGTGCTCGAGATCGTGAACCGCCTTGCGTGCGGTCTCACGCCGCGAGGCGTTTGCCCGCAGCACCAACACCACTCCCTCGGCGTTGCGGCCCAGCATGATTGTGTCATCGCCCGCCCGCAGCGGCGGAGCGTCGATCAAAACGTAATCGAACTCTCTCTGCAATTCCGGCAACAGAGATCGCATGCGCTCGGAGCCCAGCAAAGTCTGCGTCCCTTCCTTCTCCGCTCCGCAGCTTAACAGCCACAGGTTCGGACGCGACAGTTGAGTCACAAATCCGCGTACCGGATCTGAAACTTGCAGCGCATCGGCGAGCCCGTAGTGATTCTTTACGCCAAATTCCCGGTGCAGGCCAGGGGAGCGGAGGTTAGCGTCCACCACACAGACCGTAGCCGAAACTTGGGAGGCCAGAATTTCCGCCATGCGCGCGCAAATCCAACTGCAGCCATTGCCCGATTCGGTTCCCGATACCACGACCAGTCGTGAACCGTCTTCTCCTGGCGCAAAAAAGACTCGCTGCACCAGCTTCAAAATCTCATCCCGCTGGCCCGCTTCCATCTTCAGTTCGAGCGGTTTCACTTCAGCCGGAGGCCTTAGGTCGCCCGATCGAGGTTCGATCGGCAAAGGTTCAATGGGCAAAGGCAGAGGTGCGGGCGCGGCTTGGAACATTTCGTGTTCCTTGCCGAGGTTTTGCATCAGTTCGAAATTCTTGCTCATAGACTCCTTATCAGGTCTTCCACTTCCCCAAAAAGTTTACCCGTCCAAATCCGTCCGTAACCGCTTGCACCTCAGTCGGGACGCTCTAGCCCGCTGCGCCAGGTGCGCAGCAACCGTGATACGTCCCGCATATGTTGTACCGCATCCGCAGGACTTAACTTGTCTTCCGCCTGACCGCGAGGGGCTAATGCCGGTTTGTGAGCCTCTTTGCCCGCTTGATCCGACGCCTGAATTGGTTGCATCGGATCCGCGCTCAAACCCATTCCAGAGGTGAGCCTCGACATGCTGGATGGCGCTTCTACTTCGGTCATGAACCGCGTGATATCCAGGTCGTTGATCACTTCCCGCACGACGCTACCGTCGACCGTCCGGTTTCGCGTGGCGCAAGCCAGCGACAGCGAATGGAAGCAGTAATTGTTGATCTGCCGCGGAATGCCTTCGCTCGCTTCTGCAATCAACTCCAGAGCTTCCGGCGAGAACAGGCCTTGCCCCTTGTACCCCGCCACCTGCAGGCGATGCCCGATAAAGCGGGCTGTTTCTTGCGGGGTGAGAGGATTCAATCCGCTCAGCGAAGTAATTCTTTGCCGCAACTGCGTAAGGGCGGGACTGGCCAGCTTATCCGCCAGCGTGGGCTGCCCGACCAGAATAATCTGCATCAACTTGGCCTGCGGTGTTTCAAAATCAGAGAGCAACCGTACCGTCTCCAGCACGGATGCATCCAGGTTTTGCGCCTCGTCAATTACCACGATGAAGCGCCTGCCGGCTCGCGCTTCCTGCACCAGGCAGCGGTTGAACTGCTCGTGCATGCGCACGAAATCCTGGACGTCGTTCTCAATGCCAATTTCCGCCAGCAGGAAGCGCATGAATTCGCGCGAATTGCACTGGGTTTGAAAAATGAACGCCGTGCGCGCCGTGTGCGAGAATTTCTGCAGCAGGTGGAAGAGCAAGGTCGTCTTGCCCATGCCCGGCCGCGCGACCAGCGACAGGAATCCCCGATTCGCCTCGATCCCGTAATACAAAGACGCAAGCGCTTCCCGGTGACCAGCGCCGAGGTAAAGGTACCTCGGGTCTGGCGACACACCGAATGGTTGTTCTCGCAGTCCGAAGAATTCGAGAAACATTTAGTGCCTTCTCTCCGGGACGCTCGGGTTGCGGGGTTTGCTGGTCATTTCGAACGGATCTTCGTCTTGGGCAGTGTGCGCTTTGCCGTTGCCATGTCCGTTGCTGTGACCGTTCCCATTGCCATTGCCATTTCCATTACCATTTCCGTTCTTGTGCACGCCGTTGCTCCCGTTGCGATGTAATGGAACTGCCGCGAGCACCGGAATCCTCAATTCAGACATGACTTCGGTCGGCGTACGGAACGACTGGTCGGCGTAGTCGAGCGCGAAGACTACTCCCAGGCTCACTGCTGAACCCAGCAGGCAAGCCACCAGGCCAAACACCCAGATCGAACGCGTTGGCAAGCTGGGGATAACGGGGTTCTGGGCGATCGACACATTCAGAATGCGCGTCCGGTCAAGGGCGTCGGCAATCCGTGCTTCCTCCCGCTTCTTGGTATAAAGCAGATAATTCGCTTCGTCCGCTTTTTGCGTGCGCGTCAGGTCGCCTTGCAGAATTCCCTGTTCCTCGAGCTTGCGCGCCTGAGATACGTACACGTTCACGATGGCGGTCAGCGCGGTTTCCCGAGCTTCAAGTCCGGCCAGGTCAGACTTGGCCTTGGCCAGTTCCGAATTCACCCACGCGAATGTGGGATTCTGATCCGTCGTCTCTTCCTTCACCGGCGAAGTTTCTTCCAGGGTAAGAGCGTTACGCGTATCCTTAAGTTCCTTGTCGACCTCCAACACCAGCGGATAAGTCGGCTGGTACTTGGTCAATAACTCAGTCCGCTTCATTTCGAGCGTCAACAGCGTGGCTTTCAAGTTCTGCAGAACTTGAGCGTTGTCTCCCTTTTTCACCTGCGTCGTCATGCGCGAGGGAGTCGAAGTGAACTGCCCCTCCAGATCGGCAATGCGCTTCCTTGTTTCGGCGATGGTAGCCTTCGTCGTATCCAGAGATCCGTTGAAGTCGGCCAGTTTCTGCAGCACCATATCGCGCTGCACGGTCGGCGCCACGCCATCCTGTTCGCCGGAAAACTTGGCGAGCTGGCTTTCCACAGACATCATTTCCTGCTTGTACTTGGTCGCTTCCTGGTCGAAGAACGCCGCCTGCCCGGCAGGATGGTGCACTTCCAGGTGCTTGTCGAGATAGGCCTTGTCCAGAGTTGCGAGCACACGCTGCGCCAGCTCCGGCTTATTGGATTCGTACGCGATGCTGATGACGTTGGTCTTCTTGATTACTTCGAGCACCAAATCGGAGCGCAGTTGCAAGATGGCTCGGTCGGTCCGGTTCTGTTGCGTCTCCCCCGGATGCAGGAATCGTGACAGAAGTTTTGGCTTGTCGAGACCGCAAGTCGTGACCACTTTTTGCAGCACGTCCTGACTCTGAATCAACTCCACTTCGGAATTGATCTCTTCCTCGCCCACCGTGTCGTGGATCATCATGGGAGCATTTTGTTCGGGAGAGATGACGGGGTCCACGCGTTCGCGCTCGACTAGCAATTTGGTTTCGGCTCGATACTTCGTAGGGAGAAAAACCGCGGAGAGTAGCACGCCCAGCACGACGCCGACGAAGCACAGGATCATCACCCGCTGATGGCGAAAGCCGATGGCAACCACATCTCTCGCGGTGAATGAATAGGACCTGTTTCCGTGGCCGTTCGTGGAAATTGGTTCAGTCATATTGCCTCCATACTGCCTTTTATCTTCTTGTCTCTTTTCTTTATGTCTTGCGGAACGGAATCAACCCCGCTTCGTGACTTACGGCATTACCAACGGCAGGTAGGTGCCCATACTCAGATTCGGGATAATACGATCGATCTTCGACAGCGTATTCTTGGGAACGAACAACATATCGCCGGAGTGGAGAAACGGATCTTCTTTCAAATCCCGGTCTTTTTCCATCTTCTTCACGTCGATCAGCTTCGCTTCCGTCCACTGGTCGTCTACCCGGCGGAACAGGACAACTTGCGAATGCTTGGCGGTGGATTGAAATCCTCCAGCGACTGCAATGGCCTGCGTGACCGTCATGTTCCCGTGCATCTCATACTTGCCGGGTTTGGCCACCTGGCCGTCGGCCACAAAATACGGCTTCTCGAATTCCTTCAGCACAATCGAGATCACGGGATTATTCAGGATCTTTCCATAAGCCTGACGCACCGTTTGTGTCAGCTCGGGAACGGTCTGGCCGGCAACCTTGATGTCGCCCACTGCGCGCAGCGTCACAAACCCATCGGGTTGCACTGCGACGGCCAACTGGTTGAACTCCGGACTTAGATCAAAAGTCAGGTCGAAGGTGTCGCCGGCTTCGATGCGGTAGCGTGGATTACGCGTTTTCAACTGCGGGCTATCCGAGGCTGGCTTGGTTGCGTCGGCCACAACTGCATTAGCACTGGGACCAGGAGCCGTCTGCGTCTGCGCGGCGCAAACCTGCAACAACGCGCAAACCATAAATGCCGCCAGCGCCACCGGCCACACTCGCTTCGCCCCTAAACTCATCGTCATCATTGCAACACCTCCATCCTTCAAGTAACTCATTCGCCCTCGCACGGCATCCAAAAGAACTTGCAATTCTCGGGCGCGTTCTCTTCCAACACGACAAGACACAAGGGGAGAAGCCCTATGCTTCGGGCCACATCAATGGCCTCGCGTTTCCTAACTCTCCGCCGGCTACTCGACCTTGAGCGTCTGCCCAAGAGTCGACACTTGCCGCACCGCATTCGGGGTCAGGTTGTGCTGGCGAATCTTGTACAGAATTCCGCGATAGCTGATGGACAGCAACTGCGCCGCCCGTCTGCGGTTCCAGCCCGTATATTCGAGAGTTCGGCTGATCGCGTAAATCTCCGCTTCCGCCCGCAGGCTGCGCAGAGAAAAATGCGGATCGGTTTGAGGTTGCTCCGCAGCAACAACCAGGTTTTCGGCAAACCCCTCATCTGTCGTCAGTGGGTCGCCGTTCTTGACTGCCTTTGCTTTGTTTTCTAATTGATCCATAGAACTAAGCCTCGCAACAATTCTTGTCTGTTTGGTTTCTTTCAGGGGAATAACACTGAATGGGAGAAGAACATTAGACTGCCTCAACCTCGTAACCGGCTACACGGACGCATAATGATCGTTGAATGGGCTCGACTGAGATCACCAGGCTGCGATCGCCGTTCTCCGCCACCAGAATGCCTTGCACTCCATCCAGCGCTCCGCCGCGAACCCGCACTCGCTGGCCCACGCGGAGAAATGGACGTTCTTCATAGCAAATTCTGCTGGTGACGAGAGTTTTGATGTCTTCGATCTGATGATCGGGGATGGGCGTTCCAGTACCGTGGACTCCGACAAAGTTGACCACGCCCTGAGTACGCAACACTCGCACGCGGTCGTCGGAGGAATGAATCATGCGCAGGAAGGCGTAACCGGAGAACAACGGCGTTTCAACCTGCTTGCGGCGGTCGCTCCAGTTGCGGGTTTGGGTAACGACAGGAAGAAACGACTCAATCCCTTGATTCTCCAGTTGTTTGGCGACCAGCTTCTCGTGGCGCGAGCGGGTACGAACGGCATACCAATGCGCCTGGTTAACTAACCCAGCGGCGTTTGCCGCTGGCTGGCATCCATCCATCAGTCCTGCGTCTTCGTTCACAGCTCCGCCCTCTCAGTCACATCCGCTTAGTTTAAAAATGCGCGCGGATGCGCTTACGGTCGCACAGTAAAATCGACTGCTCTACTGATCGTCGACTTAAATTAGGGGGGATGAAATACCGAACCACCGTTGTTGCGGTGGCAAACACGAACATCAAAGTGATGCGAGTCTATCCAGCCCTGCAACTTCCTGCAAGAGGTAAAAAGCACTAGGGAAGAAAGGCTTTAGGTAACCACGCGTGCCCCTAAAAATAAAGTTGATCCACTGGAGAATAAAGTCCCTGTGGGGCTCTTGTTTCTCACGATAGTCTTTGCGCTAGCGCACTCCTGGAGCAATAGATTCTGCCGGAATCATTGGGTTCCGCGCTGTGTTCACCCCATATTGCAGGTTTTTGCACTCTTGACAATTATTCTTATTGATAGCAGAATGCCCGCTACATCGGGCCCCGATCACCTGGTCAAATCTCTGATCACTCGGAAGTGTTTCGCGTTGGGTGCATGTACGTTGGTCAACGTGAAAAGGTAGGTGGTTTTCGGTATTGCGTTTCAGAACGGTGGAATGAGAATCAGTCGCATGTCTGGCCCATGCGGAATCGTCGCTCCTCCCTCCAACGGTCACGTCATGGTCACAACAATGCGCGGATGCTGACTTCTTTTTTGTGAGAAGTCCATTTGCCATGCCGTACCGACTACCTGAAGGAGTCTGTCAATGAATCGCCGCGCCGTTCATCTTCTCCCGGTGTTGGTCCTGGTACTTCTAGCAGTTCTGGCAATGCCTTCGCGCCTGCTTCACATCGCGGCCGCCACGAACAGTGCACCTCCGCCTCCTCCGCCTCCAACTGTTGGTGAGTTTGGTGGTCCGCTGGCCGGACTCACGTCCACACAAACTGGTCTCTTCAACGGTGGCTACGGCCTTTTCGCTATCAAGTGGGACCCCATCCGCGGCCTCGGACCCGTATCCACTCAGACCGGTTGCTTCACTTGTCACGGGGCTGGAGTCGACGTACTCACCGGCACCGCTGGAGACACCAGCCCGCTCACCGGAACCCGCTACGGCAAGTGGAATTCTGACGGCACCTTCAATTATCTCGATGGCAACGGAACCTTCCCTGAAAATGAAGGCGGCCCGATCCTGCACGGTATTTCGAACTCCGCCTTCGGCACCTTGCCCGGTTGCAACATCATGAACATCGCCAGTTCCAGCGGCGCCACCGAGTCGGGAACCACCGTGACCATCACCACCACCGCCGCGCACAAATTTGCCGTCGGACAATACGCACAGATCATTGGCGTGGGCGTTTCCGGTTACAACGGAACTTTCCAGATCGTCAGCACTCCCTCGACCACAACTTTCACCTACACGTCGACTGCCTCAGGCTTAGCCCCGTCCGGCGGAGGGACCGCACAAAATTTGCCGCACGAAAATGTCCCCGCCGACGCAACCGTGGTGAGTACAGTGCGATCGCCAAACCTGTTCGGACTCGGATTGGTTGACAACATTCCTGATTCCGCCGTCCTGGCAAATGTCGGAAACCCGGGAAACCCGTACGGCATCGACGGACAAGCCAATATGGTGCCGGATGAAAACGGAACCATCCGCCCGGGAAAATTCGGTCAGAAGCTCAATGTTGTTTCTTTGTTCCAGTTCACTTCCCAAGCCGAGTTCAATGAGCTGGGCATCACTACCTCCGCCGGCCCGTTTGGCACAGCCGCTCAGTTCAATCCCAATGAACATCTGCCCCAGGGCCTGCCTTATCCCAGTGCCTGCCAGGATGATCCCAACAGCCCGCAGGACGTGACGCAGACCAACATGATCAAGATGACCCAGTTCGAAGAGCTGCTGGCTCCCATCCCGCCGCAGCCTCCGACTTCGGCGACCGAGGCTGGGGCCACCGTGTTCGTCAACATCGGCTGCAGTGTTTGCCACATCGAAAGTTTCACCACCAAGGCTAACGTTACCCTGAACCAGACTGAGGGACGCCAGACCGGAGTCATCGATTCTCTCAGCAGCGTCACCTTCAACCCATACTCGGATTTCCTGCTACACGATATGGGCTCGGGAGACTCCGGCGGCATTCCTTTCCAGCCCAACAATACCGGCCAGGCATCTCTCACCCAGTGGCGGACCTCGCCCTTGTGGGGTCTGTCGAACACGCTCACCAAGTCCGGCGGCTTGATGCACGACAATACCTCGACCTCCATCAACGCTGCAATCCTCCGCCATGGCGGAGAAGCGGCTAAGGTCATCTCAAACTATCAAGCTCTGGACTCCACCGACTCGTCCAACTTGTTAGCTTTCCTGAGTTCGTTGTAAGGGGTTGGATCTGTCCCGTGCCTCAGCTTTTGGGTGGCGCAGCGGTTCGCTGCGATAACGGTCTTGAATTTAGTGACCCGCGGGTGACGGGAACGGCACGACTCCTGTGGCCATCAACGACAAAGGCAAAATCGCCGGCTACTACGACATCAAGAATCAGGGCGGCAGTGGTTTTCTGCTGAACCAGCAACACTGAGACCGCAGCTTTCCAATTTATTTTCTTCCGGCTACGCGGGCATCCTGAAATTAAGCGTAACTCTGGTTTGCATCTCGACCGGGCGCCCCTTTACCATGCGGGGCTTGAATCTCCACTGTTTCACGGCGGCAATCGCGGCGTCGGCCAAAAGCGGCTGGCCGCTAACCAGCTTCACATCTTGAATCGCGCCGTCGCGGCCGATGCGCACTTCCAACACCACGGCCCCTTGAATCCCCTGCTGCCGCGCTTCCTCGGGATATTCCGGTTCCACCCGATGCAGCAGGCTGCCTTCCGCCACTTCCGGCGCCAACTCAACAATATTCGCTGGTTCCACAGCGGACGCGCGTTGCACCTGGCCCGGCGTTGCGCTCTGCACTCCGCTCCCGTTTGCACGGGTTGCTTTCGCAGCCTCACCCTCCGCCGCAGGCGGCATGCGGAAAACTTCTTTCCCATTTTCATAAACCAACAGGCTGCCTGCCGGAGGGAAAGAATCCTTCGAGCCAGTTGCAGTTGTGCCAGCCAAACCTGCCGCATTTTTCTTCTCGCCGACCGCACCCTTGGCATTCGCTCCAGCCGAGGCGGACGCGGAACCCGCATTCGTTCTATGCTCGGCACCTGTCTGCGCGACTCCCTCTTGCGGAGTAATATTCTGCACCGAGTTCGGCGCATTAAGACCAGCGCTCGAAGCCGATTTCGTCCCTTGCCCATGCATGGCCGCAGCTTTTCGCCAACCCAGGCGCACACCCACCAGCGTCCCCAACAAGACCGCACAAGCCACGACTGCTGCGGCCAGAGCCAAGGTCACAACATCAAATCCAGCCCGCACACTTTGCTCAGCAACCTCCGGAGGAACCTGATCTTCTATTTCTTCGTTTACCGTCTTCCGCGACGCGTCTTCTTCCGTACTCAGGCTGATGGCCGGATCCGCGTGCGAATCCTCCGCCTCAGCGGGCATCGGCAAAACCGGCGCGACCGGTGGATTCTGTGCCGCAGCAACATCCGCCGGTCCGGCCGTCGCAGCACTGCTGGCTAGCGACAACGGTTCGCTGGCGCGCTCCAGGTTTTTCAGTATGCGGTGGGCTAGCGCTTCCAGTGTAAGTTCATCCCGATCCCCAAAGGCTCCAGGACGCGGAGACAAAACTTCCAGCAGGCCCGCCATCTCTCCGTTCCGCAGCAGCGGAAGGATCATGACCGACCGCACTCCCAAACTGCGCGAAGCCTCAGCATCGGCTCGCGGATCGGCCTGCGCATCGTCGCAACGCTGCAGTTGCCGCGTCTTGATGCACTCCGCGGTCAGCCCTGACTCGCTGCTCAACGGCGCGCCCAGATCCGGAGCATTCACCCCGCTGCTGGCGCGGCACACCATTTCACCGTCCTTTACCAGCACAATCGCTGCGCCGGTTGCTCCCGTGGCGAGACAAGCTTGCTCGACAATTTCGTTGAGCACAATCTCCAGCGCCAGATCCGACGAAACCTCCGCCGAAAGAGCGGCGCCGCCGTGCGCGGCGAACAGCGCAGCCAGTTCGCCCAAGTCGGACTCTTTACCCGGACTGCCGCCCTGCATGGTGGAAAGCTTAGGCTCCGGCACGGGATGATCAGGCATTGCCAACCAGATTCAATTCGAAAGTCTGCTTCTGTAGCGGAGTTTCGCCCCAAAACCCGGGGTTGTCAATATGCATTCGCTTGCGCACTTGGCAACAAAACAATACCGCAACCACAGACCGCAAGCTGCCCCTCCGATGAGTTTCTAAGCTCCATCCCAAAACGGTAGAAGAAACCGCAAAAAAATCACCGCTCCGAGCTTTCGCGCTTCCTCTGCCACTGCTGGGAAATGTTAGAATCAACTCGTATTGCGACAAGTTTAGGATGCTCTTCCGAGTCATTTTTCCTGGCTGTTGCCGCACCTTCTCTTCGGAAAGGTCCGAATCCACGGCCGTTCCTAGACTTTCAGTCCCTGGAGCTTGAACATGCGGATCGCTGTCGTGGGTTCGGGATACGTAGGATTAGTGGCGGGCGCCTGCTTTGCCGACCTCGGCCACGACGTAATTCTCGTCGACAACGACGAGCGCAAGCTTGCCGAACTCAAAGACGGCCAGGTTCCGATCCACGAAAACTTTCTACCCGAATTGCTGAACCGTCACCGTGGCCGCCGTCTGGAATTCTCCGCCGATCTTCAGGAAGCCGTGCGCGCCAGTTCGGCGATTTTCATTGCCGTCGGCACTCCCGCCACCGATCGTGGCGATGCCGATCTTTCTTACGTCGAGTCCGTCGCGCGCGAAATCACCGGCGCCATCAACGGATACAAAGTCATCGTCGAGAAGAGCACGGTCCCGGTCTACACCAGCGAGTGGGTTCGCAAAATCATCCTGCGCAACGGCGCCGACCCCGAGTCCTTCGATGTCGCCTCCAATCCCGAGTTTCTGCGCGAAGGCACTGCCGTCACCGACTTTCTTTCCCCCGACCGCATTCTCGTCGGCTGTGACAGCGAGCGCTCCGCCGAAGTGCTGCGCGAAATCTACGCCCCGCTCACCAGCGGCAGCTACTACAGGCTCACCGACGCCATCCCGCAGCCCGACCGCACTTCCATTCCCGCTCCCATCCTAGTCACCACCACCAAGAGCGCGGAACTGATCAAGCACGCTTCCAACGCATTCCTGGCGATGAAGATTTCCTTCATCAACGCCGTCGCTTCCATCTGTGAATCTGTGGGCGCCGATGTAAATCAGGTCTGCCACGGCATCGGAGCAGACTCCCGCATCGGCCCGCGCTTCCTGAATCCCGGCATCGGCTACGGCGGCTCCTGTTTTCCCAAGGACGTAATGGCCTTCCGCGCTGTTGCTCGCGAGTGCGGCTACGATTTCCGCCTGCTCGATGAAGTCATGCGCATCAACGAAGATCAGCGCCAGCGCTTCCTCCGCAAAGTGCGCAGCGCCTTGTGGACCCTCCGCGGCAAACATCTTGGCGTCCTCGGCCTCGCTTTCAAAGGCGGCACCGACGACATTCGCGAATCGCCCGCCATCCTCATCGTTCAGGCTCTGTTGCAGGAAGGCTGCAAGATCACGGCCTACGATCCCGCCGCCATGGAGCGCACGCAGGAAGTCATCCCCACCGGCCTTAGGTTCGCCAACTCCGCCTGCGAAGCGGCTCACGGCGCCGACGCCCTGCTGATCCTCACCGAGTGGGAAGAATTTGCCAACCTCGATCTCCGCCGCCTCCACCAGGAACTCAAGTACCCCATCGTCATCGATGGCCGCAACTTGTATGATCCCGACGTGATGGCAGCCAACGGCTTCACCTATTACAGCGTAGGACGCGCCGCCTCTCATCCAGAAACCGCGTCCGCCTCTCTGAAGGCCGAAACAAACACGGCCGCCATGAAGAACGGCGCCAGCAACGCATGAACTCACAACGCGCCCTGGTCACCGGCGGCGCCGGTTTCCTGGGATCTCATCTCTGCGATGCCCTGCTCGCCGAAGGCTGGAGCGTGGTCGCCGTCGACAACCTGCTAACAGGCCGCCGCGCCAACCTCGCCCATCTGCGCAATGAAGCGCCTTTCGAGTTTATAGAGCAAGACATCTGCGAGCCCTTCGACGTCGGCCGCGTCGATTACGTCTTCCACTTCGCCAGCCCCGCCAGCCCCGTCGACTACACCCTCCACGGCATTGCCACTCTGAAAGTCGGATCGCTCGGAACTTTCCACGCGCTCGATATCGCGCGGAAATACAACGCGAAATATCTCGTGTCATCCACCTCAGAGTGCTACGGCGACCCCCTCGAGCATCCCCAGAAAGAAACGTACTGGGGCAACGTGAACTCCATCGGCCCAAGATCCGTGTATGACGAAGCCAAGCGCTTCACCGAATCCGTCACCATGGCTTATCACCGCTACCACAAAGTCGATACCCGCATCGCGCGCATCTTTAACACCTACGGCCCCCGCATGCAACTTAACGACGGACGAGTAGTGCCCAACTTCATGAAGCAGGCACTCCGCGGCGAAAATCTCACCGTCTACGGCGACGGCAGCCAGACCCGCAGCTTCTGCTATGTCAGCGACGAGATCGACGGCTTCATGCGCTTGGCGAAATCCGACGAGCATCTTCCGGTGAACATCGGCAATCCGAATGAGTTCACAATTCTCCAATGCGCCCAGCGTGTATTAAAGGTGACCGGATCGAAAAGCAAGATCACCCACGAACCCCTGCCCCAGGACGATCCCAAACAGCGCCGCCCCGACATCACCAAAGCGCGGCACTTGCTGGGCTGGGAACCAAAGATTGATCTCGAAACCGGACTGCGAATGTCGTTGGAATATTTCAGGAAAGCCCTGGCAGAAGACAATAAATAGCGACTCGTACTAACCAGTTCAATGTGGCGATTGCTCCCCGCCTCAACCCCTCGCTGCCTTCTTTGGCCTCCCACCCATCCGTCCGTTCGCTCTGGAAGCGGCTCGCTTGGCCGCGCTCCTCGACTTGCCTCCAACCCGGCCCAGTCGCGATGCCATCCATCGCCTGGACCCAAGAAATCCCTCCAGCAGACTTGGCAAATACAGATCTGCATCCAGCTTGGGAAAGTGAATGCCCAAGCCGGAAGGGCTTATCTCGATTTCATCAAGTTGCGACGGCTTGGCATTTTCCAATCCCTGGGCATCATGCGGCGAAAAACTTACATCGAGCCTCGAACTGAGTTGGACAACGATCCGCCCGGCGGCCCGGTCATATCGCGCCGCAATCGCCTTAGGAAGCGACGCCCGCATTCGCTCCCCTCTTCGGTTCGCAAGTTCGAAATTGTCATACCCTGCCATGAATGTTCTCCCACGCGCCGCACAGCGATTCCACATGATTCGTTAGAACTCGCTCGATATGCGCGATCTCCCGCCGCGAAAATCCGTAGTTTTCCCGAACCTCGGCAGACCCGGCCGGACAATGCAAGTTAAGTACGCCCTCGCAACCTCGTCCGATCACGTGCACATGAGCCGGCCTGTGGTCATTCGGATAGATCACCGCGCGCAGTCCATCAAATCGTAGAACTGTCGGCACATTGAAATCTTACCATATCCTAAACGGTTAGGTTTTAGGCTCTGCAAGAACCTTCGTGTTGACCGAACGCGTTCGCAGGCGCACCATTCCTTTCCAACGCAGAAGCGCCTTCGCGTCTTTGGCTCTTGACACGCGCCCTGCCAAGCGTCATGCTGTTGCCTTCATTTCCAAGTTACCTTCCCCCAACTGTCCCCCGTTTAACTCGGAATCACCACAGGAGGCTCCGTGGGCCCCTATCGTCTTCTCCCTCAGCTCGGCGCTGTTGTGATCGTGACCATCCTCGCTACAACCACGGCCCCTGCCCAGGCCGGAGCCTGCGCCACCGGCCCCTGCGTTTCCACTTATCACAACGACAACATGCGCGACGGCGTCCAATCCCAGGAGACCAGCCTGAGCCCATCTCTGTTCCCGGCAAAAGGCGCCGCGAACTTCGGCTTGCTCGTACCCGCGGCCGGCGGTGCGACCGGCGCGGTCGACGGGCTAATCTACGCTCAGCCGCTTTATCTTTCAGGCGTATCCATGGCCGGAGCTTGCCCCGGCACGCAAAACATTATCCTCGTCGCCACGGAGAACAACTCCGTCTATGCCTTTACCTGGACCTACAGCCTCACCACCACCGGCTACACCTTCTCGCTAACCCAGTGCTGGACTCTCAATCTGAACCAGCCCGGCGAGTTTGCCATTCCATTTACCGCGCTCCCGGTGGATCATAGCGGCACTCCATGCAATAACCTCGTTCCCCAAAGCGGCATCACCAGCACTCCCGTCATCGATACTTCCGTGACCCCGCCGGTAATGTATGTGGTGAGTGCGCATCAAACCGCAAGCCTGACCTACACCTACCGGCTGCACGCTATCAACATCAACTCCGGCACAGAATTATTAAACGGCAGCAGCGCCCCATACGACTTGTCGGGCGTGTTTCACGCCGGCGTCAGCCCGAACCACGAGAATCAGCGGGCCGGGTTGGCCATGTTCAGTCCCGCTCCCGGAGTTGTCAACATATACGTCGCCTTCGGATCCTTCTGCGACACTCCGCCCTACAGCGGCTACGTAGCCGGACTCAGTTACACCTACAGCACTAACAGCTTCGCTCCCGTCGGCACGAACTGGGTCTTTGACACGCAAGGCGGCGCGACCAATCACGAAGGCGGCATCTGGATGTCGGGCGCGGCTCCGGCAGTCGATAGCGCCGGAAACGTCTACGTGGCCGTAGGCAATGGGAGCTGGAATGGCACCACCACCTTTGGAGAGAGCGTAGTCAAACTCGCAACTACAAGTTCCGGACTGGTTGCCGTCGACTACTACGCTCCCAACGACGTTGCAGATCTGAACCTTGATCAGGTCACAGTAATCCTGTGCGCCACCTATGGCCCCGATAGTTGCCCATTAGCCAACTTGGTCACGCTGAAAGCGCCCACCGGCGATTACGACCTCGGCTCCGGCGGCGTCACACTGATTTCCCCGATCACTGCATCTCCGCTCTGCGGATCGAACAACGAACTGGTTGCAGGAGGAAAGGAAGGAGTTGTCTACGGCATCTGCTACAGCACCGAGACCGGATCGACCCTGCAATCGGTGATGGGCGGGCTCGATGGTTGCGGCTACGACTGCACCGATGCCTCCAATCCCACGCTCACCGCTTGCAGCGAGTCTTCCACTCCCGGCAACGGCTCCATCGCGCAGTGTTTTCAAGGCGTGAATGCGGCGGAAAAAGAGGAAGACGATCTCAACACCATCTTTGCTTCCTCCGGCATCATGGGATCCCAGGCATTCTGGGCGGGCAATTCCGCGAACCCGGAAAACTATCTCTACGTCCAAGGCGCAGCCGACCCTCTAACCGCCTATCAAGCCAGTTCCATCACCGGCTCTTTCAGCACCGTGGGAGCCATCGAGAACATCCCGCTGAAATTCAACTTCCCCGGACCGGTCCCGGCCGTATCGTGGGATGGGAATAATCCCACGACCGCGCTCCTGTGGGCCATCGATGCCAGCGGCTTCGGCGTCTGGCACCCACTCTCCAACTTGTCGCAAGCGGCCAAGCCCGCAGTGCTTTTCGCCTACAACGCCATCCCGGGTCCGCCCAGCGCTCCCGCCCTCAGTGAATTATGGAAGAGTTCCACCGGCCTGCTCAACACCGGCCCGGGCGCCGTCAAGTTCACCGTCCCCACCGTCGCGGGTGGGTTGGTCTTTGTGCCCGGCGGCACTCCCGGCTACGCCCCAGGCGTACCGGGCGGAACCGGCGTCAACTGCACGGCCGCCGCGTTGGCCAACAGCACCACCCCCACGATCTGCGGAGGAATGTTGTCAGTCTACGGTCAATTACACAACTAGGAATATTTTGGAGGGTGTGCGGCTGACTTTACTCCGCAAAGCAATCCATAGCGAATAGAACTGAGAACTGGTCTAAGAGCTTTCCGCCGCAGCCGCCACGAAGTCGATCAACTGCTGCACGCCAAGGCGTTCGTCTTTGCTGCTCAATGTGAACGAAATGCCCATCCCGTATCCGGGATGCGATGCCCTCACCGATCCGCTTAACCGCAACTTCATCTCCTGCGTCCGCACCGTAATCTCCACTGGGGTTCCCGTCGGAAAAGCCAAAGGCATTTCCAGGTAGCATCCGCCCGGACTCAGATCGCTCAAATGACAGTAGTTCCGCACCGAACTGCCCTGCCGGTACACTTCTGCTCCCAAACGGCATACATACCGCGTCTGTCCACGGCGATTGCCCGGTTCGGCGCGCAGTCGAGCCCTGGCCGTGTCGTCGCGGCCCTTAATTTCCTGCTTCGCCGTGTACTGCGTCCCCGCATGATGACGGTCCGCTTCCACCGAACTCTCATTCGGCCGCGTGGAGTGCACCACCTCTACGACTTCCGCCGCCAACTGCCGCTTGGGCGCATCGGCCAGGTTCATCTGCAACCACTCGTGCAGTGCCCGCCCCGAGGCTTTCGGAACATCCACAAACTGGACTCCCGCGCGACCGTTCCAGTCCTGCCACACCACCTGGCCCGAGAGCCGCACTGCCGTCGTCTGCCCCGGCAATTGAAACTGAAAATAAACTTTGCTGCTCGGCGGCAACTTCTTCCCGAAATTCACCGCCATTCCATCTTCCGACAGGTCCACCAGCGTCGCTCGCTGCTGTTCCCCGCCCGCGTAATCGATTGTCGCATGGGTGTGTATCGCAGCCCGCGCCTTGCCGCGCTTGTCCCGGTACAGCACGGCTTGCGCCGCCCGCAGGCTGCTCACTACTCGCTCGTACGACAATGGCTTGTACAGCACGAAGTTCACTCCCAGCGAAAACAGCTCCCGGATGTCTTCCTGCTGCGCTACAACCACCGCCAGCGTCGATCCGTTCACCCGCGACGAGCGGCACTCCTGCAATATTGAAACCACGTCGCGCTTCTCATCGCAATCGACAATCAGCAGGTCATATCGCTCCTGCGCCAGCCTCACCGCCGCGCGCACCGCGTCCGGACACAATTCCACCCGAATGTTCAGTTCTTCCAGAACGCGGCGCAAAACCTCCACCGCGGCGTCGTCCACGCACACCAATAACGATGAGAGAGTCATACCTGTCTATCATCGTAGGGTCACCCTAGTTCCCCCAGCAAGTTACCAGGGTCATATCGCCGTCCCTGTCACGGCGGAAGCCGAGTCGCCGACATTTAGGGATGTCGTTTACTTAAGGATGTCATTCCGAACCGGGCGGAAAGCCCGGTGAGGAAACTGCTTTCCCCCTGCAAGCTGCCACGAGTTAGAATCGTTCACATCGAAGTACCCGTTTATGACCGCATCTCCGGCAACCCAAACAGCCGATCAACCCAAAGCACAACCTCTCACGCCACCCTGGCTCTGGACCCTGTTCTTCCTCTGCTCCCTCACCGCCATCGCACTCTTCTTCATTCCTGCCTTCATCATTCGTCCCTTCCGTCACCAATCACCACATGCACTCTTGCTCGCAATGGCCTTGCGCCAGCACGCTCCTCTAGGCACGCTGATCGCGGGTCTAGCCTCTGTCGTTGTTGCCTTCGCGCTGTGGAGAAAAACCATACGCGGGCGCAAAATTCTCCTCGCGTCCACTCTGCTCCTCGTCGCGTTCTCTGCTGTCATGGCGCGCCTCAATTATTTCGAGTGGATGTTCCATCCCATCACCGGCCCCCAATTCCTGGCGCAATCCGAGAGCAGGCTCGACCCCAAAGAGATGATCATGGCGCTTCGCCTGAACGGCGACGCCCGTGCCTACCCCATCAGCCAGATGGCCTACCATCATGTCCTCAACGATGTGGTCGCGGGCGTGCCCATCGCCGTCACGTATTGAACGCTCTGTCACACCGGTCTGGTGTGGACGCGAACCGTGAACGGAAGAACGCTGCATTTTTATCTTGCTGGCATCAACAACCAGAACTTCCTCATGCGCGACCAAGAAACCGGAACCTGGTGGCAGCAGATCACCGGCAAGGCCATCTACGGCCCGCTGCAAGGCGCGGCGCTGCAACCCGTGCTCAGCGACGAACTAACCTTCGGCCAGTGGAGAACCGAATCCCCTGCAGGCCATGTACTGGCGCCGGTAGCCCAATACGCAAAAGAGTACGACAGCAACTGGGAACCTGACGTAGCCAAGCTGCCCGTAGTAATCAGCTTTCCGAACACTGAACTGAAGTCGCGCGACATCGTCATCGGACTCACCATCGACGGCGCTGCCCGCGCCTATCCCTGGGAAACTTTTGCAAAACAGTCTCCCGTTGTCGACCGCGTCAACGGCACGCCGCTGCTCCTGGTCCTCGGTCCCGACGGCAAATCCTTCCGCGTCTTCGTAAGCCGCATCGACGGCCACGATGCAGAATTCTTTCTCCAAGCCGATGCGCCAGTCGAAGTGCAAGCCGCGAAGAGTTCCGATTCGAAAGAGGATAAGAAGAAGAATGATGAGACGAAAAAAGACTGGACCCTGCTCGACACACTCACCAACAGCCGGTGGAACTTCCAGGGCTGCGCCACCTCCGGCCCCGCGCAAGGAAAATGCCTAACCCAAATCCCCGCCCTGAAAGATTACTGGTTCGACTGGCGCAACTACCATCCCGGCACCACCATCTACAAACACTGAAGCGATCCAAGATAGTTTCGAAAAGGCGCGGCTTCAAGCCGCGGCGCAAAGCCCCACTCCCCTTCGCCAGGTATGTCGTTTGGAACCGTGCAAAAAAGGATTGTCATTCCGAACCCGGGCTGAAAGCCCGGTGCGGAACCTGCTCTTCTGCTCGTGTGGGACGGACACTCCTGTCCGTCGCCTTTGACTTTTGATTTTGAATCTGACGCCGATAAGCGCCTTCCCTACCTGATCCATTGCCAACGAGACATAATGATTTCACTTGACTTGGACCAAAAGATGTTCGATCCTATTTCCCTGCAAGCATTAGCTCTTTCAAAACAGAATAGCAGAGAGATAATGGAATTATCGCTTCCTTTTGCGTGCCCCCGGTTGAAATCAAACGATTCCGGGCACGAATCCCGCCCGAGCATCTGCTGATTCCAAACGACTTGCGGGCCCGATAATCCCCTAAGTCCTTTCGGCTCAGGATTTTGCCCGCAAGTCGCTGATTCCAGTATATTATTTCCCGATTTCCTGCTAACTCGATGATTCCAATATACCGAGGGGGAGGGGGGTGGGGATACCAAAAGGTAAACCGTTCCAAAATGGAACGCCACTCCAAGCAGAACGTGTTCCGCCCAGACTGAGAACTGAGAACCGAGAACTGAAATGCAAATTCACGCCATCTTCTGGGACGTTGGAGGAGTTCTTCTCACCAACGCCTGGGACCGCAGCGAACGCCTCGCAACGCTCGAGCGCTTTCATCTGGACGAAGAAGAGTTTCATTCGCGCCACGAAATGGTGGTCTCGTCGTTTGAGCGGGGCAAGATCACGCTCGACGAATATCTCGACCGCACCGTGTTTTACCGCACGCGTCCTTTTACCCGCGATGAGTTCAGGGACTACATGTTCTCGCTCTCGCAGCCGAAGCCGGATGTTCTAGCCTTCGCGCGCTCGCTCGCCGATTCCGGCAGGTACTTCATGGGCACCATCAACAACGAATCTCGCGAGTTGAACCTGCATCGCATCGAGAAATACGGCTTGCGGCAAATCTTCCGCCTGTTTGTCAGCTCATGCTTCGTGGGACTGCGCAAACCGGAGAGCGGCATTTATCGCCTCGCCATCGAGATTACGCAGATCAATCCGGAAGAGTGCTGCTTTATCGACGACCGCGCGCTAAATCTGGAGTGCGCCGCCAAGCTCGGCATGCGCACAATCCAGATGCAAACCCTGGATCAGTTGCGGAGTGAGTTGGGAAAGCTGGGCGTGAGAAGCTAGCAGCCAGAAGCCAGCAGCTAGAAGCTAGCTTCTTCGCGGCTGCGGCTTTGTCGAAGCAACAACCGCCTTCGGAATGTCCGACTCCGCGCCGGCCAGCGTCAGGTCGCTCGACCAGCATTCCGAAACCAGCTTCCAATCGCCGCTCGTCTGCTTGGCGAAGACCCAGAGATATTTGCCCCGCTCTTCGCGGCGTTTGCCCGCCGTTCCCGGAACCAGCGCGCTGTAGCGTCCGACTTCGTGAGCCAGATCTCCCAGAGACGTCCACCCGCATGGGATCGACAGCGACTTCTCCCAATCCAGCTTCCAGTGAGGAGTAGAAGAACTCGCGCAGAGCCATTGTGCCGCGAATCGGAGGCAGATTCGACCGCAGCACTACCGCGTCCGGAGCGTACAGTTCGATCAACTCATCCAGTTGCCGCGTGTTGCAGGCCAGAACCCATTCCTGCGTAAGCCTGCGCACCGCGGCCTCGCTGCGGCTCATGGGTTCACCCTTAGCGGCAGCGGCGACTCTCATGCGGTCCGCTTCGCGCGCGCTCTCGGGAGCGTTGGCCCGCGGCGCAGCTGCGCCAGCTTCGGCATTTCCTCCCTGGAAATAGTGGTGATGGTAGTGATGGTGATAGTGATGCGTGCCCGCAGGAGCGCCCGGAGCAGGATGAACCTCATCCTCGGATTCCGGTGCTGGTAGCGGAGTTTGGGGCGAAGCCACATCGCCGGGATTCGGCGTTACCGCAACATGCGATGCGAGATCAGGCGATTGAGGTGGAGCGGTTCCGAGCGGAAGTCCGCACGCTCCGCAGAACTTGTTGCCTTCGCGATTGCGATGACCGCAGACACGGCAAGTCGAGAGAGCATTGACCGCGGTTTCCTGCGTCGCGTCTTCCGCGACAGTTTCGGAATCCGCTTCCATGGTAAGGCGCTGCATGGCTTGCAGAGCCGCTGCAATGGCTTCCTGATTCGGCTTGGGCCGCCGCATTTCCGGATACAGCCGCTGATAAATCTCGCCCAGCGCGGGATTGTGCGGGCCGATGCTCGGAACCGCGTCGGAATCCTGCGCCGGTGTCGAGCCGGACGGCTTGCCGGGTTTCTTGTCTCTGTCCACGATTCAGACCACTGCTGCTGCGGTCATTTTAGCGCAAGCAGAGGCTGCCCAGAGCGGAGCAGAAGGGTTAGCCCTAGTGAGTGGAATATCTCAACGGCGGGAAAACTCGATCTTCCCTTCCGCTTCAGTGGGCACGCCGTTGCAGGTCGCAGGGCGATATCGCCAGGTGCGCACAGCCCGCAGGACGTTGCGGTCGCCGACGGGGCCAGCGCTCTGCAGAATCAGAGGACTATGCACGCGCCCGTCAGATCCAATGATAAAGCTGACCTTTACCTCGAGGCCTGCTCCGGCCGGGACCAGAGGATCGGGCGTGGTCAACGCCTCAGGCGGTTGCGTATCCTCGCAACGCGCGCGCGCGCTGACATGAGGAACGTCACTGAACTCGGTGGCTCGCCTGGGAGTTTTCCAGACCTGATGTTCGCGTTCGGTTATAACAGTCTGACGCAGGCGTGGTGACGGAACCTGCACCGAAGCCCAGCTGGTGGCGGGAACTGCGAGGATCAGAAGCCATGGCCAGATGCGACGAAGCATTTGCGGAAAAGCCTCCAGGTCGAGCAGGCGTCGCTCTTCCATGCCTTGTTTATCGGCAAATGTGGGGCCAGTTGGGTGCGGCGCTAAGTATAGTGCTATCAGTCCGATAAGGAAAAGCCGCGGCGCACCAAGAGAGCCGATGTGAAGGCGATTGCATATTTCATGCGCAACGGCAACCGCTTCCGTCGGCCACAACCCGGTACGACGTTATGGTTTCGCCTGCCGCCGCAAGGTCAACAGCGTAATTTCGGGAGGGCAATTCAGCCGCATCGGCACGCCGACAGTTCCCAGGCCGGCAGTGGTGTAGAGCGTGAGCCGACCCACATGATACGTCCCCCAAACATACTTCTTTGCCAACTTGGGCAGGTAAAGCGGAGGCAGCAGTGGAACTCTGATCTGGCCTCCGTGAGAGTGCCCTGAAAGCTGCAGGTCGATGGAAAATCGCGAGGCTTCATCGGCGAAGTCGGGCTCATGCGCCAGCAGAATAACGGCTTCGCCGGCGGGAACGCGGCGCAGCGTCAGCGGCAGGTCGGCGGTCCCGTTAAGCACATCATTCACGCCTGCCAGCCAGATGCGCGCGCCATTGCGCTCGATCGCCTGCGACTGATTCGCGAGGACCTGAATATTCTCGGCCCGAAGCGCGCGGGTGACATGTTCGGGGTCCGTATCGACATCGTGGTTTCCCAGGACGGCCCAAAGTCCGTGGGGCGCGGCCATCTGGCGCAGGAGGCGAGCGCATGGTTCAGCTGCGAACGCCGCCTTGGCATCGTCTCCGATCACAGGTATGGAAACAAAGTCGCCGGTGAGCACGATCAGATCAGGACGAAGGCCGTTGACGATGGGGATGGCGGCGTGCAGCGGATGGACCGAAAAATAAGGATCGTAATGGAAATCGCTGAGCAGCGCGATCGTGAAGCCATCCAGCCGCTCCGGCCACCGCGGCAGAAAAAATTCCTGGCGCACGAGGTGAGGCCGGTTCGGCTCCAGCAAGACTCCATCGCCGGCAAGCGCGATAGCGCCAGCGGCGGCGGCACCGCGAAGAAACTGGCGTCTTGTGGCCTGGAGAAAAGACAAAGGGACTTAACTCGGCGGGCAGTATCGATAAATCCGGGCCCCGCTTCAAGGATAACCCGAACGGATGGAGAACAGAGTGCGAGGCGGGAGATTTTCTGGTGAAGCCTGCGGCCAACTACCAGTCGGCCCAGGGCTGCACTCGTCAAATGCGTTCAAAAGCTGAAAGTCGCCTGCAAATCGATGCGGCGGACGGCCACGCCGGTGGAGAACGGTCCGCCGAAAAGACCATTGTACTTGTCGAAAAATGGCGATCCCAGAACTCCGCCGGGACTAGCCAGGTTCACCCTATTGAAAACATTGCGCGCTGTAGCACCCAGCGTAACGTTGTAACGGCGATCGGAACCGCTGCCTCCGAACGAGGGACCGCTGCCGTACAGCGGTCCTCCATGCCGGCCCCCACCCCCGCCGTGGCCACCCAGGTTACCCGCGCCACTCTCCACCTTCTTGCCGAATCCGAAACTCTTGCTTAGCCGCATGTTCAGGGTGACGCGGGCCGGGCCCGTGCCGTAGTTAATTGGGACAAGCCGTTCACCCGCTGTCGGTGTTGGATCGAAAGTTCCCAACGGAGTGCAATACGATCCCGGCTGAGAAGGACAGGTGGCTGTGGAGACGAACCCAGGCCGATCGTTGAACTGGGAGTCGCCATTCAGATCGTTGAAGGTAGTGATGTTGAAGGGCGAGCCGGAGTTCGCCACGAAGAATGGGCTCCAACGAAAGGCGTGAGGCATGAGGATGGAGCCGCCTATAAACAGACGCTCCCGGATATCGAATGATGCCCGCCCGTAGTCCTGGCCGATGTTGTAAGAATTTGATGCAAAGCTTGCGACCCCCGAGGTATCGCTATTGGCGTAGTTGAGCGTGTAGTAGCCAAAGAGCTGCAGCTTGGCGCCAGCGCGAATATTCGTGTTCACGATGAACTGGTTCTGGCGGAAGACGCCTTCGGAGACGTACTGGTATTTGTTTTCATTGTTGACGGGCGGAAGGCAACTCGGGTAGCAGGGTGTGCCGGGATAGGGCGCATTCGCATTGATACTCAGAAGCTGATCGAAGCCGCGAGAATTTAGATAAGTGGCGGTCAAAGTTGCGGATTTTGTGACCTGCCGCTCCACGCTGATCGCGGATTGCAAAGTATAAGGCGAATACAACGAAGGGCTAATCTGGTAGACAGTGCGCTGGATGTCGGTATTGGGGCCGCAGTTGGTGAAGTTGGTGCCGGGGTTAACCGGTTGGTCCAGCCCGGGGAAACAGGTCGGATTATTGATGATGTATTCCGTCTGATTGGTGCCGTTCACCAGGTACGCTTGCATGATCTGCGTCTCCTGGAAGCGGTCGTAGAAGATGCCCATTCCGCCGCGAATCACAACGATCGGAGGGCGATTCCTGCCGCCAACGCCCCAGGCCAGTCCCAGCCGCGGCGCAAAATCCAGGTGATCACGAATGTCGTTCTGGCTTTCGAAGCGCAAGCCATAGCTGAAGGTAATGTTGGGCCGCACCTTCCAATCGTCCTGAACGTAGAGCCCAACATCGTAGGCTGTCAGGCTGAGGTACTGGGGACCTTGCGTGATGGCAAGCTGCCGCGGGGTGACGCTGGGCTGGCCTATGAAAACCGCACATGCCGGCGGGGGCGAGGTCAAGGTGGCGCACTGCGCTTGCTGATATTGAGCGAGCGTAGAGAACGTAAATGTGCCGTTGAACCCCGCGGTGGTACTGTTGTCGTCGTGCAGCGCTCGCAAACGGCCGCCAAACTTGATAGTCTGGTTGCCGTGAATCACCGACGTGTAGTTCTGTAGTTCGTAGTGATCCTGGTGGTCGCTCTGAATAGTGCCATTGCCGCCGCCGATAAACGCACCCAATACGCTGACCTGCGGATTCGTATCAATCGAGGTCTCGCCGGTGTTGTCCCGCAGATATTGAAAGTGAGTTTCGTTGACCACCTTCGTCCCGAATACCTGCGTATCACCGATCTGCACGGTGTGTTCCGTGGTTATCGAGTCATAGGCCTGCGAGGGCAGAGTGGTTTGGCCGATGCCGTTATTGGTCTCCGTGTCCCGGTAGTACTGATAGCGCGCGGTCAGCGTGTTGTTCTTGGTGATGGCGTAATCCAAACGTGGGCCGATGTTCGTACGGTCGTGTGGCGTGGAGACAGACTCCAGGATTTGAATGGGATTGAGGTTCTGGTCGAAACCCTGAGCATCAATGGCGGAGAGGTCGTTGATGTTTCTCCGCTGGGCGCTGACAAAGAAAGACGCGTTCTTCTTGATCGGGCCGCCGACGCTTCCGTCGCCCTGTATGGTGTAATAGCCGGGTTCAGCACCGGCGAAGGGATCGGATGAATTGAATGGCGAATCGTTTCCGCTGATTCGGAAATCGCCATGGTATTGGTCGGTTCCAGGCTTGGTGAAGATTTCAATGCGGCCGTAGCCGAGCTTGTCGTACTCCGCGGAAAACGGATTGGAGTTGATGCGAATCTCGCGAATGGAAGATTTGGGCGGAAGCTGGCCGGCGGTGAAACCATCAATATAAAGTTGTCCGCCATTGGGACCTGCGGAAGGGCCGGCTAGCGCCTGCAAGTCGGTGAGCAATTCGTCGGGATCATCGGGCAGGGCGTCGAGTTCCTTGCCCGAGATGACGATCGCTCCCGCATTATTTGCAGGATTCACGTCGACGGTCGGCGCGGTATCGGACACCTGAACCTTCTGCTCCTCAACCTCGATGGTCATCGGGACATTGAGGCGCAACGCCTGATTTCCTGCGACGGCCACGTTGTCGTTTTCGTAGAGTGTGAATCCCTGAGCAGCCACGGTCAGCGAATACTGGCCGGGCGACAGCCCTTTGAATTCATACCCGCCCTGCCCGTCGGTTTGCGTCTTGATGGGGGTCGAAGATGCAGCCGCTGGCAGCATGATCACGGTGGCATTGGCGATGGCGGCGCCGGATGGATCCGTTACCTGCCCACGCAAAGTGCCGGAACTGGCCTGTGCCGTGGCTGTTTGCGCCGCGGCGAGCGTAGCGCACAACGGCAACGACAAAGCAACGAGTGCAAAATAAAGACAATTACCAACCTTCATTCCATTATTCCATTCCACAACATAAGGCTTCGGTATAAATCTCCGGATGAAAACTCGAGTTTGCAGAAAACAAACTACGGACCCCCAGCGTCGCCAGCGGGTGCGCCGCCCAGGCTCCAGGGCGCAAGCATCATCGCTTGGCCGGCGTTGGGCGCGGCTTGCAGAATGGGCTCGACGCCGCTGACGAGTTGGATCGCAGTACCCACGCCTGCGGTGCCCTCAGTCGAGACCAGAATGACGGCGTCGCCTTTGTGCAGGTCGGCGAGCGACGCAGCAGGCATGCGGCTGAGCATTTGCTGAAAATCCGGAGCGCCGGAACGTCCGCCCATGCCATTTCCTCTGGCGCCCATTCGACCTTCAGCCGCGCCACCGTGAGAACCTGCCGGAGTCGGAGTCTGGCCGGATGCTGCGCTGGGCGCAGCGTTCGAAGCGCCGGCAGCCCCTTCCGCGGCCGCTCTTTTTAAGCGCATGGCGATCCGCTGAGCCATCTCCGGAGGCAGGTGGCGAAGTTGCGAGTCCGCCGTCACTTTCACGAGCACCGCTTTCTTCGACAACAAATCCTGAACGCTGAGCGTGGACGAACTTGCATCGACGGAGTTGACGGTGCCGGCAACATTGCGGAACGATCCGGAAACAATTTCGTCGGCAGCGACTTCGCTGCCATCGGCGTTGCGGTCGCCGCGTGCCCGCACCTGATCCCCGGGATGAATTTCCTGCAGCGTGCTGGGCTTGGCGTCGTCAAATTTCACAGAATCCAAGGAGTAGCGGCGAATCACCGTGGTTTTGGAGGCATGAATGACGATGTTCTTCTTCCCCGCAAAACTGGTGACGGAAATAGTGACAGTATCCGCCGCAGGATCCACGGCACTGACCAAGCCACCCACTCCGCGCTTCTGCCAGTCTTGCAGATCCTGTTGATGCTTCGTTTCCAAGTCAGACTTTTTCATCGCTACAACCGACGAAGCCACCAGCGACAGGTTATCCCCGGATGCTTTACCCCCGACCAGGATGCGGTCGCCGACCTGTAGATCCTGCAACTGGATGGGCGTGGCGTTCTTTAGATCTTTCTCGCCCGGAGGAATGCGCACGATTCGTGCAGTGTCGGGCACCGTAATGTTGATGTCGGGACCGGAATCGGGAGTGAGAGTGATGGCGGTTCCGTTGATGGCCTTGATGGCGCCGATGCGCCGCACAAAGGAGTTTGCACCGGCGGCCGTCTGCGGAGAGGACATTGCATAGCCGGCGGGAACCACAGAAGTGCTGGCCGCGCTCGCGGCACAGAGTGCGATTGCCAGGAGCAGATTCGTCCTCGCGCTCAAGCAGCTTCCATTCAGTTTTCGATTCATCTACTTACTAATGTACATTGCCGAAACGCGCAAAACCGAGGATTTACAAAGTTTTACTTCCGTTTAGGAGATGTGGGAATTCTTACGCGAGAGCAGAGCAAGTGCCGATAGGCGCGGAGGAAAACTCGTTAGTGCTGAGCGACGCTGCTATTCCGCGATCAGCAGATTCTCCGCGAAGGGCCATTGCTCATCGATCCATTGTGCCGCACAGGAGAACCCGGCGGTGCGAGCCATGGAAAACACTTCTTGCGGCGAGTATTTGTGGCTGCTTTCGGTCCAGATGGTTTCGCCCTCGAGAAATTCAACCAGCAACTCAGCAGCGGGAACATGCACGGTCTGCCGGCACAAGGACCGCACATGCATCTCCACGCTGCGGGCTTCGTGGTTGATTCTGGCCACGTGTTCGAACTGCGCGAGATCGAAGTCAGCACCCAGTTCCCGATTGATGCGAGCCAACAGATTCAAGTTGAAGGCCGCGGTCACTCCCAGCCCATCGTCGTAAGCCGCCAGCAATTGCACACTGGATTTCTCAAGGTCGGTGCCGAGTAGAAGCGAATCTCCGCATTCCAGAATTCGCCGCACCTCAGCCAGGAACTGAATGCCCGCGGGGCGATCGAAGTTCCCGATCGTGCTTCCGAGGAATAGCACAAGCAGATGCTGGCCGGGCGAGCGCTGCGCAGCCACTTCCAGCAATCCGTCGAGATATTCGCGTTCGAAGCCCAGAATACTGATGGACTCGATGTCGCTGAGTTCGCGCGCACACATAGCCAGAGCGGAGGGAGAAATCTCGATGGGATAGTACGCAGTGCGCTGGCGGCGGCAAAGCGCTTCGAGGATGTGGCGAGTTTTCCGGCCGCTGCCGCTGCCGAGTTCGGCCACGGAAACAGGCGCCGCCAGCCGTGCGACGATGTCCTGGCCGTGTCGCCGGAGCAGGCGCTCGTCAGCGCGAGTGAGACCGTACTCGGGCAGATGGCTGATTACTTCGAATAGCGCTGAGCCGACCTCGTCATACAAATATTTCGAGAGCAGTTCCTTCTGACCAAGCTTCATGAGCCCCGCGTACACGTCCGCTGCGAATTCGTATGTCGTGGCCGGCGTAATCGTTTGAACCAGCATATTGGCATCTCCTTGCGCGGTCTTAATTTCACGATCGCTTCAATAGTCAGCGGCTTACGCAACGAAATCCGGTGTAGGCAAATTGGTAGTGAGCCTGAAACCAGTTGCGGAACGTGGGCCGCAACATGCACGCAGCCGTGCGCGCCGATCCGCCTTTCAGGACGAAGTGCTTGCCGTCGAAGAAATCGGCGGAGTACCCACGGTAAAACGGAAATGGCTCGAACCCGTGGAACGGCGCGAATTCCGTGGAAGTCCACTCCCAACCATTGCCCACCAAGCCGTGAACGCCGAAGGCGCTGCGGCCTTCAGGAAACGCGTTTACCGGTGCGGGACTCCAGCGCGCAAAATCAAAGTTGCCAAATTGTTCGGCAGGCTCTTCCGCGCCCCGGGGATACTCTTGCTCGTCACCCCGCGCGGTAGCGTATGCCGCGCGCTGCCATTCGGCTTCGGTCGGCAACGACTTCCCTGCCCAGCGCGCATATGCTTTCGCCTCCGCCTGACTTACATAAACCGGCCAGTGCAACGGCAGCGGGATTGCATCGAACATTGTGCGGTACAGCCACTGTTCGTCTTTGTCATTGCGCTTCCAGAACGCCGGATGCAAGATTCCCTGCGCCGATTTCCAGTTCCAGTCTTCATGGGCGTCAGCGTCGCCCCAGAACGCGCGGGTTTCGTAGCCCCCTGCATTGACGAACTCGAGATACTGCTGGTTCGTCACCATATAGCGATCCATGGCAAACGCCGGAACGTTGACGGTGTGAGCCTCGTATTCGTTGTCCCAGCCAAACGAATCGCTGCCAGGCGAGAGGCCAAGCGTAACCGCACCTGCTGGAATCTCGACGCTGCCGTGATCCACGTGCAGAGCAGCACTCATCAAAGATTCAGATCGCTTGATTTTGCGGTCAAGCGGCAACTGATGCAGCATGTAGGCCAGCGTTTCCGCGTGCATGAGGCGGTGCTCGATGGCCACGTTGAGCAGAGTGCTCAGAGGAAATCCGTCGCTGATCAGAACATGGGAATCGGTAAGCGCGTCGGCGAGTTTCTCATCCAGAACGCCTCGCACTTTTCGGACATAGTCTTGAACAGCGGAGATCGAAGGCCAGTCAGAAGGCTGATCGGTGGGCAATCCGCCGCCGACCGGATCAATGCCGAAAGCAAACAGCCGGTCAAGCTCAGGATGAAAACTCTTGAGCCCGAAAATGCGTTCGTGAAACAGATTCCAGTCGAAGGCTTCGAGATGTCCGATATAAAAAACGATGCGGTGACGCTCAGCGATTGGGCGCTCGTAGAGAAACTCGGGCTTGACCAGAGCGAACAAATCATCAGTGCGTTGACGGGCGTTCGTGAGTTGCTCGATGAGAACATGGTGGACGACAGGCTCGGCTTGAGTGGCTGGCATACAGATCTCCCGATCTAATAATGAGCGGACGAAAACTACATCACGGCAACTAGAGCGTTTTAGCCGTGGCTGGCGCAAGTGCGTAGGATTTTATTCCTCACGGCCGCCGAGTACCATAGGGTAATGCCTTTACCGGTCTTTCACGTTGACGCTTTTGCCGCCAAGCCCTTCGCTGGCAACCCGGCGGCGGTTTGCCCGCTTGCAGACTGGTTAGATGACGCCACGTTGCAGGCGGTCGCAGCCGAAAATAATCTCTCGGAAACCGCCTTCTTGGTGCCTTGCGGCAATCACTACGAATTGCGCTGGTTCACGCCGCGCTGCGAAGTGAAGCTGTGCGGACATGCAACGCTGGCCTCTGCATTTGTTGTGCTGCAAATTCTTGACACCGCTCGCGACTCGGTGCGCTTCGAAACTCGCTTCAGTGGCGCACTCACAGTTTCCCGCGACAACGGCCTGCTGGCCATGGATTTTTCCTTGCTCACGCCCTGGAACTGCGCGGCTCCGCCGGCGGGGCTGAGTTTAGCTCTGGGCAAAGCTCCCGCGGCAGTGGAACAGATCGAAGACAATTACTTCGCAGTTTATGAGTCGGAGGAAGAAGTCAGGGGTATTCGCCCCGACTTTCGTTTGCTCGAACAACTTCATCCCGCGGGAGTTGCAATCACGGCTCCCGGCGAAGACGCCGACTTCGTATCCCGTTATTTCGCGCCCAGCTACGGTATTCCAGAAGATCCGGTGACCGGATCGACGCACTGCTCGCTCGCGCCCTATTGGGTGCAGCAACTCGGCATAACCAGGTTGCACGCATGTCAGGTTTCCCCGCGCGGCGGCGAACTGTGGTGCGAGATTAAAGGGGAACGCGTGATCCTCAAAGGAACGGCTGTGCTAACGTTGCGCGGCGAGTTGCTAATCTGACGAAAGAGGGCATTTGAATTACTGAACCAGTCCCTTGCTGCGCAGAAATTCGTGCGCAACGTCTTTCACGTCGCGGCGCTGGCCATCGAGAGCGTAATTCAGTTGCTGCATCTCCCGATCAGAAATCTTGCCGCCTAACTCGGCAATCGCCTGGGCGACTTCAGGATGCTGCTGCAGGGTCTGCTGCCTAACTACGGCGACCGCTTCATAGGGAGGAAAATAGTGGCGGTCGTCTTCAAGCACAAACAAATCCAGAGCCGGAATCAGCCCGTCGGTAGCATTGCCCGCAGCTATATCAATCTGATGATTTTTCAACGCGGGGGCGAGCAAGCCCAGATCCATGACTCGAGGCGGCGCAGCGAAGTGCAGGCCGTATGCGGCGGCCAGTCCGGCATATCCGTCGGGACGTTCCATGAATTCATAGCCGAATCCGGCTCGCCAGTGCCGTGCGAATGCAGCTGCCTGCGATAAGGTTTTTACACCCAGACGGCGCGCATCGTCTCCGCGAATCTCCATTGCAAAGGTATCGTTGAAACCGAACGGCGGGCCGAGGGTAAGCCCGAGGCGGGCTTCATACTCGCTCTTGACGCGCTGGTAGACTTCCGCTTTATCGCCTCCAATTTTCTGCTTGAGGATGGCGGTCAACGCAGTTCCGGTGTATTCCGGATAGATATCGATACGCCCGCTCAGCACCGCCTGCTGGCAAATATAAGTTCCCGCGAGATAAAAGCGGCGCTCCACTTTCAAATGCGTGTGCGCTTCAATCTGCTGGGCCAGCAGTTCACCGAGAATCAGCGACTCGGTAAAATTTTTGGAGCCGACCACAACCCGATCGGAACGCGAGGGCGCGCACGAGGACAACAGCAGGACCGCGAGAATCAGCCAGGTCCAATTCCCGCGGCCTGACTCTAAAACTCCCCAACGCGATCTGTGTCGCTGCGGTCTCATCGCGGCTGCAAACGCTTCTCCAGCCATCCCAAGCTGAAATCCGCCGACAACGCCAGAATGGCAGCCGGAATCGCTCCCGCTAGAATGAGCTGATTGTTCACCATGGCGAGACCGCGAAAAATGAACTCCCCCAGGCCCCCCGCGCCAATCGCGGCAGCGATGGTGGCCAGTCCCACCGAAACCACGACCGCCACACGCACGCCGGAGAGGATCACGCTCAGCGCCAGCGGTAACTCGACTTCAAACAAAAGCTGGCTGTCGGTGAGCCCCATGCCGCGTCCAGCTTCGACCACGGCGGGATCTACGCCGCGAATTCCTGTGTAGGTGTTGCGAATCACGGGCAGCAGCGCGTAGAGGGTCAACGCCAAAATCGCCAGGCGGTCGGCGCGATCCCCGAGCCACGGCACCGGCAGCAAGAAACCAAAGAGGGCGAGACTCGGAATCGTCTGAATAATGTTGGCGGTTCCCAGCACCGGCTTGTTCCACACCGGCCAGTGCGCGCTCAATATGCCCAAAGGTATACCGACCAAGACCGCCAGCAGCGTAGAGATTCCTACCAGCCAGAGGTGCTCCAGCGTGAGTTCCAGCACCTGATCGTGGTTTTGCAATAAGAAGTGAAGCAGGTTCATGACTCGCCTCGATTTGCCACGGAGTCCAGTCCGTCTCCGAAAGCCCGCACATAGGCCGCAGCCAATGGGTCACTTGATTCCAGAAAATCTGCCGGTGAAAGAACCGTGACCAGCCGTCCGCTTTCCATGAGAGCGATGCGCGAACCGAGCCGAAGAGCCTCGCGCAGATCGTGCGTGACGAAAACTACGGTCTTGTTCAACCGGTGTTGCAGAGAAAGAAACTCGCGCTGCAGTTGATCGCGGGTGAGCGCATCGAGCGCGCCGAAAGGCTCATCCATCAGCAGAATGGCGGGATCGGCGGCCAGCGCTCGAGCCACACCCACGCGCTGCCGCTGCCCGCCCGAAAGCTGGTGCGGATAACGAGAAGCCATCTGCTCCTCCAGCCCAACCATCTGCAACAATTCCCCGACGCGCCGGTGTATCCTTTCGGCAGTCCAGCCCTCGATTCGCGGAACGATACCAATGTTTTTCTCCACGGTGAAATGCGGAAATAAACCCACATCCTGAATGACGTAGCCGATACTGCGACGCAAACCAATGACGTCGCTCTGCGCCGCGGGCACGCCATTCACGCGCACTTCCCCGCTGCTGGGGTTGAGCAGGCGATTGATCAATTTCAGCGTCGTCGTTTTTCCCGAGCCACTGCGCCCGAGCAACACCAGCGTCTCGCCGCGTTGTACCTGCAGATTCAGCCGCGAAAGCAACGGCTGGCCGTTCGGCAGCGAGTAGGCCACGTTGCGAAAGTCAATCACCGGACCATCGACGGCATTTGCTTGCATGTTCTCCCAGACCATCTTCTCCGAACCAGTTCATCAAAGCATGTCCGCCCAGCATACCGGAGTTCGCAAGCCGGTCGCAGCCGAGCCCTCCGGCATGAAATATTCTTGCGCCACCGGCATCCAGAGAGCTAATAGACGAGCCGGCTCCCTCCCGCTACGATCCTCTTAATACGTTGTGGAAATTCTATTTGGGTATGAGTGTGCCTGCTTTGCGCAATTCTCTGTGTTGGGTAATGGTTGTCCTATGTCCGCTGTCACTGATGGCGGCGGACACGGGCGCGGCTGTCGTGCATAGCCAGGGCGGAGTGTGGGTAAACGGCGCTGAAGCAGCCGATTCCACCGCGATCTTTCCTGGAGATTTGCTGGAAACCAAACCCGGCTCCGTCGCCAATCTCGATGCTGAAGGATCGTCTGTCCTGATTCAGCCGGAATCGGTAGTCAAGTTCGAGGGCAACTTCGTGAGCCTGGAACACGGAAGCGTATCTGTGGGGACCTCCACGTCGATGGGCGTACATGTGAATTGCATCAAGGTCGAGCCCAGATCGAACGAGCGTACGCAGTACGATGCGACCGACCTCAGCGGCACGCTCCAAGTTGCGGCGCACAAGCACGATGTGACTATCACGCAAAGCGCAGAACTGGGCAAAGCAACGCCTTCGAACAGCTCCTCTCAATCCGCCGTAGTGCATGAGGGCGAGCAGGCAACCCGCGATGAAGCCGCAGCCTGCGGATCCGCTGCCCGGCCCGGAGGCGCCGGCAACGGTCTGAATACAAAATGGATCGAGATTGGCGGCGGCGCGGCCGCAGGAGCCGTGGTGCTCTGCCTGCTTCTCTGCAAAAGTTCAAAGTCAACCAATGTCAGCCCCTCGCAGCCGTAAGTTCGTCGCGGCCAGGCCGTGAATTATCGGCCCTGCAGCGATTTCCCGGTGTGCAATACGCAAGCAAGATATGCAAATGCAGCGTATACTGGAGGTCTTGACCTCGAAGACACCCTAACAGCACGTTACGCCTTCGCGATTGAGAAATTCCCTGAAAGGCGAATGACGTGTCGAACCTGAGAGCCTCTGGAAGTCAGTTCCTTCAATCCCAAGACATCGACCTCAAGGAATGGTCACCCGGTCTGGCCGATTCGACGATTCGCCCACAACGGAATCTTCAACACTGACACAACCCGTCGTTCGTGCGGCAGCGAGAATTTCGGGGCAACGAGTTTACGTTGAGCCAGTCTCAAGGCAGGAGAGAAATATGTCCGGAGTCAACGGCGACAAAGCCAGATTTAACCGGCGGCGCAGGCAGAAGATCAGCCGCCGCCAGAGCAATCGAAAAATGTTGCGAGCCCTGGCTGAGAAACATCTGGTAGCCCCGGTCGCGCAGACCAACCCCAAAGAGAAGCTGGCATGACCCCTTTCGAGACGGCCTGGAAGCCGTTTCAGCAGAAACCGCTGCAGTAGAAGCAGAAAGAAAAGAGAAGAACTCTTATGAAGAATCTTTACGTCGGCAACTTACCTCACAGCACCACCGAACCGGAACTGCGCGGCTTGTTCGAGGCGCATGGCGCAGTCGAACGCGTCAGCATCGTCACCGACCGCGAAACCGGACGCGCCCGCGGCTTCGGCTTCGTCGAAATGACGAATGCGGCGGAGGCAGACAAGGCGATCGCGGCGTTGAATGGAAGCGAACTCGGGGGCCGCGCCCTGAAGATCAACGAAGCGAAGCCGAAAACCGATTCCCCGCGTGGCGGGGGAGGTGGGAAGCGCTTTGGCGGCGGAGGCGGCGGCAGTCGCGACGATTATCAGGGACACGCGCGCCAGCCCCGCGAACCCCGCTGGTAGCTCGACGTGGGGCCCGGGTTTGAAAGGTGCGGCTTCAGCCGCGCCGTGAACGCCCGCAAAATACAGCGGCTTTAGCCCTTGAGTGGACGTTCGCCCAACAAGAAACGATTGGAGATCAGCTATGCCAGGACGAGGTCGATCAAGTTTCACCAAACGCCAAAAAGAACACACGCGCCAGCAGAAACAGCGCGACAAAGCCGAACGCCGCATCCAGCGCAAAGACGAGCCGTCAGGGGGACCCAGCGATTCCAGCGAACTTGACTTGGACGAATTGCAAAAGCACGCCGCTGAGCAGGCTGCCCTGTTTCAAATGGGAGACGACGCCGATATTTCCAGTATTCCCCGCGAACGCGTTCCGGAAAAGACCGAACCGTAGACCTTCGGCTTGAACAGATCTAACGGATGTAGCTTCATCCAAGAAATCGGGGCGCGTCTCTGAGACGCGCCCCGTTTAATTTATTCTCACTGATACCTTCGTTCGCTAAGCGAATATTTCTCCCGGCAGCCGGGTCAGCGTCCGGCTGGCCAGCGTGTTTTGGACAACATGCTCAGACCGCTCTGCGTTCGCCCAATCCACCTGTTTGCGTTCGATTTTCAACTTCAACGCGCGCTCGATATGCCGCAGTTCAATGACCTCGCCGCCGGCTACTAAACTGGTAGCCAGCCCTTCCGATCCGGCACGCCCTGTGCGTCCCACGCGATGAATAAAATCCTCCGCCATCTTTGGCAAGTCATAGTTGATCACGTGCGCCACATCATCGATGTGCAAGCCGCGTGCGGCTACGTCTGTGGCCACCAGCACCTGAAAGCGGCCCTGCTGAAATCCGGCAAGCGCTCCGTTACGCTGGGTTTGTGAGCGGTCGCCGTGAATCATCGCCGCCGAAAATCCTTCGCGCACCAGTTCCTTAGCCAGCCGTTCGGTACCGCGCTTGGTTCGGGCAAAGATCAACGTCTGTCCCTTCTCGGCGTAGAGCAATTGCCTCAGCACATCGGGTTTCTCGGCGGGACGCACTTCATACGCCTGCAGCCGCACGCTCTCCACCGGCTTGAGCACCGAACCAACCGCCACGCGCACTGGATCGCGCATGGCATCGTTCACCAGCCCAGCCACGGATTGCTCCAGCGTGGCCGAGAAGCACAGCGTCTGCCGCCGTTGCGGCAGGATGGCCAGGATGCGCCGGATTGCAGGCAGAAAACCCATGTCCAGCATGCGGTCGGCTTCGTCGAGCACCAGGATTTTCACCTCGCGCAAATCAATCAGCTTGCGGTTAATAAAATCCTGCAGGCGGCCCGGAGTTGCGACCACCATGCTCGATCCGGCGCGCACAGCCTGAATCTGCGTCTTTTCGGAGACGCCGCCGATTACCAGCGCCGCTTTCGACAATCCCTTGCCGCGCAGTTTCTCGTATTCTTCGTTGACCTGAATCGCCAACTCGCGCGTGGGCAGCAACACCAGCACGCGGACTTTCTGCGAGGGTTCGCGCTGCAGCATCTCGATGATTGGAATCAGAAACGCCAGCGTCTTGCCGGTTCCGGTCTGCGCCGTAGCCAGCACATCTTTGCCCTCAAGGGCGTAAGGAATGGCCTGCGCCTGAACCGGCGTAGGGATAACAAATTGATTCGTCGCCAGCCTCTGCTGCAAAGCAGAAGATAGCGCTATTTCCGTAAAGCTTGTCATTCGTAATTGTTCTTTCTGGAGGGGCCTGATGTGTACACGTGTAGTGAGTTCGCATGCCGCTCTTATGTTTTGATTTACGCTGAAATAAACGGCAGGCAGGAAAAGCGGAGATGAATCTGATCCAACTGGATCACCGCGTCACGAGCAAACCGCTGGCAGTAGCGTTGAGTTTCATTGTAGCACAACATTCGGTGCAGCCACCTGAAAACGAGGTAGAGTTAATCGTTAGTAACAACGCAAGTGACTGAAATCATGGAGGCCCCGGGCGGAGTCGAACCGCCGACCAACGGTTTAGGAAATACCCTGCCACACTGTGCATCGCCGCTATTCATGCGGTTACAAAGGTCATCTTGTGCATATCTTGTGCACAACGATAATCGAAGGGGATTCCTAATGCAGAAAGGTTCAATCATCCACGTTGGCAATTGCTGCCTGCTCCGCTACTACGAGCCCGTGATAGAAGGCGGGCGCGTTGTGAAGCGCCAGAAGACGGTTAAGCTGAATATCGACCCCGCAGCCAGAACGGAAAAGGCGAAGGAGGATGCTGCGCGGGCAGCGGCTGACCTGATTCTTGCGCCACTTAACGCTCGCACAGCTACACCGGAATCACGGTTGGAATTGGCGGCTTTCATTGAACACGTGTACTTGCCCCACGTGAAGGAATCGAAGCGGCCTAGTACCCACCACGCATATCAGGCGCTGTGGTATCTGGCCAAAGAATCAATTAACGGTTTGGAATTGCGCGCCGTGCGGACCTCGGATGTTGACGATATCCTGCGCGCCGCCACCAGCGATAAACAGCGCGCCCACACCACCCACCGCAACCTGCGGAATTTTCTAAGCGGCGCTTTCCGCTTTGCCATCCGGCGCAACATGGTAAGCAGCAATCCAGTGCGTGATGCGGAAATTCCTCGCGGTAAGGCGGCTGGCCCAAAGGCAGCTTACGCGCTTGCAGAAGTTCAAGCGATGCTGGCGGTGCTGCCCGAACCGGCGCGGACGTTTGTAATTGTGGCCGCACTTACTGGCTTGCGCCTTTCTGAAATCAAAGGGTTGCGTTGGGAAGATTTCAGAGGCAACGAGTTGCATGTGCAGCGGTCAGTGTGGGGCGGCCAAATCTCAGAAACCAAGACATTGACCAGCAAAGCGCCGGTGCCGGTGCTGCCGCTATTGCAGAAGGCGCTGGTAGCCCATCGCAAGCGGACGCCGGACTCGGGCTTCATCTTCGCGGGTGCGCGGGCGGGGCAGCCTCTACGAGTTGAGAATCTTTACCGCCGCGTGATGAAGCCGTTGTTTGAGCAGAACGGAATCGTGTGGAAGGGATGGCACGCCTTCCGGCGCGGGCTGGGCACCAATCTAAATGCTTTGGGTGCCGATGGCAAGACGATTCAGGGGATTCTGCGGCATAGCCAGTTGAGTACAACTATGGACATCTATGTACAGCCGGTGCCGAAGGAAGCGCACGCTGCGATGAAGAAGTTCTCGAAGGCATTCACGAAAAGCAAAAAACCGGCAAGACGCTCAAAATAATTTTGTATTTCTTGTACGAATCTGGTTTAAGCTAATTTCAGTGAAAGCCAATGGCGGCAAGTAACTGTGGGAAACAGAAGCACCAAGCCCCAGCCCATCTGGGCAAGCCCACATCCGCACCCGGAATACAGGGGCCGGTAACCATCCCGGCAAGCTGAAGAGCAGACTAGCCAAATCCAGTAGGTAAGGATTTCTCATGGCTAGCCGCTCTGTTGAAGCATCCACACCCACACCCCTTCTCCCATCCGACATTATCACCGTAGAAGAATTAGCGAGCCGTCTTCAGTGTTCGTTGCATTGGGTTTACAGCCAGATGCGCCCGAAGCGCAGCAATCCCCTTCCAGTGATGCGGGTCGGCGGTCGCATGCTTCGTTTCTCTTGGGCCGCTGTGTGCATATGGATGCAGGGGCAAGCCCAGCCCACCGGCAAGAAGCGGCTGGCGCGGGCGTAATCGTTGTTGGTTTCTAGTAAGTGAAGTTTAGGAAGTGAAACGTCATGCTGAAAGACAAATCTCGCCGGGGTGCAGATAGCTTCCGCAAGCGCGTAGACCTTGGTGGCAACAAAAGCTGTTCCCTGAAGCGCCACTTCAAAGGCATTTTCCGCGAGGTCATAGGCTATCTGGAGTTCTGGGCAGCCCGGCATCCAGAAACTCGATTCGTTTACTGCGGTGTGGATGATATCGTCGCCCACTGCACGAAGTTTAAGAGCAAAGAAGGTTACAACAAGCGAGCTGTTGAATACGTGCTAGCCATTCTGCGTGGGCGCAACATCATCAGCCCACGCCTGTGCCGCCACTGCGATGGCCAGATGCGCGAGGGTTTCATCGTGGCACCCCATGAACATCTCACGAAAATGGTTGGTGCTACCAAGTGTGTGTTTGTTGGCATGGCCGGTGCCTTCGATTGCTGGCACCAGTTGCCCACCGGCGAAGTTTTTTGGGTAAATCCGGCAGACCCGAAGCGCCACAATCAGTCGCAAATGGGCGATGCGGAGGGCACACCATGATGGGTACCCACAAGGTAGCCAGTGGCACCCCAGAAGGATGCCACCGCATTGCCACCGCATTGCCACCGCAATGCGACTGCATTGCCACCGCAATGCGACTGCATCGGCGCAGGTGTGCGGCCCGGTGTGCGGATGAAAGCGGGTTGGTGTGCGGATGTAATCGTACAGGTGTGCGGACAGGTGTGCGGATGCCCGCTCCGCACAGGTGTGCGGATGCGAATACTTGCAAACCTATGACAAATAACACGATGCAAGATTCTGTTTGGCCGCTTGGCGGGCTGTTTTTGGCCCCTAGCCTTGGGAACCTAGTCAGGCAACCTAGTCAAACAACCGTTCCAAACCTAGCTGGTTGGGAAAACCTTTTTTTTGACGGAGAACCTGACGGCGCGCTATCGCGCGCTGGCAGCCATGGGGGAAAAGAGCTATGAGCTTCAAAACGATAACCGAACAATTCGCAGATAGATTTATCGAAGCCAGTTACGACGGCAGCTATGGCAATGAAAGAGCAGATGCTGCACGCAGGTCTTTTGACCGCCTAACTGATTCCAAGCTGAATTGGTCGCAGGTGCATGGCGACTTCAAAGATGCCGCGAAGCGCGCGTTGTTCGAGCCATACGAACATTGGCCGGAATTGTATCGCGCTTGTCGCGATGTGCTGCGCCAACACCAAGCGCTGGGCACGCTGTACCTTGGCGGCTACACCTGCGCGCAGATTATGCGAGAAGCGATGACCGTAATGCGGCGCAGGGATAATTTGAACGTACCGCGCTGGTGGTTGCCCATCATGGATGATTTGCGAGGGAAAAATAACCAAGAAGAAAAAGCCCGGAAGCCTTCAAGGCAGATGGAAGTAAGAAACGGCGCAGTAGTTTACAAGGACTAACAGCCTCCTGATATCAGGAGGTGAACTTTATGGCGGAAATAATCAAAACCGATTGGGCCGCGCTGGCCAGAAGCCTATGGCGGCAGCCGCAGGTTATCATCCACGCGCCGGGGCCGCACGTGGTTGCAGTGCGCTGCCACTTTCCCGCGCCGGTGGCCTTGCATTTATTCGATAACGACGCTGATGCGCGCGCTTTTTCAACTTCGCCATGTTGCGAAACCTGCAGCCGCAAACATTCGTGTGGAAACATCGAACGATTTGTGCCGCCGATATTGCCGCGCACACCAGCTCCAGAGCCGCCGCCGTTTGTGAAGAAGCCACATTGGTTCGCGCTGATTGAAGAAGAGGGTTGAAAATGCCAGAAGCAATTTTTGTTTGCCCGCTAGGATATAGCGAAAAACACGAAGCACAAGCTGCGGTGAAAAAGCAGCTCCATAAAGCGAAGTACGAAGGCGCTGCATTTGTCGGATGGGATAAGTTGCACGTTTATTTCTGCCACGAATGCAGGCGCTATCACATATGGCCGCGCCGAAAACAGAAACTGGCAGCGCTGGCCGCGCAGAAACCAGCCAACCCGTTACAGCCGATTGGTCTAGTGTGAGTGCTGCCGGTAACCGTGCGGACACCATGCCAAGCGGGCCACGCATCATGGTTCAAAGGAAACACCGCTGTTAGTTGGAAGGGTTTTTTTTTCGCAAAGCCTCTGCCGATTCAGCCTGTGTTTCCCATCATAAGGTCTTTGGTGTACCGCTTCTCCGAAAAGCGCCAACGAATGCCCGGCCAAAAGCTGGGCATTTGCATTTTGCGAATCTAAGCCTTCACAGGCACATGGCAGTTTGCAGGCTGTAACCGTGCGCGCCGGGGCTTTCAAAGAAAGCCAAGCGCGATGCAATTGGCTGCACGCCCACCCGTGCAGCCTTTGTTGTTCGCGGAAAATGGCAGAAAACTGCAACGACAAAAAACCATCACAGATACCGGACAGATTGATAAGCAGAAAGAAAACCACACCGGACGGCGAATCCGTGAAGTGGCTAACCAAGGCCGGGCCGAGCCGCATCGCTGCGAATAACCGTCCAGCGATGATGGCGACGACACCCGGCTTTTACTTTGCCTGCCGGAAAATGGCAGAAACCAGCATAGATAACCACAACCCCAACGTCAAACACCCACACACCTACACAACCGAATAAATCAATCATCGTGTGCGCAGACAAGGCGTCTGGACGCTGACGATGCCTGTGGTGGCCTCAAAGCCCATACCAGCCGGGTGCGCAGCCCTAGGGGCCGCTGACGGCCCGCGCCGGGGCATCACATGCTATGGCCAGCATGGTGGTGCTTACCCACACCAACCAACCGGCCCGGCAGCGCCTGTATCCCCACAGTGCAGCGCCGGGCCTTCAAATACCCTTCAAAATCGCTGTGTTCATAGCGACGCGCGCGTGATGATGCTGGGCGCGCGCGTTCATATTTCTGCGGCCGATGCTGTGTATCCGCATTGCTTGGCCGCACAAGGGCTTATGAAGCACTGTGATAAGTGCTGTGTTGTCATACATATAACTTTCAGGCGGCGTGCATGTGAACGGCTATAACTACAACAAAGCAAAGGCTTTGAGGCGGGTAGGGGTACCTCGTTATAAATCGGCAAGTCGAGCTACACCATGCGATGGCCCAAATGCACGCACCCGCAGTTGGAAATCGACTAATCAGGGGCCTTTGTATCCGACAGTGCTCCCAAAGTTTGATAAAGGAAACCGGAACGGAATCGAATGTGGACGAATGTATGCCGAATATCGGCTAATGTGCCCGCCCGCGCCACTCCATTTGTCCAGCTTGAAATCCGTGGCGTATATCGCCGGGGCCGAAGCCCCAGAACATGCCTCCAGACTTTTGGTTGAAAAATCCCCACGCCCGGTGCGCGACCCCGTAACAGCATGCTGGCCTTCTGGAATCGCACCCAGCGATTGAGGAAGGAAAATGATGGCAAAACCACTCCAGAAACTGCGCGCTGAAGTTACGCGCACCAGACGAAAATTCAATGCAGCGTTACAGCGCTACAACCGCGCGCTGGCAAAGTACGCATCCGCCCGGCAAGCCAACGGCCTGCCTGTGCTGCCTCCAAAATTCCACAAGGGGAATCGCTGATGCTTTCCGCACTGAAAAGAATGGCGCTGGCTGCCATCGACCCGCGCTACGAAGCCAAGGAACGCGAATTGCGAAACCTGCGCGCCGCTGCTTCGCAGAATGGTTCTTACATGCAGCCCCACCAGTGGTACCGCTTGGTGGCCGCAGATGGCGGGCTGGCGGGCTTCAGCTTCACATGTTGCCAGCAGTACCAGCTCCGCGATGTGAACCTGTGGCTTCGCGCGCATAACTGCCCACAATGTAAGGCGCGCATCTCGGTTCTTGAAGCCTGTGGTATCAAGCCGGACACTCCGCCAGAGCAGTGGCCTGCAAAATTCATGGCATTGCCGGTGCAACCCCAACCTGCCGCGCAGAAGCCGGGCTTTCAAGATACGTGGGCTGCGGGGCTGAATGAAGTGGGTTACGAAATGACGGACCCGTTCGCAGTTTCAAAGCAAAGGGGAAATTGAAATGGATATCAGTGTGAGGCATTTACTGACTGAAAAAATCAGCAACTTCTACGAAATCGATTCGCAGCTTGGCGCGGTGCTGTGTGCGGCTGGCTTGGCTTCACAGATTGCGAAGAAAACTGCGGCCGCACCTGCGCTAACGGAAACGAAGTGGTTCGTACAACGCCTTCAAAACTCCGGAACGCTCGCAATAACCTGCCAGCGCCCCGGTGGTGAAACCGTTTCGTTTCAAAGTGCGCCGGAAGCCTACAAAAAGGCCGGGCTTAGGTATTGCGATAGCAATTGCCCGCCTGAAGTGCTCGCGGATTACGCACGCCGCTACGGCCAGCCTGAAGTGGCGGGCAACATCGAAGCCGTGATGAATGCGGAACTCAGCAAGCAGCGCCGGTAGGCTTCACACGCGCCTGTCATTGCGAAGTAGCAGGAGGAATTTTCTATGCCAGTTATACACGCTGAAATCGAAACGCGCGGCACGCTGAAGGCGACGGAAGTACGCGCCAGCAAAGCTGCAGGCAAGTTTGAACTCACGGGCCGCTGCGCCAGCTACAACGTGCCTACAAAAATCAACGAGGTCGGTGGGCCATTTCTTGAGCAGGTTGCACCCGGCGCGTTTTCGCGGAGCTTGCGCGAAGGCGCGGATGTAAAAGCCACCTTCAACCATAGCCAAGATCACGTCCTTGGCCGCACGAAATCTGGCACATTGATTCTTTCAGATTCAAAGGCCGGGTTGAACTTCCGCTGCATCCTTGACCCAAATAATTCGATGCACCGCGACGTGCACGCCTCTGTGGCACGCCAAGATTTGTCAGAGGGCAGCTTTGCTTTCCGAGTGCCGCCCGGCGGCGACGAGTGGGGCACCACCACCGATGATGAAACTGGCCGCAGCATTCCCTTGCGAACCCTCAAGGATGTTGACCTTGTGGATGTAGCCCCGGCTGTAACTTACCCTGCGTACAAGGGCGATGCGACCTCAGTTTCAGCGCGCGCCGCTGCTGCCGCACACCGGCGCACATCGACCTTAACTGACGAAGAATGCGCGCGCCTGCAGGGCGTGGATGTAGCGACACTTCACCGTAAAGACCTTGCCATCCGGCGAGGCGTTGCAACGCGCCAAGGCCAGAAGATTGCTGCGCATGAAACTCAAGAGCTTCGCCGCCGTGCCGCGCGTGCCGGTGCGCAGATTGCCGCCGACGATGAGCAGGAAAAGCGCGATAACGAAATGCAGCGCCGCGCCGAAGGCATCCTCGGTATTGTTTTTGGCCGCAAGAGCCATCCAGAGAAAAGGGATTCTGATTCGGGCGCCCCGCAAGATTATCCGTACGAATTGGCCAGCGCCGTTGCTTCGCAGCTTGGGCACAAACTGGTTGGCGCGAATAGCACCACCGCATTTACGAAGCACGCCGCCAGCGGCACAAAGTGGAGCGTGCCTTACGAACAAGATTCAACCGGCGCATACAGCTTCGGCAAGCCAGCGCTGGGCGGGTGGCCGCCAACGCTAACGGTGGGAGACATAAGCTAACGTGATTTGCGCTTCGGCCCAAAACGTTTCTGCGCCATTCGACACAAGCCAGCTTTACTGGATTGCGTTGGGTGCCGCGCGTGCAGACCGCTACAGCCCGGCCAGCTTATTCTTTGCATCACCTGATGGCAGCGCGTTGGTGCCTGCGCTACAGGATTTGCCGCGCTTCACTGCGGCACTGGCCGAAGCCATCGCTGCAACGCCCGGCGCGCAGTTTGCTTCTGGCCTGCAGGAATTGCTGACGGACTTGACCACGGCAGCAACGCTGCCTGTGCCGGTGTATCCCTCCGCTGGCGACACGGGCGTAAGCGGCACAGTGCTTTGGGCGCGAAGCTTCAATTATTTTAAGTGGAACCCCATCACCCAGAAGAAAGACATTCCTGTGATTTCGTGTATTGGTGGCTTGCAGGCCGACATCGCTGCAAACGGTTACAGCGGGCCACCTGCATATTCACCTGCAAACTCGTGCATCCAGTTTAGGTTTCAATTTCAAAGCTTCACTGAAGTTTGCGCGGGCGATGCTGTGACATTCGACATTGCGCAGGGCCAGTACGCGCTGTGTGCAACAAACGTGCAGCGAGCTTAAGGGAGAAAACAATGACAGACGCGGCTCTTGGCAAGTTATGCGAAAAGAAATTGCACGAAGCCTGCGGCAAGCTGCCGAAGGAAAAGAAGCGCGTACTCGCCGCGATGCTTTCCGCTGTGATGGAAAAGATACGCGACCAAAATCAGTTGGAGGAAAACACCGCCAACCTGCTATCGAAAATGGACGATTTGGGAATGAAGCTCCCGGCAGTTCTGCGCGACGTTGAATTTCGCGGTTAAGGAGAAAAAACAATGGAAAGCACTCAACCGAAGTACGGTACGCCCGAATGGCACGAATGGCAGAAGAAGGTCGAAGCGGAAGAAGTAGCAGCCCGCCCGAAAACAAACAACGTGCGCCGTGCACTCACGCCAGCGGAGTTTGAAAGCTATCGGCCCAAACCGGATGAGATTGCGCGGTAAACACTGCGCAAAAAAACGGCAGCACCCGTGTGGCGAACCTGCCCACGGGCTGCCGGGCCAAAAGACTCTGGGCGCTGGCAGCAGGCAAGCAACCAGCAGGGTGAAGACCCAACACCGAAGCTTGCCGAAGCCATCGGGCAATTCCTTTCCCCGGTGCAAATCACATACAAGGGCGCGGCGGTCGCAGGGGGCTACGCGCCCGTGATTTTTCCGGTAACAGCATTCAGTGACTACGAATGGCAACCGCACAAGCTGCACCTTCGCACTCAATCACATTCTGTCCTCCGATGCCCGCGCGTAACGCGCGCTTCGACTTGCACGTGGGTATGCGTATGCGTTACCCCGTGGAAGTACACGCCGTTGCCGGTGGCGAATTAGAAAGCAACGGTATTGACTTCAGCGATTATGTTCGCATGGGCCGCATGCAGCAAAAGCTTGATAAGTGTCGGCGGCAAGCAACACCCACGTGGGTGCTGAATCAGTCGATGCTAAGAGCAGTTTTGGTGCGATACCTCGAAATGCGCGCCTTTAGGGTGGTGCCATTCCCCATTGACCCCAATCTTTCCGAATCCGAAAGACTCCGCCGGGCCGAAAAAGCGCTTGAAGCAGCTATCCCAGCGAAGGAAGCCCTGCTCACTCGACTTATCAAGGAATGTCTCGCCCTCAAGAAGAAAGGCGCAGATGCGGCGCGGCTGAAAAAACTAGCAGTGCAGATTGAAAACGTGGATACGGTGCTGGTGCTGAATAAAAACGTTGCCAGCAAGGCTGCGATGGTGGTTCACCTTTACTACGGGCTTGGCCTAAGTTCCGTCGATGTGGCCACAGAAGTTGGAATCAAACCTCCGCACTGCCGTGTGATGCTTTGGCGACTTCGGAAAGTGGCTGCATCACTTGGCTATGGTGAAGCTCCACGGCGAGAACGCGCCCGCCGCAGCGGGTCTGTACCATGTACGGCAGCCCGGCAGGCGATTGTTTCCAGCCCGGAATTCATTGCGCTGTTTGAACAATCTCGCTTGCGGCTGGCTGACCAGAGTCGAAAAACCTGCGTGCGTGGCCACAAAATATGCGCAGCCAACGCCCACGTGGGTGATATGCGGAGGCTCGGGAAATATTTCTGCAACGAATGTCAAAAGATATATCAACGCGGATACGAAACATCCGCCCCAAAGTTGGCTGCCCGCATTTCACAATCCCAATCCTGAAAATCCGGCATGCCGGGATTAAGCCTTGTGTCGTGCAGCCGCACGCAGGCAACGTCTGGGTGATGCTGTGGGCCAGCCCGGCGATGCGTTCGGGGCTACAGCGGCACGACAACGCAAGAAAAATGGCCCCAGCGATGGCCGGGGCCGATGTCTTCCAGTTTGAAGCCCTAATCCAGTCCGCCGAAGAATTCTTCCAGTGAAGTGGCCCGTGCTGCCTTCTGCGATAGGAGCCAGCAGCCATGCGTGGAAATCGCTGGCATCACGCAGGCCCTTGGCCGTGTATACCTTTTCGGCCAGCAGAATCAGAAACAATTCGTATTCCCGCATCACCGCACCTCCAAACTGCGGGTGCCTTCAGGGTGCAGGTTGGCCGCTACGTGCTTGGTGCGGGAGAAAAGTTCCGCCGTGCGGCCCAATTTAGCTAGGCCGCTGGCATGGCTGTGGTTGGAAACCTGTTGTACCTTGGCAATGCCCAGAACGGAGCGCAGCGATTCCGCGCCCGTTTCAAAGGAAAGCAGAGTCCGAAGATGGTTGCGCTGGCTGGTGGAAAGCTCAGCCACAAGCGTGGCTGCGAATCGGTTATGCTTTGCATTAGCTGGCATGTGTCCTCCTTGACACTTGCTGGTTAGGCCGCATTCAGCCCCTGCAAGGGCTGGGTGTGGCCGGTTACTTGTTGATGAAAGCGCCCAAGATTCCTGCAGCAAGCAAGGGTGCAAAAGTTACGAGCAAAAAGATTGAAAGCAGCAACCCGGATACGTGCTGCTTACACACCGGCGCTTCCTGATGCGCAGGCTTGTGCTTCCGCGCGAATCCCCAAAGCAAACGCATCGCACAAAACGCGCAGGCGTAGCGCAGGAAATATTTCACTTCGCCACCTCCTTCTTGATAGCCTTCTTCGCGTACTTCACCTGCGCTGCACGATTGCAGGGGTCGCAGGCGTACTGGCCAGTGCGCTTCAGGTCGCCCACATGAGCATTGGCAGCGCAAACCGGGTGGCCATGCTTGCAGGCTTTCCGTTGCGGGTCGAGCATTGCCTTCCGTGCTTTTTCAAACAGCTTGATGAATGCCGCGCTGGCCACAACTTTATCGCGCGATACCTCCCACGCTTCTTTGCTGGATTTCCGTTTCATAAACCGCCTCCTTCACCGAGCGAGAGGATAGGAACTCGTCACGGAGACCACAATGGCCCCTCGGTAATCTCTTAGTAACTTGACAAGCGCGAATCCATTCATGGATTCTGACAGCAGGGGTTGCGCCCCACACTGGTGCTGCCCCAGCGCTTGCCTCCGCGCCAAAGTTGGGTGCCGACTGCTCCTTGTAATGCAGTTGGTGTGCCCGGTGGTATCGGAGCTGGCGTTGCAAAGGCCGGTAGCGTCCGGCATACCAAAACTGCTTCCCTTCAAGAATTGGTGTGCCCCGTCACCAGCAGCGCTGCCCGCGCGCCAAAGTTAAGTCGGGTGCCTGCCTTAGCGCTATGTGGTGGTAGTGTGGGAAAAAGATTGGTGGTTCGCAGGCCAATCGCGCAGCGCCCGCGCCAAAGCGGTGTCCACTCTGTATACCAGAAGGTGTCTGCACCTGCGCTGCCGGTAGCCAGTAGTCGTCTGGCAAAAACAAAACGCATCCCTGCGATGGAAGAAGTGCGCTTGCCTGTCTATTTGCTGTCGTCCGAATACTGAAAACCCAACAACCCAAAATGAAGCGTTTGTTCGCAGCGGTCGAAAAGCTGACCGTGCTGGCCATCAAGCTATTTGTGCTTGGCCACATGGTTAAGCTTTTCTGGGCCATCCTTTTCCGATAGCTCTTTTTCGGGAAACTAATTTAGAAATCAAAATGGCGATTGTTACTCCCGTCGCCTTAGAAAAGCGGATGCTACGCCCGCACGATGGCGTGACCACGAAACGACTGTTCAAATTCCTCTTGCCGAGATATCCTTCCGGCTGCATGCCTGCGCTTGTTCTACCAGAGCCAATCGAAGAAGCTGGATTCAATCCGAACGCTGTAATTCCGTTTGGAGTGAAGCCTGCCCACGTGCGTGCAGCCATGCAGGACTTCATCGAATTTCTGACGCTGATTGATACGCAGCTTCACACCAAGGACATGGACAGCCTAGAAAACACAATGATGCAGGCGAACTTCAGCAGCTTGGTTGGTGAGATGATGGGCGCGCGGATACCGAAGCACTGCCCAACGGTTGTGAAGAATCTTTATCACAATGGACACCCAGATGTGCTGCCAGCCGGAAAGTATCCAAAGGACGCGGCCCAGCATGCAGGCAGTGATGGAATCGAAATCAAGGCTTCGAGATATGCGCATGGTTGGCAAGGACACAACGCCGAGGATGTGTGGCTTATGGTTTTCGTTTTTCAAAGCGGGCGCAAAGGACCGAAGGTAAAAGCAACGCCCGCGTTCAAGTTTCTGCTGGTGGCCGGGGCGATGCTTACAAAAGCGGATTGGCAATTCTCCGGGCGGTCAGAAAAAAGCCGCCGCACAATTACAGCCTCCGTGAAGCCTGCAGGTGCAACCAAGATGATGTCAAACTGGATTTACAAGTGCGCGGATTTCAAGAAGGCAAAGCGAAAGCAAGCTGGTCCCGAGGAACAATTACTCTGGAAAGACGCTGAATAGCGTGCGGCGCATCGTTGAAGTACTCAAGATTCTTTTCAACCCCAACGCACTGGATGCCCATTGCAATTCCTGCGGCGACCGTGGAGCCGGAACCCATGAAGCTGTCCAGCACAATTCCTTTACCTAGCGGCAGCACGGCATAAACCAGTTCGCGGAGCAAGCCTTGGGGCTTTAAGCTTGGGTGCTTCGCAAGCTCCTTTTCTTCCCGTGGCGTGCGCCCGGCTTCAATCAAATCGACAAACGGCAAGCCTTCCGGGAGCCTGCGCAGGCCACCTGTTTCAAACTGCCGCAGGCAATCACTTACTTTCATTCCCGCAGGGATGGGCTTGCGCAGAATTCCCCACGGCTCATAGCAGCCCCGTGGTAACGAGCACACATCTGGAAATTCTTCTTCTGCATTCTTTGGGCGGTCGCCGCCACGCAACGTTTGCACAATGCGAATCAGTTGTCCGCGAAATTCAAGGCCACCGGCAACGAGGGCGCTGTAAACCAACTGGCACAGGAAAGAATTTGTCGCGATGAAAACGTGCCCGCCCGGTCTAAGCACGTGCACAGCGGCCTTGGCCCATTCGGTGAAGAAATGGGAAATCTGTTTGCGCTCTTTCGCATTCAGGGCAGTGAAACGTGGAAGGGGCTGGCGCACACAGCCACCAAAGGAAGGCGGTATCCGCCAGATTCCACCATTGCCGTTGGCCCGCTTTTCAAGCTGGTCGGATTCGTATTCCTTCACGCCGTAGGGCGGGTCTGTCACGATTCCGTGGACGGAGTTTTCGGGTATGCGGCACATCCACTCCAAGCAATCGGCGTGGATAATCAGAGAATCGCCAATGGATTTGTGCGCGTATTCTAGGGCCAGATTGGAAAGGGCGGCCATGTGTACGGAAAGTATAATGCAGCGCCGCAGTGCGTAATCCACAGGGCACACAGAACCGCTGTCACCGCGTCTTTGAAGGCGGCGCGCCCACCAAATCTAAAGCGGGCCTACTTATTAAAGAGGCTTCGGTACAGGTGCAACAGAACGTAAGCGTGAATCAACACGGGTTCGATTTCTGCTGCCACTGCCTTAATGCCTTTGACTACCAGCCTCACGTCGGAAAGCACGCTTGCCAGATGTAATTTACGAATTTGGTTAATCAAAACTTAGCGGGAATGCCAGAGCAGGCTTTACCCCGTGGAATCAGCAAAGCAATTCCACACCTTCATTGTCCGGCTGCGGCCTACGCACATGCTATTTACTAACTTGGTGCGCGCCAAATTGGCTGCTGCCTTGTTGACAGGCCGTCCACCGCAACCGAAAATAGAAGTATGAGCACAACAAAGCACGAGCAAATTCTGGGCGAGCTTCTGCGGGACGGAAAAACGGCGTATCAGGGTATAAGGCTGGATATCACGGTCAAGGAAATGCGGGTTGATGAAGTCGCTACGCCCGTGGCGCGCGCAATTGCGGAAATGGCGCTATCACCGATGTCCGGCGTTGCAGTAGAAGCTGGCAGCTACAAATTGCGGTACATCTTCGATGGCAAGCAGCACGAGGATTCAGTGCGCGTGCAGGATGGCCACCTTTTGGCGGCTTAAGCGTCGAGGAAAATATGGTGGGGCTGGGCAGAGTCGAACTGCCGACCTAGCGATTAGGAATCGCTTGCTCTATCCATCTGAGCTACAGCCCCGGCGCTGAAACCCACGTTAGCACGGGCGCGAGTTTCTTGTGCATACCTTGTGCACAAAATCAGGCGGAAATCAGGAAAAAGCCTACAAAAAGGTACAAACCGCTACAAGCCAAAGTGTTGAAAACAAAAACCTACAACCCAGCTATTGCATTTTAGGAAACCGCTGCTCTATCCAACTGAGCTACGGGGCCGCGAGTAGCCTATTATCTCACGTGAATTTGGACGAGTCGCCGGGCGAACGGCCTGGCTCCACTCGGGTGAGCCGAGGGGTTCGTCCACATCTGCGTCCGGGTTGCTCCCATTGCACCCAATGATTTACTCTCAGCCGCAGTCGATCATGAATCCAACCAACCCCAACTCCAATCTTGCAAACAGCGGTTTTTCCCATGCCATGCGCCGGGAGATCTACGAACAGCCCGAGGCCATCGCCAAAACCGTTGAACAGCATCTGCACGACGACATTCTCTTTCCCGGCGAACTGCACGCTATCGAAAGTGCGTTGCTGACCTTCGAGAAGCTGATCATTGCCGCCAGCGGATCGAGCCGTCACGCCGGCTTGGCCGGCGAAATCATGATCGAAGATCTTTCCGGCGTCGCGGTCGACGTGGAATATGCCAGCGAGTACTGTTATCGCTCCACGCACGCGGCCGTCGACCCCATCGTGATGGTGGTCACGCAATCCGGTGAAACCGCCGACACCATCGCCGCGCAGCGCGAGGCTCTGACCCGCGGCGTAAAGACCATCGCCGTCTCTAACGTGGCGGAGGCCACGATTCCTCGCGAGGCCAGTGCTGCGCTGATCACGGGCGCAGGCCCGGAACTCGCCGTGCCCGCCACCAAGAGTTTCACCACGCAAGTCACGATTCTCTATTTGATGGCGTTATTTCTCGCCCGCAAGCGCGGCCGCATGACCTCCGAGGTCACACGCTCTTATCTGCAGCGGCTGCTGCGCCTGCCGGATGCAATCGAAAACAATCTCCGGGCCTGGGACGATCTGGCGGAACAATTCGCGCAAAAGCATTTTCAGGCAGAAAAGTTTCTGTATCTCGGCCGCGGCGTCCATTACGCCATCGCGCGCGAGGGAGCGCTCAAGCTCAAAGAAATTTCTTACGCACACGCCGAAGGCTATCCCGCAGGTGAACTCAAGCACGGGCCAAATGCGCTGGTCGACGAACACCTTCCGGTTGTGGTGCTGGCAGCTTACGACCAGCATGATCCGGATTCGGTTCTCCGCTACCGCCGCACCCTCGAGGTGATGAAGGAAGTGAAGTCGCGCCGCGGACGGCTCGTGACGGTCGCCACCGAAGGGGATCGCGAAGTCGCCGGCGTTGCCGATGATGTGTTTTTTGTTCCGGCTGCGCCCGAACTGTTATTGCCCATCGTCGAAGTGATTCCGCTGCAACTTTTCGCGTATCACGTGGCTACGAAGAAGGGATATAACGTAGACCGCCCGCGAAATCTGGTGAAAGCAGTGGTCACGGAGTGACGGTCGGCTCCTCTCACCTCGATCTGCAAGCCGTCGCACGAGATGTCGTTCGGCAACGCGGCTTTCAGCCCGACTTCTCACCCGCCGTGCAGCAGCAACTGCAACAATTGCGGGCTCATCCTCCGGCCATCGCCGCCGCAGGATCGGTGCGCGATCTGCGCAATCAACTGTGGTCGTCCATCGATAACGACACCTCCCGCGATCTGGATCAGATTGAGGTTGCGGAACGATTGCCGAACGGCGACGTCAAAGTGCTGATCGGCATTGCCGATGTGGATGCTTTCGTCCCCAAGCAGACCGCCATCGATCAGCATGCCGCCCGGGAAACAACCACGGTTTATACCGGAATCTGCAACTTTCCCATGCTCCCGGAAGAACTTTCCACGGGCAAGACTTCCCTGCTCGAACATCAGGATTGTTTGAGCGTGGTCACCGAGTTTGTAGTGGACGCCGCCGGTCACGTCTGTTCCAACAACGCCTATCGCGCGCTAGTTCGCAACCGGGCGCAACTGCAATACAACTCGCTGGGAGCGTGGCTGGAAGGCACGGCAGCGGCGCCGCCGAAGGTTGCTGCTTCCGCCGATCTGCAGGCGCAGTTGCGCTTGCAGGACGAAGCGGCGCAGAAGCTGAAGGCGCGGCGCTATGAAAATGGAGCGCTGAACCTTCAGACCGAAGAAATTTATCCTCTAGTGCAGAATGCACAGGTGGTTGACGTGGTGAAGCAGCAGCAAAACCGTGCCACGGAATTGATTGCAGACTTCATGATTGCTGCTAACGGCGTGGTAGCGCGGATGCTCGCAAAAGTTTCGTCGCTGCGCCGCATCGTAAAGCAGCCGGAGCGCTGGGATCGCATCGTGCAACTGGCGGCAACTTATGGCGAGAAACTTCCAGCCGACCCCGATTCCAAAGCCCTTAACGATTTTCTGATCAAGCGCAAAGCCGCCGCCCCGGACCATTTCGCCGACCTGTCACTCGCCGTGATCAAGTTGATTGGCCCCGGAGAATACGTTCTCGAACGCCCGTGCGATCCCGTAGCCGGGCACTTCGGCCTGGCGGTTCAGGATTACACGCACTCCACCGCTCCCAACCGGCGCTTCGCCGACATGGTCACGCAAAGACTGCTCAAAGCGATGCTCGGGGGCCAGCCCAATCCTTATTCGGATAACGAACTTTCCCTCATCGCCGCCAACTGCACCGAGAAGGGAGACGCCGCGCGCAAAGTCGAGCGCGACATGGCCAAGCGCCTGGCCGCCGTCGCCATGCAGCATCGCATTGGCGCCATCTTCGACGCCATCGTCACTGGCGCAACTCTCAAGGGAACGTTCGTCCGCGTGGCACCACCGCACATCGAAGGATTGCTGGCGCAAGGTCACCAGGGAGTGGACGTCGGAGACAAGCTGCGCGTCAAGCTGATTCGCGTCGACGTGCAGCACGGCTATATCGACTTCGCACGCGTTTAGGCATCAGTCCACAGCGTCGCGGCAGACGCCTTTGGCCATTTCCAGGCGGCCGGCTCCGTTGCGCTCCGCTCGAGCTGCAGCCTTAGCACGTAGCATTGCTCGTGAACACTTTGTCCGTCCTCGTCGGCTTTAGCTATTTCCAGAGGAACCGGTTTGTTGCAGATGGCGCAAGCAGGAACGGCGGTACTGGTGATCACGGACGCACCTCCCGACGAGTGGCTTCGTCCTAGCCAATTCTATAAACCCCAGCCCTCAGGTTTTGACTCGCTCCAGGGTGCCTCGGACATCCCTATGGTTCTACATGATTTCCTGTAGGGGCCGGTCTCCCAAACAAGACAGCCGGTAATCACCTAAAGCAATTCCCGCCAAGAATGCCGCAGGCTAACCTTGAAACCAGCGTTTGGTGCGGGGAAAAGGCGGGAGCCTACTTGGCTGAAAGGCGCAAGCTGGTTGGCGGCGCGATGATCGTTTTTCTGTCGGCGGCGCTGATCGCGCAAGACCTTGGGCGGGCGATGCTCCACAGCGATGGAGGCGCCTGGCTGAATGGGAAACCTGCGCCCATGTCCTCTGCAGTTTTTCCCCACGACCTGGTGCAGACGGGCAAAAGGAGCAGCGCGAAAATCGATGAGGAAGGATCCACCGTTACGATCCAACCCGATACCCAAGTGCAATTTGACGAGGACGAACTCTTCCTCGACCATGGCAGCCTGCAACTGAACAGCGCGCGCAGCCTAAGAGTACGCGTAAGCTGCATGACCGTCATTCCAGTAACGCAAGAGTGGACGCGTTACGACGTAATCGATGCAGCTGGTAAGGTGACGGTCATCGCACGCGAAAACGACGTCAAGATTCACTACCGCTTAGCCCCGCGGCCATCAAAGACCCCCGGATCTTCGGACGTGACTGTGCATCGAGGTGAGCAAGTCACTCGAGACGAACGGTGCCGGACAGATTCAAAGCCTGCCCAGCCGCTCGACGCCGATGGAGCAATCCTGAACACCCCCTGGGCCAAGGCTGCTGGGGCCGCCGCGATCGTCGGACTCACGAGCTGGGCTCTATGCCGCGGGGACGACCCCGTCAGTCCTGACAAACCGTAGTGTCTAATCCCCAATCATTCCAGCAACACGCCTCACTAGCCGGCGCTATGCAGTCGATCGATGTCGGCATTGGTGTACACGCGCTTCGCGTGCCGCGTGTGTGCCTTGGCATAAGCCGCCCCCTCCACGAGCGTGACTCCATAGCCACGCTCGCGCAAATCCTGCGCGGTGGACATCTGCCAGACTCCAGTGTCGAGAATGCTGGGCCGAAGCTCGTTGGTGGAAGGGCCAGAGGAAAAACCAATTTCGATGACGCTGGCAGGAGGCCCGCCATAGAAGATAGGAAATAAATCTATTTCGGGCAGAGCAACTGCACTCGGCGGCAAGACAGTCTGATTTTCAGCGCCAGCGATGAGCACACCGGTGGCATTGCTGGCGCCAACTTCAAGAGGCGGACCGGCCAGCGTCATCGAAGGCGGGGAAATCGAGCGGGCAAAGAGGGGAGAACCATAATTCATCAGGTACTGCGGACCTGAGGACAAATTTGTATCCTGGCCAAAGGCGATTCCAACAGCAGAAAGCAGGAGCAACATACAACAAGAGGGGACGCGCATGGGGACCTCCGCGGTGCAGCTGTTAGAAATTATGAAACAGAGCGAGGGTGTGCGGCCAGAGTCGTTGGACCCTATTTGCCGCCCTGGTCTTCTCCCTGATTTTCGCTCTGGTCGGGGGTTTCGGGATCGCTCGACAGCAACTCCCGCCGTCGGCGGCGTCCGGCGCGCAGCAGGAAAAACATGTAGAGAACGATCGCAAGGTTGACTGCCAACACCACCGAGCGCAGGACTGTAATGCCACGTAGAAGTTCCCGGATTTCAAGCGGAAGGAGCAGAGTTCCAGAGCCGAAGGCAAGCCATTCCGCCCAGGTGCGCTGTTTCCACAAGCCGTAGGCCTCGGCAAAACGCAGAGCGGAATAGGCAAAAGCAAGTTGCGCTGCGGCCCACAGGCGGGCGTCGGTGAGGTTGTCGGCAAAGTCGAGAAATAGTTGCGCGGAGTGCCGGTCGGAACTGATATGCAGCAGAGCGAGCAGGCTTTCGGCGATCACCCAGGCGTCCTTGTGGACGAGCAGGAGAGCGCTGAGTCCGATCAGCAAAACCAAAATGCCCTTGGCGAACTCGAAGGACGCAACCGCCCGCAGCAGATTTCTCTGGGCGTTGTGGAAGTCGATTTTCGTTGCCGGCGAGAGCATGCGGCGGCGCTGGGAATTCTCAGAGTACCACGGTTGGCGACATGGCTCTGTCTTTTCGAGCGTAACGGACGCGGTCCCCGGCAATGAATTTCAGTCTTTCCGCGAGCGCACTGCGGCGCGAAGCTCGTTCACGATTTCGCGCGAAGCTCGGATGGCGGCGGCGTGCTGGTTCACGTTGAAGGAGATGGCGCCCACGCGGGCGTGTCCGCCGCCCCCATAGCGCTCGCAAATCTTAGCCAGGTTGACGGCCGGCTCCTCCGGGGCCCAGGGATTCGAGCCCACTGAGACCTTCACGCGGAAACTGCTCTTGCTCAGTCCCACGCTATAAATGGATTCGGGATGAAGATAGTAGGGAACGAATTTGTTGTAGCCTTCGAGATCGTGATCGGTGACGTCAAAGAAAATGGTTCCGTCGATGCACTCTGTGCGCTGCTTGAGAATTTCAATCGAGAGTTCGTGGCGGCGAAGCAGCGGAGGCAAGAGCGGAGCCACGAACGGCTCTTCCAGAATATCAGCCAGAGACTTAGTCGCGAGAAGCGGAATTAGGTTGGGGACGAAGCGCTCGGGCGCAGACTCGATGACCATCGTCAACTTCATCGCGGGTGCTTCCATCTCGACGGCGGTTTTGGCATCGGAATAAAGGGCGCCGTCGATGACGTTCCGTCCAATGAACCAGTTCGGCCAAAGGAGCGGGGTCGAAGCCAAAGCGTTGCTGCGCGATCATGGCAATGAAACTGGTACACGACTTGAAATCCGGATCGTAGAACTTTCGATTGCTTTGGTCGCGCTCGAAGTGGGCCGCGTCGGCCGGCGAGAGAAACGCGCTCTGATGATGATCGAACCACCATGCGATCTTTGGCGAACTGGAGTACTTGAAATCGACGATGGCGTTTTCGTCGCCGTCGAAATGGGATTCATCAAACAGCGACCCGGCGCGATGCACAAGGCCGGAGAAGACGAAGTCGACGTCTTCGCGAATGCGCTCGCGATAAAAACGGGAGAAGATCGCGGCGGAGGAAGCTCCGTCGAAACACTTGTCATGATAGAAAACTCTGACTCTCAATGAATACCCCAGTTGGCCAAGAATCCTCGCGGCCTGCGGGATCCCATCCCGCAAGTTTCGGTGCGCAAGTTAAAAGCTAATAGGAATGACAGCTTAGGGGAAGAAAGTCAAGGACAACAGTTAATTTAGATTGACCCATTACCAATCTATCCGCTCGATTCCCCGAACAAGATCGAAGTGCTGGTCACGGCTTATGAGGGGGAAAGAATGCTGACGGCAGAGCGCGGCAATCCAAACGTCGTTGGAAGGAATCGGAGTTCCAGCTCTTTTGAGTTCGCTCCGGATGGCGGCGTAGGAGATAGCCGTATCTTCATCCACATCGAGTACGCGGTAGCTGCAGATCGTTTCCGTCAGCCATTGTTCGTAGCGCTGCCGCTCGCGTGATTGCTGAATTCCATACCGGTATTCGCCTAACACAACCACCGGAACGGCGAGTTCGGCCGCATTGCGAAGAATCGGCTCCAACGCCGCAACACCTTCTGCGACGGCCGACAACCCATTCGTGTCCAGAATCACCGTCGATCCTCGGTCTCGATCCGGTCGAACTCGTCTTCAATAATCCGGTTAATTCTGGCTGTTTCTTTACGCAGGTGGCGGAGTTTGCCGAAAGTCTTCATCCAGGGTTTGCCGTCCCTCTCGCCCTGGGCACGTAGCTTGTCGGCCAGCGCTTCCGAGACCAGCGCCCGAAAAGGAATCCCGCGCTCGGCCGCCACGGTCTTGGCGCGGCGAAAGATGGCATCGGGAATTTCCAGAGTGGTTTTCATGAAGCGATGTTCCCATATTTATGGGAGTCAGTCAACTCCCGGTTGCCCAGAGTTCCCACTCGGATACGGTTCTTGCACACGGCGGAGTCCGGGCCCTTGTTGAACCGTACGCTGCGTGTGACTAGGATAAGACTATCAACCAGCCTTCATCTGCTCACAGGCACGGAGGAGAAATGATCCGCTTCAAAATCAACGGCACGGAAAGGACCTACGACGGCGACCCCGAAATGCCCCTGCTGTGGTACCTGCGCGATATCGCCGGGTTCACGGGCACCAAGTTTGGCTGCGGCATTTCTCTCTGCGGAGCCTGCACGGTTCATCAGAATGGCGATGCCGTGCGTTCCTGCTCGGTCTCGATGAAAGAGGTGAGCGGCACGAGCATCACCACCATCGAAGGCATCTCGGCGAACGGACTGCACCCGGTGCAAAAGGCCTGGATGGAAATCAAGGTCCCGCAATGCGGATATTGCCAGACCGGCCAGATCATGCAGGCCATCGCTTTTCTGAACCAGAATCACAATCCCAGCGACGCAGAGATTGACAATGTAATGTCCGGCAATCTCTGCCGCTGCGGAACCTACCAGCGCATTCGCGCGGCGATTCACCAGGCTGCGAAGGAGTTGCCATGATCAACATTGAAAATGTCAGCCGCCGCAGCTTTCTAAGAGGCACTTTTGTTGCGGGGACTTTCGTGCTCGCCGCGCGCTTTGTTCCCGAACCGCTTTGGGCCAGCGTCTCCACTGAGGCTCCAGCCGTGTTTCAACCAGATATTTTCCTCGGCATCGCCAGCGATGGCGCCATCACCATCGTTGCTCATCGCTCCGAGATGGGTTGTGGCAGCCGCACGGCGCTGCCTCTGGTTGTGGCCGACGAACTCGATGCGGATTGGTCGAAGGTGAAGATTGATCAGGCCATCGGCGATCCTAGGTACGGCGATCAGGATACAGACGGCTCGCACTCCGTTCGCAGCTTCTTCGACCAGATGCGCCAGATCGGCGCCACTGGCCGTGTCATGCTGATCACTGCCGCCGCCAGACAGTGGGGCGTCTCTGAAAAAGAGTGCACCACCGAACCCAGCTTCGTAGTACACAAGGTGAGCGGCCGCAAGCTCAGCTACGGTTCGCTTGCCGCTGCCGCCGCTAAACTGCCGGTTCCCAAGAAGGAAGATGTTCCGCTCAAGAACCGGTCCCAGTGGCGCTACATCGGCAAAGACAGCACGCTCTTCGATCTCCCGGACATCGTCACCGGCAAAGCCACCTTCGGCATGGATGCCAAAATGCCCGGCATGGTGTACGCCTCCGTTGAGCATCCGCCTGTTCTCGGGCAGAAAATTAAATCCTACGACGACAAGAAAGCCCTAACCGTACCGGGCGTGAAGCAGACGCTTACCATCAGCCCGTTCAAGCCGCCCTGCCAGTTTCAACCGCTCGGCGGAGTCGCCGTGATTGCCGACAACACCTGGGCAGCATTCCAGGGGCGCAAGGCTCTGAAGATCGATTGGGACGCCAGCCCCAACTCGGTTTACAACTCCGATCAATTCCGCAAGACCCTCGAATCCACAGCGCGGCAGCCGGGCAAAGTCGTGCGCAATGTTGGCGATGTCGATAGGGAATTTGCCAAGGGCGGCAAGATCATCGAGGCCGAGTACTACGCTCCGCATCTCGCGCATGCCTCGATGGAGCCGCCGGTCGCGGTTGCAGAATACCGTGATGGAAAAGTTCTCGCCTGGGCGCCCACCCAGAACCCGCAAGCCGTGCAGGAAACGATTGCCGGTGTGCTGGGCATTAAGAAAGAAGACGTCATCTGCCACGTGACTCTGCTCGGTGGCGCCTTCGGCCGGAAATCCAAGCCCGACCAGGTTGCGGAAGCGGCCGTTCTCTCGAAACAACTCGACAAGCCGGTGAAAGTTGTCTGGTCGCGCGAAGACGATATCCAATTCGATTTCTACCACTCCGTCGCCGCCATGTATATGAAGGCGGCGATCGGACCGAATGGCAAGCCCACAGCCTGGCTGCAGCGTACGGTGTATCCGCCTATCGCCTCCACCTTCGACGTGAACGCCAAGTACGCCGAAGATGAAATGGGACTAGGCTGGAACAATCTTCCCTTCGACATCCCGAACCACCGAGCCGAGAACGGGCCTGCCGACGCTCACGTGCGCATCGGATGGCTGCGCAGCGTGGCCAACATCTACCACGCGTTTGCCATTCACTCTTTCGCTGACGAGCTTGCCAACGCCGCCAACAAGGATTCTGTTCAGTACCTGCTCGAGTTGATTGGTCCGCCGCGCGTCGTCCCACTGAAATACGGGCCCGATGAGCAGGATGATGCCAAGCGCTATCCGCTCGATACCGCTCGGCTGCGTCGCGTAGTGGAAATGGTGGCGGAAAAGTCAGAGTGGGGCAAGCATGCCAGCGGTGAAGGACACGCCTTCGGCATTGCGGCGCACCGCAGCTTTCTTACCTACGTTGCAACAGTCGTCGAGGTTGAGGTGGACGGTAAGGGGCAAGTGCAAATCCCCAACGTCTGGACGGCGGTTGACGCGGGAACTGTGGTCGCGCCCGACAACATCCGCAACCAGTTCGAAGGAGCCGCGAGCTTCGGCGCAAGCCTCGCGCTTCTCAGCGAGATCACCGTTACGAACGGCGTGGTGAACCAGAGCAACTTCAATGACTATGAACTGGTTCGCATGGAAAGCGCTCCGAAGCACACCAGCGTGTACATCGTTGAGAGCGACGCTCCGCCTGCTGGCGTGGGAGAACCCGGCGTTCCACCTGTTGCTCCGGCGCTTTATAACGCCATTCATGCAGCAACTGGCAAACGCATTCGCGAGATGCCACTCTCAAAAGCGAAACTGGTCTGAGCCCTCTAGCCAGCCTGTTGCTGCGCCAGGTCGCCGATCACGGGGAGCTTGAACATTTGGCCCTGGTTGGCCTTCAGCAGCAGGATGATCCAGACGATCAGACCGCCCAGCCCGACCAGCGGCCAAATCAGCACCGTGAGGAAACCTAGCAGCGGGATATGAGCCACGATGCGCAGCCCGAACCACAGAATCCACCAGGCTATATTGAAAAAGATGCACTGCCACGCGTGGAAGCGGACAAACCGGCTCTTGTTGTAGGGCTCCAACACAAGGAAGATGATCGCTGGGATGATGGTCACATAGGCCAGCATACCGGCCACGTTGTCGGCCAATCCGGAGGGGGCTCCGACGGGTGGTGCCGCGGCTCGACCGGCGCAGGCCGCGCACGTCGTGCCTTCGGCGATCTGTGCGCCACACGCACTGCAAAATGGCATTGGATTTTCCTCCTCAGGTTCCAGTCGAAGACCAGAAGTTTCAGTCAGGCGGTTGGGGGTTGGTCCCAAGCAACGCTGCGGCAAGGTACCAGAAAGCGGGATCGGAAGCAATCGACAATTTAGGTGGGGCTGCCAGCCTAGTTGGCGGCAGTTTGCCGTTCTGCGAAGTCGCCTACCACAGGCAGTTTGAACATCTCGCCTTGCAGGGCCTTCACGATAAGCACCGCCCATACTGCGAGAAATGCGAGGCTAACGACGATCGACAAAAGCCAGACGAATAGGTGGCCGAGCACCGGAACAAAGAACAGCACGAAGCCCGCAATCCTGAGCAGCGCTCCCACGACCACGGCCACCAAGAACGCTCCCAGGCATTGGAAGGAATGAAAGCGAACGAAGCGATTCTTGCTGTAGGGTTCGACAAGCAGAAAAACTGTAGCCGGGAAAATGGTGAAGTACGCCAGGGCTCCTGCGAGATTTTCGGGAAGCGAACCGACGGTGCCCCGGGCACGCTCGACCGGGCGCATGGCGCGTCCGCAGCCGGGGCAGTAGGCCGCAGCATCGGGCATGGAGGCGGCGCACTCGGGACAGGAGATGGACATGAATTCCTTCAGGCGGGCCGCGCAGCCGGGTTCTTCTTGCGGCAGTCTTCGCAAACGCCATAAATCTGGAAGGTATGCCGGGTCGTGGTGTAGTGGTAGCGTCGGCCGATCTCTTTCTCCAATTGGTCGACTTCGCGAGAAAAAAATTCCACCGAACTGCCGCACTCCGTGCAGACCATGTGGTGATGGCTGCGGCGATTGTACTGGTGTTCGTAACGCGAAATGCCATCGTGGAAGGCGACTTCGCTGGCCAGTCCGCATTCGGCAAGCAGTTTGAGCGTGCGGTATACGGTGGTATAGCCGATGCCGGCATCCTTTTTCTGGACGAGGCGGTGCAGTTCGTCAGTGGAGAGGTGGTCGCGGGTCTCGAGAAACGATCGCAGGATGGTATCGCGCTGCGCCGTCTGTTTGAGGCCAACGCGCTTGAGGTGCTGGTGAAGGATCTCCTGCGCCTCGCGCACCATCTCACGCGAGATGGAGGGCTGGTCGTCGATGCGCTTCTGCAGCATGAAGCGTCAGGATAGCACCGGGCATCTTGAAAATGAAATTCATTTTCAGCAGCCGACAGACCGCAAATCTTCAACCACCGGGGACACAGGGGCACACAGGGTAAATCGAGCTTTGCGCCACGGCTGCTAAAATCGAATGATTCATGAGCACTCTTACTACAACTGGCATTCCTGCTTCGCGGCGCTCTGCCGGCGTTCGTATTTTCCTGGGGCTGCTGTTGATTCTGCTTCTGCTGGCGGCGGGCGCGATCACTTATGCCTGCTACGTCGCGCTCAACGCCTTGCCCCGGATTGACGGATATGTGCGCCTGGAAGGACTTTCCGCGGCGGTGAAGGTGACGCGCGACAGCCACGGCGTGCCCGCAATCGAGGCCGCGACGCTGGAAGATTTGTTTTTCGCTCAAGGTTACGTCACGGCGCAGGACCGGCTCTGGCAGATGGACGTGATGCGGCGATTCGGGGCAGGAGAACTTTCTGAGATTCTGGGCGCGAAGACGCTGAAGATTGACCGCGAGCAGCGCGTCCTGGGACTGCGGGCAGCAGCCAGGAAGTCGTTACTGATGGCCAGTCCACGCGATCGTTCTTACTTTGCTGCCTACGCGCTCGGCGTGAATGCGTTCATCACAGCGCATAGCAGAGGCCTTCCGATTGAGTTCCGCATCTTGAGATACCGGCCGAAGCCGTGGCAGGCGGAGGATTCCATCATCATCGCAAACCAGATGGTGAAAGACCTCAACTACTTTACCTTCGGCGACATGCGGGCGCGAGAAAAGATTCTGGCCAAGCTGGGGCCGGAGCTGACAGCCGATCTGTATGTGAACCGCTCATGGCATGATCGCCCCCCGACGGTCATGCGGGAGGACTTGAACGATCAGGAAAATCAGGGCGACTCCAACGACGAAGAGGAGGACGAGGACGACGATGGCCCGGACAACTCGGTGACACAACAGAGAGGCGTGGGAACCGAAATCTGGGCAGAGCAAGCTCCGGAAGCAGTCAACGGATCGAACGACTGGGTGGTGTCAGGAGCGCACACGATCACGGGAAAACCGCTGTTGTCGGATGACATGCACCTCCAGCATCAGATGCCGAACCTGTGGTACGAAGCGCATTTGAAGTGCGTCAATCAATCGGACACCCTCGATGTCGCGGGAGTTACGCTGCCCGGAATGCCCTACGTAATTGTCGGCCACAATCGGCGCATTGCCTGGGGATTCACCAATGTTGGGCCCACCGTCTCGGACGCCTTCATCGAGAACTTCAACGCGCAAGGCGCATATCAGACGCCGCAGGGTTGGCAACAGCCGGACCACCGGGCCGAGGTGATCCACGTCAAAGGTCAGCCGAGACGTCATCCTCGACGTACGAACCACGCGACATGGGCCGATCATCACGGACATTTTGCCGGGAGAGACGCGGCAGTTGGCGCTGCGCTGGACGCTATACGACGGCCTGCACATGCCGTTTTTCGATGTCGATAGCGCGCAGAACTGGGAGGAATTCCGCAAGGCGTTTTCGCAGTTCGATGCGCCCGGGCAGAATGTTGTCTACGCCGACGTAGACGGCAACATCGGTTACCAAGCCACGGGGCATATTCCGATTCGCGCCTCCGGCGATGGTAGTCTGCCCGTCAGCGGCGCCGACGATGCTCACGAATGGACCGGCTACATTCCTTTCGACAAGTTGCCGAGTATCTACAACCCCCCTTCCGGAGTGATCGCAACTGCGAATGGCCGCATCACGCCGGATGGCTATCCCTATTCCATCAGCACGGAATGGGAAGCGCCGTGGCGCGTAGAGCGCATTTATCATGTGCTCGAATCGGGGCGGAAGTTTTCGGCCGCGGACATGCTCGCGCTGGAGAACGACATTCACTCGGAAAATGATCTGTTCGCGGCCGAACGTTTTGTCTACGCCATCGACCACGCCGCGCATCCCTCGGCGCGGGTAAAGCAGGCTGCCGATCTAATGCGCAACTGGGATGGGCGAATGCTGTCATCTTCGGCAGCACCGACCATCGCCGTGCGCTCGGGTGAACAACTGACACTTTTGTTGCTTGAGCCCCGCTTGGGACCTGCCCCGAAAGGTCCGAAGCTGCAGGAAACGACGTTGAGCTGGAAGACCTACCATTGGCAAATGGAAACGGTGTGGCTGCAGAATGTCCTGCTGCATCAGCCCAAGCGCTGGCTGCCGAAAAAGTATCCGAACTACGATGAATTGCTGACCGCCGCGGTGGATGCCGCGGTGAACGGGCCAGAAGTTCCTCAGGATCTGGCTTCGTGGCATTGGGGCAGCTTTAACGCTGTGGAAATTGATCACCCAGTACTGGACAAGATTCCCTTCCTGCGGCGCTGGGCTGAGCCGGGAGTAAAGGATCAATCGGGCAGCAAATACACCGTGAAAGCTGTGACTCGCGATCACGGGCCGTCCGAGCGGTTCACCGCAGATCTGGCGGACCTCGACCAATCGACGTTGAACACGGTCACGGGCCAGGGCGGAAACTTTCTAAGCCCGTACTACATGGATCAATGGAAGGCCTGGTACGAAGGCTCAAGCTACCCGTTGCCATTTACCTCGCAAGCAGTGGAAGCAACGGCGGCTCACCGGCTGGTGCTGGAACCACGAAAGTAGGATTGCACGCTATACACGCAACCCGCGCCCGAAAGCGCGTTCCCGTTGAAGTGTTTGCGTCCGCATGAGTGCGTGCTGAGACGCAGGGATCAGAAAAAGTCGATGGCCTTCACGTCGATGAGATAGCCGGTGATGAGGATGGTTCCGGTTTCAGTAATGTTGTAATACGTATAAATCAGCAAAGTATCGGTGAGCGTGTTGTAAACGCGCAGGTTGCCGCCCTCGACGACGTACTCGACGTTGCGGCTGGCAAAACTCTGCAGGCCGGTTACATCGCCGTTATCCGCAGGAATAACGACGGCGCCAGTCGTCGTGTTGTAGATGGAGAGGCAGCCGCGCACTTCTCCCTGAGGGTTATTGACATCGCCGACAGTCGTGCAGGTGTATGAGCCGATAAAGAGTTGGCCATTCACGCTCAAGTCGATGCGGTCGTGATAGCCGTTAGTGATGGCAATTTCGATGGCAGGATTGTTGTAATACGGATCCTGCATGGTGGTGAGGTTCACCAGGTCGAGCGTGCCGCAATACGTTGCGGCGGTCGGGGCGGCACTTGGGATTGAATTACAAAGCGGCCCGGTCGGCGTTCCTGTTCCGGCCACGTAGAGCGTCGATCCAGACAGGAAGCCGATGGTTGCGCCGTTCACCGGGATGTTGGCACCGAGCGTTGGCGGCGTTGTGCCCATGTTTGTGCCCAGGTTCAGCACTTGCACGCTGGCCTGCTTGCCTCCGCATTGGGCGCCGCAATTCAGGACGTAGGCAGTGTTGCCGTCGCTGCTGAAGACCGCATACACAGGACGATCAAAGCCCGCAATTGTAGCTGTGTCAGGACTGTTCGTATTCACCAGGAGGGGATAGACGATGGTCACCACATTTGAATCAGCGCTGAAAACCAGAAGCTGGCTTCCATCCGGACTCGCAACCACCATTTGCGCGTTGGGGACGCTGACCGACGCGGCCAAGCCGCCGGCCGCAAGGTTCATTACCTGGATTGCTCCGGGAGACGGTCCTGCTTCAAATGAGGCGGCTGGTACGGCCGCGTAGGCGAAGCCCGTATCTAGGACCACCATGCTGATCGTCGATCCACCCAGCGGTATGGACCCGGTCGAGGTCGCCCTCTGGGTGTTGACGACTTCTGCGCTGTTGCTTGTGGAATCAAAAGCAACCAAGGTTGTTCTATCGGGCGAAATCGCCATGAGACCCGGAGAGCTGCCGGCGGTGATGGCAGGTGCCCTTACGAGGGCGTCAATCTGTCCATCAATCATCACCAGGCCAGGAAAAGCCGTCGGGCTTGCGGCACTCTGCGAAGCCAGAACCCGTGCAGCCACGCCACTGCTCGGCACGGGTGCTGTCCCCACGTTCCCGCAGGCGACAAGGCTGAAACTCGCGACCACGAAAAGGGCAGATAAAAGCGCGGCTCTGATCCGATCAGACCTCAAACGGCAGGCTCCTAATAACGTGAAAGATGAAGATTTAGGTGCGAAATAGCGGATTATAGCAGACCTCGGGATTCGTATCATTGACTTCATCAGTCAAGCTGGCCTCGACGGACAGCCAATGCTTTCCGCATCAGAAGCCCAGATGCACAGTCCCCAATTGATCCTGTATTCTGACCAAGTATATGGCGTCTGACCTCCTTACCCGGATCAAGCAGTCCCCCGTTCTATGCGACGGAGCCATGGGGACTCTGCTTTACGCCAAGGGTGTGTTCATCAACCGCTGCTATGACGAGTTGAATCTTTCCCAGCCCGACCTGATTCATGCCATTCATCACGACTACCTGCAGGCCGGGGCTGAAATCATCGAAACCAATACGTTCGGGGCGAATGCCTTCCGTCTGGCACGACACAGCATCGCCGACAAAGTGCATGACATTAACAAGGCAGGCGCGAGGCTGGCTCACGAAGCCGCCAAGAGCTTCGATGTGTGGGTGGCGGGATCGGTTGGCCCGCTGGGAACGAGAATCGAACCCCTGGGAAAAACTTCTTTCGAGGAGGCCAGACAGGCATTCCGCGAGCAGATCGAGACGCTGGCCGAGGGCGGCGTCGATGTGCTGATGCTGGAAACCTTCGGATACCTCGAGGAACTTCATCAGGCCATGCTGGCAGCCAAGGATGTCGGCGCAAAATTGCCCCTGGTCGTGCAAGTCACCATCGACGAAGACGGCAACTGCCTTGACGGCTCCGATCCGGAGACTTTTGCGCCCCGGCTCGAAGAATGGGGAGCAGACGTCATCGGTTGCAACTGCAGCGTGGGCCCAGTGGCCATGCTCGATGCCATCGAGCGGGTGCGAGCCGCCACTTCCCTGCCGCTATCCGCCCAGCCCAATGCAGGCATTCCACGCTCAGTGGAAGGCAGAAACATCTACCTGTGCTCGCCGGAATACATGGCGAGCTACGCCCGCAAGTTCGTCGCCGCTGGCGCACGCATTGTGGGGGGATGCTGCGGAACCACTCCCGATCACATCCGCGTTATGAAATCCGCCCTGCGCGTCGATGAAGCCAGGGGGAAGACGGCCTCGGTTCAGGTTGCTGGAAGCGCGGCCGCACCCGCGGCTACACCAGTTCAACCTTTGGAGGAACGATCAAGTTTGGGGGCGAAGCTGGCCCGCGGAGAGTTCGTCACCATGGTGGAGGTGGTTCCTCCCAAAGGAACCGATATCCGCAAAGAGATCGATGGCTCGCGGTTCCTAAAGTCGGTAGGAGTTGACGCGGTCAACATTCCAGACAGCCCCAGGGCTTCGGCACGCATGAGCAACCAGGCGCTTTCGTTGCTGGTGCAGCGCGAGGCGGGAATCGACGCCATTCTGCACTACACCTGCCGCGACCGCAATGTGCTCTGCATCCAAAGTGACTTACTGGGAGCGGCCGCGGTTGGCATCAAGAACCTGATCTGCATTACAGGCGATCCTCCGAAGATGGGCAACTATCCGGACGCGACGGCGGTGTTCGATGTGGATGCCATTGGCTTGGTCAACATCGTCCATAACTTGAACCGCGGCCTCGACTTAGGAGGAAATCCGATCGGCGCGGGCACGGCCTTTGTGATCGGCGTGGGCGCGAACCCGGGGCTCACAGACCTGGATGAGGAAATCCGGCGGTTCGAGTTCAAAGTGCAGGCCGGTGCCGAGTACGCCGTGACGCAGCCAGTTTTCGACATCCGCCTGCTGGAGAATTTCCTCAAGAGGATCGAGCAGTTCCGCATCCCCGTAGTGGCGGGGATCTGGCCGCTGGTCAGCGTGCGCAATGCCGAGTTTATGAAAAATGAACTCCGGGTTTCGGTGCCGGATTCGATTCTGGAACGCATGCAGCGAGCGCCGACCCCGCAAGCAGCCCGGGAAGAAGGCGTGGCTATCGCCCGTGAGATGCTGATCGCGGTCCGGCCCACGGTGCAGGGGGCGCAAATCAGCGCGCCGCAGGGACGGTACAGCTCGGCGGTGGATGTGCTCGAGGCACTGGGAACGAAAAATCCTACCACCGCCTAGATTTCCCTTTTTTGGACGGGCGGGAAGTTATTCACAGACTATTTACAAGAAAAGACTGGACACCCTGCGCAATAAGTTGCATACAATAGGAAGGAGCTAAATCCCGTTGGCCAAATTTGAAGAGTGTCTTCAGCGCCTGGAGAAGATTGTCCAGGAACTGGAAAAGGGAGACGTGCCTTTGGAGAAGTCTCTCACGCTTTTCGAAGAAGGCATGCATCTCTCCTCCACCTGCCGGAAGGAACTGGAACAGGCCGAAGGCAAGGTGGAGATCTTGCTGAAAAGGAACGGGAAGCTCCAGGCCGAACCGTTTGAGCCCTTAGCGGAAAAAGCGCCTGCCCGCAGGTAGTGCAGGCAGGGAATGACCGCCGTGACGCTCGTGGGTGTAATGTCTGTGGAGTAGCGGTTCCCAACCCTTCCCCGCAGCCCTAGTCCGCCGTAGCTGACGGTTGTAAGTCAGGAGGATCTATGGGCTTCAGTGTAGTTGTTCTCGAAAGCGATTCCAGGCTCGCCCGTTCTCTGGCCGGTGGGCTCTCCTCTCATTTCCATTCCGTCGACTTGATGCGCTCCGGGGACGAACTCCGCGAGCGCGTCACCAAGAACCGGCCCGAAGCCGTGATTCTCGACATGGAACACTCTCGCCTGACCGATGTCAGGAACTTGCACAACGATTTCCCCTCACTGCCGATCGTGTGCACGTATCGCGTCCCGGATGAGGAATTGTGGATTGCCGCCATGGAGGCTGGCGCCAGCGACGTGTGCCCCGCCGATGACGTGCAAGATGTGTTGAAGTCGGTGCTGCGTAGCGTGGCGGTCGCCAAGAGCGCCGCAGCGTAGGTCATCCGAACTCCTGTAGCGACGAGGACGCCCAAGGGCGTCCTCTCTTTTTCAGCCCCAGCCCCCGCCTTGTTATACTCACTGCTCAATGCTGCAAGAAACTCTCAAGCAAGGGCAGGCGCTAACCGACGCCGCCCTGGACCGGTTGATTCCGCTGGAAACCCAGCATCCGGAATCGATTCACAAAGCCATGCGCCACAGCGTATTTGCCGGCGGCAAGCGCCTGCGGCCGGTGCTGTGCATGGAAGCCGGGCGGATGGTCGCGGGGTCTTTGCCCAGGAAAATCGAAGAACTGGGCGCGGCACTGGAGATGCTGCACACGTATTCTCTAATCCACGACGACCTGCCGGCGCTGGATAACGACGATCTGCGCCGCGGCCGCCCCACCTGCCACAAGGTTTTCGGAGACGCGCTGGCCATCCTGGCGGGAGACGCGTTGCAAACGCAGGCTTATGAAGTGCTGGCACGGCTGGAATGTCCGGCAGAGGCCCGCGTGCGGATCATCGAGGAGATCGCGCGCGGTACCGGCACGCTCGATGGCATGATCGGCGGACAGGTCGTCGATCTCGAAGCCGAGCATACCCACCCCACGGCGGAGATGCTGGAGTATATCCATCGCGCCAAGACTGCGGCGCTGATCACGGCCAGCCTGGTGAGCGGCGGGCTTTATGCCCGAGCAAACAAAAGCGAAGTGGTAAAGCTGCGGGCGTTTGGGCAGTCGATCGGCCTTGCGTTTCAGATTGTGGATGACGTGCTGGATGTGACTCAAACCTCCGAGCAGCTAGGCAAAACTGCGGGCAAAGATACAGCCGCGCAGAAAGCCACTTACCCGGCGCTGTTCGGAATCGATGAGTCCGTGCACAAGGCAGATTCGCTGGTAAGCGCAGCGTTCTCAGAGTTGGAAAGCTTCGGGGAACGCGCGGAAACGCTGAAAGAGTTGGCGCGGTATTTGGTGGAGCGGAAAAAGTAGAAGCAGAATTCGGCACGAAGAAAACGATCACCTTAACATGTCCTCAACCCATCTCGACATCCTGGCTATAGCCGCCCACCGCGACGACGTAGAGCAGACCTGCGGAGGCACGCTGTTGAAAGCGGCGCAACGCGGGCAGCGCACCGGCATTCTCGATTTGACGCAAGGCGAAATGGGCACCCGCGGCTCCGCTGAAGATCGCGCGCGCGAAGCCGCAGACGCGGGAAGAATTCTCGGCGTAGGCTGGCGCCGCGCCCTCGATATTCCCGACGGCCGCGTCGAAAACACCTGGGAGAACCGCCTCAAGGTGGCAAGCGTGATCCGCGAGACCCGGCCACGCGTCGTGATTCTGCCTTACTGGAAGGGACGGCATCCCGATCACTACACGTGTTCCGTGCTGGGGTACGAAGCGTGCTTTCTGGCGGGACTGGCGAAATTAGATCCGCACTCAGCTCCGCATCGTCCCTTCAAGGTCATCTACGCCACGCTTTACTACGATGTGCGCCCCACGTTTGTCGTGGACATCAGCCAGCAGTTCGAGCAGAAGTTCGCTTCCATTCTGGCTTACAAATCGCAGTTCAGCGATCAGGAGGCGGGCAAGGACATCTTCCCTGCGCACGACGAGATTCGCGGGCGCGTGGACGCAATGGCGCGGTACTACGGCATGCTAGGCGGCGTGACTTACGGCGAACCGTTTCTGCAAAAGGAAGTCGGGCTGGTGGAGGATTTGCTGGCGCTGCCTGTGAAGTCGATTTGATCGTTTAGATCTGCGCTTATCCCACTATTGAATCGTCATCCAGTACGAAATGTCATCCCGAGCGAAGCGAGGAATCTGGGTGTTTGCCCGCGCCATCAATATTGCCGCCTGAAGCAGTCACCAAGATCCCTCGCTCCGCTCGGGACGACAAACGCTTATAGGTCACGCGTGTCACTTCCTTAACGCAACTGCCAGCCCGTCGCGAATGGGCAGAATCGTCGTGTAGAAATCCGCAGAGTCGTAAAGCAAGCGGTTGAACTCAAGGATCGACTTAGTCCGCGATTCTTTTGGATTCTTCTCCGCAACCCGGCCGCTCCACAGAACATTGTCGGTAATGAACAAGCCGCCTTTGCGCAGGCGCGGCGAGACCAGGCGCAGCACGCGCGGGTAATCCTCTTTGTCGACATCGTTGAAAATAATGTCGTACTGCTGCTTCTGCTCGGAGAGAACTTCGAGTGCATCGCCGGTGTGGAGCGTGATGCAGTTGGAAACGCCAGCCCGATCGAAGTAACGTCGTGCACGCTCGGCGTTCTTGGAATCGCCATCGGTGTAGATGACCCGGCCTTTCTCGCCGACCGCTTGCGCCCACCAGATGGTCGAGTACCCGATGGCTGAGCCCAACTCGAAGACGGTCTTGGCGTCAATCATCAGAGCCAACTGCTGCAACACGCGCGCTACGGCCGGTCCTACGATCGGCACGTTGTGCTCGGAAGCGTAAACTTCCATCTCCGCCAGCACTTCATCGCGCTTGGGCAGCATGGAGTAAAGGTAATCGTCGACCGGGCCGGCGGTGGTGAAGTTGTAGTGCCGCCAGTTCGGTTTATTTTGTTTTTTCACTTTGTTTTGCGGCACTTGCTTCCCTCGGAGTTGCAGTTGGCGGTTATTAAATTTCTGATTCTCACTTGCTGACGGTGATCCCAGGCGTCATGGTAACGACTTCGATGCCGGGCGCCAACTTCTGCAACTCGGCGGGACTTCCCGTCAGCACCGGGAACGTGCCGAAGTGCATCGGTATAACGGTTTTCGGCTTAAGCAGGTTGCAGGCGTAAGCGGCCTCGCGCGGCCCCATGGTGAAGTGATCGCCGATAGGCAGCATCGCGATCTCGGGCGCATAAAGTTCGCGGATGATGGCCATGTCTCCGAAAACATTCGTGTCGCCGGCGTGGTAGATCTTGATTCCGGTTTCAAATTCGATCACATAGCCACAGGCTTCGCCGCCGTAAATGAGCTGGTCGCCATCCTGAATGCCGCAGGAGTGGTCCGCATGCACCATGGTGACTTTTATATCGCCGACCTTTTGCGTGCCGCCTTTATTCATCATGGCGATTTGTTTGGCGCCCTTTTTCTCCAGCCATCCGCACAATTCAGGAATGCCGACAACCGGGGGATTGTGCTCTTTGATGATTTCGACGGCGTCTCCGATGTGGTCTCCGTGGCCGTGCGTACACAGAAGAACATCGACGTGCTTCACTTTCTTCTCAGAGGCCGGGCACGCCGGATTGTTCATGATCCACGGATCGATGATAACGGTGCGGCCACCAGGAGTAACAATACGAAACGTCGCGTGGCCGAGCCAGGTAAGTTGAATGCCATTGAGATTCATACGCAAAAAGCTCCGCTTGGTTTTAGCACTGATTTCAGCCCGGCATGGGGCTGCGCGTTTAGTTTAATATGAAACCCCATGGCAGAACTCAAGGTGTTGATTCCGCGGGAAAAGATTGAAAAACGAGTCGCCGAACTGGGGGCAGAGATCACGCGTGATTTCATGGGCCAACCGGTGATCCTGGTCGGCGTATTGAAAGGTTCGGCGATTTTCCTGGCTGATCTGGCGCGCGAGATAAAGCTGGACGCCACGTTTGATTTCATCGGCGTCTCCAGTTACGGAAACCGCCCCAGCCCGTCTCAGGAACTCAAGAGCGGATGGGATTCCACGGGCGAGGTGAAACTCACCAAGGACGTGGACCAGTCCATGAAGGATAAGAACGTAATCGTCGTGGAAGATATTCTGGACACGGGCTTGACCCTCACCGTGCTGAAGAAACTGCTGTTGGCGCATCAGCCTCGATCGCTGAAGATCGCCGCTCTTCTCGACAAGCCTTCGCGCCGCAAGCTGCCGCTGCAGGGCGACTACGTGGGCTTCACCATTCCCGACGAGTTCGTCGTGGGCTACGGACTCGACTACGCCGAGCGCTACCGCAATCTGGCCGATGTCTGCATCGTGCCGAGAGAGTGAACTGCAGTCCCGAGTACCCAGTACTTAGTACCCAGTACCGAGCAAGTGCGCGTCTGCTCTTTCATGCGAGCCTGCTTTGCGTCTCGGTTTATTCTCGGTACTCGGGACTCGGGACTCGGGACTCGCAACTAGGTACTAGGTACTAGGTACTAGGTACTAGGTACTCCAAATCGGCTGCTATCATAGAAAAAACCATGGGGACAGTTCTAAGCAAGCACGAAAAACATCTGCAGGGTGAGCCGTTGTTGCTGGAGGTCGCCGACGTGATGGCGACTTCGCTCGATCTGGATACGACTCTGCGCCGGGTCGCAGAGGTCGTGCGTAAAGTCATCGACTATGAAATCTTCGCCATCCTCCTTCTAAACGAGAAAACTCAGGAACTGCGCTTCCGCTTTCAAGTAGGCTATCCGCCAGAGTTCGCCGAGCGCGCCCGCGTCAAGGTCGGCGTAGGAGTGACCGGGCGGGCGGCGCAATCACGGCAGACCATTTTGGTCGATGACGTAACCCAGGACCCCAGCTACATTGCTGCCGTACCCAACGTGCGCTCGGAGCTGGCTGTGCCCCTCATCTACAAGAACCGGGTGGTTGGAGTAATCGACCTGGAGGCACGGGACCCGGGTTATTTCAATGAAGAGCACAGCCGGTTGTTAAGCCTGATCGCGTCGCGCATGGCGGCCGGCATTGAGAACGCCCAACTGTACACGCGCACCACTAAGCAGGCGAAAATCCTGCTACTGCTGAACGAGATCGCGCGCGAATTAACTTCAATCCTGAATCTTGACGAACTGTTAGGGCGGATCGCGGAACTGCTGCGTCGCTTGATTGACTTTCAGATGTTCAGCATCCTGCTGCTGGATTCCTCCGGCGAAAAGTTGCAGCATCGTTTCTCGTTGCGCTTTAACGAGAATGTTCACCTGAAGAGCGACATTCCGTTAGGACGAGGATTGGTTGGGTATGCCGCGGAGACCAGGCAAGCGGTACTCGTGCCCGACGTGACCAAAGACCCGCGCTATATCGAGGGCAATCCGGAGACTCGATCGGAATTGGCCGTGCCCCTGATCTACAAGGACAAAGTAATCGGAGTGCTCGATCTGGAGCACACGCGGCGCGGATTCTTCACCGACGATCACCGGCGCACCATGATGACGCTGGCGGCCCAGGTGGCGATTGCCCTCGAAAACGCGCGCCTGTATGAGGAGATCGCGCGGCAGGAACGCCGGCTGGAACGGGACTTGGCGCTCGCCCGCGAGCTGCAAATGCGGCTGCTTCCGCAGACGCTGCCGAAGCCGGCACATCTGGAACTGGCAGCGAAATTTGTTCCGGCGCGAGCCATCGGTGGCGATCTTTACGATTTCATTCCGTACTCGCTTTCGCGCCTGGGAATCGTGATTGGAGATGTCAGCGGAAAAGGAGCGCCCGCCGCCATCTACGCCGCGCTGGTCAGTGGAATCCTGCGCTCGCACGCGCCCATTGAGCCAGGCCCGGCAGAGATGCTCTCAGCCGTGAATTTGTCGCTGGCCGAGCGGCGCATTGAAGCGCAATTTGTGTCGCTGATTTACGCCGTTTGGGATGACGAGCATCGCGCGCTTCTGGTGGCCAACTCGGGTTTGCCGCGCCCCGTTTACCTGCACGGTGGAAAGATCCAGGTGATCGAGGCGACGGGTTTGCCGCTGGGGCTTTTCGACGAGGCCAGCTACGAAGAATTCCGCTTCAAGATGAAGCCCGGGGACATGTTTGTGTTCTTCAGTGACGGCATTCTCGACGCGCGCAACCGAAACGGAGGGCTGTTTGGCCGGGGGCGGGCGGAGAAAATTATCGCGGAATGCGGAGGCCAATCGGCTGATTGCGTGGTGGATTCTCTTTTCAAAGCTGCAGCCGAGCACTCGGCCGGGGTCGAAACGTTCGATGATCAAACCGTAGTGGCGATCAAGGTCAAGGGCACAGCCACGCACAGTTCTTCGAAGCAAACATGACCCGGCGCAGCGAAGTTCCCCATATTGATTTCGACGTTTATTCCGAGCGGCCGCCGGGATTTGTTCTTCGGCATCAGAAGAGCGTGCGTGGCGGGGCAAACGCCGTGCTGCACTGCGAGCATGTCCCGCTGACCCGACTGGCGCAAGGCTACGGAACGCCCCTCTACGTTTATTCGGCGGCAACGATTCACCAGCGCTTGGCGGCCTTCGAGAATGCCTTTCGCGATGTTCCTCACACCATCTGTTATTCGGTCAAAGCAAATTCCAATCTGAGTATTCTGCGTCTGCTGGCTCGCCGGGGATGCGGCTTTGACGTAGTTTCCGGCGGAGAACTGGAGCGCGTGCTGGCCGCCGACCGCCGCGCGGCCAAGAAGATTGTCTTCTCCGGCGTGGGAAAATCTCGCGACGAGATGACGGCGGCGCTGAAAGCCGGAATTCTGCTGTTCAACGTGGAGAGCGAGTCAGAACTCTCAGCTCTAGCTGAGTGCGCCGCGCGATTGCGCAAGCTGGCACGCGTGGCTCTGCGGGTGAATCCAGACGTTGCGGCCGACACCCATCCCTACATATCTACCGGCCTGCATAAGCACAAATTCGGAGTTCCCATCGCCAGCGCCCGCGCTCTTTACGCCAAGGCCTCCGAGGCGCGGTATCTGAAGGTTGCGGGCGTGAGCGTTCATATTGGCTCGCAGATCACGGATGTCGCGCCCTTCGCAGAAACAGGTGCGCGAGTGGCCGACTTTGTTCGCCACCTGCGCGCCGACGGCCACCAGCTGGATTACCTAGATATCGGAGGCGGACTGGGGATTGCCTATCAAGAACCGGCGGCGGCTTTTGCTGATTATGTTGCGAGCTATGCACGCGCCGTCACCAACTCCTTGCGCAGTTTGAATGTGCATTTGCTACTCGAACCGGGTCGGGCGATTGTGGGACCTGCGGGCGTGTTGCTCACATCCGTTGTTTACAGAAAACAGAATGATGGCAAGAGATTTCTAGTCGTGGATGCGGCCATGAACGATTTGATCCGGCCTGCCCTCTATGGCGCCTATCACGAGATTGTTCCAGTAGCGCAGTCCAAGGAGTCGTCCGCCAGGAAAGAGATTGTCGATATCGTCGGGCCGGTGTGTGAGTCCGGCGACTTCTTTGCACGGGATCGCGAACTGCCTCGCGTGGAAGAAGGCGACTTGCTCGCGATTCTCGACGCTGGCGCTTATGGGATGGTGTTGGCCTCAAACTACAACACGCGTCCGCGGCCTGCCGAGGTGCTGGTGAGGGGAAAGTCCGCTAAGCTCATTCGGGGCAGGGAGAAAGTTCGGGAGCTGTTTGCCGCAGAGTTGAAAATTGCCGATTGATTGCGGGTTGCCGTTTTCCGATGGAAAACAATCCACGCGCGTAGGGTTTCAATCAACCAGCAGCAATCGCAAAATCAACACTACCCTACCTCTCTCCCCATTTCAGCTTCGTCCGCAGCACATGGAAAAAATCGGCCTCGGTACGGAAGAGGCTGACTTTGTGCTCCGAGCGGCGGCACAGGATCCGGTCTCCATCCTTCAGATCGAGTCCCGGCTGGCCGTCAAGGCTGAGATAGGCAACTTCCTCATCGCTGCGCAGCCGAATTTCGATCACGGCTGAATCGGGCACAACCAGGGGGCGGTGCGTGAGTGAGTGCGGCGCCACCGGAGTGATCACAAAAGCCTTGACCGATGGCATGACTACGGGACCACCCGCCGAAAGCGAGTAGGCAGTGGAACCCGTGGGCGTAGCCACGATCATTCCATCGGCGCGGTAACTGGAGACGTATGCCTTGTCCACGAAGAGGTCGTAGTTGTTGAGACGTGCCAGGGCTGTCTTGTTCACCACCACGTCATTGAAAGCGTTGTAGCGCCCCAGTATCTCTAAGCCGCGCAGCAAATCGCACTGCATGAGAGAACGCTGCTCCACGGCGGCCCGGCCCTGCGCGATCTGGTCGAGCATGGCAAACAGAGACGGGAGCGGAACGTCGGTGAGGAATCCGAGCGAGCCGAGGTTCACCCCGAGCAGCGGAGCATTGGTTGCAGCCGTATCTCGAACCGCGGAGAGCAGAGTCCCGTCTCCACCCAACACAACCACCAGATCCAAAGGCCGCGCCGACATTTGTGAGCGCGGCACCTCCTCGTGGCCGTTGGAATACTTCGCAGTCTCTGGGTCGACGATGACCTGATAGCCGTGCGCATGGAGCCATGCCAGCAGCTCGGGAAAAATCTGCGAAACCTCCGGCCGAGCGGGGCGCGAGATAACGGCAGCGACTTTCGACGGAGAAGATGAGGGGGAACTCTGCATGTTGGACGATGACAGACAGATTGTACAGAAACCGCAGCCGAAAACCTCAACCACAGAGGAAAACCCTCGACCTCGCTAAACGCGGGCAGGGGAAGAGCGAGGCCTAGAAAATGGCCCGGAGAAGGAATTCGCGGTTCCCTTCCGCCCCGAGAATCGGTGACTCGATAACGTCGGTGCTCATGCAGCCGAGGTTCAGCAAAGTCTTCTTTACTTTCTCAACCGACGCGATTTGAGCAGCATCGTCGCGCACAACGCCTCCCTTGCCCACAAATTCCCGTCCGGCTTCGAACTGAGGTTTCACCAGGACGATTACCTGCCGGCCTCGGCGCGCTTCGAGAGACTGCGGGAAGGCAGCATCGATTACAGCAGGCAGCACCAGCGTCGCGGAAATGAAAGCCACGTCGATCACGATGAGGTCTAGCTTCTCACCAATCACCTCGGCTGTCACGTATCGGGCGTTCGTTTTCTCCAGAAGTCGAAGCCGGGGATCCTGGCGGAGTTTGAAATCCATTTGTCCGTAACCGGTATCGACCGCGATCACGAGGGCGGCGCCATGCTGCAGCAGGCAGTCGGTGAACCCGCCGGTCGAAGCTCCGACATCGAGACAAACTTTCCCCTCGACATTAATGTGCCAGTGTTCAAGCGCGCGCTCCAGTTTGAGCCCGCCGCGGCTCACATATTTCAAATCCTCGCCGAGCAGGCGGACCGCCGCTTCCTCTTCAACTTGCGCCCCAGCTTTTTCTTGCTTCTGACTGTTGACCAATACTTTCCCCGCGAGAATTAGTGCCTGGGCGCGTTGGCGTGACGCAGCCAGTCCGCGGTCCACCAGCAGCTTGTCGAGTCGGAGTTTCAAGCTGGGCTCGCAGGAATATTCAACAAACGGCGAGCGCCGCCCGCCGGAGGTTGCAGCACAAAAGTGCCAGCACTCGCTCCGGTGCAAAGTGCTGAAGCATCGCTCACAGAATCACTTACAAAGATACATTCGCCTTTTTCCACAGAATTTTCCACGGTTGTGTTGAAAACTTTTTCCCCTCGAATCAGCTCAACAAGAAAAGCCGCCCGCAGGGGCGGCTCTAAGCGAATCTTCCAGCGTAGTTAGCCGGCCACTTCTTCCAGCAACTTCTGGTCAATGTCGAAGTTGGAGTGCACGTTCTGCACGTCGTCCTGGTCTTCGAGCGCCTCCATGAGTCGGATCATTGTGCTAGCCGCCTGACCTTCCAGCTTGATGTAGTTCTGAGGAATCATAGCCACGCTCGACGATGCGGGCTCGATTCCAGCTTTCTTCACGGCTTCGAGCACGGTTTCGAAAGCGTGGGGCTCGGTGAGTATTTCCCAATTCTCGCCATCATCGTTCAGGTCTTCGCCACCGGCTTCGAGAACAATGTTCATTAGGTCGTCCTCTTTCGCCGCGCCCTTGGGAATAATGATGTCGCCCTTCTTGTGGAACATCCAGGAGACGGCACCCGCCTCAGCCATGTTGCCGCCGTTCTTGCCGAAGCAGTGGCGGATTTCGCTGACGGTACGGTTGCGGTTGTCGGTATTGATGTCGAGCAGAATCGCCACGCCGCCCGGACCGTAACCCTCGAGAGAAAACTCCTCGTAGGTTGCCCCGGGCAGTTCACCCGTGCCCCGCTGGATGGCCCGCTTGATGTTATCGGCTGGCATATTCTCCGACTTAGCGGCGAGAATCGCGCCACGCAGCCGCGGGTTGGAATCAGGATCGCCGCCGCCGTTCTTCGCGGCAATGCTGATTTCCTTAATAAGACGGGTAAAAATCTTGCCGCGCTTGGCGTCCAGCGCGCCCTTCTTGTGCTTGATTGTGGCCCATTTTGAATGGCCAGACATGGCTAGACCTCTATTCGATAATTTCTTATAATCGCGGGATTCGCCCGTAGAAAGATCACTGACTTCCTCGAAAGATGCAGGCGAAAATGGATTATAGCACGACGCGACCGCCCGTTCGCTGCAATCCCATGGCGCCGTCTGAACTGCCTGAGACAACCCCTCCCTGATCAGGCAGGTACCGTGGCCTTTTTAAGTGATTGACTGTAATGGACGCGCCCCCCTAACATGCCAGCGGGGCGTTTTTGCATGACGGGCCGGGTTATAGGTCACTACCGAGTCATCGAAAAAATCGGCGCGGGAGCCATGGGCGAGGTTTTCCGGGCCCGCGATGAAAGACTGGGGCGCGATGTCGCTCTAAAGCTGATCCGACCGGCTTCCAGCGAAAACCCCGATCATCTTCGACGCTTCGAATTGGAAGCCCGCGCCGCGGCGGCGCTGAACCATCCCAACATCGTCGCCATTTACGACGTTGGCTTCGACGATGGGTCTCCCTACATCGTTTGCGAATTGCTGCAGGGCAAAACCCTCCGCAAATTGCTGGCAGAGGGACCACTCCCGGTTCGTCTGGCCGCCGACTACGCCCTGCAGATCGTACAGGGCCTGATCGCAGCACACGATCGCCGCATCGTTCATCGCGACCTGAAGCCCGAGAATTTATTTGTGACCAGCGATGGCCGGGTCAAGATTCTCGACTTCGGCGTAGCCAGGCTGCAGTCCGCGGCCGAAGACTCCGGGCGCTCCATCGAAGAGTTGACCACCGTGACCAAGAGCGGCGCCGTGGTCGGCACTGTCGCCTATATGTCGCCCGAGCAACTTCGCGCCAAGGCTGTGGATCATCGCAGCGACATCTTCAGCGTGGGCGCCATTCTGTACGAAATGCTAACCGGGCGCCGGGCCTTCCGCGGCGAGACCGAAGTAGACACAATTACCGCCGTGCTCCGGGAGAATCCTCCCGAAGTCAATCTGGAGCAGGCTAGCGTCCCGGCATCATTTCAGCAAATCGTGCGCCATTGCCTGGAGAAGGAACCGGAGAATCGCTTCCAATCAGCGCGCGATCTGGCCTTCGCCCTGGAGACTTTAGCCAACGCCACTGGTACAGTCCGGCTCAAAGCTCCACGGCCTAAGGCCAGAATCGTGCCTTGGGTTATCTCGGGAGCGCTGCTGTTTGCGACCTTGCTGCTCCTAAGCAAGCAGTTGCAACCGAATCCCCCACCTCAATCTTATCGGCGTCTCACCTATGAACAGGGCACAGTGTTCTCTGCGCGCTTCGGGCCCGACTTTCGTTCGATTGTGTACGGTGCAGCCTGGAACGGCAACCCGCTGCAGCTTTTCGCAACCGTCGGAGACTCCCTTCTAGCTCAGCCGATCAATGTCGCGGACGCAAAGTTGCTGGCCATCTCGCGCACCGGCGAACTCGCGGTGGCGCTCCACGGCGCTCACCGGGCGCATTTGGAAATCGAGGGGGGCATGCTCGCCCGCACGCCGCTTGCCGGAGGTTCTCCCCGGGAGGTCCTCGAGAACGTTGAGTGGGCTGACTGGGACGCAAACGGCGAACTGGCTGTAGTCCACCGTATGGCAGGCCGTGATCGACTCGAGTATCCGATTGGTCACACTCTATACCAAACCAACGGCTGGATCAGCCACCTTCGCTTTTCTCCACAAGGCGATAGGATCGCCTTCATCGATCACCCTATACCGTGGGATGACCGCGGCCACGTTTCGCTCATAGATCATTCCGGCCACCTAAGTCCGCTTACGTCTGAGTGGGAATCTGAAGACGGCCTGGCATGGGGCCCCGATGGAAAAGAAATCTGGTTTACCGCCGCCGAAAAGGGTCTGAACCGCGAACTGATGGCGGTAAATCTTTCTGGCAGGCTTCGGAAGGTCCTCGCCTTGCCGTTAGGCATGACCTTAGAGGACGTTGCGCCGGATGGGCGAGCATTGGTAAGCGTCGATGCCGAGCGGCTTGCCATGGCCACGGCCCCACGCGACGGCAAGGCCGTGGATATTTCCTGGCGCGACTGGACCATTGCCAAGGATATTTCACGCGATGGCGAGTCAGTCCTCTTCGAAGATGCCAGTGAAGCAGCTGGGACCCACTATGCACTTGGCATTCGCAACCTCGACGGCACCCCGCCGGTGCAATTGGGAGAAGGCAGCGGGGGCGGCCTATCTCCTGACGGCAAATGGGCAATTTCCGTTCTCACGGGCAACCCAGATCGGGTGACACTGGTTCCTGTCGGTCCCGGTCAACCTCGTACGATTGCCATACCGGGGCTAGAGCACATCGCCAACGGCAACGTTCGTTTCCTGAGAGACGGGAAACGCATCACCCTCAACGCCAACGAACCCGGCCATGGCGCGCGCACCTATCTGGTGGATTTCGAAGGGGGAAAACCAATCCCGATCACGCCGGAGGGAATTACCACCGGGTTAATCTCACCGGACGGTCAATATATTGTTCGAAGCAACGACTCCGCGGGAGTCGCGGTCTATCCCACCGCTGGGGGCGCGCCCCACACCATCCCCGATCTCCAATCGAGTTTTAATCCAATCCAGTGGTCAGACGACAACTCTTCGGTCTATGGCTATATTCGGGAGCAGATTTCCGCGAAAGTATACAAGGTCAATTTAGCTACTGGCGAAAAAACTCTCATCCAGGAATTGCATCCCGCCACGGCTGTCGGTGTGGTTTTCGTAGCTCCAGTGGTTATGAGCCGCGACGGTTCGCGCTTCGCCTACAGCTACTATCAGGTCTCCTCCACGCTCTATTTGATCTCGGGCCTGCATTAAGCAGCGGCGCCAGCGCTAATCCAGTGACGCAGAGAAATCCGCCGGCACGTAATGGAAAAAGATAGACGTCGACGTATACCCCTCCGCCAGTTCATGGCGGTAATGAGGCACCTTAGGTCCGAGGTAGACCAAGCCGTCGCCCAGCGCCTGATAAACCTTCACCGTGCCTTCCGCAGTATCCAGGCGTATGGGCCATGAGGTTGCCAGATCCGGTTCGGGAGAAAAATCCACACACAACGTAACGCTGAACTCGCACTGTTGCCGGTCGGTGTGCCTCTTCAGCTCCGCTCCACTCAAGTAGGATCCGAAATAAACATAGGATGGTTTGATCGCCTCTCCCGCGATGACTCCGACTACGTTCGCAATCTGGTAATGGAAGAAGCGGGCCACACTCTCATTGTGGGCTACGTATCGCCGTGAAGTCTGCTCATCGCCCAGTCGAATGGCCCCGCAGCGTATGGCGTGCCGGTAGTAACGCCGCAAGGCCGCAAGATTGAACGGGTGAATCAAGTGGCGAAGGGGCGCGTATGCTGCTTGTCGAAACTGCTCGGCGCCTCGTCCTGCGATCTCATCCCACTGCGCAAGACGGCGCTCGGTGTAATCGGCCGGCGTCACAATTCCGGCGCCCGCCAGCAAGAAGCGGACGTCCGCCGGAATCGAGTCAGGCACGGGCTCCGACGCATGAAGACTCGAAACCACCGCTTCGATCCGGGGACCGAGCCAAAACGGACTCAGAGATCCGGTGGCCGGGTCACGCACCCAGGCAACTGTTCCCTGCAAGTTGAAATTCTCCAGCAAATCCCGATGCGATTCCAGTTCTTCCGGCACGCACCCAGCCGGCAGCACCGAACATTGCGGATTGAGAAACAACTGTTGAGGAGGAAAATTCAACCACCAGCATTGCGACTGCAGCTGGCGCTGCGGAATCAAATGCAGCGGCAACTCATCGAGCAGGCAGTGGAATTGGCCGGGGGGCAGCGTCGCGGTTTGCGTTTGCCGCGATCCCACCCCCATCAGGCCTGCAATCCACTCCAGCCATTCCGTGTTTCTTAGTTGTGTAGCCATCCGTTTAGCGTGAAGCGGCTGTCAGCGAAAACCTGTGACGGGCATTCCACTGCCGTGATCTCGTGCAAAACAGAGCACGGGAAGAAGACGATTTGGTTCGCTTGCGGCACGATTGTTTGGTAACTGCCCGTCTGGTAACTTCCTGTGCCAACATGTTCGCCCCTCCGCGAATCGTGGAGGCGCAACTCCCCGCCTTCAAACTGGCGCGGCTCGCGATGGAAAAAATAAACGAACGTGACACGGCGAGACGCAATGGTTTCCTGCGAATCATCACAGTGCGCGCCGAAAAAGTCGCCGTCATTGCTGGCCGTGATCTGAGCCTCCACGTGTGGAATCGGGAACTCTTCCATTCCAAGCTGTTCCAGCACCCGCGGCAGCACGCCCCGAATTCGCTCCAGGATGACTTGCTCGTGCTTCCCCAACTCCATGAGCACCCGCGACCGGCGATGGTTATAATCGACCACTCCCGGACCTCCGCTGGGCGAGACTAACGCGCTGCTCTGAAACTCTGCCTCCTGCTGCAACGCGTAGTTAACCAGTTCGTCAAGTTCTTGAGGCGCCAGGAACTCATCGAGGACGACACATTGTGCCCGCTCGGTCGCAGGCGCATCCAAAACGCCGACGCCGCTGTGCGAGTCAAGCTGGCTTTGATGCTCCCCTTGCTGCACCGGCACGCTCAAGGGCTCGAGATTACGCGGCGCACGGACCCCCGGCGGTTGCGGTGCTCCCGGGGGCTGCGGTGCAGGCGAATCTTTCATGGGCGGCCGATGGACGCCCGGCGGCTGTGGTGCGCCGGGAGGCTGCGGTGCGGGCGAATCCTTCATCGGCGGACGCTTCACGCCCGGCGGCTGTGGTGCGCCCGGCGGCTGCGGAGCCGGGGCTGGGACAGCATTGAGTGGAATCGTGGTGGCGAGCATGCCCTCTTCTGTCCCGGCAGGGATTCCCGAGCCAGCCAGAATCTGCTCCACAATGCTGCCGCCCAACAACGCAAAGGCGCGTTGCGCCACCGTTTCACCCACCGAACGAGCTATGGCTGCGTTTACCGCGGATTGAGTTTCTGGATTGTTGCTGGAGACTGTTCTGGAGTTCTGCAGGAGACTCATCAGCAACTCGCGCTCTCGCGGGCTGAGAATCCGCTCATCCTGCATTAACGTTTCAGAAAAAGCATCGAGAATCTGTTTCGCCGTCATTGCGCACACTCCTCCCGCAATCTGCTTGCGCGTTTAAGTTCCAGTGGCGAATGGGGAAGCAACTCTCGCCCCGACACTAACACCAGGGCAGCTGATTATCAAACACTATTTATCCGCATGCAGTGGAAAACAAATACCGAGTACGTAGTACCGAGAATAAACCGGAGACAACAAGCCAGGTTCGCTCCAAAAAAGAAATGCGCAGTTGCTCGGTACTGGGTACTCGGTACTAGGTACTGGTTTTACCGGCTGGCCATGGCACCAACCATAGAGTGGAAAACTCTCATCCCGTCGGTGCCGCCAAGTACGGGTTCGGAAGACCGTTCGGGATGAGGCATCATGCCAACTACGTTGCCGCCCGCGCTGCAGATTCCAGCGATGTTGTCCAGAGAGCCGTTGGGATTGGCAGACGGCGAAATCTCGCCGGCCGCTGTGGCATAGCGAAATATTATCCGGTTGTCGCGTTGCAGCTTATGCAAAGTTGCCTGGTCGCAGAAGTAGTTCCCTTCCATGTGGCCGATGGGGATGGTCAACACTTCTCCTTGCGAGCAGGCGTTGGTAAAAGGAGTAGCAGCATTTTCGACCCGCACCTGCACCGGCTTGCAAACGTATTTCAACCCGGTGTTGCGCATCAGCGCTCCCGGCAAAAGCCCTGACTCGCACAGGATCTGAAAACCGTTGCAGATTCCGAGTACCAGCCCTCCGCTATCGGCAAAGCGCCGCACCGACTCCATCACCGGAGAGAACTTGGCAATCGCGCCGGTGCGCAGATAATCGCCAAAAGCAAATCCCCCGGGGACGATGATGGCATCGCAATTCTCCAGATCATGCGATTCGTGCCAAAGAAAAGTCACCGGCTGACGGGCGATTTGTTGAATGGTCCAGAACGCATCGTGATCACAGTTCGAACCGGGAAAGATGATGACTCCAAATTTCATCGCCTGCAGTCGTCCTCGGTGTGGGATTTGAGGTCAGTTTAGCACGCGAGTTTCTTGCGTCCGGCTAGAAATTTTTTGCCGCGCTGAGACTCAGACCAAACAAGAGCAGACAGGAGGAACAAGTTTCGAGACGGGTGGCTGATCCTGTTTTGTCAGGGATGCCCCCGGTCGGTACCGTTCCCAGGTTCTACCCCCACGATGAGGTCGGCAGCGGGGAGCGTGCCCTCGGTTTTTAGCGGCCAACCCATGCGAGGCCGTCAGGTCCCTGCCCGGCCTCGATGCGGCCTACAACTTCGAGCGAATGCAAATCGATTACGGCGACGTACCCCTCAGGCGAGCAGGCCACGTAGGCGCGCGACCCGTCGGGTTGCATAAGAATTCCCTCACCGCCATCTCCCACTTTTATACGCTTCACCTCTTTTCGGGTGACTCTGTCCAGAACGGCGACATCAGGCTTGCTAGTGCTCGAAATAAACACCAGCTTGCCATCCGGGGTAAACTTCAGCCGGTTGGCTCCCTTGACGTTGGCGGCCAGAGTGTCGATGACATTCTTGCCGCCACATCAATGATAGAAACCGTTCCGTCGTCAGCGTTGGCGACCCAGATCTCCTTGCCATCGGGGGATACGTCAAATCCCTCCGACCCGCGACCGACGGGAACGACAGTTTCGTTCCAGTCTCCACTCGAAGGCCCGGTCGCAGCACTGCCGATCTTTTCAAAGATGCTGACGCTGGCGGAACTGACGTTGGTGGTGACAATCTGGTTTGGCTCGGGGGAAACGTAGATTATGTGGGTGCCATTTTGCCCGCCACCCATGATCCAATCGACCCTCTTGGTTGCGGGATCTTAGCTGCCGATCGCCTTGGCAACCTCAGCCGTGAACCATACTCTGCCGCCTGCGAACGCCAGCCCGTGGGGGCCGCGCAGAGGGCCGAGATCGATGGCCGGCAAAACTTTTTTCGCAGCCAGATCAACCACAGCTAGCGTGTTGTATAGGCCGCCGCCATAGTTAGAGATGTATGCAGTGGTTCCGTCGGCTGAGGCTATCACCTCGTGCGGATCGGGGCCGACGGGCAATTTGGCGGTCACTTTCAGGCTCACAGGGTTGACGATAAGGAGAGTGTTGTCCTCTTTGGCTAGGATCAGCAGAGCGCGGTCTGGAGCAGTTTGTGCATCGAGACCGCGCACTCCCGGCAATAAGACAACGAGGATGAACAGCAAGGTTGTGATCTTCATGGCAGACCTCTCGATATGGTCATTTAAGGATTCGCCCGCGAATATTCCCCGCGGAACACAACATTCCAATGGGCGCCGTTGTCGGTGGATTTTTCCCAAGTCTGCTCGACCTGGTTCGGATTCAGCCGTGTCACTTTGACTCGGTTCAATACGCTCTCTCCGTTGGGTCCGTGGCTGGTGCCTTCAAATTCCGCCGTGCCGGATGCGACCTTGCCACGGGTGAACACATGGACTCGGCCCTCGTTATCGGCGAACATCCCATACCAGTTCTTGTCGTCGGCACTGTAGCCGAACACGTTCTGACCAGAGTGGCCCCTTCCGCCGTCCCAGTTCTCGACGACGAGGCATTTGTCGAGCGATAAAGTGACCGTGCTGTGAGCATTCCCCGACGAACCTTCGGCGCCGATCTTCCAATTGCCGAGCCAGTAGTCAAGCTGCCGATTTGCCGAATTCGCAGCGCACGAATCGGGATTCGGGGCAGCGAAGCCGTTTGTCGCGAACGCCAGGCCGAACAGAACGGCTAGAAAGATGGATTTCGAAGCGCTACGCTTGAGGATCACGATTAATGTGTTCATATAACTCCTCCACAGATCGAATCATGACAACTGGTTTGGCTCATCCGATTCGTGTTTTGAGCGGCGACGCAGTTGGCCGTCGAGCGCGGAAGCGGAAAGCTTGCGAGTTCTTCTGCACCTCTAGCACTTCAAAACCCGCAATCTCCAACCGCGCGGCGAAAGTATCGGGATTTACGGGAACCAGCGTGTCGCCGATATGAATGATCCGCATAAACCAGTTCTGAAGACTGTCGCTACCCACGAAAAAACCGCCGGGCCGCAAAACGCGGAGCACTTCCGCGAAGACCTTGTTTTGCAGTTCTTGAGAAGGAACGTGGTGCAGCATGGTGAACGAAACTGCGCCCGAGAACTCCGACTCTGCAAAAGGCATCCCCGCCGCATCCCCTTCGATAACCTGGACGTTGCTTCCCTCCAGGCGCGATCTCAGTGAACCGGTCAGTATCGGATCAATTTCCAGTGCGGTTAGCCGAGGCACTGAGGTTCGCAGAAGGTCCGTTGTTAAGCCGGGGCCAGCGCCAATTTCCAAAACATTCGGTCCCAGGTCGGTATCAGCGATTGCCCACGGAAGTCTCTGGGCGACGGTGCTGCACCAGCGGTCGGAACGGCAGAGCCATTGATGGAAGCGGTTCATGTTCCCCACGAAACGGTGAAAATTGATCTTAGCTTACCGATTGCCAGTTGTGCGCGCTTTCGATAAGGTGACAATGGATGTCGCAAAAGCGCCAAAATGGAATTTTTGATCGGTCGGGCGATCATAGGTCGGCAATCACAACGCTCACCCACGACTATCCGGCCGGCCACGTCATACCCTCGCACTTCCATGATCGAGATCAGCTTGTGTATGCCTCGCGCGGGGTGATGACGGTCCGCACCCGGGATGGCACTTGGGTTGTTCCTCCCCATCGTGCCGTGTGGATTCCGGCCAGGATTGCGCACACGATCGCGATGTCAGGTTTGGTGGCGATGCGGACGCTATATCTGAAGCCGAGGCTTGCAAAAGGGCTGCCACGAGATTGTTGCGTGATCAATGTCTCGGCTCTGCTTAAGGAACTGATTCTTTACGCTTGTGCTGTGCGTGCGTTGAAGAAAACCGTGAAGTGGCAAGCGCACCTGGTGGCCGTGATCCTTCATCACCTGGAAGCGGCGCCGACGATCCCATTGCAACTTCCGCATTTGTCCGATCCCAGACTGATTCGGATCGCAGAAATACTAATGAGCGATCCTCGCGATTCGCGAACTCTCGCTCAGTTGTGCAAGGGGACTGGGGCGGGAAAGCGGTCTGTCGAAAGACTGTTTCAACAGGAGATAGGAATGACGTTTGGGAAATGGCGGCAGCAAGTTCGGCTGATGCAGGGGATGAGGCTTTTGGCCGAGGGCGCAAAAGTCACGCATGCGGCTCTGGAGTCTGGTTACAGCACGCCGAGCGCTTTCACTTCCATGTTCAGGAAGGCCTTGGGAATCACGCCGACTTCATATTTTAGGTAGGCTCGGGAGCACCCCATTTGTTCTGCTCCCCTACTTGTTCTGCAAGCTCAGCCGGGCCAGCAGAGCGTAGGCTTTGCGGAACCAGGGACGTTCGCGGCGGCGCTGATAGGCTGGCATGGTGGGCCGTTTGTCGAGGATTTTCTGGGCCCACTGGCGCGCTTCTTCGGTGCGGCCTTGCGCTTGCAGGAAGGTTGCGTAGTTGTAGTAGGTTTCGGAGCTGGTGGAAGTTTTCGTGGCTTGCTGAAAGAGAGCCTCGGCTTTTTCGGGTTGTCGGGTTTGCGCGTAGGCGTGGGCCAGTAGGCCTTTGGCGCGCTGGAAGTCGTAGTTGGGATCGGCGGCTACGGCGCGTTCGAGATCTGGGACGGCGGCGGCGAAGTCTCCTAGCCCGATTTCGGCTACGCCGCGGCGGTAGAAGGGATCGGCGGAGTCGGTGCGCGACGAGATGGCCTTGTCGTAGCAGGCGCGGGCGCGGGCGAAGTCGCCGTCGTCGAGATAGAGCAGGCCCAGTTCTTCGTAGTTGCCGGCTGAGGGATTATCCAGGATGGCGCGCTCCAGTTCGCGAATGCGCCGGTGGCGCGGGAAAGCTTGGAAGGACGTGCTTAGCAGGCCGGCGTCGGGAATGACTTCGGCGACAATGTAGATCAGTGCGCCGATCCATCCCAGAAACAGGATGATGAAGATCCAGTAGGTGTCTGGGCGGCGGCGGATGAAGTGGACAATGGCTATGGCCTGCAGTACGAATCCCCAGCCGTGTAGGAAAAAGAAGAGTGATCCCATGGAAAGGGGAATATAACATGGGCTTCGGGCTTCGGCTTTCGGGCTTCGGCCAAACCTTAGGCGGCTGGCTTTCTTACCACTTTGATGAGACCGTTTAGCAGGCGGCCTACCTCGGCACATCGCTTCGCCAGTTGTAATGCCTGTGTCTCGGGTAGGAATCCCAGCCTCAGGGCAATCGCGAGCTGGGTTTCGACTTCGAACACTGAGCCGCGGGCCACGCCTAGGAACTGGCACAGTTCGCGGTCGGAGAAACAGCCTTTGCCTTCGGCGACATTGCTGGCGACGGACACAGCGGCCCGGCGTATCTGGCTGGTTAGTCCAAAAATTTCTTTTCTGGGAAATGCTTCTGTGGCGCGGTATACCTCGACTACCAGCGCCATAGACAACTGCCATACCTCGAGGTCTTTGTAGGTTCCGCTCATGACTGTCTCCGGCTTTCGGGCTTCGGCCTTGCAGCGAAGTAGTTGACATTACTCATCAGAGACAAATTCGGCTGTGACATCCGTCACCAGGGCCCTGTGGAAATCCATCCTCGCCTGGAGACAGGACGCCGAGAGAGCCGAAGCTGGATGCCTTGTTACGTGTGTCACAATGAAGGAGTGTCGAACGCTAATGAGGATGGCCGAAGCCCGATAGCTGAAGCCCGAAACCCAGTCTTCCCGAAGCCCGATTCTATTCGCCTGATTGCCACCGATATCGACGGCACGCTGCTCAACCCACAGTTCCAGATTTCTGAGGACGATTTAGCTGCGCTGCGGCGGGCGCATCATGCGGGAATTGAGATCGTGTTGGTTACGGGACGGCGTCATACGTTTGCATTGCCTATTGCCCAGCAACTTGGCTTTGATCTGTGGCTGATCAGTTCGAATGGCGCCGTGACGCGGTCGCTCTCGGGAGAGACTTTCCATCGCGACCTGATGCCGCGCTCTGTGTGCCGCGAGTTGGTGGGAGCTATGCAAGAGTTCCGCGGCAATACCGTTCTTACTTTTGACAAGGAAACCAAGGGCGCGATCGTGCTGGAACATCTGGACGATTTGAACGCCAGCATCCGGCGCTGGCTGGAGAAGAACATGGCGTACATCGAGTTCGTGGTGCCGATCGAGAAGGCGCTAACGGCCGATCCGGTGCAGTCGATGTTTTGCGGCTCGATGGCGCGCATGAGCGAAGCTTTGCGGACGCTCGAAGGCTGCGGGATGGGCAACCGCATCACCGTTCTACGCACCGAATATCCCAACCGGGACCTGTCGATGATCGACGTGCTGAATGCGGGCTGCTCCAAAGGCCATGCGCTGGAACGCTGGGCCGCGCACCGGGGCTTTGGGCGTGAGCAGGTCATGGCCATCGGTGACAACCACAACGATGTGGAAATGCTTGAGTTTGCCGGGCATCCGGTTATCATGGGGAATGCCTGCGAGGAGTTGCGCGGGCGCGGCTGGAGTGTGACCCTGGGCAATGACCAGGGCGGCGTGGCGGCGGCTGTGGCCGGGGTGGTGGGCTAGAATATTCTGACGTGAAGAGGGCGATCCAAATCGGAGGATGGGCGGCGGCGATTACTTTGCTGGCGCTGGCGGTACTTCCTTGCGTGGCGGCCGATTCGGCGGTGCTGCGCAATGGATTCTCCATACGACACCAGCGGCGGGAAGTGATTGGGACGATCACGCGGCTTTATGTGGATGGAGACAACTCTAGTTTTGTCGATGTGCCGACGGCGGAGATCGACCACTTTGAAACAGTGCCGGATGAGACAGCGCCGGCGGAAAAAAACGAGCCCGCTTCACACGCCGAATTGCAGACGGGGAATGCCTCGCATCCGGTTGATCTGAATGAAGTGGTAAACGCGGCCAGTGGAACTTACCGGCTGGATCCGGATCTGGTGAACAGCGTGATCCGCGCCGAGAGCGGCTTCAATGTGCGGGCGGTGTCGCCGAAGGGCGCGCAGGGACTGATGCAGTTGATGCCGCAGACTGCGTCGGAGCTGGGCGTGCAGAATGCTTTTGATCCGCGGGCTAATGTGGAGGGGGGCACGCGTTATCTCCGCGAACTGCTGGAGCGCTACGATTTCGATTTGATCAAGGCGCTGGCCGCCTACAATGCCGGTCCGCAGCGAGTGGAGCAGTATGGCGGCGTGCCTCCGTATTACGAAACGAAGGCTTACGTGGCGCGCATCGTGCGCGACTTCAACAAGAAGAAACTTGCGGCGAAGACGGCGTCACAGCCTGTGGCTGCGAAGAGTTCAGGAAGCAAGTCGAGCGCAACTTCCGCTTCGGCGACAAAGGCGCACAAGTCCAATCCGCAAACCCAGGCTAAGGCAAGTCCCACGCAGACCAGCGAGTAGCGATCTCCTGAAACAGGTTTGACCCTCCGGGCACAGTCATTTACCTTGGGAGTGCCGTTTCCGCTTCGCGTTGCGCGGGTCGCGGCGCGAGGCTTCTCCCCTTCATGGATAAAAAGCGCATCGTGGCCAGCGCGGTGGTGTTCTGCATCCTGGCCGTTCTGGTTTACCTGCAAGTTCGCGAATGGCAAGCTTTCGACTGGGGTAAGTTCCGCGACCTGAGCCGGCGGATTCGATGGATACATGTGCTCCACGCGGTAGCATGGATCTATTTCGGGTACGTCTTGAGGGCGATCCGGTGGAAGATCTTTCTCCTGCCGGTAAGGCCAAAGGCTTCATCCGCCGGATTGATAGCCCCCACGCTGATCGGATTTACCGGTCTGGCGTTGCTCGGTCGACCAGGAGAACTCATTCGCCCCTATCTCATCGCGAAGCGTGAAAACCTGCCATTTTCCTCACAGATGGGAGTGTGGGCGATTGAAAGAATATTTGATATCGGGGCGTTCACGGTTCTGATGGTGTCGGCGATTTTCTTTCTTCCAGCCGCCATGCAATCGATTCCACACCCGGAGTACTATCACCAGTTTCGCATTGGTGGTTTCCTCCTCATCGGTTTGGTAACTGCTCTCGCCGGAGCGGCGGTTGTAGTGAGCCGCAGCGGCGATGCGATCGCAGGATGGTTTGAAAAGCGATTTGCCCATCTGGCCGCCAATCTGGGCCACCGCATCGCCGAGAAAATTCGGGAGTTCGGCGCGGGCTTGCGCTTCGTTCACGGCCCAGTATCCCTGACCTTAGCCGTAGTCGTCTCAGTGGCGATGTGGTTCGTAATCGCTGTGGCGTACCAGGAAACTGCCCATGCTTATGGAACAGATGCGCTGGACATCGCCAGACCCCAAGTGCTGCTCCTGATGGGTGCGAGCATTTTTGGATCCATGCTTCAATTGCCCGGTGTAGGTGGTGGTTCACAGGTGGCAACCGTGGCTGCGCTCACCAAAATCTTTGACGTGCCAGCAGAAATGGCGGCAAGTTGCGCGATCTTGTTGTGGCTGGTTTGCTTTGTGGCGGTGATGCCGGCCGGGCTGGCGCTGGCGCATCATGAGCGCTTGTCTTTGCGGAAGCTGTCGGAGGAGAGCCATCGGGCGGAAGAGGCGGAGGTGGGTTGACTTGGGCTTCGGGCTTCGGCTTTCCGGCTTCGGGCTTCGGCGGATGCGCTTCATAACCCGGCCGTAGCCTGCATGTTGAGGCCTCTCGCCAGTAAAATATTTGTAGATATATATCGGGAGGTGCTTATGACAGAGAATGCGGTTTCAATGGCGCTCAGCGATGAGGAAAAAGAGTTGTTGTTCGAGATACTTGAGGAACGCCATCGCGCGCTGCTTCATGAAATCTGGCACACCGATCATCGCGACTTCAAGGTTACCCTGCAGAAATAAAGAGAGAGTTCTGGAGTCGCTGTTGAACCGGTTCGAGGTGCACGCTTAATCCCTTGGATCCCCGCAGAACTAGCCGGAGTGGATTCCTTCGGTCATTGGGAAGGCCTGTCGATCAGTTAGGTGCCAGGCTTATTGTCCACCCTTGATCCCCTGTTACAATTTTGTGTCACTGCAAAGAACAGCAGGTTCCTCCTTCCTCGCTTCGCTCGGGCGTCGGAATGACAAAGTTTGGATTTGGCTACTATGAAATGTCCTTTTTGTGGATTTGCTAACGATAAGGTAGTTGATTCGCGGGAGAGCAAAGAGGCGGAATCGATCCGCCGGCGGCGCGAGTGCCTGAAGTGCGGCAAGCGCTTTACTACGTATGAGCGCATCGACGAAATCCCCTACATGGTGGTGAAGAAAGACGGGCGTCGCGAGAAGTTCGACCGCCAGAAAGTTCTGAACGGGCTGCTGCGGGCCTGCGAGAAGCGGCCGGTACCGATCAGCAAGCTGGAACAGATTGTGAACGAGGCGGAGTCGTTCGTCATCGAGTCGCAGGAACGCGAGCGCAAGACCAGCGAACTCGGCGAACTCATCATGAACCGGTTGCGCCGCTATGACAAAGTAGCCTACGTGCGGTTCGCTTCGGTGTATCTGGATTTCAAGGATGTGAAAGAGTTCATGAATGAGTTGAAGGACTTGGTGAAGGTGAAAGAGGCAGCAGTCGATCTTAAGACTAAGAAAAGTGGCCAGTGACCAGTCGCCAGTCTGGCGTTTGATACCGATCGTTTTACTGGCCACTGATCGCTGACCCCTGACCACTGAGTTAATCATGAGTCACAAAATAACTCTCATTCCCGGCGATGGCATCGGCCCAGAAGTGACCCGGGCCACCGTGCGCATTCTCGAAGCCACCGGGGTGAAGTTTGAGTGGGAATCTTTCGAGGTGGGATCCGATGCTTTCGAGAAGCACGGGGAATACATTCCGAAAGAGATGATCGAATCCATCGAGCGCACGCATGTTGGCCTGAAGGGACCGGTGACAACGCCTGTTGGCGGAGGGTTTTCGAGCATCAACGTTGCGCTTCGGCGGAAATTTGAGTTGTATGCGAACTTCCGTCCGATTCGGAATTTGCCGCATATTCCCACGCGTTATCCGGATGTGGATCTGATCATCGTGCGGGAGAACACCGAGAGCCTTTATTCCGGACTGGAGCACGAGGTCGTTCCCGGCGTGGTGGAAAGCTTGAAGATCATTACGGAGAAGGCCTCGACGCGCATTGCGAAATTTGCTTTTGCCTATGCCCGCAAGAATCAGCGCAAGAAGATTCACGCCGTGCACAAGGCGAACATCATGAAGCTGTCGGATGGATTATTTTTGCGCTGCTGCCGCGCCGTAGCCAAGGAATATCCTGAGATCACCTACGGCGAGCACATTGTGGACAACACTTGCATGCAGTTGGTTATGAATCCGTATCAGTACGACATGCTGGTGATGGAAAACCTGTACGGCGACATTCTTTCGGATTTGTGCGCGGCGTTTGTGGGCGGGCTGGGATTTGTGCCCAGCGCAAATCTGGGCGACAACTGTGCGATTTTTGAGGCCGTGCACGGATCAGCGCCCGATATCGCGGGCAAGAACCTGGCGAACCCGACGGCGCTGCTGCGGTCTTCCCTGCTGATGCTGCGGCATCTGGGCGAATTCGAAGCCTCCACGCTGATTCGCAATGCGCTGGAGAAAGTTTACCGGCATCCGGAAAAGCTGACGCGGGATATTGGCGGGCAGGCGGACACATCGGAATTCGCAGATGCGGTGATCGAAGAAATGGCAAGAGCGGTCGTGCAGCCGGCTGCAGGAACCTAGAACAAATTTTGGCGGTTTTCCGGCTTTCGGCAGGGAGGTAGTATGAGAAGGGCAGTTCTCGGAGCAGCAAGCTGTTGCTTGGGAATGTTTTTCTTCGTTTGGCTGGCAATTGCGGCGGACCAGCCACGCATCACCAAAGCAGTGCTCGGCACGGGAGTGAGTGATAACTACGAAATTGTTAACGCCGCGAGCGAGTTCCCGCCCGGTGTGCCTAAGATTTTTTGTGCATGGAAGGCCGAAGGCGTGCCGGCCGATCAGTTCCTGCGCGGGGTCTGGATCGCCGAGGATGTGGGCAAGGTCGCGCCCCCCAACTACAAGATCGACGAAGCCACCTTGCATGTGGCCGGTGCCACCGCGGGATCCTTCAGCTTGTCCAAACCTGACAACAATTTTCCGGTCGGCAAATATCGTCTCGAGATCTATATTGGCGAGAACCTTGCCAAGACCGTCCCGTTCTCCATCAAAGCAAAATAGTCGCGCCGCGTACTAGAAATCATTTCATCGCACGTTTATGCCCTCACCGGCCCTGAAACCTTCGGAAAACTCATCACACTTTCCGAGCATAATGTGATTCGGCCATTGACTCTCGCCGGAGATGGGAGTAGATTCGCGGGTTCTGGGGAATCTGGGGGATGACGCGCACAACACGGCGTGTGGGAGTAGTTCTGTTTCAGCTCGGCGGGCCGGACACGCTGGCTGCGATAGAGCCTTTCCTTTATAACCTTTTTTGCGACCCCGATATTATTGACTTTCCTTTCGCCCGCATCGGGCGCAAAGCTCTGGCTAAGCTGATTTCGACCACGCGGGCGCGTAAAGTGCAGCACCATTACGCGACCATTGGCGGAGGTTCGCCGATTCGGCGCTTTACCGAGCGGCAAGCGCAGGCGCTCGAAGCTGAGCTGGCCAGCCGCGGCCTGGATGCGCGCTGCTTTGTGGCCATGCGTTACTGGCATCCATTTACCAGCGAAGCCATCGTGGAGTTGAAGACTGCGCAATGCGATGAAGTCGTCCTGCTGCCGTTGTATCCGCAGTATTCTTCAACTACGACCGGGTCGAGTTTGAATGAGTGGCGGCGGCTGTTCCACGGCGATGTTCCTGTGAACAACATTGGCCCCTTCTATCGGCATCCGATGTATTTGGATGCGGTGATCGAAAAGATTGAAGAGGCGCTGGCGCGATTCCCGATGCCGGCACGAGCCGAAATCGTTTTCAGCGCGCACAGCGTTCCCATGTCGGTGATTGCGAAGGGCGATCCCTATCAGCGGCAGATTGAGGAAACGGTGCTCCTTTTGATGGAGCGCGGGGGATGGCCGAATCGACACCGGCTCTGTTACCAGAGCAAGGTCGGAGCGAGCAAATGGCTGCAACCTTCCCTGCACCGGACGCTGCGTGAACTGGCAGCCGACAAGGCGCGGGAAGTCTGCATTGTGCCGGTGGCTTTTGTTTCCGATCATGTGGAAACGCTGGGCGAGATCGACCACGAGATGCGCGAAGAAGCGCGGCGGCTGGGCTTTACGCAGTTTGAGATGAGCGCGGGCCTGAACGATTCTGCAAAGTTTATTTCGGCGTTGGGGCAGTTGGTGCTGGAAGCGCTGGCCGAAACGGTTCAGTCGTGTATTCCGGTTCACGGGATGGACGGACAGATTGCGGCACAGGCGTTGATGGCTGCCGACTGAGAAACCGGGCCTTGTGTGATAGATCTTAGGCAAACCCCAAGACCTAACACCTAGGACCCAAGACCGGCAGTCAAGAACAGGAGGAAGAGTCATGGCGGAGCCGGAGGGCACGAAGCCCAGCCCGAATCCAGAGGCGGCAAAGCCCGCAGCCACGGGCGCGGTGGATGCCACGAAGTACGTGGGCACGCCGGCGGTGGGAACCTCGAAGGCGGCAGCGGCCGGCGGGCTTTCTTCGAGTGGTCCGTCGAATACGGACATCGACCGGCGGCGGCGCCGACTGGTGTGGGTTGCTGTGACTGCGTTTCTGACTGCCTGGTTCCTTGCGTTTTTCCGGTTCTTTCTTCCCCGCACGCTGTTTGAGCCGAACTCGGTTTTCAAGATTGGCTATCCTTCGGAGTTCGCCTTAGGAGTCGATACAAAGTTTCAGCAGAAATATCGCATCTGGGTCGATCGCACGCCGGATCGAGTCTTCGTGATCTACGCGCGCTGCACGCACCTAGGTTGCACGCCCGATTGGAAGCCGAGCGAGAACAAGTTCAAGTGCCCCTGCCACGGCAGCGGGTACGACAGCGAGGGCATTAACTTTGAAGGACCGGCTCCGCGTCCCATGGACCGCGCCAAGATCGAACTCGCGCCCGATGGGCAGATCATCGTCGATACTTCGCGTCTCTATCAGTGGCCCAAAGGTCAACCGAGTCATTTCAACGATCCAGGGGCGTTTTTGACCGGAGTGTAAGCCGCGGCCGCTTTTGTGGTGCAGGCAACAACGGATTCCTCTCCGGGCTTCGCCCGGTTCGGAATGACAAAGGTTGGGAATTATTTATGGCTGACGACAAAAATCCGAACGGCAAGAACGGCAAAGTGGGCCTGGTCGACCGCGTCAAAGACGACATTCAGGCGATGAAGGTCGAGATCCCCGCCAAGGCGAAAGAGCAGATCGAAGGTCTGAAAGATCCGACCAAAACGCAGGTCTATACCTCGATCTTCCGCCACAAGCACGACGACACGCCGCGCAACCGGGCTCTGGGCGTGCTTTCCAACGTGTTCCTGCACTTGCATCCGGCGAAGATCAATCGCGACGCGGTGCGTTACAGCTACACCTGGGGCATGGGCGGGATTACGTTTTTTCTGTTCATCATCCTCACCTATACCGGCGTGCTGCTGATGTTTTATTACCACCCGACCAAGGTGCAGGCGTTTCGCGACGTGCTTTATCTTGAGCACGATGTTCCTTTCGGCAAGATTCTTCGCAACATGCACCGCTGGGCCGCTCACCTGATGGTGATTGCGGTGTGGCTGCACATGTTCCGCGTATTTCTCACCGGATCGTATAAAAAGCCGCGCGAGTTTAACTGGAACATCGGCGTGCTGTTGCTGGTTTTTACTTTGTTGCTGTCGTTCACCGGATATTTATTGCCCGACGATCAGCTCGGATTCTGGGCCGTTACCGTGGGCACCAACATGGCGCGGGCCACGCCGCTGCTCGGCCACGAAGGGCCGTTCGGCGCGATGCTGGGAATGACTCCTTACAACGATGTGCGATTTGGACTGCTGGGCGGATCGATCGTGGATGCAAATGCTTTGTTGCGTTCCTACATTTGGCATTGCATTGGCATTCCGATTGTCGCTTCCGTCCTGATGATCGTGCATTTCTGGCGCGTGCGGAAGGATGGCGGGATTTCGGGGCCGGCTCCGGTGATGCTGGAGGCTGAGGCGGATAAGCCGAGGCGCGGGCCGAAGGCGGCAGGAGAATGACGCTGCCGAGCGAAAGCAGGTTCCTCACCCCGCTTTCAGCGCGGTTGGGAATGACAAGAGTTGGCCTTCGGCGCAGTTCGGAATGACAAGAATTTTGAGTAATTGACGCGAGAACATTATGGACTGGCGACAACTTTGGGAAATTTGCTCGGCTCCGGATAATGTGCCGATCGTGGGCTTGATCCCGCTGCTCATTTTTTACATTTATCTGGCATGGAAGCAGGCGCACGCCAACGACGTGTTGATCGCGCAACTGGAAGGCGACGCTGCGCTCGCCAAGACGCATCACCGCAAAACTTGGCCTTTCAAGCCGGGCTGGCAGAAGGAAGTTCACGTCTGGCCGTTTCTGCTGCGCATTGAATTTCTCGCCGCCATCATCGTCACGATCATTCTGATGGTCTGGTCGATCACCTTGAACGCTCCGCTGGAAGAGCCCGCTAATCCTAATCTCACGATGAATCCGGCGAAGGCTCCGTGGTATTTCCTCGGACTGCAGGAGATGCTCGTCTATTTCGATCCCTGGATCGCAGGCGTGGTTATGCCGACGGTAATCATCGTCGGTCTGATGGTGATTCCGTACATTGACACGAACCCGCTGGGCAGCGGGTATTACACATGGAAGCAGCGCAAGTTTTCGATTGGAACATTTTTATTCGGCTTCATCGTCATGTGGGTTTCCATGATCCTCATCGGAACGTTTATACGCGGGCCAGGTTGGCAGTGGTTCTGGCCGGGGCAAACCTGGGATCACAACCGGCTGATTTATGAAGTGAACCGCGACTTGCCCGACATTTTCGGAATCACTTCGAACCTGGGCAAGGGGATTTTCGGTGCGATTGTGGTGGGCGGCTATTACCTGCTCGGCGGATTTATCGTCTATTCGCTGTTCCGGCGATTCAAGGCGAAAGATTTCAAACGGATGAGCCTGTTGCAATTCGGCATCACCCAGTTTCTTTTGCTGACGATGGTGGCGCTGCCCATGAAGATGGGGCTGCGGCTGTTGTGGCACATCAAGTATGTGTGGATTACGCCCTGGTTCAATATTTAGAAGGCGTCGTTGGTCGTTCGTCGTTCGTCGTTGGCCAACGCCCACGGTGCCGGCACCAGAGATGAATCGCGAACGACCAATGACCAAGGACCAACGACTGATTTCCGGAGGAAGCGGTGCCTGAACAACCCAACCCCGAGCAGGACCCGATCACGAGCAAATCGTATGCCGCGTATTACCTGGTCGCGATGGTGATTTTGATGGCGACGTTGTTCTGGGCTCTGTGGGATGAGGCGTGGGGCCAGCGTCCCTGGAAGGCTTTCCAGGAACAATGGAAGGATCGCTATCCCGCCTTCCTCGACACTGCGCGCTCCAAATCGGCCACGTCGGAAAAAGATGTCGAAAAGAATCCCGACTACGCCGCTCTCAAACAGGACTATGAGAAGGCGGACCAGGAAACCAGGGCAAAGGCCGCCGAAGTACGCGCTCAATTAGACGATGCCAGCGCCCGTCTACTCGCCGTGCAAAGCGTTTTCACCGATCGCCGTGCCTACGTTAACGCCCTCACATACGAATTTGAAACCAGCACGAGCGCCTCGGCCAAGGCGCGCAAGCAAAAGGAAATCGATTCGTACAAGGCTGAAGTCGCCAGCGTAGTATTCCCCGACAGCACCAGGAAACAATTCAACTTTCCACAACTTGAGGAGACCTACAACGGCATTCGCGACGAGAAAACCAAGCTCAGCCTCGAACTCGGCGACGTGCTCAAGCCCGTGACGGCGGCCAAGGCGAAGATGGATGAATACATTACCGACCACATGGTCGGCCTGACCCCGCAGCAAATTGCGGGCTTGAAGAAGAGGGCAACGGAGTGGGATCCCGCCATCGTGCAGATCAATGTGGCCGAGGCCAATATTGTCGACCGTTGCGAATCGTGCCACATGAATACTCGCGAACCGATCAAAGTCACGCTGGCGTCGATGATGGCGAAGGGCGAGAAGAAGCCGGATGAGTATGCCAACGCGTTCACGAGCCATCCTGAGCCCGAGTTATTGAGCATTCACGATCCGGAAAAGTTTGGCTGCTCGCCCTGTCATCAAGGCAACGGACGCGCGACTACCAGCGTCGAAAAGGCGCACGGAACCTACGAGCACTGGCTGTGGCCGCTGTTTCCGAAAGAAAACACAGAAGCCGGCTGCCAGAACTGCCACGCGGCCGACATGGTGCTGGTCAGCGGCGACGTGCAATGGATGACCATCAACAACGGCAAAGATCTGTTCCGGCAGAAAGGTTGCATGGGCTGCCATCGCTACGAGGGATATGACAAAGAGCCAGAGGATCTTAACTCGATTGGCCAGCAGATTAAACAGATCGAGAACCAGAAGATAGACAACGTGAAGCAGACCGCGTACCTGATGAAGCAGGCGGATGCGGCGGAGTCCAACGAAGAAGCGAACCGGCTGAACACACAGGCGGTTGACTTGAGAGTGGCGAACAGCAAGCTGGACGGGCGTTTGCAGCAGCTCGATTACCAGTCGCACAGCCTGATGCAGGACGAGAAAAAGGTGGGGCCGAACCTGAAAGATGTGCGGCTGAAGCTGAACAAGAATTGGATTCCGGTTTGGCTGAAGAAGCCCACGGATTTCCGTCCCACGACGAAGATGCCGAATTTCCGGCTGACGGATCATCAGATCCAGGCTATTTCGGCGTATATCTGGCAATCGGGACTGACCGATCCGCTTCCCAAGCACAAGCCGGGAAATGCCGGGCACGGGAAAGAATTGTTTGAGACCCGCGGATGTCTCGCTTGCCATTCGATTGGCGAAGGCGATCAGATGCAAGGCGGTACGTTTGCCGCGAATCTGAGCCGTGTCGGCGAAAAAGCAAATTACGATTACCTGGTCCGGTGGATTCACAACGCGCGCGAGCGGACGCGGCCTTATTGCCCGTACGAAAAGAAAGACATCGGCCCCGAGGATTATGCCAAGAAGGGCCTTCCTTACAAATTCGATCTCGACCACAGCAAGTGCCCCAACGACGGGCACGAACTGCAAGTGCAGAACATGACGGTGATGCCCAGCCTGCGTCTGTCTCCGGAAGATGCGGAAGACATAGCGACTTATTTGATGACGCAGAAAAAGCGGGAGCCGTCGTCGTATCCGGATGCGGCGTTCATGGATGATCCCGCGCTAAAGGCTGAAGGCAAGAAGTGGGTTCGCCACTTCGGCTGCGGCGGATGCCATGAGATTGCGGGCATGGAGGACGAGGGGCGCATCGGAACGGAACTTACGTACGAAGGCAGCAAGCCGATCGAGCGTCTCGACTTCGCACTGTTTACCACGGTGGCGCAGCGCGGCGGCAAGGATGCCGAACCGATTACGAACAAGGAAGATCTGGCGCGCCTGCCGGACGGTCCCGCGAAGGAGCCCTGGTACAACCAAAAGGGATTCTTCGAGCACAAACTGGCCGAGCCCGAGGTTTACGACAAGGGCAAGGTGAAGGGCGAGATGGAAGCGGCACGCATGCCTAATCTGCACCTCACCAAGGAGCAGGTGCTCGACCTCACAACTTTCCTGATGGGGAGCGAAGAGACTTCCCTGCCCGCGAGTTATCAATACCGGCCGGGCGATGCGCGGCACGATATTCAGGAGGGTTGGTGGATCGTCAAGAAATACAACTGCATGGGCTGCCATCAGTTTATTCCCGGGCAACAGACCGTGCTGATGGGATTGAGGCAGTATCAGGACCAGCAGGAGCAGTTGCCTCCGAAACTTCTAACCGAAGGTGCGAGAGTGGATCCGGAATGGCTGCGCAAGTTCCTATCGAATCCGGCACTGAGCACTACCGACACCAACCGCGACGGCGTGCGGCCTTACTTAAAGGTCCGCATGCCCACTTTCTCGTTCTCTGACAACGAACTGCGCAAGCTGGTGCGCTTTTTCCAGGCGCTGTCGCAGCAGCCGATGCCTTACATTCCGGAGGAAGTCCCGGTGCTAACGGCGAAGGAAACGGACATGGCTCGCAGCTTATTCTCGAGCACCGCAGCGCCCTGCTTGAAGTGCCACGCTACGGGCGATCCTGCGCACGATAAGATCGCTACCGCGCCGAACTTCCTGCTGGCTAAAGAGCGGCTGAAGCCAGATTGGGTTGAGCGATGGATCACCGATCCGCAAGCGGTGAGCCCGGGAACTTCGATGCCTTCTGGATTGTTCAAGCAGCAGAATAATCAGTGGGTGTTTGCCGGGCCGACGCCGCCGTCGTTTCAGGGTTATGAGGGAGATCATCGTAAGCTGCTGACCGATTACATCTTTCAGTTGACGCCGGAAGAACAGCGGAGAGTGGCAGCGTCGATGCCGCATGCGAAGGCAGCCGTGGTGCCGAAGAGCAATCGACGGCAGGCGGCGGTGGAGCCAGGTGAAGCGGTCAGCGGCGGTTCGCGGTAGAATAGTGAGTTCGCCAGCTTGCAATTCGTATCAGGGTATGCCTTCAGGCGTACAGCAAAGGCCGTGTATCATTCGCGCCCTCAAGCGCTGCGTCTTGAACAGCGCCTCCAAACACAAGTATTTTCAACTACCTAACAGAAAGGCGACATCATGAATAAGAAAAGTTGGATGATTTTCCTTAGCATTCTGGCATTGTGCGCGGTGATGCTGACCGCAGCTTGCAGCAAGAAAGAGGAGCAGCCGGCCAACACTATGTCTCAACCAGCGGCGCCCGCGCCGGCGGCAACGCCCATTGACCCTGCAACTGTCGCGACCGTAGAGGGCACCGTGAAGTTTGATGGGGTGGCACCGAAGCAGGCAAAGATCGACATGAGCCAAGATCCGGCCTGCAAGGGCATGAACGAAGCGGAAAACATTGTGGTTGACAACGGCGATCTGGCCAATGTGTTCGTGTATGTGAAAGATGGACTAGGCAGCCGAACCTTTGATGTTCCCACTACTCCGGTCGTCCTCAACCAGCAAGGCTGTAGGTATCATCCGCATGTGCTGGGCGTGATGGCGGGGCAGACGGTTGAAATCAAGAATGACGATCCCACGACGCATAACATTCATCCCACGCCGAAAGACAACCGCGAGTGGAACGAGTCGCAACCGCCATCCACCGCGCCGCTCGAGAAGAATTTCGCCCGCGAGGAAATCATGCTGCCGGTGAAGTGCAATCAACACCCATGGATGAAGATGTACATCAACGTGATAAAGAGCCCATTCTATGCGGTCACTGACAAGAGCGGGAAATATGAAATCAAGGGATTGCCTCCGGGCGATTACACGATTGCCTTCGTGCAGGAAAAATTGGGCGAGCAGGATCAGAAGGTAACGGTTGGCCCAAAAGAAACGAAGACGGTGGACGAGAGCTTCAAGGCTGCGGCAGAGTAGGTCGAGGCTGGATGAGTCGTGCGGTTGTTTTCCCCACGCGATCATCCGTACATGATCGTCTGCTAAAATAATTCGTTCGGCGTAGCGGGCTGGGCCAACCGGCGCGGCCCGTAGCGCTTGAAGGCGCGGAAGTCGTCATTCCCGCCGACCCAAGGGGTAGGACTCTGAAAGCGATCCCAGACACGTACAACCGCGCGCATCACGCTTTTGCTGTATTTACGGCGTGCGCGGCGTTCGTCGTGATCACGGCGGGAGCGTTGGTTACGAGCAACGATGCCGGGCTATCGGTTCCTGACTGGCCGACCTCGTTTGGCTACCTGGTGAAGGTACCGCATTTCGTGGGCGGCATCCGGTATGAGTGGAGCCACCGCATGGTGGCTGGCACGCTGGGCATCCTGACTCTGACCATCGCCATCTGGACTCTGCTCGCTGAGCGGCGGCGCTGGATGCGCTGGCTGGCTGTCGGTGCCTTAGGCACGTTCCTCGCCCAGGCTACCTTGGGCGGAATGACGGTTCTGTTCTTCCAGCCTCCATGGCTCTCCACGGCGCATGCCACGGTGGCGCAAACGTTCTTCTGCATTGCGGTTGCGATTGCGCTCTTTACGGGGCGCAGGTGGGTCGAGGAGCAGCCGCGCGCGGAGTTTGATTCGCGCCGGCCCAGCCTTTTCACGCTAACATTGCTCTCCATCTTTGTTCTGTATGTGCAGCTCATTCTCGGGGGCATGTTCCGGCATCACGGCATGAGTTGGTGGCCGCATGTGCTGAATGCGGTGACGGTGTCGTTCGTGCTGGCATGGACGGCGGTGCGGGCGATTTCGGTTTATTCGCACATTGAAGCGGTGCGGCGGCCGGCGATACTGATGCTTTCGCTTTTGATCACGCAGCTGTGCCTGGGGTTCACGGCATTTCTGACGCGCGTGATGTGGGGCCGAGACTCGGCGCAACCGGAGCTGCCTATGGTGGTAGCGACCGTGGCGCATGTGGCCGTGGGAGCGCTGCTGCTGGCGACCACTGTGATTCTCGCCATTCAGGTGTGGCGGCACGTGCCGGTGGCGTTTGAAGAGCGTGTCCCCCAGGCGCAGCAGGACCCATCGGCCGCATGACTCCCGCTTCGTTGTTTGCCTCTTTTATGCATTGTCATGATGTTAGGCCCTGTCTCGTCGTAGACTGGTATGGGATTTAATTCAGGACACACCTTGGTCTCAAAAGTTTCCGCCATTGCCGACGCCGCCCCGGAAGTAGCTTTACCTTCCGCGACCGCGGTCATTTCCGTCGAGAACCTGGTGCATCGCTATGATAACCGCACGGCTCTGAATGGAGTTTCGTTCGATGTGCGTCCGGCGGAACTGTTTGGGTTGCTTGGTCCGAACGGCAGCGGGAAGACGACGCTCTTCAGGATTCTTTCCACCTTGATGCTTCCGACCGCGGGTCGCGCCACTATTATGGGCTGCGATGCGGCGCAAGACCCGGCGCGGTTGCGGCGGCAAATCGGGGTGGTGTTTCAGGCGCAGAGCGTCGACATCAAGCTGACGGCTTATGAGAATCTCTGGCATCAGGGACATCTTTACGGCTTGCGGGGCGCTTCTCTGAAGAACCGCATTCACGAAATTCTCTCGCGCGTGGGCCTGGCGGATCGGGCCAAGGAACTGGTCGAAACTTTCTCCGGCGGAATGCAGCGGCGCATCGAGTTGGCCAAGGGATTGTTGCATCATCCCGGAGTGCTGTTGCTGGATGAACCGACCACGGGCCTCGATCCCGGCGCACGGCGCGATCTTTGGCAGTACTTGCAGACGCTGCGCGACGAAGAGCATGTTTCTGTGCTCGTGACGACGCATCTGATGGAAGAAGCGGAGCGCTGCGACCGGCTCGCGATCATGAGCGAAGGCAACCTGGTGGCACTGGGCACGCCGGCGGAGTTGAAGAGCGAAATTGGCGGCGACGTGGTGCTGCTCGATGTCGCGCACGATGCGGGAGTGCTGGCGGAGCGCATTCGGGCGCGTTTTCACGTGGAAACCACGGTCCTCGAAAACCAGGTGCGCATCGAGCGCGAGGGTGCGCACCGCTTTGTTACCGAAGTGGTCGAAGCTTTTCCGGGAGAGATCGAAGCGATCTCGGTGAGCAAGCCGGCACTCGAAGACGTTTTCATTCGCCGCACCGGGCACAAATTCTGGACTGAACAAAACGGCGCTCAGACCAGCGCCGAAGATCACAGCCGGAGGTGATTTTGCGACCTATGATGCTTGTACTTTCTATTGTCCTTGCCATTCTCCCGTTGCTGGGAGTGGCGTGGATTTTCGTGAGCGGCATGATCACGCTGTCGCCGCCCTCGGCGACTGTGGATGGCCTGTTCATGAGCTTGATTCTGCTCGCACTTTCGGGAACCTTCGCGCTGAATGCGTACTGGGAAATGCGGGACCGGGGCTTGATTGGCAAAAAGAAACCTGCGGCACCGGCGGCCAAGACTCCCGCGGCGAAAGCGAGTTAGATTTTATGGCCACGCAAGCTGCCGCACTATCGAGACCGGTTGCGCCCGCCTCTGCCGGCGTGCTGCCGCCCGCATTCACGCTGTGGTGGCGAGAGATCGTTCGCTTCTACCGGCAGAAATCGCGCGTGGTTGGCGTGCTGGCTTCGCCGTTGGTGTTCTGGGTGGTGCTGGGGTCGGGATTCGGCAGTTCTTTCCGCTCTGCTGGCGGCCAGGGCCAGCAGCATTACATGGATTATTTTTATCCCGGCACGCTGATCCTGATTGTGTTGTTCACCTCGATCTTCGCCATGATGTCGCTGATCGAGGACCGAAAAGAAGGATTCTTGCTTTCCGTGATGGTAGCGCCGGTGCCGCGCTCCGCGATTGTGCTGGGCAAGGTGCTGGGCGGGACGACACTTGCGGCCATTCAGGGTTTGATCTTCCTCGTCTTTGCGCCGTTCGCCGGCGTGCATCTTGAACTGGTTCAGGTTTTGTTGGTGGCTGTGGTAGTGTTGCTGGTTTCGTTCGCGCTGACGGCGCTGGGCTTTGCCATCGCCTGGCCCATGGATTCCACTTCCGCTTTCCATGGCATCATCAATCTATTTCTGATTCCCCTGTGGCTCTTGTCGGGCGCGCTGTTTCCGCTCTCCGGCGCGTCGGTATGGATTCGTGCGCTGATGTATATGAACCCGCTTACCTACGGGGTCGAGGCGCTGCGTGACCTGCTCTATCCGGGGATGGAGACTCAGTTCCCACTGCCCTCGGCGATGGCAACGCTGCTCTTGTTTTCGCTGGTGATGTTCGGGCTGGCTTTCCTGATGGCAAACCGCCGCAGCACGAGGCCCGCCGCCTGATCGCCGGAATATGATCGCCAAAAATATGATCGCTGAACAATACGCCTACTTCCCTGCCCTGATCGCTGGCTTGAACGGAACCAGCGCCGTGCTTCTGGTTGTAGGAAGATACATGATTTCCCGCGGCCGCATGGCCGCGCACCGGGCTTGCATGATCGCGGCGGTCGTGGCCTCGGCGTTGTTTCTGGCCTGCTACTTGGATTTTCATTATCACGTTGGCGATATCCGTTTTCTGGGCGATCATTTTTGGCATGTTATTTATCTGATTGTCCTGATCCCACATGTGACGTTGGCGATCGTGATCGTTCCCCTGGTGATCATCACGCTGAGCCGCGGCCTGCGGGCCAAGTATGATCGTCATCGCGCCATCGCGCGCTGGACCTGGCCGTTGTGGATGTATGTGAGCGTGACCGGAGTGCTCGTGTATTTCATGCTGTATCAGTGGTTCCCGCACAGCTAAAGGCATTGTTGATTTGATGATTGTTGATTGATGATTGAAAATCAAAACCAACGTCGACCCGGGTTTCAATCAGCAATCAACAATCATCAATATAGGACTTATATGTCGATCGTGAGATTAAAGATTGATGTGTCGGGCACAGTGGGCGACGAAGCCTGGCGCGGGATCCAGCAGTTTGATCAGATCCAAAGCGCCGACTTCGGCCCGCAGTTTGGCAGCGGCGGACTTTCCCCAAGCCATGTGGCCACGGCCGCCTCGGTCGCGCCGCCAAGCGAAGCGCGGCGGAGCCCCTACCCCAAAGGCGCCTGGATCGGAGCTGAAATCCGGCTTCAGACGCCGCTTCTGGCCCAGTATGCGGTTTCGCATTATCTGGAGCAGGAGCGCGTGCTTGATGCCGATGTCGTAGAGTAGTGGTAAGACTTCTTCAGTCTACGAGTATGTCTGCCAATCCGACTCCAGATCCACCCATCGACGACGCGCAACAGCGAAAGGCCGGCATGTCGCGCGCGCAAAAGCTTCTGTTCTTCCTCACCGCGTGGCTGATCTGCCTGATGCCTTTCCTGTTCTGGTGGAACACTTGGTTCGGCCGCAAGCTCACTGACCGACAACTTACCGAATACATTCACGATACGAAGAAACCGCGGCACATTCAGCAGGCGCTGGTGCAGGTGGGCGAGCGCATTACGCGGCACGATGCCAGCGCGAAACAATGGTATCCGGACCTGGTGCGCCAGGCAGCCGATCCCGTGGAGGAAGTTCGCAACACGGATGCGTGGGTCATGGGACAAGACACGTCCGTCGCAGGATTTCATGAGGCTCTGCTGAAGATGCTCGCCGACCCCTCGCCGATGGTTCGCGGGAATGCGGCACTGTCGCTGGTCCGCTTCGGCGATGCCACGGGCCGGCCGCAAATTCTGGCGCTGCTGGAGCCCGCGCAAATTACTTCGCCGGAATCCGGCCGCATCGTCGATGCCGGCCGTCCCGGTACAGCGATCCGCCAAGGTGGACTGATTGCAAAGCTGGAATACGGGCAGCGGCAGACCGCGGAAATCCGTTCGCCGATTCCCGGGCGGATTCGCTCGGTCGCCGGCGCCGGTGCGAATATTGCCGCTGGAGCGGAAGTGGCGGTGGTCGATCCCGCGAACGACCAGGTGTGGGAAGCATTGCGCGCGCTCTATCTCATCGGCCAGCCCGACGACCTCTCCGCGATTCGTCCCTACGAGCGCGACCTGCCCGACATTTCGAATGATGTGCGGCAGCAGGCGACGGAGACGGAACGAGCGATACGAAAAAGGGCTGGCTCGTAAGTTGAATTGTCGGTAGTGTCTTAAATTCAAATTAAGACACTACCGAATTGTTGATTGATGATTTCTGATTGTCGATTGAAAACCGTGACCTTGACCCTCAATCACGAACCGACAATCAACAATCAGCAATTTCTTGCAACTCGGCCTCTCACCCGAGGGCATCGATCACCAGGCGCTCCACGTCCTTCCACGCTTTCGACCGCGGATCGACCACCTCAAAATGCCCTGCGCCCGCAATCTCCGCCAGCCGCGCGTCTTCTTTCATCTTCTGCTTCGCGCTTACGTAATCCCTGCTGAGGGCCGGAGGCACTACATCATCTTCCGCGCCATGCACCAGCCATTGCCGCGCTGCAATCGCCAGCTTCATCGGATCGGCTTCCCTGTAGTGATCGGCAACTTCCGCCGGCTCTCCGCCAAGAAACTCCACCACGGCATCGTTACTCAAATGCAATCTATAGGCCTGCTGCAAGTCGACCACGCCCGCCAGCGATATCACTGTCTTCACGCCCGTCTCATGCGCTGCCAGGCACAACCCCAACTGACCTCCAGCCGAGTGTCCCATCACTACGACTCGCCGCGCATCGAACTCATGCTTGCGCGCATTCTGTAGCAGAAATTGATACGACGCCCGCACATCCGCGAACGTACCCGGCCATCCTCCGCCCCCATTCCCGACGCGCCGGTATTCTACATTTGCGGTTGCGATTCCCTTCGCAGTCAGCGCCGCACACAAATGCCCCATGTATCCCAAATCGTATTTCGCGCGCCAGTACCCGCCATGAATGCAAATCGCCAGCGCGTTAGGACCCTTCCCAGGCGGCAGACGCAAATCCACAAACTGATTCTCATCGTTCCCATAAGCGACCCGCGCATCAGCCTTAGGCGCCGCCAAACTCAAAATGTCATCGGACGATATCATGTTTTGCCAGTAATCAGTTGCCAGTCGAGAAACTTCTTTGACGCGTCTCACTCGGATCGAACAAGAAAAACCTAACCACAGGGGACACAGAGGACACAGGGTAAACCGAACCTGCTCCTACTCGTACCGGAGCGCCTCGATTGGATCCAGTTGCGCTGCGCGCATTGCCGGAATCATCCCGCTCACCACGCCCACCACCGCTAGGATTCCGGTCGCCACCAGCAGAATCATGGGCGACACAATCAGGCGGATATCTCCGGCCTCGGCGTGTTTCGCCATCGCGCTGTAAAACGTTAGCCGACCCACGGATACCGAGATCAGATATGAGAGAAAGATTCCCAGCACTCCGCCGACGGCTGTGATTACCATGGCCTCCGCCAGGAACTGAAACAGAATGTCACGGCGGCGCGCTCCCAGCGCCTTCTCCACGCCGATCTCACGCGTCCGTTGCGTGACCGAGACCAGCATAATGTTCATCAGCCCCACCCCGCCGATGCCCAGCGTGAGCGTACCGATAAAGGCCAGCAGCACCTTCAACCCCATCGAAATAATCTCGAACTGGGCCAGCTGTTTTTGCGAATCATCCACAAAAATCGCCCGGTGATCGGTGCTTTTGAATCTATGTGCCGCTGCCAGCGTATCGCGAATCGTCCTGTCCAGCTTGTCGTGATCCAGGCCCACCGAATCCATCCAGATGCCATCGAGATAATGATTGTCCTTCACGACATCCATGGAATTGAACGGAATGTAGATAATGCGGTTGTCGTCGTCGTTGCCCTCCTGCATTCGCGGGTGCACCACGCCCACGACTTGGAAGACCACTCCACTCACGCGGATATATTCGCCCAACGCGGGCATTCCCGAAAACAGCTTGTCTTTGGCTTCCGAACCGATCACGGCCAGCAGCGCGTGCCGCTCGTTATCGGCATCGTCGAAAAAGCGTCCCTGATCGAGGTTCAGGGCCCAGATGTCTTCAATCGCGGGATCGAGTCCCATCACCGGCATAGTGAATGCGCGATTGCCGTTTTGCACCGTGGAATCCTTCTGTGCCATGCGTGCGACATGCTTGCACAGGGGAACGTTGTTGCGCAGCAGCTCGAGGTCGTCATTGGTGAACCGCACCTGCACTCCCGCTTTATTGCCTCCTGCCTGCTGCGACGTTCGTCCCGGAAAGACCCCTACCGAAGTCGCTCCGAAGCTCTCAAAAATATTCTCGATCGCCTTTGCGAAGCCGTTTCCGTAAGCCAGCAGCAACACTACGGTTGCGATGCCCCAAGCCATCCCCGCCATGGTCAGGAGGGTCTTGCGCAGGTCGTGGCGCATTGCGGAAAACGCTTGTTGTAGTAAATCGCGATGCATAAGTCTCAGCTTTTAGCTTTTGGCCATTAGTCTTTACTTTTAGCCTTACCCTGTATCCCCTATCCTCGGTGTTTCAGGTTTTGATCTTGCTCGGTATTAGGTACTCGGCGCTGCTGTCATTCCTTCCTTAGTGCTTCCACTGGCGGCAGCATTGCCGCCCTCCTCGCGGGATATAAACCCGCCGCCACTCCCGCCAACGACAGCGATCCCACCGCCAGCAGGGCTGTACTGGCTACAAGTTTCGGGGCGTCAAATCCCTGGCCCAGCGTAGCGCCCGACGTAGCCGCCATTATCCCCGCGGCTGCGGCAATTCCGATTCCTCCGCTCAGCAAAGTGAGGAACGCGCCCTCGACAAAAAACTGGAACATAATGCTCGCGTTGGTCGCACCCAAAGCCTTGCGCAATCCAATCTCGCGCGTGCGGTCTGCGACTGCCACCAGCATAATGTTGATGATCCCGATCGCTCCCAGGGTCAGCGTGACCAGGCCGACGCTTCCGAGGAAGGTATCCATCGCGTCGAAAATTTTGTCGACCGAGTCCCAGGTCTGCACCGAATCCCATTCATCGAATGAATCCAGATTGTTGGGGTCGAATCCGTGATTCCGAGCAATCACCTGGTGTACCTCTTGCAGCGCCTTCTCGTGCAGCGCCCGCGTCTTGGGCTGGTAGTTAATGAAGGAAATGACATCCGGTGCGTCCCCCACATTAATCAACCGAAAATACTCATGCATGGTGCCGTACGGTACGTAGCTCTGCAGGTTGCGCCCCACGTCATCGCCGTGACCGACCCGCTTCAGTGTGCCCACCACCTCAAATTGCACGCCATTCAGCAGGATCGTGCTCCCTACTGCCGGGCGTCCTAGAAACAATGTCCGCCGCGCTTCATCGCCCAGCACAATCACGGTGCGTTTCTGCGCGTCATCCATTTCATTCAGCCAGCGTCCTTCGTTAATCGGAAGGTAGCGGATCTGGTTTAGCACTGCCGGCGCTCCCAGTATCTGCCCGCTGGCCTGGAAGAAATCGCTGACCTCGCGGATGTCGCCCCGCTGGATTACGGGTGCTGCCAGGGCCACGCTTTTGCAGTCCCGCAGAATGTCCTGATAGTCGCGGTAGGTCAGGTAATACTGGCGCAGCGCTGTGAAACTGCCCTGCATCATGGGAGCCCGGCCCGACCAGATGAACATCACGTTCACGCCCAGGGTGTCGAACTGTTTCTTGTTGCCCGAGCGGAATCCCTCCCCGAGCCCAACTAGCAGTAACAGCGAAAACACTCCCCAGGCAATCCCAAACATGGTCAGAAACGACCGCAGTTTGTGCACCCACAGCGTGCGCAAGGTCTGACCGAAGATGTCGAGAATGAGACGCACGCAAGTGATTATACGGGGATGGAATCTCGCATGCTGAAGTGATGCCGATCCGACTACACGCCCGCAATGCAGCCGAAAGGCGTTCTGCGTGGTCAGCCTTTTGCCTTATCCGTGTTGATCCCCGCAAATCCGTGGCGAAAGGATTTTTCCTCTGAGCGCTATAATTTCATTTCTTTCTCCGGCAAAGTTCGGCTATTCTCTACCCCGGATGACTACGCTGCCTCTTTCCGAGTTGCTCGGTGCAACGGTGTATGACCAGTCTGGCGCGGCGACCGGACGCGTGCGCGAAGTCACGCTCGCGCCTCAGGAAGACCGCACCCGGATCGCCTCGTTCATCGTTAAAACCAAGTCTGGCAACCGCGTCATGCCCTTCTCGGCTGTGACCACGATTGACGCCAACCTTCACACTTCCACCAAGCCCTCGGACTGGCCCGCCGCCAATGGGGCCGAAGGCCTGTTTCTGCTGGAACGCGATCTGCTGGATCAGCAGGTCATCGACGTTCATGGACGGAAAGTGGTTCGCGTCAACGATGTCGAACTGCAGGTCGACGCCACGATGGAAGCCGGACTCCCGCATGCCATTTTGCGGGTTCATTCCGTCGACATCGGCGCCCGCGGCGCAATCCGCCGTCTGCTGCGCGGCATTGCGCCCCGCGCCGCTCTGCACCTCCTGCTCCAGAAAATTCCTCCGCGCACCATCCCGTGGAGTTTTGTCGACTTAATCGAAACCGACCCGGCGCGTCGCATCAAACTGAAGATTTCTCACGAAGGCCTGGCTACGCTCCATCCCGCCGACATCGCCGATATTGTCGAAGACCTTGCGCCCGATGAGCGTGAAGCCGTCTTCGAGACACTTGACGAAGATGTTGCCGCCGAGACTTTGGAGGAAGTCGAGCCCAGGGTGCAGAAGTCCATCGTTGAATCTCTGGACTCCGAGCGCGCCGCCGACATCGTTGAGGAAATGGATCCAGACGCTGCCGCCGACTTGCTCGCTGACCTGCCGCAGGATCGCACTGAGCAAATCCTCATCGAGATGGAACCCGAGGCCAGCCAGGAAGTCGTCGAACTTCTCGAACACCGCGAAGAGACCGCCGCCGGGCGCATGACCACAGAATTCCTGGCGCTCCCAGTCACCGCGACCGTCGAGAACGCCATCGGCGTTATGCGCGAGTTCGAGGGCGGCGTCGAGACCGTTAATACTATCTACCTCGTCGATTCCCACGGCACTCTGGGCGGAGCCGTTCCCCTCGTGAAACTTGTACTTGCCAAGCCTGACACTCCGCTCCTTTCCTTGACTCAGGAACCGCTGATCCTTACTCATGAAACAACCAGCGATAACGAGGTTGCGGAACTCTTCGATAAATACAACCTCGTGACGCTGCCAGTAGTCGACGAACACAATAAACTGGTCGGTGTGGTCACGTCCGATGACGTAATCACGATGCTGCGCGGCAAACTGTAAACCTCACGCTCTGACCTCTGCGCGCCCTGTGTTCGAGCCTTTGACTTTGCCTTGATCCGGCGTAGAGTCCGCGCAAGCTCACGCCTCTGGGTATAATCATTCGTTCTCAGGAGAAGCGCTCTTGCCCTTCGACGACCTCCGCCAATGGATCTCCGCTCTCGACCGCGCCGGCGAACTGAAGCGCATTCAAACCGAAGCCGACCCCATCTTAGAAATTGCCGAGATCACCGATCGCGTAAGCAAGTCGAAAACAGAAAAGCCCGGCGGCCCTGCTCTTCTTTTCCAAAACATAAAAGGCCACCCCGGCTCTGAACTCCTGATCAACCAGTTCGGCTCTGAAGCGCGCATGAAGCTGGCGTTGGGGGTCAACTCCTTCGATGAGTTCGCCGAACGCATCCGCGTCTTCATGGACCTAAAGTCTCCGCAAGGCTTCCTCGATAAACTGAAAATGCTGCCGCTGCTCACCGAGGCCGGAAAGTTCTTCCCGAAGACCGTCCCCACCGGCCCCTGCAAGGAAGTGATCAAGCGCGACAACTTCTCTCTGCTCGACTTCCCCATCCTGCAATGCTGGCCCCAAGACGCTGGGCGCTTCATTACTCTGCCGTGCGTGATAACTCGCGATCCGAAATCGGGCAAGCGCAACGTTGGGATGTATCGTCTGCAAGTTTTCGACGGCCGTACCACCGGCGCACACTGGCAGCGGCAGAAGGTCGCAGCCGAACACGCACGGCAGAGGATGCGAGCGGCGGTCGAAGACAAGTCCGCAGCCGTAGATCTTATGGCCCGGACTTCTGGCGGACAAGTCCTCGCTGAAACAAATCATCCTTCCGGGAAAATGGAAGTCGCTGTCGCCATTGGCACCGACCCGGCTGTTACTTTCTCTGCCATCGTTCCTGCGCCGCCGGATGTTGAGGAATATCTGATTGCTGGTTTTCTTCGTGCCGCGCCGGTGGAACTGGTCAAGTGCGAGACTGTCGACCTCGAGGTTCCCGCGACCAGCGAAATCGTTCTTGAGGGCTACGTCAACCTTGACGAACTTCGAACCGAAGGCCCTTTCGGCGACCACACCGGCTTCTACTCGCTCGAAGATCTTTATCCTGTGTTCCACTTGCAATGCATCACGCATCGCAAAGATCCCATCTATGCGACCACCATCGTCGGCAAGCCTCCCATGGAAGACGCTTACATGGGCAAAGCCGTAGAGCGAGTTTTTCTGCCGCTGATGCGGCTTACCGTTCCTGAATTGATCGACATCAATCTTCCCATCGAAGGCGTCTTTCACAACCTGATGATTGTTTCGATCCGCAAGTCCTATCCCGGACAAGCACGCAAAGTGATGAATGCCATCTGGTCGCTGGGCCAGGCCATGTTTACCAAGTGCATCGTCGTGGTCGATGAAGACGTTGACGTGCAGGATCTCGCCGAAGTGACGCTGAAGGTGCTCAACCACATCGACCCCGAGCGCGACATCCAGTTCACGCTCGGCCCGGTCGACTCGCTCGACCACGCTTCGCGGCTTGCTAATTACGGATCGAAGATGGGGATTGACGCGACGCGGAAGTGGGCTACTGAGGGCTTTACGCGGCCTTGGCCCGATGAAATCATCATGGACGCAAAGACGAAAGCCTTGGTCGATGGTAAGTGGAAAGCGCTGGCGAAGGAGTTAGGGATTGATTAGTTCGTATGGATGGAGGCTCTTGTCCGTCGCTTTTGCTTTTGGCGTGATCACGGAGCGGCTTTGCGCGAGCGACACCTGTCTCACGTTGTAGCTGACCGACTAACATCGAAGGAGCGCGCTCCCGAGCTGATAGGATAGGGATTATGACCCCGGAACAACTGAGGAAACTGCGGCTAGCGATTACTGAGGGCTCTCGTGTGCAGCGCGGGGCGCAGAGCCTATCTCTTATATTGATGTATCCAATAGCCTAATCGACGTCGCCGCGCGGCAGAACCATGCCATTTTCGGACGGCGCGGCTGCGGGAAAACGCTCTTGCTGAGCGATTCAGCGAAGAACTTGCCAGCGGAAACCCGGTCTGTTTACCTCAACTGCGAAGACTTTAAGAAACACTCGTTCCCGAATGTCTTGATTGAGATCCTCGATGCTCTGTTCGCTCAGCTACAGTCGGAGCTTACAGGATGGTTCGGCAGGAAAAGACGCTCGCGCCAGCTAATTGTTCAGATCCGCAATGAGCTTCGGGCGCTCCAGAAAAAGTCGGACAGGCAAGACACGGAGGTGCGCGAGTCCGAAGCTAAAGAGGTGAAGAACTCCCAGGCTGCAAAGGCTGGGGCCAAACAAGGTGGAGTAGGCGCAGAAGTCGGGACGGAACTTAGCGAGCTGTCAAAGGTGGAGGTAGAGCGGAGGTATTCACATAACCGGGACAAAATCCGTGACCTTGACATGTGGCTCCCAAAGCTAAAAAGGCAAATCCAAGAGTTCTTTAGCCTATCCAAGACAGTCAAGGCGGTCTATCTGCAGATAGATGACTTCTACCACCTGTCGCGGGAGGACCAGCCTCTCGTGATGGACTATATTCACCGCCTTTGCAAAGACCTACCGCTTTATTTCAAGGTAGCCACGTTGCGCCACGCGAGCACTCTATACGCTGACAGACTAGGGCAGCCACTTGGAGCCCAGGAGCGGCACGACTATCAACCAATCAACATTGACTTCACATTCTCCGACTTCAAGAAGACGGCTAACCAGAATCACAAGATTTTTTTGGAGTTCGGGCGTAGGGCTGGGCTGAACAACAGCGAAATAGACGGGCTTTTTAAAGGGCAGGGCTTTGACCGGCTGGTCCTAGCCGGCGGGGGCGTTCCGCGCGATTGTCTCTCCCTTTTTCTTGAGGTCCTAGACTCCGTGCAGCCGCCGAGCGGGGACGGACGCATCGGCAAAGACGACGTACGGATTGGCAGCAGGTCGAACTTTGAGCGCAGAATCGAGGAGCTGAAGCAGGACTCTAAGGGAGCGGAGCAAGGGATACTGATTAAGGGAATCTACGTCCTGAGGGAGTTTTGTGTCAATAAGAAAAGCAGCGTTCTCTTCGTGTCGGAGGCCCTTCTTCAGCAAAATGACCAGGTGCGCAGCCTCATCTACAGGCTTCTCGACTACAGGATTATTCACAGCGCGGGTTCTGCGTTGACGCACAAGTCTCAGCCGGGGACTTACCACGCGTTCGCTATAGACATCGGCTGCTACGCCCATATGCGCAAGCTGGACGGAAAATTCACCGAGATTGATCTATCCGCCGCCGACGCCAAGGAAAAAATGCGGTCGGGCCCGATTCTCGACGAAGGCGGCTTTAACGACCTGTGGGCAAACGCACCGAGAGACCCCGAGGGGGCCTTGCTGTCCGAAGAGTGAAGCATTTAGCGGTTCCTTCTGCGGCTAAAGCCGGATTGATTTGAGCGGCGCTTTGCGGCACGGCTTAAGCCGTGCCCTTCCCGATCATGGCGCAGATCGAAAATCCCGCGGTGTTGACGTTTGTTGGATCCCACTTCTCGCAAAGGACGCGAGAAGTGGGGCACCCCATTTTCGTAGTTGTGCAAACTTTCGTGTTTGTTCTGACGAGACCCAACGTCAAAGGCGACGGACAGGAGTGTCCGTCCCACACAATCAAAGTCAAAATCCCCGCCCTGTCTCCGCGAGAAAACCGCGGAGACAAGGACGGGGCACCCCCAATCCATCTGCTCGCCGGGACAGCAGGTTCCTCAACGGGCTTGGCGCCCGGTTCGGAATGACAACCTTTTTCTAATACGTTTCCGTCACTATCTGCGACGGGGGCGTTTTTTTGGCTGGAGCAGGTGCCAGGCTTCGCGGTATTTTTCGTGGCGGCGGCTGCCTCGGGGATCGCCTCCGAAGGGGTAGACGCGGACCATGCGGCGGCCTCCGAGGGCGCGGACGGGAATTAGATACCAGATATCGGTTCCCAGGATCACTACGGCAAGGAAGTCAACCTGCGACGGCAGGTAGGGCATGTGTTTTCGCGTCGTCTTCCAGTACGCGTTCACGGTGTAGGCGCGGTAGTGGGTGCAGGTGCTGGATTTTACCTGGACTCGCCAGATGCGTTTGCCGGAATCGACCAGGAAGTCGTAGCGGCGGCTCTCGCCGTAGGGCTTGGCTACGATCAGGCCTTTGGTGGTGGCCTTCACCATGAACATCATTTCGGCCAGTTCGCCGAGTTGCTTGCGGGTGGCGTGGGGCCAGGTGGGATAGACAATTTTCTTGGGACGCTCGTGAAGCGCTCTAGTGTTTGGGTTGGACTTTGGGCGGCCTAAACGTTTCCCGTTACGCGAAAACACACTCATACTGATCTCCAGTTTTCTGCATTGCTCGGATGCATCCTGGTTATGTTGGTTGTAGAACAGACACTTCTATCCGTCCCGGACGCTGCCCAGAAACACGAAAGGCGCGAACCGAAGGGTCCGCGCCTTTTCAGCTGTAAAGACAAACGGCGCAGACCGGATGGCCTGCGCCGCTGTTTCGACTCTATAAGTATAGTATATCATGCCGCATAGGGTAAAACCGTCACATTAGCCACACTTATTTTTCCCATCGAATCAATGAGTTAAGCAAAAATGCTCATGCTTGGGGTCTTGACAAGATTTTCCACAGGGGCGGGACTGGCGGAACCATGCAGAAATTTGCATAGTTATCGTAACCGCCGTTGCTTTTTTTCTGGATTTACAGGCGTGTTAAGTGCAGAATAGACGAACTCCCCCCATCGTTGCAGAGACTCGCGAGGTTCTGTTCCACATGCATGACAATTATTGGTTCGCCGGCTGGCGGTGCGCCGGCCTTTGCGCGGTTTTGTGGTTCTCGACCTTTCTATCGGCGCAGCCGGTTGTGAAGTTAGCTCCGACCAGCCTGAGCTTCGGCAACCAGATGGTTGGAGCCAGCAGCAATGCGCAGGTGGTGACGCTTACCAATACTGGAACTACGACCCTGTTATTGGCGACTATCAGGATATCGGGCGGCAATCATATCGACTACTCGCAAAGCAACACTTGTGGATCAACCTTGGCTGTCAACGCGAGTTGTTCGATCAGCGTAGTCTTCACTCCGACGAAGACGGGCAGCCGCACATCCACGGTCAGCGTCAGTGACAATGCGGCGGGGAGCCCGCAATCGGTTCCTTTGAGCGGCACCGGAGTGGCTCCGGCGGTCACGGTGTCGACTGCCAGCCTTAGCTTCGCCGGGGTGTTAGTGGGAAAGAGCAGCACGCCGCAGTCGGTCACAGTAACCAATACAGGAACGGCAAGCCTGACGGTAAGTTCGATTACCGCCAGCGGAGACTTTTCGCAAACCAACAACTGTACGGCGGCGGCAGTGGCGGTGGGATCGTTTTGCACGATTACGGTTACATTCAGTCCGACGGCGGCCTGGTCGCGTGGGGGCAGCATTGCGATCGTGGATAATGCGTATAACAATCCACAACAGGCCGTGCAGTTGGTGGGAATGGGAAACAGCGGGGCCACCGCGAGCGTATCTCCGACTTCCTTGAGCTTCGGCAAACAGACTCTGGGAACAACCAGCGCAGCGAAGACGATCACGCTGTCGAACAATGGTTCTGCGGCGTTGAATATCAACAGCGTTCTGGCCCGTGGCGACTACTCGCAGACCAACAACTGCCCTACCTCGCTCACTGCCGGCACAAATTGCACGATCAGTGTGACGTTCGCTCCTACCAATACGGGCTCGCGAAGTGGAGACATTACGGTGAATGACACCGCTCCTGCATTTCTACAGACGGCGAGCTTGAGCGGCACCGGCGTGGTTGCGAGTTCGGCAGTGAATGTCAACCCGGAACAGGGGTCGATTACAGCGACGCAGACTGAGCAGTTCAGCGCCACGATTAATGGGGTTAATTCGACCAATGTTACCTGGTCGGTGGATGGGGTTACGGGCGGGAATAGCACCGTGGGCACGATTTCTACTTCCGGCCTTTACACTCCGCCCGCGACGAGCGGCACGCATGTTGTTCAGGCGACGAACAACGCGAATTCGGCACAGAGCGCGGTTGCGTTTTTGGCCGTCACGAATTATGCGGGCACATTCACCATGAAGAACGACACGCTGCGCACAGGCCAGAACCTGAACGAGATTGCGCTGACCACCGGCAATGTGAACCAGAATCAATTCGGAAAACTCTTCACTCGCACCGTGGACGGCAATATTTACGCGCAGCCGCTCTATGTTCCCAATGTCACAACGAGTGCGGGGACTTATAACGTGGTGTATGTGGTCACGGAAAACGACAGCGTTTACGCCTTTGACGCCGATGGGACGGCCACGTCGCCGCTATGGCAAACCAGCTTTCTCATCGACGGAGCGCAACCCCTGGACACAACGGACGTTAACTGCACGAATATCACGCCCGTCTATGGCATTACTTCGACGCCGGTCATCGATCAGGCGACGAATACGATGTTCGTGCTGGGGCGGACCAAGACGGGCACGAGCGGCAACTACACTTATTATCAAACGCTGTACGCCGTGAACATTGCGACCGGGTCGATTCTGCAATCTGTGCAGGTGCAAGCTTCGATCTCTTCCCACGGCAAGACGGTAACCTTCAATACGCTGACGGAAAACCAGCGCGCGGGACTTCTGCTGGCGAACGGCGTGGTCTATATTACATGGGCTTCCCACTGCGACAACGAACCCTACCACGGCTGGGTAATTGGATATAACGAAACGAGTTTTCAACAGTCCGGCGTGTTTAACGTCTCGCCTGACGGCGTGGAGGGCGGCGTTTGGCAGGGTGGGGGCGGACTGGCGGCGGATGATGACGGAAATATTTTCTTCACTACCGCCAACGGGACCTACGATGCCAACATGGGCGGGCAGGATTACGGCGACAGCGTAGTGGAACTGACGGCGATGAATGGAGTGCTCTCGGTCGGCGATTCTTTTACTCCCTGGAATCAGGCAAACTTGTCCGGTCTGGATTGGGATTTGGGTGGTGGAGGAACGACGCTGCTGCCGGATCAAGCCGGGGTTTATCCTCACGTCATGCTGGCAGGAGGGAAAGGCAGCACGGTTTATGAACTCAATCGAGATTCTTTGGGTGGGTTTAGCTCAACCCAGGATCAAAATCTGCTTACCGTGCCAGCTGCCATCGGCGCCGATGCGATTGGATCGGGTAATCGCGCTGCGGGCCCAGCCTACTGGCAGGAGCAGGTCTACTATGCCGGTTCCAATGGTTACCCCATGCAATTCAGCCTGCAGGGCGGCTTGATTTCGACGGTTCCGATTGCGCAATCGAACAAGTATTTTGAATACCCCGGCGGTTCGCCAGTGATTTCTGCCAACGGGAACAACAACGGAATCGTGTGGATATTGGAGACCGACAAGTTCGGCAATAACGGCAATGCGATCCTGCGGGCCTTCGATGCTTCCAATGTTTCGCGCGAGCTTTACGACACCAGCCAAAATTCCGCTCGAGACGCGGCTGGCCCGGCGGTCAAGTTCACCGTGCCGACGGTGGCCAATGGAAAAGTATACGTGGGGACGCAGACTGAATTGAATGTTTATGGCCTGCTGCCTTGATGGTGGCCGAGGACAGTCGAACTGCGCCCGAATGGGACGCTTCGGATCTCAGGGCAAACCGCGGAGTCGGCTGTCCCCACATTTAGACGACCTGAGTTCCCTCTTCCTTGACGCTAGACGCTGTAGTATTGTTCCGGGCCATGAGTGATAGTTTCAGTAATCCTACCCCGCAGTTCGGCACGGCTGAGTACGCCCCGAAGCCGGGAAGCAATTTGTGCCAATTCTGCCAGCAACCGTTGGGTGGAACTTATTATCGCGTGAATGCGGCAATGTCGTGCCCGGGCTGCGCGGAACGGATGCGCGGCGAAATTGACCGGGACAAGCATGCGGCATATGTGCGTGCTCTTACGTACGGTATCGGCGCCGCCGTCGTGGGGCTGATTGGGTACGCGCTGATCGCCATCGTGCTGCAGGGGTGGGTGATCAGCTATATGTCGATTGGCGTGGGATGGATCGTGGGCACCGCTACGATGAAGGGATCGAACGGAGTGGGCGGCAAGCGCTACCAGATTGCCGCCGCGTTGCTGACGTATGCAGCGGTCTCGATGGCGGCGGTTCCTATCGAGATTCATTTTGCCGACGACAGCAAACAGCAAAGACAAACCCAGCAGCAGAAGCTTGCGGACGAGCAACGGCAGTTGGAACAAGAATCCGGACAGCGACCCACAGAACCAGAGCCAGCGGCCAGAGCCGAGAGGCCAGCGGTCACCTTGGGAACGTGGCTGGGACGAGTGGCGCTGATCGGGCTGGCGTCTCCGTTCATTCAGCTTTCCGACAGTCCGGGATGGGGAGTGATGGGCTTGTTGATTCTCTTCATTGGAATGAGAATCGCGTGGAAGATCGCTGCGGGCCGGCCATTTGGAGTCTACGGACCGTTTGCTAATGCTCCGCCATCTTAGCCCCTAACTTTGCATTGCTCCACGCACATTTTCCCAAACGGTGTCTACAACCAATCCAGGCCTGATTCGTAATTGCAAGCGCTGCTCGCGCCCACTCCCGCCGGGAGCGCTGGCGTGCAACCACTGCCACGCGCTCGTATATTCCGAGGAACTGGAGCAACTGGCGGCAGAGGCGAAGGCGCTGGAAGCTAAAGGAGAACTGGGGCGGGCGCGGGAGACGTGGCTGGGCGGGCTCAAGCTGCTGCCGCCCACGTCGACGCAAGCCGAGTGGATCAGGCAGCACGCGCAGGCGCTTGCTGCCGACGATGTGGCACAGGCTCCGTCGCACGATAACCAATGGGCTCGACAGATGGAGGCGGCAGGTCCGATTGTGTCGCTGGACGGCAGCAGCAAGGCTCCCCGGACGGCGCGGTTCAAGCTGACATCTCTCTTGAGCTTCGTAGCTTTCATTGCGATCTATTCGGCTGCGGAGGGAATGAAGTTCGGGATCGGCTTCGCGGTGCTGATTCTGATCCACGAGATGGGCCACTTTATTGACATCAAGCGCCGCGGCTTGCCGGCCGACATGCCAGTGTTTCTGCCGGGGTTGGGAGCGTACGTGCGCTGGCAGGCGATGGGAGTATCGTTGCAGACGCGCGCGGCGGTGAGCCTAGCCGGACCTTTGGCGGGATTTCTGGCATCGGTGGCGTGTGCCGTGCTTTGGTGGCAAACGCGCGATCCCTTCTGGGCTACGCTTGCGCGAGTGGGCGCAATTCTGAATCTGCTGAATCTGATTCCGGTCTGGGCACTTGATGGTGGGCAGGCCGCGCTGGCCTTGAGCAAGACGGAACGCATCGTCCTGATGACGGCTGGGGTCGTACTGGCGCTTGCACTTGGGCAAAATATGTTTTTCCTGGTGGCCCTGGGCGCGGGGTATCGAGCGTTCTTTGCCGGAGATCAGCCAGCCCATTCCAGCCCCGCCACGACGATTTATTTTCTTGCAGTGCTTACGGCGCTGGGTGTGATCATCCGGCTGATGCCGGGACAGGGTCTGGGAATGTAGTAGGGCGGCCTCGTAATCGCTGTTCGCCGAATAAATCTCTTTTATACCTTCGATCAGCTTTTTCGATTGTCGGGGACTGTGCGCTCGCGATATTCTTGCCTGTTGAAACCCAGCCAGCTTAACAGTCTGTATCCGTGCGGTTGTTTATCGACTTCATTCTTGCGGACAACGAATAGGAGACGGAAGGATATCCATGCCCAACGAACTGCGTAATTTTCTGGCACTCACCTATGACGAACTGGAAGACCTGAATCTGGAGGCGAAGGAGCAGCGCCGGAACCGGGTGGCCGCCGGCAAGATCCAGGAACAGCGGCTCAAATATTTGACTGACGAAAAGCGCATCAAGGCCGTGACCGTGCTCTTCAGCGATTTGGAAGGCCGGCTGCACATGCTGGACTACGACAAGAAGTTCCTGCTGAAGAGTTATGACAACCTCACCTTCGACGGCTCTTCGATTCGCGGCTTTACCGCGCAGCGCGAAAGCGATCTCCGGCTGGGCATTGACTGGGGGTCGTTTTACTGGGCGCCGGCTGATGTATTCGGGCCGGGCAAAGTGCTGGTATTCGGCGAAGTCATCGACAAGAACGGCGAACCCTACGCCGCCGACATTCGCAGTGTGCTGAAATTGTTCGCCACCGAGCTGCACAAGAAACATGGCTACACCTGCAACGCCGCCAATGAAATCGAGGGCTTCCTGTTCGCGGGCCCGGACGCCGAGCGCTCCTACCACGAGACAGGCAAATTCGAGTACGTCAACACCGGCGGGTATTATCACTCGCTGCCCGGCGATCCTTTACGCACATTTATTGACACTACTGCGGAAGTGCAGCGCGCTATGGGCTTCCAGAACGAGAAGGACCATCCCGAGGTTGCGCCTTCGCAGTTCGAAATCAACTACGGCTATGCGGAAGTGGTGGGTGCGGCCGACCACATCCAACTCTACAAACTGATCTGCCGCCAGGTCGCACGCAACATGGGCCTTACCGCGTGCTTCCTGCCCAAGCCGGTGGTGGGAGTCAACGGCAGCGGCATGCACACCAACGTTTCCGTCAGCGGCAACGGCAAGAACCTGTTCTGGGATCCCAAGGGCGAAGAGAAGCTCAGCAAGCTGGGCTACGAATTCCTCGACCGCCTGCTCACCCACGGCAACGATCTTTGCCTGGTGTTTAACTCCAGCGTGAACGCCTATCGCCGCCTCGATCCGCACTTCGAGGCGCCCAACCAGCTCAAGGCTTCTGCCGTGGACCGCGGGGCAATGATCCGCATTCCCATCGGCAACGAGCGCAGCATGCGTACGGAAGTGCGCGCGGTCGCTCCCGACGCAAATCCGTACCTCGTTTTGTATTCGATCTTCAAGACCGGACTGGAAGGGACCACGGCCAAGATCAAGAACCTGCGCCAAGCGGAGCGCTATCTGCCCGACAACATCTACACCGCGATCGAAGACTTCCGCAAAGCCGAGTGGACGACCAAGCTGCTGGGCGAAGATGTGAAGGCGCGCTATGCCGACTTGAAACAGGCTTCGGCAGATCGCTGCCCGCGCCTGTTGGGTTCGGTCGTGAAAGCTGCGGAAGTGCAATTCCACCACGAGGTCTACAACCAGTTCCTGTGGAATTTGTTCTAGAGACGCTGTAGTTGCAGCATGGTAACGCCCCGGCCGGGGCGTTGCTGTCTGGTGGGCGAAATCCGGCTCCGCCTGGATGTTGATTCTATTCCGGACAAAACTCGCTTGACGGCTAAGAATCCAACAATCTGAGAGATCTGCGACAGCTCCGCGGCGAATTCCTGAGTGTGCTAGATTCAGAAGTTTCATGGATGCCGCTCCCACCATCGCAACTCAGGGCCTCACGCGCCGTTTCGGAGAATTACTCGCCGTCGACAATGTCGATCTGCGCGTGGCGCCCGGACAATTCTTCGGGTTCCTCGGCCCCAACGGCGCAGGGAAGTCTACCACAATCAAGATGCTTACAGGGCTGCTGGCGCCCAGTTCGGGGCGCATCGAAATTCTCGGGCTGGATCTGGAAAAGAATCCTGTCGAAGTGAAGCGGCAGATCGGGGTTGTGCCGGAAGGCATGGCGCTGTTCGGACGGCTGACCGGATCGGAGTTCTTAAACTTCGCGGGACGCATGTACGGACTAGACCGCGAAACCGCAGCGAAGCGCACTGCGGAACTGCTCGACTTCATGCAGCTCGCGGATCAGCCGAAGAAACTGGTCACCGACTACTCGCACGGCATGCAAAAGAAGTTGGCCATGGCGGCGGCCGTGATTCATGGTCCGAAGGTGTTGTTCCTCGATGAGCCGTTCGAAGGCGTGGACGCCATCGCTGCCGGAACGCTGAAAGCAATGTTGCAAGGCATGATCGCGCGCGGAGCCACGATCTTTCTAACGTCGCATGTGCTCGAGATAGTGGAGCGGCTGTGCAGTCACGTTGCCATCATTCATCGCGGACGCCTGGTCGCGCTGGGATCGCTGGAGGAACTCCGCGCAGGAGTGAAGGCGCAAACGACGGTCGCTTCTGGTGACGGCTCGGGCGACGGTTCAACGCCATCCGGCGAGAAGATGACGCTGGAACAGATTTTTCTGCACACTGTCGGGGGCGAACGCCGCACCGAGCAGGAGCTGTCGTGGCTGGGGTAAAGCAGGTGTTTGGTCGTGAGTGAGAGTAACTTCCGTGCCGATAGGTCGGACCAACTGGCGGCCATTGCGTGGCTGCGCTGGCGGCTTTTCGTCAACTCGCTGCGCAGCACGCGGGGCGTGCTGGAGTTGGTCTCAAGAATTATGGTGTCGCTCGCGTTCGCCATCGGCGGACTCGGCGGTGCTTTCGGGATGGGCATCGCGGCATATCTGGCGATCTCGGCAGGCAAGCCAGAGTTGCTCGCGCTGCTCATGTGGTTCGTGTTTGTCTTCTGGCAAGTCTTCCCCATCATGGCGACGGCTTTCACGAACAATCCGGACTCCTCTGACTTGCTGCGCTTTCCGCTCAGCTACGGCTCGTATTTTCTGGTACGGCTGGCCTACGGCGCGTGCGACCCGGCAACCGCGCTGGGCAGCTTGTGGTCGTTCGGAATTCTCCTGGGCGTGAGTTTTGCGAAGCCTGAGTTACTGCCTTGGGCGCTGCTGGTCTTGCTGGCATTCGCCGTTTTTAATCTTCTCCTGATGCAGATGGTGTTCGCCTGGGTGGAGCGCTGGCTGGCGCAGCGCCGCACGCGCGAGATCATGGGCATTCTGTTTGTTCTGCTGATGCTGAGTTTTCAGTTGACCGGGCCCATCGTGCAACATTTCGGAAAACGCCCTCGGCCGGATGTACAACGGTACGTCGACCTTCTGGCTGCGGTGCAGGGCATTCTTCCTCCAGGCCTGGCCGCCGATGCTGTCGCGCAGGCTGTGTATTCGCGATTCATCACCGGATTCAGTTCGCTCGTGCTGCTGTGTGCTTTTGCGCTGGCGATTGGCTACTGTCTGCACGTGCGATTGTTCGCGCAGTATCGCGGTGAGAATCTGAGCGAAGTGGCCGTCGCATCAGCTATGCCGAAGGACCGGCCGCTCCGCTTGGGCTGGAATCTGCCGGGATTTGCAAGCCCAGTGGCCGCAGTGTTTGAAAAAGAAGTCCGTTATCTTCTTCGCAGCGGCCCCATGCTGCTCACGCTGATCATGCCGCTGTTCGTGCTGATCGTCTTCCGCTTAGGAGCGATGAACTCTGCGCGGCACTCTGGCGCTTTTCTGGCGCGCGCGCCTGACATGGCATTTCCCGCGGCTGTAGGATACACGCTGCTGATGCTGACCAATCTCGCCTACAACAACTTCGGCGGCGACGCTGGCGGCATTCAGTTCTTCTACGCCTCGCCGGTGAGCTTCCGCGACATTGTGCTGGCCAAGAATCTTATGCACGCCAGCATTCTGGCGGCAGAGATCGTTGTGGCGTGGACCGCAGTCTGTTTTCTTTACGGCCGGCCCGCATTCGACGTCGCCATCGCCTCGCTGGCCGGCCTGCTGTTCGCAGCGCCGGTGAACTTCGCCGCGGGCAATCTGCTCTCGATCTACGCGCCGAAGAAACTGGACTACTCCTCGTTCGGACGCCAGCGCGCTTCCCAAACCACAGTGCTGATCAGCCTGGGAGTGCAAATTTTCGTCGTGGGAGTGGGAGTCACCGCGTTCTGGATCGCGAGATCCTACGGCAGCTTTTGGATCGCGACACTGATCTTGCTCGTCTTGGCTGTGGTCTCGCTCTCGGTGTACGCGATGATTCTCAACCGCATGGATGCTTCAGCGTTGCGGCGACGGGAAACGCTGGTTGCCGAGCTGTGCCGAGCGTAGCCTGATTCCACTTTCACTTCTTCTCTGGATTCGCCAGAAACCTATAGCCCACGCCGCGCACAGTCAGCAAATGTCGCGGTTGCGCCGGATCGTCTTCGATGTAGCGGCGCAGCCGCACCATGAAGTTGTCGATGGCGCGCGTGTCGGTGTCTTCGTGCAGGCCCCAGACTTCTTCGAGAATCTGCTTGCGCGAAACCACGCGGCCGTCGTTGCGCACGAGATGCCGCAGCAGTTCTGATTCCATCAGCGTCAGGTGAACCACGTTGTCGGCGGTGCGCAGTTCGAGCGTGCCGAAGTCGATGGTCTTGCCGCTGAAAGAAAATGTTCCAAAATCGCTGACGTTGGCTGCGTCGGATGTGGCCTGATCAGCGGTGGGATTCGTAGCCGCGGGCCCAGCTCGCATCCACTGGCTGCGCCGCAGTAGTCCCTGCAGGCGGGCCAACAGGATCGACAGGTCGAAGGGCTTGGCCAGATAATCGTCCGCCCCGGCGGCAAAGCCCTTCAACACATCCTCCGGACTGCCTCGAGCCGTCAGCATGAGCACGGGCACATAATTTCGCGCCGCGCGCAATTCTGAAACCACGCTGAAACCATCTTTGACCGGCAGCATAATGTCGAGCACGATGACGTCGAACTTTTCTTTCTTGGCGAGCAAACGATCCGTCGCCGCTTCTCCGTCGCCGACGACTTCGGCAGAATAGCCTTCCGCTTCGAGATTGAAGCGCAATCCCTGCGCCAGATGGGCTTCATCTTCTACCACCAGAACCCGGCTCATTTCGTCGACCTCGGCAGCTCCATCGTAATCGTCGTGCCCTGGCCTTCGCCCGCGCTTTCGGCGAACACTTTGCCGCCGTGCTTTTTTGCAATCGATTTCACGATGAACAAGCCCAGCCCAGTTCCCTTCACGTGCGCCAGATCGCGGTGGCTGACACGGTAGAAGCGCTTGAAGATACTCTTCATATCGTCGGGAGGAATGCCGACCCCGTGGTCCTGCACGCTCAGCACAACGCGCTTTTCGTCGGGCACGTTTAAACACACGCGCACATCTACCTCGTCCCCCGAGTACTTGATGGCATTGTCGAGAACGTTGAAAACCGCAGTGCGAAGATCCTCGCCACTGCCCTGCACCAGCAGCCCGGCCCCATTGCCCGGCATCTCTTCGTAGCGGAGAGCTTCCGGCGGCAGATGATGGCGGGTTCGGGCAGCGTCCATGCATTCGCGCACCAGTGCGCGGAGGTCGACTGTGGATTTCTCCCGTCCGGCTTTCTTGTCCCCGGCGCGGCCGGCGCGCAGCACCTGCTCCACCGTCTCCGTGAGGCGATCGGTATCGCTGAGCATGACCCGGTAAAACTCCTTCTTCTGCGCTTCCGGCAGGTCGCGGCGCTGCAGGGTTTCGAGATGCAGGCGGATGGATGCGACTGGCGTTTTCAGTTCATGCGTGACGGCGTTAATGAAGCTGTCGTGCTGCTCGCTGCGGCGCAGCTCGCGCACGAGGAAGCTGGTGTTGACGATCATGCCGGCAATGATCAGGGCGAAGAAGATGATGCCGAAGAATAGCAGTACGCCTTCGCGCCAGTTGAGAATGATCCAGCCGACATTGAGGGCGACGGCGAGCGCGACCAGGGCGATGCCGAGGCAAACGAAGAAGACGATGGTTCCGCGGCGGCTAGTGATGCGCATGCCTAGGGTGATTTTAGCGCGTTCGGGGGCGGGACCCGAAAGCGTCATCGTCGCTGATGTGATGCGGATATGTCAGACTGAGAGGAGACCAGATTCTCGCATCACCCCGGGGGCCGTGGGGGCTGCCCCAGCACGAGGATCAATGCGATATATGTTATGAACATCTCCGGCAAACCTAGGATCGCGACAAGCAGTGGGTTCCCGCGCCAAGCGAGCGGTAGGACGACAAGAAAGAACAGGAAATGGAGCAGAATCAGAGGGAATAGCGTAGCGCAGAATGCTGGACGGCGAGCGTATGGCCAGTAAGTCCTTGCTGGAAATCCAAATACAAACCCAGCCGTGACGACGGGCGTAGCCCACTCCATCAACGCGGATGTGTCAATGTGAGCACGCACCGACAGACAGATCCCCACTACAATCAGAAGCCCGACGAAGCCGTAGATCGACCAGTCTCGGACAGCAGCAACGGAAATGCCGCGCCGCGAAACTCTGTACACGCACCAACCGATCATCACAAGTAGCCCGACAAGCAGCGCGAGCAACACCGGGTCCATGATCCATTATCCTGCTCGGCTCGCGGGTGCCTGTCAACCTCAGGAATGACAGGGCGATAACTGAAAAACCCGCCGAAAAAGGCGGGTCGATGTTCCAATCGTAAAGGCGTAGGTGGCTCGAATCTAGTCGCCCGCCGCCGCTCCCTCAGGCAGAGCCGGCCCAATCAGATGTCCATTGGGCGCAGCTACCAGACCCTTTTCGAGATCAGCCAGCCGTACGCGCTTGATATCCCAAGCCAAGCCAAGCGTCTTCAGGGCCCAGATGCCGTACCAGTTCATATCGACTTCGTACCAGGTGAAGCCGTGCTGCGCCGCGGTGGGATGCGCGTGGTGATTGTTGTGCCAGCCTTCTCCGAAAGTCAGCAGCGCAACCCACCAGCTGTTGGTGGAAAGATCGCGGGTGGCAAAGCGGCGCGTGCCCCAGGAGTGCGTGGCCGAGTTCACCAGCCAGGTGGCGTGCAGGCCGACCACGGTGCGCACGAAGATACCCCACATCAAGAACGGAAGTCCGCCGATTGCGAACAAGATGGCCCCCAGCACGATCATCGGTACATAGTGATATTTCGTAATCCAGACGTGGAATTTATCTTTGGCGAGGTCGGGAACATAGCGTGCCAGCGTGGTCGTATCATGGTGCATGGACTTGCCCATCAGAATCCAGCCCATGTGCGCCCACCATTTCCCGTCGATCGGCGAATGCGGATCGCCATCCTGGTCGGAGAACTGATGATGGATGCGGTGCGTGGCTACCCAGAAAATCGGCCCGCCTTCGAGAGCGAGCGTGGCGCAAACGGTCAGAAAATACTCCACCCACTTCGGAGTCTTGTATCCGCGGTGCGTGAGCAGCCGATGATAGCTCATACCGATGCCCAGGCTCCCTGAAACCCACCACAAGAAGAAGGCGACGAACAACGCCTTCCACGTAAAGAAGAAAATCGCCGCCACGGCGCCGACGTGAAACAGCGCCATGAATGTTGCCGTCACCCAGTTGACTTCACCGTTTGCTGCTTGCCGTTTTTCCAGGCTTTCCAGTTGCATGTCCAAAGTAGGTCCCCGTTGGCTGGTCTTGAATCCGCTACCGCCCTCAGCTAACCTATCAAGAGATCGGGGTAAACCACTGTAATACTTGTGTAATAGCGGGATTCAGGGGCATTACGGAGGTACCAGGGCGGGAAGACAACAAAACGGGCGCAGCCAAAGCCGCGCCCGGGATGAGCATAAATTTCATATCGCGTCTGGCCTAGACTCAGGCGCTCTTCGGCATCTGCTTCATAAACTCCTTCTGCGCCTCGTCCATCTCCTCCATCGTCACATCGCGTTTGTGAGTTCCAATCGACCACTTGTGGCCGAAGGGATCGGCGAGCTTGCCGTAGCGGTCGCCCCAGAACATGTCGGCGACCGGCATCTCCACCGTTGCCCCGGCCTTCACGGCACGATCAAAGGCCGAATCCACATCTTCGATGTAAATGTGCAGTCCCATCCCAGTACCACCAGTTGTCTGCGGCGACAACGAGCCGAACTGCGGAAATTCGTCGGCCAGCATGAAAATCGAGTCGCCGATGCGCAACTCGGCATGCATGATCTTGCCGTCGGGTGTTTTGCCGACGCCTTTTTCGACGGCGCCAAACGCCAGCTTATAAAACTCGATGGCGCGAGCGGCGTCGCGCACAGTCATGTAAGGAGTAATAGTGTGGTAACCCTTGGGAACAGCTTCAACCGTCATGTTGTCCTCCTACCAGAGAATTCCGGCGGCAGGAAGTTTACACCATGTAGTGTGGATGGATTGTCAAAGGTGTGTTAATGCGGCAGTGCCCAATCGGCCACGATCTCTGCTTCAGCCGGGGGGGGAATCAGAAGAACTTCGTGACGCCCTCTTCCAGCACGACCACCCGGTCCTCGATCCCAGCCGCTCGGGCCTCCTGTTCCAGCAGTCGCAGCGGCTCATCCACCGGTTCGTGCGACAGCCGGAAGGTTCCATAGTGCATCGGCACCATCCAGCGCGCATTCAAGTCGAGGAAGGCGCGGGTGGCATCGGCGGGGTTGGTATGCACGTTGCGGAAGGTCGGCGGATTGTAAGCGCCGATGGGAAGCAGCGCCAGTTCCGGCGACAGCCGCCGTCCGATCTCGCGAAAGCCCGCGAAGTAAGCCGTGTCTCCCGCGTGATAAACCGAGTGCTTCCCTGCCCGCATGACGTAGCCGCCGTAGCCGCGGTGCGAATCCTTGAGGATGCGCGCTCCCCAATGCCGCGAAGGAACGTGCGTTACCGACAAGTTGCCGCGCCGCGACGTGTTCCACCAGTCGAGTTCGATGATTTCGGAGAAGCCCAGGTCGGAGATCAAATCCGTGACATGGCTCGGAATAATAATGGCCGGGGCAATTCCACGCGTGCGCAGATTGTTCTGCACAATCGCCCGCAGCGACGGCCGGTGCAGATGATCGAAGTGCGCATGCGTCACCAGCACCAGGTCGATGGCCGGCAAATCGCGCACCCGCAGCCCAGGACGCCGCAGCCGCTTCAGCACAAAAAGCCAGCGCGCGAAGTTAGGGTCGATCATCAGGCTCTGCCCGCCCACCTGCACGAAAAAGCTGGAATGTCCGATGAACGTCACGCCCAACTCGCCGTTGGAAGCTAGCCGCGGCTTGTGCGTCTCGCCACACAGCGGAGTTACGGCGGAATGGCGCACAAGTCGCCCGAACTGCGATGCGCGCTTGCGAAGGGCCCGATTGCGAAGAGTCTGTTTGATCATCCTAAAACTGGCTACCGGTTGGATAAGTGCTGCCGGATACTGGCTTTATTTTAGTTCATGCCAGCTGAGAAGGCGCGTGATTCCTGAGGTTCCCGTGTAAAGTTTTCTGTTCGTCCGTCGGTCCAAAGCAGAACGAGATTAGCAAGACAGAATAAAAAGCCGCCGACCATTGGGAATGCCGGCGGCCTGATCCAAGCGGAAATCTTACTGCCCTGAAGTATTCACAATCCAACGCGAGCGCGGAATTTCCCTCGTCCCTTCGTCGTCGTAGTAGAAGTGCATTTCGTGATCGGACTTCGCGCCCGCCACCGGCTTATCTGCCAGCCCGCTGAACCGCGGCTCGCTGCCGGGTGCCGGCAGCGCGGTCTTCGTCGTGTACATCGCCTCGGCCAACGTGCTGCCGGTGGGCGCCTGCGCATCCGCGAACACGCCGAATGGATTGCCGTTTACGTACGACACGCCAATGTAATCCGCGACCATCGGCCCGTCATCAGAAACCGGCAGCCACGACAGCTCCATCGGCCCGGCGATTTTCTTCCCCGCGGTCCAGGTCGTGCCACCGTCAGTCGAGGTCGTGTAGCCCACCTCCAGCCGGCACGTGCTCGCCGTGCAACTCGCCGTCGGATAGTAGTAATAAACAATCGTCATGTGAGCGGTGCTGCCCGAAGTTGTCGGATCAATGCCGATGCCGGGAAGGAAGTGATCTACTGTGCTCGTAGTGGCATCGATGGGAATGCGCGTAACCGCACTCCACGTCGTTCCGTTCGACGACGAACTCATCACGATATCGTTCTCTTTGCAACCAGTTCGGAACCGGCAATCCGACCAGACGACGTACACATTGCCCAGTCCGTCAATCCCCACCGACGGCAGATTCGGATTGCGTATCCCTCCGGCCACAAAATGACTGATGATGCTGGCAATCGACTGGCTCTTGCCCCAACTCACCCCACCGTTGCTGGAACTGAACACGTCAATGCCACCGCCCTGGAAAGGCACAATCACGGTACCGTTCGGCTGCACCACCGGCTCGCCGCCCAGCCCGCCGGCGTGATCTGAAGAAGCTTGACCAGCCCCCCAGGTCTTTCCACCGTCGTCCGACACGCTTAGCAGAACGTCGCCTGTGCCATACGCCTGGTCCCACTCCGTATAGCAATTGCCGTAGTACGGACTGGTTGTGGTGTTGTCGCACGTCGTCCAGTTCTTATCGTCGAGATGAGTCTTGTCGATATTGATCGGGCTTCCCCAACTCAATCCATCTGTGGAACGGCTCACCGCCACGTCGCCGATATACCGGGAGGCACTGCTCAAGCCCACGAGCGGCAAAGTCGAAATCAGCCACTCCCCGTGCTTCGCATCGTAGGCCACGGAGGGATCAGCCGCCGCACCATACGTTCCAGCTTTATAGTTCACGGTGAGCCCCGGCAGACTTCCATAAGTCCAGCTCACGCCACCGTTGGTTGAAGTCGAAAAGCCCACATCGGCGCTGCCCCAGCCGATGCTTCCCGGCCGCCGCGCAATATGGAACGTGCTCACAATCGTGTTCCCCCAAGCGAAGATATCGGGCTCGACCTCAGTCTTGTGATCGCTGTCGCTGTTGGTGAAAGTATCGGTGCTGATTTTCACCAACCCCGATTGCGCGTCGGCTGGCAAAGCCAACGCCAGGGAAATCATCACCGACAGCAGAATCGCGAGGAGGGAACTCAAACTTCGACCGCAGACTGCAGAGGGCGACCGTTTCATCAGTATTTTCCTTAAGAGATTTTTGGACCTACGCAAGCCCGGAACACTATACCCCGGTAGTAGAGGACTGTCGATGTGAAGAATCTTGCACACTACAGCCTCGGAGCATGGACATTTTTCAGAATTGAATTAGCAAAAATAAATTTCTCCTTGACAATAACTTAAGTTTATTTATACTAATGTTTATTAAATTTATATTCCAAGAGGCTGACATAAGGATTTATGACCACCACGCCCAAAACGTCCTCCGATTGGCAGGAACTGACTAGGATCACCCAGGGGCAGCCCATGGTCGTAGAAAGGGTCTGGCTGTCCGAGAAAGACATCGCCATCGAAGGCCGTTTCGAGTTGCCTCAGCTAGCCCGCCTGAGCCTGGAGGACCAGGTATTTATCACGGCATTCGTGCGCAGCCACGGCTCCATCAAAGAGATGGAGCAGGTTTTCGGCGTCAGCTATCCCACGATCAAGTCGCGGCTCACGCGTATCGCCCGCAGTTTGGAATTCGTCGACACCAACCCCCAGCCCACTCGCGCCGAGATCCTCGAGCGGCTGAACCGCGGTGAAATCAATGCCGAAGACGCCATACGGGAACTGGAGGCGCTGAAATGAACGCGCTCGCATCCACGCCCGCCTTGCCGGCGAAGCGAGTGCACGGTTTTCGGCTTTGTCTGCCAGCGCTTCTTTTCTGGCTGCTGCTATTGCCCTTTGCTCCACTGCTATTGCTGGTCCTGTTCATCGTTTGCGCCGTGTTCGGCGTCAATCCCTTTCGCGCCACGGCGGCGCTTTTCCGAGCAATCGCCGGCCTTAAAGGTATTCACGTCGAGATTCAGAGCAGTCAAGTCTCGTTCGTATTCAGTCTCTTCTAGGAGGAAGTCATGAGTGAAAATCGCAAGCAAATCTTGGAAATGCTGTCTTCCAGCAAAATCACCGCGGACGAGGCTGAGCGCCTTCTCGCGGCCCTGGAGACAGACAACTCCCAATCCGCGGCCGCCGGTTCCTCGAAAAACTCCGGCCCGTTCAAGTTTCTTCGCGTGGTCGTGGACGCGGCCGACCCGGGGGCCGACGCTCCCACCAAGGTCAACGTTCGCGTTCCCCTGCAACTGTTGCGTGCCGGCGTGCGGCTGGCCGGGCTGATTCCGGCGCAGGCGTTGCACAAGGCCAACGATGCCCTGCGCGATCAGGGCGTTCCCATCGACCTGTCTCAGGTCAAACCCGAGAATCTCGAAGAGTTGATCGAGCAGCTTCACGATCTCTCCATCGACGTCGACGCTCCGGAGAAGAACGGCAAGGTCAATGTGCGCGTCTTTTGCGAATAATTAAAAACATAACCACGAAGGCCACGAAGTGACACAAAGGAAAAACGCGGAAACCGAGGCCTTTGTGGTACTTCGTGTCCTTTTGTGGTTCATCTGGTTTTTCCTGTTCGATGCAAAAACGACCCGCCCGGGCCGCGTTTGGCTTGACCTCCATCGCGGCCGTCATTTCTAATCGCAATTCAGCATCTTTCACGAGGTGAGTGCAACATGCGAGTTGCCTTCTTTGGTCTGGGAATCATGGGCCACGCCATGGCCACGAATCTGGTCAAGGCCGGCCACGAAGTTACAGTTTGGAATCGCACGCCGGGAAAAATGGTGGAAGGCGCGGGCATCGCTCCCACCCCAGCCGCAGCAGCACAAGGAGCCGAAGTCGTCTGGCTCTGCGTTTCCGATACCGCCGCGGTCGAGAAAATATTGTTTGGCCCCGATGGCATTGAGCAGTCGCTGGCCGAGGGCATGATCATCGCCGACTCCAGCACCATTTCACCCTCGGCCACGGTCAAGTTCGCCGAGCGGGTGAACGCCCGCGGCGTGTCCTATGTTGATGCTCCCATGACCGGATCGAAGATCGGCGCTGCTAACGGCACCCTCATTTTCATGGTCGGAGGAGACGAAGCCACCATCGACCGCCTCAATCCCCTGTTCGCAGCGATGGGCAAGACGTTTTTCCGCATGGGCGAGACCGGCAAGGGCCAGGCCACCAAGCTTGCCATGAACCTGCAGATTGCCATGATTTTCGAGGGCTTCGCCGAAGCGTTAACGCTCGCCACCAAACTAGGCGTGGACCCAAAACAACTGGTGTCGCTGATTGAGGCCACCATGGTGCGTTCTGGCGTCGTGGAATACAAAGCGCCCTTCGTCCTGCAGCGCGACTTTACGCCCAACTTTCCGCTGCGCCTCATGCACAAAGACATCCTGCTCGCGCTCGAAGCCGCAAAAGAAGCCCGCGTAAAGCTGCCCGGTCTCGAAACCGTGGAAGAGGTCTACGAAATGGCCACCGAAGACGGCCACCGCGACCTCGACTACGCCGCGACGCTCACGCTGCTGGAAAAGTGGGCGGGCGTGCAGGTGAAAGGCGAGGCTGCATAGTCACGAAGAAGCGGAGTTTGAATTTCAGCGTGCACCCGCGACAACTCTTGTGGCGACAGCCGCTTCGGCTGTCCTTCCTGGGTGGACCCGGCGGCGCCTTCCAACCCGTCCTCACCGGGTCGCTCTAGTAAGCCAGCAGAATCCGCAAGTCGCGCACGTTGTTCCCGGTGGGCCCGGTTTCGACCGCATCACCGAGAGCACTGAACAACCGATAAGCATCAAACTTCTCCAGCGCGGCGCGAACATCTAGTCCGCTCGACTGCGCGCGCGTCACAGTGCTTCCATCGACGACCGCGCCGGCCGCCGGACTGTTCCCATCCACTCCGTCGGTTCCGGCGCTGAGCACGGTGATGTTCTCGCCCGCAATCCTCTCCGCGCATGCCAGCGCAAACTGCTGGTTGCGTCCGCCGATGCCGCCGTTCGTAACTTTCACCGTCACTTCCCCCCCGGAAATCAGGCACACTCGCTCCGATTCTTTTCGGAAGCCGTGCACGCGTTTCAATAAGTATTCGGCCGCACGCTCGTAGTCCCAGTCGTCGCAAGAGTTGTCCACATGAACGGCAAATCCGGCGCCTTCGGCGGCCGCACTCGCCTGCTCCACCGCGGTCTGATTCGAGAGAATCGTCCACCAGCGCGAGCGGTAGAACGCCTGATCGTCGGACTTCGGGGTCTCTTCCAGAGCGCGGCGATCGAAAAGCTCGCGCGTGGAGTGCGGAAGCTGGGGCAGCAATCCGTGCTTCGTCGCGATGCGGTAACAATCCTTTACGCTGGTGGAATCGGGCATCGTGGGTCCGGACGCCAGCGCATCGGGAGTGTCGTCGGGAACATCGGAAACCAGCAGCGAGACCTGCTGCGCCGGAAAGCCCGCCTGTGCCAGCCGTCCGCCTTTCACGGCCGAAAGATGTTTGCGGATGGCGTTGATCTCGGCAATGGGCGCGCCGGAATGCACCAGAGCACGATAAGTCGCGATCAGATCGTCGAGCGAGATCTCATCGTCAATGGGCTTCTCAACGATCGAGGAGCCTCCGCCGCTGATCAGAAATATCACCAGCGACGCCGCGGTTTGCGCTTCCAGCGCCTTGCGAATGGCATTCGCCGCATGAATGGATTCGGCATTGGGCGTGGGATGTCCGCCGCGAAAATAACGGAAGCCGCGCACCTGCGCTGACGGCTCAATCGAACTCGCCACAATGCCTTCGAGCGCAGACTCGCCGACTTGCTGCGTCAGGGCCTCGACCATGGTGTGTCCGGCCTTGCCGATAGAGACGACCAGCACGCGCGAATAGCTGTGCAGTTGGTAAAGATCTTCGCTGACGCGCAGCACTCCACGCTCACAATGCACGTGTCGGGAAAATGCCTTGGAAATGGAAGCCTCGCCTAACGCGTGGCGGAAGATCTCGCGGGCAGTGTCACGCATTTGGCGGAACTGCGATTCACGATTGGGGTCTGCGATCATGGCGAGGATTATAAAGAATGGCTCTAAGCCGTCAGCTATCAGCCGTCAGGAAAGCCGGAGCCGGGCAATCGCAGCGGATCTCCGCCGCGTGGGTCGATCGGGGTTAGCTGATGGCTGACAGCTGATGGCTGACAGCTTCTTTCACCCAACTTTCAATCGCTTCCCGAAGCTCGCGCAACCGTCCTTCGAAGAAATGATCGGCGCCTTCAATCACAACCAGTTTTTTCGGTTCCGCCACTGACGCGACCAAAGCCTCCAGCTTTGCCCGCGGGCCAAACTGATCGCGCGCTCCGCTGACAAACAACTTAGGCTTCGCGCACTCGCGCAGGAAGTCGAAGGTATACACGCGCGGAGCTTCCGCGTCGGCGGAAACTGGAATCGCCGGAACGCCAATCCCAATCAACGCCTTCACGCGCGCATCCGGACACGCCGCTCGCAGCCCAACCGCCGCGCCGAAAGAGAATCCGGCAAACAGCAGCGGCAGGTGAAACTCCGCGTCCAGCCAGTCGAGCGCAGCTTGAACATCCTCGACTTCCCCGTTGCCGTGATCGTGTTCGCCCTGGCTGAGTCCGGCGCCGCGAAAGTTGAAGCGCAGCACGGGAAAGCCAAAACTGTTCAGCGCCTTCATGGTGTGGAATACAACTTTGTTATGCAGCGTCCCGCCAAAGAGCGGATGCGGATGGCAAACCACAGCCGCATGCGTCGCGTTTTCTGCGCCCGCGTTGAGCAGCGCTTCGAGTCTTCCTGCTGGTCTTTCGAGAAAGAGTGACTTGATGGTTGAACTCTGGGCGATCACAGCATTCAGATTACATGAAAGCTGTGAGCTACGAGCTACGAGCTGCGGGCAAACCCGGGCCACGACGCCACAACCTGAACATCCGACTGAAGACGAGTTTGCTCGAAGCTCGCCGCTCGCAGCGCGCAGCTAGTATGCTCTTGCAATGGACGCCATCACGCTCACTCGCCAACTCATCGACATCGAATCCATCTCCGGAAATGAAGCTGCGGTTGCGAACTATCTCTACGGAGAACTTTGCCGCGTAGGCTATCAGACTTGCAGAATTCCGGTCGAGGGCGATCGCTTCAACCTCTACGCCACATCGCCGGAGCAGCCGCATCCGAAGGTGGTTTTTTCCACGCACATGGATACGGTTCCTCCATTCATTCCTTCTTCCGAAGATGCGGCGCGCATTTACGGGCGTGGCTCCTGCGACGCGAAAGGGATCATTGCCGCGCAGATCGCCGCTTCGGAGCGTCTGCGGCAGCGAGGAATTTATGTCGGCCTGTTGTTCGTAGTGGGAGAAGAGCGCGACAGCTTGGGCGCGAAGGTCGCCAACGATTTCGCCGCGAATCAAGCCCATGGCTCGAGGTATCTAGTGAACGGCGAGCCGACCGAGAACCGCATTGCGCTCGCGTCGAAGGGAACGTTGCGGGTTGAAGTCACTGCTTCGGGACGCATGGCGCATTCGGCTTATCCGGAACTCGGCGAATCGGCGATCAACAAGCTGATTGCGGCTCTGAGCCGGCTGCTGGCGATGCCGTTGCCGTCCGATCCGGAGATTGGTCCGTGCACGCTGAACATTGGTTTGATCGAAGGCGGACGCGCGCCCAACGTGATTCCCGATTACGCTCATGCAGACCTGAATTATCGTCTGGTCGGTCCATCGCAAGATCTCCGCCGCGAGATTCTTGCGGCCGGGGGCGATCAGGTGAAGGTTGAATTCCCGCTGGAGTTGCCGTTTCTGCGGCTGCGCACGGTTGACGGTTTGCCTACGATGATCGCGGCGTTCACCACTGACATTCCTCGGCTCACGAACTGGGGCGAACCGCTGTTGATCGGTCCGGGATCGATTCACGTCGCGCATACCGAAAGAGAGTTCATCGAGAAGCAGCAACTGGCGGAAGCGATTGATCTGTATTGTGCGATTGCGAAGAAGCTCTAACAATTCTCGGTTCTCAGTGCTCAGCTTACTTGGTAGAGCTTCAGGGACGCCACCGCAGCATAGCGTGTGAAGTCCTGATCCGTAGTGAAAATTTGCCAGCCGCGGCGGGCGGCGGCAGCGCAGATCAGGAAATCGATGGCCGATCCGGCGATGCCGCGCGAGCGGCATTGGTTGTTGATGTGGGCGGCTTCTTCGTAGTCGGCCATATCGAGGCTGGGTTCGTTGAAGGCGCGCAGTTGGTCGCGGAGCCTCCGATAGCTGGCTTCGAGGCGGATGCCGGAAAGCAGCTCCTGCCGTATCGGGCCTACGAGTTGAGCGCGCCCTTCGCGGATCAGTTCTCGCAATGCGGCCGTGAGGCGCTGTTCACGCTCGCTTAAATCCGTGCTGGTTCGCCGCAGGGCTAACGACCAGATGGGCGTGTCGACCAGGACTAGCACGGTCACGACCTCTTTCTGCGCCGTTCAGCTTTGTAATCGTACTTGGGATCGAAGTCCACGGAACCAAACGCTTGCAGGATACGAAGCTGCTTGCGGCGCTTGACGTATTCGGCGAGAGCGGCGGTTACTGCTTCCTTCTTGGTTTTGTGCCCGCCGACGCGGCGGGCTGCCTCTATCAGGCTGTCATCGAGGGCCAGGTTGGTTGGCATGTGTAGATTATTACACACGTAGATGTGTGGTTTCAAGTTCTTCCTTTTCCGAGGTAATCGATAGGGTCCGGTCAGGAACCTTGCGGGTCTTCCAGTTTGGGATGCTCCTGCCGATTTTCTTCTGTGGTCACTGCAGTCCGCTTCGATTTGCGATACACGTTCGCCACCGCCAGCGTCCATAAGGGAACTAAATCGACGCCGGGGACGAGTTTGGCCAGGAAGGACGGCAGAAATTCCCAATGCCAGCCCAGAAGGTTAATCATTGCGGCGGCAATGCCGAGATCGAGGATGTCGTCAGCGGGCGAGATGGCGCCTTCGACAAAGACAGGGAAAACTACGAGTTGCAGTGCGTCGGCAACGACGGCCAGGATCATCGCAGTTCGAAAGCGCGGACCCGGGGAGATGGTGATGTCGTCCGTCATGGCAAACTACTGGCGCTTGAGATTCATTCTAATGGATTGCTCACGGGCGAAGCGCCAAAACTGTCGCGGCACACGCGCCAGAGCGCTGTAGACGATGGGCGTAGAATTGTAGCGATGATCAAGCTCTTCCCCGCAATCTTAATCGCAACAATTCTGGCGGGTAGCGCTGCGGCGGAGGACGTCCATACGATCGCCGCCGCCGTGGACGAGCACTACAACCACCTGCGCAGCCTGCAGGCGGAGTTTACCGAGATCTATCGCGGATCGGGGATGGACCGGACTGAATCCGGGACGGTTTGGCTGGCTAAGGGTGGGCTGAAAAAACCTGGCAAGATGCGGTGGGAGTACCGTTCTCCCAGGGAGAAGCTGTTTGTGAGCGACGGGAAAGATGCGTGGTTTTACGTCCCCGGCGACCGGCAGGCGCGCAAGACGGAGGCGCGGAAGCTGGATGACATTCGCTCTCCGCTTGCATTTTTGCTGGGCAAAAGCAAGCTGGAAAAGGAGTTACAGGGATTGTCGCTGGCGCCCGACGTTGCGCCGTTGGCGGCAGGGGACGTGGTGCTTCGGGGCGTGCCCCAGGCTTTGGCCGATCATGTAAGCGAGATTCTGCTGGAGGTGACGCCCGAGCACAAAATCGTACGCATCGTAATCGATGACGTGGATGGATCGGCGACGGAATACCGCTTTAGTGATCAGAAGGAGAATGAGGCGATTCCGGAGCGGCGGTTCGAGTTCAGTCCTCCGGCGGGGACGGAGACGGTGGAGAGTGAGCTGGGGCATTAAGATTTCGGATCGGAATGTATCTGTATCGCATTGACGCACAAATGGTTACTACGACGTAAAGCGTCTGGAATGAAGGAAAAGATCGGGCAAGCGTTCAAGCTCGCATCCACCTCACCCGGCAAGGGGCTCGACTCGAAGCCGTGCCCCTTCAAGCGGGTCGCATAAGTTACTTGCGATACCAGGGAGGGCTAGGAGTTGTGGCGATCTCCGCTCGGGATCACTGGCGGGAATGTTAGACTGGGCCGAGGGCGTGGTGTGCCCGGAAGGCAGCGGCAGTGAACGCCTGCCTACGTAACGAATCATGGCGGAATTTGTCGTAAAAGTCGCGGACGAGCGGGGCCACACCCACCAGCAGGTGGAGCAGGGGTACTCGATTGCGGAGGTGCGCGATCGCTTTACCTCGCAGGGCTATCTGGTCCATTGGGTAAAGCCGCAGGGATTGTTGTCGGGCGGCCTTTCTCTGCGCCGCGGGCGCAAGCTGAAGCAGAGTTCGTTTCTGGTTTTTAACCAGCAGTTTCTGACCCTGATCAAGGCCGGCTTGCCGATTTTGAACTCGCTCGATCTGCTGATCAAGCGGCAAAGGGATTCCAATCTGCGGCAGGTGCTGGAGAACGTGCGCGAGCGCGTGAAGGGCGGAGAGATGCTCTCGGACGCTTTCGCCACGCATCCCATGGTGCCGAAGATTTATACCACCACGCTGATGGCTGGCGAGAAGAGTGGAAACATCGACGAAGTGCTCACCCGCTACATCAACTTTCAGCGCCTGGCGATGACCTTCCGCAAGAAGCTGTTCGTATCGTTGATTTATCCCACGCTGCTGGTCACCGTAGTGACGATCATGGTGATGTTTTTGTTCACCTACGTGGTGCCAAAGTTCGCCGAGCTGTTCAACAGCCTGGACGCGAAGCTGCCGGCGATTACTTTGTTCATGCTGGCGGTGGGCCAGAACGCGCAGAAATACTTTCCCTTTATCGCGATTGGGTTGGTCCTGATTGGCTTTCTGTTTTGGCAGTGGAAGAAGACGGATCGCGGGGCCGACCAGATCGATCGCGTGATTTTGAGCGTGCCGCTGCTGGGCGATATCCGGCTGAAACACCAGGTGGCAACTTTCTCGCGCATGCTGGCTACGCTGCTGCAAGGCGGCCTGCCGCTGGTGCCGTGCATGGAGACTGCAGGCAATTCGATGAGCAGCCGGCGCATTCTGAAGGGCGTGATGCGGGCCAGCGTGAGAGTTCGCGAAGGGCAGGGGCTGGCCAGCAGTCTGGAAGAGCAGAGAATCTTTCCGGACCTGGCGGTGGAGATGCTGGAAGTGGGCGAATCTACGGGAGCTTTGCCGGCGATGCTGAATTCCGTGGCGGAGTTTTATGAAGAAGATGTGCAGACGGCGTTGGGCGCGTCCATGGCTTTGATTGAACCGCTGATTCTGGTGATTATGGCGGTTTTCGTGGGTGGAGTGCTGATTTCACTGTATTTGCCGATCTTCACGTTGGGAGTGCATTAAATGGCAGGGGATAAGGAAGCGAGCCAAACGCGCGATTATTGCGTCGCAAAAAGCGCGACGCTTCGCGCGGCTCGGCCAGGTCCCTCGCTGCGCAAAGAACGCTTGCTCGGGATGACAACGGAAGACGGGATTTGATAAATGGCAACAGCGGACAAGAAATCACTTTTCGTAAACGGCGAGAACGCTGGGCAGGTGATGACGACGGGAAATCCCATCACCGACCTGGAACGCGCCCAGGACGTGGCGCGGCGCTATCGCTGCCAGTTTGTCGACCTCAGCGAATTCCAGCTTCACCATGAGCTGTTCAAGAAGTTCTCGCCTGAGCTGATGTTCCGCTACAACTTCGTGCCCCTGGAAGAGACGGCTGACGGAAAGCTCGCCATTGCCATTGCCGATCCCAGCCAGTTGATGATGATCGATGAGATCAGCCTGCTGCTGCAGAAGCCGATCGTCACCAAAGTAGCGACCCTGAAGCAGATCAGCGACATTCTCAAGAAGACGGAGCAGTCGCAGCGCGTTCTCGAAGAAGCCAGCGAGGGCTTCCAGATTATTCGCGAAGACGAGGCGACCGGCGCTGAAGAAACGCTAACCATCGACAAGCTGACGGCGGCGGGCGACACCAGCCCCATCATCCGGCTGGTCGATACCACGATTTTTACGGCGCTGCAGCGGCGCGCTTCCGACATTCACATCGAGACCCGGGACGACTCCGTGGTGATCAAGTTCCGCATCGACGGCGTGCTGACCCAGGCCATGCCGCCCATCGGCAAAGAGCACCACTCCACCGTGATCGCACGCATCAAGGTCATGAGCGAGCTGGATATTTCCGAGCGCCGCGTGCCCCAGGACGGCCGCTTTCGCGTGAAGTACAACGGGCGCGCTATCGATTTCCGCGTTTCGATCATGCCCTCGATTCACGGCGAAGACGCGGTGCTCCGCGTGCTCGATAAAGAGTCAATGAGCGAGAAATTCCGCTCGCTGACTCTGGAAGTAGTTGGGTTTGACGAAGATGACCTGAAGAAGTTCCGCCGCTACATCAAAGAGCCGTATGGCATGGTGTTGGTCACGGGACCGACGGGCAGCGGCAAGACCACCACGCTCTACGCCGCGGTAAACGAGATCAAGACCGACGAAGATAAGATCATCACGATTGAAGACCCGGTCGAGTACCAGTTGCGCGGCATCACGCAGATTCCGGTGAACGAGAAAAAAGGACTCACCTTCGCGCGCGGCTTGCGTTCGATCTTGCGCCACGACCCAGACAAAATCATGGTCGGCGAAATCCGCGACACGGAGACGGCGCAGATCGCTATTCAGTCCGCGCTCACCGGTCACTTGGTTTTCACCACGGTTCACGCCAACAACGTGGTCGACGTGATCGGCCGCTTCCTGAACATGGGCGTTGAGCCTTACAACTTTGTTTCGGCGTTGAATTGCATTCTGGCGCAGCGGCTGGTGCGGTTGATTTGCGAATCCTGCCGCACCCAAGTGAATTATCCGCCGGAGGTGCTGGAGGCGAGCGGCCTCGATCCCGTGCAGTGGTCGAAAGTTGCATTGTATGAAGGGCCGGGGTGCATCGAGTGCGCGGGCACCGGCTTCCGCGGGCGAACTGCGATTCACGAGTTGCTGGATTTGAGCGACCGCATCCGCGAAATGATTCTGGGCCGCAGGCCGACGTCGGAGATCCGCCGCGCGGCGCGCGAAGAAGGCATGCGTTTTCTGCGCGAGTCGGCGTTGGATAAGGTCCGGCTCGGCCTGACTACGCTGAAAGAGATCAACAAGGTCACCTTCATTGAGGCCATGAGGTAGAAGCAGTGGCCAGTGGCCAGTGATCAGTGGCCAGTTCGACCCCAATGGCCACGGGCGGCTGGTCACCACCTGAAGTGCCCCTTCAGCTATTGCAATTCGTGCGACCGCGAGTTTGAATTATAGGTAGATCAGAGTGAAATTAACCACAAAGGCACGAAGGTACACGAAGGAGACCGGTGAAGTTCAACCTTCGTGCGACTTTGTGTCCTTCGTGGTCCATTGATTTTCGGTGTGTCCTGGAGCGATAGAAATTTCGAATGGGCTCTAATACCAACAAAGCGAAACCTAAGCTGGCGTGTGAAATCGCCGCCGACCGCGTTTTGGTAGGGCGGCTGGCCGACGATGGGCGTAGCCTGGCTGCCTGCGGCGCGCGCGAACTGGCGCCGGGCAGCGTGGTTCCCGATCTCGTGGAGGGTAACCTGCGCCAGCGCAATGCCGTGAGCGCGGCTATCGAGGAAACGCTGAGCAGCGTGGCCGGGCGCACGCATGACGTGATTGCGGTGGTGCCGGACGCGGCCGTGCGCGTGGTGCTGCTGGAATTCGATACTCTGCCCGCCGATTCAGAAGAAGCCGCCAACGTGGTGCGCTTTCGTTTGAAAAAGTCGTTGCCCTTCGACGTCGACAAGGCCCGGGTTTCCTACCACGCGCAGAAGTCGAAAGAGGGCGTTCGTGTTGTGGCCGCGGTCGCTGTGGCCAATGTGGTGGAGGATTATGAAACTGCTTTTCGCAACGCTGGATTCAGCCCGGGAGTGATCTTGCCTTCCATGCTGGCGGCGTTGGGAGCGGCCGAGGGAGAGCGTCCCACTCTGGTGGTGAAAGTGGATGCGCGCACCACGAGCATCGCGATCCTTAATGCCGAACAGCTTCAACTTTTCCGCACGCTCGAAAACACGCGCGGGGTCACGATTACCGGGGAGCAGTTGGCCGAGGAAGTTTACCCGTCGGTAGTCTTCTTCCAGGATACTTATCATCTAAATATTGAGAAAATATTCGTCGCAGGAATATCGGACATCGGCAGCGCGGCTCCGGCGCTGCGCTCGCAAACCGGCGCGGAGGTGCAGGAACTGGTGAGCCCTGCGCAGTTGGGAGCGGCCACGGGAGGTTCCGTGCCGAGGTGGAGAATGGCAGGGGTGGTGGGAGCACTGATTTCGTAAACCCAGTGGCCAGTGGTCAGTGACCAGAAACAAATCAACTGACCACTGAACGCTAGCTACTGGCCACTGAATTTTATGCGTCTTGATATCAATCTCGCGAGCCAGCCCTACGAGGATGCGCGCCAGTTCTGGATGCGCTGGGGGACGGCCCTGGCGATGGCAGTGATCCTCACCCTGGCGCTCGCGACCTACACCATTTCGAACTGGATGGCGGCGCGGCGCGACCACGCTACTATCGCCAACTACCGCGCCGAAATTGCGCAGCGCGACCGCAAGCGCGAGCAGGCTGAAGAATTTCTCAACCGGCCGGAAAATCGTGCCACTCGCGACCAGTCCCAATTCCTCAACGAGTTGATCGAGCGGAAAACGCTCTCCTGGACGCATGTGCTGGAAGATCTGGAAAAAGTGATGCCGGCGCGCGTGCATCTGATTTCAATTCACCCCGCGCTGGATGAGGACAACCAGCTCACGCTGAAGATGGCGGTGGGCGGCAATGACCGCGACAAGGCCCTCGAATTGCCACGCCGCATGGAAGAATCAGGACACTTCACGCAAACCTACATCGAGTCGGAAAGTGGAGCGGCTGCGGGCACCGGAGATACGGTGCAGCTCAACATTAATGCGGTTTACGTTCCGGCAAAGTTTTTGGAGCCGGCGCTGACCCCGGCCGCGGTAAAGATATCCAAACGGAGCGCACACTGATGCCAGACTTGCGGCAGACGCGGAAAAGAATCAAGACCTCGCTGGCGATTCTGCTGGGCGTGGATGTAGTGGCGCTGGTGGTGCTGTTTTCGCCGCTGGTGGGCTCGACCGAATCGCGGCGCATGGAACTCAACCAGCTGTGGGCTGATCTGCAGACAAAAACCAACCAGGTGAAGCCGCTGGCGGATCTCCCTGACAAAGTGCATATCGCCAACCGGCAGATCGCGGACTTCTACAAGAAGCGTTTCCCCACGCAGGATTCGCAAATTGCCACCGAATTCGGCAAGCTGGCCGCGGCCAACGGCGTGACCATCGAGCAGGCGCGCTACCCGGTGAATGTGAAGGATGAGGAAACCGGCCGCCTGGATCCGGTCGCGATGGAAGCGGAACTTTCGGGCAATTACATTTCGTTGGCGAAATTTATCAATGCGCTGGAACGCGATGACATGTTCTTCCTGATCAGCAGCATCACGCTGGCGGGCGAGCAAAAAGGCCCCATCAAGCTGCAAATGAAACTGGAAACGTATTTGAGGGCGGGCGCGTAGTGAAACTGGGAACCGAAAACAAGAAAGAGATGATCGTGGCGGCGGTGCTGGGAGTGGTGCTCCTGGCCGTCCTGGCCTATGAGTTCATGCCATCCTCTTCGACCATCGCTTCGACGGCACCGGCAACAACGGCAACGGATCCGGTGGCGGTGGTCAACGCTCCGCGTCCAGCGGCGCGTCACAGTTCGACGCCCGCAAAGAAGGAACGTCCGGAGCAGAGCCTCGATCCTACGCTGCAACTGAAGCTGCTTGCCGCCACCGAAGCCATCAAGTACGAAGGCTCGGGACGAAACATTTTCGTTGCCCAGGCCGAGGACGTGAAGATTCCCACGCCCCTGGCCCCTGGCCAGACGGATCCGAAGAAGGCTGACGAAATTTATCGTCCACCGAGTCAGGCGGCGGCAGCGCCGATCCCCTTGAAGTTTTTCGGTTTCGCGAGCCGGCCCGGCGAACCCAAGAAGATTTTCCTCATCAAGGGCGACGATACTTTTATTGCCGGCGAAGGCGACATCGTGGACCGCCGCTACAAAGTTGTGAAAATTGCTCCCACCTCGGTGGAGATTCAGGATGTAGTGGGCAGCGGCCCGCCGCAAAGCATTCCGCTGACCCTGGGGAACCCGTCGTGAAGCTCGCAGTCCAGAGGCGTGAATCGAAGCGCGGCCGGCGAACCGCTGCGCGCCCTCGCCGCCGGGACGAGGGCTACATTCTGCTCACGTTGCTTCTGGTGGTGGCTCTCATGGGAATATTCACCATGGCAGCTGCCAGCAAAATTGATTTTGAGATTCGCCGCGACCAGGAAGAGGAGATGATTCACCGCGGCGTGCAATACTCGCGCGCCATCCGCGGCTACTACAAGAAATTCGGACGCTACCCCACCAAGCTCGAGGATCTGGACAACACCAATAATCTGCGCTACCTGCGCAAGCACTACAAAGACCCGCTCAACAAGAACCTGGATTTCCGGCTGCTCCATTTCGGAGAGCCGGGAGTCACGCTCGCCGGGGGCATTGCCGGCGGAAATATTGCCGGCGCAACCCTGGCCGGATCTCCCGGCGGACTGAATGCTCCCGGGCAGAGCAGTTCGGCGTTTGGCTCAGGACCGGGCAGCTCAGCGTTTGGTAGTTCGGGACTTGGCAATTCCGGAGTGAACAGTTCGGGCGTGTTCGCGCAGACATCGGGATTCGGCACGAACTCCAACTCGCAAACGACCGCGGGTCAATCGGGAACGACTCCCGCTTCAGGAACGGATCCCGCTCAGGCCTCTGGCCAGGCTGGCACGCAGCAGGGAGATGCGAGTTCCGGCGAGCAGCAGCTTGTCGTCAGCGGGCCCATTGTGGGCGTGGCCAGCCTCTGCAAGAAAGACACGATTCGCGAATACAACAAGAAGAAAAAATACAATGAGTGGCAGTTTGTTTACGATCCCACGTTCGACCGAGGCGGCATCATTACTACGCCCTATCAGCCCTCGCTAGTGACCGGAAACCTTGGGCAGAATAATTTGCAACCGGGAAGCACGAACGGGAGTTCCTCCGGCCAATCGTCATTCGGGCAGTCGTCATCGTCGTTCGGGCAATCCTCCGGGCAGTCGTCGTTCGGGCAATCGGGCTTTGGGAATAGTTCGAGTGCGGGATCGACCTCGCAGCCGGCGACTACTTCGTCTTCACCACAGTAGCGCGACCTGCGTCAAACGCTTCAATTCAGCAAAAGCAAAACGGCCTCATCCGGAGACGGAGGCCGTTCTCTTCCATCGGAAATCTTAGCGTCGCGAGCGTGACCCGTCCCGCGAACTTAAACGCGGCCTATACGCTGAACGACGATCCGCAACCGCAGGTGCTCTTCACGTTCGGATTCTCGAACTTGAAGCCGGCGCCTTCCAGCGTCTCCACGTAATCCACGATGCAGCCGTTCAGGTACATGACCGACGTCGCATCGACGAACACTTTCAGCCCATCCATGTCGAAGGTCTTGTCCATCATTCCGGCGGCGTTTTCAAACTGCATGGAATACGAGAACCCGGAGCAACCGCCTCCGACTACGCCAATGCGTAGGCCGGCGGGCACGGGGTTCTGCTGTCCCATGATCTCTTTCACTTTGGAAACCGCGCTGGCGGTAAGCGAAACCGGCGGGGTCTTCTTGACTTCCGGCGCGTTGGTGTTCACATCAGGGACAGAGGTCGTGGCCATTCGTATCTCCTTGGCTCTAAAGTCTCTTCATTATAGCAGAGGGCAAACGAGCGGCAACGGGAATCGTGGCCCCGGCTGCCAATCAGCCCTAGTATTTCGATGCCAGGCGGCCGGGTAACGATTCCTTCGGTAACACTTGCCAATGGGGCTATAATGTCTGCGTTGGCCGTCCTCCGCAATTGAGGATCGCAGGCGGAGCCTGCATCCTGAATTCGGGAGATGCCTACAGGCTTTGAAACTGTCGAGGTGGCCTATGACGTGGACATGGACTCCTTTAATGATCGGGCTTGCGATCGTGTGGGGGATTTTCACGGTCGGTCTGATACTGCTCCTGATTTACCGCAGCACGCTCACCATGCACGAGGATGAGGCGTTATATCTCGACGACGCGAGCGCGCACATGCAGCAGGAGCAGACTGAACTACTCACCAAGGTCAACCGGCTCACCGTCCCGGTCTGGGTTTTCGGCGCGGGCTCCGGAGTGCTGCTGCTGGTGCTCGCCGGCATGTTCATCTACCAGGGACTGAACGCGGTGCAGTAGTCCCATTGCCGGGCGCGGCTTCCGCCATCCCGGCACGATCGAGCGCGAATCTGCCAGATTGCCCCCCTGCATGGAGGGAAGGCCTTGTGTCCAGCTCAGGGACGCGGATTCTCGTAGTTTATTCCAAACGAACTCCAGCCACTTTGTATAATCGAAGCATGCGAAAGTGGCGGAATTGGCAGACGCACCAGACTTAGGATCTGGCGGGTAAAACCGTGAGGGTTCGAGTCCCTCCTTTCGCACCAACACAGATCCCTCGCCCACTGCGCTCGGGATTTCGGCTGCGGGCTCCCGCCCTCGCTTGCGCTCGGCCTCACGCCCGCAAAGCGCCTCAACTTAGGATCTGGCGGGTAAAACCGTGGGGGTTCGAGTCCCCCCTTTCGCACCAATAGTTCAGGGCCGAATTGCATCGGCCCTTTTTCCGCTGTGCCCAATTTTGTGCTCCCTGATTGCTTCCGCTTAACCTTTCCTTCCATTAATGCAAGGCGCCCAAACCGACGATAGGTCACTAGGAAGACCTAAAGGGGACGGCGGCGATGAGCGACGGCGACATCATCCAGGATTTTCTAGTCGAGAGCTACGAGAATTTGGACCGGCTGGATCGGGATCTGGTTGGCTTGGAAAAAAACCCGCAGGATAGCGATGCCCTGGCCGGCGTGTTTCGCACCATCCACACCATCAAAGGAACGTGCGGTTTTCTGGGTTTCGACAAGCTGGAAAAAGTGGCGCACGTGGGCGAGAACCTGCTCACGCGCCTGCGCGACGGTGTGTTGACGTTGAATCCGGAAATCACCACCGCGTTGCTGGGCATGGTGGACGCAGTGCGGCAGATGTTGAAAGAAATCGGATCGACGGGCAAGGATGGAGACCAAGATTATCCGGAATTGCGTGAGACTTTGACGCGGCTGCAAACCGGCGCGGCGAGCGTTATCCCCGCGCCCGGCTCCTCGCCCGCTTCGGCCGACTCAAAGCCGCTGCCCGCCGCGGAGACGCCGGCATCCACGCCCGTCAAGGAAAGTCCTCCCACTCCGGTAGAAGCCACTCCGCCCGCGCCAGCTGTGCCTCCCGCTGAGGTGCGGAAAAAGAAAGATGATCCGACCCGCAAACCTTCGCGCGGAAAAATCGGCGGTTTGCTGGTCGAGCGCGGAGTGGTGCAGGGCTCCGATATCGCACGGGCCCTGGAAGAACAGGAGCACGGCGATCGCCGGCGTCTGGGCGAAATCCTTGTGGCCTTGGGATTAGCCAAGCCTGAAGACGTGTTGGCGGCGCAACAAACTCTGGAGGCGAAATCCCGCGACGTAGCGCCGGAAACCATTCGCGTGGCGGTCAACCTGCTGGACAAGCTGATGACGCTGGTCGGCGAACTGGTGCTGGCCCGCAACCAGCTGGTGCAACTCAGCAACACGCTGGAAGACACCGGCCTGCAGATTGTTTCCGAGCGCATGAATCTGATCGCCACCGAACTGCAGGAACAAGTGATGAAGACCCGCATGCAGCCCATCGGGAACATCTGGAGCCAGTTCCCGCGCACGGTGCGCGACGTTGCGCTGGGTTGCGGCAAGGAAGTCAACATCGAGATGGAGGGCAAAGAAACCGAACTGGACAAGACCATCATCGAGGCGATTAAAGATCCGCTCACGCACCTGGTGCGCAATTCCGTCGATCACGGAATCGAGCTTCCCGAAGCTCGCGTGAAGGCCGGCAAAGATCGCACCGGACGCCTGACCTTGCGCGCCTTTCATGAAGGTGGGCAGGTCAACATTGAAATCAGTGACGATGGCGCAGGCCTGAACGTGGAGCGCATCCGCAAGAAAGCCATCGAACGCGAGGTGATCACCGCCGAACAAGCGGCCCACATAACCGAGCGGGAGATTTTCAACTTGATCTTCCTCCCGGGATTTTCCACGGCTGAAAAAGTGACCAACGTTTCCGGCCGGGGCGTGGGCATGGACGTGGTGAAAACTAACGTGGAAAAGATAGGCGGCACCGTGGATGTGCAATCGACTCCAGGAAAAGGCACGACGGTGCGGGTAAAGATTCCGCTGACCCTGGCCATCATTCCGGCGCTGGTGGTGAGTTGCGGTGGCGACCGCTATGCCATTCCGCAGGTGAACCTGCTCGAACTGGTGCGCATCGAGGCGGAGCAGGCGCACACCGCCGTGGAAATGGTTCACGGCTCTCCCGTGTACCGCCTGCGCGGAAGGCTGTTGCCCCTCGTCTACCTGGACCGCGAACTGAAAGTGGGAGGCAACGCGCAGGACAAGGATGCTCAAACCAAGACGGCTTCGGCCACCGATTTGGATTTCGCTGCGGTGCGGGACAAGCACCGGCAATGGATCACCACGCTGGAACAGGTTCTCGAAGGCAAGATCTCCTTAACCCCGCAGCAGGCCGGGTCGCATGAGGGGTGTGCGCTCGGGAAATGGATCTATTCCACGGGCCTGAAAGAGTACGGAACGATCGAAGACATGGTCGTACTGGAGAAGACGCACAAGCATTTTCACGAACTCGTCCGCAGCGTACTGCGGCTGAAGAGCGCCGGCGATGAAGGCATGGCCCGCCAGGAACTGGATGCGGTCCGGCAGGCTTCGCACCGGATCATGGAGCTGACATCGACGCTGGAGGAGCGAGTCCTCGAATTCCGCAATGTAAGCATCGTGGTGTTGCAGGCCGACGACCGGCAATTCGGCCTCGTGGTCGACGAGATCAACGATACCGAAGAGATCGTGGTGAAACCGCTGCGCAAACAGCTGAAGTCAGTAAAGACCTTTGCCGGGTCGAGCATCATGGGCGACGGCAAAGTGGCGCTCATCCTAGACGTGCTGGGCCTGGCGCAGCGGGCCAGCGTGATTGCGGAAACCCGGGAGCGGTCGCTGGCGGAAAAAGCCACGGAATCGGCGGCGCTCGCTGCGGAGAAACAAACTTTCCTGCTGTTTGCGGGACCGGGCGATTCCCGCATGGCCATACCGTTGAGCACGCTGGCGCGCCTGGAGGAGTTTCCGGTGTCGCAAGTGGAAATGTCGGGCAAAGGGTGGGTGACGCAGTATCGCGGACAAATCCTGCCCTTGATTCGCCTCAATGTGGTGCTGGAAGAGCGCCGGGTTCGGCTGCGGGCGCTGCAAGCTTTGCCCGCCATTGACTCAGCGCCGATTCAGGCGCTGGTGCTCAACCACGAAGGCCGCACCTTCGGCCTGGTGGTAGACCGCATCATCGACATCGTCGAAGGCTTAGCGGACGTGAGGTCGGCCGCGACCCGGGCTTCGGTTTTGTATTCCGTGGTGATCGAAGACCGGGTCACGGAGTTGCTGGATATTCCGGCAATCCTGCGCAAGTCGGATTTGGGCGCTGTGCAGTCCAGTCCGGCGGCGAAATCCGCCGAGCTTGCAAATTAAGCCGTGACCCACGTTTCACAATTCTGTGCGCCGCAAGAGACAGGGTGGTTGCGGATTTTGAAATCGGTTAGCTTTTGAATTCGGAAAACTCAGGAGAAGAAGAAAATGAAACTCACGCTTGGTAAGAAACTGGGCGCAGGTTTTGGGGTCGTGCTCGTATTGATGGCCGTAACTGCGTTGATGACTTACGAAAAACTGAGCGACATCCGACGGCACGTGGACCAGATGACTGAAGTGCGCGTGCCCACCGTGCAAACCGCGGGAGTCTTGGCGAATGATCTCAACTATGCGGCGGCCAAGGCTCGGCAGACGATTCTAGCGGGCACAGACGCCAAGAGAAGAGCGGCCGCCCAGGAAGCTTTCGACAAAGGGTGGGCCAGCGTCGGAAAGGACTTAGCCCGGTTGGACGAGCTTGCGCCACGCTGGGAGCGGCAGCAAAACCGCGATGGACTGGCCGCCATGAAGGAGCAGCTTCCCGCAATCCGCCAGGCGCAGCAAGCCACCATGGACACCGCAGCCGGCGGTGGCCGCGACGCCGTGGTTCAAGGAGGCAACGACTACGCGGACAAGGTGACGCCTGTCGTGGACCGCGCCACGGGCAAGCTGGCGGAAATGGCGGAGTCCTTCGACAAGCTACTCAACGAGGACCAGGAGGAAACGGTGTCCGCGAACAGGTCGGCTGTCTGGACGATGGGAACGGCGACAACTCTTGCCCTTGCCGCCGGCATTTTCCTGGCGTTATTTCTGAGTCGCAGGATTGCTGGGGCGACGCAGGCAGTCCTGGCGCAGGCGGAGGCCATCGCGGCGGGCGATTTAACGCGTGACGACCTGAAAGTCCGCAGCCAGGACGAGCTAGGCGATCTGACTACGGCCATCAACAAGATGAGCGGCAGTCTGAAGCACATGATCCTGGCCATCACCGAAAATTCGGTTCACGTAGCCAGCGCCAGCGAAGAGCTGAACTCCACCAGCCAACAAATCACCGCCAACTCGGAAGAGACCTCAGCGCAGGCGAAGGTGGTTTCCGACTCCACGCAAAAAGTCAGTCAGAACCTTCAGACCGTGGCCACCGGCGCCGAGGAGATGGGCGCCAGCATCAAAGACATCGCCAAGAACGCCACCGAAGCGGCGAAAATCGCATCCTCGGCCGTCACGGCGGCGGCCAGCGCGAACGCCACCGTATCAAAACTGGGCGAGTCTTCGGCAGAGATCGGCCAGGTGATCAAGGTCATCACTTCCATCGCGCAGCAAACGAATCTATTGGCACTGAACGCGACCATTGAAGCCGCCCGCGCCGGGGAGGCCGGCAAAGGTTTTGCTGTGGTAGCGAATGAAGTGAAAGAGCTGGCCAAAAAAACTGCCAAGGCCACCGAAGACATCAGCCGCAAGATCGAGACGATTCAGGTTGACACGAAGGCCGCCGTGGAGTCCATCGGCAGCATCAGCGAGGTGATCAACCAGATCAATGGCATCTCCAGCACGATTGCCACCGCAGTAGAGGAACAAAACGCGACGACCAACGAGATGGCGCGCAACGTGAGCGAAGCGGCCCAGGGCAGCGGCGAAATTACCAGCAACATTGCGGGCGTATCCGATGCCGCCGAAAGCACTTCGCGCGGCGCCGGAGATACGCAAAAGGCAGCCCAGCAACTGGTCGAGACCTCGGCTGAGCTGCGCCGGTTGGTCGAGCAGTTCAAGATCAGCGATGGGGAAAACGGTCGCGCCAGCGTGATCGCGACTCAGGGGCGGAGCAGGGCGGCTCATGCTGGCTCGTAGGGGGCTTCAGCATCAGATGCATCTCGGCAACCTGTAGCAGGGCAGTCAGCGATGCGGAAATTCTATGGCGCGACAATGCGCCTTTCTTGGAGGGCGTTGTGCTGAAGAAATTGAGGCTGACTGCAAAAATCGTAGCGACGATTGTGATTACTTTGGTGGTGACCTCCGCGGTCAGTTTCTGGGTCACCCAGCGCCGTGTGAACCAGCAAGCCGAAGAAGCCTTTCGCGACAAAGTGCGGCAGATGACCGGTATGGCCAGCGCCACTTACGCATGGGCCTCCGACAACACCGAAACCCAGGCCTATGCGGCAACGCTGGCGATGTCGTTCCATACTCCGTCGCTGGCTCCGCGCACCCCGAAGGATCAGCCGGATGATTTCGAACGCCGTGCTCTCGAAAACTTCCAGAAGGACCCGTCGTTGAAAGAGTATTCCGAGCGCAGAGTGGAGAACGGAGAGGATGTGATGCGTTACGCCCAGCCCGTCCGCCTCAAGGAGGACTGCCTGGCGTGTCATGGCGACCCGGCGGGAGAGAAAGATCCGTTTGGCTACGCAAAGGAGGGCATGAAAGCCGGCGACCTGAAGGGCGCCTTTGCCACGCGAGCCTCCACTCAAACCCTGGTCGCAACCTCGCGAGCCAATTCGATTGCCATTTTTCTCATCAGTTTCTTTACGCTGCTCGCGGCCGCGGGAGTTTTATTTGCCCTGGTGCGAGGGCTCGTAGTCAAACCCCTGTCCGCATCCGTGGATCTGGCAAATGCAATTGCCCTCGACGATCTCTCGCTGGATGACTTGCCGGTGAAAAGCCAAGATGAAATCGGGCAGGCCAGTTCGGCTCTGAATACCATGAAGAACAACTTGCGAAGGACGGTCCAGGCCATCGCGGAGACAGCCGCATCCGTGGCCAGTGCCAGTGAAAAACTGAGCGCCACCAGCCTGCAGATCACCTCCAACTCCGAGGAAACCTCGGCCCAGACGAAAGTAGTTTCCAACGCGACCCAGCAGGTCAGCCAGAACCTGCAGACCGTGGCCACCGGCGCCGAGGAGATGGGCGCCAGCATCAAAGACATCGCCAAGAACGCCACCGAAGCGGCGAAAATCGCATCCTCGGCCGTCACGGCGGCGGCCAGCGCGAACGCCACCGTATCAAAACTGGGCGAGTCTTCGGCAGAGATTGGCCAGGTCATCAAGGTCATCACGTCGATTGCTCAACAGACCAACCTACTGGCGCTGAACGCGACCATCGAAGCTGCGCGGGCTGGCGAGGCCGGCAAAGGTTTTGCTGTGGTAGCGAATGAAGTGAAAGAGCTGGCCAAAAAAACTGCCAAGGCCACCGAAGACATCAGCCGCAAGATCGAGACGATTCAAGTTGATACGAAGGCCGCCGCGGAGTCCATCGGCAGCATCAGCGAGGTGATCAACCAGATCAATGGCATCTCCAGCACGATTGCCACCGCAGTAGAGGAACAAAACGCGACGACCAACGAGATGGCGCGCAACGTGAGCGAAGCGGCCCAGGGCAGCGGCGAAATTACCAGCAACATTGCGGGCGTATCCGATGCCGCCGAAAGCACTTCGCGCGGCGCCGGAGATACGCAAAAGGCAGCCCAGCAACTGGTCGAGACCTCGGCTGAGCTGCGCCGGTTGGTCGAGCAGTTCAAGGTCGATGGCAATGAACACGCCCACGGAAACGCTGCGGGGGCAGGTCCGGCGCGAAGCCGGGCGGCCCACGCGTGAATGACGGTGAATGAATCTCGAGAAGCGATGAATTATTGGAGAGTCCCGCATGCTTACAAAAATGAAACTGAACGGAAAGATTTTAGGATCGATCTGTCTAACCCTGCTGGTGACATCGGCGGTCAGCTTCTGGATTACGCAGCACCGCGTGAACCGGCAGGCGGAAGACGCCTTTCGCGATAAAGTGCGCCAGATTGTGGGCATGGCCGGAGCCACGCGCAATTTCTTTTCCGAGAACATCGACTTGATGGTGCCGGACAGAAATTTCAAGCATGTGCAGCAGGTGCCGGTGGTGGTGGCATGGAACGTCGCCCAACAGTACGCTGAAACGCAGAAGATGGCCTTCCGCACTCCATCCCTCACCCCGCGCAACCCCAAGAATCAGCCGGATGACTTCGAACGGCGGGCACTCGAAGGCTTCCAGAAGGACCCATCGCTGACGGAGTTTTACGAACGAAGGGTGGAGAACGGCGAGGATGTAATGCGCTACGCCCAGCCCGTGCGCCTGACCGCGGACTGCCTGACGTGTCACGGCGGCCCAGTTGGACAGAAGGACCCATTTGGCTTCACCAAGGAGGGGATGAAGGCGGGCGACCTGCGCGGAGCGTTTGCCATTCGAGCTTCGGCGGAAAGCCTGGTGCAAACCGCCCACTCCAATTTCCTGGCATCATTTCTAACCAGTTTCCTCACCTTGCTGGCCGCGGCTGCCGTCGTGTTCTTCCTGGTGCGTAAACTCGTCACCAAGCCGCTGTTCGCTGCCTTCACTCTGGCCAACGAAATTGCCGGCAACAACCTGGCGATAGCCGATCTGCCGGTGGAAAGTGAAGATGAAATTGGCAGCACCACCGCGGCCCTGAATACCATGAAGAACAATCTTCGAAAAACCGTCGAGGCCATCTCCGAGACCTCCATTCACGTGGCCGCGGCGAGCGAGGAACTTTCGAATACCAGCCAGCAAATCTCGGCCAACTCGCAGGAAACTTCGGCGCAAGCCGAGGTGGTTTCGAAGTCCACGCAGCAAGTCAGCCAAAACCTGCAGACCGTGGCCACGGGAGCCGACGAGATGGGCGCCAGCATTAAGGACATCGCCAAAAACGCGACCGAAGCGGCCAAGATTGCAACCTCCGCCGTGAGCGCGGCTGAGAGCGCGAATGCCACCGTGTCGAAACTGGGCGAGTCCTCGGCCGAGATCGGCCAGGTAATCAAGGTCATTACTTCGATCGCTCAACAAACCAACCTGCTGGCTCTGAACGCCACTATCGAAGCTGCCCGCGCCGGAGAAGCCGGCAAAGGTTTTGCCGTGGTGGCAAATGAAGTGAAAGAGTTGGCCAAGAAAACCGCCAAAGCCACCGAGGACATCAGCCGCAAGATTGAGACGATTCAAGTAGACACCAAGGCCGCCGTGGAATCGATTAGCGCCATCAGCGAGGTGATCAACAAGATCAATGACATCTCCAACACCATCGCCACGGCGGTGGAGGAGCAGAACGCGACCACCAATGAGATGGTGCGCAATGTCAGCGAAGCGGCGCAGGGCAGCGGCGAAATCACCAGCAATATTGCGGGCGTGTCCGAGGCAGCCGAGAGCACTTCGCGCGGAGCCGGGGACACGCAGAAAGCGGCCCAGCAACTGGTGGCAACGTCTGCCGAGCTGCGGCGGCTGGTCGAACAATTCAAGATCGACGAAAGCGAAACCGGCCGGGGAACGGCGCCGGTTCGAGAGCAAAGCAGGCGAGCCGCAGCGGGCTCATAAGAAGGAACGCAATCTCTGCGCGCTTCGCGGATGTTCTCAGCGATCTCAGCCCTGAGCTTCTGGGTTTGTCAGAAATCTCAACGCGGAGCCCCCGGAGAACGGCCGCGGAGCACACTCCGGTTTAAGCCTGCATCACGGGCGAAACCGCCAGCACTCCGGCAGCGAGTTCCAGGTCGTGCAGGTCTTCGCGGCTGAAATCCTGCGTGAAGCGCGGGTCCAGCCCTTTGCGGGAGATTTGAATGACGCCCAGCACCGTCGCCTGATGATCCAGAATCGGCACCGACATCAACTTTTGGATAGGCGCGAGCGGCACTGTATCTTCGGCTTCGGCTCCCACCGGCTTGATCGTCTCGAAAATGCTGGCGTGCTTTACGCGGGCGAAATTGTTGAAGATCTCAGCTTTCTTGCTCAATGCGGTGTGGGCCGCCACCGCCTTGCTGGAAATCGGAATCGCTCCGGTGGTCTTCAGGTGCTCGGGCAAAATGAACTTGAGCAGTCCGCCGTCCAGCCGCAGCAACGCAACTTCGGCGTGCTGCACGCGAAACACCTTCGCCAACACCACGCTGACGTCAAGCGCGGTGATGCCCTCCTCCAACACAGACCCCAAGGGAACCAGGTTTTCGGGCAGAATAATTTCTTCCATAGCCGCGTCTTCAGGCTTATGAGTCATAGAGTCACTCGCAAAGTTCAATTTAGGAACCGCTTCAACTGCGGCACTTCGAATGCCTATCGGCACGTATAGTGACATCCTACAACCCCTTTGGTTTCAGCAAAGTAGCTTACGACCATGACCTTTCGCGGCAGCCCCGTTGGCCAGAAACTCGTAAGCCGATTGACAATTTTTGTCGATCGCCTTTTGTCGACCGCCGCCCGCAGACCGGGATTTCGGCTGCCCTGCCTTCCCTTCGTGCCGCTAAGTCGTTACACTGCTTTCCTATGAGCCTTCCTGCGCAACCGAACGTCAAGCTGACAAATTCTCCCGATTACCGCGAAGACTACGCCAACAGCGTGCAGATGCGGGTGAACGTTTGGGACTTCTTCATGGTTTTCGGGACGCTGCAGCAGCAGACCGAAAATCACGTCGAGATTCGCAATTTTCAGGGTATCTACCTCAGCCCGCAACAGGCCAAGGCGCTGCTCGGACTGCTGCAGCAGAACGTCTCCGGCTATGAGAGCGCCTTCGGCGAGATCAAACTCGACCCGCGCCTGACCCCAACCGGGCCAGTGCATTAGAAGGGGCTTGACCTCCAGGAGAGAAATGCTAAGACCCTTCGGGTCTGGCCGGAGCAGTCCCGTGCAATGGTCAGGCGCTTATTCGGCTCTGGTCTTCGCTGTCATCTTCGTATTCATCTTTCTGCTGCACCTGCCTCTATTGCGGTTGCCTTACTTCTGGGACGAAGCCGGCTACTACGTTCCGGCGGCGCGCGATCTGCTGCTAACGGGTAGCCTGATTCCTCACTCCACGGTTTCGAACGCGCACCCTCCGCTGGTGATGGCCTGGCTGGCTCTCTGGTGGAGAGTGGCGGGCTACGCCTCGCTGGTCACGCGGGCGGCCATGCTGGCGCTCGCGGCCTTTTCGGTTCTGGGCGTGTTTCGTCTGGCTGAGCGCGTGGCCAATACAAAGGTGGCGATCGCATCGACGTTGTGTACTGCACTGTATCCCGTCTTTTTCGCGCAAAGCTCTCTGGCGCAGGTGGACCTAGCCGCCGCCGGGCTTACCTTTTGGGCGCTCTCAGCCTTTGTGGAAGGTCAAGCCGTCGCAACCGTTCTCTGGTTCTCCCTCGCGGCCTTGGCGAAGGAAACTGCGATTCTCGCGCCCATCGCGCTTGCTGGATGGGAGATCCTGGGATTGATCGCTCGTAAGAGTTCGCTGCGAAAGCTGTGGCTGGTTAGGGATGACTCGCAAACCAACTCTCAACGCTTGCGGCTTATCGCCTCACTGCTCATCCCGGCGTTGCCGCTTGCTCTTTGGTATGCCTATCACTACGCGCATACCGGATACGTGTTCGGCAATCCAGAGTTCTTTCGCTACAACGTGGCGGCGACTCTCAGTCCGGTCCGCTTTCTTCTGGCGTTCATCATGCGGCTGTGGCAGATCACCGGCTATCTCCACTTATGGGTTTTGACTTTGGCTACGCTGCTGGCGATGTGCCTATTGACGCCGCAGCGTGATTCGGCTGCCGAACGCCCGCGCATCAGCTTTCCGGTGCAAATGCTTTTCTATGTCGTCGTGCTCGCGTACGTGCTGGCGATGGCGATAATCGGGGGCGCGGTGCTGGCTCGTTATATGCTCCCAGCCGTGCCTCTGGTCATCATTCTTTGTGTTTCGACGCTGTGGCGCAGGCTGAGTTACTGGCCCGCGGCGGTAGCATTTGTCGCGCTGGCCTTCGTTGCAGGCTGGTTCTGGAATCCTCACTACGGATTCTCCCCCGAGGACAATCTCGCGTATCGCGACTATATCGTGCTGCATCAGGATGGCGAACGCTTTCTGGAAGCTCGTTACCCCATGGCGCGTGTGCTCACGGCATGGCCAGCGTCCGACGAAATAACCCGTCCCTGGCTCGGCTACATTACGCGGCCCATGCGCGTGGTGCGCATCGAGAACTTCACGCTGGATGAAATGCTATCTGCGGCCGACTTCCGCGAGAATTATGAGGTCGCCCTGATCTTCTCGACAAAATATGAGCCAGGGCCCGCCCCGTGGGATCGCTGGCAGAAGTGGACCGAACTGAAGTCACGGTACTTCGGCTTCCACCGCGATCTGCCGCCCGCGGCAGCCGCTAAGATTCTCGGCGGCCACGTCGTATTTTCAGAACAGCGGCAAGGACAATGGGTCGCGGTGATTGAGATGGAGAAAAACGAAATACAGAATGCAGAAGTCAGAATGCAGAAGTAACAGCCGAAACGCCCTCTCCTCGCGTGCTCCACGGATTTTCTTCGCGCTCTCCGCGATCAAAAGCTCATAAGCGCGGAGGGCGCTGAGAAAGTCCGCGAAGAGCGCGAAGAAGAGCCTTGCTTCTGCATTCTGACTTCTCACTTCCGCATTAGGTGACACGAGTGCGTCTTGATCACCAGCCACACCTCGCGGCCGGCTGCGAGTTGCAGGGCGTCGCGTGCCGCCAGAGTCAGGTAAACTTCCATCTCCACTCCGCAATCCACGCGCGCGGAAATGATCATGTCGCGCCGTTCGAGGGAAACAATTCGGCCGGCAATCACGTTGCGGGCGCTCAGTCCCTCAGGCTTTACGGTTGCCAGAAGAATGTCGCCGGCACGAATTCCCACGCGCACGCGCGAGCCCGGCTCAGCTCGGATCAACGGCGTCTCCAGCAGAACGAACGTTCCCGGCTTGTCGGCCGGCAAGCGGCATGTGATCGTGCCGCGATCCTCATGAATCAACCAAACCGTGGCATCGAAAATATTTTCAAACCCCGCTAATTGCGCCACGGTTTCCTGCGCTGGAGCGCTCAACACTTCATGCGGCGTTCCTTGCGCGATGATGCGTCCCTGTTCCAGCACCAGCACGCGTTCGCCGAGCGCGAGCACTTCTTCGCGGCTGTGCGTGACATAGAGAATCGGAATACCGTGCGCCTGATTCCAGCGCCGCAGGTCGTCGAGGATCTTGGCCTTGGTCGCGGCGTCGAGCGCCGCAAGCGGTTCGTCGAGCAGGAGCACGCATGGGTCGGTCACCAAAGCTCGCGCCAGCGCCACGCGCTGGCGTTCTCCACCGGAAATTTCCGCCGGCTGTTGCTGGCGCAGGTGCTCGATGCGGAACTCCCGCAACATCGCCGCGGCTCTTTGCGAGCGCGAGGGGCGCGGCAAGTGCGCGATGCCATATTCGGTGTTCTGCTCGACCGTGAGATGCGGAAACAGCGCAAGATATTGCAAGACATATCCCACGCCACGCTTCGCCACCGGAACGTCGACGCGCGAAACCGCGTCAAACAAGATGCGCTCGCCGACCGCGACGCGCCCCGCATCCGGAGCCGTCAGCCCAGCCACGCAGTCGAGCAGCGTTGTCTTCCCTGCACCTGACGCGCCAAATAGTATGGTGAATCCCGGTGCGGCGGTGAAGTCTACCGCGAGCGAGAACTCGCGCTCCGCGGAAGGAAATGTCTTGCGCACGCTCGCGGTCAGAGTTGGATTTGCCGGATTTGCTTCCGCAGGCGTGGAAATCGAGTCCGGTATTGTCTTGGTCTCCATCGGTGAAGCTCAGGATACTCCCTTCGCGCTCTTTGCGATCCTTCGCGATCTTTGCGTCAAAAAGCCTTTGACCACAAAGGGCACAAGGAAGGGCCACGCAGGTCGGGAAGAAAGTATTAACGCTAAAAATCTGCGAGGAGTGAGAGGTGCCGGGGAGCCGGACGAGAAATGCTTGCGATGGCGCATCGAAGGCCAACAGGGAGTCTGGTCTTGCAAACGAGCTGCCAGTGGTAAAATTCGGAAGCAGAGCTGAAAAAGGGGATTCCAGGTGGAGCGTTTTGTTTTTGCCATTGTTTTCGCTGTCGTATTTACCTCCACTGGTTGCAATCGCTCCGCGTCTGGAAGGCCAGGGCAACCCGCCGACGCCAAGGTTATCGAAGCCAAACTTGACGACTGGTCTTGGCTGCCGAAGTCGAGCAAGCACGAGGCTGAGGTCGCACAGATTCCAAAGGACGCCCAGTTCGACCTGTTTATTCCGAAGCCAGAGGCCCTCACGGCAAAATCCCTTGCATGGGGATGGGTTGATAGCTCCTTTAACTTTACTCCGGCGGAAAAGAAGTCTTTCTCAGTTCTAGGCGGGGCTTTGGTCTCTAGAATCGGCCCACTCGAAAAGAAAGCAAATTGGGGCGGCTGGGACTTCATCGATGATGCGGCCGGCACTGAGCACAGAGGTTGGGGATACTCTCTTACGAGCGGCGAGATATTGCTGCCGCGAAGCACCTTCGACTCGCCCCCCACGAACACCTCGGTTAAGAACTCTTTTGAAATTGAGGCCTTTGGAGATAACTACATCTTGATCCGGCTCGATCCCGCAAAGGGCCACCGCCTCTGTTTCTTAAAGGTCGGAAGGCTCCAACTTCCCACGGCAGGTTACATCGGGACGCAGGCGGAGGTGGACGGTAGGATTCTCGAGCGAAGAGCTGATGGCTGGTATTTGGGAACAAAGAAGATGAGCCTGACAAGCACTTCGACCGACTTGGAACGAATTCTAACGAGGGGTAGAGATAAGGCTGACTCCAGTGGAGGCGGGCTCTTCGGGGTTATGCGTCCGAGGAAGGACGCGACGATCGAGCCAAAGAGCCAACCCCTCTATGCCAGCAAGAACTTGGAATTTCCATTGGATTCCGAATCTCAGAGTGGCCGCAAGCAGAAACTGGAATACATCCAAAGCGAGGGTTGGCTGGCTAACGGCGGCGACGGACTGGTGTACAAGATCGACCTTGAAAAGAGGTGGGGATTCTTCGGTTGGAAGTGATGTGCCTGGTGGCGAATGTCGCGTGCTTATTCACAAGGGGATTTCCGCCTCGCCGAAGAAGGGAACGTAGATTACTTAGCCGGACCCATCATCCATGTTCTCTGGTTCGACGTTCGCCGATTCAGCGCATAAACCACGGTCAGCACAGCGAAGCAGAAGACCAGCAGCAACAACGCCATTGCATTCGCCGCGGCGTAGTTCGAGGCCTGCACCTGATCGTAGATGCCGATCGAAACCGTGCGCGTCACGCCGGGAATGTTGCCGCCAACCATCAGAACCACGCCAAATTCGCCCATGGTGTGGGCAAACGAGAGAACCACGCCGGTGACCAGTCCCGGCACGGAAAGCGGAACGACTACGCGGGAAAAAGTGCGTAGGGGCGAAGCGCCCAGCGTGGCCGAAGCCGCCAGCAGTTTACGATCGACTGACGAGAAAGACGAAGCGAAGGGCTGCACCGCGAACGGCAGGCTGTAGAGAATGGAACCGATTACCAGTCCAGTGAAGGTGAACGCCAGTGTGTGTCCGGTCAAGGACTGCCACCAGCGGCCGAGCGGGCTCTGCGAGCCGAGTGCGACCAGCACGTAAAACCCAAGCACGGTCGGCGGCAGCACAATCGGCAGGGCGACCAGAGCTTCCACGAAAAATTTCCAGCGCCAGCGCGAGAAAGCAATCCACCAGGCCAGCGGCAAGCCGATCATAAAAAGGATAGCCGACACCACCACCGCCAGTTCTACGGTGAGCCGGAATGCCTGCCAATCGATCAACATTTTTCTTTTGCCGGTTCCCTACTTGTGCGCGTTCGGCCCGGGCAAACTGAACCCGTAGCGCCGTAGCACTGCTGACACTTCTGCGGTCTTCACATATTCGAGGAATGCGGCTGCGTCCTGCCGGTGCGGCGAGTGCGAGATCAGCACTACTCCTTGATCCAGCGGAGGATAGTCCTCACCCGGCACGACCCAGTATTTTCCCTTGCCCTGCATCGCGGGTGCTACGGCATGAGCCAACGCCACAAACCCCACCTGCGCATTGCCGGACTCCACAAACTGCGCTGCCTGCGAAATGTTTTCTCCCAGCACCAGCCGGTCGCTGACTTTTTCATACAAGCCATAGTGCTTCAGCGTAGCGGCGGCGGCGCGTCCATAAGGCGCATGCCGCGGATTTGCGATGGCAATCTTTTTTACCGACGGATCGAGCAACACATCGATGCCCTTGTGTTCGACGTTCGAGCGGCGAATCCTTTGGAACCCACAGCACCAACCGCCCCACGGCATAACGATACAAAGTTGCGCCCTCGGCCTGGCCGCCGGCGATCAACTGTTTGGGATAACCCATGTCTGCCGAGAAGAAAACGTCGAACGGAGCGCCGTTCTGAATCTGCTGAGTTAAGCCGCCAGAAGCGCCGAACGAAAGCTTCACCACGACTCCGGTTCGCTTCTCATAGTTGGCGGCAACTTCCTCCAGGGCGGCGCTGAGGTCGGCAGCGGCCGCCACGGTGATCTCATGGTCGGCAGCGCCGGCCTGCGGGATTTGAATTCCCGTTACCACCACGAGTAAAGCAATCAGCGCACGAAATAGAGAACGCGGTATGGGCATGGGTGGAATCCGATGGAGATTGTACAGGCTTGGTGACCTAAAATGTTTCCCGGAATGGTCCCCGGCACAGTTTTGTGCACCTTTTTCCTTTGACCGCCCAGCGTGGGTCTCCCATACTTGCCACATACTTGTGCGTCTATGACCCTTCCCAGGTTGACCTCACCAACGCTGTGCGGCGTAGTTCGCGCTTCCCTACTCGCACTCTTGCCATTTTTGTTGCTCTCGATCGCACAAGCACAGGGCGCGAAGAAAACTACACCGGAGTCGCCCATCTCGGATGCGGACGCCGATCACGTGCAAGAGCGCGCGGAGTGGTTTCTGCGCGGCCGTGTGGTTCCCGGGAAGTCTTCCGCAGATCTGCGCCATCGCGCCTATCAGGCCAAGATGCAAGCGCGCGCCGCCCGGCTGGCTCACGCTCGCGCCGCGCAGCTGGGCCTTCAACCGAACTCTCAACCTTCTACGCCCACCGGATGGACTCCGTTGGGCCCGGTGCCGCTGGCCTCCGACGCGACCGGCGACGGATTTCAGAATTACAACCAGGTTTCAGGCCGCGCCACCGCCGTGGCCATTGATCCCGCGGATCCCACGGGCAACACGGTTTACATCGGCGGAGCGCAGGGCGGAGCGTGGAAGTCCACCAACGGGACCACCAGCGTTGCCAACAGCGTCACTTGGACGGCGGTCACCGACGATCAGGCAACGCTTTCGATCGGCTCGATTGCGATTCAGCCGGGAAACTCCGATCCCACGCAGAGCGTCGTTCTCGTGGGAACGGGTGAGGCTGACAATTCCGGCGACTCTTACTTCGGCCTCGGCATTCTGCGATCGGCCGACGGTGGCAACACCTGGACGTTACTTTCAACCGCGAATAGCGGCACTTATTCTTTCAGCGGCCTGGGCGCAACCCGCATGGCATTCAGCACAGCGCAGACCAGCACGGTAGTCGCCGCGATGGCTGCAACGTCGGAAGGCGAAACCGACGGCGCGCTCACCAGCAACACTTACCGCGGCCTCTATACTTCCACCGACGCCGGGCAGACCTGGAGTTACAATGCGCTCTTCTCCGGAGCGAGCGAAGCAACCTCGGCAACGTCGGTGGTATACAACGCCGCGGCAGGATTGTTCTTCGCCGTGGAGCGCTACCACGGCTTCTACTCATCGCCCGACGGCCTGACCTGGACCCGCCTCACCAGCCAGCCGGGCGCTGCGGGACTGTTGAACACAACAAACTGTCCTCAGAACTACAGCACAAGCTGTGCGATTTATCGTGGCGAAATCACGGTCGTGCCGGGACGCAATGAGATGTATGTCTGGTTTGTTTCTTTGAACGCTACCACCGGCGATCCTGTAGATCAGGGCATTTGGCAGAGCACGAACGGCGGCGCTTCGTGGACACAGATCAGCGATAGCGGCATCATCGACTGCGGCGACAGCGACGGCTGCGGCGTGCAGCAAGGATTCTACAACCTGGAACTGCTGGCCGTTCCCAACGGAACCACCGCAACGGACCTCTACGCCGGCGCGATCAACCTTTATAAGTGCTCGATCAACTCCAGCAACCCTACCTGTTCCAACGGGCCGTTCATAAATCTCACGCACGTTTACGGCTGCGATCCGCTCTCCTCACTCGCCCACGTGCATCCCGACCAGCACGCGCTGGCGTACGTGATTCCATCGTCCGGCTCCGACTCCGGAGCCGAACTGATGTACTTCGCCAACGACGGAGGCATCTATCGCGTGTTGAACGGATACACCGGGCTCACTACAGGCTCCTGCTCTGGAACGAATCTCTTCGACGACCTCAATCAGAACCTGGGCTCCATGACCCAGTTTGTCGGCTTCTCCGAGCATCCCACCGACGCCAACACGATTCTGGGGGGCACGCAGGATAATGGTTCTCCCGCCTCCGCAACGGCCACGACCAGCGCGAGCTGGGAGAATGTGCTGAGCGGCGATGGCGGCTACAATGCCGTCGATCCCAACAACACAGAGAATTGGTTTACTTCAAATCCGGATACGGGATCGGGCACGCTGAATATTCAGGAATGTTCGTCCGGCGCGAGCTGCGACGATCCCCTGTTCAATTTAGTTGTCGGCAGCAACGATGTCGGCAGCGATGACGGATCTTTTTACTTCCCCTACATTCTCGACCCGCAATCGACATCGACCTTGCTGGTGGGAACCTGCCGGGTGTGGAGCGGGCCGCGAAACGGCGGCGCATTCACCTTGCTGAGCCTGAATTTCGATACGCTCGGTATCGGAACCTGCTCGGGCAGTGAAGTGAACACAGTGCGTGCCCTGGCCGCCGGTGGGCCCACCAACGCGAACGGTTCGCAGGTAATCTATGCGACCACTGACGGCCTCGGCCCGAATTACCTATCCACGCTTCCCGCCGGCGGAAGTGTTTGGGTCACCACGAATGCCACGGCGGTTTCCGGCGTGAGTTCCACTTTCACGAACGTGACTCAAAATGGTCCCGGCGGCAGCAGCATCAATTCCAGTGAGTTCCCAATTTCCAGCGTGGCCATCGACACCTCCGACGCCACCGGCAACACCGCTTACGTCACCGTGATGGGTTTCACTGGTGGCCCTGGACACGTGTGGCAGACCACGAACGCCGGGAGCACCTGGACAGACTGGACCGACTTCGGAGGCACAGCGCCGCTTCCCGATTCTCCAGTCAACGCGGTGGTGGTCGACCCCAACGCGCACATGGTTTATGTGGGTACCGACGTTGGCGTCTTTCAGAGCCCCACGTCCGCTCCCGCCTGGACCGAGGTCGGGCCAGCCTCGAGCAGCCAGCAAACCGGATTCCTGCCCAACGTGGCCGTGACCGCCCTCGCGATCTTCAACTCCGGCGGCCAGAAATTGTTGCGCGCTTCCACCTATGGCCGCGGGGTGTGGCAGTTCAATCTGCTTGCTTCGCCAAATTTTAAAATCGCGGTTTCCAACACTCCGCTCACGGCATTCGCTGGAACCACAGCCACCTTCAACGGCACCTTAACCGCCGAGAATGGATACAACAACTCAGTCGAGTTGAGCTGCACGGCAGGCTCCACGAGTCCTCCCAGCCCATGCACTCCGACCCCGGTGAGCCTCACACCTACTTCAGACGGCGCGGAGTTCCTGCTTTCCGCGGGTACGGCCACGCCCGGTGCCTACAACTTCAACCTGCAGGGCGTCGGCTCCGATGCCAATAACACCATACAAATCGCTGCTCTCACTTTGAATGTGGTGAACTTCGGCTTGACCACGCCTTCGCCCACCAATGTTACAACTCCCCCGGGCGCGGCCTCTCCAACGGTTAGTTTTGAAGCTACGGCTCAGGGTCCATTCAACCAAAGCGTCACTCTCTCCTGCAGCTTCAGCCCCAGCATCTCGACAAACTGCGCTTTCACTCCCGGCACCGTGGTGAATCCAACATCCACCGCGCCGGTGAACATGACTGCAAGCGTGACCGTTCCCCCTGGAACCGCTGCCGGCAACTACACAGTTACGCCGCAAGCTACAACTCCGGGAGCGCCAGGGCCTGCCACGCCGCCGGTTCCGTTCACGCTGACCGTGACTGCCAGCCAGGACTTCACCGTCAATTCTTCGCCCCCGAACCAGACCCAGACCGTCGCCGCCGGACAAACGACCGGCCCCTACAATCTGACCGTCGCGCCCACAGGATCTTCATTCTCCGGCGTCGTGACCCTTTCTTGCAGCGGGATCCCTTCCGGGGCGCAGTGCAATTTCAACCCGAATACAGTTGTCCCGGGAAGCAACTCCCCGGCCGTGGTGCTGACCATCGGCACCAGCGCCACAACTCCGGGCGGCGCTTATACGGTGACGATAACCGGAACGTCGGGGTCGCTCACACACTCGACCACGGCCTCGTTAACCGTGAACAGTTTTCAACTCGCAGTCAGCCAGCCCTTCCCCGCCAGCGCCGATGCAGCATCTCAGCAATCCGCCAAAGTATCTTTGACGCCCAACTACAGCGGCTCGTTCAATGCCACGTGCGATGCCAGCGCATTCTCGGGTCAATGCTCGATCACGCCCGGCAATCCCATTCCAATCGCCGCAGGAATTGCCACTACCTTGACGCTGACCGTCAACATTCCAAACAGCGCAGCGCCCCAGCCCACAAACGCCTACAACGTCAATCTAACTGTGACGGACTCATCGGGCCAGCCCACTCAGACCCTGCCGCTCGCACTCACGGTAATTCAGGATTTCACGCTCAGCGCGCTTTCGCCCTCGACCACCCAGACCATCGCCGCAGGAGGGTCGGTGAAATACAACTTCAACGTGCTGCCCGTGGGCTCGACGTTCGCCAATACGGTGAGTCTCTCGTGCTCGGGCGCGCCCGTGATCTCGCTGTGCAGTTTCACACCGAGTCAGGTGACTCCGGGCAACAACTCGGCTGCTGTCCTGCTGACGATCTCCACGACGGCAAGCTCGGCCAGCCCATCCCGGCATCTGCCCGCCCTGTGGCTCGCGCTGCCCGCGCTAGCGCTGTTGGGAACACGCGGTAGCAAAAAGCACGCCAGGCGAAGACTGCCGGCGGCTTTGCTCGGATTATCTCTGCTGGCGTTCCTGCTTCCCTCTTGCGGCGGAGGAGGCAGCAACGGCGGCGGCGGCGGTGGTGGCGGGGGTGGTGGCGGCCAAGGGCAAGGCACACAACCCGGCACCTACATCGTCACCGTGACTGGCACCTCGGGCACGTTGGTCCATCAGTCGCCTCCCGTAACGCTGGTAGCGAGCGCGTCGGGGTCAGCGCTGGCACCTTCGGGGGCTTGGGAGTTCGTGGCCAACTCCACTACGACCAGCGGATCAACGACCCTGATAGAAGCTGACCTGTCCGCCAGTGGTGCGGAGACCAGCGCTAGCGGCCCCAGCGAGGTGCAAACCGCCACCTATACAGACGGCTCCTGGTATGTTAACGGTTACTGCCCAAGTCCATCCCCCGGGCAAAATAGCGTCTCGGGCACGGTCAATGGCAGCAGCATTTCCCTTACCTTCAATGAGGGTGGAAACGTCTTTACCGGGCAGGGAACCCTGAGCGGAAGCACGATCTCCGGAACCTATTCAGGGACTAATCCCGAGTGTTCCGACTCAGGCACATTTACAGCTACCCAAGTGCCAAATCTAGGCGGAACGTTCTCGGGCACGCTGGCGTTTCCAGGTGGCAAGGATCAAGTGACTGCCACACTGACCGAGGGTAGTAATTACTCTTTGACGTTCCAAACGACCCTGACCGGGATAGACAACGGAAACTTCACCTTCTCGGGGTCGGCGGTTGCGAATGTAGCCTTTGTTTCAGGTTCTATAAACGGAACCGCGTTCTCGCTGTTCGGCTATTTCGACAGCAGCGGGGCGTACACGGGAACTCCCAATTCCATCGCGGTCTTCGACGACGACACCCTCGCCTACTACGGAAAGTTGGTCAAACAATAGGCCCCGGTGGGCGGCGGCCGAATTTGAATTTGTGGCTGAGACAAGGGGAAGGTTAAAACTATGCCTGACGATATTCTGCCGGGGATCGAAAATTTGCCAACGATGATGATGCATCAACCGTGCAAGCACTGTGGTCTGCGAATGAGGTGGGATGCCGACGATCAGTGTTATAAATGTTTTGACCCAGGGCACAGGGGGCATCGGGAGTATGAAAAGGGAAGTAAGGAAATATGCCACTGTCCTGAATGTTTCAGGGAAAGACAGTCTAAGGGCCAACCTCGCTAGAGGCCTGCCGCAAATTCAGCCACTACCGCCCTGTGGTAATACGCTGGAACCGGGCGCCGCGGCAGGGGCAGCGTCATGAATGATTCGCGACGCGACGTCGTCATCGTCGGCGGAGGCATCGTCGGCCTCGCCGTCGCGCTTGAGATCACCAAGCGATTTCCCCATCTTCGCCTGTTATTGCTGGAAAAAGAAAATCGCGTGGGCCAGCATCAGAGCGGCCATAACAGCGGCGTCATTCACTCGGGCGTTTACTACAAGCCCGGATCGCAGAAGGCCACGCTCTGTGTCGAAGGCGCGCGCGCCATGATCGAATTCTGCCGCGCGCACGACATCCCGCACCAAGTCTGCGGGAAGTTGATTGTGGCCACTCAACCGGAGGAGTTTCCCCGCCTGGAAGAGTTGCGCCGCCGGGGCGAGGCGAACGGACTCACCGGACTTCGACTCATCGGCGGAGACGAGTTACGCGAGATCGAACCACACGCCGGCGGACTGCGCGCCCTGGTCGTGCCTTCTACGGGAATAACGGATTACGCCGTGGTCTGCGAGAAATATGCTGAGCTGATTCGTGCGCAAGGTGGAACGATTCTGACTTCCACGGCAGTAACCGGCCTGCGGAATCGCACAGATGAAGTGGTAGTGGAGACGAGCGGCGGAGCGTTCTCGACAACTTACTTAATCAACTGCGCCGGACTGTTCAGCGACCGCATCGCCGGCATGGCCGGAGGAAAGCGGGACGTCATCATTGTCCCCTTTCGCGGCGAGTACTACGATCTCGTTCCCCAGCGCGCGTCGCTGGTGCGCGCCCTCATCTATCCCGTCCCTGATCCGCAGTTTCCATTTCTTGGCGTTCATTTCACGCGGCGCGTAAACGGCACGGTCGATGCCGGTCCCAACGCCGTTCTCGCCTTTCGCCGCGAAGGTTATCAGCGTACGGATTTCAGCCTGCGCGACCTGGCTTCATCGCTGGTCTTTCCCGGATTCTGGCGCATGGCCGCGAAACATTGGCGCAGCGGGCTGGGCGAGGTCTATCGCTCGTTTTCCAAGCCTGCGTTCGTTCGCGCCCTGCAGCGCCTGCTCCCAGAACTGCGCTCAGAAGATTTAATCCCCGGAGGTTCCGGAGTGCGCGCCCAGGCCCTCCGCCGCGACGGCACGCTGGTGGATGATTTTCAGTTTGTTCCTTCCGGCAGGATGCTGCATGTGCTGAACGTTCCCTCCCCTGCGGCGACGGCTTCGCTGGTCATCGGACGCAGCATCGTAGACACAGCGGAAGAAACCTGGAAGTTGCAGCCGCAGTAGAACTCTGGCGGCGGCCGCTGACTGATCGCCGTCAGCCCACGCCTTAAAATTACCCCCGGCTCCGGCGCGCAATCTCTTTCACCGGTTCCATTGCCCTCTTCACCTGTATGGGCGCCGCATGACCGGACTTGGCCTGTGCGCTCTCGTAGACTCGGAAGCAGTGTACGCATTGATTGTCCGGCACATTCACGCTCAAGTCCTTGCGCAAACGGAAGACGTAAAGCACAACTTCCACCCGGCTGGAGACTCCCAGCTTGTCGAAGATGCGGAACAGATAATTCTTCACCGTGTGTTCGGTCAATTTCAGCCGGCTTGCAATCTCGCGGTTGGATAATCCCTCGGCCACGCAGCGCACCACATCCTGCTCACGCTTGGAAAGAATCGCCTCACCGCGGGAATCGACCAGTTGCGTCGGCTCCGATTCGCGAAACGCCTCGAGCAGGTAACGCAGTTCCGCGCTGCTCGCCCAAACCTGGCCCTGATGAACGGTGCTGATGCACTTAGCCAGCGCTTTCGAGGATTCGGTGCGCGAGAAAACCCCTTGCGCCCCGCAACGGAAAGCCTCAACCACGGCCGAACGGCTGGAGGCGTCCATCAAGAGTATGACCCGGGTCCCAGGAAAAGAGGCGCAGACCTGGCGGGTAAGATCGAACCCCAAAGTGGCGGAATCCTCTAACGTGGAACTTATCAGCACAACGTGGGGCTTCTTCTGTGCGACGGTCTCCAGGATTGCCGAGCCTCTGGGCTCTATTCCCGTGACTTCAAATTGGCGGTCCTGCGCCAACGCCTCGGCCAGCAACTGGCTGCTCATCCGAGTACTATCGGCGGCCAACACCCGGATTTTCTCCGCAGTGCCTGGCGCCGCGATCACTTGTTGAGCCATTTCGTCCTTCTCCTGTATGACGGCCATTTGACGGTTTAGACATCACTTAAGAAACTCGGAACACAGCTGGACAGAAGCTGGTGCAGTTATCGTCGACACAAAGAATCGGGGGTATTCTTAATTCAAGACGCGGTGACCTCAAGAGTCACCCGCTCGGGGTACGTCGTTGGTGAGACTTTAGTCTCAAACGCCGGTGTGGGTAAATGGCACGTCAGTGCTACGGGCGGAGGCGACCTTGCGTAACGCAAGTCCAGTGATTGCTTAGGTTTCCACGGAAGCACTGAAGCAGCCGGCAGGGTTAGGAGAAAAACCGGCCCAGCCATTAGACTGTAACGTCTTGCATCTCGAGACGCCGCGAGTTCGGGGCGATGAGCTGCCTGAAAAAAGAGAGGAGGAAGCCATTGGTTGTTCTTGTCATTGGGGGCGCGGGCTATATCGGAAGTCATGCGGCTCGCACATTGCGGCGGCGGGGGCACGAGGTAGTGATCTACGACAATCTTTCGACCGGGCATGCATTTCTGGCCGCCGGATTCGAACTGGTGCGGGGTGACGTTGCCGATACAACCAAGCTTTCGGCTGCCCTGCGCCGCGTCGATTCGGTTATGCACTTTGCCGCGCATGCATACGTGGGAGAATCGGTTACAAACCCGCGCAAGTATTTCCGCAACAACGTGGAGGGCGGTCTCGTCCTGTTGAATGCTTGCGTGGATTGCGGCGTGCGCCGGATCATTTTCTCTTCCACCTGCGCGGTGTATGGAGTTCCGGCCAAAGTGCCCATCCCGGAAGACACTCCGCGGCAGCCAGTGAATCCCTATGGCGTGTCGAAGCTATTTTTCGAGCAGGCGCTCGAAGCCTATGATCGGGCTTACGGCTTGCGCTTCGCCGCGCTGCGCTACTTCAACGCCGCCGGCGCCGACGAGAGCGGAGAGATCGGCGAACTGCACGACCCGGAAAGCCACCTGATCCCTTCGGCACTGCTGGCCGCCACAGGAGCGCGTCCGGAACTGGAGTTGTTCGGCACCGATTACCCCACCCCGGACGGCACCTGCGTTCGCGACTACATTCACGTGAACGATCTCGCGGACGCGCACGTGTCGGCGCTTGAACGTTTGGCGGCCGGGGCGGACTCGATCGCGGTGAATCTGGGCACCGGCACGGGCTACTCGGTGAAGGAAGTGCTCGACAAAATCGAGCAGGTCACAGGGCGCAAAGTTCCCGCGCGCGTCGCTCCCCGGCGGGCAGGAGATCCCCCGGCGCTGGTAGCTGATCCCAGATTGGCGGAACAAATTCTGCGCTGGAAAACCACGCGCACGCTGGATGACATTGTGGCGACGGCGTGGAAGTGGATGCAGCGCGCCGAAAAAAAAGCTCTGTCATCCTGAGCGCAGCAGATGGTTCGCGACAGCGAACCATCTGTGCAGTCGAAGGACCCCTGCAGCTACTCGACAGGCTCAGCCTTCGACGTGGCCAAGCCGTAACCCATGGTCACATATGCAAAATCCTTCATCTTGACGCCCCCCCCCTGACCTGTGCAATGCTCATCGCCCTTGGTTTTTCATACTCGCAATATCCACGAGCGGCATACAAAAGAGGGGATCACTCGATGTGCAGCGGTAGATTTTTCATCGGATTAACGCGAGCAATTGCTGTTCTCGCCGTACTCGGCGCAGCCGCGTTTGCAGCCGCGCAGACGGAGGCGGTTGTATACCAGTTCCCTGCCAACACCTTCAGCGGTCTCGCGCCCAACGGCGTTCTGATCTCCGATGCCGCCGGCAATCTCTACGGCACCACGCAAAACGGCGGTACCGGCTCCGACGCCTACGGTACGGTGTTTGAATTAACGCCCGGCGCGGGCGGAGTCTGGACGGAAACGATTTTGCATACCTTCACCAAGAACGACGGGCGCTATCCCTACGCTGGCGTGGTTTTCGATTCCGCAGGAAACCTTTACGGCACGACATACTACGGTGGCGCTTACGGCTACGGAACCGTGTTTGAACTGCTGCCCGGGGCCGGCGGGACTTGGACAGAGAAGATTTTGCATAGCTTCAATTACAACGGCACCGACGGATTGTATGTCTCCGCAGGTGTAATCCTCGACGACGCCGGCAATATCTACGGCACGACCAATCAAGGAGGAAGTGCCACGTGCTCAGGCGCCGACGGCTGCGGGACCGTTTTTGAACTCATGCCGACTACTGGCGGAGGCTGGAAGGAGAAGATACTGCACAACTTCACCGGCGGCGCAACGGATGGGTGGTTCCCGTATGCGGGCCTCATCTTTGATGTCGCCGGAAATCTCTATGGCACGACCGGCGGCGGCGGCACGTATAACTACGGCACGGTGTTCGAGCTGGCACACACCGCGGGCGGAAGTTGGACTGAGCGGGTGCTGCACAACTTCGACAAAAACGGGTCTGACGGGATCGACCCCCTCGCCAGCCTCATCATCGACGCGGCTGGCAATCTTTATGGGACTACGCTCGAGGGCGGCAGTTCGGTCAGCTGCCCCGACGGAGACTACGGCTGTGGCACTGTGTTCGAGCTGGCGGTGACATCCGGAGGCGGTTACCGGGAGCGAATACTCCACAGCTTCGTAAACAATGGACAGGACGGATACTATCCCTACGCCAGCCTGCTTTTCGACGCGTCCGGCAATCTTTATGGCACGGCATCCACCGGCGGCGGGGTCAACGACTCCACCTACGGCGGCGGTACGGTCTTCCAGCTCGAACCCGCTGCGGGCGGACGCTGGACGGAAAGGACGTTGCACAGCTTCGGGAGTGGCACCGACGGGCAGTATCCCCAATCCGGTCTCACACTGGGTTCTTCCGGGACTCTCTACGGCTCAACGCCTTTCGGCGGCTCCGGGGGCAACGGAATTGTATTCGAGATCCCACGTTAGCCGGGCGCTCGGGCTTGGCCACGGACATGCGCCTAGGCGGAGGCGGTTCCGCCTTCTTCTAGGCTGACTGGCGGGGCCGAGACGCGATCGGCGGCCGTCTTGTCCGCCATGCCCTCGAGCAACTCCTTCGGACAGATCAGGTTCAGCACCGGCGTGGTCATGAAGGTCGTGACCAGCGCCATGACGATCATCATCGAGAACAGTGCCGGGGAGATCACTCCAATATCCAGGCCGACATCGAGAATCACCAACTCCATCAGGCCGCGCGCGTTCATCAGGGTGCCGAGGCCGGCGGCTTCGCGCAGCGGCATCCCGCTCAGCCGGGCGGCGATCGTAGACCCGCCTAGCTTGCCGGCAGTCGCGACCAGAATGATGAGGCCGCAGTACATCCACATCGCTGGCCCTTTGACCAGCCCGATGTTGGTGCGCAGCCCGGTAAAGGCGAAGAACAGCGGCAGCAAGAGCGTGACCGTTATCGTTTCAAAGCGATCAAGAACGTAGCGGACGAAAACCGGCTCCTTGGGCATGATGGCGCCCATCAGAAATGCGCCGAACAAAAGATGGATGCCCAGCCTCTCGGTGCACAGTGACGACGCCAGCACCAGCAGCATCATGAACGCCATGCGGTTTTCGCTGAGGTTGCCCCATTTCTGATAGGCATTTAGAAAGATGCCCTGCAGCAGGCGCTGCACGCCGTAAATCATGACCACGGCAAAAATGACAATTCCACCCAGCGTCACCCAGATCGAAGTCGTCGAGTGCGCGGCGCGGATCAGCACCACGATGTAGGCGAGAATGATCCAGCCGGTGACGTCATCAACCGCGGCGCAGGCGATGGCCACCGTTCCCAAACGGCTGTGGATCATCTTGCGTTCTTGCAGAATGCGCGCCAGCACCGGGAATGCGGTGATGCTCATGGCCGCTCCCATGAACAGCGCGAAGCTGCTGAAGGCCACGCTGCCATCGGAAAGCCGCGGATACAGGTAAAGCGCCAGGAACGCGGCCAGCACGAAAGGAGCCGTGATGCTGACGTGGCTGCTGAGCACAGCCGCGTGACCTTCTTTTGCCAGCTCCTTCGGATTGATATTCAGTCCCACCAGGAACATGAAGACAATCACGCCGATCTCGCTCAAGGCATTTAGAAATCCCAGGCTATGGGCGGGAAACAAGTATGCGGAAAAGTGCGGCGCGATCCAGCCCAGGAACGAAGGCCCCAGCAGAATGCCGGCAAACATCTCGCCCACTACGCGGGGCTGCTGAAATTTGCGGAAGAGCGCGCCGGTCAAGCGGCATGCAGTCAGAACTACCGCAACCTGCAAGACCAGGATGAAGAGGTTGGGCATCGTGCCCGGACCCTCAGGCTGAGGGACGGCCTCATGACGTGGACCTTCAGCGGCGGCTGAGGATTTGGTGGTGTCTCCTTGGAGTGCCGAGGCGTGGTTTACCGAAACCGGCGCGGCCACCTTGCGGCCCACACGCAGGACTCCGAGCAGCCCGAGCACCGGCAGCAGGACGAGAAAAACGTACGCAATGACGAAGTTACGATTCGTGTGCGAAATTGCGGTTTCTCCCGTAGCGCCGCCGTCTCGGCACTACAACTTAGAACTGCGGCCGGAAAGCGTCCGAAGTCAAGTCGCCGAGCAGTTTGTGCCACGGATGCTTCTCGTTCTGCTCCACCTTCGCAACCATTTCTTTCATCTTGGTCAAAACCGGAGGCGCGTCCTCGTCGTACACGTCGCCTTGCAGCAGCTTGAGGACGTTCGAGCCTATAGTTGTGGTCGCTGATGAAGTAGGTGAACAGCACGTTCAGCCGGTAGTAAACCGAGATGAATTCGTACCAGTTCTTGGTGCCGCGGCGCAGCTTGGTCTCGTAGTCGGAAAACGCTGGGCGCGAGAAATCGTTCTTCTCGATCGCGCTCAGAATATCCTTGTGCGCGAAACGCGAGCTATTGAGCGCGATGCTCACGCCGGTCGAGAAAATGGGATCGACAAAGCGCCCCGCGTCGCCGACCAGCATGAACCGGTCGCCAGCCAACTGCTTCATAGCGTAGCTGTAATCGCCTTCGTCCTTGAACGGACGAATGCGATCGGACTTGCGCAGTGTCTCTTCGATCAGCGGGCGGCTGCCCACCGTCTCCCAGAAAAATTTCTCGCGGTCTTCTTTCGACTTGGCGAAGTTCTTCTTCTGCGTGACCACTCCCAGGCTGGTAACGGTATCGGTGATCGGGATCTGCCAGATCCACGTGTTCGAAATCGGAAGGAAATGGATATAGATGTAATCGAGATTCGTGTCGCGCTTCGCGAACACCTTGCGATCATAGCCATCGAACCAGGAGTGAATCGCGTACTGATCGAACACGGTATCTTTGATTTTCAGCTTGAGCTGGTTGCCCAGGAAAGTCTGGCGGCCGCTGCAATCGACCACCATCTTGCAACTGACGCTCATCTCCTTCGGTCCAATATTGAAGTAGACCTCAGGATGCTCGGGGCCAAAGTCGACGCGCGCCACTTTCACGCCGTCGTAAACGGTCGCGCCAAGCTTCTGCGCGTGCTGCAACAGCATCAGGTCGAACTTGCCCCGATCCACATGGTAGGTATAGTTGCGGTCTTCCATCCCTTCCTGTTTGCGCTCTTCGAAGCGGATGTCGACGTTGTAGTCCGGTGTCAGGCCCTCGAGATCGTGGACATATCCTGGATTCTCGTCATTGGTGGTCCAGACCGCGCCGAACTTGTGCGGGAACTTGGCTTCCTCCATCTTGCCGAGGAAATCGAGATCCTTGAAGACGCGCGTGGAAGATGGAACCAACGACTCGCCCACGTGCGGGCGCGGGAACAGTTCGCGCTCGAACACTACGCACTTGGCGCCGGCTTTCGCCAGGTAGCAGCCCATGCTCGATCCCGCCGGCCCGCCGCCGATAATCGCTACATCAAAATCTGGTGTTGAATGATTCGTTTTCAATGCCTTCTCCCTTTACTTGTCATCCCGAGCAAGCGCTCTTTGCGCAGCGAGGGATCTGGGCGAGCCGCGCGAAGCGTCGCGCTTTTTGCGACGCAGCACCCGCGCGTTTGGCTCGCATCCCTAATCGCGGGTGCCCCATCCTTGTCGCGTTTTTTTCGACAGGGTGGGGCTTTTGATTTTCCTTACGCCGAAGCCTCCACAAATGCATCGGCGGTCAAACTGCCGAGGAAGCCGTGCAGCGCGTGGTTCGGATCTTTCTCCACCTGCCGGACGATGTTGCGCATCCGCGTCAGTACGGGCGGCTCGGCATCATCATAGACGTCGCCTTGCAGCAGTTTGAGCACGTCCAGACGATAGCGCGGATCCTGCACAAACGCCGTGAACAGCACGTTCAGCCGGTAGTACACGGTGATGAAGTTGTACCAGTTGCGCGTGCCCAGCCTGAGCTTGGCCTCATAGTCTTTGAAGGCCTCGCGGCTGAAGTCGCCGGTCTCCAGAGATTTCAGAACGTCCTTGTGAGCGAAGCGCGAGCAGTTCAGCGCGATGCTGACGCCGGTCGAGAAAATCGGATCGACGAAACGCCCGGCATCGCCGACCAGCACCACCCGGTCGCCGGCCAACTGCTTCATGGCGTAGCTGTAATCGCCCTCGTCCTTGAAAGGCTTGATCTGCTGCGAGCCTTGCGCCTTCAGGCCTTCGTACAGCTCGGGACGGCTTTGGATGCACTCCCAGAAAAACTTCTCGCGCGATTCCTTGCTCTTCGAGAAATTCTTTTTCTGCGTGACCACGCCGATGCTGGTGACGGTGTCGGTAATCGGAATCTGCCAGACCCAGGTGTTGGTGATGGGCAGGAAGTGGATGAAGATGAAATCGCCCTGGGTCTGCTTGTTCGAGGCCATGCAGCGGCGGTCGTAGCCATCGAACCAGGTGTGGATGGCGTACTGATCGAACACGCTATCCTGAATGCGCCACTTGAGCTGGTTGCCCAGCAAAGTCTTGCGGCCCGAGGCGTCAACCACGATGCGGCAAGTTGTACTCATCTCTCTCTTGCCCATGTTGAATTTGACGGCGGCATGATTGGGATCGGTGAAATCGACGCCGGTGACTCCCACGCCTTCGTAGACCTTGGCACCAAACTGGTTGGCGTGCTGCAGCAGCATCAGGTCGAACTTGCTGCGGTCCACGTGATAGGTATAGTTCTGGCCCACGCCCTGCTCACGCTCGGCGAAGCGAATGTCGACGTGGCAATCGGCCGAGACTCCGCCGAAATCCATGTTATAGACTTTGGCGTCGGAGGCCGCGGTCCAGGCCGCTCCGAACTTGTGCGGGAACTTGGCTTCCTCCATCTTGGGCAGGAAGTCGAGATCTTTGAACACTCGCGTGGAGGACGGAACCAACGATTCTCCAACGTGTTCACGGGGCATCAACTCGCGCTCGAAGACCACGCAGTTAACGCCGGCTTTGGCAAGGTAGGCTGCCATGCTGGAACCGGCAGGGCCTCCGCCAATAATTCCTACTTCAAAATCAGGCGCGGACGAGTTCATATCTGCTGCTTTCTCCCAAAAATGTATGTTGGAAATGCCATAATGCTTTGGAATCCGGTATTAAATCTGGGCACTGTTGCCATCACAACTCAGCTCGCGAATAAAAACAATTCTGCGAGTGAGGTGAAAATGCGAAACAAGTAATTTGGAGGAGAGACGCGACTTTCTACGGTCCGTCGTGTTTTGCTAGTAAACCAGATTTTGCGCACTTCGCCAAGACTGAAAGAATTTGCACAGTGGTGACTTTAGTGGCAAACGCTCGCGGAATGTCTCCCCCCAAGCCTAGTGTGGTCATCCCATTGCATTTGTTCTGCCAAAGGAAGAATCTTGTAAGCGACTGTCTGCAAAGGAATTAAGCCAGGGCAATACGGAAACCAGTAAGCCAGCATCCAAGAGTTTTGCCCAAAAGATCAGGAGATGTGCCACTTGACTCGGTTCATATCAGTAGACAATGTGATTTGCTGGTCGCGCGTGACCCTCTTACTGATGGGCTTGCTGGCGTTGGCGGGATGCGGGGGAGGATCCGCCAACTTCCAACAGCAAAGCGGCGTCACCATTACCGGTTCACCGCCCAGCGCGATCGGGGTCGGCGCCAACTGGCAATACACAGCCGCGGTGAGCGGCACGGCGAACCAGAGCGTGACCTGGACGATTTCGCCGTCGACCTCTGGAACCATCGACGCCAGCACGGGGCTTTACATTGCGCCGCTAACCGTCCCAAGTCCGGCGACGGTGACCATCATTGCCACGTCGCAGGCGGACACAAATCAGTCCGCCCAGGCGACCGTCACTGTGCAGGCGAACGATCCGCTGGGCACGGTGAGCGCCGAGTCACCTTTGTTGGCTTGCTTGGGTGATGCCACGTTGTCCCAGACCGCAACTTGCTACCAGTTGACGGTTTCTTGTCCCGGGATCACAGACATCACGACATATCTGAAAGTAAATAACCCCAGCGCAGTTCCGAAAGGCACGGTCCTGTTCGGAGTGGGTACGGGCGGCAGCGGCCTATACGACGACGGCAACACCTACACCTACGGATCACAGGTGGTTGAGAATATCTTGAACGCAGGCTTCAACACGGTACAGGTATCGTTCGGGGGGCCATTCAGCCCTCCCACCCCCCAGCCCAACGGTTGGCTGCAAGGGCCGGGCGGAGTCCGCCGGCTGGCTTGCCGCTACGCCACGGTTGCCGATTGGGTCTATAAAAATCCGAAAACCATCAACCCGAATCCCAACAACCCCGCGACCACGAGCGCGCCCATGTGCGCCACGGGAAACAGCGGAGGGTCGGGCGCGATGGGTTATGCGGTTTACGCGTATGGATTGGATTCGGAGCTGGCCATGATTGAGCCCACGAGCGGCCCGCCGATGGCGCGGGTCGACCAGGGCTGCAGCCCCAGTTGTGCCGGTCTTCAGGGGCCGGTGTGCTCCAATTCCAGCAATGTCGCGACCATGTGTTACGACCCGGCCGATGCCATGGTTATTGATGAGGCCTACCAGGCCGCGGGTGCAAGCTCACCTACGCCGTGCACAAGTTCAATCGCTGGAAATCCTAGGACGGATGCTGCCAGCTTGTTTCTTTCGGACAGCATCGTTTATGCCCCAGGAAACGGATCGATCAAACTTCCAAACACGATAGTGAAGATGCTGTTTGGCGATCTCGACACCAGCAACGCCGTGCCCGAAGGGATGGTTTGGGAGGAATCGATTTTGCCCTCGTCGTTCTCGCCAAATCCCTTGAACGCGTGTTTGCCCGGCGTGCAGCATGACATTCCCAGCTATTTCGCGGGCGCGACGCAGATTGCGACTGACATCATGACCATGTGCCAGTAGCAAAGTCTCACCGCCAGGTGGGAACGCGATTTGTCGAACGCAGCATTTGACAGCGTGGCCGAAGGGTGACAACATAGGCACCAGTAAGTACACTTCCTTATTTTTCCCCCAAGTGTTTAATATTTTCTCTGCAACGGAGGGCTCCGTGCTGAGTTCCGTTCTGAACGGCAAGCGTCAGTGGTGTTGCCGCGTGATTGTGTTGCTGGGAGTGCTGCCGCTGGCCGGCTGCATCGCCTCGGCGCCAAGCAGCAGCCAGCCAATTACGATCACGGTTTCGCCGTCGGCGCAGAATTACATGCCCGTGGGTGGAACTCTGCAATTCACCGCCTCGGTGCAAGGCAGCAACGCTGGGGTGACTTGGAGTACGGGCCAATCCACTACTTGCAACGCTTCCGGCCCCAACGGCGGCGGCCTCGGGTCGATCAACAGCTCTACAGGGCTTTATACTGCTCCGCCGAAAATTCCGGCCAGTCCCTGCTCGATAATCATCACCGCTACCTCGAATGCCGACAGCACCGTGCTGCAGCAGGTGCAAGCCCTGGTGCAGGTCCAGGTTAGTATGAACTCTTATCCTGCTACGATCCCCACTGGAACGAGCTATCAGTTCTCGGCCACGGTTACGGGAAGCTCGAACTCCGAAGCTCAGGACCTCTACTGGCAGGTGAGCCCTTCGACCCAAGGCCTGATCAGCAACAGCGGTCTCTACAGCGCCCCGCCTGCAGCCACTTCCGGAGTGACGATAACCGCGGGCTCGGCCTTCGATACGAGTTCCAGGCCGCCCACGGCCACGGCAAATATATCGATCACGCCGGTCAATATATCCATCTCACCTACTTCAGCTACCGTCGATGCCGGCAATACACAACAGTTCACGGCGACCGTGACCGGAGTATCGAACACGAACGTCCTATGGTATGTTGCGGGCGCTCTGAACGGGAACGGGAACGTCGGAACGATTACAACTGGAGCATCCACTGCCGTTGCGACGTACCAGGCCCCGTCAGGCAATGGTGGCAGCCTCACTATCACTGCACAATCTCAAGCCGATTCCTCAGCGGAGGCCAATGCGATAGTCATGGTCCTGCCTGCGCCGGCGGTTAGCGTTTCTCCGGCAAACGCTTCCATTCCGATCGGTGGAACCCAACAGTTCACGGCTACAGAAAGCGGAGTTACCAATCCGACGTTTACCTGGAGCGTAGCGGCCGCAAGCGGCTGCACCGCCGCGAACATCGGCTCGATCAACTCCAGCAGCGGCCTCTATACCGCTCCGGCGTCCACGATTCTTCCGGTCAGCCCATGTCCGATAGTGATTACCGCTTCTGTTCCCGGCGGAGACACCGGGTCGGCGCCAGCCAACCTGCATGTTGCGGTTACCATTACCCCAGCCACCGATACGATTGGGCAAGGCGCCAACCGGCAGTTCTCGGCTGTTGTCACTGGCACGACGAACCAGAGCGTCGAGTGGAGCGCGAATGGAGTAGGCATCTTCGACCCAAGCCCTCTGAGTCCTGGACTTTACGTCGCTCCGCAGATCCAAGAGGGGACGACGCCGCCGACCGCCAACATAACCGCCACGTCAAGTTTCGATCCCGCCCAATCGGGCTCGGCGACCATGGCTGTGCTGGAGACGGACCCTTTGGGAACGATTTCCAACGTGCAGACGCTGCCTGCCTCTGAGTGTCCGGCCGATTCGAACGGGGGCCTGGCTAATGGGACCTGCTACTCCATGACAGTATCCTGTGATGGGGTCGCGGATCTAACAACTTATCTGAAGGTGAACACGCCGCCCGCGGGGACTACGCCGCTTGGCACAGTCATTTTCGGGACCGGCTCGGGGGGCACAGGCCTGTACGACTCAGAGTGGACCTATGGATATGAGACGGTAGAAATGGTTTCAGCCGCTAACTTCAACACCGTTCAGGTGTCGTTTGGGGGGCCTCCTTTTACCACTACTGCCGTCCAACCCAACGGGTGGTTGCAAGGGCCAGGCGGGGTTCGGCGGCTGGCTTGCCGCTACGCCACCGTCGCCGACTGGGTCTACAGGAATCCCCAGACAATCAACCCTAACGTCACTGCGGCCAATAGCGCACCCATGTGCGCCACAGGAAACAGCGGAGGATCGGGAGCCCTGGGTTACGCTGCCTACGAATACGGGTTGGCAGGCGATAGCGCAACCGGGCTGACGCCGGAGTTCGCCATGATCGAGCCTACGAGCGGTCCGCCGATGACCCGGCTCGATCAGGGTTGCATCTGCGGCCAGCAACCGACGGGACCGGCAGACGCCTGCACGGGATCTACTCCCACTTCCATGTGCTACTCGCTGTCCGAGGCGGCAATCATCGATCCGGCTTACCAGACCCTGACCCAAAGTCCAGCACCTGATTTATGCTCGACTGCCGTGAACGGGGGACCGTCGGACGCGAACTTGTTTCTTTCAGACAGCATTGAGTATGCGCCGGCAAACGCCATTCCAATTCCCCTGGCCAAGACACTCACTGTGAACATGCTGCTCGGGTCGCTGGATACCACCAGCGGTGTACCTCAGGGCACGACGTGGTGGACAAATGTCGGAGGCCCCCGACCGACTCAGGCCTGCGCATATGGCGCGAGCCACGAACTCCCCGATTACGAGTCTGCCGCGCAGCAGATCGCGACTGACATCACTAGCATGTGTGAGGCGCCGTAGGTTTTGTTGCGGGATAAAACCTGGTTGACCCCTGCGCAGCAGGGCACTGGGAGCGCGGCGCAACGGGAACTCGACCTCCGTCGGAGTGACGGCGGACGGCGGTTCGAATCTGGCTTTTCGCAGACTGTTGGAGGCTTTTACTTTTTCTGTTCTCCAGCGCTTGGCCTCGAATTGTTCTGAATCTCGCCTGTTTTTTCTTGCTGGTTCCTCACTTTGACAAAATTTAAAGCGGTGATATCACCACTACACCGGGCGGCAGCCCCGAGCTATTCGGGGTAGCTTACCTGGTCGCCCTGATTAGATGCCCTCTGTCCCACCTCGCATGGGGTGGTTGTGGGTGCCATGAGTTTCCTAGGACTAGGCACGGCTTTAACATCCAGGCCTTACTCTGCCAGATTAAGAAAGTCTGCCTGTGGAAGAAAAGGTTAGATGTCACAATGGAAAAATATTTTTCTGTGGAAAACTTATTGGCGGGGCCGGTTATCCGACCGGCTACAAAGAAAACCTTTAACCGCGGAGTTCGCGGAGAAAATCCGCAGAGGACGCTAAGAAGACCAGCCAAAAAAGCGCGCCGACCTCGGCGGGCTTTCTGGTTCAACTTAACTTTCTTTTCCGCTTCTCAGTTGCAGGTCGGCAGCGTGAAGTAGGCGATGCGCGTATTCCAGTTGACCTCAGTTCCGGTCTGACTCTGCTGGAAGTATTCGTTCTCATACCAGAAGGTGCAGCCGTTGGTCGGATCGACGGTCATGCTGGTTATGTTTCCCCAGTGCGAAGAGTTTTCTTCGTCGCCGGTTCCATTCTGCAGGGTAATCTCGGTCGGCGAAGTTTTTCCCGGCAGGTTCCAGTAGGCCGCGCGGATACCGGGATGCACGGCGCTGCTCGACACGCTGTATCCCACTGCGGCATTGGCTGCGCTGTCCTGCGCGATGCTGGGCACGAAGCGATACAAGCTGTTGCCATTGGTGACGGTGCCACTCTGATAGACAGTGGGGTTTGCCGGTGAGCTGCCGCGCAGTTCATACCAGCGGATTCCGGTTTGCTGGTTCGTGCCGGTTCCCACCTGCACGGTCTGGCTCACCAGGAAAGATTCGTAGGTGCCAAAGTTGTGGTACGGCATGCGGGGCATCAGGCGGTCGCCGATGGAATCGACGTAATTGCCCGTGGTGCTGCTGGAAGGCTCGGTGACGCAGAATGTGTCGGCGGGTTGCAACACGTCGTAGCATCCCGGTTCGTAGCTGGTGACGGTGAGCTGCGACTTGCCGAACGTAGACTTGGTGGGAGTTGTCCAGTTGACATGGAAGTTCCACAAGTTCAGCTTGGTTGAGGTCGTGGCTTTTCCGTTGGCCGTGGGATTCTGGATGCTCACCAGGTATTCGTGCCGGCCGCTGGGCGGCGCCGTGGTGTTGTCGATATCGGCGGGAATCAGGCTGTGCTCAAGATAGAGAGCGCCGCTGGTCGGAAGAGGATTGGGGTTGCTGAAACATTGCTGGGCGCGCGCCGTGCCGCCTTTGATCATATTCGTGCGGTCGAGGGCGCAGGCCACTACGCCGATTTCCTGATATTCATTGTCCGGATCTTCGAGATCGAAGGTCACGTAGTAAGCATCTGCCCAGGTCGCGAACCTCGGCCAGTCGGGATAATAGACATCGCCGTGCGAGTTGATTCCCAGATTAGCCGTGATTTCGAATTCGTAGGTGTACCACTTCAGCGTGGCGGAAGTGAGGTCGGCCGTGTTGGAGACGGCCACGCAGTAGTAATAGCTGTTCGTGGCCTGGCTGGCGCGCCGCGCAATCACCCAGAGGGAAGCGATGCGATCGAAGGTGATGGTGCCTTCTCCGCCGCCGGTGCCGTAGCAGTTCGACATGCCGGCATCCGCCCAGGGAGTGTCTCCCGCCTGCGGATCGGACCACACCGCCGTGTAAGGGCTGGTCTTGCTGTAGGCCTGGTAATACGTGTTGACCCACTCCATGTATTGCAGAGTGCCGACTGCGCCGTTGGCATCGATTTCGGAGCCCGGCGCAGAAATTTGATCGGCGTCGAGGCCTTCGAACGAGGTGACGGTCTGAGCCTGCATGAAGCATGGCAAGAGGACGAGGATAGAGAGAACTGCCAGAATTTTCGGCTTGATAGTCATAGGAGTGTTTTCTGCTTTTCTATTTCACGTGCAACGTCGCCGAACTAGAGGGAGGAGTTGTAATTGGAGGCTAGCATGTGTGAATGGCGTTGCCTAGGAGAAGAAAGTCCCAATGCATAGGCTCGCGATTACGTGCGGGCCGCCGATTTCGCCCGATTCTATTGGTGATCCTGCACGCGAGGACATGCGAGTGTGCAAGAATTTTCATGGTGGAACGGCATTGCGAAACTGCGCCGGCCGTCTCCGGCCGGCGCAATCCGACTAATACGTGAAGGACTGAATCTCGTTTACTCCGGAGTCAGGACCATCCACGTAGCCGGAGCGTTGCTTTGGGTGCAGCGCGATGTGCATGGCAATCACGTTGAAGGAGTTGGAGAAGCTGAATCCATTCAGAGTCTCCTGCAGTTCTCCGCCGATGTTGTAAACGTAGATCGAGCTGCCCTTGGAAGACGAACTCGAAACCGGCTGGGCAACCAGAAACAGTTTGTTGATGGGATCGTACTCGACATCAGCCCCGCTGAAGATCTGATTCGAACCGGAACCGGGCAACGTCACTTCGAAGCCCTGCTCGGTGTCGAGGTGATAGAACTCTACGCCGGCGTCGTCTTCCGTAGTCGTGACGAAAATGCCGTCGGCGGAATCGACAGCAATGCCGTTGACGAAGCCGAATCCTACGCCCTTGAACTCGCTCCAGGTGCCCGCAGTGAGGTCAACCACACCAATCTCGGGCAGGCAGCCGAAGCAGCCGTCTCCGCCTCCTAGGATGGCCTGGTTGGTCGTGCTGTCGTAGGCCATGGGCGGGGGCACGCTGCCAAAGTTGTAAGAGTCTGTGATGTCGACGACCGGCCCGAATGTGTTCGCGGCAACATCGGAGGAAAATACCCACGGAATGAAATTCCCGCTGTTGTCATAGGCAAACACGGCGACATTCGGCACGCCCTGGCTGCGGCTTACTCCCGCGGGCATGATGAGGTGTTCGGTTCCGATGGTGGGCGGGGTCCAGAGGCCGGTGAATTTGTTGGAGCTGAGAGGATTCATGGTGTGGTAGGTGTTGGTCACAACAAAACCGCCCTGGACGATCTGCTGGTCGATCAGTCCAACACTGGTGCCGACGACGCCGAGAGTGATGAAGTCATCGCCATTCTGCGTTTGGGATATGACCTTGAGAATTTTGCCGGTACTTTGGCTGAAGGTTTCGACTGCCGCCAGTACGCTTCCGTTGGACTGGAGCAAGGCTTCGCTCAACACGCCTTCAGTGCCGTTCTGGTCGATGTCGAAACCGTAGATCTGACCGCCAAACTTGCTGTGAACGATGACCTTCCCTGGTCCGGTGGCGGGTTTGGTTTGCAGGTCATCGGACTGCGCGAATGCTGCCGCGCCACACAGAAGGAGCGAGAGCAGACACAACAAACGCCGCGCAGTGGCGGCGGAGAGCAGACAACTGGTCTCGGAGTGAGAGGCCGGGTGCATGCCGGCGGCACTTGTGGCCGGAAACAAAATGATCACGTCATTCGTTCGCTTGCGCATTTCATTATCTCCGTTGAATTATGTCCCAGAGAGTTTTGGCACCTACCTGGGTACGTCGCAAAGATAGGCCGGACAGGCCCGGCAGGTGTCACGTATTCGTCAAAACTTTGTAAAACCAGATTTGTAAAACTAAGTGGCTGGCAATCCGGAATCAGCAAAGGTCTGGGAGGCCGCGGCATCCAGGACAAACGGCTCAACCTTACCGTAAAATCAGGCGCTACAGGGAAGAAAAACAACGCGGTTGCAGAGTCTTTAGAATTCGTGCCGCACTCAGGAGAGGATTTATGCCAGCAAAACAGTTTTTCAATGTGGTTCTCGGATGCTTGTTAGTGCCGTGCCTTATGGTTGGCGCGCTTGCACAAATGGCTCTTCCGTATGGCCTGAGCATCCCCGTGGACGACGCCAAGAAAGCGGCGGCTGTGGCTCTTGCAGAAGCCAAGAAGAATAACTGGACGGTTGCCGTCGCGGTGGTCGATCCCTCCGGCAATCTGGTTTACTACGAGAAGATGGACAACACGCAACTGGGCAGCGCTAAAGTCTCGGTCGACAAGGCTCGCTCCGCCGCGCTGTACAAGCGGCCCACCAAAGCGCTTCAAGACGCGCTTGCGGCTGGCGGCGAGGGCCTGCGCATCCTCGGCTTGCAAGGAGCGACCCCGGTTGAAGGCGGCTTCCCGCTCGTGATCGAAGGCAAGATCGTGGGCGCGATCGGAGTCTCCGGCGCCGCCAGCGCGCAGGATGCCCAGTGCGCCAAGGCGGGTGCGGACGCATTCAAGTAGAGTTGTCACAGGTCGACTGGTACGGAAGCCGGCGCGAGTGGAGCGGTTTTGTCTCCGCAGCGGCCACGCCAGTTCCATGCAGGTCAGCCGACGCCAAGACAGCCGACACAACGTTACTGTAAAATTGAGGACGAAACAGGATCACGATAGGGCTCAGTTTCCCAAGGTGGATGCTGGTTCCGATTGGCGCTTTCTAAACATCCCATCCACAATCATCTGTAAACGAAATTAAGCGTAGCATTGCGCACACATTAAGAGATCAGGAGAGACGAATCATGGCAGTAGGCGCGAAGATCGCAAAAACAGCGGACCGCAAAAAAGTTATGGACACGAGCAAGAGCACGAATTGCCCCAAGTGCGGCAAGGAGACACGCATCGTCAAGCGCATGAAAGACCGCGAGCGCGGTGTACCTGGCGGGATTTACATTTCGTGTTCGGCTTGCGAGTTCTACGAGAAGCTGTAGAGGGTGGTTTGTATTTTTCTGGTTTCTGGTTTTTGGTTTCCACTGGCCGGACGGGGGGAAGTCACCTTCCCTCCCCGGCCTTTGTAATTTGCGCGAACTTGGAACCCTTTGAAGGGGCTTGGGGCGGCCTTCCAAAAGTACATACATATGTATTGACTTTGCTTACTGTCTGCATTAACCTCAGATTAAAGCTGGACATCGGCCATGCGCTTTGAATGGGACGAAGCCAAGAACCAGCGGAATTTGCTCAAACACCGTGTGGGTTTCGAGGCGGCAACCCTGGCTTTCGAGGATCCCTATGCCCTGACGCAGCGGGACGAATCGTCCGACGAGGAAGAACGCTGGATCACTTTTGGAGCCATTGGCCAGGGAGCGATTCTTGTAGTGGTCCATACCTGCTTTGAAGCAGAGGACGGGGATGTAACTCGGATTATTTCCGCGCGCGCCGCGGAGTGACGCGAGAGGACAACTTATGAGGAAGCTCACCAAGGAACAAAAAAGAGACATCGCCGCTATCAGGGCCATGAAAGACGAAGACATTGACTTCTCGGATGTTCCTCTGGTGCTGGACTGGAGCAAGGCGGAGATGGGGAAGTTTTATCGTCCGCCGAAGAGGTCCGTGACCATGCGCCTTGATGGGGATGTTATCGATTGGCTGAAGGGCTACGGAAAGGGTTACCAGACGCGGGTTAACTTGCTGCTGCGGCACGCTATGGCGAGTGCTACGGCCCAAACAGCAAGGCTCAGCCAGCACCGACCTAGCCGGTCTCGTGTTTAACTTCCCCCTCCCTACACTGCGACCGTAACTGACGTCTCAGTGCGCGTGACCGGCCGGTAGAGCGTGTCCCGCTCGATGGGCTCGCGGCCGGCAGCGCGGATCAGGCGCTCGAGTTCTTCGCGGCGCATGCCTTGCGGCGTGGTTGCGCCTGCGTCGTGGTAAATCTTTTCTTCGATCACCGTACCGTCCATGTCGTCGGCGCCGAAGCGCAGCGAGATCTGCGCGATCTTGGCCGTCATCATCTGCCAATAAGACTTGATGTGCGGGAAGTTGTCGAGCACCAGGCGGCTGACGGCGATCTGCTTGATGTCGAGCATGCCGGTGGTCTTCGGCAGATGCTGCAGCGGCGTGTTATCGGGATGGAAAGCCAGCGGGATGAAAGTTTGGAATCCTCCGGTTTCGTCTTGCAGCGCGCGCAACTTGAGCAGGTGGTCGACGCGGTCCTCGTCATTCTCGACGTGGCCGTAGAGCATGGTCGCGTTCGATTTCAGCCCGATCTGGTGGGCGAGTCTGGCGGTGTCGAGCCACTGGTCGCCATCGATCTTGTGGTCGCAGATGATGTGGCGCACGCGGTCGGCAAATATTTCTGCGCCGCCTCCGGGAAGCGAATCCACGCCTGAGGCTTTGAGTTGTTCCAGCGTTTCACGAATCGAGAGCTTGGCGCGCTTCGAAAGATACGCGACCTCGACCATGGTGAAGGCTTTGAGATGCACTTGCGGGAAGCGCTGCTTCAGGCCGGAGCAGAGATCGAGAAAATATTGAAACGGCAGGTCGGGATGCAATCCGCCAACGATGTGAAATTCAGTGACCGCTTCACTATATCCGGAAGCTGCGGTTTCAAAGGCTTCCTCGAGCGCCATGGTGTAAGCACCGGGCGTGTCTTTCCTGCGGCCGAAAGCGCATAGTCGGCAGGCTGCTACGCAAACATTGGTGGGGTTAATGTGGCGATTAACGTTGAAATACGTTTTGTCGCCATGCATGCGCTCGCGGACGTGGTTGGCCATCCAGCCCACGGCAAGAATATCGCCGGTGCGGTAGAGAGCGAGTGCGTCGTCGGCGTTGAGACGCTCACAGGCCAGAACTTTGGCGTGAATCGGCCGCAGGCGTGGGTCGTCGGTTTGAAAGGCGTGAGTCCCAGACATCGGTTTTATGATACCGCAGATGCCGCTTATCACGTTTAGCGATGCTGCCGCTTAGTTCCCCTCCGCCAGCTTTCTCTTGGCCAGTGGCCGGGCAAACGCGTTGGTGGGGTTGTGGGCGTTTGAGGCGATGACTTTGTGGTAGTAGTCCATCGCCTGAGAACGGTCTCCGGATTTTTCGTATGCCTCTCCCAGTAGCGCCAGAATCAAGGGATCACGCTGGTCGGCTTTTTGTAAGTCTGCAATAGCAGTCTTGTAATCCCCGACGTAGAAGGCGACGTACCCTGTCAGATAAGGAAGGAAGCGGGCCTGGCCGGGATTGTTGGCTTTATCAAGTGCAGCTTTGGCAGCCGTTATATGTTGTTGAGCTTCGTCAGCTTTGCCGCGGCGGGCGGCGATGCGGGCCTGGGCGTTTTCCCAGCGGAAGAGCCAGAGATTCTGGTCGGCCTCTGAGAGATCCTTCTTTTTCATCGCCGTTTTGTAGCCTTTCTCATACCACTTGTGGGCGTTCGAAATGTCGCCTGATTCCAGATAGACTCGCGCCAGCTCGTTCGCGATTTCTGCAGCGCTAGGGTACTCGACCGCCATGATGCGATCCTCGAACACCTGCTTCTCGTATTTGGCGGCCTTTCCTGCCTGGCCCTCGAAAGCGTACGACATCGCCATGGAGCGCAGAGCTTGGGCTTTCTGGTTGGGATTGGCAATTTCGATGGCTTTGGCCAGGTGTTGGCGCGCTTCTTCGTAATGCCCCTGCAAATCGAGAGCGATGCCGCAGCCAAGCTGGGCTTCGTAGAGCGAGGGGACCTGGGCGAGCGCCTGGCGGTAGAGGGTGAGCGCTTCGTCTTGCTTCCCTTCGCTGTTGAGCTTTTGAGCTTGTTTGACGAGATCGAGCGCGGATGGGGCAGGAGTTTGCTGGGCGCAACACGCGCCGGCAAGCAAGAAAAGAACGCACATGCGGAACATGGGAAAGCCTCCGGGACGGAATTATTCTACTTGTGTTGGCAGAAGTAAACGTGGCAAGAGACGCAGGAAGCTACGTGTTCAGGATTGGGCCGGCAGCTCCCAGCCTTCGTTTTTCATTTTGTTGTTGGTCCAGTGCTGGAGTTTTTCGAAGAGTGCGGGATCGATGACGGCGAAGCGGAGACCGACTCGGCCTTCGCCGCCGAACCAGACGATGCGCGCCTTGGCGCGAAAAACAGTCTCGCTTTCGGGAAGCGCGAAACTCAAGTCGAGCAGGCCGGTGAATTTCATCGGCTCTTTCAGGCCGTCGATTCCCAATCCGCCGGTGCTCAGGTTCACGCCCTGCACGCACGTTTCGTCACCCTGCTGGTTTTTCAGAGTAACTGCGAGTTGAATGCGGGCGCGAAAGAATTTTTGCTGCTCGAGGCTGATGTATCCCAAAGCATTCGCACCGTCGCCGGGATTCACGTTGATGTTGTATTCCTTCAGCTTCCGGCTCAGCGTACGGCGCGAGATGCCGAGTTGTTCCGCGGCCTGGCTCCGATGACCCCCGCTGCGCTCCAGCGCACGGATGATCATCTGCTCCTCCATGCTGTCGAGATTACCGACCGGCATGGAAGCGGTTTGACGTTGAGCGGCCGGGCTGCCGGACATCGCACCGCTAATCTGCGATTTCTGGATCTCGGGATTCTTTGACTCCACGGCAACTCTGGCGATGAGATTTCGCAACTCCCGAACATTACCGGGCCAGGAGTGCGAGAGCAGCGCGGAAATGGCATCGGGCGCGAAAGAACTGCCCGGAGTCTTGAGACCGAGGAAGTGCTCGGCCAAGGCGACGATGTCCTCAGGGCGCTCGCGCAGCGGAGGCACGCGCAGTTGAAACTGGCCGAGACGATGGAAAAGATCCTGGCGGAAGCGTCCGGCGGCGACGGCGGCGTCGAGATCCTGATTGGTAGCAGCGACGATGCGGACGTTGACCGTAATCTTGCGGTGGCCTCCCAGCCGGTAAAACGGATATCCATCGAGCACTCGCAGCAGCTTCACTTGAGTTTGCAATTGCAGTTCGCCGATTTCATCAAGGAACAACGTACCCTTGTCGGCGAGTTCGAACAGGCCTGGCTTGGACGAATCGGCGCCGGTGAACGCGCCTTTCTCATAGCCGAACAATTCACTCTCGACCAAATTCTCGGGAAGCGCGGCACAGTTGATATCGACCCAGGGCCGGCTGCGCCGGTGTGAAGATTGGTGAATCGTGCGGGCGATGAGTTCCTTGCCTGTGCCAGTTTCACCGGTGACGAGGACACTCTCTGTGTGGCCGGCCACGCGGTCCACCATGCGCATGAAGCGGTGCATCACGGGGCTCGCAAGCATAAGGCTTACGCCTTCAAGCTTGCGCGAAATAGTGTGCGCCACGTCATTCTCTTCCGCTCCTTCCGCTTTGCTTGGACCGGTTTGAGGGCTGGATTTCTCCTGTGCCACGGAGAGCATGGCGACCATCCCTGCCGGCGCCGAACGCCCGTCTCGAAGCAACGTGAGAGTCAACTCTGCCGCGAAATCCTTCTGATCTTTGCTCTGGCAGCGGAGTGATGATCTGTATTGGCCATGCTTCGGCACCGCGGCCAGCATCGTCTCGTGCAGTTGATGCCGTTCGGTGCTGTCGTCACCAGCGAGAAAGGACGGCAGCGTTCGGCCCGAGGCCTCCGAAGAAGTACAACCGAACATCTTCAGGGCAGCCTCATTGCATCCGGTGATCTTGCCTTCGAGATCGGCGGACAAGACCGCGATTCCCCCGATTGTGCGGGCATCGAGAATCGCATCGCGCAACTGTTCTGGATGAGGGCGACCGGCGCGGGCCGGCGCTCGAGGATGCGAATTGAGATTCACGTGTGGCATTGCAAAGGTTTGGAGTTGATCTTGACACAGAGAGCAAGGGTTGCAGAAAGTATGCAGCTTCGGATTGTGACGAAGGTAATTGGTTTCCGCTGGTGTGGCTCGGTAACGAGCCCAGAAACGAATCCGTGAAGTCAACCGCCAAATGGCGAAGCACCATTACCCGGCAGCGTTACCTCAGTAAGCTATTTAGAACCCTGTAACAACAATAGGATTTCACTGAACCGGCATGCCGGACGTGTGCGCGGAATAACCCCTCGCGCAATGGGCGAGGTCTGCCGACGCCCCTGCAGCAAGAAGTGAATTAATGTCGACTGGGACAAAGTTATTTGTCGGGATCACGGCCTCACTGGGGATGGTCGTGCTGTGCTTCGCGCTTTGGCACTGGCAATCGGCAGATCTGGCCCGATTTATCTGTTATCTCGTGGTCGCAATTCTGGCCTCGAGCCTGAAGGTACAACTGCCGGGCATCGACGGCACAATGTCGGTGAATTTCCTTTTCATTCTTCTCGGTGTGATGGAGCTGAGCCTGCCGGAGACGCTCGTCATCGGCTGCACGGCCACGCTGGTGCAGAGCGTTTGGCATGCGCGGAACCGGCTGGATCCGGTGAAGGTCGTGTTCAACGTTCTTGGCATGATGGCGAATGCCAGCGCGTTCTGCTACGTCAGCTACCACTGGCTGGATGGGCGAATCAGCGGGAATAAGCCGATCCTGCTGATGATCGCGGCGCTGGTTTTCTTTCTCGCGAATACGCTGCCCATTTCCGTCGTCATTGCCCTGACGGAAAACAAATCGAGCCGCAAGGTTTGGTCGGAGTGCTATTTCTGGTCGTTCCCGTATTACCTGGTGGGAGCGGCGGTCGTTGGCCTGGTAGGAATCATCAACCAGCGCGCCGGATGGCAGACTTCGCTGCTGGTGCTGCCAGTGATCTATTGGGTCTACCGGTCCTATCGCCTCTATCTGGGACGGCTGGAAGCGGAAAAAGAGCGAGTGGAAGTTGAGAAGCGGCATGTGGAGCAGATTGCGTCGCTCAATATGCGCACCATCGAGGCTCTCGCGTTGGCCATCGAGGCCAAGGACCACACCACGCACACGCACCTGCAACGAGTGCGCACTTACGCGGTCGAAATCGCTAAAGAGATTGGCCTGTCATCGGACGAGATCGAAGCCTTGCGCGCGGCGGCTCTGCTGCATGACATTGGCAAGCTCGCCGTGCCCGAGAACATCATCAACAAGCCGGGCCGGCTGACTCCAGAAGAATTCGAGAAGATGAAAGTACATCCGCTGGTGGGCGCGGAGATTCTCGATCGCGTGGCCTTCCCTTATCCCGTGGCGCCCATCGTGCGCTCGCATCACGAACGGTGGGATGGGTCGGGGTATCCCGCGGGCTTAACGGGCGAAGAGATCCCCGTCGGGGCGCGGATTCTTGCGGTCGTGGATTGTCTGGATGCTCTCGCCTCAGACCGGCAATATCGTCCAGCCATTCCGCTGGAGCGAGCCATGAATACCGTGAAAGAGAGAGCGGGAACCTGGTTCGACCCGAAGATCGTGGCGGTGCTGGAACGCCGCTTCGTCGATCTGGAGCGCATCGCGCAAAACCAGGAAGAAGGCTTCGTTCCCTCCGGGTTCTCGCAAGGACTGCGCGTGGAGCGCGGGCTGGCTCCCGCTACTGGATTTGAGAAATCAGCCGACAACCCGTCGAACGACGCCGACTTCCTGACCTCGATCGCATCGGCCCGACAAGAGGCGCAGGCCATGTTCGAGCTGAGCCAGGATCTGGGCAATTCGCTGAGCTTGAGCGAAACGCTTTCAGTGCTGTTGATGCGCCTGCGCAAGCTGGTTCCTTACGACTCCATCGCAGTATTTGTGAATCGGAATGGTTGGTTGCTGCCGGAACTGGTGAGCGGCGAAAACTTTCGCGTGCTGTCGTCATTGAAAATCCGCATGGGCGAAGGATTGTGTGGATGGGTCGCGGAGAACTGCAAGCCCATCATCAACGGCAATCCGCAAGTGGAAGTGGGTTACCTCTCTGACCCGGAGAAACACTCGGTTCTGTCTTCGGCGCTGGCCGTTCCCTTGCAAGGCTTGAATGGCGTCGTGGGCGTACTGGCCATGTATCACTCGACCCTGGACGCATTCACACCTGACCATCTGCGCATTCTGCTGGCTGTGGCTTCGAAGGTCGCACTCTCCGTGGAGAACGCGTTGAGGTACCAGCAGGCAGAAAGTTCGGCGACTACCGACTTCCTCACCGGCCTGCCCAACGCGCGATCGTTGTTTGTACACCTGGCGCAGGAAGTGGCGCGCTGCCGGCGCATGAAGACTTCGCTGGCAGTGATGGTCTGCGACATTGACGGGCTCAAGGCAATCAACGATTCGTTCGGGCATCTGGAAGGCGACAAACTGCTGCGCGAGTTCGGCACGCGCTTGCGCGATGCGTGCCGCGGTTACGATTACGTGGCACGCATGGGTGGCGACGAGTTCGTAGTCACAGCACCAGGACTCACTCTTGAAGCCGCCCAAGAAAAGACAATTCGCTTGAACCAGGCGGCTATTGAAGCGGGACGGCACACTTGCGGGCGGGACATGATCGCGTTGAGCGTGGGCACGGCCTTCTGTCCCGAAGACGGATATGACGTGGAGGCATTGCTCGCCGAAGCCGACCGGCGCATGTACGCCGTGAAACAGGCTCACCATGCGCAAACCGCCGCCGGCGGGAACATCCTAGCGCAGGGCGCTTCGGGGGAATAGATGCGCAGCCTCCGATGGAAAATCGCCGGGCACGCGCTGGCTCTCGCGGCTACGGTTCTTCTTGGAGGCTTGCTTTCCGCCACGATGGTGCGGCTTGCGCCGGGCTTCGATACCGATGAGCGCGAACTGGATCCGCACTTGAACGCACAAAGTGTGCAGGCGCTGCGCGATGCCCGGCGTCAAGACCACAACATCATCCGATTTTATTTTTCCTATATGAAGCGCGCGGCGAACGGCGACCTGGGAACTTCGCTCGCACTGGGACAACCCGTGCGCACCTTGCTGCGTGATCGAGCGCCACTCACGCTGCGGTTACTCACGATAGGCCTTGCGCTGGCATGGCTGCTGACTATCACTCTGGCGCTGAGTGCGGCGTGGCTGCGGCTTTCCGTTTACGACACGCTAACCACGGTGGTGAGCGGAACGTTTCTTTGCATTCCCGCCGCCGTTTTGGCATTGCTTTCCGTACTATGGAATGCGCCGGGCTCGCTGGCGATTGCGCTGATTGTGTTCCCGCACACTTACCGCTATGCGCGAAATCTTTTGGTGAAGGCTTATTCCCGGCCGCACATCATCACCGCGCGAGCGAAAGGGTTGGGCGAGGCTCGCATTCTTTTCTGGCATGTCGTGCCCATAGTGACGCCGCAGCTGCTGGCCGTTGCCGGAGTGTCGGTAAGCATGGCGGTAGGAGCGGCCATTCCAGTCGAGGCTTTGTGCGGTCTCGCTGGCATTGGACAATTGGCGTGGCAAGCGGCCCTGGCGCGCGATCTACCTCTGCTCGTGAACATCACGGTTCTTGTGACGCTGGTAACCTTGCTGGCTAATTCCGGAGCAGATGTAATCGGTTATGTGGTGCGGAGCCAGGAAGCATGAAACTCTGGCGAACACTGGCGTGCGGAGTTTTGCTGCTGGTGCTGGGCGCGTCAGTGGCGGCGAACTGGCTGGCTCCTGCGGGATATGCCCGGCAGTATCGTGAGGCGACGGATGCGCCGCCATCGCGCGCGCACTGGCTGGGAACCGATGAAATTGGCCGTGACCGCTTTGCCCGCGTGCTTTATGGAACCCGGATTTCTTTGCTGCTGGCTCCGGCGGCAGCGCTGCTTTCAACGCTGATGGCGGCGCTGATCGGAGGGCTCGCAGGATATCTGGGCGGCGCGTGGGCGCGGATGGCGATGGCGGTGACTGATTTATTTTTGTCGCTGCCCTGGCTGTTTTTGCTGATCACGGCGCGGGCGCTGATGCCGTTGAATGTTTCTCCACTGGTCTCGGTGCTGGTGACATTTTTGTTGCTGGGGCTTCTGGGCTGGACGGCCGCGGCCAGAGTTTTGTGCACGACCGCGGGAACGTTACGCAGGTCAGATTTTGTGCAGCAGGCGCGTGCCGCGGGACTTCCCGCACAAAGATTGTTTTGGATACACGTGGTGCCGAATTTGAAGCCCGTGCTCTACGCACAGTTTTGGATTTCGATTCCGGTTTTTATTTTGAGCGAGGCCAACCTGGGCATTCTGGGGCTGGGAGTGTCCGAGCCCATGCCTTCCTGGGGAAGTTTGCTGAAGGAACTGGAAGGGCTGGTCTCGATTGGTGAAGAGCCGTGGAAATTCGTACCGTTGATTTTGCTGGTGGTGGTAGTGACGTCGTTTCAGCTTTTGCTTTCCAAGCAGGAGGAGGTGGCTGCATGAGGCTCCACAAAAACAAGTTGAGAAACATGGCAAATCCATGCGGGAAGGCAATCGCAGTGGCGGTGCTCTGTCTGGGATTTCTGCTCGCGCATGCTGTGGCCCAGGGCGGAGAACTCAGGTTTTGCCTGCGCGCCGAGCCGAAGACTTTTGATCCTCTGAAAGTGGAGGACGACGCTTCAGGCGCGATCCGTTACTTAACGGGAGGCGTGCTGGTGCGCGTGAATCGCAACACTCAAGACCTCGAGCCTGGGTTGGCTGTGTCATGGAAGGTTTCGAAAGACGGGCGGCAGATCTCGTTCCGCTTGCGCAGCGGAATTCTGTTTTCCGATGGCACGCCTTTCTCCGCCGGTGACGTGGCGTACACCGTCCAGCAGTTGATGGACCCGGCGCTGCATTCGCCCACGGGCGACGCTTTCCGCTCGGGTACGGGCGATGTGGAAACCAAGGTCATTTCGTCAACACAGATTGCCATCACATTCCCGGCGCCGGTGGCCGGACTGGATCGACTGTTCGATCAGGTCGCGATTCTCTCCGAGCGCTCGCCGAAAAAAGAAATGGCGGTGCTGGGACCGTTTATGGTGGCCGACTACAAGCCTGGATCTTCGGTTCATTTGAAACGCAATCCGAATTATTGGAAGAGGGATGAGCAGGGGCACAAGCTTCCTTATCTGGATTCGATACGGCTGGATATTCAGCCCAACCGTGATGTGGAATTGCTGCGCTTCAAGCGCGGCGAGTTGGATCTGATCAACTCTCTCGACAGCGAATATTTCGACAAACTGGCTGCCACTTCGCCGCAACTGGTGCACGATGCTGGGCCGTCGCTCGATAGCGAGCAACTCTGGTTTAACGAAGTCGTGAAGGCTCCAATTCCCGCGTACAAAAAGAATTGGTTTCGCTCGACAGCTTTCCGCCGCGCGATTTCGGAAGCGATCAACCGTGACGACTTAAGCCGCGTGGTCTTCCACGGGCACGCGCAGCCGGCCGTGGGACCGTTCTCACCGGCGAACAAATTCTGGTTCAACAGCAGGCTCAAGCCTCAAGTCTACAGCTCCGATGCGGCGCTGAAGGCGTTGCAAGACGAGGGCTTCCGCATGGAAAACGGAACGCTCAAAGACCAAGACGGCAACGAGGTTGTTTTTTCGATTATCACCAACGCCGGCAATAAATACCGCGAGCGCATGGCCGTGCTCATCCAGGATGATCTGCAGAAGATCGGCATCCATGTGAATGTGGTTACGCTCGACTTCCCTTCCCTGATCGAACGCATGACTCAAACGTTCGACTATGAAGCCATTATTCTCGGCTTGACGAATGTGGATTTGGACCCGAACGGCGAAATGAACGTGTGGCTGAGTTCTTCGGAGAATCATCAGTGGAACCCGCAGCAGAAGGCCCCCGAAACCGCATGGGAAGCGGAGATTGACCGTCTGATGCGGGCGCAGGCATCTTCCAGCGATCCGAAAAAGCGGAAGGAAGCGTTTGACCGCGTACAAGAAATCGTGGTCGAGCAGGAACCGTTCATCTTCCTGGTTAACAAGAATGCGCTTTCCGCAGTCTCTACGGCAGTGCGCGGCGCCGCTCCAGTGATTTTGTCTCCGCAAACTTTTTGGAATGCGGAACGGCTCACGGTCGCGGCTAAGTAGAACAACTTCTTTGCCACGGATTTACGCGGATTCACACGGATTTCAAAACTGAAAAACGAGGAAGTGTTGGAGATGGCGTCCCCGGATTCGCACAATCAGATTCTGCTGGCTGCGCATTTTTCCGTTCGGTACGCGGGCAAGCCTCCGGTTTTGCGCGACGTGCACTTCGAAATCCAGCGCGGCGAAGTTTTGGGTCTTGTCGGGCAAAGCGGCTCGGGCAAGAGCACGCTGGCCATGGCGATTCTCGGTCTTCTCGATAAGAAGCGGTCGCACGCCGAGGGCACAGTCAAACTCGACAACACAGATCTCTTGCAACTTTCGGAACGCGAGCTGCGCCGTTTGCGCGGCCGTTCGGTTGCGCTGGTGTTGCAGAGTCCCTTGTCTTCCCTAAATCCTGCGCTCAAGATTCGCACCCAGCTTAAAGAAGCGTGGCGGGCGCACGCCTCAGGCACGAGCGCTGATTGCGAGAACGCAATCCGAACTTCGCTGCAGAGCGTTTCCCTGCCCGCTGACGATGAATTCCTGCGGAAACATCCTTCGCAGATGAGCGTGGGTCAGGCGCAGCGAGTGCTGATTGCCATGGCGGTCATGCATCGTCCCACGCTGCTCATCGCCGACGAAGCCACCAGCGCGCTCGATGTAATTACGCAGTCCGAGATTCTGGCGCTGTTCCGCCAACTGAACCGCTCCACCGGGATGGCCATTCTCTACATTTCTCACGATCTGGCCTCGGTGGCGGGGATTTGCGACCGCATCGCCATTCTTCACCAGGGCGAGATCGTCGAGTGCGGAACAACGGATCAGATCTTCACGAACCCGCAGCACGAATACACGCAGAAGTTAATGGCAGCGATGCCGCGACTCGCGCCCGCGAGCGCGCCGTTGCAAATGAAAAAGGCAGCGGCACAATAAACTTTGCCGAGGTTTGGACATCAGGCCCAGTTACTCTGCACCTACACGCGCTCAAAACCCCAGCGTGTCATCTGCCGACGGCCCATAAGTCGCGGGTACAGGTTTATCATTCAATCGCAAATACACGCCAAGCTGGGCGCGGTGATGCACCAGGTGATTCAGAAACATTTCGCGGTAAGCCAGAAATCGCGATCCCTCAAAAATCGTCTTGCCTTGAAAGCTCAGCTTCCAGTTTTCCTTCCACGCGTCGTCCTTCGTGGCTTGCAGAGCGGCGCGAACCTTGGCTGCACCCTCATCGAAAGCCCGCACCAACTGCGCGGCGGACTCGAACGGCACCGGTGTGATGGCTGTCCCCTTTTTGGAAAAGTCCAACTCGGGCGTGGTCAGTATGATCTGGCCAAAGCTGGCAAGTTGCGCTATGTGAGGCGCCAGTTTGCCCAGGGGCATTGACTTGGCATGAGGCGCAAAGTCTTTCTTGTCGGCAGGAACGCGTTCCAGGGCCGTGCGCGTCTTTTTCATTTCTTCATCCAATTCAGGCAGCAGGAATTCGTTAATCGGCATGATGCCTCCGTGGATTCCAGTATAACTGCGGTTCATTACAGGTTGGTAAACATGCACGCCTTCGCGGACTGCATTGTGCTGGCTCCTCCAAGGGTAACCACTGCTGACGCAACCGAAGTAACTGCAGTGGGCCTGGCTGCGGGACAAACTGTCCCGCGCCCCGCATGAGGGGACAGAGTGGCCCAAGAGCATCCCGGCCGCTCCCTTGATATCCCAATGATCACAATAACTTACGGACGATCGATTGGCATTGGCCGTGCACCAGCTTAACCGAGTATTGGCACAATCTTTCTGCACAGAAGGGTGAGATCATGTTGCAGACACTGAAACCAAAGAGCCCGAATCGAGGCCAGCGCCACAGCGCAGCGTGGGGAAAGCGCTTGAGCATGCTGGTGCTCCTCGTGATCGCGGAGACCGCCTTCGCCCAAAACTGGGAAGGCAGTCCGCGGCCGGTCGGCAAGTTCGCCCCGGACCTCGCGCCCATCGCTGCACGAGCAAATCACGGTGCCGCCGCAAATGAGACCGTGAATGTAATCGTGCAGTATAAACAGGTTCCGCAGGCGGAGCAGGAAGGCCGAGTGCAACGCCTCGGAGCTCGCCTGAACCACAGGCTCCACATGGTCAAGGGTATTGCTCTGACAATTCCGGTCAACGCCCTACCCGCTTTGGAAGCCGACCCCGAGGTTCTTTCGGTGAGCGTCGACCACCCCATGAAGGGGCTGGATGACACCAGCGATGTAGCCACTGGCGTCCCAGCAGCCTGGAGCGCCGGGTACAACGGAGCGGGAGTTGGCGTGGCCGTGATTGACAGCGGCATCAACGACAGCCATCCCGATCTGAAGGACTCGACCGAGTCTCATTCGCGCGTGGTATATCGCCAGGATTTCACCGGCACCGCGACCTCGAACTCGAGTGGGGCGCAGTACGACCTGTACGGTCACGGCACCCACGTCGCCGGAATCATCGGCGGCAACGGCTACCTCTCGGGCGGAAATTACATCGGCGTCGCCCCTGCCGTAAACCTCGTGGATCTTCGCGTCCTCGATCTTAACGGCGCCGGCACTGACAGCAACGTAATCGCCGCGATTGAGCAGGCGATTGCTTTGAAGTCGACTTACAACATTCGCGTGATCAACCTGTCGTTGGGACGCGGCATTTTCGTCAGCTACACCCAGGATCCTCTCTGCCAGGCAGTGGAACAGGCCTGGAAAGCCGGGATCGTGGTAGTGGTAGCCGCCGGGAACTACGGACGCCTGGGGGTCGACGGCAGCAACGGATATGGAACGATCACCGCACCAGGCAACGATCCCTTCGTCATTACTGTGGGCGCAATGAAGAGCAATGGATCCTCTTCTCCGGCGGCCGAGACCCTGGCAAGTTACAGCTCCAAGGGCCCCACCACATACGATCACGTGGTAAAGCCTGACGTCGTCGCTCCCGGTAACGACATCGTCTCGTTGGCCGCTCCGGACGCAACTCTGGAAGCAGACTATCCGGCCGAATTCGTCACTGGGAACGATGGGAACAACGACTATTTCACGCTGAGCGGCACCAGTATGGCGACTCCGCTGGTGGTCGGATCGGTGGCATTGCTTCTGCAACAAAACAGCGCGCTGACTCCAGACCAGGTGAAGGCGCGCCTGATGAAATCTACCTACAAACCATTCTCCATCGGCTCCTCTTCCGCCTACGTTCCCCATCTCCTGCAGACCTTCACCAGCTTCTACGATATGCTGTCGGTCGGTTCGGGGCTGGTCGATATGCAGAACGCGGTCGTCAACACCGATCTCGTTCCGGCGACGGTAGGCGCAGCGTTGTCTCCTTCATTGGTCTACAACGCGTCGAACGGCACGGTCTCACTGGTTGAGGGAAACGGCAGCGTCGCAGCGGGCTCGGTGGTTTGGGGGACGTCGGTGGTGTGGGGCACGTCGGTAGTTTGGGGCACGAACGTAAGTGGCAGCTCGGTGGTTTGGGGCACTTCGCTGCCCTGGAATGACAACCTGTTGAGCGCTTTTAGCGTGGTCTGGGGCACGAGCACCGGCACGGGCACTCAAGCCACAAGCGTGGTCTGGGGTGCGACGGTGTCGAGTACCGATGCAGCGTTCTCTGATGCTGGAGACGATGAACAGTAACCGTGTGGACTAAAACCAAAGAAGGGAGAAGATCATGAAACGCAACACACGGCTAACGCAAACCTTCATCGGACTGATGGTCCTGGTGGCGATGGCAAGCACTCTGTACGCAAGTTGGGCCAGCCACGCGCTGCATACTTCCTACGCCCTGGCCGTACTGGCGCTGGCAGCGGCGACATCGCGCATGAAGATTAAACTGCCGGGCATCGACGGCAACATGTCAGTCAACCTGCCCTTCCTGCTGATGGCGGTCGTGAATCTCAGCGCGCTCGAAGCTGTCACGATAGCGTGCATATCCACCGTGGTTCAGTGCTGGCCGAAATCGGGCAGCAAATTCAAACCCGGGCAGATGTTGTTCAACGTCAGCATGATGGCATTCGCCACCAGCATGGCCAACCTGATCTGGAATGCAGGCTGGCTAGGCAAGGCGGCGTGGGCTTCGGAGCCATTGATGCTGGCTTCCGCCACCGCTGCTTTCTTTCTAGGACAGACCGCTCCTGTGGCCGGCATCATCAAAGTGGCCGAGGGCACGGCTTTGCGCCGGGTCTGGCTCAGCATAGTACAACTGTCATTCCCCTACTATGTCGTGAGCGCGGGGATGACCTCCATGGTGAATATGGTGAGCCATCATCTGGGCTGGCAGGCAGCGCTGGTGGTCTTCCCGGTGATGTATGGAATCCATCGCTCTTATCGGTTGTACTTTGGACGCGCCGCCGAGACTCTGAAGCCCAGACCATTGGCCAGAGCAGCCAGCGCGGGAGCGTAGGAGGAGACTCAACAGTAGTAGAAAATAATAGGCCGCCTGCAAAGGCGGCCTTTGCGTTTGTTGGGAACTCGTTAACATTAGTTCGGCATGACCATGCTGTCGATCAGTCCTGTTCATTGTGATTATCCTTTGTCTTTTTTCAGAATTGCGTTTCTTGATCCTCACCTCCAGTACGGATGAACTCTGAATTTGGACTTAGCCCAGGGTTTGCAGATGATGAGGACTAATCCCTTTCTTCCGGAGGAAAGCGAAAGAGGTTGCGTTTAGAATTTGTGCAGCGTGAATCAGATGAAGACGCGCCTAGCCGAGATCGCGGATGCGGGAAGCATCGCTCAGCTTGTGAACACTGCATTCCGCCCCGAACGTTTCTTTATTGATGCGGACCGCACCGACCCAGAGAAAGTGCGGGCGCTTCTGGCTATGGGAAAATTTCTATTGGCCGAGGAAGCCCAAACCGTGGTTGGCTGCGTCTACGTGGAACTGCGCGGGGAACGCGGCTATTTTGGCTTGCTGGCGGTTGATCCTGCGGAGCAACGCGCCGGCGTGGGCTCTTCCCTGATCAAGGCAGCCGAAGACTATTGCCGCGCCGCCGGCTGTCTTGTCATGGACCTCACCATCGTCAATCTGCGGAAGGAGTTGCCCGGATACTACCGGCGGCGGGGATACGAAGAAAACGGGACGCTGCCGTTTCCCGAAGATCAACATTCTCCGAAGATGCCCTGCCACTTGATAAGGATGACGAAAACCCTTGGCTAGTGGAGATCAGCCCTACGTTTGGGAAGTATTATTTCAGTCGGCCATCCCGCTTCCGCCGCTCGAATGACTCCCGCAACTCTGCCTTCACAACTTTTCCATAAGCTGTGCGCGGCAGAGCGTCAACGAATACGAACTCGCGCGGAGGTTTGTATTGGCAAGCCAGATTGTCAATTCTTTCTCGGTTGCTGGAGAATCGCTGGCGCAGCCGAATCGTTGCTGATTTCGATCTCTGGCAGGTAGCTGCCTGTGGCGGCGAATCGTGGCATATTATCGTGGCATGGCTGGAATTTTCTTGCTTGGGATGAGAGCTATAACGTCGAGCTATAAAGTCAATCCGCCGTCAACCCTGAGCACCGCTCCATTGACGAAGTCGGCTTCATCGGAGGCGAGAAAGAGGTAGGCGTTGGCCACGTCCCGAGGTTCGCCTAAACGCCGCACCGGGGTGCGATCGCGCATCGTTTGCAAGATCTTCTCCGGCATCTTCTTCACCATCTCAGTAGCAATGAAACCCGGAGCCACCGCATTCACCGTAATGCCCTTCGGCCCCAGTTCGCGCGCCCAGGTTTGCGTCATCCCGATAAGGCCAGCCTTCGAAGCCGCGTAGTTGGTCTGACCGAAATTTCCCGAGAGTCCAACAATGGACGAAGTGTTGATGATCCTTCCCTTGCCGCGCTCCACCATGTGCGGCGCCACCGCCTTGGTACAGTGGAAGACGCCGCTCAAATTCACCGCGATCACCTGGTTCCACTGCTCAGGAGTCATCTTGAGCAAGGTCGCGTCGCGCGTGATTCCGGCATTGTTAATCAGGATGTCGATGGCGCCAAACTTCTGCACCACCGCCGCTACCATAGCCTCCACTTGAGGGAATTGAGAGACGTTGGCTGCCGCGTAGAAGCCTTCTCCGCCCTGCGCCTGAATCGCCGCCACCAGTTCGCTCCCGTCAGGCGGTAAATCGCAAACCGCCACGCGCGCCCCTTCGTGGGCAAAGACCAAAGCGGTTTCGCGTCCAAGTCCATTGAGGCCGCCGGTAATGAGTGCTGTTTTTCCCTGAAGTCGCAATAAATTCCCGATCCTGGCGCAGCCACACCAGCAGTTCTAACTTTCTGATCGCCTTTAGAAGCTGTACTTCAGCGCAAACTGGAAGATACGCGGCCCGGCGCTCGTTGCCGTAATCTGGCCGAAAGTCGAGGGGACAAACGCATTGTTGTTAGGCTGCGCGAAGTTCACAAAGTTAAAGATATTAAAAAACTCTGCACGAAACTCAACTCTGGACTTTTCTGTCACTGAGAAGAATTTTACCAGACTGAAATCCACATTCTTCTGTCCCGGACCGCGCAGGAGGTTGCGTGAAGATGTCCTGAACGGCAAAATGTTGAGAGCATGGGTGCAGTTAGTGGTCGCGGGAGTTACCTGCGTGTTGATCCCGAGGCCCGCCGGATTGAAGTAATCGCCCAGGCGTGACACGGTCGCAATAAACCGTGTCTCCCCAGCTCGTTGTGCGGATCGAGTAGTGGCGGTCTACTTAGGTAGCACGGGAACATCCTCCTCCGCTCATGCGGAAGCCGGATTATACAACACCGCTATGAATCGTGGTGGGGATCGCGTTCGCGTTGGAACCCCCGCTAGGGATTATCCAGGAGCTGGCAGTTGTTGCCAAAGGTGAACGAGTGCAACGTCATCCCCGTGCCCTCCGATTGCAGCGCGACGAGATGCGCGTTGAACGCCGGACTGCGCACCAGATAGTACATGCGCCCCTCCGTGACCTCGAGATAAGCGCCCTTGGCGTCGAACTTCACGTCGGCCCCCGCGCTTTCCTTGGGGAAGGCAGCGCCATCCATGAACAAGTTGACTCGAATCTGTTTCGCGCCCGTGAGGCTCAGCACGGCGTAGAGCGATCTCGCATGGTAGCGCACTTCCGCAGCAGCTCCATGATCCTCTGAGGTTACGCCGTCGTGTTCCACCCGCCACCGGCCCGCCAGCATCAAGCCACCATCTGGGGGAGAATGCGAAGGCAAGAAATCCGCGACTTCGCCTTCATGGTGCCCGGCCATATCGTCGACCGCGCTGCGCCCGTAGAGTTCGCCGGCGAACATCTCCTGGGTGGGAACTCCGCATTCCGGTTTGAATACGCTCTCCTCGGGATCAAGATCAATCTTCATCACTTCCGGATGCGCAACCGCCAACAGTTCGCGGAGCTTCGCTTCCATCTCCCGGTTATTTCCCTCGCCAAAAACTTTCATCACGATAGAGCCTTGCGGATCCACAAGATAACGAGTGGGCCAGCCCGCGGATTCGTACGCTTTCCAAGTCGTGCCATTCTGATCGGCGACCACTGGCCAAGGCAGCCGGTACTGCTGCGCCGCCGCGCGTACGTTGTTTACATCGAACCCTATGTTGAATTCGCCGTAATGCACCCCGATAACGTCGAAGCCATAAGCGTGGTACTTGCCGTACCAGCGTTTGACTACTCCAAAATCGCGGATGCAGTTGATGCACGTGTATTCCCAGAAGTCGATGAGCACAACGCGGCCCCGATAGTCAGAGATGTGATGCGGCACCGGCGCGCCCTGGTCCAGCCACACACTTCCCGCCCCAAAATCCGGCGCCGGATGCACCTTCGTATCGACCTGCGCGAACGCAGAAATTGCGAGGCAAAAAAGTAAGAAGATCAAAGCTGCAGATATTACCGGAGGGAACTGTTTCTTTGAATTGCAGGCAGGCATTGTGTTCTTATTTTAACCCGCGACGCGCCACACAACTCCATGCGCTAAGTCATCCAAGACGGCTGAACTCCCCGTGTTGCCGGAGCGCCCCGAAAGCGCGCGTTCAACACGGAGAGTCTCCGTTCGCTCATTCAATCAAGACTTCTTTGTCCTCCGACAGCGCAAGACTAGAAGTTGAACTTCGCCGTCAACTGGATCAATCGCGTTGAAGCGTCGCCGCCCAGGAACGAACCCAGAATGCTGGTTGGCGGGTTCACCGTGCTGTGCACCTGGCCAAATTGCGAATTGCTCTCATCGTTCACCGGGGCCGCGAAGTTCGGGTGGTTGAACAGGTTGAAGAACTGCACCCCAATTCCCATCTTCGCCGTCTCCCAGCGCGGAATCTGCGTGTACTTCATGATGGTCATATCCGTGTCGAAGTAATGCGGCCCGTAGAACTGGTTCCGGGTTTGAGTCTCCGTTCCGGTAAGCAGCTGCGCGGCACCTACACCGATACTGGAACCAGCCGCGATATCCGGGAACCCCGAAAGGGGGATGCAGGGGTTGATTCCGATATCCAGGCTGCCGCTCGGCCCTCGGCAAACCGCGTGGCCGCTGCCGCTGTAGTTGGCGAACACCGGCCCGCCGTATCCTTGCCCGCCGAGAGTGTCCTGGGCTTGCACGTCAACTGGTGTGTAGGGGAAGCCAGTTCTCCAGAACACCGTACCCGAGAGTTGCCAGCCTTTCAGGACCGGAGTCGGCCCCTTGGGAAGCTCATACACGTAGTTCGCGTTGATGGAATGCCGCACGTCGTAATCGGCATTGCCGTAGTTGTACTGCCGCAGATTGTTGTTGTTGACCGGATTCAGAATGCTGTTTCCGAAGCCGTCGGCAATGAACGGATTCAGGCCGCCGTTGGAGACTTCGTCCAAGGCGTGTCCATACAAATAGTTGGCTTGCATCTGCAACCCGTGCGCAAAACGATGCTGCACGGTGACGGCCAAACCGTCATAGCGGGAAATTGCCTGCGTCCGGATGTCGTTTACGGTTCCGAAGCGGCCATCCCACCCGCCCTCGGGAGTCCCGAAATAGGGGTTAGTCACCGCCCCGGCCTGCTGTGCGGCCGGAAGACCTAGCCACCCATTCGGGCAGGTTGCGGCCGGACAATATCCGTTGAGCCCGTTGAAGCCCATGGTCTCGTGAATGCCGTGGCTGCCCACGTAGTTCACAATCAGCGAGGTGTTGTTCCCGAAGGAGTGCTGCACTTCGAAGTTCCACTCCGTGGTCGTTGGGGCCACGATACTCCCGACCGTGGTGAAATTTGGCGGCGAGAAAAGACCACCTGTATTGGCGTAGATCGTTGCCAGGTTCTGGCCCGCCGAGAAACCAGTCACCAGCGCCGCATTCGACGCGGCAGCGGTCGCGAAAACGTTCCCATTCGCCGTCTCCGTTGGCGCCAGGTTCCCAAACAAAGTGAACCCATTGTCTTTCGGAGAGTTCTCGATCAGGTTGTCGGCAATCGACCCCTGGAATGTATCCATGAAGATGCCGATGCCGCCGCGGAACACGGTATCCTTAGCCCAAGTCGGCGACCACGCAAACCCGAAGCGTGGCTGCCAGGCAACATCCGTAAACGACGGTACCGACTGGTTTAAGTTGGTGTCGATCGCCTGATTGTAAGGTGTAGCCGCCGTTTGCGTGCTGATGCTGGAAAAAGGCCCGGCCAAGCGCGAAAAGCAGTTCGTGCCGCATGTGGGGGTCGCATTGTGGTCGGCGCGCAGGGCGATCGTCAACTTGAGGTCGCTCCGCGGCTTCCACTCATCCTGGATGTACCATCCTAGTTGGTACAGCTTGACTGGCTCGTCCAACGAGGAAGGAAAGTTCTGATCGAACAACTCGGCTTGAAAGCCGTCGGCAGAGCCGCTCTGGTTATAAAAGGCGCCCAAGCTTAACGGGATGACTAAGCCACTCGAAAAGACACCCATATCGTGGTCGCTGATCAGGTTGCGGTGGAAATACAAGCCCAGCTTCAGCGTGTGCTTGCTGTTCAGGCTGTAGGAGAAATCATCCACTAACTGGTAGCCCGTGACGTTGCGCCCCTGCGGCCAGTTAAAGTCGACGCCGCCCACCGTCGTGAGTGAGGCGTCACCAAACAACATTGTGGTCGGGAAGGCGGCCAGAGCCGCCGGCAGATTCGACGGGCCGAAAATGGCGCGGTAGTACTGGTCGGAGAACAACAGGTTATTGGCAGCCTTGATGCCAATGGCCCGGTTCCAGCTCACCTGCGCCTGATATTCCGGCTGATAGCTGGTCGAGTTGAAAACCGGATTCAACGCGTCGGTGGCGGTTGCCTGCGTGCCGATGTCTTCCTGCAAACGCACGAACATCTTGTCATTGTTGGTGAGGTTAAAATCAAACCGGCCGGACATTAGATACTCATGCGTGAAGTTGCCGACGGTATTTGAGAAGCTCTGGGTGCAAACGTTGGGCTGGCCCACGCCAAACGTGGCGCCCGTTACTGGATCGGTAAATACCTGGCCCTGACAGCCAGTCGGATCCATTGCGCCTGGACTCCCCTGTACCTTCCCGTTGTTCCCCGGCGCGTTGTTCCAGATTGCGTACGCCTGGTTGTAGAAAGGAACCGAGTCCGCGAAACCGACGCCAGCGCTACTCAGATTGTTATTGATCGCGGTCTCGAAGGGTTCACCGCCAGCCTGGGGATTCGTCGAGGGCGCCAACAAGTCGTTGTTGGTAACCGGGATGATCACGCGCAGGCCTTCATAGTTCCAGAAAAAGAATGCCTTGTTCTTCCAGATCGGCCCGCCAAACGAGGCCGCCCACTGATTGGCATTCACAAAGCCGCGCGGCAGATCGTTGGATGGGTCGGCATAATCCGTATGGAAGTAGTCGTTGGCGTTCATCACGCGGCCATTCCACCAGTAGTTGGCATTGCCGTGCCAGTTGTTGGAGCCGGACTTCGTAATGTAGTTCACGTTCGCGCCCACGAACCCGCCGTACTGGCCGGAGTAGCCGTTGGTCACCACCGTTGCTTCCTGTACTTCGTTGTTGCCGAGCAACAGGTTGGTGGCGCCGGAGTCGTTCACGTTCAGGAACGGATCGTTGTCATACATTCCGTTCAGCGTGAACAGGTTCGAGCTTGCCGAAAGCCCGAAGTTGGAGAAGTTCCCATACCCCATGCCGGTGTTCATCACCGAGCCAGCCGCGGTCTGTGCGACAAAGGTCAGGTCGTTGCCCGGGTTCGGCACTTCTGAAATTTCGCGGGCATTGAAGGTCGTCGAAATCTCGGCGCTCTCTGTTTGCAGTAGCGGAGCTTCGCCCGAAACTTCTACCGTCGTCCCGGCCGCTCCTACTTCCAGCTTGGCGTTAACGATGGTCGTCGAACTCACACTTACCGTCGTCGTCTCAGAAAAAGTCTTGAAGCTGGGGGCGGTAACCGTGATCGTATAGGTTCCAGGTTCGAGCAGTTGGAACTGGAATGCGCCCTGGGCGTTCGACTTCGTACTACTCGTGTTGCCCCTATCCACGCTCTTCAGGTGTACGTCAACGTTGGGCAGAACGGCGCCGCTGGCATCGGTTACTGTTCCGTTGATTGCGCCCGTGATCGTGCTCTGCGCTGCCAACGCGCCGGGCAGCAACAGGGACAGCACCGCGATCAGCACAACTAGCCTGGTCGATGTATTCAATCGCATGGTTGAATCCTCCTCTGGCCGAGTTCTCTGGTGCATTCGCACGGCCATCGACACCGATCTCCAAGGCCTGAGTTGCGGAAGAACAAAGACAAGGTGCGGTCATACAAATAAAAACGACCAACAGACGCAATTAAGATTCGCATTCTGAGTCACTCGCATCCGTCAACTGGTGCCGCATCTACCACAAAAGGAATTCCAGGCGAAGTGACCTACGGAAAAACGGAGCACCGCAGAATGGCCGGCTGTGGCGGACAACGTAGTGTTCGGGAGTGCAACAGAGCAGGCAACAGCGACAACCGCAGTCGAAGAAACTACAACCGCCGTTAGTCCAGAAAGAACGCCCCGGCGCCGATCCAATATTCCGCCAGGGATTTCAGATTCTTCTTGTACGTGCGGGTAACGGTGAATTCCTTCCCGCCTTTCACCCGCAGACCGTATTCGCCCGTCGAGTACGGCCTGATCTCTTCCACAAAAGAAGTGTTCACCAGAATCGAGCGGTGGATCCGAATGAATCCGAGAGGCTCAAGCTTTTCTGCCACCGCTGAAATCGACTCGCGCAGCAGATAGGAACTCGAGTTCTGCTGCAGCGACACATAATTGCCTTCAGCCTGAACCGCAACCACGTCGCCCAGACTGATGAAGAGGATTTTTCCCTTAACCTTGATGGCCACACGCGGAGACGGCCGCCGGCCCAGCGCCTGCAAGCTTGGAGAGGGCTTCATCAATCTGGCCGCTTGTTCCTCTGCGATTCCCGCCAAGTCGCCGTGTCCGATTAGGTTCATAGCCATCTCGACAATTCCATTTTCGAAATCCTATTTGCAATAATGGCTTTGAAAATGGTCGGAGACCATACCCACTTGACTCGATTTAGACATAGCCACTATGATCGCGCTACAACTCCACTATGATTCCCCTGAAATGAAGCGAGTTGCCTCCGGCATTTTGCCCGTCATCGCCGTCGACCGTAAACTCCATAAACCTCTGCACAAACAGGTCTACGATGCCTTTCGCACCGCCATCGTCGATGGCGGTTTGCATCCCGGACAACGCATCCCGTCAACCCGTGTACTTGCATTAGAACTAGGAGTGTCGCGGTTCCCCGTTCTCAACGCCTACGCTCAACTCCTGGCCGAAGGCTATTTCAAGAGCCGCGTCGGCGCGGGAACTGTCGTCTCCAATTCCCTTCTCGACCAGTTCATGCCGAGCCTACCGTCCGGCAAGCGGCTCACAGCAGCCCGTTCCGGCCGGCGCCCGGTCGCCCGCCGTTGTTCGATCCTTCCCCATCTCGAGAGCACCCCATGGCTGCAAGGTTGGGGAGCATTCGGCGTGGGGCAAGTAGCCTTCGAGCAATTTCCTCTCCAAATCTGGTCCAGCCTGATCGCCCGCCGCTCCCGCAATAGGGACGCCAGATCATTTCACTACGGCGACCAAATCGGCTCCAAGGCTCTCCGCGAAACCATCGCCGCCTATCTCAGAACCGCGCGCTCGCTGCACTGCGAAGCCCAGCAGATCATGATCGTCAGCGGCTCGCAGCAGGCGCTCGAAATCTCCGCTCGCGTTCTGCTTGACCCCGGCACCCGCATATGGATGGAAGAACCCGGCTACCGCCTCGCACGATCCGCGTTCGCGCTGACGGGCTGTAAGCTCATTCCCGTTCCGGTTGATAAGGAAGGCCTGGACGTTGCGGCCGGCATCAAGCGATGCCGGAAGGCGCGTGCCGCGCTGGTTACGCCTTCCCATCAATTTCCGCTCGGTGTCACCATGAGCGCTTCGCGCCGATTCCAATTGCTGGAGTGGGCCCAGGACATGGGCTCCTGGATCATCGAGGATGACTACGACAGCGAGTATCGCTACGAGAGTTTGCCGATCGCATCCTTGCAGGGGCTCGACGTGAATGCGCGCGTGATCTACATCGGCACCTTCAGCAAAGTTTTATTCCCTTCTCTGCGCCTCGGCTACGTCGTCATTCCAACTGACCTCGTCGATCGTTTTCTAACCATCCGCCGCGCCATGGATCTCGGCCCGCCAACTTTCTTCCAGGAAGTGCTCACCGACTTTATCGGAGAAGGCCACTTTGCGCGCCACGTCCGCAGAATGCGCGTCCTCTATCGCGAGCGCAGAAGTGTGCTGGTGGAAAACATTCGCAAGGAATTCGGATCCACGGTCGAGGTGCTCGGCAGCGAGGCCGGTATGCACCTGACTGTCACGCTGCCGCACGGCATCCGCGATGTGGAAATCGCCGGGCGCGCCGCCCGCCAGAACCTTAGGCTGTGGCCGCTCTCTCCCTCCTACCTGGGCAAGCCGGCCCGTCCCGGCTTCATCCTGGGTTTTGGCAGCACACCTGTAGCGGAGATTCCCCGCGCCGTTCGCAAGTTCCGCAACCTGCTCGCCGCAAAGTAAGAGAGCCCGTAAACGAAATCCTCACCCCCACGCGAGTGCGTCGCGCGCCGGCAAATGTGGATTCCTCAGCTCGCCGGCTTCCGCAAAGCCGCCCCCAGCAATCTTCCCGGCCCATCTTCCTGGACGAAAGCAATGATGCGAATGTTTTTCGGATCAGTACCGGGCTTGAGTTTCAGCTGAACAATTTCGCCAAAGCTTTTCCCCTTCGGCAGCTTTCCGATCTTCGTGATCTGCTGCACCACCGCAACGTGGGTTAAATGCCGCCCGCCGTTTTCTCCATACAAAACCTGCGACTCCACTCGATCCAAAGCGACCGCTACGTACACGTCGGCGCTGCGCCTGCCGGAATTGCCATCCACTTCAATGCGGGTTTGAAGCACGCCAGGATTCCCGCCATTCATGCTCACCTCGCCGATGCGCACAGGAATCTTTGGAGCGGTGGCAGCTTCGTGAAAAACTTTCTCCACCTGCTGCGAATCGTTAGCGCGCATTTCACTGGTCCCATCCACAATAATTTGCGGAGTGTACGCCGTGCTCAATCCCAGCGCATGCACATACGCAGCCTGCCGTTCCGTCATCGCCGGCGAAGAGTTCGGATCTTTCCAGCCATCATGATCCCAGTAATCCACATGCTCGCTAAGTACGATCAACTGCGCCCCAGCCACCGGCTGTGAAGCATCCAATCTTTGCAGCAGAGCGTCGGCAGGAGGACAACTCGAACACCCTTCTGAAGTGAACAACTCAACCAGAACGGGATGAGCATCTCTGCCGGTTGTCTCCGCAGGCGCGGTCGCGTTCTGCATCTCAAGAGCGCGACCGGAGGAAGTAACAGCAGTTTGCAGAAAGAAGAAACCGCAGAGCAAAACCATGCACACCCAAGGTCGCGCTGATGGTACGAACCCGCCCCCAGACATATCAACAGTATTGAGCAAGAAAGTGGTCAGCGGCAATAGCCACTTAACGAGATTGCGTGCTGGCCATTATCGCATTAAGCTCGCTTGGTGCCGGGAGGGGGAATCGAACCCCCACAGTCCTTTCGGACCTGCGGATTTTAAGTTGAGGCGCTTTGCGGGCGTGAGTCCGAACGAAGTGAGGGCGGGAGCCTGCAGCCGAAATCCCGAGCGTTCTTGGCGAGGGATCTTGCTAGCGCGTATCTGGTGCCGGGAGGGGGAATCGAACCCCCACAGTCCTTTCGGACCTGCGGATTTTAAGTCCGCTGCGTCTGCCAATTTCGCCATCCCGGCCATGCTTTCCGACCGCAGCCAGTATTGCATGACCGCCCCGCCGCTGCCAGACTGCCGCATGAGACTAAAAAGCCACGACGCCAGTCGTGGCTTCTATTTATCCGTGTGAACGTGTGTAAATCCGTGGCAAAGAACTTAGTGTCGTCCCCCACCAGGCCCGCCACGTCCACGATCCCGACCGCCACCACCAGAGCGCCCGCCGCGCCCACCGCGTCCGCGATCGCGCCCGCCGCCACCGGGACGTCCGCCGCGACCGCCGCGATCTCCGCCATGCGGACGATCGCTATGCGGGCGGTCGCTGCTAGGCACATGCGCAACCCCGTCCCGATTGAAATTCGGTTCGCCCTCTGCTTCTTCGGGGAAATCGCCTCCGCCTTCAATCACCACCGTGCCCGTCGTAGCTGCGGGAGCAAACTCACCTTCCGCCGCTGCCGCTGCCGGTGCGCCTTCCGGCGGCGGTGCCCCGCCGCCCATTTTCGCACGCTGCTCTTTCAGAATCGCCTTACGCGACAACCGGATGCGGTTGCCCTCAACCGCCAGCACCTTCACCAATACCTGATCGCCTTCTTTCAACTCGTCGCGGATGTCGCCAATGCGATGCTCCGCCACTTCGCTGATGTGCAGCAATCCATCGGTGCCGGGAATGATTTCGACGAACGCGCCGAAATCTGCCAGCCGCGTAACCTTCCCGAGATAAGTTTTTCCAACTTCCGCCGTCGCCGTCAGGTCGCCAATGATCTGCAGCGCCTTCGCCGCCGAAGCCTGGTCGCTCGACGCCACCTTCACCAACCCGGAATCTTCCACGTCGATCTTCACTCCGGTTTGTTCCACGATGCTGCGAATCATCTTCCCGCCCGGCCCAATCAGATCGCGAATCTTGTCGACCGGAATTTGTACGGTGTAGAAGCGCGGAGCAAAATCAGAAATCTTCTCGCGCGCCGCAGTGATAACCTCGTCCATCTTGCCCAGAATGTGCAATCGCCCGCGCTTCGCCTGCGCCAGCGCCTCGCGCATGATCTGCGAAGTGATGCCGGCAACTTTAATATCCATTTGCAGCGCGGTGATGCCATCCTTCGTGCCGGCGACTTTGAAATCCATATCGCCGTAATGATCTTCCGCGCCCGCAATGTCGGTAAGAATGGCATACTGCTCGCCCTCCTTCACCAATCCCATTGCCACGCCGGCCACCGGAGCCTTCAACGGAACTCCCGCATCCATCAGCGAAAGCGATGCTCCGCAAACCGTGGCCATCGACGACGATCCATTCGACTCCAGAATGTCCGACACCACGCGCATCGCGTAAGGCCACGACTCTTCCGAAGGCAGCACGCCCGAAATCGCGCGCTCCGCCAACGCCCCGTGCCCAATCTCGCGCCGCCCCGCCCCGCGCAAGAACGCCACTTCCCCCACCGAGAACGGCGGGAAATTATAGTGGAGCATAAATCTCTTCTTGGCTTCGCCTTCGAAGCCTTCGAGGCGCTGCATGTCGTCGCTGGTGCCGAGCGTAGTGGTGACTAGGGCCTGGGTTTCGCCGCGGGTGAAGATGGCGCTGCCGTGGGTGCGCGGCAGCACTCCGGCTTCGATCCAGATCTCGCGGACTTCGTCGAAGGCGCGCGCATCGGGGCGGCGTTTCTTCTCTAACACTTCTTCGCGGAAGATTCGTTCGCGCAGAACTTCGAAATACTGTTTCAGCTTGGTTTGCGCTGCCTCATCTTCTTCGGGGATTTCTGCTTGCAACTGCTTCTTCAGATCTCTGACCAGCGTGTGGCTTTCGGCCTTGGGATGCTTTTTGGTGTCGAGCCGGTCTGACAAATCCGCGCCGAAATTCTTCTTCAGAGCGTCGTAATAGGCTTGATCGAATTCCGGCGGCGTTACTTCGCGCTTCTTCTTGCCGGCCCTCGATTGCAGGTCTTTGATGGCGGCGCAAATCTTCTTGATCTCGGTGTGCCCGAACTCAATCGCGTCGACGACATGCTCTTCGCTCACTTCTTTCGCGCCCGACTCGATCATCACAATAAAATCGGAGGTGCCTACGACCATGATGTTCAGCGTGCTCTCGCGCATCTCGTCGTAAGTGGGATTAATGATGAACTTTCCGTCAATCTGCCCCACGCGCACTGCGCCGATGGGGCCGAGAAATGGAATGTCGGAAAGCGTGAGCGCGGCGGACGCGCCGTTGATGCCGAGCACGTCAGGATCATTGCTGGCATCGGCCGACAGCACGAAAGCGATGACCTGGGTCTCGCACTTGAATCCGTCAGCAAACATCGGACGGATCGGACGATCAATCTGCCGGCTGGTGAGCACTTCGCGCTCGCTCATGCGGCCTTCGCGCTTGATGAAGCCGCCGGGAAAGCGTCCACCGGCGTACGTGTATTCGCGGTAATCCACGGTGAGGGGAAAGAAGTCGATCCCTTCGCGCGGATCGGCGTTGGCGGTCGCGGTGGCGAGCACAACGTTATCGCCCATGCGCACCACGACCGCGCCGTGGGCCTGCTTGGCTAATTTTCCGGTTTCGAAGGAGAGTTGTTTGCCGCCGGCGAGGTCGACTGTAACGCTGCTAACTTCTGGTTTCATGTTTCATCCTTTAGAACAGCTCTTAGCTCCTAGCTCTTAGCTTTTAGCTGGGGGCGTTCGGCTCCAGGCGGATCGACAGAGGGGCGCGTCTGTACTTCCCAATCGAATCGAGATTGGTGGGGTGGGATGCGCTCAAAAGATGCACGTTGCAGAATTACCTCAATGCACGGCCGGCTTCGAGAGGAAGGCGGCGTTCTCTCAGATACGTTTGTGGGACTTCTTCTTCAGAAGATCCCGGAATTACTTGCGGATGCCGAGCTTTCCAATGACCGTCTTATAGCGCTCGGAATCGTATCTCTTGAGGTAGTCCAGTAAACGACGCCGTTTACTGACCAGCATGAGCAGGCCGCGGCGCGAGCCGTGGTCCTTCTGGTGCGTCTTGAAGTGGTCCGTCAACTGGCCAATGCGTTCACTGATGATGGCGATCTGGACCTCGGGACTCCCCGTGTCCGTCGCGTGCGTCTGGTACCGGTCAATGACGGATTTCTTTTGCTCTCTGGCTAGCACTAACCTGGTGCACTCCTGTTCTCAGTTTCGATTTATCTTGGTGACAGTAGTGAGGATACCATGCGGGGGCGTGGAGGGTAAAGCGTGGGGTGGGGTGAGGTCGCTTTCACCCACGCAGGGCCGCTCGGGGGCTTAGGGACGGACGCCAGCGGTACAATGTTGTCGCAAGCAACCGAGGGAGGTTAAATCGTGAGCAAGAAGTTCATCCTGCATAAGGCCGGCACTCAATTCATCGAGACCGAGATCCCCGAAGGTAGGGGCGCTCACGCGGCAGCCTCACCCTTCTACAACGATTGGGAGGCGCTGGAGCAGCGTTTGGTCGACCTGGGCGCCTTCCCCGAGGTTATTGAGCGAGTTAAGGCCGATTTTGATTCCGGGAAGGACAGCACATCGCTCGAAATAGCCAATTCTGACGGGCTAAGCAACGAGCTCTTTCTTGCCGTTCTGCCTCTTATCCACGTGAGCACCACACCTTACTTCGGATACGGGCTGACCGAGCAGACTCTGACCTTGTTCCCCGACAAGAAATTCGCCACAGTATTCTTCCCTGACGAAGTTGACAACTACATTCTCGCCTTCAAGTCGCGTGCGCAGAAGTACCTGACGGGCGGGCACGTCACGGGGTATGAATTTCATAAGCAGCCAACGGAGGATGGCCGCGTGATCGTGCGGGTGGTGCAATATGTCGGCTAGGGAAGGAGGCGATCAACAACCAGTAACAGGAAGAGGCTATAGCGCCGGGGGTAGTCTGGTTTCCTATCCGCGCCCGGATGAGATTGTCGTGCCCTTGCGCCGGGACGAGTTCGACACGCTGTGTGAGGGTGGCTTAAGTGAGGAAAAAGCAAGCCGCGACCTGTACATCGGCATCGGTGCCGGTGCCATTGCCGGCCTTGTCGGGGTCCTCGCCACGACAGACTGGGATGCCGCGTGGAAGCCAGGGCACCGAGGATGGCTTTTCTCCTCCCTTCTCGCGCTGTGCGTGATGATAGCGGGTTCAGTCGTGGGGGCGTGCATCCATCACTTCCGTCTGAATCGAACTATAGGCAGTTCGGCGTTCTCGCGCCTCAGGTCGCGACTGCTTAGGCTGTTCGACGAGCCGCGAACACTGGAGGCCGCTATAGAGGTGCTTCCAGGGGCTGTCGCCAAGCAGATAAGCGGACCGCCCGGCATAAGATGGGAGAACGTCGCGAACTTATTCTGGCTTGGCAACGATCTTGGTTGGACTGATTGGAAGGTGAGGAGTGGTGCGCCCAAGGAAAGAATCCTCCGCGGTTTAACTCAATCCTTTCACCATCTCTCTCAGCTTGCGCTGGCGGACAGCTTTGCGGGAAAGCTGCTTTTGTCGCTCAAGTCACAAGTGGAGTCTACGCCGGAGGCGGCATTGAATCAGCCGTGGAGGAATGATTTCGCGGAAAAACTCTCCGGCGTTACTAAAGACGTGAGCGATATGGCGAGGATTCAGCAGCCTGGATTCCGTCCAGACCCAAAGTGACGCATGGCCGCTATCGCCCCCTTTTTTCGACCCTATTTGAACTTGAGCCTTCCCTCATGTGGCGATTTTCAGCGGGCGGGTCGCGCTGGGCTCAATCATTAAGGGCCGTTCACGGTTGGAGCGGCTCGCGGCTGTCCGATCACTTACGCTGCGATATCCGTAGTTCGCCCCTTCGGAGTAACGGTCATGTTCACGAACCCACGGAAATACTTATCCATGCCAGTGCGCGTTGCGTACTGAAACTGAATCAGACCGTCGGCCTCTAGCGCCTCGAGCGCGAATCCCCATTCATCGTCAAAGGGCTTAGCTGTCATGCCCGTCAGATCTTGAAGGTGCTGGAAGTTACCGATCACTTCGGGGAACCTGCGACGTGTTGCTTCCAAAATTTGGTCTGCGATTTGCTTGTTGAACGCCATAACAGCGATTATACGCGGTCGCGGCTGGCCCATCCTTCCGCGTTCTTTGCGGAAGAGCCTGCCCTGAGCGAAGTCGAAGGGGTGGGATTCCACAGCTCTCAACGTGCTGGCCCTTGACTTCCGATCCGCCCGCAAGGCTGCCCCGTCCGTCGCGGTCTTCGGGGGGAGGGTGGCGCTGGGCTCGGGCGTTAGGGTTTATCCCCAGAGAACAGCAGGTTCCTCACCGGGCTTTCAGCCCGGTGAGGAAAGACATCGCCTTGGGATACCAACCCTTCGCACAGTCCCATCCAAAATCCCTTGCACTTTACCCTTGGGGTAAGCTCTACAGTATCCGAGGCGAACTATGAGGCAGGCACACACTATCTCGGCCCTGGCAAGAAGGACTGGGATCAGGTCAAAGACGTTGCGGTACTGGGAACGGGTTGGACTGCTGCCGAAGGCGGCCCGTACTCACACCGGGTACCGCATCTTCGCGGCGGACACGGACCACTACGTGGAGTTCATCCTGAAGGCGAAAAGCGTTGGCTTGACGTTGTCAGAGATGAGGCAGGTTCTCGAAATGGCACGCCAAGGCGAGAACCCGTGTCCGGCGGTGGTGGAGTGGATTGACGAGAAGGAGAGAGCGGCCGAGCGGCAAATCCGCTCACTCCGCGCCCTGCAACGCAGGTTGAGGCGGTTTCGCGGAAGTTACTCTGTGTCCACGGCGGCGACCTGTGCACGGGATGACGAGTTGTGTTGCCTGCTCGAGGATTTGCCCAATCCACACTCGGCGAAAGGAGATGCTTATGAGAAAGCTTTACTCGCTCGCAGTAGTTCTTCTGGTCGCACTCGGAGCTAAGGCAGCAACGGTTGCAGCAATTGCGTGTTGTTGCCCGTCCTGCCCAATCTGCAAATAACTCGGGGGCCGGGGAGGGCTGCCAGCCTTCCCCGACTCGATTGTCGGCACTATCTTGACTTGAGGCTGCCTCGTCCGTCGCGGTTTTCGGCGGGCGGGTGGCGGTGGGCTCGGGCATTTAGGGTCATCCGCAGAGAACAGCAGGTTCCTCACCGGGCTTTCAGCCCGGTTCGGAATGACATCCCTGTTTTATTGCAGTAAAACGTTGATAAGGCGTGTGCCAATTTGGGCTTTCGCACAGGCTGCGCCTGACATCGGCTGCCGCAACCTTGCTCGCCCATCTTTAAACTCTTGTCATTCCGATGCGCGCGGAAAGCGCGCGAGGAACCCGCTGTTTCTTGCCATCAGCAGACTGTCAGGGTCTGCCCCGGCCGTCGCGGTTTTCGGCGGGCGGGTGGCACCGGGCTCGGGCGTTCGTCCGCAGAGACAAATTGCATCGGTCGGCCCGCTGCAGGCGGGTTGCATAGGTCCTTCGTCGGGAGTCGCCCGCGTCGCGTGCAACTCCGCTTCCTCAGGATGACAAGAGTGTGTCAAAGCGGGTTCCCTCAGCGGCTGAAGCCGGGTTTCCATCTTGTCGGTTTTTTTCGGCACGGCTTAAGCCGTGCCCTTCCCGGTCAAAGAAGCAGCGGGCGGGAGTGCCCCTCCCCTCATCGATCATTTCCCTCCTCAAATCCCGCTTTGGGCTTGCTTTTTCAGCGATACGCCGTCATCATTGCCGGCGGCTTAATTGCCGACTACACACAGGAGTCACACATGAGAGCTTTCTCCCGAAGCGTTGAGATCGTCATTGAGATCACCGGAGTGATGGCGGTCGCCTTAGCTCTGTTTCTCGCCGTAGCCATTTCTCCTGCTTCCGCGCAGGATCGCGTCGAATCGGTTTGGAACGGACACAGGATCATCTATCCGGCATCCAGCATTGAGCATCCCGGCCGCATGCACACCAATTATTTTTATGTAGACTCCGACCAGCCGCAAAACAAGCCGCCCTCGGGGGCAGAAAACCCGGCATCCGTCGCCTGCGTGTATGAGTTGGTAGAGGGACTCCCCGGCTGCCCCATCAAAACCAGCACGGCCGTCCCTACCGGCGGATGGGGCGCGGTTGCCATCGTGGATGCCGGCGATTATCCCAACGCTGCCAGCGACCTCGCCGCCTTCGACAGCTACTACGGCATTCAGGACGCTGACCTCACCGTGACCTGGCCCGGCCACAACAAGCCGCCGGTCTATGCGGGCTGGCAAACCGAGGAAGCCCTTGATATCGAGTGGTCGCACGCCATGGCGCCTCAGGCCAAGCTTTACCTGGTCGAATCGGTGCAGGTGGATACCGATCCAACCTGGAACGCGGTGCAACTGGCTGCCCAGCTGGTGGCCTCGTCGGGCGGCGGCGTGGTCAGCATGAGCTGGGGTGACAAGGAAGTAAGCGCGGAACTGGGATGGGACAAATATTTTGTGCAAAATGGAGTCGTCTTTTTCGCCGCCGCCGGTGATTCCGGCCTTGGCGTCAGTATTTATCCCGGAGCGTCTCCCAATGTGGTGGCAGTGGGCGGAACCTATTTCACGCGCGACTCCAGCGGCAACTTCACCAACGAGATATACGACAGCGGTGGCGGCGGCGACAGCAGTCCGTTCGAGCCCCGGCCCAGTTATCAGAATGGGGTTATCGGCGTTGTCGGATCCAAGCGCGGCTATCCAGATGTGACTTCCAACTTCTGTTGTGCGGTTATTTACCTCAACGGCGCCTGGACTTCGGTGGGCGGCACCAGCTGGGCGTCACCAACCTTTGCGGGCATCGTGAACGCTGCCGGCAGCAAGGAACTCTCTACCGCCGACGAACTCACGTTGATGTATGGCGTGCTGGCCAATCCCACCGAATACGCCACCGATTTCTACGACATCACCGAAGGGAGCACGAAATGCGGGACGGGTTTTGACAAGTGTTCGGGAATCGGCTCGGCTCGCACCTACGCGGGGAAGTGATTCCTAGTGGAGACCCATCCTTCCGCATTCTTCGCGGAAGGGTGGGATTCTGCAGCGTGTGCACGCTTGGCCCCCGCATCGCTATTCATCCGCAGAGAACAGCAGGTTCCTCATCGGGCTTTCAGCCCGGTTCGGAATGACATCCATTTTTTCAGCCAGTTCGGAGTGACGGTCAGGCGGCGAGGGCGTTAAGACGGCGCTGCATTTCTTCGGGCGAAACGTTTTCTGTGTGCGTCGAAATCGTCCATGTGCTGCCGAAGGGATCGAGGACGCGTCCCTCGCGTGAACCGAAAAACGTATCGGCCACGGGACTCAATACCGTGGCGCCGGCCTGCACGGCCTGTGCGAACACCGTATCCGAGTCGGCGACGAAAATCTGGGCGAGCAAGTTGTGCTCCGGCCAACCCTCCATGGATTCACCCAGGTTGACGCGAGAATCGCCAATCTTCAATTCGCAGTGCACCACCTTCCCATCAGGCATGGTGAGACGCAGGAGTTCTTCGGCGCCAAGGGCTCGCCGGTAAAAAGACACGGCCGCATCAACGTTCGCGACAATGATATTGGGCGCGTTGGTGTGAAAGCCTGTGGGTATCGGATTGACGCTCAAGAATCCCCTCCGGCTTGATTGCCGGCACCATCTTAACTTGAGGCTGCGCTGTGCGTCGCGTTTAGCTCTTTACAGATTTGGGCGGGCGAGAGAACGAGGTTCCCCCCAGCGGCTGAAGCCGCTTCATTCTTCGGGCACTTTACGGCGCGGCTTGAAGCCGCGCCCTTTCAAAACTCTGCGTCGCAGCAGCCTTCGGCTTCCGTCCCACACGAGCAACATCACTTCCCGACTACAAACAAGTGGCCGTCGTTCTGGCTGTATTCCTTCCCATCGTCGCCGATGGCTAGAGGTGTGTAGGCGGCGCCGATGGCTTCGAGCAGGAAAATTTGCTGGCGCGGCGTGGTGAAGACGCCTTTGTGTCCTTGCGGAATGGAATAGACGCTGCCATCTTCGCTGGTGACATAAACGATGCCCTGGCTGTCGATGGCCGGGGCATTCACGCACCACTCGTACCCGCCGGGGTGCGTGCTGTTGTAGTCGGTGTTTTGGAAAGACCATTCAACGTTCATGTTGGGATCAATCTGGCTGACGTAGTAGGGGCCTTCGGGTACGGGGGTGCAGACCGGGTTGCCGGTAAACGTGCAATACGCCGCAGCTGGATAGTGATTGTCTTTGGTAACGAGCGAGTAAGTGCCGTCGTGCTGATAAACGGCGGGAGTGGAATCCCAGCCGAAGGTGTAGGCATTGAGGTAGTTTCCCTGGGAGTCGAAGTGCATGAGGTGTCCGCGGCCGTAGTTGTAGTCGTCGGTGACGGGCATAACCACGGAGCCGTCGGGCAGCACGGTGGGCGACGAAGAGGCTTCATCACTCAGATAGCCGGAGCCTTTCTGGTTGGTGGAGGGATCGATGCCCACGGGGGTTCCATAACGGCAGGAGTTGGGCATTGTGGTCACGCCTTGCCGAGCGATGGGCAGCAGGATGCCGCAGCCATCGCTGAGGCGGTGTTGCATGCTGGCCGACCATTTCAGGGAAAGGTCGGGATTGACCGCGATGAGGTAGGAAACCATCATGTCCAAATGCGCGGCGCTGGCGGTGTAAATGGTGCCATCGGGGCCGACAGCGGGAGCGAGGTTGACCGAGGGGCGCTGCGAGCCGCAGCGTTCCTTTGGCGGAATCGATGTAGGAGTCGGCGGCCACGGTAGCAGTTTTTGAGAGCTGGGGACGCTGATGAAGGTAGAGGGGCAAAGCTTGGCGATGCCCACCGGCGCGCCGGGCGTGAGCGTGGCGTAGGTGACGGTGGCGGAAGTGTCGTCGGGGAGAATCTGGACCAGCCATGCGCCTGCGATATCGCTTTGCTGCCAGGGATCGCTGTCGGTGGAGAGTTCGAGAACGTTGTAATAAATGTTGCCGTCGTCACTGGCGGTAAGGGGGCTGGAAACGTAAGTCAAACCAGGATTAATCGAGATCGAAGTAAACGGATTGATGTGCGACACCGAGGCGCCGCTTTGCTTATCAACCTTCCACACCGTGCCGGATGCGCCGGGAACATACAGATATCCGTTGGCAAGCGCAGGATGGAACACGGGCTCCCATCCGATGAGTCCGACGGAAGCGCTGCGAAAATTGGTGTCATTGGCTTCAGGTTTCCAGTCAGAGGCGAAGAGCCAGGACTGAGTGGGCTTGCCGTTGGACCAGTCGTAGCGGGCGACGTTCCATATCATCCAGTTCCAGGCATTCGGGCCGCAAGCCGCACCGTACTCCCAAGCGCCGAGGGGAGTGCAGTCAATATACGTGCCGGTCTTTTGCAGCATGTAGAAGCTGTCGCCATCGATGAGCGTGGATTGATAATGCGCGGACAGAACTGCCGCGCCAAAGACGGGTATGTTCTCGGTCTTTTCCTGGCCCACGAACGGGTCGTAAATGATGTCGGCAAGCTTTTCGTTGAGCGGCTGGCCGTTGACGTTGACCATGCCGGTGTGTGCAGGGTTGCTGCCCCACTGCGACCAGAAGGGCAGCACGTTGCCAAAACCGGTGAGGAGTAGAACGGCAAGGACCAGAAGAACAAGGACCGGAATGAAACGCGATCGGGTCATGGGCTTTCCCTCCAAACGCCGCACGCGGCGCGGCTGCGGATGGGGATTTTAGCACGATTTTCAGGAGGCAATGTCAATGGGAAAAGGAGTTCACCAAACCGGCATCCCGCCGTTGCCGGTGCGGTGTGAGGGGGCGGTAGATGAGTCCGATGACGAGGCCGGTGACCGTCCACTCGATGAAGTAAGCTGTGGCTTGCTGGAGGGTGAGCGTCAGGCCGATGTTCAGGTCGACGTATACAGGTACAGATAGTACTACCGCGGTATACTTTGCGGCGAACGCTCGCTGGGCAGGTGAATTGTGGCGGTAACCTTCGAAGATGCGCGGCGGATGGCGATGGCGATGGATCACGCGGAAGAAGTCTCGTCCTATGGCACGCCGGGGTTCAAGGTGAGCGGAGTTCTGTTTGCGCGACTGCATCAGAGCTTCCACGCGCTGGTGGTGCGAATGGATTTTGAGCAGCGCGCTGCGCTGATGGAGGCTGATCCGGAAACCTACTTCATTACCGATCATTATTTGAATTATGAGTGGGTGCTGGTGCGTCTGGATCGCGTGCATCCCGATGCTTTGCGGGATTTGTTGCGGGGAGCTTGGCGGGCGGCTGCGGCGGACAAGAAGAAACAGAAGCGGACTGCGTCGCGGAGACGGCCTGCGGGACGATGAGAAGAAGGTGATCCTCGGGGGCTAAAGCCCGCGTTGAGGATGAGCCGGTTATCGCAGCGCTGAAGCGCTGCGCCACCCAAAACCAGGGCCCTTTTTTCGCAACCTTTGAAGCCGTGCCCATAACTATTCCTGAATGTCGAGGAAGCGGTTGCGATCCTGCTCGCTCGGTAACTGGCAAACTTTTGAGCGGCCGAATATGCGGTAACGGTTGCGGGCTACCGCGTTGTACGCCGCGTCGCGGAGGAATCTGGGTAGAAGTTGCAGGCAGAGTGCGACTGCGCGCCACGGGCCTGTGAGTTGTTTCAAGACATAGAGCACCGCATCAGAGCGGGAGAGTAGAAACTCGTCTGGCAGTTCATGGTTAACGACGAGATAGACCGTGTCGAGACCGCTAGGATTGGCGTTGTGGCGGGCGAGGATGGAACCGGCGAACGCGCTTTGCAGCGAGGCGAAACGAAAGATGGCTTTACGATCGCGTCGAAGAATGAACTGAACCAGACGGTTGCAGAGTCCGCAGACTCCGTCATAGAGGACGATGGGGTGCGACATTTCCATGAGCGCATGGATGGCTTACTTCGCTCCCGAGGCCGAAGGCTCGGGCACTGCGTAATAGCCGCTTTTGGTGCGCACGACGAATTTGCCCTTGCCCCGTTTGGCCTCAACGCGAATCTGGCGGAAGCCGCCGCTGGTTCGGGGATTGGTGGGCTTGTAGCCGATAGTGTATTGGTTGCGGATGTCGTGCGCCACTTGCCGGCTGATCTCATCGACCTGATCGAGAGTTGACGGAAAAAATGCCAGGCCTCCGGTGCGCTGCGCGATGATTTCCAACGCGCGCCGCGCCCGCTTGGGATGCTCTTCATCGCCCAGGATTCCGATGGCGTAGACGGATGGACCGTTTTCCTCCTGCAATTGCTTCACTGCCTGCTCCAGGGTTTCGCGGCTGGCGTTGTCTTCTCCGTCGGTCACGACGAACAACACTTTGCGTTCCAGGCGGGCATCGTCCTTCAGGTGCTCGGCCGACGCCACTACGGCTTCATAGAGCGCGGTTCCACCTCTGGCGTCGATTTTCTCCAGCGCCTCTTTCAACTTGAGCAGGTCGTTGGTGAAATCCTGGTCGAGATAATATTCGTCGTTGAAGTTGACCACGAATACTTCGTCCTGCGGATTGCTGAAGCGCACCAGATTCAGCGCCGCCTGGTTCACTTTGGCGCGCTTCTCGCGCATCGAACCGGAATTGTCGATCACGATTCCCATGGCCACGGGAATGTCTTCATGGTGGAACGAAATAATATTCTGCGGCTTGCCGTCTTCGAGTACGGTGAAGTCATCGCGGTCGAGGTCAGTCACGATGTGCTGCTTGTCATCGATGACCGTGGCGTGCAGCAGAACTTCATCCACGTCTTTGCGGATGACGTAGGTTCCGTTCTCGGTGGAAGGTTGCTGCTGCTGCGTTGAGCCGGCGGAAGGCCCGGGAGTTGCGCCGGATTTTGGCGGAGCAGGCTGTGACGGGGAAGGTTCAGATGGTTTGGGCGGAGCAGGCGCAGACTGAGCCTGCGCGGGGTTCCACGCAGCACGCCCGCTGGAAGGCTGCGCCAGCAGCGCGATCGCAGCCGCAGCGCAGATCGCGTATTTCAGAAAAAAGCAGAGGCGCTCATTCTTCGGGCGCGTAATAACCGGTCCTGGCATACACTCGGAGTGGCGGCAGTCCTTTCGGCGGAAGTAACTTCACTTTTATCTTACGCCATTTGCCGTCCCTCACTTCTTTGCTGGGACGATATCCGATCACGTACTGGTTGCGCAGTTCGACGCCGATCTTGGTGGCCACGTCGGCCAGGTCGTTGGGGTTCTCTACGGTAAACGCCCGCCCGCCCGTCAGTTCGGTGATCTCGCCCAGCAATTGCGGGCCCAGGCTTTCTTCCGGAGTTGCGAAATAGTGATCATAAATGCCGATGGCGTATACCATTACGTCGGCTTCCTTCACCAAAGCTTTTATTTCGTTTTCGGTGTAGCGGCTGTGATTATCGCCGCCATCGGAAATGATGAGGAGCGCCTTCTTGGGATACTTGGCCTGCCTCATCTTGCTGACGCCCATGTAGATGGCATCTAGCAGCGCCGTGCGCTTTTGCGGCATGGTGTAGATCAGTTTGCTCTGGATATCGTCCACCGAACTGGTGAAATCGGCGACCATCTCGGGCTCGTCCGAGAAGGTGATCATGAAGAATTCATCTTGCGGGTTGGCGGTTTTGAAAAACTCGACCACGGCGTCTTTGGCGCGCTCCATCTTGCTGGCCATGCTTCCGCTGGAATCGAAGATCACGCCAAGCGATACGGGCGCATCCTCACTGGAGAACGACTTGATCTGCTCTTTCGAGTTGCCCTCGAAAATCTCAAAGTTGTCTTTCTCCAGACCGGTGACCAGCCGGTTCATAGGGTCGGTGATGGTTACCGGCACGAGCACCAAATCCACATCCACCTTCAGCGGCCGGATGTGGGTGTTCAAGGAGGCGGGGACGATAGTCTCCTTGGCGATTTCCTGCGTCTTTGTTTTATCCGGCTGAGGGGTGACAGCGCGAGGCTGGACGTGAACGTCGTTCACATCTGTCTGGGCCAGGGCAGGAACCAGCGAGACGCACAGCGCGAGCAGTACAAGGAACGGCACCCACACGAGAGGCTGAAAATTTCTTTCGGGCAGCCGGACAAGACTTGGGTTCCAGGGTTGACCCAGGCGGGACTTTCGAACCAGACTCCGAACTCGGGTCTCAGGGCTGAGGGCCATAAGCACCTCGATTTGCCGCGATAGTATCACAGGTTGCCGCGAGCAGCGGCAGTTTTTTTTGGTCAAATCCCGGTGACAATCCCGATTTGACAGCCTGTTTGGGGCGATTCCGCCAGATCCTTTAGCCGCCAACCCGAACGTGCCGCCTCCATCTTGTTACAATCAAAGGTTTGCATGGCCGACATTCATCCTTTTCGCGCCTTTCGCTATGATCCGCAACGGGTGTCTCCGGATCAGGTTGTGACCCAACCTTACGACAAGATCACGCCGGTGCTGCAGGATCGCTACTATGCGGCGAGCCCGCACAACCTTGCACGCATCATCCTTGGGCGGCGGGAAGAAAAAGACAATCCGGCGAACAATGTATATTCGCGCGCCGCAGCGGAGTTTCGCGATTGGCGGGAACAGGGCATCCTGCGCCAGGATTCGCTTCGCTCTCTTTATGTCTACACGCAGCGATTTGTTCAGCCTGGTTCATCGAAGGAAGGTTCATCGAAGGTGTTAGAGCGGCGGGGGTTTATCGCGCTGGGGCGCATCGAAGACTACTCGGCCGGCGTGGTTTACCGGCACGAGCAGACGCTGGCCAAGCCCAAGGCCGACCGCCTCGACTTACTGCGGGCCACTCGCGCGCACTTCGGCCAGATTTTCATGTTGTATGAAGATTCAGGCCAGGTTGAATCGCTGCTGGCAACCGATGGCAACCCAGTCATTTCGGTGACGGACGAGTATGGCGTGGTTCATCGTGTGTGGCAGGTCACGGATCCCAGACTGATCCAGTCCGTTCAAGCTGCGATGAGCGGCAAGAGACTGATCATCGCCGACGGGCACCACCGTTACGAAACCGCTCTCAACTATCGCAACGAACGCCACGCCGGCGATTCTTCAGCGGGGCAACCTGCTTCCCATGGCGGATCGGAGCCGTACGATTTCGTCATGATGACGTTCGTTAACATGAGCAGCCCAGGGCTGCTCATCCTGCCGACGCATCGGTTGGTGCATAGCCTGGAGTCGTTTTCGGAAAATGACTTTCGCAATGCGGCGCGCGCTTTCTTCGATGTGGATGAGATCGACTCATCTCTCGATGCGCCGCGCGCTACCGCGATCCTCCGCGAGGCTGGCAGGTCTGGAACTACCCTGCTCGCCGTTACTGCCAACCGCGCTTTTCTGCTGCACCATCCGAATCCTAATGTGCCGCAAATCTTCGACGGCATGTCGCTCAGCCAGCAAGCGCTGGACGTGGTTCAACTGCATAAGTGCTTACTGGAAAATGTGTTGAAGCTTTCGGAGGAATCGATTCGCAACCAGCAGAATATATCTTACATTCGCGATGCTGGCGAGGCTTTGACGCAAGTGCGGGGCGCCGGGTCGCGCGCCAATATCGCTTTCCTGATGAATCCCTGCCGCGTCGCCCAGGTGCGCGACATCGCCTTTGCGGGCGAGGTCATGCCGCAGAAATCCACCGACTTCTATCCCAAGCTGCTCAGCGGATTGACCATCTATGCGCTCGATTAGAAGCCGAATTTGCGGGCAGTCGACTCACGGACAATCGATTCGCGGATTTCCAAGCGCTGGAATTGCCGCAAGCGCGCTCTTGATTTTCGCCGTGCTGCTGGTTTCTGGAGCGGCTCCCGAGAAGCATCTCTCTGTTTACTCCTCCGCTGCCAATTATTCGCTGCCCATCGTCCAGCGGCAGGGGCGCGAATACGTTGGCTTGCTGGAGTTGCTCGATCCTCTGGGCCGGGTCAGCGCAAAAACGGACTTGCCGCGCTGGCGGCTGCACTACAACAACGTGCTTGGAGAATTCATTGTGGGCAAGAGCCACGCCCGCATCCAGGGACGCGACGCCGACCTCGCGGGAAAATTCGTTATGGAAAACGGACGCGGCCTGGTCCCGGTTGCGTGCCTTGACTCCCTTCTGCCCCGCTTTCTCGGTGGCCCCGCGACTTTGCACGAGGAGTCTGGCCGTCTTTTCATCGGCAGCGTTGCGACTCACTTCACCGCGACCGTGTCTCCAGACGATCCGTCGCGGTTGGTGTTGCGCTTCACCGCGCCGGTCAATCCGTCGGTGGCCACCGAACCCGGCAAACTGCGGCTGAGTTTCAGCCGCGAACCGGTCACCGCACCGGCTTCGCCCACGCTTACGTTTGGAAGTAAAATCATCCCTTCGGCTACCTATTCGGAAAGCAATGGCGGCGCGGAGATCACTGTAACCACCACGCTGCCGCTGATGGCCAGCTTCAGCCCGGATGGGCGAACCATCACGCTGGCGCTTGCGAAATCTCAACTGGCAGGGGCGAATGGCGGAGCCGGCTCGTCGGCTGGAGCTGCAGCGCAGAACAATTCTCCGGCGCAGTCGCCTGCTGCGAGTGCGCCGCCCGCCGTCGCTCGCCGTTATTTCGCCGTCGTCGATGCCAGCCACGGCGGCGATGACCGCGGCGAAGCCCTCAGTCCAACGCTCGCTGAGAAGGACGTTACGGTTGCCTTTGCCCGGCGCCTGCGCCAAGAGTTGGAGAATCGCGGAATCCCAACGCTCGTGCTGCGCGATTCCGACACCAACCTCTCGCTGGATGAGCGCGCGTTTCTTGCCAACACTACGCATGCAGCGGTTTATATCGCTTTCCATGCCGCATCTAACGGGCACGGCGTTCGACTCTACACGGCGATGCTGCCTTACGGCGGCGACGAGGATCGCGGCCCGTTCCGCTCCTGGCCCACCGCACAACTGGCATCGATTCCTCTCAGTCAGGCCGCCGTCGCCAGCGTGGCTGCGGAATTGAGAAAGGAACAGGTCGCGGTGCGAACGCTGACCGCGCCGCTGCGTCCTTTGAATAACATTGTCACCGCTGCCATTGCGGTCGAGGTTGCGCCTTCCGCATCTGACATATCGCAACTCACTTCGCCGGACTATCAGCAACAGATCGCCAGCGGCGTGGCCAACGGGATCGTGGCGATCCGGGCGCAACTCGGAGCCGCGCCATGATGGCACAGGGATGAGGGGAGTATGATTCCACGGCATTTTTTTATCGGGGTCTCGGTGCTCCTGTTTGCTGTGCTTGGCATGAGCCTGTATGCCTGGCACATGCGCGGACGCGCCGCGGCTGGTCCCGTCGCCTCAAGCGATACTCGTCCTGTGGTGCCGCCCGCGGCCGGGCCTACGGAACAAGTGACCTTATTTGTTGCCTATGACGATGTGGGCGTGCTGCACGCACAAGCGGCGCAGATTCCGTTGCCTTCGGTCCGGCAGCAGCGTGCGGAAGAATTGCTGCGCGCCCTGCTGGCGCTTTATTTGGATAAGTCTTCGCCTCACCCGCTGCCCCAAGGTTCGGATATTCGCAGCGTGTACCTGGTCGATCCCGGGCTGGCTGTCATCGACATCAACGCAGCTTTCGCCGATGGTCACCGTTCCGGCGTTTTGTCAGAGGAATTAACTGTGGCGTCACTGATTCAGACGCTCTCGGCGAACATCCCTGGAATTCTTAAAGTGAAAATTCTGGTGGAAGGGAAAGAGCGCGAGACGCTGGCCGGTCACGCCGATCTCTCGGATTTCTTCGATACTTCCGCGGTTAGTCAGCTGGCTTCGCAGCTGCAGTCAGTTCAGTAGGCGTCGCAGAGATTGGGCATGCTGGTCTTTACTTATGCCTCGCTGTGCATTTGCGTAAGGTAGTTGCGACTGGGGTTTATGATGTTGGGTCGCAACGAGCGTCTATTCGAATAGCATGTCTTCAGCTCCGCACAATAAATCGAGAATCACGAGGTGTCCCATGCATATTTCTTTGCGCAAGCCCGGTTTCTTCATTGCTCTGGTTCTAGCTGTGTGCGCTTTACTCTCGCCCACCGCTCTGTCGGCGCAAGCGAGTGTGGAGGGGCATTGGGAGGGTGCGATTGCGCTGCCCGGGACGGCGTTGCAGATTCGGGTTGATTTTAAGAACGCTAGCGGAGCGTGGCAGGCCAATATCGACATCCCGCAGCAAGGCGCTCAGGGATTAGCGTTGCAGGCTGTGCGATTCGCCGCACCGCAGGTTCATTTCGAGCTGCCAGCCGGTCCCGGCCTCGCCGTTTTCGAGGGCAAGCTGGAAGGCGACAAGATCAGCGGGAACTTCTCGCAGGCGGGGCAGACATTTCCTTTTTCTCTGGAGCGCAAAGCGTCCGCGGCGGCCGCGACAGCTCCGCCGGGTGCAAAGCCGAGCCTCGATGGGCTTGATGACTTCATCACGCAGGCCATGAAAGATTGGAAGGTGCCAGGCCTGGCCATCGCCGTGGTGCAGGGCGATAAAGTAATTCTGCTCAAGGGCTACGGTTACCGCGACCTGGAGAAGAAGACGCCGGTGACTCCGAATACGCTGTTCGCCATTGGCTCGATCACCAAATCTTTCACCGTGACCATGCTCGGCATGGAGATGGACGAAGGCAAATTGGATTGGGACAAGCCGGTCCGCGATTATCTGCCCACGTTCAAGATGTACACGCCGGCGCTTACCGAAGAGATGATTGTGCGCGACTTGATTACGCATCGTTCCGGCCTGCCGCGGCACGATTTGATGTGGTACTCGTCCGATTTCCCGCGCGAAGACATCCTGCGGCGGCTGCAATATCTTGAGCCGAGCAAGCCGCTGCGCACGAAATTCCAATACAACAACCTCATGTTCATGACTGCGGGATACATTGCCGGATCGCTCAACGGCACGAGTTGGGAGGATGCGGTCACGCTGCGAATTTTCAAGCCGCTGGGAATGACCGGGACGAATCTGTCGGAGCGGGACACGCAGAACAGTTCCGACTTTGCCGAGCCCTATCGCAAAGGCCGCGACCTCAAGGCTGAATTGAAGCACATCCCGTTCGATCAGCAATGCCCGGACCGTTGCGCCATGGGACCGGCGGGCGAAATCAACAGCAATGTCTCCGACATGAGCAAGTATTTGCTGTTCCATATGAATCACGGGAAGTTGGACGGCAAACAGCTGCTTTCTGAAAACAACTCGGTGCAGATGCAAACTCCGCAGATGGTCATCGGCGGCGCGCCGCCGTACAAAGAACTCGGCGAGAGCAGTTACGGCATGGGATTCTTCCTCTCGACCTACCGTGGTCATAAAGTGGTGGAGCACGGCGGAAACATTGACGGCTTCAGTGCCGACTTGTCATTCCTGCCGGCCGACAAGATAGGCGTTGTCGTGCTTACCAATCTCGATGGAAATCCCCTGCCGGAGGTCATCGTCGATAACGTGTACGACCGATTACTCGGGCTCGACCAGGTGCCGTGGAACCAGCGCTTCCTCGATTCCGAGAAAAAAGGAAAAGAGTCCGAACAGGAAGCGAAAAAGAAAGGCTACACTCCGCAGAAGCTGGGCACGCATCCCTCGCATGATTTGAAAGACTACGTGGGAGATTACTCGAATCCCGGCTACGGCATGGTCACCATCGCGCCCGACGGTGATGCCTTCAAGTTCACGCTGAACAAGGTGAGCAAGCCTCTGAAGCACTATCATTACGACTCGTTCCAGATACCGGAAGATCCTCTCGACCCGTTCGAGAAAATGGAAGTGTCGTTCTTCACGGATATCAACGGGGATATCTCCAGCCTGTCGATTCCGCTCGAGCCCAGCGTGAAGGATATCGTTTTCACACGCATGCCCGACAAGCAACTCACCGAGCGCAGTTTCATCGAGGCCTTCGCCGGCCAATACGAGATTCCCGGCGCTCCGGTGCCGTTCACAATTACGCTGCGTGGAGATCACGAACTGGTGGCCAGCGTTCCCGGGCAGCCTGACTACGTGTTACACCCGAGGCGGGGAACGACTTTCCAGCTTGCGGACTACAGCGGAATCACGATCGAGTTCAAGCGCGATGCTGCGGGAAAGGTGACGGAGGCTGTGCTTGACCAGCTCGGCACGGTGATCATTCTGAAGAAGAAATAGCGGAGGAGGCAAGCAGTTGATGGAAAGGGTTCCGCCGCGGTTCGTGGAGCGAGGCCTTCGCTCGCTACTCCACTTTCTCCGCAACCCAGCGCGAAAGCGCAGTCACCAACTTTCGTGGAGCGAAGCGCACCGACTCCGCTACCAGCCAATTCTGAGCGCCTGAGATCACGACGGTTCGTCCAGCCATCAAGCCGCGATAGCCGTCGCGCGCAACTACGTCTGTATTCATCGCCCCGAATTTCTTGAACAGCCGTGAACTCTCCATGTTCGCCCGCTTCTGGAAATTCGTATTCGTAGCACCCGGACAGAAACAGGTTATGGTCACTCCCGATCCTGCCACTTCGTTAGCCAGCGCTTCCGAAAACGAAAGCACATACGCCTTGGTCGCGTAGTAGACGGCCATCAGCGGCCCCGGCTGAAAAGCCGCGGTAGACGCCACGTTCATGATCTTGCCGCCACGCCTCGCCAGCATCGGCGGAAGAAACAGCCGGGTCAGACGAGTCAGCGCCGTAATGTTGAGAGAAATCTGCCCGAGGATTTCTTCCTCCGGTATCTGCGCGAACTCGCCTAAGACACCGAAGCCTGCGTTGTTCACGAGAATGTCGATAGCAACCCGCTCGCGCTGTAATTGATCAAAGAGAAATTTGGGAGCCGGGGCTGCGGCCAGATCAAGCGCGACGGTTTTGACGGTAACCCCGAACTGGCCTTGCAGTTCAGCAGCGACCTGGTTCAGCTTGTCGGAACTGCGGGCGACAAGCACGAGGTCGTAGTGGTCGTGGGCAAACAGCTTGGCCAGTTCATATCCGATGCCGCCAGAGGCACCGGTGACCAGAGCGGTCTGAAGCTTCAAGGTCGTCACTGTGCAGCCTTGGGTGGGGACAGCGAATAGCCCTGCGGTACCTCAAACAAAGACTCATCCAGAGGTTTTTCGGAGAGCTCCAGCAGCTCAATCTTCGTGACGAATACTCTTTCGCCCTCGCGTTTCGTCGTGGTCTCTTCGATCGCGAAACCTCGAGGCGCGGTGCCGAGCCGCTTGAACAATACGCGATCGCGGCGGCCCGGCCATGCCGTAGACCAGCCCATTCTTTTGGTATTGTCTTGACAATATAATCCGCGCAGATCGATGTACCACCCGTCAACTTCGGTGGTGCTTTTGCGACTGACGGCCTCCGGGCCAGGCTCGACTGTGACCGTGGTTTTGACATGCCGTGCCTGATAGCTGCCGACCTGTCGCCGTTCGCCGGTGTCGACTGAATCAGTCGTAACGGTGACTTCACCGCCGCTTAAGGGAATCTCTGGAACCGGATGCGCGGTCTCGCGCATCTGGAATGGATCGGCGGGAACGGAATGGTAGGTTTTCGAGCTCTCGTCGAAGAAGATTCTCACTCCCCGATCGCACTGGTAGATGTTGGTGAGCACCACCGAGTTTGCAAAATCAGGATCGCGAAGCTCAGAGCGCATGCGAGAACCTTTGAAGTACCAGCTCGTCACCGGGCTGTGAAGGCTGTCCGTGGTCGCGCGAGTTTTTATGGTGAGATCGCGGAGGTCCGGGACTGCGTCAGTGGACCTGGCAGGAACTGCCGCCAGAATGGCAAATAACAGCAAAGAGCTAGTGAGCATCGATCCTCCCAGGTTAGGGATCGGGTCTGCAATTAATACTTGTGCCAAAGAGCGCGGGCGAGTCGCCCGCGCCCACACGAACAATTCAAACCTATGCGCCTGCCAGCACCGGTTCCACTCCGTAGATCGAATACCAGGACGTGGCAGCTTTCAGCTTGCCGTTCACGTTATTGATGTTCCTAACGCCTTCGGTCTCCAGCCACTTGCGAAAGGCCGCTGCGCCCTGCTTGGCATAGATTGGGATGCCGTCTTTCCAGGTTGCGCGTCCACACAGCACGCCGTTGAACTTCACCCCGGATTCTCCGGCCAACTCGAGCGTCTCGCTGAATTCCGCATTGCTCACGCCTGCCGAAAGATAAATAAACGGCTTGGTCGCCACATTCGCCGCCTGGTGGAAGAAGTTAATCGCTTCCTGCTTCGTGTATGCCTTTTGGCCGCCGAAACACCTCACGCCTTCGACGAACTTCATGTTCACCGGCACCTCCACCTTCAGCACGTCTACGCCGTAGCGGTCTTTGGTGAATTCGCGCATGCTCTCGGTGACGATCTGCGGCTTCTTCTTCGCGTATTCCAGTCCCTTCTCGTCGGCGCCTTCTTCATATCCGACAAATTCCAGAAAGAATGGGATGTCGTTGGCGCGGCACTCGTCGCCAATGCGCTCGACCCAGGCGTGCTTCTTGTCGTTCACGTCCTTGGGATCGAAGGGCGTGTAGTAAAGCAGAATCTTCACGCAGTCTGCGCCGGCTTCCTTCAGCCGCTTCGCTGACCAGTGATCGAGCAGATCGCCCAACCGTCCCGGACCCGTTTTGTCGTATCCGGTCTTCTCATAAGCCAGCAGCAGACCGGCGTTCTTGGCCCGACGCTTGGAGGCCGGCAGCCCCCACTCCGGATCGAGCAGGATGGCGCTGGCGTGCGGCGTCAAAACTTCTGTGACCAGCGTCTTGAATTCTTCCATCATGGCGTCGCTGATTTCGCCGCCTTTTTCCTTGCCCAGCGATTTCTGCAGCGAGCCGCGCTGATCCATGGCAGCGGCGGCGATCACACCATGTTCATTCGAGACTTTTTTGAGACCTGCAAGTTTGCCAGGGGTGAGCTTCATAGATTCCTCCGGGAGCGCAAGAAGATGAATGGCTGAAGACACTTAATTGTAAACCAAACGCCTTGACCCCTCCCATTAAAAGTAGGTAATATAACTACATGGAGGCCGGACCATGGAAAAGGCAATTTCTGCGGCAGACGCCAACCGGAAGTTTTCCCAGGTATTGCGGGAGGTCCGGGAGGGACAAAGCTACGTAGTGACCAGCCACGGGAAAGCTGTGGCGCGGATCGCCCCCTTCAAAGAAAATGGTCCGACCACAGCCAGCGCCCGCGTGTCTCTGCTCAGCCGCTTGCGGGCCGAACGCGTCGTCAAGATCGGACGCTGGAAACGAGATGATCTATACGACTAGGTGGATCCTGTGAGGCTCGCGCTCGACACTAATATTCTGGCCTACGCCGAGGGGGTAAACGGCGCTGCAAGGAAGAAGTCTGCTCTCGAAATCATCGCCAAGCTGCCTGTTGGTTCCACCTTTCTGCCGGTTCAAGTGCTAGGGGAACTCTTCCACGTGCTGGTGCGAAAAGCTGGACGTCCGCCGGAACGGGCGCGGGCGGCCATCCTGAGCTGGCAGGATGCTTTTTCTCTGATTGAAACTTCGCCGGCCGTCTTGGTCGCCGCCACAGATTTGGCCGCGCGCCACGGCCTCGGCATCTGGGACGCGGTGATCTTCGCTGCTGCGGCTGCCGCGGGATGCCGCCTGCTGCTCTCTGAGGACCTTCAGCCGGGATTCACCTGGAACGGTGTAACGGTCGCCAATCCGTTCTCCGCCGCCAAACATCCTTTGCTCGAGGCACTGCTGGAGATCTGATTCCTAGCTGCCGGAGAGGCTTTCGCGAGGGGATCAGGCTCTACTTTACTGCGACGCCCGAAGGATAATCGAGGGTGTTAACCGGCGGTAGCGGACTCAAACCTCCACTCGATTGTGAGATGGCATATTCCGTCACGGTTCCGGCCGTGACGTTGGCCACGAATACCCAGCTGTCGTCGCGGCGAATGGCAATCGAGTTCGCCCCCAGACCGGCGGCCGCGGGCGCCCCGGTAAATACTGTCAAAGTGCCATTGCTTGGGCTGATCCGGTAGCCGGAAACATTGCCCGACGCCGTATTCACCACGTACAGGAAATTGCCGTAGGCATCCACCGCGATCGGCCCCGGCGAATCGCCGGCCGGATAGGGTGAACTCGCGATCGGGTTCAGGCTGAAGTCCGCGCTGTTGCAATACGGCTCCGAAAGAACATTGACGGTGCTGCAGATCGTATAGGCGCTGACGCTATTCTGGCTGCTGCCTGGACCTGCGTTGGCCACGTAGGCGTACCGGTTGCAGGGATCAACAGCCACGCCGGAGGGTACACTACCCGTCGGAATTCCCGGCGAAGAGGACGAGTAGGGGACCAATGACAAGGTTCCTGCCGACGGAGTTATGGAGTAGTTCAACAGCACGTAATTGGCGGAATCCGTCACATAGAGGTTCTCCGTAGTTGGAGGCGCATGCCCCGAACAATACGAATACTCTACGGGGTAAATAGTTGGGGTCACGGCCAGCGCCGACGCGCTAGGGGTGTCGCCGCCCGGTTCGGCCGGCAGGGGAAACGGGGAACCCGCTACTTCGGCAAGGGTACCGTTGCTCACCGTAAAGACTGATACCGCTCCCTGCACCGGAAGGTCGGCTGTCACAGTCGCACCGTTGCACATATACGTGCCCTGGGCACTGGTCGCTACATCGGTCACGAACAAAAGCTTTCCCGCCGAATCCATCGCCAATGCGTTGGGGACGACGGGCGCAGTTACCGGGACGGTGATTTCCTGTGTAACCGTCATGCCATTTTGTATGAAGATGCAGTTAACCGTCGTCGATAGGATTGGATTCAGGCCTTGCGTCTTTCCCGGATGCAGCGCGCCGTCGCTGCCAATGGGAAACACCGTGATCCCGGTGCTGCTGGGTTGCAGCGCGGCATTCTGATTCATGATGACATAGGCATTGGCGCCGGCCGGATCAAGGATCACTGCGCCTGATAACCCAGGCGTGGGCGGACCATACTGGTTGTTGATCTGCGTCATCTCGCCGTTGGCCAGGTTGAGGCTGAAGGTCTCCATCACTGCCTGGCCCTGGGTGGGCACAATCACCAAACCGTTGTAGGCAGCCTGGTACTTCGTGTTACACGCAATGAGAAAGCCAAAACCGACCGCAACCAGAGCCGGAACCGCCACCATCCAGGCAAAGCTTCTCCGCATTCTTCGCTTCGTCTCCGTATGAACGTGATTATGCGCGCCCCGGCGGGCACGCGCCGGGCATGAACCTATTTTGAAGGCGTAAATTGCCATCCATTTATGTATCAGGAATGCGCCGGAAGAGCAAACTGCTACCCGCTGGTTGGAACCGCAAAGAGGGCTGCGAGTTGCCTGAAGGCAGTGGCCAGCGGGCAGTGATCAGTGGCCAGTCCAGGTTTACTAGCCACTGGCCACTGACCACTAGCCCCTGCGGTTATGCTTCTCGTCCGGCAGGAACAGTTTCACTAGCCTGCTCCGCGTCAGCGCTCGCCGGCATTAGAGGCAAACGAATCTCAACCATAAGCCCGCCTTCGGGGCGGTTCACTGCCGCCACGCGTCCGCCGTGGAAGCGCACAGCGCGCTCGGTAATAGCCAGGCCAAGGCCAACCCCGCCAGTCTGCCGGCCGCGAGCGTCGTCCAAGCGGTAAAAGGGCTGGAACAACTTCTCCAGCGCATCGGGGGGAACGCCGGAACCGCAATCACTCACGCGAACCACGGCTTCCTCAGCTCCGGCAGCGCTTTCGGTCTTCTCTAACTGAATCTCGACGGCCGTGCCTTCACGCGTGTAACGAATGGCGTTGCGGACCACGTTCTCGACGGCACTGTGCAGCAGAGACACATCTCCGCGGACTCCCCAGCTTCCAGCGGGAATCTCGCTGCGCACGTGACAATGCCGCGCCTGCGCTTCGAACTCGGCATCTTCGGCAACATTGAGCACGACTTCGTCGAGCGAAACCGGCGTGGCGGCGATGCCCTGCTCGCCATCTTCCAGGCGGGCTAAAGTGAGCAGGCGTCCGATGAGTTCATTGAGGCGGCCGGCTTCGAGTTCGATGCGCTCCAGCATGGACGAGCTTTCCGGTCCGGAGCGCTGTCGCGCCAGGCCCAGGGCCACGTTTAGGCGAGCTAGGGGAGAGCGTAATTCATGGGAAATGTCATTCAGCAAGCGCGATTGCGCTTTGACCAGAGTCTCCAGCCGGGCAGCCATAGCGTCAAAATCGCGAACCAGTCCGGCGATCTCGTCGCGCCTCTTGCTCTTGGGATCGCCGGCCCGGGCCGACAGGTCGCCCGCAGCAAGCTGCTGGGTCGCGGCACGCAGGCGAGTTACCGGCTTGGTCATATACCAGGCCAGGAAATAGCAAACCAATCCAGAGGAGATGAGCGCGATGATCAAACCGGGGACGTGGATCATCCCCCAAGGTCCAACAAATACGCGGAATCCGGGAGGCACCTCCATTGCGATGGTGTAGAGATGTTGACCATCGCTGGAGGCCTTCGACTCGGTCAATATCTGCGGACGCGGAAAAAGCATTCCGGGCCGTGACCGAAGCGGCCGTCCGGCGGCAACATGCTCCGCCCAGCCGGAACTCTCGCGCCCTGAAATCTCCGTTCCTTGCTCATCGAAAACGTAGGCGCGCACATGCTGTTTCGTCCACAAGTTTTCCAGGTACTCGCGGGCCCGGGGCGTTCCGCCATGCTCATAGGCTTCGATGGTTTCGTTGAGCGCGGTCGAGCGCAGCGCTTCCCAACTCGCATTCCGTTGCGGCCGGAAGGCCAGCATCACCAGGAGTGCAATCACCAGAAACAAGGCTTGCGCCACCCAGAAGGAAAGAAAAATCTTGAGGAAGAGGCTCTTCATGACGTGGCCTTCACCTTTTCCCCAGCCTTCTCCCGCGGGCGGGCAAAGATGTAACCCACGCCGCGGATCGTCTTAATATGTTCGTCAGCGTCGGTATCGCCCAGCTTCTTGCGGACCTTGCTGACGTGCATGTCGATACTGCGGTCAAAGGGCGAGAACTTGCGGCTGAGAACGGCGTTCACCAAACGCTCGCGTGGAACCACGCGGCCGGCCTCGCGCAGCAGCACTTCCAGAAGATTGAATTCGACTGAGGTGAGGTCGACGGGCTGGCCGTCGCGGCGTACGCTGCGCGTCGCAGGATCAAGTTCAATCTCTCCTACGCGGACAATCTCTGGCGTGGACGGAACCGATTTGTCACCGTGCGTACGGCGCAGGATGGCGCGAATACGCGCTACCAGTTCCCGCGGATTGAAAGGCTTGGGCAGATAATCATCGGCGCCGATCTCCAGACCGACGATGCGGTCCACGTCTTCCCCGCGGGCAGTAAGCAAAAGCACCGGCAGGCGCGAGGTGGCGCGGATTCGGCGTAGCACTTCGAAACCGTTGATGCCCGGCAACATTACGTCGAGGACCACCAGCAAATAGCCACCTCCGGTGGCGCGCTGCAGCCCGCTCTCGCCGTCGTGCACCGACTCTACCGTGAATCCCTCGGCCTGCAGGTATTCGCCGACCAAGGTACAGAGTTCGACATCATCGTCGATGATCAGAATTCGTTCCATCTTCGCAGTCTTCATTGTGCACCAAGCCGTGGGCCGTCAGGGGTAAAGAATTGTCACCACACTATCAGACTCGATTGCCAGAATATGGACTTCCCCTTTGACAAAACTTTACTCGGATTGACTGACTTTTTACTACCTTCCCGCCAAAATCGTGTTCTTATAAGTGTACGAAAAACAGCCCAGGTTCCGGGAAGGAACCAGTCCTCAGGAGTCAAGAGTTTATGAAATCGATTCGTTTTCGCTTTCTTGTAGCCGCGCTGGCCGTGATGTTGGGCGGCGCGATCGCCAGGTCGCAAACCTCGGATGCAACTACTACGCCTCCGCCCACGCATCAGCACGCATGGGCAATGCGGGGCCACATGATGGGCTTCCCGTTCAGGCAACTGGATCTGAGCGACGCCCAGCGCACCCAGATCAAGGAAGTCATGCAGAAAGAGCACTCCACGATGAAGCCGCTTATGCAGCAGGTTCACACGATGCATGAGCAGCTCAAGCAGTACTCGGAAGGCACCTATGATGAAGCCAAGGTGCAGGCTCTGGTCGCGCAGCAGGCTCAGACGCTGGTTCAGTTAAAGGTGAACGAGACGCGCATCCACAGCGAAATTTACCAGTTGCTCACGCCCGACCAGCAGGCCAAGCTGAAAGAGATTGAAGCCAACCGCGCAGCCCGCATACAGCAACATATGCAAGGCGCAGCGTCGGCCGAACCGGAGCAGCAGTAACTTTGGTTTGCAGCTGTTGGCGGTAGCAGCGCGGGGTTGACTGTCTCCCCGGCCCCGCGCCATTTCTATCGGCATTCCCCCGAGGTACGATGCCATGGATCTGGTTCCGGTAGTCATCTTCGACGCAGGATGGATCTTTTTCATCGCTTGGGCGACAGCTCTGATAGCGCTCAGTGTGGTCGCCTTCGGCCGCGATATTCGAGCGTACGCTGCGCGGACCGCGGGAGAGAGAGAACGCCCATAGGGCCGGCGAAAGTAGCGCCGCCGTCCCGGCCGCTGTCATGAGGGCGTCCCGGCCTCACTCCCGAAATAGGCAAGGCCTGCCCTGAGCCTGCTGAATGGAATGCCAACGCCACCTTGCACCCTACCTGCTAGAATTTCATCTACACAACCTGCATGATTTCCAAGAACTTGCGTCCTCTCGTGCCCTACCTTAAGCGTTACCGCTGGGGCTTTGTGGCGGGCGTTTTCTGCATTTTTCTGAGCAACGGCGCCTGGGTGTTTCTTCCCCAGATCATCCGCCACGCGGTGGATGATCTCAACACCGGTGTCACCTCTGCGAAGTTGCTGCATTTTGCGTGGCAAATGCTGGAGGTCGCCGCGGTCCGCGGCGTCTTCCTGTTCCTGACACGCTGGATTGTGATCGGCATCTCGCGCGATATCGAGTTCGATCTGCGCAACGACCTTTTCGCCCACCTGGAAACACTCTCCTGCTCCTACTACCAGCGCATGCGCACGGGCGACATTATGGCCAGGATGACCAATGATTTGAATGCGGTGCGCATGCTGCTGGGCCCGGCGATCATGTACTCGGCGAACACGCTGGTGTTCACTGCCGCGGCGCTTTCGTTCATGTGGCGCATCAGTCCCAAGCTGACGTTCTACGCGTTTCTTCCGTTGCCTGTGGTCAGTATTGTTATTCAATATTTCGGACGGCGCATTCATGAGCGCTTCGAGAGAATTCAGGCAATGTTCTCCGATATTTCGGCGCGGGCGCAGGAGAATTTCTCCGGAGCGCGGGTGATTCGCGCCTACGTGCAGGAAGAAGCGGAGATCGCGTCGTTTGAAACTGCCAACCAGGAATACGTTGCGCGCAGCCTGAAACTGGTGCGGCTCATGGGCATGCTCTGGCCTACGCTGGAACTCATGCTCGGTATGGCTCTGGTGCTGGTGTTGTGGATCGGTGGCAGCGAAGTGTTGGCAGGCCGCATGAAGATTGGCGGCTTCGCAGCCTTCAACATCTACATGCTGCAGTTGACGTTTCCCGTGATCGCGCTGGGCTGGGTGGTCAACATTTTCCAGCGCGGCACGGCATCACTGATCCGCCTGAACGAGATTCTGCGGGAGCAAACCGAGATTAAGGACGAGTCTGAAACGCGCGACCGGCAAGTGCAAGGTGAAATCGAATTTCGCGGACTGAATTTTTCATACAACGGCAAATCCGTGTTGCGTGACGTGAACCTGCGCATCCCTGCCGGCAGCAGCATGGCAATCGTAGGTCCGACGGGGTCGGGAAAAACTACTCTGGTCAGTCTGATTCCGCGCATTTACGATGCCGCGCCGGGCATGGTGCTGATCGATGGCCGGCCCATCCGCGAGTTTTCTCTGGCGTCGATGCGCAAGAATGTCGGTTTTGTGCCGCAGGAGACATTTCTGTTCAGCAACCGCGTTCGCGAAAACATTGCGCTGGGCGTGGAATCCGCCACCGATCAGGCGATTCACGAGGCCGCCGAGGCCGCCAACATCGCTCAGGATATCGAGAGCTTTCCCGAGCAATATCAAACCATGGTGGGCGAGCGCGGAATTACGCTTTCTGGAGGCCAGAAGCAGCGCACCGCGATTGCGCGCGCCTTGATTCGCAATCCGCGCATCCTGATTCTCGACGACGCGCTCTCCAGCGTCGACACGCACACCGAAGATAAAATCCTGAATCACCTGCGCGAAGTCATGCAGGGGCGCACGACGATCTTCATCTCCCACCGCGTTTCCACCGTACGCAATGCCGACTGCATCGCCGTGCTGCACGACGGCTGCATTGTGGAATCGGGCACGCACGACGAACTGCTCGCCTTGAACGGCTACTACAGCGACCTGTATAACAAGCAATTGCTGGAAGAAGAACTGGCCGAGGTTTGACGCACGAACGCGACGCAACCCGGCGAACCGCTCCCCATGCAGCGAGTCGACGCACCTGAGATTCTCGATTCCGATGCCTGCTCTCCCGCCGACGTTGCAGCCACGCTGCGGGACATTGGCCGCGTCAACCGCTGGTTCGGCGGCGTCGCCACCACGCAGAAGATGGTGGAACGGGTGGCACAAGCTTCTGGGGTAAGACACTTTTCTCTGTTAGAAGTGGCGGCTGGCTCGGGCGAACTCCCCGAGATCGTCCAGAAAAAATTGCTGCGGCGTGGGATCACCCTCGATGTGACGCTGCTGGACCGGCAGCGGTCTCATCTTCCCGCAGGCAGCCTCAGCGTTATCGGCGATGCGCTTGCCCTGCCTTTCGGCGATAACGCGTTCGATCTGGTGAGTTGCAACCTTTTTGCGCATCATCTAAACGCTCAGCAGTTAGCTGAGTTCGTGCGCGAGGGCCTGCGCGTGAGTCAGCATGCGGTGCTGATCAACGATCTGGTTCGGCATCCTCTGCACCTCGCTTTAGCGTTCGCCGGATATCCCATCATGCGCAGCCGCGTAGCCTGGCTGGACGGGCTGACTTCAGTGCGCCGTGCGTATGTTCCGGACGAAATTCGGAGCATGCTCGCACCCGCTTTTTCGCCGACAGCGGCGCGGATTGAGATCTCGAGCCATTACCTTTTTCGTATGGGAGTGGTCGTGTGGAGGGAGACGCCGGAATAGCGCCGCCGTTCCGGCGGGCGTCCCGCCCGCCACGCCGGCAGCGGCAAGTTCAATCCAGGCTCTCGAAAGCCGACGAGACGCCGACGCTACTATCGCACCACCAGCACTTCCCTGATATTGTCGCGGGCGAGAAAAAATTTGATGGAAGCGAAGTCGCGGAAAAGATTTTCGATGTGACGGTTGTTGAATACGCGCTGCAACTGGAAGCCCTCCGTGATGGCAGTGTGAACCGCTCCGGTGGGGCCCCGGCGCGTTTCCCGGCGCAGCACAATTTTCTTCATCTCAAGCGTGTCGGCGCCTACGATGTGAAAGCGGTGACACGGCGAGTCCGGACCGGCATCGCGGGTATGGAAGAACGCCAGCAGCATGCCGCCGGGCTTCAGCACCGACCACAGGCGGCCGACCACCGGTTTTACCAGGCTTTCGTCGAGGTAATCCGGCAGATTCCAGCACAGCACCACGTCGAAGTGCGCCGCCGGGTAGACCAGGTTATCGGCCAGGAATTTGCGGCTGTCGAGAGCAGCGATCCCGTTCTCGTCGGTGGTAAGAAGTTCGGGATCAGTGGAGGCAGTGAGCAAGTCTTCACTGTAGATTTTGTGGCCGCGTTCCGTGAAGTGGCGGATGTTGGTGGCTGACGTCGATCCCAGGTCCAGAACGCACAAGCCTTCCGCGGACTCCCAGGTGCGCGACAACTCTCCCAGGCCGCTGGAGCGGCGGGTTAGCTTCTGCGAGCCCTGCTCCGGAATGGTTTCCGGTCCGGATGAACCGCGAAAAAGTTTCATGAAATTCTGTGAGACTGAAGACATCTTAACTCGTAACTCCTGCGGCCACTCACTTCACACACTCACTTCACATCCGCCCGGTGCGTATCCACCTTGCCTTTTAACGATGCGCCTTCTTCAATCGAGATGCGCTGCGTGGTGATATCCCCGGTAACGATTGCCGACTTGCGCAATTCGACGCGCTCACTGGCCTGAATGTTGCCCTCCAGCTTGCCCTGCACCACCACGCCTTTGGCGTCGACGCTGGCTTTGACCTGGCCGTTGGGCCCAACTGTCAAGCTGTTGCCCTTGAGGGCAATGCTGCCTTCGACCTGGCCATCCAGATATAGATCTTCGCTGCCGGAAAGTTCGCCCTTGATGAAGACCGACTTGCCGATTTGTGCCAACCCGCTGGCGGGTGCGCTCATAGGACGCTCTCCTTGTACCGCTTCATCCTGCAGTGAAAATCCGTGACGGTTCGCTCCCGAATCACGATTCATAAGCAACTCCGGAAGGCCGCTCACTAGAACGACTATACGCAAGGCACGGAGGGCGCGGCAAGCGCGACTTTACCGGCTTACTACCCAGTTCCCTGTAGAAAATGCTCCGAGCCGAATTGTTACACTAAGCGCAGGACACATTTAAGTGCGGGAGACGATGCGCCACCCGAAGATAACCACACAGATGGCTGCTGTTCTGCTGGTTGCCCTGTTCGCTGGGATGGGCGCCAGTTCCCTTTCGTCGGCGATTGTTGCCAATCCGGCGCAGGATTCGGCGTCTCCCATCGAACTGGTGCGGGCTGCAGTGGCGAACGAGGTCGCAGCCGCCAACCGCAATTCCACGAAACACATGTTCCGCTCCCGCAAACTGACACCGCAGGGCTCCCAGACCAGGCTCTATGTGGAAACGCGCGAGGCCATGGCCGGCATGACCATCGCCTACAACGACAAGCCGCTCACGCCTGAACAGATGCGGGCCGAGGAAGGCCGGCTGGCCGGACTTGTGAGCAATCCCGAGCAACTTCGCCACAAGCATTCCCAGGAACAGGAGAGCGCCGACCGCACGCTACGCATCGTGAAGGCGCTGCCCGATGCTTTTCTTTTCGACTACGACGGCGAGGAGCGCGGCACAGATGATCTGGGCAAAGTTGGAGACCGCCTTGTGCGTTTGAAATTTCGCCCAAATCCCGCATATCACCCGCCTTCTCACGTGGAAGACGTGCTCACCGGCATGCAGGGAGTGGTTCTGATCGATGCCACGGAGCGCAGGATCGCGAGAATCGATGGAACTCTGTTCAAGGAAGTCAGCTTCGGCTGGGGAATCCTTGGCCATCTCGACACGGGCGGACACTTTCTGGTTGAGCAGCGCGATTGCGGGGATGGCTCCTGGGAAGTTTCGCGCATGTCCCTCGGCTTCACCGGCAAGATTCTTTTCTTCAAGAGCATTGCCATCAAATCCGACGAGGTGTTCAGCGACTTCCGCCGTGTCCCCGCCGACACAACGTTCGCCCAGGGAGTGGCGATGCTGAAGGCGGAGGAGACGAAGCTGGCTGAGAATCATAAACCGGAAGCAGCGGCGACTGACCCGAAGCCGCACTAGGAACCGATGGCGGTCAATAAGTTCTATGGCGATTTTTCACCAAGTATCGGGCTTGTACCGGCGCCACACCGGCGGCAAGGTTTCAGCAGTCTCCCAGGGGAGGAATTGTGACTGCGGTCATTGACCAGGTGTTACGCGATGTATATACTGCGCTCGTTCTCGGTTGTAAAATAGAGATCTCAGCTTATACGGTTGACTGAGTAACGGCCCATAACTAGGACTTACTTCGTCGGGCCGCGAACCAGCCACCCGCAATCAGTCTGTTCCTACCGTGACCTAGGAGGCAGCATGAAGTCCGCCAGTTGTTCCGCTCTGCCTTCAATCTTTATGCTGTTCGCCATAATCCTCGCCGCGGCGTTGACGACCGGCTGTGGCTCCGGCGGAAGCACGTCGAAGACTCCGCCGCCCTTGTCTGGCAATACGCAGGTCGCGGTCATGCTGACCAGCGCTGCGAATGATCAGTTATCGGAATTGGACTTAGAGTTTCAAGGCGTCACCCTCACGAGTCAGTCGGGGAAAACAGTCAGCCTGTTTTCTGCTCAGCAGCCGTCCGAGTTTATACATTTGAATGGCGCCATCGATCCGCTGATCACGACCACGATACCGCAGGATGTTTACACCGCAGCCAGCGTGAACCTTAACTACGGCGAGTTCGTTTGCATCGCCAATGGCATGTCGGAAGGGGCAGGCTTGGTATTCGCCTACTACAACAGCAACGTGTCGGCATCCTCGGTGAGTGTAACCTTGCCGTCGCCCATTACGGTGACGGGCACGACCATGGTGCTTGCGCTCAACATGCTGGTTTCGAGTTCGGCCACTGCGCCCAATTGCCTCGACGCGTTCACGGGCTTCACCCTAACGCCTACGTTCAGTCTTGCGCCGCTAACGTTGTCGTCCTCGCCGACAAACGCCGCCAATGGCAAGTTTATAGGGCTTGAGGGTGAAGTTGCTTCATTAGACTCCAGCAGCAACGGATTCAATCTCTCCATCGCCGAGGGGCCTTACGGGACAAGAACGGTTTCTGTTAGTACAGCGAGCACGACGGCTTTTCAGGGGATCAATAACTTCCCGGCGCTCGCGACTGGGATGTTCGTAAACATGGACGGGGCGCTTCAGATGGATGGGTCGATAGCGGCGACGCGCATTGCAGTCGAGGATCCGACCGCGGTCAATATGTTCACGGGACCGCTGTTGAATGTCGGCTCCGAGGTGCTGGTGTTAATGCTCTACGGCCGGCAAGAGCAAGGCCCACTTGCGCCAGGACCGAGTGGCTCTGGATATTACTTCGACACTCCATATATTGATTTCAGCAACGCAGTGTTCCAGATATCCGGTCAACTCACAAACGTGCAGAGTCTCCCATTCTTCGCCAGCTTTACTGCTTCGAATATGGTGGCGGGCCAGAACGTGGACCTCGCGTCGGGGGCGCTTTCAGTAATGGGAGGAGTCTACACTCCCGGCAACACCGTCACGTTGATTCCGCAAACAGTCGACGCCACGGTGACTGGATCTTCCACTAGCGGCAGCTTCACTGATTACACGGTTTCGTTAGCGCCCTACGACTTGTTTCCGACACTTGCGGTGCAACAGGGACAGACAACGCTGCTCACGAATCCGAGCCAGATGGAAGTCTACGTCGACAGCAACACGCTGCAGTTAAACACGCAGGCGTTGGCCGTAGGCGGCACCCTCCGCTTTTATGGGCTCGTTTTCAACGACAACGGCACGCTGCGGTTGGATTGCGCGCAGGTGAATGACGGCGTACCATTCACAACGCCTTCGAACACAAGCAGTCAAGCGCGAGTCGGGCACGTAGAAACAATTCGCCGGCAGGGTCCCGGCGGGTTGCAGACGATCACAACAACCGCTACGGACACTCGATAACTGGTGCTAGTAATCGGCCCGTGCTGCCACCCAAATGGCGAAATCAGGCCTCTACACCCAAAACCCAGTCACTGAGTGCTGCCCCGAAGATTACATGAGCCATCCGCAAGTCCATTTAGCCCGAGCTTGCTTGGGCGCCGACTCTCGCCTTGTCCATCAGTGTTCCCACAAAGCGAGCCACCAGTTCCAGTCTCCCTAGATCGTCGGGAATGAAGTCCGGTCCCGCTGCGGCTGGGCGCGGCGCCTTTCGGGAGACCTGAATCACGCCAATCACTTCTCGATCTTTGCCAAGAACGGGCGCAGACATGAGTTTCTGAATCACTTGGTCGTCCAGCCCGGTGTCGCCCAGTTTGACCAGTTCAAAAACGCTGAAGTGCTTTACTTGCGCGAAGCTGTTGAACAGCTCCGCCTGCTTGGTCCGCGCGGTGCGGGCCGCTACCGCTGAGCTGGAAAGAGGAATCGCCCCGGCCGTTCTCAACTCAACCGGGTACAGGAAGTTCAGCAGGCTTCCGCTAAGCTCCAGGAGCGCGACTTCCGTCTCGCTTACCTTGAAGATCCTGGCCACGCCGACGCAAATCGCCCCTGGCGCTGTGTCCATCGTGTCCACGCCTGCAAGCTGTTCGATTTCCCCCATCTTTGCCAGCATGATGGAGCAGAGGGCAGGGGGCAAGGTAACTAACGTGCCCCTTCTTGCTTCTTAGTTTTCAACAACTTGGGGGCGCCCCATCGGGCAAGGATGAAAGAATCGGCTCTCCTGGATAACTGGCGAAACGAGGCCATTCCACCAACTACAATTCTTGAGATGCTCCCAGCATCAGGCGCGTAGTGTTTGCTTGCGCACAGTCAACTTCTCGACGAGATCTCCCTTGATGCGATAGCCCGTTCCGGGCTGGTCGCTGATCGCAATCATTCCCTGCGGCGAAACCTCCACCTCGGGCTCGATGATGTCTTCCTTCCAGTAGCGCTTGGAAGCGGAGACGTCGCCGGGCAGGCTGAAATTCTCCAGCGTGGAAAGCCCGATGTTGTGCGCTCGGCCAATGCCCGATTCAAGCATACCCCCGCACCAGACTGGAATCTTTTGTGCGAGGCAGATGTCGTGGATCTTCTTGGCTTCCGTGAACCCGCCGACGCGTCCAACTTTGATGTTGATGATGCGGCACGCACAGGTCTCAAGCGCAATGGCCGCAGCGCGCGCGCTGACAATCGATTCATCCAGGCAAATGGCAGTGCGCAGTTCTCTCTGCAGGCGAACATGGTAGAAAATGTCGTCGTCCCAGAGCGGCTGCTCGATCATCAGCAGGTTGAATTGATCGAAGGTACGCAGGTGTTCCACCTGATCGAGCGTGTAGGCGGAGTTGGCGTCGCAACTCAGCGTAATGTCAGCCCAGCGCGAGCGAATTTTTTCGAGAACGTGTACATCCCAGCCCGGCTTCACCTTCACCTTGATGCGGCGGTAGCCCGCGGCCAGCTCGATCTGAATTTTGTCGAGTAACTGCTCAACCGAATCCTGAATGCCAATGGAAACTCCGCAAGGGATTTCAGTGCGCTTGCCGCCCAGCAGTTTCCACAAGGGCAGGTTCTTCTGCTTCGCTTCGGCATCCCACAACGCATTTTCCAACGCCGCCTTGGCCATGCGGTGACCGCGTACGCGCGAAAGAAGCGCGACACAATCGCGCGCCGATTCCAAGTTGCGCCCGAGCACAGTGGGAGCCAGGTGGTGCGAAATGGTAAGCCATGCGCTCTCGGTCCACTCGCTGCTGTAAAAGGGATTTTCGCCGGCCACGCATTCGCCCCAGCCATCGACTCCGTCGCAATGCGCGGTGAGCAGCAGGATGCGGCGGCTCGAAGTGCGCCCAAAGCTCGTCTCGAAGAAATGAACGAGCGGCATGTGGATCTCGCGGAGCGTGATGGCTTCAATTTTCATAATTTCAGGGCTTCGGCTTTCGGGCTTCGGGCTTCGGCCAATCCCGCAGCCTCTGACAATTTGGACTTCTCACCCCGCCGCCGGTACCAAGAGATTTTGCCGAAGCCGATAGCCGAAGCCTAATCTCGCGACGCATACGACCACTTCTCGTCCCAGTTGCCCAGCACAAACTTGCCGTTGCCTGCCGCATCACGTTCGTAACCCAGCACCGCCAGCCGGCTGTCGAATGCCTGCAGAAATTGCTCGCGGTTGCGTTCCTGCACCTGGTGCGCCTTGCCTCGCGTTTCCGCCGCCGCCTTCCACTCGTAAATCTGCGCCGGAACTTCAATGCCAGTCTCTTGGTTGAACGCCGGGTTCTGTCCCGTTGCCAACAAAGTTTCCACGCGCTTCGATTTCAGCCACCATTCCGCGATGAGCCGGTCGCTGGGAAGCCCCCCCTGCAGCGGGGAAGACGTGATCCCATACTGGTTGATGTTGTAGCGGCGGGAGATCGCCCCCAGCTTTTCAATATTCAAATAAGAGTTCTTGATCTCAAGCGGATCGAAAGTCCACTCGATGAGTTCGATGCCGCGGGCGAGCGCGTCTTCCCGCTGCAGCAACTTGAGACGACGGCCCAGTCCGCTATTGCGGTGCTCCTTGCGCACAGCCAGCATGTGCGAGTGAAGATAGACGCGCCCCGACCGCGTGCCCGGCACCGATAGCGCGAAGCCAACCATTTCGTTGCCGTCGAAAGCGCCCATCACTTGTCCGCCAACTTTCTCGGCCACAACGAACATGCGCAGCGGAACCAGTTCGGCATCGCTGAAGTTCCAAATTTCTTTTTGCAGCGCGACGCAGGTCCGCAATTCGTCGAGTCCATGGCAGTGGCGAATCACGATGGCATCCGCGCTCACGATTGTTTCTCCTCCTCTTTGGCCTGTTGCCAAAGGGCTTCGAGTTCGTCCATCGAAACCTTTTCAGGAGTGGTCCCGCGCTCGTGCAGGCGTTGCTCCATCCATTGAAAACGGTGGCGGAACTTGCGATTGGTCTTGCGCAAAGCGGATTCCGGATCGAGCGCGAGATAGCGCGCGATGTTGACCAGCACGAAGAAAAGATCGCCGACTTCTTCTTCCAGCCGCACGCGCAAGTCTTCGGGAATGATCTGCCGCCCGGAACCGGCCACGCCGCGGCCTTCGGGGCGCGGCCCCGGCGCGGGAAATTCCTGCAAATGCTGGCGAAGTTCGCGAGTCTCTTCGCCAAGTTTCTCGAACAAACCCTCCATGTCAGGCCAGTCGAAACCAATCTGCGCCGCGCGCGAACTGAGCTTGTGCGCCTCGAGCAAAGCCGGCATGTACGAAGAGACTCCCGCCAGAATCGAGGGCGCAGTCTTCCCTCCCGGGCTGGCGTCGACTGCTTGCGCGGTCTCCATTTCCTGCTGACGCTTCTTCCGTTCTTCGACCTTCAAAGCCTCCCAGTTGCGTTTCACGTCCGCCGCAGTATCCGCTCTCGTATCCCCGAACACATGCGGATGCCGATCCACCAGCTTGCGCGAGAGCCGATCGAGCACGTCATCAATCGAAAACGATCCCTGCTCTTTCGCCATCTCAGAATAGAAGAGCACCTGCAGCAACAAGTCGCCGAGTTCGCTGGGCAGTTCCTTCCAGTCGCGATTATCGATGGCCTCAAGGACTTCGTAAGTCTCTTCCAGCGTGTAAGGCTTGATGGAGTCGAAGGTCTGCTCGCGATCCCAGGGACAGCCTCCCGGGGCCCGCAAGCGTTCCATGATCGCGACTGCGTGTTCGAAACGTTCACCGGTCGTGGACATTGGCAAAACCACTCTAAATGAGCCGGCTGAGTGCGGGCAATGTGCCCGTTGAGGTGTGTGGATTACGATCAACCGCGATCGTTCATCCAGCATCGAATTCAATAGAGACTCCGTTCGCGGGACACAACACCACTTTTGGCCAGCAATTCTGCGGTACCAAGGTTACCTTCTCCGCGTGCGAGAATCGCGGCACACTCTAGGGGTCGCAGTGTAAGCAGGCCCGGCTCATAGCTCTATAACTACTTTTGAGAACTTCCGTATCTAATTGATAACGCATGGTCTTAGCAGTAAATCCACGAGCGCCTCTGAACGACCAGCACTTTCAAGTGGTGGTGATCGGCGGGGGCATCAATGGCGTGGCTGTGGCGCGGCAGTGCGCTCGCGCCGGCAAGCACACGCTCTTGGTCGAGCAGAATGATTTCGCCTCGGGCGTAACCAGCCGCTCCACGCGCATCATCCACGGCGGACTACGCTACCTCGAGCACGGCGAGTTGGGCCTGGTACGGGAATCGTTGCGCGAAGTGGAAAAATTGCTGCGGGAGCGATCACACCTAGTTCATCCCATGCACTTCCTGTTGCTCCTAAACGAGACCAGCCGGCGCAGTGCGTTGAAAGTACGCGCCGGATTATGGCTCTACCAGCGCATCGCGGGAAAACAACCTTCCGAAGCTTCCACCGAAATGGAATTGAAACGGTTTGAGCGCGCGCTCGATGCCGGACATCGCTGGTCATTCTTCAACTACGAAGACGCACAGTGCGAATTTCCTGAGCGGCTTGTAGCCGAGTGGCTGATGGAAGCCGTCGACGCTGGGGCGGTCGTCCGCAATCACACTGAGGCGCTCGCAGTCGACGTGGCCCATGGCCGCACCCGCGGTGTGCTGCTGCGCGACCTGATCACGGGACGCGACGCGCGCGTAGATGCCGGCTGGGTAATCAACTGCAGCGGGCCCTGGGCTGACCGCGTGTGCCAGCGCTCCTCGATACGCATGGCCAAGCCGATGCTGGGCGGCGTGCGTGGCTCGCACATTGTACTGCCGCGGTTTCCCGGTTCGCCGAGTGCGGCGGTTTACACCGAGGCCGTGGACGGCCGTCCAATCTTCATTCTTCCGTGGAACGACCAAATTCTGGCTGGAACCACCGAAGTTGCCGACAACGGCGACCCGGCAAAAACCGTTCCCTCCGCCGACGAGATCAGCTACCTCGTGCGCTCGGTGGTGCAACTGTTTCCCAAGGCAAGAATATCGGCGCAGAGCGTCAAACATGCTTTCGCGGGCATCCGGCCCTTGCCTTATTCGCCAGACAATCGTCCGTCAGCAGTTACGCGCCGGCACGTTCTGCACGACCACGCGGATGACGGCGGGGCTCACATGCTTTCTGTGATCGGCGGCAAGTTGACGACCGCAGCGGCGCTGGCGCGCGAGTGTGCGCGCAAGATTGGATTAAGCGCGGCGGAACCGAATACGGTCGCGGTGGGACCTGGGCCCGCGCTCGATCCCCTGCTCGACGATGCGGTTCTAGAGATTGCGCGCATTGGCGCGGTCAGCGAGGAAACGGCGCGCGGCATGGTGGAATGGCACGGCAAGCGCGCTGCCGACATCGCCCGCATGGCCCTGGTAAGTGCCGAACTGCGGGCGCCGATTTGTCCGCATACTTCACACGTTATCGCTGAAGTCGTGGAAGCCTACCGCAGAGAGTGTGCTGTAACTTTGGGCGACGTGCTGCTGCGCCGGGTTCCCGTGGCGCTGGGCGGCTGCTGGTCGGAATCATGCAGCCGCGAAGCCGCATTGCGCATCGGCGCGGTTCTCGGTTGGGACGAGCACGCTATGGGCGCTAATCTGGAAAATTTTGAAACGGAGCGCGCCGCCTTCCTGCGCCCCGTCGGACGAGCCACAGCCGCATTCGAAGCCGCAGCCGATTGAATGCGCACGGCAACTTCTGCGCCACCGATCTACACGGATTCACACCGATAAAACTCCCAATCAGAAAATAACAAAAAAGATCCGCGAAAATCCGTGGCTAGGTTTCTGTCTTAGTTACCAAAGATTAGGCCAGTCCTCACGTCATCTGGGAATGCCCCGAAAATGAACGTACACTGGCGCAAACTTTTTGTGTTGTCGGTCGCCGGCGCGACCAAAGCGATCTTAGATGCTGATTCCACTTAAGCACGAAAACATGACGGCCCGCCGCTGGCCGGTAATCACGATTGGATTGATCGTCATCAACACCCTCGTCTTCCTCTTCACCATACAAGCCATAGACCGGGAGGGTCCGGAATTAGGCCAGGCTAGAGCGCACATCCTGATCCTCGCCGCCCAGCATCCCGAGTTAAAGCTGCAGCCTGAGGCGCAGCGTCTGGTTGACGGCTTTAAGAAAAGCTACCCGGCGGAGTGGGCGCATGTTCAGAACCCCAACCGCGATGTCATCAATGCCTACGACGCCAAGGTCCGGGAGATGGATGACTCGGCCGAGATGCAGACGGAGATGGACAACCTGACGGCCGAGTATGTGAAGGTTTCATTAGCGTCTCTAACCGAGCAATACGCATTTGTGCCCGCACACCCAAATCCCATCAGTTATCTCACGGCAAACTTTCTGCACGGGGGATGGCTGCACCTGATCGGCAACATGTGGTTCCTGTGGCTGGCGGGATTTGTGCTCGAAGACACCTGGGGCCGATGGCTGTACACGCTTTTCTATCTCGTCGCAGGCATGGCCGCGCTGCAGTTTTATGCCTGGTCGAATCCCGGCAGCATCACGCCCACGCTGGGCGCGTCCGGTGCTGTGGCGGCTTTGATGGGAGCGTTTCTGGTGCGCTTCCCAAAGATGAAGATCGAAATGGGTTGGCTGTTCCTGTTCCGCTTCGTCCGCTTTAAGGCGGCGGCGTATTGGCTGCTGCCGCTGTGGCTGCTCATGGAACTGTTCTACGGATCGATGTTCGGCTCGAACAGCGCAGTGGCGCACTGGGCGCACGTGGGCGGGTTTCTGTTTGGGGCGCTGGCAGCGCTCGGGCTGCAGTATACGAATCTTGAGCACAAGACCAACAAGGCCATCGAGGAAAAAATCGCCTGGACGGCCGACCTGGAAATCGATCAAGCCAGCAGCCTGATGGATCGCGATCAGCTCGATGAAGCGGCCGCCGTGCTCAACCAACACTTGTCGGCGAAGCCCGATTCGATCGACGCGTGGAACCTAGTGAAGCAGATCCACTGGCGCAAACAGGAGACGGCAGCTTTTCAGGAAGCGACCATGAAGACTTGCGCCCTGCATTTGAAGGGGCGCAATCCGGAAGCAGCCTGGAAGGACTACGAGGAGTTTCTGGGTTCAGGCGGCGGCGCGCCGCCAGCCCAGGTGTGGCTCGACCTCTGCAAGGCCGCAGACGATGCGCGAAGCTATGAACGCGCCCTATACGAATATGAACGGCTCGCGGCGACCCACCCCAACGAGCGGCAAGCGTTGATGGCGCAACTCGGTGCGGCCAGAGTATGCCTGAAACGGCTCAACCGCCCTCAGGACGCGCTGGCCTTCTATCAGGCCGCCGCTGCGTCGAAGATTCCTCATCTCGACTGGGAACAGAATATTCAGGCAGGCATCAAGGAAGCCAGTTTGCCCGCATCCGCCTACTAAGCCGCAACTCATTTCCGCAGCGGTGATGCCAAGGTCTGGGCCAATCTCTGAGGACTGTCCGAAATAATCCCATCCACTCCCCATCTCGCAAGCCGTTTCATATCCGCCGGGACGTTCACGGTCCACACCAATATCTTCTTGCCGGCGGCTTTGATCTCAGAAACCAAGCCCCGCCGCGCCAGGGCGTATTGCGGAATTACATACTCCACGGGCAATTCCGGCCAGCGGCTGAGCTGGGCCCGAGTCTCGCAGATCAGCCCAAGCGGGATCGTCGCGTTCACGCCGTGGATGGTCTCCAGCATTTCGGGGAGAAACGATGAGACTACGCAACCGTGCGCCGGAGCAAGCTGTCGCAGCAAATCCGCCGTGACTTTCTCAAGGCCTGAAACCTTCAGCTCGATATCAAGGAAGGCCGTGCTCTGATAGCGAGTCAGAACCTCGCCCAGCAAAGGCAAGGCTAAATCTCGCGCCGGCGACTGCGCAAGCTCAAGCCCGCGGATCTTCGCATCATGACATACGACCGCTTGCCCATCCGCCGTAAGCCGCACGTCAAATTCAAAACCATCACAACCGGAAGCTAGCGAGAGATCGAAGGAGGCCAGCGTGTTCGCGGGTACCGACTTCTCGCCACGCGCACCACGGTGACCCAGAAGCAGCGGACGAGTTTCCATAACGTCGGAGGCCAGTGACCAGTGATCAGGATCAGTGGCCAGTGTGGGTTTTACTGACCACTAGCCACTGGCTACTGCTCTCAATCCAGATCGAAATCGCGAATCGGCTTGCCCGTGTCAGGAGATTCCTTGGCCTTCTTCACCGCCTCCTGAAACTTCTTTTCCAGCAACTCGGAAGCGTGCTTCTGCGCTTCGACCGATTGCCGGAAGATGGATTCGCGGCGGCTATCCTGTTCCTTCATGGCACGGGCCGCATCTTCCATGTCGTTGAACATCCGCGGCTTCACTGCCGCGGTATGAGCGATTACTTCTGCAGTTGCCGTGTCAACCTTCAGCAGCGCACTGCAGCAGGGACAAGTGACTTCGATGGTGGGGGGATTCTTCGCCATTGTGCGAATCATACCGCAAAAGCAAGCCTAACAGCCGACGTGGTTACAACTCGTATCAGGACACGCCTCCAGAGCCTGCCCTGAGCGCAGTCGAAGGGCGTGCCTAAGGCTTTGCTGTGAATGCCCCTCAGGCGCCGGCTTCTAGAGCCGAATATCTCATCAGCGGTGAAGTTTGATCGGGAAGACGTGGAACACGCCAAGCAGTTCCCAGCCCAGCAGGAACAGCGAAAGCAAAACCACCAGCACCGCCAACAGCTCTCCAAAAGTGAGCCCGCGGCGGTTGGGCTCGAAACGCCTCGCCGCCAGGCTGAGAATATTCAGGGTGGCAAACCCGAAGACGATCACCCACAGAATGTTGTAAACCTCATTGCGGCGGGCGGAATGGCGCGCAGCCAGCACAATGCTCGCCGCCAAAACAGACTGAGCGCGCAACAGGTTATGCAGTGAAAGCGCAGATCGAGTGCTGCGTGCAAGACCCGAGATCAAAGTTGTTGAAGAAAAAGCCATAACACGAACCGAACCCACCGAAGAAAGCTTCAGACGCCCCAATGGATTGGATATTACAATTTTTCCCCGCGCAGGTCACGTGCTGCCAGGTGTTCTCCAAGAGAACTTTGCCGCCTTCCCGGGCGAACTTCGCAGTTAAGAACTCTAGAAATCCTGAACCAGCCCAGGGTCCACGCCCGGCTACCCACGCTTAGTTAAGATAGACACATGGCAGAACGGCGCGTCATTTTCTTCGATGTAGGCAACACGCTTCTCTTTCCCAATCGCGCGAAGATGCTGGCCCCCATCTCGTCCGGCCGTCATCCTACGCTCCAGCAGTGGCAGGCTCTCGAGCGCAGAACCAAGAACGAGTTCGACCAGGGCATGCAGAGCGGCCGAGTCGATCACGGCTTCTGGTGGACCTTTCACACGCACTTGCTGGAGGACCTTGGAGAGGACACAAACCTCCGCGATGTGCTAGTCGAGAACACACAGAACTCAGGGAACTGGGACCAGATTCTGCCCGGCACGCGCCCTGCACTCGACCGAATCCGACGGAACTTCCGTATCGCCGTGATCTCCAATGCCGATGGCGGGATCGAGCGCGTGCTTTCGCGCTGCGGCATTGCCGACTGCTTCGAAGCGATCATCGATTCAGGAATCGTGGGCGTCGAAAAGCCGCGCCCGGAAATCTTCGAGGCAGCCCTAACAGGCATGCAGGCGCGCACCGATGAAAGCTTATACGTCGGAGATGTATATTCCGTCGACTACATGGGAGCCCGCAACGCCGGCATGCAAGCGGTTTTACTCGATGTAGCTGGAGCTTATCGCGACCGTGAACTGCCGCGCGTGGAGTCGCTCGCGCAGCTCGAAACCTGGCTCCGGCAATAAACTCGTGTCGTACAATCTTCTTCATCATGTTCGATTCCACGCGATTGTTATTGTTTCTCACGGCAGCGGTTTTGCTTGCCGTGGCCCCGGGGCCGGGAATGCTTTATGTGCTGGCCAGAAGTCTGGCCGGAGGCAAGCGCGAGGGCGTGCTCTCCGCCTTGGGCACGTTTCTGGGAGGCATGGTGCACGTTCTTGCCGCGGCGCTGGGCGTTTCCGTCATCCTCGCCCGCTCAGCAGTGGCGTTCTCAGCTGTGAAGTATGCAGGCGCGGCTTACCTGTGTTTCCTGGGCGTGAGAATGATCGTCCAGGCCCGGAACGATGCGCGGCAACAAAAGACACTCTCCGCGCACGATTTCTCTAGAGCGGTCGTCTCGGCCCGAAATCCACTCTGGCAGGGCGTGGCCACAGAAGTGCTCAATCCCAAAACCGCGTTGTTCTTTCTTTCCTTCATCCCGCAATTCGTCAACCGAGGAGCTGGACACGTGTTCTCTCAGTTCATCTTGCTCGGATCCGTTTCGGTGGTTCTGAATACCTCCGCAGATTTGATCGTGATTCTGCTCGCCGGGCCGCTGGGCAACAAGATTCGCTCCTCGCCAGTATTCCGCCGCCGGCAGCGAACCCTGACCGGAGCCGTCATGATCGGACTGGGAACATATTTGGCCGCCAGCGAGAGCCACTAGCAGCGCGCTACAACTCCAGAATCTGATGATCGTGGCAATCGGTGCGCAGAGTGTCATGCAGGCTGCTCAGCAGTTCAGTTCCATGGCGAGCGACAAAATATACGCCTGCCACGCCTCGCTCCTGCAAAGCGTTCTCGGGATAGAGCGCCTGGCTAAGCGCGTCGGAGTGACGGCTCACCACCTCACTGCGGCGCAATTCCGCGGCCATAGCGCGTTCCCTCAGGCGGTCGAGCTGGTACCGCACCTTTGACGCACCGGTCTGGCTGGCCTCCACGAGCGTGGGATCGAGTCTGCCCAGCGCATCCTTCAGGCCCGCGAACGATTCTTCCACCGACTGGTTCGCATGTTCGAACGCCGCCTGCAAACCTGCCGGCAGAGTACGCGAGGCAAGCTTCTGCCGCAGCGCCTCAGGTCCTTGGAACGTGTCTTGAACCAAGATGTCATATTGCCGGAGCCAGCGCTGCACTTTGGGCTCGACCAGAGTCGCTGAAAAACGAGGCACGATCGGCGTCACCCGGCTCAGAAGTTTTTCGTAGACGGCGCCCACCTGCGCGAAATACGCGGCCTCCGCAGCCCCGCCCGTATAGGTGAGGGTGGGCAGAAGATAATCTTGCACCACTGGCCGCAACAAAACGTTGGGACTGAAGTGTTCCGGCTCTGAAGCAATACGATCCCACAATTCGGCGGACGACAAATTCTCCGCTCCAGGTTCGCTACCAATAACAAACTCCACAACTTTATTTGATCCGCCAACTCGCCGATGGATCGCCGTGCGTGCGCCCTCGCGCATCGCGAAAAGCAGCACGGATGAAGCCGTCACTTTGACTTGCTGGTGATAGCCCGCGCTCTCCAGCGCCTGACCTCGCGCCAGCAGCGCGGCATCCAGTTCTTCCGCGCGCTCGACCGCGGCTTGATAGACAGGAACTGCAACGCGATGCAACTCCGCGTCCGACGCATCCAAGAGAATCACGCCCCAGGGGCTAAACAGGCGCGCACAGAACCGCGCAAACGCTGTGCCCAGCGTTTCTCCCGGGCGATAAGACTCGCGCAAGTATTGCACCGCATCGGAATCTCCCAGCAGCAACGCGGCCTCTTCCACAACCGGCAAGATCTCTTCCCCCAAAAGCACATCGCTTACCGGCGCGCCAGCAACTCCGTGGCTAGGAGTCGTGAGCGTACGCAGAAGACCGTCGGGGCCGGGCAACGAAATGTGATTCACTTCGGCCAGATCGTGATCCGAGGTCGCCAGCCAGAACATGGGAACCGCATCGACTCCCGCTGCCGTGGCCTCTTCCGCCATTTTCACCGCCGTCAAGGCCTTGTAGATGGCAAACATTGGACCGCCGAAGAGCCCGACCTGCTGCCCCGTTACAACAGCCGCCGCGCCCTGGCGCAGACGAGCCAGGTTGGCGAAAGTTTGAGGTGACGCGTTCCAGGATTTGTTCTGCCGTTCCAGAATCGCGCTCACGCGTTCCCGGCGAGAAGAGTCGTAGGGAATCGTGGCGGCTTCCGCCTTCGACCATTCGCCGAAGTGCGCAGAATGTGGGTAGAAAGGCTGAATGCCAGGAGAGTATGCAAGAAAATCGGTGAACAGGCGGGTCGTGTGCGGAATTTGGCTAAAGGGCAAGCACTGCGCTTTCACCGCTGGCTCTCCTGACATCGCGGGCCCGTGCAATCCCGGTTCGCACAGTGTTCGACGGTTGAGATCATCGTCAGTCAACGCACTCTTATTCTACAGATATTGCGCCGTACTAGAGATGCCGCAGACCAGCGCAAGATGCAAGATAGTGGTGCTGGTCAGGGAAGGAATGCATGATGAGTACGTCGCTTCTCCGCTGCACATCGTAACGCCGATCACGCTGGACGGTACCGTTGTCCGCCTCGAACCGATTCACCCCGCCCACGCCGCGGCATTCTGGGAGGTTGCCCAGAACGCTCTCGACAATATTTTTGAATGGTTTCCCTACCGATTGAAAACCCGCGGGGGCATTCATGGTCTGGTGGAGAAGGCCTTTGACGAGCAGAAACGCGGCGAATCGGTCGTGTTTGCTACCGTGGAACGCAGCTCCGGGCGGGTGATCGGCAGCACCCGTTTCATGAACATCGACCGCGTCAATCGCCGGGTGGAGATCGGTTCCACCTGGATCGCGCCGCCTTGGCAGCGCACCGGCCTCAATACCGAAGCAAAGTATCTGATGGCGCGCCACGCCTTCGAAGTCTGGAAATGCATGCGGGTCGAGCTGAAAACCGACGCCCTGAACCAAAGATCGCGCAATGCCATACTCCGCATCGGCGCGAAAGAAGAGGGCACACTGCGCAAGCATTTGATCACATGGACCGGCCGGGTCCGCGACACAGTCTACTTCAGCATCCTCGACACGGAGTGGCCGGAAGTGAAGTCCAAGTTGGAAAAGTTGGCGCGCCCGTGATTGAAATATGGTGGCCAGGGACGGAGTTGAACCGCCGACGCCAGCCTTTTCAGGGCTGCGTACTACCGGCTTATCCCTGCCATTTTTCAACAACTTAACTTTGCAGAGTGGCCCCAGTTTTGTGACCATTCCGTGACCAGCGCCGATGTTCGCCTAAGCCTCGGCCCCAATCTCAACCGTGCTGCTTGCCAGCGGACCGTTGATCTCCGCCAGTCCCAGGCGTGGACCGGTGGCCCATCAGAACGCAGATCCGCGCTTAGTTCCGGTTTGCCCGTGACTCGGGCAAGGCCTGTCAAGCGTTGATCTTGCCCTGCGAGCAGTAGGATCTACCCCACCATGGGTGCGATAATTTCGGTAACGAATCCTCCTGCAACTTATGAAGCGCCACGTCCTCATGTACGGGTTGATCGGTGGAATCTTGATTGCTCTGCTCCGGTGGACCGAGTATCAGTTCCTGGTCGTGGAACATTCCATCGAAATCTACGGCGGACTGATCGCCGCGACCTTTGCCGTTCTTGGCATCTGGCTTGGCCTCAGGCTGACAGCAAAACGCCAGACAATTGTTGTGAGGGAGGTCGCCGTCCCTGCCGAGGGACCGTTCATCCCCGACGAAAGAAAACGTAAGGACCTCCACATCACTCGCCGTGAGCTTGAGATCCTTGAACTGATCGCCCAGGGCCTGAGCAACCGCGAAATCGCCGAGAAGCTTTTTGTGAGCGAGAGCACGGTGAAGACCCATTCCAGCCGTGTTTTCGACAAACTCGGGGCGAGACGAAGAACGCAAGCGGTGCAACTCGGCAAGGAATTCGGCCTTCTCCCCTGATTTACTCGTGCTCAAGCACGGTTCGCGCCAATAACCATTCCCCCAAACGAATGATTTTTCTCTCCGACGCCAAAATCAGCCAAAAGGATGACGACACCGACCCGCTTCATGCGGTATGTTGAGCCGCTCAATACGAGCGAACACGAAGTTTATGAAAACATGAACTTCTTGAGAAAAGGAGCGAACATGAAGTCTCTGAATTCGATGAAGGTCTTCGTCGTGGGTACTCTGTCGATCGGCTTGTTTTCAAGCACTGCGCTCATTCCCGCAACCGCCCAGGAACTTCCCCGGGTCTACGACGCCTCCATGCCGCGTGACCAGCAGATCGCACTCGCTGAAAGCGCCGCCCCGGCGGAGGTATCCAGTAAAGCCACAGTTTATGTTCTTGGCCCCAAAGGCTACGAGAAAGCGCGCGAAGGCACCAACGGCTTCAGCTGTTTTGTCAGCCGGCATTTCGTAAAGCCCGCAGAAACAACCATTGAGCCGCAGTGCTTCGACGCTGAAGGCAGCCGCACTCTCTTGCCTGTCTACATGCACGGTGAAGAGCTGCGCACAAACGGCAAGTCCGAGGCCGAAATCAAGGCAGACGTCGCCAGCGGATATAAGGAAGGCCGTTACCAGTATCCCAGCAAACCGGGATTCCTCTACATGATGTCCAGCCAGAACCGCTTGAGGGCCATCCCTGAGCACGGCACTGGCATTTTCCCTCCGCACTTGATGTTTTATGCGCCGAACATGACAACGAAAGACATCGGGTTCGACGCCCAATCGCTTGCGAAGCTCGATTATCTTGGGATGACTCACCCCGGAGCAGGCGATAACCTTATCGTAGTTATCCCAGTGGCATCCAAGTCGCCAGCTGACATGGCTGGTCGCTGAGCCCGTATGAGCATGGGGCCGGCATCATACGTGGAAAGGTCAGGATCGGATAAAAAACGTTACGGATAAAAGACATTACGAGCTTATGAGAAAGATCATCGTCACCTTCGGGCTGATTTCCGGCGCTATCTCCTCGCTGATGATGATAGCGCTGGTGACCTTCGGCGGCAGGATTGGCTTCGACCGCGGCGCGATCATCGGCAACACTTCCATCGTGCTCTCATTCTTGATGGTGTTTTTCGGCATCCGAACCTACCGCGACAACATCGGCAATGGTCAGATTACCTTTTTAAAAGCTTTTGCCGTCGGCCTCTCCATTACTCTGATATCCTGCATCATCTATGTCGTAACCTGGGAAGTGATCTACTACAACTTCCTGCCTGGTTTCTGGGACGCATATGGCGCTCATTTGGTCCAGAAGCTCACCGCCTCGGGCGCGAGCTCGGCAACCATCCAGGAAAAACTTCAGCAGGTCAGAAAATATAAAGAGCTGTACAAAAACCCGTTCTTCAACGCAGCGCTCACGTTCATTCATCCCTTCCCAATTGGGCTCGTCATCACGCTGTTCTCCGCGTTGGCCCTGAGGCGAAAGCCGCAACCGCACCCCGAGCAATCACCCATGCCGGAATCCTAAAGCTGTTCCGGCGGCTTCGCCCCAGGGTCGTCGTTGGCACTCGTGAGTAAACCGCCGATAGCCGATCTGCCCGTCTTTGTAGGGCCGGTTTTGTTAACGTTCGCATCGTGACGTTTGCGCCATGGCAGCGACTCGAATTCACCACAACCGGACAACTTCCCTGTTGTCGGCAAACCGGAAACTACCACTGGTGTGCAACGAAACTTGCCTAAAGACAGATCTCAACCCATCAGCGCTATTTCATCAGACAAATCGAATGTTGCCCCCTCTTGATCCGCAGTCGTGATTACCTGGACATTGCATAGCTTTCTTCTCTCTCTTTGTGTCTCCCGATAAAATCTCTGGACGCCAGCAATTCGCGCTCCTAGCGCTCGCGCGCAGCACGTCACGACGGGTTATGCGATCCCATGCCACCATGTGTTTTTCCTCCCCGGATTCTTAGCTCGACACGCGACGATCGCACTAATCCGCAGGTCGACGGAGTCCAGTCGCCGCAGCGCCCGCGAAATCATGGTCCGATCCTAGCGATTCTGTGCAGCCTGCGTTGGTTTCAGTGCAAGGCTCCGAAATTCACGCTGAATCGTTTGCACCAAATGGAGACAGCGTGGCAGCGCCGCATCTAACGTGTACGACTCGGGCGGAACGCTGTCTGGATCGCTTACGCCGTAGGTGTATTGCCACTGCGTTCCTTCGAACGTCAGAATATTTTTTCGCAGGACTTCCCGATTTTCTGCGGTGGGCTCCGCCCAGTATTTCCGGATCGGGCCCCAGGCATCGCCGAGGCCTTCGTCATAAGCATTCCCGTTCTGTGAAACGATGGCAGTGATTCGCTCAGGAATGAGCCATTGCCAGCCGGAAACCTGTCGGCGCCCCGTAGTCGAATACATAGATTGCATAGCGGTCAATTTTGAGCGCTTCCGTGAATGCCTCGATGGTCGCGGCCAATCCGTCGAACGTGTATGAATATTTTCGTTCGGCAGGAACGTCGGTAAACCCGAAGCCAGGCAGATCCGCAGCAATCACGCGGTAATCGTTAGCGAGGCGCGGAATAAGCTCGCGACCGAGCCGACATGATTGCCGTCGCGCTGGTGAGGTCACGAAATTGATTTTTATTCTGTCAGGCGATCTTCAGCGGGCAGTCTTCTGCGGCGCTGCTCGCTGGCCTTCAGCATTTCGTTGAGGTCGCCGGCGGGACGAATCTCGAAGACGGCGCCGTATTTGAGGGCGGGATGCTGGGATATGAGCTGGTGAGCATCGTTCATGTCGCGGGCTTCGAGGATGAGAATGCCGCCGAGTTGTTCCTTGGTTTCGGCGTAAGGACCGTCCGTCGTGGCGACTTTGCCGTTCTTCCAATAGAGGGTTAAGGCGGTTTCGGCAGGTTGAATCGGTTCTCCACCGACCCAGTGGCCGTTGGCGCGGAGGTGGTCGTCGTAGGTGAAGCAGGCGTCGAACATCGCTTGTTTCCCGGCTTCGGTCATGGCGTCGTGTTTGCTTTTGTCGTAGTGGCCCAAACAAATGTATTTCATGGTTCGTCTCCCCCTGATGGCGGCCAGCAGCACAGGTGTCGCAGATTTTTCTGTCACTGTTTCAAGTCATGAAGCGCAACGCATCCTGATTTGAAAAACTTTGACTCAACAAGTTTTAATTGCAATTTCTCCGGCAGGCTAACACCCTCCAACAGCCGTCTCCCTGCTCCTGCAAGGGTTGGCCCAACGACAAAACGATATTCATCCACCAGGACAAGCTGCATCGGTTGTGAAGGAATTTTGCGCACTGCATCTTCGTCCTATAGTCGTGGCGAAGGGAAAAAATCGACAGCGGCGGCGAATTATTTTTATTGTAATTCTGCAAGCCGCCTGGCGAGAAAACGGCGGTCCGATGCCTGGGGCGCCCGGGTAAGAGCTTCCTCATACGAAGCACGGGCCTCCGGGATTCGCCCTAACCGGCGGCACATATCCGCGCCGCCCGAGTGCGCGGGGTGATACTGGAACCCATAATAAGGAGAATCGCTAGGATGGCTAACGTATTGAAAAGATGGTGGCCAGGGACGGAGTTGAACCGCCGACGCCAGCCTTTTCAGAACGTAACTTACAAGTAGTTTCAACAACTTATAAGGTCTAGAGGGACTGCCTAACTACTTGCAAATACGTTGTAGGGGGACGGAAGACGGGTGGACGAAACGGGTGATCGAAGCCTTTTCTCGTGCGGTGAACTGGACGCAGCATTGGTCCCAACACGGCACAATTGCTCGAACGAATCCTGAACGCGAAGCCTCACCTGGAGATGGTTTTGCGCTTCGCTCGGGACGAAGATCCGCGAATGTCGAGCTTACAAAGATCAGCACAATAAAGTCCCTTGTCTGCTCCTGAAGGACTGAGTTAAGTCTAGTGGTCTAGTCTTCTCAAGCGGAAGGCTGTCTCGGGTGAAGCTCCGGTCAGACGCAAGTTCTGGCGATGCAATGTAGTGCGAATATTTTCGTGCTATACGAAGAATTTCATGGTATCCTAATCGCAGGAGAAAAGGGGCAAAAAATGGATGCCGCAACCCAGGACATCGTTGTATTGGCAGAAAAAAGCGCCCTGTCCGAGGCGCGAGATGTTTTTTCCCAGCTTGGTGCCCCTGTCCAGGCTATGCCATTAGAGTCTCCGAGCAAGATTCCACAATCACGGATCTTCATCGTCTACTTCCATCCGGGGGAACCCGAATCGCAACTCCATTCCGCTCTGGAGGTCCTGAAGTCAAGAAGGAATTTGGAATGGCTTCTGTTTTATACGCCCCATCACGCAGCTAATTCGGCGTTTCACCTCGGCATGTTACTCGGAAGGCAAACAGGGAGGAGCGCCGATTGGGCCTGTGATCCACGTAGCCTGAAACAATTGTTACGAGCTCGGAATCTGCTCGCTCATCGTGACTCGACAGATGCTTATAGCGTCGATTTTGACGCTGCTGCAACACGTAAGCGTCTGGGACTGACACAAGAGCAAATGGCACAAGCGCTCAATGTCACCACTCGAACTCTTCAGAACTGGGAGAAGAACCTCGGTACCAGCCAACTGCTGCGTAAGACAAGGGACCTTCGTGAGGTCCTCGAACTGATGGACGACTATGTGGTGTCATCGAAAGAGGAGGAGTGGCTGAATTCCCCATTGCCCGCTCTTCGTGGCCGGAGACCGATTGAGCTAATTGCCGAAGGCAAGCTACGGGATCTGATTGTGGAATTTCAGAGAATGCGTGAGGGGCAACCTGTTTGACTCTCATACCGGACGAACTGGCCGAGATCGAACTTTGGGCTAAGCGGGTAGGTCCTTTATCAGGCACCTACTTTCGCAGTGTCGAATACCGATTCATGAACCCCGACGAGGTTCTCAATGGTCGGGGTACGCAGCTCTACGGCAATAGATTTGCCAAGGTTGGCACGAGAGCGGTTTACCTTGCCGATTCTGATCGCGCAGCAAGCAATGAAGTTCTTGCCAGAAAGAAGCGTCTCGGAGGCAAGGCGCAGATTACGCTCGATAAATATCCCAGGATTGTTTTCGGGGTGGACGTTCTCGTTGGAAAGGGTTGTGCGCTGGTTACGAAAGCCACGTTCCATCCGGCTCCGGACTGTTCGTGAGGCATGCCTTTCCGAGAACGAACTTGAAGCTTCCATGGAGGTCGGCGAGGAGCTTCAACAATTGGGCATTCAAGGACTTCTGTTTCCAAGCGTAACAGGCACTGGACGGATACTGGTCGTGTATTTGAACAATTGCGACCCCGCAGCTCTTAAGTTGCGTAATCTCGACGAACTCAAGAAACAAATCGCCGAATTCCTGTGACTCCGCAAAATTCGCCGCGACCTCAGACGCTAGCCGTATCGCTCCTTCCCCAACAGCGTATGCCGCCAGTGAACCCGCATTCACTTTGGCTAGAGCATCTTAGGACTCCACGCCTTTTCAGGTAGAGCATCGTCGCTGCAATATCGCGATGGCCAATACTTCTGGCCGGCCCCTCCTCTTGAGAACGCTGTCGATTGGCGTCCTTGCCGTTGGTCTGGGTATGATTTCGAGTCTGAGAGACGCCGATGCCCAAGCGAAAGATGACATTAGACCCGGAGTTGGCAGCAGAAGCCAAGAGCATTGTCGCATTAGCGTTCCGCAACGGCCCCATCGAAGATGTTCACGCGGGAAAAGAGTGTCCGACTTGCGCAGGAAAATCCGAATACTCACACATAACGCAAGCCGAGATGAAGAACATGATGAAGCAGGCGGTGGACAAGATCTACAAGTTGCTCTGGCTGAAGCAGAACGACCCTGAAAAGTACGAGGCGACGATTGAGTTTGGGAACCGATACTCGCGGTTTTGGGATCAGCCGAAAGCGGACGTTGGCTAGTTGGAAGGTCCGCTGTCCAATCCGTAGAGAATCGTTCCCCGCATCCGCGGGTACTTCTTCTGGACCACCTCATTGAACCGTTGCGCAGTGATGCGAAAATCAGCCAGCAGGTCGAACCTCATCTCATGCGAATTGTCACACTCCCGTAATCGCCCACGCGTAGAATTCATGGCGGCGAGACTTTAACGCAAAGCAGGTGTGTATGGTGAATGTCGCCATGAATATGACAGTAGTTCGGTGCCCGTACTGCATATCGGGTGACGAGTTTAGGCCGATGGCAGCGCTTTCGGACGGGCGTTTCGTTTGTCGCCAATGCGGTCATTTGGCTATCCCTAGCGACAAGAGCTTTGAATGTGCTTGCCGGAAGTGCTTCGAGCTGCGGACCATCGGCGCCCGACGCTGCGGGTAGAACCTAATGGCATGTTCCGCTGTTGGCCAAAAGAAATAGGCCGCGAGTTTCCTGTTGCCAGTCAGTCACGCAGCCCAAACAACTCAGAAAGTTGTCGCGTTCATGATAAGCGATGGCGGCCAAAATGAATGTGAAAATTGCCCCCTTCACCGAGCATGTAATCGTGCTTATTGCGATCCTACTGCTGATCTGGGGAGATCAGCCGCCTCATGGGTGCCAACCAGACTTTGGAGCAAGCCGCCCACGGGGCTTGGTCGGGGACGGCTCGTCAGAGCTCATGCCTGCTGACAGGGCCCCACGAGCCGCTGCGCCGCAGATAGTAGCACAGCGATCTATGCGCGAGAAAACCGAGACCGTGCGATATCCTCATTCGGATGGCTTCGGCACCGCAGATCGCTGCTCCAGATGCCGCCCGGCAGATTCGGCGCGTGCAGGCAATCACCATCGCCTGGATGAGCGTGGAAGCTACATTCCTGGCGCTCGCTTCGTTGGTTATCCGACAGGTGGACATCTCTTGGTAGGGCATGGAACTGACGTCAGGCGAGAATTGGCTGAGTCCCTGAGACTTCATCGCACTTCCGCTCCCGCCAAGTAGGAGATGAGAAATGCCTTAGTCCATCCAAGTTGTTTGGATCTACAATTCGTCCCACAAAAGGAGCACGGAAAAAAGACGCGCGCGGCCCACTTCTTTCCTCGTTGATTGCGACCACCTTTGGTTGGTCGTGCACAAACCCTATTTCAACCGAAGTGCCAGCCAAATTCGTGGGCGTGCAAGGCCAGAGCAGAATCTCATTTCTTACGCTGATCACACGTGAATCCAATTGCATAGAATGAGCGCCAGAGTACCGGTGCCGACGATGATCCATAGTGCGAGTCCCTGGAGAAGAGGACGTAGACCAACGTGCTTAATGGTTTCCTTGTTCAATCCTGTCCCGATCAAAAACAGAGTCACTGTAAGACCGGTCTTCCCCAGATGGTTAAGAACATCGAAGGTCGAGTTGAACGCTGGCAACAACGTGTTCGCCAGCGCAGCAAGACAGAAAAGCAGGATGAACCATGGCCACTGGATGCGCGCTTTGCTCTTCAGAGTGACGGCCGTTCCAAGAGACAGAGGAACGATCCACAGAGCGCGAGCCAGTTTGATGGTGGTTCCCACGGTAAGCGCCGTTGCGCCGTACTTGGCGGTCGCGCCTACGACGGAACTGGTATCGTGAATGGCGAGCGCCGACCATAGACCAAATTGCGCTTGCGTCATGTGGAATGCGTAACCGATGAGTGGAAAAAGGAATAACGCGACCGAGTTTAGGATAAAGACAGCTCCCAGAGACACAGCCATCTCTTCTTCGCTGGCGTCTGCAATCGGGCCGACAGCCGCAATGGCGCTGCCGCCGCAGATGGCTGTCCCCGCGCTGATCAGGAATGCGGATTTCTTCCCAACATGGAGCAGATAACCGAACCCAAGCCCCATGAGCATCACGGCAGTAATGCTCACGGCCGTGTAGAGGAAGCCAGAACGTCCAGCTTGAAGAACTTGATGCAGGTTCATGCCAAAGCCTAGGGCAACTACGGAGGCTTGCAGCAGAAACTTCGCCAAGCGCTTGCTTTCGACGTGAAAGGGATGCACCACAACAAATCCGTAGATGAGACCGCCTAGGAGTGCGATAGGCGGCGACACCAAACCGCTAGCCGCGAGGATCATCGCCAGGAAAAACAGGTTCTTACCCATGGAAAGAGTCTGCCTGCCCAGGAGCCTCGACGTCCAAGCAGTAGTTTTGATTAGCGATTAGCTGAGCTTATCGGTTGGATTTGGCCGAACCGGAGGACTTTCTTGCGGTGTTGGCGACAAGACGAGCGCGCTCCAGCGCGAACCTGCGAAACGCGGCTTCCGGGCCATGAGGCTCGGGGCCGGTACGGGAGATAAGCGAAAAATGGCGCTCGCCTTTAAGACCTGCGAGCTCCGCTACCTTCAGCACCCCCAATTCCATTTCCTTGGAGATCGCCCACCGCGAGACGAAGCCGATGCCGAGTCCTACTTCCACAGCGGACTTGATCGCTTCCGTAGAGTCCAGGTTCATGACGCTCTTGAAAGACTTGAGCTTGATGCCGGCGTTTTCGAGAGCCATCTCAACGACGCGACGCGAGCCGGAACCTTGTTCGCGCATCAGAAGATTTGAGCCCACTAGTTGATCGCGAGACATGTTATCGGATGTGAAAGTCGGGGGCATGATCAAGACCAATTCGTCTTGCATGAAGGGCTCGGTGCGAATGCCGCGGTCGCGTGCCGGTCCTTCGATGAGGCCGATTGATAGTTTGTTATCGAGAAGAAGTTGCACGATCTCGCCGGTATTGCCACTGTGAAGTGAGAACTCGACACGGGGATGCTCGTCGCGGAAGGCACCGAGCAAACGCGGGAGGACGTACTGCGCAATCGTGGTCGATACGCCAAGGGACAACTCTCCGGAGATCTTCCCCTCCTCCGCACCAAGTTCCTGCTCTGCGCGAGCAACGAGAGCCGCGATTTTCCTAGCATAGACGAGCAGAAGGGATCCCTGTGGAGTGAGGCAGACGCGATTACCAGCGCGATCGAAGAGACGAATGCCGAGATCGTCCTCCAGTGCCTTGATCTGTAGTGTAATCGCGGGTTGAGTGAGGAAAAGGTGTTCCGCCGCCTTGCGAAAGTTCAAATGCTCAGCAACAGTGCGAAACACCTTTAGACGAAAGTTCTCCAGCTGTGCCATGTGATGATTATCCAAGGAAGCGGCAATGCCAGGGAGTCCCTAATCGTTCTTCCTAAATCATGCCCTATCCAATTCCAGCCAGTGCTTGCCTAACTGTTCTCACCCACTGGGGAGGATTATCCGCCGGGCAAATGTAATCCGCTCCACTGACGTCCTTATCTAGCCGGCCAAGGGACGCCACAATGGGAACGCCTGACAGGGCCTTTCGGAAATGCTCAGCAAGCTCACATCGTTCTTCCCAAGGGGCGCCGTGCCCGATCAGGACGACTCCCACCGACTCATGTGCAAGGTCGAGATTTCGCGCTGCGCGGGAACCGAGCGCAGAGATTACGGGATGGCCGAGCGATTGGAGTATCTCGTCTCGGATTGACAACAAGCTCTCGCGAAATTCAACCTGCACGATCGTCGTCACGGTTCTCCGGAGTATCGGCCCTCGGACCAATCTTGCGCCGAGACTCGGCGCAGCCTTGAGTCCTTCAGGTCGGAATACCAAGTTTTGGCAGTATCCATTGCGTCAAGACCACATAAGCGACAAGGAATGCCACTCCCCAAACCCAATTGGGCATGTTCACTTTCTCCTATCTGCCAACTCCAAGTTTACGCAGGAAAGTCATCATCGGGCACCAGTTCGTGAATCCAGACTGAAACAGATTCAGACCAACAAAAGCCGTAAAAAGGTACCAGTACGGGCTTAAATAGTGCCCAAGTGCCAGCGACAGAAGAATAAAGCTGCCAGCAATCAAACGAAGTGTTCGTTCTACGGTCATAGCGGTTCTCCTTCAGTTCTACACAATTTCGCATTGCGGTGTTTCGCATTCAGCGACATTTTCCGGCGCATGCGGATGCATCGGTGGAAACGAGTGTCCCCTCTGAGACAGGTAGTAAAGGACCGGCACTGCCATTCGCGACAGAACGGTAGACGCGACTTCTCCCGCCATTAATGACAATGCCAGGCCCTGGAAAATCGGATCGAACAGGATCACGCTCGCTCCCACCACCACTGCAGCTGCGGTCAGCAGCATTGGCCGGAAGCGCACCGCGCCCGCATCGACCACGGCGTCCTCCAACGACATTCCTTGGGAGCGGCGAAGTTCGATGAAGTCGACGAGAATGATGGAATTGCGAACAATAATGCCGGCTCCGGCGATGAAGCCGATCATCGAAGTTGCGGTAAAGAAAGCTCCCATCAGCGCGTGTGCGGGGAGAATTCCAACCAGTGTCAACGGAATTGGCGCCATGATGACCAGCGGCGTGACGAACGAGCGGAACCAGCCCACGACCAGCACGTAAATCAAGACCAACACAGCCGCAAAAGCGAGTCCCAGGTCGCGGAAGACTTCCACCGTGATGTGCCACTCACCATCCCACTTCATGGACAAGCGGTCAGTGCGCTCGGGCATGGTCGTGCCCTTGTATTGCTTTACCCCGTAGCCACCGGGCAATTTGATCCTGTCGATGGCCTCGCTCATCTTCATGATGGCGTATACAGGGCTTTCTTCTCCGCCCGCCACATCTCCCGTCACGTAGACGACTGGCTGCAGATTCTTGCGATACACGCTGGTGTCGATGGTCGTTTGCTGAAGATTCGTCACTTCCTGCAGAGCGATTTGGCCGCCCGACGGCGTCGGCAGCTTCAAGTTGCCAAGGTCTTCGATCCCCGAGCGATCCGGACGTGCCAGCCGCACTTCGATCGGGATATCCTCGCGTGAATGGGGATCGTGGAGTAGGCCCGCATTAGCTCCGCCGAGCCCTACTTGCAGCGTTCGCCTTACATCGGCGGGCGAGATGCCGTGGAGAGCTGCCTTGTCCAGATCCACTTTCATGTCGTACTTGACTTGTGGGTCTTCGACGTACCAGTCCACATCGACGACGCCTGGGGTTTGCTGAAAGACCTTCTTGATTTGCGCCGCCAGTTCAATCTGTCCTTTGTAGTCAGGCCCGTAAACTTCGGCGACAAGAGTTTGCAACACGGGCGGACCAGGCGGGACTTCCGCTACCTTGATGCGCGCACCGAAAGGAGCGGCAATCTTGTCCAACTCCGGCCGCAGTCGTCGTGCGATCTCGTGGCTCTGCGCCTTGCGATCATGCCGCGAGAGCAGATTCACCTGGATATCAGCCTGATTGGGCTGACTGCGTAAGAAGTAATGGCGCACGAGCCCGTTGAAGTTGTAAGGACCAGAGGTCCCGGCATAGATCTGACAATTGATAACCTCTGGCTGTTGGCCGAGATACTGTCCCAGTGCCTGCGCCACGCGAGTCGTCTGTTCCAGCGGCGTGCCATCAGGCATGTCGATGATGACCTGGAACTCACTCTTGTTGTCGAAGGGGAGCATCTTGACGCGTACCCACTTCAATGGGACAAACGCGACCGCGGCGAGCAACAACAACACGACACCACCAAGAAACATCCAACGGCGGTGCGCGTCGCGGATGAGCGGGTTCATCATCCGGCGGTACAGGCGGGTGGTCCAGCCTTCGGTCTCGTGGCCGGAATGGTCGCCACCGCCCGCATATTTCCTCAGGAGCCTTAGTGCCGCCCACGGAGAAACCACGAAGGCCACCATCAACGAAAACAACATGGCCGCCGACGCTCCCACTGGAATCGGGCGCATGTATGGACCCATCAGGCCGCGCACGAAGGCCATGGGCAGGATAGCGCCGATGACCGCAAAGGTCGCAAGAATCGTAGGATTGCCAACTTCGTCGACCGCCTCGACCGCGACTTCAGGTAAGGATCGCCCTCGGCTTTCCGGCAACCGAAAATGGCGCACGATGTTCTCGACCACAACAATGGCGTCGTCGACTAGGATGCCTATGGAGAAGATCAATGCGAATAGTGTGACCCGGTTCAGGGTGTAGCCATACAGGTAGAACACGGCGAGCGTGAGGGCAAGCGTGACCGGCACTGCCAGAAGTACGACGCCCGACTCCCGCCAGCCCAGCGCCAGTGCAATCAGCAAAGTGACCGACAACGTTGCGATCAGCAGGTGTTTTAGAAGTTCGTCGGACTTGTCCTTCGCGGTCTCGCCATAGTTGCGCGTGACCGTAACGTTGAGATCATTTGGAAGAACGTACCCGCGGAGAGCATTGACTTTGTCCAGCACACGTTCGGAAATGTCGGTCGCGTTCGTCCCTTTGCGCTTGGAAAACGTGATGGTCACTGCGGGATATTCTGCTCCGGCTGTCTGTCCTGCGCCGCCTCTGGCATTGGCAAACAGCACGTAGTTGTTTGCTTCGGCAGGGCCGTCCTCAAGCTTCTCCGCTACGTCGCGCAAGTAGACGGGGTGTCCGGCGTGAACTCCCACTACAACCTGACGCAGGTCGTCGAGACTCGTAAAAAAAGTTCCGGCTTCGACCTGAAACTCGCGATTGTCGCGCGCAAAACTGCCGGCTTGGCCGCGGCTGTTCGCGTTCTGGAGTTGGCCCACGATCGCGCCCGGCGTAAGGCCGTAGGCCGCGAGCCGCTGTGTATCTAGCACTACTCGTATTTGCCTAGGCTGTCCGCCGATGATCCTGGTCTCAGAAACGTCGGTGAGCGGCTTGAGTGAATTTTCCAGCTCACCCGCGATTCGCCGCAGCCGGTAAGAATCGTAGTCTTTTCCCCACAACGTCAGGGCCATGATCGGCACATCGTCAATCGAGCGGACCTTGATGATCGGTTGTGAGACGCCGGGGGGAATACGATCGAAGTTGGAGTAGAGCTTGTTGTAGGTCTGTACGATCGCATCTTCTTCTTTGGTGCCAACATAGAACCGTACAACCAGCATGCTCACGCCCGGATGACTGATTGAGTAGATGTACTCAACGCCCGGCACTTCGCGCAGTAACTTCTCCATGGGAAGGCTGACGCGCTGTGCCACCTCGTCAGCCGACGCACCCGGCATCTGAACAAAAACGTCGAGCATGGGCACAACGATCTGGGGCTCTTCTTCCCTTGGGGTCTTGAGAATGCTGAACGCACCCAGAAGCAGCGCAGCGACGATCACCAGCGGTGTCAGTTTCGAATCAATGAAAGTGTTGGCAATGCGACCGGCGAGGCGCAAGCCCTTCGGGGGCTGCATCACCGACTTGGATTTGCTATCAGTCATTACTGGACCTCAATGCGTTTGCCATTCAGGTCCACTGCAGCCGGTTTGGCCACGAGCCGCTCCCCGTCCTGGAGGCCCGCCAGCACTTCGACCTCGGCACCGGAAGACTTTCCCAATGTGATGTAGCGCAAGCTCGCAACCTTGTTTTGGTCCAGCACATAAATGCCCTGCAATTGGCCACGTTCGACTACCGCCGAGCGCGGAATCAACAGCGCCTGCCGCTCGCCACGAGAAAACTGGACCCGTCCGAAGAGTCCTGAACGCAGCCGTGTGTCTGGGGGGAGCTCGATCTTCACCAGGAACGTGCGACTCGCGGCGTCCGCGGCTGGGACGATTTGCACAACCTTACCTTTGAGGCCCGCATTCTCGAGGGCATCGACTACGACAGAGACCTGTTGTCCTGTTCGGATATAGCGGAGATCGTTCTCGTTTACGGTGGCCTCCAGTCGATAGCGGCGCACGTCCTCGACGGTGAAGATCGGCATGCCGGGTGAAGCCAGCGTGCCCGAGTCGGCTTTCTTCTCCGTCACCACGCCGTCGAATGGGGCCCGAATCCGCGTGTAATCCAGAGACGTGCGTGCCTGACTCAATGCTGCCTGCGTTTGGGCCTGCCCTGCTTTTGCCATATCGCGACGCGCGAGAGCCGCTTGTCGACGGGCTTTCACTTCGTCGAACTCCTGCGGACTCACGGATTTCTTTTCGAAGAGAGTTTGATAGCGCTTCAGCGTTGATTCCGCCAGGGTCAGGTCGGAATCTGCTCCGACCAGTTGCTGTTGGGCGGCAAGGTCGGCTGCGGTCGAGCGATCTACTGCAGCTCGCGGCTGGGAGTCGTCGATTACGGCGAGCACTTGACCGCGCTGAACGTGGTCTCCTTCGTGAGCCCGGATCTCGACGATGTTCCCCATCATTTGGCTGGCGGCGTCACTGGTTTGGGCGGCACGTACCGTCCCTACCGCTTCCAGCAGATCGGGCACGTTGGCCTGCTGCACGGCGAGCACGGGAATGTTCCGCACGGTTTCCGGCGAAGGAGCCGTGCGGGGTTTCTCGTTAGAGCAGCCGGCGAGGCTAACAACCGCGAGCAGCACCAAAAACGAAAGTCTGCGTTTGGTATTCATACGATTCATGGCATCACCACGGGAGATTGCGGATTCAAGCTTCCGCTCGCCAACTCCAGCTTGGCGAAGCTTGTCTGGAAGTGATAAACGGCCTCCCAGTAGTCGGTCTGGCTGCGGCGCGCCGCATCTTCAGCGCCCAACAAATCGGTAATCGTGGTCAGTCCGCTGTCGTAGCGGTCCTGATTGATGCGCAGACTCTCCTGTGCCTGGGCGATTGCCGCTCGGGCCACTTCGATCTGCTGCCGGTTGGCGTCGGTCTCGTAGTAGGCCCGCCTGACTTCGAGGCGAACTGCGTCGCTAGCTGCCTGCTTCATCGCCACAACCTTTTCTTCGAGGGCTCGCTGCCGGGAGAGTTCCGCCCTTTTGGCACCGCCTTGAAAGATGTCGAATTGCACTTCGATCCCGCCCAACCAGTTGTTGCCGCCGCCACCGGCGACGAACGTAGGGTTATCCATTTCCCAGCCTGCAAAGGCGTTCACCCGCGGACCGAATGACGACTTGGCCACCGACACGCTCTGCCGCTGGGCCGCCTCCTCGGAGGCAATGCGCTTCAAGTCGGGGCGATTTGCGAGTGCCTGCTTTTCTAGATCCTGCATGGCCAGAATCGAAAGCGTGCGCTCAGCCAAACCTTCGGTCAGCAGGAACGGCGAATCAAGCGGCACACCCATCGCCGTGTTCAGCTGTGCCCGCGCCACTTCCAGATTGTTCCTGGCCCGGATCACTTCCTGCTGTCGCGCCGCTATGCGAACCTTCGCTGTCAGCAGATCCGACTCTACCGTCAGCCCGCTGTCGAATCTCGCCTGGCTACGGTCCATGATCGAGCTGGCAGTTTTGGCCGACTGCTCGGCAACTTCCAGTTCCTTGGCCGCCAGTAGAACGTCGTAGTAGGAGCTGACTACCCGGAAGACAATCTCCTGATCCGTACGGTCCAACTGGTGTTCCGTAGCCTCGTTCATCTGTATGGCCTGATTCACCCCATGCCAAGTGGCGAACGAATCAAACAGGTTCCAGGTCCCCCCAAACCGCGTGCCGAAGTTGCCGAAGGGCAGCGGCGTGTTCAGCTTGTTCAGTGTGAAGTCCCCCTGGGTAAAACGCTGCTGTCGTAGCTTGCTGCCGAACACGTATACGGGGTCATCACCCCGAGTCGCCGTTTCGGAAAAACTCAAATGGGGCATGAGGAAGGAACGAGCTGCGCGAACACCCGCTGAGGCCACCTTCGTATCCGCAATCGCTACCTTGCGCAGCGGATTTTTCTCCAGCGTGATCGTCACCGCCTGCTGCAGAGTAAGAGACGAAGGCTGGGCCTCTTGCTGAGCCGAGGCCGACACACAAGATAGCCACAGCGTAGCGATGCTTAGAACCACATTGAAAAAGCCTTTCAACCTTGCACTCCCGCGGCCTGAGTCGGCTTGACCCACTCTGTCTTTTCTTCAACGATTTCGTAAGTTGTGTGAAAACTCGCGGTCTTCTGTACCATGGCCCCCACCGAGCAGTACTTTTCCTCGGAAAGGCGGATGGCCTCCTCCAGCGCCGCCACGTCAAGTTCAACACCCGTTACCACATGGTGGATTCGTACTACTGTGAACACCTGGGGCGGGCGTTCCGCTTGATCGGCTTCGACCCGTACCTCGTAACCGGTGACTTTTTGGTGATACTTCTGGCGAAGGATGGTGACGACGTCGAAGGCCGTGCACCCGGCCAATCCTGCGGCAACCAGTTCAATCGGCTTTGGGCCGGTACCTCCGGCTGCATCGTCCAACAGCAGGTGATGGCCGCTTCCGGTCTGGGCCACAAATTGGCGCTGCTGCCTAAGTGGTTGAGTCAGTTCGACTTTGGCTGTGATCATGATTGCCTCCTGCTGTTTCTATCGATGAAGCACAGGAATAAATGCAAGCGGGCGGATTTTGTTACAGGAAAACTTTCGACAGGAGATGACGCGCTCAGCTGCCCCCTCCTTGCGGACTGTATGATCAGGAATTGATAATGCGGAGAGAACTCCAATGAGTCTTCCTATCAAATCTCGCCTGATACTCCTTGGTCTTTATCTTTGGGACCGTCGCCATTGCACTAACATCTGGGGCTCTCGCTTATCAGGCGAGCCTTATCCCGGCGTCACGCCTGGTCAACCCCGACGAACTGGTCAAGATTCTTCAGTCTGCCAAGAGCGAGAAGCCGCTAATGATTCAAGTGGGTTCCCACGTCCTCTACACGCAGGCGCACATTCCTGGCTCGGAATATATTGGTCCGGCCTCCAGTGAGACTGGCTTGCAGTCCTTGCGGAAGCGAGTGGAATCCTTGCCGCGAAACAAGTTCATCGTTCTTTATTGCGGGTGTTGTCCGTGGAGCCACTGCCCGAACGTCAAGCCTGCCGACGACGCCCTGCGCGCAATGGGCTTCACCAACGCGAAAGTTCTCTATATCTCAAACAACTTCGGGGCGGATTGGGTCGAGAAAGGCTATCCAGTTGCCAAGGGAGACTAGGGAGCTGAACGCTTCCTGGCCGAGGTCGGCATGTTGAAGAAAGGATTTCTCCGCGGCTTGGCACTGATCGCAGTGGTGGCGGGACTCTATTTCATGGCCCGTCATCATGGCGGGCCCGCCGACACGAGGGGCACGAGCATCGGCAAAGAATCCCTGGCCCCCGATTTCTCACTTCCCGACTTAGCGGGACAAAAACTCGATCTCTTATCCTATCGGGGCAAGGTCGTCCTTTTGGACTTCTGGGCCACCTGGTGCGATCCCTGCCGGGAGGATATCCCGCAGTTCGTCGAACTACAAAACAAGTACAGTGACAGGGGCCTACAGATCATCGGCGTTTCTATGGATGACGGACCGGAACCTGTACGCGAGTTCTACCAGCGCTTCAAGATGAACTACCCGGTTGTGATGGGGAATGCACAGACGGGTGAACTTTATGGAGGGGTCCTCGGATTGCCGATCGCGTTCCTGATCGCGCGGGATGGCCGGATCAGTGCCAAACATATTGGCGCAACCGACATCTCAGTCCTTGAAAAAGAGATCGTGAACCTTCTCCAGAGCAAAGCTGGCTTGAGTCGGCCAGGCTCGTAACCATGACTACTGTCGGATGTTGTTCGCGACCAGGCGCTCGTAATCAGCAAGCACCTTCCTGCGCAGTTCGACTGCCTTCTCGCGGGCAGGGCGCTCTGCGGGTGATCTTCGGCACTGTTCGACGGTTACTTTGAGACTAGAGAGGAACGCCTCGCACGGTTCGCATCCTTTCAGGTGTCGCTCCAATTCCTCACAAAGCGAATCGTCCAACTGCTCGTCGAGATAGTTCGAGAGCTCAGCAAACATGGCCTTGCAGCTAGCAGGTCTGGGCTGTTGGTTGCCCAGCTGTTCTTGGGAAGACGCTCGCGAAGCGACGGCCGCTCTCCCGGAGCGTGGTTTCAACGCTTTCATCAATTCTTTCCGGACGAATAGCCTCGCACGGTGTAGCCGAACTCGCACTGTTCCAGAACGTAGCCCTGTGATCTCGGCCACTTCTTCGTCGGTTAGCCCTTCCATATCGCGCAGCACCAAAACAATACGGTATTGTGGCGGCAGCTGCTGAATAGCGTCGCGCAAACGACCAGCTTCTTCACTCCGGATGGCGAACGCCTCCGGGTTGATGCTGCCGTCACTCCCCATCTGCTCAAGTTCTTTCCGATCGGGCATGAGTTCTTCCAGGGAAAGATCCTGCTTCGGAGCGAACTTGCTTCGGCGCCGACTCATCAGGCAGCGATTCTTTGCCACTTTATAGAGCCACACCACGAGCGCTTTGGGGCTGTCGAATTTGGGCAGGTGCGGAACCGACTTGAGCAGTACCTCTTGCATGGTATCTTCCGCGTCCTCGCGCTGGCCGCAGACCCGCATGCTAAAGGAGAACACGGTATTTTGGAGTAGAGCCAGAGCCTGCTCCAGAGCGGCGTCGTCACCCCGCTGCAAGAGCTGCACGGCTTCTTCTATCTCAGAACGCATTGCGTTCAATGTAGCACTTCTGTCACATGCCTTCGGTGAATGTCATTAGGGCGGCGAAATCACGACGCGATACAAAGATTCTGACGGATCGCCGACCAAGGATAAAACCGACGATCCATCACCCTAAGCGACGGATGGGTCTCCTCATCATTTGTGGATCGTCTCTGCGTCCCCAGTCTGGTGCTCTTCGATCTGGAATCGAAGAAACTGATGAATTGCTTTAAGCGCGTCGGGATTCGGGGTCTTAATACGCACTCTGCCGCCGGCGGACAACTCTTCGAAGCTATACGAAATCTCCGCGTGTTTGTCTTTCATCACCGGAACGCCGGGCGGCACATGGTCATGGACGAACATAGGAATGGAGAATTCCCCGTTGGAGAACATTGTGGCAATGTGCGTCAGATGGGACCGGATCGCCTGAAGGGTTTGGGAATCCTCGCTCTCGTTAACGGTTACTTCAATCGCTCCTCCGTCGGAGTAAAGGCGAAAATGATGAGTCGTTTTGTCGTGAGGAAATCCCATCGCCTCATCACCGTGTTTTTCCACATCGGGAGCCGGTGGAGCATTATCAATCGCAAAATTCATGTTCTTTACTTCTTGGGTGATTTCAAGCTCATAAGCAAAGCGCCGGGAAGCCGTCCAAACGAACAGATCCGTCGCTGCCCCCGATTTCGCGGGCTTGACGAAAACTTTGTTCGCCTCTCGCTCGATCTGAAAGTCCGAACTGCCAGCCGCAGCCATCGTGACCGGCTCGTGGAATTCCAGAACCGTCAGGTGGTTTAGGGCGGTCGCAACGTGGACGACGGCATTTGGGCTGGGAGGGCTGGACTGTTGAGACAATGCAGCGATAGCGCAGAGGCTATATATAAGGATGAGCGATGCAGATGAGATGAAGGCCGTCTTGGCCTACATCCGCATCTGGGCGCAGAACAAGGCAGAGAACCGTATGGGCTGGCTGCAGGCGCTGAACCGCGTGGTGTGCAACGGTGAACGCTCAAGCGGCTCAATTCTCTTTCTTTCCTTTCCTCAGGAACTGATCCTGAAGCTGGCGGAGCGCACGGGAGGCAAGCCGGTTCGCGTGCACGTTCCGCGGCTTTACGAGGGACTAGTTCGTACCGACTCTTCCGGCCGAACTTTCCTGGTTGATCCACTCAAGGGAGGAGGACAGAAACATACATTCTTGTTCAAGTACAGGGATGGAAAGGTCCTCCTCGACGACGACAAACCCGAGCAGGCCCAAGCACAACCTTCAAGCGAGTCTTGCGCTGAAACAGACATCGCAGCCGAACGCGCAATACCGGCTGCCATTGTCGATGAAGCTGTGGAGTTTATTCCCAGCACTTTCCAGTCGAAATCAAAGTCACCGCCGTTCTTCTTTGCCGTCTCGGAATGGAGAACATAGGTGCCCTCGAATCGCAGTTGCTGCGTGACCAAGTCACGAAGCTCCGTCTCGATCAGAGCGCACTCCTGGCGGCAAAGATCCTTATCGAGCTGCGCGAATGATCTCCTCGTCGGAGAGGTTTACGAAGGGGAGAAGATCGTCAACCATGCGTATGGGGTAGCGGACACACAAGCCGTGTTTCGAGGCCAGTGCGACGATGGCCTTGTGCTCGGCAATCCAATCGGATCCGCAAAACACTTCGCCATCTTTAAGGAAGAGATAACCATCGTCCATCAAAGCAAATGCCGGAAGACGAAAACCTCCTCCGGTCGCCGCCTTGAACGCCCAGCGCGCAAGCAGTTTGTTGAGTTGATTGTTGACGTAAGGATGACGGACGATTTCGCCGCTGGCATCGGCCAAGAGCAGTCCTTCAACGACCCGGAATTCTTCGCTGATGTTCTGCTCAAGTCCATCCGGCAAAGACCTATCCGGATGGTGCCCGAGGACTTCGAGAAGATCCTCGTAGCGGCCCTCGCCTACCGCCTCACTCAGCTTGGCCACCTGCTTCATGGCCTGTGGTAATATCTCCAACTGAATTGAGTCCTCAGGTGCATGTTCTACGAGCGTGTAACTGGACTCAAACTCGAGCTGGCGGGAGACTTCGCGGATTCCGACCACCACGTCGCCGCGAAATCTTCTGCCCGGCCCGAAGATCGAATACATTACCGCCGGTATCTTCAGCCCTGGTTTGACCGCGCTTTCCGGCAGAACAAAATCCGCTTCCAGCGCGTCGGCAACATCATCCTCCATGATTTTGAATGCGCCTTTCGCCTGGGTATCGGCGAAGGCCATGCGGAATTGATAGAAGCGCCCTTCCGCAAGACGTTTCCGGACAATTTCCCGTTTCGCGTCTTCGAGAAGAGCTGATTGTTGATGCCGGTCCAGGTCTGCGCCGCTTGCCTTTCCAAGCCGCTCGCGGCGAAGGCGTTCAATCTGGACCGAGAGGATTTCGCGATCGTGCTTTTCTTTGAGACGCTGGAACACCGATCGCCTGATCCAGCCACGGCAGTCATTGGTTCCCAGCTTCCGATCGGGGACGACGAGCACACGCGCCTCGGGTTCCTCCATCATCACCTTGCAAGGTGAGACGAGGATCCCGAAATAGACAATCGCCGCCTGCGGCCAGTGCTGAAACCGCTCGGCGATGGCCCGGCTGTGCCCCTGGTCGACAAAGTAGAACTTGCCCTTCTTTGCCGAGCCGCTTGCCCCGACTAGTTTGTAGTGAACCCCGTGCCAGACGAGCCGGGCGAGGGCGTTCTCGACCTGTGATTCTTCGTAATCGTCGAGAGGCTCAGCCGGCACGTTCACGCTCGCCACCTTGATTCCGGGATAGAGCACGCTCAGCAGCGTGTTCTGGAGTGGATCAAGATCGTGCAACCGCGGTGTGACCCGTCCGTTGCGGTCGATCTCAAGGTTCTGGAGCTGATCGGCCGGGATTCTGTAGTTCTTCGTCTTGGTATTCTTCGTCATTTTTTTATTCTCCTTAACTGTTTGTTCCGGGAGGCCGGAAAGAGTTAAGGAGTTTGCGTGACCGCAAGCTTTCTCGCTCTTGCCTGACCCCCATTTAGGGTTCCGCTGGGCCCGGCCTTCAAGTGAAAAAAGCCCCGGTCAGCACATTTCCCCGCATAAAGCCGCAGGGCGCTCAAAGGACCAACATCATCGTTTGGTCATCTGAGAACTCTTCGTGCTGATCTTTTCGAACTAACTTTGAGTCGGCTTCTGGACGACAGCCTGTTTCACGATCACAGGACTACCGCCGCCATTTACCTCCGGAACGGCTTTCCATGCCGTCAACGTATAGAACGGCTGGCCGTTCTTGAACGCTTCGATTAACGCTTCACCCTCGCAGGCGATCTCCTGGCCCAACTCCGGCTTGGCCGGAGAAGACCCTGATTTGGGGAGAAAGTAACGAAGATTCGGGTCACTGCCATTACGGTGTCTGCGGCGTGTATTTGCACCACCGACGCTTGTGCTCGCTGGCACCGCAGAGCTGTCTGGTGTTTTGGTTTCCATGTTTCCAACTCCTTCCGTCCGCCTCATTGCGGACTGTTGAGGCCGGCTTGCTGCAGCACCCAATCGCGTTTTTCACCTTCGATCGCGCGTTCCCAATACTCTCCAACCAGCAGGCCGCCGGGGTTCTGCTCCGACCGCCTCTCCACGAGCAGCCTTACGTGGAATTCGCTGACCACCTTGTCGATGGTTTCGTTGTGTTTCCAGCCAGCACCATCGTGCAGATGGCGGCCGGAACTGCCATGTCGAAGAGCAGTGTCAACAGATCGACGATGATTTGGGGCAGCGTCATTACCTGAGCACTCCGCAGTGAGCGTTCCTACTGCACGCCCGCCGTACCGTTCTGAATCCAGAACTCGATCAGGCGAGTGAGGCCGGAGATCACCAGCAATCCGGCCGCTGTTACCGCCCATCGCGCGACACCGCGTCCTTGGGAATAAGAGACGACTGCCATGACCACCGCCAGAGCGGCTCCGACAGGAGAGATCACATTGCCGACCCAGTTCACGAGGTTGAGAACTGTTCCTTCGGGTTGGGCCGCAGTTTGACCCTGAACAGCCTGCCCTGTGGCGGGCTGAGTCCCCAGGTTCTGGGCGTGAGACACCAACGGAGACAACTGGAATGAACAAATCGCCAGGACATAGACGAGAGCGAGGCGAAGGCCGGTGTTTCTCCAATCTGACAATTTCATATGCTCCTCTTCTGCGATCGCGTTGGAATCGCGCTTGAGTTTGATTTCCGCAGGCGAGAACATACGGGCATTTCAGATTTCGGGCAAATCAGGCCGGGCGCTTGGAACTGCCTTCAGAACCGTGCCGCGAGCCTGCAGTTTGCCGAATAGCGATTCGAATCTTCGAGAGCATTGTGACTCCTATTGATTTCACAGGCTGGGTTCGCAAGGGGGCAAAAGGCACACCTGGCGGTTTCGCTTAAGCGAGTTAGCTCACGCCGTAATCACAAACCAATCTCTTGCGAAGTCTGCTACGATCTCGGCAGGCAGTCCCTCTGGACCTGGACAGGAGAAGTAATGTCGAGGAACCAGAGAGGATGGTTGAGAGTGGAAGAACGTAAAGCTGGAGAAACCTGGGTTCTGCGCTACAACGTAACCCGTCCATCGGATGGCAATCGGGTTGAGCACACGAAGACGATTGGGCTGTTGTCGCACTTTCCCGACGGAAGCGACAGCTTGGGCCGAAGTGGAACGTCAGAACCTCAATGTCAATAAACCAGACTTCAAGGGCAGAGTGACCTTTGCTGATCTGTGCTGCCATTACCTCGATCATGAGGTGCTCAATCCGGCACGGAAGCAACAGACAAAGGCGCACACCACCGTTGAAGACTACAAACGCATCGTGACCAAGAGGCTCGTGCCGAGGTTTGGCAAGAAGGACGCGCTGCGCATTCAACCGTTGGAAATCGAAACTTGGCTGGACTCTCTTATGGATGAGGAACAGCTGCAGAATCCCACCTTGGACAAGTATCGCCGTCAGATGTTCCTGGTGTACAAACACGGGCAAAGGTATGGGCTGATTCCTCGAACCCAGGAAGCCAATCCGCTCAGGTTCGTGCGCCAGTCGTCCAGCAGCGACTACGAGGCGATTGTCATTACGGCGGAAAACACCTTTGAGATATTGCAACTTATGCCTCAACTGGAGCGCACACTTACGCTCTTGATTGCGGCGACTGGATTGCGAATCTCGGAGTGTCTCGGGTTGCAGTGGGGGGACATTGATTGGGAGAAGCAAAAAATCTATGTCCGCCGGGCATGGACCCGCGGAGAAATTGGACGTCCTAAGAGCAAGGCATCCAAGGCTCCGGTTCCGCTCCATGCGCTTCTGGCCACCTTTCTGCGGGAATGGAAAAGCAACACGTTGTACTCCAAACCTGACGATTGGGTATTTGCCAGCGAGCGACTGGATGGCAAGCAACCGCGTGTTCCCAACATGCTGGTGGAGGATCACTTGCGTCCGGCAGCGGTAAAGGCTGGGGTTCCGGAACTACTGAGCGGTCAGAAGGTACGGTTCGGCTTCCACAACCTGAGGCATTCGCTCGCCTCGTTTCTGGTGGATAGCGGGACGGACCCGAAGACCGTACAGGATCTGTTGCGGCAAGCGGACGTTCAAACGACGTTGAAGTTCTACGCCCACAGCAAGCATTCAACGAAGCTGGCAGCGCAGGGCCAAATGCTGGAGGCCATCCTGCAAAGGCCAGTTTCGGGGGCGATCAATTGAGAACGGGTGACGAAAACCGGGTGATTTCGCCCTTGGTCGTGCTCGATAGAATCGAGCAGCTACTTGCAAGCCATTGCTTCTTCAATGGTTTAAGATGGTGGCCAGGGACGGAGTTGAACCGCCGACGCCAGCCTTTTCAGGGCTGCGCTCTACCACCTGAGCTACCTGGCCACGTTTCGAAAACCCGCCGCCTGCCCTGGGCGGCAAGGATCGTTCGCTTCACGCCGATTGTTGCGGGATTCCGGATCGAATGAAACCACTCTCTGCCGAACGCGCGTGCGGACCAACTGATTATAACAACGGCCACAACTTCGCTCAACGTCGGCCATCGAGGAGTACTGATCTGATTCGTGGAATTAGATCAGTGCCCCTCGCGGAAATCGTGTCTCAGTTTGCGGACATGCTCATACACGCCGCGCGCCGGCCAGCAAAGCTGGTCCGGTACGCGTTACGCACGGGGTGGAGTTTCTCGTGGTTATTGTCATTGTCCGCCAACCGAAGAGCCGTGCTGTCCCAGCCACGACGCCAGATGCGGTTCCTGCTGTGACTTCAGGTCGACACAGTTGTTGATGCGTTCGATCGATTTTCGGTAGGTTCGCTCCGCCGCTTCGATCTTGTGCGCGGCGAAAAAGTCAACCACTTCGTCGCGCATGTGAGCATCGCAAAACGAACCGGTCGCGCCCACCACTTCGGCGCTGGCAAAGGGTCCGCCCGCTTTCTGCACGGCGTCCCAATGGGAAAGGATAAACTTCCAGGCCGGTTGTTGTCCCTCCGGTGTGCTCATCACGTTGGCGATCAAACCCAGTGTGTCCTGCGAGCGGACGGCCGGCGAGATGGCGTAATCCAGAGTCCGTTCCTGAAGCTTCGGATCAGTAAACTGCGGCAGCGCGAACAAGTACATGTAGTACTCTTCCGGAGACTTGGGACTTTTCAGAGCGGCCATGATCCGGTCATAGAACGCCTCGTCGCCATTCAACGCGGCCAGCGAGAGTGCGCCGAATGCCATCTCGCGGTTCACCGAAGCCGGATTTTGCAGAACCTGGTCCGCAAGTTTGCGCGCCCGCGTCAGAACCTCGGGATCGCGAGCGTCATAGCCGAGTGTGTTGAACAGACGAGCCCGCAACGCCTCCCGCTCGTCGCTTTCGCCCGCCTTCGGCTCCCAGCCCACATCGTTGAGGATCGGCGTAAGATACTGCCGCAGCCACGCCTGGTAGGAATCTCGATCGCTATTGGTCACCAGGTATCTGCGGATAAAGTCGAGACGCCCCAGAACATCTTCGAGAACGGCTCGATTGCGGTCGCTTGCGAGTCCTTCCGCGAAGGCAAGGTAGTCGCCCACCGGCTCGCGCCCCACTCGCACCGAGGCCCAGATATCGGTCTGCAACGCAATGCGTTCGGCGGGGGTGAGCTTCGTCTCGGCAGCGCCCGCCAGGGCTCGCACTGCATCCGGTTGATAGCCTACACGGTAGTAGCCGGTGGCCCCGGCATTCGCCAGAACCCACGTCGAGCAACCCGGCAGCGTAAGCGTTCCCTGTTTCTTGGAGAGCAGTTCGCACTTCTGCGCTCCGGTCGAAGACTTCAGGCACAGCGGAACTTCCCAGAGCTGATCATTTGCCGCCTGGAATTTCTCGCGATCATAGTAATAGCGGCGTTGATCCAGCGTGACTATCGTCGAAGCGCCTGAGCACTGAAACTTGGTGTCGATGATCGGAACGCCGGCCTGTTTCACAAACGTAGGCATGATCTTGTCCACCGGCTTCTTCGAAGTCTTGGCCTGCGCTTCCCAGAAGTCGTCGGCGGTCGCGTTCGCATATTGATGTTTCTGAATATATGCGTTGACGCCCGCGCGGAAGGTATCCTCACCCAAATATGCCTCCAACATGCGCAGCACCGACGCCGCCTTGCCGTAGGCGATTCCGTCGAACAACTCCTGAATCTGCGCTGGGGTATCCGCAGCCTGGTGGATCGGCCGGGTGTTGGCCAGCGAATCCGTGTTCATCGCTCCACCCGTGTTGCTCACGTCGTCGAGATTAAAATTCCATTCCGGCTTCCAGGCTTCGATCGGCTTGCTCGACATCCAGGTAGCGAAACCTTCGTTCAACCAAATGTCGTCCCACCATTTCATGGTGACCAAATCGCCGAACCACTGGTGCGCCATCTCATGCGCGATTACCGAAGCGATGGTCTTCTTCAAATCGACCGATCCCTGCTTTTCGTCGATCAGCAAAATGACTTCGCGGAACGTAATGCAGCCCGTGTTTTCCATCGCGCCCGCGGAAAAATCCGGCAGGCCAACCAGATCAAGTTTCCCGTAGGGATACTTGATATTGAAATATTTATCGTAGTAGCTGAGCACATGATCGGCCGTTTCTAAAGCGAACGTACCCATCTCTTTCTTGCCAGGCGTAGCCCAGACACGGATCGGAATGCCATCGGCTTCGCCCTCGATATATTCAAAGTTGCCCACCACCAGCGCCGCCAGATAAGAAGACATCTTGGGCGTGGTGGCGAAGCGCACCGTGTGCTTATCGCCGGGGCCGGGCGTATCGGAACTCACCTTGGAGTTCGAGATCGCAACCTGCCCCTTATCGGCGACGGCAGTGATGTCAAATGTTGCCTTATAGTCGGGCTCGTCGAATGACGGGAAGGCGCGGCGCGCATCGGTAGCTTCGAATTGCGTAGCAGCGTACTTGCGGCCCTGGTCGTCCTTGCCCAGGTACAAGCCGCGCATCTCGTTGTTGAGAATGCCGCTGTAAGTGATGTGGACTGTCGCCGGCCCCGCGGCCAGCGGCTTTTCCACCGCCAGCACGATCATCTCCTTCTCTTTTTCGAGAGTGACTTTGGCCTGCTGCGTATGTCCACCGCTCGTGATCGTGACTTCGTGGAAATCGATATCCACCGCATTGAGTGTGATTTCCGAAGTCGGCTTCAGCACGCGGATGGAAATGGTTTCATCGCCCGCGAACGTCGCTTTCTCCAGGTCGGGCGTGAAGGTGAGTTTGTAGTTCTCTGGAACGGCCGCTTCGGGCAACCGCTGCGCCGCCGCCACGGAAAATGCCGCCAACGCAAACGTGAGTACTGCAAGAATTCGCTTCATAAGTTTCCTCGGGAGATTTCGCTTGAAATTCATTTCGTAACAGACTCAGTCTCAGTGCCGTTTTCCGCCGTTTTGCGAATAAGAAAGGCAGTTTCAGGTGCATCGCCAACTGGACGCACTCCTCAATCTTCAACTCTATACGGAAGCTCGGCAGCAAAAGTTCACTGCGAATACACGACCGCGCCGTTCATAAGCGTCATCGCGCACCGGTTCGCCCCGAACCAGTAAGGGATTTCGCGGTAGTCTTCGACCGCAAATACTGCCAAATCAGCATCTTTCCCCGGTTCGATCGTGCCCTTCCGGTCCGCCACGCGCAACGCCCACGCCCCATTAATAGTGGCCGCCGCAATCGCCTCCGCCGGCGACATCTTCATGTGCGTGCAGGCCAGCGACATCGCCATCGGCATGCTCAGCGTCGGCGATGTGCCGGGGTTGTAGTCCGTCGCCAGCGCCACCGGCACGCCGGCGTCAATCAGCCTGCGCGCCTGCGGATATTCCTTCAGCCCCAGAAAATAATTCGCCCCCGGCACCAGCGTGGCCACCGTGTCATGCCGAGCCAACTCGGCGATATCGTCGTCGTTCACATGATCCATGTGATCAAACGACGCCGGATTGAAGCGCAATAACGGCCGCAGCACTGTCTCAGAAAGCTGGCCCATGTGCGCCCGCACGCTGAGCCCATGCTCCGTGGCCGCTTCAAAAATCTGTTCAGTCTCGGCTGCCGTAAACGCACCCTGATCGCAGAAAACATCCACGAATTGGGCGAGCTTCCGCTTCGCGGCCTGCGGGATCATCTCCTTACAGACGGCCTCAACATATTTTTGTGAGCAACCCAGAAATTCTTTTGGGACGACGTGCGCGCCGAGCAGGGTCGCGACGACCGTCCCGGGCCAGCGTGAGGCAGCCTCGCGAATCGCCTCCAGCGACTTCAGTTCTGAATCAACCGTCAACCCATAGCCCGACTTGGCTTCAACGGTTGTAGTGCCGTGCGCCGCCATGTCGTGGAGTACCGCCAGAACTTTCTCGACCAAAACCCGCTTCCCTGCCTTACGCACGCCCTCCAGGTTCGACCGGATGCCGCCACCTGCGGCGGCGATCTCTTCATAGGAAGCGCCCTCGATGCGCTTCTCGAAATCCACCAGCCGCGGGCTAACGAAAACAGGGTGCGTGTGGGAATCGACGAAGCCGGGAAGGACGACCTGGCCGGCGCAGTCGATCTCGGTAACTTTCTTGCGATTCTTCTTCAGCCAGGGATCGCGCAGGGCTTCTTTGGTCGTGCCGACGGAAACAATCTTCCCGCCGAGGCATAAGACAGCGCCGTCTCCGATGCCGAGTGCTTTGAGGCTTGGGCCGCGGCGCGGACCGATTTCGCCCGGCGAGGACATCGTGAGCAGTTGGCTGATGTTAGCCAGCAGCATGGGCTTCGGCGATTGGGACTTTCCGGTTCTAGTCACGCGGTGGCCTAGTTTATAGGATGCCAATCAAAGCCGCAAAACCGGCATTGTCGGGCCTTTGGAGTTCTTGCCAGTTCGTGGCAGCAAGGGCAGAAATTCAGGAATACGCTGTCTTTGCGCTCAGCGAGAATTCTTTCCGCGGTTCTTTCGGCAAAAATCTCGTACCCGTCTTTTGCCAATCGCGCTACTTCGGGGTTGTCCGTGAGCAACTTCGAAAGAATTCTGTGATCCTTCGCCTCCTGTTGAGGTAACCTGCCACTTTTCCCTTTTGTAGCCTTCATCGTAGCGTCCAGGTGCTTATTGGCCGCCTTTTCATTCACAGTCATGTAGCGGCCATAGTACCTGAGAACGTATTGTGCGCAGCTTCACCTGATCTCCATCGGCACCTTCACTCCGCTCTTCTTCGCAAACTCCCTCGCCTGGTCGTAACCCGCGTCCACATGCCGGATCACGCCCATGCCCGGGTCCGTCGTCAGCACGCGCTCGATGCGCTTGGCCATCGCGTCTGTGCCATCAGCCACCGTGACTTGCCCGGCGTGCAACGAGTACCCGATGCCCACGCCGCCGCCGTTGTGAATCGACACCCACGACGCTCCCGCGGCCGTATTCAAGAGCGCATTGAGCAGCGGCCAGTCTGCGACTGCGTCCGAGCCATCCTTCATGCTCTCGGTCTCACGAAATGGGGATGCCACCGAGCCGCAATCGAGATGATCGCGTCCAATCACGATCGGCGCTTTGATCTTTCCTTTCTTCACCAGATCGTTCATCGCCAGGCCGAACTGCGCGCGCTCGCCGTAGCCCAGCCAGCAGATGCGCGCCGGCAGTCCCTGAAACTTAATGCGCTTGCGGGCCAGACCAATCCAGCGGCGCAGAATGCGGTTGTCGGGAAATAATTCCAGAACTAAATCGTCGGTCACATGAATATCCGAAGCCTCACCCGACAGCGCGACCCAGCGAAACGGCCCACGTCCCTCGCAAAATAGCGGACGAATATACGCCGGCACGAACCCAGGAAAGTCATAAGCGTTCTTCACGCCGCGCTGAAACGCGAACGTGCGGATGTTGTTGCCGTAGTCGAACGTCACCGATCCCATCTTCTGCAAGCGCAACATGCCTTCCACATGCTGCGCGATGGCATCGAGCGATTTTTCCTGATACGCCTTAGGATCGTTTTTTCGTAACTCAAGGGCTTCTGCCAGCGTCATGCCGTTCGGCACATACCCATTCAGCGGATCGTGCGCCGAAGTCTGATCGGTCAAAATATCCGGCACGACGCCGCGCTCGGCCAGCTGCGGAATAATGTCCGCGCAATTCCCTACCAGCCCCACCGAAACATTTTCTTTCTTGCGCACCGCATTTTTCAAAATGCGCAGCGCTTCGTCGAGCGTGGTGACCATGAAGTCGCAATAGCCGGTCTTCAGCCGCTTCTTGATGCGCTCCGGATCAACGTCAATGCCCAGAAACGCCGCGCCCGTCATGGTTGCGGCCAGGGGCTGCGCTCCGCCCATGCCGCCCATGCCGCCCGAAACGATCAGCTTGCCCGCCAGGTCTCCACCAAAATGTTTTTTCCCCGCTGCCGAGAACGTTTCAAACGTTCCTTGAACAATCCCCTGCGAGCCGATGTAGATCCACGAGCCCGCCGTCATCTGGCCATACATCATCAGCCCGGCGCGCTCCAGTTCGTTGAATTTCTCCCAATTCGACCAATGGCCTACGAGATTCGAATTGGCAATCAGCACACGCGGCGCATGATCGTGCGTCTTGAACACGCCCACCGGCTTGCCCGACTGCACCAGCAGAGTCTCGTCGTTCTCGAGCTTCTTCAGCGTCGCGACGATGGCGTGGTAAGCCTCCCAACTGCGCGCGGCGCGACCGGTTCCGCCATAGACGACAAGATCCTGCGGACGCTCGGCGACTTCTTCGTCGAGATTGTTCATGAGCATGCGCATGGCGGCTTCCTGCTGCCAGCTTTTGCAGGTAATGGAGTTGCCGCGCGGCGCGCGAATCGAGGTGTGGGCCTGAATCTCAGTTTCGACGGGCATAAATAGATGGTATCAAGAACATCCCGCCGGGAACCAATTGGGTAGCGGTGCAGTTTGATAAGGACGCGGGCCAAACGCGCGATTGATGGGTCGCGAAAAACGCGACCCGTCGCGCGGCTCGCCCAGATCCTTCACTGCGCAAAGAACGCTTGTTCAGGATGACAATCGAACTGCACCGCTGCCACTAATTTGGGAATCGGCGCGGAATAAAGTCTTGGGGCACTGCGATTGAGCGGCCTTGCGAGGATGAAGATTCTTGCCTACCTTTATTTCCTTTCTCGATACCCCCTCCCCCCTCGGTATATTGGAATCATGGGGTTAGGGTGAAAATGGGATTTAATCTATGGCGCTCAATCACTTACGGGCAAAATCTTGAGCGCCAAAGAGTTCCGCTCTGATTTGTTCGGAGTTCTCAAAAACGGGCGCATCCCCTCTGGCTGGGCAATGATGAGACGAATTGGGAGAGAGCGCAAGGTCAGATGTCACAGTGGGCTGTGGATATTTTCGCCAGCAATGCTTCGCGCGTTCAGAACAGCATTCGTGTGGTGAGCACTAGCCCATGATTATAAGTATGGAATTGAGTAGTCGCGATCTGCATCCCGCCGCCAAATACCAGGGCGAGGCGATTGCGCGGATCGCCCTCCAATTTGAATTTACTGAGCAGCAATGCCGGAGTAACAAAGTTCTGCACGCGACCATCATTCGCGCCGCCGTGGTAGAAGGTCGCGTTGTTTTCGATCTCCGGCCAAAGGAACTTGCCGATGCGGTATTGCGCCACCGCGTTCCACAGCACCGGCCGGCCCAGCTTCGCGGTGTCGCCCTCCGGCAGGGTTAGGCCTACTGTCGCTTGCACGTCGAATCGCCCAAAACCTTTGCCGGCGCACAGGGTAGGCGAAATGGTTGGAGCGAGACTACCGTTCTTGTAGCTGCCGGTCGGCAGCGTACCCGTGACTGCAAAGCTCACCGAATAATCGCCATGGGCTTCGTTCCCGGCCGCCATGCGGTACTTCAGCAGCATGGAGAAATCGCCAAAGCCATCTTCCGCCTTGGAGTTGTGCTGGATATAGGGAGGAACCAAAGCGTCGAATTCCACCCTGTACCAGGGCACTATATTAATTCCCTTGCTGTTGTCGTAGGTCCACGTGTCGGTACCGGCGGGCGCGATCTGGCGAACGATGTCGGTGCGGGCGACCTGCAACAATCCCGACGATGCAGTCACCAGTGGAATGGGCCACGATGGCTGTTCCGCTAACGTGTTGCGCACCCGGTCTTCCCAGTTCGTGAAGAACCCACTCGCTCCGTCCTGGGCGGGAACTGGGACCGAGCAAACCGCCATCGCAAGCACTGCGCACACTACTGCCATTCTCTTTGAGATCACTAAACCCCCAGTTGACTCAGGCGGTCAGGCTTGGCTTTTTGTTGAGCTTTTTGCTGAACTCGTTGAAACCCACACATTAACGAGTGCCAAGTTTTTATCCGCCATGGCGGGAAGTGTCCATAGTGTGAACCTACTAGCGACGCGGACTGAAAGAAAAAATCTAAGAAAGGATTACTAGAACTGAGGGCGCTTTCAAGCTGCAAGCAAAGCGCGGAGGCCAACGCAGGCTTACGGGCCACGACCGCTACCACGTGCTATACGCGGTGCCATCGCTTCCAATCGCATTCGAGGCCGAATGCACATCGTCGATGCCGGGGTCTTGCTGGTCTGGCGATGAAATAACGCTCTCTTCCATCTTCGGCTCCCAGTTCGCTTCATGCGTCATGGGATCCTTGGGAATTTCTTTCAGGTAGCCGGCCGACACCAGGTCATCCAGTGACTGCGGCGCTTTTTGCTTGTCAAGAGTGTACTGCGAGATCAGTTTGCGCAGTTCGAACAAGTCGTTGCGCAGCACGGCCTCGCGCGCTCTCACCACCGACTGCGTATAAATGGGAAGCGCTATCGACAACAGGATCCCCATGATGATCATCACAATCATCATTTCGAGCAGCGTGAAACCCGCGTTCCCTCGCGCCTTTAGCCTGCTTACCATTTACCAGTCCTTATACTTCGTGCCATCCAGCCCCGTGCCTTCCGACTTGGTGTAAACGTCGAACACGCTTTGCCCGCCCCAGGAATCCGAATCCGGATCGTCCTGCATCGAACGCATGCCCCATTCCGTGGTGCCCGTCATGGGATCGATCGGAATCTTGCGCAGGAATCGCAATTTCTTGCCCTGCACATCTACGCCTTTCACCAGCGTCTCGAGATCAGGGGGATAGTTCTGGCTATCGACCTTGGTCTGGAACATGTTCCGGTCAGCAGCGTCTTTATAGCGGTCGATGGCGTCGCGCATCTCCCACAGGTCTTCTCGCAGCATGCGCTCTCTCTCGCGCTGAATGGTCAGCCGCGCCAGCGGCACAGCCATGGTCGAAAGAATGACCAGGATGGAGGTGGCGATAATCAACTCCAGGAGCGTAAAGCCCCGTTCGGGGCTTGCCTGCCCGGGTTTGAATCTTTGTAGCTTCATCTCAAAATCCTGCTGTCAAAAAATCTGGTGGGAGCGAATTGCGCCGGCGCTATTGCACGGTCACCGACGCCTGCGCCCCGTTCACCGTGATGGCGTGCTCATTAGGATCGAGCGCTCCACCCCGGGTGATGGTCAGAGGAGTCTGTCCGCTGGCCTTCGCCTGAAATGTAAGCGTGATCACCGCTCCCTGCCCGGAAACTCCGCCCGAGCCCGGCGGCCGTGTGGCCGTCACCAGCAGGGTTCCGGTGGCTTCATCTTCGCGGTGTACCAGGGCCACGGCCTGCCCATCCTGCGAGAGGAACCCGCCGTTGGAAACGTTCACCAACTGCAGCTTCGCCGGATCGTAATTCATCTGCACCGGCACGGAATAAACATCCCGCGCCCCGGAAACCAGCAGGTTCACCACAAACGTATTGCCCTTCACCGCCGTAATCTGCCCCGGATCGAATAAGAAGCTCGTCGCCGGGTTTGCTGCCTTATTCGGAGTTTGAGCCGTAGGCGGCTCAGTGGCAGGCGCCGAAGTTGCCGGGGTCTGCGCCACCGGAACCGCTGCTGCCACATGGCTGATGTGCCGCAACTGAATCGAACTCGCCGTCCCAATGTCGATTGGCCGCTGGTTCAACTCGCTATACATTGCTCCCCGAATAATGTGCGGAGTGATGACAAACACCGTCTCGTCCTGCTCCTTATCCGTCTGGACCTGACCGAAAAGGTATCGAAGGATGGGTATCTGCGCTAATCCCGGAATTCCGCTCAACGACTTGGTCTGCGAATCGTCGAAGATTCCGCCAATCAGGCTCGACTCTCCATCCGCCAACCGTATTTCATGCTCGATTTTTTTCTGCCCGATGATGGGCTGGCTGATGCCGCCGATGCTCGACTGGCCGACCACCGACGAGATCTCCATGGTGATCTTCAGGGTCACTTCCCGGTCGGCATGCACGTGCGGCGTAACATCGATGTTCACACCCACATCCAGATATTGAAACTGCGTGTTGACCAGCGGGTTGATGCCCACGCCGCCGATTCCGGGCTGGAACGATCCTGTAGCTACCGGCACGCGTTCGCCAATCTTGAGCGTCGCCTTCTGATTATCGAGCGCGCGCACCTGCGGATTCTGCAACATCTTGGTGTCGTTGTCGTTCATCACTGCCGACAGGTTGGCGGAACCAATCGACACCTGAAAGTCAGTCGCGTTCAAATTACCCAGAGTATTCAACTCCAGCCCAGTGGGCGAGCTGGGCGATGTTGTACCCGTGGTCGTGCTGGTAGTCGTGGTGCTGGTGTTGATGTTGCTCTGCAAAGTAACGGTGGCGCTGGTGGGAGGCAGCAACCCCAGGGTGCGCCCTCTATCTCTGCTGATCTGCATGACCGCAATGTCAACCACCACTTCCGGACGCGCCTTATCCAGGTCGTCCACCAGCTTCTCAGCCAGCGCAATCTGATCGGGCGTGCCCCGCACCACCAGCGCATTCTGCGACAGCAACTGCTGCACCCGCTGCACATCGAGCACGGCGCGGATCGCATTCACCACATCCTGCAACTCGGTGGGCGCCGATAAGTTCGAAAGATAAAAAGTTTTGAGAACGCTCTGTTCCAGTTCCTTGCGTTTCGCCGGATTATCCTGCGCCACGAAAATAGTATTTTTCGTCACCGGCCGCCAGAAAGTTTTCGATTCCAGCGCCGTAATCTCCAGCGCTTCTTCCAGCGTCACGCCATTCAGTTCGACCTTAATGCGCCGCGAAGTGTAGTCGTAATCGAACAGCACGTTGATCCCGGCCAACTGCCCGATGGTCTGATAAATCACTTTGGAATCTTCTGTGAGCTTAACCGTGATGGGGACGTTCGAGATGGGCGCCAGTTCCACCGGACCCGCCGCTTCCCTGATCTCCTTCTCCAGGCTGCTGGGCGGACCAGCGGCCTGCGGCTGAGGATGGTTGGCCTCGTCGATCATCTGCTGGGTGCGCTTCATCTCCTGCTGCGCACTGAACAGCGAGGGATCGATCACCGCCGCCTTCTGAAACTCGGCCAGCGCCTCCTGCAGCTTGCCCTGATCGCGCAGCAAAATTCCGTGATGCACCACCGTCGCCGCCGCCTTAAAACGCATACGCTGGAATGAAGCCTTGTAGCGCAAATCCTTCGGCTTCAGGTCGAAGGCCTGCTTGTAGAACTCGTAAGCGGCTTCGTAATTCTCGCGAGCCTCGGCGTCCTGGCCCTTCTCATAGCTGGTCTTGGCCTTATCGGCAATCGCGGGCAGAATGGCAACCACCACCAGCAGCACCACCGCTGCGGGCATCAGACGTCTCATTCGAAAGTCCTCATGTACAAAAGTCTGCCGGACACGCGGTCCCTGCCCTCTGGCCAGCGAACCTGGGATTCACGTGAAGGCTACATCCGAAACAAAAAGAACGGTTTTGCTGCGATTATAGCATCGCCGTTCCCGCCCACCCATGTGATTGCCCACACGGGAGTTACACTCTTTAGTCGTAGTCCCACCGGGCTTCGGGCTTCGGCTCTCGGGCTTCGGCGAACTTCTTGCCCAATCAGTTTGTCATCCTGAGCGGAGTTGGCATTCGCGAAGCGAAGGCCAACGCAGTCGAAGGACCTCTTGCCTCCTCGCACCACAACCGGCGATTCGGGGAATTTCTACCACTCCTGACAATTCCCGCACCTGAAGCATCTGACTCCACCCTTCCCGGTAAGCCGAAGCCCGCTAGCCGAAGCCCGAAGCCCAGCCTTCTGCTGGTAAGATTGAAACTGCTCCGAGCCCCCATGCCTCGCCAATCCACTCACGAAACCAAGCCCAGCCCAGAGAAATCCCCGCGCCGCGAACCGACAGCCTCCGGCCAACGAGACGCCGCCGTTAATAGGATCGCTTCCCACAACTACTTCTTGCTGGAAAAATTTGAGTGCGGGGTTGTCCTAACTGGAACCGAGGCCAAATCTGTCCGCGGCGGCCTCGCCAACCTCAAAGATTCCTACGGCCTAGTCAAGGACGGCGAACTCTGGCTCCTCAACGCCCACATCGGCCCCTACGAGCACGGCAACATCCACAACCACGCCCCCCTGCGCACCCGCAAGCTGCTGATGCACAAAGAAGAAATCAAGAAGCTGATCGGCAAGACCCAGCAAAAGGGACTGACCCTAATCCCAGTCCGCATGTACTTCAAAAACGGCAAAGTAAAGGTCGACCTAGCCCTAGCCAAAGGCAAGCAGCTCTGGGACAAACGCGAAACCGAACGCCGCCGCACCGCAGACAAAGAAGCTAGAGAAGCCATCCGCAACCGGAAGAGGTAGCAGTCGTCGCGTAGCAGCCTGCAAAGGTAGCGCCGGCGTCCCGCCGGCAGTCCGGTGGGCGTCCTCGCCCGCCGTGCCGAGGGCATCAATAAATGCGCTTAGTTCCTGTTAACTCACCAAACCTCAAGCTTGATCTGCCGGTATCGACTAATTAGCTCAAAGTCTGCCCGATTGGTAGTGATGAGACGGGCGCCGTGAGAGCGGGCAGTAAGCGCGATGAGAACGTCGAAATGCAGGTCCCGGAGTTTGGCCGGCTCGAAGCCGTGATCGGCACGGATCTTAGCCAGTATCTCGCCAGACTCCAGCCAGTTTTTTTTCGTCGGAGTCAGGATCGGATGACTTCTTGCCAAGGCCCTGAGAAACTCACGATCTGAAGGGTTCGCCGCGCCTCGCCATAACTCCGCCAAAACTACAGAAGATGTCCGGATGACACCAATGAGGGACTGGATCCTGTCTCGATGACGCAACGTTCGGAGATCGTCAATGAGGACGGACGTGTCGAAAACACAGATCATCAAGAAAGAAGATCAATCAACGTGGCCTTCGAACGTGGCCTTGCCTTCATACTTCTTCATTAACTTTTTGAAGCGCTTCAGCCCAACGATTTCGCGCAGCGCGATGTGAACCGCATCAGTGCGGGATTTCGCCTTGAGCACTCTCACGGCCTCGTCGGCCAAGTCCGTGTCGAGCCGGATTGATGTCAGGGTTACAGCCATAGCGCCCTCTCTTTACTCATATATACACGATATACGATTCGTATATACAGGTCAAAAGGTTGTGGGCCCCCGGGACGAGGAAGTACTTAGGCTGTCAAAGGTTGAGGCGACGTTCGAGTTCGCGCACATTCCAACGAATCCAACGAATGCATTCGTCGTCCCTCGGAAGCGCGTAGTCGGCCAGACCCGAGGTATCCTCGTCCCACCCATAGCTTCTGCCCGCGAGCGTCAAGGAACTCCCACCTATGCGATCCCAACCATTAGGGCAGAAAGTCGGGTGAAAGGAGTGCTCGTAGATCCCCAGCACGCTGCCCCAGGCGTCATCATCGCGAGGACCAACACCCACCAGGCCAAAGCCCGACTGCCGCTCTGCCCGCTCCGACCATAGCGGCGAGATGTTCCGGACGGCGACCTTTTTTAGCGCAGAGGCCGCGTCGGCCTCCCCCGGATCTTGTGGGGTCCATTGCAGGGTTAAGTGGTGGAGCTCCGCCATTTCGGCAACCAAGTCTGGCTCTAACCAGGTGCCGATCGCACGCACAGCCACAGTGTAGACATTCGAGCACTCGTCGTACGCCTTGTCTCCATCCGCGTGTTCGAGGAATCGCTTCGTTCGGTACGCTCCCGAGACACGGCCCCACTCGTTCAGCGCGAACCACTTAGCAACATTCACGTCGTAGCTAAGGTCGGTCACGTCCGTCGGGCCGATGATCCCATAGTGTTGAAGCACACCCCGCGCTTGCACATTGCTAAGGACTTGGTTCGCGTGCTCGAAGACCCCTTGCTTGACGACGTTTGCTGCCACTCTGATCTTTCTACGAAATCGTCGAACCGACTCATCGTCGGGGCGGTTATGGGCACGGTAAATCCCGGGCGAAATAATGTCGGGGTATCGCCTAGGATGGCCGCGAAAGCCTAAAAATACCGAGAGCGGCTCTCGACCTTCGGGATGGTAGATCCATGAATTCATCACATACGTTTTTTCGGGGACCACGAAGAGGGAGTCGCAGAATGCAAAGGCCTCCCCCGAGCCGAACATGTCGAGTAGATCGAAGGGACTCAGCGTACCGACTCTTGCAAGGACGCTGTCGCGCCGCTCTGAGGTACACGCGGGGTTGATGAACACGATGTGCTTTTTATCAGGCTCAGGACGACGGAACACCCACTCGCCACCAAGGGCGCACCACAACGTGATTGATTGGTTGTTATCGATTGGTGTAGCGAGCCACCCCGGAGCAGGAGCGATAGGCCAAGGGGCGGGCACGCTTGAGGATCTGGGGGTGCGGACGATGTTATCCAGCATTGTCGTCAGATGCCCCAGGTGAACCATGAAAGGGCCGAATCCCATGCGCCTCTGTTCTGTCTCGGAGGCCAGCTCTACCCGCTCAGCCCACGTTGTGTTGCCCGATGAGTTCGCGGCGGTCGGCATCGAGCCGATTCTACACTGGAGACGATCTTACTCGGGGCTGGCTGCCCCCAGGATATTCAATGATGGTAAAATGCGCCGCATGATTCGATGTGTTCGATGCGGATGTTCTCGAATGGATTCGCAAGGGGTCGGGTGCGCTCTTTGCGGCGGATCGCCAAGTGTTCGCACGGAGCAGTGCTACATCACCGAGGACAGTAAGACTAAGCTCATGGAACATGCTGAGGAGTTGGAAAGGTTCGGGGTCACTCTCGAAGAACGTCACACTCTCGGGAAAGGCATCGGCACTGTAGAGGCCATTGGGTTGACGCTAGCGGTAGCGGATTCGCTCGATTCCGGTGTTCTTCGCAAACTTGTCCGGTACTTGCGCTCTATCGCCATTCCTGAGCTAGATATTATTCGGCTCCGATTAGGTGAGCCTGAGGAAGTCCTGGACGTGCTGAAAACGGATGAGGCCCAGAAGCGATTCTGAATCCTGAGCCCCATTGACCTATCCTCGGCGGACTGCCACCTGCGAAATTTGATTTGTCGCAGGCATGAGTGAGGGAAGCTCGAAAACATGTTCCATTCGCTTCGTTCCCTCAAACCACACGCATCTGGCCTGATCGTGCGTGCTGCCAAGGCCAAACTTTCCGATGTGGTCAATTGTCATTCTAGGTCCGCCACTCTTTAGCTGAACAACGTCCCCAACTTTCAACTGTTCGTCCATTCGCTCCTCCCGCTCTATTCTAAACCCCATTCACGGCAGACAAAACCCGGGGACGAGCAGATCGACGAAGCCATCCGCCTGCACGATAAGCTGCTGCTGATCCTGTCGCCGCACAGCATGGAGAGCGAGTGGGTAAAGACGGAAATCGCCAAGGCCCGCAAGCGCGAGGTGCGTGACCAGCGGCGCGTGGTGTTCCCCATCCGGCTGGCACCGTTTGCAACCCTGCGCGATTGGGAGTGCTTCGACGCCGACACCGGCAAAGATTCCGCCCGCGAGATTCGCGAGTATTTCATCCCCGACTTCAGCAACTGGAAGAACCACGACTCCTATCAGGAAGCCTTCCAGCGGCTGATCTGCGACCTGAAAGCGTCGGACACAAAGCCGAAATAGGAGGGGGGGCGAAAACCATCACAATTTCCAGTTGTCAGGGGGCAGACTTTCTCTTAACCTGAATCTGAAGGGGAGGCAGCCACCATGACCATCAACCTGACGCCGGAACAAGAAAGCCGACTGCAAGCAATCATGAGTCGTGGCGCCTACACCTCCGTCGAGGAGGTTGTCGAAGCAGCCTTGGCGGCCGTTGAACAGCGCACTCTACCGGGGTTTGCCGGGACGCCCGACGAACTCGACGCCTTGCTTGCGGAAGGATTGGCGTCCGGGGAGTTGGCGGAGAAGGAATTCTGGAATTCCGTCAACCACAGGACCAACGCTCTGCTGAGCCAGCATAAATCCGGCCAGCGTTCGTGAAGGTTCTGTATCGGCAAGCCGCGAGCGACGATGTCGTTCGCCAGTTTCGCTATTACCTCATTGACCAGAATCTTCCCCAGATTGCCCTGCGTTTCCGGGATGCCGTCCGGAACACCGTCGGTTCGCTGCGCGAACATCCGCTGATAGGAGCACGCTATCGTTCGAAAAAGCCGAGACTCCAAGACCTACGATCATGGCCGGTAGCGGGGTTCGAGGCCATTCGAATTTATTATCTGGCAGAAAGCGATGCCATTCATGTGATCCGCATCCTGCACGGCAAGCGCGATGTGAGACGGATACTGGAACGTGGAAGCGAGATGTAGCAATGGAAAAGATTCCGCCCGCGAGATTCGCGAGTATTTCATCCCCGACTTCAGCCACTGGAAAAACCACGACTTCTATCAGGAAGCCTTCCAGCGCCTGATCAGCGATTTGAAGGCGTCGGACTCGAAGCCGAAGTAAAGAATTGACTCAGGGTCCTATTTGCACTACACTGTAGTGCATGAAGACCGAAGTCTATAGCTGGCGTCTTTCCGCCGCAAGAAAGGCTGAACTCGAAGCGGAGGCTCGCCGGGAAGGCACTTCTGTGTCGAAGCTTCTGGAGCAAATCACCGCCGACTGGCTCGCCCAGCGCCGCAACGGCGACTCCGACGACGAAGAGCAGGCCGCGATTCGCAGGCGCGCCGCCGCCGCAATCGGCTCGATTCGCGGCGGAGACCCTACCCGTTCAGTCCGGGCCAGCGAACTCGTACGCGAAATCATAGCCCGCAAACATGCCAAGGAGTCACGTGCCCCGCTCCGGACCGCCCGCCGGACTAATTGATACCGGCGCGATTCTCGCGCTGCTTGACCTCGACGACGAGTGGCATGAAGCTTGCGTCGAGGCCTACGACCACCACCGCCTTCCCTGGCTGACGACCGAGGCTGTACTTACCGAGGCCTTGCATCTCGTCCTACGCAATCTGGGCGACGACCGCGGCGTCTGGCGCCTCTTGCGCTCCGGCGCGGTTCAGATGTCGCCCATCGCCAACGAGGAACTCCCTCAAATCGAGGCCCTCATGCTCGATTATGCAGACCGTCCGATGGATTTTGCCGACGCCACGCTCGTTCACCTCGCCGCCCGCGAGCGCCTCAGTACAATTCTGACCGTCGATCACGACGACTTCGAAACCTATAGACTTCCGGGACGGAAGAAGTTCATCATCCTTCCGCCGAGAAGCTAAGTCATAAAGCGGTTATGATCGGCGAAGAGACGCGAGGACGCGTCATGAAAACCGTAAACCTGAAATCCGACATGCCGCAGGTTCATGAAGCCCTACAGCGCCTGGAGCGCGAACTTGCTGTCACGCGTCAGGAGAAAGCAAAGCTGCTGAAGCTGGTTCACGGTTACGGGTCGACCGGCGCGGGCGGCGACATTCGCATTGCAGTGCAAAAGCGTTTGCTGGAGATGGCTCAGAACGGACAGATTCGCGGCTGCATCTTCGGCGAGAACTGGTCAAAGTCGGACGACACAGCCTGGAAACTTCTGCAATCGCAACCCGAGCTCAAGAGCGATTCAGACTTAGGCCGCCGCAATCGTGGAATCACGATCGTGATCCTATGAAGCCTGCGTCTCCGGCGGAACGCTCGGGACCACCGGCGTGGGAGCCGGCTCGGGTGGATCCGGCGCGACCACCGCAACGGCAGTGAAAGACTCGACGACTGCAATCGGTTGCACCATATTCTGCAAGTAGTAAGTCACTGCGACGCCGCGCTGCCAGAAGCGCGGAATCAAAAGCAAGAGCAGCATCAACTGGCTGACGACGAATGCTCCGAGAACGCTGGCAGGCGGAACAAATTTCATCCACACCCAAATCCCTCCGACCAGCACAATCGCCGCGAAAATCGTGGCAACGACATAACTTGTCAGCAATCGTCCCCAACTGCGCCACGTGTGCCGGAAGCCCGCGGCAATCGACTTGCGCACCGCCCGCTGATCGCTCAGCACCACGTCCGCCTGCGCCAGATCGAACCAGATGCGCAGCACGCTCATCACCAGGAAAATCACCAGCAAGCCCGTCATCGAAACGTAGAACGGCAGCAACTCGTTCGTGCTCTCGCCCGCAGCCTTGATCAGCGCACCGCGGATGCCGAACAGCACTCCCGCCACAATTCCCATCACGATGGCCGCCACAATCATCAGCCGGATAAACCGCCACAGGTTTTGCCCGCAGGCGCGGAAGAAATCCTCGCGCGGCAGCCGGTAAGTCGAGGCATAGCCTTGCAGCACTCCGGGCATGAACAGCGCGGCCGCGAGGAAAAAGAGCACAGCAAAATAGATCGCAGGCATCGTGGAAGCCATCGTCGGCCCAAACTCCGGCCGCGCAAACATCTCAATGAGCACGCCAAGGTCAAAGCCGTGCACCAAGCGGCCTGAGAGCAAGCTGTGATCCAGAATCGCGTGCGCCTGATTACGGAACGCCGCCGTGCCAAATTCCGCAAGCGTCAAATTCAGCAGCCAGAACCAAAAGATGTAACGCTTGTTGCGCCCCACCATTCCAGCGCCGCTGGTCAGCAGTCCTCTTTTTTCGGTTTCTTCGCTCAAGAGCTTCTGCATGAATTCCTCCCTAAACTCCCCACCACGCCATCGCCTGGCTCACCCACTGCTCCGCAAAGAGCCAATAATTGGACACTTTGCGCGTCGGCTTGCCATTGGCTTCGGCGGTATAGCTGTTATTGAAGTCGTTGCGGTCAATCTGGATCTTGTGGTCAGGATCAAGCTCGGCCGATGCAATCTTGGTTTTCTTGTCGTATGGCCCCAACCTGATCCAGCGGCTCACGCCGTCCCAGTGCTCGCGCGCTTTATCGCCGTTCTCGAATTTGATCTCCACGTCCACCGGCATCACAAAATCTTCCTTGCGCTGCAACCACACATAGGAGCGATAGACCGTGTTCTTGTCATCCTTCCCAGCGCTTTTCTTTTCTTCGTACCAGTTCACCGGAAGAGATTCGATGCGCAGCACCTTGTAATCCATGACCTGCGTGCCATAGATGGCCTGATTGAAGTACCAGCGCAAATCCCTGCCCGAAACTTCTTCGATCGTCTTCAGGAAGTCTTCTTTGGTGGGATGAGTGAAGCGATACTTCATGAAGTAGACGTGCATCGCTTTCTGCATGGTGTCTTCGCCGATGATGCTTTCCAGCGTCAGCAGCACGCTCGCCGTCTTGCCGTAGGTAATGCCGCCGTAGGTGTTAGAATTGTAATAATCGTATGCGTTTATCGCGATAGCATCGATATCAGCCACGGCGATGTAGCCCAGCCTTTGCTCTTCCCGCTCGCCAACCGTAGCACCCGCCAGGTTCAGAATCGAGGTCCGCTTTCCCAGAATCGAATCCAGCACCTTCACTTCGGTATAACTGTTAATGCCTTCGTCCATCCAGGCATCTTCGAATTCGTTGGTCGCGACCATGCCGTACCAGTACTGATGCCCGAACTCGTGCTCGATCACTAGCTCCGGCAAATGCAAGCCCTCGGGCATGAACCAGCTCGTGTCGCCGGTAATGAATGTGGGATATTCCATCCCTCCCGCCGCCGAGCCCGGCTCGGGATCGACCAGCGTGATCGTCTTGTAGGGATAAGGCCCATACCAACTCTCAAAGTGCTGCAGACTCTCGCGCAGGATTTTTTCGTGCCGATCCACCTGGTCCCAGTGCGCCGGCTGCATGAGAATATGCATCTGTACCGGCCCCATCTGTGCCTGATAAACGGCGTCCCTTACCTTGTAGCGCGGGCTCGCGGTCCACGCGAAGTCGTGAATGTCGTCGGCGTGATAGGTCAGGGTTTTCGTGTTGTCAGAATTGTTGACCTCGCTGACCTTCACGCCGCTGGCGCCCACCACTTCAAACTGCGGCACCGTCAACTTGACGTCAAACACACCGAAGTCGGCAAAGAATTCGGTGGTGTTGTGATACTGGTGGCAATTCCAGGCTCCGTGCCACCACACGCCGACTTTGGGAAACCATTGGCCGCCGAGAACGAAATCGCGCTTATATCCGGAGCGCGCCTGCGTTTCAGGAAACTTCGTTTGAAACACGATCTTGAACTGCACGTACTCGCCCGGCGCAATAGGCTTGGTGACGGGCAAGTCGATTACGGTCTTGTCGTCTTTGTTGCCATCATCGGGCGCGATGTAATGCAGCTTTGAAGTCAAATCACCCTGGCCAACAACTTCAATGTTCTTGATTTCTTCCGAGCCGTAGTCCTTGTCTTCCCACTTGGCGTAGTTGGTGTCGCGGCTGCCCATGAGCTTAGCCTCGTTCACCCAAGTAGCCTTCTGCTGAAAGGCATTCTGATAAAGATGGAAGGGAAAATGGTCGAGCGCCTGCCCGGTCAGGTTGTGATAGGTAAGCACCTCGGTGGCGTCGACAATATGCTTGACCGCGTCATACTTGGCGTCGATCTCGTAATGCACGATGCGCTCCGACATGGGCTTGTCGGAGTTGATCGCGATCGTGGTATCTGGGATCGCCAACGCCCCGGCACTCGAGGCCATAGCCGGAGCCGTTTTGGCCGCTGGCGCAGCCATAGCCCCCTGCGGCGCAGACGCTTTCGCGCGATATTGCATCACCGCCAGGGAAAGCACGATTACGGAAACTACCGGGAAAAACAAAATCAGCCAGCGGATCTTCATAGCAGACCTCTATTCTTGCCGTGTAAAATCATACGCCAGGCAGTCGAATGCCGTCATGCTGCGGACCCGACGAAGAGTTATACGACGCCGCCCTTTGGGAAGTTCCCACGCACCCTCTTGCAGGTCCCGTGTTCGTCGCAGATAGACGAGCTTGGCGTTTGACATAGTTTTGCAAAGCTTCACAAATCTCTGCATCTACAGCAGTTCCCGCGGAATATACTGCGCATAGCTGGTCTTGCGCCCGGACTGGCGACCTAAGAGACTGAGACCGCCTGAGAGCCGGCTCACTCCGGGAAACGCAGTTCCAGCGGGAGGGAAGCGATGAAAGCCGCTCTCGTTATCATCTCCATCCTTTTCGCAACTTCCGCGTTCGCGCAGGATCCAGTGGCCCTCGCCAGCGTTGAAGCCGCCTGCGGCCCCAAAGAGGCCCAATTCGATACCGAAACCGTAGAGAATCGGCCTCTCGCTCAACCCGAGGCAGGCAAGAGCTTGGTTTACGTGGTAGAAGTTTTCGACAAAGTAGTGGGCCAACTCAGCCACCCGACGCTGCGCGTGGGGCTCGACGGCAAGTGGGCTGGCGCCGACAAAGGCAACTCTTACGTGTCTCTCTCAGTCGATCCCGGCGAGCACCATCTGTGCGCGAGGTGGCAATCGCATTGGAAGCGATTTTCCAATGAAGCCGCGTTCGCTGGTTTCGCGGCAGAGCCCGGGAAGGTCTACTATTTCCGCGCCCGAATCACAGAACTGGGCGGCTCTGGGGGAGCTTCGAACTTCGCACTCGACCTCGAGGCTCTGAACCCGGACGAAGGCAAGTACCTGGTCGCGTCCTCTGTGCTGAGCATCGCGCATGCGAAGAAGTAGGAATTTGCGTAGCCGGAGGAAGATTATGAAAGCCGCTCTCGTCCTGATTCTTTCGCCGCTTCCGCATTCGCCCAAACCCCGGCCCAATACCAATCCCCAGCTGCAGTCGCAGAAGCCGCCTGCGGCCCCAAGAACGTGAAATTCGAAGTGGAGGGGGGCGCGACCGACCCGCCTCATCCCGAGCCCGGTAAAGCGTTGGTTTACGTGATCGAAGATCTGGGAAGGTGCCCCGACTGCACCGGCGCTGCTTCAGGAAGGTTCACCAACGTAGACCAGGCCCTCACCAAGGTGGGCATGGACGGCGCGTGGATCGGAGCCAACCAGGGCAGTTCCTACATTTTCTTCGCGGTTACTCCCGGCGAACACCATCTCTGCGCCAACTGGCAATCGCGGCTCGAAGTGCGCTCGCGAGCCTTTACCATGGCCAACTTCACGGCTGAGGCAGGAAAAGTGTACTACTTCCGGGAGCGTCTCTTTCCCGGAGGCGACGACTACTTTTTCGATCTCGAGTTGGTAAACTCTGACGAAGGCAAATACTTGGTGGTGCTGCGCGGTTCCGCGTCGATTTCCCGAGCCGCCTTGATCCCAGACGCGAGCGCGCCCTGCATCCATCCGGGCCAGGGTGAGGCGTGCTCGCCGGCGAACCACACCTTGCCTTCACGTTTGCAAATCTCCGGATACCACTCCTGCTGACCGGGGAGATACACGGTGTACGCGCCCTTTTGCCACGGATCACTGGCCCACGATTTCACGACCACCGTCTCCAGATATTGCCGCAGGCCGGGATGCACTTCGTCCATATCGCCGATCAAGCGCTCGATTCTGTCGCCCTCGCTCAGTTGGTCGAGATGGTGGGCGTACTGCTCAAAGACGTACGCCTGAAGCAATCCGCGGCGGCCCGGCTTGCCGTAGGTGGGATGCCACACCTCGAAGTTCTTGTCTGAGGTGCCGAATCCGTTCAAGCCCTCACCTTCCCAGTAACGGCGGCTGACCTGGTAGGTGGCGCGCACGCACGGCCCGTAGTAATGGCCATCGATCACTTTACGTTTCCCGGGCGTCCACTCCGGCGTGACCGCAATGTTCCGCAGAACGCTGTAGGGGATGGTGCAAACGACAGAGTCGGATTCCACGTGATCTAACATCCCGGCGCGCCGGTAGGCGATGCTTACGCGGCCCTCGCCTCGTTCAATGTGCTCCACGGCGCAACCATAGCGGATCAGGTCACTCAGCTTTGCCGCGAACGCACGGGGAAGCAGGTCGTTTCCGCCTTTGATCTTAGCCCTCGACCCGCTGTGATAGCTGTTGGCGTCGCGTATCACCTCGAGCGCGGCGGCTTGCTCAAAGCCGAAGCAAATATAATGACTGGCGTCGAGAGACGCGCCCCGCTGGTGCAGAAACTCCGCGATGCTGATGTCAGCCAGCCGCATGATCTCCGGCGGCCAGTCTTCTCGGATGGCGTCGCCGATCTTCCTCATGAGATCGCCGTAATAGTGTTCCTCGAGGTTCTCGAGGCCAACTTTTCGTTCTTCCGGCGTGAGGTCGAGCGGCACCTGGGACATGTCTACGGGCTTGCCCTCGGGCATTTTCACCCGCTTGCCCTTCAGCAACGCGATCTCAGACAACTCCGCCGGATAGAACGGCTCCAGTTCGAGACCGAAGTGCTTCACCCACTCCCGAGTTATGGTGTGAGCCGGAGGAATGCGCCCGGCGCCGGCTTCGGCATACATATCTTCAGAGAGGCCTTCGCGGATGGTGTGAACGCGTCCGCCGGGATGAAGCTGCGCTTCAAGAATGGTGACGTCGTGCCCTGCGTTCTTCAGTTCCCATCCCGCGGCCAGTCCGGCCAAGCCTGCGCCCAGGATCGTAACCCGCTGGGCGCTCCCTGGCCGCGGCACGAAATTCCGCGGGAGGGCCCAACTCAGTTCAGATGGCAGGCACAGCCCCCCGGCTGCAAGTCCGGCAAGCCTTAGAAATTCCCGGCGATGAATTGGCATGGCAGGGTGGAATACTACTTGAGCACGAGATTTCTGCCAACTGCCGAGGCGTCTCGTCCTTATCGCGAGGACAATGCTAAGTTTCCGCGTCACAGCTCACCCCCGCGAACTCCGTGATTGACGCGGCATTCGGCAGGTAGTACTCTGCGTGAGGCCGAATTGCCAGCCTCAATCCAACTTCCTGGGGAAATCATGAAAAGTTTGTTTCGCGTTGCAGCCGCTGCGTTTTTGACGATTGCTTGCACTTCGATTGCATGGGCGCAATGGTCGTCTGATCCGATGGTCAACCTGGCTCTGGCGGCGAATCCCAACGGCAGCGATCAGGTGCAGCCGAAGCTGTTGCCGCTCAAACAAAACGGCTGGTACACGAGCTGGTTTGATTCGAATCCGGCGACTTCGCATCCGCAGGGGTATGACGTTTTCTACCAGCGCCTGACTTCCGCCGGGGTGCAGAAATTTCCCCAAGGCGGCATTATGGTGGCCGATCTCACGAACAGCTCCACCGAAGACTACGGTCTGGGCATCGACACCGCGGGCAATGCGCTGATCGCATTTCTTGATACGCGGGAGGGTATTTCGAATCAGCAGATCACTGCGGCGAAAATGGCTCCCGACGGCGACCCGCTGTGGTCGCGGCATGGGGTGCAGTTGACCAATGATTCCGACTTTCACGCCGCGCCCAAAATCGTGGGCACGAGCGATGGCTACATTGTGGTGGCCTGGACCAGTAATAGTGACGTCGTGCTGCAAAAGCTCAATGAAGCCGGCGTGGCGCAATGGGGCAGCGGCGTGGTGTTCAGCCAGACCGGCTACGACTATCTGCTGGCGGACTTGCACGCCGCCGACGATGGATCGGTGATTGTCTCCTGGGTAAGCAACGATGGTTTTGGCAGCAACAACCAACTGTGGACGAACAAGGTTTCGTCCTCCGGCAGCCTGTTATGGGGAAGCGGCAACGTAAATATTTTCAATGTAGGCTCGCTGCAGTTCGGCAACTTCCCTTATTTCGTGTATGACGGAAACGGCGGCGCGGTTTTTGCCTGGTACACCAGCATTCCTACGTTGCAATGCTTCGCGCAGCACATCCGCAGCGATGGCAGCGCGGCTTTCCCCCAGAATGGCGTGGCCGGCTCGGGCAACAACATCAACGTGCGCGTGTCGCCCAGCGCGGCTTACAGCCTGGCCACCGATGAGGTCTTCATGTTCTGGACCGAAGAGGATTCCAACCAAGTGTTGAACGGAGTGTACGGGCAGAAGTTCAACTCCACGGGCGCGTTGGAATGGGGTGCGGATGGGTTGACCATTGTGCCGCTGGGAACTGATCAGCAAATTTGGGTCTCGACCGTTCAAATGGGCAGCGGCGCGCTGGTTTTCTGGGTGGATATGCAAAGCTACGGATCGTCCACGATTCAAGCGGCGAAGCTCGACGATTCCGGGGCAACGGTATGCGCGCAATTTCCAGTGTCGTCTGTGCTCGCGGATAAGTCGCGGCTGGTGGCGGCGATTGCGCCTTCCAGCATCGCGGCTGTTGCGTTTGAGGACGACCGGACCGGCAATAACGGGATCTACATTCAGAATGTGAATCCGGATTGCTCGCTCGGTCAGCGACAATAGCGGATTGCAGGTCCTCAGTTTTCTTTGGGTCCTTTGCGGCTTCTTGACCTTTGCGGTCAAAAGCTCTTAACCGCAAAGCCCGCAAAGGATTCGCGAAGCACGCCAAGAAAAACAATCTGCACCACCACCGAAGCCCACCCGCTCTTGCGCTCCTTCCGTTTGCCGACGATACTGGAATGTTCCCTGAGAACTTCAAACGTCATCATGAAAACGACAATCTCTCTCACTACGCCCGCTCAACTTGAAACCGAATCTCTGGCCGCGGTAGTGCTCAACCACTCTGATGCGACGACAGAAAAAAACGACAACAAAGGCGCGAAGCAGCAACTGAAACTCGCGACGGATGACGCCGCCGTGCAGGCTGCCGCCGCTGATCTCGTGGCCAGCGGCGAATTGACCGGCAAATCGTTTGAAATCAATTTGCTGCACAAACCCGCCGGAGTGAAAGCGAAGCGACTGCTGCTGATCGGCGGCGGCGTGGCGAAGAAATTTTCCAGCTACGATCTGCGCCGCATGGCCGGAGCGGCCGTGCGCACGCTCAAGTCGCGTGGAATCCGTAGTTTCGCATTCATCGCACCGCCCAGTATTCCCGCTGAAGAAGCGGTTCGCGCGATCGTCGAGGGCGCGCTGGTCGGCAACTTCGATCCTGACTACTACCGCAGCGACCGCAAAGATCAAAAAATTGACGAACTTACAATTCTCGCCAGCGGCAACAGTGACAAGGCCGCGCTCGAAAAGGCTGCGAACGAAGCCCAAGTCATCGGCGAGTCGCAGAATTTCACGCGTGATCTGGTGAACGAGCCTTCGAACCGCATGACTCCGACCATTCTCGGCGACCGCGCGAAGAAAATGTGCCAGGAAGTCGGTTTGAAATGTGAAGTGTACGGCGCCGACAAGATCAAAGAGCTGAAGATGGGCGCGTTCTGGAGCGTGGCGCAAGGTTCCGACGAGCCGGCGGCGTTGATCGTGATGAAGTACGAACCGGCCGGCGCTCCTGAAAAACCGGTCTTAGGCCTTGTGGGCAAAGGAATTACCTTTGACACTGGCGGCATCTCCATCAAGCCCGCCGATGGCATGGAGAAGATGAAATACGACATGGCCGGCGGCGCAACCATGATTGGCGCAATGCGCGCCATTGCGCTGCTGAAGCCGAAAGTGAAAGTCATCGGCATTGTTTGCGCTACCGAGAACATGCCCTCGGGCAAAGCGCAGAAGCCGGGCGACGTACAGATTGCCATGTCGGGCAAAAGCATCGAGATCATCAATACGGACGCGGAAGGACGACTGGTTCTCGCTGACGGGCTCTTCTACGCACGCCAGCTTGGGGCTACTCACCTAGTGGATGCGGCGACGTTGACTGGCGCGGTCGTGGTCGCGCTCGGCTACACGAATGCTGGAATCTTTGCCAACGATGACGCCATGTACGAGCGCTTCCACAAAGCCAACGACGAGGCCGGCGAAAAAATGTGGCGGCTGCCGATCGATGATGAATACAAAGACAACATCAAATCCACCATCGCCGATATCGTCAACTCCGGCGGACGCTGGGGCGGCGCAATCAACGCGGCCATGTTCCTGAAAGAATTTGCAGAAGACACACCCTGGATTCATCTCGACATCGCGGGCACGGCCTGGATGGAAGATCAGAAGCCCTGGATCGCAAAGGGCCCGTCAGGGATCGCGTTGCGCAGCCTGGTGGAGTTCGTGAAAGGCTTCGCGGGATAAGACAAATGGGGAGGACGATGGATGGAGCCGTCCTATGGATGGCGCGTGATCGCAACGATGGTGATCACGGGAGTCCGTTTCCTGCCCCTGGTTTCATCCGCGCCGTAGTGCCAAAAAATGCGGTAAGCTCCGGGCGTATTGTTTTGAGCGTAGGCTTCAAACACTTTCTCGCCATTTGCGCCAGCCAATGAGGTGAACTCGTGCGTGTTGAGGCTGGGATGGTGCGGGTCAATCTCGAGATAACCGAGGGCCTTGCGAACTTGCTCAAATATTGCAGCTTTCGCGGGATCGTGCTGCAGCGCTGAGTACTGCCCATCCGCGGTGGTGGTGAATTTGATCTTCCGCCGCACGCCTACTCCCTGGCGTGCTTGGCAAATGAGCCGCGATAAACCGTCTTCCCTTTCGCAGACTCCCGCAAACCCTGTTTCACGCTAGCGAGAGCCTGCGGGTTCTCGTAAAGCCACATCTCACTGGCAGGAACGGCCCGGACCGGATCGAGAATGAGTTGGCCGAGGGCATTGCGGTAGATGTTGTACGCCGTGGCGCCGCAGAGAGCCTCGCCCAGCGACAGGCGTTTTTTCGCGTCGGGCTGCGCGAACTCCGAGATCAACCGAAAATCGGCGTTCTTGAGGATTTCAGAGGCTGGCATGGAAGCAAAATAACAGAAGTGGGATAGTGTGTCAAGTGGGCTAGTCCCACACTCGCATAGAGCTTGGCGGGAGTTATTGCTGCTATTGACCATGCCTGCGGTTGAGAAACTGAGTATCGCCCTGCCCGCAGAGATGGCAGCCTCGCTCCGGGAAGCGGACGAGATCGGCGAATACGCCAGCGCCAGCGAAGTGGTTCGGGACGCGCTGCGTGTGTGGAAGCGAAAGCGCAAACTGGAAACGCTGGAACTCTCCGAACTGCGCCGCCTGATCCGGCAAGGCATGGATAGCGGCCCCAGTGTGGATGCCGAGCGTGTCTTCTCGCGCTTTGAATCTAAATACGCCGCGATACGCAAGCGGAGGTAGTCTAAGTCATTGAATCTATTGTAACTCGAAGATATTGGCGGAAAAGAGCGCCGGCAGATCTGCATTGGCGCTTCCCAACCCCATCAGAAATGCCGTTTGCTGAGCTGGAAATGGCCCTAGGAACGCGAGTAAGGGACTGAGTGGACTCAGAGAGCCACCCGGAAAAGAAACGCGATCCTGGGGCATTCTAATCGACGGGTGTTTTCACACTATAGCTGCAGGATAATGCTTCAACGACTTACAGACGGTTTCAACAACTTGCACGCAGCATCAACAACTTACCGGGAACCGCCGCGGGCTCACGCTCCGAATCTCTCGGCGGCGCGAGCTTTCGCCTTCGCGGCTTCTTCTTCCCGATTCCTCGGCTGCGCGTTGGTTTCGAGGGAATAGAGAAGCCGTGCCGAGACTGCGGCGACTTCATCGACTGCAGCCAGGAACGACGCTTCGTTGGCTTTCGACGGTTTGTTGAATCCGCTGATCTTTCTCACAAACTGCAGAGACGCGGCTCGAATCTCTTCGGCGTTGACCGGCGGATCGAAATTGAACAAGGTTTTTATATTTCTGCACATCAGGCTGACCTTCAACTCGCCAGAACTCCCGGGCGGCGCGGAACCATCAGTTTGACACAACCTGCGTGCCCTCCACCACCGCGGCACTGGCGGAGCCAAGTCTTATTGCTTCTTCCTACATGACCGGCGGCACGGTGATGCCCATGACGGCGAGGGTGCGAATCAATTCGCGGCGGACAATCGCGACTGTGGCCAGCAGAAATTGTTTTCGCTTCTCATCGGGCTCGCTCAGGATAGGATGACGGTGATAGAAAGTGTTGAAGAGTTGCGCCAGTTGGAAAGCGTGCTTGGCGAGGTAGGCCGGCTCTGTGGTCGCAATGCATTGGTCGACTATATAAGAGGTTTTCGACGACGACAGCCAGAGTTCCCAGAATTCGTCTGCATTCTCGCCGGTGAGAAATCGCGCGAACTCCCCGGCAGAGACGTTGCCGGCAACGTCTCTACAGAAAGTGTCGGGATCGAGTTCGGCCTTTTTGAAAATGCTTGTCGCACGCACTACGGCGTACTGGGCGTAGGGTCCGGTTTCACCTTCGAAACTGAGCGCTTCTTTGAAGTCGAAGGCGATGACCGATTGCTTGGTAAACTTCAGCATGAAGTAGCGCAGCGCGCCGATGGCGATTTGCGTGGCGATAGTGAGGCGTTCGGCGTCTGGGAGTTGGGGATGGCGGGAATCGACTTCGTTCTTGGCGGAGGCGATGAGCTGGTCGAGCAGGTCGTCGGCTTTGACGCCGAAACCCTTGCGGCCGCTGACTTCGATGTAGGAACGCGCTTGGTCTTCTTCGCTGAGCTTGTAGCCGAGTTCGGCAGCGCAGCGCGGCGTTAGCGCGACCATTTCGTAAGAGAAGTGGGTGTAGTGGTCGGCGGCCTCGTTATGGCCGAGTCCGCGCAGCGCTTCGATTACCGTGTTTTGCGCTTCCGACTGGCGGGCGTCGATCACGTTATAGATTTCGCCCACGTCGCCAAAGTGAGGATGATCTTTCTCGCCGTGCATGGCAGAAATCCAGCAATCGTGCCGATTGGGATAGCGGTAGAACTTACGATAGCCGAAATCGCGGCCCAGCAAGCCGAACTTCCACATGTGGTAGGCGATGTCTTTGCCGACGTAGCCCACGGTGCCGTTGGAGCGGACGATTACCTTTTGGTCTTCTTCGGAAATTTCTGATGGACGAATATCGACGCCGGGCTTCAGCGGAATCTCTATGAGGGTGTCATCGATGTCGTTCGTTATTTCTGAACCATTCGTTTTCTTAGCCTTGGCTTGCGCGGGCGAGTCGCCCGCGACCACACGGTCCGTGCCAGTTCCCGCACGGCGCATTACCCAGCAGCCTTTGTTCTTGCCTGCATTCTCGAAAGAAAGCACGCCTGCGTCTTTCAGTTTGACGAAGGCCGCGTCCCAGAAATGCAGGTGCAGGATTTCGCTTTCACGGGGCAGAAAATCGTATTCGATGTCGAGACGGTCCATGGTTTCGAGATGCCGTCGCAGGACAGCTGTCGAGATCAGTTCGGCGATCGCCGAAGTCTCGCTCGATGCGTCTTCAATCGCGTGGAGGGTTTCGCGCCGCGCCTGCAGGTTTTCTTTATCCTGTTCATACCATTGCGAAACGCGGGCGTAGAGGTCCCAGCAGTAATAGTCGAAGCGGGACTGGCGCGTGAGGGCTTCGATTTCGGCGCGCGATTTTTTCTCGATGTGCGTGAAACCCACGACTACGTCAGCGACCTGCACGCCGGTGTTGTCAATGTAGTTCTGGACGTCGACTTCGCGGCCGGCGTAGCGCAGCAGCCGCACGAACGTGTCGCCGAGAATGGCATTGCGCAGATGGCCGATGTGGGCAGCTTTGTTGGGATTGATGCTGGTGTGCTCGACCAGAATTTTTCCCGCCGCGATTTCAGCGGGAGATTTCTGATCGGCGGCGAGTGCGGCGGCCATCCAAGCGCGATCGATTTTGAAATTGATATAACCGATTCCCGCGGGTTCCGGCGCCTTAAATCCCTCAATTTCCCCGATGCCATCGGCAACTTCCTTGGCAATCTCCTTCGGATGTTTGCGAGGGTGCACACGGTACGTGTCGTGCTTCTTGGCCTGCTTGATCAACTCGAAAGCCAGCGGAAGAGCGAAGTCTCCAAGCTCGATGCGTGGTGGCTGCTCGACTACGATTGCGAGTTCGTCATAGGCGGTTGGAGGCAGGTTCAGGAATTCAGTGCGGCGCAGGAAATCACGTACGTGCCGGCGTAAACGATGTTCGAGATGACGATACAAGGAATTCCTCTATGTTGTTGAAGAAAAATGATTTTAGCAGAGTGCGCGGCAGACGCTGGTTTGACGAAGGGGGATGCGTTCCCTATGATGAAAATTCCGTACGGAAGCGCCAAGGAGGCATGGAGCCACGGAGAAAAACTGGACGATTTTCTCCGTGGACGCCGTGACTCCGTGGTGAGCGGAATCCCCTATGCGCATAGCCTACCTTGAGTGTTTTTCCGGCATGAGCGGCGATATGTTTCTGGGCGCGCTGGTGGATGCCGGAGTTGCGCCTCGGGTGCTCGAAGAGACCGTGGAGGCGCTCGGCGTTGGGGCGCGGCTGGAGATTTCGCGGGTTGAGCGCAGTGGGATTTCTGCGATCAAGGTAGATGTTTACGTCGATGGCGAAAAGGATTTGCCGCGGGAGGAGTACTGGGAGTTGCAGAAGCATGAGCATGAACATTCTCATGAGCATCATGGGCACGCGCCTTCCCTTCCCGGTGAGAGTTCGCGGGCGAGTCGCCCGCTCCCACACGAGCATTTGCACTCACACCAGCATAGCCGAGGGCTGAGTGAGATTCGCGAGGTCATTTCGGCGGCTTCGATTTCGGAGAGCGCGAAGGAGACGGCGATTGCCATCTTCGAGGCGTTGGGACGAGCGGAGGCGAAGATTCACAATACTTCCATCGACGGAGTGCATTTCCACGAAGTGGGCGCGGTCGATGCGATGGTGGATATCGTTTGTGCGGCCGTGGGGGCTGAAGCGTTGGGAGTGGATGAGATTATCTGTTCTGCCTTGAACGTAGGCGGCGGGATGATCACGTGCGCGCATGGCACGTTTCCGATTCCGGCTCCGGCTACGGTCGAGTTGCTGAAAGGCGCGCCGGTATATTCTTCCGGCTTGCCGGCGGAGTTGGTCACGCCGACGGGGGCGGCGATCGCGAAGACGCTGGCTTCCCGATTCGCGGCGTTTCCCGAGATGAAGATTGAGAAGTCAGGCTATGGCGCGGGGTCGCGGGATTTTCCGGGGCATCCAAATGTGGTGCGGCTGACTGTTGGAGAGAGTGCCTCGAATGCGTTGGCGGCGAAGACCGCGTTGGAGACGGTTACGGCGCTGGAAGCGAATCTCGACGATTTGAATCCGCAAGTTTTCGGCTATGTGATGGAGCGGTTGTTCGAAGAAGGCGCGCTGGATGCGTTCGTTATGCCAGTACAGATGAAGAAGAATCGTCTCGGGACGCTGTTGACCGTGTTGTGCAAACCTGAGGATGCGAATCGGTTGGCGCAGGTGATCTTCTCCGAGACGACCACGCTGGGAGTGCGGCGGCGCGACGAAATGCGGCAGACTTTGGCGCGACGGTGGGAGAATGTGCGCACACCCTGGGGCGAGGTGCGAATGAAAATTGCCAGCATGAATGGGACGGTCGCAAACTACGCTCCGGAATATGAAGATTGCCGGCGCATCGCGGTGGAGCATCGCGTGCCGTTGAAAACGGTGATGTCGGAGGCCGCACGGGCTTACCTCGGGACTGACAGAAAATCTTAAACACAGAGGACACAGGGGTTCACAGGGTAGTGAATCAGGGTAGTGAATCAGGTATATGAGCCGGAAGTTCTACATCACGACGCCGATTTATTACGTTAACGCGCGGCCGCACATCGGGCACGCTTACACGACCATTGCGTGCGATACGATTGCGCGGCGGCAGCGACTGCTGGGCGCAGACACTTTCTTTCTCACGGGCACGGATGAGCACGGGCAGAAAATCGAGCGCGCGGCACAGGCTGCGGGGAAAACTCCGCAGCAGTATGCGGATGAGATTTCGGCGGAGTTCCGGCGGTTGTGGAAGCGGATGGGCATTTCGAACGACGACTTCATCCGTACTACCGAAGACCGGCATAAGAAGCGCGTGCAGGAACTGTTTCGGCGCATTCGCGACAATGGATACATTTACAAGGGAACTTACACGGGACAGTACTGCGTGTCGGATGAGCTTTATGTCGATGGCGCGCAGCCCGGCGATCCCTGCCCCACTTGCGGCCGCATCACCGAGACCGTGAAGGAAGAAAACTACTTCTTCAAGCTCTCGGAGTTTCAGGACAAACTGCTGGCCTTGTATGCGAACCCGGAGTTTATTCGTCCGGAGACGCGACGCAATGAAGTAATTTCGTTTGTGCGCTCGGGGCTGCGCGACCTTTCAATCAGCCGATCGACGTTCACCTGGGGCATTCCGGTGCCGGACGACCCCAAGCATGTGATTTACGTATGGCTGGACGCGCTGGCCAACTACATCACCGCGATCGGCTATGGATCTTCGCACGCCGGGGCGCAGGAGGCGTTCAAGAAATTCTGGCCGGCGGATGTGCAGATGATCGGGAAGGAAATCGTCCGCTTTCATTGTGTGTATTGGCCGGCGTTTCTGATGGCTGCCGGTTTGCCGATGCCGAAGGCGATTGTGGCGCATGGGTGGCTGCTGTTTGAAGAGAGCAAGATGTCGAAATCGCGCGGCAACATTGTGCGCACCGAGACGATTCTGGACGTGCTGGGCGCGGATGCGTTGCGCTACTTTCTGCTGCGCGAAGTCGTGTTCGGGCAAGATGGATCGTTTTCGTTTGACGCGCTGGTGCAGCGCTACAACTCCGACCTGGCGAACGGGCTGGGAAATCTGGCCAGCCGCACGCTGACCATGATCAACCGTTATTTCAAGGGCGAAGTGCCGTATCCGTCGACCGCGGCCTCGAAGACGGCTGGTGACATAGCCATCGCGGATGCGGCGCGCAAGACGATTCGCGAATTTGGAACTCTGTTTGATCAGTTCCAATTTTCGCGCGCGCTGGAAACGGCGTGGGCACTGGTGGCGGCAGTCGACAAGTACATCGTTGAAAATGAGCCCTGGGCGCTGGGCGAGAAGCAGGATGAGGACAGCCGCTCGCGTTTGGCCACCGTGCTTTATACGGCGGCTGAAGCGCTACGCATTGCTACGGCGCTGGCGCATCCGGTAATCCCGGAAGCGACGGCGAAGATCTGGACGCAAATGGGGTTAGGAGATATCAAGAAGCTGGCGTTGACCGATTTGGCATGGGGACAGTTGCCCATGGGCACCAAACTGGGTGAGGTGCAGCCTGTGTTTCCGCGCGCCGACAAGAGTGCGATTGCAAGGATGCAGAAGATGGAAGAAGAACAGAGAACCATGCCGGCAGAGGCTTCTACAGTTGCCATGCCTGCGCAGACGAATGCGCCGCACACGGCTCCAGCAGCGGCAGCGGCTCCAGCGCCGGCTCCTGCGGTGAACGAAAAGATTTCGATCGACGACTTTGCCAAGATTGAACTGCGCGTGGGGCTGGTGAAAGTCGCCGAGAGAGTCCCCAAGGCGGACAAGCTCTTGCGGCTGGAGATTGATATTGGAACGGAAGTGCGGCAGGTGCTGGCCGGAATCGCTGAAGCGTACGCGCCGGAGACTCTGGTTGGGAGAAAAGTAGTGATCGTGGCCAATCTGGCTCCGAGGAAGCTGCGCGGGATGGAGTCGAACGGGATGATCGTGGCAGCATCGCTCGATGGCGGGAAGCCGGTGCTGGCGGGCTTTTTGGAGGATGTGCCGGTGGGGGCTAGATTGAAGTAGGAGGGGTTGCACCTTTTCAGACTCTAAACTTTCTTGGATTCGACAGTCTGGAGGATAGCGGATGAGTCGTACCTATATAGGCTTGTTAGTCGTCGTTTCTTGCGGTCTAGTGGGCTGCGGTAGAGGCACGAATAGCCCAAGCGCAGGGCCATCGAAGCTCGCGACGCAGGCTAGCCAAGCACCGACCACGGAGGAATCCCGGTTAATGTCGTCGACAGCGGCTCAGCATGTTGCCGCTAGTGGACCGGCTGCCCCGGCAGCTCCCGAGGTTTACCGTCAGGTCAGCCGCGAGGACGGTATCCGATTTTACTCACGAGCCAGCAGTGAAGAACTTCTGGGTGATGGCACGTTGCACGAGGAGGGCTTTGAATGTGGTGTCATTGGTGACGACGGCAAGGAGATTGGAATCGCGCTTGTTAGCACGACTGTCGATCGCGGTCTGATTCGAACCAAGGATATCGGGATTCTAAAGACCAAGTCGGGAGGCCCTATGGCAAATAGGCTTCTAGCGACGGAGGGTCAGATCAAGAAGCTGCGCGCGCTTCAATCGTCAAATCAATAGTCTCACAGTTCGCGGTGGGCTCCGCGCGCGGTCATGCTTCGGCGCTGGAGAGCCCTGGCCGCTGACTACCGAACACTGATGTTTATCGACTCCCACGCCCATCTCGAAGGTAATCGCTACGACCGCGATCGTGACGAGGTGCTGGCCCGTGCGAGGCAGAACGGAATCGAAGCCTATCTCGCGATCGGGAATGGTGACGGGCCTGGCACGGCCGACTGTGGCATCCAATTGGCGGAAAAATACGATGGGAAACGGGATTATCCGCGAATCTGGGCGAGCGTCGGAATTCATCCTCACGAAGCAAGCCTCGCAAACGAGGCTGCTGATTTCCAAATGCTGCAATGGGCAAAGCATCCCAAGGTGATCGCCTGGGGCGAGATTGGGTTGGATTACTACTACGATCATTCGCCGCGCGAAGTGCAGAAAAACGTCTTCACGCGGCAGATGGAGTTGGCGGCGGCCGCAAAGCTGCCGATCGTGATCCACTGTCGTCCCTCGGAAGCGAGCGATAATGCATGGAAAGATTGCCTCGGACTGATACGAGAGCATTGGGCGGCGAACGGATTGGGAGGAATTCTGCACTGCTTTACCGGAAACTGGGCGCAGGCGAAGAACGCGCTTGACATGGGGTTCATGATTTCGTTCGCCGGCAACGTGACCTTCCCTAAGGCACAGCAGATTCGCGATGCTGCGCTGGAAGTTCCTCTGGACCGCATGCTGATCGAGACGGACTCGCCCTACCTAGCGCCAGTGCCGCATCGCGGCAAGCGCAATGAGCCGGCTTTCGTGAGGGAGACAGCGCGGAAACTGGGCGAGTTGCGCGGACTGACCGCAGAGGAAACCGGCCGGCAGACGGCGAGCAATTTCTACAATTTTTTCAAATTGGCTGAAACCGCTGAAAGCAAAGTTTCGGCGGGTTAACCCTCGTCCCGGACGGTTTCTTCTGGTAGGCTCAAGAGTCAGATTCCATCATTTCAGAAAGAAATGAAATCCGATGCCCGACAACACCTTTGACATCGTGAGCAAGATCGACTTGCAGGAGGTCTCGAACGCCATCCAGCAGGCGTTGAAAGAAGTCCACACGCGCTTCGACCTGAAGGATTCGAAGTCAAACATCGAATTGGAGAAGGATGCGATCGTGTTGCACTCGTCGGACGAGTACAAGCTGAAGGCGGTAAACGACATCCTCCAGCAGAAACTGGTGAAGCGCGGCGTCTCGTTGAAGGGATTAACCTACGGTGCTGTCGAACCGGCGACCGGCGGAACGGCGAAGCGCAAAGTCACGATGCAACAAGGCATCGCCATCGAAAAGGCGCGGGAGATCGTGAAGCTGGTGAAGGATGCGAAGAAGAAAGCGCAGGCCTCGATCCAGGGAGACCTGGTGCGGATCAGCAGCAAAGACCGCGACACGCTGCAAGAAGTGATCGCCATGCTGCGCGCACACGATTTCGGAATCGACTTGCAGTTTACGAACTACCGGACGAACTAAGAGCACAACCTTCAACGCGGAGGACGCTGAGAACTGCCGCGCGGAGGACGCAGCGAGAATCCATTGAGCGCACCGCCTCTCATTAACGGGAAGGAAATCTTCGACCTGCTGCACGACGACCTTGCGGCGCTGGAGGGCGAGTTCGGGCAGGATACCGTCTCGGGCGTGCAGGCCATTACTGAGATTGGCGAGCATCTGCGAAACGGCGGAGGCAAGCGCATCCGTCCTGCGCTGCTCTTTCTTTCGTCAAAATTGTTCGATTACCGGGGACGCGGCGCGGTGAAACTGGGCGCGGTGGTCGAGATCATTCATACTGCCACGCTGGTGCATGACGACATTATTGACGAAGCCAAGACGCGCCGCGGGCGGCCCGCCGCCAATACTCAGTGGGGCAACTCGAAGTGCGTACTGGCGGGCGATTGGCTCTACATGCAGGCTTTCAAGGTTGCGGTGCAGGAGCGCAACTTCCGCATTCTCGACACGCTGATTGAATTGACGCAGCAGATGGTTGAGGGCGAACTGCTGCAGATGGAAAAACTCGGAAAGCTGATTACTCTGGATGAGCATTTCGATCTGATCTACCGCAAGACGGCTTGCCTGTTTTCCGTCTGCATGCGGCTGGGAGCGATTCTCGGTGGAGCGACGGCCGCGCAGGAAGATGCTGTGGGCCGGTATGGCCGCGACCTGGGCATGGCTTTTCAAATCGTGGACGACGTTCTCGATCTGACCGCGTCCGAAGATGTTCTGGGCAAGCCGGTGGCCAGTGACCTGCGCGAGGGCAAGGTCACCATGGCCGTTATTCACGCGCTGGAGCGCTGCGCGGCGGAGGAACGGGCGAAAATTGAGACCATTCTGCGCGAGCGCGGATTCAATGGCGTTACGCATGCGCAGATCATGGAAATTCTGCAGCGCCATGGATCTCTGGAAGCGGCAACCACTCGCGCCGCGCAGTATGCGGAGTCCGCACGCAAAGCCATCTGCACCTTCCCGGATTCGGAGATCAAGCGGGCCCTGCTGTGGGCGCCGGAGTTTGTGGTGGCCCGGGAGAAGTAGAGTGAACTGCCTCTATCCAAAAGACACATAAGCCCGCCGCCCATTGATTCGGGTCACGCAATAACGTGATCAGAGCTACAGACTTCTTCTCACCCAGCAAGAGATAATTTCCCCGTTGGCGGGAGCGCCGCCGAGACGAAGGCCAACGAGACGCATGTAACTGCGATGGATCGCCACAGCGCGATCCACCTGATCTCTCCCCGGCACTTGCGAAACCGCAAGTCGCTGAGGTACCTGATCCGTCACGGATGCAACTGCCAACGCAATGGGCAGCGGCTTCAGTCGAAGCTTTACGAAAAAAGGCGCCTTGGATTGCCCGTCGCGCCGACCCGTAAAGGGCCTGGAAACTCCGAGTGAAAGCCGCTCGCCCGCTGCAAGCCCTGCATGGGGAGAGTCCTCCTGAGAAAAGCACTCCCCATAACAAAGCCGGGCGCTGTCCATCGGACAGGCGTCCGGCTTTGTTTATACTGAACCCTTTCCTGATTTTTCTGATCCAAAACTTTCTATGGATTTGTTTTTGCTGATGGCGCGGCATGGCTACGCCCTGACGTTCGGGCTGCTGCTGGCGGAGGCGATCGGGCTTCCCTTCCCTGCCTCGATCGCCCTGGTGGCGGCGGGAGCGGCGGTGGCAGCGCACGCATTGTGGGGTCCATACGTTTTGCTGGTGGCGGTTACCGCTCTGCTGCTGGGCGACACTGTGCAGTTCTGGCTGGGACGTTACATGGGCTGGGCGTTGCTGGGATTCCTGTGCCGCGTGTCGATCAATCCGGAGACCTGCATTCTGCGGTCGGCAGAGTCGTTCTACAAGCGCGGCAAAATCACGCTGGTGATCGCGAAATTCGTCCCTGGAGTCAACACCATGGCCGCGCCGCTGGCCGGGAGTATGAAGATGCGCTTTTGGCAGTTCCTGCGCCTCGATTTCGCGGGAGCTTTGGTGTACTCGGTCACCTATCTTTCGGTGGGATATCTTTCGCGCGATTTTCTGAAAGCGATCCTGAGCGGGTTTCACGCCGCCGGTCGGGCGATGGAAATAGTGATAGTCGCAGCGCTCATTGTGTATGCGATCTACCGCGTAGCGCAGTACCGCAAGCACAAGGCGTATCGCGTAGTGCCCCGGGTGCAGGTTCAGGAGTTGGCCGCGCGCCTGGCATCGGAAGATGCTGGCCGTGTGCTGATCGTCGACGTTCGCAGCCACGGCTATTACGATTCAGGAGCGGCGCGGATCAGAGGCTCGATTCGCATCGAGCCCAACAATCTTGAAGAGGAGATCAAGAACCTTCCCAAGGACAAGGATATTTATCTTTATTGCACTTGAGCGCGCGAAGCGACCAGCGCCCGGGTGGCGCATCTGCTGCGGGAAAAAGGCTTCAACACGTTTGTGATCGTCGGCGGATTGACTGCCTGGCGCAAAGCCGGGGAGCCGGTGGAATCGGTGCCGGAGAACGATCTGGTGAAGCTGCCGACGTTTAACTAGCCGTTGGTCTTTGGTCGAGGAATGACTCAGAGAGCCACTTCTTACTTCGCGGCAGTCACCGACTTGACGTCAATCGTATTTCCGTTGACTGTGCCCGTGACCTTGGCCTGTTCCCACGCTAACTTGTTCAACTCGTCTTTCTCCGCCTGACTCGGCGTCTCGAGGGTATAGACCTTGTCGCCCACCACCAACGCATACTTCGCGCCTTTTTGGACGCAAGCGCGAACGCAGGTCGCCGGGTCGATTCCCGCACTATGTTTGGAGCCGCACATGGCGTCGCTCACTTTTCCGGTAAGAGTCCGCGTGCCCGTGGCCATAGCGGGTAAAACGCTAAGCGCGCCGGCCAAGGTGATTGTCGCCATCCAAACTTGTAATCTCCCCAAACGCAACATAAATTCTCCTTTCGACGGATTTCCTCTCTTCTGGTTGGATGCTTTTCCCAGGGAAACCTATACTGATTTTTATGAGTTCCAACAAAGAAACCGAGATCAAGTTTCGCGTTGCGGACGTGCGGGCGCTTGGGCGGCGATTGCGCGGGACGGGATTCCGCATCGTCACGCCCCGAATGCATGAGATGAACACGTTGTACGACCTGCCGGGGGAAGTTCTGCGTGGGCGCAAGGAACTGCTGCGCATTCGGAAGTATGGCTCGGAGTGGACCGTGGCGCACAAATCCAAAGGGAAGATTGGGCGGCACAATTCCCGCACTGAGTTGGAGACCGGCGTGAGCGACGGCAGGAAGATGGATTTGATCTTGCGCGCGCTGGGATACGCGCCCTCGTTTCGCTACGAGAAGTTTCGCTCCGAATGGACGGATGGGAAAGGCCATGTAGTGGTGGACGAGACGCCGGTTGGAGATTTTTGCGAGATCGAAGGGGCGCCGCGGTGGATTGATGCGGCCGCGAAGAAGCTTGGAGTGGCGGCGTCGGATTACATCACTAAGAATTACGCAGGATTGTTTCTGGAGTGGAAGGCTCGGACGAAAAGCAGGGCTGAGGAAATGACGTTCAAGGCGGTAGCGCCTAGGGGCGCGTCCGGCCCGCGTTCGTGGTAGAGGCGCGCCTCGCTGCGCTCGGCTGGACCCTTCGGCTTCGCTCAGGGCAGGCTCGCGAAGGCGCCCGTCCCCACACGGTTCGTTGTGGCTTTCGCGTTACGCCCCGTGGCACTTTTTGTATTTCTTGCCGGAGCCGCAGGGGCAGGGATCGTTGCGGCCCACTTTTTCCTGCCCGCGAACGACTTGTTGAACGGGCTGCGCTTCGCCGCCTCCGGCCATGCGCGCCTGTTCCAGTTCGCGGCGCTTGCGGCGCATGAAGGCTTCTTCCAACTCGTCTGCGGAAGTCGCGACTAGGCGCGGACGATGTCCATTGCCACCCCCGCCTTGTTGTGACGGCACCCCGGCTTCGGGAGTACGACCTGCGGATTCGCCACCCTGCGGACCAGCCGCGGCTGCATCCGGCGGGCGCTCGATAATCTGCATCAGGTAGAGATAGCGGGCCGTGTCCTCCTGGAAGCGCTGGAGCATGGCCTCGAACATGTCGAACGATTCTTTTTTGTACTCGACCAGCGGATCGTGCTGGCCGTAGCCGCGCAGGCCAATGCCCTCCTTGAGGTGATCCATGCCGAGCAGGTGATCTTTCCATTGCGAGTCGAGAACGCTGAGCATGATCATGCGCTCGTGATGGCGCATGGCGTCGGGACCGATTAGTTTTTCTTTCGCGTCGTAGCGCTCTTTCAGCTTTTCGAAAATGGCGTCGCCAAGTTCCTGCCGGTTCAGCGCTTCCGGCTTCACGCCTTCTGCGATGAAATCCACGCCGAAGCGGGTGAAGACCGCGTCTTTCAGTCCCTTGATGTTCCAATCGTCGGCGTGGCCCTTGGGCGGACAATATTCTTCCATCAAATCGCCGAGAATGGCTGAGACGTAATCCTCGAGGATCAGATCCTTCTGATCCAGGCCTTCGAGCAAACGGCGGCGCAGGCCATAAACCGCTTCGCGCTGCTTATTCATCACATCGTCGTATTCGAGCAGGTGTTTGCGGGATTCGAAATGCTGGCCTTCGACCGCCTTCTGCGCCGTCTCAATGCGGCGGCTGATCATCTTCGATTCGATGGGAACACCTTCTTCCATGCCCAGCCGCTCCAGCAGTTTCGAGACCCACTCCTTGGCGAAGATGCGCATCAAGTCATCTTCAAGCGCAAGGTAGAAGCGCGACGAGCCGGGATCGCCTTGGCGGCCGGCGCGTCCGCGAAGCTGGTTGTCGATGCGGCGCGACTCGTGGCGTTCGGTGCCGAGAATATGCAGGCCGCCGACGGCAGTGACTTCGTCGTGCTCTATGTCGGTCTGCGCCTTATATCGATTGAAGGCCTCGCTCCACTTGTCGGTTGGCACGGTATATTCGTTGCCGTTGTAGTAGAAGACCGAAATTGTGCCATCTTCCTGCGGCCCTTCGATCTTTCCCTGAGCCACGCGCAGTTGCTGTGCGATTCCCTTCTTCACCATCTCCTGCTTGGCCATGAATTCCGGATTGCCGCCGAGCAGAATATCGGTGCCGCGGCCGGCCATGTTGGTGGCAATGGTGACCATGCCTTTGCGTCCCGCCTGCGCCACATATTCAGCTTCGCGCTCGTGGAACTTGGCGTTCAGAACCACGTGTTGCTTGACGCCCTTCTTCTTCAGCAACTCGGAAAGGCGCTCCGATTTTTCGACGGAGGTGGTGCCCACCAGCACCGGCTGACCGGTCTCAGTCAATCTTTGAATCTCGTCGGCCACGGCGAAATATTTTTCCTTTTCGGTGCGGAAGACGACGTCGGGATGCTCCAGCCGCAGCATCTGCTTGTTGGTGGGAATAACAACCACATCCAGCTTGTAGATGTTTTCGAACTCGGTCGCTTCCGTTTCCGCCGTGCCGGTCATGCCCGAGAGCTTCTTGAACATGCGGAAATAATTCTGGAAGGTGATGGTGGCAAGCGTCTGATTCTCGCGCTCGATCTTCACGCCCTCTTTGGCTTCGATCGCCTGGTGCAGGCCATCAGACCAGCGGCGCCCCGGCATCATGCGCCCGGTAAATTCGTCGACGATGATGACTTCGCCATCTTTAATCACATATTCCACGTCGCGGCGATAGAGAGCGTGCGCTTTGACTGCGGTCTCGACGTGATGCTTGAGCGGCCAGTTCTCCGGATCGGCAATGTTGCCGATGCCGAGTAATTGTTCCACTTTCTCCCAGCCCTCGTCGGTGACGGTGATGTTACGGTGCTTTTCGTCGACCACAAAGTCGCCGGTAAGTTCCGCCGGTTCGCCGGGAGGGCCTTCGATTTCTTCACCCTTTTCGAGCTTCGGAATAATGCGGTTCACGCGGTAATACTTGTCGGTCGATTCCTCGCTCGCGCCGGAAATGATAAGCGGAGTGCGCGCTTCGTCGATCAGGATGGAGTCGACTTCATCGACGATAGCGAAATTGTGGCCGCGCTGCACACAATCTTTCAGGTCGAACTTCATGTTGTCGCGCAGGTAGTCGAAGCCGTACTCGTTGTTCGTGCCGTAAGTGACGTCGCCGGCGTAGGCGGCGCGGCGCTCCTCATCGTCGAGATCGTGAACAATCACACCCACAGTGAGGCCGAGGAACCGGTAGACCTTGCCCATCCACTCGGAGTCCCGCTTGGCCAGGTAGTCGTTGACAGTGACCACGTGCACGCCGCGCCCGCTGAGGGCATTGAGATAGACCGGGAGGGTAGCGACCAGGGTTTTGCCTTCGCCAGTCTTCATTTCTGAGATCATGCCCTGGTGCTGCACCATGCCGCCGATCAACTGCACATCGAAATGGCGCATGTTGAGCACGCGGCGTCCGGCTTCGCGCACCACCGCGAAGGCTTCTTCCAGGATTTCGTCCAGAACTTCCTGCAAGGCTTCGTATTGCTCTTTTTCGAACTGCTTCGCGCGGTCGGGATCGGCTTCGTCTTCAGCTTCGGTCTCGGAGTCTGGTGCGGGACCACTGGTGAGGCGATTCAGCCGCTCCTGAATGCGCTGCCGGAACTCGTCCGTTTTGGCGCGCAGTTCGGCGTCGGTGAGCTTCTGCACCTGCGGTTCAAGCGCATTGATCGCCTCGACCCGGGGCATGAAGCTCTTGATGACCCGCTCGTTCTTGGTCCCAAAGACCTTGCCAATCAGAGTGTTAATCAAACTGTGAAATCCTTCAGAGGGCGGGAACTGCCCCAGCGTATCTCTTTTAGCCTAGCATAATTAGATGCACCGGGCAGACCTGCGGAGCACGGAAGGAAACTCATCTCCCGCCGATAGCGCCGAGAGCGTTGAGAAAGCTGGCGGAACCCTCTCCCTCGATTTCTCGGTGATCTCGGCGCGCTCGGCGGTAAGCTAATTTTTCGTGTATATTCCACACGATCCATGCCCACTTTCTACGACCGCTTTGTCGAATGCGCGGAGCGCTGGCCGAACCAGGTCGCACTGGAACTCCAGCGCCACGATCGTATCGAGAGCTGCACGTACGCCGAACTGCGCCGCATGGCCGAGTCCGTGGGACGATGGATCACCGAACAAGGATTCGCACACGGATCGCGGCTGGGCATCGTGGCGGATAACCATCCGCGATGGGTCGCGGCGTATCTCGGGATTATTGCAGCGGGATGTAGCGTGGTCCCGCTGGACACGGCGCTACACGCGGACCAACTGACGAAACTGCTGAAAGACAGCGGCACCTCTGCCCTGTTCTGCGACGGGAAGCATGCGCGAGTATCGCGAGACGCCGTTGCAGACTTGAACATCGGCCTCGTGCTCATGGACCCGGACCGCATGGCCCAGGGGGCAACATATGAACCCTGGCTGGGAAATCTACCTGCAATTTTCGCCGGTGGGCCGGGAAAATTCCAGCCCGCACCTTCCGCCGCAGACGACCTCGCTTCCCTGATCTACACCTCCGGAACCACCGCGGACCCCAAGGGCGTGATGCTTACCCACGCCAACTTTCTGGGTGAAGTGGAAGCGGTGTTCAACTGGGTCGACATAGGGCCGCCGGATGCCCTGCTGGGCGTGCTGCCCATGTTTCACATTCTTGCGCAAATGGCCAATCTGCTTCTGCCACTGGTGAAAGGCTCGCGCGTGGTGTATCTGGAAACTTTGAACACGACCGAGCTTTTGCGGGCTTTGCGCGAACGCAATATCACCGCCTTCGCCGTGGTGCCGCAATTCTTTTATCTGATTCACGAACGCATCTTCCAGGAAGTGCATAAGCGTGGCGCGCTCACGCAGAAGATTTTTAAAAGTCTCATGGGCCTCAATCGGATGCTGCGCAAGGTGGGAATCAACGCCGGCCGCATTCTTTTTGGCAAGGTCCACGAAACTCTGGGCACGAAGATGCGATATCTGGTCACTGGAGGGTCGCGCTTCGATCCGGAGATTGCGGAGGATTTTTACGACCTCGGCATCGACGTGCTGCAAGCCTATGGCCTGACAGAAACAACCGCGGCCGTGTATGCGAATTCGCCGGCGAACAACGTGATCGGGTCGGTGGGTAAGGCCATGAAGGGCGTAGAAGGCAAGATCGTTTACGCGACCGACGATCCGCAACCGCAGGAGGATGGCGGACCCGCCACGGGCGAGATTGCACTGCGCGGTCCGCTGGTGATGAAAGGATACTGGAACCGGCCGGATGCAACGGCTGCGGCGCTGCGCGACGGATGGTTCTACACTGGCGATCTCGGCTACTTTGATTCCGACAATAACCTATTTCTTACCGGCAGAAAGAAAGAGTTGATCATCCTCAGTAACGGAAAGAATATTTTTCCTGAAGAGGTTGAGACTCACTACCTGAAATCTCCGTACATCAAAGAAGTGGCAGTGATGGGACTTGAAGGCAAGCCCGGTGAGGGCGACCGGCTGCACGCTGTGATCGTGCCCAACTTCGACGTGCTCCGCCAGAAGAAGATCGTGAACGCCAGGGAAGTAATCCGGTACGACATTGAGAGCCTGTCGCAGCAGATCGCTTCCACCAAGCGCATTGGCAGCTATGAGATCTGGCAGGAAGATTTGCCGCGCACCACCACGCGCAAGATCAAGCGCTTCGAAGTGGAGAAGCGCGTAAGGGCGAAACAGGCGCGGAAGGCCGCTGATGATTCTGACTTGGCCGCCGAACAGACATTGACGGCTGAGGAGATGGGATGGCTCGATCAGCCCGATGTGCAGCGGGCGCTGAAAATCGTCCGCGAGGCGGCGCGCACGGCACCACCAAGCTTGCGGCCTACTCATAATCTGGAACTTGACCTGGGGCTCGACTCCATGCAGCGGGTTGAGTTGCTCAGTCAGATCGAAGGGCAACTGGGAGGCAACGTCGAAGAGTCTCAGCTCGCCGGGATTTACACGGTGCGTGATCTCGTGGACGCTGTTCTGCAAAGTGCCGCCAGCGGCGCAGGAGGGGCGGGAACGCGCACGACTTTCGCCGGGTGGAAAGCGATTCTAGCTGAGCAGCCGGATGCTAACGAGGTTCTTCCCCTGGTACAGCCACAACCCATCAGCGCGGCATTCTGGTACCTGGTTTCGCGGTTGATACAGGTGATCGCGCTCGACCGGTTTCATCTACAGGTGCGCGGAATCGACAACCTGCCCAAGAACAGCGCTTTCATCATTTCGTCCAATCACCAGAGCTATCTCGATCCGCCCATCCTGGGCAGCGTTTTCCCACGGGAAGTGTTTGAGAAAGTTTTCGCCGTAGGAACGAGCGAGATCTTCGGTGAAGGCTTCATGCTGCGGCTGGCGCGTTCGCTGCGAATTATAGTGGTGGACCCGGACGCGAATCTCATTCCTGCCATGCGCGCCGGGGCATTCGGATTGCGCCAGGGTCGCCCGTTGATTCTTTATCCCGAAGGCGAGCGGTCGATTGACGGCACTCCGAAAATCTTCAAAAAGGGCGCGGCGATTTTGTCTATTCATATGCAGGTGCCGATTGTGCCGGTGGCGATTGAAGGATTCTACGAGGCGTGGCCGCGGAACAAAACGTTCCAGAAGTTCGCGCCGCTAAAAATGGTTTTTGGCTCTCCGATTCTTCCGCCTCCGGAGAGTGAGGCTTCGGAAGCGGCATACGAGAAGCTGACTGCGGAGTTGAAAGCGCGGGTGGTCGGGATGTGGGAGCAACTCCGGAAAGCCCAGCCGCAGTGAAAACGATCCTATTTCGCTCGCGGATGCGTCTGGTCGTACACCTGCAGCACATGCTTCATCGAAAGCTGGGTGTAACGCTGGGTAGTAGCGAGGCGCTCGTGGCCGAGTAATTCCTGGATGGCGCGCAGGTCGGCGCCTTCCTCCAGCATATGCGTGCCGAAGGCGTGGCGCAGCGTGTGAGGATGAACATCCGGCGAAAGGCCTTTAGCGACCCCAATCTTCTTGATGATGCGGCCCACGCTGCGCGTGGTGAGCCTGCCGCCACGCCGGTTGGTCAGCAACGCGGCGGCATGGTTGCCGCAGGTGCCGAGAAGTTTCTGCCGCTCGGGAAGATAGGCTGCGAGCGCCGTCTTCGCCGAATCTCCAAATGGAACGTAGCGTTCCTTTTTTCCCTTGCCGCGAATCAGAATGGCCTCGGCACTCAGCCGGATGTCGTCGAGATTGATTCCGGTCAGTTCCGAGTTGCGGATGCCGCATCCATAAAGCAGTTCCAGCATGAGCCGGTCCCGTTCAGGAAAAGCTGCCACCTCGGGCATTTCGCCGTCGATCACAAAATTCATTTCTTCAATCGTGGGCACGCGCGGGAGTTTCTTGGGAAGTTTGGGCGTAGCCACCAGCTTGGCCGGATTCTGCTCCACCACGCCTTCCCGCGCCAGCCAGCGATACAGCGACCGCACCGCCGCCAGGGCGCGCGCCACGGACGTTTTGCTCAACCCTTTTTCGTAGAGTTGCGAGAGAAATCCGCGCACCGCGATGTGGTCGATTTGTTTCCATCCGCGCGGGCCCGCATAGGCGGCGAAAAGCGACAGATCGCGGCTGTACGCCTTGATAGTGTGCGGCGAGGCGTTGCGCTCGCGCAGATGGCGCAGGAAGCTGGCGACGGCCTTGGCGACGATCGTGCTGGCGTTATTTGTAGTCATGAAATGCCAAATTCGCCAGGGTGGCACCGAGCCCCGGAGAAAACCTCTAATGAATTTTCTCCGTGTCTCAGTGCCTCCGTGGTGGATTTCTTGCACTACCCCTCATCTCGCCTTCGCCCTCGGATGATGCTTCTGATACACAGTTCTGAGCCGGTCGAGCGCCAGATGCGTGTAAACCTGCGTGGTCGAAATGTCGGCGTGGCCCAGGATGGTCTGCACGGTGCGCAGGTCAGCACCGTTCTCCACCATGTGCGTGGCGCAGGAATGTCGCAGCATGTGCGGGGAAGCGGCACGCCCGGAAGTGGCCGAGGCCGCTCGCACCATCTGCCAAATGCGCTGGCGCGTCAGCTTGCGGCCTGCGCGCGCGATGAACAACAGAGGCGGATTCCGCTGGGAAGCAACTGTTGTCGATGCTCGGCTTTGTTTTCCCGCCGTCAACGCTGGACGTGCTTGCACCAGATATTCCGTAAGGGCCTCTTGCGCTGATTTCCCCAGCGGCACCACGCGCTCCTTGTCGCCCTTGCCGCGCACCATCATGTATCCCGCCTCTAGTTTAAGGTCCTCCAATTTAACGCTGATAATTTCCGAGACGCGCAGCGCGCCGGCGTAGAACACTTCCAGCATGGCGCGATCGCGCACAGCCAGCGCGGCTGAATTTTTCGTCTTGTGTGCTGAGCTGCCATGCAGCGTGAGCGGAGCGGCCAGCGTCGCTTCCATTTCGTCACGCGCCAGCGCCTTGGGCAAAACCTTCCATTGCCGCGGCGACTCGATGTTCAGCGTGGGATCGTGTTCGATTCTCTTATCCAGCAGCAGATACCGATAGAGATGACGCAGCGCCGAAAGTTTTCGCCCCACGCTGCGGCCATCCACCTGATTGGAGAAAAGCTGTTGCAGGAAATCGCGCACATCGATACGGCGCGCAGTGAGCAGCAGGCGCCTGCTCTTTTCCAAAACTTCCGAGAACTGGCCAATGTCCGTAGTGTAAGCGCTGATAGAGAGCGGCGCTAATCCTTTCTCGATTCGCAGATAATCGAGAAAACTGGAGAGCACGCGCGAATTGGCCTCTGAAGCCATGATCATAAGGATGAGTAGATTATGCGGGTTATCGGATGCCAGCAAAAGTGATCAGCGAGATGCGGGAACCCTCACCAGCAGCGTCCTGGAGACGTAGCTTGCTACGTCTGGCCAGCATCACGCAGCAGGTCCACGGCAAACAGCGCTCCTTCCGGCGTTTCCTCGTGCTTGAAATAAGCGAAGACATCCCGGCCCGCAGCCAGATGTTCGCCGATGCGTGCGACCATGCTGCGCCGCTCTTCTCCCGTGTAATTCGGCTTGCGGAATCTGTAGTAGACAAAGGCCGCGGTCACCACATCGGGCGTAGTGCGTTGCTCAGTCTCGGCCACGCACAGTGCGGCGCCGTGCGACTTCAGCAGGTCCCAAGTTGAGTCGGCGAACCAGGAGTCGTGACGGAATTCAAATGCTGTCGGCAATGTGCGCGGCAGGAGCGCGAGAAAATCCTTGAGCGGCGCCGCGTCTGACTTCAGATTCGGCGGCAACTGAAAAAGCACCGGCCCAAGCTTGCCTGCGGCAGCCAACGGCTCGATCGTCGCGAGGAAGCGCGGAACAAAATCCTCCGTCCCCTTCAACCGCCTGATGTGCGTGATCACCTGATGAGCCTTGATGCCGAGGCGGAAGTGCGGGGGCGTTTCCTGAATCCAGTTCTGAATCGTGGTCTCTTTTACCAGTTGCCGGAAAGTGAAGTTCACCTCGACCGTGTTGAGTTGCGTAGCGTAGTGGCTGAGGAACTTTTTCTGCGCGACTTTAGCGGGATAGAAATCCGGCTTCCAGCTCGGATACGCCCATCCCGAAGTCCCGGCAAACAGTTGAGGCATGGCAAGCTCTCAAAGTACCTCGGAAAACTCGTAGCGGAGGGGATTATACCTTGCGTCCGGTCCCGGGCGCCCGCGGCCGCTTCCCTGTCTTTCTCGCGGCGCGGCGGTGTGTGTCCTCGGGGTCGTCTTCCGCCTGAGCCGCGATCGAGATTGTCGGCTCCGCTGCGACCGCTGATGCCGCAACTCCCTTGAGATCGGGCAACCGTTGCTTCAACTCGAGCACCGGGGCGAACAAGTCGTCCATCTTCTCCACGCGAACAACCACTTGCGTCGCTTCGAATACCAGCAGATTCGCGTCCTTCTTTTTCAGCGCTCGCTCGACTTCCTCCCACGTCACCGGCGTTGAAGCCGTGGGATGCTCCCGCGCGCGCAACGAATACACACCAATCGTGGTCTTGTGCTCGTCATTCTGGCTCCAGTCGACAAATACCTTTCCGGTTCGAAGCTGCTTCTTCATATCTGAAACAACCAGGTCTGGATGCTCGTGTTCGAGCAACTGCGCCAGCGCGTGAGAAAAAGTCTTGGTCGATTCGTAGTTGGTTGGAGTGTTGAGCGGAACATATATCTGAAGCCCCTTGGAACCCGAAGTCTTCGGAAAACTTTGCAATCCGAAGTGCTTGAAGATTTCACGCAGCCACATCCCTACCTGACAGCACTGCACGATGTTGGCAGGCGGCCCTGGATCGAGATCGAAGACCATCATCGTCGGGCAAGTAATGTCTTCCGCAAGCGAGAGCGATGGGTGCAACTCAATCGCAGCCAGATTGGCCAGCCACACCAGCGTAGCCAGATCGTCGGCGAGAATGTAATGGATGGTGCGGCGGTTTCTTCCGCTCCAGATGGGCGCAGTCTTTACCCAATCGGGACGGTGCTGCGGCGCATTCTTCTCGTAGAAGAATTCTTCGTCCACGCCGTTGGGATAGCGCTTGCGCGTGAGCGGACGTCCCGCCAGATGCGGCACCATCGCGGGCGCGATCCGCACGTAGTAATCGATGACCTGTTGCTTGGTGAATCCCGTGGCGGGATACAGAACCTTTTCCAGATTCGACAGCTTGAGTTGCTTCCCCTGAACTTCAATGGTCGAATCCATTGCGCGCCCCCGCAGGCATTGTGCCTGAAACCACGCGCAACGCAAAATACCGTTCATCCCCTCGCCCCGCTCGGATAAACTGGTCGGTAGTGGCTGAATTAAGCCACTACCAACTGGTCAGCCCGTTTGACAACTTCCCTGCCCGCCACGTAATTTCAAATTTCTGCCCTTCATGTCCGTAATAGCTGGCTTATCCGGAGGTCCGATGAAACACCGCGCACTCAAAGCTGTCATTTTCTTTCTCATCCTCTCTACTCTCGCCGCCGCCCAGGATCTCGCGTCTTTCGAAAAGCGCATCACGGTCAAGAAATTGCCGAATGGGCTGACCATCCTTATCTGCGAGCGGCCCGAAGCGCCGGTCTTTTCCTTCTTCACCATGGTCGATGCGGGCTCCGCACAAGATCCGCAGCGCAAGACTGGTCTGGCTCACATGTTCGAGCACATGGCTTTCAAGGGGACGGACACGATCGGCACGACCAACTATGCCGCGGAAAAGCCCGCTCTGGAAAAAGTCGAGACCGCCTACGCCGCCTACATCGCCGAGCGCGACAAAGGCGTCCGCCGGGACGAAGCTAAATTAAAACAACTGGAGAAGACCTGGAAAGACGCCATCGCTGAAGCCGAAAAATACGTGGTGCCCAACCAGTTCGGCAAGATCGTGGAACAGAACGGCGGCCAGGATCTCAACGCCTTCACCGATTATGACGAGACTGCTTACCACTACTCATTGCCTGCCAACCGGCTGGAGCTGTGGGCGTATCTCGAGTCCGAGCGCTTTCTGCATCCCGTGATGCGGGAGTTTTATAAAGAGCGCAATGTCGTGATCGAAGAGCGGCGCCTGCGTACCGACAGCAATCCCACCGGCCGGCTGGAGGAGCAGTTTAACGCCGCGGCATTCGAAGCGCATCCTTATCACCGGCCAACCATCGGTTGGTTGTCCGATCTCAATTCCTTTTCTGCCACCGACGCGAAGAAGTTCTTCGACGAATATTACGTGCCCGCGAACATGGTGGTCGCGGTCGCGGGAGACGTGAAAGCCGCGCAAGTCATGCCGATTCTAGAAAAATATTTCGGCCGTCTGCCCGTTAGCACCAAGCCCGATGAAACGACCACCACCGAGCCCCCACAAGATTCCGAGCGCAAAGTAGTGCTGATGGAGAAAACTCAGCCGCTTTATCTTGAGGGCTACCATCGGCCCGATTACAGGACGAAAGACGACGCGGTGTATGACGCCATCAGCGATCTCATGTCGGAGGGCCGCACCTCGCGCCTTTACCGCGCGCTGGTACGCGACAAGAAAATTGCGGCGTACTCTGCTGGATTCACCGGCATGCCCGGCACCAAGTATCCGCACCTGTTCGCATTTTATGCTGTCCCGTTGCCCGGACACACCACGCAGGAAATGGCGGACGCGATTCACGTCGAAATCGAACGGCTGAAAAAAGAAGACATCAGCGACGAAGAGTTGAAGATGATCAAGACCCGCGCCAAGGCCAACCTGATCCGCGGCCTCGGAGACAACGAGGGGTTGGCAACCCAGCTTGCGATTTATCAGACGCGTTATGGCGACTGGCGTGAGTTGTTCCGCTCTGTGGATCGCATCGACAAAGTAACGAAGGCGGACATCCGGCGCGTGGCCAATGAAACCTTCCAGGACACCAACCGCACTGTGGGCGTGATCGAAACCGTAGGCGCGGGACAAGCCGGTGCGCAGGGTTCCGATCAAGCTCCATCAGGACAAGCTCCATCAGAACAAGCTCCGCGAGATCAACCGGTGCCAGATCAGGGAGGTGTGCAATGACGCGCCGCATAGTTCTTTCGATGATTTTCGCGGCTGCAGTCATGGTCGCGCCGCTGCCGAGAGCTACAGCACAAGTGAAGACCTGGCAGCAGATTCCGATTGCACCGCTGCCCGCTTTCCATCCCCAGCAGCCCAAGCGCATCGAGCTTTCCAACGGCATGGTCATCTTCCTGCAGGAAGATCACGAGCTGCCCCTGATTGATGCAAGCGCGCGCATCCGCGGCGGCTCGCGCAATGAACCGGCGGGCAAGGCTGGGCTGGTGGATATCTTTGGAGAAGTCTGGCGCACTGGAGGCACGAAGACGCAAACCGGCGATCAGCTCGACGATTTTCTCGAAGTGCGTGCCGCCAAGGTCGAGACTGGCGGCGGTCCCGACTCCACCAGCATCGGCTTGAATTGCCTGAAAGGCGATTTTGATGACGTCTTCAAAGTCTTCGTCGACCTGCTGCAGAATCCCGAATTCCGTGCCGACAAGCTCGACCTCGCACAGAAACAAGCCGATGACAGCATCTCGCGGCGCAACGATGAAGTAGGCGAGATTGCGGCGCGCGAATCCACCAAGCTGGCCTACGGAGCGGATAATCCCTATGCGCGTGAACCTGAATACTCAACCATCGCCGCCATCACCCGCCAGGATCTGCTCGACTGGCACAAGAAATACGTCCAGCCCAATCACATCATCCTGGGCATAAGCGGGGATTTTGATTCTGCAACGATGGAAGCCAAGCTGCGCGCAGCGTTTGAGTCGTGGCCGAAAGGCAGCGACCTGCCAAAGGAAGAGATTAAGTATCACCCCGCCAAGCCCGGCTACTATCTCATCCCCAAAGAAGACGTAAATCAAAGCAACATCCAGATGGTGGCGCTGGGCACCGTGCGCAGCAATCCCGATTATTACGCCATCAGCGTCTTCAATGAGGCTTTTGGCGGCGGCTTCTCGTCGCGCTTGTTCAACGACATTCGCACCAAGCGCGGCCTTGCCTACGAGGTGGGTGGGGGCATCGGCGCCAACTTCGGGCATCCCGGCATTCTGCAATTCGTCGTCGGAACCAAGAGCGGGACCACGATCGAGTCGATCCGGGCGCTCGATGAAGACCTCGACAATCTGGCGAAGCAACCGATCACCGACGAAGAGATCAAAGCGGCGAAAGACGCCATCCTGAACGCATTCATCTTCCGCCTCGACTCGCCCGACAAAGTTCTGGCCGAGCGCGTGGTTTATGAATTCTACGGATATCCCGCGGATTGGCTCGACAAGTATCTCGCTGAAATCCAGAAAGTGACAGCCGCCGACGTGAATCGCGTGGCGGCGAAGTATGTGCACCGCGATCAGCTCGCAGTTCTGGTCGTCGGCAACACGAAGGAATTCGACAAGCCTCTTTCGTCACTAGGCCCCGTCAAGGAAATCGACATCACCATTCCACCTCCGCCGGGAGCTAAAGAAGACGAGAGCGCCAAGCTTGCAGCATCGAATGAAGAAGGCAAGGCACTTGCGGCAAAAGTAGTGGCCGCGATGGGCGGCGAAGCCAAACTGGCAACCATCAAGGCAGTAAAGGCGCATCTGACCCTCACCCAGAAGACGCCCCGGGGCGACTTCCCCATGCAGATGGAAACGGTCGTCGTTTATCCCGATCATCTGCACGCCGAAATGCAAACTCCGGCAGGAACCATGGACGTTGTGGTCACGCCGGAAGTGGCCTTCATGACGATTCCTGGCCAGGGCCTGCGCGACTTTCCAGCCTCGCAAAAAGCGGAAACTCTGGAGCAGATCAAGCGCGATCCCATCTTCATCGCCGCGCACTCGAAGGATGCCAATGTCTTTTTTCACGCCCAGGGAAGCGAGAAAGTCGGAGACATTGAAGCCCGCATTGTGGACGTGAATGCCGCTGGCGCGGCGGTTCGCTGGTTCGTAGACCCGCAGAGCGGTCACATTTTGAAAGAGACCTATCAAACGCTCAGCCAAAGTGGGCCCGTGCCGGGCGAGACCGACATGGACGACTGGAAATCCACTAACGGTCTGACCATTCCGTTCCTGCGCCACAACAAGCAGAACGGCCAGGATTCGAGCACATCAGAATACTCAGCGCTGGAGATCAACCCGGCTGTCGACCCCAAGCTGTTCGAGAAGCCGGCAGAAAAACCAGCAGCCCAGCCGTAGTGCCGCTGTTTATAGTAGCGCCGCCGTCCCGGCGGCTTGCAGGCGGGCGTCCCGCGCCCGCATTTTCGCCCCCTTGACAATGCCGGTCAATCTATTTATTGTAGGCGAACAAAAGGCGAATCGTTATGCTTCCCTTACCCTTGTTCCCGATGCCCGAAAAATCTCCGCTGGTCGGCATCGCCCGGCTTGCCTCCGAAGGCGAATCCTTGCGCGAAGGACATGACGTCGAATACTTCACTCTCCCCGCAAAATCGCTGCTCAACCGCTGCGTCAGCCGCCGTGCGCTGCCTTTCACCTGGACCATCAATCCCTACCGCGGCTGCGAATTCGCCTGCCGCTACTGCTATGCGCGCTACACCCATGAATTCATGGAAATGCGCGACGGCGCCGAGTTCGAGCAGAAAATTTACGTCAAGCAGCACACTGCCGATTTGCTCCGGCGCGAACTGCGGCGAGTCAAGCCGGGAGAAGCCATTGCCCTCGGCACCGCAACCGATCCTTACCAGCCGGCCGAACGCCGCTACGAGGTCACGCGCGGAATTCTCGAAGAGTTCGCCCGCCATCGCGGCTTCGAACTCGGCATTGTCACCAAATCCAATCTGATTGTCCGCGATCTCGACCTTCTGCGCGAGGTTTCGAAGAACAATGCTCTGTCGATCCACGTCACTGTGACCACGCTGAACGTAGAACTGGCGCGGATTCTCGAACCCCGCGCTCCTCGCCCCGATCTGCGCATAGCCGCGGTCCGCGAGCTCAGCGAAGCAGGCCTGACCGTAGGCGTGAGTTGCTCGCCCGTTCTGCCGGGTATAACCGATTCACCCGCAGATCTGGAGGCCGTAGTGCGCGCAGCCGCAACAGCCGGAGCCCGCCACATCTTCGCCGGACCTCTGTTTCTCAAGCCATGTTCAGCGGCAATCTTCCTCCCGTTCCTCGAACAACACTTCCCCCACCTGGTTGAGAACTATCGCCAGCGCTATCAAGACCGCTCTTTTCTTCCGCCTTCCTATGGCAAACGCGTGGCCCAACTCATCACGCGCTTCCGCCACAAATATGGAATCGGCACCGACCCTCGTCGAAAGATGGCCAACCAATGGCCGGTGCAGGCTCTAAACGAGCAGTTGGCGCTTTTCTGAAATGCTAAGTATCGTAAGATTGTTTATTATGCGCACTCGGCCGCATCGAGCGAAATTTGTGACTGACCCCGTGACCGGTCTGCCCGCCTTGAGTGCTGGCCCAAAGGCGCTGGTCTTAACTAGCGAGGAAGTGAAAGAAATCCTGGAGAATGAGGAGCCTTCCTTGAGACCGAGCCCAGCCGTCTTCGCGCCACGGCCTCGCCGAGGCGACTGAATCCTTCCTCTATAATCATCTATCTCCCATGGCGCCTTTCTCCCCACCGGCTGCACCAGTTCCCGCTCAACACGTTCCCTTCCGAGTGCGGCTGCAGCGGTTCTGGAACCGGGTCACCGAAGGGATGGAGGTCAGCCAGCTCTGGTCTCAGTTCGAAACTGAAGCGCGCACCAGCTACCGCCTCTATTCGCGAGACGTGGCTGCCAAGACACCCGAGGGCCTCACGCGGCGTGGCCACAACCTGCACGTCGTTAAGGAATTCTTCTGGGCTGTCCTCGAAAAACTCTCGCCCGCGCGCCGCGTCCTGCTGCTGGCGGCATTGGTCATGATCGCATTTCCCACCGGCGGCTTCAGCTATCAGGACGCGGCCCACGAAGTCCACGTCGTCGAACTCGACCTCCATTTCTTTGGCGGCCTTCTGCTGTTTCTGCTGCTCATGCTGGAGATTGCCGACCGCGTCGTGATGAAGCGCGACCTGCAGATTGCGCGCGAGATTCAGACCTGGCTGTTGCCCGGCGCTCCGCCTCAAATTCCGGGCCTCTCTGTCGCCTACACCACGCGCCCGGCAAACACCGTAGCCGGCGACTACTACGATGTGTTCCCCCGCCCCGGCAAGACCAACGAAGAGAATCGAGTGATGTTCGCCGTGGCCGACGTAGCCGGCAAGAGCATTCCGGCAGCCATGCTCATGGCTACTCTGCAAGCCAGCCTCAAAACGCTTTCCACGGCGCAGGTCGCCTTGCCTGAGCTGGTGGCGAACATGAATAAGTACGCCTGCTCCAACAGCCAGGGCGGATTGCGCTTCACCACCGCTTTTCTGGCAGAGTACGACGCAGCCCGCCGCACCTTCCAGTACATCAACGCCGGCCACAACAATCCAATCCTGCGCCGCGCTAACGGATCGATCGAGCGCCTCGACGTTGGCGGATTACCCCTCGGCATCCAAGCCGACGCGAAGTATGAATCGGCCACCGTAACGCTAGCGCCCGGCGATTGGCTGATCATCTTTACCGACGGCCTGGTCGAAGCGGAAAACGCGCGTCAGGAAGAGTACGGCGAAATGCGGCTTCTTAGTGTGATCAACTCAGCGGCATCATCCTCGCCCAGCGAGATGCTCAAACGGCTGATGGCGGAAGTGGATCTGTTCGTCGGCACGACCCCGCAGCATGATGACGTAACCTGCCTGCTGATAAAAGCGGAGTGAAGGACGAAAGAAGTGGCTAGTGGTTAGTGGCCAGCTCTAGGATTGAAGTGTTGTTTTTTCTGACCACTGACCACTGGCCACTGACCACTGTCACCGGCAGTGATGCCAACTGCAGCCAGTATCTGTGAGGCAGCCCGTTGGGCTTGAGCGAAATCACGGGAAACCTTCTGCGCGCGTGCGTCGGCATCCTCCGCCTCCGCTAAGCGGCCCGCTCGGCGCAAGGCCTGTTCCAGCAGCAGATACCCCACGTCGCTGGGTTCCACCTGTACAGCGTGGGAAATCCGCGCGACCGCGAGCGCGAAATCGCCACCCCGTTCCGCCAGCAAGCCGCTGCCTTCAAGTGCCGCGACGTTATCCTGGTTCTGCTCGAGCGCGTAACCGTAGTTCAACTTTGCGCGAGTTTCATCACCAGTCTGCAGGTAAGCCGTAGCCAGATCGCTCAAGGCTACAGCTCGCGAATTCGCATCCGGCGCAGACTGAAACGCCCGTCCGTATTGCGAAACCGCGTCCTGCGCATGTCCGTGGGTCAGCTCGTAGACCCCCACCGCGATCATGTCGGCGAAAGAATACGAATGCAGATTCTCGGCTGCGGTGAACTCAACGATAGCTTCGTCGGTTCGACCGTGCTGCGCCAGCGCCCGCGCCAAGCCGCCATGTGCCGTATAGTTCCGCTCGGTAACGCTCAGGGTGTGTCGCCACAGAGTCTCGCCATCGTGCCAGTAAGCGAGCTGGCGCCGGCTGAGCAATCCCAAGGTTGCCAGAATCAAAACTGCCGGCGCAACCAGCCATGCCGCTGAGATTTTCCTTTCGCGCGCGAAATCCGCCACGCCCCAGACCACGGCTATAAATAAGCCAATGTATGGCAAATAAGCATATCGATCAGCCATCGCCTGCTCACCGAACGCGAGGATGCCGATCACCGGGACCAGCGTACCCAGAAACCACAGCCAGCCCACCACCAGATAACGGCGTTGCCGCAAAACGAACACAAGCGCAGTAATCGAAAGCAACACCACAGCCGCAGCAATCACTCTCCAGGCCGGAAGCGAGTCTCCCGGATGCGGATACAGCACCGCCAGCCGCGATGGCCAGAACGCCTTTCCCAGATAGCGCACGTAGGCGACAATCGCGTTCCCCCACCGCTCCGAAGCCGGCAAGCTGCGCACCGCCTGACCCGCCCGTTGTGCCAGCAACGTAACCACGCCACTAGCAGCCGCAAGCAGCACCAGCGGAATCTTTTCCAAGAACAAAAAGGAGAGCGACCGCGGAACCGGAACCGTTGTACCTGAAGCCGCCGGGCTGGGCCTTTCACTGAGAACTGAGAACTGAGAACTCGCGTTCGCCCCAACGGCCAAAAATCCCACAGCAGCAACACAAACGGCAGCGTAATGATCTCAGACTTCGCCATCAACCCCAGCGCAAAAAGCGAAGCGACTACTGCGTAGCGCTTCACTCCGCCCCGACGCGCGTACCATCCATAGGCGTGCAGGGTCAACAGGAAGAAGACCATGCTGAGTACATTCTTCCGCTCCGCGGCCCACGCCACCGATTCCACATTCACCGGATGCAGCGCAAACAACCCCGCGACCATAAAGGCGGGCCAGGTCAACCCCGTGGCACCCTCCAGAAGCAGAAACAATAAGACCGCACTCCCCACGTGCAATAAAACATTCACATAGTGAGGGCCGGCCGGATTCAGCTTGAAGAGCTGGTAGTCGAGAGCGTGCGACAACCAGGTAACCGGATGCCAGTTTGCCGCGTCAAAGTTCGTAAACGCCCATTTCACCGTGGCCCAAGTCAGGCCCGCGCGCACATGAGCGTTATCCACAATGTAGATATCGTCGTCGAAGTTCGTGAACCCGTTGCGGACGATGGGATTGTAAAAAGCCAGCGTCACCAGCACCAACAGCAGGCACAAAACCGTGCTTCGCCTCTCCGGGGAAGTGAGCCGGTCTGCCGGTGGGCGGGAAGTCACTGTGGTCTGTTTCGAGGCCGCTGTCGCAGTGGAAGCCAATGACTCAATCCTCACGTCGTTCCAAAATGATTATATGCACCAGAGCTTTCTGTCGGACAGCACAGTCCAGCCCCCTAGGTTACTTCTGTGATGGAGTGTGTAGTGCCCTGCAAGATCCTGACTCTGAGCCGTTCTCAGCTTGTTGGAGTCCGTGCGGCAGTTGCCGCGAACCGTCAGTTCCGTGACAGTTTTTGGCATGAAGCCAGACCCGGAACCGGGTTACAATTGGGTCTGACGTTCGACCAAGGGGGAGAAGAGATGCGGAAGCAGAAGGGTTTTTCACTAATTGAGTTGCTGATCGTGGTTGCCATCATCCTGATCATCGCGGCCATCGCCATTCCTAATCTGATGCGCGCCCGTATGGCGGCCAACGATTCCTCCGCGGCCGCTTCCGTACACACCATCGTGGTCGGTGAAGTGGGCTATTACGGCGCCTATCCCACCGTAGGTTATGCCACGCTGGCACAGTTGGGCGGGGCTCAAACACCTTGCATTCCGGGAACCGCCAACGGCTGCCTGATTGACAACAACCTGGCCACCAACGGCGGCGGCAACGGCAAGAGCGGCTACAGCTTTGCCGTGGTCGTCACCGCCCCGGCAGCTGCGGCGCCTTCGACGTTCTATATTACGGCAGTCCCGATTTCGAACACTTCGGGCACCAAGTCGTTCTGCGCCGCCGATGACGGAGTAATCCGCAACGGCGCGCCGGGCGTCATCACCGCGCCGGCCAGCTACGCGGCTTGCCTGGGCCTGAGCCCGATGAACAACTGATCTAGCTCGATTGGTCGTTCCCGATTTCACCACCAATTTCAACACCAAGGGCACGAAGGTACACAACGGAAGCGCGCTGTCATAGCGCCTTCGTGCACCTTGGTGCGCTTAGTGGTTGATAAGTTTCGCACCAAGCTCAGGGGCTGACCTGTCCCAAACTGACACGAATTGTCAGAACCCGCGACGCATTTTGGCACCGGGCAGCGCCCGCAAAACCTTGAAATAGAACCTTAGTTTGGCCTCCTACTGAAAAGAATGGAATTGCCGCCGCTCGGCCGGAACCAACGTAACTAGCGGGTTTGGTTAGGCAAGTGCCATCATCAAGTCCGACTGCGTCATTACCATGACCAGCATGAAAATCAAGTCTAAAACGAGGGGAAAATAGAGATGCGGAAACAACAGAAGGGTTTCTCACTGATTGAGCTGCTGATCGTGGTTGCCATCATCCTGATCATCGCAGCGATTGCAATTCCTAACCTGATGCGCGCCCGTATGGCTGCCAACGATTCGTCCGCGGCCGCTTCCGAGCACACCATCATCGTCGGAGAAGTCGGCTATTACGGCGCTTATCCGACCCAGGGTTATGCCACGCTGGCCCAGTTGGGCGGCGCTGCTACACCTTGCGTTCCGGGAACGGCCAACGGCTGCTTGATTGACAACAACCTGGCCACCAACGGCGCCGGCAACGGCAAGAGCGGCTACACCTTCGCTGTCGTAGTCACGGCTCCTGCGGCTGCTGCGCCATCGACGTTCTACACCACGGCAGTTCCGATTTCGAACACGTCGGGTACGAAGTCGTTCTGCGCTGCTGATGACGGTGTGGTACGCAACGGAGCCCCGGGCGTCATTACCGCCCCGGCTAGCTACGCGGCCTGCCTGGCTCTGAACCCGATGAACAACTAACTTGTCCTGAGTTGGCAAGGTACCCAGAGCGGGTACCAAGCCGAAGGGCAGCGGATCAAATCCGCTGCCCTTTTTGTTTTCTTGCGCATCTCGCGGAGAGCGACCAAGGTCCGAAAAAAATGCCGACTCCACCGTTCTTCCGCTCAGGTTCCACCGCCCTTTTGCCGATGGCTTCCAAGGGGGAAAAAGAAAATGCGGAAACAAGAAAAGGGTTTCTCACTGATTGAACTGCTGATCGTGGTTGCCATCATCCTGATCATCGCAGCCATCGCCATTCCAAACCTGATGCGCGCCCGTATGGCCGCCAACGATTCGTCCGCAGCCGCCTCCGAACACACGATCGTGGTCGGTGAAATCGGCTACTACGGCGCCTATCCGACCCAGGGCTATGCCACGCTGGCCCAGTTAGGCGGCGCTGCCGCACCTTGCGTTCCGGGAACCGCCAATGGCTGCTTGATTGACAACAACCTGGCCACCAACGGCGGAGGCAACGGCAAGAGCGGCTATACATTTGCCGTTGTGGTCACGGCGCCAGCGGCTGCGGCGCCCTCCACGTTCTACGCCACGGCCATTCCAATCTCGAACACATCGGGGACGCAGTCGTTCTGCGCCGCCGATGACGGCGTAATCCGCACCGGAGGCCCAGGCGTCCTCACCGCCGCAGCCAGCTACGCGGCTTGCCTGGCCCTGACGCCGATGAGCAATTAACCCTGCGCTGGCGAGCAGGGAGAAAACTGCAAACTCGGGACAGCGGACACAAGTCCGCTGCCCGTTCTCTATTCTCTTCCCGACTTCGATCTTACTCGCCTTCCCGTTTATCGTTCGCTCTTGTCATTCGAGGCCAGGGCGCGTAAAGCCGTCCCAAACTGACACAAATTGTCAGATTCCCAGCCGCATTTTGACACCAGATCCGACGGCGAAGCAGCCCCCCTCCGTGTTGAAAATTAAGAGACTTCCGGGAATCAAACCGGAACTGAGGTAACCCGCAAACTGGCCAGCCAAATGCAAGCCTTCCATGGGGCGACTCGGTCGATTCTGACAACAAATTCCACCACTGGGGAAAGAGGAGAAGATGCGAAAACAACAGAAGGGTTTCTCACTAATTGAGCTGCTGATCGTGGTTGCCATCATCCTGATCATCGCAGCCATCGCCATTCCAAACCTGATGCGCGCCCGTATGGCTGCCAACGATTCGTCTGCGGCCGCCTCCGAGCACACCATCATTGCCGGTGAAGTAGGCTATTTCGGCGCCTATCCCACCCAAGGTTATGCCACGCTGGCCCAGTTGGGCGGCGCTGCTAGTCCTTGCGTTCCGGGAACGGCCAACGGCTGCTTGATTGACAACAACCTGGCCACCAACGGCGGAGGCAACGGTAAGAGCGGCTACACCTTCGCTGTCGTCGTGACGGCTCCTGCGGCTGCGGCGCCTTCTACGTTCTACACTACCGCGGTTCCTATATCGAACACGTCGGGCACGCAGTCGTTTTGCGCTGCCGATGACGGTGTAATCCGTAACGGAGGGCCGGGCGTCCTCACTCCCGCGGCCAGCTACGCCGCCTGCCTGGCTTTCAATCCGCAGAACAACTAGCTTGGCTTGAATTGCCGAGTACCTGGGGGAGGGTACGAAGCAAGGGCAGCGGATGCGACTCCGCTGCCCTTTGTCCCTTTAGGTTCCGCTCCGCACGGCAAGGAAAGCTGTTACCGCTGTAACTGGCCCATGGCGGGCGGGTTGGCCTCTTAAGTGCGACAGGTTTTGTGTGTCTCCAGAAGAGAAAGCCTCGGTTGATTCCACGGCGACAGAGGCAAAACCGAACACCATGACGAAACAAAAAGGTTTCTCACTTATCGAACTATTAATCGTGGTGGCAATTATTCTGGTCATCGCTGCCATCGCCATCCCCAATTTAATGCGGGCCCGTATGGCGGCCAACGACTCGTCCGCCGCGGGTTCCTTGCATGCCATCAACGTCGCTGAAGTTGGCTATTTCGGCGCTTACGAGACCGTCGGCTTCCCGGCGACTTTAGCCCCGTTGGGTGGGGCACAACCTTGCGTTCCAGCCATCGCCACGGCTTGTCTTATCGACGAGTCTCTGGCCAGCGGTACCCCCAAGAACGGCTACAGCTTCGCGGCCACAGGATCCACAGGTCCGGGAAGCAACATCAACAACCAGTTCTATGCCACGGCAACCCCCATCAGTGATATGACCGGTACCCGCGCCTACTGCTCTGCCGACGATCTGGTGATCCGGCTCCAGCCGGCGGGGAACACCACGCTCGTCGCAAGCTACGCGGCGTGCCTGGCTCTGGCGCCAGAGAGTAACTAAGCGCTGTCCGCAAACCTCAGGCCGGGCATCGAAGTTGCCAAAGTGCCGGCCGCGGCCTTTTACTTTCGTAATCTCCCGCGCCCGTGCGGTGACGTAAATTTGATTGTGTAAAAGGAAGAGGGTGTAAGTTGGCTTTGGCCTCACAAGCTAAAGCCTTTCCGAAAGGAGACCTACACCCATGGCGAAGATAATCCCAATCACGGAGCATTACCAACATTTTCTGGCGGAGATGAAAGAGAGTTTCTGGGGGGATGTGTACGGAGAGACGAAACGGCTGTGGAAGGAGCGTTTGGAAGCGGATTCGCGGCGGGAACGGGACCGGTATGCGGTGCGCGAAGTGTATCAGCGGCGGAGCAGCCGGCGGCAGCCCTATCGCAATGGCTACTACGAACGGGATTTCGTGACTCGGTTGGGGACGATCCGGCTGCGGGTGGCCCGCACCCGGGGGAAGAGTTTTCTACCGCGTGGGCTGGAACCGTTTCAGCGGCGGGCCGAAGATATATCGCTGCTGATCCGGGAGGCGTTTCTGCGCGGCCTCTCGACGCGACAAGTGGGGCGGGTGGTGGCCACGGTGACCGAGGAAGTGGTGAGCCCGCAGACGGTGTCGAAGCTGACGCGGGATCTGGACGAGGTGGTGCGCCAGTTCCACCAGGCGCGGTTGGAAGACAACTACGCGTATTTGTTTTTGGACGGAGTGAGCTTGCGGGTGCGGCGACCGGCGGGACGCAAGCGGGTGCAGATGCTGGTGGCCTACGGCGTGCGGCGCGACGGCACCCGCCATCTGCTGGCGTTTTTGCGCAGCCAGGGCGAAAGCCAGGCGGACTGGGAAGGTCTGCTGCAGGATATGTATCGGCGCGGACTGGAGGGCCAAGGGCTGGGCCTGATCGTCACCGACGGCTGTGCCGGTCTGGCGGCCGCGATTCGCACCGTGTATCCGCGAGTGCGGCATCAGCGCTGCTGGGCCCACAAGATGCGCAACATTTTGGAGAAAGTGAAGAAGGCCGATTTCGACGCGGTGAAGCAGGACGCGCAAGCCATGTACCTGGCCGAAAGCCGCGCCCATGCCGAGGCCGCGTTTCGCGCCTTCCGATCCCGTTGGCGGGGAAAGTACGGTCCCATGGTGCGCCAACTGGAGCGCGATCTGCCGGAGCTGCTTTCGGTGTTCGCTTTCCCCGCGTACCTGCGTAAGAAGCTGCGCACCACCAACGTGATCGAGCGCTGCTTCGTCGAAGTGCGCCGCCGCACCCGGCCCATGGTTTGTTTTGTGAATGTAGCTAGTGTCGACCGCATCCTCTACTCCATCTTCCAGAGATTCAACCTGGAATGGAAAACCCGCACCCTCAACCTATTTACACAGGCAGCTTGACATCACCCGCCCGTGCTGCTACTTTACTCCCAAGTGGTTTTGCATATAATTTTTCGTGTAAATCAAGAATGATTTCTTTAGCAACTCGCTTCAGCCATGTCTGCCATAGAAATTTTGGGACTCGAAAAAACCTACAGCGTAGGCTTCTGGCGCAAGCGCCCGAAACGCGCATTAAGCCCGCTGCACCTGACGGTCGAGGATGGAGAGATTTTCGGCTTCCTCGGCCCCAACGGCGCCGGAAAAACCACAACCTTGAAACTGCTCATGGGCTTGGTGTTCCCAACCGCAGGAACGGCGCGCATCCTGGGCCATGAATGGACCGAGCCTCAAGTTAAAGCGCAAATCGGCTTTCTTCCCGAGCAGCCTTACTTCTACGATTATCTGACCGCTCACGAACTGCTGGACTACTACGGACAGCTCTCCGGCGTTCCCGCCAAACAGCGCAAGCAGCGCGTCGAGCAGGTGCTGCAGCAGGTGGGATTGCGCGACGTGCAGGGCGTGCAGCTGCGCAAGTTTTCCAAGGGCATGTTGCAGCGCGTGGGAATTGGCCAAGCCATTCTGCACGACCCCAAGCTCGTGTTCTTCGACGAACCGATGTCTGGGCTCGACCCGATCGGGCGGCGCGAAGTGCGCGACCTGATGGAGCAGCTCAAGCGCGAAGGCAAGACTGTGTTCTTCTCGACTCACATTCTTTCGGATGCGGAAACGCTCTGCGACCGCGTCGCCATCATTCATAAGGGAGAGCTTCGCGGCGTGGGCGCGGTCGAGGATTTGACATCGAGCGTTCAGGGCAAAGTGGAAGTGATCTGGCACGGCACGCAGGCGCCAGCCTCAATCAAGGCTCTGGGGGCGGAGTGCCACGTTACCGGAGACCGCGTGCGCGCGATTGTCAACGAGAACCAGCAGGACGCGGTGATCGATGCCCTGCGCCGCGAGCGGCTGCGCTTGATCGCGATCACTCCGGTGCGCACTTCGCTCGAAGCTTACTTCGTCGAGAAGCTGCGCCACGCCGAGACCACGGCCGGTTCCACGGTATGAACTTCTACGGTATGAACTTCAACGCTATGACGAGGACAGCATGAACACTCGCATCGCCTACATTGCCTCGAACACTTTCCGCGAAGCGGTCCGCGACCGCGTGCTCTACAATCTGATCGCCTTCGCGCTGCTGCTCTCGGGAGCGGCCATTCTGGTGGGCCAGATTTCAATCGAGATCGAAAAGCTGGTCGTCATCAATCTTGGCCTGACTGCGGTTTCTCTGTTCGGCGTCGTGATCGCAATCTTTATCGGCATTGGGCTGGTTTCGAAAGAAATCGAAAAGCGAACGCTTTACACCGTGCTTTCCCGTCCCGTGCGCCGCTGGGAGTTTATTGTCGGCAAGTTCTTTGGGCTGGCGGGAACGCTGGTGGTGAATACGTTCTTCATGGCGGTCGGCGTGTTCGGAGCGCTGTTCTATGTTTCTCACAAATTTGTGCGCGCCGACGCTCTGATTCTGGTGGCCTTGTACTTCATCGTGCTCGAGTTCCTGATCATCTGCGCGCTGGCGTTGCTATTCTCGTCGTTCTCTTCGCCGCTGCTCTCAGCCGTCTTCGCCTTCTCGCTGTTCGTGATCGGGAACTTTGCCGAGGATCTGCGCAACTTCGCCGGCATGGCTCACGGGTTCTCGCGCTGGCTGGCAACGGGCGCGGCTTATCTGGTGCCTAACTTTTCGGCGTTCAACGTGATCACCTCCATCGCGCATGAACAGCCGGTCGCCGGACAACTCATTTTGCAGAACACTCTCTACGCCCTGTTCTACGCGACCATGGCGCTGAGCGGAGCGGTGCTGATCTTCGAGCATCGCGATTTGAAATGAGACGATGAAATGAAGCCTCGTCAGAAAACCACCATGATCGCGAGCGTATGCCTGGTGCTGTCGTTGGCGGCCAGTTCGTTTGTGCTGCATCGCGTGGACCGGCTTCGTCCGCAAGGCACGCTCGATGAAGTTCTCTTACTGAGTTCGCCAAAGGTGATCAAGCGCGCAAGTCTGGGTTATGACGGGCTGATGGCTTGCATTTATTGGACTCGCGCCGTGCAATACTTCGGCTACCGGCATCATTACTTTGCCACCAGCTACAACCTGCTGGCGCCACTGCTCGAAATCACGACCCACCTCGATCCGCATCTGCTGGTCGCTTACGAATTCGGCACCAGCTTTCTCGCGCCCAAACCGCCGCACGGCGCGGGCGAGCCTGAGCGCGCGATTGAGTTGATGGAATACGGCATTCAAAACAATCCGGACAACTGGACGCTCTATTACGATCTGGGCTTCGTCTATTACATGGAGCTTCGCGATTACAAGAAAGCCGCAGAGGCGTTCGAGCGCGGATCGCATGTACCGAATGCTCATCCGTTTCTGAAGGTGATGGCGGCGCAGATGGCGCAGCATGCCGGCGAGTATGAGACGGCGCGGATGCTGTGGTCGGCGACTTACCAGACCGCACAGGATGCACAGATCAAGGAGAACGCGGTCGAACACTTGCGCGCGCTGCGGGTGGACGAAGACGTTGCACATTTGCAACAAGCGGTGACCCGCTTCGGAGAACGCACCGGACGTTTGCCCACGAGCATGGCCGAACTAGCGACGGCTGAGGGATTGGCTGGAACTCCAGTCGATCCGGACGGGCATCCCTACAAATTGACGACTGAGGGGCGAGTTGAAATGCGCGTGCCGGATAACTTTCCTTTTGCGACGAAGGGATTGCCTCCGGGATATAAGCCGTCGCCGAAATACCACAGACTGCAGTAGCGTAATCCTCGCGGTGTGATCATCGCTTATGATGACGGGGAATGCGCGTTGGTCGTTCCACTACATCTGCAATCAGTTTGTCAGGCTCGGCGCGGCGCTGGTGGAATGACATCGCCGGACGCGAAGGCCGCGTGGCAGCAACCCGCCAACTGCTGGCTGCGCTGTGGGAGTTCGTTCGCGACTCCACTCCGGAGCGCAGGCGGCAGCGTTACGGTGATGCCGAATATGATTGGGAGCATCGTGTCAACACCACGAGCGCGGCTGTGGGCTGGCGCGACCGATTGCTCGGAGCTTTTCATTCGCCTTATCAGCCGACGGAATCTTCTCTCTTTCACGAAATGCTCGAGGCCTTGCTTGAGCAGAATCACGCGGACCTTCGCGACTTTGTCTTCGTCGATCTGGGATCGGGCAAAGGGCGGACGCTGTTGATGGCTTCGGATTATCCCTTTCGCCGCATCGTGGGTGTGGAACTTTTGGCTACGCTGCATCAGGCTGCTCAGGAGAATTTGCGGACGTATCAGAGCGCATCGCAGAAGTGCTTCGCGCTGGAATGTGTCTGCACGGATGCGACTGAGTTTGCCTTTCCTCACGAACCAACTGTGCTTTATCTCTTCAATCCGTTTCCCGAGGCTGGGTTGAGGAGGGTGATCGCCAATCTGGAGCAGAGTCTGTTGGTACACCCGCGGGCGGTGTATGTGCTCTATCACAATCCGCTGCTTGGGCACGTGTTGGGCGAAAGTGTCGCGCTAAAAAAAGTTGGCGGGACCCATCAGTATGCGATTTACCGGTCAAGATGCTGATGCCTTAGAGCCGCGGTGTTGGGATCTGAGGCGAGAAAAATTTTGCAGATGGAGTTCGCTAAAATCTTGCAAACACAGGAGTTGCGAGATTAGGCATACGCGATGTCCGGCTAAATCTTCCATCCAAAGGAGTTAGCGGCAAAATCCTCAAAGTGAAGGACTTAGCGGCGCAAACCGCCAGCTCACATCTCCATTTTTCGATTTTCAATGAGCTGGTGCCCCGGCGCGATTCGCGCTCCACAGGGATACTTTCCGACGAGTTTAGCGCAAGGCCGGAAATGAAGATGTGACGGATGAACATGAGACGGCTGTGGAAAACTACCGCATTTGATGTCCATACGCTAAGAGCGTAGCGTCGGGATACTTCTCTCAGGCCCTTTCGGCCCCGGCTATTGTTTGTTACCTCCGTCATCTATCAGCTGTCACGCAGGCGAACCATACTAGCCGGGACTGCAATGATGAAACGTACTTCACTACTACTGCTGGTCTTCCTTGCATTGGCGATGGTTGCCCATGCGCAGAACCTCCGCTTCAACACCTTCTATGACGCTCCTTCCTTCTCGGCTACGTTTGCCAATGAGGGAACCGCCGTTCAGTATAGTTCGCAGGAAGTGCCTTCGAAAGCGGGCACGCTCACCCAGCACCTATACTCTCAGAGCTTCAATTCGGACCAGGGCGTCATGATAGTTGCCTACATGGATAACGCTACTGGTTGGAACATCGAAGAAAGCCTGAATGGTATGTTCGCCAAGATTAGCAATGCAAAAGAGACGGGGCGATTCAACACCACTTTGGGCAGGTTGACGGCGAGAGGTGGGGCGGCCGTGGGGAAGTTGGGCACGGGCGAAAACACGTTCAACGGCGTTGCCTACATACGGGCTGGCGCGGACGGTAACCGCCTCTGGTCGGCGCTGTTCCTGTGCACGCATGACATACCCTGCTCTGAGGCCGATGCCAACGCGTTCTTTGATAGCGTGAAGATCAAATAGGATGCCTCCGCGCCAGCGCCGAAACCCCGCGGCTACATCAAGGAAAAGAAACTACCGTCAACTCCCTCGCCAGGCCTCGTCCACCCTGCTCGTGCGCAAGTATCCGGATGCGCTGGCGCGGCTGGATGCCCTTGCCGGACTTTAGCGCAGCCTTCGGAAAAACCCAAAATCTTTAACCACGGGGGACACGGGGTTACACAGGGTAAACCCTTTGGGGCTCTCGTATAGACTGAAATAGCGATGACCACCACTACCCTCAACTCCCTCGCCCGCGCTTCTTCCGCTTACTTGCGTTCTGCCATGCATCAGCCTATTCGGTGGCAGGAGTGGGGTGAGGAGGCGTTTGCGGCGGCGCGGCGAGAGAACAAGCCGATGCTGCTGGATATTGGCGCGGTTTGGTGCCACTGGTGCCATGTGATGGACCGCGAGTCTTATGACGATCCGGAAGTGGCGGCCATCGTGAATGAGCATTTTATTGCGATGAAGGTGGACCGCGATGAGCGTCCTGACATTGACAGCCGGTATCAGGCTGCGGTTAGCGCGGTCAGCGGGCAGGGTGGATGGCCGCTTACGGCTTTTCTTACTCCCGATGGCAAACCGTTTTATGGCGGGACTTATTTTCCGCCTTCGGATGGTTACGGGCGGCCCAGCTTCAAGCGCGTGCTTACCAGCATCGCCAACGCTTACAAGGAAAAGCATGGCGACGTTGTCGAACAGGCACAGATGGTGGAGAGTGCTATCGCGCGGGCGGAATCGTTTGCGGGACGCGGCGGGAGGGTTTCGGCTGGCGTCATTGATGCGATTCAGAAGTCGGCGTTCAGTATGTTTGATGCGCAGCATGGAGGGTTTGGGCAGGCTCCTAAGTTTCCGCATCCTTCGGCGCTGGATTTGTTGATTGAACGGTATGCGCGGAAGGTCAAAATCCCCACCCTAGCCGCAAAAGGCGCGGCTAGGATGGGGCACCCTCAGGAGTTGGATGGTACCGAGGACGAGCTTCGGAACTTGATCGTTACTACTCTTGGGCACATGGCTCGCGGCGGGGTTTATGACCAACTTGCCGGAGGGTTTCACCGTTACTCGGTGGATGAGCGGTGGGTGGTGCCGCATTTCGAGAAGATGTGTTATGACAACTCGGAGCTGCTGAAGAATTATGGGCATGGCTATCAGGCTACCGGGTCGGAGTTCTTTGCCGAGGTGGCGCGCGACATTATTCGCTGGATGGACGAGTGGCTTAGCGATCGGGAGCGCGGCGGGTTTTATGCCTCGCAGGATGCCGACATTTCCATGGATGATGACGGCGACTATTTCACGTGGACGCTGGATGAGGCGCGCGCTGTGCTTACGGGGGACGAGGCGCAGGTGGCGGCGCTGCATTATGACATCAATGAGATTGGCGAGATGCACCACAATCCGGCGAAGAACGTGCTCTATGTGCGGGCGCCGATTGAGGAGATTGCACGCCGGATGAGCCTTAGCGCGGAGCGGGTGCGTGACTTGCTCGATTCGGCTAAGAAGAAAATGTATGCGGCGCGATTGCAGCGGCCTACTCCCTATGTCGATAAGACGGTTTATGCGGGGTGGAATGCGATGTGTGTGTCGGCTTACCTGGAAGCTGCCAAGGTGCTCGGCTTGGAGGATGCACGGCGGTTCGCGCTGCGGTCACTGGATCGCGTTCTGGCTGAGGCCTGGAAGGCTCATGGTGATCAGTCAAAGAAGGCGGGCGAGTCGCCCGCTTCCACACGGTCAGCGCTGTTGCACGTGGTGGCTTATTCCGATCCTGCGGCCTTGCACCGCGAGGTTTCTGGGCTGCTGGATGACTACGCTGCTACCGTGCTGGCTTGCCTCGACGCCTACGAGGCTACCGCTGATTTCAGCTACTTCAAATTTGCGCGGGCTATTGCCGATGCGATGATCGCGCGGTTTTTCGATTCGACCTCTGGAGGGTTCTTTGATGCGGACCCGGCTGCCGAGGGCAAGAGCCTGGGCGTGCTCTCGACGCGGCGTAAGCCTTTGCAGGATTCGCCTACGCCGGCGGGGAATCCTATGGCGGCGATTGCGCTGCTGCGATTGCATCACTACACGGGCGATGACGGGTACCGGGATAAGGCGGAGCAAACGCTGGAGGCTTTTGCCGGCGTGGCCGAGCAGTTTGGAATTTTTGCCGCGACTTATGGGATCGCCGTGCTGCATCGGTTGGAGAATCCGGTGCAGGTGGTTGTGGTCGATGCTTCCGGATCGGATGAAACGGCTTCTGCACTCACGGCTGCGGCTAACGCTGCTTTCGCGTTTAACAAGAGCGTGCTGCGGCTGAGGGCGAACCAGGCGGTTGCGGGGAACCTGCCTGCTGCGCTGGCGGCTACCATTCCAAACCTGCCTCAGTTGAATTCGGGCGAGTCGTTTGCGGTTTTGTGTTCTGGATTTAGTTGCCAGGCGCCAGTTACGGATCCCGTGGAATTGCATAGGGCGATCGAGTTCGCGCTGGTGAGGCAATCTTAGCCCTGTAGAAAAAACCCTCACGTGTACGAACGGTTCCACAGGGGCTGAAGTCCGGATTGAGTTCGGAACCTCAACGCGGCGCTGAAGCGCCGCTCTTCCACGGTCGTACATGCGGCTCTGCCCGGATCTCCCCCAAGGGTAATGCACGCATTTGCGAGATTCTTCCCCGCCCTGCGTCCATGGGAAAGAACCCCCTCAAAAAAAACGGAGCTGACGGTTTATGTATGAAGTCCGTCAGCCCGAAGATTGCGAGCCCTAGGTTCGGCCCAAGTTACCGGAGGTTACTTTGGTGACCTTGCGGGCACGGGTAACATCCGATTAACTGCTATTTCCACATCGGCGGTCCTTGGTTGCCGGTGCATTTTTGCTGCAGTTGTTGTTGTGGTGGGCATGTAATGATCGGCCCTCCGTCCGGGGCGGGAACCTGCGGAACGGCGGCTGCCATATATGTGCCCACTAGTCCAAGCATCAGGATCGAAGTCCTGAGCGCGTGCTTCATGGGTTCACTCCTTCCGCGCCATAGCTGCCCTAAGAATAGGGCAGAGTGGCGTGGAGAGGAATTATACGGCACGAGTCAAGCCCTTCTGCAAGAATTCCTTACAGCGCAAACACTTTGATTGCCGCAGGACATTTTTCGGCTGAAGTGGCTCCTACCGCAGAGGCCTGTAAATACAGGGAAATCCCTAGTTTTACTAAGGTGTTCCCCCTATACAAACCGGGTCGATCGGGGAGGATTGAAAGGCGCGGGTTCGAGCCGCTAAAACCTTTACGAAATCCGGAATCGCACCTGCCGCGGCCGCCAAAGTCTGAAGGGCGACATAGCGTTTGACCTGCTCGGGCGAATCGGTGGTTACTGCTTGGATCCGACTCGCTCCACCAGCCCGGAGACGCTTAGGCTGCTCATGGGCATGACGGTTGCGCGGGCCGAGACTTTCGCGCCGCTTTCGTTTTCGGCGGGGAGCGACGGCGGCACTTGCGTGCGCGACAGAGCGCGGTCCACCATGCCTTCGAACATCGGGATCAAGGAGTCTGCCGGCAGCGGGTGCTGAATGTCGGACAAGCTCTGCTCCCAGCGCTGGGGGCGCAGCAAAGTGGACGCAGCGTCGCGGGCCGGACTCTTCGCCACGGTGTAGCCCAGCCAGATGAGCAATGAGGCGTTGTAGACGCCCATGTTGAGCAGGTTCATCGCATTGTTGCCGAGGTGATCGCCCGCCCAGGATGCGAGCAGCGCCAGTTCGACCACGGCAAAGGTGCCGAAGCCCAGAGCGATGCCGAAGCTATGCTGCCGCCGGCTTACTCCCAGGTAGCGGGCGAAGAACAATAGGAACAGCACCATCCCGACTTGAATGATACGTACGCAACGCTGGGCAGTCATGATGGCCTGCACCCAGGCGGCAAGATCGGACGAACTGGTGGAAACCGAGACTACGCCGGCCACGAGCAGCATTACCAGGCCCGCCCACTTGAACAACACAGTGCCGAGATCGCGCAAGGTATGGAAGGGGCGAAACACGTCGAGAAAGGCTTCATGGATCACCATGAAACCCAAGGCCACGCTGATGGCAGTGCTGATCCAGGAAACGTAAAAGACCGCGGAATAATAATAGCGGTAAATGGGAAAGACGACCGCGAACGTCATGGTCTGGGTGACGATGTAGGCGAAGAAATATTTGAACGTGCGGTGCTGGCCGCGGCGGAACATGGCGATAGCGATCACCGTTTGGAGCACGGGATGTGCGACCCAGAGAGCGTAGTACAGAATTCTGATTTTCTCGCTCATCGGAACATTCTCTTAAGCCCTTCACGCTCGATACACAACCGCGCCCAGAGCCTGCTTTCGCGGCACCACGCCAAATGAGACTGCTGTAGTAATAAGAGAAAGTTAAACTCTTTGGCCCGAGTGTTCAATGTACTCAGGTAACCGAAAGTAACGTTACCTTCGGGCCATATGGTTCTATTTGTGAGGGGGTACTTCGCGGTGGGGCTTTCGCGAGGCGGTTCGGCGTGTTTACTCGCCGATGAAGATGAAGTATGAAGAGTTCCACAGCGCCGTGGGCAAACTGCCTCGGGGACGGGCTGTGAGCACGATGTTGTATTCTCCGGTGCTGCCCAGGTTGATTTCCTGGAGAACATCTTTTCGCAGGACGTTCTCGCGGAATCCCGGCTTGAGGCGTTTTTCCCTGAGGATCGGCCTGGGCTTCGATCACGGCGAGGCGGGCCAGAAACTCGTGCACATCGGTGTTGCGGCCGTGGCCGGTGACTACGAATGAGACCTCCGCATCCTGCGAAGAGAAGTGCCAGGCCAGCGACGCGGCCAGCTTCACGGCTCGTTCGTAGGCCTGCGCGGAAATCAGGCCCGCAGCGGGATTGTCGAAGACGATGCACAACTTGCGTTCGTCCTCGCGGCTGAACTCGCGCACTTTCAGTGAGCCTGACTTGGCGGTCGCCTTCCAGTCGACGTGGCGGGCCGAGTCCTCGGGCATGTACTCACGGATGCGGTATAGATCGGAGCCGCGGCCGCGCACAAAACTTTCCCACTCCCCGCGCACCAGCGGGAGAATTTCAAACAACTCATCGGGCGGCTCGATCGCCGGGTAGACGAGAATCTCGCGCTGCAGCGCTACGTCGCGCGTCTTGGTGAGGAAGGAAAACGGAAAGCGCGTGGCTACTCCGAAACTCGATTCGCAATATCGCCCACGGCGTTCGAAATGCAGTTCGACGTCCGCCGTCAGATCGGCTCCCGGAGGCAGAAACGGAAAATAAATCATGCCTGCGAAGATTCCCGGCGGCGGAGGCGCGACCTCGACCCGTTGCACTCGCCAGTCGCGCAGCCGCAGCCACTGATGCTCGGGCGCGCGGTTCAGCGGAAAACCAAATGTCGCGGGTTCCCACTGCCATTCCTTACGAATTTTCTTATCTTTCTTCTGGCGCGCAGGCACTACGCGAATCGAGAACGAGGGCAGGAAGCGCCGCGGATTGCGGAGCATGATGCTTCCCACTACGGGGCGGCCGGCAAACATGTGCTCGGGCAAGCGGACGTTGAGTTCGAGGCCGCGGAGCACCAGCGCGGAAACCACTCCTGAAACCAGAATCGCCGCCAGCATGGCCGCGACTACGATGTACAGCAGATTGTTTCCCGTGTTCAGCGCCGCGATGCCGATGACCAGTGTGACCAGCACATAGATCACGCCCGCCTTTGTAACTTCGTAGTGAAACGTCTGGCGCAGCCGCTCGATGGCCACGCGACGAGCCAGGTACGGAACTGTTACCAGTCCGACGAACGCCGCCATCAACAGCGCCACTGACGCCAGAATCACGGACGCCCACAGATTGCCCGCTTCACCGTACGCCGTCGAAATCAACGCCGCGCCGAAGGCGAGTCCCAATCCTGCCAGCGCCAGCAAGAACTTTACCCACACTTCGGCCGACGACGATAGCAGCCACCGCGCCATTCGGCCGCCGGAGGGTAGGTTCTCTACGGAATTTGCGTACGCGGAAGACACTGTTTCGAGCCTAGCATCGCATGGAAGAACGAGCAATCAGGACCAGCTTGCAGAAAACGCGTTCGTAACTAACAGTGGTCAGTGATTAGTGGTCAGTGGTCAGTAATGCCTGCTTACTTGCTGCTATGCGGTTGTTTCGATAACTGGCCACTGATCACTCGCGACTGGCCACTTAATTCGCGCTGCCGACGTAGACCAGGAATTGTTCGATCTTGCCGTCGGGCATTTCATACGTTGAGATCGAGAGAACTTTATCGGCAAACTTGGCTCGATAGGCGCGGTGGGTCATGCCTCCACGCAATTGTTCTGCAGTCTGCTGGAAGTCTTGCGGAGTTCCCAACGGGCCGAGGCTGGTGGCGAAATCCTGCAGAGCTTGCTGGTCGAAATAACTGTTGGCATTGTCGGTGAACAGAGAGCGGTCAATTTTTCCTTGCTGAAGCTGTTCGAAAATCTTGCGTGCGCGAGCCGCTTTTTCGGCGATCACAGTCGTGTCTCCGGCCAGAAGCAGGGGAGCGATCTTCCTGGCGATTTGAGCGCTGGCACTTACCGCATCCTGGTTGGTCAGTACAATGACCGCGGCGTGATCGTCGGGAAACACAATATTTTCTGCCGTGAAGCCGGAGACTTCTCCGCCATGTTCGATCATGCGATGACCGGCCTGGTTGCGCACGAAGACTCCCAACCCGTAGCTCGTTGCCGTGCCATTTTTCAGCAGAACGTCGCGCTGCATCTCCTGATACGAAGCGGGTTTCAAGAGGCGCTGGTTGATCATGGCGATATCCCACTTGGCTAGATCTGCCACCGGCATGGCCAGCTCGCCTGCGGCGAATAGCCATCCTTTGCCTTCCCGCGGTGCGGGTCGCAGTGGGCCTAGCGCGTAGCGCATGTAGCCGGTGGGGTCGGTATCGGCGAGGTGATCCTGGTCAATGTTGACGACGCTCTGCATTCCCAGCGGCTCGAAAATATGGGTACTGAGGAAGCGCAGCAGCGGCATCCCACTGGCCTTTTCCACGATCACGCCGGCGATCACGTAATTGGTGTTGCTGTATTGCCATTTGGTGCCGGGATCAAAATCGAGTGGTTTGCGCGCCCAAAGAGTAAGAATCTTGTCGGCAGTGATGGGCGTGAGCATAAATGGCGGCACATAATCCTGCGGCCAGTAGTCCTGATAACCGGAGGTGTGGGAAAGCAGTTGGCGGATGGTGACTTCATTGGCGCGCGTGAGATCGGGCATGAAACGGGAAACGGGATCGTCCAGTGACAGCTTGCCTTGCTCGGCCAGCATCAGGATCGCGGTGGCAGTGAACTGCTTGCTGATGGAGCCGATCTTGTAGCGCATTTCAGCCCTGGCGGGAGTCGGAGGTTCGAGGCGCGCATTGCCGTAGGCATGGGTGTAGACGAGTGCACCATTCTTCACCACGGCGACCGAGGCGCTGGGCACGCCCGTGGTTTCGAGCACCTGCCGGGCCATCTGGTCAATCTGGCCGCGCGTTTCGTCGGAGAGCTGTGAGGGAATTTGGGCTGTCGCTTGCCCCAAGATTGAGAGGATGACGAACACGCAGGCTGCGGCGCGGAGCAGGCTTCCGAAAATAATTTTGGGTGAGCCATTCAACCTGTGCATGAAATAACCTCCGTGCAAAAAGCGGAGTGTAGCACGGGCACTGCATTCAGCTACAGAAGAGCACGTCCCGGGCGCGATTCAAACGCCCGCTACTTCGCTTTGTCCTGCGAAGCTGACTTCAGTCCGAAGATTCTTAGTTGCCTGTCGCTCGCTACATAGACCATGCCGTTGGCAATCATGGGAACCTGATTCGAGTCGCCTCCCTGGTTGGGCCAGCTACCGCCTACGGTTTTGAAGAGTTGGGTCATGATTTTCTTGCCCGACTCTGGGTTGAAGGCGTAGAGCAACATGGCGGGGGGGGTCTGGGAAGTCGGCCGGGCCAGCGCCCAGATGATGGGGTTGGCGGTGCCATTCGACGACACGCTGGTGAAAAAGCCGCCGTTCTGCCCGGTGCTGAGTCCCGGCGAGTGCGTGACGTTGGTCAGGCTCGGCGTGGGTGAGGTCTCCAGCTTCCACACATCCACCACATTGCCTCCGCTGCTCACCACACGCGCCAGGCCGTCACTCGGATCGACGTAGTACGACTCTCCACACCAGCAACCACCGATCTGGTAAGTGCCGAGGACGTTGTTGCCGGTAGTCGAATAACCTCCCAGGTCGTCTTCATTCATGAAATACATGTTGCCATCTTTACCTGCCGCTACTGCGAGGTGCGGCGTCGAGCCGGGCTGATCGGGAAGGACCAGCACGCCGCCGGAGCCGAAATCTGAGTCTGTCTCGTCCAAGTAGCCCTGGTCGGAAGGTGTGAACAGGTCGACCACGGTGCTCAGGTCCGACGAGACCTCGATCGTGCTTTCCTGAATACTGGTGGTGCCGTTGTAGGTGGTTCCATCGTAGTCGGAATTTCCGGTGACGAATACGATGTTGCCGGAATCGTCCAGGGCAGGTCCGTAGCCCGACATCCAGATCGACGCCAGGAAGAAATTGTCCGGAGTAGTGGCCAGGCTGTCGAGGAGCTGGTTGGAGGCAAGCGGCGCCAGGGTTCCCGTGTTCCAACCCAGCAGCCAGCCGCGCGAGGAGCCGCCGTCATAATCGCAGAAGCTGCCGAACCCAGCGTAGATGTTGCCATTTGCCTCCAGCAGGCTGGGACGTTGCCGCTGGTAGGTCGCATCGAAAACGAAGGTGTCTCCATTGGTGAGCATATGCGACGCGCTCACAACTTCCGGTGTGACCGTGTCGGTGAGGTTGCCCAGGTTAAGTGCGTGAAGGGTATAAGTCGGGGTTTTCTTGACCTCGGTGTAAGCGATTAGGTACATGGTGTTGGTGCTGGTATCGATGACAGGCGTAGAGCTGATGCCGACGTGCGGCCCGTTATTGTTGCAGCCGAGCGGGTAAGTCACGGGCGTTCCCAGATGGTTGCTGAGCAAGATCGTGCCCGCACTGGCGTCAATGGCGTAGACCGTGTCATTGCCGGTGACAACATAGACAACGTTGTGCAAGCCCTGATTGTTTCCCGCCGTGATGTCTACGTTCGGGACCAGAAGCGGTTCTGCATCCACCTGATCGTCTACGGCCACCGTGTGCAGCAACCCGAACTGGGAGGCGTTTACGTTGGAGGGTGTGAGGATGGTTTCGGTGCTATTCCATCCTGTGCGAAAAGTGTCGTTGTGATAAGTGGTAACGGCGGTTTGAGCAAGTGTGATGGCGTTGGCAAGAAAGAGTGTGGCGACGAGGCTGACAACTCCAAACAGCCCACGGACGTGGGCGTTGCGACGAAGCGGTGTCATTTATCCCCCACAGAACGGCGACTGATTTTAGGGCGTGGACGAAGGTGCAGTCAACGGGGGAAAGTGCAGGAGAAGGAAGACTCTAATAGGAGCAACCGGCAAGAAGCAAGATCCCTCGCTTTGCTCGGGATGACAATATGGCTTAGGGCGCGCTCACTGACGGCTGGCAACTGGCAACCGCTTTGTAGCAACTGCTTTCAGTACTCCGCCAGTTCTTTCATGGCGCGGAAGAGATCATTGGCCTGGGGCAGGATGGCGTCTTCGAGAATCGGCTGGTAGGCAACAAAGGTGTCGGCGGCGGCTACGCGGCGCACGGGCGCATCGAGGTGATCGAAGAGTTGATCGGCGATGCGCGCGGCGATTTCCGCGCCGTAACCCCAGCTCAGGGTATCTTCGTAGGCTACGAGAGCGCGGTTGGTTTTGCCGACCGAGGCCGCGATCGTCTCCCAGTCGAATGGATTCAGGCAGCGTAAGTCGATCAACTCTACCTTCACTCCGTGTTCGCGCTCAAGCTTTTGCGCCGCCTGCAAGGCGCGCGGCACCACAGCGCCGTAAGTAATTACCGTGAGGTCCGTGCCGGGATGAACGATCTTCGCCTTGCCGAACGGAATCATGTAATCCGGGCCGGGATAGGGCGCGCGGCCGAAGGTTTCGCGGTACAAGCGCTTGTGTTCCAGAAACAGCACGGGATCGTCGCATCGAATTGACGTGCGCAGCAACCCCGCCGCATCGAGAGCGTTCGAGGGGAACACTACGCGCAGTCCGGGAATATGCGTAAAGATGCTTTCGCCGCACTGCGAGTGATAGATCGCGCCGCCGGTGAGATATCCGCCGATGGCCACGCGGATCACGAGCGGGCATGAGAAGGCATTGTTCGAGCGCCAGCGGATCACCGAGAGTTCATCGCGAATCTGCATCATGGCGGGCCAGATGTAGTCGAAGAACTGAATCTCGACCACCGGCTTCAGGCCGCGTGTGGCCATGCCCGTGGCGCGGCCAACGATGGCAGCCTCAGCCAGCGGCGAATTGAAGACGCGGTCCGGGCCGAATTCGTTTTGCAGGCCGAAGGTTAGCTTGAAGACTCCCCCCTTGCCTTTGACCAGCTTGCGCTTCAGATATTCTTCGCGGCTGCAATCGGCTACATCCTCGCCGAAGATCACGATGCGCTCGTCGCGTTTCATTTCGTCGCGCAGGGTTACGTTGATCAAGTCGGCCATGGTCTTCGCCGCCGGCTTTTTGCCATCGGCGGAATCGAGCCCGGCGACGGCTTGCGTATCGAACGCGGTTGACGTTGGATCGAGATCGGGCGAGTACACATATTTCAGCACGCTTTCGGGCGCCGCCGGCAAGGCTTCGAGGGCTTGATCGACGGCAAGCTGCAGGTCGTCTTCGACCTTCTTTTCCAGTTCGTTGATGCCCTTCTCGTCGAGGATTCCCTCGCGCAGCAGAAACATCTGCGTGCGCGAAACCGGGTCGCGGGCGGCATCGCGCTCGCGCTCGGAGTCCGGGCGGTACAAGCGTTCATCGTCGGAGAGCGAATGCGAATAGGGACGAATCACGTGCGCATGAACGAACGCCGGGCCGTGGCCTTCGCGGCAATACTGCGCGGCGCGCTGAAACGCGGCCGAACTTGCCATGGGATCGGTGCCGTCGACTTCTTCAAAATGGAAATTCGGGAATCCCGAGACCAGGCGCGAAATGCTGCCTCCGGCGGTCTGTATTTCCACCGGCACGGAGATGGCGTAGCCGTTATCCTGTACGCAGAAAATCACGGGCAGCTTGTTGAGGGCCGCGGCGTTCATCGCCTCCCAGAACTCGCCTTCGCTGCTGGTGCCATCGCCGAGAGAAACGTAGACCACCTCGTCGCCCTGGAAGGTCACATCTTTGAATTGGCGATAATCGACCGACCCAACTCCAGACGTGGGTGCCCCATTTCTCGCGTCCTTTGCGAGAAGTGGGGATCCGGTGCCCGGAGTCTCCGCAGCCTTTGGATGTCGGGCGAAATACCGTCCAGCCTCGGCGCATCCTACAGCCTGCAGAATCTGTGATCCCGTCGGCGACGATTGAGTCACAATATTCAGGCGCTTGTATCCCCAGTGCGAAGGCATCTGGCGCCCACCGGAACTGGGGTCGTCGGCCGCTCCCACGGCTTGCAGAAACATCTCCACCGGCTTGGCGCCCAGCGCGAGGCACAGCGCGCGATCGCGATAGTAAGGATAGAACCAGTCGTAGCCCGGCTTCAGAGTCAGCCCGGCGGCCACGCCGATGGCCTCATGCCCGGCTCCCGACATCTGGAAGAAGATTTTTTGCTGGCGCTTGAGCAAGATTTCCCGGTCGTCGATGCGCCGGGAGGTGTACATGATGCGGTAGGCTTCGACGAGCTGCTCGCGCGTAAGTCCCTCGTAGGCCAGGGACTGCTTGCCGCTCTTGGTTACAACCGACAGCTTGGGGTCGGTTTTTATGGTCGCCATCCGGTTCCCTAGGAATGCTTTTATGAAATAACCGGTCTACGAATAATGTGGTGCCCGTGCTACTGCGCAGGTTGCATTGTAAATCGGAATCGGGGATTGGAAAACATGCAAGTTCTTGCGTGGTCATGGCCTTCCCGCTGGCCCGCAAATAGGGAGAGCCCGCAATTCCGTGGCAGTCTCGCCAAAATAGCGCCGCTGGAAATACAGGGCAACGTTCACCAGCCCAATCAGCGCCGGCACCTCCACCAGAGGCCCAATCACCGCGGCAAACGCCGCGCCCGAGTTAATGCCAAATACCGCGACCGCGACCGCGATTGCCAGTTCAAAGTTATTGCTGGCAGCGGTGAACGACAAGGTTGCGGTCTTCGAGTAGTCCGCCCCGAGCTTGCGGCCCATGTAGAACGAGACCAGGAACATGACCACGAAGTAAATCAGGAGCGGGATCGCGATCCGAACGACATCCAGAGGCAGCCGTACAATATAGCTTCCCTTGAGCGAGAACATCACCACGATGGTGAACAAAAGAGCGACCAGCGTAATCGGGCTGATTCGCGGAATGAAGACTTTCTCGTACCATTGTTTGCCCCGCGCCCGCACCAATATGAATCGCGTCAGCATCCCAGCAAGGAATGGGATGCCGAGATAAATGAAGACGCTCTTGGCAATGTCGCGAATGGAAACGTTTACTACGGAACCGTGCAGTCCAAACCACTGCGGCAGCTTGGTGACGAATATCCAGGCATACACCGAGTAGAACAATACCTGGAACACAGAATTGAAGGCGACCAGCCCGGCGGCGTAATCCGTGTCGCCTTTCGCAAGTTCGTTCCAAACGATCACCATCGCGATGCAGCGGGCCAGCCCGATCATGATAAGGCCGGCCATGTACTCGGGATAGTCGCGCAGAAACACGATGGCGAGCACAAACATCAGGATCGGCCCGATCACCCAGTTTTGCAGCAGCGAGAGGCCGAGGATTTTCTTGTTGCGGAAGACCTCTCCCAACTCCTCATACCGGACCTTAGCCAGTGGCGGGTACATCATCAGAATGAGACCGACGGCAATGGGAATGGAGGTCGTGCCGACGCTGAAGCGGTTCAGGAAAGGCACGATGCCAGGGAGCGCCCAACCTGCTCCCACACCGGCCAGCATGGCGGCGAAAATCCAGAGAGTCAGGTATCGATCCAGAAAGCTGAGACGACTCGTCGTTTTCATCTGTAGAACTCCGTGGCCTGCGCAACCGGCATTCCGCCGCCTGTCATTGCCGTCCGATGTTGTCGATTTCTTTTTTCAGCGAGAGGCTATGCAGAGTAGTGAGCGGCAAGCTCAGGAACAGACTGATTCTTCGATCCAGAAGAAAGAATGCATCGCGGAAGGCCTTCTCCACCTGCACTGCCGTGCCCTGCACGGCCGCGGGATCGGGGACGCCCCAGTGCGCAGTCATGGGCTGGCCCGGCCATACCGGGCAGACTTCGTTGGCCGCGTTGTCGCAGACCGTGAACACGAAATCGAGTTTCGGAGCACCTGGCTGTGCGAACTCGTCCCAGCTCTTGCTGCGAAAACCCGCGCTCGGAAGGTGAGCCGCTTCCAGTTGCCGCAGGGCTTCGGGGCGAACAGTCCCGGAGGGATGGCTGCCCGCGCTGTAGGCGACGAATTTAGGCGCGCCTTTGTGATTCATAATGGCCTCGGCCATGATGGATCGCGCCGAGTTGCCGGTGCACAGGAACAAAACGTTGTAAGGTTTTTTCACGTTCACCTCGAGGCGGCCGATGTCTGCCCTGAGCTTGCCGAAGAGACGGCGGCGCTACGCTTGGCAGCACGTGGGACCACAGCAAGCTCCTTTCAGGTTCGGCTTCACGGCGCGGATGAAGGCGCTCATGAACTTTCCATCCACTTGCGGGGCGATCGCGTCGACATCGATTCCCTGCCCCGCAAGAAATTCGCGAGCATCTTCGACGCGGTAAATGCGGGTGGGCTCGATCTCGATCTGCTCGAATCCAGCGGCGGCCAGCTTGTTGCGGTACTCATTTTCTTCGAGCGCTCCTGCGATGCAGCCCACCCACGCCAGCACGCTTTGGCGAATCTCGGGCAGCATCTCGCCGCGCGTTACTACATCGGAGACGGCGAAGCGGCCGCCGGGCTTGAGCACGCGGACAGCCTCACGAAGCACGCGATCTTTGTCTGCCGAGAGGTTGATGACGCAATTGGAGATGATCACGTCGACGGAATTATCCGGCAGCGGAATATTTTCAATCTCGCCCTTCAGGAATTCGACGTTCGTCGCGCCCGCCTTGCGTTTGTTTTCGTTGGCCAAGGCGAGCATTTCGTCGGTCATGTCGAGGCCGTAGGCCTTGCCGGTTGCGCCGACGCGTTTCGCAGAGAGCAGCACATCAATGCCGCCGCCGGAGCCCAGATCGAGCACGGTCTCCCCGTGGTTCAGGTTGGCCAGTGCGGTGGGATTGCCACAGCCGAGCGACGCCAGCAAAGCTTCTTCCGGGATTTGTCCGGCCTGCGTGGAGTCGTAAAGATTGGCGGTGATGGGATCGCAGCAGCCAGTGCTGGCAGTCGCGCCGCAGCACGAACTGCCTCCGGACTGCACGCGCAGAGCGGCCTGGCCGTATTTTTCTTTGACGACTTCTCTGATGTCGGCAGCGTCTACGCCAGTTGTATCGGTGACACTCATGGCTGTTCTCCTATTTGCAGATTCGGACGATCTGTTCTGGTTTGAGCGCTTTGTTGCGAGTGCAGCACTCGGCGTAGAGAAATTGGAGCAACTCCTGCAGGGCGTCGGTGTCGGCCGTGTAGCGCAGAAATGTCCCTTGGCGTTGTATTTTCACCAGGCCTTCGGTCTTCAGTTTTTCGAGATGATGCGAGAGCGTGGAGTTCGGGATCTCCAGTTCACTTTGGATGTCGCCTACCACAAGGCCTTCCGGGTGCGCCGAGAGCAAGAGCTGCATGATGCGCAGGCGAGGTTCGGTGCCCATGGCCGAAAACATGTCGGCGTAGGCGGCGACGCGTTCGCCGGACTTGTTGAGAGAAGACGTTTGCATATTTCGACGTTACTAGAAATACGGAGGCATGTCAAGGCTCTTGAACTCGTTCCCGCGCTGCCGGGAACAAATCTCCAGCCGTTCCCAGCTGAGTGCTGACGGCTGACCCCACCCATCATTTATCCTGAAAGAGCATGATTCAGACCCGCCGCGCCTTTGACCCGCATACCATCAAGCTGGTCATCTTCGATCTCGACGGCACGCTGATTGATTCGCGCCTTGACCTGGTGCATTCGGTGAACGCCGCGCTGCGCCACATTGGACGGGCCGCGCTGCCCGATGAGGTGATTGCCAGTTATGTGGGCGATGGCGCTCCGATTCTGATTCAGCGCGCACTGGGCGGGGACGCTGTGGATGAGCCTCTCGTGCGCCAGGGCTTGCAGTTTTTTCTGTCTTACTATCGCGAACATAAACTCGACCACACGACGGTTTATGCAGGCGTGAAAGAAGCGCTCGTGGCGGTTCAAAGTGCGTCCAACGGGGTTCCGCGCAAGATGGCCGTGCTCACGAACAAACCGGTGGTTCCATCGCGCGTCATCGTTGAGGCGCTGGGGTTGGGTCCGTTCTTCAGCCAGGTCTATGGTGGAAATAGTTTTGGGTCAAAGAAACCTGATCCTGAGGGCGCGCGCATGTTGGTGGAAGAAAGCGGCGTGCGTCCAGAGGAAGCGGCGATCGTCGGTGACTCCCACGTGGACGTGGAAACCGGACAGAACGCCGGCCTGTGGACCGTGGGCGTGAACTACGGCTTCGCCCCGCATAGCTTGGAAGAAAATCCTCCGGATGTGCTTGTGGACGCGCCTCAGGAACTGGCGGAGGTGTTCGGTGTGGGTGGGTCTTAGGTGTCAGGTCTTAGGTCTTATGGTTTTCCCTAACACCTAAGGCCGTTGTCAGCGTGTTCGTGTCCCGGCCAGCTCTCATGTAAACTCATCCGTCAATGAGCGATCCGCTTGCAGAGTTCACTGGGAAAGAGCTGCGCATGTTGCGCAGCATGAAAGATCCGCACGGCATCCAGAAATTTCTCGATGATGCTCCGTATCACCTTGCGGATACAGCGTGGTCGCCGCGGCGCGTGCTGGCTGAGCAGACGGCGCACTGCCTCGAAGGAGCAATCTTTGCGGCGGCGGCGATGCGCGCCAATGGATATCCGCCGCTGCTGCTCGACTTCGAGGCCGAGCACGACACCGATCACGTAATCGCCATCTTTCGCCGGCACGGCTGCTGGGGCGCCGTCGCCAAATCGAACTACGCGGGATGCCGCTGGCGCGAACCCATCCATCGCACGCTGCGCGAGCTGGCCATCACTTATTTCAACGGATACTTTAATTTGCGGCGAGAGCGCACCCTGCGTCGCTATTCCGTTCCCGTTAACCTGAAGCGCTTCGACCGCCAGAACTGGATGACCACCGACAAGCCTGTCTGGTTTATCGTGTATCAGCTGTTTGAGATCAAGCATTATCCGCTGATTACGCCAGCCATGGCCAAGGGATTGCATCGTATCGACGAGCGGCTGTTTCAAGCGGAATGCCTGGGTAAAGCGCACAAGACAATGGCAGATGAGTAGGAGCTGTTTTTCATGCATCCTGAGGGAACACGCCGTCTTCTAAGAACGTGATGTCTGTCATCAAAAGGCGGTGTGTCGCTCCCATCAGCCTCCTCGTGGTTGTTGTTCTGCTTGCCTGGCTGCCCGTTCTCGGAGAACAGGATCAATCCGCCCCAGCAACGGCCGCTGCGTCCTCACCGCTTGACTTGACACCTGATGCCGAAGGCAAGCTCTCGCAGGAACAGATGCAGCAATTGTTTCGCGTGGTCGCCGAGAAAGACCTGGAAAACGACAAACGGCTCCACGACTATACCTACATCGAGCGCGACGTCGAAAACAAGTTGGACGGTAAAGGGCAAAGCGCGTCCACCCAAGTGAAGACCTATGACGTGATGGAGCTCTACGGCGAGCAGGTGCAGAGGCTGATCCAGAAAGACGACAAGCCGCTTTCCGGGAAAGAGGCAGCGAAGGAAGAAGAAAAGATCCAGAAGATAATGGACAAGCGCAAGAACGAATCGGAAGGCGATCGCAAGAAGCGGCAAGAAAAAGAAGAGAAGGAGCGCGAAGACCAGCGCAAGTTCGTGCTCGAAGTGGCCGACGCCTACGACTTCAAGCTGGTGGGAACGGAGTCGTTGGGCGGACGCGAGGCGTTGGTGATCGATGGCGAGCCGCGTCCGGGGTTTGAACCGCATATGAAGGAATCCAAGTTTCTCTCAAAGTTCCGCGGGCGGGTCTGGATCGACAAGGGCGACCTTCAACTGGCCAAGATGGATGTGGAATGCCTGGACACTTTTTCCTGGGGGCTGTTCCTGGCGCGCTTTCACAAGGGCACACGTGTAATGCTGGAGCAGACGCGGGTGAACGATGAAGTCTGGTTGCCGCTGCATCTGACGGCCAAGATTGATGTGCGTCTTGCCCTGCTCAAGAACTTCGATGTGAACGTAGAACAGACCTACCGCGATTACAAGAAGTTCCGCGCCACTGCGAAGATCGTGAGCGTAGGGGATGTGCAGCCGTAATCTGCCAACGACTTTTGCCAGCGTTATAATAGAAAGATTCTTAGTCGGTACAATTGCCTTCTGTGGAGATATATCCGACGGACAGCAGATTCCTCGCTTCGCGCGGAATGACAATCGTTGGCTGAATGACAATCGCTGGTTAGGCTAATAGCTAAGAGCTTTCTTCATGGACTTCAAACTCGTTTCCGATTACAAGCCGCAGGGCGACCAAGGCCGCGCCATCGAGTCGCTGCTGCGTGGAGTGTATGACCGCGAGGAGCATCAGGTTTTGCTGGGAGTTACGGGGTCGGGTAAGACTTATACCATGGCGAAGGTGATCGAGGCGGTGAACCGTCCGGCGCTGGTGATGGCGCATAACAAGACTTTGGCTGCACAGCTTTATCACGAGTTCAAGAATTTCTTTCCACACAACGCGGTCGAATATTTCGTTTCTTACTACGACTACTACCAGCCTGAGGCTTATGTTCCGGCCGCCGATCTCTACATCGAAAAAGAAGCGACCATCAACGATGAACTCGACAAGTTGCGGCTTTCGGCGACCAAGTCTTTGTTTGAGCGGCGCGACGCCCTGATTGTGGCTTCGGTGAGCTGCATCTACGGCCTGGGATCTCCCGAGGCTTATTACGGCATGATGCTGTTTCTGGAAAAAGGCCAGAAGATCGCGCGCGAAGACATCACGCACAAACTGGTCGACATTCTTTACGAGCGCACCAACAGCGAGTTCAAGCGCGGCACGTTCCGGGTGCGCGGTGACGTGATCGAGGTCTTCCCTACCTACGATGACATGGCTTACCGCATCGAGTTGTGGGGCGATCAGGTGGAGTCGCTGGCGCAGATCGATCCGCTGTTCGGCACAGTGAAACAGAAGTACATGCGGCTGCCGATCTACCCCAAAACGCATTATGTGATGAAAGATGAGACTCGCGCGTCGGCGGTGGAGTCGATCAAGAAAGAGCTGGCTTGGTGGGAAGTGGAACTGGAAAAGCAAGGGCGCGTGGTCGAAGCACAGCGTATTCACCAGCGGGTGAAGTTTGATCTGGAAATGATCAAAGTGATGGGCTACTGCCACGGCATCGAGAACTATTCGCGGCATTTCACGGGACGGATGCCGGGCGAGCCTCCGCCGACGCTGCTGGATTATTTTCCGCGCGATTTTCTGATGTTCATCGACGAGTCTCATCAGACCGTGCCGCAGTTGCGCGGCATGTATGCCGGCGACCGCTCGCGCAAGGAAACGCTGGTCGAGTACGGTTTCCGCATGCCGTCGGCGCTGGATAACCGTCCCCTGACGTTCGAGGAATTTGAGCATCGAACGAATCAACTCGTCTACGTTTCGGCGACGCCGGGACCGTATGAGTTGACGAAATCGGCGGGCGTGGTGGTGGAACAGATTATTCGGCCCACGGGGCTGATCGATCCGGGAGTCGAGGTGCGTCCGGTGAAGGGGCAGATCGACGACTTGCTGCACGAGATTCGCGCGCGTGTCGACAAGGGCGAACGCGTGCTGGTGACTACGCTGACCAAGCGCATGTCGGAAGACCTCGCCGAGTACTACGCCGAAGTGGGGGTGAAGTGCCGCTACATGCATTCGGAAATCGAAACGCTGGAGCGGGTGAAGATTCTGCGCGATCTGCGCAAGGGCGAGTTCGATGTATTGATCGGCATCAATCTGCTGCGCGAGGGCCTGGATTTGCCGGAAGTTTCGCTGGTGGCGATTCTCGACGCAGACAAAGAAGGTTTCCTGCGCTCGCAGGGATCGTTGATTCAGACCATCGGACGCTGCGCCCGTCATCTCAATGGCCGCGCGATTCTCTACGCCGACCGCATGACGGATTCGATGAAGCGTGCGATGGATGAAACCTCGCGGCGGCGCACGATTCAGACCGCATACAACGAAGAGAATGGGATCACACCGGAATCGATCGTGCGCCCGCTCGATATGACGCTGGCGGGAATCGTCGCCGCTGACTATACCGACCTGACCGGCGGCGAAGCCGAAGGCATCCCGGAGTTCAAGTCGCAACCGGAGTTAGACGCGTATGTCGTCAAGCTCGAAAGCGACATGCGCGAAGCGGCTAAGCGGTTTGAGTTCGAGAAGGCGGCGAAATTGCGGGATACGATTAAGGAGTTGCGGACGAAGGAGTTTTTATTTGCATAGGCTGTCTTTCCCGCAGGTGCCATGCTCGATGCGTCTGGGTCCAGGAGTAAAGCCGTGACCGAGTCCGAAAGACGATCCTTCACTACGGACTTTGCAGAAGCCGTTTCGACGCAGGCGAAGGTGGCGAACCGAGCTTGGCTCTCATCGGTAACCGTTGCTCTGTTCGCTGTATTGCCTCGAGTGCCGACGAGCGACGGAAACATATCCCTTCCATGGAACATCGGCGAGGTTAGCCCAGCGTGGTTTCACACGATTGCGTTCTTTATCCTGGCGGTCCTCGCCATATTCTTCGCAGCGGCTCACGCTCAGCAGATTCGAGCCCAAATACTTGCACAAGGGGTGATTTGAGTGGCTGATCCATCAGAAACCAAGTGAGGTTGTTCATCCGCGCGAGCTTTTCGATATGCTACGAACTCCAAGTCTTAGCCGTGTATCTCCTCTCGCGCAGTTGCTAAGAGGAAAATATTAGTTTTATTCGTCTGGCGGAGACCGCCCAACGTGGCTGCGTCTTTTGAGCGTCGGCTATTATGTGAGTCTCAAGCTCGTTAGCACATATCGTGTTCTTTCTTCTTCCGGTTTGGGCCCTATGGCGGACCTATACTGTCGCCGTTTTCCCCGGCGGGTGGCGAGTTCTCTTCATTGCCAGCCTGTTGGTCGCGGAAACCTCTTTACTTCAGGTGTTCGTCATCGACGGCAGACAGATGATAAAGGTGGTCCGACGCCTGTGGGCGCAACCAAGAGCCTAGTCGGTTCTTCTTACACCATCCGCACCGGCCCCGGATATTCCGCCACTATCGAATCCGCTGTGAGAAGTGTGATGCCCTCCACAGTGGCCTGTGCCACCAGCAATCGGTCGAAAGGGTCTTTGTGGATCGGCGGCAGAGTCTCAATGGCGACTACGTGGTCGCTGAGAATTGGCAACTCGGTATATCCATTGTCCAGCAGCCCGCGGCGCAGCAGCCGCGGATCGGCTTGGAAGTCGCTGCGGCCGAGTCCGCGCTTGATTGCCACTTCCCATACGCTAGCTGCGCTGAACAGAAGCTCATTCGCCGGGGTGTCGATCAATTTTCTGGCGGTCGGGGAGAGCCGATTTGGTTTCCCCGCAGCCCAGAGCAGGAGGTGGGTATCGAGCAGAAGCTTCATTTTCCGCTCGTAAAGATGCGCTCAATTTCTTCTTGACCCATGCGGTCGAAGTCGTCTGGCACAGAGATTTGCCCAGCCATAAAGCCAAGGCGCTTGACTTCTTTTCCCACCGGAGCGCCCAAGGCGGTGACTTTCACCATCGGCCTGCCAGCCTTCGCAATCACAAACGGCTCTCCCTCGAACGCTTCTTCGACGAGCTTGGAAAGTTGGGTCTTGGCTTCGTGAATATTAACTGTTTTCATCGGGTAGCTTATAGACTAAACTAACTTGGTTTAGTCTACCCCACGCCGTGCCAAACAGCAACCCGCAATTCTTGATGTTATCGTCCGTACGCGGCGCTCGCGGCCAGCGGCTTGCGATGGAACGTATATCCGTCGAAGGTTTCCGAGCGGAAGTTCAGGTTGGGGGCACAGAGCTTTTCGGTTTGGCTTAGGAAAAGGTACCCGCCGGGCTCAAGATAAAGATGCAGGCGCTCGAGCAGCGCGATGCGCTGGGCGCGAGAGAAGTGCGGCAGCACGTCCATGCAGAAGATGCAGTCGAAGCGTCCGATGTAGCCGGGGCGGGCCAGGTTCATGCAGTTGAAAGTGACCAGGCTGCGCAGGCGCGGCTTCACCAGCAGGTGCGCAACACTCACCGACGTATTCTGTGATCCATTGGGACCTGCGTCCTTTCCCTGGCTCGCGGCCTGGCTTCGGCCTTCGCCGTCAACTTCGTTTCCTACGACATCCGGCGGCAATACCGGCGAACTGATCTTCGAAAAATAGTTGCGGATGGTCGCAGGCGGCAAACCATCCAAAGCAGACTGCCGGTACACGCCGCGATCGGCGGCTTCGATGTTGCGCGGAAGCAAATCGCTACCCACGATATGGATCGACAAACACGCGCCAGAAGCCGCGGAGCCTGAACTCGGCCCGCTGTCGGCGATTCCGCCGCTTCGGGCGGAGGACTTTCCACTGCCGTTGCTGTTGCTCAGACCATTGGCATTTGCTGGGCCAGAGTTGGTATGGCTCAATGCGTCGCAAACGGCAACTGCAATCGAGTATGTCTCTTCTCCGCTGCCACAGCCGGCGCTCCAGATGCGCAGCGGGCTGGGACCGTCGCCGGATTTGCGCGCACAAAGCTGCGGCACCACCTGCCGCGTCAGAGCATTGAGTGCTCCGGGATGACGGAAGAAACCAGTGTTTACGTTCAGCAATCCATCGAGCAACGACGGCAGGCTGGAAGGATCCTGCTCGGAAGAGCGAAGACGTTCAAGCAGCGTGGTGGAGGATCCCAGGCCTTGCGCCTCAACGTACTCGGCGACGTGCGCGGCCAGCGCGCTGTTGGGACAATCAAGAACGACTCCGGTTTGACGCTCGACCAGCAGGCGCAGCTCCGAGAGTTCATGTTCGAGGATGGTGCTGGTCGCAATTAACTTGTGCATAAAGTCTTTCCGCAAACGCCGTAGAGATGGATTCGGATCTCAGTTTTCGTGCCTTATTCCCGGTACTCGGGACTCTTAACTGCTCGTCTCAGTCGCCCGCTGCTGTGGCCACGCGATACTTGCCGGAATCGCGCTCCTCTTGCTGAGCTACCACGTTCATTTCTTTTTCCAGCGACGAAAACCGCTGCATCACTTCGTGGATGCGCAGGGTCATGTTGCGAATGGTTTCAATCTGCGCGCGCGCTTGAGCCGAGAGGCTGCCGGGTTCAATCAGCAGCAGATCAGAATTGCCCAACAGCGACGTGAGCGCGTTGTTCAGGCTGTGACGCATCTCCAGCATGTAGCGGCCGAGCATGGCCTGGCGTTCGAGTGTGGCGCAAGCCTCCTCGGCAGCGCGGGCGCGGGCTTCAGCGCCGGCGCGGAGCACAGCTTCGCCAGCCGCTGGAATTAAGACGTTGAGCCAGTTTTCATCACAGAGCAGGACCGAAGTGCGCGGCCAGCGCTCGCGGACAAGTTGCGCGGTGGCCGCATCGTGACACACGCAGAACAGAGGCTGCCGGGTCGAGTGCAGCGGTTCCAAAACCACTGAAAGCAGTTCGCGGCGCAGCGGGCCGACAATAGCTACCGCAAAGTTGTCGACGCAACGCGGCCACAGATCTCCGCTGAGCATGGTAAACGTGGGCACGTGGCGCTCCATCTGCCAGCGCACGGTGATGCTCCGGGAAAATTCCACGTCGTCGGAGATAACGAGTACGGTCGGTTGCTCCACTGGCAAATTTCCTTTTCGTGAGTCCCCTCAAGATCGCGGGAGTCCTGTCAGTTTTTATCGGCCTTTTTTCTATGGCCGATGAATGCCGGCTCTGCTATTTCCCTTTGCCGGGTTGCGAATCCGCATCCGAATTCCACTCTTGTGCCGAGATTTCGAATTCGGGAGCGCCCGCTGCGGCCACAGCGAACTTAGCTTTCGGATTCTCGGTGGGCTGCGCAGCGGTCCGGCTCGCCCCGGCAGGCTTCGAGATCGTGACAGCTCCGCCGGCACCGGCGGCAGCAGCAGCGGCTCGCGGCGCGGCTTGCGCGTCGCTTCCGGCGGCGGAATCACGACCCAGAGCGCTGTCGACTGAAGCCCTCAGGTCCACCAGCATGCGCAGCGGCTGCCCCGAGGAATACTCCGCCTGGAACATGACTTTCCAGGACTGGCAGATCATGCGCAGGCGAATGATGGGTTCCTGCGCGGAGAATTGCGCGCGCCGGCAGTCAATCGTCTCGACCCCTTTTGCTTCCAGCTCGCTAAGCCCGTCGAGAATGTTGTTGAGATCGGCGAGCATGAGGCGGAAAAAGACTCTCCGCATGAGATATCCAAAACGCGTGAATGCGACGAGCGCGATGGGCAGGTAGAACAGATCGCCGGCCTGCGCCTTGGCCTTGCGTCCCTGGTCAAGCACGCCGCCGTGCAGCAGTTCGTCGAGCGATCGGCAGCGGCGCGCGGAATCGAGCACGCGGTCCAAAGCGTTCAACCACACAGGCGCCTTGAGTTCCACATTGCCGAGAACCGGCTCCAGACCCTGAGCGACATTAGCAAGGTCGGCGTTGTCGTCGTCCAGTTCGGTGGGCGCGCCCTGGCTGAAATACTGCACCAGCAGGAAATCAATTTTGTCGCGCAAGGAATCGGTTTTCGAGGTCTTGGCCAGGAAGTGCTGCAGCAACGCGACCAGGCCATCGGCATCCACCAGCGAACTGGTCTGCAGAAACTGGCGCAGTTGGTGAACCTGGATTTTTTCATCCAGGTCGTGCAACCACTGCTGCGCCTGCTCGACCGACTCGGCCGCCGGATGTTCCACGCCGGCCTCGAGATCGCCACATGCGGGCAGGTCGATCACGAACTCGCGCGCCAGTTCGGCGTAGATGGGATGCAGGCGGCGCATGCTTGACCACAGGGCTGCGGGATCTGGAGCCGGCCCCGAGGGTTGCGATGACGAAGGTTGCGATGGCGTCATGATTTCACGATCCAGTTGGGAACTGAGTTGACAAAGCGGGCTGCGACGATGGTTTTGCCGGGATGGTACTGCACCGCGACCACGGAAGCTTCCGTGTCGAGCGAGCCGTCGGAATTGCGCAACTGCAGGATGTCGGCGAACTCGAGCGGCGTAGCGCAGGCAAACAGAACTTCGCGCGAGGTGCCAAATTCGATGACCGTGCTTTCCTCGACGCCCGCGCCACTCGGCTGGCTGCCGTTAGCAGCACTGTTGCGCCTCGTGAACTGCACTGGAATGCGAACCGGCGTAGCTTCAGGAAAAAAGCGCGCCAGTTCCGCGACCGTGCTGGTCTGCGCCGTGCGCGATGGAGCTGTAGCCTGTCCCGCCAAGCGATGCTGACCCTTCCTCGACCAAAAACTAAATTTGTCATTCCGAACCGGGCTGAGAGCCCGGTGAGGAACCTGCTGTTTCTGCCGGCTGATAAGTGCGGGTTAGGCTCCCCCTCTTCCCGGTTAGGAAGAGCGTCGGGGAGCCAGAACACGCGGTTATGGCAGAAGAAGGAGCACGACCAAGACCACAGTGCGGAACGGAAGGATTAGCACTTAGGCGCTAGAGTTTTCAGCAGGTTAGAAGCCGCGAGAACGAGCGCCGCTTGGTGCTAACGGGAGGGCCGTCTCAGGGTGAGACGGCAGTCTCAAAAGGCACGGCAGCGGAATGTCGTCTTAGCATTAAGGCGAGAACTGAACCTGCGTAGATCAAGGCCGCCAGCACGATCAGCGACTTCAGCCCGAACCACAGCGATAGCGATTCGAGCAGGCCCCCGGCCAGCGATCCGAAAAGATTCGAGCCTAATGCGCTTCCTCGAAAGTTCGCCTTGGCGAAGCTGGAGACAAAAACGATGCCGGCAAAGAACACGGGCAGGCAGAGCACAATCGTGGAAACCAGAGCCCGAACCGCGAACGACTCGAAGAATAGTCTTTCGAGCGGCACTACAAACGACACGCTGAGAGAAAGAAAAAGGCCAGCGTAAGCCCAGCGCAGCGGAATCCGCGGGAACTGCTCGTAGACAAGGTTGGCGGCAACGATCAGACACAGCAATCCAGATATGACAATCGAGTTCACCACCCAGGTCGTGCCAAACAGCAGCGCCATGCGGCTGACGATCTGAGCTTCGAGAAGCATGAATCCTGCGCCGAGAAGCAGAAAGTGAAAATCCACGCTGCCTTCCGTACGGCTCGTCTGCCTGAGAAACCAGCCAAAGGTGAGGAGTACGGCGACCGAGACCAGGAGGACGCTGATGGGAAGACCAGGCTCGTGCTGATAAAAGTAAGGCCAATCATCGGTGGTGAGGCGGGCCGGCTCCATGGTCATGTCGGAACGCTCACGAACGAAGGCGGCTAGTGCGGGGTTCGACATGGCTTGCTCGATCCGCCGGCCTGAGCCACTGACGAAGAAGCGGCCACCGGTGTCGTAAGGGACTGTCGCTATTTCGAACTGTAGCGGATCCTCGGCGAAGGTAGCCTTCATCAGTGCGTACAGCCGCCCCACAATCCAGGGATTGTCCACCTGGAACTTCACCACAAAAAGTCCGTCCGGCTTTAGCAACTGGCGAGCCCGTTCCATCGCTTCGCGCGTGTAGACGAAGTTGTCGATGCGGATGTTGGAGAAGTACGAAGAAGTGGTATGCGAGTCGAGCAGCGAGAAAACGATGAGGTCGAAACTGTCTTTACTGTTCTGAATATAATTGCGGGCGTCGTTGATCACGACCTGCGTGCGCGGCGATTGGTAGGGGTGCTCAAAATGGAGTTCGCTGCCCAGCTTGAGGATGAGGGGATCGATCTCCACGGCGACCACGCGGCCAGCGCCGTTGCGCAGGGCCGCAGCAACGTCGTTGCCCATGCCGCTACCCAGCACCAGAACTGAGGGTGGCGCGGGGTAGAACTGATAGGGCAGGTTGTAGGCTCTCCACTCAGCAGGCCGCTTGCGAAATTCGTCCGGGTGAGACTGAACAAATTCGGGCGAGAGATCGACAATCTGCTGGTACCAGTTGCCGTTGGTCTTCAGGGTGTAGCTTGTGATCCGGTGGCCCTCGTAGTTCGGACTCAGATCGAGTTTCTGATAGGGCGACCAGTACGTGCTGCCCTGCCTGTGGTCGCGACCACCGAGCAGAATCACGCAGAGAAAAAAACTAGCTCCGAGCAGCCACCGTGCCTGCGGCTTGCGCCAGAACGCAAGAACCGCGATCACTCCGGCAACCAGCATCCAAACGGCCGGCGGCTGATAGAGAAAGCAAAGAAGCGTGTAGCCGCCAATCCCAGCCAAGCTAGCGAGCACGTTCACGCTGTACGCGGTTACCCCGTTGGACGCTCGCTCCAAATACCAGCCCACTAATTGTCCCGTGGGGACGAAGATCATCGCGATCACGGCAAATAGCGGGACCATGACTGCTAGTGCCAGCAAGGTGCCTAGCCAACTCGTGGGCAGGGATGGCACGCCCCAGATCTGCACTTCCGTGCCTCCTCCTAACATCTGTGGAAGCGCCGCCACGATCTGACGCAGAGGGGCCGGTGAGAGCTTCGATTTCAGAATCACGCTCAGGACCAGGATAGGCGCGATTATGGCAACGATCTGCACGCGACGACGGCACAGATAGCAGCCCAACCCAAAACCCAGGAAGCAAGCCACCAAAACCAGGTTCTTGAAGTAGGCGAAGATGCGGACCTCCGATGAGATCCAGCGAATCATCAGCATCTCCAGGAAAAGCGAGAGCAGGCTGATGAGCGCCAGCGACCGGTAACTAAATCCCCCGAGTTCCTCGGGACTTACTTCCAGAATGCGAAACCAGTTTGCGCTCCGGGCCGGGCGGTCGCGGTAAAGCGCGAACAGCCAGTAGACCAGCCCGATCAGGAGGCCTGAGATGACGAATAGCCAGACGAGTAGGCGAGGCGAGTGGGTGAGGTTATCCATTTTACAGGAACGGGAAATCGATCATCGTGAACTAATATGCCGCTAAGTATACGCGGAGTGAAGGCTGCCTTTCTCTTGCTCTATCGAGTTCATCTATGCGGCAGGCGCATAGGCCCCCTCCGTCGGGATTTGCCCGCTTTGCGCGACTCCAATTCCTCAGGATGAAAAGCGAAAGTCAAAAGGCGACGGACGAAGCCCGCCCCCTGCGGCAAGCTCAGGGAAAGCTATGAGCTAAGCCACAGGGAGTTTCCGTCCCACAACCTCAGCACCCGCTACGCTGCTATTGGCCGAGCGAGCCGTTCCAGTGGCGGCGGTTGCCTTCGTGGAAACGGTGCCTCACCATGCTGTGGCCCAGCAGAAAAAAGAGGACCGTCAGCACGGCTACAAACACGAACTTCCCCACTCCGGCCCAGGGTGGCTCTTTTCTTGCCGGGCTTGTTGTTTTCATCGGAATAACTCCGTCACAGATCGCACGTTCGACGAGTGGCGCAGAGTCGGAACCTAAATACTCGAGGGGGTTCTCAAACACAGAGAACAAAGAACTTTGATATCGCTCATTGGGATCTGCTCCTGCGGGTTTGAAAATATCCAAGCTGATGCCTTTGCCCTTCCCGCAGCGGCACCTCGCGAGGCAGTATTTCCCGCAGAGCCCAGTCGATGCGTTCCACTCCTTCCGAGATCACACGCACAAGTTCCTGATCTTCAGTTGCGTCCAGGGAAAGGGAGATGGGAGCCAAGGCATTGCGAATATGATGATTCATTTCGGCGATCACCTGCATGCGGGCTATGGTGAGGCGATGCCGCTCCCGATTGATCTGGGCCAACTTGGCGACCAGGCAGCCCACAATGAGAGCTGAAAAAACTTCCGCGAGTAATCTTTCCCGATTACGTCCGAGGTCGGGCACCAGCAAGTAGTGCATGAGTTCCGTCGCCAGAAAGGACGCGATTCCGACTCCGAGCGCGGCTGCCAGAACAAATCGCTTCGAGCCCAGCTCGATCCATGATATTCGCCGGACTGGCGGTGAGCCGGGGCCCGTGTGCCGCGATGTGGCTTCAGGGGAAATGGAATCAGTCGTTGGCATTTGGGGCCTCCTCACTAACAACGAATGTTCTGGAGGTGGAAATGGAACCGCTGCAGCATAAGGGGCTGCAGGCCGGCTATTGCGCTAAGCGAGAAATGAGAATGAACTGACGGGAGGAGGACGGTTGTAAGGCAAACCGTCGTTCACGAATTCGATAAGAGCGGCGGCGTTGTGGATGGAGCCGAAGAAGACGAGGGGCAACGGAATCGGGGGCAGAGTGCTGGGCGGAGTTGCCCACTGAGAATCCTCTTGATCAAAACATTGGCGGTGATCCTGATCAGCCAGCAAGTGCACCGCTAAGTTGAGTGGACTGTGCGGTAACCTCGGCGGGGTATTGCGGGCCCACAAAACGCTCAAAGCCGCAACAAACATAATCGTGGCGCGGCAGGAAACCAAGCTGCGGATGCTTTTCCGGATGGGCCGGACGAGCGACATGAACTGCTCCCGTATGCTGAGATGATCCCAAAGCGGTTTTGGTTCGCCAGGATAAAAATTTAGCCGGTGTCGGCTCACACGAGTTTATTGCAGCGTATGGCTCGATGGACCAGAAGCAGGTGCGCCGCTGATGTTGTAGCGCTTTAGTTTGCGATAGAGCGTGGCGCGGCTTATGCCCAGCATGCGTCCGGCGAGGGCTTTGTCGCCTTTGACTTGCTCGAAGACGCGCTGGATGGTGGCGCGTTCGATGTCTTCGAGATCGGTGGTGGAGAGCGGAGTTGCTTCTGTGCTTTCGACAGAATTTATTTCGGCTGCGACCGCTAGATCGGAAACCAGTTCGGGAGCGGAGTCTGTCGTTGGCCGTGATGCAGGCAGACTCAACGCAGCGATGGTTGGAGGCAGATCACCTAGATCAATCAGGTTTCCGTTGCCCAAGGCTACGGCGCGCTCCACGCAGTTTTCCAGTTCGCGGACGTTGCCCGGCCAGTCGTAATTCATCAGCGCTTTCATGGCTGCGCTGGAGACGCGCAAATCTCCGCCGGGAGCGTAGCGCTCGCAAAACCAGTTCACCAGCATGGGAATGTCGCTGCGGCGCTCGCGCAGCGCAGGCACGTGCACCGTAACAACGTTAAGCCTGAAATAAAGATCTTTGCGGAAGGTTCCGTTCTTGTAGGCGGCTTCGAGATCGCGGTTGGTGGCGGCGATGATGCGCACATCGACTTTGACGCGCTGATTGCTTCCAACCGGGCGCACTTCTTTTTCCTGCAGCACGCGCAGCAGCTTGGCTTGCAACTCCAGCGGCAGTTCGCCGATTTCATCGAGGAAAACCGTGCCCGTGTCGGCGGCCTGAAACAGTCCCTGCTTGGATTTCAGAGCGCCGGTGAAGGCTCCTTTTTCATAGCCGAAGAGTTCGCTCTCGATCAGCGTGGGCACGAGCGAGCCGCAATCGACGGCGACAAAAGGACGGTTAGCAAATGCACCGCGGAAATGAATGGCGCGGGCGATCAACTCTTTTCCTGTGCCGCTTTCGCCGGATATTAGAACTGCGGTGCGAGTGTCTTTGAGGCGTGAGGCTACGCGCATTACTTCCTGAATTTTCGCCGAGGAACCGACGATGCCGTGGACTGCGGTTTCGGAATCCATGCGCTGCCGCAGGAATTCATTTTCTTCGACCAGGCGAACTTTCTCGGCCATGCGGCGCAAGAACAGCCGAAGTTCTTCGAGCGGTGAGAACGGTTTCGTGATGTAGTCGTACGCGCCCAGCTTCATGGCTTGCACCGCGGTCTCAATGGAGCCGTGACCGGTCATCAGTGCGACTTCGGTCCGTGGCAAGAGCTTCTTGGCTCTCTCCAGAAATTCGAGGCCCGACATATAGGGCATGACCATGTCGGTGAGGATCATGTGAACCGGCTGCTCTTCGAGCAGGGTCAAGGCGGACTCGCCGCTATCGGCTTCGAGACAGATGAAACCCAAGGCTTCGCCCACCGTGATGCAGAGTTTGCGGATGCTCTGCTCGTCGTCGACGATCAAAAGACGGACGCGGAGGTCTTCCCTGCTGAGATCTCCATTCAGAGCGGTCTTGCCTACCTGCGGCTTGTTCAAGTCGGCGCTCACCGGGCTTTCCCCATGGTTTTTTCGACGGCAGAGATGAGATCCTGCACGCGGAACGGCTTCTCCAGATAAAGCGCGCCGATCTTGCGCAGGGTGGTGACAGTTTCTTCGTTGGCGTAGTCGCCGGTGATGATGACAACTTTATTTTCGAGATCGGGACGGTTGGCGGAAATCCACGTGTGCACCTGAGCGCCGTCGACGCCGCCGGGCGTGCGCATGTCGGAGACGACGCCCAAGTACTGGCCTTTTTCGAGCAGGCGCAGAGCTTCGGCGCCGCTCTCGACGCAGACGACTTCATAGCCGTTGCGCTCGAGCGTGGCGCTGACCAGAGCCATGATGGAAGGCTCGTCTTCGATGAGTAAAACGGGGAGGAGGGCTCGTTGAATCGCGGAGGTCGTCATTTTTGTATCACTCCTGCGGCCACACCGATAGAAGCGGTGTGGGGCGCTGCGGGAAAGCGGACGATGAAGGTGGCTCCCTCGCCATCGGTGTTGTTGTGGCAGAGAATCTCGCCTCCATGCTCCTTCACGATGCCGTAGCAGATGCTGAGGCCGAGGCCGGTTCCCTTGCCGACCTCTTTGGTAGTGAAGAAGGGATCGAAAATGCGGTCGGGATGGGAAATGCCGTAACCGTTATCGCGGAAAGAAACTTCGACGGCGTCGCCGACCTTGGTGGTCATGATCTCGATACGAGCGGGGCGGCCGACTTCATGAACGGCATCGTAGGCGTTGTTCAGGATGTTTAGAAAAACCTGCTGCAATTGGTGAGCGTCGCCGATGACATCGGGCAGTCCTTCGTCGAGGTGCTCGACGATTTCTACGCCGTGACTGTTGAAGTCGTAAGAACGCAACTGGATGGTGCGGCGCAGGATCAGGTTGAGTTGCACGGCGTTGCGCTGCGGCGGCATCTGGCGGGCAAAGCTGAGCAGGTTCTGCACGATCTGTTTGGTGCGCTGGGCCTCCTGAAGGATTACGCGCAAATCTTTGCGGGCCGACTCTGGAATTTCAGGATTCTCCATGAGCAGATCGGCGAAACCGAGAATCGCGGTTAACGGATTATTTACTTCGTGCGCGACGCCGGAGACAAGTTGCCCGACCGCGGCCATCTTCTCGGCGTGAACCAGTTTGCCGCGGAGCTCGGAGGAATCGGTGATGTCGGTCATCACCACGACGATGCTGTTGATGTTGCTCTGCTCGTCGCGCATGGGGCTGAGGTTCACGGAGAACTGGCCGGCATGACCGTTGCCGCGCATGATTTGCAGCTCGAGGTTGTCGACCTGTCCGCCGCGCAGCACGGCCTGGAGCGCGTCCGCGAGGGGACGGACGTAACCGGGAGCCGCCAACTCCAACAGCGGACGGCCCAGCAGTTCGCGCTGCTCGAAGCCGGCCTCGAACCAGCGGCGGTTGGCGTAGCTGACAAGTCCGGCGGTGTCCGCGACCAGGATGAAGCTCTGGGTGTTGCTGAGAATCTTGCCGGAGAAATCGCGCTCGCGATGCAATTCCGATTGATAGGTGTGCAGGCCGGTGACGTCCAGCATCAGGCCGCGAATCTGCACCAGTCGGCCGAGATTGTCGTACATGCCGAAAGCGTTAATGAGCACGTAGATGGGAGCGCCGTTCTTGCGCCGCAGCGTGGCCTCAAAGTTGCGCATCTGGCCATCTTTTTCCATGGCCGCAGCGTGGCGGTCACGCTCCTCGGGAGTGAAGTAAACCGCGGTGGGAATATCGACCTGCAGAAGCTCTTCGCGGCTGGAATAGCCGAGCATCGCCACCAGGGCATCGTTGACTTCGACAAAGCGGCCTTCGGGCGTGCTGAAGAATAAGCCTTCCTGAATGTTGTCGAACAATTCGCGGTAACGGCGCTCGGCCTCGCGGCGGTCGCTGATGTCCTTGAGCACGTGAATAGTTTGCAGGCTTTCGCCGGAAGCGCCGTGCACCCGCGAAGTGGAAACCAAATAAGTGCGATCGAGGGCGGGATGAACGAATTCGTCGCTGTCTTCGCCCAGGGCGCGGCAAAAAGGACAGGAATAAAGCGCAGATTCATTGGTCAGGGCGAGCAGCGCGCGCATGTTGACGCCGATCAGGTCGCTGGGGGGAACGCCGATCATGGCAGCCAGGGAGCGATTCACGCGCAGCACTTTGTCGTGTTCATCGTGGACCACGATGAAATCGGTCATGGCGTCGAAGATTTCCAGCCAGTGGCGGTTGGACTGTTCGATGCGGGTGAACAGGCGCGCATTCTCGAGCGCCATGGCGGCGTGCCCGGCAATGGCTTCGAGCAGATCGCGGTCTTCGGCCACGAACGGACGGGCGCGTCCAGAGAGACAGAGCAATCCGGCGAGGTCTCCGTTGGAACCGGGAAGTCGAACCACTACGAGGTCATCCCAGCCTAAACTCGAAGCCAGATCAGGGCTGAGCAGTTCGGCGGCGGAACCGGAGACGATGGCTTCCGTCCGCTTCGCGGCCAGATCGGAAATCGCCTGAGCAAATCGCTGCTGCAGCGAATGATCTTCGTGAGCCACCGCTGCGGAGTGCAGCGCGACGGTCTGGAACCGTCCATCCTGAAACAGAGCGACCGCGCCCACCATGGCTCCGGCTAATGCGATGGCGCGCTCGAGAAACTTGCCGGCGAAATCGGGCAGGCGCAGCAAGCCATCAATCTCGCGCGCCAACTGCGTCAGCACTTCGGCGCGCTTGCGATGGCGCTCCGATTGATGCAGATTGTGCGCGACTTCAAGGACCACAGAAACCTGCGCGGCGAGGGCGCGGGCGCGGCGAATATCCTGCTGCGAAATACCTGTGTTATCGAGGCGATCGAGCACGCCAAACATGCCGAGCACTTTCCCTTCGCCGCCCAACAGCGGGACCGCCAGCAACTGCTTGGCTTGATATTGCGCCAGAGCCTCAAGATTCGCGCCGGCGACTTGCGTCAGATCGTCGGACCAGAAGACGTCCTTTTCCCGCAGTGCGCGAGTGGCGATGCCTTCCGGGAAAACGGTATCCACGGTGTGTGACTCGCCGCGCACGACGGCGCAGCGCACCCGGAACTGTCCTTCTTCTTGCAGGGCGATGAAGCAGCGGCCGTAACCGAGAAAATCAGAGGCGCGGACCACGAAAGCTTGCAGAAAATGTTCGAGATCGCCGCTCGAGCTGAGTTCGGAAGAAATCTCGAGCAACTGGTGCAGTTCGTGGGCCTGGCCTTGCGCGGTGGTGCACAATTCGGCGTGAGCCACGGCGACCGCGCCGAAGCCGGCGATGGCCGACACCAGAGATTTTTCTTCGGCGGTAAAGGCTCCATCGGCGCGCGGATAGACGAGGATCGCACCTTGCGTGCGCGTAGTGCGGAAGGGCGCGGCGATCAGCATGCCCGGCGAAACCATGCTGCCCAGCGAGTACAGTTCGCCGCCGATGGAAATGGTGATGGCCTCTCCCGCGGAAACCGCGCGTTGCGCCAGATCGGCGGCGAAGCGAATCGTCTGGCGGTCATGACCCGCCCGAAAAGCATTCGCCAACTGCGGAGTTTCGGCGGCCACAGCGCGCAGTTCAAAGGGCCCCTCGCGGCGCAGAAGAACTGAGACCAGGCGCGTACGCAATAGCAGCCGGAGGCGATCGGCCAGCGCCTCAATGACGGCAGACACGTCGGGAGTTCCGTGCAAGGCGCTCGCGACCTCGGCGAGAATGGCAGTGCGCCGGTGCTCTTCGCGCGAGGCTTCGCCCAGGCGGGTTGCTTCCAGCAGGCTGCCCAGTTGCCCGGCCAGGATGGTGGCCTTGGCCGCGAGATCCTCATTAAATAATCCTTCTTCCGAATCATGCAGAAACGTCGCCGCGCCGATGACTTCATCGAACACCAGCAGAGGAGCGACCATCAGAGAGCGGGCTTCAAACTGGCGCAGCGCAGGAAAGGTCTGACTCGGCTGCACTTGATCGACGAAAACCGTGCGGCGCGTGCGCACGGCTTCCGTAGTGATGGCGCTCTGTTGTGGGAGCAGCCTAAGGCCGATGAAACGCTCGGCCAGCTTGCCATCGGCGTGCTCTCCGACGAGTTCGTCGCCCGCATGATGCCGCCAGAAATAGACGCCGCTGGCCTGGAAGAACTCGCGGGTTGCGTGACAAAAGAACTGGATGAGTGTGCTGGCACCGGCGCGTTCGGCGGCCTTGGCGGCGATACGCAGCAGGAGCTTCTGAAAGGCATCGTCGGAGTTGGGCAGGGCGCGGCCCCCCGGCAACGGCGTCGAATTGACCCCAGCCATTTTCAGAGCATCACCAGCTTCCGGTACGCGCGATCACGATTCTCACAAGTGATTGAATCTAATGGAAAACTATCCCGCCATCTCAATTTGAGTCAAGGGAAATGGGGTATGGGGGGTGCCTTAGGTGTCAAATTCCGAGAAAAACCGGATCAGCCATCTCAGTGTGAGAATCGAGGGCGCCCAAGCGGAGGATGAGACGGGGTTAATCCTGAAACGGAGTTCGCAAGAGGCCTGCGTGGTCGAACTAAGTCTCCGTTTTTCAATCAGATCCCGACGATTACCTTGGTTTTTCTGAAAGCAGGGGCGTGGCCCCGGCGTTGCTCCAATGGCATCGCCAGGACTACTGCCAGGGAGGAACTGTGTCTTTACGCAAGACGGGAGCGCTGCTGGCAGTAATGGCAATGGCAGCTGGAGTGGGGCTGGCAGGGCTTCACGCGCAGGATGCGCAGGGCGACATAGCGCGCCGGGTCAAGAGCAAAGTGCAGGCGGTGTATCCCGAACTGGCGCGAAAGATGAACCTGTCAGGCACGGTCAGGATAGCGGTTGTAGTTGCTCCTAACGGAACGGTGAAAGAGGCCAAGGTAGTGGGCGGGCATCCGGTGCTGGCCGGTGCCGCGCTGGATGCGATCCGGAAGTGGCGCTTTGAGCCGGCGGCGGGTGAGACCTCCGGCGTTGTGGATTTTAAGTTCGAGGCTCATCGATAGAGCTGGGCGCAAATAGCAGCCTGGAGGAAACAGAATGACGATCGGCAAGAGGCTATACAAGAATTTCGGAATCATCCTCAGCATGACGGTGGTGCTGTTCATCGTGAACCTGGTCGCCGTGCAAAGAGAGCACGCCGCCAAGGACGCCGCCCGCGCCTCGCTCGAACTGGCGGAGGACACCAACCAGGTGCGCTTCCAGATGATGCAGGACCGTCTCTACCTGAGCAATTACCTGCTGAGCGGCGATACCCGGGAAGTGGAACTGATGAACGAGGGCCTGCGCACGCTCACCGAGAAACTGCAACTGGGCAAGTCACTTTCCAACTCCGATCAGGAGAAAACCGCGCTGGACAAGGTGGGACAGCTGGAACAGGCCTGGGGCAAGGACTTCGCCCAGCCCCTGATTGACAAGCGCAAAGATGTGGATTCCGGCAATGCCACCGTCGCCGAATTGCAGATTTACTACCTCCAGAAAGACGCGTCTTCGTGGGTGAAGAATTCTACCGACGCGCTCGATGTGGCAGACACAGAAAACCGCAAGCTGGTGGAAGCCCGCCGCAGATCGGACGCAGCCGCGAGCACGCTGACCGTGCTGTTCTCCATCGTAAGCACGCTGGTCGCGCTGATTGTGGGCATCTGGGTCGCATTCACCACCGCCAAGTCAATCACCGAACCGCTGACCAAACTGATGCAGGTCTCGCGGCAAATCGGCGATACCGGCGATCTGGAACACAGCATCGACGTAAAGCGCACGGATGAAATCGGAGAACTGGCCCGCAGCTTCGCCAAGATGGTCACCTACCTCAAAGAGATGGCCGCCGTTTCCGAGTCGATTGCCGGCGGAGATCTTACGGTGCAGGTCAAGCCGCGCTCCGCGCAAGATACCTTGGGCAACGCTTTCGCGAAGATGGTGGAAGGCCTGGGCCGGCTGGTGCGCAGCGTGCGCGACGCTTCGTCGCAGGTCGCGAGCGCCAGCGGACAGGTGGCGAACGCCTCCGACGATTCCGCCAAAGTTGGCCTGCAAGCCTCCTCCGCCATCGACGAAGTCACCAGCACCATGCACGAGATGAGCGTGAACGTGCAGAACATGGTGAAGAGCACGCAGGTGCAGGCTTCCAGCGTGAGCGAAACTTCGGCCTCCATCGATCAAATGGTGGCTTCCATCCAGCGCGTGGCCGATACGGCCAAGGTGCTGCTCGATATTTCGAACCGCTCGCGCGAAGAAGTGCACAGCGGCATCACCACCATGGAGAAGGCCACCGACGGCCTGAACCGCATCAACGCAACCATCACTTCCTCGGGAGAAATCATCGGGGCGCTCGGCCAGCGCGCCGACGACATCGGCAAGATCATCGAAGTCATCGACGATCTTGCAGAACAGACCAACCTGCTCGCGCTGAACGCGGCCATCGAAGCGGCGCGCGCCGGCGAGCATGGCCTGGGCTTCGCAGTCGTGGCCGACGAAGTCCGCAAGCTGGCGGAAAAATCAGCGCAGTCGACCAAGGAAATCTCGGAACTGATCCAAAGCATTCAGAAGGAAGCACGCAAGGCGGTCGAAAACATGGACCGCTCCACCGGCATCGTGAACGAGGGGCTGGATCTGGGCGGCGAACTGAATGCGGCGCTGAAAAAGATCTCGAACGTGGTCACCGAAGTGTACAAGTTCGCCCAGGAAATCGGCGCAGCTACCAACGAACAGTCGCATGGCTCGTCGCAGATCGCGCGCGCCACCACGCGGCTCAATGAAATCACCCACGAAATCAACTCGGCGGTGGAAGAACAAGCCTCGGGAGCGCATGCCGTAGTCAAAGCCATGGAGCGGATGCGCGAACTGGTACAGCAGTCGACCTCCGGCTCGACTGAGCTAGCGGCTTCGGCCGAGCAGATGTCGAAGATGTCGCGCGGCCTGCTCGACTTTATGGACCGCTTCACGCTGGAAGAAGCTTCGCGGCGGGGCGCGGAAGAAAAATCGCAGCAAGCCCGGCGCGCAGCGGCCTCTCGCGCATAGCACATGCGATTGAACAACTAAATATGAACCATGAACTCCATATCGTGGGCTTCCAGGTCGGGCGCGAGACCTATGGCGTGCCCATCACTTCGTTGCACGAGATTGTGCGCGTGCCCGAGATCACTGTCGTCCCCGACGCTCCCGATTATCTCGAGGGCGTGATTAACCTGCGGGGCAAGATCGTTTCGGTAATGGACTTGCGCAAGCGCTTTGGCGATAAGCAGGCCGCCCTGAAAAAGCAGAACCGCATTCTGGTGGTCGAGCACGCCGGCAAGCTGGCGGGGTTGATCGTGGACTCGGCGACGGAAGTATTGAAGATTGCGAGTACGGACGTTGAGGCTCCGCCATCCGCGTTTCAGGAAGGCGGATTGAACTGCGTCACGGGATTGGGCAAGGTTCGAGGACGCCTGATCGTACTGCTCGACATGACCAGGCTTCTGGCTCCGGCCAGCCTGCTCCAGGCAAATGGAAGCCCAGCAAGCAAGACTGCCAAGGCCGAAGCGCGCGGAGCTGCGGCGCGCTAGTCGGGCGGCACGACGGATACAGAATGAAACTCGGGCGCGGAGAACGAGAGAACGCATGAGCACAACCGGAGCGGCACCAGCTCCTATCTTGACCGACGCAGAATTGCGGCTGTTGCAGGCGCTGGTGTATCAGGAGTGCGGCATGCACTTCGACGAACGCCGCGCGCACTTCCTGCAAGACCGCCTGCTGCGGCGGCTGCGCGAGTGCCGGGTCGATTCCTTCTACGCCTATTACCGGCTGCTGATCAGCCAGGAGGGCAAGAAGGAACTGGCCAAGCTGGTGGAGAACCTGACCGTCAACGAAACCAGTTTCTTCCGCCATAAGGCGCAGTTGGATTTGTTCCAGAAACATGTGCTGGAAGAGTTGCTGAAACGAAAGCAGTCGCACCGGGAATATTCCGTTCGGGTGTGGAGCGCAGGCTGCTCCACCGGGCAGGAGGCGTACACGCTGGGCATGATGGCGGCCGACGCGCTCGCTTACTACTACCTGCGCAATCCGCTGCCGGTGGAAGTTGCGCTGCCCAAGCCCTTGATTCCTCCGCCCTGGCGGGTGGAGATCCTGGCCAGCGATATCAGTTATTCAGTGCTGCGCACCGGGCAGGAAGGTTTCTACAACGAGCATCAGATGTCGACCGTCGATTACAGCTTCCGCCTGCGTTACTTCGACAAGGCCGGCGACCGCTATGCGGTCAAGAAAGCGCTGAAAGAGATGATCCACTTCGATTTTCACAATCTGAAGACCGAGTACCTGCCGCAGCGCAATGACGTGATCTTCTGCCGCAACGTGATGATGTACTTCGACGAAGCAGAGCAGAAACGGCTGGTCGAAAAGTTTTACCGCTGCCTGAACCCCGGCGGCTACCTGTTCGTAGGCCACGCGGAGAGCCTGCTGGGCCTGACCGAGAAGTTCCAGATGTTGCATCGCGACAGCGGAACAGCTTACCAGCGGATTGAGGTGCGCGAGTGACGAATCCTCCCGATGAGCGCGGAGCGGAACTGCGGGAGCTGTTTTTTGAGACCTCGCAGGAACTGCTGCAGGCGTTGAACGAAGAATCTCTCAAGCTGGAAAAAAATCTCGGCGATGAAGAGATCGTGCGTTCGATCCGGCGGACCGTGCACACGCTGAAGGGCGACTCGGCGGCTTGCGGGCTGCGCGAGTTGAGCGAACTGGCCCATCAGTTCGAGGATGCGCTTTCGCTCGAAAGCGCAGCCGCTCATGCCGCGCTGGCAGAAATCGCTCTGGCAGCAGCCGACGTCTTCGCCGAGATGATTGCCGCCTACCATGGCGGAGGCTCAATGCCCGCCACGGAAGAGCTGCGGAAGAAAATCACCGAACTGACTGCGGCGCCGGCCAGGAAAACACGCAAGAGGAAATCCGCCGAATCTGCCCCGCGATCCGGCAAAGACTGGACGGAGGCTGAAAGGCACGCGCTGGCCCAGGCGCAGTCCGCCGGCATGGGGCTGTGGGACGTTGTGGTGAAGATCGATCCCCACTGCACCATGCCGATCGCCGCGCGGCAGCTGATTCAGAACGCGATCAAAGAAACCGGCCAGGTGCTGGTGGTGCGCCCCGACGCGAAATCAGCCGCCGCCTTCAAGCAGGTTGAGTTCATCCTGGCCAGCCTGCAGACCAAAGAACAGATTGCCGCCAGGTGCCACATACCGACGATTGCCAGCGAGGTCAACGTAACTCTGATCCAAGCCGCCGAGGCCTCGACAAAAGTTGCCGAGCAATCCGCTGCGCTAGTCCTCGAGGCCGTGACTGCGGCGGCCGCGGCTTCTGATGCTGCTTCCGGAACTCCAGCTTCGGCAACCTCAACTCCAGCCCAACCGGCGCCCGCCGAGGCACACGCCCCGGTGGAACCGGGCCTGCCGCTGACTTTCACAGAGAACATTCTGCGCGTCGAAGCGGGGCGCATCGACAACGTGCTTAACCTGGTGGGCGAACTCATCATCGGCAAGTCGATGCTGCAGCAGGCGCTCGGCGAGTTTGGCCACCGCTATCCCAAGGAATCATTACGTGGCAAGTTCGCAGACGCCATGGCCTTTCAAGCGAGAGTGCTGAACGATCTGCAGCGTTCGGTGATGAAGATTCGCATGGTACCCGTCGACCAGTTGTTCCGCCGCTTCCCGCGCATCGTGCGCGATGTGGCGCGGCAATGCGGCCGCGACGTTGATCTGGAATTGAGCGGTCAGGAAACCGATCTCGATAAAGGCATTCTCGACGCCATCGCCGAACCGCTCACGCATCTGGTGCGGAACGCGGTCAGTCACGGCATTGAACCGGCCGAGCAGCGCCGCAGCCAGGGCAAGCCGCCGCGGGGAAAGATCCGGCTGAATGCGTATCACCAGGGCAATCAGGTGGTGGTCGAGATTGTCGACGATGGGCGGGGCATCGATGCGCAGAAAATTCGCAACAAGGCCATCGACTTGGGAATGCTTACGGCGGAAGACGCGCCGCGTTTGACCGAAGCGGAAAGTCTGGACCTCATCTTCCGTCCCGGCTTCAGCACCGCGGAGCAGGTCACGGAAGTTTCCGGACGCGGAGTCGGGATGGACGTGGTGCAGAGCGTGATCCAGCGGCTGAAGGCCACGATTCACGTGGAGACTCACGTCGGCCAGGGCACGACGTTCCGCCTGAAGCTGCCGCTCACGCTGGCCATCATTAAAGCCCTCATGTTCTGGGTGGAGCAGCGCTTGTACGCCATCCCGCTGAACGCGGTGAGCCAGATTGCCCGCACTTTCGAATCCGAAGTTCATCAGGTTGACAACTACGAAGTGTTGCAATTGCGGAACCAGGTGCTGCCGCTATTGCGTCTGGGCCGTCCTCCCGCCGCCGATGCCGACCAGAAGTCGCGCAAGCTGTTCATCCTCGTCATTACCGTCGGGGAGAAAAAATACGGCTTGGCCGTCGACGCGTTGGAAGGCGAAGAAGAGCTGGTCATCAAGGCGTTGGACGATCAGACTTTCTCCACCGATCTGGTGAACGGCGCTTCGATTCTGGGCGATGGAAAAGTTGTGCTCATTCTGAATCTGCTCGCGGTCGTGGAACATGCCGCGCGCACGCGTCCGGGAACGGGTGGCCTGGCCAGTTGCGGGCTCTTGCTGAATTACGCCGATCGCGCACAGCTCGCCCTGGGCGTAGCAGGAGGGCGGGCATGAACCCGGGCACGAAAAAAATATGCGTGCTGGTGGTGGATGATTCCGCCCTGATGCGCAAGCTCATCCCGCAGATCCTGGAGGCCGACCCGTCGATCGAAGTAGTGGGCACGGCGATGGACGGAAATTTCTGCCTGAAGAAGATCGAAGAACTGCAGCCCCACGTGGTCACGCTCGACCTGGAAATGCCGGGCATGAATGGCATCGACACTTTGAAAGAAATTATGCGCGGGCATCCGGTGCCGGTCATCCTGGTCAGTTCGCACAGCACCGAAGGCGCTTCCATCACCTTGAAAGCGTTGGGGCTGGGAGCTTTCGATTTTGTCACCAAGCCGCGCGATGCCTCGGCGCACATGGCCGAGACAGCGACCGAGTTGATCGCAAAAATTCATGCGGCCAGTGAGTGCAAAGTGGTGCGGCCTGGCATTCTGCAGGGACTGCCTGTGCCGGACAAAATTTCCACTGCGAAGGCCGCGCCCAGCAAATTAGTAGCGATCGGAATTTCTACCGGCGGCCCGCAGGCGCTCGAATTCCTGCTGGCCCAACTGCCTCCAGACTTTCCGGGAGCCATCGTAGTGGTGCAGCACATGCCTGAAGGTTTCACCGACATGTTTGCGCGCCGCCTGAACGAGTTGTGCTCGCTGCGCGTGAAGGAAGCCCAATCGGGCGACACGTTGCAGGCGGGGCGCGTGTTGATTTGCCCCGGAAGCCGCCACATGAAAGTGAAGCGGCTGCCCATGGGCGACCTGGTGGTGCTCAATGACGACCCGCGGGTCAATGGTCACCGGCCCAGCGTAGACGTTCTGTTCAACAGCGTGGCTGAGGAATTTGCGGTGCAGGCCATCGCGGTGCTGATGACCGGAATGGGCGACGATGGCGCGCAAGGTCTGGGCGCGGTGAAGCAAGCCGGCGGAATGACCATTGCGCAGAACGAAGAGTCTTGCGTGGTTTTTGGCATGCCCAAGGCAGCCATCGAGCGCGGCTATGCCACACGAGTTGTAGGCTTGGACGTGCTCTCGTCCACTTTACAGGCGCTTTGTGGCCGGGGCGAGATGGGCGGGGCGGGAAAAGCGCTTCGCGCCGGACGCTGAAACGAGTTGTTGCACTAAGTCTGGTTGATGGAATTTGTTTGAGGAGGATGTTATGGAGCAGTTTGCACCAATAAAACGCAGCAAGGACGGCCAGCCGATCCGCTATTTGATCGTGGACGATTCCGTGTTCGCGCGCAAGAATCTGGCCCGCATGATCGAAAGCTTTGGCGGACAAGTTGCGGCCGAGGCTGGTGACGGATTGACTGCCATCAGCGAGTACGAGCGCACGCATCCTGACATTGTGCTCATGGATATCACCATGCCGCAGATGGAGGGCATTGAAGCCGCGGAGAAGATTGTCCAGGCGCATCCTGAAGCTCGCGTCGTCATGGTGTCTTCCGTGGGCTACCAGGAAAACATTGTGGCCGCATTGCAGCGCGGGGCGCGGCATTTCGTGCAGAAGCCGGTGAAGCCGGAAGTGCTGTACGAAGTCATCAAGTACGTGCTGGGAGAAGACGGCGCCGTGACGACTGCGGCCGGCGCGGGAGCCTAATCGCATGAAGATGGAGCTGATTCAGCCTTTCATCAATGCGGCCGACGCCGTGCTGTCGCAAGGCCTGCAGGGCGCGACCAAAGTGGGCAGCCTCTCGATGGAAGAGGACGCTTACCGCCGCAAAGGTGTGGCCGGAATGGTCGCGCTTACGGGCGACATCGAGGGCCGCATCGTGCTCGACCTCGAGCCGCAGACCGCCGTGCGCGTGGCCAGCCACTACGCGGGCGCGGAGCTGCCTGAATCTGACGCGCTGATCAAAGAGACCATCTTCGAGTTGGCCAACCAAGTTGTTGGTAATGCCGTCTCCGCGCTCAACGATCAGGGCTTTCACTTCCGCGTGCATCCTCCAGTGCTGGTTACTGCCGAGGAAGGCGACAAGACCAGCGAAGACACGGAAGCGCTGATGATCTCGTTTGAAACGTCTCTGGGGAATGTGTTTATGAACGTCGCGCTGCGGTATAACAAGCGGCGGATGGCTGATCATGCGACTGCAGGGCATTAGGGAACCTCTGAAGAACTCTGCGATCCACAGGCTGAGCGTATAGGGTGTAAGGCGAGGTGAAAAGGCGGATGCGACAGCAAACTCTGGCGGCGCAGAGGGGTTTCGAGAAGTACGGACGGAAGACGAAGCGGGAGCAGTTTCTCGAGGAGATGGAGCAGGTGGTGCCGTGGGCCGAGTTACAGGGGCTGGTGGAACCACACTATCCGAAGGGAGAGAACGGGCGGCCTCCGGTAGGACTGAGCATCATGCTGCGGGTGTACTTTCTGCAGCAGTGGTTCAACCTGAGCGATCCGGGGGCGGAGGATGCGCTGTATGAATCGCCGGTGCTGCGGCACTTTGTGGGAATCGATCTGGGGCGCGCGCCGGTGCCGGACGAGAGCACCATCCTCGGGTTCCGTCACCTGCTGGAGAAGCACGAGCTGGGCGGGGCGATGCTGAACGCCGTGAACCAGTATCTGGAGAGCCGCGGCATCCGCATCACCACGGGGACGATTGTGGATGCGACCATCATTCATGCGCCCTCGTCGACCAAGAACCGGAGCGGAGAGCGCGATCCCGAGATGCACCAGACGCGCAAGGGCAAGCAGTGGTACTTCGGGCTGAAGGCGCACATCGGAGTGGACTCCAAACAAGGCCATGTGCATTCGGTGTGCACGTCGGCGGCTTCGGTAGCGGACAAGCACATGCTGCCGGACCTGCTGCACGGGGAAGAGCGCAAGGTGTGGGGCGACGGCGGGTATCAGGGACAGGGAGAAGCCATCCGGCAGGCGGCTCCGCGAGCACAAGATATGACCAGCCGGAGAGTGCACTACAAGAACTTTGTGGACGAGTTACAAAAAGCCAGGAACCGGGTGAAGGCTCGAGTGAGAGCGAAGGTAGAACATCCGTTCCGGATACTGAAGCGCATCTTCGGCTTCGAGAAGGTGAGATACCGCGGGATTCAGAAGAACCATCATCGGCTGTGTGCCAGCTTTGCGCTGGTGAACCTGTACCTGCACCGCAAACGGCTGGCCGTGGCGAGGGGGTAGTGTCTCTGAAAGCCCCGTGAATAGCGGGTTCCGGTAAGGTCGGAAGCAATACAGGCAAATTTCTGGCCGGGGCCGGTCTGAAATTCCTGTCGCCTTCGAAATTGATGGTTGCTCAGAGGTTCCTTAGGCTTCGGGCTTCGGCATTCGTTAGAGTTACAATCCTCTGGGATATCCTTACTACCGCCGCTTACTCCGCAGGAACTTTCCTTTTATCGCTTAGAATAACTCGCATCTCTTAACTCGCAATCGCTGGCCGCGCTGCTGGTGGAGGCTTCTTATGATCATCGAGATGCGCACTTACAAACTTGAGCCGGGCAAGCGCTCGGAGTTTCTTGAGATATTCCGCTCCAAGTCGATTCCGGCGCATGCGGAGATCGGGATGAAGATATTGGGTCCGTTTCTTTCCATCGAAGATCCTGACACCTTCTTTTTTATGCGCGGCTTTCCTGACCTTGCCGCGCGCGAGCCGATGAAGGCCAAGTTCTATGAAGGAGAACTGTGGAAGCGCGAATTGGAAAACCTCCTGATGCCCATGATCGAAAAGTATGACGTCGTGCTGGTGGAGGACCCTGAGGGCTTGGTTCGCTGGTAAGGCCCGCTGGTAACGTCCGTCGTTGGTCGTTCGTCCCTTCGCTCAGTTCAGGGCAGGCTAAGAACGGTCGTTGGCCTCTTCATCGCAGTTACAGGCTTCACGGATATCCTTGCTACTCCGCTCGCCACTGGTAGGCCTGCTGACTTTGCCCGAAAATAAAGTTTGGGGCTTTGTTGTGCGGGCGTTGGATGGCTCGCTCTTTGGGCTGAAAATGCACCAAAAACGGGTCGATAGCCCCCCTCCCCCCCCTTTTTGCAAAATATCTGGAATCATTGAGTTAGCGGGAAATTCCCCGCAAGGTCCTGCCGTCAAAGAACTTAGATACTAAGTTCTTTAGCGCCAATGACTTAGGAACGCGACGATTTGGGCTCACCCTACCGTGACTGCCTCGACCATGATCGCGCAAGTGATGGGCTGTGGACAAGGTTAGATGTCACACGGTTGGCCTGTGGAAATCTTTGGGTAGTCGCCCCGGGAGAAAATCGAATGGCAAAAACCGCAACCCCCAACGGATGCTTGACGGACTATACGTGTAGACGTATATATGTATCATGGTTGCAGCGGAGCGCCCGGTTGTGTGGGTGGGCTCGAGTCGAAGAGACTTGCGCGAATTTCCGCGCGAGGTCCGCCGCGACATTGGCCGAGCTCTTTACGCTGCGCAGGAGGGTGAAACCGATCCTGCGACGAAGCCCATGCGCGGGTTTGGTGGAGGCTCCGTCGTGGAGATCATTGCGCACCATCGCGGAGACACGTGGCGGACGGTGTACACGGTTCGCTTTACGGAAGGGATTTACGTGCTGCATGCCTTCCAGAAGAAATCTAAGAGTGGCATCGCAACGCCGAAGAGGGACATGGAACTGATCCGGCAACGTTTGGCGGAAGCTGAGCGGCTGCATCGAGAAAGGCAGAACTGACATCACCATGAGAACAAGTAAGGGCACGCAATCGAAGAAAATCCGAGCCGAAAAAAGCGGCGGGAATGTTTTTGCCGATCTCGGTCTGCCTCACCCTGAGCAGGAGCTTTTGAAATCGCGGCTCACGCTGCAGATTTACCGGCTCGTCAAGGCGCGGGGCCTGAAGCAGGCTGAGGCCGGGAAGATCCTGGGCATCAAGCAGCCCCACGTCTCCATGCTCATGCGCAACCGTTCGGGCAGCTTTTCGGTGGAGCGCCTCATGGAGTTTCTCACTGCACTGGGACAGGATGTGGAGATTACAGTGAGACCCACGCGCAAACAGCATGGGGAAATGTCTGTAGTGGCGTGAGGCTGGGCCGGGTCCATGGTGTACAAATCAAAGTCAAAATCTTTTCGCCCTCGGCTGCATCGCGCGCACCTTTCGAAAACCACGAACTCCCACGTCAAATTTTGTACTCGAGCAAGGGCGCGAGGCAGGTACCTTCTACTTCTTTTCGGCCAGCGTGATCTCGGTGACGTCGCGAATGTCTTTGTATTGCGGCGCGCCTCCTTTGAAATCCACCGAGCCGACGAACGGGCGCTGGATCTTGGCCCAATTTTTAGATGTCCTGAGATCGGCGGCGCCATCGAATAGGATGAAGGTCTGCTGCATCTCCTGGCCGTTGGGAAGCTTTGGCCGATAGGAAATGTTGTACTGCTTGCCGAGCGCCTTGTAAAACGCAACGACCTTGTCAAAGGAATCGTTGGTGATGTAGGTGGCGCTCGTGGTACCGGGGGGAAGAGCCTTCGCGGCTTGCCGTGTCTCATCGGTGTCGGGCGGAGTATATTTGGTCGCGCCAGGGTAAGGTTTAGAGGCCTGCGCGGCAGCGGCAGCGGCGAGAGCGAAAATCAGCACGGCGCGGCTGGCGAATCTCAGGGCATGCATGATGTGCCTCCGAAAGGGGCGGGGCGCCCCACGCTTGCTCGAACGAGTATATCCCGGCCACGATACTTTAGGGGACTGCCCCGACCTTTGATTTTTCTCGGCACCATCATAGCAGAGGCTGCCCACGCTTTGCGATTTTCGAGCGTGGGTGGCCCATCCTTTGCGCTTTCCGCAAGGGATGGGACTTCCAAGCGGTCGGGGCAAACCACCTCAGTCCCACCCTTTCGCAGAGAACGCGAAAGGATGGGCCACGCCGATGGCTTGCTTCGCTCAGGATGACAGGTTAATTTCTTTAGCTTGCTTTCTCCTCTGCGAGGCGCTTTCGGTAGGCGGCGGCTGGGTCGGTTAGTATATCGACCCACTTTGGGTTGGGCGAGGCCTCGGCGTTGTAGGTGTCGTGCCAGTTCCACCACTTGTACGGCTCGGTCTGGGGGTAACCTTCTGGCGAGTCCTCCCAAGTCTCCTGACGGCCTAGCGGGGTGATGTCGAGGTAGCTCCAGGTGCTGCCCATCGCCTCGTCGCCGCGGCTGTTGATGAAGTATGTGCGGAATACCTTGTCGCCGTCGCGGAAGAACACGTTGTGGCCGTGCCACTCGTCGACGCCGAAGTCTTTGTCGAAGCTGTCGGTCGTTGACATTGTGTACCAGGGCATCTCCCAGCCCATGCGGGCTTTCAGGCGCGCGATGTCGGCTTGCGGTGCGCGTGAGGCCCAGGCTAGGGTGGTGTCGCGGGCATTCAGATGGGCCAGGTGAGAGACCTGATCGGCGCCCAGAGAGCAGCCACGGCAGGCGTGCTCAGGCCAGCCGAACACTCCGGGCTCGAAGAAGGCGCGATAGATGATCAGCTGGCGGCGGCCTTCGAACAAATCCAGCAGGCTTACCTTGCCCTTGGGTCCGTCGAACTCGTACTTCTTCTCGACCGCCGTCCAGGGCATCCGTCGGCGTTCGGCGGCCAGCGCGTCACGAGAGTGGGTGAAGGCCTTCTCTTTCACGAGGAGCTGCTGGCGCGCAGCCTCCCACTCCTGCTGCGACACGATCGGGGGTGTTTTCATGGCGGAATGCGGGTTCTCAATGGTTTTGGTCGACATTTTGATTTTTCCTTTCGTCTGCTTTTCAGCAGGACTTCTCCTGTCGGATTCTTGCGAGATATTTTCACGGCCAACGCTGCCACGCCGCCGGTAGAAACCGCGCCGGCAACGACTAGTCCCATGGTTGCCAAACAGAATGGACGCATGGGTCACTTCTCGGTAGCGAGCGCTAGCTAGGGTGCGATGCCGTTGCTCGGCGAGTAGTTGCCTATGGGAGGAAGGCCATTCTACGCACGAAACAATCTTCGGATTTGTGCTACAGTCGTGGGCTCAATTCTAGTTCTACAGGGCAAAGGAGAAAAATTAGCCGACCTGGATAAATCTGGGGAGACGGGACGGTCCCTAATCGTTTCTGTCCATACCGGGGAGCATTTCTTTCGCCGCTTCGCGGCTGCCGTCACGACCGATAGAAAGTCAAAATCCCACCGCCGCGACGCCTCGGGGACGCTGGTAGGGATGCTTCGACTGCGTGGGATTCTTTGGACGATCCCACTTCGCTCAGCATGACAGCTTGCTAAGACCGATAGTCCCTCAACGGCTAAAGCCAGCGCTCAAGACAGAGCCCTTAGCGCGCTACTGGAAGCGCCGCTCCACCCAAAAACCAAGGTTTTTCGGCAACCACTTATGGCGTCCGCACATAGCCGTGAAAAACATAGCTGCTATCGACGTAGGGTCCTGTGATGGTTCCCGCCGTGTTGATGGCGTAGCCAGCGGTTCCCTGGCCGGCCAGCGTGCCAGCGCCCGGAGCTTCGAAGGCGGATATGGTTCCGCTGGAAGTCCGCGAGAAGCCGTGGCCCACGCCGCTTCCGTCGGCGTAGTAACCGGTGATGGTCCCCGCCGTATTGATGCCCGTCGCAACGGTTCCCTGACCCGCGCCAGTACCCGCGCCCGATGCGCTGAATTCGGTCAGCGTACCGCCGGAGGTCCGCTCGAAGCCGTGATATACGTTGCTCGAGTCAACGTAGTAGCCGGCGATGGTTCCGGCGGTGTTGATGCCGATGAAGAAGTCGAGAGAGTTAGGGAAGTTGCCGCCCGTGCCCTGACCGGCGCCGGTGCCCGCGCCGGTGGCGTTGAAGGTGGTGATCGTACCGGTGGAGGACCGACTGAAGCCGTGAGCCACGTTGCTGGATTCGACGTAGTAACCGGCGATTTCTCCGCCGGTATTGATGCACATGGCGCCGGTTCCCTGCAAGGCGCCCTTGCCCGCTCCCGACACGTTGAATTCGGTGATGGTGCCGTTGGCAGCGCGCCTGAAGCCGTGAACCACCCAGTTCTTGTCAAGGTATAGCCCCGCGATGACGCCCGCAGTGTTGATTGCGAAGGCGTAAGTGCCCTGGCCGGCTGTGGTGCCAGCGCCTGTGGCGCTGAATTCAGTAATCGTACCCGAGGCGGTGCGCACGAAGCCATGCCATATACCACTTGAGTCGTGGTAGGCCCCGCAGATAGTTCCCGCGGTATTGATGCAGTAGGCCTTGGTGCCCTGCTTTGATCCCGTGCCTGCTCCGGCAGCTTCGAAGCCGGTTATCGTTCCGGTGGTGGAGCGCACGAAGCCGTGGTAGACGTTGCTGCTATCAACGTAGTAGCCGGCGATGGTTCCGGCGGTATTGATGGCGCTGGCCACGGTTCCCTGATTCATTCCCGTGCCCGCGCCCGAAGCTGAGAAAGTAGTGAAGGTCTGAGCCTGCGCCGGTGCGGTCGCGAGGACCAGCAAAAGCGCGATCACCATAACCAGCGCGGCCGAAGCCGCTCGCATGCGTACTCCAGGAATCGAACTCCGCTGCTGCGTTCGCATGTTCATTCGGAATCTCCTTAATCCTGTTCTTTAGGCAAAGGCTGAAAGTATATCTTGCCGCCAAGCTTCCCGAAAGTGTGAAATAATTTGCAGGCTGCCCGATCCAGCGCCTCGGTAGCAGAGCGGATCTATGTCTGCAGCGGCAGTGTTGGACCCAAGTCGCCGCCGGAATCCTTGGCCGCGTCGGCGATGTTTCTCAGTTCTGGATACTTTTGGATTAGCGTGGGCGGGGCTTGGACTCTTTTGCCGGTGATCATGGCTTTTAACTCCAGCGCGTTTACTCCGGCTTTGCTTTCGAAGTGGTTGTTGGTGATCACGTAGGTGGTGTGGGCGCGCTCGGCTACGCTTTCGATTCTTTCTTTCCATCCCGCCAGTTCGCGGTGATTGTAGAGATAGTTGTAGCGGTCGTTGCGACGGTCGGAGTCGGAAGCTTGCTCGGTAAACCCCGGATTGTCCGAGCCTTGATCGGCGGAATTTTGATCGGCAAACCAATGTTCGTAGTTGCGGCCGTGCAGGCGGACGTAGCCGATGGCGGAGGTTACGTGTTCGGTGGGCGCCAGCGAGCGGCCTAGCAGGGGCTGGTCGATGTTGCAGAAGCCTACGTCTTTTTGCGCGAAGGCGGCTAGCGTGGCGGCGTCGTTCCAACTGGAGTGGCGGACCTCGACCACGCGCGGATATTCGATGAACTGACGCAGCAGGCGCTCCAGATAATCGCGGTTGAGAGAAGTGTTTTTGAAACTCACGGGGAATTGGATCAGCAGCGCGCCGAGGCGGCCTTCGGTGGCGATGGCGTCGAGGCCTTCGCGGGTGCGGGCTTCGTCTTCGTCGGTGGGGCGGATGGTGGCGGCGGAGGTGGGCTCCATTACCGCGATGGGCGAGTGGGTGAAAGCGCGGTAGAGTTTCGCGGTGAAGAGGAAGTTTTTGTTTACCGCGGCTACTTTGCGGCACCAGAGCTTGGCCCATTCGGGCTTCAGCGGTCCGTAGAAACTTGTGTTGATTTCAGTGGTGTTGAAGAAACGGGCCAGATACTCGAGGGGATGCTGCTTGCGATGGGACATGCCTGGCGGGTAGAAGATGCCGTCCCAATCTTTGTAGGACCAGCCGGCGGTGCCGATGCGAATGTCTTTCTGGTGGACTTGCGGTTGACGGGCTGGGGCTGAGGATTCCATGGGCGGAACCTGCGGACGGAGGGCAGGGGTCAGGTTAGCACAGTGGAGTGCTGGTTCGCGGGGGTGCGTCCTTTCGTGTGTCGTGCGTACTTTCCTGTGTCGTGCGTCCTTTCGTGTGTTGAACCACCACTGATGCGCCATTCCATTCAACCAATGCGCTCCCTAAACTGAGGCTGCCCTGCTTGCTCGCGATCGTCAGCATTCGAGTCAGGAATGAGGTTAGAAATGAAAACGAGACTGCTCCTGTTCATCTTTCTTCTGTTCATCCCCCTTTTGCCAATTTCAGCAGGAGCGCAGACTTACCGGGAATCTACATTAGTTAGTTTTCCCTCGATCACCGATGGTCCGGTGTTTCCGACTGGCGGGTTGATCATCGATACGGAGGGCGATCTTTATGGATCGGCGCAGGGTGGCGTTAACAGCCTTGGAGCCATCTTCAGAGTTACTCCGGGGGGCGCGATGAGCTTGCTGCATAGCTTCGACGGTGCGGATGGTTCATATCCTGAGGTCAACCCCGTTCGCGACCGGGAGGGCAATCTTTATGGGACCACAAGCCTGGGCGGGGCCAGCGCTGATTGTTCTTGCGGCACGGTGTTTAAGCTGACGCCTGAGGGAGAGTTGACTGTGCTGCACAGCTTTAGCGGAGGCTATGCCTATCCCAGCGCGTTGACGCTCGATTCCGCGGGGAATTTGTATGGATTCGAGTATGCGACGAATGCGAATGGCAGCATTTTTGAAGTTACCGCGGACGGCACGTTCTCTGTGGTGTACAACTTCTGCTCGCTTAGCAACTGCGCGGATGGTTCGGCGCCGGTGGGCAGTCTGATCATAAACAAGGCAGGAAATCTTTACGGGACGACGAATCGTGGCGGGCAGTACAACCAGGGCACAGTGTTTGAGCTGACGCCGGAATATGGCGAAAGCGTGCTTTACAGCTTTACGGGAGGCAGCGATGGCGGCAATCCGGTGGGCAAGTTGACGCAGGATGCTGTCGGGAACATGTATGGGGTTACTTATGCCGGAGGCTCGACATCGTCGAGTGCTTATGGAACGGTATTCAGGATCACGCCGACTGGAGTGGAGTCGGTGCTGTACAGCTTTTGCCGGTTGAGCAACTGTATGGATGGGGCGCGTCCATCGGGGGCGCTGGTGCTCGACAGCCTTGGCAATTTGTATGGCACGACGATACTTGGCGGCGCACATAACGCGGGCGTGGTGTTCAAGGTGACGCCTGAAGGAGTGGAAAGCGTTCTGGAAGAACTTACGACCGACGCTGACGGAGGGAATGGAGCGGCGCTGGACAGGGCGGGAAATGTTTATGTGGGGATGTATTCGGGGGGAAAGAGTGGGCAGGGGTCGGTGGTTAAGTTAACTAAGAATGATTCGGTTCGCCGGATCGTGCTCTCTTCAACTCCGTGATTCTTGAACGCACCACTTCGGGTGCCAGCAGTTCTCCGCGCTGCGCAGCGGCGTAGCCCGCGTTGATTTTCGACTCGATCTCTGAGCGGTGCTCAACCAGCCATAACTCAAGTTCGGGTCGAAGTCGAATCTCCATGGCAGTATTCTACCGCGCTCAGTCCAGCGACAGCACCACCCAGTACACGCCCGTGGGATACGTCGCAGTACGCGCATAGCAGGTGCCTACGGAGAAGCTGCGCAGGTTGTGGCTGGCGAGCGCGTGGCTGGCGTTTGCCGGCAGCGTTTCCGGATGCAGGCTGGTGTAGGTCAGCACCGTGTAGCGCTGGGCTAGTTGATGAATGGGGGAGGTTCCGAGCTTGTCGAATTGCGCCATGGAGCAGGCGGCGTCGTCCGCAGTGGGAACGTCGCTGCGGGCGAGGGCAGGCTGGTTGGTCTGATGCCGCGCTTGCGCCACGGTTGCCGCAATCCGGTCTTTTACTTCCGCGGCGGAATAGTTGGGGAGGGCGTGGCCGAAATCCTGCACGATGTACAGCCGGTCTCCGCTGCGGACTACGCCAAACCCGACTACGTTATAAGCGGGGTTGAGCAGGTTCGCGCGGTGCGGAGGGGATAGCATGAGATGTTGTTCGGCCTGGACGGCGTCGGCATCGAGCGCAATATTCTCGCCTTCCTGATCGAGTAGCGTGGGGGTCGCGGCTCCCAGGCGTTGGGGCAGGGAGGGCTCGCCTTCAAACTGGTGCGAAAGCTGACGCGCCGCAAACATCGCTTCGGCGTGGGCGCGGGCAGCGCGGCTCATTCCGGCATCGAGCGTGAGACGCGGCGCGCCGGCTTGCACTCGGGCCTGATTTGCCAGGTCTAAAAGCTGTTGTTCGGCCTCGGAATCGTAGTCGTTGAAAGGAATGTCGGGAGAGCTTGCTGCGGCGGGCTTCAGAGTTGCGCCTTGCGCGGATTGGCCGGCGCCATCGTCTCCTTCGGAAGAAGCCAGCAATCGAGTCGCTGGCCGAACCGAGTCGGCGGCCATCATCAGCACGATCACGATCACGAATCTTCTCATGCTAACTCTAAGGGCTCTTGGCATCAGTTTGTGCGCTAGCAACCCGACTGATTAAGGAAGCGAGCCAAACGCGCCCTTCGGTCGCTTGCGCTCTTTCAGGGCAGGCTCCGTGGACTCGCGCGGCTCGCCCAGATCCTTCGCTGCGCAAAGAGCGCTTGCTCAGGATGATCAAAACTTGCCGCTGGTGCTACGCTAGAAGCTGGAACCCAGCCTGAGAAGTTACTTTCGCTATGGAACCTGGCATTGTTGGGGTCATTGGCCTGTTGTTTGGCAGCGTGCTTGCATGGCTGGTGCTGCGCTCGCGCACGGCCACGCTGACGGCGCGTTTGTCCTTGATGGAAAAGGAATTAGCGGCCGGAAAGGCCGATCTGGCGCGGCTTCAGCAGGCTCACACCGAGCTGGTGGCGGGCAAGGCGAGGCTGGAATCCGCGCTGGAAGCGGAACGGAAGACCAACGACGAAAAGATCGGGTTAGTGACCCGCGCCAGCGAAGATTTGCGCAATGCCTTCAAAGCCATGGCCTCGGAGGCGTTGAAGAGCAATAACTCATCTTTTCTGATGATTGCGGAAGAGACGCTCAAGCGATTTCAAAGCCAGGCCAAGGGCGATCTCGAAGCTCGGCAGAAAGCCGTGGCCGAGCTGGTCGCTCCGGTGCGCGATTCGCTGAATAAAGTGGATGCGCAGATTCAGCAGATGGAAGTGGCGCGGGGCGACGCTTACGGCGAACTGCGGGCGCAGGTGCAATCGCTGATCACCACGCAGAAAGAGCTGCAATCGGAGACCGGCAATCTGGTGCGGGCGTTGCGCACTCCGAATGTGCGCGGCCGCTGGGGAGAGATTCAGTTGCGGCGGGTGGTTGAGATCGCCGGCATGCTTTCTTATTGCGACTTTGCCGAGCAGGAAACTGTGACCACGGAAACTGGCAGGCTGAGGCCTGACCTTGTTGTAAAGTTGCCCGGTGGCAAGAACGTTGTGGTGGATGCGAAGACTCCGCTGCAAGCCTTTCTTGACGCCTTTGAGACCGATAATGAAGAAGCACGGCGCGCCTGCCTGGCCAATCATGCGCGGCAGGTTCGCGACCACATGAAGACTCTTGCGGGCAAGAATTATTGGGAGCAGTTCGAATCCACGCCGGAGTTCGTGGTGATGTTTCTTCCCGGCGAAACGTTTTTCAGCGCGGCGCTGGAGCAGGATCCGGGCTTGATCGAGCAGGGAGTTTTAAGCCGCGTGATCCCGGCCTCGCCAACTACGCTGATCGCGTTGCTGAAAGCCGTCAACTACGGATGGAATCAGGAGAAACTGGCGCGCAACGCGCAACAGATCAGCCTGCTGGGCAAGGAGTTGCACGACCGCCTGCGGCTGCTCGCGACACACATTACTGCAGTGGGCACAGGACTTGATCGCGCGGTCGAATCTTACAACAAAGCTGTGGGGTCGCTGGAGAGCCGGGTGCTGGTTTCGGCGCGCAAGTTTGCGGAGTTAGGCGCGTCGGTGGCCGACGACATTCCGGAACTTGCGCCGATCGAAACCACTGCGCGGGCACTGTCGTTTGATTGGGATGAGGAGGATCCCTCTCCAGAAGCCGCAGAGGATGAACGCAAGGCAGGTTGAAATGTAGCGCCGAAGCCTGCGCGAGGCCGAAGGGTCCCGCCTGCTTCTAATCTAAGCGGACTCTCATCCTGCCGAGCAATTTCCTAGCCGCCACGGTGAAAGCTGCACCGCGATAACAACCGAAAGTGCGCTGATCGAAGGTACACTCCGCTCTGCTTTTCGATACATCGCCCCGCCTTTCTCAGCCTAAAGATAGCCCCCAAGCCGCCGATAGCCTAAATGGACGAGGCTGCGCCGCACGCGCGATGGCAGACTCTCGTTCATCCCCTTCTCTAGAAAACAAGGTCAGGAGTCATCGGGCCGGTGAAGCGCGCTACGGTATCTCGCGGCAAGGCAGGGATCGCGATCCCTCTGCTCGCCTCAACTGCGCTCGAGCGCACCGAGCATCTGGATATCGAGCGGGAGTTGCGGGACCAGAAATACGCTCTCGACCAGCACGCCATTGTGGCCACCACTGACGTGCAGGGAACCATCACCTATGTGAACGACAAGTTCTGCGCCATCAGCAAATACTCGCGGGAGGAACTGCTGGGGCAGAACCATCGCATCCTGAATTCTGGCTACCACTCCAGAGAGTTTTTCCGGGAGATGTACCGCGCCATCACGAACGGCAAAGTGTGGAATGGCGAGATTCGGAACCGGGCCAAGAATGGTTCGATCTACTGGGTCGCGGCGACCATCGTGCCGTTTCTCGACGCTGCCGGTAAACCGCGGCAATACATGGCAATCCGCACCGATATCACGGAGAACAAGCGGGCGGAGGAAGTGCGCGGACTGCTGGCGGCGGTGGTGAATTCTTCCGATGACGCCATCATCAGCAAGACTTTGAGCGGAACCATCACCGCCTGGAATTCAGCCGCGGAGAAGTTGTTCGGGTACACAGCAGCGGAGGCCGCCGGTAGACCGATGCAGATGCTGATGCCGCCGGATCGCGAGTATGAGGAGTCCGACATTCTGGCGCGAATCGGGCGCGGCGAGCGAGTTGAGCACTTCGAAACGATCCGGGTTCGGAAGGACGGCAGCAAGATTGATATCTCTGCGACGATTTCGCCGATCAAGGACAGCAGCGGCGCGATCGTGGGTGCTTCAAAAATTGCCCGCGACATCACCGCGCGGAAGCAAGCCGAGGAGCGGCTGGCCGAGCAGGCGGAGGAACTCTCCCGGCAAGCCGACGAATTGCTGCGCTCGCGGGAGGCGCTGGAAAACCAAACGCGCATGTTGCAATCCGTGCTGGACAGCATGGAAGAGGGACTGGTGGCGGCGGATGAGCAAGGGAAGTTCATCATCTGGAATCCGGCCGCCGTGAAGATTCTTGGGCTGGGAGCAACCAATTTGCCCAGCCAGGAATGGGCCGCGCACTACGGCCTCTACCTGCAGGATATGGTGACACCCTTCCCCGTGGATCAGCTGCCCCTGATGCGCGCCATCCGGGGCGAAAACAGCACGACTCAGATGTTTGTGCGCAATCCCGAGATCGACCACGTGGCGTGGATCGAGGTCAGCGGAAGCCCGCTCAGAGACGCAGACGGAACGATCCGGGGCGGCGTGGTGGCCTTCCGCGACATCACGTTACAAAGAGCTTACGAGCTGGTCCGGCAGCAGGGGGAGAAGGAACTGGCCCGGAAGAACGACGAACTGGCGCGCTCCAATGCCGACCTGGAGCAGTTCGCCTACGTCGCTTCGCATGACCTGCAGGAACCGCTGCGCATGGTGACCGCCTACACGCAACTGCTGGCCGAACGTTATCGCGGCAAGCTCGACGAGAACGCGGACAAGTTCATCGGCTATGCCACCGAGGGGGCGCAGCCCATGCAGGTTCTCATTCAGGATCTGCTGGCATTTTCGCGCGTGGGGCGGAACGTCGCCACTTGCTCCGAAGTCGACTGCAATGCCGTGATGGCCGATGTGCTGAAGACTCTGGCGCCCGCGATTCAGGAAAGCGGCGCGGTCGTCACTTATGCGGAGCTTCCGTCTGTGTGGGCCGACCGCACGCAACTGGCGCAGGTGTTTCAGAATTTGATTGGCAATGCCATTAAGTTTCGCGGGCAAGCGCCGCCGCAGGTTGCGGTGCAGGCTGAAAAAGTGGATGAGCGCTGGCAGTTCAGCGTGAGCGATAACGGAATCGGGATTGCGCCGGAGTACGCCGAAAACATTTTTGTCGTCTTCCAGCGTTTGCACGCGCGCAGCGAATACCCGGGCAACGGCATCGGCCTGGCCATATGCAAGAAAATCATCGAGCGTTGCGGCGGGAAGATCTGGGTGGAGTCGCAGGCCGGTGTCGGTTCCACCTTCAGGTTCACGCTGCCCCGCTCTGGCCCGGATGGAAAGCCTCAACAGAAGAAGGATGATCAGAGGCCGGAGCAGAAAGAAGATCAGAGAGAACAGGTGCGGACGTGAAGCCTGCACCCGACGTCCTTGTTGTGGATGACAATCCGGCCGATGTGGCCCTGGTTTGCGAGGCCCTGGCCGGAAGCAAGCATCGCAGCAAGATCAGCAGCGTAGCCGACGGCGCAGAGGCGCTGGCTTTCTTGAACCGCAGAGACAAGTACGTGAACGCGGTGCGGCCTGACCTGGTGATCCTCGACCTGAATCTGCCGAAAAGGGACGGCCTGGCGGTGTTGGCCGCGATGAAGGCAGGCCCGGATCTGCGGCGCATTCCGGTCGTGATCTTCAGCACCTCGCTGTTGCGCAAGGATATTGTGCGCAGTTATGAAATGGGCGCGAATTGCTACGTCAGCAAGCCGGGAAATCTGAATGACTTTTTTTCCGCCATCAAGTCGATTGAAGAATTCTGGTTTGGCTTTGTAAACCTGCCGCCACGAGGAGAATAATGGAAGCTAAAACCACGCAAGTATTGCTCATTGAAGACAACCCGGGGGACGCCGACCTGGTGCGGCTGCGGCTGGTGGAAGGCGCGTCTCCGGTCAACGTGAACTGCGTGAACCGGCTGTCGGAAGGCCTGGCCTCGCTGACGGTCGAAACCCCCTCGGTGGTGCTGCTGGATTTGAACCTGCCCGACAGCCGCGGCTCAGAGACCTTTCGCCGGGTTTTGGATCATGCGCCCCACGTACCGGTCGTCATACTTTCCGGCCAGGATGATGAAGCGCTGGCCGCGAAGGCTCTCCATCAGGGAGTGCAGGATTATCTGGTCAAAGGCGATATTTCCAGCAAACGCCTGGAGCGGGCCATTCGCTACGCCGTGGAACGGCAAGCCCTTTTACGCGCGCTCGAAATCACCCAAAAGCAGCAACTGGAGTTCAAGAACCAGTTCCTGTCGCACGTCTCGCACGAATTGCGCACGCCGCTGACCTGTATTCACCAGTACGTGACTCTGCTTCTGGACGGGCTGGCCGGCGCCATGACTCCGGAACAAACCGACCACCTTAAAACCGTGTTGAAGAGCGTGAATCAGTTGCACGCCATGATCCGCGACTTGCTCGAAGCCACCCGCGCCGAGGGCGGCAAGATGCGCATCGAGCCCCGCTGCATCGCGCTCGGAGAACTGGTGCAGCAGACCATCGCCATGATGCGCCCCATGGCCGACGAAAAAAAGATTGGACTGGAAATGGGATTGGATCAACGGCTGCCCTTAGTACAGGCCGACCCCGACCGTGTGCTCGAGGTGCTCATCAATCTGGTGGACAACGCCATCAAGTTCACGCCCGCGGAAGGGTCGGTCATGCTGCAGGCCAGCATGGTGGATGCTGACCCAGGCTACGTTTACATTTCGGTGAGCGATACCGGCCGCGGCATCAGCCCGGAAGCCAAGGCTCTGATCTTCGAACGCCTGTACCAGGATCCGGATTCGATCGACAACAACCGCTCCGGATTAGGGCTAGGACTATTCATCTGCCGGGAAATCGTGCGCCTGCATGAGGGGCGCATCTGGGTTTCGAGCGAACTGGGTCAAGGCAGCACCTTCACCTTCACTTTGCCCATTTACTCGCTGGCCAAGTTGCTGGCCCCGGTCATCACTTATGAGGAACGTTTGCGTCCGGCCTTTGTGCTGGTAAAGGTCGAACTGACGCCGCTCGCCAATCCTCCGCGAGGCAATTGGAAGGAAACCTGGCAGCAATGTCTGGAAATTCTGCGGCGCTGCGTCTATCTCGATAAAGACCTGGTGCTGCCGCCGATGGGAACGGCTGGGACCACCGAGACATTTTTTGTCGTGGCCTCGACCGACATGCAGCGCTCCGGAATCATGACCACGCGCATCCGCGAGCAACTGGAGCGGCTGGGCGATCTCAAGAGCAAATGCACGCTGACCATCACCACGGTTCCGGTGGAGCTTCCGGGTGAGAATGCGGCAGAAACTCTGGAACAGCAGGTTCAGGGCGTGGCGGACCGCGTAACTCAGATGATCTTGTCGAGCCGGGAGATAAGAAAGTTGTCCGTCACCAAGAGCGCTCAAGTTTCGAAGGGATGAACCACAAATCAACAACTTAACAACTTAAGGAGAATTGCAATGCCAAAACCGAAGATTCTGGTAGTCGACGATGATCCCGATCTGGTGCGTGCCCTGCGGCTGCGCCTGCGAGCCAACAACTACGATGTGACCAGCGCCTCCGATGGCTATACCGCCATCGCCCAAGCCCAGAAAGAGCGTCCCGCGCTGATCATTCTCGATCTCGGCCTGCCGGTGGGCGATGGCTTCGTCGTCCTCGACCGGCTGCAGAACAGTGACGTTCTGTCTGGCGTCCCGGTGATCGTGCTGAGCGCGCGCGACCCGCAGATGAACGAAGAGCGTGCCCTGAAGGCAGGCGCGGCGGCATTCTTCCAAAAGCCCGCAGACAACGACGAACTGCTGAACGTGATTCGTGTCAGCCTCGGGCCGGGGACTGCGCAGCACGCACCCTGGCCGTCGTAGGACTGGTGGTTCAGGATCTCGTGAGCGGGCACCTCGTCCTTGTCCCTGCATCTCTTGCAGGGACACGGCGAACCCACGGGATAAGATTGCGCGACAAACCGGTCGAGCCCACTCCTCCAGCCGATCGAGTAAAGCTCAGGATTATTGACGGTCTTCTTCCAGACCTGAGATACGACGTTCGTGATGTTGAGCGATCTGAAGGAGGGCTGTAGTAGCGTCGCGCAATGCACCGATCTGACGGGTGTGTTCCTGGCTCTCGCGCAAGAGAAGTTCGGCCGATTGGGTTAGCGCTTCGTGACGCTCGGTCAGCCGATCAAGACGTTCATCAATGGTCATCTGAGTCTTCCTGCCTGTGTCTTCTCACGTCGTCACTGGCCGGTTAGTCTGCATTTACTATATGCGTGTCCCCTGGGCATTGTCGAGCTTACCAATGGGTACATAACGAGCAGCATCGTTTGGGCAAGGTCTGTGCTGCCCTCCCCGGAGACGTGAGTTAACCCTCGCCAACCCCGGTCGGCTCTTCCACAATTCGGTAGGTTCTCCTTAACCTGTTCCCTCGCAGTCAGATACAGGATTCCACACAAACCTCCAGAAAAACGTACGCAGTTTCCAGAATCCCATCTATAATCTTGGAAGTTGCTTCAGATAATGGACTTAGCGGGTCCGAAACGGGAAACGACATGGCAGCGAAGTTGCTCATCAAGCGTAAGGCAAGCCTCGACCTGCCGCACGGCGATCAGCGGCTCGCCAGCCAGCCCGCAGGGGTACCGTTGAAACCGATGAACCGGGAAAGTCAAGTCCGCTCGGTTGCCGTCCTGCTGTTCATTCTGACCGTGGCTGCGGTCGTCTTTGCCGGCTTCAATTTCAACGCCGAGTGGAAGTTCCTGGTTCCCGACGACGGCGTCTGGTGGGTCGAGCAAGGTGGCCGCCTGACCGCCGACCGGGTCGACCCCTCTGGGCCCGGGGCCAAGGGCGGCATCAAGCCCGGCGACCAACTGGTTTCCATCAACGGGCAGGACGTCGAGAATATGTCTGGGCTGGAGCGCCAGCTCTACCGCAATGGGGTCTGGTCGAAGGCCTCGTATTCGCTGCTCCGGCAAGCCGTTCCTCTGGATTCCAACGTCATTCTGGTTCCGGCGGAGCGTTCGCTCAACAACTGGCTGCGGCTGATTGCGCTCATCTATTTGGGCATCGGGCTCTACGTCCTGCTACGCCGCTGGACCGCTCCCGGATCCACGCACTTCTACATTTTTTGCCTGGTCTCATTCATTGCCTACTCTTTCAAATACACGGGCAAGCTGAACGATTTCGACTGGACGATCTACTGGGGCAACATTACCGCCGGGGTGTTGCAGCCGGCTCTTTTCCTGCACTTCGTTCTAGTCTTCCCGGAGAAACGCGAGTTTGTGCGCAAACATCCCTGGCTGCTGGCGCTGGTCTATGCCCCGGCGGCGCTGCTGCTGGCGGCGCACGTCACGGCCATGCAATGGCTGCAGGCCAGCGAGCGGCTGCGCTGGAACCTCGACCGGATGGAAATGTCGTACAGTTCGCTGTTCTTCCTGTCCGCCGCCGTCCTGCTCTGGTACAGCTACCGGCAGGCCAGCACCACGATTTTGCGGCAGCAGTTGAAGTGGGTGACCCGCGGCACCATTCTGGCCATCGTTCCCTACACTGTTTTCTACGTCATCCCTTATCTGATGGGCTCGCTGCCGGGGGCGGCCATGAAGGTCTCGGCGCTGTCGCTGGCGCTGCTGCCGCTCACTTTCGGCTATGCCATCTTCCGTTACCGTCTCATGGACGTAGACCTCATCTTCAAGCGCGGCGTGGTCTACACACTGGCGGCGGCCATCGTGGTGGGATTGTATTTCGGGCTGGTGGCTGGCGTGGCGCTGCTGGTACACAATTGGCAGCCCAGTTCCGGTCCGATGGGCCTCGTCCTAGCAGTCGTGGTGACGGCGCTGCTGTTCGATCCCGTCCGCAAATGGATTCAAGACCGCATCGACCAGTTCTTCTACCGCACCAGCTATGACTACCGCCGCACCTTGCTCGAGTTCGGCCGCGAGCTGGGTTCGGAGACCAATCTGAGTACCCTGCTGGCATCGCTGATCGACCGCTTGTCGCGCACGCTCACGGTCGACCGCATGGCAGTCTTTCTGGCTGGCGACTCGGCGGGACCAGGCAGACCGGGGCAATTTGTGGTGGCCAAATCCTTTGGGTTGACCGTGCCCGGCAACATTGATCTTTCGTTCCTGAGCGCGCCGCGCCCGGAGCATGCTGGCCATCTCTTCTTCGAGAACACGCACCAGGTGCCCCGCGAGACGCCGGAGGCGCAGCAAGCCATCGCGCGCCTCGACCTGAATTACTACATTCCGTGCAACGCACAGCAGAAGACCATCGCTGTGCTCGGCTTGGGCAAGACCGCCAAGGGCGATTTCCTCTCCAGCGAAGACATGGAGTTGCTCGAGACCCTGGGCGGATATCTCGGCATCGCCATTCAGAACTCGCAGCTCTATGCCTCGTTGCAGCAGAAGGCGGCAGAGTATGAGCGCCTGAAAGATTTCAACGAGAACATCGTCGAATCCATTAACGTGGGCGTGATGGCTCTCGATATGGAAGACCGCATCGAGAGCTGGAACGCGCAAATGGAAGTAATGTATGCGGTGCCGCGCTGGCAGACCCTGACCCAGCCGCTGCAGGCCATTTTCCCGGCGGAGTTCGTCGAAGAGTTCAATCGCATGCGGCAGAACGCGGGCATTCGCAACCTGTACAAATTCCGCTTGAAGACGCCTGCGGGGGAAGTCCGCACGGTGAATGTGGCGATCGCGCCGCTGGTGACGCGCAAGTTTCAGGTCATCGGCCGGCTCATCATCATGGACGACATTACCGAGCGCGTCGACCTCGAAGCCCAACTCTCGCAGGCCGATAAACTTTCTTCCATCGGCTTGCTGGCGGCGGGCGTAGCTCACGAAGTCAATACGCCTTTGGCTGTGATCTCTTCCTACACCCAGATGCTGAGCAAACAACTGCAGGGCGACCCCCAGAAGTCGAGCCTGCTGGAAAAAATCACGCGGCAAACTTTCCGCGCCTCGGAGATCGTAAACAACCTGCTGAATTTCTCGCGCACCAGCGGCAGCGAAATCGGCGACGTCGATGTAAACAAAGTGATCGCCGACACGCTCGCGCTGCTCGAACACCAGTTCAAGGTAGCGAAGGTAGAAGTACAAAACACGCTTGAGCCCAAGCTGCCCGCCATTCAAGGGAATGCGGGAAGATTGCAGCAAGTGTTTCTGAACCTGTTTCTGAATGCTAAAGACGCCATGCCCGGCGGCGGCACATTGCGCGTGGCCACGCTCAATGGTGAGAGTGTCAGCGTGTGCGTATCCGACACTGGAACCGGCATTGCGCCCGAGCACATTCAACGCATCTACGATCCGTTCTTCACTACCAAGGCCGCGCCGCGCGAAGGCCAGACGCGCGGCACCGGCCTCGGCCTTTCCGTTACCTACGGCATCATTCAAGAACACGCAGGTAAAATTCGGGTGGAGAGCAACCCCGGCGCCGGCACCACGTTTATCCTCGACTTCCCGCTAAGCAAGAAGTCGGTCGCGTCCAAGGCGGAATATGTCTGATGCGGCCGTCATCTCGCGCTCGCTAGTCAACGGAACGCCGGGCCTGGCGGGCGCGGTGCTCATCATTGACGATGAAGCCGGCATTCGCGAATCTTTGCAGACCCTGCTGGAGATGGAAGGCTTCGCAGTAGAAACCGCGGCCAACGGCGAAGCCGGCCTGCAGCGCATCGGCGAACATCCTTTCGACCTGATCCTGCTCGACCTCGCTCTGCCCGGTCGCGATGGCATGGAAATTCTGGCCGAGATTCGCTCCCACGAAACCCGGCTGCCGGTCATCATGATCACGGCGTACGGCACGGTCGAGAACGCGGTGCGGGCCATGCAATCGGGCGCCGCCAACTTCGTTACCAAACCCTGGGACAACGAAAAGCTTCTGGCTGACGTCCGCGCCGCCGTGGGCTGGCGCCGTGCCGAAGAAGAGAACATCCAGCTCAAGCGCGCGCTCAAGCAGCGCTATAACTTCGAGAATATCGTCGGCAAGAGCGAGGTGATGCTGAAGATTTTCGACCTCGTCGCCCAGGTGGCGAACAGCCGCTCTACCGTGCTTTTGCAGGGTGAAAGCGGGACGGGCAAAGAAGTCATCGCCAAGGCTTTGCATCTGAACTCGCCGCGCCACGACCGGCCTTTCGTCCCGGTGAATACCGGCTCCATGCCGACCGACTTGCTGGAGTCCACGCTCTTCGGCCACGTGAAGGGAGCATTCACCAGCGCCATCGCCTCCAAGAAGGGCCTGTTCGAGATGGCGGACCGGGGCACACTCTTTCTCGACGAGATTGCCACCATGGGCCTGGACACGCAGGCCAAGATTCTGCGCGTGCTGCAGGACCGCCGCTTCATGCACCTCGGCGGAGTGCAGGAGATGCAGGTCGATGTGCGCATCATCGCCGCCACCAACGTAGATCTGCGCCAAGCCGTGCGCGAGGGCCGCTTCCGCGAAGATTTGTTCTACCGCCTCAACGTGATCAGCATCGAACTTCCTCCCTTGCGCCAGCGCAAAGAGGACATCCCGCTGCTAGTCGATTTCTTCCTGCGGAAGTACGCCGAGGAAAACGACCGCACGGCGCGGCACATCACGCCGGAGGCGCTGCGGCCTCTCATCTCTTATTCGTGGCCGGGCAACGTGCGCGAACTTGAAAATGTGATCGAGCGCGCCGTGGTGCTCTCCTCCGGAACAGAAATCGGCCTCGACCTGTTGCCCGATCACATGCTGGGCCGCGGTGCAGCGTTCACGCTGCACGATCCTCCGGCCGATGCATCGCTGTTTGAAATCGTGGAAGACGTGGAGCGTCGCATCATCACCGACATGCTGGAAAAGTGCAACTGGAACCAGACCGACGCCGCCGAGCACTTCAAAGTGCCGCTCTCCACCCTGAACCAGAAAATCCGCCGGTTGAATATCGAGATCAAGAAGAAAACGCGGGGATGAAGAAAGTGGTCAGTGGCTAGTGGTCAGTGGCTAGTCACACTCGCACCATAATTTCAGCGCCAGAGGCAGTTCCGATTTTTCTGACCACTGATCACTGGCCACTGACCCGCAGCCACTGACCACTGCTCTTCTGCTATAGTTTCGGGAAGCTTGGCGCCTGACCGCCGCGCTCATCCCAACCGCATGGAACTCATCTCGCCCAGCGATCTCGCCAAAGAAAAAGTCCTGACGGTTCAGGACTACGTTCTATTTTGCGGCCAGGCGGTGGCAAATCTTTTTCGAAAACCTCGCTACTTCGCCGATATGGCGTTGCAGTGCGACACGATCGGCGTCGGATCGCTGCCCATCGTCGTGCTCACCGGCTTCTTCACCGGCGCAGTGCTGGCGTTGCAGGCCTCCAACACGCTGGAACGTTTCGGCTCCATCACTCTGGTGGGGCAGCTGGTTTCGACTTCCATGGTGCGCGAGTTGGGGCCGGTGCTGACCAGCTTGATGGTGGCGGGGCGTAATTCCTCTGGCATGGCCAGCGAGCTGGGATCGATGGTGGTCACCGAACAGATCGACGCCATGCGCGCTCTGGGCACCGACCCCATGAAGAAGCTGGTCACGCCGCGCGTGACCGCCACCGTGTTCATGCTTTTTTTCCTGACCATCATTTCCGATCTCATTGGCCTCACCGGAGGTTTGTTCATCGCCAAAGTGCTGCTGCGTCTCGATGCCCGGCAGTACTGGTCGAACGCGTGGCAGACGCTGGTGTTTCAGGATGTGTTCATGGGACTGGCCAAGCCGGTTCTCTTCGGCTTCATTATCGCGACCATCGGCTGCTTCTATGGCATGAATGCGCGCGGAGGAACCCAGGGCGTGGGCCGCGCCACCACGCAAGCCGTGGTCGCGGCATCTGTTCTTATCCTGGCGTTCGACTTGGTCCTGACTCGATTCCTGATGGCCGTGCTCTCCTACCACTAGTCCCATGTCAACGCCCACCTTGCCGCTCGATTGCGCTCCCGTTACCAGGCCGGAAGATTCAGCGCCGGCCATCGTGTTTGAAGATGTGGCGTTGGCCTTTGGCGACAAGGAAGTGCTGCGCGGCATTTCCTTCCGCCTGAACCGGGGCGAGACCAAGGCGCTGTTCGGCGTGGCCGGCTCAGGCAAGAGCCTGATTCTCAAGCTGACGCTGGGGCTCATCCGGCCAGACTCCGGAAGCATTATCGTCCTCGGACAGGACGTAACGCAGATGCGGGAAGAAGATTTGTATGAGCTGCGCGGCAAGATTGGGATGGTTTTCCAGGAGAGCGCCTTATTCGATTCTCTCACCGTGCGCGAAAACGTTGCCTACCGGCTGATGGAAGAGCACGGCGTTTATGACGAAGACATCGACCGCAGAGTGCGCGAGGTATTGCGCTTCGTGGAACTGGAGCACACGCTCGATCTCGATCCCTCAGAGCTTTCCGGGGGTATGCGGCGCCGCGTGGCCATTGCGCGGGCTCTGATTACGCAGCCGGAACTTCTGCTCTATGATTCGCCCACCGGCGGCTTAGATCCCGTGACCTCGAACACCATCATCGAACTAATCGTTAAGCAGCGCGACGTGTACAAGACGAGTGCGTTGCTGGTGACGCACCGCCTGCAGGATGGCTTCACCATGGCCACGCACCAATTCGACAGGCAAGCCAACCGCATGATGCCGCTTCCGCGCGGCCAGCGTTGCGAAGTGCCCATGAGTTTTCTGATCCTGCGCGACGGCAAAGTAATTTTCGACGGCGATCTACGGGAATTGGCGTGCTCCAAAGACGAGTACATCAGGGAATATATTTCGTAGAGGAGAGATTCGGGGCTAGGGCAAAGGGATCAGCAAAGCATGGGGTCGGAACTACACTCCCACCGGAAACGGCTTGGTGTGAGTCTCAGCGCTAAGCTCCACGCCGGCGAAACGCCCCTGCAGCAACGACATCAATCCCGTGTACCAGTAACCGAACACGAACAGCAGGAGGAATGGAACGGTAACGTAGTTCTCGTTCTCGACTGCATAGAACACAGTCAGCGCGAAGTAGCCGCCGATCAGCAATTCAAGCCACGGCACCCAGCCCAGGCGTTTGCGGTACTTGGTGGCGCCAACTTTGTCTTGCTTCGAGACGACGTGATACTTGGGCGTGCGCGCGAACGCACTCTCTTTGCCGATGAGCGCTTCGATTACGGCTTTGGTGTTGGTGATGGTCAATCCAATGCCAAGAGCCATAAGGACCGGCAGATACAGCAGCGCCCGGGGCCAGCTCTTGGGAAAAAGTTCGCGCTGCGAAACCAGATAGAAGCTTGAAATCGAAAACGTCGAAGCCATGAACAGCGGCAGATCGATGAACAGCATCTGAAACCATCCCTGATAAAAGCGGATGATCATGGCCGGCAATATCAGTACCGAAAGCACAATCATGAGCGGATAGCTCAGGTTCGCAGTCAGGTGATACCAGGCTTCAATCTTGGTATGAAGAGGAGCGTCGCTGCGCAGCACGCGCGGCAAAATTTTCTTTCCAGTCTGGATCAATCCCTTGGCCCAGCGCGCTTGCTGTGTCTTGAAGGCGGTCATCTCCACGGGTAGTTCGGCAGGGCATTCCACATCCTGCAGGTAGATAAATTTCCATCCCTTAAGCTGCGCCCGGTAGGAAAGATCCGTGTCTTCGGTGAGCGTGTCGTGCTGCCAGCCACCGGCTTCGTCGATGGCGACGCGCCGCCAAACTCCGGCCGTGCCGTTGAAATTAAAAAAGACGCCGCTGCGCGCGCGCCCCGAATGCTCGAGCACGAAATGCCCGTCGAGCAGAATGGCTTCCACCTGCGTGAGAAAAGAATAATTGCGGTTAATGTGCGTCCAGCGCGTCTGCACCATGCCGATCTTTGGATCGGTGAAGTGATGGATGGTACGCATGAGGAAATCTTCCGGGGGTGTGAAGTCTGCGTCGAAAATAGCGACGAATTCTCCGTTCGCCGTCTTTAGGCCCTCGGCGAGCGCTCCGGCCTTGAAGCCTTCGCGGTTGGTGCGATGATGGTAGCTGATGGGATTTCCTAGCGCCGCATAGCGCTCGACCAGACCGCGCGCCACGTCGACGGTTTCGTCGGTGGAATCGTCGAGCACCTGTATGTCGAGCTTCTCCCGCGGATATTTCAGCTTGCAGATCGACTCCAGCAGCCGCTCCACCACATACTGCTCATTGAAGATAGGCAGTTGCACGGTGACGCGCGGCAACTGCTCAAAGTACGCGGCCGGTTCCCGGGTGCGCTTTTCCTTGTGCTTGTAATACAGGTAAACCAGAATGTAGCGGTGCATGCCGTAGCCAGCCAGCAGGACCAGCACAATAAAATACGGAATCAGCAGCGCGCGATCGAACGCGTCGGTGTGGTAAAGACCCTGAAAAGTTTTGTCCAGCAAATGCTGGCGGAGATAGGGCCCAATGCCCTTGGGGGCAGCCCACGCGGCCAGCAGCGAAGACAAGATGAGATCAGAGCGGAGCAAGGGGGTCCGGTGAAACCTTTATTCTACTGGATTAGTCGGGATATAATCGCGCCTGATGGCTGTGTTATCCAAGCTTCGCAGAAAACTCGGCATCAAGCCGCCATATTTCCGAGAGCGCCGAAACCTCGAGAAAGCAATGGAGGAGGGACGCCTCGCTCTGCACTGTGGCCTGGAGCGCCACTGGTCGGACGTGCAAGAGGTTTTGGGCTGGGACAGCTTAGACACTGTTGAAGAACTGGGAATAGCTGTCCAAGAATACGGCCAACCCGTTAGGACCGTCGGTGATCTCCTGCGGATGTTCGAGGCCCTGGACGCCGACTACGAAGCGCGCGGCCGCTAGTCCAGATGGCTCTCAACGGATGACATGAATTCTCACGCCCACCTTGAGTTTTTTCCATGCTTTCTCGGCGGTGTAAACAGGAAGCTTGAGCGCAATCCCCAAAGCGAGGCACGCGCGGTCTCCTAACGAGAGACCAAGATGCCGGGTTTGAGTCACCAGATCGCCCGCAATCCTGGCATGTTCTTCGTCGAATGACACGATTTCCCGAACCGGGCTGGTAGCGTCTTCCCAAGCTTGATCGTAAGTCCACCCGCGGCTCACCAGCTTGGTGTGCACTTCGGCAAGATTCACGGCGCTGGCGATCGCATCGGCAAGCAGGTTGGGAGTCAGTTTCTCCGCTCCCGCCTCGCCGCCAATCACGGCGAGGATAGCGGAAGCATCGAGCACAATCCTATTCACGCTTGGCGGCCTCGCGGCGCTCCGCGAGCAACTCGTCCACCAGCGAGGTACCGCGCTTTACATATTGGAGCGCGCGGCGCTGTGCGCGCTGAATGCGGCGCTGCTGCGTCGTGATGCGCAATTCGTCATCCTCGATGCGCAACACGACCTCATCCCCAACCCGGATGCCGAGCGCCTTCCGAAAAGAAGAGGGGATCACGACGCGGCCGTTCTCGTTCACTCGCGTTCGAGCTTCTTCTGCCATGACACGCTCCAACTAGAATGACGCAATTGTAACATAGTGTCATAAATGAAGTTAGCTGCCCTCTTGCGGTTAATGCCGCGTCGCCTTCCAAAAGAAGGCGGCATTGCAGAAAGAAGCGGGGCGAGGCTATGGTTGGTCGTCGGCCGCGGGAATCGTCTTGAGCCGAACGCTCACGCGGTTGCCCTCATCCACATGCAGCGCTTTGCCCTGGCCTTCGTAGCTCTTGAGGAATTCGGGATTGTAGTAAGCCTCTCCGTCGACGCTCTCCCACGCGAACAGCGTGTAATCGCCGGGAGGCAGGCCGCGCAGGGTAAAGCGTCCGCTCTGATCGGTAACTGCTCTGCGATAGCGGTCGGGAAGACTGCGGAATCGCGCGTCGGGCACGGCGACGACCACCGCGTTAGCAACGGGTTCATCTTTCTGATTAATAGCAACGCCCTCAGTCACGGCTCCGTTGCCGCTGGCGACCAGATCGACCACGGTGACGCCGCCGCTTACGCTGAATCCAGAATCGGCCCTATCGCGGCCCGCAGCCACAGATTTCAGAAACCAATCCGGCATCGCGCTCGCGTCGGAAATCTGAATCGAGTAACGTCCAGCTGGCACATTCTTCCATTCGAAGCTGCCATCAGCATTCACGTGGGCCAGAGTCGAAAAATCTTCCTGCATGGTGAAGGCGCCGAGCGCGTCATCATCGCCGTCGGCAGAATGCAGCAACAGGAACATCTGGCTGGGATTGGGTCGTACGGCGCTGCTGGCCTCCATGCGAAGGTGGCCGCGAATCGAGCCGCCAGTCTGAGGAGCAAGCCGCAGCCCGTCCACGTTCGCCGACGTGACCTGCAGCGACTGACGCGCCATCATAGGCGCGGGAGCATTATCGACCGTAGCGAAAATGGTGTAGGCTCCCCGGGAGCGACATCGCGAATCTCGAAGCTGCCATCTTTGCGCATCTCCGCGCCATTCAGCACCAGGCTGAAATCTTTCGACTGCAACATGATCGCCGCCGTAGAACCGGGCGGCAGGTTCACCACCGAGCCGCGAATGGTGAGGCTGGGGCTGGGCGTGAGCGAAAAGTTCACCGGAAAATCATCGCCCGCGTGTAACTGGACGGACGCAGCCTGGCCACGATCCCGCGTGCCGGGATAATACGTGGTTTGATACGCGGCAGGCGCGGGCTTGTCGGCCCCGCCGTGAGCTGGGGCTGCGGGTGCGTTGGCTTCGATCAAACTTCTGAAGTCAGGCGGCGGCGTTACCGAAACAAAGAAGCTGCCCGCGGCGAGACCAGCAATGCGGTATTCGCCGAGATCATTGGTGCGCTCGGCTCCAACCTGCTCCCAGTGGCTGCGTCCCGCCCCAAAAGTTTGGCGCATTACGGCGACCTGCGCCTCCGCCATGGGATCACCGTCTTCGTCGGTCACGCGGCCTTCCACGACCGCCGCGGCTTGCACATGAACGACGAGATCTTTCACCTCCTGGCCCGCGGCCAGCGTAAGCACGCGGCCCTCAGTCCTGCGGTGGTGCTTGTCAATTTCCTGGAAGCCGGTGCGTTCCACGAACATGCGATAACGGCCGGGCACGATGTTCTCAATGCGGAAGCCGCCGTCCACCCCCGTAATGGCCGTATAGTTTCCGCCATCGCTCTGGCTCTCGGCGATCAGTTCGATGAGCGCCTTCTTCACCGACTCACTGCCCGGATCTTTCGTGACCATTCCGACTACAACGGCCGTCGCGGGATGGTCCCCTGCCATCGCGCCGGAAGCGGAAGAATTCACATCCGCGGACGGATTCTGGGCGAGCGCAGTGGCCCCTAGCAGAACGGTCAGCAGACATGCGCGAGCGAGCTTCATTTTCATTCGATAGCGAGCTTCAGTTCGTTCTGGAGTGCTCGGGAAGTCGTTTACAAGCCGGCCGTGAGGATCGGCCGCGCGGGGCTGCTTCATCTATTCTAACCCGGTCTGGCTCGTCTCCCAACACCGATTTCCCATGCGAAATGGCCGCTCGCGGACGTCCCGAACTCGTTGTGTTTTGGCTCAACTTTTACAAACAACTTGAACGAACCGCCAAATTGTGAAAAGGTTGCCTGTCGCGACAGGAGGTCGCCGAAGCATGAAAAAGGCAATTATGGTTGCAGTGATGGCAGTGGCCACAATGTGTGCGGCGCAAGCGCAGGATGCCACGGGAGACTGGGAAGGCACTCTGGCAATTGGCGCGGGCGTGGTGCGGATCGTGCTGCACGTTACAAAGTCGCCCGAGGGAACCCTCAAGGCGACGATGGACAGCCCCGACCAGGGCGTCGTGGGCATGCCCGTGGATTCGATCACCCTTGAGGGAAACAAGCTGAAGTTCAACACTAGCGTGGTCAAGGGAGCTTACGAGGGCACGGTGAAGAACAACGGTATGATCGCGGGGAACTGGCTGCAACCCCCCAACCGGATTCCGCTGGAGTTCAAGAAATCCATCACGCCCATCAAACTGGTGCATCCGGATGCGCCGCCTTCCAACATTGATGGCACCTGGGAAGGCCAAGTGACGGTTCCATCCCTGCCGGCCCCAGATGCCCCCAAACCGCAGCACCTCAGCTTTCACATCAAAAATACCGGGGATGGTTTGCTCGGGACCTTCGACGATCCCGTGTTGGGCGTGAAGGGCTATCCGATAGTTGCGGTGACCCGTAAGGGGTCGTCGATCAAAATCGAGGTGCCGCAAGTCGGAGGCGAGGTGGTCGGCAAAGTGAATAAGGATCTCAGCGTCATCAGTGGAGATTGGAACCAGACGGACCACAATTACTCTCTGACCCTCAGGCGCGTGAAAGAAGCGCCAGCTCCGGCTGCCGCGCCCGCCAAGAATTAAGATATCTGCTGGAAATCAGTCGCGGGCGCCCGACCTTGCCGCGTTCTTTGCGGCAGGGCCCTAAGCAAGGCCGAAGGGGCGGGATTTTGACTTTGTTATTACGATCCCAGTTTTGCCGTCCCGCCGCGCGAGCAAAGCAAGAGAAGACCGTTATTGGCGCCAACTTGCGGAGTCTTCGCGTCCGGCAAAAATTTCATGAAGCAGTTGCTGAAAACGCTGCCGCAGCGTCGCGGGCGGTGCTGAAGCCGTTTGCGTGGTCTCGGTTTCTGTATCGACCTTTACTTCGGGAGCGGGAGCTGCACCAGCAGCCATGTTTTACCTCCTTGAGATTGCTTTCTAGAACCTTGTCGCCAACTTACAGGCGGACAGTCGTACGGGCCGTTTGCCGAGGGGAGGTCGGAGGAGTTCTCGATTGACACCTAATCCTAAGGTGCTTCTAATTTTGTTGGGAGATCACTAACGGCATAGCACGCAAGATTCAGGCGAGGCTGGCAAGACCCCTAGTTCAGAAAATACTGGCGCGCGGCGAAACTAGGCCGATAATGATAGCGTGACCTAGACGGGATACCGATTTATCGGTTCTCGCGACGGCCTCGGGAATTCCGGGGCCGTTTGCATTTTCAGACGGCGGCGAAATCGAGGGCAGGTTTCGCGCCCCAATCCCAGTTCTCGCAACAGAAGCGAGAAGTGGTGCACCGGTGCACCTGTCTGAGATGGAAGCGTGGGGCCTTCCCGGAACGGAACTTGTTCGAGAGAAATTCCTGCGATAAACCACGATGAGGCCCAATCGGTGACGTAAGCTCTTGGCGCGGGCCTGTGGTGTAACGGTAGCACGATACCCCATCAAGGTATTAGGTGAGGGTTCGACTCCCTCCAGGTCCACACCTTCCTCGTGAAGGGATGCCTCTCAGGGACAAGTGGAGAGTTCGCCGATGGGGTGCGGCTCTCCTTAAAGTAACTTGATTTGCCGTAAGAATGGATCGATAATCTATTCGATACCTTGATGGGGTGCCGTACTACCGGCTCTCGCGAACGGCCTCGGGAATTCCGGGGCCGTTTGCATTTTCGGACGGCGGCGAAAGCGAGGGTGGCTTTCGCGCCGCTATCCCAACTTCGCGCACGGGAAGCGGGAAGTGGGGCACCCGGCGCGATGTGCACGGCCGCTGTTAACGGACAGTTTCAGGTTGGTACAGGAGCCCTCGAAAGAAGCTCTGCAGCGTGGGACGCGAAATGGGCCTTATCGCGGTCGCCGAGGTTCGAGGCCTGCTTCAGCAGACGAACGAGGTTTCCCATTGGATCGTCAGTACGCTCCCAGTCGTGATCGAGCAACGGTGTCGGTGAGACGGGGCGAGCTTGGCGCAGCAACTCCAGTCGCTGCAGGTCTCGTCGTATCAGAGTGAAAAGACGACGACGATAAGCGGGTGCAAGGCTCCGCCAGCTGGCTTCGAGTGCCTGAATGCGATCTGCGAGCTGCCGCTGTTTCTTTTGAATCGCGGTCGGACTGGTAAAAACCTCTGCCTTCCAAGCATCGGGGCCACTAAGCCACCGACCGTAGGCGGCAACGTGTCCGGCCAGCTCCGAGCCATGCCAATTGGGGCTATCTACGGCTTCGGGGCGCAGCCAAACAATATCCAGTCCGGAGGACTTCAATCGGCGCCCAGGATCGGGGCTAACGAAAAGCAGGTCCAGATCCGAATGCGGGGAATGAACTCCAGCGGCACGAGAGCCGAACACGATAATTTCCCTCGCCTTATCGGCGACCTCGTCAAGTCGCAACCCTGCCTTCTCAATGGCCGCCCTAACGAACTCAGTCAACTCTGGATCAACTTTGCCCATATAGCTCCAGGAGGGGAGTCAATGTGTCGTAAAGGTCGGTCGCGAACTCCTTCGCCTTCTGCTTTTCAAAATCCGAAGGGTCGTCCCCGTACCAGTCCGCTTCGATCAGATAGGCTAACTGCTCGGCCGCCTCGATGGCGCCATCAGGCACCGCGCGCTTGGCCTTGCTCTTTTCCAAGACCTCCTTCAGTGGCGGCGCTCCCTCCATGGTCTCGGAGAAACCTGATTTGAGAAGGTCTGAGGCTAGAGCGTCCAATTGCGCTTCCACCCGGCCCGGTTTGTCCAGATTGATCTCGTCCTTCAGCTTCCTGAGCGTTTCTTTAGCGCTTTGGAGGCTTGCCTTTTGATCGTTGGTCTTCTGATTTTCCATTGGGCTGCTCCGGGACCTGAGGATTATCGGCAGCGTTGAAGTAGTATACGTTCTGCGGTGCGGGCTCCTTCTTGGTGGTCGGCACGAAGTACGCCCAGCAAACGGCAACCGCTATTAGCAGCAGTTGCACGGAGTAAAATAGGGACGCGGATCTCTGTGCGGTGCGCTTGCGACCCGTGGCGCCCCTGCCCGACCTGTTAAGAGCAGTCGCAATGCCGGGCACCGGGCCGATGGGGTCCCCGTAGGGGTTTGGATCTTCATAGTGTTGAGCCCCTGGGGCCTTCTGCAAAACACGCTCCAGGCCAAGTGCTCGTTTCTGCAGAGTGTTTTGAATATCATTCTGCTGCTCCTCCATCAGCCAAAACAGAAGAACCACAGGCACAGCAAAAAGGAGAATGTAGCTGGGTACGCTCGCAGCCGAGCTGCCGAGCAAAAGGCCGAGGATGATGGTCGCAGACCAGCCTCTTACGGTAAATCGGTAATCGCTAGCTTTGTCTATCTTTGCTTGCAGGAGCTTGTACTCTTCAAGCAGGAGGTTGTCTTTGGGCTCGCTTTTCTTGACAGAGCGGTCGACTAAGCCGGTTCTCGTAACAACTTCCTCAAGAGCGCCAATATCGCCCTGCGCAATCCTCGATGAAAGGGCAGCAAGTTCTTCTTTGGTGAGCAGGGGCTGCGACGGCACTGTCCCTCCGTTGCCGCGATCAATTATCTCACGCCAACACTAACGCGCCCACGTAACATACCTAGTTCAGGCTTAGTTCAAGAAGTACTGCCGATACAGCGTATCCCTCTGAGCAGGCCGGAATCCCGCGTCGCGGATGATGCGGCGCAGCTCTTCTTCTGTCGTGCAGTTGGTTACGCCTGCGGCTCTTACTACATTTTCTTCCAGCATCACCGAGCCTACGTCGTTGCCGCCGAAGCGCAGGCCCATCTGGCAGACTTTCAGGCCTTGCGTGACCCAGCTCGATTGCACGTTGAGGAAGTTCGAGAGATAGAGGCGCGAGATGGCCAGCACTTTGAGGTATTCAACGGCGGTGGCTTCGTCCCAGTGGCGGCCGCCGAGGGCGGTGTTTTGTGGCTGGAAGCTCCACGGGATGAAGGCGGTGAAGCCTCCGGTTTCTTCCTGCAGGTCGTAGAGTTGCTGGAAGTGGTTGATGCGGTGCTCGTAGGTCTCGCCCACGCCAAACATCATGGTCGCAGTGGTGCGCATGCCGATCTGGTGGGCAGTGCGGTGAACGTTGATCCAGTCGCCGGTGAGGCACTTGAGGCGGGCGATTTTGTAGCGGACTTCGTCGTCGAGGATTTCGGCGCCGCCGCCGGGGATGGAATCGAGGCCGGCATCGCGCAGGCGGAGAATGGTATCGCGAATGCTGAGGCTGCTGTACTCGGCGATAGCGATAATTTCGGACGCGGAATAACAATGAAGATGGATTTTTGGAAAGCGCTCTCTGATGCCGCGCAGCATCTTCTCGTGCCAGTCGATCTTCAGATCGGGATGCAAGCCGCCTTGCATCAGCACGCCGGTGCCGCCGAGTTCGACGGTCTCGCGAATCTTTTCGTAGATGGTATCGAAATCGAGAATGTACCCTTCCTTCGCGGCGGGACCTTTCAGCGGGCGATAGAACGCGCAGAAAGTGCAGTATTCGGTGCAGAAGTTCGTGTAATTAATGTTGCGGTCGATGATGTAGGTGACGGTGCCCTCGGGATGCAGCTTGCGGCGCACTGCATCGGCTTCCATGCCGATGCCGATCAGGTCATCGGATTCGAACATCTCCAAGGCTTGGGACTTGGTCAGCGACATGTCAGCATATGAAACTGATCTATTCTAGACGGAGTTCGGCAAATCCTCCAAATAAGTCGCTTGAGTAATACTTGTTCGGCGGTTTACGCTCCATATACTCAAATTGTGTCGAAAGTCAGGTAGAGAGGTGGTTATGAAGTTTGCACTGAGCAAAACCGCATGCCAGTCCGCAGAGCCCAACTGGAGATCGACCTCGCACAAATTGGTTCTTTGCGCGTCATGTGTCTGTCTTGTGGCGGTTGCCGCTGCCATGTTCGGCTGCGGGTCGTCGAGCTCGCCTACTACTGCGGCCTGCACCGGTGGCCCCTACAACGTTGTGGGAGACTGGACGTTAACTACCCCCTCCGCTTCTGGTCCCGGAGTCATCAATTCTTCCGGCCTCGCGGTCTTTTTCCAGACAAACACTAACATTCCTGCCCCAGGGGATACGGCTGTATTTCCAAGCATCTCAGGTGCTTGCTCGTTTTCTGGGACCGCGACGGCGTATGGCACCCAGGCCAGTGGAGGAGATTCGGCATCCAACACTGTCAGCGGCACGGTAAGTTCTAGCACATCTATATCCGGCACAATCTCTGATACATCATCCGGGGCTGCAAATTTCTCCATCACCTCGATCTCTCCCTTGAGTGGGCCTGTCACAGCTCTCTCCGGGAACCAGTGGCTGGGAGAATTCGAAGGCCTGACCGTCCCGGTCATCTGGAACATCGTCTTCTCCTCGACCGGAAGCGGCAGCAGCATGAGCTTCAATGGCTTTGGCACCGCGCCTGATGGTTCGACCTGCAACATGAGCGGCACGTTTACCCAGGAGGGAGGCAGCGGGACCGATCTCAACGTCTTCGATATTTCAGTCGCCTCGCTCGATGGGGGCTGTCCTCTCGGAGCCACCGTTACTGGCGTTGGCTTTGAGAGTAGCTCGGATTATTTCAACCTGAATGGAAATGCGACGGGAACTTATTTCTACGCCATCCCATCAAACAGCGCTGCAGTCTTCGAGATATTTCACCAAACGCCGTAAGTGGATTAGTCCGCGCTGGTCCGAGCCGGGGCGGGATGGCCTTTGCGGTAACGCAGGTATTGGACCAGCGTCACGATAGTGCCCAGCACTGCAATCCCGATCAGAATAGCCAACGCCGGTTTGTAGTATCGCGAGAAGAAACGCAGGATGTGCCGGCCATAGACGAATCCCAGGGCGGCCTCGAGGAAGTAACGTAGGCCGCGGCCGAGAGCGAGCGCGCCCAGGAATTTTTTGGGTGAGTACTGCAGTGCACCGGCAGCGATAAGAAACGGCACAAAGGGAAACGGCGGAGGCAACAGCGCAGGAATCGCGACCGCGAAGAATCCCCAGCGCGCAAACCTTTGCGAAACCTGCTCGGCTCGTTTCTTCGAAAGCCTGCGCTCCATGGCTTCTTTGCCGCCCTCGCGCGCCAGAGCATAAGTAATGTAGCCGCCGATCATGGCGCCGAGCGTGGCCATCAGAGCGTAATAAGGCCACGGCTCGCGGTGTCGAGCGGCCAGCCAGATGGTGAGAACGTCCATGCTGCCGGTGATCGGAATCACGGAATTGTCGACGAGGCCGAGCAGAACAAGGCCGGGTCCTCCCATGTGGCGCAGTTCCCGTGAGAACGGGATTGCAAGCAAAAGATGCCACTGGATCGACATTCTGTTGAAGAGTTTACGCTGCGGGGACTGGATTGCGCTGAGCAGTTGAGTCGCTGGTCAGAAAATGAATCGAAGCAGCTGCAGGCAGCGCACCGATCTCGGCCGCATAGCGATAGAAAAGTCGCAGGCCTTCAAGACAGGGAGCGTCGAGTTGGTAGTAAATATTTTCGGTGAGATAGGAGAGGACATCAGCTTGGCTGAGGCCGAGTCTGGGGGCCCATTCGCGCGCGATCTGCTCGAGGCTGGCGGGCTCAAGCCCATGACTCCGGGATTGCTGAAACACCGCCGCCAAATCCTGCGCTGGCCCAGCTTCGCGCACCGCATCCTGGCGGACCGCCCAGAAAGCGAAGACGAAAGGCTTGCCGGTGTAACGAATCCACTCCTCGGCGAGATCGAGGGTGAGATAACGCGAGCGGTCGACCTGCAGCGCAGGATCGCCAATGACTAATCCGGCATCGTGCTGGGCGAGCATTTCTTCGACATCCGGAGTCATCGCCGTGAACGTCCTGCCGCCGCCCAGCCATTTTTCAAACAGAATTTTCGTCAGTGCCACGGAGGTCATCGAAGAGGTATCGAGAGCCACGGTGCGAATTTTTTCTATCGGAACTTTGCTGACCAGCAAAATGGAACGCACCGGCCGGCGTGAGGCGATCGCGACCCCAGGCAACGCCAGCAACCCGGGAATCTGTGCATAAGCGGCGGCGGGAATGATTCCGATATCGGCAGTACCGGCTTTCAGCGCGCGTGCGCACGCTGACGGCAGCGTGTAGGAAATGTCGAACTCGCTCCCAGCCTGGCTATGTTCGAAATCCCACATGAGGGGAGCGGTGTTGAGGTAGGAAATCGCCGAGATGCGTAGCCGTCTCATTCCTATTTTGATTCTAGCAGACAGGTTATTGACAGGCCGTTGTGACGGCTAACCTTGACACCGCTTTCCGCCAGTGACTACAGTCCGCCCAGTCTCTCTTCAGCTGGCAGTAAAGATTCGAGTTTGCCGTGCCCAACGCCGTCGCCGCATCGCCATCTGCAACTCACCTTCTGGAGTGGCTCGCCATCGCGCTGACGCCCGGCCTGGGCCCGACGAAGGCGCGGAAGCTGGTGGAACATTTCGGCGGCGCCGAAGCTGTCTTCCATGCGTCCCTTACGGAACTGGAAGGCACTGGGATTCAGGCTGTTTCGGCGCAATCGATCGCCACGGGGAAATCGGCGGAACTGGCGCGGGAAGAAATTGCGCGCGCTGCTGCCGCGGAAGTGAACGTGCTTTCCATCGAAGATCCCTGCTACCCGCCGCGGCTGAAAGAAATCTACGATCCGCCGCTGGTGCTGTATGTTCGCGGCAATCCCGAGGTACTGACGCAACCCGGCATCGCCATGGTGGGCACGCGGCATCCCACGCCGTACGGTTCGGGGATGGCCGAGCGCTTGGCGTGCGATCTCGCAGCGCAGGGGCTGGTCATTATCAGCGGCATGGCGCGTGGCGTCGACACGGCCAGCCATCGCGGCGCAATCGCGGCCAAAGGCAAGACGATCGCGGTGTTTGGCACCGGTGTCGATGTGATTTATCCCAAAGAAAATTCGCGCTTGGCGGAGCAGATTCTCGCGCTGGGTGGCGCCATCATTTCCGAATTTCGATTGGGAACGTTTGCCGCTCCGCAGAATTTTCCCATCCGCAACCGGATTCTGAGCGGAATGTCCGTCGGAGTGCTTGTCGTTGAAGCCGCCGAATATTCTGGAACGCGCATCACGGCGCGCTGCGCGCTGGAGCAAAACCGCGACGTTTTCGCGGTGCCCGGCAACGTCACCAACAAGAATTCCTGGGGCCCGAACACGTTGATCAAGCAAGGCGCGAAGCTGGTCGCGACCTGGGAAGATGTGTGGGAAGACCTTCCGGCGGAAGTGAAGCTTGCACTCACGCCGGCGTCGTCGCCTGAATCCGCAGCAACCTCGTCTGCATCTCTATTCCCGGACGAAGGACTTCCGCCGCACGAGAAACGCATCCTGAGCCTGCTGAAGGCGGATGAAGCGACGCACATCGATGAATTGGTGGAGAAGTTAGAACAAGAACTGTCTTCCTCCGAAATCTTCGCTGCACTATTCGAGCTGGAATTGACGGGCAAAGTTCGGCAGATGCCGGGCAAGAATTTTGTGAAGAGCTTTTAGCTGCGAGCTAGGAGCTGCGAGCTATCGCATGCCCGGCGGTCGCGTGCACGAAAAATGAAAGACTTTAAGGAACTCATCGTTTGGCGAAAACCGCACGCGGTCACCCTCGCGATCTATGCGGCTACCAGAGCCTTCCCCAAGGAGGAACTCCACGGGCTTACGAGCCAGCTTAGGCGGGCCGCGACATCGATTGGAGCAAACATTGCCGAGGGCTGCGGCCGCCGATCCGATGGGGAGATGTGCCGCTTCTTCCACATCGCCTACGGTTCAGCGACTCAGGTTGAGTATCACTTGTTGTTGGCGCACGATCTTCACAATACTGGAGAAAGACCTGTTTCATCAGCTTGAGCGCGACATTGACGAAGTACAGCGCATGTTGACCTCGCTTATACAGCGCGTTCGGCCGGTTGTGATCGCCAAGAAAATGCCGATCCGTGATGCCGCTGAAAAAGGTTGATGTTTGGCTCGTAGCTCGAAGCTCGCCGCTAGAAGCTGCCGTGCCGGTAACTTGTTGCTTTCGTCCCATTCGTGCTAGCTTCAAAGCGAAAACTTAAGAACTGAGGTTCCATTGGTAAAAAGTTTAGTCATTGTCGAATCGCCCGCCAAGGCGAAGACCATCCAGAAATATCTGGGAAAGGGATTTACCGTCGAGGCCTCGCTCGGCCATGTGAAAGATCTGCCCAAGAGCACGCTGGGCGTGGACACCAGCAACCACTTCGAGACCGACTACGTCGTCATCCCCGGCAAAGAAAAGGTTCTGGCCAGGCTGAAGAAGTTGGCGGGGCCGATGGATGCGATCTATCTGGCGCCTGACCCGGACCGCGAAGGCGAGGCCATTGCCGCGCATCTTGCGTTTGAACTCGACAACAACGGTTCGAAAAAGAAAAAGAAGAAGAAAGAGGATGCGGACGCGCCGCCGCGCATTCAGCGCGTCACCTTCAATGAAATCACCAAGCGGGCGGTGCAGGCGGCATTCGAACATCCCCGGGCTATCGACCAGAATCTGGTGGATGCACAGCAGGCGCGGCGTGTGCTCGACCGGCTGGTCGGCTATCAGGTTTCGCCGCTGTTGTGGGATAAGGTTCGCCGCGGGCTTTCTGCCGGACGCGTGCAAACCGTTGCACTGCGATTGATCGTCGAGCGCGAGCGCGAGATCAAGGCGTTCGAGAAAAAAGAATATTGGACCATCGACGCGCACCTGGCGGCCAGCAAGCCTCCCGCATTCGACGCGCGCTTTGTGGGTAAGGGTGAAGAGAAGATCGAGGTCACGAACGGCGAGGACGCGGAAATGATTCGCGCCGCTATCGAGCAGGCCGACTGGATTGTCCGATCGGTTGACAAAAAAGAACGCCGCCGCAACGCCGCGCCGCCTTTCACCACCAGCAAGTTGCAGCAGGATTCCTCGCGCAAGCTGCGCTTCAGCGTGAAGCGCACCATGATGATCGCGCAGCGGCTGTATGAAGGCGTGGAACTCGGCGAAGAAGGCCTGGTCGGTCTGATCACCTACATGCGTACCGATTCGACCCGCGTTGCGCCCGAGGCAATTCAGGAAGTGCGCGAATACGTCGGCACGGAATACGGACCGGCTTACCTGCCTGAGACGCCGAATACATATAAGGAGAAGAAAGAAGCGCAGGCCGCGCACGAAGCCATTCGGCCGACTTCGGCGATGCGCCATCCCGACCAGATCAAGCAGTATCTGAAAGAGGATGAATACAAGGTCTACAAGCTGATTTGGCAGCGCTTTGTGGCGTCGCAGATCATGCCGGCCGTGTTCGACCAGACCACCGTAGACATCGATGCGAAAACAAAGAGCGGCGATATTTTCTGGTTCCGCGTGACCGGATCAGTGCTGAAGTTCGACGGCTTCCTGCGCGTCTACGAAGAATCGAAGGAAGGCAAGGACGAAGAAGACGAAGAACTCAAGCACAAACTGCCGGCGCTGGAAGCTGGACAGAAGCTCACGCTCAAAGAGTTGAAGCCCGAACAGCATTTCACCGAGCCGCCGCCGCGTTACAACGAAGCGTCGCTGGTGAAGGAACTGGAAGAGCGCGGCATTGGGCGTCCGTCAACCTATTCGGCGATTCTGTCTACGATTCAAGAGCGGCAATACGTGCAGAAGCTTGGCGGCAAGTTTACTCCGACGGAGATTGGGTTGGTAGTCACTGACTTGCTGGTGGAAAACTTCCGCGACATTTTCGACGTGGCCTACACCGCGCGCCTGGAAGAAGAACTCGACGAGATTGAAGAAGGCAAAGAGAAGTGGACCGACGCCCTCGCCGACTTCTACAAAAAGTTTACGAAGGATCTCAAATATGCCGAAAAGCATATGGAGAACATCAAGCGCATGGAAAAGCCCACAGACGAGAAGTGCGAGCGCTGTGGCGCGCCGCTGGTGATCAAGTGGGGCAAGCACGGATCGTTCTACGCGTGCAGCACGTACGACAAAGAGGATCCGAACACCTGCACATTCACCAAAGAAAATCCCATCAACCTGCCCGACCTCGATTCGGCCGATGTGCAGGAGACTACGCAGGAAGAATATTGCGAGAATTGCGGCCGCGTGATGGTGCTGAAGCGTGGGCGCTTTGGGCAGTTCATGGCCTGCACGGGCTATCCCGATTGCAAAACTACGCGGCGGCTTGACCAGGGGAAGAAAGTTCCAGACATTCCGCTCGACGAGCTCTGCCCGAAGTGCGGACGCAATATGATGATCCGCCACGGACGGTTCGGCGAATTCACGGCGTGCAGCGGATATCCGGAATGCAAGTATGTAAAGCAGAACTATATTGGCGTGAAGTGTCCGGAGTGCAAAGAGGGCGATCTGGTCGAGAAGCGCGCGCGCAAGGGCAACACGTTCTACGGGTGCGGAAATTATCCCAAGTGCAAATTCACTTCGGCGCACAAGCCGATTGCCGAAAAATGTCCGAGTTGCGGCAGCGAGTATCTGGTGGAGAAAAACCTGAAGGCTGGACCAGTGATCGCGTGCCCGAACAAGGAGTGCGACTACGAGCGGCCGGCCCCCGCCGAGGCAGCGGCGACTACGAGCGCGTAGCAATCGGGCGATTGAGCGATCGGGCGATTGAGCGATCGGGCGATTGAGCGGTTTCAGGCTTGCGTCCGAATTTTCCAATCGCTCAATGACTCAATGGCTCAACACTCAATTCCAAATGAGGTCTTCTCATGTCCAAGAAAGCTACAGCTGCTGACGCTCAAATCGTCATGCAACTTTACGATCTGCGCCGCGAATCGGAGATGCGCAAGGCGCGCAACTGGTGGTTCGCCGAATTCTGGCCGAAGAACGCCGACGATTTCCTCAAAGTTGCCTTCAACATGGGCTCGCAGGAAAATAACTGGCTGCGCCAGGTAAACGGATACTGGAGCATGGCCGCCTCCTTCGTGCTGCAGGGTGCGCTCAACGAGGGCTTGTTTATTCAGCCCGCGGTAAGCGGAGAAATGTTCGTCCTATTCGCGAAGGTTTATCCCTTCCTCAAAGAACTGCGCGAAAAGGCTGGCGACCCGGAGATGTTCGGGAACATCGAGAAGGTCATCACCGGCTCCAAGTACGGGCGCGATCGGCTGAAGTTTATGATCAAGCGAGTTGAGATGATGCGCGAAAAGCTGGCTCTGGCGAAGGCGAGCTAGGAAAACCTGCAGGCGGCAAACTATCGAGATTGCTCCTCCGGTGCTGCCGCCATCTCACGGAGCAATCGAACCGGATACATTGACGAACATCCTCTGACTCTCCGCTCCACTACCAGACCATCTGTTATCCTAATCGGTTGTGCGGATGATCTGGTGGTTCCTGATCCTGGGTATAAGTACGCTGGTCGTGGTGTGCGTTGCAATCGCCTTGTATATGCGCTTGCGCCGCCACTTGCAGGCCGCGCACGCCGCGCGGGAAGGAAATTCTGCAGAAGTCGAGGGCGAACATCAGTCGGGCGATGTTGAGCACTGATGCTTTGCGTTAAAGATTTGGAGACTCTTCCATGTCAAAACTGGCAATTCAAACCATAGGCAGTCAGCAGGAACGTGTTTTCGAAGGCGCGCGGCAAGTCGCCATCGTGGTTGGCGCCAGCCTGTTTGTGGCGTTGTGCGCGCATATCACGATTCCGATACCCGGCACGCCCGTACCATTGACGGTACAGAACTTCGGAGTGTTGTTGGTTGGCCTGCTGCTGGGCAGCCGGCGCGGCTTTGCGGCGCTCGCCTTATATCTTGCCGAAGGCGCAGTGGGCATGCCGGTGTTCAATCCTGTAGGCCCGGGAGGAATCGCGCACCTGCTCGGCCCGACCGGGGGATTTCTCCTGGCCTACCCGCTGGTTGCGTGGCTGGCAGGTTACGTCATGGAGCATGGCCGCAAGACCTTCGCTCGCGCCGCGCTGGGCGGCCTTCTCGGCGAAGTTGTGCTTTTCATCGGAGGTCTGACCTGGCTTGCGGTTCTGACGCACTCAGTAGCGCAAGCCTTTCGCTGGGGCCTTTATTGGTTCTTGTTTGCCGAAATAATTAAGGTGATGATGGCGGCCGGAATTGCGGCGCGGTGGCAGCGCCGTTCAGAGGCACAGCGGTAAAGAGCACAGCGGCAGATCTGTTTGGAGTTCAAATGATGACAGTAATTTCGGAACTGGAAGCGAAACGTTCCGTCGGCAATCCGGCTTCGCTGGTCCGCGAGATCAGCATCGCTCACAGCCCTGATTCCGATGATGCCTTCATGTTTTACGGCCTCGCGACCAGCAAAGTTCGCGTGCCGGGGCTGCGCTTCACCCACACTCTCTGCGACATTGAAACCCTGAACCAGAAGGCGCGCGAAGGCGTGTACGATGTCACGGCGATTTCGTTTCACGCCTATCCTTATATTCAGGATTTGTACGCGCTGATGTCGTGTGGTGGAAGCGTGGGCGAGGGCTATGGGCCGATGATCGTCTCGCCGCGCCCATTCACGCAGCTTGAAATCAAAGATAAGAAGATTGCGGTTCCGGGCACGCTCACGACTGCGTATCTCGCTCTGCAGCTTTTCGCTCCCGGGGTGGAAACTGAAGTTGTGCCCTTCGACCAGATTATTCCGCAGGTGCTCGAGGGCAAGTTCGAGGCTGGACTCATCATTCACGAAGGCCAGTTGACCTACGACAAGGCCGGCCTGCACCGCGTTGTCGATCTGGGAAGATGGTGGCAGAAAATGACTGGCTTGCCGCTGCCGCTGGGAGGCAACGCCATTCGCCGAGCGCTCGGCTCGGACCTCATAGCCGCGGTCAACGGCGCTTTGCGCGACAGCATTCAGTACGCGCTCGACCACCGGGAAGAGGCGTTATCCTACGCCATGCAGTTCGCCCGCGATCTCGATTCGCAAACTGCCGACCGGTTCGTCGGCATGTATGTAAACGAGCGCACGCTCGATTACGGTCCGGATGGCCGCCAAGCCGTAGTACGACTGCTCGATATGGGGCACAAGGCTGGGATTATTGGGCCTGAGGCGCGCGTGGATTGGGTGGCGTAAGAAGTTCTTCGTCGGATACGACAATGACGAGGAGTTACACAAGCGGCGAGCAACTGGCGCGTGCTTTCCCTCTTGCGATCCGCGCCGATGTTCAGGTCGCGACATTTAGGTTCCCCGTCACGAGATTACTTGGGGAAAACTTCTCGGTGCGCGTCGGGGACGAGGCGTTGACGCTGCCCGATCGAATACACAACGATCCCGCGCTCATACCGCTCGCCCAGCTGACGGATCTCCAACGGGAGTTCATTGACTGCCTTTTGACCAGGCATACTGACGGTTTCGTTCGCGAGCAACATTTGGCGCGAATCATTCGTTCCAGAAAATGTTTGGATTCCTCCTTTCGTTATCCAGCTTGTTGGAGAATACGTGATCGAGATCCTTCAGGTCGTAAAACAGAACCTTGCGAATTTGGACGTGTTCATCTATGGAAACTTCTTAACGCGCAAACCCGGATTTCTTTGCAACAACCGAGAGACGCGTCATCAGCTATTGGGACTGTTATTACCGCGAGCACAAACGCAATGAATACGTCGGTTTCCAGTTGTTGGAGTTTTTCAAATCTCTTGTGAGGAACAGTGACTGACCCCTCCCCAAACAACAACGGCGCCCAAACTCTTCTCATCGACGCCGACGACACGCTCTGGGAGAACAACGTCTACTTCGAGCGCGCCATCGCGAAGTTTATTTCGTTTCTCAATCACCACGAATTTTCTCCCGAGCAAGTGCGCGGGGTGCTCAACGATGTGGAGCGCGAGTGCATCGTGAAGCACGGTTACGGTCTGAACAGCTTTGCGCATGCGCTGGTGGATACGTTTGAGCGGCTCAGCGTGCAGCCGGTCACAGCGGAATTGCACGCTCAGATTACCAGCTTTGCCCGCACCATCGAAAATCATCCCATTGAGTTCTTGCCGGAAGTTCCTGAGACCCTTGAGTACCTCTCCGCGCGGCATCGCCTGATCATGGTGACCAAGGGAGCGCAGGCCGAGCAGTCTGGGAAGATCGAGCGCTCGACGCTGAAAGGACATTTCGCCGCAACCGAGATCGTCGCCGAGAAAAATTCATCGGTCTACCATGCTCTGGCGGAAAAATACGAACTCGCACGCGACTCCACCTGGATGATCGGCAACAGTCCCAAGTCTGATATCAATCCCGCGCTAGCCGCGGGTCTGCACGCGGTTTTCATTCCTCACGGCGATACCTGGATTCTCGAACATGAAGAACTCAATGCGGCTCCGCCGTCTCAGCGGTTGCTGATCGTGGGCCGGTTTGCGGAACTCCGTGAGCTCTTCTAGTAGTTTCGCAGTTGCCGCTCCCGTCACGAATTGTCATCCCCCACGATTTGTCATCCCGAGCGAAGCGAGAGATCTGGGTGTTTGCCGACAGCGGCAACGCCGGTCGCAGGCTATGACCTGGATCCCTCGCTTCGCTCGGGAAGACAAAATGTGTGGGTCATGCCAGCACCAAACTAACCAACAACTTGCTCTCGCGGCGCGCCGTTCGCGCATGCTACGCTCATTCTGCTCAGCATTCTCGCACCACATCGTGGCCGTGGAGACCAACAATTTCCGCAGGCTGTTGCGCACCGTGGAAGCTCTCTCCGATCTGGGGCCCGAGCTTACGGCGGAGCGCGAATTTTCAGACACTGCTCGCCGCATGCTCACCGCGGTCATGGAAGCGGCCGGAGCGCGCGAAGGCGCGCTTTTCGTTTTCAACGAGAAGCCCACCATGCTGACGTTGGTAGCGGCCGACGGCTTTGCCATGCTGCCCGAGCCTGCGTTCATTCCTCTTCTGCCGAAGCACGTTCACGCTCTTACCGCGGCGCGAGGACCGATCGTGCTGAACGCTTCTACGTATTCGATTTTCCTCAGTTCCAACGGCAACGTGGCGCCCGAACTTTTCAAATGCCTGGCTCCGCTCAAAGCGTCCGGCAAGCTTGCAGGCGTGGTGGCTTTGGGACGTCGTCAGGGCGACGCGCCGTACGAAGACGCCGAACTCGATGCCATGGATCTGTTGTGCAGCTACATTGGGCTGGCGGTGCAGAACCACGCGCTGACGCAGACGTTGGCGCAACGTGTGACTGAAAACCTGCGCCTGATGGCCTCTCTGCACGGTTTCTATGACACGGCGCTCGAGGCGTTCGCCACCGCGATTGATGTGAAGCACGTCAACATTCATGGCCACTCACTGCGCGTCGGCCGCTATGCGGCCGCGATCGGCGAAGCGATGGGCGTCGAGGCCGGCGAAGTGGCCGCTCTGCGCAGCGCCGGCTATTTGCACGACATCGGCAAAGTGGCAGTCGACCGCCGGCTGTTCAGCAAGCCCGGTGCGCTGAATCCCGAAGAGTTTCGTGAGATGGCGGACCACACCGTGGTCGGCCATCAGATTGTGAGCAGCGTGCAATTTCCCTGGCCGAAGATTCACGAGTCGGTGCGCTGGCATCACGAGCGCAGCGACGGCTCCGGTTATCCCGACGCTATCGGCGGCAACGATCTGCCCCTGCCGGTGCGCATTATGGCGCTAGCTGATACCTTTGACGCCATGACCAGCGTGCGTCCCTATCGCGAATCGCTTTCCCTGGGCAGCGCGCTGAGTGATCTGGTCCGCATGTCGCCGCAAAAATACGATCCCAACGTGGTGCAGGGCTTGCTGATTCAGGTGCGGCGCGACGCCGTGGGCAGCAATCGAACCCCGCTTGTGTCCGACCATATGACGGTCAACATCGCTCCTACCGACATCGATCAGTTGGCCGCGACCCTGCAGCACAAAGTGTCGCGCGGCAAGATGTATTTGACTTAGCTTCGGCCTCCGGCGGCCAGCTCTCAGCTTCAGTCTTCTGAGGCTTTCAAACTCCATCCCTTTCGGTAATCACGGTCAGCAACCTTTTCTTTCCCTCCGGGTTGATAATTAGAAGAGTTGGTCGCCGTCTGCCTTGGGAGTCCTCATGGGTTTGGGCCGCACGAAGGTTTTCGCTTGCCTGCTTTGTTTCAGCCTGGCGTGTACCGTGCCGCAAGTGCTGGCTCGGAAAAAAGACACGGCGGCATCGAGCCCCAACGATAACCCTCAGCGGCGCGCTCTGCACGCGCTCAATCGCCTGACCTTCGGTCCTCGCCCCGGCGATGTGCAACAAGTCATGGCGATGGGCGTCGACCAGTGGATTGACCTTCAGTTGCATCCCAAGAGGATCGACGACAGCGCCCTCGACGCCCGCCTGGAGCCGCTCCGCACCTTGCGCATGAGCACGAAGGAAATTACGGAAGACTTTCCCGATCCGCAGGAAATCAATCAAGTGCTGAATGGCAAGCGGGCCATGCCATCCGATGCGGCGCTGCGCGCGATCTTCCAGGTGCAACTCGCGCGTCTCGAGCAGCGCAAAGCGCGGAAAGAAGAGGCTGGCAAGAATGCGGCCACAGCCTCTGCGCCAGAAAAAACCGGAAGCGCCCCGGCTCAAGAATCAGCGGCGTCAGATGCCGCGACCACACCTGATAGCACCGCGATGAATCGGACGACAAACGACACGATGAACTCCGTCGCCGGCAACGACTCGACGATGATAGCCGGCGCAGCGCCAGCGAAGCCGACGCGCGAAGAAGAAGAGCAGTCGCGACTGCGCGAGAAGAAACTCTACGCCGACCTCGAAGTCGCGCAACTGCCAAGCCTTTCACCGGACGAGCGCTTCAAGAAAATTCTCGCCATGCCGGTCATGGAGCAGGTTGAGGTTGCCGACTCTCTGCGCGGAGGCAAAGCCCCGGAACTGATCGAGGGCTTAAACCCGAAGCAGAAGGAAACTCTGCTTGCCATGAACTATCCTGCCGGCGTGGTCACCAACGAACTGGCGCAAGCCAAACTTCTGCGCGCCATCTACAGCCAACGCCAATTTGAAGAAGTGATGACCGACTTCTGGTTCAACCACTTCAACGTGTTTGTGGGTAAAGGACTCGACCGCCTCATGCTGACCAGCTATGAGCGCGATGTGATCCGTCCGCACGCGCTCGGCAAATTCGAGGACCTGCTCGTGGCCACGGCGAAGAGTCCGGCGATGTTGTTTTATCTCGACAACTGGTTGAGCGTGGGGCCGAGTTCACCGAAAGCTTTGGGAATTCCGGCGCATCCCGGACCATACGCGCGCTATACGCGTCCGCGACCGGGCAAGCGCACCAGCGGCCTCAATGAAAATTACGGCCGCGAGTTGCTCGAGTTACACACACTGAGCGTGAACGGCGGCTACTCGCAACGCGATGTCACCGAGGTTGCCAAAGTTTTTACCGGATGGACCATTGATAATCCGGCGCAAGGCGGCAGCTTCAAGTTCGATCCGCGCATGCACGAACCCGGCCCTAGGTTTGTGCTGGGACATAAGATCAAGCCCAAGGGCGAAGGCGAGGGCCTGGAAGTGCTGCACCGGCTGGCTACGAGTCCGCAGACGGCGCACTTTATTTCTCTGAAACTCGCTGAGCGATTTGTGTCAGATGATCCGCCTCCGGCCTTGGTCAATCGCATGGCGAAAACGTTCTTGAAAAAAAAGGGCGACATCCGCGAAGTGCTGAACACGTTGTTCCATTCGCCCGAATTTTGGAATGACGACACCTACCGCGCAAAGGTGAAAACGCCTTTGGAATTCGTGGCGTCAGCCGTGCGCGCCACCGGCGCCGACGTTGAAGATGCCCTGCCCCTGACCCGGCAGCTCAACAATATGGGCATGCCGCTGTACGGCGCGCAGCCACCCACGGGCTACTCCATGAAGGCGGAAACTTGGGTGAGTTCTTCAGCACTGCTCAACCGCATGAATTTTGCGTTAGCATTGACCAACGACAAGATCAAAGGCGTGAAAGCGGATGTGGCGCAACTGGCTGGAAGCAGCGCGCAACCGCCGGAGACGAGCCGCACACTCTCCACGCTGGAAACGAATCTGATCGCAGGCGGAGTATCCCAGCAGACGCACGACTCGATTGCCGCGCAGATCGAAGCGGCAGCAAGGAACGGAGACCAGCCGAAACCGGGCACCAAGAATGGCCCGCGCAAGATCGCAGACACAGCGCGTTCTACGGATGCCAACACGATTGCGGGCCTGCTGCTGGGCTCGCCGGAGTTTCAAAGGAGGTAGCTCTTAGCCATTAGCTATTAGCTCTTAGCTTGAATCCCATGCCTCCAGCGAGAGATGCGGGCCTCACAGGATTGGGTTTCAGGGTGAGCTAAGAGCTAAAGGCTAAGAGCTAGGAGCTGTTCTATGTCGATTACTCGTCGCGTCTTTCTTCGCAACAGCGCGCTTGCCGTCGTCGGCACGGCGGCTGTGCCCAGCTTCCTGGCCCGCGCCGCCATGGGCGCGGCTGAGCCGGGCGTGCGCACCAAGCGCCTGGTTGTGATCTTTCAGCGCGGCGCGGCCGATGGCCTGAACATCGTGGTTCCTCACGCCGAGGCCCAGTACTACGCGATGCGGCCCAGCATCAACATCCCGCGCAAGGCCGTACTCGATCTTGACGGCTTCTTCGGCCTGCACCCTTCGCTCGCGCCGTTCCAGCCTCTCTGGCAGCAGCGTCATCTGGCGATCATGCACGCCGCCGGTTCCCCCGACCCCAGCCGCTCCCACTTCGATGCACAAGATTTCATGGAGGCCGGCACTCCGGGTGTGAACTCCACCGAAGACGGATGGCTCAACCGCACGCTGCGCGACCTGCCGCGTCCGCCGCAGAAATCGGCGTTCCAAGCCATCGCCATGGGTCCGTCGATTCCGCGCATCTTGAGCGGGATTGAGCCCGTGATCGCGATGAACAACATCAACGACTTCTCGGTGGGCGGACGCGGCGCGAAAATGTCTCCGGTCGCGAACACGTTCGAGGCCATGTACGATCACTCGCTCGACACCGTGCTGCACGGCACCGGCGAAGAAACGTTTGAAGCTGTAAAGATGCTGAAGTCCGCCGACCCTGCGAAATACAAACCCGCGCCGGGTGCCGATTATCCCAAGGGACGCTTCGGCGACAGCCTGCGCCAGCTTGCCCAGCTCATCAAAGCAAACCTCGGTGTGCAAGTTGCGTTTGCCGACATCGGCGGATGGGACCATCACGTCAACGAGGGTGCGACCGAAGGCCAGATCGCCAACGTGCTGCGCAACTTTTCGCAATCGCTCGCCGCTTTCTGGACCGATCTCGGAGATCTCGGCGAAGACACGGTGGTCGTGACCATGTCGGAATTCGGCCGCACGGCTCGTGAGAATGGCAACCGCGGCACCGACCACGGCCACGCCAACGTGATGTTCGTGCTCGGCGGCCCGGTGAAAGGCGGCAAAGTTTACGGACGCTGGCCGGGACTCGATCAATCGCAACTCTACGAAGGCCGCGATCTGGCCTTGACCACGGATTTTCGCCAAGTGCTTGGCGAAGCCGTTGCGCGGCACATGGGCAACAAGAATCTGAATGAAGTGTTCCCCGGATACGAGAATCAGCCCTCGAAGTTCTTGAGGTTTCTGGGATAGCGCTTCCGCAGAGTTTCCACCAGCGCACTGTCCGCCTTTGCCGACACCATCTCCAGCGGAGAGAATCCTCTGCGCCACGCTAGCCACAAAGTGATCAGCAAGAGAACGATTGTGATCACGATATTCGGCCACGCGTTCAGTCCCCATTGTCCGCGCCAGACAAATTGCAGCGACGAAGAGAAGGGCGCGAGATACGGAATAGGCCACTGGTAGCCATCGGGTCCGCGCGAGCCCAGCAAGTCTTCAAACAGATGAATGTGAAAACTCAGCAGAGCGAGCAGTCCGGTCTTCCATCTTTGCGCCGCAAGCGCGAATGCAATCGCCGCAATGACCACCGCAAATGCCAGGTTGTGCAGCGAGTGATGATACAGAGAAAACCATAAAAGAGGACGCGCCGAGTTTCGCGTAAGCAGTTCCGGAATGATGCCGAGGCCATCGACATCCGGAGCGACGCAGGCCAGCGTGACGATGGCGCGGTCTCTCCGCTCCAGGTTGAAGCAGTTGGCGAAAACCCATCCCGTGAAAAAATGAGTGACCGGGCTCATTTGTCTTGGACAGTCGGTCGGCTAGATTTCAACCAGCACATTGCCCTTTTCGATTTTCAGCGGATACACTGCAACTTTAACGCTGGGATTCTGCACGGCCTCGCCGGTCTTTACGTCCCAGGCCCAGCCATGCCAGGGGCAAACGACCTTGCCGCCTTCAATCATTCCCTGCCCCAGCGGGCCGCCGCGATGCAGGCAGACGTTATCCATGGCGCTATAGAAGCCGTTCACGTTGGCGATGCAGATGGTTTTGTCGCCGCAGGGAAATTCTTTGGCTTCGTCGATGGGCGGGAGTTCGGATTCGGTGGCGATCTTTGTGAAGGTCGGCATGGACTGTGGCGAATGCTAGCCGAGCTTCGCTCGGCGGACGGGTCGAAGACCCATTCCCACACGAGTCTATTTCGGTTGCAACGTCTGCGCGATCATGACCTGGCGCTTGAAGTTCTCCAGCATATTCGGGTCGAGGCGCACTTCGGTCGGCTTCTTCGCCAGCGTCATGGTATCGATCTTGTCCTGCAGCTTGAGCAGCGCGTAGAAAAGATTCTCCGGCCGTGGCGGGCAGCCGGTAACGTAAACATCCGTGGGCACGATTTTGTCCACGCCCTGCAACACCGCATAAGTATTGAACGGCCCGCCCACCGACGAACACGCGCCCATCGAGATCACCCACTTCGGGTCGGGCATCTGGTCGTAGATGCGTTTCACCACCGGCGCCATCTTCAGGGTCACCGTGCCGGCAACAATCATCAGGTCGCTCTGCCGCGGGCTGGGCCGAAACACTTCCGACCCGAAGCGCGCAATGTCGAAGCGCGAGGTCGAGGAAGCAATCATCTCGATCGCGCAGCAAGCCAAGCCAAACGTCATCGGCCACACGGCAGACTTCCGCGCCCAGTTGAAGACGTAGTCCACCGTGCTGATCATGAAATTCTTTTCGAACTTGTTTTGCAGCCAGCCCATGAGATGACCCCGATCTCAAGCCCAATCTGAAGAGCGATCAATACAATTATACAGTCTGAGCGCCGGCAAACGGCGCGGAGCACCACGGCCTAAGGATGGCCAGAGCGGGTGTCAATCGATCCCGAACCGCCAGGTTGAGTTGCTCCACGGTCACGACTCAGCTACAAATAGATGCATTCATGGATTCACGACCTGCCGCGACAGTCGATCGCGAACGCATCGCCGCTCTTTTTGCTAATGCCTGGGCTCACCTTCGTACTTCGCAGTTTTGGATGGTCTCCATCGCCCTATTTCTTCGCGTGGGCTGGATCATAGTCGGCCATACCTACAAGTTCAAAAGCGCAGACAACAACTTCGGCTTCGGCTGGGAGATGGGACGCATCGGCGCGGCCATCGCCTCCGGCCACGGCTTCAGCAACGCGTTCGGCACGCCCACCGGCCCAACCGCGTGGGAACCCCCTCTTTATCCTTACTTGACCGCGGACGTGTTCCACATTTTCGGAATTTATTCGAGAGCATCTGCGTTCGTTCTGCTTTCCATCAACAGTTTTTTTTCGGCGCTGACCTGCATTCCGATTTTTCTGATCGCGCGGAGAGTCTTCTCCGAAAAAGTCGCCGTCGGCTCGGCCTGGACTTGGGCTCTTCTGCCCTACGCAATGTCCTGGTGCACGCGCTGGGTGTGGGAAACCAGCCTCTCGGCGCTGCTTGTTGCCGTGATCTTTTGGCTCGCGCTCAGCCTGGAAGATCGCAACGGACTGAAACCGTGGCTCGAGTTCGGCCTGCTCTGGGGCATCGCCGCGATGGACAGTCCGGTGCTGCTCGCGTTCCTGCCGGCCTCGGGACTGTGGGCCTGGTATCGCCGCGCGAAGCTGTACAAGCCGTCGTTCGCCGGAGTCGCGCTGGCATCTCTGGTTTTCAGCGCCTGCATCGCTCCGTGGCTCGTGCGCAATTATGAAACCTTCGGCAAGTCTATTTTTATCCGCGATAATTTTGGCGCCGAGCTGCACCTCGGCAACGGCAACGGCGCCGATGGCACCTGGATGCAGTACCTGCATCCCACGCAGGATCTCTATGCCATGCGCCAGTACACATCGATGGGTGAACTTGCCTACATCGCAATGTGTAAGCGGCAAGCCGTCGATTACATCAAGGCCGACTACGCGCGCTTCGCCGTTCTATGCGTGAAACGCTTCGTCTACTTCTGGGCGGGACCGCCCCGCCTCGCCCAAATCTGGTGGCTGGCGCAGACGAAAAACTCGCTGTTCCTGGCTTCATCCGTACTCGCGTTCTGGGGACTCGGACGCGCCCTTCGCCGGCGGAAACCCGGCGCCTGGCTGCTGTTCTGGCTGATCCTGCTCTATCCCGCGATTTACTATGTGGTCTATCCCGGCCAGCGCTACCGGCATCCCATTGAGCCGGAGATGACGATCCTCGGAGTCTATCTGCTCACCGAAGCCGGAAGGCATAATGAGAAAAAGGACGAACCCGCGCGCCAGGATTGAAAACCAAAACTTGGAACATCCCTGACGTAACCTCCGTACACAAATCCATGGGACGGGCCAGCTTTCCCCGCTAACTTCGTCCTCACCATTTGCAACGCGCCGCGTCTAACGGTTGAAACGGAGGAAAACATGAACCGCCAACGCCAACTCCCCGCCTGGTCCGGAGCAGTTCTAGGAACTATCTGCGCGCTGTTTGTTCTCGCCCTCGCAGCACACGCCTCCGATCACCGCGGCGCATTCACCGAAGAATTTCATCAGACCTACGCCCTCAATGCCGATGGCCGCGTTGAACTCGACAATATCAACGGCAACGTCCACATCTCCACCTGGGACCAGAATCAAGTCAAGGTTGACGCCGTGAAGTACGCCGGCACAAAAGATCGGCTCGATGAGGCCAAAATCGAGGTTGACGCGAACGCCGATCATGTTTCCATTCGCACCAAGTACCCCGAGCACGACCTCACGTTCAACTGGGGCTCGCACAATAATCCAGCCAGCGTGGAATACACGCTGACGGTTCCGCGCACCGCGCGCCTCGACGAAATCAAGCTGATCAACGGCGCGCTCGATGTCACCGGCGTCAGCGGCGAGGTACACGCCTCCAGCATCAACGGCAAACTGCAAGCCCACAATCTCTCGGGCCGCGCCGAACTCTCCACCATCAACGGACACTTGGAAGCCAACTTCGACCAGCTTCCGGGATCATCGGTCGAACTGAAGTCGGTCAACGGTTCGGTCGGTTTGACGATCCCTTCCGATTCCAAGGCGGAAATCGAAGCCAGCACGGTTTCCGGTGGAATCGACAACGACTTCGGACTGCACGTCAACAATCACCAGCTTCGTCGGCCACGATCTGCGCGGTGAGCTAGGCAGCGGCGGCCCACGCATCAAACTGGAGGACGTAAATGGCCGGATCTCGATCCACCACGCCTCCGACGGCCGCGCGTTAAGCCCGGCCAAGGACCTGAGCCATCGCGACAGCGACGACGATGACGACAGCACAATTTAGTTTTGAAAGGGCGCGGCTTAGTCGCGACGCTGCTTCGAGAAAACAGTTAAGCCCTTGAGGAACTCGCGCTTCAGTAAATCGTGTACCCTGGCGCAGGCGTCCTCAGGTCCGGCTTCTCAGCCATCAGCAACAGCGCGCCCTCGCGCTTGAACGCCCGCAGATCATCGACGCTGCGAAACGATTTCGTCTGGTAATCATCGGGCGTGGGCGTGTCGTCAGGAATGCGGCACGCTTCAACATTCTCAAAAGCATGTTTCTTCAGCAGCTCGACATACTCCTCCGCAGAGCGCACGTGCACCGGCACCTTCAGCTTGTCCACCCACTGCAGCGAGTACGCATTATCCTTATATAGATTGATGAGGATGAATAACCTTCCCCGCGGCGCCATCACGCGAAACAACTCCATCAGCGCCCGGTCCTGATCGGGATAGTAATAGAACGATTCCACCGACAACACTTTGTCGAAGAAATTTTCTTCCCACGGAATCTGCTGCGCCGATCCCCAAACATAAAGCACGTTGTCGAAATCTTTCGACGCCACGCGAGCCTCGCGAATCATCTCATCGGCAACGTCGAGCCCAATCACCTGCCCAAATCCATCCGGCCCTTCGCCCACCAGCCGCGCCAGCAGCCGCGTCGCCCACCCCGATCCGCAACCCAGATCAAGCACGCGCTCACCCGCACGCAGTTCCATCCGGCGAATCGTCTTGGTTGTAATGTCATAGTGATGGCTCTCCATCTTAGCGCCTTCGCCGGCCGCGGCCCAGCGGTTGAATTCCTGTTGCAGCTTTTCGTCAGGGGTAAGTGATTTTTCTGGCATGCTCTTACATTCTAGATGTATAGTCGCGAACATTCTATACATCGGGATCCCGACTCAGGAAGTGCACAAGCCTCGCCTGCTTCCCCCTGATGCTTAGCTCCCGCGCCGTTTATGAAAGGACTGATCTATGCTCCCGCAAATCATGCTCAAGAGATTCTTCATTGCTGGCTTGCTTCTCGCAGCCGCGTCTTCTGCAATCGCGCAATCTCTTCCCGAGATGCGCATGACGCCTACAGAAATACGGAGTAGTTCCCCAGACAGCAGCCAGATTGGCACCTCCGGCGTCGCAGGAGTTCATATCAAGGTCATCTTTGGCGACCCCTCAAAAGCAGGCTTCTATACGATCCTGATATTTGTGCCGTCTCACACCACCATCCAGGCGCATTCGCACCGTGATAACCGCGTCGCCACCGTCGTCGCGGGCGAGTGGCACTTCGGCTATGGCAATCATTTCGATGCAAAGGCACTGAAGACACTTCCTCCGGGAAGCGTGTACTCGGAGCCGGGAGGAGACAATCATTTCGCCCAGACGGAGAATGATCCTGTGATCGTGCAAATCTGCGGCTACGGTCCAACCGACACCCGCTATTTCGACGCAGCCAACGATCCCAGATCGCAAGTAAAAGATCGCAAGTAAAAGAGAAGAAGTAGATCGCTCGCGAATGCGATCCGGCTTTCTTCCGTCATGTGCTAAAGTTCTTCTGCTCATGGCGACACGCCCTCAGAACCCTCCGCCGGAACCCAACCCCGGCTCCCTCTACTGCCCGGACTGCGCCGTAGAAGTAACCGATCCGCTGACCTGCGGCGATTGTTCCGCCGTCATCTGCCGTCGCTGCGGCACGCCGCTCGAATCTCCCGACGAACTCGGAATCGGATAATGGATCCAACTCTCGCGCCAGCCGCCGAGCCTCCGCCGTCGAACGCGCAGCCAGCCCAACCTACGCTCATTCGCGGCCTCAGCCTGCTCGATTCCGTTCTGCTCTTAGTCAGCGGCATCATCGGCTCCTCGATTTTTCTCACCGCCAAAGACATCGCCGGCCCCTTGCCGCAGCCCATGCTCTTCCTGCTGGTGTGGGTCATCGGCGGCGTGATTTCGCTGTTCGGCTGCGTCGCCTTCGCCGAGTTGGGATCGATGTTCCCCGAGTCCGGCGGCCAGTACATTTATCTGCGCGAGGCCTACGGCGACCTGGTCGCCTTTCTCTACGGATGGATGCTGTTCGCAGTGGCCAACGGAGGCACCATCGCCGCGCTCTCTGTGGCCTCGGCCGCCTACACAGGGCAGGTCTTCCCAATCGTCTCGCAAGATCACATCGTGCTCCAGTTCGTTGGGATCACCATCACCCGCGCGCACCTGTTCGGTCTACTCTTAATCGCCATCCTCACCTACGTCAACGTCGTCGGCCTGCGCTGGGGCACGCTGCTGCAGAATCTTTCCACCTGGACCAAGTTCGCGGCCATGGCCGCCTTCGTGCTTCTCGGATTCGCCATCGGCAAAGGCGACTGGTCGCATTTCCGCGCGCACGGCGTCGGCCTCACCATGGGACTTCATCCCGGCCAGTTAATCTCCGCCATGGGCATCGCGCTGATCGCAGTCTTCTGGGCCTACGACGGATGGGTCTACATCACCTGGGTCGCCGGCGAAGTCAAAGAGCCGCGCCGCAATGTGCCGCTGGCCATGGTGCTGGGCGTGCTCGCAGTGGGCGCCATCTACATGGCGATGAACATGACTTATCTCTACGCCCTGCCTCTCAACGAGATTGCGAAACACGAGACCATCGCCCACGCCGCCGCAGCCGCATTGTTTTCTCCGCGCGCCGCAGTCTGGCTCTCGCTCATGATTGCGGTCTCGTGTTTCAGCGCTGCAGCCACCTGCACGCTCTCTGGCGCGCGTGTGTATCTAGCCATGGCGCAGGACGGCGTCTTCTTCAAGCGCATGGCAGTCATCCATCCCAAGTGGCGCACGCCCGCCTTCAGCCTCATCGGACAAGGCGTCTGGGCCGCGCTGCTCACCGTCAGCGGCCGCTACGATCAGCTCTACACCTACGTCATCTACGGCATGGTGCTTTCCTACACGCTGACGGTAATCGGAATGTTTCTGCTGCGCTGGAAGCGCCCCGAGATTCCGCGTCCCTACCGCTGCACGGGATATCCCTGGCTCCCCGCGATCTACGTTCTGGTCGGCGCAGCCTGGACACTGAATACAATCATCACGCGCCCCACCGAAGCCTTCTGGGGCACGGCAATCGTGCTCATCGGCGTGCCGGGATATCTATACTGGAAGCGCAGTAATCGGAGGTCTCGGCCCGCGTTGTGAAAGGGCGCGGCGCGTGATCCTCTTAAGCCAGCCCTCGACCCTGAGCCTGCTGCTCGGCCAGTTCCGCCATGCCTTCAAAGAACATTCTTGGTCAACCCCGCAACTTGCCCCGGCCTTCCGGGTTTAGCATACATTGGGATAGTTGTGCCAAGCGATGACGGTTCCGCGGTCGACTTGACATTTCTTTACAAGCATCCGGTTCGAGTTGAATTTATCCCGCGGATGAAATTATGATGAGTCGTAAGCAATATGGCAGCATCCTAACCATTTCGCGGACGCATCTTACGCTTACAAGGAACTGATAAGGAGGTTTCTCTTGAGAAAGTTAGCGATCCTCGCATCCGTTTTTGTTTTCCTGTCGTTCGCCCAGTTCGCCTCTGCCCAGCAGGGTGACTTCTTTATGGGCGGCGGCACTCTGCTGTCGTCCGCCACCACCACCGGCGGGTTCCCGTCGGAAAAGGGCGGCGCCTACATCAACATCGGCGGCGACGTAGTTTTCTACAAGCACTTCGGCGTTAACGTCGAAACTGCCTGGAGAGCTACCCAGGGCCCCTACGGGACCGGCACCGGATTAAACTTCCGCCCCATCCTGACCGACTTTAACGGGCTCTACCAGCCGCATCTGGGCAAGAAGATTGGGCTCGACCTGATGGCCGGCATCGGCGCTGCCGACGCCCGCTTCTACCTCCAAGGAATCGGCCAGTCCCTCGGCTACTACAATAACTACGTCAGCACCGACCACTTCGATGAGCACCTTGGCGCCGGTATCCGCTATTACGTCTGGCACCACCTCTTCGTCCGCCCCGAGATTCACTACTACCACGTCCAGAATAACAACAGCATCCAGGACAACGGAGCGTTCAGCTCCGACAACCTGGTTCGAGTTGGTGCCTCGGTCGGATACACTATCGGCGGCGGTGATACAGATTAAGCTTTGCCTGCGCGAGTGAGCGCGGGTTTGATATCCTGAACATCTAATTTCGCCAGCGCAGCGCGCTGCAGTTCGCGGCGGCTGCGCTGGTGTGTCACCCATCCGACCGGGCATTCCACAAACCCAAACGGACCGGCAAGGGGGCTGTATTGAGAAAATTCGTGCTGCTCGCATCCGCTTGTGCGGTTCTTCTGTTTGCCAGTATGGCCTCCGCCCAGAATCAACCGGCACAGAACCAGCCGGCACAGAATCAAGTGGATTTGTTGTTCGGTGGCGCCACCCTCAAGTCCTTCCCTCCCATTAACAGCTCGGCGACCTTCCAGACACCGACCGAGAAGGACGGCACCTACATCAGCGTGGGCGGCGACTACATCGGCTTCAAAAAACGCCGACTCGGCTTCAACGTAGAAACCGCATGGCGCTACCACCAGGGAAACTACTACGGTTACGAGACCTACCGTCCCATCCTCACCGACTTCAACGCGCTCTTCCAGCCCAAGCTCAGCAAGAAACTCGGCTTGGATGTCATGGGCGGCGTCGGCGTTGCCAGCAACCGCTTCAACCTGCTTGGCCCTTGCAGCATCCCCGGATGCGTCAACTTCACCAGCAGCAATCACTTCCTGGAAGACGCCGGTGTCGGCATCCGCTATCGCTTCTGGCACCGCTTGCCCCATCTCTTTATCCGTCCCGAGGCTCACTACTACCACATCCAGAATAACGTCGAGTTCAATTCCGATAGCGTGTTCCGCATCGGCGCTTCCATCGGATACACCATTGCTCCCGACTGATACACCGGCGCAAGATGAGGGAAAAAAGGCAGCGTCCGCGGACGCTGCCTTTGAATTTCTGGTTCCAAATCCCAGTCCCGAACTCTACGGCTCGTGCATGCACTCTTCAGCTTCGTGGATGGCTTGATCGATATGCCCGATCGCTTTGTCACGATGGCCATGGAACTCGCCTTCGGCATGCTGCATATGATCGCGAGCACTGTGCAGCGCCTCTAAGGCTTTTTCCACGCGCGGGTGCGGAGGTGCCGGGGTTGGAGCAACAGCCGCCGGACTAGCTGAGGCCGACGCCGCTGGAGCCGCCGCTGCCTTTGGACCAGCCGCCACCGAGAAGGTCAGGGCCAATAGAAACATTGCCGTGATCAACAGGGTCAAGAAACCTACTTTCTTCATGCGTTTCCTCCTCGTCCGATTTCCGGCGCGGACGCCGCCTTTCAAATCAATGGCCACGGATCCTCTCATCAGGATGTCCCGCGGCACCCGCACAGTATATCCGCGCCGTGGCAAAATCCCCTGTGCATAAGTTGATTCCTAAGGCACCCGCCTTAGATCCGTTTCAAAACGGTTCCGAGATCTCACTCGCGGAGCCTGAGGAGAAACTCATAAAAGCGCGCAGGGCCATAGAAGATCGGCGTTTCTGTACGTGGAAGAGCGTCCCTTCAGCGCCGCGTAAAGCCCAGAAATCAATGCGGGCTTTATAGCCCCGGTGGTCGCACTGTGCGCCCGCAATGAGTTGTTCGCCAGCCCTTAAGAAGCTTCCCGCCGGCCGCGGTTTCTCCACCACCACCACAACCCGGCCACCACAACCACGATCGCAACCACTAAATCGAAACGCTTGAGATCTTGCGCCAGCCGGCTCCAATGTCGACCAAACAAGTATCCCGAACTGCAAATCGCCGTAACCCAAACCCCCGCGCCCAGAAAGTTAAACAGCGCAAACCTCCGCCAGGGCATGTGCAGCGCTCCCGCCAGCAACGACGCCAGCACGCGCATGCCAAACATGAATCGTGCCAGAAAAACCGTGATTGCACCGTAGCGGTCGAAAAGCTGTTCGCCCCGCTCCAGGCTCTCGGCGCGAATGGAGAACACATTCTGGTAGCGCTCGATCAGCGGACGCCCACCGTGCCGACCCAGGACAAACCCTAACTCCCCGCCCAGGGTCGAGGCTACAGTCCCGACCGCAATGACCCAGGGAAGCTGCAATTCATGCTCGGAATAAGCCAGGAAGCTGGCCAGCAGCAGCACCGTTTCGCCGGGCAGAGGCAAGCCGGCACTTTCCAACAGCAGCAGAGCCGCCACCGCCCAATACCCGTAGTGCACCACCGTGCCGCGCAGCAGATCGAAAATGTGATGGGTCATTGGGAGAGGGATTTCCCAGCTCGATCTACTTATGTCCTTCGCCTTCCAATTCCGGCATCTGCCCGAGGGTAGCCTTCAGCCGGTGGACCACGCTCTCCTGCGGATTGAATCCCGTGACCCGTTCCTTTATGAGCCCGTCGCCGTCGATCACCATGTATGTGGGGTAGGAATGGACGCCAAATGCATTCTGTATCTTGTGATCGGCATCCCGGTATTGCGCCCAGTCCATCTTCTTCTTGGCAACAAATTCTCGCCAGACGCCGTCATCTTTGTCCACGCTCACGCTGATCAGCACCAGCTTCTCGGCGGGATATTTTTTCGTCAGTTCTTTCAATTCCGGCAGCGAAGCGCGGCAAGGTTCACACCAGGTAGCCCAGAAATCCAAGACCACTACGCGTCCCGCAAGTTGCTTGAGTGAAATCTGCTGACCCTGCAACGTGCTGACTTCAAATCCAGGGGCGAACTCTTCGCGGGCCCGCCGCGGGTCAGCCAGGATCAGCCGCGCCTGACGCGCAATCTGCTCGTCCGGCTGAAGCTCCAGACACGCCTCCAGCTCCCGCTTCGCTTCATCATTGTTAGAATCCTTAGACTCCCGCAGCAGCGTCTTGGCCAGGCTCAGATGATAGACGGCGTCCTTCGGGTCCAGTTGCACTGCGGATCGGAACTCAGCCTCCGACGCTTTCATCTTGTTGCTATCCGTTCCCGCCGCCGAGAAAATCGCATTTCCCTTGAGGTTGTGAGCCGCGGCGCGCGCCACGTCATCGCCAGCCCTAGCTATCGCTTTGTCGCAGCTTTCTTCGCATTGAATTAGATCGCCCGAGCGGTAGTAAGCAACCCCCAACAGGAGATAACATTGCGCGCACGAATCGCCCTGAAGTTTGTTGGCCTTCTTCAGCGCCTCAATGGCGTCCTTATACTTGCCCGCCTTCAGCGCCCGCTGACCCTGCTCGAACTGCTCTTTGAACGCGGCATCGGCCTGTGCCGCCTGGGCCGCTGGAAATGCCGGCAGGCTTAACGCCAGTGCAAAGATCCCGACAGCAACCCCCAACAGCCTCATGACCATTCCTCTGTTCGCCGCCGCGATCTTAGCAGATTCCCAACTCCCGGCCTATTTGCCAGAAGCTGCATCCGGCTTCAAAAATTCAATCAGCGCCCGGTTGAACTCTTCCGGACATTCCTCATAAGCCAGGTGCCCAATCCCCGGAAAAATAATCAGCTTCGAATTCGGAAAGTATTTCTGCAGCGGCCCAGCCGAGGAAGCATACACCGCAGGATCTTTGCTGCCCCATATAAAAAGCGTAGGAATGCTCCCCAGCTTCGGCAGAGTTGCCTCCAACTCGCGCAGGTCCTGCGTCCATGTGCTGGCGATGCTCAGCGCGTGCTCAAACAATCCCGGTTTAGCTAACGGAGCCTTGTAGCCGTCAAGAGCCTCAGGAGGAATCTTGTTTCGATCTCCATACAAGCGCGCATGCCAATAGGGATAAGAGAACGGGGTGCGCGAAATGAGCCGGAACACGGCCGCGCCAAAAGCCGTGCCGAAAAACGGCGCCAGCCACTGTCCATGCCCCGAATAAGGATTCACCGGCGCCACCAGCACCAGTTTTCGCAAATGCAGTCCAGTATTCCCCTGCAGGCATTCGTCAGCCGCCATCATCGCGACCGCCCCACCACGCGAAGTCCCCAGCAGATCGAACGAAGAAACTCCCAGGCGTTTAATAAACCGCAGCAACCGCTTAGCCGTCCCGCGCACCGAATGATCAATCCCCGCCGGACGATCAGAGAACCCGGCACCCATCATGTCCGGCGCGTAGACCGTCGCATAAGGCGCAAGCCCCGGCATCGTGTATCGCCACGAAAAAGAATATCCCAGCAACCCATGCAGCAAAATCAGCGCCGGCCCCGATCCCGTGCGCAGATACCGCATGCGCGCCCCATCCATCTCCATCCAGCACTCTTCCACGCCCGCGCCCAGAGCCGGAGCCCCCGCTGTAGAAACTTCCCGATGGCATTCCGCGATAGCCAAATCTTCTAACTCCGAGGACAACTCTTTAGCCACAACCAGCCTCTATCTAAGTGAATAACGCCTCTGTTCGCTTCGCTAGGGGAGCTTCGGCTCCCCATTTTTTATAGATCAGCGTCCAGTGGTTAGTGGTCAGCAAAACAAGACCGGGATGACTGGCCACTGATCACTGATCACTGGCCACTGCCTTCCGCTTCTTCCTCAACAGCTTCTTCAGCACCCGAATCCCCTTATCCACATGCTTCTCCTCCAGCAAAAACGGAGGCAGAAATCTCACCACCGTATCGTGCGTCGAATTGAACAAAACTCCCTCAGCCAAAGCCGCATCCACAATCGGCCGCGCCGGAATCTCCAGATTGATCCCCTGAATAAATCCACGCCCGCGCACTTCCTTAGCGGCAGCATTCTTCTCGACAATCCCCTTCAACTCCTGCTGCAAATAAGCTCCAACGCGATTCACGTTCTCCAGCAGCTTCTCATCCTCCACAATCGCCAGAAATTCCAAAGCCACGCGGCAAGCCAGCGGACCACCGCCAAAAGTAGTCCCATGCTGCCCCGGCGAAATCGCATTAGCGAATTCCTCTTTCGCAATAAACGCCCCCAACGGCAGCCCCGCCGCAATCGGCTTGGCAATCGCTACAATATCCGGAGTCACGCCAAACGTCTGAAAGGCAAACATCGTCCCAGTCCGCCCCAGCCCGCACTGAATCTCATCAAAAATCAAAGCCGCCTTATGCCGGTCTGCCGCCGCCCGGCACTCCTGCAAAAACTCCACCGAGCACTCATAAATTCCGCCTTCGCCAAAAATCGGCTCCAGCACTATCGCGCAAGTGGAGTCGTTCACTGCCGCCCGCAATCCTTCAATGTCATTCTGCGCAACAAATGTCACGTCTTCCAGCATCGGCTCAAATCCCTTGCGATGCTTCTCCTGCCCCGTCAGCGACAAAGCCCCAAACGTCCGCCCGTGATACGACCCCTCGAGCGCCACCAGCCGCGACTTCCCCTCCCCACCAGCGCGATGTCCCGCCAGCCGCGCCAGCTTGATCGACCCCTCAATCGCTTCGGTCCCGCTGTTCGAAAAAAACGCGCGAGCATTTCCAAAAGAGCTGCCCAAAAGCGTGCACAACTTCTCCGCCAGCGCCCCCTGATACTCGTGGTAATAAAGGTTGGAGACGTGGATCAGCTTCCCCGCCTGCTCCCGAATCGTCTTAACAATCCGCGGATGCGCATGCCCCAAAGCATTCACTCCCAAGCCAGAAACAAAGTCGAGATAACGCCGGTCCTCCAGGTCGTAAAGAAACACACCCTTCCCCCGCGTCAACACAATGGGATACCGGTTATAAGTGCCCAGCAAATACCGCCGCTCCAACTCCGCAATCTGTTCAAATGTTTTCATAGGAAGATTTGATTCTATAGGAATCCGAATTCCGTTGAAGCTGAGGGCGGGCGCGCTGTAACAAGAATGAAGAGGGAGGCTGGCCCACCTTCTGAGCAACCGCAACTGAGGGTGCCCCACTTTTGCGTCTTTTGCAAAGGTGGGGACGCGATGAAGCCTATAGTGTCGATTGGCCTTACCTATCTCAATCCTTCACCGGCACCAGCGTACCCGCCAGCACCACCACGTGCGTGTCGCTAGGCAAAGTAACGCTCTTCACGCTCTTCGCCGGATTCAAAACAAATGTGTAGGCATACAGATTGAACGTTCGCTGATCCTTGGTTCCGTTGTCGAAGTTCCGGTATGCCATGGCCACGCCTTCAGACTCACCCGCATATTTCTGCGGAGTGTACCAGTCGCTGAAGCTTTGAGTGAATCTCGTACTGGTTCCATCGCTATATTTGACGGTGAGGGTCTTCGAGGCTTGATTTCCTTCGATGCCCGTCGCCAACAGCATCAGCGCGGAATACTTGCCCGAGGTCAGTGTGACGGTTTGGCCGCTGCAACCGATCGCGTCAAGTTCATTCGCAGGCCCAAGGGTGAAGAGCGTGCCGTTAAAAACCCGCGACGTAGTGAGCAGGTTCGCTGAGTACGAATACCCTCCGCCATCCAGCCCGCCGGTCGAGTAGATCGAACCGTCAGTGTAGATGCCGTAAAGGTTGAATTCCGAAGATAGATTCACCTCGGTGCCGCTTCCAGTTGCGCCCAAGCCGGCACTCACGGCTAGTGTGAAAGTGAGAGTTTCGGTAATGGCGCCGGAGGCGCCCGTAACCGTCACAATAGTAAATCCCGTGGCGGCAGAGGAAGTCGCTGTGAACACCGCTTTCCGTGTATTACCTGTCCCTTGGATCGACGCCTTCACGCCTTTCGGCAGAGCCGACAAACTCAAAGCTACGGTACCGCTAAAGCCGTTGACATCCGTAATCGTGATCGAAGCATTGGCGGTTGAACTCTGATTCAAGAACACGTTCGTCGGTCCGGCAAGCGTAAAGCCGGGGTCGCCAACCGCGGTATTGATCGCGCTGGCGTATTGCGCCGCAAGCCCAGTGCCAACAAAGTCGTCATAGAGCCACATGAAGCCGCCGATGATGCCACACTGGTTGTGCCAGCCGGTCATCGTGGTCTGCACCTCGCTCGGCGTGTCGTCCTGATCCCACAGGCCAGGAAACACGGGCACCGTCCCGAAATTCCATCCCACGCATGGATTATTTCCGGCCCCGCCGGCATAGGCCTGCAGGTGAACTCCATCCGCCGTGCCCGGAAGTTGCGTATTAATCTGCGTCACCACGTTCGTCCAATAACTGCTGTCGTCGAAAGCGTCGGGCAGCACGTGATAGCCAAGGTTTCCGAGCATCACCCCAAACGAAATCGTGGTAGGCGAGTTGAAGCTGTTCTCATCGTCAAAATCGACGGCATCCAGAGCCGGAATCGCCGCCTTCAAAGCCTGAAAATCCTGATACAGAATGCTGGTGGGGCCGGTCCCCTGCGCATTGACCAGGTTCGTAATGTTCTCCCAGTCTCCGTAGTTGGAGGAGCCGATGCTGAACGTCACCCTCTTTACCGTCCCCAGCTTCAGCGTCGCCATGTCGCCGGGAAAATCGGGATAGTACTCGTTGCCCACATAGGCGCCGCCGGAGGTCAACGGAAACTCGCCATTGAAATTCAAGTCGCCGGTGGTGCTGACCTCGATGCTCCAGACAATGGCTTCCGAGAATCCGGAGTTTTCTATTTCGGTAATGTTGGCCGACGCATTCTTGTAAAACGGACCGCCGCCAAAGATTCCGGTATAGCCAGTCTGAGCAGATGATGCTTCGCCCGAAAACGCCCCTGCCACTAGGGCGAAAAGCAAAACTCCCGCGCGCACCACAGATGCCCGATGACAGAAACGTGCGAACCTGATTTTTATCGAGTGCACTTTTTCTCCTGGCTGGGGGCTCGCAATTGTCAACGATTTGCCTCGTCTCGCGCCGAATCAATTGCGCGACCCGGCCCCGCAAAGTCCCCAGATTATACACGAAAGCTCGAAACCCCAGTGCCGGCGCGGCTTTCAGGGTGACGTAAATTTGATTGTGTAAAAGGAAGAGGGTGTAAGTTGGCTTTGGCCTCACAAGCTAAAGCCTTTCCGAAAGGAGACCTACACCCATGGCGAAGATAATCCCAATCACGGAGCATTACCAACATTTTCTGGCGGAGATGAAAGAGAGTTTCTGGGGGGATGTGTACGGAGAGACGAAACGGCTGTGGAAGGAGCGTTTGGAAGCGGATTCGCGGCGGGAACGGGACCGGTATGCGGTGCGCGAAGTGTATCAGCGGCGGAGCAGCCGGCGGCAGCCCTATCGCAATGGCTACTACGAACGGGATTTCGTGACTCGGTTGGGGACGATCCGGCTGCGGGTGGCCCGCACCCGGGGGAAGAGTTTTCTACCGCGTGGGCTGGAACCGTTTCAGCGGCGGGCCGAAGATATATCGCTGCTGATCCGGGAGGCGTTTCTGCGCGGCCTCTCGACGCGACAAGTGGGGCGGGTGGTGGCCACGGTGACCGAGGAAGTGGTGAGCCCGCAGACGGTGTCGAAGCTGACGCGGGATCTGGACGAGGTGGTGCGCCAGTTCCACCAGGCGCGGTTGGAAGACAACTACGCGTATTTGTTTTTGGACGGAGTGAGCTTGCGGGTGCGGCGACCGGCGGGACGCAAGCGGGTGCAGATGCTGGTGGCCTACGGCGTGCGGCGCGACGGCACCCGCCATCTGCTGGCGTTTTTGCGCAGCCAGGGCGAAAGCCAGGCGGACTGGGAAGGTCTGCTGCAGGATATGTATCGGCGCGGACTGGAGGGCCAAGGGCTGGGCCTGATCGTCACCGACGGCTGTGCCGGTCTGGCGGCCGCGATTCGCACCGTGTATCCGCGAGTGCGGCATCAGCGCTGCTGGGCCCACAAGATGCGCAACATTTTGGAGAAAGTGAAGAAGGCCGATTTCGACGCGGTGAAGCAGGACGCGCAAGCCATGTACCTGGCCGAAAGCCGCGCCCATGCCGAGGCCGCGTTTCGCGCCTTCCGATCCCGTTGGCGGGGAAAGTACGGTCCCATGGTGCGCCAACTGGAGCGCGATCTGCCGGAGCTGCTTTCGGTGTTCGCTTTCCCCGCGTACCTGCGTAAGAAGCTGCGCACCACCAACGTGATCGAGCGCTGCTTCGTCGAAGTGCGCCGCCGCACCCGGCCCATGGTTTGTTTTGTGAATGTAGCTAGTGTCGACCGCATCCTCTACTCCATCTTCCAGAGATTCAACCTGGAATGGAAAACCCGCACCCTCAACCTATTTACACAGGCAGCTTGACATCACCGCTTTCAGCCGGAAGCCCAAAAGCCAACCCGAAGCCACCCTCAATACAACCCTTTCTCCCCCACCGGCCTGCGCTGGTGGCTTATCCTTTCGCGTTCTCTCGAAACGGCCGGGCTGCCGGCGGGATTTGACTTCCCGGCATTTATGAAGGAAAATCACACTCCCCAGAGTGACCAGGGCGTTCCACGGAGGTAAGTGTCATGCGGCTTACGTCGGCCCTTAGGCTCCTTTGCACCGTGGCGGTGCTGACTCTTGCGAGCGCAAATGCCTCGACAATCAACGTGCCAGCCCAGCAACCAACCATCCAGGACGGCATCAACGCAGCCAATAACGGCGATACCGTGCTCGTCGCCCCCGGCACTTATACCGAGAACATCAACTTCTTGGGTAAGGCAATCACCGTCATCAGCACAGGCGGTCCCAAAGTGACGGTCATTGATGGGGGCGGATTCGCACCTGTAGCGGCATTTGTCACGAATGAGAGCACGAGTTCGGTTCTTGACGGCTTTACCCTGCAGAACGGAGTCGGCACCTTCACCTTTCAATACCAGGGTGGCGGAGTATCGATCGACAATGCTTCCCCAACCATCAGCCACAATTTCATCGAGAAAAACACCGCGGGCGATGGAGGCGGAATCGGGGTTTACTTTGGCTCGCCGCTGATCCTTTGGAATCAAGTCGTCAGCAATTCGGCGTCGTTCGGAGGAGGGATCGCCATTGTGGGGGCGTCCTCAGCTCAGATTCTACACAATACATTTAGTAGTAACACCGCGGGCGCCGGCGGTGCATTCGAACTGTTCGACGCAGGGAGCGTTTTTATCGAGGACAACATGATACTCGGCAATTCGGGAGGCCAGGGCGGCGGTTTGTATATCGTGAACGAAGCCGACGAAATCATTGTCCAGAATTTGATTGCGCTGAATACAGCCTCGTCGGGATCGCAGGTTTATAGCTTAATACCCGAAAGCGTTATTGGGTTTGCGCTGATCAACAACACAATCGTCAGCGCGGCAAACGGCAGCGCAGACGCTGCAGTGATCGCCGATGGTTTCAATACGAATGCCCAACTCATCAACAACATTATCCTCGGCAGAGGAAGCGAGGCAGCCCTTTTGTGCAATCCCATTTACCAGGATGGCCCTCCCATCGTTCACTTCGATGACGCATTCAGCCAGAACGGAATCGCTTACGGCGATAGCTGTACTGGCTTTGATGGGGAAGACGGTAATATCTCAGCAACTCCCGATTTCGCAAATCCCGTGAATGGCGACTATCAGTTGCTCCAGAGTTCACCCGCCATCAATGCCGGCACCAACTCGGTGCCGCACCTGCCGAAAACCGACCTTGCGGGTAATCCGAGGATTGTCGGAACAAGAGTAGACATGGGAGCCTATGAATATCAGGGAACTGATATGGTCCGGCCCATGACGGTTGGCAGATACTAAACCCGAGTGACCCATTTCGCGTTCTCTGCGAAAGAGTCTGCCCTGAGCGGAGTCGAAGGGGGTCCGACTGCGCCTAATACAATCCCCGCTCCCCCACCGGCCGCGTCTTCCACCTCCGGTGCACCCACAGCCACTGCTCCGGATACTTCCGCACATAATCTTCAATCACCGAAGTAAGCTTCTGCGTGTTGGCCCTGATGTCGGCCTCCAGGTCGCCCGTACGCACCAATTCCACCGCCGGATCAAACCGCAGCCGGTATTTCCCCAGCGCCGCATCCCAAATCGTAAACGTCGGCACCACAGCAGCGTCGGTGCGCAAAGCAATCCGCGCCGGTCCCGCAGCCGTGCATGCTGGGATGCCGAAAAAATCCACAAAAATCCCCTGCGGCGGAGTCATATTCGTATCCATCAGCATCCCCACTACTTCCCCAGCCTTCATCGCCGAAAGCAGCCCGCGCACAAAATCATCCTTGTCGACAGCTTTGTTGCCATGCATCGTCCGATAACGAAGGATGAGTTCCGCCAGGTAAGCATTGTCCATGCCGCGCATGAGCACGTGCATCCAGTGCCCATGCATCGACAAAACAAAAGAAGAAAGCTCCCACCCGCCAAAATGTCCAGCAAACAACAGCATGCCCTTGCCGCGAGCATGAGCCCGTTCGTAATTCTCGAACCCGTCAAACACAACAATCTCGTCGACGTTTTCCAGCGTGTATTCAGGAAAGTGGCAGACCTCAGCCAGTTGACGTCCCAGCGAAGCAAACTCCCCGCGCAGAATCCGCGCCCGTTCCGCTTCTGTTTTTTCCGGGAAAGCCATGCCGAGATTGCGCATGCCAACTTGCCGCAATCGCACGTGCAGAAGATAAACCACCCAAGCCAGCCCAATGCCGACGGCCCACGCCAGCGGACGCGGCAAAATACCCATGATTTTGATGAACGGCCAGGCTGCCGCGTACTCAAGTCGCTGCCGCATTAGGGAAGCGGTACGGTACCACCGTCAAAATTCATTTGCAAATAATTCTGGATTGTCATCCTGAGGCGGGCGCTCTTTGCCCGCCGAAGGATCTGGGCGAGCCGCGCGAAGCGTCGCGTTCTTTGCGACGCAATAATCGCGCGCTTGGCTCGCATCCTTACTTCGCCGCTTCCTGCGCCCATTTAGACAAAGTAGTCAGAAACGCATTCGCCGCCGGCGGCGGATCGATCTCCCCCATCAGCGACGTCCGGAACGGCACCATGCGTCCGTAGAAATCCCGTGTGCTGTCCTTGTCCTGCTTGATCACGGCTCCGTTCAACGCGATCCCGGCAAACAACCCGCGGGCCCGCGAATAGGTCAAAACCTCCGCCCGCATCTTCCAATCCGTATTCCCCTCGGCATGGCGCCCCACCGGCCCAGCAGCCACCGAAGCGTCCGCTCCCAGCGCGAACTCGCTCGACAGCAGATGCTTCATGCCATCCTTATTCATGATCAGCATCACCAGGTCGACGGCCTGCCCGCCGATCTGCAGGCCAAAGCTTCCGCCCGTCACCGTGAAAAATGCCGGCGCGCTCCATCCCTTCGGAGTGCGGCAACTGGCCAGCCCGCGCCCATACTTGCCGCCCACAAAAAACCCGCCCTTCAGCATCGACGGCACCACCGCCACGCACTCCGCCGAGCCCAACACCTCCTGCGGAATCCCCGCATCCGGCGCGGCCTGGATTTCATTCAATACATCCGCCGCCGCCTGCACCCGGTCCGAAGCCTTCGATTCTTTTTCATCCGCTACCAAGGAGAGAGCAAAGACACACACCATTAGGGTCAACAGCAAGAACTTTTTCATAGTCCCTCGTCACACAAGAATTCTCTGGGAATCTGGTACTTGGATTGTAAATGAAGCGGCGAGTGTTGTATGAGGAATGCTTTACCGAAACGGTCCGCTAGAGAATCTAGATTAGGAGTGGGCCACGTTGCAGACAAAAAAATCGGGGCTGAAAGTAGTGACCCTAATCGCCACTCTCAACCCCGTCTCCCAGGTTCTGTGGTAGGTGAGCCGAGTATGCCGCGCACTCGCTCTCCCCACAAGATTACGAAGGTCATTGTCCCGAAGTAACCATCTCGGCGGTGTCATCCTGAGCGGAGCCGTTCTTCAGGCGGAGCGAAGGATCTCCGGGTATCAGGTACTAGGTACTGCCTCCTACTTCGCCGCCACCAGCGAATGCGTAATCGCATGCACCGACAGCGCAATCCGGTTCTGCACGCCCACCTTGCGCATCAACTTCGCCACGTGCGCCTTCACCGTACGCTCTTCGATTCCTAACTGTGCCCCAATCTCTTTGTTCGACCGTCCTGCCACCAGCATCTCCAGCACTTCTTTTTCGCGATCCGTAAAGGTCACGCGGCCCGCCGGAAAAATCCGTCCCGGCGACGACGACACCCTCTCAATAAACATGGAAAGCACTCTTCGCGGCGCCCACACCGATCCCTGACTCACAATGCGAATGGCCTGCGCAAACTCCGCCGGCGAAGCCGCCTCGTCCACATAGCCCTTGGCCCCGGAAGCGATCGCTTTAAGAATGGTTTCTTCGTCCACTCCCGACCCAGTCACGATAATGCGCAGATCGGGCCGCGTAGCCTTCAGGCTGGCCATCACATCAAACAGGTTTTGGCCGGAGCGGTTTCCCAGCAAGATCAGGTCCACGTCTTGCAACGTGGAAATCTCAGGCAGACCGGCGGAAATTAGTTCGAACTCAGGCTCTGTGTCGAACAAGGCGCGAAATCCCACAAACCTCAGTGGGTCGCTCTCCACCACGGCAATTTTGATGATTGGTTTTCTGGCGACTGCTGCTTTCATAGTTATCCCTGTAGGGCGTAGTGTCTTACCTAAGAGCATAGCGGCATTTGCCCGCCCTGCAAAGAGAACGTGACCGAAGTTAAATTACGGGAGTAACATAAAAAAGAACGCCGAAAAGCCGTTCTGCAGCGGGATTTGGCGAGCTAATTCTCGCCGGGTACCCCATCCTAAACGTCGCGCTTTTTGCGGCGTTTAGGGTGGGGAAGTTGACTTTGGTTTGCGGAGAAGATCGAGCATGAGCAATAACACCAGCACCAGAATCAAGAAAACACTTCCTCGTTTGGCTGCGTCGCTCGCCCTTGCGGCGTTGACAGTCGCGGCGCTCGCCGCCCAGACTCCGGCTCCTGAATACAAACCAAAATTCGCCGGCGACCCCGCCCGCTCTGATTCCGAAGCGGCCGCCCTAGGCTACATGCGCGTAGTTCTCCGCGCCCAGCACCAGTTCGATAAGCAGTACGGACATTTCGCCGTTTCCCTCACCGAACTCGTCCACTCCGGTTCCTTCACCAAGCGCATGGTCAATCCCAACCGCGGCGACTACACCGCCAGCTTCAAAGGCAAGAAAGACAGTTTCATCCTGACCATGACGCCCAACCAGCTCGACGCCACGCACCGCTCTTTCTACGCCGAAGACGACGGCAAAATCCACGCCGACGAAGCAAAACCCGCCGACGCCGATTCGCCGGTCGTGAAATGATCTGGCGAAATCCCTGCTCTCTCATCCTGAGCGGAGCGCGAACTTCGCGAACGCGAAGCTCGTGCGGAGTTGAAGGACCCCTTGCATGCATATCCGTGAGTACTCGCAACGCATTTCTATCGGCTCTATTCGTCGGCAGGCTCACCTGCTCGCATGCTCATATGAAGTAATCCAGCACTTCGCGTATAACATTCAGCCATGAGAGCAATTCTCCTCCCGTTGACCCTGTGGCTCGTCCTGTCTCCCAACTCCGCATCAGAGGCGCCGCGCGTGCCGCAGCCCGACCTCGAAGCCAACGCCCGCATGGAACGAGATTTCCTCACCTACGATCCGCACTACAAAGAAGAGAAAGAGCAGCGCATCGAGCGCATCCGAGCCATCGCCCGCAAAGTGTTTGAGAAGGAGAAGTCTCGCCAGAAAACTGCCTGCTCGCATCAAATCTTGTTCGAAGCAATGTCGCTCATCATCTCCTCCGCCGACTTCAAATTCATCGATCAGCGGCTGAATGACGCCGAGGCGACCCTGGCAAACCCTGAACTCCAAGCCAAGGCCGAGAAGCCCGATCCCACAGACGGCAGTTTCGGAGCCTGCTACGTGGAGTGGTACCTGCGAGTCGGCGCGTCGTATGACCAGATCCGGAAGTCCCGGGGCAAAACCAGCAATCCATCCCCTTTGCCCCGCTGGCTCGATCGCATAGCAACCCCGGCCAAGCTTAAGGATTATCTGGTTTCGATTTCGGTCTCCGACATCAGTCACACCGGCATCGATCATGAGCGGGAATTCAACGACATGCTGGCCGCCCTAACCCGAATGCTCGTCCGCGACCGGAATTTCTCCGTCGACCCGGAGCTGAAAGCAACGCTTATGGATTTAACTCTGCACCGCTTTCGAAACCCCGCGACCGGATGGTGGGGCGAAAGCTACGCTCGCCGCGGTCACGTTGACTTCGTCGACGATCTCAGCATCACTTTCCATGTCGTCTCCTACCTGAACGGCAAGGTGCCAGACATGCACGAGGTGATCGACACCGCCCTCGCGGTCAAGGACATGGATTATCCCGTCGGATGGTTGTGGAAGAGTCACTACTGGAATCACAACAATATGGACGTGGTGACCCTCTTTCAATACGGCTGGCCCAGCGCAAGCGATCGGCAGCGCAAGGCCATCCAGGCCGAAATCGAAAAGATGCTGCACTGGTGCCAGACCGAATCGCTGCAACCCGACGGCTCGTTTGCGCCCAACCTAGCCGACGGCTCTCTCGAGGAAAGCATGGAATACGGCGTGGCATTCCTCGCGCGCATCGGCTTCTTCGATAAATCAAATCGCTTCTGGACGAGTCAGGATTTTCCTCAAGCCGAAGAGGTCCGCGGAAGAATCCTCGCTTACGTCAAGAAACATCAGGCGAGCGGCGGGGCCGGCGGCACGCAATACCAAGGCGTCCTCGAAGACTTGAATGACGCCCCAGCAGAGAAACGCTAAAAGGATTGTCAGCTGAGGCTCCCCAGCATTGCCCTGGCTCGGCTATCATGGAGATGCATCAAACATTAAGCACTTATGGAGAGAACATGCCAACCATCGGCCAACCCGCACCCGAATTCACACTGAAAGATCAAGATCAAAAAGAAGTAAAGCTCAGCGACTACAAAGGCAAGAAGCGCGTCGTCCTAGTCTTCTATCCGCTCGACTGGAGCCCCGTCTGCACCAAAGAACACGCCTGCATGGTGAACGACAAAAAACAATTCGATCAGCTAGACGCGCAAGTGCTCGGCATCAGCGTCGATAGCGTGTGGTCGCATAAGGCCTACGCCGAAAAGATGGGCATCCACTATCCGCTGTTAGCCGATTTCCATCCCCGCGGCGCCGTCGCCGCCAAATACGGAGTCTATCTTGAAGACAAAGGCATAACCGGCCGCGCCATCTCCATAATCGACCGCGACGGCAAACTCGCCTGGCACAAAAACTACGACATCCCGGTCGTGCCCGACATCAACGAAGTCTCGCAGGCGCTCGCCGGAGTAAAGTAAATGGGGCAATAACGGTAGTGGGAAGTAACGTGGAAGAGCGGCGCTTTCAGCGCCGCGTTAGCTCGCAAATCGAACAGGGCTTTAGCCCCCGAGGGATGCACAACACATGAAAGCTTCCGTCTTCATCGGCACCAGCCTCGATGGCTTCATCGCCCGAAAAAACGGCGAGTTCGACTTTCTGCCAACAGACGGCGGCGAGTCCCACGGCTACGACGACTTCATCGCCAGCGTCGACACAATAGTCATCGGCCGCAAAACCTTCGAAGTAGTCCTCCCCATGAAGCCCTGGCCGTACGGCAACAAGCGCGTAGTGGTCCTCAGCAGCCGCCCGCTAGATTTTTCAGCGGTAGTCGGAGGCGTGGTAGAACAGTTGGCCGGTTCTCCGGCCGAGATCGTTTCCAAACTAGCCGCGACTGGCGTCCAGCACGCCTACATCGACGGCGGAATCACCATCCAAAACTTCCTGCGCGCAGGCCTGATTCAACATCTAACCATCACCCGCGTGCCCGTGCTAATCGGAGACGGAATCCCGCTCTTCGGTTCTCTGCCGCAAGACATCCACCTCCGCCACATCGCAACCAGACCATATCCTAGTGGCTTAGTCAGCAGCGAGTACGAAGTCGTCAACCCAAAATAAAACCTGAAGGTGCCCCATTCCAGTCGCGCTCTTTGCGACTAGAGTGGGGATTTTGACTCGACTCCCTACGAACCCTCCCGAACCTCCACCGCCCTCCCATCCCGATAAGTCACCACCACCGGCTTCCCTCCATTCGCATAGTGCAGAATCCTCTCCGAAGACGAACTACCCGCATCCAGCGTTCCCATCCCCACGGCGAAATCCGCCTGCAGTTCATTCATCCCAGGCTTCACTTCATGCTGCTCAACCGCCTGCCAAACATCCGCCGGCCAATGCTTGTACAACTCATGCGGATCTTCGATAAAAAACATCTCGTCGGAATAAATCTTGTACTGCCCCTCAGTCTCAAATCCAATCGGCACCGCGTAGCTGTGTCCACCTTTCTCAAACGTCGCCACCATCTGCTTCCGGCCGCCCGGCGCGGCGACCACCATCACGTCTCTTATTTCCAGCCGCTCGATCGGGCCCAACAACCCTGCCTCATGCGCAAAATCGACGCTCTTCACCACCGGCACGTACCGATAATATGTGTACCGGTATCCCTCCTTCACCCACACCGGCTGCTGCGTCAACTGCTGCGCCGATTTCAAATCGTAAGGATGAAGTTTCTTCGGCGCAACGTAGTAATCCGCATTCGAGTAGCCGGCATTCTTCGCCTCCGCCTGCTCCTGTGCCGCAACATAGTCCTCATGCCGCTCATACAAAATGTACCCCGCCCGCACTCCCGCCACCACAATCGCCAGCCCCAAAGCAATCTGAATCCTCTTCTTAGCCTCTTCGCTAATCATGCAAGTGCCTTACCCCGTGGAACCCCCTGCCCTCCGTGGTGAAGATTTTGAAGAAGCCAGCAAACGCCCATCCTAAGGTAAACTGAACCAAGCTCCCGAGAAGGAACCCTATGCCCGCTGTCACCGAAGAAGATGTCCTAAGCGCGCTGAAAAGTTGTTACGACCCCGAGATCCCCGTCAACATTGTCGACCTCGGCCTAATCTACAAAGTGAACTTCGCCCCGGTTCCCGCCGAAACGCCCGAGCAAGCCAAACAAGATGTCGCCGTCGACATGACCCTAACCGCGCAGGGCTGTCCCGAACACGTCAACATCAGCGCCCAGGTAAAATCGCGCCTCGAGCAGTTGCCCGGAATCCGCAACGTAGCCGTAAATGTTGTCTGGACTCCGCCCTGGACCCCCGAACGCCTAAGCCCCGAAGCCAAAAAACAACTCGGCATCGAGTGAAACTGGCTTCGGGCTTCAGCCTTCGGGCTTCGGCAAAACCTCACGAACCCATGATCTTTAGCCGAAGCCCGATAGCCGAAGCCCGAAGCCCGCTTCCCTACCCGCCAATCTCTTCCCAACTCTCGCAAGCCGACCGCCCCGCCGCCTCGGTAATCCGCCGGCCGGCGCGCGCCGCCATCTCCATCACTCGCATGCCCCGGTCAAAATAATCCGGCAACGACCGCCGCACGCTCTCAAACTTCTCCGGATACTCCGCCGCCAGCACCGCCAACCCAACCCCAGTAGTCAGCACCCCGGCCGCATATTTCTTCTTCAAAAATAAAACCGTAGCCGCCCCAATCGATCCCGCCACCACCGCCTTCTTCCAACCGTCCATGTTTTCTCCCCGTATTCCCCGCGCAACATCCAGCTCTGCCAGCGATTATACTTCTTCGTTCCACGCTCGATTGCCGCTCATCAGGGCTTTGTCATTCCGAGCCCGCTGAAAGCGGGCGAGGAACCTGCTTTCTGCTTGCGCCGCCAATGCCTGCGCTACCCCGCCACATCCTTTATACTTCCTGTTCACTGGGAGATCTCTATGCACCGCTTCACCCCAATCGCAATCGCTATACTTCTCGCCCTCGCCGCGTCCGCCCAATCCAAGCCCCGCGCCCGCGATCTCGGCGTCCCCTTCGACGGCACTCCCGGCCCCTACAACGCCATCACCGACGTAAAGGGCGTCGAGGTCGGCCACACCACGCTAATCTCAGGCGTTGGCAAATTAATAGTCGGCAAGGGACCCGTTCGCACCGGCGTCACCGCCATTCATCCCCGCGGCAAAGCCAGCAACGACGCCGTCTTCGCCGGCTGGTTCACGCTCAACGGCAATGGCGAGATGACCGGCACCACGTGGGTCGACGACTCCGGCTTCCTCAACGGACCCGTGATGATCACGAACACCCACAGCGTCGGCGTAGTCCGCGACGCCGTCATCGCCTGGAAAGTCAAGCGCGGCGAGCCTGACATGGAAGGCTACTGGTGGTCGCTCCCCGTAGTCGCCGAAACCTGGGACGGCTGGCTCAACGACATCAATGGATTCCACGTCCGCCCCGAAGACGCCTGGCACGCCCTCGACACCGCCCGCTCCGGCCCCGTCGAAGAAGGCAACGTAGGCGGCGGCACGGGAATGATCTGCAACGAATTCAAAGGCGGCATCGGCACCTCCTCCCGCGTCCTCGACGCTAAAGCTGGGGGCTATACCATCGGCGTCCTGGTCCAATGCAACTACGGACGCCGCCCCGAACTTCGCATCGCCGGCGTTCCCGTGGGCAAAGAAATCCCCGACCATCCTGCGTACGAAGAAGACGAAGGCGCAATGAATAACATGTGGGGACAGCCGCCCTCGCCTGCCCTGAGCCCAGCCGAAGCGGCTGTCCAGCGGCCCGAAGGGCCGCTCGCTGGCAAAGACGTCGGCTCCATCATAGTCATCGTAGCCACCGACGCCCCGCTGATCCCCACCCAACTCAAGCGCATCGCCAAGAAAGTTTCGCTAGGCCTGGGCCGCGACGGCAGCTATTCCGGCGACGGCTCCGGAGACATTTTCCTAGCCTTCTCCACCGCCAATCCCGGCGCGGTAAGCCCGAAGGGCCCGCACCAGCTAACCATGCTCCCCAACGATTCGCTAGACCCAATCTTCCTGGCCACAGTCCAAGCCACCGAAGAAGCCGTAGTAAACGCCATGGTAGCCGCCGAAACCATGAAAGGCATCAACGACCACGAAGTAATAGCGCTCCCTCACGACCGCCTCCGCGAGGTCTTAAAAAAGTACAACCGCCTCAACCAGTAACAACTTTACGATTGTCATCCTGAGGCGGGCGCTCTTTGCCCGCCGAAGGATCTGGGCGAGCCGCGCGACGCGTCGCGCTTTTTGCGACGCAATAATTCGCGCGTTCGGCTCGCATCCCTATCCCGCCTGCGGCGCTCCAGGACTCATCCAATTAAGAATTCCCTCATCTCCGCATTACCTTCGCTGCCCCACCCCCGTGCCTATCACTCCCCCGCGAAAAGACTACACTCGAACTGTGAAGCGCCACTACACCATCGCCCGCATCAAGGGAGGCATGAAGTTCACCTGCACCCGCTGCGCCCACCACGTCAGCACCCTCGACTTCGACCCCCGCGAAGGCAACCTCCGCACCCAGGCCGCCACCGCCATCAACCGCCACGCCACCACCGTCCACCACGAGCCCGTAATGTTCTCCTCCCTAGACAACCAGCAGCTAATCTGGCGCAGCTAACTCTTACATAAGCTCAGCCATTCCGATCTAAAATGCTTGTCATTCCCGCGCGTCCTCCCAAATGCTTGTCATTCCGAAGCGCGCCGAAGGCGGGCGAGGAACCTGCTGTTGCCGGCAGCGCCCCAACTCGTGTGGAGACGGGCGACTCGCCCGTCAGCGGAGCGAAGCGACGCCCGTGTGGAACGGACACCCCCGTCCGTTGCCTTTGACCCTGATCCTGACTTCGACCGCACCCTCATCAGACGAGGGTGCCCCATTTCTCGCGTCCTTTGCGAGAAGTGGGAACCACGGACGCCCTCAGCGCCGCTCTTGACGCTGAAGTTGCTTTTGCTTTTGATCCTGACCTCGCGCGTTTGGGTAGGAAAGACCGGGAAGACCACGACGTTCAGCCTTTGAGCCTGCGCTGAGCATAGCCGAAGGGAACCCACTGTTTGCCTTTGGGTGGCGCAACGCTTCAGCGCTGCGACAGAGTTCTAGAAAAATAAAAACGGCGGCTTCAGCCGCCGAGCCTGTTTACCTTTCGGCAGGGTGCCCCCAACCCGGCCTTGCATGAAAATGTGCGAAGGTTGACGGGCCTCTGGGCAGGGCAAGGGGTTTTTGGGCGGACCTCCGACGAGAGGGGTACATCGGCTGCGGAGGCGGTGGGCCGTCTCACCCTGGGGCCGAAAATGATCGGTCCCAGAAATGCCACTCTTGGGCCATTCTCTGGCTCACCTTTCCAGCATACCCTTCGCGTTCGGACTCCCCGAATACATTTCGGAGACTGACGTGGAGGTATTTGTGAAAGAGAAAGCATCAGCTTCTTTCATTGAGCGTCTCCGGAAATTCTTGATGCACCCACTGGTTGCAATTCTGCTGGGTTGGGGCATAGCTCTCGACGGCCCCGGAAACATACGAGCCAGGAGCTGCTTCTTTACACTGTGTTGCCTCTGGGCGGTATACGAGATATGGCAGTCCCTCAGCCGCTCGAGGATTGCCAAGGAGTGGCGGAATTCCTTATTTGCCTTTCTCTGCTGCCTCATATTCACCGCGGAGATGGGGACAATGTACTGGCTACTAGCAAATAGACTTGAGGAAATTGAGCAGCAAACCTTTCAATCTTTGACCCCTAAGGCTGTACCTGCGAGCGGGAATATATTGGAATCAGTTTTTACGTTCACGAATGAGAGCGGGGGCGACATCGGAGATCGAATAGTGACATGCAGCGACATCTATGTAACTTGGTCCGATGGGCGCTTTATACATGACCCTGGAGGAGCGTCCACAGGAAAACACTACAACTATCCCCTGAAAGCCCAAGGGGATGCATACTCGTCTCAGTGCCTATTCCATGCTCTTGCATGGTCGAACTTTAGCGCAACTGGTATCTCCTGTGTCGACGTGACCGTTACCCTCGATTATGCATTGATTGACCAACCGGATATCAAGAAATCTAAATCACACAGGTTTGTGGCAATGCAGGGTGGGGGCGCCGACTTCAGGTGGGCCGACGCTACGGTTGGTAATCCCGTCTCGTACTGCCCGCAAATGCCCAAGCTACCTACGCAGCCTTCGTGAGTTGTTTGCATTCGAGCAGAGAACCACTGATGGGCTCACGACAAGCCAGACGGCAATGTTCCCTCCGCCCCCGCGACTTTTCCACAGCCTTCCACACCCCCATTGTGACATCTGACCTTGCACCCCCCTAATAAACTAGAAGTAGTATGCTCCTCCCCCAAATCATCTCCCAGAAACTCCTAGCCACCCCCGCCAACACCCAATTCGACATTCGTAACACCTTATTTTTCAAGATTTTGCGTGCAAACCCTTTGCTTGCAAGATTTTACGCCGACCTCTTCCGCCGCCACGGCGCTAACCCAAGCCTTATCAAAGACTTAGAAACTAGCTGCCAAAAAAATTTCGCACAACAATCCACCAACAACTCAAACCTCAAACCACCGAAAGGCTCAAACGAAATGGCAGTCAAGTCAAACCCTCGCTCCTGTACTCACATCAAGGTCAACGGCATCCGTTGCGAATCGCCCGCGCTGCGCAACGAAGTCTTCTGCTATTTCCATCAGCGGATGATCCGCGGCGTCCGCACTCCGCCCAAGTCGCGCCTCCATCCCATCGCCATGCTCGAAGACCAGGAGTCCGTCCAGGCCGCGCTCATGGAGATCGTCAACGCCCTAGTCCGCAACCAAATCGACGTCCCGCGCGCCCGCCTGGTCCTGCGCGCGCTAAGCATAGCGGCTCGCCACGCCGGCAAGGCCCATTTCGAATGGTCAAAAGACGAAATGGTGAAGGACATCCCCGAATATCCCGCAGCCCCGCCCGCCGCCACACCATTCGCGATCGCGACAACCCAGGCCGCAGCTCTGGCAACCATCAACACGCCGCAGGCACAGGAAGAAGAGTCGGAAGCAGAGCGTCTAAGCAGCGCCTTCCATCCCGCACCAGCCAACGTTCACAGCGATGCCCGCCGCAAACCGCCAGCAAGTGTGAAGAGCGCGCCACGATCCCGCTCCGCAAAAACCAGCCGCAGCGGATGACTTGAAGTCTGGTCAGATGGAAAGAGTCGGACAAGAGTGTCCGACCCACACGAGCAAACTGGGTACTGGGTACTAGGTACTCGGGACTCTCAACTCGGGACTAGTCGCTAACGGCCCTATCCGTGATCTCCAGCCCGCGGTCGATGATCTCAAACGCCTCGCGCAACTGCTGCTCGTTGATGCATAGCGGAGGGTTGGTGAAGAAGGTGTTCCAGCGGACGAAGGTGTAGAGGCCTTGCTCGCGGAAGAAGCGGGCGAGGGCGGCCATCTCGTCGGAGGTGCCGTTGAAGGGAGCCAGCGGCTGGCGCGTCTTGCGATTGCGAATGAGTTCGACGATGCCGAACAGTCCGATTGACCGGGCCGCGCCCACCGAGGGATGTTTGGCCTGGAGATCGGCCACGAGCTGCTTCAGGATCGCGCCCATCTTGCGCGCGTTGTCGATCAGGCCATCTTCTTCATAGACGCGAATGGTGGCCAGCGCCGCCGCGCAGCCCATGGGATGGCTGTTGTAGGTGAGGCCTCCGTAGAAGACTTTATCCTGAAAATGTTGCGCGATGTGATGCCGCATGCCGACCGCGCCGAGAGGAAGATAGCTGGAAGTTAATCCCTTGGCCATGCACAGCAGGTCGGGAACCACCTTCCAGTGATCGACCGCGAACCATTCGCCGGTGCGTCCGAAGCCGGACATGACTTCGTCGGCGATCATCACGATGCCGTACTTGTCGCAGAGCTGGCGCACGCCTTCGAGGTATCCATCGGGAGGAATGAGAACGCCGTTGGTGCCGGTGATGGGCTCGAGAATGAAGCCGGCGATGGTTTGCGGGCCTTCGAGCTGTATGGTCTCTTCAATCATGGCGAGCGAGGAGTCGGCCGACTCCCATCCGCGCTCGATGCCGTGGTAAGGATCGAGCACGTGAATCACGCCCGGAATGCCCGGCTCGGCGGCCCATCTGCGGGGATCGCCGGTGAGGCTGATCGCTCCCGCGGTCGCGCCGTGATAGGAACGGTAGCGCGCGATGATCTTGTGGCGTCCAGTGAAGAAGCGCGCCAGCTTGATGGCGTTCTCATTGGCGTTGGCGCCGCCGTTGGTGAAGAAGAAGGTGTCGATGTCGCCGGGAGTGATTTCGGCGAGCTTGGCGCCAAGGCGCGCGCGCGGCTCGGTTGCCATGAATGGGTTCGCGTAGGCGAGCGTTGCCGCCTGCTCGCTAATGGCTTGAATGACACGCTCGTCGCCGTGTCCGATGTTGACCGACATGAGCTGGCTGTTGAAGTCGATGAAACGCTTGCCCTCCGGCGTGTAGAAGTAGATCCCCTTGGCGCGCGCGACAGGGATTGGATCGACCTTGGATTGCGCCGACCATTCGTAGAGCGTGTGCTTGCGAGAGAGAGAGACGATTTCGGGGCCGGACAGCGTGGGGCTGGCTACAGTAATGGTCATCATTTCCTCTTTAAAATCGTTCACCACAGAGTCACAGAGACACAGAGAAACCCTTATAGAACTCTGCGGATGATTCCGCGCGACAGTAGAGGCACGTTGAAGTTGATTAGCAGCCCTACCTTCTTGCCTGAGAGCTTTAAGTACCTGAGCAGCTGGGCTTCGTGGACTGGAAGGATGCTTTCGACGGATTTCAACTCGAGGACCACTTCATCGTTCACGATTATGTCTATCTTGTATCCACAATCTAGCTGCAGACCTTTATACGCAACAGGGAGATCGACCTGGCACTTGAAAGGCAACCCCCGAAGATGCAGTTCATGGCAGAGGCATTGTTCGTACGCAGATTCAAGCAATCCGGGACCGAGCTGGCGATGCACTTCGATCGCTGCCCCGATGATTGAAGCGGTCCGAGGGTCTTTCTCGTTTTCGATTTCTCTGTGTCTCTGTGACTCTGTGGTGAGAAGTTTCATGTTCTTCTCTATTGAGCGCCTAGAACTTTCGGCTGTGCTCTTTGGCCCAGCGTTCGACTACCACTTTCTTGTCGGTATAGAACTCGATGGCGTCGCGGCCCTGGCCATGGAGATCGCCGAAGAAGCTGTTCTTCCATCCGCTGAAGGGGAAGTAGGCCATGGGCGCGGCGACTCCTATGTTGATGCCGATGTTGCCCGCGGGCGCTTCGTAGCGGAAGCGGCGCGCAGCCGATCCGCTCGACGTGAATAGCGAGGCCTGATTGCCGTAGGCGCTCCGTTCAAGGAAGGCGAGCGCTTCGTCCATGTCGTTGGCGTGGACGAGGCTTAGCACGGGGCCGAAGATCTCGGTATCGGCTAGATCGCTGGTTACCGGAACATTGTCGAGGATCGTGGGTTTCACGAAGTTGCCGAGTTCGCACTTCGGGATCTTCGAGTTGCGGCCATCGAGCAGGACTTTCGCGCCTTGCTGCTCGCCGAGTCCGATGAGCAATTCGACGCGCTCTTTGCTTTGCGGCGTGATCACTGGTCCCATCTGCACGCCTTCATCAAGGCCGTTGCCGACTTTGAGTTTTGAAGCTGCATCGGCGATCGAATCGCGGAATGTCTTCTGCGCTTCGCCGATCGTCACGGCTACGGAGACGGCTAGGCAACGCTGGCCGGCGCATCCGAAGGCGCTGTCGCTGATGATCTGCGTGGCCATGGGCATGTCGGCGTCGGGGAGAACGATGACGTGATTCTTGGCTCCGCCCTGACACTGCGCACGCTTGCCGTTGGCCGCGGCGCGCGCGTAAACGTACTTCGCAACTGGAGTCGAACCTACGAAGCTGATGGCGCGAATCTTGGGATGATCGAGCAGCGCGTCAACCGCGGCTTTGCTGCCGTTGACCAGATTCACCACGCCTTTGGGCAGTCCAGTTTTTTCGAGCAACTCGTAAATGTAGCGCAGGGTGAGCGGTACGCGCTCGGAGGGCTTGATGATGAATGTGTTCCCCGTTGCGATGGCGTAGGGCAGATACCAGAATGCGATCATGCCGGGGAAGTTGAAGGGCACGATCGCGGCGGTGACGCCGATGGGCTGGCGGATCATCATCTCGTCGATGCCGCGGGCGACGTCTTCGAGGTTGTAGCCTTGCATCATCATGGGAATGCCGCAGGCGACTTCAACGTTTTCGATGGCTCGGCGCATCTCGGCTTTGGCTTCGGCGAAGGTCTTGCCGTTTTCCTGGGTGATGATGCGGGCTATGTCGTCGATGTGGTCTTCGAGCAGCATCTTCAGCTTGAACAGCGGCTGGATGCGATCTTCGGGCGGAGTGCGGCGCCATTCGGGAAAGGCCGCAGCCGCGGCCTCGACGGCCTGGTTGACTTCGGCGGCGTCGGCTAGCGGGACTTGGGCCAGCGTTTCGCCTGTCGCGGGATTGACCACGTCGCGCCATTCGTCGGCGTGAGAGTCGGCCCATAGGCCGTTGATGTAGTGGGTGAGCTTGATGACGGGAGGTGCGGCTACTGTCGTCATGGGATTGCCTCTGCTATCGCGAATTCTTAAAACCTATGACCACGAAGGGCACGAAGGTACACGAAGGAAAGCGGGTGCGCCTTCGTGGGTCAAACGAGTTGCGCTACCGCTCCCATTATCGCAGACGGCGGCCAGCGCGGCTTCCAGCACGTCGAGCCCTTCGTCCATTTGCTCGTTGGTTGCCACCAGCGGGACCAGGACGCGGATTACATTCGAGTACGAACCGGCCGTGATCGTGATCAGGCCGTGCTCGTAGCAATATTGTGTGATCTGTTTGGTTTCGTCGGCGGCTGGCGCTTTTGTTTCCTGTGACTTCACCAGTTCGATGGCTTGCATGCCGCCGAGTCCGCGCACGTCGCCGACGATGGGCCAGCGGCGCTGCCACTCACGGGCACGGCGCTGGAAGCGGTCTCCGAGTTCGTTGGCGCGAGCTAGCAGATTCTCTTTTTCAAACAAGTCCAGGACTGCTAGTGCCGCTGCGCAGGAGAGTGGATTGCCAGCGAAGGTGCCGCCGAGGCCGCCGGGGCCGGGCGCATCCATGATTTCGGCGCGACCCGTGATCGCGGCCAGGGGCAAGCCTCCGCCTAGCGATTTCGCGGTCACAAGGATGTCAGGTTCGATGGCGTAACGTTCGCTGGCGAAGAGCGCGCCGGTGCGTCCGAAACCGGATTGAACTTCGTCGGCGATGAAGAGCACGCCGTGCTTATGGCAGAGATCGATCAGAACCTTGAAATAGTCTGGTGGAGGAGCGACGAAGCCGCCTTCGCCTAGAACGGGCTCGGCAATCACCGCCGCTACCTCTTCGTTGGCGACAACACGCTTGAACGTATCTTCGAGGTGGCGCGCGCAGTAGAGATCGCACGAAGGATATTTCAAGTTGTACGAGCAGCGATAACAATAGGCGAACGGGATGCGGTAAACCTCGCCGGGGAACGGAGCGAAACCCGCTTTGTAGGGATGCGTCTTGCTGGTGAGGGCCAGCGTCATCATGGTGCGGCCGTGGAAGGCATCTTCGAAGGCGATTATGGCGGGACGCTTGGTATGAGCGCGCGCGATCTTGACGGCGTTCTCGACGGCCTCGGCGCCGCTGTTCACGAAGAAAGTCTTCTTCGGAAACTTGCCGGGTGTGACTTCGTTCATGCGCTCGGCCAGGCGGATGTAACCTTCGTAGGGCGTGACCTGCACGCACGTATGAAGATACTTGTCGAGTTGGCCGCGGATGGCGTCGACCACCTCCTGCTGGCGGTGACCCGCGTTGGCGCAGCCGATGCCTCCGGCGAAGTCGATATAGCGGTTGCCGTCGACGTCTTCGAGCCACGCGTCTTCGGCCTTGGCTACGTAGATGGGCGTGCCGTGAGAAAGGCCGCGGGGCACAGCTTGTGCGCGGCGCTCGGAGAGGACGCGGGATTTCGGGCCGGGGATTTGTGTAAGCAGTCGAATGGTTGACATCATAAGTTCCCTAGTGGCCAGTGGTCAGTGACCAGTGGCCAGTAAATTCGTGGTTTGCTTCGCTGGCCACTGACCACTGGCCACTAGCCACTGTTTTTCAGTACCAGCCGATTGGGGCTTCATTTAGATTGATGTAGACCTGCTTGGTTTCGAGATATTCTTCGATGCCCCAAGGGCCCAGTTCGCGGCCGAAGCCGGATTGCTTGTAGCCGCCCCACGGGGCTTCTACATATGTTGGTTGCATGTGATTCACCCACACGACGCCTGTGCGCAGGGCTTTCACGGCGCGCAGGGCTTTGAAAATGTCGCGGGTCCAGACGGCGGCGGCTAATCCGTAGGGTGAATCGTTGGCGATCTTGAGCGCGTCTTTTTCATCTTCAAATGGAATCACGGCTGCGACCGGGCCGAAGATTTCTTCACGCGCGATACGCGCGGAATTGTTTACATCCGCGAAGATTGTGGGCTCGACGTAGTAGCCCCTGGCGATCTTCTCAGGGCGTCCGCCGCCTGCGGTGAGTTTGGCTTCCTTCTTGCCGATCTCAATGTAGGAGTTGACGCGGTCGTATTGTTCTTTGCTGACCAGCGGGCCCATCTTGGTTTCGCGCTCGAGCGGCGGCCCGAGTTTGATCTTCTTCGCTTTTTCCGTCATGGCTTCGACGAAGTTCTTGTAGATCGACTTCTGCACCAGGATGCGGCTTCCGGCGGAGCAGACTTCGCCCTGATTGATAAAGACACCGAAGAGTGCTCCGTCGATGGCAGCTTCGAAATCGGCATCGGCGAAGAAGATGTTGGGCGACTTGCCGCCGAGTTCGAGGGTGACGCGCTTCACCGTGTCGGCGGCCTGTTTCACGATGATCTTACCGACGGCAGCGCTGCCGGTGAATGCGATCTTGTTTACATCCGGATGTTGGACCAACGGAGCGCCGCAGGTTTCTCCGAAGCCGGTGACGATGTTGACCACGCCTGGAGGCAGACCGCAGTCGGAGAAATACTTTGCAAACTCGAGGGCGGTGAGCGGCGTTTGCTCGGCGGGTTTTAGAACGCAGGTGCAGCCTGCGGCGATGGCGGGCGCAAGCTTCCACGCAGCCATGAGAAGCGGATAGTTCCACGGGATGATTTGTCCGGCGACGCCTACTGGTTCTTTGAGCGAGAGGGACATTGCGTTGTCGGGAACCGGGTTCACATAGCCGACGACTTTTGTGGCGAGGCCGCCGTAGTATTCGAAGCAGGTGGCGGCATCGTTGATGTCGAATTCGGCTTCGACGATGGGCTTGCCGGTGTTGCGGCATTCGAGTTCGGCGAGCGCGGAAAGGTTGGAGCGGATTTTTTCTGAGAGGCGGAAGAGGACTCGGCCACGCTCCTGTGCAGTTGTCGTTGCCCACGGGCCCTCTTCGAATGCGCTCTTGGCTGCAGCTACGGCGCGGTTCACGTCGTCGGCGCCGGCGTCGGGAACCTGGGCGATTACTTCCTCTGTGGAAGGATCGTAGACCGGAAATGTCTTCGCGGATTTGCTCGCGACCCATTCGCCGTTGATATACATCTGGTAGGTTTTCACGTCGGTTGTGATTCCGCCGGGCATTTTGGTCGACCTCCTGGTTACCTCAGCGGCTAAAGCCGCTATCGATTTTGCGACCTATACCGCAGCGCTGAAGCGCTGCTCCACCCAAAATCAAGGTTTATCAGCCAACGGCACGACTAAAGTCGTGCCCTTCCCGATCTCTGGTTGTAGGGCTTTGCGGCGGCCGTAGACGAAGAAGAAGAACGCGGGCGCGAGAATGCCGAACAAGAGAGTCCCGAGGACCATCCAGACCTCGTACCAAAATAGTGAAGTGATCTGCTGGGCCGGGAAAAAGACGAGCGCGATACCGAGGATCGTCGTAAACAGGCCGCTCGTGCCGGCAAGGAACATCGTTGTCCGGCTGTACTGGCCGCGCGGAACAGATTCGGTCAGCGCGAATTTCACGAGCGCGCCAAACATGTAGACGAAGGGGACAAGTTGCAGCACTACAGCCAGCGAAAGCAGTTTCTGAAACGTTTCCTGCACGCCGGCGCCGGCAAAGTTCAAGATCACGAGTACGGCGGAGACAATGCCCTGAACGATCAATGCCGCGTAGGGCGTAGCGTAGCGCGGGTGAATCTTACCGAGCCACGAGGGCATGTAGGAATCGAGGCCGGCAACGAAGGGAATGCGGGCGGAGCCGCCCATCCAGGCGGAGCCGATGCCCGCGATAGAGAGGCTGAGCATGAGCGCGAACGGCGCCGTGATCCATGCCAGGTCGACGCGCCCGGCCATCTGGCTGACGGCCTGAACGATTCCCTGCAGCACGTTTACACTCTTGCCGACGGCGATGAGAAGTGTGAGCGTGGCGCCGACGTAGAGGGCGCCGGAAAGGACTCCGCCCCAGGCGACTGCGCCGGGAAGCGTGCGGCGGGGATCTTGGATTTCGTCCCCCATGACGGAGGCTAGTTCGAGGCCGACCAGGCCGAAGCAGATTACGCCGAAAGAATTCATCACGAAGCGGGGATTGGTCGGGATTTTGAAATCGGCGGCAGTTATCGTCGTGCCGAAGCGCGACCAGATCACTACGCCAAGGCCAATCAGGACTGCGGCGGCGATGAAAGTCCCGATAGCGCCGAAGTTGTTGATCCATTTGCCGACGCCGAGGCCGACGATGTTGAGAACGGTGAGCAAGGCAAGCAGCGCGAGCGAGGCAGTGAGCGCGAAAATCTTTTTATCGGCGAGAGCGGCGTGGCTTGGACCCAGGATAAAGACGGAGACGCCGACGAAGTACAGCATTACCGTGGGCACGTAGAGCATGTTGTTGGTCCAGTAACACCAGCCGGAGAGGAATCCGTGGAAGTCGCCGAAGACTTCCTTGGCCCAGAGATAGACGCCGCCTTCGCCGGGATAGCGGTGGGCGAGTTCGATGACAGCGATGCCTTGCGGCCAGAAAAACAGGATCAGGGAGATGATCCAGAGCCAGATGGTGACGCCGCCGTTGGCGGCGATGGAGGGGACTACGTTGAGGTTGAAGACGGCGACTACGAAGAGGAGGACTAGATCGCGGCGTCCGAGGGCGCGGATGAGATGAGGCTGGGCGGGTTGGGCGGTGGTGGACAAAGCAAAACCAAAACAGCAGGTTCCTCACCGGGCCTTCGCCCGGTTCGGAATGACAAGGTTTCTTTTTGCCTACAAAACATCTTGGCGCTGCATGCAGGGCGGGCGAGGGCGCCCGCCCTACATTTACAAATCTAGTGCGCGGCCAGGGCTGGGTGGCCGATGTGCTCCTGCTGCGCTTTCGCCAAACTTGCCGCTATGTCATCGAAAGCAGATAGATGCTTGTCGATATCCGCATCCGTGTGCTGGACGGAAATCGTCCATTGCTCGTCCCACCAGTACGGTTGCGGCATTACGCCGCGGTTGACCATGCCGAACCAGTAGTGACGCCAGAGATCGATATCGATCGCGAGCCAGTCGCGGTAATTGTGAATTTCTTTGGGATACAACATCAGCGCACCGTTGGCTCCGGCTTGCGCGATGTAGGCTTGCAGGCCGACCTTCGCGATGGTCTTGCGATATCCGTCGGCGAGTTTCTTGCCTAACTTGTCGACGTGCGCGTAGTTCGCGCGCGTGAGGACTTCGCGGAACGTGGCGAGGCCGGCAGCCATCGAAACCGGATTAGTGTTGTAGGTGCCGCCGTGGAAGACCTTGTGTTGCGAGATCAGGTCCATCACCGATTTGCTGGCGCCGAACGCGGCTAACGGGAAGCCTCCGCCAATCGACTTGGCGAGGCAGATCATGTCTGGGTGAACGTTGAAGTATTCGCTGGCGCCGCTCCAGCCGAGTTTCGCGCCGGTTTTTACTTCGTCGAAGATCAGGAGCGCGTCGTTCTTTGTGGCGATGTCGCGAAGATCCTGCAGGAAGCCGGGCTGGGGCAAGCAGAGGCCGACGTTCATGAGAATGGGTTCGAGAATAATCGCGGCGATTTCGCCGGGATTTTCTTTGAAGCGGCGCTCGACCGTCGCCATGTCGTTGAAGGTGGCAACCTTGACGTTGGCGATGGCAGATTTCGGCACGCCGAGTCCACCGGTGACTGACAAGGGATTATCCACATCTCCGAAGTCAGGCGCATGCGGCTTTACGCTGACCAGCGCGGAATCGTGCAGGCCGTGGTAGGCGCCTTCGAATTTTATGATCTTGTCGCGCCCGGTGGCGGCGCGGGCCAGGCGGATGGCATGCATGGTGGCTTCGGTGCCGCTGTTGCCGAAACGGCACATCTCGATGGGAAAGCGGTTGCAGATTTTTTCCGCGAGTTCCCATTCCATGTCGTGCGGCATGCCGAACATGGTGCCGGTGGAGAGGCGTTTTTCGACGGCCTTCATGACGGCAGGATGGCAATGCCCGGCCATAAGCGCGCCGAAGGTCAGGTTGTGGTCGATGTACTCGTTGCCGTCTAAGTCGCGGAACTTGCTGCCGCTGGCTTCTTTCACGAAGATGGGCCAGGGATCGTAATGGCGATAGTTGCTGGCTACGCCGAGCGGAATGCGTTTGAGGTTTTTCTTGTGCGCTTCGGCAGATTTGGGCGTGCGACGCTCAAATGTTGCAAGCTCTTTTTGCAGATCGGGATACATCAAGGTCTCCGGGATGGCTCAGGCCGGCGGTTTCTTAGTAGAGCTGCGGGCCATTAGAATGCCGGAACGGCGGGCCGTTCCGGGTGCTGTTCTTAGTTTAAGCCTTCAGGCTAGAAAAAGAATTTCAAAGCAAATTGCACCAGCCGTGGATCTCCCGCCGACGTGATCCTGCCGAATTCCGTCGGACCGTCCGAAAAGCCGCCGTCTGGGTTCGAGTAATTCGTGTGGTTGAAGACGTTGAAAATCTCCGCCCGGAACTGCACATACTTGGTTTCGCTGAGGACGATCTTCTTATGCACTGAGAAGTCCCAGTCTGTAAGCCCTGGGCCGCAGCAGATTGTGCGTTGCGTGCCGTTGTTGAACTGGCCGAGCGGCGGATCCTGAAAATCACTGGGGTTAAACCAGTACCCGGGCGTGGTAAGCCCAAGCGAGGTGTAAGTCTTTCTTGGATCCAGCTTCTGGAATGGCGCCACTAAACTTGGCGCCTCGGTGCCAAGGAAGAACAGGCTGTTGATCAACTCGGCGTCGTCCTCGGTATTCAGGCGAATGGGGAATCCGCTTTGGAATTGCGTAATGCCGGAAACTTCCCAATCGTTGAGCACTTTGCCGGCAAAGCCCTGGCGCTTGGCGATGGGCAATTCCCAGTCATAGCTGACCACGAAGCGCTGTGCGGAATTGAACAACGAAAGAGCCCGGCTGGCACGGTAGTTGAACGGGTCGAGTGTTTCCTCGAACGTGGAACCATCGTCAATCGACTTGCTGAAGGTGTAGGCAGCCTGAAACTGCAATCCGCGGGAGAAGCGTTTTTGCAGCATCATCTCCAGCGCGTTGTAGTTAGAGTTGGCGATGGTGTCTTCGGCGAAAATCTCGGTGAAGACGGGAATACCATCCACGGGGCAACTGGTGCCCGTGTAGGGATTACAGTTGGGTGAGGAATAAGGACGCAGGCCAACCAAGGTAAGGCCATTCGGGGCAACCGAGCTGATCGGTGTGCCGGCTGGGATGACGGTTGGGCCATTCGGGCCATAAGGAACGTGGAAGCCGCCCGGAGGCGCAACCGCACTTGGCGAAATGATGTATTGTGTGTCCTCCAAGGTTGGTCCGCAATTCGCCGGTAGGCCGAAAGATTGCACGTAGGGTGCAGATGGGTTCTCGGCGTACACGCTCTGAATATCCAGGCACGTCTGGGGAGTGGAGTAATCGATATCGTGAGAAGCCAGCAAGCGGTGGCCCTGCGACCCGACGTAGCCGATCTGGAACATCAAGCTGTTGCTCAACTCGCGCTGGATGGTGAGGTTGTATTGCGTAGTGTATTGCGATCGCAGGTGGGGTTGGAATTCGCCGTAGAGAAGAATTGGACGGAACAAGGACAAATCAGTAGATGCGCCCTTCGTGGGCGTGATGATTCCGCCGAAAGGGTTAGGATTTGTGTAGTCACCCTGAGCCACGAACGGTGTGTTGAAAAAAGTATCGGAGAGCGATGTACTGCCGCCGAACGGAGGCTCGGCGCCGAACTGGGCCATTACCAGCTCTTCAATCGGATTGTAGAAAAGGCCCCAGCCGGCGCGAATGCTCGTCTTGCCGTTGCTGCCGAACAGCGTACCCAAAGGACCACTCGTGAAGTTGGGGCTGTAGGCAATGCCAAAGCGCGGAGCAAAAGACTTGTAATAGGTTGAGGTCAATGCGGCGGGAACACCCGGATCACCCGGAACCACCAGCCCCGTTGGCTCCGCTCCGGTAGTTTGACAAGTGATGGGACCCGACAAGCCGGCGGCTGAAAATACGCCCTGCCAGTAGGACAGGCTCCCCGTGTTGCCGCCAGGGTTGATCCCGCAGGGGTAGACCGTGGAATTCTCTCCAGGCCGGAAGGTTTCCACGTGACCGCTGATGTCGACCGGGGGGGGACCGTACTCCCAGCGCAGGCCATAATTCAGAGTGAGGTTGGGCTTTACCTTCCAACTGTCCTGAACGAAAGGATAGACGGCAAAGCTACGAACATCCTCGCGCTGACCAGAGCCCTGAAGGTAAATGTCCGTGAGCCCGAGCAGGAACTCAGCGTAATTGTCGCCGTCGCCGGGAACAATCGAATTGGGACCGGTGTTGTCGAATGTGTAATCGCCATTGAGGTCGAAGTAATAGTACTGATCGAAGCGGGCGCGGCGGACATCGATGCCGAACTTGAAGGTGTGGTTGCCTTTCACCCAAGTCAAGCCGTCAGACCACTGAAAACTATTTCCGACCTGGGGCAGGAACCCCTCCCAATTGTTGCCGAACTCAGCGCCACCGGAAATGTCGACGTAAGGCACTCCCGTGAGGCTTGAGGGCAGCCCCGGTGTAATGCCCAGCCGGGGGGAGCTGCCGAACGAATTCTGGATGTAGGTCGAATCCGAGAGTCCGGTAAAGCAGAATTGGACGGCCGATCCGCTACAGGAGGACGTAACGGGATTGGTGGATTGGGGCTTCAGGTATCCTAGCTGGCCCTCGCGCATGTAGGTGAAACGCGCTTCGTTCACTAGGGCGTTGTTGATGGTCCACGTATGACTGAAGTTGTACTGCTGGTTGCGGAGATTGTAGTAGTTTCCAAAACCTGGAACGGTGGCGCCCGCCTGCTCGAAATTATTGTAGGGATCGAGTTCACGGCCATCGTTGAAGTAGTAATAAGCCGTGAAGTTCTGATGGTCATTGATGCGGTGATCGAAGCGGGCGGTAAACTGATCGGCGTTGTTGGTCCCCACGGGGATGGCTTGATAGTCGCTGGAGCCGCTGTTAGCCGGGGGGACGTAAAGCTGTAGCATGTTGGCGGCCACGGGATCTTGACACTGCACTGGAATGACGCCCGTGGGGAAAATTGACGCCCATGAAGCTCCCGGTGCCGCTGGCATACCGCCGAGCGCTTGGATCTGGCTCTGGCATGTAACTCCATTCACCGAGCGTTGATTCAAGACTTGATACACCAGCGCGTCCGTCGGAGAGATGCCGCCCGCGAATCCTCCATTGGCCGCTACTGATGAGAAGTCCCCACCAAATTCTCCCGTTGCGGCCCCGCCCGCCGATGCTGGCTGACCGGTGGGCACGCTCACTAGTTGCCCGACCACGCCGTCACGGATCCGGCGCGCCTCATAGGAGAGGAAAAAGAAGGTGCGATCCTTCTTGATGGGACCGCCGAACGTGACGCCGAACTGATTCTGGTTAAGTTGCGGTACGGCGGGTGCGGGGTAGCCGCGCGCATCCAGAACGGTGTTGCGGAAATACTCGTAGACATTTCCATGGAAGGTGTTGCTTCCAGACTTCGTAATTACGTTCACTACGGAGCCGGAGTTGCGTCCGTACTCTGCGTCGAAAGTATTGGTGATGACGCGAAACTCTTCGACCGCGTCGGGAACGGGTTGGATCGTGGGGGTGTTCACGAACTGATCGTTGGCATCGCCGCCGTTGACGCTGAAGTTGTTGGCGCGGGTGCGACCACCATTGACCGACACGGAACCAGCATCATCCGTGCCGGCGAACAAGCTGCCACTCGATCCCAGTTGGGCCTGCACGCCGGGCTGAAGTTGAAGGAACTGATAGGTATCGCGGGTGTTCAGGGGCAGCTCATTTACCGAGCGGTCGTTGATAACTGCGCCAAGCTGCGTACTGGTGGTGTCGATCTGAGGAGCTTCCGAGGTGACCTCGACGGTCTCCTGCGATGCGCCGATTTGCAGGATGGAGTTGAGAGTCACGACCTGATTGAGGTCGACGATGACGCCCTTCTGAACATTCTTCTTAAATCCGGTCAACTCAAACTGGACGGTGTAGGTGCCGGGAGCAACTTCGATAAACGAGTAGTCGCCGCTGTCATTGGTCTTAGCGTCGCGGCTGATGCCGGTCGCCTCGTTGAGCAGAGTGACCTTCGCACCTGGCAGGACGGCGCCGGTAGGATCGGCGACGCGGCCAAGGATGCGGCCGTTGGCGCCTTGGGCGTGCAGCCATGTGGGGACGAGAAGAAAGAGCGCGAGGATTAGGCAAACCGTTTCCAGACACATCCTGTTCCAGTGGGCTCGCAGTGACGGCATGGAACCTCCAGCATCTTCGGTTTAGTTTTCTTTGAAAACGACAGCTTGTGTCCGGCTACAACCTTGCTATAATCCCGCAAGGTTAGAGAAGGGGTACGCGCGCTGTCAAGAAGAAAAAACGCGTTGCCTCGATAGAAAACTCGGCGCTGGTGCGGTTTGATGAGGAAGCGAGCCAAGCGCGCGATTGATGGGTCGCAAAGAACGCGACCCGTCGCGCGGCTTGCCCGGATCCTTCACTGCGCAAAGAACGCTTGCTCAGGATGACAATCAAACTACGCCACTACCGAAAACTCTGGTTGGCTGGGCCGGTGAAGGATGAGAGCATCCAGCGCTAAACCCTACTTGAAGATTGGAGACGTGGCGCGGCGGGTGGGCGTGTCGCCGTCGGTGATCCGGTCGTGGGAGAGCCTGGGGCTGACGCGGCCGCGGCGCACCGAGAGCAAATACCGGCTGTATGCACCCGACGACGTGAAATTGCTGAAGCGGGTGCGGTTTCTGCGCAAGGCGCGAGGACTGAATGCGGCGGCGATTGTCGAACTGCTGCGCCGGGAAGGGCGGGTGAGGCCGGCCGTGGGCGGAAATGCAGGAGCGATTGGCTCGCATTTGCGTAAACTGCGCGCGAAGCGGCGGCTGTCGCTGGCCCAGGTGGCGCGCGCGGTGGGCATCTCTGTGGGATTTTTGAGCGCGCTGGAGCGCTCGCAAATGAGTGGGTCGGTGGGAACGCTGCGCAAGCTGGCGCGATTTTATAAGACCAACATTCTGGATTTTTTCGACGCGACCGGCGCCAGCGGCCGGCAGGTGCGTCCGGAACAGAGAAAAGTGCTGGAAGCCGGACCCGGCGTACACATGGAGTTGCTGGCCTGGGGCAACACGGTGATGGAGCCGCATCTGTTTCGAGTCGCGCCGAGAGCCGGCAGCGGCGACTCTTACACGCATGAGGGCGAGGAATTTCTCTACGTGTTGCGTGGAGAGTTGGCGATCACGCTGGAGAAAGAAGAATATCGGCTGAAGGCCGGAGACAGCTTTTATTTTGAGAGTGCGACCCCGCATTACTGGAAAAATCCCGGGCAGGCGGAAACCTGGGTGTTGTGGGTGAACACGCCGCCGACGTTCTAGGCAGGTGCGTAAAGGAGGCACGATGAATACGCGACAATCGATGCTGCTGTTCCTTCTGGCGGTGACGGTTTTCACCGGATCGTGCTCGAAGAAGACTCCGACACTGAGCCTGCTGGTGTGGGAGGGTTACGCCGATCCTTCGTTCGTCAAGGCTTTTGAGGAACAGCATCACTGCAAAATATCGGCGTCGTACATGGGGTCGAGCGACGAACTTGTGGCCAAGCTGCGCGGCGGCAGCGCCGGCAACTATGACGTGATCTCGCCTTCGAGCGATGTGGCCACGTCGATTGCGATAGGGGACCTGGCAGCCCCGCTGGATTTGACGAAGATTCCGAGTTATGGGCAACTGTCTCCACAGCTCACTTCCCTGCCGCTGGTGCGGGTGAAGGGCCAGGTCTATGGGGTTCCGTTCATGTGGGGGCCCGATCCGATGATTTACGACACTACGGTTTTCGCGCAGCCCCCCGATAGCTGGAATATTTTATGGGATCCGAAATACAAGGGGAAGGTTTCGGTGTGGGACGATCTTTCGACCGTCTACATGGCCGCGCAGGTTCTGGGGTATGACAAACCCGATCCATCACAGCTTTACAACTTGACCGATGAGCAGCTCGACGCAGTGAAGAAGAAGCTGCTGGAATTGAAACCGAACATCCGCAAGATGTGGTCGACTGGCGGCGAGTTGACGAATCTGTTTCAGAACCACGAAATCGTGGTAGCCATGGGCTGGCCTCTGATGACGAATCAACTGCGCAAGATCAACTTTCCGGTGGGCGAAACCATCCCGAAGGAAAACACGACCGGCTGGATCGACCACCTGATGATCACGGCGGGCAGCGAGAATAAAGACCTGGCCTACGAATTTCTCGAGTACATGATCGAGGCGCAGACGCAGAAAAAGGTAACGGACGTGACCGGATACACCCCGGCAAATCCGCAAGCAGCGCAACTCATGACGCCGGAAGAAGTGAAGAGCTTGCATCTGGATGATGTCGACAACTACCAGAAGCGGCTTTATTTCTGGCAGAACGTGCCGCGGCGCGCCAAGTACAACGAGATCTGGAATGAAGTGAAGGCGGCGCAGTAGGGCGGGCTTCGGATGTCGTGCTTTGGGCTTCGGCTTTATTGAGTAACGGTTGGGGACGTTTGGGATCGATGACCACTTCGCAAATCGCGATGAAGGCCGCTGAGGATAGCGTGGGTCGCGCCACATTACTTAGCATTCGCAATGTGGCCAAGCACTTCGGCAAGAACGTAGTGTTGCGGGATATTTCTCTGGATGTGGCGGAGGGAGAATTTCTCACGATCCTGGGCGAGAGCGGATCGGGTAAGACGACGCTGCTGCGCATCATCGCTGGCTTCGAGACTGCAAGCGCAGGCGAGGTGTGGATGGGTGAGGAACGGCTGGATCGCCAGCCTCCCTACCGCCGCCGCGTCAACACCGTGTTCCAGAGCTATGCGCTTTTTCCCCATCTCACCGTAGAGCAAAACGTGGCTTACGGGCTACGCGTGGCAAAGCGGCCCGAGGCGGAAGTTTCGTCGCGCGTGGAGGAAGCTCTCGGCAAAGTAAAGATGTCGGCGTACGCGAAGTCGAAGCCATCGAAAATCAGTGGCGGGCAACAGCAGCGGGTCGCGCTGGCGCGGGCGCTGGTGAACCGTCCTCGATTGCTGCTGCTCGATGAACCGCTGTCGGCACTGGATGCGAACTTGCGGCGGCAAATGCAGGTGGAATTGAAATCGTTACAGCGCGAAGTTGGCATCTCATTTATTTTTGTGACCCACGATCAGGAAGAGGCGATGGTGATGTCAGACCGCATCGCGTTGTTGCGGTCGGGCGAACTTGAGCAGGTAGCGACACCTCGCGAGATTTATGGCCACCCCGCAACCGCATATGCGGCACAGTTTATTGGACACACCAATCTGCTGAAGGGTGAGGTGCGGGCAGGCGTAGTGCGCTGCGGTCTTTTGATGTGGTCGGAAGCGCTTCCGGATGGGCCTGCTCTGTTCTCTTTGCGGCCGGAGAACGTCCGGCTTGCCGCAGGGAATCCGGCAGGAGTAGGCGTGGTGCGTGTTCGCGGAAAAGTCCGCCAGCAGGCATTTCACGGCGCAACGGAGTTGATTCGCGCGGAGTGCGGCGACGGGTTGGTGCTGGTGGTACGAACTCCAGGCAGCGGCGGAACCCTGGACGATGTCGAACTGGAGTTCGCTCCTGCTGATGCAGTTCTGGTGCGCGAGTCTCCGGAAAGAATCTGATGTTCTCGCGAGCTTACAAAGCGGCGGTGACGTTGCCTCCACTGATCTGGGTAACAGTATTTCTGCTGATCCCGTATGTCCTGATGTTCTGCTACAGCTTCTGGTCAGTGTCGTTGTCGCAGACTATCGTGCATTCGTGGAATCTCGCCAACTACGGCGAACTGCTTCGGGTTGACGTTTACTGGCAGACCCTGCTGCGCTCGATGTGGATCGCAGCACGCGTGACCATCTTCTCTTTAGTGCTGGGCTATCCCCTGGCATACTTCCTGTCTTTCTATGCAGGGAAGAAAAAAGATTTGCTGTACCAGTTGGTGATCATTCCGCTGTGGGTCAGCTACCTGGTGCGGGCATACGCGTGGAAGACGATTCTCGGCTCGGACGGCGTGCTGAATACTCTGCTGCAGTATGTGCACCTGACCAAGCATCCGCTGGAGTTTCTGCTTTACAGTCCGTTTGCCGTAGTGTTGACGCTGACCCACATCTATACGCCATTTGCGTTTCTGCCGATTTATGCGGCGCTGGAGCACATTCCGCGCAATCTGGTGGAAGCGTCGCACGATCTCGGAGCAACTCCGGGGCAGACATTCTGGAAAGTGATCTTTCCGCTGTCGATTCCGGGAGTAGTGGCGGGGGCGACATTTGCGTTCGTGCTGAGCCTCGGCGATTTTCTTGCGCCGCTGCTGCTGGGCGGGCCGAGCGGCATCATGATTTCGAACATTGTGGTGAGCTTGTTTGGCGCAGCTTACAACTGGCCGCTGGGCGCGGCGATTTCTTTCTGCATGCTGCTGCTGGTGGTGAGCCTACTGTTTTTCTCTGAGCGGCTGGAAAAGAAATGGAACTTCTCGTGAGCGATGCCAAATTCGATTCGGGCTCGCGCGGGTTGCTCTTCCATGCTCTCGCCGTGTTCGCGTTTCTCTATTTGCCGATCGCGGTCCTTATTCTTTATTCGTTCAATGGCGAAGGCGTAGGCGGATTTCCGCCGCATCATCTGACGCTCGACTGGTATCGCACGTTGTTTGCCGACGGGCCAATCTGGGATTCGGTGCTTAACAGCCTGCAGGTGGCGCTGGCGGCGATGGTAATTTCGCTGACATTCGGAGTGCCGGCGGCTCTGGCGCTCGAGCGAGCGCAGTTTCCGGGGAAGGCGCTGTTCCGGCGATTGGTGCTCTTGCCGTTAATTCTGCCGGGCATTATTACAGGGCTTTCGCTGCTCATGCTGTTTAATGTGGCGGGAACAAAGCTCAGTTTGATAACCATTGTTCTGGGACATGGGACGGCCTTGATCTCCGTGGCGACAACCGAAGTATTCGCGGGCCTTCAAAAACTCGACCGCGCGCAGGAAGAAGCCTCGCTCGATCTCGGCGCGAATTACTGGCAAACATTCTGGCGCATCACCGTGCCTAATCTGAAGCTGCCGATAATCGGCGCGGCGCTGCTCATCTTTACGCTTTCGATGGACGAGATCGCGGTCAGCTTTTTCCTGATCGGGCGCGACAACACGCTGCCACTCGAAATCTGGGGACGGCTGCGGCGCGGCATTACACCGGAGATCAACGCGGTGTCGACCATCATCTTTGTGTTTTCGCTGATCGCGATTGTGTTCTGGTACCGCTTGCGTATACGCGGCGAAAGCGGAGCAGAGGCTGGCCCAGAAATCGCCGTGGCCGTGGAAGGAGATGTAATATGAGCGCGAATCGTAGAGACTTCATCAAGTTTGTGGTTGCGGGAGCTGTAACTGCTGGTTGTCCAATCGACCTCTCGCTGGTGACGGCGGAGACCGGCGACTCGAAGAAGAATAGCGGCGCGGACGTGGAGGGCGAGGACAACCGAATCTGCCATCAAGTCCGCGACAAAGGCAGCAGCTTTTTCACGCGGCCTCCAGCCTCGGCGCGGCATGACATTGTAATCGTCGGCGGCGGCGTAAGCGGATTGGCGGCGGCGTATCGTTTGCAGCATCGCGATTTCCTTTTGCTCGAAAAGGAACCGCACTGGGGCGGGAATGCCTACGAGATGGAATACGAGGGCAGCACCTACGCCACCGGCTCGGCGTTTCTAACGAAGGACGAATACTCCTACCAGTTCGCCAAAGAAATCGGCCTCAATCCGCTCCCCGTTAACAGTTCAGACGCCAGCATCATTCGGGGAGAGCTGGTTCTCGACACCTGGGGCGACGGTCTCGACAAGCTGCCGTACTCTGCGCCGGTTCGAGAAAGCTTCAAGAAGTTCAAAAAAGAAATGCTCGCGATCGACGTGGAGAAGCGCGGAGAGGAACTTTTCGGCAAGAAGTTCTCCGATTTCCTGCAGGGCTATCCAGCAGAACTCAAACAGTGGTGGGATAATTTCGGGCCTTCAAACTGGGGCGCGACCAGTGAGGATACGGCCGCAGGCCTCGCCATTCTCACGCTGCAAGACATGGACGAAGAGAGCCGCGCCGACGATCGTTACACCTGGCCTGGAGGCCTGGGCGCGATTACGAAAAAGCTGGCCGAGATTCTGCAGCCGAAATACAAAGACCGCATGCACACGGGCGCAACCACGGTTGCTGTTGTCTCCGAAAAAGAAGAAGTGCAGGTGACCTATATGCTGGGCGGCGAGTTGAAAACGGTTGCGGCCAAGGCCGTCATCATGGCTACGCCCAAATTCATTACGCGGCGCATCGTTGAGGGCCTGCCGGAAAAACAGGACGACGCCATGCATCAGATCCGCTATGCTCCGTATCCCGTGGTGAATCTGATTTTCGACAAGCCGGTGTTCAACCACGGCTACGACACCTGGTGCCCCGGCAATACTTTTACCGATTTCATCGTCGCCGACTGGGTCATTCAAAAACAGCCGGCCTACCGGCAGAAGTTCAACATTATTACTTGCTACACGCCGATGAAGGAAGAAGATCGCGGCTACCTGTTGAACGAAATTGGCGCGCGCAAGATTGCCGCCAACGTTCTCACCGACTTCCAGAAGCTGATGCCGGCGATGAACGTCGATCCGGTCGAAGTGCACATTTACCGGCGCGGCCATCCTTTGTATATGTCGACGCCCGGGCTTTATACGCAAGTGCAGCCACTGGCGCGGCATCCCATGGATCGCACCTTCTTCGCCAACACGGACTCCGAGGGTCCGGAATCGACCACCAATAAGGCAATCCTTGCGGCGCAGCGCGCCGTGAAGGAAGTGGAAGCGCGGCTGGCGGGAAAGCCCGCACCGGAAGAAAAAGCCGTGGCGGGCTGACGGTTGTCTGTTTCCTGTTTTCCACTGCAGCCACGGCCACCTCGTAAGAGCGATCTAATCTCCTGAGAAACCTCCGCACATAGTAAAGTTATAGATGGGCAACGCAGCGGACGAATGCTGCATTGCGCCATCAATCCGATCCGTGAATAAAGGACAACCCATACTTTGAGTTTGAGTATTCGCAATATCGCTATCATCGCGCACGTGGACCACGGCAAGACCACGCTGGTCGACGCCATGCTGCAACAAAGCGGGACATTTCGCTCCAACGAACATCATGTCGAGCGCGTAATGGATTCGAACGAACTGGAGCGCGAGCGCGGCATCACCATCCTGGCAAAGAACACGGCCATCTTCTATCACGAGGTGAAGATCAACATTGTGGATACGCCCGGCCACAGCGACTTTGGCGGCGAGGTTGAGCGGGCGCTGAAGATGGTGGACGGAGTAATGCTGCTGGTAGATGCGAGCGAAGGCCCGCTGCCACAGACGCGCTACGTGCTGACCAAGGCTCTCGAGGCGAAGCTGCCGCCCATTGTGGTTATAAATAAGATCGACCGGCCGGATGCGCGCCCGCAGGAAGTGCTGAACGAAATCTACGATTTGTTTATCGATCTTGACGCGAAAGAAGATCAGCTCGACTTTCCAGTGCTGTACACGAACGCGAAGGCAGGCACGGCCACAACCGATATCGCAGGCGGCGGCGAGAATCTGAGGCCGTTGTTCGACGCGATCCTGAAAACGATTCCGCTGCCGCAGGGCGACCCGGCCGGGCCGCTGCAGATTCTGGTGGCGAACCTCGATTACAGCGATTATCTCGGGCGTCTGGCGATCGCGCGCGTGTTCAACGGGACGATGTACACAGGCGAAGATGTGGTGATCGCGAAGCTCGACGGATCGATGCACAAGACCAAGATCACCAAACTGTTTTCTTTCTCAGGGCTGAAGCGCACAGACATCACGGAAACGGTGTTGGGCGATATCGTCGCCGTAGCCGGCGTGGAAGGAATAACGATCGGCGAAACTATTACAGACGTGGAGAATCCCGCGCCGCTGCCGCCCATCGTGATCGACGAGCCCACCATCGCGATGACCTTCACAGTGAACACTTCGCCGTTCGCGGGACGCGAAGGGACCTACGTCACGTCGCGAAACTTGCGGGAGCGACTGGAGAAGGAACTGCTCACCAATGTTTCGCTGCGCGTGGAAGAGATGGGCACGACCGATTCTTTCAAAGTGCTGGGCCGCGGCGAATTGCAACTTTCCATCACCATAGAGATGATGCGTCGCGAAGGTTATGAACTCATGGTAGGCAAGCCCGAGATTGTTACCAAGCGCATTGACGGCAAGCTGATGGAGCCGGTGGAGCATCTCACGGTCGATGTGCCGGAAGGATTCGTGGGCGTGGTCATGGAGCAGTTGGGATCGCGCAAAGCTGAAGTTACCAACATGCACAACCACGGCTACGGGCGGGTGCGCATTGAGTTCCGCGTACCCAGCCGCGGCCTGATCGGCCTGCGCAGCCAGTTGCTCACCGACACGCGCGGCACCATCGTCATGAATTCTCTGTTCGATGGATACACCGAGTGGCAAGGGGAAATCCCGCACCGGCTTACCGGAGCGTTGATCGCCGACCGCGACGGCGTTTCAACGGCCTATGCGCTGTGGGGCCTGCAAGAGCGTGGAGAGCTGTTCGTGGGTCCGGGCGTTGATCTGTATGAAGGAATGCTCATCGGCGAGAACGCGAAAGATGACGACCTCGACGTGAACGCGGTACGGGAAAAGAAGCTTACCAATATGCGGGCTTCAACGGCCGACGAGGCCATCCGCCTGGTGCCTTTCCGGCAGTTGAATCTGGAGCAAGCGATTGAATTCATCGCCGATGACGAATATGTCGAGATCACTCCGAAATCGCTGCGGCTGCGAAAGAAAGTTCTGCAATCCAACAAGCGCAAGAGGAGCGCGATGGCGACGGTAGAAGAAGGCCTCTAAGTTAGCGAGTTCTTCCCGTACGGGATTTGGAGAAATCGCCGGGCCTAAGGGTCGATGCGGATGCGGCGTGCGGATTGAAAACGTACACCCAACAAATCAGCTTCTTGCTCCCGTTCTTTCGAGTTACCGGGCATTGCTTCCGCACGAAAAGGCTGCCTTCGGGCTGAGTTGTATCGAATTCTTCGTATTTGTCAAGCCGTTTCAGGACCTCGGGTTCTTCAGGAAGGCGAAATATCTTCCCAGGAATTTCCTGGCCCGTCTCATCCAGAACGACTCCTGGATATTCGCCAAGATCGTACAAGCGACCTCGTACGGAACCGTCGCCCACCATTCTGAAGCGGCGCACTATAGGCGCGATCTCGGCTGGCGCCTTATCAGGCAGCAGTGTCCCGTAAACGAAAAGGTATTCTCCGCCTCTACTCACCGAGTAGCCCCTTCTTAAGGTATTCGAAAGACTTCCCTTTATCTTTGATATAAGTAACGACCGCGGGATGCTTCTTCAGGCAGCCCACGTAGTAGCCAAACAAAGCATCTACATCTTCTTTGAAAAGTTGCTTCGACGCCAGCAGATATTGCACGAATTCGAAGAAATTTAGATAGTCGGTCCAGTCCGCACTGTCCTTCTTTACCAACTCCGCGACCTTCGGATCGTCGGGTCCGCAGTCCAGCAAGTCCCGTACTTTCTTGTAATCGGGCGCAACAAAGAACCGCGAAAACAGGGAATCGGCCCATCGTGCTCGCTCCCGCCTGGCATTATCCCTGTACACCTTCACAGCCCAGCATGCTGCGAAGGCGGCCACGAGATAAGAAACGATTTGAGCAATTTTCACGATTACATCCAAGCACATACGGAGAGATTGTATACTTCCCTCGGTTCGCCCCATGACCGATTCAGAGCGAGAACAGCTGCGAGTATTTCTGGTCCCCTGCAGCTGCGGCACGACTTTCGCGGTTGCGGAAACCTACGACCGTCAAGGGACAGCTTGGAGCCGTTATCTGATCTGCCCGGGCTGCGGCAAGCGGCACGACCCCAAGAACCGGCTGCTGCAAGTGGGATATCACCGCGAAGGATACTGGCAGGTGGACGGATGCTAGCGGTTCGGCCTGCCTTTCGATTGAACTCACCCGATTTAACATGCTGGATTTGACAAACCTGCTATACTTCGTGCCGCATTCGACTGTTCGCCAGCTCCGGTCTCGATTTCCAGGAAGGTGCCCCCGACCTGCCAGTCCTGCCGCATCGAGCTTGCACTTCGACAGCTCAATGCAGAGGCAGAGGCGTGAAGAATATTTTCGTCGGGAACTTGAGCTTTAACACATCGGAAGACGAACTGCGGCAGATGTTCGAGCCCTTCGGGCAAGTGGACCGGGTCAGCATCATGACCGACCGCGATACGGGACGCTCGCGTGGGTTCGGCTTCGTGGAAATGGCCAGCAACGAAGACGGAGAAAAGGCCATCACCGCGTTAAATGGCAGCCAGGCTGGCGGCCGGACGCTCAACGTAAACGAGGCGCGCCCGAAAACCGAGCACGCCGGAGGCGGCGGACGCGACCGTGGAGGCCGAGGAGGCGATCGCGGCGGAGACCGTGGCGGGCGCGGCGGTGGCGGAGGCGGACGAGGCCGCTGGTAAAAGGTTAGAGTTCAGACGTCGCAGAAGATAGTTCGCGCACCTGCGGGCGAACCCGTGCCGCCGTTGCGCGAACGCTGCGCGATCCTCTCGTTGAGTCGCCATCCTAAAGCCAAGTTTCAGACAATATCCACGTTGATGCGTCTCAACCCTCCCATGTAAACTGAACTCATCGGTGGGCGCCCGTAGCTCAGATGGATAGAGCGATTGCCTCCGGAGCAATAGGTCGGGAGTTCGAATCTCTCCGGGCGCACCATTTTTCTCCTTTTTCCTCAATCACTCTTCTACTCTCAGACCCTCGGCGGTTGGCCGAATCCCGCTTACTGGCCGCTTCCGGTTAGGCTCAAGGTACTGGAGCCGGTTGAGGTGTTGTCGGTGATGGTCAGAGTTGAATTCAGGGCTCCGCTGATCGTGGGAGTGAAGGTGACGGTGGCAACGCAGCTTGCTCCTGCGGCCAGAGTGCTGGGGCTGCGCGGGCACGTGTCCGTCTCAGTGTAGTACTGGGTGTTGTTGCCGGTGAGCGCGATTTTGGTGATGGTCAACGGCACCACGCCGGTGTTCTTGACGGTATCGGTGAGGGGAACGCTGGTGCCCAGCGCCACGCTGCCGAAGGCCAGGGGAGTCGGAGTAAAGCTTACGAGGGGATATTTGCCCATGCCGGTGAGGCTCAGGTTGCTGGAGCCGGTAGAGGTATTGTCGGTGAGGGTGAGGGTTGAATTCAGCGCGCCGCTGATGGTGGGTTTAAAGACGACGGTGGCAACGCAGGTGGCTCCGGCGGCCAGAGTGTTGGGACTGCGCGGGCAATTATCGGACTCAGTGTAGTACTGGGTGTTGCTGCCGGTGAGCGCGATCTTGGTGATGGTCAACGGCACCAATCCCGTGTTCTTGACGGTATCGCTCAGCGAGCTGCTGGAACCAACCAGCACGTTGCCGAAGGCTAGAACGTTGGGAGTGAAGCTGACGGTTGGATACTTGCCCGTGCCGGTGAGGCTCAGGGTGCTGGAACCGGCAGACACGTTGTCGGTGAGCGTGAGGGTTGAATTCAGCGCGCCGCTGGTCGTGGGTTTAAAGACGACCGTGGCAACGCAGGTAGCTCCCGCGGCCAGGGTGCTGGGGCTGCGCGGGCAATTGTCAGACTCGGTGTAGTACTGCGTGTTGCTGCCGGTGAGCGCAATCTTCGTGATGGTCAGCGGCACCTTGCCCGAGTTCTTGACGGTATCGCTCAGCGAGCTGCTAGACCCCACCTCGACATTGCCGAACGCCAGGATGTTTGGGGTGAAGCTGACGGTGGGCAAGGCCCCGGTTCCGGAGAGCGCGACGATTTGGTCTCCGGCAGTGGTGTTGTCGAAAATGGTTAAGGTGGCAGTTTCCAGACTGGTAGCGGTAGGGGTAAAGGTCACGTTGAAGGTGCAGACCCCGTTCGGAAGCACCGTGGAGCCGCAGTTATTGTTCTGGGTATACATGGATGCGCCAGTTCCGGTGATGGTGACGCTGGTGATGTTCAAGTTGACCGCGCCGGTGTTGGTCAGCGTGAACGACATGGTGCTGGAACTATTCTTCAGGACGGAGCCAAAGGCCAGATTGTAAGTAGAGAGCACCACTGTGGGTGCGGTGGTGCCCGTGCCGGTAAGGTTCACCACTTGAGGACTATCGACGTCGCCATCCACCACGGTGAGCGTGCCGTTATAGGTTCCGGCTCCAGAGGGTGTGAACGTCACGGAAATGGTGCAGCTCTTGCCGGCTCCCAGGGGCTTGCCCGATGCCGGACAGGTGTTTTTGGAAATTGCGAACTGGGTGAGACTCATCGTGTAGCTGGTGAAGGTCACCGACTTCGTGCCTTTGTTGGTGATGGTAACGGTGAGAGGTGCGCTGGTGGTGTTCACTTGCTGGTTGGGAAAGTTCAGGTTCAAGGTGGAGAACAACAACGATGCCCCGGGGACTACGATCCGCACCGTGACAGTGCGGGTGAGGTTGCCGCTATTGGCGATGACGGTAATGTTGTAGCTGCCCGCAGGAGTAGTACCGATGGTCGAGGTGACGGTGAGAACCGATGTTCCAGAACCCCCGGTGATGGGATTCTGACTGAGGGTGGCGGAGAGTCCCGCAACCTCAGTAATGCCATCGAGCGAGAGGTTGATGGTTCCGGTAAATCCCCCCAGCGAAGTAAAGCTGAGGTTGTACACAGCGGCGCCAGTGGGGCCGGCGGTGACGGAGTTGTTATCGACCGTAACCCAATAGTCGCTGGCTGGCGCGGTGACCGCGTCGCAGGCAGAGAACGGGTTCCCAGAAGGAGCGCTAAACGTCGAGCCGATCAGATCCTGCAAGGTATCCGCCTGCCAGGTGGCAAAGTCGGCCAAGGTGCCAGTGATCGGGATCGGGAGGGCGAAGGGTGTGGTGGTGTTGCTGTAATTCCACCAGTCGTTATTATTTGAAATCAGAGTGGTTTGGAAATCGATCCAGTCGGAGCCGCCCAGGGAAACATCGTTAAACACTTCTTCCGTGCTGCCCACACCCTCGATGATGTTGCCGGTATTGGTGTAATTGCCCGTGATGAGGTTGTAGGTCTTGCCTGTCTGCCAGTCGGTGACCTGAATTCCTCCCGCCTGGCCGCCTACGATGATCTCGGATGAGGCGTTGTTGTAGACGGAACTGCCGGTGAGAGAGACTCCCGGATCCACGGCGTTGAAGTTGCTGTCGTATCCCGAGTTGCGGAGGCTGAACCCGGCCGCAGAGAGACTTGAAGTTTGGTTGCAAACATAGCTGCCTGATAGGTCGATCGGCCCCTCATTCTTCTCGATAAAAACTCCGCTCAGCAGATTGTTGGTTGAGATTAATCCGGTAACGGTATCGTTCCGGTTGTCGGTGTCCCAGTGAACGCCATAAGCTTCATTCCAGGAAATATTGTCGTTGGTCATGGTGTCGCCGTGCGCCATCCAGACGTGCTGGCCGGCCACATTGCAGGCGTAATAGCCGGCCTGTGCGCCGCGCCAGTTGTTGTCTTTGGCAATGTTGTTGGTCCACTGGAGGCCGACGGTCTGGGAACTCTGGAAGCCGCTATCGCCGTTGAAATTGGAGGTGCTGTTTTCTACTGTGACGTTGGTCGCTGGGTTGTTGATGGCGATGCCCTGGCCGTTGTTCCATTGGAAGGTGTCGGAGTCGAATGTGATGGAACTGCCGGCATTGACAGTGACCGCCGCGCTGGAGCGGCAGGAGTTGGCGTAGTGAAAGATGATGCCGTCGAATGCCAGATCGGAGACATTGTTGATCGTGAGCAGCGACGACTCGCTGGGAATGTCCACCGTCGCAGTGGCCATATTGGTGCCGGAAGGCGGCCATACGTAAATAGTGGAGGTAGTGTTGTCTACGTAAAACGTTCCCGGATACAGCATCTGGGTCAAGGACAATACCTGGGTCAGCACACTGCCATTTACCGTCACCATCTCCTGGTGCAGCATGATTTCCTCTTGCAGATAGGTGGTGCAGCCGCTTACCTGAGCGCATACGGGATAGTCGTTAGTCCAGGCATGGGTGTAGATGCTGCTATTGCCCGAGTAGACCGACCAGCCGGTGTAAAGCGTACCGCCGCTCCAGATGACCTGGCCGCTGGCGCCCGAAGCCGGTTGAAAAGTGACAACAGCGCTGGTGGCGCCGTTCTGAGCGTTCATGGTGACGGACTCCCGGTAGGTGCCCGCGTCGAGATTGACGATCGTGGCCTGGTTATTCAGATTGTTGGCTTGCGCCACCGACCAGGCGTAGGCGATGTGCTGAAATGGGGCTGACTGAGAGCCAGAATTGGAGTCGGAACCGGTGGCGGGGTTCACCCAATAGGAAACAGTTCCCTGGGCGTTGCTCAATATGGGCAGAAATATTACAGCCAACAGCAACAAGAGGGAAAATAGACGGTAGCTCTTCATAGACGCAAGGCGCTCCTTTGGGTTCAGACAGCCACAACAACTCACAGGAAAAACGGTACCAACTGCGCTTTGACAACTCAGACGGCAAAACTGGTGGGAAATGTCGATACGAAGCGATCGGGTCAAAACCCGCGACAGCCGGAGATTCTAACGCTTCGCGTGCCGCATTATTACGGCGCGGATCGACAAAGTCAAGATGCAGAAATTTGCAACTCTTCTGCGAACCTTCTCAAGACATCACGGTTATCACGCGGGTGCACCATTTTTCTTTCTTCGCGGTCCACGGCGTTGCCACTCTGGGTTCGGCAGCTTACCCGTTTGCATTCAAATGAGGTTGTTTCACAGCGCGGCCAGACGGCGTTGTACGAACAAGAAATAAAGAGCCAACAAAATAAGTACGAACCCATTCACACCCAGCACCACGGGCGCGGTGAAAATAGGGACGAGCCATCCCGTCAACAGATTCCCCATGGGCATGCCGCCGCGGAAGGCGAAGTTATAGACGCTCATCACGCGCCCGCGCATTTCGTTGGTGGTGATCAACTGCACCAGCGAATTCACCGTGGCGAAGACCGCCATCATAGAGGCGCCCACCACCACCAGGAAAGCGCCGCTCGCCGGCAATGATTTCGAAAGAGCGAAGGCAGAAATCCCCGCGCCCAGGCAGATGAGCGATCCTAGCGCAACGAGTCCTTTCTTGCGCATGTTGCCCGCACCGGCGATAGCCAGCGAGCCGATGATCGAGCCCAGACCCATGAGCGCGAGCAAATTGCCATAGGTTTCCGGGCCGCGATGAAAAATGTCCTTCACGAATACGGGAATGTAGGTGCGCATGGGCATGCCCAAGCCTGTCATACAGAAAGCCAGCACGATTAGGGCCTCCATGGAGACCTGCTTGCGCGCGAACTGGATTCCCTGTTTCAGGCTGGTGAACATTGACTCCGAGGTCTTCGCGGGCAGAAAGCGGGCGCTGATGATGGATAGAGAAATGATCGGAGCCAGGAAGGAAACCGCGTTTAGGCCGAAGCACCATTTCTCTCCCAGCTTCGCCAGAGTTTGGCCGGCGAGCGCCGGCCCGACCATGACTGCAACGTTGAACTGGATCGAATTCAGTGCGATCGCGTTGGGCATGTCCTCGCGCTCCACCAGCGTCGGGATCAGGGCCGAGTACGCCGGCGCTCCAAAGGATTGCGCACAGCCCGACAGAAATGACAGGCAGAGGATATGCCACACATGCACCACTCCGGTGGCCACCAGTACTGTGAGGACGCCGGCGCTGAACATCTGCACATATTGGGAGCCCAGCAGAATTTTCCTTCGCTCCACGCGATCGGCAATGACGCCGGTGAACAGGGAAAAAAGAAAAATCGGCAGCCCGCCCAAAACCTGATCCAATGCCAGCAGGCGCGCGGAATGGCTGAGCCGGTAGATGAGCCAGCCCTGGGCGACGATTTGCATCCAAGTGCCGATGCTGGAGGTGCAGGCGCCGAACCACATCAGGCGAAAATCGCGGTATTGAAAGGCTTTAAAGACCCGGCTGATCAACTCAGCGTCTCCATAGTCTGGGCAAGAGCGTAACATGGAGCCGGGGCGCGATTCGCGTGACTGCCCCCCTGACGCCTCGTTTCCCCGCAATGGCCGCGAGCCGCAACTGTGACCGGCATTAGTTCCTTCTGTGCGTTTCTATGTATCATGATGTAATCACAGCAGGCGCGCATTGACCCCACCCCCAAGAGGCTTGCGGCAAAACAGGAGCAGATCATGAGACGTGGCAGTTTGTCGAAAGTCATCAGCGGCGCGCTGCTGGTGGCTTGGGCTTTTGGGGGATCGGGGACGGCCCGCGCTGCAGATCAACCGGCAGGGGCCGCGCCCGGCGCGGCATCCGCGAGTTCGAGCCTCTACGTCAAGGTGCAACTCGAGCGCCGGTTGAAGCTTTCCAAGTTGAAGCCGGGAGACGTGGTTGAGGGCAACCTCGCGCGCGACGTTTATTCTTCGGATCGAGAATTGTTCCCTGCCGGCAGTCATGTGCGCTTGGCAGTCGATCACATGGAAAAAAGAAAAAGAACTCCGGACGATCACTGGCCGTGGGTGGTGAAGGCTTTCACGCCTCGGCATGTGAACTATCCGGTCTTCAAGACAGCGACCGTGGCTGCAGCGAGCGGTGATACTGCGCTGCAAGTTTCGCTAATCTCCATCAGCCGGAGGCGCGACGTACATGCCCAAGCTAAGAAAAAGAAACCGGGGCAGCCAGCCGATCAAGCGGGTGAGGTTGAAGTAAGCAAATCCGGCGGGCTATATGGACCTGACAAGCTGGCTGCGCCGATGATGGTGCTGGAGGCCGTTGAGATAGAAGACGTGAAAATGCCCTCAATGAGTGACGAGGGCACAGCTTCCCCGGACTTGTCGCAGCTGGAAACTCTTCCGGTTGGTACAGCATGCAAGATCCTTTTGCTGGGAGATGTTAGCGCATCGAAGAGCAACCCCGGCGACCTGGTGAAGGCGCGCTTGATTGAGCCCGTGCTGTTGAATTCGCGCGTCGTGTTGCCGGCGGGAACGCTGATTGAAGGCAAAGTGGTGAAGAAGACTCCGCCGCGCTGGGGCAGCCGTGCGGGATCGCTATCGCTAACGTTCACGGGATTGACGCTGCCCGGTGGGAACCTCATCCCCATCGCTGCATCGCTTGCCGGAGCGGAATTGGACCGGAGGTCGCACACCAAGATTGACTCCGAGGGCCAGCTTCGAGGCGAGCGTCCGGGCAAGGCGTGGATGGCAATCAACATCGGCGTGACCGCCGGCCTTGCCAAAGAAGCGGATGACACCACGCAGTTGATCATCGAAGCCATCGTATCGACCGCGACCGACGCTTCCACGGCGGGTGTGGCTCGCATCGTGTCGAGCTGCGTCTCTGGGATATTCATGGTGTCGCGCCACGGCCGCGATGTAGTACTGCCGCGCTTCACCGAGATGGATATTGCGTTGGATCGGCCGCTATCTGTGACCAAGAGCGTGGCCTCGACAGCTTCCGCGGCAATCGTACATGGCGACTGATTTTCAGTCTCGGCAGCCCTCGGCAGCTAATCTCGACATGAAATACGACGCACTTTTGGTTGTTTCTTTCGGTGGGCCGGAATCGAAGGAAGAGGTGATTCCCTTCCTCGAGAACGTGCTGCGCGGGCGCAACATTCCACGCGAACGCATGGTCATTGTGGCCGAGCACTACTATCACTTCGAAGGCAAGAGCCCGATCAACCAGCAAACCCGCGAGCTGATCGCCGCGCTGCAAGCCGAGTTGGAGCAGCACGGGCCGAAGCTGCCGATCTATTGGGGAAACCGCAACTGGCATCCATTCCTGCCTGAGACTCTACGAAAGATGCAGCAGGATGGCATTCGGCGGGCGTTGGCATTCGTGACTTCGGCGTACAGTTCGTATTCAGGCTGCCGGCAATATCGCGAGGACATCGCGCGGGCACAAAGTGAAGTTGGGCTTTCTCAGGATGGTCTTTGTCAGTCTGACCCAGGCGCGCCGCAAGTGGACAAGCTGCGTCCATTCTTCAACCATCCAGCGTACATCGAGGCGACGGTGGAGCGAGTGCGGGATGCGGTGCAGGCCGTTCCCGCGAGCGCGCGGCAAAATGCGCAGATCGTGTATCTCGCGCACAGCATTCCGCTTTCCATGGCGAACACTTGTGATTATGTGAAGCAGCTGGAAGAAGTGCGGCGGCTGGTTTCGGAAGCGCTGGGTTACCGAAACGACGCGCATGCCGGCGATGTTCATGCGGACGAGGTTCATAAGAGCGATGCGCTGGTCTACCAGAGCCGCAGCGGCGCGCCGGGGCAGCCCTGGCTGGAGCCGGACATTCTCGATTACCTTCGCCGCGTGAAGGCGGAGAATCTGGCATCGGCGGTGGTGCTGGCGCCGATCAGCTTCGTCTCCGATCACATGGAAGTGTTGTACGACCTGGATGTGGAAGCGCGGCAACTGTGCGATGCGCTGGCGTTGCCGATGACGCGGGCGAAAACAATGGGCGTGCATCCGAAATTTATTGGCATGATTCGTCAGCTGATTCTGGAGCGGATGAATCCGGGAGCGGAACGGCGGGCGGTGGGATCGCTCGGGCCTCGGCCGAATGTTTGTGCGGAGGATTGCTGTCCGGCACCGGTCCGGCCGGGACGACGGCACGCGACCTAGATGGAACTGGGAACTTTGGGCTGCTCGTAGTCGGTGGCCTTTGGACTGCCTTCGACCAGATGCATGGTGTTGATGATCGTCTGGATGACGGCTTCGTTCCCTACCGCCGTATTGATCATCAGGTGGTAGAGCGAGCGCGTGGGCCAGTCGGCGTCGAAGTAGTGCTTTACGAAGGCGATGCGCTCGCGGTCGACGGTGTCGACCAGATCTTCGGCTTCCGATTTCGTGCACTCGTCCTGCAGCAGGCGGCGCAGCTTTTCGGCTCGCGGAGCATAGAGGAAGACGTGAAAAGCATCGGGTTGCTCGCGCAGAAAGTAAGGTGCGCCGCGGCCGACCACCACCGCATTCCCTTCTTGAGCGATCCGCGCCGTGATCTGCTCCATCAGCAAGACCATGCGGTCGGAGTCGAAGACCTGATTGCCGAGAGGAGAACTGCGCTCGGAAGTGCCGCGCCAGAAAGTTTTTGCCAGACGGTAGAAGCTGCTATCCATGCGCTCTTCGCAGCGCGAAACCGCGGAGGGATCAACCTTGGCGACGCGGGCAATCTCTTCGGTAAGAAGCTGGTCCCAGAGCTTCCAGCCCAGACGGCGTGCCAGTTCGGCGGCAATGGCGCCGCCGCCGCAGCCGTACTCCCGCTCAATGGTTACGAGACGAAACATGTCTATCCCTATTTTACCGCGAATTAGTGTACCGCGATTCCGCCGCCGGGTCTGCCTTTTTTCATGAGGAAGACAAGCGGAGTCATCACCAGGATGGAAATGCCAAGGAGGCGGAAGTCGTCGAGATAGGCCAGCATGGTGGCCTGCCGCTGAATGGTGGCTTGAATCAGGGCATAGGCTTGCTGGGTAGCAAATGCCGCGTTTGCGCCATGTGCGCGCATGGCTTGGGTCGCGCCCTGAAGCATGGTCTGGAAGGCTGGGTTGGAGGCGCTTAGATTGTGGGACAAGTCGTTGATGTGAACCTGCGTGCGACGATCGAGCATGGTAGTGACGAGGGAAATGCCGACGCTGCCGCCGATATTGCGGGCGAGGTTCATCAGGCCCGATGCGGCATTGTTTTTGTCGCGCGGCAGAAAGGCATAAGCGGCCGTGTTGATGGGGACGAACAGGAACGCCATCCCCGCGGCTTGAAACACACGAGCCATAGCCGTAGTGCGGAAATCTATGTCGAGATCAAAACCGGACATGTGGAACAGCGACAGGGAAAGCACGACCAAGCCGAAGACCAGCAGCCAGCGCGGACTGTAGCGCGAGAGCAGGAAGCCCACGAGGGGCAGCAAGAGCATGATGGTGAATCCGCCGGGCATCAGCGCCAGGCCCGATCGCTCGGCGGTGTAGCCGAGCAGCGTCTGCATGAATAGCGGCAGTAACAAAGTACTGCCGAGCAGGGCGAAGCCCAACATGAACATCAACGAATTGGAGACGGCAAAGGTGCGGTCGCGAAACAGGTGCAGATCGATGATGGGGTCTTTGTGATACCACTCCCAGAAAATCACGAAGATCAACGAGACCGCAGCGATGATGGAGAGGATCAGGATGAAATGCGATTCGAACCAATCATCGCGCTGGCCCTTGTCGAGAACAACCTGCAGGGTTCCCAGGCCGAGGGCTACGAAGCCGAGGCCGATGTAATCGATTCTGGTTTCGCTGAGCTTGCGGCGCTTGAGATAGGGCGGATCTTGAATGAGCCGCGAAGTCAGCAGCAGCGAAATGATGCCGACGGGAATATTGATGAAGAAGATCCAGCGCCAGGTGAAGTTGTCAGTGATCCAGCCACCGAGAGTTGGACCGATGGCGGGAGCGCTGACGACTGCGATGCCGTACACCGCAAACGCCATGCCGCGCTTCGCGGGAGGAAACGTGTCGGCGAGGATGGCTTGCTCGCTGGGCTGGAGGCCGCCTCCACCGGCGCCTTGCAGCACGCGGCAAACGATCAGCGTGGCGAGGTTTGGAGCGAGCCCGCATAGGAAGGAACTGACGGTGAACAGGGCAACGCATCCCATGTAGAAGTTCTTGCGGCCGACGATGGATGAGAGCCAGCCGCTGAGCGGAAGCACGATGGCGTTGGAAACGAGATAGGAAGTGAGGACCCAGGTGCTCTCATCCTGCCCGGCAGAGAGGCCGCCGGCGATATGAGGGAGCGCGACGTTGGCGATGGAGGTGTCGAGCACTTCCATGAAAGTTGCCAGGGTAACTGTGATGGCGATGATCCATGGATTTACGGCGGGACGCCAGGCGTCGGCGCTATCAAACGTGGTTGCAGCCGCGCTCATCGCCTGATCCAGACCTTGGGATCGACCGACATTCCAGGACGCAGATAGTGATCCTTGTTTTCTCCAGGATCGAGGACAATTTTTACGGGAACGCGCTGCACGACCTTTACATAGTTACCCGTCGCATTTTCGGGAGGCAACAGGCTGAAACGGGCGCCGCTGGCTCCGGCGATGGAATCGACCTTGCCTTTATAGGTCTTTCCGTTGGCGTCGACTTCGATGTCGACGGGCTGGCCTATTTTCATATAACGAAGCTGGGTCTCTTTGTAGTTGGCGGTGATCCAGACATCATTAAGGGGAATGATCTTCATCATTTCCTGGCCGGGGGAAACGTTCTGGCCGACTTCGACGGTGCGGTCGCTGACTACGCCTGCAACTGGAGCGATCACTTTGGTGTATTGCAGATTCAGTTCGGCTTGATCGAGGGCTGCTTTCTTTTGCTGGGCTTGTGCCAGAGCCGACGCCGCGCGGGAACGGATGACCTGCATTTGCCTGGGCGCGGTCTGGGCGTTGCGCCAGTTAGCTTCGGCCAGCAACAGTCTGTCCTGGGCTTGAGCCACCTGCGACTGGGCAGCATCGGCGGTAGCGCGAGCAGCATCGACGGCAGCGGCACCGGCTTTGGCGGCGGCCACGGCCTGATCGTATTGCTGCAGCGAGATCTCCTGCTTATCGACAAGTTGCTTATAGCGGCCCAGGTCGTTCTGTGCTTTGACGTTGTTCGCTTCAGCCTGGGCGAGCTGAGCTTTGGCGGCATCAAACTGTTTCTTGGCGGCGGCGATTCCGGCGCGAGCGTTGGCCACATCGGCCTCGGTGGCTGATACTTGAGTGGTGGTGCTGACCGAAGTGATGGGAACATTTACGCCGGCAGCGGCGGCGGTGGCCTGCGCATCTTCGAAATCGGCTTTGGCGCGGTCGTACGCTACCTGGTAGTCGGCTGGGTCGATTTCCACCAACACCGTACCCGCTTCCACGTATTGGTTGTCGAGTACGTTCAGCTTCGCGACGTGTCCTGAAATTCTGGCGCTGATGGAATTGAGGTGGCCATCGACCTGGGCATCGTCAGTAGATTCGTAACTGGTGACGTAGCGGAAGACGAAAATGCCGACCACCAGCAGCACTACCACGCCGATGACGACGGCGATGCGGAAGCCGGAGCTTTCAGTGCGCGAGGGACGAGTATGGAAGTCCCGTTCGGTGGAAGGCAAGGGTTTGGTGCGGCTTTCGGAATCTGGTGGAGCTTCAGGCGGGGTTTGTGTCGTCGGTTCCATAAATTTGGTTTAGTGTTGGCCTTTCAAATATCGGTTGACTCCCTGTTCGGCGTCGCCGATGGAGCGCGCTAATTCGATCTTGGCCAGGTTATGCGCGTAGAGACTCTCAATGTAACTCTCATGGGCGCTGGCAACGGACTCCTGGGCCTGAACCACTTCCAGGTTGTCGGTCACGCCAGCCGTGAAACGGTCCTCCGATTGCGAAAGTGTCTGCTCGGCCAACTCGACAGAACTGCGTGCGACTTCGACTTGCTCGGCGGCAGAACTCAAGTCGAGCAATGAAGCGCGAACTTCATAATCGATGCGGCCGCGGAGATCGGCCAATTGAGAACGCGCTTGCTTCAACTGGGCCTCGGCTTCGAGGACGTCGCTGTGGGTTTTTCCTCCGGCAAAGATGGGGATGTTCAGGCCTCCATTCACCTGCCAGGTTCCATTGGACTGGCCCGGGGTTGTTCCGACGTCACCGTAGTTCGCAGTTAGGTCGAAAGAAGGATAGTGTCCGGCAGTTGCGGCGCGGCGCGAGAGTTCCGCTGCCCTGACTTGCGCCTGGGCGGCCTGATAATCAGCGCGTGAGGCATAGGCGCGCTGCAGGTAAGTGTCAATGGGCAGCGGGGTGAGCGCCTGGTACGGGGCTTTCTCGGTAAGGACAAACTCTTGCCCCGGAGGCAAGCCGATGACTCGGGCCAACGACAGTTTCTGTTTGGCAAAGTCGTTGCGGGCGGCGATGAGCTGCTGCTGGCGGGTTTGCAGTTCGACGTGAGAGCGCAAGGTGTCGATCGCCGGACTCAGCCCTGCCTTTTGCTGGTCGACGGCTTTGTCGTATAACGCCTGTGCGTTTTTCACCTGAGCGTCGGAGGTTTCGATGCGAGCAGCTGCGGCAATCGACACTAAGTAGGCGTTGCCTACCGCAAGCACAACCAACTCGCGCGCGTCTTTGAAAGTGTATTGCGCAGATTTGAGGCTCTCGGAAGCTGCGCGTTCCTTCTCTAGGTCTTTGAAGTTGAAGAGAGACTGAGTGACCGAAGCGCGCGCGTCGAAATAGTTGAACGGGCCGATCACGCGGGGAAGCGGGAACGGAAAAAGGTTGCCTTTGAAGCCAAGGGCAGTGAGGCTCTGGGTCTGGACATCCTCTTGGATTCGGGCTGAGAGGTCGGGCAGGAGGTTGCTGAGTTCCTTCCATCGCTCACCGCGCGCCATCGTGGTCTGATCACCGGAGAGTAGCAAGCCGAGGTTGTTGCGGAGTCCGCGGTCGATAGCCTCCTGCAAGCTCAACTGCAAGACTTCTGGATTGGCATTGCCTTGGGGCTCGCTGCCGGTAAAGGGACTTTGCGATCCGGGCAGAGAAATGGAAGGCGTAGGTGCGGAATTCTGAGCCACGACGCTGGCAACCGAGAACAGAAGCATCAGCGCGAAGGCAAGAAAGCAGCGGATTAGATGAGGCAAGGAACGGGGCATTTCCTGTTGTGAAAAAGTCCCATTATAAAGAAAGTCTTCTGGGACGGCCTTTCTCTTTCATGGCATAACGTCTTGTAATTGATTCGCTTAAGACGACTCTCGATGCAAAAACCCAAACCCTGGCAGTTTCCAGTTGGTTGCAGTGGGATGCACCAACAGGGAATGGAGCAATTACTTTCGACACTTTTCACCCGCAGCGCCTGCCGATAGAGTACAGGGAGATCACTCGAAGAAGCCACTGAGGTTGTTCAACTTGCGTGCCTCGTTGAGCGCAATCGAAAGCGGCGCCTACATCGCTAGACATCCGCTGCTCATGTCCGCCTCGACCCCCAAACCCGCTAAACAACAACCGATTGACCGCCGCGGGAGGCGGCATCCGAGATACCGTGCCGATTTCCGGGTCACCGTGAGCTGTTTACTGGAGAATCAATACCAGAAGCTTGAGGGTCATTGCCGCGATCTCTCCGAAGCCGGAATCGGGATCTTGCTGGCGGCGGAACTGAACGTTGGGGACGTGGCCGGCTTCAGCTTTTCACTGCCGGGATCGGCGCTTCGGTGGGAAGTAAGAGCAGTGGTTCGCTACCGCCGGGGATACCACTACGGCTTTGAATTCCTGTCGCTCACCAGCGATCAGCAAGCTGCATTGAATAGTTACTTCCATGGGCTGGAGCCGATCGATTGAAACCTCTCGCTGAACCCGCAGCCTCGGGCTCTGAGAAATAGTTTGGAGATGACTTCGGTCATCTTGTGGATACGTGACCGCGGGTTCAACCTAAAACCGGGACTCGTTCGCACGAAACTGGAGAAGAATCGACACCTCAATGAGTGACTCCAAGCCTAAGGCAGCAGTGGGGATGGACTGGACGGGGCTACTGGCCGATCCGGACCTGGCGCGGAACCTGGGAAAACTGTTGCAGACCTATCGCGATGCCCCACCGGAGAGCCGGGAGGAAGCTCTTCTGGCGGCTATGCGCCAGTTTAAGAAAGAGGCCGGGGGCGGATCTTCAGCCGTGGCAAGATCACCTAAGGCAGCGACCGAGCCTGCGCCGCAACCGCTGCCGTCTTCGGCCGCGCCGCCGTTTGAGCCCGATCTCTTCAGTCCGAACTGGGGGCAAGATCGACGCCGGCACCCCAGGATCAGGTGTTTTGTGGCAGTTGAGTTGCGGGTGAATGACTCGGATGCTCCCATCTGGGGCAACCTTTCCAATACTAGCCTGGGGGGGTGCCAGGTGGAAACCGCGACGCACATTAGCGGCGGCTCAAAAGTGGAAATCGGACTTTGGGTCGCGAGCGGCAAGATTTGGGTGAAAGGTCTCGCCTTGAATGGAGTGGTCACGCGAAGCGCGCCGGCTTCGGCAATGCGCATTCGCTTCGCTGGAATGGACCCCGTCGAAAAGGAAAATCTCCGCCAGTTTCTCAAGTATGTCCAGGAAACCACAAAGGCTTCGAAAAGCGAAAGCAGTTACCTGCAACTGCTGAAATAGAAAGTATCCGTTTACCTCTTTTTCCTCCGTTTCCGAGGCTCTCCGTTTTTCACAAATCCGTGCGACATGGGTCTGAAAGAAATTGGTACACTCGATTGCGTAACTGAAACCCTTTTCTGCCCCGGGAACTCTAACAAGGCTGCGGTGGTATACCCCGAGTGAAGGTAGAGTTATCCCTGGGAAGGAGCGCGCATCACATGGTAGCCAGTGAGCAGGCGGTGGTGACCGGCAAGCAGTTGGACACTTTGTGCATTAACACGATCCGCACTTTGGCAATCGACGCGGTACAAAAGGCCAACAGCGGACATCCGGGCGCGCCCATGGGCCTGGCTCCGGTGACGTACTGCTTGTGGCAGGAGTTTCTCCGCTACGATCCGGAAGAGCCGAAGTGGCTGAACCGGGATCGGTTCGTGTTGTCGAACGGCCACGCCTCCATGTTGCTTTACGCCATGCTTTACCTCACCGGAGTGCGCGAGGTTGATGAGAGCGGGGAGGTTCTGAAAACGCTGGCGGTTCCCCTTGAAGAAATCAAGCGCTTCCGGCAACTTGGGAGCCGGACTCCGGGACATCCGGAATCGCACCTCACGACCGGGGTTGAAACCACGACGGGACCGCTTGGCCAGGGCGTGGGAAACAGTGTGGGAATGGCCATTGCGAGCCGGTGGCTGGCCGGGAATTTCAACCGGCCGGGTTTCGAAATTTTCAATTACAACGTCTACGCCATGTGTTCAGACGGCGACCTGATGGAAGGCGTCGGCAGTGAGGCCGCATCGCTGGCGGGGCATCTGAAGCTTTCGAATCTGTGCTGGATGTATGACCACAATGGCATCACTCTGGATGGTCCCGCCGATTGGTCATTCAGCGAAGACGTGGCCACGCGCTTTGTCGGCTACGGCTGGAACGTGACTCGGGTCGCCGACGCCAACAATCTGGAGATGTTGGCGCGGGCTTTTGAAACTTTCCAGAAGACAACGGATCGTCCTACCTTGATTATCGTTGATAGCCACATCGGCTATGGATCGCCACACAAGCAGGACACGAATGCGGCCCACGGAGAACCGCTCGGCGAAGAAGAAGTGCGGTTGACGAAGAAGTTTTATGGCTGGCCGGAGGATGCCAAGTTTCTGGTGCCGGAAGGCGTGCGCGAACACTTTTACGAGGGTATTGGAAAGCGTGGACGTGAGGCGCGTTCGCGGTGGGTGAAGATGTTCGCGGAGTATTCGCAACAGTATCCGGAGTTGGCGCAGCGGTTGCATCGGATGGAGCGCCGCGAACTGCCCGACGGGTGGGACGAGAACTTGCCGACCTTCGCGGCGGACGCGAAGGGAATCGCTACGCGCGAGAGTTCCGGCAAAGTGCTGAATGTGCTGGCGCAAAACATTCCCTGGCTGATGGGCGGTTCGGCGGATCTGGCTACCTCGAATAAGACCACTCTGAAGTTTGAAGGCGCCGGGGATTTTCAGCCGGGCGAGTATGGGGGGCGCAATCTGCACTTCGGCGTGCGTGAGCATGGGATGGGCGCCAGTGTGAACGGGCTTGTAGTTTCTGGAATCCGCGGGTTCGGTGCGACGTTCTTTAATTTCAGTGACTACATGCGAGCCAGCATCCGGCTCTCGGCGCTGATGGAAATCCCGTCGATCTTTATTTTCACGCACGATTCCATCGGGGTGGGAGAAGATGGGCCGACGCATCAGCCGATTGAGCAACTGGCGTCGTTGCGTGCGATGCCGAATTTGGTTGTGCTGCGTCCCGCTGATGCGAATGAAGTGGTCGAAGCGTGGAAGATCATTGCCCAATTGCGGAACCAACCGGTGGCGCTGGTTCTTACGCGGCAGGCGTTGCCAACTTTTGACCGCACGAAGTATGCGACGGCTTCAGGCACGGCGAAGGGAGCCTACATTCTGGCCGATGCGCGTGAGGGTAAGCCGGACGTGATTCTCATGGGTACCGGCAGCGAGGTTTCGCTGTGCATCGAGGCCTATGAGAAGCTGAAGACGGAAGGCATTCAGGCGCGAGTGGTGAGCATGCCGTCGTGGGATATTTTTGAGCAGCAAGACGCGGCTTACAGAGAAAGCGTGCTTCCCTCTTCGGTGACGGCGCGGGTTTCGGTGGAGATGGCAGCCACTTTTGGTTGGGAACGCTACGTTGGATTGAAGGGAAGAAAGATTGGCATGCACCGGTTCGGCGCTTCGGCTCCGTTGAAAGATCTGTTGAAGTTTTTTGGCTTTACGGCGGATGCGGTGGTTGCGGAAGCGCGCAAGGCGATGGCAGAAAAGTAGCCAGTCGAGCTTCGCTCGACGGACAGCCGAGGGCGGTTGTCCCACATGATCGTAGGAGAAAATCATTATGCAGCCTACTGGAGTTCTGGAAACCTCAAAAGCAACGAATCGTCTGCAAGCATTGCTCAGCTATGGACAGTCGATGTGGCTGGACTACATCCGGCGCGATTTGATCACGAGCGGGAGCCTAAAAAGAATGATTGATGAGGATGGCCTTCGAGGCATGACTTCGAATCCATCCATCTTCGAGAAGGCGATCGCCGAAAGCTCGCTCTACGACGATATTCTGTCGGCGCTGGCTTCGCGAAAAGATCTCGACACGACCGCACGGTACGAACAAATTGCCATTCGCGACATTCAGGGTGCTGCCGATGTGCTACGCCCCGTGTATGACAGTTCGAAGTTCCGGGATGGGTATGTGAGCCTGGAAGTTTCTCCGCTGCTCGCGCGGAAAACGCAGGAGACGATCGACGAAGCCCGCCGCCTGTGGAAGGCCGTGAATCGCGAGAACGTGATGATCAAGATTCCGGGCACGGCGGAGGGCCTTCCCGCAATTCGCCAGGCCATTGGCGAAGGAATCAACGTGAATGTCACCTTGTTGTTCGCGCAGGAAGTCTACGAGCAGGTTGCGGAAGCTCACATCGCCGGGCTTGAGGATCTGACGAAGCGTGGCGGCAACCTGAAGAAAAGCGCAGGCGTAGCCAGTTTTTTCATCAGCCGCATTGACTCCCTGGTGGATTCGATGGTCAACGACAAGCTGAAAACTACGGCCAACGCCCCACAGCAGGGCCTGCTGAAGAGCTTGCTGGGGAAGGTCGCGATTGCCAATGGGAAGCTGACCTACCAGCGCTACCAGCGCATTTTCAGCGGGCCGCGTTGGCAAGCACTGGCGGCCCAGGGAGCGCAGACACAGCGCGTGCTATGGGCGAGCACGAGCACGAAGAATCCCGCTTATCGCGATGTTATGTATGTTGAGGAACTGATCGGACCGGACACGGTGAACACCATGCCTCCCGCAACGATTGATGCGTTTCGCGATCATGGACGGCTGCGGAACAGCCTTACTGAGGACGTGGCCGGCTCGCAGAATGTGATGGACAATCTGGCGAGAGCCGGCATCTCAATCCAGGAAGTGACCACAAAGCTAACAGATGATGGAGTGAAGCTGTTTGCGGATGCGTTCCACAAGTTGCTGGCTGCAGTGGAGAAGAGTACGCAGTCCAAAGGAAAGACCGCTTGAGCCGATTGAAAACCTCGCTACCAGAAAGTCTTGCTGCGGCAGTGAAGACCGCCACTGACGATTGGCAGTCCGGCCACAAGATGCAGCGCCTTTGGCAGCGCGATGCCTCGCTGTGGACGGGTGACGACGAAGCCAATTGGCTGGGCTGGTTGGATATTGTCGAGGAACAGATCGCACACCCGGTCGAGTTGCGGAATCTTGCCAAGGAGGTTTGGAGCGCGGGTTTCAAGGACATTCTTCTGCTGGGCATGGGCGGATCGAGCTTGTGTCCGGAAGTTCTGCGCATGACGTTCGGCAAGATTGCCGGATACCCCGACCTGCACGTGCTCGATTCCACCGACCCGGCCCAGGTGAAGGCATTCGAAAACAAAGTGGACATCGCGCGGACGCTGTTCATTGTTTCCAGCAAATCTGGCACCACGCTCGAACCCAACATTTTCAAACAATATTTCTTCGAGCGCACGAAGCAAGCGGTGGGCGAGGATAAGGCTGGCAGCCACTTCATGGCCATCACCGATCCTGGGTCGAAGATGCAGCAGGTGGCAGAAGCGGATCGTTTCCGGCATATCTTTTTCGGCCGGCCTTCGATTGGCGGCCGCTACTCCGCACTTTCACACTTCGGCATGGCGCCTGCGGCGGCGATCGGGGTAGACATCAAGAAATTTCTCGACCGCGCACAGGAAATGGTGCGAGCCTGTGGACCTTCTACGACTGTCGAAGAAAATCCTGGCGCGGCGCTCGGAATTATTCTCGGCGCAGCAGCGCGGAGTGGCCGCGATAAAGTCACCATCATCACTTCTCCGGACATCGCCGATCTTGGCGCGTGGCTTGAGCAATTGCTGGCCGAGTCTACGGGGAAGGTTGGGAAGGGCATCGTCCCGGTGGACCGGGAAGAACTCGCTGGCCCAGAAGTTTACGGCAACGATCGCGTGTTTGCGTACATCCATACCAAGCATGCGACTGATGTGCGGCAGGATGCGAAAGTGGCCGCGCTCGAACAGGCTGGGCATGCGGTGCTGAGAATTTCGATGGGCGACGTTTACGACCTCGGCGCAGAATTCTTCCGTTGGGAGATCGCCACTGCAGTTGCAGGGTCCATCATCGGCATCAACGCTTTCAACCAACCTGACGTTGAAGCCAGCAAGGTTGCGACCCGGAATCTAACGTCCGCGTACGAGAAGACGGGATCCCTGCCCGCGGAACAACCTATTGTGGAAAACGAAGGCATCAAACTTTTCACCGACGAAAAGAATGCGGCGGAGCTGGCGCGGGCCGCGGGCGCAGACATGTCTCTGGCTGCATATTTGAAGGCTCACTTGAGCCGTATCGGCGCCGGTGATTATTTTGCCGTGTTGGGATTTATCCAGATGAATGCCGAACATGAACGAAAACTGCAGGCGATTCGACACGCGGTCCGGGACAGGAAACATGTGGCGACCTGCCTAGGTTTTGGGCCTCGTTTTCTCCATTCGACTGGGCAGGCATATAAAGGCGGGCCGAATACCGGAGTTTTTCTGCAGGTGACTTGCGACGACCCTCTGGAACTGCCCGTGCCGCAGCAGAAGTACACTTTCGGCGTGGTCAAAGCGGCGCAGGCGCGGGGCGACTTCCAGGTGCTGGCCGAGCGCGGACGGCGCGCGCTGCGCGTGCATTTGCACGATGTGGATGCGGGTCTGGTTACGCTGACTGCGGCTGTGCAAAAGGCGCTGGGGTAATTGGTAGCGACAAGCGGGTGAGGGCCCCGCCACGTTTTGATGCGATCCGATTTCGACGCTAGGGTTTCGTCGTCACGTTAAGGAGCAACACATGCAATTGGGAATGGTAGGTCTGGGCCGCATGGGCGCGAACATGACGCGCCGACTGATGCGGGGCGGACATCAGCTCGTGGTTTCGGATCTGAGTGCGGAGGCGGTGAAACAGCTTGCTGGCGAAGGGGCCGGCGGTTCGTCGTCGTTGGAAGATTTGGTTGGCAAACTAAAGCCGCCGCGTGCGGCTTGGGTGATGGTGCCGGCGGGCGCGCCGACTGAACAGACGGTGCTGAAACTCGCGCAGTACATGCAAGCCGGCGACACCATCATCGACGGCGGCAATTCCTATTTCAAAGACGACGTACGCCGCGCGGGTCAACTCAAAGGCAAAGGCATTCATTACGTGGATGTGGGAACCAGCGGCGGCGTGTGGGGCCTGGAACGCGGTTATTGCATGATGATCGGCGGACCGAAGGAAGCGGTGCAGCGGCTCGATCCCATTTTCAAAACGCTGGCGCCGGGACGCGGCGAGATTCCACGCACGCCCGGCCGGGAAAAACTCGGCGGCACTGCGGAAGACGGCTACATTCATTGCGGGCCTTCGGGCTCGGGCCACTTTGTGAAGATGGTGCATAACGGAATTGAATACGGCATCATGCAGGCTTACGCCGAGGGGTTCGATATCTTCAAGAATGCAACGAGCAAAGATTTGCCGGAGGATATTCGTTACGATCTGAACCTGCCGGATATTGCCGAGGTTTGGCGGCGGGGCAGCGTTGTGAGTTCGTGGCTGCTTGATCTTACGGCCATGGCTCTGGCGGAGAATCCCACGCTGTCCGAATATGAAGGCTACGTGCAGGATTCCGGCGAGGGGCGTTGGACGATTCAGGCTGCTCTGGAGGAGGCTGTGCCGGCGGACGTGCTGACTGCGGCGCTGTATGTGCGCTTCCGCTCGCGGCAGCAACATACTTTTGCGGAGAAGATGCTTTCTGCCATGCGGCAGAAGTTCGGTGGACACATCGAGGCCGGCGCGGTCAAGAAGACCGCGTAACAAAAACTTGTTTTAGCGCAGAATTCTGGGATGTGATCATGGCTCAATTGGCGGAAACGCCCGCAGCAGCCGCACCTCGCGTTGGGAAACAGGGAGATCCTTGCGTGATGGTGATTTTCGGCGCCGCTGGCGATCTGACGGCGCGCCTGTTGATTCCCGCGCTGTACAACCTGTCCCGCGGGGACTTGCTCTCGAAAGAGTTCGCCGTGCTCGGCGTAGCCCGGGCGCAGATGACGGACGAAGATTTTCGAAAAAGGATCCGGGACGATGTGAAAGAGTACTGCGGCGACTGCATCAACCCGGAAACGTGGGATAACTTCGCGCGCCGCTTCTATTATTTTGCCGGCAATTTTAATGATGACCAGCTTTATCCGAAGATCAAAGATCGCCTGGCCCAGATTGACCGCGATCACTCCACGCATCAGAACTTCTTCTTTTACATGGCGACGGCCCCGAGCTACTTCGGCCCCATCGTTGAGAAGCTCGCCGCGAATGGACTGGTGGAGCAAAGTAACGACCATTGGCGGCGCGTGATCATCGAAAAGCCTTTCGGTCACGACCTGGAGTCGGCCAAGGCGCTCAATCTGCAACTGCTCAAGCTCGTCGATGAAAAACAGATTTACCGCATTGACCATTATCTGGGCAAAGAGACCGTGCAGAACATCATGGCGTTTCGCTTCGCCAACGGAATCTTTGAGCCTATCTGGAACCGCCGTTACATCGATCACGTACAGATTTCCGTTGCCGAAACCGTGGGTGTCGAAGGCCGCGGCAGCTATTTCGAGCACGCGGGCTCGCTGCGCGACATGGTGCCCAACCACATCATGCAACTCATCAGCCTGACGGCGATGGAGCCTCCGATTTCGTTCGACGCCAACGCGGTGCGCGACGAGCAGGCCAAGATTCTGCATGCCATCCAGCCCATCAGCGATGAGGAAGTTCTGAGCCGCTCGGTGCGGGGGCAGTATGGGGAAGGAACCATGGCCGAGCAACGCGTGCCAGCGTACCGGTCCGAACCTGACGTTGCGCCGGATTCGCGCACCGAAACATTTGTCGCGATGAAGCTGCTCATCGACAACTGGCGCTGGGCCGATGTTCCTTTCTATCTTCGTACGGGAAAGCGCATGCCGGCGCGCAACACGCATATTGTGATCCAATTCCGGCAGGCTCCGTTCGTGTTGTTCCGCGATACTTCGGTGGGACACCTGATGCCGAACCAGTTGGTGCTGCACATCCAGCCGGAGGAAGGCATTTCGTTGCAATTCGCGGCCAAGGTGCCCGGGCCGGTGATGCGCCTGGGAACGGTGGACATGAATTTCGAATATCAGGAGTACTTCGGAAAGCAGCCCAGCACCGGCTATGAGCGGCTGCTGCATGATTGCATGATCGGCGACCAGACGCTGTTTCAACGGGCGGACATGGTGGAGGCGGGATGGAGCGTGGTGAATCCAGTGCTCGATCTGTGGAAGGCACTGCCGCCGCGGAACTTTCCGAATTATGCGTCGGGCACGTGGGGACCGAAAGAGGCCGACGAACTGCTCGAGCGCGACGGCCGGCGCTGGAGGAACTTCGAGAAATGATTCTGGCCGGCGATATTGGGGGGACCAACGCTCGACTGGCTTACTTTCAGCCGCAGAATGGCCATCTCCGGCTGATCTCCGAGAGCATTTTCCCCAGCCGCGAATACGGCGAACTGGGCGAGATTGTCTCCAAGTTTTTGCAGGACTCTGCCACGCGTCCTGAGATTGCTTGTTTCGGAATTGCGGGGCCGGTGCGCAATGGACGCGTCGAGACCTCGAACCTTCCCTGGGTCATCGAGCAGTCGCGACTGGCGAAACAGATTCATCTGCCTGCTACTTTGCTGATCAATGATCTGGAAGCGAACGCGTGGGGCATTGGGGCGCTCAGCCCGCAGGATCTGATTTCTTTGAATCGCGTCGCGCCATCGACTGGCAATCAGGCAGTGATTGCGCCGGGAACCGGCTTGGGAGAAGCGGGATTGTTCTGGAACGGCAGGAAACATGAAGTGTTTGCCTGCGAGGGCGGACATGCGGATTTTGCGCCGCAAGGGGAACTGCAGATCGAACTGTTGCGTTTCCTGGCAAGCCGCTACGACCACGTCAGCTACGAACGCATCCTCTCCGGACCGGGTCTAGTCAATGTGTATGAATTTCTGAGCCAAAAAGGCTGCGGAGAAGAGCCTGCCGGTTTTGCCGCGCAACTTGCCAGCGAAGACCGCGCCGCGGCGATTTCCCGCTTTGCCTTGAACGGCAGCAATCCCCGCGCCGAGCAAGCACTGGATCTCTGGATCTCGATTTACGGCGCGGAGGCCGGCAATCTGGCTCTCAAAACCATGGCCACGGGCGGAATCTTTCTTGGCGGCGGAATCTCGCCGAAGATTCTCCCCAAGCTCACGGGGCCGCTCTTCATGCGTGCCTTTCTAAGTAAAGGCCGCTTGCGTCCGCTGTTGGAAAGCATCCCGGTGCATGTCATTACCAACGACAAAGCCGCACTGCTGGGAGCGGCCCGATGTGCTGCGGCGCGATCCAGAGACGGCGGGGTGGGAACACTGTGAGCGCGTCCTTTGAGCTACGCAGGCTGACCACGCCGCAGGATCTCTTTCAGGCGGCCGCCGACGAAATCATACGCGCCACTACCAGAGCAATCGCACAGCGTGGCCGGTTCACGATTGCGCTCGCGGGCGGATCGACTCCGAGGAATCTGTACGCGCTGATTGCGGCGAACGCAAGTCTGCCGTGGGATCAAATGTTTTTTTTCTTCGGCGACGAACGCCACGTTAAGCCGGACGACCCGGAGAGCAATTACCGCATGGTCCAGGAGACCCTGTTATCGAAGGTTGCCATCCCGCCAGCCAATGTTTTCCGCATTCCGGCTGAGAACCCGGATGCTGGCATCGCGGCGGGGGCCTACGAACAGACTTTGCGAAAGTTTTTCGAAGTGGCGCCCGGCGAATTTCCCCGCTTTGACCTGATCCTTCTGGGCATGGGACCGGACGGACATACCGCGTCTTTGTTCCCGGAAACCGCGGCGTTGCAGGAGAAATCGCGGCTGGTGGTGGCGAACTGGGTAGAGAAGCTGAAAACCAGCCGGATTACTTTGACACTGCCGGTGCTGAACGCGGGCCGGTGTGTTGCTTTCCTGGTGAGTGGAACGGACAAGGCGGCAGTTCTGCACGAAGTTCTGGAAGGCAACGCCCCGCAGGAGAAATATCCCTCGAAACTGGTGCGGCCCACCGAGGGCAAGCTGATCTGGTTCGTGGATCGAGCGGCAGCCAGCGAACTATCAGCGGCTGCATGAGGAAGCTACTCCGTGCTGTGGACACTAGCCGCGCCAGCCGCCGATTTCTTTCAAGCCCTGGCCGCGGGCGTGCTCAAAGAGCCGCACGCGATGGCGGGAGTGTTCAAACTCGTGGATGTCGGCCCACACCTCCGCCTGCCACGGTTGGTCGTGCGTCGCGGATTCGCCGCAGGTGGCGCAACGGGTATGCAAGCTGATGGCAGCCACGGCTGCCACTGGTACCACGGTAGCGCCTGGCAATTCGAGGAAGATGCAGCGAACTTCCTGGATCTCCTCGTTTTCATCGAGGATATGTTCGTAACGCAGCAGATAGCCGAATCCCAGCTTGCGGGCTTCGGCCTCGGCTTCGGCGCGAGTGTGAAACGGGCCATATTCGGCCCGCAGTTGCTCGGTCGAGTCGCAAGCCATCCAGAAGGTTTCTTTGTAGTCCATTTCTTGCCCCGCCCGGGGGATTGCGGAGCCAGCTCGAAGCTGCTTGCGAGCCCGCTCTTCGGGTCGGGCCTACCCGAGCAATTTGCAGGCCGACCGCAGAGAAAGCAACTCGTTGTTTTTTCAATGGCTTACCGTGTCATTTGAACCAGGCCGAACGGCTTAGAGCAAACCTTTTGCAGAAGTTGTGCTCTCGCCCAGCACAGCACGCAAAAAATTGCAAAGGGGGCGCTGTTTCGGCGCTAACTCGCGGCAGCCTGCGCCCGCGCGGAAGCCGGCCGCTCACCATCCTCGAGCCAATTCTTGCCACCGTGACTGGCCACATACATGGCCAACTCAAGACGGCTCCAGACGCCCAGTTTGTCGAAAGTGCTGCGCAGGTGATTCTTGACGACCTGCTCGGTCGTGCCCATGAGCTTGCCGATCTCGCGGTTGGTGAGGCCCTGCCAAACGAGCGTAGCCACTTGAATTTCCTTTGGAGTTAAACGCTCGCGCGGCGTCATGACTTCAACTCCGCTCTCTCAAATGCGGCCGTGGCCAGGCGAACGCGCTTGCGCCCCTCGCGAATTCCGGCGCGCAAAAAAAGCGTGCGCAAGTGCTGCTTTACGGTGCGCGGGCTGATGCTCAACTGGCCGGCGATTTCCTTATTGCTGCAACCTTGAACCAGCAAATCCAGCACTTGCTGATCGCGGGGTGTAACTTTCATGCGGTCAAGATCCATCACGGCAATTTCCTCCCGATTTTTTGCTGTCTTCTGTTCTCCGCCTTCGCGTTTCCACGGCTATCGCTTAAGCACCTACTTCGCCAAACTTTCGCCGCCCACGGCCGCAGTCCTAAGACCAGCGTGTGCTTGCACTTAGGGGAGAGAACCACGGCTGTTAGGAAAACTTCAGAAACTCCGTGCTAGTCTAGTCAGACCCAAATTGGGACGGGAGAAGAAGAACAAATGGCTGCGCCATAACCTAAACATCGCTCCCCGCGCGACGGCGTGAAAGCTGCGTCGCCCGACTGGAGCCTTGCTTTCGGCGCCTCATCGTTAAGGGTAAGCCTTTTCTGTTCAGTCTTTTACACAGATCGGCAAGGGGACGGGCGGCGGCGTGAAGGCGGTGTAAGGACCGCAACGCTTGATTCACAGGATAAGACATTTCAAGAGTCCCAAAACCGGCATCTGTGCGCGGCAGCACGGTTCATTTTGGTGCTGCAGTAGCCGAAGCTTTCCCATGGACATGGAACGAGAAAATATAAGCGTGGTGGGCAACTCTAAAGCCCGCCAAACGCCTTTCGCCCCTAGCTGTATAGCCCCGTCGCGGAACCTCAGGCTTGCATTCTTCTTTTTCGCTGCCTTTTTCGTCGCGGCGGCGTCAGCATTTGCCCAGGGCGGCCCACCCTACTACACTAACGACCCGGGCACCCCGGGCCATCTTAATTGGGAAATCAATTTTGGCTACATGCCGTTTCTCTACAGCGATCACTCCGTCACCCACACTCCCGACGTCGACATCAACTTCGGAGTTGGCGAGCGCATCCAACTCACCTACGAGAATGCCTGGTTACGAGTGCACAATCCCAAGTCTTCGACTGAATATGGCGTGGGCCAATCCAATCCCGGCGTGAAGTGGCGTTTCTACGATGCCGGGGAGTCTGGCCTCAACATCTCGACATTCCCACAACTCTTTCTCAACAACCCCAACGACGCCGTCCGCCGCGGGATCACGCCGGCGAGCGAGGCGTTTCTGCTGCCTTTCGAATTCACGAAGAAAATTGGCCCCGTCGATGTGGACTACGAAATCGGTTATCAGTTTGTGCACAAGGGACCAAACGGATGGCTCACGGGCCTCGTCATCGGCCACGATCTCACTCCCAAACTCGAAGTCGACATGGAGCTTTATAATCAGGGCACGTTCCATCCGTCCGACAACCAGCCCACGCTTGATTTTGGCGGTCGGTATAAAATCCATCGTCCGGTGATTTTTCTGTTCATGGCCGGACGCAGCCTCGAGCCCGCCCGCGGCAATCAATCTTATTTCCTCGGTTATTTTGGCATTCAGTTGCTGTTGCCCCCCAAGTCCTATAAATCCGAGTAAGCTTCTTGCATCACTATCTTCTCTGTGGTTCTAGTGGAACGACTTTGCCGTTAACAAGTATGCACACGCTTGCACTTACGAGGGTAACCTTCCGACAGGCTCCCGCAGAATCGGAGTTCCGGCATGATCGAGCGTGCCTTCTAATCCTGTAACCTCTTGAATTGCCTCTAGTTGTGGGTTCATGAATTTCTCGCGAACACAGGATGGTTGATTTCCTGCCAAAGAGGTTGCCCAGTAACATTGCTTCTTTGGAGGAGGAATTGCACTAAAATAAGAGTCTGTCTCCGGGCAGGCCCACTCGTCTCCGCCACCGAAGCAAACAGTCAGAGATATCGTGACCGACGAAAAGAACAAACCGGTTCTCGACGAGCGGACTTTCGACAAGCTGCTGGAAGCGGCTTATGTCATCCAGCAGCACTACCGCAAAATGCGGGACGCGGAAGAAAGAATGCAGTCCCACAGCGAGCGACTGCGCGAGCAAGAGCAGGAACCGCCAAGGCAAACTCCGCGACAGGCGAGCAAACCGGAACCAAAAGAGAGTTCGCGCGCAGACGGCGACTACACGCTCACCCTGGCGGAGATCGTCGAAGCGCAGCGCCAGATTCAGGCGCGCCATCTCGAACTGGATAGAGCGTTGGCCGTGGTCGCCGAAAAAGTTGCCGGCATCACGGGCGCGATCGGCGCGGGCATTGGAATTCTGGAAGAAAAAATTGTGCGTTACCGTGCCGGAGCAGGCTCATCGGCTTTGCCCGTGGAAAGCCAAGTCCCTCTGGCTACGGCGATTTGCGCTGCCAGCGTGCGCACCGGGCAGGTAATTCGCAGTGAAGATGTAAATACTGAAGTACTGTTCGATCCCGAACCGTGCCGCGAGCGCGGGATCCAGTCGCTGCTCGCCGTGCCCGTCTACCACGGCGGCGACATTGTGGGCGCGCTGGAGATCTATTTCGACAAGATTCACGGCTATGCCGAACAGGACATCCACACTTGTCAACTGATGGCCGGCCTGGTGACCGAGGCGATTGGCCGGGATGCTGAGCTGAAATTGAAAAAGTCGATGGCCGCGGAACGATCCACGATGCTGGCCGCGATTGAAAGGCTGCAACCGAATCTGGTTGCGTTGGCACAGGATCAACCCGCCGTAGCTCGGACAAGTGTAGATGCGGGCACGAGCACAGAGGCGAAAATCCTCTGCTGGAAGTGCGGCGGCAGGCTGCTGGCGGAGGAACAGTTTTGCGGCAAGTGTGGGGCTCCCCGCGTCAGCGGCGACAACGAACCCGCCAGCATGCAGAGCAAGCTCGCATCGGCCTGGCACATGCAGCAGACAAGCCACGAGAACCTGGCGGCCGCCCCTCCCAGCGAGACCTGTCTTCACATCGACGCGCCATGGCCGCTTGCAGCGCCCGGTGCGCATCAAAGCGAAGAGAATATCGAGGAAGAGGCCATCTCCGCCGACCTGCCGGAACCGTTTTCTCTGCCGGAGGTGAAAGAGAGTGATGCTCTGTTCGCCAAGTCGTTGAACGCAAGTGCAGTGGAGGATACCGCAGAGTCGTTGCCCTCCGCATCGCAGCTCGACGAAAAAAGGGAAGACGAAGGCGAAGCTCCCTCCACCGTGCTCGGCCGACCGCGGCAGGAGGATGAAGATATTATCTGGAGTTCCGCGGCAAAGGCGCGGGATTTCCTGGAATCGCTCTCCGCGACGCGCTCGCCCCATGCATTAGGACGCTTCTGGCGCTCTCGCCGCGGTGACTTCTATCTCGCGATCGCGGTCATCCTGATGGTGGTGGTGATCCGCTGGGGAATCTGGTCGAACCACTCCGTAGGCGCCACCGGCAGTGGCACCTCGGTTACCGCGAATCGGCACAAACATCCGGCGCCCGATGCTGATCTGTCCCTGTTCGACAAGCTGCTCATCAGTCTTGGACTGGCCGAAGCTCCCGACGAGGAACCAGAATACAAGGGCAATCCCGATACCCAGGTCTGGGTCGACTTGAACACTGCTCTTTACTACTGCCCAGGCTCCGATCTTTATGGCAAGACACCGAAAGGCAAACTCTCCACTCAGCGTGAAGCGCAACTGGACCAGTTCGAACCGGCAAATCGCAGGGCTTGCGACTGAAGTCCGAGTTTGATTTGACAACCCTCTTCCCCGGTAGTGCAATCATAAGTATCGCCGCTTCTCCGGAGATCGCGAGTGCCTCACCCCACGGACAAATCCGACACGAATACCTTGCCGGATCCTCAGTTGAATCCACTTTTGAATCCGCTGCTGGCGGCGCACATGGGACGATGGGCAGAGGTGTATTTCACCGCTCCGCCCGAGAAGCGCGAAGAAGCGGTGGCCGCGCTGCTCCGGGAATTGGAGAGTGGTTCTCCTCCTCGAGAACCGGTCTCAGTTCAACTCATCACCGACGAGAATGCAGGCGAAGAAATTGAAGAAGCGGACGGAAAAAATGAAACGCAGGAGGCGGCGTTCTCGCCCCCATCTGCCGCAGAACCCGTTGGCACTTGCCGCGTTTGCAACCACAACAATGCCCTAGGACAACGATTCTGCGGAATGTGCGGCACGCCCCTCCATGTCTCGCCCACACCGCAAGTCGCAGAAGCTGTGCCGGTTTCGGCAGTGAGTTGGAGTGAACCCGGACCTTCTCCAGGCGCGAACACTTCGCAGTATGCGATTGGGCCCGACTTTAGATCCACCGACGCCGCTGGAAAGGATGACGCCCCGGAACCGGCCTGGACGCTCCCCGATCAAAGGCTTCCGAACGACGGCTTGGAATCCGAGCCTGTTTCCTATGGTTACCGGCTTTTCATCGGCGCGGCCATAGCCATCCTTCTCGCCACCCTCGTTTACGTGGCATGGCGCAGCACGAAAGCTGTTCCGGGCACTGCGATACGGTTTGCGCCCTCGATCGCCATACCAGCTGCGGAGCCATCTGCGACTGTGTTGAAACAGCCCAGCACGACCGGAACTGAATCGCCGGAAGGGAGTTCCCCGTCATCTCCGGTGAAAAGCGAGAACCGGCCTGTAGCGACTTCGCGAAAGAACAAACCTGCGGACGCGCCACAAGCACCCACGGTCGTACATATGGCGGCAAACTCATCAAGCGTGGTGGCTGAGCCAAGCGGCGCGGAAGATCTGGCGACGGCTGAGAAATACCTGAACGGCGCCGAAGGCTTGCCTCGCGACAGCAGAGTAGCTGCCTTGTGGCTGTGGAAGGCGGTGGGCAAGGGAAACCTTGCCGCGACAATGACTCTATCCGATTTATATCTGCGAGGCGACGGCGTGCCCAAAAGCTGCGACCAGGCACGTCTTCTGCTAGATGCGGCTGCGCGAAAAGGCGGGGCAGCCGCCGCTGAGCGGCTCCGCAACTTGCAGGCCTTCGGTTGCGATTAAACGGGCCGGAAAGCGCTCTCCGCTTCAACTCGGTGCGAAGTCGCTTCCCGCAATGCGAATCACGCCGGAAGTTCGGGTTCATGCCTGCGCGACTCATACCACAGCGCGAGTTCCACGCGGTTCCAGAGTCCCAGCTTGTCGTAGATCACGCGTAGGTAATTTTTCACAACGTGTTCCGTCGTGCCGATGGCATTGGCGACATCGCGATTCTTCAAGCCCTGGGCGACAAGCTCGATGACTCGGTTTTCACGCTCGTTGGGGGTACGGGGTCCATAACGCTCGGTCGTGAACACAATTGCCTCCGGTATAAAAGGGTCGCGAGCTTCACTCGCTTAATTCCGCTGGTAATTCCAAAGCGTAGGAAGAGCCGGTTGAAATGAGCTTTCACAGTTCTGCGCGCCATGTTGAGTTGGCTGGCAATCTCGGCATTGTCACAGCCTTGCAAAAGCAGTTCGACGATTTGCTGTTCGCGCGGTCCTAGCCGGACAGACTGCTCGTTCATCACTCCCCCCTGGGTTTAGATTTGCCCCGCTCTACGACTACTACGCAGCTGGGATGTTTCCAAATTACGTAGCATCCACAATGCCATTTTGAGACGAAAATGGCTGTGACGAGCGAACAATCATTTCCACAGGCGCTTGCAGAGATCGCTGTAGGGGGGCCAGAATAAGGAATCGGCCTAACCGCACGGAACCAGGCAATCCACTCTTGCCCCAAGGAATGACGCCGAGATGCGAAAAGATGCGTAAAGTCGGGGTAACCTGATCCGGGTGCCGGGCTGGCAAAGAGAGCACTTGTCGCGATTGAGATGTGTTGATCGGGAAATGGAGCGTGGGGCGCGGCCCCGAAACCGAAAAAATCTGTTCTGACCCGAGCGCTGGGCAGCCCATAGCCAGAGATGCTCAGGCGAACGCCCTAGGTGAAAAATGCCAGCCTACCGCAAGAGTCCTGAACAATTTACATGATCTACCCTATAGAAGCGCGATTTGCTGTCAGTTCAATGCATGTCCAGCACCAATTTCCACAGGGCCTAGAGCCCTTTAGCCCTGACCCTGGAAAGCAGGAGGAAAGAATGCGATAAGAGCGGAAGTCGCACTAGGATTCGCCGATAACTTCGGTAACTGGTTGCAGATTTCGGACTTGCAGTAAGCTGTTCCCGATGCCAGAAGGAACCCAACGCTGCTCTCGGACCAAGATGGTACTGCCACTGCGCGTGTGGCTGCACGGGCAACATGACGAAACTCTGCGCACACAGTTGGCTCACACCATTGACATCAGCCACATCGGGTGCCGGCTGGGCGGATTGCGCACCGAGCTTTCTCCCGGGCAAGCCATCGCATTGCAACGAGGACAGCACAAGGCATCTTTCCGTGTCATCTGGAACAAACGTCTTGCGCCCAACGAAAATCAGGCTGGAATCGAAGCGCTCGATCACGGAAGAGACATCTGGGCCGTGGAACTGCCGCCATCCCCTTTTGCTCCTAAAGCATCGGCTTCCCCGCGGAACGCAACTCGCAAATTTATTCCGTTGGCAATTCGTCCCCGCACGCGTTGGGGCATGAGCTTCGGCTTGCTGCTTCTCGCCTTGGTGTTAGGTTTGTCTCGTTATCACGAAACCTTCTACGGAGGCGGACTCGTGGCAATTCAGCCTCGAGTCCCTGCTCCGCCGACCCCCGAGGATCTCGCCCGCCTCACGCCCGGGCCACACGCGCCGGTTTTGGTCACGAGCACTTTGCCTTCCTCAGCGTCGCGGGTGCAGGTAGCCGAAACTCCCATCGGTCACGTTGTTTATCCCGTGGCCCCGGACGACAGCATCCGCGGCAAGGTTCGTCTGCAAATCATCATCGCCGCTAATGGTGCGGTGAAGAAAATTCACGCGCTTAGCGGGAAACAGGCTCTTGCGCAAGCCGCGGCGGAAGCAATACGTCTCTGGCGCTACAGCTCGTTCTCCGGGATCGAGCGATTCACGGAGCGCGAGACCAGCGTTACGGTGAGCTTCCTCGGCACCGACGCAGTCTCTTTAGAGTTCCCTGCCCCGAATGCGCAAGTCCACGCGAATTGAGATTCTCGTTCGCGCAATCAGCTAAAACGAGACCCGCGCCACTAGCGCCGCAAATGCGTCTTAGCGGCTAGCTTCCATTTACCCGGTCAAGGGGGGACTGAGAACCCGAAAGTGCTCTACACTGTTGCCTAACCAGGAATCCGTAGATGATCAGACTTCTGAGCGTGGTCGGCGCGCGCCCCAACTTCATGAAGGTAGCTCCTATCGTGAAAGAACTGAAGAAGTTTCCTTCCATCGAGCATTGCCTGGTGCACTCCGGGCAGCACTATGACGAACTTCTTTCCGGAAATTTTTTCGCCGATCTGGGCCTGCCCAAACCTGACATGAATCTTCAAGTGGGTTCCCGCAGCCATGCGGTGCAGACTGCTGAAATCATGAAGCGCCTCGAGCCGGTCCTGCTCGACTACAAACCACAAATGGTTTTGGTTGTGGGCGACGTGAACTCTACGATCGCGGCCGCTCTTACCGCCATCAAGCTGGGAATTGGCGTGGCCCACATCGAAGCCGGATTGCGCAGCTTCGACATGACAATGCCCGAGGAGATCAACCGCAAACTCACCGACGCGGTTTCCAACCTGCTGTTTGTGACGGAGCAGAGCGGAATCGAGAATCTAAAACGCGAAGGCATTTCGACTGAAAAAATCTTTCTTGTCGGCAACGTCATGATCGACTGCCTGCTCCGGCATCGCGAAGTGGCCGCAAAATCTCCGCTTCTCGACCGCCTTGGCGTGCGTGACAACGGATCCCGCCGCCCCTACGGAGTCTTGACTCTTCATCGGCCCTCTAACGTGGACGATCGCAAAACGTTGCAGGGTATTCTCAGCGCGGTGAGCGCGCTGGCTGCGGATCTTCCGGTGTTCTTTCCCATTCATCCTCGAACTCGAAAGAATATCGAGAGCTTTGGTTTGCAGCGATACCTGACTGACGGGGTGGACCGACTTGGAGTCGTGCCTCTTGATCCGCTCGGATATCTTGATTTCCTTGCGCTCAACGACGGAGCACGCATCGTCCTTACTGATTCCGGAGGAGTGCAGGAGGAAACCACGGTCCTCGGCGTGCCTTGCCTCACATTGCGTGAGAACACCGAGCGACCGGCTACCGTTGAGCACGGCTCGAATCAGGTAGTGGGAGTGGATGCGGGGCGCATTCTCGCGGCCGCTCGATCGATCCTCCAGAAACCAGCGCGCCAATACTCACACCCGCCACTTTGGGATGGCAAAGCGGCTTCAAGGATTGTGACGATCCTCCGCGAACATCTCCAGCGCGACATTCGCGCTTAGATCTCACAGGCAGTCGGCTTACTCGTTACTGTAATCCCGATTGCGAAGCCTGCACCGCACACCCGTCTACGTTGCCCGTACCCCCACACCCGCCGCTCAGTGTGGAGAAGTACACCTGCGAAGCCCCCACCTGCGTGCCCGAGCCCACGGTGTTGTCGATGATAATGCCGCTCGTGCCGCCGGCCTCGGCCATGGCAGCGGTTGCGAGCCCGCCGAGGTTTGTCCATATGCACGTACCGTCGGTCGTTGTCAGACCCGGCATGGCGTTGAAAGCGGGCAACGTGCCGCCAGACATACAGGTTGCCCCGCGGGTGGTATATGCGGTAACCAGCTCGATGTTGGTATTGTTGTCGAGAATTTTGCTGACGTTCTTGGTGTACGAATTGTCGGCTACCCAGGCGGCCAGGGGAAGCGCCGACTGCACCCCTTGATCGATCCAGTGGACGCCATTGTCAGGCGTTATTGTGCCAATTGTGGTCTGCCACGCTGGCGTTGTCGCACCCGAAGTGTCCGCCTTTGTCACGACCTGAATCTGGAAGTGGCTATCCAGAACCTCCTGCCCAAGCACATATGTTGTAGATGGCAACCACGGCGTATCTTTGAAATTGAAAACACATCCCCCTGAGGCGCAAATCGAGGAAACGCCTCCATTTTCCGCGCTGGCAAAGATCCACTCGGTGGACCCGCCGGAAGCATTGGGATTCAGAATGTCGGTGACCGGCGAGCACGGAATTGAGGAGCTGATCGAGAGAAGCGGACCAGCGTTAACTGTGCCGAAGAACCCAGCCGAAAGGGGGACTTGGTACAGGATGGGAGAGCCTCCGGTGTTGCCGCAAACATAAAGGTTTCCAGTCGCGTTCCCGGACTTCTCGTAGGCACTATCAAAAGCGCCAATGTACAGAGGACTTGGGGCCGTAGGTTCAACGCTACTAGCTCCGACCACCGCCTCCTTTCCCATATCGCCGGCAATAAAACTCGTGGTGAGTTGGTAAACGGCAGTGCAGTCAGACCCGCCGGCGCAACCTAGGCTGCCATCGCTCGGCGCGAACACGTACACCAATCCAGCCGTGGAATCAACGATGGGGCCATCTACAATGCCCGGGCCAGAATCGTACTCGGTCGAGAAATCCAGTTGCCCTGACTGGATTACCCCGGCGGAGGAGTCGACCTGATACAGAAAGCCGCCAATATCCGCCACGAACACATTTCCAGACGCGTAATCGTGAACCGGGCTGGTGAGAGCGGTGGGAGAGCCGGAGTTCACCTGCACGGGCCATCCTCCGGTTCGCACTTCTGCCGGAACCCCCTTGAATACCGGCGTGAACTTGTGGAGCCAGCCTTGGTCATCCCCAACATAGGCGGTGTCGTTCGAGTAGTCGTAGAACACGGACGAATTCGCATCGCTGTCATCCGCGCCACTGCCGTCTGTAAGCTTCCATATAGCCATGCAGGGAGCGGTGCAGCCGGGGTACGCAGCCAGACTGACCGGGAAGAGACTCATCGGGCTGCCGACGCTTTCACTGTTTGAGGCGGCCCACTTCAGCAGGACAAGGACTCCATCTCCCGCCCCGTTAGTTTTGACAAACGCAACCTGTGAGCCGTCCTGCGAGAAAACCGGAGACGTTGTGATCGCACCACCGTTGGTGTTGTAGGCCCAGTAGACCGCGGGCACCGGAGCAGTACAGCCGGAATAAATATTGTTGTAAGCCACGACGCTGGCTTGGGTATGGGTGGAAAAAAGGCTGGTGGTGTAGACCACGAAGTCGTTGGCGCAACTGGCCTCCGTAGGGCGAAACGCGTACTTCGCCGGGTAGTTGCCTGCACCAACCGTTGCGGTGTCGCCTATGTCTTGTGACCAGAGCCCGCTGAACTCCTGATTAATGCCGGCGTACGATGCGCTCAATCCAAGCCGAGACTCGGCAACGGCGCTACCCGGCTCCGCCCCAGGCAACTTCGCCGGCGACTGACGAGCGATCTGTTGCCAATAGCGAGGGTCTTGCTGCACACGCTCAGCCTGTCGCGCAGTGCCCGCTCCAGAGAAGATAACGTGGTGGTGACTCCAGTCGGTGGGTAGAGGCTTTGCTGCCTCGGAGTCCGGAGAAGCCTGGCCCAGCAAAGCTGGAGACAAAGTTAGCACTCCGAGAACTGAAATAACCAACCACAATAAGCGTTCCTGGTTCGTTCTCATCATCTCTCCTTGACGCTTGAGCCTTGGCGACAACTATAGCGGTTGACGTCAAACCCTCTGCACTCTGCACTCGGACTCGCGGCTGGCTAGTTGGAAAATCATCATACACCTCGCGTGTTTTGAAGAAATCCCGAAAATATGGCAGTGGGGAGGCAGATTTCCACAGACATTTCCTAGCCCGGCCGCAAGCTCACGAGCATGACTCCAGCGGCACCCCCTTCTGAACAGCATCAGGAACGCGAGACTGCCATCTTGGATTTGCAATACACTTTTCCACTACACTACGATTCAGAACCAATGAGACTCTCCGTTGTCATGCCCGTGTATAACGAGCGCGCCACGCTGCGGCGAGTGGTGGAAAGAGTGCTTGCCGTCCCGCTGGAGATCGAACTAATTTGTGTGGACGATGGATCCACCGATGGTTCGCGCGAGATTCTTGCACAGCTACAGGCAGAGCGTGCTGAGATTCGAATTCTGCTTCAGCCGAAAAATATGGGCAAGGGCGCGGCGCTACACCGCGGGATTCAGGAAGCCACGGGGGACTTCGTAGTTATCCAGGACGCCGATCTCGAATACGATCCTGCAGAGTACACGGTGCTGCTGGAACCGCTGATTGCAGGGAGCGCCGACGTGGTCTACGGTTCGCGGTTTCTTTCCGGCCGCCCTCACCGTGTGCTTTACTTCTGGCATTCCGTAGGCAACTGGATTCTTACTCTGCTTTCCAACGCGCTTACCGATATCAATCTCAGCGACATGGAAACTTGTTACAAAGTTTTCCGGCGCGAGGTCATCCAATCCATTCCACTGGAAGAAAAACGTTTCGGATTCGAGCCCGAAATAACCGTGAAAATCGCCAAACGGAAGCTGCGCATCTACGAAGTCGGCATCAGCTATTGGGGCCGCACCTATGAAGAGGGCAAGAAAATTAATTGGAAGGATGGAATGCGCGCGCTCTGGTGCCTGTTGAAATATTGCATCACTGAGCCGGCAGTGGCACCCCAGGAAGCCGCTCTGCCGGACTCAGCCCCGCTGGCAACCGGCACGGCACCGCACAAGCTGCCCCCTCCCGACTAGCGGTCACGAAATCCGAATGTCTAGTTTTTCTTCGCAGCCGGCGGCTGATAAGTGGCGTTGATTCCCGAGCCATTCGCGTTAGGTGTGCCGGCGGCCTTCGCTGGTGAAGCCTTTGCCGCTCCTGCATTGCCGCCGTTGGAAGCCCTGATGGGCTGCCGCTCCAGGTGATTGAGTTCTGCGTTTGTGTTTCTAACGCTGGTCGATGCTGGCGGAGCCACTGTCGATTTGTGCGGCGGCGGCATGGCGGATTTCGGGGTCAGAGGCTTGGTCGCCGCGGTATGCGCAGGAGCTGGATTCGACTTAGCGGAAGATGCGCTTTTCGTAGAGTTCTGCGCCGCCGCCAGACAGCCCCAGACCGTCATAGTTACGATCACGCGTACGGCCTTGCACTTCGTCATTGTCATTGGAAATCTCCGCTCGGCCCCGCGGCTCCCTAATATTATTCCAATTAGAACACGTTTTTCGTCCTAAGGCTGCACGCAGCGTAACCTGGGCAAGTTACTTTCAGTGGGCATCCCCGCCAGCCATAATTATTCAGAGCTGCGCTCCGCGGACAGCCGGGGAGGTTACTCCACATTGAAGTCCCTACATCGAAGAAGTCTCGCGCTAACGGATGCTAATGTAGACTGAAATTCACCTTGATCTCGGAGTCGACTTCGACTGCGACCGCGTTGCAACGGTAGGGTTCGTAGCGCCAGTACTTCACCGCATCAAGGGCCGCCTGGTTTAATGCCGGATTCTCTCCCGAGATGATTTGAGGATTGTGCAGGGCGCCATCCTCGCCAATCACGGCATAGATCGCAACTGCGCCCTCGCGGCGCGCCATGCGCTCAACCGACGGATATTCAGGATTGACCCTCTTCACAAGTCGGCCTGGGACGGGATTCGCGCATCCTGGCTTTGAAACCGCCCCGGCAGGCGGATCAAACGCGGAAGCAGGAAACGGATCGGTGGTCTTGAGCTCTGTGACGTTCACCTCGGCCACCGTCTTTCCGTGGTCGACCTGGCTTAGGTAACGGGGAAACATTTTTGTACCAACGGGCATCAGGTCTCGATCGGCAAAGGGAGCCTCACGAACCACTGCACCGCTTGAAGGATCGAGGCATACCTCTCTGCTCCAATTTTCATCGCCGACGATCTCGACGCATTCGACTTTCGCGCCGTTCACCGACCGATGGTGGATGTCCTTTACTCTTTCCCTTGGGCTGGGCAACAGGCTGCCGCCGTAACCCAGCACATTGTGCAACTGGTAAATCCGGAGCGGCGTGAAATCCGAATTTCGCTTGGTGGAAACTACGTCCTTCCCGCCAACCAGAACTTCGGTATAGCCCGGCACAGTGAGTTCTTCCCGCCACTGGTCGGGACCGTTCCAGAGTAGCGTGTAGGTGCCCTCAAGCTGCTGTCCTTTGTTTTCGATTTTGACACCGGCCTTCATCTGGAACGAGGGCAACTCGCGCAGGTTGGACTCGGCGTTGGCCCGCTCTAACAAGTCCATGCCCCTTGCTTTGTCGGAGGCCGCGAGGGGGCTCACATGGGCTATAAGCAAAAGGAGCAGCGGCACGTAGCGTTTCATGGGACGAGTAACCGGAATTCCCTTTTCGGCCTCAAAACGACGTTATTGTACGCCCTCCCTCCTGATCGCGATATTGCGAGCCTAATTGATCGAGAACAGATAAGCCGCCATGTCGCGACTGTCTTGCGGGCTGACATTCAGGTCAGGCATGGTGGTGCCGGGCTTCCGGTGCGAAGGATTCTCCAGCCACCTCTCCAGGTTCTCCGGCGTGTTCGGGAAGGTATTCAGAAACTTGCGGTGCCAGGACCAGTGGGCCAGCGATTGAGCGCTCTTGCCATCGCCCTTCGGAACGCCGGGAATGACATGGCAGGAAACGCAGGAGTGCTGCGCCAGTTTCTTGCGGCCCATTTCCGGGTTCCCTCCGGTCATCTGGGCGCCTCGCTTAAAATCGAAATCGCGAAATAAATTGCAGGCGGTCGGCGGCAGAAGCGACATCAGCAGGACGCAAGCCGTCAGCTTCTTCAGGTTGCGCGGATCAAGGATTACACGAAGCGTACCCATCCGGTTGAGTGTACTTCTCAGTACAATAGCGAAGATGTGATCCAGAGCACGGCCATGCAGCAGGGGCTGATTGAAGGCAATTTAATGCGGCCCCGGCTGAGCGGAGCTTGGAACCAGATGCATGAGCCAAACCATGAACATCACCGACTCCGGCATCCAGATCGATGCGCCTATCACGCTACCCGAGGACGAAGTGCATCTTTGGCGGCTCGATCTGGAGGCCATAGGCGGCGACGAATCCCGGTGGCAGCAACTGTTATCTCCCGACGAATTAACCCGCGCCGCGCGCTTTCATTTTTCGCTCGACCGTCAGCGTTTTGTCGCGACGCGGGCTTGGTTGCGCATGATCCTGGCTGGCTATCTGGGAACTGACGCGAATGGTTTGAGCTTCGCCTACTCGAAGAGAGAAAAACCTTCTCTGGGTTCTGCCCATGCGGAGAACGGAGTCACCTTCAATGTTTCCCATTCCGCAGGAATCGCGCTATTAGCCTTTGCGCGCCGGCGGGAGATCGGCGTCGATGTGGAACAACTTCGTCGCAATTCCGACCTGGAAGCGATCGCTCGCCGCTTCTTCTCCGCGCACGAGCAGAGCCAACTTGCCGCTTTGCCTGCCGAAGAGAAAGTCGACGCATTCTTCCGTTGTTGGACGCGAAAGGAGGCCTACATCAAAGCCACTGGAGATGGCTTATCGCTTCCCCTCAGCCAATTCGATGTGTCTCTCGCGGCTGGGAAAAAGAACGCACTGCTTGCGACGCGCCCCGATGGCGCCGAAGCAGAGCGTTGGCTTCTGCAAGAGGTGCCAGCCGGACCCGGTTACGTCGCCGCCGTCTGTGCCCACGGTCAAGATTGGAAACTAAACGGATGGTCAGGAAAGTTCTGACTCGAAACCGCAGAGCCCTGCACGGGAAGAATCGAACTTCCCCAGCTTGCAATTCTTTTCACATGTGGAGTTTCAGGGGAGGTTTCTCCGTTTGAGCGTCCTACGAAGAGATTTATTTTCATTGGTTTACACGGATAGCCTCTCTTGCCCGAGGTCCCCGAATTGCTCCATTCTTTGGTTACTTACGGTGCACAAATCTTAGCTTTCTTACCGCTGCCCGGAAGTGTTACTCTGTCAAGTAACGTTTCGGGATTTCCTCTCCCACAAGAATCTGCAATCCGGTTTCCCCCGACCCCGATGCAGTCTGGGAAGCAATCCAGTCAAATACAATAAACGTAGTAGACATATAAACGTAAGAATTCCAGGAGGCGTAGCACTTGACAGCCGCGAGCAGCCATCTCATTCCGCCGCACGGCGGAGAACTTATCCAACTCATCGCTCAACCAGAAAGAATCGCCGAACTGAAGTCGCACTCGAAAGAGTGGCCTTCGTGGGACCTCAGCGCCCGCCAGCTTTGTGATCTGGAGTTGCTGGTGACAGGCGGCTTTTCTCCGCTGCGCGGCTTCATGACCCGCGCCGATTACGATGGCGTGTGCCACAACGTGCGGCTGGCCAGCGGAACGCTCTGGCCCATGCCTGTCACCCTCGACGTAACTGAGGAATTTGCCAAGAAACTCACGCCGGGATCGAGCAAAGTTGCCCTGCGCGATCCCGAAGGCGTGATGGTGGCCGTGTTGCACGTTGATGAGGTCTGGCAGCCCGACCGCAAAGCCGAGGCTCAGGCAGTGTTTGCCAGCACCAGCGCCGCGCATCCGGGCGCCGATTACGCCATCAACAAAGCGAATCCCTGGTACGTCGGCGGTGCGATCGAGGCAACGCAAATCCCGTCGCACTACGATTTTCGTAATCTGCGTTTGACTCCAGCCGAAGTTCGCGCCGAGTTTGCCCGCGTGGGCTGGCGGCGCGTAGTCGCTTTCCAGACTCGCAATCCCATGCATCGCGCCCACGTTGAACTGGCGTTCCGCGCCGCCAAGCAAGTCGAAGCCAATCTGCTGATTCATCCCGTCGTGGGCATGACCAAACCCGGCGATGTGGATTACTACACGCGAGTGCGCTGCTATCAACTGCTGCTTCCGAAGTTCCCACAATCGACCGCGAAACTTTCTTTGCTGCCGCTCGCCATGCGCATGGGCGGACCGCGCGAAGCCATCTGGCACGCGCTCATCCGCAAGAATCATGGCGTCACTCACTTCATCGTCGGCCGCGATCACGCCGGCCCGGGCAAAGACACTGACGGCAAGCCCTTCTACGGCCCGTACGAAGCGCAAGAGGTCTTCAAGAAACACGAAGCTGACATCGGTGTAACCATGGTCCCCTTCAACATGATGGTTTATCTGGAGGATCAGGATAAATACGTTCCCGACGACGAAGTCAAAAAGGGCGATCGCGTGCTGAACATTTCGGGCACGGAACTTCGCCAGCGCTTGAACGAAGGCCGCGACATTCCCGCCTGGTTCACGTATCCCGAAGTCGTGGGGGAATTGCGCCGCAGTTTTCCTCCCCGCCACAAGCAAGGCGTGACTGTTTTCTTCACCGGGCTTTCCGGGTCCGGCAAGTCGACCATCGCCAATGTATTGATGACGAAGTTCCTCGAAACCGGCGGGCGTCCGGTCACGTTGCTCGATGGCGACCTGGTGCGCAAGCATTTGTCTTCCGAACTGGGCTTTTCCAAGGAGCACCGCGACATCAACATCCGGCGCATCGGCTACGTGGCCTCGGAGATCACCAAGAACGGCGGCATCGCTATTTGCGCGCCCATCGCGCCTTACGACGCGACACGCAAGCACGTCCGGCAGATGATTGAGCCCTACGGAGGGTTTATCCTGGTACACATAGCAACCTCAGTCGATGTCTGCGAACAGCGCGACCGCAAAGGCCTGTATGCCAAAGCGCGCGCGGGGATTCTCAAGGAATTCACCGGCATCTCGGATCCTTATGAGGTGCCGGCAGATGCCGAAGTAACCATCAATACTGGTGAACTCTCTCCCGAAGAAGCGGCGCAGGAGATCATCCTGCACCTGGAAAGGGAAGGTTTCATCGGAGCGGCGGGAGAATCGGTTTAGGCCGCGCGGTACTGTCATGGATCTGCTGATCAAAAGCCTGGTGGGTTTTTTTGTTGGGACCCTGATCGGAATGACCGGAGTTGGGGGCGGCGTTCTGCTGCTCCCAATTCTAATTTTTGGTCTGCACGTGCCGGCGATTCGCGCTGTTGGATCGGATGCACTGTTCAACTTTGTGACCAAGATCGGCGCCAGTGCCGTGCATCTGCGCAAGGGCACAGTTCGGCGCAAGGTGGTTCTGGCTCTGATTGTAGGCAGCGCTCCCGGATCGTTTCTTGGCGTAACCTTCCTACACCATTTACGCAAATTGCACGGCGATGGAGTCAACCACTTTATCACCATCGCCGTGGGCGTTTTGCTGATATGCATTCCTACGTTTTTGTTCTTTCAGAAGAAGATTGAAGACCGGGCGGCGGTGAAGCCGCCGAGCATGAAATCGTTCGCCTGGATGGCGCTCATCGGGCTGGCAGCGGGCTTTCTGGTGGGTATCACCTCGGTGGGCTCAGGCAGCATCGTCATGATGATGCTCCTGCTGTTTTACAGTTTTCAGCCGAAGGTCATGGTGGGAACTGACATCGTGCACGCCTTACTACTCACCGGCGTAACCAGCTTTCTACACTACCGAATCAACCACAATATCGATATCCGGCTCGTAGGGGCTCTGGTTTTGGGTTCGGTTCCGGGCGGACTGCTGGGTTCTTATTTGAGTACAAGGGTTCCAGTTCCGTGGCTCCGGCGTATTCTTTGCGCGGTTTTGCTGGCGACGGGCGCGCGCATGCTCATGGCTTGATCGACGTAACTGATCGACAAAAGTAAAGTCGTCACACGAAAAATTGGGAGACTATGCACTCAAATTCTTACACAGACATTTTGGAACGTATCCACTCTGCGCTCGAAGCCTCTCGCGCGGTATTCGCCCGCTTCACACCGGGAGCGATTGAAACAGAATACAAAATCGGGCACGATCCCGTAACAGAGGCCGATCGCGCTCTCGACGCCGTTCTGCGCGAGGAACTGCTGCGCGATGGAGAAGGCTGGCTATCGGAAGAAAGCGTCGATGACCCCATCCGCTTGCAGCGCTCGCGGGTTTGGGTGGTCGATCCGCTCGACGGCACCCGGGAATTCGTCAAAGGCATCCCGGAGTTTTGTGCTTCGATCGGGTTCGTTGAGAACGGCCGCCCCGTGGCCGGAGGAATCTACAATCCCGCCACCGACGAAACGTTTCTCGGATCAATCGACTCCGGCGTTACCTACAACGGCAAGCCTGCACAGCCCAGCCAGCGCGCCACGCTGGATGGCGCCTTGGTTCTCGCCAGCCGTAGCGAAGTCAAGCGCGGGGAATGGAAGCCGTTTGAGAATGCCGCTTTCAAGATCAGGCCCATGGGTTCGGTGGCCTACAAGCTTGCTCTGGTTTCGGCTGGACTCGCCGACATTACTTTCACTCTGACGCCCAAGAACGAATGGGATGTAGTGGCTGGCGCGGCCCTGGTACAGAGCGCGGGTGGTTTCGTCAGCACGCTGGAGCGAACCACTCTGACGGCCAATCGCCGCGATCCGCTGCTGTCAGGCCTTCTGGCGTGCGGACCTTTTCTGAAAGATCAACTGCTTGCTCTGGTCGAGCCACACGCAGATGGATGGCTGGCGCAACGCGCATTTCGGTCACCTCAACTGAACGAGAGATGACGATCGCCTTATAACAGACTCTATTTCTGGCGGGCTACGCTAGCCCACCTTCCCATATCCCAGGCACAATTGTCTGCTTGTATATCGGTGATCACACGAGACGAGTTGTTGATCAGACCGCCGATGAGACTACCGAGGCGCATCATCGTCCGAATGCCCACGCCACCATCAGCGGGAACTCTTCTCGCCAGAATGCGCCACCGTGCGACCCAGTTCGCTCATTCATGACAACATCCGCACCTGCATGGCGCAGCGCGTCCGTCCACCTCCTCGTGTTCTCGAGGAAGAACAGCTCCTGAGTGCCAGCGACAAGGTATGTGCGCGGAAGCGGACTCGGCGTAACGCTAGGCGGCTTGTAACCGCCGCCAGGCGAGGCGCAGAAGACCGCACCGTAGGCATGTGGATGCCGCAGCCCAAGAGCGAGGGCCAGCTCTCCACCCGCCGAGACGCCAAACACTGCGGTACGTTCAGTGGGCAGCGCCACGCCCAACCGCGACTCCGTCCATCGGCGAACGTCCTCGACGAAGAACTTCTCGTGTGCCGCGAACCGCACCGGATCAAAGCCCGGTGAATATTCATGGAGCCGCAGCGTCTCATCGGTCAGCCCATGTACACCGACGATCATTGTGGACGGTACGTCAGCCTTCTCGAGCAACCGGCCCCACTTCGAGATTTGCTGACCGTCACTGGCGAAGACGATTGCTTGGGGCAGGTCCGGTGGGATGTACACCGTGACCTGCCGTCCGCCGTCGTACTCGAACGTCTCGGTGACAAACTCTCCCGAGACTGCGCCGGGGGGCTTGGCGGGCGTTCCGCCGGACTCACTTAGCTTGCGGTGGACGTGATTGCGTGCTTGCTCCTTCATGGCCTTGCTTTCATTTTATAAACTATGCTCGCCCGTTCCGCCGTCCCGTCTGTAGGAAATCTAAAAACATCCCGGAAAAAGTCACCCGCGCCCGGGCAGCTCTGCTTAAACGGCCTAATTAACGGCGGACTGCACGAGCGCTTCGAGTTTCCCGGGGCCCGGCGGATAAGACGATCACGCAGCGGATTATTCATCAAACTTTAACACTTCATTAACAAGCCATCGCGTAACTCTCTGCAATAATTTCGCGCTTGCACTCGAGTGGAACCCAGAGCGTATCGCGGGGTAGTGTTACAACCCGCCGTCACGTGCGTCCCTGCTGTTTCGGTCGCTGTTCGATATGAGGAGCGGTGTGTTCATGAAGCGATGCTTTTACTTGTGTCCGCTGGTGGCGCTGGCCATCGCGCTTGTCAGTTGTTCCGGCGGATCCTCGATCCCTGCTCAACCCATTCCTGGGGTTTCCGGCTCGTGGGAATTCATTGCTGTCTCGACTGCAAATCCTGGATACTCCACTGGCATCGAAGTAGCCCTGAAGGAAGGCCAGGTTTTCGTCAATGGAAACTATGCGGAGAACGGCCAGATTTCGGCCTCCGGTCAGGAGATCAGCTTCGTCGGCTTCACCGCTGGAACAGGCCCGAACAGCCCACCTAATGTCTTTTTCGGCGGAAACTGCACCTCCGCGACAGCCGACCCAGGGAACAGTCTGAGCGGCAGCATTTCCGGGGTGGGCGGCTCAATGAACTTCACGTACACGGAAAACGGCAATGTCTTCAATGTGACTGCGATTCTGGATGCGAGCGGTCAGTCCTTTGACAGCGGCACTTATACCGAGCAAGCGGCGCCGGCGGGTCAGTCGAATGGCGCATGCAACGGCAGCAGCAACAGCGTGATCGACGCCGGATCGTTCAGCGGCAAAATTGTTTCCAAGTTGTCCGGAACCTACACCGGGCAAGTATGCGAACCGCTGGACACTGCGTGCACCAATCCTCAGGACGCGGCCACAGCCACTCTGAGCCAGAGCGGAACCACGCTGACGGTTAACCTGTTGCTGACCGGTGCCGACAATACCTCGTTCACTCTGACCGGCCCGGTCACCGGCAACGCGTTTTTCGTCCAAGGAACCTTTGAGGGGCAAGCGGTCTCTTACAACGGTTATTACGAACTGACGTACGACTCACTTACCAACGCCAACGACCTCCCGTCTCTGTACGTCGAGAATGCGGCATGCAGCGCTGCCAACCCCCAAAGCTGCGGGAACCTCCTTACAGTTCCGCAGATAATACCGTAGGACTCTTCTTCAGATTGAAACGTCCGACTCGGGTATCATGGAATTGACACTGAAGCCTGGCGAAGTTACGGAAAGATGATCAACGGCAAGCACATCGCGGTGGTGATGCCCGCTTACAACGCAGAAAAGACCCTCGAGGTTACGGCGGGAGAACTGCCGGACTTGGTGGACATCTGCATTCTGGTGGATGACCACAGCTCCGACAAGACGGTCGAGGTTGCGCGCCGCCTTGGCCTGCAAGTCTTCCAGCACGACCGCAATTATGGCTACGGCCGGAATCAGCAAACCTGCTATCGCGAAGCCCTGGCCGCGGGCGCCGATGTGGTCATCATGCTGCACCCTGACTACCAGTACACGCCGCTTCTGGTTACAGCCATGGCCAGCATGGTGGCTTACGAGGTTTACGACATAGTGCTGGGCTCCCGCATCATCGGGGGGACGGCCCTGCGCGGCGGCATGCCCATTTACAAATACATCTCCAACCGCCTGCTCACCGCGTTCGAAAATCTTTTTCTGGGCGTGAAGCTTTCGGAATATCACACCGGATACCGAGCCTTCAGCCGCAAGGTTCTCACTGAACTTCCGCTGCTGGAGAATTCCGATGACTTCGTCTTCGACAACCAGATGCTGGCCCAGTGCGTACATTTTGGATTCCGCATCGGAGAAGTTTCTTGCCCCACGAAGTATTTCGAAGAGGCGTCATCCATCAACTTCCGGCGCAGCGTGGAGTACGGCTTCGGCGTCCTCGCCACCACTCTGCAATTCGCCTTGCAAAGGATCGGCTTCATCAACCTTCCGCGCTTCAGCGACCAAGGCCGCAAGCTCGAACCCGGCCAGCCCACCTACTACGCGAGGAAAACGGAGACTGTCCAACAGTCGTAGGCCATAATCTCTCCCTTTGCAAAATTGATGTTAAGAGGAGGCACTGCATCGCCTTCACTGGGGCGCACGCTGTATGCTAAAGCCGCGGCGCATCCATGTCGAAGAAACAACAACACCGTAGTCGCGGTTCCCGCAGTTCTGGCGGAGCCGCGCCAATTGCCGCCGCAGTTTCCCGCCCGTGGTGGGCTAGTGACTGGGCGCTCTGTCTTGGACTGGCAATCATCACGCTGTGCCTTTACAGCCAGGTGGTTGGCCATCCTTTCATCAACTACGACGACAATGGGTACATCACAGAAAATGCGCATGTGAAGGCCGGGTTGACTTGGCAGACTCTGGTATGGTCTTTCACCGCAACTGAACAGGCGAACTGGCATCCGGTCACATGGCTCTCGCACGCCCTTGATTGCCAACTCTTCGGTCTCAACGCAGGCGGCCATCACCTGACAAATGTGTTGCTGCACGTAGTCAACGTCCTTTTGCTCTTTCTGCTGCTCCGGCGCGCCACCGGCGAGGCCATGCTCAGCTTTGTCGTGGCCGCGCTGTTCGCTGCTCATCCCTTCAACGTTGAGTCGGTGGCCTGGGTTGCGGAGCGCAAGAATGTCCTGAGTACGATGTTTTTTTTGCTGACTCTGGCGGCGTATGGCTGGTACGTACGAGGTCCAGGTTGGAAAAAATATCTTGCCGTGGCATTGCCGTTTGTTTGTAGTCTGATGTCAAAGCCCATGCTGGTCACGCTACCTGGCGTGCTCTTGCTGCTTGACTACTGGCCTTTGCAGCGCGTCAAGAACTGGATCCCGGCCTCCAAACATTTTCCCGTTCCGCAGGCCTCCGCCTCCCGTTTGCTTCTCGAGAAACTCCCCCTGATTCTGTTGTCGGCCGCCAGCGCAACCGTCACCGTTCTAGCCCAGAAAACTGGTGGAGCTCTTCAGTCAGTTCAGGCCTTTCCGCTCGGCGCTCGTGTCGAAACCGCACTCAGCGGCTATGCCCTCTACCTCTTGAAAGCTTTCTGGCCCTCCTCCTTTGCTATCTATTATCCGGACGCGTTCGATCCTTTCCTGAACCAACAGCCGACCGCAAGCGATTATTTCCTGGTCGCGTTGGGAGCGGCACTTCTCATTGCTGTGAGTCTGGCCACGTGGCGGTACCGTCAACAACATCCGTACCTTCTCATCGGCTGGCTCTGGTACGTGGGTACTCTTGTGCCCGTAATCGGTCTAGTTCAGGTCGGCGCACAGGCCATCGCGGACCGGTATGCTTATGTGCCGCTGGTCGGGATTTTCGTGGCTGTGGTCTGGGGGTTGTCGGATCTGGGTCGCACTTGGCACGTGGGAACGCGCTGGCTTTTCGGAGCGACCGCCGTTGCTTTGGCCGTTCTCTTCAGCCTCGCTTTCGTACAAGTGCGATACTGGCGCAGTTCCCTAGATCTCTTCTTTCACACGCTAAGCGTGACCAAGAACAACTACCTCGCCAATGACAAAATCGCCGTCCTGCTCTTCCGGCAGGGAGATCCTGACGCCATTAGCTACTACACAGAGGCGGCACGTCTTGCGCCGTGGGATCCCGTGAGTCATGAGGCCGTTGCTGGCATGTTGGATGAAGAAGGACGCTATCGGGAGGCGATTCAGGCATACGATGTTGTCCTCCGCGGCTCAACCGACCCTGAAATGGTCGGCCTTGCGCATTGGAACCTCGGCGTTATCTACTCGCGGCTGGAGGATTATGCCCAGGCACGTACTCACGCGCAAGATGCGATGAGACTCGCTCCCGCGAAGGTTGAGGCCGAAATCCGCGGGTTGACTCAGTCCTATTCCCAGAATCCAACGGCTGAGGGCTACGTCGAAGGGTGTCTACAGCTCGAGCAGGCGGGCCGTCTGGCGGAAGCTCGCGCGGCCTGCCGCAAGGCATCCGCACTGGCTCCCGGTTCAGCCGAAACAGAGAAAATTCTCGATCATCTCAACCACGAATAGGTGTGATGGGTAAGCTATTGTTCCACGACGACGATCCACGAGTGCAAACTCACCCGCCCCACGGCTCGCTACGTTACTCGCTTCTTGCTGCGGGTGGCACGCGTCCTGGTCAGTTCACTGTTCGGCCACTATGATTGCTGGATACACGTTTAGCGGTGATTCGTCGATATAGAAGACTACCTTGCCGTTGGTTACAGAAACTGTCCCACCGCCAAAACTCCCCGTGCCATTAGAATTGACGGAGTAAGCGCCGGTGAGAGATTGATTGGGCATAAGAAGCAGGCAACCGGGTTGAGAACAATAATTGGGGTTGCCAAAGTTTGAATCCTGCAACTGGCTGTCGAAGCTTCCCGCAGTCACCGAAGACGAACTGGGAAGCGCGTTTACAGTTCCTTCAAGGTTCGTGGTTGGCGCCATGAGGCTCTCGTCGGTTCCATAGGCGAAGTCTCCGACAACAAACCCACTGCCAAAAGACGGGGGTGGACCAAACGCAGAAGTCTGAAACTCGAGCATTCCGTCCTGGGCAGTGTTGTCCGTGCCTACGAGAAATCCCGTCACGCAACTGGCGGGAGTGCTGCACGCGGCGTTGGTGAGGTTGGCAGGGACTGGAATAACGTATGCCACGAAGGTGTGAATTCCCAGGCTCTGCCCGATCGCCGGGGCCGAGAAAGTAGTGCGGCCGGTGGTGGCATCCACGGAATAGACGCCCGAGAGCGACGCCGTTCCCAACGTACCCGCTTGATCTTCATAAACCGTACCGCTGAGTGATCCGACACCGTCAAAAGTAAGAGCGCCCACGCTGACATCGGGGCAGCCCGTGGAGAGAGCTGCGCAACTCGGAGCAACGCCGCCGATGTGGAACATCTGACTGTATAGCAAGGAAGCGTTACTGAAGGAAGCGGAGGTGGAGATCGCCTCCCCGCCGATTACCGGCTGCGCCGCGCTCAGCGGGTCCGTGGAAATTACCATCACTTCGCTGCTGTCTACCACATAGAACGCCAGGTCAAAGCTTGACGAACTAAGCGTTAAGCTTCCGGTGCCTCTGCCGTTCGAACTGATGCTGTACGTTCCAGAGCCGCCAGTCAGTTGCGAGCTGAGCACGCCGGCGTTATCGATGTCGGCGGCGGCGGAACTCAGATTTCCGCCGTTCGACTGGAACGATCCTGCCATCGCGTAGCGCCCGCCCGAGGATTCCCCACTGAGCCCGAAGGCATAGGGACCACTCAAACCGGCGGGGAAGCTGGAGGAATTCTGCGCCCGCAAAATGCCCGCGACTCGCGTGCCCTGGCCTGTGCTGTCGTCAAATTCGATGACACGGCCCGTGGTGAAAAATCCTGCGGGGACATTTTGCTGCTGGTCGTTTTGCTTCATGCCGCAAGCGTTGTCGGCGGTGGTAGTGATTCCGCTCTCGCTGTAGTTATTGGAGCAACCTCCCAGAGTAAATGCAAAAGTGGTCTTGGTTCCGGCCGAATTCGCAAGGGTCATGCACCCACGGTTGTAGCTGGTCTGCGTGCTTTCGACCACTCCCACGGTGTACGAACTGCCGGCCGGTACGATCGTCAGATTCTGCGAGCCGCTGCTGCGCGTAACATCCATCGCGCCGCCGGTGATGCTACCCGAGCCATCGGAACTCAGGTTGACGCTGCCCGCCATCACTACCGGACCGTTGGCGTCGAAGCCTCTCAGCAGAAACGCCAACGATCCCTGCAAATAGGAATTGCCGGGAATCTGCCCCCCTGAAATAATGCCGCCGTTAACTCCCGGCGCGGCTTGCAGAGGTTGGGCCGCAGTACAAAAGGGCTGTTCAATATCGGCCGTTATGGTTGTATTGACCAGAGACACCGCCGGATACGGTTGTTGGCTGTCGTTAACTTGCAATTGCACTGCGTACTGAGTCGGCAATCCGAAGATTAGATCCGCGGAAGTTGGTGTGCCGTAAATTACACCGATACTCGAATTAGCCGGTGCCGGACCGCTGGCGCAGCCGGTAGGAACGCTGCCTTGGGTGCTGATCAAACAAAGTCCCGTGGGAAAATTCGGCAGTCCGTTGGGATTCGGATTGTAGTTCCAAGAGTAAGGAACGATTCCACCTGAAGCCACCAGAGCCAGCGGCGCGTAGGGTACGCCAGTATTGGTAGATGTGTTTACGTAGGCATTGGGCAGATTGGGAACCTGGGCCTTCAACGAGGGCGGCAGAACTGCGATGAAGAACGGCTCAGTGGCCGAAACACCGGTAGAATCGGTGATCTGAAGCGTGAACGAACTGCAGCCCGCGGAAGTGGGCGTCCCGCTGATATCGGCTTCGGAAGTGTTCGCGCCGGGGGAAAAAGCGAGCCCATTGGGAAGCGAACCGCCGCTGAGTGCCCAGGTGAACGGCGCAACGCCGAAAGGTGAGGGGACGGGGTTGATCTGGCCGCCTCCATCGAAAATCTTCACCTGATTGAAGGCGCCCACCTGAAAGAGTTGAGGATTGTTCGAAGGAACGTAGGGAATCACAGTGCCGGCCGGAGGACATGAATTGAATGTCCGGAGACCGGCAGCTGTATAGGTTGCGACGAAGGGGAGGGTTGCAATGCAGGGCGGCGCCTGCGCAACAATCACGCTGAGGGCCGCGGATTGGGCGGGATTGGCGACAGAAGTGGCTACTACCGCCACTTGCAGCGGCTGCGGCGCCGAACTCTGCGAACTGCAAAACACTGGCCCGGTTGCCGGCGGAGCCGTATAGGTTGCCGACGTTGCGGTTTCGTTGCTGAGTGCTCCCTGGGGTTTGCCAAAGCCGCTGCCATTTTCCAGGGTCCAGGTGACGCCCTGGCCGCCGGCGACCATCACCGAAAGGTTCACGCTTTGGCCGAGATTGATGGTGGGAGTAGACGCGGGAGAGACAAACTCGACGGCCGATGCCGGGGTTGACGGACTATTTGGAGCCGTAGAGTTGCTGCTGCAGCCCGCTGCCAGAAGGCAGAGCGCTATGAGAGAGATTCGCAGATCGCCAACTTTGAACACACGCAATCCTTCCGCGACCAAAATAATTTCCTGCTCGACGTTGTGGAACGAAATCTGAACGGAGCTTCAAGACGCCAGAGTGCATTCTCCTGCCGCTTCGCGGCTATACACTCTGTCTCACGGGTGCATAGCGGAAGCGTTCTGGGGAGCGCTTCCCTGCTCCGCGGCCGAGTCGCCGGCCCTGCTTGCCGCCGCGCTTGACTTGACCGGCTCCTGCAATATTGCTTTAACCCAATCAAACAACCGCCCGCCGCTTTCGTTTCGGGTCAGGTCTTCCAATCCCTGGTAGCGGTCCACTTCCGCCTGCTTGGGCGCGGCCGCTTTGATGGCGTCTTTGCACTTGTCCGGGACCGCAAGGTCCTCATGCACCTGCTGGATGCGAATGGGAACGGTCAACTGCGGCAGCCACTTCACCGGATCGAGCATTGCCACGGACTTGAGAAACTCCGGCTTCACATAATCGGCGTGGTGCGACATTTGCGCCACTCCCGGCGCGCCGGCCATAAAATCCGGCCAATCGCCCCAGGGGTCGAGCAGATCCAGGGCTTTAATTCGAGGATCGGCCGCCGCCGCCATCACCGCAATCGCCGCCCCGGAGCCTTCGCCGAACATGGCGACGTGATCCATGTCGATATCGCCACGGCTGGCGAGGTAATCGAGAATGAAGTGAACGTCATGCACCGTGCTGCCCAGCGACTCCTGGAACTCGCTGATGAAGTTCTGCTTCAAAGGCCGGTCATGAAAGCGCGGCCCGCTCAGGGCGGAGACAAAACCTACCGCCGCAACTCCGCCCCGCGTGGCCTTATCGCACCAGTCGTTGTTGCGAAACCGCTCCGTGCTCTCAGTGAAGCTATACAGGTACAGAACGGCGGGAGCTTTCTTTACATTTTTCGGAGTAATGACCCACAAGTCGAGGGCGTCGCCCGGGCGCCACTTCAGCGAGACCAGCGTGCGGGTGAATTTTGGCTGGGCATCGTCGACCATCCCCACCAGCGGAGGTTCCGGCGTCAGCCTGCTGCTGCCGACTTGCAGCGAACTCCAATCCTCTTGAATGGTCTCGTAGAGAGGAATGTGAGTCACCGGGTCGATGGCTGGGGCGGGATGTGGAAGGGTTGGCGTGTGCTGCGGCTGTGCTTCTGCAGGCGCCGCCGGCGGGGTTGATGCCGCCGCTGCGGGTGACGAGGCAGAAGGCGATGGGGCGGGCGTGGTGGATTGCGCCTGTGCGCCGCTTATGGCCAGCGCAAGACAAATTGTTGGAAGCGTAAGAAGACGGGACGGCAAAATTTGTTTTCTATTCCACGAAGACATTATGAGGATTCCCCGAAACGCGGCGCAGACGGGAATTTTGTTCCCTCCCGCGCCCGAAATTAATTTGCCCTTACGACGAAAACCGCTGGAGAAAGAAGGGGAGTCTAACCCCTTCTTTTTCCAGCGTCAAGCTCAACTCCAGCGAACCAACTTACTGGTGCTGATCGTAAAGCTCGTACGAATCGGTAGTGCCGAACATACTGCCGAAGTCGGCGTTGAAGTCGATATCGGCCTGAATGGGCATTACCGCGCCGCCAACGTCGCCGCCGGCGTCAACGCCGCACGTGCCAGCGCCCGCACCAAGGGCAATTCCGGTATATGTGCCGTGGCACGCCACAAAGCCGTTTACCGGGTTGTTGGTCTGGTGGAAGTGTGTACGGTATACCCCGAGGTTCAGGTCGCCGGTGGGCGGGGTCGCCGTCGTATTTACGCTGTTCAGGAACGGAACGAAGTCGGAGAGGCGGTTGTTGGTCGAGGCCTCGTACTCTTCGTAAGCGATGAATTTAAGAACAGCGGGTGGGGTTGCGATTTTGGACGAGGTGCTGGTGGAGAAGGTGACGTTGCGCAGCACCGACCACAGCGGATAGGTTCCATCCTTCACGTGAGTGAAAGGAATCGCGAAGCAGGGCAGAGCGTTGAAGTTGCATTGCGGCGGGTTGAATGCGCCAGCCGGGTTGGGCGGGCTGTCATTTGCGCCGCCGGCAGTGGCAAACAACGGGTCGATGCCGTCCACGGTCAGGTAGTGACCGATAAAGCTGCAATCGCCGTTGTAGGTTGTCTGGTTGGTGCTGGTGCCGCAGCCGGTGGCCGCTGGCCCCAGGTTGCCGTAACTCCAGAAGGTAAAGCCGATACCGTCGGTAATGGCTACGCCTCCCGTCGAGCCGTCGAGTCCCAGGGCCGCGGCGACTTCTTCGCCCGATCCTACCGAACGCGCGCGAATGCCCTGCCCGCAGCCCCCGCCGCTGCCCGTCTTGATAAAGATCGGGTCGCCGCAGGTGGTGGTTCCATTAGGGGTAGCGGTAAGGCCGGGGTCGCCCAACGCGTATGTTGACGTGAATCCGCAGGCGCTGGTGTTGAAGCCGGTCGCCGGGTTGACGTTGGTCTCCATGCCGCGGTCATCATTGCTCGGCCACGCCGTGGCGCTAGCAGCCGAGGTGGCTCCGTTGGAACTTCCCAGCAGAGTGCGGACAGCGGTGAATTCAAATGTGTTGTAGGTACCGGAGACCGGTTCGCGTTGAATTTCCTGGATCGGCTGGCCTGCGCCGCCGAAGCCGGGAAGGAAATCGCCCGTGCAATGAAGGGTGCCCGAGAATACCTGGGCAAGAATCGCACGGTGGACGTTGTTGATGGTGTAGTTGGTACCGGTCATCGCGCCGAAGCCGGCCGAGTCGGCGTTTTCCACGAGCACCAGTTGCGGCGACGCTCCTGCGTTAATGGTGGTGTAGGGTGGAACGGTCGCCGAAGTCACGGGATCGGAACCGCTGAGGGCGAATTTCAAAACGTTGAAGACCTTCCCCTTCTTAAACGAGTCGAAGATCGGGCAACCCTGGTCGGCGCTGATGGTACCGCCCAGGCATCCGGATTGGTTATAGCCGAGGCCGGTGTAAGTGGTGGCGGTGAGGGTGCTCAGTGCGCGAGTGAAGGCGTAGAGGGCATCTTCGGGACGAATATCCGTAGCTGCCATGTTGAATGTGCACCAGCCGTTGCTGGTGGGAGCGGTGGTCGTGCTGCCGCACATCGCCAGCGGAGCGTTGGTCAGGACATGCGTTGTGCCCGTTGTGCCATATATCGGCACCCACGGCGTGTTGAAGTAGTTCTTGATCGCCGAAGGCAGAGACGTAGCGTTATCGGGCAAGCCCGGAACCGCGCTCGCGCTGGCCGTAGTCCCGATCGCGACCGTCACGCCGGCCACATCGTAAGTTTTCGGTGTGCCGGTCTGGTTTGCCGGAATGAACTTGATCGTCGAGAAGAAATCCTTCACGCCGATACCGGAGTCGGTTTCAAAATATGCGTACACGTTGCAGGTAGTAGCGTTATCCCACATGATGAAAGTTGGGTTCGCCGTGTCGGAAAGAGTAGTCGAGAAGCGGTTGTCGTTCAGCGTGACGCCCGTAGTGGTGGAGTAAAGGTTGTAATCGGCAGTGTTGATGCCAGTGTCGCCCGCCTCAGCCGTAAGCAGTTCAGCGGCAGCATAAGCGGCAGTGTTGAATTGAGCGGACGAGCCCACGGCGACCACTTGGGGAACTATGGCTAGGCCGTTGGAGCCATTCACTGAACAGGGAGTTAGCACGTTGCCCCTCTCCCCGGCGAAAGCGCTTGTAGAACACAAAGCCAGGGCGGCGAGCACGAAAACGACCAATACCTTTTTTTTCTGCATTTCAGATATCTCCTTGATACCAGAATTCTGGGAAAAACGGGTTATGGGGAGAATCCCCGTTGCAGCGCGGCCATAGTCGTGCGACCCGCCAGGAAAAAAGTTGAGCATTCTCGTAAACACGGAAAGGAAAACTACCAAGCACAATTCAGTGAAACCTTGCGCACTCACTCTGGAGAAACCCTGTTAAGGCAGGATGACGGGAACATTAAACTCAGATAAATTTCTCAGGCGTGAATTTTGGCAACAGTGGAAAACCGGGTCTCAATTAGGCAGGAATTTCCCGTGCTGGTACGGAGTTGCCGTGCCAAGCCTAAAGCTTTGCTACAGGGCGTGAGCGCGGACGAAAATTAAAAATTCGGATCAGGTGCCTTGCAAATTCGCCGAAGTAAGGCGAGTGGCAGGCAAGCGGCGCTCGTCACCGGAAATTAACCTTTTCTTCATTCTTCTGTAACAATCCGCCTGTAGATTTGCTGCTCCACATCCGCGACATCGTTCCATGCAATTTTGATGTCTCGGGATATGAGTGCGACCCGCCCAGGGGGCGTCTTCTAGTGTGTTTCCATAAGCTTCTGCTTGTTGTTCTGACATTTCTGGCTTTGGGTTGCGGCAGAGTGGCCTTCGCACAAGGCGGTGGTACGCTGCGCGGCACCGTAATTGTGCCTTCCGGCGCGCGGGTGCCTGACGCTCTGGTCAGCGTAAGCGGCGTTGGGGGCGCTCAATCCGCAACCACGAACCAGCGCGGAGAATACGAAGTCACCGGACTGGGCGCGGGCGAGTATCAGGTGAGCATCAGCGCGCCCGGGTTCGAGCGTTTTGAAGTAAAGATATCCTTGAGCCGCGGCGAAAGCCAGGAGGCGGATGCGGTTTTGATGGAGTTGCCCAAAGTAGTTGAGCCTGCGCCGCCTCCCGCTGAAGGCGTCGGCGCAACTGCCGGGCAAAAGGCTGCCGGGCAAAATAACCAGAATCAACCCTCGTCGTCTGCGGCGGCCCAGGGTGCCTCGGGCCCTCCGGAAGAGTTCACAGTGAAGGCGGCGAAGGGCAAGGCCGCGCTGTATGGCTACATAACCGACCAATCGAATGCGGTGATTCCGAACGGAACCGCCGCGGCCACAGGCACTGAGGGAACGGTGACGGTAAGCCCCAACGCGCGGGGACAGTTCGTGATTAACGGCTTGGCTCCGGGCGCCTACAAGCTGACGGTGAACGCTGCAGGTTTTGCGCCTTTTGAAGCCAACGTGACACTCACGGAGGACCAGTCGCTGGAGATTGACGCCCAGTTGCAGCCGCCCTCGGAAAAGACGTCAGTGAACGTTGAGGCCTCCAACGCGGCCCATGTGGAAACCGAGACCTCTCGTCTCGAAGGCACCATCACGGAAAAGGAAGTTTTGAAGACGCCGCTGAACGGACGGAACTTCACCCAGCTCATCGCGCTGGCGCCCGGCGTAAGCAACCAGACCGGACAGGACGAAGCTTTGGTGGGCGTCAAGGGTAGCGTGAAATATAGCGTGAATGGCGGCCGCGTGGAGTACAACAACTTCGATGTGGATGGCAGCGACGTCCTGAATGCCGGCCTGAACGGAGCCGAGAGCACGCTGATGGTTTATCCCAGCCTGGATGCGATTCAAGAAGTCAAAGTGCTCACCTCGAATTATGGCGCCATGTACGGGCGGAGCGCCTCGGGCACGGTGCTGGTGAGCACCAAGGCGGGCACTGCCCAGTTGCACGGGAGTTTGTACGATTTTGTGCGCAATGAGTTCTTTAACGCGCGCAACTATTTCGACGAGACGACAAAGGCTCCGCTTTACCGCCGGCAGGATTTCGGCGGCACCTTCGGCGGGCCGCTCTCCATTCCGGGAGTGTTTAACAGCAAGAAGGACAAAACTTATTTTTTCTGGTCAGAAGAATTTCGCCTGGAGAAAAGCCCGCAGGAGTTCAACCAGGCCGTACCTACGCTCCCGGAGCGCGGGATTGGAGTAACCAACTGTCCCGGCGGACCGGGAAGCTGCGCCGACTTCAGCGACGTATGCCCCCTGGCCGTGGGAAACGCGCAGCCCACCATCGACCGCACGGCGTATCCTGATTGCCCCAGCCCATCCTCGGTGACCTTTCCGGGAAATCTGGTGCCCATCGACCAGACCAGTGCAGCGCTTCTGAATACCGGGATGATTCCCCTGCCAAATTCCTCGACCGGGTGTAACTCCAGTCTCGCGGGGCTAACCAATCCGAACACGGGCTTGTTCAATGTGCCCTGCTACGACGCGATCATTTCTCCTTCGACTTATTGGCGCGAGGAGTTGGCGCGCGTCGATCAAAATTTTACGCAAAATATGCGGCTCTCATTCCGCTACATTCATGACTCGTGGGACACGACGGTGGCTACTCCGGAATGGGGATATGTCCAGAACAGCTTTCCTACAGTGGAGAACAAGTTGGATGGTCCGGGCACAAGCATGGTTGTGCGCCTGACGAATACGCTTTCTCCATCGCTGTTGAATGAATTCGTCGTGAGTTTCGTCAATGCGGATATCACGTTGAACGACATAAACGGACCGGGCGCCAATTTGAAGCCGGTTCCCGACTGCGCTTTGGGTACTGGCGCGACTTGCCTGAACTATATTTTCAACAACGGGCAGGGCGGCAAGCCGCCTGGAATTGTCATTGGTGGAACCAATGCGGAGTACGGCGGAAATGGCTTCGCCGTCGATCCCTCATACATGCCCTGGTCACACACCAATCCCACATATGGCTTGACTGAAAGCGTCAGCAAGGTCCTGGGACGCCACACGCTTCAAGTCGGCGTGCAAGTGGTGGATGCGCAGCGTAGCGAAACCAACGGAGCGATCGGCGCGGCCACCGGCGACTTGCAGGGCATTCTCACCTTTAGCAACCAAAACAGCCAGGTAAATACCGGAAATGCATTCGCCAACCTGCTGATCGGTCCCGGCACGCCGGCGGGAGGATGCGTGTCAGGCGACGGCAATGCCTGTGTGTACAACGGAATTAAGAGCTTTCAGCAGGATAGCGCCCAGCTCCGCTATCACAATAATTATTGGATTGAGGAACCCTATGTACAGGACGACTGGCGAGTCAATGCCCGGCTCACGGTGAATCTGGGCGTGCGCCTGAGCCTGTTTGGCAACTTCCACGAAAAAAACCTGACTGCATATAACTGGGAGACTAGCGCGTTCAGCCAGACTTTGGCATCGACCGTAAGCATATCGAACGGCAACAACGGAGTAGCCCAGGGCGCGCTTGTGGTTGGCGGACAACCGGTGCTGATTAACGCCAGCAACCCTTCCAGCGGATTGAACCCGGTCGTGACGAATGGGCTTGTGCAATGTGGCATGGGAGGAACTCCTGCCAGTTGCATGACCAGCCACACCTTCAACCCGGCTCCGAGAATTGGATTTGCCTGGGATCCCAAGGGTGACGGGAAAACCTCGATACGCGGCGGCTACGGAGTATTTTTCGAGCACGGAACGGCCAAGGAAGCGAACACCGGTTCGCTGGAAGGTAGTGCGCCGCTGGTGCTGACGATGACAGATCCTTTTCCGACCGTTTACTCGGCGATCGGTTTGACTGGGCAAGGCGGAAGCCCGGTGGCTTTTCCTCTTGACGTTGCCGCGATCCCGACCAAGACCATCTGGCCGTACGTGCAGCAGTGGAGTTTTAGCGTGCAACGGCAGCTGCCCCGTGACAGCGTGGCGACCATTGCCTATGTGGGAAGCAAGGGAACCCATCTGACCGCGGAGTTGCAAGCGAACCAACTGCCCGCCCCGCCGACGGGACCGGACAACGGTTTTCTTCCTAGCGGCAATCCCTTCGCCGCGGGACAACCGCTGCTCACGGCCGTCCCGGGAGTTGGCGGACAGGGAGACTGTACGTACAACAACGGAAATTTCGTTGGTCCCGGCGGCGCTGGCATTAACGGCGTTATCGTGACCCCGAGCCAGCCCGCATGGGTGAACCTGGTGGCCGCGTGTTTTGGTATAACCGCGCAGATTCCCAATCCCAATTCGTATCGCCCCTATCTTGGTTTCCAAAGGATACTGTCGCTGCAGAATATCGCAGATTCCCAGTACCACGCCCTGCAAACGACCATACGGCACACCCATGGACCTTTGACGCTGGGAGGCTCCTACACCTGGAGTCATTCTCTGGATGATTCTTCGGATCGTTCTGACGCTTCGTTTGTGAATTCGGCCAACATCAAGTCAAACTGGGCAAGTTCGAACTTCGATCAGCGCCATCTGTTGAACCTGAACTACGTTTACGACTTGCCGAAAATGAGCGGCAGCGTAGAACGGATGTTGACCTACGCCGATGAGGGCAGCGGTCCGCCAAAGTCGACAAGCAACTCCACTCTTGTGCAGGCCTTGTTCGATGGCTGGCAAGTTTCAGGCATCACGGTTTTTCAATCGGGAACTCCGTTCAGCGTAATCAACGGCGGCAGCAACGTGGGAATTTCGGTGTTGGACAACGCGGGTGTAGCCAATGGGGCGGGAACGGGCTCGTACCCCGATGTAGTCAGCGATCCGCGGGCCCCGCTGCAAAATGGCCTTCAGCGGTTCAACGCGCAGAGCATCGGCCCGCTGTTGTATAACCCTGCCGCGTTCGCCGCACCCCGCGGACTTACCTTCGGCGATGCGGGGCGCAACTTTCTGACCAATCCGCATCGCCTGAACTTCGATTTGACTCTGCTCAAGAATTTCAAAATCACCGAAGGCAGCCATCTGGAGTTTCGCGCGGAAGCCTTCAATGTTTTCAATCACACCGAGTTCCGCATTTATGATCCCTCCATGGGAATCACCGCGAACAATACGGTGAGCTGTTATGCGGGAGCTCCGTCGAACTATTCGGCGGCCGGCGGCTATACATATTCCAGCACGGGACAGCCGGTTCCGGTGAACTGCACGACTGGCAGTTCGTTCCTGCATCCGATCGATGCCCATCGTCCAAGAACCATACAGCTGGGGTTGAAATACAGCTTTTGATCGAGGGCGTGCGTTATGAAAGGAAGCTTCAGAGCCGAGGGAGGAGCGCTGATTCGCAGGCGCAAAAGGGAGCGAGGCTATATCTTGCTCACGGTCATGTTGGCTGCGGCGCTGCTCGTAGTGGCAGCCTCTGGGGTCGCGCTCAGCATTGCATTTGAAATCAAGCGCGATCGTGAGGAGGAACTGATTCACCGCGGCGTCCAGTATGCGCGCGCCGTGCGGCGTTATGCCAAGCAAACCGGAGGTTTTCCCGGCCAACTCGATCAATTGCGAGATCACGGAGGGCAAAGATACCTTCGCCGGTTGTACAAAGATCCGATCACTGGGCGTGACTTCCGTCCTGTCTACACGGCTGATATTGCAAGGGCGGCCGCGGGAAGTGGATTCAACTCTTCCGCTGGCGGAAGTAATGAGACTGGATCCGAGGATTCGACTCAGCAATCCGCTACCAGCGACGATCTCAATCCAGAAGACGAAAGACACGTTCCGGGAGAAATCATGTTCGGCGTGGTCAGCAGCAGCAAAGCGCGCACCATCCGCGAGTTCAACCACAAGAACCGCTACAACCAGTGGTTGTTTTTCTACGACGCCAACCACGATCGGGGTATGGAGATTAAAGGTCCCACTTCGTTAAGTCCGGCAACGGCTCCTCCCCAACCCAGGTTGAACGGACAGCAGGCAATCCAAACGCAAACTACGCAACCAACCCAGCCTCAAGCGCCCCAGCAGTAGCTATCCCGCAAGCAGCGGTAGCCCAGCGAAGTTATTGCAGCATCGTCGCGGCAGCATGATTCGGTGAAGCATTCGGCTCGCTGGGATTTTTCTCCTGCCCCAGCTTGTCGAGAGCGCTCCTCGCGCCCGCCATATTCGGATTGAGTTCGAGTGCTTCCTGATAAGATGCCCGCGCTTTTTCAATCTGCCCGAGAGCTGCCTGAAGCTGCCCAAGTTGCAGATACGCTTGCCCCGAAGGATGGGCCGAAGCGTCCGCCGCAAGTTGTTGGGCCCTTTGCCCCATTCCGAGCTTGCCCAGGTTCGTGAAAACAATCCGGTTGTGGGGATCCGTTCTGAGAACCTCGTCATAATAGCGGCGAGCGCTTGTGTAGTCCTCGAGTTGTTGGTACGCGGCGCCAAGATCGATCAGCGTTTTGCTCCGCATCTCTGGATCGTCAGTCAGGGTTAAGACTAGCTGGTACTGCTGGATGGCTTCTTGCAGACGGCCATGGGCATGCAAATCGGCACCCAGGTTCAAGTGTCCAATTACGTCTGTGGGATTGAAGCGAATGGCATTCTTGAAGTGAGCCAATGCTTCATCTGAATACTGCTGGCCGCTGGCCACATACGTTTGCAGCAGCAGAGCCGAACCGGCATAGTCCTCAGCCAGGTAATTCTCTTTCGTGACCTGGAGAGCGTGGGACCATAACTCATAACTGCTGTGCCAGACTCCAATCTGCCGCCAAGTCAATAATGACAACATCGAAAGAACGATCCCAGCCACGGCTGCCAACCAACGGCGATCAAAACTCTGGCTCTGAACCCAATCAGCGGCGCCCCAAACTACCATTGCGAAAATTCCGATGAGGGGAAGGTACGCGTAGCGGTCTGCCATCGCCTGGTCACCTGCCTGAACCAACCCAATCATCGGTATCAATGTCCCGAGAAACCAGAACCACCCGACCGGCAAATAAGGCCGAGAGCGCCAGTGCCAGACCAGGGCGGTGATAGCAGCCAGGAACAACAGGCACAGCACGGCTTGCCAGCCCGAGAGCCGGACCCCTTCATAGGGATAGAACGAGGCGAGGTGCGTTGGCCAGAACGCCTTTAGCAGGTACATGGAATAGGCATAAAGGGCATTCATGATGCGGACCAGCAAAGACAGGTATTGGTTGTGCACAATGACAGGCTTCTGCACTGCGAGAGTGATCACGCTGCTGGCGACGGAAAGAAACAACAAAGGCAACTTCTCCAGAACCAGTCGCCACAGGGGCAATTGAGGAGTGGGGAATGCCTGCGACGGCGGTTGCAAATTCAAGACCCGTTGCAAAGGCCAGAAATCCAGAAGCAGTAGGGCAAAAGGCAGGGTCACGATCATCGGTTTCGCGGTCAATCCCAGGGCAAAAAGCAGGACAACAGGAAGGTACCGCCCGACATTGGGCCTTCGCGCATACCAGCCATAAGAGCCCAGCGTCAGCAAGAAGAAAAACATAGACAGAACATTCTTCCGCTCCGAGACCCACGCCACACTCTCCACATTGATGGGATGAAGGGCAAAAAGTGCAACAACCATCAGGCTTCGGCCCGTTGCTTTGGTTGCCCGTTGCAAGAGCAGGAATAGGATCACGACACCCAATACGTGCAAAAGCACACTGGTGAAATGATGTCCGGCGGGATTCAAGCCGAACAACTGGCAGTCCAGCGCATGGGAAAGCCAGGTTAGCGGGTGCCAATTAGCTTCCGTGTTGGTGCTGATTGACCACTGCCATGTAGCCTCAGTGATGCCCTGCTGGACCTGCGGGTTCTCCGTAACATACGCGGTGTCGTCGTAGTTCACAAAAGGATTCCTGATGGCGCGTGAGTAGACGATGAATGTCGCGAGCGCGAGCAGGACGGAGATTGCCGTGAGTCTCAAGCGTGAGGCAGTTGCGATGTCGGGGCCAGTTTTGACGGAGCCAGTCTGAGCTTCCAGGTTCTTGTATTCGAGTCTGTGGATTGCGACAGGCGCCTGTCGAGTGGTCGTTCGCGACCTGTTCTTCCTTGCTCTCGTGGGCATTTCAGCTTTCCTCGCAAAGACTCTAGAGTACGCAAGAAACGGCTCTGGCAGTTGGAAGATTCTTGTTGGTTGCAGGATTTTAATCTGGCCGTAACATTGGCCCAATAATTTCGGGCAAACTGGCTGTGAGATGACGAGACTAGGACCAAGACGATCGGGGACGACCGGCGTTGCTGAGGCCAAAACAGTTTCCCGTAGATTTAGAAAGCGGACCCCGCAAAAAGCGCAATGGTGGACGAGGGAGTGGACCATTTGTCTCGGCCTTGCGATTGCCACATTCGCTCTTTACGGCCAGGTAGCAGGCCATGAATTCATCCGCTTCGACGATGGATTTTACGTCACACAAAATATGCACGTGAGGGCGGGGATCACCTGGCAGACCATCTTGTGGTCTTTGACCTCAACCGAATCCTATAACTGGCACCCTGTGACTTGGATTTCGCATGCCTTGGATTGTCAACTCTTTGGTGTTTGGGCCGGTGGGCACCATTTGGCCAGCGTGCTGATTCATGTGCTGAACGCGGTTTTGCTGTTTCTTCTTTTGCGGCGGGCCACGGGAAAAATCGGGCGCAGCGTGGTGGTAGCGGCACTATTCGCGTGGCATCCTTTCAACGTGGAATCCGTAGCCTGGGTGGCGGAGCGCAAGAATGTGTTGAGCACCTTGTTTTTCTTGCTCACCTTGGCGGCATACGGATGGTACGCGCGAAAACCACGTTGGAACCGCTATTTGTCGGTGGCTGTGTTTTTCGTAATCGGGTTAGCCGCTAAACCAATGCTAGTGACGCTGCCCTTCGTTCTTTTGCTGCTCGACTTCTGGCCGCTGCAACGCGCGCGCGGGTGGCTCCCGGCATCCCAGGAATTTCCCGTGCCGCAGTGGACATCCCGGTGGCTAACGCTGGAGAAGTTGCCGCTGTTGTTTCTTTCCGCCGCCAGCAGTGTGATCACCATGATTGCGCAACGGCGGGCCGTGGCGAGCGTTGAGAGTTTGCCTCTAGCGACGCGGGTGGCCAACGCCTTGTACTCGTATCTCGTATATATCGCGAAGATGTTTTGGCCGGCCCGGCTTGCTGTCTTCTATCCTCACCCGTTCATTCCCACACCCGATCATGTGCCGGGGGCTGGGATTTATTCCCTAGTCGTATTAGCGGCTGCGCTCATCGTCGGAGTAAGCCTTCTCGCCTGGAAGCTGCGCTTCACCGAGCCCTTTCTATTGGTGGGTTGGTTTTGGTACTTGGGAACTCTTGTCCCCGTGATTGGAATCGTGCAAGTCGCCATGCAAGGGATGGCGGATCGTTACGCCTACGTTCCTTTGATCGGTCTGTTTGTCATTGTGGCGTGGGGCTCAGTCTTCCTCGCGGAACGTCTTCAAATCAGCCCTCCGATGCTCCAAACGGCGGCGATCATAATTCTGGCAGCTTTATGGTTGGTCACGTTTCGCCAGATCGGCTTTTGGAAAACGAATTACGACATTTGGGCACACACGCTCGAAGTCACTGACGACAACTATGTGGCGGACGACAATATGGCAGACGCGCTCCTGTCGATGGGCCGCCCGGAGTGGATGCAGTATTTTAAGCACGCTGCCAGCATCGCTCCCTCGGACGCGATCAGCCACCAGGCAATCGCGGCGAACCTGGAAGATGAAGGACGGTTGCGCGACGCCCTTCAAGAATACGAAGTCGTGATTCAAAGTCCGCCGGGCATTAAATTCTTGACTCTTGCCTACGCAAACATGGGCATCATCTATTCCGAACTCGGGGATCAGGCAGAGGCCCGCACTAGATTCGAGCAGGCGCTGCAAACCGACCCGCAGACGGTGCGTGACATGATCCACACCCTCGCAGATAATGTTGCGAAGCATCCTGCAGATGAAGGATATGTGCGGCTGGGCTTCCTGTTGGAGCAAATGGGGCAAAGCGCAGAGGCGCTCACGGCGTGCCAGCATGCGCTCGCGCTGAAACCCGATCGGCTCGATGCGCGGAACTGTATTGACCGTCTGAATGTGGCGGAGAATACGACTAAGAGATAAGCAGCGCGCTCTTGTCAGATCACGAACTGTTAGTCTGCGACCAGGACTTTCGCAATTTCACCCTAACGCTGAATTCCTTCCGCCATGGGAGGCAATGCGATCCCCCGATCGAGACGCTGTGCCCGTGCGAAAGCCTGCTGAGCCTCCGGCCCACGGCCAGTCAGGGCCAGAAGCAGCCCGAGCTTCAAATAGCCTTGCGCGGAAGGATGCTCCTGCAGATATTGCGGCATCTTGCTCACCATTTGACTGACTGCGTCAGCATCGATCTCTAATGCCTTCCTGGTGCTCGCTTGCGCTTTGGTGCCGTCTCCCAACTGGGCATAAGCCAGCCCCAGGTTGAGATAGGTGATGGCAAGCGTGTCTGCTGTCAGGCCCGGTTGACCAAGTGCGCCAAGCTCTTTCACCGCCCGAATTGCCGTTTCGTATTGCTCGATGGCTTCTGGCAACTGTCCGTGATCCTGGAAATTCGCACCCACTCGCGCGTGCGCGATTGGGTCTAAAGGTTCGAGCCGAGCGTAATTGCGAAGATGCTCCATCCCCTCGCGATAACGGCCTAACTCGAACAACTGAGTCGCCAGGTAATTCTCTGCCATGGAATTGTTTTCTGTGACCGGCAAGGCGTGGGTCCAAAGTTCAGTTGTGTTTTGCCAATAGCCAATTTGCCGCCAAGCTGTGAGAGCAAGAGCAGTAAAGACCAACGACGCCACAAGCGCTCGAATCGAGACGCCAAGTCTCGCACGATCCGCAAGGTCAGATGCCTCCCAGACGACGGCGATGAAAACTCCGATGAGCGGAAGGTAGGCATAACGATCGGCAATCACTTGCACTCCTACCTGCACGACTCCGATCACTGGCACTGCTGTGCCGAGATACCAGAGCCAGCCCACTGCCAAATAAGGATGGGCTCGGCTCTGTCTCCAAGCCACAGCCAGCACGATCGCAAGCAACAGAGCACTAATGAAAGGTCGCCACACTGGCAGGCTGCGGCCCGGATGGGGGTAAATAAGCGCCAGGTGCGCAGGCCAAATTGCTTTCCACAGATACATGCCGTAGGCATAGAGAGAAGTCTCCAACCGCACCCCGATTGGCAGAGCCTGGGTCGGAACCACATCTTCGCCCTGCGCCACAACCGTCAAGATGGCGCTGCCGGCAGACAACGCCAGCAAGGGCAACTTCTCCAGGACGAGCCGTGAAAAGCGCGACTGGGGGACGGGAAACGTGTCCGACGGTGCGCTCCAAGTCTCAATGCGTCGCAACGGCCAATAGTCAAGCAAAAGCAGAACAAAGGGCAGCGTAATCACCATGGGCTTGGTCGCCAAGCCGAGGAAGAACAACAAAGCCAGGACGAGGTAGCGCCGAACATCTGGTTTTCGCGCGTACCAGCCGTAGGAGCCCAATGCGAGCAGAAAAAACAGAGTGCTAAGCACGTTCTTGCGCTCGGCGACCCAGGCCACGGATTCCACATTGAGCGGATGCAGCCCGAAAAGTGCGGCAACCAAGGCGCTTTTCCAAATGGCACCCGTGAAGCGCCACAAAAGCAAAAACAAAACCACGACGTTCAGAGCGTGAATCGCAACGTTCATCCAATGGTGCCCTGATGCGTTCAAACCGAAGAGTTGACAATCCAGGGCATGGGAAAACCAAGTCACGGGGTGCCAGTTGGATTCTTCTGTTGCCGTGAGAGCCCAGGTTAGCGTGTCCCAGGTCAAACCGGCCTTGACGTGCGCGTTTTGGGTGACGTATAGCTGATCGTCGTATTGAATAAAAGGATGGCTGCCGACCGGGCTGTACAAAGCTATCGTAGCCACAGCGAGGAAAAGACAAAGAGTCAGCGGAAGCCCTTTGCCCATGGGCCTTGGGTTTAAGGGTGTGATGGACTGATCGCGCGCCGTTCTGACGCGAGCAGTATGGCGCCCTGCGGATGATCGCCGGGCTACTTTCGCGTAAGTCTTGCCAGACATGTGCAGCGCGCAGGAAGATCGCTCCGTCAGACTATCTGAAAAACGGCGGCGGGGACCGCTTGCCCGCTGATTTTAACCTGGCCGTAACCTTACTCCCCAGAATCGGAAGGCCGCCTTGAGACGTTGCTTGTGCGCAGATCTGAAGGCAAGAATTAACACACTGTTAACATTAAAGTGGTTGCCCTGTAACGCATCCGGGTCGATACTGATCGCTGTTCGGTGGAAAATTTTTTATTCCGCTCCTGATAACCACCTCGCAAGGAGATCATCATGGTTCGACGTTTGGGCATCACGTTCGCTGTTTTGCTATGGTTGCTGTTTTCTGCTTCTTTCGCTGGTGCGAACTCCACGGACCTGCTGACTTTCGCCGGCCTTCAGAATGGACAACTGGTTGGCAACTTTTATAACGGCGGCGGCCTCTCGACCACTCCAAATTTTGGCGTGACCTTTTCTTCCGACATCTACGGCCTCTTGCCAGTTTCCCAAGGCGGTGGGGGCAATTTCGCTCCAACGCTGCTTGGCATGCCAGCCATCTTTATCACGGGTTCGCTGGGTTCTTTGACCGCGACAAACGGCTTCAGCTCGGGAATCAACTTCTTCTATACCGCAGCATTCCAGGAAACCGTAACCGTTTGGAGCGGCGTGGGCGGGTCGGGCACCGTGCTGGCAACGATTAGTCTGGCCGGCAATGACCCAGCGAATTGCAGCCCAGCTTTCTGCAACTGGACGGATGTGGGTCTCAGCTTCTCCGGCACTGCGAAGTCGGTAACTTTTTCCGGACCGGCGAATTCTCTAGGGCTCTCCGATATCACTCTGGGCCAGAGCACGAGCGCCATCCCTGAGCCTTCTTCGATCTACTTGTTGGGAACCGGCATTGCCGGCTTCTTCGCACAGCACCTGCGCCGTTTCATGCGAGGGTAAGGCGCGTCTTTGCGCCTTAGAGTGAGGGTCGTTTTCCGGTTCTTACCCAAGGGAACCGGTGCGACTTGGATTGCTATTGGAGTTCCGGCAATTGACGCACTCGCACTTGAAGGCCGCTTCGGCCGTGCGAACCATGTGGTGGCAGTTACTGCAGAAGAAGACTCTGTCGGGGCCTCCGCTCAGTTCAACCATGGCTCGGGAATCATGGCCCTCAACACAATAAGGGCAACGCAACGATGAATTGATCTGTTTCCATGCTCCACTACCCTTGGTCTGTTCCATGCAGGGGGCCCAAAAACCAACGCAATCGGGCACCATACCAACCCGTTGTTACACCAAGATTAAACGCAGATAAAGATTGCTTACGCGTTTGCCAAGCGTCATGCGCAGATACGGGTCCAGCCTGGGCTTTCGGCGCTCTTCAGTAAATTTTCCACAAATTAACGTGGGCAGGCACGGGAATTAATGTGTGCTTAATTTGCACGTCATTATGGTGAAACAAGCTTGGGACACACTGTTCTGCGCTTGAATATTCGAAGTGAAACTAGGAGCTACCGGTCAGGGATGACGAGGCTTCCCCGATTCTCGGCAAGAGATGGGGTGGATGCGGAACACCAACCTCCCCGCAATTTAGGTGCGGCCGATGCACCTTCTGCTTTTGCCTCTGCCCCGACTCCCGCGCAGTCAGTAACTCCCGAAACGCCGGGTCAAGGCCCACCATCAATCGGCGCGCCGCTCGGTTTGTTCAACCGCGAGGCTGGCCTGGACGGAGACAGGGCTGCAACTCCAACGGATGTTCTGGCTGCCCTGACCTTCGGCCTCGACCTGGTGCAGCACGGCGCAATGCTGGTGGCTGCGGAAGGCCGCCCTCGACTCGCCAATCGCGTCGCTCTGGCAATTTTGCAAAAAAAAGACGGGCTTTGGTTGTCACGCACCGGATTGATCGCCGACCGCGCGGCCGACACTCGGCTGCTGCAGACGCTGTTGCAGGAGGCGATCAAGGCTCCGGAACGGGGCGAACCGAAAGATTCGCCCATGACTTTGCAGCGCAGAACCGCTCACAATGCTCTTATTGTGCGAGTTGTCCCGGGACCCGGGTTAGATTGCTGGCCCGGCAGTGAAAATCGTACGGCCCTGTTGAAGCTGTACGACCAGGATCTGGGCCTCGAAGTAGACGCCGGAGACCTGTGCCGGCTTTACGGTCTGACGCGCGGAGAGGCCGCGCTGGCGGTACATCTGGTGCGCGGCAAGTCGATCGAAGAAGCCGCGGAAATGCTCTTCATCAGCCCTCACACCGCCAGAACCCACCTCAAACGAATTTTCATGAAGACCGACACCCATCGGCAAACCGAACTCGTAGTGAGAATCCTCACCGTGGCGTTGTAAAAATTCCCAGCGTCCCGAAACCCTCCCAGCCAAGAACGAATCCCCGAGAAATACCTCATTTGGGGGATTACACGTTCTACGCCTTCAACGATGATGCCCGTGAAGTGAGGAGCCACTATGCAGACTTGGGTTCTTCAGGAAAACGGCTTTGGGGGGAACGTCAAACTGAGTTCGCAGCCGCGTCATAGCTTTTATCGCTACTCCCTCTGGCGCGCAGCAACTGGCGAACACTTGTTTGACGGTGCCGCGGGCGACTTGTCGGAAGCACTAGAGACTATGCACGCCCATGTCCGCTACTTGTCTGCAGGAAGAGATTAGCAGCAGAGGAGTAGTTACGTCCTATGAAACCGATCCGACTTGTGCAAGCAGCTACAGATCGTAAAAGTGCTGCCGGCAGTCCTGAGAGGTTCGAGATCTTCGATCTCGGCCCCTTCGACAATAACCGTAATGACGTCCTTGCGCTCAATGACCTCGCGCAATGCGCCGGAGTCTCGTTTAACTCGGCGACCGGCAGGATCGAGGCCTTTCGCCAGGAGAATGGAAATCGCAGCATGCTAGGAACTCTAGGCGGCTCTTTCAGCATTGCTCGCGATCTCAACAACCACGGCGAAGTTGTGGGCGGCTCCCTGACCGAAGGCGACGAGAACTTTCACGGTTTCCTCTACCGCAACAACCAACTGTACGACCTGAACGAGTTTCTGGATCCAGAAGCTGGATGGGAAGTCATCCAGGCGCTGGGCATCAACAATCATGGGGAAATCATCGGAATCGGGTCCTACACCGGCCAAGATCGAATCGTGCTGCTCCGGCCCAGAACGTGAACCCCAGGCAGCAGTTGGTGCGGCCTCATTTGAGTTCCCGGGAGGGAAGAATGTCCGCTGAAGAACACATCTCGGTTCGTATCGGCAATGGCTCACACAGGTTCTTGGGAAAAGGGGCAGTAGGACTATCTCTCGCAGTCCTGCTGCTGAGCGGAATTTTGCATGCGACACCCATCACGAGCATTGGCGAGAGCCAACTCCAAGACTCAAAGCAACTGGCTGGCCAGGGGGTTGCCTTTGCTGGAACGAAAGAGGCGGTTGAGCCGCTGGCGGCTGCGAGTGCTCAATCTGCTTATCTCAACGCCGAGGCTTCTGTTCAGCCGGCTGCTGCCGCCTGCGTGTTCTCCGGCGACTGCTACACGGCTGTCGAAGTTCCTGAGCCCCAGTCGCTCGTGCTGGTTGGATCCGGTCTTTTGTCCATGGCGGGCCTGATCCGTCGCCGCATGCTGCGTTAAGTTTGCGATTGAGTTCAGAGCAACCCGCTAGAGAGGAGTACTGATCATGACGAACAGGATTCGAACTTTAGTCCAGTTTGCAACGCTGGTGAATACGCCCCGGCTCCGCGGCCCAATCCATCTGCCGGCGTTAGCCGTTCTAATTGCATTCATAACCGTTCCTGGATTCGCTCAGTCCTCGAAACCGGTTCGGCATACCGGCCCGTATTACATGTATAAGGACCCCGCAGCGAAGGAGTGCAGCCATAGTGGCTTGCCCTGTTCCAGCGCGCCTCTCCCGGCCTCGGGCGCATCGAGTGCGGGGAGTTCGCTACAGCAGCTCAGCCAGATAGAACGGGAGAGCATGAATGCGATCCGCAGCGCTCCGAAACCTGCGAACAGCAAGAGTGTCCCTGTCTACCACCCTATGGTCACCCGTGGCTCGGAACCGATTAATTCCGTCTATCACGAACCGCGTGCGAATGAGGCCACGGCGGCGAGCCGAAGCCGGTTAAAAACACGATGACGACTACATTCCAGCCGCCGCTCTGTGTCAATACGAAGGGCGAACTGAATGACTAGCAGGTCCGTACCTGCCAAGTCAGTAAGAACGAGAGGATCTATGATTAGCGAAATCAAAGCGAGACTAAGAATCATCACGGGAAAATACCCAGCAGGCGCCGACCTCCAGCTTTTTCCGGACGATGCATTCCTGATCGCATATCCGAAGTCGGGAAACACGTGGACGCGATTTCTGGTTGGGAATTTGCTTTGTGGCGACAGACGAGTCGATTTTCTAAACATCCCGGAATTAATTCCGCATTTCGATGTGATGCCCGGGCGGTTTTTCCTGAGAATGCCGCGGCCCCGCGTCATCAACTGCCACGAGCCGTTCCGTCCCCACTATAGGAGGGTTATTTACGTCGTTCGCGATCCTCGCGATGTTGTAGTCTCCCTATTTCATTTCCAGCGTAAGCGCAGGATCATCGAAGATGGTTATTCGCTGGATCGTTTTGTCAGCCGCTTTGTTGCCGGAGACACGCCCCGTCCGGCACGCCTGGGCACCTGGGAGCAGAATGTAACAAGCTGGCTGGCAATGCGTCAAAACGATCCTGACTTCCTCCTCCTGCGCTATGAGGATATGTTGCGCGAGACGGGACCCGCTTTGGCAAAAATAGCTTCGTTCCTTGGCATAGATGCCACACCGGAAAGAATTGCCAGAGCTGTGGAACGCAGTTCCGCTCATGAGATGCAAAGCCTGGAGAAGGTTCAAGGCAATGAGTGGCACCAATCCAAGGGCACGCGGCAGGATATCCCGTTCGTCCGCTCAGCGCGATCGGGAGACTGGAAGACAGCTCTTTCTAGAGATGCCGTCGCTGAGATCGAGTCCGCATGGGGACCCGTAATGGATCAACTGGGATACGAATGCCATGCCGAACCTCAACCAGAGAAGCGCAGGGATCAACATTATTCGGAGCGCTTTGGAGCCTGGGCACGTTTTGGAGTGCCGGCCTACGGTCATCTTTCATTAGAAAGGCAGCCCGCCATTAATTTCGGTTCGAGTTCAGCGGGAATTGCTTAGCCCATGGCTCTTTTGCGCACCCGGTGTCGGGGAATACGGGGATTCACTCTCTTGCGGGAAATTTCGTCCACCTGAAGGCAGGCGCTTGTCCCCGAGTCGGCGCCCCCCTTTCGGGGTCGGCGTGAGCACCCCTCATCCAGCCTGAATCTGGCCGCGACATTAGCAACAATGCGCGTATTCCAGACTCCTGCAACGAGGAGGCCTGGGTCGATCATCAGTTTTGAGTTCGTGGTCTGCACGTTGTCCACCTGACGAGCAATCCTTCAATCCTCGGCGGCGCGCTTGCCACCGCAAGCGACCCATTTCGTTCGATGAATTGCAGGCACCCGCACAGCCGTTATCAAGGGAATCTGAAATGCACAGGGGAGGATTGAAACTTTGCTGTAGTCTGGGGAAGTGGGCGTTTCAACGAGTTTGTGCATTCTCGGCAGTTTGTGATCTCCACTGGTTGATGCCGTAGGTACGCGGGGATACGAATTGACGCCGACTCGGTCCTGCATGGAGAGCAACAACTTCTTACGTAGGCTTTAGCACCCAACAACGATGCGACAGCGCGAACTCATTAAGAATGTCGGCTCGGGCTGGTTCAGCCTGGGCGTCAACATTCTGGTCGGCATATTTCTATCGCCTTTCATTCTGCATCGCCTGGGAAACACCGCCTATGGAGCCTGGATCCTGGTGTTTTCCGTGACCGGCTATTACGGCTTGTTTGATCTCGGCATTCGCTCCGCCATCGTGCGCTATGTTTCCACTTACACGGCAACGAGTGACGCAGAGGGCATCTCGCGCCTGATCAATACGGCCCTAACCGTTTACACGGCGATTGGCGTGGCCGCCATCCTGACCACCTTGGTTCTAAGCGACTTCTTGCAAGTCTTGTTCCGCATGCCGTCGGGCTTCCTGCCGACGGCCCGCTTGCTTTTCTTAATGGTAGGTACGGCGGTTGCTCTGGGCTTTCCAGCGGGCGTTTTCACCGGAATCCTGGAAGGCCTGAATCGTTTTTATTTCGTAAATGTTACCAATCTTGTTTCCACGCTCCTGCGCGCTTTGCTCATCGTCCTGGCCCTGCACTACGGCTACGGGCTGCTTGCAGTGGCCTTGGTCACCGTCACTCTTCCGCTTCTGAGTGCCGCGGTGCGGGGCGTTATCGCGCTGCGTGTGCTTCCGCTCCATTTTGGCTGGAAGTATGTGGATCGCAGCGCCTTTAGCGAAATGGCCAGTTTCAGCGGGGTCAGTTTTATTCTCTTGATCGCTTACAAGCTGCGCTTTAAAGCCGATGAAGTTGTGGTTTCCACCATGCTTTCGGTCGCCGCCGTAACCTACTTTTCGATCGGCGATCGCCTGGTGGACTACACTGCGGAAGTGGTAGGTAGCCTGGCCCAAATGTTCGTCCCCATGTCGGGCGAGTCGAGCGCCAAAGGCGACACGCAGCGGCTTAGAACCATTTTGATCGCAGGTAATCGAGCCTGTGCCTTCATCGTCTTCCCGATCACGGCAACGCTGATTATCCTGGGAAAATCCGTGATCACCGCCTGGGTCGGCGCGGCTTATGCACGGCCTTGTTATCCGGTCATGGTCACGTTGTTGATCCCCTCTACCTTTGCCTTGGCGCAGGCCGCTTCTCCACGAATCTTGTTCGGCATGGCCCACCGCGGTGGCCTGGTGTGGGTCACGGGGATGGAAGCGGTCGCTAACCTGATTCTCAGCGTGGTCCTGATTCGTCCTATGGGCATTCTTGGCGATGCGCTCGGAACGGCGATCCCTTTGACTTGCACCACCCTGTTCTTTTTGCCGCGTCACCTGTGCCGGATCCTGAATGTCCGGATCGGGTTTTACCTGCGTCAGGCCTACACTCTCCCCCTATTGCTGTGTTTGCCTACAATAGCGACGCTACTCTTGATGCGGCGCTGGTTCTTCGCGCGTACCTACCTGCAGGTCATATTTCAAATCCTGATCGGCCTGGTTCCCTATGGGCTCGGGCTTGCCTGGGCAGTTTCCAAGCGACGCATTTGGGAAATTGACGGGATTAGCGCTGGAAAGGAACTGGAGCGGATGGATGCGAGCCTCTTCGAAGCGCCAATGGAAGAACGGTAATCAGCGTACGAGCGCCTCAGCATCCGAGCAAAAGACCTGACGAGTATTGCCCTGAATCAATTCGCACCGCTCCACAGCGCGCTTCATGTTCAAGACGCGAGTACCATCAATTTCGATATAGCTTCCGTTGCATAAAATAATGTTCGGCTTTGCCGTGCCGGTACGCGACAGGCATACGAACTCCGCGTCGCTGGCAACTCCTGTGGATTTCCAAGGCTGTACCCTGCGCGCAAAGAAGAAGCGATAATCCAATCCATCGGCTTGATAGCGGCAGGCTCGAACTAATGGCGATCCTCCACTAATCTCGATGTTTGTGAGTACGCCGGGAGCGCGATCAACGTCCTTGAGAGGCATCAATAGGGTCAAGAATTCAGCCGGTAGCGAGACTTCAGCTGCGAAGCTCAGAACCATCGTTTTTCTCTGCTGGCCGTAGGCAGGGGACCACACGCCTTCGTGAATTTCCTCCGCCCAACCGTGGCCTTGAACCGGCAAAACTGCCAGGCCTTGCGCCATATTCTTAATTCGAAAGAGGTGCCCCGGCTGCGGTTGGAGTTCTGGAGCCAAATGCCATGAGATGTCCAGACGATGCTCGCCCTTTCCTTCCACTGAGTCTCGCACCAGAAAGAAGCCCGACTTCAAAGCAACAATCCATCGGCGGTGGGTTACCAGAGAAGGCAGGCGCTGATAACCATCGTGGCTGCCCACGAAGAGATTGAAACTTTCTCCCGTGATCCACTGCTCGGTACGGACGCGGACCTCTTGTTCCCACGAAAACGCGCCGGCTGGGTCTCGCTGATCTTTCCCATCTACCCGGAGCGTATTATGCATGGCCGTGCCGCGAAACAGGTTCCGTATATTGCCTTCTCCCACATACTCGCCGGTACCGCAATCGATCAACAATTGGCGTCCGCCGCTCTGCAGGCAGATACTTAACGCGTCGGCATGGCTATGACCGTAGGTCTGTGCGATGGCAGGTCCACCGTGAATCGTCAACTGACTCCCAGCGGCCCCCAGCACGTACACACCAGACGACTCAAAGGCAGCAGAGACCGGTCCGGCAAGTTGCGCGTCAGCCTTAATGCGATCCCATTCCTCGACGCCGCTCTGACCCAGGAGCCAGATCGTCTCCTCGCGCAAGCCGCCTGCGAGTCGTTTGAAATCCGCGCGGCCGAATAGAACGGCTCCCGCGGCCAGGGGATCGAGCATGTGCTCGGCGCGGTTGCGGCAGGGATCGAAAACGCGCCCGCCATCGTCGTCACCAAAACCAGCCGGCGGTCCGGCAAGACTCAGACGAAATAGCGCGTTCATCATGAGTTCGAGAGTCTGCTCCAGTTCTTTCGGAAGGCTCTGCCCGTTCGCAGTGGCAAGCAGCGCCGCATGGAGAAACCAATCGAGAGCGTACACATGGTAGTACGTCGATTGCTCGAAGTGCAGCCCATCTGAATTCACCTGCCGGCGCGCTTCTTGCAGCACGATTTGCCATCCCGTGGTTTTCCAGCGCGCCGCGCCAGAAAGTTCTCCGCACAGGGTTCCGAGGAAAAACAGGCCAACAGCTTCCCCGAGCAGATGGGTATTGGGAGAAAAATAAGTAGAGAGATAACGCTCAAGGTGCCGTCCGTTCACAGACTGCGCCCGCAACCAGTCCCGGCGGAAACCTGGCGCCAGAGCGGGTGTGCCTTCGAGCAGGTAATACATCCAAGTCCAGGAGAGGCTTCGAAATGCGACTTCCAAGCTACTCGCCCAATTGATTCCCAGCGGGTACGGATTCGCAGAGTGCCAATCCCGCCATTGCGAATGGATCTCTTGCGCATAGCGCTCGTCCCCCGTCAACCGGTACGCTTTGGCCAGCGTGACCAAATGCTGGTGCCGGTTCAGTTCCCACGTGACCTTACTGTCGCCGACCTCCATGAAATCAAGGTAGTGGATGCGGTGAAAGGACTTTCGCGGCGCGGCTTTCCCATGCACCAGGTCGAGGTGCCAATTGATCGACGGGCCGTAGTCCAGGTCTTCATATCCCAACAGATCGAAGCGGTGAGCGCGAATCTTTTCAGCCCAGGTAACTATGTTCTCGGCTTGTTCGGGCAGGCGCTGGCGGATTAGTTGGAGCAGGCTCTCTACCTGCTCAGATCGGAAGAAGAACGCGGCGGGCTGCGCATGAGCCGCCGACGGCTCTCCTTCCGCAAAATCGAACCCGAATTGCGCCCGCAGCGTATCGGTACGTTTGGAAAATTCCTGGCGGCCGCGGTCCAGGAGTTCCCGCCGCTCCATTCTCCACAATTTCGAAAAGATCTTCCGCCAGCTTTTCGTCGCCATTTCCGTTTAGATTCGCTCCCGGGGCATTGCGCAGTTTCTACCGCGCAGATGCTCTACCGATGAATCATCATAAATGACGGCCAAGGCTGAACCGGTTGCGCTTTGACTTCTGCGATGGAATGGTCCTGACGAGTAGGCTTCGTCACTGCCAGCAGAGGCTTGTAACTTCCCAGCAATGCTGGCAATGTAGAGTCAGTACTCTATGCAATGCTGCGCTTCAGTCAGGGCGGGAGGCTGGTCGGCCTGTGCCTTCTGATTCCTCGCCTCTTGTCAGCGTGGTGATTCCGGCCTACAGAGCGGCGCCTTACATTCGGCGAACGCTCGATTCCGTGTTCGCGCAGAAATATCCGAACTACGAAGTCATTCTCGTCAACGACGGCTCGCCAGATACGCCGGAATTCGAAATCGCGCTTCGCGATTACCTTGATCGCATTGTGTACATCAAACAGGAGAATCGCGGGCCGAGCGCGGCGCGTAACGCCGGCATTCTGCGGGCTCGCGGAGAGTTCGTCGCATTCCTCGACAGTGACGACTTGTGGCTTGACAACTACCTCGATCGCCAGATGTCGGAGCTACGACGGCAACCAGGACTCGACTTCCTCTACTCGGATGCGACTTATGTGGGAGACAACATTCCTCCCGGCCAAACCTTCATGCAGATCTCTCCCTCCCTCGTCCCCGTGACGTTCGACAACCTGCTTGCGCTGAAGTGCATTGTGATTTTGTCGTGTACGGTCGCACGCAGAGAAACGATCTTGAAGGCAGGATTGTTCGACGAAAGCTTTTGGCATTGCGAGGATTTTGACTTGTGGCTGCGCATCGCATTCAGTGGCGCCCGCATGGCGTGCTGGAACGAGATCCTAGCCACACATCATGTTCGCGCAGGAAGCCTCTCTGCAACGCCGCAGTCCATGAGAAAGGGGCGAAAACGCGCTTACGAAAAGGCTCTTGCCATGCTCGGTATCAGCGACGAACAACGAGCAACCGCAGCTCGCATGCGCGATCGATGGGGAGCGGAGATTGAGCTTGAAGATGGGAAAGACCTGCTGCTGCAGGGAAAATACCGGGAAGCGCGAGCCAGGATGCGGTCCGCTAACAGTTTCTTCCACAGCGCTAAGATCAGCGCAGTGCTTGCTGTGCTAGCAATAGCTCCAACAACCGCACGCTGGCTATACCGGAAATCTTTCAATGAGACCACTTCACCGCGGAGCCGTAGCAGTCAGCCAGTTCACTCCGCCAGCGGATGAAAAGCGAAACCTGCGGCCAGCGGGCGTGTGTGCGCATTGCAGGCGGAGCCTTAGGCCAGGTATTGGGAAGATTTGTTGTACCCTGAGGAGTTGGCTGGAATACGAACTTCTTTGCACCAGCCGAACAAATCGAAGGTAATGTAGTTATAACTCAGTGGCGGGGGAAGTCATTTTGTGATTTACCGGATTAAACAAAGTCTCAAGCAACTCGTGGGCAAAGATATCGCGGGGCGCGACTTCGCGATTTATTCTGACGATACTTTTATTGTTTCCTACCCGCGCTCAGGCAATACTTGGACTCGCTTTCTGGTCGCGAATCTCCTAAATCCGCAACAGGAGGTCACTTTCGCCAGCATCGAAAACCAGGTTCCGGACAGCGAAGCACAATCCCGCCACCATCTCAAGCTTGTTCCACGGCCGCGCTTCATCAAGAGTCACGAGTATTTCCATCCCCGCTACCGAAAGGTCGTCTATGTCGTGCGCGACCCGCGGGATGTGGCTCTCTCGTATCACAACTTCCAGCGAAAGTACCGGCAAATCGACGATGCATACCCGCTCTCCAGCTTCGTCGCCGACTTCGTGGGAGGGCGAATGATTTCCGCAGACTGGGGGACCTGGAGAGAAAACGTCGCGAGCTGGATTTACGCCAGATACGGAAACCCCGGCTTCCTGCTGCTTCGTTACGAGGACCTGATCTCCGATGCTCTCAACCAAATGGCACGCCTTGCCGGATTTCTCGGGCTAGAGCCGAGCGCTCCTCTTCTGGAACAAGCAATAGCGAGAAGTACGGCTGAACATTTGCGCAAACTCGAAGAGACCCAGGGCCATCGATGGGTATCCACGAAGGGTAAACGAACCGATATTCCTTTTGTGGGCTCGGCCATCTCCGGCACGTGGAAAGCTAAGTTACCAGAGAACTCGGTCGCCGAAATTGAAGCCGCCTGGGGCCCGCTCATGAGCGCTCTGGGATACGAGGTGACGTGTCCCGAGCAAGTTTCCAGGGGCGCTGGCCTTCGTGGATTCGGATTCAATGCTGAAACTACCATTTCTCAAAAACTCGTTCCGGAGCGGCGCTGATGGCCGATGAGCTTCGGCTAGCAATTCAGGGTTGCGGAACAATCACGAGAGTGGGACACCTGCCTGCTGCTCTCAAGCACCCAGGAGTGCGGGTGATGTTGCTCATCGATTCCGACGTCAGCCGAGCTCGAAGCCTGGCAGCGCAGTTTCATCTTGATTGCCAAGTCGCTTCCAATTACGACCCGTCGCTTCACCAGGTAGACGCGTTCATCAACGCCTTACCCAACAGCTTGCACACGACGTTTAATCTGAAAGCGCTGAATGCCGGGCTGCATGTGTTATGCGAGAAGCCACTATCGACTACCGCGGCAGAGGCTCGTGCCTGTTGCGAGTTGGCAGAGGAAAAAGGCTTGCTTCTGGCTGTAGGAATGAACCGCCGGTTCACGGGCAGCCATAAACTGCTTCCGATCATCCTTCAAGAGGGAACTCTCGGTAATTTGCTGGGCTATGATTGGCCTTATGGAGGAGTTTTCGAGTGGAAAAGTGCTTCTGGGTTCTATTTTTCACGAGCGTTGGCTGGGGGCGGCGTTCTGATCGATTTTGGTGTGCATTTGCTCGATAGCTTAATCGGCTGGTTTGGGCCGGTTGATTACTTCGAGTATCAGGACGACGATTGGGGAGGGGGAATTGAAGCGAATGCCATATTGCAATTGCGGCATTTCGGACGGAACGGCCCGGTGAGAGGACAAGTGCGTTTGAGCCGTACTTATCCTCTCAGCAATCGGCTGGTAGTCCGGGGAACGCAGGCGCAGGCGGAAATTCCGTCGGACAATCCAGATACCATCGTGATTCGGCGCCAGAGCGGGAACTACAACTTGAGCGACACGCTCCGCCTGCCGGACCTGCCAACCACGAGCACGTTCTACAAGCAACTGGATAACTTTATCGAAAGTGTCCGTGGAAATCAGAAACTCGAATGCGACGGCTGGCAGGCACTTCGCGTCATCGAACTGATAGAACAATGCTATGCCGATCGCCGAAGAATCCCAGAACCCTGGTCTGAAGCTCCTGTGTTGCCGACTGGAGCCGACCCATGAAGTGGCGTGATAAAACGGTTTTTGTCACCGGCGCGACGGGCTTTATCGGAGGCCGAGTATGCGAGCGTCTGGTTTTGGCGAAGGCTGGGGCAATCCGGGCTCTCGTCCATAGCCCGCAAAAAGCCGCGCGCATTGCGCGCCTTCCGGTTGAACTGGTTGGCGGGGACCTGCTGGATGGTCAATCGCTGCGTTCTGCGCTTGGCGAGGCTAAGGTGGTGATCCATTGCGGACTGGGAAATGCCGGCGGAATCGTGCGGGGAACGCAGAGTTTGCTCACAGCTGCGGCCAAGGCGGGGGTGGAAAGATTCGTGCACATGAGTACGGCGGCAGTCTATGGGCTGACCCCACGTCCGGGCAGTGAGATGGAGGACGCGCCGCTTCGAGCCACCGGCAACAACTATTGCGATAACAAGATGCGCGCCGAGCGTATGGTTACGAAATTCGGGCGGCAAGGAATGAGTACCGTGATTTTGCGGCCTTCGATTGTGTATGGTCCATATTCCGCGTGGTCCACGCGATTAGTACAGAGCCTGCGGCAAAATAGCGTCGTTCTCATTGACGGCGGCCGAGGCGCCTGCAATACCACCTACGTTGACAACCTCGTCGACGCGATTTTTCTTTCTCTAGAAAATGATGCATCTAGCGGAAAGACATTCTTTATCACAGATGGCGAAGTGATTACGTGGCGGGACTTTATCAATGCCCATGCCGCTATGTTGGGCTCACCTGAACCGCTGCGTGATGTTTCCAGCGAGCAGGTAATCGCTTGCTACAAGCGGCGGTCCGGATTATTGATGGGCTCAATTAAGGCAACCGGACAGGTTCTACGCAGCCGGCAATTTCGCGAACTTCTGCTGCAGATTCCGCTCACACAGCGACTCCTCTCCGGGACTTGGAACCTTTTGGAGTCGCTCAGCGAAAGCCGGCGAAAGCTGTTGCGCTCTCGCCTGGGAATTCGTCCCGCGGAGGTTGCGCCAACCACCGAGTTCATGCCCGATCCGGTAGACTTCGCCACGCAAACTGGAACAGTTTTCTTTAGCATTGACAAAGCTCGCCAAGTTCTGGGATACGAGCCGCGAGTGCTGTTTCGCCACGGAACCGCTTTGGTTGAACAATGGATGCGCCATGCAAACTACATCTAGCTCGCCGTTTCCGACGGATTGTCACGGTGATCGACGGCTGTTCGAGGCTCTCAGACTTTTCGAAGTTGCCCCCGAAGGTTGGCGATTCATGCTTCGGAAGGATCTCCTCACACTGGTTGAACTCACTCGGTTTCTGAGGACCCGTCAGTCAGTGCCAGTCGCCGCAACAAGTCGGCCATCAGCCGCGATCCGTGCACACTGAAGCGCCATTTTCGAGGCCGAAGGGAAATCGGGTGAATCGATTCACGTCTCCGACGCGCCTGTTTGTGATTCTTATGATCCTTGGTTTCGGACTCCGGCTGGGCTACGGCGTAGTTCGATATCAAAGCGCGCTGACCAATCTCACGGGCCGCGCCTTCATCAACAAGTGGGAGGCCGACGCTCTCTATCACGTTCTCATTGCGGAAGCTCTACTATCGGGCAAGGGCTACGTCGTGGATGACGCGCCCCTCCCGCCCGGAAGACAGATCCATTTTGCGGGGCAGGAAGCGTTGTTCAAAGCTCCGCTATATGAATTTTTTCTTGCAGGAGCGTTCGCGGTCTCCGGGTTCTCTTTCAAACTTTTCTTTCCACTGCAGGCGCTGTGTGGCGGACTCTCGACCGGACTTATGGGTTTGATCGCATTGCGGGTGTTTCGTAGACCGGGTGCGGCGTGGTTCGCCGGGGTCGCAGCCGGGGTTCACCCTATCCTGGTGAATTCCGCCTCTCAGCCCTATAACGAGGATTTATTTTTCTTCTTCTTTGCGGCGGCTATCTGGGCCTTTCTGGTTTGGTTTCAAACCCAGCAGCTCAGGTGGGCCATCTTCTGCGGCATGATGATCGGCCTCTGTATGCTGACGCGCGAGAACGGTGTGCTCTTGCTGGCCGCCATGGGAGCAGCTGTGCTCCTGGCATCATTACGAACGCTGAGAAGCTCACTCAGAATCTGGATGGGATACGGCACCATCGCGCTAGTCACTATCGCCGTGGTTCTCCCGTGGACGATACGCAATTATGTTCGGTTCGGAATCTTCGTCCCTGTTGCCAGCATCGTGGGAGAAGACTTCCTGGAAGGCAACAATCCATGCGTCGCCTCCGAAGGCGCTTTCGTTCCCTATTGGGCAGAAGGTTCGTGTCCATGGGTTGACCAGCAACGGCTCACGCGGAGTGAACCGGAAGCTGCTTCTCGCATCCCGGCTGCGGTTCGCCGCGACCGACTCTCCCGCCGCATCGCCATGCAATTCGTATCGGACCATCCCGATGCTTATGTGAAACTAACGTTCCGCAGACTGTGGACAAGCTTCCTCCCCTACGATCCCAGAGGAAACCAGCGTGCGCACGAAAGAGTCGTCCTCTTCCTCTACTGGCTGCTCGTGTTCCCCGCGGGACTCCTTGGGATGATTTTCGCGCTGAAACGGCTCGACCCTGGGCGGCTACTGCTCGCCCTGTTGGTCATCCTGAATCTCCTCGCAATCGCAGCCGTCCTCTACTGGTCCGATCTCCGCTTCAGAGTAGGAATCGATTTGCTCCTGGCGTGTTTCGCGGGCTCGGGGTATATCGAAATTCTCCAACCCCAGGAGTCTGGTCAACCGTGATGGTGCCTGCTCCTGCTACTTGGTAACGCTTCTTCCTTTCACATTTAGCAAATTCCCCTAACGCCTGCAATTTCAAAACCGGAAGTGCATGTACCTTCGCGATGTACTTGTGTGGACTGACAGGCCTTGGCCCCACGTCATCTGCCCATTCTTCCCTGCTTTCTCTAGAGTGCTCGTAAGGACTCGAACGACCGTCCCCCAACCCTTTCGTGAGGTTACCGGAATGTGTGACAGTCGACACCTGGGAGTAGCAAAAACTCGCAGCGCCAATAAAAATCTTATTCCGAGTGTCCTCGTTCTTTCTCTCCTGCTTTGCCTTGCTGGCTTGACCACTGCGTGCGGGGCTCCGTCGCAAGCCGCCGGCACGCCTACCGGAGCATCGACCAGTCCAGCCGGGCAGCTCAGGATTTCACTTCCACCGGCGAAAGCTACGGTTGGGGTCGCCTATAACGCAGTGAGTTCAGTGAGTGGCGGCGCAGCGCCCTATCGGTTCAATATCACCGCCGGCAGTTTGCCCCCGGGGCTGGTCCTCAACGCAACGACAGGCTCCATCACGGGCACGCCTACAGTCGTAGGCACCTACAATTTCACCCTCTACGTCTCGACTCTTTCCCAAAAACCGCAGCCTGAATTTCTTCTTCCACATGGAATTTCGATCACTTCCGTGGGGACGTATGGATCGAGTTCCGCACAAATAGTCGTTTCCTCCAGCGGTTCCCTAGCCAAACTCTCGATTTCACCCCTCAGTGCAACCATAGCGTCGCAGGCCCAGCAGCAATTCACCGCAACCATCAGCGGAACCTCAAGTACGGCCGTGATCTGGTCGGCTACTGCGGGAACAATCTCCAGCACCGGAATCTACACGGCGCCTAAAGTGACCAGCAACACGCCAGTGGTCATCACCGCTACAAGTGCAAACAACGCAAGCGCGCACGCCTCCGCATCGTTGACGGTAACGCCTGCGGCTGCGTTGGCGATTGCCACCTCTTCGCTCGCGGGGGCCGATTCGGGCATGCCATACACCACGGCACTCTCGGCCACGGGCGGCGTAAGCCCGTATCAGTGGAGTCTCACCTCAGGCGCCTTGCCATCGGGAATCCAACTGCAAGCCTCCAGCGGGACGATCACGGGGATTACCGTCTTCACCGGGTCGTATCCCTTCACGGCGAAGGTGACGGATTCTTCCGGCCACACCGCCACGCAGGCGCTCACGCTTGTGGTCTCCGCAGGCTCGGTCAACGGATACGACGGCCCAGCGGAGTTACCGCGCGTCTACATCCAAAGCGCGATGGCCAACACTCCAGCGCCCGGCACCACAACCACCGTCAACGCCGGCGGAAATTTGCAAACCGCTCTGAACAACGCCAACTGTGGCGATACGATTCAACTGCAAGCGGGCGCGACCTTCACCGGGATATTCACCTTCCCGGCCAAGACTTGTGACGACAATCATTGGATCATCGTCCGCACCAGCTCCGACGATTCCCTGCTGCCCGCCGAAGGCAGCCGCCTTACGCCGTGCTACGCGGGCGTCTCTTCGCTGCCCGGCCGCCCTGCTTTTCAGTGCGCTTCCACAAACAATGTTCTGGCCAAGTTGGTGATGGCGACGCCGGGCAACGGTCCCGTCGTCTTTGCCGTGGGCGCAAACCACTACCGCCTTACTGGTTTGGAAATCACGCGCCTCGCCGGAACCGGACTCGTCTATGCGCTGGCGTCGATACAATCCAGCGGAGTTGCCAACAACCTTGTCTTTGACCGGCTGTGGCTGCATGGTACAGCGCAGGACGAAACAAATCGAGGTATCGACCTCGGGAGCAGCACCTACGTCTCGGTCGTGGATTCTTTCTTCACGGATTTTCACTGCGTCTCGCTCGGATCGTGCACCGATTCTCAGGCGATTAATGGCGGCCTGGGGAACGATCAGATGGGGCCCTACAAGTTTACGGACAACTTTCTCGAGTCTTCAGGGGAGAACATTCTACTGGGCGGAGGCTCAGCAACCGCGACACCGGCGGACATTGAGATTAGCCGCAATCACATGTTCAAACCCTTCACCTGGATGAAAGGACAAGCTGGATTTGTTGGCGGGACCAATGGGAATCCGTTTGTCGTCAAGAATCTTCTCGAACTGAAAAACGCGCAGCGCGTTCTGGTCGATAGCAACATTATGGAGGACTCCTGGGGCGGCTTTTCTCAGGTGGGCTTCGCCATCCTAATAACACCAAAGAATCAAGGCGGGAGAGATGGTACGAACTTGTGCCCGGTTTGTCAGGTCACGGACGTGACCATCCGCTATACCTCCATCAGCCATGTGGCGGCCGGACTCCAGATCGCCAATGCTCTGGCGGGCACCGGCGCTGCGCTCGATGGGGAGCGCTACAGTATCCATGATATCGTGGTCGACGATATCGACGGTACAAAGTACAACGGCCCGGGCGAATTTGTGCAGGTCTCCGTGGATGCCGGCGCGCCCCTTCTTCAGAACGTCACCATCAATCACACTACCGCATTCCCGCCGTCCACGATGGCCATGATCGGCGATATGGTCGCAACCAGCACCCAGATGAAGAACTTTGTCTTTACCAACAGCATCGTGGACGCCGGCCCCTTTCCGGTATGGTCGACGGGAGGCGGACCAACCAATTGTGCCTATAACGACCAGCCGTTGACCACCTTCAACGCCTGCTTCAGTCCATATTCTTTCGCCAGCAACGCGGTGATTGGAAGTCCCTCGACGTATCCACCCAGTCTGTGGCCCACTGGAAACTTCTTCCCGGCCTCTGCCAGCACCGTGCAATTCGTGAATTACAATGGCGGAAATGGCGGCGACTATCACCTGCAATCGACCAGTCCCTACAAAGGCGCAGGGACTGACGGCAAGGATCTCGGAGCCGACATCGATGCGCTTGATTCGGCGATCGCGGGTGTGGAGTAGCAGCATCGGAATTGCCCTCCGACTTATCGCCTGATAAGCTTCTTCTAAGCCTTTGATGACTCGTGCAACGGATTACTGCATTCGAATAACACTCCTGCCAATTACCGGCTCGTCAGGATCACAGTGAAGAGGCATCGACAATCATGAAGATATTCAGCCGGTATATCCTTGCGACTAACGCGGTTTTTCTCGCGACGATTCTAACTTCCGCGCTGGCCGCGGCGGCGGCAGGTCAGAGATCCACACAATTCGGTACCAAGAATTTCGATGGCCCTGCAGAGCTCCCAAGAGAGTACGTAAAGAGTTCATTGAAAGACACTCCTGCCGGCGGAAAAATTCTGATGGTACATGCCGGGCAAAATCTGGAACAGGCTCTCGGCGGCGCCTCTTGTGGCGATGTTGTTCAGTTACAGGCGGGCGCCACGTTTAGCGGCAACTTTGTGATTCCATCCAAAAGCTGCGACGACTTGCATTGGATCATCATCCGCACCAGCGCCCCCGACTCGAGTCTGCCTGCTGAGGGCACTCGCCTGACCCCGTGTTACGCAGGCGTGTCATCTCTGGCCGGCAGACCTCCCTTGAATTGCGCTTCCACCACTAACGTTCTGGCCAAGATCGAATTCAATGGCCGGAGCGGTTCAGGACCGATCACCTTCGCGGCGGGGGCCAACCACTACCGGCTCATCGGGCTGGAGGTGACGCGAGCCGCATCGCAAGCTCCGGTCTACAACCTTATCCAGTTTCACGGGCCAGCCGATCATGTCGTGTTCGACCGTATGTGGTTGCATGGCACTGCTCAGGAAGAAACCGTGCGCGGCATCCTGCTGGGCCCGAGCCGTTATGTGGCTGTCGTTGATTCTTCCTTTACCGATTTTCACTGCATTGCCAAGAGCGGTTCGTGCGGAGATACGCAAACCATCGGCGGAGGTTTAGGCGATAGTCCCATGGGGCCTTACAAGATCGTGAACAATTTTCTTGAGGCCTCGGGCGAGAACATTCTCTTTGGCGGCGGCTACGCCACTACCACGCCCGCAGACATTGAAATCCGCCGCAATCACATGTTTAAGCCCTTAACCTGGCTGAGAGGGCAACCCGGATACGTTGGCGGGGCCGACGGGAATCCATTCATCGTCAAGAATCTACTCGAACTGAAAAATGCGCAGCGTGTTTTAGTCGATGGCAACATCATGGAAGACTCCTGGGGTGGTTTCTCCCAGGTTGGCTTCGCTATCCTGATAACCCCCAAAAATCAAGGGGGAAGAGGCGGGATCAACCTGTGCCCGGCTTGCCAGGTCACGGATGTGACCATCCGCTACAACTCCATCAGCCACGTGGCAGCAGGACTTCAGATCGCCAATGCCCTGGCGGGCACGGGCCCTGCGCGCGATGGCCAGCGCTACAGTATCCATGACATCGTGATCGACGATATTGATGGAAAGAAATACGGCGGTCCAGGACAATTTGCGCAAGTCTCTGTAGGTGCAGGCGCACCTCTGCTTCAGAACGTGACCATCAATCATGTCACCGCTTTCCCGCCATCCACGTTGTTCATGATCGGCGATATGGTCGCGACCACGACGCCGATGAAAAACTTTGTGTTCACCAACAGCATCGTGAGTGCCGGCGTTCACCCGGTATGGTCCACGGGTGGTGGGCCGGCGAACTGTGCCTTCCACAACTCCCCTCTCATCACCTTCAACGAGTGTTTTACCAGCTCTACTTTTGCCTCCAACGTTATCCTCGATTCGCCGATGGCGAACTGGCCCGACAAAAACTTCTTCTCGTCGTCTGGAGCGGTTCGATTCGCTAATTACAATGGCGGGCATGGCGGCGACTATCACCTGCAACCTACAAGCCCGTACAAGGGCAAAGGAACCGATGGCAAGGACCTCGGAGCAGACGTGGATGCAATCCGTTCGGCTACAGCCGGGGTGGAGTAAATTCCGAGCGCATCCGTGCCCCGTGCCATGAAAATACTTTGGGTAAAGGCTGGCGGACTGGTTCCACCCGATACTGGTGGAAAAATCCGCAGCTATAACATTCTTCGCCAGCTGGCGCGCCAGCATTCCGTTACCTTTTTTTCCTTTTACGCCGCGCACGCGGGCGACGCACACCCCGACTTGAAAAAGATCTTTGACCATGCGGTCAGTGTGCCGCTCGACCTGCCGGCGCCGAAGTCTCCCGCGGAATTGCTCCACTATTGCTTTGGTCTTCTGTCGCCACAGCCCTACGGCATTACGAAGTATTGCCAGCCCGCGGTGCGGCACAAATTGCGCGCGCTGCTCCAGCAGGAAACTTACGACGTCATCCTTTGTGATTTTATTTTCGCTGCCGGCGTTATTCCTTGGGATTGGCCAACTCCCAAGGTGCTCTTCACGCACAATGTGGAGGCTACGATATGGCGCCGCCACTATGAAGTGGCCTCCAATCCGGTCTGGAAAGCTATCTCATGGCAGGAATGGCGAAAAATGGAAACCGCCGAGCGGCGGTATTTGCGTCTCGCCGACCGCGTGCTCACTGTTTCTGAAACGGACCGTGACACGTTCGCGTCTTTTGTTGAGCGCGAAAAGCTAAGCGTGATCCCCACGGGGGTGGACGTTGATTATTTCCAACCCATGCCCGTGGAAGAAACTGCAAACTCCCTCGTATTCATCGGTTCGATGGACTGGCTTCCGAACGAAGACGCGATTTTTTATTTTGTTGACGAAATCCTGCCCTTGATCAAACAGCAATGCTCTCAGGTATCTCTAGAAGTTGTAGGACGAAACCCTTCCCGCAAACTGCAGGCTCTGGCCGAGCAAGAAAAGAGCATGCGGCTCACAGGCTGGGTGGAAGATATACGGCCCTTCGTCGCGCGAGGCTCGGTTTGCATTGTGCCCCTGCGCATCGGCGGAGGCACGCGGCTCAAGATTTTCGAAGCCATGGCCATGAGTAAAGCAGTCGTTTCTACGTCGGTGGGAGCCGAAGGCCTGCCCGTGCAAGCCGGCGAGAATATTCTTTTGGCGGACACTCCCAACGATTTTGCCAATTGTGTGCTCTCTCTGCTGGGTGATCCGAACCAGCGGAGGAGATTGGCCACATCGGCGAGGTCGCTGGTACAAGAGAAATACAGCTGGCCGGGAGTGGCAGAGAACTTTGCCCGGGCTCTGCAAGAAACCGTCACTTCCTTCCGGCCTCGCAACGTGAGCAAGTAACAAAAAGGGAGTTTACCGTCCAGTCGAGCGCCGCGTGTGGATTTCACTCCCGTCGCTTAAAATCATCCTGACGGCAATTGAGGTGATCCCAGAAGGAATGAAGACGCTCCTGATCTGCCACGACGGTGCTCAATTGGATCAGGTAATATTGGCCCGGTGGCTGAGTTCGTTCTCGAATCTTGTAGGGATCGTTATGATTCAGGAGCCGCCCAGTCGGCTTTGGCGCCGCGCGCGTCGCGAGGTCAAGCGAAGTGGGGCTTTTCGTTTTCTCGACGCACTGGCGTTGCGATTGTATTACCGTCTTTTCCTCTCCGGCAAAGACCGCCGCTGGGAGCGCCAGGAACTGCGCGGGAAGTGCCTTATCTATGGCGACATCCCTTCGAATACAGCGATTCTGAAAACGCCGAGCCCAAACACTCAGCAGACAGAAGCATTTATCAGGAGACTGAATCCTGACATTGTTCTGGCGCGCTGCAAAGTATTGCTGAAAGAGAGCATTTTTTCGATTCCATCAAAGGGAACGTTCGTGATGCATCCCGGCATTTGCCCTGAATATCGCAACGCGCATGGCTGTTTTTGGGCGCTCGCCAATCGTGACATGGATAAGGTCGGCATGACGCTGCTCAGAATCGACAAGGGAGTCGATACCGGACCCGCATTCGGTTACTACAGTTACGCGTTTGACGAGGTGCACGAATCGCACATCGTCATCCAGCACCGAGTCGTGCTGGAAAATCTCGACGCCCTGCGCGGCAAGTTCCTTGAGATTTTTAATGGGACCGCCGTGCCCGTGAATACCTCAGGCAGGCCGTCCGCCGCATGGGGCCAACCTTGGCTGACCAAGTACCTGGCTTGGAAATCCCAGGCGAAAAAGGACCGCGCATGAGAGCCGCCTGCCTGCTCTATCACGACGTGGTCGAGGACTCTGACTGGGATTCGAGCGGTTTCACCGGTCCCGGAACAGCGAAATACAAGCTGAACCGTTCCGAATTCGAAGCCCATCTCGCGGCGATCGCAAAAGTGAGAGACTCCACCCCAAGCACTGCACATGAACTCGCTAATTTGGGAGATGCGTCGTTCCCGTTTCTTCTGACCTTCGACGATGGCGGGGATAGCGCTGCAACCCGCACCGCGGAATTGCTTGAGAAACATGGCTGGCGCGGGCATTTTTTTGTCACCGCCGGTCAAATTAGCAAGAAGGGCTTTCTGAGTGCGGAGCAGATTCGCTGCTTGAGGAAAAACGGACACGTGATCGGAAGCCATTCTTTTTCTCATCCCACGAGAATGTCACACTGCAGCGAGGAGCAATTGACCGGCGAATGGACCATGAGCGTCCAGGTACTTTCCGACATCCTCGGCGAGCAGGTCGACACCGCCTCCGTCCCGGGAGGATATTATTCGAAGCGAGTTGCCGAAACGGCCGCTGCGGCGGGGATTCGTGTATTGTTCAATTCCGAACCCACGACCGCAGTTCATCCTGTTCTCGGCTGCATGGTGGTCGGCCGGTTTAACATTTTCAGAGGAATGCCTGCAAGCGTTTCTGGAGAACTAGTCTCAGCTCACTCCGGAGCTCAAACGCGACAATGGCTGCACTGGAATCTTAAGAAGCTTGCCAAGATGGCCGCGGGCCGGCCTTACCTGGCCGCACGACAATGGCTTCTGCGCAAGGGATGAACAACTTGGAATTGCGGGTGACGCGGCCTACCAACAAACCCCTTCGTAAAAGGAAGCGCCGCTGGCCCGACGCACCTTGTCAAGATTTACCAGGTCGATGACGATTTGATCCTTCCGGAGATGCTTGTTCAGTTCGTCGTTTTTCACCGACTTGTTCCCGACGATGACGACCTCGCCCCATCGCAGCACGCCCTCCAAATCAGCCGACAATAACGATCCGATGTGTGGAATCACTTCTTCAATATATTGCCGGTTGGAGCCGGCCAGGTGGCCGAGACTGACATCCCGGTCCCACACTTTCACTTCGTATCCCTCACCCAACAACCGTTTCACGAGTTGCACTTGAGGACTCTCGCGCAGGTCGTCGGTACCCGCCTTGAAGCTCAGGCCAAGTTGCGCGATCTTCCTTTTGTTAGTGCGCATCACGGCTTCGACGGCGCGTTCCACATGTTCCACGTTGCTGGGCAGCAGCGACTCCAGCATGGGCAACTTGAGATCCAGTTCTTTGGCTTTGTAGGTCAACGCCCGCACATCTTTCGGCAAACACGATCCGCCAAACGCAAAACCAGGAGACAGGTACGCCGTCGAAATGTTCAACCGCGTATCCGATGTGAAGATCTCGGTTACGGCTTGCGCATCCACTCCGAGGTGCTTGCATAAAGTTCCCACCTCGTTGGCGAAGGTAACCTTCACTGCGTGAAACGCATTGGAAAGATATTTCACCATCTCGGCCACCGCGATGCTGGTCTCAAACACTTTGCCCGGCGTTTGTTTGTAGAGTTCGCGCAATGCACCGAGATGTGCAGTATCCCGCGCCCCCAGAATTGTGTATGGCGGCTGCAGAAAATCAGCCACCGCACTTCCCTCTCGCATGAATTCCGGGTTGTAAACCACGGTGAAATCGGTTCCGGCACGCCGCCCGCTCGCTTGCTCCAGAATCGGCAGGACAGTCGACTCCGTCGTCCCTGGCAACACCGTGCTGCGCAAAACAAAAGTGTATCCTGATTTTTTCTCCTTCAGTGCGGTACCAATTTCCCGCGCAACTTTCTCAATATGGCTTAAGTCAAGTTTGCCGTTGCGCAAACTGGGCGTGCCGACGCACACAAACGACACATCCGATTCCAGCACTGCAGCCATGGAGTCAGTCGTGGCATGAATCCGGCCGGTGCGACTCCCTTCGGCGACAAGCTCATTCATGCTCGCCTCGATGATAGGGCTTCGCCCGCTCTCCATCATCTCTACTTTGGCCGGATTCACGTCCACACCGATGACGCGGTGTCCCATGGAAGCGAAACACGCCGCTGACACCGAGCCGACGTATCCCAGCCCGAATATACTGATCGAGAGACTCACTCTCCAGGCTCCTCTGTCTCGAAATCCCTCGCTCGCTCGCAGTTGAGGCTAAGATCACACCTCTGCGGAGTCGGCGACCTTTCACTATAGCAACGCTGAAGGCACAACGCACGGGCCGCTCCGAAACCAAAGTCACAACGCAGGGATGGGGATGGTTAACGGTCGGTGTCCGCGATCCGCCCGCACGCGGTAACATGACATAGGTGAGTTTCGGCTGCGGTAGACCGGCTCGGGTGAGATTAACAGCATGTGTGGCATCGCGGGAATACTAGAGTTCGGCAGGGATGCGGCGGTGGATTCCGGCGTTCTGCGGCGCATGTGCGACGTAATCGCGCACCGCGGCCCGGATGACGACGGCTTCTTCACACGAGGCAGCGTCGGCCTTGGCATGCGCCGCCTCAGCATCGTTGACCTCGCGACCGGCCATCAGCCCATCAGCAATGAAGACGATTCGGTGTGGATCGTTTTCAACGGTGAGATCTATAACCACCGCGCTTTGCGCGAACATTTAATCACTCGGGGCCACCACTATCGTACCCAGAGCGACACCGAAACCATCGTTCATCTCTACGAGGAGTACGGCAAAGACTGCGTCCAGCACCTACGAGGCATGTTCGCCTTCGCCATCTGGGACGTGAAGCGAAAATCTCTTTTCATCGCTCGCGACCGGCTCGGCATCAAGCCGCTGTACTATCGCCTCACGCCCAGCAATTTCCTCTTTGGGTCAGAGATCAAGGCTCTGCTGGCTTATCCGGGAGTGCGCCCCGGCTTCAATCGTTCCGTTCTTCCCGAGTATCTCGCCTTCGGTTGCCTCTCCGGAGAGGAAACCTTCTACAGTGACGTGCGCAAGCTCATGCCCGGGCACCGGCTCGAAATCGGCGAGCACGGCGATTTGCGTATCGATCCGTACTGGGATTTGCCGCTGGCCCCCGACGACAAACTTCACGAGGAGAGTTACTACGTCGAGAGTTATCGCGACCTGCTCGAAGGAGCGGTGAGCAGCCACCTGATGAGCGATGTTCCTCTCGGCGTATTTCTCAGCGGCGGACTGGATTCAAGCGCTGTAGCGGCGCTGATGACCAAAATACGGCGCGAGCCCATCGAAACATTTTCCGTAGGTTACGCGGAACAAACCTACAGCGAGCTGCCGCATGCTAGAACCGTAGCGCAGCATCTCAAATCTTCGCACCACGAAGTGTGCGTAAGCCGCCAGGATTTTTTCGGCGCGCTTCCAAGACTGATCTGGCATGAGGACGAACCGATCGTTTGGCCTTCCAGCGTGTCACTATTCTTTGTTGCTCAATTGGCCCGCGAGCGCGTCAAAGTGGTGCTCACCGGCGAAGGCAGCGACGAAACCCTGGGCGGATATTCGCGCTACGCGTTCACTTTGAAGAATATGGCTTTCGACCGCGTCTACCGCGGTCTTGTTCCGCGAGCGATCCGGCGTGGCATTCGCGAATCGATCGCAACTTCAACCTGGATCAGCGCGGCCGCCCGCCGCAAGCTTTCGCATACCTTTCTTGGCCTCGATGGCGATTCCTGGGTCTCGTTTTATTTCGACAATTTCTTTTCCGCCTTTAATCAAAAGGATCAGCATGAACTGCTGACCGATACCGTCAGCCGCGAATTCAGTGCAGAAGCGGCCTACAGCAACGTCCTTCGATACTGGGAAAAATCCTCAGGCGAGCTTCTTCAGCGGCTTCTCTACACTGACATCAAAACTTATCTCGTTGAACTCTTGATGAAGCAGGACAACATGAGCATGGCGGCCTCGATCGAGAGCCGCGTCCCATTCCTCGATCACGTTCTGGTGGAATGGGCGACTCGTGTTCCAGCCAGCATCCAGATACGCGGCACGGCCGGCAAGCGCATCCTGAAGAAAGCGATGGAGGATTTGCTGCCGCATTCGATCATCTACCGGCCAAAGATGGGTTTCCCAACACCTTGGAGCGGCTGGCTGGCAGGCGATCAACTCGATGAGATCGAACATCTGCTACTGGAACCTCGCAGCATGAGCCGGGGATTCTTTAGACAGGCCGTCGTGGAAAAGCTCTTCCGCGAACATCGGGCGCGTTATCGCGACCACTACGATCGCATCTGGCGCCTTCTTAACCTGGAACTATGGCACCGGGTCTGCCTGGAGGGAGAATCTCACGAATGGGCGGGCGAATGCGTCGAAGCCAGACCGGTTCCCATCGGATGAGGAATTGTGAGACGTGAAGGACCTGACTCTTAGGCAGGAACCGTCGGTTCAATTTGGAGGTCCCGAAGGCTCACAAAGCTGCCCAGCGGAGTAGCTTTCATCCAATGCTTAGCCTCGAACATAGCCAGGTAGGTTGTTCGCAGCCGCGCCGTGCGAAGACTCATTCCTCGCCTCGCTTCCGAAGACAGACCATATCCCAGCTTGCGCAGAAAACCGCCGGTCAGTTCCTCGAACGCTGCAATCTGGCCGGAAGACATTTTCGTTTTCCACCGAGCTACAGGATTGAAGCTTCCTTCAGATTCGCCGGCAAACGAAGAATTAGGTTCGCTGACGGCTCCGATTCCGGTCCGCTGAATCCGTTCATAGTTGAGATCGTGGTCGATAAATTCGCCGAGCCGCGACAATGTTTCCTGCGGGTTCCCGATCAGTTCCTCAAAGCCTACTTCCTTGTAGTCTGCGCCTAGCCGTCGCCCTTGCTCTTGCCCCTTGCGCACTACCCACTCCCAATACAGGCCAGCGACTCCAAGGTGTTCGTCTTTATCCCACGGCAGAGGATAGGACCACCCCTGCTTAACATAGGAAAGGGCGACATCGCGGCCATCGCGAATAATGTGGATGAACAGTGCATCGGGGATCTGACGCTTGATCTCCTCCATGTACAGCAGGTGGTCGGGTGTGCAGTCGGCCCAGCGTCCAACTCTTTGCTTGCGCGCAACTTCCTGCATCACGATTCGCAGGAAATCTCCTCCACTGCGGCATTCAGTCATAATCTTGGCGCCGATTTCACCCGCATCCAATCCCGAGACGCGAAAAAGTTTGCTCCTCAACCACACTTCCAGAAGCTTCTGCCGGTCCGCGGCAGAACGCATTCCACGAAATCGCGGGACCAGCAGGTTGAAGACATTGGATTCCGCCCGGTAAACCGCAAAATCTCCCGCTGAAAGCAGCATGTGATAGAGGACAGTCGTCCCCGACCTGGGGCAGCCCAATACAAAAACCGGAGATCTATTCTTCTTCGCCGTCGCAAGTTCCGTTCCGTGTGGAGTTGCCATTGCAAGCGGTGATTTCACAATTCGACTCAGCCCCTTCTCTCGATCGAGTTACCCTACCCGGTTTATGTCGTCCTTTACCGTGGATCCTGACATCAGCGTGCGATACGCACCTAGCCACTGTTCGCGCACGGCCCTCCACTCGTAGCGAGTTGACTCGTGGTAAGCGTTGACAGCCAGCCGCGCACTGAGTTCCGCATCCCGCACCAATCGCACGATGTTCTCCGCCAGAGCCGCTGCGTCGCCCGGCGGGGACAATAATCCCGTCCTTCCGTGCTCCACCAGATAGTTCATCCCCTCTGGAGAAGTGCTTACCACGGGCGTTCCGGAGGCAAACGCTTCCAGAACAGAAACCGGCATGTTGTCCAGGCTGGATGCATTTACAAAAATATCTGCCTCATCGTATACCCTGCCGATTTCAGACCGCGACACAACCCCCAGAAACTTCACTCCGGAAAGTTTCGATTTCTGAACGAGGTCGCGTATCTCTTTCTCCGTTGGTCCTCCACCAGCCAAGTCCAGTCGCGCCTCAGGAAAGGCTTTTTGAACCTCAGCAAAAGCCTGCACCACCAGGTCTACTCGGTAGTAAGGGTGAAACCCTCGCGTACAAACCAGGTGGGGACGAAGCGGCGTGCGGGTCCTGAAGCGAAACTGCGCAAGATCCACGATGTTAGGTATAACTTCCGCCTTCAATCCGAACTCACAAAATACGTCAGCCAGATATCCCGAAGGAACAACCAGCATATCCATTCGACCGAGGATAGGACGGGTCGTACGAAACCGTCGCAGGTGATCGCGAGCTTCCCCACTGTGATAGTGAAGAAGAACCTTCTTCTTTCGCAAGCGCGCTATCAACCACGCGGGAACGGGTGCAAGGAAGAACGACCAATACGATGCGGAAAAAATGTGGGCGAGGTCAGCGTTTTCTAAACCGCGCCAAAGAGCGCGCACATACAAAGGCTCGCGCACGAGCGTCCGCAGCACGGGGATCCCTTCCACCCATTTGAGGCCGCGCGGGAACGAAGTATCTATGGGCACAACTTCCGCCTGAACCTGTGAATCGTTCTGCCAATGCCGCAACAGCAAATTGGCCTGAACCGACTGGCCTCCAACATAGCGCAACGACGCAGCTACGATTGTCACTCGCAGCGGACGTTGGGAAGAGATTTGCGAACCGAGAGTGGAAGATGGCTTCGGGCGCCAGCCCTTTCTACCCAACAGTTCGGCATAAAGCTCCTCATGCTTTTTCCGCATCTGCTCGATCGTGAAATTTTCCTGGGCCAATCTCTTCGCATTTCGTGCCAGCCTTTCGCACATCGTCACGTCCCCGGCAATCCGCTGCAGGGCGTCTGCGAGGGCTTCTTCATCATTCGGTGGCAGCAGAATGCCGCTGTCCTGGGCAATGAGTTCAGCATTACCGCCGACCTCATATGCGATAACTGGCACGCCGGCAGCCATCGATTCAAGAATGGCGTTCGAAAGGCTTTCGGAGGCGGAAGGCAACACAGTCACATTCAGGGTAGCCAAAACCGCCGGGATATCCTGCTGATCTCCGAGAAATTGCACCAGGTCGCCAATTCCCAACTCTTCCGCCTGATGTTCCAGTTCGGGGCGCAATGGACCATCGCCCACCAAAACGAGTTCGAAATTATGGAGGCGATTGCGCAGCCGAGCGGCTACGTTCAACAGAATCCTGTGATTCTTGGAGTGCGTGTTCATGCGCGCAATCATGCCCACGCGAAACATTCCAGAGCGCTGCGGTGTAACCGGCACGATCTCAGCGAACGCGGCAGGCGGAAGACCGTTTCCGATCACCCGCAATTTCTCGGCCCGCAAGCCTTGCCGAACCAGGCGCTCGGCCGCCGCCTTTGAGTTGCATACCACACAATCAGCCCATCGCAGCATCGCAAGCTGAGCGCGACGCTGATTGGAACTGAGCAGGTCGCCCAATTGGCGCTGGCTTCCAATTGTGACAGGGGTGCGAGCCAGCTTTGCCGCGGGAATCAAAGTGAGGTTGGTGTAGTAATCAAAGGCGTGAGCTATGGCGATTTCAGACCGCCGCAGATGGGCCGCCAAACGGTACCGCGTTTGCATGGATTGCAAGCGGTACAAACTGCCCCCAAGGTCGAAGCGTTCCACAGGTCCAATATCTTTCTGCAAAGGTCCTTTCGCTTGTAAGCAGCCCAGGTTAACCCGGTACGCTGCAGGATCCAAAGCGCGCGCGAGCTCGACGAACTGCCGCTCGCTGCCGCCCGTTTGAAAACTGTCAGTCATTAAAAAGACGCCGGGCCGAACGGCGGATCTAGCATCAGGCATATCGGGAAGATCGGGTTCGCCCGGGGGCTCAGAATTAAGCAGCTCAGAATTCGATCCGGGAACTTGCGTAGCCTGCCAGTTCACGCGGTGCCTCCACTCACGGGAACAGCATTCTCCGCGTCTGGCACGTTAAGTTGCTCAAGATAATTCCGATGCCAAAGCTCAAACATCAGCAAGCGCCAGATTCGCCCAGCGTGGTTGCGGCGCCGGCGAAAGTGCTCGTCCAACAACTGACGCACACCTTCGGGATTGAGATAGCCCCGCTGCAGCGTCCGCGGCTCAAGCAGGACGGTCAAAATGAGGTCCTTCAATTCGTGACGAGTCCAGTGAACCAGCGGCAACGCAAAGCCCTGCTTGGGCCGATACAACACTTCGCGGGGCACGCCGACACGTTCGGCTAATTTTCTGAAAATATATTTTTGCTCGCTGCCTCGCATCTTCCATTCTGGAGTCAGACCCGTCGCCCACTCCAGAAAAACGTGATCGACCATCGGAGACCTGGCCTCGAGGGAAGTCAGCATGCTCATTCGGTCCACTTTGGTGAGAATGTCTGCCGGAAGATACGTTTTGGAATCAAGGTAAAGCAGACGGCTCAAAGGATCACGCGCTGGCGCTTTTTCGATGTAGCCGCGAAATAAGTCGAACGGATCGGATTCCCCTAGAGCCGGCACTATAAAGTCATAAGAAAAAAGTTCCATCTGCCGCTGCAAGGGTTTGAACGAAACATCTTCAAGATAGCGTTCCTGCCAAGGCAGCGCGATGCTGTAACTCAAGCTCCGCCCCGGTGCGCTGCGCGGAACCAGTTGGTGAATGTGCTCCCGGTAGACGCGCCGCGTCCAGCCCGGAATCCACCCTAACGAACGGTCTCGCAGACAAACCCGGTAGCGGTCATAGCCCGCAAATATCTCATCGCCCGCGTCGCCGGATAGCGCAACGGTTACGTGCTGCCGTGCCAGGCACGACACGAAATAAGTCGGCAGCGCGGATGCATCTCCAAACGGCTCTTCCAGCGAGCGCGTCAGGGTTTCTACTGAGCCGACGACGTCGGGCTCGAGAATCAACTCATGGTGCTCGGTTTCAAATTTCTGTGCAACCAGCCGGGCGTAGGGAGTCTCATCAAAATCTTTCTGCCGGAATCCAATCGAAAAAGTCTTTACCGGTCTAGAACTGGACCGTGCCATGAGGGCAACGATGGTCGAGGAGTCCGCGCCTCCACTGAGAAAAGCGCCCAGCGGAACGTCGGCGATAAGCCGCATCTTCACGGCTTCCGCCAGCCTGCGCTCCAACTCCTCCAAACACTCTTCTTCGCTGGCTGGCGAGTGCGTCCCGTATTCTGGAAGATCCCAGTATTGGCTGACGCATAGCTTTCCCTGTTCCAGTTCGAGCAGGTGCCCGGGCGGAAGCTTTTTGATCTCGAGGAACGATGTCGCCGGATCCGGAATATAACCAAACAGCAGGTATTGCCGGAGCGCCTGGCGATCGATCCGTGCAAGTTCCGGCGCTACGGCGAGGATTGACTTGATTTCAGAGCCGAACAGCAGCCGCCGGCCGTCGAAGGCATAGTGCACGGGCTTCTGCCCCAGGCGGTCGCGCGCGATCAGCACTTTGCGGCGGCGCTCATCGTACAACGCAAACGCAAACATGCCGCGCAACTGATGGACACAATCGCGGCCCATCTCCTCATACAGATGGACAATCACTTCTGTGTCGGTGTGCGTGGAGAGCCGGTGACCACGGCTCTGGAGTTCAGAGCGGAGCTGTGGGAAGTTGTAAATCTCCCCGTTGAAAACCACCCAGACTGACCGGTCCTCGTTAAACACCGGCTGGTGGCCCCCAGCCAGGTCGATGATGCTGAGGCGACGCATCCCAAATCCCACGCCGTCTTTGACGAAAATGCCTTCGTCATCCGGGCCGCGATGCACGATGGCCTGGCACATGCGGTGAATCGCGGCCGCTTCAATGCGCTGGTCGGCAGCCGTGCTTATGATTCCCGCGATGCCACACATGCTTTACCCTTTCACGCTTACCTGGCGACTTGTTTCTTTGCTTGCTCATCGTGCTTTGTCGGCATATTCAACCGAGACCACCAAGATCAAAAGCCGCACCAACTCTCGCATGTCGCGAGGCAATCACAACAAGGGCTTGCGGCCACGCACGGAGATTGGCACTTCAACCACGTGCAGGTCCTCCATCCCGCAGCTTTCAAACCAGCGAAACACCTCTTCATACGTGTGCTTCGATTGGTATTGCGGAGAGTACCAGTCAAACGTGTTGAGCACCCTCCATTGCGGGTTGGGATTGCGGTTGACCGGAAACACGTGCCGTACAAATCCCGAAAGAGGCCGTCCAATAACGGGTATCACGCGCAATGTGCTATCGACCGCGTTCACCGTCGGTACAGCCACGCGCAGAATCCCATGCAGCGTTTTCGCCGACAAGCGGTGAGTGTACTTGCGATACACGTCGCTGAACCGGTACCAATTGTTGTAGGCGCTGTACAGCCACACCGCCAAAATCCCGCCGGGCTTCAAGTACTGCGGCAATGATTTCACCGCCTGCTCGCAGTTTGGCGTGTGGTGCAGGACTCCAATGCTGTAAATGCAGTCGAAACTCTCCTCGGCAAACGGAAGCGCAAACACGTCGGCCTGAAAGGCAACGAAGTCGCGATCAGCCAGATTGCGTGCCGCAACTTCCGCAGCTGCGCTCAGGTCGATCCCAACCACCCGCGCTCCCCAGCGCGTTGCCACGTCGGCAAACCGCCCCATGCCGCAGCCGACATCGAGCACACGTTTGCCCTTGAGATCCTCCGGGGTCAAGCCCGTCTTGCGCCGGAAATCCTTTTCCGATTCGTCGCTGTCTGCACTATCCAACTGGGTGCGGGCATAGCGCTGCCACTGGAACCCAAAGCTGTCCGCATAGTTGCTGGCATCGACAAAGCGAATGACGCCGCGTTCTTGCGGGAACGAGCGCTGACAGCTTGTGCACACGTACCCGTCCCCTTGCTGGCTCAGCGAAGCCCGGCAAACCGGGCAGCGCAGCAATTGCAATAAATCACCGGACAGGCGTGAGGTCATTCGCTCTTCTGTTATCGGCACGCACTACTCCAAACTCGCGGCGCCAGCCTCTCCCGGGCACAAAACCTTCGGGCGAAGCCTTTTGTTGCGCCAGGGTTGCCACCAGAGCCGACGTGTATGCAACTGCAAAATAGGGGAAGAATTGATAGGCTTCAGGAGCAAACAGCGCCCCCACGGCGAATCCAATCATCGAACTGTGCAGGCCGCCGATGAATAGCGTTGTGTGAACATCCAGATCTTTCCGGCGAAGCAGTTTCCTGAGGTTGGAGAAAGCACGACTAAAAAAGAGGAGATAGAGAACCAACGCTGGGATGCCGCCTTCGACCGCGACTTGCAGATACGTCATGTGCACTTCGTGCCAATCCCCGGAATAAACTTCAAAATTTTTCATACCTAAACCGAAGAGCGGGTAGTGTTCAATGCCGTCAATCGCCCTCAGCATCAAGTATTTTCGCGCCTCGTATGACCCGCGTGCTTCACCGCCCTCATCCTCCGCAATCGCGTTCATTCGCCCCATCAGCGGTCGGCCGGCCACAGCCAGCAACAACACGACCGCGAGCGCACTGGCCACGATCAGGTAGAAGCGCCGCCCTTTCACGCCGAAGTGCCACAAGCAGACCGTGCCCGAGATCATCAGCGTGATGAATCCCGCCCGCGAGGCCGTCATAAACAAAGTGAGCCCCATGATTAGGATTCCTATAACCCAGCACATCTTGACTAACGCTCCCTTCGCCGTCAGCAGGAAGGCCAGACAGAAGGGCAGCGTGAGGACGATGGCGAACGCCAGATCATTGGGATTGGAATAGATGCCTCCGATCACGCCTCCCAACCTCGGTTGGTTGTGGCCGAGGATGATCGTCACCAGGCTGATTAGCGGCACCGATGCGGCCTGAATGAAGATGATTCGTTTGAGTCTCGCAAAGTCCGTAATCAACAGGAAAGTCAACACCCACACAATCCAAACCTTGGCAAAATCCAAGGTGTTCTTCAGCGCACCGCCCCTCCAGATTGGTGAGAAAAATGCAGAGACCACGAACACGCCAATCATAGCCAGCAAGTAATTTGCTTCCGGAGGGAGATCCTTGAATTTGCGCTGCGTCTTGCCCAGACTACTCAGCAATCCAAAAAGCGCAAGAACAGCCGTGATCTTGGCCAATGGAGCGTACTTTAAACCGGGGATCCAATCTTCGGGTCGGGCACAGTACACGAAATAGAAGGCGCTGAGCCAGAAGAACGCACCCGCCAGAGGCTCGCGTTTCGACGCGAAGCTCTGCACCATCGTACTGTTGCGAACTTCAGCCATGCGCTGCGACTCTCTTCGAAACCGCTTTCCAGGTGTTCATTAGTGAATGGTTGCCGAAGCTCGCCGCTCCGACGTGCTGAACTTGTTGCTCACCCTCTGTCAGGCCATCCCGCAGCTACGTGCCCGCGCTCTCACGCCAGAGTTAATTCTTCTTCATTTTCAACAGCTTAAGGGGAGAGGAACAGTTCGTACATGTGCTATCAGACTATATCAAAACCTCGGTCGAAGGCGAACTGTTTCGCGCGAGTTCGGCGCGGTCGAGGTTACTTTCGGCAGGCATAAAGCACCGCAGGTAACCCTTCGGCGCGGCTTCCGATTGCGTCTCCCTTACCCTTCAAATATGATGTGCTGTAATCAAATACAGCGAACGCTTGCCGCACGCTGATGCCTCAAAATGCCCTTGCAATCTCCTAAAGATGTTGTTTCCGTTGACGTTGAGGACTATTTCCACGCCGAGGCGATGGCCTCCGTCGTCCAACGCTCGGAATGGGATAAATGCGCCTGCCGGGTGGAGGGCAACACCCAGCGCCTTCTTGATTTATTCGCCTCTCACCAGATCCAGGCCACGTTTTTCGTAGTGGGGTGGGTGGCGGAGCGATATCCTTCGCTGGTCCGCGAAATTGCAGCCGCCGGCCACGAACTGGCCTGTCACTCCTACTGGCACCGCCTCATTTACAAGCTCGATCCCAAGGATTTCCGTGAGGATACGCAGCGCGCCAAGGATGTAATCGAGCAGATTGCAGGACAGCCGATCCACGGCTACCGGGCTCCAACGTATTCCATTGTCGCTAGTTCCTTGTGGGCGCTGCAGATTCTTGTGGAACTGGGATTCACCTACGACTCCAGCATCTTTCCCATCCATCACGATCGGTACGGCATCCCATCCGCGCCCCGCGCTCCGTTTCGCATCAAGACTCCTGCCGGGCCGTTGATGGAATATCCCCTGACGACCTTTCGCATCTGGAATCGCAGCATGCCCGTAGCAGGCGGCGGCTATCTTCGCCTTTTGCCGCAGTGGTATACGCGCTTCGGAATCAGGCGCGCCCGGCGCGAAGGGCTGCCCATTATTGCTTACGTGCATCCCTGGGAGATTGACCCCGACCAGCCCCGCCTCTCAGGAACATTCGTTTCCAGGCTGCGCCATTACACGAACCTCTCCAAAACCTATGTCCGTCTGAGTGATATGCTCCGGGAGGGAACCTTTACAAGTTTCTGCGAAAGCGGGCTGGCCGAAATGGTGGAGGATGTTGACCTTTATGCCTGTCAGCAACACAAAAACTGAGGAAGCCCGTCAGGTGGCCGAATATTGGGACCGCATCGCGCCCGAATTCGACTCCATCTACGCTGGGAATAAGAGCCCGCTCGCGCGACGCCTCGATCACTGGTTGCGCAAGGACATGTATCAGCGCTTCGACTGGGTGATGCGCGAGGCCGAACAACTCCGTCCCGCAACCGTGTGCGACATCGGTTGCGGTTCCGGACGCTTCGTCAGCTCCCTGGCCAAGCGCGGCGCCCAAGTGACTGGCTTGGACTTCGCTCCTGAAATGCTGAAGTTGGCGGGTCAGCTGGTGCAACGCGACGGGGTGGCAGACCGCTGCAAGTTCGTCCTGAGCGACGTACTCGATTGGAAAACCTCGGAGGTCTTCGATCTCGTCATCGCCATCGGATTCTGGGATTACGTAGCCGACCCCACGGGGCGGCTGCAGGTAATTCGAAAACTCACTGGCAGAACCTTCCTATCCGCCTGGCCGCGGCACGGAACGATGCGCATGGCCATCCGCAAGGTGCGGCTTAAAGTTGCGGGCTGCCCCGTCTATTTCTGGCGGCAAGCCGAGGTCGAGAATTACCTCAAGCAGGCTGGCTTCCAGGCCGAGTCTTGCGAAGTGTTCGGACAACTGTACTGCATCCGGGCTCGGCCCATCTGATCCTGCTATGTTCAAGCTGCCATGACCAAGCTGCTCTTCTGGATTTCCGCGGGAACTGTCGTCTACGTCTATTTCGGATATCCGCTGCTCCTCTGGCTGTTGCCGTTCTTCTTTCGCACTTCGTTCGAAACAGAATCCATTGAGCCCTCTGTCTCGTTGTTGGTCGCCGCGTACAACGAGGCTGCGGTGATCGGCGCAAAAATAGAGAACGCACTCGCCCTCGATTATCCCGCCCAACAATTAGAGATCGTGGTGGCCTCTGATGGCTCGACTGACGGCACGGCCCAAGTGGTTCGCTCCTTCACTGAAGGCAAAGCTGCCTGCCGGGTCAGCCTGCTCGACTTCCCCAAAAACCGCGGCAAGGTCTCCACGTTGAATGACGCAGTCCCGCACCTGACCGGTGAGATTGTCGCTTTTTCCGACGCTTCCAGCATGTTAGGGCGCGATGCGCTTCGCCAACTCGTGAAATACTTCGCCGATCCGCGCGTAGGAGGCGTGAGCGGGGTTTACCGTGTCCTCAAGAAAGACCAGTCCCGGCTGGGTCTGCAGGAAGATTTTTATTGGAAGTACGAAACTTTCCTGAAGGTGCAGGAAGCCAAACTGGGCGGGTTCACCGGTGCCCATGGCTCCCTTTATTCCATCCGCCGGGCGCTGTATCCGTTCCCCACCAACGACACGATCAACGACGACTTCATTATCCCGATGCGCATTCACCACCGCGGCTATCGAATCGCGTATGAGCCCGCGGCTGTAGCTTACGAGGAAGCGCACGAGATGGAAGGCTTCGCGCGGCGCGTGCGCATCACCGCCGGCAACATCGAGCAACTCCAGGAGGTCAAGAGCCTGCTTTGGCCGCCCCAGCCCATCAGCCTGTTCTGCCTGCTCTCTCACAAAGCCGGGCGCCTGCTGGTGCCGCTAGCCATGGTTCTGCTTGCCGTGCTGAGCATAATGCTGTGGCGCGATCCGGTTTACAGATGGTTCTTGTGGGGACAGGTTTTGTTCTATGGGTTGGCCGCGCTCGGAGCACTAACCAGGCTCCGACCCGGATTCCTGCGTCTGCCGTACTACTTCTGCATGATTAATTCAGCGTTCTTCGCATGGATCTATCATGCCCTGCGCATGGGACGGATCATACCTTCGCGGGTGGAACTGGACCAATTGGGAAATCCGCCTTCGTCAAGCTAGCGCGTTCTATTGCGCTCCGCGCCCCAGCACCACAATCTTGATGGTTTGGAAGACAATCAGGAAGTCCAATCCCACGGAGGCGTTCTTGATATAGAACAGATCGTACTGCAACTTCTCGCGCGCATCCTCTGCGGTGTTGCCGTACTTGTAATTCACTTGAGCCCAGCCGGTGATGCCGGGATGCACAACGTGGCGCACACCGTAGTAGGGAATCTCCTTGCTCAGCCACTCGACAAATTCCGGTCGCTCGGGGCGCGGACCCACAAAATTCATATCCCCCTTCAGCACGCACCATAGCTGCGGAATCTCATCCAGCCGCGTGGTGCGGAGGAACTTGCCGACCCGCGTAATGCGCGGATCGTCGTCTGCGGCCCAGGTCGCCCCGGTATCCGCCTCCGCGTCCACCCGCATGGTGCGGAATTTGTAGCAGGTAAAAATCACTCCCCCACGCCCCACGCGCTGTTGCCGGTACACCACTGACCCCGGAGAATCCAGTTTGACGGCCAGCACGATGAACGGCAGCAGCGGTAACGAGATCACCAACCCGGCCAGCGCCACAAAAAAGTTCAAGACCCGGCGCACCAGCCGGAAAAAACCGCTGAACTGAAAACCTTCAGCAAAGATCAACCAACTGGGATACAACTGCTCAACTTCGATCCTGCCCGAAATCCTCTCCAGCCACGACGTGGCCTCTTCTACTTTCATCCCCGCCAGCCGCAGATCCAGCAACTCCTCCACCGGCAGAGTGCCGCGCCGGTCCGGCATGGCAACGATCACGCGATGCACGCCTTTTTCTCGCGCCAATCCCAACAGATGCGAGGCAACGGCGTCGCGGTTCAATTCACCTTCCACGTCTCCGGTCCAGCCCACCACTTCGATTCCCAGCGCGGCGCGTTCCCGCAGGCCTCTTACCAGCCGCTGCGCACGTTCTCCCGTGCCCAGTACATAAACCCGCTCGCGGAGGAACGGCTGTTTCACCATCCAAGTGTAGGCAGCCCGCCACCCGAAAAGCGTAAACGTGAGGATGATGAGCCCCGCCAGAGCAGACCCATTTCCCGGCAGAATGCTCGGATAGATGAAACCCACCGCCGACAGCGCCAGTGCTACAAAACCAAGCACCAACAATAGCCGGAATATCTGGTCCCACTTCGCCCCCAGGTTGGAGGAATCGTAAAGATCAAACCAATGGGAAAGTAGGAGCACCACGCCGGTCACCGCGAAAATCTTCACATACCCGTATTCAACATTGAGCAGAAGCCAGCTGTCTTCCCGGTTCTGCAACATGGTTCCCAGTACGAACGAACTCCAAACAATCAAGCCTTCGCCCACCAGAAGAATCAGTGTGCGCAACGGATAATAGACTTTGAACAGCCGGATCACGGTTCCCTGTTTCCCTAAGACTTGGACTCGGTCACATTCTTCCCATACGCCTCGTAGTAGTAGCGCGCATAAGGGGCGGATTCGTTACTGGTTCCGTTCAGCACCACTCCCACCAGCGCCTGATCTGGAAATTCCATCCGAGCCCGGCGGGCCATATCGACCGGCGTCGCATTGGAGCGCACCACCATCAGCACGCCATCACAAGCCTTCGCCAGAACGCTGGCATCGGAGACCGGCACGGCGGGCGGCGAATCGACAATGATCCAGTCGAACAAGGCTTCCACCCGTTGCAACAGCAGCTTCAGCCGCCCGTTGGCCACCAGTTCGGAAGGGTCGGATATTTGCTGGCCGCTGGGAATAAAGAACAGGTTTTCCATCCCTCCGCGCTGCATGATGGAAAATTCGTCAGTCGCTCCCTGCAGGTAATCGGAAAGGCCGGGAGATGCAGTGGTGCCCAGCATCATATGCAGCCGCGGACCGCGCAGGTCGGCATCGATCAACAACGCGCGGCGTCCGTGCTGCCGCACCATCACCTGCGCCAGGTTCGCCGCCGTGAATGATTTGCCTTCCTTAGGGAGCGCGCTGGCCACCAGAATCTTCTTCAGCGCCATCTTCTCGCGCGTGTGATAGAGCCGCGAACGCAGAGTGCGAAATTCCTCGGTGCCGCGCGCACTGTCATTGCCATTGAAAAACAGCATGGTCTTCTCATCCGGCGTCCACGGCATCTGTGGGCAGCGCGCCAGCAAGGTGTCAAGACTGAAGGGACTGGCAAAAGAAGGCATTGCCGACGTCAGCGGAGCGCCGTTGGCCGACCCTCTCGGAGTAACGGCAACGACCGATTCCTCGGTCGCCGTCTTCATGGCCGGCTCCGCTGCCGCTGCCGCGTAATTGGGCTGGGCAGCACCTCCCTGCGATTCCGCCCGCTCTTGCTCGGCTTTTTTTAAGGCTTCGTGAATTCTGCTCATTGTTTCCTCTCCTTGGGGAGGTCCTTATCCTCTTCGCGCAACCTGTCGGCCAAAGTGGCTAGCGATCGCAAAGCTTCCACTACATCAAACTTCTCCGGGGCTGCCGGTGGCGCTGTCGTCATAACCCCGGCCGCGGTGCCGTCCGCCAGGTCAAAGTCCCGCGCCACACTGTCTACCACTGGCGCCGCAATCACCTTCTGCTGGTCGACGAACGCACTCACCAGGCAGTGCTCGCACAACAGGTTGATGACCCGCGGAATGCCATTCGCATAGCGGTGGATCGCGATCAGAGATTCCGGAGCGAAAATTTGCTGCCCGTTGGAACCCGCGATCCGCAACCGCTGTTGCACATAAGCTTTCGTCTCCTCCAGCGTAAGCGGATGCGTCTTGGCCCGCAGCGTCAGCCTTTGACGTAGCTGCCGCAGCTGCGGTTGCTTAAGTTTCTGTTCCAGCTCGGGCTGCCCCACTAATACGATCTGGAGCAACTTCTCCGTGAAGGTCTCCAGGTTGGTCAGCATGCGGATTTCTTCCAGCACCTCATCGCTCAGGTTCTGCGCCTCATCCACGATGAGCACCGCCGTTTCGCCCGCCCGGTAGCGATCCAGCAGCCAGTTGTAAAGCCGCAGCAGGATCTGACTCTTGGCCTTCGAATCGCACGGAATGCCGAAGTCCGCCATCATGTAATCCAGAAACTGTGGCGTGTTCAGCCGTGAGTTGAAGATGAACGCGGTTGCCACCTGCTGCAGGCGCAACCACTCCAGCAGCTTGTTGATGAGCGTGGTCTTCCCCGTGCCCACTTCTCCGGTCAGCAGCACAAAACCTTTGCGGCTCTGGATGCCGTAGGTCAGGCAGGCCAGTGCCTCCTCGGTATGCCGCGTCAGGAACAAGTAACGCGGGTCGGGGTTCACGTTAAACGGATTCGCCCGCAAGCCGTAAAACTCTTTATACATAGCCTTCGCCTGAGAACCCTGCTTAAACTCCGGCGGTTTCCTTGCTTTGCTCGTCCGCCTTTTTCCGCTTCCAGAAATGATCTTTGCCGTTGCCGTTGGCCGCCACCGTCTCCACCACCCATGGCATCGCCACCAGCATGGGAAGATCCAGCGCAGCCTCCGCATCCGCCTGGGTGCGGATGGACTTGTCGCGGAACTCCAGCCACAGCGCCAGACTAGCCCCGGCCGCCAGACCGGCGCCCAGTCCTCCTGCGGCAAACAGCAGCCGGTTCGGGAAAGTGGGCACATCGGGCAGGCTGGCCGGGTTCAGAAGCGCCATCTGTTCTCCCTGCTGTTGCTGCTCGGCCTGCGTCGCCATCTTCGATGTGCTCTGCTTGGTCAGGTCATCCTGGTAGACCTTCTGCGCGTTATCGTAGTCGCGCGCCAGTTCCTTGTACTCTTCCTCAATGGCAGGACTCGACGCTACCCGGCTCTGATACACCCCGATCTCCTGCTGCAATTTCTTCTGGTCGCGCGTCGCTTGGGCAATCAAGTCCTGATATTGATGAATCTGCAGCCGCAGCTGGCGAATCTCCGGAGGTTCTGACGCCGATTGTTTGTCGTTCGCCGTATCGTTCGCGCTCGCGGATGTGTCGTTGATTTCCGCCAGCTTCTTCTTGAGCTGCTCGATGTCTGCCTTAGTCTTGATCACGTCCGGGTGGTCGTCGGTATAGCGGGCTTGCAGATCGATGAGCTGGGTTTGCAGTTGCGAGAGTTGCTGCTGCAGGGTTTGGGGATTGCTCGATGATTGCGACGCCTTCCACGCCGCCAGTTGTTGCGCCAGCAGAGACTCGGTGTACGTCTTGTCCTGGGTTGCCCGGTTCAGGGTCTGCGTATTGGCATCGAGCTGGGAATTGAGCCCCATCAGAATCTTCAGATTGTTGTCCTCGTCCCCGGGCAGCTGCCCCATGTGTTGATTCTTGAAGGCCGCCAGCCGCTTATCCAGTTCGTCGAGATTCCGCTTGGCGTCATCCACCTGCGAAGTGAGGAACTGGGTTGTGCCCTGCGATGCGGCCTCCCGCGACCTGAGGTCCTCTTCCAGCAGCATCGAGGTCAGATCGGTGCAGATCTCCTGCGCCACCTTGGCGCTCGACGCGGTATAGTCCACATAGAACGCGGGAGCCGAGACGCTTTGGTTGGGCTTCTTCTTGCCTCCAATCCCGGTCTGCGAGATATCCGTAATCACCGGCTCGATCGTCATGTTGTTCTGGATGCCCGTGATGATGTCTTCAACGTTCTGGTCTGCCTTGGCCAACCCGAGCCGCTCCACCATCGGCCGCAGCTTGCTCGGGGCCAGTACTTGCTGCTGAATAGTGGCAATGTGTTGGGTCAGATCCTCGGTAAAGACCTGTTGCACTACCGCGTCCGGAATCTTCGGCGCTTCCACCAACACCAGCGCCTGCGACGTGTACTTCGCGGGAAAAGCATAAGAGACCAGAAACCCGGCCAGCGGCGCCAGCAGCGCCGGAATCAGAATCACCTTGATCCGTCGGCGCAACATCGCCAGATAATCGTCCATCGTTAATTCGCGGTTTTCCATCGTTTTCAGTACCTATTCTGCCGGCCCTGACGGGCCAGCCTAAATTCAGTCAATCCGGATTGGCCGGGGAGTCCAATCCACTCCGATCGTTCCCACATGTCGTTGCGAAATATGGTTGCAACCGCCGGGGGTTGCCGTCGTCTGGCAATACGATTGGTCAAAGGTCAAATAGTTGAACTGGTAGCTGGCGTACACGTGGAAGTTGCGCCCGATCATCCGGTGTACTCCCAGGCCAGCAAAATCGTACGCGTAGACATTGGCGACCACTCCCGGGCAGGGGGGAGCATTCGGCTCCTCCAGCGCGGCAGCCTTGCACTGTGACACCTGCGAAGGGGCCAAGGGCGTCGCGCGGCTGTTGCGCGAGTACCCAAGGTCGGAATAAATGCTCCAGATCCGGCCCAGCGGCCGGCTCACCGACACACGCCCGATATAGGTCTCCGCTCCGGCAAAGAAACCAGATCCACTCGTAAGATAGTGGAGGAATTCCGTATCCAGGCTGGTTTTCGGGAACCGGTATCGCAACTCGGCCCGTCCGGCGGCGCCGATATTAAAATCATTGGTGGGACATTCCAAGAACAAGGTCGGGGGGCTGCCCCCGACCTCACAGGGCGGTATCGTGTCGCTCGCGGGGGGAGGAGACACCGTCACCGGAGTAAACACGTTATTGATCTGCGTGAATTGCGGGCCCGCGGAAATCAGAAAATCCATGCGCCCCGAAATTCGATGCCCCCACATCAACTGGATCACATGGCTGTGGAAGTTAACTCCGGTGGAGAAATCGAATCCCTCGTAGGCGTACATAATCGCCGCTTGATCGTGCGCTCCGAGGATTCGGTCGTAGGCCACCTCAGCCGTGGTCTGGCTGCTTCCGATAAACGAGTTCCCTATTTCCGGATCGTTTCCCGTGAAGTGAACGAACCCGTAGGCTCCCGTCGCCGTGATCGCAGATTTAGGCGTTAGATTTTCCACCAGGTCAACCACGCTTACGTTCATGATGCGCGGTACCTGCCCCAGTTCTCCCAACGCCGTCCCCCCCAGCAATCCGCCCACTCCGCTCAACCCAGCGCCCGTCGTGCCGGTAGCACCGTAGGCGCTGCCAAAGGTGCCCTCCGGTTGGTAGCTAAAGGCGTCGCGAAGTCCCAACTGCCCTCGTTTCCAGGTAATTTTTTGATCCAAACCCAATTCCTCGATCTGCTCCAGGCCAAGACCCTGCACGTCGTAATAGCCCACGCCTCCGAGGTAATCGAGTTCGAGATCGTAATGACTCCACAAGCGCTTCAACTCCAGACTGCCCAGCCCGCGCGTAATCGTGTTGAAGCCCGACCCTCCCAGCGTGTTCTCCAGGTTGGAATCCAGTGATTCGCTGAAGTGTGCCCCCAATTGCAAATAACTCAAAGGCGCGCCGTGCGGCTCCAGATTCGGCAAATCCAATCCCGAGATTGGAGGGTTTTCGTTGATCTGCGGCGTGGGATTCTCTTGGCCAAAGGCCGGTATAGGCTGCTGCGGATTGGTGTCAGGAGGAGTTTCTGCCGGCTGCTGACCGGAGCTATCCTGTCCCCAGGCTGCGCTCAGCGCGAGGAGTACGATGACGAGACTGCAAATGCCATAGCGTTTGCTCATTCGCGTGTTCCTCAGGGCACTACTATGGTATCGCCTGGCTTCAGCATGATGTTTTGTTCCGGATGGCGTCCCTTCACAACGTCCTTGTAGTTGAAAGGCAGTTTCACTTGCTGCCCGTTCTCCGTGCGCAACAGGTAAATCCCCTTCAAGTTGGCAAACTGCGTGAATCCCGCGGTCGACAATGCCTGCAGCATGGTCATGTTGGGCATCAACGGAACCGCTCCGGTGTGCGTAACCTCGCCAGTCACGAAGATGCGCTGGCTGTTCATCGCCGTCACCACCACCGTAACCCGCGGGTCGGCGACGTATTTCTTCAGCTTCTCCTTGATCGACTCTTTCAGTTGTAGCGGCGTCAAGCCTGCGGCCTGCACGTCGTCCAGCAGGGGCAGCGAGATTTTTCCGTCTGGCCGCACTGGCAGAGTGGCGTTCAGGTTCGGTTCGTTCCACACCGCGATGCGCAGCGTATCGTCGGCCCCGATAACGTATTCGGGTGGGACATACGGGGCCGCCGGAGCCGTGTGGGTTTCCGCTGGCGGTGTTGTTTTCTCAGGCTCGGCGGCACTGCTGTTATCGTCCTGGGCCCACACACTGATGGTTACAAACCCCAGCAGCGCCAGGCACGCCAGCTTCATTATTCTCTTCATGCGCTCTCCTGTGGATCTACGAGGTCCCGTACTCGGAGCATCCCATTTGTTTCAGCTTGTACAGCAAAGCCTTGTAACTGATCTGCAACTCCTCCGCCGCCCGGCGCCGGTTCCAGCGCGTGCGCGTGAGCACCCGCAGAATGATTTCTTTCTCCGCTTCGCGCGAGGCTGCGCGGGCTGCCTGCTTCAACGAAACCCGGCCCCCGTTCGTCCCCAGGTCCGGACGCAGCAGCATGGCTCGCAACCCGCCCATCGCCACCGTCTCATCCCCCAGCGCCACAATCGCCTTTGCCGCGTTTTCTAGTTCGCGAACGTTTCCCGGCCACGAATACTCCTGAAACAAACGGTGCGTCTCCTCGCTTAGCGCTGGCACCGTCCGCTGAAAGTCGCGCCCATATTTCCTCAGGAAGTGTTCCATCAATACCGGAATATCTTCCCGGCGCTGGCGCAGCGGCGGAAGCCGCAAGCACACTCCGCTGATCCGGTAATACAGATCCTCGCGGAGATTCCCTCCGCTCACCTCCCTCTGCAGGTCGCGGGCGCTTCCGCAAATAACCCGGGCCATGCCTTGCGGTCGGCCGCCATTCCCATTTCCCCGCGCCAGGGCCTGCAATAGCCACGCCTGCCCTTCCGCATTCAGTTCCGCTACCTCGTCCAAATAGACGGTGCCGCCGGGCATACCGGCCTGACCGTCCGAGTCTCCCACCTTGCCGGCCTCGAGAGTACCGCAAGAAACCACGCGGAACGACTGCCGGGCATGCCGCGAAAGCTCGTGAACCCGCCGCGCTGTCGCCTTCTTGCCGGCTCCGTGCTCGGCCAGCAGCAGCACAGGAACTTCGCTCTGCGCCACCTCCCGCATCACCGCTTCCACGCTCCGCATGCTGGGACTTAAGCCTTCCACGAAGTCCATCTTTCGCACCGGCTCGTGTATCACGGCGGTCTGCACGTTCTTCACGCTTTGGCGGACATCCGATTCCATCTATCGCCCTTTTTCCTCGCGGGACAATCCCTCAGTGTAGCGCTGAACCCGGTGTGTTTCTGAAAGCACGGCCAGTGCCATCCAATTTCGCGGCCGGGGGAACATAACATTACATGTTTGTCGCCATGTTTTCAAAAGTATACAAGCCGGAACCGGGCTCGGGAGGAAGAAAAGCTGCTCCTCCAAACCTACACTTTTCCCGACAAAAGGGAAAGTATTTTGCCCTAACTGAGGGTAACCTAAGTTACTCACAGGTACCTCTGCTTGAGGAAATAGTGCCAAACCCCTCCCCTCCCAGACGGCTGCTACGAGCGAGAAATCCCCATAGACTTTGCCGCCCGAGAGGCGGGATGTCCATCCGGCGATCTCCCAAGTGCGCTGCCGAACAGGGCCATCCCCGCGAGCAACCTGCTCAAGGCTAGGGCGTCCGCGGTTACCAGTGGTGGGGACTTTCGATTGCGGACTCCCTGCGCTTCGCATATGCTGGCTCTATCCCCCGGTGCGTGAATTATGGAGTCTGTTCCAGTGAGCCAAGTGCTGCACCCTGCGCCACCAACGGCGCGAGCGCCCGCGGCTGTTCCGGCCCCGCCCACGTTATGGCAAACCGCGGTGATTGCTGCGCTCTTGCTCTGGCTCTACATTCCAACGCTCACTCATTTGGTCGGGCAGTGGTGGAGCGACCCGAATTTCTCCCACGGTTTCTTCGTCCCGCTGTTTTCCGCCTTCGTGATCTGGCAGGAACGCTCCCGCCTCGCCCGTCTGAGCCTGCAGCCCTCGTGGTGGGGTCTGTTGTTCCTGGGGCTCGGGCTCTGCGTGCTCATTCTCGGTCGGTTGGGCGCTGAGCTTTTCCTTTCCCGCGTCTCGATGCTGATCGTGCTTGCGGGTTTGATCGTGCTCTTTGCCGGGTGGAGTTTTTTCCGCGCTCTCATGTTTCCCTGGGCATTCCTGTTGTTGATGATCCCCATTCCAACCATCATTTTCAGCCAAATCACCTTCCCGCTCCAGTTGCTGGCCGCGAAAGCGGCCAGTGCCATCTTGCCTTGGATGGGCGTACCCGTGCATCGCGAGGGCAACATCATTTTCATCCCGGCCATGGCTCTAGAGGTAGCGGAGGCCTGCAGCGGCATTCGCTCCCTGATGTCTCTGACGACGCTCGCCGTGATCTACGGCTATCTGATGGAACGCAGCACGGGCGCGCGGGTACTCCTGGCTGTAGCCTCAATTCCCATCGCCGTCGCCGCCAACAGCCTGCGCATTGTCGGCACCGGCCTGCTGGCGCAGTACTGGGATCCGGACAAGGCTCAAGGCTTCTTCCATGAATTCTCCGGATGGATCATTTTCATGGTTTCGCTGGTGATGCTCTATCTCCTGCACCGCATCATGCGTATCTTCTGGCGCGAGGGCGCGGAATCATGAAACTACCCGGCATGCTCCGCTTCATTCTCGCGGCCGTATTGATAGCGGTTACGGGCGGCCTGCTGGAAGGCAGAACTGAAATCGTTCCTCAAACCATCAAGGCCGATGCCGGTCCCGACGGCGGCCAAGCCAGTCAGGATCGAGCCTGTACATCAGCCTCGGAAAAGCTGCAGGCCAGGAGCAGCAGCGAAACCACTCCCCAGCGCCTGCCGCTCTCCTGTTTTCCCGCGCAACTGCGAAACTGGGACAGCACGTTGATTGAATTAGACCCCAAGACCCTCGATATACTGGGCCCCGGCGACTTCATGCAACGCGTGTATCAAGACCCAGCCGGTAAACTGCCTTTCGTCAATATATTCATTGCGTATTTTCCCAGCCAGCGCACCGGCGACACCATCCATTCGCCTCAGCACTGTTTGCCCGGCGCAGGCTGGAGCCCCGAGGAAAACGTCCACATTAAGCTCTCTCTGCGGGGACACGTCCCGTTCCCCGCTAACCGCTATGTCATCTCGAAGGCCGGGGCGCGCGAGTTAGTGTTGTATTGGTTTTGGGCCCATGACCGCGGGGTGGCCAGCGAATACTGGGCCAAATATTATCTTATCAAGGACGCGATTCGAATGAACCGCAGCGACGGATCCTTAGTGCGTTTTGTAACTCCTCTATTCCCCGGCGAGACGCCGGACGCCGCCCAGCAACGCATTCTGCCCTTTACATCCGCCGTCTCACCGCTCCTCGATAGCTACATCCCCCGCTGATCGGCGCAAGCAGGTCGCGGGTGGACATTTGAGTCGGTGCACTCGTCCGCTTCCTCCTTCAACAGAAACAGAGCCGTCTCACCGCAAAGCAAAAGCCCCGCTGGCGCGGGGCTTTTCAGTGACGGTTAGAAGTAAATTAAGCTTTCAGGGTCTTGCGCGCGATTCCAGCCAGCCCAATCAAGCCGGTGCCTAGCAATCCCAGCGTGCCCGGCTCGGGAACCGTCGTGATGATCGTGTCGCCACTGCCCAGGGCCACCGATCCGGTAAACCCGTTCTTGCCCGCGTTAAAGGTAATCTGCGTGGTCGCGCCGCTTACTGTTGTCCCGTTGTACCATGTGCCGGAGATCGCACCTGTCAGCGTGTAATAGATTTCGCCGTTCGGCCCCGAAGTGACCTCGGTCCAAGTGACCGGACCGCTGAATGACCCGTTGAAGATCACGCCGTTGGGAATCCCACCCGTGCCGTTGCCCGTGATCTCGAAGCTTCCACCGGCGGCAAACGTCCCACCCGTGGTCAGATTTCCCGACGTTAGCGCGCCCGTAGTGAAGGTCAGAGTGCCCAAACTGCCCTGAATCAGGCCGCCTCCGCCCAAACCATCAATCTCAGTGAGCGTAGACCCGGTAAGGGTCAGCCCCGAGGTAGTTCCAGCTAGCGTGCCATTCTGGTTGGTGAAATCCACATTACCCGCAAACGCCGCCAGCGGTAAGGCGAGAGCCAGTACCGCCATCAAAACTATCCGCTTCATTGTCGTGCCCTCCAAAACTTAACCTGCTTCAATCCTTCTTCGTATCTTTAGAACGCAATAGAACGCAATTCCCCTTTTGAGCCCCAACCGGCCCATACTATATACCCACTCAGTGGCTCCGCGCAATTCTTTTCATGCCTTATTAATAGGTTCGCCAGCAGACCGGGTGAACCAGCGGAGACGCATTGTTTTGCGCTCGTTCTTTAATCAATTCTGCGGTAACATTGAGAGCTACAATAGCCGTTTGCAGCCGGCTTTAGGGGGATCCATGTGGGGTCGCAGAAAAAACCGTGGGCAGGCAACGATCATGGAGGGCACCCTCGTCTTGGCTTTGATGGGTATTCTCGCCGGAGCCATGGGAGGCCTGGCTATTGGACTAGCCACTAGTCCTAAGACTTCCTCCTCTTCTTCTTCCTCTACTGGCCACTAGAGTCTAGCGCCACAGCGGCCGCGAACCGCGGCCTCACTAAACCGGCACCGCCGTCTTCCTCGCCGGATTAAAAAACGGCAGCCCACTCACCTTCACATTCGTCTTCAACCGCACAGCCTCGATCGTGATCTCCATGTGCAGCTGCGTTCCCAGCTTCGAATGTTCAGTCTCCACGCTAGCCAGCGCGATCATCTTCTTCAGGATCGGCGACCAACTCGTAGTCGTAGCCTTGCCAACTTGTTTCTCTCCGGAATACAAAGGCACCGCCACGCGGGAAGCCTGGCTAGGCGCAGCCGGGGTGAGCCCATACCGTTCATACAGCGCTTCCACTTCGGTCCAATCGACTTCCACGCCGACAAGTTGCCGCGCCACGCCATTCTTCAAATCCTGCTCCAGCGCCCGCTTGCCAATGAAATTTTCTTTTTCGAGATGAACCATCTTCGCGAAGCCCAGCTCATACGGCGAATACTTTTGCGACGGAATCAGCGCCTTCTTCGAACTCGTGTAATCCACTTCAATCAGCAGCAACCCAGCTTCCACGCGCGCCACATCCAGCGCCAACATGCCCGCCGCATGCAAATCGAACTGCTTGCCCTTTTCCGCCAGCGCATCCCAAACCTTCACTGCCTCATTCCACGGAACCCATATCTCATATCCCAGATCGCCAGTGTATCCAGTGCGCGAAATGTCCACCGGCACGCCCGCAATCTTGCCGTGCGTCACGCGAAAATATTTCAAGTTGGCAATGTCAGCCTCGGCCACGGATTTCAGCAGCTTCGCCGAGGTCGGCCCCTGCAAAGCCAGCGCCGCAACTTTCTCGGAAATGTCTTCGACCTGCACATCCATGTTCAGGCCGTTCTGCCGGAACCAGCGCAGGCTCGGGTCGGCCGCCGTCCAGCGATAAATATTTTCCTCCAGCCGCGAAATCGTTCCATCGTCGATAACTTTGCCCTCTTCATCGCACCAGCAGCAATAAATCACCTGCCCCACTTTCACCTTGTTGATGTCGCGCGTGATCACGCGATTCACCAGCCGCGTAGCGTCTTTCCCCGTGACCAGATATTTATAAAGCGGGGAAATATCAATCAGCGCCGCCGCATTGCGAATGGCGTTGTACTCGTGCTCGTGATGCACCTCATAAACGCTGACCGTGTAATATCCCGACCACTCGCGGTAATTCAAGCTGTGGCAAAGCGGAAAAGTTCTCTCGTGAAACGCGGTTCCAATGGGCAATCGAGTACCCTCAAGAAAATCAGTTCGAAGCCGGATTATACGCCGTACATGCGTGCACGCGACAAGCGCCCGCCCTCCGCGCTACAATGAATCGCCTAATGCGCCGACTCCTCCAATGGACCGTCCTTTTTAGCGGGCTCTAATCTTTCCGCCGCAGCATTTCCTTCGCGAGTATTATTGCGTTGCAAAATCAGCAGGACAATTTGGGACGACCAACCAGCAAGCTAACAGCTAAAGGCTAAGAGCTTATGGCTACTTCTTACGACGTAATCGTAATCGGCGGCGGCCACAACGGGCTGGTCAACGCCGCCTACCTGGCTCGCGCCGGAAAGAAAGTTCTAGTCCTCGAACGCCGCCACGTTCTCGGTGGCGCCGCATGCACCGAAGAAGTCTTCCCCGGCTTCAAGTTCTCCGTCTGCTCCTACGTGGTGTCGCTCTTGCGCCCGGAGATCATCCGCGACCTCGACCTTCCGCGCCACGGCCTCGAAATACTCCCGCTCGACGGCACTTTCACGCCCATGCCCAGCGGCGATTACCTGTGGCGCGTGAACGATCACGGCAAAACTCATCGCGAGATCGCCCGCCACTCCCGCGTCGACGCCGAAGCCTACGACGAATTCGGCAAAGCCATGCAAGCCATGTGCCGCTTCGTAAAGCCGATTCTCAGCATGGTCCCGCCCGACCCCAACACGCTCAACCCGCGCGAACTGATGAAGCTGCTCTTCATCGGCCGCCGCTTCCAGGGCATGTCGAGCTACGACAAGTACAACCAGGTCCAGCTCATGACCATGAGCGCCATCGATTTCCTCGACCAATGGTTCGAGACCGACGTGCTCAAAGCCACGATGTCGGCCTCCGGCATCATCGGCACGTTTCTCGGCGTGCGCTCTCCCGGCACCGCCTACGTCCTGCTCCATCACTACATGGGCGAAATCGACGGCGCATTCCGCGCCTGGGGCTTCGCCCGCGGCGGCACTGGAGCAATCTCCAACGCCATCGCCGACGCCGCCCGCGAAGCCGGTGCCGAGATTCGCACCCTAGCCGCCATCGCGAAAATTATCGTCAAAGACGGCAAAGCCAAAGGAGTCGTTCTCGCCAATGGAGACGAAATCTACGCCGACACAATTTCCTCCAGCGTCGACCCCAGGCTCACCTTCAACAAATTCATCGAAGCTGAGCACCTCCCCGCCGACTTTCTCGAAGACATCAACCGCTTCAAATACCGCGGATCGTCCGGCAAAGTAAACATGGCGCTCGACGCCCTTCCCAACTTCAGGTGCATGCCCGGACCCGGCGCACACCTGCGCGGCGCAATCTCCATCTCACCCGCGGTCGAATACATGGAGCGTGCCTACGACGACGCCAAGTACGGCAACTTCTCGCGCCGCCCCTATATCGACATGGTCATCCCTTCGCTCACCGATCCCTCGGTAGCGCCGCCCGGCAAGCACGTACTCTCCTGCTTCGTGCAGTACGCGCCCTACAAACTGCGCCCCGGTCTCAACTGGGACAATGAAAAAGAAGCTTTCGGCGACACCGTCGTCAACACCATCGCCGAGTACGCGCCCAATATCAAAGACATCATCCTTCACCGCCAAGTCATCACACCACTCGATCTAGAACGCGAGTGGGGACTGAGCGAAGGCAACATCTTCCAGGGCGAGCTTTCGCTTGAGCAACTCTTCTTCCTGCGTCCCGCGCCGGGATACGCGCGCTTTCGCACGCCCATCCAGAATCTATATATGTGCGGCTCGGCCACGCATCCCGGCGGCGGCATCATGGGCGCGCCCGGCCGCCTGGCAGCTCTCGAGATCCTAAAAGACAAGGGAGCGGCCTAAAATGCCCGAGACGAAGCGCGACATCGTCATCATCGGCGGCGGCCACAACGGCCTGGTCACCGCATTCTACCTCGCCAAAGCGGGATTCAAACCCCTAGTCCTCGAGCGCCGCCCACAAGTCGGCGGCTCCGCGATCACCGATGAATTCCATCCCGGCTTCCGCTGCTCCACGCTTGCGCACACGGCGGGACCCGTTCGTCCAGACGTTGTCCGCGATATGCAACTCGAAAAGCACGGCCTGAGATTCATCACGCCAGAGACCTGCGTAACCGCGCTCTCGCCCGACGGCCGCGCCCTCTCGCTTTATCAGGACGAAAACAAATCGACGCAGTCGATTGCCGCATTCTCACAAAAAGACGCAATCAAGTATCCCGAGTTCGAAAAATCTTTAGGAAAAATCAGCAAAGTAATCGCGGAGGTTCTCGCCACCACTCCGCCCGACATCGATCACCCCAGCGGCAACGATCTCTGGAGCATGTTGAAGACCGGCCGCGCCCTCCGCAACCTCGGCAAGCGCGATATGTACCGCGTCCTGCGCTGGGGACCCATGGCCGTCGCCGATCTGGTAGCGGAATATTTCGAAACCGAATTACTGCGCGCAGTGATCGCCGCTCGCGGAATATTCGGAACATTTCTCGGACCCTGGTCGGCAGGCAGCGCCCTGCAGTTGCTCGTCCGCGCCGCGGGCGATGCTCATCCCGCGGGCTCCGCATGGTTCGCCGCCGACGGAATGGGCGCGCTCACACAAGCCATGGCTTCCGCTGCGCAAGCCGCCGGCGTCGAGATTCGCACCGCAGCCGAGGTCATCGAAATCCGCGTGAAAGACGGCGCAGCCACCGGCGTTCTTCTCGGCACCGGAGAAGAAATCACTGCTAAGGCCGTAATCTCCAACGCCGACCCCAAACGCACGCTGCTCAAGCTCACCGATCCCATGCATCTCTCCCCCGACTTCGTGCAAAAGATGCAGCATTACCGCGGCAACGGCACAGTCGCCAAGGTTAACCTCGCACTCTCAGCCCTGCCGACTTTCACAGCCTTGAAAAACGGAGACGGCAACGCCCTCAAAGGCCGCATCCACATCGGCCATGAGATCGACTATCTCGAGCGCGCCTTCGACGAATCGAAATACGGCAACTTCTCCCGCCAACCTTATCTCGAAGCCACGATCCCGTCGCTAACCGATCCCACGCTCGCGCCCGAAGGCAAGCATGTAATGTCGATCTACATGCAGTACGCGCCCTACAAGCTAAAGGGCGGTTGGGATCAAAATGGAGATGCCCAGCGCAAAGCGCTGGGCCAAACCGTAGTGCAAACCCTAGCGCAATACGCGCCGAATCTGCCGGAGATGATCCTGACCCACCAGATCATCACCCCACAGGATCTCGAAGACGTCTACGGATTAACCGGTGGCCAAATCTTCCACGGTGATCTAGCCCTCGACCAGTTCTTCACCATGCGTCCACTGCTAGACTGGGCGCGCTACCGCACGCCGATTGAAAACCTGTATCTTTGCGGCAGCGGCACCCACCCCGGCGCTGGATTGACGGGAGGCTCAGGGGCGAACGCAGCAAGGGAGATTCTTAAGCATCTAAGGAAGTAAGCTGGGGCTTGCGACAGATGGATCGACTTGAACAGCTGCGTGTAATTAAGAGCATTCTTTGGGATGAAGACCTAGAAGGCCTTCGAGCCGCCGGTTGCCCCGCTGATGAATACGATCAAGAAGCTTCTTTGATTGCTGGACGGATTGCCGCTTTAACCGCCAAACAGAGCGCTCCATTGGATGTCGAGCAGATCGCGGGCGCAGTTGCCGAGGTATGGAATCGCCGGTTTGGTCCTTTCACCACCAAAGACCTGGAACAGCGTCGACCGGTATTCCTATCGGTTGCAAATAGGATCTTCGCCCAATCGTGAAACCCTCCGCCATCCTCCTCGTCTCCTGCCCCGACGCCAAAGGCGAAGTCGCCACCATCGCCGACTTCGTCTATCGCCACGGCGGCAACATCCTGCACGCCGACGAACACGCCGACGAAGAGTCCGGCCTGTTCCTCATGCGCGTCGAGTTCGATCCCAAAGATTTCGACATCGATCTGACCCAGAAAGATCTCACTGACAAAAACCTCTCCGACTTCGCCAAACATTTCTCCCCCATCGCCGAAAAATTCCAGATGAACTGGCGGCTGGCGCAATCCTCGCATCGACCGCGCATGATCATTCTGGTTTCGAAGTACGACCACTGCTTGGTCGATCTTCTCTATCGTCACCAAAGCGGCGAGCTCGCCTGCGACATCCCGCTGATCATCTCCAACCACCCCGACAACCAACCCATTGCCGACTTCTACAAAATTCCTTACGCAGTTATCTTCATCACCAAAGACAACAAGCGGCAAGCCGAAGCACAAATCCATTCGCTGATCGAGGACCACAAAGCCGACTTCATGGTCCTCGCCCGCTACATGCAGATTCTCTCCAACGATTTCGTCAACAGCTATCCGCAGCGCATCATCAACATTCACCATTCATTTCTCCCCGCCTTCATCGGCGCACGCCCTTACCATCAAGCCTTCGAACGCGGCGTGAAGCTGATCGGCGCTACCAGCCACTACGTCACCGAAGTCCTCGACGACGGTCCCATCATCGAGCAGGATGTAGTGCGCGTCTCCCACCGCGACACCGTCGAAGATCTAATCCGCAAAGGCCGCGACCTCGAAAAAGTCGTGCTCTCCCGCGCCGTCCGCTGGCACGCGGAAAACCGCGTGCTCCTTTATGGCAATAAGACGGTAGTTTTCTAGGGCGCGTTTTCCTGTCTGCGCGGAAGGGCATGCACTTCCGGAGACCGGAGACGGGAGTCATGGTCTCACTCGGTGGTAACTTGCGGCGGTGGTGACTTTCGTCTTTACTGGAACAGCAGTTAAAGAATTCCTTCAATCGACGAGGAGAATCCCGCTTGCGGGAGCGTTTCTTGGCCGAGGACCTTAAATTTGAGTTAGCAATCCTGGCGACCGTCCAGGGTTTTTATCAAAAGCTGATGCGCGACTCGCTCGGCGGCGATGTGCCCATTCCGAGCGGGCTCGACGAAGTCTCGCTCCGCCACTCCGAAAATCTTCCAGAAACTCTTTCCCGGATGTATCGCTGGCTGCATTTGCTGGACATGGCCATCACACCCGCGATGCTGCGCCAGGCGCTCACCCCCGACACGGATTCCGAAGTCGCCGAGGCCCTGCTGCGTTACTTCGTGCGGCGCCGCGAGCCCAGCGAAGTGAATCGCGATAAAACCGATCTTATTGCCACTTTCTTGTATCGCCATCCCCGCGTTCACGGGCAATGGCAGCAACACGGCTATGGGCTCGACGGATCGCTTCCACTTTCTCCCTTCGAAATTGCGCTGATCGAAATTCTCGCCGATACTGATGTTCCCTCGCTTCCGGAAGAGCACGTGCAACTGCTGCGCAACTTCGATCCCTTGCGCGAAGAAATCGCCCGCTATCGCGATTTCAATTCGCTCATCGATTCCGGCATCGTCTCGCGCGTGCGCGACCTCAAGCGCTGGCTGGATGCTTCGTTCTATCATCCGGGCGTGCTGGCTACTGTCGCCGCTCATAATGCCGCGTTCGGCGCGCGCTTTGACGAACTCTTCACCAAGGCTCTGACTGAGATCAAGCAATTCGCCCAAGCCCTCGACGAAATGGGCGGCAGCATTCTCAGCACCGTAGACGGCGTGGAAGTCACCGTCGACCACGTGGCTGCGATCGAGCAGAATGAAATGCTCCAGGCCGACTACGGCAGCGCGCTGGAAAAATTTCGGCGCGTTTCGCACCTGAAAAAAGAACTGGACCGGCGCCCGCCCATCCGGCGGTCATTGCTCGCGCCCGCTGCCAGGAGCGCGGCAAAACCCTCCGGCGGTGCGGGCGCTGCCGCCAAGCCGGCGCGGGTCGCCGCGGCCAAAACTCCTGCTCCGGCGCAGGCGTTCCAGCCGCCGGTCATCACGGCGCAGCAAATCTCCGCCGAAGAAGGCAAACTGCGCCGCGTCGAGGAATCGATTCGCGTGTTTGTGCGCGTGGCCGATCCCAAGTATCGCCAGATCGTGCCCATGCGCTTCTTCAATCTAACGCTGACCGCCGCCGAAGCCGACGCCTACAACGCCAGCTTTCTCGAAGAGAAAAGTCCTCGCGCCGATGTCGCACGCACTTTGATTCGTCTGGTCTCCTGCGTCGCGCGCGTCAACACCGAACTCGAAGAACTCAAGCGCAGCCAGAGCATGTCGTCGCTGTGGAAGCTGCACGCCGACGCGCTGGTCGTGTTGCTCGACATCGCCAGCACGACCACGGAAGAAGCTGTCGCCGTCGCCAAGGCAGCCGGAAGCGATGCATCCGCGAACGCGATTCACGAAACGCTGCAGAAACTACGCGTCCGGTCTGATCTGGCTGTGAAGGCTCTGGCTCATCCAGGGAGCTAGGAGCAGTTCTCAGTTCTCAGTTCTCAGTTCTCAGTTCTCAAGCTTTTAGCCTTAGCCTTGGTTTTGGGCTTCGCTAAGTTTCCCATCCATCTATTTTCTCGCTCGCGTTGTATTGAGCGGCGGTCTCTTTCCATTTGTGTGTGCGTGATGGGTTCTCCGGTGGAAAAGACCCAGACGCCTTGCTTCTTGTGAAGGCCTGTTGGAACGGCTTTCGGTGGAGTCGTGGTTTTCGTTGTCGTCTTCTTTGTGGCCGTATTCTTCGCCTCTGTCTTCGACTTCATCGGCATCTCCTCGATGCTTTTGGCCTGTTCGCAAACGGGACAGGTCGCTTTCCCTGTTCGGGAAAATGTATTTACCGTTCTATAACTATCGAGTATACCCCCCTCCCCCCGGTCTATTGGAATCATCTGCTTAGCGCCAAAATCGGATTTGATCTATGGGGCTCAACAACTTGCGGGCAAAATCTTGAGCCGTAAGGAGTTAGGAGGGTGGGTCGGGGTGTCAAAGAGCTTGGCTAAAACTTTTAGCATTGGCCAAAGCGGTCGTCGCGTCAAGTCTACGAAAGTAGATATCGTCTGCCGGGTCTCAAATCAGTGCCAACGCGTTGCTTCTCTTTCAAGCACGTTCGCGAACTGCGGTTCAGGGACGCCCAAATGCAACAGAAGCACGCCCCGAAGCAGGGCCCGCATTTTTTGGCTCAGCAAGAACAGCTCCTTTCCCACAATTGGGGTGCTCTGCTGGCTGCGAGGTTTGCTGCCTGTGTGAGTATAGAAGTTCCGTGTAGCTACTACGTCACTGACAAATTCCGGTGGGCTGATCCCCATACGCTGTAAGAGCGGATCAGTTATGCGTCGACAGGGGGCCGCCAGCCGAGAGGCGAACGTCGGATCACTGATGTGCGACATTGAATCGCGAAGTCGATTCACTAAAGGCTGCGCCACCTTTTCCGCGTTAAGCAGAGCGAGGATCTTCCTGCGAATCTGCCTAAAAACAGCCCTCCCCACAACAGGGGTGTGCTCGGTCACTCGATGAATTCCTTCCAAAGCTTGAGCGAGGGAGAGAAACTCTGTTTCCACATAGAGCTTGCCCTTTCTCAGTACGCCCAGGACGAGCGACTCAACTCTTCTAAACTCCCAAGATTCCGAGAGCCAAACGGCTATGCAATTTGCGAGCTGGCTGGGGCTACACCAGACGCATTCACGAGGATCGAAAGCCTTCATGTGATCGTTTCGCTTCGCGTGGACGTGCGCACTCTCCTGTTGCCGATAGACGAAGAACGTCTCTAACGCCAATGACGCACCCGTCAGCAACGAAAACAAATTTTCTAGGCGGTTCCCAATCTCGTAGTACCAACTGAGGGACTCTGGGTCTGGTCTTCCTACCTCGACATAAGCCACCGATTTGCTAATACGCACTCCATCGGCCAAACCGCTCGTAAGCTCCGAAGAGACTCTAAGTGTGACGCGGACACGGCTCTCGCGCGTACTGAAGTCGAGGACGTCTCGCTCTTTGAAGGGTACCTTTAGTGTTATGTAGTCGCTATCCCAAGTTTCGCTTACCGCTTTTGGAAGCCAGTCGCTCAGCCCCGAGAACGTGTAGCGGGCTGAGTCCAGGCATTTGTCGCCGGAGCCTCCCATGTGTATTCCCGCAACGCATGTCGAAACCCTGTAAGCGACGGCCGCGATGGACTGCCGCAACCCGAGGTGCGCTAGTCCTGGCCGATCCGTCTCGATAAGATCGCAGAGTGTGCAGAGACCGTGTTCGGTGAAACCCTGCAATACCGGCACCTTTTCGCGCGCGCTGCCAGGAAATAGATTCGAAGCAAGAGCCACTCCCTGTTCCCCTCGCTTGTATTCCGGCGCCGTCGTAAATGTGATTTCGCGCTCATCTGCTGTCAGCGTTCCTGTCTGCACCGCCACGGCTGTTTCGGGCGGCCAGAACGCCCCTACAATGCTGAATTGTGAATCGAGCCTATTGTGCTCATCCGCCATTCCAATACCCTACCAGCAATTGGTCTAGGAGCGACTCCCTTGGAGTCGCGGCATACGGCGGTGAACGCCGTCGGAGGCTGAAGCCCGCGTCTTCATTGGCTCTGGACGGCACGGCTGAAGCCGTGCCCTTCCCGAGCTGTTTTCGAATCCGGCATCAGTTGCCGGGCTTTGCCCGGCGGACAGCCGAGGGCGGCTGTCCCCACACGTGTCGACCGGCACACAGCGCTTTTACTGATGGCTGGCGGCTGATCGCTGACAGCTAGTTAATATCGAACTGCTCCTGATGCAGCGCCGGGTCGCTTTTTACGATGATGGTGCGCTTGGTCAGCTCTTCCATTTCGTTCAGGAGGCGGCCGTTGTTGGACTTCAACTCCTTGGCTACATCCGGATTCACGCGCAGCATTACGTCTTCGTGCTCCAGATGCTTGGCGATCTTGCGCATCTCGACGTAAATCTCGTTGCAGATTGTGGTCACGGATTTCACGTAGCCCGTCGATTGGCAGTACGGGCAGGGCGCGCCGATGGTGCGTTCTAGCGATTGCTTCACGCGCTTACGCGTGATCGCTACCAGGCCGAAATCGTTGAACTGAAGAACTTTTGACGGGGCACGGTCGTGGCGGAGTTCCTCTTCCAGCGCTTGCATCACGCGCTGGCGGTTGCGGCGCTCGTCCATATCGATGAAGTCGATGATGATGATGCCGCCCAGATCGCGCAGGCGAATCTGGCGCACGATTTCTTTGATCGCGTCCACGTTGGTTTTGACGATGGTGTCTTCGAGGCGCGAAGTTTTGCCGACGTATTTGCCGGTGTTGATGTCGATGGCGACCAGCGCCTCGGTCTGGTTGATGACGATGTAGCCGCCGCTCTTCAGCCAGACTTTTGACTTGAGCGCCTTGTCCATCTCTTCTTTCAGGCCGAACTGTTCGAACAACGGCGTCTCTTTGGTGTAGAGCTTCACGCGCTTGACCAGCGCCGGCTGGAAGCGGTTGAAGAAGCGCAGAATGCGCTCGTACTCGGGCTCGGTGTCGACCCAGATCACGGAGAAGTCGCTGGTGACCTGATCGCGCAGCACGCGCTCGACTACGTTGAGATCGTGATAGATAAGCGCCGGCGGCTTCGATGCTTCGGCGCGGCTCTTGATGTCGTTCCACAGGCCTTTGAGGAAGCGAATGTCGGCGCGCAGTTCGTCTTCGCCGGCATTCTGCGCGGCGGTGCGGACGATGAAGCCTCCGTGGCCGTTGTCGCGCTCGCTCATCACGATGCGCTTCAGGCGCTGGCGTTCTTCGTCGGAGGCGATCTTGCGCGAAACTCCGGTATGGTTCACCGTCGGCATGTAGACCAGGAAGCGCCCGGGCAGCGCGATGTGGCTGGTGATGCGCGCGCCTTTCTTGCCGATGGGCTCTTTGGCAATCTGCACCAGGATTTCCTGGCCTTCCTTCAGCAAGTCGGAAATTTTCGGAACTTCCTGCGACGATTGCCGGCGCGGGAAGCGGCGGCCACCACCACGGCGTCCGCCACCACGGCGGTCGTAACCGGGACGCGGACGCGGGGCCCGCTGCGTATAACCGGCAGTTCCTGAGGGAGCACGAACCTCTGCGCGGGCGTCGACTGCGCCGTTTCCGCCGGCTTCGGCGGCAAGCAGAGCCTCAGCTTGGGCTTGCGCTTCTTCCAATTCCAATTCCTCGGAGTCTTCCTCGCTCTCGGCCGCGGCCTCTTCCGCAGACGGCGCTACGCCGGCCTCGGCTAAAGATGACATGTGGATCTCATCGACGGTGGCGCGGACTTCGGCAATCTGGCCGGCCGCGCGCGTCTCTTCTTCAAACTCGTAGCCCTCATCGGACGATTCTTCGTAACGGACCGTGTCCGCTTCTTCTTCGTCGATGGTCTCTTCTTCGAGCGTGCCGGGCGCAGCAAAGACCGGGGCTTCCGGCTGGCGCACCGGAGGCGCGACCATCTCCTCTTCTTCTTCGACAAATTCTTCTGTAGGAGTCTCAACTGCGGCGCTCGACAGTTCCTGGCAGCGAAATTCGCGATTCCAATCGACTGAAGTTGAGGCCGACGAGGCCACTTCAGTGTGCTCTTTTTGCGCGTGCCGTGAGTCGTCGTGCTGCTCGTGCGGCGTTTCGATGGCTGGAGCAGCCGCGGCACTGGCAGTGGCACTGGGAGCAGCGAAGATGGGTTCGTCGTCCAGGAAAGTCGCGGCTAAGGGTGCCGCAGGCTCTGCGGCGGGCGCGGAGGCAAAACTCGTCTCAGTCCCGGCATCGTGCGGACGTCGTTCCTGCACCACCGGCGTCGGCGCAAGGCCGCGGTATTTGGAGATCGACTCTCCGGGCAACAAGATTGGCTGATATCCTGCCGGCGGTGCAAACTGCTGGGTGCGTCCTGATTCCTGGGGACGCGGAGCGGGCGGCGTATAAGCGGCGGCAGGGGCGGGAGCATTTTCGGATGGCCGCACAAAGCGCGGCTCGGGGCTGCGATCGCGTCCATCGCCTCGTCCATCGCGACGTCCGCCACGGCGACGGCGTCGGGCGCGGTAACCTCCACGGTCGCGGTCTTGAGAAGTTCCGCCAGTGGAAGCGTCGGGCGCTGCGGCGGTCGAAGGTTGACCCTCCTCCGCCGGTTCTTCGGTTTCGACAAAATCCTGGCTGCCGTTGTCTCCGAAGCTGGCTTCGGGCTCGGCCGCTTCACTCGCCGCTGATGCTGCCGGCTCTTCTGGGGCAGGCGACCGCAGATCCTGCACTCCGCGATTCGTGGGCACGGAGTCGGTCAAATCCTCGTCGTGCTCTTCCAACTCCATAAAGTCTGAAACGTAGAGGAAGGCATCGCGCTCCAGGCCGATGTCGACGAAGGCAGACTGCATGCCGGGCAGAACGCGGGTTACACGGCCTTTGTAAATCGAGCCGGCTAAGGTGTATTCATTTTCGCGCTCGAGGTAGATTTCCGCGAGCAGATCGTCTTCCACCAGTCCCACCTTGGTTTCGTGGGGCGTAGAAGAAACAAACAACTCTTTATTCATGTAGACTCCGGTCCCGCTGGCTTAAGAAAGCCGGGCGGGTTTACCGGCGCCGACAGAGGAAGGAAATGGGAGGATGGAGCGTCGCGAGGCTGGCCCCGATTGGGGGACGGCTGGGGCTGGGGAGGTTTCTCCCTGACCGAATCCGCTGCACAAGCTTGGGTATCTTTTGCACTGTTTCGCTTTGCGTCTGCCGGGTTGTGACCGCACTCTCAGACCGATTTCCGGTCGGGGGGCCGTTACCCTGCCAGCAGCGCTCTAGCTTCAATCCTGCCCGGCCTTCGACTGCTCGACAGCCGGTGAAATGCCCCCTTAACGCGAGGGCGATCGATATTTTTGGGGCTGCGCCACGAGGCGCAGCAATTGCTTCCTGCCGTCTTCCTTGTGTTAACCACTATGCCAAGCATCCTGTGTCAAACATCAAGTTCAAGAATCATGAACCTGGCTATTAAGCCTGTTACCGGCTGGCTCTGTCACCCACCCAGCTAGTTCACAAAGCGGCGCATTCGAACGTTCATTACCATCCCCAGCGCCAGGAACATGAACAACACAGAAGACCCACCGTAACTCATCAGTGGCAGGGGTATTCCGGTGACCGGCATAAAACCGACCACCATGCCGACGTTGACCAGAATGTGGAAGCTAAGCACAGCCACCACACCCATCACCACGAACGTGCCAGCGCGGTCGGGCGCTGTTTGCGCGTTCTGGGTCAAACGCATCAGCACTATGAAGTATAACAGTAGAACCCCCAGCGCGCCGACGAATCCATGCTCCTCGGAGAACGCCGCGAAAATAAAATCCGTTTGTGGGACTGGCAGAAACGCTCCGTGTGTTTGCGAGCCTTTCCCGCCCCACAGACCTCCCGAACCTACCGCAATTTTGGATTGCTCAACTTGATACCCCGTACCCTGGGGATCGTTTTCCGGGTCCATAAAGCTGGTGAGACGCTGTTTCTGGTAAGACTTCAGAACGTGTACGCGTGGCACAAAAAATACCGCCCCCACGCCGATCGCTGCCATCAGTACGACTACCAGTCCCTGCTTCCACTGCATGCCGCCCAGAAAAACCCCCATAATGGCGATGGGTACATAGGTCAGGGCTGTGCCGAGATCGGGCTGCGCCAGGACCATCAGCATGGGGATGCCGACGATGGCTCCGGCCTTAATGAAATCCGGCCACGAAAGGTCACGATGCCGCAGATCGGCAAAATACTTTGCCACGGCCAGGATGAGGATCAGCTTCACCCACTCGGAGGGCTGAAAGTGGTTTCCGCCTGGCATCTTGATCCAACGCCGCGCGCCCAGATATTTTTGTCCGAAGACGAGTACGGCCATCAGCGAGGCCACGCCCGCGATGTAAAACCAGTGAATCCTATCGAGCAGCGCCTGGTAGTTGACGGCGCTGATGATGAACATGGCCCCTACCCCACCCAAAATCCAGTAAATCTGCTTGAGGTGCGAGCCGGCAAACTTGGTGTGCATGGTGGCGCTGCGGATCTCCATGACCCCCAGCCCGCAGATCATGAGCACGAAGACCAGCAGCAGCCAGTCAAAATCGCGAAATGAAACGTAGCGTGACATTAGTGCCTGGTACCCAGTACCCAGTACCGAGCAACCCCTCCCGACAAATAACCCCTGGCTGATTCCTTCATTTTATTTTCCCGTACTGGGTATTAGGTACTCGGTACTCGCCACCAGCGGCCGCTTCGCCGTATCCAGGAAGAAGTGACCACCCTGCAACTTTTGCTCGCCGCCATCTTCACCCGGCTCAGTCCATACCGCGCCGATCTCCGTGTTCTCGGCGCTCTTCGTCGCTGCCATCTTCGCGGGCTGCCGGCGCTGCTTCTCCACATACGCCTGGATCACCTTCGACACTACGTGGGCCGCCAACGATCCGTGCTCGCCCTCTTCGAACAGCGCACACACAACGATTTCGGGGTTGCGCCGCGGCTCCACGCCCACGAACCACCCGTTGTCTTTGTATTTGGATTTCTCGCTGGCGCTCATCTTAGCCTTCAGCGCGTTGCTCACGGTCTGCGCGCTGCCGGTTTTGCCGGCCATATCCACGCCTTTAATCGCCGAGGCCCCCGCTGTTCCCACCGGACTGACTACCTGCGCCATGGCATCGGTAATGATGTCCCAATTCTTCGGGTCGAGCGGGATCGTCACTTCATCCGGAACGCTCTGCGCTGGAACCATGCCCGGCGGCAAATCCGTGGGATTCGTGACATGCGGCCGCACCAGCCGCCCGCCGCTGGCAATTGCGCCAAACGCCCGCGCCATCTGGATCGGAGTAGCAGCCACCGCGCCCTGCCCAATGCTCACCGAGATCGTCTCGCCGGCAAACCATTTCTGCTTGAAGTTCCGGATCTTCCACTCTTCCGAGGGCATCACCCCGCTCACTTCCTGGGGCAGGTCAATTCCGGTTTTCTGCCCCATGCCGAGCGCGGTCGCATATTTGGCGATGCGGTCGATTCCCAGCTTTTCCCCCAGCGTGTAAAAGAACACGTCGCAGGATTGGTAAATGCCCTTCACAATGTCCACCGCTCCGTGGGTCTGATGCCGGGCCGAGATCCAGCACTTGAAGTAACGGCCGTAGAAAATCCCGCCGCCGTTACAGATCACGTGCAGATCCTGCGCGATCCCTTCCTGCAGCCCCGCGGTCGCCATGATGATTTTGAACGTGGAACCGGGGGCCAGTTGCGCCTGAATCGCCTTGTTCATCAGGGGATGGTCTTCGTCATTGACCAGCTTGCTCCATTGATCGCGCGAGACGCGCACCGCAAAGTCGTTGGGATCGAACGTAGGCCGGCTGACCATCGCCAGGATTTCCCCCGTCCGCGGGTCCATCGCGACAATGGCGCCGTTCTTGCCTTCCAGCGCTTCCTCGGCCGCAATCTGCAAATCGATGTCAACCGTCAGCTTCAACTGTTTTCCCGGGATCGCTTCCGTTTCCCCCAGCAGCCCCACCTCGCGGCCATGGCTGTTCACCAGCTCCCGCCGCGCTCCGTTGGTGCCCATGAGCAGGTTGTTGTACTGCAGCTCCACTCCAGAACGGCCGACCACATCGCCCGGGTTATAGAGTTCGAACTGCGGCTGGTTCAGCATGTCTTCGCTGACTTCGCCGACATAGCCGATCAGGTGCGCCATGAACCCGTTGCGCGGATACAGCCGCCGGTGCGCCATGATCGTATCTAGCTCGGGCAGTTCGTTGCGATGCGCATCGATGAACGCCAGCTCATCGGGCGTGATGTCTTCTTTCAGAAAGATGGGCTGGTATTGCGGCATGGAAGCAAAGTGGCGAATCCGGGAGCGCACTTCGTTCGGGTCCAGATGCAGGCCTTGCGCAATCAAGTCCGCATCGGCATTGAGGTCGCGGGTGGAATCGCGCAACAGCAGCGCCGAAAACGACGGGTAGTTATCGACAATCACACGCCCTTCGCGGTCCAGAATCTTGCCTCGGGGCGCGAGGATCGGCACATTACGGATGCGGTTTTTCTCGGCTGCGGAGGCATAGTAACCGCTCTCCATCACCTGCAGCTTCCACAGTCCGTAAGCCAGGACCAGGAAGATGGCCAGGATCATGTACTGCGCCGCCGTGAGGCGGATTGCCGATACTTTGTCGTCGCGGCCGAACATCGGGCTTTCGGCTTCGGGCTTCGGGCTTCGGGCACGCTGCTGCGCCGTCGCTCGGGAGACCCAAGCCTTTTTCATCCTTTCAGGGAAAGTTAGCTACATTGTAATCCGGCGCTCGCGAGCACGTAGCGCTTCTCCGACACGAAGGTCACGCGTCTCGTTCGGAGTCGTCCGGCTGAAGCCCGAAAACCAAAGCCCGCTTTCAAGTTCTCTGCTTAAACTTGTCCAGCACAAAGTACAGCCCAACGCCCACAAATGCGTTCGCCAGCCCGGCCAGGATGCCGCGGCTCCAACTCCAATTCAGGGTCAGATTGACCATGCCTCGCGCTACCGTGAAATACACCGCAGCGTGAACCAGGTAAAACCCCATCGTGACCAGGAACCGGGCACCTACGTTCTCCACGTCAAGCTTCGCTCCCAGCGACGAGGCGAAGTAGCCTACCACCGTTTTTGCGATCCCATAAATGCCGATCGGATAAGGCCCCAGCATGTCCTGCACCAGGCCAATGGCCGCTCCGGTGAACAGGCCCGAAATCGGATTGCGCCGGGCCATGGCAAAGAAAATCGTTACCAGCAACGGTAGGTCAAGGATGGAAAAGAATGGCAACCGCCTGGGCAGAAAGGCTTGCAGAAACAGCGCCGCCAGCGGCACGCCCACGGTCACCGGAATGCTGAACCGGTAGACCTCAATCTGCTCGCCCGATGTGTAAGTGATGGGCACGCTAGTGGGGATTGTTTTCAGGTGCAGGCGGTTGAGGACTGGGCTGTGTGCTCGAAGGTTTGGCAGGCGCGGTCCTAGGCTGTGCGGGCTTAGGCTGGGCGGTTGCCGGTTTTGCAGCGGTATTCGCAGATTTCGGAGCTGTGTTCGAACCGGCACTCACCGTGTTTGATGACGCGCTGGATCCAGCCCCGCTCCGCGAGCCACCATTTGTTCCGGAATCGACGGCAACCGGCTTCTGCGCAACATTCTTCAAAACGTCGCCAGCGGCCGTTGTTACGTTCCCTGCTAATGGCCTGACGGAGTTATTCGGCTGCGGCTTCACGCCTGTTCCTGTGCCCGCGCCCTGCCCGGTCGAGTGGCTCGTGGCTGTCCCTGCGGGAGAGGGTCCCGCGACCACAGTGGGCTTGTCCGGGACCGAAGGCAACCGCTGCGCCAAAATATCGGCCGCGCGCACTCTGCTGCCGCCGCCGCTTTCTGCCACCGGTTCCCGCTCCTGCTTTTCCGTCACCACCAGCACTTCCTCGGCCCGGCTCAGGTCCGCGGCCGGCTTCACCAGGATGTTCAGAAACATTTCCCTTCCCGGACTCACCTTGGTCACCGTGCCCAGCGGAAGCCCCTTGGGAAAAATCTGGTCGCCTCCGCTGCTTACCACAGTCTCTCCCGGAGCGACCTGCTCGTCACTCATCACCCGTTCCAGAAGCAGTTCGCCATTGGGGGTTCCGCGCACCACGCCCTGAAGCCGCGACTGTTCGAGCATCGCTCCCACGCCGCTGCTCTGGTCGTTGATCATCAGCACCTGGGATGTTGTCGGATAAACTTGCAATACCTTGCCCACGATGCCGCCGGTGGTGATCACCGCCAAATCTGGCTTGATGCCATCGTTCTTGCCCTTGTCGATATAGATGATGCGCGAGAGGTCACTGCCGCCCGATCCGATGACTTGTGCGGCCACCGTCTTTTCGATGAACTGCTCCTTGAAAGCCAGAAGGGATTGCAAGCGGTGGGCCTGGGCGGCGTCTTCGCTGAGCCGCACTTCTTTCAGCTGCATCTTTTCTATCTTTTCTTTGAGTTCGCGGTTCTCGGCCCGCACCCCGCGCAGGAAAAAATAGTTGTGCCAAAGATTGCTGCTGCCGTTCTGCACCCAGACCAGCCCGCGCTCGAAAGGAGAAATCGCCTCCACCGCCCAGACGCGGATCAGCCGCGTATTCTGCGCATCGCCGCTGCGCTTCACCTGCACCGCCAGCCCCAGCACCTGCAGGAACAACACTCCCACTAAGATGGTGAGGTTGCGATAGCGGCCGAGTACGGTTTCCATAAAACAGGGGTCGGTGGCCAGTGATCAGTGGCCAGTTGGTCATGGTCTGTCGTTACTGAAAAAGAAATCTCGCTTCTTTTTCGACTGGCCACTAACCACTGGCCACTGCTATTCAATCGATATCTTCCGCAGCAGCTTGAAGTCCGAGAGCATCTTGCCCGTGCCCAGCACCACGCTGCACAGCGGATCGTCGGCAATCGAGACCGGCAGCCCGGTTTCTTCGCGGATGCGCTTGTCCAGATTCTTCAGCAGCGCCCCGCCGCCGGTCAGCACGATGCCGCGGTCGCTGATGTCGGCCGAAAGCTCCGGAGGCGTGCGCTCCAGCGCCACGCGAATCGCATTCATGATGGTCGATACGCATTCGCTCAATGCCTCGCGGATTTCGCCATCATCGACGGTGATCGTCTTAGGGACGCCTTCGATCAAGTTGCGGCCTTTGATCTCCATGGTCATCGGCTTGTCGAGCTGGTGCGCCGAGCCAATCTCCATTTTAATCTGCTCGCCGGTGCGCTCGCCGATCAGCAGGTTATATTTCCGCTTCAGATAATTCATGATGGCTTCGTCCATCTGGTTGCCGGCCATCCGCACCGAACGCGAGTAAACGATGCCACTCAAAGAAATCACCGCGATGTCGGTGGTGCCTCCGCCGATGTCGACCACCATGTTGCCGCTGGGTTCCGTAATCGGCAGCCCGGCTCCAATCGCCGCCACCATGGCCTGCTCCACCAGATGCACTTCACTAGCCTTGGCTCGATAGGCCGAATCCATGACCGCGCGCTTTTCCACCTGCGTGATTTCCGATGGCACTCCGATCACGATGCGCGGGTGCACCAGCATCTTGCGGTTGTGCGCCTTCTGGATGAAATAGTTCAGCATCTTCTCCGTGACTTTGAAGTCGGCGATCACGCCGTCCTTCATGGGCTTGATGGCCACGATGTTGCCCGGCGTGCGGCCCAGCATTTCTTTCGCCTCTTTGCCCACGGCCTCCACTTCGCCCGTATTCTTGTTGATGGCGACAATCGAGGGCTCGTTGACCACGATGCCCTTGCCGCGAGCGTAGACGAGCGTGTTAGCCGTGCCCAGATCAATTGCCAGGTCGCTGGAGAACAAGCTGAATAACGACCTCAGGTTGTGAGAGCGTGATGAATGAAATCCGTTATTATTTGACATGACGTACTCTGCCTTCCGCTTTGCTGTCGCCGGCTTTCGGTCGTTAGTCTTCGGCTCTTTATGGCCGACGACCGCGGACCGACGACTGTTTAAATCAATCCCCCACTCAGTAGCTTACTGAATAATGATCTTCTTCTGCTGCGTATTCACTCCGCCCTGCGCCGTCTGCGCGGTCACCGTAATCACCGCTTCGCCCGGCGTCAGCGGCGGGGTGAAGTAATGGAACGTCCCGTCGGTGGAAAACATCGGGACCTCCCGCCCATTCACCATCACCCGGGCCCCTACCTGAGTCTTCCCCGTCACTTCAATAATGTGGCCATGCTGAATAAAGGGATCCAGATCCAGTTCGATCGCTTCCGATTGCTTCCCTTTGGGAATAATCGTGAAGCGGTTCTTATCACTCTCCACCGACTCCTTGCCCGAGGCGTCAACCGACTGCACCGCCCAGTAGTACGCTCCATCGCCCAGGCTCGTAACCGTAACATCGGCGGTATTTACCTTTTTGTCAACCAAGGTGGAGGAAAAATAAGGGTTTCTTGAGATCCGCAGGCGGTAACCCGCAGCGTTCGCCATCGGCGTCCAGGAAAACTCGACATCCTTGGTCGTCTCTCCGGAGGTAAAGATCGGCGCCATGTTCGCCGGAGAAATTGGCGTCGGGGGTCCCGTACCTTTTTCCTTCTCCAGGTGAGGCTGCGCCGCCTGGAAGCTCACTCGCTCCCAGTTGGCCAACTCCACGGTTTCGCCGTTGCGCGTGACCTCGCCGGCGCCCTTCTTCATCAGGATCTCGTGCTGGTCCGCCTTAGGATCGTTGTGCACCTGCGCTGCCGAATCCGGCGCCAATGACGCCGTCGCACCCGACACAATCACCTGCGATTTCGATCCCTGGGAATAAGTCGCGGTCGAAAGATCCACGGTTCCAGTGCTCACGGCCACGGCGACATTCGTCTGCTGCTGATCGTTGGCCGAGTTCTCTTCGATCACGATCAGCGAATCCTGCTTCACGGTATAGCTGGTGCCGTCGTTGAACACAACTTTCGCCATGCCCTCCGAGCCCGTCTGCACCACATCGCCTTTTTCCAGCGGGATGTTGTAGTCCGCACTCACCCAGCTATTGCCGTTTCCCTTCTTCACCCGCACCGTACCATCGAGTGCCGTAAAGTGGGCCTGCTGTGCGGTGACTGTGCCCGTTCCCGCCTTGGGCGTCATGCCGGCAACGCGCTCCAACGCTTTATCGGCGACGCTTCCGGCCGCCTTGATGCTGCTTTCGGTGAATTGCGGAAAGGTCAGACGTATCCCGATCAACACCACCGCGAAGCCGGCAATGACCAGCATGGCCACACTGCGGTAGGTGACCGTCTTCCACGCGATGTGGATTCCCGGTTTGCGAGTCGGCGAAGACACGTGGACTAAAAACCTTATTCAAAACCTATTGAAGATGCGGTAATTCCAAAGTTATCACAAGCGCGTATGCACCAAAAATAGGTAATCAGCAGGGAACGTTACCTTCGTTTGCCCGCGCTCGCCCGCAGGGTTCCTCTGTGTGACCCTGTGCTCTCTGTGTTTGAGGTTTGGAGTCCGTCAGGCGCGCAATGACAGACTCCTCAGTCTTCCGCTATCCTTGTTTACCCTCATGGCCAGCACGTCCTCAGCTTCCGCCCCGATCAGCCGCGACGACCAAGCCTTCCTCGCCTCCGGCATGGCGATCATCTGGGCCATCGCGTTCGCCAAGTTCCTATTCCACATTTATTTCAACAACCGCTACGGCTACTTTCGCGATGAGTTCGACTACATCTCCTGCGGCGATCACCTCGGCTGGGGCTACGTTGATCAACCGCCGCTCATCCCGTTTCTCATCCACATCAATCGCGCCGTCCTGGGAGACTCGCTGCGCAGCATTCGCTTCATTCCCGCGCTGGCGTCGTCTCTACTCGTTGTACAAACCGCCGTCCTCGCGCGCGAATTCGGCGGACGCCGCTTCGCCCTGCTGCTCAGCGCCATCGCCGTTGTCATAGCGCCGCAATATCTCTCCAACGGCAGCCTGCTCGGCACCAATTGCCTTGAACCCAATCTGTGGATGGGCTGCGCCTACTTCGCCATCCTCGCGATAAAACGTGACAACCCGCGCTACTGGCTCTGGTTCGGCGTCATCGCCGGCCTCGGGATTGAGGAGAAATACTCCATCGCCGTCTTCGGCTTCGGCATAGTCGTCGGACTTCTATTGACTCCACAACGCCGCGTCTTTCTTAATCCCTGGATCTGGCTGGGCGGCCTTGCCGCGTTAGTGATTTTTCTTCCCAACCTGCTTTGGAATGTGCACAATCACTGGCCCTTCGTGGAGTTGATGCACAACATCAAGGCGGAAGGCCGCGACGTCATCCTCCCGTTCCCTCAGTTTTTTCTCCAGCAGACGCTCCTGGTCGACCCAATCACGGCGCCCATCTGGCTTACTGGGTTGTTTGCGTTTCTCTTCTCGGCGCGCTTGAAGCCCTACCGCATGCTCGGCTGGTGCTACCTGGTTTGCTTCGCCGTGTTCTTCGTCCTTCACGGAAAAAACTATTATCTTGCTCCCGTGTATCCCATGCTGCTGGCCGCGGGCGCAGTCGTGATTGAGTCCGCAATCGAGGGGACAAGAAACAATCCGCAGGAAAACTTCCGCCCGCGCCGCACCTGGGTGAAGGCTGTGATCGTGCTTGTGTTGCTCGCCAGCGGAACACACCTCGTCCCGGTGACCGTGCCGGTACTTTCCCCAGACCGGTTCATCGCCTATATGAAAACTCTTCCCTTCAAGCTGCCCGTGATGGAACACGAGCACGCCCGCGCCGCGCTGCCGCAGTGGTACGCCGATCAGTTTGGATGGAAGGAAATTGTCGACGAAACCGCCGTGGCCTGGAACAAATTGACTCCCGAGGAACGCCAAGACAAAGCCTGCGGCATCTTCGCCCAGGACTACGGCCAGGCTGGCGCCATCGACTTCCTCGGACGCGCTTACGACCTGCCGCCAGCCCTGAGCGGCGACCGCACTTATTTTCTATGGGGACCGCGCGGCTATTCCGGCAACTGCCTGATCGTGCTCGGCGACCACAGAAAGCGATTGGAGGAACTTTTCGATCACGTCGAATTTGTTGGCACATCTGCCGACAATCCCTGGGCGCTGGAGACCGAGATCGGCGTCTTCATCTGCCGAGGCCCAAAATTCGGAACCCTGGCCCAACTCTGGCCGCAGGTAAAACGCTGGCACTAGACCACTGTACCGATGAGACCGAGGGCGGGGACTTTTACTCCCGCGCAGGAGAAAGACCCTCAACACAGTGGGCGCAGGGGAACACAGGGTAATGCGGTGACGCTTGACACGGCGAGATGCCTTCATCAACAATTTTTCAAGCACTTCAAACGTCGGTTCCAAATCGATCCACCCAAGTTCTCCGTGAGGTTTTCATGTTGCTCGTCGCACGCCTGCTTATGCTTCTTGGTCTTCCGCTCCTTCTAGCCGCTGTCCTTTCCGCCCAGCGCGTAACAGTCTCTCAGCCCACAATCTGGGCCTCCAAGCCCGACGTTGCTGCCTTCGACAAAATCGAGACCGAGCATCTAGCCGCGGGCCGGCGCGCCATCGACACTCTGCTCGCCGCTAAAGGCCAGCGCACCATTGAAAACACTCTCATCCCGTTCGACGAGGCCGTGCGCGAGAACGACTCCGCCAGCTACTTCGCCGCGCTCATGACCCACGTGCATCCCGACGCCACCTTCCGCGACCACGCCACGGCCATGCTCACCCAAGCCGGCGCAGCGCAAACTGCAATTGCGCTGAATCATGATGTCTACAATGCGCTGGCCGCACTCGATCTTTCCAAAGCCGACGCTGCCACGCGCTACTATGTGCAGCGCCAACTTCTGCAGTTCCGCCTTGCGGGCGTCGATAAAGATGATGCCACGCGCGCCCGCCTCAAGAAGCTCAATGATCAGGCCACTGAAGAACAGTCCATGTTCGATCGAAATATTGCTGACGGCCAAAAAGTAGTTGAGGCCGACCCCTCAGAACTCGAAGGCCTGCCCCAGGATTACATCGACCGCCACCAGCCCGGAGCCGACGGCAAGATCCGCATCACCACCGATTATCCCGATGCCCTCCCGGTCTTCTCGTTCGCCAAGAGCGATGACCTGCGCCGCCGCGTTACCCTCGCTTTCGCAACGCGCGCCTATCCCAAGAATCAGGAAGTTCTCACCAACCTGCTGAAGACGCGCTACGAGATCGCCACGCTGCTTGGCTTCTCATCGTGGGCCGATTACAACGCCGCCGACAAGATGATCGCGAAAGGCCACAACATCGCCGACTTCATTCAGCAGGTCAACGAAGTCTCCCGTCCGCTCGCCCAGCGTGAATTCGAAATGCTGCTCGCCGAAAAACACAAGACGAATCCCGGCGCCAAAGAAATCTGGGATTACGAACGCTCCTACCTCTCCGAATTAGTTCGCCGCTCCCGTTACGACTTCGACTCTCAATCCGTGCGCCCCTATTTTCCCTTCATGCAAGTGAAGCAGGGAATCCTCGACGCCGCTGCCGAGCTCTTCCAGGTCAGCTTCCAGCAGGAGCAAAACGTTCCTTCCTGGGATCCCTCGGTCGAAACCTGGATCGTCATCGACCATGACAAGCCCATCGGCCGCTTCTATCTCGATATGCACCCTCGCCACGGCAAGTTCAGCCACGCTGAGATGGTTCCGGTGCTGGACGGCGTCCGCGGAAAGCAATTGCCCGAAGCTATTCTTGTCTGCAACTTCCCCGTGCCCACCGCCGCCGACCCCGGCCTTATGGACTACGGCGACGTCGAAACTTTCTTCCACGAATTCGGCCACCTCATGCATCACATCCTGGGCGGCCAGCAGCAATGGGCTGGCATCAGCGGCATCACCATGGAATCCGATTTCGTCGAAGCTCCTTCGCAGATGCTCGAAGAATGGATTCGCAGCCCGCAAGTCCTCGCCAAATTCGCCCGCCATTACAAAACCGGCGAGCCCATCCCCGCCGGACTCGTCGCGCGCATGAACCGGGCCTCGGCCTTCGGACGGGGCGCCTGGGTCTCACGCCAGAACGCTCTCACCGCCATCTCCTATGACATTTACAAAGCCAAGCCGGACAACGTGGACTTCGACAAAGTCACCCGCGAAGACAATCGCAAGTACACTCTCTTCACGCCGCTGCCTGAAACTCACATGTGGGCCTCGTTCGGCCACCTCGGCGGCTACTCTAGCGCTTACTACACTTACCTTTTCGACAAAGTGATCGCCGAAGATTTCTTCCTGCAATTCGACCATCAAAACCTGCTGGCCGGCGACGCCCCCATGAAGTACCGCCGCGTAGTCCTTGAACCCGGGGGCTCGATGTCGGCAAATGATCTGGTTAAGAATTTCCTGGGCCGCGCGCAAAACATGACCGCGCTCCAACACTGGATGTCCGAAGAATTCAACGGAGCCGCAGGAAACCCGAAGTCAGCAGGCCAGTGATGCTGGAAAGCACGGCTCCAGTTGCTCGTGTAGGGCGGGCACTCCTGTCCGCTGCCTTTGACCTTCGTCGAGCCATCCCAACTCTTTGTCATTCCGAACCGGGCGCCAAGCCCGGTGAGGAACCTGCTTTCCCCGCCTCAGCCGACGCAGCCGCAGCGACCCAAGACCTTTGTCACTTCCCACTTTGGGCCGGCTTGTCCGAGCGCGCGATCTTTGTCACAGACAAATACGTGTTCGTGGGTGACACTGAGCAGAGCGCGGAGAGGTGTTATGACACGTCTAGGGCTGTGCATCTTCGTTCTTGCGGCGGTTTCTGTCGGCCAACAACAGCGGACGCCAAACTCGGAGAGCGGGAGCAAAATGCAGAGTCCCAGTGTGATTACAGTTGACCCCTCACAGGTCACGCCTGCCCCTCCTGCGGGATTCAAGTTGGACGCGAATGTTCCGCGATCCGGCAAAAAAGGGATGGTCCAGAGGTCCCGATCTAAGGAGGCTGTTGTTTGCGAGCGAGAGATGACGGAGGAATGGGACTTTTCGCAAATGGGGATTCTCCAAATTGAGGAACTGGAAGACCGAGCGGAGAAGTGTATTCCGATTCTTCGAGGCGACTTCGAGAAACTGGCGATCGCCAAGCTATCTCTCGCGGCATACAAGCACGGGTGGGACCGCGGCCGGACAAAGGCAACCGAGGACGACGAGCAAGCGAAAAGTGAGCTGCAGCGGACTAGCAAGATCGAGAAAGAATCCGTCATCCAAGACTACGATGCGCTCGTAGATCGCTATAACTCTCTGGCCAATGACTACAACCGTGACAACGGTGCGCTTGTAAATCGCTACAACTCCTTGGTCAATGACTACAACAGCCTGCTCGGCTTGGCTCAGAAACTTGTCGCTTTGCCCCCAACACGCAGCTCTTTTTTCTCGCTGATCCCGCCGCCTCCGCCCCCACCGCGGGAGATGCACCTTACCTGCACCGCCATGGCCCTGCCAGGAAATATGGCGACCATCAATTGCTGGTGAGCTCGAAAGCCAAGTCTGCGCAGCACCTCCCTTGCCGCATCTCCAACCCCCGCTGTAGCATCAGTATCGCGGCATTTATAAGGAGCAATCATGGCCACCGACACTCTCCCTTCTCCCGCTCATCTCAGCCACACTCCCACCAGAATTCTCAAAAACTTCATCGACGGCGAGTGGGTCGAGTCTTCTACAGGAGAAACCTTCGAAGACCGCAACCCCGCCGACACTCGCGACGTAGTCGGCATCTTCCAGAAGTCGGCCAAGGCCGATGTCGACGCCGCTGTAGATGCCGCCAAGCGCGCCTTCGCCAAATGGCGTCTGGTCCCGGCGCCGCGCCGCGCCGAGATGGTTTTTCGCGCCGCCGAAATCCTGATCGAGCGCAAAGAAGAACACGCCCGCGACATGACCCGCGAAATGGGCAAGGTGCTCGCCGAAACTCGCGGCGACGTGCAGGAAGCCATCGACGCCGCCTACTACAACGCCGGCGAAGGCCGCCGGTTGTTCGGTCCAACCGTGCCGTCGGAGATGCCCAACAAGTTCGCCATGGCCGTGCGCCAGCCCGTCGGCATTTGCGGCATGATTACGCCCTGGAATTTCCCCATGGCGATTTCTTCCTGGAAGCTGCTGCCCGCCGTGGTCTGCGGCAACACCTGCGTCATCAAGCCCGCGCAGGATACACCACTCTCCACCTTCAACCTGGTCCGCGCCTTCACCGATGCCGGCGTTCCTAAAGGCGTCGTCAACATCGTGACGGGCTTCGGCGCCGAAGTCGGCACGCCCCTCGCCGAGCACGCCGACGTGCGCGCCATCTCGCTCACCGGATCATCCGCTGTAGGCCGCATCATCGGCGGCATCGCCGCCAAGAGTTTCAAACACTGCTCGCTCGAACTCGGCGGAAAGAATCCTATGATCGTCCTCGACGACGCCAACCTCGACCTCGCCATCGAAGGCGGCCTCTGGGGCGGATTCGGCACCACCGGCCAGCGCTGCACCGCCACCAGCCGCATCATCGTGCAGAAAGGCGTTTACCGCGAATTCGTCGAGCGCTACGTAGCCCGTGCCAAGAAACTGAAAATCGGCAACGGCCTCGACGAAACAGTTGAGATGGGACCGGCTATCAACGAAAAACAACTTCAGACCGACCTCAGCTATGTCGAGATCGGCAAGGACGAAGGCGCGAAGCTGATGTGCGGCGGCAATCGCCTCGACCAGGGCGAGTACCAGCACGGCTGGTTCATGGAGCCAACCGTCTTCTCCGACGTCGATCCCAAAATGCGCATCGCGCAGGAAGAAATCTTCGGCCCGGTCGTCTCCATCATTCCCTGTGATGATTTGGAAGACGCCATCGAGATCGCCAACGGCATCGAGTACGGTTTGTCCTCCGCGCTCTACACCAAAGATGTCAACAAGGCCTTCGCCGCCATCCGCGACCTCTACGCCGGCATCACCTACATCAACGCGCCGACAATCGGAGCCGAAGTGCACTTGCCCTTCGGCGGCACCAAAGCCACCGGCAACGGCCACCGCGAAGGTGGCATCGGCGCCATCGACTTCTACACCGAGTGGAAATCGGTTTACGTCGACTACTCCGACAAGCTGCAGAGAGCCCAAATCGACAGAGCGGAATGAGAGCCTAAACACAGAGGACACAGGGGAACACAGGGTAAGGCAATGAGAACTACGCTGGGGCCCTCTACCTCCTCGGCGTTTAAGATATCTAACCGCTTGTTCACCGACCCGATCGGTTGTAAAGTACCAGGCGCGCTCTGGAGGCGACCGAATGAAAATGACTAGGCATATTCAACTCTTAGCCGCAGTCCTGTGCATATCTACTCTCTTCTTCCTCGCAGCCGCAGCCCAGGCCGAACAGCGGCCCGTCGTGACGACCCACGTTCCGCAAGCAGTGGCTAGCGGAGCAGCGCCGTTGGTTGGTCATGTCCCAGGCACGCAGCGTCTGAGCCTGGCGATCTCCTTGCCTCTGCGCAATCAAGCTGAACTCGACGACCTGCTGCAGCGCCTCTACGATCCGCAAAGTCCCAGCTACCACAAATTTCTCAGCGTGGAGGAGTTCGCCGACAGATTCGGTCCCGCCCAAGCTGACTACGCCGCGGTCCTCCACTTCGCGCAAACCTACGGCCTGGCCGTGATCGGCATGTACGACAACCGCATGGTCGTGGACATCGAAGCCCCGGCCGCAAACATCGAGAAAGCTTTCCATGTGACTCTCGGCGTCTATCAGCATCCCACCGAAAACCGCACGTTCTACGCGCCCGACCGCGAGCCCACAGTCGATCTCGATGTCCCGCTGCTGCACGTCTCCGGCCTGGATAACTTCACGCTTCCTCACGCGAAAAACATCAAACAATCTGAGCGGCGAAGCGTCATGAGCAAAACCACGGGCTCCGGCCCAGACGGCCAATTTATCGGCAGCGACATGCGAGCGGCCTATTACGGCTCCGGCCCACTCACCGGCGCTGGACAATCTGTGGGCCTGTTTGAGTACGCCGGCTACGAAATCAGCGACGTCCAGAATTTCTTCAAGCAAGTGAAGGAGCCGCTCTATGTCCCCGTTCATGGCATAGCGCTGAACGGGGCGCCGCTGAGCTGTCCTCCGGCAACTTGTGACGACAGCGAACAGGTGATCGACATCGAGATGGCAATTTCGATGGCTCCGCACCTCAGCCAGGTTCAGGTTTATGTGGGGTATCAAGACACATCCATCTTCAACAAGATGGCCACCGACAATACTTCCAAGCAGCTTAGCTGCTCCTGGGGATGGAGCGATGACGAGAGCAACCTCGACCCCATCTTCGAGGAAATGCTGGCGCAGGGCCAAACCATATTTGTGGCGACGGGAGACGACGGTTCCGGCACTCCGGGCGACGTTGTCTGGCCGGCCGACGACCCCTTCGTCACCGCCGTCGGCGGCACCGATCTGACCACGAACGGCGCAGGCGGTAGCTGGAAATCGGAGACCGGCTGGAACGGCACCGCCGGCGCGCCATCGAAGAACGGCATCCCGATTCCCAACTATCAGCAACTGCCCGGCGTGATCAATTCGTCGAATGAGGGATCGAAGGTCTTGCGCAATTACCCGGACGTCGCCGCCGAGGCCAACACTAACCAATACAGCTGTTACGACGGCTACTGCGTGGGCGGCAACGGCGGCACCAGCTACGCCGCTCCGCAATGGGCTGGCTTCACCGCGATGATGAATCAGCAATCGCTCGCCGGCGGAGGCACCACGCTAGGCTTTCTCAATCCAAGCATCTACTCCATCGGCGTGGGATCGAACTACGACAGCGACTTCCACGACATCACCAGCGGCAGCAACGGCGCGTTCAACGCCGTGGTTGGTTATGACCTGGTCACGGGCTGGGGCAGCCCCGATGGCGAGAACCTGATCAACGCGCTCGTGGGGAGTGGGAAGTAAAAGGCAATCCGTTTAGTATTACCCTGTGATCCCTGTGTTTAAGGTTTGCCTTTAATTCGATGCTCATCACTCAAGCCCACGAAGTAACCGCTGCCAAGCGTCTCGATAAAGTCCGCTACGCCATTCGTGACCTGGCGTGCGTAGCCGACGAAGTCATCCAGCAGGGACACACAGTTCTCCCGCTCAACGTCGGCGACCCGCTCAACTTCGATTTCCAAACCCCACCGCACATCATCGAAGCCGCCTACAAGGCTATGTGCGACGGCAAGAACGGCTACGCGCCATCGCCAGGCATTCCTGAAGCGCTGGAAGCGATTCGCGGCGAAGCCGCGCGCAAGGGCATTACCACCGTGCGCGATGTTTTCGTCACCTCCGGCGTAAGCGAGACTGTCGATCTCTGCATCAGCGCGCTGGTGAATCCGGGCGAAGATGTCCTAACGCCGAAGCCCGACTACCCGCTCTACTCAGCCGTCCTATGCAAGCTGGGCATCGCGCTCAACGCTTACGATCTGAACGAAGACGACGCCTGGCAGCCCGAACTAGCCGACATCGAACGCAAACTGACCCCGCGCACGCGCGGCATTGTGCTGATCAATCCTAATAACCCGACCGGCTCGCTGTGCTCGCGGCAAATGCTCGAGCAAATCGCCGATCTCGCGCGCCGCCATAACCTTGTTGTCTTCTCCGACGAAATCTACGACAAACTAATTCTGGAAGACACGCCGCACATAGCCTTCGCCGCCGTCGCGCCCGACGTTCCCTGCATCACCTTCGGAGGCATGTCGAAAAATTATCTAGTTCCCGGCTGGCGCATCGGCTGGGGCATCGTCTCCGGCGACGGGGCTGCCGTAAAGCCATATGTCGAAGGCATTCACCGTCTGCTGCGCGCGCGCCTCTGCGCCAATCATCCCGAGCAATACGCCATCAAGCCCGCGCTCGAAGGCCCGCAGGATCATTTGATCGAAGTGCGACGCAAGCTGCGCTCCCGCCGCGATCTCACGCAGAAGTGGTGCGAGTCCACGCCGCGCATAAGTTGCGTCGCCCCGCGCGGCGCGTTCTACGCCTTCCCCCGCATACGCTTTCCAGAAAGCGACATCCCCGAGAGCGACGAAGTATTCGTCAAAGAGTTAATCCGCCAAAAACACGTCATGGTCGTCCACGGCTCTGGCTTCGGCCAGAAGCCCGGCACCCAGCATTTCCGCATCGTGTTTCTGCCGGATGAGAAGACGCTGACCAGCGCCTATGCAGGGATTGCGGAGTTCATTCGCGAGCGGTATGGAAACTCTTAGGGCGCATATCACGAGAGAAGAGGAGAGGCTTGCGGCATGCCTCATACCAACTTGGAAAATGCAGGTCAAAATCGCATGAGTAACTCATCATTGGACGTGCAATAAGCTGTGCCAGTTGCGCGTCTAAATCGACAAATACTGCAAACGCTTGCGGAGAGCCGGCTCGATGAGGGACGTATTCTACTTGCAAACAATCAGTGGACAGGAGCCTATTACTTGACTGGGCTCGCTGTCGAAAATGCGCCTTGAAGGCATGCCTGGCACGTGCCGTGAAGGAACACGATTATCCCGACAAGAGATTCGTCAATGGTATGTACCAACACAATTTGCAGAGCCTCATAGGATTGGACGCTGCCCTCTTGGCGGCTTTGCAAGCGGACACGTCGCGTGATCCAAGGCTGGAGTCAAATTGGAATACTGTGAAGGGCTGGGACGATGAAAAGCGGTACGATATTGTTGACGAGCAGGAAGCCAAAGGCTTGTACGACGCGACCTCGGAGTTAGGCTCGGGCGTGATGCCGTGGATTAGAGGACGATGGTAATGCCGTACGTGGACTCGCTAACAACTTGGGACGTCGATTTCGGGCGCGAACTCTGGCAGGCATTGCGCCAGAATAAGCTTTTTCCGGCAGAGGGTGTCTTCTGGTTGTTGGACGCAGAGAATGGGTGGCCGTCTATTGGTGGCCACGCCTCGTGTTGACGAGGTTGGCCGCAGGAAGGCTTATGAAGAGCTAGCAAGCCTCACCCGTGGGGTTGTGCCCGGAGCAAGCCACCTCGTCGCCTGTTGAACTTGTCAGTCCAAGAACACCGCTTTATCAAGCCTTGCGCTCCGTATTTGGAAAGACGGCATCTGTGGAAGGCGCGCGTCTCGGAAATACGCAGATCGCTGGAATGTTCATCGATGACGCCTATCTGTACGAAGTACGCTGACTCGACATACGCACTGTTGTACGAACCGATGTCCATCCGAGACTTACACCTCAGAGATGACCATGGTATAATGACTATGATCGCAAAGGACTCGCATGAAAACCAAGACTATGCCCGCCGGCCAATTCAAGGTCCACTGCCTCGCGATCATGGATGAAGTCGCCGCCAAGCGCCAGGCCATCGTCATCACCAAGCGCGGCAAGCCGGTAGCCAAGCTCGTCCCGGTTGAACAAGAAAAGGACGATATCTTTGGCTTCTACGAAGGCAAGATTAAGATCAACGGCGATGTCGTTTCCCCAGCTTTTTCTCCGGAGGAATGGGGAGACCTGTATTGATTCTGCTGGATACGCACGTGGTGGTCTGGCTTGCGCAGGATCAACAGCGCATTTCTTCAAGAGCACACGATGCGATTACCAACACGCGCGAAGGCGGCCAGGGCTTGGCCATTTCCAGCATGACGCTCCTCGAACTCGCCCGACTTGCGAGCCAAAAGCGCATTCAGCTAACGCCGAACCTGGAGGCCTTTCTGCGGGAAGTGGAGCGGCGATTTGCTGTTCTGCCGATCACAGGACGAATCTGCGTGCAAGCGTTCGAGTTTCCGGTAAACTACCCGAAAGATCCGGCTGACCGCGTAATTGGCGCTACTGCGGTCATAGAAGGACTGAACCTTGTAACCGCGGACCAAGCGATCCGCCAGTCGAAAGCCGTGCCAACAATCTGGTGAACCTCGCGGTTGTTAGCAATCTCCTAGACCTTTCTCTTTCCCCGGGAATCTGCTTAAATCAAATCAAGGGCGCAACGCACAGGGCGCGCCTGGGTCTCTACAACAGTGGTCGACATTCACTCGCACATTCTTCCGGAAGTAGACGACGGCTCCAAGTCCTGGGAGACTTCCGTCGCCATGTGCCGCATGGCCGCGGCCGACGGCATCACGCACCAGGTCGCCACTCCTCATGCCAACGACCGTTACCACTACGACCGCGTTTATCTTCAGGGACTGGTCACTCATCTGCAGGGAATAATCGGCAATACGCTCACTCTCAGCCTCGGCTGCGACTTCCATCTTTCTTACGACAACCTGCAGGATGTGCTCGCCAACCCTGCGCGCTACGCGATCGAAGGCTCGCACTACATGCTGGTCGAACTGAGCAATTACAGCGTGCCGCAGCAAACCACCGACTGTTTCACGCAACTCGGCGACCGCGGCATTACTGCGATCATCACCCATCCCGAGCGCAATCCGATTCTTCGCGAGAACCTGCAGCGCGTGGTGGAGTGGGCCGAGCAGGGTTGCGTGATCCAGGTCACCGCCTCCGCGCTCACGGGATTCTGGGGAGAACGCGCCCGCCGCGCCGCGTACTGGCTGCTCGAGCACGATGCCGTGCACGTGCTGGCCACCGATGCTCACGACACCGAGAAGCGAATTCCCGTGCTCTCCACTGCCCGCGATGCCGCCGCAGAAATCCGTGGCGAAGATGTCGCCGAAGCCCTGGTCGAAGCCAACCCCCGCGCCATCATTGACTCCCAGCCGCTTCCCTACTTTCCCCGGCCAGTGCTGGGAAGTTACCGCAAGACGCAAGGCGGGTAGAAGTACCCTCGTAGAAATTTGCTCACATAAACTGTCGTCCCGAGCGGAGCAAGGGATCTGGATGTTTGCCTGCAGCGGCGATATTGATGGCACAGGCAGGAACCAAGATCCCTCGCTTCGCTCGGGGGATGACAGCACTGGTTGAGGAAGGCTACTGCGGCCCCGACGAATCCCGCTCAGGAGTTGCAGCCGCCGCTGGCGCGGGAGCCGTAGCTGGTACAGCCGGCACAGTATTCACGCGTGTTCCCGCATCGTCGCTGTGCGGCGCAGGAGTCGAAGTTCCGGCATGCGCCGCCGGTTCCGTGGTCATCGCGCTCTCGGGATTCAGCAGGTGGTCGTGGCTCGGTCCCAGCCCCAGGCTAATCAGCGCGCGCGCATCGGGTACTTCCTTCGACTGCCAGCCGTGATCAGCCTGATAGCGCCGCATGGCGTCTTCGCTGGCTTGATTCCACGTACCAGCCGGTTCCCCGCTCAGATAATGCTCACGTATCAACGCTTCCTGGATGGCCTGCGCCCGTTCGGGATCAATCTTCTGCTGGCCGCGCGCGGTCTTCTTCCTTTTGCCGTTCCTGCTTGCAGAAGCGTACTTCGCTTTGCTGCTGTGGGCAGAGGCTGCCGTACTGGATTTCGAGTGCTGACCCGCCGCACGATGCGACGCGGTATGAGCCTTGGAATGCGAGGACGAGTTTGCTCGAGTGCTCTTCGCGGAACTCGTAGGGTGCTTCTTCGGGCTGGCCTTCGTGGAACTCGCCGTCTTCGATTTCGCGGTAGTGGATTTCGCGGTTGCGGGTTTCTTAGTCGCAGATTTCGCGGTCTTCGCTCTGGTGCCGCCGCTCGTTTTCGAATCAGAAGCCGATGCCTGCCCCAGTGCCGTCGAAGCGCAGGCACACATCAACGCCAGAACGCAACCCGCGCCCAGCCATCTTCGTATTTTCGCGCGATGCTTCCCGCTCGGTTCCAAAGGCAACCTCAGAAGATCAGTGGCCAGTGTTCAGTGACGAGTGGCCAGTAAAACACTCGCACTTCTGTCGTTGCTGACCACTGATCACTGGTTACTTTTTTCGCCCCCAAAAGCAAACCCAACAGAAGCTGGCATTGTAATCATCCTCCACGAAAGGAGGCAATGCCAGTCCCGTTGGGTTAGTCCCAGGTTACGGAAGTGTCCCGGCCATGAAGATCGTGCCATCTGAGGCGGTCGAGCCGCGCGGGCGCACCAGGAATACCACGTCCTGTCCGCTCTTCAGATTCGACTCGATCTTGGCGAAATCGTCTTCGCTGTTGACCGGCTGTTTGTTGATTTCCAGAATCACGTCGCCGCGGCCCAGATTGATGTCCTCGCCAAACGATCCCGGCTTCACGTCCTGCACGATCACGCCCTTGCCCGCCGGAATGTCGAGCCGGTCAGCCATCTCCGGTGTAAGCTTGCGGACCGTCACCCCAAACTTGTTCTGCTTGGGAGTGCTCTCGTCGCTGTTGTCCTGGTCCTCGCCGAGGCGTGCGGCAAACAGTTTGGCGCGGTCGGCAATGGTTACGGTCGTCTCCTGCTGCTTGCCGTTGCGCAGGAAGCTGAGCTCTGCCTTGGAGCCCGGTTTGCGCGAAGCAATCTCCGCCACCAACTCCTGCCCCTTGGTCACTTTGTGGCCGTCGACGGTGGTGATGGTGTCGCCCACCTTCAACCCCGCCTGGTCCGCCGGACTGCCCGCCACCACGCTTGACACAGTCACTCCCGTGCCCGCGCCATACACGCGCGCGATCGCAGGATTCTCCACCGAATCAAACATGATGCCAATCGAGCCGCGCGCCACCCGGTGCTCCGGCCCAATCAACTGGTTGTAGACCTGCACCACGGTATTCGAAGGCAGCGAAAAACCCACTCCCGCATAGGCATTGGTCTCGCTCAAAATCGCGGTGTTGATGCCGATCACTTCGCCGCTCATGTTGACCAGCGGCCCTCCCGAATTCCCCGGGTTAATGGCGGCGTCGGTCTGAATAAATGTCTGGAACTGCTTGCCGGGCACAATATCGCGTCCCTTGGCCGAAACAATACCGGCTGTGACGGTACCGAACTGTCCAAACGGACTGCCGATGGCTAGCACCCAATCGCCCACCTGCATGCCGTCTGAGTTGCCCATCTTCGCTGACGGCAAGGGATGGTTTACGTCGATCTGAATCACCGCCAGATCGGTTTCCTGATCCTCTCCAACCACCTTGGCGTCATGCTGCACGCCCGGCGGATCATCCTGCAGCCGCACTCGAATGCGGTCCGCTTTCTCCACCACGTGCCGGTTGGTGACAATATAACCCTTCGGATCGACAATCACGCCCGAGCCCAGCGAACGCTCGCGAATCGCGGCATCACCCCCGCCCAGTCCGCCCTGCCCGCCAAAGAAGCGGTTGAAAAAATCATCCATGTTGTTGCCGCTGTCGTTGTCCTGATCGTCCGGAGTCTGCCCACGGCGCCGGTGCGGATTCTTGATGGTCGATTCCGTATTGATGTTGACCACGCTCGGTCCCAACTGCTTGGCGATCTGCGAAAACGTATTCGATAGCTGCTGCGGCGCGGGAATGGTAAGCGGCGTCGCATCCGAAGCCTTCTGCCCTTCCTTGCCCTTCACTCCGTAAGAAACTATGGTGCCGATCAAAATGCCCACCACCAAGGTGGCCACAATGCTCAACGAATAGACCCACCCACGAGTCTTCAACCGCGCCCAAATTGCACCCGAATCCATATGCCTGCTTTCCTCCGAAAATCTATACGGACTTCTAGATTATACCTGTTTGCCGACCGTGTACCCCACGGCGAGGCTAGCCCGGGTTTGCGTTTTGTGTGGGGACAGCCGCCCCCGGCTGTGGGTCGGGCGGAGATCGACTCCCTCACTTCACTTCATATACGGTCTTTCCCCCCACCACAGTCCGCAGCACCTTGGTGGCCAGCAATTTTTCCGCGGGCGCCGAGGTCACGTCGCGGTCGAGCACCACAAAATCCGCCACCATCCCCGGCACCAGCTTGCCTTTTTCTTTCTCTTCAAATTCGGCAAAAGCCGAGCCTGTTGTGTAAGCTGCAATCGCCTCGTCCATGGTCAACTTCTGCGCGGGAAAGAATTCCTGCTTGCCATCCTCGCTCTTGCGCGTGACCGCGGCATACAGTCCGCGAAACGGCGAAACGGACTCCACCGGATAATCGGTGCCAAAGGCCAGCGTCACGCCCTTGTTCAGAAACGCCGCCCACATGTAGCACTCGGCCGCCCGCTTTGGCCCCAGCCGCTCGTTCGCCCAACGCATGTCGGTAAGCAGATGGCTGGGCTGCATCGAGGCGATCACCTTCAACTGCTTGAACTGTGCAATCTGCGCCGGGCTTGTGATTTGCGCATGTTCCACCCGCAGGCGATAATCATCGCCGCCGTTTGCGGCCTTCACCTTCTGCTCACGCGCGGCTTTTTCGGCCTCGGCAAAAGCATCCAGCGCCATCTGCACGCCCTTGTCGCCAATCGCGTGAAACCCAAGCTGGAAGCCTGCCAGCACGCGCTCTTTCGCCATTTCGTTCAGCTTCGCTGGATCGTAGCGCGGCAACCCGGTGTTCTTCGGATCATCCGCATAAGGCTCCATCAGCGCCGCCGTGTGCCCGCCCACCGAACCATCCATAAATCCCTTCAGCATCCCGGTGTGCAGCATCAGATCCGACTGGGGATGCGAATCGCGCTTCTTCTTCAACTCTTCGATGGAAAGGTTAAAATCCAGCCATTCGGAAATGCGCGCCGTCAGCTTGCCTTCTTTTTCAAGCGCCTCGTAAATCTCGGAATTCTCCGGCTCCGGCGAATAATCCTGCGCCGAGGTCACGCCGTGCGCCGCCAGGTCCGCCAGCGCGACTTCAATTCCATGCTGCCGCATCTCGTGGGTCGGCGGCGGAATCACCGCCCGCACCGCCTGCTGCGCGGTGTCGCGCAAAATTCCTGTGGGCTGCCCATTTTCATCGCGATCGATTTTGCCGCCTTGCGGATCATGGCTGGCCAGCGTGATGCTAGCCAACTGCAGCGCCCGGGTATTCGCCACGGCAAGATGCCCGTCCACCCGATCCAAAAACACTGGATGCCCGCTCGAAACTTCATCCAGATCCCAGCGGCTGGGCAAAGCCTTCACCGGCCAGAGAGTCTCATCCCATCCTCCGCCCAGAATCCACTCACCCGGCTGAGCCGTCTCCACCTTGGCCACTACGCGGTTGCGGAATTCATCCAGCGTCTTCACTCCCTTCAGGTCAACACTCAACTTCTGCAACCCGGCAGCCGCCAGGTGCAGGTGCGCATCGTTAAATCCCGGCATCACAAAGTGCCCGCCCAAATCAACCACCTGCGTCTGCGGACCCTTCAGCTTCTCGATCTCGACATTCTTCCCCACGGCGAGAATCCGGTCGCCGCGCACAGCGATCGCCTCCTCGCGCAGAATCGAACTGAACTGCGAAGCCGCGGGCACGCCTGTATAAACATTCGCATGGATGAAAATGACGTCAGCCTTCGGCTTCGAATCCGTCGTCCCGGCAGCCGAAGTCTGAGCCTGCACGCCCGGACTCGAAATAATGACGATAAAGCTAAGGATCGCGAGAAATGACCCCGGGTGCCCCATCCTTCGCGACCTTTGCGAAGGGTGGGATTCCACTGCCGTGTGAAGCTTTAGGGTGGCGCAGCGCTTCAGGGCTGCGAAAAGAGACTCTCTTTTGTAAGGGGCTTTAGCCCCCGAGGCCACGAATCCCATCATTCCCCCGCTCCCGCCAGCGCCAGCAGCGTCAGCAAAATCCGCTTCAGCCCCAGTTCGCGCCCGTTGGAATCGAACCACTCCTGCAAAGTGTGCGCCCCGCCGCCCGACCCGCCGCCGCCGATAGCAATCGCCTCCAAGCCCAGCGACAGCGGAATGTTCGCGTCGGTCGACGCCCGCTGCACCTGCGCCGCGTTATTCAACTGCGCATCCACCGCCCGCATGACCTGCAAAATCCGCGCGCCCGCCGCCAGTTCCCCCGCCGGACGGTTTCCGATCGCCACCACCTCGCAACTCACTCCCGGCCGTTTCTGCACAGGCGACCGCATCTCCGCAGCCAGGGTCTCATCTTCCAGCGCGCGATTCAGCGCCAGCCGCAAAGTCTGCTCCAGCCGCTCCATCTCCGCCATCGAAGTCGAGCGGATATCTACCTTCATGCTCGCCGACTCCGGAATCGAATTCACCGAAGTCCCGCCGCGAATTACTCCGATGTTGAAAGTGGTCTTCGGGGTTGCAGGCACCGGCGTAGCCACAAACGTCTCAATCGCCTTCGCCAGAATCACAATCGGATTCGGCGCTCCAAAATCGCTCCACGAGTGCCCGCCCGGCCCGCGCACGATCACTTCAAAACGCCGGCTGCCCAAAGCCTCGGCCACAATCGTGTCCGAGCCCGCGCCGTCGAGCACTACGCTGTAAGCAATCGAATCTTTCCACCGCGGCGTGGAGAAAATATGCCGCATGCCGCGCAGATCGCCCTCACCCTCCTCGCCAACATTCCCGATGAACACAAACGGCAGAGCATGCCGCAACCGCACCGCCCGCAGCAGCGCCGCAATCCCAAGCAGAGCCGCTACGCCCGCGCCGTTGTCGGAAACCCCAGGCCCATAAAGCCGGCTTCCCTGCTGCCGGATGTTCAACGGCGTGTTCGCCGGGAAAACCGTATCAATGTGCGCGCTAAGCGCGACGTAGCGCTGCGCAAACCCCGGATGCACTCCAAATACATTCCCCACATCGTCAATGCGAACATCATCCAGCCTGACTTCGCGAAAGCGCTCCGCCAGCCAGGCCGCGCGCGCCGACTCGCCAAACGGAGGGGCCGCAATCCGCGCCATCTCCATTTGCCACTGCACCAGTTGCGGCTCCTGCGTACGCAGCCAGTTGAAGGCCGACCGCACCTCCGGCGAAGCCGCCAGCCGCGCCACCTCCTGCTGTACCGCAGGCGCAATCTCCGGCATGTCCGCACGTGGGGGAGTGGGAGCCATAGGAAGTATTCGGTCATCTTACAACGGGTGGGAAGGAATAGGGATTACCTTGGGCGGGAACCGAAGCTTCTCGATGACATAGCGCACCCTGCCCGCTGCGTTGACGGGAGATGGACGTTCGTAACCTTCGCTATTTCAAACCATTGAAAAACTTATTGTCATTCCGAACCCGGCTGAAAGCCCGGTGAGGAACCTGCTTTTATGCGTGGGTCATCACCGCCCCGGCCGGAGCCCACACGGGAAGGGTAGACTTTCAGTCGTGCCGCCGCGACTCGGCTTCCGCCACCCACCCCCGCCGCAGCTTCTCGGCCGGAATGGTGGAGAGCAAAGGTTTGATATCAAGAATAGGCGTCCCATCGAGCATGTCAACGCCACCCACATGCAACGCGCAACCCTCGCGGCGAAGCAACTCAACAATCGTCAACCCAATCGGATTCGGACGCCGCGGCGACCGCGTCGCAAACACGCCATGCGGTCGATTGTCGAAAGGCGGCGTCCCCAGCAGCGCGAATCCCTCAGAGCGATCGAACTCCCAAAGAACGATCAGATGCGAGAAGCCCTCAACGTCAGTAAGCCCCACCTCAAAATCCGGCAGGATCTCAAGCACGCCCTCCGCGTCGTGCTTCGCTCCCAACCCCTTGGGAATCTCGCGTGTGTCCGTGTAGGGGCTACGAATAAATCCAATCGGCCTCGACGTGAACATAGCTATGCCTTCCGGATCTCAGGTCAGCCGACTCTCCACGCCAGCCCTCAACTCCACCGCAGCCACCAGTTTCTTAGTGGCCGCCGCGTCAATCCCATGCCGCAGAGCGCCGCGCAGAATCGGCCCAGCGATAGCATCCAGCTCCGGAGTCCTGTGCTGCTCAACATCCTTCTGCATCGAGCTGCGCATGTTCGCCGGGAAGCCCGCCACTCCGGCCAGCACAGCTTCAGCATCTACCTTTGCACCCTCAGCCACAGCGACAGCACACGCCTCTCGAACACAAGCCTCCCCCAGGCTCCGCCAATGCGGATCGGCAAAGATCTCACCGACCGTTTTGTCGGCAGCGGATGTGGTCAGCGCAAATGGAGCCAGAAAAACCAGCTTGCTCCACATCAGCGTCGGCTCATCGTCAATGAAGCGGCAGGCAAAGCCGATCTGCGAAAGCTGATCGAGAGTGCCCGCCATCAAAGCCCGTCCGGCAGACAACACATTCAACCGCGCAAAAGGGGTGCGATGCACAATGTAGCCCGGACGCACGCGTTCCATCTCGCCCGCAATCGTAGCCGGAATCACACGCTCAGCCCCGTAGCGCGCGCGCAACACCGCGATATGGTCAATGCCATTAAGCAGCGGAACGATACCTCGCACCGCCTCAGGATTTTTGAAAGCAGAGAGTGCCGACTCGAACTGCGTAGCTTTCACTGTGATCCACAGCACGTCAACGGCAGGCACTTCGGTCGCGAGGGCAACCTCCACGGTGAAGTTGCCGAACGGACTCTCCAGATGAAGTTGCTTAGGATAGTTGGCCAACGCCTCGCGCCTGACGACCAGCGTGACGGAATCTCCCGCGTGCGCCAGGCAAGCCCCAACCAAGCCGCCAACGCCGCCAGCCCCCAGAATTGCATGTCGCATGGATTGAGAGATGTTATTGGGCATGAGCCTTTAGATTCGCTGGAGATCAATTTTGTTTCACAGCCGCCGGCAAACACTCCACCACCTCGGCATCGCTCAGCGTGTGGTCGCTGGCCTTAGCGCGCTGGTAAATGCGCTCCACCAAATCGTCGGTCGCCGGAATGCCGCGCCGTTCCAGCCAGAACAGCACATTCGACTTCCCGCTCATCGGCCCGATGTCGATGATCTGCTCCAGGCCGAACACATGCGACGGCACGCCCGAGTAAACCGTGTTGGCCAGCACCACGTCATTCTTGTGATAAGCCTTGATGATCGCCGCAGCATGCACGCCAGTAGCAGTGCGAAACGCATCGTCGCCCACGACGGGATAGTTCGCCGGAATCGGCACACCGGTCGCTCTTGAAACCGCCTGGCAATAATGCTTCAGTTTGGTCAGGTCCTGCCCAGCCCAAGGCGCAATGTCCATCAGCTTGAGGTTCACCAGCATCTGGTCGATCTGCGTATTGCCCACGCGCTCGCCCAAACCGATCGCGCACCCGTGAACGCAATTCGCGCCGCCGATCACTGCCGCCATCGAGTTGGCAATCGCCAGCCCGCGGTCGCTGTGCCCGTGCCAGTCCACGCGAATCTTTTCGCCGGAAGGTTTCACTACTTCGGCGATCACGAACCGCACCAGCGCCAACGCGCCCATGGGCGTGGCATGCCCGGCCGTATCGCAGATCACAATGGCCCGCGCCCCACAACTGATTGCCGTCGAATACAACCGCTTCACCGTCTCCGGATCGCAGCGCGACGTGTCCTCGGTCACATACATCACGTCGAGGCCCAGCGAAACCGCATACTTCACGGCTTTCTCGGTGGTCTGCAAAAGAAAATCGTCGGTCCACCCTTCGGTAAATCTGCGGATGGGACTCGATCCAATGAAGGTGGCCGCTTCGATGGACAGCCCGGTTTTCTGCACAACCTCGGCAATGGGACGAATATCGTTCTCATGCGTGCGCGCCGCGCAGTTGGCGCGAATCTTCATCTTGTGCGCCACCATCTCCCGCGCCAGCGCGGTTACATGCTCTACCGCACGTGCTCCCGCGCCAGGCAGACCAAGATCGAGCGAGTCGATCCCCAGCGCCTCCATCAGATGAAGGATTTCAATTTTCTCGGCGATCGAAGGATCGCGCACCGAAGGCGACTGCAGCCCATCGCGCAGGCTCTCATCATTCAGCAGCACCGGCCCCGGCGGCTTCAGTCCCGGCGGATGATTCTTGTTCCAGTCGTAGATGAGTTCGGAAGTGTTCATAGACGGCTGAAGAGTTGCGAGTCTCGAGTCCCAAGCAAGCCACGCCAGGGGACTACGGACTCGGGGCTCGCGACTCGGGACTCGCAGTTACTTTTCTTTCGGCGGCAGCGTCAGACCGAACACCGAAATCATTCCCTGCCCCGCGACGTTCACTTTCGCTTCCGCAGGATTCGGCAAATACAAAGTCTGGCAGTGCTCACACCGGTAGACCTCGGCATCCGGTCCCCAGGCTTTTTCCACGTCACCGCAGGCTCGCTCGACCACATCCTTGGTATAGAACCAGCGTTTCAAATGGCCGCCGCAGAACTTGCCTTTCTCGTTTTTCTCATTGCAGGCGCGCTGCCCGGCCTTCTTGATCTTGACCTTGTGATGCGGAAGCTGCGCAGGAGTTTGCGTGCCCGAAGCTGCAATTTCGCCGGTCGCCAAAGCGCTTACCCTCGTTCGTGCGGCGTCCGCGCCGCCGGATTTGGCCCTACGAGGGTCATTGTACTCGAAGCCGAAAGCGGGCCAAAGCCTGCGATTATCGTATCCTAAGGTTCTGTCATAGCAACCGTTGGCAACCGGCGGGGTGAGCGTCTTATGAATTTTGATCTCTTGAACCGTGATCCTCTCAATGACGATCCGTTTCCCGCGAAAAAGACTCTCCTAACTGGAGTGGCAATTCTTCTTCCCCTCGCTCTCCTGCTTGGCCCCACTAGCGCCCAGACGCCGCATAAGGGCGAAGCGCGAAGCGGCGCAACCAGCAACGTGCAACTGGAGTTGGTGCGCATAGAGACCGGCTTTTTCGAAGCCTGGAAGACGAACGATCAAGCCTACTTCCGCGAGCACATGCCCGAGAACGGAATCTTCTGGAGCGACAGCGGCACGCTCTCACGCGATCAGCAACTCGCGGCGCAGGCTTCCGCGAAGACCTGCAGCGTGGAAGGTTACGGCCTCTCTGACTTCGGAGCGCTCCCGCTGGCCACCGGCGCCTACCTGCTCACCTACAAAGCCGAACAGTACGCGACATGCAATGGAGAAAAATCGCCGGTCCACATGAACGGCAGTTCCATCTACATTCTCAAAGCCGGCCACTGGCAGGCCATTTACCGCGCAGAAGTGCCATTGAACAATCAGCGCTAAGAAGTCAGCTAAGGAAGCTCATGATCACAATCGTTTCAGGACTGCCGCGTTCGGGCACTTCGCTGATGATGCAGATGCTGGCCGCGGGTGGCATGCCCATACTTTCCGATGGCGAACGCCAGGCCGACTTGGATAATCCCCGCGGCTATCTTGAGTGGGAGCGCATCAAGCAACTTCCCAAAGACCCAGGCTGCATTGCCGAAGCCGAGGGCAAAGCCGTGAAGGTGATCTCGCTGCTTCTGCTCTCGCTGCCCGAGAGTCACGAATACCGGGTCATCTTCATGCAGAGGCCACTTGCAGAAGTGCTCGCCTCGCAGGATGTGATGTTGCAACACCGGGGAACGGCAAAGCCCGGAGCCGGCGCTTCCGTGATCGCCCCGGCATTCGAGAAAAACCTGCGCACAGTCAATGCCTGGCTCGACAGCAAAGCCTACGTAAAGACACTGCGCGTTTCCTACCACGATGTACTCCGCGATGCTGAAGGCATTGCGCAGAAACTCTCGGAGTTCTTGGGAATCGACTTGAATGTGGACGCCATGGGCCGCCAGGTGGACGCGAAGCTCTACCGCAATCGCTCCTGATGATGGTTTCAGAACTCGAACTTAGGCTTGGCCTGGTCAGCGCCCACGCGTCCAACGGTAATCTCAGCTTTATAGTAGTTCTCACCCTTCACCGGATCACCCGCCATGCGCCGGAGGATGGCAATCTGGCCCACGTGAGTAAGCGCATCGGCAATCGGTCCCTGAAAGAGTTTTTCCGGAGGAGCTCGCAGAACCTCAACTGAAGCCAGAAAATCGTCGAACTTCTTCAGCGCCGCGAAGAAGCGCTCGACCTCCTCGTTCCACGGCAGCGGCTTGGAGTCATGCCATTCCCGTTTTCCATTGGCCATCGAAAGCCCCCAATCCATCAGGTCGCCAACGTGTGTGAGAATCTGCGCCGGCATGCGCACTCCTCCATCGGCATGAAACCCGGCAAAACTTTCGGGCGCGTTGCGGATGGCCTTGCCTCCGCGGTAAGCCAGCGTGGCCAGCGAGTGACGCAGCAGTTCGCGTTTCGGATCTGAAGTTGAAGAATCGCTCATGGGATCGCCTTTCAGTTCTCAGCAGGATTCCGTCATTCCGACCCCCGAGCGAAAGCGAGGCGGGGAGGAATCTCGGTCTTGCTCGGTACTCGATACTCGCTACTCACAGCTTCTTGCGCACCGTCACGCCTGCCGCGCGCAACGCTCCGCGCAGACGCGCTCCCCAGCCGCGGGCAAACTCGAAATCGAGAAACCCTTCCATCTGCCGCGCGAACGCCGCTCCATAACCATACCACCAGACTTTCTTGATTCTGGGCGCCAGGTCCACATCGAGATGCTTCAGCCACACCATCTCTTCCAGACCGAAGCGTCCATGGGTGCGGCCGACACCGCTTGACTTCAGGCCGCCGTGCGGCGCCTCGCTGATGGCGAAGCCTGAAACCACATCGTTCACCATGACGGTGCCCGCCTGAATGCGCCGCGCCAGGCGCTCTCCGCGCTCCCAGCTGCGAGTCCACACACTCGCCGCCAATCCAAAATCCGAGTCATTGGCCAGCCGCACCGCTTCGTCGTCGCTGTCGAATGCCGCCACCGGAAGCACCGGGCCGAATGTTTCCTCGCGCATGATGCGCATCTCGTGCGTCACATCGGCCAGCACGGTCGGCTTGTAAAAATTCTTGCCCAGATCCGGGAATCGCGAGCCCCCGGCCAGAAGCCGCGCCCCGCGTGCCGTGGCATCTTCCACGTGCGCCTCCACAATCCGCAATTGGCGCTCGTGGATCATCGGCCCCACATCGGTCTCGCAATCCAGCCCGTGCCCCACGCGCAGCTTGTTCGTCTTCTCCACGCAGGCGCGAAGAAATTGTTCGTAAAGACTGCGATGCACGTAGCAACGCTCCACTGACAGGCAGGTCTGGCCCGCGTTCACGAACGCTCCCCACACGGCCGCGCTCGAGGCCACGTCGAGATCGACGTCGTCGAGCACCAGCATGGGATCTTTGCCGCCCAGTTCCAGCACTACGGGCAGCGGACGCTCGGCCGCAATGAGTGCGATGCGCTTGCCGGTAGCCACGCTGCCGGTGAACACCAGCTTGTCGATTTTCGAGTGAATCAGGGCCGCGCCGGTTGCGCCATCGCCCACGACCACCTGGAAGATATCCCGCGGCACGCCTGCTGCGTGCAGCAGCGCGGCCAGCTCCAGCGCCACGAGAGATGTAAATTCCGAGGGCTTGAGCACCACCGCATTCCCCGCCACCAGAGCCGCAAGCGTCTCCGTTGCGGGAATCGAAAACGGATAGTTCCACGGCGAGATGATCGCCACCACGCCATAAGGCTCGCGCACCAGCCGCCCGCTCTTGAGTTTGGCAGCGAAACTTCCGTGCGGAAGCGGTTCGTCGCGCAGCAGGCGGTACGCGTTCTCGATCAGAAAGCGCGCAGCATCGAGCACGACCAGCACTTCGGTGGTAAGAGCTTCGGCGATGGGTTTGCCGGCCTCGTGCGTGATAGCTTCAGCGATTTCTGATTTTCTGTCGACCAGCTTGCGCTGAAACTCACGCAGCACCGCGATCCGCCGGCGGACGCCGATCTCCGCCCACGCCGCCTGCGCTGCCCGCCCCCGCTCCACTGCTGCCTGAACTTCACCTTCGTTCGCGCATTCCAACTCGCGCAGAACTTCGCCGGTCGCCGGATTCACCGATGAAACCGTGCGCACCGCGATTTGTATGTCGGTAGCCATAACGGTTCAGTATTCCACATTCACCAGATACAATCCGCTGGCCGGCGCTGTCGCTCCCGCGGCCGAGCGGTTGCGTGCTTCCAGGATTCGCGTGACATCGGCGCTCTGCAGCGTTCCTTTCCCGACCAGAATAAACGTCCCCACCAGATTTCTCACCATGTGGTGGAGGAAGCCCGACCCTTTCACCGTATAGAGGAACTCGTCTTCCTGCTGCTCCCAGTTCGAAGAAAAGATGCGGCGGATGTTGGAGACTGCGGGAGCCGGCCGGATGCCGGCGCTACCCTCCGGGTCTGTTGCGGCGCCGACGCTGCGCTCCGGGTCCACTGCAGTGAAGGAAGTGAAATCATGCTCGCCCTCGATCAGTCCTGCTGCCCGAATCATCGCCGCCTCATCCAACGGATACGGATAATGCCACACATACCTGGAGAGAAATGGCGGACAGATCGCAGCGCGATAAATCCGGTAGCGGTAAGTTTTTCCCCGCGCCGACTTGCGCGCGTGAAAATCCGGCGCGGCCTCTTCTACTTCTAAAACCCGCACCGATGCCGGCAAAATATCGTTCAACGCCTTCACGAAATTCGCCGCCGGCACCGAAGACTCCGTGACAAATGTCGCCACTTGCGCCAGCGCATGCACTCCCGCGTCCGTCCTGCCGGAACCTTGCGGCAATACTTTTTCGCCTGTGATTCGTCCAATGGCTGAGGCTAGTGTGCCCTGCACCGTAGCTGCGTCAGGTTGCACCTGCCAGCCTGCGAAGTCCGATCCGTCATAGGAGAGAATCAGTTTGAGATTGCGCATGCGATCTTTTAATTCCCACAACCGCGAGTCCCGCGCCCACACCGGTTCATCCAAATCATTTCATGCGTCAGGCTCGCGGACGCCACGGCGGAGTGCCGCTCCCGTGAGAGACGCTCGGCCATCGCCAGCACTCTACCAGTTTCGGCTTCAGGAGCGTGCTCGAACCAGCGCGCGAAAGACGATCCGCAGCGTCGGATATACTGTTTCGTTTCACCAAACTTTCGTCTTGTTCACGTTTTTCAAGCGCTTTTCAGGAACCTCGACACCGCCGGTTGCGTACTAAGATCTGAGTAGGACTGTCATTTTGGGTAAATCCGGCTGTCTGCGCTGCAACCTGGTCTTTGCTGTTTTAAGGCCGTAACGAACTCTTGATCAACAGGTTTTAACCAATGGAGATGAGTAGATGCCATTCGCACGCGTAAACTCGACCATCCGCCTGATCGCCGCCGCCATCTTGTTCGGAACGCTTACCCTCGCCAGTTGGGCCCAGGAAGCGCCCTCTGCGCCCGTCCCGCAAAACACGCCGGAAACGCGGCCGCTGCCGATGTTGAATTATGCCCAGCCGGTATCGCATTTTCCCAACCCAATTGGCCCTTACACGCCGCGGCGGCTGGAAGCGCCGAACCTGGCCAACACTGCGCGCATTGACCAGCTCATGCACGACGGCAAGCTCTACCTGTCGCTGAACGATGCCATCGCGCTCGCGCTGGAGAACAATCTGGATATCGCCATCGCGCGTTACAACCTGAACATCGCCGATACCGACGTTCTGCGCGCTAAGGCCGGAGCCAGTATTCTCGGTACGCCGACAGGCGTAGTGCAGAACACACCCGGCGGCGGTATTGGTGGCATTGGCGCGACCGCCGGCCTCTCTACCGGGGGCACCAGCTTGGGCGCGGGTGGTATCGGCGCGGGAACAAATGGTTTGGTGAGTTCGACACTGGGGGTCGGCCCGACCATCACAAGCTTTGACCCCGTCATTACCGGAACCCTGCAGGAAGATCATTTCAGTCAAACTGCAACCAGCATTTTTCAGGGCGTAATTCCGAACACCTCAGCGGTCCAGAATACCGGCACCGTGAATTTCGCCTACAGCCAGGAATTTCACTGGGGCATGAATCTGCAAGTGGGATTCAATAACACGCGGCAGACCTCAAATAGTCTTTTTTCCAGTTTGAGCCCCGATTTGACCTCCAATTTCAAGGCAACGATAACCCAGCCTATTCTGCAAGGCTTTGGATTCCCTGCCACGACGCGCTTCATCCGCATCGCTAAGAACAACCGCGAGCTTACCGATGTCGCGTTTCGCCTGCAAATCATCACCAGCGTCGATCAGATCGAAAACATTTACTGGGACTTGGTTTATGCGTACGAAAACGCACGCGTTCAGAACGAAAGTCTGGCCTTCGCTCAGAAGACGTTGTCCGATACGAAGAAGCAGGTCGAGATCGGCAGCCTGGCTCCGATCGAGGTCGTGCGCTCGCAAAGCACGGTGGCTCAGGATCAGCAGTTAGTCACTCAGGCGCAAACCAACCTGCAGTTGGAGCAATTGCTGATGAAAAACGCGCTGACGCGCACTCTCAAGGATCCTGCGCTGGCTACTGCGGAAGTGATTCCGACCTCGACGATGGACGTTCCTGCGGAGGAGGAAGTTGCCCCCACCGAGGACCTGATCAATGAGGCGCTGCGTCATCGAGCGGAGTTGGTTGAGTCCCGGATCGATCTCAACAGCCGCGACATTAGCAACAAAGCCGTGCGCAACGCGCTGCTACCCACCCTCAATTTGTTCGCCTACTATTCCGGAGCAGGGGTAGGAGGCACACAAAACCCACTTACCGTCTGCACGTCACCCCCCACCACACTACAAGACATCTTCGGCTGTGCCAGCCCGACCGGAGGCCCGACCGGCTACGATTTCCCTTTCCCGACCACTCCGATCGGGGGCACTCTCAATCAACTGGTGAACTCCACCAACCCGGACAAAGGGGTCGGGCTGACGCTCAACATTCCCGTCCGCAACCGCGCAGGGCAGGCTGTGCAGATCCGCTCCGAATTGGAATACCGCCAGGCGCAGATGCGCTTACAGCAAATCGAGAACCAGGTCGGAATTGAAGTCCGCAACGCGCAGTACGCCGTGCAGCAAAACCGCGCCAGCGTTGATTCGGCCAAAGCTTCAGTCGAACTGGCCCGTCAGTCCCTCGACGCCGAGCAGAAGAAATATCAGTTTGGCACTTCCACTACCACGTTGGTTCTGCAATATCAAAGCCAGTTGGCGACGGCCGAGTCAACTCTTGTGAATGCCATGGTCGCCTACGAGAAGTCTCATACAGAGTTAGACCGCGCCACCGGCACGCTGCTCGATCACAATGGCATCAGCATCGACGATGCGGCCAAGGGCCAGGTCACGCGCCTGCCCAGTGTGCCCTACGTCGCGCCGCGCAAGGACTTGCCTTCGGTGGCCTCGCCAGCGCCGCAGCAGCAGTAATCACGTCGCGACTTGGCGCCGCCATCGTTATTTTGCGGATGGCGGCGCTGCAAACGCCCTCCCGCCTACGCGTCGCGTGAACAATTCTTTACAATCTGCGCCCGCGTGCGCCGCTCCGTCCCGCTAAGATGGAGCGACGGTTCCATGTTTCTCGCATCCAACTTTCAAAATCTGTCTTGGATTGTCCTTTCAACCCGATGCATCACTGTTTTTATTCAAGGAGACGAATCATGTCTTTGCCTTTGCCCCAAATGACCGCGGCCCATAGGCGCCTCACTCTGCTAATGATCGTGGTGGCTTTCATCCTCTGCACGCAGGCCTCGCTTTTGTTTGCGCAGGATGTCCCTGCCACCCCCACGCCGCAAACCGCGCCTGTTCCCGCCCAGCCGCAGGCCGTTCACTTGCAGGATTATTCCAAGCCCAGCCCGGCCTTTCCTCATTTTCTGCAGCCCTACCGGGCGCAGGAAGTAGCGCAGCCGAACCTGGGCAATTCGCCGCGCATCGACTCGCTCATGCGCGACGGAAAGATTTATCTTTCCATTGACGACGCCGTCGCGCTCGCGCTCGAGAACAATCTCGATATCGACATCGCCCGCTACAACCTGAACATCGCCGACACTGACTACCTGCGCGCCAAGTCGGGCGCCAACATTCTCGGCGTCAACGCCGGCATCGTGCAGAACACTCCCGGCGGCGGCGTGGGCGGTCTCGGCGGAACCGTCGGCTCCGGCACCGGCGGCACCACAGTCGCGGCCAGCGGCATCGGCACTGGCACGAATGGGTTGGCCCAGTCGACACTGGGCATTGGCTCATCCATCACCAGCTTCGATCCGGTCGTTACCAGCACGCTGCAACTCGATAAGAATGAGACCGAGAGTACCAGCCCGTTTACTCTTCCGCCGATCGTTGCGCAAAATACCTACACCGCAAACTTCGCTTACACGCAGGGCTTCCAGTGGGGAACGGCGCTGAGCGTGGGGTTCAACAATACGCACGTCTCCACCAACAGCACCACCACCCTGATTACGCCGCAGCTGGGATCGAACTTTCAGTTCAAACTCACCCAGAACTTGTTGCAGGGTTTTGGTTCGCTGCCCAACCTGCGTTTCATCCGCATCGCCAAGAACAATCGTGAAATTTCCGACGTTGCCTTCCGCCTGCAGATCATCACCACAGTCGACCAGATCGAGGACATGTATTGGGATCTCGTCTACGCCTACGAAAACGTGCGCGTGCAGCAGGAAGCGCTCACCTATGCGCAAAAAGCATTGAATGATTCGAAGCAGCAAGCGCAGGTGGGTACTGTTGCACCCATTCAGGTAGTAAGCGCGCAAAGCACGGTCTCAACGGACGAACAAAACCTGATCCTGGCGCAGAACAATCTGGAACTCGAAAAGTTGCTGGTGAAGAACGCGCTCAGCCGCAGCATCGAAGATCCAGTGCTTGCCGAAGCCGACGTGATCCCCACCTCTGCCATGCAGGTTCCACAGGAAGAAGCGGTCGTTCCCACGCAAGACCTGATCAATGAGGCTCTGGGTCACCGTGCGGAACTGGTCGAGTCGCGCATCGATCTCAATTCCCGCGACCTGAACGCTAGAGCTGTGAGCAATGCTCTGCTGCCCACACTTGATGCCTTCGCCTATTACGGCGGATCGGGCATCGGTGGAGACGTGAACTCCCAGTGCGCGTTTGGCGGTGCGTCGTGCACCAGTATCGGGAAGTTACCTCCGGCGTTTCCGAGCGCGAATTCTTCCGTGAGTTATGGCGGCACGCTGAACCAACTGGTCAACTCCACCGCTCCCGACAAGGGCGTTGGCCTGACGCTGAACATTCCCCTGCGCAATCGCCAGGCACAGGCCAATCAAGTGCGCGCCGAATTGGAATACCGCCAGGCGCAAGTGCGTCTGCACCAGCTTGAGAATCAGGTGCGCATCGAGGTGCGCAACGCGCAGTTTGACGTAAAACAGAACCGCGCCGCCGTGCAGGCCGCGCAGTATGCCGTCGACTTTTCCCGCCAGACGCTCGATGCCGATCAGCAGAAACTGAAAGTCGGGCTTACCACCACCACCGCGATCCTGCAGGATGCTTCCGTCTTGACCACTTCGGAATCGAATCTGGTTTCCGCGAAAGCCGCCTACGAGAAGTCGCGCGTCGAACTCGATCGCGCCACGGGATTACTGCTCGATCACTCCGGCATCGATATCTCCGACGCCACGCGCGGCCAGGTCACGCACCTGCCCAGGGTACCTTACGTGGTTCCCCGTCAGGATGCGCCTCAGGGAACCGACACTGCGCCACCGGCGCAGCCCACAGCGGGCCAGCCCTAGAACGCACGAATGGTCACGGGAGACAGTCGCTCTTCGGCGCGGGCACTGGCTGTCTCCCTGTCTCCAAAATCAGTCGTGTAGCACCCTTAGGCCACTTGTTCCCGGATCGTGCCATTGTCAGGATGCGCCCATAGGTTGAGGATGTTGGCGTCTGGTGATTTCATGCGAGTGCGAACCGAAAGAAACGAAATGTTGGAGATGAATCCAAGGACGGAGCTGGCCAGGCCGCAAGCTGAACTCGCACCCAAGCAAACCGGCCGGCTGATGATCGCACTCACCCTCCTGCTGATTGCTCTCACCGTCGTCCTCGTGAAAGATCGCGACTTCTGGTTCGGCTCAAACGTTGATTCGAATGCCGCGGATTCAGAAACCGTTCCAAACCCAACCCCGGCCGTAACGCCAGCCAAGACCGCCCAGACGCCCGTGGCAAACGTTGCAACCGCAAAGAACCACATCGCTCCCAAGACTTCCACGCAGGCAGTAGCAGTTCGGTCGGGCAAGAACACCGTAAGCCCAGCCGCTGCAAACCCAGCCTCGCCGGTGGTCGCGGCCAATCGCGTCGTGCTTCCTCCGCTGGATGTCGAAGTAGTTGCCGGCGACACGCACCGCATCATTCACTCCGGAAGCAACGTCGCCAGAGTTGAGATCCCCAGCGCTTCGAACCGCACCTCGGCAATGACAGCATCGATGACTCTGCCCAGGAGCGCGGCCGAGCGCGAGCGTCTTTCCACCGGGACCGCTCCCGAACTGCAGCAGACCATCGTTACCTCCTATCCGCTGCTCGGGCAGCACATGCGGGTGCAAGGGTCGGTTGTGTTGCAAGCGATTGTCGGCGCCGACGGCATCATCGAAAACCTCCGCGTTCTCAGCGGCCCGGCCGTGCTGGCTACGGCGGCGCAGCAAGCCGTCCGCGAATGGCGCTTCAAACCCTACCTGCAAAATGGACAGGCGGTCGAAACCAAAGCCAGAATCACCGTCAACTTCTCCATCCGCATCTCCGACGACTCCAAGACAAGCTAGGTCCTCTGAGGAAGCAGCCTGCGGACCCCGCTGGACACCAGATGCCTGCAGCGAGACAATTACAAACATGCGTTTGAGCCGGTTCCTGTTAGCCGCTTTCGGAACGTGTTTGTGTTCTGGTCTCACAATGCGGGCGCAGAACACCGATGCCCAAACTGACGCCAACAAGTCCTGGACTGTTAACTCCGAATCGCAGAACGAAAACCTGAATCCCACGCGCACCCTCAACAGCCACATGCAGAACGGGAATCGCATAGTGGACAACCAGTCGATCCAGCGCCGCGGGGCCGGCGACGATTTCGAACCTTACCAGGACATCGAAAAGACAACCGTGCAAGTCAACGCTACGACGGTGCGAACCACAACGCGCACCTTTGGCCGCGATGCCGATGGGGCGAAAACCCTGGTGCAGGTGACGGAGGAAGAAGCGCGCACCACGCCCGGCGGCGGCTCGAACGTAGTCCGCACCGCCTCGAACCCCGATGCCGACGGCAACCTTCAATTGGTTCAGCGCGAAATCGCCGAGACGAAGAAGATCAGCAAGGATGTGGAGGAAACAAAAACAACCGTGATGCTGCCCGGCATCAACGGCGATCTTGCACCAGCGATGAAGACGCAAGAGCGCCGCGAGCGCAGCTCGACTGACACCGTGGTATCGAAAAAAACCACGATGCTCGCCGATGGCGCCGGAAACTGGCAAGTGGGCGAAGTACGCCAAACCACAACCCGGCAAGAAGGCAACGAGCGCACCACAGAGGAGCGGGTTTCGCGCCCCGACGCGGAAGGTAAACTGGGCGAAATCTCTCGCACCGTGAGCAAGGAATCCGAAAACGCTCAGGGCGAGAAGCACAACACGACGGATACTTATTCCGTCAATGTTCCGGGTGCGGCACAAGACGGCAGCCTGCATCTTGTTGAACGCGCAACCATCGCCCAAACCACCAGCCCGACCGGGCAGCAAACCACTGCAAGGCAGGTGGAGAAAGCTGACCCTGGCGATCCCGACGCTGGTCTGCGAGTGAGCATCGTAACTACCGACACGGTGCGCCCCGGCTCCGCCGGCGCCCAAGCGACCGAAACCATTCAACTACGCGACGCCAACGGAGATTTCGAAGTAGTCTCCGTCGATACGGCGAAATCCGATAACACTCACGCCGTTCAGGTTCAGATAGCGCCTGTCGCCAAGCCGCCAACGCCCGCCAACAAGCCGAAATGAATGAACACGGAGTTGATTAACGCAACTTGGTCACTTCGCCTTGGGCCGATTAAGACCTGATAAACTCCCCCGTGATGCGACGACCGAACTTTCCTGCCATCCCGCGATCTGTGTGGTGGATGGTGTTGCTGTCGTTGGTTATGCAGGTGGCGTTGATCGGAGTTTTCCGCCAGTACCACACCCGCCCCGGAGACGACAACTTCGGCTTCGGCTTTGAGATGGGCCGTGTGGGCCGCTCGATCGCACTGGGCCAGGGCTTCAGCAATCCCTACGGAGGAAACACCGGACCCAGCGCCTGGGAGCCTCCACTGTATCCCTACCTGATCGGCGCAGTCTTCAAAATTTTCGGCATCTACACTTACGCTTCGGCGTGGGTGCTGCTCTCGATCAACTGCGTCTTCGCCGCGCTCACCACAATTCCGGTTTATCTGATCGCGCACAAAACTTTCGGCCCGCGCGTCGCCATCTGGTCGGCGCGAGCCTGGGCGCTGAATCCCTATGTCTGGTACTGGTCGATTCACTGGATATGGGATACGACTTTCACTCCGCTTGTGCTGGCATTGATCTTTCTGGTCGCGCTGGAGCTGACCGCGCCGGAGAAAGACCGGTGGCCAGGTTGGCGGGGATGGATTCTGTTCGGCGCATTGTTTGGCGCGGGAGCACTGGCCAATGCCACGATGCTCGCCTTTCTGCCATTCTGCGGGCTGTGGGTGTGGCGGCAGAGATACCGGGGCGGTCTGCCGTCGCTGGCCGGCGTCGCGCTTTCCTCGTTCGTATTCTTTCTGGTTCTCTCGCCCTGGCTGGTGCGCAACTACGAGGCGTTCGGCCGCTTCGTTTTTATCCGCGACGATTTCGGACTGCAATTCCGTCTCGGCAACAACAAGCTGGCCGACGGCATGTCGATCGCAACCCTGCAGCCAAATCTCAACAAACTCGAGCTGGAGAAGTTCGAGCGTCTCGGCGAAATTGCCTATGAGGCCGATTGCAGGCGGCTGGCATTCGAGTGGATTCGCGCGCATCCACGTCGATTCGCAATCATCAGCGTGAAGCGTTTTTTCTATTACTGGAACGGCGTGCCCCGACCCACGGACAGCACAGCTCCTTGGGACTTTCGCAGTTCCCTGTTCCTGGCATCTTCGGTGCTCGCGATCTGGGGATTGGTCCGTGCCCTGCGGCAGAAGCGGCCGGGGGCGTGGCTTTTCGCGGGACTCATCCTGACGTATCCCACGGTCTATTATTTCGTGTACCCGCATGCCCGCTACCGCCATCCCCTCGAACCTGAGCTGATTATTCTGTTGGTATTTTTGTTGTGCGAGGTGCGCAGCCGCGCCTCAAGTGGCGGAAGAGTTAATTGATGATTGTTAATTGATGATCGATGATTGAAAAGCTTATTGACTTTGATTTGCAATCAGCAATCACCAATTTCACCATGACCGTTTCCGTAGCCATCGTGGCGATGGATGAAGAAGCAAACATCGGCCGCACCCTGGCCAGCGTCGCCTGGGCCGATGAAATCGTGCTGGTCGATTCCGGCTCGAAGGATCGCACCTGCGAAATCGCGCGGACCCAGGGAGCGCGAGTCATCGTCGAACCATGGCGCGGTTACGTTGCACAAAAGCAGTACGCCATCGATCTTTGCACCAAGGATTGGGTTCTGTTGCTCGACGCCGACGAAGAAGTCAGTCCGGGGTTGGCGGAGGAGATCCGGGAAGAGATCGCCGATCCGCATGCGGCGAGTGGCTATTGGCTCCCGCGCCAGAATTTGTTTCTGGGCCGCTGGATGCGCTACGGCGGTTTCTACCCCGATCCCAAGCTGCGACTGTTCCGCCGCGGCCACGGATTCGTAACCGGCCACGATCCCCACGACCGCTGCGAACTCAAATCAGAAGCGCCGCAGGCGACACGCCAGTTCAAGAACGCGCTGGTGCACTACACCTATCCCAACCTGACCCTTTACCTCGGCCGCATGAATCGCTATTCCTGCCTGGGCGCGCAGTTGGCGTTCGCCAAAGGACATCGCAGCTTCAGCTTCACCAACATCGTTCTGCGCCCCATGGCCACGTTCGTCTACAACTACTTCATCCGCCTCGGCTTCCTCGACGGCCGCGAAGGCCTGCTGCTGCATCTCTACCACGCCAGCTACGTCTCGTGGAAATACGCCAAAGCGTGGGAACTGGGTCGTAAGCAGTCGCAATGACAGCCAGAGACGTTGCCAGCGAAAGTTCTTAGAAAGTTGAATCCTCATTTGTAGAGAGTCAATTCCTCTAACCCTCCCTTCGGGAACCGGGTGCCCCGGCGGACACCTCCCTGCCAGTTCCCACTCTGCAACCTACCGTTGTATCCTTCCCTCCGTGAAGCTATCCGTCGCCATCATCACGCATAACGAGGCAGCTAACCTGGGCCGCACGCTCAACAGTGTGAAGCCGCTGGTCGGCGACGGCAAAGGAGAAATCATCGTCACCGACTCGGGCTCGACTGATCGCACTCTCGAGATTGCCAGGTCGTTCGGCGCGAAAGTCTTCGTTGAGGAATGGAAAGGCTACGCCGCACAGAAGAATTCCGCGATCGATAAAGCAACCGGCGATTGGATTCTCAGTTTGGACGCCGATGAGGAACTCGGAGACGCCGCGCGGGAGTTCATACGTTTGGTGCTCTCGGACTCAGACGACGTCTTAAGCCATTGCGCGGGATTCTGGTTTTCCCGCCGAAACTACTTTCTGGGACGATGGATGCGCCACGGGGGCTTCTATCCCGACGAAAAACTGCGCATGTTTAAGCGCGGCAGTGGTCGCTTCGAGGACCGGGCCGTACACGAAGATGTGAAGCTGCACCCGGGTCAGCACGCCTACGACGCCACCTTGCACTACGACTTGGGGGGGCGGTTTGACATTATTCACCACTCCTATCCCACGCTCTCAGATTACATCGAACACATGAACCATTACTCGTCTCTGGGCGCGAAGATGGCGGTTGCCGAAGGACGTTGCGGCTTCAGAGTGATCGACATTGTGCAACGCCCCCTGGCAACGTTCATCTACAACTACTTCATCCGCCTCGGATTCCTTGACGGCCGCGAGGGCCTGCTGCTGCATCTCTACCACGCCGGATATGTCTCCTGGAAATACTCTAAGGCATGGGAACTGAGCCGCAAGCCGCCGCAATGATCGCAGGCGACTCTGCAAACAACGTCTCTGCCAATTTCAAACTTATTCACCGAGCTTTTCTCGGGGATGGCGGCTCACGGTGTTGTCGTGGACCGCGTCCAACAGGCGGAGGGTATATGTTCGCCTCGCGATTGCATAGTCTGATTCCGTTCTTCTTGCTCTCAACCCTCATTTCAGTCTCCGCGCAAGACGCACAACCCGCACCCGGCAGCATTCAACTCAAGCTCAACACAGACGAAGCCGACGCCGTGCTAGCAATCCTCGACAAGCGGGCTAAGTGGAAAACCGTCACTAACCCAGACTGGCAACACCCCTTCGCCACCGAACCTTACATCCGCCTGAAGAAGCGCGAGGCTGGCTTGCATCGCGACTTCACTGACGACGACTTCGGGAAATTTGTGCTGTCGCCGGAATTGGCGGCGAGGGCCACCGTGTTGCGGCACACGCTCGATACCTGGCGGCGGGCCGATCTGACCGCCTCGGCGCGGCGCGTGCTCGCTTATCTACCGGAACAGGCCCACATCAGGGCGAAAGTTTTCCCGGTGGTCAAACCGATGACTAACAGTTTCGTGTTCGGAAACGGCCACTGATCCGACGATTTTCCTCTACCTCGATCCCGAAGAATCGGCGGCGAGTTTTGAGAACACCGTGGCGCACGAGTTGCATCACATCGGTTATTCCAGCGTCAGGTCGCTTGCCGAGGAAAGACAGAAAGACCTTCCGCCGAACGTGAGACCAGCGGTCGAATGGATGGGCGCGTTCGGCGAGGGGTTTGCCATGCTGGCAGCCGCGGGCGGGCCGGACATCGATCCGCAGGCGACGAGTTCTCCGAAGGAACACGCTCGCTGGGAGCACGATATGGCGAACTTTAACCAGGATCTGGTCTCGCGGCAGAAATTTTTTCTAGACGTCATCGACCAAAGGCTGGTGGGCAAGGACAAGATCGACGAGAAAGCCTATACATTCTTCGGCGCGCAAGGCCCGTGGTATACGGTGGGATACAAAATGGCGGTCATCGTCGAGAAGCGTTACGGGCGGAAGCGGCTGATTGAGTGCATGCTCGACCCGCGCGAACTGCTGGCGAGCTACGACCGCGCCGCAACAGAAATGAACGCAAGCGGCAAGGAAAAGCTGGCGTTATGGTCGCCGGAACTGATGCAGAAGATTGGCACGAGGCCGCCAGAAATTAAACCATAGCGCCGAGGCGTGACGTTTGCTGCGCCTCCGAACTTGGGCGACCGATTGACCGGGCGGCCGTTCCGACCCCACTGCGTGCGCCTTGCCCGTTGGCGTGCGCTACCCTATCATCAGAATGGAATACTGGGGTATTCATGCCGGAGAAAAAACCGTCCAAGCCGCAAGTTGCCGAAAGTCCCATCGCCGAAGTTTTTGAAAACCGCCATCCCTCCGCTGTCGAGAAGCAGTGGGTCGAGACCACACTCGCACCAACGCTCGAAAAATCGCCCGAGCGGCCGATTGGCGCGCCCACCGGCGTAAATCTCGACGAGCAGGGGGACGCCCGCTTCACGACAATTTCCGGCGTTCCCGTTCGCCGCCTCTACACCCAGGCCGATCTCCCAGCGGACTGGAGCGAAGAAAAGTATCTCGGCTATCCCGGCGCGCCCCCGTTCACCCGCGGCATTCACGCTACCGGATACCGCGGCAAGCTCTACACCATGCGGCAGTTCTCCGGCTTTGCCTCACCCGAAGAAACCAACCAGCGCTATAAGTATTTGCTCGAACATGGCGGCGGCGGCCTTTCTGTTGCATTCGACTTGCCCACGCTGATGGGCTACGACTCCGACCACCCGGCCAGCGAAGGCGAAGTGGGCAAATGCGGCGTTGCGATCGATTCGCTCGAAGACATGGAAATCCTTTTCGGCGGCATCGACCTCGAGAAAACGACAGTCTCGATGACCATCAACTCGCCTGCTTCCGTACTGTGGGCCATGTATCTGGTGGTCGCAGAGAAGCAAGGCGCAGACTGGAAAAAGATTTCCGGCACGATTCAGAACGACATTCTCAAGGAATATATCGCGCAGAAGGAATATATCTATCCGCCGGCGCCGTCGATGCGTCTAGTGATCGACACCTTCGAGTTCGGATCGAAATTCACCCCGCGTTTCAACACCATTTCGATCAGTGGATATCACATTCGCGAAGCCGGTTCGACTGCCTTACAGGAGCTGGCCTTCACTCTGTACGACGGCATCGAGTACGTCGAGTGGGCGCGGCGGCGCGGGCTCGATGTAGACGATTTCGGTCCCCGCCTCAGCTTCTTCTTCAACGCGCACAACGACTTCTTCGAAGAAATCGCCAAGTACCGCGCTGCCCGCAAGATTTGGGGCGCAGTGATGCAAGAGCGCTTCGGGGCAAAGAACCAGCGCACCTGGCTGATGCGTTTTCACACGCAGACGGCAGGAGTCTCGCTGCCTGCGCAGCAACCGATGAACAACATTGCGCGCGTTGCCCTGCAGGCGTTAGCCGCGGTGCTCGGCGGCACGCAGTCTCTCCATTGCGATTCCTACGACGAGGCGTTGGCGCTGCCCACCGAAGAAGCCGCCCGCATTGCGCTGCGCACGCAGCAGATCATCGCTTATGAATCGGGAGTGGCACAGACGGTCGATCCGCTCGGCGGGTCGTATTTCGTGGAAAACCTGACGCTCGAAATGGAGAAAGGTGCATTCGATTACTTCCGCAAGCTCGACGCGATGGGGGGCATGGTGAAGGCCATCGAGCGCGGCTATCCGCAGAAAGAAATTGCCGAGGCTTCCTATCAGTATCAGCGTGCCGCGGAGGCCAAAGAGAAAATCATTGTCGGCGTGAACGAGTTCGTGATCGAGGAACAGCCGCCTCATATTCTTTACATTGACGAAACCGTCGCCCGGCAGCAGTCGGTCAAGCTGAAAGCGCTGCGCGCGCGGCGATCGAACGATGCCGTCAGGTGCGCACTCGATGCCCTGAAGATGGCCGCCGGCCAGGACCCGAGGGCAGGTACGAATGGAAATGTGTCTTCCGCCAACACCATGCCTTACATCGTGGACGCAGTACGCGCCTACGCAACAGTGGGCGAGATTTGCGAAGCGCTGCGCGATGTGTATGGAACTTATACGGAAGTAAGCGTCACGTAGGCGGGAAAATTGGCGAAGCCCAATCAGACCAAAATGGGAAGCGAACGAGATTTGCTTAGTGGTAGTGGGCTACGTTTGCCAGCCGTCTCAAAATGAAAGTAGCCCACTACCTGCTTAGTCGTCGGCCAAAGTATTACACCCTCCTCGGACTATGATTGAGGTCACGGATTGTGATCTCAAAATGAAAACACCAAAAAGCGCAAGGCTGCTTAGGATGCCGAAACGGCATGGCACGTCAGCTTTTGCCGTGGAATCGCGTATTCTGTTCCTTCGCCATCAGCGGGTGATCCTCGACGCCGATCTTGCCGAGCTTTACGGCGTGCCGGTGAAAGTTCTCAATCAGCAGGTCAAGCGCAACCGGGAACGCTTCCCTGGGGATTTCGTCTTTCAGCTCACAACCAAAGAGCACGTAATCTTGAGGTCACAAATTGTGACCTCAAGAGACTCGCACGGTGGTCGCCGCTACTCCCCCTATGCGTTCACCGAACACGGAGCCATCATGGCCGCGACCGTGCTCAATTCCGAGCGCGCCGTCCAGATGAGTGTTTTTGTGGTGCGCGCCTTTGTGCGCTTGCGCGAGATGCTGGCCACCAACCGTCGTCTCGCAGGAAAGATTGACGAACTGGAGACTCGCTTAGACACCCACGATTCCGCAATTGTGAATCTGTTCGCAACCATCAAAAGACTGATGATACCCAGGAAGAAACGCCGCGCGCCGATTGGGTTCCAACTTCCGCAAGGAAGCGCCAAAGCCCGGAACCCACTCCCGAAGCTTCTGCGCCAGAGCTGAGACGACTAAGAAAGACCGCGTTACAATCTCTGCTTGACTCAGCCCGACCCAACTGCTGCCTCCACGCGAATCCAAACCCCGTTTAGCGAGCGCCTGCCCGCTTTGGCCATGCTCTTCCTAAAGCTGGGAGCCATCAGCTTCGGCGGTCCAGCAGCGCATATCGCGTTGATGCAAGATGAAGTCGTTCACAAGCGGCAGTGGGTCACGCGCCAGCAATTTCTCGACATGCTGGGTCTGACCAACCTCATCCCCGGACCAAACTCCACCGAGATGGCGATCAACGTCGGGTTCGCGCACGCCGGATGGGCAGGGCTTGCGGTCGCGGGCGCGAGCTTTATTGTCCCGGCGGCGCTGGTCACATCGGCCGTAGCATGGGCCTACGTTCGTTTCGGCACGTTGCCTGTTGCTGAGTCGCTGCTGGCTGGGGTGAAGCCGGCGGTGATCGCGGTGATTCTGATCGCCGTATGGCGTCTGGGAAAAGTCGCAGTTCATAATGTGTGGCTAGGAGTGTTGGGAGCATTGGCGCTGGCTGCGTTTCTGGCGCGGTTGAGTCCGCTGATGATTCTGTTTGGCGGTGGCCTGATTGGCATGGTCGCCAAGCAGGCGCACGCGCTGCGACACACGACTTCATCCAATGCAACCGGGCTCTCTGCCGGACTGATTCTCTTAAAGAAGTCATTTCTTCTGCCCAGTATCCTTCCAAGACTCCTGACCGGTGTAATCACAGCGATCGCTGGCATGGCCGCAACCAAGCGAGTCCCGCTGGCGCGTCTGGGCTGGTTCTTCTTCAAGGTGGGAGCAGCGCTCTATGGTGGCGGATATGTGCTGTTCGCGTTCATCGAGCAGGGATTGGTCCGCGACCATCATTGGCTGACGCAACCGCAGTTGCTCGATGCCATCGCGATCGGCCAATTCACCCCTGGCCCAGTGCTTTCGACGGCCACCTTCATCGGATATCTTCTCGGCGGCGCGTGGGGTGCCGCGGTCGCGACCGTTGCGATCTTTCTGCCGTCGTTTGTTTACGTGGCGGCGCTGGGGCCGATCCTGCCCAGACTTCGCCGATCCGCGTGGATGGCGGCATTCCTGGATTCCGTGAACGTATGCGCAGTAGCGCTGATGGCGGGCGTGACGGTGAGGCTGGCCGGCGACGCCTTGCGGGGATGGCCGATGTGGACCATCGCTCTAGCGGCGCTGGCGGTGCTGTGGAGGTGGAAGATCAATCCGGCGTGGGTGGTACTCGGCGGAGGGCTGGCGGGGCTGGCCGCGGCCATGACAAGGTGAATTCGTTTTTTCTTCGCCTACGGTGCGATTCTGTGATAAAGATATAAGCCATGCGAAGAGCGGTCACCCATCTCAAGAAATCCGATCCCGTAATGCGGGCGATCATCGAACGCATCGGGCCGTGCCGTATGCAGTTTTCGCCGCCGCAGTTTCACAGCCTGGCCGAGGCGATCGTCTACCAGCAACTGAACGGCAAAGCGGCAGAAACCATTTTCAAACGCTTCGCCGCGCTGACCGGCGAGCCGCTTACGCCGGAGGGCATCCTCAAGCTGAGTGATGAGCAGATGCGCGGCGCAGGACTGTCGAAACAAAAATCTGCGTACTTGAAAGACCTGGCGGTAAAAACCTCGAGCGGACTGCTGGATTTCGCGCGCCTGCCCGAGTTGCCGGATGCGGAAGTAGTGGAGCATCTGACGCAGGTAAACGGCATCGGCGTGTGGACTGCGCAGATGTTTCTGATGTTCACGCTGAAACGCGAGAACGTTCTGCCAACCGGCGATTTCGGCGTTCGCATGGCCATGTACAAACACTATCTCGAGATGCAGCGAGTGCAGGGTGCGAAGAAACCCTCCGCTGCAAAAAAAGGCCGCAAGCGCAAGGTCAAACTGCCAACGCCTGAGCAGATGGAGAAAATCGCCAAGCGCTGGGAACCTTTCCGCAGCGTGGCCTGCTGGTATTTGTGGCAAAGCCTCGACACCAAAACGCTCTAGACGCAAGCGCGCTAACATTGCAGCCTTGAAACCCCTGAAACTTTGAAACCTTGCGCGCGTTCTGTGGTTAAATGAATGCAATGGCTGATCTCAAAATTCGCGTGCTGGTGGCGAAACCGGGCCTCGACGGGCATGACCGCGGCGCCAAGGTGATTGCGCGCGCCTTGCGCGATGCCGGCATGGAAGTGATTTACACCGGGCTGCGGCAGACTCCCGAGATGGTGGTCAGCGCGGCGCTGCAGGAAGATGTGCAGGTGATCGGCCTCTCGATTCTTTCCGGCGCGCACAACGCCATCGTGCCGCGCGTGATGGATCTGCTTAAGCAGAACAAGATGGATGACGTTCTGGTGCTCGTCGGCGGAATCATTCCCGATCAGGACATTGACGCTCTCAAGAAGCTTGGCGTGGCTGCGATCTTTCAACCGGGAACGGCCATGGACGACATCGTGAAATTTATCCGCGCCAAGGTGAAGGGCGCGGGCGTTCCCGCTGATTAGGCTTCCGGCTCCGGGCTTCCGGCTTACCTGTGAATTCCTCAGCGAAAATAAATTTATGCGGGATGGTTGGTTGGCGGGCTGCTTTACGTGCGCTTCGCCTTTCTTTCTGGGGTATCCCCCCTCCCCCCTTTTTGCAAAATATCTGGAATCATTGGGTTAGCGTGAAATTCCTCGCAAGATCTTGATGTCAAAGAGCTTAGGTGCTAAGTTCTTTCAAATTAACGACTTCGGGGCGCGACGAATTGGCTTCTGCCAACCGTCACGGACCGTCACGGCCTCGACCATGATTGCGCAAGTGGTGGGCTGTGGACAAGGTCAGATGTCACAATGGGCCTGTGGAAATTGTTGGGGGCAAGCTAGGCAGCGCTAAGGCGTCGGAGTCCGTGGTACCCACTCGTCGAAAACCGCGACGAGTGGGGCAGCCTCAGTCGGGATGGCGTGTGGGCCAGCCCCCGGAGAACAGATCAATCATATGCGAGTTATATTCTCACAGAATAACCCAGGCTGTGTGCTTGCCGACCAAGGACGGCGGGCGGCCCATTTTTGCGCCATTTGCCAGGGATCCGGTTACCGGCCGCTGGCGCCGTCCCTTCGTGGCTCGGTCTCCCTTTGTTCGACTTACCCCGGACTTACGTCCGGGGCTATCATGTGCCGCCCCTACTGGTGCTGGGATGCGATGGCCCAGTCTGCGTCTTCTCCCGACGTCCGGTTTCAGGGGCGGGTGAACGCGTGAAAGTTTTGTGAGGCTGGGCTGACGATCGGCTGATCTAATCGTTCGAGGTGCTACGTGGGGACCAGTCCCCCTCGAGGAGTGTGTTATTCATGAAGATTGTCATTCTTGACGGCCACGCAATAAACCCAGGCGACCTCAGCTGGGACGCTCTGCGGAACTTGGGCAGCTTAGAAATCTTTGACCGGACTCCCGAAAATTTAATCGTGCCTCGGGCGAGAGAGGCGGAGGCACTGCTGACCACCAGAGCACCTCTGTCGGCGCAAACCCTGATGCAACTTAAGCAGCTCCGTTACGTGGGCGCCATATTCACCGGTTACGACGAGATCGATCTCAAGGCTGCGCGCGAGCTTAACCTGATCGTCACCAACGTGCCGACTTATGCAACCGCATCGGTGGCCCAGCTGGTTTTTGCGCTCCTGCTGGAACTCTGTCATCACGTCGCGCTTCATAACGCGGCGACGCACGCGGGAGAATGGTCGCGATGCCCGGATTTTAGCTTCTGGGAAACGCCCTTGATCGAGTTGCAGGACAAGACCATGGGCATCGTAGGCTTCGGCCGGATTGGCCGCCACGTGGGCGAGATCGCAGTGGCCATGGGAATGCGAGTGATCGCCGCCAATGCCGACAAAAGAGACGCCCCTAACTGGCCGGACTTCCGTTGGTGCGATTTGGATGAACTGATGTCGGCCGCCGATGTGGTGAGTTTACACTGTCCGCTGTTGCCGGAAACTCGCGGAATGATCAATGCCGCGTCGTTGTCCAGGATGAAGGCCGGCGCATTTCTCATCAACACCTCGCGCGGGCCACTCGTGGTCGAGCAGGATCTCGCGGACGCGCTCAACCAAGGACGCCTGGCAGGCGCGGCTGTAGATGTGCTTTCCAGCGAGCCGCCGCTGCTTAATAATCCTCTGCTACATTCGGAGCACTGTATTGTCACGCCCCACATTGCCTGGGCGACGAAAGAAGCGCGCACGCGTTTGATTGAATCAGCGGCTGCGAACTTGCGCGCATTTCTTGAGGGCCACCCGATCAATGTCGTGAACTAGCGACAGCCGCTGCCTCCAAGCGTCGGAGTCCGTGGTACCCACTCGTCGAAAACCGCGACGAGTGGGGCAGCCTCGGCCGTGGTAATGCGAAAGTGGGCCAGCCGCCCTCTGGGGTCGCTAGCGCGTTTCACCAGATGCGGACGCGGTCTGCGGGTGCCAGGTACAATTTCTCTCCGGGCTGCACGTTGAAGGCGGCGTACCAGGCGTCCAGGTTGCGGACCTCGAGGGCGCGGTATGGGCCGGGGGAGTGGCCGTCGGTGAGCACCTGCTGGCGGAGTGCGGCGTCGCGCGCCTTCACGGCCCAAGCCTGCGCGAAGGCGAGGAAGAATTGCTGGCCGCCAGTCAGGCCCTCGTGCACGGACGCCGGAATACCGGCGAGCGAGGCCTGCCATGCGTCGTAGGAGGCGGCGAGTCCGCCCAGGTCGGCGATGTTTTCGCCCAGCGTCTGCTTGCCATTCAGGGCAAGGTCAGGGAAAGGTTTGTAGGTGTCATATAGGGCGGCCAATTTTGCCGTGGCCGCTTCAAAATGGGCGAGGTCGTCGGGCGTCCACCAGTTGCGGACCCGGCCTTTGGAATCGAAGGCGCTGCCTTCGTTGTCGAAGGTGTGGCTGATCTCGTGGCCGATGATGGCTCCGATGGAACCGTAGTTGGCGGCGGCCGGAGCATTGGGATCGAAAAATGGCGGCTGGAGAATGCCGGCGGGAAAGTTCAAGGCGTTTTGCAGGGGCAGGTTCACGGCGTTGATGGTCTGCGGCGTCATGGACCACTCCTTGCGGTCAATGGGCGCGCCCAGGCGGGCCAGTTGCCGCTGGTAGGCGGCAAGGCGGCCGCGCCAGACGTTGCCGAAAAAGTCGTCGGCGTTCACCTGGAAGTTCGAGTAGTCGTGCCAGCTCTCGCCGTAGCCGACGCCTACGTAAAGGGTGTCGAGCTTGGCTTGGGCCTCGGCCTTGGTGACCGGATTCATCCAGGTCAGCGCGTCGATCCGCTTGCGGAAAGCGGCTTTGATGTTGACCACCATGGCTTCGACCTGCGCTTTGGCCGAAGGCGGAAAGTAGCGCTGCGCGTAGAGTTGCCCCACGTCGTCTCCCAGAAAAGCGTTGACCACGCCCACGCCGCGCTTCCAGCGCTCACGCTGCTGGGGCGTGCCGGAGAGGACTTTTCCGAAGAAGGCGAAATTTTCGTCGGCGAATGCCTTGGGCAATGCGAAGGCGTGGGCTTCGATGAGATGGTAAGCCAGCCAGTCCTTCCAGGTATCGAGTGGAGTGGAGGCGACTAGCGCCGATTCTCCGGTGAAAGCCGTGGGCTGCCAGACGATAAAACTCTTCCGTTTGGTGAGGCCGGCGCCGCTGAAGTACTGAGCCCAGTCGAGGCCGGGAGCTTTGGCGGCGAAGTCGCGGGGTGTCCACGGGTTGTTGGCCTTGTGGATGTCATCGTTTTCCGCCAGGCTGATGTGTGTTTCGGCGAGGGCATGCTCCAGCGCGATGATGCGGGTGGCGCGAGCCTCGGCATCGTTGAATCCCGCGAGCCTGAGCATGGCCGCGACGTGGGTTTGATACTTGGCGCGTATCTCGCGCATGGCGTCGCTGGTGGAAAGGTAGTACTCGCGGTCGGGCAGACTCAGGCCGCCTTGCAGAAGATACGCGGTGTAATGGTCCACATCGTTGAAGTCCGGGGCAACCCAAAGTCCGAAGAGGTTGGGAGTGTGGAAGTTGGTGTTGTTGAGGGCGTCGACATCAGCGCGCAGAGTTTCGCCGAGCGCGCGCGCCAGTTCGCGCCTGTTGCGGATGGCTGCGATGGCGTCCAGGTGCGGCTGGAGTGGCTTCAGACCCTTGCGCTCGATGCCGGCTTCATCCATGAAGGAGTTGTAGAGATCGGCGATCTTGCGCGATTTGTCGTCCGCAGGGGCTTTGGCGGCCTGGGTAATCAGGTCGGCAACCCGCTTGTCAGTTTCATCCACGAGGGGCAGAGCGGGCGAAGTTCCGGCGCGGTCGGCTGGGATTTCAGTGTGCTTGATCCACTCTCCACAAGCGTATTCGTAGAAGTCGTCGCCGGGGCGTACGGAGCGGTCTATGTAGGAAAGATTGACGGCTGGGCCCGTGGGCATGGCGGTGGGATCGTTTTTTGCCGGGGCTGCGGCACGGGCGGCGAGCAGCGGAAGCAGGATTACGGCGAAGACAGGTGTATGCGTCAGGAAATTGACGGTGCGCGCGGTTTTCATGAATGTGATCCAGGGATATTATCGATGAAAAGGTCTGTAAGTTGGACGGGATTCTTAAGAAACGGATAGCGGGTTGGCCTGTGTGGGTTGCCGGCGCGATCGGTAAGACACCCGCAGCAGGAACCAGATCCCAGGACCTAGACTGACTGAGGCTTATTTCCGACTACCGATGTCTGGAGACTTCTTTCATCTCGATGAACGCGGCGGTGCGCGGGTATTGCAGTTGCGGTCGGAGGATGGGACGAACCGGCTGTCGCGGGAGTGCGTGGTCGCTCTGCAGGCCGTGGTGCAGAAAATAGTTGCAGAGGCGCGGCCGCTGGTGATCACGGGGAACGCTCGGTTCTTCTCGGCCGGGGCGGAATTGGGGGAGATTTCGGCGCTGGATGGGCCGTCGGCCTATGAATTTTCCAGGATGGGGCAGGCGCTGATGCGTTCGATAGAACAGTTCCCTGCTCCGGTGTATGCCGCCATTTCGGGATACTGCATGGGCGGCGGACTGGATTTGGCGCTGGCCTGCCATCGGCGGATTGCCTCTCCCCATACCGTTTTTGGACATCGCGGCGCGGCTTTGGGATTGATCACGGGCTGGGGAGGGACGCAGCGGTTGCCGCGGCTCGTGGGCAAAGGCACTGCGCTGGAAATGTTTGTGGCGGCGGAGAAGATTAGCGCGCAGCGGGCGTTGGCGATTGGGTTGGTGGAGGGGGTGGTGGATGATCCGGTGTGCGAGGCTTTGCGGAGGATTGGGCTGTGAATTCCTCCCAAAGACAGCAGGTTCCTCGCCGGGCTTTCAGCCCGACTCGGAATGACAAGGGTTTAATTGAGGGCGATTGGTGGAACGAACTCTGCCGCAGCCCGGCTGCAATCAGCGGCACTGGGGTAAGGATTCGGAGTCCCAGCTTTGGCCCCAACTGTCACGGAGCAGTTTTGCCCTCTCCTCCGTGGCCCGAGATTCAAGCTGGAACGCGGTGAATCCTTCCCCTGTGACCCTGCTGATCCGCTCCGGCCAGAGGTTGTCGACCGTAAAAAGAGCGGCAAGCTCAGAATTGCGGTGCTTGCGAAGCGCTGAGCCATCAAGGACGCCTGGGAGAAAGGTGGCCCCCACCACCACGTTTGTGCCCTACCGAGACTTCGCCGGACTCGGATAAACTTCTGGCCGAACGAACTCTCAGGCCTCCACGGTGTGTTGCGGTTGGAAGTGTGGCGCAGGCTGGCCTGGAAGTCGTTAACCGACGCTCATTTTTTTGTGAATGTTTTCTCAAGACGGTAATGGCTAAGGCAGTCAAGCACTTATATGAGTTCGGGCCTTTTGTGCTGGACCCGGGGGAGCGTCTGCTCCGGCATGGGGCAGCGCGGATGGAATTGCCTCCGCGGGCCTTCGACACTTTGCTGGCCTTGGTCGAGCAGAACGGCCACCTGTTGGAAAAAGACGATCTGATGCGAGCCGTGTGGGGTGACACGGTGGTGGAGGAAAATAATCTTACCCAGGTCATCTATTTGCTGCGCAAGGCCCTGCGGGAGGGTGAAGACGGCGCGCAGTATATAGAGACGGTCCCCAAGCGCGGCTACCGGTTCGTGGCTGGGGTTCGGGAGATCGAGCCAGCCGGAAATGGCGAGAGCCGCAACGGGGCTTCCGGTTTCGGCACGCCAGCATCGTCTACTACTTCTTCTTTAGGGAGTCACAACGGCTCGGCCTCGGCCGCGGCCAGCTTCGGTTCTGAAGGAAATTCCCATGCTGTGGTTTCGGGCGGAGGCGCGAACGGGTACGGAACCCCTGCGCCACGTTCGGCCGCGCGGCGTGGCTGGATGCAGGGGCTGATCGGCGGGCTGGCCGTCGTCACCATCGTGGCTTTGGTGCTGGGCGCGGGCTGGAAGCGGAGACTGTTCGGCGAAGCGCAACTTGGTCCGATTCGCTCGGTTGCAGTGCTGCCCTTGCAGAATCTGTCGAACGACGCCAGCCAGGAATATTTCGCCGACGGCATGACTGACGAACTCATCACCGATCTGGCGCAGATTCGCGCCCTCAAGGTTGTTTCCAAGACTTCGATCATGCAGTACAAAGGGACGCGCACTGCGCTGCCGCAGATTGGGCGCGAGTTGGGCGTGGACGCGGTGGTGGAAGGCTCCGTGCTGCGGTCGGGCAACCGGGTGAGGATCACGGCGCAGTTGATCAGGACGGCTACCGATAGCCACATCTGGGCGGAAGCTTACGACGGCGATCTGAAGGATGTACTTTCACTGCAGGCGCGCGTGGCCGAGGCGATTACCACCCAGGTGAAGCTAAACCTAACCGCCGAGGAGAGTGGGCGGCTGCGCCGGGTGCGCGCCGTGAATCCGGAGGCCTTCGACCTTTATTTGCACGGCCGTTATGCCTGGAACCAGCGAACGGTAGCAGGATTCAAGCAGGCGGTCGAGTTCTTCAATCAAGCCATCGAAAAGGACCCGAGTTTCGCGCTGGCTTATTCCGGACTGGCCGATTCTTATACGCTGCTTGAACTCTATGGAGAAGACCTCGCCGGCACGACTGAGGCTAAGACTGCAGCGGAGAAAGCATTGCAACTCGACGACACGCTGGCTGAGGCGCATACGTCGCTGGCCGCGGTGAAAATTCTGCATGATTGGGATTGGCAGGGCGCGGAGCGGGAGTTCCTGCGGGCGATTGAACTGAATCCTAATTTCGCGCAGGCTCACCATTGGTATGGCAATCTGCTGCTGGGGCCGGAAGGACGCCACGACGAGGCCATCGCGGAATTGCAGCGGGCGCAGGTGTTGGATCCGCTCTCACTGATCGTCAACGCGGACACTGGTTTCGCGTATTACCTGGCCGGCCGTTATGACCTGGCGCTGCAGGCGTACCGGAAGGTGCTGGCCGCGAACCCCAACTTTGTTCCGGTTCACTTTTACTTGTCGCAATACTACCGGCAGACCGGTCAACACGACCTTTGGATGAAGGAAACGGCGGAGAATGAACGGCTGGCCGGCTTCCCCGGACCGGCTGAGGCTCTGCAGCGGGTTTATGCTCAGAGTGGATTGCGGGCAACGCTGGAAGAGATGTCCAAGCCAGCATCGGGCAAACTCGCGCTCGGCGCCGATTCGCGGCAGGGCTTTTGCGCTGCCGCGTACGCGAATGCGGCGCTGGGCAGGAACGCGGCGGCTTTGGACGCGCTCGAGGATTGCTACAAATGGAATTGCACTGCGCTCATTTATGTGAAAGTCGATCCAGTGTGGACGAATGTCCGGTCGGAACCGCGTTTTCAGGATCTGCTGCGACGCATGCATTTGCAGTAACCCAGGCTGGTTAAGTTCCGGTAGTGGCCTAATCTATTAGGACACTACTTTAAGTTCCCCTGCGTTGCGTGTCCCCGCGGGAGTGGTATACCGTAATCAGTCCGCGTTCTTCGTTCATATCCATGGCTGATCGCAGCGAAGCTCCCGCCGCTCCTTCGTCTCAGGCATCCAACGTCCTGACGACAAAGATCGATCCCACCTCGGCACGATACGAAGCCAACATGCGTTTTCTGGCTGACCTCATGTCTCAGGTGCGCAATGAGAGCGAGAAGATCAGCGAGGGCGGCGGCGCCGGGGCTATCGAGAAGCAGCACGCCAAGGGACGCCTCACGGCGCGGGAGCGCATTGAGCTGCTGGCGGACCCAGGAACTTTTTTCGAGCTGGGGATTTACGCGGCTCATGGAATGTATGAAGACTGGGGCGGCGCTCCGGCCGCGGGCGTGATTACGGGCCTGGCGCGGGTGCAAACGCGCATGGTGATGATCATTGCGAACGATGCCACGGTGAAAGCCGGAGCATTTTTCCCGATGACGTCGAAGAAAGTGATCCGCGCGCAGAACATGGCTATCGAAAACCGCATTCCCACGATTTATCTGGTGGATTCGGCGGGCGTGTTTCTGCCATTGCAGGAAGATGTATTCCCCGACACCGACGATTTTGGCCGCGTCTTCCGCAACAACGCTGTCATGTCGGCGCTGGGCATTCCGCAGATTGCGGCCATCATGGGCATGTGCGTGGCCGGCGGCGGATACCTGCCCGTGATGTGCGATCACGTTCTGATGACCGACGGCAGCGGATTGTTTCTGGCCGGGCCTGCGCTGGTGCAGGCGGCGATCGGACAGAAAGTTTCGGCGGAAGATCTCGGCGGAGCGGCGATGCATGCGGGCATCAGCGGCACGGTGGATTTCCGCGAGCCGGATGATCCGGCGTGCCTCGCGCGCATTCGCTCCATTGTCGAGAAATGGGGATACCGGCGCCAATCTCCGTGGGACCGCAAGAAGCCGGTCGAGCCGGCGCTGGCTGCCGAAGAGATTTACGGCATTTATGATTCTTCGCCGGCGCGCCCCTATGATGTGAAAGAAATTCTGGCGCGCGTGCTCGATGGCAGCCGCTTCGACGAGTACAAGCCGGAATACGGCAAGACGCTGATCTGCGGCTACGGGCGTATCGGCGGTTTCGCCGTTGGCATTGTCGCCAACCAGAAACTGCATGTTCAGCAGACCGATCACGAAGGCCACAAGCGAATGGAGTTTGGCGGCGTGATCTACACCGAATCGGCGGAAAAGGCCGCGCGCTTCATCATGGACTGCAACCAGAATCTGATCCCGCTAATTTTCTTTCACGACGTGAATGGCTTCATGGTGGGCCGCGACGCGGAGTGGAGCGGCATCATCAAAGCCGGCGCGAAGATGGTGAATGCGGTGTCGAATTCCGTGGTGCCGAAGATCACGGTGATCGTGGGAGGATCGTTCGGCGCAGGACATTATGCGATGTGCGGGAAGGCTTTCGATCCGCGGTTCGTATTTGCCTGGCCGACGGCGCGCTACGCGGTGATGAGCGGCGATTCGGCGGCAGGAACTTTGGTTGAAGTCAAAGTGAAGCAACTGGAACGCGGCGGCACAAAACTCAGCGACGAAGCTAAGAAAGAGCTGTACGAATCGGTGAAGCGCACCTACGACGAGCAGACCGATCCGCGTTACGGCGCGGCCCGGTTATGGATCGACAAGATCATTGACCCGGTCGAGACGCGAGACGCCATCACGCAGGCCCTGGAAGCCGCGGCCCTGAATCCCGATGTGCCGGAGTTCAAGGTGGGAGTGCTGCAAACGTAGGAATTGAATCATTGACCCATTGACTCATTGCGTCATTGGGTTTTCGGTCTGCCCAGCGTCTGGCTGAGCAATGAGTCAATGATTCAATCGCTCAATGATTCAATATGTCTGACGCTGTCAAACTGATCGAATGCCCCCGGGATGCCTGGCAGGGGCTGAAGGGGCAGATTCCGCTTGACATCAAGCGCGCTTACCTGCAGGCGTTGATCAGCGCGGGGTTCAAGCACATCGATGCAGTCTCGTTCGTGTCGCCCAAAGCGGTGCCACAGATGGCAGATTCGGAAGAAGTATTGAAGGAACTTGATCCGCCCGATGACGTGGAGATCATCGGGATCGTGGTCAACGAGAAAGGGGCACAGCGCGCGATCGAAACGCAGGCGGTAAACACGTTGGGATTTCCGTATTCGATCTCGGAGACATTCCTGCGCAAGAATCAGAATCAGTCCGCAGAAGACGCGCTCGAGGAACTGGAAAAGATTCAGAAGAGAGCTGACGACGCGTCGCTCAATGTGGTGGTTTACATATCGATGGCGTTTGGCAACCCCTACGGCGATTTGTGGAATGTGGAGGAAGTGAATGAGGCCATCTCGCTGCTGGAGGTCGACAACCTGCACATGATTTCGCTCGCCGATACGGTTGGCATGGCTACGCCGCAACAGATCAGCGATCTGCTGGGCGCGGTCAACGAACAATTCGGCTATCTGGAAATCGGCGCTCACCTGCACAGCCGTCCGGAACACGCCGCCGACAAAATTCTTGCAGCCTACGACGCGGGCTGCCGCCGCTTTGATTCAGCCTTAGGCGGCCTGGGCGGATGCCCCTTCGCGCAAGATGCGCTGGTCGGAAATATTGCCACGGAGAAAGTGATCGAGGCCTTGAAGCAGCGTGGCGCGGAATTGCCTCCACTCAAACCGTTGGACGCTTTGCTGCGCGCGACCGCCGAAATAGGAGCGAGATATACGAACGCCATCGACGACGATAGCTATTCATAAATTATGAACTACAAGACGATCCAGCTTTCATACGGCTCCGGCGTGGCCACCATCACCCTGAACCGTCCCGACAAGCGCAACGCCATCAGCTTCGAACTGATTGATGATCTGCTGCTCGCCCTGAAGGAAGTAGAAGAATCCGACGCCATCGTGCTCATCGTGACCGGCGCAGGCAGAGCTTTCTCGGCTGGCATGGACCTGGAAAATCTGAAAGTGCTGATCGGCCGCACGCCGGAGCAGAACCTGCAAGATTCGCAGACGATGGTCCGCATGTTCCGCTCGCTCTACGAATTTCCCAAGGTCACGATCGCCGCGGTGAATGGTCCGGCCATCGCCGGTGGCACGGGACTCGCTTTGCTGTGCGACTTCACGCTGGCTGTGCCCGAAGCCAAGTTCGGCTACACCGAAGTGCGCATCGGCTTTGTGCCCGCCATCGTTTCCACCTTTCTGCTGCGCCAGACGGGAGAGAAATATGCGCGCGATCTCTTGCTCACCGGCAGAATCATCGGCACGGAAGAAGCAGCGCGCATGGGACTGGTCAACGAAATCGTCGCTCCCGAGAATCTTATGTCTCGCGCCCGGGAATTGGCAGGACTGCTGAAGGAGAACAGTACAGGTTCTTTGCGCGCGACCAAGAAACTGCTGAACGACCATGCCCGCGCCGAACTGGATACGCAGATCGAAGCTGCGGTGCGGGAGAATGCCGCGGTGCGCAGCACCGCCGACTTCCGCGAAGGCATTACGTCATTTCTCGAAAAACGCAAACCGGTGTGGACGGGCAAATGACGCGGGCCGAGAGGATTCGCAGATTTCCCAAGACCGGCTGGCGTAACCTTCTGGCGCGGCATCTGGCGGGGTTGACCCGGCGGCCGGCCCCCACTGAGTTTCAGAACTATCAGCCGCAAACCGCGCTGCATCTGCCGTTCGCCGGAGAATGGTACGTGTACTGGGGCGGACGATCGGCGGCATGGAACAGACATGTTGTCGCCCGCGATCAACGCTTCGCCTACGACTTCCTGATTCTCGCCCGCGGGCGCGCCGGGCAATCGTATCGCGGCTCCGGAGAAAACAATACGGACTATTATTGTTTTGGGCTGCCGATTTATGCGCCAGCCGACGGCAGCGTGGTGAAAGCGGAAAACGAATTGCCCGATAATACACCGGGAGAAATGAATCCGAAGGCGGTTCTGGGAAACTGCGTGATCCTTGACCATGGCTGCAGCGAATTTTCATTCTTCGCGCACTTTCGGCGCGGCACAGTCGTTGTCCGCAGCGGCGACCGCGTGCATTGCGGGCAATTGCTGGCGCAGTGCGGAAACAGCGGCAACTCCTCCGAGCCGCATCTTCATTATCATTTGCAAAACACTCCGGTTCCGTTCAAGGGAGATGGCTTGCCCGCGTTTTTCGTAGAATATGTCGCCGACGGAAAACCGGTTGCGCGCGGCGAGCCGGTGGCGCGGCAAACCGTAAGGAGTCAGCGTGAAGTCAGCCACTGATTTAGCAGTCAATGAGACTCGCCTGCGCGTGCGTTACGCGGAGACCGATCAAATGGGCGTGGTCTACCACTCCAACCATTTCATCTGGTTTGAAGTGGGCCGGGTCGAATTGTTAAGGCAGCTCGGCTTTTCCTATCGCGACATGGAGAGCCAGGACCACTGCTTTATCGCCGTGGCCGAAGCCAAATGCCGCTATCGCGCGCCCGTCCGCTACGACGAAGAAGTGCTGGTGCGCACCCAACTGTTGAACGTGCGCGAATCGGTGATCCATTTTGGTTACGAATTGCGGCGGGCGGAAGACGGCGCGCTGCTGGCCGAGGGCGAGACGACGCACATCGTTACCGATGCCGCGATGAAGATTGCCGAGTTGCCCGAAAAGTACATGAAAGCATTCCGTGCCGCCCTGGGAAAACACTAATCTGTTTACTAGAAACTGGAAACCAGAAACGGGAAACTGATTTGAACGCACTTCACATGAACGGAAACGATCTCACGCTGGAAGACGTGCGCGAAGTTGCTGTCGAGCGTCGTCCGGCGCTTTTGTCAGCCGACGCGCGCGAGGCCGTGGAGCGGGCGCGCGCCGTGGTCGAAGACATTGTGGCCAGCGACAAAGTCGCCTATGCAATCACCACCGGCGTGGGCAGGCTCAGCGAGGTGCGCATTGCCGGCGACCAGATTCGCGAACTGCAAGTGAACCTGGTGCGTTCGCACGCCGCAGGCGTGGGCGAACCGCTCTCTGTAGCGGAGACGCGCGCCATGATGCTTTTGCGCGCCAATTCGCTTGCCAAGGGATATTCAGGCGTGCGTGCGGTCGTGATCGACACGCTTTGCGAAATGCTGAATCGCGGAGTCACGCCGTTTGTGCCATCGCAGGGCAGCGTGGGTGCGAGCGGCGATCTGGCTCCGCTGGCGCATCTGGCGCTGGCTCTGATCGGCGAAGGCGAATGCATCGACTCAGGGGGCGCGCGCATCGCTAGCAGCGACGCGCTGAAGAAAGCGCAGGTCAAGCCTCTGGTGCTGGAAGCGAAAGAATCCATTTCGCTCATCAACGGGACGCAAGGCATGCTGGCCGTAGGCACGCTCGCGCTGCTGGCTGCGGAAACTCTGGTAGATTCCGCCGACGTGCTGGGCGGCCTCTGCTGCGACGCGCTGAAGGGCACAGACGCGGCCTTCGATGAACGCATCCACCAAGCGCGCCCGCACAGCGGACAGATGAAGACGGCGGCGAACCTGCGCAAGATGCTCGAAGGCAGCCAGATTCGCGAATCGCACCGCAAGTGCGGCCGCGTGCAGGACGCTTACTCGCTGCGTTGCATCCCGCAGGTGCACGGCGCGGTGCGCGACACGCTGGCGCACTGCCGCGCAGTTTTTGAAACCGAGGCGAATTCTGCAGTGGATAATCCTCTGGTCTTCATCACGGACGCGAAGAATTTCAAAGGCGATGTGATCTCGGGAGGAAACTTTCACGGCGAGCCGCTCGCGTTTGCCCTGGATTTTCTGGGCATTGCGCTGAGCGCTCTCGCCGGCATCAGCGAGCGGCGCATCGAGCGGCTGGTGAATCCCGCTCTCAGCGAGGGTCTGCCGCCGTTTCTGGCGCACGGGGCGGGACTGAATTCCGGTTTTATGCTGCCGCAGGTCACGGCCGCGGCGCTCGTCAGCGAGAACAAAGGGTTGGCGCATCCCGCGTCGGTCGATTCGATTACCACCTCGGGCAACAAAGAAGACTACGTCTCCATGGGCATGACGGCAGCGATCAAGCTGAAACGCATCGTCGAAAACACGCGCAACGTGCTCGCCATTGAAGCCATGGCCGTGGCGCAGGCCATCGACTTCCTGGTTCCGCTGAAAACTTCGAAGCGCGGGCAGGCCGCACACGCGGCGATCCGCTCGGTGTGCCCCACGATGGAGAAAGACCGTGTCATGTACAAAGACTTCGCGCGGCTCGCGGAGTTGATCGCCAGCGGGAAGATAGCGCAAGCACTCGGCTGAGACCGCGATGGCCAATCACGAAAACGCATGAAACGATGCTTACCCTGGATCGTCGTTCTGGGTGCTTATCTTTTTGCCGGGGCGCGGCTGTTCCTGCTGATCTCGCGCTACTCCGTGAACATCCTCGCGTGGGATCAATGGGACTTCGATGACGCCACGTTGTTCCAGCATCACTCGCTGTGGGAGATGTTCTGTTGGCAGAACGGGCCGCACCGGCAGGGTCTTGGTGCGTTGTTCCAGAGGCTAGTCGACCCCTTCATGCTCTGGAACTCTCAGCGGGAAGCATTCGCAGTCGGAGCGGTCATACTTGTGGCGGCGGCGCTGGCGCTGCTTCTGAAAATACGGCTGTACGGAAGCATCGGCTACTGCGATGTGATCATTCCCTTGTTGTTTCTTACATCCCTGCAGTACGAAACGCTGGTGGCCGCGACCAATCCGGCGCATGGCCCACTACCTCTGCTGCTGGTCGTTCTTTACTGTCTTTGCTGGCAAATCCGCAACTACCACTGGAAGTACACTTGCATCCTGCTGACGAACTTTTGTCTCATCTACACCGGCTTTGGGGTATTCGTCGGTTTCCTAACCCCTGCGCTGCTGGTCGCGCACTACTATAGGCATCTTCAGCGCCCTGCCCCTGAGCGTCGCTGGAGCGCCGCAGCCTTGGCGATCTCGCTTGCATCGCTCGCATCCTTCTTCGTTCGCTATAGACTTCAGCCAGCCGTGGAGTGCTTCTCGCCACTACCACGGAGTCCGGCTGACTATCTCCGATTCGTGGCGCTTATGTTCGCCCATGTTGCCAGCCTCAGAATTCCCAGCCCTACGCTCGCGGCGATCGTCGGCCTGATCGTGCTGTTGTGGATTCTGGCCGGCGTGCTGATGGCGGCGAAGGGAATATCGCAATCAGAATCGGCATCACGAGATGCGGCCATCGAGGCGCTATTAACATACTCCGCCATATTCTGCTTGAGCACCGCTTACGGGCGCCTCTGTCTTGGGGTGCAGTCGGCATCCAGTTCGCGGTACACGGAGTACGTGGTTCTCGGCTATTTAGGCCTCTACCTATTCGCTTTGTCGATATCGAAGCGAAGCCTTCGGGCGGCGGCGGTTGTGGTGTTGCTGGTCTTATCCTTGTTGAGCGCCCGCCGCCTGAACCGAATTGATGCGGGAGGATTAGAAGCCATAAGCAACGGCAAGCGGGCGTGGCGCGAGTGTTATCTGGCCCGGCACAACATTGAGCAATGCAATAGCCTCACGAATTTCCAGGTGTATTTCAATGCGCAAAGACCCGGCTTGCAAGAGAAGCTGGACTTCCTGGAGCGCAACCATCTGAATCTTTTCGACGGCTCTCCGTGATGCGGCTGGCGCGAAGGGATTTCCAATCACAGCTTCTCTCTATGACGTGGGCGCAACCGTCTTCGCCGCGCTGCCATCCAGTCCCAACTTGTCGGCGATCCCTTGCATCGCCGCAATGCAAAAGGCGATGTGCTCGTCGAGATCGACACCCAGGTCAGCAGCCCCGTTGACGATGTCTTCACGGTTCACTTTGCGGGCGAAGGCTTTGTCTTTCATCCGCTTTCTCACCGACTTCGTGTCGACTTCGGCCAGCGATTTTCCCGGCTTGATCAGGGCCACGGCGGTGATGAATCCGGCAAGCTCGTCGCAGGCGAAGAGAGCTTTTTCCATGGGCGTGTCACGGGTCACGCCGGTGTATTCGGCGTGCGACATCACGGCTCGCGTGATCACCTCAGGCCATCCGCGCTGCTTCAGAATCTCGTTGCCCTTGTAGGGATGGTCTTCGAGGCTGGGATACTTCTCGTAGTCGAAGTCGTGGACGAGGCCGACGATGCCCCACAGGTCTTCTTCAGTTAGCCCAAGTGCCGGCGCCTCCGGGTTTCCTGTTCCAAACTTGCGCGCGCAGGCGCGCATGCAGGCCTCGACCGCCAGCGCGTGCTTGCGCAAACTTTCCGACTGGGTGAAGTCAGTTAGGAGTTTCCATGCAGCCTCTCTCGCTATGATTTCAGGCATGTTATCTAAGATACCTTATCTTTAATTGTGCTAATTTTGCGCTACCCATTGCATTTCACTGTGTGGCGAATGAATGGCGAACTATGTTAATTTGGGTGATCCAAGGGTAAAAACCGGGTGCGGGAATCGTTTCTTAAGGTTAAGATTCCGTCGTGCCGCCGGTCTATCACATTACGCCCGTTGACAACCTTCCTGGAATCATCAAGGCAGGCGGGTTGTTCTGTGACCGCGATGCTAAGAATATTCAGTCCGTGAATATCGGACACAAGAACATCAAGGACAGGAGGTTCAGAAAAAAGGTCCCGTGTGGACCCGGTGGTGTCGTTGCCGATTATGTTCCTTTCTATTTCGCGCCGCGCTCACCAATGCTCTTTACGATTAACAAGGGTAACGTCGTAGGTTATACGCAAGGACAAGAGCCAGTCATTCATTTAGTTTCGTCCACCGAAGCGGTGGACGCCGCAGGGTTGGAGTGGGTTTTTACCGAAGGCACGCCGTCATGGACTATACGGATTTTTTTAATGACTTCGCGGACCTGGATAAGATCGATTGGCCTTTGATGGGTTCCAGGTATTGGTTTGATAGCGATGAGTACCCGGATAGATGCCGCCGCCGACAAGCTGAATTTTTGGTCCACAGGTTTTTTCCGTGGAAGCTGTTTTCAGAAATAGGCGTATACAATACTGCCATCGCGCAAAAGACGAACCAAATTTTGGCGGGCAGAAACATTCCAGTTTCAATTAAAGGAGCTTGGTACTACTGAAATGATCTTCCGCGCAGATGGGGACCTTCTCGCAACAGATGCCGAGGCCCTTGTAAACACGGTGAACACAGTTGGCGTAATGGGCAAGGGGATAGCTCTGCAATTCAAGCTGGCCTTCCCCGACAACTACGCCGCCTATGAAGCCGCGTGCAAGGACGGCGAAGTTCAGATTGGAAAAATGTTTGTCTTCCACCGCGAGAACAACCCGCGAATCATAATCAATTTCCCCACAAAGAGGCATTGGAAGGGGAAGTCAAAAATCGAGGACATCAAGTCTGGACTCAAAGCCCTGCTTGAAGTAGTTAGGAAGGAACGCATCAAGTCAATTGCCGTGCCTCCGCTCGGGTGTGGCAATGGCGGATTGGATTGGGGGGACGTCCGGCCATTGATTACGCAAGCCTTCTCCGAACTACCCGATGTGAACGTGCAGTTGTTTTACCCCGAGGGTGCTCCGAAGGCGGTAGAAATGAAGATTGCCACGAAGCGGCCAAGCATGACGCCTGGACGGGCAGTCATCTTGGGGGTGCTAAACCGCTACGTGCTTCCCGAATACCGCTTGACCCTTTTGGAAATTCAGAAATTAGCCTACTTCATGCAAGAGGCCGGAGAACCGTTGCGATTTAAGTTTGTGAAACAACAATATGGACCCTATGCAGAAAATCTCCATCACGTCTTGCAAGCTATGGAGGGACATTTCGTCAGAGGTTATGGCGACCGGAGCCGCGATGTTTCGCTTGAGCTTTACCCCGATGCCGTAAAAGAAGCCGAGAACTTCCTCGCTAATGAAGCCGACACGCAGCAACGGCTTGACCGCGTCACGTCATTGATTGAGGGGTATGAGACACCCTACGGTTTGGAACTTTTGTCCACCGTTCATTGGGTAGTAATGCACGATTCCGTTGCAGAAGGACGGATAAGGCCGGACAACGTAACAAGCGCTGTTCATTCTTGGAATGAACATAAGCGTAGGACTTTTACAAAGCCGCGTATCGAAGCGTCTTGGCAACGGCTGAAGTCCGAAGGCTGGCTTCAATAGCGGGCCGGAGCGTGACCCGACTTCCTGTGCTAATTTGTGCCACGGACTCGTACGCTGTGGATATCTTGAATTTCTGGTACATCCAACGACTGTGCAACTTACGTGTTTGCTATATCGTTAGGAACTCAGTTAGTAAACACCACGCGGTCTCGCGATCAATCAGGCTTTCACCCCTTTTTCTGCGGGATTTCGCCGCTTCATTTCCGTTTTCGCCGGCAAGATTCGCGGCTTTATGCATTTTAACCTTGACATCCACAGGCGTTGTACCGCAGATTAAGCCCTGCGGTCGGAACCTCTCCCCCAATTAATCTGGTTCCGTCGTTGAGCTGTAAGGAGTAGCCGGCTCTGGCACTCCCACAACCCGATGGCCACGACTCTTGCCCCGGTAGATTCTAGGGAAGTCGTCCGTTGCGATCACTGCCTGCTGGTTCAATTCCGTACGGTCAACAACAATTGCCGGCGCTGCCACTCGTCCCTGGACGAGGAACCCGAGCCTGAGCCGGTGGTGCTGGCGCCGCCGGTGATGATGCCCATGCCTGGCAACGGCCGCGGGCACCTGAACCTGGCAACGTCGATCCGCTCGCTGCGCCTGCGCAGCGGGCTGAGCCAGCGGCAACTGGCGGGACGCATGTCTGTGCCGCGGACTTACGTTTCCAAGATCGAGAACGAAAAAGCCACGCCCACGCTGTCGTCCCTGGAACGGCTGGCGCGAGCCCTGGAGGTGACCGTGCCGGAACTGCTCAGTGGCGGAGAAAAGAACCGCCAGGACGAGATCAGCGAACTGATGAAAGACCAGTTCATCGCCGAGATTCTGCCGTTCGTGTCACAACTGAACGGGATGCAGATGTCGAGCGTCCTCACCCAGTTGCGGGATTTGACGGTGCGGCCGAGAAGAACAGCGTAAGTGGAATGGGTTTATGTGGGGACAGCCGCCCTCGGCTGTCCGCCGGAGCCTGCCCTGAGAGAGCGATAGCGACCGAAGGGCGAAGCCCGGCTGCTCTGCACAATTTTATCCGGGCGACCAGCCAACTAGATGCCGGGACCGATTTTGGGTCCCGGCTTTTTTCAACCCACGGCCCATTGAATCCCGGATAGATCGACCGACATCTATCCAGCATGGATATGGAAGAAGTTGGAAGCATTTTTTCCGCTTTGTCTGCCCACGCTGCGTCTGTGAATCAACCGGAAGCGAATGGATGGCGCGAAGAATCCTCGCGAGAAACGTCCGCGGGTTCCGCTGGGGCTGACGATCAGCTGCTCGACGCCTACTCGCGCGCGGTCACCGGCGCGGTCGAGCGCGTCAGCCCTTCGCTGGTGAACATCGAAGTGCATCAATCCGCCGGCCGCACGCGTTCTGGCGAAGAGCGCGAGCGGCGCGGCGGTGGTTCCGGCTTTGTATTCACTCCCGACGGCTTGATCCTCACCAACAGCCATGTCGTGCATGATGCGCGCCGCATCGACGTGACGCTGGCCGACGGACGACGTATGCCTGCGAGCGCGATCGGGGACGATCCGGCGAGCGATTTGGCCGTGATCCGCATAGATCAAGCGCGAGTCGATGAGCCTGATTTGACGGCTGCGGTTCTCGGCGATTCGCAGCAGCTTCGCGTGGGACAACTTGTGGTCGCGCTCGGCAGCCCGTATGGGTTTCAGTCGACCGTAACCGCAGGCGTGGTTAGCGCGCTGGGGCGGTCGCTGCGTTCGTATTCCGGGCGGCTGATCGATGATGTCATCCAGACCGATGCCGCGCTCAACCCAGGAAACTCTGGCGGGCCGCTGGTCGATTCCGCGGGCCGCGTAGTTGGGGTGAACACGGCGACGATCTTGCCGGCGCAGGGAATCTGTTTTGCCATCGGCATCAACACGGCGAAGTTCGTAGCCAGCCGCCTGCTGCGCGATGGACGCATTCGCCGCAGCTACATCGGAGTCTCGGCGCAGACCGTGCCGGTGCATCGCCGCGTAGTGCGCTTCTACGATCTGGCGAAAGAGTCGGGCGCGTTGGTTTTGTCGGTGGAGGAGAATAGCCCCGCGAAGCGAGCGGGCTTGCGGGATGGCGACATCATCGTCGCGCTGGAAGGCAAGCCCGTTGCAGGCGTCGACGATCTGCACCGCGTGCTTACTGATGTTCGCGTGGATGTTAGCTGCTCGCTGACCGTGCTGCGGCGGACGGAGAAGCTGGAGCTGAAGATCGTGCCGGAAGAAGCGAAGTAAAATAGCGTGGGTTCTTATTGCTCCGTCGTGGCCTTCCCGTCATTGCAACCCGCTTCCCCGGCGTGTTAGCCTCTATCCGAAGGGGATCACTTTGCAGCACAAAGTTCCCGCCGGGCTGGATCGCAAGGAAACGGACGTCTACCGGCATCTCGATCCAGCGCGGCTCCCAAAACACATCGCTATTATCATGGACGGCAACGGGCGCTGGGCTCGGCGGCGCCACATGCCGCGCGTGGCCGGGCACCGCGCCGGGGTCGCGTCGGTGCGCTCGACCGTGGAGACCGCGGCGCGCATCGGCATTCACGCCCTGACGCTTTATGCCTTTTCGGAAGAGAACTGGAAGAAACGGCCCGCGAGCGAAGTCGACTTCCTGATGGGCCTGCTCAGCCGGTATCTCAAGGCGGAAGTGCCTACGCTCAACGAGAATAATATCCGCCTGGAATATATTGGGCGGCAGCAACAGTTGCCGGGAGACGTGCAGGAGCGCATGGAGTGGGCGCACGCGAGCACGGCGCAAAATACCGGCACGGTGCTGACCCTGGCGCTGAACTACAGCGCGCGCAGCGAACTGGTGGACGCGTTCCGCTCCATGGTGGAGGCGGCTTCGCAGAACGGCGGCCTCGAGCATCTGCGGATTGACGAGGAATTGGTCGGCAAGCATCTTTATACTCGGCATCTGCCCGATCCCGATCTCGTTGTACGCACCTCGGGCGAGATGCGGCTGAGCAATTTTTTGCTATGGCAATTGGCTTATGCTGAGATCTATGTGACGCCTACGCTGTGGCCCGATTTCCGCGGCGTGCATCTGCTCGAAGCCATCGCCGAGTATCAGAAGCGGGAGCGGCGCTATGGCGGGCTGAATCACGGGGATGCGCATACGCAGGCCGAGGCAGCCAAGGTTCACAACTAGGCTCTGGATCATCTCTGCATCGAAAGTTAAACAGCAGGTTCCTCACCGGGCTTTCAGCCCGATTCGGAATGACAAAGTGTTGTAAGGGTGAAACACCTTCTTGCTGACGCGCATCGCGACCGCGGTCGTTCTGATTCCGATTGTGATGTTGCTGGTGCTGCGCGCGCCGGTGCCGGTGCTGGCCGTGTTCGCGGCAGCGGTGGCACTGGTCACGGTGCAGGAATTTCTGAAGCTGACGGAATCCTACGGCGTTCAGCCGCTGCGCTTGCCGACTTACATCTTCGTAGGACTGCTGTTTCTGCTGCTGGCCGTGACCACGGCCGGTGAAACTCCGCAACTTTCTTCGTTGAAGTTCGTGCTCGCGGCGGGATTTGCATCGGCGCTGGCTCCGTTTGTGTTTCTGACCATCGCGATGCGGCGGGCGCAGATGAGCGGGGCGTATCCGGCAGCTGCGGCTTCGGCGTTCGCTTTTGCCTACGTTGCCTTGCCCATGGCTATGCTGGTTCAGTTGCGCCAGCAGTGGGCGGGAGCGTTCTGGCTGATCTATCTTCTTCTCATTGTTTGGGCCGGAGACATTTTCGCTTATTTCGTGGGCCGGTCGCTGGGGCGGCACCTGATGGCGCCGCGCATCAGTCCGAAGAAAACGTGGGAGGGCGCGGCGGCTTCGCTGGCCGCGAGTTTGCTGGTGGGGAGTCTGCTGTTCAGTCATGCTTTGCAGATCAGTGAATTCCTGCTGAGGGTTCGATTAATCGAGCGGCGCGACGGGCTGTTCGGGCTGGAGAAGCCGGAACTGTGGCCAATCATCTTGCTGACGATTGCGCTGAACATTGCAGCGCAGCTCGGCGATCTGGTGGAATCTTTGATCAAACGCGGCGCCGGAGTGAAGGATTCGGGGACGATTCTCCCCGGCCACGGCGGCCTGCTGGATCGCATTGATGCCCTGCTCTTTGCCGCGCCGGTGCTGTGGTACTATGCGGCTTGGCGCGTGATGCAGTAGTGGTTTTCCAATGGTAGAATTACCGAAGTATCTTCCCCTCAAGTCACTTCACCCGGATAATTCCCTGAATGCGGCCAAACTTGCGAAGATGGAGCGGCTCTCGAACGAAATCTTGCTAGCCTCGCTAGCACCGGGACTGAAAGACTGCCTGAAAGCGCGGCCGGATGGAACTATACTGGATGGACATCATCGCATTCACATTTTGCGTCAGCGGGGCTTGGATGTTGACGGCCTTTCTCGGGACGTTGTCGTGAAAAATCAGGATTAGGACTAAGCGTAAAGATGCAGAAGGAAGTGTATTGGATCAACGGATCGTGGCCGGGGAAGCTGGCGGTGGGTCCGCGTCCGCGCGGCGGAGACTGGCTGAAGGACGATATTGCCGGCTGGAAGCGGGCCAATGTTGATGCGGTCCTTTCGCTGCTGACGCCCGCTGAGGAACGAGACTTGGATCTTGGCGAAGAAGCAGGCGCAGTTAGGGCTCAGGGGATGAGTTTCACTGCGTTTCCGATTCCTGATCGCCAGATTCCGAAGTCGGAATTGAAGTTGGCCGAGATTTTGGAAGGCGTCACTCGCGATCTTTCGGCGGGCAAGAATGTTCTGGTGCACTGCCGGCAAGGAATCGGGCGCAGCGGGCTGGTGGCGGCGTGTCTGCTTGTGAAAAAGGGAATGAGCCCGGGGGCTGCGATCGATTCGGTCTCGGCCGCGCGCGGCGTACCTGTTCCAGAAACGGCGGAACAACGAGATTGGATCGACCATCACGCTGCTGCATTAACGAAGTAAAGGATACGCAGGTCCTTTGCGAATGAGCATGAAACGCATTGCCATCTCGGGTTCCACCGGATCGATCGGCCGCAGCACGCTGAGCGTGGCTGAATCCTATCCCGAGCGCTTTCAGATTGTAGCGCTGGCCGCCGGCAGCAATCTGGAAGCGGCGTTTGAGCAGGCACGGCGCTGGCGGCCTCGCGTGATATCGATCGCGGCGGAGACTGATTCCGATGTGCTGCGCGCTCGGCTGAAGCAGGCAGGCATGAGCGCAATCGAAGTTGTTCATGGCCCAGCCGGCAACGTAAAGGTCGCGACTCATCCTGAGGCGGACTTCGTCGTGAGCGCCATCGTGGGCGTAGCCGGGCTTGAAGCCACTTACGAAGCGGTGAAGGCGGGGAAGACTGTCGGCGTGGCCAATAAGGAATGCCTGGTTGCGGCCGGAGAGTTGATCACGGCTGAGGCGCGGCGGCAAGGTAAGCCGCTGCTACCCATCGACAGCGAGCACAACGCGGTTCATCAATGCCTGCGCGGCGGGCGGATCGAGGAAGTGGAACGCATCTGGCTGACGGCCTCGGGCGGGCCGTTTCTGAATACGCCGCGGTCGGAGTTCGGCTCGATCACGGTGGAGCAGGCGCTGAATCATCCCACCTGGAAGATGGGCAAACGCATCACTATCGACTCGGCAACGCTAATGAATAAGGGCTTCGAAGTCATCGAAGCGTGCCGGTTGTTCAATATGCCGCCGGCGAAGGTGGAAGTGCTGGTGCATCCGCAATCGACGATTCACTCCATGGTGGAGTTTGTGGATGGCAGCATACTGGCGCAGTTTTCGGTGACCGACATGCGGTTGCCGATTCTGTATGCCCTAACATATCCCGAGCGCATTCCATCGGATATGCGGTTCCCGGTGGGTAACTTGCGGCATCTGGACTTTTGCCCTCCGGATATGAATAAATTCCCTTGTCTGCGTCTCGCTTACGAAGCGGTGGAGGCTGGCGGGGCGAAGACGGTTGCGCTGAATGCAGCCGATGAGGTTGCGGTCGCCGCGTTTCTTGAGGGCAACATTGGTTTTGATGAAATCCCAGGAATAATCGAAGACACGGTTTCCGCATCTGATTCTGGGAAGCTGGAGTCGATCGCAAAAGTGCTTGAAGCCGACGCTGAGGCCCGCCGATATGCTCAAGAGCGGGTGGGAATTAAAAAGAGCGCTCGGCCGCGGGCAACATCTGTGGTGTAGTAGCTGAATCTAACGGGGGAGCTGTTCACTTTCTTCTTTATGTCTGATTTCTTTATTTCCATTGCTGCCGTCGCTGTGGTGCTGGGCTTCATGATCCTGATCCACGAGTTCGGCCACTATGCCGTGGCCAAGCTGCTGGGCGTCAGGGTAGAAGTTTTCTCCATCGGCTTCGGCAAGCGTTTAATTGGCTTCCGCAAGGGCGACACCGACTACCGCATCGCCGCCATTCCCCTGGGCGGCTACGTGAAGATGAGCGGCGAGAATCCCATGGACGAGCGCTCGGACGATCCGGCCGAGTTCATGAACCACTCCCGCTGGCACCGCTTCCTGATCGCGATTGCCGGCCCGGCCATGAATATTCTGCTGGCCATCTTTCTGCTCACCGGCGTCTACATGGTGCATTACGAGTACGCGGTATTTCTCGACAAGCCGGCGGTGATCGCGGGAATAAAGCACGATTCTCCCGCGGATAAAGCTGGGCTGCTGCCGGGCGACCGCATCATAAAGGTCGATGGCATTGAGGACCCGACTTGGGAACAACTGCAGCCGCGGGTGTGGCTGAGTCCCAACCAGCCGCTGACCGTGACCATCAAGCGCGGCGATCAGGTCTTCCAGAAAACCATTGTGCCGCAGGCCGTGACTTCATCTGAGGTAGGTTCTGCGGGATGGTTTCCGGAGGATCCTGTCATCGTGGGCCAAACCGAGGCGAACACGCCCGCTGCCAAGGCCGGACTGCAGGAAGACGACAGAATTGTTGCCCTGGATGGCAAGCCGCTGGTTTCGATCGAAGCCATGATTGATCGCCTGCAGCAAACCAAGGACAAGCCGGTCGACATCACTGTGATTCGCGGCAATCAGACTCTGAATTTTCACATCACCCCGGTGCTGGCGAAGACGGAAGATCCGAAAGAGCAGCGATACCGGCTGGGCTTCCTCAATAAAAGCGAGACCAAGGTAACCAGGTTGCCGTTCGCCCAGGCATTCAGCCTTTCGCTGGAGCAAAACAAGAAATATTCTCTGCTGATTCTGGAACTGGCCAAGAAGATTGCGCAGCGGAAAGTGTCGCTGAAAGCTGTTTCCGGCCCGATCGGCATCGCGCAGGATGCAGGCTATGCGGCGCAGCAAAAAGGATGGACGCCGCTGCTGGAGCTAACAGCCGGCATCAGCCTGAACCTCGGCATCATCAACCTGCTGCCGATTCCGATTCTCGACGGCGGCGTGATCCTGTTTCTCCTGATCGAAGGTCTCATGCGGCGCGACGTCAGTCTGCGCATCAAGGAGCGTGTCTACCAGGCGGCGTTCGTTTTCCTGGTGCTGTTCGCCGTGATGGTCATCTACAACGATCTGATGAAGACGTTGCCGGGGCTGATGGACCGGATGCCGTAGGTGGCGTAACAATCGGCGGACCATCCTGCGCAGCTGAGGCTTGCTCCCCACAGCTGGCTTTAGCGCAATCCCTCTACCTGGAAGAGATCCGACAATTCGCGAGAGAAGGAATAAGCGTAGGACTTGCCATCGGCCGTCATGCGGACGTTGTAAACGGTGGTCACACCGGCAACATCGCTGGGCGCGAGTGTGGTCAACTGGTCTCGCTTCCCAGTGTTGAGATCGAGCCGGTACACCGGCGCTGAGGTTTTCTCATCGTGATAAACATAAGCCGAGTGACCATCGGCCGACCAGTTAATCCAGATATCGTCAGGCGACCAACCGGGAATGGCTCGGGACTCTCCTCCGGCGATGGGGTAGAGTTCGCCTTTTCCATTGACATCCCGGGCAAACATGAGCTTGCCATCGGCAGATACAAGATGGCATTCGACATGATTGGTTTTCAAGGAAATCGAGGGCGTGACACTGCGCACAGCGCCGTTGGCCAGGTCCTGGATATACATTTTCCATCCGTGGCCGTCTGTGCCTGCGAAGTAAATTGCTTTCCCATCAGGCATCCATCCCGTTGAGCCCATTCCTTTCATTCCAGCGACCGGTAGCCTCTGCGCCTCGCCCACTCCGGTAGGCAATAGAACAAGATTCAGCTTGTCCAACATGGTGCCGTCAAACACCAAGGCCCGCGTTCCGTCCGGGGAAAAAACAGGCTCGCCCCACTGGCCCAATTTGAGGGCTGCAGATCCATCCGTCTTTCGCAAGTACGCCAGGCCGGTGTTGCCCGCCGCAGATCCCCAATCGTCGAATGCGACCTCGGTGCCGTCAGCCGAGAGGTCCTTTAAGGTTGCGTAGTCGAGCCAACTGAGATCTCGTTCCTTGCCGTCGGCCGGTCCACGGAACTGCACCGCGCTTCGCCACGATTCTTTCGACAGAAGAACGCGGCCGTCCCGCGATACATCGTGGAGACGAACGATGCCGGGCAGACGAAGCACAACCCGCTGTTTGCCATTGAACCCAACCGCAAAGATGGCATCCGCCCATCCCTGAGTTTGCGTGGCGGCAGTCCACACTTCTTCGCCTGACGGAGCCCATCCCACACCCTCCACGCTGATAAATAGCGCCGAGTGTAGCAATTGCTTTCCGTTGCGATCGACCGCAGTCACCCAGCCCGCATCGCCGTCGACAGCTAAGAATTCTGTAAAGGCGATAGCATTGGCGCGTGGAGCGATTCGTAAATACCCGAGCGCGTGGTCACTCTCGAACAGCACTTTTCCGCGTGGAAATTCCACCCGGTACTTTCCTGCCACCTGCCGGATCAAGGCCATTTCACTGCCGTCGGCGGTCCAGTCGGCCGCGAGCACGTCCTCAGCAACCTCCCGCGGCGTCCCCCCGGCAATGGGCACCAACCCCAAAGTGCCCTGGCAGAGCCCGATATAGCGATCCCTGCAGCCAACCGAGATCGCCATCTCAGAAGAGGAAACGGCAAACAATGTGGAATTGATCAGGTTCAACGGGCGCGATTCCGGACTGTCGGGCAGTGTCGAGTAAAGCTGGAGAGGCTGGCCATTCCAGCTGGCGCTGTAATAAATTGAGCGGCCATCGGGCGCGAAACGCGCGGCATAGACCAGGCCGCGCTCGAACGTGAGCTGATGGTAAGACGGCGAAACAGTTGTTCCAGCGCGCCGGCCTAACATCCAGCCCGCACCGGCAACGAGCACAAGCAGGAGTACGCCTGCCGCCAGTTGTGTGACCCGCTTGCGTGGCAGGCGTTTCTCTGCGGTCCCGGCTGCGGGAGCGCTCGCTGTCGCGGCGCTGGTCGAAGAAATTCCCGAGAGTCCTTCAAGATTGAAAGCCAGATCGCGGGCCGATTGAAATCTCTGCAGCGGTTTCTTCTCAAGGCATCGCCGGACGATCCGGTCAAGGGCTGGCGAAATCGGCTTGCCCGTCGCGCTCAGTTCCGGGGGATCCTCTTTCAGGATCGCGGTCATGGTCTCAGCAGACGTATCGCGGCGGAACGCGCGCTGGCCCGAAAGGGTTTCGTACAGAATCGTGCCCAACGCAAAAATATCCGAGCGGGCGTCGGCAGACTCGCCCTTCACTTGTTCGGGCGACATGTAGCCAACCGTGCCGAGAACCGCGCCAGCAGACGTTGGCACTGCCTCAAGGGTTGCCACCTCGCCCAAAGCAGCTTCCGGCTTTACAAGCTTTGCCAGACCGAAGTCGAGAATTTTTACCCGGCCGTCCTGCGTGACAAAAATGTTTTCTGGTTTCAGGTCGCGATGAATGATGCCTTTGTCGTGTGCGGCCGCGAGCCCCTGCGCGATTTGCGTGCTGTACTCTACTGCGCGCCGCAGGGGCAGAGCGCCGCTGCTTAACTCCTGCCGCAGCGAATGGCCTTCGAGGCATTCCGAAACCAGGTAGGGCGCACCCTCATGCTGGCCAACATCGTGGATGGAAAGAATATTAGGATGGTCAAGAGCGGCGACGGCGCGCGCTTCGGTTTCGAAACGCCGTAAGCGCTCCGCGTCGCGAGCAAACGCCGCGGGCAAAACCTTGATGGCTACGTCGCGGCCGAGCCTGGTATCGCGCGCCCGGTACACTTCACCCATGCCGCCGGCGCCCAGCGGAGCAATGATTTCATAGGGTCCAATTTTCGTGCCAGCAGTCAGCGCCATGGGATCGCGCCATTATAGTCCCTGCAAGCGCGCGTCATAGTTTTCCACAGCCTCATTGTGACATCTGGCCTTGTGCCGCGATTCACAACTGCGTGATCATGATCGAGGCCGTGACGGTAGGGAGAGGCCGAAAGTGGCGTCCCTAAGTCGTCTGTTATCAAGATTTTGATATCTAAGTTCTTTGAAAACAAGATTTTGCGAGGTCCGCTTTTGCGAAACCCGTGCTGGGCGCGGCTTTCCAGAGGATCGCGCGAAAAAAAAATCACGGGCAATCCGGGCTGATCGGCGATTCCGTCACGCTCGACCAGCGGCACGAAGAATTTATTCCTCGCGAGAAATCCACAACCCGGGCGATTGCGACGGGGCCTGCTGACCCCTTTCTTTTTCTGAGATACAATGTATCTCAGTGAGGTGATGTATGGCAGCGACTGAAATGGTGCATGTTCGGGTGGAAAAGCGCATCAAGGCTCAGGCTGCCAAGACATTGGCCGCCATGGGATTGTCCGTATCGGACGCCGTTCGTGTCCTGCTGACGAGGGTGGCAGTCGAGAAGGCTCTGCCCTTCGAGGTAAAGGTTCCCAACGCAGCAACCGCCGCGGCAATGCAGGAGGCGCGCAAGGGTCGCCTTCCCTCTCTTGACAGTGTCTCCGACCTGATGAGCGACCTGGATAATGCGAAGGAGTGAGCCGAACAACGCCCTGTTTCTGCGTGTTAAACTAGAGTTTCCATGGCTACGATCCTACGTAGAAAAACTGTAACCGCCATAGTCGGCAACGTGCGCGTCGGCTCGGATGCGCCGATTGTGGTGCAATCGATGACCAACACTGACACCGCGGATGTGCCTTCGACCGTGCAGCAATGCGCCGCTCTCGCTCGCGCCGGCTCGGAGCTGGTGCGCGTCACCGTCAACAACGAAGAAGCCGCAGCCGCCGTTCCCCGCATTGTCGAAGAACTCGACAAGCTGGGCGTGCGCGTGCCCATCATCGGAGACTTCCATTACAACGGGCACGTGCTGCTCACCAAGTATCCCGAGTGCGCGCGAGATCTCGCGAAGTACCGCATCAATCCCGGCAACGCCAGCATTGGACGCACCGGCGACTCGAATTTCCGCACCATGATCGAAGTCGCGGTGAAGTACCAGAAGCCGGTGCGCATCGGTGTGAACTGGGGCTCGCTCGATCAGGCGCTGCTCACCCGCATGATGGATGAGAATTCGCGCCTCGCCGAACCAAAAGACGCACGCGAAGTCACCATGGAAGCGATGGTGGTGAGCGCACTGAACTCGGCTGATCTCGCGCAGAAGTTCGGCCTGCGCCCCGACCAGATTATTCTGAGCGCGAAAGTCAGCGGCGTGCAGGATCTGATCGACGTCTACCGCGCACTGGCCGCGCGTTGCAATTATCCGCTGCACCTCGGCCTGACCGAAGCCGGCATGGGAGCTAAGGGCGTGGTGGCATCGAGCGCGGCGATGGGTGTGTTGTTGCAGGAAGGCATCGGCGACACAATTCGCGTCTCGCTAACGCCTGCGCCCGGAGGCGACCGCACCGAAGAAGTGCGCGTGGCGCAGCAGATTCTGCAATCTATGGGCCTGCGCAGCTTCACGCCGCAAGTCACCGCCTGCCCCGGCTGCGGACGCACCACCAGCACCTTCTTCCAGGAAATGGCGGAGCAGATTCAGACTTACCTGCGCGAGCAGATGCCAAGCTGGAAGGGCCGCTACGTGGGCGTGGAAGAAATGAAGCTCGCCGTCATGGGCTGCGTGGTCAACGGACCCGGCGAATCGAAGCACGCCAACATCGGCATCTCGCTGCCCGGAACGTTCGAGGAGCCGAAAGCCCCGGTCTACGTGGATGGACGCCTGTTCACCACGCTCAAGGGCGATCGCATCGTGGCGGAGTTCATCGAGATCCTCGATGAGTACGTCGATTCACACTACGCGGCGCGGGAAGTTGTGAAGGAAGAAGCAGCGGTCCGCAGCTAGAGAAGTTTCAGAGCCGCTGAAATCCATTTGGCACTGTGATCGCGCTTACCGACTATCATCACGTAACCGCCTCTCATCCCGCTTACTAAGAGTCTTCGCGTTTATGAATTGTCATCGAGCGAAGCGATCTGGGTGTTTGCAGGCGGCGCCAGGGCCGATGGCGCAGGCAAGAACCTAGATCTCTCGCTTTGCTCGGGACGACACGCGTGTTTTGTTTTCGGGATGACAGGTGCATTTTGGTTTCGGAGAGTCCCTCGGCTATTGCCCGGTCAGCATAAAGATTGGATTCTGCAATGGTGCGCCGGAGTTTGCGGAAGCTCCAGCGTAAGGCGCAGGCAGGTCGGTGACCAGCGAATCAGCGGGAACAGTGCCGCCGCCCGTGGTGTTGGTATTGCTGTCGGTGGTGTTGATGTCGGCGATGGCGCCAGCATCGCACATGCTCACGTAAACGTGGCTGGCGTCCACGGCAGCGGTGGTGAAGACGCGGAAGCGCGTGGCGCCGGGCGCATAGAGCGCAGGCAGCACGGGCGAAGCGCAAGTGGCGACCGGCGGCACCGCATATTGATATTGATTGGTAGATACATCCGCCTGGAATGGCGGGTCGGTCAGCAGAGTCAGCGCGGGAGTGATCTTGGGCGTGATACTTGGCGCGTCAAACACGGTGAGGCTAGGGATCACACATGGAACGGCGCCTAAGAAATTGTCTGGGCAAGACGTTGCGGTCTGGTAGCTGGCCACGTAGAAGCGGGTGCCATCGGCCAGAGCCGTGACCGAAGTGGGTGAGCAGTTGGATGTGCCCGTCGGACAGATTGCCGTCCCCGCGGCAAAAGAGATGGCCGCCAGCTGAATCGGCGTGTCGTTGGCTCCGCCGGTATCGGAAAACACGTAGACCATGCTGGTCGAGGGATTGGTCACGTAAAGCCGGTTCAGGATGGGATCAAAGAAGATATAGTTCGCTCCCGCGCCCACGGGCAGACTGCCGGTAACCGTATCGGTGGCGGTATCGATCGTCACCAGTTGACCATCGCTCTGCGTGAGCACGTAAACTTTCTGGCTGTCGTCACGAGCCACTATCCATACTGGCGCTATCCCGGTAAACCCAGTCACCAGCCCATTCGCGGTATTCGGAGCCAGAGTCGTGGTGTTCAGGGTGCTGACGGAATTGTCCGCTTGATTGGCCACGTAGAGCTTGAAGCCATTCGGAGTCTCGGCCAGGCTGACGGGATGCACTCCCACGGTCACGGTATTGGTGACGGAATTGGTTGAGGTATTAATTGCCGAGACTGAGTTGGAGTTGTAGTTCGCCACAAACATGGCGGTGTTCTGAGTGCTGTTGAGGAAGACCGGCTGCGGGGGGATCAAGGCCGTGGCATTCGCGGGACAGGGGACGCTCGCCGCTGGGCCGCACGCGGCCAGGCCTGCGGTCGCGTCAATGAAGGTAACGGTCGTCCCGCTGATCGAGTTAATCGGGAAGGTGCCATTGTATCCGCCCGTGGTTGGGTTCGTCCCTGTGACGCTGATCGCGTATCCAGCCGTGACGTTGGCCAGAGCTGAAGTGAGCGTCACAGTGACCAGATTGCCGGACTCGCTGATCGCCGTGATGGTCGATGTCTGGCTGGCGGCCGCGCCATATAAATTGATTGCCGACACGGGGCCAAATCCACTGCCGCTACTGGATTGGAATGCGGGTGAAAAGTCCAAAATGCTGTCCACACCCCCCGAAACGCTGCCCGCACTGGCGAGAAACAACCTCGCATCGTTGGGCAGAATGGCTGCGTGCGTGACAGTTTGGCCGCTGCCTTGGGGCGCATTGGGGCCGTTGGCGGGAGTTTCGGCGAGGATGGTGTCTCCGGAAACGTCAATCTGCGTGGCCCAGCCCGGGTAGCCGGCAACATTGGCGCTAAGGCCAAAGACCGCGTGAAAACCGGACGGGTTCGGAGCCGGTTCCACGGGACATCCTGGAACGTTTCCTTCCACGCAAGGAATCACCACCGGACGATATACCTGCCCGCAGCCTACCCACAACAGGCTGGAAAGCACCATGACGGCCAATCGGCCCAGACGGCGAAAACTCATCGACACTCCAAACAAGAATTCTGGCTCTGTGCTGCGAGGAATTAAACATTCTAACGGCTGACGACGATCTGCGCCAGTGAGATGGCCAGCTTTCGGCTAACCGGCTTTCGGCTAACCGGCTCTCGGCTCTCGGCTTTCGGGCTTCGGGCTTCGGTTTTCCGCTTCCGGCTCCCGCTGTTTGCTTTTTCTGGGATGCTTGAACTGAGGGGCGAGTTGGACGCGGAAGATTGCATCCGCTGTCGGTCAACGGCAAAGCGGGACTACCAAAGCCCGATAGCCGAAGCCCGACGCCCGAAGCCGGCTCTACCGGCCACGGCGCGACTTGCCGCCCACTGCGGCAGCCGGCTCGTCTGACTTGGCGGTGGCTGCGGGTTTTTTCTTGCCTTCCATCTGCGCCAGGCTCTGCTTGAGCGCAGCCATGAGATCCACGACGGGGGCTAGCTTCTTGGGCTTCTCGACGGCTGCGACTTCGCCGCCTTCAAGTTTGGTTTCGATCAGCTGCTTCAGATTTTCCTGAAAGCTGTCTTTATATTTTTCCGGATCCCATTCGTCGGCCAGCGCTTCGATGAGCTGGTGCGCGACTTTCACTTCGGCTTCTTTCAACTCGACGTCGGGTGCGCCGAAGCCTTCCACCTTCTTCACTTCTTCGGCGTAGTACATAGTGTGCAGCATCAGTCCGCCTTCGTGCGGGCGCAGGAACACCGTGTACTCGCGGTTGTGCATGGTGATTTTGGCGATGGCAACGTACTCGCTTTCTTCGAGAGCCTTGGTCAGCAGCGCATAAGGACGCCGCCCAGCCTCCTCCGGCATCATGTAATATGATGACTCGAAATACACGGGATCGACGTCACCGGCCTTGACGAACTCGAGAATCTCCATGGTCTTGGCGGTTTGCGGCTCGATCTTCTTGATCTCCTCAGGCTCGATGATGATGTATTCGTCCTTGCGGAACTCGTAGCCCTTCACCATGTCAGAGCGATCGACGACAATGCCTTCCGCCTGACAAATGTACTGCTGCTTCAGCCGGGATTTGTCCGTGCGATGCAGCATGTTGAAAGAGATGCCGCTGCTGCGCGCGCCCGAAAACAAGCGCACGGGCATGGAGATAAGGCCGAAAGTTAAGTGTCCAGACCAGACTGAAGCTGCCATAGTTCCCCTCGTTCACCGGGATGCTACCACGCCCCGGCAATTGGACCCACACATCGCCTAAACTGCCCAGAATTGGGAGTCTAGCCTAGAAACAAGGCTTTAGATGCACAAATCTTAGGGCACGGGGAACCGAAATGCGAAGCCGGAGGGAATGGGGTGAGGCAGGAGGGTGCGCTAGGGGTTGTAGTTAACTGAGCGGGTTCCGGATCTGCCAATCCAACCCAACTTGGCCGGAACCGACGCCGGTTTCTCGAACCTTTCATACGCTGCCGATCATCTGTGAGGCAATGCTCTCGATGCGGAGAATACAATGACCGACCTGCGCTATCCCATCGGTAAGTTCACCTACGAAGGCCCGCCCACGTCGGAACAGCGGCAGGAGCGGCTCCACCACATCGAGCAAGCTCCCGCTAACCTGCGAGCAGCCGTGAAAGGGCTTTCGCAGCAGCAACTGGATACACCCTACCGTCCCGAGGGCTGGACGGTACGTCAGGTCGTGCACCACGTTCCCGACAGCCATCTCAACGCGTACGTGCGATTCAAGTTGGCGCTCACTGAAGAGGAACCGACGATCAAGCCTTATGCCGAAGACCGCTGGGCGCAACTCGCCGATACGAAGTCCACGCCCCTGGAAGTTTCGCTGGCGATGCTGGATTCGCTGCACGATCGGTGGGTTCGCCTGCTGCGTTCGCTTCAACCGGACGACTGGAAGCGGACCTTCCGCCATCCTGAACTTGGCCTGGTGAGTCTGGAAAAGAACCTTGCGCTCTACGCGTGGCACGGGCGCCATCACGTGGCTCACATCACTTCGCTGCGGGAGAGAAGTGGCTGGTGAAGAGCGGGCTTCGGCCACCGGGCTTCGGCGAAACCTCTCGATGCCGCGCGCGAAGCCCGTTTGGTTTTGCTGAAGCCCGAAGCCTGAAAGCCGGAGCCTGCTAGCTCATTCCCAGCTTCCACAACAAGTAACTGCTCGCTTCCCGCAACACCGCATACGCGCGTTGCGCAAAGCTGTGCGGACGCGAGTCGGGCCGGGGCGCGACATATACTGGACCGATGCCCTCGTGCTCCAGCAATTTCTTGATGCGGAATACGTGATAGGCATCGCTGACAGCTACGCAACTGTGCAGCCCGTTGGCCCGCATGATCACGGCTACACGCACTGCCGATTGAGCGGTGTCGGAACCTTGGGTTTCGGCGATCAGGGCGCGCTCGGGAATGCCGCGGCGCTCCAGGTAGCTGCTGCCCACGCCGCCTTCGCTGAAGCTTGGGTCGGATGCAGCGCCGCCCGTTGTGATGACGACGGGCGCGATACCCTGGCGAAAAAGATCGAACGCGTGATCGAGGCGCGCGCGCCACACCGGTGAGGGATGGCCGGCATACTCCGCGGCGCCGAACACGATGATGGCATCCGCCGGGTGGAGTTCTTGCAGTCGGCCCTCACGCACGATGCGAACGGCGGCCAGCGCAAGAAACAATACCACCGCGGCCAGCGCGAGCGCGCCGACCCGCAGAAGCCAGCGGCGTTGCGGATGACGGGGAACAGAATCGTCGCTCATCCTTTGGCAAAGAAGGTGGAAATCTCTTCCGCCGGGATCGCGCCTTCGCGGATGACGCGCCAGCGCGCTCCTTCGTCGGTGAGGTCAACAATGGTGGAAGCGACATCGCGCGGAGAAGTTCCTCCGTCGACGATGATGCTGATGCGGCCCTGGAGCTGGTCGCGTACTTGCTCGGCGCTGGTACACTCCGAGGCTCCGCTCAGATTGGCCGATGTGGCCGTGATTGGAATGGCCGCAGCCGCCACTACGGCCAGCGGTATCTTAGCGTGCGGCACGCGCAGGGCCACGTTGCCGGTGTTGGCGGTCACTTTCAGCGGCAGGCGCGATCCGGCTTTCACGATGATGGTGAGCGGTCCCGGCCAGTACTTGCGCGCCAGCGCGTAGAACTCCTCGGGCAGCGCTTTGGCGAGTTCTTCGGCCTGATCCACGCTCTCGATAAGCAGCGACAACGGTTTGTGACGCGAGCGGGTCTTGATGTCATAGACGCGGTCGACCGCGCGCAGGTTGAACGGGTCGGCCGCCAACCCGTAGAAAGTGTCGGTCGGCATGCCCAGCACTTCGCCCGCACGAATCTGGTCGGCGGCGTACTTTACCAGTGAAGTCTCAGGGGTCTCGCAATTGATTTTTAGGATTTCGGCGCGCACGGCGCTCCCTTCCCGCATGATTCCGCTTGGAATATTTTGACTGTGGAACCTACCATAATACGGCAAAGAGCTTCAAGGCGGGTGAGCGGCGGGTAGTGTCCTAACACTGCACTATTAGGACACTACCGAGCGGCGTATCATGCAGTGACGATCCAACAGCAACCGTCCAAATCGGAGCCTACTCAGTGGTAACGGTTAGAAGAGCATTCATATTGGGAGCGCTCACAGGGGAGCTCACGGCTGCTGTTGTGGGGGTGTTGTTGCTTCTGCCCTTTCCATTTTCACACAGCGCACACTTGAGCCTCGTGACGATAGGTTTCTGGTTCTGCCCATTCTATATGTTGATGTTCATGAGTCTGGTTCACAGTATGGGAGCGGTGGTCGCGATCAGCTTTGTTGGGAATGGTGTGGTGTACGGGACGATTGGTGTGGTTGTTAGATACGCCTGCAGGTGTCTTGGTTTCGGAAACGCCGGCAGTTTCGGTAGCGCGGCAAGCTAGAAGTACGCCGGCCAGCATATTTCAGTCACGATTGCCACATGAAACAAACCTCAGAACCCGCTCTCAGCCCGCAGCACCGGCTGCGCCGCGTTGAGGGACGCCATAACCCGCTGGTGAGGCAACTTCGCCAGGCGTTTTCGCACGCGGAGCTTACCGACAGCGGAGACTGCGCCATTGAGGGCCTGCGCATTCTGGAAGAAGCCATTCGCAGCGGCCTGCGCTTCAGCGCGGTATTCTTTCGCGAGTCGGCGCAGGAGCGGGCCGAGCGTTTGCTGCCGCAGATTGGAGCGCAGGTCGAGACTTTGCTGCTGCCTGACAAACTGTTCGACAGTCTGGTGCCCAGTGAATCACCACAAGGTGTGGCGGCGCTGGTGCGCCTCAAGGAATTTCCGCTCGATGATATTCTCGAACGGCTGCATGTGGGCCCGATCGTCGTTCTCGCGGGACTGCAGGACCCAGGCAACGTGGGAACGATTCTGCGCTCGGCCGAGGCGTTTGGCAGCGCGGGCGTGGTGCTTGGCGAAGGCACAGTGAGCCCGTTCAACTCGAAAGTCGTTCGCGCGTCGGCCGGGTCAGTATTTCGACTGCCTGTAATTCATGGACAAGCTCGTGGGCACGGAAAGTCAGCTTCGGCAAGACTGGAGGAGGTTTGCGAAAAGCTGCGCGCCCGAGGCGTGCGTATGATCGCGACCTCCTCGCACAAAGGGACGCCGCTAGATCAGGCGGATTTAGAGGGCAAGGCAGCGATCTTCGTCGGCAATGAAGGCGCAGGTCTGCCGCGCGATGTGATGGCGAAGATGGATGAATTCATCTCCATCCCGCATACGGCGCAGGTGGAATCTCTGAACGCCGGTGTGGCTGCTAGCATCGTATTGTACGAAGCGGCAAGGCAAAGAAAAAACGCTCTTAGCTGTTAGCTCTTGGCTTTTAGCTAAAAACCAAAGGCTAGGAGCTAAAGGCTTGTTATGGGACTTTTTCAACCCACCCCGAACGTCGACAGCGCCACTGACCGCACGCGGCCGTTGGCGGACCGCATGCGTCCGCGCACGCTGGAAGAGTTCGCCGGCCAGGAACATTTGATCGGACCCGGCAAGCCGCTGCGCACGCAGATTGAGCGCGACGATACCGGATCACTGATTTTCTGGGGACCGCCGGGCACGGGTAAAACCACGCTCGCGAAAATCATCGCACGCATGGCCAAGGCGGAGTTCATCGAATTCTCCGCCGTGCTGGCCGGCATCAAAGAGATCAAGCAGGTCATGGCCGACGCCGAGCGCGCGCGGCAATATGGCACGCGCACCATCGTTTTCATCGATGAGATTCACCGCTTCAACAAAGCGCAACAAGATGCCTTTCTGCCTCACGTTGAAAAAGGCAACATCAGGCTGATCGGCGCGACCACTGAGAATCCGTCGTTTGAGATCAATGGTGCGTTGCTGTCGCGTACTCGCGTCTACGTATTGAAGCCGCTCACCGAAGAGCAGATCGTGCAATTGCTAAAACGAGCTCTCAACGACGAAGAGCGCGGCCTGGGCACGATGAAGCTGCGCGCATCCGACGATGTGCTCAAGAGAATCGCCAGCTACACCAGCGGCGATGCGCGCAGCGCTTACAACGTGCTGGAGGTTGCGGCCGGACTGGCAACGTCCCCGCTTCTCGCAACAGACCCGAGATCCTTCGGCTCCGCTCAGGACAAGAATGGGGCACCCCAAGCCGGGGAGCATCCCGCGGAGATCACCGACGACATTGTCCGCGACGCGCTGCAGAAGCGTACTCTGCTTTACGACAAAGCCGGCGAAGAACATTACAACTTGATTTCAGCCCTGCACAAATCAGTACGCAACAGCGACCCTGACGCCGCGCTTTACTGGCTCGGCCGGATGATTGAGGCCGGCGAAGATCCGCTCTACATTGCCCGCCGCGTGGTGCGGATGTCGGTGGAAGATATTGGCCTGGCTGATCCGAATGCGCTTTCGCTCTGCATGGCTGCGCGCGATGCCGTGGATTTCATAGGCATGCCCGAGGGGAATCTCGCGTTGGCGCAGGCTGTCGTCTATCTTTCGGTCGCGCCCAAGTCGAATGCGCTCTACACCGCGTATGGAGACGTGCAGCACGACATCGAACAAACCGCCGCCGAATCCGTCCCGCTGCATTTGCGCAATGCGCCTACCGGATTGATGAAAGGCCTCGGTTACGGCAAAGATTATCAGTACGCGCACGATATCGAAGGTAAAATCGCCAACATGCAATGCCTGCCGGAGAATCTTCGCGATCGTATCTATTACCGTCCCACGAATGAAGGCATCGAGAAGCGCATCCGCGAGCGACTGGAAGAGATCAAGAAGTTGCGCTCACCTACTGCTGGGAAAGCAGCCTCGCACTCCAAGAAAGAATCCTAAAGAGCCCGCAACTCATCTTAAGAGAAAACGCACGTGTGTTTAAGCCCGCTGGGGTTAAGGGCTAGAAGATCATGGCGACGATTCCAAATTCAGCTCCCGCCGAGGCCGTTCCGATTCGTCCGTTGCGCGCCGATCAGATTGAGGATCTGCAGAAGCTGCAAAAAGCGGCGCAGAAGATCACTTCGATCCTGGATCTCGATCAACTCATCGATAACATTGTGAATGACGTGGCGCGCTCCTTTGGCCTGCTGGAGACCAGCGTCTATCTGCACGATGAGCCACGCGGAGAGATGGTGATGGGCGGCGTCCACGGCTGTTCTGTGCACAGCAAGGGTTTTCGCCTGAAGATCGGCAAAGAGGGGATGGTGGGTTACGTGGCCTCGACCGGCCAGATGCGCTATGCCCCCGACGTGCGCAAGGACAAGTATTACATCGCTTGCGAACCGTCGACGCATTCTGAAATAGCGATCCCGCTTCATGCCGGCGAACAGCTGGTAGGGGTGTTCACGGCGTCTCATCCCGATTTAGACGCCTTCCCCCGGGAACAGATCAGAATGCTGCAAGCGCTGTGTGATCACATCGCCGTCGCGATCTATAACGCACGCCGCTTCCAAGCGGAACGCACAGAGCGCGAAGCCATGAGTCGCGAGGCTCAGGAGGCTCGTACGATTCAGCAAGCTCTCCTGCCAAAGGCTTCTCCGTATATGCCGGGGTTTGCCGTTTCCGGCTTCAGCATTCCTGCCCAGGCGGTGGGCGGAGACTGGTACGACTTCATCCCGTTTCCCGATGGCCGCTGGGGGCTGGTGCTGGCCGATGTCTCCGGAAAAGGCATGGCCGCGGCGCTGTTGATGTCGGCCACGCGCGGTATACTGCGCTCGCTGGCGGAAGCTTATTGCACGCCTAGTGAGGTTTTGACCAAGCTGAATGGTTTGCTGGTGGCGGATTTTCCTGCAGGAAGGTTTGTCACCCTCGTGTACGCGGTATTGGATCCGGCGAACCGCAGCGTCACCTTCGCCAACGCTGGACACTTGGAGCCGCTACTGGTAGATGGTAGCGGCGCTCGTTTCCTGGATACCGAACGCGGTTTGCCGCTGGGCTTGAGTTGCGGGGACTATTCGCAAAGCACTGTCGCTCTCAACCCCGGTTCGCGGCTCGTCTTTTATAGCGACGGCATCAGCGAAGCCGTCAACCCGGCGGAAGAGGAATACGGCCTGGATCGTCTGGCACAGCACGTTGCAATGCCAGGTGCTTCGGCGCTCAGTATCCTCGACGATGTACGCACTTTCGCTCAGGGTGTGGTTCCGCGCGATGACGCCAGCGTCGTATTTGTTACAACCACTGCGTAGATCGGTACACCTTGAGACTCGCCGGAATCTTGTGTCCATATTCCTGAAGAACTCAGCGATCCATCAATGCGTTCATCCTGGCGGAGTTAGCTGGAGCGCTCCGGCGTGCCGGCATAGCTGGCGCGAGGCAGCGTCAAGAAAATGATGAGGCTGGCCAGGGCCAGAATCGCAACGATGTAGATGCTCCCTTCTGGGCCGGTAGTTCCGCCGCTGAAGATCGGCTTGCCTACAGGATGCGTGGCGAAGAGATGGTGCTGCACCATCGTTCCGCTGTCGGCGACACCATAGAGAAACGATTGACCCCAGTCCCACGAGGTATGGAAGCCGATGGCCCACCAGAGAGAGCCGGTGCGAAAGAGGCTGAAGCAGAAGACCATACCTGCCAGGCCTGCTGACAGCAGTCCGATCGGAGACTCGCCCGGGTTGCTGCTGTGGCCGAGGCCGAAGAGGATAGAGAAGATTACGGCAGAGGTCCAGAACCCTAACGCTTTGTTGTGGGGCGTCTTGAACGCCCACTCGTACAGACCGGCGAGGCCGCGGGTGAGCGTGTATTGAAGATAGCCGCGGGTGAGGTACTCCTCGAGCAGGCCGACCAGGAAGAAGCCGAACAGCCAGATTGCTCCGTAGCGCAGAACGTCGGCGCCAAAAAGCAAGCGTCTACCGAAGACGAGGAGTCCGGTCTTCCAAAGTGTGAGGATCAGCAGAGAGAGACAGATAATTCCCGATATCAGGCCGGCGAAAAAATAGGAGCGCTTACGGGTGCTGCCGAAACCGTAGACGGAGTTGGGGCGTCGCTCGATCTTCGACATGATCCAGGTAGCGAGCAGGGTCACGAGTAACGGAAGGGACTCGTTGAAGAGCGCATGCCGCGGGGATTCTTCGACGGCGGTCTGTGCTGGCTGTGGAGCGACCGGGTGCAGCTTATGAAGGATTTGGACCGCACAGAACCCGATGGCAGCAAAAATCAGGATGAAGATGATCAGGCTCCAGCCGGCACGGATTCCGTCTTTACCGATGAAGATCTTGCGCAAGGTTGACGGGTGCGGGGGTGGGATGGGTTGGGCGGGCGTCAGCGTTGCATCAGGATTCAAGAGGATTCCTCGCGTGGCAAGAGTCTACCTTACTCTTCGGTGGTTTACCTGAATCGGGTGCGATGCTCTTTCAGGATGCAGAGGTCCATCACAACGAAGATCCCGGCCTGGCGCGCCTTCTCCGCAGCCTTCTCGTGGATCACTTCCTCCTGCATCCAGATCGCTCGAACTTTCAACTGAATGGCGTGATCCACGACTACTTCGACAAACTCCGGCCGCCGAAAAATGTCCACGATGTCGATCTTCCCCGGCACATCGAGCAAGGACGCATAGGCTTTCTCGCCCAAACAAGACTCGATCTGCGGATTCACCGGAATTATGCGGTAGCCATGGTCTTGCATGTAGGCCGCGACCCCATGGCTGGGACGCAAGGGATCGTTGGAGAGTCCGACGACGGCGATGGTTTTCGCATGGGTGAGGAGTTCGGTCACAGGATCTGTTTGCAGTGAAGATGCCATGGTTCCTTTTCTACTTCTTCTTATCCGCTTCCACCTTCTGCTTGAACATCTTCATTGCCAACTTGCGAACGGTCTCGGAAACTTCCTTGTTGGCGGAGATGTTCTTTAGGTCCTGCAGCTGCAGATGTTTCATCAGCCCCAATCCAAGATCAAGCGGCGTGCGCGGGTTCGAGACCAGATTCCGCACGACAATGTAATTCTTCATGAAGCGGCGCTTCAGCGGAATCTGCCGCAACACCGCTTCCAGCACATTTTTCTGCAGGGCAAATTTTTCCACTTCTCCATCAGAAAGCTTGGGCGCATCGAGCACCGCCAGCGCGACCACCTTGGTGCCGTCGCGAATCAGAATCGACCGCTCTTCTTTGTTGCCCTTCATCGCCAGCTGGATGCGGCCTTTCACGTCCAGGCGGTTGATCTTCTGCAGAGTATTGTCGCGCTTCCCGGTTTCAGGTTTCACAACTGCAGATTTGGGGCGAGCTGCCGCGGTGGCAACGCCAGCGGGAGCGACAACTTTCTCTTCAGTTGCCGCAGGCTCGGTAATCTCTTTCACTTCCAACACCGGGAAGTAGTCGGCGCCCAGCAAATCTACGATCCCGCCAACCGGGTGGAACGGTTTATCCTGCTCGGCGGCAATCTCTGTTGCGTGCTCGGCGATGTACGCAGAAATTGTTTCCTCAGGAACATCTCCGGCTTCATCGGTCTCGGCCGGCCCGGCGCTTGCGGCTGCGGCGTCGGCTGGTGCGGCTTGCTTCGCAGTCACGGCTTCGTACACTTGCGGCTCGCTGCCCGCCTGGACGACGGGAGTCGGCTGGCTCGGATTCAGCAGGCTGGCAAGAGCGGATGCCTGCTCAGGCTTCAAGTAAGGATTCGAGCGGAGAACATTCAGAACTCCCGCCGCAGCCTGTACGCGCGGGCTTTGCAGCATGGCCTCGATCGATTCCCGTGATGCGGAAATGGCAAATTTGGCTAACTCGCCATCTGAAACGGAGGGATTCTCCAGCAGCGCAGGCAGCAGCATGGGGCGAAGATTCTCGGGTGCAATCAGGTAGTCGAGCACTTCGCGGGCAGTCTTTGGATCGGCAGCCGCAGCCAGCGAGGCCTTCTCATCCCAGCCTGCCAAAGTGATGCGGGCGGTGTCGGCAAAAATCTTGTTGTGTTTCGCGAGGTAAACCAGGATCTCAATGTTTTCATTGGGCGGAACTTGTAACGCGCCTTTCGCCGCAAACTGCATCATGTTCGACGGCAGCTTGGAGGCACGAATTAGATCGATCGTCCGCGGCATCGGTTCACCTCCCGGACCTACTAACAAAGGACTCGCAAGGAACCGAAGGTCAGCTTGGCTGAGTCGCCTTGGCTTCAAGTTCGCGAATCGCAAGTTCCAATTCTCGAATCAACCGGCTCGGCTTGCGCCGAAGAAATTCCAGCAGCAAAGCCCGATAGTACCAAAGAGTACCCTCGCGCCCCTCGCGCCCACCATTAAAGCGCGCCCAGATCGATTCTCCGACTTCCCGGTAGTCGGAAAGAATGGAGCGCACATTGTTCAGTTTGTCGGCAGCAGAAACCAGTCTGGTATCGGCATCGGCGCTCTTCAAATGGCGGATGTAAGCTTCTTTGCGTTCTCGCCACGGCGGCTTGGGATAGATGTCAGAATCCGTGCAGCCATCTACAATCTTGGCCACCCGGCTGCCGAATCTGCGGCGGACTTCTTTCAGCATGGGCGCGCCTCCGCAGTCTTCCACCACATCGTGCAGCAGCGCCGCAATCGCCAGATCCTCGTCACCGCCGAACTCCAGCACCAGGGAAGCAACACCCATTAAGTGCGCGATGTAGGGGATCGTCGAGGCCTTGCGCGTCTGCCCGGCATGTTTCTCGGCAGCAAAATCAAACGCGCGCAGGAATCGCGGACCCAGCTTCACCGCATTCTGCTTCACTGCCGCAGTCTTTGCCGGCTTCGCTCTCACAATTGTTTCTCCCCGCGCCGCGCCAGCAAATATGCCCGGATGAACGGCTGCAAGTCGCCGTCGAGCACGCGGTCCACGTCGCCCACCTCGGTCTTGGTGCGGTGATCTTTAATCATGCGGTAAGGCTGGAGCACGTACGAACGAATTTGCGAGCCGAAATCGCTATCAAGTTTCGAGTCCTCAATCTTCTTCGTGGCTACGCGTTTCTTCTCCATCTCAAATTCGTAGAGCTTGGAGCGCAGCATGCTCATGGCGCGTTCGCGATTCTTGTGCTGCGAGCGCTCGTTCTGGCAGCTTGCCACCAGGCCGGTGGCAATATGCGTGATGCGCACCGCAGAATCCGTCGTGTTCACGTGCTGCCCGCCCTTGCCGCTCGAACGGTACGTGTCGGTGCGAATATCTTCGGGCTTGATGACCACTTCAATGCTATCGTCAATTTCCGGAGAAACAAAAACGCTGGCAAACGAAGTATGCCGGCGCTTGGCCTGATCGAAGGGCGAAATGCGCACCAGCCGGTGCACGCCGATCTCGCTGCTCAGCAGCCCGAAAGCATATTCGCCGTTCACCGCGAATGTGGCCGACTTCAGGCCAGCTTCTTCGCCGGGCTGGTAATCGTAGAGCACAGTTTCGAATCCCTGCCGCTCTGCCCAGCGCAAATACATGCGCAGCAGCATGTCGGCCCAATCTTGCGATTCCGTTCCGCCCGCCCCGGGATGAATCGTGACGATGGCGTTGAGCGCATCGTTCGGGCCGGAGAGCAGCGTTTCGGTTTCAAGCTTGTCGACGAACTCGCGCAGCGCGTCGATGTCGCGGCGCAACTCGCCGTCGACGCTCTCGCCTTCTTTGGCTAATTCAAAATAAGCGGCAATGTCGTCGCCGCGGCGCGCCAGATCGGCGTCGGTCGCCAGCAAATGCTCCAGGCGCTTCTTCTCGCGCATCACCTGTTGCGAGCGCTGCGGATTCGACCACAGATTCGGTTCGGCGGACTGCTTCTCGATTTCGGCTAATTGCGGACGGAGCTTGTCCGCGTCAAAGATACTCCCGGAGTTCGCGGACTTTCTTGCTGAGTGATTCGTACTCGTGTTCCAACTCTTGATTCATGAGGATGCTTCTGCTTTCTTGCCTTTTTTTATGGGAAGCGCAAAGCGCGTGACCAGCGCCCCTGCAGAAATTATCGCACACAGCCAGCAGAACCAGTCGCCGTGGCGCGTGTAGAACGTGGTTACCGAGGTGAGGGCATAAGGAGCAACCAGCGCGCCGCGTTCTTTGCGAGGAAGCCGCGCCACGCTGCGGCCGTAGGGATCAATCGAGGCCGTCACGCCCGTGTTGGTCGCGCTCAAAATCCAGCGGCCGTTCTCAATCGCGCGCATGCGCGTCTGATTCAAATGCTGCGCGTAGGCGCCGCTGTCGCCATACCAGCCGTCATTCGATAGGTTCACCAACACCTGCGCTCCCTGCCGCGCAAACTGCCGTACTTCGCCGGGAAACACGGACTCGTAGCAAATAAAGACTCCCAGCTTTGTGCCGCCCGCATCCAGAGGAGCACGTGATGTTCCCGGCTCAAACTCACCCACTTCCTTCGATAAGCCTCCCACAAAGGCAAACAATCGCGGGAACGGCAGATATTCTCCGAAGGGCACGAGATGCACTTTGTCGTAACGCGCCGTCCAATCGCCGGCAGGACTGATGAGTGCCGCCGAGTTGAACACCTGCGAACCTGGCTTGCCGCCTTGCATCACAGGCATACTTCCAATGGCGCCCGTTACTACCCAGGTGTGTGTCGCGCGAGCCATCTCGCTCACCGGCTCGCGAAACAGCGGATCGCTCGCGAAGAAGGGTGCGGGCGATTCGGGCCAGACAATCAAATCAACCTTGCCCGTCGTCGATTTAGGCGTGGCAGATGAAGTGGCTGCCTTCACGCTGAGCTCCGTCAACTCGCGCAGCGTGCGTTCGAACATCTCGCGCGTCCAGGTCGCTTCCACCGGAATATTTTCCTGCAACAGGAGAGCGGCATGATTGGTGGGCGACGCCGGAGCATCGACCAGCCTGCCGGCCTGCAGCACCGCAGCCGCCGCCAACGAGGCAATCAGCAGTGCGTTGCGCTTTTTTCGGGGAACCAGAAACGCCGCGGCCACCGCAACATTCACCAGCATAATCTCGAATGAGACTCCGTAGACGCCCGTCCAAGTGGTGATGCGGCTAAGCGAAATGTTGTCCACTTGTGCCGTGCCCAGCAGGTTCCACGGGAAGCCGGTGACGCGCGTCCGCGCCAACTCCACCGCGACCCACAAGAATGGCGCGGCCACTAGCGCGAGGCGGTTGTCACGGCCCGGCCCCACAGACAGACTGAACAGCAGACCGAAAAGGCCGTGATAAAGCCCCAGATAGAGACAAAATAGAAAGAGAGCCAGCAGAGCCGCGGGCACATTCAGGCCGCCGTATTGATACATGGTGTCGTAAATCCAGTAACAGGTGCCCGCATACCAGAGGATTCCGGAAGCATACGCCAGCAGAAAAGCCTGCCCTGGCTTCGCCGCCTGAAGATTGGCCGACCCGTTGATCTCCAGCACTCCGGCCGGCCGCGCGCGCAGCAGCGCCACGATTAGCGGAGCGAATGCCACCCACGATAAAACGTAAAGCCCAGGGAGAGGAAAAATCAGGATTTGCAACAGCGAGGAGAGACCAACCAAGAGCCAGGCGCTGGAGTGGATTTGCCGCACTTGCAAGGATAACAAAAGAAGTTCTCAGTTCTCAGTTCTCGGTTCTCAGTTCTCAGCAAGCCTATGGCTGAGGCCGCAACGCACGAACTCGACAATCTCCGGCGTCACATAGGGCGGAGGAGTGATTCGAAATACCGGCCGTTCTGCCACTGGCTTCAAGGAAACGCCTTGCCATGCTGACTCCCCGGTCCCTGAACCATTGTGAAGAATCACGGCACTGGCACGGTCAAGAAATTCCCGCGCCGAAGTCTTGAAGTCCTCGGTGCCGGGGTCGAGCACTGTCACGTACAAATCGGGACGCAGGAACTTCAACACGCTGTTCGATTCCACGATCACATGCCGCGACTGCTCAAGCCGCTGCCGCAATGACGGCATGGCTTCGGCCAGCCTGCCCTGCTCCGTGCGCAACCACAACGCCCGCGCCGCGCCCGCCAGCAGAAAGCGCGACGTGTCCGACTCGCCGGTGCGGTCTTTCTCCTCGGTAATCGCCCAGTTGTGATCAGCCGTGGCGCAGTCGCACGGCGCTCCATTGGCGGAGCAAACTCCATGCCCGTATTGCGTGATCTTCACGGCCGTCCACTCGTACTCGCGCAGCGCGGAAATCAGCCCCGCCACCACGCTGGTCTTCCCTACGCTCCGCGAATGCCCACCAATCACCACGATTGCCACATCTACCTCTTCTTCTTCTCTTTCTTCTCTTGCCCCAGCCGCTCCAGGGCCGCCAACTGTTTCAGATACTGCCGCACCGGCTGCGCCGGAGTTCCCCAGAAGGCGACGCCCTTGCCGCGCAAAACTTTATTCGGCAGCACACCACCCTGCCCGCCCAGCATCACTCCCTCTTCGATGCGCGCATGTTCGCCAATGCCGACCTGTCCTCCCAGCACGACGTCATTCTCAATCACGATGCTGCCGGAAAGCCCGGTCTGCGCCGCGATCACCACATTTTCGCCGAGACGGCAGTTGTGGCCGATGTGGACCAGGTTGTCGATCTTCGTTCCCCGCCCAATGCGAGTTTCGTCGAGCGCCCCTCGATCGATGGTAGTGTTGGCGCCAATCTCAACCTCGTCTTCGATCACCAACCTGCCCACCTGGGGAAATTTCTCGTAGCGTCCGCTCTTCGCATCGCGCACATAGCCGAAGCCATCGCTCCCCAACACCGCGCCCGCATGCAAAATTACTCGATCGCCTATCGTGGTCCCGGGATAAATCGTGACATGGGGATAGGTTTCGCACTCCCGCCCGATCTTCACTCCGCGCCCAATGGCACAACCGGCGCCGATCCGCGTGCCGTCGCCAATTTCCGCATCCTCCGCGATCACGGCGCGTTCCTCCACCACCACGCCCCTGCCAAGCCGAACGGAAGAATGCACAACGGCGCTCGCGTGCACTCCGGCTTGGGATCCGTCGCGATCTTCCCGCAAAAAGCGCGCCGCCCGCGCAAAGGCCAGCTTAGGATGACGGCTGATCAGCAGCGGCTTCCCCGCTGCTCCCGAAGCAAACTTCCCCGCCGCGAACTCGCCCGCGATTACCGCGCCTGCACCACACTGCAGCGCCCGCGGCAGATATTTCTCGTCTTCCACAAACACCAGATCGCATTGCGAAGCCGATCCGATGCTGGCCACGCCGCCCACCTCGATACTCCCATCCCCCTGCAGGCGGGCTTCGACGGTCTCGGCGATCTGTTGCAGCGAGCGCTTCATCGCTCCCACTCTATAGCAGACCCCGCACATGACGAAAGTGCAGGTCCGAAAGCCCTGCTGCACTCCGCCCGGCGAGAACCTACAATTTGTTTATGGAAAGGAAGATCTTCTGGATGACCTTCACGGTGCTGGGCCTGGCGGCGGACTTTCTGCTGCCCCTCTGGTGGGGCCTGGCCGCGACCGTTCCCATCCTCTACGTCTCATGGTGGGTCGCCTACCGCAGCGATTGGTTCTGAATCTGCAATTACGTCGAGGACGCCTGGGTCATCGTGAAACTGCCGCTCGTGTTGACATTACATCCTGCGGGTGTGCTGCTGCCGGTAAACGTCCAGGTGCCCTGGATCAGCCCTCCAGTAAGCGTGGTCCCAGCTGGCCCGCCGGGCTCCGTCCCGGTCACCGTTCCGTTTAGAACAAGGGTGTTGCCCCCCGACTTCACGGTGAACGCATCCAGTGAGCCGTTCACTTCGTAAGTGATCGGATTCAGGGTCAAGCTCATCGTTCCAGTCACTGAGTCCGCAGACCCGTAAACGGGGAAACAAGCCCCGGCGGTGAGGAACTGAAAACTCGATGGGATCAGCGCGCCACCCGCGCCGCTCACCGTGAACTGCGTGGTAAAGCTGAACCCGGAGGCCGCGCCGTCTCCGCCCAGCAGCGTCGCTGACCAGGTGCCGCCCACTGCCGTCTGCGTCGGGTTCGAGTTGGTGCCGCAACCGTTAAGCGTGATCAGCGCAGCCACCAGCAGAATTGCAACTGCCTTCATGAATTTTCCTTCACCCTGGGAACGAATACAGAATATTACGCCAGATTTCCTCTGCAAGATTACAGAGATGCGGGCCGGGCGGTCAATGGATGTAAGCGGGGTTGGCGAAGCGACTGCGGAGTCGGATGACCCCTATTCGCTCACCTCACCCCCGGCGGCGAGGCATTCCCTGACGCACTAAGCCACTCGCGATTAGCGCTTTTTCCGTCTACGCGCCCCGCTTCCCCTTCAACTCGGCCAGCAACTGCTCAATGCGGTCCTCTTTCTCGAGCGCGGCCAGCCGGTCTTCGATATTGTCCCCGGCAATCTCTGCCTTCGCCTGGCCCACCGCCTCCGAGTGCGCCACCTTGCGCTTCATACGGTCGAAGGCCGCGGCCTTCGAGCCATCGCCGATAGCCAGGCGCGCGTCGCTGGCCTTGCCCACGGCGCGGGCGCGGCGATGTTGCGCGATCAGCAGGTCGGCCTTGGACTGCGCCTCGGCCAGCTTCTGCTCCAGTTGGCGCAGCGCCGACTTCAGGTTCTCCACCTGCGCCTTCTGGTCGGCCACCTGCTGCGTGAAGCTCTCGCTCATCTCGCGATAGCTTTCCACCCGCTGAAGCGACGCGCGCGCCAGGTCGTCCTGTTTCTTGTCGACCGACAACTCGGCCTTGCGCATCCACTCCGCCACTTTGTCTTCGTTCTCTTTCTGTTTTTTCTCCAGCAAATGCTGATCGGCAATGGCGATCGCCACCTGCGTTTTCACTTGCAACAGCTGATTCTGCATGTCGAGAATCACCTGCTTGATCATCTTTTCCGGCTCCTCGGCCTTATCGATCAGGTCGTTGAGGTTGGCCCGGACTAAGGTGGAAACACGCTCTAGTAATGCCATGATGGACTCCTTTTCTAGCTCTGTAATTGCTTCGCGTTCACTTCATGTGCCCGATGTAGAGCGGCGCACTCGGGGCACTCTCGTTGCGTGCGACGAAACGATGCGCCAAGCGCCATTCCGATCGCAATTCCGATGCCAAGCCAAATTGCGATGTGTCCGGCCAGAACTCCCGCAACCGCGCCCAGCGCCGCTCCCAGCGCAATGCCCAATCCTGTAGGCTTCGATTTGCCTGTCATAACTCACTCCAAAACCTCGCCTCGCTGCGCTCGGAGGGACGGGCGAGGCGCCCGTCCCCACACGAGCAGTTTCCGCTCACTTGCCATCCACCACCGGCGGCTTCGCTGTTTTGTCTCCGATCTGCCGCACCTTGCCCAGCAGTTCCGATAGCGGCATGCCGGAGAGCGTCTCGAACAACGCCGGTACCTGCGCCGCCATCTTGGTGATGTCGCCGGTGATCTTGTTCATCCCCGATGCATCACCGTTTCCTGTAGAGACGATGGTGATCTTGTCGACATTCGCCAGCGGACTGGCCAGCGCCCGCACCACTTCCGGCATTGCGGTGAACAGCCGGTCGATCACCGCCGCCTGGTTGTACTCCTGATACGCTGCGGCCTTCACGTTCATAGCCTTGGCTTCCGCTTCGCCTTTCTTGAAGATGATCTCGGACTCAGCCTCACCCTGCGCCCGTATTGACGAAGCATGTCCTTCCGCTTCGGCGATCAAACGCTGCTTCTCCGCCGCAGCCATTGTTTCAATCCGCTGACGGTCAATTTCGGCCGGCTTCAGCACGGTCGCGATTAGCTCTTTCTCGCGGCGGTTGATTTCCGCCTCTTGCACCTTGACCTGCTGCTCTTTCTCAACCTGCTGCACCTTCACCTGCTCAGCAATCACCTGCTGCTGCATGATGTTGGTCTGAATGTCATAAGCCTTGTCGGCCTGCGCCTGCTGGCGTTTGGTCACCTCGACAAACTGAGCCTTCTTCACTTCCAGATCGCGCTGCGCTTCGGCCTGCTTGGCCAGCGACAGGGTTTCCGCCAGCACTCGTTCCTGATCCGCCTGCGCCTTCGCCACGGCCGATTCCCGCTGCGCCAACGCGCGTTTGATCGCGGTGTCACGATCGGCTTCGGCGGCGGCCACGTCGGCGTCGCGCTTGATGCGGGCCACGTCCGGCTTGCCCATGTTGGTGATGTATTCGTTCTTGTCGCGAACTTCCTTGATGGTGAACGAGATCACCTCCAGCCCCATCTTGTTCATGTCCTCGGCACAGGTGCCGCGCATGCGGTCGGAAACCATCTCCGGCTGCTTCACGATCTCTTCCACCGTGAGCTGCCCGATAATGCCGCGCAGATGGCCTTCCATCACCAACCGGATCAAAGCTTCGCGTTCTTGATCTGACTTGGTGAGAAATTGCTCGGCCGCCGTCAGCACCGACTCGCGGTCGGACTTCACCTTGATCTGCGCTACCGCTTCCACCGTCACCGCAACGCCTTGCTTGGTATACAAGTCCTGCTGCGGCGCCACGTCGAACGACATGAGTTCGAGGGACAGATCTTTGCAAACCTGCACCATGGGAAGCACCAGCGTGCCGTGGCCCTGCACCACGCGCGTCCCGCCAAGGCCATACACGATGAGTGCCTCGTGCGGCCCCGCTTTGCGATATAGCCTGGCCATTCCGCTCATCAGGAACAGAAGGACCATCACTCCCAGCCCGGCGAAAATCCAAATCTCCACCATCCGTGACATCTCTGGCATAACGCCTCCTCCCACAAATGCAACTCACACGAATTAACGATTTTGGGTGGCGCAGCGTTTCAGCGCTGCGGTAAACCGCCCATTCTCAGAGCGGCTTTAGCCGCTGAGGTCGAACCGCAGTCGCCAAAACACCCAATCACTCCTCCCCCGACATCTCGCTCCACAACCTCACATAAGCAATCCCTTTGTCATAGCGCGTCACGACAACTTCTGTCCCTTTAGCAACAGCGGCGCCGTCGTCGCTGCGCGCACCGCACACCCGCCGTGTTCCCATCTGCGTATAAACCATCTCGCCCGTCCCCCCTTCGCGGATGGAACTGGAAACTCGTCCCAGCACTCCCACCATTTCGTAATCCGCCGGATCCATGTTCTCGTTCTCCGAGATCAGCACTCTGCTCAGGAATAGGAACACGATCACTGCGGCCACCAACCCGCTCATCACAGACACCAGCAATCCAAAACCAACCCACAGCCCGGAGTAGCGCGTGAGCAAATATCCCGTGCCGCCAAACCAAGCCAGGAACGCGGTCAGCGTGACGAAGTTGAACGGAGAAACCCCTCCCTGTTGCTGCGAATGCGCGCTCGTTGTCGCTGCGCGTGCGCCCCCCGCAACCGGCCCGTGGCCAACTGCGACCGGCCCATGCGCCGGAACGCCAGCCGAAGGCAAATGCGCTCCGCCAACGTGCCCATGAAAATGCGGCAGATGCACCCGGCCCGTGCGCGCCCCGCCAAACAGGAACGAAAAGAAACTGAAGCAGAAGCCGACGGCGAAACAGACCAGGTAGAAGTCCGCCCAGGTTACCGAGTAAGTCATCGGCTTCTCCTCCCTTCCGCACTCGAGCCAAGGCCGTGATTGCTGTGAGAAACACTCTCGCGGCCATGCGCCTCGCGCAGACGATTCTCACGAAGACGACTGCCGCTGGCCACTAAATCCGGCCGCAACGCTTCCAGCAACCGCTCGGCCAGCCCCGGCGTGTCGAGGATCGCTCCCAACAACAGCAGGCAGCGGCGCGTGTCTTTCTCGCGTGCAGCCTTGATCAGTACTTCGCTCACTTCCGCATCGCCGACAAATCGCTCCGACCCTTGCAGCAGCCACATATCAAGCTGCCCTTCCGTGGTCCGCAGATCCGAGGTCAGCTCGGTGTGGTAGCCCTCGGGGTCATCCACCAGGAAACCGGGATGCACTTTGAAGAACTTCGCCAGCAGCGCGCGCGACGACTGCGTCATGTGCGGGCGCGCCCCGTTTTCGATCTGCGACAAATACGACTGGCTGATGCTCTCGCGCAGTTCGTGGCGGATGGCCTTCACCAGTTCCTGCTGGGTCATGGGCCGCCCCAGGCCGCGCAACGAGCCTTCTACCTCGCGCAGGTAACGAATTTTCTCTCCCAGCTTCATATTCCAGATCGAGATATTTATATTGCAATATGCGATGTTTGTCAAGAGATGAATAACGAGCCTTCTACCTCGCGCAGGTAACGAATTTTCTCTCCCAGCTTCATATTCCAGATCGAGATATTTATATTGCAATATGCGATGTTTGTCAAGAGATGAATCAGGCTTGTTTTGAAGGGCTTACGGGCCGGCGGCTGGTTAGAGTCCCGCTTCGATGCGGGAGCGTGGATCGAGATAGTCGCGCAGCGCGTCGCCGATGAAGTTGAACGACAACACCGCCAGCATCACCGCGAGCGCGGGAAACAGCACGAGATGCGGCGCGTCGAACAGGTGGGCACGTCCATCATTCAGCATGGTGCCCCAACTCGCCGTGGGAGGCGGCACGCCCAATCCCAAGAAGCTCATGGTGGCTTCGGCGAGGATGGCTCCAGCCATGCCGATCGCGGCCTGCACGATCACGGGCTGAATAATGTTGGGCAGAATGTGGCGGACGATGATGCGCACATCGCTCGCCCCGAGAGCGCGCGCGGCTTCGACGAACTCCCGCTCGCGCGCCGCGAGCACTTGTCCACGGACCAGACGCGCGTAGCCCACCCATCCTCCAAGTGAGAGCGCGAGAACTAAGTTGAAGATGCCGGGTCCGCGGAAGGCTACGAAGGCAATGGCCAAGAGAATTCCTGGGAACGACATGAATGCGTTCATCAGGATCACGTTGACGAAGCGGTCGATGCCTCCGCCGTAGTAGCCAGCGATGGAGCCGATGATGAGGCCGAGGGCAAGCGACGCGGCGACCACGCAGCTGCCTACCAGCATCGAGATGCGCGCGCCGTAGATGATGCGCGAGAGAATGTCGCGGCCGAGTTCATCGGTGCCGAACCAGTGGGCATGCGAGGGAGTGTCGAGACGCGCAGGCAGATTGATGGCGGCAGGATCCTGCGGCGCGATCCAGGGCGCGAACAGCGCGAAGATGATGAACACGATGACCAGCACCACACCAGTAGCCGCTAGCGGATTGTGACGGGCGGTACGGCGGAACGACATGGCAGTCGTGGACATGGTTCAATCTGTAGGGGCAATCTTAGATGCTACGGTCTGGTTGCGCAAAGTCTTGAAATTGAAGTCCTGCTTGGACTCTCGGTAAGGCGCAAGCCAATGTCAAAGGCTTCAACACAGAGGCCACAGGGTTCACGGGGTAATTCGCGCATCAGATGCCTTTCACTATGTGCACCTGATGGATTAGAAATTTCTTCTCAGGAACTCCCGCAGGTGGTCGAGACGGAAGGTGGCGTCGCCGATCTCGACCTGCAGGAGCAACTGCGCGGTGGTTAGCTGGTTGCGGAAATCGAAGGCCGCCGTCGTGTCGGCGCTGATGACTAGTTGCAGATTGCTTTCGATTTGCTTCTGCTGTTCCTGTAGAGCTTTGAGGCGGCCGTCCTGGACCGTAATTTCGTCAACCACTTGCTGCTTTAGGATTTCGGCGTTGCGGATTACGTCGCCTTCCTGAACTTTTTTCCAGTCGTTGTAGGCGTTGGCGGCCTGGTCGAGATGTTTGTTGATGGCGTGGCTGGCCAGATTGTAGCTGATCGATACTTCGCCGTACGCTCCGCGGCTATCGATCCACGGATCGATCTGCTGGTGTTCGCCTACCGAGAGCGCCACATCCCAGTTATTCTGGCGATTCAGTTTGTCGAGAGCTTTTTGCTCGTTCACTTCCCTGCCTTGCTTCTCAGCGACCAGTTCTTTCAGCGGCCTGTCACTCAGGGGCGGTGTGTAGAGGGAGACGACTTTCGATTGCGTATCGGCGCGATCCGCGTCCAGCTTGATCTTTGTGGTTTGCAACGTGAAGGCCATGGGGCGGGTCAGGTTCTGCGCCTCGAGCATTTTTCTGGCTTCCGCGGTGAGCGTCTGCAGCCTTTCGGAGGCTTGTTGGATCAGATCTAATCTGTGTTGCAGGGCCTGCTTCTCGAGGCTCGGCAGGGCGTATTGGATATTTTGTTGAGTGGAAGTGGTCGCGGTGTAGAGGTCGCAGTTTTTGCGCGCCGCATCCATGGTCAGTACGCCTTTTCTCACGCTGGAAAGGTTGCCGGAGACTCCCCACACCGCTTGCATGGGCAAGCCGGTGTTGGGCTGGGTGATGCCGGCAACGGCATCGGGCGTCATGAGAAGTTCGCGCTGCGCGGCTGCCTGCTCGGTCAGGTACCGGCAATAGGTCTGCTGGTCTTGATTTTTTTGGCCGGCGCTGGCGCTAAGCGTGTCCTTGTCGCCAGCAAACGCGAGGGGAGCCAGCAGGAGCGCGATCGCGAAGGCTACGCAGATGATTGCAGGGGGCGTCGTGAGATTCAGTTCAGGCTTTCGCTTGCTCATAGGCATCTAAGGTCTCCTCAGAAAGAAGTCGGAAGTATCAGAAAAGAAGTGGTTTGCGGTTCAGGAATACGGTTTTCGATTTCGCGGATTCGGGATGATTGAGCTGCATCTCGATCATGAAGCCGCGAATGTCAGTCCGGAAGATGGGATGGATGGCGTGTTCTTCGCCGGCAAAGATCTGCTTGACCGTGCCCACCTTTCTGCACAACACCATGTTCAGGTAACAGTCGTAGACCGCACTGCCGATGGAGGCGCTGCTCTGGTTGTCGTAGGGCACAAAGGCGAAATTCACGACGTTGTTTCCATTGACGCTTAAGTAATAGGGGGTCTGCTTCGCCGTGGCTATCGCCTCTTTCAGACGAGTGATCTGTTTGGTCTCTTCGTACATCTGCTTTTGCGCTACGCTGATCGCAATGTCGAGTTGCGCAATCTCAGAGATCAGTTCGGCCTGCTTGTCGAGCACGTCGAGAGTCTTGGTGTCAGTGGTGGTCTTCTCCAGAATGTTGTCGGTGAGCAGGATCTCGCCGATTTTGCCATCGGTATACGCACTCTGCACTTGATTCAACGCGGCGCGCTGGGTTGCCGCGTCGCTTTTGGTGATCAGGCCGGCGGCAAGGTCTTTGTCGATGGCGGCTTCTACTTCTTTCACTTGCGCCAGCACGGTTTGCGTCTTCAGGTTGTCGGCTTGCTTCTCTTTGTCGAGTTCCTGGAGCTGCGGGCCGGTCGCTAGATTGTGCTGTTGCTCGCGGACAATGGCTAGCTGAAGCTCGGGCTCGAGGGCTTCGAGCGCGGCGCGGTGCTTGTTCATTTCCGCGACGCCGTCACTTAACTTTTTCATGTCTACGTTCAGATCTTCGAGTGTCTGCCGGCTGGTCACCAGCTTTTCGGTGAAATCGAGGCTCTTGTCATCGGCGGGAGAAAGAATCACGGGCGCGGCCCACGATGTGTTCAGGGCATAGAAGCCCATGACGAAGCCGTACGCCACCACGCCGAACAGAACCACGTAGAGCGTTACGATGGCGAAGATGCGATAGACCGTGACCACCGACTTGTAGATCATCGGCTGGATCACAGAAGCTCTTGTTTCAGGCGCTTTCTTGACGACTTCTGTCGCCATGCGTGGCCTCCGGTTGCGTTTCTTGTTCTTTCGTACGCGTGCCCCAATCTCTGGAATCGAGGGTGCACAATGCCAGCGTGGTTAGAAATAAACTGCTGACCACCGTCCAGGCTAAATAGGCGCCGAAGGCTAGTGGATTGTTGACCGCTTCGCGGGCGCTGTATTTTCTGATGACGACGCTCAGGATGGCCGCAATCGCGAGATAGGCAACCAGCGGCCCTGGACCGGCTAACTCCGTCGGATTGCCGGACATCATCGTAAAGACCACTAACAACCCAAGGAGCGCGCCTAATGGCGTGAGCACCAGCGTCAGCACGGTGTTGGGATGAAGGGTCCACACATGCTTGGGCAGCGTGCGCAGGGTGTAGAAGAGATCGCGTAGGATGCTGCGCTTCCAGCGCAGTTGCTGCTTGAACAGCTCGGGCAATGTGGCGGGCACGGTTGTCCAGCAGAGCGCGTCGTTGTTGATGTAGGTGCCATAGCCGCGCAGCAGCGTCTGGTGGGTGAGGAAGCGGTCTTCGCCCTGGTTGACTGGGATGCCGAACCAGTGGCGGCTGCGAATCTTGGGCTCGATCTCGAGCAGCAGCTCACGGCGGATGGCGAACAGGCATCCGCTGATGCAGCCTACGCTGCGCGTCCAGTTTTCGGGAACTTTGTACAACTGAAATGCGGCGTAGTAGATAAACGTCTGGATCACGGTAATCGCGTTTTCGTTGGGATTTCTGACACCGACTCGACCGCCTACGGAACCGATCTTCGGCTCTGAGAAACACGCTGCCAGCTCGCGAATGGCTTCCGGATGGAAGATGCAATCGGAGTCGATGGAGATGATCATGTCGGCGGTGGAGTGCTGCAGAGCGTTGCAAACGGTGCGGGCTTTGCCGCTATTTACGGCGTTGCGTCCTACGCTGATTCTTATGTTGGAGAAATCGCGCTGGGCTTTCAGCATCCACTCGTAGCTGTCGTCGACCGAGCAATCGTCCTGCGCGATCACTTCAAACCGGTCGTTGGGATAATTGCTGTTACTGATGCTCTCGATGGTCTCGTAGACCGTTTTGCCCTCGTTGAAGCAGGGCATGAGAACGCTCACGGTGGGCTGGTAAGTGTAATCTTTTTCGACCGTAGCCTTTGGTACCGACCATTTCAGGATTAACGCGAGCGTGTATTTGAAGACCGAGATCAGCAGGCAGAGGAACAGAATGAGCCAGACTAGAACCGGAGCCATGTGCGCCTCGCCTGCGATGTCGTGAAGTCGCCGCTAGGTTTACGGGCTCCACGGATTGCAGATGATTATGGCCTGAGGAGCGAAAAATAGGAATAGCGAAGGGGCCGGCAGGCACGGAGGCGCGCTCCTACCGGCTTTCGTGGTCGGCCAGTTTACTGCGGGCAGGTGGAACGCGTATCGTGCCAGCCGCCGCTGATAAACTCATAGGCTTGATTGGTCAAGTCACGCGTCATCTGCTGGGTATCGGAGTATGCATACTGCGTGTTGAAAGTGTGGATAAAGCCCCAACCCCAACCGGAGAATTGCAGCGAGCCCGTGAAGTGGTCCTGGCCATCGTTATTGATGGTGTAGGTGAAGTAGAAATTCACCGGCTGGCCGTTCTGGGCGACGAAATAGTTGCCATTACTCTTTCCCAACTGGTTCAGATAGTCGAGGACGTCGCCCTGGTGCCAGGGCCGCGCCTGCGACTGATCCTTCGGGGTGTAGGTGTAATTCACCGAGATGGAGGTCACGATCGTCTGGTAGCTGATGGGTGACACGCGGGGCTTGCAGGGCTCTGGAGCCTGGCGTTGGTAGCTTGCATGCGGGGGCGGCATGACACAAGCGGAGCACGACAGCAGAACCAGGGACAGCAAAGAAAGTTTGAGTCTCATATAAGTTCTCCTTTGAAAAGTTCTGAAATCGGTGGTCAGTCGGCTCTAAGCTGTCGGCTCAACCATTCGGCAGGCCTTCGCGAACCCGGTCTCGAAGGCGTTTGTCGATAGCGATCATGAAGGCGAATTGTTGCCACGCCACCATCCTGCCAATAGAGAACCGCGACTGCTAGGGCACCAAAGTAACCCCGGGGCGTTGGCTTTGAGGTGAATGAAGACGGACGCTGCAGGTTTGAGGGTTAGATTCTTGGCACAATCAACACACTGCGATTAGGACAGACTTTGCCGCGCCATAAAATCCGCGGCCTTGGTTCTTGGTGATACCCGCGAACTAGGACTTGCCTACACTGCGAAACAGCGCGGCCACGTTTTCTGGAAGAGTTTCGTCGAGCCTGCGGGCAAGCCATTCCTGTAACTCAGACTTTTGCGGCGCAGCCAGGGATTGAAATTCCAGCCCAACAAGACCGCCTTCGCCGCGCCAGACTACCTTGGTTTCAGCAAGCATTTGGCTCGTGCAGCCCGGAAGGCTAAAGCGCACGAGGGCGGGAGAATCGGGTTCCAGAGTGGCAGGGACGTTGATGGCGATTCCGCCCTCACTGATGTTCACGGTTTGGCACAGAAGATCTTCAGGCTGCCCAGATCGAACGAGCGATGGAATAGCGACCGGGCACCGAAAATAACGCCGCCGCTCGCGGACCACCATTCCGAATGCGGCCCGTAAAATTTGATTGACCGAGGCAGCTGAAAGCGGCCTTTGTAACACGAAGGTCGAGTCCGGTCTCTCCGGCTGCGATGCACTCCCGGCGGTGATAGCAAAGGTGACGGCGGTCCGGTTGGCGCGCGAAAAGCGGAGCTGTGCCAAGACTAGCGCGACTTCCTCACCCATCAGCAGATCGACGATCACAGCCTCGAACTTCCGCTCATTCAAAAGGGTGGACGCGACAAAACCGTCTTCGCAAATCTCCGGGCGTATGGCAAGAGGCTGCAAGGATTCGACGATTAACTGGCGCGTTGGTGCATCTTTGCACACGATCAAGGCAGTGCCGGCGGCGGCGGACGTTGGCTGGTGGCCCGTCATTTACGACTCCCCGGTCCTGGGTTGCAATCGGTATTCGGGTTGGACGAAGTTCGCGAGGGATCGCTGCGCGCCATATGAAGCAGCGCCACTAGCAACGCTCCGCTGGCGGAGCTAAATAAGGCAAGTCCCGCAACCAGCAAATAGCTCACGGTCGGTACTCCCCGTCCGGGCCGCGCGGACGATATGGTTTGCGGCCGACACTGGTCAGACTACCGTGAACAGGCTTAGTGTCAATCGAATTGACGACAAGGGAACAGCATGAGTTACTAAGTAATTTACTGTAGGCTTAGCATGGTTAGTAAGTGCTTAACTTAGTAAGTCGCAATAAGTCATTTGTGCGCCCTCGGAAGTGCCGAGATTTCGGCAAGCGCCGACATTTCGGCACTCCGGAAAATCTAAATCATTGAAAACATTGAGGCGTCTTTCCATCGCTCGGGAGACGGTTGCTCAAGCAGGGGAATTGCGCCTTCCGGGGAACAGAACGTCCCTGGCCGGAGCGAGTTACTGTTTACTCTTGTGATATGAGCACTTTAGGTCTTGACCTTGACGCCTTCAAATGAGGTATTCTCAGGGCAAGCGGTTCCCCTAGATGGAGTGTGCATGGCTGATCTAGATGCGGTTCTAGAACAGTTGAAGAAAGAACGTGAACGTGCGGTGGGCGAGCTTAGGCAACTGGAGAAAGTGATTGCGGAGCTGAGCAAGGTGACGGCGAGAAGTTTACGGACCTCATATAGTTCCGGCACCCGCATGAAACGCCAGCTGTCGGCGGCAGCCCGAGAGCGCATCGCGGCGGCGCAAAGAGCGCGCTGGGCGAAGGTGCGTGCGCAGTCCAGCAAAGCGTAAGTCTCGAAATAAGCCGGTGCAGCAGGCGGGAAGGGCGATTGTGTTTTCCTGCCGACTGCACCGGCTTTTTAGCAGCGCTTTCCCGAGAGCGTTAGGGGGTGACAAACTGCAATTGAGGAGAAGTCAGTCGGCGGCTAAGTGGTTCGCGGCATCCTCGGTCTGGGGGCGGCGGGGAGCGCGGTTCGAGGGCAGGCCGGCGTCGCGGATTTTGTAGAGCAAGGCGCGGTAGCTGATGTTCAGAGCGCGGGCCGCGGTCTTGCGGTTCCAGTGATGATGCTGCAGAACTTTGAGAATGATCTTGCGTTCCAGTTCGCGGACGGCCTGACGCGTAATTTTCTTGAGTGAGATCGGTCCCTCAACGGAGATGTCGGCGCTGAAGAAATCCGGTTCATGCGGGTGCAGATCGCCGGCGACGGATTCCTCGGTGCCGAGAATCACGTAGCGCTTCATCAGATTTTCCAGCTCGCGGACGTTGCCCGGCCAGTGGTATTTCTTCAGTGAGTTCATCAGGTCGGCTGAGGGCGGAACGGCGCGCGCGTTGAACTTCCGGTTGTAGTACTCGAGGAAATAGCTGATGAGTTGCGGAATGTCGGAAGCGCGCTCGCGCAGCGGCGGCATGTAGAGGTTCACGACATTGATGCGGTAGAACAGGTCGGCACGGAAGTTGCCGGCCGCGATTTCCTCTTCCAGCTTTCGATTGGTGGCGCAGACCACGCGCACTTCCACTTTCTTGTCTTCCTGGGCGCCGATGCGGCAGAACTGGCCATCCTGCAGAAGTTGCAGGAGCTTGGACTGCAGGGCCATGTCGAGTTCGGAGATCTCATCGAGGAATAGGGTGCCGCGGTGCGCCATCTCGACCCGTCCCGGCTTGGTGCCGTAGGCGCCGGTGAAGGCTCCCTTTTCATAGCCGAAGAGTTCGCTTTCGAGCAGGGTGCCGGGAATTGCCGGGCAGTTCACTTTGACCCATGGTCCAGTCTTCCAGGGCGATGCGGCGTGGATCATGCGCGCGATAATGTCTTTGCCCGTGCCACTCTCTCCGTGGATGAGAACGGGGACGTTAGCCCCAGCTATTTTTGCCAGCCGCTCCCGCAGAGTCCGCATGGCGTCCGTCCCGCCGAAGACGACGGATTCCGGAGGCATTTCGCCGAGGGGCTGAATCAACGCGCTGACTGGATTCGATGTACTCATAAGTGATCCTGGCTAAGCAGCACAGGCTTATGCTCTGTTGTGCATCTGGAGAACCAAATACAGGGGGGAACAAGACCTATACTATTTAAGTTAGTCTATCTGATTGATGAAAAGCAACTTACTAAAGATTAAGTGGGATCAAAGCCCGTAATTGATGGGGTTGGCAGGCGGTCGCGGGGCAAAGCGCAGCGTGGGAAAAGATTTTCACACGGAAGAAGCGAGTTTCCGTCGCGACCGGGCGGGAGCATGGTTGACCAGCGGCTTGGAGAACTTCAAACCGACCAGGTTGTAACCCTCGCCCCGGTGCATACGCAGCACCTTGGCGCGCAGATTCCGGATAACGGTAGGCAGATCAGCCATCGCGGCCAACGGGGCGCTGGGAATCTCGAGCGCAACCTGCGCCGCAGAAGGGATTGAGCGGCGGACCGCGACCAGCATACCCCCAGCAGAGACGTTGAGGGCAGTGGCAAACTCCAGGAATTCCTGCTCAGCCTCAGGCTGGCTCCGGACAAAGACGGGGATGGCCAAAGGCAAGCGCGGCCAACGTCGACGTTCGTCCTTTGGATCCCCTTCGTTCACGCACACCCCTTCCTAGGTACTTTAACCACAGATTCCAAGCATCTTAGGGGCCAAAGCCTGAGTCAGGGGGCAAAACCGGCAGGAACCGGGAACGAACCCAAGGAGACAATGTCAACTCAAGGTGTCCGGCGGGTTTAAAGCCGCCAAAGCGCGGACTTTTCATGGTTTTGAGCAGGGCCGGGGGGCCCGCCGAGGGGGTTGAGCGATGGATCTCCTAATCGAGGGAAAAGTGCAAGGTTTTGCTACACTTGGGTAATCAGCTTGCATTTTTCGTTGACACGGAAAAGCGCGCTGGCATACGATTTTGGTACAGCATTCTTCTCTGAACCAGTCGAGTGCATCCCCCCTCTGTGTTAGACCGTCGCGCCCCTTATGGCCACCGTGCAAAAGAATGTGTGTGTTTCCGAGCCTGCTGAAGGCAAGGCGGGTGCGTCAGGGTCTCCCGTTTCGGGAGAAACCATGCCCAATCCGGAGGATCTGCAGCAGGCATATTCCGAGTTGCAGCAGCGGTTCCAGCGCACGACCAACGCGCTCGGTTCCGCCGCGCACGATTTGAAAACGCCGCTGGCCATTCTGAACGGCTACGTGGAATTGCTGCAGAGCGAGAAACTGGGTCCGTTGAATGCGCGCCAGCGCGAAGTGTTGAGCGATATGCAATCGAGCGGCAAACGGTTGCAGCAATTTATTCTGGATTTCCTCACCTACAGCGCGCTCGAAACTGGCGGCCTGAAGATGCAGTTCGAGGCCGGCAACGTCAACCATTGCCTGTCGGACGTGTGCCGCTTGTGGTCGATGCGCTTTCAGGAAAAGGGATTGGCGCTTTACTTCCTGCCCAACGAAAAGCTGCCGGTGTTTCCCTTCGATTCTCCCAAGCTGGAGCGTGTGATCTCGAATCTGCTGGAGAACTCTTTCAAATTTATTCCGCAGGGCGGAACAGTTTGGCTGCATGCGGAGCCTTACATGTGGGAGCGCCGCGCCGCGGCCCAGCCGGCATCGGCGGGCGAAAGGCGTCGGCAGGATACGGCGCTGCCGAATTCCGTGAAGGTCAGCGTGTCCGATACTGGTCCGGGAATCCCGGCAGAGTTTCATCAGGAAGTGTTCGATGACTTCTTTCGCCTGCCGGGCACCGAAAACCAGGAAGGCATGGGGCTGGGCCTGGCGATTGTGCGGCGCCTGGTGCAAGGCATGGGCGGAAAAGTCTGGCTGGAAAGCGATCCCGGTGCGGGCTGCAAGTTTTCATTTCTCATTCCCTTCAAACCCTCCTCGAATCCGGCTGGCAAAGGAAAGAATCGATGAAGGAAACCGCCAAGATTCTTCTGGTGGATGACGAACCAGCCATGCTCCGCTATATCCGGACGCTGCTGGAGGTCGACGACTACAAGGTGGAGACCGCGTCAACCGGGGAAGAAGCTCTGCAGCGCGTGGACAAAGGCATGGAGCCGGACCTGGTTCTGCTCGACGTGCTGATGCCGGGAATCGATGGACTGGAGACGCTGGAGCAACTCCGCCAGAAGCGGCCCGGGGTCAAGGTCGTGATGCTTTCCTGCGTTAATGATACGAAGAAAGTAGTGCAGGCGATGCGCCTCGGCGCGCATGACTACCTGACCAAGCCGTTTCAGAAAGCAGAACTGGATACGGTGATCGACCAGTGTCTGGGTGAGGGCAAAGCGGTGGCTGGAGGAGAAGCCGAAGACGTTGGCGACGATGTGTTCTTTATCGCAGCGAGCCCTTCGATGCGGAAGATCCGTTCGCAAGCCGCGCTGGTCGCTAAAGTTGATATTCCGGTATTGCTGCTCGGCGAGAGCGGCACCGGCAAGGAAGTGCTGGCACGCTTGATTCACAAGCTCTCGACGCGCGCGCACCGCACCTTCCTGAAAGTAAACTGCGCGGCCGTCCCGGCCGATCTGCTGGAGAGCGAACTGTTCGGCTACGAGCCGGGCGCATTTACCGGGGCAACACACGCCAAGCCGGGCAAGTTTGAGCTGTGCAACAAAGGCACGATCCTGCTCGACGAGATCGGCGAGATGCCACCGCAGTTGCAGGCCAAGCTGCTGCACGTGTTGCAGGACCAAAGTTTTTCAAGGCTGGGCAGCCGCAGCGTGATCAAGGTGGACGTGCGCATCCTTGCGGCCACCAACATCGACATTCCGCAGGCTTTGGCGGCCAAGCGATTGCGCGAAGATCTTTACTACCGTCTCAATGCCTTCACCCTGCAATTGCCGCCGTTGCGCGAGCGCAAAGAAGAAATTCCCATTCTGCTGAAGCATTTCATGACGCGCATGGCCGAGCGCTACGCGCGCCCGCCGCTTCCGCTTTCTCCTCCGCTACTCGCGGCGTGCCAGGCACATTCTTGGCCTGGCAATTTGCGGGAGCTGAACAATTTTCTGAAACGCTATTTGATTCTGGGCGACGAGAACCTGGCTGCAGCCGAGTTGCAGCCTCGCAACGACGGCAACGGCGGCGCCGCACGCGGCGATGCCGCAACGAAGACCGGAGAAGCCGGCGGAGGATTGAAATCGCTGGCCCGCAGCGCCAAGGATGAAGCCGAAGGCGAAGCCATCCGGCAAGCGCTGGAGCAAACCAACTGGAACCGCAAACGCGCGGCGGAACTTCTACAAATCAGCTATAAAGCGCTGCTCTACAAGATCCGGCAGTATGGCATCGCCGAAGCCAAGAGCCACCACAAACTTTCCGCCGGCGCATAGACGGCGAACCGGCTTCCGGCGTCCGGAGTTTTGGAAACTAGAAGCCGAAACTGGAAGCCCGCCTTACGGCGTCACCGTCAACAGGAACGGCACCGTCCTGCTGAACGAGCCCGAGGTGGCCGTAACCGTGAGCGAGTAAACACCCGAGGGCGTTCCACTCACTGGTATCGGCGTTGTGCCCGTTCCGCACGAGGGCTGGAGCAGCACCAGCGCGAAGAACACCGAGAGCATGAGCAGGCCCAGCAGCCGGCCTTTCTTCTTCCATCCATTGCGGCGTTTGCCGCCTGCAACCAAACCTAATAGCGACATTCCTGGAACCATCAGCCAGAGCGCGTAAAGCGAGCGCCGCCAGCCCGCGGAAGCAACCGTGGAGACGGATTGCGCGGTCGTGTTCAGGTTCAGTATGGCCGAACCGCCGCTGCCTTGATTCAGCGTGATGGTGCTGTTGCTGAAGTTGCAAGACGCGCCTGAGGGGAGGGCGCTACAACTGAGCGCGACGTTGGCTCCAAAAACCCCATTGGTAGGATTCACCTGCACCGTAAATTGCGCGATCTGGCCTGCCGCGATGGTCTGAGCGGCCGGGGTAATGAAAGCAGAATAGCCGGACGCCGTGAACGAGGCATTAGACTTGTTGTCTGTGTTCGTATCGTTGGTGCTGGAGACCGTGGCGGTCACGGTATTAGAGGAGCCAAAGTTGTTCGGCGTCACAACGAATTCGACGATCGAGGAGGAACCCGATTGCAGGGTTATGATCTGGCAGGTCACCGAATTCTGCACGGGCAAGCTGCAAGTCCCCCCACTCGCGGTCCCGCTGATGAAGGTCGCTCCATTGGTGACCGTGCCGGTCACGGTGACGTAGGTCGCCGGGTCAGGCCCCTCGTTGGCGACAGTAAAGGTTGACGTGACCTGGTTACCGGCGCTCACGGTTCCGAGCGGGGAAATGATTGGGGGCACGCAGGTGATGCACAAGTAGCTCGCCGTTCCCAACTTCGCAACGAACGCGTTACGCGTGGCGCCGGTTGCGAGCATGCTCTGTAGCGGATTGAAGACAGGAAAGTTCACGGTGGAGGTCGTATCGCCGACTAAATAGCTGTTCAGGCTGGGATCGGTCGCGATGCCCGTGCCGCGATCTACGCCGTTGCCGCCGAAATAAGTGACATAAGAACCCACCCCGGTCTGGCCCGTCGTAGTCGTGGTATCGATTTGGGCAAAGAAGGCGTTTTGCGTACCCCTCAGCGTGCCCTGGATGGGGGTTCCGGGTGGCGGGGCCGGAGAGATCGGGAAGTTGGCCGAGTTGGTCGCTCCGGTAACCACTACATCGCCCAGCGTGGTGTTCGCCGCGTCCAACACGGCAATCGCCAGCCCGCTGTCGTTCCCCATTCCGCCCAGGTACGAGAAATAAGTGAGAGGCACGAAATTTGGAATTCCCGATGAGCTGAGTGTGGGGTTGCCCATCCGCGCCACATAGGCATCGGTATTCGTTGTGTTGGCCGTGGTGCAGGGCAGCGTCGACCCTGCAGGATTCATATTATTCAGGCAACTGTCGTAAGGCGCGGAACCGAGCGGCAAAACGAAATCGGTGGAGTTGGTCGAGCCGGTGAGGTAAATATTGGCCGCGCCGAAATCAATCGCGATCCCGGTGGCCGAATCCGCGCCGGTACCGCCAAGGTAGGTCGAGAAAAGCAATTGCTGGGCGCCCGTAAGAGCGGCGGCGGGATTCAGCTTGGCCATGAAGGCATCGGTGGGAAACGGTGTAGCAAGTTGCGTGCTCGAGCACGGATTTGGATTTTCGATAACGATCGGCGGAGGCGTATCCAGGCAGGGCTGGTAGGCGTTGAGAATAGGAAAGTCTGACGACTGGCTGCCGCTGTCACCGTACGAACCTGCGCCGCTATTGTAGAAATTCGTTGTACCGTCGAAATAAATGTTGCCGGTGGGGTCGACTGCGATGCCGCCACCCACGGCGACTGGGTTGGCCGGCGTGCTCCCGCCGAAGTAGGTCGAATACGCGATGCCGCCGTTGCTGGGGACGTTGGTATTCACCTTGGTGACGAAGAACGCGATGGTCGAGAGCGGTGTGCTCTGAAACGGCACCAGGGGCGGCTGGGTTGCGGGAAAGGCGTCTGTCGCCGGTTCGTTGTCGGAAGTGGTGGTGCCGGTGATGTAGATTTCGTCGTTGAGGTCGATCGCTACTGCGCTGGCCTGGTCGTTGCCGTTGCCGGAGAGATACGAAGAATAGGTAAGCAACCCTCCCGGCGGCGTGCTGGTCCCGCTCAACACGCTGACGAATATCGACGTGCACGTGATGGAAGCGCATTGCGGGCCCTTCGTCTCGGGCCCGGATCGATAGAAACTGCCGACGGCGGGAAAGTCCGTGGAAGTGGTGTTGCCGACGAGATAGGCATTGCCGCCGCTATCGACGGTGAGCCCGGTGCTGGTGTCGGTCCCAGTGCCGCCGATGAAAGTTTCATATAACACTGTTGGCGGCTGCGAAGGATTGATCTCGGCGACGAAAATGTGGCTGGGGCTAGACGCCGTGAGCGACAGCGGGCCGATTAAGGTCTGGGGTGTAGTACTGGCATCGGGAAACGAACTCTCCAGCGAACCCTGCGTCGTACCGGCGATGTAGATGTTGCCGTTGCCGTTGACCGCGACTGAAGGTGAGGTTTCCGTACCGCTGCCGCCGAAGTAACTGGAAAAATCGAGCACCGGGTCGATGATCAACTCGCGGCTGCGATCATAGGAGCCGATTTCGAAACCAACGCGCTTGGCGGTGCGCAGAACAAAGCGTCCCGCTACGGGCTTCTGTCGGTCGCCCTCGCGCTGGTAAACGTGTGGCGCATGCAGCCGCAAGCCGCCTTCGTCTTTGCCGCTGAGAATCAAGTCGCCGCCCCTCAACTCCAGCTTGGTCGCGCCGTCAAACTGCAGTTCGGCTTGCGACGGATCGGCCCCGGGGGCAACTCGGAAGTCATATTCCAGTCGGCCCTGGTTTCCATAAAAGACCAGATCGATTCCGCGATAGACGCTGGCATAGCGAACTCCGGCAAACTGCGGAATGCCGGTATACCACTTGCGCGGGTCATTGCCAAAGATGTAGTTGCTCTTGCCCGGCAGCCGATTGGTTCCGGCGGTCGGTGCCGCAGCGTTGGCGCCGACCAGCTTCATGTGCACGAATCGTTGGCTGCGCCCCGCCGATGTGCGCGACAACGACGATTGCGCCTCCGGCACGGCGAGCATGGCGCCGGTTGTATCGAGATACAAACTGTATCCCGTGCCCCGCGCCAGAAATTTCACCCGAGGATCGGCCTGGCCCTGGTTAGGCTCGAAGATCAGCGGCAACTGCCCAAGAATGGCGCGCGCCTCCGGCTTCGAATGCGGCCGATTCGATTGCAGAGAAGACGCGAATGAGTTCGGAGACGCTGGAACCTGAACCGCGCTATTCTGCGCGTAGCGGCCGGAGACCGGCACGAGCAGCGCGGAACCCGCCAGCACAAGCAGGAACATTACTGCAAAGGCAAGCGACCGCACCCGGCTGCTTTCTAAGTTTTTTCCCAGGCTTGCTCCCGACCTTCTTCCCGACCAAGGGCCATTCCCCATCACGCTTTTCCTCCGATTCAAACCGGTCATTTTGGAGAGAGTAGAAACGGCGCACAAGTCAGTACTTACCCTGCGCCGGCGAAACCGCCCGCTGCTGACGTGTCACTAGGAAACTGGCGGAAAACAATTAACTACTTAAACATCTGGCGGATAGCCAAGTCAAGCACGGCTCCGCCATCCAGCGCGCTCCCGCTGTTGTCAGATGCGTCAGCAGCCCGGGAAAGATGCCGGTGGTTGGCACGAAAGTGGGATGAAGAGAATTGCAAACCGCATCCCCAGCCGCTTCCACATTTACCGAATCTGTTCACGGGAGTCTTTTTGCTCTTGCAAAGCGCTGGCAATTCGATACATTGGAGAGAATCAGGGACCGCTGTGGGGCGGCGGGACCTGGCCCTCCCAGCCCGGTGTTGATTCCGTACTGCCCTGGTTCAGTCTTGCATGTTCAGTCTTGCATGTTCAGTCTAGGTGATCAGTCTTCGTCGAGAAGAATGCTTTCGGAATATACACGCGGGATGCAACCGGAGTCTCAGGAACGGCGGATGATGCGGCGCTTTGATATGCGCCTGCCCGCGGTCGTCCGTCTGAATCCCGCAGCGGTTGGTCCAAATGTGGTTGGTCCAGATCAAGACCAGGAAAACGAATTCCAGACTGAAACCCAGAACGTGAGCGCCCGCGGAGTTTTTTTTTACCTCGACCGTCCCGTCGCGGCGGGAACTCCCTGTGAAGTCACTCTAACGTTCCCACCCCACATCACGCTGACCGACGCGGTCCGCGTTCGCTTCACGGCGCGCGTGATCCGCGTGGAATCTCCTCTGCCCTCGTTGCGCATCGGCACCGCCGCCATGATTGAAGACTACGAATTCCTCCGCTCCGGCAGCACAGATTTTTTCAGCGCCCTGGAGCGGGAAACGGAAAACTGAAAAGCGGCTTCGGGCTTCGGCTATCGGCTTCGGCAAAGCTAGTAGACAATTAGCAAGTGGCACGGGCCGTTGTAGTCCACGCAGAACTCCACCCGCCTTGGCTAATGGCTAACTGCTGGTTTGCCGAAGCCCATTGCCGAAGCCCGATTGCCCGAAGCCCTTTACTTGCCCAAATCTTTGATCTGCTTCCGCAGGCGGCTGTAGCGTCGCACCAGGCTTCCGATGTAGAGCGAGTGAATCAGCCAGGTAGCAGTGTAGGCGGCATAAAGAAATTTGATGGAACCTGCGGAATTCATTGTGACCCCCGGCCCAGAGGAACTTTGGCTTTGGAAGTTTGCACGGATGGACCGCCCGGCTCAAGCATTGATTCAAGAGCCTCAGCCTCTTCCACTTGGCGGCGCAGCTTTTCCAGCCGGAATCGCGACCAGCACACCAAGAACGCGAAACACAGAAACCCCATCCAACTGATCAGCAGAACATGCAGCATCCGCGGATCGATCGAACCGCCGCCGCCGATCACTGGCTGAGGATGCTGCGTGCGGAAGAACCAGATGGAAAAATAAACCAGCGGAACGTCGAGCGCTCCAAAGACCGCGAGAACGGCAGCCAGTTTCTGCGTCTGCGCGCTATCGGAGAAACGCCGCAGCACCAGGTAGCTCACATAAATCAGCCACAACACCAGCGTCGAGGTGAGCCGAATATCTCCCGGCGCCCACCAGATGCCCCACACCGGCCGCGCCCAGATGGGTCCGGTAATCAAAACGACGGTGCAGAAAACTACTCCCACTTCCGCCGCGGTCACCGCGAGCACGTCAACGTCCTGCCCGGGAAAGAACTTTCCAACCACGAAATAGAGAGCCGGAATCATCAACGCTGTGGTTGCGGCGGAACTGGGATACATTCCAATCGTCTGCAGCCACTGCCGCACCTGGGGAACGTAAGGCACGATGACGCCGATAACTCCCACCGCAATCACAATCCACGTTGTGGCGCGTTGGGTTGAGGGCTTTGGATCGGCGAGATAATGCACCGAAGCCATGAAGTTGATAAAGAACAGCAGGAAGGCCGTCCAAGCCGAGGGCACGTGATAGTAAATGATGCGGTAAACATCGCCCTGCAATGCGTCCGTGGGCGCGACGAACATCGCTTGATAGAACGCGTAAACCAGCAGAAGCGCCGTCAGCACCGCGAGGATAGGGAACGCTCGTTTCATTTACTCTTTTAAATCATTCCGCTTGCAGCACCGTGTCAAACAAGCCGACACAAGCTGTAGTAAACACCACATCGTAGGTGAGAAGCAATACGATGTAGAAGTGGGCCGAATCCTCTCCCGTGAGAATGCTGGTTGTAGCCGCCACCATGCTCACCACCGCGGGAATGGAAATGGGAAACAAGAGCAGCGGCAGCATAAGTTCGCGGCTGCGCGTGCGCAGAGACATTGCGGCGAAGAAAGTGCCATTCACAACCAGCGCCCAGGTTCCCAGCAGCGCCACAGGAACCAACTGCCACGCCGGTCCCAGCACGCGCAAGTTGTAGAAGATCACAAACAGCGGCGCCATCAGCGCCTCCAGCAGGCTGACCAGAATGAAGTTGCCCAGCGCCTTGGCCAGAAACAATGCCGTAGCCGGCGCTGGAGACACACGATAAGCATCGAGCACCTGATTGCGCAACTCCCGTGCCCAGGTCTGGTTCAGGGCAACCACCGCGGCAAACAAAAACGCTACCCATACCAGCCCGCCAACGATGTGGCGCGACTCTTCCGCCAGGGGGTCGAAAGAAAACACGAAGATCACCACCACCAGCAGGGAAAAGAACAGCATGGCGTTGAGCGCATCTTTGGAACGCCACTCCAGGCGGATATCCTTGGCCAGCGTGGCGAGGGTGATCGGCCAGAACGATTTCATGGTTGCCCCACCCGCGTAACGTCAGTACCGAGACGATGGGTGCGGTCAACAATCTGCCCGGCTTGCATCCACACAAATTCGTCGGCCACGCCTTCCAGCAGCGCAGCCTGATGCGTGACCAGGAAAATTGTCTTGCCCGCGTCGCGCATGCCCTTGAGCAAGCCGACCATCTCCCGCGCCGAATGCACATCCACATTGGAAAACGGCTCATCCAGCAACAGAATCTTCGGATCGTGCAGAATAGCCCGCGCCAGCGACATGCGCTGCCGCATGCCTTGCGAATACTTCCCCACGGACCGCGACAACTCAGGATCAAGGCCCACGGCGCGAATCACTTCCTGGCAGCTGCTGTCGTTAAGAATGTCGTACAGCCGCGCGAAGTAGCGCAGGTTTTCCATCCCGCTCATCTCGTCATACAGCAGCGACGGGTGAGCCATATAGCCGAGGTCGCGGCAGGCCTCATGCGGGGTCCTGCCCAGGATGGAAACCGTACCGCGTGTGGGATGCGCCAAGCCGGCCAGCGCGCGCAGCAGAGTCGTCTTCCCCGCCCCGTTGTCGCCGAGGATGACGTGGAACTGGCCCGCGTCAAATTCCGCGCTCACGCCGCGCAATGCGGCGAAGCGCCCGAACTGCTTGACGAGTCCCTCGACGGCGATGATGGGAGCGCCTCTCGGCGCCAGCGGCGGATTCGTCACAAGCAGCAGAGCACCACGAGAATTTGTCCGGTTCGGCGCACTGCAAAGAATCTATGGATTTTCGCGCTTTTTTGCAAAGGCAGCGCCAGCCCGTTCACAGAACAATGAAACGCAGGAGTGAGACGCAGAATGAAACCAAACCCTTGCAGTCATCGAAAGTGCCGGCCCGACGAAAACGCCGAGGCGCAGGCCGCATCAGGCCCGCACCTCGGCGCAATGGAATTGACCTATTCCCCGCTATCTCTTCATCTTGTACGCTGAGGTCCGATGGTACGCTGAGGGTCGAAGTGACTGAGCCTTCCCCTTGACATCAGGCAGCGGCGTGCAGGTATCACCCGCCAGTGTCGTATTGGTCACGTTAAAGAAGGTGTTGCCAGTGGTTGTATTGCCCGTACCCGTACCCAGCAGAATCCCGGCGCAGGCTTCATTAATGGTATTGCTGGTTACAGTATCGTTGCTTCCCGTAGACGGCGAACACGAATCATCCAGGTGGATAGCCGATTGCGCGCTGCCGTAGATGACATTCGATTGCGCCGTGTTATTGTCGCTGCAAAGATCAAGCGCATCGAAGTTTTGCGTTCCCCCGATGTGGTTCGACTTAATCGTGGTGCCGTCCGCGTTTCCGTAAGTCGGGTCGGTGGCGGGGACGATTGCCAACTGCGTGCTCTCCACTGCGTTCGTGGAAGCGGTGATGTTGGCAGAGGCATAAATCAGAATCCCCGACGATCCGTAACAGACTGGCTGGCCCATGCCTCCACACGGAGGATTGACATAGATGTCGTCCACCACGTAGTTGGCCGAGATCGTACCCGTTGCGCCGAAACCGACCTGAATGCCGTTCTGGGCGATAACCGTTGTGGCGCCCATGCCAATCACGGTGTTCGCGTTGATGGTGACAGCCGGGCCCCCGCCGGTGCCCGGGCCGCTGGCAGTAATTCCATTTTTGTCGTAGTTGCGCACGGAATTATCTGAAATCGTGATCGCCGGAGCGCCGCTGTCGCTTTCCACATTGATGGCCAGGCCGAGCTGGCAACCCTGATCCGCCGGATCCATAAGCACATTGCGCACCGCGTTGTCAGTAATGGTCCCCGAGGAATTCTGATAATAGATTCCGATCGGGTTCGGCGCGCCGCAGCCCCGAGAGCCCATTGTTGTTGCCGTCCACGATGAGATGGTTAACGTTGACCGCCGCATTTTGCACGAAAACTTGCGCGGCCACGGGGTTGCCATAAATGTCGGTACCGTTCTGAACCAGGCCGCCGTTTGGTACCACTACCTCTATGGCGTCACTCGCCCCATTCGCGATGCCTTCCAAGGTAAGGGCCGCTGTAATCGTGACCTGCTCGGCGTAGGTACCGGGGCAAACTCTAACCGTCCTCGGCGTAGGGAGCAGTTCGACCGCGTTTACCGCATCTTGAATCGTAAAGTAATGCGTGCCCGAGGCCGAGCACAGTCCTACCGCAGTATTACTTGCAAAGGCCGGACCGCTGAGCGCTGCCAGCCCGAGCAGGGCGAGACCAACGAATCTGAAACGGTGAGCGGTGTGCATCGAAATTTTCTTCTTCAAAGTAGACAAAGCGCGGAGATCAACATAGAATCCTCCTCAAGAATTGTGAATTTTGGTCTAAGTCGGAATTACGCGAAAATCTGAATACACCTAAGGGGTCGAGTCTAGGGAGGGACTCGCGCAAACCCTACATCCGCGCGGGGGCAAAGTCAACGAATTACCGGCCTGTGGAAAACTTTTAACATGGCGATGCCAGGCGGGTGCCAGCACCAAAAAGGCGAGGAATCAGTTCGATGACATGGAGGGTCTTTGCACCTGCGTCACGCTCTTCGGCACTGTGCCTGAAGACGTGCCGTTGGCGGGAGTGCCGGGTTGCTGCGGAGCGTATTTCGAGGCGCACTTCGCCTGCAATGCCTTGGCATGGAAAACGCCATCGTGGCCAAAGCTGCCATCGGCCAGCGCCTGAGAGTCGTCTTTGAAGGTATCAGGAGGCGCTTCGGTTCCGGTGTAGTCCACAGAGAGCAACTGATCCTGCTCCATCAGCACAAACTGCACATGCGTTCCCGTGCGTTTGATTGAGCCCGGCTGCACATTCCCCGCTACCCGCAGGCGCTTCGAGTAAGCGCCGTTGCCCATCTTGTGCAGTTCGCTGATGGTGACGTAGTAGCTCTTGCTATCTTGCACGCCGGTATAGGCAAGGTAGCCGAGCAGGAAAAAAATCAGAACCGTAGCCGCGCCGAACTTGAGATAAGTGGTACCTTGACTGGACATAAGCACCCCACCAAAGCAACTGCCCCACCCAAGACTCTACGCGACAAGGCCGCCGGAATCAAGATTCCCGAAGTGCGAGGGGAAAAGTGCGAGGAGAAGTGCAAGGAAGCGGTGCGCGGGGAATAAGCCGGGGAAATGCCCCGAATCGAGCCAACCGTCTCGCGCATCGAAAACACCATCGGTCCAAATCCCAGTGAAACCGGGGCGCGTGATCGTGGCGATTACATGAGAGTCACTGCGCGAGCTAAGCCGCTTTTGGTGCATCACCAAAAAACTGCTGAGCCATCGCCTTGCGGAACGCTTCCTCCCCAAGCTGCAAGCGCATTGCATAGATCGCCTTTGCATCTGCGCCAGCGACGTAGCGGAGCTGGTCTTTTCCGTCCGTTGCGGCTTCGTACACTACTTCAGCGATCTGTTCAGGAGAGGAGTAAGTTTCCATCTGCTTGGGATCGGTGATCGTTCCCATGAATTTGTTCACAAGCGCGTCATAGGCAGGGTGCTGACCAGTGTCGAGAGACCGACTGAAGAAATCGGTTCTAATCCCACCGGGTTCTATGGTCTTGATGCCGATTCCGAATTGATTCAACTCGAAAGCCATGCTTTCACTCCACCCCTCAATCGCCCACTTCGTGGCGTGATAGATGGAGTTGAACGGAAATGCCACTAACCCGCCGAGCGAAGTCGTGTTGATGAACAGTCCTGCCCTTTTCTCTCTGAAGTGTGGGATGAAGGCTTTCGTTGTGCGGATCGTTCCTAACATGTTGGTATTCACCAAGCGTACGATTTGCTCGTCGCTGAGTGCTTCGAGCGCGCCAGCGAGACCATAGCCAGCATTATTGAACACCACATCGACGCCGCCTGACGCTATAACTTGTTCCGCCACACTCTCGATTTCATGGGGATCGGTGACGTCCAGCGCCATCAATGTGACCCCAGAAATGTTTCCTGGTTCTTTTTCCTTCTTTGGGTCGCGCATGGAGGCGATGACTTTCCAGCCCTTCGATGCAAACAGTTTCGCGGCAGCCCGACCCAAGCCTGAAGAACTGCCAGTGATAAAGATCGCTTTCTGGCATTGATTGCTCATAAGCGTTATACCTCCGTCAACTGATTTCGCTACTCTCATCTACGTTCTTCGCGGCGAGATTTGGGCATGCGGAGAAGATACCACCAGCAGCCTCTTCGCAGCGGGTGGCGACCCCCTACGGGCAGGATTGCGAGTCACGCTTCAAGGATTTCCACAGCCCCATTGTGACATCTGACCTTGCGCCGCATATCGAACTTGCGCCATCACGGTCGAGGCAGTGACGGTCCAGAGAGAGCGAATCATGCCAGCCTAAGTCGTTTGTTCTCCAGGGCCCCCTGACGCTGCTCGCCCTCACCTGCGCCTCCCTTCCAGAATGCTATATCAACGGCAACGAAGCGGAAGTGGTTTTTCTCTTGACTTAATGTACTATTCGTATAGTACACTGAGACACATGGGACGCACTCCCGCCAACGGCCAGGGTTTCCTGCTCAAGCTGGACTTGCGCTCTGGAGTTCCCGTTTATCGCCAGATCATCGACCAGGTTCTCGCCGGCGTCGCGGCGGGAGCGCTGGCGGCGGGCGACCAGCTTCCTACCGTGCGGCAGTTGGCGGTCGATCTGGCCATCAATCCGAATACGGTCCTGAGGGCTTACCGCGAACTCGAACTCGGCGGCATGCTCGAAACCCACCAGGGAACCGGAACATTCATCAGCAATAAAAAGATCGCCAAGAACAGCGGAGAGCGCGGGCGGCAGCTCACACAGTTAGCCAACGAGTTCGCCGCCCGCGCCGGAGCTGCGGGATTCACCGTCGAAGAGTTGCTGGAACGTTTGAGCGAGCTGTCGCCTCAGTCCAAGCCAAGGAGATAAAGCCATGACGAAAATCGAAATCGGTCAGATCAGCGGCGTCGGAAGATCGTTGTTTGTCATCTGTCTGTTGGCCGGAGCAATCGTCACCGCCGCCACCAAGCATCCCGCGGGAATTATTGCGGGCGCCGCTCTCGGTATCTACCTCATGTTCGCCATCAAAGTGGTGCGGCAGTGGGAGAAGGTCGCGGTGCTGCGCTTGGGCCGCTATGTCGGCCTGCGCGGCCCGGGCCTGCTCCACATCGTTCCGATCATCGAGACGCTCAGCCCATATGTAGATCAGCGTGTGCGCGTTGCCAACGTTTCGGCCGAATCGACGCTGACCCGCGACACCGTTCCCGTCAACGTGGATGCCATCGTCTTTTGGATGGTGTGGAATGCCGAGAAATCCATTCTGGAAGTGGAGAACTTTATCGAGGCCATCAACATGAGCGCGCAAACTGCGCTGCGCGAATCGATTGGCCGTCACGAGTTGGCGCAGATGATCACCGAGCGCGAAACGCTCGGCCGTGAATTGCAACGCATCCTCGATGAGAAAACGAATCCCTGGGGCATTACGGTGCAGTCGGTCGAAATTCGCGACGTAAGAATTCCACAAGGACTGGAAGACGCCATGTCCCGCCAGGCGCAGGCCGAGCGCGAGCGGCAAGCGCGAATTATTCTGGGCCAGGCGGAAACCGAAATCTCCAACAGCTTTGTGCAGGCCGCCGCGTCCTACGCGGAAAATCCCGTGGCCTTGCATCTGCGCGCCATGAACATGTTGTACGAAGCCATCAAAGAACGCGGTTCGATGGTGATTGTGCCTTCGTCGGCAGTAGAGACGATGGGCCTGGGCGGAACGCTCGCAACCGCATCGCTGGGCGGAGCCAAGGCTCAATAACAAATGAATGGAAGCAAATAAACGCCGGAAACGGCGATGAGCGGAGAAAATGTATGAATTGGCTCAAGAAAAATAATCTCGCAAGACTGAAAAACACGGTGTGGAGCGTAGCGATCGTGGCACTTCTAGGCACCTTGCTAGCTGCTCCCCGTAGCAGCGCACAGGCGATGCAAGAGGGTATCAGCGTAGAGCTAGCCAGCACCAGCAGTGCGGTGCCTGTACCGGATGCGGACCACCATGGTGCATTGATTATCACTGTGACGGACAACGGCACACTGTATTTCGGAATCGATCCGGTCACGCCCGATACACTGGCGGAAAAGCTCAAGGGTCGCCCGTCTCACCACGCACAGACTCTTTACCTCAAGGCGGACGCGCGGGCGCCTTACGCTAGCGTCGTGAAGGTCTTGGATGCCGCGCATACCGCCGGTGTCGCGAGTGTGACACTGTTAACGATTCAACCAAAGGCGATGCAAGCGGGAACAGTAGTATTCCCAGAAGGTATTGAAATGGAGTTGGCCCGACGCTCGCCTGCACCGAAATGAAAACACTCAACTCTACGCTCTCGCGGTTATGAGAGCGTAGAGTCGCACAATAGCGGAGGTACTCATGACCGATGCACAGTCGATGAGTAGTCCAACCGACGGGCGCGGTTATCGTTGGTTGACTGCGCTGGTCTCGCTGATGGTAGGCGCGGCCTTCTTTGGCCTGTGGTTCTGGCTGTTACCGCAATGGCTCGGCTTCAGCGTGGAAATGGCCGGCGCGGCACGCTGGCGATGGCTGGCCGCCGTCCCGTCGGTGTTGGGATTCGCAGTCGCTCTGCGCTGCGTCTGGGATTTCGGCTGGACGGGACGCGGCACGCCGGCGCCCGTCGCTCCGCCGCAGCGATTAGTTGTCGTGGGCTTCTATCGCCACGTGCGCAACCCGATGTACCTGGGGTTCGCATCGGGATGGATTGGACTGTGGGTGATTTTCGGGCATCCGAATCCCAGACTGATTGCTGCTGTCGCGGCAGTCGCCCTCGGCGTGCATCTGTTTGTCGTCTTCTACGAGGAACCCACCCTGCGCGGCAAGTTCGGCGCAGACTACGAAGAGTATCTCCACCACGTCCGCCGCTGGTGGCCACGTCTGCGGGGATGGGATCAGCCGTCGTAAGCACCTCGCGCATGGTTCCAAACGACGCCTGCGGGTATAATCGCTGCTAGCGAATCCTATGAAAGCTGGCTCAGACATGACTCCAACTAACGGCAATTCCGGCAATGGCAATAATGGCTACAGCGTCCCCAAGCCGCGCGCAGAGTGGATTGCGCGGCGCAAGCAGGAGAACAGCGATGGCAACTTCTCGCAGATGCACTATGCGCGCCAAGGTGTGATCACCGAAGAGATGGGCTACGTTGCCCACCGCGAAAAGCTCGCTCCCGAACTGGTGCGCGACGAAGTGGCCCGCGGCCGCATGATTATTCCCGCCAACATCAACCATCCGGAACTGGAGCCGATGGCGATCGGCGTGGCGTCGCTGTGCAAGATCAACGCCAACATCGGCAACTCGGCAGTCACTTCGGAAGTGAACGAAGAACTGAAAAAGCTGCACACCGCGGTGCATTACGGCGCTGACACGGTGATGGATCTTTCCACCGGCGGCAACATTCATGAGATTCGCGAAGCCATTCTGCGGCACTCCCCGGTTCCCATCGGCACGGTCCCGATCTACGAAGCCATTGCGCGGGTGAAGCGTGTCGAAGAACTGAACGCTGAGATCATGCTCGAAGTAATTGAAGAGCAGGCCGCGCAGGGCGTGGATTACATGACGATTCACGCTGGCGTGCTGATCCAGTATTTGCCGCTGATCTCGAAGCGCATCACCGGAATCGTGAGCCGGGGCGGCGCGATTCTGGCGCAATGGATGGCTCACAACCACAAGCAGAATTTTTTGTACGAGCGCTTCGACGACATCTGCAAGATCATGAAGAAGTATGACGTCAGCTTTTCGCTGGGGGACGGGCTGCGTCCCGGCTGCGTCGCCGACGCCAGCGACGAAGCCCAGTTCGCCGAACTGCGTACGCTTGGCGAGTTGACAAAAAAAGCCTGGCAGCACGACGTGCAGGTGATGATCGAAGGTCCCGGCCACGTGTCGATGGACAAGATCAAGGAGCAGGTCGAGAAAGAAGTCGAACTCTGCTACGAAGCGCCGTTCTATACGCTGGGGCCGCTGGTGATCGATATCGCTCCCGGCTACGACCACATCACCTCGGCCATCGGCGCGGCCATGATCGGATGGTACGGCGCGGCCATGCTGTGCTACGTCACGCCGAAAGAGCATCTCGGGTTGCCGAACGAAAAAGACGTGAAAGACGGCATCATCGCCTACAAGATTTCCGCCCACGCGGCCGACATCGCCCGCGGACGCCCCGGCGCCCGCGACCGCGACGACGCGTTGAGCTATGCGCGGTATAAGTTCGACTGGGAAAAACAATTTGCCTTGTCTTTGGATCCCGAGACTGCGCGCTCCATGCACGACGAAACCCTGCCCGACGACTACTATAAAGAGGCAGCCTTCTGCTCCATGTGCGGCCCGAAATTCTGCTCGATGAATTACTCGTCGAAGGTGGACGAGTACAACAAGCAAGTGCATGGGATCGAGAAGAAGGATTATTCGGAGCTGGTGGAGAGGCTGGTTTCGATCAAATAGCCAGGCGTCTTCATCGCTCCCTCCCTCGCAGGGTGGTGCTGTGGGTTTCTGCTCGAAATAAATTTTTCGGCGAGGCGAGCGGTGTGCGGTAGCTCGCGCACAGGCGCCCAAAATCAGCCAAAATTCGGGGGTATCCCCCCTCCCCCCCCTTTTTGCAAAATCTCTGGAATCATCAAGTTGGCGGGAAATTCCCCGTAAGATCTAGATGTCAAAGAGCTTAAATACTAAGTTCCTTTAAACCAAGGACTTAGGACGGGTCGAATCGCGCCTTGCGCGGCAGTCACGGCCTCGATCATCATCGCGCAAGTTTGGGGCTGTGCACAAGGTCAGATGTCACAACGAGTGGCTGTGGAAATCTTTCAGGCACCCTACTATCCTATGTGCGGCCCGAGATTCTGCTCGATGAATTATTCGTCGAAGGTGGACGAGTACAACAAGCAGGTGCACGGGGTCGAGAAGAAGGATTATTCGGAACTGGCCGAGAGGCCTAGTACCGATTAAAATAAAGGATTTCGTGGGGTATCGCGTCATGCCCTGTAGGTCTGCCGGAGTATTCGTTTTGATTCTGCTGGCGTCCTGCGTCGGACAGGACAGGCAAAGTATCGATCCGACTTGGGCCGCCACTGTCCTGGGCACCGTGCTTAACAGAGCCCAATTATCTGGGTCGCTTGAATACTGGGGCCACTGTTACAACAACGGCAATTCTTCGGATTTTCCGAAAATGCGAATGCCCGTTAGTAAAGATGGTCCTCCCGCTCAGGTTTTGGGTGAAATGTTCGCGAACGATTTGAGTATGCACGTGACTCTGGGCCCTGTTGGGGAAATCCGGATGGTTGAGAGCCAGGTTCCACAAGACCTACTGAATCTCAAGATTGCCCATATTTCATTTACCGCTCGCCTGATCCGATGAGTAGTGCAACCGCGGCCTTGTGGATAGTTTTGGAGGCCTCGGAAGTTAAAGATTTTATGAAAGCTCATCACGTCGGCCCGATAATGCCCGACGTATTTGGTTTTTCGCTTCCCATATCCCTCGACGGTCCATATATCTCCGGAGATCTCGACAATGTTAGTGTGGCGCAAGCCTTGGACTATATCTTGCAGACCTATCCTGGATTTTGGACCTATGAGAATTGTCAGGAAAAAGATGGATCCCGAACCGTCTTTCTTAATTTCTTTCCAAGAATCCCACCGGGCATAGCCAAGTTTCCATGGGGGCGGGGGCCCATTCTCTCGCGGTCCTTGCCGGGTGCGTCACTTCTAGCCGCCTTTGCAAGAAGTGGGCGGTGAGTAAGTCCTACCGCGCAATCGCAACGTCCTCCAGAGTGACCTTCTTGAACGCGCTGGGATCGCCTAATCTCTTCACGGCGTCAAGAACTTCGATACCCGCCAGACGCCCGTCGGCATCGTAGTCCGCGGCTATGCCTTCGCCCAGATGCTTCGTCGTCACCGTGGTCTCTTTGAAACGGATGTAAAAGGCATCTACATTCTGGTCGTACGTGATCCTCATCTCGTGCAACCTCTAGGGAACCTCTGAAGAACTCTGCGATCCACAGGCTGAGCGTATAGGGTGTAAGGCGAGGTGAAAAGGCGGATGCGACAGCAAACTCTGGCGGCGCAGAGGGGTTTCGAGAAGTACGGACGGAAGACGAAGCGGGAGCAGTTTCTCGAGGAGATGGAGCAGGTGGTGCCGTGGGCCGAGTTACAGGGGCTGGTGGAACCACACTATCCGAAGGGAGAGAACGGGCGGCCTCCGGTAGGACTGAGCATCATGCTGCGGGTGTACTTTCTGCAGCAGTGGTTCAACCTGAGCGATCCGGGGGCGGAGGATGCGCTGTATGAATCGCCGGTGCTGCGGCACTTTGTGGGAATCGATCTGGGGCGCGCGCCGGTGCCGGACGAGAGCACCATCCTCGGGTTCCGTCACCTGCTGGAGAAGCACGAGCTGGGCGGGGCGATGCTGAACGCCGTGAACCAGTATCTGGAGAGCCGCGGCATCCGCATCACCACGGGGACGATTGTGGATGCGACCATCATTCATGCGCCCTCGTCGACCAAGAACCGGAGCGGAGAGCGCGATCCCGAGATGCACCAGACGCGCAAGGGCAAGCAGTGGTACTTCGGGCTGAAGGCGCACATCGGAGTGGACTCCAAACAAGGCCATGTGCATTCGGTGTGCACGTCGGCGGCTTCGGTAGCGGACAAGCACATGCTGCCGGACCTGCTGCACGGGGAAGAGCGCAAGGTGTGGGGCGACGGCGGGTATCAGGGACAGGGAGAAGCCATCCGGCAGGCGGCTCCGCGAGCACAAGATATGACCAGCCGGAGAGTGCACTACAAGAACTTTGTGGACGAGTTACAAAAAGCCAGGAACCGGGTGAAGGCTCGAGTGAGAGCGAAGGTAGAACATCCGTTCCGGATACTGAAGCGCATCTTCGGCTTCGAGAAGGTGAGATACCGCGGGATTCAGAAGAACCATCATCGGCTGTGTGCCAGCTTTGCGCTGGTGAACCTGTACCTGCACCGCAAACGGCTGGCCGTGGCGAGGGGGTAGTGTCTCTGAAAGCCCCGTGAATAGCGGGTTCCGGTAAGGTCGGAAGCAATACAGGCAAATTTCTGGCCGGGGCCGGTCTGAAATTCCTGTCGCCTTCGAAATTGATGGTTGCTCAGAGGTTCCCTAGAAGTAGTATACGTAAACGGTGACAACCACGATCTCATTCGGCTACTCGACAAAGATTGGCCGAACTTGCTTTACAGCATAGTGGCGGCGGTTCCAGACTGAATCGAAGGCATAGTCTTTTCGGCATTCCATCCGGCCATTTTTCGGCGGGATGCCAAGGCGCGGTCCGGATCGCGTCGATTACCTCGGCTTCGGTCGTGCCACGGAACTGCACTTGCTGGCTTGCGTGCCCGGAGAACTGGATCGGCTTGGAACTGTCAGCCATCGGGCAATGATATGTTCAACAGGAGGGAGAATAAAGATCCGTTTCACTTCGTTTCCCGATAGTTGTTCGATCTCTTAGCCTGTGCGACCGCGGAGGTTGAGGCGCCAGTAGTCTAAGAAAAAAGGCGGGTTATCCGCCGCAGCTTGATCCGTGAGCTCTGCCATAAACTCCGCCCTGAGTGGTTCGGACGGAATCTTCTCCAGGTGCCGCCGCAGAATTATGTGACCCACGAACTCGTTGTACTGCCCGGCACTGTCGAGGATCGTGGGGGCCGCTTCAATCGAAGTTTCGACTTCGATGAACCCGGCGCGTAGAAGGGACTGCGCGGCGCCCTCTGCATTCTGAAAAAGCCAAGGCTCACGGAAGCCCGCGAAGAACGAGGCAAATTTCCTGGTCGCAGCCAGTTCGCCTGCACGTTGGCGCAGGGAGAACAGGTTCGGTCCGCCGCCGCACTGGGCTTCCAGCCAGCCTCCGGGAACCAGAGCGCGCCGCAGGTTGGTAAACAGTTGATCGTGGTCGAAGCACCCAATGAAACGCCGCTGTGCTCACGATGCCGTCGAAGCTGGCCGCAAAGGGCAGGCGCAACAGATCACAAACGACGAGATTCGCACGAAGTTGGAATTGTGCGAGGTGCTCGCGTGCAGATCGCAACATGTTTTGCGAGAGGTCGATGCCGACTACCCGGCCACGGGGCAGCGCTTCAAGTAACTCGGCGGTGAGCCGGCCGGTGCCGCATCCGGCATCGAGCACCGCCTCGTCGCCGCGCAACCGCAACCGCGACAGAACCTTCTTCCCCCAACTGACCTGTGGTGCGGAAAGCCGGTGATAGGCATCGGAATTCCACTCGCGCGAGGAGGATTGATTTTGCGTCGAGGTCATCTGCTTGCCCATTCTGTCCGCCTAGTCCCGCGAAGGAGAGACCTATTTTTTCGTAAAGTTATGGCGCGCTGGGGCCGGGTGGGGGAGTGTAGGTCACCCGCAAAAAGCGGGAGCCATCGCGGGCTACGAACTCGATCTTCCTGCTGTCGGCGAGGTAATGCGCGTTCGTGGCAAAATCGTAGAGCCGGCTGTCGTGGCCGTCTACGTTCACGAGGTCGCGCTTATCGTCTGCGCCAATTACCTTGTAGAAGTAATGGTGGGCATCGGGATCGAAAGCAAAGTCCGCCATGCCCAAGGCGTTGTATTCCGGCCCCGGCTGGCCGTCGACGATTGCAGTACGGTAGGCGCGTGGCGTTTCTCCGACCTTGAAATTTCTTCCTCCGCTGATAGTTTCGTAGGCCAGATGAGAGCCGTCGCCGCTCATGATAATCGAGCCGACTCTGTCGGCGCCGCGCTTTCCTGCCGGGATGGTTCGCACCGCTTTGTTATCGCGGACTTCGACGAAATCGCCATTCAGCCTGGCCACGTAAGCGAAATGCTGGGCGTCAGGCGTGAAGACGACTTTGCTGAGGATTTCGTCGAATCCGGGGCCCGCGTCGCTGCCCTGGAAGACCGCTACATCGCCCTTGTCGCGGCGGGCGGCGTAAACAAGTTTTCCTTCAGGATCAAATTCGGGAGTGGAGACGCCGTGAAAATCTGTATTGAGTACGCGCACGCCGCCGACCATCACTTGCTCAGCTCCGCCCACAAGTGACCATTTGCCCAGCATGCCCTTGCCTTCGTAAGTAGCGACGGGCTGGCCGTCCTTGACAACCGTGCCGGAGATTGTCTGCTTTTTCAATCCACCCTTTGAGTTGGCGCCGCTGTAGGCGTAGTGCTTCTCGTCGCGACTGAACGCGATGCGGCTCAGGACTTCAAATCCCGGAGTGGCTACGCCATCAACAGCGTGAAGAAAATCGCCTTTTACACGACCCGTAATAAAGAAGTGCCCGCCAGCCGGGCTGAATCCCCAGCTTGAAAACCAGATTTGATCGAACTCGGGGCCGAGTTCCTTGCCGTCCACGACGGCAACCCACTTCTTGGAACGCTTGGCGACGTAGGCGATGCGCTTGCCGTCAGGACTGTATTGGGGAAAAGATATGTCTTCATATTCCGCCCTGGATTCGGTGCCATCGACAACCAGACGGCACTTTTTGTCGTGGCATTCACCATAGGCCATCCCTCGGCCTCCCGGTTGGAACGCAGCCTCGGTTGCGGTGCCGTAACCGTTTGAGCGTGGTTGCCCGTCGAGTACGAAAATCCATTCTGAGGAACGCTTGCCGAAAAAGGCGAAATGGGACTCCTCGCTACTGAAGGCCAGGGATTTGATCTCATCGTAGACGTCGCCCTGTTGCTTACCGTCGAGGCGAACGGTGTGCTTGCCTCCCTGCTTTTCGACCCAAGCGAGATGGCGACCCGAGGCCAGAGCTTGCTTTACTTCAGCACCGGGGGAGATTTCGGCCAGGAGGTCTTCGTGGAACAAAGAGGTTGCGGGTTGTGCGGCTTGGCCGTGCGCCGGTGTCACGCAGAACCATGCGAAGGCAACAGCGAGAATTTGCGCTGCGACTGTTCGAGCGTGCGATGGCATTGTTTAGGCCCCCTTAGAGCGCCTGTTGCGCTGAGGCAACGATGTACCGAAACGTGAGCCTGCGGAAGATTATCCCGGGAAAAGCCAGAGGTCAACTGCAGGCGTGGGCGGCAGCGCCACAAAACCTAGCTCTTGAAGTCCGCGACGCCATCCCACACCAGTTGGACGGCGATGGCTAGAATCAGGAAGCCGAAGATTTTGTTGATGGCCCCGACTGCGTTGGGGCCCAGTCGCCGCACCAGCGGCCCACCCAGCAGGAAGAACAGCAACACGGAAAGCGCCACTGCGGCGATGCCAATGACCATGCCGATATACGACGCGGCGCTATCTACGGACGCCGCCAGCGCCATGACCACGCCGATGGCTCCCGGACCGGACATGAGCGGCATGGCGAGCGGAGTCAGCGAGATGTCTTCCTTGTCCTGCGCCTCGTGGCTCTCCTCCGGCGTGATGCGCGCATGCGATGTGACCATGCCCCAGGCGGTATTGGCGACGATCAGTCCGCCGGCAATTTTCAGCACAGGCAGCGAGATGCCGAAGAAATACAGCACGAAGCGGCCGAAGAACAGAAACGTTACGAGGATGGCAAATACCCACAGACTAGTCTTCACGGCGGTGCGACGGCGGTCCTGCGGGGTCCAGGACGACGTCATGGTGAAGAAGATTGGAATGCCACCGAAAGGATCGACGATGGGAAACAGCGCCAGAAACGTGGCCGCCGCCGAGTGCGGCAGGGTGCGCAGGAACTGGCCGAGTGCGTGGGTGGCATTCATGGTCAGTGGTATCCCTCCAGCACCTTGGCCGCGCGCTCCAGCGCAGCAGTCAGCACTGCGAGTTGCTGGCGCACTCGCTCTGCGTCTCCTTTGTCGAGAGCTTCATTCACTCCTGGAATCACCACCGCAGCATAGCCCGTGTATTCCCCCGGAGCATAGATGACGTGGCGAAACCAGGGACGGTGCGGCAATCCTTGCGGCGACAGCAGAGCCCGCTCGGCGTTCAGCAGAGCCTGATTCAGCCGCGCCGTGTCTCGCGGCGGATTCTTTTGCCTCGACAGCATCTTTGCCCCGGCTTCCTGAAAATGTTTCGCCGCCGCAATCGCCGGACTAAGATCGAGTGCGCCGTTGCCGAACTTTCCCTCCACTCTCTTTCTAGCCGCGCCGATGTAGATGGCAATCTCTTTTCCGTACTCGTTATAGTCGTAGGGCAAAATGTCGGCATCCGCCATGCGCAACGCTTCCAGGCCAAAAACTCTCGCCATCTCCTGCTCGTACGTGAAATCCGGATCGCCGAACTTCTTGAACCAGGCAAAGTTATCGAACACCGAGTGATACACGCCGTAGGGTCCGGTGGAACTGATATCGGTCGAGGGTACGCCGAGGTGCTGCTGGAAGGCGCTGTAGTCGGATCCACTGCCCAGGTCGCCTACAGGCACATCACCCGTCATCCGCGCGGCTGGCATGCCTCGATTACCCTCGATCGCCTCCGCGCGCAGTTGCACAGTGGAAGCGCCCGGCTGATCGGCCTTCTGCCAGGCCTCGTAGACACTGCCGCCCTTGGGACTGGGCACGGCTTTGGTCACGTCGCGCAAGAACTGTTTCAAGCTGGGCACGGCCGATGCGCCAAACTTCGGACCGGAGTCCGCCACGTCCATGTTGAAATAGGCCGCAGCGTTCGCCAGATTGCCTTCATGTTGCTCGGCCCACTCGGTGGAACCCATCAGGCCTTCTTCTTCGCCGTCCCAACTCGCAAATATGAGAGTACGTTTCGGCTTCCAATTCGACTTCAGCAACTCGCCGATCCCGTGTCCGGCTTCGAGCATCGCGGCCGTTCCGCTGTTGGGATCAACCGCGCCGTAGACCCAGGCATCGCGATGATTGCCGGCAATCACCCATTCGTCGGGAAACTCGCTGCCGCGCACGCGGCCGATCACATCCCAAAGAGTGCGGAACTGATAATCCTGCTCGAGATGCAGCTTCACCCGCACCGGCCCGGGGCCCACGTGATAAGTGAAAGGCAGCGCACCCTGCCACTCGCGCGGCGAGACGGGGCCGTCGAGATTTTGAAGAATGGGCGAGGCGTCGTGATAAGAGAGAGGCGTGACAGGAATCTTCGGCATCTGCGCGGACTGCGCCGGAGAGATTCGCTTGCTATCCGGCAACGAAGGCAACGACGCGAAGCCCGGCGTTGTGGGGTCGCCGGGAAACTCGAACATGTAGCCCACCGATCCGCGCTGGACGCCGGTATCGGGCCGCCACGGACCCACGGGATATTTATCGCCTCGCCTCCAGCCATCGTCGAAGGGATCCGAATACAGGATCACTCCAGCGGCGCCATGTTGCTGCGCGAGGAACACTTTGACGCCGCGGAAGTTCTGGCCGTAGCGCACCACGACGATCTTGCCGCGCACGTCGACCTTCATCTTCTCCAGCTTCTCGAAATCTTCTGGCGTGCCGTAGTTGGCGTAAACCACTTCGGCCTCGACGTCTCCCGAGGGCGACATCCCGCTGAAGGGCATCACCACGCGCGGGTCGCCGTCATAAGGATCGCCATCGACGTGCTCGCGCGTGGGCCCGTGCATTTCGACTCCGGCAGGCGCGGTGACGTCCACGCTGATCTCTGCGGGATAGTTGAACCACACCTTGTATTCGAAGATTTCGGTATCGAGGCCGGCGGCGCGAAACTTCTGCGCCACGTAATCGGCCGTGGCTTTGTCTTCTGCGGTGCCCGCCATGTGCGGCGCTTGCGTCAGCGTGCGCAGGTGATCTTCCGCCAGCTTGGGATCAGGCACGGCGAGAAAACGGGCTTCCGTGGCGGTTTCGGCGGCGGAGTCGCGGAAGCCGAAGATGGGTTGAGCCGCGGCGGAGGGCTCCGGCGCGTGACCGCTGACACCAGGCAACAGAAACGCAGATAGGACGACTGCCGAGAAAAGAATGGATGAAGACGATCTCATGAGGCTCCCGCAGCGAAAGTATGTACGTTAGCACAGCAGATGATCACGCCGTTTTGTTTGCCGCCCGGACTGGTGTCCTGGTGATTGCACCAACTTCACCAGTTGGTGATATACTTGATATATGAAACGAGCCACGATGACCCTTCCAGACGATTTAGCCGAAGCCGTCGACCACTATCGGCAGTCGCAGGAAGCGCCGCCATCTCTTACAACGGTGGTGCAGACCGCGCTACGCGAGTACCTCAGACAGAGAGGTTTTCTCGCAAGCCGCCGCCCATTCAGAATTACACCTGTGGGCAGGAGTGGCCGTAGTGACATAAGTCGAGAACACGACGCATACCTCGCTGGTACCAAGAAGTGATGCACGCTGTATTAGCGGATACGGGTCCGTTGTTCGCCGCCGCGGATGAAGACGACGGCGACCATGAAAGGGCCCTCCGCCAGATCGATGAGTTGGACCGCGACGGTCGGATCGTATTAATTCCTTATCCGATTTTGCTGGAGGCGTACAGCCTGGTCTTGAAGCGCTTCGGCTCCCAAGGCGCCTTGCGGTGGCTGGGCAACGCAGTCGAAGCGTCCCTGTTGAATCCAACGCCCGAGGATTATTCGGTTGCTTGCGCCATTGTGCGCGCGTTATCCGATCAGGACATCAGCCTGGTTGACGCGACGGTCGCGACATTGGCCACGCGCCTGAAAGTTGAAGTTTGGACCTACGATCATCACTTTGATGCAATGCGTGTCCCGGTCTGGCGGTGAATGGCCCGAATTCCTAAGTTATGATCGCCTTGAGACGAATGAAACTCTCGAGCAATCGCGAATTGTACGAGTATCTTCTCCTTCTGGCCTCACAGTTGAACGACCGAGGTGCGGGAGCGCTGAGCAAGGATGTAGCCCGGGCCGCGCGAACAGTTAGCGCGTTCCCTGCCACCGAGTTCCTCGGCGAATCCCGGATCGCGCTCCGGCGTGTACTGGCGGAGAATGTCGCCCTGAGTGAGATTGAGCGTGCCGACCTTCAAGACGTTTTGGGCCAACTTGACGCGGCTCTTGACGGGCGGCGATAGATTGCCCCTACCGCACCTGCCCGGTCCCCACGATCTCGTACTTCGAAGAAGTGAGTTCCGCCAGCGCGAATGGTCCGCGGCAGTGCAACTTCTGCGTGCTGATGCCCATCTCGGCGCCGAAGCCGAATTCGGCGCCATCGGTGAAGCGGGTCGAGGCATTCCAATACACCGCGGCCGAATCTACTCCTCGCAGAAACTTGCGGGCGTTGTCCTCATCGCGGGTCACAATGGAATCAGAGTGCTTTGTGGAATAGCGATTGATGTGGGCAATCGCTTCATCCACATTCGCGACCACCCGCACCGCCATGCACAGCCGGAGATATTCTTCGGGCCAATCCTGCTCCGCAGCGGGCACAATGTTCAATCCAGACGACAGACTACGCGACTTTCCGTCGCCGCGAACTTCGACCCCGGCATCGATTAGCTTCTTCACGATTCGCGGGACATATTCCGCCGCGATGCGCTCATGCACCAGCAACTTTTCGGCGGCATTGCATACGGATGGCCGTTGCGTCTTGGCGTTGATCACGATTGGGTCGGCCATATCGAAGTCGGCGGATTCATCGACGAAGATGTGGCAGTTCCCTGCTCCGGTTTCGATTACCGGGACGGAAGAATTCTCGGTGACGAATGCGATCAAGCCTGAGCCGCCGCGCGGAATGATCACGTCAACAAGTCCGCGGGCCTTGATAAGTTCCTGCACTGACTGCCGCGTGCTCGAATCGAGCAACTCGATTGCTCCCTCGGGTATTCCCGGCACACCAGCAAGAATCTCCACCAGGCGCTGATTGCTGTGGGCCGCCTCTTTGCCGCCGCGCAATACGATGGCGTTTCCGGTCTTCAGCGCGAGCACGGCGGTATCGACGGTGACGTTGGGCCGCGATTCGTAGATGATGCCGACCACGCCCAGCGGCACGCGCAGCTTGCGGATGCGCAGGCCGTTGGGGCGCGTCCACTCGGCCAGAGTTTCGCCAATCGGATCGCCGAGCGCCGCGACATCGCGCACGCCTTGCGCCATGTCCTTGATGCGCGCCGGGGTCAGCAGCAAGCGGTCGCGCATGGCGCCTTCGAGGCCGGAGCTTTCCACGTCCTCGCGGTTCGCCGCAAGAATCGACTGGGCTCGGGCTGCAATCGCATCGGCGATCGCCAGCAGCAGGGCGTTCTTCTCGTCGGTCGAGAGCAGGGCCAGCTTCGCCGCTGCATCGCGCGCGCGCAGCAGCTTTTCCTGCGTAGAAGCCGAGTTGGTAATGGTCGTCGCCATCAGTCCCACTTCTTCCTATCCTTTTGTCCTCGCCGGAGGAAAATACGTTCCAATCTTGCGCTCCATCGCCAGCGTGATGCCCTGCGGATGTTTTCCATTCACGATGGCCACGTGCACGCCGCCTTCGCTGGCGAGTTTTGCGGCGCGCAGTTTCGAAATCATGCCTCCGCGTCCCAGGGTGCTCTTGCCGTTGCATTGCGCTTCCAGTGCGGGAGTGAGCTTGCGCACCACGCGCACCAGGCGTGGCTTCTTGCGTGACTTCTTCGATCCATCGGGCATGAAGAATCCGTCGACATCGGTCAGCAGCAGGAGCCAGTCGGCTTTTACGGCAGTCGCGAGCAGCGAACTGAGTTCATCGTTGTCGCCAAAGGCTCCAACCAATTCGCGCACGCTCACGCTGTCATTCTCATTCACGATCGGAACTACGCCGAGCGAGAGCAGTTCCGCCAGAGCATTCTGCAGGTTGCGGTAGCGGACCGGCGAAGTAAAGTCGTCGCTTGAGAGCAGAAGTTGCGCCACTACCTTCTTGCCGAAGAACAGGCGCTCGTAGGTGTGCATCAGCTTGCTTTGGCCCACGGCGGCGCAGGCCTGCATGCCGGGAACGTCGCTGGGCCGTTTGCGCAGAGCCAGCCCGGACATGCCCGCGGCGATCGCGCCGGAGGTGACGATCAGATACTCGTTCTTGCTGAGATCGAATTGATCGACCATGGCGCGCAGCAGGTTTGCGTCAATCTGGCCGCCGGGAGCGATCAGGCTGGTGCCGACTTTGATGACGACTCTCATACAATCGAAACTTTCATGCTCTGTGGAACTTGGCTTAGTTGGAATGTTATCGCACTTGGCGCTGGGGGAGGGTTTCCCTTCTTGTTCTCTTGGTCCTCATTTAATTCGCTATCGAAGTCGCTCGGGCTTGCAGTACAGGGGAGCCCGGCGGGAGGGACAATATAGCTATCCTGCAATTAAAATGGTCTTCTGGCAAGATGAAAAAACTTGCCACTTTAGAACCCTATGCCTGCCTCTAACGCTACCAGCCGTTTTTCCGATCGCGTCGAAAACTACGTGCGCTACAGGCCGGGATATCCGGCACAGGTCGTGCAGGAACTGCAAGCGCAGTGCGGCCTGGAGCGCAGCCATGTGGTGGCTGACATCGCCTCCGGCACGGGGCTTTGGACTCGCATGCTGCTGGAGAATGGCAACCTGGTCTTCGGAGTCGAGCCCAATGCGGAGATGCGTGAGGCGGGCGAACGCCTGCTGTCGGCATTTCCGAAGTTCTCGAGCGTTGCGGGAACAGCCGAGGCGACAAGTTTGGCAGATCAGAGGGTGGACTTCGTCACTGCGGCACAGGCCGCGCACTGGTTCGATCGCGTGCGGGCGCGGCGCGAGTTCGTTCGCATCCTGAAACCCGGCGGCTGGCTGGTGCTGCTGTGGAATGAGCGGCAGACGGATTCCACTAAGTTTCTCCGCGACTACGAGCAGTTGTTGCTGACCTACGGCACGGATTACGAAGAGGTTCGCCACGAACGCACGACGGACGCGGTGAATGAATTCTTCGACCCGGCTCCGTTTCAAGAGCGCGTGTTCGAGATGCGGCAGCAGTTCGATTACGCCGGGGTGGAAGGGCGTTTGTTGTCGTCATCATATGCGCCGGGGCCGGAGCATCCGCAACATGCGCCCATGCTGCGCGAGTTGCGGCGCATCTTTGACGCTTGTGCGGTCGAGGGACGCGCCGCGTTTGAGTACACGACGCGACTGTATTTCGGGCGGCCGAGCTGAACGAAGCTTAAAACCAATTACCACTAAGGACACTAAGGTTCACGAAGCAAGACCCATCTACTCTGATACGATCTGCTTTACTCACCGTCATTCGAGGTCCTGCACTGTGCCCGACGAGAAATCCTTTCACATGACGCCCGACGAATTCCGCCGCCACGGCCATGCCGTGGTGGACTGGATCGCCGACTACCACTCCCGCATCGAGTCGTTCCCGGTGCTCTCGCAGGCGAAGCCGGGAGAGATTCGCGCATCACTGCCGGCGAATCCTCCGCCGCAGGGCGAGCCGTTCGAGGCGCTGCTGAAAGATGTGGAGAAACTGATTCTGCCGGGGGTGACGCACTGGCAGTCGCCGAATTTCTTTGCCTACTTTCCTTGCAATGCTTCTGGCCCCGGCATTCTTGGAGATCTGCTGTCTTCCGGTCTGGGAGTGCAGGGCATGCTGTGGTCCACGAGTCCGGCGTGCACGGAACTGGAAACGCATGTGCTCGACTGGCTGGTGCCCATGCTCGGACTGCCGGAGAAGTTCCTGTCGTCGAATACCGGCGGCGGAGTGATTCAAGACACTGCCTCGAGCGCCGCGCTGTGCGCGCTGCTGGCCGCTCGCGAACGCGCCACCGACTACGCCAGCAATCAGAAAGGATGCGACGGGCGCATTGTGGCCTATGCATCTACGCAGACGCATTCTTCTTTGCAGAAGGCGGCGATGATTGCGGGCATCGGGGTTTCCAATCTGCGGCTGATCGAAGCGGATGACAAGTTCGCGATGCGGCCTAACGCTCTCGCTCGACAGATTGAAGCTGACAAGCGCGCCGGACTCCTCCCCTGCTTTGTTTGCGCGACTGTAGGTACGACTTCTTCGAATGCGATGGATCCGGTCGCCGAGATCGCCGAGATTTGCCGCCCGCACAATCTTTGGCTGCACGTGGACGCGGCCATGTCGGGCACGGCGGCGCTCTGCCCCGAGTTTCGCCATCAGCAGAACGGCGTCGAGCTGGCCGACAGCTACAACTTCAATCCGCACAAGTGGATGTTCACCAACTTCGACTGCAACTGCTTCTGGGTCGCCGACCGCAACGCGCTGATCCGGACGCTGAGCATTCTGCCGGAGTACTTGCGCAACCAGGCTACGGAATCGGGCACGGTGATCGACTATCGCGACTGGCATATTCAGCTCGGGCGGCGGTTCCGTTCGCTGAAGTTGTGGTTCGTGATCCGCCACTATGGCGTGGAAGGCTTGCAGTACCACATTCGCCGCCACGTACAACTGGCGCAGGCGTTCGCGCATTGGGTGCGCGACGACGCTCGCTTTGAACTCGCGGCGCCCGTCCCGCTAAATCTGGTTTGCTTCCGCCACAAAGGTGGGGACGAGGCGAATCAAACCATTATGGACCGATTGAACCGCAGCGGCGATCTCTTCCTTACGCACACCAAGCTGAACGGGAGGTTCACTCTGCGGCTGTGCGTGGGCCAGACCAACACCGAGGCGCGGCATGTGGAGCGGGCTTGGAAGAGGATTTGCGAGGAGGCGGAGAAGCTAGGAGCCGCGTAAGTTGAATGTCACGCTTTCCAAGGATTCAATATCGGGACCCGAGTGCTGGCGAAGTCGCTGACGTTGCGGGAAATGATAGTGAGATTATGGTGAAGGGCGGTGGCGGCCAGCAAACCGTCAATCGCCGCCAGAGGCGTCCCTTTGCGTTCAGCCTCGGCAGTCAGCCCGCCCCATCGATCCGCAACCGCTTTATCGACCGGCAGAATTCTTCCAGAAAATCGAACTTGCAGATCTAATTCCAGCCAGCTCTCCAGGTGAGTTCGGCGTTTGCTTTGAGGAAGGACGGCCGCACCCTTCCGAATCTCGCCCAGTGTTAGAACGCTTAAGTAGAGGAGGTTCTCATCCGCCGCCCTCATCCAATCCAACACGCGGGGTTCTGGCTTGATGCGGATCAGCTCGGAGATGCAATTCGAATCCAGCAAGAACCCACTCATAGGTCTTCATCTATAGATCGATGTCGCGCGCCGGGCTGCGGTCCCGCTTCAGATCGAGTTTCAGGCCCACCAGAGGCGATTGCCGGAAAAAGTCAACGATATTTTTCGGTTGACGCGATTTACCCACCAGTTGGTCGAATTGCTCTTCGGCAACCATTACCACGCCTTCTTTGCCTTGCCTGGTGATACGCTGCGGGCCTACGGTACGCGCTTTGCGGAAGACTTCGCTGAAGCGGGCTTTGGCGCTTTGGATCTGCCAGGATTCGGCCGAGACCTTGAGGGCGGGTGAGGCCTGGCGATTGGACTTCTTCAGGGACTTAGGCATGGGCTTTAAATTATGACTAGTCTGACTAGACATAATATCGTCGCCGAAGGCGAACTTGTCAAGGCCGCGGCCGGAGCTGCTGGAGGACAGCCGATCCAGATCGAAAAATTTAAAAGGAAATCCTAGCTAAATTATCTGGAATCAATCACTTAACATTCTAGCCTGTCGCTAAAATAATGGATCCAAAGGACTTACCGCTAAAATACTCCATCGAAAGGACTTAGCCGGATTGCGATGATGTAAGTCCTTTAGAATCAGTCCCAGGCCTGCCGCATTCTCCCTAAAATCTTGAGCGCGAAGGGGTTACGGCCAAAATCTTGATTCTCAAGGAGTTAATTTATGATTTTATTTAATTGTCAAAGAGCTATTGCTATAGAAATAGGATCAGTCATAAACGACGGGAGGTCAAGGAAAATCGTGCCCGCCGCAGCTAGAAGCCGGGGTTCGCATGGGTGGGGTTTAGGCGCGCGGCTGGAAGCCGCGCCCTTTCAAAACGGAATGAGGCGAGAGAGTCGAGCTGCGCTCGACGGACAGCCGAGGCGGCTGTCTCCACATGAGCAGCTTAGTCGGCGGGCATGGGTGCGGGGCGTGGCACAGCGCGACGTACTCTTGCTCGGGCTTTCGTCGGAACAGCAGCTGGCGCCGGGGCTTCCAGCCACTTGCGCACTTCGGGCAGAGCTTGGCGCATGGCTACTTCTCCGGCGTGGATAAGTTCGTCGGCGCGCTTGAAGTCGTCATAGGCGAAGCCGGCGACATTGGGCTCGACGATTGCATCGGCGGCGCCTCGCCAGAGATGGCTCATCTGGTCCTGAGCGATGGCGAAGGATTGTCCGATCACGTCGAAGAGATGACGAGGCGCTCCACCGTTCGACCATGTGCCTTTCAAATGCACAGCGATCACGCGGTCCGCGCCCATTTCGTGCAACGGCGCTGCGGGCACGGGATGGGAGAGCATGCCATCGACCAGGAAGCGTCCGCGAATCTCGACCGGTAAGAACATTCCGGGATAGGCGCAACTGGCGCGCACGGGATCGATGATCGAGCCGGAATGAAAGACGATGCCTTCGCCGCTGTTAAAATCGGTGGCGGTGACGCCGAGAGGAATGCGCAACTCTTCGAAGGTCTTCACCTTCAGAATGCGATTGAGGAACGAGACCATGCGGTCGTTGGAGGCGAAGCCGTAACGCGAGACCGTCCAGCGGGCGAAGGTGGTGAAACGGCAGGAGTGCGCTACTTTTTCCAGTTCTTCGATGGAGAGCCCGCTGCAGTAGGACGCGCCGATCAGCGCGCCAACGCTGGTACCGGTTACGAAGCGGACCGGGATGCCTTCTGCTTCGAGGACTTTGAGGACTCCGATGTGGGCGATGCCGCGGGCAAAACCGCCGCCGAGTGCGACGCCGATTGAGGGTAGTCGCGGTTCGGGCGGGCCGCCTTTGCGGGAGATTTCCCGTCCGAAGGCTTGCACGGAGCGAATGATCTTGCCAAGGCTCTTCACCGAAACCCCACTTCCCCGGCCTGCCGGGAATCCCAGTGCAACTCTTATATGTAGGATGCCATATCTATCGGCAGGGGTTACAGTCCACTTTGGTGCCATCCGGGTTACGGGGGAAACAAGCGCGGATTACCTGAGTGTTACCCCTCCCTGGTGGGGATGACTAACTGCCGCAATCCTGCTAACTTGCCGACTATATGGTGCGGGAGATTTCTGCCGGCGGCGTGGTGATCCGAAAGCGGGAAGGAGAGTGGTGGATGGCCGCCATTGAGCCGCCTACCGAGGCGGCGCGCGTGGAAGCAGCCAAGGCTAGCCGAGCTAAGAAAGGGCAGTTGAGACACATTACTGGATGGCGGAGGCGGGTGCTGGCCTTGCCCAAGGGGCTGGTGGATCCAGGCGAGAAGGCGCTGGAAAGCGCGGTTCGGGAAGTTTACGAAGAGACGGGAGTGATGGCCGAGCCAGTCGCCAAACTCGGCGACAGCAAATATGTATATACGCGCACCTGGGGCGATGGGCGGCGGGTTTTCAAGATTGTGAGTTTCTACCTGATGCGTTATTGCTCGGGACGCATCAACGATATTTCTCCCGAGATGCGGGTGGAAGTTGCGCGGGCGCGGTGGGTGCGGCTGGAAGATGCTCCGCGCCTGCTTGCTTTTACGGGCGAGAAGCAGATGGCGCGGCGGGCGCTAGAGTACGTGAAGAGGCACGAAGAGATTTAGGGGGCTCGTTCTGCAGTAGGGTACTTCGGGGGCTAAAGCCCGTGAATCTTTGAGCACTTTTTAACGCAGGCCTTGGAAGGCCTGCTCCACCACCCTTGCACTTACCGCATAATGTTTCAATGCCTGTTCACAAAGCCTTCCATCTCGTTGCCGTGTCGCTGATTCTGTTCCTGTCGCTGGCCTTGACGCCATCGCTGCTGGCAGCCAAAACTCCGCCTGCTCCAGCTCTGGACTCTGGCTACGTCGCCGCGCTGGGCGCCGCCGATCACTTTCTTCAGGCATGGCAAGCTGGCGACGCCGAGAACGGGATTGTGCTGCTGACGAGCCATGCGAAGGAAAAGGCGACGACAGATGGGATCGAGAAATTTTTCTCCAACTCCGGTGCTTGCGGCTACGAAATCGGCCGGGGCAAGCTGTTGAGGCGCGGGCGCTATGAGTTTCCCGTGGTTCTGGCCGGTGTTTCGAAGAACCACGCGCGGCGAAAATTTTCCAGCATTGTGATTGTGGACACTGGCAAGAATGACTGGGCGGTAGATAAACTTCCATAGGGGGAATTGCCGATTGTCGATGTGCAATTGCCGATTGAAAAGTCAGAGGCTGCGATTTTCAGCTGGCAACTGGCGCTCGGAGATTGGCAATCGCCGGTGCTTCGTTTATTTTCCCCGTTGTTGAAAGTTTTTGCTGAGGCTAGATCATGAAACGCATTAATAGGGTCGCAGTTCTTGGCGCCGGAACCATGGGCGCACGCATCGCCGCGCATTTTGCTAACGCCGGCGTCCCCAGTTACCTGCTCGATATCGTTCCCCCGGACGCCGATGCTCCGGCGCGGAATAAGATTGCGGCCGCCGGTCTTGACGCGGCCAAGAAATCCAAGCCCGCCGCTTTTATGGATGCTTCGCTCGCCCGCTTGGTCACCGTGGGCAATTTTGACGACGATTTGAAGAAGTTGGCTGAAGTCGATTGGATCATCGAAGCCGTGGTCGAGAATCTGGAGATCAAGCGGGCGTTGCTTCGCAAAGTCGAAGCCATTCGCAAGCCCGGCACGATCGTCACCACCAATACCAGCGGCCTGCCTGTGGGAAAAATCTCGGAGGGATTTTCCGACGACTTCCGGCGGGCATGGTTTGGCACGCACTTCTTCAATCCGCCGCGCTACATGCGGCTGCTCGAGATTATTCCGACGCCGGACGCCGATCCGTCGTCGATCGATGCCATCGCGCACTTTTGCGATGTGCGGCTGGGCAAGGGCGTGGTCATCGCAAAGGACACACCCAACTTTATCGCCAACCGCATCGGCACATTCTCCGTGTTGAATGTGATGCGCCTGATGCAGGAGATGGACCTGACCATTGAAGAAGTGGACGCGCTGACGGGACAGGCCGTGGGATGGCCGAAGTCGGCGACGTTCCGCACGATTGATTTGGTTGGGCTGGACATATTGGGTCATGTAGTTGGCAATATGACCGCGAACGTGCGCGACGAGCGCAGCGATCTGCGCCTGCCCGACTTCTTCGCGCAGATGATCCAGCGCAAATGGCTGGGCGACAAGACCAAGGGCGGCTTTTACAAGAAAGCCAAAAGCGGCGATGGCAAGGAAGACGAGCGGCTGGCGCTCGATTGGAAGACGCTGGAATACCATCCCCGGGAGAAGCCGAAGTTTGCCGCGCTCGACATGGCGAAGAACATTGAAGACACGGGCGCGCGGCTGCGCACGTTGCTTGGACTGGAAGGCAGCGGGCCGCAGAAGGGAGACAAAGCGGGAGCGTTTCTGTGGTCGGCGCTATCTGATCTGTGGACTTACTCCGCTAACCGCGTGCCGGAAATCTCCAACTCGATTGTTGAGATCGATCGCGCGATGCGTCTCGGGTTCAATTGGGAGCTTGGACCTTTCGAACTTTGGGAAGCTGCCGGCGTCGACGCCACGGTTGCCCGCATGAAGAAAGAAGGCAAGCCGGTAGCGGCGAATGTTGAAAAGCTTCTCGCTTCAGGCAAGAAGGCTTGGTACAGCGACGATCCGAAGGCTGCGTCGGGGCGCGTTTATTTTGATTTGGCGACTGGAAACTTGAAAGCGGTCGAGGTTCCGGCGGGCGTGTGGTCGGTTACGGTCGCGAAAAAATCCAATGGCGTCGTGAAGAAAAATTCCGGAGCATCGCTGGTCGATCTGGGCGATGGCGTGGCCTGCATCGAGTTCCACAGCAAGATGAATTCGCTGGGCGCCGATATCATCAGCCTGATTTTGCAAACTCTCAAGCCCGGCGGCCACGGCGACGCCTTCGACGCGTTTGTCATTACCAACGATGCGGCGAATTTTTCCGTCGGCGCCAACTTGATGCTGCTGCTCATGAGCGTGCAGGAAGAAGAGTGGGACGATGTGGACCTCGCGATCCGGCAGTTCCAGAGCATGACGCAGGCCATCAAGTTTTCGCCCAAGCCGGTGGTGGCCTCGCCTTTCGGATTGTGCCTGGGCGGAGGGACGGAAATTTCGCTGCACGCGGCGGCGCGCCAGCCTCACGCGGAACTTTATACGGGACTGGTCGAAGTCGGCGTAGGCTTGCTGCCGGGCGGCGGAGGCTGCAAAGAAATGTTGCTGCGCGCCGTCGACGGGGCACTTGCGGCGCGGGGCGGAAAGGGTTCCGGGGGCGCTCTCGCCGGATCGATCGAGATGCTGGAAGCTATGAAGCGCGCGTTTGAAACCATCGCCACGGCCAAAGTTGCAACTTCTGCGCACGAGGCTCGCGGCCTCGGGTTTCTTAATGACGGCGACCGCATCACCATGAACCGCGAGCGCGTACTCTCGGACGCTAAGGCGCGCGCGCTCGAACTGGTTCGCGCAGGGTACGAGCCGCCGGTGCCGCGCACTGACATTCCTGCTCCCGGTGAAAATCTTCTGGCTACGCTTAAGATGGGCGTCCACATGATGCGCCAGGGCGACTACGTCACCGACTACGAAGTGAAACTGGGCGCAAAGATCGCGGAAGTTCTGTGCGGTGGAAACGTTACGCCGGGCTCCCTAGTCAGCGAACAATACATCCTCGACCTGGAGCGTGAGGGTTTCAAGTCGCTGTGCGGCGAGAAGAAGACGCAGGAGCGAATTCAGTACACACTGAAGACGGGGAAGACGCTGAGGAACTGAGATTCGCTGCGAAGCTCCGGGTTGAGTTTGGAGCGTGTCGGAGGGTCGACCGTTTGAATGGGACCTTTATCGCCCCACTTCGTCTAAGCCTCGGTGGCAAATCTCTGTAGGCGCAGCAGCGCACAATCGACGCTGGAGATATTCCGAAAGGACATCATGAACTCGGTAAAGTTGCGGCTACTCTTGCTGATTCTTTTCAGCTTTACACTGGCTCATGCCCAAAACGTGCGCGACGGAGAAGATGTGCTGCGAGCGATGCACGATCGCTACGCAAAAACCTGGTATGAGACCTTGACCTTCACGCAGAAGAGCACGACCTACAGCCCGGACGGCACCAGCAAGTCGGAGACCTGGCATGAAGCTTTGTCGGCGCCCGGCAAGTTGCGCATCGATATTGGAACGCCCAGCGATGGCAACGGATATCTCATGGTGGACGGAACGCTGACGGTGGTGCAGGCAGGCAAGGAAGCGGGATCGCGTCCTCTGGTGAACATGCTGCTGGTGTTGGGATTTGACGTGTACAGGCAGACCCCGGAGGCTACTGCAAAGATCGCAAAGGCCGAGGGCTACGATCTTACAAAGTTTCACGAGGAAACCTGGGAGGGGCATCCGGTCTACGTGGTGGGCGCCGAAAAGGGCGATCTGAAGTCGAAGCAGTTCTGGGTGGAGAAGGATCGTCTGTTGTTTGTGCGGCTGTTTGAGCCGACACAGCGTGATGCCAACAAATTTCAGGACATCCGCTTTGAAGATTATCGCGAGATGGCGGGCGGCTGGGTGGCTGCGCGAGTAGAAGTTCACGTCGACGACAAGATGGTTTTCAGCGAGGAGTATACGGACATACTGTGCAATGCGAAGCTTGTTCCGAGTACATTTGATCCCAAGCAATTCACCTCGACGCATTGGGAGAAGCCGTGAGCCAAGTGGATTGCTTGCCTGCTACAATCGCTCTCATGCAAAGATTTCTGCTCACTGTTGCCGCGGTCGCCGGGCTGGGCATCCTGATGCTTGGAACGCCGCTCGTGCAAGCTCAAGCCAAAGATGCTCCGCAAAAGGAAGTTCCGCCGGACGTGCCTGACTCGATCCAGGCGCCTGCCGGAGAAGAAGTTGTTTTGTTAGCGCACGCGACTGGATCGCAGGTGTACACCTGCCAGGCCGCAGCGGACGGCAAATTCAGTTGGACGCTGAAAGGGCCCGACGCGCAACTTCACGACCGGAAAGACAGAGTGATCGGGCAGCATTTTGCCGGACCGACTTGGAAACTGAAAGACGGGAGCGAGGTCACCGGGAAAGCTGCGGCTCACGTGGACGCGATTGATCCGGGTTCGGTTCCCTGGCTGCTGGTGAAGGTTGTGAGTCACGCGGGAACCGGTTTGCTGACGAACGTAACGACGATTCAGCGAGTTCGCACGCACGGCGGCCAGCCTCCGGCCGAGGGCTGTGGTGCGGCTCACAAGGGCGACGAAACCAAGAGCAGTTACACTGCGGACTATTACTTCTACGCTCCGGCCAAGTGAAGCTCCCACGCGGCGCCATACATCCAATAGAATGGTTTGTGGAACCGACTAAGTGAGAATTCTTATGCGTGAAGTCATTATTGCCTCGTCTGTCCGCACGCCCGTGGGACGCGCCTACAAGGGCACGCTCCGCGCCACCCGTCCCGATGAATTGGCGGCGGTCGCCATCAAAGGCGCGCTTGGGCGCGTGCCGCAACTTGATCCCAAAGAGATTGAAGATGTGATTATGGGCTGCGCCATGCCCGAAGCCGAGCAAGGGATGAACGTGGCCCGCATCGCCTCGCTGCGCGCCGGGCTGCCGGTGGAAGTTTCCGCGCTCACCATCAACCGTTTCTGTTCGTCGGGACTGCAGTCGATTGCCATGGCGGCCGAGCGCATCATGAGCGGCGGGGCGGAAACGATTGTCGCCGGCGGCACCGAGTCGATGACGATGATTCCGATGGGCGGCCACAAAGTTTCACCGAATCCCTGGCTCGTTGACCACTATCCGGACGCTTACCTCAACATGGGACTCACTGCCGAGCGCGTTGGGCAGCGTTTCGGCGTTACGCGCGAGGCGGCGGACGAATTTTCTTTGTGCAGCCACCAGAAGGCGATGGCGGCGATCCAGGCCGGCAGGTTCGACGAGGAAATTGTGCCGGTGCCAGTGAGTTTTACTGTTCCGAACGGCGCGAAGCCCAAGCGGCAGGAGATTATTTTCAAAATGGACGAAGGACCGCGCGCCGACACTTCGCTCGAAGCTCTGCTTGCTCTGAAGCCTGCATTCCACGTGAAAGGCACAGTGACGGCGGGGAATTCTTCGCAAATGTCCGACGGCGCAGCCGCGGCCGTAGTAATGTCGGCCGAGCGCGCGAAAGCTCTAGGCATCAAGGCGCTGGCGCGTTATGTTTCATTCGCCACGGCGGGATATAAGCCCGAAGAAATGGGACTGGGACCGGTGTTCGCCATTCCGAAAGCTTTGAAGATGGCTGGGCTGAAACTCTCTGACATCGACGTAATCGAGTTGAATGAAGCCTTCGCCGCGCAATCTCTCGCCGTGATGAAGGAAGCTGGTCTCGACCCAGCAAAAGTAAATCCCAACGGCGGCGCGATCGCTCTCGGACATCCGCTGGGCTGCACTGGAGCTAAGCTGACGGCGACGATCATCCGCGAACTTAAGCGGCGCAATGGACGCTATGGCATGGTGACCATGTGCGTGGGCGGAGGCATGGGGGCTGCGGGGATTTTCGAGAATCTCGCGTAACAACGCTTTATTGATTTTGACATCAGAAGTGCTGCGGAATCGGGCCATCACCTGCAAGAAAGCAGCCGTTTTAGCCTCTATCATTTCAGGTCCGATCGAATTACAATCGTGTGTACTCCCCGAGCGTTCAGCTCATTCTTCAGTTCTCATTCGAGGATTAAGACAATGGCCACTACTACTGCGGTTCCTAAAACTAGAATCTCTGGCGGCAGCTTTCTGCTGGAAGAGCGCCGCCCTGAAGAAGTGTTCACCCCTGAAGACTTTACCGAACAGCAACAGCTGATCGGACAGACGGCGGAAGAATTCACCGTCAACGAAATTCTGCCGAACATCGAGAAGATGGAGCACAAAGATTTCTCCATCTCCCGCGACCTGGTGAAAAAGGCCGGCGACCTGGGCCTGAGCGGAGTGGAAATTCCTGAAGCTTACGGCGGCCTTGAAATGGATAAAGTAACTGCCGCCGTGATCGCCGACCACATCGCCAAATATGCCGGCTTCGCCACCACTTGGGGCGCACACAGTGGGATTGGCTTGCTGCCGCTGGTTTACTTCGGCACCGAAGAACAGAAGAAGAAATATCTGCCGCGACTCGCTGCCGGCGAAATTATTGGCGCTTATGCCTTGTCGGAGGCTTCTTCCGGCTCCGATGCCTTGAACTGCCGCGCCCGGGCGCAGCTCTCTTCCGACGGCCGGCACTACATTCTGAACGGCGAAAAGATGTGGATTACCAACGCCGGCTTCGCCGACCTGTTCACGGTGTTTGCCAAGATCGACGGAGAAAAATTTACGGCGTTCCTGGTTGAGAGAGATTTTCCTGGGTTCTCGATCGGCGCGGAAGAACACAAGTTGGGCATTCGCGGCTCCTCCACCTGTCCCATCATCTTGAATGATTGCAAGGTGCCGGTGGAAAATCTGCTCGGCGAAATCGGCAAGGGCCACACCATCGCCTTCAACATTCTGAACATCGGCCGCTTCAAGCTGGGCGCGATGTGCGTGGGCGGAGGCAGGGTGTCGATCGAGCACGCCATCGCGTATGCCAAGCAGCGCAAGGCTTTCAACAAAGTTATCGCCGATTTCGGTTTGGTGCGCGAGAAAATCGCCAACATGGCGACGCTGCTCTACGTTGGCGAATCGCTGGTCTTTCGCACGGTCGGCATGATGGACGACGCTCTCAGCGAAGTTGACAAAGCGAGCGCGGACGCGATCAAGGAAACTCGCAAGGCCATCGAGGAATATGCGGTAGAGTGCTCGATTATCAAGGTCTGGGCTTCGGAGATGATCGACTACGTGGTCGACGAGACGCTGCAAATCTATGGAGGCTACGGCTTTGTCGAGGAGTATCCCGCCGAGCGTGCCTACCGCGACGCCCGCATCAACCGCATCTTCGAAGGCACCAACGAAATCAACCGGCTGATCATCACGGGCTTTTTGCTGAAGCGCGCTATGAGCGGACAGTTGCCGCTGATGCCCGCCATCAAGAAGCTGATGGACGAAGTGCTTTCCGGGCCTTCGATGAGCGAAGAACTTGAAGGTCCGCTGGCCGAAGAACGCAAGCTGGTGGGACAAGCCAAGAAGCTTGGTTTGTTCGCCGCCGGAGCTGCGACGCAGAAATATATGCAGGCGATTCAGGACCAGCAGGAGATCATGGGCGCCATCGCCGACATGACGATCGAAACTTACGCGATGGAATCGGCCGTGCTGCGCGCGCAGAAAATCGCAGAGGTAAAAGGCGAAGCGGCCGCGGCTCTTCCGATTGCCATGACCCGTGTCTATCTCACGCAGGCGATGGAGAAGGTCGAGTCCGCAGCCAGGAAAGTGATCGCAGCGGTTGCCGACGGCGACATGCTGCGCACGCAGGTCGCGATTCTGCGCCGACTGGGCAAGCACGAGCCGTTCAACACCATTGAACATCGAAAGTTGATTGCGCAGCACGCGATTGAGCGGGGAAAGTACACGCTAGCGTAGAACCCTTAACCACGGGGGGCACAGAGGTACTCAGGTGATGCGAAAACCCTGTGATCCTCTGTGGCCTCTGTGGTTAATTCTTTTTCTTCAGTTCTTCCATCACGCTCTGAATCAATTCCTTCGCGTCGGTCAGACTCTTCATGATGATCTGGATGTCCATGACCGGCTTGCCCGGCCAGCGCTGGCTTTGGCAGTAGACGCCGTGCTGGCCGACCAGCGCCATAGCGTCGGTGATGGCGTCCATGGTCACGGCGAGGCGCCCGCGCGGCACGCCCATCATGGTCTCGTAGTGCTCCAGTTCTTCCTGCTTTTCGTCGAATACCGGCATGTGGAGATTGTAACGTGCGTGCGCGGGAGAGCATAATTGCTTTCGGACGCTTGGTTCGCGCGTCAAAGCACTTAGCAGTTGGCATTGGGCAGTTGGCCGAGCCGGGCTTGACAGGAACCATGAGAACTGCCGAATGGCTGGGTGCTAAATGCGAACTGCTAATTGCTTCTTTTCTGGAGAATCCATGCAAAAGCGAATTGTCTTTCCTGCGCTCCTAATCCTTTTCACAACAGCTGCTTTCGCTCAGATGGGCGGAGGCAAACCGAGTCCGCCAGCCTCAGCCACGTGCGATCTGGCCGGCGGCAAGTCCATCAAGACCGATTACTCCAGCCCGCGCATGAAGGGCCGCAAGATCTATGGCGGACTTGTGCCGTACGGCGAAGTCTGGCGCACCGGGGCGAATGAAGCGACGACGTTCGTCACCAGCGCTGATGTAGAAGTCGGCGGCAAGAGCGTACCTGCGGGTAGTTACACGATCTTTACCGTGCCCACTGCCGACAAGTGGACGCTGATTGTCAACAAGAAGACGGGCGAGTGGGGTATTCCTTACAAGTACGCGAATGATGAACTTGTGCGCGTGGATATGAAGGTTTCCAAGCTGCCCTCGCCGGTCGAGAATTTCACCATTGCTTACGACAAGTCGGCAGGCGGTTGCACACTGAGAATCGACTGGGAGACGACGCGCGCGGCGGTGAACATCACGGCGAAGTAGTAGGCGGCTTCCAGCGGAGAACCGGCTTTCTGGCCGCGGCCGTTTCGTCGAGCCGTGAGACCCGCGTGGAATGCGGGGCATCGAGTACGGTTTGCGGATCTTCTTCTACTTCTTCCGCAATCGACTTCATGGCCTCGATGAATAAATCCATTTCTTCTTTCGACTCGCTCTCGGTGGGCTCGATCATCAGCGCACCGGGCACGATCAGCGGAAACGCCGTCGTATAAGGATGGAAGCCGTAATCGATCAGGCGCTTGGCGATGTCCATGGTGCGCACGCCTTTTTTCGCTTGCAGTTTGTCGCTGAACACGACCTCGTGCATGGTGGGCGTGGAGTACGGCAGATCATACGCGCCTTCAAGCCCCTTGCGAATGTAGTTGGCATTGAGCACGGCATCTTCCGTGGTTTGCCGCAGACCATCGGGCCCGTTGGCCTGGATGTACGCCAGTGCGCGGACAAACATCCCGAAGTTGCCGTAGAACGCGCGCACCCGTCCCACCGATTGCGGACGGTTGTAATCGAAACCCAGCGTGCCATCGGCCTTGGTGACCACCACCGGCTTGGGCAAGAACGGCTCAAGGATTTTCTTAATCGCTACCGGGCCTGATCCCGGCCCGCCGCCGCCGTGCGGCGTGGAAAATGTTTTGTGAAGATTCAGGTGCATCACATCCACGCCAAAGTCGCCGGGGCGCACTTTGCCGACCAGCGCGTTCATGTTCGCGCCATCCATGTAGAGCAAGCCGCCCTTGGCGTGCAGAATCGCAGCGATCTTGGCAATGTCCTGTTCGAAGACTCCCAGCGTGTTGGGATTGGTGAGCATGAGCGCGGCTACATCTTCGCTCATCTGCGCTTCCAGCGCGGCGATATCGACCATGCCGCGCGAATCCGACTTCAAGTTTTCGACGGCGTAGTCGACCATCGCCGCTGTTGCTGGGTTCGTCCCATGCGCCGAGTCAGGAATCAAAACTTTCTTTCGCGGACGCCCCTGCGCATGGTGATACGCCCGCACCATGAGCAGGCCGGTCATCTCGCCGTGCGCGCCGGCGGCCGGCTGCAGCGTAATCGCATCCATGCCCGTGATTTCGAGCAGGCACTCGCGCAGCGTTTTCAGAATCTGCAGCGCGCCTTGCGAAATCTTCTCTGGCTGGTAGGGATGCCCGTTCGCAATTCCTTCCACTCGCGCCACTGCTTCATTCACGCGCGGGTTATATTTCATCGTGCACGAGCCCAGGGGATACATGCCGAGATCAATTGCATAATTCCACGTGGAGAGCCGGGTGAAGTGACGGATAATTTCGATCTCGCTGACTTCGGGCATGTTGCCCAGATCTTTTCTTTCAGCGCCTCCGAGCAGCGCAGATGCATCCACTTCCGGCACGTCGAGCGGGGGCAGCTTCCACGCCGCCTTGCCTGCCGAGGATTTCTCGAAGATCAGGCCTTCGTTTTGATTGACGTGGCGGGTGGCCTTGCGCGTTATGTGCTTCATCGCACCACCTCCTCCACGGCAGCTTCTTGCTTGGCGGTTCGCACTGAACCATCGCCCTCGCCGACCAGTCCTGCGGCTGTATCGATCGCACCGCGCGTGGTCAGCTCCGTGCAGCACCACAACGCCGCGTTTCCAAGTTCGGGATAAAACTTCTTCAGCGGCAAGCCCCCCACCACTTTGTGATCGAGCAGCCGGCTGTTGATGGCATACGGATCTTCGCTGGTCTGCAGCACAAACTCGTTGAACCGCGGTGACCCGGCAAACAGCACCTTGCCGTGCCTGGCGAATTGTGCTGCCGCGTATGCCGCCTTTGCCAGATTCTGCTTGGCTAACTCTTTCAATCCAACTTTGCCGTAAACGGTCATGAAGATGTTGACCATCAACGCGACCAGCGCCTGGTTGGTGCAGATGTTCGACGTCGCTTTTTCGCGCCGGATGTGCTGCTCGCGCGTGGCCAGAGTAAGCACGAAGCCGCGCTTGCCTTGCTTGTCGACCGTCTGCCCGACAAGCCGTCCTGGCATCTGCCGCACGTATTTTTCCCGCGTGGCAATCACGCCGCAATACGGTCCGCCGAACCCCAGGGGCACGCCGAACGACTGCGCTTCCATGGCAATCACGTCCGCGTCGCGCGGCGGCTCGACGATTCCCAACGACACTGCCTCGGCAATCGAAACCACCAGCATCGCGCCTTGCTTGTGCGCAATCTCGGCAATCGCCGCAACGTCTTCAATGGTGCCGAAGAAGTTTGGCGACTGAATTAGCACGCAGGCCGTCTCGGGCGTAATCGATTTCTCTAACTCATTCAAGTTCAGCCGTCCGTCGTCGCCAAATCCGGCGATAGACAGCGGCATGCCCTGATGCGTGGCGTAGGTCGCGAGCACTTCGCGATACTCCGGATGCAAGCCGCGCGCCACAATCACCGAGCGCCGGCCCGTGAGCCGGACTGCCATCATCACGGCCTCAGCCGCGGCGGTTGAGCCGTCATACATGGAAGCGTTGGCGACTTCCATGCCCGTGAGTTCGCACATCATCGTCTGAAATTCGAAAATCGATTGCAATGTTCCCTGGGAAATCTCTGCTTGATAGGGCGTGTAGGCGGTTAGGAATTCGCCGCGCGAGATCAACGAATCAATAATGATCGGCCGGTAATGAGCGTATGCGCCCGCGCCCAGAAAGCTGGTGTAGCCTTCGCCGTTTTCGCGCGAGCGCTGGCGGAAATAATCCACGATTTCCGACTCCGCCATCTGGCGCGGGACTTTGAGATCGCGGTTCAACCGGTATTCGGCGGGAATAGGCGCGAACAATTCGTCGACCGAGCGCAGGCCAAGGACCTTCAGCATGGCTTCGCGGTCGGCAGGAGATTTCGGTAGATAGCGCATAGGAAATTGATTAGATGTAACTGGCGGTCAGTTCGATTGTGGCAGCCGCCTGCCCGCTCGCGCTGTGTTCAGAATCACACGATTGCCGATTGTCAATTTTCGATTTGAAACCGGCCCCTTATCCATTTGGCAATTGAAATCGGAAATTGGCAATCTTCAGTGGCCGCCTTCCTCTGCCACGAACTTCTCATAGTCGTCGGCGGAGAACAGCGCATCCAGTTCGCCGGGATTCTTCAACGTGATCTTGATCATCCACGAACCGTGCGGATCTTTATTCACTTTCTCCGGCGCCGTGGCCAAATCGCCATTCGTCTCGGTCACTGTGCCCGAGGCGGGAGCGTATAGATCCGATACAGCCTTCACCGACTCGACCGTGCCAAACGTCTTGCCCACGGCCAGTTCCGCTCCCACCTTGGGCAGTTCGACGAATACAATGTCGCCCAGCGACTCCTGCGCGTGGTCGGTGATGCCGATGGCGGCGGAGGTTTCGCTCGCCTGAATCCATTCGTGCTCTTTGGTGTACTTGCGATCTGTTGGATAGGGCATAATGGCTTCTAGCTCCTGGCTACTAGCTTCTAGCTAAACCTCGGCGTATTCCGCGTCCTTTGCGGTTAAGCTGTTTTCTTCGGTCGTTTGTAAAACGGCGTTGGTACTACTTGTGCCCCCACGCCTTGACCGCGAATCTCGACTTTCACTGCCGTGCCCACCGCGGCAAAACCCAACGGCACATACGCCAGCGCGATATTCTTTTTGAGGAACGGAGCGGGCGAACCGCTGGTAACACACCCAATCTCACGACCGCCGCTGTCAAGCACCTTGTATCCATCGCGCGCGATGCCGCGCTCAACCATCTCCAAGCCGACGAGAGTTCGTGTCACGCCTTCTGCTTTTGCTTTCTCCAGCGCAGCGCGGCCGATGAACTCCGGCTTCTCCATCTTGCAAAAGCGGTCGAGTCCGGCTTCCCAAACATTAATCGTATCGGAAATCTCGTGTCCGTAGAGTGGCAGCTTGCCTTCGAGCCGCAAAGTGTTGCGCGCGCCCAGGCCGCAGGGCACCAGGCTGAATTCTTTGCCAGCGCCCACAATCTCGTTCCAAACCCGAGCGCTGGTAGCCTCATCGGCTGGAATGTAAATCTCGAATCCATCTTCGGCCGTGTATCCTGTGCGCGCAATCAGGATGTTCTTCAGGCCGCAGACCGACCCGCGCGTAACCCAGTAAAACTTTACTGCGCTTAGATCAGTTTCGGTCAGCTTCTGTAGGACATTCACACCCTTTGGCCCCTGGATGGCAATCTGGGTGAAGTCATCCGACAAATTCTCTACTGCGCAATCAAACTGCCGGGTGTTGTCGCGCACCCAGTTGAAATCTTTTTCGCGCGTGCCCGCGTTGATCACCAGAAGATATTCTTGTTCGCCTAGCCGGTGGACGATCACATCGTCGACAAATGTTCCCTGAGGATAGAGCAGCGCCGAATACTGCGCCTGGCCAACCGCGAGACGCGAAGCGTCATTCATCGAAATGTGCTGCACGGCAGCTAGAGCCTGCGGCCCCGCGAGGCGAATGTCGCCCATGTGGCTGACGTCAAAAATGCCAACGCCCGTGCGCACCGCCATGTGCTCGTTGATGATGCCGCAGCCGATCGCCGCGGGATATTCGACCGGCATGTCCCAGCCATTGAAGTCGACCATCTTCGCGCCCATCTGGCGATGGACGCCGTTCAGCGCGGTTTTGCGGACGGCGGGAATGGTCGTCTCAACGGCGGACACGCGAAACCTCAATCAGCGCAGGAGCGGCCTGCAGGATGATGGTGACTGACTACCGTAACACGCGGTTTTTCAGCGGGTCAAACCGGAAAAGAAGGATGGGCCTATGGGTCAGCTTTCGGTCTCTCTCCCCTCATATTGGATCTTGATTTGCTTCGCAGCCGGGATTGGCAATTCCCATGTCCGCACGACTGCGATACCCAGCCGTACAGCAAACTTCATGACGTCTTCGTCGTCGGAGTAGATGCGTTTTGCCCCGTTGGTCTTTGCTATCGCAACGATCTGCCGATCAAACCTGATCTTGCCCAAACGCTGGTAGAACCGCCTTTCTTGTCCCCTTTGGCACGATCTTCCACCTCGACCGCCGCAAGTTCGACCGCAGCCATCTCATCGAATGGCCTAATGAGAATGTTCTTCATCCCGGCTAGCCTCTCGAGGTAAGCCGAGGCATCCGCGCCTGCTAGGATCAGGAATTCAGACAACACGGGAGTGGGCAGAATCAGGCGCTCCGATTCGCTGTCAAGGTCTTCCAGCAGCTTCTCGATACGATCCTCGATGCGCTCGACGGGCTTTTGAGTGGATGGATCTTTGGGAGGCCGAGCCTTGGGGTGCAACATCAGCGACAAGAACGTGTTGTCAATGACGACCATCTATTGCAACTTGGTGCCACGCCTGATCTGCTCAAGCTCGACGAGCGGATCCTCGAGATTCTTCCACTGCGCCGGAACTTGTCGCAGACCCTCAATATTTTCTCTGATACTAGCGTCCTCAATCACCTTGAAGGATGCCGCCTGAAACGAGAGCATCTCCCATTCTCCATCAGTGTGCCGCAGCCAACGTCCTGTTCCTTCGACGCGAACCACTGAAGTAAACAGGTGCTGTGCAATCTCCTTCGCCAAGGATCGCTTCGCCAAGACGATGGTCTTGTCTTTGCCGTCCTCAAGGTGAACCGGCACTGGATCATTCTCTCCCCCCACTTTGATGGGTATGCCTTGAAACACTCCCGCCTGGTTAATCGGTCCGAATTCCATTTTTGTTGCGTTCTCACGCCCCTGGAACCGAAACACCTTGCTTCCGGTCGGGTCAATTAGTGCTGCTCTGGCATTGTCCTGCAAAAGACGCCGGTCTAGGTCTTTCGCCGCCTGTTGAGCTTCGTCCGCCGCCTCGTGATTCCTAATAGCCCTCAGCCGCTCACGCACCTTCGGCTCTGCCTCCCAATCCACTCGTACAACCGGCACCGTGCTGCCCTGCTCGATTCGAGCAAGATGTACGTAGCTATTGTTGCCGAACATCTTCGCTAGGTCAGACACATACTCCGCGAGTCGCGACATTGGTATGGTCGCGGGCGTGAACGCGTCTATCTCAAACCTGTATTCTCTGTGTTTGCGAGCCTTTGGCTTCATGAGAACCTCCTCGAATATACGCTTAACCGATCCCGTTAGCCTTTTGAGCCGTCGGGTACTCGTTACCTTCCGAACTGCACCGTCACGTGCGCTCGTGCGGTCACGTGCGTGCCTGCTGGTGGAGACTGTTTCCGGGCTACTCCGCTGCCCACAGCTTCGAGTTCGAGGCCCGCATCCTGGGCAGCCTCCACGGCGCCGCGGACGGTCTTGCCCACGAACGACGGCACCTCGATTCCGCCTTGCTCGACGTCGAGGACCACGGTACCAGTCGCTGGCAATTTCGGTTGCGCAGAAGCGTCGTTCGGACTATTCGTCGGAGTCCGACCTGACTGGCTCGGAACCCCCGCTGCCGGTTCACTCTGCCGCATCGCAGCTTGAACGACATGACCGTCACTACCGGCAGTCGCGGGCGTGGCCGCGCGCGCCACACTGGAATCCCCATTCACTTCGGCCGTCTCCAGCGGTTCGCCGGGATGGTCTGGCGTGCCTTCCTCCAAATCTTTGTCCTTCATTTTCGCCTGCGCCAGCAACAACTGATGATTCGGCGCGAGCGGCAGATCGTGCGGCGTGTGCAGATACTCGAGCACCTGCTGCGTTACGCGGCGAAATACCGGCGCTGACACCTGGCCGCCCTGGTGCAGGCCCACGGCTGAGTCGAGTATCACGGCCACAACAATCTGGGGATTGTTAATCGGCGCGAATCCTGCGAACGAGCCGATGTATTTTGTCTTCGAATATGCTCCCGTTGCCGGATCCACTTTCTGCGCTGTCCCGGTTTTCCCTGCCGAGGTATAGCCCTCCAGAATTGCCTTGCGCCCCGTTCCCTCGAGCACTACCTTCTGCATCATCGAACGCATCTCAGCTGCGGTGAAACTCGAAATCACCCGGTGCGACGCTCCGGGGTGAAACGCCACGGTCTGCGGCGTGCCCTGCGGCTCTACTTTTCCTGCAACGATGCGCGGCGCCACCCACACGCCATCATTGGCAAACGTGGAGATCAGCGCCGCCAACTGAAGCGGCGAGATTCCAATCTCCTGGCCCATGGAGATCGCTGCGATCGAAACCTTCGACCAGCGGCTGACGGGCTTGGCCAGCCCGCGCGTTTCGCCGGGCAACTCGATTCCAGTCTGCTGCCCGAATCCATACGCGCGAATGTACTTGTAGAAGCGGTCTGGGCCGAGGCGCAGCGCAATCTTGATCGCTCCCACGTCACTCGATTCCGCCAGCACGCCCCAAACCGGCAATAAGCCGTGCGGCCTTGAGTCGCGAATGCGCATGCCGTTGTACACGATCGATCCCATTTGGCAGTCGAATACTTCGTCGGGATTCGTGAGTTTCTCTTCCAGCGCCGCGGAAATCGTAACCAGCTTGAAGGTCGACCCCGGCTCGTAGATATAGCTCACGGCGCGGTTGGTAAGCGCGGCGGGCGTGATCTCTTTGCGCAGGTTCGGATTAAACGTGGGCCGGTTGGCCAGCGCCAGAATTTCTCCGGTGTGCGGATTCTCCACGATCACCGTGCCCGCGATCGCCTGCGTGTCGTGAATCGCCTGATCCAGTTCCTTCTCGGCGATGTATTGAATGTTCTTGTCGATGGTCAGGACCAGGCTCTCGCCCGGCTCCGGCTGTTTCTCGACATCGGAAAACCACTGCCGGCGCGCATCCACCGAGATAAACATCTTCCCCGGGCGGCCGCGCAATTCATCATCGAACATATGCTCGATGCCGCTCTGGCCGGAGTCCTCCATCCCGACCGTGCCGACGACCTGCGCCGCCAGATCGCGCGCCGGATAAAAACGCTTCGGCTCTTTCTGAAAATGGATGCCCTGCAGCCGCAGCGACTTGATGCGCTCGATGGTCTCGTCATCGGCCTTACGCGCCACCCAGCAGAAAGTTTTGTGGTTGCGGCAATCGGCCAGCACTACGTTGTGATCTTCGCCGGTGATGCGGGTTATTAAAGAGACCGCTGTGGGCAAATCTTTGACTTCGGACGGTACAGCAAAGGCTGAATCCACGAGCACCGACATCGCCAGTTCGCGGCCGGCGCGGTCATAGATGACGCCGCGCTTCGCGGAAAGCGGAATCGCGCGCTGCTGCTGGTGCTCCGCCTGCTTCACGAAACTGCCGTAGCGGAAGATTTGCAGATCAACCAGCCGCCCGCAGATCGCTACGCACCAGAGCAAGAACATCGCGCCCAGCAGGTAGAGGCGGGAGTTCTTGCCGAGTTTGGAATCAGACGCCATGCGAACCGTCGTTGGTCGTTAGCCCACCAGGCCTGTTGTCCTGAGCGGAGCATGCCGGTGAGCGAAGCGAGTCGGCATGCGCAATCGAAGGACCCCTTGCACGATTGTGCCGCCACCGGCCATGAGGGTATTTCCACTTCGATCTTCCGGTCACGTCGCCGCCTCAGACAAACATGGCGGCCCACATACAGACAGGCCGCCGCCGAAACTCAGCCGAGCTTCGCTCGGCGGCCGGATCGAAGATCCGGCCCTGCACAAAATTTCCTACTGCCCTGCCAGCACCAGTCCCTTCTCCGCGCTCGCCATCACCGGAGCACTCGAATCCGCCGATGCGCTATCCATGCGGATCACCTGCCCCGGCTCCGGCGGCACCAGCCCCATACGCCGCGCCAATACATCAATTCTTTCAGGATCGCGCAGCGACGCATCCTCCAACCGCAGTGCGCGGTTCATCTCCGTCAGGTCGTTGAGCGTGCGCTTTGACGACTCGATCTGGTAACCGTACTCGATCGCCCTGAAGTGCTGCCACGCATAGGTGAACACCAGTAGAAACAGCACGGCCAGCGCCGTGCAGAACTGCTTCATCTCGCGATTCCGTCCAGGGTCTTCCACCTTCACCAGCCGCGAATTGTCGATCGCCTTGGCGAAGTAGATCTCCGGCGTTCCGGTGAAGAAGGTATGCCGACGCGCCGCCGGGATTGCACTGCGAATTGCCGCCGCTGCCGCCGCCATTATGCCGCTCCTGCGTAAACCGTTTCACTGTGCATTTGTGGAACCTGCAGATCGAGCATGTGCCGCAGTTCCATTTCATCGGCGAGACGTTTCTGTTGCGCGCCCCGTTCGGCCCGCTCCACCGTCGCCACCAAGTCCTTAATCAATGTTCCCGTATACATTTCCCAGCCTCAATTTGGATTCCTACCACGGAACCCTCAAAACCGGCTTCGGGCTTCGGCTTTCGGGCTTCGGCTTTTTTTATTTTGGGCTTTTCGCTGAAGCCCGATAGCCGAAGCCTGAAGCCCGATTTTTTCGAACCTGAACTCCCGGCACGCCATGACAGCTGTGCCGGGGACTCCGGCAGGTTTTCCGGAATCAAACTCTCTCCGCCGCCCGCAATTTCGCGCTGCGGGCCCGCGGATTGCGATCTTGCTCTTCTTCCGATGCCGTCACCGGTTTCTTGGTCAGCACCCGGAAGTGCCTGTCCTTAATCGCGCCTTCGCGGAAGGCATCCTTTACGATGCGGTCTTCCAGCGAGTGAAAACTGATCACCACCACGCGTCCTCCTGGCTTCAGAATCCGGGGCGCCGCATTCACCAGCGCCCGCAGATCGTCCAGTTCGCGGTTTACGAAGATTCGAAGAGCTTGAAAAGTTCGGGTCGCCGGATGAATTCGCCGTTGTTCATACTTGTTCTGGATCAGATTCATTGGCCGGGCCGCGGCTGATATGACCTGCGCAAGATGCGCAGTCGATCGTATCGGCCGCGACCGGACAATGGCTCTGGCGATTCTCCGCGACCTCCTTTCCTCTCCGAATTCGTAAATCACATCGGCAAGCTCGCGCTCGTCGAGGTGGTTTACCACTTGTTCGGCGGTACGCTCACTCTGCGAGTCCATCCGCATGTCGAGCGGTCCATCCGCCTGAAAACTGAATCCGCGCGCGGCATCGGAAAGCTGTAGGCTGCTTACGCCTAGATCTGCAAGCAGGCCGTCGGCTATCGGGCTTCGGGCTTCGGCCAAACTTGCAAATGACGCTTGCCGCAACTCGATAGCCGGCCACTCCGCTTCGCCGAAGCCCGAAGGCCGAAGCCTGGCAGCCGCTCTTTCCAGCGCTGCCGGGTCTTTATCGAGCCCAATCAAATGTCCCCGTGCGCCGAGGCGTCTTGCGATTTCGTAACTGTGCCCGCCCAGGCCCACGGTGGCGTCGATATAAGTCCCGCCACGCCGCACGTTTAAAAAGTCGATCGCTTCTTTTAAAAGAACTGGAACATGGCTGGCTTCCCTTCCACCACCATGCCCAACCCCCTGAGGGGTGTCTGTTGAACCCTCGTCCACTAGATGCCCAGTTCGCTGAGCTTCTTCTCATCGTCAGACGTGAACTTGTCTTCCTCGACCTGCTTGCGGTACGACTCCATGTTGCGGACTTCCAGGTAAGTCTGGTATCCGGTCACCGAAACCTCGCCCTTGATCTGAGCCGACTCGCGCAACAACTGCGGCATCAGCAGCCGGCCCTGACCATCCATCTCCACCACCTGCCCCCAGTAATTCACCTTGCTGAGAAACTTCTTCTTCGTAGGGTCGAAAGTGGAGAGCCCGGCCAGCTTCTGCTCGATCCGCTCCCATTCTTCGAAGGGATATACTTGAGCAACCTTCCCATCCAGACTTGTGATGTAGAATTGTTGACCGTACTTCTCGTCGACCACCCGCTTGAATTCCGCCGGGACCTTCAACCGTCCTTTTTCGTCGACGCGAGTTGGGTGATTGCCGCGAAACATTTTGTCTTTCTGTCATCCTGAGGACGCTGCTTTTGCGTCCGAAGGATCTGGGTGCGCCGCGCGAACATTTGCGCGTTCTTTGCGCGAATGCGAAATCGTGCGTTTGGCGCACTTCCTTAACCACGACTGCTGCCAGGGAGGTAAAAGCAACGCAAAATTCGATCAAACTCAGGTGGTTCGGGCGATTTGTCCTGCTCTTGGGTCGGTTTCCCACCGGCTCCTCTTTATCAGCTTCCCGTTCCCACGACCTTAACTATGCTGACCACTCTTGACCACTTTATACCACATCTTACCCGTAAGTCGTTGATTGTCAAGCACAAACTTGAAGGTTGAGTTAACTCTGCGGAAGTGATCCGGCAAAATACGAGGGCTTGTAGTTAACTAGAAATACGACCACAAGATGTAGGGTTTATGCCTCAGGTTCATTCGCTATTTATTCGCTAATATTTTTCTTGCATGCCGCGCCAGTGGCGGACTTTCCTGTGGATAACGGCGTCGCAGCCGCACGATTTATGTGGGGACAGCCGCTCTCGACTGTCCACCGGGACGCAGCCCGGTGCTGTCGTCTGTATCGCGCCGTCCCGGCGGGACTAATATACTGCGTGGATGCTGCGAATCTTTCCCGCTTCCACTGAGATCGAGTACGCTTCGCCGCCATCGCCGCTCCAGGCGCGCACGTCGAACATAGCTCCCGTGGGCGCGTGATAGGTAGCGACATTGTGTAATGTCAGCGGCTGGCCCGGCTTGCAGACCTGGGGCGCGTCCGTGACTTGCAGAAAATAAACGCCGAGCCCGGTGCCCACCACTTTCGCTCGACCGGTGGCTTCCACTAGCAATGCCGATTTTTCATCGATGGCAATCTCGCGCGGCGTCTTCGACCAGCCATCCTGCACGATGCGCGCCAGAAAGCCCAGGCTGCGCCCCATGCGGTCGCGCTTGGCGAAATGGCTGTCGGTGAGAATGTTCTCCAAGCTGGGAACTTTCAGAAAATCGCGCACCAGGGTCACACGCTTGATGTAAGGATCGGCGAGAACCTCGCGCGACGTGAGATCGGCGTCATCCGGCTTGTCTTCCAGACAGCCGTAGACAAACTCTCCCAGCACCGCGAGTCCCGCGCTGCTTCCTCCGATGGGCTTGCCCGCGGTCACGTGCGCGTTGATTGCGTTCTCGACCGTAGTTCCCTTCCAGAAGTTCACGTAGCGCGACTGGTCGCCGCCCGCGATGAAGATGGCTTCGGCCTGTCCGATGATCTCGGCCACGCGGGGCTCCTGCGCCGCTTTCCGGCTGGGAATGATCAGCGTCGCTACAGAATTCACTTTGCACAAGCCGCTGACGTAAGGGTCGTAGTCGGCGCCGCCGTGCGCGCGCAGAATTAGAAAGTCTCCGCCATTCGCCTTCGCGCACAGCCAGCGGAACGCTTCGTCGAGATCGCTGCCGCCGCCCATCATCGCGATTCCCGCTTCGACGTGGGTTTGCACATCCTGCGGGTTGCCCTGGCGAACGTATTTGAAGTCAGCCGCGCAGCTCGTCGCGGCATAAAACACGAGGCTGACCAGCAGTAAAGACGTGAATTTCATGACTCGACGAATATACCCCAGGATATGTCCGCAACTCCCGGCGTCCTCTGCGGTTTCCGTTTGTGTTCCCGCGGAACAGGTGTACACTGCTCCGTTCCATCAGCAAGCGACTTACGGAGGCGCTCATGCAACTGAACCGGGGAAGGATTTGGCTGGGCGGTTTGGCCGGAGGCGTGGTCTGGAACCTGTGGAGTTTTCTGGTATACCACTACATTACCAGCGCGCGCTATGTGGCGGCCCAGAATACCGGGCTGTTTCTGAAAACGCCGCGCTATTCTTTCTTCGCGGGCCAGTGGACCATCCTCCTGTTTATTCTCGGGATCGCGGTCGCGCATCTTTACGCCTGGGCACGCCAAGGCCTGGGAGCTGGTCCCGGAACTGCGCTCAAGATTGGATTTCTGGTCGGCTTCTTCGCCGGCTTCCCGGAGAATTTTGCGCAGGAAACCTGGTCTGCCGTCGACCGTACGCTGCCTTTTGGCTGGATGGTCGAAATGTGGCTGGGCGCGATTCTGGCTGCGCTGGTGGCAGGCTGGCTGTACAAAGACTAGCGGCGTCATAGATGAAAGAGCGGAGGACGCTCACGCGGCTATTCGGCTTCGGGCTTCGGCAAAACGGTTAGTGAGGCATACCGAACTCGATCCGAGGCCACTCGGCCTCGCCGAAGCCCGACAGCCGCTCAGCTAGTTCGGCCTCACCTTTTCGCTCATTTCCGAAATAGCCTTTTGACCCATGAAAATTTCTCTGATTTCAGGCCTTGGCCGGCGTGCTGGGGCTGCCGTTCGGCCAAGCTCTCAAGCTCCTCCGGGTTCAGGAGGTCACTGCAATGAACGTAAAGTTGAACCTTCGGAAGTCGCTTTTCGCTACGACCAGCCACCGAAAGCGCTGCGTTGAACCAGAACGAATCGGGTTTGCTACGCAGAGGGCGGACCAAGATTACCCAATGTGCCAGCCAGTTCAAATCCGCGACCGGATGGGTCGCCCCCAATTGACGGGTGTACATACCCAGATCTACAGCTTGATGGTCCGCCTCCAGTTGCCTAGCGATCCAAGAGAGGTACGGTTTTCCATCGCTACTTGGCAAGCTCGCATAAAAGCGTCGGGCGTCCTCCCACGATTCTCCCGGAAGGATGCTGAAATAAATAGCTATCCCTTCTTCCTCGATGCGGAAACCGAAAAGCGGCTCCGCCCCGCTGTCATGAACCGCATCGATACCTTCCATGATTTTCGCGTTCTCATACTCCAGATTGGCGCGGATTGTCGGATAAAGGACCGGGGGGAACCCGGGTTTGCGTAGCCAGTCGGCAAGCTTATCAAGGTGTGACCTTAGCGTCCGGCCGACGGCCACCTTGGCGTTATTGTCGAACACAACGCTCCCCTCCCAACATTTCCAGTTCGTGTGTGTCTTACTTTGCTGGTTCGACGAACACCGCGGTCCCGTAGGCTAGCACTTCAGTGACGCCCTGCATTATTTCTGTGGCGTCGTAGCGCGCGCCGACCACGGCATTGCCGCCCAGTTCGGCGGCGTGCTGCAGCATCAGGTCGAAAGCCTCGCCGCGTGTCTTCTCGCACAAGTTGGTGAGCAGCGTGATGTTGCCGCCCACCAGCGTCTGCAATCCCGCGCCGATGGTGCCGAAGATGGAGCGCGAGCGCACCACGATGCCGCGCACCACTCCCAGCGTGCGCGTCACCCGGAAGCCATCGATCTCGAACTGCGTCGTAACCATGTTGTGCGCCACCATTCGACTGCCGCCTGTGTAGCTGGTTGCCATCGCCGTTTCCTTTCTGAATCTGACCCCGCCTGAAGTGTGAGCAGTTAACTATAGCGCGAATCCTTAGGAGAATGAACTTTGAGAAACGCTCCGCGCTCTCCGCGAGGCGCGATTCGCGGCCTCCACGCTGCAAGCTTTTGATTTGGCCGCACAACGACAACATCCTAAGCGCGGAGATCGCGAGGGACGGCCGCGGAGGACGCAGAGACACGACGATCCGATTATTCCAGCGCGGCGGTGATGATGAATTCCTGCGCCGACGGATCGTACTCTACGCGCAGTACGTTGGGCCGGCAGCAAACCTGGCAGTCTTCGATGTAGCTTTGCCGGCGTCCCGCGGATTCGTCAACGTTGGTGGAGTTCCATTCTCCACAACCCGCGCATTGAAAACCGGATTCCACAAGAGAATTATCTTTCGCCGCCAGTCGAGAAGGAATTCTATTAGATTTAATGGAATTAACCGTATGGTTATAGCCCATAGAATGGTCCATTTTCGCTTACGAGCCGATTTAGGCGCCTTCAGCCGCCGGGACAGGGGGAAAACGTCGTCCGCGCCGTAAAGATCGCTGTACGAGCCTGCAAACGCAACTGGCACCCGTTCTATTTGCAGCTTCGATTCAGATTTGCCGTCCGCCGGCGCTTGTCAGTTTAGTTTCTGCCAATAGCTCATAGTTTTCAACGACTCCTACTCAGACTCAACAACTTACAGCGAACTTCAACGACTTACGGCGACTTTCAACGACATAGCTCGGCTCCCGACAAAATCGCGCACTCCCGCACTGCCGTTCAAGGATTGCCAGTCAAAAAGTTCCGCTGCCCTATAATGGCCAATCCTATCTCTCGCACCAGGAGGCTTCATGATTTCGCGGCGACGGTTTCTGGAAGTGAGTGGTGTGGCAGGAGTCGCCGCAGCGTCTCATCCGCTGCTGGCGTCCGCGGCCAGCGGCGAGAAAGCGGACGACTCTTCCTTGTCCCCGTCGCTGGCTCGCTTGAAGTCGCGGAAGAGTGAAGCTATCCCGATTTCGCGCGAAGAACGGCATGAGCGCCAGGAACGTGCCTGCAAACTGATGCACGAAAATGCACTGGACGCCATTGTGCTCATGGAAGGCACTTCGCTGCGATACTTTACCGGCATGCGCTGGTGGGGCGGCGAGCGCATGTTCGCGCTGGTGCTGCCGGCAAAAAGCGCGGCGTTCTATGTTTGTCCGGCGTTTGAAGAAGGCCGGGCCCGCGAGCTGATCGCTAACGCGCCTGAGGGCGACCATGCGGATGTGCGCACATGGCAGGAAGACGAAAGCCCATACCAACTCCTAGCGCTCGGACTTAAAGAGCGCGGCATGGCCACGGGAAAACTGGGGATGGAAGAAACAATGCGCTTCGTCTTCGTCGATGGAATTGCCAAAGCCGCTCCACAAGTCACGCTGACGAGTGCCACGCCTGTGACTGCCGGCTGCCGCATGATGAAGAGCGCGCACGAGATCGCGCTGATGCGTCTGGCTTGCCAGGTGACGCTGGCTGCCTACGATGCGGTTTATCATGCGCTGCGCGAAGGCATGACCCAGCATGATGTAGGAAAACTGATCGACGCAGCTTACCGGCAGATGGGTTTCCCTGGCGAGGCCAGCGTGCAGGTCGGCGAGTATACGGCGATGCCGCACGGCTCAGCCACGCCGCAGGTGATTCGCGAAGGTTCGATCGTCATGATTGACGATGGCTGCACAGTAGAAGGATATCAATCGGATATTACACGCACGTTCGCGCTGGGTAAGGCTTCCGACAAGATGAACCAGGTGTTTGACATCGTCCATCGCGCGCAAGCAGCGGCGCTGGCAACGGCACATCCCGGCGTGGAATGCGGCGCCTTGGATGCAGCTGCACGCAAAGTGATTGCCGACGCAGGTTACGGACCGGACTACAAATACTTTAGCCACCGCCTGGGCCACGGCATCGGCATGGATATGCACGAGTGGCCTTACCTGGTGCGCGGCAACCCGACCAGGCTTCAACCCAACGTGACCACCAGCAACGAGCCCGGCATCTACATTCGCGGAGAATTCGGCATCCGCCTCGAAGATGATATGCACGTCACGGAAAACGGCGCGGAACTATTCACGCCGCAAAGCCCGTCGCTGGAAGATCCGTTCGGCAAGGGCTGAGCCTGCGATTTTCCCCTGGCCTCTCTTCGGTGGTTCCACGACAACCGAGAGCTTGCGCGCGGTGGCGGCGGTGAACGCGCCGGTGCAGTAAGCGGGCGGGGGAAGGCATGGTTCCCGCCAACTGCACCGGCTGGCTTGCCGAATCAGGCCGAAACGCTGAGACCTCCGCCGGCGGAGGTACTGCTTGACGAACTGCCGCTGGAAGAGGAACCGCCCAACAGGTTCAGAACGATTTCTTCGTTGCTGTTGGCCGGTAGATTGAGCGTGACCTGCTGCTGCTGATTGGAACCTTGTTGACCGACGCTGAGAGAGACTTTTTCGCCTCCGCCGGCGGTTGGGTTGAGGTCGATGGTGATCTGCTGGGCGATGGGGCTGGTGCCACTGCTGCCACTGCTGAGGTTGACGATAATTTCGGGGCCAACCACAGGAGCGGGCCCGACAGGCCTAGGCAGGGGGTTGGAGATGGGGGCAGGCTGGCCTCCGTTATTGTTTTCAAATGTGGTCTTGAGGCTGCTGAAAGCTTGCTGGGCAGCGGTCAAGTTTCCGGATTGCAGGGCCGTGCCGATGGCGGTGAAATCCTGCTCGCGCTGTGGGTTCGAAAAAGGGTTCCCGCTGGAAAACGGCCCGTTCTGGCCGAGCTGGACAATGTTTTTGTAAGCGGTTTGAGCACCGGCCACATCGCCGGTGTCTAAAGCCTTGCCGAGTTGATGCAGATCGGTTTGCCGGGTGTAAAAATACTGCTGGTTTTGCAGGCTCGCTGCGCTAGTGGAAACGGCTGCTGTCGACATGAGTGTCTCCTCAGAAATCGGTTGTGTGACAAGGAACGCTGCCCTGGCTTCTTGCCATCCAAGGGCCATATCGGCTTGGGGGTCACAAACTTTAGGGTCGCGGTATGGCAAACTTGGCGGTGGGTCAGTTTGCCGGAATCAAGAACGGATGAACCAGGATCACGAAGGAAGGCGCTGAAACTCAGAGAGCCTTGGTGATGCACACTCACCGGCGAAGCTGAGACATTTCTGAATTTCAGTCTTCTTTATCCAGTCCACGCTGACCCGATAAGGCTATAAGCCAAAACTAAGAGCACGATTGACGTGACGACGACATACAGGCGGTCGTGCTCTTCGGCGAAGGCAAAGATCGAGAAAGCTACGCGCGCCACCGGAGTCGCGATGAGCAACAGCAGTCCCATCTGGATGATGCCTGTGCCTCTCAGGGCAAAAGCATCATGGATAATTTCGCCTACGTTGCGCATGTTTGAAGGCTCGCTGCGGAATGCACGGTAGTCCGTGGGGGAGTGGCCATGGCGCGCCAGATAAACTACAGCGCCGCACAGCACCACGGACGCAGAAAGCAGTACGCCATAGCGGAGCAGGTTGCCGATAATGATGTCCATGCGCTTGTCGGTCCAGTCGCGGCGGCTGGCCATCTCAAATCCTCCCCGAGAGCCCTTTGTAGAGCATCTCGATTCCGAGAATCACGATCACCAGGCTGAAGATGAGGCGCAACCACTTGGTCTCCGCTTTGACCAGAACCCGCGTGCCCAGCAGCGATCCCGCCAAAACGCCCAGCATCACGGGCATGGAGAGGACGGGATCGATATATCCACGCGAGAGATAAATGCCGGCGCTGGCTGCGGCGGTGACGCCGATCATGAAATTGCTGGTCGTGGTGGAAACCTTGAACGGGATTTTCATGGCTTGATCCATGGCCAGAACTTTCATTGCCCCCGAGCCGATGCCGAGCAACCCAGATAACGTTCCCGCGCCGAACATCAGGCTCCAACCCAGGGGCACGCGCTGCACGTTGTAGTTTCGAATGCGGTCGCCGTCGGGAAAGCTTCCATTCAATCGCAACCTGGTGGCCAGCGGGTCGGGCGCAACGTCGCGTTCATGCTTAGGACGGGGCTTGCGCGACAGGAACGCGGAAACGATCAGCACCACTCCGAAAACGATGGAAATCGCGCTGGTGGAGATATGCGTGGCCAGAGTTGCGCCCACAAGCGCGCCGAGAGTGGTGGCGACCTCGAGAAACATGCCGATCCGGATGTTAGAGATGCCTTCTTTGACGTAGGCCGCGGCTGCGCCTGAGGAAGTGGCGATGACCGATACCAGCGACGCCCCGATGGCATAGCGGATGTCGACCCCCATCAGCAAAGTGAGCATGGGGACCAGCACCACGCCTCCGCCTAATCCGGTGAGCGCCCCCAGGAAACCGGCTAAGAGGGATCCGGCTCCTACAATCAAACTGAACTCAAGCACAGTCATCGTCACGCTCTTTCAGAAATGCTCACCCTGATCTCACCATTGCTATCGATTCCTGATCAGAGCGTAGCAGACGCTCGCGGCCTTTATTCTGTTCGTCCGCCGTTCACCTGATCTTTAAACTGCTGCTGGGTTCCGACAAAAAACTCTTCGTATTTTCGTGCGCCTGAGGGTCCCGCTTTTTCTCCGTTGAGCTTGCCCCAAATCAGCCCTGCCGGTCCGGAATCTGGCAGCGGGCGTGTGCCCTGAGCAGAGTAGTAATCGTAGCGGTCGTCGGCCCATCCGTATTGTTCCGGCGAAGACGTTTGCAGTGTGCCGCTAGATGGAATCCTGATGACGTACTGGCCGCTTTCCATGGGCAACGGCGGCGCGCCTTGCACTTCAAACTCGATTCGTATCCAGCCGGTGTATCGTTCGGGAATCAAGAAGTGTGATGAGCGGTGAGTCGAATTGCGGCCACTCATCCCCTGCCACAGGGCGGCAATCAGCAATACCAGGGTGAAGACAGCAATGCAGATTTGCGCGAGCCGGCTTGTTCCCTGCGGGAAGATCCAGCTTCGCTGGCCTTTGACTTCCCGGAAGCCGACGATTGCGGAATACGCAGTGGCTACCGCCAACAGAGCGATGGCTAGGTAGGGCAATATCATTTGAGATCAGGCGGCAACAAACTGCTTTCGTGCTGGAGTAAGAACATAGCTGCGGCCGGAATTTTCCTGGGCTCCTGAGGCGTAACAAGTAGTTGGGCATGAGGCGTAGCATTTTGTTTGTCGAATTTCGTCCGGATGGATTTCGCGATGGCTGGACCGTAGAAACCCCAGATCACCAGGGACGCGAGCAACGCCAGTCTTGCAGCAGCATACGGTTTGTATAGGCTGATGTAGGCGGCAATCACAAGGCACAACGACCCCACCACGGAAAGCAGTTCCAGGGGATTGAACGGGGCACCGTATACCGTCAGGGCCAGCAAGGTGTAAACGTGATAGCCGGTCACCACTCCTGCGACGAAATATAAACAAAACGGAAGCATAGGGAAATCATACGGCCTGTAATCCGCGCGGCGCCATTGAGTCGTGAAGAAGCCGCCTCGCATCGCTCGGCGGGACAGCCGAGGCGGCTGTCCCCACATGAGCATGGACGCCGCTTACTACTCCGGCGGATGCCAGTAGAGGACGACCAGGAGAAAAATAATACCAACCAGCACGCCAATCGAAAGAGAAAGAACGATTCCCTGACGGGTTGTAAGCGACGATGGTTTCTTCTTCTTTTTCGCTGCCTTCATGACTTCGGTCGTCTACGCCCGGCAAGAAATCTAATTCGAGTCTCATTCGGGTGGTCGCTGGTTTTGTTTCGACTCCGGTTGCCCTGCCGCACGGCCGGAGTGTCAGGGTTGCGCCCCAATCTCAAAGTTCAGAGTTGAGAGAGACAGCCGGTACTGGTATTGAGCGTTGACATAGCCAATGGCGGCATCGGTTTGCTGCAACTGTGCCTGGCTCAGTTCGACGATGGAACCCAGGCCAAGCTGATAGCGGCTTTGGGAAAGAGTCAAGGCCAGGTCGGCTTCCTTGGCGAGTTCGGCGGCTACGCCTTCGCGCTGAAATGCCGTATTCGTCGACAACCATGCGGTGCGAACATCGCGCACGACGCGGTCGCGCAGATCGCGGGTGCTCTGCGTAGCAGCGTTGGCCCGGTACTTTGCTTCGGAAGCCTCTGCGGTGAACAGAAAACCATTAAAGATGGGAACGTTCACATTCATGCCGATGGCACCGTACCAGCTGGAAATAAAATAGGTGGGGGAGCAGGGGCCGCCACTAAAGCAATCGGGGCGTACCGGGGACACTCCGGTTATGCCGAGCGCGCTGATGGTCGGGAAGAGTTGATCGCGCTGGGCGCGGCGGAATTTCTCCGCTGCCTGTGCGCCGTAGGTGAGCGCCTGCAGGTCAGGACGTTGCAGCAGCGCGGTGTTGATGAGCACGTCCACATCCGGCGGCGGGGGTGGGGATGGCGCGTCGTTATCGCTCAAGTCGAATTGCACTTGTTTGTCGAAGCCAAGAACCGCGGTGAGAGTGGCGAGAGTGGAATCGACATTGTTCTGCGCGTCCAGCAGCAGCAGCTTGGCTTGCGACAGATTCACCTGGGCAAAGGCCAAATCCACCGTGGATTTCAGCTTGCTCTTGGCCAGTTCGTTGATTTGATTTTCTACGGACCCGCGAGTGGTCACAGTTTGCTGCGCGACCTTGAGCAGGGCCTGGGCCTGCAGCGCGTTGTAGAAAGCCTGGTCGGTGGCCAGAACTATATCTTCGGTGGTGGCAAGCGCGTTGGCGTTTTGGGCTTTCTCCAGGAGCTTGGAAGAGGAGACAAGGTTGACGGTGCGGCCGAAGTCGGTGATGAGTTGGCTGAGCACGACTCCCGCGCCGGCGTGTTCGAGCAGGCGGGATGCGGTGAGCGCTCCGGCGCCGATGCGGCTGCCTTCATTGGCGTCGACGGCCGTTATGGCACCGTTAAAAGTAGGAAGCTCGGCCGACCTGGACTCGCGATACACCTGATGTTGGGCCAGCGCCAGCAGGCGTCCCACACTGATGCGGGGATTGTTCTTGATCGCTAACTGCTCTGCCTGGGTACGGTTCAGATGCATGGCACCGCCCGGCGCCTGCGGAGACGGCGCGCCTTGAGGAGCGGAGAAAGGCATCTGCGATGCGGCCCCGCGCGGGAACGTAGCCACCAGCGTCACTGGAGCCACCGCAGGCGCGGCGCTACGAGCCTGATTTTGCGCGACCTGCGGCTGCGGGGCCGCGGGTAAATTTTCGGCCGGCCCCGGTTGGCTGGGAGTTTGTGCCAAGCCACGCGGGAGCAGAACCGCCCATACAGAGAACAACAGCGTGCAACGAATGAGAATGTTGGCCCTGGTCATCGGGTTGCCTTTCGACCTCCTTCATGACGCGCGGCGCGGGTCTGCGATCGATTGCAGTGAGCGCAATATTCCTGCTTCATTTCGCGATCTCCGGCGCCGGGGTTCCGGTGTTCTTCGCCCCGCGCTTGCCATAGACCAGCAAATAAGCCGCAGGCACGATGAAGATGGTCAACAGCACCGAAGAGGTCAAGCCTCCGATGATGGCCTTCGCCATGGGCGCGTACTGTTCTGCGCCAGTCCCTAACTTCATCGCCAGGGGAATCATGCCGATAATCGTGGCCAGCGAGGTCATCAGGATGGGCCGCAGGCGCACGCGGCAGGCGGTGATGACTGCGTCCGCCGGCGACATTCCCTGCCCTTCCAGATTGTGAGCGAAATCAACAATCAGAATGCTGTTGGAGTCGGCGATGCCGACCAGCATGAGCACTCCCATCAGCGACATAACATTCAACGTGGCATGGGTGAGCGGCAGGATTATCAAGACTCCGACAAACCCCATGGGAATCGCCAGCATGATGAGGAAGGGATCAACGAACGATTTGAATTGAGCGGTCAGGATCAGGTAGAGCAGCATAAACGAGATCAGGAACCCGAGGGCAAAACTCTTAAAAGATTGTTCCATTCCATTCACCATGCCCCGCAGGTTCACGCGCACGTTGGAAGGAATTTTCTCTTTGGCGATAATGCCGCGGATGGCGCTGGTGACGCGCGCCAAATCTTCGCCGGAGGGGGTCACGTAGATGTCGGCCACGCGCTGAATCTGGTAGTGGTCGACTTCAGTGGGAGTCTGAATCTGGTGCACAGTCACCACGTTGTTGAGAACGGTTGTGGGCCGGCCTTGCCAGCAGTTCCAGACGGGCTGACCGCCCGCGGACGAGGGCAACTGTTCGGTTGGGCCGCAGTTCATGTGCGACTCGCTGCCGGGATCGCGCAGAGGGATCTGCCCGAGATCCGCCATATTGTGAATCGCACCGTCGCCATGCTCGAAGAACTGCACGGTGAGGTAATAGTCGTTGCCGGTCTTGCGATCGACCCAGTAATTGGGAGCGATCATGTAGTTGGAATTGAGAGCGGTGATGACGTTATCGACCACGTCTTTCTGCGTCAGTCCCAACTCTCCGGCATGAACCCGGTCCACATCGAGGCGGAGCGCGGGATAGTTCATGTCTTGCGGGATATAAATCTGGCCGACGCCGTGGACCTCGCGAATCCGCGTCGCCAGGTTCTGCGCGATGTTGTAAATCTGATCGAGATCGGGACTGCTGACCTGCACGTCAATCGGAGCCGGCATGCCCGAGTTCAAAATGGCGTCGACCATGGAGCCGCTGGAAAAGAAGGTGCGAATATCGGGAAACTGGCTGGCCATTTCGTGCTGCACGCGGTCCATGTACTCGAAGCTGCTCAGGTGGTGGGGCTGGTTCAACTGCACCTGAACCGTTGCCGTATAAGGGCCAGCGTTGGTGGTGTAGAGCGCGGAGAAATCAGGAACGACGCCGATGTTGGAGACGATTCTCTTCAAATCCCTGGCTTCGACTTCGTGGCGGATCAGATCTTCCACCTTCGCGACGTACTGGTCGGTTACTTCAATGCGTGTGCCGGTGGGAACTTTCAGGTTGATGGTGAACTGGCCGGCATCCGTCTTGGGAAAGAAGGCTAAGCCGAGCAGGGGATAAATCGCCAGGCTGGCCACGAACACGCCACTCAAAATCAACACCGTAAGCCCGGGACGCTGCAGTGCGCGTCTCACCCATTGCTCGTAATAATCCAGGATCTTATTAAACATCCGGTTGAAACGGGCGTTGAAGCGTTCCATCCTGGAGGGATTCTTTACGGCCGGGTCGTACTCTTTGTTATCGTGAACTTCACCGTGCGGCTTGGCTTTCAAGTAGCGAGAGCAGAACAACGGGATCACGGTCATCGCGACTACGAACGAAGCCAGCAGCGAGAGGCAGAACGCCAGGGCCAAAGCGGAAAACAGAAACTTGCCCACACCGTAGAGAAACACGACGGGGAAGAAGTCGACCACATCGACCAGGGTCGCGGCGAGCACAGCCAGGTTCACTTCCGCGCCGCCTACTTCGGCCGCGATCATGGGGACGGCTCCCATCTCCAGATGGCGATAGATGTTCTCCAGTGAGATCACAGAATTGTCGATCACGCGGGAAAAGGCCAGCGCCATTCCTCCCAGGATCATGGTGTTGATGGTGCCGCCCATCAAAGCCAATACGACGAACGCGGCCAGCGCCGATAGAGGAATCGACAGCAGCACCGCGGACGTGGCACGGAAGCTGCCCAGGAAAATCAGGATCATCAGGCTGGTGAGAATCAGGCCCAGAAGTCCTTCGTGCAGAACGGTGTGGATTGCCTCCTTCACGTATACCGATTGATCGAAGACGATGCTGGTCTTCAACTGTGGAGGAATGTCATAGAGACGCTTGATCAGCTGGCGGACACCATCGACCACCGCAATGGTGTTGGTGTCGCCGCCTTGCTTCATGATCGGAATGTAGGTGGATTTCTGGCCGTCGATGCGCACTTCGTTGTATTGGATCTGGTTGGCATCTTCGGCTTTTCCTACGTCGTTCACCGTCACCCAGGAGTGGCCTTTGACTTTGAGCGGCACTTTGCCCAACTGGTCCATGTTGTCGACCAGGCTGTTGGAGTAGACGAAATAGTCGTAGGGGCCCATTTTCACATCGCCGGCAGGAAGAATGAGGTTGGCGCCGTTGACCGCGCCCACCACATCCATCAAGCTGAGCTGACGGGACGACAATTTGTAGGGATCGACGTACACCATGATCTGGCGGTATTTGCCGCCGAACGGGATGGGAATTTCGGCTCCGGGCACAACCGCGATCTGGTTGCGAATTGCGAATTGGGCGTAGTCGTGGAGCTGAGTTTCCGTGAAGCCCTCGCCTTTCACGGTGACCAGCGCTACCGGAAGACTGGAGGCGTCAAACTTTAGAACCACCGGTGGCAGAGTTCCGGGCGGCAAGCGCTTCAGGTCGGCGAGGGCCAGGTTGGCGAGTTCGCTGGCGTCGGTGTCGGGATTAGTTCCGGCCTGGAAGTAGACCTTGATGATGCTGACGCCCAGCATCGAGCGCGATTCCATGTGATCGACGCCGGCGGCCAGGGTAAAGAAACGCTCCAGCGGGTCAGTAATGTCATACTCAATGTCAGTTGGCGGCATGCCCGAGTAAAAGGTCGCCACCACCGCCTCGGGCAGATTGATGGGCGGAAACAGATCGATCGGCATGCGCGTAATGCTGGTCACACCAATCACAAGAAGCGTGAGGCAGATCACGATGATGAAGTACGGATTACGAATCGAAAAACCTGGCATAAGCCTTATCCAATCTCCCTAGCCCAGATCTGCTTAAGGCGCGTCAAGTGGCCTGCTCTACTGCTGCGCATTCTGCGGGTTATATCCGGTTACTGGTATAAGTTGCGCGCGAACTTTTTCGCCGTTTCTCAGGCCGCTGCGATCGCTGATCACAACCTGCTGGCCTTCGCTCAGCCCAGCCGTGATCTCGGCATCGGCGCTGGTTTCGATTCCGACTTGCACGGTTTGCTCCTGCAGTGTCCCATCCGCATTCACAATGAAGACCGTTGTTTTACCGAAGGCGTGATTCAACGCCTGCACGGGCACGCACGGAATGTTGTCCTTGCGGTCGAACTGAAGGTCCGCTTCCGCGTAGAGACCGGGCAACAGAACCCGCTGCGGATTCTGAACATCCACTTCGGTGTGCATGGTGCGGGTATCGGCGCGCACATCCACGGAAAATCGTGCCACCTTGCCGGGAAAGATGCGGCTGAGCGCCGGGACGCGGACATCGACGGTATCGCCGATGCGGATGAATCGGACATAAGATTCCGGGACTGGAATCACAAGCCGGAAAAGATCGTCCTCAGACAGGCGTACCAGGGGCATGGCTTGCGTGCTCGAACCTGTTCCCGCCTGCATCAGCGTTCCGAGGTTGGCGAACCGTTCGGTGATGACTCCGGGAAACGGCGCCGTGATCCTGGAATAATCGAACAGGCTCTGATCGTGAGCCAATTTTGCCTTGGTCGCCACCAGTTGACTCTGGGACGCTTCCAAGGCCGCCTGGCCGGCGTCGACCTGGGAGGACGCCGCCATATCTTTTCCCTGTGCGTCGTCCACTTCCTGCTGCGCGACAATGCCGGGCTGGCTCTCGAAGACTCCATTCAAACGCGTGTACTCCAGGTGGAGCGCCTTGTACTGTGCCTGATACCGTGACAATTCGTGGTCGGCACGGGTCACCTGGTTGGCCGCATTCTTGATTTCCGCCTCGTCTTCCTGAAGCTGGGCTTCGAGTTCTGGAATTTCGAGGACTGCCATGACCTGGCCGGCCTTTACGTGCGACCCATAGTCGACACTGAGCGTCTTCACGTAGCCTGACTCTTTGGCATAAACGTCAATTTCCTGGAAGGGCACCAACTCGGAGGACAAAGTAAGTTTCCGGCCGAGTGATTTTTTCACGACCTTGGTTACACCGACCGTGATCGAGGGTCCGTTGGCTTGAACCTTTTCGTTGCCATTTCCCGAGCAGGACGAGAGGGCGAAAGTCATCGCGGCCAGAACGGCAGTAAGGCCGAAGAAGCGCAACTTCTTCGCTCTGTGGGCGCGCATCTTAGTGGATCGATTGCAACTTTGAGTCATTCGAGTTTTCCTTCACCAGGATTCCGTGGCCGCTTCTACCTCAGCGTCTGCATTAGGTCGCGCAGCTTTGCCACGGAGAAATCCCGCGATCGGCAAAAATCAATTATCTTTTGCTCCGCACGTTGCAATTCTTCTGCAACACCCGGAACCTTAGCGGCGATCTCTGCCGGAACCGTCAACACGCCGTGGCGGTCTCCGTGCAACAGGTCGCCGGGCCGCACTTCCATTCCGCCCACGCTGATCACGGCCCCGATCTCGAAGATGTGAGCGTAGGCGTGAGAAACGGCTACGTTGCCGGCAAACAATTGAATGCCCATGGTACGCACGGAAGGCAGTTCGCGCACCGCGCCGTTGGTCAAGTAGCCGACGCAACCCAGGGCCTTCAGGATGGCGGCGTGCATATCGCCAATAAAAGCTCCCCGCCCCGGCGGATGATCCATATCCTCGAGCACAAGGATGCGGGGCGCGGGAATTTCGAGGATGCTGTTCCAGAACTCCGCGCGGTCACGGAAGGTGCCGCCTACCATGGGCGGTTCGCCGCTGCGCAAGCGGGCCGTAGCTGCGTAACCCACCATGGGAGGCGCGTCGCGGAACATACAGCGAACGCTGGCGTCGGCAAATCCAGCGTTGAGCAGCCTGACGTGGAATGATTCGATCGCGTTTGCGATCATGCACGTATCAAACTGGCGAAGAGCGTCAAGCTCTTCTTCGGTCAACAAAGGGGCTACTCGCATGCGTATTCCCTTTCGCGACTGAGTTCGCATTCACGATGCAAGTTCGTTTACCGAGGTTTCAGCAATCCCGCAAGACTGGATGCGGCCGACCGTTGGCCGATGGCCAGCGAGAGCCGCTTACAAGTACACCGGGCTTGCTGTGAAATTACTTATGACAAGAATGCGGAGGAAGGAGGGGGACGATTGTAGAGGTTGTCTTCCATCATGAAGCTGATGATCGGAGGTCCGGCCGGTGCGATTCGCGGATAAGAACTGGGAGACCGGAAGACATCGAAACAAATCAGTGGGGGAACCCAGGTGGCTGCATTCTTGGCGAGGCGCTGCCGCTTGGCGTTCGGCGTGGTGTGCGTCCGCACGGTCTTCACGGCGAGCGACGAAGCATCCCAGGAAGAGGAGGAATAGCGCGTGGCCACGCTCACGGTCAGCGAGCACACCGCAAGCAAAACCACCAGCGCACACCAGTTTCTGTGCCGTCTATAGTCGGAATGTCTTAGCGGTGACATTTCAGGGGCAGTCTGCCATCCCAGTTGCTTTGTAGCATATAAAACTCAACCGCCGCAAGCAAGTGCATGCATGTAACTGGAGTAACCAGAGAGGAACACGTGGTTAGATAACGGTGGCTTGAGCGCTGGTTGTAGTCTTCTACACCATATTTCGGAACAGCTCTCTGACCAGGAATCTTCACGAAGTTTGTTTTCCGCCTCCCTCGACAATTTCATAAAGTTGCTTGCGCATTTTGCCGTGCTGATCGGGATAGCGAATCTCCAGACCATGTTTCTCCATCACCGCTCGAAAGCTGTGGTTGACGGGCAAGGCGGCGCAAGGAGACCACTGGTTTAAAACGGTGCATTCGACCTCCACCGATTTGCCATCGGGTTCCCGGACGACCAGGGTGTTTTCCACATAGGTTTGCGGGGTTGAGCCGAAGCAATAAGCGGAGAGATCTCTCCAATTGCAGTCTGGCGGATTAATCGGTGGAGCCTGGAATTGGCGGCTTTCTGCGCTCAGCACCTTGATTTGAAGTGGCGGTTCTTTCGCCCAGGCACTGGTCATAGCCGCTAAAAAGAACGTGACAATACAGAGAAGCCGGCGGCAGGCCATATTTCCTCTTTAACAGCACTGTTATTAGATGATGTTCGGAAAGCGATTGTGGTTGGCTCGCGGTTCATACAAAGCTGCGTGCCAGAACACCTTACCGCAACTTCGGTGCATCTAACATTAGTGTTAGATCCACGACCGATTGTGGGTCAAGGGCCGTTGTGTGGAAGGAGGGATTTCCATGAACAAATACGGCTGGTTTATCGTTGCAATGCTCGGTTTCGCTATACCGGTGTTGGTTCCAGGAAAACTTGCTGCTCAGGAAGCATCGTCGGGAAGCAAAGAAGCGCACATGCTGGTAACGGTCGAGGCTCGTCACGGTAACAACGTGCCGGTGGTTAACCGCGAAGATGTGATGGTGTACGAGGGTCATGATCGCGACAAGGTCACGGATTGGGTTCCGGCGCAGGGGGATCACGCCGCGCTCGAACTGTTTATTATGCTGGACGATGGGTCGGATGTCAGCCTTGGTACACAACTGGAGGATCTTCGCCAGTTCATCAACGCGCAACCGGCAACCACCAAGATCGGGATCGCCTACATGCAGAACGGAATTGCGAAAGTAGAGCAGAACCCGACCAGCGACCATGTTTTAGCAGCAAAAGCTCTGCGGCTGCCCATGGGAATTGTCACGGTGAATGGCAGTCCCTATTTTTCTCTGGGCGATCTGATCAAGCGCTGGCCGGAGAGCAACGCCCGCCGGGAGGTTCTCCTGGTCACCGACGGAATTGATCGTTATTACGGGAGCTGGGATCTGGAAGATCCCTATTTGGCCACTGCCATCGACGAGGCGCAGCGCGCCGGCATCGTCGTCTATGGGATCTATACCCCGGGCGTAGGCCACTACGGCCATAGTTACTGGCAAAACTATTGGGGACAGATTTACCTGGCAGAGTTGGCGGAGAAGAGCGGCGGCGAAGCGTACTGGATCGGTTTCACTGGCCCTCCAGTAAGCTTTGATCCTTATCTGGAGGATATGGGGCGTCACCTGGCTCATCAGTATTTCCTGGCGTTTATTCCCAAGCCGGAGAAAAAGAGCGGATTACAGCGGGTCAGGGTCACGACTGAGGTATCGAATGCGGAACTGATTGCACCGGAAAAGGTTTATGTCCCGGCTGCGACGCCATGACGACTTCGGAAGGAGGGTCGCAAGTTTGACGGTCGTTTTCGACGACTGGAGTGGAGATGACCAAGAAAATAGGTAACCAAAATCGCTCTCCGGTCATCCATTCTTTGTAAGGTGGGCAGATGTTGCTTGAGCCGCGATTCCGACACAGCATTCGCGGGACGATTTGGATTCGCACCGCACTCGCCTTTGCTGCGCTCTTTGCCATCCTGGCCGCGCGAAGCGCTTCTCCGCATTTGCCGGGGATGCCGGGTGACCACTCCACCGTTAGCGCCGACTCTGCCCACGATCAACGACCCCGGTTTGACAGCAGTAACGCGGGTTGGAGCGCTCCTACCGAGAGCTTTCTATTATTTCCTCCAACCGCCGAATCGACCCACCTAGCAGCAACGTCACAGCTTTTCTCCACCATTCAGACCAAGGGCTTCCACTTCAACCGCCCTCCTCCGGCAAGCTAATCCGTTTCCCAGGTCAACAAATTCAACCAGCGTATTTTGGCTCTCGCGACTCGAGATGAGTTCCGGGAAAACAACGAATTTGATGGCAATGTGGTCCTGGAGAATGCACATGAGCGGAATGACAATTCTTTGCGTGGAAGACCAGTCCGAGTACATGGCAGCACTGACCTGCATGCTCGAAGGGATTGGTTACGAAGTGATGCCGGCGAGCAATGGAGGAGAGGCGATGGATCTGCTTGCCAATCAAGCAGTCGACGGAGTGCTTCTGGAATACAACCTGCCGGATGCGGCGAGTATCCAGTTGCGCGCGCAACTAAAGGCGATACGGCCGGATGTCCCCGTCCTGCTGTTCGAAGGAATCGGCAGTCAAACACCCATGATGCTGCGTTTCTTTGACGCCTATCTGCGAAACACGGAGCGGATGGGAGCTGAGTTAGGAGATTTGGAAGTATGAAAGCACAGCAATCGTGGGGGATAAGAGCGATGAACAACGCAGAAGTCCGGCGGTTCGAGCGCATTCTCAAAACGCAGCATGATGAAATGATCCGGCGCCTCGATCGACTGGGAGACGAAAAACGAAGCATTGACACCGACTCGCCCCAGGATGCCGGCGATCGCTGTGTCACGAGCCTTTCGAAGGAATCCCTGTTCCACGAAGGCGAAGAGCGGCGAGTCACGGTACGCATGATCGAGGCGGCGCTGGCCAGGATTCAACTCGGCACTTTCGGGATCTGCATCGCCTGTGGCGACGACATCAATCCCCGGCGGCTTGACGCCCTGCCGTGGACTCCATATTGCCTGCGCTGCCAACAGGCCCTGGAACAGGAGGATGAGTCGGGACCCCGACCGGATTGGGCTGATCGGCGGGTCCCTCTAAGGAAGGCGGGATGAGACCCGCACAGCCCGTCTTGAGATTATGAGAGGGGGAATTACGATGAAAACGATTTGGATGACACGAAACTTCTGTGTCGCATTAGCGGCACTGGCCACAATCTGTTTTGCGCCGTACGCCGGCGCTACTACGGGTGACTTTTACCCGTCTTATTTGCAGGCAAAGGTGATCGCGCACCTTCCACTATCCGGTGGAGTGCAACAAATGTTCCTGCAACAGGACGGAAGAAAACAGTATTTGTACGTTCAGGAAAATTCCCAACAAGGATTCACAGTAATCGACACGACCAGGGCCGACCGACCGAGGGTGGTCGATCACGTTCCGCGGGAGACGCTGGCCGGGGTGGGTTCCGGACTCGCGATCGCAGAAACGCCTGACGGTTCGGCGGCGGGCAAATCCCAAGTGGCTGAAAAACGGGCAGGGGTCCGTGCACAAGGCCATAGCGCTCCTGAGTTGGTTCGCGTGCTCGATATAAGCGATCCGGCCCACCCGAGGACCGCGCAGACCTTTGACCATGTTACCAGCATTTTGCAGGACCGGGCTCGCAATTTGGTTTACATCGCGAATGCCAATGGAATTTGGGTCGTGTCGCACCGGCAAGTGTTACGCCGGCATGGGTGCAGTTCATCGGATGAGATGTCGCCCATGCCGAACTGCAATTAGCCGTCCTGAAGGGAGGTTGAAATGCCCGGCGAAATGATTGGCGAGTCGGAAAAGACGAAAGTCGAGCCGAACCTGCCGGCGCCGCAGAGTGGCAGCGCCGCAGGCTCGGTTCCCGCTAAACCGGACCCCACGCGCTACGTGGGAAGCCCCGCGGTAGGAACTTCCAGGGCCGCACCGGCAGGCGGGATCCCATCTCTTGGACCCAGGAATACAAAACTCGACCAGCGACGGCGGCGTTTGGTGTGGAGTTGCGTGGTAGCGTTCCTGGTTAGTTGGTTCATCGCGTTTTTCAGATTCTTCATGCCCCGGGTTTTGTTCGAGCCGGCCACGGTTTTCAAGATCGGATATCCTGACGACTACGGGCTGGGCATTGACGAGAAGTGGCTGCAGAAACACCGCATCTGGGTCGATCGCACTCCGGATCGTTTGTTCGTCATTTTCGCGCGTTGCACGCATCTGGGGTGTACGCCCGATTGGAAGCCCGCGGAAAACAAATTCAAGTGTCCGTGCCACGGCAGCGGCTATGACAGCGAGGGGATCAACTTTGAAGGGCCGGCGCCGAGGCCGATGGACCGAGCCCACATTGCGATGGCCCCGGATGGCCAGATCATCGTCGACGTGGGCCGGCTCTACTCCTGGCCGAAGGGCCAAAAGGACCATTTCAACGATCCAGGCGCATATTTATCAGCCTGAGACGATTGGGAAGTGAAAACGAATTCGGAGGTGGTTGCGGCAAAGGCCTCGAAAGTCGGAGGTTCGCGTAAGAATACGGAGATCATAATTTTTAGCTTGCGAGGCGACGAGCGATGACGTAATTGTTGAGAGGTGATTTCTATGAAACGCGTACTGTGGGTCAGTCTGATCGTGTTCGCGGCTCAGTTGTTGGTCGCGCAAAGCGCCATTCCCGCCGGTACAATCCTTCCCGTTCGCCTGGATTCTTCCATCAATTTGCGAAAAGTCAAAACCGGGCAGGTCATTACCGCGCGCGTTGTGCAGGATGTTCCCTTGTCTTCGGGATCGAAGATACACGAGGGTACGAAATTGATCGGTCACGTGGTGGATGTAAAGCCAGCCACCGGCGCAACCGGCGCACAAGTGTCTATCCGTTTCGACACGCTCGAACTTTCCAAGCGGCAGATCCCGATCACCGCGAATGTCAGGGCACTGGCGTCGATGATGGCCGTAGAGGAAGCGAAAATTCCAGTGACCGGCGCCGATCGTGGGACGCCAGAGGATATCTGGGTCACGCATCGAATTGGAGAAGAGGAGGTTTATCGTGGCGGCGTACCTCCTAGCGGCCTGCTCTCTGCCGGCGAGCCCACGACTGACGCCGTGCTGGATCAGGTCTCTGAAATACCAGGTACGAAGTGCCGGGCCGTGACCGAGAGCGATGAGTGGCAGTGGCCGCGGCCGCTCTGGGTATTTTCCCCATATGCGTGCGGCGTTTACGGTTTCTCGGACTTAGCGATAACCCACGCGGGGCGAACCGATCCCGTGGGCGAGATCACGCTGGCGTCAAACCATGGCGACGTGAACGTGAGGGCTGGCAGTGGAATGCTGTTGCGGGTAAGCAGCAAAACACCTTAGCGGTAGGGTCGAGGACAATCCTCTCCATGCTTCCACAGCGGCGACATTTCCTCGCCCAGCGGAATTTACCTCGCCCCTTCAGCGGGCCGCTATTGATCGCTAGCTTGAGCGGAGGCAGAGTGCCCACAGCAAACGAAAAACTGAGAAAGCTTCTGCAGCGGGACCGGCAGATCCAGATAAGCGTAATTGGAAGGAAGTCGGGAAAGAAGATTTCCCGTCCAGTCTGGTTCGTGCTTGAGGAAGAAAAGCTGTATCTATTGCCGGTCCAAGGCTCGGACACGCAGTGGTATCAGAACCTGCTCCGCAATCTCTGGATTCGAATCTCGACAAAAAGTGCCGCAGCGGAATTTCGGGCTGCCCTCGTCACGGATCCCGAAGAAGTTTCTTCGGTAGTCGAGAAGTTCCGCCAAAAGTATGGGGCGCGCGACGTCAAGAAGTACTACTCGAAGTTCGACGCGGCAGTTGTGGTCGCTCTCACCGAAGGCAATAACGTCGCATAAACTCACGAAAGCAGAATAAATCGGGCAACCGCGGCGGGGCTCGGGTCACAACCCTGTGTGACCAATGTCACGGAGCCGGGCACAGCCTTCGCCCATAATGAATTGTCTCTAATCGGTTGGAACGCACGCAGCATCCTGGGCTTAGGGGCAAGAAAACCAGCACATTCAAATGATTGAGGAGGCCATGTTTATGGCCGCGGACCTAGTTATTACTCCCGAATTAGAACTTGTTGCGCAGAAGAACGCAGCCCGGTGGCCGGAATTGTAGTCAGGGTGTGCGTGCAACCCGGACAAGAAATACAGTTGGACGGTTTGCTGGTGGTTCTGGAAGCCATGAAGATGGAAACCAGCGTGACAGCGCCGATTACGGGGAAGGTAAAAGCAGTAGACGTAACGCCCGGAGAAGCGGTAAGGCTCAACCAAGGTTTGGTCGAATTCGAATAAATCGCCGGCCTAGGCCGGAGGGACGAAGTGTTATGTCGGTAAAACCTTTTGTAGTGAATCGTTATGGCAGGCTGGTCTTTCCCTGCAATTTTTTTCCGGCGTTGGACTTCTCCGTCTTCCAGACGCTGCACCAGTTCAACGCCGTTATCAGGCGGGACTTCGGGGAGAAAGCTCCGAATGAGGCCGAGATCGTGGCCCGGGTGCAGGCTGGGCAATATCAAAATCGCTATGAAGTGTGCCGCGATATGGCGCTGAGCCTGTTCTGGGCACAACGCTATGTTCTTACCATGTACGACAAGCACCCCGTGCGTTGGGGAGATCTGCCGCGCAACCGGAGCGACATTTTTCTGGGGATGTACAAACCACGCGACTCAGCCGGACCGACAGCGGCCATCGAAGCGGGTTACCTGCAGCTTCCGCCGTTGTGGGATGAAGAAGCGGAGAACAAGAGCTTCCGCATGCTGCTGGACGTGCTTCGCAATAAGCAGGGTTCGGGAGGAGAGTTCCGGGCGTTGCGGCCGACCGTGGCCGAACTCGTGTCGGACCCCAAGAATAAGACATACCGCCTGCTGAAGTATGACCGTGATTTTCCCAGTTATGACTACGACGATGTGATCGACTGCATCCATACGGTGCCTGAACTCGAAGCCCTGATGCGGCAGGCCATGATCCTGCAGAATCAGTACCCGTGGGATCCGGCGAACAGCACCAGCACCGAAGTGGGCCAGCTAAAGGACGACGACTACGTCGTTGCCTTCTATCCCAAGAACACCGATGTGATCGACTTTCTGCGGCGGGCGAAACGGAATGGACAAGCGAGGCATCTGCCCAAGCCTTACCGCCCCGAGACCCTGGCGTTGAGCGAACCGGAAAAGCCGTATCCTCCGGTGATCGTGAAAGACACTTTTGCCGTTCTGCCGCGCATTGAAGCCATTGCTGTTTACGAGGGCGAGATACCGTGCACGAACAAAGACCTCATCAGCAACCACGCTTATTGCTAGTCGCGAATGACGGTCGAGGACATTTCTGAAAAGACGGGAATCGAGTCGCGCTGCTACAGCGAGTTGAGTCTGGAGGATATGTCTCTGCTGGCCGTGCGCGCAGCGCTGGCTAAATCAGGACGCAAGCCCGCGGAAATTGGCGCGGTGCTGTTCTGCAGTTGCACCAGCACGACGCTCATCCCGTCGATTGCTACATGGTTATCGGGAGAGTTGGGACTGCGACAGACGCATAACTCCTGCGACATCGTGGCCGCATGCGCCGGCATGTCTTACGGATTGTCTGAGGCGGTGCGCCTGCTGCAGGAGGTGAAGCGGCCCGTCATTGTTGTGTGCGCGGAAAAATTCTCCGACAAGATCGGGACGGTGCGCACTTCACGAATGATCTTCGGCGACGGTGCCGCGGCCATGGTCGTAAGCCCTGCGCCCGATGGGGCCGCATCCGACATCGACGTGTACCAGACGTATGCCAGCGGCCCTTGGTCAGAGGTGAACTCCATCATCTGGCCTAATCCGGAGTTCGACAACAACATCACGGTGTACGGACCTGAAGTGAAGACGCTGGCCAAGCGCTACCTGGTGCAGATGATCGGCGAACTGAAAGCGCTGCCGCATCCGGAAGGCGGGAAGGGCACGCTGATGGATGCGATTGATCTAGTCGTCCCCCACCAGGCCAACAAAAACATGGTGCTCGATCTGGCGAAAGGCGCTGGTGTGGGCCCTGATCAGCTCTACTTCAACATTGAACGCGTGGGCAACACCTCCTCGGCGAGCATCCTCCTGGCGATTCACGACGCAGTACGGGAGGGGCGAATCGACCGCCCGATGCGGGTGTTCGCGCCCGGATTTGGCGCCGGCGCAGTGGGCGGCTATGTGGTGATGCGGGTAGACCCGGCAATCGTGAGTGTGAACTCTAAGGAGAGGAATACGAGCATGGAAAACAAAGTATCTGCAGGCATAGATGGAACGAGTTCGCTCAAGGGAAGGGTCGCGCTGGTAACCGGCGCGGGGCGAGGCATTGGACGTGCAATCGCCCTCGAACTCGCACGGCGTGGCGCGAATGTGGCGCTCAACTACAGGTCTGACACCACGAATGCCGAGGCCACCGCCGCAGACATTCGGCAACTGGGTGTTGAGTGCACCCTGGTTCAGGGTGACGTTTCGAAGAAGGGCGAGGCTCACCGCATCGTCAAAGAGGTGCTGGATAAATGGCAGCGCCTCGACATCCTGGTCAACAACGCCGGCATCACGCGCGACCGCTCCATGCGCAAGATGACCGAGGACGACTGGGCGGAAGTGATCAACGTCAACCTGAACGGCACCTTCTACTGCACCAGCGCCGCCTTGCCGGCCATGATCAACCAGAGGTTTGGCCGGGTTATCAACATCAGCTCGGTGGTCGGGCAGATGGGCGCGTTCGGCCAGGCCAATTATTCGGCCAGCAAGGGCGGCATTATCGCCTTCACCAAAACTCTAGCGCTGGAGATGGCGAAGTTCAACATCACCGCCAACGCGATTGCGCCCGGATTCACCGCCACAGAAATGGTTGACGCCATTCCCGAGGAGATCGCAGCTCAGATCAAAGCGAAAATTCCATTGGGGCGTTTTGCCACCACGGAAGAGATCGCGAAGGCCGCCGGTTTCCTGGCAGCGGATGCCGACTACATCACGGGGCAGGAGTTGAATGTTAATGGCGGTTACCACATGTAGGGCGTCGTTTTTCCTTCTCGGCGCTCGATAGAAGGTGCGATGACAACAAATGCGTTTGACCACGATTTGGTTGTGATTGGCAGCGGTCCCGCTGGCCACAAGGGGGCCCTTTGCGCAGCCAAGCTGCGAAAAAAAGTGGCGATTGTTGACCGCAAATGGCCGGTGGGCAAGGTTGCCGCGCGCAATGGAACCATTGCGAGCAAGACCTTGCGGGAAGCGGTTCTCAGCGCCCTGCGTCAGCGAACGTTTTACGGCAGCAGCGAAGGCCTGCGCTATCACGTTGAAATGTTCGACCTGACATTCCGGGTTGACGGAGTGACCAAGACTGAGGCCGAGACTATCAAGTCAGAGCTGAAGCGCAATCAGGTCGATACGTTTGAGGGCGAGGCAGCATTCGTTGATGCTCATACCGTTCAAATTCAGAGCGAGCAAGGATCAAGGCAAATTACTGCCGACAAATTCCTGATCGCTGTCGGTGCCCGCCCAGTGAGCAACGCCAAAATTCCTCAGGACGGCAAACGAATCTATAGCTCCGATCAACTCCTGTCGCTCCGCGACCTGCCGAGTGACCTTATCATCGTGGGAGCCGGATTGATCGGAATCGAGTATGCCTCGCTCCTGGCCGCGCTGGGCGTGAAAGTCACGCTTGTGCATCAGCGCTCCGCTCTGCTCAGTTTTCTCGATCGGGAGATTGTCGACGATTTCTGCTCCCAGCTGCGGCAACTGGGCGTTACCTTCCGTTTGGGCGAGAAGGTCGTAGAATGCGCGGTCGACGCAAAACAGAATTGCGTAGTCGCCAAACTCGAGAGCGGCGGCAGCATTCGCGCAGAATCTCTCTTGTACACCGTGGGGCGGCACGGCAACACCGACCAACTCAACCTGGCCGCGGCGGGACTCGAGGCGATTACCGGCGGCAAACTCGAAGTGAACGACCAGTTTTGCACGGCAGTGCCGCACATCTACGCGGCCGGCGATGTGATTGGATTTCCGGTCGAGGAGTTGTATCACGGCAGTATCTCGATGGAACAAGGAAGGCTTGCGGCCAGCCACATGTTCGGAATGCGCGCCAGGAGCAGGCCGCACGTTTTTCCCTACGCCGTGTACGCCATTCCTGAAATCTCCATGGTCGGCAAGACGGAGCAGGATCTCGTGCGAGACAAAATCGCTTATGAAGTCGGAATCGCCCGTTATGAAGCGCTGGCCAAGGGACAAATTCTCGGCGAAGACAAGGGGTTCCTGAAATTATTGTTCGATCCCGACTCGCTCGCGATTCTCGGCGTGCACATTATCGGAGAGCATGCAGCGGAGATCATCCACATTGGACAGACAGCGCTAAGTTTTGGAGCGACCCTCGAATATTTCCACGATACCGTTTTCAACTACCCCACGCTGGCCGAAGCGTACAAGGTCGCCGCTGTTGATGGGTTGGGAAAAGTGGGCCGGGAAGTCCTGGCAGCGTGATGCGCTGCAGTTGATGCCGCGCTGCAGCACGTTACGCAGCATCCTCGGTTTGGCCTCGGTTTCGCAACTTGATTCCCGCCGAATTGCTTTTCTCGATAGTGTGAATCTTCATTTTGCATTTCCCAAAGCACCTGCGGACGGATAAGGTATGGACAAAGAGAGCAGAGGCTGCCCTTAACAGCTCCTTTCCTTATTTCGAGCGAAGGGGTGAACCATGAAGCGGGCGGATAATCCTATGAACAAGAAGGTTCGGCGGATCTGTCGCGACATCAATAACCGGTCGGATGACCGGCAACAGTTGGAAATCCTGATGATCAAACTGCAAGAGGTTCTCCGTGAAGAACGGGATACTCGCGCGGTAAAGGTCGCCCCGCGATCAGACGATCCCTTTGACGCCATCATGATCGGGTAGATTTGTATCAGCCCGTTCGGCGCGATTTTCCCTTTCGTGCCGGCGCCTTTGCGCCGGTCCGAAGCGTCGAAACCAGAGACTCCAGTTCTTCGATACGCTGCTTCAGTTGGCCGATTTCCGCGATTTCCCCTTTATTGTCGCGATGCTTTGCGGCCCTGGCTTCCGTTGGCGGAGAACCCCAGAGCGTTGGTGGGATCGCCGGCAGCGGCGCCTTCTGGAGAAATTCGAAAGGATTCGCCGGCGGCGTCATCGCGCGGAAGGCGTTCTGGTACATATCGAGTGCGGCTTTCATGTATTGCAAAGTAGTGCCCTGAGTCACCCGTCCGCACGCGACCACCATCTGGCGCAATACATCCAAGGGAAAGTTTGAATCCGATTCTTTGGCGTGTTGCACGATGATCTGCGTCAGCACCAGGCGGGTCAAATCCTCGCCCGTGGCGGCGTCCACCACCTGCACGTCGTGACCGGCCTGCACCAGCAGCGCCACTTCATCCTGGTTGATGTAGGCGCTGTTGGTAACGTCATACAGACGCCGGTTTCCGTATTTTTTGACCACTATCTTTTTACCGCTCGTTTTATTCATTTTTGGCTTGACATCCGTTCCTGAAGGGCTATGATGGACTCATGCTGCATCGCAGCATAATGCGCAACATTGCACTCTAAGAGGAGAAGAACATGGCAACCCCCAAGAAGTCAACCAAAACCGCCAACGGAGCAGCCCAGAAGAACGAAGCCGTCGAGGCTTTCCTCCCCCTGTACACCAAGAATGTGGAGCGCCTGGCGGAACTCCAGAAGAAATCGCTCGACGCCGCCGCGGAACAGAATTCCGAACTGATCGCCGCCTGCAAGAAGGCTTTTAACTACGTCCCGGAGACTCCTGGACTGTTTCTGTTCGACCTGGTTGGGCAGTCTTTCGCACGGTTTGTGGAAACCCAGAAGGGCGCAATCGACCTGGCGGTTGAGCAGAGCCATGTGGTGGCTGGCCTCGCCAAAGAACGCGGCGCCTCAGCCACCAAAGTGGCGGAAGGCGTAACCAACCTGTTCAAGCAATCGGTCGAGTATTCGATTGCCGCGCAGAAGGAAGCCCTCGACTATTATGCGGACCAGCACAAAGCGGCCTGCGAAGCTGCCAAGAAGCAGTTCTGCATCCCGAACAACCCTGCCGCTGACGCGTTCCAGAGCGGTATTGATGTTTTGATTCAGACTCAGAAGACGATGCTGGATCTCGTCTCCAAGCCGTTCAAGAGCATCATTGCCGCATAAACCAGCCGCGTAACCAGTTGTTATACTGTGATGTGTCGAAGAGCCCGGCGGCCGGCTTCGGCTGCCGTAAGTCCTCCGGGGAATGAACGTTCACCTGTCTCCGGTTGCGCTGAAAGAGAGAGTTGAAAAATGGCTGACGAACAAGCGGCAAACGGAAAGCCGCCCGATCCGATGGAGGCTTTCCGTGAGATGCGGGATACCTATCTCGACGCCTGGGCGAAGGCGATGGTCGAAACCGTTAACACCGATGCCTATGCGAAGACTACAGGGACTGTGCTCGACACTTATCTTTCGGCATCGTCTCCGTTTCGTGAAGCCGTCGAAAAGTCGATGCTGCGCGTGCTCGAGCAGTTGAGCATGCCGTCGCGGGCCGATTTCGTGTCGTTGGCAGACCGGGTCACGAATATCGAAATGCACCTCGACGACATGGATGCCAAGCTTGACCGGATTGAGAAGTTGCTCACTAAGCCCGCAACCGCAGCAAGGAGAACTCCGAGACCAGAGGCGCGGAACCGTCAGAGCAAACAGAAGACCAAGGGGGCGAAGTAGCAATGCCAGAAGCTGCGGTTGTCACCGACCCGTTTACCGACCTGGTGGGAAAACTTACGACGTTCAACAAAGCGCTGACGACGAAAACCCCCATCGCGCAAACTCCCAAGGAATTAGTATGGGCGCTGAATAAGGCAAAACTTTACCGCTATATTCCCGTCGTGCCCGCAGAAAAACGTCATCCGGTGCCGCTTCTGCTGGTGTTTGCGCTCATGAGCCGGCCTTACATTCTTGATCTTCGTCCTGGCCACAGCTTCGTCGAGTACATGGTGAACCAAGGCTATGACTTGTACTTGCTCGATTGGGGCGCGCCCGGCCCTGAAGATAAGAATCTGAAGTTCGACGACTACACCCTCGAGTACATGCCGCGAGCCATCCGTAAACTCAAGGCGGTTTCCGGAGTCGAAGAATTCAGCATTCTCGGCTGGTGCATCGGCGCCATCCTCACCACGATTTATGCTTCCTTGCGCCCGGACGATGGGTTGCGAAATCTTATTCTACTGACCGCTCCGCTGGACTTCTCTGATAAAGAAGCGATAACCTTCGCCCGCTGGACCGACGAGCGCTATTTCGATGTGGACAAAGTGCTGGCGGCGTTTGGCAACATGCCCGCGGAAATGATCGACTACGGCGCCAGAGCGCTGAAGCCGGTGGAGAATTACATCGTCAACTATTTGAAGCTTTGGGATAACATCGACAACCCGCAGGTCATCGAGGCCTGGCGCGCCATGAATACCTGGGTGACCGATAACATCCCGATGGCCGGGGGAGTGTTCCGGCAACTCATCGTTGATCTCTACCGTAACGACCGGCTCATGCGCGGAGAGATGATGATCCGAGGCGAACGCGTGGATCTGAGCCGCATACGAGCCAATCTGCTTACCGTGATTGCAGAGGGCGACCACATCACGCCGCCCTGCCAGTCGAAAGCGATTATGTCGAAAGTGAGCAGCAAAGACAAAGAACTCTTCGGCGTTCCCGGCGGGCACATCGGAATCATGGCGGGAAGCGGCGCCAACAAGCATACCTGGCCCAAAATTGATGACTGGCTAAGCCGGCGATCCGGCTAGCATCGCCTTCAATCGCAGTCTGCCTCGTGAAAACGTTCGCTTTCGGTCTCGGCAGTCATCTTCACCCGACCCTCGTTCACGCAACATGCAATCGCAGCCGTTCGCCAATCCTCACTCTGCGGACGGATGCTTCAAAACGTCTGCCAGTGCACGCATCCGCGCTGCGTCGGCTGGGGTCTTCGCAGTAGCTGCACTCTTCTCCAACGAAGGCGCCATACTGTTCAACTTTGCCATGCTGTTATCGTTCATGTGCGAGGTCTCTGCGCTATGAATCGTCTTCCGCAGCTTTGCGATTCGGCGTGCGGACAGAGCCTGTGACCTCGACAACTGGTCCACGTAGGCTTTCGCGACCACCAATTTTGCAGGCCACTCGATCTTTGGCTGGTCTTGTACATTCAGGTCAGCTAGTTGAACCGTCCTGGCCGCGTCGATTTCGTTCTGTGTCAGAAACTTTGTCGGGGTCAGTTGAAACACGTCCAAGCCGCGCGCAATTTCCGAACCGTAAATGTAGCCGTTGTACCAATACGCGGACCACTCGCCTCCGAGGACCAATACTTTAGGATCAATGGGCCCGCGATCAAAGTAGGCGATCTCGAAGGGGTTCGCCGGGTCGGTGAAGTCCATCACCGATATCCCGCCCTGATACCATGCCTGCACTTCGATGTCGCGGCCAGGAACCGGAATCAGAGAACCATTGTGCGCCACGCAGTTCTCCGTATCGCCCTGCGCAGCCGGCAGCTTGTAGTAGTTCGCGAAACTCAGCTTGTCGTCCTTCAGGCGGAAGATCGCATCCGCACCCCACTTGTTCGGGTCGTTCGCACGGCAGCGCGCGCCCAAGCCACCACCCCACTCGTCGGTGAATACGACTTTGCTGCCATCGTTCGAGAACGACGCCGAATGCCAATAGGAGTAGTTCGGATCATTTACGGCATCCACTCGCTTCGGATGCACCGGGTCTTTGATATCCAGCAGAATTCCGTTTCCGGAGCACGCGCCCGCCGCCAACCCGATCGCGGAATAGACTGTGATGTCATGGCACTGGTCGGTGTCCGATGCCTTCACCGGCCCCTTCTTGCCGTGAGTGCCGCCATTGTTGAGTCCATTGATCGCGCCCGTGCGCGCATCCATAAACACCCGCGGACTCGACACGATTTTCGCTTCCTGCGGCGCAGCCACCGGAACCTTGATCACATCGATGCGAAACAGGGCCGTATTCGGATCTTTGTCCGGTTTTTCCCCTGAGCAGCCGGCGAGTTCTTCCGGCTGGCGCACAAACGAAGTTCCCGACACATAGATGTAGACATTCTCTTTGTCGTTCGGATCGATCACCAGGGTATGCGTGTGCGATCCGCGGCACGTCTGTACCGCTGCAACCTGCTTTGGATTTGTGATGTCGGAAATGTCGAAAATTCTTACGCCGCGGAAACGGTCCTTTTGCGCTACCGGGATGTGGCGCTTCCTTTCTTTATTCTTGTCTTTGTCGGCATCTTTCGTCTTGTCTGCATCTGTAGCTTTGTCAGAATCGGTGGCCTTGCCCGTATTTTTCGCTTTGTCCGTATCTTTATCTTTATCTTTATCCGTATCTCTGTCTTTCGCTTTGCCCTCGTCCTCGTCGGGCGGAGCCGGTTCCGGCGGAAATCCTTCGACACCGCAATCCAGGCGTCCATTCGGCATTTCTACGGACATGAACAATAGATTTTTATAAACCGACACATCCCCCTGCCCACCCGGACAGACGAGTGACGTTAGCAACTTCGTGTGCGCCGGATTGGCGATGTCGTAGATGCTCACGCCATAGAAATTTCCCTGGAACAAATGGCTGCCTTCAAAGGCCAGATCCGAGTTGGCAAAAGCAAGCTGCGCAATCAGCAAGTGGACTGACTTTGGAATTTTCTTGTTATTCCCCATACCGAGCTGCCCAACTACCTTCTCCACCCTCGGATCATCGGGGTCCGTGGTCCCCAGTTGAAACGCGTCCGGCTTCTTGAGCAGCAGGAGGTGCTCGATGCCCATGGAAGCTTCGCCGGCGTCATAAAGTCCCGGGGCAAGCTTGGCGCGCGGATCATTCGCATCTGACCCCGTCATCCCCGGCGGCAACGCTGGGGCGGGCGCCGCAGCGAATGGATCCCCTCCTTCGCCGTCATCCTCCTTCTTAGCGTCCTTGTCAGACGGCGGGTTCGCGGGCTTCTGCGCCTGTTCCTGCGGCGGAGCCGCGGGTTGCGTCTCTTGTGCCTGAGTTCTGCTAACAGCGAAACTACAAACAAGTGCAAACCACACCACACACAGAACCAGACTGGGCAATCGATTCATCTTTTCTCCTCTGGGGTCTCTTTCTTTAACATGGTTTCCATGATCCGTATCTCAGCTCGTTGGCCATTGTCAACATCGGTCGCAAAGTTGAACAACTCGGCGTCCTGTCCGGCGCCAGCGGTGTCGAATAGATCCTTCACCATGGTCAACGCGCCCTTGTGATGTTGAATCATACCCACTAAGAATAAGTGGTCAAACTCGCTACCCTTCGCTTTCCGCAACGCTTCCATCTGCTGCGGCGTAAGCATTCCGGGCATCAGTGCCATGCGGGAAGAGTCGGGGGGAGAGTCGCGGGAAGACTCGTGCGATTCGCCCTGCGGCATATCCATCCCCGGCATGTTCGGCATCGCCTTTTGAACTGACTCGCCCCGGGAGGCCAGCCAACGCTTCATGAACTTAATTTCGTCCGACTGCGAGCTGCTGATGCGCGCGCCCAAGGAATGCAGGTCTTTGCTCTGCGTATGCGACGGAATCAGCGCCGTCATCTCCACCGCTTGTGCATGATGCACAATCATGCCCTGCATGAACTCTACGTCCGCCGCCGACCGTGGTGGCAGGGCTGCTCGCGTCGACGAGGGTAGCGTTTTGCTCGGCGCGCCCGGCGCACCGGGTTGCACCACCGCCGGCTTCGCCGAATCGCTCTGCTGTGCACGCACCGCCGCGGAGAGGAAAACTGCAGAAACGATGGCGGTGAGCAATGCAGGCATTACAACTCCTGTCACAGAGCCAGGCTTGGGCTGGCCCTTGCAGCGAAAGCGAACCTGCCTCCAGTCGAGTGTGGGGGGAAATATCGTCATTGGGACAAGAACTAAATCCTTTCACGAAACAGGAAATTTTCATAGTGGGACGAGTAGCGGGTACTGTCCTAATTTCAAATCACCCAACAAAGCTGTGGAAAAGGGAGGTGTGAAGTGAATCTCACGCCTTCCACAGAAAATCTTCTCACCGAGTTCACAAATTGCTTGACGTGTATCAATTCAATTGGTAAATTGATACACGATTCAGATACAGCAAGAGACGTGGACGCCACAGCCAGAAAACTCGTGAAGCGCATGGCCGAACTGGAGCATGAGCGCGGTCGCATTGACCGCGAAATTCACTCCATTCGGACGGCACTGAGCGTTGCTGGCATTAAGCCCGGAAAGTATCGGAGTGGCGTAGGTTTTCACGAGACCAACTACGTCTTTAAGCAGCCGTTTGTCGATATGACTCTTACCCAGTGCTGCGAAAAAATCCTCAAGGATCACCGAGCCGATTGGTTGTCCAAAGGGGAAATTGAATACCTCATTGTGCGCGGGGGATACAAGTTCAGCACTCAATCCCCTCGCGGCTCTGTAGGCATTACGCTGCAACGGATGAGCAGAGACGGCGCGTGTGACGCCCAGAGGATGCGAGGAGTCAATGGAAATCGCTATCGCTGGCCGCAGGACGCGCCGCAGAAAGGAGCAGATGCCGCCTCCACCAACGACAGCCGCAAATAGCAAGACCCGCTAGAAGTATCGAGCTTCTATCGGGCCTTAAAACCAACAATCCGGCAAGCCAGAATGTCAGTCCTCAATCGTCATTTTGGCTTGCCTAACCAGAAAGGTCAAGGCCAAAATGAATACTCTCTCCACGGATAAGAAACTCTCTGTAATCGCCGCTCTCCTCGAAGGCTCCAGCGTCCGCTCAACCGAACGAATGACAGGCGTCCACCGTGACACCATTTGCCGTCTGCTGGTGGACGCTGGCGACCGCTGCGCCGAGATCATGGACAGCCGAATGCGTAACCTCCATTGCGGCTTTATTCAAGCTGACGAAATATGGTGCTACGTCGGCAAGAAAGACAGACGGCTCCGTGACGGCGACTCGCCGGAGTGGGGGAGTCAATGGGTATTTGTCGCAATGGACGAAGAAACCAAACTCGTCCCTGTGTACACGGTCGGAAAGCGCACAGAAGAGACAACCTGGTACTTCGTCAACGATCTGGCCGAGCGGCTTTCAACGAGGGTGCAGTTGACCACGGACGGCTTTGTTTTCTACCAGCGCCACGTAGAGGATGCATTCGGCTCTGAGGTTGACTTCGCGCAGTTAATCAAGCTCTACGGCGATTACGGCCAGCGCGACAGTGAAGCGAAATACTCCCCAAACCCAATCCGGGAGGTTATATCCAGAGTCCGAACTGGCGACCCCGATCCCGACCGGATATGCACGTCACACATCGAGCGGCAAAACCTAACTATGCGAATGGCGATGCGCCGATTCACGCGGCTTACGAACGCTTTCTCAACGAAACTGACGAACCTGAAAGCGGCTTGCGCTTTGCACTTCGCGCACTATAATTTCTGCCGCGTTCATTCATCATTGCGCGTAACACCCGCAATGGCCGCTGGCATTGCCAATGAAGTTTGGAGGCTAGAGTCTTTGCTGCCGACAGCCCCATAAAGGAGGCCATGTGCATGAAAGAGATTTCCTGTGGAGTTGCATTTTGGATACTCGAAGCGTGGCGCAAAATGAGCGCACAGTTGCACTTAGTAGAACTTTCACTAAACACGCAACCGTCTAGCTCACCCGCCAAGGTTTGGCGAACTTGCCCAAGTGATTCGAGTGTTTGGATGGTCATCCTCCTCGACAATGGACAAAACCAAGAATGGAGGCTGTCCCTAGCGGCGCTGCCAACTCTCCCCAACGCCGCTTTATCAGCGGAAACTTCCCGCTGTACAACGTCTTTCGCTGGCATTTTTCTTTCCATTCCTCCTAATCCGCCCTCACCTTGCCGAGCAAATTAGGACAGTACCGAGTAGCGGAGCTGGATTGGTGCGAACTCAGACAGCGCTGGTTCACCGACACTGGCATTTGGCAAGACCTCAGGTTTTCAGAGAACAAAGCATATTCGGCAACCACGGCGAGGGAGTTTGAACGCTGAGTGTACGGCGCTCTCGCCCATTAGGTTTCGCTTTTGGTCATCGTGCACTCGCTCATTGAAGCGTAACCTAGGTGATGTGCATCCACTCTGCTGAGGATTTCGTATGCGATCTGACATGATTCCGGGGGCTATCTTCCCCGACTACGAACTTTCCGACCACGCCGCGAAACGACGCAAGATATCTGAACTCCAGGGACAACATCCCATGGTTCTCGTCCTTAGCCGCGGAGGGTTTTGCCCCAAGGACCGCCGGCAGGCGGAAGGTCTGGTTCAACTTCATCGTGAACTCGACGTTTCCTATTGCCGGTTGGTCACGATTAGCACCGACAACATCACCGAGACGAATGAATACCGCAGCGGAGTCGGCGCCCACTGGCCGTTCCTTTCCGATGCGGGGCGTGTCGTGCAAAAAGATCTCGACATCGCCGAATACACCGACACACTGCACAATCCGATGATCCCGCACGTGCTGGTCCTCGAGCCCGGTCTTGTCATTTACAAGATCTACAACGGCTACTGGTTCCTCGGCCGGCCAACTCTGGAAGACCTTCGCCAGGACCTGCGTGCCATCACAAAGAAATGCCGGCCGGACTGGGACATCACGACGCCAGAAATGAAAGCCGCGTGGCAACAAGGCCTCAAGGAACTCTTCTATCCGTATGGCAAAACGTACGCCCAAACTCTCGGAGAGCAGGACTAAAAGGGCGGGACCGGAGGTTGCCGTCATCCGGAGTAATGGCGATCACTTCCCATGAACCGACTTGTCGCCGCTAATCCCTTCGATATACGCTCGGTACTCATCTGGGAATCGATCGAGGCTGATTCGCTTGAGTGGCACCATGAAGAAAATTACCAATGACGACCTCGAACGGTTCCGGACCGGCGCAGAGCAGTACGCCGCCTACCTCGAGACACCCGAGGGCCGACTGCGGCTCGATCTCGCCTTTGCCAACTTGCAGGAGTTTCTGCCGCAGCCTGCCCGGCCTTTACACGCTCTGGATATTGGCTGTGGTACCGGCGCCATCGCGGTTCGCCTGGCGCAACTAGGCCATCATGTCACACTGATGGATGCATCCCTGCCCATGCTGGATTTCGCAAAGCGTGCCGCGCAAGAAGCAGGAGTTACACAGAGAATTGCGCTGAAACAGGGCGACGCCGCGCAACTGGCAAACCTATTCGACGCCGGATCGTTCGATCTGGTTCTTTGCCACAATATTCTGGAGTACGTTGACGACCCGTGTGCTGTGTTGCGCGGTGCGGCTCCCGCCTTGCGAGATCCCTCCAGCATTATCTCAGTATTGGTGCGTAACCAGCCCGGTGAGGTGTTGAAGTCTGCGATAAAGGACGGCGACCTGGCCGCGGCTGAACACAATCTCACCGCTGAGTGGGGACATGAATCCCTGTACGGGGGCAGAGTGCGGCTATTTGCGGCGCATGACCTGCAAGCCATGCTGGAAGCCGCGTCATTCGCGGCTACCGCGGTGCGTGGCGTTCGGGTCGTGTCGGATTATTTGCCGCCGAGGGTTTCCAGAAATGATGAGTACGAGCGGATTTTTGAACTCGAGCACAAGCTGGGCGGGCGACCGGAGTTCGCCGCAATCGCCCGCTACGCGCACTTCCTGGCACATCGCACAGGTTCGGCGACGAAGGATGTTTCATGAACAACGTCATAGCCCAGTCCTCGTCGTCCGGCTCGCGCGTGACACCTGACGCCGGTATTTCGCTCGGGCTCGGACTTACCAACGAATGTAATCTCGCCTGCGCCTTCTGCTACCGCGATCCAACTCGTGCGGATCGGCTCTCCCTGGATCAAGTGAAGGACGTCATGGAACGCTTGCCCGTGCGATCAGTAAATCTTGGCACCGGCGAGAACGGAATGCATCCCGACTTCAAGGCAATACTGGCCTACCTGCAGTCGAAGCCGGTCAAGCTCACCATCACTTCCAACGGTCATAGTGCCGCTGTTCTGGAAGACAATGACCTGCGAGCCTTCCATGACATCGAGTTCTCTCTCGATTACGCCACGCAAGCGGAACAGGATGCGCAGCGCGGGCAAGGTAATTGGGAACTCATCCAACAGCAGGCAGAACGGTGTCGCAGGCTGGATATTCCTGTAACCATTATCGCGGTGATGATGAAGTCGAACTACTTGCGTTTAGCGGAGGTGGCGCGGGTAGCCAAACAGTTTGACGCTCCTTTGCGAGTGAATGTCTATCAAGCCGTGCGATCGGATGTTTATGCCCTCAGCTACGAAGAGTACTGGGAAGGGTTCCGGCGTCTATTTGATGAGACCGATGTAATCGCTATCGGCGAGCCGCTGGTTCGCGCCATGGCCGGGCTCCCACCGCTCAGAGCCGGTTGTGGCGTGAGCACCGTGCGAGTGACGCCAAGAGGCACCCTACAACCCTGCGTCTATTGGCCAGGAGCAGGGGAGCCGCTTTCAGACTTGATCTCCGCGGGGATCGAGATTCTCGACTCCGCGCCCTTCGATCAAGTCCGCACGCTTCCGGCCAAGTGCCAGCCGTGCGAGTTCCGGGAGTCATGCCATGGTGGATGTGCCGGACGTTAACGTTTGCAAGGCGCATTGCTGGAACCCGACTGCTACTGTCCCATCGTTCGCGGGGAACGTCACAGCCTGCGCATCCGCATGGCCGCTGGCCGCGACCTGCCCAAGCTGGCCAGTTCGTGCACTACTGTCGTGATAGCCAGGTAATGCGATTCGTGAAGAACGACATTTAAGATCGCACTTCCTGTTTTCTGCCTTGCAGAACCTCGATGTCGATTAAGGCGCGTAACGGGTGAAGACAAAGTCGCGAGCTTTGACAGGCTCGTGGCAGGGGAAGCAGGTTTTGAGCGCCGCCGTCGCGTCAGGTTTGCCGTCTTTGAATTGAGCAAACCCCCAGCCCCCTGTCGAGGCATACTTCTTTGAGTCCTTGACCATAAACTGAACATTCGTGGCCGCCCCGGCCACGAAAGATTGAGAACGGCCAAACACTTTGTTATTTTCTTCTGACGGGACGTAGCTCCAGGCTATTCTGGCAATGATCGTGCCGTCCGGGAACGGCAGCTTGCCTTCCCGGTAGGCTTTGATGGCTATGTCGTTGCCCAGAATGGCGCGGATATCGTTGAGGCTACCCTCTTCGTGGGCCACGGATACCAGCTTCCAATCGCGGTATCGAGGAGGAAGCTTGATTCCGAAGATCGGGGCGGCCTCTTCATCGGCACTTCCAGATGCGGGGGCGGAATAAGCGACAACACCCGCCGCGGCTGCAACTGCAACCAGCAAAAAAGCGATCGATTTCATGTCGGTTCTCCTTCTTGAGCGTCACGCTTTGTACTGCACACTCACGCCTTCGAAACGACATCAACTTTAAAATCAGCAAGCCACTATCATTTTCGCGCCCAATCTTATTTCGCTTCCATCCAGGCGTCTGACCCGGTCACCTTAACTGCCAGGTCAGAAATGAATATCCGCAGCGTCTTGCCGTCGGCCGTCCCGCGGTGGTCGGTTGAGATTTCGAGTGGGCCAGCTTTTTTGTAGTCTGCCCACGTCGCAATCACGACACTCGGCTTGACCGGCCCGCCGCGGTGGTAGGCGAATTCCTGCACTCGGTTGTCTTTGCCGACGTATAGTTCCCAAATGTCGCCCGGCGTGTAGCCGCCAACCTCCGAGGGATATTTCACCACGACTTTCTCGGCCGATCCCTTACCCAACGGCAATTTCTTCATGCCCTCATCTGTAACGCTGGCGCTAGTGTCCCAGTAAGCGTGCAAGGGGAACAGAAGCCAATAGTTATCGTTCTGGAAGGCGGGATCGACATCCTTTCTCACGGCATCGGGTTGGCTGCTAAGCTCAGAGCGCAGGTAGGTGACCTTGACCGGCTTACCGTCTTTGTCCTTCCCCTCATAGGAGACCTTGCCGGTCTTGGGTTCCCAAACCCACGAACGAGCGACGTTCACTCCAGGGAACTGTGCATGCCAGGTGTAGCGGATCGCATCGATTTGCGCGAACGAATCAAGGCCATAGGCCTTGGCGACCCGTTCGAGAATAGGCGGGCGCGCTTGCGCCCAGGACGTTGCAGATAGGACTAATACACCGAAAGCCAGAAGGCGGGTCGTTGTTGCACGGATCAAGGCTGCGCGGCTCGGACTTGTCATGGAGTTCGCTCCTCAGTGAATTGAACCGATGCCCCTTGGATGTCGGGCACAAGATTTCGGATACAGGAGAATATCCAGCCCGTCAGGTCTCAGGTTTCCGTCGGCTGTTTTAACCTGCGAAACGCGACCATCGCAGCGGCGATCGCCACGGCCCCATATTCCAGAGGCATAATCCAGCCCGGAAGCACCCACGGACGACCCAGCGCGCGCAAATGCCAAGCGTAGTAAGTAGGAATGATGCTCACCGTCCAGATGATGATCGGTACGGTCGAAGCTGAACTCACGAACGGCAGCAGCCAGAGAAGATACCACGGATATACGACCGGTGCACAGAGAAGCGATGCTGCCATGGGCCACGCCAACGCTTCGGGAAAGAATGCCGCGGCGTTGCGCCTCAACCAGATTGCCGTAACAAAACCGGCGAGCACCGCCAGCCCAGCCAGCAACTGCGGAGGCGCCAACTGATCGAGCGCCGCAAATACGGGACCATTAAAGCGGAAACTCTGCACATACGTGCCAAGCGAGCCGATTGGAAGGCGGCCATGGTTAAAAAATGAACGATTGAGAAATGGTACATAGAGGAGGGCGACCACAACCGCCGCCAGAGCGGCGTCGCGAATGCGAACCCGCTTCCAATAGAGCGGCATCAGTACGATTGGCAGGAATTTCACTGCGATAGCCAGCCCCAGTGCGACTGCCGCAGTCGCCCGCCATCGGCGCACTAGCGCAGCGGCCGACACCAGCAAAAAGAGCGCGCCCACAATGTCAATGTGGCCGCTTCCCGCCACTTCAATGGCTAACAACGGATTCCAGGCGAACACCAGAACCAGGTGCGCTCCGCGCTCCCGACGCAGAAGATCGAGCAACACGAAAATAATCGCGCACTCGCAAAGCACAAATGCTACCTTCAGCGCGAAAGTAGATTCCTGAATCGCGGTGACCGTGCGGAAAAAAAGCTCCGCCCCCGGTGGATATGGGCTCGACAGATCCGGGTGGTTCAAGTTGCGGGTTTCGGGTGTATGCAGCCCTTTCACGGCAAGATCGTTGGGAACAACAAGATAGGGGTTGTAGCCGAGCCTCTGCAGGCGGCCATCCCAAACATATCGATGAATATCGTCATCGGCGCCTGCAGGCAGGCGAAGAAATTCGACGTGCCACACAGCGGCCAGCACGAGCCCAATGACGACAACGCGCCGGGAAAATGTTGGTGTGGCGCGGGCGCCCCGCCCGCGAAGAAACTCACGGATCGCCAGGAGATACGCGATCCCCGCAACCGTTAAAGCGGCCATGAAGTACGGCCCGCCTCTGTCGCCGAAGTTGCGTGAGCAGATCGTCAGCGCCACGCACAACGTGGCGCCGAGTATGTACACTCTCCACGCCGGAGTGATTGTCACTGTTCTCCCGCGCCCGTCCGAGAGTTTGTCCGAGGGGTCGCCCGAGAATGCTCCGCCGCGAACTCCCACTCTTTAAGCCACGCCGCCGTGCGCGGCGCCCTTGCCGGAGCCACACGCAACTCCTCTGCCAAGCGAGTCAGGTCGTCAGCTACATCAACATCGTAAAAAGGAGCCGCGAAACCTACGGACAGCTCCAGATCTCGTGCGCGCGACAGGAGTCTCTCCAGCGCAGTGCTGGTACCCATTCCATCGCTTGCGAAAAGCGCAGGATGAGCAGCTTTTGCTCCCACCAGGTAGTAGCCTCCATCGTGCGTGGGCCCGATGACCATATCATGTGAATTGAGCGTTTCGAACGCGTCCTCCAGAACCGAACGCGGCAGATGTGGGCTGTCGCTGTTAAAGGCGATAATGCGTCGTTGACGAGCATCTCTTTGACTATTTTGCGCGAAGTGCGCAAACACCGAAGTGAGGCCAGCGGCAAGGCCTTCACCTTTCTGAGCAACTATGCTCACTTGACTGCCGGCCAGATGCCCCAGTTCTATTACGTCGGACTCCGGGCACATGATGGCGATTTCCACATCGCGCAAAGACCGCGCCAGCGCCAGCGTGTCGTCCAGAAGGCAGCAATAGAAATCAATGACAGCCGCGGGAGAAAGGCTGGTCGTTAGGCGGGTCTTGACAGTGCCTGGCCTTGGCGCCTTCGCCATGATTACCAGAACGCGGTCACTACCTGACGAAGGCACCGCCGTCTCGCTTGCGGATTTCATAAAATAACGTTGACTCGGACCTAGGCTGACCGTGGCGTCTCATCTCTTCGACGCCGGAAATGATAGCGCACAATCAAGCTGAGAATGAACCAAGCGGCGCCGACTGTGCCCTTCAGCGTGCCGCTGATCTTTGATTTCCCGAGACGCGGGTAGTAGCTCACCGGAACTTCCACCACGCGGTATCCAGCTAACGCGCCTTTGAGGATCATCTCAACCGCCCAGCCATAGGTGGTCTCTTCGAGAACGAGCGCGCGTAGTACATCTGCGCGGCCAGCGCGAAAGGGGCCGAGATCAGTGATGTCCACTTTATACAGAAGCCTGATCAGGCTGGCGGCGAGACGATTGCCAAACACTTGATGCCAAGGCAACGCCCCAGTAGAACTCTGCGAATGCAGCCGGGAACCGAGCGTGATGTCCGCACGCCCTTCGGTGATTGGCGCTAAGAGAATCGGCAGTTCCGACGGCCGATCGCTGTAATCGCCATCAAGGAACACCACTACGTCAGGGGAATTTGCCGCAGCCATACCCGTGAGACAAGCTCGCCCATAGCCGCGGCGCGGTTCCTGAAGTACGCGGGCTCCCATTCTCGCGGCGATCTCGGGCGTCCCGTCAGTCGAGTTGCTGTCGACCACGATGACCTCCGTCGTGAGATCGGACGACAGATCGGCTAAAACGCGCTCAATTGCCTGCGCTTCATTATAGGTAGGGATGATGACGGACACTCGCACGTGAACGTTACTCAAGTGATCGTATTTAAGTGATCGTATTTAAGTGGACCAGGCCCATCTCCGCCCCATCACCACAAGAGAGAAGATGGCCACCGTTGCGCAAGCCAAGCGTCAAGGCCCCATCTCCGGCCGGCGCTTCCGATCGCGAGGCCAAGGGAAGCGAGCACCGGAACCAGCAGTTCCCAGATCCAAGCCGTGCCCCACTCCGAAACCCAAAGGCTGCCGAGATACAGAAAAGCCACCAATGCGACCGGCCGGGTAAGCAGGCCGATGATGAGCAGGATGCCGAGAGAGATCTCGGTCACGGCCTGCATCGGAGCCGCCATCGCAGCGTGGCTGGCCGCCAGGCCCATTACAGACTTCCACAGCGCCGGCGAATGACCGTTCTTGATGTAGTAATTAATCAGGCCCGCGTAACCCGCCGGCGCGTAGAGGCCTTTGCCGAGATTCTCGAAAAAGACCCACACGAACATCGCGCCGATCGTCACGCGCACGATTGCCAAACCGTTTGCCGCTTGCGGTAGGTGGGCTAAGTCACTTCGCGGTGAGCTTGCGATCGTCGTCATGGTGAACCTCATTCAGTGGATGCTAATGCTATACCAAATTGGAAATATCGGCAGGCCCGATCTCTTCTCAAGTGGCTATAGCGACGAATTACCGTGAAAGCGCGTCTTCAGCGGCCCTGACATCTCGCCCTTGCTGCTGGTAGAATCTCAATCTATATCCGCCGATTAGGAGTGTCGCCATGAGGCTGCGAGTTCTCTTGTCGTTGCTGCTGCTGTTTTTTCTGGCACCCCAGTTTTCGGCATGGCAGGTGGCCGCCCAAGCCTCTCCGAATACCCAGAAATTCAGCCCGCCAAGCCGCACGTTTCGCTTCACCTACAGCGTCACTGTGAAGGATATTCCCCCCGGAACGAAGCTCGTGCGGGTTTGGATTCCGGTACCACAGACTGACCAGCACCAGACCGTGCGTGTTCTGGCGGTCAAGGCTCCGGTTAAAACGCGCATGACGCAGGAGCCGGAGTATGGCAATAAAATGATGTATGCCGAAATCGAGAATTCTGCTGCGAGCAAGGCAGAGTTCACCCTCGAGTATAAGATTACGCGCCGGGAATACTCGCGGGGCGATTACGCGCAACTGAAGCGAACCGATCAGAAGCCCAGCGTCGTGGCCGCGTCGATGAGCCGTTTGATTGCACCCGACAGCCTGATTCCTACGGACGGGAAGATCAAGGAGTTGTCCCTTAAGGTAACCGGATCCCAGAGTGGCACGGTGGCGAAAGCCAAGGCTGCCTATGATTACTTCTTCACGAATATGCGCTACGACAAGACGGGCTCAGGCTGGGGACGCGGGGACGCGTTGTGGGCCTGTGACTCCAAGCACGGCAATTGTACAGACTTCCATTCTCCGTTCATCGGCTTCCTGCGGGCTGACGGGATTCCGGCCCGCTTCGACATCGGGTTTCCCCTGCCCGAAAACAAAGATAAAGGAGATATCCCCGGTTATCACTGCTGGGCTGAGTTCTATACCAGCAAAATCGGCTGGATCCCGGTGGACATCTCCGAGGCGTGGAAAGCGAAGCAGAAAGAAGATTACTTCTTCGGCAGCGTTGACGCCAATCGCGTGCAGTTTTCCACCGGCCGCGACGTCACCCTGTCTCCTAAGCAGGATGGCGTGGCGCTCAATTACTTCGTCTACCCGTATGTCGAGGTCGACGGTAAGCCGTACGATAAGCTCGACAAGCAGTTCAGCTTTGAGGAAGTAAAACCTTCTGAGTGACGCCGCTCGGATCAGTAATGGCAAACGCCGTCTGCGCACCGGACTCGCTTGTTCGGTCGAACACATTTCTAAGGAACTGGCAAAATCAACTCGCCATGGCCGACCGCAATTTGTGATCGCATTGCATTCGCATAGTCTCCTCTGCGAAACCGGACTGCGCAGGCGCCTCGAGGAGACAACGACGATGCTCTCATCGTGCAACGGTGCTGTGACGCAAGCTATAAGGCAACCTGCGAAAGCCGAGGGAGTAATATGCGTATAAGGGAATACAGTGGATGAATAAGATGAATAAAAAGGAGAGCAATGCCCCAGTCCATTGACTGGCCGCGGATGCGCCCGTCGCAGCCGCCTCGTCGCCGCCGTTTCGTTCTCATTCTGGTTGTGCTGGCCGTAATCTTCTTCGGCGGCCGGGCCGCCTTGTCGTACTACGTGGACGTGCTCTGGTTTAGGTCGCTCGGCTATGGGGACGTCTTTTGGAAAACCCAGAGTCTTCAATGGGAAGTCTTTACGGCTTTCGCAGCGGCCACATTTCTCATTCTGTATGGATCGTTCCTGGCCCTGAAGCGGGCACATCTCTCCGATTTGCCGGACGGTCATACGATTATCATCGGTGGGCAGCCGGTGAAGCTGCCGGTCGAGCCCGTTCTGCGGCTCATCGCGCTCGGGGTTTCGCTCGCCATTGCCGCCGCAACCGGTGCCGCCATGATGGCAGACTGGACGACGCTCGCGCTCTTTTGGTACACGCCCCGCAGTACGGGTACCGTCCTAGACCCCATTTTTGGCAAGCCTCTGAACTTTTTTCTTTTCGCCCTGCCCGCATGGCAGCTCATCCTCGGCTGGCTGCTTACGCTAGCTGTGATTACCTGTGCCCTGGCCGTTCTCTTTATTCTCATCGCGGGCGGAGCGCGAGTGCTCACCGGGCGTCTCAGCCGCCATGTCACCTTGCCTTGGCGCGGATTCTCGATCGCGTTTGCGTTTCTGCTGCTAATCCTCGCGATGCAGACGTATATCGGCCGCTTCGGGCTATTGCTCCAGGATCACACGATCTTCGGCGGCGTTACCTACACCGACGCGCACGTTACGCTCACCGGGTTGCTCATCGTTTGCGCGGCACTGCTTCTCGGCTCAGTGATCGCGGCCGCCAACGCAGTGAGGGTGCCGCGCGGAAGCTGGCTGATTGCCGCGATTGTTCCGGCTGCGGTTTGTTATGTTGCGGTTCAAGTAGTCGGCTGGTACGTGAGCAGCTTTATCGTTAAACCCAACGAACTGGTTCGCGAGAAGCCCTACATCGTCTTCAACACCAACTGGACGCGCCAGGCCTACGGATTGGATCGGGTCACGCAGCGCGAGTTTCCCGCGGATACCACCGTCGAAGCGGCTGACGCGTCGAACAATCAGGCTACGCTTCAGAACATCCGGCTGTGGGACTGGCGCGCACTCCAGGACACGTTGCGTCAGATTCAGGAAATCCGCACTTACTACGATTTCCCCGATATCGATATCGATCGCTATGACATTGAGGGCACGACTCGCGAGGTCATGCTCGCCGCTCGCGAACTGAATGTCGACAAGCTCCCCGAGAGCAGCCGCAACTGGATCAACGATAAGCTGATCTACACTCACGGCTACGGCATCACGATGAATCCGGTCAATGGGTTCACTCCGGAAGGGCTGCCCACGCTCCTGTTAAGCAACATGCCGGTGCACAGCACCGTGCCCGGTCTGAACGTGACCCGCCCAGAAATTTACTTCGGCGAGATGACCAACACCGACGTCTACGTGAAGACGCGGCAGAAGGAATTCAACTACCCGCAAGGCGCCACCAACAACCTCACGTCATACGAAGGCAAGGGGGGCATTGTGCTCGGCGGTTGGCTGCGCCGCATTATGATCGCGTTCGATGAAAACGACCTAGCCAAGCTGCCCTTCAGCGACGACGTGAATCAGAAGAGCCGTCTGCTCATGCGCCGCAACATTCGCGACCGCGTCGCGGCCTTGGCGCCCTTCCTCACCTTCGATCCCGATCCCTACATCGTGCTCGGGGATGATGGGCGGCTGTCGTGGATCATGGACGGGTTCACGCTTTCAGACAGCTATCCCTACTCCAGCCATTATCGTCTCGCCGACAGTTCCATTAACTATATGCGGAACAGCGTGAAGGTGGTCATCGACGCCTATGATGGCACGACAACTTTTTACGTGTTCGACACGGAGGATCCGATCATTGCAGCCTACCGCCGCATCTTTCCCAGCTTGTTCAAAGATGCGTCCACGATGCCGCCGGACCTGCGCAAACATGTGCGCTACCCGGAGTTGCTGCTTAAGCTGCAGGCGGAAGTCTACGGCCTGTATCACATGACGGACCCTGAAGCCTTCTACAACCGCGAAGATCTGTGGACGATCGCCACCGAGGTCGGCATGAGCGCGGAAGGGGAACAAACGACACAAGCAGTGCAGCCCAATTTTGTGCTGATGAAACTGCCGGGCGAACGCGGCGAGGAGTTCGTGGAGATTCTGCCCTTCACCCCCGCGAACCGGAATAATCTGATTGGCTGGATTGCCGGGCGCAGCGATGGCGCCCATTACGGCACGTCAGTGGTCTACAACTTTCCTAAAACCAAGCTGGTCGACGGACCGCTGCAAATCGAAGCGCGAATCGATCAAAATGCGCAACTTTCCGGACAATTGACGCTCTGGAATCAGCAAGGCTCGCATGTGCGGCGCGGGGCCCTGCTCGTGATTCCGATCGGAAGCGCACTTTTGTATGCGGAACCGATTTACCTGCAGGCCGAGCGAAGTCCCATGCCGGAGTTGCGTCTGGTCGTGCTCGCACTGCAAGACAAGCTCGCATACGGCCCTACCTTCGAGTCGGCAATGGCGTCGCTTTTTGGCGGCGCGGTCTCGTCCCTGACCGCCCCCCCGATGAACGCAGGCGCAGTCCCGGCGGAAGCTGTGCGAGGCACACAGGGCTCCGCCTTTTCGCCCCAGCCCGCAGCCAATCTCAATGCGCTCATCGCGGAAGCCGCCCAAGATATTGCCGACTACCAACGCCTGACGGCGGAAGGCAAACTTGGCGAAGCTGGAAAGAAGCTTGAGGAGTTGAAGGGCGCACTCGACAAGCTGAACACGCGGCAAAAATAATCTCTGCGACCGATCATAAGGGGACATCTGGCTGACTTCGAATCAATTCCGTACCGCACCCGAATTGGTGTGCCGGGTCATCGGAAGCTGAAAAGGACCAACCCAACTGATTTCGCGAGAGTGGGATTCACAATATGGCAGGAACATATTTTAGTTGCAATAGATTGGCTGTACTTGATTCCATAGTTACCACGTTTCTTACCACGAATTTGATTTCGATGGCCCCTCAAACCGAAGCGATTGCGTGCCGGGACTCAACATCGTAAATACGAACATTACTTTTTTCATGGACCAGCCTCTCTTCTTTTTACCTCTGCGCCGCTTCCCCGGGTTCGTGCTGTGTCTCTGGCACAAATCCAGGAGGAAATTCGGGCACATTAAGGTCAATTCGACCTTAGCAAATCAGGATTAAGACGGCTGAGCAAAAATGCTCACACTTAGCACACGGAAATTCCCGACGGATTGGCGCGAAGAAATCTACCTTTTTCCGGATGAAGTCGAGGCTCGTCCCAGAGGTGGTCAATTCTGCTCAGACCTCGGAAAGGCGAGAGATTAGAAAAGTGGCAGCCCTCAAATTGGCCCTTAAGGCCACCAATCCGCGCTTTAGGAGGGCGAAGGAGAAATATGAAAACCAGCACGAAAGATCAGATCAAGGGCAGCTTCCACGAAGTAAAGGGAACAATTAAGGAGGAGGTCGGAAAGGTTACGAATGACCCCAATTTGAAAGCCGAAGGGAAAGCCGAGAAGAAGGCGGGCAAAGTTCAACAGCGGATAGGCCATGCCAAAGAAGTCGTCGCAAACTTGAAGGAGCAGCTGTCAGACTTAAAAAAGACCGGATAGGCTGCTGCCGCATGCTCTTGAACTCGACCGCCTGCTCCACCACGCCATTTGTTGTCCGCCTTCAGATCGCTGACCAACACGAAAGGTGAGAAGTCGTCGGGCACCCGAATCGAGTGATACTAACGCGCCCTTTACCATTCGCCGGATGCCAGGTCTAAACTCGTGGAAGACGTTCATCCCCGCGTCGCTGCCAATTGTTGAACCAAAATTGTTGAATGTCTCCGAAGTGGAGCGGGCCCAATATGGACGGTGAGCATTAGCGCTAGCGACCGAAGTTAGTGCCCCGAGGAAATACGAAGTGTTCAGCGTCGCCCCGGAGTGGTCTCGCGTGACAAAAATGCGCGAAGCTGCGTAGGAGGCGCGGCCGTGCTTTATTTGGGGAATGGCCGGGCCCCCGGCCACGTGCAAGCTAAATCCCAACAGCCACAGAATCAGAAGTGCCGCAACAATCGTCCAAATATCAATCTCCTTGTGTTACCTACCCTTGTCGTGCATCCTGCCGCTCAACCTGAACGGCTCTGAGCGGCTTCCCACATTCCAAGCAAAACCTCCCGGCTCGCGGCGTGATCAGCCCGCAGAACGGGCACATTCTTTGAATTCGGACTTCCTGGGCCTGCGGTCTGAGCATGGCCACCAGCTTTCCGAAGGAGCCCGTGATGGAGGCCAGCCGGCGGCGGAAAGAAGGACGAAACGGCTCCATCGATTTCACCTTTCTCAATTTTTTCCGCGGATTGAACCCATCCTTCGATGTTTAACTCTGATTAACAATGACAGAGCAAGGCCTGCGATGCTGTGCAGGATTGCTCACATTCCTGTGGTCCCCCACACGAAAATCAAAATTTCGTGCAGGCTGCCAAATGTTGGTTTTGGAGTTGGTCAGTGAGCGCCGTCCATTGAAATAAGTAGCGTACAGCTTCTGGGTGGATGAAGGTGTCTGCTTGGAGGCAAGTGACGGAGCACTTTCGGTAGTGGGATCTCTACGTGGCGGAATCGTAGCAGTCAGAGTTCACTTTCTCGGCTATGTTCGAACTCCAAGGAGTAGCCTTCGCGCTTATTCGGGCGTCCATTTCATCCTTTTGCCAGTGTGGTCGAGGAGTGGATCGCGTCCGAAGTCTCGCTTTATGGAATCCGCCCAACGACGAGGATTTCAAACCGGATGCAACGGGATGTCACCACACGGAACTAGATCATTAAACCCGCCATAGTCGCGGTCTTTCTTGCGGGTTCTGGATTTCGTTGGACGAACTAGGACGAAAATCTGGCGGAGAGAGTGGGAAAGGAAACCTCAGGCCAGAAACTCCACGCCCTGTCGTCGCCTGAACGCACCCTGCATACTACACAGTGGCTGGTATGCACAGTGTTCCCAGAATGCGAACCCGCTGGCGGGTTGCGACTTCTGATGGAAGGTGGTTTTGGAGAGAAAGGTTTCGACTGGAGAGAAACAGAATAAGCGTGTCAAGCACATTCCTGTGAGGCAAGATTTGCTCGCTCCCCCTATTCCAATCGAGGAGACGAGCAATGAAGAAACAATCAGCAGACGCAAAGCAGCGAGCGGCGAACGATAAGCCGAACGGCAATGGAAAGACCAAGGCGAAGGCCGTGAATCCTCGCCCGGTCGATGAGAAATATACCATCGGCTCAACTGAAACGGTCAAGCGCGGATTCCTGAAGGAGTTCTGCGACTTCGCCAAGAAGAAGGGCACGGTCGATGCCGCTGCGCTCATCGCGGAGTTCAGTGGTCGCCAGATCGACGGTCACAAGATTGACGCGGCCCGTGTCCATCGCTACATCCGCTACGCCATCAACCACGGCCAACTGAAGGTCGCGAAATGAGCGGCCCGATATTCCCTTTGGGTCAAGTGGTCGCCACGCCGGGAGCACTTGCACTTCTGGAAGCCAACGGAATGGACCCGTTGGCTTTTCTTATTCGCCACGTGTGCGGAGATTGGGGCGATCTGGACGAGCACGACCGGAAGGAGAATGAACTCAGCCTCATCCACGGCTTCCGCATCCTCAGCGCGTACAACCTGCCCGACGGCGAAAGGCTCTGGATTATCACGGAGGCTGACCGCAGCAGCACTACGCTGTTGAAACCGGATGAGTACTGACTGGGTACCTTAGTTCGAAGCCGGGGTTGCGCCTACGAGCGAGAATCTCGTAGGTATCTATTGGAGGGCAACGATGAACTTCAAACGCAATTTCTTGACGGTCATGGCGGCCTCTGTGGTGGCTGGATTCTTCGGCTTCTGGCCTCTCATATTGGTCATGTTTGTCGGCATGTTCCTGTTCTGCGCTCTTGAGCAAGCATAAATCCTGCGTAGTAATCAAGGTGCTCGGCACCCACACATATCAGCGCATACAGCCTCTGGCCCACATCGAGGGCCGACTCGAAGAATTCAAAGTGGAGATGCATTGCCTCGTCTGCAATGCTGCTAACGTCCATCACGTGGCGCGAGCCATCCGCTCCCAACAAGTCTCCGACGATCTTGATAGAGGCATCGGCCTGTTCACGGAACAGCACGCGGCCTGTGGGTTGGAACTCGAAGACTACGATCCACCTGCATACGGGCCAGCTGCTGAGAAATGGAACTATCACCAGACGTGGGGCGGATTCGAAACGATGGACCCATACACCGCTCGCATCGAGGAAGCTCGACAGGAACTCGACCTCGCCACACGTGAGTGCGACTATTTCGCTCAGGTGAACTGGGCTCAGGTGCTGGATCGCCTCCGCCACGAACAGCGGGAATTCCAGATCAAACTGGATCAGGCCCGCTATGAAATCCGCCCATCGTTCACGATGCCGCAATACTTAACGTAATGTCGATTCTTCAATGGTGTGTACGACGCACACAACCAATCCAGATTCGCTGATGGGAATAACCAACGAATCTATGAAGAATTCATCACGCGGAAACGTGCCTGTCAGATCACGCAGGACCAAGCGACTCGTGGTGAAGTCACAGTCTCTATCGAGACTCAGCGAGAGTATGCCCGCAATGACTTCGACGACATCTTTCGGTCGAATCTGCCCGCTGTGCTGAAGGTCATCCGCAGCCAGTCTCGCGAGGATCAGGAGATGCTGCTGTCATACCACTTACTGTCGAAAGGTCAGAAGGCACTGGCGCAAGTGTACCCGCACAAGACGCAGACGATTGTTTCATACCAGCTCCGCAGAGCGGGCTTAACACTGGGCGCTTACCTGCTGTTCGGGAGTCCCATCACCAAAGAAGCCATTGCTCCTGTGCTGGAGAAGGCTGGTCTGGAGGACAACTTACTGGAGCCATACGACTATGACGACCGCTTGGCGAGTACGCGGCCCTTGCGTTCGATCAAAACGAGTGTGCTCGTCGAGGCTTATGCTAAGTGTCGGAACTATCAGCACATCGCTGAGACGCTGTTCATCCGCAGGCCGGAGATCCGGCGCACTCTGAGCAATGCGAGCAAGGCGCTACTCAAGAGGGAGGGCACGAAAGATATCGCGCTCGGGACGTACATTTTCAATTTGATCGCCTACACCTGCAAGACCAAGAACTTTAAGGAGCGGCAGGGCCACGTGTACATCACCGATCCACCTTCACTTGGCGAGTTCAGTATCGATGTAAATGACAGAGACTTCAAGAAAAAGTTCACGGCCCGAGCGAAAGCGAGAGGCGACGTTGAAGGTAACAAGGAATCGGGTGGGAATCAAGATTCTGGACCGTTCAATGGCGCGATCTTCTAATCCACAGCCTACTGTTGAGCCTGGGCCAACCCCTGTGGACAAGCGGTTCACGACCGATTGGGGAGACAGCGGAACCGGGTGTGGATGGCGGCGGTGGATCGCTGAAAGACGCTAGAAACGAGCCCTAGGAGGGCTACTAGCGGGACTAGAGGACGTGTTGGTCTCGCAACGGTGCAGCATTTGGTTTTAGTGGCTTTGCCCCGTCGACGGGACTAGCGGTCAATCATGTTGTCGCCGGTTCGAACGGGACCGGCGATCTAGTGGATACTGGAATCAGTGAGGGATTTCCCGCCACGGCGAGACTAGAATGCGTTGTAAAACAACTTTAGTATTTTACTTGTTTGGCGAATCCGATCTGCTATAACTTTGTCGACATGTTCGCCTGATTCGGCTGCGGTTCGGAGCCATTCCTCGCGCTTCGCAGTCGCTGCGGTGCGTGCCGCTGGCGGTAGTGAGCAGGTGTTGGGACTATACCGCGACCATTTGGGCTGTGATGCCAGATGACCGGTCGCTAGCCGCTGCAAGGAATTACTTGGCCGATTCACGCGGCGCCTGACTCGGGTCACGCTGTCACGTTCGTCCATGCTTCGGGGGTGGCTCTCAACGCAAGGAGTTGCGCGAGCGCTCGCCAGACTTGCTCAGGAGGCTTAGTTGGAGAGGCATGTCACGCCTCACATGATTCGGCACACGGTCGACACAATGCTATTGAGGCACGGAGTTGATATCAGGGCTGTTGAGGAAGTGCTCGGACACGCTTCAATCGCGATGACGGACCGCTACACGCACGTATCAAGGAGCACCTTCGCTCCGCCCTCTATGCGTTCCATTCGAACTATCACCTTGGTGTTATTGAACTCTATTGAGTTCTGTAGGCCACAAGTGATTGGTATTTGAATGAGATGCGGCTCATCCTAGTGTGTCGTTGATCGCTAATGGAGATTGCTTCGACCGCTACAAAATCGTCTAAAAGTCGAAAAAAACTGCAGGTGACATCTCCGTTCCAAACGTGCCCAGGACCGCCGAAGCCATCTAGTCTGGGTCCGGTTAATACATTACGAAAGCTTAGGTGCCCCTCTCTCCCTCAATTCGTCTTCTTCGCATTCGCAGCGCGAGAGATCGGCTGTCTAGCTTTCGCCCTTGCGGCGCTGGCTGCGCCGCCAATTATTCTCAAACTCTTGTTGCTCGTCAGCACACCACCGGGGGTCGTTACTACAACAGGGCCCGTTGTAGCGCCGCTAGGTACAACTGCTGTCATGTACGTACTGCTGAGGACGCTGAAGCTCGATGCGGGAATCCCATTGAAGGTGATGCCAGTCGTTCCTGTGAATCCCTGCCCGAGAATCTGCACTGTGCTGCCCACTTTCCCGGTATAGCTGACTAGGGCCACAAATGGACCCAGCCCCATGTTCAAGCTGTAAACTGTTCCTTCGCTGTACTTGCCACCTTCAAAGGTGGTGCCGTAGAACGTGCCACTCGTATCTTGGAAGGGCGACCGAGGGCCTTCGCCATTCTTTCCTATAAACACGAAGAGCTGCTTATAAGTCCCGGTGGTACTAATTTGGAATAGAGTGCCCTGGCCTTGGAACCCACCGCCGCCCTGGGTAGATCCATAGAGTTTTCCATCGGTGGCTTGAACCACGCCGCTCACAGGGTATGATCCATCGGTGCCAGATTGGAAATTGTACAGAATTGAAACCGCGCCAAGGCTCACCTTGAACACGGTTCCGAAGCCATAAGTCCCACCGTAATACGTCGTACCGTAAAAATTACCGTCTACCCCTTCGATTAGCCCAGCGATAGGATTGGCGCCCCCTGTTTGGCAGGGAAAGCTATAATTCCAAAGTAAGGTGCCAGAAGTCGATAATTCAAAGATCGATCCGCAGTTAGCGCTCCCACCCTGGTATGCAGTCCCATATAGGTTTCCATCCGAGCCTTGTACCAACGACCCGATAACGCCGGCCCCTTCCGTTTGGTTAAACTGGTAGATCGTAGTGAAAGTGCCAGAGCTGCGCACGTATTTGTAGATTGTCGACGCTGTTGTTGAGTTTCCATACGTTGTACCGTAGAGGTTTCCGTCGAACCCAACAATAGGTGGTGATCCAGGCGCTGCTCCATCACTCCCGCCAATGAAATCGTACAAGAGCGTGTAGGTCCCGCTGGATGGTATCTTGAACAGAACACCAAAGCCGGCGCTGCCTCCGAGCACTGTGGTCCCGTAAAAGTATCCGTCGTTAGCCAAGGTAAGACCTGCATTCGGCTGTGAGCCCGTGGTGTTGTTGAAAGTGAAAAGCTGTTTCAGCGCGCCCTTGGTGGAGAGTTGGAAGATCGTTCCATAGTTGGTACCGCCTTCGCCACCGGTCGTGCCAAAAAGCTGACCATTGCGCCCCTGCGTTGGGGTTACATATAGCGGAACACCTGATGCGTTAGTGCCGGTGAAATTGTAAATATCGGTAACGGTCTGTGAAAATAACGCCTGGGGCATGAGCAACAACGCGAACCCCGCGATGAGGGTCGCAATTGTTGACCAGACTCCACCCGATTGTTGGTGCGAACATGTTTTCCTTCGGATAGTGTTCATGCTGTCCTCAGTCTTTGCTACCTGAAGCTTTCTTGGATTCGGTCCCGATGGAGCAGTGCGTTCGCGGGGGGTGAAACGCGACATATTGAGCATACACCCGTTTGGAGCCCCGCTTACAAACAATTCATCGGCAGTCTCCACTGATTCATTGTGACTAAAGACTCCAGGCCAGATTGCTCTAATAGGGCATACAACTGCTTGCCGATTGCGGTCTGGGATGCAATCCGTGCGCGTCGGTAATGCATTGAGCGTACTGACACCCACCCGTACTATATGAAGGCCCACCGTTTGGGCAATTGTAGCCTTGCCCGACATCATTCATGAATGTGGCCTGCAAGCTAGAGTTCCCGTTAAGAAAGGTGCCGCTGACCGGATAACCGTTAAAGCAAGTAAGAGGTGGCGACGTGATGTTTGCGCAATAATTTGGATCAAATGCCAGACCCGCGTCAAGTGTGTAAAGCTCTAGAACCGTCATGTGATTTTCGACTGCAAACGGCAACCAGTAGTAAAGGTCTCCCGAGTTACCGCTGGGAGGAGTTCCGCAGCCGGGACATGAGGTTTGGTTCTGTTCGTTGGATAAGGACAACTGCTGAAGTTCCCGTGGCATCGCCATGCCGTTCCAAGTGGAGAAGCTATCGCACCAATTTGATGTCGAACCGCTGCATCCATTGAAAGCAGTTGTATCGAGAAGTGAGAGTCCTTGACTTCCAAAGCCGTCGATTACTCCATGACCATTTGTGGTGGTGGCGGCGATGCCGGCCTCGTAGGTTCCAAAGTCGTAGGAAGCGGTGGAGTTCAGTGGTGCGAAGAAAGTCATAAAAGGAGTTTGTGACTGCGCCCACTGAAGCATTTCTGAATAGTAGCTCTCCCAAACGCTCGTTGAGTATTGGTAAGGTCCCGAAGTCGGAAGCCCAGATGTGCAATAAGGATAAGCCTCACCGCCCACGGATTCTCCGGGTCTGATGTACCCAAGCTGACCGGCAACAACTGTGTTACCGGCCCCCCAATTGACGGTATAGGTCGAACTGAAGTGCGCGAATGTGGCGGCCCAGAGTGCCTTTAACGCTGACTTGTAAGGCCATTCATAAGGTACGGCCCACGATTGGAAAGCAGCGATAAATGTTGCGTTTGTGGTTGAAATTGGATTACTGCAGCTGGACGGTGTCTGCGGGGTATAGTAAAAGTGATTGTTGTCGGTAGCCGTTGCCTGCATTCCGGTGCTGCCCGTGCCGCAAGCCGAGTTGCTCGGCACACTTACCCAGACTAGATCTAAAGTCTGAATGACATTGCTATTGGGAGCGGATGTGGAGCTACAACACCCCGTCGAGTGGACGGTGACCTGTGGGCTGGGAGTGGCGGAATAAGTCAATGAGGATGGCGTCGTTCCAGTCCATTCGTTTAACGAACTACAGTTTACCGAATTGATAACGTCTTGCTGTGCGTAAAGCGTGGTTGGCGTGTAAGGCGGAACGAAGAGACTGTACCAACTCGAATCCGTAACATAATGGGGTGTAGCTGCGTTAAGCATTCCGGCAGTTTCCCCATCAAGGATAAAGTTGACAGTCTTAGCGACTCCCGGCGATGGTCCAACGGGTGCGAACCACCCCCATACTCCCGGAAAAGTTGTTGACTCATACGTGCTCCAGTCATAATGGTGGTACATGGGCACTACCGGATCCGGCTGGCAAGTATCCGAAGGGGCAGGTGTGCAAGGCGTCGTATTTGGGGCGCTCCCTTCGATATTTGCCCAAACAAGCGGCAGTGTAACTCCATCGATCGCGTCCTGAATCATTACGTTGGGCACGAAGGTGGTGTTAACAGTTGGATTTGGGGGGTTCACGACAAAGATCGATACATACTGCGAAGTAAGAGAGTTGACCACGGTGCTTCCGTTCACGGTCGATTTCCCCTCGACTATGGATTGCTGCGCCAGAGCTGGCACCGACAGGGCAAGGATCAGCACAAGTGTTATTCTCATGTTACGGCTCCCAAAGGCTGTAGCGAATATATTCTTTGCTCCGTGTTGAGCGTGCCGAGGCGTGACGAGAGCGCCCGCCAGTAGTCGTGTTTGTCCCATCGTCATGTGGCGCATTACCGTACCGCCGAACAACAGGTGGAATTTATCGCAGTCGTAACTTGGCTCCGAGGTGCTGCTGGTTGCCGCACCCGCTGTAAAGTTCCCTACCGCGCTGGCCGCCAGTACGTTGGCGTCAAGCGTCATGGTCGGGAAACGATCCGACTGCTAGCACTTGAGCGTACTCCCGGACATTCAATGGTCGTAATTCGCCTATGCCTCCGCCCTGCACATTCAGTCTCATTCTGCGAGAAGGCTGCTAGGCTCGAGTTGTTTCAGCGCTCTTCATATCAAAATCGAAGTCATCGCTTCTCCGCAAACGTGCCCACTGCTACTACGATGTCATCTACGCGTTGATCGAGTTCGGAGTTGGGAAGCCATTTCCTAGTTGAGGACTATGGCTAAGGGAACGACCCCGCCCCCGTTGACAATATTTGTACTGGTCATCGACGAAGCCAGAACTCCCGAACTACACTCATCGCCGCCGGTGGAGTCCTTTCCGAAGGTATTTGCCGTCGCGTTACTTCCACCTAAGATGGCTGCCGTGTCGGAGCCGGTGATATTCTCGAGTATCGACGCTGTGTTGTCCGCACAGTACGCCACGTAGTATGTCGTCCCAGCAGCCATCGTGTAGGTAGACAAAGAGGTTCCGCATACGGCGCCGGTGGCTGTAGTACTCAACGCCCCCGTGTGCCACTGCCGCGTTAGCGTTGTGCCAGAGATCGAATACACCCCGACATCGACGTGCCCTCCGGAGTCCACAGTGGACACATACACGCACGCAGTAGTACCAAGGAGTTTAGGGAACCTCTGAAGAACTCTGCGATCCACAGGCTGAGCGTATAGGGTGTAAGGCGAGGTGAAAAGGCGGATGCGACAGCAAACTCTGGCGGCGCAGAGGGGTTTCGAGAAGTACGGACGGAAGACGAAGCGGGAGCAGTTTCTCGAGGAGATGGAGCAGGTGGTGCCGTGGGCCGAGTTACAGGGGCTGGTGGAACCACACTATCCGAAGGGAGAGAACGGGCGGCCTCCGGTAGGACTGAGCATCATGCTGCGGGTGTACTTTCTGCAGCAGTGGTTCAACCTGAGCGATCCGGGGGCGGAGGATGCGCTGTATGAATCGCCGGTGCTGCGGCACTTTGTGGGAATCGATCTGGGGCGCGCGCCGGTGCCGGACGAGAGCACCATCCTCGGGTTCCGTCACCTGCTGGAGAAGCACGAGCTGGGCGGGGCGATGCTGAACGCCGTGAACCAGTATCTGGAGAGCCGCGGCATCCGCATCACCACGGGGACGATTGTGGATGCGACCATCATTCATGCGCCCTCGTCGACCAAGAACCGGAGCGGAGAGCGCGATCCCGAGATGCACCAGACGCGCAAGGGCAAGCAGTGGTACTTCGGGCTGAAGGCGCACATCGGAGTGGACTCCAAACAAGGCCATGTGCATTCGGTGTGCACGTCGGCGGCTTCGGTAGCGGACAAGCACATGCTGCCGGACCTGCTGCACGGGGAAGAGCGCAAGGTGTGGGGCGACGGCGGGTATCAGGGACAGGGAGAAGCCATCCGGCAGGCGGCTCCGCGAGCACAAGATATGACCAGCCGGAGAGTGCACTACAAGAACTTTGTGGACGAGTTACAAAAAGCCAGGAACCGGGTGAAGGCTCGAGTGAGAGCGAAGGTAGAACATCCGTTCCGGATACTGAAGCGCATCTTCGGCTTCGAGAAGGTGAGATACCGCGGGATTCAGAAGAACCATCATCGGCTGTGTGCCAGCTTTGCGCTGGTGAACCTGTACCTGCACCGCAAACGGCTGGCCGTGGCGAGGGGGTAGTGTCTCTGAAAGCCCCGTGAATAGCGGGTTCCGGTAAGGTCGGAAGCAATACAGGCAAATTTCTGGCCGGGGCCGGTCTGAAATTCCTGTCGCCTTCGAAATTGATGGTTGCTCAGAGGTTCCTTAGGGGTTTGGTTAAAGAACCTAGACGCATACACTACCTCCGCAGACACAGTTGCCCCTGACGTGTTAGGGACAGTGTAAGTCTCCTGCGTAACCGCAAACGAACAGCCCGACGTACACCCAAGATTGCTTATTGCGGTGCTCACGAAGGCCGTCGACGCTATCTGGGTAGTATTTGTCCCAGCAGTTGCCGTCGTGGCGGTCGGAGCACCGGTAAACGAAACGCTTCCACTCAGCGTCGGTGCCCCCGTAAAGGTTCCCGAGAGCGCGGCACCGTCGATAGTGGTGGCTGCAACAGTGGTCGCAGTTAAGGTACCTGTGAATGTAGGAGAGGCTGAGAATGCCAGATTCCCGGTGCCGGTTGCCCCGCTTGGCTGCACTCCTCCAATCGAAATCTCCGTGCCAAAAGTCTGCAGTGCGCTCCATGTTTGCGCGAAGCCAAGTTCGCCAAGAGTTCCCGTATTAGCGGGATAGGTGTAGGTGTAAGAGGTAGTTGCCGGAAACGCCAGCGTGGGCGCTCCTGTTCCCGTTGTTGCCAGAGACGCTCCCAATGTCAGTGTATTCGAGCCATTGTTGATTCCAGTGCCGCCATAACCTGCCCCGATCGTTGTTCCTTGCCATGTGCCCGCCGTGAAATCGCCCGAGCCATTCACTTCCGCATTCGTGCTGCCCAGCTCCAAGGTCGTTCCTGCCGCGGTGACTGCAATCGTGCTTGTTCCCGGCGAACCGGAGCCCGTCCCAGTGAGTGTGATGGAGGCCCCTGCGGACGAAGAACCAGCCAGGGTCAAACCGCCCACCGTAGTATTTTGCACGCCAAGCGTAGGGGTTGCTGAAAATGCGGTGGTACTGGCGCTGTTTGCATAAAGAAGTCCCCCGTTAGTGGCACTGCTGGGAATCGTGTAGCCCGTCCAGGTATTGGCCCCTGTACCACCACCGCTGAGGAATACATTGCCGGCAGTGCCGGCAGATGCCGGAAAAATGAAGTTATAGGCTGTCGTAGCGGAAGTATTTTCCAGCCCGATGGAAGCTCCTCCGCTCGTTCCGTTGGCGAGGTTAAGCTGACCAGTAGCTCCCCCAGATCCGTTTTGCCCGAGAGTCGGGCTTGTCGACCAGTTCGGGAGCAGTGAGGAGTTCACTTGCAGAAAGGAACCTTGTCCACCAATCGAAAGCGCCGTCTCCGGATACACACTGGAACTCGCTGTCGATGCAGAATACATAATGCAGCCAGGACTCACGCTGCACGCCCACTGTGCAACCACCAGCGGACTGCTCGTTGATGCGGTGTCGTTAAGCATTCTCCAGCGGTGAACCGTAGAGTCTGCCCAGAGCGTATCGGTAACTACACTGCCGCAGCTGCTACCGCCAGCGCACGAGGGGATGACAGCGCCCTCCGTAGAATTTAGGCCGCTTCCTTGGGCCACAGCAGACATGGCGCACGAAAGAAGAATTAGAAGGACAATGGAACACGTTATGAGTGTGTCCCGGAACTGAGTCACCAATGTGACCCTTCGGCGGCTAGCCTTGGCGTAGTTCATTGAAAGACCCTCCTAAGTGTGTGGTAAGCGGTAGTCCACGTTCCTGGGGGCTTGTTACACCATTACTCCGGGCGGAATACGACACCTTCCACTATTCACGCAAATATTTAGTTTCCCAGGGAAAAACTAGAAACGGGACTGTCTAAGCCACGCGTTTACTAAGTAACAAATATTACTTTAGAATAAATTAAAACGACAATACGGCGACTAACATTTGCTGTCAAGAAAATACGGTGCGTAGGTGCTGTCCTAATCTTAACTGCCTCGATGGCGGTTCCACCGGCGCGACTGACCTGACGCTGTCGCCCGCTACAAAGACGCTGCCGACCGGCGGTGGGTTTCAGACAAAGGTGGACAGTCAAGGTTATCCTCCCGACATCGAAATGCTGGTCAAAAGTGTTGATGTGCAGGGGAAGAAGATTCGTTTCCTGCGAAGGATTCCTGTTGATCTCATTACGAGCACCACAGAATGGGGCTTGCGGTCGATGCAAGATGATCCGGATTCCGATTCCTGGGACGGGCAGAGCGTGTTCGACGTTTACACTAAATCGCAGGGCACTAAACGAAGTACAAGGACTGGTGAAGTCGTGCGGCCCGAGACTGCGAGGGAGCGACACGAGCTTCACATGGCCCTCATTTCCCCAGGCTCATGCCGCCCTCGATCATTCTCTTCCGACGCTGCACTCCGCCGAGTAGGTAACTATCTCAGCCCCCGCCTCACGGAAATACACCGTCCAGAACGTCCTGAGGGCGTTCCATGTCTGTGGACTCAGCCCCGCTGGTGACGCACCGACCACATACACACGGTATCCAGCGAGGGGCACCATCAAGCCGTTGGCTTTTGCGCGTTCAACCATCTTTTCGGGTCCAGCCGGCAAAAGGGCGGGCATGTTGAGGTTGGCCGATTCGTTCACCATGTCGGAAAAAATCCAGATCGTCTTCGAGACAGCATCCGAACTACCCTTAGAACCCGATTCGAGCAGCGCCTTGAGTTGCCACAATCCTCCGATGATGTCGGTTCCGGCCGCTGTGGGCGACAGCCCAGCAGACTTGGCTTCGAAATTGGCTGCGAGTTGATGCCGGGCGCGGTTCAGATCATCCGTGAATACACCCTGCGCATCGGGCGTCCAGCCTTTCATCAAACTGCGCACGCTTCCGAAAGATTCCGTCGTAATGACCGAGACCCAGACGCGGGAGTTTGGCGGCTCCGTCAGGAGCAGCTTCTTCACAGAAAAGAGATACTCACGGAAAAGCTCGTCGTTAGCTCCACCCTTACCGATTGAACCGCTCACGTCGATCAGAATGCCTTCGTGGCGGTTGATCGTCTGTGCATGGATCGGAGGCGCGACCAGAAACAGCACTACCAGAAGAATGGGGAGTACCCCATGGTAGGGCACGCATCTCTTTCGCTCAATATGTTTGCCGCGAAGTATTCCCGCCATACAACGCTTCTTAGCAATTTCGATGGACGACAAGAGTTTATTCGACTGCTTTTCCAGAGGTCCGAGGGTTATCGCCGTCTTCTTCTCCCCATAGATAGGGGCCGTAGCGATGTTCTCGTGCGAGCATGCCTGTGTAATCGGCAGTGGCGCAGAGGTATTCGGGACGGACATAGGTGTCGCTGTCCACGATGTGCAACGTTTCATAGCCATGTTCGAGCGCCCATTTGCAAATGGCCTGAGTCTTCAGGCTGAGTGAGATGTAGTCATCAGGCGCGTCGAGGTAGACGCGGTCGTCGATCTCCGGACCGACGCCATACTGCATAGCATCTCTCACTGCGTCTGTCATTCCGTAGAAGAAACGAATATCGTGTGACGGTGGGGAGCCGGGAGTGGCCCACGTCTCGCGCTGCGCATTGTTCAGCGGGACATCGCGACGGCAGGATTCGATGGCAATGAGGCTACGCAAGGACGGTGTCCTCAATGTGGAATGGGACTCGCATCTTGCGGGACGACACCGGGATCACTTTGTCGCTCATCAGATCTTCGACGTTCGATCGGAACTTGTTCATGGCGTCAGCGAGTGGCATCTCGTCGATAAAAATCTGACACTGTCCAGAGATGCCACCATCAGGACCGTAAGTCGGGAACGATGTCGCGCCGTTGGCCGAGAACGCCTTGCCGTAGCTGACAGGCTCGTCGTAGCCTTCAGGATTCTCGTAGCGCCATACGCCGTTTCGCAATATGTTGAGCTGCTGTCGAGTCGGCTGGCGGAGGGTAGTCATACGGAATGTCATAGTTATCAAGTGTCCTGATACGTTCCGTCTCTCGCTTGAACTCCGCGCCCATGATGCGAGCTAGCTCAACGTTGGCGTCGTGCAGCTTCTTGTCCTCACCATTCAGAGCGAAGCCACAGTCGCAGCACTTGCCGGAGACAGCATCCCATTTACGATCGTTCGCGCATTCGGGGCAGGTCAAGCCGAAGAAGAACCGAACGTCCATGTCAGGTGTCATGGCAGAGGGCACCTACAAAGTTCAAGAGGCTGACGGCATTCGGCGCAGACTCCGTCAGCCGGGTTCTCACCGAGAGCGTCATCGCTGAGTTGAGAGGCGTTGCGGATGGGTGAGCCGATAGCTTCAGTGAGAGCGCGAGAGCCAGCAGCGAGAATTGGATCGGTCGGGACATACTCATCTGATCCGTGAATCAGATCGCAGGCCGCGCACCAGTTGTAGCCAGAGGAGCAAGCGTTGAGCAGAAGCGTGCCGAGGGACCAGCACTTATCGCAGAATCCCCATCCGAACCAGTAACCGTCTCGAAAGAACTTAAAAATGACCATTTCACATCCTTTATGTATGTAGACGTATCGGCCCGGAGGGAGAGAGTGGGAGAAAACGTGGGGTGCACGTCGGTTAACGTTTTTAATATCTATTACTAGCGAGTGGGCTCGGAAGATCGAATAGCGGTCAGTTTTCTATATAGGAGACAGGCGATTTAGAGGGCGGGCCGGGAGTTGTATAGGAGCCACGATGTAGAGGAGTGGGTACGCATGGTCCCAATGTCCTATAGCTGTGGCACCCTCCCGGTTTCGGCTCCCGGCTTGCCAGTAGCGTCTGGCGTAGCCTGGCTCGGAGCGCGGAGCGCAGACGTGCACAACCTGACGCGCCATGGAGACACGCATGGAGAGATGGTCTGTAAGTCGTGTAGCTTCTATGCTTGGCGGAGTTGGTTAGATAAGAACCCAACGCTCTGGGAGCGATCTGGGAGCGCTCTGGACAAAGGTGGGAGCGCTCTGGGAGCATTGCACAGAGGAATCTGGGATCAGAATGAGAGCGATGGGTGAGATACGCGGGTACCGATTGGATCGCTCTGGGATCGCTCTGGGATCGCTCTGGGAGCTTTCCGGACGTGCACCAGCCCGTTGCCTCCGGCAGTAACGGCGAACGCACGCCACCGACGAGAACTCGCATATCAGCGAGCGGCTCAATACCAAGGCCAAGTCCGCCAAGACCAGGTGAACAGATGTCTCAAGCGCGTGGAAATTACGGCAGTGAGTTTGCCGTAATCAGTGGCGAAGAACATCCAAACAGCGATTACGGCATTTACGGCGTTACGGCACTAAGAGGAGGAGAGTAGAACCGTCTTACATATATAGTGTATAAAATAAATTTTCTAAGGGTTAATTCGCATCTAAGAGATCTTGGTTTTTGCTACTGAGCGCCTATATAAGGCCGCATGCCGTAATTGCAGTTGTGACGAAGCTCGCTCGTAGTCTCCATCCATGGAACACAAGAGAAGTTTCGTGTTGGACGAGGCTGCTGAAGATGAAGCTGAAGCGAACGCGCAAGCTGAGATCGAGGCAGCACGGAGTCTTGAGAATCTGCAAGTGAAGCGTCTCAAGCTCATCGCGTCAATAGCAGAAGGTGAACTCAGTCTGAAACGGCTCAAGGAGAATTTGCAGCGCGTTGTGGTTCTCATCGGCGGCTTGACTGAGCAGCGCCGTCGCGTTTCCTCGACTTCATGAACCTTCCGTGATCTGACACAGACAGATCCAATTGGGATTCGCTTCCGGCTTGTTCTCAGCATCCTTCACGTAGAGCCAATCGATTGTGCCAGACTTCTGCAACGTCGTCATCGTTTTCTCGACATCCATGCCGAACCGATACCAGCGGTTGTCGCGTGCAACCTGCTTCCACTGGACGTACAGACGATCCTTGCCTTGCGGAGTTTTGCCGATTCTTTCGTTCCTGCTGGGTTTGCCTGTCTTCTTCCAGCGCGAAACACGCGATTCCAACTGCTTGACGACGACCTCGTTGAACTCCGCAGGGCGAACATTCTTAGCGCGGCCAGCGGAGAATGCAGCCCGGATGCGCACTTGCCACGCCATGAACGCTGCCGCGAAATCATAGTCACTGCGTTCGATCTTGTCGTGTCCGTGCAGAATGGCGAGGAGCACCATGACCTTGAGAATCGCCCACGTGTCGCGACCTTCGCCCTCCCAGTTGAGGTACATGTCCTCAACGCCTTCGGCGAATCCGTCAACCACCGCCTCGTTCAATATGCGCCAGAGTGGGGCTACTCTTGTACCCGACACGATCAAGCCGCTCTTGTTGTCCTCGCCCATGATCGCCATTTCGGCTTTCGTCAGCGGTACTTCGAAATGATTGAAGCCATGCGGCACACACCATTTGCGGCTGCGTCTGCCGTCGAATTTCTCTTCAGAGAATCCGAAGATCATCCTATCGATCATCCCGTGAGATGTGTTCTCACCGAACGCCTGTCGGAATTTGTCCGTATCGATTTCCTTGTCGCCCACTGGCAGAGCCGCAAGCCATGACAAACGACAGTTGATGCGATGGATTCTCCCAGTCCTGCTGTCGGCATACTCTTTCTTGTTGTGGTCGTAGTAGTGCTGCATCGCTGTCAGCACACCGCTGGTCTCGCCACGACTCTTCGCCAGCGTATCCTCTAGTTCAGTGGTTACGATGCAGTGCTGCTTCATACCCGGCATGTACGGCGAGTTCTTCGTGGCTGGGTGGTCACCGATCAGAGTGGCGATGGAGCGTTCGCCGCTTGGTGCGTACGATGTCCAGAATTGATGCAAGCTTTCCATGCCCAGCACAGCGACAGAGCGTTTGATCGCCATGTCTTTGCCAGCGCCGACCATAGCCAGCAATGTACCGAAGAAATTGACTCGCGCACCTTCCATCACGTCGAGGTCTGGAATGGCACTCGTGAGCGCCATAATGGCTACGATGACCAGTCCCGGTGCCAGACCACCTTCGCAAGCCTTGTCCACTAGATCTTTCAGAACGTCCCTCTGGCATCGATTCATACGGAAATGCGAGTTCGGGATATTTCAAACCAGACAGTTGCTCGCCGTCTGGCTCGGCATCGGCTTCTTCCGGCTCATCGATTGGAGAGCCGATCACGATCTTGCCGACGAACTTGTCCACGGGATCGTGGGCTTCCTCGATTCCATCTTTGTCCATCTGCTCGCCCAGCAGCTCCATATCGTCGTGAGCATAGATCGGTTCGCTCCACGGCTCGTAACCAGAGTCTTGCAGTTTCATCTTGTCCTGATGAATCTTGGTCGCGCCTTCGCCCTCGATGCCGCATGCGTGGCAGACGAAGCCATATCCGTTCCCGCCCAGAATGAGTTTCGATTTCGCAGCGCGTTGTGTGCCCGTATTCACACGCTCGCAGTGAGGACAGGCTTCGATCACGAGATGATATGCGTCATCGACCCAACCAGACCATGTGACCGTGCAACCTTCGTTCTCTGCAAATTCACCCTCATCGAAGTTAGGATGGAATTCCCAGTCCAGTTTCGGCTTTACATTCTGTTCTGTGGACTCGGCGTTCGCCTTGAGCCACTCCAGCAATTCGGGTGGAAGGCCGCGCTTCGTGCCCTTCGGTGAGAAATGGCGACCCGGCTTGTACTCTCCGTCGCACTTGTTCTTCTGACCCTTGCGCTCGGCACTGGGTGCAGCAGTGGACTGTGCGTGGATTTTCAACTCAAGGATTTTCTTGTTGTCTGGGTTCGTGGTGTCGCCCTTGGTTTCGTAGACAACGACCACACCCCGCATCGCATCTGTAACGGCATCCGCCAATCCGTAGATGTGATAGCCACCAGACGGCGTGCTGACCTTGAAGTAACCTTTCAGCCAGTCAGGATCGAATCCTTTGGCGATGCAGACGTCTGGAGCGTCGAGGTCAATGACGAATCCATAGCCGCGCTCGGCCACATGCACGAGTGACTGGCCCTTATCCAGCCAAGCCTTCACGAGATCGATAGAAGGAAACACGCTCTGCCAGTGCGGATGATTGCTCCGCGTCATGCCCGGCGTAGTGGGAGCGAAGCAGAAGCCTGCCTCGATCATGTCGAAGATAAGTTCGCGAGAGATCATCTGCGCTCCCGCTTCATGCTGAACTGGAATGCTTCGGCGTCCCAGTTAGCCTTCTTCCATACCTCGAACTGCTTGGTATCGAAACGCATCTCTCCACCCACGTTGACGGCGGGTAGCTTCTCAGCTTTGATTCTGCGATGGGTGAGACGTACTACAAGGAATGGTGCGACGCCAAGGATTGCGGAAACTTCGGCTAGCGAGAGTGATTCAGACATACGACCTTTCGCTGAAACTGGATTGTCATACAATCAATACTGCAAAGTCATAGTTCGTCCGGAAATTTTGATAGCCCGTGGCTCAGCTTCCCCGGCACATCTTCAACCGGAAACCGATATTCTGGATCGAATTCGGCAGGCTCCTCTGCCTTCTGTCTGAGTTCGTCGTCGATCTGCTGGCCTAACTTGCGGAATGCTTCGCGTTGCTGTTCGGTTTGTGCCATTCAGCTCTCCTTAAAGAAACGGGTGTCTGGGACTTCCACCCAGATCACCCGTTGCCTACCCGTATTCGATCGCACAAGTCTGATACCGAAAAGATTACTGAGGTAACAACGTTGGCCCTATTACTCACTTCCGTCGTGCCGGGATCACGAGTAGCCAGAGCGTGCCCTTCACCGTGAGCGGGCAGCCGTCGTAGTGGTTGCCAGCGATCATGCCGAACGGTGACCAGCGTTTGCCACATCCCGGACATACACGCTTGCGCACGAGCAGGACGATGCCGCACGGCATCTTGATCTTGAGCCAGACTGGGCGTTTCATATCCTTAACCTTCGACCGCTGTCTAATTTCATTATTTCATCTTCCACGAACAAAGGACGCACGTTAGCGTGTCCGTGCCGTTTTAGCCAGTTGGCTCTGGACTTCACATTCTTGCCCATCAGTTTCATACAAATATTGCAAAACAGCCGATTCATGTTCTTGTCGTGGACGATGTGCTTCGGCATCGGATAGCGAATTGGCTTGTCGTAATCACTCACACGGACTCCTCCACTTGCTATCTACGACCGTGCACGGCGAGATGGTCAATCATTCTCATGGTGCCACTCGATCAGGCATTCCAGTTCCTCGCACACGTTAGGATCGTTGCCATGCTTGCAAGGCTGATCCTCTTTCGGAATGGCCCTGTCGCGTTCGGTCGAGATGTCCACCGACTCGTCGTACTGGGTTCGGTTGTCCAGCGGATCGTCAGCCATTCAGTCGTCCTCTTCGAAGCAATCCCGGCACAGCCAGTCCGAGGGTCGGCCTTCCAGTTCCGATGCCCTGAACCAATCCATGTCAAGTGGCCCACCACACCACCGACAGTGCCGGAGATGGTCAAGCGTTCCAGTGACCCATTCTTTGCAACGAGGACACCACCAGTCACGACCATCCTTCGCCAAGCGTTCTTTACACTTCAGCAGTTCTCCACACACAGAACAGGACACGGCGAGTTTGATCGACTCGTCGTACTGTGTCCGGTCCTCTGTGGGATCGTCAGGCATGCCCTCATTCTGCCAGCACGGGATGGCCGGAACTACGGTACTAACGTAACTCCATAGCAGCCGGGGCAAACACAGCAAACGTCTTGTTGACCGCCAGTCCAGCTTCCTCGGTAGTAGACATGGGTGGAGTTCTACACCTACGTCTACTTCGACGAGAATCTCGCGCCTTACTATGTTGGCGAAGGCTCACGCAAGCGATATGTAGATCGGCACACTGTTCCAATCCCTCCTGCTGAACGTATCCTGAAATTTCATCAAGAAAATCAAGAGGCAGCGTTTGCCTTCGAGTCCTATTTGATCAAGCGAATTGGTCGTCGTCCCGACTGCTGTGGCAATCGTGTTGATGAGAAGATCGGGCCGCTGATGAACCGCACTGACGGTGGGCCGGGTGCCTCAAACATCGTGATGACAGCGCGAGAAGCTGTCAAAGCCAGTGCGATTGCAAGGCAGACTCCGTTCGCTCGCAAGTTGCGCGTAAGTCAAGAGGATCTGACGAGTGACATACATGACGGATTAGGCATTCAAGAGATTGCTGACAAGCACAGTGTGTGGCGGTCGACGGTCACCGTTGCAGTGCGCCGTTATTGGGGTATGACATTCGCTGGCCTTCGTAAATCATGGGGACTACCGAAACTGGGTGGAGAAAAGACCAGTAAGAAAATGAGGGGCCGCAAGTTCACGGCCTCTCACCTGTCCGCTGTTCAAGCCCACATCAACAGCGGGAAACCTGCCCACGCTCGATACCATGTCAATCGTGGGATTCTGAAATCTGACTGTCCACTGTGCCAGCCAACGCAAGTGGCGGGACCACAGCAAACGTCGTAGCGAACGTGCTGTTCACCAACCGTCGTGCCTCGGCATCGTGAGCGTTCAAGTAATCTACGTACTTCTGCGTAGTCGCCAAGTCTTCATGTCCAGCCCAACGCATCAGCGTTCTGATGGGCACGCCGTTCTGCAAGTGCATCGTACAAAAACTGTGGCGAAAAACGTGAAGTGTCCAGCGGCCATAAGCGGCCTGTAAGTTGCCACGCTTCGCTACAGCCTTAAGACGGCGCAGCAGGTGACCGTCCGGTTTGCCATTCTTCAGATGCGGGAACAGCAGCGTGCCTTTCAGCGTCTTTACATGTTCCTGCAACTCGTAGGCGAGTGAATCAGGCAACGGCACCTGACGTTCCCTGCGGCCCTTAGGCCGAAATCCCCACGCCGTTTTCTCCTGAACTAGGAACTGAGTGCAGCCGTTGGTCAAGTCCGAGACTTCAGCGTGCATCACTTCCTGTTCCCGACAGCCACTACCGAGAAAGAAGCGGAACAGCAACCGTTCCTCCGGTGTGCATATTGAGAACAGCGCGATGAGGTCGTCAGCCGTGTAGCACCTAATCTCAGTTTCAACATACTTCGGCGCATCCTTCAACCCTATGACCGGATGCTTGGCCCATTTCAGAAACGTCACCAGACAGGCCACGCGATGGTAAACGGTGCGATCGGCAAGGTCCGCGTCTCTGAGATGCGTGACGAACTTCGTGAGGCAGTCAGCGCGGGTGATGTCTTCCAGATGCTTCCGGCTCACCACAAGCGTGAAGGTGTCGAGCACTTGCTTCATGGCTTGGTGGGTCTTGGGAGCCTTGTTCGCCTTGCACTCGGCCAAGTATTCAACCGTGGCATCTTTGAGCAGTCGCTTGCCCTTCTCAGCCTTCGTGTCCACCACGGCGATGCCAGCATCCAGAGCCTTGAGCCGGAGCAGCTGCCGCTCCAGAGCCTTGCTCGTTTCGCCGATGCTGTCGCCCAGCCTCTGGCGTTGCCGCTTGCCGTTCTCGTACCACTCGATCTCGAAGTGGCCTCCCGGCGTGTTGATCTCGCCGCCTTGGAAAATGGCGCGGGTCGTGAGCAGCGGCCTACCTTTATATGCGTTCGAGAAAACTGGTTTGAGCGCCCGCCAGCCGACTCCGGGCACCTTGTAAATGCGGATGATCCAAGCAGTGTTCGCCATATCGTGTCCCCTCCCCTACCTACTACTCAATTATGTCTTAGGAGAGACAATGGAGACACGAACTTAAGTGCCCTGTAGTTACTACGGTTTAGGAAGTATGGCGGAGAGAGTGGGATTCGAACCCACGTTACCCTTTCGAGTAAACACGCTTTCCAAGCGTGCGCCTTCAGCCACTCGGCCATCTCTCCGGCGGAAAACCTGGGAAGGACGATAGCCTTTTCCGAAGGGCTATCGCGTAAGCACCGCATCGGCCGCATTCAGAACCAAGTCGGCCTCAGTTCATTCTATGGGCAGGGAAGCGCGAGCGCAAATCGGCGGGGCGATGAATCGCACTTTGAGACGAGAAGTGGAGACGGTCCAAAACAGCCGACTCTTAGTTGAGTTTTTCCGGCGCGGTTGGATCGGGCATCGCTGGATTAGAACTAGCTGTCGACGCGCTGGAGGCGGTTGCACCGGCCGCGCGCGCAGAGGAAGCACTCACAGCATCAGCGGGCTGGTGCGGGGCGGAAGGAACCGGAGGCGGCTTGACCCCATCGACAACGTGATGGCTTAAGCAATAGAGCGCCAGTTCCAGGCGATCGGCAACTCCTAGCTTGTCGTACACCTTGCGCAGATAGTTCTTTACGACCTGCTCGGTCGTCCCTACGCGAGTTGCAATTTCTTTGTTCTTCATGCCCTGGGTAACACAGGAAACGATCAGAGTTTCCTTGGGCGTGAGCTGGACTTTGGGGCGTGCTCCGGAGGGACGCAAGCTGTGGCCGCGATAAGCTTCCATCACCCAATGGATGGCCTGGCTCTCGAGCCACGGCTCGCCGGCGGCAACTTTGCGCAGGCAGTCGACCAGAATTTCCGGTTCCACCTCGCGCGACAAAATGCCGTGAGCGCCGCGGCGGAACAGATCGAGCGTGAGCTGTTCGTCTGATGCGGGAGTGACCACGACGATCTTCAATTGCGGCGACTGACGCAGGAGTTCCGTTACTGTTTCCACCGGATTGGGTGCGAGGGCCGATTCAAAAATCAGAACGTCCGCAGAGAACTTCGTGACCGCCGATTGCGTCTGAGCCAGCGTCTCAGCCTGTCCGACTACGCGAATATCGTCTTCCAGGGCAAAGATTTTGCGCAGGCCTGCGCGGAAGATAGCCTGAGTATCGGCCAGGATCACGCGAATCAACTGGCCCGCGCCGTTACCCGCGTGAACGCCGTGATTTTCTCCCGCACTGACCGAAGTGCTTCCCATCAGTTTCCCTGCACCTATGCTCGCTCGAAATGGTACTCGTCGATCACTACGCCAACCCCGCGCCGGCCTTTGTCTTCAAAGCTGCGCACCACGCGGCCGTGGCAGTCAATCTGCACGTCACAACGCGAACCCACGACATCTCCCGGCAGCAGGATCGTGAAATCCACGATCGAACCCACGGGAACGTCGCGATCGATCGCGAACAGCACGCCGTTGGCGGAAATGTTCTGCGTCTCCGCCGTACAAGCTCCGCTCTGCGATTGCAATTCCACGGGCAGATGCAAGGGAAACCGCGGAGCACTCTGCATTTCGGCATAGTGCTTGATCGCAGTTTGCGTCTGCGGGTCCACCGTCAGTTGCTCCTCTGCTTCGCCTGACACCGTTTCTAACGAACCTTCCTTCCAATGCGCACCGCCCGGCGCACCGGATTTCTACGGAATTCTCTTTAGGCAACTCAAGGGCAGCGTACACCCAGGAATCAAGCATGCAAAGTTACCGAAGTCATGGAACAGAAGGGTGCTAACTGCTTGTAGATCAGTGGATTAGAAGGAATTTACGAACTGTAAGAATTGGCGCCGGCTAGTTGCAGAGGCAAACCAGATGGCGATGGGGTGGCCCGATTCAATCTGGACGTGCGATTAGTGACTGGACGTTGGGCAAGGACGCTCCAATACTTTCTCTCCTCCGGTCGACTCGTCGTCGGGAGCTGCGTCCACCGAGGCGCAGCGAAATGGCTGGTACCGATCGCCTATAAATCGCCACAAAGTAAGGCTGACTTCGTGCTTTCCTTCCGCAGTGACAATGTCGAAGTACCCATGCTGGTGAGTCGGCATAATCACGTATCCCCAACCGAAGCTTTGCAACAACAATGTGCCACCACGAGGGATTTGCACGATCCACATCGGGCAACCAGCCGAGCCACAATCAGATGTGCCGCGCAACACGGCGGCCTTTTGTCCGTCAGAAGTGATCTGTACCGCTTCCAGAAGCTCACTTTGCAAAGCACCGCAGCCTTCAACGCGCGACCCTCGGCAGGCATCTCCCTTGACGGCGCTGGTAAGCGCGGTTCTCACGCTCGCCAGTTCGGTGGCAGAGAGTCCCGCTTGTGCAAGCGGTTTGCCGGGTTTTTGAGAGCTGGTTAAGAGGTTCCGCAAAGTTGGCCACTTTACCTTTGACGCGGACTCTTGCGGAATAGCGGCGCCTGCAATCGTCATCGCGATGGCCAGTACAATCCGAGGCTCTTTCCATCCTGTATTCCTTCGGTAAACCGAGTGAGGCGCTGACGACTGAACGCGAGTGCTGACGGTTGCCTCAGAACTTGGTCACTTCCGTAAAATTGAAATCGCGGATCTTCATGGCAGGCACGACCATATCAAACGATTCCTCGCCGCAGGAGCGAATGGGCACGCTCATGGCCTCAACGTTCGAGAGCATGTGGATAAGGCTCTCGTTGAAACGGAAGTTGCGGATTCCCTGCTTCACCTTTCCGTCTTCCACAAGAAACGTACCGTCACGGGTCATCCCAGTAACAATTTTTTCGTAAGGATCGACTTCGCGGATGTACCACAGCCGCGTGACCAGCACGCCGCGCTCGGTGGAAGCGATCATCTCGGAGACGGTCCGCGGATTTTGCGGAGTAGCAAAAACAATGTTCAGCGGCATCTCACCCGTTTCGTTCGGCAGCGGAAATCCGTGGCCGGTGGCAGCGATAGGACCAGCTTTGTCTTTGAATTCCGATCGCTTCATTCTTTCCGCCGTGGCTCGCGCATAAACTACGCGCTTGACCACTCCGCTCTCGACCAGCGGCAGACTCATCCGGTGCATGCCTTCGCCATCGAAAGGAGAACCGGTTTGCAGGGGATGCGCAACGTCATCCCAGATGGTGATGTTCTCGCCGAAGAGTCGGCCGCCGATGCGCCCGGTGAGAAACGAACGCTGGTCGAGGATCGCCATGCCAGAGTAATCCCAGAACATAAAGCCAACGATGTCGAGTGTCGCCGAGGGTTCGAGAATCACCGTGAACTTCCCTGCCGGAATCTCCGCCGGATGCGCAGAGTCAATCGCCTTCTTCGCCGCAGTCTCGGCCATATTGAACGGATCGAGATTGGCCACGTCGGGCGAGTTGGCTTTTTGCCATCCGGAGGAGTCGTCACCCAGCATGGTGATGGAGACCTCAGCCAAAGTCTGCGTGTGCCAATTGCTCAGGCCGCGTGAATTAAAGATGCCCTCGACGGATTCGGAACTGGAAAAAATGCCGGCAGTAGTGAGCTTGTGCTTCTGCGCAACCTCGACGATTTTCTTCACACTGTCGGCGCGAAGCTCAGGAGTGATGGACGCGGTCTCGGCAAAATAACGGGACGGCACAGCCCGTGTGGAGACGGGCGACTCGTGAGCCTGCCCTGAGCGAAGCCGAAGGGTCGCGCCGGTGGCTTCGGTTGAGTCCGGCATGGGCAGCAGGTCAGGATCAGGATGCTGCACCTTGGCCAGAGCTTCCGAAGATTCAACCACGCGCCGCAAACTCTCGTCGTCAAACTTGTTGGTAGAAGCGCGAGCCGTGCGTCCGCCAACAACCGTGCGCACAGAAACGGTGTGGTTCTCTTCCTCGACATTCTGATGAATCGTGTTGTTGGCAAACCGAGTGAGTGCGAAACGTCCGCCAGAAAACAGAACTTCAACTTCATCAGCGGACGAGAATTTCCCGATGCGGTCGAAGATGTCTGCGGCATGTTCCCTGCTCAGCATTCGGACTGGGTTCAGCTTTTCTCTGCGACTCTATGGTGAACTAGCTCCCCTTATAAGCGCTTCCCACCTTGATCTGCCCAAACCGCGACGGTGCTGCCCCGTGGCCCGTTCCCATCACCTGCTGCGGTTGGCCTTTGCCGCAATTCGGGGTGCCCCAGAGCGTCCACTCATCGCCCGAGCAGATCGCGTCCAGCGAATTCCAGAACTCGGTCGTGATGCCGGAGTACGACGGGTTCTTCAGCATGCGCACGCGCTTCCCGTGCTTGATCTCCCACCCAATCTCGCATCCGAATTGAAAGTTATATCGACGGTCGTCGATTGACCACGAACGGTTGGTCTGCATCAGAATGCCCTGATCGGTAGAGGCGATCAGTTGCTCGAGTGTCAGCGGCTTCTCACCCGGAAGCAGGCTGATGTTGGTCATGCGAATCATCGGCAAACGATTCCAGCCTTCCGCGCGCAGCGTTCCTCCCGAGCGACTCTCGCCGATGGTGTGCGCAGTCTCGCGCGAACTGAGATAGCCGGTGAACAATCCATTGGTGATAATCGGAGTGCACTGCGCCGGAACGCCCTCGTCGTCGAAGCCAAAAGTGCCCAGGCCAGGCCCATGCTCCTGGCGAGCGTCCGCAACCACGTTCACCATCTCGCTGCCGTAGCGTAGCGTGCGCAGCTTGTCGAGCGTGAGAAACGACGTACCCGCGAAGTTCGCCTCCATGCCCAGCACACGGTCAAGTTCGATGGGATGCCCAATGGATTCGTGGATCTGCAATCCAAGCTGCGAGCTGTCGAGAATGATATCGAAGGTTCCTTCCGGGCACTGCTCCGCATGATGCAGAGCAACGGCTTCTTCTGCGATACGGCGGGCATTCTCGACCAGTTTCAACTCATCGATCAGCTCGTAACCTTTGTTCTGCCACTGTCCGCCATAAGAATTCGGATACGAACGCTTTTGAATTTCATTTCCCGCGAACGCGTAAGCAGTGTAGCCCGCGCCTGCGGAATACTTGGTCTGATGAATGTCGGCTCCTTCCGACGAGACCAACCATTGCTCTTCGCGATTGAAGTTGAGATTAGTCTCAGCCAGCGTGACGCCCGCAACCGCGCGCAGTTCTGAATCGATGTTCAACAACAGCGCGATGTTCTGCTCGACCGAAATCGAAAACGGGTCGATCACATGCGGCGTGGTCCAGACGGCAGTCACAGGCTTTTCCGGAGCGAGAGAGACATCGTGCTGCTTCACTCGCGCCGAGGCGCGGGCGATTTCCACTGCGCGGGCCGCAGTGGCTTCAACCCCGGAGAGCGACAAGTCTTCGGAAGCCGCGAACCCCCACGCACCATCGGCAATCACGCGCACACTCATGCCAGTTGATTCAGCGTCAGACGCGCTCCCGACCTTGCCGTTCTTCGTGGTGAGCGCGCGGCTTCTCTGGCTGACGATGCGCGCATCGGCATAGCTCGCCCCGCGCATGGTGGCGACGTTCAAAGCCCAGTTAGCGATTTCTTTCATGGGGAAATTAAAATTTACCACGGAGTCACCGAGTCACGGAGAAAGGCAAAACAACATATTCAAAACTCTAAGGCGTGGCGTGCGCCACGTCCAGCGCTTTCCTCACCGCCAGCAATTCCTTCAACAAATCGCGCAGCTTGGTCGACTCCAGCGCATTGGCTCCGTCAGACTTCGCAATCTTTGGATTGTCATGCACTTCCAGAAAAACGCCGTCCACGCCGGCAGCGACCGCCGCACGCGCCAGCACCGGGATGAACTCAGGCTGCCCGCCGCTGACTGCTGCACTTCCGTCCTCCGCTTGCGCAGAAGGCAGTTGAACGGAATGCGTCGCGTCAAACACCACCGGCGCGAACTTGCGCATGATGGCGAGCGACCGCATATCGACAACCAGATTGTTATAGCCGAAACTCGATCCTCGCTCGGTGAGAAACACTTGCGTGTTGCCCGCCTCGCGGCATTTCTCGACCGCGTGCCGCATGTCCCACGGCGAAACGAATTGCCCCTTCTTGATGTTGACAGCGCGGCCACTGAGCGCCGCCGCAACCACGAGGTCGGTTTGACGGCAAAGAAACGCCGGGATTTGCAACACGTCGGCGACTTCCGCAACCTTGGCAACGTCCGCCACTTCGTGAACATCAGTGAGAACCGGCAACTGGACTTCGTCTTTGATCTTTTTCAGAATGCGCAGACCTTCTTTGATTCCGGGCCCGCGAAAGCTGCGAATGGAAGTGCGATTGGCCTTGTCGTAGCTGGCTTTGAAGATAAACGGAAACTCAAGCGCCCGCGTCACGCCCTTGATGATTTCAGCCATGCGAATGGCATGCTCTTCGCTCTCGATCACGCACGGGCCGGCAATCAGAAACAGATCGCCCGAGCCGATGCGGACATCGCCGACTTGGAATGAAGAAATCAATGCTAACTTATCTCACCACAGAGGCACAGAAGCACAGAAAAATTAAATTCTTATTTTGGCTTTCTCTGCGTCTCTGTGCCTCTGTGGTGAATCCCGTTTTTCGGGTGCTACCGCCGCGCAACCTTTTCCGGACGATGAAACATCTCCACCGCAGCAGATTCTTTCACGGCCCGCCGTTTCGACCCGTGCTCATATGCCGCCGCAATGAACGTGCTGAACAGCGGATGCGGCTCCAGCGGTTTCGACTTGAATTCGGGATGGAACTGGCAGCCGATGAAATGGGGATGGTCCGGCAATTCCACCATCTCTACGTAAGTGCCGTCGGGCGTCGAGCCAGAGATTCGCAGACCTGCCGCTACCATCGGCTCTTCGTATTCGCGATTGAATTCGTAACGATGGCGGTGCCGCTCGCTGATCTCAAGCTTGCCATAAATTTTGTGCGCCAGCGTATTGGGTTCGATCTTGCAAGTCCATGCGCCCAGACGCATGGTGCCGCCAAGCTCTTCCACGCCGCGCAACTCTCGCAGTTTGTAGATCACGCGATGCGGCGTCGCCTGGTCGAACTCGCTGGAATTGGCATCTTCCAGTCCAACCACGTTGCGGGCAAATTCAACGCAAGCCGTCTGCATTCCCAGGCAAATTCCAAAGTATGGAACTTTATTCTCGCGGGCGTAGCGGATCGCAATCAGCATCCCCTCGATGCCGCGCTTGCCAAAACCGCCGGGAACCAGAATGCCATCGTAGCCTTCGAGTTGGGCGTCAACGCTTGCGTCGTCAACTTCCAGTCCCTCGGCTTCGATCCAGTTCAACTGAAGTTTCAGATTGTGCGCCAGCGCGCCATGCACCAGCGCTTCCTTCAGTGATTTGTAAGAATCTTCGTACTCGACATACTTGCCGACAATCCCAATCGTTACTGTATCTTTCGGGTTGTACACACGGTGCACAATGTCTTCCCACTTGGAGATGTCGCGATCCTTCGCCTCCATGCGCAAATACTTCAGGACTAGCATGTCCACACCTTCGTTCGCGAACACGAGCGGCACTTCATACACCGAAGCCACGTCCTTGGCCGTGATCACCGCTTCCTCCTGCACGTTGCAGAAGAGCGCAATCTTCGACTTAAGCTCTTTCGCCAGGAAGCGGTCAGTGCGGCAGAGCAGAATGTCTGGTTGAATTCCGATGCTGAGAAGTTCTTTCACCGAGTGTTGCGTAGGCTTGGTCTTCAATTCCTGCGCCGCGGCGATGAACGGTACCAGCGTCACGTGAACGAATAGAGTATCCTCGCGGCCCAGTTCCTGGCGCATTTGCCGGATCGCCTCCATGAACGGCAGCGATTCGATGTCACCCACGGTGCCGCCGACTTCCACAATCGCCACGTCCACATCCTGCGCCACTTTTTTCATCGCGGCTTTGATTTCATTCGTGACGTGCGGAATCACCTGCACCGTCTTGCCAAGATAATCTCCGCGGCGCTCTTTGGCGATGATCTGCTCGTAGAGCCGGCCGGTGGTCCAGTTGTTGTCGCGAGAAAGTTTGGCGTGGGTGAAGCGTTCGTAGTGGCCGAGGTCGAGATCGGTTTCGGCGCCGTCGTCGGTCACGAAAACCTCGCCATGCTGAAACGGCGACATCGTCCCCGGATCGACGTTCAGATACGGATCGAACTTCATCAGGTTAACCTTCAACCCGCGGCTCTCCAGCAGGCAACCGATCGAAGCCGCGGCCAATCCTTTGCCCAAAGAAGACACAACTCCGCCCGTCACAAAGATGTACTTCGCTGGCATCTCTTCCTCGCTCTAAATTGTGTTTGAAAGTTTGTGCAGGTGGGGTGCACGATCAATTATGCCAGAACAGGGCTGTGGAAACAAACAGAAGAATCAGGCATTGTCTCAGCTTCCTCGTTACATGGTTTCCTCAGTGTGCTCCGCGGCCGTTCTCAGGGGCCTCCGCGACTTAAGATTTTGCCCGCAAAAGCCTAACAGCTTGAAACGCGGAGAGCGCCGAGACCACGCAGAGAGGTGCGCGCGTTGACTATCCCGGAAATGTGGGCGAAAATGAATTGGCTACTCCCTTCGATCCCGACTTGTCGGGCTCAGGAGTTTTTGTCTCCACACGTGGGCCTGTGGCGCAGCTGGGAGCGCGCTTCCATGGCATGGAAGAGGTCGTCGGTTCGATCCCGACCAGGTCCACCAATTCTCGCCCTTTGGGTTCCGTATTAAGCTTTTTGTCGCTCTCGCCGCGCAGGACGCACCTTATCCAACGCCTGCCCCAGATCCGCAATCAGGTCCTCAGTGTCTTCAATGCCCACCGAATAACGAATAAGCGCCTCCGGAATACCGGCAGCCGCACGTTCCTCCTTGCTGGACTCGACGTGGCTCGTCGTAGACGGCGGACCAGCAACGGTTTCGACCGCACCCAGGTTCGCAGCCAGATGTGCGTAGCGCAAACGCGGTAGAAAAGATTTCACGGAATCGAATCCGCCGCGAATGACAAAGCTGAGCACGCCTCCAAACCCGCGCATCTGTCGGCGAGCAATCTGGTGATGCTCGTGCGACTCCAACCCGGGATAAAACACCTTCACTACGCTCGGGTGTGATTCCAGAAATCGCGCAATCTTAAGCGCGCTCTGGTTCTGCCGTTCAATTCGAAGATGAAGAGTTTTCATTCCTCGCAGCAGCAGGTAAGCCGACGTTGCTTCAAGGCAAGCCCCAGTGATCTCACGAAAGTGATAAATCTTCGCGACAAGATCAGCAGAGCCGCAAACCACTCCGCCGAGAGCGTCCGCGTGTCCGCCGAGAAACTTTGTCGCGCTGTGAATCACCAGATCGGCGCCGAGGTTGATTGGCTGCTGATTGATGGGCGTGGCAAACGTATTGTCGACCATCACCACGGCCTTGTGGCGATGAGCCACGGCAGCCATTCGCTCGAGATCGACAACTTTAACCGTTGGGTTCGTCGGACTTTCCAGATACACAACCTTGCATCCCTGGTCGATTGCCGACTCGATTGCTTTGTGATCGTTTGTCTCGCACAGCAACACGTCGATGCCAAATCGAGGCAAGAATTCAATAAACAGCTTGTTCGTCCCGCCGTAAGTATCTTTAATCGAAACAACGCGGTCGCCGGGAGACAGAAGCGTAAAAAGCGTGTTGCTGATCGCCGCCATGCCGCTCGAAAAACTTGTAGCAGCTTCTGCCATCTCGAGATTTCTCACCTTCTCTTCGAAAGCGGCGACGGTTGGGTTCGTGTTCCGGCTGTAAATATGACCAGGCGTTTTTCCTTGTGCCACCGCAAGCCACTCATTCACACTGTCATAACCAAACGAAACGCTAAGCGCCACCGGTATTTGCGTGGCGCCCTCCCAGCGCTTGCCGCCCTCGCCGGCCCATACCGCCCGGGTTCCAAGTCCTGCACGATTTTTCTTATCGCTGCGTCGGTGCACGAAGGCGCTCCTTAATCATCAAAATGCGATCAGAACATTAGCGAGTTCGGACTGGCAAAGCAGCGCGTTGACCTCGCCAGTGCGTATGCGGATTATAGCTGGGTGCGGCGCGCAGCAATGCTACGCTTGTAGCGTGAACCCACGAACCATCGCAATGCTTCTTGTGATCGGGATATTCCTCTCTGTACTTCCCGCCGCTGCCGCGGACTGGACCGTCCGCGCCCAGCCCACGCGGCTGGTCAATGGCGGTCCCGTGTTGTTTGAGGTAAAGCCTCCACGGCGGCTGAGGGCGCTGAACGGAACATGGCTGGGCCATGAAGTTTCCTTCAGCTTCGATCCGAAAACCAAGACCTGGTTCGCACTGGCGGGTATCAACTTTGAGACAACTCCCGGAACCTACGCCCTCGAACTGACCAGCGATGCCGACGCGGGGAAAGCCCCGAGCAAGAAAATTTCCTTCAGCCGCACCTTCACGGTCGCCGCCGGCAAGTATCCCAAAATTCAGGCCAAGCTCAGTGTCGAAAGCAGGTTCACCCAGCCCACCCCGGAGCAGCAGAAACAAATCGACGAAGCCCGGCAAATCAAGAAGGATTATCTGAACCGGGTCACGCCCGACCGCGAGTGGTCCGGCACATTCACCGCGCCGGCGGACGCCGCGATTTCCGACGTTTTCGGTTCCCAGCGTGTCTTCAACGGCAAGACGACCAGCACCCACTTCGGCCTGGATTTCCGCGTCCCTACCGGGACGCCCGTCGAGGCCATGAATGACGGCACTGTACTCTTGGCGCGCCTGCTCTACTACGAGGGCAACTTCGTCGTGCTCGATCACGGCCAGGGCCTGCTCACCATCTACATGCATCTTTCGGAATTCAAAGTGAAGGAGGGCGATCAGGTAAAACGCGGGCAGGTAATCGGGTTAAGCGGCGGCACGGGCCAAGCCACAGGCCCGCATCTCCACGTCGGAGTGCGCTGGCAGGGCACATATCTAGATCCCGCAGGCCTGATGCGCCTGCGGCTGCCGTGAGTCCAGAAGTCAGCACTCAGACAATACGCATCTGTAATGGCTGAATGCCGCCTCACGCATTCCCGCCCGAAAGCCCAGTAAACCCGCGCGCCGGAATATCCCGCAACGCTTCCCTCAGCGCCTCTTTCAGCTCAAGGTTGCGGATCAGCCGATGCAGATAATTGGGATGCACGCCCAGAATGCGGGCCGCGTCGGCATAGCTGCCTTGCGTCTGCTCCACCGCATCAAGAATCAGTTGCTTCTTCAACTCCTTCACCGCTGCGTGATACTTCGCCTCCGTCATATCCGGCGGCGGAGTGCGCTCCAGCAGCGTTTCCGGCAAATCCTCCGGCAGAATCATATCCGACGTTCCCAGTACCAGCGCGCGCTCAATCGCGTTTTCCAATTCGCGCACGTTGCCCGGCCAGTCATAATTCACCAGGCAGGCCAGAGCTTCGCGCGATACCGGCAGCGGCTTCACTTTGCAGCGCTTCGCATGCTTCTGCACAAAATGCCGAACCAGCATTGGGATGTCGTCTTTGCGGTCCCGCAGCGTCGGCATCGTAATCTTCAACACCGCCAGCCGGTAATACAAGTCCTGGCGAAACTTCCCCTCGCGCACCGCCTGCTCCAGATTGCAATTCGTAGCCGCAATCACGCGGATATCCACCTTTATGGGATGAAGCCCGCCCACCCGTTCGAACTCCCGCTCCTGCAACACGCGCAGCAGCTTGACCTGCAAGGCCGCCGTCATCTCTCCGATCTCGTCGAGAAAAACCACGCCTCCATCGGCAACTTCGAGCCGCCCTCGCTTCAAAGACGCAGCCCCAGTAAAGGCTCCACGCTCGTGCCCGAACAGATCGCTTTCCAGCAGCGTCTCTGGAATCGCCGAGCAATTGATGGCCACAAACGGCTTGCCTGCCCGCGGACTGTTCCGGTGCAAGGCCCGCGCCGCCAGCTCTTTGCCGGTTCCGCTCTCGCCCTCAAGTAACACCGTCGAATCCGTCGGCGCCACGCGCTTAAGGAACTGGTACACCTCTTTCATGCGCGCGCCCTCGCCCACCAGGCTCCGTTCCTGGCTGATCTCCACCGTCAGCCGCTCATTCTCTTGCTCCAGCCAGTGCAGCCGCCGCGCATTTTCCAACGCCACCGCCGATATGCCTGCAATCGCCGTCACCAGCTGTAAATGTTCTTCATTCAGCCGGTTGTTCACACTGTCGCTGTCCAGATAAATGCATCCAGTCACCCGCTGAAACACAGTCAAGGGCACGCACAACAGCGAGCGCACTTGCGACGCCGCCAGGCTCTCCACCTCGCGCAACTCACTGCTGCTGGGCACGTCGCTGCCCAGCATCGCAATTCCCTGCTCCAGCACCTGCCGCGCGACAGTCCGGCTCACCTTCACCAACTGCGCTTGCCCAGCCTGCCGCATGCGGGCAAACGTGGAATTAAATTCATGCCCATCCCGATCAGCCAGCAGGATGGCGCCCCGCCCCGCCGGAACCACCTCAAAAATCAAGTCCAGCAACTGCCCTTGCAGATCGTTAAGATCGCGAATCGCGTGCACGATCCGGCTGATCTTGAGCAGCGCATTCAAATTGCGCGCCACCCGCGAGGTCGCAGGCAACTCGCGCAACAAACGGTCCGGCTGCAAATAAACCACGTCCCGCGGATGGATGACCGTCGTTTCCGCCGTAGCCAGAACATCTTCGAATTCCACCCGGCTCACACCCGGAGTAGTCTCCTCCTCCAGCAGAAACAAAAAAGACGAATCGCCGGCGGCGATCTCGTCCCCGTGTTGCAGCCACTGTTCTTCGATCCCCGCGCCGTTCACCAGGGTTCCGTTGCGGCTGTCAAGGTCCCGCACCAGGAACCTCCCATCTTGCCAGCCGATCAGGCAATGCTTCCGCGAAACCGACGGGTCGACCACCGCAATCCCATTCGACGCATCCCGCCCAATGGTGACTTCGCCCTCAGCAAGCGGAATCGTAGAGTCTTTCAAGGGCCCGGACAGCACCAGCAATCGAGGACGCAAGCTTATTTACCTTTCTGGTAGTGGATTGTCATCCTGAACAAGCGCTTTTTGCGCAGTGAAGGATCTGGGCGAGCCGCGCGAAGCGTCGCGTTCTTTGCGACGCAATAATCGCGCGTTTGGCTCGCTTCCCTTGCCAGCTTGAGGCAGCCAGCACTCAGCCTTCAGCCATTGCGGCCCCGTGTTGGCCGAGTGCTGAATGCCGAGTGCTGAATGCTAGACTCTCAATCGAACTGCCACGCTACCCCGCGCCCTTCATATCACACTTCAGCCCCAAATTCACACCCAAACTGAAACCGTTCCAATATCCGAACGGATAATGCAGCTATCCAATCAGATAGTAATTGTCCCAAACCAGGCCGAACCCGCATAACGAGCCCCATCTTGACCAAAGCGATAAATACTTTGCCAAGAAGCAGTTGGAAGAAAACCAGCATTTCCCCGCCCAGCCCACGCCGACTGGCACGCCGCATGCATTCTACAGGGATGCGCAGGACTCGGTAAAAGGCGATAGGGGAAGCGCTTTTGATTCCGTTCACGCCGAGCAAGCGCAAACCAGGGATCCGAAGGGCCCCCTCATCGGATCCCTGGCTTTTTGCGCGCTGGCTCCGGTTTTGGGTGGAGCAGCGCTTCCAGCGCTGCGTTAAGGGCTTAGTTTCCAAGGCCGGCTTTAGCCGCTGAGTCATCCCTGCGAAAGAGCCCGCGCGCGGTTGCCCCATCCTAACGTCGCGGAAATAGCCCCATCCCAACCTCACCCTTGTTTTGCGACGTTAGGGTGGGGATTTTGATTCCCTATAAAACTTACGAAACAGCGCCTTCGCTCTTCGAGGACAACCCGCGCCCGGAAAAGGAAGTCCCAGGAGGATGCGTCCGCGTAATTCCGCCTTGCAAAGAGCGATTGGCATTACTGCAATACTCCTCCCACTAAACAATAATCCTACTGTTAATATATTGACGGACTTTATGAACCATGTCATACTCCTACCTATGAGTACAACTGAGAAACCCGAAACCGTGTGGTTCACGACGAAGGGGCAGGTCGTCATCCCGCTTCGCCTGCGCAAACAATTCGACATCGAGGATGGGACCAAGGCCGTGGTCCAAGCCACACCGGAGGGAATTCTTCTCAAGCCCATGACCGCGGCGCTCATCAAGCGCGGGCGCGGCATTCTCAAGCGCGCGCCGGGAGGCAAGCCGCTGACGCTGAAGGAAGACTGGGCCGAGCACAAGCGGCAGGAACGGGCACTCGAGGAGCGCCATGCCGGCTAAGGTGCTCGACAGCTTCGCACTGATCGCCTACTTCCGCGACGACTCGGGCGCGCAGACGATGGAAGATCTGCTCGTCTCCGCCGGCAAGAAGGACAGCCCGCTCCTCATGACCGACGTGAACTACGCCGAAGTGAAGTACTCCATTGTGAAGAAAGACGGCGCGGAGGCATGGGCGGAAGCCGCGAAGGTCCTTCAAGGCCTGCCCATTGATTTTCATTCCACCACCCGCGCGCAGGCCGACACCGCCGCCGATTTCAAGGCGCGTTTCAAATTAAGCTTGGCCGACGCCTTTGCCGCCGCCATGGCAAAGGAAAGGAAGGCTGAACTAGTCACCGGCGACCCAGAATTCAAGCCCCTCGAAAAGGAAATCAAAATTCACTGGCTGAAATAATCACAACCCACTCTCTTACTCCACCAGTCCCGCCGCACGCCAACGCTGCATGGCTGGATCGAGGTAAAACTGAAAGAAGTGTTCGAAGGTTATCACGTTGACCGCCGCGTCATAGTCAGGGCCGGGTGCCCCCATCCTAACGTCGCCGAAATAGACCTATCCCAACCTCACCTTTGTTTTGCGACGTTAGGGTGGGGATTTTGACTCCCTAGAGGGCTTATGAAACTCATGCAGCCCACCCTTGTCAGACCCATGTCATGCTAAGCGAAGTGGGATTGTCCGAAGGACAATCCCACGCAGCCGAAGCATCCCTACCCGCGTCCCGCCGGCTGGAACCCCTTGCGACGGCAGCGGGCAACGTCCGGAGGACGTTTTGATAGTAGCCCGGCGTTTCAACGCCGGATCGATGGCGAGAAGCGGAACGGATTGGCCTTGGAGCAGGGCCCCGCCCTCACAAACCTTTAAGCAACCCCGACATTGACGTGTCCAGCCCCCTAGCGATTATTTGCAGGGTGACTACACCCACCTCTCGTTTGCCGCATTCGATGTCCGAGATATGGCCTCGATTCATATCCAAATAGATTGCCATATCCGTCTGCGTCCAACCCTTATCCTTCCGGATGGCTTGAATACGCCTTCCGAGAGCGACCAAGAGGGCGTGTTTTCCGCTGGACATCCTCTCATAGTGTTCGTATCATGGCGGCTCTGTGTCTGGTATGCCAGACATCCGTGGCATCGCCCGCAAAAATGGATTCACACAGCCGTAGTCAGTGGAAACGGGCGTACACCCAAGGCTGTGTTTGGAATCTCGAAAAGACCCCGGGGTTAAATGTAAATTCCAAAGAGAAGAGTGGAGGATGACATGAAGCGCATTAGCCTTGGAGCAGTAGCTATCGCAACGTTACTTTTCGGCGGCCTGTTCGTCGTGGCCCAGAACGCGGGCTCACAGGGCGCCGTCGCACCAGCAGCGGGGGCAGATCCGGTGAATTTCAACGCTGTCGCCATCCTGCGCTGGTACAAGGCCAACCAAGTGCCAACGCTTTTTACGGTTGCAACCCAACCCGCGGGCATTACGTTCGACGGGTCTAACATGTGGGTGGCGAGCCTGGCCGGCAACACGCTCACCGAATTGAGGGCGAGCGATGGTGCTCTGCTCGGGACCTTCAGCGTGAACTCGCCACGCAATGGGGCTTTCGACGGGGCCAATATCTGGGTCTCCAACTTCGAGACCAGCTCCGTGACCAAAATACGCGCAAGCGACGGCACCGTATTGGAGACATTCGGCGCAGGGGGGACTTACCCCAACGGTCTCGCTTTTGACGGCGCCAACATCTGGGTAGCGAACGACGAGAATGGCACAGGCACCACGGTTACCAAGATCCAAGCAAGCACCGGCACGATCTTGGGAACGTTTACGGTGGGAACCTCCCCGGCTGGGGTTGCCTTCGATGGAACCCACATCTGGGTGGCGAACAACAGTAGCAACAGCGTCACCGAGCTAAATGAAAGCGGCTCCGTTGTGCGAACGGTTTCCGTGGGAACTAACCCCAGAGCCTTGGCCTTCGACGGAACCAACATGTGGGTGGAGAACTTCGGCAGCAACAACGTCACGGTTGTGAACGCGAGCAGCGGGGTCGTTGTAAGGACAGTGAGTGTCGGAACTGAGCCCTCTGGGATCGCGTTTGACGGCGCTAACATGTGGGTGGCAAATAACGCTAGCAACACCGTCACTAAGATCCAGGCAAGCAGCGGCAAAGTCTTGGGTACCTTCACTGGCGTGACCGGCGCGTTCGCAGCCGCCTTCGACGGGGCCAACGTCTGGGTGACGAACAACGCCAACAGCGCAGGCACCACCGTTCAAAAGATGTAGACACACTGCGTTCCGACTGGGGCAGTTCGCAAAATGTTCCAGTCGGAACCTCCACCTTCCCGGGAATTTCCACAGGCCCACTATGTGACATCTAACCTTGTCCACAGCCCACGGCTTGTGCAATCATGATCGAGGTCGTGACGGTCGGCAGAAGCCAAATCGTCGCCCCTCTAAGTCATTGGTTTAAAAGAACTTAGAATCTAACCTCTTTGACATCAGGATCTTGCCGGGAATTTCCCGCTAACCCCATGATTCCAGATATTTTGCAAAAAGGGGGGGAGGGGGGTACCGCCCTATTCTTGGTGCATTCTCAGCCCAAGCGCAGAGCGATCCCACAGCCGCAGCAACCAAGCCCAAACTTTATTTTCGGAACATTCAAGCGGTGTCTGCTCGGTGCTCGTACTCGGTACTCGGTACTCGCGACTGCAATAGCTGCACCCGCCGCAACCAAGCTCCAAACTTTATTTTAGGAAAACTCAGGCCGTTTCAGCTCGGTACTCGGTACTCGCGACTGCAAGCTCTGCAACAGCACCATCGCGAAACGTAACGCTGTTGCCGGAAATCGCCGGCACGCGCTCGCCAGGAACCAGAATCCCCACCAGGTTCAGCGGATCGGCCGCCGACAGCGTGATGGTTCCCGTAGCCGAATCCAGCTTGCGCATCGCCCGCACCGATTCCACCGCGACCGGCAGCGCAAACTGCTCGCCCAGAAATCCATCCACGAAGCGGCCGCCACGAATCTCGCCCCGGTCCTCAAGCCGCCGGAAGCCGCCCTGCAGTTCGCGCCACGGAGGCAAGTTCGCCTCGCGCGCCAGCGCATCGCGAACCACAATGCCGTAACGCCGCAACAGCATCCAGCAAGCTGCCTCCACGGCGCGAGGCCGCTCGACAACGTCATCGGCATGCAACAGCGCCCAGCGCCCAGCATTGTGCCGCGGACGCATAGTGCGCCCGCTACCCTGCCCCGCCCGCCGCTTGGGGTCGATGAGCGACCGCAAATTATCAAAGCCGTCAGCCGTAACCAAACCGGCGGCGACAAGCTCCCAAAGCGCGGTCTCGATTTCCGCTTTCAGGTGATTCGTGCCGCGAACGATGTCCGCAAAAAAAGATGCGCCCCGCTGCCGCAGAAATTCAAGCACCCCTTGCGCTCCGTGACTGAGGCCATTATTTTCCGCAAGTTCCGCGCCCGGATGTCGCGGCGTCATCCAATCCGCATCTTCGCGAACAAAAAAAGTAATAGGAGCAACGCTGGTTGGAATCACGCGCCGCTGCCGAGGAGCCGCAGCAACCGGAGACTCTGTTCCACGATTCGCATTCGAGTAATCGAGCGTAGCAGGATGCGGAGACAATCTTCCCCAACCAACTGCTCCAGTCAAACAAAGTTGATCAAGCCATTTAGGATCGTAATCCGTGATGCGGCGAGCCAGCACTTGCCGCTCCCAAGCATTCGCCGGAATCTCAAACCCCTGCAGTTGCCGCAGCACTTCGAGCGTGCCGCGCTCGCCAGAAACCTGCGTGCCAGAAGCCACGTGCTGCCAGCGCAACAGCCACTGCATAAACTGCGCCGCAGTGACCGGCTCGATCTGCTTGCGCAAAGTCGCGACGGTCAGCCGGTGAATGCGCGCCAGCAATCTCCGCTCGCACCATTCGATCTCGTGCTCGTGCGCAGCGCGCGCTTCCGCCCGATCAGCGGTGCCACTGAAGTTTCCTCGCAGCACAGTCCCACTAGCTTCCACGCGAAGAAGAGCATTCAAAATCTCGGAGGAAGAAATGCCTAAAGTCTCGCTGAGTTGAGACGCTGTGATCGGTCCCACATGCGACATCCATCCCGTAACCAGCGTGAGCAAAGCATCGTCGCGCGCAGGAGTACTCGACTCGACATTCGCCAATTCCTGCTCGAATCGCGCCTCAGGGAACAGCACCGAAAAAGTCTTGGCGCGCTCGGCCGCGACCCAATAAATCTGGCCCCCTGAAACTGCCGACGCAGCGCGCCCTTCGCTAGTCAATCGCTCGAAATAAAACTGCCACTTACCGGCGTCGAAATCCTCTCGAAGCGCGACCAGCGTGTGCAGCACATCGTGCAATTCATCGGCATCGCGCACATCCGGCCAAGCCTCTTCGCGCACCTGGGCAATTGCCGCCGGATCGAGCCCGCCCACTTCTTCCAGCACCGATTCCGGCAGCATGCGCCGCATCTGCACCGCGCGCGCGCGCCGCTCCTCGAGCGGCGCGTCGTCGAGAAACGCATACGGATTCGCATTCAGAATCTCGTGAGAAAACTGCGAGGGAACCGGCGTGTCCACGGCGAGACAATGAATCCGTCCGTCGGCCAACCCGCTTAGCACAGACTTCAGCCCCTCAATATCCATCGCCTCGGTGAGCACATCTTTCATCACTTCGCCCACCAGCGGATGATCCGGAATCTGGCGCGCGCCTTGAATGTTTTCGAAGCAGGCGGCAGCATCGGGAAAAACAGAAGCCAGCAGATCGTCAGAACGCATGCGCTGAATCTGCGCCGGAACTTTCTTTCCGTTTTGAAAGCGCAACAGCGCCAGTGCCCGGTTCGCATCCCAGCGCCAGCGCGTGGCGAAGATGGGCGAGTCGAGCGCCGCCTGCTCCAGAATGGGCTGCACCGTTGCCGCCTGCAAAAAGTTGAAGACATCAGCCAGCGGAAAACTGTGCTGCTCTGCCAGAGCGATGTTTAATCCGTTATCAGTAGCGGCGGCCTGCAACTCAAAATTGAAGCCCACGCAGAAGCGCTTGCGCAGAGCCAGTCCCCAGGCCTTGTTGATGCGTCCACCGAACGGCGCGTGAATCACCAACTGCATTCCGCCGCCTTCATCGAAGAAGCGCTCGGCAATCACCGTCGTCTGCGTCGGCACAGCACCGAGCACAGCGCGTCCTTGCAAAATGTATTCAATCGCCTGCTCGGCGCCGGAATCGTCGAGCCCGCATTCGTGCTTCAACCAACTCACGGCTGCGGCGACATCGGGCTGCGTCGCGGAAAATCCCACCGGCGAAGTATGCGGCAGCATCTCGCTGATCTTTTCCCGCAACGTTCCGACATGCGCAGAAAGTTCTTCGGTTCGCGCCGGAGCCTCGCCTCGCCAGAACGGAACGCTCGGCGGCGCGCCGTGGGCATCCTGCACCAGCACGCGTCCCGCGTTGGTTTCAATGCGGCGAATCATCCACGAGGTGTTGCCCAACAGCATGATGTCGCCGCGGTTGCTCTCCACGGCAAAATCTTCATCCACGGTGCCCACGACAACGCCATCCGGTTCGGCCACCACGGCGTAAAGCGAATTGTCCGGAATTGCTCCGCCGCTGGTGATCGCCGCCAATCGCGCTCCGCGCCGCGCCCGCAGCTTGCCGTTCACACGATCACGGTGCAGATATGCGCCATAACGCCTGCGCCGCGCCGCAATGCCCTCGGCCAGCATTTCCAGAATCGCATCGAAGGCCGCACGCGCCAGATTGCGATACGGATACGCGCGCCGCGCCAGGGCAAACATTTCATCCTCGCTCCACTCTTCGGCGGAGCATGCGGCCACAATCTGCTGCGCCAGCACATCCAGCGGTGATTCCGGAATCATCAGCCGGTCGAGATCGCCAAGCCTGATGGCGCGCACCAACGCCGCGCACTCGAGTAGGTCGTCACGTGTAGTGCAGAAAAGGCGTCCCTTGGGAACCGCGCCGCGCCAGTGGCCCGACCGGCCCACGCGCTGCAAGGCCACAGCAATGGCACGGCACGAGTTGATTTGCACGACGAGATCCACCGTGCCTACGTCGATGCCAAGTTCAAGCGATGCCGTCGCCACCAGCACCCGCACCTGGCCTTCTTTCAACTTTTTCTCGGCCGCCAGTCGCAGCTTGCGCGACAAACTTCCGTGGTGTGCCGCTACATTCTCTTCCCCAATACGCTCGCCCAGTTGGTGCGCGATACGCTCGGCCATGCGCCGCGTGTTCACAAACACCAGCGTCGAGCGGTGCTGCTCGACCAGCGCCACGAGCCGGTTGTAGACCTCGTCCCACATTTCGTTCAAAGCCACTGGCCCGAGCGGCATGGGCGGAACTTCGACTGCGATATCAAGCTTCCGCTTGTGTCCGATGTTGACGATGACGGGATCGGGCCGAGCTTCTCGGGAGTCAGAGCTGCCGATCAAAAAATGCGCGACTTCTTCAATCGGCTTCTGCGTCGCGGAAAGCCCAATCCTCACCGGTGGTTTATAGGTCAGCGCCGCCAGCCGTTCCAACGACAGCGTCAAGTGCGCCCCGCGCTTATCGTCGGCCACCGCGTGGATTTCATCGACGATCACAGTCTCCACATCGCGCAGAATCGCGCGGCTCTTATCCGCCGTCAGCAGAATGTAGAGCGACTCCGGCGTGGTCACCAGAATGTGCGGTGGACGTTTCAGCATGGCGCGCCGCTCGTGCATCAGAGTGTCGCCGGTGCGCACCGCGGTGCGAATCTCCGGCATGAGCAGCCCGCGCTCGCCAGCCATGGCGAGAATTTCACCCAGAGGAATTTCCAGGTTTTTCTGGATGTCGTTGCCCAGCGCCTTCAGCGGCGAGACGTAGAGAACTTCGGTTCGATCCGCAAGATCACCCGCCAGCGCCTTGCGCACAAGACGGTCAATGCAAGCGAGAAATGCGGCGAGAGTCTTGCCGGAGCCGGTGGGCGCGGAAATCAGCGTGGTTCGCCCGGCAAGAATGTGCGGCCAGCCTTGCTCCTGCGGCTCAGTGGGCGTGCCAAAGCGCTGGACAAACCACTCCGCCACTAGAGGATGTGCCCAGGCTAGCGAGGCGGGAAGGGACGGCATCCAGATATTGTAGCCGGAGACTGGAGTTTCGTAAAATGTTCGCCTATAATCCAACGTCCGCAGGTTGGAAGGCTTCCCAATAGCCGGTTTCGAACTCCCTCGCCAGCTTGATCGAGTCCCCGCTGATAGTCCGCGTCGTCGGCCATCTTGGCAAAGGCTTCGTCAATCGCGGCGTTAGCCGCCGGCCTGAACCGCTTGGAAATACGAGCGCAGTTCGCTTCGCAATCAGTCTAAGCAGACAGCCTGTCAGTGCGAGACATCTGGGATAACCGCATTGTAATCCCGCGCGAATGCTAGAATTCCCGCGATGCCAAAACTCTCCGCTCAAGCGCGCGCCCGCAAAATCAAGCTCCTCCTATTCGACGTAGACGGTGTGCTCACTGACGGCAAGCTGTTCTTCTTGCCGCTTCCCGGCGAGTCAAGAACAGGGCAGATCGAGTTCAAAGGTTTTCACGCCCACGACGGCGCATCGATCTCGCTGGCCCGCCTTGGCGGAATTCGGACGGGCTTGATCACCAAGCGCTCTTCGGAAACAGTTGCGCTCCGGGCCCGCGACCTTATGCTCGACTTCGTCTATCAAGGCGTGGACGACAAGCGCACCTGCTTCGACGAGATCGTGAAGAAGGCTGGACTGAAGGCGGAAGAAGCTGCCTTCGTCGGCGACGATGTAATCGATCTCCCTGCGATGCGCGCGGGCGGACTCGCGATTGCCGTGAAGAATGCGCGCGCGGAAGTAAAGAAGGAAGCTCATTACGTTACGCCGCACGCTGGAGGCGATGGCGCGCTGCGCGATGCCGTCGAGTTCATTCTTAAAGCTCAGGGCAAATGGAAGCGTGTGGTGGAAGATTACATCGGCGAGAGAACCCCGAAGCAGCTGTGAGCTGCGGGCTTCCAGCTTCGAGCCATCAAGACCTTTGGAACCGAGGATCGCTCTTAAGCTCGCCGCTCGTGGCTCGCAGCTAAAGAAAAAAACCCACCGGATGCTTGCTTGGGGCGTGCTCGGGTCAGCATCCGATGGGCTACCGTTTCTCCTTACTCACCCTGTTGTTTTCAGGAGCATTTCACTGATTAAACCCTAGAAGCGAGAGAAGTTGCGTCTAATTTTGTAAAACTTTGTAATTGTCGCAGACGCGAGAGCCAGATTTGACGCGATCAATCAGGTAGATCCTGTATGCGCCCAGAAAATTCCCTGTAGGACGCGGCACAAAGGACGCGAAATTTAATCGCGCCAACTAATCTGAGAGCACAGGCGTCTTCGAGGCCATTAGTTCCGTGAAGCGCGGGTTCTTCCGCAACTGCGCGAACTCTGCGTCTTTGTACACATTCTTCAAATCCTTATAGCCGGCTTCCATGGCCTTCTTCAGATACTCGAGCGATTGGTCAGACAAGCCCATCTTGGCGTACAACTTTGCGACGGTGTAGTCGTAGCGGGCACGGTCTTCGGGGCTAGGCAGTTGCGCCTGCACGCCACTGCGCGAAGTCCGCTCGAAGACGTTCTGGATCTAATTCCAGCGCATGCTGATACGCGTCCACCGCCGGATTAAATTGTTTCTTCGAAAAATACGCAGCTCCCAGGTTGCTGTAGAACGACGCCGAACTGTTGTCCCGGGCAATCGCCTTCTGGTACTGCTTGATCGCCGCTTCGTATTTCCTGCTCTCGTACAAAACTACGCCGAGATTGTTGTAGGCGTCGGCGTAGCCGTGATCGTAGTGGATGGCGCGATCGAAGGATTTCTTCGCCTCCTTGTAGCGCTGCACCATGAGTTCCGTGATGCCGATTTTGTTCAGCAGGCAGGCATCATTTTTTTTCTTGGCCAACGCAGCGCGGTAATAATCGAGAGCATCGAGATAGAGTTTTTCGGCACGCAGTTCGTCGGCTTGTTTTTCGAGGGCTGCGGCGGTTGCGTCCGGGGCCGGCGGATCGACGGCGCGTATCAGGGGCGGCGCGATCTGCACCTGCTCGGGATGAGACACTTGCGCGAGCGCAGCAGTGGAAGAAATCAGAAGAAAAATCACGCAGGCTTTCCGGCAGTACATACACACCCCCACAACCACCAGTTCCCACGAGGCCATTCTGACACAGTTTTGGCCGGGCGGGGCAGAATTTTAGGTCCCGGTACTTTAGTGGGGGGTGGTCCGGGTGGTATCGGGCGGCTTGGGCGGCGGGGTTGATTTGTCGTCTTTGAAGATGCCGGCGATTTTGCCGAAGAAGCCCTTCTTCTTTTGCGGGTCGTTTTGCGGGTCTTGGGCGTTGGCTGAGTTGGGAGGCGGCAATGGCTTTTCTGCGCCGCCGCCGAAGAGCCGGTTGAAGAATCCGGCTACTGCGCTCGGTTGATCGCAGGTTTCGCGGGGTTCGGTGCCGGTTACGAAGGCGGCCTCGTAATCGTCGGGACAGGTCGGGGTTGCCAGGCGGTTGGTGGCTTTGTCTAGTTGCACGTCGACCACTCCCGCCGGTTGGGCGAAGGCTTTCATGTCCGAATATTGCGGCAGCGTGGAGGCCTTCTTCATGAACTCGGTCCAGATGGGCGCGGCGGTCATGGCTCCGCTCAGGCGAAGATCGCTGTAGTCGTCGTAGCCCACCCACACTACGCACAGCAAGTTGGAGGTGTAGCCGGCGAACCAGCCATCGTGCGAACTGCCGGTTTTGCCGGCTGCGGGCAGAGCGAATCCGCGCAAGCGAACCGCGGTGTAGCCCAGGCCGTTGTTGATTACGCCTTCCAGCATTTTGGTCATGACGTAGGCGATGCGGGGATCGAGCACCTGGCGCTGATCGGTTTTGTAGTTCGCGATCACATCGCCCTGGGCGTTGCGCACCGAGTTCACCAGGATTGGGGAAATACGCATGCCGCTGTTAGCGAAGGATGTGTAGGCTGCCGCCATGTCGAGCGGAGCAGCGTCGTAGGAGCCTAGCGCCATGGCTGGCGTCGGCTTCACAGAAACGATTCCCGCCGACTTTGCCAGGTCTGCGACTTTGTCATAGCCGACTTCTTCGGCTACCTTCACGGTGGCGTTGTTCAGCGACATGGCCAGCGCGTAGCGCAGGGTTACGTCGCCGTGGTATTCCTCTTTGTAGTTGCGGGGCTCGTAGATCTGGTCTCCGTAGGCGAAGCTGGTGGGGGCGTCGGTTACGGTGGAGGCTGGCGTTATCACCGTGGCTGAGCCGTCTAGAGCGGTATTCATTGCGGCGGCGTAGACGAATGGCTTGAAGATGGAACCCGTGGGGCGCTTCGATACGGCGTGGTTCAGTTGGCTCCAGCCGTAGTCACGTCCGCCGACTAGAGCCACCACTGCGCCGGTGTGCGGGTCGAGCGCCACCAGTGCGACCTGCGCTTGCGGGCCCGGCGTCACCGTGGTTTCTACTTTCTTGCCCACCTTCACACGCTTGGTGCGCATGCGCTTGACTTGCTCGTCAACCAGCTTGATGCCGGTTTCGACCGCCTGCGCCGCGGCCTTCTGCAGGTCGGGATCGAGCGTGGTGTAAATCCGGTACGACTGATCGTTGAGATCATGTTCGTTGAATTTGTTGATCAGGGTGTCACGCACCATGTCGACGAAATACGGGGCGTCGCTGGCTTCCACGTTCGGGGGCGCTAGTTTCAGCGGCGAGGCTTTTGCCTTCTCGGCTTGCTCCTTGGTGATGGCGTGGTTTTCCACCATCGAATCGAGCACCAGGTTGCGGCGCTCGAGGGCGCGCTCGGGATGGCGGTACGGAGACAAGCGGCTCGGTCCCTGGATGATGCCCGCGAGCAGCGCTGCTTCCGGCAGTGAGATGTCTTTCAGATCCTTGTTGAAATAGGCGCGGGAGGCTTCGGCAAAGCCGCTGATGGCGAACGATCCGCGCTGGCCCAGGTTCACCCAGTTGGCGTAGAACTCGAAAATCTGCTGCTTGCTGAATTTCTGTTCCATTTCTTCGGCGATCAGCATCTCGGCCAGCTTGCGCCTTACGGTTTTTTCCGGCGAGAGGAAGAAGCCGCGCGAGAGTTGCATGGTGATAGTCGAGCCGCCTTGCTCGTGCCGTTGCTTGGTCAAATCGACCCAGCCGGCTTCGAACATGCGGATAAAGTTGACTCCGCTGTGTTCGAAGAAACGGCGGTCCTCGATGGCGAGCACCGCATCGACCATTACTTTGGGGATATCGGCGTACTTCACGAGCTGGCGCTTGGAACGCTGCTCGGAATCGAACAGCGAGGTTACGAGTTGCGGTTCCAGTTCGTAGGCAAAAAGGTCGTTGCCGCGGCTGGTGATGCGGCTGACCTGGCCATCTTCGATGATGATGTGCGCTGATTCCGGGCTGTGGTAGCTTTCTGGACCGGGCGTGATCTCGATGCCGTCTTTGACCAAGTGAAAGCTGCCGAGCGGCGACTGGCTGGCTTTTTCAGGGTGCCCCTCATCGGCGTAGCCAGCGCGGCGCAACGAAGCGGCGATATCTTTGGCGTCGATCTTTTCGCCGTCGCGCACGGTTCGCGGCAGGGCATAGATTTTGGCTGAATTGCTGAAGACCGGCGAGCGGAAGCGCTGCTCGATGATGCGGTCGTACTTGATGTAGAAATAGCAGAGGAATCCGCCCACGCCGATGGCCGCCACCAGAAAGACGACGAGGGCGGCACGAATCACGGGATCGCGGGGCAGGCCGCGTCTGGGCTTACCGCTCTTGCCTCCGCTCTTCGGGATTTTGATCTTAATAGCCACGTTTTCGAGCCGCACGCCCGCCGAAAAAACCCCTCATGGTCAGACGATGGGACGCACCAAAAGGTTTGACACGCTATTGCCCTGGATTGTCCCTCTGCCCGCGCTTTCAGGAGTACGCACTGTCAGGATGCGATATCTTCCATTGTACCGCCGCACCCGCTAACAAGAAGAGACCCGCAGATCATGCGGGTCTCTAAGCTGTCAACAGCGTCAGGCGAACTACGGTGCGTCGTTCAAGTCGCTCACGGCAAAACTTCCTTCTGGAATTCCCAAAGGCGCGTAGCTCGTCGTCGTCACCGAGATGATGCCTGTGCTGGAGTCGGCAGCGTAGGGAAGGAACTCGCCCGAGTTCGATCCCTCAGAAATGCCAAACAGGTACAGGCCGCTTTGATCGAACTGGCCGACTTGCAGGTTCAGGCCGGTAAACGGAGAACCCGAAACGGCCGTCAAAGCGCCCATGGAAAGATTTTCGAGAGAATAGCCCTCCATCGGAGTCTCTTCTCCGTCAAATGCGTATACGAAGTTCCCGTTCGGAGACAGCACCATGTTTTCCGGAGTAGAGGCTGTGGCGAATGGCGAGCCTGTCCCTTCCGCGATGACGCCGGAATTGATGTCAAACACGTGGATGTCGTTACTGGACCCCGTAATTCCCAGCAAGTACTTGCCCGAGGGTTCTCCCAAAACTTTAGCCATGGGGAAACTGAAGGGACTGCCCGCGACCAGCGTCAAAGTGCCAGTCGGCCCGATGCTCATTGCCGCAACCTGCGCGCCCCCGGTGCCGGCCGTGGCATAGAGGTATTTGCCCGAACCGTCGGTGGCAAGTTGCGCCGCGGCGATTCCCGAGGGAAAAGGCGATCCAACGGCGGTTAAGTCGCCAGTCGTTGGGCTGATGCTGAAAACAGAGATATCCCCGGATGCGGAATCGCTCACAAAAAGAAAAGTCCCGGCAGGGTTAGCCGTGATCGATGTTCCGCCGAGCACGGCCACGCCGTTCGCCACGGTGGTCAGCGCACCGCTCGCGCCGTTGACGGCATAACCGTAGACGGTGCCGTTGTGGAACGCAACGTAGAAATACGTCTGACCGGTCAGATTCACCACTACGGTCCCACCATCGAGAGATGCTGTTGAAGGAAGCGACGGGGCTACAAAACTGGACGCCTCGTCCCAGGTATTCGCGCTAAGCGACAGCGTGTCCGCCGCCATACCATCCGAGGGGTCAACATCAAAAAGCAGATATGCGTAAACCGTGCCAGTACCGTTGAGTCCGCCCCCACCGCCTGTAGTGGTACAGGTGGAACTGCCGAAGGTGGCGCCGCTGGTGCAAACGTAATGATCGCAACTGGCCATGCCCATCAGCGCCAGCCCTACGATCAGGATCAAACCAACCCGTACTTGCATGGTCATGAACTGCCTCCGCCTAAACTTCACTTCTCGTTGACGCTGTTGAAACTCGCTGGCCGGCTTATTGCGGATCGGTCACCACCCAGAACCCCGGCGTGGCCAGAGTCAGCGTGGAGATCGGTTGTGTCAGAAGTCCGCCGGAGCCCACTGCGTCAGGCCCCAACTGCGTAACCACGGTGCCGGTGCCTTCAGGAACGTAGCTGGCGTAGACGAGCAGGTTAGCCCCGCTTTGATCGAACTGGCCCCAGGAGCCCTCGGCCACGCCGGTAAAAGGCGATCCCTGAACTGCCGAGAGTGTTCCGGTGCTCGTGATCTCGTAGCCCTCCACCCCGTTGAATGCAGTAGCGCTATCGTTGAAGCTGAAGGAATACACCAGGTTTCCGCCGGCATTCGACTGCACCGCGATGCTAAAGGGCGAGAACGTGGTGAGGAAGGGCGATCCGGTTACCGGCGCGATTGCTCCCGCGTCCGCTCCCGATTGCGTGATACTGAAGACATACAGGTGGTCGTCATCGACTCCGCTATACCCGGGCGCCGCGCTGTTGCCGGTGGTTCCAATCAAATATTTCCCGGTAGGCTCACCCGCCAATTGCCACATAAAATAATTACTGCCAACGAACGGACTGCCCACCACTGGCGTGAGCGTGCCTCCGCTGCCAATTGAAAAGGCTGCGATCTCTGAACCCGTGTGCGTGCTGAAGTCACCATTGATGGCATAGAGGTATTTGCCCGAACCATCTACAGCCAGGTTCATGGGCTGGAAGCCGGATGGAAGTACAGCCGGAGAGCCGCTGGCCAGAGTTAAGACACCGCCACTGCCAATCGTAAACACGTAGATTTCACTCTGCAGCGTGTCGGAGATGAATAACATGGTGCCTGCGGGGTTGGTAATCATGTTTGCCTGGCCGACTCCTATTCCAAAATTGGCAAGGAATGGCGCAGAGAACGGGCTGCCGTTAATGGCCGTCAAGAATCCGCTTGAGTCAATCGTCCATCCGTAAATCTCGCCTATGTTTCCGAAGCCGACATAGAGATATTGCGCTTGCGCAACCACCATGCCTACGCCGCCATTGTTCGGCGGAACTGCGGGCGCAGTGTAGCCTGTAGTTGCCGCCAGAGTGTTGGCGGTCGTATTCAACGTGTAACCATCGATCGTGTTGCCCGCTGTGTCTACGGCAAAGGCAAAAGCCGCGGTGGCGCTGCCGCCAGTCCCGCTGCCGCCCAGTCCGCTTCCTGTAGCGGTGCAGCTCGAACTGCCAAAGGTGGCGCCGCTGGTGCAAATGTAATGATCGCAACTGGCCAGCCCCATCATCGCCAGTGCCACTGTCAGCAGCAAAACCATTCGAACTCGCATCGTCATCAACTGCCTCCGCCTAAGCTCACTTCCCGTTGACGTTGTTGGAAAACGTCCCGAATCTGGATTTTGGTTAAACTCCCGGAACCCAGCCAGCTTGCGCGGCTTGCTGGCTGCAGCGGCCCTGAGAAAACTCTCACCCTGTTGGCGATCTTAGGAGGAAGGTAACGCGACGGCAAGGTTACGAATGTCACTGGCAGAAAGAACAGTGGCCAGTGTCCCGTGGTCAGTGGTCAGTCTGGCTACGATCTTACTGGCCACTGATCACTGCTCACTGGCCACTGATTTTCTACTTGTTTCCGCTGTCGGGGGTGAAGTGCATGTCGAAGGAATAAAACGGAAGGTTGACCGTGACTGAGTAGTCCGCCGCGATGTAAAGCGCCGACAGGCCAGGCGTATTGATGCGTTGCACCGTCACCTGCTTCGGCTCGATCGGCAGGTTTTGGTCCTTGACCCTGCGCATCACGTCGTTGCGGACGTCTTCTTCCGTCTTCTGGAAGTTGCCGCTATCCATCAGGGAAACATTCCTGAGATCGTCCGTAAAACTGTAATTGGCCATCATGGGCGGGACGATTTGAAAGCCAGCCACAACCACCAAGAGGATCGCGAGAAATCCAACCAGTAATTTAATGGTTCCCATAGACTCGAAACTGCGCCGCTCAGCCTGCAGCGCAGCTTTCAGGCCTTGGCGGGCAGCACTCCTTGAAAATATTCAACTATCGCCGTGATCGTAACATCGCGCACTTCCCGAGTCGAGCGTAGAACCACTTCCACAGTACCTTCGGTAACCTTGTTTCCGACCGTGATTCTAAAGGGGATACCGACTAAGTCGGCATCTTTGAACTTGACCCCGGGGCGCTCGTTGCGGTCATCGAGGATCACATCGAACCCGGCAGCTTCTAAGCGTGCGGCAATGTCATGCGCAGCATTTAGCAAGCTGGCATCCTTCACATTCGTAGGAGTGACAACAATCTCGAACGGCGCAATCGATGGCGGCAGCCAGAATCCGTTTTCGTCGTTGCTCTGCTCGACCGCCGCCGTCAGGATGCGCTCGATGCCGATGCCGTAGCAGCCCATGATCGGCATGACTTCCTTTCCGTTCTTGTCGAGGACGCGCGCGCCCATGGACTCGGAATAGCGGTAGCCGAGCTTGAAGATGTGGCCGACTTCGACCGCCGTATCGATTCGCAGCACGTTGCCGCAGTTCGGACAGCCTTCGCCCGCGGTAACCGCGCGCAGGTCGGCGTACGCCGTGGGATGAAAATCTTTTCCCGGCGTTAGATTTTTCAGGTGATAGTCTTCTTTGTTCGCGCCGGCAATCAGGTTGCTGCGGCCTTCGAGAGCCTTATCGACTAGAAGAACAGGAAGCGCTGCGTCTTTCTTCAAGTCTTTCGCCCACTCGATCCCAATAGGTCCCAAGTATCCCGCCGGAGATTTGAACAGCGATTTGATCTCACCCTCCTCCATGGGCCGCGTCGCGACGGCCACTGCGGCGTTGAGTTTGGCTTCGTTGAGTTGATGATCGCCGCGCATCAGCACGACGATCGCTCTCGACCTGGTCTTGCCGGTCTTCTCATCTTTCTCGTCGGCCATCAGCGCCAGCGTCTTGATCTTGTTTTTGGGCGAGACTCCCAGAAATTTCGCCACATCTTCAATCGTCTTCTGCCCCGGGGTGTGTACTTCCTGCGGCTTGCCATCGCCCTCAGGCCACAAGTCTTCCACCGCCTCGAGTTTCGAAGTCGCTTTCTCCATGTTTGCCGCGTAGTTGCAGCCGTCACAGCTTACGATCTGATCTTCTCCCGCGGGCGTGCGCACCATGAACTCGTGCGATTCCTTGCCGCCCATCGCGCCTGAGTCGGCCTCGACCACCATGTATTTCAATCCGCAGCGGTCGAAGATGCGGCAATAGGCGTCGTAATGCTTTTTGTAGGAAACATCAAGGGCGGCCGCGTCGATGTCGAACGAATATGAGTCTTTCATCATGAACTGCCGCACCCGCAACAGCCCAGACCTCGGCCGCGGCTCGTCGCGAAACTTGGGAGCGATCTGGTACCAGATCTGCGGCAACTGCTTGTAGCTGCGCAGATCCTTCAGCGCAATCGAGGTCATCACCTCTTCTTCGGTCATACCCAGTACAAGATCGGCGCCCTTGCGGTCTTTCAGGCGAAACAGGCTGTCGCCCATCAAAGCCCGGCGACCGCTGACCTCCCATAGCTCGCGGGGATGCAGCGCCGGCAGAAGAAACTCCTGGCCGATCTTATCCATCTCCTGGCGCACGATGGCCACGATCTTGTTGAAGGACCGGTTGCCCAGAAAAAGATACGAGTAAATGCCGGCCATGAGTTGCCGAATGTAGCCAGCACGGACCAGGAATTTGTGGCTGGCGACCTCAGCGTCTGCCGGAGCTTCGCGCAGCGTGGGAATAAAGAGTTCTGACCATCGATGCATAAGTTTTGAGTACCTAGTACCAGGTTGCGAGTACCGGGTGGCGAGTCCCGAGTGAAGGACAATCGCCGATCCCTTAGGGGAATCTGTTATTGTAGCAGCGGTTTTTTTTACCAGCTCCCAGCCCCTGTTAGAATGGTTGCAGTCTCATGGCTAAAGCTCGTTATCGTTACAACATCATGCTCCGACCGGAGCCGGAGGGCGGCTACACAGCGCTCGTTCCTGCGCTCCCGGGCTGCGTCACTTACGGGCGTACTGTAGATGAGGCTCGAGAAATGGCTAAGGACGCCATTTCCGGTTATATCGCCAGCTTGCGCAAGCACAAAGATCCGATTCCAACGGACGACAACACCTTGGTCGCGTCTTTGGACCTGGAATACTCCCGGGTGACGTAAATTTGATTGTGTAAAAGGAAGAGGGTGTAAGTTGGCTTTGGCCTCACAAGCTAAAGCCTTTCCGAAAGGAGACCTACACCCATGGCGAAGATAATCCCAATCACGGAGCATTACCAACATTTTCTGGCGGAGATGAAAGAGAGTTTCTGGGGGGATGTGTACGGAGAGACGAAACGGCTGTGGAAGGAGCGTTTGGAAGCGGATTCGCGGCGGGAACGGGACCGGTATGCGGTGCGCGAAGTGTATCAGCGGCGGAGCAGCCGGCGGCAGCCCTATCGCAATGGCTACTACGAACGGGATTTCGTGACTCGGTTGGGGACGATCCGGCTGCGGGTGGCCCGCACCCGGGGGAAGAGTTTTCTACCGCGTGGGCTGGAACCGTTTCAGCGGCGGGCCGAAGATATATCGCTGCTGATCCGGGAGGCGTTTCTGCGCGGCCTCTCGACGCGACAAGTGGGGCGGGTGGTGGCCACGGTGACCGAGGAAGTGGTGAGCCCGCAGACGGTGTCGAAGCTGACGCGGGATCTGGACGAGGTGGTGCGCCAGTTCCACCAGGCGCGGTTGGAAGACAACTACGCGTATTTGTTTTTGGACGGAGTGAGCTTGCGGGTGCGGCGACCGGCGGGACGCAAGCGGGTGCAGATGCTGGTGGCCTACGGCGTGCGGCGCGACGGCACCCGCCATCTGCTGGCGTTTTTGCGCAGCCAGGGCGAAAGCCAGGCGGACTGGGAAGGTCTGCTGCAGGATATGTATCGGCGCGGACTGGAGGGCCAAGGGCTGGGCCTGATCGTCACCGACGGCTGTGCCGGTCTGGCGGCCGCGATTCGCACCGTGTATCCGCGAGTGCGGCATCAGCGCTGCTGGGCCCACAAGATGCGCAACATTTTGGAGAAAGTGAAGAAGGCCGATTTCGACGCGGTGAAGCAGGACGCGCAAGCCATGTACCTGGCCGAAAGCCGCGCCCATGCCGAGGCCGCGTTTCGCGCCTTCCGATCCCGTTGGCGGGGAAAGTACGGTCCCATGGTGCGCCAACTGGAGCGCGATCTGCCGGAGCTGCTTTCGGTGTTCGCTTTCCCCGCGTACCTGCGTAAGAAGCTGCGCACCACCAACGTGATCGAGCGCTGCTTCGTCGAAGTGCGCCGCCGCACCCGGCCCATGGTTTGTTTTGTGAATGTAGCTAGTGTCGACCGCATCCTCTACTCCATCTTCCAGAGATTCAACCTGGAATGGAAAACCCGCACCCTCAACCTATTTACACAGGCAGCTTGACATCACCTACTCCCGCTAGCCCTTGACACAAACTCCGATCCCCTCGTATTATCCGCGGTGCCCAAATTACCCGCCGTGAAACCGCGCCAGGTCATCCGTTTTCTGGAGCAAAACGGTTTCCTTCTGGATCACGCCTCGGGCAGCCACTACATCCTCTATCATCCGGGTTCTCGCCGCCGTGCGGTGGTTCCTAGTCACAATCGCGACTTGCCGAAAGGAACTCTCATATCCTTGTTTGAGGGAAGCGGGATTCACGCGCGAGGAACTGATCGACTTCCTGGCCGGCAGATAGGCGAATCTGGCCCGCTCGGTACTCGCGACTCGCTACTAAGCCGTCAGCTGCCGCAGAATCTCTTTGCCCAGTTTCTGCGTCTCGCCGAAAAACTTCTGATATTCGAGGAACAGCCGGTTCAGTTCCAGCGACTTGTCGGCCGAGAGATGCTTGCGCAGCATCATGTCACGCACATGCACCGGGTTGGGCAGGGTTGCGTCTTCGGTTAGTTCTTCCAGCGCGGTATTGGGATCGTAGTGATACATGCAGGTATTGTAGCGCCAGCGTCGATGCGGCTCTGGGGCAGGCCCAGGCAGGGAGGGCGAGACGCCCTCCCGACAGCCGGCGGGACGCTGGCGCTACACTAGTTCCGTGCTCCACAGATCGTGCAAGTGCACGATTCCCTCCAGCCTCTTCTCGCGGTCGACTACCATTAAAGATGTAATCTTTTTCTCTTCCATCAGCGCCAGCGCGGTTGCTGCGAACTCTCCAACCGAAATCGTCTTCGGATTCCTGGTCATCGCCTCACCTGCCGATAGATCGAGCACATCTTTCCCGCGCTTCTCCAGCAGCCGCCGCAAGTCTCCGTCGCTGATTACGCCCACCAGTTTCTCGCCTTCCACCACCGCCGTCACGCCCAGCTTTTTGTGCGACATTTCATAGATCACGTCTGGCATCTTCGTCTGCGGAGTCACCCGCGGCAGCGCCTCGCCGGAGTGCATCAGAGATTCCACCCGCGCCAATCTTTTTCCCAGCTTACCGCCGGGATGCAGATTGGCGAAATCTTCTTCCTTGAATCCGCGCTGCTCGCTGAGCGTGACCGCCAGCGCATCGCCCAGCGCCAGCATCGTCGTGGTCGAAGCTGTCGGCGCCAGCCCCAGCGAGCAAGCTTCCTGCGCGATCGAACAATCCAGAGCCACATCGGCGGCCGCAGCCAGAGTCGATACTCGCGCGGGCGCGGGCGACTCGCCCGCGCCTTTGCCAAAAATCTCATCGCCCGTCATGGCAATCAGCGGCACCTGCAGCCGCTTGATCGTCGCCAGCAGTGCCAGGATTTCCTCTGTTTCCCCCGAGGCCGAGAGCGCTACCACCACATCTCCGCGCACGACCATCCCTAAATCGCCGTGCAATGCCTCCACCGGATGCAGATACAAAGCCGGAGTTCCGGTCGAACTCAACGTCGCGGCAATCTTGCGGGCGATCAAGCCGCTCTTGCCCATTCCGGTGACCACCACGCGTCCCGAGCAGGCAAACATCAAATCGACGGCACGCTGAAAGGCTGGCGCCATCGGCCCGGCAATGCGGTCCGCCAGCGCGCGCAAGGCTTCGGCTTCAATGCGCACCACGTTCTCGCCGACATGCTTCATGAAGACGCGATCTTACCAGATGTGCAGGGTCACGCCGACGCGCCAGCCCGCGCTTGCTGGCCAAGCGTGGGATCGCTAAACGCATCGTCAGATAGAAAATCAGTCGCCAGGAAATGCTGGCGGCGGGCTTGCGTTCCCGCCTTCCACGGATCCTGAATGCGTTCGACCGATTCGTTCGCCATGGCTTGCAGAGCATCGGCGATCGACATACCATCCCGCCAAACCACCAGATAAATGCTGTGCGCACCGCCGTTGCCGAATTGATTGGCCAGGTCCAGCATGAAACCCACCGCGCGTTCGGAGTTCAATTGCGGAGCATACTGCTGGACCTGCGTCAACGAATTGCGGAAGTCGTTCAACGCGGTCTGCACCTGCACCTGTTGAAACCGCGCCCAGAGCGCTGCGACGCGGAACCGGCTGACCCAGGGATCGTTGACCAGATCGAAGGGCGGGTCCGTGGTTTCACCGGTTGCGGGATCGACGCCGCCTCCTGGCTGCTGCGTGTGCGCGATCAGGCCATGCGCTACGTTGGGGTCGCCTCCGCCCAGTATCCGGATGAAGTCCGCCGCACTGGCCGCGAAAAACGCACTTAGGATCTCGGTCAACCGACCCGGCTTCTGCGCCCACTGGATCAACCCAAACGACAATCCAGCCTTGTCGGTGTTCAAGTTCAAAGCGCCGAATTTGCCGCCGCCTTCCATTTGCGCAACTACGCTCAAGATTTTCGCCAAGCCGCAGTAAGTGCAATCGAGCACGAGCGTGAGATAACCTTGCGACGCAATGGGCGCCGCCGCCGGCGCCCGCACCAGGCATTGCAAGGTTTGAACGTCTATCTCGCTACCCGCCGGAAGCGACTGCTGGACGCGGAAACGCTTTACGGCCGCGCTGGTCAGCAGACCGAAGCTGCCGTAATTCGGGCTCAGGAGGCTGGGCAGGTTCTTCTGTCCTTGCCCGCTGAGCAGATCTTGAATTAAACCTACGGACTGTTTGTCGGGGTCGCCGGGACCTATCGGAGTTGCCGTTGGAACCCCGGCGTTTAAGTCGTCAATGCGGGAGATTCCAGACAGCGCCATGGGCACCCTCCACATCATTTGGTAATTGAGTAATTTGATTTTGTAATTTGAAGACCAAAGCCCAGACTGGCGGTTTTTCAAATTGCCCAATTACAAGATTACTCAATTACCCAATCCCCTAGAAATGATCCTCGCTCGCGGCCGACTGCACCGGCTTTTGCCCCAGCACCGCCAGTCCCTTGGCCTGGATCATCCGGTCCCATGGCCCCGCCTGCCAGTTGTCTCTCATCTTCACCGGATGTCTCCACGGCGGCAGCGACACCATCAAATTTTTCCCCATCCCGTATAGGTAAGGTTCGTACATCGACCGCAATCTATCCAACTTTTGCCGCGCTTCGTCGCCGGTTCGCAATTTCAATCCAGCGGCCGCCAGGGTTTCCCGCAGGGCGTCGAAATCGGCGTCAGCCATCCGTTCCGCCGCTTGCGGATCGTAGTGCGCATTCACCACCTGCGCCAGATCCACGGCGGCGTGCCGCGCCATGGCAAAAGTCAGCTTGGCTTGACCGGAGTGAATCCCCTCGATCCCGGTCAGCAGCAGCGAAGTCACGTCCAGCATGGTCATGAGCGCTCCCAGCCACGACTGGTTGCTGTGCTGCGAACGGAAGAAACTCAGCACTGGATACGAAATCTGGCTCTCCAGCAATTCCGCCGACCAGCGCTCCCAGTCGCGCAGAACTGCATCGAGAACTCTTTGATCGATTGCCGTATCTTCCGAAGCCCCCGCCAGCCGCACCAGCAACTCGCTGGCAGTGGGCGGAGAACCCGCGCGCGCGTCGAGCATCGAGATCTGAATCTCGCGCCGCGAAAACGAACCATACACCACGGGCAGGTAACCGATCACCACTCCCAGAAACGCGAAGCCCATCCCCGCTTCCAGCACCGAGAGCAGGCGGGCCGTGCGTGACGTCGGCACAATGTCGCCATAACCCAGCGTGAAGAAAGTCTCGCCGCTGTGATAGAGGATCTTGTCAAACGTGAGCACCTCGGTGCCCAGTTGCTCGTGCCCGCCAGTGCCGTATTGCAGGAGCGCAAATCCAAAGATCAAGCTCACTGCCCAGAACACCATCAGCATGATCAGCGACAGCGGCCCGTAGTAGCCCAGAAAACTCTGCTGCCGCGAAGGAGTCCGGATGCGCCCGGCAATCTTTTTCCACGGAATCCAGGTCCGCCGCAAGAACCACGCCGTCAGCTTGAAGTGCCGCGTAACCCGCCGCGGCAGCACCACGGTCTCAAACGCATCCTGCAGCACAATGCAGATGATGACGATGCCGAAAATTAACGCGGGAATGCTGCCGTGAGGGCTCATGCCAGATTCTCAGCTTGCATGGATGCGGAAGGAAGGGTAACAGATTCGGACGGGCTTCGGGCTTCGGCTTTCGGGCTTCGGGCTTCGGGCTTCGGCTTTCGGGCTTCGGGCTTCGGGCTTCGGCAAAAGCTTAGGAAAGTAACTCCGATGTCTAGAGGTCGTGGCTATATATCTCACAATGAAAGCGTGACGAACGCGAATGTAAATGCCCGAAGCCCGATAGCCGAAGCCCGAGCCCAGCCTACTGCGGCTTAGGTTGTGCTGGCGGAGTCTGCGCCGGGGTGGTGGCCGGCGTCGCCGGTTTCTTCGCTACTGGCTTCTTCGCCACCGGCTTCTTCGCTATCGGCCTTTTCTTGACCGGCGGTTTCTTCGCGGGCTCGTTATCGTCCACGACAATTTTCTTCGGCGGCGCGGCCGGAACCGCAGCCTGCGCCGTCTTCAGATCCGCACGCAGACGCACAATCTCCCGCTCCTTCGACGCCGCCAGGTTTTCCAGGCGCTCGGCGATCTGCTTCCGCGTGCTTTCAAAGTTGTTCAGATCCGTTGACAGCGCCTGCAGATCGTCCTTCGGCCCGAACGCTCCGGTCGATTCCACTACGCTGCCCAGCACGTCGTAGAGCGCGTCCAGATTCCGGTAGAGCTTGAAGGTCGTCGGCATGTCTTCCGGCGCATTGCGCAACTGGCCAATGATCGACGGCAACGCATTCTGCAGATTGCGCTGGATCGAATCCACGTTGCCCAGCGCCTGCCTCTTCGAGCCGCCGTCGGTCTTCCAGCGTTCGATGCGCAGTTTCGTGAGGTCGTCCTGCGTGGCCTTCGATGTGGCCTCCAACTGCGCCAGCAGCCCGTTCAGTTCCGTCACCGACGCATAAGAAACGGCGGCGCCCTGGGGCAGAGGTGCCGCGGAGGCCAATGTCCCCTGAACGGAGTATTGCGGAGCATGCGCGGCAGGCGCCGTTGCCGCGGCAGACTGGCTAAACGCTGCCCCTGCCCACAGCAGCAAAAACAACCCAACGAAAGAGGAGAGGAGTTTGGGGTTCATGGTTTGTAGACGGCGGCGTGTTATGCGCAACAGGATATCGACAAAGCGAGAATACTACAAACCGCGGCATTCTTTTTGTCGGTTCTTCGGTATCCTGCGCTATGGCGAAGGCTACCAGAGACGCCTTGATGAAAGCGAAGAAAAAGGGACTCGACCTGAGAGTCGAGTCCCCCTCAAAAATGGACGGCAGCTAATTCAATTGCAGCAACGGCATAACCGAAGGCACGCCGCTCGTGTTCACGATCACCAGCATGTAATAGCCCGGAGGGGCCAGGTTGCCGTTAGCCGGAGCCGTGGCCGTGAGCGTTCCGTTGCCGACGGTGAATTTCAGGTTCACGTAGCGTTGGTCGAAGTCGTCGGCATGGGTGGTCGCTCCCGGCCGCACCAGAGCCACGCTGGCGATGGTTGAAGCGTTCGCAGTGCTGATGCTGAACTTAGAGCCGTAGGTGATTGACGTCGGCGAAGATGAGATTACCGGCCGCGCACCGTTGAACAGATACGGCGGGCTGTAAATCTCATAGGTGACTTGCGTGGGCGCGCCGTTGTCGGAACCGGCTGAAACCACGCGCCCGTCTGGAATCAGGACAGCCGTCGAGTGATAGGTGCGCTGAATCGTCTGCGCCGCCATCACACTCCACTGTCCGGTCGTCGGATTGTACAACTCGGCGGTGAGCACCGGGTTCGTATAGCGTCCGCCTCCTCCGCCACCGCCGACCGCCAGCACCGTTCCATCCGCCAGCAGCACCAGGTTCTCGTTATAGCGCGCATAGTTCATGGAGTTGGTGTAGCTCCACGTAGGTTTGGGCGAGGACATATTAATAATCTCGGCGGTATTGGTCGCCGTGCTGCCGCCGTTCAACTTGCTCGGCGAACCTCCGGCGACCATGATGTTTCCGTTCGGCAGCAACACGTGGGGAGCAAAGTAACGATAGCCAAAATTAACGTCGGATACGAACGACCATTCATTGGTGGTCGGATTGAACTGATAAGTCTTCTCTGCCGGTGAAGACAAAAACACCTTGCCAGTGGGCAACAACGTAAGGCGGGGATAGACTTGAGCGACCGCGCTCGGCAAGTTCGCCGAAGCGGGCAGAGCCGTCCACCAGTTGCTCGCATAGCTGTACGTCTCCATTTGCGTTTGGACCCACGCACCTGTCGAGTTGGTGCCGGACATCTCCAGCACCGTTCCATCGTTGAGTTCCACATTGCTGGGATACCAGCGTGCGTCAATCATGTTCTCGCCGACCGTCCAGGTGGACGTACTGGGATTAAACAGCAAGGTGTTGACGGTTCCGCATCCGCTGGCGTCGTGCGAACACTTCCCCTCGATGTTTCCACCCGTCGCCATCACAGTGCCGTTCTCCAGAATCGTGATGCCGGAACAGAAGATGTCATCCGAGAACGGCAACGCGACATTGGTGAGAGCGCCTGAAATCGGATTCAGCACCATCGCCTGCGAGTTGTAAGTGTTGGCCGCCGGGTAGTAATAGAACAACACATTCCCATTGTTCATCACCGCAGCATTGGCCCCAACCATGCAGGGATAAGTGCAAAAATTGACCGGCGCAGCCCACTCCCCCAACATCTCGCTGGACTTGCTCGGCGCCTTTGCCGCGGTCTTTGCGGCAGCTTTCTCCGTAGCCTTCGCCTGGCCCCAAACAACCACGGGAGCAGCACAGGCACACAAGACTATAACCACGAACCCCAGTCGCATCCAGATGGTGCGGCGGCTGGCACGATCCGAGCAAATGCGGGAAAGGTTCCCGAGAGCAAGGCGAGGTAACGGCAACATGACCAAATCCTCCATTCTCAAGCGGACGACCGTCCCCGGAATTGCCCCGGCATGCAGACGAAGCGCCGCGCGAACCCACTTAAACATGGGGAATTCCAGGTGTCAAGATGAAGGATTTTGCAACCTGAGGCCGTGCCAGACAAGGCTTTTGCAATGAACGCCTCGCCGCGTTTTTCAGCGATTGGCCCCCCACCAGGGCGGGTGATCGGTTGCCGATACCCGGAGATTGTAATCATCCCGCTTCAACCATCAAGAAGCCGGCCGGCCCGGTCAATAAGTGTGACTGTGATTTATCAACAACAATCCCCGTTCTCGGAAGGCTCTGAGTAAAAGGCAACGTGGCTAAAAGTGCCCGCGGAGATTCTCAGAGCTGGAGTAGATTATCTTTCCGCCGCGAATGGTGTACGCCACTTTGGAAAAGTTGCGCACATCCGTGGCGGGATCACCATCGAGCACTACGAGGTCAGCGTCCATCCCCTTCTCGATCCGTCCTTTATTCGTCGCCTTGAAAAATTCGCTGGGGTTGGTGGTGAGGGAGGCCAATATCTCGCGCCACGACATCGCTTGCCCCATGAACTCGAACTCTTGGCTCGTATCGTACTTGAAATGAAAACCGACATCGGTGCCGAACAGGATAGTTCCGCCTTCGGAGAGATACTGTTTTAGTTCACGGACTCCCGCCTGCACCAATTGGTTTGCCACCGCTGGGTCTTGAACGACAGTCGTCCAGAGCGTCAAGGTCGGAATCAATGCGGTGTGCTGCTGCTTCATGCGTGCCAATTCTTCCGGCGTGTATTGACCCTCGGTAGGAATTGTGTGCGCCAATATATCGACGCCTCCCGCCAGCGCGTTGTCCGTTCCAGTTTGATTTTGCGGATGGGCGAAAGTTGGCTTCCCCTGAGCATGGGCGACATCCACGGCGGCTTTCACGATCGCGGTGTCCATATTTATCGTTGGTTTCGCTCCCATGTATGCTCCCGTAAACAGCTTGATGCCGTCGAGGCCCATTCTCATATATTCCTGCGCCATCTGTTGGGCTTGTTCCGGGCTGGCAGCTTCAGGGAGTTGCATTTCGGCGGGCAAATAAACTGGGTGCCCATTTTTAGGAAAGATGTCGCCTGCCATCAGAATTTTCGGCCCCGGAACCTCCCTGTCCTCTACCTTCCGGCGAATCGTCATCGTATTGTTAGGGTCCGAACCCAAGTCCCACACCGAGGTGACGCCCCACCGGGTCAGCATTTCCTGCATATGCGCTTCGAGCTTCGATGCCGGCGTGTTCCCCGCATTTTCCCATCCCGCTCCGAAGTGCACGTGGCTGTTCCAGAATCCGGCGACGACCACTTTGCCCTTGCAGTCGAGCTTCTGTGCTGACTGGGGGAGATCGTACTTGATCTCGGATTGTGTCGCGATTGTCGCGATCTTGCCGTCTTCAATCAATAAAAAGGCGTCCTCGATTGCGGGAGTGGTCGGCGAGGGATACACCTTCCCGCCCACACACGCGATGGTCATATGATCGGCGCCCCATGCCAGCGCGGAAGAAAACACCAGAGGCAGAAAGAACAGAAACAATTTATGAATTCTGTAACTCAAGGATTTCTTTCTTGAGGAGGCTACGAATATGCGCATGATGGTGCCTTTGATGCGGCCTGTGCCATTCAGTCGCTCACAAATCCCGGTCAATTGTAGTCCAAGGTTGTAACTGTTGGTAGCAGGCCATAGCTCATTGACCCGCAGCCCTACCCGACCGCGCACAGATACGGACCCACCCTTGAACCACAAATCGACGATAATATAAACAACAGCCAATACGCTCGCATCGAAAGAAGTATGTCCAGCACAACCACGACATCACCGAGCCTCCGCCGAGCGCTGTTGCTTATAGCCATTGCCCTGGCCGTGCTCGGCCTCACTCTCCACTCGCCAGCCCAGGATCTCGCGAAACGGCTCATCCTTAAAGATGGTTCCTATCAGCTCGTCACCCGGTATGAGGTGCAAGGCGACCGCGTACGTTACCAGAGCGCCGAGCGCGACGAATGGGAGGAACTTCCCACGGCGATGGTGGATTGGGCAGCCACGCAGAAATACGAGAAAGAGCGCGCCACCTCCGCCATTCCTGAGGCCGCTGCCATCGACAAGGAAACCGACACCGAGCGCGATGCCGAACAGTCCCATCTGCCGCAAGTCGCGCCCGGCCTGCGCCTGCCGGAAGATTCCGGCGTCTTCCTGCTCGATAATTTCAAGGGCCAGCCGCAGCTTGTCGAAATGCAGCAGACCGAGGGTGACATCAACCGCAACATCCGTAACAACATTTTTCGCGGACCACTCGGCCCCATCGCCAATCCCAAGCAGACGGTAGAACTCGAGGGCGAGCACGCATCGCTCTACGCTCACGTAGCCGTGCCTGCCATCTACATCAAAGTCGACCCGGAAGACCAGAAAGAGCCGCCCCCCGGCGAAACCGCGTCAGCCCAAATGTCGCAGCCCAGCCTCGACGCTCCCCGCGCCCAGCCGCAACAGCCCCAGCAGCCGCAGCAACCCGAGCAACGGCAGCAACCGGAGCAACCCATCCTTCCGTTCAATCGCTTCCGCATCGTGCGCGTAAAAGTAAAGAGCGGCAAGCGCCTGGTCAGCGACCTCAAACGCAATGCCGCCGGCAAGGTAAGCCAGGATCAGGATTTCGTAAACACCACTATCGACCGCGTAGCCGGCGGCTGGTTCAAGCTGAGCCCCACCCACGATCTCCCAACTGGCGAATACGCCCTGGTTGAAATTCAGGGCAACGAGGGCATGAACCTCTACCTCTGGGACTTCAGCGTAAACCCCAACGCGCCAGCGAACGTGAACCCGTGGAAGCCGGATGTGAAGCCGGCCGAGCCGCAGAAGGCCAAAGAGAATCTGTAATTTTAGATAATGAGGGAAACACCATGCCAATGAAAAATCCCGCCCACCCTGGACGTATCGTAAGGAGCGCGTGCCTTGAACCCCTGGGCCTTTCCGTGACGGCGGGGGCGGAGGTCCTTGACGTCACCCGGCAAACCCTCAACAACATCCTCCACGGCAAGTCGGGGATCAGCCCGCAGATGGCGATCCGCCTCTCAAAGGCGTTTGGCAGCACGCCGGAAACATGGTTGCGGATGCAGCTTGCTTATGATCTCGCGCAAGCCCGAAAGGACGAGAGCAAAATCAAGGTCCGCCGTCAGCATGGGATCGAGGAATTGCACGCGCAGTGATACTTTTACGCGAATGTTCCGCTGCCGTTGTCGCTCGGGATCGTGAGTCGGCTTTCCGGAATGCTCTGAGGGCTTCAAGCTAGAAGCTAAAAGCTAGAAGCTGCTCTCCTACTTCATCAGTCCCCGCTGCGCAATACCAATATTGTCGCGGGTCGTGTTCTTCACCAGATACATCATCTCGTCGGCCTGCCGGATGATGTCATGCGCATCGCGCGCATCGTGCGGATACGTCGCCAGCCCAATGGACGCGCTCACACTCAAGTGCATCCCTTCGTCGCGGCAGAAAGTTGTCGCGCGCAGCGCTTCGCGCAGGCGCTTGGCCACCACCAGCGCCTGATCCTTACCCGTCTGCGGCAGCAACACCACGAACTCGTCGCCTCCGTAGCGGAAGGCATAGTCAATCAAACGCAGTTGCGCTTTCACCAGGTTGCCAATTTCCTTCAGCAGTTTGCTGCCGATCAGGTGGCCGTGAGTATCGTTGACCACCTTGAAGCGGTCGATGTCGATGAACAGCACGCTGAACTCGTAGCCGAAACGCGACGAGCGGTAGACCTCTGTCTCCAGCGTTTTATATAAATGCCGCGCATTGTAGAGTCCGGTGCAGTCGTCGGTGATCGTGAGTTCCTGGATCTTTTCCACCCAGCGCGCGTTCTCGATGGCGATGGCGGCGTAGTCGCAAAGCGCCCGCAGGAAGAAAAGTTCCTGCTCATTGAAATGCGCCATGTCCACGTTCACCAACTGGATCACGCCCAGCACGCGCAGCCGCGAGCGCAGCGGCACGCAAATCACTGAGCGCGTCTTCCACTGGGTAGCCTCGTCGACGCGCTTGGCATAGCGCGGATCATTTTCCACATCGGTCGAAATAACCTCTTCGCCGTGCTTCGCCACCCAGCCCGCGATGCCCTCGCCCAGTTTCAATCGGATATTCTTGAGAGTCTCCGCCGCCTCGCCCACTGCGATGGCAAAGTAGAGTTCATCTTTCTGCTCGTCCGCCATGAGCAGAGACCACGTATCCGGGCGGAAGTACTCCGCCATTTTTTCCATGATGGTCTGCAGAATGGAGTCGAGGTCCAGCGACGACGTGAGCGCCTTGGCCACGTCGTGAAAAATGGTTACTTCCTGGCTCTGGCGCGTTAACTGTGTGCCGGTGGCCTCGGACATACGAATTCCTTGATCTCAGCTGGGCGGAGTGACAGTCCAAAAAAGTATATGGCTGCACCGCCGCTGGAGCAATGAACCTTGGTAACCAGAACCCCTAAAGCCAATGGGATGCTAGCCTTAGCTGCGCCGAAACCTGTGGGGACAGCCGCCTTCGGCTGTCTAGTTTGTGTGGGGACGAGCGCAGCGAGGCGTTCCGGCCTTACTCCCCCGGCTCTGATATCCGTGTGATCCGTGAAAATCGGTGGCTGAGTATTTCTCGGCGGCGTATTCTTAATAGATTATGAGATTTGCCCTTTCTGCTGCTCTCCTGCTGGCGACACTTTCCGTGCCTGCGCTGCCGGCTCAAAACACCACGCCCGTCGACCCCAAAACCGTTCCCGTCATCGACGGCGGCATCGGCCCCTGCTCCGCCGATTTCACCATCAACGACGCCAACGGCACTCCGGTCTATGACGCAAAAATCCGAGTCCACATCACCTATGGATTCATGTACCTCCACAAGCTCGACCTCGAAGTCGGCACCAACGTCGACGGCAAGGCCCGCTTCATCGGACTGCCCGACCGAACCAAGGAAGGATTATTTTTCCGCGCCTCCCAAGGCGACCGCGAAGGCGCAGCCTTCGACGACCCCGCCAAAACCTGCAAGGCGAATTTCACCGTCGCGCTGGAGAAAAAGCTCCAGTAAACAGGTTTGGGACGTAGGGATGACCTGGACTAAATCGAGCGCTCCTCTTGGTTTACCCAGTGTAACCCCGTGCCCCCTGTGGTTAAGTCTTGGTTTTCTCTCGCTATCATAAGTAACGTCTAAGCCCGGCCAGATGTGGCGTCTGCCCAGACCTTCGCCTATGATGATTGCGTTGCGTTCTTGGTGCGGGCAGAAATTTGAGGAGCAGTGCGTGGGCGTCTTCGGAGAAAAACTTCGCAAACAGCGCGAGCAGCGCGGGCTCGAACTCGACGCCATCTCCAACACCACGAAAATCAGCACCCGCATGCTGCGCGCCCTCGAAGACGAACACTTCGATCAGCTTCCCGGCGGCGTCTTCAATAAAGGTTTCGTCCGCGCTTACGCCCGCCAGATCGGCCTCGACGAAGAAGAAGCCGTAGCCGATTATTTAACCGCCTTGCGCGAAAGTCAGATCCAGCAGCAGTCCATCCTGCCGGATTTCCGCGCGCCCGCCGCTAAGCCCAACCCGCCCGAGCCCCTTCCCAGCCACAACCTTCCCGCCAACAATGAAGATCACGGCGACGATCACGTCCACGAGTTGCACCGCGAAGACCGCCGCAAACAGGGCCGCCGCCATGAAGATCGGCGCGACGATGATCGCAGCCACCACAGGGTCGATCCTCTATCAACCATAGATTCCACGGCGCACGCTTCAGCAGGCAATCCCGCCGCCGATCGCTTCCGCCAAAAATATCCCGCCGGCGATCCTGCCGAACCCGCCCATGAGCCTTCCGTCCACATCCCATGGGGCAAGCTGGCCCTGGCTTTAGTGCTGGTAACGTTGGCTCTCGCCTTCTGGAATTTCCGCCGTCACGCTCAACCCACGCCAGCTCGGGCCGCCGCGTCGCCCATCGTAGCCGCTTCTAATCAATCCCCGGCGCTGGCTTCCGCTCCAGCATCAAAGACAACTCAACCCTCCGCCCCCCCCACTTCGACAACCGTGGCGTCGGCATCGCCCGGGAAAAATCTTCCGGCTGGAGCCGTGTCTCCCGCACCAATCTCCGCGGCCACGACGCAGGCACGCACGAATCCTCCGGCGAAAGCTGCGCCCGCGTCCACACTCACGCGTAACGCGAGCGCCGCAGCACCGGTGCTATCGCCGACAACATCCGCCAACGCTTTTGCCAGTAAGCTCCCGGCCAACGCACCCGAGCCGAACTCCAAACCTCCGGCCACACACGTCGCTGTCCCGGCAGCCGCGCCGAAGCCTCCCAACACCCTGAACCTGCTGGTCCGCGCTGAAGAAACCACCTGGGTCGCCCTCGTGGCCGATGGCAAACCCATCGCCCACGAAACCCTCATCGCGCCCGCGCAAACCTCCATCCGCGCCAGCCGCGAGATTGTGGTGAAGGCGGGAAACGCCGCCGGCATCAGCTTCGTGCTGAACGGCCAGGAAATCCCAGCCCAGGGCAATGAGGGAGAAGTAAAGACCTACATCTTCGACGCCACCGGAGTTCACGTAGCCCCGCAAAACCAGCCCGCAGCCACCAACCACTAGGGACAGTTACCAAAGGCACCGCCCGCTCCCGAAAACTCTTGCTGCCGCCTTCCCCCGGCACTACGCTTCCCGCATGACTACGAAAATGATTCTGATCGCGGCGTTTCTCCCAACTCTCGCACTGGCGCAAAGCGCAGCCAAGCCACCCCAGGCCAATCTGAAAGCATCAAGCGCGGCAGCCTCGCAGAATGGGAAAAGCCACAAAGACGCAGCCGCCAAAGGCTCCGGCTCACACACCGGCAGCATGATCGGCAATCACAAAGATGTAATGGAAACGACGGTCCCGCCGCCATCCGCCGGAAGCAAAACTCAGTCCGCAACCAGCTCAACCGCTTCGCCCGCGGCGCAGCCCGCGCCCGGCAGGCCAAAGAAATAGGCATTCAATTCCTCACCTCGAAGCCAGAGACAGCGATGTGAACCCCGGCAACTCTACTCCGCGCAGCATCGCCTGGGGACCGTTGATCGTACTCGCCTGCGGAGTCCTGCTGTTTCTCCTCGGTACCGCGCGCTTCGTCCTCCGGCATCACTTCAGTTTCGGCGACGCACTCAATTGCGCCCTCGCAGTAATCCCCGCAGGATTAATGCTTCTAGTCTTCGACTACGTGCTTCACCACGCCAAGCTGGTCTCGGTGATTCCTCTTTTTCTCGCCGGAATGCTGATCTTCACGTTCCCAGTCTTCGACATCGCCCTCGGCATAGCCCTGATAGCAGCCACAGCTGGCCCAGCGTTAAGCGATTGGAAGAGCCCAGCGCGGTAGCCCCCGATCACTTCACCGGTTCCCAGCCCTCGGGCAGCATATCGAACGCCAGCGTGTCCCGGTAGGCATACTGATTGCCTTCCAGCACCGCCACCGGCGTCAGCATATGCCAGATGCGGTCATCGTCGAAGACATAACATTCGCCCATTTCGCGCATCGTGAAGCGCTCTATTTCGTGTTTGTCATTGTCGGTGATGACAACCTCGCCGCCGTGAGCGCCGCACCGGCCCAGCAGATGCGTGGCAATATACTTCTCTCCGTCTTTATGCAAGCCCGGCGGGCTGGTGTCGCAAGGACGCCCCGGCGTCGCCACAAACCTGATCACATGCACGTTCACCAGATACTTCGTGCCCATCGCCGAGAGCGGCAAAGAATGAAGCTGCTGCGCAATCATCTTGCGCACGCCGATGGAAGCGGCAATCTCCACCGGCAGCGGAGCGTACTCCCGCGGCACGCCCCCGATGGTCGTGTTGTATTTTTTCAGCTGCACATAAGGCGTGCTCGCTTCGCTCGCCCAAACTTTTACCCCGCCCTCCACAATCTCAGCCTGCACACGATTCAAGGAACGATACCGGTCGCCCCCTTCGTAGTACTTGTCCCGAGGGACGGACCACGCCGCATGAGCTAATTCCTCCAGCGCGCGAGCGATGTCTAAATCAATCCCGAGCGGCCGGCGGCTGAACCCGAGTTCGACCAGGTCGCTTCGCGACCCGGCGTTCGTTTCCACCGGAAGGAAGCTATCTTGACCCATACCTGCTCCTGAAGGACTGCGACGAGCGGATAACCGCGGATGCATCCATTAGACCGGAATCTCCTTTTCACCTCAAGAGGGTGCTGGCACCACATGTTCGCGTTTTCTGCGGACCGCAACCCGAGTTCGTCACAGAGATCATGCACTCTCCCCGACCCTCTCCGAGCACCGGAGAGGGAACCAAACAGCGAGCGCAACCACTGGAGTGCACTCCTTGACCACGCGATCATTCGCTCTTGCTCGTCTCCGCCGGCGTCGGAAAGCGTTCCTCAATCCACGCCTGCCAGAGCGGTGTCTCGCGGGCGACGGTCCCGGCCGCCTGATCGCCGTAGAGGTAGAAGCTTAGCGTAACCATCGGGCCGCCGAAGTCGACGGCGCCAAGCGCGGCCGTCCCCGGCCCCGGCTTGTCGAGCCGCAGCAAGGCATTGTACGGACTCTGCGTGACGTGCTCCACCACGCCGCTGAGTTCCGGGACGCCCGCCGGTGCGGTCGCCGATGTGGTCCAACGCTGCCCGGCGCTTACGCCTTTCAGCCCCAATGCCGCAGTCAGCGTTTCCCAGGCCTCCGCCTCGGTTCCCGCGGCGGGGGCCATCCACTGCATCATCGCCGAGCGTTGTCCGCGGAAGTGCGTGAGATAGATCCGCAGGATGCGGAAGTAGCCAGGCCAGCCCGATTCGGTGCCTTCCAACTGGTTGTCCCAGTCGTCCGTATCGGCGAAGAGGCTATGCACCACGCGCACCACGCAGATGCCTCCCGCGCGCGCTTCCACGCTCCACTCGTCCGCGATGACCGGCGAGCCTGGCATCCAGCCAGGGGACTCGGCGGCAAACCTCCGCGGCGGATCCCAGGCCGTCACCACGGAACTCGACTCCATGCCCGGGCCGAAGTTCAACTTCACCGCAACCGGTTTCCCGTCGCGCTCCTCAAACTCAGTCGGCACGAACCAGGACGAAATACCCGGCCCGGTGGCGATGGCCTGCCAGACTTCCTCCGGCGTGCCGGGGACCTCGACTTCGACCTGGACGGAACGGCGTCCGGAAGCTTCTTTCTTTACGCTCATAATGGCTCCTTGGGATTGGATTTACGGTAGTGGTGCAGGTTGCTTGTCATCCTGAACGAGCGCTCTTTGCGAAGTGAAGGATCTGGGCGGGCTGCGCGATGCGTCGCACTCCTTGCGACGCAACAAACGCGCGTTTAGCCCGCTTCCCTGTCAAACTGCACCACTACCGGATTTCTGCGGCAGAGGGTGCGCCACCACCACCAGGCGATGCCGGCGGCCGCCGGGGGCGGATTCGTCGTGGTACTTCGCAACCAGTTTCGTGATGGCCTCGGTGAGTTCGTTGCTGAAAGCCGCCCGGTCCGTCGCCGACCGGAAGCGAACCTCGGTATCCACCGCCAGCGTCGCCAGGCGTTTGCCCGCCTCCTTCGCACGACGAACCAGATCGCCCACCTCGCGGACGACCCGTGCGCCCAGGGCGATGAGATAGCTCGCGGACAGCCGATCAATTTCCCGATTCGGATCAGCGGCCACCGGACCCAGCGCGCTCGGCGAAACCACGTAGGAAGCGGCCGTCGCCACCAGCAGCCGTTCGGTCAGACCGCCCCATTTGCGTTCCTCGGCCAGCCGCACCAGTCCGTGCGCTTCCAGCGCGTGCAGATGGTAGTTGATTTTCTGCCGAGCCAGGCCAACCCGCGTGGCCAACGTCGCCGCTGAGGCGGGCACGGCTAGTTCGGAGAGGAGTCGACTCCGCATGGGCTCCAAAGCCAACGTCGCCGCTGCCGGATCATCGATGACTTGGATGTCGAGCACGAGGAGATGCTAACCTTGACAACTTTTATTGTCAATGTTTTTTTCACCGCCTCCGTCCTTGTTCCTGCTCACTTTGCAGGCACTGGGCGGAACTCCCTGCAAGCCAATCAAAGACTCCGACGCCATGTGTGCCGCTCGCCGCTCCAATCCCCCATCCACCATCCCAATTCCGCAATTGAATTCACCCTCCGGCACTTAGGGCCAAAATCATTGCGCGACCGGGGGCGGTCTGTTAGCCTTTCAGGGTTGTCTCTACCGTGTCAATATCGTTGCGACCGCGTGCCGAGCTTGCCCTGAGCGAAGCCGAAGGAGCCTGCCCTGAGCAAGCGCAGCGCGCCGAAGGGTCCGCAGGTCTCGCCACACTGAAGGTCCAAAGCAGCTTTCTAAGGAGAACAAATTTTGTCCTCAAAAAATCGCATTTTATTTACTTCCGAATCCGTCACCGAAGGCCATCCCGATAAGATCGCCGACCAGATTTCTGACGCCATCCTCGACGCCTGCCTCGCCGAAGACACCTCCAGCCGCGTAGCCTGCGAAACTCTCACCGCCACCGGCCTCGTAGTCATCGCCGGAGAAATTACCACCAAGGCCTACGTCGATTTCCAGAACGTAGTCCGCGGCACCGTCGGCGCCATCGGATACGACAACGCTGTCTACGGCTTCGACTGCAACACCTGCGCCGTCATCTCCAGCATCAACAAACAATCCGGCGACATCGCCATGGGCGTAGACACCGGCGGCGCCGGCGACCAAGGACAAATGTTCGGCTACGCCTGCGATGAGACGCCTGAGTTGATGCCTACTCCTATTTCGTTGGCGCACAAGTTGACCCAGCGGCTGGCGCAGGTGCGCAAGAATGGAACGCTTCCCTTCCTTCGTCCCGATGGAAAATCCCAAGTCACAGTTGAATACGATGCTCAGGGCAAAGTGCTGCGGGTGGATGCGGTGGTGATTTCCACGCAGCACGCGGAGACTGTGGGCAATGAAGAATTGCGCTCGTCGATTCTCAAGCACGTGATTCAGGCGGTGATTCCGGCGCATCTGCTGGACGAGTACACCAAGTACCACATCAATCCCACGGGACGGTTTGTGATTGGCGGACCCATGGGCGACACCGGCCTCACCGGCCGCAAGATTATTGTCGACACTTACGGCGGTATGGGCCGCCACGGCGGCGGCGCTTTCAGCGGCAAGGATCCGACCAAGGTCGATCGCTCGGCGGCTTACATGGCGCGGCACATTGCCAAGAACATTGTCGCCGCGAAGCTGGCGGACCGTTGCGAAGTGCAACTGGCCTATGCCATTGGCGTGGCTGATCCCGTCAGCGTGCGCGTGGATACTTTTGGCACCGAGAAAGTTGATCCCGCGATTATTCCGGATTTGATTCGGGCTCACTTCAAGCTGACGCCGCGCGGCATCATCGAGTCGCTCGATCTGCGCCGGCCGATCTATAAGAAGACGGCGGCCTACGGGCACTTTGGCCGCAACGATCCGGATTTCACTTGGGAGTTGACGGACAAGGCAGCAAAGTTGGCTAGCGATGCGGGTGTGCGCGAGCCGGCGCACGCTGCGCGCAAGTAGCCGGACAAGTAGCCGGACGGCCCTATCAGGATTGTCATCCCGAGCAACGCGAGGGATCTTGGGCTTTGCCGGCGCGCCTGCAGCCCGTCGCTACAGGCAAGAACCAAGATCCCTCGCTTCGCTCGGGATGACACGGTGTTGGTGGGCGCGGACTCACCAAGGTGAAACTCTGGATGGGCCGAAGGTGCCACTCCCTAAAGGGGCGATTGGGCATGCTGAATTTTCTGCGGAGTCGTGTATTCTGACTTTGCTAGGCAACCAACTCATCTCTCGGATCAACACAAAGTAACCAGGTAACCAAAACAACCTTCGCAGTGCAAGCGCCACAGGAGGCGTATGTCGACAGCAGCACAGATTAATACCGATATCAAGAGCCTGGAACTGGCCGAACTGGGCAAGAAGCGCATCGAGTGGGCGAACCAATCCATGAAGGTGCTGCAGATTATTCGCAAAGAGTTCATCAAGAACCAGTCGTTGAAGGGGATTCGCATCTCGGCCTGCCTGCACGTTACGGCGGAGACGGCGAACCTGGCCATTTGCCTGCGCGACGGCGGCGCCGACGTGGTGCTGTGCGCCTCGAATCCGCTCTCCACGCAGGACGATGTTTCGGCCAGCCTGGTGCGCGATCAGGGCATTCCGGTTTTTGCCATCAAGGGCGAGGACAACGACACTTATTACCAGCACATTCTTTCGGCGATCGATCACAAGCCGCACATCACCATGGACGATGGCGCGGACTTGGTGACGATTCTGCACACCAAGCGCACCGACGCTCTCGAGGGCGTGATCGGCGGAACGGAAGAGACGACCACCGGCGTGATTCGGCTGCGCGCGATGGCCAAGGAAGGCGTGCTCAAGTTTCCCATCGTGGCCGTGAATGACGCTGACACCAAGCATCTTTTTGATAACCGCTACGGCACAGGGCAGTCGACCATCGACGGCATCATCCGAGCCACCAACTTTCTGCTGGCCGGGTCGAAGTTCGTTGTGGCGGGCTACGGCTGGTGCGGGCGCGGGCTGGCGAGCCGCGCGCGCGGCAACGGCGCCGAAGTGATCATCACCGAAGTCGATCCAACCAAGGCGCTCGAAGCCGTGATGGATGGCTTCCGTGTGATGTCCATGACCGAGGCGGCGAAGCTTGGCGACGTGTTCTGCACCGTCACCGGCAACAAGAGCGTGCTGACCAAGGAGCACTTCGAGCTGATGAAAGACGGCGCGATCATTTCGAACTCCGGGCACTTTAATGTGGAGATCGATATTCCGGCGCTCGAGAAGCTGTCGTCGTCGAAGCGCACCACGCGCACTTTCGTCGACGAATACTCGCTGAAAGACGGGCGCAAGATCAATCTGCTGGGCGAAGGACGGCTGATCAATCTGTCGGCGGCCGAGGGACATCCCGCGTCGGTAATGGACATGAGCTTTGCCGATCAGGCGCTGTCGGTCGAGTACATGGTGAAGAATTTCAAGACGCTGGAGAAACGGGTCTACCGCGTTCCCGACGAACTCGACAAGCGCGTGGCCAAGCTGAAGCTGGAGTCGATGGGGATCAAGATCGACCGGCTGACTCCGGAGCAGGAGGAGTATTTGGCGGGGTGGAGCGAGGGAACGTAAGGCAGTGGTCAGTGGTCGGTTTCTTGCGGGGCGGCTTTGCCTGCCCCGTTGTTCTATGCTACGAGCGGTCTTGGGCAGGATGCCAGATGCGCAGCACTTCCACCGCGTCTTCTTTCACCCGATAGGCCACAATGTGAGGCAGGCGGGTGTGGAGCAGTTCGCGAGTGCCCGGCTCACGGCCGGGCCTTCAGGGATGCGGAAGACGCTTCAAAGAGCGAACCGCTTTCCGAATTTCGACGACCGTGGAGCGCGCGAGATTGGGGTTGGTTTCGCTGAGATAGTCAAAAATGTTTTGGAGGTCGTCCGCCGCGGCGGGAGTCCAGCGGATACGCATTAAGACTTCAGCATACGGTCAATGCGTGCGTCCATTTCCCGCTCCTCGACAAATTGGCCGCGGTCCGCCTGTTCAAGACCTTTGCGCACGGCAGCCCGAAAGTGTTCGTCCTGTTTCAGCAGGCGCAGGGCAGCCTCCTTTACCACGCGTTCGGTGTCCGTGCCGGTCTGGCGGGCAATTTCTGAAAGCTGCGCTTCCTGTTCTGGCGTGAAATGAACTTCCATGGCTGCAGTCTAGCAAAATGCAGGTCGCTGTCAATATTGATTTGCCGCACGTGCGTGGGAAGAATGGGCGCCGATCATTGGGGCTGGTATCATCCCCAAGATGGCGCGGCGCGGAAAATTTATCACCTTTGAAGGGCTGGACGGGACCGGCAAGAGCACGCAGATGCACAAGCTGGCGACCGTGCTGCGCGCGGCTGGACACAAGGTGGTGGAGACGCGGGAGCCGGGGGGAACTCCAACGGGGGAGAAGATTCGGCGGGTGTTGCTGGACTCCTCGACCGAAGGGCTGGCGCCGCTGGCGGAAATGGCATTGATGTTCGCGTCGCGGGCGCAGCACATTGCCGAGGTGATTGAGCCCGCGCTGGAGCATGGGCAGATTGTGCTTTGCGATCGCTTCACCGATTCGACCGAGGCTTACCAGGGCTACGGGCGGAAACTGAGGAGCGCGGTGGTGCTGGAGTTGCACCGTCTGTTGTGTGGAGGGTTGCAGCCGGATCTGACGATCCTGCTGGATTCGGACCCGGCAATGAGCGTGGGGCGGGCGCGGCGGCGGAACCGGCGGGCGGCGGGTGGGGCGAATCCTGTTTCACACAAGAGTGCGGGGAAACATCCTGACGAAAACCGCTTTGAGCAGCAGACGCGAGCTTTCTTCGCGCGCGTGCACGAAGGCTATCGCGCGATCGCCGCGCGCGAGCCGCAACGCGTTGTCGCGGTAGATGCGAGCGGGACTCCGGGGCGGACACATCGGAGGATTCTGGAGGTTGTGCAACGGAAGTTCAGGCTCGGAAAGACGCCCTGAGAGGAGCCTTCGCTGCAGGCGTCGGAGATTCCCACCCTTGCAAAGAACGCAAGGATGGGGCACCCTCGGTGTTGGTGCTGCCAACGAAATCTAAAGCTAAACCCCATGGGATTTTCTGATTTTCACGGGAACGCCGAGACGGTCCGCCGCTTGCGCGACATGCTGGCGCGGCAGCGCTTTCCGCATGCGGTGATTCTTACGGGCGCGCGCGGGGCGGGCAAATACACGCTCGCTCTCATGCTGGCGCAGGCTTTGAATTGTCTGGCTCCGACGGAGACCGATGGGCTGCCGGACTTCTGCGGGCAGTGCGCGAACTGCCGGCGCATCGCGCAGGCTGCCGATCTCGATGCGCGGTTTGCCGAAGCAGTCGAGGCGCGCGAAGGTATGCGCGAGGCCGACAAGAAAGATACGCGGCTGTTTGTGCAGACGCATCCCGATGTGTTGATCATTCCTCCCGATCCTCCGCAGATGATGATCAAAGTCGATCAGGTGCGGCGGGTGATTGAGACTATTTATTACCGGCCGGCGGAGGCGCGGGAGCGGGTTTATATCTTCACCGATTCGGCGTTCATGAAAGAGGCGGCGAATTCTTTGTTGAAAGTTCTGGAGGAGCCTCCGGAGTTCGCTACGATCTTTTTGCTGTCGGAGAATCCGGGCGAACTGCTTCCTACGATTCGATCGCGAGCGATGACGTTTCCGCTTGGAGCTGTGCCGGTGGATGAAGTAGAGCGTTACCTGGACGAATATCGTCCGGAGTGGAAGCCGCCGCAGCGCGCGCTGGTGGCGCGATTGAGTGAAGGCGCTCTGGGGCGGGCTCGCGGCTTCGATGTCGAGTCTTATGTCGCAGCACGCGCCGATGCGATGGCCATTCTCAACTCGGCGCTGCTGGGAGGCGAACACACGCCGCTCTTCAAGATCACAGAAACCTATCGCGCCGGCGCTGAGGGACGCGAGAAGACGGAACAGTTGCTACGCACACTTTACTCGTTGCTGCGCGACCTGATGTTTCTGCAATCGGGAACGCCCGAGATGGTTCACAATACTGACATTCAGAGCCAGCTTGTGAAGATGGCTGACGCGGCAGACTTCGACTGGATCGCCGCCGCTTCGGACCGGTTAGCCGATGTGGAACGCGGCATGCGGCGGAACCTGCTGCGTTCGTTGTCGCTGGATGACTTGAGCCTGGCTTTGGAGAAGGCTTGATGCGCCGAGTGCTGCACAGGCTATAATTGCGCCCACGCATGGCACTGACCTCTGGCACCAGACTTGGCCCCTACGAAATCGAATCGCCGCTCGGCGCGGGTGGCATGGGCGAGGTCTATCGCGCCCGCGATACACGCCTGGAGCGCACGGTTGCCATCAAGGTTTTGAACGCGCAACTGGTGGCCAGCATTGAGCTGCGGGCGCGCTTCGAACGCGAAGCCAAGATCATCTCTCAGCTTCAGCATCCGCATATCTGCGTGCTGCACGATGTGGGCAACGAAGGCCCCATCGACTACCTGGTAATGGAGTTCCTGCAAGGCGAATCTCTGGCCGACCGATTGAGGAAGGGGCCGCTCGCCTCTGAAGAAGTGTTGAGAATCGCCATCGAGATTGCCGACGCTCTCGAAAAAGCCCACCGCGCCGGAGTCGTGCATCGCGACCTGAAGCCGGGCAACGTGATGCTCACCAAGTCCGGCGCCAAGCTTCTCGATTTCGGCCTGGCGAAGCCGCTGGGCGCAACGGTCGCCTCCGGAACCACAGGCAGCTCTTCGGCTTCCGTTCTAGCTGCGGCCCTGACGCAGACCATGCCCGCTGCGTCGCCCGTTGCATCTCCGGCCACGCCGCTTTCCACCGCGGGCGCGGTGATCGGCACGGTGCAGTACATGTCGCCCGAGCAGATCCAGGGCATCGAAGCCGACGCACGCTCCGACATTTTCTCTTTCGGCGTGATGCTGTTCGAGATGGTCACGGGCAAGCGTACGTTTGAAGGGAAAACACAGGCCAGCATCGTGGGGCAGATTCTCGCCGTCGATCCGCCCTCGGTCAGCACTCTGCGTCCTCAGACGCCACCGGGGCTGGACCGCGTGATTCGACTGTGCCTCGATAAAGATCCCGACGAGCGCATTCAGACCGCGCACGATCTGAAGCTTCAGCTGCAGGCGATTGCCGAAGCGCCGGCTACTACAACCCAGGCGTCGGCCGTTGTGCCTGGGCGGCGGTCGTGGCTGCTGTGGGTCGCCGCGGGAGTGCTTGCCGTTGCCGCGATTGCGTTCGCGCTCGCGTACTTACAATCCCTGCATGCGCCGCAGGTTTCGGTTCACTCCTACATCCTGCCGCCGGAGAAAACCACCTTCCTGCTGACCGGAAACGGCGCCGGACCGCCGGTGCTTTCGCCGGACGGGCTGCGAATCGCCTTCGCAGCCAAGAACGCAGAGGGCAGGCAAGTGCTTTGGATCCGGCCGCTGAACTCCGCAGTCGCGCAGCCCATGTCGGGAACTGAGGGCTCTACGTATCCGTTCTGGTCCGCCGACAGCCGCTACGTAGGGTTCTTCGCCGCTGGCAAGCTGAACAAGGTCGACGCCAGCGGCGGTCCTCCACAGGCCCTTTGCGATGCTGCCGCTGGACGCGGAGGAACCTGGAGCACTACCGGCACTATTGTGTTCGCGCCGAATACCACCTCGGGCCTGGCGCGCGTCGATGCCGCTGGGGGCACACGCGTCGCCCTGACCACGGTGGACGCCAAGGAAAGTTCCCATCGTTGGCCGGACTTTCTTCCTGACGGCAACCACTTTCTCTACTTCGCTCACGGCGGGACCAGCGCAGACAGCGGCGTCTATCTGGCTGCGCTCGATTCGAAGGATAAGGATAAAGACCGCAAGCTTCTCCTGCGCAACGATTCGAACGCCATCTATGCAGCCCCGGGATTTCTCTTGTTCGTGCGCGACAACACTCTAGTGGCGCAACGTTTCAACCTGCGCAGTCTGGTGTTGGAGGGAGAAGCCAAGCCCGTGGCCGACCATGTCGCGGTCAATACCGACACTTGGCGAAGCGTCCTGACGGCCTCGGCAAACGGTGAACTGCTCTACCAGCACGGCGCGGCGGGCGGCGGCTCTCAACTGGTCTGGTACGACGCATCCGGCAAGCAGGGTGAGCCGGTGCTGCCCGAAACCGCAGATTATTACCGGCCCACGCTCTCCCCCGACGCCAGCAAGTTGGCCTTTGATCTCGAAAACAACGGCGTCGGCGACATCTGGGTGCTGGACCTCGCCCGCCACACGAAAACCCGCATCACCTTCGGCCCGCAATACAGCGCTGATCCCGTCTGGTGGCCCGACGGAAAGTCCATTGTCTTCGATTACGGGCCCAGTGGCAGTGAAGACTCTTTCTACCGTCAAAACGCCGATGGCACAGGCAGCAAAGAGAAGCTGCTGGAAACCCCAGGTATTGCGGAAATTCCATTCTCTGTCTCCCCCGATGGCCGGTACATCGCCTACATGCGGAACGACCGGAAATCGAATACCGGCTGGGATATCTGGGCGCTCCCCATGTTCCCGGATAAGGCCGGCGAGCAAAAACCGTTTCCGGTGGTAGCCACGAATTTCATCGAACGTCACACCCTCCTTCTCGCCCGACGGTAAATGGCTGGCCTATGCCAACAATGAAACTGGCCGCCAGGAGGTTTACATTCAGCCATTCCCCAGCGGGGCTGGCCGCTGGCAGGTATCAACCGCCGGAGGATCGACGCCAAATTGGCGGAAGGACGGCAAGGAACTTTTCTTCTTTTCGACTGACGGGCAGATTATGGCTGTGGACGTTAGCCAGAACGGCGCCAGCCTGCAACTGGGCACACCCCACGCGCTGTTCAAAGCCGCCACCGTGAGCGGTCCCCAGGGACCTTACACGGTTTCACCGGATGGGAAGAAATTCGTGATGAACACCGTTCTGCCGCAATCCATTACCGAACCGCTCACCCTGATCACGAACTGGCCCGCTGATCTGAAACAATGAGGCGAGCTGCGGGAACCACAGTCGGGGTGAAAGCGTTGCGAAGGGGCGCAGGAGCGGCGGAGCGTAACGCGGAATCGATGTTGCTAGGAGAATCTAGTCTATTATTTTCATACGATTACCGAGATTACTCTGGTGGTTCTACGCCCTTCAGATAGGTTGCCGCCGCCTCTCACCGCGCCTATAATCGTTCTACTCTGGTTTGGAAATTCTCCGTCAGGTTCCGGGTAGCAAAATGCGAGGGTGAAGTTTGTCTTTCACTTTGTCTTCGCCATGAGGATAAGCCCGGTAATGCGAAAGCGCCTGCATATCGCACTGATGGCCAGCACCTTAGCCGCGACCTCTCTTTCTCTCACGCCACTGCTCCGCGCTGGTGAGGGTGGCGACGGAGCCTCCGACAAGACTGCTAACACTAAGATCGTCGCCACGAAGATCACTGCCAGCGACGAACATGGACGGAAGATCTATGTCAACGATTCTGTGGCGGCTCCGTCTCGCAGCACGGAGACATCGGAAGCTCCCCGGCGCACGCTTAAGTATTGGAGTTCCAAGGAAAAGCGGTGGAAGCCGGTGCCTCCACCGAATGCGACGGTAATGCGGGCGGCGCAGTCGGCAGCTGCTGAAGTGGATGAGTATCTGGGGCACGATTCCAGCCAGTCGGCGAACGAGAAGATTGTGGCCGCGAACTTCCGCGGCCCTTTGGCTACGTCCGCCGATATTGACAGCGCGATCGAGCAGGCTGCCGCGCGGCATAACGTGGACCCCAACCTGGTACGCGCGGTGGTGAAGGTGGAATCGAACTTCAATCCAAATGCGGTTTCGCGCAAGGGCGCGATGGGACTGATGCAGTTGATGCCGGCTACGGCGCGGCAGTTGAAGGTGAAAAACCCCTTTGATCCGGAACAAAATGTGGACGCCGGGGTTCGACATTTAAAGCAGCTGCTGGAAAGCTATGGCGGCGACGTCAGGCTGACCCTGGCTGCTTACAACGCGGGGGCGACGGCGGTTGCGCGCAGTTCGGGAGTTCCCCGCTTTGCTGAGACCCAGAACTATGTCCGGCGGATTACCAACTTGTATTACGGGGGGTCCGTCTTTGAGTCGGGCGCTTCGCACGATCCGGTTACGGTTCAACGGGATGCGCGGGGCGTGCTTTACATCAGCAACACCGATTAGGTTTGTGGCATCTGTTTTACTTTTAATAGTCTCTCTGGCACCCAGGTATCGGTTCAACCAGCTGGTTCAAACTAGCGGGAACAAAGGCACGGGCGGGTTATCTTGAGAAGCTCATCGCGCCAGCGTGGTCTGTGGAGGGCGTTGCTTGCGCTCGCCGTATTTGCGGCGTTCGCTCCCATTGCTCTGGCAGCGCACGCGCGCACACGCGCCCATCATTCTGACGCTTGGGCGCGCGAGCATTTCGCCGCGGCCGAGCGCATGCGCGAAGCGCTGAACGGAAGACCTCTCGCACAACGCATGCGCCGCGATTATCAACGCGTGCTAAATGCCTACCGCTACGTTTATATGGGAGCGCCGGCTTCCACCAAGGCCGACCCCAGTGTGGTTGCAGTCGCCGAGACGCTCGTGGAAATGGGGCGGCGGTTTAACGACGACAAAATTCTGAACGAGGCGATCGGGCAGTATAAGTTTCTGAGACGCGAGTATCCGGGCAGCCGGTTTCGCTTCGACGGGCTGTTTACCATCGGCGAGATTTACAAGGACGATCTCAATAATCCCGACGCGGCGCGCGCTACCTTTCAGGAGTTTCTGCGGCGCTATCCCCACAACCGGTTAGGAGACGATGCGCGGCAGGCTATTGCCGAGCTGAATCAGGAAGCGCAGGCGCAGAAAGCTGCGGGGAAAAAACAGGCTACAAAAAACGGCAACAGTAAGAGCGCGAGAAACGCCGGGGATGAGTATGCTTCCAGGGCTCAGTCTTCTTCCGGCAAATCTTCCTCGGGACAAGCGAAATACGAATCGTCGGAGCCGACCTCAGGCCGGCTGGCGCGCGTGACCGGCATCCGGCACTGGTCGACTCCCGACTACACGCGGGTTGCGATTGACGTAGAAGGCGATGTGAAGTTTGATTCGCGGCGCATCGACAATCCATCGCGCATTTTCTTCGATCTGCGCGATACCAAGCTGGCCTCCACACTGGTGGGCAAGAGCTTCGACGTGGATGACGGCTTTCTGAAAAAAGTTCGCGTGGCTCAGTTTGCGCCGGGCAGCACGCGGGTGGTGCTTGAGGTCGACAATCTTTCCGATTACGACGCGTTCCTATTGCCCGATCCCTACCGGCTGATCATCGACATTCATGGGAAGAATTGGCGGGCGAAGCAGCCCCGGGACAACGACGCGTCCGAGAACACTGCGGTGGAAGTGGCCGATGACGCATCGTCGGCAAAAGAAAGCGACGCGGGCGTCAGTGATCAGGTTGCCTCGCCTGCATCCGAGAACACGTCTGCGGCTCAGAAGCCAGCAACTTCGGTTATAAAGAAAATTGTAGAAGCTGATGATGACGGCAGCACCGACTCCACTCACAAAGCGGCGAAACGGAACTCAGCGTTGAAGAGATCGTCATCCACGCGGAAGGCAACGGTTGCGGAGAAGCCGGCGGACAGCGATGTCAGCACCGACTCAGATACGTCGGATGCGGATGCCGCCCAGTCTTCCGATTTGAGCATTCACGAGGCGAGGCCCACGGCGGGCGGCGACCGGTCGCTGATTCGCGCGCTGGGACTGAAGATTGGCAAGATTGTGATCGATCCGGGGCACGGAGGGCACGATACTGGAACGATCGGCCCCAACGGGCTGGAGGAAAAAGATCTGGTGCTCGATGTGGGCCGGCGTTTGGGCAAACTGCTGGAGACGCGACTGGGCGCGGAAGTGGTTTATACGCGCAAGAACGACACGTTCATCCCGCTCGAAACTCGAACGGCAATCGCCAACCAGGCGCGCGCCGATTTGTTCATCTCCATCCACGCTAATTCGAGCCATGATCCTGACGCTCGGGGAGTTGAGACTTACTATTTGAATTTCACTTCTTCGCCCGAGGCGCTGGAAGTGGCGGCGCGGGAGAACGCGGTTTCCGAGAAGTCGATCTACGAGTTGCGTGACCTGGTGAAGAAGATCGCGCTCAAGGAAAAGATCGAGGAGTCGCGCGAATTTGCGGGGGACGTGCAGGAGTCGCTGCACAGCGGCCTGGCGGCGAAGAGTCCGGCGATTCGCGACCGGGGAGTGAAGAAGGCTCCGTTTATCGTGCTGATCGGCGCGAACATGCCCTCGATTCTGGCCGAGATTTCTTTTGTCAGCAATCCCACCGACGAGCGGCACCTTTCCACCAGCGAGTACCGCCAGCGCATCGCCGAGTCGCTCTACCGCGGCATCGCCAGGTATGCGAACGGGCTGAGCGGGGTGAAGGTGGCCAGCAAGATGGATAAGGGCGCCGGGCAGTAGGCTTCCTGGAAACTTTTTCTCCTTCTCTGTGGTCTAATTACAGAAGGGGATTCTGTGCCCATCCGTCTATTCGTCCGCACATCAAGGCCATTACTCTTGTTGGCCGTTGCTGTTTGTCTCCTCGGCGTGGGCTTCGCTGCCAACCCCGGCGCGGAATCGGCTGCGCCGCCGATCCTGCCGAAGCAGTTTTCCGGGTGGCAGATTCAGGGAGCGGCCCAGGCCAGCAAAGACGCGGCTGTTGCAGATCCCACGAACGCCGCGCTGCTCAAGGAATACGGGTTCACGGATTTCGAATCGGCTACCTATAAGAGTGACGATGGACGCACATTGAAGATCCGCGCGGCGCGGTTTGCCGACGCCACCGGAGCGTTTGGGGCATTCAGCCTTTATCTGCAACCGGAGATGGCAGCGGAAGAGATTGGCGACCGTGGCGCATCGGCCAATACGCGCGTGCTGTTTTTCCGCGGACATATTCTGGTGGAAGCAGTATTCAGCCAAGTGTCGCCCATGTCGCCGGCGAGCCTGCGTGAATTGGCTGGTTTGCTGCCGCGGCCCGGTGGAAATGCGGGCACGTTGCCTCCGATCCTCGCCTTCGTACCGCATCACGGCTACGTTCCAAATACCGAGAAATACGCGGAAGGACCGCTGGCTCTAAGTGCGATCGGATCTCCTCTTCCCGCGGATTTGGTGGACTTCGGCGTCAGCCCCGAAGTGCTGCTCAGGCAATACTCTACCCCCAGCGGAGAAGCTACGCTGATGCTGGTCGAGTATCCCACGCCGGCGCTGGCTATCGAACATTTGCGCCGCATTGACGCGGCACATCATGCCGCTCAACCGCAGGCCGGCGTTGCTGCCGTGGAAAACGTTGGACCGTTTTTCGCCAAGCGCACTGGGCCGATCGTCGCCATCGCGGCCGGACAGCTTTCGCAGAGCGACGCGCAAACGCTTCTGGGTGCGGTGAACTACGAGGCCAGCGTCACCTGGAACGAGAACACGTATTTCGACAAGAAGAACAACATCGCCAACCTGCTGGTCAACATTATTCTGTTGTGCATGATCGTGGGTGCAGTCTCGCTGGCCGCAGGAGTCGCTTTCGGCGGCGCTCGCGTGCTCTTGCGGCGCTACTTCCCCGGTCCGGTTTTCGGCCGTGCCAACCAAACTGACTTCATCTCTCTGCACCTGGCGGAGACCGCGGCGCAGGGGTCTCCGGCTCACCCTTCGGCAACGTCCGAACCCTCAAACCGTTCTTAAGTGCCTCAGGAATATTGGCTTAGGCGGTTTTGGCAGGATTCCGTCTCAAATTGGGACAATTTGAATGCATGTTGATTGATTCTGTAAACTATTGAAACTAAAGACATTTATTTACCAAAAATTGCTTGACACCCCCCTTTTTCCGCTCATAAGATTTTGTGCAAGAAAGTTTTGACGGAAATCTAAGCCTCCGTTGGAACTATTCTCCCTTGAAAAGAAAAGGTCACCCTGTTGCCGGGTGGCCTTTTCGTTTGTGATCGAACCAATCCTGACGAAATTATTGCTCAGAGCGCACGATCAACACCTCTACTGAACTCTTGCGAGCGGTTTGCGTATCATCTGTTGGGTATCATTTGTTGAGCATCACCGTTGCGCGGGGAGTTGCCGCAACGGGCCCGGTTTGCGAATCGGAGCGGGAGGAAATCATGTTCTGTGATGGATGTGGCGCGGCAGTGCACCCCGGCCAGGCGTTTTGCAGCAAGTGCGGCAAACAAATCGTCGGACCTGTGATGACGATGCCGCAGCGCCCCGGACGCGTGCAAAAGCACCTTCATTTGCTGGGAATTTTCTGGTTTGCCATCTCGGCGTTCAATTCAATCATCGGGGTGGTTTTGTACATTGTCGCCAACACGCTGCTCGCCCCCGGCGGCGCGGCCGGAGCGCCGTCTTTTTTGCGTCCGCTATTGAGTGTGGTTGCGATCATTGTGCTCGGGGGATCGGCGTTGGGATTCACCGCGGGCTGGGGGTTGACGCACTGTGAACCGTGGGCCCGCACCCTGGCGCTGGTCCTGGCTTTCCTGGTGCTGTTTATCAATATTCCAATTGGAACGGCCGTGGGCGTGTACACGATGTGGGTGCTGCTGCCGGGCGAATCCGAGCACGAATACGAGACCATGGTTGGTGCTCGCGCCGCGTAGAACGAGCTGATCCTGAGCGATTCTCTTCTGGAGACAGCCTGCATTCCGCAGTTGCGTTGGCAGCAATTTGATAAACTGGAGCAGTCCAACCAGCGGGCCGACGTAGCTCAGTTGGTAGAGCAGTCGATTCGTAATCGACAGGTCATCGGTTCAAGTCCGATCGTCGGCTCCATCCTTTCAAGCACGTGTGTCTTCTCACCAGGCGTGAGGGGACCGGTCCTAACCTCTCTTGTCGGCGGCTGCCTCGCGATCTACCAACATCTTCATTAGGGTCTGATATGACTTGGGCATGGTCACGGTGTCGCGCATCGCAACCGTGACTGGATAACGCGTGCCACCCTTGTGCGTACCTTCCAGCCCTTCGATGATTTCCTGCGCATACGCCCAGGGGAAGGCGAAGGCCATCTCGTTATCCTGGGCCATGCCGAAGACGCGATCGCCATTGCAAGGGAGAATGACCTTGGGCTCGTTCGCGGTCAGGGTCTGGATGATGATCTCGGCGCAATCGAGGCGTCCGCCGCTGGTCGAAGTCACCCGCCCGCCGCGCTTGTAGAGCGAGGCATGCACCAGCCGCAGCACCTGCGCGCTATTGGCGTACACGGCAACCACATGAGGCTCGAAGCTGGCCCGGTTCAGCGGCGCGACACAAACGTAGTCGTATTTGCCCGGCTCGAATCTCCAGGTGTTGGCTTCCATGTTCGCGGCGGCTGGTTCGTCTTTGCAGTACATTCCGACGGCAACCGAGCCTTTCAAATACTCCTCATTAGGCTTGCGGAACCCAAAGGCGATGGCCGCCAGCGGGCAGATGACGTCGTCTTTGCCCACGGCGATGCCCCAGCCGTAGCGCCGGGCGACCCCAATCGACTGGCACACGATCCATTGCTCGCCCATGGCCTTGCTTGGAACCTTCACGCCTTCCGGAATCGCTTCCCCCGGCTTGAGCATGCGGATGGCCAGGGGAAATGTGTCCGGGCGAACGTAACGCGCCAGCGCTTCATCGAGCAGGCGCAAAGTTGAGGCTGCTGCTTCGTTCATGGGAAACTCCGAAGAGACTAAGTTTGCTCGCGATGGATGAATACAAGAGGCTAGCAGAAAGACAAAAAACCGGGAACTGTACTCGATGTCAGGTAGCGGTGCAGTTTGAGTCAACCCTTTTTGATGATCCGAAAGACTGGGAAATACCGAAGGCGCTGAAAGCCTAATCTTCGGTCACTTCTCTCACGATCCGGTCAGCGGCTTGGGTTACATCCTCTTTGGATAGAGCTATTCGTTCATCGTGGCACGCCTTCGTTGAGACCCACGCTCCCGGTGCTGTCTTAACGCAGTTGCTAAGCATCTTGCAGGGTTCACCCGGCTTCGCATGACACTTGGGACACGGAACCATCAAATACTTCTTGATTGCCATACTCACAGTCTCCCACAGGCCGGAGCCGAGCGCCAGCTCTGTGAATGTCAAACTACACCACTACCCGATGTCATCTCCTCCTCTACGTTACTTTTTCACCACGCTCAGCGTGATGCTGGAGGGATACTGCGCCGAGTGGTGGACTGCATTGTGCGCCACCACGCCTTGCGACTCGTTGTAGTTATCTCCGCCGGTGTTAAGGTTGCGGTCGAAGCGCGGGAAGTTGCTGCTGCTGACCTCGATTCGCAACTGATGTCCGGCGGCGAAGTAGTCGCTGGTTTGCATTGGCTGGAACTGGACCTTGTAAACCTTGCCTTTCTCCATCCACGCCGGAGGCTTGTCGTATCCCTCGCGGTAGCGGGCACGCTGGATATTTTCTTCGATGTTATAGGCGGTGCCGTCGGGCAGCACCTCGATGAGTTTCACAGTGAAGTCGGTATCCTTGGCGTCGCTCGACACGTAGAGGGTGACATCGATGGGGCCGCTGACCTCAATGCCTTCCTTGAGCGGTCCGGTGCTGTAGACGAGAACGTCGTCGCGCGCTTCCAGGCCGCGCTGGTCGATCGCGCCCGGCTTGTAATCGGCGCCCATGCAACAGAACCCTCCGCCGCGGGTGGGGACGGGATTCATGGGATCGTAAACAAATTTGTCGGCATCGTCCTTCTTTTCCGGCGCGGCGAGCAGAGCGCCATCTCCGTTGATGGAATTGGCGTGGCCAGCGCTGGCCAAGTAATACGTAACGGGCTTTGCACCTTCCGGCGGCCAGGTATCAGAGGACTGCCACCGATTGCTGCCCATGGTGTAATAGCGGACCTTTGGCGTCTTGGCGAGCAGGCCGTTGTCCTCGCCTTTGAGGAAGTGGTCAAACCAGCCGTAGGTGAAGGCATCGTAATCGAGGCGCGCGTCTCCCATGTCGCGCTCGCCCACCATGGTGTGCTCCGCGGCGCGCTTGTAACTGCAGTGCGCTACCGGCGCGATGATGGTGTACTGCTCGTTGGCGACGGCTGGGCTGGCCGTTTTGCGGACGTAGTTATAAGCGGCAAGGTTGGGCGCGACGCTTACGTCATACCAGGTCATAAGCCAGAGGCCGGGGATATTGATGCGCATGCTGTCGTTCCACAGCCCACCCTGATACCAAGCGGGATCGTTGGGAGTGCGCTCGATCAGGCCAGGCTTGCCCGAAGGCGTGGTGTCGGCAAAGATGCCGTGCGGACTGCCGACGGCGGCGAGCATGTCTTTCACCGGCAGGTGCTGTAGGGCTTTGCCCCAGTCAACGGTGGGCGGACGCGCGGAGAGATCGTAGGACTTGGCGGCTGTGGCCAGCGCTTCCTGCGACATGCCCGGCGGAAAGTTGGGGCGGCCGTCGTTGCTTTGAAGGCCGTAGTCGTAGAGCCAGACGCCGAAAAGCATTTGCACGGCGCCGCCGCGGAACCAGTTACCCTGCTCGTAGTAGGGGCCGACGCGGCCGACGCCGGCGCCGAAGCTCTCCGGAATAAAGGACGCGAGAGCCTTGTTGCCGCGCGCGGCCACGGCCAACTGCCACTCTGCCGTAGAGGAGCAGCCGATAAGGCCGACCTTATCGGCCGACCAGGGCAGCGCGCCCATCCAATCGAGCGCATCGTCGGAATCCGTGAGCGGCGGGCCGAGAATGTCATAGTCGCCTTCGGAAAAGTAGCGACCGCGCTCGTTCATCTCGATGTAAGCGTAGCCACGCTTCACCGCTTCCAACTCCGTCGACATATCGCGGGGCGCGCTCAACTCTACATCCCAGTAGTTGAAGTTGTAGGGCGTGCGGACGAAGATGATGGGATATTTTTTCGACTCATCCTTGGGGCGGTAGATATCGGCCTGCATGCGCTTGCCGTCGTGCATGGGCACCATCACTTTGCGTTCGATGATGGCGATGGATTCGAGTTCTTTTTCGGTGGCGTTGCGGCGGGCGATGGTGGCGGCGTCTGGCGTCCTGCCCTGCGCCTGTGCGTTCGAGACGATGCCTGTACCGATGGCAGATAAAACTGCTAGACATGCTAACCTTGCAACTCGGTTCATCCCGGTTCTTCCCTTCTCATGCCTTGGTGGGAGTTAGATCTCTCGCAGACACTATAACGCCTAGACCGCTCGCAGCGCTGGCTGGATTGTCCAGTTGGTACCCTGCGAGAGATGGATTACTCGTGCTTTAGCCGCACGGCAGTCTCACTCGCACGCGGCAACCTCTTTTTCCATTCAGGTTCGCCAGCTCAATCGAGCCGCCGTGCGCCTCGACGATTTGCCGCGAGAGCGCCAATCCAATCCCGCTTCCCGAGGGTTTGGTCGTATAAAACGGCACAAAAGCGTTGCTTGGATTCAGAAGCCCGAGCCCGTTATCGTCGATCGTGATTTCGACGCTCTCATCTTCCACCGCCCAGCTCAACGTTACCTGCGGCTGCCGGCCCTCCTCAACCTCTTTCGGCTCGAGCGCTGCTTCAACGGCGTTGCGGACGAGATTAATCAGCATCTGCTCGATCTGGTCGGAGTCCACCATGAGCGTCACGTCCGGTCCGCGAGAGATTGCCACTCCCATTCGAGTTTCGAGAAAAACGACGCGCTCAACAATGGGCGGCAGCGCGACTTTCTTAATTACTGGAGGCGGCATCTGCGCCAACTGCCGGTAAGTCTGCAGAAACCGATTGAGCGATGCAGTGCGATCTTCGATGATGGCCAGTCCTCGTTCAAAGTCGCGCCGCTGTTCAGAAGTCAGTTGAGTCTCCCCGAGGCGAGCAGGCTGCCGGCAATCGATTTGATCGGAGCCAGCGAGTTGTTAAGTTCGTGCCCGAGGACGCGGATCAAACGCTGCCACGCGCTGCGCTCTTCCTCACGGAGAGCGCGGCTTACGTCCGACAAGACAACCAGAGTGTGCGGCACGCCTTTTTCGCGGAACTTGCTTTGCCGCACCAACCAGCGGGCGCTGGAAGTGTTGGGGGGCAATGCCACGAGGGCTTCGCTCGTGACAGTGAGGCACTCGGCCAGCCCGATCTCATCGGCAGTACGTCCGAGCAAACGACCTGCGGCTTGCTGAAGAAGTTTTTCGCCCGCGGGATTTACGAGTTGAAGCACCCCGTCGGGATCGAATGCGAACAAGGGAGCATCGATTTCTTCCACCACTCGGCGCAGCAGCGCTGTTGCTTCGATGGCGCCGATGCGTTGATCGGCGAGCAGATCGGCCAACGCATTCACTTCCAGCGAAAGCTCGCCCAAGGCATCGTCGGCAATGGCTCCTCGGGCTCGAAAGGAATAGTCTTCCTCGCGCAGGGCCGCAACCACGTTGGCCAGGGTCTGCAACGGGCGGACTGTTTGTTCGCGCAATGCGAGCGAAAGCAACCACCAGGCAAATAGCTCTATGATCAGGACCGCCAACCTCGCATCCACAGACCAGGGCTGGCGCCAGATCAGAATGCCGCTGACCACAATTCCGGGCAATGCCACCAGCAACGAGTAGAGCCTGATGCGATGCTCATAGTGAAGGCGGGCGCGCTTGCGAGGAATCTTTCGTGCTTCGGCCTTGCCGCTGATCTGCAGACTAGAGGCCATACTTCTCCATGCGTCGGTAGAGCGCTCCGCGGCTGAGTCCCAGAGCTTCGGCAGCCTGGCTTATGTTTCCTTGAAAACGTTGCAGAGCCTTCTTGATCAGGATCGCCTCTACCGCCTCGAGGCTAAGCTCTTCGAGATTCTGTGCCTGCGGACGCTGCAGGTTCAGGCCGAGATCTGCGGGTTGAATCTCGCGTCCCCGGCACATCAGCACGGCGCGCTCCAGCGTGTGTTCGAGTTCGCGAACGTTGCCCGGCCACGCATACTGCGCCATCACGTTTAGTGCAGAATTATCGAATCCCGTGACTTCGCGGCGATAGCGCGATGCGTAGCGGCGGAGAAAATGAATCGCCAGCGTCGGAATATCTTCACGGCGCTCGCGCAGCGGCGGCACATGAATCTCGACCGTGTTGAGCCGAAAAAGCAGATCTTCGCGGAACTGGCCCGCAGCGCACGCGCCCTGAAGATCGATGTTAGTGGCCGATATCACGCGCACGTCGATCTTCCTCGAACGCGATGATCCCAGCCGCTCGATCTCGCCCGATTCGAGCGCGCGCAGTAATTTCGCCTGTTGCCGTATGGGAACATTTCCGATTTCGTCCAGAAAAATTGTGCCCCCGTCGGCCAGTTCGAAGCGCCCGATGCGATCCGTTCGCGCGTCGGTGAATGCGCCCTTCACGTGGCCGAAGAGTTCGCTTTCGAATAGTCCTTCCGCCAGCGCGCCGGTATTTACCGCAACCATCGAGCGAGCAGCACGCAACGAAAGAGCATGCAGGGTTTGCGCTACCACTTCTTTGCCGCTGCCGTGTTCGCCGGTAATCAGCACATTCGCGTCGGAAGGGCCGACCCTCGCAATCGCTTCCAAAACAGGTTGCATGGACGCCGCCGAAGCGATGAACTCCGGTCGCCCTTGCACCTGGAGCAGCCGGTTCTCCGCGGCGAGCCGCTCGGCGCGCTGCAGGGCATGATGCAATTCCACTTGCGTCCGCAAAATAGCGAGCAGTCGATCGTTCTCCCAGGGCTTTTGGATAAAGTCTCGCGCGCCGCGCCGCATGGCTTCCACCGCCAGTTCGACATTGCCCCATGCGGTCATCACGATGACCGGCAGATTGCCGTCGAGTGCAACGATTTCCGAGAGCAGATCCAAGCCTTCCCGGCCCGAAGTGGTATCCCGCGTGTAGTTGAGATCGACCAGCAGCGCATCGTAAGAATTCGTTGCCAACGCCTCGCGGACCTCGGCGGGAGACTTGACGTTATCCAACCGGTATCCCTGGGGTTGCAGCAGAAGTTGCAGAGCCTCCAAGATGTGTGGTTGATCGTCGGCGGCGAGAATGCGCGCCTGGTGGTTCTCGGCGGGACGGGAAAACTGCGACGCGGAGCTTAACTCTTGCGGCTTGGCCGAAGTTGGCATGAGCTATGGAGAGGAGGCGACTGTCCCGGTGACGGCATCCTCAATCAGCACTCCATTATGTTCCAAAGTCGCCCCGGTCGCGCGATCAAGTTCTACTCTGGCTTTTTGGTAGGTCGTCATGGCCGTAACCAGGTCGAGTTCGGCGACGGAAAGATCGCGCTGCGCCGCCAGGGTCTGGTAACTGGAACCCGAGCCCAACTCCTGCTCTTTTTTTGTGATCTCGAAGGTGCGTTCCGCCAAGTCTCTGGCCTTGCGGGCTGATTCAACCCGGGCGCGCGACTGCTCCAGCGCATACTGCGCGTTGCGCACCTCGATGCGAATCTGCTTTTTCAGTTGCTCTTTGCGCAGACTGGCCTGCCGGTACTCCAACTCGGAACGATATTGGTCTGCCTTGGCCACGCGGTTGCGAAACGGAATGTTCAGGTTGAGTCCTACAAAATAATCCGGCGAGGAATCGTTGAAAGTGTTTTGCCAGCCGCCCGCCAGATCGGTCGGGGCAGTGGACGAAACACACGTGGGAAGCATTGGGTTGCAAGGGGTTCCAGCGAGACCACTGCCGCCATAGAAACCTACGAGGGAAAGCGTGGGCAGAAGGGCATTACGCTCCGCTCTTCGACTGATCTGCCGGTTGGCCAGATCAATGTCCGTCTCCAGCAGTTCTGGGCGATTCCGCAGACCCTCGGCGATCAGATCGAGAATCGGCACATTCGTTTCAGTTTCGGCGCTCGTCGTCTGCATGCGATCGGTGGGCACGACGGGCATTTCTCCCAGGGTAGGATCGTCGAGGCTCTTGGTCAGCGCATTCTTCATCAGCGATTCCTGCAACTGCAAGGTCGTACGCGCCACGGTTAGATCTTGGTCGCGCTTGGAAACCTCGGCCTCAGCCTTCATCACATCCATCTCCGGAATGCTTTCCAATTGCAATTGCTTCCGGGCATTTTCCAGAGTCTGATTGGCGAAGGCGAGCGATTGTTCGTCCACACGCGCCTGTTCGTAGGCGTTCACCAAATCCCAATACATATTTTCGACTTGAGTGACTGTGGCGATGACCTGATTCTTAAAGGCGATGTCGGAAATCTTCTTGTTGTTCTTTGCGATCCGCAAGTAGCGCAGGTTCGGCCCGAGACCGACTCCCGCAAGAAGCTGTTGCTGAAACGTGAAGCGGTAGTATGTATTCAGAGCTGGCGACAGAAAAATTTCGGGGCTGTTGGTAGTTTGACGGTTGTTATTAAACTCGAAAGAAATCAAAGTCCCCGTAGGAAAGGCCTGCGAGTAGAGAGCGTTTACCGTCGTCGTATTCAGTTGCAGCGAGGGGACGTCATAGAGCACGCTGCTGGACTGCGGCAACGTCAAGTGCTCGATGCCCGACGTTACAGAGAGCGCCGGATCGTACGATGACACGGGCGTTCCTCCACCCAAGGTCGACTGCACGAGTCCTGAAGCGCCCGCACCCGCGCCGCCGGCTCCGCCCGTCGTGCCTCCAGCGCCCGCTCCCGGCGCGCCCGCACCGTAGCCGCCGATTCCTCCGCCGGGAGTTCCCTGCACCACTCCGGTATTAACGCCGAGAAAACTGCCGCCAGCCTTGGTGCGGAGCAGGTCCGCATTGGCAATCGGCAAGTTGTAGCGTGCGATAGCCAAATCCAGATTATTTTCCAGCGCAAGATCAATCGCGTCTTTCAACGATAGAAGCAACTTTCCATCACGAACCAGTCGATCGAGGCGCGGCGAATTGGTCAGCACAGGCTCGGGCACATTGTCGGCAATGTAAGGACTAAGCGGATTGTACGAGTGCGGCATTTCCAATGCGGCCGAACTGCGGGTCTGGGCTTGCATCGCGGCTAGCGCGAGCAGCAGTGCCGCCACGAGTGAAATGCAAAAGCATCGTTTGCTGAAACGGATCTTCATCGATTCACTGCCGCGTCACTCGGCTCCGTCGTTGCGCCCAAATTTGGATTTGCCGTATCGCCCACCAGCCAGCCGTCGCGCAACTGGCGACGATTTGCCCGCGCCCGACGGCCCCATCACGGTGATGAACTCCCTAGGCTGAATTTCCAGGTTGATGCGCCGCAGAACCCATGTCTGGCCGGCGCCAGTCTTGTAACTGCGTTCGGTGTTTTTTAATTGAATCACGTAGTCCTCTTGAAGCCTTCCCTATTCATATCGCAGCGCCACCATGGGATCGATCCTGGCCGCACGTCGCGCCGGGACCCACGCTCCCAGCAACGCCACAATCAACAGCAAGGCCGCAGCTTCGGCCAGCGTTGCGGGATCGTTCGCGCGTATGCCAAATAGCAGAGAACCAATCCAGCGAGCCGCCGCAACCGACCCGAGAATCCCCAGCGCGGCGCCGATACCGATCCACAAAGATGTTTGCCACACCATCATTCGCGTGACGTCGCCCGGGGTTGCTCCCAGCGCTACACGGATACCAATCTCCTGCGTGCGTTGACTTACCAGCAGCGCTACGACTCCGTAAATGCCTAGCGCCGTTAAGAGCAGACCAGCCGTGGCAAACAGGGAGAGTAGAGCGGCGCTAAAGCGCGGGCGCTCCGCCAGTTTCGCAACACTTTGACCCAAAGTATCCGTGCCTACCGGCAATGTTGGATCAAGCGTGCTGACGGCGTCCCGCAATTCCTGCGTGACGGTGAGCGGCGCAATGGCGCTTCGCACAATCATGGTGATGCGCTGAGAATCGGGATAATTGAAAACAACGTCATTCTCCGTGTGACGTCGCACCATGTAGTATTCGGGTGCCGGATTCCCACCCAATCCCTGGTTCTGCGCATTGCCGGACACGCCAATCACCGTGAACGGCGCTGACAGGACGTCTCTGTCTGCATGGAATTGCACGGTCTCGCCCACCGCGTCTTCGTTGGGGAACAGCCTCTGTGCCAGGGCTTGATTGAGAATGATCGAATGGGCCCCAGCAGCACGGTCCTGCTCCTGGAAACTGCGGCCGCGGAACAACGGAATTCCAAGCACCGAGAAATACTCTGGCGTAACGGACCGCCATCCCACAACGCCACCGATGCCTCGCTCGGCAGGCAGCGGCGGCTGACCCTCCGCCTGCAATACCACAAAAGGCATGGTGCGGGCTGGCGGGCCTGGTGGAAGCGAGTCGCTTAAAGCGACCGAGCCAACTCCGGGGAGCGCTTTGAGTTTCCGTTCCAGTTCTTCATAAAACGCAAGCTGCTGCGTCGCTTCAGAATATTTTTGCGCACCCAATGTGATCTGCGCGGTCACTCCCAGTTCGTACAGAGCCTTGTCCGTGTCAGCCTGCCGCTGTGCCTGTGCGTCATCGGCATGTACGGTCGCAGCCCCGGCTTTCTGGTTCATAAGGTCGCTTTCCAACTTCACCAGCAGGCTCTGGTATTCCGCCTCGGCTGCCTTCAATTGCAACTCCGCGTCTACCGCAGCCTGCTCGGTTTGCGGATTGCTCATCTCCAGCAGGATCGTGTCAGCCTTCACCTGCGAACCGGGCAGCATACGAATGCGGACCACAGTGGCTTCGGTCTCCGCCGGAATCTGCCGCACCGCTTCCTGGCTGGGCACCAGCGACCCTAGTCCGCGCACCTGCCGCAGCATCGGCCCGCGCTTCACCGTGTCGGTCCACACCGTTCCCCGCTCCACCGTCGGGGCCGCAGGCTTCAAGCGCATCACGCCGACAGAGACTGCGGCCACACCAAGAACTACTGCGGTTGCGATGACTGCCTGGCGGCGACGCTTCTGCGCCTTCAACTCGGGCCGAGCGATGTCCATTCCGTTGTCGAGGGGCAACTGGCATGCCGTCGTCCACCGTACGCTAAGTAATTAGAAACACGCTAGATAGTGCCGAGCGCGTGGGTCAGAAGAGAAGGTCTTTTATCCGGAACCGGACGTTGGTGTCCGAGAATGGACAGAATTCACCGTTCCGTTCTTGGCGCGGAGCCGCGCCGTATGATCAGGCTTTTTCGATAGCCAGCCCGGCGCGCGAAGCAATAAAACGGGCAACTTTCTTGGGGCGGAAAAACGTATAGGACGAAAATCGCGCCTCGCTCCCGTCCGTTCCCTGAACCCAGTACTGTTGCACGTTGCCGGTACGTTTGTGCTTGATCGTGGCGATCTGATCCCAGGATAGAAACAGATTCGCAGGGCTCTTCTTCGTGCCCAGGATGAACTCCACACCCCGGCCGTCTAGTCGCACCTCGTAATCCGCCATGGCGCGGCCCAGATTCCACAGCCACGGGCACATATAACCCATGGCCAGCGCGCTCAGCGCCCATTTCAGGGCGTTCCACCCTCTGGCTGCGTTCAGGTCACTCAGCGGAAAAAGCTGCGAAAACATGCCGAGCGCCATGCCAACCGCGAGGACAGCGGCGAAGATACCCCCGCTCATGGTCACTACAACCAGGAACCTGCTGTTGCGCAAGACTGCCGGCGTGGCGCGCTCGATCGCGATTTGCGAATTGACGCCAGCGCCCGGCCCCGGATCAGGAAACTCTGTCGTAGTCATATCGCAAATCTGCTTCGTGTGTGAAAGGGAGCGTCCAACGCTGCGTTGCCAAGAGTACTACGAAACAGAAGACGGCGCCCGACGAATAGGCATCATCGGGACCTCGAGCAAGCGACTCGGGCGGATGGTGAACGGAACGCTACTTCTTAGTCACCTGGCAGCTCTGAAAGCTGAGGAGCACGGCAAACGGAGTCGCTCCGTAACTGCCCTTCAATTCCAATTTCTGCAAAATCTCCAACCCATTCACCCATTGGTAGCCCAGGTTTACGCTGAGCCGAGTAGACTCCTCGGGCTTGGCGCTATCGTAGTCGGCATCATACGAAGTCAGCACCAAGCCATTCACCGACTTGGTGAACTTCGGAAAAATATGCGAGCGAAACTCCGCAGTAGTGACCGACAGTTGCGTGATCGCGAAGTCTTTGGACATGGTGGTGTAGGCGTCGGCCAAGTTTTCCTTGTAATGAAGGCTATAGAGCGCTCCCACAGTGTCCAACTGATATTGGCTCTGAGCCTCGGGGAAGGGATTGTTCACCATGAACAACTTCCACGTGTCGAAAAAACCCGAGGTCAACTGCTCCATGCCTCCATAGATTTGAGCCAGAGCGGTATTCATCTCCTGCGATTGCCCAGTGAGTTCGTTGTGAGTAATGGTGACCTTGTCGTCTGCTGCAAAACTAACCACAAAACGAAGCTGGCTGAGGATCTTGACCGCGGCATCGGCACCGGCTGGATTCTGTTGGCGCTGCTCTTGCAGCAACGCATTCCAATCGGGAGTTAGCTCACACTGGAAAGTGCTCATGCCCTGCGTGCGCAGGCTGTAATAAGCCTGGCTAGCCTGAGTCAGGGTTTGGCGGTCGTCGGACGATTGAGCCACAGCAGCGGTGGCAAGCAACAAGACAACCACCACCAGTGCGAATTTGGTTTTCACAACTTCCTCCCGATTTTCGGCCTGCAGCCAGACCGCCTGCGGCTCGCGGAGCAACTCCTGAACAAGACCATTCATGGCTTCTCTGGCGAAAGCTGCCGCCTGCAAGCCTGAGCAACTAAGTCTGCCAGAGGGGTGTACCCAGCGGTAGGGTACTGAAGTTTGGCCCGGTCGCTAGCAGCAAAACAGGGTGCTGGATGATTTTCGGCGAGTACCAGCGATGCTATCGGCTTAATCGTTTTCTTGTTGTACGCTTGGCGAAAGAAGTGGTATGGAGCCGTGCGTCCACCAGTTCGACGGCTCTAAGTGCGGGTTCAAACATTCTTATGGTTGAACAAGACTGGAACACTAACGACGAAACTTCAGGCGAGAGCCCCCGCATCGCGAAAAGACAATATCAGGATCCTGCATTCCAGCACGAGCGGGTTTTTGAGACCATGGCGCTGTCCTGCGGCAAGATCGAGGCCACGCAGCGTCAGTGCTTTTTTAGAAGGATGACTTCGTAGTTTGCAGCCCTACATGGTACACATCCCCGAGACGCGAAACCGTCACAAGCTTGCTCTCGTGGCCGAGACGCTTCGAAGCCGCGGCGCCGTTCGCCTCAAGGCATGGGGAGCAAGCATGCTTCCCTCGGTTTGGCCCGGCGATCTGCTCACGATTCAGCACGTAGCGCATGACGAACTTGTTCCCGGAGACATCGTGTTAGTTCTGCGCGACAACAGCTTCCTCATCCATCGCCTTGTCGAAATGAACCGAGATCAGAATTGCATTTTCTTAATCACGCGTGGTGACGCAGTGCCACAGAACGATCTGCCCGTAACTGCTTCCGAACTGCTGGGCCGAGTGGCCGGAATTCGCCGCGGCCATCGCAGTTTCGTTCCAAGCCGGCGAGTGTCGCCGCTGCATTCGGCTCTCGCACGAATGCTCTGCCGTTGGAACCACGTCCGCAGTCTCGCCCTGCGCCTCCATGCGGTGCGCATGCAAGCAGGTGCAACGCACCCATGACACCTGCCCTCGCCGCCACCGGGAACGAAACCGTATCCATCGAGATCGGAGGAATGGCAATTGCCCTGCGCACGGACGACCCCTCATTTCGCCGGCTCGTCGAGAATCGCTACGCGGGTTTTGTCGGGACCTCTGCACGTTCGCCCTTCGAGTTCGACATCGACTTGTGCGACCCGCCCGAATCCGCTGCCGACGATGAACTCGTGGTGAAGGTCGAAGCCGGCGAATGGCTGTTGAACTGGGGCGATTTGCAAGCACGCTGGAATCCGGACAACGGCCACGGCTACGTCCGTCAATCCTGCAATCCCTACGCCATCGACGCCGTCTTGCGCATCGTTCACAGCCTCATCCTGGCCCAGCAAGGAGGTTTCCTGGTGCACGCCGCCAGCGCGATTCGCAACGGGAAAGCATTTCTGTTTTCCGGAGTCTCCGGCGCGGGCAAGACGACGATCTCCCGCCTCGCTCCGCCCGATGCCACACTGCTCACCGACGAAATCTCCTACGTGCGGCGCGAAGGCAATCGTTATATCGCCTGCGGAACCCCTTTTGCGGGAGAGCTGGCGCGGGTCGGCGAGAACTGTTCCGCTCCCCTCAGCGCATTCTTTCTGCTCGAGAAAGGTCCGGAAAACAGCATCGAACCGATCAGCCCCACCGAAGCCATCCAGCGGCTGCTGAGGAACATTCTGTTTTTTGCCCACGATCCAGACCTGGTGAAACTGGTTTTTCAGTCGGCGTGCGAGTTTGCAAGTTTGGTTCCCATCCACCGCTTAGTATTCGTTCCCGACCAGCGAGTGTGGGACATAATACGTTAGCGCCAAAAGTTAGGAATCGGCTTTCGGGCTTCCGCAAATCGGGCATTAGCCAGAAGCCGAAAAGCCGAAGCCCGTCAGCCGAAGCCCGAAGCCCGCTGTACTTCGGCCCAGGAGAATCACGATGGCTGAAAAATACATTGCGCGAAGCAAGGCGATCGCGGCCCGCATATTGGGCGGCGAAATGATGGTGATGTCGGCTCTAGATTCCACTTTCTTCACCCTCAACGAAGTCGCCTCTACGATTTGGCAGGCCGCGGACGGCCGCACGCCGCTCTCGCAAATCATCGATGGCAAAGTATGCCAGGAATTCGACGTTGATCGCGAGCGAGCGCAGCGCGGCGCCGAACGCTTTGTCGACGAACTCTCCCAACACGGAATCCTGCTCGTATCGGATCAGCCGCTAATCGACTCCTCCCCCACTCCGGTGAGCCGGTGAGCCTCCTCGCCGAAATGAATCAAAAAGCGCTGAACCTGGGCCTGCCCATCAGCGTTCACCTCGACATAACTTACCGCTGCAACGAGCGCTGCGTGCATTGCTATTTAGATCACGAAGATCACGGCGAGATGACGACGGCTGAAATCGTCAACGTGCTCGAACAGTTGGCCGATGCCGGCGTGTTCTTTCTTTCCATCAGCGGCGGTGAAGTCCTCATGCGCCGCGATTTTTTTGAAATCGTGGAGCGCGCGCGGCAACTGTTATTCAACGTGAAGGTGAAGACCAACGGCGTGATGATCCATGAGAAAGAGGCCGCTAGAATTCGCCAGCTCGGGGTCGAGCAGATACAGATCAGCGTCTACTCCCATCGGCCGGAGGTTCACGATGCCATCACCAAACTGCCGGGATCGCTGAAGAAAACCATCCGGGCGATTCGCTTCTTGAAGTCGCAGGGGCTGAAGGTCACCATCGCTAACGTTCTTATGGCAGGCAATTTCTCCGACCAGCCCGGCGTAATCGCATTGGCGAAAGAGTTAGAAGTTCTCTACACGTTAGACCCCACCATCACGCCAAAAATGGACGGCGACAGATCCATTCTCGCGCTGCGAATTCCGGGGTCTGATCTCAAGCAGGTCTTCAATAACCCGGAACTGGTGGGCAACGTGGAGGAATTCTGCGCGCCTCCGCCTGCGCCCGGCGAAGACATTATGGATGGCTTCCCGTGCAGCGCCGGCCACACCGCCTGCTACATTTCTCCTTACGGCGACGTTTTTCCCTGCGTGCAGTTCCCTCTTCCCAGTGGCAACGTGCGGCGGCAGAAGTTCCTCGACATCTGGCACAACTCCACGCAGCTGAAGGAGGTTCGTTCGATCCGCGCCCGCGATCTTCCCACCTGCTCAACGTGCGCCCACGTGGGAACCTGCACCCGCTGCCCCGGTTTGGCTTACATGGAGGGCAACATGCGCGGGCCATCCACGGCAGATTGCGAGAAGTCGTTCCAGAGAACGGGCATCCCCTCGGCGAACATGCTGAAACGCTCACGAGCAGCTTCCGCCGGTCCGCTGATTCAAATTCAGTCTCTCGCTGGCTCGGCGGAGGTCGGCCCGCTTTCGGAAGAGTTGGCTTGCTTGCCGTCTGAAGGATCGGATGGGATGAGGGCGAACGCTTAGTCGGCTTCGATGAGAGCCGGCTGGAACGAAGCGATTAATCTTGCACGTCAGCCACCAGACGGGAATCCAGTTGAGCACGTTGAGTTACGAAAGTAAGTCCTGGATTCCCAAAATGCGAGCGAAAATGAGAATGGCACAATGCTGAACTCTTGAGGAGAAACATGATGCGGGCGTACTCATTTCGTTGGTTCGGGGTAGCGGCTGGTTTGCTCCTACTGGGCGCTCCGCTGTGGGGCCAGGCTGAGATGGATAGAACCTCGCAAGATGACGCCAGCGACGCCCAAACGCACCTGGGGTATCCGCTGGACTGGAGTTCGCCTCACCTGTTGCGGCCCGGAACGCGAGCTGAAGATTTACTAACAGCGGGAGATCGCGACCCCCGCAATGTTTACAACATGGTGATGCGGCAAGTGGCTATTGATCGCTTCCGCCACCGAGAGCACCGGGAACCTAAGTCTCGGAATCCGATCAAGATCGACTGGGCGGTTTCGCTGGAAAAAGGATACGTTCCCCAAAATCAGTATCCCGCGAAATTCCAGTTCGATGTGGTCAACGACAATTGCGACTCCGATTACGTTGTCTTTGGACTCACCGTCACTTCCGGCACGCAGGCCAACCTGGTCGGCATCAACAACCTGTACACCGGAGGGACTCTCGACTGCAATAGCGGAACGCCCTGGGTGGCGTTTGCCTACAACACGGTGACGCAGACGGGAGGCCAGATCAAGACCTCACCAACGCTTTCGGAAGACGGGACGAAGGTAGCCTTCATAGAAAGCACGACCGCCGGATCGTACTTTCACGTACTCGTGCTCCCCAATCCAATTCCGGCGCCGCCAACTCAAGATGGAACCGTATTGCACCCGCAAACACCCACGTCCTGCACCACGCCGACCACGCCGGGCTGCATGACAACCCTCACCATCCAAACCAGCGCCACCGATTCGAATTCCTCGCCCTGGGTCGACTACTTTGCGGATACGGCCTACGTGGGTGCCGACAACGGCTTGCTCTATAAGATCACCCCAGTATTCGGCGGCGGCGCGCCGGCGCTGGTCACCACTGGGGGCTGGCCGGTTACAGTCTCGACTCAGGCCACCAAAGTGTTGACCGCTCCGATCGTCGACGATAAGGCCGGACTGATTTTCATCGGAGACGGCGAGGGCTACTTATACTCGGTCAGCATGGCGAGTCCCGCCGGCACCTACGCCGCACAGGTGGAGGTCGGCTGGGCGACGCACGGCGCCGGTACCGGAGTCGTGGATCCGCCGATTGCGGTCACCGATCCCGCCAACCCCACCATCGACCAGGTGTTCGCCTTCACCGGATGCAGCATAGTGGTGGGCATCGGCGGGGCCGTCAGCCAGCTTCCCGCGAACTTCACGAGTTCCACCACGCTCTCCACCAGCGACAGTGTGAATCTGGGTTCGTCAGACGGGCAAGGGAATTGCACCGGGAACAACGTACACGCCGGAACGTTTGATAACGCATTCTGGTTGAACGGAACGACCTCCGGGCACATGATCGCGTGCGGCTTCGTGAACGATGGAGGCGCACCAGCGCCTCCGGAGATGTACATGTTTCCCTTTACCGCCGGCGTGCTGAACAACGGCACCGCACCCACTTCCACCTTTCAGATAAACACCACGAAAGGGGACGAGTGTTCGCCCCTCACCGAGTTTTACAACGGAACCACTGACCGGCTGTTCTTCGGCGTGGGATCTACCGACGGATTCCTGGAGAGCTCGACGATTACAACCTCGCTGACCACGCCAATCTGCACCGGCGCGCCGACCTCCACTTGCGTCACCACACCGAAAGCTCTCGGAGGAACCAGCGGGATCGTGATCGACAACCAACTGTCGAACGGCGGGACAAACATCTATTTCTCGACGCTGGGGGTGGGGGACGTTAGCGGCCAGAAGTGCCCGTCAGGACTGGCTGGCGGGGCTGCAAATCCCTATTGCGCCGTGAAGCTCACCCAGTCGGCATTGCAGTAGGTATCGGAGAGTGTAACTGGTTTCAGGTGCACTCCATACCACACATTCGCATAGGAAACATCCCCGCTAATTCCCGCCTCAAGCTGCTCTTCGTAAAGTTATGCAAAGATTGTCTGAATCCCACTTTCTTGCACAACCCCCAGGTCAAAATTCCGTTCTTAGATGCATTAGATTCTCTCGCTAAGGAGATCCCCATGCTGAAGCAATTCCTGCTCCTTCTAGTCGCAACCGCTCTGATCGCGATTGCCGCACCCTTCACGATGGCCCTGAATGGCTCATCCCCATCCCAGTCTAACGATCAGCAATCCCCGGCTTCGCAGGAAAACGCTGGCCGGCGCCACGGTCCGCCCGACCCCGCGGAACGGACCAAGGAACTCACCAGGCATCTGAACCTCACCTCCGATCAGCAAACCAAAGTGCAGGATGCGCTTGAATCCGAACGCTCCCAGATGGAAAGCCTGCACCAGGACAGCTCTCTTTCCCGGCAGGATCGCCACGCCAAGATGATGGAGATTCACCAGAGTACCGACGAGCAGATCCGCGGGCTCCTCGATTCGACCCAGCAGAAAAAGTGGGACGAGATGCAGGCCAGGCACGAGCACTCGATGCAAAACCATCACGGCTCCGGCCAGCAAAGTCCACCACCTCAACAATAACCGCTTCGAGGGCAAAGGCCGGCCGTTCCTCCGGGATGTGACATCTCCCGTAAACGGCCGGCCCTAAAGACACGCGGCTTCATCCTCACCCTCCGGCCTTTAGCCCGCGCTTTTCACTGCCTCATCTTTCTGGTACTGTTTTGGGGCTGTCGGCTGCCAGTTCGATTACCATGTGACGAGCGTCACAGTCGCCCAGCGCTCGGTTCGGTAGTATTCGTAGTTGACCACAGCGGATGGATGGGATTTCCGCAAGAACTCTGCGGAACGCTGAAGCAACCGCCCCGCGAACGACGATTCTCCCTGGGGAAAGGATAACCGTGTGATTGTTGGAGTTCCGAAGGAAAGCTATCCGGGAGAGCGCCGGGTTGCGCTCGTTCCCGCCGTCATCCCCACGCTTGCTAAAGCCGGACTCGAAGTAGTGGTCGAGTCGGGCGCCGGCGAAGCTGCCGGCTATCCGGATTCGGTTTACCTCGAGAAGGGCGGAAAGATTCTTCCCGATCGCGCCGCCGTATTCAGCACCGCTGACATCATTGCCCAAGTGCTTTGCTACGGCTCGAACGACGTGACCGGCAAGGCTGACCTTCCTCTTCTGCGTCGCGATCAACTCCTGATCGGATTCCTGCGCCCATTCGGCTCCGCCGAAGTAGTGCAACAGATCGCCGCCGCGGGCGTTACAGCATTCTCCGTCGAACTGGTGCCGCGCACCACCCGCGCCCAGAGCATGGATGCGCTCTCCTCCATGGGAACGATCTGTGGCTATAAAGCCGTGCTGCTGGCTGCCGAAATCTCCATCCGAATCTTTCCCATGATGACCACGGCTGCCGGCACCATCACTCCGGCGCGTGTGTTCGTCATCGGCGCGGGCGTGGCCGGACTGCAAGCCATCTCGACCGCCCGCCGGCTGGGTGCCGTTGCGTCGGCGTACGACATGCGCGCCGCTTCCAAAGAGCAGGTGCAAAGCCTCGGCGGACGCTTCGTCGAGTTGCCCATCGAGGCCAAGGACGCGCAGGACGCCCGCGGCTACGGCACCGCCCAGGATGAGAACTTTTACGCCCGGCAGCGCGAACTCCTCACCCGCGTGGTCGCAGAGAGCGATGTGGTCATCACTGCCGCAGTGATTCCCGGCAAGAAATCGCCGGTGCTGATCACCGCCGAAATGGTGCGAGGCATGGCCCCCGGCTCCGTGATCGTCGACCTCGCCTCCGAGCGCGGCGGCAACTGCGAACTCACCCGCGTAGGGGAAACGGTGAAAGACCACGGCGTCTCGATTATCGGCGCCATCAACCTGGCCAGCAGCGTCCCCTACCATGCCAGCCAGATGTACGCCCGCAATCTCTCCACCTTTCTGGTGTACATGGTGAAAGAAGGCAAGCTGCAACTCAATATGCAGGATGAGATTATTCGCGAGACCATGGTCACGCGCGGCGGCGAAATCGTGAACCCAAGAGTGCGAGAGTTTTTCAAACTACAGGCGGCTAGCCAGTGATTAGGTATCGCCACACGAAATATAAGGAGCGATCATGCCAGCGGATTTCATTTCTAACCTTTATGTCTTCATCCTGGCGGGGTTCGTCGGGTTTGGATTGATCAAGGGTGTTTCTCCACTCCTGCACACGCCATTAATGTCGCTCACCAACGCCCTCGACGCGATCGTGGTCGTGGCGGCCATCATCATTGCCGGACGGCACGAAACTCCGCTCACCACGGCGCTGGGCGCGATCGCGGTTGCGGCATCGTTCAGCAACATGGTGGGCGGATTCCTCATTACCGACCGCATGCTGCGCATGTTCAAATCCCCCAGGTCGAAACAACAATGAACGCGTCACAGCTTCAGCAGTATCTCGATTTCGCCTACATTGTCGCGGTCGTCCTCTTTATTCTCTCGCTCAAATTCCTGAGTTCGCCCAAAAGCGCGCGCTGGGGCGTCCTCGCCGGAGAAATCGGCGCTGCGCTCGCGGTCGTCGTCACTCTGTTCAACCCCGAGGTGGTGCACTACAAGTGGGTCCTCATCCCCTTGATCATCGGTGCCGGAGTCGGCGTCCCACTAGGCTTGGTGCACATGACCGCGGTGCCGCAGCGGACCGCATTGAGCCATGCCTTCGGCGCACTGTCGGCGGCAATGGTCGGCATCGCCGAATATTACGTCGGTACCGCGCCGGTCACCCGCTTTCAAATGGGCGAAATCGCGCTGGAAGTCATTATTGGTTCGCTCACCGTTACCGGCAGCCTGATCGCAGCCGGAAAGCTGCAGGAAATTTTGCCGGGGCGGCCCATCGTTTATCGCGGGCAGAACATCATCAGCCTTTCTGTTCTGGCCGCAGCTCTCGGGCTGGCGGTGGCGCTGGTGGTCAATCCGGCGCACGCCGTGCTCTTTCCCGTGATGGTGGTGGTTGCGCTGATTTTTGGCGTGTTGCTGGTCACGCCGATCGGCGGCGCAGACATGCCGACGGTGATCTCGCTGCTGAATTCTTACGCCGGCTTTTCCGCCGCGCTTCTGGGTTTTGTTCTGAACAGCAAAGTACTGGTTGTTGCCGGTGCGCTCGATGGATCTTCCGGCTTCGTTCTCTCCGTGATCATGTGCAAGGCCATGAACCGCTCCTTCACCAACGTCATGTTCGGAGCCTTCGGCCAGGTGCAGGCCTCGGCCGCAGCCGGCAAAGAAGAACGGCCGGTGCGCAGTGCCAGCGCAGAGGATGCCGCGGCGATTCTGGAGGCAGCGAGTAGCGTGGTCATCGTCCCTGGCTATGGCATGGCAGTGGCGCAGGCGCAGCACAAAGTTCGCGAACTTTACGACATCCTCACCAAAAAGGGAGTCGATGTCCGCTTCGCCATCCATCCCGTCGCCGGACGCATGCCCGGCCACATGAACGTGCTGCTCGCCGAAGCCGACATCCCCTACGACCGCCTCATCGAAATGGATGAGATCAACGGCGACTTCCCGCAAACCGACGTCGCCCTGGTAATCGGCGCCAACGACGTAACCAACCCGGCCGCGCGCACCGACCAATCCAGCCCCATTTTCGGCATGCCCATCCTCGACGTTGACAAAGCCCACACCGTCATGGTGATCAAACGCAGCATGAACCCAGGCTTCGCCGGCATCGACAACCCGCTTTATTACCTCGATAACACCCTGATGCTCTTTGGCGATGCGAAGCAGTTTGTAGGCGCGATCGTGCGGGAGCTGACTGGCGGACACTGACTTCAATCCAAATCCTACTACCCCAAGGTGCTTTGACACTTCGGCATGACATTTCTTAACTCGGGTTATGAACATTCGCCTCCAGCCACAGCAAGAAACGCTCTTGGTCGAAATTGCCGACCGCCGCGGCATGACGAAGGAGGAACTCGCGGGGCAAATCATCCGCCGTTATTTGGATGAGGACAAGGTTTCCCTCGAGCCTGCGGTGGACGACCGCGGCGGACTGGGCACCGAGCTTGCGGCGGTATTTCCAAAACACGGCCGCAACTTCGCGATTGAGAGTGCGTTCGAGTCATTGCCCAATGCTGCCGGACTGCGCCCGGCGGACAGCCGAGGGCGGCTGTCCCTACATAAGTCTTCCCGAAAACCTCGCAGGAAGCGCGCGTGATATTCTATTAACTCCAGCTGCGTACCGTTTTGGCGGAAATTCCCCGCAGTTCCTGAAGAAGCTTCCCCGAAGAAGCCCAGAAAAAGAGAAAATAGAGAATCATGCTTTCAGTCAGTAATGTTTCCATGCGCTACGGCGCCAAAATTCTGTTCGATGAAGTCTCGGTGGCATTCACGCCGGGCAAGCGCTACGGCCTGACAGGGCCTAACGGCGCCGGCAAATCCACCTTTATGAAGCTGTTGAGCGGCGAACTGGACCCGCAAAAAGGCACGGTAGTGCGCCCGCGCAAGCTCGGTGTGTTGAGCCAGGATCAGTTTGCCTTCGACGCCTACACTGTGATCGACACGGTCATCATGGGCAACAAGCGCCTGTGGACCGCGATGCAAGAGCGAGACGCGATCTACGCCAAGCACGATATGACCGACGAAGACGGCATGAAGCTGGGCGAACTGGAAGGCATTGTCGGCGAAGAAGACGGATACACGGCGGAGAGCGACGCGGCAATTTTGCTGCAAGGTCTGGACATTCCCGACGAAGTGCATTCGCGAAAAATGAGCGAACTGCAGGGCGGACAGAAAGTGCGTGTGCTGCTGGCGCAGGCCCTGTTCGGGCATCCGCAGGCGTTGCTGCTCGATGAGCCTACGAACAATCTGGATTTGGATTCGATTCACTGGCTGCAGGGATTTCTGAATGCCTATGACGGCGTGGTCATCGCCATCTCGCACGACCGGCACTTCCTGAACAGTATTTGCACCCACATCGCCGACATCGACTACGAGACCATTATCACTTACACCGGATCGTACGACGACATGGTGCTGGCCAAGACGCAGGTGCGGTCGCAGATTGAATCGCAGAATGCGCAACGCGAAAAGAAGATTGCGCAATTGAACGAATTCATCGCCCGCTTCGCCGCCGGCACGCGGTCAAGCCAGGTACAGTCGCGGCGCAAGGAAGTGGAGCGGTTGCAGGTAACGGAACTGGCGAAGTCGAACATTCAGCGGCCTTACATCAAGTTCGAGCAGAAGCGGCCGTCGGGCAAGCACATTCTCGAAGTCGAGCACCTGAGCAAGGCTTACGGCGACAAGCAGGTGATACGCGACTTCACCGCCAGCATCACGCGGGGGGAACGAATCGCGCTGATGGGGCGCAACGGTGCCGGAAAGACCACGCTGGTCAATGCGTTGCTCGCAAATTCTCCGACCACTCCGGAAGCGGAGTTGCGCAAAACCAGCGGCTACGACGGACCGTTCGTCGATTCGGGAAAAGTGATCTGGGGACACGAAGCGTCCATTGGATATTTCGCCCAAGACCATCGCAGCTTGATCGAAGGCGGTACGACGGTGCTGGAGTGGCTGCATCAGTGGAATCCCGCAGCGGTCAGCGAGGAAATCCGCGGCTTGCTGGGGCAGATGCTGTTTGCCCGCGACGAAGCGACGAAATCCACCAACGTTCTTTCCGGAGGCGAGGCGGCGCGGCTGCTCTTCTGCAAGCTGATGCTGCAGAAGCCGAACGTGCTCGTGCTCGATGAACCCACGAACCACCTGGACCTCGAAGCCATCAATGCTCTGAATATTTCTTTGCAGCGTTATCACGGCACGGTCTTCCTCGTCACCCACGATCACGACTTGATCGACGAAGTCGCCACCCGCATCTGGCACTTTGAAAGCGACCACAAGCTCACCGACTTCAAGGGCACGTACGAGGAGTATCAGGCAGCCGTGACAGTGTAAGCAGAAGCGAGGAATCCTGCTGTTTGCACCATTTCCGTTGCATGTAAATCAACCGGGTTCTCCACAGATTTCCACAAGCGTTTGCAGTTGCGTTTACAGCCGCAAGTTGCGGATAATGGCGGCGGGGACGTACTCGCGACGATCGAGCACGCGCGAGGCCTGTGTACAGTGTACAGTCGAGCCGATTTACTTAGAATTCTCCACCTCACGCCGCGCCAGTTGGCTAACTGGGAGCGGGCGGGGCTGATTGCTGCTTCTCCTGCCTATTCCTTTTCCGACCTGCTGAAGATCAAGAAAGTTCGCGATCTGTGCGCCATGCGAGTGCGGCCGGCGGTGATTAGGCAATCGCTCGAAGCCATGCAGAAGCAGGCCTCGGGCATGGGAAATCCTCTGCTCGACGCCGGAGCCTCCTCCACCAACAATCACCGCGTAGCGTTCCGTCACGAAGGCCGCTTGCTCGAGCCCATCGCGGGACAATTTGTTATGGATTTCGCGGTGAAAGAAAAAGTTGTGACCAGCACGCCGATTCCCACTCCGGAGCCGGGTCCACAAGAAGAAGATGAGGCTGCCACGTGGTTTGCCCGCGGCATCGCGCTGGAAGAGGATCCGGCCACGCAGACGGAAGCGCTGGCCGCCTACCAGAAAGTGCTCGAGTTTCAATCCGAGCATGCGGCCGCGCACATCAATCTGGGCACGCTTTACTACAACCGCCAGGATTTCGCCCTCGCGGAAAAACACTACCGCGCCGCCTTGCAAGCCGACCCTCGCTACGCCCTGGCTTATTTCGATCTGGGCAACGTTCTCGACGAAACCGGCCGCGTGCAAGAGGCGATCCAGACCTACAAGATGGCGATCCAACTCGCTCCCACTTACGCCGACGCGCACTACAACCTGGCGCTCGCCTACGAAAAAACCCGCGAGCCGCGCAAAGCGCTGAAACACTGGCAGGCCTACATCAAGCTCGATACCACCGGGCCGTGGTCCGTGCACGCGCGCAATCAGATTCAGCGCATTCTGCAGGCCGACTTGTTGAAACTGGTGCACTCCAGGCGCTAGGAGGCGAGGGCGTGCGAACGTTCCCCCGAGAACTGGCCGAATTTCGCACAATGGTTAAGGGGCGGGGTGCCCGTCTCCGACGGCTCCCATTTGCGGACCTGCAACAGCTAGCAGGTCGACCTGCCGAACACGTGATGGTCGAATCTCGCAAGGCAACGATCGGGAACATAGTGCGGCATCCGCCAAGCGGCGGTATCCAAGTCGTGCTTCAGGGATTCTTGGAACACCGCTTGATGCCGGGGAAAAGTGTTGCGTTGGATGGTTTTTACAAATATCCCGACGAAACGGTTTCCGAGATGAAGGCGGAGGAATTTTGGGAATTCGATTAACAGGGAAGAGTTCAAAAACAATCCGCTGCTGCTTCCAACTTTCCTTTCAGCGACCTCCAAGAGTGCTAAAATTCAAGGTCTGCCATTCTTCCGCTGAAGGTACTCTTATGTCCGAAGCAACCCTGCAATCCGCCGTTCCCACGCCGTTGACCACCCTGACCGAAGATGAAATTCTTTTCCGCGACAACATCCGCCAATTTGCCGACGAGAGAATACGTCCGCTGGTGAAGGAGATGGACGAGAAAGGCATCTTCGACAAAGATCTCATCCACGAATTCTTCCAGCTCGGGATCATGGGAATCGAAATCCCCGAGCAATACGGCGGAAGCGGCGCCAAGTTTTTCGAGGCGATCCTCGCAGTGGAAGAATTGTCGCGCGTCGACGCATCCGCAGGGGTAATTGTCGACGTGCAAAACACGCTGGTCAACAACGCGCTGCTGCGATGGGGCAATGCTGAACAAAAGAAGCGCTATTTGCCAAAGATGGCGGCCGACACTTGCGGCGCCTATGCGCTGAGCGAGGCCGGTTCAGGGTCCGACGCCTTTGCCCTGCAAACCAAAGCCGAACTCAGGGGCTCAGACTACGTCCTCAACGGCCGCAAACTGTGGATCACCAACGGCAAGGAAGCCGGACTATTCGTCCTCTTCGCCACGCTCGATCCGGCTGCGGGATACAAAGGCATCACCGCATTTCTCATCGAAAAAGATTTCCCCAGATTCAGCGTGGGCAAGAAAGAAGACAAGCTGGGCATTCGCGCCTCATCCACCTGCGAACTCATCCTGGAAGACTGCAAAGTCCCAAAAGAAAATGTTCTGGGCGATCCGGGCAAAGGCTACAAGATTGCAATCGAAACTCTGAACGAAGGCCGCATCGGCATCGGCGCGCAGATGATCGGCGTGGCGCGCGGAGCCTGGGAATTTGCCGCAAAGTATTCGCAGGAGCGCAAGCAATTCGGCAAGGCCATCGCCGAGTTCCAGGGAATCCAGTTCCAGATTGCGCAGATGGCAACCGAGATCGAGGCCGCCCGCCTCATGGTCTACAACGCGGCCCGCATGAAAGACGCGGGCGTGAATTTCGTCAAAGAAGCGGCGATGACCAAGCTGTTCGCCTCGCAGGTGGCCGAGCGCGTGACCTCGCTGGCCATCGAGATCTACGGCGGCTACGGCTTCACCAAAGACTATCCCGTGGAGAAATACTGGCGCGACGCCAAGATCGGCAAGATCTACGAAGGCACATCGAACATGCAGTTGGCGACCATCGCCAAACTCGTGCTGGGCGGGAAGTAAGCTGTAGGTTAGTTTCGCCGAGCGGAAGTGCTCGGCCAAGAGACTGCCGCCTTTCGCGCCGCACCATTCATCCAGCAACGTTTCCCCTGCTCAATATGTGCATTGAGTTGCACTTGGGAGCCGGCACGTGCGTTCTGCAAATCATCCTAACTCAAATAAATTCAATGTCTTCCGGCCACGCGTGCCATTGGCTGACAAGCTGCATTCTTCTCCTGTGCCTGCGCTTGTTAGGCATGGCCGGGGTGCCACTTGACTACTTTGTTCGGTTCGACATCAGTGATGCAGGCCGCGGTTCCCACCAAGAAGCGGAGCCTTCTGCCTCTGCTGACAGTTCTGTTCATGTTTTCCTACGGACTGATGACCGTGCTCATTGTTGAGCAAGGCTCGGTCATCCAATCCCAGCGCAATCTGATTAAGATTTTGTCTCGCGACAGCTCAGAGCTGTGGTCTGGCAAAGGCAAGGCCATCGGCGATCAGCAGGCGGCTCAAGCGCAAGCAGGAGCCAAGAGCCACGCGCAAGCTCCGTCGTCCCAGCAGAAACATTCAGCTCAGACTCCGTCGTCCCAGGCCCCGTCAACCCAGGCACAGCAACACCGTTCGCAAAGGGCAGGCAAGATTGCAAAACCTGAGCCCCAGCTTCCCCCCGTGCCGGCTTCAGATCTGGTAGACCGGCGTCGCTCTTTGGATACGATTTAGTGCCCAGGTAAGACTTGTAAGCGTCCCCCAGGACGGGTTCGAAAAAATCGGTGGCAATGAAGGTTCTGACCCTAGCCTTGTTGTTTAGTCTCACGGCTGCCCAGCCAGCGCAGCCCGTCCGCCGTCCATCCGGACAAGTCGAGCACCACGCCAACGGTGGACGCTGGTACTTTGCCGCCAGCGGCCACGCGGTCTACTGCTACGGGCCGGTGATGACGTTGCCCCAGGCCAACGGTGACCTCCAAAGAGTTGCCACCTTCTGTCGCGACGGCCAGACCGTCGTACCCCTCAAAGATTAGTTCGCTTCCCGTAACCAAGCCCATTCGCCGCCGAGTACGCCGAGAAAAGCAAGAAATAGAAAAATCTCGGCGAGCTCCGCGTTCTGGGCGGTAGATGCTTTGTCTTTGCTGGCCCTGCCTCCGCTGTACACTGATAACTCATGCCCGAACTCCCCGAAGTTGAAACCATTGCCCGCGGTCTCGCGCAGCGCGTCTCCGGCGATGTGATCGAATCGATCTGGCTGGGCCGAAAGCCCGAGCCGCTGAAGTCTTCAGCACGGGAAATCGCCGCCACACTCGAGCACAGCCGCATCGCCACGGTGCGGCGTATGGGCAAGCACATCGTCTTCGACCTGGAACAGAACCACTCCACAAAAGCTGGCCCTAAACAAGCTCAGTGGATCGTCCACCTGGGCATGACCGGACGCCTGCAGGTCTGCGAGCCGCAAGCAGACATCCTCAAGCACACCCACGCGATTCTGAAACTGGCGTCGGGCAAGGAGCTGCGCTTTGTCGATCCCCGCCGCTTCGGAAGGCTGAGCGTCGCGCACGCCGGTTTCGACGCCGGTGGCATTGAGCCGCTGGAAGCCGATCTCGACCGCTTCTTAGTTTTATTTCGCGGCCGCAAGACTCCCATCAAGAGCGCGCTGCTCAACCAGAAGCTGTTGCGCGGCGTAGGCAACATTTATGCCGATGAATCTTTGTTCCGCGCCGGAATCCGCCCCCGCCGCCGCGCCTCCACCATTGCCCGCGACCAGCTAGCCAAGCTGCTAGCGTCGGTGAAAGAAGTTCTGCACGAAGCAATTGCCCTCGGCGGCTCCTCGATCTCAGACTACGTTGATGCCGACGGCGAAGAAGGCTTCTTCCAGTTGCAGCACCGCGTCTACGGCCGCGAAGGCGAACCCTGCCTGGTCTGCAAAACCCCCATCAAACGCATCGTAATCGCCGGCCGCAGCAGCCACTACTGCCCGCGCTGCCAGAAGTAACCGCAGTTTGTCATCCTGAACAAGCGTTCTTTGCGCAGTGAAGGGCCTGTCCCGAGCTTGCCGAGGGAATCTGGGCGAGCCGCGCGACGCAATGATCGCGCGTTGGCTCGCTTCCTTTAGGCACGTTCCGCCGCAGTTCTGATAATCTTCTCCTCCATGCCCGATTTTTCCATCGGAGTCGACCTCGGCGGCACCAACCTCCGCATCGCCGCCGTCAGCAGTGAAGGACAGCTTCTCGAGAAAGTTACGCTCGGCACCAAAGTCGCCCTCAATCGCGACGATTTGATCAATCAAATGTGCGATGCCATTCAGCATCTATCTGGCAAGTACAAGGCAACCGGAAAATTTCTGGGCGCCGGCATCGGCGTTCCCGGCATCATCGACATGCAAACCGGAATGATGCGCAAGTCCGCGAACCTGCCGGGCTGGGAGGACTATCCCGTACGCGCCGAAATCGAGCGCCGGCTGCGCAGTTCGAATAAAGGCGCCCGCATCGTCCTCGAAAACGACGCCAACGTTGCCGCTCTCGGCGAACAGTGGCTGGGCGCTGCCCGCGGCGTTCCGAACATGGCTGTGGTCACTCTCGGTACTGGAATCGGCGGCGGCATCGTGCTCGCAGGAAAAATCTGGCACGGCATGAATGGCATGGCCGGCGAGTTCGGCCACGTCACCGTCGAACCCGAGGGCCATCCCTGCGGCTGTGGCAGCCACGGATGCGCCGAGCAGTACGCTTCCGCCAGTTCGATTATGCGCATGGCCCGCGAAGCCATCGCCAGCGGCGAAGCGCCATCGCTAGCTCGGGCCGCGTCCTCCGACGCCGAGTTCGGAGCGAAGTCCGTCTACAACCTGGCCATCCAAGGCGACGAGCACGCCCGCCGCATCTTCCGTAGCTTCGGCCGCTACCTCGGCATAATGCTAGCCGGCCTCATTAACGTTATGAATCTCGACATGTTCGTAATCGGCGGGGGCGTTTCGAGCGCCTGGGATGCTTTCGCACCCAACATGTTCGAGGAACTGCGCGAGCGCTCGCTGGTCTACGCCGCAACTGCTCCCGCCAATCCGCTCAGCAACGATCCTTTAGGAAAAGAGGAAGGCGCAGCAGCCCAAACCGAAAGCCGCAGCGAAAGAAAAACCATCATCACCCGCGCCCTGCTGGGAAGCGATGCGGGATTATATGGAGCAGCGCGCGTGGCTGTAGCCGCAAGCTAGAAACTCGCCCCAGTTATTGGCGACCCTGATAGGCCCCATAAGAAATATGAATTGGACTCAGCTGATGCCTCGCTTTATCGTCCTCGTTACGCTTGAATCCGATTCTCAGGCCAACAAGACTGATGGAGGAGTCTGTTCACGGTCAGCGGCGTTGTGTAATCTGTGGCGTGGCCGTACCGTCCTCCGCTGGAACTGTTCCCACGCAAGCACGGTCATCTGAGAATTGCCCACCCTTTATAAACAGGAGCAACCAGACATGACAAACCCAGGGCACAGGCGCTGCTTGTGCCTGTCGTTACTATTCACAAGATTTTCGGCGACATTATCGGCTTGTGCCATCATCGCCCTAGCCACGGCATTAACGGCCTGTCTATCCTCACGCTGCTACGCCGACGATGGACCCAAACCCGATCCCTCCGGCACGGCAACGGGCGACAAAACTTCCGCAGTCGACGCCGCCGGCAATCCCTTTGTAGTCGTCGAACCCACCGACAAGTCAGCTCCGGACTACGCCGCAAACAAGAAAGCATACGACGACTATCAGGCCCAGGCATCGAAAGAACCGCTGGCAGTAAAGCTAGCCGACAGCGTCGGCCACGTTCGTGTCGCGACGAACTTCGCCTGGACGCTGAACACCGGCTATCTAGTCCTCTTCATGCAAGCTGGTTTCGCGCTGCTCACCTGCGGGCTGGTGCGCAAGAAAAATGCCGCCCACCTGATGATGCTGAATTTCGCGGCCTACGTCTTCGCCTTCCTCGCTTACTACGCCGTCGGCTATGCCTTCCAGTTCGGAGCCGTAGCCATCAATGCCGCGCCCACCAACCTCGGTGGCGTGCCCACGCTCAACCATTTTCTGATCGGCAGCGGCCAATGGGGCTTCGTTGGCGGCAAGGGATTTTTTCTTGTCGGCCCGGCCTACGACAGCGCCAGCAACTGCTTAACATTGTTCGAAGTCGTCTTCATGGAGACCGCCGGCTACATCATCGTCGGCGCTGTGTGCGAGCGCATCACCTTCTGGGCATTCCTACTCTGCGAACTCTTCATTGGCGCGATCCTTTACCCAATCTCCGGCTGTTGGACATGGGGCGGAGGCTGGCTCTCGCAAGTCGGCTCCACGCTGAACCTGGGCCACGGCTACGTAGACTTCGCCGGATCAACCGTAGTCCACGCCGTTGGCGGTTTCTGCGCCATGGCGCTGGCGATTATCTTGGGTCCGCGCCTCGGCAAGTATGGTCCCGGAGGAAAGATCCGCGCCTTCCCTGCTCATAACATTGTGTACGTCGTCTCCGGAACATTCATTTTGCTTTTTGGATGGATGGGTTTCAACCCCGGCTCCACTCTTGGAGCTACCGACCTGCGCATCTCCGTAGTCGCGGTGAATACCAATCTATCCGCCGTAGCAGGATCAGCTGCGGCGATGCTGCTGTGGTATTTCCTGTTCGGCAAGCCCGACGTAACCATGGCCTGTAACGGAATGCTGGCGGGGTTGGTCGCAATCACGGCGCCGTGCGCCTTTGTCTCTCCAACTGCGTCTGTAGTCATCGGCCTGCTGGCGGGTGTCCTGGTCTGCCTCGGCGTTCTCTTCAACGAGCGCGTTCTCAAAATCGACGATCCCTGCGGCGCGATTTCAGTTCACGGCTATTGTGGATGGCTCGGTGCCGTCAGCGTCGGCATCTTTGCCGATGGCGTCTACGGCGCGGGATGGAACGGCGTGGGCGCAAGCACATATCTGGGCCACGCAGGCCAGGGCGTAACCGGTCTACTCCACGGCGATTCGCGCCAGTTCTTGTGCCAACTCATGGGCGCAACCCTGTACGCAGCCTGGGCGTTCGGCGCAACCTACGCCGTCTTCTGGTGCGTCAACAAAGTGAAAAGCATGCGCGTGGCGCCGGAGGTGGAAGAGGAGGGTCTCGACGTTCCAGAGTTTGGGATGACGGGTTATCCCGAAGACGCAGTGGTTCCGGCTCCATACTGACAGAGGCACGATTCTCTAGGATAACCGAATCGATATACTACGCGGCCACGGGGATATCCAAGAAAGTATTCGATGACTCTTCGTCGCTCTCCTCGTTGTCGACCGGCGTATAACTCAAGCCAAGACAAAGCGCACACTTTGCGCCATCCCGGAGAAAGTTTTCTTCGTCGCATAGTTCGCATCTGCTGTAACCGACGCCATCCATAAATCAACTCCTCGATTTCTGAATCGGATCGAGAATCAGAGCTGGTTCCGTATTTTGAGGTTAGCGTACGCGCCGGGAATCTTGTGGGCTAGCGCACCCGTCACTTAGCCGTGTGCGAAGCGTCACCAGTCGCCGTGCCGCCTGCAGAAAAGCCTGGTTCTGCTCGGGCGTGCCAACCGTCACACGAATACAATTCGGCGCTCCCCAATGCCCCAGCGGACGCACGGCCACACCTTCATCCTGCAACCGGCTAGCAAAAGCCGCCGCATCTTCCCCAAGATCGCAAAATACAAAATTTGCCGAGGTGGGGACCACGCGATATCCCAGAGCCGCCAAACCTTGGGCGAGAACTCGGGACTGCATGGCATTGTTTTCCACCACGCGCTGAATATGGTCAGTGTCGCCGATCGCCGCCATGCCAGCGGCCTGTGCCACCGACGACACTGAAAAGGTGTTGCGCATGCGCGCGCAGTAGCCCAGCAATTCCGCAGGACCGAGTCCGTAGCCCACACGCAGGCCGGCGAGCCCGTGCGCTTTTGAAAACGTTCGCAGTACCACAACGCTGGCGCCCTGGCGGAGGTAGTCGAGCGACTTCGAGTACGTAACTCGCCGCAGCGTCGCGAAATGCAGCGCGAATTCGTAGTAAGCCTCATCCAGAACCACAACCACATGGCCCGGAACTTTCGCCAGAAAGCGCCCAACCACGGCAGCTTCCAGCATGGTGCCCGTAGGATTATTGGGGTTCGCCACAAACACAATGCGCGTCTTCGCATCGATGGCAGCGAGAATCGCATCGAGGTCAAAGCTCTCCTCGCCAGAGCGCATCGGTGCCTCAATCAATTGCGCGCCCGCCGCCTGCACCGCCATCGAATACACAACAAATGAGCGCTCGCTAGTCACCGCGTTCAGCCCCGGCGCAAGCAGCGTCTGGCACAGCAGGCTCAACAGCGCAGTTGATCCCGCGGTCACCAGCACTTGCTCCGCTGGCAACTCATGATGTGTGGCCAGCCTCTGGCGCAGTTGGCTGCAATCGTCGTCGGGATAAAAGTTCGCGGCGTTCAGGACTCCCCGCATGGACTCGACAGCGCGCGCCGAAGGCCCAAAAGGATTTTCATTGGAATCAAGTTTGATCAGGCGCGACCTGCGCTCCAGCGCCGCCGGCGTTGGGCTGGGAGCGTTCATTGTCCCCAACTGCCGGGCAGGCTTCGAAACGATGTCGAAAAAACGGCTCATGCTTGCCGCTCATCATGCCACGGAAGGCTTTGTGCGCGCCATCGGTTTGTTGCAGGCAGTGCGCAGGCGATCGACTTCCTGCAAAGTCAGCGCGCGGAATTGCCCCGGCGGAATATCGAGCGTGAGCGGTCCGTAGCAGACGCGCTTGATCTTCTCCACGTGGTGCCCGACTTTCTCGAACATGCGCCGGATCTCGCGGTTGCGGCCTTCGATCAAGGTCACCTCATACCAGGGATTGTTCGCTTCCTTAATCAGCCGAATTCCCGTCGGCGCAGTCCGCACTCGCCGCCCATCTTCGGTCGCGATGGAAACTCCTCCGCGCAGTTTCTCCAGCGCTTCGTTGCTCGGAACTCCAGCAACTTTCACCACATAAGTCTTCTGCACCTGCGACGCCGCCTTCATCAGCTTGTTCGCCAGCGCGCCATCGTTGGTCAAAAGCAGCAGCCCCTCGCTCGCGTAGTCGAGCCGTCCCACGGGATAAACACGCTTCTTCACACCATGAATCAGTTGCATCACGGTGGGCCGGTTCTCCGGATCGCTCACCGTAGTGACATAACCTTTGGGTTTATTCAGCAGCAGGTAGACATGCTGTTGCGCGCCCTGCAGTAGCTTCCCATCCACGCGGATGTGGTCGACGTCCGGGTCCGCCTTGCTTCCCAATTCCGTCACCACATTCCCATTCACCTTAACGTGCCCCGCGCTGATCAGTTCTTCGGCTTTGCGGCGGGAGGCAATCCCAGCAGCGGCAATAATTTTTTGCAGGCGTTCAGAAGGCATGTGTACGGAATTCCGTTTTGAAAAGGCGCGGCTTCAGCCGCGCCGTCAAGCCCCATAGAACCAACAACGCCTTCAGGCGCTGGACTTCAGGTCAGTGCTCTCCGCGATTTCCACCTGAGCAGAATCGTTTTGTTCCGCCTGCGCCGCGTCTTCCGCCGGAATCAACTCGCTTTGGAACGATTCCGCTACCAGCTTCTCGAACTCTTCCATGCTGGGCAGTTCGTTGACGTCTTTCAATCCAAAGCGCATCAGGAATTCTTTAGTCGTCTTGTAGAGAATCGGCCGCCCAATCACTTGCTTACGGCCCGCAGTCGTGATCAGCTTGCGGTCGAGCAAGGTAGCGATCACGCCGCCCGAGTCCACGCCACGAATCTCGTTGATCTCCGGCACCGTGGCCGGCTGCTTGTAAGCGATCACAGCCAAAGTTTCCAGAGCCGGCAACGAGAGCCGCACCGGCGGCTTCAGGCTCTTGGCGAAGCTACGCACCATCTCGTGCTGCTCCGGCTTGGTGGACATCCTATAGCCGCCTGCTACCTGCCGAATCTCGATCCCGTGATCAGGACTGCTGTAGTCAGCGACTAGTTCTTCCAGCTCCGCACGCACGCGCGACTTCACCTCAGCCTCATCCGCCGCGCCGTTGGCAGTGACCGACTCTTTGACGAGCTGCGCCATATGTTCCAGCGTGATCGGCGTCTCCGCCGCATAAATAATGGCTTCGAGTTGAGCTTTCAGACTCATAGTAAGAAAGTGGTCAGAGTCCAGTGGCTAGTGGTCAGTAAACCGGTGGCTTTGACTGGCCACTGATCACTGGACACTGACCACTGCTTTTCATCTCCAATCATCCCGCACAGCCGCCTGTTCGGTCATGATGGCATCGAACCCAACGTGCTTCCGTACTGCAATCTCACCGAACATCTGGTCCTGCCGCACTTGGATCGCTTGCAGCCGCACCATTTCCAGCAGCGCCAGAAACATGCACACCAGCGCCTGCCGCGAGGGCACGCGCATCAAAAGCTGTTTCAAACGGATGGGCCGCGACTCCAGAGCCAGCCGCCGCCGCAGATAGTCGATCATCTGGCCCACAGTGACGGTCTCCTCGTCCACGTTGATCACCGGCCGAGTGCGCACCCGCTCCAAAATTTGCTGAAAGGTCTTCACCAGATCGATCACATCCGCCGCGATCTCCGGCTCCGTGCCTTCGGCATCCATGAACTCCTTCAGCGCCGGATTCGTCAGCACCGCATCTTCGATCTGCTGCTTCTGCAAAAGCATCTGCGCCGCCGACTTGAACTTTTCATGCTCCAGCAGCCGGTTCACCAGTTCGGTCCGCGGATCTTCCAACTCCTCCGCCTTCGCCGATGGATCGCGCGGCAACAGCATCTTCGACTTGATGTGAATCAGCACCGCAGCCATGTAAATAAAGTCAGCCGCCACATTCACATCCAGCTCGCGAATCTTTTCCACGTAAGCCAGATACTGCTCCGTGATGCGCGCAATCGGAATGTCGTAGATGTCGATGTCCTGCTTGCGAATCAGATCGAGCAGCAAATCCAGCGGCCCTTCGTAAACGTCAGTCACGGAAACCGCAAACGGAGAATCGCTCTCTTTTTGTTTGTTCTTGTCCGGCGAGGCGGCAGAAGTTCGACTCGCAACCAGCACCGGCGCAAGCGGCGCGGGTGCCCCATCCTCAGTCCGAACGATTCTGTTGTGCATGCTACTTGGCATCCTTCACCACCGGTGGCTCATACGCCAGCGACATCCCCATAGCGTCGCGCACGCCTTCCATCGTTCCAGCGGCAACCGTGCGCGCCCGCTCGCTGCCAGCTTCCAGAATATCCCAAGCCAGCCGCGGATTCTCCTCGAATTTCTTGCGCCGCTCCTGCATCGGACTCAAGAGTTGCACCAGCGCATCCGCCGCCCAACTCTTGCACTCAATGCACCCAATGCCCGCCGACCGGCAACCAACATTCACTTTGTCCAGCGTAGCGCGATCACTAGAAATCTTGTGCAGATCGCCCACCGGGCACACATCCGGATTTCCAGGATCGGAACGCCGCACCCGAGCCGGATCAGTCACCATCGTCTTCAGCTTCTGCCGCACCACCGGCTCCGGGTCCGTCAGTAGGATCGCGTTGCCATACGACTTTGACATCTTGCGGCCATCGGTACCGGGCAGCTTGGGCGCGCGCGTAAGCAGCGCTTGCGGCTCAGGAAAAACGACATGTTCAGTTTCGTAAATGACCCGGGTCTCGCTTGGGAGAATCTGCTCTGTGACTCGCATCGATAGCGGATAAAAGCCGTTAAACCGCCGCGCAATCTCCCGCGTCAGTTCGATGTGAGCGACCTGGTCCTCGCCCACCGGAACCACGTCCGCCTTGTACATCAAAATATCCGCCGCCTGCAGCACGGGATAACCCAGAAACCCATACGTTCCCAAATCTTTGTCTTTGATGTTCTCGCGCTGCTCCTTGTAAGTGGGAACCCGCTCCAGCCAGCCCAGCGGCGTAATCATTGAAAGGAGCAAGTGCAGCTCAGCATGCGCCGGAACGTGCGATTGGATGAAAATCACAGACTTCTCCGGGTCGAGCCCCGCCGCCAGCCAGTCCAGCGCAACCTCCACCGAATTTTGTTTCACCTGCGAGGTGTCGGCATAGTCGGTAGTGAGCGCGTGCCAGTCGACCACGCAGAAGAAGCATTCATACTCATCCTGCATGCGGACCCAATTGTCGAGCGCGCCCACATAGTTGCCCAGATGCAGTTTTCCGGTCGAGCGCATGCCGCTAAGCACGCGCTTACGCAAGTTGGTCGAAGTTGTCATCCGTTTTTCAACAGTCGTGGCAAGGCAAAACGAAACGCAACGCTCAAATTCACAGGTAGCAGCATCATGCGAGGGTAATGTCGATACTACCATGCAGGGCGCAGGCTGAAACAGTAGCGCCGCCGCCCTGGCGGCTGTCCAGCGGGCGTCCTCGCCCGCTGCGTCTCGGTCTCAACAACAGCAGCCACTTCCTGAAGATCCCTGCTATATGCTTTATAATTCGCCCTCCACCGAATCCAACCTCCATGCCCCATCTAGCCCGCAAACTCCGCCTAACCGACTACTTTACGCTGGGCTGGGGCACCATGGTAGGCGTCGGCTGGCTCGTTGTGATGGACGACTGGCTGCTGCGCGGCGGCGCTCTCGGCGCGCTGCTGGGCTTCGCCGTAGGTGGTGCGCTGCTGTTCCCCATCGGCTGGGTCTACGGCAGGCTGGTCGCCGCCATGCCAGACGCCGCCGGCGAAATCGCCTACACCGCCGCCGCTTTCTCCCGCCCCGTCAGTTTCTCCACCGGATGGATGATGATGCTCGCCTACTTCATCGTCTGCCCATGGGAAACCGTAGCCGTAGGCCGCATCGCCGGCTACATTGTTCCTGCGCTCGATTCACTCGAGATCTACCGCATCGCCGGACGCCCCGTCTACCTCCCGCACCTCATCATCGGCCTCGGCCTCACCGCGTTGCTCACCATCCTGAATTATCGCGGCGTCCGCCTAAGCGCGACTTTTCAGAACTGGACCGCCTTCGGCACGCTCGCCCTGTTTATCGTTTTCATCGGGCTCGGTGTAAGCAAAGGATCCCCGCACAACTTCCCGCCGCTCTTCACCCACGCTCCATTGGTTTCGTTCCTGCTCGTGGTACAAATCGTCCCCTATTTCATGACTGGATTCGAATCCGTAAGTAAGGCCGCCGAAGAATCCACTCCAGAATTTCGTAGCCAGGGATTTCTCAAAGCCATCTGCATGGCTGTTCTAGTCGGCATTCTCTTCTATACAATCGTCATCGCAGCCGTCGCATTCGTAGCCCCCTGGCACGAATTAACCGGCGAGAAGTTCATGACCGCGGTCGCATTCCAGCGGGCTGTAGGTTCGCGCTGGATTGTCGATGTCATCCTCGTAGCAGCGCTGCTGTCCCTGGTCAAATGCTTCAACGGAAACTTCGTAGCCGCCAGCCGTCTGCTATTTGCTCTGGGACGCCGCGGGCTGATCGATTCCCGCGCTGGCCGCATCCATCCCCAACATCAAACGCCGTCAACCGCAGTTCTCTGCATCGGCCTGGCCACAGCCGCCTGTATGCTTCTGGGAGATGCGATCCTCGTGCCCGTCACCGAAGTCGGCTCAGTCGCATGCGCCATAGGATGGGCAGCATCCTGCGCCGCCTACATTAATATGGGACGCTCAGGAACGTTGCACGGCCAGTCCAGGCTATCGGCAGGAGAATATTCGGTCGCTGGCTTTGGGTTAGTCGTAGCCATCGCAATGTTGTTGATGAAGGTTGTTCCCGCAGTGCCCGGGCATTTCACAACATATGAATGGCTCGCGCTCGGCATTTGGGTTGCGTTGGGAGCGGTCGCGACCGGTTTTGGGTGGCGCAGCGCTTCAGCGCTGCGATAAGAATGTTATTCGCAATCGGCTTCAGCCGTTGAGGTCGTGGTCCAGCCTCCAGAAAAAGGAAACCAATGAAGCTCCACAAACTGAACTTCTTGATTATCGTTCTGTTCCTCGCTGCCGCTCACTCTCCGTCTGCCCAAACCACTCCTTTCGATCTCGTAATCACCAACGGCCATATCATCGACGGCAGCGGTTCCCCGTGGTATTCCGGCGATGTCGGCGTCCGCGACGGCAAAATCGCCGCCATCGGCAACCTCTCCACCGCGCCCCGCAAGCGCACCATCGACGCCGCCGGCAAGGTCGTCGCTCCCGGCTTCATCGACATGCTCGGACAATCCGAATTTTCCATCCTCGTCGAACCGCGCCTGCCCTCGAAAATCTATCAGGGCATCACCACCGAAATCACAGGCGAAGGCGGTTCCATCGCCCCGCTCAACGACGCCATCATTCAAGCCGATCGCGATAGTTACAAGCACTATCACATCACTCCCGACTGGCGAACCTTCCGCCAGTATTTCGCGCGTCTCGAAAAGCAGGGCATGGGCATTAACCTGGCCAGCTACGTCGGCGCCACGCAAGTCCGCCGCATGGTGCTCGGCGATAACAACGTACAACCAACACCGGAGCAACTCGAACAAATGAAGACGTTAGTGCGCGAGGCCATGAAAGATGGCGCGGTCGGCGTTTCCACGGCACTCCAATACGCTCCCGCACCCTACGCCAAAACTGACGAACTGATCGCGCTCGCCGCCGAGGGCGGCAAGTTCGGCGGCATCTATTCCACGCACATGCGTAGCGAGAGCAATGCCGTGCTCGAAGCCGTGGACGAAGCCCTCCGCATCGGCCGCGAAGCTCATGTCCCCGTGGAAATCTGGCACATCAAGGTCGCCGGAAAAAACAACTGGGGACGCATGCCCGAAATCGTCGCCAAAATCAACGCCGCCCGCGCTGCCGGTGCAGACATCACCGCCGACACCTACGCCTACACTGCCGGCTTCAACAATTTTTCCGCTTTCATTCCGGCGTGGGCGCACGATGGTGGCGACGCGAAACTCGTCGAGCGTTTGAAAGATCCCGCCACTCGCCAGAGCATCCGCAAAGACATGCTCACGCCCTCCAAAGATTGGGAGAACGAATGGCAGGAAATTCCGGGACCCGACGCCGTCATGATCGGCGTGGTAAACAATCCCAAGCTGCTTCCCCTGCAAGGCAAGCGCCTCTCCGAGATTGCGAAGCTCTGGAACAAAGATCCTATCGACGCACTCTTCGACTTCCTGATCGAAGATCCCAACGCCGGCGTCGCCATCTTCATCATGTCACAACCCGACGTCACGCTCGCGCTGCAACAGCCCTGGGTCGCCATCGACAACGATTCATCCGGAACCTCGCCCGAAGGCATTCTCGGCCAGGAGCATCCTCATCCCCGCGCCTACGGAACTTTCCCGCGCATCCTCCGCAAATATGTTCGCGAAGAAAAAGCGTTGACCCTCGAAGACGCCATCCGTAAATTTTCCGCGCTGCCCGCCCAGCGAATGCGCCTCACCGATCGCGGCGTCCTCAAGGCCGGCATGTGGGCCGATGTCACCATCTTCGATCCCGCCACAGTCCGCGACCTGGCCACGTTCGACAATCCAAACCAGCTCTCTGAAGGGATGGATTACGTGCTGGTAAACGGCGTGCCCGTGATCGACCATGGCAAAATGACGGGAGCCTTGCCCGGAAAAGTTCTGCGCGGCCCAGGCTACGTACCCTAGCGTGGAGATCTGCAGGGAGTCGTAGAGAGAGTGTTCGGGAAGGGCACGACTTTAGTCTTCAGCCTGCGCTGAGCAAGCGAAGCGCGCCGAAGGGTGCCGTCAAGCAAAAGAAAAACGAATATGGGCTTTAGCCCCCGAAGTTTACGGCTTCAGCCGTGCCTGCGTCTCCGGAGCCGGAGTCACCACCACCCGCGGTTCTGCCAACGTGCCGGTGATGCCATAAGCAACCGAACCCGCATGCGCCGATCTTGTATCCGCACCCCGGGCAATCTTGAAATCCAGCACCTGCCCCAACGAAGCAACCCCGCTAATCTCATACGCTCCCGCAGGAGAAATCAATTTCCCCTGCTCAATCTCGATCTTCCCATCCCGCAGCCGCGCCCGTCCCTGCCAGCGTGTAATGTGCAGTGGTCCTTCGTCACTCGCCAGCGAAATGTGCGATAAAACTCCGTCCCGCAAATCGAACTGCACCACGCCGTCCGCCGATTGCCAGAATGCAGCGGAATCAGCGCCTGCTGCCGTAAGCCGGTAAGTCCCCTCCGCGGTGCCCGAGATCCACGAATCATGCATCGCATGAGCAGCTTGTTGCAATGCAATCCCCGACAGGTTTCCAGTTCCCGTATAGACCGGAGAGGCCCCAGTAAAATCCGCCTGCCAATCGCCGCGATGCTTTCCTCCCAGCAAATCCGCGCGCAAATCTGAAATCTTCAGCTTCCCACGCTCAAGGTCGAGCGCAGCGGAAACCCGGCTCGCAACTAGCTTGTGAATCAGTACGCGTCCGGCATTCACTTTGCCCACTGCCCGCAATTCCTCCAGCAACGACGGCGCCGCGGGCGCGGCAGACGTCAGCAACTGATACCAACGCCGCTGCTTGGGATGCGAACTCACCCACTCAGAGAGTTCGCTCAGGTCCATCTCGTCAGTATTCAAATTGAAATGGAGAACGCACGCCCCCGGCGTTCCACAACCACGCGTCAAGGCCACAGACCCAGTCCAGTGCGCATCACCAGCCTGCGCGCTCAACTTTTCCACGCGCGCTTCCTCGGGCAACAGCCGCAATTCCGCCGAGGAAATTTCAACTGGCCCATTCACTCCTCGCACCACAGCGCGCACGTTGCGCAGTTGCGCGGTTCCAGTCACTTCCGGCGAAGAAAAACCAGAGCCGGTTCCCGATACATTTCCCGCCCACGATCCGGCAATCTGCAACTCCAATTGCGCCACGCCCTCCACGTTCGCCCTCACTGCCGGCAGGCCCAGCAACCCAGCCAATCGCAAGATGCGCGAGACTTCCCCATCTCCGCGCACCACCATGCCATACCCCGACCGCGTTACCCAGCCGCGCGCCCGCGCCGGCACAGGCCGCCCCAGCGCAACCGGAAAAGGCCCATACTCAACGTGCAGTTCATTCGGAGTCGGCAAAACCTCAGCATCCATCTCCCCGGAAGCTCTACCCTTCGCCGCTGCATGAGCTCTGATCCGCTCCGAACTCAGCACGAACGGCACATTTCCCGGAGCGAATTCCAATCGAGTGCTCGGCGACTGAATTCGCAGACCATTAATCTCGCCCCAGCCTTCAAACTCCGCTCCCCGTGGCGTTACCCCGCTTTCTTTCACCGTGAAATTGCCTTCCACGGTTCCCGAGGACACAAGATCCGCAGGCAGATTTTTCTTGGCACGCCGAGCCAGTTGCGCCACAGAACTGAAGGGAACACGCTCGACATTCAATAGCAAATTCACACCGTGCACTCCCGGCAGCCCGGCATCGCCGCGCAGCATGACCATGCCATCGCCCACCGGCGCGCTGCAAAAGATCGCGTGCATCACGCCTTCGGCCGAGCTGTACTTGCCATCACAGTGCGCCGTCAGCCGCAGTCCCTCGCTGCTCGGAATGTCGTAGCGGTGAAAATCCTGAATCGACGCATCAGCCGCAACCCGCATGGCGGCCGGCGCGCCGCTCAACGTTGCGTTCAACCGAACCCCACCACGCCAGCCCTTGTCCTTTCCCGATACCAGCTTCGTCAGTTGCCCCAGTTGCGCCCCGTTCCACTCCACGCTGAATTGCAGAGGCGTTTCGCGCAGGCTCCCAGCCCGCTGCCATGTCCCGTTCATCCGCAGCAGGCCGGTGTCGCTCAAATTCATGTCGGTGCGCAGCGGTTCAGCTTTCAGCCGCGCTCCCCATGTATTTTCCGATTCCTGCCACAACGCGAAATCCGCATTCAGCAGCGCGTACGGTTTTTTTTCCTGCCCCGCCTTGAAATTAATACGGCCCGCCGTGGCCTCGATATAAGGAAAACCCGGCCGCGCTTCCGACTTCGATTTCGCTGTCGGCGCCAGCGGCGTGCGCTCGCTTCGTTCCAGCAGATCTTCCCAGTTCCAGCGGCCATCCGCCCGCCGCACCAGATTCAAACTGGGTTCGCTCAGCTCCAGCCGAGCGATGTCCAGCCGTCCCCGCAGCAGCGAAGTGAGCCGCACCACAGCCGTAACCTCCGGCGCACGCAGCATCGGCTCCACGCCGAATTGCGGGTCTTCGTGGATCACCAGATTTTCCAGATCAAAGCCGGGTTGCGGAAGAAATCGAAGATGAACCGAACCAATCTCCACCGGACGCGCCACCGCCCGGCTGATGGAGTTTGTAATGCGCGCTTTCAGCCGCGACACCCCGGGACGCACCAGAAACAGAGCCAGCAGAATCACCACTGCCGCGGTCACAACCCGCCGCTTGGATGAGAAAACTTTCACCGCACCACTTTCAGCGTTCTCCGCCACCGTGTTTCGTCAAAAAAGTGCAACACCACGTGTGCCAGGAAGCCAAGCCGGTCCCCGATTCCGGTCCGTGTATATTGGCCGGCCGGAGTTTCAAACGACCAATAGATGAACATGGGACGCCCAATTACATTTTCCTGCGGAATGAATCCCCAGTACCGGCTGTCCAGGCTCACGTCCCGATGATCGCCCATGGCAAAGTAATGCCCCGGCGGAACAACCAGATCGTCTCCCTGAACATGCGACGCCAGATCCACGATCCAGTTCGGATAAACTCCATACTCAGACGACGGAGCCACGGCGGGAAAATTATTGCGGTAAGCATCGAAGGGCGCGTCCGGATCGTTCAATATGTAAGGCTCTTTCAATGCCTCGCCGTTGCGATAAACTACGCCGTTCCGCAAATGAATCCGGTCCCCGGGCACGCCGATGATCCGCTTCACCACATAGGTTCCCGCATCGTGCGGGTCCGGGTGCAGGAACACCACGATGTCGTCGTGCCGCACCTCGCGATAAGGAAGCAGTGGTCCCATCCACGAAGTTTTGGGCGCGAACACGATGCGATTCACAAACACATGATCGCCGATCAGCAGCGTGTTCTCCATCGAACTCGAGGGAATCTCAAACGCCTGCACCGCAAAAGTGATGATGAACAATCCCGTCACCAGCACCGCGGCCAGCGAGGCCAGAAACTCCACCGGAGTCTCCCGCGGTTTCTCCTCGACGTCCTTGACGTCCTTCTCTTTCTCTCTGCTATCTTTCTTAGCCACTATGATCTATCCATCCAGTCTTAATTCATTGGTCACTGAATCATTGAGTCATTGACTCATTAAGTCGAAAAATTCAACCGAGCTGCCGTTTTTCAATGACTCAATGGCTCAACGACTCAATGACTCAATTCTTTTCACTTGACCAGCCGCAAAGTCCGGTTCCAGCGCGTGATCTGAAAGATATGCGTGATCGAGTAAGCAAAGTGATACAGTTTATCACCCACCGAAGAAGGTGCCGTGACATCACCTTCCGCATCTTTCACCGACCAGTAAATCACTAGCGGCCGCCCAAGAATGTTCGCCCGCGGCACAAACCCCCAGTACCGGCTGTCGTAACTGTCATCCCGGTTATCTCCCATCACAAAATAATAGCCCTCCGGAACAATCAGTTGTCCGTCCTCGACCAGCTTGCGCAATTGCAGCCACCACTCCGGAGTCTCGCCCGGCGCAACGTCCAGCCGCGGGAAACTATCGCGGAACGTGTCGTTCGCAGGGCGAATGAAGTGCGCATATGGCTCCCTCAACGCCACTCCATTCACAAACACTTGTTTGTTAATCAGCCGCACTCGATCCCCAGGAACGCCGATCACCCGCTTCACAAAATGTTGCGACGGGTTTACCGGATAGTGAAACACCACAATGTCGCCGCGCCGCACCATGCGGTAAGGCATGAAGTAGTCGCCCAGGCTGCCTTTCCCGTAGACCAGCTTGTTCACCAGCAGGTAGTCGCCCACCAGCAAAGTGTTTTCCATGGAGGGAGAAGGAATCTGAAACGCCTGCACGATGAAGGTGATCACAAACACCGCAATCACCACCGTTCCCAGCAGCGACTGCAACGACCCGCTCACGCCCATTCCAGCCGCAAACGAAGTCTTTCGATCACCCGAGGCATGGCCCTCCGGTGCCTGATCACCGGAAGAATGACCGCTGGAAGAACGACCGTCAGGAGAATCGCCGACAGGCGGCTCACCGGCGGGAGAATCACTCTCTGGAGAATGCTGCTCCGCTAAATGTACTTCTGGTGAATCCATTCACTCCACTGATCCAGTCTGGTTGTCATCCTGAACAAGCGTTCTGTGCGCAGTGCAGAGCCTGTCCCGAGGGAATCTGGCAAGCTGCACAATCTCCTGTCATTCCGAACCGGGCGCCCAGCCCGGTGAGGAACCTGCTTTTGGAATCGCGTTTGGCTCGCTTCCTTATCGCGATCCTCCTAATCTACTTCTCCGCCGACCGCGCCCCCCGCGCCAGTCTGGCTTCCGATTGCGGCCGCGATGCCAGATACGCCAGCAACTGCCGCGCCGCGTCCTGTTCCGCCGTCTTCTTCGTGGAACCCTGCGCCCGTCCCACGAACTCCGCCCGGCCTTCACCGTTCTTCGTATTCAGACGGACTTCCACGGTAAATGTCTTCCTGTGCTCCGGCCCCGCTTCCTCCACCAGCACGTACGACGGCTGCGCCAGTCCCAGCCCTTGCAAAGTTTCCTGCAAGGCCGACTTGAAATCGTTCATCGGCAGCGTGCCGCCTTCGCGCTCCATCCGCGCCAATTCCGGAGCCAGAATCTCCCGCAAAATGAATTCGCGTGCCGGCTCCATTCCGCCATCCAGATAAATCGCCGCCAGGATGGCTTCCAGCGCGTCCACCAGCAGCGCCGTCTTGCCACGCCCGCCGCTTTTCTCTTCGCCCCGGCCCAGGCGCAGATAATGTCCCAACTCCAACTGCTGCGCTACCCGAATCAAGTGCCGCTCACTCACCACATGAGCCCGCAGCTTCGAAAGCTCGCCCTCGCGAAACTGCGGAAAGCGATGAAACAATTCCTCGCTCGTCACCAAAGCCAGAATCGCATCGCCCAGAAATTCCAGCTGCTCGTTGTCGTTGACCCGACACTTGCCTTCCCCGGCCTGGTGCGCCTCCAACTCCCGCGCCTGCGAGCTGTGAGTAAGGGCCTGCTCAATCACCGCCCGGCGGTGGAACTGGTAGCCCAACGCCGTTTCCAGCGCGGTGATTTCCCGTTCTTTCATGATTGCACTGCCGCGCGGCAATCCAATTCAAATGTCATCCTGAGCAAGCGTTCTTTGCGCAGCGAAGGATCTGGGCGAGCCGCGCGAAGCGTCGCAGCCTGCCCTGAGCTTGCCGAAGGGTTCTTTGCGACGCATTAATCGCGCGTTTGGCTCGCTTCCTTATTTCATTTCGCCGGCGGCGCCCCGCTCCCGGTCAACTGCGTCAGCCGCTCTTTCTCCTTACGCGCCGCATCCCCGGCATTCGTCCCTTCCTTGGTCAAATCCACCGCCTGGTTCGCGTACTTCAGCGCCTCCGGATACCTATTCTGCATATCCAACGCCACCGAAAGCCTGAAGACCGCAATCGGATCCACCTGCTGCGGGTAGGCGTCAATCGATTTCCTCAAATTCCCTTCCGCGTTCGCCCACGCTTTGGCGTTGAAATCAAGCGTCCCCACAATCGCATAAGCCTCGGAACGCAAGAAACCCTTGTATGCGTTCAATTGATCCGGCGGATATCCCGCGCTAGGAACGTCCGTGTCGATCGTGACCAGCGCCCGCTGCGCATCTTTACGTGCCTCGGCCAGGCGCTGATCTTTGTCCAGATCCGTATCCCGCGTCCGCTCAGCCAGCACCTGCGCCACGCCCAGCAGCGCCTCCGGATCGTCCGCATCGTAGGTCAGGATTTTCTGCGCCATCTCCATCATCTTATCCGCGTTGTTGGCCTGCTGGTATGAGTGCATGACCGATTTATAGAGCAGCGCCCGCAACTCGCTGTCCGGAAACTTCTTGGCGAAGTCGTCCGCCGCTTTCTCCTGCGCCGCCGCATCGGTCAACGCAACCGCCGCCTTATACGCGGCAAACTCATCCTGCGTCTTCGCCTGCGGAGGACGTTTCCCCGCCGGCGCCGCCGCCTGTCCCGTCGGCGCGTTCTGCCCCGCAGGCTTGTCGCCGGTCTGCCCAAAAGCGCTCTGCCCAAATCCCCACGCCGCCATTCCCAGCACCGCGATAAGAATCGCCGTTCGCTTCATGCTTTCTCCTTGCCTCTGGGGTTCGCACTACCCTGTGTTCCCCTGTGTCCTCTGTGTTAAAGATTTTTCTTACCGTGGCCGCTACTGCGGCTTAGTCGGAGGCTCATAAGCCTGCGCCAGTCCCCGCTCCGCCGCCGCCTTGATCTCCGGCAATTTTCCGCCCGCATCCAGCGCCGCCCGGTACTGCTGCAACGCCGCCTGGCGCTCTTCTTTCATATCCAGAATCCTGCCCAAATATACATGCGACCACCCCACCACCGTCGGATCTTTCGACGCCTCAATCGCCTTCTGGAAACTCTCCTGCGCCCCATCCCGATTCTTGTTGGCCACAGCCACTTCCGCCAGAATAAACAGCGCCCGCCCCTGATCTCCAATCTTCTTGTCTAAAGCCTCCTGCGCCAGTTCCTGCGCGCCTTTTGGATCGCCCGCGACCAGCCGTAGCTGCGCCGTCACCAGCATCCGCCGCTCCTCCGGACGCGACAACCGCACTAGCTCCGGCGCAGTCGCACTGGCAAACTGAACGTCCGCTACCGCTTTCTCTTCCTTCTTTATGTCCACATTGTCGAGAAAATCGCCATAAGCTCCCCGAATCCCCACCGGATCTTTTTCAAACGCGACTATATCGTTGTAAAACGTTCGCGTCAGAATATAGCCCTGCTTCACCGCATCATCCACCGCCTGCGCCCGCATCGCCTCGTCCGCCGCCTGCTTGCCTCCCGTAGTCCGGATCTCGACCGCCCGCACCAGGCATTCCGTCACCAGCAGCGAGATGTCCGTCTTGAACGCCTCCTCCATCGGCGCGCGCTTCACCGACCCCAGCAGCGGCTCCAGCCGCATCACCGAGCTATAGTGCTTGTCCGCCAGCGGATCGAACTCGTAGTGCAGAAACGTGTGCCGGATCTGGTCCATCTTCAATGCCGACCGAGGAGTCTCTCCCGAAGCCGCGTTCGGAGCGGGAAAAACCACCACGAAGTAATCCGAGCCATAATTCCGCGCATCCGTCTCGTTCGGCGAACCCATAAAGTCCAAATAAATCGTGAACCGCCGTCCCAGGTATTGCGACCCCGAAGGCTCCTTCAAATAAATCTGCGTATCGGCCACCATCTTCGCCAGCGGCTCATGATACCGGCTCATCGCCGCCGCGTAATCGAAACGGTGATGAATCCAAATCGAGTGCAACCGAACCTTCGCATAAAAATTTTCCAGCAGGCTGCCAAACGGCGTAATCAACACCGCATCCGGAGGCAGATCGTCCTCCCTAACCCGCGGCGCAAAATGCGGAGGCCCATCCATATACAACGCCAGCGAAATGTACTGCGACAAATTACGATTCGGATCCTTCGACGCCACATGGTTCTGCACAAACTCGCACAGCGCCGTCCGCGCCGCCTCGGCTTCCTCCGAATCCTGCAAATTCCGCTGCACCTCGTCCCGCACCTTGCTCCGCGTAACGTCCGAGATGGTCAAGTCCTGATCGTACCCACAAGCATTCAGCGCCGTAAGCACCGCAAAAATCGTCTCATTGCTGTCCAAAGTAATCAGCGACTGATACTGCGGAATCAGCCGAGGCGGAGCCTGTTTCTGCGGAACCTTAGTAGCCGGAGCCGGCTCCTTAGGCAAGTCAGGCTGAGGAGGCGAATCCTCCCGAGCCGCGTCCTTAGAAGAAGACGACCCCTGCACAGCTGGACTCTGAGGAGCCGGAGCATCGGGAACCGGATTCTGCGGAGCCTGACTTTGGGGAGTCTGATTCTGCGAAGCCTGATTCTGCGGAGCCGGGGCCTGCGAACTCTGATCCTGCCCCACACAAACCACCGCCAGCAGCCCCAACAAGGCCGCAAACCATGAACGTAGCAAAAGTAGCCTCAGGAATCCCTCCACAGGATTGGCACTCCACCAAGCGGAGAACACTCTCAAGTGTAAGGAATGCGCAGCAGAGGGTCAAACCGGGACAGGGGATAGCTATACAGACGGGAAAACTGCTACACCCCCAATCCCGGACTCAAACAGCCCGTACCGCAGTTTTCGCTTTTCAGAACGACAAACACTTGGACGTGACGAAGATCACGAACTCTAACCCATAATTATGCGCGCTGTGTTCGGATTTCGTAACAAAGGGACCCGGCGCGTCACAATTCGACGTTTTGCGTGTACTTTCAGGGCCAATTAGCGACGCAGGATTCGCCGGGGGGCGACGGATTCTCCAGATTCCGTCAGTGATCCTGATCGCGATTGCATTCGTGAGGAGATTTTAGATTTGAAGGCGTCTATCTACCCTCGCGGGCGACCTGAGCACGGCTTTACGCTCCTTGAGCTAATCATCGCCACAGCCATCCTGCTCGTTCTCTCGACGATGGCGGTGCCGGTGGCGCGGGTGACCATCCAGCGGGAGCGGGAGCGCCAGTTGCGGATCGATCTATGGGAGATGCGCGACGCCATCGACCGCTACAAAGACTCGGCTGACCGGGGCGGGTTCCAGACCAAGGTGGACAGCCAGAACTACCCCCCTGATCTGGAAACGCTGGTGAAGGGTGTAGATGTGCAGGGTAAGAAGATTCGCTTCTTGCGCAAGATTCATATCGATCCCATGACGGGCACAACGGAGTGGGGTCTGCGTTCGATGCAAGATGATCCAGATTCCGACTCCTGGGGCGGGCAGAGCGTGTTCAGCAGCTGACGAACCCCACGGGCGCAGTCACGGACACCTACGACTACGACGCGTTTGGAAATTTGGTTAACTCAACTGGTTCAACGCCAAATAACTATCTATTTGCAGGCGAGCAGTACGACCCTGCGCTCAGCCTCTATTACAACCGCGCCAGATACCTAAACACCGCTACCGGCAGATTTTGGATCATGGATTCCCTTGAGGGCGATCCAGAGTCGCCGAGCTCACTTCACAGATACCTGTACGCAAGCGCAAATCCTGTGAATGTTAAAGACCCGTCGGGCAATCAGGACGAGATCGAGGAAGTAGGGTCACTAGGGATAAGCGATAGCCTCCAATCCATACCGGTCGTGAGTGAAACACAGGTTCTCTACGGCGTCAGATCGGCTCTCGTCGTGGCGGCCGGTCTCGCGTCACAAGTTCTTTCGGATCCCAACATTATTGAAGAGGTCGAAGGGACTGGGCTTGAGGGGGTGCAGGTCGTCCAACAGTCGTTTCTGCAAACCGAAACGATTCTTTCCGAGGCCGAGGCGGAGGCAACCTCGATCGCGGAGACCGGCTCCCAAGCAAGGCAAGTGCTTAATCAGCTATTTACCAGAGTTTCGACGCCTAACCCGGGGGGCATCGAGTATCATCATATCGTTGAGCAAGGGGGAGCGAACGCTTCCAGATTTGGGCAAGCGCTTCAGTCCTTCGGAAACATAATTCCACTCCAGGAAGAGGTTCACGATGTCATATCAGGTTTCTACTCTAGCGCGCCCGAGTGGCTGCCAAACGGAACGAGGGTCCGAGACTGGATGGCGGCGCAGGATTGGGAAACTCAATGGAGCGCCGGCTTGCAGATACTTAAAGAGGCCGTGCTCACAGGGAGAATAACTTGGCAACCCTGAACCCGTCGCGGCAAACGCGACTCGTCGACGCTCTTTTCCACTCCGATCAGCGAATGTTCGAGGTGCTCGAGCAAGACCTTCGGAGCAACTATTCGAATTGGCGAGTTGCCGCGCTTGATGGCACAACCCTAGCCAAAGAAAACACTGCCAGCGGTCTTGCAGATGGCTACTTCATTCTCCGCGGAATTCTCGTGCACCGTGGCGGAGCAACCGAGACCGCCTATATAGACATGATTCTACCAGAACGAATCGTAGATTCCCATTTTCTGTGGCTCGGGGGAGAGATTGTGCGCGGAACCGGCACGCTGATTGGCGATGCGCAGATCATTCCAGCCGTGGCAATCGAAAAATTCGGCGTCTACGACCAGTACTATGTGAGAGGCCATGCCGACATAGGCCTCAGCGTCCTCAGGGAGGGACTCGCGGTGGCGGCGACGAAGTGGCCAATTGCGCTTGACATGGCCTACATACTTAGGGACGAAAAAAGGTATCCCGAGGCAATCGAGGCGTTCACACTCGCCATTAAGAGCGGGGCGCGAACGTATTTCCCCTACTTAGAAAGAGCTAAGTTGCTTCAAAAAGTCGGGGACCGTTCCGCCGCAGAACTCGACTGGAGCAAAGTTGGACAGATGGCAGGTCCGGATTTGGTAAAGCGGGAACGTGGTTTCTGAAAAGTACCGGACAAACTGAACCGCCGGCGAACACGGACCCTGTCACTGGGGCTCCTGTACCCCAAGGCGGGAACTTCAATTTCCTGTATAATGGTATCTTTGTGAACGGTGAGCAGGTCGATGTCGCATCACTCGGCTGCTTTGCCGATCGGTGCGGGACGCTTGATAGCTTAGACTATTCCCACGGCAACGGCTGGCACATCGATACAGCAAATCCCTGGTACTTCCCGGTTGGATTACTCGAACACCTGTTCGTCGACGTGTTCGGTGGAAACACATGGTGGTCGTCATCAGGCATACCTCGAACACCATGATCGCGCGGCATCCACACCTGGCTTTGTGCTTGTTGATAGGGAGTTTTTGCATTGCGCTAACATCCAAATCATCGGATGTCGAGGCGCCCATTTGGAAGCGAGAAATACTGCGCAGCGTCGGTCCTGTAAGGCCGCGTAGCCCCCAGGAACAGCTCTGGGACAGCAACCGCGCGGGCTTGGTCTTTGTGAGCGACCAGGAGCTTCTGGCATATGGTGTGTATCGAGAAAATGAGGGTTTTTCGTCGCGCAGGGAACCGGCGCTCACCAATCCCTTCATATTGCATGCTTGGCTTGTTGATTCGCATTCGGGTGACATCGAGGATCAAAAGGAGTGGGGGACACACGTGCACGACTCGGCTGTGCACGCGACGAGTGATGGCGTACTGGTAAAGACGGGCGGAATCGTCAAGCTGTATTCACGAGATTTCAAGCAGGTGCGCGACCTCTCACTTCCGCCCGACGCAGCCAGCAGCACAGCTGCGAGTGTGTCCTGGAGTGGGAAGACGATCATGATCGATCAGCGCCCTCCCAGGATGGGTAATGCCTTCCATGATCGGCTGGATGTACTCGACACCCAACCCCTCAGCGACCGCTATTCTTGGGATCAATCTCCCCCATTCGGTCCATCTGATAACGCGTATTCCATTTCTGATAAGGGTATCGTGGCTGCCACCTCATTCGGCAGAGACATCAATTACATGCAGTTCGGAAGCTCCCAATGGCATTTGATTTTCAAAGATCCGGGTCGAACCTGCATCGCCGGGTCCCCTACTCTTGTTACGAACGATCTGATCGCCATACTTTGCAGGGAATTGACCGTGCTAACCACGGAAGGTGAGTCTTACTCTATACCTAAAAACATCGACCGTAACAGTGATGGCGGCACTGGCACTGGAGGCTGTCGACCCTACGCTTTCCGCGCCGGGAACACCGTGTCCTCTGGCGCGCCTGTTATCGCCTTCACATTGCCGCTGTTTAAGGAAAAGAAATTCCTTCTTCGCGAGGCTGAACTGTGCCTTGTGGGTTTGGAGATTATCGCCTTCGATCTGAATCTAAGAAAGCAAGTTTTCAAACTGAATATTACTCCGCCTCCAACAGATGCTTATGACTTTGCATTGTCCCCAGATGGCTCGAAGCTGGCCATCTTGGCCGACCGGGCAGTCTCCCTTTATGCGATCCCAAATGTTCCCTGAGAGAACAATGCTCCTGGGTCAGGAAATTGAGTGGATCGCTCTCCGGGGCTTGTCGGGCCTCGCTCCACGGAGGCAACCAGTGCTCACCAGGTCTGCCCCCCCAAAGCTCTGGGCTCACAATTTTCAGGTCGTGGCCCAAATTGGCAAGAACCGTACATTTATCCACAATCAATTTTAGTAAGCGTCCGGAGTAGAGTGAGTCCCTTGCCTCTCGCTCAGCCGTGTTGAAGCTTGCGAGGGGCTGGCTGTGATCCCTCAAGACGTTGTACCCATCGAAAACCGGGGCTGTCGGACTTGGTTTTAGCACCGAGCCGTGCAAAAGACGGCGCGATAAGTCCGCGCCTTGCAAATCGTTACAGCCGATTTGCACTTTCGCACCGCTCCTGCGACTACGGCGTCCGTACGGTCTGAGAATGGGAACAACGTGTTGAAAGATCACAGCTGGCCCACCTACGCACGACCTCGGAAGAGCCTGCCCCATCCGTCGCGTTTTCGACGGATCGGTACTACGGACGCCCAGAACCAATCGGTTTGCTCGGTTGCTGTGCAGCCACGTCCGATATTTGCCTGTTCTTCCTTATGCTGGCAACGGAACACCACGAAAAGCCGGGCTGTTCTCCGAAATTCCTACCATCTTTGCAAGACGTTGCCAGTGCCTCGGATGCGGTCGGCGTCGGCCCGCGCGGATCGCCGCTGCGTAAGGGAACGATACGTCCAGTGTTCTCGCTATTTCGGAAATCGACGCACGAGGCAACTGAGGCTTGATTTTGTCCGTGTAAGTCTCCTCCGTAAGCCAGTCGGGTCGGCGGGATGGCTGCCAACTCAATCGCGCAGCGGTTTGGCGGCGCTGGGTTGCGGACACCCGCGCTCGGGCTCGTAGAGTCTTGGAAGCTGCGCGCCCCAATCGCGCCACATCCGCCATTCGTTGTCTCGAAACCGCGACCGCACAAACCGCACAGTTCGTGCTCCCAGCAGCAATGACCTTGCCGCAACCTTGGCAGATGCTCTGTGGACTAGGAGCAGGAACGGCGGGCGCGATTCTACCGCCTCTCGCTTCGCGCTTTACGCTCTGGGTCAACCGCGTCGCCAGCGGGCTATCGGGTTTTCGTATAGTTGACCAGAAGGCACGTGCTACCCACTCGGCAATTGGCGCGACGGCGCGTCCCCAGGTCGGCGCGGTCTTGGAGAGTCGAACCGCGAACGAAGCCATAAGACGGCAATTGCCATTCCGCTGCTCGAAAAACCATTCTCGACTTAGCGACTCGCGAGTGATCCAATCCAGAAGGTAGGCGTCAACTTGAGGTCGAACCGGCTCCATGACATCGCAAGCCAGACTGTCGCGTGCAGTGGTGTCCACGTGCAAGACACCCAGGCCGGGATCAAGTCCCATCGCGGCCACAGCCAAGCGAGCTTCCGATTCGAGCAGCGCGTAAAGGTAATTGAGAATTGCGTTCGCGGGATTCGCTGCCAGACGAGGCGATCCAGTCAGGGGCGATACGCGGGCGCGAAAACTGCGCCAATGATCGGGGACTCGTGGAAGATCGTTTCTTGGAAAATTGACCGGGAGAGTTCGCCAAGCGGACCAATAGGCTGCGGCGGCCTGCGACTCGATCAACCGGAATGTTGGAGTGCTGTCGGCGGTGAGAAGTTCTGACCGAAATCTAGCAATCGCATCAGCCGTGGCCGTGTCCAAGAGCTTGTTGCGAGCTACCTGCTCCTGCCCTGTGAGCTTCTGCGTAATCAGTTCGCGTGTGATTCGCAGCGCAGCGCCAGAGGAATGCGCGAGCGCCTGGGCGCGACGAAGCTTCGCATCCGATGAGCTAACCGGACCAGTCGTCGCCAAGACGGAGCCGTCCCTGTCAAGCATGACGAATGCTGCATCCTGATCGGCCAGCCAACGCAGTGCGGCGAGTGATACCATTCCGTCGGAGCCGATAACGACAAGACGGCGAAGGCCGTGTCCGACACGTGGAAACCGGACTTGGCGTCGGGCCGGTCCGATTCCATCCTCAAGGAGCAAATGTCCACGATCAACGCGGACTTGAATACCGTAGCCGAAGAGAGTTACGACCCCATGGCGGGGCACCAGCGATGAAAGCCGAGAATTGTCGAACTGCGGGAGTTGAGATACGGTTTTCGTAGCTGCCATTTGGAGCACACCTCCGATTGGTGGTTAGGGCTTGCCGTCTGCTCGTAACAGTCGGCAGGCCCGCTTAAGAACCGGTCACATCAGACCCAGCGGAAAATGGATATCCGCTCCGCACTTTCGGCAAGCATGATTCTGGGAGAGACCTTTATATCCGCAAGAACACTCCACGTAAAACTCATACCGAAGAATTTGATGAGTATTGGCCGTCGCAGTTCTTTCCTCGGCACAAATATCGCGAGACCTGCGAGCAGTCACCAATCCAAGGCCTGCCACAGAATCCGCCAAGAAATTGATTCGAGCCTTTTGCCGCTTTGGAAACTTTGGGTCCTTTATGATCTTTAGGATCAACTGAGCCAATGGCGGGAATTCGTTGTTGCCCGGTAAGGCAGTTTGAAAAGCTTTGATTACATCATCCTCGGTATCTGAAACCAAAAGCGGAACTCCTAGCTCATTCCAAAGCCGCGCCAGCCAAACGCGATAATTATCGGCGCGTCCTCTGACAGCCGACGGTACGACCTTCACGGGTCGGCCCCGACCGCGTTTATGGGAAAACCTGTCAAGCAAATTCTTTGCGGTTTTCTCAGCCTGTTTGCGTTTCGCCATTATTGCGGTTGATTCAGGAGGACCGCTTTCTAATTATACGTAAACTTCCAGGGAAACCCGCTTTAATTTGCGGAAACTCAAAATCGACTATTGAGACAAGCCCCAATGCATCAACGGCTTAACGTGGAAACAGGGTGCATAATGCGACTGAGTATTTATGCGTCGCAAAGGTTCACCTCCGAAGAAAACGCCAAGGACGGACGCTCGAACCCGTGCCCTTCATGCCCTGTCTCGTATGCGAAGGCAGCGCCTCTCTCTCGCCGAAGCCTGCCGACTCGAACACATCAAGCCGAGCACTTTCCTCCGCAACGTTGGGGGAGTAGTTCGTCAGCAAAAACCCGGTGGTCGCTATCACGCGCTTGCGGGAGACAAATTCCGGCGTGATCTTCAAATTCCAACCGCGCTCGGTCCACTCGCGGTTCCGATCTACGGCAGCAAGAACGCCAAGGAAATCTCCAACTACCTAAACGCCGTCGCTTTCTACCTCCGCAAGGGTGACGCTTCGCGGCTCAGACGATTCAAGGGCAAGACGGTTCGGGGGCAGAAAGTCGAACTTATTACCGACCCCGAGACTCTATCGTCTCTGGCGCTGGCAGGCGCGCTGCAGTTCGATCAACTCTATGCTTCGTTCACAGGTGGAGCGTGAGGGACCAGAGACCAATTCGTACCGCCCGCCGAAGAACCCGGCAGCTTAACAGGTGTGGCAGCGACCATCCCACGTGTCTGTATTGCGGCTGTTCAGAAGTTGCGTTGCTGAGGCCAGTCACCAAGCGTTTTCTGGAAGCTCACCACCTTCTGGGAGGGAGCCACGATCCCAATTTAACTGTTCTGCTCTGCCGCAATTGTCACTACCTGGCAACGGAGAACTTGCTGCGAGCGGACGTGAACATGCTGCCCGAACCGAACCCAATCAAACGTACCGCGATAATGCTAAAGGCTCTATCCGTGCACCACAGGATGTTGGCTGACACTCATTGGCAATTGGCAACTTGTTTAGAAGAATCGCAACACGGGAAGGGGCACTGTAAATGAACCAAGATGTTTTCTTCCGCGCCCATACTGTTACGCCGGAGAAGAGCCGCAAGAATGGCGTAGAGCAGTCGAAGTGGCCGGAGTACACGCTTATCTTCGACGCGGAAACCACTACGGACACGTCTCAATCCCTATCCTTTGGCGCGTATCGATTCTGTCGGCAGACTCCAAACGGCGCGTATGTGTGCCTCGAAGAGGGATTGTTCCATGCTGACGACATAAATTCACGCTCCCTCAAGATCGTACAGGAATACGTTCGGGACAATACGCCAGATACGCCCAAGGACAGTCCAGACAAACTTAGTCTCCACCCGCGCTCAGAGTTTGTGGAAAAGGTGCTCTGGGAAGCTATTCAGGCTGGAGCGATGGTAGTGGGCTTTAATCTGCCGTTCGATTTATCGCGCATAGCAGTTGACTGGTGCAAAGCACGCAACGGTGGATGGTCGCTCGTCCTGTCAGTGCGTCGCTCACGAAAGACAGGAGAGACGGAGCCGAATCCAGACCGTCCACGCATTCGTGTCACCTCGAAAGACAGCAAATCCGCGTTTATCACGCTAATGCGTCCGAGAATTGCAGAGGAATGGCCGTCTGGCCGTTTTCTCGATTTACACACGCTGGCATCGGCTTTGCATAGCGAGTCTTATTCGCTGGACCGGGCGTGTGCCGTGTTTGGTGTTCGCGGCAAACTCAAACACGAGCCAACGGGGAAAATATCCTCCCGCGAAATCGACTATTGCCGCGAAGACGTTCGGGCCACAGCGGACCTCTTGAACGCAATGCGGCAAGAATTCGATTTGCACCCGATCCAGTTGCTGCCCGACCGCGCGTATTCAGCAGCATCGATAGCCAAGGCGTACCTGGACGCAATGGCGGTAATTCCGCCGAAAGACAAGTTCAAGACTGCCCATCGGATACTCGGCATTGCCATGCAAGCGTATTACGGAGGCAGAGCGGAATGCCGCATTCGTCGTGTTCCGGTTCCCATCGTGCACACAGATTTTATGAGCCAATATCCATCTGTGAACGCTCTGCTCGGGAATGGCGATGTTTTGACCGCTGACACGTTAACTTTTGCCGACGTAACAATCGACATTCGTAAATTACTTACCGGGGTTACGCTTGAAGACGCATTTAATCCCTGCTTCTGGAAACAACTAAAATTCTTCGCGCTTGTTTGCCCGAACGAAGATATCCTTCCCGTCCGCGCCGTTTATAACAATGAAACCCAAAACATCGGAATTAACCGCTTCAGTTCCAAGAAACCAATTTGGTTTGCCGGTCCAGATGTGATTGCGTCCGTACTCCTAACCGGCAAAGTCCCGCGTATCGAAAAGGCAAGGCCTGACAGTCCGCGTAAAGTTTCGCCAGCAGCGCGGGCATGGTCGCTATTAGGGACGGAAGGACCCGCTCAAATTCCGGGAAGGAACTACGGAATAGGCGAAGCCTCTGCAGGTTCTCGCTCAAGCGCAGTCTTCGCTCTGCATCATCCCCCCAAATGCCCTTCCAGTACAGGCAAGTGGGACAGGCCGGGGGACACCTGCCGCCGTCGTGAGAGAGAAACGACTCCCAGCCAGACCCAGCCAATGAGAGCACCGGCAACGAGTCGTCGCGACGCTTCTCATTGTTGCAGCGTCTGCATGCCACCAGCACGTTGCCCGGAACGTGAAGCCCCACCCGGCAGCGGTTCATCCCATCGAGGTGCTCGATCACGGAGACCGCGCTTGCCAAATCGCAGGAGCAATAGGGACACCGGTTGTTGAAGCGTTCGCGGACAAGCTTTCCGTATTCTTCGCCCTCGACCGTCACGTGCCAGGATTGGCTTATCCTCCGGCTGAGCTCATGAAGGAACATGCTAACTAGCTTGTTTGCCACGTCAGACTTCGCCCGACGAGTAGCAGAGCGTAGTTGGGACGTGGGATCCTTCACTTCTTTCCGTCCCCGAGAAGCCAACTGGATTCCACGCCCAACACTGCTGCGATTGCCTTAACCTCGTAGTCGAGCACCCGACGGTGGTTGTTTTCGATTTTGGCAATGGCGGCACGGTCGAGCTGAATGCCGACCCGAGCAAGCCTGCCTGAGAGGTCATCCTGCGTCAGTGGGGGTGTGCACGCCTTTCGCGCCTGGGCGACGCGCCTGGAAACGATGTTTTTCCGGCCAGCCTTACGAATCACACCGAAAGGGTACCTTCCACATGAACGAAAAATGTTCTAGAATAGAACATTGAGGGGAGCCTACCCTGAAGAGAGAATTCGACTTTGTGTGGCATGGGGAGAAGGACCGACGGCTTGACGTCTACCGGCCCTGCCCGTGCGGGACCTGCTCGCGAAGTCGCAGGGGCGTCGGCTACCTATCCTCCTCAGACCGCAACGGCCGCGGGTTTACCGTCTGGATCGAGAACGAGGAGGTCTTCCAGAGGCTGAGCAGGGCGCTGGGACGGGGACCCCGGGGACAGGAGCATTCTTGAGATCCCCTCCTTCGACGATCCAAATGGGTCTGGTCGCCGGGTTCCAAACCTTCCTTTTCGAGTTCCTGCCTTATTTGCCCACCCGAAATGCCATCAGGGAATCGTTTCATTACCTCGACAATTCGAAGGTGAATTTTGCCGGGCTTGCTTTTGCCAGTCATAGCCGATGACTGCCCCTTAGACTGGGTCAAGGAACTCGAGGTCACGTCCCCGATACGATATCAGACGGTGGGAAAAGCCGCCCCGGGGGTTTTGGCTCGTCCAAGCTTCGCCCAGGCGGGGACTTTGACTCTCATGCGCCCGGCACAAACGACGCCTTGAACTTCGCCAAGCTCAAAATGTTTTCCACAGCCCAACCATGTGACATCTAACCTTGTCCACAGCCCATCACTCGTGCAATCATGATCGAGGTCGCGACGGTCGGCAAAAGTCAATCCGCCGCGCCTCTAAGTCCTTTGTTGTCTAGATTTTAGTACCTAAGCTCTTTGACATCTAGATTTTACGGGGAAAAACTCCGTAACCTGATGATTCCAGATATAGGAGGGGGGGGGGGGTCCCCTGAAGAAAAGGCGAAGCTCCCGTAAAGCGTGCCCGGCCTCAACCAGCCTCGCTGAATTTATTTCGCGGTTGTCATCCTGAACAAGCGTTCTTTGCGCAGTGAAGAGCCTGTCCCGAGCTTGCCGAGGGAATCTGGGCGAGCCGCGCGACTCCACGGAGCCTGCCCTGAGAGAGCGCAAGCGACCGAAGGGCGCGTTTGGCTCGCTTCCTTATCAGACTGCAGCGGAATTCACTTCGACATCGCGAGATCGTTCTTCAGCAGGTTAATTTCCACGCGCATCCCTCGCGTGCCTTGCGCCACAGGCGCGTTGCCCATCGCAAGCACGTAAATGCGATATTCCGGAATCTCGTGGTTCAGCACCAGATAACGCACCACCGAATCCGCAATCTTCCGCGAGTTGGCAATCGCGGCCTGCCCCTGACCCGACGAGAATCCCTGCACTTCGATGATGTAACCGCGTTGATTCTTCAACGAACCAGCCATCTCGTCGAGCGCATCCTTAGCCTGCTTGCTCAACACAGTCTGTCCCGGACGAAAACGAATCTCGGTCTGCGCCCCAGACTTGTACTGATCAACATTGCCGATCATGTTCTCGTCCGCGGCGATCCGCGTGTTAAGCGAGGTCGCGGTCTGCTGCGCCGTCTGCGCCTTGTTCGCGGCATCCTGCGCATGTTCATCGGCCATGCTGGCCTTCGCCGAAGCCAGCTGAATGCCTTGCTGCGCGCGCGCATCCACGTCCCTGATCATCTTGGTGTTGGCCGCAGTGATGTCATCCAGTTCGCCAACCCGGTCGCGAATGGGCTGCACATGCCGCCGCACATACTCTTTCGTGGCAAACGGATGGAAGATGAGCGAGCCCAAGCTGGGCTCATCGCCGTCCCAGAAATCCTGGTTGGAAGCGGGCTGCGACGAGGCAGACTGCGAGCCTCCGCGCCCGGTCGCCGCTGGCACCGCACCAGAATAAGAGCCGTTTTGCTGCGCGAAAGCTGCCAGCGCAAATCCTGCGGACAAGAGCAGAGTCATGAATATTCGGGTCTTCATAATCTTCCTTTCCAAGTAACCGGGAGACATGCCGGAATCAAGCCTACTATGGCAACGCCATTGTAGCGCCGAATAGGTAGATTCTGGCCTAGAAATTCGGCCGCGTCGTGGCGCTGGCTGGGGATATTTCCATACTGCAGGTTGGAAGTTCAACGCGTGGAAGCCGGAGCCCGAAGACCGACCCCCGAAAGCCCACTCTACCCCCGCACGCTGATTTTCGAGAACGACAGCACCGCCCGCGACGAGATTGGCCGTCCCATCGACATCGCCGGACGGAACGTGGTAAAGATCAGCATCCTCTTCACCTGCGGCAACAACGCCTGAGATTCCCCGGGATCGGAAAGAATTTTATAATCCTGCACCCGCCCGTTCTTGTCCACGTAAGCTTCAATCACCAGCGAATCTGTGTTCATCGAACTCAAATTCGTGCCAAAGACGCTCTGCTGCAATTCCGGTCCCGTAGTCAAGACGGTCGGCACATCCTGATTGTTGGCCTGCACTTCTCCCGGCATCGCCAGAATCGCAGTGACCAAACCAAAGATCAGCAGCGCGCAGGCCAGGCCCGCCGTCGCCGGCACCATAAACGCGTTCACGGCATTTTCCACCCGCATGCGCAAGCCTTCAAACCGCGGACGCCGCATCTCCGCCGCTTCGCGTGAAATGGCCAGCCGAAGCTTCAACCCAAGGTCTGCCGGCTGCTGCACGTGTTTCACGCCCATCAACATCCGCTGCGTCTGCCGCAGCATCTGATACTCCCGCATGCACGCTGCGCACTGATCCAGATGCTCCTGCAAGGCCAGCATCTCGGTGCCCGTAACTGCGCCGTCCAGATAGGGCGACAACAGTTCCCTCGCTTCCCTGCACTTCACGGTCGCGCTCTTCCGAGAAACGAACTTCATGCCCTGATGCATCATGGCATCACCTCGACCCTTCTACCCCCTCCAGAAACCGATGACGGCGCTTCTTCTTCCGGCGCAGTCAGCCCCAGTTCCACACTCACCTCGCGGACATACGGCGCCAGTCGCTGCTTCAGCGCCTGCCGCCCGCGCGTCAATCTTGACTTCACTGTCCCCAGCGAAATCTGCAGCACCTCCGCGATCTCTTCATACGACATATCTTCCAGATCGCGCAGAATCAAAGTCGTGCGGTAGGGCTCAGGCACCTGCCGCAGTTCGGCATCCACGCGCTGCTGCACTTCCCGGTGCGCGACATTGTCGAACGGAGAGTCCGCGCGATCCGTCAGCGCGTTCTGCATCGCATCGTTTTGCATCCAACCATCGCCGCCGGCAAATCCATCCGACTCGGCCGGCTCAATCGATGTCTCCTGCGCCTTGTGCCGGAACCACCACCGCTTCCGGTTCGCCGCCTCATGCAACGCAATGCGGTAAATCCAAGTCTTCAGGCTCGACTCGCCATGGAAGCTCCTCATCCCGCGAAACACTTTCAGAAACACATCCTGGGTAACATCGGCGGCATCGGCCGGATCGCTCACCATGCGATAAACCAGCCCGTACACAGGCCGCTGAAATTCGCCAATCAGCCAGGCGTAGGCTTCTTCCGAGCCGGCCTTCAGGTCCGCGACAATCGTCGCTTCTTCCGAACGTGCTCCGATCGCGCTCGCCAGATCTGCCAAGGTTGTCACTTTCCCCCATTACTGCGAATACCGCTGCAACTAAACGCTGCAACTAAACAATGATTATAGGATCTTCTGCGCCATCCCAACCCGAAAAATCGTTGCTCACCCGTCAGCGTGCCGACTCTACACCCTCAGAGAAGATAGACTCCATCCAGCCGTCCCAAGTTCCCGCCTACAAGTCATTTATTTGCAATGAGCAAGAGGGATAGCCGCACCGGGGCGAGCTTAACTCCCCGGAATCATTGGAAAAAGGTCACCTAAGCAGGTTACGAAAATGCGGTTCACGCTATAATTGCGCGACCCGGAATGGCTCTCACCTCTGGCACGAAACTCGGTCCGTACGAAATCCAGTCTCTGCTCGGCACTGGCGGCATGGGAGAAGTTTACCGCGCCCGCGATACCCGCCTCGACCGCACCGTAGCAGTAAAGGTTCTCGCTTCTCATCTTTCATCTTCTCCGGAACTGAAACAGCGCATGGAACGCGAAGGCCGAGCGATCTCTTCGCTGAACCATCCCCACATATGCCAGCTCTACGACATCGGCTCGCAGAATGGCACCGATTATCTGGTGATGGAGTTTCTCGAAGGAGAAACTCTAGCGGAGAAATTGCGCAAAGGCGCGATGCCGCTGAACGAAATCTACAAAGTCGGCATCGCCGTGGCCGAAGCGCTGGCCGTCGCGCATCGCAGTGGCATCGTGCACCGCGACCTGAAACCGGGGAACATCATGCTGACCTCGGGCGGTGCAAAGTTGATGGACTTTGGCCTGGCCAAACCGCTGGGACTGCAGACGACAGCCACTGGGTCAGGATCAGCACCTTCGTTTACCGCGGCCGCAACGCTAAGCGGGCCCAGTCCGCTAAGCCCGCTGACCACGGCGGGCAGCATCATCGGCACGATTCAATACATGTCGCCAGAACAAATCGAGGGAAAAGAGGCGGATGCCCGCAGCGACATCTTCGCATTTGGTGCGGTGCTCTATGAGATGGCGGCGGGAAAGCGGCCGTTCTCGGGCAAGAGTCAAATCTCGCTGGCATCTTCCATTCTGGAGAGCGATCCTGAATCTCTGACCAAGCTCAAGCCGCAAACGCCTGTGGCTTTTGAGCACGTGATCGCAACCTGCCTTCAGAAAAATCCGGAAGACCGCTATCTGGCCGCGCATGATATCAAAATCGAACTGCAATTTATTGCGGGCGACAAATCTTTGCTCGCTGCGCCGGAAGCCGTGCCCGCGCCCTCCCCGGTTCCGGACAAGCGCGAGCGGATTGGCTGGGCGGCGGGGATTGTATTTGCCATCGTTCTTGGGGCACTCGCCGGGATTTTCTTCATTCATCGTCCCGCGCCGCCTCGCAGCATCCGTACTGTAATTAATCCACCCGAGAAAGCGACGCTCAACCTGACTGGCGACTCGGCTGGCCCGCCCGTGCTCTCTCCTGATGGCGCATCTATGGCGTTTACGGCAACCAGCGCAGACGGCAAGATCGCGATCTGGGTGCGTTCTATGAGTTCGCTCGAAGCGCATCCCTTGGAAGGCACCGACGGCGCGGTTTTTCCTTTCTGGTCCCCAGACAACCACTCCCTCGGATTCTTTGCCGATGGGAAGTTGAAGACGGTCGACGTTGACGGTGGCTCGATTCAGGTGCTGGCTGACGCGCCCTTCGGCCGCGGTGGCGCATGGGGAGCTGACGGAGCCATCGTGTTCTCGGCGGACACCCAAGCGCCTTTGGTGCGTGCCAACATCAACGGCGGCCCGGTTTCGCCTCTTACTCATATCGATTCCGCCCAACATACTTCCCATCGCTGGCCGTTCTTCCTCCCCGATGGCAAGCACTTCGTTTATCTCGCCATCCACCACGATCCCTCCAAACAAGCGAATGACATGCTCTATTACGCGTCGCTCGATGGCCGTGAGAATCGCCCACTTTTTCGTTCGCAAACCAATGCGGTCTATGCAGATGGATACCTGTTGTTTGCCCGCAATGATCAGTTGATGGCGCAGGCCTTCGATCCTTCCAGCGGAAAATTGAGCGGAGAGGCCCGCATTGTCGCCAAGGGCGTCGCCAATGACGGTACAACCTGGCACATGGATGCTTCCGCCTGCGATGGCCTGCTGGTGTACGGCTCGGGAGGCACCGGAGACTGGCAGTTGCTGTGGATGGATCGCAACACCAAACAGATCACAACCATCGCCGACAAACTTCCCAACCTGATCTTTGCCCGGATTTCGCCGCAGGGCGATCGGATCGCCATGCAGATCGATGCCGGCGCGAATGATATTTGGGTGCTTGATGTGGCGCGCGGCATTCGCACCCGGCTGACCTTCGGTCCGGTTGCGAACTCGTCCCCCGCCTGGTCACCCGACGGCAAGTGGATTGTCTACACCGCCGATCGCAACGGCCGCGCAAACATCATTCGCAAGCCTGCCGATGGCGGCGGGGCCGAAGAACTGCTGTATACCGAGGATCAACTGGTTGCGGTGAATGATTGGTCGCGCGACGGCAAGTACATCTTTTATCAGCGCGGCCCTACCGGCAGTGAAGAGATATGGGCATTGCCGATGGAGGGAGAGCGTAAGCCATTCCTGGTTGTGCCTCGTTCGGCAAACTCTTTCAGTGCCTACGCCGCTCTTTCTCCGGACGGCCGCTGGCTCTCCTACACATCGACTGAGTCTGGGAACCCCCAAGTCTATGTCGTGGGCTTTCACGGTGCGCAGGGCAAGTGGCAGGTCTCGGCTAACGGAGGGTACGGATCGACCTGGAGCCGTGACGGCAAGGAACTCTATTATCTTGATACCAGCTTCAGCCTTTTCGCCGTTCCGGTGAAGGAGACAGGCGGGGCCTTGCAATTCGGATCACCGCAGCAACTTGTCAGCACCTGGTCGTCGCCGAACGTCTTCTACCAGCTTTCTCCCGACGGCAAGAAGATTATGCTCGATCGCATTTCGCAACAGGTGAGCCAGTCGGTCACCGTGGTTACGAACTTTACGGCGGGGCTGAAGAAGTAAGCGAGCAACAGCAGGTGTTCGAGTGGAGCGAAGGTGGGGGCCTATGCTGTCGTCGCTCGGACATCGCGGTTAAGCTTGGTGAGAATCTCTGTTAGCTCCCGCAATAGGTTCTCCGATCCCTTGTCCAACTCAAGAGTGGATTTTTCCAAGAACCAGAACGCTCCATCTTCCTGCAGCCGGGCGGCATTTTTCTGCGACATCCCCGTCATCACCACCACTGGAATCGCCTTGGTCAAAGTGTCTTTCTTCAACGCCTTGAGCACATCCGGACCGCTCATCTTGGGCAAGAGCATATCCAGCAGAATCAAGTCCGGCAATTTCTCCTGCGCGATGCGCAAGGCTTCTTCGCCATCGCACGCGCTGCTTATCTCGTAGCCCGCACGCGTCAACGCCCGCTCGGTTGCAAGCCGAAGAAACTTACTGTCCTCCACAAGAAGAATCCTGGTCATACTCTCGCTTCCTTGCCTGTTTCCGTGTGCAGGCTCGTTGAACCCGATCCGGCGTTGGCGGCGGCCAGATTCCCGCAAGACTCCTATCTATCTATCGGCAGATTTGGAATTGAGAACAGCCTGGCAGGCCGACGCCTAAGAGTCCTCTGAGAATCACCGGGCTTCAGCCGATAATCGATCGCTATGGAGATAACGTAAAAAGGCCCGCGACGGTCCCGCGTCACTTCAGATTATTCAACACCTTCTGCATCGCTGCCACCAGTGAACTCGGCCCCGATCCCAGCATTAGCTCAGACTTCTCGAAGAACCCTGCGGCCCCATCCTTCTCCAGCGCCTTCGCATTCTTCGGTGACAGGCTGGTCAGCACTATCACCACAATCCCCGCCGTTGCCGGGTCCTGCTTCAAAGCCTTCAGCACATCCGGCCCGCTGACCTTCGGTAGCATCATGTCGAGCAGCACCAGCGCCGGCAGGTGCTCGCGGGCCAACCGCAAGGCTTCTTCCCCGTCCGCGGCGCAAACGACTTCGTAGCCCGCTTTGGTCAGCGCCCGCTCCGTCGACACTCGGACGAACTTGCTGTCCTCCACCAACAAAACCTTCATCGCCGGAAAATCCTTTCGCGACGAGCTACCGATATTGATCCCAACTATGCGCCACGGTACCGCTGATGTCGAGTCCAGAAACCATCGGGGAGCTTGCTTGTCACCCCAAAGCAGCGTTCGTTACTTGCCAAAAACCTGCCCTGCGGCCAGCCTTACACCCGGTCAGCCCCCTCCAGCAGCGCCGCCACCGAGGCCGTAAATACCGAGCGTGCCTCCTCAGTATCTTTTGGTGGGATGACCTTGGAGATCAGCAGCATTGCTGCGCCATGTACCACCATCAACAAGGCCATCAGGAGGCGATCGTGATCATCAGGTGATCCTCCCAGCTTCTCCGTCAGCTTTCGCTTCATGGCTTCCCGGACCGGCCGCCCCGTAGGCTTTACTCCGGCGCGGATGGAACGGGTCGAATAAAAGAGTTCATATTCCTGCTGAAAGAATAGTTCGTACTCGCGAGGATGGCCCAACGCATAATCCAGATACCGTTCGCAGCCTTCCTCCGGAGAAGTGATGCCTTCCAGCGCGGCGGCAATTTCCAGCCGGATGCGCTGCAACAGCCCGCGCAGAACATCTTCCCGGTCGCGGAACCGCCGGTACACCGCCGGCGTGTTGGTTCCGGCGGCTCGGGCCACCGTCCGCATGGTGAGGCTCTTTTCCCCGCCCTTCTTCCATAGCTTTTGTGCTGCATCCAGGATTTTGCTCTCCAGATCAGGATTCGGTTGCCGCGGCACGCTGTCGCCTCCCGGGGATGAGCCTTCCGCTGTTATGTATACACTGTAAACATAACATTGTACAGGGAATAAATGCGCCCTATCCCCCGCTGCTCCCCCTGTCATTTTCCTTTCGATTTATTATGTTGACACCGTAAACATAACAGTGTATACATTATAAGAAATTGCTGACTGGGCCCCCTTGCGGTATCCAAGTTGCTTTAGGAGTGCCAGATGTATTCGTGGGACAACCCCGACGATAGAGCTGCTATCGTCCAGATGAATTCAGAATTGCAGCACGCCCAGCTGGAGCTGGTCAGCGCCCATTGCGCCACCCACCAGCTTCGCCTGCGTTATTCCGTCGACGACCTCGCCCGCTTCGGCCAGCGCGACATCCTGCGTAAATCCCTGCAGGCAGCTACCGCCCTGAGCGAGTATTACACCTCCATCGAGAAGAAAATTCCCAGTGCCGAAGCCGTCTCCGAACCTGCGCCGTTCTCCGAAAAGCGCATCCGCGAGGCGGTCGATCAGGTGGCTTCCTATCTGCGCCAGCAGCGCGAACACTACTTGCCGCTGACCACGCCCCTCACGAACCATCAGAAGGCCCTTATGTGGCCGCATTTTTCCGCCGCTCTGCTCGATCGCGTGCGCATCGTCGAACTCCGGGGCGTACGCGTCCCCAATCCTCCCTTCTATGAGGAATACCGGGCCTTGGGCTTCGCCCACCTCCCCGAGATTGCTCATATGCACTCCTTGACTTTTCTCAACGTCGTGGTTTTCAACGAGAAGGTCACCGAAAGAACCCTGTTTCACGCGCTCGTACATGCCGTTCAGTTTGAGGTCCTCGGGCTCGAACGCTACACCGATCTTTTCGTGCGCAGCTTCGTGAACACCAAACTCCATTTCTCGGTTCCGCTCGAGGCCCACGCGTTCTCTCTTGAGTCAAAGTTCGCCAGCACGCCCACGAACCGGTTTTCGGTCGAAGAGCAGGTTCGTCTCTGGGTCAAGCAGGCCCGCTACTAATGAGTTTGCGTTCCAAAACATTCCGAGGAGGTCACTCTTCGGATGCGCTGGCCTTCCCCCGTCGCGGTTTCCGGGACGGCTTGAGCCGCCCCGGAAACTTGAAATCCCGGCGGGGCGCGCTGCAAAGTCGCATCTCTTGCGACTCCGTCTCGCGCTCCGCTCACCTCTTATCAAACTGGACACACCGCGCTCTGCATCCCTGTACGGCTGCTGTCGCTGGCTGCTATATTTTAACTTCTGCAAATGTTGCGGATTCACGTTCGTCGACCCAGGGGGCACACAAAATGAAACTCTCAAGCATCTTGAGAGTGGTCAGTCTTTTCTGCTTTGTAATTTTCTTTTCACTTCTAAGCTGGTCAGCCGCACCGCCAACCGTAACCCTGTTCGTGGACGCCACGTCGGCTCCCCGCAAAATCTTCCATGCCAGACTCAGAATTCCCGCCAGCGCGGGCGACCTCACGCTCTACTACCCAAAGTGGATTCCCGGCGAGCACGCGCCCGACGGTCCGGTGATCGATTTAGCCGGGCTCAAGTTCAGCGCCGGCGGCAAAGCGCTGCCGTGGCGCCGCGATCTGCTCGACGGCTTCACGCTGCACGTCGAAGTCCCAGCCGGCGTGACCGAAGTAGACGCCGAACTCGACTTTCTTTCTCCCGCCACGTTCGAGGCAGGCTTCTCCGCCGGTTCCTCCGCCACTGACAAGATGGCGGTCATCAGTTGGAATCAAGTTCTCCTCTATCCCAAGGGATGGAAGTCCGACGACTTAACCTACGTCGCCACGCTCAAACTTCCCGCCAACTGGAAATTTGGGACGCCTCTGCCCATCGCGTCGACCACCAGCGAGCAACTCAACGGTGAGACGCAGATTACATTTCAGCCCGCGTCCCTCACCACGCTGGTCGATTCGCCGGTAATCACCGGCGAATTTCTTAAAGTCGTCAGGCTGGCGGACGATCCCCTCACCGAGATGGATATCGCCGCCGACAGCGCCGCCGCGCTCGCCGCTCCGCAGGAAGTCTGGGACCACTACAAGAATCTAGTCGAACAAGCCAACAAGCTTTTCGGCGCGCATCACTACCGCGATTACCATTTCCTGCTCAGCCTGAGCGATCACGTGGCGCATTTCGGGCTCGAGCATCACGAGTCCGACGACAGCCGTATCAACGAGCGTGGGTTAGTCGATGATGGCGAGCGCAAGGCCTCGGCCGATCTTCTCCCTCACGAGTACGTGCATTCGTGGAACGGAAAATACCGCCGCCCCGCCGATCTCGCCACTCCCGATTATCAGCAGCCCATGCAGGATGATTTGCTCTGGGTTTACGAAGGCCTGACGCAATATCTCGGCGAGGTGCTAACCGCGCGTAGCAGCCTGCTGACGCCGGAGCAGGCGCGCGACAATCTGGCCCTAACCGCCGCCGCGCTCGACCACACTCCCGGACGCACCTGGCGCAATCTGCAAGACACCGCCGACGCCGCTCCGCAGCTTTATTTTGCTCCGCGCGCCTGGGAATCCTGGCGCCGCGGCGTCGATTTCTACGATGAAGACACGCTGAACTGGCTCTGGGCCGACGTAATCATCCGCCAGCAGAGCAAGGGCAAGAAAACGTTGGACGATTTCTGCCAGCTCTTCCACGGCGCGCCCAGCACAGGCCCCGTGGTGAAGACCTACACCTTCGATGACGTCGTAAACGCGCTCAACCAGATCGCGCCCTACGACTGGCGCGGCTTCTGGACCGAGCGCCTCACCAATCACGGCCCCGGCGCGCCGCTGGGCGGCGTCGAAGGCAGCGGATGGAAAGTCGTCTACAATGAAACTCCCTCTGAAATGAACCGAGGCGGCGAGGGCAGCTCGCATTTCATCGACGCGGCCTATTCGATCGGCATCGACCTGCGCGAAGACGGCACCATCACCGACACCATCGAAGGCATGCCCGCAGCCCTGGCTGGCATCGGCCCAGGCATGAAGCTGATCGCGGTAAATGGCCGCCAATACTCGCCCGAAGTTCTGCGCGACGCCATCAAAGCTGGCAAGAACACCACCGCGCCTCTCGAACTTCTGGTCGAGAACACCGAGTACTACAAAACCTACAAACTCGATTACCACGGCGGCGAGCGCTACGCCCACTTAGTACGCGACGAGTCAAAGCCCGATTTGCTGTCGGAGATCTTCAAAGCAAAGTAGCCACCAAGGCTGCCCAGTTCCCAACAATAACTTTGAGTAGCGTTTTGAAAGGGCGCGGCTTCAAGCCGCGCCGTCATGACTCTGAAATCCGACCTTGTCGTCCACAACACCATCGTCCAACCATAGAGGCGCCGGTTATCGGTCCGCCATGTGATGCCAGTGGTGCATAACCGCGCAACTGAGATGGCCAAGGACGAACCAGAATACTGCCCAGAGAACCGCCTTGAGTGTGGGATTCATCCCGCAAAATTAACTGAGAGGGTTTCGATTGGGGAAGCAAGGTCGTGGAAAACTTGCACACGGACGTGGTGAAATTGTTTAGTTCGCCGGTTGTCCGGCCAACCCCCGCACAATCTCCTTGAACACCTGCCCGCGCTGCTCATAATTCTTGAACTGATCAAAGCTCGCACAAGCTGGAGCCAGCAACACAACATCTCCCGCCTGCGCCACGGCATTCGCCTTGCGCAGAGCATTTTCTAAAGTCTCGGCATGCACAACTTCAACGCCCCCGCCTTTCGACGAAACGATCTGCGACTCGATCTTCGCCGCCGCCGCGCCGATCGTATACACCCGCTTCACGCGCTGCTGCAGCAGGTCGTTGAGCACGCTGTAGTCGCTGCCTTTGTCCTTACCGCCAAGAATCAGGTGGATGTTCGCCGGAAACGACTCCAGCGCCTTGATGGTCGCGTCCACGTTCGTGGCCTTCGAGTCGTTGTAATAATCCACGCCGCGGATCGTCGCCACAAACTCCAGCCGGTGTTCGACCGCTTTAAACTCCTGCACCGCCTGCCGAATTTTTTCCGGAGCGCATCCCATCAGCGCGCCCGCACACACTGCGGCCAGCACGTTCTCCAGATTGTGTGCGCCCTTCAACGGAATCTCTGAAACCAGCATAATGTCGCGCGGCGGCGTTCTCTGTTCACGGGTGCCATCACGAAATAAGATTTTTCCCTCGCGCACCCAGGCACCCTGTTTCACTTCTTTCTGCCGGCTGAACCAGAACACCTGCGCCCGCGTCCGCGCCGCCATCGCGACGCAAGTGGGATCGTCTTCGTTGAGCACAGCAAAGTCATCGCCGCGCTGGTTTTCAAAAATCCGCACCTTCGCATTCACATAGGCGTCCAGTGTCCGGTGCCGGTCCAGATGATCGGGCGTAACGTTCAACACGACGGCAATCTTCGGACGGAACGTCTGAATCGTCTCCAGTTGAAAGCTGGAAACCTCGAGCACAATCACGGTCTCTGGCCTGGCCTGTTCTGCCAGCGAAATCGCGGGAGTCCCAATGTTTCCGCCAACCAGAGTCGGCAGTCCGCCCGCCGCCAGAATCTCGCCCGCCAGCGTCGTAGTCGTAGTTTTCCCGTTTGATCCAGTAATAGCCACGATCGGCCCCGGCAGAAACTGCGCCGCCAGTTCGATCTCTCCAATCACCGGCTCGCCCAGCGACCGCGCCTGATTGAGCAACGGCGCATCCACTGCAACGCCAGGGCTGACCACAATCAAATCCTGCCCGCGAAACGTGCGCTCTCCATGCCCGCCGGTCTCGACCGTAATCCCATGATCGAGCAGCGCGGGAATCTCGTTCCGCAGCTCATCCCCGCTCTTGGTATCGGAAACTGTCACCCGAGCCCCGTGCGCCTTCAAAAACAGCGCCGACGCGACCCCGGATTTGCCAAGCCCAACCACCAGCACGCGTTTGTTGTTAAGTTCCATCAACTTTATTCCACCACAGAGACACAGAGAAGAAAAAACAATGAGATCGGTTTTCTCTGTGTCTCTCTGACTCTGTGGTGAATCGTTCTTATCTTAGTTTCAATGTCGTCAGCGCGAACAACGCAAACACCAGCGACGCGATCCAGAAGCGCACGATAATCTTCGACTCCGACCAGCCCATCAACTCAAAATGATGATGGATCGGCGCCATCTTGAAAATACGCTTCTTGCGCAGCTTATACGATCCCACCTGCAAGATCACTGACACCGCCTCGATCACAAACACTCCGCCGATAAACGGCAGCAGCAATTCCTGCTTGATGATCACCGCGACCGTTCCAATCGCCCCGCCCAGCGCCAGCGAGCCCACATCGCCCATAAAAACTTCCGCGGGATGCGCGTTGTACCACAGGAATCCAATCGACGACCCCACCATCGCCCCGCAAAAAATCGTCAGCTCGCCCACCTGCGGCATTTTCGGAATTTCCAGATAGGTCGCGAAGGTCGCGTGCCCGCTCACATAAGTCAGCACCGTCAGCGCGCCCGCCGCAATCACAGTACAGCCGATGGCCAGCCCGTCCAGTCCATCCGTAAGATTCACGGCGTTGCTCGAGCCCACGATCACCAGCGCGACAAACCCAATAAATGGCAAAAACGCCAGCGGCCAAAGATGTGGAAACCGTTCCAGATTCTGCACCACCAGATCGGGATGGAACTGCTTGAGGAACGGCACAATCAGCTTCGTCGAATACATCCCATAGGTCTGCATGGCGATCAGCATCACCGCGATCACAATGCTTGTGGCAATCTGCAATCCCAGCTTCGCCCGCCCGGTCAGCCCCAGGTTCCGGCGATGCACCACTTTGGTGTAATCGTCGGTGAATCCAATCGCTGCAAACGTGCACGTGGCAAAAACAGCAATCCAAACGAAGCGGTTGCTCAAGTCCGCCCACAACAGCGTAGGCACCACGACGGCGATCGCGATCAGCAACCCGCCCATGGTCGGTGTCCCGGCTTTTTTCTGATGCGCCTTCGGCCCTTCTTCACGAATGTACTGTCCAATCTGGAATTCGCGCAGCCGGTTGATCACCAGCGGACCCACGATGAGCGCGGTAAACAGAGCAGTAAGGCTGGCAAACGCCGTACGGAACGTAAGATAGCGGAAGATGCGGAACGGCGGAAAATAATGTTGCAGCTTCAGGAACAACAGCCAGTAGAGCAATCAGCCTCCGTCCCGCCTCAAAATGTCTAGCAGATTCCAACACAACATCCACCACGGAGACACGGAGTCACAGAGAAACACAAATCTTTATAGGAACAGCTACAGCCGGTCCCCTCTCCGCAGAAACTGCCTCAGCTTTCTCCGTGTCGGAGCTTGCCCTGAGCATAGCCGAAGGGTGCCTCCGTGGTGAGCAATTACTTTCCATCGCGCCGTGCCTTCCAGGTGTCCAGCGCTTTCTCCAGCTTCACTCCCCGTGAAGCCTTCATCAGAACCACATCCCCGTCGCGCGTCTCGCGCGCCAGCCATTCCCCGGCTTCCTCCGGCGTAGTCACAAATTCGGCTCGCATTCCCGCCAGCCGCGCCGCCTCCACCATGGCTTGCGCCGGCCCCCGCACGCCCAACAGCACATCGATTTTTTTCTCCACCATGTGCTGGCCCGCCAGCCGGTGCAACTCTTCTTCAGTCGGACCCAGTTCAAGCATCGCGCCCGCAACGACGATGCGACGCTGCGCAGCCATCGCCGCCAAAGCATCCACCATCGCATGCAACGCTTTCGGATTGCAATTGTAACAATCGTTGATCACCGTGATGTTGCCCAGCCGTAGAACCTCTCCGCGTTTGTCTCCCGGAGCCAAACCAGCCAGCGCCCCAACCGTCTCCGAAGGCTTCAAACCGCGCTCCAGCCCCACCGCCACTGCCGCCAACGCATTGAGCACGTTGTGTTCCCCCACCAGCGGCAGCTGCGCGTGCTCGCGCACGCCCCCCATCACCACATCGAATTCCGATCCCTCCGCTCCGCGGCTCCGAACATTCTCCGCGCGCACATCCGCAGTTGCCCGCGTACCATACATCACCACTTTGCCCTTGAAGTCGCGGCCAAACTGCGAAACGTATTCATCATCGGCGTTCAGCACCGCCGTTCCACCTGCCGGCAGCGACTCAATCAGCTCATACTTGGCCCACGCGATCCCCGCCACCGAATCGAAAAACTCCAAATGCACCGGCGCGACGTTGGTCACCACTCCCGTCTCCGGCTGCGCAAGCTTCGCCAGCGCACGAATCTCGCCCGCATGCGACATCCCCATCTCGATCACGGCCACGTCATACTCCGGCTCCAGCTTCAACAGCATCAGCGGCAAACCAAAATGATTATTGAAGTTCCCCTCCGACTTCAGCACGCGAAACCGCGTGCCCAACACATGCGCGATCGCTTCTTTCGTAGTCGTCTTTCCCATCGAGCCTGTCACCGCGATCAGCGGCTTGCTCCACAGCTTCCGGACCGCCATGGCCAGAGTCTGCAGCGCGACCAGCGTGTCTTCCACGGCTAGCAATTGCGCCCGCTCCGGATAGCGCTCCAACTGATCCTTGCGCACCACTGCCGCGACCGCTCCCTTCTCCAGAGCCGACTCAACGAAGTCGTGTCCATCCAACCGCTCTCCCTTCACTGCCAAGAAGAGTTGTCCCGGTCCGACGGTCCGCGAGTCGATCGAATAACCCTCCGCCGCTTCTTTAGGAGCAAACGATCCCACCGCGGAAACAAATTCGGCGATCCTGGCAAGCGTCAGCTTCATCCTTCCGCTCCGCGCACCGCCTCGCACTCAAATCCCGCGGCCCGCAGCGCCGCGCGCGCCACTTCCAAATCGTCAAACGGAGCCGCTCCCTCCCGCGTAACCTGCACCTTCTCGTGCCCCTTGCCCGCCAGCAGCACGATGTCCCCCGGCCGCGCCTCGCCAATTGCCAGGGCAATCGCCTTGCGCCGGTCCGGCTCGACACTGTATTTCACGCCCGTCTTCTGCAACCCCACTACCGCATCATTAATAATCGCCAACGGATCCTCGCTCCGCGGATTGTCCGACGTCAGCACAACAAAATCGCTTCCCCTCCCCGCCGCTTCGCCCATGAGCGGACGCTTCTTTCGGTCGCGATCCCCGCCGCATCCAAACACGGTCAGCACTCTTCCCTTCGCGCCGGAAACCAACTCCCGCGCCAGCGCCGTCAAGTTCCGCAAAGCATCGTCGGTATGCGCATAATCCACCACCACCGTGAACGGTTGGCCGCAATCGACTCGTTCAAACCTTCCCGGAACGCACGCCAGCTTGCCGATCCCTTCCGCAATCGCCTGCGCCGGACACCCGCGCGCGTAGCTGGCTCCCGCCGCCGCCAGGATGTTGTACACATTCACGCGTCCGATCAGCGCCGAGAACACCGCGATCTTCGCCTCAGGCATCACGAGATCAAACCGCGTCCCCCGAGTTGCTATCTCCACTTTTTCCGCATGCAAGTCGCCACGCTCCCACCCATATTTCAGCACCAACGAACTGCGTTTGCGGCTGAACTCCCCCAGCTTCGCCCCCGCCTCATCATCCACATTCGTCACCGCGGCGCGCGGCGCGTCCGTGCCGCAGCCCTCAAATAGCACCCGCTTGGCCGCGAAGTATTCTTCCATCGTCTTGTGATAGTCGAGATGATCGCGCGTCAGATTCGTAAACACCGCTACATCAAACGGCACGCCAAACACGCGCTCCTGCGCCAGCGCGTGCGACGAGACCTCCATCACCGCGTCCGTCGCCCCGTTCCCCAAAGCTTCGTTGAAAATACGATTCAGTTCCAGCGCCTCGGGCGTGGTATGCGGCGCCGGCAAAACTCTCCCCGCGACGTGATACTCGATCGTGCCGATCAGCGCACTCTTGCGCCCCGTCGCCGTAAGAATCGCTTCCACCAGGAACGCCGTCGTGCTCTTTCCGTTCGTCCCCGTGATTCCCGTAATCGCAATCCGCTCCGCCGGCTTCTTATAAAAGTTCGCGCTAATGCGCGCCAACGCCCGCCGCCCGTTCGGCACCAAAGCCCAGCCGATTCCAGGACGCGGCGTCTCCGCCGCCGAATCCGTCACCACCGCCACTGCTCCAGCCGAGATCGCCTGATCGATGAACTTATTGCCGTCGCTCGACTCGCCGTGCATGGCCACGAACAAGCCCCCCGGCTTCACCCTCCGCGAGTCATATTCCACACTACTCACCACCGGATTCCCGCTACGCGCGAGGACTTCCGCTCCATCCAGCACCTGTTGCAAGGTCATTGCTAGGAATTATAGGACACGGGCATCACAAGGAAAGAAATTGCTGACTGTTGATTGTTGATTAAGAATAACGGAGAGTGATCAGTTGAAGGTTTCAAGCGACAATCAGCAATCAACAATTATTGAAGTTACTAACGGCACGTTCCGCTTCCCACGGCCCCGCGATAACATTATTCCCATGTCCACCGGAACAACGCACGCCAAATTTCGCTGCAGCCAATGCGAAATGCAGGAAGATCACTGCGAGTGCGACAAGTTCTGCGTCCTCTGCCAGTCGCAGCTCGATATCCGTATCTGCAAAGACGGCCTCATGTACTGCGAACCCTGCCGCACCGCCTGCGACTACAAAACCTCCGACTGAGAAACGGCCTTCTAGATCACCACCGCCTCCCGATACTCCCCAAAGACTCTCCGCATCGCATCCGAGATTTCGCCCACGGTCGCGTAAGCCTCAACCGCCGCCAGAATCCGCGGCATAACATTCTCGCCCGACCGCGCCGCCGTCTCCACCGACGCCAACGCACTCTTCCACGGCCCAGCATCGCGCCGCGCCCGTAGTGCCCGCACCCATTCGATCTGCCTCGGCTCCAGCGCCGGGTCGATTTTCTGAATCGGAATCGGTTTCTCCTCTTCCACTTCAAACCGGTTCACTCCCACCACCACCGCATCCCCGTGATCCACGGCTTGCTGATATTCATACGCCGCGTTCTGAATCTCCTGCTGCACGAATCCGCGCTCAATCGCCTTCAGCATCCCGCCCATCACTTCAATCTTTCCCAAATACTCGGCCGCGCGCTTCTCAATCTCATTGGTCAGCGCCTCAATGTAATACGACCCCGCCAGCGGATCGACCGTCTGCGGCGCGCCCGATTCATACGCAATCACCTGCTGCGTGCGCAAGGCGATCCGAGCCGCCTGCTCCGTCGGCAGCGCCAAGGCCTCGTCATAAGAATTCGTATGCAGCGACTGCGTCCCGCCCAGCACCGCCGCCAGTCCCTGAATCGCCGTGCGCACAATATTGTTTTCCGGCTGCTGCGCCGTCAGCGTCGACCCCGCCGTCTGCGTATGAAACCGCAGCATCCACGACTTCGGATTCTTCGCCTTAAAATGCTCCCGCATAATGCGCGCCCACATCCGCCGCGCCGCCCGGTATTTCGCTACCTCTTCCAGAAAATTGCTGTGTGCATTAAAAAAGAACGACAGTCGCGGCGCGAACTTATCGACATCCAGCCCGGCCTTGATCGCCGCCTCCACATACGCCATGCCGTTGCCCAGCGTGAACGCCACTTCCTGCACCGCCGTCGATCCCGCTTCGCGCATGTGGTAGCCGGAAATCGAAATCGTATTCCACTCTGGAACGTTCTCCTTCGCCCAGGCAAACATGTCGGTAATCACGTGCATCGCCTGCTGCGGCGGATAAATATACGTCCCGCGCGCGATGTACTCCTTGAGCACATCGTTCTGCACTGTCCCCGATAGTTTGCGAATGTCCGCGCCCTGCCGCCGCGCCACCGCCACATACAATGCCAGCAGAATCGATGCTGTTGCATTGATGGTCATCGATGTTGAAATCTTGGTCAGCTCGATGCCCGCAAATAGCCGCTCCATGTCTTCGATCGAATCAATCGCCACGCCCACCTTGCCCACTTCGCCCGCGGCCAGTGCATGATCCGAATCCATTCCGATCTGCGTCGGCAAATCGAACGCCACCGAAAGCCCCGTCGTCCCGTTCGCCAGCAAATATTTGTAGCGCTTATTCGACTCCTCGGCGTCGCCCATGCCCGCATACTGCCGCATGGTCCACAACCGCCCGCGGTACATCGTCGCCTGCACGCCCCGGGTAAACGGATATTCGCCCGGATACCCAACCTCACTCTCATAGTCGAAGCCCTTGAGGTCCGCAGGTGTGTACAAGGCCTTAACCGAAATATGCGAGGAAGTCTCGACCTCCGCCACCGCGCTCGGATTCGCTTCCTTAACTGCGTTCGCCATGATCAACACTCTTTCCGAACCCCTGAACCCTTACCCATTCCGTACCCCAAAAAACTTGTCATTTTCGAAAGCGTCACCAACCTCACCTCACCGCGCTCCGCCCTTCCCCCTCTGCCTCACCCTCCAAAACGAACTCAACCCAAACCACGCAAACGTAACCGTAAAGCATATTGCCACCACCACGCCCCGTGCCCCGGCCCGTCCAGCGTGATATTTCGCATACTCTTTCGCCGACTCAATTCCGCCCGCCCCGGCCATCACCAGGAAAATAAACCCTGTAACCTCCAGCCACAATTGATGCGCCGCGCGCCCGAAAGCCCGCAGCGTAGTCGAGACCGCGCCGGTCACAGCCCGCGCCGTCCGGCTGCGCTTGACCTGCTGCCCCGCCACCCGCGCCACCACCCCTAACTTTCGTACACTAGAAACCTTGCTCACAGCCTCGATTTTAACAGCCTATGGCGCTACAATGACGCAAACCTGCGTCGCAGCGAAACGGTTCGCTTGCCGCAGGCATCTAAGGCGTTAGTGTCAGGTTCTGAGCGGACGGCGATCGGGGGATGACGTGGACCAACAACTCAAACAACTCATGAAGGAACTCGGCGAAGCCATCAACGAATCTCTCTCTGACTCCGAACAGATCGCCGAAGTCGTCTCCCGCATTAAAGAAGGCGGCTACGACATTTTCCTCGTCCTCGAAGCCACCATCGGCGTCAGCAAGCAGGGCGAAAAATCTTCCGACAAGACTTCCCTCGTCACCACACTCTCCACCAATCCCGAATTCAAAATCAACGATCAGGATCTCAAGTTCCTCAAATCTCTCCGCATCAAGATCGAGGAAGAGAAAGAAAAATAGCCGACATCGAAGCCCAGTTTCTACTCACTAGAACCTGCTGACCTTCATCCGGCTACGGCACGACCGAGTGTCGAGTCACGCTACCCACGCACCTCCCAAACATCGGCATTACCTCGGCAACCCGAGAACAAACGAATCGCTTCTGACTTAACCTTATTAAGCAAACTATTGTTTCTAAAGCAGATACAGCTGATCTCGAAGGGCTGGGGAAAGAAATTACAAAAAGAGCTTGACAGTAGATATAGTGTTATAGTTAAGTATAACACTAGTTGGCAAGCCGTGAGTTGACCAGCGAACCGGTTAACTGGAAAGGTCGCATGAAAAACCCGAACCCAAAACGGATTTCTGCAACTGGATCGAAAAGAGAAAAGGAGAGCAGTATGAAATCACGCATCGCAATTTCCGTTCTATTCGTTTTGATCGCCGCCACCGCCTTGGCAGCGGATACCCCCGCCGCCCAGTCGGATGCGCAAAAATCCTTCGACAAATTGAAAGCTCTCGCAGGCACATGGGAGGGCACCTTTGAAGGCCACCACCTGGACGTCTCGCTTCGCGTCACTTCCATGGGGAACGCCCTCATGCATGAGATGAAGGGCGACGGGCCTGAGGATCCGATCACCATGTTTAATCTGGACGGCGACCGCCTGCTCCTGACCCATTATTGCGACGCAGGAAACCGGCCGCGTATGGTGGGCACGATGTCGCCTGACGGCAAGACGCTGGAGTTCAATTTTCTCGACATCAGCGGCAGCACGCAGAACGGACACATGCAGCACGTCACGTTCACCTTCATCGATCCGGATCATCACACCGAAAAATGGGAGTTCGCGATGCCGGACGGCAAACAGATGGGCGGTGTACTCGACCTCAAGCGCACGAACGGAAACGCGTCTGCCGCATCCAAGGCGACGAATCCGAAGAGTTAGAACACCGGGAAACCATCATGGACCGTGAGTGGAACGACAGTCAGCCGATTTACCGCCAGCTGCGCGACCGCGTCGTCGCCATGATTCTCGACGGCATGCTCAAGGAAGGCGATCCGTTGCCCTCGGTGCGCAATGTCGCGGCGGAATACCGGGTCAATCCGCTCACGGTCCTGAAGGGTTATCAACAACTGGTCGACGAACAACTCGTCGAGACAAAACGAGGTCGCGGCATGTTCATCAATCAGGGCGCGCGCAATCTGCTGCTGCAGGGCGAACGCCAGAAGTTTCTTGCCGAAGAATGGCCCCGGGTATCGGCCACCATTCAGCGGCTCGGCCTGACGCGGGAAGAATTGCTGAAAAAAGAATTGCTGCAGACTCCCGCTGACGGCCAAGCGCCAACCCCCGCAAAAGAGGAGCCGAAGCCATGAACGTGATAGAAGCACGCGGCCTGCGCAAAACCTTCGGTAAAACCATCGCGCTCGACGGCGTCGATCTGCACGTCGCCGAGGGCCGCATCCTCGGCATCATCGGCCCCAACGGCGCCGGCAAGAGCACCGCGCTCAACGCGATTCTCGGCCTAACCCAATATAACGGAGAACTGCGCGTGCTCGGCCGCAACCCCTGGGACGAGCGCGATCAGCTCATGCGCGATGTCTGCTTCATCGCCGATGTCGCCGTCCTGCCGCGCTGGATGCGGGTTTCGCACGCGCTCGACTACGTCGCCGGCGTGCATCCCCGATTCGATCGCGCCAAGGCGGAAGGTTTTTTGGCAAAAACCACAATCCACCACACCAGCAAGATCCGGCAATTATCGAAGGGCATGGTGGCGCAACTGCATCTCGCTCTGGTCATGGCGATTGATGCAAGGTTGCTGGTCCTGGATGAGCCCACGCTCGGGCTCGACATCCTGTTTCGCAAGCAGTTTTACGATTCTCTGCTCAACGACTACTTCGATCGCAGCCGCACCATCGTGGTGACAACCCATCAAGTGGAGGAGTTGCAGCACATTCTTACCGACTTGATGTTCATGGACCGCGGCCGGATCGTACTGAGCTGCAGCATGGAGGAATTCGAGTCGCGATACGTAGAAGTAACGGTGAATCCCGACCGGGTCGCCTCGGCCCGCGCGCTCAAGCCGATGTACGAGCGCCAGGTGTTCGGGCGCAGCCTTCTAATGTTCGATCTAAAGCCGGATCGCGGGATCAATCCGAATATCGACCGCCAGCAACTCACTGCGCTGGGCGAGGTGCGCACGCCCAGCATCGCCGACTTATTCGTGGCGGTGGTGGGTAACCAATACGCCGCACAAGGAGCGGCTCAATGAACACTCAATCGAACCCCATGAATGAGTCTTCCATCCAGCCGCAGGGAACCCCGCCCGCAGCCGTGTCGGCGGCTCGAGTGCTGTACTGGTCGATTCGGCGCGAGATCTGGGAGAACCGTTCGATCTACATCGCGCCCCTGGCCGCAGCCGCCGTCTTTTTATTCGGCATCGCGATCCACACGATTATTATGCGGAGCCGCATCGACGCATCGCGGCTCGATCCGTCGCAGCCGCTTGGTTTGCTCGCCCATTACGAACTATCGGCGTCACTCATCATGGGAACGGCTTTCATCGTGGGAATTTTCTACTCGCTCGACGCCCTGTATGGCGAGCGCCGCGATCGCAGCATCCTCTTCTGGAAATCGCTGCCGGTTTCCGACCTCACCACCGTGCTCTCGAAGCTGGCCATCCCCCTGGTGATTCTGCCGCTTCTCAGCTTCGCCATCACCATCGCAACGCAATTCCTCATGCTCGTGCTGAGCAGCATAATCCTGCTCGGCACCGGCGTGAACATCGCGGCGCTGTGGACAGAGATGTCGTTCTTCCACGTGTCACTTGACCTGCTTTATCACATTCTTACGGTTCACGGTCTGTACTACGCGCCAATCTACGGCTGGCTGCTGATGGTTTCGGCATGGGCTCCACGCGCTCCGTTTATATGGGCTTTCTTGCCTCCGTTCGTGATTTGCGGAGTGGAGAAGATTGCGTTCAACACCACGTATTTCCTAGCGTTGCTGCGTGACCGCTTTGAGGGACCGGGAGGCACAATGGCAGACAACGACCACGCGAAGGATTTCTCGGCACTTATTCCCCACCACTTCTTTAGCACTCCCGGCCTGTGGATCGGCTTGGCCATCGCCGCGCTATTCCTCGCCGTAGCGGTCCGGCTGCGTCGCTATCGGGGACCGATCTAAGGAGAAGGATTATGTCGAACTCGCCGTTGCTGCTTCTTCACATCGGATCCGGCACACTGGGAATGCTCTCTGGATTTGTCACCGTGTTCCTCCGCAAAGGTTCCCGCCGCCACGCCCTCGCTGGAAAAGTATTTGTCGTAACCATGCTCATCCTGTCCTCCAGCGGAACGTACCTGGCGATCGCAAAGCATCAACCAGGCAACATTCTAGGAGGCGCTCTAACGTTCTATCTGGTCGCAACCGCATGGCTAACCGCCCGGCGCACAGAAACCGGGACGCTTCGCCAAGAAACCGGAACACGTATTTTCGATTGCGGAGCACTTCTGCTTGTCTTCGCCATAGCCGCAGCCGAGCTGACACTGGGACTGGAAGCGGCCATGAGTCCGACGGGGGTGAAATACGATTACCCTCCTTGGCCTTACCTCATCTTCGGTTCCATAGCTCTGCTGGCCACCATCGGCGACCTACGTATGCTGGTCCGCGGCGGCATTTCCGGCACCCAGCGCCTGGCGCGCCATCTCTGGCGCATGTGCTTTGCCCTGTTCATCGCCGCCGTGTCCATCTTCCTCGCCCGGCAACAAGTATTTCCCGTGATATTGCAAAAGACGGGCGTCCTCGTCTTCCTGAGTTTCCTGCCGCTCATCTTGCTGATCTTCTGGTTATTCCGAGTCCGCTTCGCCAACGCATACAAGCGAACACGACCGGCAGTGAACCTCACAGAACCATCACTCTCTGCACGTTGAAGTAGTTCTGGTAAGGAGAGACGGCCATGAACCGGGTAGAAATGAAGAATCGAATCGCAGAAGGCTCACCGCGTCTCAAGGCCGCAATGACCGGCGTCTTTTACCTGTTCACAATAATTGCGGCAGGAATCGTCCTCTTCGTTCACGGCAGGTTGACTTTCGCTGTAGACCTTATCGCAGCCCTGTGCTATCTCGCGGTGACGGCTCTTTTCTATGACCTGTTCAAGCCAGCGAGCAAGAGCCTTTCTTGGCTCGCGGCGTCCCGCAACTTCGTGGCCCAGATCACAGCGCATTCACGAAGAGTTCACAAAGAAGTTAGGAGAACAATATGAAATGGAAATGGATTTTCATTGTCCCTCTGGCGATCCTGGCAATGCTGTTATTTATCGTCATCGGCGGCGAGATCGTGCTGCACCTGTGGAACTGGCTGCTGCCGCCGCTATTCGGCTGGCGCCAGATTACCTTCTGGCAAGAAGTCGGATTGCTGGTCCTCTGCCGGATTCTCTTCGGCGGATCTCGCTGGCGCGGCCCCGGCCGCTACAGCTTCCGCCGCCGCATGCGCATGGAAGAGCGCTGCTGGCACAGGACGCCCGAAGAGCGCGAACAATTCCGGCAACGCGTGCGCGAGTATTTCGGCTTCGGCCCTTCCACCTGCGAAAACAAGGGGTAAAGAATATGAGCGCAACTCCATTGAGCAACCGGTTGCAAACACTGGAAATCACACGCCGCACCCTGGAACCGGCCCAGCAGTTCGCCGCAAAAATCGCGGGTGCTGCCTACCTGATCACATTTGCGGCCGTGGTCTATGTTAATTTCGGCATCCACGACCGCCTGCTGGTCGATAACAACGCGGAGACCGCCCGCAATGTCCTGGCGCACGAAACGCTCTTCCGCATCGGCATCGTAGGCGATCTCGTTTACTGCGTAGGCGTGGTCGTGCTGCTAACAGCGCTCTACGTAATTCTCAAGCCGGTTAGCCAAGGCCTGGCCCTGCTCGCCGCATTCTGGAAGCTCGTGTGGGTCCTGATGTGGCTGGTGATGACACTCAATCTCTTCGACGCTCTGCGTCTGCTCTCTAGCGCCGGTTACACGCAGGCTCTTGGCGCAGAGCGAGCGCAGGCCTTGGCCAGTCTCTACTTCGGCTCGCGTTTCGACTACTATTACGTGGGCTTGCTATTTGGCGCCTTGGCCTCCACCGTCTGCGGCTACCTCTGGTACAAATCCCGCTATATCCCTCGAGCCCTGGCCGGCTTCGGCGTGATCTCGTCCGCATTCTGCATGGCTTGTACTCTCGTTTTCTACATCTTCCCCCATTTCGACAAGATCGTGAATCTGTGGTGGTTCGACATGCCCATGGGCATCTTCGATATAGCCCTAAGCTTCTGGCTTGTGTTTAGGGGACTACGAACGTCGCCCATTGAATAACGTTCCCGTCGTCAACCGCGAAAAGTTAAGGAGAGCGAGAAGGTGTATTCAACCAAGAAGACAGTGCGACTCGCAGGCTTACTATATGTACTCACGTCAATTGTGGGCTTCTTTGCCATGGGCTATGTTCCCGATAAGCTGATCGTCCACGGAGACGCAACGGTGACGGCCAGCAACATCGCAGCCCACGAGCTGCTCTTTCGCCTCGGCATCGCGGGCGAACTCATCGGCCAGACCGGTTTTATCTTCGTGGCCCTCGCTTTGTACGATCTGCTCAAAGGAGTCAACCGGCGGCACGCCTCCCTCATGGTGTTATTGATTGTGGTCTCGATCCCCATCGCGTTTCTGAATGAACTGAACTCAATCGCCGCCCTCGCCCTCGTGCGCGGAGCTGACTTCCTGTCCATATTCGAAAAGCCGCAGCGCGATGCCCTGGCTATGATGTTCCTCAATCTGCATCATCACGGATTTGTCGTCGCCGAAATATTCTGGGGCCTGTGGCTCTTTCCGCTGGCGCTGCTCGTGTACAAGTCGCGATTCCTGCCCCGGTTCCTGGGCGTCTGGCTCGCCCTCGCCGGCATGGCGTGGGTGATCCTGAGCCTTGCCGGCATACTGTTACCGCAGTACCAGGGCAAGGTGGATACCTATTGTCAGCCCGCCTTCTTCGGGGAGATTGCGTTCATGTTGTGGCTCTTGATCATGGGTGCAAAAGAGCAACCAATACCTGCCCCGTCGTAACTCGTTCATCACGCCTGCGTGACCTTTGACAAATCGACGTACCTGTCATTCCAGCCTACCCTGATTTTGTCATTCCTCACCGCGCTGAAAGCGCGGTGAGGAACCTGCTTCTCGCCGCAACTTCTCCCGACGACGCGGGTTATCGACCAATTATGCGGCGGAATATCCTCGCAACGAATCTCCCCTCATTAGCGCTCTGCATTCTCCTGGCATCCTCACTGGCCCAAGCGTCCTCAGCGACCAGTGGCCCATTAATCGTCGATACCAACAGCCACCTGGTCGTCATGGAGTACGAAGCCTGGTTCGGACCAAACGCCGTGACCTTTCAAGGGACCGCCGCCAAACCTCTGCTCCAGTCCGCCGACATGCAAAGTCTCGGTGGCGGCTATGACAGCGCCGATCCTCACGTCATCCGCCAGCACGTCGCCTGGATGGAATACATGGGCATCGACGCCGCCATCAGCGACCTCACCAACAACCTAGCTGCATCTTCAACACCCCCTGGTTCGCCAAGAAGTATCTCCCGTATTGCACGTCCGCTTTTCGCTCGTCCATGCGGACCATCCGCGACAACACTGGCAATCTGTATCCCGCCTGGACCAAGCTGGGGACGAACCTCAAGCTCATTCCGCTCTTAGGCGGCAGCGAAACCGAATTGTACAAAGACCTCGACGGCGAAACCGCATTCGAAAAGGAAGTCGACTACTTCGGATCGCTAATGCACCAGTATCCCGACCGCCAGGTAATCTACGAAGGCAAACCCCTGATGCTGATTTTCCTCGGCGCGGCTCTAGATCCCTGCCGCACCGACAATCCCCTCTGGCTTCAAATCAGAAAATTCCTGACCAGCCATCCCGAGATCGGCCAGAAATACACCTTCAACATGATGGCTGGCTATCTCGATAGTCAGCCCTATCTCTGGCTCAACCCAGGCAAGGCCGACCGCCCGCGGGAAATCAATCCCGGCTACGATTTCTGGAGCTGGGTCGACCGCCTGAAAACATCCTGCGCGCAACCCTATTGCCCGTACTATCCGACCTATAACGAACTCGGTTCACAAATAGAGAACATGACCGCTTCGATCGCCACAGCCGGACAATACGGCTGGGGATGCCCGAATGAGAACGCTCTTCCCTACTGCCCCGACGCTGCCTTGCGTTTCGGAACCAACGAAACCTACGAAACCTTCAGTTCGTTCATGACGTACGCGAACCAACTCGGCCCCATTTTCCTGATCATCCATCAGTTCAACGAGTTCGTCCCGCCCGACGAAGGCTTCAACGCCAACACCGACGACGACATCGAACCCGCCAACCTCTGGGGCTTCACCGCCCTCCAGGCAGTCCAGCAGCAGATCGCAATCTACCGTCAGCAGAACTAATCATGCAGAGACAGCAGGTCCACCCATGTGGAGACCGCCGCCTCGGCTGCCCCGCCGAGAGTGAAGCTCCGCCGAAACCGAACCCGCCTCAGAACCTGGCAGCGATTCTGATGGGCCGAACGCTACTCGCAAGCCCACGGCAACGTTCTTGCCTGTGCTACCATCTACTGTTTCTCTGGGGGTTCCATGTCCATGAAAGACACTCTCGGAGTCCTTCTCGCCGGAGGCGCTGGGGAGCGCCTTTATCCTCTTACTCGTGACCGCGCCAAGCCCGCCGTCACCTTCGGCGGAATGTACCGCATCATCGACATCACCCTCTCCAACTGCCTCAACTCTGACCTGCGCCGCATCTACATCCTCACCCAATACAAAGCCCTCTCGCTGAACCGCCACATCCGCGAAGGCTGGAACATTCTGGGCCGCGAAGTCGGAGAGTTCGTCGAAGTGCTGCCGCCCATGAAGCGGGTCAGCGATCAGTGGTATCAAGGCACCGCCGACGCGGTTTACCAGAACATTTACTCGATCGGCTCCGAGCAGCCCAAGCACGTCCTTATCCTCGGCGGCGATCATATCTACAAGATGGACTACGGCAAGATGATGAGGCAGCACCTGGATTCCGCTGCCGACGTTACGCTGGCCGCCATCCAGATCGAACCCGCGGAGTGCTCCCGTTTCGGTGTAGTCGACTTTGACAAGGACGGCCGGGTCAATGGCTTCGAAGAGAAACCCGAAGAGACCAAGCTGCGCTCCCCCTGGAACCCTGACAAGGTCCCCGGATCGATGGGCGTCTATCTTTTCAATGCCGACGTGCTCATCCCAGTCCTGCTCAAAGATGCCGAGGATCACAGCTCCAGCCACGACTTCGGCAAAGACATTCTGCCCAGGATGGTCGATGACTATCGCGTCTTCGCCTACGACTTCATCGACGAAAATAAAAAAGAGGCGCTCTACTGGCGCGACGTGGGCACGCTCGAGGCCTACTACGAAGCCAACATGGATATCGTCTCGGTCTCGCCCATCTTCAACCTCTACGATCACGACTGGCCCATCCGCACGCATCAGCGCCAATACCCGCCGGCGAAATTTGTCTTCGCAGAAAAAGAACGCATGGGCACTGCGCTCGATTCCATCGTCTCGAATGGCTGCATCGTCTCCGGAGGCATGGTCAAGAATTCCATCCTGTCGCCTGACGTGCGCGTGAACTCCTACTCTGAGGTTGACCAGTGCATTCTGTTCTCGCACGTCGCCGTCGGACGCCACTGCCGCATCCGCCGCTGCATCATCGACCGCAACGTCCACCTCCCCGAAGGCACCACGATCGGCTACGACACCGAAGCCGACCGCTCGCGCTACTTCGTCACCGACAGCGGCATCACCGTCGTCACCCGCGACTATTCGCTGTTCGAAAATCCGGTCACGGTGGACTACTTCACCAGCGAGTAGAAGCTTCCCGGACGCGAATTCGTCATAATGTTTCGGTGGGAACATTGTGGGGGCTGGCCCATCTTTGATTTTTTATGCTCGCATCACCACAGCTGAGGCTGCCGCACCTGCTCGAGCACCTCCACTGCGGTCGGAATAGCAGGCTTGAGTGCTGTTGGCAGCCCGCGCCGCGCGGCGTACCAAGAGTCCAAACTCATAGTCTGATTTCGTGATTGACGCTGCCGGACCGCAGGAGCATAATTGCGCCCATCGTTCTCCATCGCGGATTTGACACCAGTCAGCAAAAGGCGAAGACTTCGCTTCAAAAATCCCCCAGGCCTTGTCTTTCTCAGCTGCAGTCGACCGGGAAACCAGCTTGGAAACCAGCACCACACTTAAATTTCTAAGGAGCGAACTCTATGAGGCGTACCTGTTTGAAGAAACCCGCTCGAATCGTCGCGGGTCTGCTGACCGGCCTGCTGTTTACGGCCCTGGCTGTACCACTCGGCGCCCAACCGGCGTCAGAAACCCGCGCCGGACACGGCATCGGTCCGGTTTACGACGCGGCGCATGAAATTACAGTTAACGGAACCATCCAGAAGGTCGTAACCAAACATACCAAGGGCAGTCCCGCCGGAATGCACCTGATAGTCATGGGGCCCGAGGGAGTTGTGGATGCCCACGTCGGCCCTTTCCTGAGCAAAACAACCAGGGACGCTCTGCAAGAAGGAACGTCCGTTCGCATCGTCGGCGCAATGACGTCGCTGCGCGGGAAGAGCTACCTGCTGGCACGAACGCTGACCATTGGCGACCGCACAATCACTGTGCGCAGCGAACATGGAATGCTCGCGCCTATGGCGACAGCCCGCAGGGCACGCTCCAGGAGCGAAAACAAATCTGCGGTTGAAGTGAATGGAGGTGCGCGATGACGTTGCGTAAATCGGTTCTTCTCTTCATCGGCCTGAGCATGATTGCATTTCTTGTGGCTTGCAGCAGTTCCAGCAGCTCGAAACCAGCTCCGACCATTGCGATCACGGCGACGAGCGGCGGCGGCCAGATGGCGACCGTCGGTACACCATTCACGAATGCGCTGGTGGCCACGGTAACGTCAAACGGCACGGCGTCCGGCACCCCGAGCGTAACGTTCACGGCTCCGGCAGCGACCAACGGCACGTTCGCATCGACGGGAACGAACACGGAAACAGATACAGCCGTGGCCGGCGTGGCTACCTCATCGGTATTCACGGCGGGCACGGCGGCCGGCACATACAATGTGACGGCGACGACCTCGGGCGCAACGACGCCGGCCACCTTCGCGATGACCAACACGGCCGGAGCCGTGGCCGCTCTCGTGGTTTCCAGCGGGAACAATCAAAGCGCAACCGTCAGTACGGCATTCGCCACCCCGCTGGCAGCGCAGGTTACCGACGGTGACGGCAACCCCGTAGCAACCGCGGGCATCTCCGTGACGTTCACAGCTAACACGGGAGCGACGGGCGCGAGCGCCGGGTTCTCGGGCGGGACAAACATAGACACCGAGATGACGAACGCAAACGGCGTGGCTACCACTACGCAAACGCTGACGGCGAACGCGACGTCTGGCGGGTTTACGGTGACGGCGTCGTCCGGCGCGCTGACGTCAGCCACGTTTAGCCTGACCAACACAACCGCCGTAAGTACCGGCTTGGGCAACGGAAACTATGCGTTCACTCTGGCCGGCCTTGACACCGACGACGGCAGCCCCTATTTTGTCAGCGGCGTGTTCACCGTCTCCGGAGGCGCGATCACTGGCGGCGAGCAGGATTACGTTGACGACACCAACTGGTCCAACAACGGACTCGGGGGGCAGGACCTGATCAACCCCACCGGCAGCAGCATCACGGTCACTGCGGACGGCAACCTGCAGATCGTTCTGACGACCTGCTCGGGCTCAACCTGCACCTCAACTGACACCGCCGTGGGAGTGGCGGGCGTTGAGACCATCAATGCCACGCTGCGTCCGTCCAAGAACACCCAAGCTGTGATCACCGAGTTCGACGGCTCGGGTTCAGGCAGCGGAGAAATGCGGCTGCAAGATTCCACGGCCGCGGCTACCGCACCGTCGATGGGGTACGCTTTCGAGGTCTCCGGGTATGACGGCGGCGAAGAGACCGGCGGCGAGGAGCTCTACAATCTGGATATTGGCGGCATCCTCAACGTTGACGGCGCCGGCACCATCTCGGGAAGAGGCAGCATCTTCGACGCTAACGACGGGGGCTCCGGCACGGCATTCCAGGGCGAAACCCTCGAGGCCAGCTCAGGAACGGTGTCGGCTCCGGATGCTTTCGGCCGGGTCGTATTCTCCATCACCCCAAGCGATGCGGCAGACTTCCCGCAGATCAGCTGGGTCGGGTACATTGTCGACTCCAGCCGCATCTACCTGGTAGAAACCGCCGACAACTACTTCGGCACTACGGGCGGCCTCGCCTATAGTCAGGGAGCGGCCACTGGAACCTTCAACAGCGGTATGCTCTCTGGTGTTACGCTCGGCGCTGTCATGACGGGCTGGGATGCCGCTGGCGCGCTGCAAACCGTTGGTGAGCTCACCTTCAATAGCAGCGGCACCGTGGCCGGGTTCATCGACTTCAACGATCTGTTCTTGGCGGAGCCCGCCAGTCCTGATCCAGTCACTGCCCCGTCCTACGCCGTCGATTCGACGGGCCGAGTGACCATCGCAGGCCTAACCGACGGCAACGGGACAACCCTCAACCTGCAACTCTACGTGGATGCCAACGGCGACGTGGTGGCCATTACCCTGGACACGACCGACAACTTGGGTGCGACGCTCGGTGGTGGCATCAGCAACAGCGGAGTCACCGATGCCAATTTCACCGGGAACTACGCGATGGTTGCGTGGGGCTGGGACGATAGTGAAACGGGCACGTTTGGCGCGGTGGGGGTGGTCACGGCCACCGGAACCGGAGACACTTTCTCCGGATTCGCTGACCTCAACTACTTCAGCTCAGGCGCAACAACGGCTCCCACGGCGGATCTGCCTGTGTCGGGCAGCTACACTAACTCTGCCAATGCCGGTATCCTCACGCCCAGCTTCATCGCCGGGCTGGATATCGACAGCGGCTTCACCAGCACCGACGCGTTCAACTTTTACGTGGTTGACACGAACGGAACCACCGTGGCAATCGAAACTGACACCAACCAGTTGACCCTTGGACTGTTCCAGCCGTAGCCGGGGAAACTGATTCATCCAAAAGTGGCGCACTTCGGTGCGCCACTTTTTTGTTTCCGAGGAACTTTCAGAACAGGCCCGTGCGCCGGGATGCGCCGGCGGCTGATCCCCACTGCTACAATGCCCTGTTTCCTATAAGTTGCGGGCTTGCGGCTCTAATCCCGCGAACTTGCGGGACAACATTCGCGTACTGTCTGGTAGGGTTTGGGGTGCCGTGGTGTCTCAATCGTCCTCAAGCCCGGCGGCTGAAGCCGCTGTGGGATTTTTGGCTTTTCGGCGCGGCTTGAAGCCGCGCCCTTTCAAAGCATATTGCAGAACGTAGTCATAAAGCTTTCCGGGGAGCTTGGTTTGGAAGACGTACAGGTAGTTGCGATGCTGGTGCGCCGCTGTGTGGCCGGCGATGCCGCTGCCTGGGAGGAAATCGTCCGCACCTACAACCGGCGTATCTACAACATCTGCTACCGCTTCGCCGGATCGGCCGACGACGCCGAAGACCTGGCCCAGGAAGTTTTCATCAAGATGTACAAGACGCTCGTGAGCTATGACAGCTCGAAAGGGGCGTTCGTCACCTGGGTGACGACCATCACCCGCAACCTGCTGGTCGATCATTTCCGCAAAACCAAGCAGGACCGCATTACCGACTCGCTGGACGCAACGTCATCGGCGCACGAAGATGCCCAGCCGCTGAGTGAGCAAATTCAGGACCAATCCGCCCCTCCCGACGCCCGCGTTCGCAGCCGGGAGGTCGGCGAAACCGTTCACGCCGCCCTGGCGAAGCTCTCGCCGGAGCTTCGTGAAGCATTGATTCTAAGGGACTTACAGGATTTTGACTACCGTGAAATCGCAGCCGTTTTGAAGGTGCCGGAGGGAACTGTGAAAAGTCGAATAAATCGTGGCCGGGCGGAACTAGCGCGGCTTTTGCAACGTACCTATAGGCAGGTGATGTGATGCCAGACCAAACCAGCAACGGAATGCAGTGTCACGAGTTTGACGGCCTGCTCAGCGACGCGATCGATGGCGTGCTGGCCGGCGGTCAACTCGATGCCTTCCATGCCCATGCGCGGAGTTGCTCCGTGTGCGGGCCGCTGCTCGCCGAAGTCACGGCGGGCCGCAACTGGCTGAAGGATCTCACGGAGGTGGAGCCTCCAGCCAGCCTGGTCACGAATATTCTGGCATCCACGACGGGCGTTGACAGCCAACGCCTGCGGGTAAACGTATCGGCGCAAATGTCGCCGACGCTCGAGCCGCGGGTTACGTGGCTGGAGCGGGTGCAGGACTGGGCCTCGGGCTGGGTTTCAAAAGTTGTCCAGCCCATTTGGGCCACGGTGCGGCAGCCGCGGTTCGCCATGTCGTTCGGCATGGCGTTCTTCTCGCTGTCAGTGGCTCTGAGCGTGCTCGGCGTGAAGCCCGCCGATCTGCGCTCGATCAGCCTGCGTCCTGCTGCGATACGGCACACGTACTACAATACGCAAGCCCGCGTGGTGCGGTATTACTCGAATATCCGGCTGGTCTATGAGCTGGAATCGCGGGTGCGCGAACTCAAGCGCAACGTCGAGCCCTCCGAGCTTCCCTCGAGGCAATCGCCATCGGGTGAATCCGCGCCGGGAAAAGAAAAGCAAGACCACAAGAACGACACAACACAACAGCCCGAGCAGAAGCAGGATCGCAATTACAGCCAGAACCAGAACCATCTCACTCTGGCCTGCGCTCCGCTGGGTCCATCTGTCTTTGATTCGGTAAATCAGGATCCGTCAAATCCGGATCTGCCTGTAGTGTCGGTGACCACGTACAGGAGGTTCGTATGAACTGCGCCACGCACCCAGATACAGCCGCAGTGGCTTTCTGCCGCACCTGCGGCAAGCCGCTCTGCGGCACTTGCACCCGCGACGTTCGCGGAGTGATTTACTGCGAGCCCTGCCTCGCCGCCCGTTTGGAAGGCACTCCGCCGCCTCCGCAGACCACATATCAGCAGATTATGGACCAGGGCCTCGGTATGAAAGTGGCGCCCCTGCCGCCTGCGCACAGCCATGCGCCGAACCCTGCAGTCGCCGGCATCCTCGCTGGATTCTTTCCCTTCGGCGTCGGCGCCGTCTACTGCTCGCAATATGCGAAGGGATTGGCGCACCTGATCGTTTTCGCACTGCTCATCTTCGCCGCCAATCATACCGAGCGGTGGGACTTCCTATTCGGCATCGGCATCGCCTTTTTCTGGGTCTATCAGATCATCGATGCCGTGCGCACGGCCCGCGCTCTGCAAGAGGGCCAACCCGCGCCCGACCCCTTGGGCCTGGGCCAGACCTTCAGCATGGGCGATAAGTTCGACAGCGGCAAGCTTCCCGTGGGCGCCGTGGTTCTCATCGGCCTCGGCGTGCTGTTCCTTCTGAACACGATGGGAATCATGGAGCATGGCCTCGACCGCTTCTGGCCGCTGATTCTCATCTTCCTCGGCGGCTGGATGTTCTACCGCGGCTGGGAGCGCTCCTCGCAAGCAGGCACTCGCGGACGCTGCAGCACGCGCTGGCTCATGGGTCCGGCGATGGTGCTCACCACCGGCATCCTGTTCCTGCTCGACAGCCTGAACGTTGCTGAAATCGACCGCACCTGGCCCGCCTGGATTCTGGTAGTCGGTATCGTCAAACTTGTGCAGAGCAGCGCCTCGTCGGCAGGCCGCGTTGGCCCGCTGCCTCCAGCGCCGCCTCCGGCCGCGCCGCCGGCTGCACCACCCCCATCTTCCAATCCGGGACCGTCTTCCTCCGGGGAGGTTCACAATGTCTAGCCCGGTTCAGAATCCAGTTCCACCCGGTGTTCCACAGTTTGTTCCGCCGCGCCATCGCCGCCGCTCCTTTGGTGGGCCGTTTGTGCTCATTGTCCTCGGCGTCGTCTTCCTGCTGGGCAATTTGCACATGATTTCCTGGGCCCGGCTGGGAACTCTGTTCGCCCACTACTGGCCCGCCCTGTTGATTCTGTGGGGCGTGATCAAGCTGATCGAGTATCAGCAGGCGCAGCGCGACGGCGTGCCCGCGCGTGGCATCGGCGTCGGCGGAATTTTCCTCGTGATCATCATCGTCGTCTGCGGCTTGATCGCAACTCAGGCCACGCGTTTCAACTGGGGCGAAATCCGCGAGAACATGAACTTCGACGACAACGATCTGGATAACCTCTTCGGCGAGACCTACAACTTCGATGACCACCTCGAACAAGACATCCCGCCCGCCATCACCAGCTTGCGCGTCAACGACGATCACGGCGCCATCCGGGTCAGCTTCTCCAACGACAAGAAGATTACCGTCACAGTCCGCAAGCGCGTCGGGGCGGAGAGCCAAGGTGACGCCGACAACTACAACGCCGAGACGAAACCGGCGATCACCACAACCGGCGGGCTGTTAACGCTCGACGCCAGGACGCAAGCCGCCGGCGGCGATCATGCCGTGCAGAGCGATCTGGATATCTCCATCCCCCGCAAAATGGAGTTGCACGTGACCTCGCGGCGCGGTGATGTCTCCGTCACCGGACGCGACGGAGATGTGGAAATCATCACTCAGCACGGCGACGTTACCGTGGAAGACGTTGTCGGCAATGTGAAGCTGAATCTGGAAAAAAGCTCGGCCAAGGTCGAGCAGGTCACCGGCGATGTGCACATCGATGGACGGCTCAACGAAGTTTCCGTGACCGACGTCAAGGGCTCAGCCCAGTTCGACGGCGAATTTCAGGAGAGCGTCAAGCTCGCCCGCATCAGCAAAAACGTCGCCTTCAAGTCCTCCCGCACCGACCTGGAGTTCTCGCGCATCGATGGGGACCTCGACCTCGATTCCGACGACCTTAATGCCAGCGAGCTAACTGGTCCCGTGCACCTGAGCACGCGCTCCAAGCAAATCCGCCTGGAAGACGTTTCCGGCGACGTTCGCTTGCAGGATGAAAACGGCGGCATCGAAGTTTCCATGCGCTCGCTCGGCAACGTGCAGATCGACAGCCGCAACGGCGACATCCACCTGAGCGTGCCCGACAAAGCAGGCTTCCACCTCGATGCCCGCACCCGCGACGGCGAAATCCAGTCCGATTTCCCGGAGTTGAAGATTGACAACAACGATCACGAAGCCAAAGCCAGCGGCACCGTCGGCAACGGCGCATCTCACATCGTGCTCAACAACGAGCACGACGGCATCGAGATCCGCAAAGCGTCGGCTAGAGCCGCCGCCGCCCCGCCCACTCCTCCGGCAACTCCGGCCAAGCCGCCGAGATCCTTGCCGCCGCCGAAAGCAAAAGTTGAGCCGACTGAGAACTGAGGGGTTTCCAGGCGCGAAAGCAAACGCTACATTGAGGCGGGACAACCACGAATCAGCCACGCTCCAGAAACCGTTGCGTCCTGTATACTATAGCCACACACTGTACGAGTGATAGTCAGCACCGGCACAAAGGGCTGAAGAGATCCGCTGAGACTGGTTCAAAGTCCGGGATCCAGCCAAAACATGCTGAGAGACTGAGGCAGCTGCTCACTGCGCTCGACGTGGCCAGCCGAAGATATGAACGCCCCGGGAAGTGGGCTGCATTCGCTTAAAGGAAACTTGGAAGGCCATTGGGCCGTGATGGTGAGTGGCAACTGGCGGATGACCTTTGCCTTCGACGGAGAAGACGCGGTTCTGGTGGACTACCTGGACTATCACTAACGGAGGAGCATGATTTTCAACCCAGCACATCCCGGAGAGGTCCTGCGCGACTATCTCGGTGAGATGACGGTTAGTGAAGCCGCGGCTCGTTTGCGGATAACCAGAGCTCATCTTTCGCGGATTCTCAACGGCCACGCGGGCATCACCGCCGCCATGTCCTTGCGTCTCTCGACTGCGTTAGGAACTTCTGCCGACTTCTGGATCAAAATGCAGGTTCAGCGAGACCTTTGGCTTGCCCAAAAAGCGCGCTCGCCGAAAGTCCGGCCGTTCCCGCGTCCTGCCGCTAGGCAAGCGTCCGCAGTTGGCTGAGCCGGGCCAGCCTCCGCTCCGTTAAACGGCATATTTGCAGGCTCGGGCGCAAGCTCCTATCCTGTCCTACCGGGATTTCGTTCAGGCCTCTCTAACTCGCGCTTAACACGGACACATCCAGCTCGCGGCAAGACCTGTATCCACTCAATCCCAAGGTCAGATCGAAATCCGCCAAAAAATTCTGCAGCACATCGCGAACCCCTTGCTCGCCCGCTACAGCCAATCCCCATAGATAAAGCCGGCCCAGCAGCACGGCGCGAGCGCCCAGAGCCAAAGCCTTGATAGCGTCCGAGCCGTAACGAACGCCGCTGTCGAACAGCACGGGAATCTTCTGCTGTACGACGGCGGCGACCCCGGGCAGAGCATCGAGGGCCGCGACGGCGCCATCGACCTGGCGTCCGCCGTGATTGGAGACGATGATACCGTCAACTCCGCAATCGAGCGCGTGCCGTGCGTCTTCTGCGTGGAGAATCCCCTTCAGCAGAACCGGCAGACGAGTCTGCCGGCGCAGCCAGTCGAGATCGCTCCACCTCAGCGCTGTATTCGAAAATAAAGCAGCCCACAGCCGGATGGCGGCTGCAGGGTCGCCCTCCGGCGGCCCGGTGAGGCGGGAGCGGAACACGGGGTCGCTGAAATAGTTGGCCAGTCCGTAGCCGAGAAGAAACGGCAGGTGCGGATGCTGCAGGTCGCGCTCGCGCCAGCCCAGCATCGCCGTATCGAGCGTAACCACAAGCGCCGAGTAACCCGAGCCTTCGGCGCGCCGCAACATGCTGGCAGTCAATTCATGATCTTTCCCCCAATAGAGTTGAAACCAGCGCGGAGCGTCACCCATAGCCTGCGCAACATCTTCCATGGAGCGCGACGACAGCGTGCTCAATATGAAAGGAACACCCAGCGAAGCGGCAGCGCGCGCCGAAGCCAGATCAGACTCGGGATGAAGAATGCCCTGCACTCCCACGGGAGCGAGCAGAACCGGAGCGGGCAGCGTGCGGCCAAAAAGTTCGACCGAGAGATCGCGCTCGGAAACGTTACGCAACATACGCGGAACAATACGCCACCGGTCGAACGCCGCGAGATTGGCCCGCATGGTGCGCTCTCCAGAAGCGCCTCCGGCCACATAGCCGTAGGCCGGCGGCGCGAGAACTTCAGCAGCTTTCTTCTCCAGTTGGGCGAGCGGGATCGGGATGGAGATTTTCTTCCCGGCCAGGCCAAGCTGGTAGATCTCAAACTGCCGCTGCATGCCCAGGCTAGCGGCAGCAGGATTCGGAACGGAGTGCGGCGCATCGGTCATAATTTATCTCACGATCTTTGGAAACAACTGCCGGGCCTTGATTCTACACAGGGATCGAGAAGATGCTCCAAATTGGGAAGCGGTCCGATAAATATTCACTTTTGTGCGGGACACGGCTTGGCATTGCACTATTGTGGAGAAGGTAAGGCGAGCGCAGCGAAGCCAGCGGGTGGAGCAGGCCTTCAAGGCCTGCGTAATGAGCCTGCTGATGAACCGGGCTTTAGCCCCTGAGGTACCTATGACCATCCCTCACCGCGGCGCCACCCGCGACGGCATCTACTTCATCACGGCCTCAAACTTCGAAAAGCAATCCCTGCTGCAATCAGACCGGATGGCCGGGTTATTCGTTGAGGTCCTATTCCACTATCAGAAGCAGAATCGGTATCACTTGCACGAGTTTGTGGTCATGCCCAATCACTTCCACCTGCTGCTCACACCAATTTCTCCCGTGACGCTGGAGAAGGCCGTGCAGTTCATTAAGGGTGGATTCTCCTTCCGTGCGAAGAAGGAACTAAGTTTCAACGGAGAAATCTGGCAGGCTAGTTTCTATGATCGCCGTGTAAGAGATGCAAACAAGTATGCCCGCTTCAGGCACTACATTCACATGAATCCAGTGCGGCGCGGACTGGTTGCCTTGCCGGAGGAGTTTCCTTTCAGTTCGGCCCGCTTGAGATTAGATGACGTACCTCAGTGGCTAAAGCCCGCTGCCTAGTTAGCCGTCTAACGCAGGGCCGAAGGCCCTGCTCCACCCGCGCCGAAGGCCCTGCTCCACCCTCCGTGCATCAGCATCTTTGCCTTCCGCTTCACCATCTGCGAAACTGGCTTTGTCATCGCCGCAGCTGAGAACTGCCCCATGGGCCGCATTCACGTACTTCCCGAGCACGTCGCCAACAAGATCGCCGCCGGCGAGGTGGTAGAGCGCCCTGCCTCGGTGGTGAAAGAGTTGCTCGAAAACGCGCTGGACGCGGGCGCCACGCGCATCAAGATCGCCGTCGAGGCCGGCGGCAAGAAGCTCATCCAGATCACCGACAATGGATGCGGCATGGTACGCGACGATGCCATGCTGGCTTTCGAGCGCCACGCAACATCGAAAATAAAAGATGCAGAAGACTTGCTCAGCGTGGCCACGCTGGGATTTCGCGGCGAAGCATTGCCCTCGATTGCATCAGTCTCGCGCCTGCGGCTCGAAACGCGAGACGCCGAGGCCGCCGCCGGCACCATCATCGAGATCAACGGCGGCAAGATGGCGCGCGTCGAAGAAGCCGGCCTGCCCGAAGGCACATCGATCACAATCCGCGATCTTTTCTTCAATACCCCGGCGCGAAAAAAGTTCTTGAAAGCCGAGTCGACCGAACTCTCGCACATCGCTTCGCTGGTCACGCACTATGCCCTGGCGCATCCCGAAAAGCATTTCGAATTGCATTCGGCAACCAACGCCATTCTCGTGGCCCCGCCGGTCGCGGGATACAGCGAGCGTGTCTATCAGGTCTTCGGCAAGGAAACGCTCGACCAGTTGATTCCGGTTGCAGCCGTGCAGCCGCTCGAACACGTAGGCCTGCCGCAGCCTCCGCCGTGGCGGCGCAAAGAAGAACGGAGTGAAGATTCCGTGGATCCAGCAGATCCCGGCAAGATGCGCCTGCACGGCTTCGTTTCGAAGCCGGAGATCCAGAAGCTGAACCGCAATTCGATTTTCATCTTCGTCAACGGCCGCCTGATTCGCGACCGCCTGGTCCAGCATGGCTTGACCGAAGCCTATCGCAACATCATTCCGCCGACTGTGTACCCGGTGGTGCTGCTGTTTCTCGAGATGCCGCCGGGTGAGGTGGATGTCAACGTCCATCCCTCAAAGACCGAAGTCCGTTTCCGGCAGTCGACCGTGATGCACGACTTCGTCCGCGACACCGTGCGCGCCGCTCTCATGAAGGCTCGCCCGGCTCCGCAGTTCACCACCGAGATTCACGCTCACGCGACAGCCAGCTCCGGCCTCACGCCGGGCGCGCGAGAGTGGGAACCGCCGTCCGATCTGGCCGCATCTTCAGGAGCCGCACGCCCGTTCTATGAGCCCGCCGCCGGATTCGCACTGCGAGCGCCGGTCGCACCGCCAGTTTCCGCACGCTTCCAATTCGAAGGCGGAATTGCGGTCGAGGCCAATGCGGCGATTCCCGTAGCGCGCGGGCTAGAGAGCCGATCCGCCGAACCGATCCCAGAGACGATTCCAGACAACGGCTGCGCGCCCGCGCTGGATACACCAGAAAACGCAAGCGAAGAAAACTCAACCCTGGCCGCGCTCTCCACGCTGCGCCCGCTGGGACAAATCCGCAACTCGTTCATTCTCGCCGTGAACGAAGACGGACTATGGATCGTCGACCAGCACGTAGCCCACGAGCGCGTGCTCTTCGAGCGAATTCTGAAGCAGCGGGCCGCGCAAAAAGTCGAAAGCCAACGCCTGCTGATGCCCATCGTGCTCGAGCTGTCTCCCGCGCAGCAAGCGGTCTTTGCCGAGATCGCCGACGAACTGCAGCACAACGGTTTCGAAGCCGAACCTTTCGGCGCGCGCAGCGTCGCAGTGAAAGTCGCTCCGGCCGGAGTGGATGCGGCCGCGGTCGAGCACATGCTCCACGAGCTGCTCGATCAAATCTCGCGCGAAGAGCAATCGCTGAACCTGGAAAAGATTCGCGGGCGCATTGCCGCCTCCATCGCCTGCCATGCCGCGATCAAGGTCAACATGCCGCTCGAGCAAAACAAAATGGAGTGGCTGCTCACGGAACTGGCGAAAACCGACCACCCCATGTCGTGCCCCCATGGCCGCCCGGTCGTCCTGCGGTATTCTGTAAAGGACATTCAGAAGGCGTTTAAGAGAATCTAGCTGCGGGCTGCGAGCCACGAGCTGTGAGTTCTGTTCTTGCTCGCACCTCGAAGCTCGAAGCTTCCTATGACCGAACAGGACCTACAGCAACTCCGCCGCGAGAAGTGGCGCCTTGATGGCAAGCCCATCCGCACCATCGAAGAGGCGCGCGCCTTCGTCGAGGCCGTGGGCTTCTGCCTGATGTATCCCGTGCGCCCCGCGCTGCCGGTGCCCACGTTTATCGGCGCTTTCGTTGGCTCCGACGATCGTCTTCCCACGTGGCAGCACGCTTATTCCGATCCGCGGGCCATGTCGGCTACCGAGCTCATGGTGCGCCTGCTGCGCGAGCGTGCCGCCTACGAAGCGAATCTGTTCGACGAGAACAACGCCTTCCTGGTCGCCGCTTCGGTGTTTCCTTATTTCTATGCTCTGGTGGGCGAGCGCAATCCCAAGCTCGCGCCCCGGCAGTCGCCGCGCTCCCCCTACTCGCCGCTCGCCTGCGACGCATATGCCTTGATCGATCGCGATGGCCCCATCTCAAAGCAGAGGCTGCAGGAAGCGCTGGGCGGCAGCGTTTCGCTGGCCGTGCTCGACAAGGCGTTGGGCGAGTTGTCTTGGAAGCTGCGCATCACGCGCGTCGATTACAAACCCAGCGAAGGCTCGTTCTGGGATGTTCTCTACCGCTGGGCGCCGGATGCCGTCAAGGAAGGCGTGGGACTCTCGGTACAGCAGGCGCTTTCGGCGCTGCTCTCGAAATATCTGGACTGCGTAATCGCCGCCGAGCCGGCGGAACTGGAAACTTTCTTTGGAAACTTCGTGGCGCGTTCGCGCGTGAAAGAAGCCGTAAACGCGCTGCTGGCGGCCCGCGAGTTCAGCTTCGTCCACGTCAGCGGAAGGTCGATGCTGCATGTCACCCCGGCGAAAGAACCGGCTGTGGCCTCCGCCAAGCCGCATCGCGCAACGAAGTAAGCTGTCACATGCCCGCCTTGTTCTCCGTGTACAATCGTCTGCTCCCCAAAATGAACCACCACACCGGCCCCGACCACTCCCAACGCAAACTCATTATCGCCATCGACGGCCCGGCGGGCGCGGGCAAGAGCACCATCGCCTCGCAACTGGCGCGCAAGCTCGGCTACGTCAATCTGGAGAGCGGGGCCATGTACCGCGCGCTGGCGCTGAAGGCCATCGACAACGACCTATCGCTCGACGACGAAGCCGCGCTGGCAAAGCTGGCCGAGGATTCGCGCATTCAGCTCGAACCCACGCTCGGCGGAAACCGCACGCTGCTCGATGGCCACGACGTTTCCGCACGCATCCGCGAGCGCGATGTGACCGAGGCGGCGTCGCGTGTGTCGGTGCATCCCAAGGTGCGAGCCTGGATGGTGGCGCGGCAGCGCGAGATGGGCGCGGGCGGCGGCGTGGTGATGGAAGGCCGCGACATCGGGACGAAAGTCTTTCCCGACGCCGACCTGAAAATCTTCCTCGACGCCGACCCGGTAGTCCGCGAGCAGCGCCGCATGGAGCAGCAAAAAATCAAAGGCGAAGTAGCCGCAAGCGTAGCCGCCGAGCTGCGCGAACGCGACCACCGCGACCGCACCCGCGCCGCTTCGCCGCTGCAGGCGGCGGCGGACGCGGTGGTCATCGACTCGACCAAACTCAACGAGGATGAAGTGTTGGCGCGAGTGGAAGAGTTGGCGGTTTCCAGTCTCAAAAAATAGTTGGCGCCTGTCGTGATCGTCCCTCGCTTTGCCTTCAGAGTCGATGAAAAAATTTACAGATCGAATCTCCTTAATTCTTTTGAATCAGCGACTTGCGGACTTCGATCTGTGGCGAATCCGGCTAAAATCTTGAGTCGAAAGAATTTATCCGCAAAATCTTGGATTGATTGGAGTTAGCTGGTCCTATTCGGTTGTCAAAGAGCGGGTGGAGATTTGGTTTGATTATGGGACGAAGTGGAAGTGGAGCACAAGGTCAGATGTCACACGTGGGCTGTGGATATCTTGGTGGAGGTGATCCGGCCTGGAGAGAAACCTATCGGCAGAGCCGAACCCAGTGGTTGCGTAACGCTAAGGACAGATGCTCTGCTCAGCGGCCGGGCGGCGCAGCGGTCGTTTTCCGGTAAGCGAAGCCCGGGGGAGTTGGTGCTAGACTTTTAGTCGCATTTCCGTTCCCGCCGGCTTTGCTGAGGTCTCGTACCGAGATGTCGACGCCGAACCACTTTATCGCTTGAAACACAACAGTCTGGTTTCCCTTAAATGTCAGTTCCAGATGGGTCGGGGTTAACCAGCTCATCTCCACCCGTGTGTCAACAGGTGCATCTGACGCATCAGCCAGCTCAAGCACCGACGTGTCCGTCCGCGACCCGGCGGCCCATTTTAGGTAGACCTTGGTGTCGGTGCTGCTTAGTATTGACAAGCCCCCATTTGTGGCAGCTGCGCGCGCTTTTGCGAGCACCTTCCCGTCCGGAGATCGCGATTCTGCAGACCAAATTGCCTGCGAGCCCCCGCAGCCGGACATAAGAACACAGATCGCAAGCGTTAGGAGCGAAGACAGCCCGAGCAGGCAGCAGATTCCTCCCGTCCCGCTTCGCTCGCGCGTCGGAATGACAAGGCCTAGATTGCGAAACATCACTCTTTCCCTCTACGGATTGCGATTCCCAGTTCCTTCAACTGCTTTTCACTCACCGGCGTCGGCGCGTCCACCATCAAATCCACGGCGCGTGCCGTCTTGGGGAACGGAATCACTTCGCGCAAACTCTCCGCTCCCGCCAGAATCATCACGATGCGGTCGAGCCCCAGCGCAATGCCGCCATGCGGAGGCGTGCCATACTCCAGCGCTTCCAGAAAGAATCCAAAGCGGGCGCGCGCTTCTTCCTCGGTCATGCCAAGAGCGCGAAAGATTCGGCTCTGCACATCCTGGCGGTGAATACGAATCGAGCCCGAACCCAGTTCCGTGCCATTCAGCACCACGTCATAGGCCAGCGCGCGCACCGCGCTCAGGGGCGAGAGCGGATCGTGCAACGCCTCCACTCCCGACTCCAGCTTCGCCATGTCTTCTTCATGCGGCGAGGTGAACGGATGATGCGCCGCATTCCACACTTTCTCGCCCTCATCCCACTCGAACATAGGAAAGTTTGTCACCCACAAGAACCGGAAGTCTTTCGCCGCATCGCCAGTTTTCTTGAAAATGCCATGCCGCTCGGCATACTTCTGCGCCAGCGCCAGGCGCAACGTTCCCGCCGACGCGTAGATCGCCAACTCCTGCGGCGTGACTTTGCGATGGCGATGGCGATGCTCGGAAACCGGCGTCTGCGGCCCGGGTTGCGCCGAATCAGCTTGTGACGACCCGGCGACCAGCACAATCAGATCGCCGTCGTCCATGCCGGTCTTCTCGGCAATCGCCGCCGCCGCTTCAGGAAACTTGTTGCCAATGCGCTTGAAGTCTTCGAAAATCTTTGCTCCGCCCTTGGAGTGGAAGAGCGGCTTGATGTCATCGCGCTCTTTGCGCGAAAGCTCGCCCACCCTGGGCGTGCGAATTGCCACCACCGGCAAATTCGCATTCACGCCGAGGTCCTGCAGATTCTCCGCCGCAAAACATTCGCGCACGTCGGCAAACGCCGGCAGCCGCAGGTCCGGCTTGTCGATGCCATACAAGCGGATGGCCTCGTCATAATCCATGCGCGGGAACGGTCCCTTGATCGCATACCCGGCCGCGGCAAACGCCGCCGTCAGAAATCCCTCGACCACTTCCCAAACCCGTTCCGCTTGCGGATAAGACATCTCCAAATCGATCTGCGTAAACTCCGGCTGGCGATCGGCGCGCAGGTCTTCGTCGCGGAAGCAGCGCACAATCTGAAAATATTTGTCGAACCCGGAGATCATCAGGATCTGCTTGAACAGCTGCGGCGACTGCGGCAGCGCGTAAAACGTTCCCGGCTGCACGCGGCTGGGCACCAGGTAATCGCGCGCGCCCTCCGGCGTCGACCGCGTCATGAACGGGGTTTCAATCTCAAAAAATCCCTGCCCCGATAAATAATCGCGGACCGCCTTTGCCACCTTATGCCGCAGCTCGATGTTGAACTGCATCACTTCGCGCCGCAAATCGATGTAGCGATACTTCAGCCGCGTCTCTTCATTGGTCAGCGCGGTGTCGGAAGGCAGGAACGGCGGCAGCTTCGATTCGTTCAGAATGCGCAACTCCTCCGCCACCAACTCGACTTCGCCGGTTGCAATGTTTTTGTTCACCGTGCTGGCATCGCGCAGTTTGACCGTGCCGGTTACAGCGATCACATACTCGTTGCGCAGAGCCTCGGCTTTTTCGTGGATGGCCGCATCGCGCTCCGCATTGATGACCACCTGTGTCACGCCAGTGCGGTCGCGCAGATCGACAAAAATCAGGCTGCCCAGGTCGCGCCGCTTATTGACCCATCCCATCAGCGTGGCCTTTTTGCCGGCATCGGAAGCGCGCAGCGCCCCGCACATGTGCGTTCGTCGTAGGTCGCCTAGAAAATCGAGCAAGGTATGTCCTTATAGTAAGAATGCAGTAGAGTGCCGAATCAAAGATTATAAATGGTGGGGAAGCTCAAGATTGGTGTTGGCGCAGACGCTGGCGCCTCGCTTCGCTCGGCGGGACAGCCGAGGCGGCTGTCCCGATGTTCATTTCTTGTTCGCCTTGCCCTCCACCACCGTCGACCACTTCGTCCCATCCTGCGACATATCAAACGCATAGGTGTACGCCGACGTCGACGTCATGTGGATGGTGAAGCGGCCCTTCATGGTCATGCCGCCCATTTTCTCGTCGCTGGTCCAGGTCCAGGTGTCGCCATCGACCGTGCCTTTTGAGTCGTCGAACTCGCCGGTGCTGCTGAATTCGCGGTAGGTATAGACCTTGTCGTCGGCGGAGTATCCCATCACCGACAAGCCCACGCCGTTGCCCATCGAACTTTTATAGTCGGAGTGGCATACCAGATAAAAGCCGCCCTCCATCCACTCGCACTTTTCGTTCTCCGTCATCGTGCCGCCCGGGCTGCCCATCATTGCCTTCATGTTGCCATCGATCGTCCACGTGCCTACGAACACATCCAGTTTCTTGAGTTCCGGACCCGGCTTGGCAGTTTCTTGTGCCATCGCCGCTCCCGCGAAAACCAACGCTGCCGCGAAAATCATTCCCGCTCGTTTCATATGCAGCTCCTTATTTCTTCCGCGTGTCTCGTCATTCAACAATCTTCCGGGTCAACTCCCCGCGCGGGACAGAAACCTGCTCGCCCGTCGCCAGATTCTTCAGCGCGAAAGCATCCGCCTGCACTTCATTCTCGCCCACGATCAAAATATATTTCGCTCCCGCCTTCGCAGCGATCTCAAACGATTTCTTTAGCCGGAAGTTTTCGTCTCCCAAATCCACCACCAGATCGTGACGCCGCAATTCGCGCACCAGCCGCGCCGCTTCGGTGTTCATCCCCGCGCCCAGCGGAGCCACGTACACATCCGGCTTCTTCGCGACTCTCTCAGCCGAAGCTGATTCCTGCAGCGACATCACCAGCCGGTCTTCGCCGATCGCAAAGCCAATTCCCGGAGCCGGCGGCCCGCCCAGCGCCTCGGACAGCCCATCATAGCGCCCGCCGCCGAGGATCGCATTCTGCGCGCCCAGGGCCCCATGCGTAAACTCAAATGCGGTCCGCGTGTAGTAATCAAGGCCGCGGACCAAGCGGTCGTTGATGACAAAGGGCACGCCCACGGCTTTCAGAATCTCCTGCACCGCGGCAAAATGTTTGCGGCATCCTTCGTCCAAGAACTGGCTGACGCGCGGCAGCGTCTCAATGATGGGCTGATCCTCCGGCACTTTGCAATCGAATACGCGCAGCGGATTCGTCTCCGCCCGCCGCTGGCAATCGGCACACATCTTCCCGACAACCGGCCCCAAAGCCTTGCGCAGCGCCTCATTGAAAGCCAAGCGATCGTTCGGACACCCTACTGAATTCAATTGCAGCGTCCAATCCGCAATCCCCAGCCGGTCGAGAAGTGTCGCCAGCATCTCCAGCAACTCGGCGTCGCGCACAGGCGAATCGCTGCCCGCCGACGCCGGGCCAATGACCTCGGCATCGATTTGATAAAACTGGCGATAACGGCCTTTCTGCGGGCGCTCGCGACGAAACATGGGGCCGATGCAGTAGAGCTTGTTCAAGCCGCGATCCCAGAGTTTGTGCTCGATGTACGCGCGGACGATGCCCGCTGTAGCCTCGGGCCGCAGCGTCAGAGATTGTCCTCGATCGCTCTCCGCGCGCCCTCGATCCTCCCACGTATACATCTCTTTCGCGACGATATCGGTCTCTTCGCCCACGCCGCGCGCAAACAATTCCGTCGACTCGAAAATCGGCGTGCGAATTTCCTGGAAGTTGTAAGCGCGGAAAACATCCCGCACCGCCGACTCCACAAAATTCCACAGTGCCGTCTCCGGCGGCAGCAGGTCGCGCGTTCCTCGAACAGCTTTAATCATTCTTCCTCACTCTGTCATCCTGAGCGGAGCCTTGTCTTTCGCTTTGCGAAAGACAAGTCGTAGTCGAAGGATCCCTTGCAACTTAACCGCTCAAGCGGCTTCTCAGGAGTCCTCACCGCGCGGTTCAGGCTCATCCAAATCATGGTGAGAACGCCTGCGACGCCGGTCACAACGCCTAGGTGAAAGGGGTCCTTCGACTCCGAAAACCGATTCGCAAAGCGAATCGGTTTTCTCCGCTCAGGATGACAATGCTACCGCTCCCGCAAATACTCCTCCACATATCCCAAATAATTCCGCGCATACCGCATGATCGATTCCTGATCCCGCTCATTCAGCTTCCGCCGGAACTTCCCCGGAGACCCCATCCACAACGATCCCGGCTCGACTACCGTGCGCTCCGCAATCAGCGTGCCCGCCGCGATGATCGATCCCGCTCCAATCTTCGCGCCGTTGAGAATCGCCGATCCCATCCCAATCAAACAACGGTCCTCGACGACGCATCCATGCAACGTGACCGAATGCCCCACTGTGACGTACTCGCCCAAAGTCACTCCATATTGATTCTTCATGCCGTGCAGCACGCTGCAATCCTGCACATTCGAATGCGCCCCAATGCGGATCGCGTACACGTCGCCGCGCAGCACCGCATTCATCCACACCGACGCATGCTCGCCCAATACCACGTCGCCAATAATCTGCGCCGATTCATCCACGTAACAAGTCGCCGGGATTACCGGCTTCATATCTTTAAAGGATCGAATCATAATTTCGCATTGCCCCAGCCTTGTCATCCTGAGCGAAGCGCAGGACCCATGCAACTTGCTGTCATCGCCGCTGCTGCCCGCGCGCCAGCGAACACTGAACATAGCATGCCTCTACGCCTCTGCGTAAAGCAGAATTCCCACTCTGGCACTCATCCCAAAAAGAACCCCGCCCCATCACAGCCATCCCGCTCCCCTCATGCTACAAAAGAATCTGGTTTCCCAACCCGCTCGCCTCCGGTCCGCGCGGGATTCAACCTTCCGAGCCTCATCCCGACTACAGATGGGACTCTCATGCCCCGAGCCTCGCTTGTTCTTGTTTGCATTCTTCTAGCGCTCCCGCTCACCTTCGCCCAGGACGCCGCCACCGGCGCTATTCACGGCGCAGTCGTCGATCTCCACGATCTGCGCATCCCCGGCGCTACCATCGCGATCGTCAATACCGCCACCGGCGTCCGCTACTCCGCCACGTCCGATGCCGAAGGCCGCTTCTACCTCGATCTTCTTCCACCCGGCGACTACTCCGCCCGCACAGTCGCGCAGGGCATGTCGCCGCAAATCACTCCGCTACTCCACGTCGACGTGGGCGCCGCAGCCGAACTGCAATTTCGTCTCACCATCGCCGGCCCTCTCGAAAAAGTTACCGTCAGCGGCGCTCCCGCGCTGGTCGAGACGCAACCCAGCGCCGTCTCCACTCTCGTAGACGAACGCGCCATCGCCGACCTTCCCCTTAACGGCCGCCGCTTCTCTGATCTCATGCTGCTCTCGCCCGGCGTTACGCAAGACCCGCGCAGCCTCACCTCCTCCACCAACGGAGATCTCTCATTCGGCGGCCTGCGCGGATTCCAGAACAGTTTTCTGGTCGATGGCGGCGATTTCAACAATGCCTTCTTCGCCCAGGCCCGCGGCCTTTATCGCGCGCCTTACCAGTTCTCCAACGAAGTCGTGCAGGAGTTTCGCGTCTCCTCGAATTCTTCCGGCGCTGAACTCGGCCGCGCCGGCGGCGCGGTGGTCAACGTCGTCACCAAATCCGGCTCCAATCACTGGCACGGCACCGCCCTCTACTACATCCGCGACAGCGGATTCGGGGCGCAAGCCGCTTTCATGCCTCCCGAGCCCAACAGCCAGCAGCCGATTAACCCGCACAGCCGCCAGCAGCAAGGCGCAGCCACGCTTGGCGGCCCCATCGTAAAAAATAAAATCTTTTTCTTCGCCGGATTCGATCAGCACTACTTCCACGTCCCCAACGTAGTCGAATTTCTCGACGGCACTATGCAGGTCGTGCCGCAAGCCGGCACCGGACCATACTCTCCGGGCGACTACGATGCCGGCGATGAGGCCCTGGTCTTCGCCGCCGCCGACCAACTCGATTCGCTGGCCGGATCTTATCCCGCCGCGCAAATCGGCAACGCCACCTTCGCCAAGCTCGATATCAATATCACCCCGCGCAATCAGTTGGCCGTGCGTTACAACTCCTCCCGCTACTGGGGATCGAACAACGTCTTCCTCGATCCCGCCAGCCCCGTTACCTACGATTCCATCTCCGACAACGGCACCGAAGATGTCTCCACCGACACCGGCTCGGCATCGCTCACTTCGGGAATCTCCCCGCGCCTCATCAGCCATCTGCGCGCCCAGTTCTCCCGCGACCTGCGCCAGTCTTACACCAACACCAACGACACGCTGATCAAGGTAACCGACGTCATCCACGGCATCGGCCGCTCCGACCTGCTGCCGCGCGCCACGCGCGAACACCGCGCCCAGCTTGCCGAAACCCTCAGCTTCGATACCAGCCGCCATTCCTTCAAGTTCGGCGGCGACTATCTCATCACCTGGGACTACGATTTTTTCCCCAGCCAGCAAAGCGGAGAATATGTTTTCGATCCCATCAAAGTCGACCCCTTCACCTTCGAACCCATGGAAGCCGGACTCCCGCTCACTCCGCTGCGCGCCTACGCCCACGCCGTTCCGAAATATTATCTGCAGAACTTCGGACCATCCTCTTCTAATCCCAACGGCAACGACTACGCCGCCTTCGCCCAGGACACGATCCGCGTCACCGATCATCTGGCCGTAAATCTCGGCGTCCGCTGGGATCTTCAAACCTTCACCACCGCCGGACTCGTCTCCAACCCGCTGTTTCCGCCCTCCGGCAAAGTTCCCTTTAAACCCTACAACTTCGGCCCGCGCGCCGGACTCGCCTATTCCATCGGAAAAGACCACCCGCTCGTCATCCGCGCCGGCTATGGAATCTTCTACGTCCGCATTCCTCAGATCTACCCCTCCGCCATCGCCACCGAAAACGGCATCACCGACGCTCAAGTCTTTCTCGATAACTCCAACTACTACGACAACCAGGTCTTTCCCACTTATCCCAACCCGCTGGTGAGTTGCCCAGTGATTTCTTCTTGCAATCTCCCCGCCGGATTCACGCAAGGCGTCACCAACGACGTCTCCGCCTTCGCTCCCAATTTCGTGACGCCGCGCGTGCAGCAAATAAGCCTCACATTCGAACGCGAAGTCGCCGGTAAGACCACGGTCGCCCTCTCCTATCTGTACGTTCACGGCGAACACCTGATCCGCGCGCTCGATGTAAACCTTCCGCCGCCGGTCGCGCTGACTTATCCCATCTTCGATTCCACCGGCTCCATCTTCCAGAACGGCTTCTACACCGTGGATTCCTTCGCTACGTGGCAGTACACGCAATCGCTCACCTGCCCATTTCCGCCTTGCATCAATCCCCTGGGCCGGCTCGTAGCGCAACTCGGCGCCATCGACGAATTCCAAAGCGCCGCCTCCAGCGTCTACAACGGCCTGACCCTTTCCATCAACCGCCGCGTCTCCCACGGCAGTTATCTGCGGCTCTCCTACACCTACGCCCACGCCATCGACGACGGCCAGGATGCCCTGGTGGCCGGCGAACCCGCTACAGTTCAGAACGCCTACCAACCCAATGCCGAGCGCGGACCCAGCGTCACCGATCAGCGCCACCGCTTCGTCGCCGCTTTCTCGGTCGAGCCTCGTCCCTTCCACCGCAGCCACGAACTCCTCGGCCACATCTTCAACAACTGGAAGATTTCCAGCATCGTCACCGCCGGCAGCGGACGCCCCGTCAATGCCACCGTCAACGGCGACCCCAACCAGGACGGCAACTACGACAACGACCGCCTCCCCGGCTACAGCCGCAACGCCTTCACCGGGCCCGACTACGCCTCTGCCGACCTCCGCCTCGTCCGCAAAATCAAAGTCGGCGAACGCTATCGCCTCGAGTTCTCCGCCGACTCCTTCAATCTTTTCAACCACGACAACCAGCGCGTCGAGATCACCTCCGACGGCCTGACAGCCGAAGCCACGACCTTCGTGCAGTACACGGTCGTGGCCAACGGAGTCCCGGCCCCCGCCTACTACCAGCAACCGCAAAACTTCCTGAAACCCAACGCCGCCTTCGCCCCGCGGCAAATCCAGCTAGGCCTGAAACTCATTTTCTGAAAGTCAGTGATCAGTGGCCAGTTGCCAGTGGCCAGTCAAAACGAGGGCCGGGCAATGGTCCTGCTGGTTCACTGACCACTGATCACTGACCACTGCGCTCCAATTGCACTCACCACCCACCCAAAAGTAAAATCTCTCCGGGGCGCTCGGAAGAAAGGATAACCATGAAGAAACTCATCGGACTGCTCGCAGTATGCTTCCTGTTTTCCGTCGTAGCCTTTGCTCAACGTCACGAAGTCGGCGGTGGCGCCAAGAACATCCCCTCCCACGGTCCCGCCCCGGCGCACGCTCCTAAACCAGCCCCGGAAAAGCCTCATTACAACGACAAGGCCGGGCATCCCGACGCGCCCCACGTCCACTCCAACGGCAAATGGATCGGCCACGACACTGGCCGCGACGATCCTCGGATGCATCTTGATCATCCCTGGGAACACGGCCACTTCACTGGCGGCTTCGGCCGCGGCCATGTCTGGCATCTAGGCGGAGGTGGCCCCGACCGTTTCTGGTTCGGCGGTTTCTACTTCAGCGTCGGCGCATTCGATATCGGCTTTTGCAGCGACTGGCTCTGGGACAGCGACGAGATCGTAATCTACGAAGATCCCGACCACGACGGCTGGTACCTCGCCTACAACGTGCGGCTGGGAACCTATGTCCACGTCATGTACCTGGGAACCCAGTAGCTCGTGGGTACAGGCTGCCCTGGAGAAGGAAGAAATCATACTGTTAATGACGATGGAGCGAACGCGGGGCTTACCTCAGGCTGTCTGAGGCACCTAGACGCTAGCTAGTGACGTTGAGCGGTGATGGTGTTGCCGTTTAGAACGAAAGACAAGCAGCAAATCCTGCCCTGAGCGTCAGCGGTGAAGTCGACATAGCCATTCTCGGCTCCGTCGATGACGAACCTCGCTGGGGACACAGGCGAGAGAGCAAGGCTTGGGTGTCCTGCGGCAGCCAGCGAAAGCGAGAGGTGATCACCTCTGAGGAAATCACCTTCGATTTGAATCGAAATCTTCGCCGGTGGGAAGTTGGAGATGTATTTCCCGACATACGGGTCAAGCCAGATCGTCACTCCGCGAGTTCGGACGGACGCAGCAGGGGCACGAGGGCTACTTGATGCGATGGTCTTACTTTGAATACCTTCCGGGTCGGTGGGAATTACATCGAGCGGCAGGCGTGTCTGGGGGCCAACTTGTTGGCTGGGATTGGCCGCGACCCTCGGAATACGCAAATCCAAGACGTGAATCCAACTATAACGGATCGCGAAGACACTCATGCAGAGCAGAATCAGCGACAGCACCGCGCCGTTGATGATTGCTGACGCGCGAGGGCGGAACGGTTCGATCGTCTCGAATGATGGAATATGGTCCGCCGCTGGACTTAGAAGAGGAGCGGCGGGTAGCTCGATGCCGGTATGTGGTCGCAAAGTCCACTGTCTCAAGAGCGAGAAAACACAGTCCAGCATTACACCGAGCGTAGACAGCGTTCCCTTTTTCTGATCGAAGATGTAGAGCATCTCCCCTCCGAAACGTCGGCGAAAGCTGGAAGGGTGCAAACGCACGGCCCAACGATATACACGCCTAAGCATCAGACTCTCCTAGGGTTTGGGGCTCGCAGTCGCAAGCGGGCCTCGCGGACAACCTGCGTCAGGCGCGCGGTCTCGGCTGTGAGGACATCTCGTCCAGCATCAGCGAGTCGGTAATAGCGTCTGCGAGGATCGTCATCTCCCCGGCGTGGTCCCAGCTCCTGAACCCATCCAACCCGAATGAGCTTCTGCAGATTGTCGTACAGCGTGCCGGGGCCGAGTTTGTATATGCCCTCCGATTGCCTTGCGATTTCCTGCATGATGCCGTAGCCATGGAGGTCTTCCCCGGCTAAAGCGAGAAGGATGTGCAAGGCTGCCGAGGACAGCGGTAAATGTGAATCTAATCGTTCGGCCATAGTCGGAAATAGATATATCGCATTCCGAGCTAGCCGTCAAGTATTCCCTGGCGGCGTCGGGGTCTGTGGATTTCTATCGCGGCGGGGAACAAATCAAGCCGACCCACTGTGCCGTGTGACGGGCCGAGAATGAACCGTCAGGTAGACGTTGGGAACCCGCCGAGACCCTTTAGGCATCTCCGCATGGCGGAGCGTTGCACACCGGATCCTAGTTCGAGTCGAGTCCCCGTTCATTCAGCATTGGTTCAAAAATCGGTTACCGCCATCACCAACCCCGCAGGCCGGCTTTCACTTGTGATGCTAGGAGAACTCCCCGTAGATTAGCAATAGGGGAAGCGCAAATAGTTGGCAGACCACTTGCATCCAAAGTAATCACGTGATCCAAGTCTTAGCTTGCAATCCAGCCCGCGGCATGGAAAAGCCCATGTAGGGACGGCCGCCTCGTGAGCCTGCCCTGAGCGAAGCCGAAGGGTCCAGCCCAGCGCACCGAGGCGCACAGCTCCCGGCCATCAGTTCCAGAACGAGTCTTCACTCTCCCGCGCACAGCTCCCGCCCTTCGGCTCCCAAAACGAATCTCTATTTCTCCGCTCCCACCGCCCAATAACTGCTCCGCGCCAGCACCACCCTGTCTCCCGGATCCTTCAACCGCACTCGAATCTGGTGCAACCCCGCACGCGGATTCTTCGGCGCAAAGCTCAACAAATAGCGGTTGTGTACGTGATTGGTGAAATCAACCATCCGCGCATCAAAATTCTTTCTGGTCGCGAACAACTCATACTCGCCGCCAGTCATGGAAGCCACAGTCCTGGGCATGTTTTTCTTCATCGCAGCGGCAGCCATGAACAAAGGCGCCAGCAAATCCGGCCCGGGATTCATCTCCTCAACATTGTTTCCCCGCATCGTATCCAGGATGTTCGACCGCGACGGCGCGAACGCCAGCGCATATACCACCGTGCTGCTCTGTCCGATCTCAGCCACCACATCGTTTACCTTCGCGTCGTGGCTGCCGTGGTCGCGCGTCTCGCTGATCAGCAGCAACACCCGTTGCCGCTCCCGCGGAGCTTTCTCCAGCAGCTTCACCGAATAATCCAGCGCATCCAAAATCGCCGCTCCCCCGTCCCCCGCCTGCAATCCCTGCAGATTCTCTGTAGTCCGCTCAGAGTCGCTGCTGAAATCCTGAATCAACTGCACTTGGTTGTCGAACTCCACAATCGCCACTCGGCCCAGCCCCGCGTCAACCATCGGAGCCAGCATCGCACCCAGCCCGCGCATCCGCGGAAACTCGTAGTTGGCCCGCCGCCCCCGCTGTATCGCCACCACCAGCGAAACCTGCGCCCCCTCCGCCGCCTCGTCCAGCCGCACCCCCTGCTCCACGCCGTCGTCCTCGACCACGAAATCCTTCGCCGTCAGTCCATACACAATCTCGCCCTTCGCGCTCTTCACCAGCGCCGGGATCACCACCACATTCGCTTGTGTATGGAGGGTCGTTTCCTGAGACACAGCGCCGCCAGACAGCAGCGCTAACAGAAGAAAATTTATGCCGGCCGGTCCCAGTCTGCCCATCTTGCCGAAGCCTCGACTGGAGCCCAGGGGGAAGGCGCTATCCCGCCTTGCGGTCCTCACCCAACACTTCGTCCAGCGCATCTGCTAATAGATGCGCCCGCTTCTGGTAATCGGTTGCCCCGCTCTCCTGCTTCCGCTTCAACAAATGATACTCATCGGCGATATTCAGCGCCGCCAGCACCGCCAGGCGCACCGTATCGATCGTATTCGTAGCCTCGGCCACGGCCCGCATCTTCGCATCCACATACTCCGCCAGCTTCAAAATATATTCCGGATCCGACCCCCTCAGGTTATAAGCCTGATCAAATATCTCCACCCGCACGCTGCCATTCTGCGCGTCCTTCACAGTCGAATCCTTAGCAGCCGTGGCCATAACCGTGTCCCTAAATTCCTGTCATTCCAAGCGAAGCGAGGAACCCGCTTCCAGCGTCCATCTGCTCCACGCTCACCATTCGTCCAACCAGCCGGAAGGCCGAAGCCCGAAAGCCGAAGCCCTAACTCGCCCGCTCCTCCGCAATCGACTCAATCTGCTCCAGCATCTTCTCCACGCGCCCGCGAATTTCCTCCCGCTCCTTCCGCAACTGCACCGCCTCGCGCTTTAGCACCGCCAAGTGCTCCTCGCGCTCTTCCAGTTGCCGGCGCACGCGCTCGGCATCGCGTTCCGCCGCCGCCTGCGCCTGCCGCGCCGCTTTGTACATCTCGATAGTGCGGTAAATTTTATCTTCCAGCGCCTGAAAATCGTCCGCCGGAACTTGCTCCGTCACCGTTTCCACCGCATCCAGCGCCATGATTGCACTTTTCCCGAAAGGATTTCAAACTTCCCCGCAGTATACTCCACCATGCTGTGGATCAGGCATGGCCCATTGGTGCACTCACCGCCGCAACTTCCCCAACTTCTCTGCCGCCGCATCCAGCGTCTCCAACTTCTTGCAGAACGCAAACCGCACCTGCCGCGCCCCATCCCCCGCATCCCGGTAAAAACTCGACCCCGGCACCGCCGCCACTCCAATCTCCTTCACCAAATACTTGGTGAACGAAACATCATCCTCAAATCCAAACTCCGAAATATCGGTCATCACGTAATAAGCCCCGTGCGGACGAAAACACTTGAACCCCGCCGCCTCCAGCGCCGGAATCAAATGATCCCGCCGCACTCGATACCCCTCCGCCAGCTTCGCGTAATATTCCGCCGGCAAACTCAACGCCGCCGCACCGGCTTCCTGCAGAGGCGCCGGCGCGCCCACCGTCAAAAAATCGTGCACCTTGCGGATCGCATTCGTAATCTTCTCCGGCCCCACCGCCCAGCCCACGCGCCATCCCGTCACGCTGTAGGTCTTCGACATTCCGTTGATCGTCACCGTCCGCTCCCGCATCCCCTCCAGCGACGCTATCGAAATGTGCTCGGTCCCGTCATACAAAATGTGTTCATAAATCTCATCCGTAATCGCGAGCACATCGAACTCCACGCACAAATCGCGAATCAACTCCAACTCGGCCCGAGTAAAAACCTTCCCCGTAGGATTATTCGGTGTATTAACAATGATGGCCTTGGTGTGCTTATCGAAAGCCGCGCGCAATTCCTTCTCATCGAAAGTCCACTCGCTCCCATCGCTAACCGGCGGCCTCAACTTCACAAACCGCGGGCGCGCCCCGCTCAGCACCGAATCCGGCCCATAGTTCTCATAAAACGGTTCAAAGATCACCACTTCATCGCCCGCGTTGCAAACCGCGAGCAGAGTGGAAATCATCGCCTCCGTCGATCCGCAGCACACCGTAACTTCCTTTTCCGGATCAACCGCAATCCCCTGCCACACGCCCATCTGCCGCGCAATCGCGTTGCGGAAATTCTTAGCGCCCCAGGTAATTGCATACTGATTCACATCGCCCGCAACCGCCCGCTGCGCCGCCTCTTTGATCTCCGCCGGAGCCGCAAAATCCGGAAAACCCTGCGCCAGATTCACCGCCCCATGCACCATCGCCTGCCGGGTCATCTCCCGGATCACCGACTCGGTAAACTGCGAAACCTTGTCGCTAAGAAAATGTTTCGTTGGATTGGATGGAGAAGAAATCACATCCGCCACAGCTGGCAGATTAGCACAGGAAGGAAATTGCTGGTTGATCATTGTTGATTGATGATTGATGCGGTCGGGCCGCACAACGCTCTACCCTGTGGCCCCCAGTGTCCTCTGTGTTAAAGGTTTTTGTCCCACGCGGAACCAGCTTTTCAATCAACAATCAAAAATCGTAAATCAACAATGACCTAAGCCCGCTGCAATCCCCCCAACTCCTGCAGCGCCCGGACGATCCGGGCAGACCACTGCGCAATCTGCTCATCGCGCAGCGTCCCTTCGTCCGACTGCAACTTCACCCGTAGCAAAATCGAATACCTCCCCGCCTCAATCGACCCGCCGCGAAAAATCTCGACGGGCTTGAACTCACGCAACTCCGGAATGCCCAGCCCCACCACCGTCCGTCGTATCGCCTCGAACTCCACTTCATCCCCAAACACAAAAGAAAAATCCCTCTCCACCGCCGGATACTTCCCCAGCGCCGCGAACCCCGCGCCACGCAGCCCAATCGCATGCAGCCGCTCCAGGTCAATCTCCGCCAGAAAAACATCCTGCCGCAATTTCCGCTCTGTCTTAACCGCCTCGGCAAGCTGCCCGAACTGCGCCACCGGAGAACCATCCATCAAAGCCCGCGCCGACCGTCCGGAATGAAAATATTCCGCCGTCGTCCGGTCGAAGCTCAACTCTCGATAAGCAAACCGCGCCAGTAAATTCTCCACGTCCCCCTTGAACGAGCGAAATGCCTCCGCTGCCGCTGCGTGTTCATCTTTGCTCACATCGAGCGTCCCACCCACGGGCAACGCACCTTTCACAGCGGCTAGCGTCGCGCCCAGGCACAACCGAGCCGGCTCAACACGCTCCTCGCCGCGCATCTCGTACACCCGCCCCATCTCAAATAGCCGCACGGTTTCCGAATCACGATTCAGGTTCCACGCCAGCATGTCCAGCATCCCCGGCGCCATCGAAGTCCGCATCACACTCGCTTCCTCGCTCAGCGGATTCTCCAGCTCCAGCACGGACGCGGAAGAAAATCTCTCCGCGTCCGCATGTGAAATAAAGGTCAACGAAACCGCCTCGTTGTAGCCTAAAGCCAAGGCCCGTCCGCGCAAAGCCCCGTCCACAGCCGCATGCGGCAGATCCACCACCGCGCCACTGTATGCCGGCAAAGTATTCTCGAATTTGTCGTAGCCATGCAACCGCGCGATTTCTTCGATTAAGTCGATCTCGCGTTCCACATCCAAACGCCAGCTGGGAATTTGCACCCGGAACTGCGCGTCCCCCTGTCCTTCGGGAATCAGCGTGAAACCAAGCTTTTTCAGGATGCGGAAAATTTCTCCCGCCTCCACACTCCCGCCCAGGATGCGCCGCACCTCCGAAACCCGCAGCACCACCGGCGCCAGGTCGATCTGTCTCGACACCACATCGATCACATCGCCAACCAATTCTCCGCCGCCCGATTCCAGAATCAGCGCTCCCACCAGATCGCACGACAAAACCGTCGACTCAAAATCCGCTCCGCGCTCGAACCGGTGCGAAGCGTCGGTGTGCAGCCCATGCCGCCGCGAAGTCTTACGCACGGTCACCGGATCCCACCAGGCCGACTCGATCAAAATATTCCGCGTCTTCTCCGTGATCATCGTGTCGTACCCGCCCATCACTCCCGCAAGTCCGACAGGCTTCTTCGCGTCGGCAACAACCAGATCCTCGGAAGTAAGCGCGCGCTCCACGCCATCGAGCGTCTTCAACCTCTCGCCCTTCTTGGCCTTGCGGATGATAAGCTCGCCGCCTTCGAGCAAATCCATATCGAAGACATGCGTAGGCTTGCCCATTTCCCACAAGACATAGTTAGTAGCATCCACGGAGTTGCTGATGGGCCGCTGGTCCAGCAACGCCAAACGCCGCGCAATCTTCTGTGGCGAAGCTTTGACCTTCGTTGCCCGTATCACTCGCGCAGAGAAACGAGGGCAAAGCTGTGGCTCTTCGACGCTAATCGGAAACGCCGCCTCGTTCGAAGGTTTTGCTGAGAACTGAGACCTGAGACCTGAGAACTGCTTCAACGGCAGATCATAAACCGCCGCCGCCTCCCGCGCCACGCCATAATGATTCATGGCATCCGGACGATTCGTCCCAATCTCCATCTCGAAAATAGTTTCAGCACCCGACCCGCTGATCCCCTCCACGGCAATCCCCACCCCAGTCAAATCCTCAGCCAGCCGCCGGTCATCGACGGTGAGATCAACAAACTCGCGAATCCATTGTGCAGAAAGTTTCATGAATCAGCTCTTAGCTCTTGGCTCTTAGCCTTTAGCTAAAAGCCAAGAGCTAAGGGCTAAGAGCGCGTTAGGCCCACTGCTGCAAAAATCTCACATCCCCCTGAAAGAACAACTGCAAATCATCCACCCCATACTTCAACAGGGCGATCCGGTCCGCTCCCATGCCAAAGGCAAATCCTGAAACCTTCTTCGGGTCATAGCCGTTGTCCTTCACAAACTCAAACACATTCGGATCGACCATGCCGCATCCGAGAATTTCAATCCATCCCGTCTGCTTGCACGGACGGCAAGGCGCGTCATCCGGCCCGCGCCTCCCGCTCCCGCCGCAAATGAAGCACGACACAAACATCTCCGCGCTCGGCTCGGTGAACGGAAAAAATGACGGACGAAAACTGGTCTTCACGCTCGATCCAAAGAATTCTTTCATGGCATGATCGAGCGTCCCCTTCAAATCGCCAAATGTGATGTTGGTATCGACCGCCAGCCCTTCAATCTGATGAAACATCGGCGAGTGGCTCGCATCCGGAGGATCGTTGCGATGCACCGTCCCGGGAATCACAATCCGGATCGGCGGACGCATCTTTTCCATCGTTCGAATCTGCACCGGAGAAGTATGCGTCCGCAACAGCAGCCGCTCCCGCTGCGCCTTGCCCTGCTGACCAGCGATGAACAAGGTATCCTGCGTATCCCGCGCCGGATGATTCGGCGGAAAATTCAAAGCCTCGAAGTTATAGTAATCGGTCTCGACCACAGGCCCATCGGCAACCGAGTAGCCAAGCTTCTGAAAGACGCGAACCATCTCGTTGGTTGTCTTGATGACGGGATGCTCGGCGCCGATGGGACGGCGGACGCCGGGGAGGGAAATGTCGACGCGACCGACGCTTTCGGGTGCGCGATTAAGGGCATCCAGAACCTGCTCCACTTTCCGCTCAACCTGCTCTTTGATCAGGTTGACGTGGCGGCCGGCGTCGCGCTTCGCATCCCTCGGAGCACTCTTCAGCCACAGATCGTTGACCTGCGTCAGGACACCATCCTTCCGCGCCATCCAGCGGTCGCGAAGTGCCTTCCAGTCGGCCTCGCTCTTTACAGCGGCGGCTTCGTCGTCGAGAGCGGAAATCAGTTCCCCGAAGGCGCGTCTGAGTGACGCATCCGAAAAATCCCTTAGTTTGGAAACCGTATATGACATCTTTTCCGAAGACTTTAAGGAATTGTCATTCCGAACCGCGTCAGCGGTGAGGAACCTGCCGTTCTCCTGCCACGAGCAAGAGAAGCAGATTCCTCGCTCGCTCTCTCCGCGCGTTGCGCGTCTGCGGGCGGCTCGGAATGACAATGAGTTAGGTTTGACAGCCGAAGCCCGAAGCCCGAAAGCCGAAGCCGCCTACGCCAGCGCGCCCTTGGCCTGCTCCACCAGGTTCTTAAACGCAGCCGCATCGCGCACCGCCAGGTCCGCCAGAATCTTGCGGTCCAGTTCCACCCCGGCCTTCTTCAATCCGTGGATGAACTGGTTATAGCTCAACCCGTTGAGCTTGGAAGCCGCGCCAATGCGCACGATCCAAAGCGACCGGTACTGCCGCTTCCGCTGCTTGCGTCCGCTGTATGCGAACTTGAGCCCACGCTCAACGGCTTCTTTGGCGGAGCGGTAGAGTTTCGATTTTGTAAGGAAATATCCGCTGGCGCGCTCTAATATTTTCTTGCGCTTGGCGCGGCGTTTGGTTCCGCGTTTTACACGTGGCATGACTTTCTCCTTTTTGCTTTCTTGTACTGGCGGCTGGAGGTAAGGACGATTCGCCATTGCGGCGGTCTCTAGCCTCTTCACGCGCCTGAAGCGGTGGTCAGTGATCAGTGGCTAGTGGTCAGAAAATCTTCGAAGTTCTGACCACTAACCACCGACCACTGGCCACTGCTTCACTGATATGGAATCATCCGCAACACTTTGCGGCGATCTCCGTCGCTCACCAGCGTCCCCTTGCCCAGCTTGCGTTTCCGCTTCTTGTCTTTCGACGTCAGGATGTGGCGCAGATGCGAATGTCCCCGCTTCACCTTGCCGGTGGCGGTTTTCTTGAAGCGTTTCGCGGCGCCTTTGTGCGTTTTCAATTTCGGCATAGTTCCTCAGAATCAGGTGCCGGCCGCCTGTTGCCGGCCGTCAGCCCTGCGTATTCAACTGCTGCTTTCGATTGCTCTGGAATCGTGGGCGCAGTCGGCACCTGTCTTCGCTGCAGATCGTCGCCCTGCAGATCAGCAGGCGAACCGCTAAGCCTGCGAAGCCGGATTCGTCGCCGCCGCGGCTGCAGCCGGCGCCGGTTGCTTCTCGCTTGCTGGCGCCGGACTCTCCGCCGCCTTCTCCGGCCCCGGCTTCTCTTTTTCCTGCGCCAGCTTTCTTTCCTGCTTCGCTTTCTGCCGGGCTTCCCGTTCTCTTTCCTTCTCCCGCTCGGCCGCTGTCTTCTTCGGCGCCAAAATCGCGTGCAGCGTGTTGCCTTCCTGCCGCGGCCGGAACTCCACAATGCTCTGCGCTTCCACGTCCTTGATCAGACGCTCCAGTATCTGCCGGCCCAATCCCGTGCGCGTCATTTCGCGGCCGCGGAAGAAGATCGTTGCTTTTACCTTGTCTCCTCCATCGAGAAAGCGCAGCACGTGATTCTTCTTGGTCTCGTAATCGTGGTCGTCCACGTTGATGCGGAACTTGACCTCTTTTACGGTGATCGTCTTCTGATGCTTCTTCGCCTCGCGCTCTTTCTTTTCCTGCTGGTAAAGATATTTCCCGTAGTCCATGATGCGGCACACGGGAGGCTGCGCGGTGGGCGAAATCTCGACCAGATCCAGGTTCTTGCTGCGGGCCAACTTCAGCGCTTCGTAGGGAGGCAGAATGCCAATTTGCCCACCCTCATCGTCAATCACGCGAATTTCGCGGGCTCGAATACGGTCGTTGGTTCGGATAAAACGTTTATCGATACGGTCCTCCGCGCGCTAAGCGACTGGGAATAAAAGATTATAACATGGGGATAACAAAGGCTCGACAGCTCTGTTGCGCGTGCCCGGCGTGCTATTCCCGCAGCAGCGAATCCAGCACTCGCGCCAACTCAGCCTTCTGCTGTGGCCGGGCATCGGGAGTTTCTTCGGTGAGTTGCGCGAGTTGGTGTGACATCACGCGCACCGCGATCTGCTGAGACACGTAGATCGCGCCCCGCGGAGCCGTCAGCTCCCAGCTGGTTTTGTCGCGGCGGCTCATAGGCAATCGCTGCCGTTCCGACCCTTTGCGCGCCTCCACCTTGCCGTCCACAAGAAAAAGCACTTCCTCGATTTGAACCTCGACCCAGCCCTGGTTCCCCGCGATGTGCACTTTGTTGACTGTGAAATGGTCGAACACAATCACCGGATCAACCGACTTGAAGAGATCCCGCCCACGCAGGTTTTCTTCCGAGTCAGCGCATGATTGCAAGAACGCCGCCTCCACTTGATCGGGCTTGGGATGAGCGGAATGCACAACCGGAACACGCGGATTCGTTGCGTTCACCGATTGGCTTGCCGCAAGCCTGGTGGAGGGCCGGCCCTCGCTTGCAGACTCTTCCACATCATCAGATCCCGCATCTTCAGCGGCGGGATACAAACTCGCGGTTCGCAACGAGCCGGAAACCACGCTACCAGGAGCCGCTTTCACGTAACGAAAAAAACGGGGCCGCCCCCGCCGTTTCCAATACGGCGAATCGTAGGAATCGACGCCCGGCCCCGAACGCAGCAGGCTGAAAAAAGAATGCTGCACCGGATTGACCACAATCCCCGCATGTCCGCGCCACACGGCCAAATCGCCCGGCTGCGGATTGGTTACTCGCCGGAATTCTGCAATCCCCCCGTACAAGTCCACCGAAGCCGCGTATTCATAGTGGAAACCGGCGCGCTCGTAGAGTCCGTGAACAAAGTGAGAGCAGTCGGAAGAAAAACCCGCGTGATGCCGCGAATCCAGCGCGGCATTCAGAATCGCCAGCCCCTCATCCAGAGTCAGCGGCCGGGCCCGCAGTGCAGAATCTTCGCGGTCGGTGCGATAAGCTGCGCCCGACTCCCGCTGCTTCTGTTGCGCCAGCACGGCCGGGGTGGTGGCCAAGCAAAACAGAGATAGCAACAGCGCGCCTTTGGCGTGGAACCGCATAGTCCATATTGGCGCGCTCTTGCAGGGCAGCACAGGTCACAGGGGTGAACCCCAGGTCCGTGACAACTGCCTTGACCTCAGATGCACCTTGGGGTGCGGGAGGTTTATTTTGCAGCGCAACTTTTCCAGCGGGTTGCACGCCGCTCTGCGCAGGCGCTCTCGCGTTCCCGGATACCCCGCGCATAGGCGGAAATAACTGTAGTCGAGAATCTTGTGCTGGCAAACAAAGAGCGAACATTGCTTAAGAGCCCGGATCGTCTGATCGCCTATCTTGCGCTCTGCAGAATGACGACCAATCGCCGCGGCCCATGCGCACCTTGCACCAGAATCTTCTCAATATCGGCAGTGCGGCTCGAGCCGCTGATAACGCACGCGAACGAGTTGCTGTCGAGTTTGCGTTCCTGTGAGAGACGGCTCAGAGCATTCGAGAGATCGGGAACGAGCTGAGAAACGGTCGCGTAAACAACGTGACAGGGCGCGATCACCGATGCCCCGCGCCCGCCGCACGCAGCGGTCACCAGAATCGATCCCGTCTGCGCAATCAGCGCATCGGCCAGCGTGACCGTAGCCTGCGAAGCCTCGCCCGGCGCGCCTTCACTCGACCACCGTATCGCCCGCCCCGCCGCAGCCAGTTCAACGAGCCGGCGCAACGAGGGATCGTCCTGCACAAAAATTTCTCCCTCAGGCAGCGACTGAAAAACTTTTGCCAACGCACCCGCGCTCGCCGCAGGATCAGCGGTAAGTATGCACTCCACCAGGTTGGCAACGCATTCCTGCCGAAACCGCGCGAGCGGATCGTCGATCGGCGCAAAAATAACCGGTGCAGGGATTACCCGCTCCCCAACAGACTCTGCAACCACAGTGCGCAATCCCGCGCGAATCCGCTTCAGAATCCGCTCCCGGCTCGGGTTTTCCGTCTGCGCCTTAGTTTGCATCAAGGCCTTTTCTCCACCGCGCGCGAAACGATTCCGCGGGCAGCGGCACCGGCGAGCGATGCTGGTTCCACACCCGCATCGGATCAAGACCCGAACCCGCGAGCCCCAGGCCGTAACAAATTCGAAGACCTTTTCGCACCGCCCATCCGCCCAGCGCGTAAATCCGCGGATGCAGCATCGCGCGGCTCCAAACCTTGAACGCGATCCGCTCACTCGTCTTGGTCGCTCCCGCCTCGGTAGCGTTTCGCCGGTTCTGCAACAGGTGGTGATGCAGATCAATCTTCACCGGACAAACGCTGCTGCAAGCCCCGCACAGCGACGACGCGTAAGAAAGATGCTTGAACTCCTTGATCCCATTCAGATGCGGCGTAAGCACGCTGCCAATCGGCCCGGGATAAGTGGTGCCGTAAGTGTGTCCTCCGACGTGGCGAAACACAGGGCAAATATTCAGGCATGCGCCGCAACGAATGCAGTGCAGCACCTCGCGCTGTTCCACATCGGCCAGCAACTGGCTGCGCCCGTTATCCACCAGCACCACATGAAATTCTTCCGGCCCATCCACTTCGCCCGGCCGCCGCGCGCCACCGATCAGCGTGCTGTAAGTCGTAATCCCCTGCCCAGTGCCCGAAGTCGCCAGCACCGGCCACAACACGGCGAGATCTTCGAGCCGCGGAATAACTTTCTCAATGCCTGTGACCACCACGTGAATGCGGGGAATGCTGGTGCACAGCCGGCCGTTGCCTTCGTTCGTTGAAATCGCAATCGCGCCCGCATCCGCCACCAGAAAATTCGCGCCCGAGATGCCCATCTCGGCCTCGAAGAAAGCCTGGCGCAATATGCGCCGCGCCACTGTCATCAAATACGCGGGATCATCGCTTTTCACTTCCGGGTCCAACTTCTCGCGAAACAAAGTCGCAATCTGGTCGCGCTTCAGGTGCATGCAGGGGGTCACAATGTGATACGGACCCTCTTCCCGCAACTGCACGATAAACTCGCCAAAATCCGTCTCCCAAACTTTGATGCCAGCCTTCTCCAGCGCCGGTCCCAAGTGGATTTCTTCTGTCACCATCGACTTCGATTTCACCACCGTCCGCACTCCACGCTCGACGGCCAGGTTCTTCACATAGGCGCAGGCCTCTTCGCTGTTGGCGGCCCAGAACACATGCCCGCCGCGCGCCGTCACCTGTTCTTCGAATTGAAGCAGATAGCGATCGAGATGATTGATGGCGTCGCGCTTGATCTCCTGGCATTTTTCGCGAGCCGCTTCCCAGTCGTTGATCCGAGCCCGGCCTTTGAGATGTGCGGCGTCGTAGCTCTCCATGCCGCGCCGGATGATTTCGCGGTGCGCCAGGTCCGCCGACTTGACCGCGGCATCTTGCAGAAAGCGTTGTGCCGCAGTCGCGCTCATGGCCGTTCCTGAGCTGAGGTTCTCGAGCCATCCTGCGCCAAAATTCCGGCCAGATGAATCGTGCGCGTCGGCGCATTCCGCTTCCCCAGAATTCCCTGCACATGCAACAAACAACTGGGATCGATCGCGGTCACAAACTCGGCGCTAGTCGCGGCAATGCTCTCCGCTTTGGAATTTCCCATGGCGGCAGAGATGTCGGAAAACTTGGCGGCGAAAGTCCCGCCGAAACCGCAGCATTCATCGAAGCGGGCCATCTCAATCAGCTTCAGTCCCTTCACCGCGCGCAGAAGCTGCAAAGGCTCCTCGCGCAAGTGAAGCTCGCGCAGCCCATGGCACGAAGCGTGATACGTAACAGTGTGAGGGAAACTGGCTCCAACGTCGGCAACCGCCGCAACCTTCACCAGAAATTCCGAAAACTCAAACGTCCGGCCGGCCACGGCGAGAGCCTCTTCACGCAACGAACTCCCAGCCAGCAGCTCCGGATAAAAGTTGCGCACCATCGTCGCGCACGAACCCGAGGGACACACCACCACTTCAGCATCCCGGAAAACGCGAACGAAATGTTCCGCGCAAGGCCGCGCCTCGTTCCAGTACCCGGTATTGAAAGCAGGCTGCCCGCAACAAGTCTGATCTTCAGGGAACTCGACCGCGTATCCAATCCGCCGCAGCACCTTGACCGTGTCCACCGCCACCTCAGGCAGCAGTTGATCCACGAAGCACGGCACGAACAGCGATACTTTGCGCGACACCAGTCAATCCTCGTAAACCCTCTACGCCATCGCCACCCTAATGCACCACCAACCGGGTGAACGGAAATACATACGCCTGCAACGTCACCATGATTCCCACCAAAGCTGCCAGCGCAATGCTGTGGAAGAACACGTAACGCAAAATATCGCCTTCGTGTCCGTACCACTCGGTCGCGGTGCTGGCCACCACGATGCTCTGTGCGTCGATCATTTTGCCCATCACTCCGCCCGCGCTGTTAGCCGCGCTCATCAGCACTGGAGAAGTCCCAATCTGCTGCGCCGAGATCTTTTGCAGGCTGCCGAACAGCACGTTCGACGATGTGTCCGAACCGGTCAGCGCCACGCCCAGCCAGCCCAGCAAAGTGCCGAAGAACGGATACAAATGTCCTGTCCGCGCAAATGCCAGGCCCATGGTCGCATCCACTCCTGAGTAGCGAGTCATGATGCCAATCGAGAGCATGGCCGCAATAGTCATCAGCGAGAACCGTATGTGCCAAACGGTTTGCCACCACATCGCGATCATCTTCGGCAGCGACAGGCCCATGATGAAGCCCGAAATAATCGCCGCGAACAAAATCCCCGACCCCGTGGCCGAGACCCAGTTCAGGCCAAACACCGCCCCCTCAGGCGCAGGCTTCAGCACCACCGGCGGCATGCGCTCCGACAGCTTGTTGAGACCGGTAACCGGAAACTGCGGATTCGTAATCTTGCTCGGCGGAGTCGACCAGGTCTTCATCGACGGGAAGGTCTTTTCCGGCGCGTTCATGATCTTCTTGCCGGTGGTCGTACCCCAGCAGAAAACGCATACGCTGAGCACCAGCCACGGCAGCCAGGCGCGAGCCACTTCGCCCCGGCTGTAGCCGTGCTGGCCGCGCGCGGCGCGCTGCTCGCCTTCCTGGTGTCCCTCATGTCCCCAAATCTTTTTCGGCTGCCATACCTTGAGGAACAAAATCAGGCACACCATCGAAATAATGGCTGCACCAATATCCGTGAGCCACGGCCCGTGCAAATTCGAAATCAGAAATTGCGGGACCGCGAAAGTAACCCCGGCCACCGCAATCGCCGGCCAGATTTCCTTCATACCTTTGTATCCCGCATACGCCCACACCAGCCAGAAAGGCACCAGCACCGAGAAGAACGGCAGAATGCGCCCAACCTGCGCGCCCAGCGTCACCTCAGAAAAACCGGTGACCGCGGCCAGCGCAATGATGGGCGTGCCCAGCGCGCCATAAGCCACCGGCGCAGTATTGGCAATCAGCGACAAGCCAGAAGCCTGCAGCGGCTTAAAGCCCAGGCCGATCAGCAGCGCCGCGGTCACCGCGACCGGCGTTCCAAACCCGGACGCGCCCTCAAAGAATGCGCCAAAGGAAAACGCGATCAGCAGCAGTTGCAGCCGCGTATCCTGCGTGATGCCGGTCATGCTCTGCTGCAGCACCTTGAAGCGCCCCGTCTCCAGCGTCATGCGATACAAAAAGATGACGTTCAAAATGATCCAGCCGATGGGAAACAGTCCATAAAGGCCGCCGTAAAGAGCAGTGATGCTCGCCATCTTGACCGGCATATGGAAAATTCCAACCGCGATCAGCAATGCCGTCACCAACCCCAGCATGGCGGAGTAGTGCGCCTTCATGTGGAAGAACGCGAGGGTCCCCAGCAGCACCACCACCGGAAGCGCGGCGAATATGGTGGAAAGCCACCAGTGCCCCAAGGGATCGTAACCTTGCGCCCACGCCGTGGTGGGCGACACGCCGGTCCAGGCCAGCACGATCAGCGCGACCAGCACCAATGCCATCAGGATGCCGGGAAGCGGGCTTCCGGCTTCCGGCTTTTTCGCCGAAGATGGGGTGGAAGAAGGATTAGCTGCAATGGCCATAAGCACCTCGTTCGTATCTGCCGCAGTCGGCGGCGCATCAACGAAATCGCACAGCCGGCCTCTCCGCCATCGAAGGCTCGGCAAAAGAACACACACCTGAGGCTAAAGTTTCTACCTGACGAATTTGCGGCCCGGATTCTATCACAGCGCGACCCTACGCCGGTCACATCAACTGCTGACGTTGTCCCTGAGCACAGGATGAAGAATTCTCTATTCATCCTTTTTTTCACGATGCGACGTGGCTCACCGTTGCATGTGACCGCGGTCACATGCTACCAACGCCACCCTTCCCGCCACGGCGCGAACCCGCCACCGCCAGACCCAGCCCTGATCCGGTCTTCCGGTCCTTTCTCAGGCTGTGGAAACCTTTGCCAATAGGCAGACGCCCTCCCGATCGATGAGAACAGGCCATTACACGCTTTGACCGTCTCGTCGATGAGTGTTAAGGCGATGTGACAAAAACGCGGCGAGGGGCTAGCTCGATGGGAAGCGAGCGACGAATGGAAGCATGAAGCGGATCACGGAAAAATAAAAGAAGGTGATGAAACCTGCGATCAGGATGGAATCGAGAGCGGGTTGAATGCCGGTAGCGCGGGTCGCCCTCCATGCCAGGAAGAGGACTGCGAAATTCAAGGCTCCGGCGGCCAGGCCGGTTAAGGCTCCGCCACCCGCACCCAAGCCCAAAAGCAGCCTGGGGAGAGTGACGATGCAAGGAATGGCAATAGCGAAAGAGAACGAGCGCGAGCCCGGCTTCCCGAGCAAGCAGGGGAGCAGCAGCAGGAAAGGAAGATGAGACGGAACGAAAGAAATGAGGAAATACGACCAGGCGGCGAAATCGCCTGGCGCCTGATGGAACATGGGCCGCGAATGGGCCAAAGCGAAAACTGAAGTCAGCGCGCCGAAGAACATCTGGGCAGCGATGGCCAGAGCGAGAATCCGGATCGATTGGGCGGCCGCAGCCGGGTTGGGCTCAGCAGTCAGAAGCGTGGGGGGCGGGTGGAAGTGGCGAACGATCGCGCGGATGATGGCCACAGTAAGGAAAATATCGACGGCTACGAAAACGGCGAGAGCCAAAGACAGGACGAGACCTGCAATGTCGCCTGGTCGGGCAGATTGATAGCCGGTGACGGAGGCGAAAGTGCCCAGCAGAAGCAAGGGCCCGAGCATAATGAAGAGCAGGACTAACAAGGATATGCGGAGCGTGTTGTAGAGGCGATCGTTCAACGAAAACTAAATCCTTAGGTTGGACCCAAGGTTCACACTCAACTCGGGCCGTGCTGTAGTCCAGATCCTTGCCGCCAATCATCGCATGAACCGCGCAGCCCCGCCGCCCCGGATGGCCTGCGGCGCGGCCCAGCTAACCTATAAAAAATTTCACGATCTCCTTGGCAATGTCGAACACCGCGTCCCCGAAGCCTTCGAACATTCCCGAGTAAATCATCAGAAACAAAATCGACGCCACTGCCACCAACCCACAGGCATAGATCACACGCTTGGGAGTACTGTCTGGGGCCACTACTCGAACCTCCGCCTCGGAAGTTGGAGGGAGGGCGCTGATTGATTCCCCAGGTTCGGCCCGATCACCTAAAGCAGCAATTCCAAATTTCCCGCCAAGTATACACCCGAACGCCAGCACTGGGATTGATCCTGTCATCCTGAGTGCCCGCGGTTTTTCGCGGGCCGAAGGATCTCCGCCAGCACCGACGCATCCCCAAGCCCTAAGCCAAAGCCTTGCTCTTCGTCACTCGCGATGCCAGCCTGCCCACCAGCGCCCCATCCTCCACTGCCTCAACCTCAGCCATAATCCAGCGATTCGCCTCGTGGCGTCCTCTCACATACAGCTTCTGATAATTGTCCGTGAGCGCTTCGGTGAACTCCCCGTCGGGGCCATTATGCACAACATTGAGCGTGATGGCGTCGAGCGGCTTTCCTAAGAACGATTGCATGAACGCACGCTTTTTCTCCGCGCCCAACTCGCGCAGGATGCGGTTGCGTTCGCGGGCCACCTGCACCGGGACTTGATTAGGCATGGCCGCGGCCGGCGTCCCAGGACGCGCCGAGTAAGTAAACACGTGCAGATAAGTAAAGGGCAGTTCCGCAATGAGGCGGCGCGTCGCTTCGAATTCGGCGCCCGTTTCGCCGGGAAATCCAACCATCACGTCGGCGCCGATCGCGGCGCCAGGCATGGCGCTGCGAATCTTTTCAATCTTCTCGCGATAATGCCAGGGCCGGTACTTCCGATGCATCCGCCGCAGCACCGCGTCACTGCCCGATTGCAGCGGCACATGCGCATGCTTGGCAATGCGCGGCGAAGCGGCGACGAGGGCAATGAATTCGTCCGACCAATCCATAGGCTCGACCGACGAGATCCGAAGTTTCTCGAGGTGAGTCTCGGAAAGGATGGCGCGAATCAGACCTGCGATTTTGCCGAAGCCCGAAGCCCGAAGCCCGGAGCCCGAAGCCAAATCCCGCCCCCATCGCCCCAAATTGATGCCGCTAATCACAACTTCGCGATAGCCGGCCGCGACCAGCGCATTCACCTCGCGAATGATCTCGGCCATCGCCAACGACCGGCTATGTCCGCGCACGCTCGGAATCACGCAGAACGAGCAGCGGTTGTCGCATCCATCCTGCACTTTCAGGTTAGGCCGTGTACGGTCGCTCTCGTGCGCGCCGCCGTTTGCAGATTCAAACACAGGCGCAGCCAGCAATTCCGTGTGGGCAAAGATGTCGGAGACAAACCGCGGCCGTTGCTCGTCAGTCCTTGCGCCAAGCTGAGGCCAGGCCAACGACGGTCGCTGGCCGAATGGCAACAACGCGCCCACAGGCACAAAGGCTTCGCGCCCCGGCGCAACTTCCTGCATCACAATTTCCGCAAGCTGATGCTTGTGCGAATTTCCGATCACGCAGCTTACGCCCGGCAACTCAGAAATCTCGTCGGGAGCGCGCTGCGCGTAGCACCCAGTAACCACAATCTTCGCCAGCGGATTCTGCCGCCGCACCCGCCGGATGGCCGCCCGCGCATCCTGATCCGCCGCATTCGTAACCGTACACGTATTCAAAATCACCAGGTCGGCTAGCGCAGCGGAGGCGCGCGCAAGTCCGCGGCTATCGAACTGGCGTTCTAGCGCGGCCCCATCGGCCTGCGTGGCGCGGCACCCGAAGTTTTCTACGTGGTAAGTAGACACGCGACTATCCTAGCGCATAGCGCGGTTTTCTGTTACCGCGGAGAGTCCGCAGCGGCACACTCGCCTCTCCATGGCCTTCAGGCCGAGGCGACGGACCTCTTCTGCGTGAAGCATTCGCGGCACAGGATGGGACGGCCTTGCGTGGGGCGAAAAGGCACAGTTGTCTCCTTGCCGCACTGGGAGCAGGTGGCGCGCGTTTCCACCCGATTGTGGCGTCCGTCGCGCGGAGCAGGAGTGGCAGTAAGCGTGGCTACGCGCTTCGACTTGCAGGCCTTACAGCGCTTGGGTTCGTTCTTGAACCGTTTGTCGTGAAAAAAAAGTTGTTCCCCGGCGGTAAAGACGAATTCAGCACCGCAATCGACGCAGGTCAGTACCTTGTCCTGAAATTCCATTGAGGATGGCTCCCTTATGCCCGTGGTGCGCCCACCACACGCAGGGAAAGGCGGTGGCACAGAGCAAACACAGGTTGTGTACATCCCCCCTCAAACTGCCCCTGGACTCGGCCCGCCACGCCCCTGGAACGGAGCGTGGGTACAGCTATTCCCACAGAATGCCGAATAAGCGCCGAACAAATGATGGTGAATTGATTAAGTCCCTCGTGCAACTCTCACCGGTGGGGGCCAGATGGAGCAGGGTCACCCCAGGGAAGGGGCGACCCTTTAATGCCTCTAGTCTTGCTCCTTGCGAACTTTCTTGCGCGCGCGCTTGCGAGCCAGCGCAGCCTTCACGCGTTTCTTTTCACCGGGTTTCAGGTAAAAGGAGTGGCGCTTGACCTCTTTAATAATGTCTTCCTGCTGCACTTTGCGCTTGAAGCGGCGTAGCGCATTCTCGAGGGATTCTCCCTCTTGCAGTCGAATTTCTGCCAAGCCGATACACCCCCAAACCCGTCCGGGAAGGACCGAATAGTTATTACAAGGATTGCGCCCGAAGTCAAGTGGAAGTAGCACAACCGGACTGGCCCGTTCGGGCCATAACCTCCCTACCCAGGGGAATTTAGAAGGAAGACGATTGAGTGGAAACACGTCGCGGCTAAGTCCGACCTAGTTCAACTTCAGGCGAAGGATTTGCGCAAGCTTCCTCTGATGCAGGTCGAAGCTATAGAGGCAGTCCACGCCCAGTTCCAGCGCGAGAGATTGCAAGATGGTGGCTCACCTTGATTGTCATCCTGAACAAGCGTTCTTTGCGCAGTGAAGGACCTGGGCGAGCCGCGCGAAGCGTCGCGCCCTTTGCGACGCAATAATCGCGCGTTTGGCTCGCTTCCTTATCAAACTGCGCACCAATCGGCAAATAGCGGAATGCGCACATGAGCCAAGCATTTCCCTGCTACACTGATCCAGGTACAAATTCCCTAATCTCTGCATCCAACTAAACTGTGTATCCCCAATTAGTGCATTTCGGACGGTTTTTCCTGCCGACGTACGGCTTCCTGGTTTCCCTCGGGGTCCTGATTGGCCTGTGGATCAGCGTGCGCAACTCCGAGCGCCTCGGCATTGACGGCGAAAAGGCCTGGAACCTCGGCATCCTGGTGGTGCTCTGCGGCATCGTGGGCGCGAAAATCCTCTATGTCATCAACGATTGGAGCAGTTACGCGGCCCATCCCTCAGAAATTTTCAGCCTCGCCACCCTCCAGGCCGGAGGAGTTTTCTCCGGCGGCCTGATCGCCGCCTTGCTGGCCGCGGCCTGGTATGTGCACAGGCATCATCTGCCCGCGCTTAGAATCTGCGACGCGTTTGCGCCCGGCCTCGCCCTCGGACACGCCATCGGCCGCCTCGGCTGCTTCGCCGCCGGCTGCTGCTACGGCAAAGAGACCCATCATTTCTGGGGAGTGGTATTTCACAATCCCCTGGCCCACGAGATCACCGGCACTCCGCTCAACGTGCCGCTGGAGCCCACGCAGTTGTTCGAGTCGGCAGTAGAGCTGGCAAATTTCTTCTTCCTGATGTGGTTGCTGAAGCGCAAAAAATTCGATGGCCAGGTCTTCGGCGCGTTCATGTTCATTTACGGCGTAGCCCGCTTCTTCCTCGAATTCATTCGCGACGATCCCGGCCGCGGCTCAGTCTTCGGCGGCGCAATGTCAGGCACGCAGCTGATCGCGATCGGCCTGGTAATCGCCGGCGGATTTATCTGGTGGCTAAGGCCGGGTGCGAAGAACGTGGCCGCGCAGCCGGTGGGAGTTACACGGTAATCAATCAGCCTTCGGGAAGCGCAAACTCCGTGCGGTAGCAACCTGTGTCTTTCAACTGTAGCGGCAGCGACTTCCTGACCCTCGCAGCATGCATTACATCGATGACCTGCCTCGTAGTGTCAGCCGCCCCGGAAATGGCCCTCATTCCGCCAGCAATGGTCAGTATGTAAATGCCGTCTGGTACATCGCCGATGAGGAATGTGCCAGTGCTGTCCGAGACCGTCCGATATTCCTCGCCAGACAACACATTCTTCAGCGTTATGTCGACACCGGCAAAGACCGTCTCTTTCGGGTGGACGATGTCCATCAACTTGTTGCCTGTGTCTCCCGGAACAAGACCTGTTAGCGTACCCGCCACGCGGCGGGTTTGATATGACGAATCTGCCCACTGAAAGTGGAAGCGTTTCTTGGTCTTGGCGTCGGGAATAGCCACAACCTCGATCCATTCCCTCCCCGCATCGAATCCCTCCCGTGAGGCAGTCAGATAGTACCGGCCTACCATTAGCCCTTCAATAACCACAGTTCCGTGCCCATCGGTGACACCCGTGAACGCGGGGTCGACGCTCTTTTCAGGAACGACTTGTACCGCAATCCCTGCGATAGGCCTCCCGCGGTGCGTGACAATGATCGTCAGATCAGGCGACACTTGGCGCAATTCCATCGACTGGACGGAACAACCGAACGCGGCTTGCACACCGAAGACCACCAGCGGGAGCATTCGGAGGATCGCACGTGTCATGATCAGGAGTTTACGCCGACGGAGAGCTGTGGTTCCACTTGTTTTGAGCAAATGTCATTGGGAGAATGCCTGTAGTATCCTTCGCAGCGGATGCCGGAATCGTTTCCCATTCTTATCTCTGTCGCGCCTGAAGACGCCGGCAAGCGCCTCGACCAATTCCTCGCCACATGCCTCGACTCCGTCAGCCGTGCCCGTGTGCAGGAAATGATCGCCGAAGGCAAAGTGCTGGTAGACGATGCTCCGGCAAAGTCTTCCCTAAAGCTGCGTGGCGGCGAGCGCATCACTGTGCTAGGCGAGGCCCAGCGGCCTCCGCTCAAGGCCATAGCCGAGGAAATCCCACTCGACATCGTGTATGAAGACGACGATCTCGCCGTGATCAACAAACCCGCAGGAATGATGGTTCACGCCGGCGCGGGAGCCACCGACGATGCCCGCAATCGCGGCACGCTGGTGAATGCGCTGCTGCACCATCTGAAGACTCTCTCCGGCGTGGCCGGAGAACTCCGGCCCGGAATCGTCCATCGCCTCGATAAAGAAACCAGCGGACTGATCGTGGTGGCAAAAAACGATGCCGCACACCGCAAGCTGAGCGCCCAGTTTGCCGCGCGCGAAGTGAAAAAGAAATATGTCGCGCTGGTGCATGGCTGGGTGAAAAAAGATTCCGGGACGATCACCCAAAGCATCAGCCGCGACCGCGTGCGCCGCACGCGCATGACCACGCGCCTGGAAGGCGGCCGCGCAGCGGTCACGCATTATCGCGTAGTGCGTCGTCTCGACACGAAGTTCGGAAAGTTCACCCTGCTCGACGTAAAGATCGACACCGGCCGCACGCACCAGATTCGCGTGCACGCAGCAGCCATGGGCCATCCGGTGGTAGGCGACACAATGTACGGCGCACCACGCCAGGCGCGCGGAAAAAATGCCGCGATTAATTTGCCGCGAAATTTTCTCCACGCCGCCGAGTTAGAGTTCCACCATCCCCGCACCGGAGAAACGATTGCGCTAAAGAGCGACTTACCGAAGGAGTTACAGAATTTTCTGGAGGCAGTGGAGGGGGAAAGTCAAAAGCCTTAGCGCAGAGGCCGCGGAGAAACATGGTCAAAGCCTTTGCGGATATAATGAATACAAACGGGGGCATTCCTACGAGACGTATTTTCAATTTAGCTTTGCTTTGGGCCGCAGTCCTGCCGCTCGTAGCTGGAGCAACCGCGCAGGCCCCTCCACCAGCAACGGCGGCATCCCAATCGCCGTCCGCGCCAGCGCCACCGCAAAATACGGCCGCGCCAAAGTCCGGCGAACAAACTTCTGCCGACCCAGCCTCGAACAACGGTATCCCGCGCATCAAAGTCGGCATCAACGAGGTGAATGTGGTGTTCACCGTGACCGACAAGCACGGCAAGCGCATCACCGATCTCAAGCAAGCCGACTTCCACTTTCTCGATGACAACAAGCCGGCCGCCGAGATCCGCAGCTTCCACGCGGAAACCAATTTGCCCCTGCAGGTCGGCTTGCTCATCGACGCCAGTAACTCCGTGCGCGACCGCTTCAAGTTCGAACAGGAATCCGCCATCGAGTTCCTGAACCAGACCGTGCGCCGCGGCTATGACCAGGCCATGGTCGTGGGCTTCGACGCCACTCCCGAGGTCACGCAGGATTTCACCGACAACACAGAGAAACTCGGTCAGGGCGTGCGCATGCTGCGTCCGGGCGGCGGAACCGCGCTCTACGATGCGCTCTACTACGCCTGCCGCGACAAGCTTCTGAAGAAGGCGCAGAACGGGCCAACCAGGCGCGCCATCATCCTGCTGAGCGACGGCGAAGATAACCTGAGCCACGTCACGCGCGAGGAAGCCATCGAGATGGCGCAGCGCGCCGAAGCCATCGTCTACACCATCAGCACCAACGTGAGCGGCACCAAAGGTCCGGGCGACAAGGTGCTCGAACGCATCGCCGATGCCACCGGAGGCCGCGCGTTCTTTCCCTTTCAGATTCGCGACGTGGCCAACGCCTTTGCCGAAATTCAAGACGAACTGCGCAGCCAGTACGCCGTCTCCTACAAGCCCGCAGACTTGAAGCCCGACGGCCATTTCCGCACCATCGAGATCGTCGCCGTCGACCGGAAAAACTTCCGCGTAAGAGCGCGCCGGGGATGGTACGCGCCCGTGCAGTAGACCAAAGCACATGGTGCGAGTGGGATTAATCGGATTTGGACTGGCAGGGCGCGCGTTTCATGCGCCCGTAATCCGCGCCGTGCCCGGCATGGAACTCGCCTGCATTCTTGAGCGCAGAGGAACGCAAGCGCACGAAAAATATCCTGACGTGCGAGTAGCCCGCACGTTAGAAGAGTTGCTCTCAGACAAGCAAATCCAGCTCTGCGTAATCGCAACCCCAAACGATTCGCACTTCGAACTAACGCGCGACTGCCTGTTGGCCGGTCGCGATGTAGTTGTCGACAAGCCGTTCACGCCAACTCTAAAGGCATCCGAAGAACTCGTGCGCCTGGCCTCCGAGCGCGGGCGCCTGCTCACCGTCTACCTCGAGCACCGCTGGGACGGCGATTTTTCCACGGTAAAAAAAATCGTGCAGTCGGGCTCCCTGGGTACGATAGTCGAATACGAATGCCGCTTCGACCGCTTTCGCCCTGAGCCCAAGCCCAATGCATGGCGCGAGCGCCCCGATCAGCCCGGAGCCGGCGTTTTATTCGATCTCGGCCCGCACGTCATCGATCAGGCGCTGCTCTTGTTCGGAGAGCCGCACTCGATTACCGCGTCGGCGTTCTGCCAGCGCGCAACCTCGCAAGTCGATGATTCCTTCGATCTTTGCCTGGAGTACGCGAACTCGGGGTCCGCGCTGCGCGCCCTGGTGCGCGCCCGCATTATCGCCTTCGCCCCAGGTCCGCATTTTCTCATTCACGGCACCAAGGGATCGTTCGTGAAATACGGCACCGATCCGCAAGAAGCGCGCCTGCGAGCAGAAGACTTTCCGCAGGGCACAGACTGGGGCGCAGATTGGGGAGAAGAAGCCGAAAGTTTGTGGGGAACGTTGAGCCTGGTCGGCGAGCCCAGCGTGAAAGTGAAAACAGACCGCGGAGATTATCGCGGCTTCTACGCCTACGTGCGGGATGCGATCGAAAAGAAAGCTCCGCTGGAAGTTACTCCCCAGCAGGCTCTGCAAACCATGCGTGCCCTCATGCTGGCGCACAAAAGCAGCCGCGAGCGCCGCACCGTAGCATGGAACGAACCGGTCGACTAGAAGCTCTGCCGCAATTGTTCCGAAGCAAACTCACGCCGCATTGGATAGTCGACAATAATAGCCCGGCCGTCGGTAAGAGCCTTAACCGAATGGCGCGCGTTCGCCGGCACGATTGCCACTACGCCGGCGCGTGCGATCTCCGCCACGCCGTCAATCGTCACCTCCAGCTCGCCCTCGATCACTTCGTAAACTTCTTCCTCAGGATGAAAGTGCTCATGAATCGACGCGCCGCGCTTGAAGTCATAATGCGCGAACGTCATGCTCGCCGTATGGAAATAGCGTCCATGCCAGCCCGGCAAGCGCTCAATCACACTCAGACTGCGAGTATCCACAAACGGCATAACGGCTTCTCCTCTCAGGAATGCTGGCACGGCGTTCTTCAAAACCTCGTCAGTTCTCCCTCTTCCTTCCCAGCGATGGTCACAAACCGGATCACGCCCTGCGCGTCTTCGAAAACCAATCCCGTCCCCGCGCCATTCACCACCGCGGCCACCACGTGACCATACGACTTCGGAATTCCGCCGTGCGTCGGCGTCTGGTCATAGCGCGCCAGTTCTCCTTCCTTCATGCCAGTCATGCTGACGAAGCGAATCACACCCGCGCTGTCCTCGAAAATCAGCCCAGTCCCAATCTTGTCGGCAATCGCCGCCGCCACGCGTCCATACGACTTAGGCACGCTGCCCTGCGTCGGCGCAGCAACCGGCGCACTCGGCGCACCGGCATACTGCATCGGTGCCCCAGCATTGACCACTGTGGCATTCCGATTTCCCAGCAAGTATCCAGCGAATGCCAACAAAGCTCCGCCCAGAACGAGCAAAATCCTTTCCCGCATCTTAGAACCTTCTTTCATTGTGGTTGGCGCAACAGCAGCTAAGGCAGGACCAGAATCTTGTGCATCATCCCCAAATCCTCATGCAGCAAAATATGGCAATGAAACACAAATGTACCGGCAATCGTCGGATCGCGAAAATCCATCCGCACCTTCACGCTGGGATAAGGCCCCTTCCCCGACCAATAAGGAATCTCGATGGTGTCGCGCATGTCCTGATTCGCAACCGGCTGCCCGTTCACTTCCAGCATCATAAAGTGCAGTTGGTGGATGTGAAACGCGTGCGTCTCCAGCGCACGGTTCTCAATGGTCCAATCTTCCACCGCGCCCACATGCGTAGTGATCGCCGGCTTCTCGTTCGCTTCAAATACTTTTTGCTGCTGTCCGTCGACGGTAATGTAGAACTGAATCGGACCGTTCGTCCCGGCAAATTCCTCCGAGAAGTAAAGCTTCCGCTGCGCAGTCGGCGTCGCATCCTTTAGGCCTGCATATTTCAGGTGATCCCATGCCTGCTGTAATGACGCCTGCTGTGTCAATGTTTGCTGCGCCGACGCTTGCGATGTAGATGTCTTCGCCGAAGCCGGCCCAGACTGCGTCGGCTTCGCAGCCGCATTGCCGCCGAGCTGGATCACCGCCAGCGGCTGCGCCGTGTCAGGATTCCCCGTAGGTCCAGTGGGATAATCCAAAGTTGTAAACAGCGCGTACGCATTCGGCGGCGGGGCCTGCACAATAAACTCAGCCCGCCCCGCCGGAGGAATCAAAATAGTTTCCACCGACCGCGGCTCGGCCAGCGGATATCCGTCAAGCGCGATCAATTGCAGTTTCTGCGGCACATTTGCAAACCACACCTGCAAGGGCATGAAGTCCTGCAGAGTGGCGTTCGCCACCCGCCAGAACTGCTTTTCACCCGGCTTCATCTGGATGATCGGCATCGGCCCCTCGAACGGCGCAGTGGTTTCGTAGTTCAGCGTAAGTTCGTAAGGCCCGGGCACCCAGGGCACCAAAAATTGCTGCCGGATCACGAACACCCGTTCCGGCAGCCCGATCACTTCGGGCCGGTATTTTTCCATGCCTTGAACAATCAGCGCGCCCGCCGCCCCGCCATTCACCTGAAACTCGGTGAACCCGTGCACGTGAGGATGGTACCAATACAATCCCGGCGGCTCGTCCGCCGGAATCGGGATGTCATACTGAAACCCCAGCGAGCCCGGCTGAATCAACGTAGTGAGCACATCATCCTGATGGCACATCGGCGAAACATTCATTCCGTGAAAGTGAACGTTGGTCGATTGTATGGTCACCGGCCCGCCATCGCCGCAGATCGGGCCCGTCGCGACCGGCATGTCCATCGCGCTGCTGCTCTGCGGACCAGGATTCGTAAGGTCATCCGTAACGTTGAGCAGCAGCCGGTCGCCCTGATTCAGCCGCAAAGTCGGCGACTCTACCGTAGTCGTTCCCGTCTGATATTTGTAGCAGAAATGTGTATAGCCCCCGGAATCGACCGAGTGACCTAAATCGAGGGCTGCGTTAAGAACTCCATTTTGCGAATAGATGCTCAACGCATCTTGCACCACGGTAGCCGGTTGCGGCCGCGGCGGACATTGAGCCGCCAAACTGACAAAAGAAAATCCGCAGACCACAATAGCCAACCCACATCTCAACCCAGCGCGCATCCCCAACTCCTGAACATTTCTATAAATCATCCCCACTCTAAAAACCCCGCGGAGGAAAACTAGCAATCGACAACAATCCCGGACTATTCGGATCAGCCACCGGCGAAGTCGACAACTCCGCCAGCGAGCAAGCCCCGCCCGCCGAAGTCACTTGCAGCATCGCGATTCCAGACGTAGCGCCATACTCGGCCACATACAAAACTTCTCCAGTCCCGGTAGCAGTCTCCAGTCCCAAAGAAGCCAGATACGACCACGAACTCACATATCTTTTCAGTGCGCCCGACGTACACCCGCTCGATAGCGCCCCCGTCCCGGCGTTGAAAAACGCAGCCGTGATCCGGTCTCCCTGCGTATTCGTGATGTACAGCAGCGTCTCATCAGGGCTAAGCATAACGTTGCTTGAGTTAATCGTACCGCCCAGATCGTAAGCAACCGTCGTAGTCAACTTACCCGAGGAAATGTCCGAAACTTCAACCGAAGTGGACATCGAAGTATCCCCGAAGATGGCGAAGCGCCCATCCTGTGTGATGTCCACGCCATTGGGATAAGTAGCTCCCTGCGATTTGATATAAGCCGTCGAGTTCTGCCGATCGCCATTCGATACCGGAGTGCCCGAAGAAATATTGAAGCTCTCCATGGAGCCATCGTTATAAGTGGCAATCATCATGTTCCCATGAATTCCCATAGCGCTGATAATTCCGCCCTGCCGTCCGGAGACGGAAATGTCGCTCACAAACGTAAGCGAGCAACCGCTCTGAACCTGAAACGTTCCAATCGTGCTGAAGTCGGTAAAGCTGGCGTAAAGGTATTGCGAGTTCACGGCCAGCCCAACGCCATTGGTGACGCCGGTATCCGTTGGCGAGCCATAAGCGCTGCCGCCCACTTCCAGACTGCTCACGTCGATGCCAACGATCTCCCCGGTCGTAGCATTCGAAGCGTAAATGCACTCTTCGCTCCCGTTGTCGAGCGCCACCACCCGGTTCGCCGCAAAGTACCCGCCGCCAATCCCCGAAAGTCCCGTCTGCACCTGCTCGTCCAGCGTGAGCCCACCGTTAGTCCCCACCGTGTAGAACGTGACGCCGTTCAAATACAAAGTGTCGTCATTCGTAACCACATAATGTGGACCACTAGCGCCAGCGGCCAACCCGGCGGCCACACCAATGCAGATCAGCACGGCCGCTCCCCGCGCAAACCAGCGTCGGATGCAGATCTTCATGGTGTCCTCAATGGCCAGCCTCACAATGCCCGGTAAAGCTAACCACACTTCGCAATGCGATTCAACGAGAATCAACGCCACTGCGCTGCGTAACAAGAATGCAAATCTTTGGGGATATTGTGCAAACAAAATGCCCACCCCATCTCAGGCAGGGTGTAGAGAGGAGTGGCGATCAGTTTGGTAGAGAAAACCCGCGCTGTCAAGATGAAGAAAGTACCCGCATCAAGCAGAACCACGAGGTTGGTGAGCAGCCGCGAAGCGGCGTCAGAATGCAGCCCAGGGCGCAAGCCCTGGGTCGAAGGCGGGATAGGAACAAAGCCCTGAAGGGGCGAAAGAGAAGCTACGACCCAGGCACCGCAGGGACGACACGAACTCTCACCCACACTCTCGCCACGCCACAAACACCTACGAAACGAACTCCGGCGGCCGCAAATTCCTCCCCGGCCGCACCGAGAACGCCACCGTCCCCCGCATCACTTTCTGATACGCAGCCTGGAACTGCAACATTTCTTCATGCGTCCCCACCGTGATCCGGACCCACGTCGGCATGACCGGCCAAATCCGTCCAATAAAAACCTTTTGCTGCGCCATGGCGTCGATCACTTCTTTGCCCGGCCGCTTGGTCTCCAGCAAAAAGCAGTTTGACTCCGAAGGCGTGTAGGAATACCCGTTGCGGTCGAGCCACTCAAAAGTCTCCTGCCGCACAGCCGCATTGATGCGCTTGCGCTCCGGCACCAGGCCCGTATCCTTCAGGCTAGCCGACGCGGCAGCAACCGCCGTGACGGGCATAAAATTCCAGCCGCCGCGGTTCATGATTTTGTCGAGCAGATCCGGACGCCCAATGGCGAATCCGCATCGCAAGCCAGCCATACCGTAAGCCTTCGAGAAGGTGCGCAGTACGATCACATCCTTGCCCGCCTTGACGAACTCAATCGTCGAGGGCGCATCGCAAAAATGGATATAAGCTTCATCCACCAGCACCACCGAACCCTTGGGTTTATTTTCCACAAGGTACTCAATGTCCGAGTGCGGCGTGAGCGTCCCCGTAGGATTATTGGGATTGCAAACGTAAAAGACTCCAGCATCGGGACCGGCCGCAATCATCGCCTTCACGTCGTGCGCGTACGTTTTCGAGAGCGGAACTTTGATCACGCGCGCCTCAACAGTCTTGGCCGAAAACATGCCGGCCTCATAACCGGGATCAGCCGTAACATAGCCTCTCTGCGGCGAAGTAAAGGTCACAACCGTAAAAGTCAGCCCAGGGCTGGACCCCGGAAAGATGCGGACATAATCGGGATTGAGGCCTTCCTGTTCAGCAAACGTGTGTACCAGGTCGTCCGTGCGATCAAAAAGGTAACGTCCGCCCAGAGGGATGATCGCGGAAAGCGCGTCCCGCGCCGCCTGGCAGGGACCCAGCGGATTCTCGTTCGAGTCGATCATCACTCCATCTTTTGTGAACGGCCGCCGAGCCGCAGCCGCCAGCATGGGCTCGGTAATGATCGGGAAAACCGCAGCCGCCGAAGCCGCAGCCGAGAGTTGCAGAAACGAACGCCGCGAAAAAGCCGAGAAATTTGCAGACACAGCTAACCTCCTGTCCTTCCAAGCGCGCTCTTCAGATTAAACCGTTTTCCCGTCGCGTGCCAGCAAATGCACTGGGTGGTAGTGGTGCAGTTTGATTGTCATCCTGAACAAGCGTTCCTTGCGCAGTGAAGGATCTGGGCGAGCCGCGCGCAACCACGGAGCCTGCCCTGAGAGAGCGCAAGCGACCGAAGGGCGCGTTTGGCTCGCTTCCTTATCAAACTGCACCACTACCTAACTGAGTCAGTTTGAATCCCCAGACTGAAGGCACCCTCAACGACCGATAGGCAGCTCACTTGAAGACGCGTCGCGCATTGGGGATTTCACTCCCGCCACGGAATTTTCAGGGAACCATCTCATTGTGAGCTACGTAGGAACATATGTCAGGCTTCAAAAACGTCGGGTGGTGCTGGGTGACGGATGCGCGACCCCTGGTGGATGCATTTTTTTCTGGCAATTCACATTACCGCTGGCAGTGGAGCCTTTTTGGTAGCTCCGCTGGCGCTTGTCACAGCAAAGGGCGGCAAGGCGCATCGCCTGTGGGGCAATATCTACTTCCGGTGCATGGCTATCGTTGCGTCCACCGCGCTGGTCATGGCCGCCTATCGGCCAATCCTCTTTCTTGCGCTGGTCGCCATCTTCAGCTTCTATGCGGCTTTCACGGCATACCGGGTGCTGGGGCAGAAGGCGGCTTGGGAAGGCAAATCGGTCGTCGGTGGCTTGGACTGGGCTGCCGCCATCCTGTGTTTCGCTGCCAGCGCAGCACTGGCGCTGTTGGGAGCAATCCGGCCGGATTTTGTGCAGAACCTGCGCATTCCGGCAATCGTTTTCGGAGCTATCGGCATGCGCATTTCCGCCCGAGCCATGTGGCGCTTCACACATCCGCCAACCGAGAAGATGTTTTGGTGGTACGCCCACCTGCAAGGAATGATCGGCAGCTATATAGCCGCTTGGACCGCGTTCTGCCTCGTCACCATTGGTCCCCTGCTGCGTGGGAAAGCGCAAGTTTCGCTGTGGTTACTGCCAGTCTCGATCGGCGTACCCGCGATTATTGCCACCACGGCTTACTACAAGAGGAAGTTTGCCCCCAGGCCAAAACCCGCTCTTACATAAAGAGCCTGAAAAAAGCAGAATTGGGTTACAGGCCAGCCTCAATATGTTTTTACATTAAGGCATTCTCTGTAATTCTGCGTATCAGATCCGCCCATGAGCAACTCCGCCCCGCGCCTGGCACATCTCCCCTATTAGGGTTCTTCATTTTTACCGGTCATAACAGGAGGTGAATTCTATGGCCATCCATAAATCGATAGTTGTTGTTTTTTCTCTCGCTCTCGCCTGTATCGTACTTGCACCCTCGGCCCAGGCCGAGCTGTGGAATCAGAGAACGAAGTTAACTTTCAGCCAGCCAGTAGAAATTCCCGGCACGGTATTGCCTGCTGGCACTTACTGGTTTGTCCTATGGAACGGTGAGGGCAGCCGCGACGTCGTTCAGGTATTCAACGCCAGCCAGTCGAAACTCTACGCTGACCTGTTGACCATCCCAACCATACGCATGCATCCGACGGGACATACCGAAATTGTGCTTGCTGAGCGCCACCACTCCCAGCCTGAGGCGTTGTGGAAATGGTATTATCCCGGACTCGATCAGGGACATGAATTCATGTATCCCGCGGCCGAGCAAAAACACTTGCAACGGGACGCCAAACAAGTCATCACCGCTCCCCATTTTTCCACGGGGCAAAACAGCGGCGTCAGCGGAGGCTAGCGCAATCGCCGGGGTTACAAGGATTCGACCAGACTCGGCCTCTTTCGCAGAGCGCGTGCCCCGCCGGCACGCGCCTTCCTACTGCGGCAACGGCTCCCGCGGCGTGGCATAATATCCCGCGCGGCATTGAACCTTGTAACCCTCTTTCTCCTTGATTTCCAGCTTGCGGTATCCGCCGTCCAGCTTCGTATTCGTCGGCGTATATCCCAGGTTGTACTGGCTGCGCAACTCGGCGGCGATCTGGTCGAAGGCCTGCTGCAATTTGTCGAGTTTGTTGCCCACGTTAATCACCCGGCCTCCCGTGGCCTCGGTGAGCTTGCGCATTTCACTCTCCCCCGAGTATCCCACCTGAAACGATCCATAAAAGCCGCGGTCAGCGCACAGCAGCACATAAACAATGGCATCGGCCTTCTGCGCCGATTCAATGGCGTCTCTGATTTTCAACTGGCTCCCTTCATCCTCGCCGTCGGTCAGCAAAATCATCGCCTTGCGCCCCACTTCTTTCGACAGCATGTCGTGCGCCGAAAGATACACCGCATCGTAAAGCACAGTGCCGGCCTGATTCGCGGTAGGAACCGGACCGCCGCCCATGCCCGAAATGCCGGTGTTGATTTTCACTTTGTTCAACGCCGCCTGCAGCCGGTGCACGTCGCGCGTGTAATCTTGCACCAGCGTGGCGTCCACGTTGAAGTCAATCACGTAGGCCTCGTCCTTGTCGGTAAGAATCCGCCGCAGGAACGCCCCGCCAACTTCCTTCTCCATGTCGAGCACGCGCAACTGGCTGCCCGAAGAATCAATCAGGATGCCCAAAGTAAGCGGCAGGTTCGATTCCGCGGCAAAGTATTTAATCGTCTGCGGCTTGCCGTCTTCAAACACTGAAAAGTCGTCCTTGGTCAGGTTCGGCATAAGCGTGCCGTGCTTGTCTTTCACATTGAAGAAAAGCCCAACCACGTTGACGTTCACCTTCAGCGTTTCCTCGGGCTGTTGTTCCTCCGGTTTCTGGGCTTCCGGCTTCTGCCCGGCCGGGGCCTGCGTCTGCGGCGCCTTGGGGATGGTAGGAATCTGCCCCATGCCAAACGGAGCCCCGCCTGACAGCGCGCCCAGCAGGAATACAATAGAAGCAGCGGCCTTGGCTGGGCGTAACCTGGGGCAAGCGGAAAATCGGTAAGCGGAGAATGCGTAAGCCGAAAATGGGTAAGCGAACAATTTGCGCATGCCGGCAATCCCTCGATGCACTTTTGTTAGTCTAATCCCTGAGGTTAGATGCACCAAATAGGCCAGCCCCGCATCCCATGGGTTAGAAGATGTTTTCTAGGATGACTGTCATCCTGAACAAGCGCTCTTTGCGCAGTGAAGGATCTGGGCGAGCCGCGCGAATCACCCGCGTTTTTTGCGGGCGAATAAATCGCGCGTTTGGCCCGCATCCTTATCGGGGGCTGGTCAAAACACCACGGATCGTGCAAAGATCGGATGGGTATCTGTGAACACTAAAACAGTGGCGGATAACGGAAAGCGGAATCGGCGCAGCCCAGTAAGCCGGTTTGCAGCCGCCCTAGTCCTGGCATGCCTGTGCGCCGCCGTTCCGGCAATCAAGGCGCAATCGTCCTCAGCCCCGGCGTCGAACCCCCAAACCCAGCAGCCACAAACTCAGCCACAGAGCATCCCAGACGCCCCGTCCGCCGTACAACCCCCCGCCGAAAAAACCGAGACCCCTCCGCCGCCCATTCCCCGGCCCGAGGGAAAAAAGCCCATCGCACGCGATCCCTGGACCAACCAGCCGATCGACCAGCCGCCAGCCCAGTCCGGCGCGCAAAATCAAAATGACGATCAAACCTCTCCGCCGCCGCCCATGCCGCCGGTCAAAACCCTGCCGCCGGGAACTCCCACAAAACCCAGCGCGCAGGAGCAGCTCTACACCTTCACCGTCCATCCCACTTTCGTGCAGGTTCCGGTTACGGTAAAGAAAGACGGCCGCCCGGTCGATGGCCTGCTCTCCACCGATTTCACCGTAAAAGAAAACGGCGTGGTCCAAAGGCTAAGCTATTTCACTGCCGATCCCATGGCGCTTTCCGTCGCCATCGTGCTTGATACTGGCCTGTCCGATGCGGAGGTGCAAAAGATCCACCGCACCTTCTCGGCCCTGGTGGGTGCATTCGCCCCCTACGATGAAGTCGCGGTTTACACCTACAGCAGCACCGTCGGCCAGGCCACCGATTTCGCCGGAGCCACCAAGCGCCTGACCGCGGTATTGAATCAGCTGAAAACAGAGCGCGGAAACTACGATGGCCCTCCCGTTCTAGGCGGACCGTTAGCCGGTGGCCCCATCATCAACGGAGTCCCGCTCGGAAGTCCCACCGAACCGGTCTATACGCCGACCAAAGAATCGCACGTGTTGAATGATGCCATATTGCAGGCCGCACTCGACCTCCGCAAACGCGACCGCACCCGCCGCAAACTCATTCTGGTGATCAGCAATGGCCGCGAATCCGGCAGCAAGGCCAGCTACAACGATGTGAAGCGAGTGTTGCTCTCCAACGAAATCCAGGTGCGCGCCGTCGCCGTCGGCAACACCGCCCTTCCGGTCTACGGCAAGATCGAGCGCCTCCACATCCCCGACCAGGGTCACGACGACCTTCTCCCCAAGTACGCCTCCGCCACCGGCGGCTTGCCGGTTTATAAGGAGCTTACGACCAACGCCATAGAAGACATTTACGCCCGCGTCCTCAGCGAAGCCCGCAACCAGTACCTGCTGGGCTACACCCCATCCCGCCCCAAGACCGCCATCGCCAGCAACTACCGCAGCATCGAAGTCCTCGTCGACCGCCCCGGCCTCAAGGTCTACGCCAAAGACGGCTATTACGCCGCCCCTCCCGCACGATAACGAATGCCGGGTTAGTGAGTCAGTTTGATTGTCATCCTGAGAGAGCGCGTTCTTTGCGCGAACGAAGGATCTGGGCGAGCCGCGCGAATCGCCCGCGCTTTTTGCGGGCGAATAAATCGCGCGGTTGACTCACTTCCTTCAGGATTGGCGCGGGTCGAACTTGCGGTTTCATGGGCATTCCCCCAAGGGGTCACCTGAGTAACCTGCCCAGCACCGACCCCATGTGATATAAAAACCCCAAGCCCCCATAGGGATATTTTTGCGCGCCCACTGCCCGCAAGTGCGTGCGGCCCGCACGATAGAGGAAAGCCTTGAGTTTCATCAACTTCGCAGCCCGCGAGATCAACTGCAAAATCGTGTACTACGGCGCCGGACTCGGCGGCAAAACCACGAACCTGCAAATGATCTACCAGAAGACCGCGGAACAGCAGAAGGGCAAGATGATCTCGCTCGCCACCGAAACCGAGCGCACTCTCTTCTTCGATTTCCTCCCGCTCGATCTCGGCTCCGTGCGCGGCTTCAAAACCCGCATCCATCTCTACACCGTCCCCGGCCAGGTCTTCTACGACGCCAGCCGCAAGCTGATCCTGCGCGGCGTAGACGGCATCGTCTTCGTAGCCGACTCGCAAGAGCAGCGCATGGACGCCAACGTCGAAGCCCTCGACAACCTCATGTCAAACCTGAAAGAGCACGGCTACGACTTCAACAAAATTCCCTACGTCCTGCAGCTCAACAAACGCGACCTGCCCAACATCCTCTCCCCCGACTCGCTAAACAAAGAGCTGCGCAAAAAGAATGAAGCCGTAGTAGAAGCCGTAGCCTTCCAAGGCGTAGGCGTATTCGAAACCCTCAAAGAAATAGCCAAGCAAGTGTTGACGGAACTAAAAGCCGGCGGGTAGGGTGGAAGAGCGGCGCTTCAGCGCCGCGTAAAGCCGCCGAAATAAACGCGACTTTCAGCCCTGTGGGAACCGACGGCGCTCTTACCCGCTCGGCCTGTAATCGCACATCACCACCGTCAAATCATCCTCCTGCAAAACCGCCCACCCCTGCACCGCAGAAATAATCCGGTCCACGGCCGCGGAAGCAGCAAGCCCGCCCGTCTCCCGCAGCAAACTCGCCAAAGCATCCCGCCCAAACGAATCTCCCTGAGCATTAGCCGCTTCAATCAGCCCGTCAGTGTAAAGCAGCAACCGATCGCCCGCTTCCAGAGCGTGCGCCAAGTTCCTGTAAGCGGCAAACTCAAAAGACGCCAATATCAACCCGTTCTCGAAAATCTCCTGCACCTCCCCATTCCGCAGCAAAAGCATCGGCGGATGCCCCGCCGCCGAATACTGCATCCTCCCCGCCACCGAATCAAGATAAACATACGCAGCCGTCACAAACTGCTCCTGCGTATTCCCGCACAGCGCCGCATTCATCCCCGCCAGCAATCGCGCCGGATCGCCCGCATTCGCCCGCTGCGAAGTAGCTGCCAACTTCACCATCGAAGCAATCAGCGCCGCCGGCACTCCATGCCCCGAGACATCGGCAATCAGCAGCCCGGCCTGCGTCTCGTCGGCCACAATGAAATCATAGAAATCTCCCGCCACCGAGTTCATCGGCACATAACGCGCCGCCACGCGAAAGCAAGCCGAGTCCGGAAACTCCCCCGGCAGAATCGACAACTGAATCCGTTTCGCAACCTCCAGCTCTTTCTGAATCTCACTGAGCTGCCGGTCCCGCTGCACAGTCTGCCGCGCCGCCACATATCCCAAAGCCGCCAGAAACGCCACGAAACCGATCGCCTCAATGTTCGGCAAAAACCAGAGGCCGAGTACGCTCCGGGTGTTCTCCCACAAAATAAAAGCCACAAAGATCAGCCCGCCCCACCGGATCACCACCAGGTCCTGATTGTCCGCTTTCTGCCGCACCGATCGCGCCAGTACAAGAATCAGAAGCGCGATGATCAGTAGATTAGCGGCCTGATAAAAAATGCGGTGCACTCCGAAGGTTGCCGTCGCCACAGATAAACCGCCCAGCCCAATTCCCACCACGTAGCCTGCCATCGTGGCCTGCCGCCGGATCAAGCCTGCGGCCCGGAAAAAAAAGAAGGCGGGGATCGGAACGATGAAATCAACCGCCGCGCTCAGTCTGCCGTACAGCGCCGAGTCCTGCATGGTCAGCCCCATCAGGTTCGACGCCAGCCACAGGCGCAGCCCATACAGAAAGGCGAACAGCGCAAAATAAATCAGCACCGCGTCAAGCTTGCGCCGGATCGCGGAAAACGCCGCCGCCACCACTCCCACCGCCACAATCGCCGCGCCCAGAAACAGGTTCAGCGCATCGCGATGAAACGCCCGCAACACCGGGTCCGCGGTCATCTCTGGAGCGGGCAAGTACATGACACAGGATGCTAAATCATTTTCGCTTTGTTAGAAGGAGTAGATATAAGAGAAGGAGTAGATTAAGTTCCGGCGGTGGCCGGAGTCCGCAAGAGTCATGTGGGGACAGCCGCCCTCGGCCGCCTGCCCTGAGTTTCGAAGGGTCCGTCGAGCGCAGCTCGACTGCCTCTGCGTGGGCCTGCAAACTGCCAATTTTCTCTCGAACTAGTGGGCTCCAGATCCGGGCGCGCTCGGCCCGTGTTCCGGATAAAGCTGGTCAAATTCCGGCTCGTCATGCAGAAGGTTGAGGTCCGGATCGCGCCGCGCCCACGCCGCATCCTTAAACCCCGCTTCCCACGATTTGCGCAGCGCATCCAGAGCATCTGCCTTCCGGTTCAGTTTGCAGTAGAGACAAGCCGCGTTGTAAAGAATCGAGGCTTCATTGGCACGCAGCGTAACCGCCATGTTGAGTTCGCGCAAAGCGTCGTCCGCCCGTCCCAGATAGGCGTAGTCGCTGCCCAGCAGGATTCGCGCCCGCGCGTCTTCCGGCACCTGTTTCAAATGGTTTTCCAGCGCCGCCATCCTTCGCTGCCGCATGTTGCCCAGAGCTTCTTCTTTACCTATCGCACCCAGGCAGTTCAGGATGGGCACATAAACGTTGTAGTCCTCACCGCTCGCTTCTACCGCTGTTTCTGCAAGGTCAACCACTTCCTGGTAGCGCCCCGCCGCGAACAAAGCGCGGCACAACAAATAATGAGCGCCCTCGCAGTCGCGCTTGCGTTCGATCGCCTTCTTCGCCATGCGCACGGCTTCGTCATGCAGCTCGGCCGCATAGAGCACCCAGGCCTGGCTGACCTGCACTTCCGGCAGATCCCAGCGCAGCGCAACCGCCTTGCCGGAGGTGTCCCGCGCCCGTTCCACCCACACCTGATCGCGGCTGTAGTTGCAGAAAAACATCGCGCAGGCATTGGCGCTGGCCGCGTAGGCTAGGGCGAAGCTGGGGTCAATGCTCACTGCGTTTTCGAACATCTGCAGCGCGAACTCCAGGTCTTGCCGCGTCTGCCGCCGCGCATATCGCTTGCCCCGCAGGTAAAGGTCGTAAGCCTGCAGATTTTCCGTGGGCTTGATGGCCAGCGCTTCCAGTTCTTCCGGCGACAGCGTCACCCGCAGCGCCTCGGCAATCCTGCGCGCCATTTCATCCTGCACTTCGAATACATCTTTCATCTCGCGGTCGAAACGCTCCGACCACAACGGAAAATCCGTGTGGGTATCCACTAGCTGCGCGCTGATCCGCAGCCGCGCCCCAGCCCGCCGCAAAGTGCCAGTAAGCACGTACGCCGCGCCCAGTTGCTGGCCCACCTGCGCCGGCGTCACCTGCTTGTCCCGGAAAGTCAGAACGGTAGGCCGCGAAAATATATTCAGTCCGCGAATCTTCGAGAGTTCCGTGATCACATCCTCGGTGATCCCATCCCGCAGGTACTCGTCTTCTTTCTGGCCGCTCAAATTTTCAAAATACAAAACCGCCACAGATTTCTTCCCTGGCTTCTGCACCCCCGAATCCGATTCCGTCTTCGCCTTCGCCCGCCGTGCGCTCGATTCCAGGTCGCGCTTCAGCCGGATAAAGTCTGTCTTCAACTCAGTAGCCGTCTGGCAGCGCAGATTCCGGTCCTTCTCCAGCGTCTTGTCCAGGATGCGTACAAACTCCGCTGGCAGCCCAGGATTCAACTCCGCTGCCGGCCGAGGATCGCGATTCAGGATCGAGTCAAAAATCACCGCCGAAGTGTCTCCCTGAAAAGGCAGCGTTCCCGTCGCCATCTGGTAAAGCACCGTCCCCGTCGAGAAAATATCCGTGCGCGCATCCACGAATTGTCCCCGCGCCTGCTCCGGCGACATATAAGAAACCGTTCCCACCACTGAGCCCGGCGAAGTCAGTTCTCCAAAGCCCAGCGTTTCACCCTGCTCGGCCGCTCCTCCGCGAGCGTTTTCGCCACTGCTCACCTTCGCCAGCCCGAAGTCCAGAATCTTCACCTGCCCGCGCTCGGTAATAAAAATGTTCGCCGGCTTAATGTCGCGGTGCACAATCCCCTTGGCGTGCGCCGATTCCAACGCATCGGCCATCTGCAATCCCAGCCCCAGCAGCTTGTCCATCTCCATCGGCTGCCGCCCCATCTTCTGCGCCAGCGTTTCCCCCTCCAGCAGCTCCATCACAATGAAGTGCCGCCGCTCGTGCTGTTCGATGGAGTGAATCGTGCAGATATTCGGATGATTCAACGCCGAAGCGGCCCGCGCCTCGCGCTGAAACCGCTCCAGCAACTGGCTGTCCTGCGCCATTTCCGCCGGAAGAAATTTCAGCGCCACGCGCCGGCCCAGCTGCGAATCCGCAGCTTCATAAACCACGCCCATGCCGCCCGCGCCCAGCTTGCGAAGAATCTTGTAGTGGAGAAGCGACTCGCCGACCAACTGATCCTGGCTCATAATCGTCGGCTCGATGGTAGTGATTACTACAAAAACCGTCAAGCCAGAATCACGCCCGCCAGTGGTGCAGTTCGATTGTCATCCTGAACAAGCGTTCTTTGCGCAGTGAAGGATTGCGCAGTGAAGGATCTGGGCGAGCCGCGCGACGGGTCGCGTTCTTTGCGACTCATCAATCGCGCGTTTGGCTCGCTTCCTTGTCAAACTGCATCACTACACCACGCTCGTCCCATCCCAACCCCTACCGCGAATTCGTCTCCATCAGCCGCGGCCATGCAATCTGTATCACGATGGTCGTAACCAGCGTCAGCAGAAAGCAGGCCATCTGCGGATGAGCCGGCCACATCTTTTCCCCGGCGCCAAGCCCCCACGTCCCCAACCCCACCGCAGTTCCTATCAATGAAGCGATCAAAGAGACTTTTAGCGTTTTCATGGACCGTCCCTCCATAGCTGATACGGCAAGAATTCACCTTTCGTTCCACCCAGTCCTGCGCACCCCCACCCTCAACTTTTCTTCACCGCAGATCTCATCGCCGGCTCGCCGAACGCAACCAACTGTGCCAGCAATGCCAGCACCCAGATGTACCATGGAATGGCTTCGTGATAATGAAACTGCAAGATGATGCACACCACAAACAGCAGCCCTCCCAGCATAACTCCCTCCTCACCGGTCCTGGAGCGCTCCGACCGCGAACCATAACATAGCGCAGCAGCAAAGTCAGTGAGCCGGAACACTCCAGGTTGGAGCCTCTTTGATTCGCTTCAGTGCGGGCGTAGTTCAGTAAATAGGAATGAGCTGGGTTGGTTTTGCATCGGGCATCAGGCTGGCTTTTTCGGTTGCCCCGCGCAGTTCGTCGCCGCGGAAGAACTTGTCCTTTTCTTTGGCATTGGCGGCTTTCATTTCTGGCATGGCTGCGTAGGGCTTCGAGTAGTCGTTGGCCGCGTTCCAGAACAAGAAGCCGATGCCGCCTTTTTCTTTCGCCGTCGCAACTTGCACCTTGATGTAGTCTTCCGAGTAGGTCTTGGTCCGCCAGTGGAAGGCTTGCAGCCACGGCCGGATGACCACTCCGCTGCCTTGCGTGATCAACTCGAAGCGCTCCATCGATTCTCCGATGAAGTGCTCCGGCGCATCGCCGGGGTGCGCAATGTTATCCATGCCGAAGAAATGCGAGGGATAGATCATGGGCGAAAGCACGTCGCAGTATTTCGCGATCCCAACGATGTCTTGTCCCGTGTGCGCCAGATCGACCGGCCGCTGCCACGCCATCACTCCGAAAACGTCCAGCGAAAGCAGAACGCCGGTAGGATGAAGTTCGGCATACGCTTTTTTCAGGAACGCTGTGATTACATCGGACCGCTGGTATTTATCGTCCTTGTGCTCACCTTGGTACACAAAGCTCGCATCCTTCTGATCCCCCTCGGCCGGAAAGCGCACATAGTCAAATTGAATTTCGTCAGCCCCCGATTGCGCTACAAATTTAGCCAGCGCAATGTCGTAGTCCTGAACTTTGGGTTGCGAGGGGTCGGTCCACACCAGCTTGCCGTTCTCGCGCCAGGGCTGCCCCGTTTTCTTCGACCGCACCGCTAGTTCGGGATGCTCAACCACCATGCGCTCGTCGCGGAAGATGGCGATCCGGGCGATAGCGTGCATGTTCTCGGTGTGCAGGAAGTGTACAAACTTCGGCAGGTCGTGGATGTAAACCTGGTGTTTGCCCAGCAGCGGATGATCGAAAGCAATGTTCACGCTCCCGTCGCTGTCTTTGATATCGAACACGACCGCGTTTCCTCCCACTTCGCGCCAGTGCCGGATGATGCGAATGCCGTGGTCGCTTGCCGCCATCACTCCAGTTAAATAAACGGCGCGAACTTCGAAATCTTTGGGGACGGCAATCGTCTTCTCGACGATCGGCGCAGGAAGAATTCCGGGTATAGTGATTTGCTCTCCGGCTTTAAGAATATTGCTGGAGCCGCGCCCGTTGCTTTGGCGAATGGCTCCGGCCAGTTCGGAGGATGTGAGGTAAGAAGTGTGCTTTAAATATTGGTGCGCAATGGCGGGAATGCTTTCGCCGCGCTTCGCCGTATAGAGTTCGGTTCCCGCAGCAGCAGAAAGACCGGCAGAAAGCGAGGACGCCGGTTGCGCAACGTCTGTGCGCTTGCTGGCGGAAACACTCGCCTTGGCCGCATGCAGTCGCGCGTTTTCCGGCGCTGCCGTAATTACTGAGGGCGCGCCCTGCGCTTGCGCCGCGAAAGCTGAACCCAGCCGCGGGCTCAGGCGCATGGCTGCGGCGGCAAATAAAACACCCGAGACGGCTGCAATCGTCAGAACCGATTGTCGGCGCAAAGTTCCTCCAAGAACCTACCCTGTCTGAAATTTATCTCGCGCTGATTACGGCGGCTAGTTACTGCCGGTCATCCCCCCTGGTTCTCGCCCGCTTGTTCTTGGCCGTTGGTGCTTCGTGCTCAGGAACCGCCGTTTCCTCCTTGCGCAAAGTATTTCTCTTCCTTCCTCTTAACTTTCCACCGGGGTTGTTCTAAGATCGTCGCCGGCCATCTAAATCCAGCCAGATACAGGGTTTTTGGTTGGAGCGTCCATCGTTGGCCGTGGCCAGTCGCTTGCTTATTCCAAGGTAACTCCGGACTTGGGGGTCCGGCTTGGCGGCTTGGTTCCAGGTGACAGATTTTGTCACTCGGGAACAGATGGAGTCGAAAGGCCTGGAGACTCCCGAGAGAAAGAGAGTCCGGGAAAAAACAAAGGCCGAGAATACGGCCGATTAGGAAAGACGACAGGAAAGAACGCCACTCTATGAGACCGAATCTCGCAACCGTGCTCGATCCGAACCGCCGCAGCGCCGATGCCGGAGAGTTTGAAACCGCACTGCGCCGCCGCATCGTAGGTCAGGACCAGGCGATCGAAAAGGTCGCCGAAATCTACCAGATGTTTCTGGCCGGCCTGAACGCTCCAGGGCGTCCCGTGGGCAACCTCCTTTTCCTTGGCCCCACCGGCTCAGGCAAGACTCGCGTGGTGGAAGCCATGGCCGAGGCTTTGTTCGGAGACGCCCACGCCTGCATCAAAATCGATTGCGCGGAGTTCCAGCACTCTCACGAAATTGCCAAGCTCATCGGCTCGCCTCCGGGATACCTGGGACATCGCGAGACCCATCCCCTGCTCACGCAGGAAGCCTTGAACCAGTGGTTCACGGAAAAACTGAAGCTCTCGATTCTGCTGTTCGACGAAATCGAAAAAGCCAGCGATTCGCTGTGGCAGCTGCTGCTCGGAATTCTCGACAAGGCCACGCTCACGCTGGGCGACAATCGCCGCGTAGATCTTTCGCAGTGCATCATCATTCTTACCTCGAACCTGGGCGCCAGCGAGATGACGAATCTCATCGACGGCGGATTCGGCTTTGCCCCTAAAGCGGTCGAAGTCGACAACAACTTCGACGACAAGATTCAGCGCACCGCGGTCGAAGCCGCCCGCCGCAAGTTTACGCCCGAGTTCATGAACCGCATCGACAAGACGGTCGTCTTCAAGACTTTGCGCGACGAGCACCTGGCGCAGATTCTCGAGATCGAACTGGGCATGGTGCAGCAGCGCGTCCTCATGGCTGCGGGCACCAATCAGTTTGTCTTCAATTGCTCGCCCGACGCGAAAACTTTTCTGCTGAAGGAAGGCACCGATCCGCGTTACGGCGCGCGCCACCTGAAGCGCGCCATCGAGCGCAATCTGGTTTTCCCGCTGGCCAACCTGGTGGCAACCGGACAGGTAAAGCTGGGAGATTTCGTCCGCGTCGATATGGCTTCCGAGAATCAGATGATCTTCGTGAAGGAAGCGGAGAACACCATGGCTCCGGTTTTGCTCGAGCGCTACGGAGCCGCTGCCGCCAACATGCCCGCCGCGCGCGCGGCGCGCACTGCGGTCAACGGCCGCCGCGATTTAGGCGCCAGCCCCATCGCGGAGAGCAAATAAATTTTCTGGTAGGTACTCGCTAGACCGCATCTCGCGAGTCCTCTCGGCGCCGGATTATTCCGGCGCTTTTTTTGTTCGGACGGCCCGTTCGCAACTGCCCGGTCTGAAACATGAATTCGTTTTGAAAGGGCGCGGCTTCAGCCGCGCCGGGATCGTGCTTTGCACACCGACCCATTACCTAATTTTCCGCCAACTGCTCGACATGATCGATCACCAGCGTCTCCATCGGGCTCTGCTGCGGTTCCAGCTTCAGGCCCAGTTGCTGCTGCAGCGCCTCGAAGAGAGAAGGGCCGGAAGCTGCGGGTTGAGATGCGGATGAAGCGGCGCCAGAGCCGGATTCACCCGCCGCAAGCGCCGAAAGCTCGTTCCCCGCTGCCGCCCACTGCAAAGAGAAATCATACTTGCCGGTGAGTCCGGTCTTATCCAGAACGGGGCGGCCGAGTTGCTCCGACAACAAGTGCGCCAGATCTGCCACAGGAAGCGCCTGCCCAGTCACCATGCCTTTCCCCATCATCATGTTTCCGCGTCCTACAAAGAGGCCCTCGGGGGTTTTCATGCCCGAGGAAGAACTGTCGTCGGCCTTAACTGGCTGCAGTTTGAAACCACTTTCCGCCACGGTGAGTGCATACACTGGAAGATTTTTCGTCTCGCTGTGCACCACAAGTTTGAAGCGCTCCGCCAGCAGCGAGCGCATCATCAGCTTGCGCTGCGACCAACTCTGCGCGGGATCCGGATGCTCGTCAACCGCGGATTGCGGCAATTTTGCCTGAATGTCAAACTTTTCAGAGCTGAGCCAGTCGGGCGCGCCTGAAATCTGCGATGCCTGCACCCCGTAGGCGTCTTGAATCAGACGTTGCAGCGTGATGTTGTTGCCCGTGAGACCGGCCGGGCCGTACATAAACCGGATCATCGGTTGCGTGACCGAGGCGTCACTGGGTTTGATGGAGACGTCGGCAAAGGCGGGCGCGTTGGCCGCGTCCTCTCGCGACTGAGCCTGCGTCGGCGTCGGATTCGCCAGGCCAATGAAGATGGGCGCGGCAATGGCCAGCACACCCGCGGTGCCGAGCAATAATTTTCCGCTGAAATCCAGTTTGCGCAAAATTCGGTCGGTCATAATGTTAGCCATCCTTCTCTTAAGATCTGCTCCGCTAATTGTAAGCCAAAGTTTCTTGGGACGCCGCGCCAGCAAGGAACCCGAGCCTCATCTGCGTGGACCGCGCCGCCAAACTTAGACGCGGCTACCACCACGACTCGTGTGGGAACAGCCGCTCTCGCGGTCCTGCCCTGAGCGAAGCCGAAGGGTCCATGCGGCCCACCACGGCCCGTGTGGGGACGGGCGCCCTCGCCCGTCCAAGCGGCCCAGGTGTATCGGGCCGCAGCGCGTTCGGCAAGGCTCAGGGAGGGCACCGGCCTCAGCCGTGCCGCTAAAGTCCTAATTTAAGAACGCGGACTTCCTCACGACGCTTTACGGCCGATCAGACACTTGCCTCCCCACCCCAACTTTTTCCACAGCCCCCATGTGACATCCAACCTTGACCCCCTCCTTTAAACTACAAGCAGTATGCCCACTCAAAGCCAAAGCCTCCAGGAATACATCGCCAGCCTCAGCCCAGCCCTGCAAGCCGTAGCTAAGTCCCATCTTTTGAATATTTTCCGTACAAACTCTTGGTTATCAAGATTTTGCGCGGATAGCCTCGATCTCCTCGCCAATAACTCCAACCAAATCAACAATTTACCAACTCGATCCGAAATTTTTTTCAATCCAGATCCGAAAGGTTCAAACCCCATGTCGCTCAATAAGAACACCCGCGTCTGCACCCACATCAAGGTCAACGGCGTCCGTTGCGGCTCCCCCGCCCTCCGCGGCGAAGTCTTCTGCTATTTCCATCAGCGCCTGATCCGCGGCGTGGCCACGCCCCCCAAGTCCCGTCTCCATCCCATCGCCCAAATCGAGGACGAAGAATCCATCCAGGCCTCGCTCATGGAGATCATCAACGCCCTGGTTCGCAACACCATCGACCTCAAACGCGCCCAGCTAATCCTGCGCGCTCTGCAAATAGCTTCAAGAAATGCACCCCGCGTCCACTACAGCGTTCACGGCCAGCATATGGTCCGCGAAATCCCCGATTATCCCGCCGCTCCCGCCGTGCAGGAGCCGCCCGCCCCCGCACTCCATCAGGCCGGCGCGCTCCAGCGAATCCCGCGCCCCAAGCTCGTCCGCATCACCCCACCCCCGCCGCCCAACCCCCCCGCCGCCGCCCTCGATCCCGCCAACCCCAAGCCGCCGGCCAAGGCCAAGCCCGCCCCCGCAGCCCGCACCGCCGCCAGCCGGCGCTCAGGATGAATTGTCATCCTGAACAAGCGTTCTTTGCGCAGTGAAGGATCTGGGCGAGCCGCGCGAATCGCCCGCGTTTTTTGCGGGCGAACAAATCGCGCGTTTGGCTCGCATCCTTATCAACTTTTTCTTGCAATTCTGTCCATAGTCATAATATTATGACCATACCATGAAACAGATTCCCGCAGGCCACTTCAAGGCGCAGTGCCTGGCGATTATGGACCAGGTCCAGCACAGCGGCGAGCCGGTCTTGATCACCAAGCACGGCAAGCCCGTGGTCAAGCTCGTCCCCGCCAAAAACAACGTGGATGATATTTTTGACTACATGGCGGGAAAGGCGAAGGCAGTTGGCGATATCGTTGGCCCCGTCACTCCGCCCGAGGATTGGGAGAACAAGTGATCCTGCTGGACACTCACGTCCTTTTCTGGATGGCAAACGATTCCAAGCGGCTCTCGAAGCGCGCCCACGAAGCCATTCGCGAAGCCAGGCGGGAGCAGGAGCGACATAACACGGGGATTGCGGTTGCAACTATCACAGTATGGGAGCTGGCATGGCTGGCGGAGCACGGCCGAATCGCGGTCGTGGTGAGCGTGGAATCTTTTGTTCGTGAGCTGGTAGCGCGGGTCATTCTCAGGCCGGTCACGCCGGAGATTGCGGCCCTGGCCGTGCGCCTGCCAGATGAATTCCCCAAAGATCCGGCGGATCGCTTGATTGCCGCGACTGCGATGGTCGAGGGCATGGCGCTGGTGACGGCAGACATGCGCATCCGGCGGTCCAAGGTTGTGGAGACTGTCTGGTAAGAGCGTCTCGGCTATAATGTCCTCTAACGTGGGTTGCGTTTTCGCGCCTCCGCCCCTTGCAGTGCCAGAGGAAGGATTCAGCCTCGTTACAGAATAGAGACCGCAACTGGCGAATCAAAACCCGCAGCCGAAGGAGTCCGCATGGCGATTCAGAAGTCGGAAAGCATCTGGCACAATGGCAAGCTCATCCCCTGGGATGACGCCACGATTCACGTGATGTCCCACGTGGTCCACTACGGCTCCTCGGTCTTCGAGGGGATCCGCTGCTACGCCCCGCCCTCGGGCCCCGCCATCTTCCGCGCCTACGAGCACATCGAGCGCCTGCTCAATTCGGCCAAGGTCTACCGCATCGACCTCGACTACACCCGCGACGAACTGGTCAAGGCCATGCTCGAAACCGTCGGCAGCAACGGCGTGTGGCCATGCTATGTGCGGCCCATCATTCTCCGCGGCTATGGCGAGGCCGGAGTCAATCCCTTCAACTCGCCCACCGAGGTTTACATCATCAATTATCCGTGGGGAAAATATCTCGGCGGCGAAAACGATGGCTGCGACGCCTGCGTCTCCTCGTGGACGCGCATCGCGCCCAACACTTTGCCCGCGATGGCAAAGTCGGGCGCGAACTACATGAACTCGCAGCTCATTAAGATGGAAGCCATCGTCAACGGCTTCGCCGAGGGCATTGCCCTCGACGTGAACGGCTTTGTCAGCGAGGGCTCGGGCGAGAACGTGTTCGTCGTGCATCGCGATAAGCTGATCACAGCGCCGCTGGGCAACTCGGTGCTGCCCGGCATCACCCGCGATTCCACGCTGCAGATCGCGCGCGACCTGGGCATCACCATCGTCGAGCAGATGATCCCGCGCGAGATGCTCTACATCGCCGACGAAGCTTTCTTCACCGGAACGGCGGCCGAGATCACGCCGATCCGCACTGTGGACAAGATCAAAGTGGGCAAGGGCGGAATTGGCCCCATCACCAAGGCGGTCCAGAAAGAGTTCTACGCCGTCGTGCGCGGCGAAAAAGCCGACCGCCACGGCTGGCTCACGCCCGTGCCGGTGCGCAGCAAGCAGCCCGTCGGCGTATAATCCGTTCGGATCAATCAGCCCGAGAGGCGCACCCTGCGCGCCTCTCGGCCTCGTTACTCCCAGACCGAATTCACTCAGGAGAAAACCAATGTCCCAAGGTATGTCCCCGGAATTTGCCCAAGGCTACTGCGCCATGACGCTCGATGGCATCGTGCGCGAAGCCGAAATCACCAAGAAAGTAATCGCGGCCGTCCCCGATGCGGCTTCGAGCTACCGCCCCGATCCCAACGCCCGCACTGCCAGAGAGCTGGCGTGGCACATCGCCAACAGCGACATTCAGTTTCTGGATGGCATTGCCGACCTGAAGTTCAACATGGAAACGCCCGAGCACAAGCCGGAAACCTCGGACGAGATAGTGGCGTGGTACGACGAGAACATGAAGCGCGGCGCGGCTCGCGTAGCCGCGATGACGCCGGAGCAGTTGATGACGCCCGTCAACTTCTTCAACGTGTTCAATCTGCCAGCGGTTCTGTATCTGGGATTCCTCAACAACCACAGCATTCACCATCGCGGCGAACTGGCGACCTACCTGCGTCCTATGGGATCGAAGGTGCCGTCGATCTACGGTGGCAGCTACGACGAGCCGTTTCAACCGCCAGTGTCAGAAGAAACCGCCGCTTAGATTCAAGCTTGTCGATCTGAAGAGCCCGCCCGCAAGGGCGGCTTTTTCTTTATTGAACGCTGCGGTCAACCAAAATCAAGCGTTTATTTCCGGCGCGCGTCGAGGCTCCACGGGCCTGCGCCGAATTGCGAGATGAGCAGCGCGCCGCCCATCATCGACAGATTCTTCAGGAACATGGCGAACTGAATCTGATGCAGCATAGGGTCCGTCACGGCCCAGAACTTGTGCATCATGGGGGTGACGCCGGCCAGAAACAGCACGATCAGCCACGCACCGATTTTGGCCCGATAGCCGGCGAGGATCGAGAGGCCTCCGGCGAGCGCGATCACACCCGACAGCGGGACGGCGATCGAGGCCAGCGGCACGCCTTGCGACGCCGCGTAGGCGATGGTCTGCCCGGCGAAGAGGGTCGGGCCTGCCATCACGAAGATCAAACCGAATAACAGCCGTCCAAACAGGACGACCGGCGCAGCTACTTCCCGAGGAAGACCCCGCGATTGCGAGCTTCCTGATGGTGAACTTGGGGATAATGTTGAGGTGTTGGCCATGATGTATCTCCTTAGTCTCCTTGATCAGCCTGACTCGCCGGGCGCTTCGGTTTTGGATGCTCCACGTGAGCGTGCTGGAACAAAAGTTATTGTGCTGCGCTTGCCTCGCGCTGCTGGGCGGCGGCCTGCTGAATCTGCGCGATGGCGGCTGCGCGCGAAGGTTCCGCGAGGTCTCCGGGTTTCTGGTTTTCGGCGTGGATGAAAGTCACGTCGGTCAGACCGATGAAACCCAGGATGTGCCGCAAATAGGGCTCTTGGTGGTCGTATTGCGCGGTCGGAGTGCTGGGACGATAAGCACCTCCACGCGACGTTAGAACAACGACCTTCTTCCCCTTCAGAACGCCATCGGGACCGTTCGGTCCGTAGAACACCGTGCGGCCGACGCGGACGATCTGATCAATCCACGCTTTCAAAGGCGCGGAAACCGTGAAGTTGTACATGGGCGCGCCGATTACGATGGTGTCGGCGGCCAGCAACTCTTCGATCAGAGTCTCTGAGACGGAGAGAGTTTCGCGCTGGGCGGGCGTTAAAGTTGCCGGGTCGGAATAGGCGGCTAGAGTCCACTCGTCGGTAATCGAGGGCAGATCGGTCTTGGCCAGGTCGCGCTCGATTACTTCTCCGGCGGGGTTTTCTTTTTTCCAGGTTTCGACAAACCTGGCGGTGAGTTGCCGCGACACGGAGTTGCGGCGGGCGCTGGAATCGATGCGAAGCAGTTTCATGGACATTCTCCTTGCTCAACTGCATCGGATGACACGATCCTGGAGTTGGTTACAATAAATAACCATTGGCTCTTTACACAGCAGGCACTTTATAGTAAGTTAGTATCCATATGACTCCTCGGCGATCTGGTCGATCTCCTTCTCCCTGCGCCATCGGAGGGATGCTGGAGCTGCTTGCGCGGCCCTGGACGCTGCACATTCTTTGGGCTTTGAGCCACAACGGGCCCATGCGCTTTGGGGTGCTCCGGCGGCAGGTGGAGGGGATTTCGTCGCGCGTGCTGACGGAGCGGCTGCGGACGCTGGAGGGCGCGGAGTTTGTGTTCCGGCACTACGAACAGACAATTCCGCCGGCGGTGACTTACGGGATTACCGACCGCATGAAAGATATTGAGAAAGTGCTGGCTCAGCTCGAAGGGCTGGGGCGGAAATGGCAGGGCGAGGGGGCGACGGGGCGCGGGAGTTCCGCGAGGGTCGGCGCGTAAAGGGACATTTTCGCGGACGCGATGCGGTCAATGAGTGTGATCGCTGATTACGACGGCGACCTGCACAACAGCCACGGCAGACCTTAAAGCGTTGAACTCTTCTGTCGAAGTAGTCACACGTCGGCCCGCCCACCGGCTGAACCACCGAAATAGGCTCATCCAGGAATCCAGAGATTTGTTTCCGGTCCTTGAGAGTCTATCGGGTAGAAGAGTGTTCGACGTTCTTAGTTAGCTTCTTCGCTCCCGCTACATGCTTTTTGAAGACGGCTTAGCCTTCGCAAGATTCTTAGCGCCATCGAGGTGCTTCTGAAGTGTTGGCAGCGTCTGGTTCGCGTAAGCCTTCAGATCGGCACTTTGCGCATCCGCCGCTTCTTTCGTGTAAATCTGTATACCCTTGGTATGTCCTGCAATCATCTCCTGAATGTAGCGGTGATCGAAGGCTGGGCCTTTAAGGCTCTTGAACGGAGCAATCATCTTGTCGTGGGCTGCATCGAGGCCTTTCGGAACCACGAGATTGTCCTTACTGGCTACCATGCCCAGCTGTGTGTAATCGCCAGTGTGATCAGTGACAAGCATCTGAGCGTAATCCTTAACGCCTTGTGAAGACGCCTGGGTAGCGGCCAACTGTCCTAAATTGGCCTCCAGCATGTCGGTTTGCGCGGCGAAATCCACAAACTGTTGGTCGGTCATGGCGGGGGCTGAACTTTTCGCAAAGACTAGGACGCAACCCAGAGCGACACAGCAAACGGCTGAAACAATCGTTTTCATCTTTTTTCCTTCCGTATTCACGATTCTCGTTGAGCTACGATGCCCGAGAGGCGAACAAAGGTTTTCTTCTTCATCAGTCTATGAGAATAAACAGCGCTGACTCTGAACGAGTTTCAGTGGCGCTGAACACTCCTCGTCATCATCGGCAGCGTGATTCACCCGGTTATTGACTGGATAGCAGCGCATCAGGCAAGGGCCTCGGTTGGTGGGGCTCCAAACAAGCTGCGATGACGTAACATCCCTATTTTACTCAAAATCCCCACGGGGCAAATAGACCGCGCAAGCTTGTGACATGGCCTGTTCACAACAGTTAGCGTGAATCGTAGAATGAGACCCACGAGAGGTGCCGCAAAATGCGCCGAGTCTGGATCTTAGTAGTTTGCCTAACGGTTTCATCTTTCGCCGCTGCACAGGAGTCCTCCAAAAAGGAGGTTGACGCACAAACCGCTGCTGTCGCAAAACGGATAACCTCCGAGCTTCTCACTGCGGTTAAGCGCAGCAATGTTGGAGATATTGCTGACGATCCAAAGGAAAAAATCGCAGGTCTCGGTTACGACGTTCACATGTCCGATTGCGAAAACCGATGGGTGGCTCTGTATCACAAGCCGGAGGCGGCTGACTACACTTACGGCTTTGTCTACATCGACCCGCAAGCTGGATTCACGCTGCATTATTTTGGAATCTTCACCATTGATGCCGGTGGCAACTATCATGCCGCACCTAACCCAATCCCTCCGGACAAGGCCAGTCTGAAGATTCGTTTGGATCAGAATGGCATTGCGGCGCTGCTTCCAACCCGCGCTCTAACACAGCTCCAACTGCCGCAAAGACCGGACTGGATGAAGTACTACGAAGGTAAGGCAGATCCAGTAACCCACAAGGTCAATTGGGGATTTTTCTACAACGGCATTGGAGACTCCCAACGAGCGCTCGGTTTTCTCGAATCCGCTTATAAGGAACGGCCCGACGCGCCACGAGTCGTTTTTGAGCTTACGTATGCGTACAACGCGGTTGGGCGACCGGAGGATGCGATTCGCGTTGCAAAGAGTGATTTCGCCAAGCATCCCAAGGATGAGTTGCTGTGCCGGGAAATAGCCTTCGCCTACCTCAATCTGAAAAACTACAAGGAAGCCATTGGGCAACATCAAGCGTGTGTCGCGCTCTGTGGCGACTCAGAATCTCAAATGGCAGAGAAGAGCGAATTGGCGATGAACCTAGGTTCGGCTTATGGTGCATTGGGTGATACTGCGAATCGCAATGCGTGGTTGGAGAAGGCCAGGACTTGGGCACCCAAGGGATCACCCGTTTACAAGTACTTTCATCCCGGAGAGGAACAGTAGTTGGCGATAAATCGCGATTGCACTCATTGGCCCGCGCCGGGCGGTTCTTAGTTAGGTGTAGGGGGTCTGCTCCGGCTTTTGCACTACCCGGGGCCTTGACGAGCGCGGGCTACGGCTCTGTTCGTGACCTCTGCAGAATCCCTCCCCTTTGACGCGCCCAGGGCGCGGGCCAGACGTTGCAGTTCCGGCGCGGCAGGAAGTAGGTTCTTCCTGCCTCGCTTCGCGCGCGTCGGAATGACAAGACTTTAAGGCTTTCGCGATTCGCCCTTTAAAGTCAAAGTCCGGAATGCCCTGCCTTCAACAGTGTGTACTCCGGCGTTCCCGTGGCACGCTCTGCACAGTCTATAATTACGCGCACCTATGGCTCTGGCTGCCGGTACAAAACTTGGTCCTTACGAAATTGTCGCCCCGCTGGGTGCTGGCGGAATGGGCGAAGTGTATCGCGCGCGGGATTCGCGGCTCGAGCGCGAGGTTGCGATCAAGGTGCTGCCCTCGCACTTGAGTGAGAATCTGGACTTGCGCGCCCGCTTCGAGCGCGAGGCGAAAGCCATCTCCGGCCTGCAACATCCTCACATCTGCGTGCTCTACGACGTTGGCCGGCAGGATGGCGTGGATTTTCTGGTAATGGAGTATCTGGAGGGTGAAACGTTGGCTGCGCGCCTGATGCGCAAGCCGATGACGCCCGAGGAAACTCTGCGCATTGGAATCGAAATCGCCGACGCGCTCGACAAAGCGCACCGCGGTGGCATCGTCCACCGCGACCTGAAGCCCGCCAACGTGATGCTGACCAAGGGCGGGGCTAAGCTGATGGACTTCGGACTTGCCAAACAAGTATTTGGAGCGGGCAGTCAATCGGCTGCGCCCGCGTTCTCTGCGGTGGCCACGGTTGCCAGTCTGGCGTCTCCGATCACGCTGGCCGGAACGATTGTGGGCACGGTGCAATACATGAGTCCGGAGCAGGTGCAAGGGAAAGAAGCCGATGCGCGCAGCGACATTTTTGCTTTTGGGGCCGTGCTGTACGAGATGCTGACGGGTAAGCGCGCTTTCGAAGGCAAGAGCCAGCTTTCGGTGGCGAGCGCGGTGCTGGAAAAAGATCCCGATCCCATCTCGGCGGTGCAGCCGCTTACGCCTCCGGCGTTGGAACACCTGGTGCGCACCTGCCTGGCGAAAGATCCGGATCAACGTTTCCAGAGCGCGCACGATCTCAAGTTGCAGTTGCAGTGGATCACGGCGGGTGGAAGCCAGGTGGGGGCTCCGGCAGTAGTGGTGGCGCAGAAAAAGAATCGGCAAAAGATTCTGGCGGCCGCGACGGGCCTGGGTTGGCTTTTGGCTGTTGCCGCGGTGGTGCTGGTGGCAATGTATGCCCGGAGGCTGACTTCGGCGCAAGAACTGGTGCGTGCCCAGATCGACCGGCCGGCGGGCTTTGATTTCGATTCTGTTATGAAGGGGGCTCCGGCCCTGTCGCCGGATGGGCAGCAGGTCGCGTTCGTTGCGCTGAAGGACGGCAAAAGCGCCATCTTTGTGCAGCGTCTGAGTGCGGGGAAGGCGGAGATGCTGGAAGGCACAGAGGAAGGCATCTTTCCTTTCTGGTCGCCGGATGGAAAGTATGTGGGATTTTTCTCCAGCGGCAAACTGAGAAAGATCGCCGCCGCGGGCGGACCCGTGCAGGCGCTGTGTGACGCGCCCGAAGGACGCGGCGGCGCCTGGAACGCGCAAGGCACGATCGTGTTCGCGCCCAATGCTTTTGGTCCACTCGAACGCGTCTCGGAAGACGGCGGGACGCCTGTGGCAGCGACCGCAGGAAACAAAGACGATGCGCAATTCACCAGCCGCAACCCGTACTTTCTGCCCGACGGCAAGCACTTTCTCTTCGTAAATTGGTCGGGAAAAGACAGCCGCGGAAACGTGTATTCAGGATCGCTCGACGGAGGCGAACCCAAAGCGCTCTTGCCCTTCGGCTCCAACGTCGCCTTTAGCAGCGGCTACCTTTTTTATGTAAAAGACGGGACGTTGATGGGGCAGGCGTTTGATGCGGCGGGGCTGCGCTTCCAGGGCAAGCCCGTGCCCATCGCAGAATCCATCGAGTATTACGACTCGCGCAAGGTCGGATATTTTTCGGTAGCGCAGAATGTGCTGGTGTACCGCCAAAGCTCGGTTCAGAGTCGTGAGCTGGTGTGGTTGGACGGAACCGGGAAGGAACTGGAGCACTGGGGCGAGCCGGGTCCTTACATTGGTGGAAACATGACCCCCGGCGGTCATCTGGCCGTGCTGATCCGCAACAACACAGACGGCACTGGGAACAGTCTGTGGCTGGCGGATACCGAGCGTAAGACGATAACGCGGCTCACGCCCGATTCACCGAATTTCGTAAGAGGGATCGTGTCGGCGGACGGAAAGACTCTGGCGACCACCACCGAAGGCGCGGGCGATTCCGTGCTCACGATGCGTTCGCTGGTCTCATCCGGGAATGAGGAAAAGCTCTCGGAACGGGATGGCAGCAACGCCGTCCAAAGCCAGTCCAGGGATGGGCGCTATATTTTCTCCCGCGTACAGGATCCCAAGACCAGCTACGATATCTACTCCGTGGACCTCGCCGGCGATCGCAAGCTGGTGCCTATCCTCAACAGTGCGTACGACGAGAGCAATCCGAAGCTCTCTCCCGATGACAAGTGGCTGGCCTACACCTCCAATGAAAACGGGCAGAACGAGCTTTATGTAACGCCGTTTCCGGGCGGCGGTTCCAAGTGGCAAGTTTCCAGCGGCGGGGTTGATGTGCTGTTTGATGTAAGCGTGGAGGATTGGTCAGCCGACGGCAGGAGATTGTACTACCGCCAAAGCGGCAAGATTTATTCGGTGGAAGTGCGCATCGATGGGAACAAGCCGGAGTTTTCCGCGCCCAAAGAGCTAATGAACATCCCGCAGGAGATGGATCTGATTTCTATTCTGGACGACGGAAAACGGATCCTGGCCACGCGCCCGGTCGGGCAGCGCATCGCATACCCGCAGAACCTGGTTCTCAACTGGCAACACATGGTGCGGTGAAGGCCCGCCAAAGTGCGCATCCCGGGAACAACCGAGTCAGCAAACACAGAGAATTGAATTGGGGCGTGGTCACCCACGCCCCGGAAAGAAATCACAAGGAGCCGAGGAAGGCCATCAGGTTCGACAGTCGGTCGAGTCGAGAGCCTGGAAGTTTTGGATCACGGTCGCGGCTTCTCCGCCGTGGCGGTTGATGGCGTCGGTGATGGTGGCTGAACCATTGTCGTGCATCAGGCCTCCGGCCTTGGCTAGAGCATTGTTCAGCCCCCACAGCGGTGCGGTTCTCCACATGGTTAGCGTGGCTTGACCAGTCTGTTCCGGCTGGAAGGGAATGCCGCCGGAGTCGCCCGCACCCATATCGTGGAGCAGGAAATCCGAGTAGGGAGTGAAAGTCACGTTGCTGAGAGCGGGGACGACGGCCGTCTCGCCTCCGGTGGTGGTTTTCAATTTCACGTTGGCCTGGGTGGTGAAACTTTCCATATGGCAGACGCTGCAACCGATGTTGTTGAAGACGACTAATCCAGCGGCGATGGAGCCGTTGGAGGGCTGCGGCGGAATGGGCGCGAGCAGAGATTCGAATTGCGTCATCTTGAGCGCGTTCACCTGGCTTACATCCTGCGGAGAGTTGGCGTCTGGCTGGCACGCGCTGGGATAGGGCAGGCCCTGGGGCAAATGCTCGTTGGGGAAAAACATACTTGCCGTGCCGAAGGGACCAGCATTGTTGGTGATGCCCAATTCGTTGAATTCGGCGTTGTAAGTAAACTGGAATAGAGTTACGTTGCTGAGTTTTTGCCCGAACTTGCCGGGGCGGATCGTGCCGTTTTCGTCGGAAACCATGTTGGCGATGCCGCTGATGCCGAATGTGTTTCCCGGGTTCCCGACGTTCGCCAGGATGGCGGAGTCGGGAATGTTATCGATCAATCCGAGTCCAAACAACTGGGGCGAGCGGACATTGCTGACCACGGTGGCGTCGGCGGGAACGACTTCATGGGGTAGATTTTTTGCCGTCCCTCCGCCGGAATCGGCTAAACCCGTAACCGTGTTGGTATAGGTGAAGGTGGTTGACGACGGAATGCTGACGATGGGGAATTGGCCGTTGTAACCGGAAACTGGCACGCCGAGGACTTGCGCCATCTGGCCGACTTTGAAGCCGTGGGTAGCGGTGGTGGTGATGGTAACGGTGCTGCCGGATTCGACGGCACCACCGGGTGAAGCGGTGATCGTCATTATGTCGCACCCCGGCAAAGTGCCGAATGTGGCGTTGGACGCGCCGTGAACGGTGGGTCCGCCTTCATTCTCCGGGAAGGTTCCGGCGCCGTCGAGATAGTTGAATGTGCCATCGGAATTCCACTTGCCGTAACGGGTTCCGGTAATTGTGTTGGTGTCTCCGGCGGTACCGGTGAGTACGTCGATGCCCGCTCCGTGGCAGGTGAAGCACCCCGATTCGGTGAACACCGGCCCTAGACCGCGGATGGGGTCCCACTTCGTGACGAATGTTCCGTAGCCACCGTTGAACAAGGCAGTGATGCCTGAATCGAGTCCAGCAAGAGGACCGCCGAATTCACCCTGCGTTGGCGGAGGAGGCGGAGGTGGTGGGCAGGAATGTCCGTTCTGAAATGTGCAGTTGCGGCTGGCATCGGCATTCACACTGTGAGTGAAATGCGAGGGAACAATGAGAAGGCCAAGCAGTACCAATGACAACAGAGCGAGAGGGCGCGCGCTACGTTGCATACAAACTCCTCAGATTGAAATAGGGGCCCTGGGAAGATTGTGTCCTCCCATCTTTCTGAGTTGCGAATACGGACAGGCAGGGCTGGTGAGGGTTTCGGCATAAACCAGTTACGATCATGCAACGCTTGCAGGGAAGCTAAAAATTCGGGGGATGGCCAGATTGTGCTCCATGAGGACAGGGCTGTCAAGCATTTGGAAAAATATGAGATGAAGTAGGCGTGCCGGGGTTGCCTACAAAATTGAAAAACGTTTCGCATAAAAACGATTCGCGATGCCGATGCGGCAGCTCCGGTAGCGCAGCTAAGTGCTATTTCGCGGGGGCGAGTATCTCATCGAGGCGATCGGGAGTTGACTCGACGCGCTCCAGGTGCGGGTAGCGCAGTCTGCCGTGGTAGTCCAGAGAGACGGTGAGAAACTCGTCGCCGCGCTTGAGCAAGAGTTTGATCGGATCCTTCGTTTTCTCTGCGGCCAGGATGGCATCGCGCAAAACCGCGGGAGTGTATTTCTGATCGTTGACGGCTTGCAGTTGCATATCCGGAGTGATGCCGGCTTTGAAGGCGAGACCGTCCCACACAACCTGTCCGAGGCTGCCATGCGATTCAGGGCCGCCGCCTCCCATCTCGCCTCTTACCGAGAAGCCGAGCGAGGTAGCGAAGCTCACTCCGCGCATGGCTTCTGCTTTCTTCCCCCACTCCGGTTCGTGGTCGTTGTAGACGAGCCGATAGCCGCCCTGGGTGAAGCCGTTCTCGGGAACGGCTGGGTTGACTTCGTAAACGCGGCTGCGCAGGAATCCTGCCCAATCGTACGGCTGGACGGTGTTCAACGCCTTCACGATGGCGTCGAGCGTATAGGTGACGGTGACGTAGCTGCCGTTGTCGATGCCGTAGAAGAGCTTGGCGAAATCGTCGAGAGATTTCTTTCCGCCGCTTAGTTCGCGGATTTTCGTGTCGGCATCGAGCCAGATCAGGTCTGACTCGGGATAGTAATCGTACCCACGCTGCCAGCTTGGCCAGGCCTGAGGGACGGCTCCGTGAGAGGAGACGATGGGCTCGTTGGTGGTGTCTTGCAGCGAGCGCCAAGTGCGTCCGGGGCTGATTTCGAAGTTCGCGGCGATTTGTGCCCACACATCGCGAGCCTGCTCGGGAGTGCGCATGCCGGATCGCGCGGTGAGGACGTTGCCGTAATAGTCGGTCAAGCCCTCATACACCCATAGCAGGTCGTTGCGCATGGGCACGTTGTAGTTGGGAGTCCACAGATCGGCGGGACGGCGGAATTTGCCGTTCCAGGAGTGAGTGTATTCGTGGGGCAGCAGAGCGCGGCCGCCAACTCCCGCGCTCCAGTCGGTAAAGTAATTGGCGCGAGAACCGTCTTCGCTCGATTGGTGGTGCTCCAGGCCTTTGCCGCTGACTATATCGCTGACGGAAAAGAGAAAATCATAATGATCGTAGTGGTGCGAATGGAAAAGCTTTTGCGCCTCGATGACAAGGTTCTTGTGGTATTGCAGTTCTTCGGGAGTGATCTCGAGATCGGCAGGTTTGTCGGCGAAGACATCGAGGAAGACTTGATTGTCCGGCCCAGTGGAGAGGTCTACGCGCTTGAAGTGGGCGCCGGCATACAGCGGCGAATCGATCAGCGTATTCAGCGTTGTGTCTTTGAACTGAATCAGGTTGCCGTTCTGCGATTTCACCTCGAGAGCGCAGGCGAATTGCCAGGCTTCGGGCAGGCGGATAGTAGTTTCGAATTTTATGTCGCGCGAGAAATATCCCGCCGGATAGAGGAGACCGCTGTTCCAGGTAACGTCGGCGAACTTCTCAGAAATGCGGCCTCGCTTGGGATCCATTGGGGCCAGGAACTGGAAATTTACGTCCAGCGTGGTTGCATCCTTTGGGGCTTCGAGATGGAAGGCGTACATGTTGACGCGGTCGCGCTCCCACGCGATGCGTTTGCCGTTTGCCGTCACGACCAGGCCGGCGAGTTCGCCCGCTGGGTCCGAGGGCGAGTGGGTGCCAGGGAGCCACTCGGGGTAGAGGAGCGTGATGTCGCGGCCTTTGATGGGGATGGTTTCATGCACATTCAGGATGCGATCGGAGACATTGGTGACGTTGACGAGCAGCGAAATCGTGCCGGGATAGGGCGTGTCGGCGGGCGCGGCGATGGGCGCAGGCAGCGGCACGGGCTGCGGGCCGGGTGAACTTTGCGCATGCGCGGTTGCGGTTAGGGCAATGCACAGGGCCGCGAGAACGACGGCGGCGCTTCTACTACGGAAAAATGAATGCGGCATGCAGATCCTCCGAGACTTATTCGAAACTCCGAACTTTAGACGATGCGACAGGGAAATAGTTTGGTTGATCACCGGCAGAATCCTACGTGTGCGCGACGGGCGAGTCAAGGAAGGGCAGCGAGTGGTAGGCCTCCGAAGAATAGTCAGCAAGTCGAGATTACGGACACGAGCGAGCGTTCCCCAAACGTAAGGTGCTGTCCACCTGCCTACGTGGGGTCATTACCTAGGTCATCTTGGGTTAGGTGACGATTCGAGTCATCATAGGCAGAGCTATGGGGGCGAAACCGCCTCCCAGGAAAACGCCTGCGATGAATATTGACGATCTGCTGCGGATTGCTACGGAACGGCGCGCTTCTGACTTGCATTTGAAGGTGGGAAATTATCCTCACCTGCGCATTGACGGCGAACTGGCGCCGTTGACCGACCAGCCGCGGGTGAGCGCGGAAGACATGCTGACCATGGCGTTCAGCATGATGTCGGCGCGGCAAAAACAAAAGTTCAAAGAGACCACGGAAATCGATATGGCCTACGGCGTGGCCGGGCTGGGACGGTTCCGTGTGAACATCTTTCAGCAGCGTGGCAACGTTGGCCTGGTGCTGCGCGTGATCCCCACCAAGATTCGCGCGCTGGATGAGTTGTTTCTGCCCAAGGTAGTGGAGCAGATTTGCGAAATGCCGCGCGGGCTGGTGCTGGTGACGGGCGTGACTGGCTCCGGTAAATCGACTACGCTCGCGGCCATGGTGGATCGCGTGAACTCCAGCCGCGCCGAACACATTATTACGATTGAAGACCCCATCGAATTTCTGCATCGCGATAAGAAGGGCTACGTCAATCAGCGCGAAATTCAGGTGGATACGCCTTCGTTCAGCGCGGCCCTGCGCGCTTCTCTGCGTCAGGATCCGGACGTGATTCTGGTGGGCGAAATGCGCGACCTGGAAACGATTTCGACCGCGCTCCATGCGGCTGAGACCGGCCACATGGTGTTCTCGACGCTGCACACGTTGGACGCGGTGGAAACCGTGAACCGCATCATCTCTATTTTTCCGCCGCCAGAGCAAAAGCAGATTCGCCTCCAGTTGGCGGCGGTGCTGCGCGCCATTGTGAGCCAAAGACTCGTCCGGCGCTGCGATGCCGAGGGGCGCGTGCCCGCGGTCGAAGTGATGATCAATACGGCTTTCATCCGGGAATGTATTCTGGTGCCGGAAAAAACGCGCTCCATTCGCGACGCGATTGCGGCGGGCACATCGCAATACGGCATGCAGACCTTTGACCAGTCGTTGTGGGATTTGTTCCAGGCGGGGCTGGTCAACTACGAAACCGCGCTGGAGAATGCCTCGAACGCCGACGACTTCAAGCTGCGCATGCAGGGCATCGCTTCGACCGCCGACATTTCGCGGCAGTCGATGCAGTCGGCTGGGTACGGGGGACGGTAGTGCCGGGCTTCGGCTTGCGGGCTTCGGGCTTCGGCTTTCCGCTTTCTAGACTCCACCTTCCTTTTTTCTAACCTTGAAGCCCGAAAGCCGAAGCCCGAAGCCCGCTTTTGCGCTATCGTTACTAGATGGCGTTTGCGCGCCCCAAGAAAAGGTTCTATTCCGAAGATGAGCTGTACGAATACGCCGTGGGAGCGCTGGCTCGGCGCATGCGGACTGTGGCGGAATTGAAGCGGCTGCTGCGCGCGCGGGTGGAAGATGCTGAATCTGAGTACGGAAAGACACTCGTGGAGCTGATCATCCGGCGGTTGAAGGACCGCGGATATCTGAACGATTCGCAATATGCCGCGTACTTTTCTTCTTTGCGGCGGGACAACCAGAAGTTTGGCCGGATGCGCGTGGTCACCGATCTGAAGGCGAAGGGCATGCACAGCGACGTGATCGACAAGGCTGTGGACGCCGCTTTCGAGGATGTGAACGAAGAGAAACAGGCCCGCGAATTTCTGCGAAAGAAGCGGCTGGCGAAACCCAAAGATCAGAAAGAAGCGGCGCGTATTTTTCGTCAACTGGCGCGGGGCGGGTTCGGGCCCAGGACCATCTTCTCTATTTTGAAGCGCTGGAATGTGGACGAGGAGACGCTGAGCGAGTTGGAAAGCGAAAGCGCATAGAGACTACGATCGATGTTCAACGCAAGCCTCTTTAGCGGCATTCTGAGCATCCAAGGGTGAAGATTTACTTGGCAAGAGGCTTTTCGATGTTGCATACTCCAAGGCCTATTCCAAAACCGTTTCTCAGGAGGGCGTTATGAAGTTCCGTCTGAAAGTAGTTCTTGCAGGATTATTGTTCGGCGCAGTACCCATTGCACTGGCGCAGGATGCGGGCACGGACGTGAAGAAGGGCGCAGAAAAAACCGGCCACGAAACCAAGGTAGCAGCCAAAGACACAGCGAAGGGCACCGAGAAAGCTGCCGACAAAACTGGCGCCGCCACCAAGAAAGGCGCGAAGGCCACCGGACACGCCACCACGAAGGCGGCGAAAACCGTTGGCAAGGATACGGAGAAGGGCGCAGAAAAGACCGGACACGAAACCAAAGTGGTGGCAAAAGACACCGGCAAGGGCACAGAAAAAGTTGCCAAGAAAACGGGCAGCGGCGTGAAGACGGGCGCGAAGGATACTGGGCACGCGATGAAAAAGGTCGGCGACAAAATGGAGGACAAGCCCAAGTCGCAGTAACGGCAAAGCAAGATCAAACACAGGGGGCACAGGGTAACACAGAGGATTCGCTGTGCGCGTTTCCTCTGTGCTCCTCTGCGCCCTCTGTGTTTAGGTTTGGCTCTGTTTTCCCGGTGCTAGAATTGAAGATTCTTTACCTATGCTCACTGGCTCTGAAATTCGCCGCAAGTTTCTCGACTTCTTTGTGCAGAAGGGGCACAGGGAGGTGCATTCGTCGTCGCTGGTGCCGGCGAACGATCCCACGCTGCTGTTTACCAACGCGGGCATGAACCAGTTCAAAGACGTTTTTCTGGGGCTGGAGGAACGCGATTACAACCGGGCGACGACGTCGCAGAAGTGCGTGCGCGCCGGCGGCAAACACAACGATCTGGAAAATGTCGGCTTCACGAATCGCCATCACACGTTTTTTGAGATGCTAGGGAATTTTTCGTTTGGCGATTACTTCAAGAAAGACGCCATCGCCTACGCGTGGGAACTGATCACTTCGCCGGAGTGGTTTGGGATTGGTAGAGACAAGCTGTACGTTACCATCTTCGACGTCGCCGACAGAGCAGCGGCATCTTGGGAACTAGGTTTCGACCTCGAGATCGGCGCCGAGCGCGACGCTGAGGCAGAGAAATATTGGCTCGAAGCCGGAGTCCCCGAAGAACGCGTCTTCCCAGGTGGAACTAAAGACAACTTCTGGCAGATGGGAGATACCGGACCCTGCGGCCCCTGCAGCGAGATTCACTACGACATGGGCCCTGCGGCTAGCGACGCCGGACACCTCGATTGCAAATTCGGCTGCGATTGCGGGCGTTATGTGGAGATTTGGAATCTCGTATTCATGCAATACGACCGGCAGGCCGGTGGAACCAAAAAGCTGCCAAAGCCCTCGATTGATACAGGGATGGGCTTGGAGCGCCTAACAGCGGTGCTGCAGAGCGTGATTTCGAATTACGAGACGGACTTGTTTACGCCGCTGATCAAGCGAGCAGCGGAGTTGACCGGGCGCGGCAAAATTACGGATTTCGCGATAGAGGTGGCGCAAGAGGCCACTCACAAATCGTCTGCCGCGTCACTTCGAGTGATTGCCGACCACGCTCGGGCTGCGACGTTCTTAATCTCGGATGGAGTGCTACCGTCGAACGAGGGACGTGGATATGTGCTACGCAAAATTATTCGCCGGGCGATTACCCACGGTCGATTGCTTGGTCAGACGAAGCCGTTCCTGCATGAAATGGTATTCGCGGTTCGCGATTTGATGCGGGATGCATATCCAGAGTTGAACGAAACAGCAGATCGGGTTTCAAGAGTGGTCTCATCAGAGGAAACCAGATTCGCGCACACATTGGATCTTGGGTTGAGGCGGCTTGAAGAGCTACTGGAGGCGACTAGGAAGTGGCACCGCCACAAGGTCGAATCTGAAGTGCATGAACTTACCGAGAAGGTCGGCGATGTTGATGCTCTTGGCCTCAATGCCGAAAAGCTAGCGCGCGATAAGTATGGTGATAAGCCTAGCCTGCCGGGAAATGAAGCCTTCAGGCTCTACGACACTTTCGGCATGCCACTGGACTTCATACAGGATGCGGCACGCGATCAGGGAGTAGAGTTCGATCAGGCTGGCTTCGACTCCGCTATGGCCGAACAGCGATCGCGTGCCCGCGCTTCATGGAAGGGTACGGCGAAACAGACCGCCGACCCCGCATACCAGCAGCTTCCGAAATCGATTTTCGAGGGCTACCGGCAGACTCGCTCTGACGGCTGCGAAGTGCTGGCTATCATCCACAATGGGCAGGGTGCGCGGGAACTCAAGGCTGGCGAGTCTGGTGAAGTCATTCTTGATCACACGCCGTTCTATGCCGAATCCGGCGGGCAGGTTGGCGACCGGGGATGGTTTTACTCGGACGATCACAATACTGTGGTCGCCGACGTGACAGGGTGCTATTCGCCGATTCAGGGGGTGCGGGCTCATCAAGTTGTCGTGAAATCCCCACTTCTCGCGCAAAGTGCGCGCGAGAAATGGGGCACCCGGGGCTTTTCTGGTATCCGCGTGGGCGACAGGGTTGATGCCGTCGTGAATGCGGACATTCGGCAATCGACCATGCGGAATCATACGGCTACGCATCTGCTTCATGCCGGGCTGCGCGAAGTCTTGGGGAAGCATGTGAAGCAGGCGGGGTCGCTGGTTGCTCCGAATCATTTGCGGTTTGATTTTTCGCACTTCACTGCTGTGGAAGACGAAGAGTTGCAGGATATTGAGGACATCATTAATAAGGAAGTTCTGCGCAACCAGATTGTCGAAACCATTACCGATGTCCCTATCGACGAGGCGATCAACCAGTATCATGCGATGGCTTTGTTCGGCGAAAAGTATGGCGACAAGGTGCGCGTGGTACGGATTGGCGATTTCTCGACGGAGCTTTGCGGAGGGACGCACACTGGGGCTACCGGCGAGATTGGGCTGATCAAGATTTTGAAGGAAGGGAGTGTGTCTTCGGGGGTGCGTCGCGTGGAAGCGATCACAGGTTTGGGATCGCTGGCGCATTTTCGTAAGGATCACGAATTGGAAAGTGTGGTGTCGGCGTTCGTGGTTCCCACCCTTGCGCAACAAACGCGCAAGGATGGGGCACCCTCTGCCGATGAGGGTCACACACACGCCGAGATGGCTTCTCCCGCCGAGGCTTTGAAGGCTGAACTGGAAAAGAAGGATGCTGAGATCAAGCGCCTCACGCGGGAATTGGATTCGGCGCGGATGAAATCGGCTTCGTCTTCGATCAGCACGGAGAATATTGGGGAGAAGATTAAAGATGTAAAAGGCGTGAAGGTGCTGGCACATCGCGTGGATAATCTGGAGCGCGCGCAACTGCGGACGCTGGTCGATCAACTGCGCGAAAAGATTGGCTCGGGCGTGGTGGTGCTGGGCTCGGCTTCGAATGGAAACGTTTCATTGATCGTGGGCGTCACTAAAGATTTGACCGGCCGGGTGCAGGCCGGCAAGGTAATTAGCGCCGTCGCGCAGAAAGTTGGCGGCAAGGGCGGAGGCCGTCCTGATCTGGCCGAGGCTGGCGGCAAAGACGCCGCTGCGCTGGACTCCGCGCTGGCCGGGGTGTATACCGTGGTGGACTCGCTTTTGGGGACTTAGCATTTCAGCCGGCAAGCAGACGCACATGGAAGACAATATCCGCTTTATCGAACACAAGGGTAAACAAATCCTGCTGGTGGATATCTCTCACTGCACGCCGGCCGAGGTGGCGAAGGTTGCTCTGCTGGTGCCGTCTTATGTGACCAGCGAGCCGCGGGGCTCGGTGCTGCTGCTCGCCGATTTCACCGGAGCGGAGTTTGACCGGATCGCGATCGATCGGATGAAAGAGAGCGCGGTCTTCGACCGGCCGTACCTGAGGCGTTCGGCATGGGTGGGGCTCGAACGATTGCCCAAAGTGTTTTACGAGCACATCAAGAATTTTTCCCAGCGCGATCTGCCTGCCTTCGACACCCGCGAGGCGGCGATGGATTGGCTGGTGAGCGGCGAAGAGATGAAGTCATCGGATCGAACTCTGGGGGATCTGCCTGAGCGGGAGCGCCGTTCGTAACCGGGACGAGAGCGCCTGATTTATGCCGCCGTGCATCCCTTCGTTCCAGCAAATTGTTCTTACATAACTATCTTAGATCGCTACCATTACGCTATGCGGGTCAGCATAGCTGATGCCAAGAACAAGCTGCCGGAGTTGATCACGGCGGCCGAACAGGGCGAGCCTGTAACCATCTGCCGCCGGGGTGTGCCGGTTGTGGATATCGTACGCACGAAGAAACCAACTAAGAAAAAGCCCAAGCTGGGAACCTTGCGCGGGAAAATTAAAATCCTCGATCCCGACTGGTGGAAGCCGATGACGGACAAAGAGGTGGAAGACTTCCTTGCCGGTCGCTGCTAGAAGCGTCATGAAGGAATTACAGTCATCCTTTAGCTTCTCCACTTCAGCGTGACTGGCCCCGTCATGGGATGCTTCATCTCTGTGCCGGTGCGCTTGGCTTCCAGATGCGCGGCCTTCAGCTGGAAATACCACTTCGCGGGACGATCAGCGTCGTCGATCAGCATGAGATGCGGATTGTGCTTCAAGCCTTCGGCTTGCAGCTCCATGGTGCGGCGGTCTTGCTCAACGAACTTGGCGAAGACGAATTTCAGCAAGTCGGGGCCGAAGGGCATCCAGCGGAAGACGTTCCAGGCGGCGACCACGTCGATGCGGCATTGATTGCGGGTGATCGGAGTGACCGTGGTGAGACTGGAGAACCAGTACTTCCCTGCCTGGATGGTCTCGGTGCGCAAGTTGGGCAAGACGAAATCGATAGTCGTGGTGATGGAATCGGCGGCAGCGTAGAGGCGCAGAAGCTTGTAGGGTGCCGAGTTTGAGCTGGGCGTGTGCGCGCTCATGCGAAAACCGTTGGGAATCGGCTCGAAATTCTTTTGCTTCTCGTGGATGCTGTGGCGGCTGCGCCACCACCACGCCTGATGCACGAACGGTCCGTGAGCAGGATCCATTAAGCCGATGATGCCGTGATCAATGCTGACCGGCATGTCAGCGGTGAGGTAGGCGAGTTTATATTTCTCTTTTCCCGGCGCCCCGAACTTTTCGATCTGCGGGGCGGGATCGGGGGCTTCTGCTCTCGTACTGAAACCCGCGCCCGGCGGGCCGGGATCGGGAACGTAAACCCAGACAAACCCATCCTGCTCTTCGCAGGGATAGCTGCCGGCGTAGATGCGGTCCACTTTCAGGTGCTGGTCGGCCGTGAGCGAGGGGATCAGCTCGCACTGGCCGTTGTGAGCATCGAACTGCCAGCCGTGATAAGAGCATTCAACGTTTTCTCCGTCGAACTTGCCGCAGTGGAGCGGCATGCCGCGGTGAGGACAAGCGTCGCGCAACGCGAAGGGATGGCCAACGCGGTCGCGCCCGATGACCAGCGGAATCTCAAGCAGCATGGCTTTGTGCAGCTGGTTGCGGTGAACTCGGTCAGAGGGCAAGGCGCGATACCAGAAGCCGGTGAGCATGAGCGAATCGGGCGCCTGGCGTTGCGGAGAATCGAGTTCGGGCATGGCGGAAATTGCTGACTGTTGATTTTTGATTGCCGATTGAAAGACCTATGCTAGCATCCGCAAGATGTTTCGGCGCGTAGGGAATTGCGCGGAGGAACCTCGATGGAATTCATCGGCCATTTTCGCCGGCTTACGCCGGTGCAGCGGAATACGTTTGTCGCCTGCTTCCTGGGCTGGTCGCTGGACGCATTTGATTTTTTCATTCTCACCTTCTGCGTCAGCGCGATTGCAACTCAATTCCAGTCCAAGATTTCTTCGGTGGCGGAAGCGATTTTCATTACGCTCGCCTTTCGGCCGGTGGGCGCGTTTCTGTTCGGGTTGATGGCCGACCGTTACGGGCGGCGGGTCACGTTGATGGTCGATATCATCGCGTACTCGGTTTTCGAGCTGGCGTCGGCGTTCGCGCCTTCGTTAAGAGTTTTCATCATCATGAGGGCGTTGTTTGGAATCGCGATGGGAGGCGAATGGGGCGTGGGTGCGGCGCTGGCGTTCGAGACGCTCCCGGCCGAGGGGCGGGGATTTTTTTCCGGGCTGTTGCAGGAAGGCTATGCGGTCGGCTATCTGGTGGCGGCGCTGGTTTATGGAACGGTGTTCCATTACGTGGGCTGGCGCGGAATGTTTGTGATCGGCGCGCTGCCGGCTTTTCTGGTGATCTACATCCGCACGAAAGTGGATGAATCGCCGGCGTGGCTGCAAGGCCGCGTATCGCGAGACGCAGAGAGCCGGCTGGGCAAAGACATCCTGACCTATGTGGGAACGTTTGTTTTTCTCGTGGCGCTGATGTTTTGTTTCAACTCGTTCAGCCACGGCACGCAGGATCTTTATCCGACATTCTTGCAAAAAGATCATCACTTTACGCCGCAGATCGTGGGGTTGATTGCGATCATCGCCAACATCGGGGCGTTGGCGGGGGGAATTGTTTTTGGAACGTGGTCGGAGAAAATCGGCAGGCGGAAAGCAATCGTGATCGCCGCGCTGTTGACGATTCCGATCATTCGGCTGTGGGCCTATTCGCACAGCGTGCCCATGCTGGCGCTGGGCGGGTTCCTGATGCAATTTATGGTGCAGGGGGCGTGGGGCGTAATCCCGGCGCACTTGAATGAACTTTCACCGCCCGCAGTGCGGGGAACATTTCCGGGATTCGCATACCAATTGGGAAACTTTCTCTCCTCATGGAATGGTGTGGAACAAGCCAGGGTCGCCGAGCAGCACTACGGCGGAGTGTTTGCGCCAGTGCTGGCGTGGACGGTGCTGATGGTTGCGTTGCTGGTGGCGGTGGTCACGGGAAGCGGCCACGAACGCAGAGGAGCGGACCTGTCGAACACAATTTAGCGGAAAGTTAGGCGGATGCTCTCGCTCTTAAAGTCCGAGGTAGGCTCGGCGCACTTCATCCATTCTCTGCACTTCATCCGACTTGCCGCGGATGCTGATCCGGCCTTCAGCAAACACGTAGGTATAGTCGCTGATGGCCAGCGCGAGGTGCACATTCTGTTCTACCAAAACGATGGTGAGACCTTGTTTCCGCAAGGTGCCCAAAGTCAGGAAGAGTTGTTGCGCGAGCACTGGGGCCAGGCCGAGCGAGAGTTCGTCGATCATCAGCACGTCCGGCTCCTGCATCAAGCCGCGGCCCATGGCCAGCATCTGCTGCTCGCCGCCGGAGAGCGTGGAAGACTTCTGCTCGCGCCGTTCTTTCAGGCGCGGGAACATGGTATAGACGCGATCCAGGTTTTCTTTCTGCCGCTTGCGGGCCCGCTTCGAGTAGCCGCCCATCTCCAGGTTCTCCTCTACCGACATGTCTGGGAAAAGTTGGCGGCCCTCCGGCACAAGCACCAGGCCGCGATTGGCTTTGGCGTGAGGCGGGAGCTTCGTCACATCTTCTCCATGCAGCAGCACTCGGCCTTTCCAGGCACGCACACTGCCCATGATGGTGCGCAGGCTGGTGGTCTTGCCGGCGCCATTCGTCCCGATGATCGTGGTTAACTTGCCGCGCGCAACCTCGAGCGAGATGCCCCACAAGACCTGCACTTCGCCGTATCCCGACTCGAGGCTCTCCAATTGAAGGGCGAGATCCATCATTCCATCCTCGTCAACTTGTCCACGATGTCAGGAAAGCCCAGGTAGGCTTCGACCACATCCGTATTGTGGACCACCTCATCCGGCTTGCCTTCCGCCAGCTTGCGCCCCAGGTTCAGCACGACGATGCGGTCGGAGAGACTCATGATGGCCTGCATCAGGTGCTCGATCATGAGCACCGAGATGCCGCTATCGCGAATTTTTCGAACCAATTCGATCATGGTCGCAACTTCGGTGGGATTCAGACCTGCCAGAACTTCGTCCAGCAAAAGGAGCTTGGGCTTGGCCGCCAGCGCCCGCGCCACTTCCAAACGCTTCTTGCCGGCAATGGTCAGCGAGCGCGCCACCATGCCGGCGCGGTCTCCCAATCCAACCTGCTGCAGCACTTCGGAGGCTACCTTGCGCGCGGCCGTCTGATCGAGATACTCACGACCAAAACATGCACCGACTGTGACGTTGTCCAGCACCGTGAGGTCGTTCAGCGGCTTCACGATCTGGTGGGTGCGCGCCAAGCCAAAGTGAACGATCTTGTCGGGCGAAAAGTTGGTGATGTCTTTTCCGGCAAACGTGATGGTTCCCTGGTCGGCCTTATAGACCCCATTCACCACATTAAACAAAGTTGTCTTCCCGGCGCCGTTAGGACCGATCAGTCCCAGAATCTCGCCCTCAGCGACGCTGAAGCTGACGTTGGAAATCGCTTGCAGCCCGCCGAAGCGCTTGCTCACGCTGCGCACTTCCAGAAGCGTATTCATTCGATCACCTTTTTCGCGCGCGGCACAAGGCGATACACCCAGCCAATCAGGCCCCCCGGCGCAAACAGCACTACCAGGAGCAGCAGTCCGCCGGCGATCACCAGGTGAAAATTTGAAAGCACGGGAGAAGTCAGCAGGTAGGAGCGGAGTTTCTCATAAAGCGCTCCGCCCAGAGCGGCGCCGATGACCGAGCCTCGTCCGCCGAGCATCAGCATCACAATGCCTTCCAGCGACAGCATAAACTCAAAGGCAATCGAAGGATCGATCATTCCGTTCTTGAAAAACATCAGCGCGCCCGCGACCGCGGGCAGAAATGCCGACACACTGTAGATGATCGCCTTGTACGCGGTGGCGTTGACCCCCAGTACCACGGCAGCGTCCTCGTCTTCGCGGATAGCGAACAGGCCCAAGCCAAACTTGGAATTCTTGATGGCCAGGCTCAGGATCATCGAGAGTGCCATAACCGCAATGATCAGGAAGTAGGTGATCCAGAGAGCGTGCCTGGCGCCGCCCAGGGACTTGTAGGAGGTGAACGAAAGATACATGCCGGTCGATCTGCCCCAGGGATCGAAGTTCGAAACAAACGACCGCACGGCCTCGAGAATGCCGAGCGTGGCGAGAGCAAAATAGGCCCCGCGTAAGCGCAGAACGGCCAACCCGAATAAGAACGCGCAGAAGCTAACCACCACACCGGCCACCAGAGCCGACAGCATCAGGTTCCAGCCCCGCACCGTGATCAGATAAAGTCCCACATAACCGCCCAGCCCGTAAAAGACAATGTGGCCGAAGTTGACGTAGCCGGTGTAGCCGATCATCAGGTTCAAGTTGCTGGCCAGGATGATGGCGATGGCGATGAGGATAAGATCTTCGCGCAAGGAAACGTTGTTGCCGTGCAGCGGAGCGTAGATGAAGGCGGCGGCGGTGAGCAGAATGATCCAAAAGAAGGGCCGCCGCAGAATCATGCCGCCGCCCTCTTGCCGAAGATGCCCTGCGGGAACGCGACCAGAACCACCACAAACATCCCGAACTCGATCAGCGGAATCCAACTGACGGCGATGAACGGCGTGACCACTCCCTCCAGCAACCCCAGTAGCACTCCCGCGACCAACGCTCCGAAAGGCTTGCCCAATCCCGCCAGAATGGTCACCACGAAACTTTTCAATTGATAGGTCGCGCCGGAAAGAATGGTGAAGGGAAACAATGTGGAGACCAGCGCTCCCGAGGTGCAGGCCAAGGCGATGCCAATGGCGAAGGCGATACTCAGCACCGCCGTCGAAGAGATCCCCATCAACTCGGCCGCGTCGCGGTTATCGGCGACGGCGCGGATGGCTTTGCCGGTGCGTGTGTGATAGAGGAAGAATTGCAGCGCCAGGGCGATGACCACCGCAGAGATGGCGGCTGCAATGTGGTTCCCAGTGAAAGTGTAGGCGCCGATAGTGATGCCGGGCAGAACAAAGTTGACGTTGTACGGGCTGGTGCTCCACACCGCGGTGCCGATGCCGATAACGATCATGTTCACCGCAAAGGTGGAGAGCAGGCTCATCAACATGGAGCGGCCCACCACCCAGTGCACCGCCATCCAATAGACAACGAGTCCAAGGAGCAGTCCGGCCCCGATGGTAGGCAGCAACAACACGTAAGCGTTGATCCCCGTGGCGGCGAACAGCAAATACATGCAGAACATGCCCAAGGCGATCATGGAGCCGTGAGTAAGATTGATGACATCCATCACTCCCCAGATCAGACTCAGGCCCATCGCCGCGAGTCCGTACACCGCTCCGACCAGCACGCCGTCGATCATGGAAGCTAGGATTCCGGACATATCTCACCCTCAGTGTTCGTGGCTATCGACGGTGTCCCTGCAGCGCCGGCATCCTTCGACTTCGCTCATGACAATCCTTGCCGGCTGCCGCAAGGGCATCTTGCCCTCGCTAGTTGGGGCGGGACGCACCCACTGCGGCGCTACGTAATTTCAGTGCATCGGATACATCAGGTTGGCGCTCTTGCCGGCCAGCGGCCACACAACTTCCTTTACCAGTTTGCCGGATTTATCCTTCTGCCATTGCGCCAGAACCATGGAATGGCCTGCCTGCAAGCCGTGTTCGTTGGCGGCGGTCGAGAATTTGGTTCTTCCGTAAAAGGTAGTGACATCGGTGGCGTTCAGCGCCTGGGCCACCTTGGCTGAGTCAATCCCGCCTGCCTGTTCAATGGCGCGCTGCAGGATCAGCCCACAGCCATAGCCACCGGCAGACTCATAGCTGGGCGGCGTATTATATTTCGCCGTATACGCCTTGGCGAAATCGGCGCCGCTCGGTCCGTAATCCGCCTTAAACGCCGACTGCGGTTCCCACTGCGACGGCACCATAACTCCCAGCGCCGCATCGCCCAGTTCGATCCACTGCGAACTGTCTGGCGCCACCAGCAGGGTCAGCATTTTCAGAGGAACTTTGTGGCCGTAGAGCTGCCGGGCCAGGGTCGAACCGTCGGCATAGTGGCCCCCGCCCAGAAGCACGGTCGCCTTTGACGCAATCACCTTGTCGATGATGGCGCTGAAGTCGGTGGTGTTGGGTGCATAGGCCTCGCTGAACACCACGTTGAACCCCAGCTGCTGTGCATAGGCCTTGGCTGGAGTCACTACCGCGACCGAGAACGAGGAGTCCTCATAGACGAAGGCGACAGCGGCTTTGGGGTCCTTGGTTTTCAAGGCGTCGAGGGCCACTCTCAAATATTCGGGAGCGGGCGCAAACATCTGGAACAAGTCCTGATTGCCCAAAGTGTAGGTCTTAGGTTCGGCCGCGCCAGTGGTGAGCATGATTTTTTCATACTGCTCCGTCACCACAGCCGCAGTCGCGGTCAGCGGTGACGAGTAGGGGCTGAACAAGAAGTCCGCCTTGTCCTCCAGGATCATGCGGCTGTAGAGCTGCTGCACGCGCTTGGAGTTGGATTCGTCGTCGTAGCTGGCGAACTGTATTTTGTAGCTCTTGCCACCGGCTTTGATGCCGCCGGCAGCGTTCACCGTGTCACGCCATAGTTCAAACCCGCGGTACTGCTCGAGGGAATCGACGTTCAGGGCCCCGGTCTTGGAGACGGTGAATCCGATAGTGATGGGCTGTTGAGCAAATCCCGAGATAACCAGGAGGACCAGAATAAACGCGTGCAGAATCAATTGCTTCACAATTCACCTCGTCACTAAGACATAGGGCGAACATATATCACAACTACGAGGACGCAAGTGCGATCTCAATCACACTGCGTTGTGATCTATAACCATGCAGATGTAAGTTCGGGCGAGTGATTCGACCGCGCATGGCATCATAGCGATATTGCTGGGGAGTGTGCAAGATTTGGCATACTCCGACATGGCACTTCGGCGGCATTGTCACGGGGAGATTCCTGTGTTACGGTTAGTGAAATTTCACGCCTTCGTACTAAATTATTTGTTTGGGGCCCTCTAATAACCTGGTCTGCGCGAATGCGTGTGGAGTAGCGCCACTATGAAAGAAACGATGGATTCGACTCCGGCCCGGCCTTCAGGGGAAGAGGAGAATTTTGCCAACCGCAAGTTGATCCGCCCGGCGCTGCCGCGCCCGGATCACAATCACGGGAACCACAACTCCAATGCAATGCAGACCACGGAGCGGCGGGACCGGACCGAGAGGCACGACCGTCAGGAACGCGGCGGAGAGCGCAGGTTCGAAAGAGGCGATCGCGGGGACCATGGGATGGGAGCGGGAGGTGGGCGCAAGGCAGCTCCGCCCGAGCAAACCAACGCCGAGAATTTCTATTATCAGAAACAGATGCAGTCGAAAACTCCGATGGTGATCGTGCTACAGGACGGCGAAGAAATCCATGGCGTCATCGAGTGGTACGACAAGACCTGCATCAAAGTGACCCGCGACGACGGTGGACCAAACCTGATGATCTACAAGCCCGCCATTAAGTACATGTTCAAGGAAGATGAGAAGAATTGAGGCATGGAGCGATTGAGTCATTGAGTGATTGAAAAAACTCAAGGATGATGATTCTCAATTCCTTTTTAATCGCTCAATCACCCGATCGCTCAATCGCTCGATGGGTTTACGCTGCTGATGCTCCCGTTGACAATCTCCCTTATCTCCCATAGCATCAATCACTTGAGGGATGATCCTGAGATTGCGTCCGGGAGCCGCTCGTGATTAAGCTCGACATTATCAACGAAGTGGTGGCCAGAACCGGCATCACTAAGACCAAGGCCGAGTTAGCCGTGGAAACCGTTTTTGACAGCATGAAGAATGCGCTGGCCCGCGGCAACCGCATTGAACTGCGGGGCTTCGGTGTGTTCAACGTGCGTCCGCGCAAGACCGGCATCGGACGCAACCCGCGCACCGGAGCCGAGGTGTCGATTCCTCCCGGCAAAGCTGTGCGCTTCAAGCCGGGGAAGGAATTGCAGTCGATTGATTGAGCGGGCTTCGGGCTTCAGCTTTCGGGCTTCAGCGCAATCCCTCGTCGAGACGTAGCTTGCTGGGTCTCGCCGACCGCGAGAAAGACGTTGCAGGCAAGGTCTCTACAGATCGTAGCCGCCCCGGCACTTAATTCCCTGGCAGTCGTAGTAGCATCTAAAGGAAAGGCCTCGATGGAATCGTGAGGCCGAAGAATCGCATGTCGGAACCTACTCCTCCTGTGGCTTCTTCTACCGTCGAATATTACCGGCCAGTGCCGGTCTACGCGGCACACGAACCGCGGCAGCGGTACTGGTTGCACGCACTCCTGTTGTTGGCGACTTGCTTCACTACGCTGGTTATGGGCGCGCGCATGCAATACAACTTTCAACACAACCGGTCGGCACTGTCGCTCAGCGATGAGCCCATCGATGGTGAGCGGGTGCCGTTCTTCCCGGCGGTGTGGACACACTCGCATCCGGCGCGCCTGCTAGGTGGCCTGCCGTTCATGGCCGCAGTGATGCTCTTCTTTATGGCCCATGAAATGGGCCACTACTTATACTGTCGCCGCTACGGAGTTTATGCCACGCTGCCGTTCTTCATCCCGATGCCGACTCTGATCGGGACAATGGGCGCGGTGATTCTCATTCGTTCGCGGATTCGCTCGCGCACCGCACTCTTCGATATCGGAATTGCCGGGCCCATTGCCGGATTCGTGGTGGCTCTTGCCGTGCTCATCGTGTCGCTCGGATGGTCGAAACCCATTCACTTTGGTTTCGAATTGGCGGAGTATGACCTCGGATATCCATTAATTTTTCAATGGTCGCACCGGTTGCTGGTGTCGATGAATTTGCTGCGCGGTCCGGCGGCCTTGCCTTTGAATCGCGTTCTCCTTCACCCCGTCGCAATCGCGGCGTGGGTGGGGATGTTTGCCACCGCGCTCAACCTGCTGCCCGGGGGACAGCTCGATGGCGGGCACATTATTTTTTCGATTGCGCCGCGAGCGCACAAGTTCGTCTCGCGGCTGACGATTCTGATTCTCCTGCCCATGGCGTATTACCTGTGGATGGGTTGGTTTGTGTGGGCGATTCTGCTGCAGCTAAGCAGCTTGCGGCATCCGCAAGTGGCCGAGTGGCCGCGGGTTTCGGGCGGGCGGGCGTGGCTGGCCGGGTTTGCCCTGCTGATGCTGGCGCTAACGCTGACACCGGCGCCGTTCGCCAGCGGCTCGGGCCGGGAAGTGGTTCGAGTCGTCCACGACATGCTGCACGATCTAATGCCGCGTTGGATCGGACGATGAAGATGGGATGTGCGGCGTCTTGCGGTTTCCGCCCTCCGCAGCGCAGACTTGCACATACCCATCGCAGAGATTCGCCCGTCGGACTATTTCTTGCGTATACTCCTTTATTCAATCGTTTTAATTGATGCCTCGGAGGTGGACGTCCTTTGAACAAGCTGGCCGCCGTTCTTCTTTGTCTGGCTGGATGCTTCGCTCCCGCATTTTCAGCTTTGGGTCAGACCATCTCCGTCGACGTTACGCATCCCACGAATCATTTCATGCCAAGGGAAACCCTAGGAGCCGGCGTTGACCGCATTGCCGTGGACGCGATCGATAAAGATCTGCAACAGCCGACGCTGGAGAAGACGCTGGCCTCGGGCTGGCAGCCGGTTACCTATCGCCAGAATACGGAACTCGCCATCGAGGCCTGGCATTGGAACCCGCAAGGAACATGGAGCGAGGCGAGCGGCAAAGGATACTTCACCGGCTCCGCAACTCCGACCGAAAGTATTCGCTATTCCTATGGCTATTCGCTGCCGCGCCGCGGCACGACGCGCAACGACGGCACCGACAACGTGGGCTTCTCGCGGCTGACCGATGGCGATCCGAATACTTTCTGGAAGAGCAATCCGTATCTCACCGAGCGTTTTACCGGCGAGAGTGATGCGCTGCATCCGCAGTGGGTGGTGATGGACCTGGCGCAGGTGCAGCAGATCGACAGCATCCGCATCGCGTGGGCGGAGCCTTATGCGCGGCGCTACCTGGTGCAGTACTGGACGGGCGACGATCCCATCAAGGCAGTTACACGCGGCGTCTGGCAGACGTTTCCCGAGGGCACGATTACAAACGGGAAAGGCGGCACAGAAACGCTTCGCTTGAGCAGCAAGCCCGTGTCCGTGCGCTTCCTGCGGATCTGGATGACGGAATCGTCGAACACCTGCAATGCCGACGGCGGGCCTGATGCAAAATCAGATCCACGCAATTGCGCGGGTTACGCCATCCGCGAACTCTATCTCGGCACCGTCACGAAAGACGGATTGTTTCACGACATTCTGCGGCACACACCCGATCAGGAGCAGACCACGACATACTGTTCGTCGGTCGACCCATGGCATCGGCCGTCTGATCTGGGGTCGACCAAGCAGGCGCAGATGGGATTCGACCTGTTCTTCACTAGCGGCGTGACCCGCGGCCTGCCCGCCATGGTGCCGGTCGCGATGCTGTATGACACTCCCGACAATGCGGCGGCTGAGATTGCGTATCTAGAGAAGCGTGGCTATCCCATCTCGTACGTCGAGATGGGCGAAGAAGCCGATGGCCAATACATGTTGCCCGAGGACTACGCCGCGCTGTACCTGCAGTGGGCCACGGCGATTCATCGTGTGGAGCCTGCGCTAAAGCTGGGTGGACCGTCATTTCAAGGTGTAAACAAAGATATTGAGGTTTGGCCCGATGCGAACGGAAACGTTTCGTGGACGCAACGCTTCGTCGATTATTTGAAGCAGCATGGGCGCATGAACGAGCTGGCGTTTTTTTCTTTCGAGCATTATCCGTATGATCCGTGCAAAACGCCATGGGGCATGCTTTACGATGAGCCGGAGTTGGTCAGCCACATCGTGCAAGTGTGGCATGAGGATGGGATTCCGGCGGAGATGCCGCTGTTCATCACGGAGGGAAATCTCTCCTCGGGCGCCAGCGAAACTTATCAGGATATTTTCGCGGGAGTCTGGCTCGGAGATTACATTGGATCGGTCTTGAACTCTGGAGCGAATGCCGTTTATTTCTTCCACTACCTGCCGCTGCAGATGGAGCCGGGATGCAACAACTCTCCGGGAACCTTTGGCATGTTTACCGTGGACGCCGATTATCACATTCAGCAGCCGCTGGCGCAGTTTTTTGTGGCGCAGTTGATCAACCTGGAGTGGGTGCAGCCCGGCGGCGGCGAGCATCAGGTATTTGCCGCAAACAGCGACCTCGAGGATGGAGCCGGTCATGAATTGGTGACAGCGTATGCGGTAAAACGTCCGGATGGAAAGTGGGCGGTGATGGCGGTGAATCGCGACCAGCAGAATTCACATCGGGTTCGAATTGAGTTTGACGGACCCGGAGAAAAAGCGAGCTGGTTCTTCGGACCGGTGGAGGTTTCAACATTCGGGAGCGAGCAGTATCGCTGGCATCCCGCCGAGACGCGCTTCATGGCTCACGCTGAGACCAACGGGGGACGTACGATTGTGCCCACGACTAAAGGCTGGGCCGATCCCGACGGGCCGATCGCGCGCACAACGCTGACTGCCGAGACCAACACGATGTACGATCTGCCTGCAGCGTCGGTGACAGTGATTCGAGGAAGCGTCGGCCGCGCGAAATAGCGGTTTCCCGCCGAATGTGCGTTTATGATTTCAAGCTAAAGGTAAGAGCGAAGGGCTAACGGCCAGCTTTACATCAGCCAAATCGCATCCACATCCACAATGACCTGGGTGCGCGGAATTCTCTGCTGAGTTGCATAAGCCAGCATGTTACGCAGCGTGGCGTTGAGTTTCTCGCGGCTCGCTGACTTCAGCACAAAGTGATAACGGTAATCGCGCTTCAGCCGCAGGATAGGCGCTGCGGCGGGACCGAGCACGCGCACGCCTTCATGCCGGTTCTGCTCAAACCATCTTCCCAGCGTGCCCGACCACTCCAGCGCTTCGTCAAGTTTGTTGCTGCGGATGAGCACGTTGGCTAGCGCGGAGTATGGCGGATAGTGCATCCAACTGCGGAAGCGCAATTCCTTTTCGTAGAAACCAGTAAAGTCGTGGCGCGCCGCGTATTGCACGGCGTAGTGATCCTGAAAATAAGTTTGCAGAATCACCTTGCCCGGAGACTGGCCGCGCCCGGCGCGCCCGGCAACTTGCGTGAGCAATTGGAACGTGCGCTCGGCGGCGCGGAAGTCGGGTAACCCCAGCGCGCTGTCGGCGCCGACCACGCCCACCAAGGTAACGCCGTGAATGTCGTGCCCCTTGGCGATCATCTGGGTGCCGACGAGCAGGTCGAGTTGGCCTTCGCTAAGCGCGTTCAGAGTGCGCTCAAAATCTTCGTGGCCCCTGACAGTATCGCGATCGAGACGCGCGATGCGCGCCTGCGGAAACATGCCGTGCAGCAGTTCTTCCAGCTTTTCTGAGCCGGTGCCGAGGAAATAGACATATTCACTGCCGCAATGCACGCAGTTCTTGGGCACAGGCGCGGTGTAGCCGCAGTAGTGGCAGATCATTTTGTGCTCGCGCTTGTGATGAGTAAGGGCGATGGCACAGTTCTGGCATTCCAGACTCTTGCCGCAGGTGCGGCACAGCACCACGGGAGAATATCCGCGGCGATTGAGCAGCACCATGACTTGCTCTTTGCGGTCGAGGCGATCCTTGATTTCGGCGGCCAGCTTGCGCGAGATGACTTGTTCGTGGCCGGTTTCCTGGAACTCTTGCCGCATGTCGACGATTTCGACTTCCGGCAGCGGGCGGTGCTCTACGCGGTCAGGCAACTCGATCAACGCGTACTTATTTTTCTTCGTGTTGAAATAGGACTCGAGCGACGGCGTTGCTGAACCCAGGACCACGACGGCATTCGCCATCTTGGCGCGCACCACCGCGATGTCGCGGGCGTGGTAGCGCGGCGTCTCCTCTTGCTTGTACGAGGAATCGTGTTCTTCATCGACGATGATCAAAGCCAGATCGGCGACCGGCGCAAAGACCGCGGAGCGCGTGCCGACCACCATGCGCGCGTCTCCGCTCTTGATACGATGCCACTGCTGGGCGCGCTCCTTGTCGGAGAGCGCAGAGTGCAGGATGGCAACTTCGTCGCCGAAGATCTGATGCAAATCGGCGGCAACCGCGGGTGTGAGGCCGATTTCCGGGACGAGAAGAATCGCGGAACGCCCCGTCTCAAGCACGGCACGCATTCCCGCGAGATAGACAGCGGTCTTGCCCGAACCGGTGACGCCGTGCAGAAGCATGCCGAAAAACTTTCGCGCATCGACGGCTTCGCGCAAGCGGTGCAGCGCGGCTTGCTGGGCTGAGTTGAAATCGAATTCGAGAGAGGATCGAGGCTTGCTACGCGAGACGGCAAAACTCGTAGTCTCCTCAGCAATCTCAATCAGACCACGCTTGACCAGCGTTCCGAGCGTGGTTCGCGGAATTTCGAGCGCCTGCAGCGCCTCGACGGGAACCCGGCCGCCGGACGCGGCAAGAGTGTCGATGAGCTTTTGTTGATTGTCGTTTATCTTTCCTTCGGCTGATTTCAACACCGCGACCTTAATCGTGCGCGTGGCATCGCGCACAGCGGACACATCTTCGCGAACCAGCCACTTCTTCCGCACCATCCCATTCAGAATTGATCTGGAAACACGCGTGACCGACCGCAGCTTTCCTTCGTGGACCGAGCCAGTCTCTCCCAGCGCGGGCTCTCGCGCAGCCAGGTAATCGAGCACACGGACTTCGGTGGCTTGTTCTTCCGGGGTGCGCCGCGACCGCGCCGACGATCCCGACATGCCAGCCAGATGCAATGCCAGTTGGCCTTCCTTGGTGATGCTGTAAGCAATGGCGCGTTTGAACTCCGCATGCAGTGGCAGCATGGTGCGGAAGACCTCGCCCAGAGGCGCGAGATAGTAGTCGGCAATCCAGCGCCCGAGACGGAGCAGGCGTTCGTCGAGCACCGGCGAGACGTTGAGTACGCTGAGAATGGATTTCGTTTTGACCGACGGCTCGCGGTCGTGCAGTTCAAGCACAACGCCGGTCATCCGCTGCTGGCGGAAGGGCACGAGCACGCGGCCACCGACGACTGGCGTGGCGTCGGCGACACGGTAGGTGAAAACCATATCGAGCGGCACGGGCAGGGCAACGTCGCAGAACTCGGGCATTGATTGGAAGGATAAACCAACGGGCTTTGGAAGACCCGAGCCCTAATTTCAGAGTCTCCCTTATAGACTGTCGTCGCGAGCGAAGCGAGGGATCTTGGTGTGTACCCCGGCGGTGGCAAATACTCATTGCACGGGGAGAAACCAGCTCCGCGCGCTGCTCAGGATGACAATTTGTTTGTGCGGAATGAGAGCTATTCGCTGTCCTTATTCGGAGGCCAATGATGACACGCTCTACGCATCGATGGCTGGGCCAAGCAATTGTTTCAACGCCTGAACATATAGGGTGAGGGCTTGGCGGCCGGCTTCGGTGATGCAATAGAGAGTTTGGGGCTTGCGCCGCACGAACTTCTTTTCGACCGCCACATAGCCGGCTTCTTCGAGCTTCAGCAGTTGCGCTCCCAGGTTGCCGTCTGTGGCCTGAGTCTTGGCACGGAGCCATGTAAACTCAGCCTCTTCCACGCTGGCGAGCAGCGACAGCAGGGCCAGGCGGAGCCTGCCGTGAACCACGGGATTGAGCTCGGGTAAATCAGGCATGAATTGGGCTGCGCCGTTTGCGCTCCTTTGCGTCGGCAATCGTCCCGTAAATGCCGAACACAATCTGACAGAGGAAGATGGCGACCAGAAACACGATCATGCTCTGCGCGTCGGTGCCAAAGCAGGTAGCCACAGCCGCCACCCACCACACAACTGCGCAAGCAAACTGAACCTTCCAGCGAACAATAAGCGCTGACGCTCCGTTGGCCAGACCGAGGATGGCCGATATCACGGCCACAAAGAGATGCTGATCGGTCAGTCTTCTGCTCAGGCCGAGGGCCAGAAAGAGCAGAAACATGGAAATGCCCAAAGCAATCCAGATAGAACCGATTGCCCGGCCCAGAGTGGTCGCCGGATGATTGTCGCCCTTCAAGGAAGCAACGACAACGTTGACAGTGGCCGCAATCAAGATAGTGGCTGGCCAAGCCCACACGCTGCGGCCCCACGCCGACCAGGCGAGGGCGAGATAGAAAGCAACCCCCCACAGAACGAATGTCCATCCCCAGCTCTCTGTGGTGCGGCGCCCCTCGGCGATCATGCTCTCGATGAGGCCCAATCTCTCCCTCAGTTCCTGCTCGGTGGTGTGGTCCTGCATGGCCGTTCTGCTTAATGAGAAAGGTTTTATTACCGCATATTCGCGTACGTTGCTCCCGCGGCAGCGCTCGCACTTCGTTTCACGGCAGATGTTGCAGCAGCATGTCCACGCTGCGATGCGGAGGACTGCTGCCAACGGTCGCCTCGCTGACCTCGGCCCACTCGCCTTTGCTGGTCAGGTGCATGGTGTTCACAATGTGCGCCGGCCCGGCCGAAAAGCTCCACGAAAAGCCGTCAGCAGGCACTGAAAGGTTCGTGTCGAGGTAGCGGCCGTCGTTGTAGGCGCGGAAGCGATAAGTGTGGGAGGCATCGTCGTACGCAATCGTGGCCAGGGCGTTGAACAATACTTTGCCGTCGGCGCTGGTGCTTTTGCCCTCGACCAGCAGGACGAGGCCGTCCAGCTTGTATTCGACATCTTCCGTCTGCGTGAGATGAAGGGCTTGGCCCGGTCCGCGAACGATGGTGACAGGGCCCGACCAGTTACCGGCCAGGAACGAAAGCTTGCGCATGGCTTCGCGCTGCGCACCACCGCTGTCAGAAACCGGCTGCTGGGCGTGAATCGGGAGACTGCACGAAATCGCGAATGCTGCTGCAAGCAACATCGCGGGAAGAAAGGACGAAGGAGCGAAGGTGAAAATCGCGGTTTCCATTTGGCGAACTCCTTGGTGCAGAAATCAAAATTCGAGGAAAACTATCGCCAGTTACAATTGCAGAGTACTCTACGTAATAGAGTTAGTCAAGAACATTTTTTGTCCGTGGGCAATCCGGGTTTTTCATAGTTGGAAGCGCGATTTAGGCAGAAATTGATTTACTCGGCAGCTTTTTTCGGAGACTCAATCCCCAAATACTTCATCACCATCTGCAAATCTTTCCATGCCTCGCCCTTCTGCCGCGGATCGCGCAGCAGAAACGCGGGATGGTAAGTGACGGCCAGCCGCGTGCCGGGCCACGAAGAATCGCTTCGGACGCCAGCAGGTTTGAAGTCGTACCAGCGTCCGCGCAGTTCCGACATGGGCGCATTAATGGCAAGCAGATTCTTTGCCGACACTGCGCCCAGCGCGACAATGGCCTTGGGCTTGATCACGGCAATCTGCCGCATCAGAAACGGCGAGCAGGTTTCACATTCGTCACGTTCCGGCGTGCGGTTGCCTGGAGGACGGCACTTGACCACGTTCGCAATGTAAACATCTTCGCGCCGCAGGCCCATCGCCTTGATCATGTTGTTCAGCAGTTGGCCGGCGCGGCCGACGAACGGCTCGCCCTGCGCATCTTCGTCAGCACCGGGACCTTCGCCCACGAACATCAACTCGGCACGCGGGTTGCCCACGCCAAAGACGATCTGCTTTCGGCCCTGCTTGTGTAGTTTGCAGCGCGTGCAATCGCCGAGGTCTTCGCGAATCAGCTTGAGCGCGGCCACGGGATCGGCTACTACATACTCCGGCTTCGGCGCCACGATTTCAAAGACGTTGTCCTCGGCGGTAACTGGAACAGCAGCAGATCTTCTTGCGGACATTAGCTCTCGCAGTTCTGGCTGGGATGCTGCAGACGGCACCGAAGACAAAGGGGCCGTAGAAACCGCAGCGTGAGCGGGCTGAGCCTCCATCAACTGCGAAGGCAGCGGCTCACGCCGGTAGAAATCGTAGATCCCCAACTCATGGTAGTAGCGGACGCGCTCGGCGAGAGCGCGCCGCAACTCCGGGTCCAGAGTGCTCGCCACTCCTTAATGCTCCACATCAAAATAAATCTTCGTGGCCGCCCGATATAACAGCACCTTACCGCCATCCAGTTGCATGTCAAGCGAGTCCACATGCGCCCACTTTATGCCGCGCACGGTCTTCGCCGCCTCGGCCGCCGCATTCTTCGCCGCTTTCGCAAAACTCTCCTTGGACGTTCCCACCACTTCGATAACTTTCTGTGTCATCACACGCTCCTTGAGAAGAAAAAAAGTTGACGGAATTGTACGCTAGCGGGGCAATTCAGTGCAGCGTGGTGCGCCCTCAGGCTTTCACCCGCGCCTTGCGCCGGTCGCGAATCCGGACGACCTGGTCAAGCACGCGCTGCGCCACTTCCCACTTCGTGGTCTCTGGCACTTCGACCACCTCGTCCTGGGTGATGATGGTGACCTCATTGCGATCGGAGTCGAAGCCAACGCCTTCACGCGAAACATCGTTCACAACTATGGCGTCGAGGTGTTTGGCGGCGAGCTTCTGGCGTGCGTTTTCGAGGACATTCTCCGTTTCCGCGGCGAAGCCAACGACAATCTGCGACTGTTTGCGAAGCGAGATCTCTTTGAGAATGTCAACCGTAGGTTCGAGTTCGAGCGTGATCGGCCCTTTGCGTTTTATCTTCTGCGGGGATGCGGATTTCGCGCGGTAATCGGAGACAGCAGCGGCTTTGATCACAATACTCGCTTGAGGCAAAAGATTGAGCACGACAGTGCGCATCTGCTCCGCCGTTTCCACATGCGTAAGTTCAGCCGCTCCAGGTGGCGTCAGCGCCGTCGGGCCGCTGATGAGAAGCACGCGAGCGCCGCGACGCAGCGCAGCTTCGGCCATGGCGGAACCCATGCGTCCACTGGAGCGATTCGTGAGATAGCGCGCCGGATCGATCTTTTCGTGCGTAGGCCCAGCTGTGATCAACACAGTTTCGCCCGCGAGATCCTGCGCCGCGCCCAGAGCTTCGAGCACGGCAGCGACGATTGCTACATTCTCGGCAAGCCGCCCAGCGCCGGTCATGCCGCAGGCTAGATATCCCGAGCCCGGGTCCACGATCTTAACACCGCGCTGGCGGAGAACTTCCAGATTCGCCTGGGTCGCGGGATGATTCCACATAGTCACGTTCATCGCCGGAGCGACCACGACTGGCGCAGTGGTAGCGAGATAAAGCGTGGTGAGAAAGTCGCTGGCAATGCCTTGCGCGAAGTGCGCCAGAACGTCAGCGGTAGCAGGAGCAACCAGCAGGGCGTCAATCGACTGCGCAACAGCAATGTGCTCGATGGCTGATTCGATGTTGGCAGTATGCTCTTCCCTGGCCGCGAACATTCCGGCAATCACCTTTTCGCCGGAGAGCGCGGCGAAGGTAAGCGGGCGAACAAACTCCTGGGCCGCGCGCGTCATGATGACTTGCACGCGAATGCCGCGGTCCTGCAACAGCCGCACAATCTCGGCTGACTTGTAAGCCGCAATGCCTCCCGTCACTCCGAGAGCAACTTTCATAGTTATTCGATGCGATCGACTGCAGCGCGATCAGGCTTCGTGCCCGAAAGCCTGATCCAGAACTTCGGCGGCCTGCTCGGCCGCGCTGCGCGTTTCGGGAATTTCCCACTTGACCTTGCCCGCGCGGATTTCGTCTTGCGCGATGCGGCACGGTTTGCGGGAGTTGGTCTGGACCACGGGCGGGGCTCCAGATTGGAGTTGGCGGGCGCGCCGGGCGGCGACCAGAATATAGCGGTAGTTGCTGTCGAAGCCTTCGATCAATTTCATGGAGTCTCTCCCCTTGAATACCGGTTGCAAGATTTCGATTGCCGAAAGTTGATGCGCTTCGTTCTTCGCCAGGGAAGCCAAGAACTGCTCCCCTATTCTCCCACGAAATCCAAGGTTGTGGGGGCTGCCGCCGTCAAATTAAGGTTACCGAGGATTACCCCGCGCTGGATTCGACCGGCGGCCTAAACGAGTCTAGAATCGCTTTCAGCCGCCCGCGAACATTGGCGAGGCGGCAGCGGTTCGCGAGAGCTACGGTTTGAGCCTCCTCGTCTGACAGCGTCTTTTCCGAACGCAGCAAGCGTTCCGAGCGCACGATCGCCTGCAGGTTTTCGTTCGATTCCTCTAAACGATCGTTTACCAGAATGTATTTGTATCGATCGTAGTTTTGGATTTCGCGAGTCGCCGTAACCAGCCGGCGTTGGATGACCTCTTCACGATCTTCACTGCGCTTGCGCAAGCGCTCTTCCAGCGTCTTGCGATTCGGAGGCAGAATGAAAATGCTGGTCGCGTCAGGAAGCTTTTTCTGGATCTGCGCCGCGCCCTGTACATCGATGTCCAGCAAAAGGTCGTGGCCCTTTTGTTCCGCCTCGCGCAAAAAACGCCGAGCCGTCCCATAGTAGTTGCCGAAGACTTCGGCGTGTTCGAGAAACTCGTCGTCGCCAATCATGTTCTCGAATTCGGAACGCGAAACAAAGTAATACTGCTTTCCATCTTCCTCGCTGCCGCGCGGCGCTCGCGTGGTGTAGGAAATGGAAAAGTCGAGATCGCCCACCGATTTAAGCAGTTTGTTGACGAGCGTTGACTTGCCCGAACCAGACGGAGCCGAGATGATGTATACGATGGGCGTATGGGTGGGAGAACTCATTCCAGGTTCTGCACCTGCTCGCGTGATTTTTCGATCTCCGCCTTCATGATGAGCCCCGCCTCAGTGATCTTCAGCGCCTCGCCAGCCAGCCCGGAGGTTTTCGACAGGAGAGTGTTGGCCTCGCGATTCATTTCCTGCAGCAGGAAGTCCAGTTTCTTCCCCACTTCTCCATGCTGGTCGAGCAGCCCCAGGAAATGCTGCACGTGATTTTCCAACCGGACGACTTCCTCCTGAATGTCGCTGCGATCGACCAGCAGCGCGGCTTCCTGCAGCACGCGTTCGCGGTCAGCGCTGGATCCAAGCAGTTCCTGAATGCGTGACTGCAGACGCTCCACATAACTCTGCAGCACCGTGCGCCGGTGAAGTTGCACGGTCTTGACCGCTTCGCGCAAGTGCGCCATGCGCACGCGCAGTTCCTGCTCGATGCTGCGGCCTTCCTGCTCCCGCATCTGATTCAGGCGATCGAGCGCCTCGCCCACTCCGGCCATCACCGCGGATTCGAGCGCCCCGTCTGCGGGCTCGTTGGCCGAATCGAGGGCGCCCGGAATGCGCAGAATGACGTTGAGATCGGGCTCGGTGGGCACGCCAAACTCACCGGCGGCAGCCCGAAACGCCGCGATGTAAGCGCTGATCAGCGGGCGATTCAGAGCCAGCGTTTCGCCGCCGCCGCGCTCCAAGCTGAGCGTGACCTCGACGTGCCCGCGGGCAATCTTCTCTTTGAGCAGGCGGCGCAGTTGCATTTCCAGCGCGTCGGAACCCGAGGGTAGACGAAAATGCAGATCCAGAAAACGGTGGTTCACGGACTTCAACGCCAACGAGAAGGCAAGGTGACCGTTTCCCGGAGAAGAAGCGGGCGACATCGCTGAACTGGATGGAAGCGCACTGACACTGGCTTCGGCTGAGCCTGTGAGTTCGCCCTTGATCTGCGCAAAACCCGTCATGGAGCGGAGAGGCATGCTTTGTACCCAATCGTCCAGCTGCCCGATTTTCTTGATTGCAATATCAGCTCGGTTGCGCCGGCTCCAGTTTCTGATCGAAGTCGGCAAACTGCAATTCGTACAAACGCCGGTACGTACCCAGCTTTGCCATCAAGTCTTCATGGGCGCCAATGTCGGCGATGGCGCCATTCGCTATCACCACAATGCGGTCGGCGCGGCGCACCGTCGAAAGCCTGTGTGCAATCACAAACACGGTGCGGCCGCTCATCAGGTTGTGCAGCGCGGATTGAACCAGCGCTTCCGACTCGCTGTCGAGCGCCGATGTAGCTTCGTCCAGAATCAGGATCGGCGCGTTCTTTAGAATCGCACGGGCAATGGCGATGCGCTGCCGTTCTCCGCCGGAAAGCCGCACGCCCCGCTCCCCGATCATCTCATCGTACCCTGAGGGCAATGCCTGAATGAAATCGTGCGCCAACGCAGCCCGCGCGGCGGCCTCAACTTCCTTCAGCGCCACATGCGGCTGGCCGTAGGCGATGTTGTTGCGAACCGTGTCGTTAAATAAGACGGTCTCTTGCGTGACGATTCCCACTTGTTCCCGCAACGACGCCAGCGTCACATCGCGCACATCGTGGCCGTCGATGAGCAGGCTGCCTTGCGTGGCATCGAAAAACCGCGGGATCAGGTGAACCAGCGTGCTCTTGCCCGAACCGCTCGATCCGACGATCGCAACAACTTCTCCGCGGCGAACTTCAAGATTAATATCGTGCAGCACATCGCGAGCTTCTGCACACTCGCCGCCATAGGTGAAGCTGACGTGATCGAACTGAACGGTCTTCGCGAATGCCGGCAGGCGCCTAGCGTGCGGCTTCTCGCGGACATCGTCTTTAATATCCATGAACTTGAAGATCTCACTGGACGCACCGATGGCCTGCTGGAAATTGTTATAAAAGAGGGCAAACTTGCGAACGGGATTATACAAAGCAAAGACTGCAGCAAAAAACGCGACGAAGCCGCCTAACGTGAACTGGTTGTGAACAATCTTCTGCCGGCCCAGCAGCAGCAGCAGGGCCAGAGCGATCGAGCCAAAGACATCCATCAAAGGAGAGCTGATAGCTGCGGCGGCCACCGCCCGCAGGTTGGCGCGAAACAGGCGGTTGGCGGCCTCCTTGAACCGCGCGACCTCCCACGATTCCATCGCAAACGCTTTGACGATGCGGTTGCCGGTGATGGTCTCGTGCAACAGATTTTGCACGTCGGCCAACTGGTCCTGCCCACTACGCGTGGTGGTGCGGACGCGGCGGCCGATGCGCACCGCCGACAGCACGATGAAGGGCACAAACAGAAGCAGCACCCACGCCAGGTCCCGGCCCAGCATGATGACCGCGCCCGCGATAAAAATAAAGCTGAAGAACTGCTGCAGGAACTCAGCCAGCACGCTCGACATCGCGAATTGCACGCGCTCAATATCGTTGATGATGGTCGACATCAGCGTCCCAGTCGTGTGCTTCTGGAAAAAGGCGGAAGAGCGCCGAAGGACCGAATTGTAGAGATCATTCCGCAGGCTGGTAATCATGGCGAATCCGGCGTGGTTCACCAGGTAGGTGCCGCAATAATCGAAGATTCCCTTCAGCACGGTGGAAGCAACAATCGCATAGGCGACAATCGTCCAGGCATTGTGAAAATGGCTGGGAACGAACTGTTGCAGATAAATGGCGTGGGTCGTATGAGGAATGGTGAACAATACAATCTTTTCGGAGCCGGAAGAAGGAACCAGCACGCGGTCGAACACTGGCTTCAGGAGGATCAAGCGGAAAGCTTCCAGAAAACCTACGCCCGCCAGCAGCAACACACCCGGCAGCAACTGCCACAGAAATGGCAACACGTAGCGGACAAGTCGCGTCAGTTGCCGCATACCGCTCCCGGGCGCGGCCAACTGCAATCGCTTGCTGCCGTTGAAATAAGCATGGGGTGTAAGCCGCTATTCTACTGCTCTGCGGGAGGTTTGTCGTTGATTGAAGGGTATCTGCCGCCGGGCGGACCACCTCGCAAGCGGCGGGGCATGCGGGTCCGATTTTTCGAGAGAATACTTGCTTCGCGAGGCAACTTGCTTCACAATCTCTGAGTTCAAACTCAAACGGAGGCCGCCATGGCAAAATCCTGGGCTCCGGCCATCGCGTTTCTTTTCGCTTCGTTGCTTGTGTCAGCCAGTTTGGGATGCGGCAGCGGGAGCAGCAACCGCCAACTACAGTCGATCGCAATCAACGGCACGGGCATGATTCAGCTCCAATTCACCGCGACGGGGACTTTCAACATGTCACCGGCAACTGTAAGCCCCTTGCCCGTAAGTTGGTACGTGGTCAATCTGACTCCCTCCGGGATGCCTTACATCCTGACCAGTCAGCCTTTCCAGTCGGAATGCCAGGATGCTTTGCTCATCGCAGTTGCGCCGGCGGATCCCATGGCGCCTGCCACCGGCACAATACCCAGCCAGGTCTTTCAGGACCTGGTCACCGCTCATACCATCACCGTCGAAGGAGGGTTTGTCGCGTCCAGTCCTCAATTCATGGCATGCCCTTAGGGCACCGTGCTGCGGGACCGCCGATTGAATAGGGCAGGATCCGTAGGGCGCACGCCGCACAACTACTTCGGCATGTCCCGGTGCACCACCTTCACGCGGTATCCGGCTTTGCGCAGGTTCTTACCGACTTCTTCGGCGATCATTACTGACCGGTGCTGGCCGCCGGTGCAGCCGAAGGCCACGGTGAGATAGCTCTTGCCTTCGTGAATGTAGTGCGGCAGCAGGTAAATCAGCAGATCGGAGATGCGGTGGATGAACTCCTGCGTCTGCGGAAACGACCGGATGTACTTGGCCACGCGCGGATGGCGTCCCGTAAGCGGCCGGAATTCGGGCACGAAGTGCGGGTTGGGCAGGAAACGGACGTCGAAGACCAAGTCGGCGTCTTCGGGCACGCCGTGGCGGAAGCCGAAGCTCACGCACGAAACCAGAATACCCTTCTCCGTTGCCTGCTCGCGGAAACGCTCGGTGATGTGGGCGCGCAATTCGTGCACGTTGAACTTCGACGTATCAATAACAATGTCGGCCAGCGCGCGAATGCTTGCCAGATGACGCCGTTCGGCCTTGAGCGAAGCATTGACCGGCGTGTCTGTGCCTAGCGGATGCGGGCGGCGAGTTTCGCTGAAGCGCCGCAGCAGCACTGCATCGGAGGCTTCGAGGAAGGCGACCTTGGTCGGAATCATGCGCCGCACTGCCTTCAGAATTCCCGGCAATTGCTCGAGCTTGGAGCCCTCGCGCACATCCACGACCAGCGCCGTGCGGCGAATCTCGGCTGACTGCAACGCCATCTCGGCAAAGCGCGGAATCAGTTCCACGGGAAGATTGTCGACGCAGTAGTAACCCAAATCCTCAAAGGCTTTAAGCACCGACGCTTTGCCGGAGCCGCTCATGCCTGTGATGATGACCAGTTCCGGAGCATGCGGCGCGTCGGGCGCGATGTGCGGCAGCTTCTTCCCTCGGCGCGGCAGTTTCGCGCGCTTCGTCTTCCCGCGCTTCTGGGACGCAGACGATTTCCGTGGCGGCATGAAGTGGATAGTAGCACCGGAAGCGGCGTGAATGGGAGAGATGGAATTGATCCCTTGTGTTCGATATTGTCTAAGCCCTGCCCTGACAGGTAAGCTAATCGGCCATGAAGAAGTTTCAGGATCTCAGCGAACGCGAAGTGTTAGCTCTAGCCATTTCTCTGGAAGAAGAAGACGAGCGCGTGTATTCGGATTTTGCCGAAGGCCTGCGGCAGGATTATCCCGCGTCAGCGGCGATGTTCGAAGGCATGCGCGAAGAAGAATCGGCGCACCGCAGGCGCTTGATCGAAATGTACCGCCAAAAGTTCGGCGAACACATTCCTTTGATTCGCCGGCAGGATGTGCGCGGATTTGTGGAGCGTCCGGCGCTGTGGCTGATTCGCCCGCTCCGCATCGATGCGGTGCGCAAGGAAGCCAGCACCATGGAAGTGGAGACGCGGCGATTTTACGAAAAGGCCGCGGCGCGAACGCAGGACGCCAGCATCCGGCAACTGCTCGACGATTTGATCAACGAAGAACGCGAGCACGAAGAGCGCGCGCAGGAACTGGATAAGGAAAAACTTCCCGCCAGTGTGAAAGCTGATGAAGAAAGAGCGCAGCGCCGTCTCTTTGTTCTGCAGATCGTCCAACCGGGGCTGGCGGGCCTGATGGACGGCTCCGTTTCGACGCTTGCACCTGTCTTCGCGGCCGCCCTGGCCACGCAGAAAAGTTGGGATGCTTTTCTGGTCGGCTTGGCCGCGTCGCTGGGTGCGGGCATCAGCATGGGCTTTGCCGAGGCGCTCTCCGATGATGGCAGCTTGACCGGGCGCGGGCATCCCTGGGTGCGCGGCGTGATCTGCGGAGCGATGACCGCGCTCGGCGGTATCGGACATACGCTGCCGTTCCTGCTGCACGACTTTCATCACGCGCTGTGGGCTGCGGGCGCGGTGGTGGTGGCCGAGTTGGCGACGATAACGTGGGTTCGACACCGGTATATGGATAGTCCGTGGGTTGCGGCTGCGCTTCAGGTCGGGCTGGGCGGGGTGCTGGTGTTTACCACCGGGTGGTTAATTGGAAGTTCGTAGGACTGGCTTCGGGCTACCCCTCGTTTGGAAAGATCTTCCTGAAAACCATGGTACCCGCAACGCCCCAACCAGATTAGAACCCTGAACGATTGGCCGGAGTGTCTGTTCTGATTTTGTAAATTTCCACACCGATTAAAAGGGACGGCCATCAGTTGTGCTACGCTCACGCACAATTGATTGTTCGCCACGCCAACCGGCTCAGTTAACGTCACCAAACTTCCCGGCAACCCACTTCGCCTCCCGCTCCGTTCACATAGTGACGCGCGTGGAAATCCGAAAGGTTTGAGGAGGACACTACCATGATTCGATCCATTCGTCGCGCATTGTTTTGCGCCACCGTTCTCGCGTTAATCTCGGCCTGCGCTCAGGCCCAGGATTTCAAAAAACAGGTAATCTACCAGATCGTTACCGATCGCTTCGTTGACGGCAACACAGGGAACGACAACTGCACCAGGGGCGCCGGCCTCTACGATTCCACGAAAACAAATTGGAATCTCTACTGGGGTGGAGACTTAGCGGGTATCCAGGCCAAGCTAAGTTATCTCCAGGGAATGGGTATCACGGCCATCTGGATCTCGCCGCCGGTGGAGAACATCGACGTCAACATTCCGGATGGCAACGGGAATCCGACCGCGCCCTATCACGGCTATTCGGCCGATGATTACCTGAAGATCGACAACTTTTTTGGTGACTGCTCAGAAACCTGGACCGCCTTCGATAATCTCATCACCGCGGCGCATAATCTGGGGATCAAGATTATCGTGGATTTCCCGGCGAACGACACGAACCAGCAGGATGCCGGGGAATACGGGTCTCTCTACAACAACGGAACGTTCATGGCGGCCTGCAACAACGACCCCAATGGCTATTTCCATCACAATCCCGAAATCGGCAACTTCGAAGACCGGTACCAGCTCCAGTACTACACTCTGGAGGATCTGTGCGACCTAAACCAGGAGAATGCGACCATCGACGGCTATCTGAAGCAGTCGCTGCAGACGTTTCAGCAGAATGGAACCGATGCCTTCCGCATGGATGCCGTAAAGCATACGACGTGGGGTTGGGAATACAGCGAGGCGAATTCGATTTACAACAATGCTCCGAGTTTTGTTTTCGGAGAATGGTACGAATCAACCAGCGATTCGCTGTTTGCGGATTCGGTCAAATTCGCGAACAAGAGCGGCGTGGCACTTTACGATTATCCGCTAGGGCTTGCGCTGCGTGACGTGCTGGGCAACGGAAACAGCTTCACTGAAGTTGACAGCACGCTGAACACCGAGAACAGCAACTTCACCTGGCCAAATGATCTGGTGGACTGGGTCGACAATCAAGATCAACCGCGGCTGCTCAGCATGGATAACGATAACAACCGCCTCAACGAAGCTTTGGCGTTCGATCTGACGGCTCGCGGCATCCCGACTATCTACTATGGAGACGAACAGTATCTCCACAATGACACGGGCGGCGGCGGCACGCCTTACAACCGCCCCTGGATGAATTCCTTCAGCACCACCACGACCGCATACCAGCTAATCAGCAAGCTTTCCGCGCTGAGGACTGGAACCAATGACGCTCTGGCCTATGGCACGCAGACGCAACGCTGGATGAACAGCGACGTCTACATTTACGAGCGGCAGTTTTTCGGCGACGTTGTTCTGGTGGCCATGAACAAAAATACAAGTCAGGGTTATTCGATCACCGGGCTGTATACGGCGCTGCCCGCCGGCAATTACTCCGACTATCTGGGCGGCTTGCTTAACGGGTTAGGCATCACTGTAACTTCTGGCAGCGGCGGTAATAACCCGGTAACGAGCTTTACTCTCCCAGCCTACGGCGTAGCCGTTTGGGTCGCCAGTTCTACTCCGACGGCACCGGAAGTTGGATCGATTGGTCCGACCGTGGGTCAGTCGGGAATGCAAGTGACAATTGCCGGCAAGAACTTCGGGAGTTCGACTGGAATCGTCTTGTTTGGCTCTACCGGCGCGACCATCAATTCCTGGTCAAGTACCTCGGTCACGTTCACCGTTCCCAATGTCTCGAACGGTGTGTACCAAGTCCAACTTAAAAACAGTTCCGCGCAAGCCGCCAACACAATTCAATTCACCGTGCTTACCGCGAAGCTGATTCCCGTGACCTTTACGGTGAATAATGCCAATCCCACCAACATGGGGGACTATATTTATCTGACTGGTAGCACGGTTGAATTGGGCGACTGGGGCACGACATTTTCCACGGCAGTTGGCCCCATGCTCGATCCCAATTATCCAAACTGGTTCCTGAATGTTTCGGTTCCAGCGTGCCAGAACATTCAGTTCAAGTTCATCGATATTCAGGCAAACGGCACTGTAGTTTGGGAAAACGGCACGAATCACTCGTATACAGTTCCCTGTAGCGGAACAGGTTCTGTGAACGTTAACTGGCAGTACTGAACATTGACTAGGACGGGCAAGGCATCTCTGCCTTGCCCGTCTGGTGAAAAACCGCACTTCTTGCCAATAAAGATGCGAGGAATGACGCTCCCGGCGCCAGATTCACGGTTGCGTGTCCAGCGGGTGCTTGCTCTTTTCGTAGAATTCGTTCTGCAGTTTGAGGCTGGCGTCATCGGCTTTCACGGCACGGATGGTCTTGACGATAGCGCGGATCCACCAATCCATTTGGAACTTGCCCAGCTCTTTCGTTGCAGCGGAACCGTCGCCGGCATAGTGATTCGGAAAGCGCGCGTACCACCAGATTCCGGTGTAGACATGTTCGGGAAGATTCTGGCGGTGCTGATCTGCGCCAGATTCGTTGTTGGCGCGATCCAGATGGACCGTGTCGGGGCGGGCAATCATCATCTTCGAGGTTTCGCTTTCGCCGGCGTGCATGTCGATGGAAGTCTTCTTCGGCGGGCCTCCTGACTCGGGAGTGCGCTGGTCGAAAACATAGACCACGTAGTCGTTTGGTTTGTCCAACTGCGACTGCGCGAAGAAGGGCAGCAGGTACTCGTTGCCGCCGTGGCCGTTGACGATGATGAGCTTCTTGCAGCCGTTGCGCGCCATCTCGTCGGTGGTTTCCTGCAAGAGCGCGAGTTGCATTTCGCGGCTGTAGGCGATTGTCCCGGGCTCGTGGCGGGCTTCGGAAATTTGTCCGAAATAATATTCGGGGAAGACGACGGCGTATTCCTGCTCGGCTGCGTGCAGCGCGGCGTAACGCACGTCCAGCAGATCGGTGCCGAGCGGCAGATGCGGTCCGTGTTTCTCCAGGATTCCGAAGGGAAGCAAGCAGGTGCCTTGCGAACGGTGGATGCCTTCGCGGAAGTCGGCGGCGGTGAGTTCTTCCCAGTGGACCGAGAGCTTTGATTGCGGCGCGGCGGTTTGCGCCGGTGCGAGATGAAATGGGTTCAGAATGGTTGAAAGAAAAACCAGAAGCAGGACAGGAAAGATCGTGGAACGCATGGGATTCGTCATTGGCCTTAGACGGCGAATTCTAGCACGCGGCTGCGATCCTGGTTCGCAGCGTTTCGGCTGTGGATTTGTTGCAGAAATAAACTTTTGCCGAGATTTTCCTGGATTGGAAAGGCGGCTCAATGGGAACCACCAAAACCGAGGAAAGACTGACCGGAGCCGAGCTTCGCTCGGCGGACGGGTCAGAGACCCCTCCTACGGAGCTTCAATCAGTTCCATCTTCCCGTCTCTAGTGCGGTGCAGGATCATCACTTTGCCTTTGGGGTCGCGGAAGACGAAGACATCGCGGTCGCGGAAGTGAGCCTCTTTAATGGCTTCTTCAAGCGTCATCGGACGCATGGCGACGGCTTCGTCGGAGCGGACCAGGTGCACCTCGGTGGTCTTAGCCACGGCGGGATAGCGGTGCACAGCGACGGGCACGGCGGTTTTTTCTGTCAGGCCGACCTTGGTCTGCACGGCTTCTTGCGGTTGCGGGGAGTGGCCGTTCCACTTCTTTACTTCTTCGCTCTTGCGCGCCGAGCGCTTCTTCGATTGCCAGCGCGTTTTGTATTTGACCGCCTGCTTTTCGAGGTGGTCGAGGGCTTCGCTGACGGCGATCATCATGTCCCTGGCTTGGGCCAGGCCGACTAGCAGGCCGTTGCGCGGGTTGATGGTGATCTCGGCTTTGTGGCGGTGTTTTTCTACGGCGAGGATCACCTTGGTTTCAAATCCGTCGCCCAGGATTTTGCGGATTTTTGCGAGGCCAGTTTCAACTTCTTTGCGGATGATGGGAGTTACTTCGTAGTGCCTGCCGGTGTATTCCACGTTCATGAAGCGCCGCTCCTATGGTCTTGAAGTGTGGGACCGCGTTGGCATGACTCAGAATCTCAAAATCCAGATAAAGCACGAAAACTCATTCATGTTGCTCCGAAACTTCGCTTTATGTGATGTTCGGTTTCGGACCTGTTTTTTTGTATTCATTAAAGCTGATGCGATTACCGAACGGATCGATCACATTCATCGAACGTGCGCCGTAGAACTCATCCTTAAGGCCCGGCTTCATGAACTTGTAGCCCTTGTCTGTAACTTCGCGATGGAAATCTTCAATTCCGGTCATTTCAACAAAGACGTGGGCTCCGGGCGAGCCGTCTCCATGGTGCTCGCTGAGGTGGAATCTCAACGTACCGCGCGAGACCTGCATGTACATCGGTAGTTCTGGCTCGAACGTGTGCTCCCAATCTACTTTAAAGCCGAGGAAGTCACAGTAGAACCCGCGGGCCTTTGTCACGTCGAAGATGCGCAAAATAGGAACTGTCTGCAAGAATTTGATATCGATGGCGTGTCCGGCGCTGGCTGGCTCGCTCATAACGTCTCCTGACTTACCTTCGCCGGCGGGACACCAGCGCTATTCTTTTACTCTGCGCTGATGCGTGCTGGGGATGCGCATGTCCTCCCGGTATTTTGCGACTGTGCGGCGCGTGACTTGAATGCCTTGCGATTGCAGGATGCGGGTGAGTTGCTCGTCGGTCAGCGGACGAGTGGGATCTTCCTCGTCGATCAGTTTTTTGACGCGGCGTTTGAGGATCAGCAAACTCGTGTTGCCGCCCTCGGGTCCCTGCACGCTCTCGCTGAAGAAATAACGCAGCTCGAATACGCCCTGCGGTGTGTGCGCGTATTTGCTGGCCACGGCGCGGCTCACGGTGGAAGGATGCACGCCGATTTCTTCGGCCACCTCCTTGATCATCATGGGTTTCAGATGATCGATGCCTCTTTCCAGAAAATCCTGCTGGCGCGCGACGATGCAGTAGCAGACTTTGGTGATGGTCTGTTTGCGCTGCTCGATGTTCTTGATGAGCTGGATGGCGCTCTTGTAGCGCTCCTTGACGTAGTCGCGCGTGTTCTTGTCGTTGGTGTCGCGGGTGATCAGTTTCTTGTAGGCCGGATTCAGGCGGAGTTGGGGTAGGTCATCGTCATTCATCAGCACGAGCCATTCGTCGCCGTGCTTGATGAAAGCGACGTCAGGTTCGATCAGGCGGGCCTGGACTTTGTTGTATTGCAGGCCGGGACGGGGGTCGAGCGTGCGGATGTAATCGATGGCCTGCTGCACGGCATCGGGTGTTCGGCCGATCGCCTTGGCAATCTCTTTGTGTTGTTTGCCCTGCAGTGCGCGCAGATGCTGGTCGACAACGGCGATGGCATCCTGCAAGACCTGCGCGGTGCCGTTGCCGTTCTTCTCTCCATTCTTGTGGAGCGCGAGTTGTTGCTGGTGATGGTGCAACTGGCGTAACAGGCATTCGCGCAGAGTACGGCAACCCACGCCCGGAGGGTCGAGTTGGCGAATCACCTCGAGGGCTTCCTGCAGATCGGCGGCGGTGAAGGTAGACTTGTACATCGGACGCGCGGGAGCGGGTGCGACGGCGGCGGATTCTGCCGCGTGTGAAGTAAGGGATGCTTCACCCGGCGAAATGATGGGGGGCAAATGATCCGCGGCACCAGAAGCATTCCCAGCCGCTCCATCGCTAGGAGAGAATTCGGTTGCGCTCGCGGCAGCCTCGATTAGTTCATTCACACCGGTGGCTGAAAGGCCCGCGCTGGAATCTGAACCTTCGGGGGTTGTCGCACTCGGCTCCGTTTCGCCCTGCCCCAATCCCAGAGCGGCAGCTTCGCTGACAATATTTCTTGCGGCCGCGGCGTCGGCTTCTGGCGCCGCTGGCGGAGCTATGCCCAACATCTCTTCGTCGCTGGCAATCAGGTAACCGTCTTCGTTCAGGTTGCCGATGATCTGTTCGGCGGCCTCGCGCACCTCGCGTCGCAGGCTCAGGGCGCCGAGCTGCCACGCCAAGTGATCGGTAAGCGTAGTCGGCTTGGAGAGAAAATTCTCAAACGACGGGCGCTCGATTTCTTCCATCTCGCCGCGGGTGCGGTAGCCGGGATCGAGATAGTCCTGGAAGAACGATCCGAAATCGATTTCTTCGAATGGATCTTTTTTCTCTGCGACAATGGGAGCTTCTTCGGTCGAAGTCTTGGCGGTCAGGCGGTCGCGGTCTTCATCTTTGCGGCCGACTTCATCGATCAGCGGGACGGAATCTTCGAGTTCTTCGAGAACTGGGTTCTCGACCATCTCGGCGTTGATCATGTCCTTGAGTTCAAGCTTGTTGAGCGCGAGGACGGACACCATCTGCACCAGACCCGGGGTGAGGATCTGGCGCTGGGATAGCTTTACGCTCAGTTTGTGCTGAAGTAGAACCATGTCGTTGGTCGTACGTCGTTGGTCGTTCAGTTACTCCAGCTTGTCGAGTCGATCATCGTGGCTGTCAAGCCGGCGTTCGTGCATCTCCACAACTCGCAGCAACCTGGCTGTGCCTTCGGCAACTTCGGTGACCAGCTTTGCCGCCCGATCAAGCTGGCGATCATGTTTTTCGCTTTCGAGCGATAACAGCTCCAAATTGCGAGTCAGAGCTTCCAGACGTTCGTCGATCGTCATCGCTGTTTCCCTTCTTCTGCTCTTCCCAGGATTTCGGGATTACTCATGGATCGCAAATCCTCGATCATCGACTTCAACTCCGCGACTGCTGTCTCGTCCATCGCTCCTGGTCTGTTTACCAGCGGGCTTAGCTTGTCGCAGCGTTTTCTGTATGTCTCGACTCTCGGGTCTTGTTGTTTCGTTTCCGCAAAATCAGTCCACTCAAAGGGATACTGTTCTGCCTCCGCCAAGAAACGCTCAATAACCTGTGCTGCCTCTTCCGGGCTCATGTCCCGTTTCCATGTCCCCTTCACGCGCCACATTTTGGGGGGCCATAGAGTTATGCTGGGGGTACCGTTTTCTTTCGCCATAACGCTTTCCTCGCCATCCTCCCGTCAGCCTCAGCGGCGCGGCTGAAGCCGCGCCCTTTCAAAGCTTGCCCCCTCACACCAGCGAGAAACTTTCTCCCAGATACACTCGCCTCACTTCCGGATCGGCGGCCAACTGCTCGGGCTGGCCCTGGCGGAAGATGCGGCCGTCGTCGATGATGTAGGCGCGATCGGTTACAGAAAGCGTTTCGCGCACGTTGTGATCGGTGATCAGCACTCCGATGCCGCTGGCCCGCAGACTGCTGATGATTTTCTGCAGGTCGAGAACGGCGATGGGGTCGATCCCGGAAAACGGTTCGTCCAGCAGAATGAACGTGGGATTGATGCACAAGCAGCGTGCGATTTCGACGCGCCGTCGCTCGCCTCCGGATAAGGCATAACCGCGATTCTGCCGGATGTGCTCAAGCCCAAGTTCATCAATAAATTTTTCCATCTTCTCGCGGCGCTCGTGCCACGACATCGGCTGCGCCTCCAGCACCGCGAGGATATTTTCCTCAACCGTGAGTTTGCGAAAAACCGAAGCTTCTTGCGGGAGATAGCTGATGCCATACTGGCGCGCCCGCAGGTACATGGGAACGTCAGTAATGTCCTGGCCGTCGTACAACACGCGGCCAGTGTCAGGGGGGATCAGGCCAACGATGGCATAAAAAGTTGTTGTCTTGCCTGCACCGTTAGGGCCAAGTAATCCAACAACTTCGCCCTGCTCAACCCGCAGGCTGACTCCATTTACAACCCGCCGGCCACGATACGATTTGCCAATTTCATCTGTGGCCAGGGTACGCATTTATCTTGCCATTTAACGGGCCATTCGTGTCTGAGTTACCACAGGAGTACTTGCCTTGCCTTCTACGAGCACCCTATCATCGCCCCTGAAGAAAGTCAACGAAACCCCGGTAATCTTGCCACGTTCGGCATCAAAAATGCTAGGCGGTCCGCCAGTGAGGACGAATTTGTCGTCGGAGGCTGTATAAACCAGGGTTTGGCCTTCGGCCCGGCGGGTAGGTTGGACCACGACTACGTTACCCTGCGCCACTATGTGATCGAGTTGCCCGGGACCCGCAAGTGGTTGATAGCTTGAGGTTTGGCTTCGAGGCAGAAGATACGCGTCCATGGCGTTGGCCGATGCCGTGAAGGTCGCATCCTTAGCGATTACGCCTCCCTCGTAGTGAGCGAGACGGTCCGCATCGGCATACGTAAGGCGGGCCGATGTAATGGCTACGGGGCTGTTGTTGTCCGGCTTTTCCTCAGATTCTTGTGTATTTGCTTTATGTTCTCCTCCGGCCCGAGCCTTGTTCGACTCAACTCTAGCCTGCTGAGCCTGGCCGGGCTGGAGCGGTTTCGCCTGCACCAGCACGGTGGAGACCCTTTGTGCGGCCGTGCCCTGGGCCACCAGGAAACGGCGGTCGCGATCGAACTGGATCGATGGTGCCACGACGATGTTCGCGTCCTGCCACAGGCGCGCGTTGCCCTGATACAGAGCGACCGCGGGAGAGTTGTGCGCCGTCATGGTGGCTGCCGTCACGTGAATCGGCGATGCTGAGGCCAGCAGCGCTCCGTTCGGTTCCTCGGTAAGTTCACTGTAGGTGCTTTTGACGTTGCCTTCGGCGAAAGCGTCGTCGGTGACGCGATTGATGCGGATGGCATGGGCCGTGGTAACCATGGCGCCTTCGGAGACGCGCGGGCTGCCGGTGAGCACCAGGATGCGGTCAGCGGGAGTGTAGAAAGCCTTATCCGCCCAGGCTTGCGTGCGTTTGCTGGGGACCTGGCCGTCATCGTAGGCAACGCTTCCCTGCTGGACGACGGATGAAATCCCTCCCTCCGGGAAAAACGTGGCATCGAGCGTCTGGCTCGTGCTCACTCGCGCCGGCAGTCCCGGCGCTAGATTGACGATCTTTGCGTTGGGTGCGCCGTGGATCGAAGTTAAGCGGCTTGAGCCCTCGGGAGTCGCCGCAAATTTCGCATTGAAACGACCGGCGGTGATTACGGTGCGTTGATCAGAAGCTTGCGTGCTTGCCGCGCTGGAATTCTGCGCCGGAGTAATCGTGATCTTGGCCGCGCCGGAAGTTTCGGCGTGGTCCAGGCGGTTTCCCTCCACGACAAAAAAGTCGATGATCGGCGCGGTAATGTCGTAATCCTGAGGTGCCGAAGAACTTGTCGATGAACCCGTCGCAGGGGCGCCGTTGCTGGCATTGTGCCGCGTCAGACGAACACCATCCATGGCGTGCACTTTTTGAAGTTCGTTGTGGCCCAGGAAATCCAGGATGGCGCGTCCGGCATCGCCCTGCATCGGCTGCGATCCGATGCGCTCTACCTGGACGTTGCCGGTGAGCGTAGCCGTGCGCAGCAGGTTTTGCTTTCCGGTGAGCAACATCTCGCCTTGATCGGCGCGGGCGTGGATTGGGTCGGCATCCCGTCTCGTGGTCTCCGCTCTCACATTTCCGGTGGCCAGTACGCGCTGCACTTCGTTGTCGGGTCCCAAGAACAACGTTGCCTGCTCCGCTTCCACGGTTCCGCTTTCGTTCTGCAAGCGGGGATGCTCCAGTTCGGCTTCGTGCGGATCGTGCGTGATTCTGGCATGCGTGGCGATTAGGTTCTGGGCCTTCCGCCCACCCATCGTCATGTGAATCTGCGAGACCAGCGTGAGCACGTTGGTCTTCCCGGAATACTGAACGCCCACGGCCCATCCGCTAGCCTGCGGTGTGTGAAAATCAACCCGCGCATTGGTAGTGGCATCGCCGGTGTCCTGGTTGAAAACGAGGTCTCTGGTCTTGAGGTGGATGGGATTCTTGAGTTCCTTGGGCGTGCCCTGATCAGGTCCGGTCTGGCCGGTGGGATTGGCCTCCAGATCGATCTGCACTTCGCCGTGCCCAGTAACGTTGCCCGTTTTCTTGTCGTAGGAGAAGTCGTCGCCGTAAATCTGGTCGAAGCGCGAGGAATCACGGCCGTAGAGAATGATGCTGACGTTGTGTAGTTCGGCACTGCCGTCGAGCTTGAATTGCTTGAGCTTGCCGGCCTGCACGGTGAACAACGTTCGTTTACCGTCAGACTTCGAGAACTGAAAGCCGTTCGCGGTCTGTTTGATGTCAATCCCAATCTTGTTGGGAACTTCCTTCATCACGTTACGCAGGCGCAGGCGGGCGTAGAAATACGTCCCCGCGATCACCGCAATAAACATCACCGCGATCACAGTCAGCCAGCGTCTTAATCGGTAGATGGGGAGCGGCATCCAAGTTCAGTCTAATCCAAAGGACGGGGACGATTCCGAACGCCGGCGAGTCTAAGGCTGCCGCGCCGGGGTCGATGCAGCGAGCGGCATTCTGAAGTCGCGAAGGGACAGTTCCAGGCCGCCGAACTCGGGGTGGTCGTTGTGGCCGATGGTGAAGGCGATGTCGATGGCGTCGCCGGCCAGCAGCGGCGATTGCTGCAGGCGTTCGGCCATGCGCCAGCCCAGGGCGTCAAAAACAGTTCTCACCCCAGTTCTCGGTTCTCGCTTCTCAGTTCTCAGTTGAAAACCCTTGGCTTCGGCTTTTTCATCACGCCTTATGGCTGCGCAATCTGGATGACAGCGCGGAGTTGTGAGAACGGCGACCTCCGAAAGTTCTTCTCGGCCGGGCTTCTCTTGCACGGGCTCGGGAGAGAATTCGTGGCCGCTATTGTCTTCTCCGGCTTTCAGCTTCAGCTTAATGTGTTTGTCTTTCAGAATCTTCGGTGGCGCGATCAGGCGGACGGCGCTGGCGCTGAATGCAGGCTCGTGATTGCCCGTGCCGTAAGGCTCGAGCAGGCGCAGCGCCCGAAAGAGTTCCGGAGTAATTTCGTCGAGATCCAGTTCGGCCTCCACGTCGAGCACCGGGTCGAAATCCGCCGGCGTGAGCCGGGTTCGCGCAAAGGCATCCATCTCTGCGCGCAATTGCGGCACATTCGCAGACGGCATGGCGAAGCCGCACGCGTGCGAGTGTCCGCCGTAGCGCGTGAACAAAGCATGCGACGACTCGACGGCCTCCAGCAGATGAAAGGGCCGAATGGAGCGGCCGGAACCAAACGCCTCCTCGCCTTCGCGCGCGATAACGATCGCGGGCCGATGGTAACGCTCGACCACGCGCGTGGCCGCAATGCCGATGACGCCGCGGTGCCAGCCTTCGCCATCGACCACGATGCAGTAGGCCTCGCACAGCGCGGAATCGCCGCTGAGGCGCTCTTCAATCGAACGCAGAATCCGCCGCTCTTCTTCTTGGCGCTCGGCATTGAGCCGGTCGAGCTTCGCGGCCAAGTCGCGCGCTCGCACAGGATCTTTCACGCTGAATAACTCGATCACGTCGCGGGCCACGTCCATGCGTCCAGCCGCGTTGATGCGCGGCGCGATGCGGAACGCAACTTCGGTGGAAGTGGGCGGACGCTTGCTCGAAACTTGCGCAACATTCAGCAGCGCCTTCAACCCGGGATTCACCGCGCGGCGCAGCGCGTCGAGCCCGAGTTTGGCGAACACGCGATTCTCACCGGTGAGGGGCACAGCGTCAGCGATGGTCGCGATCGCCACAACCTTCATGAACGATTGCAGCATGCGCGCGTGATCTTTCTGGTCGAGCCGCCGCTGCATCAATCCCTGCGCCACCTTAAACGCGACGCCTGCGCCACAAAGCTGCTTGTAGGGATATTCGCATCCCGCCTGATTGGGATTCACCACTGCCAGCGCTCCGGGAACGCCGTCGGGTCCGGGCAAGTGATGATCGGTAACGATCAGGTCCACACCCAGCCGTTGCGCGGTCTCGGCCGGAGTAAACGCGCGGATGCCCATGTCGACACTGATGATGAGCCGAATGCCCGCCGTGGCGGCGCGCTCGATTACATCGTCGCGCAGGTCGTAGCCTTCGCGAATGCGGTGAGGCACGTGAAAGTCGGCCGAGCCTCCGCAGAGTTCGATGGCAGTCTTGAGAACGATGACCGCCATCGTGCCATCCACGTCATAGTCGCCGTAGATCAGGATGGGCTCTTTACGTTCGATGGCTGCATCGATGCGGTCGACGGCAGCGCGCAGACCAGCCATTTGCTCGGGCGCATGAAGGTGATCAACGGAGGGAAAAAGAAAGCGGGAAGCGTCCTCCGGCTTAGCCAGGCCGCGGCGGATGAGCAACCTCGCCAGCGTGTGAAGTGATGAACTCCGACGAGCAGGTAAGAGCTGGGGCAAGTCGCGGAGGGCAGCAGCCAAGCTTTGCACCCGAACTGGATCCTCCCCAGCCAGTTCCCAGCGCACGGCTAGTTCTCGTCGTCCTGGTCCGGTTCGTCGATGGGGATGCCGCCAAAATCTTCCGACACCTCCAGCAGGCGCTGGTAGCGGTCGTACCACTCGGTGCTGACTTCGCAGAGAAACATTGATCCCTGGTAGGCCCAGCCCAACTGTAAAAATCCGACCTTGCCCACGTGGGCGCGCAGCCAGCGCGCATCTTCCACGTCGTCGCCGTCGGAAAATTCAGAGTTCGTAAGGCGCTGCACCAGCTCATCGAGTTCTTCCCGCTCCAACTTCCAGGAATGCATGGTCAGAAACGGGGCGGCCGTGGTCTTGGCCAGTTCGACAAAATCCTTCCAGCCCTCGGGATTCGTCCCCATCTCCCACATCACGCACTGCACCTCGTCGTAATCCACGTAGCCGTGGAAACGGCTCATGCCATGGCCTTCGATGAAGGCGATCATGTCATCTTTGACGGTGGTCAGATCTTCTGGCGTGGGCGACATAGCAAATCTCGACTAAGGCATTGTATGACGTTTGCCCATGAACCTGCCAGCGTGGGTGGGCGGGCTGGGTCTCGGTTTGCCCGTCATCCATAACTGCCAAGAGTCGACTCTGCGCAGAGCAATTCATCTGCACAAGCAACACGCCGGCAGCGGCGAAATCAACCGGCACTTTAAGAGGCCTCCGAGGGTCAGAGCCCTCCGCCTAGACCTCTTCGACGTAAGCCTTCAACCAACCCAGTATCTGCGGCCAGCCGCGATGACTAGAGCGGGAGTCTTCGCTGGTGAGGCCCGAGTGCGTCAGTCGCACGGTCGTAAGACCGCCATTCTCCCTGAGATCCCAGCGCACAGTGCTCTCGCTCGCATTCTCATACCAGTCAGGAAGCCACGTAAAAACCAGCAAGCGTGGTCGGTCGATTTCCCGATACTCTCCGGCCACCGTAAATGGCTTTCCGCCCATGCCGATGCCGCGCATCGTCCACTTTCCTCCGGGACGCAGATCAGAATCGAAATGTGTAACCTGGAATCTGCCTTCTGCTCCCCACCATTTCATGCGTTCCTCGGGATTCGTCAGCGCCTCAAAGATTCGTTTGGCCGAAGCCTCTATCGTGATTTCTTGAACTATGGTGTCGCCAACGCCCGGCCGATTCATTTCTTGTTCTCCACGTAATTCTTCAAGTTTTGCATAGTCTCGGCCCAGTAGATCTCATAACCCCTGAGCCAGTCGTTGATAGCGCGCAGCGGTTTCGCATTCAAACTACAAAGGCGCGCTGTACCGTCCTGGCGGGTCGCGATTAAACCTGCGGATCGCAACAACCGAAGGTGCTTGGAAATCGCCGGGCGGCTCATACGAAAATTGCGCGCGATTTCACCGACTGTTTGCCGGCCGCGAGTGCGGAGAAGAGCCATAATCTCCCGGCGGGTCGGATCAGCTATCGCCCTAAACACAGTATTGCGCGGTTTAGCATTTATGGAAACCATTTGGTTACTATTATCGTAACCGAATGGTTTCCAAGTGTCAAGGGTACCTGCTTGAACTTTGGCTGGGCCGCTTACTCAACGCCGCGAGTTTCTTGATGGTTGGTCGGCAACTCGGAAACGCCCACAAAATCTTTTGTGTTCCGCTGGCCTCTTTCCCCCGCTCCATTTAGAATCCTCTGTCCCACTTTCAACGGCATCCACAGAAGGAGCATCCGCCTTGATTCCGCGTTACACCCGCCCGGAGATGGGCCGCATCTGGAGCGACGAGAACCGCTTCCGCACCTGGCTGGCCGTGGAAGTCGCCGCGACCGAGACTTTGGCCGAGGCCGGCATGGTGCCGAAAGAGGCGGCGCACGCGATTCGCGAGCGTGCCGATTTCAGCGTGGAGCGCATCCACGAGATCGAGGCAGAGGTGCGCCACGATGTGATTGCATTCACCACCGCGGTGGCCGAAATCGTCGGGCCGCATGCGCGCTGGTTTCACTATGGACTCACCTCGAACGACGTGGTCGACACGGCGCAGGCCCTGCTGATCAAGCAGGCGTCGGCGCTGATTGCGCAGGATTTCGAACGTCTGGCGGAAGTGCTCGAACGCCGCGCCTGCGAATTTAAAGATACACCCATGGTGGGGCGCACCCACGGCATTCACGCCGAGCCCATCACGTTCGGCTTCAAGATCGCGAACTGGTATTCGGAGACGCAGCGCAACATCGCGCGCTTCAAAGCAGCGGCCGAAGATATGCGCGTAGGAAAATTTTCTGGCGCGGTGGGAATCTTCGCTCATCTCACGCCGGAACTCGAAGAAAAGATTTGCGCGCGCCTGGGACTGAAGGCGGCCGCAGTTTCGTCGCAAGTTATCCAGCGCGACCGTCACGCGCACTATCTGGCGACGCTGGCGGTGATTGCCTCAACGCTCGACAAGATCGCGACCGAGATTCGCCACCTACAGCGTACGGAAGTACGCGAGGCCGAGGAATTTTTCAGCGAAAAGCAGAAGGGTTCCTCGGCCATGCCGCACAAGCGGAATCCGGTGAACAGCGAGCAGATAAGCGGACTGGCGCGGGTGGTGCGCAGCAACGCCCAGGCGGGATTCGAAAACGTTGCCCTCTGGCACGAGCGCGATATCTCACATTCGTCTGCCGAGCGCGTGATTCTGCCGGATTCAACCACACTGGTGGATTATCTGTTAAGCCGAACCTCAAACCTGATCGAGACGATGTTTGTCTATCCCGAGCGCATGCGGGCAAATCTGGAGAGCACGCACGGCCTGATCTTCAGCGGACAACTCCTGCTCGATCTGGTCGAGCACGGAGTTTCCCGCGAAGACGCCTACCGCATTGTGCAGGCGCACGCCATGCGCGCGTGGAAGGAGGGTTTGAATTTCCATGACCTGGTGATGGCCGACAAAGAAATCACAGGGAAAGTTCCGCGCAAGCAGATCGAGTACGCCTTCGACCTGCCGCGCCAGTTGCGGAACGTAGACAAGATATTTGCCCGCGTCTTCCGAGCCCAACGCAAGAATGGCGCGAAATCAATTGAGCGCACGAAGTCTTCGCGTAGAAAAACTCGCCCCTGACTTACAGCCGGTTAATCAACGATGCCACGTACCCCGCTCCGAATCCGTTATCAATATTCACCACGCTCACGTTCGACGCGCACGAATTCAACATGCCAAGCAGCGCAGTCAGCCCCTTGAACGACGCGCCATAGCCCACGCTGGTAGGCACGGCGATGACCGGAACGCCGACAAGTCCTCCCACCACGCTGGGCAGCGCGCCTTCCATGCCGGCGCACACGATCACGACCCGAGCCTTTGTCAGCGCCTCGCGATTGGCTAGCAACCGGTGAATTCCCGCGACGCCCACATCGTAGAAGTGCTCGACGTCATTGCCCATAATTTCGGCGGTCACAACGGCTTCTTCGGCCACCGGGATGTCGCTGGTTCCCGCCGACACTACCGCGATGGTCCCCTTGCCGTATTTACGCGGATCGCGCTGCAGCACGATCGCCCGCGCCAGTTCACGATATTCCGCCGTGCGATTTTTCTTCTTGACGGCGGCAAACTGTTTCTGATCGGCATGTGTGGCCAGGACATTGCCCCCATGCTTTGCCAGGCGCGCGAAAATCTGTGCCAGATGTGGCGGAGTCTTCCCTTCCCCGAAAATCACCTCGGGCATGCCCGCGCGCAGCGTGCGATGATGGTCAACCTTGGCAAAACCGAGGTCTTCAAAGGGCAAATGGCGAAGACGATCCACCGCTGCGTCCGGCGTAAGTTTGCCCCGGCGCACTTGCTCGAAAAGTTTGCGGATGGATTCGGCGTTCACGGCAGCACTCAGCAGTCAGCACTTAGTATCCAGCCAAGCGGAGTCTAGATTAGCACTCGCGACAAGTGGTGAGCGCGGATAGTGCGCCGGCGCTACTTTGCTGCGGAGCGCAGTTTCGCGATCACGGCCGTGCAAACCTTACGCGCCGACCCCGGCTGGGCGAGATGCGCAAGGAACAAGCGGCGCAGGCCGCTCGGCTTCACCTTGCCTGCCAGGTAGACGTTGTAGATCTGGCTTCCTATGCGGTATCCCCAGTCTTGCGTGATCGATTGAAACTTCTCTGCATCGGCGCGGACGGCTGCCTGTGCGGCCTTTTCACATCCTGCGCGCGACAACGCGGGCGCATCTTCCGTCTCGATAGCCGGTCTCGACGGATAAAGCACTCGCGAACCGAAGTAGGCCACGGCATGTTCGATCACGCGAGTGTAGAACGTGTCGGTGGCCAAGCCTGCGCTTGCGCTTCCCTGTGCGCCATTGCCGTTTGGGCCGTGTCCATTCAGGCGACGAGGCAGGCAGCGGCAGGCTTCATGCAGAAAACGAGTCGCATCTTCGGCGGCGTGCATCATCTGAAATTCGCGGATGCAAAACGCATTCACCTCAGGGAAATAAGCGCTGCCGCGCGCTTCCACGCTGGCCAGCATGGTTTCGAGATGTTGCCCGGCGATGCCTTTGCGCGAGAGCAAGCGGCGCAGCATGGCCTCCGACGAGTTGCCGTGAACCTCGGGCAGCATGTCGATGAGAAACTTCGGCTGTGTGCCGTTGTGCGGCGAATAGCGGTTGATTTCGAGAAAGCTGGCCAGGCTGTCGATCAGGTTGTAGATGGTGGGCGCGAAGTCAGGTCCGCTATCGCAGCGGCTCCACTGATCGAGAAACAAACGGTAGCTTTCATACTTTTCGAGCGGCGTAGCATTGAACACGCAGAGCACGTCATCGTTCACGCGCACCGCTTCGATCTTGTCGGCGCGCTCGCCCGCGGCCCGCCAATAGAGCGCGTCGATGTTCTGCAACACGGTAAGAATTCTGGCGCCCGGCATTTCCTTGTGCAGCACGCGCGGTAGATGTCCCGGAGCCAGGTGCGACTCGCCGAACAACACAAAGATGACTGCGTTGGGATGCCGCTCGCGGATTTCGGCAATCTTGGCGGCGGCGTGACGATCGCGCGCGCCGATCTTCCGCAGGTTTTCGCGGGGCATGCAATCGAGGCCGTAAATGGCTTCCCCATGGTCGCGGGCCGCGACCAGCAGTTCGTGGAACGGCGTCCAATCGTAACCCCAGTCGAGATCGAAGCGGATGCGCTGGCGCAGTTCATTCTCATCAATTTCTCGTCGCCACCATTCTTCGAGAATGTGCTGGTCGCGGGCAAAAATAGTTTCGACTCCAAGCACCACCGGACGGTCTCCGACCAGTGCGCGCTGTTCGATGAGCGACGCGGCATAGCGCTGCGCGACCGGCAGAGCATGGTAGTCGCCGACCAACACCACATCAGCGGCCTGCATAGCATGTTGAACTTGTTGCGAATCGAGCAGCGAATCGTAGCTGCGGAAGGCGTCGGCGAACTCGCGGAGATATTTGCGGCGGCTGTGCGAATCCTGGGCGCGGATTTCGCGCTCCACTCCGGCCAGCGCGCGCAGTTGCGCCGCGCTGCGGCGGGATCGGAGATTGACGGCGGATGCCATATTTCAGCTTCGAGCTTCGAGCGGCGAGCTTCGAGCAACCAGCTTCGAGCCTGAAAGTTCGCCTTTGCTCGTAGCTCGCGGCTCGCAGCTCATAGCTTCTCTTGACTCCTGCCCTTCGACTGCCTATGCTCCCAATTCGGAGGCGCTTTGCCGAACCCGCCGCAAAATCTGACCATCGCCACCACCGGCGCCAGCGGGTCGGTTTTCCTCCGGCACTTTCTGCTTGCCGCCGGACGCGATGCCCGCGTTCAAAAAATTAACTTCATCGCATCCGACAGCGGCCTGCGCGTCCTAGCCGAGGAGCTTGGACTCAAAGGACGGTCCAACCTCGTCGGTCAGATTCTCGGCTTCCCCGGCGGCCGCTCGGCCCGCAAGATTCAAGTCCAGTCGAACGCCGACATCGGAGCCAACGTGGCCAGCGGTTCTTATCCCGCTGACGCCATGATCGTGATCCCTTGCAGTGTGGGCACGCTGGCCCGCATCGCCAACGGCATCGCTTCGCACCTGATCGAGCGCGCCGCCGACGTCTGCCTGAAAGAAAAACGTCCGCTGGTGCTGTGCGTGCGCGAAACGCCGCTCAACAAAATCCACATCCGCAACCTGTACCGCGCTGCCGACGCAGGCGCGACCATCTTTCCGCTCATCCCGGCCTTCTACTACCGGCCCGCAACCTTGGATGACATGGCCCGCGAGTTCGCCTATCGCGTCCTCGCCCACCTGGGCCTGCCCCAGCCCAACGCCTTCCGTTGGAAGGGTTGAAAAATCAGGCAGCTGGCGCGCCCACGGCGGCCAACACCGAGAACGGCCTTAAGGGTCGCCTAAGGTAAAAGATCGGCACTTTTAGGGGAGATATTCAGTCTAGACACGCGGAACTGGCGGTCCCAGATACCCGCCGGACATGTACGGTGGGGGAATTTTCAAGCCTGATCCGCGTTCTTTACCACAGAACGCAGTAGCGCAAACGCAGCATTAGCGTCCCCTGCGTTTGGATTACCGTGGAACCCGCCTCAGAAGCGCATCACCGCGCCTGCGGAAAATCGCAGGTTGTCCTCGTGATTCCCGAGGCCTTCGAACAGGGTGCCTCCAAGGGCGTGAGTGTAGAACACATCCTGATTCAGGCTGGTGTGGTACCAGTCCAACTGTCCCAGGCGAACCGACCAGCGCCGCGCGACTTTGAAATCGGCTCCGGCTCCCAGCGCCATGACGAAATAGTCGTTGGTCGTGGCAGCTACAGACACTGGCGACGTCACGCTGCCGATGATCGTGCTCGCGCCCAGGCTCGCGCGCTCCCAGCCAAACAGGAGATGCGCGAACGGCGTCAGCCTTGATTTCGTCCGGTAGGAGATCACCGGGCCAACCAGGAAGGAATACGTAGTCTCTTTGGGAAGACCGGCGAGTGTTCGGCCCCCCGACGCCATGATTGGCGAGCCATACCGGCCGGCTATGTCAGCCGCAGCCCCAATCCACCGGTTGACGTTGTATTGTCCCTCCGCGCTCCAGCCGTTCAAGTGGTTCGTCAAGGCAAAGGGATCCGAAGACTGGAGCAGATCGTCGTCTATCAGCTCGCCGGTCAATCCGGCGTGATCCACATGGAAAAAGGAATACCCGCCAAATACCTGCACCTTCGGCGTTTCGATGACGTTGTGTGCCGGCTGTGGGTTTTTAACGGTTGCGTCTTGCGCAAAAGCAAACGAAGCCATCAGGACGGTTATAGTAATCGCTGCCGCAGCGAAACGAATCATTCCACGTTCTCCCTTGTGAGAGAATAACGCATTTGAGAATAGCGCATCCGGAGGTCCGCGCCCCAGATCGAAGCGTCATTCAAACCCTTCTCACCGATTGTATCCGTGAATCAAATTAAGAACTCGAACGCACACAGGCGAGTTGCAAGGCGGACAAATAAAAGTCTAGCCAATTTCTTGCAAAAAGCATGCGCTAAGGCCGCCGTTCAGGATCCACGGTCTGGTCCAGGTAAATCCAGAGCACGCGGGCAAACAGGGTGATCGTGGGAGCCAACGGCAGGAACAATACCACGGCCCAGATGGTACCTTTTGTGATCCACCATCCAGTCACGTACCAAAGCAGCCCCGCGATCATCGCGACGATCACGACCCCTAAAGCATAGCTGACATACATGGCGCCCAGAAAGTAACCCGGCTCACGCTCAAACTTGAGATCGCAGACCGGACAGCGCTCGTGCATCTTGGGGAATCCCCGAAAGATGGAATAGCGAAAAATGTTTCCCAGGCGGCACCGGGGGCAGCGCTGGCGAACAATATCGGCTATCGTCGACCGTTTTTGGGCGGCTCGGATCGTCACTGATCAAGCACCGAATCCAAAATCTACCACGGAGTCACCCTTCGACCTCGCTCAGGGCAGGCTGCGTCACGGAGAAATGCCATCTTGAAACATCAAAACCCTCGGTTTTCTCCGTGTCTCGGTGTCTCCGTGGTGGGTCGGGGGAGTGCCGCTCTCAGCACTTTCGTGCCGGTTGACTCAGAGGGCGCTTTCGTACTAATGTGCGATTACACCGGAAAGGAGGTGGTCGAATGACAAGTTCTGATTGTAGTGGTAGTTGTGGGAGTCTAAGACCAGGTGAGGTGGCTGAGACTTAGAGCTGGTTGCTCTAAGCGGGGCTCCGAGCGGATAAACGCCGGAGCTACAGTCCGCACACTAGCCGGCGAGTACGGATAGACGCATCGCATAGGTCGCGCGAAGGCTTCGATCCTCGGGACTTCGGCCCCGTGCTTTAGTCCCAGACCCGGGAGTTGCCGTGAGAGGCCACGTAGAGTGACCACCTCTTGGTCAATCCCAAACAGTCCACCGGACGTCCCGCAGGTTCACAGCCTGCGGGACGTTTGTCGTTTGTGGCAATCAGCAAAGCTGTGACGTGTAAGCGGTCGCTGTGGGTTTACTGAAACCGGTATCCCGGCTTCGCCGTGCAGCGGAAGATCCGCCCCCTATCGGGATTGACAGCAGTATCGCAACTCGCCCAACTCAAGAAAAGTGATGGCCCTAGCGGGAAAATGATGGTCTGCCCGTCCAGGTCTGCCTCAAGGCTCACGCTCTCTGCCGCCGAGGGCAGCGTAAAAGACATTCCCTCCCCGAAGATGACTGGATACAACCAGTGTTCCATTTGACTCACCATGGGCCGATACACCTCGGCCTCCAGGACAAAAGTAGCAGTGTCGGACCAGTCGCGTGCCGACACCGTAATGACCTGGCCGCCCTGCGAGAAGTGGTCGTCTTCGATTCTGGTAAATGGACACGGGCCGGCAATACAAGATGCGCGCGCGTTGCGGAATAGATTACCCATACCGGCATCCAAAGTAGCCGAACCAAGAGCTGCTTTCCATTTTCCGTCGGGCGAGCAGGGATGCTGACCCTTGCACAGCACATTGCCCTTGTTCTCAATTTCGAAAGTCTTCACTGCGCTCCCCACATTCAACTCGGTCTGCGCCTTCACCGTATACCTCACGCGGACGTGGGCCACCTTCACTTCCGGCAGGTTCTGAGGCGCAGGATTGTTGGAGAGCGGAACCATATGTACGACGTACAGCTCGTTGGTTACATATTCGTCGAGAGCAAGAGGACGATATTGTGGGTGGCTAAAATCCAAAACAATCGGGTGCCCTCTGCGAATTGGTTTGCGCAGCTTAAGGGCAAAAGATCCGGAGGAGTCCGTGGTCGCGCCAGCCGGTGCAAGATCTCCCGCCGAAATGGCAACCCCCGCAATCGGCAACTGCTTGCGCGGGTCCGTATCCTGCACCAGAACCGCTCCTCGAAGCGTAACCGGCCTCTGCCATCCGATCAGCGCCATGCCACCGCCGATGAACAGGACGGCGACAAACAAAGCGATCCCAACCTCGATTTTGTGGGCCTGAGTCATGTGCGCATCGCCAATGGCATCTAAATGAGATGACGGCTGAGACTCAAACGTTTCCGTGAGGTGCGGCAACGGCAAACACTTTATTGGCATCCTTAAACGCTGTCGGAAATCCAAACCATATGTAATTGCCCTTTCGCGTTGTTAGAAAACGGCATCGAGCGCGTTCCGTCATTCTCTAAACCATGATCCAAGTCGAGACGATCATCGTGGTTACGATCATGGGAAATGCGCGCGCATGACGGACGCTAAACCCAATCTGCTTTCGCGCCGGCAGATCCTGCGTCAGGCTCTAGGGACGACTCTTAGCCTGCCCTTTGCCAGACTCCTGGCCTCATCGCATGCAGCGGCGCAAACTTCCGCTCCAGCCCACAGCGGAGCCGCGGCGCCTACCCTGTCAGCGGAAGACGATCAGTTCCTCAACGACCTGGAGCAGGCTAATTTTCTTTTTTTCTGGGAACAGGGCAACGCAAGAACCGGCATGGTCAAGGACCGCTGCAATGTTCACACCAACGATCACGAAGTCGCGGCCAGCATTGCCGCCACCGGCTTCGGTCTTACCGCCCTTTGCATCGGAGATCAGCGCGGCTTCATTCCCAACGGCGCTGCCCTGGAGCGCGTCTTCGCGACGCTGCGCTTTCTATGGAAGAAACTGCCCAACCACCGGGGGTTCTTCTACCACTTCGCAAACGCTGAAACCGGCGAGCGCATGTTCGACTCCGAAGTTTCTTCCGTGGATACGGCCATTCTGCTGTGCGGAGTTCTTACCTGCCGCGAACACTTCCGCCATGCCGGCGTAGCCCAACTCGCCAATCTCATCTTCAACCGCGTCGATTGGTCCTGGCTCTCGGAGGACACATCGTTGCTGACCCACGGCTGGACGCCGGAAGTCGGCTTTCTTCCGTCGCGCTGGGATTACTACAGCGAGCTGATGATGATGTATCTGTTGGGCATGGGTTCCTCAGCCTACCCGCTGAAGCCGGAAATGTGGGATGCATGGAAGCGTTTGACGTTTGAATATGACGGCATGCGCTATATCGGGTCGTTCGCTCCAATCTTTGTGCATCAGTACTCGCAGGCGTGGTTCGATTTTCGCGGCAAGCGCGACAAGTACGCCGACTATTTCCAGAATTCCGTGATTGCCACAGAAGTCCATAAGCGCTTTTGCGTGGAGTTAGGCAAGCAATTTCCAGATTACAGCCAAGACTTGTGGGGAATTTCGGCCTCCGACTCCCAGCACGACGGCTATGTGGCCTGGGGCGGCCCACCCGCTACGGGGCCCATCGACGGCACGGTCGTCCCCAGCGCAGCTGGCGGGTCATTGCCGTTCCTAGCCGCAGACACGATGCGGGTTTTGAAAACCATCCGCAGCCGCTACCCGTCGGCCGGGAGCAAGTACGGTTTCGTGAACGCATTCAATCCCCTTAAGAACTGGTATGACTCCGATGTGATTGGGATCGACACGGGAATCATCCTGCTGATGGCGGAGAATCTGCGAACCGGATTCGTCTGGGACACCTTCATGAAAACCGCGGAAGCGCAGCGCGGAATGGAGCGCGCCGGGTTTCATAGATACTAGTGACACCCTAGCAGAGTTGTCTCCCCACGCCACTCATCCGAGCCAACCGGCAGCGTCGTTTTCTCATCGAATATTCGCTCGATTATCTGACCTAGCGTGACTGGAATAATATTCGCCGACACTCGGAGTTTCCGCCACTTCGACTCATGCCCGGGTCTGCGCTGATTCAAGCAGGTTGATCTATCAATGAGCGGAAATCCTGATTCTCGTGGCGGATGGCGCGAGCGGCTCTCAGCCCTTCGCAATGTCCCGGCGGTCCTGCGTTTTGTGTGGGAGTCCGGGCGCACGGTCGTCGTGCTGGGGCTGATCTCTCGGGTCCTTGCTTCCCTGCTCCCACTCGCGTTGTTCTGGGTTTCCAAACTCATCATCGACACGATTGTCCGCATTGTCACCGCGCATCAGCCCGTGGGAGCCAGGCTGTGGTGGCTGGTCGCGACGGAATTCGCCATCGCCGTGGCCGCCGGCATCCTCGGCCGCGTAATCGACTACCTCGACGCCCTGCTCGCCGGCAAGTACACGCACCACATAAGCGTTCGCGTCATGGAACACGCCGCCAGCCTGGACCTGACCGCCTACGAAGATCCCGTGTTCTACGACCGGCTGGAGCGAGCCCGCGTGCAGGCGACGGACCGGCTATACATGATCCAGGCCATGGGCCGCCTGGTTCAGCAGGTCATTACAACGATCACGTTATCGATTTCGATCATGTTGTTTTCGCCCTGGCTCTTGCTGCTGCTCATCGTCGGTGTAATTCCAGCCTTCGTGGGAGAGACTCACTTCGCCTTCCTGGGATACGCCAAGAATTTTCGCCAGACTCCCATCCGCCGCCAGCTCGACTACCTTCGCATTCTCGGCGGAAGCAAAGAGGCAGCTAAAGAGTTAAAACTCTTCGGCCTGAAAAACTTCCTGACGAAGAGATTTGAGCGGCTTTCTACGCAGGTTTACGAAGAAGACGTGGCCCTGGCGCGCCGCAAGGTGACGATGGGTTCGGTTCTTTCCGCCATCGGCGTTGCCGGCTACTACACGGCATACATATTCGCAGTGTGGAAGACGATCACCGGCGTATTCACCATCGGCACGCTGACTTTCCTGGCGAACGCCATTCGCGATGCCAGTTCGAACCTGCAGCAGACTTTTTCCACGCTCTCAACCATCGCCGATCAAGCCTTGTTCCTCACCGACCTTGTCGCATTCTTCGAGATGCGTCCTACCATCGAATCGAGGCCCAACGCTTTGCCGGCGCCACGCCCCATCCAGCAGGGATTTGAATTTCGCAACGTGTCCTTCCGCTATCCCGGAAGTTCGCGCCTCATCCTGAATCGATTGAATTTTCATTTGCGTCCCGGCGAGCGTGTGGCGTTGATCGGCGAAAACGGAGAAGGCAAGACCACCATCGTCAAGCTGCTGACTCGGCTTTACGACCCGGTTGAAGGCCAAATCTTGCTCGACGGAGTAAACCTGCGCGAATACAGCCTCGAGGACCTGTATCGCGAGATCGGCGTCATTTTTCAGGACTACATGCGCTACGAGATGACCGCGCGGGAAAACATCGCGGTAGGCCGCATCGAGCAGATCGATAACCTGCAATCGCTGCGCCAGTCGGCGCAAAAAAGCCTGGCCGACGATGTGGTGGGAAAACTTCCCTCGGGATACGAGCAGATGCTGGGCCGCCGCTTTGATGGCGGAGTCGATCTCTCGGGCGGCGAATGGCAAAAAGTTGCCCTCGCCCGCGCCTATCTGCGCGACGCCCAGGTGCTCATCCTCGATGAGCCCACGTCCGCGCTCGACGCGCGCAGCGAGTATGAAGTCTTTCAGCGCTTCGCCGAGTTGACCGCCGGAAAAATGGCCCTATTCATCTCGCATCGCTTCTCAACGGTGCGCATGGCGGATCGAATTGTCGTGCTCGAAAACGGACGCATCGCGGAAGAAGGCGACCACGATGCGTTGACAAATCTCGGCGGCCGCTACGCAGAAATGTTCGAACTGCAAGCCGCCAGTTACCGATGAAGAAGAGATCGTAAATCGTAGGAGGATCGCTTTAAGAGGATCGATTAAGGCAGGACGAAGAGTAAAGAATGGTTCCCAAAACTCAAATCCTCGGCGTCGTTGAAGAAGAGCCCCAGCATTCTTCCAATCACAACGCGGCGGAGTCTCGGCCGATCGGCAGCGCCGCAATAGAGTTCGCCGCAACTCTGTGTTGGCTCCCTGGGACGCCATCGTCCGATACCTTCTCAAGACGTTGCAGAAAGCTCGAGGAAACATTCAACACAATATTCGCCAGCGTGGATGCGGCCTTTGCGAAAGCTCCCGCTTCCGAAGACCTGCTTTGGCTGCGTGACAACGCGCAGCAGCTTTCTTCGGCAACGCGCGGCGTGGCGGCTGAACTAGGCCCGCTCACCCATCTTCCCCACGTCGGCACCAATGGCGATGTCATCCCGCGAGTGCTGGCGATCACACAAGCCTTCCTCGACGAAACGGACACAACTTTCCCCGAAAATAAGTTTGCCGAGTTCTGTATGGCATTTGAAGAGATCACCCCTCTCCAATTTCATGAGATTGGCGCGCTCGTACCGGCGCTGAAACTGGTCTTGCTGGAACAGATTGCCGCCCGCGGCAGCAGCCTCGTAAAAGCCCCCACGAACCGGCCGCGCCAGCGCGTCACGCCATGCATCCGCAGACTGGAAAATGTAATCCAGGCTTCTTGGACCGAAGTTCTGGAACAACTGGTTCCGTTCGACCGAATTCTGCGCGAGGATCCCACTGGCGCCTATGCCGCACTCGACGTTGAGACTCGAAATGTCTATCGCGAAAGAGTCGCGAGAATCGCCCAGCGCTCCGATCGAACCGAACTGGAAGTCGCGCAAGAGGCGCTGACCCTGGCCCGCCAGGCTCACGAAAAGAAATATCGCGACCCGCGCATCGGATTGCGGGAAAGCCATATCGGTTTCTACCTCCTCGCCGAAGGAACAGAGCTTCTCTGCCAAAAAGTCGGCTTTCACCCAGCCTTTGCAGAACGATTCACAAAATGGCTTCGCAGGCACCCCGATGAATTCCTTCTTTTCGGAATTGCAAGCCTGACCTTTGCCATCATCACCGGAGCCCTGTGGCTACTGACTCCGCCCACGACTTCCCCACTGTTCGTGCTGCTATCGATGTTGATTCTGTTGCTGCCGGCTTCGCAGGCCGCGGTTCAGTTGATGAACTATCTCGCCACCAACCTGCTGCCAGTCGAGGCCCTGCCTAAGCTCGATTTCTCGAAGGGCATTCCCGACGATTGCATGACCCTGGTGGCTATTCCCACGCTTCTGCTGAGCGAAAAACAAGTGCATGCGCTGGTGGAGAGCCTCGAGGTCCGCTTCCTCGGCAACCACGATCGCAACATTCACTTTGCTCTCGTCTCCGATCTGCCGGATTCGCCTCATCCCGCTCCGGAAGAAAATTCGTTGCTGGCATTAGCCGCGAGACTAATCGGTGAACTCAATGAAAGATATTCCGGCAAGAACACGGGTTCGTTCTTCCTCCTCCATCGCCACCGCGTCTACAACCCGCGCGAGAGAGGATGGATGGGATGGGAGCGCAAGCGCGGCAAGCTGCTCGATCTCAATCAACTGCTGCGTCACCAGTACGATAGTTTTCCGGTGAAAGTTGGCGATCTTTCGATTCTCCCTAAGGTCCGCTTCGTGATCACGCTCGACTCCGATACCGAACTGCCGCGAGGATCGGCGCACCGCATGGTAGGAGCGATTGCGCATCCTCTGAATCAAGCGATCATCGATCCCCTCAAAGATGTTGTCGTCGCCGGATACGGCATTTTGCAGCCCCGAGTCGGCGTGAGCGTGCAGTCGACTACGCGCTCGCGGCTGGCCGCCATCTTTGCCGGCGAAACCGGTCTCGATCCCTACACGCGCGCCATTTCCGACGTCTATCAGGATCTGTATGGAGAAGGCACGTTCACCGGCAAGGGCATCTACGAAGTCGACACCGTGTTCCGCGTCTTGAATCGCCGTTTTCCGCGCAATGCCCTGCTCAGCCACGACCTGATCGAAGGCGCCTACGCGCGCGCCGGACTGGCCTCCGATATTGTGGTGATCGAGGATTATCCTTCGCACTTCAGCGCCTACAACCGGCGCAAACATCGCTGGCTTCGCGGCGACTGGCAGATTGTGGAGTGGTTAACGGACCTCGTACCCGACGAATCTGGCGGGCGGGTTCCGAATCCCATCTTGCTTGTGTCACGCTGGAAAATTCTCGACAACCTGCGCCGCAGCCTGGTCGAGCCGGCAACGTTCGTATTGCTCTTGTTCGGCTGGCTCGCCACAGGCCATCCCGTTCTGTGGACTCTTGCGACAATTTGCATTTTGTTTGTGCCGGCCTGGGTCGAGTTTGGTTTTGGATTGGCACGAGCCGCAGCGGCGCGCCAGCCGCGAATCGCCAAGGATGCTCTAAGCAATCTCTTCTCGGCCAACTTCACCGTCCTGCTTACGTTGACCCTGCTGGCTCATCAAACGCTGCTGTCGCTGGACGCGGTGGTCCGCGCGCTGGTGCGGCACATGGTCACGCGCGTACGCCAGCTCGAGTGGGAAACGGCCGCACAAGCGGAGTTGGGAGAGCGCCGCACTCCGGTCGACCGCTATATCGACTGGATGCCATTTCTCGCCATCGGTCTGGGGATTGTGATTCTGCTGGTGCGCCCGCAATCGCTGCTGGCCGTGGCCCCGATTCTTGGGCTGTGGGCTTGCAGCAAATTCTTCGTCGGCTGGCTCAACTCTTCCCCGCTCGAACCGGACCCCGTGCTTGAGCCCCGCGACATCCGGCTCCTGCGCAAAACCACCCTGCACATCTGGCGGTACTTCGCCGAATTTTCCAACGACGAACACAACTGGCTCGTCCCCGACAACATTGAGGACAAGCCGCGAAAAGTCACGGCCACCGTATCACCCACGAACGTCGGCCTGCTTCTGAACGCAAGGCAGGTGGCCACCGAGTTCGGCTATCTCACGCTCCCAGAGATGGTTGAGCTAACGCAGAAAACTTTGTGCACGATAACCCGCCTTCGCAAATACCGTGGCCACCTGTTGAACTGGTATGAAACCCGTACCCTCGAAGCCAACCCTCCGTTTTTCGTCTCCTCGGTCGACAGCGGCAACCTGGTGGCTTCTCTCTGGACGTTGCAGCAAGGCTGCCTCGATCGCCTACGTCGCCCTGTTCTTTCACGAGCCCTCGCCGAGGGCCTGCTCGACCATCTCCGCGCTCTCGTTAACCTGCGAGGGCAGCCGAAGCGAGTATTGTCGCGCTACGAAGCAGATTTCCAAAGCCGGGATTGGCTGACCTCAGTCTTGAATTTCCCCGAAGAAGTTCTGGACGGACAAACATCTCGCGCGGAGTCTAACCGCGCTTCCGACATTGCATGGTTCCGCGAGCGAACGCATGCACGAGTCCGCAAGATCCGCGACGCAGTGCGAGCATACGTACCCTGGATGCTCCCTGAATTTGCGCCATTGCAAAAAGAATTGTCGAACGCCGCCAGCACCATGCAAAATGTGCCCCTCCAACAACTGCCCGAACTGATTTCAGATCTGGAGGCGCGTCTCGACGCCACGCTTCGATCTGCACCAAATGGAAATGAATCAGCGTGTGAGCACCTCAGGCCCATGCTCCAGGAAGCACGGCAAAACACGCTGCGTCTCATCGACGACCTGCAAAGAGCCAGCCAACAAGCCTGCGACCTGGCAAATTCCATGGACTTTAGCTTCCTGCTCGACAAGCAGCGTCTGCTGCTCTCGGTAGGCTTCGACGCCCAATCCGAAGAATTGCAACCGTACTGTTACAACCTGCTGGCCACGGAGCCGCGCACCGCCGTCTTCATCGCCATCGCGAAAGAAGACATTCCGCAGGATTGCTGGTTCCGCCTCGACCGTCCCTATGCCAGCGTTCACGGCCGCCCGGTTTTGCTCTCCTGGACCGGAACCATGTTCGAGTACCTGATGCCCTCGATCTGGATGCGCAGCTATCCCAACACCTTGCTCGACCGCGCCAGCGTGGCGGCCGTGCGCTCGCAACAGGCCTATGCCCGCGAGAAGCGCATTCTCTGGGGTATTTCCGAGTCGGCCTGCGCTAAGCGCAATGAAGCAGGCGACTATCACTACGAAGCGTTCGGCGTGCCCAGCCTCGCCTTGCGAAAAAACGGATCGGAGCCGCTAATCGTTTCTCCATACTCCACGCTTTTAGCCGTGAATGTCGATCCGAAAGGCGCGCTCAGCAATCTGCATCGCATGCACGCCCTAGGATGGTTTGGCCCCTACGGATTCTATGAAGCCGCCGACTACTCCCGCCGCCGCTTCCTCGGGCCCCGGTACGACCTCGTCCAATCCTGGATGGTTCACCACCAAGGCATGAGCCTGCTCTCGCTGGCCAACTTTCTCTGCGATAACGTGGTCCAACGCTGGTTTCACGCGGACCGCCGAGTGCAAGCCACAGCACTGCTGTTGCAGGAAAAGCCAGTCTCCCGCAGCCCGAACTAAGGGCGTCCGACTTATGAAGCGGCCTTCAGCCCCTGACGTGCTGCGCGGCCTCGCGTGATCTACATCACAGCCTCAAACCCGCCATTTCAGTAGAGTATTTTCAGCATGGGCGGATTCTCCATTCTCACCAACCGCAAGCGCGCCATCGTAGCGCTGGTACACTCCGTCGTGTTCCTGTTGGTTGCGGTGCGGCAGATGGTTGCAGCCACTCCTGCCGCCGGTGTCTGGGTGCCGTCTACGGTCCGCCCGGGCACATGGATTCTCTGCGCAATCTTTTCCCTGGTCTCCGCTATCCTGCTGTGGCTCCTCCTAATCTCCCGCGGATGGATGGAAAAATTCTATTTCGCATTCTGCACCATCAGCGCCAGCTCGGGCCTCCTGCGAACCGCAGCCGGCGACCAGGCTTTTCATGCCGGCCTCTACATTCGGGTTGTCATGCTGGTCAGCGCGGTTTTCGCCGGACTCCTGATCGTCCGCAGGCACTCCCGCGCAAACTCGCAGACTCACGTCACCGGTATCCCCAGCCTCACGCAGCCCTAGATTCGTCGCACAGACTCTGGTAGTAATCCCGCCCGCGCTCGTATCCTTTTCTGAACGGCTCCGCTAAATCAACTCCAGGATGCTGCTGCTCGAGTTCCTCAATCTTGCGGTCCATCTCTGCCAGCGTCTGGTCGTATTCCTTGCAACGCGTTCGAGCGTGCAGCGCCGCTTCGAAGCCCAGCCGGTAGAATTTCTCATCCTCCCCAAATTTCCTGGCGTGACCCGAATAGTGTTCCTGTTCCGCACTGCGCAAACCGATCCACCATTGTTCGCGCGCCGCGTCAATCGACTCTGCGCCTTCCGCCTTGAGCAACTCCCGGAAGACAGACGCCTCGGCGTCGTCGCTCGCCATGGCAATCACCACGCTGCGGCCTTTGCGCAAGGCGTCTTCGTAAACGAATATTTCGTCTTCCGGCAGGCCGTCGGTTGTAGCATTTTCGAGCTTTGCGCCAGCGACCGCGCCCACGGTGGCTCCAGCCAGCGCTGCTACTGCTCCACCCAACAGGCCAATGGCTGTGATCGGGCCAACCCCGGGTATCAGCGCGGCCAGCAGCAGCGGACCCGTCGATATCCCCGCCGCCGTTCCCACCAGCGCGCCCATGGCTTCCCCCATGCCCGGTTGTTCGGCAGCAGCAATCGGCACGGCCGGCTGGTGCGTGTCCACTCCTCCCGGCGTCAGCAGGGTCAGGCGGTCTTCCCCCAACCCCAGTGAGCGAAGCTGGTCCAGCGCGCGCTGCGCATCCGTTTGCAAACCAAATACACCAGTCACAGCTTTCATGAAAGTCCCCCTGATGGAAATTGATGCAAGTCTGATGAGCATGTGGCCAGCCGGGGTTGTCGGTGAGCTACCCTGTCATCTCATAAATAGCTTCGGAAACGGCGCGGCTTCGGCGGTGCCGCCCATGTCGACGAAGACGTTGCTCCATAGCCCCCGAGGTCCATTCGCGGCCATCTGCGGCCTGTTCCGACTCCGTCACAGTTGGCTGATAACCACCAATCGCAGTATCCTTGCCAAGTGCCCTATCTGGACGAATCCTACTCAGACGATCAGAGCGAGCGCCGCCGCCTGGCCGCGAACTACGCGGCCATGACCGACGGCGAACTACAGAAGCTCACCCAAAGTGCCGAATCGCTCACCGACCTGGCTTGGGATGTCCTCGAAGACGAACTGGACCGCAGGCATCTCGAATGCGCAGACGATTCAGCACAGGAGCCACAGGAAAAAATGGAAATCCGCGAGCTGGTAACCATCCGCCAGTTTCGCGATCTGCCGGAAGCCCTGCTCGCGAAGGGCAGCCTGGAGTCATCGGGCATTGAATGTTTTCTGGCCGACGACAACCTCGTCCGCCTCGATTGGTTCATCTCAAACTTCATCGGTGGAATTAAACTCAACGTTCGCGCCGCCGACGCAGCGAACGCGCAGCAACTTCTCGATGAACCAATCCTCGAAGGCCTCTACGTGCAGGGCGTAGGCCTCTACGTGCAGCCCCGCTGTCCCAACTGCCAGTCGCTCGACGTGAACTTCCAGGAACTGGACCGCCCCATCGCCTATATGAGCGCATTCCTGCGCGTTCCGATTCCAGTGCAGCGCCCAGCCTGGCATTGCCACGAGTGTGATGCCGAGTGGGAAGACGACGGGAAATAACTGCCTCGTCGAACAGTTTGACCGAGTTCCAAGCAAGAAAGGGCGGATACCTCCGCCCTTGCCCAACCGTCTGACGATTCAGATCTGTCCATACCCGCCGTCTACATTGATTTCCACACCCGTGATGTATGAAGCGTCCTGTGACGCCAGGAATGCCACGGCGCCCGCAACTTCCTCGGGCTGCCCAAACCGTTTCATCGGCACCCTCGCAACAACATCCTTCGCGAAGTCATCGAGGGCTTCCTGAGGCAGGCCGGTCCTGCCGAAGATCGGCGTCTCAATCGGCCCCGGCGCCACCGCGTTCACGCGGATACCGCGCTCTACCAGTTCCGCGGCTGCGGTTCGGGCCAAAGAGCGCAGCGCCGCTTTGGTGGCCGCGTACGCGCTGGCGCCTGCGGTGCCTTTTTGGTCGACCACGCTGGTATTCACGATGATCGACGCGCCCTCATTCAGCAGCGGCAGCGCTTTCTGGATCGTGAAATACGCGCCCTTGATGTTGACGTCAAACTGCTCGTCGTACGTACTCTCGGAGGTCTCGGCAAGTGGCGCAAACTTCGCCACTCCCGCATTCACGAACAAAACGTCGATCTTGCCCAGCTTTTGCGAAACCTGCCCGTAGAGTTTGTCCACGTCGCTGAGCTTGGCCACGTCAGCCTGCACCGCCAACACGCCATTCCCGATCGTGTGCACCGCTTCATCCAGAGTTTTCTTGTTTCGGCCCGCGATGGCCACTCTCGCGCCTTCTTCCTGAAGGCGTTTCGCCGTCGCCAGCCCTATGCCGCTATTTCCGCCGGTCACCACTGCCACTTTTCCTTCGAGCCTTTTCATATCAGTCTCCCTGCTAATGCTTTTTGCCGGATTGTCTGCCCCGAAGCGTCAGAAGCGGCAACTTGCGCATTCTGGCTCTTTCGAGCAAACTTAGACACTTAGATGAGTATCGAAGTGGTTTGGGCGCAGCTTTTTATAGACCCATGGGTGCGGTTTTGCTCTGTGCGGCAAGCCCATGAATTCGCTACACTCTACATAAATCCATGGACCGCTCTCAGGTTGAGAAAATATCGAAGGCCCTCGCCGACAAGACCCGCCTCAGGATCTTTGAGGCCATCTCGGCAACCAAGAACATGAATTGTGGTGAGATCGTCTCCATGCGCGGCGTGACCCGCGCGACGGTTTCTCATCATCTCAAGATCTTGAATGAAGCCGGCCTGATCGACTGCCGCCGCAAAGGGCAATTCGTCTATAGCCAGGCTGTCCCTGAAACCATTGCAGCCTACACGCGGGCGCTGGCGAAAATCGCCAGCGGAAAGCCAGCGCGGCCCCACTGAACGGCTATCGGCTGGCGAAACCCTTGCCAATCACCTCCAGCGTATCCCCCGCCAACTTCAGCCCCGGCAACTCCTCCCGCGTGAACCACCGCACCTCCGCCGCGTCGCTAGCAGCGGCAAGATCCCCCGCAACCCGGCGGCACAAAAAATCAATCAATACATAGTGGTACTGCACGCGCCCGTCGGCATCGCGCAAAACGCGGTCGAAGACGCCAAGCAACTCGCCGGGTTCGACGGTGAGTCCGGTTTCTTCGCGAGCCTCTCGGATGGCCGCGTCGCGCACCAGTTCGCCAACTTCGAGTACCCCTCCCGGGATGGACCACTCAGCCTGCAGCGGCGGGTGCCCGCGCTTCACCAGCACCACGCGGCCGCCTTCAATGATGATGGCGCCCACACCCACGAGGGGCGCTTCGGGAAATTCGCGTTGCATAGGAACGCGCGGACGATGCCGCGCACCGTCATCATCCCACAAAGCGAACGCCCGGAACCACGATTTCAGGTTGCCTGCGGTTTATCCGCCAGTCGCAGGTGCCGCCGCGGGCGGTGCCTTCGGAGGTGAAGACGAAGAGGCGTCCACAGTTTTGGGCTTGGTTCCCGTGTTCCGCAGATTGACGACTTTATTCAGCAAGTCGAACCAGAACGGCGCTCCCAGCGAAACTGCAACCAGGGTAATGAACCATCCCAGGATCCGTCGCCCCCAGAGTTCCCAGCAATTGCTGGGCTCCGGTGCCGTGGTCCCTTTGCTTCCCCAACCCAGAAGGTTGTCCAGGTCTTGCAACGCCTGGTTATTTGTATCCTGCGACGCGCCCGAAGGCGTTCCCGACCGGGCCTTCGCGGCCTCAACCAATTGGGCTCGCTGCGTGGGATTGCGCCAGAGAATATACGTCATTCGAATGGTATCGGCATTGGCGGCAACCACCAGCATGGCCGCACCATGATCGTGATAGCCTGAACCTTGCGCTTGTACCATCCCCCCATTCGTTGCATCGTGTCGTCAAACCAGGTTTCAATATTCTTCTGCGCCTTGGTCAAATCCTTGTCGGCGTTTTGGATTACAGCCAGCAGAGCTTTCTGTACGTCTCCCTCGGGCAAATCATCCTTAATTCCATTTTCCAGATCGGCAAAGGTGATTGAGCCATTCTGGCTCGGCGTTACCAGATCCATTACCACGGTAGCGAATACGCGCGAGGATAAATAGGACGGGTGCCCGGCGGCGCCGTCTCCCGGCTTGTACATTCCGGCGATGAGCGGATGCTTGTAGAATTTGTCCAGAAACCAGTCGAAGTCCTTACCCCCAGTGCTACTCGGCTGCCCATCAAGCAGTTGCGTGATGGCAGACTTGAGATTGGTGGCCCGCATCTTAAACAAAGAAGCGATCCATTCATTGATCGTGCTGCAGATAATGGCGAGCAGCAGATAGATGAACACCAGGCCAATGGCGACATCGAGAACAGTGGAGTTGAACAAGCCGTTCATAAATGAACCCTCCGCGAGTCACAAAACTTCTATCAGTTTCGGAGACGATAAACAGCTACCCGGGATAGACCCCTCGCCAGTCGTTAGACGCTCAGCAAGAGCTTTGATGCGGCGCCTAAGGAACCTCTGAGCAACCATCAATTTCGAAGGCGACAGGAATTTCAGACCGGCCCCGGCCAGAAATTTGCCTGTATTGCTTCCGACCTTACCGGAACCCGCTATTCACGGGGCTTTCAGAGACACTACCCCCTCGCCACGGCCAGCCGTTTGCGGTGCAGGTACAGGTTCACCAGCGCAAAGCTGGCACACAGCCGATGATGGTTCTTCTGAATCCCGCGGTATCTCACCTTCTCGAAGCCGAAGATGCGCTTCAGTATCCGGAACGGATGTTCTACCTTCGCTCTCACTCGAGCCTTCACCCGGTTCCTGGCTTTTTGTAACTCGTCCACAAAGTTCTTGTAGTGCACTCTCCGGCTGGTCATATCTTGTGCTCGCGGAGCCGCCTGCCGGATGGCTTCTCCCTGTCCCTGATACCCGCCGTCGCCCCACACCTTGCGCTCTTCCCCGTGCAGCAGGTCCGGCAGCATGTGCTTGTCCGCTACCGAAGCCGCCGACGTGCACACCGAATGCACATGGCCTTGTTTGGAGTCCACTCCGATGTGCGCCTTCAGCCCGAAGTACCACTGCTTGCCCTTGCGCGTCTGGTGCATCTCGGGATCGCGCTCTCCGCTCCGGTTCTTGGTCGACGAGGGCGCATGAATGATGGTCGCATCCACAATCGTCCCCGTGGTGATGCGGATGCCGCGGCTCTCCAGATACTGGTTCACGGCGTTCAGCATCGCCCCGCCCAGCTCGTGCTTCTCCAGCAGGTGACGGAACCCGAGGATGGTGCTCTCGTCCGGCACCGGCGCGCGCCCCAGATCGATTCCCACAAAGTGCCGCAGCACCGGCGATTCATACAGCGCATCCTCCGCCCCCGGATCGCTCAGGTTGAACCACTGCTGCAGAAAGTACACCCGCAGCATGATGCTCAGTCCTACCGGAGGCCGCCCGTTCTCTCCCTTCGGATAGTGTGGTTCCACCAGCCCCTGTAACTCGGCCCACGGCACCACCTGCTCCATCTCCTCGAGAAACTGCTCCCGCTTCGTCTTCCGTCCGTACTTCTCGAAACCCCTCTGCGCCGCCAGAGTTTGCTGTCGCATCCGCCTTTTCACCTCGCCTTACACCCTATACGCTCAGCCTGTGGATCGCAGAGTTCTTCAGAGGTTCCCTAACTTATACTCCCGGGCTGGGCCGATTGCCAAAAGGCATTAGAAATTCCGCTTTTCGTAACAAACCTTCCGGCGTATGTTCATTTCCTAGCGAGATGCCGGCGCCTTGTCGTCCGCGGCTAGAATGAAGAACTATGGCCCTCGAAGAATACAAAAGAAAACGCAAGTTCGATCAAACGCCGGAGCCTCCCCCGACACTCGAACCCAGGGCGGGAAACCGTTTCGTGGTGCAGAAGCACGACGCCACCCGCCTGCACTACGATTTTCGCCTGGAGATGGAAGGCGTCCTGAAATCGTGGGCCGTGCCAAAGGGCCCTTCGTTAGATCCCGCGGACAAGCGGCTAGCCATGCAGGTTGAGGATCATCCCGTTTCGTACTTCGATTTTGAAGGCATCATCCCTGAAGGCAACTACGGCGCAGGCACAGTAATGGTTTGGGACGTTGGCACGTGGCAGCCGTTATCCCCAGTCGCAGTGCAGGGAAAATATGTGCCGGGCACCGAGGCCGAAGCTGCCGCCATGCTGGCCAAAGGCGATTTGAAATTTCGTCTCAACGGCAAAAAGTTGAAAGGCGACTTCGCCCTGGTGAAGATGAAAGGCCGCCGTCCGGGGAGCAAAGGCACCGAATGGCTGCTGATCAAGAAGCGTGACGACCACGTGGTCGAGGGCTATGACATCGACGATTACGACCAATCGGTCCTAAGCGGCCGCAGCCTGGCCGAAATTGCCGGGGACGCCGGATCGGCCGAGTGGCGAAGCCGCCCCGCGGGACGAGGCAAGCTAAAAGCAGCCTGGCTGGCAGACGCAGTAGCCAAACTCGACAAAAAGAAAGCCGCGGCAAGCGGGCAAAAAAAAAAGCACAAACCACTGAACACCCCCGAGCGCGCAGGGGACGCAACGACCAATAAGGAAAAAGCGCCCGCCGTCGTCCAGAGCGCGGCCACTCTCGCTTCGCCTCCTTTCAGCACAACAAGCCCAAGAACCTCGGCGCTCCCAGCGTCCTCGGCGGTGAGTTCAAATCCCGTGAAGCGCCCCAAGCCCACAACCATCCATCCCATGCTAGCCACATCGGTAAACGAACCCTTCGACGGCCTCGACTGGCTGTTCGAAATCAAATGGGACGGCTACCGCGGCATCGCCTTCATCGAGAATGGCAAGCTGCGCCTGGTCTCACGCAACCAGAACGAACTAACCCAGCGCTTCCCCGAGTTGAAAGACATGCCGAAATGCGTCCACGCAAAAACTGCAATCCTCGATGGCGAGGTCGTCGCGCTCGATGACGAAGGCCGCGCCTCGTTCAGCCTGATGCAACAGCGGACCGGCTTCCGTCCCGGGGGCAAACGCGCGGCAACCAAAGCCGACGGGCCCGTGTTGTACTACGCCTTCGACCTGCTCTATCTCGATGGCTACGATTGGCGTAAGGTGCCGCTTGAGGAGCGCAAGAAAAAGCTGGCCTCGCTGCTGGTCACAGGCGACTCAGTACGCTACTCCGACCATTACGAAAACCAAGGCAAGGCCCTGTTCGAGATGGCGCGCGCCAAAGGCCTCGAAGGCATCCTGGCCAAAAAGCGCGACAGCATTTATCAGGAGCGCCGCTCCACCGAGTGGCTGAAGATCAAGATCACGCACCGCCTGGAAGCCGTGATCGGAGGCTACACCGAACCGGAAGGCAGCCGCGCCCACTTCGGCTCCATCGTGCTCGGACTCTACGACAAACAAGGCCGGCTGATCCATGTCGGACAAGCCGGCAGCGGATTCGACCAGAACTCGCTGGAAGAACTCTGGAAGCTGCTGAAGAAGCGCGAGACGAAAAAAAATCCATTCTATGGCGAAGTAGAAGCGCTAAGAAAAGTCTATTGGGTCAATCCCGAGCTAGTGGCGGAAATCGAGTACGCAGAGTGGACCGGCGGAACCAGCGCAGGCAGCGGCCCAAAACTTCGAGCCCCTGTATTCCTAGGCCTGCGCGACGACAAGGATCCAAAGGCTTGCGTGCTAGAGCAAGAACTGACCCCTGGCCACTAACCCCTGACCCCTGCTACTTGATCTCCTTCATCGTCAGCAGCGTGCCGTAATCGCGTCCCCTGGGGTCGACGGCCCGTGCGACCACTCCAGCGAACGCGCCTCTCACCTCAGGAAACTTCCCGACCAGCGCCTTCATCACTCCGATGTTGTTCTGAAAAGTCTGATTGGTGTTTGAAATATCGTTCACTTGATATTTCACGATCAAGTCCAAATCATCGCCCACGGTTTGCGGAAACAGCGCCGTAAGCTTGTAGGTCGCGGTCCCAACCGTGGTCCCAACCGAAAGATCTGCTTTCTTGCCCTCCGCCGGAAAGTCCGCCGGCTGCAGCTTCTGCGAATCGTCGTAAAGCTTATCGGTAACGGCCGTACTCATGAACGGCAAAGGCGAAACCAGCGAACGCGCCATCAGGTAATAAAGCCAGGCATTGTGAGCCTGCCCTTTGGCCTGGAAATTCCGGGCGCGCGCAATAAACCAGTCGCTGTCGTGCCCCCCGGCTTGCGCCGCCTTGAGGTAGAGCCCGCCCAGCTTCCAGTCAGAACCCATCAGTTGCAGAATCACGGAAACTGTGTATGCGCCTTTCGGTGTCGGCGCGTCGAAGATGACCACCCCATACTTCCCGGGCGCAAGGTTGTTCAGGTAAAAGACAGCGCTGTCCCGGGTCTGGCCCCGGCTCCCGAAAACGCCGCAGAAAAATTCCGCGTGCGCAATGGCCGCTGTGCCGTCCGCTTCCAGCAGAAACGGCGGACGAGCCGTCGACTTCGCGCCAGCCAGCGCGGCCTGGTTGTCTTTCACCGTGCCTGCAATACTGGAAAAGTCAGCCGCCAGGCTGGGAATGGAATTCTGCCGCAGCGAAGCCGCATCCCCAGTGGCCACAAAATTAAAATATCGGACCCCCGCGCCAATAAGCGCAGTTCGCGTTGCCGCGTCCATGTCGGCGGTGGTCAGACAATTCTCCGCCAGCACATTCGATGCGGAAAATACCAGCAGTACCACCGCGGAACCGACCATCAGCCCGCGCCGCCGAATCGTCAACCACATTCCACGACTCGAAAATCTGCGCCCCAACCAGCAACCCGTCTCCAGCACTTCCATCCCCCCGCAGAAAGATTCTACGCTCCAAGCGATTTCCCGTAAGCGCAACAAGTTGCACATCCGGGGTCAGTGCCCAGTATCGAAATTCCCCCTGCAAGCCGGTAAAGTCAATACGTTCTATAGGGTAGCCAAGTTCCGGGTTGGCGGTCAGCGGGCACCACAGTCCAAAAGCGGTGCTAAAATTGCTGTTAGACATCTACCGTCTCCCCGGATTCACTGGTAGGTACAAGATCGACTTGGAGGGTTTCTCATGAAGGCGGGACTGAAGTTTACCGGATTGCTGTTGGTGGGCGTCCTGTGCCTGCCGGTTGTGGGACGGGCTGACACGCAGGCCACGCCGCATCATGCGCACAAAGCCAAGAAACAGCCAGCCTTGCCGCCTCCGTTGCCCTCTGGGCCGCAAGGCCCCGTGCCCCCTGTTCCGCTCGATGCCATCGCACCCGTGGCGCCGCAAGTAACTTATCAGGATGGCCAGCTGACCATCGTCGCCCCAAACTCAACCCTGGGTGACGTTCTGCGAAGCGTTCGGAAGCACACCTCAGCCGATATCGAAGTCCCACCCACCGCCACCGAGCGCGTGGTAACGCGCCTCGGTCCGGGACCAGCGCCGGAAGTGATGGCTGAACTGCTGAACGGATCACACTTCAACTACATTTTGCTGGGCTCTCCAGATAATGCTAACCAGTTGATCCGAGTCGTACTCGTGGCCAAGAGCAACGACACGCCAACCCCAGCGCCCGGCGACAGCTTAGCCCCATCTCCAGCGGTAGCCAAGACCGACACTCCTGATGCCGACCCCCCGGACGACGCTGCCGACGATAACCCAGACCAGGGCACCGCAGAAGCCGAGCAGCCTCCGGCTCCCGCAGACCAGCCCGGACCGAAAACTCCCCAGCAAATGTTACAGGAAATGCAGCAGCGGCAATTACAGATGCAGCAACGACCCGGACAACCCGGTTTCTACCCCGGCAGGCCCGGCGCGGTAGTTCCGCCGGGGCAACCCCAAGACCAGCAATAGTAGCGGCTTTAAGGTGGCGCGGCTTTCGCGCCGCAAACCTGAGCTGTTTCGTCTGGGCCTTTGTATGGAGCAGCGGTTCGCCGCTGCGATAATTGGCTAGTTTTTCAACGGCTTTAGTCGGGCTGCGGTGTGCACGATGGTGCGATTAGCCTCTCAGTGAACAGAAAAGTCCCATCACGGCTGATTCCCAGCCTGCCCAAAGCGCACCTGCGCTCCACCCTGCAGCGCTCTGTGAAACCGCGCCGCGACCTCACCATCGGAGCCATTCACCGCCTTCTGCAGTAGATTCCAGTCGCGCGTAACATCGCTCTCCGAAGCCTTAGGCGGATTCCCCCGCTTCAGTTCCGCCTGCAGCCGCGCCTCCAGCAGCTGTGCCGTGAATTGCCCTGGCGCGTCGCTGGCGAGGATGTTACTGCCTGAGACACCCACGCTCACCACGTCCTCTCCCACATGAATCCGCAGCACCGGACGCCCCTCGGCATCAAGATCCGGGGCAGAGTTGTGCAACACGCGCTTCCACTTTTCCACGCGCAAGCCGTTGGCTTCGGCAGCGGCATCGGTCAGGTTCAATTCCAGATGATTCAGTTCGCTCTGATAAGACTGGCGATCCTCGGCATCAATCGGCGGTTCCAAATCCCGCCCGGCGTTGAACACCATCGCCTGCTGCGACGGATTAAATCTCCCCGCTCCCGTCCCCACATAAACCGCCACCACGCATCCCGCAAAAATCGGATTCACCACCGCGCTCGGCACAATATACTTCTTCGATTTCAGGAAAGACTCCACCACGCCATGCACCGGAGTGCTGCGCGCCGCGCTGCCCGGCACCTGCGGAATCACATAACGCGCGAACTTCAACTCCTCGTGCCGCCCGCTGTACTTGATCAACGTCTTCGCCATCTGCTTCGGCGTGGTGATCCCGGCGTCAGCCACCACGCTGCGACGCAGCGCTCTCGGGTAGTAAAAATTGATCACGTCCTTGGCAAAATCGGCGCAGTTGCGGTAAGTGATGTGGAAGTGAGACCGGTTTGGCACCGAATTGTAGCGCTCAATGAAGGCCGCGTCCTGCTCCGCTGAAGTTTCAATTTCAAAACCGTAGGCCGCCCGGTCGTAGGCCGAGCCCACCAGTTCATACCAGTTTCCGCCCGGAGTTCCCCCATTATCCCGGTCCGGCGCAACCATTTCCAGATGCTTGCGCCGGTATTGGTCGCGCAGAAACAGCACCATCTTCGGATCCGCAAACAGCGGAATATCCTCCGGCCGCTCGACCGCATAAAGATAAGGAATCAGCGGAATCGCCACCCAGTCGTAGCCGCCCACTCCGTCATAACGGCTGATCACTACTCCCAATTCTCCCGCAGCGCAAGGCCGCAGCACCAGCGGCGTCTCCGCGCAAACCCCAGACAAATACACCGCCGCATGACCAGTAGCCGTAAAGAACCCCAAATGCCCGTAAGGCTCTTCCAGCAAAAGCGTAGCCGACGATGCACCCGCCATGCCCGCACACGCCCACCCTAGCACCAACAACGCGCACAGAGCGCGACGTATTGTCCCTAGTCCAGGCATAACTATCCCGTGGTAAGAACCCCTCCAAAATAGATTAGTTGCCGACAAACACGAACGCGAGTTACGGAAGTCAGCCGGTAAACAAAAAACCCAGGCTACAGTCCCTACCCGATAGAAAAGCAAGCAAATATGAGACTGTGAAATGAATGTTAAATCTGCACCACGGCCAACAGAAGACGGAAAAAACAATCACCCAAATTCAATTTTCAGAACGCGAAGGCCAATCAAGGTTTATCCCCTGCTGCTCCGAACCTGCCCTGAGCGGAGCCGAAGGATCCTCTGTGGTTGAGATTTTACCGGCCCGAGTAGTCTTCGCGCGTGATTCCCAGGCGCTGCATCTTCGACTGCAACGTGGTGCGCTTCAGGCCCAGCCGCCGCGCTGCTCCCGTGGGTCCTGAGATCACGCCCGAAGTCTCCCGCAGCACGCGAATGATCAGTTCGCGTTCCGCTTCTTCCAGAGAGTGCTCGGCAGTACTGGTGGCCTCCGTATGCAGGTCGGCCAGAGGCGCTCGCAAGGCCGTTCCATCGGTGAGAATAACGGATCGCTCAATGAAGTTTTCCAGCTCTCGCACGTTGCCCGGCCAATGCCAGTTGACCAGGGCGTTCATGGTTTCGGTGGGAATGCTTTCGATGTTGCGATCCATTTCGCGGGCAAATTTTCGAACGAAATATCGCACCAGCAGAGGAATATCTTCACGGCGCTCGCGCAACGCCGGCGTGCGCACGGGAAACACGTTCAAGCGATAGAACAGATCGCTACGAAACTCTTTTTGAGCCACGCTCTTCGCCAGATCCCGGTTAGTAGCGGCAATCAGGCGCAGATCAACCTTGATCGTCCGCGTACCTCCCAGCCGTTCGAATTCATGGTCTTGCAACACACGAAGCAGCTTGGGCTGCAACTCCAGCGGGATCTCGCCGATCTCGTCGAGAAAAAGCGTGCCCCTATCAGCCAGTTCGAGGCGCCCTATCTTCTGGCTGACCGCCCCGGTGAACGCGCCCTTCTCGTGTCCGAACAACTCGCTTTCCAGCAAGCCCGTGGGAATCGCAGCGCAATGCAGGGTGACAAAGCCTCGCTCCCTCCGCTTGCTGGCGCGATGGATGGAGCGGGCGATCAGCCCTTTGCCGGTCCCGGTTTCCCCCAGGATTAGAACCGTCGCGTCGCTGTCCGCGACGATTGACACCTGCCCCAGCATTTGATGGACTACCGGGCTCTCTCCGATGATCTCCTCAAAATGAAGCTGGGTGCGGATTTCACCTTCCAGGTGGCGTTGGTCCTGCTCCAGCCGGCTCCGCATCCGCGCATTTTCTAAGGCGATCGCGAGTTGAGCGGCGACCTGGTTCAGAAGCGTCAGGTCGTCAGTCTTGAACGCGTCTGCCCGGGTACTGCCAAGTACGAGAACTCCCAGAGGCCCTTTAGGACGCAGCAAGGGAACACAACAAAGCGACTGCAGTCCCTCAGCGAGCAAGTGATCGGTGGTGCCGGCGGGGAAGCCCTGCATCTCGTTCTTGGTGAAAATCAAAGGCTCGCGCTCCAACAGGGCTTTGCCCCTCGGATCTTTTGCGGGATTGATTTCAGCGGCAGCCGCCGGCCTCATGCGCAGAGGAAAATCCAGCGCCTGCCGAACCAACTTTCCGTTTTTTTCGTCGTGCAGGGCAAGAGCCGCATATTCTTGCCGCAGAACCCGCCGCAGATAAGCGGAGATCTGAGGAAACACTTGCCGCACATCCGACTTTGCTGCCAGCGCACGGCCCACTTCCATCATTACCTGTTGCCGTTTCTTTTCGTCCCGCAAGGTCTCGGAGACGCTGCGCAGCGATTCCTCCAATTTCTTCTGTTCTGTAACCTCGATCACAACCACGCCGATCTGGGTCACTTTACCCGTCGCATCTTTGATGGGAAGGTAGTGCTCCATCCAGCAGCCGGGCTCGGTCCTGGTTTGGATCGTGGAGGTGATTTCGAGGTTGAACACCGGCTGCTGGGTTTCCAACACGTGTTTGACCTGGGGCTCGACTAGTTCAGCAAAGTCCCCCAGCATCTCCCGGACGCTCCTTCCCAAATGTGCAGCGGCGGGAAAACCATTCATCGCCGCCAGGTTGTGGTTGATTGCGAGGTAGCGGAAGTCGGTGTCAAGAATGCAAAGACCTACCCCGGATGCGCGGAAATAAGCGGACAATAATTGTTCCGCTTCAATGAGAGCTTCCGCAGGGTCATGGCTGCGGGATACTACACTCGCCATCTCCAGCAATGCAGCGTAGCGCTGCGTATCGGATTCTAAGCGTGGGGCGCTTGAGGGAGACACTACAAGGTTACTCCTCGCGGCCGCTCCCCCTCAAAAGCGCACCGCTCACTTCGGCCAGAGCAATCCAATTATAACCACATATTTCGAAGGGGTAATCGGGTTTTCCCCTGAGTTCGGTTTTCGGAACAAACTCTTCCCAATCTGGGAGCGGCGCGGACCGTCCCTTACCTTCGCGGCGCGCAGCATCGGTTGAGATACTCGACCGACGAAACGCTATAATCCCTTCATGGCCCGGGGCTGGGAGAGCAAGGCCGTCGAGGCGCAACAGGACGAGGCAGCCGGAAGAACTACGCCCGAAAAGCCGCCACTGACGCGGGAAGAAGCGGATCGGCTGCGCGAAAAGGAAACCCTTCGCCTCGCGCTCCAGAATGTTTTTCAACAGCTCGAGCGGAGCCATGATCCACGGCACCGCGCCATGCTCGAACAAGCTCTCGCCGACCTGGAGCGCAAGCTACAGGCACTCGGCGTCTGCGCTTGACGTGTCAGACCATCAGACCGCTGACGTATAATTGAGGTTTCCATGAAGGCCTACGTTTACGTTTCGCTCAAAAAAAGCGTTCTCGATCCTCAAGGCAAAACCATCCAAGGTGCGCTCAGGAAGATGGGCTACAAGGGCCTGGAGGATGTCCGCCAGGGCAAGTACTTCGAACTTACGCTGGATGGCGGATTAAGCCGTGAAGAAGCGCAAGCCGAAGTGGAGCGGATTGCGCGCGAAGTGCTCACCAACCCGGTCATTGAAGAGTTTCACTGCTCCCTCGCAGATTGAATTTCTGGAGCTTTCCGCATGTGTGGCATTGTTGGCTACGTCGGCAAGAAGCAGGTGGTTCCGATCATCCTCGATGGACTGCGCCGGCTCGAGTACCGCGGTTATGACTCGGCTGGCATCGCCGTAGCGGGCAATGGGGACAAACTGCAGGTCCGCCGCGCCGAAGGCAAACTGCGCAACCTGGAAGAGGCGATCCGGCTCAAGCCGCTCGCCGGCACTTACGGCATTGGCCACACCCGCTGGGCAACCCACGGAACGTCCGACAGAAGAAAACGCGCATCCTCATCGCGACTGCACCGGAAAGATCGTCGTCGTGCACAACGGCATCGTCGAGAACTATCTTAACTTGAAAAAGAAGCTGATCGAAGAAGGCCACAAGTTCTCCACTGAAACCGATACCGAAGTAATCGCCCATCTGATCGAGAAACATCTTTTCAAAACCGGCAACGGCCACCACCCCACGCTCGAAGAAGCGGTTCGCCGAGCTGTGAAGGAACTCAGCGGAGTATTCGCCATGGCCGTGATTTCCGTCGACGAGCCTAACAAGATTGTGGCTGCGCGTAATGGACCTCCGCTGGTGGTTGGCCTGGGCAACGACGAATACTTCGTCGCTTCCGATGTGCCCGCCATTCTGTATCACACGCGTGACATTTTCTTTCTGGCCGATGGTGATCTTGCCGTGGTCACTCCGGAGGGCGTGCAGCTTACCGATTTCGACGGCAAGGCCATCCAGCGCCAGGTGCAGCACGTGACCTGGGATCCAATCATGGCGGAAAAGGGCGGCTTCAAGCACTTCATGCTCAAGGAAATTTACGAGCAGCCGCGCGCCGTCCGCGATACCACGTTAGGACGCATCTCGCTCGATACCGGCCAGATCTTTCTCGACGAAATGCAAATCAGCGCCGCCGAATTCCGCGCCGCGAAAAAAATCAACATTGTAGCTTGCGGCACCAGTTGGCATGCCGGACAAGCCGGCAAGTTCATGATCGAGAGCTTCGCCCGCGTTCCCGTCGAAGTGGATTATGCCAGCGAGTGGCGTTACCGCGACCCCATCGTCAGCCCGGACACGATCACGCTTGTCATTTCGCAGTCGGGCGAAACTGCCGACACCATCGCCGCTCAGCGCGAGGCCAAAGCCAAAGGCTCGCACACGCTGGCCATCTGTAACGTGGTCGGCTCCATGATTACGCGCGAGGCCGCTGGAACCATCTACACTCACGCCGGCCCGGAGATCGGCGTGGCATCCACCAAGGCTTTCACCTGCCAGCTCACAGCTCTCTATCTCTTCGCGCTTTATCTCGGGCAGGTGCGCGGCGCCATGACCGCCGAGCAAATTCGTGCCGCCGCGCAAGAACTCACGCTCATTCCCGGCAAGCTGGAATCCATTCTCACGCACGACGAGGCCTGCGAAGATCTGGCCAAGCGATTCCAGCGCGCCCAGGATTTTCTCTTCCTCGGCCGCGGCATTCACTATCCCATTGCCCTCGAAGGCGCACTGAAACTGAAGGAAATCTCTTACATCCACGCCGAGGGATATCCCGCCGGCGAAATGAAACACGGCCCCAATGCCCTGATCGACGAGAACCTTCCCGTGGTGATCGTCGCCACTCGTGACGCCAACAATCCCAATTCGATGGTGCGCTACGAGAAGACCATGTCGAACTTGAAGGAAGTGAAGGCGCGCTCCGGCGTGGTCATTGCGCTCGCGACTGAAGGCGACGAAGAGATTAAAGAAGCCGCCGACCATGTTCTGTATGTTCCCGCAACGACCGAAGAACTCTCGCCGATTCTCGAAATCGTTCCCCTGCAGTTGCTGGCCTATCACATCGCAGTGCGCCGCGGTTGCGACGTTGATCAGCCGAGAAACCTGGCCAAGTCTGTGACGGTTGAGTAGTTTTCTTTCTACAGGCCGGCTTGAGCGGCTGCGATCCGTGAGTATAATTCGAACGGACACGACTGTTATGAACTCACTCAAGAACTTTATTCCTAGCCCGGTGCGACTTCTCGTGGCCTTAGCCCTGCTAATCCTACCCAGTGTCACGTTGGCTGGAGAGTCCTTCGACGGCGAGTGGCTCACCACTGTCTCCTGCGATAATTTCCGGGGCGCCCTCGGTTCGTCAGCGAAGTCAAGGATGGCAACTTCCGCGGACTGCACGGCACCGAGGGTCAGCCCAGTTCCTTGCTGATCGAGGGCAAGATTGACGCCGACGGCGCCGTCAAGCTTTATGCCACCGGCCGCACCGGCTCGAAGGAATACGTGCCCGGACGCGATACACCGCGCGGCACCGAGTACAGCTACAACATCGACTCCCACTTCAAGGGGAACAAAGAAACCGGCACCCGCGTTGAAGGAAGGCCCTGTTCCTTCCAGTTCGAGGAACAATAATCCATTCGGTTGCCAGCATTCTTATTCGTCAGCGGGCTCGATATCAGTGCGGCGAAAGTCGTCACCTTTGAACAGCAGAGGTTCGCCCGTCACTTTCGCTAAGGCATAAGCGAAGCAATCTCCGAAATTCAGCCCCGCCTTGTGCCGGCCCTTGCCGAAATCACGATACGCTTCGCGGGCAATTTCCGTCTGCCTTACGGTCACTGATTCAACGGCAATCCCCGATTCCCGAAAAAAATCGTCGAAGCGGCGGCTGGCGATGGGATCGCGACTGCTATCGATCACAATGGCGGCCTCAACATAACTAACCGCAGAAATGCGACACGGCTCGGCCCGGTCTATGGCCTGCGCCATCGTGGCCGCCTCCGGCTCGGCTCGCAGAATCGCTACAACGGCCGAGGAATCTAAGATCACTTCGGCAGTCCTTTCTCGTCATACAACATTTCCCCATGATCGATGGAGAGGTAAGGCTCCTTCATGTGCGCTGCGCATTCTCTCCCGATTTTCAGCAGCCGCTCCGCCAAACCGCCCTTCTTGGCGTCGCGGACCCGCTCCAGCCGCTCCCGGACTGCCTTGTCAACCGCTGCAGTCATACTTTCTCCGGTAAGCTTCGCCAATTGCTGGGTCAACCGATGCGTCTCTTCATTCTTGATGTTCAAGCCCATATTCTACCTGTCTACCTTATGATAGTACCATTCTACCATAGACTCCACCAGACGGCCCCCGACGTGTCAGACAAATAGAAAGGCCCGGATCGTCCGATCCGGGCCTTTCGCAGGTAAGCTCACCGCACTGACTAGCTGATGGTGAGAGTGAACGTGGTGGTTTCGGTTACGCTGCCGCCCACGCCCTTGATGGTGATGGTATAGGTTCCGGCAGCGGCCTTGCTAGTGACGTTGACTTGCATGGCCGCGGTTCCCGACCCGCCCGCGATCGAACCAGGCTTGAAGGCTACCTTCACGCCGGTTGGCTCGCCCGAAGCAGACAGTGTAATCGCCGAATCAAAGCCTCCCGAAGGAGTGGCCGTGATCTTGACGTTGCCGTGGCCGCCCGGAGCAATGGTAGCCTTCGCAGGCTTTGCCGCGAGCGTGAAGCTGCCCACCGGCGCCGGCACCAGCGCGAGCAGCAGGTTGTCCCCGTTCGGACTGCCCCAGCCGCACCCCAAGCTGTAGCCGACGGTGCACCCGTAGGTGTTGCCCCCACTGGTGACGTTGTGGAAGTCGGTGTCATAGTCCGATCCCAACCCGATGTCATAAAGCGCCGGGTTGATGAAGCCGAGCGTCGAGGTTGCTCCATTAGTGATTGCCTGCTCGTTGGTAAGAGCCAGGTAGCCGGCCCACATGGGCGCCGCGAAGCTGGTTCCACCATAAAGGTTGGCGGAGCAAGCCTCTTGGTCGGCGCACACGTAGAAGGTGAAATTCGCATTGGCCGAAACGTCGGGGCCGTTGCGATAAGTTTGTGAGCACTTGGCGCAACCAGCCGCCGCAGTCACCTGCCACGAGGGAATAGCAAACTTATCCGGCGAAATGCCGCCGCCGCCGTCAACCCAGCCGGTCTCTGATGCCCAGGGACCACCGGCGCTGCTGGTGTCGAGATCGGTGCCGCCAACGGTGGTGACGTATACGTCTTCCGCTGGGAAGGGATAGGTATTCGAGGTCCACTTGCCGGAGTCGCCCGACGCTACAAAGAAGTTCTGGCCTTGTATCGCCATCGTCTCGAAGTAGGGGTCGTCGGTGGTTTCGTCGGCTGGCCTCCAGCCCCATGAGCAGCTCAACTGAGCGTTCAGCGGGTTGGCCGTGGTCATGCCGTTGAGGATGCCTGCGTCGTCGAGAGTCTGTCCCGACAAGCCGCCGGTTCCAATCCACATTGTCAGACCCGACATCCCCGGCGCCATGCCGAGTGCCTGAGTCATGTCAATGGTCTGCTCCGTGTCGTCGCAGGTGGGTTCTTTGCAAAGCGTGCTCTGGGTGTCGACGGAGGTGAGCGTGACCGGTACGTTATCGGTTTGGCCTACGTTTGTGTAGTAGGTCGTCAGGTCGGTCAAGTCGGTGCCGATGAACTCAAACAAGCCGAGCGACTGGCCCGCACCGGTGAGAGTGGCTGAACCGTTCCCGTCGACGTAGTAGGCCGCGCGCATGTCGCTGCCGAGGAAAGAATCGCTGGGACCGGAGCCGGTCGTGGCGTTGGAATTTACATTCTGCCGTTCGCTCTCAGTGAGACGATGAAACATCGGCTTCGGAGTTGAATAAGTGTCCAGGCTGCCGACGGCCCACAAGCGGACCGGCATGTCCAGCGAGGGCTCCCGATCCGGAGCGAAGAAGGTGCGTGCTTCGGTGGGGTGCTGGTAGATGTTCATCTTCACATTCAGAGCCTTCTCAATGTTCTCCACCGTTCCCCTCACCCGCAGGTTCATGCGGTTGCGGGATGTGGATAGAATTTGCAGCCCGTTCGCTTTCGCGAAGGCTTTCACAGTTTCGTAATCCTCGCGGCTGGGGCCAAACTTTTCGGTGAATTGTTCCACCGTGAGGAACTGGTGGAACGAGGGGCTGGTCTTATCGTAGAGATCCTTCAGCAACTGATTCATCTCGGCCTGATTGCGCAGTTGAAGAACGAAGGTAATGTCCATGGACTGGTTCGCGGGGAGATGCCCGACCAAAGGTACCGTCCCTTTGACAACCTCATCGCGCGTATGACGTGTCACTGGGTTCTGCGGCTGGGCCTGGGAAACGATAGTCGCGCCGGACACGATCGCGACGACCGTGAGCAAGAATACAAGTTTTCGAATCACGATTTCTCCTTTGGGATTGGCGGATTTCCGTTTTATTTTCAGCAGGGGAGCAACGGCAAATTCCGTTTCTACTTTTCTGGCTCGGGAATAGTACTACGTTTCTTTCGTTCTGACACAAGGAATTTGTCAAATTTTCGCAATCAGCAGCGGCGATCACGCCGGGTATGCAAGTTCTTGCAAACTTTTGCCATACGATACCTTGCCGCCCGCCAAGAAGCTCGACTGCCGGACCCACATCCCCTCGAAACGGGCGTCCAGCACGGGCCAACCTCACGCGCTAAACGGTCGCCTACGCGGACGGCTCGGCCCCCGGCAGCGCGATCACCGCCCGCAGCCGCCCCAAAACCCATGCCAGAGCGGCAAGCGCTGCTCCCCAAATTGCAAACGCAACACTCACCACCCACTCCGGCGCGGCTCCCACTCTTCGCAACAGGAACGGCAAAAAATTCCAGGTCGTGATGTGAACGTAATCCCACGCATCCCAGTGCATGGCCTCGGTGTTCAATCCCCATGCCTGCATCTTGCCCAGCGCAAATGCCGCAATATTTTTGAATCGCAGCGCAATCACGAACGTCGGATGACCCAGCGTCTCCATCTGATAAATCTCCAGCGGCAGCCAGAAGGCGAGCGAAGCAAGCTGAATCATCAGGCTGGCCACGATCAGCGCGATCCCACCGCGCCACATCCAGGCGCTCAGGTCTCCGCGATGGCGCAACAACAATGGCACCGCCAGTAGCGCCGCCATTTCCACCGCCGTTGAAACATAACGGTCACCCCAGGCAAAATCTCCGGCCCAGGAGTAATACCTCGCATAAAAACAAATGTAGCCGAGCACCAGCAGAAGCGAGACGAGGCCATAAGCGCGAACTTCCACCGGCAGGCGCTTCCACAGCACCACCAGCAGCACAATCGCCAGCACCAACAGAGGATCGAATAGAAAAATCGATTTCTCCGGCTTGAACAGCGCATCCAGAAAGCCGGCGTGAAAAGGATTCGTCCAGGGAAAGTTTGGCGGCAGCGTAGGATCCAGCATTCGCTGTTCTCTTCCGAACACCGCCAAATAGCTGTTGGTAAACGATCCGAAGCGGTAGAACTGGTAAAGCCGGTCCACCAGGAAAAAGAATGCATACACCGGCGCGGCGATCGTGCAGTAAGCCATGAATCGCCGCCACAGTTCCCGTCCCCGCACGCGTTCCCACCGAAGCACGAGCAAAAGAAAAATTCCCGCAGCGATAATATCGAGACCGGTGGTCAGCCGCGTAAGCAAGTTCAGTCCGAGTGCGGCGCAACCCAGCCACAGCACCCGATTGCAGCCCGTCCGCAGCCATTCATATTGAAAAGAGAATCCCGTCAGCGTCAGCAGCATGATGTAGTTGTTCTCCGTCATGTTCTGCGTGTAATGCAGGTGCGTGGTGCAGAACATCAACGCCAGCACGCCCAGCACCGCTTCCCGCACGCTGAATCGGAATTGTCGCAGCAGCCCAAAGCTCACAAGCGCCGTGAGCACATTCACCAGGATGCTGGTGCTGTAGCTGACCACAATGCTGCGCACAGCAGGATCATCGCCATAGCCGGAAAAGACTTTCCAGTGTGCGATCCACGTGCCCACCATATCCGCAGGCAGCATTAGCAAAGACTGCCCAATGCCATACCAGCTATAGAGCCGCCCTCCGCGGCCGTGCAAACCGAATTCGGGATACTCATTGGGAAACACTTGCGGCTCAGAAGTCCACAGCCAGTGCGTGGCTTGCAGACGATGCGTAGTGTCCGAAGTCCCCAACTCGCCCGATTGCACCACGAAGGCCAGCAAACCGGCGGCTAGGCACAGCAGCACCAGAGGATCAGCCAACCAGCGAAGGAGGCGTGCAGTCATCGTTGGGATACTAGACGAAGGCAACCATTTTCGGCGAACCCGGCAATCCCTTTGACAACTCCGACCTCCAAGACTACGTTTGATTTTAATGAGTTTACTAATAACATCCCGAGTAGCTGTTTTCGCACTGCTGGTAGCCACAACGGCAGCCAGTTCCGACAAAACACCGCGCACTTATCAAAAGGGAACGATTACCGGCTACGACACTCGCCTCGACCTATGGGCCGACAACCCCAACTCTCCGCGCCACGCGAAGGTCTACGAATTGAAAGGGGCCGATTACATCTACAAGGTTGACTACTGCGGCGCTTTCCAGGCGGGCGAATTTACGATTGGGCAAGCCGTGGATTACCGATTGGAGGGCGACCGGCTTTACATACGCCACGATGGCAACAAAGAATACAAGTGCAAGATAGAGGGCACCAGAACTCCAGACAGCGCCAAACCCGAAACTCACTGACTTAGGTTCGTCGTATGCCTAACACCTACAGGACCTGAGACCGTAAAGGCCGCAGTGACACGCACTCACCCCCGCGCTACAATTCCTCCGTCCACCCGACAGCCCAACACATACCATCCAGTGATCAGGGCCGAATCTTTTTCTGCTGGGCTGCCAAATCTCAATTGGAGAGGTGTTCCATGAAAAGATTGCTGCTGCCGCTGGTGCTGCTCGCATCCGCAATGCTGTTTGCCCAAACCCCGTTCGATGGAACCTGGATGACCAAGCTCGACACCGCCAAGCTCCCCACCAAGCCCGACAAATTTTCGCTGAACAACAACAAGTACGAATGCCTCACCTGCGTCCCCAAGGTCGAAGTGAAAGCTGACGGAACCGATCAAAAGGTTACGGGCCATCCCTACTACGACACCGTTGCCGTCAAAGTCGTCGATGCCAGTTCGGTCGAGATCATCGATAAGAAGGACGGCAAGGTAATGTATACCGACAAGCAAACCGTTTCGTCTGACGGCAAGACTCTGAACGATGAGTTCACGGATAGCACCGGAACGCAGCCGGTGACCGGGGAGGTTACCTTCACCCGCGTGAGCCCGGGACCGGCCGGCTCGCACGTGCTCTCAGGCTCGTGGCGCACCGAGAAGTACAAGACCGTCTCCAGCAACGGCCTAACCATCACCTATCTCGGTACAGCCGACGGACTGAAAATGTCAGACCCGAACGGCAACAGCTATGACGCGAAGTTCGACGGCAAAGACTATCCCATCAACGGCGACCCAGGCCACACCATGGTTTCGCTGAAACGCATCGGAAAAGACACGATCGAAGAGACCGACAAGCGCGACGGAAAAGTCGTAGGCGTCTACCGTATGACGGTGTCGTCCGATGGTAAGGAGATCCACGCTCAATACAGCGATAAAGAGCGCGGAACAACAACGTCGTTCACGATGGAGAAGCAGTCGTAAAGCATGGGCGCGCGGCGCGCCTACGATGTGAATTACGAAACCCCTGCACTATTTCTCGCATGCTTTGCGAGAAAGCCTGCCCTGAGCCTGCCGAAGGGTGGGGCCTTTCGGTTTTCGATGAAACGGGCGGACCCGGCCTTTCCGCGTTACGCTTATTTCAAGCCCACACCGTAAAAATAGTTGTAGTTGCCTCCCGATCCCCACGGCGTATTGGCGCTGAAGGAAGAAAACAGCATCGCCTCGCCCATGAAGGCGACGAACACCTGCTGCTGCGACGTGCCGCTGGTCACCTGGAATGTAAAGACGCCATTGCAGGGATCGTCCAGCTCGCCGGAGCCGTACAGAGTCGAAACATTGGCCACTGGAACGAGCGTGCCCGTGGCCATGGTGTTGCCGCTGGCGCCGCTCACTGTGACCTGGCCGCCGGAGGTGACCGTGATAGTCACACTTCCCTGGCTCGGAGTTCCGGTCTCTATATTTCCCTCACCTACGTTCGCGTTCGTCTTCTCGTAGTAGATGGCATTGTAGGTCCCTGCGGATGAGGCATCGAAATTCGCGCTGGCTGCTTTCTTCAAGCCAAGGATGGCTCCGTTCGGAGTATCGACCGCGAAGATCCCGTTCGCCGTGCCGAACACGTAGTTGGAAATGCTGCTATTGCTCGGGTCCGGAATCGTAAGAAATGTTCCGGAGGGATCGAGTACCGCCCCGGACATGTCAAGAGAATTCGAGTTGAAGGCGCTGTTGTTATCGCTATTGAGCGCTCCGTAAGGCCAATAGGAAGAAGTGGTCCCAGTACCCTGTGCGCTGATGTTGACCGAGCCCACGTCGACGCCTCCGGAGGAAGTGCGAAACTGCATGTAGTTGTAGGCCTGCCCCTCAAACGTTGCCAGCGAAATCTGGCCGCTCTCCACGGCGGTGACCAAGGCCAGCGTATTCGCGCTGGGCCCGGTTTTGGTGGCCTGAATGACCATTGCGTAGTTCGGCACTTCATAGGCCGCAACCAGATTGCCTGTGGGATCGTTCAGGGTGTAGCCGCCGTTGGAGTTCACCGTATAGGAAACAGTTCCGCTGGTGTTGTTCGACACATTTGTGTAAGTGATGGTCTGCGCGCTGGAGTTGACGGTGACGGTCATGAAATCGCCGACCGACGCTGTGCCATGATAAACACGCGCAGCGGGCGTGGCCACAGTGGTGCGCGGAGTCGAGTTGCAGCTAACCAACAGAAACATCGCAAGCAGGGTAAGGGTGGTGCGAGTTCGCATAAGAGAATCCTCATTCTGCGCCCACAGGCGGGCTGGAATATGCATCGGCAGTACGCCTCGACCCGTTAGCCCCAAACCGCTCCCCGCGCAGTCTTGAGTAATCTCTGCAGCGTTTGGCTTGGTTACTCGATTACGAGACAAAGCACGGTCTGGCTCCGACGCGTTAGACTGTATCGGGAAAATTCATGCCCCCGTGCTCATCCTGCGGTACCGACGTTCCCGCAACTGGTCGCTTCTGCTCGTCCTGCGGCGCGCCCGTCAGCAACGCTGATGACGTTCCCACCCTCGACTACGCTGCTACCGCGACTTCGCCCCTGCCGCCCCGGCCCGCATCCGCATCTTCATCACGAACCAGCAGCTCTGCCCAATATCAGAGTGAAGGCCGCTTTCTTCCCGGCCGCCTGCTCGCCGGCCGTTACCGCATCATTGCCTTGCTGGGAAAAGGCGGCATGGGCGAGGTCTACCGCGCCGACGATCTAACGCTCGGCCAACCCGTGGCTCTAAAGTTTCTTCCCGACGAAGCCGCCCGCGATCAGGGATTGCTCGAACGTTTCAAGAATGAGGTGCGGATTGCGCGCCGTGTGTCGCATCCCAACGTGTGCCGCGTCTACGACGTGGGAGACGTAGAAGGCCACACTTTCTTCACCATGGAGTATGTCGATGGCGAAGATTTGGCGTCGCTGCTGCGGCGCATCGGCCGTCTGCCCGAAGATAAAGCTCTCGACATCGCGCGCCAGCTCTGCGCCGGATTAGCTGCCGCTCACGCCAAGGGAGTCCTCCACCGCGACCTGAAGCCCGCCAATATCATGCTCGATGGACGGGGCCAGGTCGTGATCACCGACTTCGGTCTGGCCGGAGTCGCCGATCAAATCCAGGGAACCGACGTGCGCAGCGGAACTCCGGCTTACATGGCGCCGGAGCAACTGGCGGGCAAAGAGGTCAGCACGCGCAGTGACATTTATTCTCTGGGCCTCGTGCTGTATGAAGTGTTCACCGGCAAGCGCGCCTTCTCCGAAAAACCGGGCGGGAGCGCGGGCGACAGAACTCCCAGCCGGCCTACATCGCTCGTCAAAGACCTCAATCCCATCATCGAGCGCGTCATTCTTCGCTGCCTGGAGAATGAACCCTCCGCCCGGCCCGCAACCGTTTTCAGCGTAGCCGCCGCTCTGCCCGGCGGAGATCCTCTGGCCGCGGCGCTGGCCGCAGGTGAAACGCCTTCGCCGCAATTGGTGGCTGCATCGGGAAAAACCTCCGGCCTGCGCCCGCGAACGGCCGTTCTATGCCTTGCCTCTGTGCTGGTTGTTCTGGGCGTGTTGATGTGTACCGCCGCGCACTACAACGGCCTGAGGAAGATGGATTTGCAATTGACTCCCGAGGTGCTGGCGCAGAAGGCACGCGAGATCACTGCCAGGCTTGGCTATCCTGAGCGTCCCGCCGATAGCGCCTTCAGCTTCGATTACGACGGTGACTTTCAAAACTATGTAGAGAAGAACGATAAGCCCGTCCGAACTGGGATGCGGTGCTCGCGGCGCGACCCTCCCTGCTTTATTTCTGGTACCGCCAGAGTCCGGATAACATGATGGCGTCAGGTTTTCGAGATCAATTCCTCACTCCCGACATCGTGACTCGCAGCGATCCTCCGCCGATTCTTTCGGGGATGATCAATGTGGAGCTTGATCCTCAGGGACGGCTCATGCATTTCGAGGCGATCCCGCCGCAGAAGGACGGCACCGCGTCTACTCAGCAGACGCTTGACTGGAACCTGCTGTTCACTGCTGCCGGGCTTGATCCGGCGCAGTTCCAGAAGGCGCAACCTGAGTGGAACTCGCTAGCCGATTCTGACGCACGCATGGCTTGGACCGGAACCTGGCCCGGAACAGCGCGGCCGTTGCGCGTGGAAGCGGCGGCGTGGCACAGCAAGCCAGTTTTCTTCTCGCTGATTGGAGAGTGGACAAAACCGGAGCGGATGAAGGCGCCAGAAGATTCCACTGCCAACAAAGTTCGCAATTTTATCCAGATCGGCTTGTTGCTGCTTGGGTTGCTTGGATCTCTATTTCTGGCGCGGCGCAATTACCGCCAGGGCCGCTGCGACCGCGAAGGCGCGTTCCGGTTGGCTTCGGTAATGTTTGTGTTGGAGCTGTTGCAATGGCTGTGCCGTAGCCATTTCACCCTCAGCCTCGATCTCATCGGGTCGTTCGTGATTGCCCTCAGCACCGGCCTTTTCGTTTCCGGCGTGACCTGGATTCTCTACTTGGCGCTCGAACCCTGGGTGCAGCGGCGCTGGCCGCAGGCCATGATCTCCTGGAGCCGCCTTATTTCAGGGCAGTTGCGCGATCCCCTGGTGGGGCGCGACGTTTTGTTCGGCGTGATGCTGGGCGTGGTCTGGATTCTGATCTTCATGCCTCGCAACATTGCGGAGATACGCATGGGAGCCGCGCCGGGGCTCGGCGCCTCCGAATATCTTGCCGGAGGGCGCGAGGCGCTGGGCCAGTGGCTGATACAAATTCCAGGCTCGATCCTGTCCACTTTATTCTTCTTCATTCTGTTGCTCGGTTTGAAAACCCTTCTGCGCAAGGATTGGCTGGCGGCCATCGTATTCGTTGCCCTCTACGCTCTGCCCATCGGCTTCAGCTCTTCGTATGTTGCCGTAGAGCTGCCTACGCAAATTCTCGCCTACGCGGTCGCCTTGCTCATCGTCTATCGCTTCGGCCTGGTGCCTCTGGCGTGCGCTATCTTTACCATCAACATGCTGGGCAACGTCCCCTTCACCGCAGACCCGTCGGCCTTGTATTTCACGGACTCCGTTCTGGCGCTGCTCAGCATAGTGGCCCTCGCAGGCTGGGGCTTCTACCATTCACTCGGCGGCGAGCCCGTCTGGCACCCGGAGATCGAATAGCAGATCTCAGTTTCCAGAAGGTGTCGAGCTATCTCATAAATCGTCGAGGGAAGCGCCGACACCACCAGCCTACTGACCCCTGACGGCTGGCCCCTGACCACTGCTTCTTCACTCTGCCATCTTCGCCACGTGCACATCGAATCCCGTCTTCGGCAGCAGCGACGTCAATGAAAACGCCTTGAAGCCATCGCCGTTCACCTCCGTGTGACGATAGACTCCCGGTTCGCTCTCAATCGTTTCCCTGCGTCCTTCCATGTCTCCCAGAAACGCCTCGGCTTGGGCGAGGCTTGCCTCGCCGCCTTTGGCGCGCGTCACCACCGCTTCTGACGCATAGGAGCGCACCAGCTTTGGCCAGTATCGCTCCAGCAGATCCGTGCTGGCGAAAACATCGGCCCAGATGATCCGCCCATTCACCGCCACCACCACGCCGACCGCCTTGCGATCGCGCAATTGTTTGATCAGGCTTTCATAGTTGTGTTCGATCGGCGCAGCGATCTCGTCCACTTTTTCTTTCACGTCTTTGTTTTCCATCACACGGGCGTACGAAGTGGTGGATTGAATCTCCCCGGCGCTCGGGGAGGGAGCCGCAGACGCTTCGACTGTCACCATCGCCTGTTGCTGTTTCCTCACCTCCGCCCAAACCTTGTTCTGATCTTTGTCGCCCATGGCTTTGGCGCGCACCGAAGGCTGGGCCATCAGCGTGCCTGGAACGGAAGTTGGCCCCCCGACAGTGCCGCCGCCGTATGTCGCGCCCGACGTTCCGAAGTGTTCGCTGGTCGCGACCCAACGTCCGGGCTCCACGCAAAACACGCTGAGATCCACCGGATCGCTTTCCGCAGGAACGATGCGGTCCTTGCCGATCACGCGGTCCTGCTTGCCTCCGGTAACGATCTCGCCGGCCAGCAGCAGCAGCGGACGCTTCGAGTTGTTGATCAGCACCAGCCGGTTCACCTCGGCGCTTTCGTGTTGCACCGCTGGCATGGGACGCCTTCGCAGCAGCCCGCGAATATTTCCATACTCGGTCACCACTACTTCTCCAGATCGCAATCCCTCATCCAGCGTAAGAAACTCGCCGGTGGCGTAGGACTTGGGAGCGACTACGGGAAACACCGTGAGACTTCCGTGCCGGATCGGCTCCAGCACCTTGTAGCCGGACGCAGATGGCTGCTCGCCGGCCAGAACGGGCCGCAGGCCCATAGAGATCATTCCGGCCACGATCACCAACACCGCCATCGTTACTGCCACAAATAATCTCGGACGCATAACGTTCCTCCCCGCGCGGGCGGCGCGCCCCGGTCCCAGGAGGTTATAGATCCATCTCCACGGGATTCGCCGCCCACTCGACTCGCAGGAAGAACGAAAAAGAAGTCAGGCCTTGCGGCCAAAATTAACGTTGCAAGCGTCTAATAATTGGTAGCATCGAGGACAGGGCTCAACGAACTCTCGCTCTCATGCGCGCCACGAAACCGATCTCCGCTGCAGTCGAATCAGCAGTCGCCGAACTGCTGGTGGAGTTGCACGCAAGAAGCGGCTGCGAAAAGATCGGTCTCGCCCGAGAAACCTTCGCCGCGATTCTCTGTGACGTAGCGACGAAGTATCTCCCTGCCGAAACCAATCACTCAGAGGCTCGCACCTTTCTGCTGACTCTACGCGTCGAAGAACTCGCGCTCGCCCGGGCTTGCGCCGCGGGCCATAACTCTGCCTGGGAACTCTTCCTCATCCGCTATCGCGAAAAACTTTATCAATCCGCGTTGCGCATTGCGCGCGAGGACTCCGCCGCCCGCGACCTCGCCGACGGTCTCTACGCTGAGCTGTATGGCACCACCACGCGCGACGGCGAACGCGTTTCCAAACTAGCCTCCTTCACCGGCCGCGGATCGCTCGAAGGCTGGCTGCGCACCGTCCTGGCGCAGGAGTTCGTGAACCGCTACCGCCGCACCAAGCGCCTGGTCAGCCTTGACGAAGAAGGTGAAGAAGGCGCGCAGTTCGCCGCTCCCGCTCCCGAGCCGCTTCCTTCCGCCGACTCGCGCCTGGAATCTGCCACCGACGCGGCCCTCGCCGCGCTCGACAGCGAAGACCGCATGGTGCTGGCGGCGTACTATCTCGATGGCCGCACGCTGGCCGAGATCGCCCGCATGCTGAGCGTGCACGAATCCACCATTAGCCGCAAAGTGGACAAGCTGGCCAAGTCGTTGCGCAAGAAGATTCTGGCTGGCATGATGCAGCAAGGCATGGCCCGCCGCCAGGCCGAAGAGGCGTTGGAAGTAGACGTCCGCGACCTGCAGGTGGATATTCGCCGCAGTTTGGCGCAAGATTCCCCGGCAGCAACGTTCTCAGAAAAGAAGGTGCAGATCAGAACCAGGGAAGGCTCCGGATAAGACGGCCGTTTGTGATTGCATAGGTAGAAGTTCAAGCTAAGAGTTAAAAGGCTAAGCTAAGAGCTAAAATGCAGAACGTTCCCAAAGTCGTGCAAGCAAGATTGCAGCAGCCAACGCACTCCAAGGCAGAGCCGCATCCCGATGCCGATCTGCTGACAGCGTTCGCGGAGCACTCTCTAGCCGCCCGTGAGCGCGATCATGTTCTGGAGCACCTCGCCCGTTGCGGTGATTGCCGCGAAGTCGTTGCGCTTGCCTTGCCTGCCACCGAAGCCGCCGCGCTAGCTGGTTCGCGGAGCACCGCGCGAATCGGCTGGCTAAGCCTGCCCGTTCTTCGCTGGGGCGTTGTGACTGCGGGGGTCCTCGCCATCACGTCGGTCGGCATTATGCAATACCGGCAGCGCCACGAGGAAAAGACTTTGGTTGCTTCCAGTCTCACGCCCCGCGATCAGCTGGACAAAACTGCCGCGCAGAATCCACCATCCTCTTCGCACGCGACCACTTCACAGCCGGTCGCTCCCCAAAGGGAGTTGGGAAAACAAACTGAGATGGCGAAGAAGGAACCGTCTCGCGCCCAGAGCGCATCGTCTGAAAACAAGCCCACTTCTTCTGCCCATGAAATGCCAGTCCGGCCTCAGCCGAGGCTGCGCGTACCTTCTGTAGGCTGGTTCGGCGGTACTGCTGGTGGTACGGCAATCGGTTCCGGCTCGTTCAGGTCAAATTCAAAGAACGTGACGTCCGCCGTGATTGCACAGCAGAATTCATTTCCCCATGCAGCCCGGCGGACTCCGCTGCCTTCGGTCGCGACCGATGCTGGAGGGTTAGGGGGACCAGTCACGACAGAAGCCAGCGCGCAAAGTCAGACTCACGATCAGTTGGCTCAGAACGAACAGGAGGAGACATCGCAATCCCTGGCCGATCATGTAGGCAAAGCGAAACCCGCGTCGGTACAAGCGTCCCCAGCCATGGCGCCGGCGCCCATGCTGCGCACCGAGCCCACTCTCATGAAGGGTCTGGTCGAGCCTCGTTGGACCATCAGTGCCAGCGGCGCACTGCAGCGCTCGCTCGATGGCGGCAAGACCTGGCTGGATGTGGAAGTCGCTGCCCCTGATTCAGCGAACGCCAATCTCATGCGCCGCGCTTCGACTGCGATGAAGAGTCAAGTGACAGTCGATTCAACCAACGCAGCCCCCGAAACAACAACCGAAACCCAGGCCGAAACAACGTCCGAAGCAAAGACCGCGGCGAAATCCGCGCCGAGACCCGGCGCGCCGGCTCTTATGAAGTCTGCGCAAGCCGAGCCAGCCGCGCGCACCATCTTTCGCGCCGTATCTGTCTCGTCCAATGCCGCCGAAGTCTGGGCCGGAGGGTCGGATGGCGCCTTGTATCACACGCTCGACGGCGGTAATCGCTGGGCTCGCGTGGTTCCCTCCAATGCCGGCAGCATTCTCACCGGCGACGTTATCAGCATTCAGTTCTCTGACGTGCGCAATGGAGTTGTAACCACATCGACCTCCGAAGTCTGGACAACCCTCGACGCCGGCCAAACCTGGCACAGACAGCCATAGGCACCCTTCTTTACGTGGTCATCCTGAGCGAAGGTTGTGCTTCGCGAACGCGAAGCACAACCGCAGTCGAAGGATCCCTAGTCCGCACCCGTCACCTGTCCGCTGCAAGGCATTTCCTCCGCCTTACTGTTCCAGTTTCCTATCTCTGCTCAAGTGCCCTGAAAATCCGATTACCAAAGTGACGTTTACACCAAATGACTGGTTCTCTAAACTCCATTTCGTGGTTTGGCAGTTCTGGGGGAGGGCTGCCGAGGCGTCCTGAACTGAAAAGTTCAGGGCGCTTTTTAGTTGTTTTCACCACTACGCGTGCCCGTGAAGACACCGCCGCGTCGTCCTGGAACTCGCCCGCATCCGGATGCATCGCGCAGCCATTTTGCTGGCCAGTTTGTGCTTTCGTGCTATAATGCCTCCTCGCAGCATCGGTACGCGGCAGCACGGCGACCGAGGCGGCGATCCAAGCCTGGGCATCTCCCCCTCCCAATAGCAGTTTCAACGCCGGAAGTCCGCCCCGGGACCAGCGGCTACTGTCGTGCAACGGCCGACTCGAGATTGGAGAGTGATCGAAACATGAACCAGCGCCTTCCGCTAGCCTTCTATGTGGGGCTTCTTCTGCTTGCCACTGCGCCCCTCGCAATGGCCCAAAAGCCCATCGTTACCCTTTCTCCGACGTCGCTGAACTTCGGCACTGTCGAGGCTGGCACCATGGCCCTGGCTCAGGTCGTGAAGCTTACCAATACCGGCGACGCTGCCCTGACCATTACCCAGCTTTCTGCAGGAAGCGCGTATCAAGTGTTCAACGATTGCCCTGCCACGGTGAATGCCGGCGCCAGTTGCACCTTTGGCGTTGTGTTCCAGCCGCAGACGGCGGGCAGCTTCCCTTATTCGGTCCAGATTAAGGACAACGCCGCGGGCAGCCCACAAAAGGTTACGTTAAACGGCACGGCTACCGCCCCCGTGGTCGGCCTCTCGCCAAACGCTCTCACCTTCGGCATCCAGGCGGTCGGCACCACCAGCGCCGTACAGGCAGTTACCCTCACCAACCAAGGCACCACCACGCTTACGATTAGCAGCATCATTCCGAGCGGCGATTTTTCCCAGACCAATACTTGCACTGGGACACTTGCGGCGAGTAAGAGCTGCACCATCAACATTGCCTTTTCGCCGACCGCTGGCGGCGCTCGAGCGGGCGCCGTCACCATCAACTCCGCCGGCAACAGCCCGCAGAACGTCAGCCTGCTCGGGACCGCTTCCTCTGGTTCCGCGTCCCTTTCCGCCAGCACTTTGACTTTCGCCAAGCAGAACCTCTGGACGAACAGTACGGCCCAAACCGTAACGCTTACGAACACGGGCAGCACCACCTTGCAAGTCATCAGCGTGGTTGCAAGCGGGGATTACAGCCAAACCAACACTTGCGGCAGTTCTCTCGCAGCTTCGTCGAACTGCACAATCACCGTCACCTTTACGCCCGGCACAACTGGAACCCGCACTGGGTACATCACGGTGAGTGACACGGCTGCCTCCAGTCTCCAAACCGTCACCTTGACGGGCACGGGCAACGCCCCGAGCAGCGTCGTTACCGTCACTCCGGGTTTCGCCTCTGTAACTTCCTCGCAGACTGTGCAGTTCGAGGGCTTCATCAGCGGAGTAGAGTCCAGCAATGTCACCTGGGCGGTAGATGGAATCACCGGTGGAAACTCCACTGTGGGCAAGATCACGACCTCAGGACTCTATACTCCGCCCACGGTCGCGGGCGCTCATACCGTGAAGGCCACCAACAAGACCAATAAGGCCCAGAGCGGGATCGCCCGCGTCGTGGCGACCGCGTTTCCCGGCCTATTCACCAATCACAACGACAACGCCCGCGATGGGCAAAACTTGAACGAAGTCGTGCTCACCACCGGAAATGTCAACTCCACCCAATTCGGAAAGCTCTTCTCCTACTCCGTGGATGGTTACACCTACGCGCAGCCTCTGTATGTTCCGAACCTTGCCATTCCCGGGCAGGGAACCCACAACGTCGTCTTCGTGGCCACGGAACACGACAGCGTGTTCGCGTTCGATGCCAACAATTCTCCCACTACGCCTCTGTGGCAGGTCAGCTTCATCGACCCCGGCGCCGGCATCACAACCGTCCCTGCGGCCGATGTCATCGACACCGGCTGCGACAACATCGGCATCGAGGTTGGCATCACCGGCACGCCCGTGATCGATCCCGCTCTCAACGAAATGTTTGTTGTGGTGCGTACGTTGGAAAACGGCGTCTTCTTTCAGCGCCTGCATGTCCTCGACATCACCACCGGCAGCGAAGTTTCCGGCAGTCCCGTGGTGATTCAAGCTTCCGCCCCGGGCGTTGGGGAGGGCAGTTACGGCACCGGCACCGTGGCTTTCGATCCCTTGCTCGAAAACAGCCGGCCCGGGATCCTTTTAATGAACGGCGTTGTCTACCTCGCCTTCAGCTCTCTCTGCGACAAGCGGCCCTATCACGGTTGGGTGCTCGGATACAACGAGAGCACCTTGGCCCAAGTCAGCGCGTTCATTACTTCTCCTAATGGGATTGCCTCTGGCATTTGGCAAAGCGGCAATGGAACCGTGGGCGATACTGCGAACGGCTATATTTATTTCGCGACAGGAAATGGTTGGTTTGACGTGAACGACGGCGGCATCGACTACGGCGACACCATCACCAAACTCAACACCACCGGAAACGTCCTGAGCGTCGCCGACTACTTCACTCCTCACGACCAGGACAACCTCAATCACCAAGACCTTGACATGGGCTCTGGTGGCTGCCTGCTGCTGCCCGACCAACCGACGCCGCCCATTCACCTCCTCACCTGCGTGGGCAAGGAAGGCAACATCTACCTGCTGAACCGCGACAACATGGGCCACTTCAACGCTAACGGCGATACTCAGGTAGTGCAAACCCTGATGATCGGCATGGTATGGGGCTCGCCCGCGTATTACCAAAACCAGACATATTTCTGGGGTGACGGGGACTACCTTAAAGCGTATCGCCTCTATGGCAGCCTTTTTTCCGCCACTCCCATCTCTGAAGATTCCAAGAGCAGTCTGTATCCCGCTCCCACGCCCACGGTTTCCGCCAACGGTTCGACCAACGGAATCGTCTGGGCAGTCTTTACCAGCAATAACAAAACCGGCGGTGCGGCCATATTGCGCGCCTACGATGCTGCCAATGTTTCCCGTCAGCTCTTCGACAGCAGCACGAAATCGGCTAACACGGCCGGTCCGGCGGTAAAGTTTGTCGTGCCCACCGTAGCCGACGGAAGAGTTTATCTGGGCACGCAATCCGAGTTGGACGTTTACGGAATTTTGCCGTAGGAATTGAGGCTGGGGGCTCTGGGGCGCTGCCTAATTCCTAAACGATTCATGTGAGGACAGCCGCCCTCGCTAGCCCTGAGCAGAACCGAAGGGACTGTCCGCCCGGCGAAGCCCGGCATCTGTCCATCGACAGCAGCGGGCATCCTCTACTTCGAACACGCGGCGCAGTACCCGCCAATCTCCAATCGCGACACCACGATCCGGAAACGGCAGTCTTTTTCCACCTGCCCCTTCAGCTTCTCGAAAATATCGCTGACGAACTCCATGATCTTGCCGCAGCGCAGGCACGCCATGTGAATGTGGTCACGGTTCAGCTTGCGCTCGTAGTAGTGCCCCTCGCCATGGATGTGCATCAGGTCGAGTTCGTCAATCAGTCCATGGCGCTTGAGCAGGCGCAAGGTTCGGTACACCGTGCTGCGGTCGACGCTGGCATCCAGCTTCTGGGCTTTGCGCAGAAGCTGGGCAGCGTCCAGGTGCTTGGTGGCGGTTTCCATCACGCACAGAATCGCACGCCGTTGCTGGGTCATGCGGATTCCGCGGCCGGCAAAGTGAGCTTGCAGCCGGCCCGGCATTTCAGTTTGGGGTAGTGGCATGGGGATCGCTCCTCGACTGTCGCAACTGGTCGCAACCGCGCTGCGACGGAATCTTCGGTCGCTTCTTGACGGCATATGCGAGCATCCGTCAATATGAAAACGGTACCGCAGATGCGACTCGATTGCAACTAGCCGAGCGTCGATTCGTCCCTCATCGAGTTGCAAACTGGGATCGATTCGCAAATCCGCCCGTGAGCCGCATCCGTAAACACATGCGAAATGCCTTCCCCATATCGCTACTCCGCCGGTGCCTGCCCCTTTTATTCGTGGGGACGGCTCTCGCCGGCGTGGGCGGGAGCATCTCCGGCATAATCAAAGATCCCTCCGGCGCGGCGATTGCCAAGGCCTCCGTCACTTTGGTCAACACCAGTACGGGCGTGCGCGAGTCTTCCGCCGCCGACGGCCGCGGCACCTACACTTTCCCAGTCCTGCCCGTCGGCAACTATGTTCTCGAAGTAAACCACCCCGGCTTTAAACCCTACCGCCGCACCGGAATCGTGCTCGATGCCAACAGTGCGCTTCTGCTGGATGTTGTGCTGCAAGTGGGCGAGAGGACCGAGGCCATCACCGTGACCGAAAACGCAGTTCACGTCGAAACCTCCAGTTCTCAGATGGGTGAGGTCATTACCGGCGCCACCATGACTGAAGTTCCTCTTAACGGCCGCAGCTATACCGATCTGCTGGCCCTTCAATCCGGAGTCGCTCCCGCCACGACCATCACTTCCAGCACAGTTCAGGATGTCGGCGCCAGCGCCTTCTCGCCCTCGGGAGACCTGAACCCAGGCACCGTCTCCATCAACGGGCAGCGCGAATTCGCCAACAGTTTCATGGTGAATGGCAGCGACGTAGAAGAAGACGTCAACATGGGCACGGCGATCGTTCCCAATCTCGACTCCATCGCCGAGTTCAGAATTCTCACCAACAATTTCGACGCAGAATACGGCGAGTATAGCGGCGGCCAGATCAATGTCATAACCAAGTCGGGCACCAACGCATTTCACGGCAACGTCTTTGAATTTCTGCGCAACACCAATCTGGATGCGCGCAATTACTTCTCTCCCACCCGCGGCTCTTTTGACCAGAATCAATTCGGCGCAACCCTCGGCGGCCCAGTTACCCGGAACAAGGTCTTCTTTTACTCGGACTATCAAGGCACGCGCCAGACCCAGGGCGTAGACACCGGATTGATTCCCGTGCCTTCCATGCAAGACCGCTCCGGCAATTTAACGGACCTCGCTAACTCGCTGGTTACGACAACGTCCGTCAACATCAACGGCGCGCAGGAGCAGGTAACGTTCCCTGCCACCGTGACCGGCTCACCCAACGGACTGGCCAGCGTACTCACTCAAGACTTTCACTACGCAGTTGCGCCAGGAGAGCCCTACTACTTCGCCCAGGGCGAGACCGAGCCTCCACTCAATGGAACCTGCCCCGCCGGAGGCTGCCCAACTTACCCAAGCGCCTGCACAAGTTCTTCGCAATGTGTCTTCCCCAATGCAGCCATTCTTGAAACAGCGTGGTCCACTCCTGCGCAGCATCTGCTGCAATACATTCCCCCGCCGAATCAGTCCGGCAACTTCTTCTCTACCTCCGCCAACGACCAGACGCTCCATGACAACAAAGGCGCGCTCCGCCTCGATGCCAACACGCACTGGGGCCTGTTCTCGGCTTACTATTTTCTCGACAATTTTACTCAGGACAATCCTTACCCCACAGCCCAAGGCGGAGCGAATGTGCCCGGCTTCAACGCCCTGAATCTCGGCCAAGCCCAACTGCTGAACCTGGGCAACACGCGGACTCTGCGCGGCACCGCAGTCAACGAATTCCGCTTCAGCTATCTGCGCGATTCGAACGACTTGGGCCGTCCGCAAGGCGGACTGGGCGTGAGCCTGGCATCTCAGGGCTTTGAGGTCGGTCCGAATACTCCAGGCATCGTGCCGCTCTCCCCGCAAACCGAGGGCGTGGAGAATGTCGTCTTCAACAACTACTCCCTCGGAACCAATACCAATGAACTCCATCAAACCAACAACACGTACCAGTGGCTCGACAACTTTTCCAAAGTCCTCGGCACTCACACCATAAAATTCGGCGGCGAATTTCATTACGATCAGGTCAACACTCACGCCATCGCGCAGTTCAACGGCAGCTTCCTATTCTTCGGCAGCCAGACCGGATCCGATTTCGCCGACTTCCTGCTCGGCGCGCCCACGCAATACAACCAAAGCCAGCTCCAGCCTTTTTACGGACGCAACAAATATCTCGGCCTCTACGCGCAAGACAGTTGGCGGCTGCGGCCCAACCTCACACTGAACTACGGTTTGCGCTGGGACCGCATCGAACCCTGGTACGAAAAGTACAATCAAGTCGCAACCTTGGAGCCGGGCCGGCAATCTGTAGTTTTTCCCACCGCGCCCGCTGGAATACTTTTCCCCACCGATCCCCTGGGTGGCGGAAAACAAGTCCCACGCACGTTGGCCCCGCCCGGCAACAAAGATTTCGCACCGCGCATCGGCCTCGTCTACTCGCCCACCGCCGATTCGGATTCTCTACTCGGCAAGATCCTTGGAGGTCCCAGCCAGACCAGCCTCCGCGCCGGCTTCGGCATGTTCTACACCGCCATCGAAGCGCTGACCGTCGGAGTCCTCAGCGCCAACGCGCCTTACGGCACCACCTACACCAGCCCGACTCCGCCGCTGTTTGCCACGCCGTTCCTTTCCGCTTCCACCGGTCTGGGCAGCCAATATTTTCCGGTGCAACTGGCGCCGCTCAATTCTTCGGCGAGCCATCCCGATGCCAACGTCGATTGGTCGCAGTACGAACCCATCAGCGGACTCCCGGCTTATCCCACCACCGACCGCATTCCCTACACTGAGGAATACATGTTCTCCCTGGAACGCCAACTCTCTTCCAACACTGTGCTCAGCGCCAGTTACGTAGGCACGCAAGGGCATCGCCTGCTCGCGCTCGTGGAAGCGAACCCCGGCAATCCCGCGCTCTGTTTGTTCTTGAGCAATCCTGCAAACCTCGCACCGGAAACATCGCCACAGCCGCCGCAAACGCCCTGCGGACCGTTTCTGGAAGGCACTATCTACAAGACAGTTTCAGGCCAGAAGATTTACGGAACCCGCGGCCCGCTCGGCTTCAACTTTGGCAGCGTTACGAACCAGATTACGGTCGGCAACTCCAACTACAACGCGCTCGAAGTCACGTTGCGCCACACCAGCGGACACTTGCAGATTCTCGGCGGCTACACTTACAGCAAGTCGCTCGACCAGGCTTCCAACCTTGGAGAAGAAATCAACCCCATCAACCCCGCGCTGAGCCGGGCTCTTTCTGCTTTCGATGTGAAGCAGAACTTTGTGGTCAGCTACAACTACCAACTCCCACTGGAGCGTCTTTCCGGCCGTTCCAACCGCTGGACCCAAGGCTGGGCGCTCTCCGGCATTACCCGCTACAGCACTGGCTTTCCCGTCACGCTCTACAACTACGGCGACAATTCCTTGCTGGGCACAGAACCAAACGGCGTGAACAACTATGGCGTCGATGAACCCCAGTACACGCCGGGTGCGCTCGATCTGAATCACAATCCCCGTAACGGCCAGTCCTACTTCAACACAAGCCTCTTCAGCCTGCAGCCTTTGGGTGAGCCCGGCAACGCCAGGCGCCGTTTCTTCTACGGACCGGGCATCGACAACTACGACATGGCCCTGCTGAAGAGCGTGTCCTTCACCGAGTCCAAGTCCCTGCAATTGCGCTTTGAGGGCTTCAACGTCTTCAACCACGCCCAGTTCTACGGCCCGGCTTCCGTGAACGGCAACATCAACAGCTCTTCGTTCGGAGCAGTGGTCAGCGCGGCCGCCCCGCGCCTGATGCAGGCTGCGGTGAAGTTCATCTTCTAGGTGCAGTCAGTACGATAACGCACCCTGCCGGTTCCTGCGACTTTCGCCGCCCTCCGCGCATCCAACGTCAGTGGTACGATAATAGGTTGCCCCGGTTAGGGCAGCGTTTCATTAAATCGTATTCATAAAGATCGTAATCAAATAAGATCGTCCGGGCCCCGGCAAAGACACTCGTTGTTTCCTTAACATGGAGCGTCCGCCGAAAAACGCGACGTTACAACGAGGAGAAACGAACATGGCAGGCAATGGAATCGTCGAAGTCACCGATGCGAACTTCGACCAGGATGTTTTGAAATCAGACAAGCCCGTGCTGGTAGACTTCTGGGCAACATGGTGCGGCCCTTGCCGCGCTATCGCTCCCATCGTCGAAGAGTTGGCAAAGGACTACCAGGGCAGAATCAAAATCGGCAAGATGGATGTCGACTCCAACATGTCCACACCCATGCGCTACAAGGTCACCGGCATCCCCACGCTGCTGGTCTTCAAAGGCGGGCAAGTGGTCGAGCAGATCGTCGGCTACAAACCCAAGGAAGCCATCGCGCAGGCGCTTGATCGGCACGTTGGGTAAAGCAGCCGTCAGCTATCAGCCATCAGCTTTCAGTCAAGACAAAGCCCGGGTTAATCCCGGGCTTTCGTCTTTGCTTCAGAACTTTTCCGGCAGCGTATACTCGAATTCGTACGAATGCTTCCCGTCATCGATCTTGATGCCCATCGTTCCCGCAAGACCATCGAGTTGGCCAGTGCCCGAGTCCGGGACAACACTAACGCTCAAGTGCGGCGTGCCCCGCATCATCGTGCCGCTGTGCTGTAGCACGAAGCTGCCCGTACGGCCTTTCAATGTCCCTGTGACCCGCTCCATCGCGACGTATCCCCCTGAGCCTTTCACGATGGTCGCTGCCGAGGAGAGCATAAATCCCCTGCTCGTTGCCTCCAGATCGCCGTAGAACTGTTTGTCAATCGACATTCGTCCCAGCCCCGCGTTGGCCCCGTCTTCACCCGCCTGAGGCGTGACCTTTACATCAAATGTTCCACTCGCATGCATGGTCACAACCTTCTCCTTCGCGGGCGCGGCTTGTTGATTCTGCGCATGACCTAATGTGGCTAAAGCCAGAGACAGACAGATCGCGGCAAGCAACAAGGCTCGGGATTGAAGCAGGCGCTGCATTTAGTTTGGCCAGGTTTTCTCCGCGCCCCTCGCTGCAGTTCTCCGCGCTCTTTGCGCTCGAAGGCTTTTGCCCCGAGTTGAGAGGGAAGCCGAAAACTAGAGACTGAGAACTGCCCTCAATATTTCCGCAGCACCCCAATCACCCTACCCTGCACTTCCACCGACGCCGCCGGCACGATGATCGGCTTCATGGTCACATTCGAGGGCTGCAGGCGGATGTTGTCGCCTTCGCGGTAGAAGCGCTTTAAAGTGGCGTCATCGCGGTCAACAATCGCGACCACGATGTCGCCGTTGTGCGCCGTCTTCAGCTTTTCGACCAGCACGTAGTCGCCGTCGAGGATGGCCTCATCCTGCATGGAATCGCCCCGCACTTCGAGCACGAAGACTTCTTTCGAGCGGACAAAGTCGGCGAGCGAGATGGTCTGATTATCCTGCACGGCCTCAATGGGCTGGCCGGCGGCGATGCGCCCCACCAGCGGCAAGATCACTCCCGTGTTCACGCTCATGGCCTGCTTAAGCCGTCCCTTGGGCGGCAGCAGGTCAATGGAGCGGCTGCGGTTGTAGTCGCGCGTGAGCAGTCCCTTCTTCTCCAGGTTGGTGATGTGCTTGTGCACCGTGGCCAGCGAGTTCAGGTCAAGCCCGTTGCCAATCTCTTCAAACGACGGAGAGTAGCCATGCTCCGCCACAAAGCGGGAGATAAAGTCATAAACTTCGCGCTGCCTGCGTGTGATCGCCATGCCCGTATTGTTGGCGAATGGAAGGCGAATGTCAAGAAGAATCAGCTTCGAGGCTGTCTCCACATGGTTCGTCTCCACGACAGCTTTCCCTTCATTTCACGCCGTTTTTGAGGTACGCTTATGCCGCTTCATTTAGGAGGCCTCTATGGCACAGAACGCTCCGGTTGAAATGGTGAAGAAAGCTTCGACGGTTTCCATTCTGTGGGGAGTCTTGCTGATTGTGTTTGGCATGCTGGCGGTGGGTTCGCCGTATCTTGCCGCCGTGGCGGTGAATGTGGTGGTCGCGTGGCTGATTGTTTTGGCCGGCGCAGTCCACGTGATGCTGGCCTTTCGCGCGCACGGCGCGGGCAGCGTGATCTGGAAACTGCTCGTCGGGATCGCATATCTATGCTTCGGCGGATACCTGATCGTGCATCCTGTGCTGGGTGTCACGTCGCTTACGCTGGCGCTGGCATTGCTGTTCCTGATTGAAGGCATCCTCGACGTCGTGCTGTATGTGAAGATGCGTCCGATCCAGGGCTCAATCTGGGTGCTGATTGACGGCATCGTTACCCTGCTGCTGGGTATGATGATCTACATGCAATGGCCGTCTAGTTCGGCTTGGGCGATTGGCACGCTGGTGGGCATTAGCATGATCATCAGCGGAGTGGCGCGAGTGATGATGTCGTTGGCGGTGCGCCATGCCACGGACGACGTGTCGCGGCTAGCGGCTTAGGAAGGCTGAGGCAAAGCAGCGGACGGGAGCATCCGTTTCGCTAGGGTTTGGTGCCCCGTCCCGCAGCCTGCAACAGCGTTGCCGCCAGCAGGGCGAGCGCTGCTGAAACATAGAATGGAAGCGCAGGGCCGTAATGCTTCCACAATTCTCCGGTGATCAGGCTCGCCGCTAACGTGGCGGCGCTGGTGGCGAAAAAATAAATGCCGAGAGCGCGCCCGCGCACGCCGGCTCCGGCCGTCTCAACCACCAGAGCCTTCAGCACGGGCTGCGTCAAAGCGTAGTAGAGACCATAGACAGCCATCGCACTCCAGAGGGCCAGCGTGGAGGGCGCGCGTCCGAAAACAAAATAGACCGCGGCAAAAATCACGTAGCCAGCGGAGCCCACCAGCCGGCGCGGAACGTGGTCGCTGAGCCAGCCCGCCGGCCAGGAGGCGAGCGTATAAGTAACGTTGAAGACCAGACCGAGCAAGGGAGCGAGCGCCACGCGAATTCCCACACTCTGCGCGCGCAAAACCAGAAACATGTCACTAGAGTTGCCGAGAGAAAACAGAGTCACGGCGATGAGCACGAAGTAGAAGCTGGCGGGAAGTGTGTTCTTACCCTGCTCGGTGGACGATAACAAAGACGTTTTCAGCTGCGCCGCGTTCGGCGTCGTTTGCGCTGCCGAATCTTTCGCGTGCGGGCGTTTCGTTTCACGAATGCCCACCAGCGCGACCAGCACGCACAGCGCTCCCGGAACCGCTGCGGCCCAGAACACGCTGCGGATTCCGAAGTGCGCCAGCAAAACCAGGGCTGTCAGCGGGCCGGCGATCGCTCCGGCTGAATCCATCGATTGAATCAGGCCATAGGCCGAACCCAGCCGCTCTTTCGGCACGGACTCGGCCACCATCACATCGCGCGGCGCTCCACGCACGCCCTTGGCGAGGCGGTCGGTAAATCGAATCAGCAGAATCTGCGGCCAGGCAGTGACAATCGCAAGCAGCGGCTTAACCGCGTTGGCGACGAAATATCCGGCGACCACGACCGGCTTGCGGCGATGGATGTGATCGGTGAGATATCCGGAGAAAAGCTTGGCAAACGACGCCACGCTTTCGGCGATGCCCTCGATCACTCCCAACTGCGCCGGCCCCGCGCCCAGCGACGCCAGAAACGCCGGCAACACCCAATACGCCATTTCGGTGGCCGTGTCGTTCAGAAAAGAGGTGAGGCCGAAGACGTAGATGTTGCGCGCGGAAGACGGCTCACGCACGGGAGGCAGGGCAGGCATTAAAAACGTTGTATCACAGAGAAGTCGTGATGCCTCACAGTGGAAGCGGGGCCCGCCAACGAGTTGTAAAATCTCTCTGTATGAAAACACGGATCGCGATGATCGCTGCGTTCGGGGCTGATATGATTTCGATTTGGTTTATCTATTCGAAGGTCACACAGGCCCGCCGGGACGATGTTTACCGAACAGCGATCGCCCCGTACCAACGAGATCTACACGTGGGCATGTCCAGGGCAGACGTAGATAAGTACCTAGACGCTACGCAGATCCCACACTATCCCGTGAGGAGAGGTAGCGATGGAGTTGTTTATGAGATCAAGATTGGTGAGGATCCAGGCAAACTGATCTGCGAGTGGAACGTTTATATCAGCTTTGAATTCGACCACGCCGACACACTTACCGATATCCGAATCAAGAAGCAGGGGACCTATATTTGACGCCTAATTCCAGCAACAGGTGAATCTTCTCAGTACATGGCGTCGTACTTCGTAACCACCCACTGCCCATCCTTGTCTTCCTCGGTAACAGTGAAGAGTTCCTTGTAAGTGCTGGATTGGCCTGGGCCGTTGAGGCGCTTGCCGCGGTAGTGAAGGATGGTGAGGGGCGGCGCGCTCTCCCACTCCGCCAACTCCCAGGAGACAAGCGGATGCTTCGCCTCGGAGTCGCAAATGAAGTGGGCGTACTTCTTGCGGTAGTCGTGCTCCCATTCAGAGAGCAGATCGTCGCAATGTCCGTCGCGCAACTCGTGGAGAAATTTGTTGGCGCTGTGCTCAATGGTGCGGTCGCGCAGCGGATTCATGCGGATGCTGACGGGCAGACCGGTCAAAGTATCGCGCTCTTCGGAGCGCGCCAGCACCGGTCCCTGATCGCTCAGCCACCAGATGTAACCGAGAAATCCAAACACCAGCAGCGCGGCGAGGCTGACGGCAATGGCGATCTGTGTACGAGTGAACCCCATCCTGAGAGAAAGTTTATAGGGATGGCAACTTACGACAAGATTACCAGCGGGAGCCACGGCAGGACATGTACTTGTGCGGGTTTCGGGACGCTGCAAAAAGCAGGTTCCTCCTTGGGCTTATGCCCAAGTCGGAATGACAAAGGTTCGGAGGGTGCGAAGAAAAAAGGCACGGCGAAAGCCGTGCCCCTTGGCACAAGATTCCGATTATTCTTTTTTGTCTTCCTCTTTGACTTCCTTGACCGGCTCGACGCCGCCGTCGTGCTGAGCCTGCGCTTCCGCGTCTTCCATGGCTTTCTTGGCTTCGGCGACCTTCTTGGCGCGGGCTTCGGCGCGCTTCTCTTTTTTCTCGTCGAGAATTTTTTCGCTGCCCAGCAGTTCGAGGAAAGCCTTGTCGGCGCCGTCGCCTTTATTCCAGCCGGTGCGAATGACGCGCGTGTAGCCGCCGTTGCGATCGCCGAAACGCGGACCGACGGTGTCGAACAGTTTCACGACTGCTTCGTCGGTCATGAGGTATGACGATGCCAGACGCCGGGCGGCGAGGTCGCCGCGCTTGCCGAGCGTGATCATCTTTTCGACGATGGGCCGCGCGGCCTTGGCTTTGGGGACCGTCGTTTCGATGCGCTCCTCCACGATCACGGAGGTGACCAGGTTGCGCAGCAGTGAGCGCCGGTGCGCGGTGTTCCGTCCGAGTTTGTAGCCTGCTACTTTGTGACGCATGGGTGAAACCTCAGTGGTCAGTGGCCAGTGGTCAGTGGCCAGCATTCAATTTCGAATATAGAACGTCAGCGGCTAATGCCTTGTCTTTCTGACCACTGGCCACTAGCCACTGACCACTGTTCCTACAGCTGATCGTCCGGTCCGTACGCCGAAGCCGGCAAAACCAAGTTCGAAGTCGGCCCGGGCACGGCGTTGCCGTGCTCGTCGATCTTCATACCCAGGCTCAGACCCATCGAGGAAAGTATTTCCTTGATCTCGTTCAGCGACTTGCGGCCGAAGTTCTTGGTCTTGAGCATTTCCGATTCCGTCTTCTGCACCAATTCGCCGATGGTCTGAATGTTCGCGTTCTTCAGGCAGTTGTAGCTGCGCACCGAAAGCTCGAGTTCCTCGACGGAGCGGTTCAGGTTCTCGTTGTGGATCTCCGGTTTGCGATCGTCCGACGACGACACGCCGGTTTCAATCTCTTCCTCGAAGTTGATGAAGATGTTCATGTGGTCTTTAATCAGCTTCGCGGCCAGGCCGATGGAATCGGCGGGCGTGATGGAGCCGTTGGTCCACACTTCGAGAGTGAGCTTGTCGTAGTCGGTGATCTGGCCAAGGCGCGCGGCTTCGACGGTGTAGTTGCACTTGCGCACGGGCGAGTGCACGGAATCGATGGGAATGAATCCGATGCCAAGATCTTCGTCGAAGTTCTTGTCGGCGGAAACATAGCCGCGGCCGCGCTTCAGGCGCATTTCCATGTCAAGCTTGCCGCCTTCGCTGACCGTAGCGATGTAGACGTCTTTATCCAGAACCTCGACGTTGCCGTCGGCCTCGATCATGCCGCTGGTAACCACGCCAGGCTGATCGGCACGCAGGTAGATTGCTTTCGGAGCATCGCCCGCCAGCTTGAAGGGAATCTGCTTCAGGTTGAGGATGATGTCAGTCGCATCTTCCACCACTCCGGGGATTGACTGAAATTCGTGCAGCACGCCTTCCATCTTTACCGCAGTGACGGCGGCGCCTTCAATCGAACTCAGCAGCACGCGCCGCAGAGCGTTGCCCACGGTTGTGCCGAAGCCGCGCTCAAAGGGCTGCGCCCAGAAAATTCCGTATTTGTCGGTGAGGGTGGAAGTGTCAACTGCGAGACGTTTCGGCTTCTGAAAACCTTTCCAAAGCATTTGTTTCTCCTTCGGCCGTTTGGCTCAGTCCCAACTCGCTGAGTGTCCAACTCAGGTCACCGCCGGAAAAGGCTGATCTGGCTCGAATTATGGACCCAAAAAACGCTGACGACCAACGACTAACGGCTACTTGCTATAAAGTTCCACAATCAACTGCTCATTCACCGGCAGTTGAATATCTTCGCGTTTGGGCAACGAGAGCACGCGCGCGGTGTAATTGTCGCGATTCACTTCCAGCCAGTTGGGCAGCGTGCCGTGGCTGGCAAATTCCTTGGCCATTTCCAGCACGACCAGCTTCTTGCTGTTCTCGCGGATGGAAATCTCCTCGCCGGCACTCACTTCATAAGAAGGAATGTTGACCTTGCGATTGTTGACCGCGACGTGTCCGTGGCGCACCAACTGCCGCGCCTGGCGCCGGGATTGGGCAAAGCCAAGGCGGAAGACAACGTTGTCCAAACGCCGCTCTAGTTGTTGCAGGAGCAGTTCGCCGGTCACGCCCCGTGTGCGCGCGGCCTTCTCGAAATAGTTACGGAACTGGCCTTCCAGCGTGAAGTAGATGCGCTTGGCTTTCTGCTTCTCGCGCAACTGCAGGCCGTAGCCAACGATTTTGGCCTTGCGGTCCTTCCCATGTTGTCCGGGAGCGAAGTTGCGCTTCTCGATGGGACACTTATCGCTAAAACATTTTGCCCCTTTGAGGAAAAGCTTCATGCCCTCACGGCGGCATAAACGGCAGACTGCATCGGTATAACGCGCCAAGTTGTTCTCCTTTTGGATGGCCGGTTTACGGGTTTGGCTTCACCCTTCGTCCCGGACGAAATCAGTAGTCAGTGGCCAGTGGCCAGTAAACCCGGTTTTGATCCTACTGGCCACTGGTCACTGACCACTGGCCACTTTCTTACACTCTGCGCCGTTTCGGCGGACGGCATCCATTATGCGGAATCGGCGTGACGTCGCGAATCGAGCGCACTTCAATGCCGGACGACGCCAGAGCGCGCACCGCCGACTCGCGCCCAGAGCCGGGGCCGCTCACGCGCACGTCCACACTGCGCACGCCGTGATCGCGCGCCAGGTTGGCAGCGTTCGAGGCCGCCTGCTGCGCCGCGAACGGCGTTCCTTTGCGCGATCCGCGGAAGCCCAGCGATCCCGAACTCTTCCACGACAGAACGTTGCCATTCATGTCGGTGATGGTCACGATGGTGTTGTTGAAGGAAGCCTGCACGTAGCACAGCCCGTGCGGAACGTGCTTGCGCTCCTTCTTCTTGAACGTCTTCTTCTTGCCTTTTTTCTCCGGTGCGGCCGTGCCGCCCGCTGCTGCTGGTTTAGCCATAATTAGTGTCCAGTGGTCAGTGGCCAGTGGCCAGTTTTGTCAGGGTTTTACTGGCCACTGACCACTGGACACTGGACACTGCTTCTATGTCTTTGCCGACGCCTTCTTCTTGGTCGCGACTGTTCCCTTGCGCGGGCCTTTGCGGGTTCGCGCGTTGGTATGCGTGCGCTGGCCGCGGACCGGCAGGTTGCGGCGGTGACGGAAGCCGCGATAGGAGCCGATTTCGATGAGCCGCTTGATATTCATCGAAACTTCCTTGCGCAGATCGCCCTCGACCATCCCTTGCGCTTCAATCACGGTGCGGATTCGGTTGACTTCTTCTTCGCTGAGATCCTGGACCTTTTTCATGGGGTCCACCTTGGCCTCGTCAAGAATCGTTCCGGCGCGCGGATGCCCGATGCCGTAGATGTAAGTCAGCGCGATGTTGATGTGCTTCTGGCGCGGTAAGTCGACGCCTGCGATACGTGCCATAAATCTTTATGCCTCCAACTGCGGCCGACTTTGGCTGCGAGCTTCGAGCCGCGAGTTACGAGCAATACATCCGGTGGCTTTGCTCCTGCTCGAAGCTCATAGCTCGAAGCTTCTAGCCCTGGCGCTGTTTGTGTTTCGTGTTGACGCAGATCACCCGCACTACACCTTTGCGGTGGATGACCTTGCACTTGTCACAGATTTTCTTTACCGATGCTCGTACTTTCATAAACCAGCTTTCAGCCGTCAGCTTCAGCCGTCAGCAAAATCGTTCGACGGATAAAGCGACGTTCATTTATAGCGGTACACAATTCTTCCGCGATTCAAATCGTAGGGCGAAAGCTCGACTGCGACCTTGTCGCCGGGCAGGATGCGGATAAAATTCTTACGCATCTTGCCGGATACATGCGCCAGCACCTGGTGCTTGTTCTCCAGTTCCACCTTGAACATGGCGTTGGGCAGCGGTTCCAACACCGTTGCCATCACTTCTATCGCGTCTTCTTTGCTCATTAAGTTCAGTTCTCAGTTGCCAGTTCTCAATAGTCAGTTAAAGCACCCGGTTCCCAACTGAGAACTGAGAACCGAGAACTGAGAACTGCCTTCTTACTTCGTCAAAATCACCGGCCCATCTTTCGTCACTGCCACACAATGCTCGAAGTGCGCGCTGAAACTGCCGTCGACTGTTACGGCCGTCCACTTGTCGCCGAGCACTCGCGTTTCCGGCTTGCCGTAGTTCACCATGGGCTCGATGGCGAGAACCATGCCCTCGCGCAACTTTGCGCCGTGGCCGCGCGCTCCGAAGTTCGGCACCTGCGGCTCTTCGTGCAGCTTCGTTCCAATTCCATGTCCCACAAACTCGCGCACCACGCTGAAGCCGTTGGCTTCCACGTGCTCTTGCACCGCCGCTCCCACATCGCCCACCGAGTTGCCGATGCGCGCCTGGTCAATGCCGCGGTAAAGCGATTCTTCGGTCACCGTCAGCAGCTTGCGCAACTCCGGCTTCACGGCTTCGCTGACCGGAACCGTGATCGCGGCATCGCCATAGTAACCGTCGAGCACCACTCCGCAATCGATCGAAACGATGTCACCTTCTTTCAGCGCCCGCTTTTCCGACGGGATGCCGTGCACAATCTCTTCATTCACCGACGTGCACAGCACACAGGGATAATCGTAATATCCCTTGAAAGCCGGCTTGGCGCCGAGTTCGGCGATCTTCTTCTCGGCGGCGCGTTCCAGATCCATGGTGGTGACGCCCGGCGCCACCATCGAACGCACTTCATCGAGAACCTGACGCACGATGCGGCCGCTGTGCCGCATGCGCTCAATCTCCGACGCCGACTTGCAGACAATCGCCATGCTCTATCAAGAAGACGCTACGCGTGATGGTCCTCAATAATCCTGAAAATCTGCTCCCCAACTTCGTCCATGGGCAAGTCGCCGTTTACTGAAGTCAGTCTCCTCGTGCGCTGGTAATAATCCACCACAGGACGAGTCTGCTCCTGGTAGGCCGCCAAACGCGGCTGAATCACTTCCAACCGATCGTCATTGCGGGTTACCAGCTTCGTCCCGTCAACATCGCACACTTCGTCGAAACGGGGCGGCTGGAAGTGGACGTTATAGATCCGCCCACAGGTGGGACAAGAACGGCGTCCAGTAATCCGGAGCAACAATTGATTATAGTCTACGTCCATCAGTATCACAATTGGCCAGGCGCGAGTAGGGCGCGAGTTGTCAAAGAGCTTGTCGTCGAGCAACGCATCCAGCCATCCCGCCTGAGCCGCAGTCCGGGGAAAGCCGTCCAGAACGTAACCGCGCTTGCAGTCGGGCTGGCTCAGCCTGTGCCGAACCATTTCGCAAACCAGGTCGTCGGAAACCAGTTCGCCCCGCGCCATGACCGCCTTGGCGGTCATGCCGAGTTCCGTACCCCTGGCCACGTTATCCCGCAGAAGGTCTCCGGTGGAGACCTGCGGAATCGAATATCGGTTCATAATGCGCTTGGCCTGCGTGCCTTTACCGGCTCCCGGGGGTCCAAGCAGCACCACGGGGCCTACATCGCGTGAGGTTTCCTGCGTCATCAGTTGGCCAAAGCCTCCCGATCTCAGTGTCCCCGGTCAGCCTCCCACAAGGCCATGCCCGGTGCAGCAACCCCAGATTTCGTGGTCTTAGGCTTAGGCGAGAACAATCTCAGCGCCTAATACCCAAGACCTATCACCTAAGACCTGCTTCCCTACGACCAATTCCTGCGGCCGCGGATGCGTCCGCTGCGCGGCGTAAACCCATCGTAATGGCGCATGATCAATTGCGCCTCGACCTGCGTGACCGTATCCATGGCCACGCCCACCACAATCAGTAGCGATGTTCCGCCGAAATAGAAAGTCACGCCCAAACCGTTGGTCACCCAGACCGGAAGCTGCTCAAACATCCTGCCTCCCAGCCACAAGGGCAAGTGGTTCAGGTGAATGCCGGCCATCATCCACTCAGGAATGAACGAAATGAGGATCAGATACAGCCCGCCCACCAGCGTGATGCGGGTCAAAACTTCGTTGATGTAGTCGGCCGTCCGCTTGCCCGGACGAATGCCGGGAATGAAGCCGCCGTACTTCCGCATATTGTCGGCGACTTCGCTGGGATTGAAAACGATCGACACGTAGAAGTACGCAAAGAAAATGATGCCCAGCGCATACAACACCGTGTAGAGCGGCTCGCCCCAGCCCAGCATGCGAATCATGTCGCCGAAGTAGCGGCTGTTTCTTACGCTATAGCCGAGCATCTGCGGCAGACCGAGAATCGAAGACGCGAAGATCACCGGCATGACGCCGCCCGCGTTGACGCGGAGCGGCAAGTGCGTGGATTGCCCGCCCATCACTTTGCGCCCCACCACGCGCTTGGCATATTGCACGGGAATGCGCCGCTCGCAACGTTCAACGTAAACGATGAATGCCACCACTGCGATCATGAACACGATCAGGCCTGCCATCAGCACCGGGGTGATCGCTCCCCAGGTTCCGTTCTTGGCCTTGTCAAAAAGATCCTCTACGCCGCGCGGCAAGCCCACCACAATGCCGGCAAAGATCAGGAGCGACATGCCGTTGCCAATGCCGCGATCGGTGATCTGCTCGCCCAGCCACATGATGAAGGCGCTGCCCGTGGTCAGGGTCAGCATGGTCATCAGGATGAAACCGGGGCCGGGATGCAACACGAAGTCTCCGGCTTTTTCGAGGCCGATAGCAATACCGAATGACTGCACCGCGCTGAGAATCACGGTGATGTAACGCGTCCACTGGGTAATTTTCTTGCGCCCCAGCTCGCCTTCTTTCTGCAGCTTGGCCAGCGGCTCATACACGACGGTCAAAAGCTGCAGGATGATCGATGCCGTGATGTACGGCATGATGCCCAGGGCAAAGATGGTCATCTTGCGCAGGCTGCCGCCCGAAAACAGATCCACGAAACCGAGAAGCGATCCTCCGGTTCGATTGAAGGCTTGCTCGAGCTTGACGAAGTTGACGCCGGGAGTGGGAAGATGCCCGCCCAGCCGGTAAATCGCGAGCATGGCCAGCGTAAACAGAACCCGGTTGCGCAGGTCAGGGATGCGGAAGATGTTGCGCAGCTTCTCGAAAAGTGGGAACGTCCCTTGCTCAGCCATTACTGCAAGACCTCAACCTTGCCGCCTGCCTTGGTGATTTTTTCCTGCGCCGACTTGGAGAACTTGTGCGCGTGCACAGTGATGGCAATCGTCAGCTCGCCATCGCCGAGAATCTTTACCGGAAGCTTGGCCTTGATCACTCCGGCTTTGCGCAGCACCTCGGGCGTGATGGGGGCCGCGTGCAGTTCCTCGCCCAGCGCGGCCAGCCGCTCCAGGCTGACGATGTTGAATTCCTTGCGGAAGATGTTGGTAAAGCCGCGCTTGGGCATGCGGCGGTGCAGCGGCATCTGGCCGCCTTCAAAACCGCGGATCATACGGGAACCGGTGCGCGAACGCTGCCCCTTGTGTCCGCGGGTCGAGGTCTTGCCCATGCCGGAGCCCATGCCGCGCCCCACGCGCTTGCGCTTTTCCGACGCCTTCTTCGGTGCGTGAATATTAGACAGGTTCATAAATAAGCTCTCAGCCGTCAGCTTTCAGCCAGCAGCGGTTTGCGCTGATGGCTGACAGATGAACGCTGATAGCTTCTACTTCAAGATCTCGACCAGATGCGGAATCTTCGCCACCATACCGCGAATCGCCGCATTGTCCGGGCGCTCGATCACCTGGTTCAGCTGGGTAAATCCCAGTCCCTTCACCACCCGCTTGTGTTTCACCGGCGAGCAAATTGCCGAAACTACCCACTTCAGGTATATCTTCCCGGCAACCGCTTTCGGTTTCTTAGTCGTCATCGATAAGTCCTCAATCTCACCCGGAGTGCCGTTTCTCGGGACTCGGGACTCGGTACTCGGTACTACAGTTCTTCCACCGTTTTACCCCGCATCGCGGCAACGCTCTCTCTGCTCTTCAAATGCCGCAGCGCGTCGAACGTCGCCTTGATCACGTTGTGGGGATTGGTGGTGCCGATCGACTTGGTGAGCACGTTCTGGATTCCCACCGAGGTCATCACCGCGCGCACTGCGCCGCCGGCAATCACTCCCGTGCCTTCCGGAGCCGGCTTCAGCAAAACTTTGCCGGAACCATAGCGGCCCAGCACCAGGTGCGGAATTGAAGTCTGCGTCAAGTTCACCTTGATCAGATTCTTCTTCGCCGATTCAATCGCCTTGCGAATGGCCTGCGGAACTTCCTTGGCCTTGCCCGCGCCGTGCCCCACCACCGCCGCCGACGGATCGCCCACCACCACCAGCGCCGCGAACGAAAGGTTCTTGCCGCCCTTCACCACCTTGGTGACGCGGTTGATGGCCACGACCTGATCTTTCAACTGAAACGAATTGGCATCGAGCTTCTTGATGACTGTTGGCATTATTTTTGATTTCCAACTTCTAGCTCCGAGCTTCGAGCCGTGAGCTGCGAGCCAGCCCTACATCGAAACGGCCTGCTCATAGCTCGCCGCTCGAAGCTCGCAGCTGTTAAAATTGCAATCCCGCTTCGCGGGCCGCATCGGCCAGCGCTTTCACCCGCCCGTGATAAATGTAGCCGCCGCGGTCAAACACTACCTTGCTCACGCCCTTGGCTTTGGCGCGCTCCGCAATGACCTTGCCTAGAGCCTTCGCGGCGGCCACGTTCCCGCCGGTGCGCCGGTCTTCTTTCTTGCCCTCGGCAGAATTCGCCGAGACCAGCGTCTTGCCGCTCAGGTCGTCGATGACCTGCACGTAAATGTGATTTAGCGAACGGTACACGTTCAGCCGCGGACGTTCCGCCGTTCCCTGCATCTTCTTCCGGATGCGGTCGTGAATGTGCCCGCGCTTCTGATTCTTCGATTTCTTCGTAAACATAGAATCTGTCCTTGCCCGCTAGACGCGGTCTTAGGTGATAAGTCTTAAGGTGTAGGGTTCCCTAACACCTTAAGACCTGCTACCCGAGACCTGCTCTATTTCGCTCCCGTCTTGCCCACTTTCTTCTTCAACCTCTCACCCGCATACCGCACACCCTTATTCTTGTAGGGGTCGGGTGGGCGCAGCGAGCGCATTTCTGCCGCCACTTGACCCACCTGTTGCCGGTCGATTCCAGTCAGCGAAATCTTCGTCTGCTTGGGATCGACCGCGGCCTCGACGCCGGTCGGCAGCGGATACTCGATGGGATGCGAATATCCCAGGTTGAACACCACCATGCCTTTGCCCTTCATCTCGGCGCGGTAGCCAATGCCGACGATTTCCAGGTCGCGCGTCCATCCCTTGGTCACGCCTTCGACGGCGTTGTTCACCAGCGCGCGCGCCAGTCCGTGCAGAGCAGCCTGCGAATCATTCTCGCGCAGGGCGACGATGGTTCCGTCCTTCTGCTCCACCTTGATGCCCGTGGGAAGAGCCGTATCCAGCTTGCCCTTCGGCCCCTGCACCAGCACCGCGTTGCCTTCGATTTTGACCGTCACCCCTTTGGGGATCGGAATCGGCTTTTTTCCAATTCGTGACATAAATTTTCGGCTCTCAGCTTTCAGCTCTCAGTTTCCATCATCGCCGCTCTTGCTGATAGCTAACGGCTGATAGCTGAAAGCTGTTTTTCTACCAAATCTCGCACAGCAACTCTCCGCCCACGCCTTCCTTGCGCGCTTGTCGTCCGGTCATCACCCCGCGCGGAGTCGTCAGGATATTGATCCCCATCCCGCCCAGCACGCGCGGAATCTCGCTTCGTCGCACATAGACGCGGCAGCCGGGGCGCGAAACGCGCTCCACCTTCGAAATCGCCGCCTCGTTGTGCGCGCCGTATTTCAAATAGATCCGGATGACCTTGTGTCCCTCTTCTTCCGTGGCCTTGAAGTTCGAGATGTAACCCTCTTCCTTCAGGATGCGGGCAATCTCCACCTTCAGCCGGGACGCCGGAACGTCCACCTTCTGGTGCCGCGCCTGCAGCGCGTTGCGCACCCTCGTCAGCATATCTGCGACCGGATCGGTCAACCTCATCGTTTGCTTCTCCTCTCGCCACCCGTTCGCTCCGCGTTCCGCGGAGAACCTGCGGCGGCTCGCTTACATCTCGATGACGCTCATCCCTGTCGGCTGGTCATCCTGAGCGAGACGCTTTTTGTCTCGCGAAGGATCTCAGCCGGCAGGCACCATGGGGCGCGCTTCCTTACCGCGCCCTACCACGACGACTTCGAGACTCCTGGAATCTCCCCTTGCAGCGCCAGTTGGCGGAAGCACAAGCGGCATATGCCGAACTTGCGCAGATACGCGCGCGGCCGCCCGCAGCGCTGGCAGCGGTTGTGCCGGCGCGTGGAAAACTTCGGAGTTTTCTCCTTGTTATTGCGCGCCGTTTCAAACTTCTTCTCGATCTTCGCGTCTTTAACCCGTTTTGCAGTAGTCATGAAATCCTTAAAGAGTCTTTCTTGCCGTACTTGAAACCCTGAACCTTTGAAACCCTGACCTTTGGAACTTTGCTTCTAAGCCCGGAATGGCATGCCCAGATGCTTCAACAGCGTGCGCGCCTGGTTGTCGTTCGCCGCCGTGGTCACAATCGTGACGTTCATTCCCTTCTGCTTGTCGACTTTCTCGTAGGAAATCTCCGGGAAGATCAACTGGTCGTGCAGGCCGAGCGTATAGTTTCCGCGGCCGTCAAACGATTTGGTGGATACTCCCTTGAAGTCACGCACCCGCGGCAGAACGATGTTCACCAGCCGGTCGAAAAATTCATACATGCGGTCGCCGCGCAGCGTCACCATGGTTCCAATGGACTGCCCTTCGCGCACCTTGAAAGCCGCAATCGACTTCTTGGCCTTGGTGATGATCGGTTTCTGGCCCGTGATCAGTCCCAACTCGTTCACCGCGGGATCGAGAATCTTCGAATTCTGCGTGGCCTCGCCCATGCCCATGTTGACCACAATCTTGTTGAGGCGCGGAACCGCCATCGTGTTCGTAAGCTCAAGCTCTTTCAGCAGAGCCGGAGCCACTTCCTTTTCGAAGCGGGCGCGCAGCCGCGGCCGCTCCTTGGCGCTGTGGTGCGCTTGTGCCGGAGCCTTCTGCTCCTGCGCCGATTCCTTCGCTGCCTTCTTATCTTTTGCCATCGCGTTGGTTCAACTCTCTCTCACGGTGTCGGATTGTAAGAAAGCTTTTAGCTGTTAGCTCTTAGCCTTTAGCTTTCTACGTGTACCGCTGCGTAAGACCAAATGTTCACGTCGCTGCCCGCATCTTCGCCACAAGCTAAAAGCTAATGGCTAAGAGCTAACAGCTATTTATCCAGCGTCGTTCCGCACTTCTTGCACACCCGCACTTTTCGGTCGCCGCGTACTTCGTGCCCGATACGAACGGGGCCGCAGCTCGGGCACACCAGTTGTACGTTGGAAAGCGCAATTCGGCTCTCCTGCTCGGCAATGCCGCCCGCAATGTTGCGCTGCGGGTTCGGGCGCACGTGCTTTTTCACGATCATCACGTGCTCGACCAAAAGCTTGCTGTCGTCGGGAAACACCCGCAGCACGCGCCCTTCCTTGCCTTTGTCGCGCCCGGTGATCACTTTCACCGTATCGTTGCGGCGGATATCCACTCGCTTGTGTACTGTGCTGACTGTTCTCATTTCCAGTTTCTCGATCCCTGATTCTTGTCTAGGTACTAGGTACCAGGTACTAAATCACCTCAGGCGCCAATGACACGATCTTCAAAAACTTCTTCTCGCGCAGCTCGCGGGCCACAGGGCCGAAAACGCGCGTCCCCACCGGCTCACCCGCATCGTTGATCAGCACCGCGGCATTCTGGTCAAAGCGGATGTAGGTTCCGTCGCGCCGCCGATGCTCCTTGCGCGTGCGCACGATCACCGCCTTCACCACTTTGCCCTTCTGCACCTGGCCATCGGGAGCGGCTTCCTTCACTGCGGCGGTGATTATGTCGCCCAGGCCCGCGTTCAGGCCGGTCGAGCCGCCGAGCGGCAGAATCATCTGCAGCTTGCGGGCGCCGGAGTTGTCGGCCACCTCCAGCATGCTTCTCATCATCACAGCCATGGCAATCTCCCATTCACTTCGTCATCCTGACCGAGACGCAGTTTGTCGCGCCTTGTCATCGCGCCTTGTCATCCTGAGCGAGACGTTCTTTGTCTCGCGTATCTCAGGCTCACCGGACCCATCCCCTCGAAGGGCGTGTTCGGTCCGCTTCCCTACTTAACGTCCTGCTCCAGCACGATCTCCGGCACCAGCGCGGTCTTGCGCACAATGTCTTTCAGCTTCCAGCGTTTCAACTTCGAAAGCGGGCGTGTCTCTTCGATCCGCACTACATCGCCCACATGCGCCTCGTTCTTCTCGTCGTGCGCGTAAAATTTCTTGTGGCGCGCCACCACGCGCCCGTAGAAGGGATGCGCCTTTTTGCGCGTCACCTGCACCACGATGGTTTTTTGCATGCGGTTGGCGACCACCTCTCCCACCACTTCTTTGCGCCGCCCCTGCGCGTGCTCGGCTTTAGGGGTTGCGGACTTTCCGCTTGCGGTTTCCGCCATTAGCGTTTCTCCGTTGTGGCGGCACGCGTGCGCTCGCCCAAAATTGTTTTGACGCGCGCAATGTCTTTGCGCAGGCCGCGAATCTTTTTCAGGCTCTCGGTCTGGCCCATGTTCAGCTGAAACTTCAGCTTGAACAACTGGTCCGCCAGGTCCCGCCCCTGGTGCTGCAACTCTTCGTCGGTTAAGTTTCTAACTTTGTCTGCATTCATAAAATTCCTTACTCAGCTTTCAGCTCTCGCTCTCGGCTTTCGGCTTTCTCCGCCGCCGCTCTCGCTGATAGCTGACGACTGAAAGCTGATAGCTGCCTTCAATGCGCCGTCTCGCGTTTCACCACCGTCGTACGCAGCGCCAGCTTGTGCGACGCTAGCCGCATCGCCTCGCTCGCGTCCGCCTGCGAGACCCCTTCCATCTCAAACAAAATCTTTCCCGGACGCACCACCGCGACCCAGTGATCGGGCGCTCCCTTGCCCTTACCCATACGGGTTTCAGCCGGCTTCTTGGTCACGGGCTTGTCGGGAAACACGCGAATCCAAATCTTGCCCCCGCGCTTGATGAAGCGGGTCATAGCTACGCGGCTGGCTTCAATCTGCCGGTCGGTGATCCATCCCGGCTCCAGCACCTTCAGCCCGAAGTCGCCAAACGCCAGCGTGCTGCCCCGCCAAGCCTTGCCGGTCATGCGCCCGCGCTGCTGCTTGCGGTACTTCACTTTCTTTGGCATCAACATAAGTCAGCTCTTAGCTTTCAGCTCTTGGCTTTTAGCCAAACTGTTTCGTCGCTTTTGATCCTACTGGCCACCGGTCGCTGACCACTGGCCACCTACTTAGAACGCTCCCACGCCCGTCTGCTGCTCCCGCTTCTTGGTCGGAAGAATCTCGCCCTTGTACACCCAGACCTTCACGCCGATCACGCCATAGGTCGTCCTGGCTTCCGAGAATCCGTATTCAATGTCGGCACGCAGCGTGTGCAGCGGCAAACGCCCTTGCAAATACCACTCCGAGCGCGCGATTTCGTTTCCGTTCAACCGTCCGCTTACCCGCACCTTGATCCCCTTGCAACCGAAGCGCAGCGCCGAATCCACGGCTTTGCGCATGGCGCGGCGGAACCCCACGCGCTTTTCCAGTTGCAAAGCGATCGCTTCCGAAACCAGCTGCGCGTCGAGTTCCGGCTTGTGTACTTCCTGGATGTCGACAAACACTTCGCGCGACGTGCGTTTCTGCAAATCGCCCTTCAGCTTGTCGATCTCCGCGCCCTTGCGCCCGATGATGATCCCAGGCCGCGCCGTCTTGATGATGATGCGCAGCTTGTTCCCGGGCCGCTCAATCTCAATCGAACTCACACCCGCCGACTTCAGCTTCTCCTTCAGTTCGTTCTTCAGCTTGATGTCTTCCAGCAGCAGCTTGTCGTAGTCGCGCTCCACAAACCAGCGCGACTTCCACGGCTTGGTATAGCCGAGCCGAAAACCATAAGGATGGACTTTTTGTCCCATTGCTTCTCCTAATCGATCCCTTTCGAGACCCGATCAATCCTAAAATCGATCAATCCCAAAACTCTTGTCATTCCGAACTCGCGCAAAGCGCGAGTGAGGAACCTGCTGTTCCCGGGTGCCCCATTTCTCGCGCGCTCTTTGCGCGAGAAATGGGAATTCCATCCCTACTTGGCAGCCGCTTTCTTCTTACCAGCGCCCGCCGCCTTCTTAGCCACCGGAGCACGCCGCTTAGCCGGAGCCGCACCCGCTGAACCTGCAGCGTGCGCCGCGCCATTCCCCCGCTCCGCCAGCACCAGCGTGATATGCGAGATGCGCCGCTGATATCGGTAAGCCCGTCCCTGCGGCGCCGGACGAATTCGCTTCATGCGCGGACCGTCGTTCGCGATCGCGCTCTTCACATACAAGTTGTCCAGCTCGACGTCCAAATTTTTCTCGGCGCTCAAAAAATTGGCGTTGTCGAGCGCCGACTGCAGCAACTTGCCCACGTGCGCCGCCACCCGCTTCTTCGTATACAGCAGCGTATTGCGCGCGTCTTCCACCTTGCGCCCTTTGATCAACTCCAGCACCAGGCGCGCCTTCTGCGGCGAGACTCGCAAGTAACGCATTTCCGCTCGGAATTCCATATTCTTGTCTCTGTCCTAAGCCTGCCCTACACCTCTTGCCCTTCGCTTTATTAACCCTGGTTAAGCTACGGGCCAGGGCCTAAACCGTTTTATGCCTTCGGCGGAGCCGCCGCTGCCGGCGCCGACGACACAATCGCTCCCGGACCTCCGGGAATGCCCGCCGGCTTCGCCGCCACTTCCGTGGCCGCCCTCATGGAGTGGCCCTTGAAGTTGCGCGTAAAGCTGAACTCGCCCAGCTTGTGCCCCACCATGTTCTCGGTGACGTACACCGGGATAAACTTTTTGCCGTTGTGCACCGCGATGGTGTGACCCACCATCTCCGGAACCACGGTGGACCGCCGCGACCAGGTGCGCAAAACTTTCTTCTCGTTGCGCGAATTCATCGCTTCGACCCGCGACATCAGGAAGCCATCCACAAACGCGCCCTTCTTAGTTGAACGTGCCATAAAGTCAGCTTCTAGCTGTTAGCTCCTAGCTCTTAGCTCAAAACCATAAACCCGTGTCATTCCGAACCCGCGCCAAGCACGGGTGAGGAACCTGCTGTTTGCTCGCGGCGCTACTTACTCCGCCGGTTCACAATAAACTTATCCGTCCGCTTGTTGTTCCGCGTCTTGTACCCGCGCGTCGGCTGGCCCCAAGGTGTCACCGGATGCCGCCCACCCGAAGTCTTGCCCTCGCCACCGCCATGCGGATGGTCGACTGGATTCATCGAAACGCCGCGGTTGTGCGGGCGCTTTCCCAGCCAGCGCGAGCGTCCGGCCTTGCCGATCGTGACATTCTCGTGATCGAGATTTCCTACTTGTCCGATGGTCGCCATGCAGTCCTGAGAAATCTTGCGCGTCTCGCCCGACGGCAGCTTGACCAGCGCGTACTCTTCTTCTTTGGCAACCAACTGCGCCGAGCCGCCCGCGGAGCGAACCATCTGGCCGCCCTTGCCCGGCTTCAGTTCCAGATTATGGATCTGCGTGCCGGGAGGAATATTGCGCAGGGGCAGCGCGTTCCCCACAAGAATGTCGGCCTCGGGACCGCTGACCACTTTCTGCCCGACCTTCAGCCCTTCCGGCTGAATGATGTAACGCTTCTCGCCATCGGCATACGCCAGCAGCGCAATGCGCGACGAACGGTTCGGATCGTATTCAATGGTGACCACGGTTGCGGGAATCCCCGTCTTGTCGCGCTTGAAATCGATGATGCGCAACTTGCGCTTGTGGCCGCCGCCGATAAAGCGCATGGTCGTGTCGCCCGAATTGCGGCGCCCGCCGGTGCGCGGCTTGGGCTCGATCAGCGGCTTATACGGATGCCGCGTCGTAATGTCGTCGTTGACGATGGTCGTGCGGTAGCGCAACGTCTGCGTCGTCGGTCGATAGGTCTTAATTGGCATAATCAGCTCTTAGCTATAAGCCTTTAGCTCCTAGCTCAAACCCTTGTCATTCCGACGGTTCGCGAAGCGACCCGGAGGAACCTGCTTCCTTCCCGCCTACAGATTCTGCGCGTACTCCGGCATCTTCTCGCCGGCCCGCAGCCGCACATACGCCTTCTTCCAGTCCGGACGGTAGCCGGCAAACTTTCCGCGCCGCCGTTCTTTTCCCGGATAGGTGGCCGTACGCACGGAAAAAACCTTCACTTTGAAAATCGTCTGCACCGCTTGCTTGATTTCCGTTTTCGTCGCCTTGGGCGCCACCTGGAACACCAGCGTGTTCTGGTTTTCCTTGATCGCCAAACCTTTTTCGGTGATCACCGGACGCCGAATGATCTGATATGCGGATTTCATATTTATTAGGCCTTAGGCCACCTCCGCCGCTTTTTCATGCCGCACGCGCTTGCGCGGAGCCGCCGACGCCTTCTTCACGCCCTCGTCTTCTTTCGCCTTGCGCTGCCGCTTGGGCACCGTATTCTGCAACGTAAGCTGCAATTTCTCGATGGCGGGCTGCGAGAAAATCGCGCGATCGTAACGCAGCAAGTGATAAGGATGAACCTCATTGCCCGGCAGCAACTCAAGACCTTCAATATTCCGCGAACTCAACTCCAGGTTGCGATTGCCCGAGTTTGGCGCGTCCACAATCAGAACCGTTGATTCCACTTTCAGCGCATCCAACGCTGCCCGGAACGCTTTCGTCTTTCCATCTTTCAGCTCGAACGCATTCACGATGGTCAGCTTGCCATCGGCAAACTTCGAGGCCAGCGCCGAGCGCAATGCGCCCAGAAGCTTTTTGCGAGGAAACGCGTAGTCATAAGACCGCGGAACCGGACCATGCACCGTGCCGCCATGCCGCCAGAGTGGCGAACGGATCGAGCCAATACGCGCTCGTCCCGTGCCTTTTTGTTTCCACAGCTTTTTGCCCGAACCGGAAACCTGCCAGCGGGCCTTGGTGGCATGCGTGCCGCGGTGCTGCCCGGCGCGGTAGTGCTTCACCGCCTCCCACAGCAGGTCTTCGTTCACCGCGCCGAAAATTTCATCGGCGAGATCGAAGGTCCCGACCTTGTCGCCGCTCAAGTTGTAGATATCAATCGTTGCCATTGTTTTTGCATTTCTGATCACTGGCCACTGGCCACTGATCACTGGTCTTATGCCTTCTTGGCCGCTCTCTTCGCCGCCTTCAAGGGATCGACCGTAGCCGAACCGGCAAATCCACGGCGCTCTCTGGGCGGCTTTTTCGCCTTCATGATCACCAGGTATCCGCCCTGCGGCCCCGGCACGCTGCCCTCGACCACCAGCAAATTCTCGTCTTTATCCACACCCAGCACGCGCAGGTTGCGCTGGGTCACGCGGGCATGACCCATGTGTCCCGACATGCGCATTCCTTTGAACACGCGCGAAGGAAACGCGGACGATCCAATCGAACCCGTGATCTGAAACATCGACCCGTGCGACTTGGGGCCGCCGCCAAAATGATGCCGCTTGACGACGCCCTGGAAACCTTTGCCCTTGCTCACGCCGACGATGTCGACAAATTTTTCGCCTTCAAAAATCTCGACCAGCACGCGGTCGCCGATCTTCAGGGTAACGTCGCTGTCCGCAGCGCCATCCGTTTCGAGCGGCACTTCGCGCATGAACTTCACCGGAGGAAGGTTGTTCTTGGCCAGGTGTCCGCGCGCCGGCTTAGTCAGCCGCGACTCCTTCACAAACTCGACCAGGCCGATCTGGGCCGCCTCGTAACCGTCGCGTGTCGCAGACTTATGCTGCGTGATTACGCAAGGGCCAGCCTGCAGCACCGTGACCGGGCGCACGTCGCCTTTGGAGTCAAACAGTTGCGTCATGCCGACCTTCTTGCCGAGAATGCCCGTAACCTTCGTCGCCATCTCTATCTCCATGCCCAGCGTGGCTCGTCGAACGCTTAACGACGGCTATTGGCTGGGGAGCTTCCAAGCTCGGCGCGGGCTTCGCCCGCGGAACGGACGAATGCGTCCGTTCCCACACGCCTGCACTACTTGTGTTCTTTCCCGAACGCCTTAATCTCCACATCCACACCCGCCGGCAGATCGAGCTTCATCAGCGCATCCACCGTCTGCTGCGTCGGCTCGAGAATGTCGAGCAAACGCTTGTGCGTGCGGATCTCAAACTGCTCGCGCGATTTCTTATCCACGTGCGGCGAACGCAGCACGCAGTACTTGTTCTTCATCGTGGGCAACGGAATCGGCCCCGCAATCTGCGCACCGGTGCGTCGTGCCGTCTCCACAATCTCGCCCGTCGACTGATCCAGGATGCGGTAGTCGTAAGCCTTCAACCGGATGCGAATTCTTTCTTTTCCAATCACGTTTCACTCTCTCTAACCCCTTCCGGCGTCTCCGGAAGGAAAGAACTGGCGGCAGGATGCAAGCCGCTACTGCTCATGTAGCCGTGGACGCCTTCGTCCGCGAGCTTTTATTAATGACTGCACTCCTGCGGACGAAGGCGTCCGCGGCTACGCAACACCGTTACTGCACAATCTCCGCAATCGTTCCCGCGCCCACCGTGTGGCCGCCTTCGCGAATGGCAAACCGCAAACCCTTCTCCATCGCAACCGGCGTGATCAACTCGATCACCAGGCTCACGTTGTCGCCCGGCATCACCATCTCCGTGCCCGAAGGCAACTCGGCAACTCCGGTCACGTCCGTCGTGCGCAAATAAAACTGCGGACGATATCCCTTGAAGAACGGCGTATGCCGCCCGCCTTCTTCTTTCGTCAGGATGTACACTTCGGCCTTGAACTTCGTGTGCGGAGTGATCGACCCCGGCTTCGCCAGCACCATGCCGCGCTCTACATCTTCTTTCGCAATACCGCGCAAGAGCAGTCCGGCATTGTCGCCTGCCAGGCCTTCATCCAACTGCTTCTTGAACATTTCGACGCCCGTGACCACCGTCTTGCGCGTGTCGCGGAAGCCTACGATTTCCACTTCTTCGCCGACTTTCACCTTGCCGCGCTCGATTCTTCCCGTGACCACCGTGCCACGCCCCTGGATCGAGAAAATATCTTCGATCGGCATCAGGAACGGCTTATCCAGTTCGCGCGCCGGCTGCGGCACGCTCTTGTCCACCGCCTCCATCAAAGCGTCAATCTGCTTCTCCCACTTTTCTTCGCCATTCAATGCACCCAGCGCAGAGAGCCGGATCACCGGCACATCGTCGCCGGGGAACTTGTAGCTCTTCAGCAGCTCGCGCACTTCCAGCTCGACCAGATCCAACAGCTCAGGATCGTCCACCGCATCGCACTTGTTGAGAGCGACGACGATGTAAGGCACGCCCACCTGCCGCGCCAGCAGCACGTGCTCGCGCGTCTGCGGCATCGGACCATCCGTCGCCGCGACTACGAGTATCGCGCCATCCATCTGCGCCGCGCCCGTGATCATGTTCTTGATGTAGTCGGCGTGGCCCGGGCAGTCGACGTGCGCGTAGTGCCGGTTCGCCGTTTCGTACTCCACGTGTGCCGTCGCGATCGTAATTCCGCGCGCCTTTTCTTCCGGAGCGTTATCAATCGAATCAAACGACCGGAACACGATCTTCGGATTATGCTTCTGCAAAACCTTCGTGATGGCCGCCGTCAGCGTGGTCTTGCCATGGTCAATGTGGCCAATCGTCCCCACGTTGCAGTGCGGCTTGGTGCGGTCAAATTTCTCTTTCGCCATTTCTCTATCTCCTCGGCTACAAACTACGCCGGAATCAAATCATCACCGTCGGCCTCGTAATAAGCGCCAACGAATTCCTGCTTCTCCACCAGTTCCTCAGCAATCCGCCGGTCAAACTCCGAGAAATCCTCCGCGAACCGCTCGCGGAAAATTTCAAACCCGCGGTGTCCACTCCAAAGATCCCGGACCCGGTACCGGCCTTCGCTAACCGACTCACACGTCACCCTGGTAGCGATATAACCTTTACCCTGACCTAGAAACCGTGCCCAAATTCCATCCGGTCCAAAAACAATTCCGAACTCAACTCGCTTACCTTCTCGAACCCAGAACCTGCGGTCGACGACGAACCGCGGCGCTGGCAGTCATTTCGCCGTCCCCTGCACCTTGGCAATGATTTCCTCGGCAACGGAACGCGGAGCCTCCTCATAACGCGCGAAGTGCATCGAGTATTCGGCGCGGCCCTGCGTCGACGAACGCATGTGGGTCGCATAGCCAAACATTTCCGCCAGCGGCACGATCGCTTTAATCACCTGCGAGCCGGCGCGGTGCTCCATGCCTTCGATGCGTCCGCGGCGCGAACTCAGGTCGCCCATGATCACGCCCGCATAATCTTCCGGCGTCACCACTTCGACCTGCATCACCGGCTCCAGCAGCACCGGCGAAGCCTTGCGGGCAGCTTCTTTGAACGCCATCGACCCGGCAATCTTGAACGCCATTTCGTTCGAATCGACGTCGTGATAGCTGCCGTCGTACAGCGTGGCCTTCACATCGACCATGGGATAGCCCGCAAGAATGCCGCCTTCGAGAGCTTCCTGAATTCCCTGATCGATGGGCTTGATGAATTCTTTCGGCACGGAGCCGCCGACGATATCGTTGACGAATTCGTAGCCCGTGCCTGCGGGTTGCGGATCGAGCTTGATCTTCGCGTGGCCGTACTGGCCGCGGCCGCCGGTCTGGCGAATGTATTTGCCTTCCGCCTCGGAGTGCCGGCGAATGGTCTCGCGATACGCCACCTGCGGCTTGCCGACGTTGGCCTCGACTTTGTACTCGCGCATCATGCGGTCGACGATGATCTCGAGATGCAACTCGCCCATGCCGCTGATGATGGTCTGTCCGCTGTCGGGATCGGTGTGAACTTTGAAGGTGGGGTCTTCCTGGGCGAGGCGGCCGAGGGCCATGCCCATTTTTTCCTGATCGGCTTTCGTCTTGGGCTCGACTGCAACGGAAATCACGGGAACCGCAAAGGTGATGGATTCGAGCGCGATGGGATGCTTCTCATCGCAGATCGTGTCGCCGGTACTGACGCCCTTGAGGCCGACGGCGGCGCAGATGTCGCCCGCCAGAATTTCACTGATCTCTTCGCGCTTGTTGGCGTGCATCTTCAGCAGACGCCCAATGCGCTCACTGCGGCGGCGGCCCGTGTTGAGCACGGAGTCTCCGGTCTTGAGCTGGCCGGAATAGACGCGAATAAAAGTCAGCTGGCCGACAAAGGGATCAGCCATTATCTTGAACGCCAGCGCCGAAAACGGCTCTTTGTCGTCAGCCTCGCGAAAAATCTTCTCCCCGTTGTCGGGATTCAGCCCGTGCGTTTCCGGCACATCGAGGGGCGAGGGCAAATAATCGACCACCGCATCGAGCAGCGGCTGGACGCCTTTATTCTTGAACGCCGTCCCTACTACGACTGGAAACACTTTCAAAGCAATGGTCGATTTGCGCAGGGACGCGCGCAACTCGTCCGCGGTGATCTCTTCGCCTTCGAGAAACTTGTGCAGAATTTCGTCGTCGTTCTCGGCAATGCTCTCGACCAGCTGGGCGTGGAATGCTTCGGCTTTTTTCTTCAGCTCGGCGGGAATATCTTCGGTAACGTATTCGGCCCCCATCGTGTCGTCGACCCACACGATGGCCTTCATGTTGATCAGATCGACGACGCCTTTGAACTTGTCTTCCTGGCCGATGGGAATCTGAATGGCGACGGGCTTGGCACTGAGGCGCTTGCGGATGGTATCGATGGCGTGCTCAAAATCGGCGCCCATCTTGTCGATTTTGTTGATGAAACAAATACGCGGCACGCCGTATTTGTCAGCCTGGCGCCAGACTTTTTCCGACTGCGGCTGCACTCCGTGCACGGCGTCAAACACTGCGACCGCGCCATCGAGCACGCGCAGCGAACGCTCCACTTCCGCGGTGAAATCCACGTGGCCGGGAGTATCAATAATGTTGATGCGAATGTCGCGCCAGGTGCAGGTCGTGGCGGCGGAGGTAATTGTAATGCCGCGCTCCTGCTCCTGCTCCATCCAGTCCATGGTCGCAGTGCCTTCGTGGACCTCTCCGATGCGGTGCGTCTTGCCTGTATAGAACAGGATGCGCTCCGTCGTAGTGGTCTTGCCGGCATCGATGTGGGCCATGATGCCGATGTTCCTGCAACGTTCTAATGGGACTTGTCTGGGCACGACTCTCTAACTCTTTCTGGGCTCCGAAATCAGCTGTTAGCTTTTAGCCGTTAGCTTAAACAACCCCGGTTCAGCTAGGGGCTAAAGGCTAACCGCTAAAAGCTGCTTTTCTACCACCGGTAATGCGCGAAGGCCTTATTCGCTTCCGCCATCCGGTGTACATCTTCTTTTTTCTTGATGGCCGCGCCTTTTCCGTTGGCGGCGTCCAGCAATTCGTTGCTCAACTTGTCGACCATCCCGCGCTCGGCGCGGCCGCGCGCGTACGTCAGCAGCCAGCGGATCGCCAGTGACGTGCGCCGGTCGGCATTCACTTCGACCGGCACCTGATAGTTGGCGCCGCCTACTCGCCGCGTCTTCACTTCGAGCAGTGGCTTCGTATTCTCGACCGCTTTAGTGAAGAGCTTCAAAGCTTCGTCGCCGCCTTTTTCCTGTACCTTGGTCAGGGCTTCATAGAAGATGCCCTCGGCGGTCGAGCGCTTGCCCTGCCACATCATCGAGTTGATAAACTTCGTGACCAGATTCGAGCCGTAGACGGCATCGGCTGGCACGGTCCGCTTGGATGTATGTCCTTTACGAGGCATGTAAGCTTTTAACTCCTAGCTCTTAGCTTCTAGCCTGAGCTTTAATGGGCTCACAAATCATTGCTCACCCAGAATTTTTCGGCCAACGACTAACGACCATCGACTCACGATGCTTTCAACCCTTCTTGGCGCGCTTGGCGCCGTATTTCGATCTTCCCTGCTGGCGACCGGCAACGCCCACGGCATCCAGCGTGCCGCGAATCACGTGATAGCGTACGCCGGGCAGGTCTTTCACGCGCCCTCCGCGAATCAGCACAATCGAGTGCTCCTGCAGGTTGTGGCCGACGCCGGGAATGTAGGTTGTAACTTCAATTCCATTGGTCAGCCGCACGCGCGCCACTTTGCGCAACGCCGAGTTCGGCTTCTTCGGCGTCTGCGTGTACACACGCGTGCAAACCCCGCGCTTCTGCGGACATCCCTGCAGAGCGGGACTCGCCGTCTTATACCGCGGCCGCTTCCGGCCCTGCGCCACCAGTTGATTAAAAGTAGGCACTCTTCGCCGCTCCTTTAGCTACTCACTGAACAGCTTGCTCACTGCAAAGCCGCTCGCTGCAAAATCTCTCACCCCAAGTCGCGCACCGAAACCCTTGCGGGCAGGCAGCGCACGGCGCTATCAGCTTTCCCGGTTGCTCACCGCGCAACCAGGCTGGCAGGCACAATCGGCCCGCCATGCTTCTCGCCGCACACGAATCACGGAGAGAGATTCTTGGGTCCAGATCTAGATTCTGCTGCCGACGGTGGCGCTCGGCCAAAACTCCGGGAGCGCTCCGTATCGCCAGCTCTGTCCTGCATATCCTTTCGCAAACCGCCGTTGCGCTTTCAGGCGCTCGAGCAGTCCTCGTGACAGGGCGAAAGGCAGCGCAGGAACGTTTCAGCGAGGAAAGTTTCCGGCTCTCGATGCCACTGCTTCACCGGAAACGCATTTCTCAAAAGCTCTACCACAAGTTCCCACACAACTCCGCGGAACTCGCGGCACACACCAAGCCTGGATTGACTCGCGGAACCAAACTACTATAACAACTGAGTGCAAACATCGTCAACCCATCTTTTTGCATCCCACTGTCGAAACTGGAGCAATTGGGCCAAGCCTGCCTCCCACAATGTTCAACTTCGTTGGCAGGGTCCGGCTTGCTGAATCCGGCTCCAGCCTCTACACTAACTGTTTTCCATTCCATTCAGGGGCTCGCCCATCGGAAACAACCGTGAGGCGAGGAGAGGGTGCATGGGTAGGTTGCGTTTCGGTCTGTCGCCTTGGCAAGTCGCCGCCATCTTCTTATTCCTATTATTCCTGCTCTTACCGGCCTGCGGCGGAAACAAACCTCCCGGCGCCTCGCCCTTCCCCGCGAAAATCACCATCAACCCCAGCCCCAGTTATTCCATGCAGGTAGGCACAACCTTGGTGCTTACCGCCAGCGCGCAGAACGGCAACAACACAATTATCAGGCCGGCGTTCACTTTCGCCGTAACCCCTTCCAGTCCCTCCGGAGTGCTTGACATTGCCCCCAGCGGCTTCGCCTGCGCCGGCACCTGGAACGCCCCGGCGTACACGGTCTGCACGCCGGCAAACACCGGCATGGTTGAGGTAACTGCCTCAGCCCTGGGGGCAACCAGCGCGCCCACTCTGATTTTCGTGCATGCCCCCATCGATAATATTCAGGTCAGCATCCTGCCCCCGGTCAACTCTCCGCCGCCCGCCTGCCCCAATCAGCAGGCCCTGCCGACGGCTTGCAACATCCCGTTCAATAAGAGCAATTGCACCGCCCAAATAAATTCCATGGGTCAGTCGTATACCTCCTGCAAGTGTCTTTCGCAAAACCAGACTGAAACCTTGCAGGCTTTCGCCTACAGCCAAGGCGTGGATATCACCGCCTCGGTCGGGACCTTTACCTGGACGCAAGCCACCCCTGGCGTATCCACCATCACTCCGGTCGTGAACACAACCTTCAACGCTCCCACGAACGAGGCTACGGTAATCCCTGGCACGCCCGGACAGACCCAAGTGATCGCCTCAGCCTCGGGCGTCTACAGCCAGCCCTATTACTTCGAAACCTGTCCCGTGCAGTGCATCGATCTGCAACTTAGCGTGAACGGCCAATACACCAATCAGACAAATTTTGTGGTGAACAAAGGTGCGACTGAGACCATCACGGCCACCGCAGTCGACATACAAGGCTGCATGGTGCCCAAGCCGCCGCTGACCTGGGTTTCCTCGCAGCCAGCTGCGCTGGTCGCCGGCAGCGCAACCACGGGATGCGCCGCAGGCACCACCTGCAACGTAACCACTACCCAGCCGGGAACGGCCGCCATCACCGCATCCTGCACGCCACCAACCTGCAACGCCGGTTTCCCGTTGAACCAAGCGGATCTTTCTCCGCCCTACATCCCCCAACCGGTCTATCCCGTCACCGCCATCTCCGGCTTGGTAACCGGCGCCGCCGTTCCGACCAATGTGCTAGCCACCAGCCAGGACTGTTACAGCAACTTCTTGTGTGCGGTTGGCATTTACACCGTTTCGACCACCACGAACCTTCCCAGCGGCGCGAGCGAATTGCCCACTCCGCCCAATTCTCTGTTGTTCGATCCGGCTGGAGACAAAGCCTACATGGGCAGTGAGTTCGGCGCGGTCGCCATCAATCCCGCCAACCTCACCAACGGCTCCAACCCATATACGCTCCTGCCCGCTTCAGGCACTGCGCTCGGCCAGGTAACCGGCAAACTCCTCGCCATTTCGCACAACGGCAACTCGGCCATCTTCTCCGATAGCGTGTCCACTCCTAATCAGGTATACGTCGCGAGCACATCCCCGGCGGGTTCCGTGCCGCTGAACATTAACGGTGCGACGGCGGCGACATTTTCGCCCGACGGATTAAGGGCTTTTATCCTCGCTAACGGTGGCACCACGCTGTATGCGTACTCCACGCTGCAATATCTGCAACTGGTAGAGCCGAGTCCTCTGCCCACCCCCGCCACGTCAGTTGTTTTCAACTCGACTGGCTCGTTCGCTCTGCTCGCCGGTGGAAGCCCTGCCGGTAGCCTTGCCGTCTACAACACCTGCGACAATTCTCTGGTCACTCCGTACCTGCCGGCCGCAGCCATTTCCAATCCTCCTTTGTTCCTGAAGATGGTCCCTGCGGGCAATGTCACTTTGAGCACCCTAATCGTCGGGGCCATCCCTCTTCAGACCCCGGGCCCCAACTTTTTCTTCGGCCTCGACTTCTTCTTCGGCGTCGACCACACCGGCATCGACATCATCGCCACCAACTCGTTCCAGCCGCTCCCTGCAGCACCGACCGCACTCCCTCCGCTTTGTCCGCAGACGGTCACGCTCGCCCAGACCACGGCGAATACTGCGTTTTCGCCCGTACACCTCAATATCAATCAGGGCACTTTCAACCCTATCAACTTCTTCGTCTCGCCGGACGCAACTCAGGTCTACATCGTGACCGCCGATCAAGGTGTACTGATCTATAACCTCAACACCGAATCGGTATCCAGAATCCAGCTGATCAACGATGCCACTCCGGTGGCAGCGGACATGAGCGTGGATGGAACGCTGCTCTACGTGGCCGGCTCCGATGGCTTGCTCCACCAACTCAATACTGTTCTAGGCGTCGACCTGTACCAAGCGTCGTTCCTACCCCTCACCAACTCGCCCAACAGTTTTTGTTACACCGGCCAGGACTGCACCCCGGACATCATTGCGGTAAAACCCTAGGCAGGGCGCAGGGATTGTTATGGAATCGTGTGGGGACGGCTCGTGTGGGGACGGCACCTTCGCGAGCCTGCACTGAGCGAAGCCGAAGGGTCCAGGCGTGGGAAAAGCCCGGCCGCACGCCGTCCGCGCTTTAGCGCCCCTCTCTATGATTTTGAATCGGGTGGCGCAGCGCTGCGCTGAGTACCACAGAGAACCGAAGGCTTTAGCTGCTAGGAACCCCTCACGCAGTCTTCCCCAACTCCTTCGCCACACTATCCAGCACGCCGTTGACGAACTGCACCGATTCCAGACTGGAGAACTTCCGCGCGATCTCGAGCGCCTCGTTGATCACCACCGCCCGCGGTGTCTCCGGATAAGCTAAGAACTCCGCCACGCCGGCGCGCAACAGGTTGCGATCCACTGCCGCCATGCGTTCCATGCGCCAGTGTTCGGCGTGGCCCTCAATCAGCTTGTCAATCTCCGCGCCGCGGTCGGTGGCCACTCGAAATAAATCGTCCGCAAATCCCCGCACCTCTGCGCTCGCCCCGCCATGCTCGGCCCAAAATGTGTGCCGCACCTGGTCAACGGTCTGCTTGCCCATGTCTGCTTGAAACAGCATTTGCAACACAAGTTCGCGGGATTTGCGCCGTGTACCCATAGGGCAGTTGCCAGCTTCCAGTTGCCAGTTGCCAGTTTACTGTAGGGAGAGATTTATTTGCGCTTCGACTTGGCGCCTTGAAGTTTCTTCTTATTAGGCTTGTCATTCTGAGCGGGGCCGAAGGCCCGGCGAGGAACCTGCTTCTTGCTGTCAGCTGATGACGGATGGCCGAGGGCTGGCCGTTGACCGGTGAGGCTTTCGCCGGACCCCGAAGCCCGAAGCCCGATCGCCGCTTTCAACGACGCCATCTCCACCGCCGCCAGCGCCGCCTCAAATCCCTTGTTGCCCATCTTCAGCCCGGCGCGATCAATGGCCTGTTCCAAAGTCTCGCAAGTGAGCACGCCGAAAGCATGAGGCACCCCAGTCTCCTGAGCCGACTGCCCGATCCCCCGCGTCACCTCATTCACGATCACGTCATAGTGCGCGGTGTCGCCGCGCAGCAAACAGCCAAGACAGATGATGGCGTCGTATTTCCCAGTCTCCGCCAGCTTCCGCGCCGCCAACGGAATCTCAAACGCCCCCGGGACACGCACCACATCAATATCTCTATCTCTGTTCGCAGCGCCAGAGCGCACCAATCCGTCGACTGCGCTCAGCAAAAGCCTCTCGGTGATGAAGGCATTGAAGCGCGAAACCACAACAGCGAAGCGTGTGCCCAAAGCGCTCAACGTGCCCTCAAGCGTATGAATCTCCGGCTCAGGAGGAGCTTCAACCACGAAATCCTTCTTGCCTTTCTTCTCCGTGACTCAGCACCTCCGTGGTGAGTTCGTTCGCTCTACCCTGTGTGACCCCATGTCCTCTGTGGTAAAGCTTTTGGCTTACTTCCCTTTAAACGCTGCCGCTCGCTTCTCTAAAAACGCCGAAGTCCCTTCCTTCTTATCTTCCGTAGCGCAGGCCACGCCGAAAAGCACGGCTTCCAAATATAAGCCCTCGCTCAAAGTCATCTCCATGCCCTTGTTGACGGCCTCCATCGCATACTGCACCGCCAGCGGAGCGTTGGCGATGATCTTCGCCGCAATCGCCTCCGCCCGCGGAATCAACTCCGCCGCCACGGTAACTTCATTCACCAACCCGATACGATGCGCTTCCTGCGCCGTAATCACCTCGCCCGTGAGCACCTGCTGCATGGCCAGGCCTTTGCCCACCAGCCGCGGCAGCCGCTGCGTCCCGCCGTAGCCCGGGATAATCCCGAGCTTCACCTCCGGCTGCCCCAGCTTGGCATTTTCGCTGGCCAGCCGCATGGTGCAAGCCATCGCCATCTCGCATCCGCCGCCGAGCGCAAACCCGTTGACGCAGGCAATCACCGGCTTGCCCAGATTCTCGATCAAATTGAGCACGCTCTGCCCGCGATGCGTATACTCCTTGCCCGAAACCGGATCGTGCTTGGCAAGTTCGCTGATGTCAGCGCCGGCAATAAACGCCTTCTCGCCCGCGCCGGTAAAAATAACGACGCGAATCGCCGCATCATTCTTGATGTCATGAAACGCCGCCCGCAACTCCTCCATGGTAGCCATGTTGAGAGCATTCAAAACCTTGGGCCGGTTCACGGTGACGTAAGCAATCGAGTTTTTCTTTTCCAGAAGAATATTTTCGAAGTTCATATAAGTTCACTTAACAAGTTCGAATGCAACCAGTCCCACTTGGCCATCCACAAAGACATGCTGGCGACAGCGCACGCGAGAGCGAGGAGGAAAAAGCCAGTGTTCGCCGCCAGGCTCTGCGTCGACCGTGATCTCGTAGATATCGTTCGAAACCCGGTCAGCATGCACAGGCCGCCAGCAATCGGTACCTTCATCCCGCAGCGGCATGTAGATTACTTCGCTCACTACTAACCGATATTGGACTGGGCTCACACAAAAGGGAAAATCCGCGTTGATCCGCGTAAATCCGCGGCAGGGAAGTTCTTGCCCTAGCTCTTCCCCTTTGCCACTGCCGCCACTTCATCCTTGCTCAGATCGCAACTGATGCACTTCTGTGTCCACAGCCGGTGCCCAAACACTTTCCCGCACCGCGGACATCGCCACTCCGTGAGCCACCACCCACCCGCCAGATAAACTCCGATCCAACCCAGCAAGATCGCAAAATCAGCCGGCTCTCCTAGCTTCAATTTCCCCACCAGGAAGCCGAGAAATATAAAACTGAGGAAGAGCACCACCACCAGATTTCGCCGCGCCACGTAGCTGTGCCACGCCCGGCGATATCGTTCCACATCCTGCGGCCCGCCTTCGCCCGGCGACTGATCGGTTTTTCTGCGTTTGAACATGGCGGTCAATCTTAGCTGCTTTGATCGGGGAATTCGATGCTACAGTTTATTCGCCTTAGGGTGATTCGGATCGGAATAATCGTAGAACCCTTTACCACTCTTGCGACCGTACCACCCCGCCATCACCAGCCGCTTCAGCAGCGGAGGCGATGCAAACCGCCGCTCCTTGAACTCGTCAAACATCACTTGAGTAATGTAATAAGTAGTATCGAGCCCAACAAAATCCAGCAGAGTAAACGGCCCCATGGGATAGCCGCACCCCAGCTTCATCGCGTTATCAATATCTTCAATCGACCCCACACCTTCTTCATAAGCCCGGATAGCATCCAGCAAATAAGGCACCAGCAGCCGGTTTACGATGAATCCCGTCTTGTCCGAAGTTCGCACCGGAACCTTGCCCAGCTTTTTCCCAAACTCATAAGCCGTCTCGTAAACGTCATCGGCGGTAGCAATGGTGCGCACCACTTCCACCAGTTTCATCAGCGGCACCGGATTAAAAAAGTGCAGCCCAATAAACCGCTCCGGCCGCTTCACCGAAGTCAAAAGCTCAGTCACCGAAATCGAAGAGGTATTCGAAGCAAAGATGCCGTCTTTCTTCACTACGCCATCAATCGACGCATACACCTTCTTCTTCTCGTCCACGTTCTCGATGATGGCCTCAATAACAATGTCGCAATCAGCCAGGTCAGCCTTATTCGTCGTGCCCTTAAGCCGCGCCCGGATCGCATCTTTCTGCTGCGCCGTAATCCCGCCCTTTTCCGGCGTACGCTCGGCAAACTTCGCCAGAGATTTCTCAATTCCAGCGAAGCCCTTGTCGAGGAATTTTTGTTCCACTTCGAGCACAATCACATCGAATCCAGCCGTAGCGCAGACCTGCGCAATGCCGGAACCCATCAGGCCACAACCGAGAACGCCAACTTTCTTAATTTCCATTATTCCCTCGTTAAGAAAAGCCTTGTTATTCTGAGCGATGCGAAGTGCGCTGCTCAGGATGACAACATTACTTTGATCCGTGTGGATCCGTTCAAATCCGTGGCAGAGAATTAATTCATGCTCTCCACAATCATCGCGATCCCCTGCCCGCCGCCGATGCAAGCTGTTGCCAGCCCATACTTCTTCTTGCGCCGCCGCAGTTCGTACAGCAGAGTAATGACCAGCCGCGCCCCGGTCGCTCCCAGCGGATGCCCCAACGCAATCGCCCCGCCATTCACATTCACCTTCTCGCGATCGGGTCCCAATTCCTTCTCGACAGCCAGATACTGCGCGGCGAACGCCTCATTCACTTCGATCAAATCAATGTAATCCAAAGAAAGACCAGCCTTCTGCAGCGCTAACTTTGTAGCCGGCACCGGGCCGCGGCCCATCACCTTCGGCTCGACTCCAGCAATGCCCCAGCTGACAATCCGCCCCAACGGCTCCATATCCCGCTTGCGAACTTCTTCCAGTGACATCACAACCACCGCCGCCGCGCCATCCACAATGCCGCTCGCGTTGCCCGCAGTCACCGTCCCATTCTTTCCGAACGAAGCCTTCAGCTTGGCCAACCCCTCCATCGTCGTCTGCGGACGCCGGTGATCATCTTCCGTCAGACATTCTCCGGTAGACTCGCCTTTGGAATTCTTCAGCGGCACCGGAACCAACTCTTCCTGAATGCGTCCTTCTTTATATGCAGCATCGGCATTCTGCTGCGAACGCAGCGCCAACTCATCCTGCATCTGCCGCGTAATGCCAAATTCCGAACCCAACAACTCCGCAGTGTTCGCCATGTATAACCCGCAATAGCTGTCGAGCAGCGCCACCATCAGCGAATCTTCCATCCTCCCACCCGGAGCCAAAGTAAATCCATCGCGCCCGCGAATCACAAACGGAGCCTGCGACATCGCCTCCATCCCGCCCGCCAGCACAATCTTCGCCTCGTCGGTCTGGATCATCTGCGCCGCGCTCACAATCGCCTGCATCCCCGACCCGCACAGCCGGTTCACCGTGAGCGCCGGAGTCTCAATCGGCAACCCCGCCCGCAACCCCACATGCCGCGCTCCATACAAAGCATCGCCCGAAGTCTGCTGGGCGTTGCCAAACACAACGTGATCAAATTCCTTGGCATCGATCCCCGCCCGCTCAATCGCCCCCTTGGCCGCAACCGCGCCCAACTCCTGCGCCGTAAAATCTTTCAACTTGCCGCAATAGCGGCCAAAGGGCGTGCGCGCCCCGCTCACAATCGCAATGTCACCCGGTTTCAACATGATTTCCTTGCAGACCCCGCTCAGAGCGGATCAAAAGTGATAATCAAACTGGTTAGTGTAGCAGCGCAGAAGCAGATTTGACCACCGAGGCAGCAGTTAGTCCCGAGCCGCGAGGCACGAGTTCGAACGAAAGGTCGGGACGCGAGTGCCTTAAGGACGATTGAGGTTCATAACAAGCCTAAGAAATCGACGATAGTTGGGAGTGTTGTTCCGGCACTCGTGACTCGCTCGAGACTCGCGGCTCGGGACTACGCCACCGCTCCCGCGGCCAGTGTCGCGCCCAGTGCCACAACCTTCCCCGGCCCCTGCGCCAGTGAACTGGCCAGCGCGTGTTCGGCGCGGTTGATCACTTCCGTCACAATGTCCACGGGATCGTAGCTGTCTTTCACCACCGCCTCAGCCAATCCCGCCGAGAAATCCATGGCATGGCCTTTGTCGGCGCCATCTTTCGCAGGCAGGTGAACTCCGGCGATGATCTTGCGAAGTTTCTCGACCGCCATCATTGCTTCTTTCTCCGCCGTCTCACCCAGAATGATTGCGATGCTAGTCGTGTCGTAGCGGAACCCCAAATCGTTGGTCCGGATGTTCGCCGCGATCTGTTGCCCAATCTTTTCCATCACGTTTTCGACGGCTGCCTCGCCATACTCCTTGATCAGCGCTGCACTCCGCCCAAACTGCAGCACTAGCACGGAAAGCGCCGCGCCATTCTGCACCGCCCGCTTGCTCTCCGCCAGCAGCAAGTCAAGATAAGAACTGCGCTTCAGCAGGCCTGACTTCTCTTCCGTCACCGAAAGATTCTTCACCAGCCGCCGCAGCCCTGCGTTATTCAGAGCAATCACCATCTGATCCGCAAGCGTTTTCAGCACCACCGCATCGGTATGAGGCCATGCCCGCGCCTTGTTGTGCAGCAGCGCCAGCACGCCCACGGAATCTTCGCCGTTACTCAACGGAAACGCCAGCACCGCCGTGGTTCCCAGTTCCGTCACCGCCTCACGCACATCCTTCAACTCCGCAGCCTTCTGCGCATCGGCAATGATGATGGGCTCGCCCGACGACGCCGACAAAGCCATATCCTGCAGCGCACACATTACCGCCTTAATCGCCGCGGGATTGCCTTCCTTCACCCCTTTGCCGCAGAACTCCTGCACCGCGGTCGGCGCCGAACCCGGCGTGCGCATCAAAGCCACGCAGCGTGATACCTCCCAGTGCCCGCCAATTTCGTTGACCGCGGTAGTAAGCACTGCCGGCGCCGTCCCCTGGTGATACAGTTTGCGCGTGATCTCTGCGACGCGCGTAACGTTGCGCATCTCCGCGGCCGGATCGACGGCCGGCGCAGCGGCCGCGGGAACCGGAGCCGGGGCCGAAGTAGTAGCCGCCGCGGGCAGCGGAGCCGGCCCGGCATAGCTCGGCGTCAATCCCGCCGACAAGTAAAGCCGCTGCAAATCTTCGTTGCGTTCTTCTTCGCGCGGAAAAAGCTCCTGGATCCGCTGCAGCCTTTCGACAGCTTTGTTGCGCATTCCGTACTGCACCAGGATTTCCGCCTGCAGCATCAGATCCTGCAGGGTTGCCGCTCCCAGCGTCGCCTCCTGCTCATGCGCTGGCGTGACTGCGGGCTTGCCCACCGGACTGAATCGTGAAGCGATCTCTTCAAACTTGCCTTTGTCAATCTTGCCCTTCAGCATCTCCAGCCGCTTCGCATGCCCGGACTCATACGGATCCACCTCCGCCGCCCGGTCCAGGCATTCCGCTGCCTTGGCAAAATCTCCTGTGCCGCAATACACATCGAAAAGCTTCAGCAAAGTCTGACAATAATCGCCCTCACGGTTCGACGCGTTGAACAGCTCGCTGAAGAACTCCAGCATCTGGGGCACAACCCGCCGCGTCGAAGTGATCTCCTGTAACAGCGCCACAAACTGCCGCCGCTCACCGCGCTTCGCCTGGAACTGCCCCAGCTTGCGCGCCAATGACACCGCCTCCTCATCCTGCTCCGCATCGATCAATTGTCCAATCAGCGCCGTCACCTGCGGCATCCGGTTGGGATTCAGTTCGAACAGCTGCCACGCCAGCGGCTCCGCTTCAACATAGCGGCCGGCCGCCAGCAGAGCTTCGGCATAAATTTCCCGCAGTTGCGCAGAATTTTTCCCCGCGTTCACCTGCGGCTCAAGAACAAAGATCGCCGCTCCAACCTGCCCCTGCCCCAGCAGGCTCTTGCCGTAAGCCAGCGTAATCTCCTCGTCCGAGGAATCTTCCTGGTAAGCACGCTCATACCACCTTCCCGGATCGCCGTCTCCCGCCGCAGCCAACTGCGCCACCCGCTTGAACGCCTGCGCGGCGGCCTTGCTCTCTCCCATCTCCGACGACAGTTCCGCCACTCGCAGAAAATTCGCCTGCACCGGCTCCAGCGCGACCACTCGCTCCAGCACCTGCAACGCACCTTTCTTGTTATCCAGCTTCGCCAGATCGCTCAATGCGGATTCATAGGTGCCCACGGCCAGTTTCTTGTTCGACCCCTCGAGCAACTGCCCAAAGCAGAATTTCTGCTCCCAGGTCGGACTGCCATGCCGCGCCAGTTTCTTATAAGTCAAGCTCGCCCGCGTAGCGTCTCCCGCATTCACCTGCCGCTCAAACAACTCGCCCAACAACTTCACGGCATCGTGGGTCCGGTTCTGCGACAGACACAAATCGGCCGACAGTTGGCGCACCGTGTCGTTTTCTGGATCGTCGCGCAGGGCCAGCAGATATTCTTCCAACGCCTCGCTGGCCTTCCCCTTCTGCAAAAGTTTTTCCGCGCGCTCGGCACGCCGCGTAACGTCGGCTTGGTTGAGGCGTCTTGTAATCTCAGGCATGGGTCGGTTTTAGGCAGAGGACTGCTCCCCCGATTCTAGGAGCCGCTCCCACCCCCAGCAATCCGTAAGGACCACGCACGATTACGAAAGTCACCTACAAAGAAGTCAGACCGAGCTGAACCGCCGCAACTGAGAATGCAGCACCACTGAACATGTGGGGACAGCCGCCCTCGGCTGTTCGGCGGCCCAGGTTCATCGGGACGCAGCAGCCATACCTGCAAAATCTTTCATCTTGACTGCCCCCCCCCCGGCCTGTGCAATGCTCGTTGCCCCCGGTGGCCACATCGGCAGTGTGGCTCCAGCTACCCTGTGAAGTAAAGGTCGCCCCGATTCCTTAAGGAGAAAATCCATGCGCCATCAAACCGCCAAGCACGCCCCGGCTACTATTCTGCTTTTCCTGGCAGCGCTGGTCTCAGTTCAATCCTTCGCTCATTGCGCTTTGGCACAAGAGAAGCCCATCTATTCTTTCACCGGCGGCGCAGACGGCAACTACCCAGAGTCCGGCGTCATTCTCGACAAGCTTGGAAATCTCTACGGGACTGCCGTAGACGGCGGGAACCTGCCGGCATGCGAAGGATTTGGTTGCGGCTCGGTGTTCGAGCTAACGCGCACCGCGAATGGCAAATGGAAAGAGATTACGCTATACGATTTCGCCGGTGGGACGGCAGACGGGAGCCAGCCCGTCGCACCGCTGCTTCTCGACTCACATGGTCGTCTCTTCGGCACAACTTACTACGGCGGAACTGGAACCTGCGACACCCAGGGCAATTTCCCAACTTGCGGCATCGTATTCGAGCTTATGCGCAATTCATCTGGCAGCTGGGCAGAATCAGTCCTCTACAGCTTTCAGGGTGGAATCGACGGTGCAGGACCGGGGGCGGGCTTGACACCCGATGCGGCCGGAAATATGTATGGGACCACGACAGCCGGAGGTGGTGCCTCCGGGACAGACTGCCAAGTGGACGGCTGCGGGACGGTCTATGAGCTCTCGCCTAACTCGGATGGGAGCTGGTCGGAAAAAGTGCTTTATAGCTTTCAGGGCGGTTCGGATGGAGCCTTTCCCATCGGTAGTTTGGTTTCGGACCGAAAGGGAAATCTTTTCGGAGTTACCCTGAGCGGAGGGTCAACACCTTGCTACTTCGGCACTGGGTGCGGAACTGTCTTCGAGCTTCAGCGCGGGCCTTCCGGATGGACCAAGTCGACCATCTATCAATTCGTGGGCGGCACGGACGGCATGAGCCCTCAATGTAGTCTCACGCTCGACGCGACAGGGAACCTATACGGAACCACCGAGTATGGGGGGGGCTTTGTGCTTATCTTTGGCTATGGCACCGTTTTCGAGTTGAGTCCGGCTTCGGGAGGATCCTGGACCGAGAGCGTGCTGTACAGGTTCACCGGCGAGGCTGATGGAGGAATTCCCGAGGGCGGCGTCGTCCTAGATTCCGCCGGCAACCTCTACGGCACAAGCACTGCTGGCGGTACAAGCGGGGTTCAGGGCAACGGCGGGGGAACTGTGTTCAAGTTAACCAACGGATCCTGGACCGAAAACCACCCTCCACTCCTTCTTGAAAAATCCTCCAGACGGCCAGGCCCCTTATGGCCATTTGGTCCGGAATCAGAATGGAGGTTTTTATGGAACAACCGGGTATGGCGGAACCGGCACCAGTTCGAACTGCGGCGCCGGCTGCGGCACGATATTTGAGATAAACCCATAGCATCGAGTTCAGCAAGCGAAAGCCTGCGTACGAACTCGGTCAACCGCGCGATAGTTTACTATTGTGCCCGCATGCCCGCCCTTGCTCCTGAACCCCAAGCCGACCTAGTCCGCGAACAAGGTCTCCACCACCAGCTAACCGCCGGACAAATGACCATGGTCGCCGTAGGCGGCTCCATCGGCACCGGCCTGCTGCTCGGCTCAGCCGCTGCCCTCGAAGACGCTGGCCCCAGCGTCATCCTCAGTTACGTCATCGCGACTTTCATCGCTTACACAGTCGCTATGGCCCTCGGCGAACTGGCCAGCATGCATCCCGCCGCCGGATCATTCGGGCTCTACGGCGAACTCTATCTCAACCCATACGTGGGATTTCTCGCCCGCGCCGCCTACTGGGCCGCCATCGCCTTCTCCATCGGAGCCGAACTCACCGCCTCTGCCACCTACATGGGCTACTGGTTCCCCGCCGTGCCCGGCGAAGTGTGGGTCGTCGTATTCTCCGCTCTGCTGCTTCTGGTCAATCTGCGCAGCGTAGGTTCCTACGGACGCTTCGAGTTCTGGTTCTCCATGATCAAGCTCGCCACGATCATAGCCTTCATCCTTGCCGGCGCAGCATTGCTGGCCAGCGGCCGAGTAACCCCGCAATACACCGCTCACGGCGGATTCCTGCCCAAAGGCCCAATCGCGCCTTTGCTCGCGGTGTTCTGGGCTATCTACGCTTTCGGCGGCATCGAGATGCTGGCCGTCACCACCGGCGAATCGCGCTCCTCGAAAGACATCCCCCGCGCCACGCGCCTCACCATCTTCCTTTTAGCCGGTATTTACCTCGGCGCCATCACCGTGCTGGCCGGCGTTATGCCCTGGAACCACACCGGCGTCTCCGAAAGCCCCTTCGTCAGCGTGCTTCGCCTCGCTCACATTCCCGCAGCCGCCTACTTCATGAACTTCGTAGTCCTCACCGCCGCGCTCTCCGGAGCCAACGCCAAACTCTACGTAGCCTCACGGCTGCTGTTTTCCATGGGGCGCACCGGATGGGCCCCAGCCAGCCTGGGAAAACTAAACGCTTCGGGCTCACCACGTCTCGCCGTGCTGGTCTCCTCCTACGGAATCGTAACCGCGCTCATTATAGAAAACTGGGCCCCGAAAGACGCCTTCGTCTACATCATGGGAGCCGCATTCTCCGGCCTAATTTTTTCCTGGGTTGTTTCTCTGGCAGCCCACATAAGCTTCCGCCGGCGTCTCAATCCCCAACAGTTAGCCGCCATGCCGATGCGCTCCCCGCTAGGAATCTGGGGATCGCTGTTAGGCTTCGTTCTGGCGTCAGCCACCGTTCTCCACACTCTATTCGCCACCCGCATAAACGCCATCGGCGGACTCACTTTCCTAGCCGTGCTCACCGCAGCCTATGTGTTACTGAAACGACGCCACCAGCCGTCGTAAGGTTGCTGGTGGGTCCAGGAGCGAATAAAGGTCTACCCTGTGTGATCCCGTGCCCTCTATGGTAAAGATTTTGGCGACCACGATGCAACTGAAGCTCATTACCAACGTAAGCCCACTCCACCCTTTTCTGCTGCCAGCCGCAACCCCGCCACGCTAGCCTCGATACAGGGCGTGCCCTGAATCCAGCCCAACGGATCCCATCTTGATTCCAACCACTCTGCTAATGCGTTCCTCGAATCCGGGCGGGTTCATCTTCTATTGCGCCATCGGAATCTGCGCCGGCCTCTATCTATTCTTCCGTGGCTTCCGCCTCTTGCAGCGCCGTCATCTGATCCTCGACACGCCGCTTTCCAAAGTTCGCAGCGCACCCATGGGTATGGTCGAACTCAGCGGCCTCGCCGTCGGACCCTACACCATGGCCGCCCCCATCACCAACCGCCCGTGCTACTGCTACCGCACCTTCGTCTGGGAGTGGAAGCAGTCCGGCAAGAACAAGCAATGGGTGAAGGTTGCCGCCGAGTGCATGCACGTGCCGTTTTTTCTGGACGACAACACGGCCAAGATCATGGTCGACCCGCGCGGCGCAGATCTCGACCTGCACCGCGACTTTCAGGAAGAATTCTGCGACTCATTCTTCACCATGAAAGAAGAAGCGCCGCCGAACGTGCGCGATTTTCTGCTGCGCCACAGCGTAAGCACCACCAATAAAATCAAAGTCGAAGAGTCCTGCATCAAGCCCAAGAACGCGCTCTTCCTGCTCGGCACGCTCGACGAAAATCCCGGCCTCGAACTCACCCCCGAGCCCATTCATGATCCTGAAACCTCGGCGTTATTCGTCGGCAATGCGCTGAGGTTTTCCTTGGATCCTTCAAGAATACGAGCCGCGTTGTTGCCCGGGATGGGAGACAGCAACGTCTTCAGCGGCGTCCTGACCGGCGGCCTTCAACACGATCCCAAGTACGATTCGATTTATGACAAAGCAATCTCCTCGGCATCAACTCGCGTAATCCAACTCTCTCCAGATACCGGCCCTACCAAAACCGCAGATATGACCCAGCAGCAGAAAATCGCCGCAGCGCTGATGAAAGCCGGCATCGCGAATCCCGCAGCCTGGGATGCCGCCGGAGTCACGGCCTCGGCGCTCGCAGCCAGCAACGATCCAAACGGATCCTCAAACGGCAGCGCCGCTAACAGCACAACCCGGCCCGCGCCTGCAGACTTCGATCCAAATCCGCCAGTAGTGCTGATGAAAGGCAAGAACAACCCGACCTTCCTGGTTTCCTGGCGCAGCCAGCGCGAGGTGGCCCGCTCCCTGGGTTGGAAGTGCACGCTAATGATCTGGGGGGGGCCCACGGTAGCCCTGCTAAGCCTCTACGCTCTGCTGCTGCTGACCCATCTCATCTAGTCGGTATGAGCATTCAAAGATTTCGCTACGCCTTTGTCACGCTCGCGGCTGACCAGTTCTTAACAAATTCCCCCAGCCGGTCCAGCGCTTCGGGAAATTTGTCGGCCATCGCCGCGAACCCAAGGCGGAAATGCGAAGGCGCATCCCAACAATCCCCGGGCGCGAGCAGGATGCCCTGTTCCGCAGCCGCCTGGCAAAAGGGGCGGCTGTTCTCTCCGCTGATGAGCCACGGGAAAGCGGTCACTCCGCCACGAGGAGGAATCCAGCCCAACGTCTCGCGATGCTCCGACATGAAGGCGGCAAGCTGCCGAAGATTCCGGGTTGCGGTTCCCTGCGTTCTCCCCAGGACGATATCCCGGCGGCGCATTGCAATCTCCGCCAGCATTTCTCCGGCAGTATTGTTGGAAATGGAAAAAACGGTGCGCGCATTCCAGTAGAGCTCGCGGCGCTTGGCATCGTGCTCGATCATCCAACCTGTTCGCACTCCGGATAAAGGAAAAGCCTTCGAGAAATCATGGATCACGGTCGCATGGGGCAGGCGGGAAGCCGATTTCGTCGCCTGTCCGCCGTTCATAGGATGATAGATAGGGTGGTAGACCTCATCGCTGACAAGTTGAATTTCGCGAGACGCCGTGAACTCGTGCAAGTCGTCGAGTTCCGCATCGCTGATCGTAGCGCCAGTGGGATTGTGAGGACTGTTGATCAGAATCAACTTGGTATTCCGATTCGCCAGTCGCTTGATCTCCTGGAGATCGAAACGGAAGCCGTTTTCCTTCCGCACACCGTAGTAGCGAGTCTCGATCCCAAGCGATTCGGGCAGCGCGGAAAACGGCGGATAGCCCGGTCGAGGCAGAACAACGTTGGCTCCCGCTTCCGCCGCCAGCCAAAAGAGAATAAGCAGGGCCTCCGAGGCGCCGGTCACGACTTGAACGGCGTCGATATCAACATCCTGCATTTCGGCGATGGCTGCTCGTAGACCATCGGCCCCAGATGGGCGGCTATAGTGCAACGTGTGATTCAGGAAGCGCTGCCGCTCCTCCTCGCCAGCGTGGCTGAGGATCTCATTCAGGGTCCAGCGCGGTCCCTCGCTTGAGGCCAGGTTGAATTCGATGTCGTGCTCATAGCTGTCCAGCCACATGTCCAGCAGGAAGGGTTTCAATTGCATGTAGCACCTCGAAAATTAGATCCGCCGAGGGTCAGGCCAGCCTCAGAAACTTTTCACCCGCCCGCTTCTGGGACTGCTAAATCTAATGCGAAATCGGCCGATTCTTTCGCTGATCGTTTACTTTGTAGCCCGACGGAAGATCGAATAGTTGCGTATCGGGATCGCCGACGCTTATCTCCGTGATCGTGAAGGTCTGCTTTCCAAAAAACGGACTCGAGCGAATCGAGAGCAGATTGATTCCAAGCTGTTCGGAATGCCAGTATTCGCTCATATAGGTGAGAGGTTGATCGTTCCCCATCGTCCCGGCATTCTTGATCGTCGTTTCCCGCGTGCCGATGGTGTCTATTCCGGCGATGTTCCTGGTTCCCAGATCCTCCCAAGCTGCATTTCCTTCCCCGTTCGGCAGCGGGCCCGAAGCGCCTTTGCGCGGCGAGGCAGCCGCGAGGTCGCTGGCCGGATCGTAGACCAGCAGATCGCAGATGTGTTTCTCGGTGCTGCAGTTGTAGAGTGTGCGCTGCTTCGGGTCCATGAGCTGAATCCAGTTCATCGTGGACTTGACCTTGCTGTTTCTGGGCACCAGATACCAGCGTTCCTGGTAAATGCGTCCTTGCGCGTCGCGCGCCATGTGCCGCTCGTTGACGAACGTCATGGTGGTGCCGTCGGCAGAATACTTCACGAACTCGGTCGCCAGCGTAGCGAAAAAGGGTGCGTGCGGAATGGGTGGAACAGCGATACTCTCCAAAACCTCGCGCACGCCGCCATCCGGCGAGGCGGGATGTGAATCCGGTTGCTGAATCTGTTGAGTCTGGGCCAGGAGGGCGAGGCTGCTGAAGAGGACTCCGGCTATCAAGATTCGCATAGCACTCACCCCCACGCTTGCAGGAATGCTAAGACTGTATGTGCGACCGAGTCAATGCTCAACGCGGCGGACGGCGATCCCCACATAATCATTCACTCGCCTGGCCGGGCTACTGCTTTGTGGCGTTGTCCAGGAACGCGGCCACGTTTGCCTTTAGCTTGGAGAGGTCAGCTTCGTGTAAGTACATCATGTGGCCGGCGTCGTAATACTTCAGACCGATATTCTTCTGCAAGTTTTCGGGCAGGCCTAAGTGCGTCATAGTGTATTCGGTGGCGAAGAATGGCGTGGCCAGGTCGTAGATGCCGTTCTCGACTTCGACGTGGAGGTGGATGTTGGTCACGAGGGCATCGACTAGATCCTGCTCGACGTTAGGGGCGCCGGGAAAGCCCCCTCTTCTGCCTGGCGCAGTGCGTTTCCAATCCCACTCGGAGATGTCGGCTGAGGTGTTGTAGGTTAGATCCTTGCCGAATTTCAGCTCTTCGCGGACGTAGCTGTTGAAGGCGGCGACGAAGGCTCCCTCGACCGCGGTGCTTTGCGGGTCGTTCGAGGCGTATTCGGCGAGCGGATCGGGTTCGGGCCCGGAGAAGCGGGCGTCGTAGCGGCCAGTGGCGAGTCCGCGGGCGCGCTGCAGTTCGGCTCGGAACTGGGAAAGCTTGACGCGGAGATCGGCTTTGATGAGGTAGTCCTCGCTGAGGCCGGTGAAGCGGGAGAGCTTTTTCGCCATATCTGCCTTTTCGGCGGCGGAGAGGTTGGCGCCTTTCATCAAGGCTGCAGCGTATTCGGTGGAGGCGAACTGGCGGGCCTCGGTGAGGAAGGCATTGAGGTCAGCGGGCGGGTCCTTCAGCATTTTGTTGAAAGACGCGCTGGCGGCGTAGCTGGGGAGATAGAAGACGAAAGGCATCTCGTTGCCGAGAGGGAAAGAGAGCGTGCTGAGATCGAGGACTGAGGAGATCAGGACGATACCGTTGAAATACATTCCGTTGTGGTTCTGAAGATAATCACCGAGCGCGGCGGAGCGGAAAGTGCCGTAGCTTTCGCCGATCAGGAATTTAGGGGAGTTCCAGCGGCCGTTGCGGCTAACGTAGGTGGCGATGAGCTGGGCGAGGGATTTGACGTCCTGATCGATGCCCCAGAAGTCTTTGTCTTTGGCTTTGCCTACGGCGCGGCTGAAGCCGGTACCTACGGGATCGACGAAGACCAGATCGGTTTTGTCGAGCAGGCAGTCGGCGTTGTCGACCAGTTTGAACGGCGGCGGCGGGGTGGGGCCGGCGTCAGTAGTGACGACGCGGCGCGGACCGAATGCGCCCATGTGCAGCCAGATGGAGGAAGAGCCGGGACCTCCGTTGTAGAGGAAGGCGATGGGGCGCTGGCTGATGTCTTTGACGTTGCTGCGGATATAGGCGATGGTGAAGATGCTGGCCGTGGGTTCGCCTTTGTCGTCTTTGATTAGCGTGGTGGAAGCGGTTGCCTTGTAGGCGATGGTCTGGCCGCCGATTTTGATGGTGTGCTCGGTTACGGAGGATTCTTCTTTGGGCTCGGGAGCAGGCTTGGCTTCGGATTGCGATTCCTTCTCTGATTTTTCTGACTTGTCCGGTTCTTGCGCTGCTAGGTGTGAGGGATGAGAGAGAGCTAGTAGGAGTGCTACTACGATTAGGGCTAGGACGTTCTTCGGTTTTATCATTGGCTGTATCGCTCCTGTACTAACCGGCTTGGTTTCTTAGGATTTCTTGTTGAGCTGTGAAGCAGCGCACATTGTATACCGGAGGCGTGGGCCGGTGGCAGAGTCGCCTCGCTGCGCTCGACTGGACCCTCCGGCTTCGCTCAGGGCAGGCTAAGCGAGGCGCCCGTCCCCACACTGCTGCGCTCGGCTGGGCAGCCGAAGCGGCTGTTCCCACGTTCGTTGTGCGGGGACATCCGAAACTTCCTTTGGGTTCGTAACTCTAATGGTGGGGATGAATGATTGAGTCGGGAGGGGGTTATGTCTAGAGTTTCGGTTCGGATGTTGGCGATGATTCTGACGGTGCTGGCGGGAACGCTCGCTTGCGTGGCTGGGAGTGGGGTTGCGGTGCCGGGTCCAACGGTGGACGAGAGCAAGCCGACGGCGCCGGCAAAAGAGAAGGCGGTTTTTGCCGGGGGATGCTTCTGGGGCGTTCAGGCCGTGTTTCAGCATGTGAAGGGCGTCATCACGGCGACCTCGGGATATTCGGGCGGCAAGATGAAGAATCCGGATTATGAGACGGTTAGCAGCGGCTCGACTGGACATGCCGAGTCAGTGCAGATTGTTTACGATCCGTCGCAGGTTACTTATGGAGAGTTGCTGCGGGTGTTCTTCTCGGTGGCGCACGATCCTACGGAGTTGAACCGGCAAGGGCCGGATGAAGGCACGCAATACCGGTCGGTGATTTTTTATGGGAATGAGGAGCAGAAGCGGATTGCCGAGGCTTACGTTGCGCAGCTGGATCAGGCCAAGGTTTATCCCCACAAGATTGTGACGCAGGTGGTGGCGCTGCAGGCGTTTTATCCGGCGGAGGGTTATCACCAGAACTATGCGGCGCTGCATCCGATGGATACTTACATCATGTTTAACGATGCGCCGAAGGTGGCAAATTTGAAGAAGGAGTTTCCGGAGTTGTATAGCGGGAAGTAGCAGTTCTCAGTTCCCAGTTCTCAGTCGTAGGGCAAAGGTTCTTGCTGAAAACTGGGAACTCGGAACGGTGGAGGAGTCATGTTTGACTTGGATCGCGGTAAGGAAGAAGGCAATGCGTCTTCACGGCGGGTGTTTCTCGCGGGCGCGGGAGCGGTGCTGGGGGGCGCGCTGATTTGGCACTGGCGGCAGCCGCACGTGATTGCGGCGGTGAAATCGGAGCCGGGGGAAGTGACCATTGTGCAGTTTTCGGACGACGGCAAGCGTTTGGCGAAGGTGAAGATTGCAAAGGTGGTGAAGACCGACGAAGAGTGGCGCAAGCAGCTTCCCGCGGGAGCGTTTGAGATCACGCGGCACGCCGATACCGAGTTCGCCTACACAGGAAAATATTGGAACCTGCACGACAAGGGGATTTACCGCTGCATCTGCTGTGACAACGCGCTGTTCAGTTCGTCGACCAAGTTTGATTCAGGCACCGGCTGGCCCAGCTTCTGGGCGCCGATCGCGCAGGAAAATGTGCGGGAGATCAGTGATGTCACGCTGGGCATGGAGCGGATCGCGGTTTCCTGCAAAGAATGCGACGCACACCTGGGACACGTATTCAACGATGGCCCGCATCCGACGGGTCTGCGGTATTGCATGAACTCGGCATCGCTGCGGTTTGTGAAAGCGGTGTAGAACTCTCTACTTACCGCGCTTCTAGAAAAAAAAGAAAGATGGAGAACGGGCCGTGGCTCGTCGCTCCATCTTTCGGTGGTTCAACCCGAGGGGTTAAGGTTAGTGGGGTTATTTGTTGTCGCCGGTTTGGTTGGCGCCGCCCGTGCTCTTCAGCGTGACAGAGTCCGAGGGTAACGGACTGCTCCTTTGCTGTGTCTGCTGTGGCTGTGGCTGAGGCTTGGGGGCTGCCGCTTTCACGGCTTCGCTGGCATGGCTGGCTTGGGTACTGCTGATGGAGTTCACCATATGAAAAGCAGATCGGCGGCGCGGCGGCAGGCTTTAGGGATTTTTGGTGGATTAGGGAATCTTTGGTAATGGTTACTGGGCGTCGGGGATGGCGAGCTTTTCACCACAGAGACACAGAGAAGACAAGAGAAAGGCAACGGAAAACATAAGGAAGAGCAGAGGATTATTAAAGATTTTCTCTGTGCCTCTGTGTCTCTGTGGTGAAAAGCTCCTATTCCAGGACGCTGTCGTCCAGCTTTTTGCGACCCCAGTCGGCTGCGGCCTGCACGAAAGCCAGGATTACGGGATGGGGATTCTTTTCGGTCGAGGATAGTTGCGGCTGGAAGAGTGTGGCGACAAAGAAGCGATGGGTGGGCGATTCGATGGCGCGGATTTCGCCTTGGGCGCCGCGCGCTACTACGGGAAAACCGGCCTCCATGGCGGCCCATTCGTATTCGGGATTGACCTCGAAGTTGCAGAAGAATTCCTCGGTCACGACTTCTTTGCCCTTGCCGTAGAACGACTGCAGGTAGGAGCCGGGGCGGAGGCGGATCTCGGGCACCTTGCCGTGTAACTTTGGTTCGCCGCCTTTGCGTCCGGTTACGGCGCAGGCTACGGGATAGATCACGATGTTTTTCGAGCCGGAATTGTTTTCGGCGCTGTCGGCATCCGCTATGCCGAGAACGTTGCGGGCGAACTCGATTAGAGCGTACTGAAAACCCCCGCAGGTGCCGAGGAAGGGCCAGTCGCGGCGGCGGGCGAACTCGATGCCTTTGAGCATGCCGTCGAAACTTTTGTAGGGGCTGCCCGGCGAGGCCAGCAGGCCGTCGAAACTTTCGAGAGTTTTCTCTGCGTTCGCGGCCAGCGAGGGCGTGGGGATCCACTCGGATTCGACGTTCAGTTCGAGCTTGTGGGCGGCGTGTTGCAGGGAGTCTGGGGTTGCGAGGTGGGAACGGAATTCGGGATTGAAGTCGCCTAGGATTCCAATGCGAACGGCGTGGCTCACGGGGATATTGTACTAGAGCGGGCTCTGCCCTCAGATGCCTGTCGCCCTGAGCGGAGTTAGCCGTCGCGAAGCGAGCCTGCCGGCACCACCATAGTGAGGATGCCCCAGCCTTCAGGGTTTCCGAAGCGGGGCAGCCTCAGTCTTGATTTGCGCCCATGTGCAACAGAATCAATTTGTCCGGGCTACTTTTTTTTCTTTCCGCCTTTGCCGGTCCCCTTTTTCGCGGTCCCCTTCTTCTTTGGCTTCTTCGCATCGTTCGTCATGTAGTGCATGGTGTCATTGGGATGCGTCACGCAAGCCATGGCCCACATAGGCTGCGCTTGCTCCTCTTGCCATACCCAACCTACCGGCAAATGCGTTTCCGGATGGTCGAGCACATCATGCGCTGGCTGGAATGACACTTCCAGATCGGTCTCGACCTGGATTACGTCCTTGGGGCGCGGCAGGAATTCTCCCGTGCGGTCATCGTGCACATGTGGCATGCAGATGCCCAGATTATAGGTGGACAGCTTTTGCAGCATAGCCTGAACTTCGGGCAGGTGGATGGCTTCCTGGGCGATCCTAAGTTCCTGCGGAAGGCTGCTAAGATCCCTTGGCACCACATTCAGGTCTGGCATTCGTTTCTCTCCTTGAAGAGTAATCGGCCTATCTTGAAGATAGGCGTTTTGCGGAATCGTCACCCCTGGGTCGCCGCCGATTGTACACCGTGGGCTTGACAATGCAAGGATTTTGGGAACCGGAAGCTCTTCGAGGCGCTCCTCTTTCCATTTCTATTTTCCGTTGGAGCCGCTCCTGCGTTTCCTGTGAGGCGGAATATAGTGAAATCGAATCGGATATATGTTATTGCCCTTGCCGTGCTTCGCAACCTTTAGCAGATCGAGTACTCCAAGGAAGCCGGATTCCGCGCGAATTCCGGAGTGATATCAGTCCTCTGAAATATTTCCTTCCTGCTTCGGGAAAATCGATCGTTACTTTTTCGTTAGGAAGTATACCCCCCTCCCCCTCGGTATATTGGAATCATGGTGTTAGCGGGAAATTGCGAAATAATCTCTTGGAATCAATAACTTGCGGGCAAAATCTTGATTGCTAACGACTTAGATCGGCCCGAAGTGATCAAAAATGCGCTGCGTGCACTGTCTCCGCCATCATCATGGGCCGTCGGGGCTGTGGACGACAAGGTTAGATGTCACATGGAGTTTGTGGAAAAAGTCGGCTGGCGCAAAGATGAACCATCAGGCCGGGACATAGCGTTTGATCGGGATGCTCCGCGCGCGCTCCCGCGTTTTCGCCACGTCGTAGGCGAGCTGCATGCGCAGAAGGTGATCCATGTCGGGGCCGAACGCCTTTTCTATGCGCAGGGCTATTTCCGGCGTCAGGGAGGCCTTGCCGTGGAGAAGGTCGGAGAGCGCAGCGCGGCGCACTTGCAGGATCTCCGCCGCCTTCGACACGGAGAGGCCGAGAGCTTCGATGACTTCGGTTCTTATCAGGTCGCCGGGATGCGGCGGGGGTTTCATGGGCATTTCGGGCCTCTAGAACTGGATCACTGACAGTCCCGGAATCTTCTGGAAATGACGCAGATTGCCGGTCAACACCTTGTAGCCGAGCGATAGTGCCGTGGCTCCGATCAGCAAATCTCCGAAAGGAATCACCACACCCCGGCTTTGCTGCTCCCCATCGAGTTTGCCGGCCAACAGTGCCGTTTCTTTCGTGAACGGATATACCGTTAGGTCGGCCAGCAGTTCGCGGATGAACGATTCGCGGCGGAGCCGTGTCTCTGCCGTCTGCGCGCGATAGATTCCGTGGACGAGTTCCGTCAGGCCGATCGCGCTGAGCGCAGCTTCCTGATCGCCCGTCTTGGTTATGATTTTCTCGATCAGTCGCTCGACTGTGTCGCCGCGCCTTTCTGCGGCGATCACTACGCTGGAGTCGAGGATCAGTCCCATGCCGGCGGGTCTAGCGGCTCTCGATGACTGTTGATTGCGGCTTCAACATCGCGGGCGAAGTCCGCGTCCATGGTGGCCGTTGAAGCGTGCTCCCTGGCCAGACGCAGAGACTCGGAGAGCAATCGGACATGGGGTTCGGCGGGACGGACCACGGCGATGGGCAGCTTGTCGCTCTCGATCACGACCTCTGCGCCGGCGCGCACCTGTTCCAGCAGCTTGCCAAAATCGCTAGCCGCTTCCTCCTCCGAAATGTGGATGACATGGTCAGCCATGGAGTGATTATACCGGGCGGGTCAATGCGAGGTTAAGATTCGAGCAGGCGGAGCGGCACTTCCTCGACGCTGCTGGAGCCAGTGGCTTGGAGTTGCTTTCGGATTCTAGCCTGCAAGGATGCGCCGCGGATTTCGATGGTCATGGCTGGCTTCTGCTATCGCGATTGCCAGCGTCGCGGATTGCGCCTGCCGTGGAAGCAGGCGATTACCACAATCTGCTGCTCCTGAGCTTCGAAGAATATGCTGTATGGAAAACGGTGCACGCCTGCGCGTCGGCGCTTCCGATAGACGACCGCGAATTGCAAAGGATGTTCCGCGACTGCCCCAACTGTGGCGTCGACGGCCGCGGCGAAACGCTCCCCAAGCTCTGGGCGGATGTTGTCATACCACGCGCGCGCTTCGAGCAAATCCTCATTTGCCTCGGGAGTCCAGACAACCGGGAGCGTCACGGCTTCTTAAACAGGCCCGCCCTGACTTGCTGCCACGGGATGACATCGGAGGGGTTTTGCTCGTGCCGGGCGATGCGGTAATCAAGCTCCGCCCGTTGACCGTCCGTCAGCGAGGCGGAGTCCGCTTCCAGGCTTTCCCAGAGCTTATCGAGCAGTTCTGCCTTCTCCGCGGCGGAGAGGCTGTTGATCTGGCTTCGCAGATCGCTCATATGGCTATAACCCTAGCGCGGTTTTTCCTCTCTTGCAAGCCGAACTTCCATGAGCCAGCGGTCCTGTTCTTCCTGCGTGTCGAGCAGGCGGAGCAGCACTTCCTCGGTGCTGCTGGAGCCGGTGGCTTGGAGTTGCTTTTGGATTCTGGCCGCCAAGGATGCGTCGCGGATTTCGATGGTCATGGTTGGCTCCCTTGGTTTAAGGGTACGGGGAAGAGAGTGGTGAATCAACAAAAGCCCCAGAGGGATGGGACCGTGGAATCCCACGCTTCGCAAGGTGTGCGAAGCCATGGGCCGGGACCACAATTGTCAACAGACGCGAAGCTTGGTGCGCGCGCTTCGTGCAGGCCCCTCGGTTAAGATTGGGAAGGAAATGCCTGGAGTATGAAGGAAACATGAACTCTCAGCAGGTTCGGCGGGCAATCTTAGACAAGATGTTGGCGGGAGGGATCGACCGGAACAATCCAGAGAATGCATTCGTCGTTGCTAATTTCACTAGACAGCGCCGTCAGGGGCCACTTGTAAATGCGTTCGCTGACCAGATGAAGGCAGAAAGTTATGCTCTGGAGATATTCACGGGACACACTGACGTCTACGTGATGAGCATGAACCCGCAGTACGGCCTGTGGAAGGTCGTGGACGGAAAGCTTGCGTTCGTCGAAGAGGATGCAGTTACTGGCGCCGCCTAGCCTGATTCACTGATGGGTGACATCGCTCACCGGGATCGAGAACTTCGGCAGGCCGGGTATGCGCACTTCTATTGATAGTTCTGCGTTATTTTTCGGCTTTCCAAAATACACCATTCTGCCGCCGGTTTCTTTGCCAGGAAACAGCGTGGTCCGCCGCAGAGACGAATCGGAGAGCGTGCTCGCAAGCTCCATTCCGGGTCTTGCGGTCATGGCGGCAGCCTGCGACGCGGCGGCGGCAGCCTGACCCGGCTGCGGGTAGATAGCCACGGTGCTGGTGCCCTGCGGCCCGGTTATGACGGCCTTTTGCGGTGTGTTCGCCGACATCGAAGCCCCGAAGGCTGCAAGGGATGCTGCGATGGTCGAGCGTCGCTCGATAGAGTGGGCAACCCGATCTGGGTCAAGCGCGGGGTTAAGCTTGTCTTCCTTCTTGTCCTTCCAAACTAAAGACCATTGCGGCCAGTCAACCTCAACATTACTCTGCGAGGCGTTGATAATGCCAACCATGTAGCTGAGCGGCTTCTCCAGCGCTGGCTTGGTCGCTAGAAACACAATCACTCCCAGGCATGTCTGGCCCTTCATCTGCCACCCATTTGCCCACACTGCCGGTAGGTCGCTGCAGTAGTAAGGTTTGAGGAGTGAGTCAGCGGCTTCATTCTCGCGGCGGGCCTGCAGCGCAGCTATCTTGGCCGCAAACACAAAAGTTATGTCCTTGTTCTTTGCGTCCGCGCAGAAGTCGTGGATTGCCGAGCTCAGATTTTTGCCGGCCGGAAGTTCAAACTGATGAGTGTTAAGCCCTGCCAGGAGGTCCCTCCATGCGGGAATCCTGTCTGGCAGTCCTGCCTTTCTTAGGAGCATCCAGAACATACGCTGACCGTCCCTGTAGCCATCGACAAATGAAGTTCTCGGATGTTCGCGGTACTGTGAGCATCCGAAACCGACGAACAATGCGTTTCTCCCTTCCTGCCCGATCCTATCGGCCCAAGCATCCTCTTGGTTGAGCACGGTGACTACGGCTTCCGCCACGTCCTTGTGCGCGTTGTCGGGGCTGCCGCAAAAAGCGTCTATCGCACTCACGAAGTTGGCCAATGGCATGGCGGGGCGGGGAAGGAACGAGGTGCTCCACGTCGGAGGCAGTTCGTTGTCGGGGTCTTCGCTTGGTTCCAAGCGCAACCTGTAGCCATATCCGGAGTGCACGGCCCTGTAGCTATCCTCGAAGGCGGAGAGGTAACCGTATTGCAAGCCGCGCAAGTAGGGCAGTTTAGCGGTCTCCACAACTTGGGCCGGGTCATTCGTCGCGAGGCCATTGCTTTGCCTCGCACTGAGCCACCTATCCAGGTCTTCGGGGGTGTCGATTCTCGTCGAGAGCTTTGCCCAATCGCCGCACGAGAGAAGCTGCTCGCCATTATTCATCGGTTGCGGATTCTGCGAGAGGAGGGACGGCGTTAGGCAGCACAGAAGCAGCGCGATTAGCGACAGGGAGATATAGTGTTTCACATTACCCTCGCCCCGTATCGGGAGACGCCGAGAGTATAGCGCAGAATCGCTCGTGCGGCCCTCTCGCAGTCACCCTCTTCTCCGAGGTTAGCTGGGGCCATTGTGAGAGCGACGCGGCTCACGTTGAGCGCCGGAAGCAAGAGCAAGCCGACCGGTGCTCGGCATGGACGGCCGAGGGCGGCCGTCCCCACACGATCCCTCCCATTGTCCGCAACTTCCTCCTCAGCAATCGCATCTAAACCTTGACAACATCCCACTCAGGTCTTAGGATGGGAGCGCTGGCAATCATAAGCGCATTGATTCCAAAGCACTTATTTGATTCGCAGGGCCGCAAAACGGCTCCAAAAGGTTTAGAGGAGAAAAATTATGGCCAAGATTATTGGAATTGACCTTGGAACCACCAATTCTTGCGTGGCGGTGATGGAGGGCGGCGAGCCCAAAGTGATCGCTAATGAAGAAGGAGGGCGGACTACTCCGTCCGTGGTGGGGTTTACCAAGACTGGGGAACGGCTGGTGGGGCAGGTCGCGAAGCGGCAGGCGATTACCAATCCGGAGAACACGATTTATTCGATCAAGCGCTTTATGGGGCGGCGCTATGACGAGGTGCAGGAAGAGATCAAGATGGTCCCATATAAGGTGGTGAAGTCGGGCGACCATGTGGCGGTGCTGGCGCAGGGCAAGGAGTACACGCCTCCGCAGATTTCGGCGCTGATTTTGCAGAAGCTGAAGAAGGCGGCGGAAGACTATCTCGGCGAGAAGGTGACCGAGGCGGTGATCACTGTGCCGGCCTACTTTAACGACGCGCAGCGGCAGGCCACGAAAGATGCCGGGCAGATTGCCGGGCTCGATGTGAAGCGCATTATCAACGAGCCTACGGCGGCGGCGCTGGCGTATGGTCTCGACAAAACTAAAGACGAGTTGATTGCGGTTTACGACTTCGGCGGCGGGACTTTCGACATTTCGATTCTGGAAGTGGGCGAGGGCGTGATCGAGGTGAAGGCGACTAATGGCGATACGCACCTCGGCGGGGACAACATCGACCAGCGGCTGGTGGATTGGCTGATTGATGAGTTCAAGAAGGATGAAGGACTCGACCTGCGCGCCAAGGGCAACGAGATGGCTTTGCAGCGGCTGCGCGATGCGGCCGAGCGGGCAAAGATTGAGCTTTCGACGACGATGGAGACCGAGATCAACCTGCCGTTCATTACGGCGGATGCCAGCGGGCCGAAGCATCTGGTGAAGAAGCTGACGCGGGCCAAGCTCGAAGGGATGGTGGAAGACATCATTCAGCGCTCGGTGGGTCCGTGCAAACAGTGCATGAAGGATGCGGGCGTGGATGCGAGCAAGATACAGGAAGTGGTGCTGGTCGGCGGGCAGACGCGCATGCCTCGGATTCAGGCGCTGGTGAAGGAGTTGTTCGGGCGCGAAGGGCACAAGGGAGTGAATCCGGATGAAGTCGTGGCAATCGGCGCGGCGATTCAGGGCGGCGTGCTCGGCGGCGAGGTGAAAGACCTGCTGCTGCTGGACGTGACTCCGCTGTCGTTGTCGATTGAGACTTTGGGCGGCGTGGCTACGCCGATGATTCCGCGGAACACGACGATTCCGACCAAGAAGACGGAGACGTTCTCGACTGCGGCCGATAATCAGACCTCGGTTGAGGTGCATGTGCTGCAGGGCGAGCGTCCGATGGCGGCGCAGAACCGGACTCTGGGCAAGTTCCACTTGACCGGGATTCCGACGGCTCCGCGCGGCGTGCCGCAGATTGAGGTGACGTTCGACATTGACGCCAACGGCATCCTGAACGTGACTGCGAAAGATACGGCCACCGGGAAGGATCAGAAGATTACGATTACGTCGTCTTCGGGACTGTCGAAGGAAGAAGTCGAGCGCATGGCCAAGGAAGCGGACGCGCACTCGGCCGAGGATAAGTCGCAGCGCGAGGCAATCGAGGCCAAGAACCAGCTCGACAGCATGGTTTACAGCGTCGAGAAGATGCTGCGCGACAACGGGGACAAGATCTCCGGTTCGGAGCGCGGCGACGTGGAGAACGCGCTGGCTGATGCCAAGAAGGCGCTGGAGTCGAATGACAAGGCGCAGATGGATAAGGCACGCGAGACCCTGACCAAGGCTTCGCACAAGCTGGCCGAAGAGATGTACAAGGCAGCGCAGGCGAAGGCGCCGGCAGCGGGCGGGCCGGGCGGTGCTGCTCCGACGGACGGAGCTGGAGCGGGCGCGAATGGCGGCGGTCAGAAGAAGGACGAAGGCGTGATTGACGCCGAGTACGTGGATGTAGAAGAAAAGAAGTAAGTCAGCTTCTAGCTTCTAGCTTGAATTGGGATGGCGCGGGCAGCTTTGCCCGCGTCATCCGTTTGTGGGGGCCGATCAGAAAGCGGGGGTGGGTGATGGATTTCCAGGTTCATGAGCAGACGTATTTTCTTAATCTCGCCGAGGATGAAAATCAGTGGGAAGTTCTGGTAGCGACTCCGACTGGGGCGCGCGAGGTGCCGGTTTACGTGGACGCGCCGAAGTCCGGACCGATTGTTGTGTTACAAGAAGAGAAGCACCGGCTGCCGAACTAAAGCGAAAGATCGCCCAGCAAATCTGAATCGATGCGACAACCGACAGCAGCGAAGGAGGTTAAATGGAGAGAACACTGTTCAAGATCATGGCTTGGCCGACCGCCGTGGCGAGCGGGCAAAGAGCTAATCCCGCGAACTTCTACACACGGTCTGAGGCGGAGAAATTCGTAGAGGATTACAAAGCAGAGCATCCGGGGTATGAGTGCGAGATTGAGGAACAGGCAGCCTAGCACAGCTTATGACCAACTGTTCCGGCTGCGGCGCAGATCTCCGAGGAAGCGACAAGTTTTGCGCCAGTTGCGGCAGGCCATTGTCGAGCGCTCCTGCGGCGATCATCCAATCCCAGATCCCAGCATATGAAAAAGGCTCCGTACGCCGGAGACTGAAGCGGACAAGCGGGATGGCGGCGGCGAGAGTGGGCGTTCTTCTGCTCCTTGCTGGGGGAGCCTGGTTGGGATACGGCTACTACAAACGCCAGCGCGACGATTTGCGCTTCGCCCAAAACGTTCGGTGTGCCCAGCTCGCCCGGGATTTCGCGAAAAGCAGGACTGGCGACGAGGCTGAAACAACCGTGCTATACGGTTTCTTTAGCTCGAAGCGGAACTCATGCGTGGCAGCATTGGAACGACGCCTAAGCAACAGGTTCGTGGTGCAAGTGGCCGACTCCGTGACCGGCGAGGTTATGTGGGTGGAAGGTTGCTCCCTTCCTGAAGAGTGCACAGGAAATCTGATTTCGACCATGCGCGTCGATGTAAGGGATGCCGTCGGGAAATGGGCGGATAGGCCGCTGGACCGGCCGGTAATTCCGCCGCCGCACTAGGACTCTAAATGGCGACCACTTCCAAAAAAGACTATTACGAAATCCTCGGGGTGAAGAAGTCCGCCTCGGCCGAGGACATTCGCAAGGCGTTTCGCAAGCTGGCGCGCAAGTACCATCCTGACGTTAATCCTGGGGACAAGTCGGCGGAGGAGAAGTTCAAGACACTCTCCGAGGCCAACGACGTTCTCAGCGATCCCAAAAAGCGGAAGATTTACGATCAGGTCGGCTTCTACTCCGACAACATTGATCCGGCGGTGGCGGAAGCCTACGCGCGTGGCGGCGGTACCGGCGGCGGAGGGGTCGAAGGATTTCCGGGACAGGGTGGAAGGCAGCCGGGCAGCGAGGGTGTTCCCTTCGATTTTGGCGGATTCGATTTCTCCGATCTGGCGGACAATGCCCGCCGCTCCGGCCGGAGCGGCGCGGGCACGGGCGGCGGCAGCTTTCGCGACATTTTTTCCAGCATGTTTGGAGGGGGACGCGGCGCGGCTGTTCCGGAAAGTGGACCGATACCCGGTACCGACCTGGAATATCAGGTCAACGTGCCGTTCTGGACGGCGATCCGCGGAGGCGTAATGCGGCTCAACATTTCGCGCCAGGACGCCTGCGCGAACTGCCACGGGCAGGGTTATACGGAGGCGCCGGGCAAATGTCCGGAGTGCGACGGAACCGGTCAGATCACGCAGACCGGTGGGCGGATGAAGTTCAACGTGCAGTGCCCGCAGTGCCATGGGACGGGCAAGAATATTTCTACCTGCTCGACTTGCCACGGCGAGGGCACGGTAACGCGGAGCGAGCCGCTGGAAGTTCGCATCAAGGCGGGAACGCGCGATGGGCAGCGCATCCGCTTGGCTGGCAAAGGCAACGCCGGACCGCACGGCGGCGCGCCTGGCGACCTGTATGTGATCATCAGAACCGGAGAGCATCCCATCTTCCGGCGCGACGGGGATGACATTTACCTTACGGTGCCGGTGGCCGCTACCGAGGCAGCGCTGGGGGCGAAGATCGAGGTTCCGACCATCGATGGGCGGGCGCTGCTGAAGATTCCTCCGGGGACGCAGTCGGGGCAGAAGCTGCGCCTGCGCGAAAAGGGCGTGCCTTCGGCTACCAAGGACGGAGTGCGCGGGGATGAGATCGTCGAGATCACGGTGACCGTGCCCATGCCGCGGGACGAGCGCACCAAGGAACTGCTGCGCGAGCTGGCTAAGTTGAACCCAGAGGATCCGCGAGCCGAGCTTTGGGCGAAGGTCTAGCTTACGGGTCTCGAATTGGGAACGGGCAGAGAATAATTACCACGGGGAGCACGGGTCTCACGGGGTAAACCTCCGGATTTGTGATAGACCGTTCTGATGGCTGCGCGAGTTTCTTGCCTGAAGCCAGTTCGAGTCAATCAGGTTTCTGGGGCGGTTGTATCATCCGCGCTCCATGTCCACGCCGTGTTGGGACCTGGGTTGCTGGAGAGTGCCTATCAGACCTGTCTCGCTCATGAATTGAGAAAGCGCGGATTCGCGGTAGCCTGCCAAGTTGGATTGCCAGTGGTGTTCGACGGGGAAAAGATTGAGCTTGGATACTGCATCGACCTGATCGTCGAGAACGTGGTTATCGTCGAAGTGAAGAGCGTGGAGGCAATCCATCCGGTGCACCAGGCACAGATCTTGTCATACATGCGATTGAGCGGTATAGGAGTCGGGCTGCTTATTAATTTCAATGGGAAGAGCCTGCGAGATGGAGTCAAACGCATGGTTGATGGCGACAGTTGGGAAAAGTAGCGGGTTACCCCGTGTGACCCCGTGCTCCCCCGTGGTGTTCACTCATGCGGGGCGCCGGGGGCTTCATTACCTCCGTCCCTGACCTCCCTGACAAAACTTTTCGAAAGAATTTCCACATTTTTCTTGCATCGCTGCGAAATTCCCGTAATCTCTACATTGCGAACTAACTCCAGCGGAATTTCTGGAATCTAACCAAACCAGAAAGCTCGAGCAACGTTTTTCGTAACCACGGCCAGCCCGCTGCGGAGTAGCTGAGAGTGAGTCGCTTGAGGAGGAAGCCATCGAAATTGGCAACAGCTAGCGCCCCGCGTCGACAACTCGAAAATCCCCAACCTCCCGCCGCCGTACCCAACCGGAAAAAGTTTGTCCGCCTCACGCTGTGGCCTCTGGTCGCCGCCACCTTCTTTATGGTGTCAGGCGGAACCTATGGCACGGAAGACATTGTGCACGGCGCCGGCTACGGACGCGGGATTCTGATCCTGCTGCTCACGCCCCTGCTCTGGAGCCTGCCCACGGCCTTCATGATCGGCGAGCTGTCGAGCGCGCTGCCCTTCGAAGGCGGTTACTACGCCTGGGTGCGCCGCGCCATGGGAAATTTCTGGGGATTTCAGGAAGCCTGGCTCTCGCTGGTCGCGTCGATTTTCGATATGGCGATTTATCCCACGCTTTTTGTGGCCTATCTCACTCGCATGTTCCCATGGTTCCAGCAGGGAAATCGCGGATGGTGGGTTGCGCTAGCGGTGGTGGTTGCGTGCGCGCTGCTGAATATTACGGGCGTGAAGGTGGTTTCGCTAACTTCACTCTGGCTTTTCTTCGCACTGTCGGCGCCGTTCGTCGCGATCGTCGTGCTGGCGCCCTTCAAAATAGGTGCGCTCGCCAATGCTGTAACCAGGCCGACCACTTCTACTGTCGACATTCTTGGCGGCTTACTCATCTGCATGTGGAATTACATGGGCTGGGATAATGCTTCGACCATCGCGACGGAAGTAGAAAAGCCCCAACGAACCTATCCTCGGGCCATGCTCGTGGCGGTTTGCATCGTGGCTTTCAGCTACGTGCTTCCCTTCGCCGCCATGTGGATGACCGGGCTGACCTCCACCGCTTGGGAGACTGGATCGTGGGCAGACATTGCGGGCTTGCTCGGCGGGCCTCTTCTGCGCATCGGCGTCGTACTTGGCGGAATCGTCAGCGCCTTCGGCATGTTCAATGCGCTGGTGATGAGCTACTCGCGCTTGCCTTTGGCGATGGCGCAGGACGGCATGCTGCCTGGCATTTTCGCCAAGCTGCAGAAAAAGTCGCGTGCGCCATGGGTTGCGATTGTCGCACTGGCCGCGTGTTGGGCAATGTGTCTCGGTTTGGGCTTTGCCCGGCTGGTGACGCTTGATATTCTGCTCTATGGTTTCAGCCTGCTGCTGGAATTTGTGGCGCTGGCCGTGCTTCGCTTCCGCGAACCCGATCTGGCGCGTCCCTTTCGCGTTCCCGGCGGGTTGTTTGGGGCGATTGCCATCGGCATCCCGCCCATGCTACTGCTGGTGTTTTCCATCATCCGCAGCGAGCATGAGCAGGTGTGGAACATGAGTTCGTTCGCCTTCGGCATGATTCTGATCGCGGCAGGCTTTGTGGCTTATGCGGTCAATCATTTGATGAAGCCGCAAGGGTGGGCCGCCGCGGAACAGAAGCCCGAGCCAGTGGCATAGCAAGTTCATTGGCCACGGATTTTCACGGATTCTTACGGATTTGTCTTTCTTGACCCGTACGAATCCGTGCCAATCCGTGGCCGACTCGTTTTTGTTGTAAATTGATCACAGATGAACAAGCGTAAGTCCAAAGGCGCGTACATGATCTCGGCCGTGGCCGAGATGTATGGCATCCATCCCCAAACCCTGCGCCTTTATGAGCGCGAGGGGCTGCTCAAGCCGTCGCGTACCGAGGGCAACACGCGCCTTTACACCGACGAAGACTTGCAGCGGCTGGAGTTCATCCTGTCGCTGGCGCGCGACCTGGGCGTGAACATCAGCGGCATGGCGATCATCCTGCAAATGCGCGAGCGCATGGAAGAAATGCAGCGCCAGATCCAGGAGTTCGTGCAGTACATCCAACAGGAAGTGCTCACCCGCGCCAACGCCGCGGCTGATCCGTCGAAGGGCGCGATCGTGCCGGTGCGAAGGCCGATGGTCGTGCCTTCGGTGCAGCCGGGGAAAAAGCGGTAGGGAGCAGAGGCATTTGCCCCCTTCCCCGCGTATGATATGAAGTCCCTCAGCGACACAGGCTGAGTGTGGAATGCTTCCCTTCAAGCTGATCTACAGCGACGGCTACTACCTGCCCATCGGCGCGCACGTGTTCCCCGCCGAAAAGTATCGCCGCATCCACGACCAATTGCTGAAGCAGGGCGTCGCCGAGGCGAGCGACTTTCTCGAACCTGAGCCCGCCACCGATGAGGACATTCTGCTGGTTCACAAGCCCGAGTATGTGTTTAAGCTGGTTACCGGCCGGCTCAGCCCGCAGGAGGAGATGGAAATGGAAATTCCTTACTCGCGCGATCTGGCGGAGTCCTTCTGGCTGGCAGCCGGCGGATCGATTCTGGCGGCGCGGCAGGCTTTGGCCGACGGCGTTGGCATCAGCATTGGCGGCGGCTTTCATCATGCCTTCCCCGACCACGGCGAGGGCTTCTGCATGATTCACGATGTGGCCGTCGCCATCCGGCGGCTGCAGCGTGACGGTAAGATTCGCACCGCGATGACGGTGGATTGCGACGTTCACCAGGGCAACGGCACGGCGATTATCTTTGCCGGGACGCAAGCCGAAAGTGACCCGTTGCCTTCGGCGGGGCCGGGGACGCGGAGTTCATCTCCCGCGAGTTCCGCTCTTCGAGGCAGAATGCGCGGGGCACGCGCGAGAGATGTGTTCACCATCTCGCTGCATCAGCACAACAATTATCCGATGTGGAAGCCGCCTTCGTCGATTGACGTGGACCTGCCCGATGGTATCGGAGATGACGACTACCTGGCGTGGCTCGATAATGCACTCAGCTCAGGGCTGCGGCATTTCGAGCCTGATCTGCTGTGCTACCTCGCCGGCGCCGACCCCTACAAGGAAGACCAACTGGGCGGACTTTCTCTGACCATCGAGGGATTGAAGAAGCGCGACGAACTCGTGTTTCGCGTGGCGCGGGCGCGCAATATCCCCGTGATGGTCACCTACGCCGGCGGCTACGCGCAGAAAGTCGAAGACACGGTGACCATTCACAGCAACACGGTGATCGCAGCGAAAGAAGTGTTTGCCGCAAGGAAGTGAAGCACTGCAAAAGATATACTCGACGGCATGATCGTCAGCCCGTCCGACCTTCTGCACAAAGAGCTTTACAGCATCCTGCTGAATTCTGTGGCGCCGCGACCGATTGCCTGGGTGTCGACCCTGAGCGCATCGGGGCAGCTCAATCTTGCGCCTTTTTCTTTTTTTAATGTGGTTTGCGTCGATCCTCCGTTGCTGGCGTTTGCGCCCGGACTGCGGCGACCCAAGCAGCCAGAAGCCCGCTGCGGCGAGGCCAAAGACACGTTGCGAAACATTCGCGAGACGCGAGAATTCGTGGTCAACATTGTCACCTACGAACTGGCTGAGGCGATGAATCTAACCAGCGGCGAATATGACGCCTCGGTGAATGAATTCGAAGTGGCGAAGCTTACTCCGCACGCTTCGATGGTCGTGCGTCCGCCCAGAGTGGCCGAATCACCTGTGAGCTTCGAGTGCAGGCTTCATCAGATTCTCGATTTCTCCACCAGGCCCACCAGCGGCAGCCTGGTGATTGGCGAGATTGTTTCCATCCACATGAATGACGCGCATCTCAAAGACGGACGATTGGACCGAGATTCTCTGGACCTGATTGGACGCATGGGCGGAAATCAATACGCGAGGACCACTCAGAGATTCGAGATGGTGCGGCCTAAAGTCGAATAACGTAGGTTCGCACGATTGAGCTCCCGCCTAAACCCTATGCGTGGCTCTGCGCTGCCATGGCTGATGAAGCAGCCGGCGGGGGAAATATCAGCAAGACCCGCCAATCAACCGCGGCGTGGATCAGTACCGGCAACAATAGGCTCCCCGACCATAGATAGAGACCGGCAAGAACCAGCCCCAGAATTCCTGCCCTATCGCTCCTTTCCATCCCTGATAAATATGGGCGAAACCGAAGACCAGCGCGGTCAGCAACACTTTTTCGGGAGTGTTGAGGTGTGGCAAATACAGGCTGAAGTAGAACAGAAGGAATCCGCGAAACACTAACTCCTCGGAAATTCCCGCGCCGAGACTGATGGCGCCAAACCAAAACCGTTCCTGGTGCGAACCGGGAAGCAAGGCCCCAATGCTATTCTGCAGGTTTTCCTTGATCTTCTCGGCCTTGGGTCGCAGTTGCAAGCTGGACCATGCCAGCAGCCCGACAATCAGGAATACCGCGGTCATTGTCCACGCCCACGATCGGGGCGCGATCAACCCGAGGCTTGTGCCGGAAAGGCCGCTGCGCCAGAGGAGCAGTACCAGCCCGGTGGTTATGATTTGCTCCGCCACGATTTCCCGGTAGAGCCGGACCTTGGCGCCACGGACGCTGGCCGCGATTCGCCTGCGAGCCTTCTCATACCAGATGCGCCCCAGCGAGGGTGCGGCCACTACGGCGTAGGCCGCCAACAGGTGCACGAGAACGAGAATGACAACTGCGTCTGTTTTCGTTTGCATAATGTAAATGTATATTCACATTTACATTGTGTCAAGTGTTTCTTGTAAAATCTTTTCATGCCCAAGACCACACTGCCGGCGCACCAGGCTCGCAGCCGCGAATCGCTCGCGCGCCTGCTCAAAGCTGCTGCGGAGACATTGAATAAAGACGGCCTGGAAGGCGCAACCATCCCTCGCATCGCCGCCCGCGCCGGCCTGTCTCCCGGAACCGTCTATCGCCGCTTCCCCGATAAAGATGCCCTGCTGCGCGAAGTCTGCCTACGCCTGCTCGAAGAAAATTACCAGGGCACGAAGAAGCTGCTAACTTCCGAACAATGGAAGAGCATGTCTCTCGTGGAGATGTCGCGAACCGTGATTGCCATCACCTTGAAGGGGCATCATTCCCACCGTGGCCTGCTGCGTGCGCTTCTGCTTTTTACCCTGCAGCATCCCGATGCCGCATTCGTGAAGAAATGCGACGAACTTGAGTGGAAGACCTTGCACGATGTTGGCGAACTACTGCTTACGCGCCGCAGCGAAATCCATCACCCCGATCCTGAGTCTGCCGTGAAGCTTGCCCTGCTGATGGTCGGCATTGCCGCTCAAGGCATTTTCATCCTGCCCCAGCATCCCAACGATTTCGACCGCTTTCTGCCGGACATTGAAGCCCAGCTCAATCGCGAGTTGCCCAGAATGTTTTTGCGCTATTTGGGAATCAAAGAGCGAGGCTGAAACGGACCAGCCACTCGAGTGCCATACGAGACCGAGCGATGCCCCCATCGCTGATAAAATAGATTTCTTACCCATATGTTCGAGAATCTCCAGGAAAAACTCCAACGCGCGTTCAAGTCTCTTCGCGGCCAGGCCCGGCTGAGTGAAGAAAATATTGCCGAGGCGCTGCGCGAAATCCGGCTGGCGCTGCTCGAAGCCGACGTCAACTTCAAAGTGGTCAAAGAGCTGATTGACCGCATCCAGGCCAAGGCCGTGGGCCAGGAAGTGATGACGGCGCTCTCTCCGGGCGAACAGGTCATCAAGATCGTGCGCGACGAACTGGTCGAGACCCTCGGAAAAGACACGGCGCGCATGAAGTTCGCATCGCAACCGCCCACGGTTGTGCTTATGGCCGGACTGCAAGGCTCCGGCAAGACCACCACTTCGGGCAAGCTCGCGAACTGGTTCAAGACGGGCGGGCATCGTCCGCTGCTGGTTTCGGTGGACGTGTACCGTCCCGCGGCGCGCGAGCAGTTGAAAATTGTAGCGCAGGCCGTGAAGGCGCACATCTACGAAGGTGAAGTCGGCGAGGCGAACACCGCGACCGTAGAGCGCTTAGTAAAAGAAGCGCGCCGCGAGGCCATCGTCTCCGGCTGCGACGTACTGATTGTCGACACCGCCGGCCGTCTCCACATCGACGACGAATTGATGAACGAGATGCAGTCGCTGAAGAAGCTGCTGAATCCTTCGGAGATTCTGTTCGTCGCCGACGCCATGACCGGGCAGGACGCGGTGCGCTCCGCCGACGAGTTCCACAAAAAGCTCTCGCTGACCGGCGTGATCCTCACCAAGATGGACGGCGACGCGCGCGGCGGCGCGGCTCTATCTATTCGCCAAGTTACGGGGCAGCCCATCAAGTTCATTGGTGTGGGCGAGAAGTACGATGCGCTGGAGCCGTTCCATCCCGACCGCATCGTCTCGCGCATTCTGGGCATGGGTGACATCCTCTCGCTGATCGAGCGCGCCGAATCGCAGATCGACAAGAAAAAAGCGCAGGAGATGGCCAGCAAGGCCCTCAGCGGCGACGGCTTCTCGCTGGAAGATTTTCGCGACCAGTTGCGGCAAGTAAAGAAGATGGGTTCGATCAAGAGCCTGATCGGCATGATGCCCAGCATCGGTCCATTCTCGGGTCTGCAAAAAGCCGCCGACAACGTGGACGAAAAACAGATCAACCGCGTTGAGGCCATCATCAACTCGATGACCGTGTACGAACGCAATCATCATGAGGTAATCAACGGCAGCCGCCGCAAGCGCATCTCCCGCGGCTCCGGCACCACGGTGCAGGAAGTGAATAATTTGCTTCGACAGTATGCGCAGATGAAGAAGATGTTCAAGCAGATGGGCAAGCCCAGCTTCGCGCGCAGGATGGCGGGCATGAAGCTGCCAGGCATGTAGGCAAATCAGTTGCCAGCGGCCAGCCCAGAGGTTCACGTGGAAGAAGCCATATTTAGCTCCATATTCAGAGCGATCGCGTATGCAGTGAGAGCTGCCATGCGGTGGCCAAGAGTTTGCGGCAGTAGCCTCTGGCTGACGCGACTGTCACCGCGCCGCCGAACAGTTCGCCCGGGTTAGGCTGCACAACCGTAGAAATCGTCTACTCATATCGCCTCCAAGGCGAGCTATACACTAGCATTCACGAGGAACCGTTCTTGTTGACTGACTCAGTGAAGGAGTACGTCGCGCGATTCGGCGAAGGCAGAGGCGTTGTTGTCCGCGTCAAGCCCGGTGACCCCGAAGTGTCGGTCGTACGCGAAGTTGACCAAGGCGCTCTTTCCCAGTCTCATCCTGAACAGCTAACGTCATGAAATGGCGATCCCTCGAGGAATCTAGTTCGGAAAGCGACATCCGTCCGCTGCGGGAAATCTTTGCTGAGCGCAAGGAACTGATCGCTAAGTATGTACCGCTTGGTACACAAGCAATTCACGCGCGTGCTGTCGCGGAGCTAAAGCAACAGAGTCTGGCGGCGAATATTCTTCCCGTCGGGTCGAAGATTCCACAGTTCCAGCTTCAGGATCACGATAGCAAGACCATCACTTCCTCCGATCTTCTTACCAAAGGCCGCCTCGTGCTCTGCTTCATCCGCGGGCGCTGGTGCCCGTTCTGCGTCGGCCAGATGGAGGCGATGAACCTAGCCGTGCGAGAGATTGAGCGGGCCGGCGCAACACTGGCCGCCATTTCCCCGCAGACCGTGCAGCAATCATTCTTCATGCGCGACCAGCACAAGCTGCGTTTTCCGCTGCTCTCTGATGCCGGAAACAATGTCGCTCGGCAGTTTGGACTCACCTATCGCCTCCCCGATGAACAGCGCGCAGTCTATCAACGGGCATTCGTCAACCTGCCCTTCGTAAATGGGGACGACAGTTGGGAGCTGCCGATTCCTGCGACCTACATCATCGACCGCGACGGTTCCGCGATTTACGCTTCCGCGAATGAGGATTATGCGGAGCGCCCCGAGCCAGAGGACGTTGTCCGCTTCCTAGCGAATCAATCTGGCGCTTGATGCACGCCGGCGGGGGCGCCCGCGCCACACCTTACTTTCGGTACACTGAATACTTCATGAACTATATCTACGGCATCAACGCCGTCACCGAGGCGCTCAAGGCGCGCGGACGTGCCTTCCAGTGGGTCGGCATGGCGAAGGAGCGGCATGACATCCGACTGCAACGGATGATCGAAGACTGCCGCAAACTCGGCGTGCCCGTACGCTTTCTCACCCGCATGGAACTCGACCGCATGGCCGGCAACGCCGCGCATCAGGGAGTAGTGGCCGTCACGTCGGCCAAACAATACAGCGATCTCGATGATGTGGTAGGCGCGAAGCGCGGACGCTATTCCTTCGTCATCGTGCTCGATGGCGTGGAAGACCCGCACAACTTAGGTGCGCTTCTGCGTACGGCCGATGCCGCCGGCGCCGATGGCGTGATCATTCCAGAGCGCCGCGCCGCGCCGGTAACGGGCACTGTCACGAAAGCCTCGGCGGGAGCTAGCGAACATCTGCCCATCGCGAAGGTCACGAACATCTCGCGCACCGTGGAAGAATTGAAGGAGCGCAACATTTGGACGGTCGGTCTTGACGAGCGCGGGCCGCAAACCTACGACGCCCTCGATTACAACATGGATTGCGCGCTTGTCCTCGGAGCGGAGGGCAAAGGCCTGCACGACCTGGTGAAGAGGAAATGCGACTTCCTGGTTTCGATTCCGATGCTGGGCAAAGTGCCTTCGCTGAACGTGTCGGTCGCGGGAGCGGTTGTGATGTATGAAATCGTGCGGCAGAGACGCGCCCAAGACTCCTCACAAAATGAAGAGGCCTCCTCGGGTGCCAGATGAAGTTGTGCGGCGTGCGGCTTGTTTTCTTCTTCGTGTTTTGCGCCTCCGTGGCGAACGCGATCTCTCTCGACCGGGAAGCGTTCACCTTCACGAACTACGACTTGAATGTCCGAGTCGAACCCGAGCAACAGCGCCTGGGGGTTCGCGGCAAGATCACTCTGCGGAATGATTCGGCGACCCCGCAGAAGATCGCTGTGCTCCAGATTTCTTCTTCGCTGGACTGGCGTTCCATCAGGGCCGGCGGCAAGCAGGTGCAGTTTGTCTCGCAACCTTACACTTCCGACATCGATCACACCGGAGCGCTTTCAGAAGCGATCGTGACTCTGCCGGAGGCAATCGCACCCAAAGGCACCGTCGAACTGGAGATCGCGTACGAGGGTGTGATCGTGCTCGATGCAACCCGCCTCACCCGAATCGGAACTCCAGAAGAGACCGCCAACAGCACCGATTGGGATCAGATCAGCACGAAATTCACCGCCGTGCGGGGCGCGGGAGATGTGGCCTGGTATCCGATCGCCACCGAAGCGGCCGACCTCTCCGAACCAGACAGCGTGTCCGATGTGGTGAGCCGGTTGAAGGCGCGAGAGGCCGGATCGAGCGTGAAGATCAGTTTTGACTTTCCTCCTTCGCCGGACGGCCCAATTATCCCAGTTACCTTGTGCGGTGGCAGCGAAATACAAGGTGTAACGCTGGGTGGCAGTCCCAGATACCCGTGGGCTCATTGTGAGTATCCAGTTCTTGGACTTGCTATCCCCGCGTTCGTAATTGCCGCTTATGCAGTCGCGGATCGGCCGGCGATCACGGTTTTCAGTCTCCCCGCGCACGCAGTCGCAGCTGAAACCTATGCCGATGCTGCGGAGAGGGACGTTCCGCTTATCACCGAATGGTTTGGAGCCCCGCGCCTGAAGGCGGCCACGGCCGATCTGCCGGATCCAAATGCGGCACCGTTTGAGAGCTGTGCCCTTTTGCTGACGCCGCTAACCGCCACTGATTCTAAACTCGCAGGACTCGAGGCGGCACACCAGTTGACCCACGCGGCTTTTTTCTCGCCGCGGCCATGGATCAACGAGGGTCTCGCCCACTTCGCGCAGGCGCTGTATCTGGAACGCCAGAGTGGACGCCACGCTGCCCTCGATTACTTGGCATTGCACAGCTCCGCCATAAGCGCGGTTGCGAAGGAACGGCAGACGACTGTGCCCAGATCAGAAGATGAGGTGAAGCATTCTTTAATCAACACCACCAACGAGGAACTTTACCGCAGCAAAGCCATGTGCGTGTGGTGGATGCTGCGCGACATAGTCGGCGATCAGGCGCTAAAAAAGGCGCTCGCATCGTACCATCCCGACGAGGACAAGGAACCCTCCTACATGCCTCGCTTGATTCAGGCGCAAACGCAACGCGATCTGGAGTGGTTCTTCGACGACTGGGTTTATCGCGACCTCGGACTGCCTGATTTCAAGGTGGCGTCGGCCTTTGTGCACCAGACGTTGCCTGAGGTTTACATGGTCACGATCACGGTGGACAACCTGGGCGCAGCGGGAGCGGAGGTTCCGCTCACGGTGAAGTTCGATGGCGAAGAAATCACAAAGCGGCTGCTGGTGCGCGGTAAGAGCAACAGCGTGATTCGCGTGGAAGTTCCGAAACCGCCGGAGGAAATCGTGGTCAACGACGGCAGCGTGCCCGAAAGCAATATGACGAACAACGTGTTCAAGATAGAGGCTGGCGATGCCGCGAAGTGATTAGAATCAGCGGCCAGTGGCCAGTAAACTCGGAGCGGCTACTGATCACCGGCCACCGGCCACTCTTGTAAAGCTCACGAGCGCCGCGAGTTTAGCTGCCGCCGCGCCAGAATCGATTGACTTCTCTGCCAGCGGAATTCCATCCGCCAGGTGATCGGCGCGTCCCGCCGCCACCAACGCGGCTGCGGAGTTCAGCAAGACCACATCGCGACGCGGAGACTTTCTCCCGCTTAGAACCTCGCGAATAATAGCCGCATTTTCGGACGCATCGCCGCCTGAAATGTCTTGAAGCGCGGCCCGCTTCATGCCGAACTCTTCGGGACCAACTTCGTAAGTCCGCACGATCCCGTCGCGAGCTTCGGCCACACGCGTCGGCCCCGTGATGGTGATTTCATCGAGACCATCGAGTCCGTGCACCACGAGCGCGCGATGCAGACCCAACATGCTGAGCGCCTCAGCCAGCTTTTCGACCATGTCGAGCGCATACACACCAACGACTTGCCCCGAAGCGCGCGCGGGATTGGTGAGCGGGCCGAGCAGGTTAAACATGGTGCGCAGCCGCAGTTCGCGCCGCACCTTCTGCACTTGCTTCATGGAGGAGTGCAGATCGGGCGCGTACAGAAAACAGATTCCAACTTCGCGCAGACATCGCGCAGCACGCTCCGGGGACAACTGAATATTCACGCCCAGCGCCTCCATCACGTCCGCCGAGCCGCACTTCGAGCTGATGCTGCGGTTGCCGTGCTTGGCCACACGCACGCCCGCCCCGGCAGTCACGAATGCTGTAGCCGTCGAAATGTTGAAAGTCCCGCTGGCATCGCCGCCCGTGCCGCTGGTGTCAACGAGAGATGACTCGAAGGGAGATGACTCGGCGAGCGCGTCGCGGCCCGTGCCGCTGACGTAGAGAGCGCCTGAGGCATCAACTCCGGCGGGCGAGATAGGAAAAAGCGTGGCCGCGGCACGAATCGCCTCCGCGAAGCCGACGATCTCTTCGACCGTTTCTCCCTTCATGCGCAAGGCCGCGAGCAACGCCGCGATCTGCGCGTCGGTGCACCTGCCCGCGAGCACTTCCGCCATCACCTCACGCGCTTCGGTGCGCGCCAGCGATTGGCCGTCATTGGCGATGCGATGCAGGGCGCCGAGGATCATAGCTGCGCACTAGCGTAGCATCTTTACGGTCCCGTTCTGGAATGGAAGGAAGGTGGACGCCGGGTTATCATAGCGGAAGCGTTTGCCCTAATCTCCTGCCCTTCTATAGAATCAAAGGTCTGCTGCCCGCAGTTGAAAGCCGCAAACAGGTTCCTTCCGATTCTTAGCTAACGAGCAACGAACGAAGAGCGTCATTATGAAAATCCACGAGTACCAAGCCAAAGGAATTCTTAAGAAATATGGCGTGACCGTGCCCCGCGGAATGATGGCGACCTCGCGCGAAGAGGCTGAAGCAGCCGCCAGAGAGCTGCTCAGCTCCGGCGCGAGCGGTGTCGTGGTCAAGGCCCAGATTCATGCGGGCGGACGCGGCAAAGGCGGAGGCGTAAAGATCGCCAAATCGGTGAGCGAAGCTGGGGACCTCGCCGATAAGATGCTGGGCATGAAGCTGGTCACGCATCAGACTGGCCCCGAGGGCCGCATCGTGCGCCGGTTGCTGATCGAAGAAACTCTTCCCATCGAAAAAGAACTGTATCTGGGAATTCTGGTAGACCGCGCCGAAGGCAAGCCGGTATTCATGGCCTCGGCCGCGGGAGGAATGGAAATCGAGCAGGTGGCGGCGGAAAATCCCGATGCAATTTTGAAGCAGCACATCGATCCCGGCATGGGTCTGGAAGCATTTCAGGCGCGCAAGATGGCTTTCAAGCTGGGTCTAAACGCCAGGCAGATCAATCCCGCGGTGCAGTTTCTCTCGAACCTCTACAAGGCATTTCTCGACACGGACGCGTCGCTCGTCGAGATCAATCCTTTCATCACGACCACCGACGGCCGGCTGTTCGCGCTCGACGCCAAGCTGACCTTCGACGACAACGCGCTCTTCCGCCATCCTGACATTCGCGAACTGCGCGACATTACGGAAGAAGATCCGCTCGAGGTCGAGGCTTCGAAGTACAGCCTGAACTACATCAAGCTCGACGGCAGCGTCGGTTGCATGGTGAATGGTGCCGGGCTGGCTATGGCTACGATGGATATCATCAAATACGCCGGCGGCATGCCCGCGAACTTTCTCGACGTGGGCGGCGGCGCCAATGCCGAGCAGGTCGCACACGCGTTTGAAATCCTGCTCAGCGACAAGAACGTGAAAGCGGTGCTGATCAACATTTTCGGCGGCATTTTGCGCGTCGATACGCTGGCGACCGGCGTGGTGGAAGCGGCCAAGAAAACGAACATTAAACTACCGGTCGTGTTGCGGCTGGAAGGCACCAATGTGGACGAAGGCAAGAAAATCCTGATGGAATCGGGCTTCAACTTTGTTGTGGCCGAAACCATGAAAGACGCAGCCGACAAAGTGGTAGCCGCAGCCCGCGCAGTCTAGCGTGCAGTGAGGACTCATACCCATGGCAATCCTGGTTAATAAACAAACGCGCCTGGTCGTACAGGGCTTGACCGGACGCGAAGGCACCTTCCACGCCAAAGCCTGCGCGGCTTATGGAACGCAGGTCGTCGGCGGAGTGACGCCGGGCAAAGGCGGCACTACGCACGAAGGCTGGCCGATTTTCAACACAGTGCACGAAGCCGTCGAAAAGACCGGAGCCGACACGACGATAATTTTCGTTCCGCCGCCGTTTGCCGCCGACGCGATCATGGAAGCAGCCGACGCCGAACTCGACCTCATCGTCTGCATCACCGAGGGCATTCCCACGCTCGACATGGTCAAGGCCTGGGAATTTCTGCAGAACCGGCGCTCCCGGCTGATCGGACCGAACTGCCCCGGCATCATTTCTCCGGGCAAGTGCAAGATTGGAATTATGCCCGGGTCGATTCACAAAGAAGGAACGATCGGCATCGTCTCGCGCTCGGGGACGCTCACTTACGAAGCGGTGCATCAGCTCACGCAGCGCGGCATCGGCCAATCGACTGCAATCGGGATTGGCGGCGATCCCATCATCGGAACCAACTTCCTGGATGCGCTCGATCTTTTCAATCGTGATCCTGAGACCGAAGCCGTGATCATGATCGGCGAGATCGGCGGCGATGCCGAAGAGACCGCCGCAGAATTTGTGAAAACGAAAATGAAAAAGCCGGTGGTAGGCTTCATCGCCGGACAGACCGCGCCTCCCGGACGCCGCATGGGCCATGCCGGCGCGATCATCTCCGGCGGCAAGGGAACGGCCGCGGAGAAGATCAAAGCGATGGAAGCCGCCGGAATCCGCGTAGCAAAATCTCCAGCGGCGATTGGAGAAACCCTCGTCGCAGCGCTGGGGGTGAAAGTCTAGTTTCTTAAATGATGAAGAGACACATGTCCGGCAAGTTCCTGATCCTGGTGGTGGCAGCTTCTGTTTCGATCCGTTGTGCCGGTTCCTCCCAGACAAAAGTTCCCCCTAGGTCGGAACCCGATATCGAAGGGCTGGTCGATGAATTGGGGTCGCATCCGTGGGCAGGACCCGAGAATATGTCTAATCCGACCCATTGGTTGTTTAACTTCACGGATCCGATGCATAAGATATTAGAAGCCGGCCCGGCGGCGCAAACAATACTTCTCCACCACATCGGTGACGCGGAAATCAAAGATCAAATCATTATCTTGCTTGGCGGGGTTGGGAACGGAAGCAGCATCGAGCCAATCATTAACGCAATGGCCGGAAAGGAAGATATTAAATCAGATCCTATCGCCAGGAGGATAAATCTTGCTGCGAATCTCGCTCTTACAAATATCACTGCGGCTGGGGTGATTTGGCATCGCGGTGGTGGAATTAGCATCGATAGATGTCCGGACGATCCCAGGTCTTGTTGGTCTGATTGGTGGAAGCAACACAAGGGCCACCTTCAGGCTGAGACTGCCGTGGACCGCAACTACTCCAACTATCCCAACTACGGGATATATGAGCAAAGGAACAATCACTAAGCATGAAGACTCTGCAGCGCACTCTTACCATTGTGAAACCTGACGCCGTCGCCAAAAATGCAGTGGGCGACATCATCGAGCAATTCGAGAAGAATGGCTTCCGCATTCTCGCCATGAAGATGCTGGAAATCTCCAAGCATCAGGCGGAGCAGTTTTACGCCGTGCATGCCAGCCGGCCATTCTATAACTCGCTCACCGATTTCATGTCGAGCGGGCCGATCGTTACTTTAGCTCTGGAAAAAGAAAACGCCATTGCCGACCTGCGCAAGCTGATGGGCGCTACCAATCCGGCCAACGCCGAGGAAGGCACCATCCGCAAGAAGTGGGCCTCGAGCATCGAGCACAATGCCATCCACGGCTCCGATGCCGAAGATACGGCGCGCTTCGAGCTGAGCTTCTTCTTTGCGGGCTACGAACTGTCGAAATAATGTGGCGCCGTCTCGGCGGCTAGCCCAGCGGCTCGAACAGATTGCCTTCTACGCGGTCCGCAACTTTGGGTAAATCTTTGCGGGCGTATTGCAGGAAGTGCGGCGTGGCACGATGGGCCTCGAGCGCGGCATCGTCTTTGTACTGCTCGTAGATGAAGAAGCGCCGCGATTCGGTCTTGTGCCGGTGTACCTGGAACATAAGGCAACCGGGTTCTTTGCGGGCCTCTTCTGTAAGCTTCGCCAAAATGGGGGGAACATCGGCATCGTGCCCCGCCTTCGCCATCCACGTCACCGCCAGAACCACCATCGTGCGCTCCTTACAAAGACTATGTGGTTATGTAGTCTCGCCGGGTAACTAAGGGGAAGTCAAGACTCGACTTTTCGAGATGCGGCTGTCTTCATCTCGCTGGCAAATTCGTCCACGAAGATGATTTGATCTCGGTCCGGCCCGGTTGAGACCATACCGATCTTCGTGCCAGTTTCTTTCTCCACGAACGCGAGGTATTCGCGGGCTGCTTTGGGCAACTGATCGAATTGAGTGACGCCCTGCGTAGAGGTTCTCCACCCCGGCATCTTACGATAAACGCACTCCAGCTTTTCGTAACCGCTGGCCTGCGCCGGGATTTCCACCATCTTCTTCCCGTCGACCAAATAGCCCACACAGACCGGAATCTCCGCGAACTCGTCGAGCACATCCAGCTTGGTCACCACGAACCACGAGATTCCGTTAATCATGCCAGCGTAGCGCAACAGAGGCAAGTCGAGCCAACCGGTGCGCCGCGGACGCCCCGTAACCGCGCCAAACTCGTTGCCGCGCTGACGCAACTGCTGGCCCAGTTCACCTTTCTCTTCGCTGGGAAACGGCCCTTCGCCCACCCGCGTGCAATACGCCTTGGTGAGCCCGATCACCGAGTCGATCGCATTAGGAGCTACACCCGTGCCAGTCGCCGCGCCTCCCGAGGTCGCACTGGAGGAAGTCACAAAAGGATAAGTTCCATGATCGATGTCGAGCATCGTACCCTGGGCGCCCTCGAATAAAATCGACTCACCGCCAGCTAGCGCCTGGTTCAGCAGGAGTGCCGTGTCGCACACAAACGGCGCAATCTTCTCAGCCGCCGCGGCGTAGTCCGAATACATCTTGTCGGCATCAAGCGGTTCGGAGTTGAACAGCGCATGCGCAATCATGTTCTTCTCGCGCACCGCGTTTTCAACGTGCTTCTTCAAAAGCTGCAGATCAAGCAGATCCGCCACACGCAGCCCGCGTCGGCCCATTTTGTCTTCATAGGCCGGTCCGATTCCACGGGAAGTGGTTCCGATCTTTACGCGTCCCGGAGCATTCTCCGCCGCCAATTCGATCATGCGATGGTAAGGCAGAATCACCTGAGCGCGGTTCGAGACAAAAAGATTTCCGTCGACCCTTAAGCCCGCCTCGCGCAGCGCAGCCACTTCCTTCAGAAACGCCATGGGATCGAGCACCACGCCGTTGCCCACCACGCTGCGGCAGCCTGCCCGCAACACTCCGCAAGGGACGAGCTGCAGCACGAACTTCTTGCCATTGATGATGACGGTGTGGCCGGCGTTGTGGCCGCCGGCATACCGTGCAACAACAGAAAAATTCTCCGACAAAACGTCGACAATCTTCCCTTTGCCTTCGTCGCCCCACTGAGCGCCGACAATCACCGCTGTCTTGCCTCGTTTCAATGCCAACTCCGTAACAGGGATTCGTGGACGCATGTTGCGCCGCGCACGTACGTATGAGCAGCGGGGTCGCACACTTCCTGCCCCGCGGCAAAAACTTAAAGGCTTGTGGGATGAAAGCGGAGAAGATGTGTACAAAGTATCTTATCGTGCCCGCGCAACGGATGGCAACGCAAGCGAGCAGGAAATGCTGACGGACTCAGCGCGGGCCTTGCACTTTCCTCTGTGTTACCCTGTGGCCTCTGTGTTAAAGGTTTTCCAGCGCAATGCCCAAGTTCGAGAAACATATTTTCGTATGTGGCAACCAGCGTCCTCCGGGCAATCCGCGCGGATGCTGCGATCCCGAAGGCCAGGCCAAACTGCAAAAGCTTTTCAAGCAGAAACTGGCCGAACGCGGACTCAAGGGCAAAGTGCGGGCCAACCAGTCGGGCTGCCTCGATCAATGCGAGCACGGCCCGAATCTCGTCGTCTATCCCGATGCCGTCTGGTATGGAAACGTCACCGAGGCCGACGTCGACGAAATCATCGACTCCCACATCATCGGCGGCAAACCCGTCGAGCGCCTCATGCTGGCCGACGAATGTCTGAACACGGCCACGTGCGAACACCGGAAGAGCAGTGGCCAGTGATCAGTGATCAGTGATCAGTGGCCAGTGGTCAGTAAAGTCAAAGGCTTGGTGCTGCGTTAGGGATAGCGTGCAGGCTGGCCACTGACCACTAGCCACTGACCACTGTTTTCTGGTAGGCGCGGCAGGACTTGAACCTGCAACCACCGGATTAGAAATCCGGTGCTCTATCCATTTGAGCTACGCGCCCTCAACAACTTACGGCTACTGCGGTGGGCGGTTTTCACTAATTTTACACTTACGCGCTTCGCGCCCTGCAGTGTTGCCGATTCCACCCGCTGCATGGCCGTGGTGATATCAGCCGTGCTTACGATGGCGTAGCGCCTGAATACGCTGGCCGTCTTGTGCCCGCTGATTGCCATGCACCAATTCTCCGGGTTGCCCGCAGCTACCATGTTGCGGATGGCGCTGCGGCGCAGGTCATGCACGATTAGGCCGCTGTACCGCTGCCACTTGTTGCCTTTCGCGCTCTCCTGCTCTTCCATTCTACCAAGGCCAACGGCACTGCAGGCGCGCGCCCATTCAACGCGCAGGTTGATAGCATCAAACACAGTGCCGGTCTTGGGTTCGATGCGCGCCAGCGCTTCCGCTACAACGCTGGGCAAGGGTATCACGCGCGCGGTTTCGTTCTTCGTTTGGTCGGCTTCCAGTCGAATCAGCCGCTCTTGAAGATTCACCTGCTCCCACTGGATGGCGCAAGCTTCACCCAGCCTGCAACCACACCAGTAAAGGAATTGAATCAGGGGCCGCAGGTGCGTTGGCAGAGCGGCCAGCAATTCATCAAACTGATTCTGCGTAATGAAGCCACGGCGCGCGGGCGGCTCCTTCTGCAATCGAATCACAGGCACTGATTGAATCTTCCCGTCTTCGCGGGCGATGGCCAGCATGCGGCGAAGGCATGCCAAACTGCGGTTGATGGTGGCCGGGCTGTATCCGGCAGACAGTTGTTTCTTGGCGAAGGCGCGCCCTGAATCCGTGCTGATGGCAGTTATAGGTGGACCGGGGTTATCTTTCGTGAAGCCGAAGAATTCATCGAGCGCCTTCAGGCCGCCAATGGTTTCCTCGCCATCGGCGCGTTGCTCCAGCGTGCGGTTGCCCTTTTCCTGATAGCTGGCAAGCAGCCCATCCCGCAACTGGCCGTAAGTGATTTTGCGGAGTTCGGTGATGGGCACCAACCCTTGGTCAGCGCGGCCCATCAACCGCCGCAATTCCACCAGAGCTTCTTGCTTCACACGCTTGCCGGTGGAAACCCGCACCGGCTTCCCGTTCTGATAAAACTGCGCGTAATAAATCTTGCAACCTTTCAACAGCAGCAACGAGCCTTCGCCTTTTGCTCTCCGTGACATGATGATTCCCCTTTTCACTAGAAATCGTATGCTATAAGTGAAAAGTTAAAAATATGCCAAAAGTAATCGTTGATTTGGTTACTGCAGTTTGCTATAGTATGACTACGGGCTATTACAGCCGAGATGATTAAGCCACGTTGGGTTGTGCCGTAATACGCACCGGCACTTGGCAAAACCGGACAGCGTGGGCTTGTATCCTTCCTTTACGATGCGGCTTCCGCCGCCGTGCTAAGGACTCCGGAATCACACTTAGGAGTCCTCCGTGGCAAAGAAGAAAACAACCTCGCCTGTAGTTGAACCGAAGCTTCTTGATATCAAATCCGCCGCAGTTTACCTTGCCAGCCATCCGTGGCAGCTACGCACGCTGGTGTGGGAGCGAAAAATTCCTTTTATCAAACTCGGGAACAAATACGTCTTCGACCGCAAGGATTTGGATGAGTTCGTTGATGCCCAGAAAACGGCGGTGGCGCAATGAATTGGGAAGAAATCATCTCAAAGGATGCCTTCATTCTGGCCATCTACCAAGAGGCCTGCGCACACCACGTTGTAAACATCAAAACCGGCCAGCCCTGCCGCACCTTCTCCGCCGAGCGTGCAGCGGATAAATCGCTGTATCGACCTAACCCGAACTTCTGCAAAATACAACTGTGGCGAGGCCTGCCCGGCACGCGCGGCGACTTTGGTTTGTTGCGGCAGATGGTGCAGCGTGTGGGCTGGGGCCGCCCTGAAGAAGCGGGCTGTCCAGAGTTGGGTGGTGTTGATGCTTACGACATTTGTTACCACAAAATCCTAAACGCAATCCAACCTTGCCTGCACGATGAAGAATCTGGCTGCAAGTGGGATTACCCTGCTCCGGATGTTCAACCGTGTGCGGAATGTGGCAGCCGCACAATGGGAACCGATGTGAAAGATTCCCCGGAAAAGACCGCGTGGACCTGTCAGTGCGGCGCTCGCCGCGAGAGCTTGAAACGAAAACAAGAAACAGGATTCGCCAGCATTTCCGAACGCATAAAGGCGGCGGCAAATAAATTGGAAGGGAAAAGCTAATGAACATTCAGAGCTTACGCCCGGTCCTTGAACCCAACAGCATCTATATACAGCTTGATCCGCCCATCCACGATGAGGTGGAGCCAATCTTCATTGTTAAGAGCGAAGCCGATGCACAACTGCTGTTCCAAAACCTTGAGATACTATCTCGCTTATCCACCCGCGAAATTACGGTGAGCTATGTGCGTGAAGCCATCATGACGCTCAGCAAGAAAGAGCGCGACGAGATGGTAGCTGCGCCGTTGAAGAAGGATGATTTGATTGGCCAATTGCGATGGCGGCCTTTGGTGCTGTGCTTCAACGATGAGGTGTTGGCGGATAAATTTAGGCGTGCTGGCGCGCAGGTTAGCGTTCTGCTGGATATTCCCCTATCACTGCAACACGCTCGGGACATGGTAAAGATCGTGATGCCCGTCAAGAGCTTGGGGTTGCGCGACATGCCAGAAACTGTGCTGGATGGTTGGCTGGGCGAATTATGCCGAACACGAATGTCGGCCTTCCCGATTGCTTTTGCATGGCCAGCCCTCTTAACCGCAGCTTCCACACTTGTTCCCCAATCTGATGTGCGCATCAATTTGTATTCCTCGCTGGTTGGGCCGGTGGGTAGCGGCAAAAGCCAAGCTATCGAGCATGCCAATGCTCTACTCGGGATGCAGGAACCAATTCTGATGAACATCATGGCCGGGAGCGCTGAAGGCTTGCTGCGAAAGCTGGGTAACACCAACGGCAACGCGCGGCTGCTATCGGTTGATGAGCTAGGTCACCTGCTGGAAAAAGCTCAGATAGAAGGTGCGAGCTTTCCGTACATTCTTGATCGGGCCTATTATCACACTACCTTTGTGGCGACTATGGCGCGAGGACAAGAGACAACCTTCAACTGCCGCCTATCGCTGATCGGTGGTGTCGTAGATGACAATTTCGGAGATCTATTCGGCAGCAAAACCAAGGGCGGTCTGCACGATAGATTCATCTTCGGCCAATGCCCCAGCGGCTTCAACTATCGGTACCGTCCGTTTGAAGGCGGGCCTGCATTGCAGCTTGGAAGCGATGATCCAAATGTAATTTCCGCGCGTCCGGTTGCGGTCAACATTCATCCCGATGTTTTGGAGGCAAGAGATAAATGGCTGGTTGATGAACCAAACCTACAAGCAGGGCGCGTGACCGAGCACGCCATTCGGGCGGCGCTAGTTTGTGCCGCCTTTGATGGGCGGGGTGTGCTGCGGGCATCCGATCTCGGTCCAGCTCTCGAATTCGCTCGTTATCAGGCCCGCATTCGCAAAATGTTGAAGCCGAATCCGGGCGAAACAATGGAAGCAATCATGGCCACCAAGGTGATCGATTGGTTAGATACCTACGCACCTGCCAGCAATGATGGAGACAACGGTCAATGGGTTAACCGGCGCGTTCTGTACAAGGCGATTCATGCGGAGCGGTTTGGGCATGCCGTCTCTAATCGAGCGATACAAGTACTCGAAGCTAACGGCGATATCGAAACCAGCAAGGAAGGAAAATCGTGGCTGGTGCGCCGGTTGTTTTGCGCTGATTAAGGAAAAACAAAAATGATGCGAGTTCGTTGGACACACAGAATGCCGCGCTGGCTAGGACCGCTTTTGCGGGAACGCTACCAGTTCCGACCTATTGAAGCCCTGAATTGGATGTGTAAGGAATCAGCGTTGGCACCCTTCATAAACAATGGGTTTGGAAACGTTCGCAGTTGGGGTGCGTCAGGCGATTGGAAGCAGTTGGTGATCGAGGTGCGAAGTGAAGTTAGCCCGGCGCTGTTGACTGCTGTGGAATCATTTTCTGCCGATCTGGGGCTGCGCTGCCAACTATCCGGGGGTGTGATAACGATGGGGCCGGGTGGGGGCGATTCCAGAAAGTCGGTGGCTTCAAACGCCCCCGCCCCCACTTAGGACTATAAATTGTGTGTACGCACCCTTAAGCCGTGAGGATTCAGGCTTTTAACCTTTGAATCGCCCCCAATATTCTGGCAATCGCCCCCAGCCATTTTCAGCACGTACACCGTTTCACGTAACGAAGTGGGGGCACTTCACACCCGGCTGGTACCACAGGGTGCAAAATGGCAGAAACAACCAACTGGCTGGAGATCTGTAAGCGGCAGTTTTCCAATCTTCGCGTTGTCGAAGGTTCCGGTCCGCTGGCCGTGATCCGTTTATGCAACAGCAGCATCGTGCTTTGCCAGCTTCCGATAGAGGCAGGCAGCGTGGCAGAAACAGACTGCTGCAAAAACTGCGCGCGTCATGTTCCCAGCTATCACCGGATTGTGGAATTGAAGCAGACACCAGCGCCTACCGCAAAACAATTTCGATGGCGCGCAGAAATGCAGAGGGATTAAATTTAGCTGAAAGAAGGAACCATAAAATGGCAGAAAACAGCAACATCAAACCGCAGGACAAAATCTACAGCATCGCAAAGTGGCGGAAGCTGCGCGCGCTGATGCTACAGAAACTGGCACCGGCAAAAACCGTCAGATAGAACCAAAACCCTTCACAGCTACCGGACAGATTGATAAGCAGAAAGAAAACCACACCGGACGGCGAATCTGGGAAGTGGCTAACCAAGGCCGGGCCGAGCCGACATCGTTGCGGATAACCGCCCAACGATGATGGCGACGACACCCGGCTTTACTTTGCCTGCCGAAAAATGGCAGAAACCAGCAACGGCAAAACCCGGTAGATAACCACAACCCCAACGTCAAACACCAACCAACACACACACTAAATCAAATCATCGAATCAATCGTGACATACACCCAGACTGCGACAGACAGCCCTTGTCTGCGTTGTCTATGCCGCCCGGCCCTGATATCGGTGCGAAGCCTGCGATGCCGCAGACGGCCCGCGCCGGGGCATCACATGCTATGGCCAGTATGGTGGTGCTTACCCACACCAACCGGCCCGGCAGCGCCTGTATCCACACAGTGCAGCGCCGGGCCTTAAAAACCCTTCAGAACGGCCTTAAAACCGCGATAAAAGGCCCGATTTCACACAGGTGCACCCACACGCTGGCCAGCATCGCCTCATATTTCTGTGCGCCGAATTCATTGGCTTTGCACCGGGCGTAAGTGCTGTGCCGTCATCATCGGCCGCAATTTCAGGTGGACATTCTTGCCTTGGCTATAAGCCATGCAGTGTCAATAGCTTGCAGCGGAGGGGGAGGCGTACCGAGTTATGATTCGGCAAGTCGAGCTACACCGTGCGACGATTGTAACGCATCCGCCCGCAGTTGGGAATTGACGAATCAGGGATGTTGCCCGAATGTGCTCCCAAAGTTTGATAAAGGAAACCGGAACGGAAGCGAATGCGGACGAATGTAGCGGACAGTCCGGGCAAAAGACGCTAAAGGGCGATGCAGGCCGGATGTGGGTTGTTCCGGTAATCAATCGTGCGCGCACCCTTCGAGCTATTGCACGATAAGCAAAGTGGCTGCAGATTTTCGATTACGTTGCGGCCTCCCTTCACCACCGGCACAACATGGTCGGGTGTCATCTTCCGGCGCTTGCCGCAGCACAGGCAACGATGGTTGTACTTGGCGCACAGCGCAGAAAATTCCGCAGCGGTCCACGTGCCGCCATTGCCACGGATTCTGGCGTTGCGTTTGTGGTTGCGTGCCCGGTTGTATGCCCGCCTCTTCGGGGTTTTGTTGCGTGCCCGATAGTATGCCTGCATCTTCGGGGTTTTGTCGTAAGCCCGATAGTATGCCTGCATCTTCGGGGTTTTGTCGTAAGCCCGGTTGTGTGCCTGACAGCATGGTGCGCAACGATATCTGCCGTGCCGCAAGTCGCCCACATGCGCGTTGGCCGCGCAGATTTCGTGGCCATTTTTGCAGTGCGTGCGCTTGGGGAAGCGGCTGCGCTTCCGCCACTTCTCAAACAGCTTGATGAAGGCCGCGCTGGTTACGATTTTCTCGCGTTGTGCGTAGTAATCCACTACCTATAGCTTCGCAGTTCTCACCTTCAAGAGCCAGCGCGTTATTGAGCGAAAGGTGGCCCGTTCGGGCCGGAGGCCGTAACAGCGATGTGCAAGGCTGGCGCAGGTTATCAACCCTGCGGAATTGGCGGCGCAACGCTGCGAGGTTAAATTCCTTGACGGAAAATCAATATGCTTCACTGACCGTAAAGCTGTGGCGGCTGCACCAGCGCTTCGATGCGCAAAAAGCACAGCCAACGGCGCGCGAAGAAACCAGAGCAGAAATTCAACAGATTTTGAAGCAGCTTCAGCCGGGGGAAAACTAGCCATGCTTTCCGCCCTGAAACGGATGGCGCTGGCTGCCATCGACCCGCGCTACGAAGCCAAGGAACGCGAATTGCGAAACCTTCGCGCTGCAGCTTCGCAGAATGGTTCTTATGTCCAATCTGGCCAGTGGTACCGGCTGCTGGGCGCAGATGGTGGGCTGCAGGGCTTCAGCTTCTACTGTTGCCAGCAATATCAGCTCCGCGATGCAACCCTTTGGCTGCGCGCACACACCTGCCCACAGTGCAAAGCACGCATTTCGGTTTTGGAATTCGTAGGCATCAAGCCGGACACGCCACCAGAGCAGTGGCCTGCAAAATTCATGGCGCTGCCGGTGCAGCCGCAACCATCCGCACAGATACCGACTTTTCAGGACACGTGGGTTGGTGCTTCTGAAGTTGGGTACGAACTTTCGGACCCGTTTTCATTTTCAAAACAAGGGAGAAACTAACGTGGATATCAGCGTTCGGCATCTACTGACCGAAAGAATCACCAATTTCTATGAGGTGGATTCGCAGCTTGGCGCGGTGTTGTGTGCCGCTGGGTTGGCTTCACAGATTGTGAAGAAAGTTGCGGCCGCAACTGCGCTAACGGAAACCCGTTGGTTTGTGCAACGCCTTCAAAACTCCGGAACGCTCGCAATAACCTGCCAGCGGCCGGGCGGCGAAGTGGTGAGCTTCACCCAGCCGCGCGCTGGTTTGCGCTATTGCGATAGCACGTGTCCGGACGAAGTGATTGCGGAGTTCGCAGCCAAATCTGGGCTGCCTGAGGTTTCGGGAAACATCGAAGCCGTGATGAATGCGGAACGCAGCAAGCAGCGCTGGTAACACGCGCTGGTCAACATAGCAGGAGGAAAAATCTATGCCAATTATTCACGAAGTAGAGACACGCACGATTCACAGCGAAGTGCGCGCAGCCAGCGATGGTACTTTCTCGCTGCAGGGAGTAGCCAGTAGTTACAACACACCCACCCGGATTAAAACGGCAGCGGGCGATTTTCTGGAACAGGTCGCCCCCGGCGCTTTCTCACAATCGCTGAAAAGCAACGCCGATGTTAAGTGCAATTTTAACCATTCGGCGGATCATGTTCTTGGCCGCACAAAATCCGGCACCTTGGTGCTCACGGATTCAAGCACTGGCCTGAGATTCAATTGCGCGCTTGACAAAACCAACAGCATTCATCGTGATGTCTATCAGGCCGTGCAAGCCAAAAATATTGACGAATGCAGTTTCGCCTTCAAGCTTCAAGACGATGGCTCGGGGGACGAATGGACCACAACCACGGATGAAAATGGGCGCAGCATTTCTTTGCGCACCTTGCGCAACGTCCAGTTGGTCGATGTTTGCCCCTGCACCTATCCGGCATATTCCGAAGGGACAAGCGTTTCGGCCCGCACTGCCAGTGCCGCAGCCGGACATCGGCCATCGCCGCGCAAAACACAAACCACGGCTGCAACGTACGGTTTTAGCAGCGATGCTGCGATGCAAGCCGCCGATCTCGCCAATCGGCGCAGCGTGCTGCGCGCGCAGGCTAGCCGAATCAATGCCGATACAGATCGCGATTTAAGAGCGCGTGCCGAGCGCTGCCGAAGAATCATCGAGGCCGATGCGGCGTTGCAGGTGGAAGAGGATGAATTGCGCAACCGCATGGAAATCGCTGCCGGCCGCACTTGCCGCACAAGCAACAGAGCGAAGGGCCAACTTTATCCCTACGAGCAGGCCGGAAGCGGTGCACCGGAAGTATACCCGTACGCTGAACTGGCCGCAGCCGTGGCTGCACAGCTTGATGGACACAAACTGGTCGGAGCAGATTCCACGACGGCCTATGTAAAACACACGGATAGCGGGATGAAGTTCTCTGCCAAGTATTCCCAGAATGCAGACGGCAGCTTCGCATTCCAGAAGATGACTTTAGGCGGACACCCATCCTGGCTCACAGCAAAGAACGTTTCCTAGATGAAGCCTGAGCTAAACATCGTGCAGGATTATCGGGCGCTGCCGCAAAAGGGCACGCCCGGTAATTTGTATTTTGTTCGAAAAGGTCCGCACGGTGCTGAATTATTCTTGGGTGCGCGCGACGGCACGCTGTGCCCAGTTACAGAATATTTTTCGATCAACGTGGCGGAAGTTCCGCCCGTGGGGCCACCCGGAAGCGACGGCCACGACGGGCATCCCGGTTTGCGAGGCGAAAAGGGCGATAGAGGCGAAAGAGGCCTTCCCGGCGCAGACAGCACAGTCTGCGGCCCTCGTGGCTTTCGCGGCAGCGATGGTTTGCGAGGTGCACCGGGCGCTACGGGCAGGTGTGGCGACAAAGGTGAAAGCGGTGAGCAAGGCCCACCCGGCCCAACGGGTCCTGCAGGCGCACCGGGCGCGCCCGCCTACGTGTATGTGGATGATGCTGCCGTGAAGCAGGCGCACCAACAAATCTTGGCAGCGCGTGCGCGAGCTTTAGCGGTGCTTCAAGACCAAATGGCCTCGATGGGTGGCCATCCGGTGTATCGGCTAGCGCGGTTGCATCTTGAAGAAGTGAAGCGGGAATTGGAGAAATTGGTGTAAGGAGAAAAAAAAACATATGGCGACTGACGCGGCACTGAACAATATGGCATTCAAAACTGTGGCGGCCATCGTTGCGAAGCATCCACGTGATGTGAAGCGCGCGCTGGGCGCTTTGCTTTCCGAAACCCTGAATGTGATGCTCACGCAGATATCGCTGGACGAACACACAGCCGATTTGCTGAAGAAAATTGACGAGCTTGGTTTGACGCTTCCCGCAGTGATGCGCGGCGTGGAATTTCGATAAGGAGGAAACTTTATGGCTGGTGGAAACCCGTACAAGTTTGGCAGCAAAGAATGGCACGAGCACAACGCCAAAGAATTAGCCTCGCGGCCTACCGCACGGTTGGTACGTAAACCGTTTACGGCTGAAGATTTCGTGCGGTACGCGGAAGAAGGAAAAGCTTCTCGGGAAGCGGAAAAGATTGCGCGGTAACGTCGCGCGAAACGGCAGCACCCGTGTGGCGAACCTGCCCACGGGCTGCCGGGCCAAAAGATTCTGGGCGCTGGCAGACAGGCAAGTAACCCAGCAAGGGTGAAGACCCGCAACACCGAAGCTTGCCGAAGCCATCGGGCAACTCCTTTCCCCCGGTGCAATCACAACAGGGCGCGGCGGCCGCAGGGGGGCTACGCGCCCGTGGTTTTTCTGCCCTTCACACACACCGGACAAAGCATGATCGGTCCAGCTTTTTTCGCCCCAACTTCAGCGCAACCGCTAACACCCAACAAGATTCCGCCTAGTGGCAGCATCCCGCGCTGCAAGCATAGCGTATATCTTTCGCATGGTAGCTATCTGGGGAAGGCTCTGTACTGCCAATTCTGCACACCCGGTGGCCCGCACTTCACCCGACCTGTAGTAATCCCGCGTGATTCCGGCACACAGTTGGAAACGTCGTGGAAGATTTTTGCTAACGGCAAAGGCCACGGCGCATGCCCCGAATGTGGTTCACGGATTCATACCGAACTGTCCGCAACGCAATGGGCTTGTGCAGAATGCGGAACAAGGTTCAAGGCTTCAAAGGCCGCGCTAGCCGCAGCACAGTTGGCTGCCGCACGTAAGCAAGCGGAAGAAGAGGTATTTGGTTAAATGGAAATCAGCCACTATCCGGTTTCGCAGGAGACCTGCATTGCGTTTGAAGATTACGCCCGCATGGGTCGCGAGGACCATACGGGTGTAGTGCTTAAGAATTCGCCGCGCTGGGCCATGTGTAATGAAAAAATGCGCGAAGTGGTGGCCCATAAGATTTGCAAAACGGCTGGCGTAGCACCAGTGCCCACTGCGCTGGAGGAATTGCGGAAGGTTGAAGACGTATATCTGGCGGCGCTGGGCGTGCAGGCTGCCAAACCGGCTGCGGTGGAAATGAAAAAGCATTTGGAAACCGTGCAGCGGCATGGTGGCCCGCTGACATTTTTCATCAGCCTTCTTTATCGGCGTTACCGTCTAGGAATGGATAGCCCAGAATTAGCTCGGCAGTATGGCATCTCGCCGCAAAACATCCGACAGCAATTAAATCGGTGCAGCCTCTTGGCCCGCGCGCTGTTTCCGGCACCGGAAGAGCATCTGCCTTGGCATCATTCTGCAAAGAACAAAAAACCGCCGATCACAAAACGCCCACGTGTATTTGGGCGGCTCAAGAAGCAGCCAAGATTTTGCATCGTGTGCGGCAAGGAAGTGCCGAAGCACCATTCCAAATTTTGTGGCAAAATTTGCCGCCGTAAAAATTTGCTCGTGAAAGCGCAAGCGCAACGCAAGGCCCATCAGGCACGGCCCGTTTTCTGCTCGGCTGCCTGCAAGGTCCAATACACAGTTCGACAGCACTAACACGCGCTGTTTTCCCGGCATGCCGGAATTATTCGGAAAACGTGAACGTTGCGCGCAGCGGTGCGCCTAACACGCGCCCGTCAAGCTGAAGTGTAGGAGGGTTTTTTTTCTATGTCGCTAATCGGCTCTCTCATGGTCGAGTTGGGCGTGAATTCAGCCGCCTTTAAGTCTGGGCTTGATGCGGCCACGTATCAGGCGCAGCAGTTTGCCAAGCAGGTTTCTGGTAGTTTCTCGGCTCTTGAAGATTCCATAAAAGGCATCGGTGAATCTTTCGCGCAGCTTGACCCGGCCATCGGTGGGGCCATCAATGGCATCACCAGCGCACTAGGACCACTTACCGCTTCGTTGGGCACAGTGGGTGGTGCCACGGCTGGCTTCGCTGCCGCGCTGGTTGGTGCTGGCGTTGGAGCCATTGGCATTGCCGCACACTTTGCTGAAACCGCCGCACGCCTTGGCGAGCTTTCGCAGGCCACTGGCATTTCTGTTGAGCAGCTTTCTCTGCTGGGCAACGTGGCTGCCACCAAAGGCATTGGCGTAGACCAAATGGCCAAGGCTCTTGAAAGGATGGACAAAAACGCTTTGGCCGCTGCGCAATCCGGCCCGAAATCCGCCAACGCTTTCCGCGACCTTGGCGTTGCTGTTACTAACGCTGATGGCTCGATGCGCAGCGCGCAGGACATTTTCGACGCTATTTCCATCAAGTTTGCATCCATGCCGGATGGCCCGTTAAAGACTGCCGAGGCAATGAAGATTTTCGGGCGCACCGGGGCTGAGCTTATTCCGTTGCTGAATGAAGGCGGCGCGAAGCTGGGCGAACTGGAAGCGCACTTTAAGGCGCTTGGTGCTGTGATTTCTGGCCCAACGGCTGAAGCTGCTGAGAAGTTCAAAGAAAACACCACGCTGATGGGCGCAGCCTTCGCCGGAATCGAAAACCGGCTAACTGCCGACCTGCTTCCGGCGCTTAACGTGGTTGCGGAAGCCTTCGTTGGATTCTTTGAGAAGAATCAGGACGGCGTGAAAGCCTTTGCCGATGGGCTGGCAGAAGTTGCAAAGGTAACGCTTAACGTTTTTCAAGAGGTTGGGCTTATCTTTTCTCTGCTGTACAGAGCTTTCTACACCGCCGTGGATGAAATCCAAGTGCTTGGCGGAACGCTGGGCAAGGTGTTGGGCGATGTTGCGAATGGTGATTTTAACCAAATCTGGGGCGATATAAAAACTGGCAGCAGCCAAGCCGCCAGTGAAATGACAACGAATTTCAATCGGGCTCTTGACAGCATAAAAGCCACGGGTGCCAACATGGTGGGCGTGCTAACTGCCAAGCTGCCCGGTGAAAAAACACCGTCCGGGCCACAGCCGGACCCGCAGAAGGCTCCCGATACCAGCTTCGTCGATAAGCAGGTTAATGCACTGGAGCGGCTGGCTGCGAAGGAGCAGGCGCTTGCGGAAGCTGTGGGCAAGGCCACTGAATCTCAGATTGATGCCAACGCGGCAGCCACAGCTGGTGAAGCTATTCAAAAATTGATGGATGAAGCCGTGGACAAAGGCATTGCCACTAGCCGTGCCTTCAAGGCCGCGCTGGACGCAGCGATTCCTCGCATTCAGGCTGCCGCCATTTTTGAATCTGCTTTCAAGGCCGCTATCGGTGACCAAACGGAGCTTGACAACTTCAACAAAAAGCTAGCTGTGCACATGAAAGAACTGGAAGGTGTGGGCGAAGCTAGCAGCGCTGCCGCAAAAGAGCAGGCTAAGAATAATGCTGCCTTGTTGCCCTTGCGAGATAATTTGGCGCAGCTTGGTGCGGAGTTAGAAAAGCTTCAGGCGCAATATGGGTCTGCTGATCCACGGGTGCGGGCGCTGGGCGAAGACTATTTCCGCCAATCACTTGCAGTGAAGGCCGCAACGGATGCCACCGAAAAACTGAATGCGCAGGTGAAGGAAAACGCTGGCAAGAATGAAGTGGCCGTGCAAGATGCGAAGGTGAAGGCGCTGCAGGACATGACTCTTGCTCTTCGGGGAAATTCTGAGGCCAACGTGAAGGCTGCTGTGGCTGCGGAAGAATTCCGGCTAAAGACGGGCGCTTCCGATGCTGCCGTGCAGAAATTCAAAGCGGACTTGCTTGCAGAGAATGCTGAGCTTCAGAAGCAGGCAGCGCAGAAACTGGCCACGCCGGGCGGCAGCCAGCAGGCGCAGGATTTGAAGATTCAGATTGATTATCTGACTTCTCTTAACGGCAAATGGAACGAGCAAACCAAGGCGGTCAATAACTACACGCAGGCTCTGAATCAGGTGAATGCCGATTACCAAGACCTGCTGGCCAAGAACGGAAACTTTGCGCAGGGCGCTACTGCGGCCTTCGCAGATTTCGCCAAGGGCCTGCAATCCAGCGGGCAACTGATGCAGAAGGAAATCACCACGGCCTTGAATGGCATCAGCCAGAACTTTGCCACCATGATAGCCACGGGTAAAGCGAGTTGGCAGGGCTTGGTGACTTCGATGGAGGAAATGTTGCTGAAATCCTCCCTATCGAACATTTTGAACAGCCTATTCAAGTCCATCAGCAGCGCGCTGGGCGGGCAAGGCGGAGCGTTGGGAAGCCTTGGCAGCATCTTTGGTGGTGGCCATGCTACAGGCGGCGACGTTACACCGGGCAAATCGTACCTCGTTGGTGAGCAGGGACCGGAGCTTCTGAAGGTGGGCGCTGCCGGTGCCAGCATCATACCCAACGGCCAGTTTGGCGGTGGCGGCAACAGCGGTACCGTTAACGTGATTCAGAACATTTCTGCAACGGATGCCAGCAGTTTCAAGCAATCGGCGGGGCAACTGCATGCGCAGGCGATGGCGCAGGCTTCCCGAAGCTTCCAGCGATTCAGCCAGTAGCAGTTGCTCAACAAACTCATTGCGGATGAAACCGCGTCAGGCGCATGCTTAGGAAAGGTGAAAAAAAATGGACCGAGATACACAAGACGCACTGCGGTTGGCCGATAACGCTGTTGGACTTCTGAGGAAGCTTGCACCGGGCCGCCCGGATTTGATTTTCAGCGCGCTGGTAGTTGCCCTTATCCAAGCGGTGGCCGCCGTCTATGATGAAAGCGCAGCAGCGGAACTGCTGGCTGCAATTGACGTTATCAAAAACAAGCGCACAACGCCCATCTTCAGCGCATAAGAAAGCCCCAGCCGAAGCCGGGGCTAGTGAATCCGGGGAAGTGCTACCGGGCCACGATATCCTGCGCCGCAAAGGTGATTGGGAATTGGCCACCATACCTGCGCAGTCACCGGCAAAAGCCACGAAGGCTGGCGAGTAGCTTTCAGTGATAAGTGAAAATGACGTAGAAGCGGCCTCGTTTTTCACTGAATTTACACTTATGCGCCCAAAAACGTCCTAAAGTACCCCACTAGAACCCCAGCTAACGCATTGAGAAATATGCTAGGCGGCCCACGTGCGGGCGGTTAGAAATCCGGTGCTCTATCCATTTGAGCTACGCGCCCGTGAGACTTGCGGACATCCAAATCAGCCCGGGGCTGTGCTGGCAGTTGGAATCCGGCGATTATCGATCACCAACCCCAAAATATCATAAGGGTTTGCTCTCTGGTTTACACGCGCTTTTGATGGCTAATCGTCTTCCGGGTAAGTGCTGCAGCTCTCTATCCCCAGGAAGCAGAGTCTGTGTAAGCCCGCGCCGGCTAGCGCGATATCAGGAACTCCACCTGCTGCTCGATTCCGGCGATCGTGATGGGAGCCAGGTTGGCCTTGCGCAATTGCTGGTTCAGTTGAGTCAGTTTCGTTTGCTTGAATTGAGTCCACTCTGCGATGCGGGTCTGTACCTGCTGGCTCGACTCCTTGTAAACCGCGATCGCCTGCGAGGGCACGTCGCGATCTCCGCCTTCGACCACGCGCAGCGCCGATGCCAGGCCCGTGTAGGCACTCTGCAGCCCGGGGCCCTCCGTCGCCGTGTGTTCCTTATTCGTTAGAATCTTGCCGAGCCCGGATTGCACTATCGTCAGCGCGTCTTTGAGCCGTGCGCTTTGCGCTGCCAATTTCTGTTTCCCCAGCTTCTGCTGCTCCAGCTTCTGCTGCATATCCACCACTTGTTTTTGCACGGAGTTGATCTCCGCCAGCGCACGCCGCGCTTCGATAGTCTCGCCGAAGATCTGCTGGCCTAACTGCAACTGCTGCGCGAGCACTTCGGGTGTCGCGGGCGAGCGCGGGTCCATCACTACTTTCAACGACTGCTCCTGCGCCTTTCCATCGACTGTCAGGCAGACTTGGTAGATTCCCGGCACGGCTTTCGGTCCGCTTGGATTGCGGTACTCTGCCTCCTCGTCCGCACTCGGACCGCCGGAGTTGCCCCAAGTCAAATTCCAGACGAAACGATGCAGCCCAGCAGTTTTCTCGAGCACCTCAGGCTTGGGGAACCAGCGCTCGGCAACTGGAAGCGGCTGATGCTTCCAGGTTCCCTGCTCTTGTGAAGAATGACCTTGTGCAGAACGGTCTTCCGAAGAACGATCGTTTGAAAAAAAGTTTCTTACAAGGTTATGTTGTGCATCGAAAATTTCCAGCCGAATACTGCTCGCCGCAGACGGAAGAAAATAATCGATCATCGCACCGCTCGGAGGATTCTCTGCCGCCGGTTCCTCAGGCGGAAGTGGCGTTCCAGGGAACGAGTCGTTATCGACGCGAACCGCCGGAGCCGGAGGGTAAAGCCACGGACCACCCGCCGTTTTCGCCTGCACCGCCTGGCGCAGGGGCGTGATGTCATCGAGAATCCAGAAAGCACGGCCGAACGTGGCGATCACCAGGTCATCGCCGTGAACTGTTAGATCGCGAACGCCGGTCACCGGCAGATTCAATTGCAGAGACTGCCAGTGGTCCCCATCGTCCCACGACACATAAACTCCAAATTCAGTTCCAGCGAAGAGCAGCCCTTTGCTTTGCGGATCTTCGCGAACCGCGCGCAAGAATGCCGGAGCAGCAATGCCGCTGGTAATCAGTTGCCAGGTTGCTCCGTAGTCGCGCGTTCGATAGATGTATGGCGTCCGATCGTCAAGGGGTCCGCGATCGACAGCCGCGTACGCGACGGCAGGATCAAAGTGCGAAGCTTCAATCAGCGAAATCTTGCTCCAGGCGCTCAATCCCGGCGGGGTCACATCTTTCCAGTTCTTTCCGCCATCGCTGGTCAGGTGAATCAGTCCCGAGTCGCTTCCCGCCCAAATCAAGTCGCCGTTGAGCGGCGACGGCGCAATTGTGAACACGACCCCATAGCCCGCGCGTTTCGCCTGATCGAGAGTTAACGACTTCTCATCTTTCGCTTCATCCGCATCGTGGCTCGCTCCCGTGAGATCGGGACTGATGGTTTCCCAGTGCAAGCCGCCGTCGACCGTCTTCATCACATATTGCGTTCCAAGATAAAGCGTTGTCGAATCGGCCGGAGAAAGAACCAGCACCGGAGTCCAAGGATCCCGATATTTGCGCTCATGGATATCCGACTCCCACGAAAATGACGGCCATGGGCTGATGTCCTGGCTGAAGCCAATCCGTTTGTTGAAGCGCGCAACCTCACCGTAAGTCCCACTTATATAAACGATGTTCGAATCCTTGGGATCGACCACCATGTATCCGCTCTCGCTCGGGCCCGCAGTAAACCAATCCCGCGCCGTGATTAGGCCGTGGTCGGTGCGGCTAAGGACTGCGGCGCTGCCGCTATCCTGCTCCGTGCCATATACAACATAGGGAAACTGGTTGTCGGTAGTAACGTGATAGAACTGCCCCGTCGGCTGGTTGTACCAGGTGCTCCACGTTTGGCCGCGATTCGAGCTGATCGTGGTTCCCTGGTCAGTTGCGAGAATCATGCTGGCAGAATTTTTCGGATCGATCCAGAGTTCGTGATAATCGTCCCCGCCCGGCGCGCCGCGAACCACTGAAATTGTCTTCCCGCCATCCTCCGACCGGTAGAGTGCAACATTCGGCATGTAGATCACATCAGGATGTTGCGGATCGATGGTGATGCGATTGAAGTACCATGCCCGGCTGGTGAGCCGCGGATCGGCGTTCGCGAGTACCCACGTGTTGCCTCCGTCATCCGAGCGATAAAGGCCGGACTGGTTCGCCGCGGGACTACTCTCAGCGGGTTTGCCCGCCTCAGCTTTGCCGGCGGGTTTGCTGACTTCAATGAGCGCGTACACACGCTTGCCGTCGGGCGCAACGTCGACGCCGACTCGTCCCCAATCGCCTGCGGGCAGTCCGTTCCCCTCGAGATGCGCCCACGTTTTGCCGGCGTCTTCAGAACGGTAAAGCCCGCTGCCAGGTCCATCGATGGGAGCATACGAACTCCACGGCGGCCGCCACGTATGCCATGCTCCGGCAAACAAGAGCTGCGGCGAAGCAGAGCACATCGCCAGATCTGAAATGCCGATTTCGTCCCCTAGTTCGAGAACCCGCGACCACTGCGCCCCTCCATCGACGGACTTGTAAACGCCGCGCTGTTCATTCGGACCGTAAGCATGCCCGAGTGCGCCCACATAAACCACATTTGCATCCTGCGGATCGATCACAATCCGGCTGATCTGTCGCGTGTCCTCCAATCCAATGTGATTCCACGTTGCTCCGCCATCGGTGGATTTGTAGACCCCGTTGCCGGAGGAAAGATCCTCGCGAATGTCGCTTTCGCCGGTTCCGGCATAAATAATCTTAGGATCGGAGGGAGCCACGGCCAATGCGCCGATCGAGGCCACCGGTTGGCCGTCGAAGATGGGCGTCCAGACCACGCCGGCATCGGTTGTCTTCCAGATCCCGCCATTCACCGAGCCAAAATAAAACGTTGTCGAATCACCCGGCACGCCCGCCGCAGCTACTGCGCGTCCGCCGCGGAACGGGCCGATCAGGCGCCACTTGAGCCCATTTACCAGTTCCGGAGAAACCGACTGGGCGACCGCCGCCATGGTTAACAACAGAAAAACACACGTGCAGATAAGAGACCTGAAGCGCGATCTGGATCTGAGCAAGTCCTGGGTCCTCGTTCTTCCCACACCGGTTAGTTGACATTCTATCCTGAGTCTCCGCACACGCGCCTCTCCGCTGGAGAACCCTAAACGGCCAGCTTGCATCTAACACACGATGCAGTCTGTAGTGCCCCGGTCGAGCCTTACTCCCCGCGATCTCGTCCGTGCCTGGTGGCGGGTTTTGAGCGGCAGCGTCCCGCTGCTCTCCATTGAAATCACTCGCGAATGTCCCTTGAGTTGTCCGGGATGCTACGCCTATGGTGAGAATCATCTGGGCGGCGGCACCACCCTGCGCGAACTCCGCGACTTTCGTGGCGATGCGTTGGTCGAAGGCGTCCTTGACCTGGTGCGCCGTCATCACCCCATGCATGTTTCTCTGGTGGGTGGCGAACCTATGATCCGCCATCGCGAATTGGACCGCATTCTCCCCGCGCTCAGCGACATGGGAGTCTTTGCCATGGTCGTGACTAGCGGCGTGATTCCGATTCCCGCGCCCTGGATGGAAATCTCCCGCGTGCGCGTCGCCGTATCCGTGGACGGTCTGCCCGAGCATCATGACGTTCGACGCGCTCCCGCCACCTACGAGCGCATCTTGAAGAACATTGCCGGCCGGAAAATCAACGTGCACTGGGTCATCACCCGGCCCATGCTCTCCCGTCCCGGCTATCTCGAGGAATACGTAGCATTCTGGAACGCGCGGCCTGAGGTCGATCACATCTGGGTCAGCCTCTATAGCCCGCGGATGGGCGAAGAAAGCCCGGAGCGCCTGGCTGCCGAAGACCGCGAGCGCGTGGCCGGCGAATTGCCGCCCTTGCGAAAAAAGTATCCCAAGCTGCTGATTCCGGAAGGCGTGGCTCGCGCCTTTGTGAACCCGCCGCCGAATCCGCAGAGCTGCCTATTCTCGAAGATGTCGGTGAATTACTCCGCCGATCTCCGAAGCCGCGTGGAGCCCTGCGTCTTCGGTGGAACGCCGGATTGCAGCCAGTGCGGATGCAGCATCAGTAGCGCCCTTCATTGGATTCAGAACGAGCGAATTGCTGGACCGCTCCGTGTCGGCCATCTTGCGACAGCCTCGCTTGGCATCGGCAGTGCGGTGAACCGGCTGCGCGATAATCAGCGCCCTTCCAACCGCAGGCAGCCGGGAGCGCGCTCCGGCCCAAGGAGTCTCGTGCAGATTCAATCGACGGAGTAAGGCGAGACTATGCTGCACCGTGCCGTATACTGCCGTCTTGCCCGCCGGCCGCATGGTGGCTCCAAACTCATCCCGACTCGCTTACATCGACTGGATGCGCGGCCTCGCCTGCGTTCTGATGTTCCAGACCCATTGCTACGACTCCTGGCTCAGCCCCAGCGCGCGCCAAAGCAAATTCTTCATGTATTCGCAACTCGGAGGAACCTTCCCTGCTCCTCTGTTTTTATTTCTGGCGGGGATCTCGTTTGCCTTGGTAACCGAAAAGCTTTGGAAGAAGAATCTCGCGCCCTCGCAAATCGCCCGCACCACCATCCGCCGCGGCGCAGAGATCTTTGGCTTCGGCCTGCTCTTTCGCCTGCAGGAATATCTCATCGCCTGGGGCTGGGCGCCGCTCAGCGACCTGCTGCGCGTGGATATTCTCAACACCATCGGCCTCTCTATGATGTTGATGGGCGTTGTCTGCTGGCTGGTACTGTCGATTCACCGCGGAACGCACGCGAGGCTCGCGCTCGTTCTTACTTCGGCCGGAACAGCTCTGCTGATTTCTCTGCTAACGCCGCCGCTGTGGACAACCTGGCGTCCGAACTGGCTGCCGTGGCCGCTGGAGTCCTACGTCAACGGCGTCCACAATCTGGGCACGCCGCAGGCGTGGCTTTTTCCAATTTTTCCCTGGGCTGCGTTCGCCTTCGCCGGATTGGCCGCCGGATTTATCTTGCAAAGCGAATGGGCGCGCCGGCGCGAAGCTCTGACGTTTTTTTTATTGGGTGCGGCCGGCTTGGTATTCGTTACAGCCTCACGTTGGCTCGACGCCCAACCGCGCCAGCTTTATGCCATCTACGACTACTGGCACACCAGTCCAAACTTCTGGTTGATTCGCGTGGGCATGTTGCTCGTGATTCTGACGGCGAGCTATGCCTGGTGCCGCTGGGGTTTCGGACAACGGCCTGCTGGACACCGGGGCTTCAGTCCGCTGATTCAGTTGGGCCAGGCGTCACTGCTGGTCTACTGGGTGCACATCGAATTCGTGTACGGACGTTTCTCCATCCTGCCCAAACGCAGCCAGAGCATACGCACCGCATCCCTGGGATTACTCACAATATTCCTCGCCATGCTGATCCTCGCCTTCCTGCGTACGCGCATGAAAGGACGTGGCACCGAGATCGTGGCGTGGTTTCGGAGTCCAGTCCGCGCGAGCTGAGATGCATGTCGCATTCGTCATCCCGAGCAGCGCGAGGGATCTTGGTTCTTTGCTTGCGCCACCACTATCGACGCTGTACGCCAACACCCAGGTGCCTCGCTTCGCTCGGGATGACAATCTGTAATGAGTGCGAAAACAGCGCTACCGAAACTGTTTCGCGAACTCCACCACTTCGCGCTCGGCCCATCGTCCATCGTAGGTAGAGTCGCCGTCGCCCACAAAGGCACAATGTCCGCCATCCTCAGTTTCGATGTAAGTGATGTTGCGATTGGAGAGCAGCGCTTGGCGCGTCTCCGGCAAGATGCGAATGAAAGGATCGTCAGCCGCGTGGATGACCAGCGCAGGCCGAGCAATGCGGTCAATCACGTTGGCTGCGGCGGCGCGGGCATAGTAATCGTCGGCGCCCGTGAAACCGCAATAGTAAGCGGTCACGCGATCGTCAAACTCTCGCAGGGTCTTGACTCCGCGCATGCGGGCAGCATCGAAACTCGCGGGAAACAACCGCACCTTGCGGCGAAAGCGCTGGAACAACTGCAGCAGAAAATAGTATTCGTAAATCCGGTTAGCCGGTTCGTGCAGCGCGTCGGCACCAGCCGCGAGGTTGATCGCCGGACAAACCCCCACTACGCCGCGAAACTCCGCCGGCCCATCGCTGCCCCATTCCCCCGCCAGCTTCAGAACCAGATTGCCCCCCATAGAAAAGCCAATCAGCACGAACCGAGGAATTTTATCGCGCTCAACCAGGTTGCGCGCTACCGCGGCCACGTCCCCAGACCGACTCGAGTTGTACAGCGTAGGCGCGCAATGGTCCATGCCGCCGCAGTTGCGCTGGTTCATGCGAACCACGTTCATGCCCGCGGCCAGCCCGTTCCGTGCGATGCCCAGCATATATTGCGACTCGCTCGATCCCTCGAGGCCATGCACTACGATCAACGTCAGGGCGCGGCGGTCATTCTGCCAGTGACAACGGCACAGCACAGGAACGCCCGGTTCTACCTCGATCAAACGTCGTTCGGCAGCGGGCAGGTCGATTCGCCGCGGAAGAAAAAATGCCGCGAGCGTCTGCACGTGCCCGCCCCGCAACCAGCGCCGCGGACGAAACACAGACGGCACAAACACAGCCGGCTTCTCGGTCAAGCCGTCCTCGAACTCGGCTCTTGAACTGGAAGATGTCAGGCGTCACCGCCCTGGTCTATGAACTACGTTTGCAAAACAAGTTTGCGAACTTCCCACAAATTGATTCTAATAGGAGCACTCAGACCCAAGGGAGCGATCGTCATGCCGATTTTTGAATACGTCTGCCAGGAATGTCAGCACGAGTTTGAAGCCCTGATCTTCGGCCGCGACAAGGCCAAGTGCCCCAAATGCCAAAGCCAGAAGCTAAGCCCGCAACTCAGCGTGTTTGCCATGTCGGCTAAAGGCAGCGCGGCAAAATCGACGCCCACTGGCGCCTGCGGCGCCTGCGGCGATCCTCGCGGTCCGGGCGCCTGCTCGCTCGGCGACCTGGACTAGCGCGCGATTCGCGACCGCGGTCAACACCCTCGACCTCAAGTCACCAAACTTTCGGCACACCCATGCCTATGACTGAGGTTACCTATGCTTCCCCACGCCGCCCGCCTACGATTCCTTGACCCCCACTCAAGCTCACCACCCGAAGCCAAGGAGCATCGCATGGACCGGCGCCGCCAGTCGCGCGTTTTCGTCGACCTTCCCGTCCAGATCTGGGGCATGGACGCGCATTCCCGCCCCTTCACCCAGCCCGCCAGCCTGCGCACCATCAGCGGCCGCGGCGCAACCCTGCAGTGCGTAGACGCTCAACTGAAGGCGGGAGACGTGGTCGACGTCCTGTACCTGGGCACCAAGGCGCAATTCCGCATTGTGTGGTGCGGCAAGCCCGGCACCGAAATGGCCGGCGAAGTCGGAGTCGAAAGCCTTTCCGCTGACACCAAGCTTTGGGATGTAGACCCGCTGCGCTGCGCCGCAGCCGCCGGTCAGAGTTAGGTTTTCAGGAGAATTGCGTGACAAGCGGGGAGGGCAGGGGGAAGGCCGAAAACCCGTGCTGGACGGGCTATTTGCAGTATGCAGCGGGAGCGGTGCAAAGGCAAGAAGAAAGCGGAGCAAAAGCCAAAATGCTCCCTCAAAGCTGCAGAATCTTTCACACTCGCTGCATTCACTTCTTGAAAAACTCGCAAGTTCTGTCATACTGTCTCGCTCAAATGGAGTCTTCCTTCGTGAAACTTAGTGTCCTTCGTGGTTAACTGAGGTCCCCGCGAAAGGCTGTAAACTCAGCTGAGATGCAAGTCAAGATTCTTGGATCAGCGGCCGGAGGCGCGTTTCCCCAGTGGAACTGCGCCTGCGCCAATTGTCGCGCCGTGCGCGCCGGCACATTCCACGGGAAGCCGCGCACCCAAACTCAAGTTGCGCTCACCGGGGACGGCCGCTCGTGGTTTCTTCTGGGCGCGTCTCCGGACCTGCGAGTGCAAATCGAATCCACGCCCGAGCTCCACCCGCATGAAGGCGTGCGCCAGTCGCCGATTGCAGGCGTAGTGCTGGCCAACGCCGATCTCGACCACACTCTCGGACTGCTACTGCTGCGCGAACTCCAGCCGCTGCGCATCCACGCCACAGCTTCCATCCGCCGCATTCTCACCAAAGACAACTCGATGTTCGGCATGTTGCAGCGAATTCCAAATCAAGCGATGTGGACTGACTTTGCGCCGGGAACGCAATTCAATCTATGCAACGCCCAAGGCGCAGACTCCGGCCTGCGCTGCCGCGCATTGTCATTGAGCACGCACTATCCCGCCTACGTCACGCTAGACCGTCAATCTCAACTCGCGCCCGGCGAAGCCTCCCTGGGTTTCATCATCGATTCTCCTTCCGGTCGGCGATTCGCCTACATGCCAGCCGTTCCTCACCTCGACGACGGCATCCTCGATCAACTCGACACATGCGACGTCCTGCTCTTCGATGGCACGTTCTGGAGCGACGATGAACTCATTCGTGTGCAGGGCAGCGGACAAACGGCGCGCCAGATGGGCCACATCCCAGTCGAAGAGGTTCTGCCAAAGTTGGCGGCGGTGCGGCGCCCGCGTAAAATATTTCTGCACATCAACAACACCAATCCCATGCTGGACGAGACAAGCTCCGAATATCGCCAGGTGCGCGAAGCGGGCTGGGAAGTTGCGGAGGATGGATGGCAGTTCAACCTGTAGAAAGCGAAACCTCAACCCAAGCCCGCCTGCTATCGCTCGACGAATTACGCGCGCAGCTGCAGGCCACGGGCGAGGAGCGCTACCATCACAAGCATCCGTTTCATTTGTTGATGCACGAAGGCAAGCTCACCCGCGGACAACTGCAGGCCTGGGCTCTGAACCGCTATTACTATCAGAGCATCATCCCGATCAAAGATTCGATCATTCTCTCGCGCGGTCCCGACCCGGTCTTCCGCCGCGCCTGGCGCAAGCGCATCGTCGACCACGATGGAGACGCTACCAGCGAAGGCGGCATCAAGCGCTGGATAAAATTAGCGGAAGCTACGGGTCTCGATCCGTCCCAGGTTCGCGCTGGCAAGGGTATTCTTCCCGCCACTCGCTTCGCCGTCAACGAATACCTGAATATAGTGCGCAGCCGCACTCTGTTGGAAGCTGTCGCCTCCTCGCTTACCGAATTGTTTTCACCCAAGCTCATCACCCTGCGCGTAGACAAATTGCGCCAGCACTATCCCTGGCTCTCCGGAGGTCTGGATTATTTCGAGGCCAGACTTTACCAGGCGCCGGAAGACTCGCAGTTCGCGGTCAACTACGTCTACGACAACGCGAAGACGCGAGGCGACCAAGAGTTGGCAATCCAGGCCCTGCGCGACAAGTGCGACATTCTATGGGCCCAGCTCGACGCGCTCTACTTCGCCTATGTCCAGCCAGGATGGCCCCCGCCCGGCGCGTTCCGAATCGAGGGGAGTTAGCGTGAGCGGACTCCAAGACTTTGTCATTCCGACCGGAGCGGAGCGAAGCGAGCGAAGTGGAGGAACCTGCTTTCGCTTGCAGCTCCACCGCGGCTGGCGTTTACCCATGCCGCGCATTCCCGGGAGTTGCCACTAGCATGCCCCCTCCCGAAGACTCCAGCCAGCCGCGTCTTGCCGTCGGTTGCCGCTGGGGTGCAGAAAATAAGACGGGCACCGAAGACGCGCGCGTCATCCTGTTCCCCGAAGGCGCAATCAAACTGCAAGGTACAGGCCGGCAAGTCTTGGAGCGCTGCGACGGCCAGCGCACCTTCGCGCAGATCATCGCAGAATTGCAGTCTCAGTTCGCCGACGCCGATGCCAACAAGATTCGTGCCGACATCAGCCAGTTCCTCGAGCAACTGCGGCACAAGCGCATCATCGACTATTAGGTATGGCAACAGAGAGCATCAAAGTAATGGTCTTCTTGCGGACTCGTGAAGGGTAAAATGCGACGAGGAGGGCAACCATATGAACGTGCTTTCTAATCCTTTTCACGGTGACCTTATTGGGCCGGATGGACATTCGGTTTTCGAGCCAGGTCTGCATGGAGGGCCGCCCCTGCCCGGATTCGTCGTTTGCGATCGATGCTTGGGGTTCGCGTGTGAGAACGAGGCGTCCACGCTGCTGCGTTTGCCGCCGCCCTGCAAGAAATGCGACGGGTGCGGTCAGCTTCCCGTCCAGAATGCTGATCGACTGGCCCCCCTAGGCGCATCATCAGCGGCCAGTATCAGTGGACGATGCTCACGATAAGGCCATATCGGGCGCTGTGCAGTGCGATCATAGCGCTAGCCGTCACCGCGCTGTCCATTGCTCAGCGGCAGAATGTGAAGAAACCGCTCCCCCTGGGCGCAGGAGTACTGTCCGGTCGGGCCTTCGGCATCACCGAAGGAGGCGATCTGAAGCCCGCACGTTTGGCAAACGTTTACTTGATATTCGAGGGCAGCGTAAAAACAAGTCCGCAGTCGCCCCCCGAAGACGGAACCGCTGGTTGGGTCTTCAACGACGCGGCGCTGGATAACTTCCTGAAGGCAGAAAAAGCGACCACAAAAATCCTACCCTGCCGTCAGAAACTGCTGGCGTTAGACCAATCGATTAAGGACACGACCGAATGGGTCCTGGCCAGCAAAAAACCGAAGCAGTTGCTGTTCGCCGATGCCGATGAAGAGGGATATTTCCGAATATTGAACGTACCCGCTGGAAGGTACAAGGTAGAGGCCCGCGGGCAGGCGGGCGCCAACGACGCATCCTGGTCTGCGGACATAACCGTAAACCAGGGCGAGGAGGTCTCCCTAAAGCTCGCGTCCCCAGGGCTGGCCTGCCCCGTCCTCACGCCTTCCGAGTGACGGCCGTAACCGAGATGAGGGTGTCGCAATGAACTTCGACGTTGCAGGTCCTTTCAAGCTTACTCGCCACGGAACAAAGAAACTCATCACCGACCGGTCGCTGACCGATCTTAAGGCACAATTGGAAACTTTGCATTCTGGCCTTTCCAAGGCATGCGGATGCTACGTCTTCGCAATACACACTCCTAAAGGGTACACGCCATACTACGTAGGTCAGGCCAGCAAGAGCTCGATCGCCGGTGAGGCCCTGAACCCTTTAAACAGGGAGAAGTACAACAAAGCTTGCTCCGAGAGCAAGGGGAGCCCAACCATATTTCTCCTGCCGAAGCTAACTCCCAAAGGACGGTACAAGAAAAAGGGTCGAGCTAGTACTACTATCGATTTTCTAGAGCGTTGGCTCATAGCCGCTGCTCTCGAAAAGAATCCGGACCTTATTAACACCAAAGAAACTCGGTTTCTTAGGAAAATATCGGTCGTCGGTATCTTTAATGCGAAAAAAGGAAAACCCCCAAAAGCGTCGCAACATCTGAGGAAGACACTCTGGTAATTTAGGCGAGTGTTGCGGTCAAAAAGCGCGAACATCTCCTGAGGACTCGCTCACCGTCTGTACGGGAACTGGTGCTGCAAGGCTGCGAGCGGCGAACTGCAAGACCTCGATAACCTGCTGTTTCGAGACGTCAAACCATTCCGTAATCTCATCTACAGTCGCCCCAGCTTCGAGATTTTCGAATACGGTGGATACGGGCATGCGCGTATCGCGAAACACCCACGCACCGCTTAGCCTCCCCGGCACGCTTTCAACTGCGGGGCATTGCGACCAATCGAGAGCTGCCATGTTCTTACCCCCTTAATCTTAACTCCTACCAGATCCAGAGTGCGGCTTGTTTCTCAGCCTGCGCTCGATGATCTCCAGTGGTATGAGCTCGTCCTCGCCATTCTCAAGACGCGCCTTTGCGGCATCGTACGCCTTCACGTCGGCGAGCGTCTCGGCATCTTCTGTCAACTTAATACCCATCAATAGATTCTACCTCTTACCAGGAATCCACAGCCCCATTGTGACATCCGACCTTGCCTTCCACTCGAAATCAGGCCATCATGGTCAAGGCGGAGGCGGTAGGCTCAAATAGCGCGGGTAAGGCCGTAACTCGTTTGCTGTCAAGATTTTGGTATCTAAATCCTTTAGGCTCAAGATCTTGACACACCTGTTTTGCGAGACCCGCGCTGGGCAAGGCTTTCACAGGTATGGGGGGAGGGGGCCTACCCTGGGAGATAATAACTTCTCCATAAAACTTGAGCCTCGCGAGAGCGCCTGAATCGCCTCGCAGAAAAGATTATTTCGACGACAAATCCACAGGCCAGTTCATCAGCCGTAACCATGATTCCCAACCCGCTCGCCCTCATCGCCGAGATCACGCACCGCTGCCCGCTGCATTGCGTCTATTGCTCCAATCCGCTTGAGTTGGCGGCGGCAAGCTCAGAGCTTTCCACCGCAGAGTGGATCGGCGTTTTCCAGCAGGCAGGCAAGCTGGGAATGCTGCACGCGCACTTCACCGGAGGCGAACCGCTGGCGCGGCCCGATCTGACGGAACTCATCGCAGGCGCACGCAAAGCAAGCCTTTACACCAACCTCATCACTTCAGGAATCGGGCTTGCCGAGCCGCGACTGAAGGCGCTGGTCGAGGTCGGACTCGATCACATCCAGATCAGTTTCCAGGATTCGCGCGAAGACGCCGCCAATTGGATCGCCGGAGCCAAAGCGCATGCGCACAAAGTCGAATTGTCGCGCATCATCCGCCGCTACAAGATTGCCTTCACCGTAAACCTCGTCGTGCATCGTCAGAACATCGACCACCTCGAGGAGGTGATCGCGTTCATCGAGCGACTCGCGCCCGAGCGCATGGAGATCGCCCACACGCAGTATTACGGCTGGGCCTTGAAGAACCGCGCCGCGCTGTTGCCCACGCGCGCGCAGCTTGATCGGGCTGTCGAAGCTGTCGCCGCGGCGGAAAAGCGCCTCGCCGGACGCATCCGCATCGATTCCGTCGTTCCTGATTACTACGCACGCTTTCCCAAAGCTTGCATGGGCGGTTGGGGACGTAGATTGATGCTCATCAATCCCGCAGGCAAAGTCCTTCCCTGCCACGCCGCGGAGGTGATTCCCGGCCTCGAATTCGAGAACGTCCGTCAGCAGACTCTGGAGTTCATCTGGCAACAGTCGTCTTCGTTCCAGCGTTTTCGCGGAGAGGATTGGATGCCGGAACCGTGTCGCAGTTGCGACCAGCGCACGCAAGATTTCGGCGGATGCCGTTGCCAGGCCCTGCTGCTCACCGGCAATGCGACCGCCACAGATCCAGCCTGCTCGCTCGCGCCCGCGCACCACATCGTCGAAGCAGCGCTGGCCGAAGCCAATTCCAGCTCGGCCGTTTCGCAACCCGTTCCTGCCGCATCATTCGTGCAATTGCAGCAGGTCGCCGGAAGTCTTTGGAATTACCGGACGAATCCGGAATGATTGGCCGATGGAAAATACTTCATCAACACAGGGGACTCAGAGTGTCACAGGATAACTTCCGAACCATCTTCCCTACCAGCGAAACCCGATCGTGATCGGACGATAGTCGGTGGTAATGCCGTTGTGCGATCCGTGCATCAGTCGGAATTCGCCGTAGATTTCGACGCCGCTGGGCATTTTGCGGGTCACACCGGCCCCAACGTTGTATCCGTATTCGTACAGGCTGGAATTGACAAAGCTGCCGCTAAGAGGAACGCCGTAATTGAAAGTCTGGCAGGCTCCCCACCAATTCCAAAACGCACTGCACGGCGCACCCGGAAGTGTAGTGTCGCCGTTCAAACTTCCGGCGCGATGGTAGAAGCCCGGTCCAAGCAGGAAGTAAGTGCCGAAAAGCTTGCTAATCGGCGCGTTAATGATGGGATCGAGCGTGAGGGAGTAGACATGGCTCGAGGCACCCGTCGCTTGCGCCACGTCCTGGGTAGTGTCGCGCAGCGGCAGGTTGGCAAAAGCAAAGTCCAGGCGCAGTCCCAGGTATTTGTTCCCATTGCGAGCCACGCCGGCCGCTCCTACAAAGCCTCCCTGCCGCACCCAGGTGCGCGTCGTGCCGCTGTTGAGGTTGGCGCCGGCGCCAACGTTGTAGACCCAGTGCTTGTAGTCGTGAACTTTCTGCCGCCGCGTGGGAGCTTCTTCCTCCGCCGGTTCCTGGCTGTTGTCAGGCTTCTGGGCTGCGGGCGCGGCGGGCTGTTGCGCTGTCGGCGCTGGCGGCGCGGGAGTCTGTCCCGCGGGCGCGGTCTGGGCCAGGCTTTGTCCCCGTGTTCCCAGCAGAATTACCAGAACCAGCAGCGCCGGCGCACTCGCGGTCACGAACTTTCCCATCCTCATTCTCCTCCCATAACCGGGCGTGGTGGCGGACCGTAGCGCTCGGCATAATGAGGCGAGAGACGCGAGTAATGGTTCCGCTTGTGATTCCTCGCAAGAAGGCATTTCCCTTGGTTGCGGCGGGATCGCATTATAGTACCAACTTTGATGCCGGTTCTGCCTGACGAGTCGCCCGCACCGTAGTGCGCCCTCAACTTCGCGGAGTCGTAGCCCCGCGTATGATAAAAATGAGTTTCCATTCTTGAGAGCAGACATTGCACAAGATTCCACCAGAGCAGGTATCAGAAGCCAAGGCCAATCCCATTTCACGGGATCTCACAGCCGCGCTCCCGGTTGCACTGGTGGGCTTTGGAACTGTGGGCCGCTCCGTGGCCAAGATTCTGTGCGAGCGCAATGACGGCTTGCTCCGCCTCACGCACATCTGCAATCGCAACTTCGAGCGCAAGAAACAGCCTTGGGGCGCCGAGGAATGGATTCCGAGTGATGTCATTTGGACTGACGACTTCCATACGATTCTTAGTTCCGACGCCGACATTGTCGTCGAGTTGATCGGAGGATTGACGCCCGCCGAGGAGTTGGTGCGCGGCGCGCTGAACGCGGGCAAGTCGGTGGTTACGGCCAATAAGCAACTCATCGCCCGTCACGGACCAGACCTGCTGCAGCTCGCCAGCGCGAACGGCTGCCAACTTGAGTTTGGAGCGTCCGTGGCCGGCGGCGTACCTGTTCTGCCCGCGCTGCGCACCGGGCTTTGCGGAGATCGCCTGCACGGCATCGCCGGCATCCTGAACGGCACCTGCAACTACATTCTCAGCCGCATCGAGACCGCACGCATTCCCTTCAGCGAGGCTCTCGAAGAGGCGCAGGCCCGCGGCTACGCCGAAGCCGACGCCAGCGAGGACCTGGACGGCGGCGATGCCCGCGCCAAGCTTTCCATCCTCGCGCTGGCCGGGCTGCAGGTGCGCGTTTCACCGGGAGACATTCGCGCCCGCACCATTCGCCCCGTCGATGCGGTCGATTTCGATTACGCCTCCGAACTGGGCTGCACCATCCGGCAAATCTCGCGGGCCGATTTGAAAGAAGGCACATTATTTGCGGAAGTTGGGCCGAGCCTGGTTCCCACCGACTCGCCCTTCGGACGCGTGCAGAGAAATCTGAATCTGGTTTTAACTTCGGGACAATACGGCGGTGACATGGCCTTCCTGGGCGCGGGCGCGGGAGGCGATCCCACGGCAGTTGCGGTGGTCTCAGACTTAATGGCCGTAGCGGAGAGTTTCGCGGCCGGGCCCCGGCCGCGGCGCGCGCTGCAATTCGCCTCACCAAAAGTAAGCTGTGACTTTGAGACGCCTTGGTATCTGCGGCTGGTGGTGAAAGATCAGCCGGGCATTATCGCTGGGCTGGCCGCGATCCTTTCGGCTCAGAAATTGAATATCGACGCCGTGCTGCAAAAGCCAGGATTCGAAAAAAACACTCTGCCCTTCGTGATTACGCTCGAGCCCTGCCGCGACACGCAGCTTCACCCGGCGCTTCAGGAAATGTCAGCGCTGCCATTCGCGCTTCGGCCATGCCTGTGCCTGCCGATTTTGCGGTGAACGACGGCTGTCCCGGCGGCTAAAGCCGCTGTTAACTTTGTGGGAGCTTTGCGGCGCGGCTGTAAGCCGCGCCCTTTCAAAACATAGTCTGTGTCGATCTTACTTCCAGAACGGATTCTTCAATCCGGCGGGCTTGAGGGCGCTGTCGATCTTCGCTTCCGCATCGGAGTCGTCTGACATTTTTTCGTCCATCAAACGAGACGAAGGTGCGTGCGAATCTTCCTGGCAGTAAGACGGCATCGAGTTAGAAGGACATTCCGATTTCACGGCGCTACCTCCACAGGGTTTATGATCTAGGTTCATTGAAACACTTGGAGGGTGACGCGAAGCCCGCAAAATCTCGATGCGGCGCATCGAAAAATCAGCAGATGGAAATCACTGACTTTTCGCTTATTTCTGTGGTTCCGGCAAAACTGTTAGGATGACACCGCGAGGAACGTCTTTTAGAGACACTGAACTCATCCCTAAGGAACACTTTTCGTGAAATACCGCAAGCTGGGCCGAACTGGATTCGAAGTCAGCGACATTGCCTATGGACTCTGGGGCATGAGCGGCTGGAGCGGCTCCGACGATCGGCAGTCGCTCGATTCGCTGCAGCTCTCCGTCGATGCGGGCTGCAACTTCTTCGACACCGCATGGGCTTACGGCGAGGGCAAGAGTGACGGCCTGCTCGGCGAAATCATGGCGCGCAACTCGGCGAAGCGGCTTTATGCCGCGTCGAAAATTCCTCCCGCGAACGGCATGTGGCCCGCGCTTCCGAAATACAAATACCACGACGTGTTTTCCGCCGAGCATGTGATCAAGTATGCCGACCTGATCCGCAAGAAACTGCGCGTGGACTCAATCGACCTGCTGCAATTTCACGTGTGGGATGACAGTTGGACCGACGATCCGGAATTCCGCTCGACGGTGGAGAAGTTAAAAGACGGCGGCTGGATTCGCCACTTCGGCCTCAGCTTGAACCGCTGGGAACCGGAAAATGGCATCAAGGCGCTGCATACGGGGTTAGTCGATGTGGTGCAAGCGATCTACAACATCTTCGATCAGGCACCCGAGGACAAACTATTTCCTCTCTGCCAGGAACTCAACGTGGGCGTGATCGCCCGCGTGCCGCTCGACGAAGGCAGCCTGGGCGGCAAGATGACGCTCGAAACCCGTTTCCCGAAGAGCGATTGGCGTTCCGGCTATTTCGGCCCGGAAAATCTGTCGAAGACGATTCGGCGCGTCGACAAGGTCAAGAAAATTCTGCCCGCAGGCATGACGCTGCCCGAGATGTCGCTCCGCTTCATTCTGTCTCATCCTGCAGTCAGCACGACGATTGTGGGCATGCGCAGCGCCGAACATGTGCGCGAGAACATCGCCGCCAGTGACGCCAGCCCTCTCGATTCCGGCCTGCTCGCCGAATTCAAGCATCATCGCTGGGACCGCAAGCCCCAGCGCTGGTCTGATTAACGCTCTAACTGCGATGGGTAGGAGCGAACAAATTTGTCTCCCCTGCGGGCACTAAAATCCACAGAGATCTAGTGGGCAAACTGATTGTAGAGCCAGGCAAAGACCGCTCCACCAACGAGACCATCTACGGCTCCGTAGAGAGTCCCGACGATCACCTCTGCAATGCTGCGGGTGGCATGGTAGCCAGGGTAAACCGACGACATGGCCTGGAGGAACTGCTGGCCAAAGTTGCCCCAGATCAAGTTGGCCAGACTCATCACCAGCATTGCCAGCCCCCACAGGATTGCCGAGGTCAAGGCCAGAGCTTTGATATTAAGTTTCATAGCTCCCTCCTTAATGTTTATTGTAGCGCTCAGGCGAACCTGCCATGACTTGATGCACTGGCCAAACCCTACGACCTCTGGTAGTAGCTCGCGCCGCAGGCTAGTCTCGCTTCTGTCCGGAAGCATGACAAAGAATTTCCGCAAAACCGCGTTCACCGCAACGCTGTTCGCGATCCTGCTCACAGTAGCCCTCCACGCCCAGAACCCGCGCGGATCGCTGCGCGGCACGGTGCAGGACGCGACTGGCGCCCGCATCCCATCTGCCCAGATCGTTGCCCAACTATCGGGCTCGTCACTGCAGCGCGAGGCCACCAGCGAAGACCGGGGCGAGTTTCGTCTCGATGACCTCCTTCCCGGCAACTACCACGTCACAATAACTGCCGCAGGTTTTGCTGCGGCGCAGGCCGATGTCCCGATCGCCGTCACCACCGTGCGCGACATTACGGTCACGATGAAGCCTGCGTCGGCTCCGCAAACCGTCCACGTGCAGGGAACTTCTTCCTCGATTACAACCGAAGCGATTGACTCCTCGAGCGCGGTGCGCGGAGGGGTTGTAGGCAGCAAAGATTTGGAAACGATGCCGCTGCCGGCGCGAAGCTTCGCCAATATCGCTTATCTCGTGCCGGGAACCGAGCCGGTCGAGCCCTCCGATCCCACCAAGGCGCGCATCACCGCAGTCTCCACCGGTGGAAGCTCCGGCTTGAACAACGAGCTATCGGTCGATGGCGCAGAAAATTCCGACGACTGGATCGGCGGCTTCCTGCAGAACTTCTCGCCCGATGGCATTCAAGAATTCGCCGTGCGCACCTCGAACGAAGACGCCGACACGGGTTGGACAACGGCCGGGTCGGTCGTGATTACCACCAAGCGCGGGAGCAACGAATGGCACGGCAGCGGCGCATTCTTCGACCGCCAAGCCGCGCTGAATGCGCGCTTCCCCATCGAGAATCCGGCGCAGACATGCACGAACGAGATTTGCGTAAACAATCCCAAACAGCCGTTCTCCCGCCAGAACTATGTCGGAACCTTCGGCGGTCCCATCGCAAAGGACAAAGCCTGGTTCTTCACCTCATTCGAAAATGTTCACGAGGACGCGAGCATTGCTTACAGCCCGGCCAGCACGGCGCAGTTCGACGCGCTCTCGGAATTGGCGCAAGAGGGATTGATCACCGGCATTCCGTCCATCCCGGTTCCTGCTACCGTTCCGATTCCCTTTCGCGACTACCTCAGTTCCCTGCGCCTGGACTGGGCGCAATCGCCGAACTCGAGTTGGTTCTTGCGCGCATCGTCAGACAGCTATCTCACCCACAATGCCCTGGTGCAGCAGGCCACGCTGCCCTCGACTGGCCTGACCACGCACAACAATTACTGGAATGTGGCGCTCAGCAATAGCTATACCTTCAATTCGACCTGGCTGGGCAATCTGGTTGTCGACGCCAGCTTGTTGCATCTCACGCAGACGCGGAGTTCCAATCTCGGCTTCGCCATACAGTTTCCAGTCAGCGTGACGGCGCTCACTGTCTCTGGCTTCGAGACCTTCGGCGACAATCAATTCGCCACGCCCATCACTCTTTTCCCCGACCTGCGCAATCAGGACAAATACCAATTCCGCTACGACCTGAGCCACGTAGTGCGCGACCATGCGTTCAAGTTCGGGATCGACTTCATTCACGAACCGGTGCTCAGCGGAGCATTCGCATCGACGCCGGAGCAGTTCACCACTTATCCTTCTAACCCCGATTGCTACATCAATCCCCCCGGTGCCGATTGCGGTGGCATCACAATGCCTCTGCCGTTCTATTACACGCCTCCCAGCGCGATGTGTAATCCGGAACCCGATCCCAGCACCCTCATTCATTGCACGTTCACGCCGGCCGGCGACGGCAGCTTCTCGCAGAACGTTCAGCGTCTCGCGTTTTACGCAGAGGATTCATGGCGCGTCTCGCACCAGTTCACGCTCAACTACGGCCTGCGTTATCAAACGACCTGGGGACTGTTCATCGGCGAGGACCGAAGCGAAGCCGATAACCGCGCGTACTTGACGCTGCAAGCCTTGCAGATTCCGGTTGTGCCCAGCGTTCCCAACGATTACCGCAAACAGATCGCCCCGCGCCTCGGCCTCGCCTATTCGCCCGATAAAAGCGGAAACACCGTCGTCCGCGCCGGCTTCGGTATTTACTACGACGATCTGGCACAGAACGGATGGGCGACCGCGTTCCAGTCAACCAACAATTCGAATTACGGCAGAGGAACGTGCAGCTTCAGCGGAGGAGCGTTGGTCGGGGCAGGCTGCTTGCCAAGCGGCGTAACGGGAAATCTAATCGGCTCACCCTACAAGACTCCTTACGCCATTCACACCACCGGCGGAGTGCAGCATGCCTTCAACAAAAACTGGCTGGCCAGCGCCGATTACGTGCACGAGCAGGGCAATCACGGGTACCGCGGCTTTCCGTACACAGGTGGAGTGAACTTGCTCAGTCCGATGCCGGGCGCGGATGCGGTGGTGCCGAATGTCAATGTGTTCGAGTCCAACAATCGCTCCAGCTACAACGGGCTGTTGCTGCATTTACAAGCCAACATGCGCCGCTTCAATCTGGTCGCAAACTACACACTCTCCAGGGCCCAGACATGGGGATGCGTGCTGGGTGAACTTTTCGACTATGTCGATGGCGTCTGCCAGGTGCCGACTGGATTTAATTATCCGAATGCCGGACAACTGGATGCCTTCGGACCCGGCGACTACGGTCCCTCGGGTGAAGACGTTCGCCACCGCTTCGTGCTGGCGGGAATCGTCCACATCCCCGGAGGCTTCGAATTGAGCACGGTGAGCCAGTTCGAGAGCGCTCGCCCCATAACCATCACCGCGGCGGACAATAGCGGGCGTATCTCAATTTCCTTGAACAACGGCCCGGACGTGTATACCAGTCTCGACGAATTCCGCGGCACGCCTTACCTCCAGTCGGACCTCCGCGTGACGCGGCCGATCAACATCAACCAGCGCTGGCGGATTGATCCCTTCATCGAGTTCTTCAACCTGTTCAAGCGTAACAATCCCGGAGCGAACTTCGCTGTGAACATCGCCCAGGTTCCGGGGGCGCAATTTGACACGAATGGCGCGGTCGACGGAATTTGTAATCCAAACTGCGTGCCGCTCACCAGCCTGAAGCAGCTTGAAATACCCGAAGGCGCCTTGGGAGATTTCTTTGGTCCCGGCACAACGGTGGGCATTCCCTTCGCCGCGCAGTTGGGTGTGCGCGTGACTTTCTAGAATTGGCGAGAGTCGGCTACCGCACCAGCCACTCCGTCGCAGTGTGCACGCGGAGGAGCAGTTCACTGTAATTGACGGCTATCGTTACCACTCCAGCAACAGCGACACACACCGCGTATGCCCACGAATATCTATTCGCCGGGCTCCTGTGAGGCTCCTTCCAGGCTAGCAGGCGTTTGACGCGCGCATTCAGCGATTCTGCCGGGCTGTGAACTAACGCCGTAGTCAGTTCGGCAGGCGGCTGCAGCGGAGTCAGGCGTGACAGCTTGATCACCGCCGCAGCCAGATCCAGCGCTTCAGCCGTGCTTGAAACGGCGGCATCGTCGGCGGCCATTTCCGTTGTCTCGCGCCACGCACTCTCCAGTCCCGCCATACCGGGAAACGCCACCAGACGCAAGATCAGCTTTCTCAGATTGTCCCGCCGGCGCACATGCACTACTTCATGCCGCAGCGCGCTCTGCAACTCCTGGTCCGTCAGCACAAACTCCGCTGCCCGTGACAACCAGACGCTGGGCCGCAAAATACCGGCTGCGGTCAGCGGAGGCGCTGCCCCCGAAACGCGCAGCACCGGGACCGAATCGGTGGAATCTACAACGCCCGAATCAATCGCGCGCGCCTCGCTCGACCACCGGGCAACCGTTCGCGAAGCCCGCACTAACGCAGCAGAAGCATTCCACATTCCCACCAGGAGCACGGCCATCCCACACAGGCCCAACACGAGCGGGACCGCGCTCATGGGTTCATTAACAGCGCGAGGTTCGAGCAGCAGGAATGAAGGAACAGCCAGCGCGAGAGTAACTCCAGCAGCCACTAAGAACGGGAGCGTGCGCAAAGTAAAGAGCAAGTCTGCGCAGCGCCGCGCCGAGTGCCGCCGGACGGCAATACGCGCGCTGCGCCACAGGCCGCAAACCCCCAACGATAGGCCGCAGTAGAGCATGACAAAAATCGAAAAAGAAACTGCGAGCCCGCGCAGCGCGAACATTATTCTTTCTCCTTCCGCTCTGTTCCCCGTTGCCCCAGCTCTTTTTGGCTGAGGTCTCGCCTTTTGCGGTCCACGAGCTTCCGCAAATCGTCGAGCAACTGTTCGTCCCGCTCGCCCAGGATTTCCACCAGAAACGAAAGCGGCAAAGACGAACCCGGACTCGCATCCAGCAGTTGGCGAAAGGCGTGGCCCGCCGCCTCGCGATGCAACTCCTCACGGCTGAATCGCGGCGCGTAGCGGAATGCCCTGCCTTCCTCCGATCGCGTCAGCAGGCCCTTCTTGAACAGCCGGTCCAGCGTGGTCATCACGGTTGTGTAGGCGAGGTCCTGACAGCCGCCTTCAACCAGTTCGCGGACAGTCGCGCTACCCCGCGCCCACAATCCGTCGAGCATGCGCTGCTCCAGCGGCCCAAGCTGCTGCAAGGATCTTCGAAATGGTTGGAAAATCCGCTTCATTATTGGAGTGCTCGGCGCTCGCGCCACAGGTATTCTACAACGAATTCGAAGCGGGAGACCTTTTACCGCGGAGGACGCTGAGAGCGCCGAGTAGGATATCTTCAAAAAACCTTGGCGCTCTCCGCGTGCTCGGCGGTAAATAGGGTCCTTACGCCGCGCCCTCGCGGCTCTTCTGCGTCACATCCTCGATCGCCAGCAGAATAAACGGATGCCCCGGCTGCAGTTCTACCCGGCGGGCGTTGAGCAGCATGTCTCGCGGCCCGAGGTGGGGAAAATCATGGCTCATCTCGAAATCGTCGACCCGGGAATTTCGCGGGACAATCTCCTCCAGCAGTTCGCGCAATTTTGGGATACTCCACTGCCCGTTGCCCAGTTCATAGATCAGGCGCTCTTCGGTTTCTTCCGGAGTCACCTGAAAGGCCTTGTAAAACGCCGGATTCGCGGCCGCAACCTGCAGCTTGGCGTCTAAGACCAAGATCGGCTCCCGCGCGCTTTCCACAATCGTATCCGCGTATTCGCGGGTCTGATCCAACGTGCGCTTGAGGGCGTCGACATCCTGCAAGGTGATCACCGCCCCTTCGATCCGATTGTCCCAAGTCTTATACGGACGCACGTGCAGCACCTGCCACTCGCCTTCGTTGCTGCGCACCTGCCGCTCCTGGGGCGCGGCGCGGCGGATGGTTTCACGCGCCAGCGCTTCCAAATCCTCCACGTCAAGGTTCGGCCGGATCTCGCCCAGCCGCCGCCCAATATCTCCCGGCAAAAGATTCAGAAGCTTTTGCGCGGGCGGAGTGAATCGGCGAATGCGCAGGTCGTTGCTTACCATGACCACGGGAATATCCACGTGGCCCAGCAAATTCAGCAGATCGTTGTTAGCCGAGCCCAACTCTGCGTTACGGTTCTGCATTTCCTCGTTCAAGGTCGTGAGTTCCTCGTTCGTGGATTGCAGCTCTTCCTTGGCCGTCTCCAGTTCTTCGTTGGTGCTCTGCAATTCTTCGTTGGCCGATAAAACCTCTTCATGCGCGGCCTTGAACTCTTCCACGTTGCTTTCATGCTCGCAGATAAGCGACCGCAACTGCGACCGCAACTGTTCCATCTCGCGTTTCAGATGTTCCGTATCCCGCGCCGTGGGACGCGCTGCTTTTGCTTTCTTCCACCCTTTGCCCTTGCCCTCAACCACTTCCGGCTGCGGAGCCGGCTCCTGAAACACCACAACGTAGAAGCGCTCCTGCGCCGAGGACCCGCGCAAAGGCAGCACTTCAATATTCACGGTTCGCGTCCCGCCTTCGGATTGAATCTGCACACCTTCCTTGCGCACTCGAGAATTGGTTTTCCTGGCTGTATCGAGCGCGGCGCTTAAATCGACCAGCAGGCCTTCGCGCGCCATCCTTGCCAGGTTAAAACTGGGTTGTCCCGCCGGCGGCTCCAGGTAGGCGCCCGTCTTGCCATGGAACTGAACAATCTCTTTTTGATCGTTCACCACAATGCTGGCGGGAATATAACGGTTCATCAGCACATGCTCAACTTCGCGTTCCAGGGTAAAAGGTCCGGGCAACTCTCGCGGCGGTTTTGCTCCAGCCGCGCGGCCCGGCAGGTAATCCGCGCTGGAGAAGTAAGTGGCCAGCCGGGCTGCGGTCTTTCTTTTCTGGTAAATTTTGTCTTTCTTGTCGACCAGCCCAAAGTAATCGCCAAATCCGCCCAGATTTTCCGCCGCTCCCAGGATCAGGTACCCGCCGGGTTTCAAAGAGTAGTGCAGCGCAGGGATGACCCTCCGCTGCAAAACCGGCCCAAGATAGATGAGCAGATTGCGGCAGCTCACCAGGTCGAGGTTCGAAAAAGGCGGATCCTTCACCAGATTCTGCGTGGCGAAGATGCACATATCCCGGACGGACTTGTTGATCTGATATCCGCCATCCAGGCGGACGAAGAACCGCTTCAACCGCTCGGCCGAGATCTCCGAAACTGCCGCTTCGGTGTACAAGCCGGCACGGGCGCGGTCGAGCGCGGTGTCGCTTATATCGGTGGCGAAAATCTGAATGGCGGTGGCCGCCTGCGAAATATTCCTGCTGTGCACCCACATGTATTCGAGAAGCGTAATTGCAATCGAGTACACCTCTTCGCCGGTAGAGCACCCGGCAACCCAAATGCGGATGGGATTATCCGGCTTGCGGCCCTCGAACAGCTTGGGATAAACATGCTTGCGCAGCCCGACAAAGGTTTCCGGCTCGCGGAAAAATCCGGTCACGTGGATCAGCAGGTCGCGGTAAAGCTCGTCCAGTTCTTCCGGTTTTTTCCCAATGAACGTGAGGTAGTCCTTCAGCGTCTCGACCTTGTGCAGGGCCATGCGCCGCCGGATTCGCCGTTGTAATGTGGTGTGCTTGTAGTTGGTGAAGTCCACCCCGCTCGAATCGCGCAGAAGTCCGAACAGCGCGTTCACGTCGCTTCCCACCATACCCTCGATTCCTTCCGTCTCCGGCGGCAATGCCCGGGCAACATAAGGATGCTGGCCGATTGCGCCCAACTCCACGACAATATCCTTTGGAGATAAGATGAAGTCGATGCATCCCGCGTTGACCGCGCTACGGGGCATGCTGTCGTATTTTGCCGATTCCTCATCCTGAGCGAAGGTGATACCTCCTGCCGCCTTGATGGCGCGGCAACCCTCGGTGCCATCCGAGGCCGTGCCTGACAAGATCACGCCGATCGCCCGCTGCCCGGCGCTCTCCGCCAGCGAGCGAAAGAAATTATCGATCGGCATATGCTGCCCGTGCGTGAGCACACGCGAACCCAGTTGCAGCATTCCATTCTTGATGGTGAGGTTCGTGTTGGCCGGAATCACGTAGGCGTGGTCGGGCTGCACCACGACTCCCTGTGTAACCTCGGTGACCGGAATCTTGGTCGTCCTCGCCAGGATTTCCTGCAGAGAGCTGCCGTGTTTAGGATCGAGGTGCTGCACCAGCACAAAAGCCATACCGCTTTTTTCCGGCAGGAATCGCAGCAGTTCAGAGAATGCTTCCAGCCCGCCCGCCGAGGCCCCGATCCCCACGATCGGGAACAATCGGGGGGATGGTTTGGCCTGAATCGCAGTAGTGGCTTTGCGACGGGATTTGACTTGCTTACGCGCAGAACTCTTCATGAAGCTCCTCCCCGAGGAAACAGAAAACTCCCAAGGATCCCGCACCCGTAGATCGGTAGCCGTGAACCTGCTTCCCCTCTGTCGACGCCGACAGGCCCTGCAAGGCGCGAGCGCGCCCGCAAGAAGATTCGAGCGAATTCTAGTCCGGTACGGCTTGCGGGTCAACGAATGCAGGGTGGAAAAACGTGCCATTCAGCGCGCGCTTCCCAATATGGTCCGGAGTGTGGACAGAGATATTGGCCCGAGGATAAGTGAGATGCGTTTGGGAAGCGGGTGGAGCAGGCCTTTAGGCCTGCGTCAAGATGCACCGAAATTCGCCGGGCTTTAGCCCCTGAGGTACTTGGCAGAATTGCTCGGCCGCCCAAGATGCTGCGGGCACAAGAAGAAAATTCTGGGGTGGGAAACGGGAATCGAACCCGCAACCGTCGGAGCCACAGTCCGGTGCTCTGCCAGTTGAGCTATTCCCACCGCCGCCTCGATTATAGCAACTGCGCTGCGCTGATGTAAGAAGGCTGCAGCGGGTTTCGAGCGTGGAATTCCGAAACGGGCTGCCCCATTACGGCGTGACCTCGAACACCGTCCCGCTGTCCGGGCCATAGAGGCCGCCCCACAACGTGGTGCCGTAAAGATTGCCTGCCGCATCGAAGATCAGGCCCGCCAGGGGAAATGATCCGTCGGTTCCGACACCGAAACTATGCAGAGTCGTCTCAGTCCAGACCCCACTCGCAGAAGGCGTTAGCTTAAACACAGTGCCAGGTCCTCCGTCGATGCCTTCGAAAGTGCCGCCCCCGTAGGTCGTGCCGTAGAGGTTGCCGGCGGCGTCGAAGATCAGTCCCGCGGTGGGAGCAGGATCGAGAGAGCCGTTGCCTTGGAAGTTATAAAGTATGGATTCGGTCCACTCACCGCCAGGGGCGGAGGGTGTGCTCAACTCGAACACCGTTCCGCAGCCGACCTCGATGCCCCGCTCGTCGCCGCACCTTCCTGCCCCGCCTGCTGACGTCGTCCCATAGAGATTGCCCGCAGCATCGGAAATCAGGCCGCCGTATGGCACGTTTCCATCCGTGCCGTTTTTGGTGAAGTTATGCAGCACCTGCTCGCTCCAGCCCCCGCCCGCCATGGGCGACAACTCGAAGACCGTCCCGCACCCGTAAACCCCAAGGCAACCTGAACCGTTACCGCCCAGCGCCATGCCGTAGAGATTGCCCTCAGCATCGAAGATCAAACTGCTGCTGGGAAAGCCCGGACCCGTGCGGCTAAAGTGGTGGAGAATTTTTTCCTTCCAGCCCCCGCCGGCTACCGGAGACAATTCGAACACAGTGCCGCCTTGGAATCCGCCGCGAGGCCCACCTTCGTAGGTCGTGCCGTAGAGATTGCCGGCGGAGTCGAAGATCAAGCCGCCTTGGGGAAACGCACCTTCAGGGCTTCCGCCAAAACTGTGCAGAATTTTTTCGGTCCAGCCCCCGCCATCAATGGGGATTAACTCGAACACCGTGCCGCATCCACCAATGCAAGTTGTGTTTCCCCCCGCAGCCGTGGTGCCGTAGAGATTGCCCGCAGCATCGAAAATCAATCCAGAAACGGGTTGGACGCCGTCCTGTCCGTTCAACTGGAAGTTGTGCAGAACCTTCTCGACCCAGCCTCCTCCCGCTTGCGCCACCAACTCGAATACCGTGCCGCACCCGCTGTAGCAACCGCTGCCCGTACCGCCGAAACCTGTTGTGCCGTAGAGATTGCTCGCGGTGTCGAGGATCAGTCCGGAGTAAGGATACGACCCTCCACTCCCGCCATTATTGAAGCTGTGCAGAACCTTCTCCTGCTGGGCGGAGGCAGGAGTGGTCATCAAAAGTGCCGCCATCGCTAGAACTGCTAACACAGCAGTCAATCCGGTGAAAAGGTTCCTGCCTGGCATGAGCAAATCCTCTCCGAGTATTAACGGCAACTAGTTCGGCGCTGATCAGTGCCCAATCTTTTCAGGAACACCAAGCGCGGAACACAAGCGTTGCCGGCGTGAGATCTGAACCTAAGCTGCGGGGGAGATGAAACTAGGCAGAGACTATAGTGTGGCTGATTGAGCAGGTCAAGGAGTCCTAATTCTCTGCTTGTGGAGTCGGCGGAGAGATCGTTCCCGCATTGTGAGCAGGCAAAAATGGGAGTACAGTGGGTGCCGTTTTGAGGAAAAGCCCAGATGAGAAATTTCCCTTTGCGAAAACGGACGCTTCTTCGAGCGGGCTTGATGATGTCGCTGGCCGCGGGCGGCTTTAATCATGCGGCTTGGCCCCAAGACTCCCCGGTCTCGCAATCGCCCAAGCCCGCAAATGCAGCAAGAGTGATTCTGGAAGTTACACAGTGGTCTGTGCTATATGGTTACGATATTGGCATGCAGCAACCGTGGTACGCGAACGGTTCGCGCCGTTTTGCGTATGTGCGGGTCTTTTCTGACCTGACTGCTGAAGCGCAGGATGAATGGGACCAGGACATAAAAAAGGCAGTTTTGACGCCAGTCGAGTTTGACAGGCTCCATTATTTCTTGGACCAGCCCGACGTACAGAATCTTGGGCTCGACGCCGAGTACGATTTCCTAAAAGCGATAATTTATCCCGCCAACTCGACCCCACTTCGTTATCAAACGTGGAAGGGCGGGTGGCCCAGGTTTTAGATCTCGCCGCCATCACCAACACAGTGGGTGCCCCGTCCTTCGCGTTCTTTGGGCGGGTGGCCCAGGTTTTAGATCTCGCCGCCATCACCAACACAGTGGGTGCCCCGTCCTTCGCGTTCTTTGCGAAGGGCGGGTACCACGTACCCCGGGAGCTGCGAAGCTAAGCCGCCCGATCTCGAAACGAAATCTTCCCCCATCCCTCATTCACCTTCACCGGCCCGGCTTCGTCCAAGAGATAGAAACGATAACTGCTCCAGCGCCACTCCTCCGGTGCGCCGACCAGGCCTCGCTCCACTGGATTGCGATGCATATACCGGAGCTTCTCCACGCGCTTCTTCGTGGTCCAGACGTTGAAGTCGTAGGAGCGCGCCTGCCAGAACGCTCTGCGCTTCGGCTCGTCTGCAAACAGATTGCGCTGGCGCGGGTTCCTCCGTTTGCGCTTGGGCAATAAAGCTCGGGCCGTCCGCTGCTTCAAAACCTGCATCACGGTCGACGGAGTCCCCACCTCCGGTTCGGTGATGAGCAGATGGATGTGTTCCGGCATCACAACATACCCGACAACTACGAAGCGATAACGCTGGCGAGTCTGTTCCAGAATCGTAAGCAAGGTGTCGCGGCTTCGGGCGGTGCGCAGAAAAGGCAATCGCCGGTAACACGAGGTAGTGATAAAGTGCAGGTGATGAGCGCCGTGAGTCCGATGCAGGCCGCTGGGCATGACAAACCCCATGGTACAGGCAGCATCGTACCCGCCCTTGCAAAGAACGCAAGAGCGGGGCACCCACAGTTCCGGAACGGGAAGGGAAACACGGAAAGCCGGGCCAGCCCCCTCTTGCTGCGCTGGCTGTGCCGCCGATTATCAGAAAGTTCTTGTTGCTGTTTAGTTTCCCGCTAGGAGTTGTCACGACGACGGTACCCGTAGTCGCGCCGGTCGGGACGACCGCCGTTAGGAAAGTACCTGAAAGAACTTTGAAGCTTGTAGCTGCGACCCCGTTGAAGGTGACGCTCGTTGTGCCGGTCAGTCCCTGCCCCAATATCTGAGCGGTCTGTCCTACCCCGCCGGAGGGGCGCACGAACGTGATGAAGGAGTGCAGTCCGACATTTAGACTGTAGACCCCTCCAAATCCATAAGCGCCGCCCTGGTTGACTGTTCCGTACAAAGTCCCGTCTGTGTCCTGGAAAGGAGGTGCGGCCGGACTCTGGCCTACTCCGCTTTGGAAGCTATATAGGAGGCTATAAGTTCCTGTTGTAGCCATCCTGAACAATACTCCATCGCCCGTACTCCCGCCGCTGCTGGTGGCTCCGTATAGGTTACCGTCGGTCGCTTGAACGAGTCCAACAGGAAACTCGCCATTTGCAGTTCCGCTAAACTGGTGAAGGATTGTGAACGCGCCTTTCTGGGTCCATTTGAAGACAGTGCCTAGGTTGGCAGCTCCTCCTGCTGAGGTCACTCCATAGAAGTTTCCGTCTGAGGCTTGTACCAGTGGACCCGCAGGCAGACTGCCACCCGCCCCGCAGCGTAGGCTGTAATAGCTAAGTATTACGCCGGCCCTAGACATTTTGAAGAGCGTTCCGCAGTTGTTGGCACCTCCGTCTAAGGCGTTTCCGTATAGGTTCCCGTCCGTGCCTTGAATCAACGGGCTCGCCACTAGCCCGCCGTGGGTTTGATCAAACTGGTAAATTGTGCTGAAATTCCCAGACGGCGTGTACTTATAGACGGTCGATGCAACGGTCGAACCATATGTGGTTCCGTAGAGATTTCCGTCTGAGGCAAGGATAGGCTGAGCAAACGGGTCGGCGCCGTCTGTTCCCCCCAGGAACTCGTGCAAGATGGTGTACGTGCCGCCAGGGGTGATCTTGAATAGAACGCCTTGATTCGTGCTTCCGCCGAACGCCGCTGTGCCGTAAAAATTGCCGTCGCTCCCTAGGGTGACCCCTCCAATCGGGTTAGCTCCGTCGGAGTTGTCAAACGCGTACAGGTCGCCGCCGCCGCCCAAGGTCGTAGTCTCGAACACCGAACCGTAGGTCAGGCCATATGTCGTCCCGTACAGCTTCCCATCGCGGCCTTGAGCCAGGACCACATGTGCTGGATTCTCCGACGCCGTCGTTCCCGTGAAGCTCAGGACATTTGCCACGGTTTGCCCGATGCTTGTGTTCGCGAAGACGATAGGCAGGGCCAGTGCGAGCCCTAGCGTCTTCAATAATCTCTGCATTCTATACACACTACCGGGCGTAGACTTTCTGATCAGGAGCGGTTCCATGGTAGGCAATCTCCTTCAGTGCGTGGCCGGGGTATTCGGTCCAATTGTTCCAGGCGCGAAATTGAATGATAAAAGCTTACCCTCGGATTTGAACGAAAACAAGTGTGGCGGGGTGGCCCAGGTTTTTGATCTCGCCGCCATCACCAACACAGCGGGTGCCCCGTCCTTCGCGCACTTTGCGAAGGGCGGGTACGATGCTGCGGGCAGCGAGCTGTTTCCGCTCGCCACCCCAATCCCTCCATCCACCATCGCATTTCCGCAATTGAACTCATCCACCGGCACTTAAGCCTAAAACCATTGCGCGCCCCACAGCCGTCTGTTAGCCTTTTCATTGTCATTATTACTACGCTGCATCGTCGCCACCGCGCGCCGCAGCCTGCCCTGAGCGTGCGAAAGTCCGAAGCAATTTTCTAAGGAGATCAAATCTTGCCCCCTACCTCAAAAGCGAAGAACCGAATTTTATTCACCTCCGCGGGTGGCCCATCCTTTCGCGTTCTGTGCGAAAGGGTGGGACTGCGGCCGTGGAGCAACCCCGCCCCAAGAATTTCCACAGGTCCATTGTGACATCTGACCTTGTCCACAGCCCATCACTTGCGCAATCATGGTCGAGGCCGTGACGGTTGGCATAAGCCAATTCGCCCCGCCCCGAAGTCATCCATTTGAAAGAACTTAGCACCTAAGCTCTTTGACATCAAGATCTTGCCGGGAATTTCCCGCTAACCCGATGATTCCAGATACTTTGGAAAATGGGGGGGAGGGGGGTATCGACCCGTTTTCGGTGCATTTTCAGCCCAGAGCGAGCCATCCAACATCCGCCACAGCAAAGCCCCAATCTTTATTTTCAGCCCAAAATCCACAGCGCGAAGCTGCGGGCGTTTCATCAGCCTTCCCTGGAAAGGCCAGGGCTGGCGCCCGTTGTGGGAGTGATCACTCCTCAGATGAAAAGCGGCTCCACCAGGAACTTAGCAGGTGAGTCAAGCTGGAAAAGGATAAGGAGAAGAAAGAAGACGAGAAACTATCCAGAATCTCAGAGAGTAAACCGGAAATACGGGATGACAGCGGCAAAGGCTCAGAACGCCCTACGGGTTGCTGTGCGGAATGGAGAGATTCTTCGCTCACAGATCCTGGGAAGTAGTTTGCCGACGACAGGAAGAGCTTGCACCGCTGAGCACGCCGAGCAGAACAAACTTCAAAGTTCCTCCGCATGCTCTGCGCCTCTGCGGTAAAGGGTTTTGCAGTTCTGTCGAAGCTATCCCCGCCCTATACCCACGTACTCAAACCCCATGGCGCGCAGCCGCGTGGCGTCCAGCAGGTTCTTCGTATCCACGATGATCGGCTTTTTGAGCAGATGCTTGATGCGGTCAAAATCGAGCACGCGGAACTCAGGCCAGCCCGTCCCCACCACCAGCGCGTCCATGCCTTCCGCCGCGGCATAAGCCGAATCGCAATAGCGCACCGAACTATCCAGCCGCAGCTTTGCCTCGGCAAGCGCAACAGGGTCATAAGCCCGCACCCGCGCCCCTTTGGCCACCAGCGATTCGGCCAGCCGTATGGCGGACGAGCCCGCCACCGAATTCGTATTCGGCTTGAACGCCAGGCCCAGAATTCCCACGTCCTTGTTCTCCACCGAATTCAAAGCCAGGGCAATTTTATCGACCAGGCGATCGGCCAGCGTGTGGTTCACGTCCCGGGCTGCGCTCAGCACCTTCAGCGGAACTCCGTTGTCCAGCGCCAACTGCGCCAGCGAATCCATGTCCGACTCGGCAAACACGCCGCCCATGCCCGCTCCCGGCTGCAGGCAGCGCGGAGCGATCTTCTTATCGAGGCCGAGTGCCAGAGCCAGGCTGACTGCATCGGCGCCCACGCGCTCGCACAGCGCCGCAACTTCGTTGATGAAAGAAATCTTCGTAGCCACAAATGCCGTCGCCGATTCGCGCACCAACTCCGCCGTAGACTGGTTGGTCACAATCACCGGCACGCCGCGCATCACCAGGGGATGGAAAATCTGTTTGAGAACCTGCACCGCTTCGTTCGAGGTCGATCCCAGAATCAGCCGGTCGGGCCAGTTAAAGTCTTCCACGGCGCAGCCGTCAGTGAAGAACATGGGTTGCGAGACGATCGTGCCATGCACGCCCGCGTCTTTCAGCGATTTCTCGAGCGCCGCAGCCGTGCCTACGGACACAGGAGTGACGATGGTCAGAATCGGAGGCTTGGTCCCCAGCCGCGCGATGCGCATCACCACGTCGGCCAGGTGATCGGCATTGTCTTCCGCCAAGAAAATGACCTGCGTCTTGCGCGCGAACGATTCGATGTCGGTGGAATACGCGAGGCGCCCGGCCCGCACATTGCGCCGGATCACTTCTTTGAGGTTCTTTTCGTGGAAAGGAATGTTGCCCTGAGCCATCTCGACCATGCGCGTGCGGTCGGGATGGCAACATGAAACGGGAGTGCCAAAATCTGCCAAACAAGCCGAAATCACTGTTCCCAGATAACCCGAACCGTAGACTCCGATCTGCATGCTGTGCCCTCCGGCTGTGCTGAAATCCACGCCCGAAGCGGCATCCGGCGCGGCATTTCAAACCGTTCTCTCTCTTCTGTTTACAGGGCGGCCAGAGCCTTCGCAACGCACGGGAGGGAAGTGTACGAGGGGCCATGCACGGCGGGGCGGGAGTAACGTAATGGGCAGGTAATCAGCCGAGGTGGAAGCTGCTACTGGGTCTACGCGGGAGGCGCGCAGCTAGGGCCTCACCGGCGTCGGCGCTAAGGATGCGACCCTACGGAATGACCCTGAAGCTCACGTTGCTGGTTAACGCGCCCGTGGGCGTGGTGACCACGACATTGCCGGTGGTCGCCCCTGTCGGGACGACGGCGGTTATGTAGGTCTCGGTCTCGACGGTGAAGTTGGTGGCGGGCACGCCGTTGAAAGTGACGCTGGTTGTCCCTTTCAGCCCTTGGCCGAGAATCTGCGCTGTCTGGCCGGCTTTGCCGGTGGGCTGAACGAACGCGATGAATGGCCCGAGGCCCATATCAAGGCTGAACATCGCGCCGTAGCCGTATGGGCCCCCATTCTGGGCTGCCCCGTAGAAGAGGCCGCTCGTGGCTTGGAGAAGGTTTGCGTCGGGCGCCTGGCCCACGGCACTGGTGAAGCTGTACAGCTGCTGATAGGTTCCCGCCATGTTGACCCTGAAGACCGTGCCGTACCCATCTGTTCCGCCCGCGAGCGTAACGCCGTAGAGCCAGCCGTCCGTGCCCTGAGTCAGGCCGCTGCTGGGAAATCCACCCCCGTCTTTCTGCTGCGGCTCGTAGGTGTAGATAACTGTGGCGCCGGTCTTCGGGGTGTAACGGAAAATCGTTCCAATGCCTCCCTGCTGAACCACGCCTCCTTGGTAGGTCGTACCATAGTAGTTTCCATCGGAGGCTTGGGTCATTCCGATTGGAAAGCCCCCTCCGGCGGATCCTCCGGGAAAAGAGTAGTAGCTGAGCAGCTTTCCCGCAGTCGTGAGTTGAACGATTGTGGGTGATGTCAAGCTGCCTGTGTAAATAGGTTGAGGGTGCGGGTTTTCCATTCCAGGTTGAATCTCTGGAAGATGGAGTAGAGGATGCGGTCGACACTAGCTACATTCACAAAACAAACCATGGGCCGGGTGCGGCGGCGCACTTCGACGAAGCAGCGCTCGATCACGTTGGTGGTGCGCAGCTTCTTACGCAGGTACGCGGGGAAAGCGAACACCGAAAGCAGCTCCGGCAGATCGCGCTCCAGTTGGCGCACCATGGGACCGTACTTTCCCCGCCAACGGGATCGGAAGGCGCGAAACGCGGCCTCGGCATGGGCGCGGCTTTCGGCCAGGTACATGGCTTGCGCGTCCTGCTTCACCGCGTCGAAATCGGCCTTCTTCACTTTCTCCAAAATGTTGCGCATCTTGTGGGCCCAGCAGCGCTGATGCCGCACTCGCGGATACACGGTGCGAATCGCGGCCGCCAGACCGGCACAGCCGTCGGTGACGATCAGGCCCAGCCCTTGGCCCTCCAGTCCGCGCCGATACATATCCTGCAGCAGACCTTCCCAGTCCGCCTGGCTTTCGCCCTGGCTGCGCAAAAACGCCAGCAGATGGCGGGTGCCGTCGCGCCGCACGCCGTAGGCCACCAGCATCTGCACCCGCTTGCGTCCCGCCGGTCGCCGCACCCGCAAGCTCACTCCGTCCAAAAACAAATACGCGTAGTTGTCTTCCAACCGCGCCTGGTGGAACTGGCGCACCACCTCGTCCAGATCCCGCGTCAGCTTCGACACCGTCTGCGGGCTCACCACTTCCTCGGTCACCGTGGCCACCACCCGCCCCACTTGTCGCGTCGAGAGGCCGCGCAGAAACGCCTCCCGGATCAGCAGCGATATATCTTCGGCCCGCCGCTGAAACGGTTCCAGCCCACGCGGTAGAAAACTCTTCCCCCGGGTGCGGGCCACCCGCAGCCGGATCGTCCCCAACCGAGTCACGAAATCCCGTTCGTAGTAGCCATTGCGATAGGGCTGCCGCCGGCTGCTCCGCCGCTGATACACTTCGCGCACCGCATACCGGTCCCGTTCCCGCCGCGAATCCGCTTCCAAACGCTCCTTCCACAGCCGTTTCGTCTCTCCGTACACATCCCCCCAGAAACTCTCTTTCATCTCCGCCAGAAAATGTTGGTAATGCTCCGTGATTGGGATTATCTTCGCCATGGGTGTAGGTCTCCTTTCGGAAAGGCTTTAGCTTGTGAGGCCAAAGCCAACTTACACCCTCTTCCTTTTACACAATCAAATTTACGTCACCACGATTGTGCCATTGCCGTAGGCTCCTCCGAAACCTGCTATAATGTAAAGATTTCCGTCGGAGCCTTGCAGGATGGAGGTCGCGTTGGTCCCGTGGGCGCTGTCGTAGGTGTAAATCGTCGAGAAGACACCCGGGGCGGGTATATTTATAAACCGTTGAGACGTGGCAGCATCCGCCGTTGGTGGTGCCATAGAAGTTCCCGTCGCTGGCCTCAATCGGCGTTCCTGTCGGGCCCGTGCCGTCGGTCCCGCCGGTGAAATTGTGCAGCGCAGTGTAGGCTCCGCCGGGCGTGACCTTGAAGAGTACTCCGTAGCTGAGGCTTCCCCCGTTGGCCGTGACCCCATAGAGGCTTCCGTCGGTCCCTAAAACCATCCCGAAGGGGTTCCAGCCATTCGTGAAGTCAAGCGCGTACACAACGCCGTGCGCACCGCTCGCAGTGAAATCGAAAATTGAGCCCGCATTCCCGCCCCCGTTGATGGTGCTGTAGAACTTGCCATCGCGGCCTTGGACAGGCGCGCTCCCCGGATAGGTTAGGTTATTGGCGCCGCTGAAAGCGACAAGGTCCTTGACCGTTTGCGAGACTGTCGATGAAGTGAGAGCGAGGCAGACCGCCGCCGCGTAGGTGATGGACTTCCACGATTGTGCACGCATAATGACGGCTCCCGGTTTCGGATGGGTCTACTTTAGTTGTGGAGTTTGCCGTAGACGGAGACTAGCCCTTGGCAAGCCGGAGTCGCCGGCGTGGCCAAGGCTGCGGCGGTGCAGTTGGGCGCGCCGCTACCTGTAAGGCCTGCGGGGCCGGGGGCGTAACCCGACGCGCCTCCGGAGACGAATACCAGGCCGTTGGCGACGGTGGGCACCGCGAACTTCACCGCTCCGGGCCCAGCATCGGCGTTGCTGATGCTGCTCTTCCAGATGTTCTCAAGTTCCGTAGTTCCATTGACTGCGGCCGGGGCGGCCTGATAAGCCGCCAGCACGGCGGGCTTGGCGGCAGTAGAGGTTCCGGTTGTGCCCGAGCCGTTCCAGGTTCCGTAGTTGGGGCTCCCGCCATCGATGGCCCAGAGCAGACCGCTCCCTGAAGTGCTGCCGTTCCACGAAATCGCGGGGACCGGGCCAAGATAGGTCCAGTCGGTGGGCTGGTTGTCCAGCCACCCTTGCGTTCCAAAGGCACCATTCGCTGTGGAGGCCAAGTACGCGGTGATCCGCGTCTGCGAGGAGCTGGTCCCAACGCCCCCGACGTACAAATAGTTCAGCGGCGATGCTGTTGTGCCGGCCCAAAACGCTTCCGTGCCATGAATTCCTGGAGACTGAAGAATGACGCCCGTTCCCGAGCTGTTCTCGCCGGCGTTTACGCCTTGGAAGCATTGCGCAATGCCGTTGGAACTGGGCAGTTGGGTGCACGCTGTATTGGTTTGGTTTGACCCCGGGCTGCTGCATGAATAGCCGCAGCCGTCCAATCCGCCCATTATCGTCTGTAGGGTGCTGCCGGTTTGATTGCTGTAGCAAACGCCGTAAATTACTCCTTCTTTTCCGCCAGCGACAAGTTCCGGGTTCGATCCGCAGATTGGACTAGTTATGCCTACCGGTGAGATGAGGGTAACGCCGCCCGACCCCAAATCGATGTCACCGGCCCCGGCACCGTTATTCAGGTTGAGCACGTTCGCCGATGGGCAACTGCCGGAGCTATTTGCGGAACACACCGTGGCGTTGCCCAGGTCGAGGGATGAGTAGTCGTTTGGGGTGTAGTAGTCGACCGCCTTCGATCCAGAGGTGGTATTCGCCAGCTTCACAACGCTTTCGCCGAAGTTGGATGTGCGGCTGCTGCTGGTGCCGTTCCAGTGTCCGTTGCCGACCGCCAAGTACACGTTGCCGTTGCTATCCACTGCCGGCGCGGCTCCCGACATCCAAATCCCGCCATTATGGTTTGTTACACCATTCTCCGTGTCGAAAACCCAGTTCGTACCGTTCTTCGCGAAGGTAACCGTGCCACCGCCGTAGGTGGCAGCTACGCTGGCGACGTAGCCGCTGTACGGTGTGGCGTCACAATATGACCCGAATCCGACGTCAATGACAGCTTTGCTGCTGCCGGAGGCCCGGTACATGGCGAGGCCTGGCCTCTGATTTTCCGTGGCAGCGGTCACTCCGCTCGGGAGGGCGGTGGAGAGGTCGAAGTATCCTGTCGAGACTTCTTTTCCCCTGTCTAATAGTATTGCGTGCAAGCGGTAGTCATAGTTGAAGCCGCCGCCGGTTTGAGGAATCTGATGGGCCGTGACGACGTACATGACGGGGGGCGTCGAATTGATGTCGATCACTGGCGTGCTGGTGGTGCCGCTTTGAGGGACAATGTTGTTGCAGGGATTGCCGGTCCCGGGATCTACCGGGAGGTTCGTCCATTGAATAGCGTTTTCGCTTGCGCTGGCGATATTCAGGTTGAGATTCCAGCAGAGGGTCATGGAGAACGTATACGGGCTCACGCCCTGGTTGTACGTGTACGTGTAGGCGTAAACTGAGTTGTTCTCTGTGGCAACTAGCAGGAGGTTGTAGGGGTTGCCTGAAGTCGGGCAGTTGGGCGTGTCAGTGTTGTTGTACATTGCCACCCCGGAGAGGTAGAGCGGCTGGGCATAGACCAGACCATCCAGGACTCCGGCCCCCGACGCGGGTGTGGTGCCGAGCAATCCGAAATTCGACGCGCTTTGGTTGGTTGCATTGAACAGGCTGGGGGTGAGCTGTCCCTCGTTGTTCTGGACGCCGTCGCGGTTGTTGTCATTGTGGTAGGTCGGCACACACGGACTACTTCCAGTACATGCGCCTTGAGTGTTGGGATCAACGCCATCTTGGGCGCTCGAGGGGGTTACGGCGAAGATGGCTAGGATGAGGGCCATGAGTGAGAGAGAGAGAGAAGAGGGAGAGGCGAAAATCGGTGATCCTGGCGCGTCATCTGCGGCCTCCTGGGGGAATTGATCCTGACTGCTGGGGCCCGGCCCTGCCTTGTTGCGATCCCACTCGGCGGTGGAGGGGAACGGCGGAAGTTAGGTGAAAGATATCCAGTCGGCTGGCGCTTGTCAAGGGTTTTTAGGCCGTTATTGTTAGGTCAAAGCGAGTCCGCCCCGGGGATCTTACGGTGAAACCAGACTCCCGCCGAGCAGGACCGGGGCCAGGTCGACCCAGTGGTTTTGCGTGTCTTCGCGCACAAACGTGAGCCGGTCGAGCAGGATGCGGCGGCTGCCTGAGTACTGCTGCCAGCGTTCGCGGGCCATCCCCAATGCCTGGTTCGCATCTTCCTCGGTGGGCATTTTCGCAATCGTCAAATGCGGGATGTAAGGCCACTCCTCGGCAAAAGGCAGAGCGTGCTGGTTGAGCAAGTCGTGCAACTCTTCCAGCCGCGATGCGGCATGAGCCACGCGGATGTACACCGTGGGGGTACTCGGCACAAAACTTTCCACGTCGCCCAGGCTCACTTCAAAAGGCTCGGTCTGTCCACAGATTGCGGCCAACACTTGCAGCGCTTCGCCTTCGGTTCCCTGTAGAGGCCGCGGCGGCAGAAAGGTGATGTGGGCCGCGAGGTGAGGATAGGTGGGATGCAGTTCCCGCCGGAGGTTCTCGACGAACTCTCCTAATGGACTTCGTACATACGCAACCAACGCATACCGCGGGCTCGGCATATCCAATAAAGAATTATAGCGCGTTCGGTCGTTTATAATCGGAGCAGCCGTTTGATTCACCAGTCATTCACAAAGTCGGGGCGTAGCGCAGCCTGGTAGCGCACCTGCCTTGGGCGCAGGGGGTCCGCGGTTCAAATCCGCGCGCCCCGACCAATTCTCGTTCATCTTTCTTGGCGGCTTCGTTTTGTCACATCGTTACGTGAGGAGGGCTTCGGCTATCGGGCTCCCTTCGGCGAACACGCGCTGGAAGGAAAGTGTTCCGCCGGAGCCCAAAAAGCCGAAGCCCGAAGCCCTGCGATGTTTCACGGCACAATCACCGCCGCTCCGTCGATGGCATCATTCTTGACGGCGGCAAGCGCATCGTTGGCCTGGTCCAAGGAAAACACAGTCACCCTTGGTTGCAACCGAATGTCGGCGGCGATTTTGAGAAAGTCTTTCGCGTCGGATCGCGTCATGTTGGCAACGCTGCGGATTTGCCGCTCGCCCCACAGCAGCCGGTCGTAATCGAACTCAGGGATGCGGTCGAGATGGATGGCATTGATGGCCACGACGCCGCCTTTTCGCAAGCTGGAGAGCGCGGCGATCACCACGTCTCCGCTGGGCGCAAACGTCACGGCGCGGTCGAGTTCGACTGGCGGCTTGTCGGTTTCGCTGCCCACCCACACGGCTCCCAATGACGCAGCCAACTGGCGATGCGAAGCTCCACGCGTCGAGACATACACCTCGCAGTTCCACGAGCGCAGAACCGCAATCGCCAGATGCGCGGACGCACCAAAGCCGAATAATCCAACGCGGTCGCCGGGCTCAACGCCGGCCACGCGCAGGCTGCGGAAGCCAATGATGCCCGCGCAGAGAAGAGGCGCGGCGTGCAGGTCATCCAGTTCTGAAGGAAGCTTGAATACAAAATCGCTGCGCGCCGCGGCGTACTCCGCATAGCCGCCGTTGACGGTGTATCCGGTAAACGTCGGCGCGTCGCAAAGATTTTCCCATCCGCGGCGGCAGTATGGGCAGGTTCCGTCGACACCGCCAATCCAGGAAACGCCAACGCGCGTGCCGAGCGGCAACTCAGCGGTAGCGCCCTCGACAATATCGCCCACGATTTGGTGGCCGGGGATGAGCGCATCCTTTCGCGGCGGCAATTCGCCTTCCACGATGTGCAGATCCGTACGGCACACGCCGCAAGCCCGCACACGAAGTAGGACCTGACCCGCTGCGGCCTGAGGCGTCGGAGTCTCCCCGATTTCAAGAGGGTGTTTCGCGGATTTGAGAATTGCGGCTTTCATGGGGTTAGCCTCGCGGCTGGCACGGGGTACGACCTGTGCTTGGCCTTCGCACGTACAGGTTTGCACAAAATTGTAAACGCGAACCCCATCGCAAGAATCAACAATTTCCTCAGCAATCACTCGGCCCCGCGGTTATGATGGGTTCCAACGGCGAGTCAGCACCCTATGACTGGAAAAATCGCCCTCGTTACCGGGGCCAACGGCGGCCTCGGAACTCACGTCACGAAAGCTTTGCTGGATGCGGGCTTCACCGTCGTCGGCCTCTCGCCGCGAATCCGGCAGTCTGACTTCGATAGCCCGGACTTCATCGCGCTTTCCGCCACACTCGACAGTCTCGGCGCGGCCAGGAAGGCTGTTGCAAGCGTGATCGCGCGTTGCGGAAAGATTGACGTGCTGGCTCATCTGGTGGGCGGTTTCACCGGCGGCCAGACTGTCGCTGCAACGGACGACGCCGCCTGGCAGCGGATGTTCGACGCAAATCTGAACAGCGCCTTTCACATCCTGCGCGCGGTCATTCCTGAGATGCGTAAGGCTAACGGAGGGCGCATCATCGCAATCGGTAGCCGGATGGCTGAAGAGCCCGCCGCCACGATTGGTGCTTACAGCGCGTCGAAAGCTGCGCTGGTTTCGCTGATGAAGACGGTCGCGCTGGAGAACAAAGACGCAGGCATTACCGCGAACGTGATTCTACCCGGCACCATCGACACTGCAGCCAACCGAAAAGATATACCAGGCGCGGATGTCTCCACATGGGTACAGCCTGCCTCGATAGCCAGCTTGATCGTTTGGCTGGCGGGAGATGCCGGCAAAGATGTGACCGGAGCGGCCATTCCAGTTTATGGCACCGGACTGTAGAGACTGCGACTGCTCCCCGCCGCCGGCAGGACGTAGCCAGCTACATCTCCACGACTCGTCCCATTTTGGTAACTACAGTAACTCCCCTACTGCACAATTTTTGCTGCACGTTAACATTCCTGCAACATCCTGAGTCTAGGATTAACGCAGGAGGCACCCCATGGGCTCGCCGCGCATTGCGAAATCGCTGCCGCTGCAGGTGGCTGCGGTCTGCTACCGCAGGCGAGGCGCCGCGGTGGAGTTCCTGCTGGTGAACACCAACGGCGGAAATAAGTGGACATTCCCCAAGGGATCGCCGGAAGCGCGCCTCTCGCACAGCCAGTCCGCCGAACTAGAGGCCGCGGAAGAAGCCGGAGCAATCGGCACCATCGAGCCGCGCCATTTTCACCTTTATATTCACTCCAAGGGCGTGTTCTGGCAGCCAGGGGGGGTGCAGGAATTTGTGGTGAAAGCGTTTTTGATGGAAGTCCACCAGCAGCGCCGTCCCGATGAGCCGAACCGCCGCCCCACGTGGTTCAGCTCCGCAGAAGCCCGCGAGCGCCTCGCCAAAGGCCGCGAAGTGAAGTATGCCCATGAACTGGAAGCGGTGATCGACCGCGCGCTCGAACGCATTCAGTTTCACAGCGAACTGTGGGGCCGCTTTCCCGAAAGCCGCAACGGCCGCGCCGTCGCGCACTCCTAAGCTGCGAGGTACGAGCTTCGAGCACCCAACAACCGAACGCAGCTGCCAGCCACCGGATCGCTCGCAGCTCATAGCTCGCAGCTCGCAGCGGTTTATGAGACGATGACTCCAGCCCATGATTCAACTCTCCGGCGCCGGAAAACGTTTCGGCCACAAACTTCTTTTTGAAAATACCGACTGGCTGATTACGCCCCACGACCGCGTCGGCCTGGTGGGAGCGAACGGCACCGGCAAATCCACTTTGATGAAGGTTCTCGCCGGGCTCGACACGTTCGACTACGGCTCGCTCATCGTCGCCAAGGGTACGACCGCTGGTTATCTTCCGCAGGATGGCCTATCGCTATCGGGCCGCACCGTGTTTGCCGAGTGCATGACGGTGTTCAGCGACCTCCACGCCATGGAGCGCGAACTGGAGACGCTCACGCACAAGATCTCCGAACTCGACCACGAAAGCACGGAATATGCCGCGGTCGCCGACCGCTATCACAGCCTGGAACATGAATTCCGCACGCGCGATGGCTACTCGATTGAAGCCGAGGTGGGGCGTGTGCTGCAAGGGCTTGGCTTCCACAAAGAAGACTGGGAGCGGCAGACCGACGAATTTTCCGGCGGCTGGCAGATGCGGCTGGCTCTAGCGAAGTTGTTGCTGCAGAAGCCCAACCTGCTGTTGCTGGACGAACCTACAAACCATCTCGATCTGGAAGCGCGCAACTGGCTGGAAGAATATCTGCACGACTATCCGCACGCGCTCGTGCTCATCTCGCACGACCGGTATTTTCTCGATGTGGTAGTCGCCAAAATCGCGGAAATCTGGAACAAGCGCTTCTGGTTCTACACCGGCAACTACGACAAGTTCCTGGTGCAGAAGACGCAACGCAACGAGCAGTTGCAGGCCGCATACAAAAATCAGCGCGACCGCATCGAGCAACTGGAAGTGTTCATCAACCGCTTCCGCTACCAGGCAACGAAGGCGAAGCAGGTGCAGAGCCGCATCAAGGAACTGGAAAAGATTGAGCGCATCGAGATTCCTCCGGAAGAAAAGACCATTCACTTCTCGTTTCCGCAGCCGAAGCCCAGCGGGCGAATCGTAGCTGAGTTCGTGGGAGTAGCAAAAACTTATCCGGCGAAGCCCGGCACCAATAGCAGCGAGAAAGAAGTGTTTCACGACGTTGAGTTCCTGATCGAGCGCGGCGACCGCATCGCGCTGGTGGGCGTGAACGGCGCGGGCAAGTCCACGCTGATCAAGCTGCTCGCGGGCACGGAACGAACGACTCGGGGCGAGTTTCGCCTCGGCCACAACGTTCAAGCTGACTACTTTGCGCAGGATCAGTACAAGGAGCTTGATCCCGAAGCGCGTATGATCGACGACCTCGGCAATGCGTCTCCGGGCTCCACGCAGACCGAACTGCGCAGCCTGCTGGGTTGTTTTCTGTTTTCCGAAGATGATGTTTTCAAGAAGATCGGAGTGCTCTCTGGCGGCGAACGCGGGCGCTATGCCCTGCTGCGCCTGCTGTTGCATCCGGCAAACTTTCTGCTGCTCGATGAGCCCACGAACCACCTCGACTTGCGGGCCAAGGACGTTCTGCTGGAGGCGCTCATGGAATACACGGGCACGGTCGTCTTCGTTTCGCATGATCGTTACTTCATCGACAAGCTGGCCACGCGCGTCTTCGAGATTGGAGACGGAAAGGTCGAAGTCTATCCCGGCAATTACGAAGATTATCTCTGGCGCAAGCAAGGCGGAGACAAGAAGCAGAATGAGTCGATTCGGCAGCAATTGAAGATAGTCGAACCCGCGCCGGAAGCACCATCCAACGGCAATCGGGACGCTGGCGAAGCTGCTTCCGCTGCCAAGACAAAGCGCATGAATCCCATCAAGCGCAAGAAGATGGAAGATCGCATCCACGAACTCGAAGCGGAAATCAGCCGCGCCGAAACTTTGATCGCACAGTGTGAGACGGCCTTGCAGGATTTCGTCAGCGCCGAACAGAGTCAGCGCCAATCCGAGGAACTCGACCGACATAAAGCCGCACACGCCGCCTTTCTCAAGGAATGGGAAGACCTCAGCCAGTCCCTGCAAGTCAACTGAACGAAAGTGGATTGGCAGGAGTCGTCCAACTGTCAAGTAACCTGCGCAACCGTTCACTCTCTTTCGTAATCTCGGAGAATTACTTACCTCTGTGCGATATTGACCATGGCCGAAGGGACACGAACAACCAGAGGCCCAAGATCCCAGACTCCCCGCAGGCGGCGCGAAGGGCCGCGCGGAAACAAAGGAAGGTCGCATGCTCCAGTCGAACCAGCACGACGTGAAATCCACTTCGCCAGCCTCGAGCCCTAGCTCATACAATCCCGTGAAAACCACCAGCGCGCCCATCGAGCAAGCCACCATCGGCCGCACGCTCGTCATCAAGGGCGAGCTGAGCGGGGCGGAAGCGCTCTACATCGATGGCCGCGTCGAAGGCAAGATCAGCCTGCCCGACCACCGCGTCACCATCGGCCGCAACGGCAGCGCGCAGGCCAACATCACGGCTCGCGAAGTTGTGGTCATGGGCAAGGTGAACGGAAACATTGACTGCACCGACCGCGTGGATATCCGCGCCGAAGGCTCGGTCACGGGAGACGTCTCCACCATGCGCATCATCGTGGAAGACGGTGCTGTGCTCAAAGGCGGCATCCAGGTACGGAGCGGTGAGCACAAGCAACACCAGGCGCAGTCTCAGCAGAAACCGACCGACGCGCCGAAGCCGGCCGCAGTCGAACTGCCGAAGACCATGGCCGCAACCGCCAGCGCGTAATCTCTGGCCAAGGCAGCCACGGATTCACACGGATTTCCACCGATAGCCCAAGAATGATCTATCCGTGCTCATCCGCGTAATCCGTGGCTGAGCTTTCTTACTTCTTCTCTTTTACTTGCGGCTTCAAATCGAGCGCGGCGGAGTTCATGCAGTACCGCAACCCGGTCGGCGCAGGACCATCCTCAAACACGTGCCCGAGGTGAGCGCCGCAGGTCGCACAGCGCGCTTCGGTGCGAACCATCCCGTAGGTGGAATCTTTGTGTTCTTCTACTTTGCTCTCATCGGTGGGTTGAAAGAAGCTAGGCCAGCCCGTTCCGGAATCGAATTTCGTGGAGGAGTCGAACAACGGTTCTCCGCAGCAAACGCAGTGATACGTCCCTGCGTCCTTGGTCTTCCAGTATTTGCCGGTGAAAGCCGGTTCCGTCCCCGCTTGCCGGGTAACATGATACTGCTCCGGCGTCAGCTTCTGCTTCCACTCCGATTCGCTCTTTGAAATTTTCTCTGCCATAAATGTCCTCAAATCAGTGGGCAGTGTCCAGTGATCAGTGGCCACTGTTCTTTAGATGTTCCGGCACTCCAAAAGTGCCAGGCGTTACTGGCCACTGATCACTGGACACTGACCACCGGCTCTAAAAGCCGCCAACCCCCGATTCACACTTTGCTCTGCTTGTCTAGGACATCCGTCACAACGTGATTGTGACATCTAACCTTGTCTTCCACAGGCTGGTCAGGCAAGTATGGTCGAAACGTCTGCGAGTCCCTCCGGCCCGGTATTCTCCTCACGAGATGCCGGGCCTTTTGTAGTTTAATCCGGCAGGTCCTCGCCAATCTTTGCGTACTTGCCGCGGAAGAACAACAACGGCTCACCCGGGCGCACCACCACATCCTCAACCTCGGCAATAAAGATGGTATGATCGCCCGCCTCCTGGGCCCACTGCAGCCGGCATTCCAAGTAGGCCAGCGCCCCGTGCAGGATGGGAGTTCCCTTCTCAGTGCGGTCGAACCGCGCCCTGGCCGCCTCTTCGGCACGCTCGTGAGCGTTTACGGGCAGCGCATAGTATTCGGAAAGCTCGCGCTGGTCCTCGGCCAAAATATTCACCCCAAAGCGCTTCTTGGCGTGCATGTGAGCGTGGGTGCGTGCGCTGTGGTCCACGCACACCAGCACCAGCAGCGGATCGAGTGACACGGAAGCGAACGCATTGGCGGTCATGCCATGGACCTCACCCTCCAGATCAAGAGTGATAATAGTCACTCCCGTGGCGAAGCATCCCATCGCCCTGCGAAATTCGGCCGCGCTCAGACTCATAACACGCCAGCGGTCTTGAGGCCGCGAGTGCCTACATTAGCACGGCAGCGACCCGCCGCGGTCAATGAGTCAAATGGCCTCATTACGACAGTTGAGATGCGGTTTGCCCGTGACTCGGGCGTGGTCTGTGCTTATCGCGCGGCAAAAGGTTTGCCGCGCACAGCGGAGTAGACGGCATCGAAGACGTTCAAGGTATTGAGATTCGGCACCCCACCATCGCTGATCGGATGCCTGAGATATAGAACCTTGTTATCCGCGTTTGTGAATCTCGGCCACAGAGGAAGGCCTTGACCGTTCGGATTTCCCGACCTTGCGAAGTTGACCCAGTAACTCGATATCTCCTCGGCGGCTTTCCGATCGGACAGCGTCCAGCGCCACGGTTCTTGATCCAGATGGTCGAAGACATACCACAGCTCGGCAAAGTGGCTCGCACCCCAACCCTCATAGACTGAGCCGACGGGGAACGGTGGCTGCTGGCGGAACGAGTAGTAGTAGACGCTGTTCTGTCCTGTTCCGGCTTGCAATCTTGCCCAGGCCCACATGTCCCAGCCGAAGCGGAGGTCACGCTCAAAGCCGAGCCGCGCTTGTTTTGCCTCTTCGTCAGTCGCGTGGGGATAGGCCGCGAGAAGCGGCGCTGGCAGCTGGCCGAAGCTGTGTTCAAGGTCGCTTTCGAACGTGGCCGCCTTCACGTGCGTGACATCCGTCAACGAACGCGCTTCATCAGCGTTCGAACCGATAAGTAGCGGGACATCGTTCTGCTGCCCTGAAGTGAACGCTTCGTATGGCGAAACGGGAAGCACATAGGGCTCGATCACAGGGTGAACAATGCCGTCGGCGTTGCCAGTGAGCCGGGCTGCGGGCAGCCGGCGTAGTTCCTGGAGAGAGGCCGCACCCAGCGAAACAGCATACTTTTCTCCGTCGCGCTCGGCATTGGCCAGCAAGTACTTTGGAGCAAGCTGGAGCGGTTCGAACAGGCCGCCGCTCTCTCCGATGGCTCGCTGAAACAAGCCTTTTGCAAGCGGCGAAGCCATCAGGATGCTGACTGAGATCGCTCCTGAGGATTGCCCGGCGATCGTTACGTTCTTCGGATCGCCTCCAAAGGCAGCAATGTTCCTCTGAATCCATTTGAGTGCAGCGATCTGATCCATCAGGCCGTAGTTGCCGGACGAGTGGTGCGGTGACTCGCGCGTCAGCTCTGGATGCGCAAGAAAGCCGAGGGGACCGAGGCGATACGCGATGGTGACAACGATCACGCTTTTGTGCGCGAGCCGGTCGCCCCAGTACAAGGGCATCGAGGCCGACCCGTTGATGTAGCCTCCGCCGTATATCCAGACGATTACCGGCAGCTGTAGCTGCACTTTTTTGGCTGGTGTCCAGATGTTGAGGTAAAGACAATCCTCACTCACCGCCGGCGGCGTCTCGCCGGGCATAGACACGCCGGTTTGCATACACGCCGGGGCAAACGTATCCGCCTTACGCGTGCCAGTCCAGGCTGCAACTGGGGCCGGTGGCCGCCAACGCAAGCCGCCTACCGGCGGGGCAGCGAATGGAACACCTTTGTAGACACTCAATCCGTTTTCGCTCACGCCCGATATCGCGCCGGATTTCGTCGAAATCTCCGTGATCGGCGTCCCCGAGGAGATCTGCGGCACCTGACCAGGAAGGGAGGAAGCCAGAGCGACCGCAATGAGCCCAAAAAATACGCTTCGCATCTTATTTAGTATCTCCTACGTCCAGATACGGTTTGCAGCTAGTTTTGTTCCCCAATCTAGGTGCCATTTACCGCAGATGTCGTTCGATCCAGTGAATTCACAACATCACGGTCAATGCAGACCGGTTTGATTCAGCTGTAGCGCACCACTCGTTCAAAGCGAGCGCTGGCGGATATGGGAAAGGGAGCGTACGGTAAGAAGCACTGCCGCGCCGAGTTGCGACAAGACACTCCGGGCAGGTCGTCGGCTAACCGGAAGTTATCGGAGCCGCCGCTCCTCGGCAAGCCGCCAAGTGGTGGCAAATCCCGATAGCACTCATCGACCAGGCCCGAGCCAGTGGTCAGCGTTCGTCGGACGGGCAGGTTTGTATTGACTGGTGGCCACTGACCCCTGTTGTATGATTCGATGCATAGCAGGGCGGAAACGAGCACCGTGACTTCAACTGCCATCAAGACGGCATTCTCCGAACACGGCTCATCGTGCGGAGCGGACTTGGCCGATCTTCAACCCGGCTCGCCCATCTCACGCGACTTGGCCTTGCGCCTGATCCGCTGCAATGACGACGATCTCCTCGCGCTGCTAGCCGCCGCCCGCGCTGCAAGAGACGACTTCAAGCCCGGCGTCATCACCTACTCGCGAAAAGTTTTCCTGCCGCTGACTAATCTCTGCCGCGATTACTGCGGCTACTGCATCTTCCGCCGCGATCCGGGCGAACCTGGCGCACACACCATGACACCCGAAGAAGTCCTCGCCGTCGCCCGTGCCGGCGAAAAGCTGGGATGCACCGAAGCTCTCTTTAGTTTAGGCGACAAGCCGGAACTGCTCTTCCCCGAGATGCGCGAAACGCTTCGGCATCTTGGATATAAATCCACGCTGCACTATCTCGAAGCCATGTGCGAACTCGTGCTGCGCGAGACCAGCCTGCTGCCCCACCCCAATCCCGGCTTGCTCAGCGTCGAATGGATCGCCCGTCTAGCCGGCGTTTCGCCCAGCATGGGCCTGATGCTCGAGACCACCAGCCGCGCCCTGCTCGCCCCCGGCGCGGCCCACGACGACGCTCCCGACAAGGTCCCGGCCAAGCGTCTGCGCACCATTGAAGAAGCCGGTAAACAAGAAGTCCCGTTTACCACGGGCCTGCTGATCGGCATCGGAGAAACCCCCGAAGACCGCGTCGATACGCTGCTCGCGATTCGCGACTTGCACGAGCGTTACGGCCACATCCAGGAAGTCATCGTGCAGAACTTCCGCGCCAAGCCCACCATCCCCATGGCGCACGTGCCCGAACCCAGCCACGGCGAGATGCTGCGCGCCGTGGCGGTAGCTCGCTTGTTAATGCCCAACGTCAATATTCAGGCGCCTCCCAACCTGATTGCGCCGTATTATGAAGAGTTGCTGGACGCAGGCATCAACGATTGGGGAGGAATTTCGCCGCTGACCCCTGACTATATCAATCCCGAAAAGCCGTGGCCGCATCTGGAACAACTGCGCCTGCGCACCGAGAGTAAAGGATTCCAATTCCGACAGCGCTTGCCCGTCTATCCCGAGTTCTTGCCCGCGGTCATGTCCAAAGCCGGATTGCTTTCAGAAAAACTCCAAGCCGCCTGCGGCCGCGAAGGCCTCGCCAAGGAAACGAGGGCCGCATGATCTGCGTGCTCACCGGCGGCACCGGCGGCGCAAAGTTCGTCGATGGCCTGCGGCAAGTGATCCCGCCGGAAGAAATCACTCTCGTCGTCAACACAGGCGACGACTTGCTGTGGTGGGGGCTCTACGTTTCGCCCGACATTGATTCCATCACCTACGTACTCTCCGGCCTGCTCAGCCGCGAGCGTGGCTGGGGAGTGAAGGGCGACACCTTTCTTTGCCTGCAAGCCATGGGGCAACTCGGCGAGCCCACGTGGTTCCACACCGGCGACCGCGACCTGGCCGTGCACCTGCTGCGCTCGCGCCTGCTGGCGGAGGGCAAAACGCTTTCCGAAGCCACGTTGACCATCTGCGAAAAGCTCGGCGTGAAGGCGCGAATTCTTCCCATGAGCGATTCCCGTGTCGAGACGCGTGTGGATACGCCTTCCGGCGAGTTAAGTTTCGAAGAATATTTCGTGCAGCGCTGGTATCAGGATCCCGTGAATTCCGTGCGTTTCGCCGGAGCCTCCGATGCTGAGCCTGCGCCCGGAGTGATCGATGCCATCCTGTCTGCCGACGCGGTCATCATCGCGCCCAGCAATCCGATCACCAGCATCGGCCCGATACTCTCCGTGCCCGGAATCCGCGAAGCGTTGTGCAGCGCGCGCGGCAAGATTGCCGCCGTCAGCCCGATCGTCGGAACCGCCCCGGTTGCCGGGCCTGCGGGCATTCTCATGACCGCACAGGGACTGCCTTGCTCAATCGCGGGCATCGCCAAAGCTTACGAAGATTTTCTCGATCTCCTCGTCTGCGACACGCGCGATGCCCGTGCGGCGGAAACACTGCGCCAAAGCGGATTGCGGGTGCAGTGTGCGCAAACCATCATGCGCTCTGTCGAAGACAAAGCCGCGCTCGCCCGGGCCGTCCTCTCGTACACGATCAGCGGACTGCTTTCCGGGGAACCGTCCGAGGGCAAGCCCGTTTCTGACAAACCGGCCGCTGTCGATCAACCGTGATTCTCATTCCCGTCAAGAATTTATCGGCGGCCAAGCAGCGCCTCGCCGCCGTGCTCGATCAACCCGCGCGCACCGAACTGGCGCAGGCCATGCTGCACGACGTTGTAGCCGCAATTGCTTCGTGGCCGCACCGCACCGCCTGCGCGCTCGTCACCAGCGACCCGTTCGCGCTCGAACTCGCGGAGCAATACGATTTCGAAATCATTGCCGACCGCACCAACCCCGGCGAAACCGGCGCCATCGAGATGGCCACCCGCCTCTGCGTCGTGCGTGGCCTCGACAGCACGCTCGTCATCCCTGCCGACATTCCGTTGATCCAGTCCAGCGAACTCGACCAGATCCTTGCCTATGCTCCCGCGCAAGGCTCGGTGCTGGCTCCCGCCGCCGACGGACGGGGCACCAACGCCGCCTTCCGCTGCCCCGCCAATCTTTTCCCGTTGCGCTTCGGCAACGACAGCTTCAAACCACACCTCGCAGCAGCGCAAGCCACGGGCAAGCCCTGCATCGTGCTGCAATTGCCGGGCATCGCGCTCGACGTAGATAATCCCGAAGATCTGCAACGGCTTCTCACGCGCGCCGGCGAAACCCGGACCCAGAGCCTGCTTCGCCAGTGGGCACTCGATGGCCGTTTCCTTAGCACAGGAACGGAGGGCGTGTGAGCAAGCCCGTTGGCAGCGCCAACAAACCAGCCGCAAAGCGGCGAAAGAATGCAGCCCACGGCGTAAGCCGTGGGTCATCGTCCAGTCCGGAACCAGCCCCGAAGGGGCGAAAGAAGCGCACGTCGGACAAAATTCACACCCAACTGCGCATTGTCCCAATCCCTCTCGCCGACGAAATCAAACCAAACGATTCTCTCGCCGGCAAAATCCTGCAATCACTCCGGCAACACAAACTCGCATTCGAACCCGGGGACATCCTCGTCGTCAAACACAAGATCGTCTCAAAGGCAGAAGGCCGCATCGTCGATCTGGCAACCATCAAACCTTCTGCTCATTCGATGGCCTGGGCAAGAAAATACAATCTGGACGCTCGCGTCATCGAACTCGCCCTGCGCGAGAGCAAGGGCATCATCCGCCGCAAGAACGGCGTGCTCATCACCGAGACGCGCCACGGTTTCATCTGCGCCAACAGCGCCGTCGACGTCTCCAACATCGATGGCGGCGGCCACGCCCTGCTTCTACCCGCCGATCCTGACCGTTCTGCCCGCAAACTTCATCGCGAACTCAAGAAGCGCACCACCCTCACCATCCCCGTTCTTATCACTGACACCTTCGGCCGCCCCTGGCGAGAAGGCCTAGTGGATTTCTGCATCGGCATCGCTGGGATGAAAGCGCTGCGCGACGATCGCGGCCGCCGCGACCCGCACGGCTATACGCTCCACGCCAGCCTTGAAGCCATTGTCGACGAACTGGCCTGCGCCGCCGCGCTAGCCTGCGGCAAGCTCAACCGCACTCCGGCTTGCATCATTCGCGGATTCCCCTATGAACCAGCCCGCGGCCGCACTCGCGACCTGCTTCGGCCCAAAGCCAATGACCTATTCCGCTAGCCTCTCGCCAAAAGGGATGCTCAAGGAGTAATTTGGAAACCAGCAGGTCTGGAGGAACTCGTGCCCCGCCTACTGTCATCCTCGGAACTAGAAAACTTCCCCTCCCTCGACTGGTTCGACATCGCGCCGCGAGTCGCGCCCGCCCTGCGCTCCTCGCTCGAAAGAATTCTCGAAACTCAAAACGGCAACGCCATCTCGCAGGAGGATGCCTACGCGCTCGCCCACGCCGAAGGCGACGATCTGCTGGGCCTGCTCGCCGCCGCTAACCTGCTGCGCGCCGAACTTTCCGGCAACATCGTGACCTACGTAGTCAATCGCAATATCAACTTTACCAACATCTGTTTTGTGGGATGCAAGTTCTGCGCCTTCAGCCGCGGCCCGCGCGAGTCTGACACCTACTTCCTTGAGCCGGAGCAAGTCGCGCAAAAAGCAATCGAAGCGGCGCAACTCGGCGCCACCGAAGTCTGCATTCAAGGCGGGTTGCCGCACGGCTTGCCTCCGTTTTACTATCGCGACATTCTGCGCGCAGTGAAGCGCGCCGTGCCTGCAATGCACATCCACGCTTTCTCGCCCATGGAAATTGTCTACGGCGTCGAACTCACCGGCATGCCGCTCGCCGACTATCTCGCGATGCTGCGCGACAACGGCCTGGGCACGCTGCCCGGCACAGCCGCAGAAATCCTCGACGACGAAGTGCGCCACATTCTTTCGCGCAACAAACTCTCGACGGCGCAGTGGATCGAGGTCATTCGTACCGCGCACCGCGCCGGCATCCGCTCGACTTCGACCATGATGTATGGACACGCAGAAATGCCCGAGCACTGGGTACGCCAGATGCGGCTCTTGCGCGAGATCCAGGATGAAACCGGAGGCTTCACGGAATTCGTCCCGCTCGGCTTCGTGCACCAGAACACGCTGCTTTTCCAGCAAGGCCTCGCGCGCAGCGGACCGACTCTCGCCGAACATCTCAAAGTTCACGCGCTGGCGCGCCTGCTGCTCGCAGGCTCCATCAACAACATCCAGGTTTCGTGGGTAAAGTTGAATCGGCGATTGTCTCAACTCTGCCTGCACGCCGGCGCCAACGATTACGGCGGCACGCTGATGGAAGAAAATATTTCGCGCGAGGCCGGAGCGACTGCCGGCCAATACACGAGTCCCGAAGATTTTCAGTCGCTGATTCTCGAAGCCGGCCGCGTCCCCGCCGAGCGCAACACAACCTACACCCGCATCAAACTCAAGCTGCCGCTCGAAGAACTCACCACCGAAAAAACGCTGCAGCCGGAATTTGCATGAGCGACCCCTCGCGCCCCATCGCCATTCTGGGCGGAACCGGGCCCGCAGGCATGGGCCTCGCCCTGCGATGGGCGCGCGCCGGAGAAACCATCGTCATCGGCTCGCGCGACGCACAGCGCGCGCAAGACGCTGCCGGCAAGATCAAGCAGAAAGCAGGAGATCAGGCCCGCGTCTCCGGCATGGAGAATTCCGCTGCCTGCGCCGCCGCCGATCTTCTCGTGCTCACCGTCCCATTCGAAGGCCAGGCCGCGCTGCTCAAGCAGCTTAAGCCTGCGATCCGTCCGGGCAGCATTCTGATCGATGCCACCGTCGCGCTCGCGGCCAGCGTCGGCGGGCGCGCCTCCCGCACACTAGGCGTCTGGCAAGGTTCAGCCGCGCAGCAAGCCGCCGAACTCGTGCCCAAGGGAGTAAGCGTAGCCGCAGCCTTCCACAATCTTTCTGCCGAACTTCTGAATGGAGACGATCCTCTCGATTGCGACGTAATCGTCTGCAGTGACGACGCCAATGCCGGTCAAATCACGTGCGCCCTTGCCACCAAGATTCCGGGCGTCCGCGCCATCGACGGCGGCAAACTGGAAAACGCCCGCATCCTCGAGCAGATCACAGCTCTTCTCATCGGCCTCAACATCCGCCACAAAGGCCACAGCGGCATCCGTATCACCGGATTGCCGCCCGAAGCCTATCGCTAGGAGCGGATTCGGGACTCACTAATCCCGATCTTGCCAGAGGCGCACAAACGGTCACAACCACTCCGGATTCCCTCTACCTACTGCTCTGGCGGATCGAGTATCCGCTCCCACGCGGAGTTTGTACCTTCCCGCTTCGGGAAAAATCTATTTACCTTCTTGTTACTAAGGGGGTGCCCTCCCCCCCCGGTATATTGGAATCATGATGTTAGCGAGAAATTGCGAAATAATATATTGGAATCAATCACTTACGGGCAAAATCTTGAGCCGTAAGGAGTTAGGTGGCTGCCTCGGGCTGTCAAAGAGCTTGACTTAAACCTACAGGATCCGTCGGCAGTGGTGGTCGCGTCAAGACCACGAAAGTAGACACTCCGCTCCTCTTTCCGTTCCCAACGGAAAGAGAAGCTTCGCTGGGAACGACAATCCCGGCGTACCGGAACTCCGACTCCAAGCTAGAACGAATACTTCAACGAGAACTGAATCAGCCGCGGTGTTCCGATGGTCGAACTAATCGGCGCAGATCCTCCTGCAGACGACACTGACGCCAAGGCCGGAATAGCGAACGACGGATGGTTGAACAAGTTGAAGAAATCTGTACGGAATCGCAGACTCTGCCGTTCGCCAAGCTTGAAGGTCTTGTCCAGGGTGAAGTCCACATTCTTCTGCGGCGGCCCAATAATGCAATTGCGTGGCGTGTTGCCGTAAACTGTCGCGTCGCTGGGAGAGCCGTTGGATAGCGTTGGGGCCAGAGGGTCAGGCGTGTACGCCGCCGGATTCACCCAGTTGGCTAGCCGCGCCTCCGGGTCGCCCCGGCTGGGAGCGTTGCCACAACCAAATCCCGGAGTGAAGGTCGCGGTCGACGATGGTGTACTGGCCAGCGCATAAGCTGTGCCTCCAGCGGGATCATAAACCGTGAACGGCGCTCCCGATTGCAGGACCAGCACGCCGCTGGCTTCCCATCCGCCCAGCGCCGTTTTCGCCACCCCGCTTGAGTTGGAGAAGAAAGGCAACCGATAAACCGCGCTGGTTACGAAACGCTGCCGCCGGTCGAAGTCGGAAAGCCCGCGAGAGGCACGTGCGTCATTCTGATCGTTCACCCTAGTCAGGAATGCCACCGAAGCAGTGGAAACATCATCGATTGACTTGGACCAGGTGTAGGCGCTCTGGAAATACAGCCCCTTGCTGAAGCGGTGCGCTAGCGTGGCCTGCAGCGCGCTGTAATGCGAGTCGGAGTTGGGAGCGAAGTCTTCGAAATCCCCGGGGGCGATGCCGATATATGGCGCGCGGGTGGATGCGTTCTCGGTGGTTGTGTCGGTGATCGTGCACGACACCGGCGGATTCTGAGCTTGCAGATTGGCACAGCCTTGTCCGGGAACAACAACCGGATGCTGTGCTGTGGCCAGCGTGGCCTGATCGGGATCGTAGGTCGAGCGCAGCCGGCTACCCTTGGTGCCGACATAGCCGAGTTCCATGAACCAATCTTGCCCTAATTCGTGCTGGATGGTGAAGTTCCACTGCTGGGTCGTTCCTACAACCCAGTGCAGGGGTACGGCGAGTTGAATCAGGCCGTTCACGTTGCCGCTGAAACTGGGCGAGCAATCCGTGCCCGCGCCCGGTGCCATGTTGTTCAGCGTGCAGGTCGCGCCAACGCTCTGCAAAATCGCGGCCGTGGGCACGTAGGTCTGAGTGGGATTGGCGCCCAGCGCGGGGATGCCCATCGGAAAGGCGGCGCTGGCTGCAAACAAGTTGGTCAGGCTGTCCGCTCCGGGAAGGAAACCCACGAGGAACGGATAGGTGGGAGGAACGATCGCGAGATTATCTACCGCGCCCAGATCCTCGCGGACGCTGTAGATGCCATACCCGCCGCGAATGGAGGTGGTATGGCGCCCGGCAACATCGTAGGCGAATCCGATGCGCGGCTCCCATACCGTCGCGTATTCGTTGTCGAGTCCGGCGGGGTTCAGCGTTCCCGTGATGCCGGAGAGTCCGAACTTGCTGATGCACTTGGGATAGACGTAAGGCTGTCCCGTCGTGATCGCCAGATCGGGGTTCGTGTTGCCAGTGTGGCAAAGCGTATCGTAGGGCGCACCCGCAAACTCATTGCGGAAGCCCAGATTAAGAGTGAGTGTCTTACTGGCCCGATAGTCATCCTGAGCGAACCAGGCTAAACTGGGAATGCGGTAATCGTGGTCCCCCAGCCCGCCGCCGCCCTCACCCAACAGTGGTGCGCCAGCCAGAAAACTCTGGAAGTCCGAGCCAAATCCGCTGGCTTGCGAGACGAAAAATATCAGCCCATTATCAGCAATGGGTAAACTGCGGCGCATAGCGACTCGATCAATCTCTCCGCCAAAGCGTAGTTGATGCGCGCCGCGCGTCCAGCTCACAGTGTCGACCCATGTGTAGTTGTCAGAAAGGGCCGACTGGAGTTGTGTCGGGTATGCGCCGAACGCGAAGGTATCAAACTGAAGTCGGTAGATATTGGGATCGCCGGCCTGGCCGTTGACTCCGGTGGCAGTCGGCAGGTTGATGCCGACCTGCGCATTGGTGACCGGCGGTTCATTATTCAGCTTGTCGCTGATGATGTTGACCCCAAAGCGGAATTCGTTAATCAAGCTGTTGTTGAATATGTGCGTTTCGGTGATGCTGCCGAAACGGCTGTGGAGAGGAATATCGATGGGAAAGTTGAGATTGTTCGTACCCGGCTGGCCTCCGGTTTGAATGCCGTAAGAATCGGCGCCGAAAGGCTCGAAGGTATCGGAATTGGACCAGAAGAAGCGCTCCGACAACCGGTCCTTCCCGCCTCGGAATTCGCGGTCCCAGTTGATGGTAAACTGGTTGTCGCTGAATTTGCCGGGGTCAGTAAGCAGAAAGGGCACGTAGTTGCCGCATGGCGTGTTTGTGGGCGCATTCGTGGGCAGTGGATACAAGTATCCCCCGGCTCCTGGACCGAATTGATTGCTCTGGAAGTTCAGCAGATTGAACGCGACAGGATCAATGGGAGCGGTGACCCCACAATCGGCCGCTAATGCACTCATGGACTGGCGGTCCGCAAGCGGAACATAGGGAATGCTGGTATTGATAAATGTTCCCGGCGAATCGCCGCTGCGCTGGCGCGTGCCCTGAAGGTTGAAATAGAAAAATCCAAACTTGGCTCCGGAGCCGATCGGCCCGCCAATGTCGCCGCCAAAAATGTTCTGCTTGACCTGCACCTTGCCCAGGAAATAATCGTCGGCGTCGAGGTCGGTGTTTCTGAAGTACTCCCAAAGATCGCCGTGGAAGCGGTTGGTCCCACTCTTCAGAGTGGCGTTAATGTTGCCGCCGCCGTTGCGTCCCTGGGTGGCGTCGTAGAGGCTGGTGCTGACTTTGAATTCCTGAATCGCGTCCGGGCTGGGCAGCGGTGTGTAGGTCAATTCGCCGAAGGCGTAGTCGGCCACGGTGATGCCGTCGATCAGATAGTTGTTGTTATCCTCGCGGCCTCCGTTCACGTGCATGTAAACCTGGCCCCGGCCCAGCTGCGCCGCGCCGTTCAAATCGGAAGAAGCGCCCGCGGAGAGCGTCAGCAACTGCTGAAAGTTTCGCGTGGCGAGAGGAAGATCGGTAATCGTCTGGGCGCCCAGCGACTGACCCGTGGTGGCATCGGTGGTATTTACTTGCTCCACCTGCGACTGCACTTCCACCACTTCCTTCACCGTGCTCACTTTTATGACCGCGGTCATGCGCGTGGTTTCCGTGATGCGCACCACCACACCGGGGAACTTGGTCGTCGGAAAACCCGTCGCACTCACTTCTACAGAGTACGTGCCCACTGGTAACAGGGTTGCCGTGAACGACCCGGAGGCATCCGTCGTCAACTGCCGCAGCACCTCGCCCGTGGCTTCGTTCTTGATGATCACCTTGGCACCGGCGATGACTGCGCCTGATGGGTCTTGAACAACTCCCCCGACGGCGCCCGTGGCTCCGCCTTGCGCAAACATCATTCCGCTCAGAACCGCCAGGAAAAGACTCGATGCCATCACTCTTCGAAATGAACTCATCTTGTCCTCCAATCGGACGATTGCCCATGGCTCACTCGCCTCGAACGGCGACGATGGCGAGAGCATAGCCTGTGAAAAGATAACAGCGGATATATCACGATTCTTCGTCGGTATTCAAGGAATATGACGGTCGGCGGGAACGCACAGGTTGAATCAGATCAATTGAAATTCACGATTCGCTTTGTGAGATAGATCACTGCAATTGCGACGGTTGTTCCGATAGGCAAGACGAGGTTAAGGCTGCGAAGCGCAGCCTAATCTTTCACGGCCTGCGTGGTCATCTCCGACGGTTCGCCGCCGCCCGCGGCCTGGGCAATGATCAAGCGCCGCGTCTCCACTCGAATCTTCGGCAGATGCAGTGCGAACCAGCCCGCGCCCAGCAAACACGCCAACCCGCCGATCGCTACGGTGTGCGGCGCACCCAAACGGTCGGCCAGCACGCCGCCCAGCAACGCGCCAATGGGAGCCATGCCCATGAACATCATCGAATACACCGCCATCACCCGCCCGCGCAGCGCGTCCGGGACCATCACTTGAATCAGCGTGTTCGAGCAAGCCATTTGCAGCATCATCGCGTAGCCCACCGGCAGCAGCAGAAGCACAGAAACCCAGAAGGTGTGCGAAAGCGCGAACACTACCAGGCTGGCTCCGAATCCGGCGCAGCACCACGCCACCCAGCGCCCCAGGCCTTTCACGCCCTCGCGGAACGCTAAAGTCAGCGCGCCGAACAGCGCTCCCACGCCGGTTGCGCCCATCAGAATTCCCAAGCCGCGCGCGCCGCCGTGCAGAATCTGGTCGGCAAAAATCGGCATCAGCACCACGTACGGCATGCCCACCAGGCTCACCAGGCCCAGCAGCAACAGCAGCGCCTTGATGGGCGCCGTGCGCTCGACGAAACGGAATCCCTCCATCATGTGTTCCAGCGGCGACGTCATGGCCGCGCGCACCGGGCTCTGCACGCGCATCAGCAGCAATCCGATGATCACCGCGATGTAGCTCACCGCGTTGCCAAAAAAGCACCAGCCTTCGCCAATCTTCGCCACCAGAATGCCGGCGATGGCCGGACCGATCACGCGCGCGCCGTTGAACATGGAAGAATTCAGCGCAATCGCGTTCATCAAGTCTTCCCTGCCGACCATTTCCACCAGAAACGATTGCCTGCCGGGAATGTCGAATGCATTCACCACGCCCAGCAAACTCGCCAACACAAAAATATGCCAGACCTGAACTCTATGCGAGAGTGTGAGCGCCGCCAGAATGAAGGCCAGCACCATGGCCGCGTTTTGTGTGGCGATCACGATGTAGCGGCGATTCACGCGGTCGGCCGTAATTCCACCCAGCGGCGCGAACAAGAACACTGGGATCTGGCTGGCGAACCCCACTGCTCCCAATAGCAAAGCCGATCCAGTCAGCCGATACACCAGCCATGACTGCGCCACGCTCTGCATCCACGTGCCAATCAGGGAAATCAATTGTCCGCTGAAGAAGAGCTGGAAGTTGCGGTGCCGTAACGCCCGCACGCCCGCCTGCCAGCGCGATCCAACCGTGGCCGCTTTCGCACTGCGGGGCGCCGAGTTTTCCTGGATTGGGATTTCCGATTCCGACACGATTGCTTCTTTGGATGAAGTCACATGCTCTTCCAAATACTATACTTGCATGCTGTCGAGGCGTATCGGCGAGGCAGTTTTCCACAGATGGTGCTTGGGACCAGCCGCCCCAAATCCGAAGCGACGGCATAACCGCTTTCGCTCCACTCACTTCCCCGCTACAGCCTCACGCCAATTTTTGACTTCCCAGAGAGGCCGGACTGCGCTACAGTGGCACTTGCAGTTGCGCTCTCCCGGCGATTCCTTAAGGAAGTGACACGGCCATGACTGCTCCTCCGGTTGGTCTTGAACGCCGCATCGGACAACGCTTCGCTTTTAACCTTCCGGTTTCCCTGCGTGATGTTGCGACCTCCGCCGAAGGACTCGGCTTTACGCAGGACCTCAGTTCCCGCGGAGCTTTTCTGTTCACCGACATGCCGCTCACCGAAGGCGCGGAAATCGAACTTACGCTGAAGATGCCCTCCGAGATCACGCTCGGCGAAAACATGCGAGTGCGTTGCCGGGGCCACGTTCTGCGCATCGTCAAACCCGCCGATAAAGCCTGGAAAATCGCAACCACGAACGCCGCTGAAACCAGATTCACCGAAACCAAATCTGCCGAGACCAAATCCGCCGAGACCCGATCTGCCGAGACAAAGATCGGCGTAGCCGTTTGCTTGAAAGGCTACGAATACCTTCCCGAAACCGAGGACGTTTCCGCCGAGTTCCGCCGCATCTCGGCTCTGCACAGCCCCAGCGAGAGCGAGCGTCCCGCCGCGCCAATCCCCGCAAACCCGCGCGCAGCGGCCCACTAGCCCGTGCCAGAAAATCCCGGTCTGGGTCTGGTGCCGGGACTTAAGTTTTCTCTGTACTGGTGATGTCAAGCTGCCTGTGTAAATAGGTTGAGGGTGCGGGTTTTCCATTCCAGGTTGAATCTCTGGAAGATGGAGTAGAGGATGCGGTCGACACTAGCTACATTCACAAAACAAACCATGGGCCGGGTGCGGCGGCGCACTTCGACGAAGCAGCGCTCGATCACGTTGGTGGTGCGCAGCTTCTTACGCAGGTACGCGGGGAAAGCGAACACCGAAAGCAGCTCCGGCAGATCGCGCTCCAGTTGGCGCACCATGGGACCGTACTTTCCCCGCCAACGGGATCGGAAGGCGCGAAACGCGGCCTCGGCATGGGCGCGGCTTTCGGCCAGGTACATGGCTTGCGCGTCCTGCTTCACCGCGTCGAAATCGGCCTTCTTCACTTTCTCCAAAATGTTGCGCATCTTGTGGGCCCAGCAGCGCTGATGCCGCACTCGCGGATACACGGTGCGAATCGCGGCCGCCAGACCGGCACAGCCGTCGGTGACGATCAGGCCCAGCCCTTGGCCCTCCAGTCCGCGCCGATACATATCCTGCAGCAGACCTTCCCAGTCCGCCTGGCTTTCGCCCTGGCTGCGCAAAAACGCCAGCAGATGGCGGGTGCCGTCGCGCCGCACGCCGTAGGCCACCAGCATCTGCACCCGCTTGCGTCCCGCCGGTCGCCGCACCCGCAAGCTCACTCCGTCCAAAAACAAATACGCGTAGTTGTCTTCCAACCGCGCCTGGTGGAACTGGCGCACCACCTCGTCCAGATCCCGCGTCAGCTTCGACACCGTCTGCGGGCTCACCACTTCCTCGGTCACCGTGGCCACCACCCGCCCCACTTGTCGCGTCGAGAGGCCGCGCAGAAACGCCTCCCGGATCAGCAGCGATATATCTTCGGCCCGCCGCTGAAACGGTTCCAGCCCACGCGGTAGAAAACTCTTCCCCCGGGTGCGGGCCACCCGCAGCCGGATCGTCCCCAACCGAGTCACGAAATCCCGTTCGTAGTAGCCATTGCGATAGGGCTGCCGCCGGCTGCTCCGCCGCTGATACACTTCGCGCACCGCATACCGGTCCCGTTCCCGCCGCGAATCCGCTTCCAAACGCTCCTTCCACAGCCGTTTCGTCTCTCCGTACACATCCCCCCAGAAACTCTCTTTCATCTCCGCCAGAAAATGTTGGTAATGCTCCGTGATTGGGATTATCTTCGCCATGGGTGTAGGTCTCCTTTCGGAAAGGCTTTAGCTTGTGAGGCCAAAGCCAACTTACACCCTCTTCCTTTTACACAATCAAATTTACGTCACCTCTGTACTTGGGTGCTGTTCAATCTCCCCGGCTTGGCTTAGAATTACCAGTCAACAGTGCGGATTGGCTCGGGAGTCCTCCTGCTGTGCGCCTCACACTGACTTTGATGATCTTGCATATCGCGGCTGTTACGAACGTGCGCGCGGCTCGGCGCGAGTTGCGCATACACTTGCTCTCCCGCAGTTACCTAGGTCACTTGGCGAGGGGTACTTTCTCTTTCTAACATGCAAACACCGAGAGAAATCAGCGAGAACCGCGCCATGCATGGGATCGCCGTAGCAGTTCTGACCGAAGACCGCGACCATCTATCTGAACTGCAGAACCGGCTGGAGGCCACGCGTCTGGCCCGGGTCGTGTTCACCAACGTGGGCTTTCCTGCCGGACCCACCGACGCCATCCTGCGCCAGATTCAGGATTCGCGCGCCGAGGTGGTCTTGGTCGATATTTCTGCCGCGAATCCTCACTCCGCCGTCAAAGCCATCGAAGTCATTCAGGCCAACACTCTGCAGCTCGCCATCTTCGCCAACGGCACCTTGCAGCAGCCCACTGTCATCGTGGCCAGCATGCGCGCGGGAGCCGGCGAATACCTCGACGACAGCGCCGGCGCTGAGGCTCTGCTCGAAGCCCTGACGCGTTTCAGTTCCAACCGCACCCGCACGCGCGGCGGCGCGGGCAAGGCTCGCATTTTTACTTTCCTCAGCGCCAAAGGCGGCGCCGGCGCAACTACCGCCGCAGTCAACACTGCCGTCGCCCTACAGCAATCCCACGGCAGCGTGGTTCTGGTTGACTTCGCTCCCGTCGGCCACGCCCAACTCCATCTCAACCTGCGCCCCACTTTCGGAGTGCCCGACGCGCTGCAGAACCTGCACCGCCTCGACGTTTCCCTGCTCGATGGCCTGATGACCACGGCCAAAGACGGCCTGCATCTTCTCGCCGGCCCGCAATCTCCTTATCCGTCCATGCCCACGCCGGCCGAACTGGCCCGGCTCTTCGATCTTCTGGTGAATCACTATCGCTACGTGGTCGTCGACGCTTCCAGCCGCCTTGATTCCACCACCCGGCTGCTTTCGGACCTCTCGAATGCCGTGCTTCTGGTCGCTCAAACCGACGTCGTCTCGCTGTGGAGCGCCGGCCGCATCCATGCCTTCCTCGAAGAAGGCACAGGCCGCAACCGCCTGCGCATGGTTCTGAATCGCTACAAAAAAATTCCCGGCTTCACCGACGAAGACGTCGAAACTGCCACGCGCTGCAAAGTGCTGTGGAAGATTCCTAACGCGTTTCAGGCGGTCTCGCCCGCCATCGATCACGGCACGCCCGTGGTTCAGCAGGAAAGTCAGGAAGTGAGCCGCTCCTACCGCGCGCTGGCAGCGGCACTGGCCGAGGCCGCTACCACAGACGAGGGCGGACTCGATCTCGTCTACGCGCAGGAAAAAGGCGCAGTCAAGACGAAAGCCCCCGGCCGCTTGGTCATCACGCCCGCCCGCGCTGGCCACTCCAGCTAGTACCGAGTTGCGAGTACCAAGTGCCGAGTACCGAGAAAAAAACCACTTCCGCAACAAGTTGCCAGCAGCCACAACGCCCGCATTTTCCAGGTACTAGCTACTAGGTACCAGGTGCTAATCGCATCTAAGATAGAACGATGCGCCGAACCCCGGGCCCAGTGCTGGAAGGGACCGAACCGCCCATCGCGGAGCTGCATCTGCTGGTCGAACTTGAGCCCCGGTCGCGCGTCTTCATCCAGAACCTCGGCGCCATCTTTCAGCGGCCTGTGGTCTTCAATCAGCAATTAACCATCACCCGTCCGCGATCCTCAGCAGACTTCTGGCCCGACGTGTTCGTCGACCGCGGACTTCCCTGGAACCGCTTCGTAGAATCCGCCGCCTGTCACCTTCTCGCGCTCATCGCCATCTGGATGGGATCGCGCGTGCTCGACCTTTCACCCCAAGTCTCGCTTCAGCCCAAGTTCACGCACGCCGAAGTAATTTATTACACCCCGTCGGAATACCTGCCGCCGCTCGATACTCGGCACTCGAACTCCGTTCGGGCCCGCCAGGCCGATCCCGAATATTCTGCGCAGCCCATTATTTCCGTGCCTCCCGAGGCCGACAACCGCGAGCAAACCATCGTTACTCCGCCCAACATCCAGTTGCACAACAATGTAGCTTTGCCCAACATCGTCACCTTGGCTGGAGCGCCGCAGTTTCCCATCGGCCCAGCGCCAGCCGTTCCGGCTTCACAAACCTCACGCCTGGCTCCGCAACTCGAGCGATCAGTCGTCGCACCACCACCGGATGTGCCGTCTGCGCAGCGGAAAACCATGCACGCTCCAGAACCGGCAGTCATAGGTCCGCCGCCTGCCGTGGAAGCCGACTCCACCCGCCGCCTCGGCGATCTCAACATCGGGCATTCTTCAGTGATCGCACCCGCGCCGCATCTTGCCCTAGACGAACAGCGCGCAATCCCAGGCAGAAGTTCCACTGGGTTCAGCAGGCGTGCGCCCGAGGTGATCGCGCCACCGCCATCGCTCGCCGCAACCACACACTCCGGCGGAAACATGATTGCCCTGAACCTGTATCCCGCAGTAGGCGCGCCGCCCGATCCGCCAGAAGGCAATCGCCGCGGCAACTTCGCTACTACGCCCGAAGGCCATCGCGGAGCCTCAGGATCGCCCGGCGCAATCGCCGGAAACGGAAAAGAAAATCCAAACGGATCTGGCAGCGCAAACGCAAGGACGAACAGCGGCAACCTTCCCTCGGGCCTGTACGTAGGCAAAGCTCCGAGCGCGCCCTCGCCGGTTGCTGGCGATCCCGCGCCGAAGAACTCGAGCGTCTACTCCGTCAATCCGAATCTGATTGCCAACGTGCGCCCGCCGCGCGTGCAGGCGCGGCTGCGATCGGAAGGGGAGAGTAACCTTTCCCACGAAGAGCGCGCCGTCTTCGGCAGCCGCAAGTTCTATTCGCTCAGCCTGAGCATGCCCAACCTGAACTCCGCCGGAGGCAGTTGGATCGTCCGCTTCGCCGCGCTCAAACCGGATGCGGGATCTGGCGGGCATTCTACTGGAGATGCACCTGCCGAAGACCTCTCCGCGCCGTCGGCCACGCGCAAAGTCGACCCAGCGTACCCGCAGGAACTGATGCGGCAGAACGTGGGCGGAACGGTAATCCTTTATGCCGTTATCCACGCCGACGGCACGGTCGGCAGCGTGCGCGTACTGCGCAGCGTAGACGACCGCATCGACCACTTCGCCAGCGATGCCATCGCCAAGTGGCAATTCCAGCCCGCCACAAGAAACGGCGCTCCCGTAGACGTGGAGGCCACGTTCTCGATTCCGTTTCGTCCAGAACGGGTAGGATCGAGCTTCTGAGGGCAAGGTCAGCCCAAAGGTTGCTCGCCGCAGGAATTGAGGAAGCCAAAGAGTTGCTTTACTTTAATCCTTCCACGAGATAGAGGTCTGACAGAATACGGTGATAGCCATACAAGCATGACTTGCCGTCCGACGTGATGAGGATGGGACCAATGCGGCTTACGCCGGCTGAATCGGAAGGCATAAGCTCCTTCCACAGAGTCTTGTGCCCGGTTGACAAATCCAGCCGATAGACTTTGGCTGGCAGATCTCCCAGCCTGTAGAAATAGATTGTCTTTCCGTCGTCACTCCATTCGATAGGTTGCTCCCCAGGCTCAATGCCTGGAACAGCCTTGGGTTCCCCACCTGTAACTGGGTAGAAATACGCCTTCTCATCTGGTCCGACGCCAACCACCTGCCGACCGTCCGGGGAAAGAACTAGCACGAGTGGATCGATCCCTTCCGGCGAGATGGGCACGGGCTTGCCCTCGGGCGAGTCCTGGCGGTAAATACGCGCGGCGTGACCTGGCTCCTTGCCGGAGAAGATGAAGCGCTGGCCGTCCGGAAGCCATTTAGCCCGGCTGTGATTGATGGAGTCGTGAGTGAGAGGCCTGGCCTCGCCAGGCCCGGTCGGAAGAAGAACAAGCTGGGCGGGCGGGGAAGGCGGACTCGCAATCACCCATTTGCCGTCAGGGGAAACGGTTATCGCAAGCCCGTCCCCCAGGCGGACGGCCGAACTCTCACCGATCTTTCGTTGATAAACAGAATAATTCAGGCCTCCACCTTCGCCGGCCTCAGTGAAGAGCAACACCTTGCCATCTGGCGAGATGTCTGAGGGGTACGTGTAGTCAAGCCACGACAAATCGTGCTCCTTGCTGTCACCAGCGGTGAGGCCAATCAATTCTCTTCGCCAAGTGTCCCGGGAAAGGAGCACGCGCCCATCCTGCCAAATATCCTGTAGCGACAAAGTGTCGGGAACCCGCGCAATCAGCCGTTCGCGTCCGCCCAATGTCACAGCATATACGGCGCGCTTAACACCCTGCCGGCTGGCGGTGAACCATAATTCTCTGCCGTCAGCAGACCAGGCCACTCCCTGCGCCGTATTGAGTTCGGTAGCTAATGTCTTGACCTTTCCGTTGAGGTCTACGACGCGGAGAGAACCTCCATCATCGCCGGGGAGAGGATGGTCCAGGAACGCCACCAAGTCGCCTTTTCTCGAAACTCGCGGATGGCCGATCCAACCTGAGGTTTCGAACAGCACTTTCCCGATGGGAAACTCAAGCCGGTTTCGACCGCCAACGTCGCGCACGATCGCCAAGTTATTCCCATCCGGGGACCAATCCGCCCACTGCACGTTTTCCAGCACCGGGCGCGGAGATCCGCCGTTGAGCGGCACTCTGGCCAGCGTGCCCACCTGGGCATAAACTCCGGACGGACGGCTATCCATCGATACCGCCATCTCTCCGGTGGAGGAGATCGCCAAAAGCGCAGCCCCTTCGAGATTGAGAGACCGTGATTGCGGACTTTCGGGACTGGTAATGAACAGATCGATGGGAGATCCTTCCCACGAAGCCCCGTAAACGACTGACTGCCCGTTGGGCGTAAAGTGCGCCGACCGAATGGTGCCCCGGCGAAAGGTGAGCTGATGGTAGAGGGGCTGGGAGACCGGCATCCAGCCGCCGCGGAGAAACCAGCCTGCAACTACGCCCAGAATGAGGGCGGCGCATGCGATCAATCCCATCGATCGGATGGAGTGTGTTTTCTCGGCTGCGGCCGCAGCTGGTGCTACAGCGGCGGCTGCCTGCGTCGCTGATACCGCACCCTGGGCCGCGGCACCTCGGTTTGAATCCAAATCACGCTTCAAGCGCTTCAATTCGGCGCGTATTTCAGAAGCCGTCTGATAGCGCAGCTCGCGATCCTTTTCGAGGGCCCGGCCAATGATCCGGTTGAGATCGGACGGCAAATTGGGATTGAGCTGAGGAGGCGGCGTGGGGATGCGATTGAGAATGGCCTCGAAGATTACGGCGGAAGTGCTGCCGCCAAATGCCACTTTGCCGGTGCACATCTCATACATGACGGCGCCGAAAGAGAATAGATCAGTGCGGGCATCGAGCTCTTCCCCACGGGCCTGTTCGGGGGACATATAGGCCGCCGTGCCCACGGTACTGCCCGGACTTGTGAGTTGCTCGTCCCTAACGTCCGCTATCGTTGAGCCGTCCATCGAAGTTGTGAGATTACGGCTCGCGTTAACTTTGGCAAGTCCGAAGTCGAGGATCTTCGCCTGCCCACGGCTGGCGACGAAGATATTGGCCGGTTTAATGTCACGATGCACAATGCCACGGTTGTGCGCCGCATCAAGTGCGTCGGCAATCTGAATGCTCAGCTCCAGCAACTCCTCAATCTTGAGCGGCCGGTTCTCCACCTTGTGCTTGAGTGTCTGGCCATCCAGAAACTCCATCGCTATAAATGCTCGCGCATCTTGCTCGCCGATGTCGTAGATGGTGCAGATGTGGGGGTGATTCAGGGCCGAAGCGGCCTGTGCCTCGCGGCGGAAGCGGCTGAGGGATTGGGGATCGCGCGCGACTTCGTCAGGCAGGAACTTCAGGGCGACAAAACGGTGCAGGCGTGTGTCCTCGGCCTTGTAAACCACGCCCATGCCGCCGCCGCCGAGTTTCTCGATAATGCGGTAGTGCGAGATCGTCTGCTCGATCACTGGATCAGAATCCTACTTCTGTGAAACCTGCAAGTCAATGAAAAGCGTGGGGTTGGCGGCTCGCCAGAATTTATTTTCTGCTGGCATGCCTACGCCTTTGCCGACTTCTTCTTCTCCAGCGCGGCGTAGATGGCGGGGTCGGTGCAGACTTCGTAGTAGGTGCGCTCGGTCCAGCCCTGGACTGAAAAATCTTCGGCATTGATCCGCGGCACGCGGCTCTGGCGCACCACGATTTTGCGGAAGATGTCGCGGTCGACCGGCACGGTGGCGCTGAACAGATGGTATTCGCCTTTATCGGAGGCCGCGATCGACGGCGGCAGCTTCACCGCAAGGGGCACGAGCGTAATTTCCTGCTCCAGTTTGCGGAACGCGGCTCCGTTCATGCGAATGCCGCCGAGATTGTAGCTGATGAGGTCTTCGGGATTCTCCGCGACGTTTTTCGAGACCTCGCCCACCTTCGAAGCCTCGCCCGCCTGGAAGACGAAGACGTGGAACGGCCCGGCCTGCGGCTCCATCACTTTGCGGGCGCGCTTGTTGCAGGAAGAAAGGCGGTCGCTCTCGTTCAGCGCTTCGGAGATCATGATCTGGTGCTCGCCATCCATCAGGTAGAGCGGCGCAGCCTCCTGCAGGGTGATGCCCACGCCTAACTCAAGTCCGGGCATGCCGGAGCGCTGCATCAGTTCGTTGTAGCCGCGCACAATTTCGATGATCTCACGGGCCAGCACGCAGGCGCGGCTCACCGCGAGTTCGGGCTCGCCGGTGCGCTCGAGGATGGCGAGAATGATGGCATCGCCTTCGAGAAAAACTTTCTGCGCTCCGTACTTGGCCAGCAGCTTGTTTACCGGATCGTAAAAATTCAGGCTGAAGTAGGACGCGGGATTCAATCCCTTTTCCATCAGCGTGCGCGTGAGGCGCGTGGAGTCGCGCACGTCGGCCTTGAGCACCACGTGCCGCAGCACGCGATCTTCTTCGGGCTGTTGCTCCTCGGGCAGAAGAAATTCGTACAGCGTTCCGTTCATGCGCGAAAGCTCGCGCAGCTTCTCGGTGCTCACCACGTTCACGGAATCAAGCGCTGCGTTTAGAGTCTCGAGGCGCCGCAGATCGCGGTGATACTGGGAAAAATCCTGCAGAAAGCGCGCCGCCACCTTGGAGCGCTCCGCGCCGCGGCAGCCCGCGACCTTGCCCACCGCCGCATAAAGACTGTTGGGCGAGAGCTTGCCGTGATCCTGAATCATCCGTTCGACGCGGTCGCACTCGGGACGCGAGATCAGAGCGTTCTTCAACTGCTGCGGATTGATGCGCGGCGCGTACTCACCGAGCAATGGAACTGTATAGTACGAAGCGATCACGCACTCCATGACCTGCTCGTCTTCGAGCAGGCGCACCCACTTCGCGAGGCGGTTCTGTTGGGCCGCGCCTTCTGCTGTGGAGTCGTCGGGCGTGCCGGTGCCCACCAGAGCGCGCGCATTCTCCGGAGCGCACAGCCAGGCATCGATCGTCTCCGTCGCGGTCTCCTCGCCAAACACCGAACGGACAAAGCCCCAAACAACATCCTGAAGGTGCGGATAGCGGTCGGGATCGCGATCCCAGTTGCCGAGCATCACGTAATGCTCGGCGCACAGGTAGTCGTCGCGGCCATCGTCGGAAAACGCCAGGCGATTCAGGAAGAGGCCATAGCTGGCGAGACCGGCGCCGCTGGGATCGCCCGATTTTTTTTCTCCGGCCTTCGCTTCTCCAAATAACGACCGGCGCATGCGGGCCAGCGTTTCTTTCTCGGTCTCGCGCAGGGTCTCGAAAAGATCCTGCCCGGTCTTGCGCAGAATGATTTTCTTGCGCACCTGGAAAGCGGCCACGCGCTCGCGATACTCAACGGCTTTGCCCTGCCGTATGCCTTCATAGCTCTTGAGCAACACGCGGCAGCGCTCCAGCACCTGCGCGAACTGCTGGTTCATCTCAGTGCGGAGAAACTTGGTGATGGCCAGGCGCGCCAGCAGGTCGATGGAAATGTTTTCGTCTTTCTTGGCGCGATTCAGTGCAGCCAGATGCAGTTCGGCGAGCAGCGGCTTCCAGTCGGATTTTTCCGCGGGATTGCGAGTTGCACCGGAGGCAGCGTTTCTCAACCACGACGGTCCCTGGGTTTTCTGCGGAGCTTCGGCGGCGATCAGTCCTTCCATCTCGCCATGGCGCACGATCGACCGCATTATTTGCGCCCGCGCCGCTTCCACGAAGCGTGGGCTCAGAGCCACGTCATGCCGCAGGTTGTCCACTCCTACGGCAAGGCCTTCGAGCGCGATCGACGGAGCCGCGGCAATCATCTGCGGCAGTTCTGGACCGGCGGGCTCTTTGCCCAGGCGAAAGATGGGAAATCGAGGCATCGTGAATCGCTGAAAATTCTTGGAAGCTACTGATTACACATGTACATATGGAGGCTAGCACGCGTCCCGCGGCGGCTAAAGTTACCTAGGTTATAGGGCGAGGCGCACCGCAGTGCGCGAATTCATTGTTGATTGCTGATTGTTGATTGAACAACCTAACCCCCAAGAGTGCGATTGGGTTTCAATCATCAATCAACAATCATCAATCAACAATTTCCCTACGAGTCTGAACTCGTCTCTGTCCACGGTGTAGAATTCATGGCGTCGCGGCAGCGTCTTCTGTCGTGTAAACGTCCTAATAGAAGAAGCCAGGAGAACTAGAATGATCGCCTTCTCCGTGAACGGCAAGCGGGTCGATCTCGAGGTTGATCCTTCCACGCCATTGCTCTGGGTCATTCGCGAACAGCTTGGCCTTACCGGGACCAAGTATGGATGCGGCATGGCGCAGTGCGGCGCCTGCACCGTGCACATTAATGGCGAGGCGGTGCGTTCGTGCGTCGCCCCAGTCTCGCGCGCGACTGGCAAAAGTGTGACCACCATCGAGGGTCTGTCGCCGGATCTAAGCCATCCGTTGCAGCGGGCGTGGCTGGAGGAAGACGTTCCGCAATGCGGCTACTGCCAATCGGGACAGCTGATGAGTGCTGCGGTGCTGCTGCGCGAGAAGCCGTCTCCCACTGATGAGGAGATTGACGAAGCGATGACCGGCAACATTTGCCGCTGCGGAACTTACCCGCGCATTCGAAGAGCCATCCACCGAGCCGCTGCGATGGTGGCGAAGGGAGGCGCGCGATGATTCGTCAAAAAATGATCCGTCAAGAGATGACCCCCCAGAAAATGATCGGACAAGAGATGATCGATCAAAGCGCTCCCCGTGGGATGCAGCGCCGGAATTTTCTGAAAGTTTCAATCGCAGCCAGCGGGGGCTTGCTGATCGGCTTTCACTTTCCCGGAGTCGCGCAGCTGGCATCGGCGCAGCAATCGTCTGCAAATTCCTTTATGCCGAACGCATTTGTGCGCATCGGCACCGACGAACGCATCACGGTGATCGTGAACCACTCCGAGATGGGCCAGGGGGTCTACACGTCGCTGCCCATGCTGCTGGCAGAAGAACTCGATGCCGATTGGACCAAGGTTGGCTACGAGCCGGCTCCCGTCGATCCTAAGTACAACCACCCCGCCTTCGGCATGCAGATGACGGGAGGAAGCTCGAGCGTCTGGTCGGGATTGGAGCAATTCCGGCAGGCTGGGGCTGCCGCACGCGCCATGCTGGTGGCTGCGGCTGCGCAGCGGTGGAATGTGAACGCGGCCAGCTGCCGCACGGAATCGGGCGCTGTATTCAATGGCACGCGCAAGCTGACCTATGGACAACTAGCGGCCGCGGCCGCGAAACTGCCGCCACCCCAGCACGTGCAATTGAAAGACCCAAAGACGTTCAAGCTGATAGGCAAGCCGATCAAGCGGCTCGACACACCCGAGAAAATAAATGGCGCAGCTGTCTTCGGAATCGACGTCAAATTGCCGGGCATGCTGACGGCCGTAATCGCCCGCCCTCCCATCTTCGGAGCGAAGATGAAGAGCTTCGACGATTCGCGGGCTCGCTCCATGCCGGGAGTCCGAAAGATTGTCGCCGTTCCCGCCGGCGTCGCAGTGATTGCGGATACTTTCTGGCAGGCAAAAGTGGCGCGCGACGCTCTGCGAGTTGATTGGGACGAAGGCAGTATGGCAACCTTCAACACCAGCACGATGATGCAGGATTTTCGCGAACGCTCAAAGACGACGGGAACCAGCGTGCGCAAGGACGGCGATGCGGAAGGTGCGCTCGCGGGCGCGGCGAAAAAGATCGACGCAGTTTACGAAGTCCCTTACCTCTCACACCTGATGATGGAACCGCTGAATTGCGTGGTCGATTTGCGTGCGGACTCCTGCGAGGTGTGGACTGGCTCGCAGTTCCAGACGGTGGATCGCGCGAATGCTGCGAAGATCGCGGGGCTGCCGAACGAAAAAGTCCAGCTGCATACGACTTTTCTCGGTGGAGGTTTTGGACGCCGGGCGAATCCGCAGTCGGACTTTGTTGTGGAAGCGGTCTACGTCGCCAAAGCTGCGGGCGCTCCGGTCAAAGTGATCTGGACGCGCGAGGACGACATGCAGGGTGGTTGGTACCGTCCAGCGTTCTTGCATGCCGTTGAGGGTGGCATTGATGCGAGTGGCAATCCGGTCAGTTGGAGATCGCGTCTGGTGGGGCAATCGATCATGGCCGGAACGCCCTTCGCGGCGGGGATGCTGAAGGGAAAAGCTTACGATCCCTCGTCGGTTGAGGGCGTGGACGATCTTCCTTATGCGATTCCGAACATTACGGTGGAATCGCATCAGGCGGAGATCAACGTGCCGGTGCAATGGCTGCGCTCAGTGGGACACTCGCATACCGCTTTCGCGGTGGAATGTTTCGTGGACGAACTGGCCGCGCTGGCGCAGAAAGATCCCTACCATTTCCGGCGGCAGTTGTTGCAGAAGCAACCTCGCCATCTTGGCGTGCTGGATCTCGCCGCGCAGAAAGCCGGATGGGACAAGCCTCTGCCCAAAGGCATGGGTCGCGGCATCGCCGTGCACTTTGCCTTTGGCAGTTACTCGGCGCACGTCGCTGAAGTATCGGTCACTGAGGGCAAAGTGCGCGTTCACCGCATGGTTTGCGCGATCGATTGTGGGCAGTATGTGAACCCGGGCATTATCGCCGCGCAAACCGATAGCGGAGCCATCTTCGGCGCATCGGCAGCTCTGTTCCAGGAGCTTACCTTTGCGAACGGGCGCTTGCAGCAGACCAACTTTCATACTTTTCCGGTGCTGCGCATGAATGAATGCCCTGCGATCGAAACTTACATTGTCGAGAACAACGAGAAAGCAGGCGGAATCGGAGAGCCAGGCGTTCCATGTGCGGCGCCAGCCATCGCCAATGCCGTGTTTGCCGTAACTGGAAAGCGAATCCGGCGGTTGCCCATCCGGATGACGGAGGCCGTATGAAGCGCTTGGGCGCGGGAGTTCACGTTGTTCTGGCAAGTCTGCTTGTGTCAGCCGTCGTTGGCGCGCTGTGGTTCTCGCATTCGGTGGCCGCGGCGGAACCGCCGGCCGCGCCGGCGAAACTTGCTGCAGCGGTTTCCGGCAACAATGGAGCGCTCTTCGTCGCTCTGGTTCCTGTTTTGCGCAGCCCGCGCTGCATGAACTGCCATTCGTCGGGAGATTTTCCCCGGCAGGGCGATGACGGGCATCCGCACACCATGAACGTGCGGCGCGGCCCCACCGGGTTTGGAGTGACTTCAGAAAAATGCAATACGTGCCATCAAGATCACAATTTAGCGGGCGAGCACCTTCCACCCGGCGCGCCCGGCTGGCGCTTGCCGCCTGCGGGCATGGCAATGATCTGGCAAGGCCTGACCGACGCACAGATTTGCGAATCGATCAAAGATCCAAAGCGAAACAGGAACCGGAACATTAATCAGTTGGTCGAACACCTAACCGAAGATAAGCTGGTGATGTGGGGATGGAATCCGGGAGAGGGCCGCACTCCAGTCCCCATGCCGCACGATGAGTTTGTGACGAAGGTAAAACAGTGGCAGGTAGCAGGCGCGCCTTGCCCGGCTAACTAGGACTCTCTCTCGGTACCAGGTACTAGGTACTAGGTACTCGGTACTGGCTGCTTTCCCGCGACCGCGGGATTAATTCTTCGAGCTTCAACCGGCGCGGAAGTCGCGCACATCGTCTCCGGGCATGAACACGGAAGCGGGGGGAATATTTCGCGTCTCCGCCATTTTTCGGTTGACCGCGTCGAAGTCGGCCTTCACCCAGCCCACGCTGGAGATTTCAATCTCGCCATCCTGCGCGATCCAGAACACGGTCGGGACGTTGGTCAAGCCGTATGCGTTCGACACGGGATATGTTTCCGTATCGTCGAGCAGCACGGGGAAGGTCACGCCAAATTCTTTATTGAACGCGGCCGTCTGCTTGGGATCGTTCTGCGAGACGCCGATGAGCCTGACACCCTGGTGCCCATACGCCCGCTCCAATCGCTCCAGGAACGGGAATGCGTACTGGCACACCGGACACGACACCTTGAAAAACGCCAGCACCACGGGACCGCTCAACAATTCGTCGCGCAGCACGAAGCGCTTGCCATCCATCGCTTTCAATTCAAAGTCGGGCGCCTTGGTGCCCGCGGTCAACGCCGCCATCGGTCTTCCTCCGGTTCGTGCTTTCAAAATGTTTCGCAGCCAGCGCATCGCCCCTCGCCCTGACCCTGGTTTTATTTTAGATCATGCGGTGAGAAAGCACTTGCCCGTTGCCAGTCGCCAGCCTGTGGCAGTTCTCACTCAAAGCAATTCCGCTTTCCGCAGAATTTTCCGCGCTAGCCCAGTGAGTGCAACCTTCCCCAGCCGGGCCACTGGAATCCATTTGCCGGACTCGCGCGACGATACGGCATCGCGCCACACTTGCACGGTGTAGTCGGTTACCGTGATCGAATGCCGCAGCGTGAACAATGGACTCGCGCTCGTTCCGTTAGGCGAACCCCCTCCCATCACCTTGTCATTCCGACGACTCGCAAAGCAAGCCGGAGGAACCTGCCGTTCTGCCAGCGCCGTCCCATCCGCCAGTTCTGGCAATTCCCACATGCCCGGCATCAGCGACTGGCCGCGTGCTCGCCGGACCAGGAACACTTCTTCACCCCTGCAATCTAGCGCATAGTGTATTTCGCGTTTCTTCTGCCGCGCCGCCCTCGCTCTCGGTGCCAACTCTCCGCGCGTCGCGCACAACTCGACCACGGGACACGTCAAGCATCCCGGCGCCTGCGGCGTGCACACTGTCGCCCCCAACTCCATCACCGCCTGATTGAAGTCCCCCGGCCGATTGACGTTGAGCAAGCGATTCGCCTCCGACCACAATTTCTTTCCGGCGAGGCGCATCCCCGCGACCCGCTGCAACACGCGTTCGACATTGCCATCGACCACCGCGACCGACTCATCAAACGCAATGCTGGCGATTGCCGCCGCTGTGTAGCGGCCAACGCCGGGTAGCTCTCGCAATCCTTCCTCACTCGCCGGGAACTTTCCGCCGTGCTCGCGCACGATCACTTTGGCTGCCGCGTGCATCATGCGCGCTCGCCGGTAGTAGCCGAGGCCGCTCCACGCCGCGAGCACGCTGGCCTCGCGCGCCGCCGCCAGTTTCTCTACGGTTGGAAAACGCCGCAGAAATTCGTGATAGTGATCGATCACGGCGGCCACGCGCGTCTGCTGCAGCATGATTTCGGAAAGCCATACGCGGTAGGGGTCGTGGCTGGCGCGCCAGGGCAAATCGCGCCGATGAAGGTCGTACCAGCCGAGGATGTTCTTCCGAAAACGGCGTTGCTGCGGAACCAAAAACAAGCTCTGAGTGGATGGCCGCGTCTTCACGTTCCTCAGCTTACGCGAGACAAAGGTTAGACGGCACAAGTTCTCCGTGGCCGTTCTCCGCGCACTCCGCGATTCAAGGCTTTCTGCTTGCCGCTGTCCGATCAAACCCTGGAAACGCGGAGAGCGCTGAGGAACGGCCGCGGAGCGCGCGGAGACAAACACTTGTTCTTCCGAATGCCCCGCCATTGACCCCGAACTCCGAACCACGAAATAATAGCTGGGCCTGGCATCCGCAACATGCGCGTGAGTACATTCGCGCCCAGCAGCAGCGAGGAGCACCATGAACGACTTCAACCGCAAGGTGGAAGACGCGTCGGCGCGCGTCAGCAAAACGGTCGCCGAAGCCGCCGAACGCATCGAGAAAGAGATCCCCGAATTCATCAAATACCTGAACGACGAGGTCGTGCCCGCGGTGCGGCAGCATTCGACCAAGGCGCTGCGCACGGCCAGCGTAAAGCTCATCGAACTGGCCGACTACATGGAGCAACAAAAAGCTTCGAAAAAGTGACGCCGCGCCGTGCGGGCTTCGTCCACTCGACCGTGATTCTGCTTCTGCTCACGATGTTGCTGTTCCTGCTTAGCGGCTGCGGCCATCCCAAGCAGACTCCGGTGAATGTGCCGCCGCCGCCGGAACCGTCCGTGAACGAATCGGCGCCCTCGTCGCATCCCGGGAGCGCCGCTAAGAACAAGCCGGGCGGCGAAGGCAGCGACGCCGATCTCGCCGAGCCCACGATTCCCGCCGACGCCGTACCGCTAGCCACCGAAATTGGGCGCGCGAGTTGGTACGGCCCGCCGTATCACAATCGCGTGGGCTCGAACGGCGAGGTCTACAACATGCACGCCATGACGGCGGCGCATCGCACGCTGCCGCTGGGCTCGATTGTGCGCGTTACGAACTTGAAGACCGGCCACACGGCGCTGGTGCGCATAACCGACCGCGGCCCGTTCATCCCCGGGCGCGTTCTTGATCTGTCGCTGGCCGCTGCGCGCAAGGTCGACGTTTATCTGCCGGGAGTCGCCGAAGTGAAAGTGGAAGTCATGCAAGCCCCGGCGCCGCTCGATGTGGGCGGGAAGTGGGCGGTGCAGATAGGCGGCTTCACGGACGAACACGAGGCCGCGAAGGTCGCCGATCACCTCACCCGCCGCTACCGCACCGCGAAAGTGCAGCGCTTCAACAGTCCTGCGGGAGATTGGTGGGTGCGGGTGCGCGTGCTCGACGACGATCGCCAGCGCGCGCAGCAACTCGCCGCCGAAACTGAAACGAGCGAGGGCGCGGTTTTTCTGGTGCGGTTGGATTGAGGGCGACTGGAGCTTCTTGGAGGGTAATATGAAGTTGCTACAAGGCGAACGGGTTCTACTTGAGTCGGACAATCAGGAGCTTGTGCTCACCACGCACAGAGTTCGATTTGAAACAGAGAAATCAGGATCGGCCACAATTATCAGCATAATGCTGGAGGAGATCAGTTCCTGCCAGATATCCCATGCCACGACGCCTATTCTGTTTTGGTTGGCGCTTGCCTCTGCACTTCTCGGAGTCTTTCTGTTCGCTCAGGGCGGGGGCCGACAACCCGGCACCGGTGCAATCGTCGTTGCTATTGTGCTGGCGATACTTTATGCAGCCACGCGCCGGGGCGTGATCTCGTTCACCTCGCCGGAGACGGTTCTGCGGGTTGCCACGAAAGGGATGGAACTGGACGTCTGTAGGCAGCTTATCGATGCGACCGAAGCTGCAAAGAACGAACGATTCCTTCAGAGGCACTGAGGGTGCCAAAGGGCAACGACGAAGATCGCGGGCTGCGCCCAGGGAATCGCTGCCGAAACCGGGACCAATGAAGGCGCGGTCGCCCTGCTGCGGCTACATTGAGACACCTCTGACCAACGACCTCTTTCCCACGCTGCAGCGCCGATGCTATGCTCACGCCGGAGTCTTCCGATGACCGAAGCCAGCAGCAATTGCCTTTTCTGCCGCATTGTCGCGGGGCAGATTCCCGCGAAGAAAGTTTATGAGGACGAACATGTCTTCGCCTTTGAAGACATCAATCCGAAGGCGCCGACGCACGTGCTCGTCATCCCCAAGAAACATTTTGCCGGATTGAAAGAGGCGCAAGTCGAGCATGCCGAACTGATCGGACGCTGCCATCTAGTGGCGGCTGAAATTGCGCGCCAGCGCAACATTGAGGACGGCTACCGCACGGTCACCAACGTGGGTGCGGGCGCGGGGCAGTCGGTGTTTCATCTGCACGTGCATCTTTTGGGGGGACGTGGGCTGAACTGGCCTCCAGGGTAGAGGCAGTTCTCAGTTCTCAGTTTCTGGTTCCTAGCTCCCTTCGCCAAGTCCAGTCCTCATCATCGAACAAATTCGGCGGGAACTGGTCGAGCAGCATCTCGTTTGCGGCCGGGCGCGCTGCGGCAAAGGACTGCTTCCAGCCGTGGCGTGGCTTCCGGCAGGGCGCAATGACCAGACCCTCGGGGGTTACGTCTAGGTCGACGACATCCCCTAGGCCGAACCGTTCCACGAGAAGTTTTGGAATGCGGATGCCGCGTGAGTTGCCGATGCGGATAAGCCTCAATCGCATTTGCCCTCCCAGTGGCTATTAGATCGGCGGCGCAACCAGCAGCCTTGATCGCCACGCACGATGCCCCGTGCGGCGATTCTGCGCCCCGCACAGCGCGTTCGAGGCCCGGAATGACCTTCGGCCCACCCTGCCGCTCCGACTCAATTAACCGGGGAGTTAAATCGATTTAACTCGCGGCTGTATCTGGCATGAAATCAAGCGGTTAGCGTGTACGTACAAATAGCTCTAAGGAATAAATATATCCCGAAAAACGGAGGCGCGTCTTTTCAGCGACTTGCAGCCTGCGGCGGCTATTGCACCGTCGGATTCTCCTCTTCCGGGGCTCCGTGTCGGCGTAACAGTTGGGGCAGGTTCTGCGAGAACGCGGAACGGGGCAGGACCATGTCGCATCCCACTTCGTGGGCCTTCTGCTTCAGGTCGCCTTGCACGTGCGAGAGAAATCCGATGATCGAGGTGCCCTTCTTGAGCTTCGACTTCAGCTTGGGGATGAGCGTCAGCGGCTTGGCGTTGGCGTTGTTCAGGTCGAAGATAATCAGCGATGGCTTCTCTTCGCCGTTCTGCTGCATGCGCTCGGCCAGGTCTTTGTCGTTCTTGGCAAACTCGACCTTGACGTTGAGCTTGCGCGCGGTCTCTTGAATCTTGGCGGCGAAGAACAGGTCGTCGACAAAGGCAAAGATGCGCGAGTTGGAATCTTCGCGCAGCGCAGGCAAAGGTTCGGGATCGGCGGGCGCGAAGGGCGCGGCGAAGCCGGGACGTTGCCGGCGCGCTCCCTGGCCGTTGCCGTTGCCGCCAAGGGCGGCGCGATAGCTGTGATCCATGGGCGCGGTGTAGATGCCATCCTGATTGTGGCGCGCCTGGCCGGGGCCGGCGTTGCGCGGTCCGCGGGGATTGTTGGGGCGCCGTCCGCGACGCCGTCTTCTGCCTCCGCCACCGGAGGGTCTTCCTGATCCATTTCCTGATCCGTGTCCTGCTGGTCCTGCGTTCATAGTCCTCTCAAAGCTGCTGGCCGGGTTTGGATCCGGTGCAGGGTGCAACACTTTACAATTTCGGGTTCCCCATTTGGTTGCGGCAAGCTCTTACAGTGTTGGCGCACAGCCACTTTTCTCGCGGGGGCCTATCCACTGACTCAGTCGCATCCATCAACCATCAAGTCTCACGCTTGCATTCGGGGCATGGCTAATAATCCATGCGGGATTGCGGATTGGGCTGGACGCAATCGGGGAACGCAATCGTGATCGACCGCTCTCTGGCGAAACAAACTCGTACTGGCGAAAAAACTTTCTAAGTTTTGCGTATTCGGTTATCCGTTATCGGAACCCGTCGCGCCGCCGGGAACGGCCTGGGACGCGGAAGGCCTACGCGGGAACGTGGCCAATGAGAACAACCTAATGGTACTCGACCCAGCGCAGGCGCGCAAGAGGCAAAGTGAGAGCCCTTTTGCACAGGAGGTCATGGCTGTCGGGAAGGCAGTGGTCAGTGGTCAGTGATCAGTGGCCAGTAAAATCCATTCGAGACAGCCGGCTGACTTTGGTCTTACTGGCCGCTAGCCACCGAACACTGACCACTTTCTTACTGCGCTTGCACGACCAGCGTAAACGTAGTGGAGTTAGTGAGCGGGTTTGCGCCGCCGGTGGTGGCGTTCACCGTCACGGTATAGCTGTTGGCTGGCGTCCCAGGGTTGTTGGGGGTGGTGGTGCTGTTGTTGCCGCCACAAGAGCCCAGCCACAGTGTGGAGAATCCAAGAACCACGATCAGGCTGAGCAGTCGCAGGCCGCGCGGGCGCGACCCTGCAGCGAAGACAACTCCGAATAAACCGGGAAGCAGCAGGGCATAGAAGATGCGGCTACCGCCAAACGGCGGACGCAACTGCGTGGTCGGGGGCGTGGTCGCCAGGTCGATGGTCACCGTGGTCGCATTCGTGGGCTGGCCAAGGCCGGCGGGACTGAGCGTGCAGGAAATCTCGGCGGCAGGCAAGCTCGGACTTCCCGAACAGCTATAGGTGAGCGGCAAGGCGGTGGTGGCCCCGGGACCGCTGCCGACGATGAAGCCATTTGTGGGGTTCACCGTAATCGGAACCTGCTGGCTTGCTCCTATAGGGACAGTGAAGGTCTGCGCCGTCGTCATAAGGGTGAAGCTCTCGGTGGTCGCGGTCACGGTGAGGCTGACGTTTGCAGTGTGCGACGTGCTGCCGGTGCCGCTGGTAGTACCCTTCACCGTAATGGTCTGCACGCCGGTGGGTATTGCCATGTTAGCCGCGGTGGCAAGGGTCAGAGTGACGGTTTGCGAATCGGTGCCATCGAGCGTGATGCTCGCGGGATTGAAACTGCAAGTCACACCTGCGGGCTGGCCAGTGCAACTGCTGGGGGTAAAGTTGATGGTCTGAGTGGAACCGTTCATCGGCGTGACGGTTAAGGCGACGGCGGCTGACTGCCCGGCGGAGACGGACGCGGGAGATGCAGTGCCGGCCATGAGCGTGAAGTTGGGCGCAGTGCTTGATCCCTCCCATGCAATGAGCAATTTGTCGGCGTCAACGGAGCCGAGTCCGGTGACCAAGTTGTATCCGGTGGTTGGGTCGGAGTTAGAGGCGTCGTATCCAAAATAACCGGCCCCGGGGCACTGCAATGCCACCGGCCAAGGCGTTGGGGGCTGGCCGACTTCGCAGTAAACAATGTTGTTGCCGCTGTTTATCTGGTGAAACGCGCCATTGGAAGTGGTTTTGGCCAAAGTGTAAAGCGTGGGGTTGATATTGCCCAAGCCATTGCTGCCGAGGTACTGATTGAGCAACGTTACAATCCCGGCAAAAATCGGAGAAGAAGCGGAAGTCCCGCCAACCAGAGAGGGATCAACGAGCGTGTTGTCGCCGTTGCATGCGCCGCTGCAAACGCCGTTCACGGCAGTGGCTATGTCACTGGCGCTGCCGGTGCCGCAACTGCTGGTCGTCTCGGTATCGTAGGGGCTCGCCGAGGAAAGTTCCTCCACGGGCGTGCAGTAGATATAGCCGGGGAAGTTCGGTGACGCCAGAAGGGAAACGTCGGGCAGAAGGCGCGTGGTCTGGCCGGAGATGGTTACCGTCTGCCAGGAGGGCTGCGGGAAGCCGGAAACACAGTTGGAGAAGTCGGAGGTCTGCACTGAGCAGTTGCTCGCCCCTCCGCCGCTGGAAACGATGGCATAGGTTTCCTGGACTTCGAGAGGAGCGCCGGCATCGTAGGCAGCACCAAGCTCTACGTCGTCGTTCCAGGAAGATTCAGGCAGCGGCGGGTTTTGGGCCGTGCCGCCGTTGACGCCGATGGTCGTGCTCCAATAGGTAGTGTCGAAGCCTTGGGGATAGGCGATCGCGGTCCCGCCCACGGCGGTAACCTCGGGGCTGCTTGCCGGATAAGACACGGCCAGCCCACCCACTGCAAGATTGTTGGTGGAGGGGTTCGTGGAACCATCACAGCTGGCCGCGCCTGAGTCGCCGGAAGAATTCATGAAGGTGATGCCCAGTGTATTAGCTTTGGTCAGTTCGATTTCATCGTTGGGCAGGTTATTGTCAAAAAACTCGCAGGGCGCGCCGTAGCTCATGCTGATCACGGGCGCGAGATCGTTGTCAATGGCGTAGTAGTACGAGTCAAATACACCTCCGCCATTAACGTCGGTCGAGATCGCGGTGTTGACAAAGATGAGTTTTGCGCCGGGGGCCGTCGCCGCCGACCACTCCAGGTCTAAGTCCGCCTCGGTCAAATCGTAAAGAGAAACTCCGGGGTCAGCTCCGTTCAGTATGTATTGGAAGTTACTGCTGTCGCAGGCTGTGATCACGCCGCTTGCATTGGTGGTGCAGCCACTGATCGAAGGGAGTCCGAAACCGGCGCGGAAGGCGTTGAGATCGTCGAGATAAACATCGGTCTCGCCCACGATCACGAGCTTTTGGCCCGCGCCATTTATCCCAGTGGAGTAGAGCGGAGTCAGGTCGTAAATCGTAGCGATGTCACCGGGCGCCACGACATCCGGAATCTGGAACTCGCTGGCGTAGTAATTCGGAGACCGTCTCGCCCCGGCTTTGACGTAGGCTGGCCTGGGGCGGAAGTTATCGAGTCCACGAATGCCGGTAGTGATGCCCGAGAGCGCCGCCGGGATTGAGGGCATCGTCGCGGGGGCGAAGTGCCTTTCGCCATTCACGTTGTAACGATGGATTTGGATTCGGAAGGCGCTCTCGACTTGGGCTGCGGTGCCGCTGAAGACGATCCAATTGCGGCCACGGGCCACGCTGACGACACTGAGACCTTGCGACGTCAACCACGCGGAGATTTTCCGAACGTCGTTCTGGCTTAGTCCGAAACGGTCCGCATACTGCTCGGGAGCAATCCACTTGTGGTAATTCGGCGACGTGGGGTCCTGCTGCTCGGCGACCAGAAGGCTGAGCGCCTTCTGCTGGCTGGGGGTCGGCAGCGTGAGCAGAGTGACGTGGTTCAGCTGGAACAAAGGCTCAACTGCACCCTGGTCGTACTGCGGCTTCGCGTTGGGATTGACATGGCCTGACAGCGCGACCATCCGGCTGGAATCGATGGGGCCGGTGATGCGGTCGGGTTGGGCGGCGAAGCACAGGGTTGTGCCTAGCAGAGGTAAAGCAAACTTCCAAAATCGCATGAAGCACTCCGTCTGGGGCCGGGGTTGAGTGATGGCTATTCCATTAAGCTTATACGGCTTTATTGCACTCTGATCAAGTTTTGCACCAAGAAGGTTGTACGTGGGGCGGAAAGTTACAAAGTCATAGTGCGGCCCGTGGTTACTGGCGTCACATTCCGAGCAGGTTGGGATAGAGTTTGGCGTATCCGTGCTCTTGCGCCCAGAGGTTAAGCGGGACGGACGCGAGTTCGTCGACGAGCGGGTCGGCCAGGCCGTTCTTGGTGAGGTCAATGCATTTGATGTAGGCGTGGCAGGCGTCGCAGCACTCGACGCGGATGTAGGGGAGTTCTTCGGCGGTGTAGACGGGAAGTTTGGCATGGTCTTCCTGGCCGCATCCGGGACAGACGAGGCGGCGGAAGTCCCATTCCGTGAGGCAGAATCCGCAGAGCAGGTTGCGCCGGCCTCCGTCGCCCTGTGGGCGCAGCACGCCGAGCGAGGGTTTGCGATTGCAGAATGGGCAGAGGGGATGAGTGTAGCCCTCAAGCTGCATGTGGGCGTTAGAACGAGTGAATTCGGCGTAAGGTTGCAGGAAGGTGAAGGCCAGAAATTCTTCAGGATTCGCCGGCGGCTCGGCAGTAGTGGACCAGCAGGCATCCAGAAGATCAGACCATGAACTGCTGGGTGCGTTGCGCAGATCGTGAGCGACCTGAGCCAGGCGCGCGGGAGCTTTTTCTTCGACCAGCGCGAGGAATTGCGGGAAGCTGGCGAGGAGTTCCGGATTCGTAGCATGAGCGCTATTTTCTGCGGCGCTACTTCGTTGCAGCCTCTGATAGAGACCCTCCTGGAAGCTCGCAGCGTGGATGTAAAAGCCAAGGATCTCGGCCGCGAAGGGATGCTGGGCGGCTAGGTGTTCTGCGCGGCGGATGCGCCGCTGCCAGGGCGTGGTGGTCACCGGGCGATTATGGGGCTTTGCGCTGCCGCGAGCAACTGCCAAAAGCTTTTCATCACAGAGGCACCCTTCTAGGGCCTCAGGTCCTAGGTGTTAGGTCGTAGGCCACGTCCTAAGACCTGACACCCGGGACCTGAGACCTTAGAAGGTTTGATCGCCTACAGATTTTCCGGCATTGACTTTGGCGCAGTAGCGGGACTATAGTTTTCTGAAATTTTGGGGTGCAGTCCGTTCGGCTTGTGATTCGAAGCAGTCGGAGGATGCGCAATGGAATTCTCCCGCAGAACCTTTCTAAAAGGCGCGCTCGTTGGCGGAGCGGGCTTCTCTCTCCTGGGATTCGATCTGACTCCCGCCGTGGCGCAACTCAAAGAACTCAAGATCGCGCGTGCGACTGAGACGCGGTCGACTTGCCCGTATTGTGCGGTGAGTTGCGGCGTCCTCATTTATACGATCGGCGACAAAGCCAAGAACGTGACGCCGCAGGTGATTCACGTCGAGGGCGATCCGGACCATCCCATCAATCGCGGCACGCTGTGTCCCAAGGGAGCGTCGCTCGAGCAGGACATTATGAATCCGCGGCGGCTGTTGAAGCCGCAGGTGCGCCGTCCGGGCTCCGATCATTGGGAAGACATTGCGTGGACCCAGGCCATCGACGAGATCGGGCACTGGGTGAAGAAGACGCGCGACGACACCTTCGTCGAAAAAGACGCGCAGGGGCGCACCGTGAACCGTTGCGAAGGCATTGCGTTCACCGGAGGCTGCACCGACACCAACGAGTTCAACTACCTCGTGGTGAAAACCATGCGCGGCCTGGGGCTCACCTATATAGAAAACCAGGCCAGGGTTTGACACGGCCCCACGGTCTCAAGTTTGGGACCAACATTTGGACGCGGGGCCATGACGAATGGCTGGACCGACATGAAGAACGCCGACATGGTGTTGGTCATGGGCGGCAATCCTGCTGAGAACCACCCTTGCGGCTTCAAGTGGATCATCGAAGCCAAGCGCACGCGGAATGCGAAGTTGATCGTGGTCGATCCGCGGTTTACGCGGACGGCCGCTACTTCCGATTTCTTCTGCCAGATTCGCGCCGGATCCGATATTGCCTTCCTCGGCGGAGTGATCCGCTACGCCATAGAAAACAACCGCATCCCGCACGATTATCTCGTCAACTACACGAACGCCGCGTTCATCGTGAAGGAAGGTTTCAAGCTGCCGGAGGATGGACTGTACTCGGGCTTCGATGCCGCCACGCAGACTTACGACCGCTCCACGTGGACCTACGAAGACGGCACCGACACAGGCGGTGTCACGCCTGCTCACGCTGCGGCGCCGGCCGCCCCGGGAACGCCGAAGTCCTTGCCCCCGCTGCCGCCGAAGGTCGCGTATGACCTGAGCTTGCAGCATCCGCGCTGCGTCTATCAGTTGTTGCGGCAGCAGTATTCGCGCTACACGCCGGAGGTGGTCGAGCGCATCACCGGCATTCCGAAGGACCAGTTCCTGAAAGCCGCAGACTTATACACGTCCATCCGCAAAGATGGCGACACGAAGAAAGTCGGCACCATTGTATACGCGGTGGGCTGGACGCAGCACAGCTTCGGCACACAGACCATTCGTACCGCGGCCATGCTGCAGTTGCTGCTGGGCAATGTGGGGCGCGCGGGCGGCGGCGTCAACGCCTTGCGCGGCCACTCCAACATTCAGGGTGCGACTGACATGGGCGGAGTGTTCGACATCTTGCCGGGCTACCTGAAGGTGCCGCATCCAACCGACACAAACCTGGCGGCGTGGTTGAAGAGAATCACGCCAACGGCGTCGAAACCGGCGCCTTGGGAATCGTTCAACTATTGGGGGAACACGCCGAAGTTCGCCGTCTCCTATTTAAAGGCGATGTTCGGAGATGCGGCCACCAAGGAGAACGAATTCGCCTACGATTACATGCCGAAGGTGGATCGCAATTACTCCTGGACGCAGATCTGGGACAACATGTATCGCGGTACGGTGAAGGGGTTGCTGACGTTCGGCATGAACGGGGTCGCGATCGGACCGGACTCACAGAAGAATATCGAAGCGCTCAAGAAGGCTGACTGGCTTGTCGTGGGCGAAATTTATCCCGATGAAACCAGCGATTTCTGGCGCTCGCCGGGAGTCACGCCCGACGAGATGAAGACCATTAAGACTACGGTTTATCGCCTGGCCTGCGCCGGGTTCGCCGAAAAAGACGGATCGATGACCAACTCGGCGCGCTGGCTGCAGTGGAAGAACGCGGCTGTTCCGCCGCCGGGCGAGGCGCGCCTCGATCAGGATATCCTCGCGCAAATCTTCTTGAAGGTGCGTGAACTCTACCAGAAAGAAGGCGGCAAGTTCCCCGACCCGATCCTGAAAACGACGTGGGGTTATTCGAATCCGCAACATCCACCGCTCGCCGAAATCACCAAAGAGTTGAATGGCAAGGCGCTGGCGGAGATCACTGATCCCAAGACGCAGGTGACGATCAAGCGCGGCCAGCAGGTGCCAGGCTTCGCCTGGCTCAAAGATGATGGCACAACCATGTGCGGGAACTGGCTTTATTCGGGCTGCTGGACCGAGGCCGGCCCACAGCTTCAGCGGCGCGGCACCGACGATCCCTCCGGTCTGGGCATCTACCAGAACTGGGCGTGGTCGTGGCCGGCGAATCGGCGCGTGCTGTATAACCGCGCTTCGTGCGATCTTTCGGGCAAGCCGTGGGATCCTGCGCGCAAGCAGGTGTGGTGGAATGAGTCCACGCAGCTTTGGGCGGGAAATGACGTGCCCGATTTCAAACCGGATTCCAATCCCAAGGATCGCATGGGGCCTTTCATCATGAATCCGGAAGGCGTGGGCCGGATCTTCGGACCGCTGGGTGCGTTCGCCGATGGACCGTTCCCCGAGCACTACGAACCGATCGAGAGCCCGGTGCAGAATCTGTTGCATCCGAATCAGTCGAATAATCCGGTGGTCAAGAAGCTCAAGACAGCGGCGGATAAGTACTCGACGCTGGGCGATAGCTTCAACGTGATCTGCACCACCTACCGGCTCACCGAGCACTACCACTACTGGACCAAGAACAACCAGATGAACGTGCAGCTCATTCCCGAACCGTTCATCGAGATTCCGGTCGAGTTGGCTGCCGAGCTGGGGATTAAGGGCAACGACCAAGTGAAGGTCACGAGCGCGCGGAGTTATTACATCGCCAAGGCGTTCGTCACCAAACGCATCCGGCCTATGACGATCGATGGCAAGAAGGTCTACCAGATCGGCATTCCGATTCATCAGGGTTATCGCGGCATTCAGGAAGACGCGGGCAAGGACGCGAGAACGATCCTCAACCGGCTGACGCCGACCGTGGTCGATCCGAACGCGTACACGCCGGAGTTCAAGGGCTTTATGGTGAAGGTGGAAAAAGCGTGAAGGGAGATTGAGTGATTGAGCCATTGACTCATTGAGTGATTTGAAAATCGCTGCGTGGAGATTTTCAGGTTCTTCAATGATTCAATCACTAAATCACTCAACGACTCAATTCTTATGAGCCAGGCAACGTTAGCAATCAAGAGAATTTCCGGCCACGCGGGGCCCGCTCCCGGCGAGGATGTGGAGCGCGACTACCAGGTCTGCAAGCTGATCGACACCACCACCTGCATCGGCTGCAAAGCTTGCGAAGTGGCCTGCCTCGAGTGGAACGGGTATACGTTCACCGACACGGTGTTCGACAACAGCTACCAGACCATGCCCTCGACGGCGTGGAATTACTGGAACCTGATCAAGTTCAACGAGCACGAGCGCGAAGATGGCAGCATCACGCTGCTGATGCGCAAGGACCAGTGCATGCACTGCGCCGATCCGGGCTGCCTGATGGCTTGTCCCGCCGACGGCGCGATCGTGCAATACACCAACGGCATTGTCGATTTTCAGCAGCAGAACTGCATTGGCTGCGGCTACTGCGTGAGCGGATGTCCGTTCGATATTCCCAAGTTCAATCCGGCAACTAAGAAGATGTTCAAGTGCACGCTTTGTTCCGACCGAGTGAGCGTGGGGTTGGAACCGGCGTGCATCAAATCATGCCCCACTGGCTGCCTGCACTTCGGAAGCAAAGAAGACATGACGTTTCTCGCCGAGTCCCGCGCCAAGCAACTGCGCGAGAACTACGGCATCGAGAAGGCCGGTGTCTACGATCCGGCGGGCGTGGGCGGGACGGGCGTCATCTATGTACTGCACGATGCGACCAATCCCGAATTGTATGGGGGGTTGCCGAAAGATCCTCAGATTCCGTGGATCGTGAAGTTCTGGAAGGGACCGGCAAAGTGGATTGGGAATCTCGCCATGCTGTTCGGCGTGATCGGGGTCACGATCCACTACTTCCGCTTTGGTCCGAAGGAAATTCATCCCCAGAAGCCTGAGAACGGAGGGCGGCCGTGAGTACGCACGTCATTTCCTCGCCCCGCACCACCGGCGAACCCGGAGAACGCATCCTCCGCTACACGCTGGTCGAGCGCCTGCATCATTGGATGGGCGCCCTGTTCTACATCTATTGTCTGATCACCGGCTTGGCCTTCTGGTCGCCATACATGTATTGGCTGGCGGCCATCGTGGGCGGCGGGCCGACGGCGCGCTTCTGGCACCCTTGGTTTGGCCTGGGCTTCACGTTCTCCATGTTTTGGATGTACAAGATGTGGCGCGGCGACATGCAGACTACCGACGCCGACCGGCGCTGGAAGAAAGTAGTCAAGCACTACATCGAGAACGACGACCAGAATCTTCCCCCCGAAGGCCGCTTCAACTACGGCCAGAAAGTGTTTTTCTGGCTAATGTTCTACGGCATCATCCTGCTGCTGATTTCCGGCATCGGGCTGTGGTTCGTGGAGTCCATCCCATGGAGCCTGCGCTGGCTGCGTTATCTCGCGGTCACGGTGCACGTAGTCGCGGCCATGGCGACCATCGGCGGCTTCATCATTCACGTTTACATGGGGACGGCCATGATCCGCGGCGGTTTTACCTCCATCATTCGTGGAGAAGTTTCCGCCGCGTGGGCGAAGACTCATCACCGCCTTTGGTACGAGCAGGTCACGAAAGGCAAACCCGCAGGGAAGTAAATCTTCCGAAAATCCCAGCGCAGCTCCGGCGCATCCAAAGTTAAGGGCGAAATACTATCCAAGAGGATCTATGGGTTCGTTTGCGAATTTATGCGTTCGAATTGCGGCAGCGGTTCTGTTGCCCGCGGCGGTGCTACTGGCAGCCGATGCAGACGCCAACTTCCACAACACCCCGGCTAAGGCGCAAAGGGCGAAGAATCCATACGAGGGACAGGAGACCGCCGTGCACGCCGGACAGCGGCTGTATTCCCGCAATTGCCTGTCGTGCCACGGCAGAACTGGAAAAGGCACAGGCGACGTGCCGCCGCTAGTGGACGAGCGGCTGGCTGCGGCGACTCCGGGCGAGGTGTTCTGGTTCATCACCCGCGGCAACAAGAACAGCGGCATGCCCGCCTGGTCGGTTTTGCCCGCATCGCAACGATGGGAGATCGTCACCTACGTCAAGGCGATGGCTTCTCAGCCTGCGCAGCAAGCGAGCGCGCCCGCTGACATGAGCACATCGACGCTGAAGGCGCCGCCGCCAACGCCGCCCTTCACCGACTTCCGCTACGAAAAACCAGGCACGGTGCGCAAGATCACCGTGAACGATCTGCCGCAACCCTACGCGACGCAATCGGCGCGCAATGGTCCGGAGCTGGTGGCGCGGCCGGAAAATGTTTGGCCGCAGGCGCCGGCCGGATTCAAGGTGGAACTGTATGCCGCGGGGCTCGACAATCCGCGGACCTTGCGCACAGCTCCGAACGGTGACGTTTTCCTTACGGAGAGCAATGCCGGGCGCATCCGAGTGTTCCGCGGTGTGACCAGTGACGGCAAGCCCGAGCTGTCGGCGATTTTCGCCAGCGGCCTGAAGCGTCCCTACGGTCTGGCGTTTTATCCTCCGGGGCCTGATCCGCAATGGTTATACGTGGGCAACACTGACGAAGTGATTCGTTTCGCTTATCACAACGGCGATTTGAAGGCGGGCGGCGCGCCCCAGCACATCGCCGACCTGCCAGCCGGCGGCGGCCACTGGACGCGCGCTCTGGCATTCTCGCAAGACGGCAAGAAAATGTTTGTCGCGGTGGGCTCGGCGTCGAACGTGGACGATCCTGACACCTCGCCGCGCGAGAAAAACCGCGCCGACATTCTGCAATGCAATCCTGAGAATTGCGTGCTGAGCGTGTATGCCTACGGCATTCGCAATGCCGGGGGCGGGATTGCGGTAAATCCGCAGACCGGCGAACTGTGGTGTTCGGTGAATGAGCGCGATGCGTTGGGCGACAATCTCGTCCCCGACTACATCACGCACGTGCAGGAAGGCGGATTCTACGGCTGGCCGTGGTGGTACATCGGCGGGCATCAGGATCCGCGGCATCAGGGCAAGCATCCCGAGTTGAAAGACAAAGCCATCGTGCCCGACGTGCTGCTGCAGCCGCACAATGCGTCGCTGGAGTTGACGTTCTACGGAGGCCAACAGTTTCCCGCCGAGTACAAGGGAGACATTTTCGCTTCCCAGCACGGCTCCTGGAATAAAGCGGTGCGCGTGGGCTATGAAGTGATTCGCGTGCCGCTGCACCAGACCGGGCACGCCAGCGGCGAGTATGAAGACTTCCTCACCGGCTTCGTGCTGCCCGATGGCAACGTGTGGGGGCGCCCAGTGGGCATAACGGTGGCTTCCGATGGTTCGCTATTGGTGAGCGACGACGGATCAGACTCGATCTGGCGAGTCAGCTACACGGGAAAGTAACGGCGTCTTCAAAGGACTCCGCCAGACGGCTTAAATCGAAAGCAGATCAATTCAGCTGCAAACGGATGTAGACTCTCAGCACTGTGGAAACAGAGACCCGCGCGGGCATGAAGTCTGAAACGCTTGGCATGTCGGCCAGGACCAGGAACGCGTTCGTGTTCTTTTCGGCTCTTGTTCTGCTGACCCTGGCCGCGATTGCGGACTTTTACACCATCACGCGCTTGCTCAATTCCCAGCATTGGGTTACGCACACGCGGGAGACGCAGGCTGCGCTATCAAACATTGTCACGGTGATCTCCAGGGCAGGCCGCTACCGCACCGAGTTCGTGCACTCCGGCGATTCAACCTATCTTGACGAATATCAGAAGGCGGTCCACGAGACGACTGAGGCAGTCGCGCTGGTCAAGCAATTCACCCTAGACAGTGCGGCCCAGCAGAACAACTGCGTGCGCCTGGCAAAACTGGTGGATCAAAGGCTTGACTTGATGCGGCAGTCCATAGACATGAAGCGCAACCGGGAATCCGGCCAGGAGAATCAGGATCAACTCACCCTGAGAATCACCCGGGTGGGCGGTGAAACGGATGCGCTGATTCAACAGATGCAGGAGCTCGAGGTTCGCCTCCTCACCGAGCGCCAAACCCGTTCCAAGGCGCTCTTCGGACAAACGGTTGCCGTCTTTTTCATCGCTTTCCTGGTCTCGGTGGCGCTGCTCAGCCTGCATTACTACCTGTTGAATCGCGAGCTGAAGACACGCCAGCAAGCGGAAGAGGCCTTGCGGCACCTGAACGCCCGGCTGCTCGGCATACAGGATGCCGAGCGCCGAAAAATCTCGCGCGAACTGCACGACAGCTTGGGGCAATACCTCGCGGGAGCCAAAATGAATCTTGCGCTGGTAACCAGTTCACTTCCACCCAACGAGTTGCTTACCGATTGCGTGGAGATTCTCGACAAGGCCATCGCAGAGACCCGCACCATCTCGCACTTGCTGCATCCGCCGCTGCTGGATGAAGTTGGTTTCGCCTCCGCCGCAAAGTGGTATGTGGAGGGCTTCTCGCAGCGGAGCGGCATACCGGTCAGACTCAACCTGCCTGGTGATCTGGTGCGATTGCCAAGCACGGTCGAGTTGGCGCTGTTCCGCGTGCTACAGGAAAGCCTGACCAACATTCACCGGCATTCCCGGAGTACCAAAGCCGAAATCATAGTTTCGCTGGTTCCCAACCGAATCGTGCTGAGCATTCGAGACGATGGAGTGGGCATGACTGGGGATGTGCTCGAACGCTTTCAGAGCAACCGGGGATACGTGGGCGTGGGGCTTGGGGGGATGAGAGAACGCGTGCACGAACTGGGCGGCCACATCGAAGTTCAGTCTGACTCGACCGGCACTCTGATTCTCGCCAGTCTGCCGGTGGCCGCGCGAACCCGCAAGGCTGACGTGGCAGCGGCTGACTAGCTAGCTCTTTAGGCTGCCGCCCGAGTGCGGGCCGCTACCGGGAAATTCACACACTTTCACAATTGCATTCAGCGGCGATCCCGTGTATTCTCCGGCAACTAAATGCAGTGGAGGCTGCCGATGGTTCTTGCGATTGGAGCCGGCAAGAAGTCCGCCCGGCGCGGTTTCCCGGGCAAACTTCGGGGCGCGCCCGGGCTGCCAATTCTGGCATTCTTGCTGCTGACCGCGGCCGCGTCCGCACAGACCGTCACACTTTCAGCGACCACCCTGATTTTTGGCAATACCGCAGTGGGAAATGCCAGCCCCGCCAAGAATGTCACGCTCACCAACACCGGCAGCGCCACGCTTTCCATCAGCAGCATCACCGTCACTGGACCCTTTGCCGAAACCAACACCTGCGGCAGCACCGTGTTGGCCGGAAAGAAGTGCACGATCTTCGTCACCTTCAGCCCCACCACAACCGGATCTGCCGCGGGCGTGGTCACCATCACCGATAACGCCAGCAACAGCCCGCAGACGATTACTCTAAGCGGCGCCGGCATTGCGGATGTCACTTTATCCCCGGCGTTGATTACATTCACCACCCAAACCGTGGGCAGCACCAGCAATCCGTTTACGGTGACCCTCACCAACAATATGACCACTACGCTCACCATCGCGAGCGTGGCCGTGAGCGGCGATTTCGCCCAGAGCAATACCTGCGGCACGGCGGTGGCTGGGAAGACCAAGTGCGCCATCAGCGTGACTTTTACTCCTACCGTAGTGGGGAAACTCACAGGCACGCTCACGGTGAACGACAGCGGCAGCAACAGTCCACAAACCACCAAGCTCGCGGGAACGGGTTCGATGGCCGGATTGGTTTCGATTGCGGTCACGCCAACCGACCCCTCGGTGGCAGCGGGCCTGACAGAGCAATTTTCTGCGGCCGGCACCTTCGGCGACGGCAACGCATACCCAGTGACGCAAGCGGTCACATGGACTTCCACCAAGAAGACGGTAGCAACGATCAGCTCTTCCGGGAGCACGCGCGGCTTGGCGAGCGCGTTGGCCGTGGGCACGTCCAGCATCAGGGCAACCTCCGGAACGATCACGGGCGCAACCGTCCTCACCGTGACCGCCGCTACGCTGGTGTCGATTACGGTGTCGCCGGCCGCGACCTCGATTGCGCTGGGCACGCAGCAGCCGTTCACCGCCACGGGAAACTATTCCAACGGCAGCACCCAGGTCCTGACCAGCTCCGCAGTTTGGAGTTCCACCGCGACGAACGTGGCCACCATCGCCAGCGGCGGCCTGGCCAGCAGCGTGGCCACCGGCACAACCACGATCAGCGCGGCTTCGGGCGGCATCATCGGCTTTGCGACGCTCACGGTGAATTCGGCGACACTGCTTTCGATTGCGGTGACTCCCGCTCTGCCCTCGATCGTTCTGGGATCTACCGAGCAGTTCACGGCCACAGGAACTTACTCCAACAACAGCACGCAGAACATCACCACTTCTGTGCTCTGGAGCGCGTCGCCTGCGGCCGTGGCTACCATCAGCAACTCGGCGGGCAGCCAGGGGCTGGCTGAGGGAGTCTCAGTGGGAACTGCGACGATCACGGCTACGCTTGGCTCCGTGGCATCGTCCACCAACCTTACGGTGAATCCGTCGACTGCGACGGTATCGGTCACCACTTATCACTACAACAATTACCGCACGGGCTGGAACCAGAACGAGACCACGCTGACTCCGGCAAACGTGAATAGTTCCAACTTCGGGCTGCTGCAAACTGTCACGCTCGATGCCGCGGCGGACGCGCAGCCGCTGGTGGTGCCCGGCGTCAACATTACCGCGGGCAACTACCCGGGCACGCACGACGTGGTTTATGTCGCAACGGAAAACAATACGGTCTACGCCATCGACGCCGAGAGCGGGCAAGTCCTGCTCAGTCCGAACTTCGGCACGCCCATCAGCCACCCGCTCGGCTGCCAGACCAGCCCGATCGTTGGCATCAATTCCACGCCGGTCATCGACCTCACCACGAACACGCTGTACGTGATGGTTAATAGCAACGGCTCAACCGGACCGGTCTATACTCTCCACGCTTTGGATCTCGGCAGCCTCACTGACACCGTCTCGCCCATGGTGGTCACGGCGTCGCACCTGCTCACTGATGGGACGACTGCGACTTTCAACCCAACGTATCAGCGCCAGCGTCCCGCGCTACTGCTCGCCAACGGCACTGTTTACGCCGGATTTGGCGCCTTCTGCGAGGGCTACAACTATTCGCGCGGCTGGCTGCTGGGCTGGCAGACCGTAACCTTGACCCCGCTGGCCTCCAATCAAGTCATGGACACGCAGGCCACTTCTCCAGACGACTATTTCCTGTCTTCCATCTGGATGTCTGGTTACGGACCGGCGACCGACGACGCGGGCAATGTCCTGTTCGTTACCGGAAACTCCGACTACTCGGGAACGACCTATGATGGCGTGACCGATATTGAGGAGAGCGTTGTAGCGGTGACCTCGAATCTGAGTTCTGTGGTCGATTTGTTCACGCCCAGCGACCAGTCTGAACTCGACAAGGAAGATAACGATTTCGGCGCCGGCGGGGTAATGGTTCTGCCCGATCAGCCGGGGACCTACCCGCATCTGGCCGTAGCGGCGGGCAAAGATGGAAATATGTATTTCATGAATGAAGACAGCCTGGGCGGATATTCCCCGATCACCAACAACGTCCTGGGGACTTACTTGATCGGCGGCTGCTGGTGCGGCCCATCGTATTATGTCGATCCCGTAGCGCAGACGGCGAGCGTAGTCACCAGCGGCGGCACGACGGTGGAGGTTTGGCAGCTACAAACTTCGCCCAGTCCCGCGCTCACCCAGGTAACCAGCGGCGCGGTCGGAGGTGGGCAGGCCGCCGGGTTCTTCACCAGCATCTCCTCCAACGGCACGGCCAGCCCCATCATCTGGGCGTTGTCGCATCCGGTCCCACCCACGCAGTTTGCAATCAATCTTTTTGCTTTCGATCCAGACGCGGGTGGAAGCACCATGACGACGCTCTTCCAGGGAACAGCCGGCTACTGGCCGCTGATCGGCAACGCGAACCTGGTTCCGGTGGTCGCCAACGGCGAGGTCTTCGTGGCCAGCTACCAGCAATTGCAGATCTTCGGATTGTTGTCGCCGAAAAACAAAGGCGCCAGGAAGAAGTAGCCGCGCGCTCGCTACACTTTTCGGCCAAATCGATTAAGATGCTAGAGCCCCGCACCGGGGCGCGCTATGGAGAACCCTTCGTCCCCAAGAAAACTGGCAGGCCGCTACGAGGTCCGGCAGATCCTTGGCCAGGGCGGCATGGGCCTTGTCTACCGCGCTTACGACACGGTGGTGCGCCGCGAAGTCGCGGTCAAGACTATCCTCGACATTCCCGATCCCGCTTCGCTGCAGCTGTTTTACAAAGAATGCGATGTGCTTGCCTCCATGAGCCATCCCAACATCGTTGAGATCTTCGACATTGGAGAGTTCGAAGAAGACGGCAAGAAGAAACCGTATTTCGTAATGCCGCTCTTGCCCGGCACCACGCTGGATTACTTCATCCGCAAGGCCAGCCATCGCCTGACGGTCGAACGTACCATCGACATCATTTCGCAGACCTGCCGCGGCCTGCAAGCCGCGCACGAACGCGGCCTGATCCATCGCGATTTGAAACCGAGCAACATCTTCGTGATGGAAGACGACTCGGTGAAGATCATCGATTTCGGCGTGGCCCACATGGCCGATGCCCACACTACCCGCGCGCAAAAAGGCACGCTGCTCTACATGTCTCCCGAGCAGATCGAGCTGAAGCCGCTGTCGCCGGCCTCCGACATTTTCTCGCTCAGCGTGGTTTGCTACGAAGCCATGACCGGCCGCAATCCGTTCCAGCGCGCGCGCGCCGATGAAGTAGTCGAAGCGATTCTGCGTCACATTCCGCCGCTCGCGGCAGAATTGAATTCCACGATAAGCCAGCCCGTGAGCCGTGTTCTGCACAAGGCGATGGCGAAACAATCGTGGCATCGTTTCGCCAGCGCGCGCGAATTCGGCGACACACTGAGCAAGGCGCAGCGCAACGAGCCCATCGAGTTTTTCGATCCCGAGCGCACGCGTCCGCGGCTGCAGCGCGCCACCAAGGCTTTGGAAGAAGGCGACTTCCAGTTCGCCGGAGAAATCCTCGGCGAACTCGAAGCCGAAGGCCACATGGATACGTCCATCGGCTCTCTGCGCCGGCAGCTCGACGGCGCAGTCCGGCGCAAAACTCTCTCGCAACTGCTCGATGCTGCCCGCGCGCGCTTTGAAGAAGAAGAAGATCCGCTGGCTTTGCAGAAGTTGCAGGAAGCTCTGCAAATCGAACCTGACAACGCCACTGCGCTGGCGCTGAAGAGCCGAATCGAGAACCGGCGCAGCGAACGCCAGATCGACAACTGGTATCGCCTGGCGCGGCAGCACATTGACAATCACGCCTACGCGCATGCCCGCGAAGCTTTGCAGAATGTTCTGCAACTCCGGCCCAAAGAGGCCCGCGCACTGCAGTTGCTCGCCGAGGTCGATCGCCAGGAACTGGAATACAAAAAACTGCGTCAGGAGAAAGAGCAACTTCATCGCGCCGCCATGGACGCGTGGCAAAAAGGCGACGTAAGCAACGCCCTCGCAAAACTGGGCGTGGTTCTCGATCTCGACCGGCGCGCCCCGGATTCCATCAACCGCGAGAGCGGCGCCAATTATCAGTCCTTCTATAACGAAGTGCGCTCCGAACACGACGCGATGAACACCGCGTATGCGGAGGCGCGCCGGTTCCTCACCGAGCACAATTTCCGCAAGGCCGCGGATGTTTGCCAGACCTATCTCGCCAAATATCCGAGCAACGCCATCTTCCAGGCCCTCAAGTACGACATTGAGGAACAACAACGCCAGGAGCTTTCGGCGTTCGTTGCGTCGGTCGATCGCCAAGTCGAAGCGGAGCCGGATCTCGACAAGCGGGTGAACATTCTGCGCGAGGCGATGGATCTCCATCCCGGAGAATCGCATTTCGAGCGCGCGTTCCGCCTGGTGCAGGACAAGCGCGATCTGGTCAATTCCATCGTCGCCCGCGCGCATCTGCACGAAGAACAAGGATCGTATAGCGATGCGCTGAACGATTGGGAAATTCTGCGCACAATCTACAGCCAGTATCCCGGATTGACCTTCGAAGTCGAGCGCTTGCAAAAGCGGCGTGACCAGCAGGCGCGGATCGAATCCAAAACGCGTCTGGTCGAGCAGGTTGACACCTGTTTGCATTCCAGCGACTACGCGCGCGCCCTCGATTTGTTGCAAGGCGCGGCCGCCGAATTTCCGAACGATGCGGAACTGACGGAACTCGAGAAGCTCGCGCAGGATGGCATCCGGCGAAAAACCGAAGCTCATCGCCTCATGACCGAAGGGCAAGAGTTGTGCGCTCAGCAGAAGGCGGCCGAGGGGATCAAGCTGCTGCGCGAAGCCTATGAGATGGATGAAAACAATTCTCTGGCTCGCGCGGTGCTCGCCAATAGCCTGGTGGAACACGCGCACTCGATCGTAGAGAGCGATTGGAAGGAAGCGGAGAAGCTGGCTCGCGAGGCGCTGGATTTGAATCCAGCGCATCCGATGGCGAAGACCATCCGGACTTTGATTCTCGACAAGAAAAAAGAAACCTTCGTCGAGGAATGTGTTTCGCAAGCGCGTAAGCTGCAAACCGCCACCGATCTTGCCGGAGCGTTGTCGCGCATTGAAGAAGGATTGTCGGTTTATCCGCGTGAGCCGCGGCTGGTTCAGATTCAAGAAACCGTGCAGCGCGATCTTCAAGCGCAGCGCCGCCAGGCCCGCCGCCGCGATCTGGAAGAGCTGCGGCGCATCGAGAGTGAAGTTGATGCGGCTGCAGATACCGCGGCGAAGCAGGTCTTAGGGGAACACGTGCGAGCCGTGGCCGAAAAATATCCGACCGATGGAGAAGTGCTCTCCGTGGCGAATGGTTTACTGCATCGCCTGGGCCTGCTCGAAGTTGAGCGAAAGATTACGACTCAATCTCCCGAAAGCGAAAGCGCAACGCTCACTTACAACACACCGCCGGTCAGCACGCCTCAGTCTTCACTGGAGGCGACCAGCAATGTTGCCGCGCCCCCGCCCCCAACTCCGGCTCCGCCCAGTGCAGCGGGTGTTCCAGCAGAACCTGCTTCGGCAAAATCTGTTTCGGCAGGACTTGCTCCGCCCGCGCCGCCGCTTCCGCCTCCGGCGCCGTCCTCTGCTGCCGCGGCCCAGCCACCGGTGAGCGCGCCCAAAACTGCAACTCCGGCTTCCGGTGTTAAGCAGCCAGCAGGACCGCCGCTGCGTAACACAACCATCATGGTCGCCTCGGCGGCGGCGATAATCCTGACCGGGGTCATCTTTCTGTTCGTACGACGGCATCATGCGCCGCCAGCCGCCCCACCACAGGAAGCGGCCGCGCCTGCAGTTGCGGCCCCGGTTGCGCCGCCGCCAGCGCCGCTTCTGCCGGTAGTGAAACTGTCTTCCGACACCGGCACGGGGAAGGTCACTTTCGATGATCAACCAACTGCCGAATTTCAAGATGGACAGTGGTCTATCGACAAGATTCCCGCCGGCGAACATAAACTGAAATTCGAAGGGCCGCAGGGAGAAGCGTCTTTTACTTTCGCCGCCGATGCCGGCGCTGTGCCGGCCGTCAAGGGCGCGATCGATTCCAAAGGCGTATTGGCAGTCGTCGTGACCGGCCTGGCCGACCGCCTGCATGTGTATTCGAGTGATTCGGGCGTGAAGCTCAGCCTGGATGGCCAGACCCCAGTCGAGGTTCCTGCGGATGGTCTCGACCTCCCCGCCATTTCCGCCGGCGCTCACCAACTCGCCGTGACCCGCGGCAGTGACGAATACAAACTCGACGTTGACGCCGGACCAGCGCCCACACTGAACGCGTTTCTCGAGTCGGGCCAGGATCTGGGCACACTTGTCGTGATCACCGGTCTGGACAATGCGAAAGTCTTTCTCAACGGAAAGCTTCAGCGGCGTGCTACCGAGAACGGACAGTTGCGCATTCCCAACCTTGAACTCAAGGAGTACGTTGTGCGGGTCTCCAAGAGCGGGTTCCAGGATCTTCCCGAACAAAAGATCCGGATTCGCAAGGGCGAGCAGGCCAAAGTGATTTTCAATCTGCAGCCCATGCTGGTTTCGTCTTCGCTCATCATTCAGGGCGGAGTTCCGGGCGCGACCGTTCTGATCGACCAGACTCCGGTGGGAACGGTGCGGGCTGACGGCACGCTGACGGTAACGACCATCCATCCCGGCGATCACACCATCGAATTGCGCAAAGACCGCTTCAAGCCGCGGCAGATCAAGAAGCACTTCGTGGTTGGACAAGCCATCTCTCTCGTCGCCGCAGATGCGGCGCTGGAAGCCGCTCCCGGCGAGTTGAAAATCACTTTCACCCCTGCCGATGCTCAGGTGACGATCAGCAAAGCAGGCGAGACTCCCACGAAAGTGAGCAGCGGCGGCGCGCTCAGTTTGCCGGCCGGGTCTTATACTCTCACTGCAAAAACGGCGGACAACTTCACTCGCTCTGCGACAATCGAAGTCGCCGGAGGCCAATCGCGCAGTCTCGATCTATCGCTCGCACCCGACGGCATGTCCAAGTGGGACGACGCCGCGGGCTGGAAGCAGGAGAAAGGATCGTTCGTTCGTAAAGGCGGCGACTTCGTGATGTACAGCATCACTCCCACGACCGGCACGTTTGTTTTCTCCGCCATGCTGGCCAAAGGTCACCGCCTGCAGTGGATGCTCGAGTGCGTCAACGCCAGCAACTACGTGCTCTTCCAGATGGACGACAACAACTTCTACCGCACCGTGGTAAAGGACGGGCAGAAGGGAGAAGAGACGAAGATCCCGCACAAGACGGGCAAGAAGACTTTCCGCACGCTGCAGATCCGCGTGGGACCGAACGAGATCGTCCACCAGATCAGGCAAGGAGACAGCTGGGTGGTTCTGGACCGCTGGACTCGGCCCGGCGGCAATTTAAATGCCGGCAGGTTTGGCTTCTACATTCCAGGCAACGACCAGGTCGCGCTCGCCAGCTTCGGGCACTACGTCGACCTGAACATTCACTAGCCAGGCTACACGTCTTTATTCGCCGCAGGTTGCGCGCCCCACGCTTCGTCTGCTCGGGGGCTGAGAAGTGAAGCCTTCCAAAAGGGTTTGTAGCATAGCTCATAGTTAATGAAGGCTCTCGCAGCGGGATTACCTTGGTGTGTTGACTCGCGCTCTGCGGGAGGGAAAGATAAAGCTAACTCCTCCTTTTTACCCCGTCATGGTCGTGAACTCTCGTGAGGCGGCGGGTTTGAGATCCAGTCATCGCCGCACGAACTTCGCAAAAGGGAGATGCCGTGAAATCGCGCTCAACGTTGTTTGTCATCCTCGTCCTGCTGTCGACAGCGGTTGCAGCTGTCGCGCAAGTTAACTATCAAACACCGGCATTCTCCATCTCGCTGCCCAGCGGCTATAACACACCGATTGAGACCTTCCAGAAGGAATATCCCAAGACGATCCATTACGCCTACTTCGCAAACTACAACGACAATAGTGCTGCCATCAGCGTGCAATACAGCGACGCCAAGGCCAATATCGATTTCAACCACGCAGCGGGCGTAGCGGATAGCGAAGATACTATGATCAACGCTGATTTGGGCGTGAGCTTTGATCTGAGCACAACCACCGTAGTGCGCGGCTACTCGACCGTCGGGCGCTTCACGGCGCGAAGCGCAACCGTGACGAACGGCACAACCAAGACGGGCGAGATTCGTAGCATGTATGCGCGTTGCGTAATCACTCCCAGCCGCATTTGGTCGGTTCACGTTTGGCAAGCCCTTGGCCGCGGGCCGGGATTTACCGAAGCGCAAGCCAACGCTATCATGGACAGCCTGAAGACGAACTAGAGGTTCGCCTGGCGGGGCGGGGCTGTGCTGAAGATACAAATGGTGGGCGCTATAGGATTCGAACCTATGACTTCCACCGTGTGAAGATGGCACTCTACCGCTGAGTTAAGCGCCCACTATGATGCGGTAAGTCCGTCATTATACACAAGTTCCGATCCGCTTTCGCATTCACCCAATCGTCGGTCTTGTCCTGAACTGCGTTTCAGGACAAGACCCAATCGTCTCTGGCCCCTGCCGCTGGGAACAAATCCGAGAGCAACAGCCCGAAACTCCGGCAAATGCCACCGCATCCAAGGAAAAACCAATTCGGCTGCCTCGTCGGCAGTGGTGCGGCGTTCTTGGCCCTTAGAAGGGCCCATTTATGACCAAGAAAGATGAAGTCGCCTATTTGCTTTTACGTGTGACGTTCGGTGGGAACATCTTTCTCCACGGGGTCTCTCGACTGCTCGGAAACCACGCTGCATTTACCACCCACATTGAAACCCAGATGCAAAATACACCTTTGCCCGGATTTTTAGTGCATTCCGTCGCCGTCGCCCTGCCGTGGTGCGAGGGAACGGTGGGGCTGTTGATGGTTCTTGGGCTTTGGACGTTGTTCGCTCTGATTGCAGGGGGCCTGCTGATGCTCATGCTGCAGATTGGAGCTTGCCTAGCCCAAAATTGGCCTCTCGCCGGAGACCAACTCATGTACGTGCTGTTGTTCTTTATCTTGCTGACGTATTGCGACCGGAACTGCTGGTCGATTGATCGCTACCGGAAGGGTAAGCACCCTGAGACGGGCGAGCGACCCTCCGATAGTAGCGGGTGAAGATCAGGGCTACTAACAGTAGCGCGATCGGGCACAGAATACTGGCCTCTGGGCCGACTATGCCGCCGGTTAGCCAGTGCGGGCCACTGAACGTGGAACTCAGGACATTGTGATAGGGCACGATGCCGCTATCGCGAACTCCGTAGAAAGTTTGTCCCCAGTCCCAGGCGGCGTGGAAGCCGACTGCGATCCAGAGACTGCCGGTGCGGCGCAGGAACAGGCAGAAGAGCAGTCCGAACATTCCCGCGGAGGCAGCGCCCACGGCGGTCTCATTGGGATTGAAGTAGTGGCCGAAACCGAACAGGAACGACATGACCAACGCCGCCGGCCAGAAGCCGATTCCGGAAGCAAGTGTGTACTGGATGTAGCCGCGATTCAGGAATTCCTCAAACAATCCAACCATGAGGAAGGCTACGCCCCACGCGAGCATTGATGACAGGATCGCCGTCCCGTGAAGAGCCAGGCCGGTAATGCGGAAGCCGTGCAGCAGGAACATGGTGAGCAGCGTGCCGCTGAGCGCCAGAAAGCCCGTGCCAGCGCCGAGCCAGAAGTCTTTTCCCAGAGCCTGACGCAGGGCTAAACCGTAGTCACTGAATTTGCGATGCTCGATTTTTCCCATGATCAAAGCTGCGACGCAGAGAAGCAAGAAAGCCATGCCTTCCCCTTTGAACATCAGGAGCGGCGTGATCGTAAGTTCAGTGGCATGCTTCTGGGCTTCGCGGAAGCCTTGAACACCGCCGGCGCGGATGAGGACGAAGCTGCCGAGCAGCGCGACCACGAGGGCGGTGAAGATGAGCAAGCGCCAGCCTGCCCGCAGGCCGTTGGGTCCGAGGAAGATTGGTTTCAACCCGGATGCGGGTTGGGCACCCTTTTGTGAAGCTTCACTCAAGAGAGGCGCGTGTTCAGTGACAGGTAATGTGTGTGCGAGCGGCATTGTTTCTCTCCTTATTCGGTGATCAGGTACCAGACAATCAGAACTATGTAAGCCACAAATACCGACAGGACGACGGCGAACAGATCCCAACTCCGGATGTGATTGACGAAATAGCGATAGCCGAAAAGAATGTCGGCGACGAGGAAGCCGACTAACCCGCCAATCCTCTGGGCGCGCCGGCGATGGCTCATAAAGCGTTCGTCCACTAACTTGCCGAGGATGGGAACCTGCTTCAGGCGCTTGCCGATTAACACAAGAAAAGGGATTACCATTACTCGTCCTCCCGCGCTTCGCCGGACTTGATGTCGCCGGGCTTTATTTCGCCATTCAGCGTAAATATCTCGTCGGTGGGACAGCCGAACACGCGCGCGAAAGTGAGCGCCAGCGGAAGGCTCGGCACATAACGGTCGCGCTCAATCGAGTTGATACTTTGCCGCGAGACTCCGACGGCCTCTGCGAGCTGCTCTTGCGTCCACCCGCGGGTGGTGCGGAGTTCCTTAATCCGATTTTGGATATTGGGTCCCATATCAAGCTAACTTTCCGTAAAGTATACTTTCCAATAGAAAATGTCAAGTAGGCTTTCCATGAAAAAGTTGATGCGAATGAAAGGCGAATGCTGGTAGTGGTGCAGTTAGGCTCGCGTGTTGGGCCGGAGAAGCGGGAGATCCCTTCGACTTCATCTCAGGGCAGGCTCTTCGCTACGCCTGAAAAACGGCTTCGCTCAGGATGACAATGGACGTGTATTAGTGGAAACCACCGCTGCCCGAACTTTGTCCACATGTGCCAACAAATCTGGAAAACCCGCATTGCAGGCTGACTCGGAGTACTTGAGGAACGAAAGATTGGAATCCCGGGTTCCCGGCGTTAAGGATGAGCCTTGCCTGACCCGATGACCGCCGTAGGGAGCGGTCGTCATGGGCAGGTGGGGTCTCGTCATGCTGTTGGGGTTGACTGGGGCCGCGCTCGGGCAGGAGTTGCCGGATGCGCCGATCTCGAAGGCGACCTGGACGATGTTTGCGGGGCTGGGCGGCGAAATTGTGGGCGACGGCGTGATGACCAGAGTGCTTTACCAGCGAGGCCACGAGGAAATCGATCCGCTGGCCAAGCCGTTTGTTCATGCGGGAGTGCCCGGGCAGGTCGGCGCTAGCCTGCTGGGAGCGGGAGCGATGGGCGGCTTGTGGTTTGTGCTGCACCGCATGCATCACGATCGCGCAGCAGGTTGGTTACTGCGGTCGGCAACTGTTGGGGAAGGCTTTAACGTTGCGCGCCAAGCTGCCATTCTGCGGACGAGTCAGGGTAATCTGGGCGCCGCTCAGCAGACGAGTGCGGCTGATCAGGCTGCGGGACGCGCGTATCTCAAATCCCAAAGCACTTCGAGATTCTGCAGGACGATATCAGGGGTGGAGACCGGCGACAAGAGGAAGTTCTGAAAATCGCCGCGGTCGAAATCGAACCTGGAAACGCGGATGTAACCCGAGGGCGTGATCCAGTAGGGCTGGTACTGGAGCGCGGCTACGATTTCCTGGGTTCGCTGGTTGCGGTGGGCGCGCGGCAGAACTTCGCATACAATGAACGGCCGGTCTCGCTGGATGACTTCGTGCATGCCAGCTAGAACATCCGCTTCAAAGTCTTCGACGTTGATCTTGATCAGGTCCACCGGCATGGGGCAGCGTTTTTCGTAATCATCGAAGCGCACCGTTTCTACCTGCATGCGCGGAGAATTCTTTGTAGCCTGCCAGCCGTCGGCCACCAGGGTGCCGGCGCTGTCTAAGTCTTTGCCTTCGGCGCAGGGCAGGAAGAAAGTGGCCTTGCCGCTGCGGTCAGCGAGGGCTAGATTTTCGCAGACGATGCGGTCTTCGAGTTGGTTCGCGGCGACGTTTTGCCTGAGCCTTTGGTAAATCTGCGGGACTGGCTCGAAGGCTACGACCTTGAGCCGGGGATTCCACAGCGCGCCTAGCAGGGAATAGAAGCCGTAGTTCGCCCCAACATCGATGAACGTGGCGGAGCGCTCGAACAGGAAGCGAAGCGTGCGGGAGGTTTCGGGCTCGTGGCCATCGAGCCCGTGCCAGAAGAGGGCGGTCGCGACCCAGCGGCCACAGTCTCTGGCGATTCTCATGGTCTCGCCGTTGGGTAGCTGAATCGCGGCGCTGTCCTGGTGCACTTTGCGTTGGATTTGATTGGCTAGAGCAAGGCAGGCGGAACGGACGGGTCTGGCGATGCCGGCAAGAGACAGGCTGACATAGTGATTGTCGCGGCATCGCTTCAGGAATGCGGTGACCCGATTTGTCACGGTGAAACTCCTCGCACGAATTCGTAAGATAGCAGCCGGGAAGAAGCGTGAAGATTCTAGCTTGAGTTAGCGTCTGGCTGAGTCGCTTCATTCAAACATTTGCGGGCGGATTGCGCAAGGCGGTGGGGTGCGTGGGTCAGATGCGAGATCAAGAAACTCCCAATTGATCGGGCTGTTCCCTAAGAGGAGTTTGGATCGCGGTAGGCGGCATGATAGGCTATCGGCGGCAGCGGCAGGGGCGGGTTCGGGTCGCCAGCGGCCGGCGTGCCTAAAGTAACCCGTATGCCGGACCCAATCAGGCCACTTCGACCGGCGGTATCCCCCACATCTGCGGGGACTTCCGAGGGTTCGGCTCATCAAGAAAAAGAACAACTTTCCGCCCACCCCAGGGTTCGAACTAGTGTGAGCACTGCCGCCATGGACCGAGGGGTTCTCATGGCCTCGCTTGGGCCTCGCCCCGCGGGGCTGGAACCGGCGATGGCCGGCGCCGACAGCTATACCGACGCCGAGGTCATGTTGCGGGTGAAGGCGGGCGATCAGTCCGCTTTCGATTTTCTGGTGCAGAAGTATCGCCGGCCGCTGGTGAGTTTTATGTACCGCATGGCGCGCAACGCGGCCGTTGCGGAGGATCTGGCGCAGGAAGTTTTTCTGCGCGTGTACCGTTCACGGCAGGGTTACGAAGCCAGCGCTAAGTTCACGACTTGGCTGTATCGCATCGCGACCAACCTGGCGGTGAATCATGCACGCGATACGCGCAAGGAGCGTCCGGAGGTGACGGTCAGCCTGGACGAACCGGATCAGGAAACTGGAACGACGATGGACTTGGCCGACGGTACGATGACGGCGGAAGAAACGCTGGTGCGGCGGGAGCGGTTGCTGGCGATCCGGAGCAAAGTGGAGGCGCTGCCGGAACGGCAGCGGCTGGCAGTGGTCATGCACAAGTATCAGCAAATGGATTACAAGCAGATCGCCGAGGTATTGAAGTTGAGCGAGTCGGCGACGAAATCGTTGTTGTTCCGGGCGTATGAGACTTTGCGGGAACAGTTAAGAGAATTTTTGTGAGCATGGGCAGTTGTGAAAGAGAGTCGATAAGGAAGCGAGCCAAACGCGCCCTTCGGTCGCTTGCGCTCTCTCAGGGCAGGCTCCGAGAAGGCGCGGCTCGCACAAGATCCTCCGCGGGAAAAAGAGCGTCCCGCTCAGGATGACAAATTGGAGATAGGCGAAAAGAAGCAAAGGGGAGATGGTTATGAAGTGCGATGAGATTCGAGAAATGATGCCGGACCTGGCGTCTGGGCTGATGGAAGTAACGCCGGAGGTCGGGGGACATCTGGCGGGGTGCGGCGCGTGCGCTGGAAAGCTGGAAGAGGTCCGGCGGACGATGGCGTTGCTGGATCAATGGCAGGCTCCGGAGCCCTCGCCGTATTTCGATGTGCGGCTGCAGGCACGTCTGCGGGAAGAGATGGCCAAGCCGCAGGCGGGATGGGTGGCGTGGTTCCGGCGTCCGGTGCTGGCGGCAGCGCTCACGCTGCTGATGGCAGTGGGTGCGGGCTTGTTCTTCACCAAAAGCAGCGGTCTCTACAAGTCTGGCGGTGGCGAGATGGCGGTGGTGGAGGCGCAGGAGCCGGGCACGGCGGTTAGCGATTTGCAGGCTTTGGAAAAGAATCAGGATCTGTATTCCAACTTCGATTTGCTGGATGACCTGAAATTGCAGCGCGATGTGGTGGAGAATCCATAGTAAGGAAGCGAGCCAAACGCGCGATTACTGCGCCGCGAAAGCACGGCGCTTCGCGCGGCTCGCCTGGGTCCTTCGCGGGACAAAAAGGGTCCCGCTCAGGATGACACTTATCAGCGAACCTAGGGCGGGGAGAATGCGGTTGGGAAAATTCATGACGGGATGGTTGGCGACGGCCTTGTTGTGTGTGGCGGCCGTTGCGGCGTCCTCCTCTCCGTGCCAGGCGCAGCGCAGCAACAATTTCCATCCGGTGCAGGGGCGTCAGGCGGCGCCCAATCATCAGCAACCGCACCCGGGGCAGAGGCATGCCGGCGACTGGCTGCGGCGGTATAAGGGTCTGCCTCCGAGTGAGCAGGATCGCGCCTTGCAAAACGATCCCGGATTCCGCGGCATGTCTCCTCAGCAGCAACAGCGTTTGCGGCAGCAGTTGCACTATTTCGCGAGCCTCCCGCCGCAGCAACAGCAGCGCATCGTGGACAACATGGACCGGTGGGCGCACCTGACGCCGGAACAGAAGCAACAGGCGCGTACCGTGTTCAGCCAGATGCGGCAGCTTCCGCCGGACCGGCGGCGCATGGTAACCACGGCGGTGCGCGATCTGAGCGACATGCCTCCGGAGGAGCGCGAGCGGATCATCAACTCCGGCCGGTTCAAGAAAATGTTCTCGCCGGAGGAGCGCGACATTATGCTGGGAGCCGTCCGGCTGCCACTGGCGCCGCAGGAGGGTGCTCGACCCGAGGGACCGCCGCAGCAGTAGGCAGTTCTCAGTTCTTCTCAGTTTCTGGTTTCCAGAATCCCGATCAGTGGAAATCGTGTGAGGTGGTTTCGGCTTTGGTTACGAACAGGGGCTGCACGCGTTCTGCTTTGATGGAGATCACGTTGTCCTGATTCTGCAAAATTCCTTCGATGGCCAGAAACCGCTCTGAGGCCAGCAGCAGGCGGTTGCGGTGAAAAAGATCGGGCGTGATGATCGCGTTGGCCACTCCGGTTTCATCTTCCAGGCTGACAAAAACAAAACCTTTTGCCGTGCCGGGGCGCTGGCGCGTGATTACGCAGCCTCCGATACGCAGACGCTTGCCGCTGGGAAGGTCGCGGAGTTCGCTGGCGCGGCGAATGCCCATGGCATTGAGCCATTCGCGGCGATACGCCATGGGATGCGGCCCCACGGTGAGTCCAGTGCCGTGGAAATCGGCAACCAGGCGCTCTTCGTGATTCATGGGATGGAGCGGGGAAGGCGAATCGGGCTCGGGTTGTTGCTCGATCAGTGGCCCGGAGCTGCGGACGGCGCGCTCGACCTGCCAGAGAGCGTCACGGCGGTGGAAGCGCGAGTACTTAGTACCGAGTACCGAGTTGCGAGATTCCTCCGCCCCTCGCTTGCGCTCGGGGGTCGGAATGACAAAGGTTTTACTGGCCACTGGCAACTGATCACTGGCCACTGCGTTCAACGCGCCGATCTCCGCCAGCGTGGTGAGTTCGTCCTTGCGCAACTCGGGAACGCGGCGAGTGAGATCGTGAATGGAAGTGAACGGAGCAAGCATGCGCTCGCACACCAGCGCCTGCGCTGCTTCTTCACGCAAGCCGCGCACGCAACGCAAACCAAGACGCATAGCGATAACAGAATCATTTTCACCACAGAGACACAGAGACACAGAGGAATTCTGGACTTTATTATTCATTGAACTTATGAAAACCGGCGATACGTGGGTTTCCTTTCTGGTTTTCTCTGTGTCTCTGTGTCTCTGTGGTGAAAAGTTTTCCAATGTACATTGCCATTCGGACTTCGTCACATCCACGGGCAGCATTTTTAATCCGTGGCGTTGCGCGTCCTTGACGATCGTCGCCGGAGAATAAAAACCCATCGGCTGGTTGTTCAGCAAAGCTGCGGTGAAGGCGGCGAGGTAGTGGCATTTCAAATACGCGCTGGCGTAGGCGATGAGCGCGAAGCTGGCGGCGTGGGACTCGGGGAATCCGTAGAGCGCGAACGATGTGATGGAGAGAATGATTTTTTCTTGCGCGTCTTGCGGGATTCCGTTGTGCGTCATGCCGGCGCGCAGCTTGGCTTCGATTTCTTTCATACGTGCCTGTGATCGTTTGAAGCCCATGGCGCGGCGCAGGTCTTCCGCTTCGCCGCCGGTAAAGTTGGCTGCGATCATGGCGAGACGAAGCAGTTGCTCCTGAAACAGCGGAACGCCGAGCGTGCGCTTAAGCACAGGTTCGAGCGATGGATGCGGATATGTGACTTCTTCGCGTCCCTGCCGGCGTTGCAGGAAAGGATTCACCATCTGGCCGACAATGGGCCCCGGCCGGATGATTGCGACCTGCACCACGATGTCATAAAAACGTTTCGGTTGCAGGCGCGGCAGGCACGACATTTGCGCGCGGCTTTCCACCTGGAATAGGCCCACGGTGTCCGCTTGCTGCAATGCGGAATAGACGGCGGGATCATCCTGCGGAAGATGCGCCAGATCCACTTCTTCGCGATAGTGGTGGCGAATCAGTTCGATGGAATCTTTGAGCACGGCCATCATGCCAAGGCCGAGCAGGTCGACTTTGATGATGCCCATGTCGGCGCAATCTTCTTTGTCCCACTGCACCACCACGCGGCCGGGCATGGATGCGGGTTCGAGCGGAACGACGGAATCGAGTTGCCCCTGGCAGATAACCATGCCGCCGGAGTGCTGTCCGAGATGGCGAGGCATGTTTTGCACGGCGAGGCACAGTTCGTAATATTTGCGCAGGCGGGGATGGCTGAGGTCGAGTCCGGCATCGCGGAAGCGGCGGTCGAGCGCATCGTTTTCGTCGCGGAACTCCCAGGTGGCGACAGCGGCGGAAATCTTGGCGAGCGTTTCCGGATCGAATCCCAGCGCCTTGCCCATTTCGCGCGCCGCCATTCGATTGCGGTAGGTGATGACATTCGCCGTCATGGCTGCGCCGCGTTCGCCATAGCGGCGGTAAACATACTGGATAACTTTTTCGCGCTCGTCGCCGCTGGGCAGGTCGAGATCGATGTCAGGCCACTCGCCGCGTTCCTCGGAAAGAAAGCGCTCGAAGAGAAGCTCCATGCTGACAGGATCGACGGCGGTGATGCCGAGCGAATAGCAGACGGCGCTGTTGGCGGCCGATCCGCGGCCCTGCAGCAAAATGTTTTGCTCGCGGCAGAAGCGGACCAGATCCCAGACGATGAGAAAGTAGCCTTCCAGTTTAAGTTTCTCGATGAGCGTGAGTTCGCGTTCAATCTGGCGGCGGGCGCGGATTTGCATGTCGGCTGCGGCCCGGCTGTAGCGCTGGTGAAAACCTTCCCAGGCTCGCTCATGCAAAAACGAGGTCATGGTCTCGCCTTCGGGAACGGGATAGCGAGGAAACTGGTAGCCGAGATCGTTGAGCGTGAATTCGAGGCGCGAAGAGAGTTCGAGCGTGTTGGCAATGGCCTCGGGCAGGTCGGCGAAGAGTTGCTGCATCTCCTGCACGGATTTCAAGTGACGCTCGGAGTTGCGCGCCAGCAGACGTCCGGCGATCGACAGCGTGCGGTGATGACGGATGGCGGTGAAGGCGTCGCAGAGTTCGCGATCTTTTGTGGCGGCATAGCAGACACCGTTGGACGCGAGCAGAGGAAGATTGAGCGATTGGGCAATGGCGATGGCGGCGCGGTTGCGAGTTTCTTCTTCGCGATGGAAGTGGCGCTGCAGTTCGATGTACACATTTTTGCGGCCAAAGATTCCAATCAGGTGCTCGACTTGCTTGCGGGCTGCTTCGATGCCGCCCTGCTGTAAAGCGGCGGCCAGTGGGCCTTCTGCGCCACCAGTCAGGCAAATGAGGCCATCAGCATGCTCTTCGAGTTCTTCGGGTTGAACTGCACCTTCACCCTTTTTCGCGCGCAATTTCATTTTGGTGATCAGGCGGCAGAGGTTCTGATAACCGGCGCGGGAGGAAATGAGGAGAGGAAGGCGGAACGGATTGCCAATTTCCGATTTCCGATTGCCGATTTGCGCATGGGCAATTTTTGATTGTTGATTTTTGATTGTTGATTCATTGGCGGACGAAAGAGAAGTCGGCAATTGGCAATTGGCAATTGGCAATTTCTCCGCACTCATTTTTTTCGGAAATGCCGCATATGTGACTTCCGCGCCGATGTGCGCCTTGATTCCGAGTTTCTTGGCGGCCAGGTGAAAGCGCGGCGCTCCGTAGACCCCGTCAGTGTCGAGCAGGGCCATGGCCGGCATGTTCAGCTGGGCGCAGGTCGACATTAAATCCTCGGGCAAGGAAGAGCCTTCGAGGAAGCTGAAAGCAGAGCGGGCGTGAAGCTCGATATACATTGGTTCCCAACCATTCACCACAGAGTCACCCTTCGGCTGCGCTCAGGGCAGGCTCCGACATAGAGAAAATCTTTGATGTTTTTTTCTTCGGTCTCCTCTGTGTCTCTGTGACTCTGTGGTGAAAAGTTTTAGACCTCAATCGTATGTGCCTTCCACGAACCAGCCTCCGCCGAGCAGGTCGTGCACGAGGCGGTAGAGCGCGGCGCCATCTGTAGTTTGCAGGGCGATGTCCCACTCATCGCGCGCCCAGGCTTCGCGATCCCACCAATCGCCGGAACTGCGCCAGGGGCCGGCTTTCCAGAGCACATTGCCCTGCACTTCTCTTTTCTTCGAGCAAGCCACGCGCGCCGGTTCTCCGTTTTCTAAAGTCACGGTGGCGCGCAGCGGCGGGCGGAACATGCGCAGAGCGGCTACGGCGGATTTTTCTTGTGGCGCAGCTTTTTGACGGTTCGTTTCCGAAGTTGATTCCGGCACAAAGCGCTTCATGCGGAAACCTTCGGCGCGGTAGGTATCCAGCAACTCCAGCGAGCCCACGCGGGATTCGCCGACCAGGCTGGAAATGCGCGCCAGTGTGAGTTCCAGTTTTTCCGGCTCCGGCGATGGTGGCAGAAACAGGCCGCCTTGCGCTGATCGCGGCCGCGCCGGTTCCGCGGCAAGGTGAATTTTTGTGATGGGCGCGCCCGGCGGATGCGCGTTCAAATCCAGTTGCAGCAGCTTGAGAAAAAGTTTGGGATCGAGCATGGGGAGAGGAAGGCGAAGCGTGCGATGAAATTGTTGATGGTTGATTTCTGATTGTTGATTGCGGGACGAGAAGTTTTCTAGTTCCAGGGTGAGCCGCAATTCTTGCGTGTTCAGGGCGCGCGATGCCAGACGGGTACAAATCTGCTCCAGCAGACGATTCAGCAGAAAGGCCAGCGGCTCCAGCAGCATGATGGGATATTCCAACTCGACTGCTTCTTCGAATACCGCCGGCGCCTCCACCGGGACGAGCGTGCGAGAAGCCGCGCCCCGCGCCAGTTGCTGCAGGCGCAGGCCGTCCTGGCCCAGGCGCTCACTCAGAGCAATTTCTGGAAGTGCAGCCAGTGCTTGCAGATTTCGAATGCCCCAGCGTTCAAGAGTTGCGAGCAGACGCTCGACATCTTTTTCCTCATCTTCTTTCTGCTTCTCTTCCGGCCCTGTGCCTTCATTCCAACTGGCAAATAAAACTTCTACCGGAAGCGATCCCAGAGACTCGCTTTCTTTTCCCTGCGGAATCACGGTCACGCCGGAAAAGCCGCGGGCGGCGAGCAGGGCGGCTTCGGGATTTGTAGCCACAGCGACGTTGGCTTCGAGCCCGAGGCTGGTCATGCGGTGAGACATGGCATGCGCTATTTCGGGCAGCGTGCCGAAAAGAGATTCCATGCCTTCGAGATCAACCAGCGCCGTGTCGAGGGCAGCATCTTCTACGCAGGGTGAGAAGGATTGCGCGCAATCCAGCAGGGCGGCGTGCGCCGCGGCTCCCTGCAGCGGAGAACGCGGACGCAGCGTCAACTCCGAACACAGCTCTGTCTGGGCTTTCGTCATGCCGGGTGCAATGCCTACGCGGCCTGCGCTCTCGTTGACTGCGAAAATTTTTTCCAGCGGAGGCTTGCCTTCGAAAATGGCTACGGCCTGCGCGCGCAACTCGGGCTCGGCGCGAAACACCGCGGCCACAGGGAAGTTCGGCACGTAGATGCAGGCGTAAGGCATGACGACATTGACTCATTGAGAGATTGAGTCATTGAATCAATGAGTCAATCTCTCAATGATTCAATTCCTTTATCCCGCCCAGGCGGTTTTGCTGGCGAACTTGATTTCGGCGGAACGAACTGGCTTGCGATCCTGCCGGGATCGCACCAATTCCGCTGTGATTTCCAGTTCGGTCAGCAATTGCGCATGCGTGGGCGCAGGGAATAGTGAATCCACGGGCGGCCCGCTTGCCCGATTTCCCGCTGCTCCCAGCTTTATTAATAACGAAGAGCAGCTGCCGGCGATGGATTGGCGTTCGATGGCCAGCAGCGCGGTGGGTGTATATTCCACGGCGCGGCGGAAACGGAACCACGTGGTCAGCGGGATGCGGCGCGCTGCTTGCGGCGGCAGATCGCCAAGATCGAGGGCGATCAGGCCGAAGCCTCCGCTTTCCAGCAGCAAGTCGGTTGCACGCAGAAGTTGCTCTAAGCAGTTCTCAGGATGAGATGCTCGAGTTTCATCGAATTTATAAATTTGATTATTATTCGGATTTTTCTTCTCCGTGTCGGAGCCTGTCCTGAGCGTAGCCGAAGGGCGTCTCCGTGGTGGGTTTTCCTCCCCGCAGCGGACCCACAGCAGTCGATGCAGTTCGACCCCTGCGGCGGCGGCAGACTGCGGATCAAGCGCATCGCTGGCGTCTACGACCGCGCAGAATTCTCCGCGGCGCGTAGCAGCGGCCAGGGCGGCCAGCAGCAACGTGGTGCGGCCGGAAGAGGCTGGACCGCAAATTTCCGTCAGGCAACCGCGCGGCAGGCCTCCGGTAAGCGCGTCCATGGCGGCAATGCCGCTGGACACCATTTCTGGCGCAGGACGCACCGCCAATCGCGAGGCTGGGGTAACGCTGGCGAGAATTTTTGATTGTTGATTGTTGATTGTTGATTGATCGGAACGAGCCGGGGGAAAAGCTTGCTGGATGGCAGCCGATTCTCGATTGCTGGGGAGCGGGTACACTTCAGGAGCTATTTCGACATCAAAAACAAAATGGCGGCCCTGGGCCGCCGAAGTGGAAACCACTGCGGAAGACATAGATTCCTCGGAAATTTCAGGGAACGCCGGGCTGGAAGGCCCAGAGGCATATTCGCTTTTTATTCGCCTATAAGAATTCTGGACCTGCGGAGACAGTTTGTCAAGTCTCTTCGAGTGGTGCGAGCAAAATAGCGATTTCTCGTCAATAATTCCACTATCGATAACTGCTTGTTTCCATTGACTTGGCTTCGCGCCAGACCTAACATGAGCCGAAACCATGGTTGGCCGAACCATCTCGCACTACCGAATCCTCGAGAAACTGGGGCGGGGCGGTATGGGTGAGGTTTACCTGGCGGAAGACCAGCAACTGGGCCGGAAGGTCGCGATTAAGTTTCTCCCTCCCGAGATCGCCGGCGATGAGCGTGCCAAACAACGCCTGCTGCGGGAGGCTAAAACCGCGGCCACGCTCGACCACCCGAACATATGCGCGATCTACGAAGTCGGCCAGGAGGGCGATTGCAGCTTCATCGTTCTGCAATACATTGAAGGAGAAACTTTAGCCGCGAGGCTGAGGCACCACAGGCCCGATGTGCGGGAGGCACTCGCGATCGCCGAACAGGTAGCCGAGGCGCTGAAACAAGCGCATGCCCGCGGCATCGTTCATCGTGACATCAAGCCGGAAAATATCATGCTCACGACCGGTGCGCAGGTCAAAGTGCTCGACTTCGGACTGGCCAAGGTGGTGCACGATCCTCAAATGGTCGATGCCGATACGGCGAGCCTGTTGAGCATGCCGGGAATGGTGGTGGGCACACTGCCCTACATGTCTCCCGAGCAAGTGCGCGGCGACGAACTGGATTGCCGCAGCGACATTTTCAGCTTCGGCGCAGTTTTGTATGAATTGTTGAGCGGACGAAGACCTTTCGACGCAAAAAGCAAAGCAGAGCTTATCTCCGCAATCCTCACCGTGGATCCTCCGCCGATCAGTAGCTCAGGCGTTGTCCCCGATGGTGGCGGGGAGGCACAACTGATCGGCAAGTGCCTCGAGAAGAAAGCTGCCCTGCGCTATCAGACAATGAGCGATCTGATCGCGGACCTGCGGTACCTCCGCAAGGAGTCTGAGGGTCCGGGGATACAAAAACGCGCGGCGACACCTGCCAAGCTGCGCGGCGCCGGCGTCTCCCCTGAGGGGAAGCGGCGCGGCCTCAGCGCCGCAAGAGTTGGACTGGTGATCGGAGCCGTCGCGCTAGTAGTGGCAGCAGGCGTATATGTGCGGTCATTGCGGACGCCGAAGCAGACGGCCGTGTCCGATGCCCCGTCCACGAATTCCCCAGCTTACGATGACTATCTGCGCGGCAAGGTGAATGTCAGCAGCGAGAATCCAGAAAATAATGAAGCTGCGATCAAACTGTTCCAACAGGCCATCGCAGCTGATCCGAACTTCGCGGCGGCTTATGCCGAACTGGCTCGCGCTTACTCCATAAAAGCGCGCCTGTTCGCGCCCGGCGCCGGAAAGAAAAAGCTGAATGAGGATGCGGAAGTGGCGGTGGAAAAAGCGCTGGCCATCGACCCCAATCTGGCCGAGGGGCATTTTGCCCAGGGCTTGATTCTGTGGACGCCCTATAAGCGCTTCCCGCACGAGCAGGCGATTCACGCCTACCAGCGGGCCATCGAACTGAACCCGAACTTCGATGAGGCGCATCACCAACTGGGGTATATCTATCTCCATATCGGCTTGCTCGACAAGGGTTGGCAGGAGCTTGAAAAGGCGTTAGCGATTAATCCGGGCAACACGCTGGCGAGATTCCGGTTGGGGCAGATACAGATGTGCCGGGCTAAGTACGAAGAAGCCTTTCAGATCTTTGACACCACCCCCATCGAAAAAAACCCCGGCGTAGCCGCTTACAAAGCCAACGCTTTATTCCGGCTGGGGCGGAACGAAGAAGCGTCGGCGTTAATTGAGCAACTGCTTAAAGAGTATCCAAAGGATGAGGGCGGTTTGGTCACAAGCGTGAAGGCCATGATGCTGGCCCAGACCGGCAAGCAGAAGGAAGCGGAAGCCGCCATCCAGCGCTCGATTGAGATCGGCCGCGGATTCATTCACTTTCATCACACGTCCTATAACATTGCTTCTGCCTACGCGTTGATGCACCAGCCAGAACCGGCACTCAAATGGTTGCAAGTGACCGCGGAGGAGGGATTCCCCAACTACCCACTGTTTGAGGGCGACGCAAATCTGGACAACCTGAGAAGGGATCCGCGATTCATTTCATTCATGGAAAACCTGAAGCAGCAGTGGGAAACCTACCAAGCCACGCTTTGAATTAACATCGTCATCGGGACCCATTCCGTCCCTGCAATCCCCCGATTGCTTACCTTGCCATCCCTCACTCGTCTAAGCCCAACAGCACAGCGGTCAGGCGCACGTGCTCCATCCAAAGTTGCTTCGTCCCGGGTTGCGGCTGAATCGGCTGTCGATATCCCCATAAAGATGAAGAGGAGTCTCCCATGCACAAAACTCGGCTGCTCGTTTCGTTAGCCAGCATTTTGTTGTTAGCCAGTCTTTGCTCCGCCCAAACCGTAATGCTCGATCTGCCGCGGCAGAGCCAGCATGCCGCGGTGACGCAGCGCCTTGGCATTACCGACATTACCGTCACCTACCACCGGCCGCTGGTGAATGGACGCCAGATCTGGGGCAAGCTTGTGCCTTACGGAGAAGTCTGGCGCGCCGGAGCCAATGAAAATACCACCGTTACTTTCACCGATCCGGTCACCATTGAAGGCCAGCCGCTCGCCAAGGGAACTTACGGTCTGCAGATGATTCCCGGCGAGAATCAGTGGACAGTGATCTTCTCGAAAATGTCTACCGCGTGGGGAAGCTTCAGCTACAAGCAGGATGAGGACGCGCTGCGGGTCACCGTGAAACCGCAGGCAGCCGACTTCCACGACGCGCTGACTTATGACTTCGACGACGTCAAACCCGATTCCGCCGTCATTACTCTGCGCTGGGACAAAATTGCGGTGCCCTTCAAGGTTGCGGTCAACCTGAACGACACGGTTGAAGCCAGCATTCACCGGCAATTGCGCGGGCTTAATCAGTACTACTGGGAGAGCTGGGACGATGTGGCGACCTACTATCTAACCAGCAAAATTAATCTGGACGAAGCGCTGAAGGATGAAGATCAGTCCATCCAGCTGGAAGCGCGCTTCGACAACCTGATGAGCAAGTCGAAGATTCTCGAGGCCATGGGCCGCAAAGACGATGCCACGGCTGCCCGCAACCAGGCGCTGGAGTTGGCGTCGGCGCAGCAGCTTTACTTCTATGGCCGGCAGTTGCAGAGCGAGAAAAAGCAGGAAGAAGCGTTCGCTGTTTATCGCGCAAATGCAAAGAAGTTTCCCGACTATTGGACGTTGCACGTTGGTCTGGCGCGGGTCTACAGCGGCCAGGGCGACTTCGATAATGCCGTCAAGGAGATTCAGGTCGCGCTCACGACTGCGCCTGACAGCAACAAGTCCAACCTGGAACACTACGTGAAGCGGCTGCAGTCGAAGGACGATATCAACCGGTAGCCGCAATCAAAGACAAGAAATGTTGAGAGAGAGAGATGGGTCGGCCCTAGGGACGGCCCATCTCATTTGTCAGGATTGTTCGTTACGAGAACGATCTACAAAAATGATCAATCAATGAGTGCTATCGCGATTTAACAACAATCATTGCTTCCGCGGTAGAATGCCGACAAAAGAACTCTTCGGACACCGTATGGCGGAGCGTCGATCATTTGGTCGAGGGGGCACGGTGATTGATTCTGAATCTCCTTGGAGAGTGACACTGAGGGATTGGAATTGGCCCTTATACACCTACAAGATGTCTGCGTCGGAGTGGCGTGCGCTGCTCGCGCGAGCGAAGCAAAGTGACCCCGAAGCGGAATGGGAGGTAGCGGATCGCTATGGCGACGGATGCAAAAACCACAGTGGAAAGATTCTTGTAAAACGCTCCCGCAAGAAGGCTGCCCAATGGTTTCGGCGAGCAGCGGAGCACGGTCTTGGTCCTGCACAAAACACTTTGGGAGTCCTCCTCAGCAACGGAGATGGGGTCAGAAAAGATGTTGACGAAGCTCTCTCGTGGTTGAGAAGGGCATTTCGCGCCGGAGATACGTGTGCCGCACAAAATATTGCGATAACGTATCGGCAGATCGGCGATCTTCGTACTGCTGTTAAATGGTTCCGAAAATCTGCTGATGCGGGTGACAGCGATGCATTGATTCAACTCGGGATTCACTACTACTGGGGAATGGGAGTTAGGAAGAATCCGAAGGCAGTGGTTCGATGTTTTCGTATCGCAACCAAGGCAAAAAACGTATCTGAAGGTGGCAGAGATGACGCCTTCTTCTTTCTGGGTGTCGCCTATTCCGAGGGCGAAGGTGTAAGAGCTTCAGTCAGGAACGCCAGAAAGCTGCTCGAACGAGCAAACATCGACAATGACAATCCGGCTGCCCGCAAGATGTTGCTTCAACTCGGAGCGTAGCGTGTTTTAAGGCTCCGCCTACCCCTTAAGTGGCGAAATCACGCGATTACGCTCGTTGACCTACACTTGGACCATTTCCACAATTGCCAAGGCTGTCGGCGCGTCAGCGTCCACGCGTCACCACCGACCCCCTCCCTCACCACACCCGGCAAGCGTTTGCCCGGACCATCTTCTGGCGGGCCTTGCAGCCGAAGGCCTGGGCAAACTCGGGCATGTTTGAAACTACGTTGTCGATGCGGAAGATGGGCAGCGAGTGCACGTCGGTGGTAACCGCCAGACGCGCCACCTCCGGCCGGATGTTCGCGCACCACGAGTAGGCGTAGGAGAGGAAGAAGCTCTGGCGATAGTCCAGCCGTCGGGACCTTTATCGTCAACATACTACAGACGGGCAGGAAGCGGGAGGGTGAGCGGGATGCGGAGGTTAACACCACAGGAGAATGAGGCTGAACGGCTTGGACGAACAGGGCGGCTACTTGGGCGACTCGAAACGATAGCCGATGCCGCGCAGTGTCTTCAGATACTTTGGGTGGCGAGGATCGGGCTCTATTTTTTCGCGCAGCCGCCGCACGTAAACGTCGATGGAGCGCGGCGTGACGAAGGGAGTCTCTTTCCATACGGCATCGAGCAACTGATCGCGCGTGAGCACGCGCCCGCAGTGCGAGGCCAGATACTCCAGCAGGCGAAACTCCCGAACCGTGGTGAGAACCGCCCGGCCCTGCACTTGCACCGTCATGGATGAAGCATCGATCTCAAGATCGCCGAGGCGAAGCACCTCGGGCTTGACCGGGACTTGGCGCAGGCCGCGGAGCACGCTGCGCACGCGGGCCACCAATTCGCGCGGGCTGAAGGGCTTGGTGACGTAATCGTCTCCGCCCATTTCGAGCCCCTTCACGCGGTCGGCCTCGGCCGTTTTGGCGGTCAGAAAAATGATGGGCGTGGAGGAAAGCGTGGGCGTCTGCCGAATCTGGCGGCAGAGGTCGAAGCCATCGGCGCCCGGAAGCATCACGTCCAGAAGAAAAACCGCCGGCATCTCGCGCAAGGCTTCCGAAACCACCGAGGCGCCGCTGACAAAGCTTTGCACGTCAAAGCCAGCAGCCTGCAGGTTGTGCGAGATCAGCCGCGCGATGTCTTCCTCGTCTTCCACCACGAATACGAGGGTGCGAGACGCAGCCGCGATCGGCGCGTCGCCGAGCGGTTCGTAAGATCCCGTGGGAGAGTGCATTGTTACCTGTGGCCGAGCAGCCCGTTGGACAGGGCTTTCCGGGGCACGCCGGATTCTGCATAGACTGTAGGTTGGAAATGTTGCGAGAATGTTTCCCGCGTGTTAAGGAATGATGAATTTGCGAGAGGCAGTGGTCAGTGATCAGTGGCCAGTGGCCAGCGTAAAACCGGAACCCTCCATCCGAGAAGCCGTGTGCGAGAACTGGCCACTGAACACTGGCCACTGAACACTGCCTTTACGTTGCTGCCCGCTTTTTGGGCGCGTGCCGCAGGCTGCGGCCTTCGATCAGGCTGTAGAGATCTTCGGCCAGATTGGTGGTGTGGTCGCCGGCGCGCTCCAGGGCTTGAGCCATGAGCAGGACGTCAAAGCTTGAGGGATTGCTGCCGGTCGCGATTTCAGTAAGGTGTTTCTGAAACAGCGCATGGCAGACGCGGTCGACGTCCTTATCCATTTGCAGAACTTTGCGGGCGCACTCCAGATCGAGGTCGACGAATCCGCGATAGACCAGGTCGAGCATCTCGCGCAGGGTGGTCGACATTTCCACCAGTTGACGCACATCGGAGGCCGCCATCTTCGCGGTCCGCGATTGCACGCGCATGGCGACGCTCATCATCAGATCGCCGATGCGTTCCAGGTTGGTGGTGCACTTCAGGCTGGTGAGCAACTGGCGAGCCCGTATCTCGTTCACGCGCGTGATGGCCGCGGGCAGCCGCTCATCGATGTAGCGTTCGATGACGTTGAGTTCCTGTTCGCACTCTTTGATCGCCAGAAAAGCCATGCGTGAAGAGTGCGTGAGCAGGTCGCGCACGTTGAAGGCGGCGTCGCGGGCGATGAGGAAGGCCTTGAGCGCGGTGCGCGACAGATCGTCCAGCGCTCCCCCGCCTTTCTTGAGAGCTTTCCTGGCGTCTTCCTGGCTCGGGGCGGGCTTCGCCTCGGCAGCGTCGGGCGCGGCGGGCTCTTCTGCGGTCCGCGATAGGGCAGCTTTGCGGGGCATGGTTTCGCAAGTCTACCCTTAGATTGTGAACGGACTGTTAACACAATTGCAATTGCGATCTGGTTGTTCGGCAATGATAAACTTCACGATGGTATTCCGAACCCCTGCTCAGATACCGCTTCGCTGAGATGGACTCATGGTGCCCGAAAAATGTCTGTTGGAAGGCGCACCCATGATTCGGAGGCCTGCTATGTCGCGCCAATCGCATTTCACTCTCCGCTGGCTCGCAGCATGGGCCGTGCTTGGAATTACCCTCTGGCTTAGCGGATGTAGCAGCAGTTCGTCGGGCGGAATGATGAGTTCCCCACCACCGCCCGCGTCGAACAATCCTTTCTACCCGCAGTGGGGTTCGACTCCGCAGCACACTGGCCTAGTCAGCATTGCTGCGCAACAACTGAACAACAAGCTCGCCGACATCGTCTACGATCCGTTCGTCGCCCAGGAGCAGGCTGAGTCCGACGGAGAGCTGCTGGCGCATTATCAGGCCACATTGACCGACGGCAACGACTTCTATATGGAAAGCAAGAGCGGGACCTATCCTTCCTGCAACCCTCCGGAGAACTGGACCACTGGCGCGGCGTGCGGCCCGAACGCATGGAACCAACTCACATGGAACGTAACCCGCTACACGTGGGAGAACGGCCAGCCGGTGCTGATCTGGACGTTCGCGTCAGACTGGAAGCCGGAGCCGAACGGCAACGGCCTCGGGGGATGGGAGCCGGTATTTCATCCCGTGCTGGCCAATGGCTACATTTATGTTCCCGGCGCAGGCGGCACCGTGTGGAAAGTCGACAAGAACACAGGGACTTCAGTTTCGCAAATCAGTCCCTTTGCCTCGGGTACCGTCGTGGCCGCAAACACCTACGTTTCCGGGCCGCTCACGACCGACGCTACAGCCACAACCAGCGGCAGTGTCTATTACAACGTCATGTGGTTGGGCGATCCCAGCGCCGGCGATCCCTGGTATGTGCAGGATGTTCAGGGAGCGTGGCTGGTGAAAGTTAGTTCCGCTGACGCCGCAACCACGGCGAGCTACGCTTCGCTTGTGCCCACGGCTCCGGCGGGAAGCAGTTCGAGTTGTCCCGGGACGTTCGCTTATGAGAATCCAAATCCGCCGTTGCCCTGGCCGCCGAGCGCCTCAGCGGTTCCTCCCGCAACCGCATGCGGATCGCAAAGGCCCGGCGTGAATATTTCTCCCGCGATCGGCGTCGATGGCACCATCTACACCGTGAGCCGCGCGCATTTCGATGCCATGGTTTCTTATCTCGTAGCCGCCAACCCGGATCTCACTCCGAAATGGACTGCCTCCATGCAGAATTTGCTCAACGACGGATGCGGCGTACTGCTTCCTATCGTCGGCAACAACACCACGCCCAATAGTTGCAGCGCCGGAACCACCCTAGGAGTAGACCCAACGACCAACGCGCCCGGTTCGGGCGTGGTCTACGATCAAGCGTCCTCCACACCCACGGTGCTGCCGGACGGTAGCATTCTCTTCGGCGCTCTCGATAACTACAACTTCAGTCGTGGACATCTGTTCAAGTTCAGCTCAAGCGGAGTTTTTCAGAACGCCTACACCTTCGGATGGGATTCAACTCCAGCGGTCTATAGCCACGACGCAACCTACTCGATCGTCATCAAAGATAATCACTACCCCACGCAGGCCTACTGTTATCAGCAAGGCAATCCGGTGTGCACGCCGACCGCTGCCGGCCCGTATTACATCACGCAGCTCGACGCGAATCTCAACATCGAATGGCAGTTCCAGAGCACTACCACTGGCCCAAACAATCCGAACGGCTACGAATGGTGCGTCAATGCGCCGGTCATCGATTCCAACAATGTAGTGTATGCGAACAGCGAGGACGGAAATGTGTACTCGCTGCCCCAGGGGAACTCCGGCGTTTTCACGACACCGCTCCAGAAGATTTTTTTAAAGCTGGCGCTCGGCGCCGCCTACACGCCGCTTTCCGTAGGACCGGATGGCAAGCTCTACGTGCAGAATGACGGAAATCTGTTCGTAGTTGGCAATTGAGTCATGGAGCTGCTCGAACATTTTCGGCGCCAGTTTGCCTACGATACTTGGGCGAACCGCGAAGTGCTGGCCACATTAAGGGTCAGCGCCCACTCAAATACGCGGCCCCGGCAGCTCCTGGCGCACATTCTCGCGGCCGAACGGCTGTGGCTGGAGCGCATTCGGGGGCAACCGCAAAGCTTGCCCGTGTGGCCGGATTTCACCATCGACCAATGCGAAACGCAAATCACTGAACTCGCCCGTCTATGGCTCGAATTCCTGGGCCAGCTTTCTGATTCACGGCTCTCGCAGAAGGTCACATACAAAAACAGTAAAGGCGAGCCGTGGACCAGCACCGTGGAAGATATTCTGACCCATGTGTTGCTGCATTCGGCGTATCATCGCGGGCAGATTGCCAGCCAGGTGCGCGCCGGTGGAGAGCAGCCCGCGTACACCGACTTCATCCACGCGGCACGCCTGGGTTTGATTGAATAAGACTTAGTTCAGAGTGCGAAAGGTGGCAATGAAACACCCTCTTATTCTCATCCTTGCAACAGTATTTGCGGCTCCGATCGCGATGGCGCAACAGCCGCCGATCAATTCACCTCTACTCGACCATCTCGCCGGCAAGTGGGTGATGCAGGGGAGCGTGGGCAAGCAACCCACGACCCATGACCTGGATGCGGAGTGGGCGCTCCAGCACCATTACCTGCGCTTTCACGAAGTCTCGCGGGACAAGAATGACAAAGGCGAAGCGGGATATGAAGCAACGGTGTATATCGCCTGGAACGAGAAGACCAAGCAATACTCCTGCGTGTGGCTGGACGTGTACGGCGGAGCTACCGCGGAGTCCATCGGCGTCGCTACACCCAAAGAGAACGAGCTTGATTTCGTTTTCCCCGACGAACACGGCGAGATCAGCTTCACCAACACTTTCATCTACGATCCTAAAACCAATACCTGGGAGAACCGTCTCGACAATATAGTGAAAGGCGAAGCCAAGCCCTTCGCCCGATTCAAGCTGACCAAACAATGAACAACGCAGGATAATCGCTGCAAGACTGGATCCGCTCTCCCGGCGCGCGTCCTCAACCCTTGGCGTATTTCAACCACTTAACGATTTCAGGCAGCGTGGGCCGCTTGCCGTACATCAGGATGCCTATCCGGTAAATGCGCGAGCAGAGAACGAGAATCCCCGCAATCGTGCCCACCAGCAACACTAAAGAAAGAGCGATTTGCCAAATCGGCGGCGGCTGAACCGCGATGCGCAAATACATCAGCACCGGAGAAAAGAAAGGAACCATCGAACTCCACACCGCAACCGGAGCGTCCGGCGCGCGCATCACCGGCCCCATCATAAAAACCGAAATGATGAGAGGAAGAACAATAATGAACTGGAGTTGTTGTCCTTCCTGCTCGCTGGTGATGACGGCGCCGATCGCAGCGTAAACGCTGCTGAAGAGCATGTATCCCAGCAGAAAAAACAGGGCAAAGGCCGCCAGGGTAAGAGGCGCAATGCGGATCTCTCCCGTGCTGGCGCTCGCTGCCAGAGCCGGCAACGCGTAGACCGCGGCCATCACGATCCAGATCGCGATTTGCGTCAGGCCCACCGCGCCGACGCCAATCAGTTTGCCCGCCATGAGTTCGGTCGACGTGGCAGAGGAAAGCAGAACTTCCATGACGCGCGAGTTCTTTTCTTCGAGCACCGCGCGCATCACCGAAACGCCGTAGAAAATCACGGCGGTGTACAACAGCATGACCATGGCAAAAATTGCAAAAAACATGCCTTTGTCGTTGGCCTTGGTTTCCTTGCCGCCTTCGACGCGCATAGTTTCGAGGGTCACGGGCTTGAGCAATTGGTCGACCTGTGCGCTGCCGACGCCGCGTTGCTCCAGTTCGCGCAGCAGGATGGAGCGGTCCAACTGCTCGCTGAGCCACGACTTTTCCAGAAACCCGCCGCTCCCCCGGCCGTAGTACGTAACCTTGCGCGCCGCGACCGCATCATCGCTGAGCCACAGGAACCCATCGATGTCGCCCGCGTTCACGCGATTCCTTAGCGCCGTCCGTTCCGCTTCGGTGGCGTTCGCATCGACCTCAATCGCGTAGTCGCGGCCGGGTTTGTCATCGAAGTTGTCGTCTTTGTCTTTGTCATTCTCTTTGTTGGCGGCGACAGTCTCGTCGTCGGGCTTGCTGGCGGCCAGAAGTTGCTGGCGCACGATCCCGCCGAACTGCGGCGTCGAAGTCACCACCACCAGCCGCTTCATCGTAGAACTCTTCATCCGCGAAAGCTTTGCCGGGATCACGAACGCGCCGATCATGATCGCCGGCAGCAGCAGCGTGAGCACGATGAAGGAACGCTGGCGCACCCGCTCCAGATATTCGCGCTTGATCACCAGCCAGGTGTTCCGTAATGAAGTGTTACGCATGGGCTTTCCCCACAGCCTCGATGAAGATCTCTTCCAGCGAAGGCTCCATCAACTCAAACTTTGTAACCCGCGCATGCGACGCCGCGGCTTGCAGCAACGCTTGCGGATCAGCCTCCGCAGCCAGCCGCACTTCCACGTAATTTCCGTAATCGTTGAATGACTGCACCAGTTTCGGATCCTTCAGAAATTGCGCGTCGCCTTCGTATTTGATCTGCACATTCCGCTTGCCGTAGCCCGCGCGGATCTTGCCCAGATCGCCTTCCAGCACGGCCCGCCCATGATTGATCAGGCAGATGGAATCGCACAGGCGCTCGGCGGTATCCATGCGATGCGTCGAGAAAAGAAGGGTCTTGCCCGCCTTTTTCAGATCGAGGAAAGCATCCTTCAGCACCACCGCGCTCGAGGGATCGAGCCCAGAGAACGGCTCATCCATCACCACGAATTGAGGATCGTGCACCACCGCGCCAATGAACTGCGCCTTCTGCTGCATGCCTTTGGAAAGTTCTTCCACTTTCTTGCCGGTCCACTCTTTCAATCCCAGGCGCTCGCACCACTGCTCGGCGCGCTGCGCCGCATCGTGCGCCGCCAATCCTTTCAGCTCGCCAAGAAACACGAGCTGATCCAAAAGCTTCATCTTCTTGTATAAGCCGCGTTCCTCGGGCAAATAGCCGAGTTGCTGTGCGTGCGCCCGCCGCAGCGGTTCGCCAAACATAGTCACACTCCCGGAATCCGGAAAAGTGATGCCGATCATCATGCGCAGCGTGCTAGTCTTGCCCGCGCCATTCGGCCCCAGCAGGCCGTAAACTTCTCCCGGATGGATGACGAAAGAGAGGTCATCCACGGCGACAAAATCGTCGTAGCACTTGCGGATTTTGTTTAGTTCTACGGTATTCAACGGAGTCCTTACATGGAAGATGGCGTCAGGGTGGCCACCGGTATTATCCCGCCCTATTCTGAAATCGATCCAGTAGAACACAACCGATCTTCGCTCTTCAAACCTGCGAAAGCGGACATGCTCGTGTGAGGAAGGGCGCCTCGCTTAGCCTGCCCTGAGCGAAGCCGAAGGGTCCAGCCGATCCTATGATTCAATTCTCACGAGGAACCTGTGCAAGGCCGTCCACTCTACATCTTCGAAGCTGCACAACTCGTCGCTGTCGTGGTGGTGGTTTGGTTCTTATTGTCCCAGCCCGGCCCATGGGACTGGCGGCGCTGCCTGGGTGCGGCCCTGCTGGCTGTCGGCTTTGGCGGTATCGGCACCGCGCGCTATTACCTGGGCAAATCCTTCTCCATCCGGCCGCAGGCTCGCCAATTGGTGACCAACGGGATTTATTCGAAGATACGCAACCCCAACTACGTTTTCGGATTGATCGCGATTGCCGGACTCGTGCTGGTCCTGCGCCGGCCCATCCTCTGGCTGCTTTTTCTGGCCCTCGCGATCGTGCAGGTGCTGCGCGCGCACCGCGAAGCCAAGGTCCTGGAAGCCGCTTTCGGTGATGCCTACCGCGAGTACCGGAGGAAAACCTGGTTCTAGGAGATGAGCCGCCGCAACCTGCGGTAATATCTCTGCAATGAAGAAACTTCCAGTCTTCATGCTCTTCCTCCTCTGTGCCGCAGCCACCCCAGGCGCGGAGCAAAAGAAGATCCCTCCCATGCCAGCCGGGGTCTCTGGCAACGCTGTCGCTGCTCTTGAGAACGGCCTCGAGATAGTTTCGCTCATGGGCATCGGTCCCAAGCGCACTTGGGACGACGTTACCAACAAGGTCTACATCCTGAGCCTCACTCACCCCAATTGGCGCGAAGCCCATACCGTGCCCGGAGTCGCAGGCCGCGTGAACGCTGCCGCAGTGGGCGCCAAGGGGCTGATCATCCTCATGGGCGGCTCTGTGGTTGATAACCTGGGCGCCGAACTCACGCTTCACGATGTAAACGTGTATGAGGAGAGCGCGCGCCGCTGGTCGCGCGGCAAAGACATCCCGGTCGCCGTGGATAGCGCGGTCGCCGGCGTCACGCACAACCACTTCGTCTACCTGATCGGCGGCCGCTCGCCCAATGGTCCGGTAAACAATGTGCAGGTCTACGACCTCGAAAAAGATTCCTGGAGCCAGGCCACTCCGTTCCCCGGCACGCCTGTCTTCGGACTCTCCGGCGGCATAGCCGACGAAAATATCGTGATCGTCGACGGCGCAAAGACCGGCGGGGCGCATGGTCCGAAGTATGTAGCCAGTGATGAGTGCTGGCTGGGCAAGATCGACAAAAAAGATCCCAACAAGATTGCCTGGAGCAAGCTGCCGCCGCATCCCGGCACGGCGCGCTTCGGCATCGCCGGCGGCGGCAACAACCGCGACCACAAGATTCTTTTTTCCGGAGGCACGCCCACTCCTCACGACTACAAAGGCGCAGCCTACGACGGCCATCCCACGGAAGCCTCTGCCGTAACCTTTGCCTACGATGTGCACCATCACGAGTGGGAGACGATTAGCAACGATACCGGCGATCCCCGCGCCGACAGCCGCGGCATAGTCTTTACCCCAATCGGCCCCGTGGTCCTGGGAGGGATGGCGAGAGATCTAGCCGCAACCGACCGCGTAACCCTGCTGCCGCAGAAGTAAGCTACCGCGCCCGCGCCAGCACCAGCGTGATGTCATCCGGCTGCTCGTGGTCGCCGATCCAGTCGTCGACCGCGGACGTGACTGCTTCGCTGATTTGCACCAGCGGAGAGCGCCGGTTCGTGCTGACCAGGTCGATCAGCCGCTCCTCGCCGAATTCGCCGAACTCATTTTCCGGCTCGGTGACGCCGTCGCTGTACGCGACGAGAATTTCTCCGGAATGCATTTCCACCGAGCCCTCGTCGTAGGTCATGTTGTCGAACAGCCCGACCACTGTCCCGCCAGCTTCGAGCCGCCGCACTGCACCGTCTCGCGCGATGAGGATCGGCGGCAAATGGCCGCCGTTGCTGTAGGTGAGCTTGTGCGATCGTCCATCGTAGATGCCCAGAAACAGGGTGGCGTATTTTTCCGGCGGAGTGCTCTCGTAGAGCTGATGGTTGAGCAGGCCGAGCAGGGCTCCGGGAGAAAGCTCGATGCCATCGGGCCACGCCGCCATCATGCGCCCCGCGACCGCGACAGCGCCTACCGCAACGGGCTCGCGCACCATTGGTTCGCGAATCTGGGGCAAACTCTCTATGCTGTAAGCGCGCACGGCCGAGTGGATGGTCGCCATTAGCAGCGCGGCCGAAATCCCTTTCCCGCTGATATCGCCCACGGCAAGAATCAGCTTGTGGGAACTGGCGCTGACGAAGTCGTAATAGTCGCCGCTCACGGTGCGCGCGGGACGGCAGAAGCCGTGCACCTCGAGCGATTCGAGTTCCGTGACCTGCCGCGGAAACAATTGCGCCTGCACCTCCTGCGCGATGGCGAGTTCGCCTTCGAGGCGTTGCTTTTCTTTTTGCTCCTGGATCAGCTTCTCGATGGATTCCGTCATCGAGTTGAACGACAGAGCGAGTTGCGCCAACTGGTCCGCGGATTTGACGGGGATGCGATGGCTGAAGTCGCCGCGATCCACGTGCTTGGTGGCGTCGTAGAGTTGCGCCACGGCGCCGGTTACGGTGCGCGTCATGCGCGTGCCGATGATCAGGGCGATCAGTTCGATCAGCGCGAAGAAGATAAGAATGCCGAAAAGGATGTACTCCACCGCCTCGGCAAACTGTCCCAGAGCCGCGAACAGATGGCGGTAGAGCACCGACGGACGGGTGCGGACCTGCACTACCAACGCTCCGCTCGGCTCGTGTTTGCCGGTCTTCCAGTCCAGCACCTGCAGCGGCGCTGGGAACGTAACTTCACGGTCCATGCTGCTCGCGGCAGCCGGCACTGTGCCCACAGTAAATGCGGGACTGGGGTGCAAATCCACAGTGGCTCCGTTCTGCCTGGAGCTGATGATAATTTCGCCTTTATTCGTTATTCCACGAGCCTCTCCCGCGGCATGGCGGGTATCCATGGGTGCGCTGGTTTGGGGCCGGGAGCCCGCTTGTCGGCTACTGTTTTCTTGCAAAAAACCCGGGTCGTCCAGGAGCGTTATCTCGCCCATGTCAGCGGCAATCTTTCCGACCAACTCTTTGTCGAAGGGTTCGGTGGTGACGATGGTGAGGGTTTTTGATCCCACGGGAAGCAGCGTAACCACGCGCAAGTGCAGGCCGTCCTGGTCACGCGTGATCTCGCTGAGCCCTTGGTTGACAAAGCTGGGAAAAGAGAACGGCGGGGTCTTCGATTCGTCGGTGAGAGGCAGAAACTTGTCGCCCTGCCATACGTACATTCGCCGGCGCTTCCAGGATGCGTCACGTTTTCGAAGTCCGCCCAACGACTCGACGGTGGGATTTTCGCCGTGCTCCAAGCGCGCTGCCAGTTCGTTGCCAACTGCGGCATTCGCCGCTTCCATGCTGCGGAACCGTGATTCGATTTCCGAGGTCACCAAGAAAATGGCAAACTGGCCGCCGAACCCATAGAGTGTGATGAGGGCCATCGCGATCAGCAAGACGGCGGGAATCACGCCGATGAAAACGTAAGTGACGATGAGCCGGTTGCGCAGACGCCACAAAAGCTTTCGCTTCAGCCAGCGAAATGCGACGATGGAGAAGAGCAGAGCCGCATCGAAGATAAGAAACTTGACCCAGCCGGTAAGGCTGCCGGCCCACACCGGGGCAAACAGTCTTAACAACATTTCCAGAACGAAAAGCCCCAGGGCGAGACCCAGGGAATACCAGGCGCCGCGCGCGACCCAGCCCTGCGGCCACAGGCCCGCCGTGAGCATACCTGCACGCAGCTTCCAGTAGAAGGGCTTCATGGTGTCGTTTCGCCGGAACCGCTAAATCTCCGGGTACAGATCGAAGAAGGCTTCCAGGCTGGTGCGCAACTGCTTCTCGATCTCTTCTTTGCTGCCTTCGAGCACGTGCATGGTCACATGGGCCTCGCGTCCGTTGGTGAGCTTTACCGGAGCCTGGCCCACTTCAGCGACATCTTCGGAAGGCAGCAGCCGCATGCCGTAAACCAGTGTCAGATTCGCCATGATTGAATTCTAATCGAAACCAGTTCTCAGTTCTCAGTTCCCAGTTCTCAGTAAAACCGGGGCTGCTGAGAACTGAGAGCTGAGAACTGGGTTATCATTCTGCCGTGCCCTCAAAACTCATTCTTCTGGCCGCTGCGTTTTTGCTATCGCTTCCCACGGTGGCTCAGCAAGCTGCGGAACCCAGTTCCAGCCAGCCGCAGGTGAAAGTAAATGTGTTGAACGTTTGCACACCGTCTGCCGGGGAGCAGAAGGAGATCGCCGGGGCGCTGGCGCGCATTCCGAAGCAGCCGCTGTTTGCCCCTGATTTCGAAATCTCGCATGGCCTTTCAACGCTGACGGACGCGCCCAACTTTTTGCAGCCGGGAGAGAGCACTCACGTGTCTGACGAACCGTCGGTCGCGCGCTACGTCCGCATTCGCCGCGAATTTGCCGTGCAGGCCTTGTTTGCCAGCGTGCAGTATTCCTTCAGCAACGATGGGCAGAACATGGTTGAGACTCTGGTGCTGCATGTGCGCGACCCCAAAGAATTGATTCAGGTTTCGATGGAAGACAGCGCTTCGGCGATCAGCAGCGCGGAAACCATGGTCACGGCCAACACTCCGGCGAGCCGGATCCGGCTGGAACGTTTCGGAAAATCATCGATCGCGCTGGCCCGCTGCATGGCATCGGAAAACGGGCCAGCTCCGGATCAGAGCGCCTACGAACCGTTATTCCGCAGCGCCTCCCAGGTGCTGGCCAACTATCGTAAGCTGCTCGGCGTGCGGCGGACTGTTCCGGCGGAACTGGCGCAGATGCCGGGTGCAGCCGCAAAACCCAAGTCCACCAAGCCCGCAGCCAAGTCCACGGAAGAAAAGAAATGAAGAAGAGTTACCCCGTGTACTCTGTGACCCCTGTAGTTAAGATTTGGTTTTCGCTTTTGGCCTCGTGCATCGAAATCTGAACTCGGCAATCTAACGGCTAGCAAATCATGAGCGAAACTCGCAACGTCGTCATCATCGGTTCCGGCTGCGCCGGACACACGGCCGCGCTTTACACCGCGCGGGCCAATCTGAAGCCTCTGGTGGTTGAGGGACACGAACCCGGCGGCCAGCTTTCTCTGACCACGCTGGTGGAAAATTTCCCCGGCTTTCCGGAAGGAATCATGGGGCCGCAACTGGTCGAGAATATGCGCAAGCAGGCGGAGCGTTTCGGCGCCGAATACCGCTTGGCTCACCTCACCAGCGCGGACCTCAGCCAGCGCCCGTTCCTGCTTCATCTGGGCGTGCATCAGGTTCACGCGCAGGCGCTCATCATTGCCAGCGGAGCTTCCGCCCGGTGGCTGGGCCTGCCCAACGAGCAGAAGCTCATCGGGCATGGAGTTTCCTCGTGCGCCACGTGCGATGGCTTTTTCTTTTCAGGGAAGGAAATTGTGGTCGTGGGCGGCGGCGATTCCGCCATGGAAGAAGCGATATTCCTCACCCGCTTCGCCACCAAGGTCACGCTCATTCACCGCCGCGGCAGCTTTCGCGCTTCCAAGATCATGCTGGAACGCGCCCAAAAAAACCCGAAGATCCATTTTCTGACTGACACGGTGGTCGAAGACGTTTACGATCACGCCAAGAATGAGGTCACCGGCCTCAAGCTGCGGAATGTAAAGACCGGCGAGGTTACCGACTTCCCCACCAGCGCGCTGTTTCTCGGCATCGGCCACGAGCCCAATGCGAAGATATTCCACGGCCAGCTCGACACCGACGCGGATGGCTATCTCAAGACGCACAACTATGTGCACACCCGCGTCCACGGCGTTTATGCTTGTGGCGATGTGCAGGACCGGCGCTATCGCCAGGCCATTACCGCCGCCGGAACCGGCTGCATGGCCGCCATCGAGGTCGAGAAGTTTCTGGAGGAGCACGGGGACTGAGCCTCGGCTGACCTAAGCAAGCCTACGTCCAAGACCTGCCGTTCCGCACGCTGAGGTTGCCTCGCCGCATTACCGGGGTAATCTACGCCGCTCATTACATTCCCCTTATTCTGAATCCGGACGATTGACTATGAAGAACCGACTCGCGGTTGCTTTATTTGTTCTCTTGTCGATGCTACTGATGTTGGCTCCCAGCCCCACTCGCGCCCAGCAGACCTCTCAAGGCGCGCGAAAAGCGGTGACCAAGGTGATGCCGCAATATCCCAGCCTTGCCCGAACTATGAACATTCAAGGCGTCGTAAGGGCGGAAGTGGTAGTGGCTCCCAATGGCACGGTAAAGTCCGTCGAAATAAAGGGCGGCCACCCCTTGCTTGCGCAAGTTGCCCAGAACGCGCTGCGCGAGTGGAAGTGGGAACCCGCTGCTCACGAAACCCACGAGATTGTTGAAGTGAAGTTCAACCCTTAGCCGGCGCGAAGCCTCCTGCTGCGCCACCTCGCGCTTTGATTGCCATGATTGCCGCCGCTGCGGCATGCGCCTCGTTGTGATACAACGTTCTGTGCTTCTCATCCTCATCCACGATTCGGTTTGGCGTTGTCATCCTGAGCAAGCGTTCTTTGCGCGGCGAAGGATCTGGGCGAGCCGCGCGAAGGAGCCTGCCCTGAGCGGGCGAAGCGCGCCGAAGGGTCGCGGTGCTTGCGACCCAATCATCGCGCGTCTGGCTCGCTTCCTTATTCCAGGTGCGGAATGTTAAGAGCTTTCTTCGTCAATCTTTCCGAAAACCCATCTCTCCGGAACTTTGCCGAACGTTCTTCGCTGGGCCGTCGTGTCTCTGGGCGTTTCGTGGCCGGCACTGAGATTGCCGACGCCGTACGCGCCACCCAGGCGATTAATCGCGCCGGCATGAGCGTTTCCATCGACAACCTGGGTGAAAATGTCACGAATCCTGACGAGGCCCGGCACAGCGCCCAGCTTTATCATCAGATTCTAGACGCCATTGCCGCCAACCACCTCAACGCCAACATCAGCCTCAAGCTCACGCACATGGGGCTCGATGTGGATGAGAAGCTGGCCCGCGAACTGGTCGGCGACCTGGTCGCCAAAGCCGCATCCATGAACCCTCCCGGCTTCGTGCGCGTCGACATGGAGGGCTCGCCCTACACCCAGCGCACGCTTGATTTCGTCCACGAACTGCATCTCCGGCCCGGCAGCGCCAATTCCGTGGGCACGGTGATTCAGGCCTACCTGAAGCGCTCCGAGAGCGACATTGAAAAACTGCTGGCCGAAGGCATCCGCATTCGGCTGTGCAAAGGCGCCTACAAAGAACCTGCGGAGATCGCCTTCGAAGCCAAGTCTGAGGTCGACGCCAACTACATCAAGCTGATGAAGATTCTGATGAAGAGCGGCATCTATCACGGCCTGGCCACGCACGACCCGGCGATCATCCAGGAAGCCCAGGCCTTTGCCGATCGCGAAAACCTTTCGCGTGACTCGTTTGAATTCCAGATGCTCTACGGCATCCGCCGCGACCTGCAGCAGAGCCTGGTGCGGAACCGCTGGCGCGTCCGGGTTTATATTCCCTTTGGCACGGAGTGGTATCCCTACTTCATGCGGCGGCTGGGCGAGCGCCCGGCCAATGTTCTGTTCATCGCGCGCAATCTGTTCCGGGCGTAAGCCTTTCGATCTCTCCATCAAGGGCTGTGCATGATGAGGTCGTTATCAAATGCCCCTGGGCTTCACCGCAGTAGTGCCGTGCTCCAGCTGTCTGAGTAGTTGCTTTGGGCATTTGGGGTAGGTCATATGGGTCAACCCTACCTCTACGAGAAAAATGAGAGCTTCTACGATAGGCGATCGCGGCCTGCCCTGTCAGCACGAAGATCTGTACCACCTGCCACATGCCGAAAATCGTGATGCCGATGCAGCACTCGACCTTCACCGACCATTGGATTCGCATTCTAGTGCCCGGCAAACCCTATCCCAATCGATCGAGCTGCGTCGTAACTGAGTGCGTGCCGATGTTTACTCCCACTTTTCCTGGCCCTCGTGGATCGTGATGTAACGGTCAATGGGGAGACCGATCAAGCGCTGCTTCAGTCCGCTGGGCTGCGGCCAATGGATTTCGAGCCAATCCATTTTTGCGTTCTTGCCCATGCCCAGCACCAGACGGGGATCGTGCGACGAGAGATAGCTGCCTCCGCCGACTTTCATGCGACTTCTTTTGAGAGCGCCGGCCTGGTAGGTGACGCGGGCGCCGACGGCATCGATATTTGCCTTCTTGCCGACCAACCTCAGGCCGAGCCAGTGATTCTGGCTGCCAACATTATTGCGCAAGAGAACCGGCGCTTCGTTGTTGCAGGAGACCAGAACGTCAACTGCTCCATCATTGTTGAAGTCTCCGAGAGCCAGACCCCGCGCCGACATTGGACTCGAGAACGCCGGGCCACTTTCCGCGCTCACGTTCGTCAATCGGTTCCCTGAGTTGTTGAAGAGGAGCAGGGGCTCACGATACTTCACGTTATCGTAAATTCTCTCGATGAGATCGTCGGGATGTCCGTTGGCCAGGATTAAGTCGAGGTTGCCATCGTTGTCATAGTCGAAAAACTTCAATCCCCAGCCGCTCATCAGCTTGGTGGCGTTGGCGATGCCGGAGGGTGCGGCGAGATCGTCGAATGTCTCATCGTGGCGGTTCTGGTATAAGCCAAAGAATTCGTAGTTCAGATTGCTGACGAACAAATCCATCCAGCCGTCCTGGTTAAGATCGGCGGAATCGACGCCCATCCCCGATCGCGCCTTTCCTCCTTCTCCGAAAGCCACGCCCGCGGTGAATCCAATTTCTTCAAATCGCTTGCCGCCGCGATTCACGAACAGGAAATTGGCAACCGTATCGTTGGCTACGAACAGGTCCATCCAGCCGTCATTATTAATGTCCGTCGCAACTACGCCCCAGGATTTCCCGGGGTTATCGGAGATTCCCATCTTCTGGCTGACGTCGGTAAACGTACCGTCTCCGTTGTTGTGAAACAGCCAGCTGGCCATCGGCGTGTAGACGCGCGGATAGCAATATTCATTCATCCCCTTGATCGCGGGAATGTTGGGTGCACCGCAGCTGTGATGCTTCGATTTGTCGAAATCTACAAAACGCGCCACGAAGAGGTCGAGCCGGCCATCGTTGTCATAGTCGAACCACACCGCGCTCGACGCCCATCCCGGAGCGGCCACGCCGGCCTGCTCGGTTACATCAGTGAACGTGCCATCGCCATTATTGCGATACAGAATGCTGCGTCCGTACTGCGTGACGTAAAGATCGGGGAAGCCGTCGCCGTTGTAATCGCCGACGGCTGCGCCCATGCCATAGCCCCCGCCCCCAACGCCGGCCTTCTCGGTAACGTCGGTGAACGTGCCGTCGCGGTTATTGCGGTATAGGGCGTTGCGTAGAGGCCGAGCGGGAATAAAGAAGTCACACTTGCCGCTGTTCACCAGGTAGATATCCATCCAGCCGTCGTTGTCGTAATCGAAAAACGCGCAGCCGGAGCCGGTCGATTCCGGCAGATATTTTTCGGGAGAAAGTCCGGCAGTGTGCGTCCACGTAATGCCGCTGGCAGAAGCAGGAATTTCAGAGAAAGGATAAGGAGCGGAACCGGCCGCCGCTGCGAAGCGCGACATAGCCGGCAGAACTAGCGTTCCTCCCAGGATTCGCAGGAACTCTCTTCTTCTCAGCGAGCGGGTGGCAACAAGGGCGGACTGCCGCGGCATCGCTATTTCGGCTCCGGCGCCTGCGAGTCAGGGGCCTGCTGTTTTTCTTGTGCGATCGCCGCCTTGCGCTTCACCGCTTCCAGCGCCTCCGCGGTCTGCCGTTGCAGCGCGGCTTCGCGATTGGCATCGTCGCGGCGTCCCGCTCCCGCGTAGGCGAATGCGAGTTGGTAGTGTCCGGTGGGACTATCCGGGGCGAGTTTTTCGTACGTCTCCAGCGCCGAAATTGCCTCGGTGAATCGCTTGGCCGAATTCAGCGCCATTCCTAATCCCAGGTAGGCCTCGGAGAAAGTCGCATCCAACTTGGTCGCGCGGGTGAAGTGCAGGATCGCCGTCGCAGAATCGTTTGCATCTGTCGCAAGTTGCCCCAGAACATATTCGGCGGTGGGATTGCGCGGATCGATTTCCAGTTCCTCTTCAAAATTCTTCTTCGCTTGCTCCACTTCAACCGGAGAGGGTTGCGGCTTTGAGAGCAGCGTACGGCCCAGGCGCGCATGAATTCCCGGCAGCATGGGATTGATGTCCAGAATCCTCCGATATTCCACGGACGCTTGGTCCCACTTGCCCTGCAACTCCAGCGCCTCCGCATTCAACTCGTGAACCTGATAGGAGAACGGCGCATCGCGCGCCAGATCCTGCGAAGAGAGCATCGAGAGATCAGAGTAGGCGTGGGTCGCGGCGTACAGCACTTCCGGATCATGCGGGAAGTCGCGGCTGAGCACCACCAGAAACTCCAGCGACTCATAGGGAACATCGTGGGTCATGGCACAGTGCAGGCCATCGAGGCCGATGCGCTTCTTAAGATCAGGGGCAGCCGCCTGCCGAATCGCCTTCGTCAGCAGCGGCAGCGCCTCCGCGCAGTGGCCGCTCTCGGCCAGCGTGACAGCCCGCCCTGCCTCGCTGCCCGCCGTCGCCTTTGCTTTTGCGGGCGTTTGCGCCCACCCGAGGCCGGCAGTCGCAAGAACGCACCACCACAGTAAAGAGCGAACGCAGAAACGAAAGCAAGACTCCAAACCCACACCCATGCGCCGATTATATGCCGAAATCATTGCCCACCGGAGTCTCGCAATCTCGAGATTCATCCCCGCAGATTTTCCAAAGCTGCGGCAACAAAACAAAGGGCAGGCGCGGTGAAGCGCCTGCCTTCCATCTGCCATCGAGCTGCGAAGGCAGTTCTGGGGTTAGAAGTAGAACTTCAGGGCAAGCTGCAAAATCCGGGATCCTTGCGAGCTGGAAAATCTACCGAAGTTCGGGTTGCTGCTGACGGGAACGCCGTTGACCAGAGAATACGCGCCCGGATCAAACGAACCGTCATCAGGTCCACCGAAGAAGTTCCACACCGGATGGTTGAACGCATTCAGACCCTCCACGCGCAATTCCAGTCGCTTGCCTTCGGTGATCAAGAAGTCCTTGTGCAGGCTCAAGTCAAAATCCTCATACGCCGGACCGCGAGCGTTGCCCGGAGTGCATGTGCCGAACGTATTCGGGACAGCCGGACTGACGTTGTTGGGGGAAGGGTCAATATACTGAATATAGCCAGGCGAACCGCTCGTGCCGGCCACTCTTTGGTTTAGAATCCTGACTGGACCATTGCAGTCTGGCAGCCCAGCTAGTGTTTCAGGGTCGATGCCGTTGGTGTTGTCCGCGTTTCCGCCGTCTCCGCTCCAGCCTCCGAAGTTATTAAAGGTTAGAGAGTTTCCGCTGTGCAGGGTAACAATTGCGCCGATCTCCCAGTTTCCCAGCACCGCATTCAGCGCCGGATTCATATCATGGCCAAACTGCTTACCGTGTCCAAATGGCAGTGCGTAGGTGACGTAACTGGTCAGGATGCTTCTCTGGTCGTAGTAGCACGGCCCCCAATTTAAACGCGGATTGTAGTCGTTCTCCCAGCCAGGTTGTCCCCCCGAACTCGTGGCTTGCGTGCTGCCCCAGCCGGTGCCGAAGTATCCCGGCGAGTTGCTCAGGCACTTCGACCACGTATAGGCGACTTGCGCTTCCAAACCATTGCTCATGCGCTTTTGCAACACCGCCTGGAGCGCATTGTAACTCTGGTCAGAGTTCGACATATTGGCTCCAGCAAGGGTCTCGGCGCCGCACACCGGGTTACCCGCTGTGCCGCAATTTGGAACGTTGAATTGCGGGTTGTCTGCCAGATACAGCGATCCGGCTGTTCCGCCGCCCAGAAACGGCCCCGGAACTCGAGTCACGATGGGGTCGCCAGCCCCAGCAACCTTACCTGCTGCATCTAACGGGACCGACTGCGCCACATCCTCAAAGTTGAGCAGGTGTGCGCCCCGCTGGCCCACATAGCCCAACTGGAACGTCAATGAGTTGGTCAGCTGCTGCTGGATCGTAAAGTTCCATTGATTGACCATCGCGGGCTTGAAGTTCTGGTCAAATATCCTCAGTCGCACTCCGCCTTCGTAGCAGGCGAGATTGATGCCTCCGGGACACTCGGTGCTGGTGGTCGCCCCGAAACCGTTCGAGAGCGTTCCAATCCCACCCGCGGCCTGTTGCTGCAGAATGCCGAACGGCAGGTTCAGCGTAAGTTCTTCGTTGCTACCCCCGCCTTCCACAAATTGAGAGATGCCGAACCCTGCCCGGATTACGGTTTTGCCATGCCAGATCTCTGGAGCCCAGGAAAAGCCGACTCGGGGCAGGAAATCACCAATACCGGTGTAGTTGTTGTAAAGCGCCTGATTGCCGAACTTCGTGGTTCCATCGATGCCGGTTGCGGTATAGATCGTTCCCGTGTAGAGACCGAAGTTGACCGACCGGTTATCCGTTTCGTAAAGGGGAGTGTGATCCTCGAAGCGCAGGCCGAGGTTCACCGTAAAAGTGTTGGTGGCGCGCCAGTCATCCTGCACGTAGATGCCGTAGACGTTTCCCCGGAGTTTGGCAGGATTGCTTACCACGCCGCCGGTATCCCGCTGAGACCCGGATCCACCCGCAACGTTGCCTAACCAGAAGTCGGCCAGACCCGAGTTCGTTGCCGTGCCCAGGCCGAGATAACCCAACGCCCCATTGTTCCCTTGATAAATGTAATCCTGTCGTTCGCGGGCGAACTGAAATCCGGTCTTGATTGTTTGGCGGCCATGGGTGAAGATCACGTTATCTTCGAACTGGCCTTGAGTGGAGTGGAATATCTGAATCAGATTTTGCAATCCCAAGCCGGCCGACCCGCCGTTGTTGCCAGTGATGTTCAACTGCACCAATCCCGGTTCCTGAAGGTTCCCCCCCGCTATGCCGAGTGTCTGGCTGATGTCGCCCAGCGAAGAGGTTGGGGTTTCACTCGACGAGAATCGGACTGCATTGAAGCCAAACCGGGCTTCGTTCAACAGACTAGGGGTAATCGCGTGGGTCCAGTCGACCACCGCGTTTCTGACTGGCTCGTCGCTACCTTCCGTTGCACCCGCATTACAGAAAACACAGCCCGTGAAGGTCGGATTGTTCAGGTCCATCTGCGACCAGCGTCCGAAGATGTGATCTTTCTGCGAAGGGTTGTAATCAATCTTCAGATCGCCCTGGTTGTTGTTCAGATCGTTGCCGCTGTTGTAAAAAATGTTGTTCGCGATGAGCGTGTTGACCGAGGGCAAAGGATAGTACTTACTTTGGGCGAATATGGCCGCGGCCACGGGGTCGACCGTAAACCCTGCGGTAGCCAGGTTATTATTGGGAATCGGCGTGGTTGTGCCAGGGTAAACCAGTTGTGTCGGGACGCCGGTTGGGACGTTCGACGTTCCGCCGCATATCCCGGAGCTATTGAAGGTCCCGCCCCAATTCGTGCACAGTTGCCCAAAATCTCCAGTGCGCGCCTGTGCGGTTAGAACCTGGGCGCCAGTTGGACCCGCATTTACCTCACGTTGGGCCTGAAAATCTGCAAAGAAAAACAGCTTGTCCTTAATGATCGGCCCCCCAATAACGCCGCCGAACTGGTTGTACCGCAGCTCAGGTTGATTTTGCACGCCTTGTGCGTTGAACCCAAGAATGCCCTCGTCCCCTACTACGCCCTTCGTCCATCCAGCGGAGGCAAGGTTGGCATCCAGCGCGTCGTTGCGGAAAAACTCGAATAGATCTCCGTGAAAGGTGTTGGTGCCCGACTTGGTGCTGACGCTCACCACGCCGCCTTGATAGTTGCCGAACTCGGCGGAGGCATTCTGCGTGATCAGATTGAATTCCTGAATGGCATCGATGCCCGGCGTGTAGCCGACCTCGTTGTTCTTGTCTTCGCTGTTGAGGATGCCATCGAGCAAATACTCGTTCGCCTGTTCGCGGTTCCCGTTGATATACGGCCGTCCAGAGTTGAGCATGTTGTTCGGCAACCGCATGCCATTCGGGTCAACGTTGGTCACGCCGGGAGCGAGCAGTGTAAGCTGAAGGTAGTCGCGCGAAGCCAGCGGCAAGCTGACATTGGTATTGGCGTCGATCAGCGTACTGACGTCAGTCGACTGGGTCTGAAGTATCGGCGCCGCGCCCGTCACTTCGATGGTCTCGCTTGCCTTGCCGATTTTCAGCTGCACATCCACGCGCGCCGTTTGATTGAGCACCAGCACAAACGGGGGATGGACCGCAGTCTCGAACCCGGGGGCGGTCACCTTCACCTCGTAGGTTCCCACCGGAAGCCGCGTGATGGTGTAGGCGCCCGCGTCGCTGGTGGTGGTGTTCCACACCGTGCCGCGCTCCGTGTCGCGCGCTCTGACCGCGGCGCCGTTGATCGGTGCGCCGCTCGGATCGGTTACTGTGCCCACGATGCCGGCTGTCACTTCCTGGCCCATCGCGGGCGTCATCGTCCCCACGATTCCAATGAGTGTCAGTAAAACTACAAAGCCACACCCTGCTTTTTTCATCGCACAGCCTCCTGAGAGCATCCCCACCTGGGCGTTACAAATCCGACGCCTAATATAATCGCACTATGCTATATAGCACACGACCCATTACGGTCAAGAGAAAAATGCGTTCGCCTGTGGAAATCTTGTGGAGGGTATCCCCGAAATGCTCTATATCACTCCCGCCTTTCCCGATTTGGGATCCACGGGCAGGGATCCGCTCGTTCTCCGATTGGCCGATTTCCTTCCTCGCCTAACCGAGAATCACCCACAAAATGACCCGTATTCCCGGGTCGGTACGCTACCGCACGCCCAACGGGCAGCAGGCCACGGTTGTCCCGCTCTATAGCAATGATCCGTATCCAAAACCGCGGTCGACGCAGTTTTTGAGGTTTTTCCTTTACAGAAACACTTTAATAAGCTATATAGCACAAGACGTGTTGAAAAACGCAGCCTTTCGGCGCCCGCGCGCCCCCAGGATGCCAAATTGCCAGCCCCGTTCGCCGCCCGGTAGTTTGGGGAAACAATTATGTCTGGAAATCACCGCAACGGAACCCCCGCTTACAAGAAGATCCAGAACGCCATTCGTAAGCGGATTGAAGCGGCCGAACTCAAACCCGGGGACGCGGTTGCCTCGGAACGCGAACTAGCCAAGTCCCACAAAGTCAGCCTGATGACCGCCCGCCACGCCCTCGCCGGCCTCGAGCGCGAAGGCATCGTCGAGCGCCGCCGCGGCGCCGGCACTTTTGTCGCCGCTCCCAAAATCCACTTCAACAAGCTCATGAGCTATACCGAGCATATGTCCAGCCGCGGGCTGGCCCCGCGCTCCCGCGTGCTGGTCGCCAAAATCATTGAGGACGAGCAGGAAATCGCCGCGCGTCTTCACCTCTCCGCCACCAGCCGCATGGTAAAAATCGAGCGCCTCCGCCTCACCGACGAGGAGCCTTTCGCCCTGGAGACGTGCTATCTCCCCGCCTCCGAGTTTTCAGAACTGGTGAACGCTTCGTTGGGAAGAAACTCGCTGTTCGCCGCCTTGAAGCACGACTATGGCGTGGAATTGGCCTATGCCGACGAAGAAATCGACGCCATTGCCGCCGACACTTACCTCGCGGAGATGTTGGCCCTACCCAAGGGTTCGGCCATTCTCCGTATCCGCCAGGTGATTTATTCCACCAAGGGCAAGGCCACCATTTACGGAGTCGGCTATTATCGTTCCGAGCGCCACACACTCTTTATCCGGCGCTTCCGCTAACCGCGCCTCCCGGCATTAAGGCCGACAATCGTCCGTGGACCAGCCGCAGCCCGAGACCTGATCGGGTTTCGTAACACAATTAACTTTGCCGCGTTGCCAACGCGAATTAGTGGAAAACTCATAGCAGAGAATGTCTCGCTTATTGCCCAGACTGAAATTCAGAATTCGTCGGACAAGTCATCGAGTCTGTGGAGTCCCTCGCTCTGCAATAAAATAAAAGGGGAAAGGGGCAGGGGAATCGAAGCCTATTAGGAGAAAAATCTTTTTTTGATCTGTATGATTGCTGATCGCGCTCCTTTCAGGACGGCGGTGTGCCTCAGATTGTGCCCTCTATTTCCCGCTATTGTGCCCCACCACCCAGGCAGACCTGATTTGACCGTTTGTGGCCGAAACGCGGGGAGCATCGGAAAATCAGGTGATAGCAGGAGATAACTGGTAGCGCTACCGGGAATCGAACCCGGGTTTGAAGATTGAGAATCTTCCGTCCTAACCCCTAGACGATAGCGCCATCAATGACTTACGGGTACTGCGTGAAGGCTTTGTCACCAAATTGTCACCATGCAGTAGCGTGCTCGGCTTCCTGTCACCGTTGTCGCGCGAAGCGAGTGACGCGGTGACAACCTTCTGCATCGCGTCGGTGACATCTTCAGTCGAGACGATGTGATATCGGTCGAACACGCTGCGCGTCTTGTGACCGCTGATGCTCATCGCAACTCGTTCTGGCACGCCCGCGTTGACAAGGTTCCTGACTGCGCTACGACGGAGATCGTGCAACGTCAGTCCCTCATAGCGCGGGTCGTACGGCTTGCCTTCGATTTCGATTTTAGTGCCTAGCCCGCACGCTGCACAAGCCTTCACCCACTCTTTACGGAGATTCGTGCCGTCAAAGACCGTGCCCTCTTTGCGTCGCGTTCCTTTGAGCATCGTGACGAGAACAGGGGGCAGCGGCAGAACACGGGCTTCATCCGTCTTGGTTTGTTCAGGTTCTAGTCGAATAGTTCGCGAGTCGAGATTGACCTGTGACCATTCGATCTGAAGTGCTTCACCGATTCGAGTTCCGCAATAGTAGAGCAACGTGACCAGCGGCTTGAGATGCGTGGGCAAGAGGCGCAGCAACTCGTCGAACTTCGCCACAGGGAGAAAACCCTTTCGTGCTGAGGGTTCCTTCAGGAACTCGATGAACGGAACGTCGTGAATCTTCTTTGCCCGCTTCGCAAGTTTCAACATGCGGCGCAATGCAGCGAGACTGCGGTTGATTGCGGCGTTGCCGACGCCATCTGCCTTGCGTGCTCTGACGAATCGACTGGTGAAGTCAGTAGTGATCTGGGTGACGGAGACGCCCTTGTCGGTGATGACAATCTTTCCGTCTCTTGTCTCCTGTTTGAATTGACAGAAAGAATCGAGGGCTGAGAGTCCTGCGATGTTCTCTGTTCCATCTGCCCGCTCTTTCAGGCTCTTGTTGCCCAGCGTGACGTAACTGTCGATGAGTGCAGAGCGGAGATCAGCGTATCGAAGTTTCTTGATATCCGTCACGGGGACCTCGCCTTTGTCTCGCCCGTCCATCTGTTTTCGCAGAAATGCAATCGCCTCTGCCTTGACATGGGTTTCAGCGCTCATCCTGATCTGTCTCCCGTCACTGTAGAACTGGCACCACCACGTCTTGCCTCTCAGAATCAAACCGCCTTCACCGTTGCTTCGTTTCTTCATTTGATCCCCCGATTCAACTGTCACTATACATCTTTTGTCCTGTCACCGCAAGCACGAAAGTACCCTGCAGAGTGGTTACTAAAGGGACAACGGGGTAGAGTCTGCAACAATTGAATCGTAATGTAACAACGCTCAAACCCGCATGAATGCTGATTGAAATGCACGTTTGGGAGAAATGTCTGCCATAATGTTGCACGAAAACCCGCATGAATGCTGATCGAAACGCACTTTTCTGTTGACACACAATTCGGGATGAACGATTCTAGAGTTAGGAGAAGGTAGTCCTGACGCGGTAAGGTCAGGTTCTCCTAGCCCTCGCAGGACTGGTGAGGTTACCGTGATGGATGTCGCTGACGGGGCGTTCACGATGGAATTCAGGTAGAACGACGGCTGTTGAATCCTGAATCTTCGACTCGTGGAAGGTGCTGAGTGCTTCATACGAAGTGCAATGCACCGTTGGAGGGCGCATGAATGCCTTCAACAAAATCTGTAGTTCCTGTATCTGAAGTTTCTTCTGTGGTCCCCCGTCTTCTCACAGTCAAACAGGCGTCCGCTTACAGCGGGGCGACGATCTGGCACATCAGAGAACTCTATTGGGCGAAGGAAGTCGCGGGGTTCATCGCTGGGCGTCGGCTCCTGATCGAGCGGCAATCGCTTGACGCCTACATCACCCGCCGTCTATCTGAACGCGGGGTGCAGTGATGGGGCGCGGCAAAGCAGCAAAGACCGTTGAAATCATTGGGACAACTGTCGATATTCTCAACGAGTCGAAGTACCCGCTCACGATCAGGCGTCTCTATTACGAGTTGATCTCGAAAGGCGTCATCGAGAACAACCCGAAGTCTTACACGAGCATGGTCACAAAGTTGAACGCTGCCCGCTGGGATGGCGGTATCCCTCAAGAACTTCTCGGCAAAATCATCGACGGCGGTCGTGAACCCCTTCGCGTCTACTCGTATGCAAACGTCGCAGCCTACGCATCGACAGCAGCGGCTATTTACAAGCGGGATCGCTGGGAGAATCAGGCTGCATATGTCGAACTCTGGGTCGAGAAACAAGCAATCGTCAGTCTTCTTGAAGATGTGTGCAGAGAGAATCACATCGTTCTGCGACCGCTGCATGGGTTCAACAGCTTTACAGCGATTCATCAAACCGCGAAAGACCTTCTCGACATGCACAAGAACATCACCATCTTTTATTTCGGTGACCACGACCCCCACGGACACGAGATCGAACGCGATGCACAAGAGCGGCTCTTTAGGATGTTCGACCTTCTCGGAATCCCAGCCAAGCGACACGCGGTCGAGTTCAGACCCCGACTCGGCATCCTGCCTGAAGACATCGGCAAGTTTGGTATCCTTCCGCTCGATGTTGAAGAGTTAGAAAAGGGCGGTGACAACTTCAAAGCGAAGCGAGATGCCTTCGTAGCGAAGTACGGAAACGAAGCGGCTGAAGTTGACGGTCTTCCAGCAGAAGAACTCATTCAGCGGGTGCAAGACGCTATCGACGATGAATCCTGCATTGACGACCGAGATGCGTGGGATGAGAGTCTGCTGTTGACGGAGTCTGACCGTGGTGAAATTCGCGCCCGTCTCGACCCGAAAGGCGAGTATTCTTAGTCTTGAGCAGAAATAGAGATGCGTCACCTTTTCAATCAAGGACTCGACATCGCCAGAGAATTGAATGCTCCCGAGGACCTGATTGTCGCAATGCACGCTGCCATCGGAGGGCTGACTAACCTCGCTGCGTATGAGAACAACGTCAAGCCGAGCGGCGTTCCCGAGTCCCTGCCCGTCGTGGATTACGAAGCCGAACGTCGGGCTACAAACGAACGACATGACGAACTTCGACGGCGTGGGCTGTCGAAATAGGTAGCGTGAAGTTCGGGCAAATCGGGCCACACGAATAGAATCCCCGTGAGAGGGAAACAGACGACTCCGTCAATCTATTGATATACAAGTACCAAGGCAGGGCTAGCGCACAGACTCAGGCGCACCCGCTCAGCGCAAAAAAGGGCGCAGCATAGAGCGTCGTGGACTACGCCCAGCGCCATTTCAGTGTGATGTTTCTCACATTTCAGTTTTGACAGAAACAACTGAACGCTCGACGACGCCCATCGCATGGTGACAATCGCGGTGACATGCCATTTCAACAGACTGTAAATAAACGGCTTATATTAGGACGGAAGATACACGATCTCTTGCCCTTGGCTATGAAACAGCCCGCTCTGACCCCGCTTAACGACCGTATCCCGACCGCCCCGCGACTGCATTCTGACCGCATTCTGACCGCTTTCCGTGCGCTCTGCGCTGCGTCCCCGCCCCTAACGCGCAGCACGGGGGGCAGTTTAGGGGTACGCAGACAGTGAGCGTAAGGTACCCCTGAAAAATAGGGGTGTCAATGGAGATCCTAGCGAGGTGGCACCGCCGAGGGATCTCGGTAGGTCGGTCGCTGCTCGCAGGCGGGGCGACGCCAGAGCGCTGCGTCCTTGATTCGGAAATCCCAGACTATAGGCGGGAAGCTCCCCAAAAGAGGGTGGGGGTGTTTGGATATCGCTCTAAAATTTTTTTAGAAATTCGTATATCTTGTAAAGCAGGAAGCACCGCATCTGAGGTCTTGCGACCGAAGGGCGTGAAAATATTTCCTGCAAGAACTGCCGTCCCCGAGCGTTCTTACTATAACAAGGGGAGAAAAAGGAAAAAAGCTCACCAGTACTTCATCCGTTGGAATCTCCCTTGATGAGTATCTGAAAAGACCCTAACGGTACAGAATGATGTCAAGGGCTTTGTTCAGCATGGCTCGGTCGTCTACGAATATACGACGTAAAGTCCATCAGTCCACCAGTCGATTTCAGTTGACACCTTCGCCATTTCTTTGCTATTCTAAAAGTAAGGAAGAACAGACAATTTTCTCCCGCAAGACCGCTCGGGAACTTAGCCCGACGATGGCACGTAGATTTTTGTAAGACGTAGCAGGGCGCGTCGGCTCTGCAAAATCCAAACAGCATCCGCTTCGCAAGAAGTACACGGTTCCGTCAATCGCCTGAGAACGCTTGACCCAATTTCATTTTGACATCTGACGCACTCTCAGGCTGCGTTGGAACCGTGCCCGCCGAAAATGCTGCTCACAAGAGCCGTCGGCGGGTTTTTCTATTTAGGAGACAAATGACACAGACACTGAGCACGAACGCGCAGCAAGCACTGACACAGGTTCTCGCGCTGCGAAAACTATCACACGATAACTCGACTGTCACACGACGGTCACAGAACGTCATCCTGCAAAGTTTGAACTCGCAGGACACGATTGCAGTTGCCGAGGCTCTTGCAGAACACGCGCAAAAGTTCGGCTGGTAATTGATACCGAGAAAGAAACAGACATGAATATCCAAACAGAAACAGACTACCTTGCTGTCGCAACGGAGTGGCAGCGTCGAGGATTCTTCACGACGCCTGTCAAGCCGATGGCGAAGCATCCCCGCTTCAACGACTTCAACAAACATCCCGCAAAAAATCTTTCAATCGCGACACAGAATGCCTACGACTATCCTCATGATGATGTCGGACTCGTGAGCACTAAGGGCGTCGGACATCCCTTTTGGCTCGACATCGATCATGAGTCGGTCGATGACCGAATTTTCCGCGACACTGGGCACGTGCTATCCCGCACCCTGACCACGTCGTCACGACCGAAGACCGCGCCGTGGAAGAAACATCTGTGCTTCCGACAAACTCCGTTCTCTGTTGCGCAATGGAAGACTGAGATGACGGGTATTCGCGACTTCACAATGCCAAAGGACGCCGATGGCAAAGTCCCGAATCTCTTCGATGTCAAAGGTTGTGGCGGTGGGGGATTTGTTGTCGCAGCGGGTTGCTGTCGGCACATCGAATTCCCGAAAGGGTCAGGAATATTTATCGACGAGCAATACACGATCACTGACGACGCTCCTGTCATCGACGTGCCTGACTGGCTAGTTGATTGGGTTCTCAAAGAATACAGACGGTTCCGTTCGGAAGAGGCTGTCAATCGTGCATCCGAATCCGCGTTCAGGTTGCAACTAAAGAAAGCCCTCATCGCGGCAGAGACAGAGCGCAAGGTCGCCCTCTTTGAGTATGACCCGACGAAGGACGTGCTTTCTATTGATGCGAAGGGCGGGGGGCTTGTCCCAAAGGAATATCGAAATGGATTCCTCAAGAGCCTCGCGGGTGAACTGTCAACGCGAGGAATCCCGAAGGCTTTGATCGAACGGATGCTTCTGATAGCGACAGGAGTCTGTGAACCGTACAGCGAGGGGGACGAGGCGCGAGATAAGGCGGTCCAGAGCATCGTCAACCGTTTGCGAATCGGTAATTTATGGATCAGCCGAGCACAGATGAGAGACGCTGAACGGGAACTTGCACCAGTGAACTCACCAGTGAACTCACCAGTGAACTCGAATATTTTAACTACTCGTCTCGACGTGTTACGTGTTGCAGCACAAGAACTTCCGTGGGACGGGGAATTGTTGAGTAATCAGGTCAATGATCATCTTCGCGCAGCCTGTATCAAGGCAGGAGTGGACTGCGGCACGGCTATCGACTGGAAGCGGGCTGTCAGCACGGCAATGCGCGGAATCGGGGCAAAAGCGCGTCGAGCGAAACTCCCGAGCGGGCGAGTTGCATGGTTCTGGGCAAAGGAACTCAGTGCTCTATTCAGTGACCTACCAAGCACACACAGTAATGTAGTGAACTTCACTGCCAGTGAGCTACCAGTGAACTCGACTCAGGGGGCGCAATGACCGAATACAGACAGCGTGTCCAAGCGGCTGAAGATAAATGGGATGCGGCGCACCCTCAGGGCAGACGTGTTATGACAATCGCAAATCTTCGTGATTTTTGCGATTCAATCCCAGCGCCCGCGCACAGGGATACATGGGGCAACTGGCGTCTTAATCTCCGTGGAGAGCCGAGTCTTGATTTCGACGGTGACTCATGGAGTCGCTCGAATCCGTATTACGTTGAACTCAATTCGTGTGCGGGGGACTTTCTGAACGCCCTGATGACTGTGCGAAAGTTCCTGATCGTGAAAGTACAGCACAGCCCTATTCGCCGTTGTGTGAAGGAACGGTTGGAAGAAATTTCGGAGAAAGCCGATCACGGGGTGACAGTTGCATGACACCATCTCCGTCTATTACCGCGCCGCGCACTACGCCGTCAATATCCTGTGTGACGCCCCGAGATACTTCGACCGAATCCATCAGTTAAGCCAGTCCAACACGCTTGACGAATTGAAATCGATTATCGATGGTTGGAAAAGGGTGTCCGACCGTCCTAAGGCGAAGCCCATCCCCGCAGGACGCTGGGCGATAGGCTCTGTTTGGGGTGACTCCCTGCGAGTCGCACATGACAGAGGTATCATTTGGGAATTGCGCTGCGCTTGTGGCGAGTATTTTGAGCGCTCGACAAACGACAGTATCCCCGATGAGAAAAGAAAATGCCCGTCCTGTCAACTCGCGGATCGATTGAGCGAGGCGAATCAGGCAGTCATCTCCCGACTTGAATCGACAGCGCAACTTGTTCTCGCATGGCACAGGCAGCACGACAAAGTCATTTGGATGAAAGTCCACGACGCCTGTCGTCGGAGGAATATCACTGACGACAATTTCAAACAGGAACTTCACGCGCTCGTCTGGGCGAAAATCTCGGAAAAAGCCGTGACCTACCGTGACACGGGATTTAAAGTGAGCGCGTGGCTCGGCACAGTCGCGCATCACGCTCTGCTCGATTTCTTCACAAAGGAATGGCACAGGGCGGAACTCGCGCCGATGTTGCCCCTGCCTGAGAATTCGGGCAATCGCGGGATTCCTAATTCAAACCCATCGACCGTAGACGAACGAGTCCCAGCACGGAAAGTCGCCCCGAAAGGCGCAAGCCCAAACACGAAGGCACTCAATCCGACCCAGACCGCATGGGATGTTGCCCAACTCGGCTGGAATACCGCAGAGCGACCACAGGATGGCACAGGCGCGGGCACGGGATAGTGGAAAACGCCTACCCGTTTAATAGGTGAGAGGGGACTGAGCAGGCTGTGTTTGACCTGTTTACGTACATTGACATTCGCGCAGCGGTCACCATGCCGCGCTCAACGCGAAGACGCCGCGTCACTGCGGTATGGCGGGCGAGGGAGATGCATCGTCACCTATCGCCCGCAATTTCTAGGGGGATTATGCACGACGCAGCGGGCTTCAAATCGAATCTGGTTAACCGACCTTCGTATGATCGCCCGCGCACCGCCCTCAACGTGCTGCGCGAGTTACTTCGAAACATCAACCGTCACGCGGTTTTGCAACGCAAGACACGATTGTTTTGCGCGGAGTGCTGTGCGCTGCGCGATGTGCGCGATGTCTTCCCGTCGCATGTCGCCTTGTTGGAATGTCAGCATCGTCGCAGTATCGCAGACGGCGGGCGACCTGAATTGCTCGATCAGCAGATTTGGAAACTTGAACGTGAAATCGAGCAGGAGAAAACGGACGGAAAGGAAATTGAATGAATGATGGTTATCAATCGGATGACATCGAGTTTTGCGCGGCGCTCTTGTATCTCTACGGGGAAGAGTCGCTGCTCACTATTGATGCATCGCAGAGTCGCACGGTCGTGACGCTCGATATTCCGAGTGAAGACGCAAAGATTCTGCGGGAACAATTCGACAGAGACGAGTTGAGCATCTTGCTCAGATCGTATTGCAGAGTTCATTCATCTCTGCTCAGCCGAGTCCGAAGAACGCGCACGGCGCTCGGTCAACAGTGGACATCGCCCACGTGGCAAAACGGGCGCGGGAAGTAACGTAAAAGAACTTTCTTTTGGGAGGGGGAAAGGTCGTTCGGAAATGAGAAGGGGATGAGAGCAGATTGGAAGAGAACAGAACATGCTGTTGCCTCTGCGTTGAAAGCACGAGGCGTGAAGTGCAAAGTAATCGGAACAAGAACAAGCCCGTTTGATGTCAAGACAGCACATCAGACTATCGAAGTGAAGGTCGCTAATAGAACGAGCAGCGGGCGTTGGAATTTCGCTATCGCCCGAGCAGGAAAGTTGAACGAGAGCCCAGTCGATTGGTACTGTCTTGCGCTCAGGGGACTCGCGCCACGCACCAGACTCTATGTGATTTTGAAAGCACCAGTGCGCCGCAAGATGGTGTCCTTCAGTCTGCGTTCATTATTTCTGCATCATTCGAGAGACATCGGAAATTGGGATGCGATTGTTCAATCAGAACTTAAACGGAGGAAGCGATGCCAAATCGCAAAGATGCGCTAGCCGCGCTCTGTGCAGTACAGAGTAAGCCAGTCACAAAAAGCGAGCCGACAGCGCCCAGCGTTCCGAGTTCATCGGGCGGCTGTGCCAGCCCTGTTTATACGGGGCGTGTTCGTGATCGCCAGCGTGCGGCGATAGAGAACCCAGCATCGAAGCAGGAAACGCTCTACGAGCAAGAAGTCAGGCTGTACGGCAAGTACTGGGCGGACATCTACCGTGACCAGCGTGATGCGAAGACCAAAGAGGAACGCATCGCCGCAGAAGCCGCCCGAGTGAAAGCTGCCCGTGCCATTGATGACCAACGACGGACAGAAGATGCGGCTGAGCGAGAGAGGCGGGCGAAGGAATTGCAAGAGCAGAACTTAAGAATCGCCACTGAGAATTTGATAAAAGCAGACATCCGCAGCAGTCTTGCTGATGCGACGGCACCCGAAGTCGAAGCCGTGCTTGCATTAGTCCGTGAGTGGAAGATGACTCGGCAAAGTTTCGCCTATCCTATCGCACTCAAGACCGTACGTGAAGCAGCATCGAAGTAGGAAGGAGCCACATGGATTACCAGTTTGAGATTGTAAACGGGCAAGTGCGAGGCGTTGCGCTACCTGAAAACATTGACTTTGAAGAACAGAAGAAGTTAGCAGAGATGCGTCGGGGGATACCAGACCTTCCACCAAGTACTACTCTTGCGGAACAGTACTCTGATGAGGCAATTGCTGCTCGGGTAAAAAGGTTGCAGAGTGAAGGAGGAGAACATGTCACGAAAGAATAAGAACCTTTCTAGAATCGAAGCTCTAGTGATGCCCAGCACGCAAGTTGCGCAGTCGGCACCACGGGAAACGCTCAGATCGTTCACGCGGGAATATGACGCCCAGCAAGCGGCTGAGCAGAAAGCACGCGAAGACGCAGCACTCGCGCCTGTCAGACAGGCAGAGGCGCAGTTGACGGAGTCGCTCAGGGCACTCCGCGCCCAGCACGCGGCTGCTCTGTTGGCGGGAACATCAGACGATCTTCTGAGCCGCTGCACACAGATCACAGATGAAGACGTAATCGAGAACGGTGCACCTATCTCGATAGAAGTTGTCCGCGTGCGAATCACGAATGCTCTAGACACCATCGTGCTCAAGTTAGAAGACGAGGGCATCCGCATCACAGACGACGGTCGGACAAAGTTGCGACGCATTGCACAGCAAGCGCGGTATCGCAGTATCAATTGGATGGATGCTTCCAACTGGCAAGCGCTCTTTACCTACGCGGACGACCTGAACGCGCTCAACGACAGAGATGTCTCAAGGACGCGGATCGCGCCTCAGGCTGTTGAAGCGCCTGTCGCATCTGAAAGTTTTGATGACGTGCTCAATCGTGAATCGACGTTCAGCAGATCAGGAGCGAAAAAAATCGCCCAAGCAGCAATGGCGTCGATGCAGTCAGAGGCAGCCGCTGCTTTTGAACTCTTTCGTGCATCGATTGAACGAGAATTTCATTACGTCTTTTCTCAATCGGAGATCGACGCGCTTATCGCGGTGATGAGAAACCGAAATTTGACCTTTTGCTCCTTGCGTGATTGGTCGCAAGCCCGCAGGGCATGCATCAATTTCGGATCGCTACCAGAGACACTCCGTACCCCCAGTGAAATCCTCGACGATTTGATTGAGATCACGCCGAACACATACGAAGGTCGTCAGGAACTTAAGCGACAAGAGCGGCTGTTGAAAGTTCCGATCACCCAAGTTGAGTATTAGAGTTTTTTGTGCGGAGTCTTCCAAGATTCCCTACGGGGGCGTCAACTCGCCCCCATTTTAGATCGAAGGAAAATGCTTGGTGATTCCTCCCCGAGCATCGCAGATCACCAAGCCCATCCTCCCTGCGATGCTCACGATTTTAAGAAAGAGGAATTTTATGGGAATTTTAGATCAAGCAGCACAGGAAATGTCACAGACGACTCAGCCAACCCAGACCCAGCCCACTCCGACTGTGACGGCATCAGGGTCGATGTCGCAAAGCGGCTCGATATTGGAACAAGCCGCCGCTGAAATTCAGAGAGAGCAGACTTCGCAAGGCGAGTCGGCTGCAAGCGAATCGCCGACTCAGCATGTCGGACCCGCAGGACAGCAGAATCCAAGAAATGTTTATGCAGCGACATCTGACGAGAACACTCCTGAAGGCGCAGCGGCTGCTCTCGCACGTCGTGAGCAGCAACATCCGATTCTGAGCGGCATTGGAAAAGGCGCGGAAAGTTTACTCCAGCCTGTGTTCCATCCAATCGATACGGTCGAGAACCTCGTCAAGCAAACCCTTCCGCCGTTTCAGTTGTACGATGCAACCAAGAAGGCGTATCCGCTGATTCAGGCTTACGAGAACGCCCGTTCACAGGGTCATAGCGTGTGGGAGTCCATTTCTGCGGCTAATGATCAAGCCAAAAAACAGGACGCCGCGCATCAGGCACTTGAAAAGGCGATAGCAGATTACAAGAAAAACCCAACTGAGACGACGGCGAACATTTTGACGCAAGTTGCGGGCAATGTTGCGATGTTGGCAGCGGGCGGTCGAGGCGCGACGATGGAAGCGGAAGCCCCCGCTACGGTTGCCCCAGCGATTGCCGCTGAAGAAACTCCAACAGCCGAAGTCGCTACAGTTTCTAAGCCCGCTGGAATATTCAAGCAGATTCTCAAGGGCGAGAAGATCGCACAGCCACAAGCGCAAACAGCCCTTCGCAACGCTCCAAAGGCAGCGGGTGAGACAGCAGCGGCTCGCCCGACAGTTGTAACGGAAGATGCTAATCCGCCTATGCTAAAGGTGGACAGTGACGGCAATCCTGTTGCAGTCGATGGTCAACATCGAGCGGCGCAACTCGTCACTGCTGGAAAGGGTGATGAGCCGTTCACTATCAATTACACAGACGCCGCTGGCAAGACAACAGAGCAGGAGATTACTGCCGATCAATTCCTGAAAAGAATCAACCGAACGCCTGAAGATATCCTGAAGACGGACGAACAACAAACGGCGGTCAGAGCGGGGAACGGAGAACCTCGCCCAGCAGTCACAAAATCTGTTGCGAAGGCACCGACAGAGGCACCGAAAGAGATACCCGCTGGGATTCGTACGACGCTAGAAGATCCAATCAAAACGATTGAGGCTAAAGGTCAGGGCATCTATCGTCAGTTGGATGCGGCTTCTGGTGGGCAGTTTCAGAAGTACTCAAATAACATCGACAAGATCAACAAACGTCTCGACACTCTCATCGGGGGTGTTGATGGCGAAGCGGGTATCGACGACGATCAGATCGAGAAACTCGAACAGCAAAAGTCCGAGATCGAGACGAGTCAGAATGAGATGTTTGAGAACCTCAAACAGACGAAGGGCATCGACAAGGATGCAGTTGATACCGCGAATGACCACTGGAAACAGGCTCGGGCGTTAGAAGACTTACAACGGAAGGTGTTTAAGAATCCGAACATCGTGAAAGGTAATTTGAAGTACGGCACTGAAGAAACAGTCAACGTCGATTCCGCCATCAAAGCCCTTCAGAAGATGCAGGACGACACACGTTTCGGGTCTTCTCGACTTGAGCAAGCCCTCGGCAAAGATGGGGCTGACGCTCTGATGAAGGATATGTACAAGGCTCAGAGAGAAGGCATCCATGCGATGAAAGCCCAGCAGTGGGCGAAGATGCTGGCGAAGTACGCACCACGTGTGATTACGACGGCGGGGATACTAGGTGGAGCGGCTTACGAGTTGACCAAATAGTTAGAAGAAAGGCGTCCGTTCACTTCGGGGAAGATGACGTTCGCTTATCCTGATGAACGGATATATGACTAGAGCCGCCATCCAAATGAGGGGATTATATTTTGAAAAGAAAAGTTCGTCAGGGACAGAATCTAACAGCGTTTCCCACACGAAGACCGCGACGAAGATCACAACGATGATAAACCAAAGTGGTATCCACATCACATCTCCTCTGCTCTCGGTGAATTTGCGACATTGAGAAATCGAGTCCCGTCTCTGACGAGAATCCCCGCGCTCTCGTGGCAGTGTCCGAAGGCGTGAATCTTCGGGCGCAGTTTGAATACGGTGTCTTGGAGATAGGGGCATCCCTTCCCGCCGTCAAGAATCGCGTGCGGCGGGCAATGGGTCAATAGGACATCGCAGGCAGGAATCAAGCCCCATTTCTTTCGGAGTTCATCAGACGAAAGATTGAACGCTCCTGCGAAGGGCGGAATCCACGGTGAACCGTAGAAACGAATACCGTCGATGGTGACATCTGAGTCTCGGAGATAGATGACAGGGCGGAGAAACTGCCGCAACCTGTCTTCTAATCCCTGACGCCAAAGGTTCTCAGCCCAGATGTCATGGTTTCCTGCGACGAGAATTTTATGTCTGTGACTGAGAGACTTGAGCCACAGGACATGCTTTTTGAACTCGGAGAACGTACCGAGATGCGTCATATCTCCGATGACACAGAGAATGTCGCCCTCGGGGATAGTGGGCTGACAACCGTGTGTGTCGGAGATGAAGACGAGTTTCATGTTTACCAAGGAGCGTACCACGGACGGGGTTTTGCATCTGCGCACGCTTGACGGATCTCCTCGGTAAGTCTTTCGGTGATCTTCGTGCGTTCTGCATCGCTGACAGTTTCATCGAAGTAAGTGTCGTCTTCAATCTGATCCTGTTGTTTTTGCAGACGGGCGACATACCGTTCGGCGCTATCAGGGTCAACCTTTCCCGCTTCTTCGATGACAACTGCGCGGACGGTCGATTTGAGCCAAGAGGCTCCTGCTGCCAGCGCTAAAAGACCTATCACGATGATGCGAGTTTCCCGCTTGAAAAGCATCAGGGGGTCAAGACCGAACAATCCGAGCATCCCGACGATGCAGATAATCCCCCAACAGATTCGGAAAAACCATCGGTCTGTGTCGTATCGACTCTTTTGTTCGTTGGTCATTGTCGTCCCCGCTGCATCAGGACGCGGCGCACGAACTGCTCTGCACAGTCGGTGCTCGGAAACAGCAAATAAGGCAGGGCGGACAGAACGACCCGACCCTGTTCGTCAGCGGTCAGAGTCGTTTCGCGCAGCGCGTCGCGACGGGCTGCAAGTTTGCTCTCAAAGTCTCTGTCGCGTCTTCGGTACGTTGTGCTCATGAGGATATCTTACAGTGTCACACAATGAATGACAAGCGGCACTAAAGTAACCGTCGTCGTAACCTGTGGACAACGGATGCCCCGTAGTACACTGTCCACATGAGCAAAGATCGCAGCAAACCAGACGACGGGACTGTCGCAACGAGCGTCAGGCTCCCAGTGCCGATTCGAGAGCGGCTTGAAGCGATAGCGACCGACGAGCGCAGAACGCTCGGAAACGTCATCAGAATTGCGCTCGAAGATTGGCTCGATGAACGGGGCAAACAGTGACGCCCCTTGGTGGCGAGTCCGACAACGAGCAACTTCAGCGGTATGCCCCGAGGATTCGGGGGCTAACAATCTCACACGAAGCGGGTCACGCTGTACTAGCCGAGCACTTCGGCTATGAATTACGCAACGTCGTCATTGAAGCAATCATCGTTTCGGCGGACGGCGCGACGGGCGGTTCGACTGAAATCGGTTGGAACCGATTAGACCCCAACGCCCCTGATTTCGACGAGAGGTTACAAGACGTTGCTACCGTTCTCATGGGCGGGAGGGCGGCTCAGGAATTGACCCATCCGCATCTAGCGGGGGCGTCTTATTGGAAGATGGACGTGTCGGACTTCAAAGAGCGAATCAAGAAGCTGAGAACTGAGCCAGAAATGGAATGCATCCTTGAAGAGGGATACAGCAGAGCCAAGGCATTGCTGAGCAGTTCGGAACTATCTGGACAACATAATCGCCTGTGTCGTTTTTTAGAGACTAACCCTGACCTTCGACAACCGAATGGCAGGATTCTCTCGCGGGTGATGAAAGGACTATCGTCATGAACAGCAACAAACGCAAATTGACGGAGCAGGAAGTTGAGGAGTTTCGTGCGAAGTGGCAGCAACCCCTCCGAACGGTCTATACGAGGGATGATGTCGCTGCGATTATAGCCGCGATAGATTCAACCCTCGGGGTCGCTCAATCACTTGAGCGATAGTGAAGCCCGTCGTCCCAAGGGTATCGCCCCAGAGTATCGGGGCTTTTCTATTGGGCGTGAATGTGGAGGAGAGATGGAACTTTCTACCGCGATTGACATCAACGGTCTGAGCATCGAGCACCAGCGTCGTATCCGCGAAGTCGGACTCGACAAATGGATTGACGAACAGTGCGCTCCGTCGAAGATGACGGCTGTATCTCAGCCGACCGCGTCAGACTCGACGGCGGGAATTGTGCCGACCGCAATCAACAAGCCTCGGAGAACGTGGCGGAACTGCGCCCAGTGTGGGAAGCCCTTCCTCGCCAAAAGAGCCGACGCTCGGCTGTGTTCCACGAAGTGCCGAATCCGCGCCGTGCGATATGGGCGGGGCAACGGGCTACGTGAAACAGATAATCAAAAATCGTCGCTCCAGCCACTTGAGAATTAAAGGACTTACAGGCGCGGTTTTTGCAGATTTCCCGTGTCCTGTGGGTTAAGACCTTGGAGCACTTATCTGTTACAAACCTCGCTCCAGCGGCACGGGAACGGTTCAGCCTAACCGTTTACAAAGTAACAACTGAAAGGAACATCATGAGCAGATTCGCACCCGCAAGCGTCAGCAACCTGACTGCAACGGTTATCTCGATCAACGAGATTGATCTCGCATGGACGAACGGCGAGAACAACGGCTGTCAGATCGAGAGATCAGTCCCCCTAGCCAGCGCGGATGTCAGCCCCACAAATTTTCAGACGCTAGCGCTCGTCGCGGCGGGCGTCACAACGTACGCCGATACGACGGTACAGTCGGGGTCATTCTACGTCTATCGCGTCACGACCCTTTCTGAGTCTGATGCGCCGATGTTTACACCCGCTGCAAAGGTCACGGTGTCCGCGACAACGAAGGGCGTTCAACCGCATCGCGATACGACTCGCCCGCCCGCTACCCTTACAGTCAACTTCTCGAATCCCGTCGTGTTGAATGGCGCTTCAGCCAACCCGTGGTCGAATGCAGCGCCGAACACTCAGCCCCCGATAGTAGACCCTAGCGTGAACGGCATCCCGTACAACTCGTGAGCGACAGCACGGGGGTCGCGGCGAAGTCACTGGAAAGCAGGAACACCTGAAAGTTAGATTACCGAAAATATGGCTCCCCGATTCAATCGGAGAGATTGACTGGTCGGAGCCGAATATTCGACGGGAAGATCGTCGAGACGCAGGAGGAAAGCAATATGAAAATTCAGATAGATAACTCAGCAGTCATCGAAGCGAGGCTGGAGGGGAACGAGATGCTTCAGTCTCATCTGCTTCAGAGGGCGATTCAAATCGCACAGGAACGCGGCGTCTTAAATTTCGATCTCATCATTTTGCCCGACGTGGCGCACACCCACGCCGATCTGCTTAGCCCCTACGCGTGAAGAAGTCGCGGTGATAGATGCGCTGCGCGAAAAACTTTCAGCACCATTGAGCGCGAAGCGTCTCGCGGAACTCGCTGCGATGGGCGCACAGGAACCCGCGCCTGAAAAACCTGATCCGATCATCAGGGCGAAGAGAAACGAGATAGCTCGGCTGCAACAGGAACTCGACGTTGTTGTGATCGACTGCGGAGAGATCGCAGATGGAAGTGATTAGGGGGCAGGGCACATGGAAAACCAAGAATCGCAAGAGCAACAAGACGAGGCGCAGAACGAGACGACCGACACCGCTGAAACGGAAAAACGCTATCGCAGGAAGTCGCTCAGACGGCAACTTCAGAAAGTTATCGATCAGCTAGGTAAAGCGGCTGAAGATAAACAAATGAAGCCCGCGAAGAAAGTCGATGCGCTCTTGCGTCAATCGGAAGTGTTGCTTCGACTTCAAGAGATGGACAAAGACGAGGCGAATCAGACCCTGCAGGATGAGCACGCCGCTGCTATCGCACAGAAGGAAGATGATGCACGCAGGATCGCGGAACTCGACGCGCAGAATGCCGCGCTCAAGAATCACAAATGCGAGATCGTCACCCGTGTGGCGACCGATCCAGAACATCTCAAGATTCGCGCTGAGAACGCGACGCTGAGCACGGCGTTTAGGTTTCTCGCGAGAGTCGTCTCGGTCAAAGAGCAGGCTGCGATTCGGGCTATCCAACAACTGAGTCCAGATGCGGCGTCACTCGTCTGTGAAGCTGTCGAAATCAAAGAGGGCGAATATCGAGAGTACCTCAGGACTTACGCGACGGAGCAGAGTCTGTTGAGCGTCATCGAACGAGCGCAAGTCGATGACACGCCACTACTGCGATTCTGTCGCGCGGCGCTTGCGGTCAATCACGACCTGAATCTCGCACCGAAAAAGCGACGTGATATTCACTCCGTTCAGGAAGAACTCATTGAACGTGAGCGACAGGAAAATGCGGACAGACAGGCGACGATGAATGTCGCATGGCGCAGTCAGATGGGCTTGATCTAGGAAGCCAGAGGGGGGTGACGATGAAACCTGAACTAAAGAGTGGGGTCTATCTGTTCGGCTCTAGCGAATACAGGGGGAAGATTGGCGGGATTTATGAAATGTGAGCTACACTTCTCTTTCACAATGTCGAGTGAAAGCAGGGGTATCGAAGATATGTCTGACTGGTCAAAATCAACGGCAGACCGCTTTAGGACAAAGGCGCGACTTGAGAAAGAGCGAGATGAAAGAATTAAACAGGAAGAACACGCGAGAAACCAAAAAGCTATACTCGACAACGAGAATCTAAAACTTAATGCTCCCCAAATGTGGGATAAGTTGTGCGACACCGTTGCGACGAGATGCACGGAATTTACCGCCGAAGGTACGGACACAACATTGAAGGCAAGCAGACAGGGTAACAATACGCTTGTGATTGTTCGGGACTCCGATTCGCTCACGAAGATTACCCTTGTCTTTGACCCTCAACGCTACACCATAACCGTGAACGGTCTTTTTTCATCCGCAGATATGAAGTCGCGCCAGATAGAAATCAAACCTAAGGGCGGCTCTGAACTCGGCTTTTTCAACAGCAAAGACTCTACGCTCGTAACCGCCGATCGAATCGCGGAACGTTGCTTACAAGATTTGCTTGGGCTGGAATAGCTGTGATCGACGCGCTCGAATTGACTGAGTTGAAAATCCTGAAGCGGGCGGAAATCGACAACGCCCACGTGACTTCGTGAACAACGATGCAAATAACAAGCCGCTGCACGGACTGACAGCGGCTCGTCCCCCTCAAGCCTAAAATCGGCACGGGCAACGTTTTTCCCCACGGAGCGGATCGAACTATCAGCAGCAACACGAGCCGCGTCTAGCTCCACAAATGCGACAAAAACCATCCAATTGCTGTGCTCTCTGGTTTAGCTCCCGCCAGCGCGCCTCTATCGTGCGAACCATTTCTTCTGCTTCATGCAATGTATTCGCGTACTCGATTCGCACCATTCTCCGCCCGCCTCGTCCAAGCCCAGCCTCTATTTCAACGTTAAAGCAGCCCACGTCGGGTCTTGCGACGATTCGCATACACCCCAACGCCTGACGAGCCCGAAATCGGCAGAGCTAATCCTTCCGCTCCCATAGAGCACCGACTGCGAACGCGACTGCTTCTCGTGACGGTCGCTCCCACAACTCGGGATGCTTGTCGATGACCTTGCAGACAGCGTCGAACGCCTGCTCGTAATTGAGTGCGGGCATCTGATAGACCCGCTTGCCGTCACGGGTTGTCTCGTCGGACTTCAGGTCGATGACCGCGCCAGTGTACGCAACAGCAAACGTGCGGGCGTCATGATCCTGTGAGTGGCAGGAATCGTGAATGCCTGCGAATGCAAACGTCGAAGTCAGCAGCACTGCGGCTAGGGCTCTCGTCATCACTCACCTCAATCGAATCGTATCGAGCAACTGTCGGGGGAGGAAGGGTACGGATGTACGATAAGGCACGGGGATAAAGAAGGGACGAGGGGCGAACAAGACTGTCACCATGCTGTCACCATGCTGCCCTAATCTTGGCTCTTTTGCCTCACCTCACCTAATGCTAAACCGTTGAAAATACTAGAATCCCTGCGTTATCGACTGATTGAGAATCTTCCGTCCTAACCCCTAGACGATAGCGCCATCCCCGGAGCCGCGAATGCAAGAGCTTCGATTATAGCAAAGCCTTTGGTGCTGATTTCTTTGCAGAAAACCGGTTTCCACAGCCCCGGAAGGTTTATACTTATGCCAACTCTGCTACCAAAGTTTAATGTTCTCCTAAACGCTGTGGGGCGAGGTGTTTGTGGTTCGCCGAACCACTCAATTCATTCCTAAATTTAGGTATCTAAGGAGTACCCGAATATGGCAAGAGCAAAATCTACCTCAGGCGGCAAAATCAACACTAACAAAGAGCAAACCACTACCGGCACTCCGGGCAGCGTGCCCGATGTCCAGAAGGATGCGCAGAAGCCCGATCCGCAGAAGGATGTGCAAGCTGCGGCGGAAATGCCGCCCGTGAAGGCGGAAGCCAAAGTCGCATCCGAACCCAGGAAGAAGTTGGAAGTGGTGAAGACCGAGCGGAGAGTGGTTCCGATCAACCTGGAAGACGAGATTCGGCGCCGGGCCTACGAACTCTACCAGCAGCGCGGAAGCGCACCCGGCAGCGAAGCCGAGGACTGGCTGGCTGCGGAACGGGAAGTGCGGCAGCGCTACCATCAGCAGCAAAGCGCTTAACGGAATTCAGACTGGGTCAAGAGCCGCGGCGGCAGAAACTTCGGGCCGCCGCCTTCCGCCGGTTGCCTCGGACGGACATTTCTGAAAAAATAGCCTGGGGTTCTGTCACATGGCGGTATTGGGTAGTTTTGCGCTGCTTCTCGCTCTGGCCTTGAGCGTTTATTCGTTCCTCGCCGGTCTCGTCGCGCTCGTCTTCCAGAAGCATGCGGCGATACCTGGGGGGTTGGTGCCCGCTCCCGCCGGCGTCTCCACCTCCGAAGGCACTTCGTTCGCCGCGCGGCTTCGCCAGGGTTCGGAGCGGCTGGGCGAGACCGCACGCCGCGCCGGCATCGCCACCTTCGGCGCTGTTCTTCTGGCTTCTGTCGTCCTCGTCATTTGCGCCTTCCGCAACGACTTCTCTATCGCCTACATCTTCCACCACAGCAACCGCGACCTCCCCGGCCCTTATAAGTTTGCCGTGCTGTGGTCCGGCCAGGAAGGTTCGCTGCTGTTCTGGTCGCTCTTGCTCGCGGCCTATGGATTCGTTCTGCGCCTGCGCTACAAGACGGACCCCCGCCTCTTCGCCTACGCCTCGGTAGTTCTGGCCGGGGTGCAGATTTTCTTTCTGCTGTTGCTGAACTTAGCCGCCAATCCATTCGGCATTCTCGAAGGTCCGCTCCGGCCAGATGGAAGTGGCCTGAATCCGCTGCTGCAATATCCCGAGATGGTGATTCACCCGCCCATGCTTTATCTGGGCTACGTGGGGTTCACGGTGCCTTTCGCCTTTGCGCTGGGGGCGCTCATCATGAAGTATCCCGGCGAGAAGTGGATTCACATCACCCGCCGCTGGACCATGGTCACCTGGGCCTTCCTCACCTGCGGAGTCTTTCTCGGCGCGCACTGGGCCTACTCGGTGTTGGGCTGGGGCGGATATTGGGGATGGGATCCGGTCGAAAACGCCTCGCTCATGCCCTGGCTCACCGGCACAGCTTTTCTGCACTCGGTGATGATGCAGGAAAAGCGCGGCATGCTGAAAATGTGGAACATGTGGCTGGTCTTCGCTACCTTCTGGCTGGCGATTCTGGGAACGTTCCTCACCCGCAGCGGGATCATCAGCTCGGTCCATGCCTTCGCGCAGTCTTCCATCGGCGACTGGTTCGCATGGTTCCTGGTCATCACTTTTGCAGTGTTCGTCATCTTCTTCGTGAAGAACAAGTCGCACCTGCGCAGCGAGCACAAACTGGAATCATTGGTATCGCGCGAGTCCAGCTTCCTGTTCAACAATCTGCTGTTCGTTCTGTTGTGCTTCACCGTGCTCTGGGGAACTTGGTTTCCGAAAATTTCAGAACTGGTGCAAGGCAATAAAGTTACAGTTGGGGCGCCATTCTACAATCGCGTCGCCATTCCTGTGGCTCTGCTGCTGCTGATCCTCACCGCCGTGGGCCCGCTGCTGGCCTGGCGCAAGACCTCGCTCGAAAGCCTGAAGCGTAATTTTATGTGGCCGACCATCGGCGCCATCGCGGTCGCCATCTTCCTGATGATCACGCCGCAAAGCTGGGGCTCGGCCTTCGGCCTCAAACCGTGGAAAGACATCTCATACTTCTATGCGCTGATGGCGATTGCGCTCTCGGTGCTCGTAGCCCTCACCGTAGCCAGCGAGTTCTACCGCGGCGGCCGCGTCATCTCAAAACACACCGGCCAGGGCATGTTCGCCTCGATGGTACAGCTCACTCACCGCAACACGCGCCGCTATGGAGGATACATTGTCCACTTCGGCGTGGTAGTGGTGATTATCGGTCTCGCGGGAGCCGCTTTTAATCTGGACAAAGAGCAGGAGATGGCCAACGGCGACAAGATGACCATCGGACCGTACACCTTGATCTGCCGGTCTTATACCGATGATGATGCACCCAACTACGCCAGCGAGTGGGCGATCATGGACGTTTACAAGGGCGGCAAGCAGATCGATACCATGACCCCGGTGCGCCGTTTTTACAAGGCCAGCCAGCAGACCTCGACCATGCCCGACATCCGCTCCACGCTCAACGAGGATCTGTATATCGTGTTCGAGGGCCTGAACCAGGATAACGGCCACCCCATCATCAAAGCGCATCTGAATCCGCTGGTGATGTGGATCTGGATGGGCGTCTGGATCATGCTGATTGGAACCGTCCTGGCCCTGATTCCAAATGCGCCCGCGCCAGTGCGCGTTCCCGCGCCCGCAAGGCTGGAGACTGCCCCGGTCACGGGAGACTGAAGCGAAGGTCTTAGGTCCTAGGTGTTAGGTCTTGGGAACTGGCCTATGACTTAACACCTAAGACCAGAGACCTCAGAAGCAATGAAAAACTCGAACCCGAAAACGAAGCTGGCCCGATGCAGCCGCAAGCTCGCGCAGACCCTCATTCTCTGCGCCGCCGTCTTCGCGCTCCTCGGCGCCGGCGACCCGGCCTCGCGCTTCAACGAAATCGGCCACCAGATGATGTGCGCCTGCGGCTGCAACCAGATTCTTCTGGAATGCAATCACGTCGGCTGCAAGTATTCCGACGGCATGCGCAATGAACTCATGGCAGCCGTCTCGCGCGGAGACAGCGACAGCCTGGTCGAGCAAAGCTTCGTGCAGAAATATGGGCCAACAGTTCTAGCGGCGCCCACCGGCAAGGGTTTCGACCGCGCAGCTTATGTCGTTCCCTTCGCAGCACTGTTCTTCGGCCTTGGTCTGATCGTGCTGGTGATTCGCGCCTGGAAGAATCGTCCCGAACCCGCACTCGCCGATGGCCTGCGCCCAGTGCGCGGCCTCGAACTCGAACAGTTCCGCGACCAGGCCCGCAAGGAGACTGAATTATGATCTGGCTTCTCTGCGGCCTGATGCTCGCTGCATCTTTCTTCTATGTTTTCTACCTGCCCGGCAGACTGTTTCTTGGCCCGGAGAAAACCCGCGCCGGCTATCTGCGCGAACGCAAAGACGCCGTCTACGAAAACCTGCGCGATCTCAACTTCGAATACAAAGCGGGCAAGGTACCCGACGCCGACTACGCCTCGCTGAAAACATCCTTGCAGGACGAGGCCGCCACCATCCTGGCCGAGATCGCCCGCCTGGAAAATCCCGCACCGCAAAAAGGAACCCGAAATTGAAAGCACAGTCTGTCATCCTGAGCGAAGTGGAAACTTCGCGAAGTGAAATTTCCACGCAGTCGAAAGCCTGCCCTGAGCCTGCCGAAGTGGACCCCATGCCCGCCGTCGCCATCACAGGCCCTCGCAAGGAGTTCTCTGCTCGCTCTGCGCTGGCGTTCGTTCGGGCAGCCTGCGGAGCAGCCATCCTCCTCCTCGCCACGTTCGCCTCGGCTCAATCCCTCACCGGCACGGTCAAGAACTCCACCACCGGCAAGCCCTCTGCCGGAGACGACGTCGTCCTGCTCAAGCTCGGCCAGGGGATGGACGAAACCGGCCGCACCAAGACCGACGCCAAAGGCCGGTTCAGCCTCAAGCTCGACGACGATAAATCCCCACACCTCGTCCGCGTCATTCATCAGGGCGTAACCTACCACCGCATGGCGCCTCCCGGAACCACCTCGGTGGAAGTCGAGGTTTACGACGTCGCGAAAAAGGTCGCCGGTATAGAAATGGTCGCCGATGTCCTGCGCCTCCAAGCGGAACAGGGACAACTCGTGGTGGTGCGTGAGTTCTACGTGCAGAATACGTCCAAACCTCCGCGCACTCAGATGAATGACCGCAACCTGGAGTTCTGCATTCCGGACGGTGCGCAGATCATTCCGGACTCAGCCACTGCCACCACGGAAAATGGCAACCCGCTGAAATCCGCCCCTGTGCCCGAAGGCGAGAAGAACCGCTATTCCTTCATCTTTCCATTGCGGCCGGGACAAACCACTTTCGAGGTGGCCTACCAGCTTCCCTACACCGGAAGCGCCAATCTTGATCCCAAGTCGCTTTATCCCTTGCAGCACTTCGTCGTCATGTTGCCCAAGACGATGCAGTTCACTGCCGCCTCCTCTGCCGACTTCAAACCCGCAACCTATCCGGGCGCGCCAAACGTACCCATGCAAGTGGCTTCCGACACCACACTTGGCCAGAACCTGGCCTTCAAGATCTCCGGCGAAGGCGTGCTGCAAGCTCCGCAGGATGCCGACACCAAGGCCGACACTGGCGCCCAGGCCAACAACCGCCCCGGCGGCGGACTCGGCCCGCCCATCGACGCTCCCGACCCGCTGCAGAAATACCGCTGGCAGATTCTCGGAGGCATCGCCGCAGCTTTGATCCTCGGCGGAGTTTTTGTAGCCGTGCGGCAGCAATCCGCGGCCCGCTCTCTGGCGCGCCAAAAAACGGCCTCGCCGGCAGCAACGGCCGTGCGTTTCGAGGAAGACGAGTACGGCCCCGCGCCGGTTCTTGCGACTCCGGCAACCCGGCCAGCTTCGGCGGCGCGTCCCACTTCTTCTATGCTGCTCGATGCCCTGAAAGAAGAATTATTCCAACTCGAGGTCGAACGCAGGCAGGGCCAAATCTCGCAATCGGAATACGAGAGCGCGAAATCCGCTCTCGATCAAACCCTCGACCGCGCCCTGAAGCGCGAAGCGCAGAAAGCGTAGCACGTGTGGAGCGGACACTCCCTTCGGCAGGCTCAGAGCCTGCCCTGAGCTTGCCGAAGGGGCAGGCTCTGTCCGCTGCCTTTGACGTTGATTTTGATTTTGCTCTGCGCTGTCAGCGGCACCGAAGAGCCCGGCTAACTTTACCCACCAGGCATCGGCACGAACTGCCCAGCCACTTTCGCGGGGAGCGGCTCACGCTCGCGACCAACCGCTAACTATCGTCGAATGTATCGATTCGACTTTTCCTCCAGCCCGCCGCGTTTGGCACGAAACCTGCCCTCGGGTAAAAGCGGGCCTAAAGCTCAGCCAGAAAAACGCCGACAGTATCCGATAGGTATTTGGGCTGAACCGGCCCTTAAGGAGAGAACCATGTCAGTAGCAGGCATTTCCACCAGCAGTCTCTATAACTACAACTCGCAAAACACTCAGAGCAATTTCCAGCAAATCCAGCAAACCTTTCAGCAGCTCGGCCAGGATCTTCAGTCCGGCAATCTCTCCGCGGCGCAATCGGATTTTGCCACGCTACAAAAGCTCGTGCCCCAGCTAAGTTCGACGGCGAGTTCGACGGCGTCGCAGAGCAACAGTCCCATCGCCCAGGCCTTCGCCCAGCTCGGCAAGGATCTCCAATCCGGCAACCTGTCGGCCGCCCAGCAGGACTTCTCGGCCATTCAGCAGGATTTCCAGAACCAGGCCTCGCAATCGCAGACCCAGGAAACCCAAGGCCACCATCATCATCACGGCGGCGGCGGATCGAGCGAGATCAGCCAGCTCCTCCAGCAACTGGGCACGGCGCTGCAATCCGGCAACCTCTCGGCCGCGCAAAGCGCATTCACCACCTTGGATCAGCAGCTCGAGCAACCCGCGCAAACCAGCGCATCGCAGACCGGGTCGGCACCATCCAGCGCGAACGGCGTCTCGGTGACCGCGTGATTGCCGGCTCGATCGCACCACATCCGGGACACCCGGCCGCTTGTCAGCGTGCCGCTCCGCTTGCCGGAGTTCCGAAATCGGCGATACCGACTTTAACCACCGTCCCGCCGCGGGGCCTGGGCGGCGCCGCCTCAGGCTTGGCATCCGGCTTCGCCTCGGGCTTCGTCTCCGCTTGGCTTGCAGCTTCCGGAACGGCTGCTGGCTTCTCCGTCCAAACCCCGTAGACGCGGCCGCCGAATGCGGCAATCCCCGAGTAGTCGCCAAAGAAAACTCCGCCCGCTACGAAGGGCTCGGTGGTCCAGGCATAATTCTGAAAGTTGAGGCCGCCATCGGTCGAACGCGCCAGCGTTACCGTCTGCGCCCGATTCTTCGGGTCTCCCCGCCGGTCATAGAAAATAACGTTGACCGCGCCATCGGTCGGATCGACCGCCAGCCATTGAAAAAACTGGTCTGCGCCGTTGCGCACGGCATCGTCATTCACCCGCACCGGAGCGCTCCATTTTTTCCCTTCGTCGCTCGAGATCGCACAGAAAACATCCAGGTCGCCGTTGCGGTAATCGGTCCAGGTCACATACAGTCTTTTGTTTCGGGGATCGATGGCAATCTGCGGAAATCCGTTGGCCCGCTCCAGCGTATCGATGGCAAACATGATCGGAGCCGTGTGAATGATGGCTTGAGCCGGGGAAAACGTTTTCCCTCCATCGCGCGAAGTGGCGAGCAGAATGTCGTTGTCCTGGCTCCAGACCGCGTACAGGCGGCCATCCGGCCCCACCGCGCCCGCGAATCCTTCGGCAGCTCCGTTGTCGTCGCGCGGCAGGCCAGGATGCCGGTCGATCTCGATCGGCTGCGACCAGGTTTCGCCATCATCGGTCGAGCGCGATACCAATATTTCCGATCCGGTCAGCGTCCAGCGCGTCCAACCCACGTAAAGATTTCCGGCATGGCCGCTCTTGCCGGCTCCCGAAGTAGTGTCGGCCACGAGGTAGGGCTTGTCTTCAAACGGAATTCCCGGCTCGCTCGCGTTCTCGGCGACCGAAACCTGCTTCGCCTCCCAGGTCTTGCCGCCGTCGAGCGAGCGCCGCACAAACACGCCGTTGCGGGTTGCGCCGTGGGACCAGTAGTTGAACGTGCCCAGCTTGTCGAAAGCGATGTAGCAGATGAATGCATGCCCCAGGTTGTCGAAGGCCGTCGAGACATCGCCGGACACCTTGTAATTCGCCGACGCCACGCCTTCAGCCGCATGCCAGGTGCGTCCCGCGTCCTCAGAATAGGAGGCATGAGCGTTGTCCTGAAAAACCGCAACCACCTGCTGCGGATTATTAGGATTGACCGCAATCCCCGGCTCTGTAAAAGGGCCGGGGGTTGGAGTCAGGGAAAACACTTCGGCGCCAGGAGCCTTGGGCAAAGCTTGACCGTAGAGTGAAGTCGCGACGCCAATGAATGCAACTAAAGCAGCAAGCGTTGCAATCGAGCGGCTTAGTTGTCGGGAGAATGGTGTTCGTCGTGCGCAGGGCATGTGTGGAATAGCGTCCAATCTTGATTGTTCGGTGCGACCAATGATTGTCCCACATCGGGGGAGATTCAGCATTGTGACATCTGACCTTGCCTTCCACAGCCCGCTTCGGCGATCATCGTGAAGCGCAAGTTGTGCGACTGTTGGCAAGGCAGAGCCGTAACTCTCATGTTTTCAAGATTTTGCCCGCAAGTTATTGATTCCAAGAGATTATTTCGCAATTTCCCGCTAACATGTTGATTCCAATATACCGAGGGGGAGGGGGGTACCACCTCGAACCGCGAATTTCCCGAAACGGTCCGAACTGCATCGACACGCAAGCCGTAACATCCAATAGCTGACATTCAATTATGGGAAACACTTTCAAGACTGCGTTCCTGCTGACCGCGCTCACGTTGCTGCTCATGTTCATTGGCCAATACTTTGGCGGCCGCAATGGGATGATGCTGGCGCTGGCCTTTGCCGCCGTGATGAACTTCGTCTCCTACTTCTTCTCCGACAAGATCGCGCTGGCCATGTATCGCGCGCAGCCGGTCACGCGCGAGCAACTCCCGCGCGCTTACGAGATTGTCGAGCGGCTGACCCAGAAGATCGGCCTGCCCATGCCCAAGATTTATGTGATCCCCACCGAATCGCCGAACGCGTTTGCCACGGGACGCAACCCTAAGCACGCATCGGTCGCCGTGACCCACGGGATTTTGGGGCTGCTCAATGACGAAGAGCTGGAAGGCGTGCTGGCCCACGAACTCGGGCACGTGGGCAACCGCGACATCCTGATCAGCTCGGTAGCGGCGACTATTGCTGGCGCCATCACCATGCTGGCCCACATGGGACGCTTTGCCATGATCTTCGGCGGAGGCGGTGGCCGCGACGACCGCCGCGGTGGAGGCCTCACGGCGTTGTTCATGCTGATCGTGGCGCCCATCGCTGCCGCGATGATTCAGATGGCTGTATCGCGCTCGCGCGAGTATCAGGCGGACGCGACTGGTGCAAAGTACACAGGCAATCCTTATGCCTTGGCGAGCGCGTTGCAGAAGCTCGACGCTTACTCACGGCGCGTGCCCATGCAGGCCAGCCCCTCGACCGCGCATTTGTTCATCATTCAGCCCCTGCTGGGCATGAACTTTGGAAATCTGTTTTCGACCCATCCGCCGATTGCTAAGAGAATCGAGCGGCTCACGGGCCGCCCGGCGGAGTTTATGCAGTGAGCTGCGAGCTTCGAGCCATGAGCTTCGAGCAAGCTCTCTTGGTCCCTATCGTTGATTTTGGCCGTTGCAAGTTTTGTGAAGTGCGAGCGTTCTTGCCATTGAACAACTGTTCCCGAGGGAACGCAGATGAGTTTGCTCGTGGCTCAAAGCTCGCGGCTCGAAGTTCACGTGACATTCGTAACCCCATCCGCATCTGCGCCAGATAGTAAAATCCATCCAATGTCTCCCGAGACCGCCATCGCCGTATCCCACAAGGCCAATGAACTGGAAAAAGCCCTTCGCCGCGTGATTCGCGGAAAGGACGATGTGGTGCGCCTCGCTCTGGTCAGCATTTTCGCCCGCGGACACTTGCTGATTGAAGGCGTTCCCGGAGTCGGCAAAACCACGCTGGGACAAGCGCTCGCCCGCGCCATCGATTGCACCTTTCAGCGCGTGCAGTTCACCAGTGACATGCTGCCTTCCGACGTGCTGGGGATCTCGGTGTATTCCGCGATGGAGCAGGAGTTTGAGTTCAAACGCGGCCCGGTCTTCACCAACGTGCTGCTCGCCGACGAGATTAACCGAACCACGCCGAAGACGCAGTCGGCGCTGCTCGAAGCCATGAACGAAGGCCAGGTCACCGTGGACGCGCACTCTTACGAACTGCCGCAGCCGTTTCTGGTGATTGCTACGCAGAATCCGGTGGAGCATCACGGCACTTATCCTCTGCCGGAGTCGCAACTCGACCGCTTCCTGATGCGGGTACGCATGGGCTATCCCGAGGCTGCGGCGGAGCGCGAGATTCTGCGCTCGGAAGCGGGCGCGGAAATCTTGCACGATCTTCGTCCCGTGCTCACCGGAGCTGACATGCTCGAGATGCAGGAAGCCGTCAAGCTGATTCGCGTGGATGAATCACTGGTGAGTTACGCGCTGGAAATTGTCAAGCGCACGCGCGCGTCGGAGTATCTGTCGCTGGGAGTCTCGCCGCGCGGAGCGCAGGCCCTGTATCGCGCTGCACAGGCCATGGCGTTCCTCGATGGCCGCAGCTTCTGCACTCCGGGAGATTTCAAGACGCTGGCCGTGCCAGTCTTTGCCCACCGCGTGGTGGTCAACGGAGGTTATGCCTCCACATTGAAGAAGTCCGAGCAGGCGGATCAGGTACTGCGCGAGATTGTGGAGAATGTGGCTGTGCCGGTATAGGAACAGTGGCCAGTGGTCAGTTGCCAGTTCTTCGGTGGTGATGTGGTTCATGGTGCCCAAGGGCACGGTAACCATCACCACATTTCATTGTACCCGATGCAAAGCATGACCCCACATATTGGGGTAATTTGTGTGGTATACTAGTAATCGTGTCAACGCCTATTTGCGTTGTGTTTTCAGTAAGATAGATGCAGACATGCAACCAAATAGCGGACGTAGCGTCTAATATGGTATGTTCGCTGGATGGGCCGCGCAAGCGGCTCGCAGATCCTTGGATCTTCCGGCGACGTCTGGCTGAGAGGGCGGCATTCAGTCGCTCGTTTGGGGCTATCCCAACTCGGCCCTTTCTTTTTTTATTCCCCAAAATCTAAAGAGAAAGGGTTCTGTGTATGTACTTGCTTTATCTCGACGAGTCTGGCGGCGTGGCTGAAGTTGACCAGGACTATTACGTTCTGGGAGGAATTTCTGTCCATGAGCGAAAGCCCTTTTTCTTAAACAAGGAACTGGACGATTTGCAGACCAAGTGGTTTCCTGCGGCCACTGAACCCGTCGAGTTTCATGCTTCTCACATTCGCAATGGGAAAGGTGAACCTTGGGAGTCGATGACGAAGCTTGATCGACTCAAACTTATGAATGAAATGTGTCAGATATTGTCGAACACGACCGATACTGTGAGTCTCTTCGCCACCGCTATGCATAAGCCTTCATTCCCCACGCAGGACCCTATTCGCCGAACTTGCGAAGAGACCGTGGGACACTTCGATGCAATGCTCGCTGGCTTGGAGATGCGCGCGGGTGCTGACAAAGAGCGGGGGCTAGTGATCTTTGACCAATCGGCACAAGCTAAAACGCTGCATTCCTTAGTGACCGAATTCCGCAGCACCGGTGCTCGTTGGGGAGAGAGGGTGAAGCATTTGGCGGAAATCCCAATGTTCACCGATTCGAAATTGACCCGTATGCTCCAGTGGGCTGACTTCGTTGCTTATGCTGCTTTTCGGCGCTACCAACACGCGGATTCTGCGCTTCTAGATCGCATTGTGAAGAAGTTCTCACATTCTGGAGGGGTTTTGCACGGATTGGTTCATCTCGTCTCAAACTACGAGGATTGCTACTGTCCTGCCTGTGCCACTAGGCGCACGCGAGCCGTCTAGCCGCCCGCTATGCGGCTCCCGGCTCCCTGCGAGTTCTCGGTCCAACGCCCGAGGCCAGGCTCACCAAAGTATTGGATAACTAGAAAGTTACTCGCAATCCACAGGGGAGGCGAGTATGCTCCCTAGCATGTGTGTCACGGTTTCGATGCTGGCCAGCGGCAGCCGGGGGAATTGTGCCTTTGTGGCCAGCGCCCGCACACGAATTCTCGTCGACGCCGGAATTTCCTGCCGTGAGAGCTTCAAGCGCATGAAGTCGCTGGGCGAAGATCCGCAGGCGCTTTCGGCGATTCTGATTACCCACGAACATTCCGATCATGTTTACGGATTAGCGACGCTGGCGAAGAAGCTGCGCATCCCAGTCTTCATGACCGGGGCGACACACGCGGCCTGGGCGCGGGCCATGCGCACGGTAAACGGCGAGCGGCCGCAACTTGACAAACTAGAGCGCTTCGAGTCCGGGCACCGCTTTCAGGTTGGCGATATCGAGGTGAAACCCTTCACCATCCCCCACGATGCCGCCGATCCAGTGGGGTTCACTTTCCGCGTGGAAGGCGCGAAGGTGAGCGTGGCTACCGATCTTGGTTATCTGCCGGCGAATGTCCGCGATCATTTGCGCGGGTCTGACATCTTAATCATGGAATCGAATCACGATGTGGAGATGCTGCGCGGAGGGTCGTATCCGTGGGCGGTGAAGCAGCGGGTGGCGAGCAACGTGGGGCACCTGTCGAACGAGAAACTCGCGGATTTTTTCGCTGGGGACTATGATAATAGTGCAGCCTTTGTGGTGCTGGCGCATCTCTCTGAGCAGAACAATCATCCGGAAATAGCGCGGAGAGAAGCAGAAAAAGCGCTGGGTTATCGCGGAAGTTTGTTTCAGAACCAGTTGCTGGTGGCGGTGCAGTCTGAAGTTTTGCCGCCGATCCGGATATAGGCGCTGGTGGCAGCGTGATAAGGAAGCGAGCCAAGCGCGGGGGTTCCAAAAGCAGGTTCCTCACCGGGCTTACCGCCCGGTTCGGAATGACAAACTGTGGGAAGAGTGCTTGCGCGGGATGACAATTGCAGTTTACTTATGAGTCAGCAGTGCATTGATCCAATAGTGGGCAAGATACTGGCGGGCTGGCGCTACGATATTTCCGGCCTGGCACCGGAGATGTGCGCCGACTATGAAAGCCATTTCGCGGGATGCGAGCACTGCCGCAGCCGCCAGCGCATGCACCGCATCATTGACGTGGGCTTGATTGCGCTGGCTTCGATCTCAGGCGGCGTGTTTCTGCTGGCCTTTGGCGTGATTCGCCACTTTGGCCCGCGGCACGCCTTCTGGCTGGAGATTGCGGCGCTGGCGGGCTTTGCCTTGTCGGCGCTGATCTGGCTGGTCGTGGCCGTGGCTACGCCCGCGCCGGTCACGGTGCTCGATGCCGCCAAGGAAGGCGCGCGCCGCGTGCACGACCGCCTGCCGCCGGAAATTCGCGAACGCCTGCCGGAAGAACTGCGTGTGAAGATCACCGGGACTTAGCCGTGACGCAATCCTTCTCACGCATTGTCGCGATCGCATTGTTCGGCACGATGGTTGCCGCATGTGCGGGAGCGGCTTGTATGCTGTCGGCTTCGGTTGCGCTTTCACACCATGCCGGGTGTCATCCGGTTCGAGTACCGTCCCATTCAGAACATGAGGATTATCGCTGCTGCGCGAGCGGTCACGCTTCCGCGTTGCTGACGAATGTATTTTCGCCGCGCCCCACGCTGCAAGGGGCGTCGGCGGATTCGATCCATCGACTTATAATTTCACGCGAGAGCGAACCATTTTCCACCGTGATTGCGCCTTCCGGCGGCCCGCCTGGCATCCCGGCTCTCAGAATCTAGCCCACAGTCCCCTTTCATTATTCGTTGACATGCGTTCAGCGTGCATGCCTTGACGTGGTCGTCTTCCTTTCTTTCTTTATCTGAGAGCGAGGTTCTTGTGGGCAGAGCTGTCTTGTATTCGATCGTCATTTGTTCAATCGTGTCTCTGGCTTCGGCTCAGGATAGTTCCATGAGCGGCATGAACATGCACGTGGAAGATCACGGAGCTTCGCAGTTGCCCTCGCCGCACGACGGGTCGGGAACGGGCTGGGAGCCAGCGTCGGTTCCCGAGCACGAGTGGATGCTGATGCGCGGCGGATGGGAACTGATGGCGCATGGGGTGATCTTTGCCGACTACAACCAGCAAGGCGGGCCGCGCGGCGAGGGCAAAGCTGAGTCCGTGAATTGGGGCATGTTGATGGAGCAGCACAAGCTGGGCCGTGGGACGATTCTGTTGCGGCAGATGTTTTCGGCGGAATCGCTGACCTCGCCGCATCCTGGATTTCCGGAGTTGTTCCAGACGGGCGAGACTTATCACGGCGAGCCGCTGGTCGACCACCAGCATCCCCACAACGTGTTTGCAGAACTCTCAGCGCTCTACACGCTGCCGCTTTCGAAGAAAATCTCGTGGGAGTTATACGGCGGGCCATCGGCCGAGCCGGCGCTTGGCCCGGTTACCTACATTCACCGCACTTCGGCCGCGGAATTGCCGCTGGCGCCGCTCGGCCATCATTTACAGGACTCGACGCACATCAGCTTTGGGGTGGTCACGACCGGATTTGTGATCGACCGCTTCAGAATTGAAGCTTGTGCGTTCAACGGGCACGAGCCGAATGAAGAACGCTGGAGCATTCAGTTCGCCGCACTGGATTCCTGGTCTGGGCGGGCAAGTGTTGCCCCCGCTCGAAACTGGACTGCGCAATACAGCATCGGGCACCTCGACCACCCGGAGGCGCTGGAACCCTGGAACCAATGGCGCCAGACGGCGTCGGTGGAATATAACCGTCCGCTGGCATCGGGCAATTGGGCGACTTCGCTGGTCTGGGGACGTGCGCACCAGATCGGCACGGGAATCATCCTCAACGGCTACCTGCTGGAATCCACGCTGCACTTCCGGCGGCGTGATTATACGTTTACGCGCATGGAACTGGTGGACAAGAACGAATTATTTCCGCCGGCAGTCGAACCCTCCTACCGCATTGGAGCTTACACCTTCGGCGGAGGGCGCGACCTGGTGCAAAATTCGGCGTGGCAATTGGGACTGGGCGCGGATGTAACGGTTTATTCGAAGCCCGCGGCGCTGGATGCGGCGTATGGCAATTATCCAGTGTCGTTCCAGATTTTTCTGCGGATGCGTCCGGGATGGCACGCCAAGGAACTCGGTCATTAGCTGCAGAAAAACGTTATTGCCTAACTGGATTCTGGCTGAAAGATTCGCCATCAAGTATCGCCATCTGCGGGAGAATGTAGCTAATGAGGGGGACGATTAGAACACTGCGGACGTTGCAATGGACGTTGCTGGGCAGCATTGTGCTCTATGCTGTCGTGGGCGAAGTTGTGGGTTCAAGCGCCAGGGCTTTGGATCCGTCGTTGAGTTATGTTTTCACCACTCTCGGAGTGGCCGTTGTGGGTATTATTTTTGTGGTGAGGCGGACCCTGGTGTTGCGCTCTGCGGAAGGCCTGGCCGCTCATCCCGACGATTCGCTGACTCTGGGCCACTGGAAGAGCGGTTACGTAGCGACCTACGCTTTGTGCGAGGGTCTCGCGTTGTTTGGCCTGGTGCTGCGCTTTTTGGGATGCAGTTTTCAGCAGAGCCTGCCGTTTTATATTGGCGGGTTTGTGCTGCTCTTCTTCTTTGGACCGCGCGAGCCGGTCAGCTCTTGACGTGGCAACTCGCCAAGCCGCGCTTTTCCAGATATTGCTGATGATAGTCCTCGGCGGGATAGAAAGTGACCGCGGGAACGATCTGCGTGGCAATTGGCTTGGAGTAGCGGTGCGCCTTCTCGAGCGCTTCCTTCGAGGCTTGCGCTTCGGCTTGCTGTTCTGGAGAATGGAAGAAGATTGCGGAGCGGTATTGCGTGCCCCAGTCCGGGCCCTGGCGGTTGACCTGCGTGGGGTCGTGGTTCTCCCAGAAAACTTTCAGCAGGTCGGTGTAGCACACCTTGGCAGGATCGAATTCCACTTCTACGGCCTCGGCGTGGCCGGTGCGGTCAGTGCACACTTCTTTGTAGGAGGGATTGTCGGTTTTCCCGCCAGTGTAGCCGACGCGGGTTGAGATCACGCCCGGCAACTGCCGGAAGGTCGCCTCTACTCCCCAGAAACATCCCGCTGCAAATGTGGCTTTCTCCATTGGAACGGATTCCCCTTCTTGAATATCTCAGCTTGGACTCCATTAGATGACGAAATCGCCGGAAAGTCACGCGCACAAAGCTATGCGCAAAGTCTCACTTTCTCGCGACCGATTACCGCGTGACGTTAAAGTTTTTGTTGCTCTTCAGCGTGCCGCTAGGCGTGGTTACGACAACCGGACCTGTCGTAGCCCCGGAAGGGACGCGGGCTGTAATGTAGGTGTCAGAGACGACCTGGAAATTCGTAGACGGCACTCCGTTGAATGTAACGCTGGTCGTGCCGGTGAATCCTTGGCCGAGAATTTCGGCAGTGTCGCCGATCTTGCCCGCAGGCAGCGCCAGAGCAACAAACGGGGCGAGCCCAACATTAAGGCTGAAAATCGTCCCACAGGTTGATCCCGTGCAGGTTGCGGGAATGCCGCCGGTGGTCGTTCCGTAGAACAGGCCGTTGGTGGCTTGCATCAGGCCGGCGTCAGGAGCGGAACCATCGGTCGAATCAAAACTGTGGAGAACGGTAAATGTTCCGCCCGTTGTGATTTTGAAAATGATGCCGAAACCGTATTTTCCACCATGCGGAGTTACTCCGTACAGATTCCCGTCTGTGCCCTGAACTAGGCCTCCGACCGGGTATGTACCGTCAATCGATTGCGTGGCGAAGTCGTGGAGTATTGTTAGTGCTCCCGCAGCAGTAAGCTCGAAAATGGTGCCTTCGTTCTCGGATCCACCCTCGTAGGTTGTCCCATAGAAGTTGCCGTTCGCGGCCTGCACCACTGGGCTATAGGGTCTTGAACCATCTGAGCAGTTTGTCTGCGAGCAAAAGTTGTACAGAGTTGTGAACTCGCCGGTCAGACTCAACTTGAACACCGAGCCCGTGTACTGATCGAATTGCTCATTGTCGTAGGTTGTACCGTAGAGATCGCCGTCGGTGCCCTGGATAAGCGGTGCTCCCGGGCTAACGGTTGGAAAATCGAAGCTGTACAGTACTGTGGGCGGCGGGGGTTCCAGAGGGTTGACCTTCAGCACTACGCCCCCGCCGTCTGCGCCCCCATCGACGGCTGTCCCATAAAGGTTCTTGTCGCTGGCCTCCACAAGCCCTGCCATTGGGTAGATGCCATAGCATTCGTTCAGCTTGCATCCGCCAAATTCCTTAAGCGCGAATAGCTGCGTTCGGTCGCCCTCAGCAGTGATCTTGAAGATGGTGCCAAGGGATACGGCGGTGGCCGAACCCCCGCTGAACGTCATGTCGTAGAAGTTCCCATCTGTGCCCAGCGTTAGGCCCCATGGCCCCCACCCGTCTGTGCAGGCATCTAAGCCGTTTTGTAGGGCGCAAAAATTGTATAGCGTTGTCAGAACGCCGGCGGTCGTGATCTTGAACTCGGTGCCACATCCCGACGAGCACGTGCCCTGGTAGCTATAAGCTCCGCCTTTGAATGTAGTTCCGTACAAGTTTCCGTCTGTGCCCTGGACCAGCGGCGATTCCGGGTCGGAGCCGTTGGTCGAATTGAAGATGAAAAGAGTGGTAAATGTAGGGGCCGAATTGGAGACGCTACCTCTGTCGCGATTCGATTGGCAGAAGGCTCCGCTCACGGTAAACAGTGTGAGTAAGACTGATAACGAAACAGTGAGCTTTAACAAGCGGCGCATAGAGCCCCCCTCAATCCAAGGCTTAACAGTCATAGCTCATGCGGGAAAGGCCGTCAACGTGAAGGAATTTGCACACCATTGGTCGGTTGCTGACGAGCCCCATCCTTATTGAATTGAGGCAGGCTGATGAGGTCGAGCTTCGCTCGACGTACAGCCGGGGGCGGCTGTTCCCACATGCCTAGCCTGAGGCCTTTTCGGGCAATTGACGCTGCGGCGAATTCATTATAAAGTGCGGGCAAGGTTGTCGCAGGTTAGCCGTCCCAGGAGAAGTCTGTGGTTTCAGGTTCCAGCCGCACTCGGAGTGTGTCCAAGGTTGCCGTGTGCCTGCTTGTGGCGCTGGCGACTGCGAAGGCCGCGCTGGCCGTTCCGAATTTCACTCCTCAACAACGCGTCGGATACACCACTGGAGATCAGTGGGAGCCCGCGATGGCGGCGGACGGCCGCGGGCACATCTATATTCTTTTTCCGCAGTATGGCGCAGTCAGCGACTGCCCGGCCTGCACTGCGCCTACGATGGGGCTGGTGGTCAGCAATGACAACGGAGTGACGTGGCAAGCGCCCCGTGCGCTGGTGCCGTCTTCGACCGGGCAGTTTGATCCCCAGATTGTGGTCGATCCCGTGGACCGGCAGACGGTTTATGCCTCGTGGCTGCAGAACAACAAGCGCGATGTGATGGTGGCCCGGTCGCAGGACTTTGGCGGCAGTTGGTACCTCACGATCGCGGAGCATGCGCCCGAGGATGCCGACAAGCCCGCACTGGCCGTGCATGGCGCTGACATATATGTGGGATTCAATCACGATGAGAACTTTGTGGTCGCGGCATCGCATGATTATGCCCAAAACTTTTCTTCGACCATCGTGAATCCGGGCGCGGAGCCGGGTTGGTCACTGGCCGGTGGCGCGACGGTCGGGCCATCTGGGGACGTTTATTTTGCGTGGACGGCTTACGCGCGGCGGGAACTGAGTACGCGTCCGGTGAGCGTTTACGTGAGCCGGTCGGCGGATGCTGGACGAAGCTGGAGCACGGTCCTGCTGGATATTTCAAGCGCGCCGCCCAGTTGCAAACCCCAGGGCTGCGAGGCCGGGTACCTGGGCGCGCAGATTGCTCTGGCGTCGGACTCGGCGGGAACGGTCTACGCGCTGTGGAACGCGGGCAGCGCGCACGGCGGGCCCGAGCGCATGTATTTTTCGTCTTCGACCACGGGCGGGGCAAGCTGGTCGGCGAGGGCCGACGTCTCGACCGCAGATGATCAAGTCGAACATTGCTTTCCTGCGATTGTTGCGGGAGCAGCGGGCGACGTACGCATCGCGTGGATGGACACGCGCAACTCTCCTCTGTGGAATGTTTTTCAGCGCAGTTCGAGCAACGGGGGCGCGACCTGGTCGGCTGAGGCGCAACTCTCCGGCGGGGCGCGGAGCTTTGACCGAAGCTGCGATTATGTTCGGTCCGATGGCTTCCGTTTTCCTTTCGGCGATTATTTCTCGATCGCTATCGATAACCTCGGGAACACACACGCGGTGTGGGGCGAGGGACGGAACTACAAGTCTCCGGGGTCGATCTGGTACACGCACGGGCGTTGATAAAGACAATTGCCGATTTCTGATTGCTGATTGCTAACCACGGTCTACGGTTTTCAATCAGCAATTCGTTACCGCGAATGCTTCCCCTTTTGTTCACTCCAAAATCATGCCGCCGATCAGGTCCGCGAGGCGCGTGATGTCGCGGTCCTCGCACCAGTTCTGCACTTCATCGACGATTTTCTCGGTGGCGCAGGGATCCCAATAGCTGGCCGTGCCGATCTGCACGGCGGTTGCGCCTGCCAGCATGAATTCAGCGACATCGGCGGCGGTTGAAATGCCTCCCATGCCGATGACCGGAATGTTCACCGCATGGGCGGCGTCGTAGACCATGCGCAGGGCGATGGGCTTGATGGCTGGGCCGGAAAGTCCAGCGGTGACGTTGGCAATGCGGGGCTTGCGCGTGTCGGCGTCGATGGCCATGGCCACGAAAGTGTTGACTAGAGAAATGGCGTCGGCGCCGGCTTCCTGGGCAATGTGGGCCATCTGCGCGATGCTGGTCACGTTGGGAGAAAGCTTGACAATCAGCGGCCGCCGGGCCGCGCGCTTCGCCGTGGTCACGACTTCGTCGAGCGAGCGTGGATCGCTGCCGAATTGCAGTCCGCCCTCGGAGGTGTTGGGGCAGGAAACGTTGAGTTCGTAGGCGGCGATGCCTTCGCCGTCGTTGAGAATCTCGATGGTTTTTTCGTAGTCGTCGCGGGTGTAGCCGAAGACGTTGGCGAAGACTACGATGTTTTTCATCTGCTGGAGTTTGGGCAACTTCTCTGCAAGAAATGCGGCTGCGCCAATGTTCTGCAGGCCGATGGCGTTCAGCATGCCGGCAGCGGTTTCCCACAGGCGCGGCGGGGGATTGCCGGTCATGGGCTCGCGGGAGAGACCCTTGACGACGAATCCGCCCAGCTTGTCGAGGTGAACGACATCTTCGAACTCGACGCCGTAGCCAAACGTCCCACTGGCCGCGATGATGGGGTTCTTGAGTTGAATGCCCGCGAAGCTCACGCTGAGATCCAACGGAAGCTTGCCGCCGTTTTGCGGGGATGGGGTCACTGCGGCGCTCCTTCTCTAAGCTCAGCATTCGGAGACGCAGCCGAGTTTGCCGCGTGATGCGAAGGAACAAGCGCTTCCGTGAGCACGCGTCCCACGGCGTGGGTGGGAGCGTTGATGCCGAGCAGTGACGCCAACGTGACTGCGAGATCTACGGGCTCGGCTTGTGTGCGGTACCTGCCCGGACGAAATGGCAGTCCGTAGAAGGCCAGGGGCACGTGCGTATCGTAGGTGTAGGGCGATGCGTGGTCGGTGCCTTTCGATGGACCTACGGTGTAGATTTCGGGCACTCCCATCACGTACCAGCCGCCTTCGGGCGAATAGCTATTCAGGAACTTCTTGCCGAGGACGTTGGCGGAGACTTCGCCCTCGGCTAGTTGTGACTTTGTATAGTAGTCGCGCAGTCCGGCTTGCTTCATTGCTTCGCCTACAGCACTTTCGGCTTCGCGCTCTTTTACGTGGGCAGCGGCGAAGGCGTCGTGGTCGAGCCAGGCGACTGGGTAGTCGAGCTTGATGTAGGAAGCAGCATGACCGGGAGAAAATTTTGCTGCCAGGGCCGCGTTGATTTGCGCTTCGATTTTGCCGGCATCGAGGTTCGCGGCGGGAATGCGCAGCTTCTTGGCGGCATCGGGCAAGGCGGAGATGCCGTGGTCGGCAGAGAGAGCGATCCATATGTTGGCCAGGCCCACACGATGGCCGAGGAAGTTGAAGAAGTCGGCGAGTTCGTGATCGAGCGCGAGCGCCATAGCAGCCATCTCCGGCGAATCGGGGCCGACCTGGTGGCCGAGAATGTCGTTGGCAGAAAGGCTGATGGCTAGCAGGTCGGTCGCAGGTCCGGTGCCTAGATTCTCGTAAACGACCAGCTCCTTGGCGAATTCAAATTCGTATTCATTGGCGAAGGGCGTAGAGCCTACGACTTCATAGAACCCCGCTTCCGAGCCGTCTTTGCTCTTGCGATGCGCGGTCGAGCGCAAAACTTCTCCGTTGCTCTCCCAATTGCGATCCCAGTACTTTGCCATGCGATTGCTGGTGTTGAACTCCTGCGCCCACTGCGGCAAGTCGGGGCGATAGTAAGTGGAGGTAATCCACGCGCCGCTTTTCGGATCGATCCAGTAAGCGGCGTCGGCTGCGAAGCCGCCGGGCAGCACGGCCGCGCGATCTTTCAAAGAAAGACTGAAGACTCGCGCCTGGCCTTGGGTTGCAAGTTTGAGTTCGTCGCCGAGCGTATCGGCTAGCAGGTTGTGCGGGGATGCGCCGGGTTTGGCTTTCGTTTGATCTGGGGCAATTCCTACTTGCCTGGTATCGTCGTCCTCGACCGAGGTGACCATTTTCTTTTTCTTCGGGTCCCACCATTCGTTCGCCATGATGCCGTGACCGTTGCTGTAGGCGCCGGTAAACAGCGTGGCGTGTCCGGGAGCAGTCCGGGTGTTGGCATAGTCGTAGTTGCAGTCGGTGAAGTTGGCGCCGTGGTCGAGTAAGAGACGGAATCCGCCTTCGCCAAACTGGTCGCGGTAGCGCTCCAGATAATCGCGGCGGAATTGATCGATGACGATCACTACGACAAGCTTGGGATGAGCATTGTAGGCGGAGGCGAAGCTGGCTGGGACCGAAGCTAGAATGAGCGCGGCTAGGACCGCCAGCGGAAGACACCGGCGCATGGCAATGGAGCGGGGGAAGAATCTCATCGCGAAGTTAGTTTACACAGTCCAACGCCTCGGGCGAAAGCTGGACGAGCCGGTCTCGCTTCGCTGGACCGGACAGCCGAGGTGGCTGTCCCCACACAAGTATCGCTCTGGTAGTGTCTTAAGTGTTTAAGACAACACCATCGCTCTCTCCCGCGTGCATTCGCTGCCCGGTTTCCGATAAAGTAGTTAGTTCCCATGCTTGATCTGAATCTTGTTCGCGACAATCTGCCTCGAGTAGAGGAAATGCTGCGCCAGCGCGGCGCAGATCCGGCCGCCGTGCTTAAGGATTTTTGCGAGGTGGACACGCAACGCCGCCAGGCCATCACCGAAGCCGAGACCATGAAGGCGCGGCGGAATAAGGCCTCGGAAGACATCAACAAACTGAAGAAGAGCGGCCAGGATGCTAGCGCGGCCATTGCCGAAACGAAAGAGCTGCGCGAACAGATTCAGGCGCGGGAAAAGATTGCCGCGGACCTGGACGCGCGCCTGCGGGATATTCTCGCCGGAATTCCCAACCTGCCGCACGCCAGCGTTCCGGTGGGCCACAGCGCGGAGGAGAATGTGGAAGTGCGGCGCTGGGGCGCGCCCCCGCAGTTCGACTTCACTCCCAAGCCGCATTGGGATCTGGGCGCGGAACTGGGCGTGCTCGATCTGGAGCGCGCGGTTAAGCTTACTGGCGCGCGCTTTGCGGTTTACTGGGATCTGGGCGCCAAGCTTGAGCGCGCGTTGGCGAACTTCATGCTCGACCTGCACACGCGCGAGCACGGATATACCGAGGTGCTGCCGCCGTACCTGGTGAATTCCGAGTCGATGTATGGCACGGGACAGCTGCCCAAGTTTGCGGCGGATCTTTTTCGCGTGCCTCACGGCGAAAAAGATCTTTGGCTGATTTCTACGGCGGAGGTGCCTGTTACGAACCTTTACCGTGACGAAATTCTTGACGCGGCGCGGCTGCCGATCTCACTAACGGCTTATACACCTTGCTTTCGCAGCGAAGCGGGATCATACGGGAAAGATGTACGAGGAATTATCCGGCAGCATCAGTTTCAGAAGGTGGAGCTGGTGAAGTTCACGCGGCCGGAGAATTCATACGAAGAACATGAGAAGCTGACGCGGAATGCCGAGACAGTCTTGCAAAAACTGGGCTTGCACTACCGCACCATGGCTTTGTGCACGGGAGACATGAGCGCATCCTCGGCAAAGACCTATGACCTTGAAGTCTGGTTGCCGGGGCAGCAGTTGTTTCGCGAGATTTCTTCGTGCTCGAATTTTGAGGCGTACCAGGCGCGGCGTGCGAACATACGCTACCGTCCAGAAGGCAAGAACAAGCCCGAGTTCGTGCACACGCTGAACGGAAGCGGGTTGGCGGTGGGCCGAACCTGGGTGGCGATTGTGGAGAATTATCAGCAAGCGGATGGCAGCGTGGTGATTCCCGAGATTTTGCGGCCCTATGTCGGGGCCGAGAGGATTACGAAGAAGAGATTCTAGCTCCGAGCTACGAGCCTCGAGCTGCGAGCTTGAACCTCGATCTGCGGCATATGCTCGCAGCTCAAAGCTCACAGCTTCTCATTGCCAAGAAAGGTCGCGGTCACTAAACTTGCAAAGTGTGGAGATCGGCACGAGCGCCGCGGGCGCGGCTTCCCTACCGATGAGCGGCGTCTGGGGAACAATTCGAAGCTACGTCCTGTGGCAGCATGAGCGTGGCACCTTGCACTACGACATCATGGTCACGTTGATCCTGATTTTTGTCTTCCTCTCGCCCCGGGTGATCAACTTCAACGATAAACCTGCGTCCCATGATCCGCATCTGACGGATGTGGTGGTCACGCCCGATGCGCAGGGCGGTCTGGTTTACCAGATTCCGGCGAGGGCGATTACGCCGGGAGACGAGGAGTCGGTGCGGAATCAGTTGCAGCATGTCATCCAACCGATTTCCGGCGACGTTGCAATTGTGAACTACGAAGCTATGCGCGACGGTGGGCAGGTACGGGGTTACCGGGTCTGGGTGAAACGAAAATAGTGATTTCCATCCATTTATTGTTTCTCGCCTTGAGTCTCCTGTTGCAGCAGCAGCAAGCTCCTTCTCTCGAAAGTGTGTTGAAGACGATGGACTCCGCGGCGGCCAGCTTCCGCAGCGCGCAGGCTGATTTCGAGTGGGATCAATATCAAAAAGTTGTAGACGAAACCGACACGCAGAAAGGTACGGTCTACTACCGGCGGGCGGGGAACGAAATTGAAATGATGGCGGAGATTAAAGAACCCGAGCCGAAGTTCGTGCTCTACAAAGAAGGCAAGCTTCAGGTTTACCAGCCGAAGATGGAGCAGGTCATGGTGTTTTCCGCGGGCGCCAAGCATAACGAGATGGAAAGCTATCTGGTGCTGGGCTTCGGGGGCAGCGGCGAAGACCTGATTAAGACTTACGACGTTACTTACGTAGGCGAAGAACGCATCGACAACATCGAAACAGCGAAACTGCAACTGATTCCCAAGAGCGAAAAGGTTCGCAACTACTTCACGAAAGCATTCCTGTGGATCGACTTGGGCCGTGGCATCTCTGTGCAGCAACAGTTCTTCGAACCCCAGGGCGATCGACGCCTGGCAAAGTATTCTGCGATACGGGTACCGGCAAAGATCGGCAACGAGGTGTTTCAGTTGAAAACCACAAAGAAGACACAATTTGTCTCGCCTCGTGGGTAAGTAGCTGAATCTAAAGGGTAAGAATATGTGCTAAAAAGTGAAGGGCGGGCGCTATACTGCCCCTAGCATTCATTCGAGTTCATCTTTCGAGTTCATTCATGGCCAAAGTGTTTACGATTCCGGTCCCGCCCAAGTTGGGACGTCCCAAAAAGAGAGAGCGCACTTCCGACCCGCGATACGTCGATGGCCAGCGCCTGCTGGTAGAGGCCATGAGATATCTGGCGCAGAGCGACCCGGTAGCCAACCGCCCGGCGATTGAACTCATTTCCGAGCATGTGCGCACGCGCTTCCGCATGAGCGATTCTCCCCTGGCGTAAGGGCGGAGGTTCGGGTAAATATCTGAAATTCATCAACCATCAAGGACACGACTCTCCACGGCGTGAGATGGCATTCCCCCGTGCGCCTTAGTGCCCTTCGCGGTGAGAATGCGATTTCCCGATAAATAGCGCCGCCGCCAGCACAATAACCACGGGGTAGCATTCTAGCGTGTAACGCGGCTCCGGGTTCTCCAGCGTTCCGAGGAAGAGAGACCGCAGCAGCGGAAACAGAATGAATAGTCCGATGCCGGCAACTTTGCGCGCGCGCAGCAGTCCAGCGGCGGCGGCCGCGACGTAGGCCAGGTTGATCAGACCGAAGACGATGCTCACCGTGAGCCACGCGGGTTCATCATCGAACTCCCACCAGCGCGGGTCCGAGGGCAGCAACTCGGTACGCGGACGCAGCCACATGTCGGCGATGCGCATGGCCGGAAGCCAGACATAATAGCGCCAGGGCGCAGCGTGAATGCGCGCCCGGGCCAGCACAGTGAAGCGCGCGTCGAGTTCCGGAGTCAGGTCGTGTTCCCGGTTGTAGTCGGCGAAGAGGCGATCGGTTTCCTGCCGCTGCTTGATGGAGTCGAAGGCGCGGTCTGGCAGACGCGTGGCGTCGATGGGATCGTCCGGCACTTTCCAATATATCTCTTGCACGGACGTGTAGTCGGCAATCCAGGTTTTGGTCCAGCGGTTGAATCCCGTCATCACGAGTTCATTCGATTCCGTGGCATAGCGGGGCGCGAGCGGCTGGAATTGATGCATGGTGTGAAGGTTGCGCAGCGTCCACGGGACCAGAGGAGCGAACGCCGCGATAGTCAGAAGCGCTCCCGCGCGGAGCATGGGAAGCAGCCGGTGTGGGGATGCGTCTTCTCTCTGCCTCAAAACGCTGCGCAGAAAAAAGAGAAACAAATATGCGGCCACGGCAGCGAATAGAATGCCGCCGTCAGGCCGCAAAAGGATGCATGCGCCGATGGAAAGGCCGCACGCAAGCCATATTGCCGGCCCCGAACTTGCGCTGGCGCCGGAGCCTACGCCGGGTTGAAGAGTGGCCAGCCCGCACACGGCGAGATCCAGCGCCAAGGCTGTGAAGAAGACTTCCAGCGTCTCGGTAAGAGCCGCCGCCGCATAATTGGCCAGGAACGGACAAAGAGCGGCGAGCAGGAACGCCACCTTCGCCGCCCGCTGGGAAAACATTCGGCGCGCGAGATCGGCGGCGACGAAGCCCGTTCCCAGATCGAACAGGACTTGAATCAGCAAAACCGCGCTGAAATTGTTGTGCCCGAAGATGGCGAAAATCGTCGCAAGGAATGCCGGATATCCGGGCAGACGCGACAATGTTGGCACAACCTGGCCGGAGTTGGTGATGCCGTAGACGCCATGCAGCCAGTTCGTGGCGATATCGGCATAGAGCCGCGAATCGTCCACGACGGCGGGGAAGCGAAACACAAAGAGCAGCCGCAGCGCCAGCGCTGCCAGGCTCGCCCCAAGAAAGAACCGCGCATTCTTCCGCACCAGTTCGAGCACGCTGAGAATATAACGCGTTTGCCGCCATCTTCGGTCGTCTCCAGTCATCTTTAATGAGGCGAATTGCATCTTAATTTAGGAAGACTGCTGCCCTGTGCCCTGTCCCGCTCGAGAATTGACCGGCTGCCGCCTGCGGCATACGATAAACGATTAGCCCTCCATGGCCGAACCTGTCTTTTACGATCCGCAGCGTGCCCGCTGGAAGCGTCTGAGGCGTTTCGTCGACGCACTGGTCCTGGCGATATCGGCGCTGATTATTTTCTTCGTGTACACCACGCTGCGGGACGAGCGCCTGCCCGAATTACTGTTTTCGCCGCAGAAGCGCAACTTTAAGGCGCTGAAAGAGACTGAGAGGGACAAGGCCCGCGAGCGCCGGAAGAAGCTGGCCAGCCATACTCACCGCAAGTCGAAGGTGCCGGCTTCGGAGGTCAAGCTGAACCAGGAAGAAGGCATCCGCGCGGCTTTCTACGTCCCCTGGGACGCCGCCAGTTTCTCTTCCCTCCGCGATTTTTCCCGCCAGATCGATATGCTGTATCCCGACTGGCTGCACGTGCTCACTCCCGACGGCCGCCTGCAGGCGGTGGACGACCAGACCAACAAGTTTTTCGATGTGGTGCAAAACAATCAGGTGCGGTCGGTCGATGACCGCGTAATGCCATTTCTGAAGACGGAAAACACCGCCATGGAGGTTTTTCCCATGGTGAACAACTTTGACGGCACCGAGTGGGCGGGAGGGATCACGGACTTTCTGAATAATCCTGATGCCCGTGCGACGTTTCGGAAACAGATTGCGATGTTTCTCTCATCGGACCGGTTCCGCGGCTTGATGGTGGATTTTGAGGCTTTCCCCAGCGTGGGGCAGCCGGGCTACGTTGCACTGCTGAACGAACTTTCGTCAGACCTGCACGCCCGCGGCATGAAGCTTTACGTGAGCGTGCCTGCGCACAATCAGGAATTCGACTATGCCGCGATCGCTGCGCCGGCAGACGGCGTAGTGGTCATGAACTACGACGAACACTATCCCGGCGCCGCGTCGGGGGCGGTCGCCGCGCAGGATTGGTTCGTCGACAATCTCAAGTTTGCAGTAAGTGTCATTCCCCGGGAAAAGCTCATCTGCGCCATCGCCAACTACGGCTACGACTGGGTGCTCAAACCAAAGAATGGCACCTTGCCGCCCGATGTCAAGGACCATAGCGTTTCGGTGCAGGAAGCCTGGCTGGAAGCGCGCGATTCTGATGTGGACGTGACCTTCGACGATGATGCGTTGAATCCACATTTCAGCTATCTGGATGAGAGGAGCCTGCGCCACGACGTTCTGGTTTCTCGACGCGGTCACGGCTTTGAACCACATGCGCGCCGCGCAGATGCTGGGCATTCAGACTTTCGCTCTGTGGCGGCTGGGTGGCGAAGACCGTTCGTTATGGAAGGTATGGGACATTCCCGGCGACCCGACTTCCGCCGCCAAGCTTCGGGATGTGCCTCCGGGTCAGGACGTCGACATGGAAGGTCAGGGTGAGATCCTGCGCATTGAAGACCGGCCTAGTCACGGTCTTCGCGATCTTACGATCGATCCCAATACGAAGGTGATCACGGACGAGAATTTTCAGTCTTTGCCTGAACCTTACCGCGTGGCCCGTTACGGCTACAGTCCAAATAAAGTGGTGCTTACTTTCGATGACGGCCCCGATCCAACGTGGACGCCCAAAATTCTCGATGTACTCAAACGCGAACACGCCCCAGCTACGTTTTTCCTCATCGGCATTCAGACCGACAAGTTCCCGGGCCTCGCCAAGCGCATTTACGACGAAAAACATACCATCGGCAACCATACCTTCACTCATCCGGACGTGAGCAACATCTCCTCGGCATACATGAAGGTGGAATTGAACCTCACGGAACGGCTCTTCGCCAGCCTGATGGGAGTTCGCGCCACGCTGCTGCGTCCGCCTTATGCGATTGATGAAGAGCCTGACACAGCCGATCAGGTGCGGCCGCTCGAATTTGCGCAGGATCTCGGCTATATCACCGTGGGCAACCGGATTGACCCCAACGACTGGAGCGACAAGCCGCGGCGGCACACTGCCGAGGAGATCGCCGACTACGTGCTGAAGCATCTGCCGCCGTGCAGCGCGAGCGATCTGCGCTGCGGCAACATAGTCTTGTTGCATGACGGAGGCGGCAATCGTGCAGAGACCGTGCGCGCTCTGCCCATGATTATTGAAGGCATCCGTGCTCGCGGATATGAGATTTCGCCGGTTTACGATTTGTTGGGCAAGACCCGGGCCGATGTGATGGCGCCGTTGACGACCCGCGAACTGTGGGCCGCGCGCCTTGACCGGCTGGGCTTCTGGCTGTTTGAGGCCGGGATCATTGGGATCGCGTGGATATTCTTTCTCGGCGATTTGCTCATGACCGGGCGCTTGCTGTTTATCGGCGCGGCTGCCGTCTACGATCGCCTGCAAGAGAAGATCTTCGGAAAGCCCGCCGAAGTCGCTTCGTATAAGCCGAAAGTCGCGGTGCTCATTCCCGCCTATAACGAAGAAAAAGTCATTGTGCGCACGGTGCGTGCCGCGCTCAATTCGAACTATCCCAACCTGCGCGTGATTGTGATCGACGACGGTTCGCGGGATCGCACTCTCGAAGTTGCGCGCGCGGCTTTCGTTCGTGAAGAGGCTGCGGGAAGAGTGTTGATTCTTACCAAGCCGAATGCCGGCAAGGCCGAAGCTCTTAACTACGGCATCGAACATATTAACGATGCTGAGCTATTCGTCGGCATCGACGCTGACACGATCATTGCCAGCGACGCCATCTCGCGGCTGGTGCCGCATTTCATCAATCCCAAGGTCGGCGCCATCGCAGGCAACGCCAAGGTGGGCAACCGGGTGAATCTTTGGACGCGCTGGCAGGCGCTCGAATACATCACCAGCCAGAACTTCGAGCGCCGCGCGTTGGATGTTCTGGGCGCCGTGAGCGTGGTGCCGGGAGCCATCGGAGCGTGGCGCGTTTCTGCGGTACGCGAGGCTGGCGGCTTCCATATCGATACCGTCGCTGAGGATGCCGATCTCACCATGGCTCTGTTGCGCCGGGGTTACCGCGTGGAGTACGAAGACATGGCTCTCGCCTACACCGAGGCTCCCACCAATGCGAGCGGGTTAATGCGCCAGCGTTTTCGCTGGTCGTTTGGGATTTTGCAGGCGGTCTACAAGCATAGCGAGGTCTTCGGCCGCAAGGGAGCGCTGGGCTTTGTGGCGCTGCCCAACATTGTGATCTTCCAGATTCTGCTGCCGCTGGTGTCGCCGCTCATCGACATCATGTTTGCCGTGGGCGCTATTTGGTACTTCATCCAAAAGCATTTCCATCCCGATTCCACCGATCCGGCCAGCTTCCACAAACTGGTTGCATTCTTCTTCGTCTTTCTGGTGGTTGACTTCCTGGCATCAGCGCTGGCGTTCGTACTTGAACGCCGCCGTCCTGACGATAAAGAAGACGTTTGGCTGCTCAGCCAGGTGTGGCTGCAACGCTTCGCCTACCGCCAGTTGTTTTCGGTGGTGCTGTTCAAGACGCTGAAGCGTGCGCTCGAAGGCCGCAGGTTCTCCTGGGACAAACTGGAGCGCACGGCCGCGGTGAAGTATGTGCCGTCGGAGAATCGGGATGAGGTGAACGTGCCGTAGCGTGAAAAAGCGGTGGGAGCTTGAAGGATCGAATCGGTTCGGTCGGGAATTATTTCTTTTCGGCCACTTCCAGCCGCGTCTCGGCCTTGTGCAGCGCGTTTAGCGACCGCTCGACGTCAACGCTAGGATCGCCGCTGGTGAGCCGTTGCTCGGCGCGTGCCTTAGCTTTGCGTGCGCGCTCCATGTCGATTTCAGAGGGGCGCTCCGCAGTCTCGGCGAGAATCGTCACTTTATCCGGCAGCACTTCCGCAAAGCCCCAGGCCACAGCGAGGCGCCGTTCTTCGTTGCCGGCGTGGAACGCGATCTCTCCCACCGCGAGTTCGGTGATAAGCGGCGCATGCCCCGGCAAGACGCCCAGATACCCGTTCTTGCCGGGAATCTGAACTTCCACCGCCGCCGTGTCGACAACTTTCTTTTCCGGCGTGACGATCTCGAGTTGGAAAGTATCGGACATCAGTGGTCAGTGTCCAGTGGCTAGTGATCAGTTTTCGTCCGCGAGTCAGCCGGTTTGACTGACCACTGAACACTGATCACTGGCCACTGCTCTTACGCTGCTGCCTTCATCTTCTCGGCCGCTTCCAGCACTTCTTCAATCGGGCCCTTCATGTAAAACGCCTGCTCCGGGATGTCGTCGTACTTGCCATCGACGATCGCCTTGAAACCCTTCACCGTGTCGGCAATCTTCACGTACCGTCCCTGGGCGCCGGTGAATTGCTCGGCCACGTGGAACGGCTGCGACAGGAAGCGTTGAATCTTTCGCGCGCGCGCCACGGTGAGCTTCTGGTCTTCGCTCAATTCGTCGATGCCGAGAATCGCGATGATATCCTGCAGGTCTTTGTAAGTCTGCAACGTCTTCTTCACGCGTTGCGCCACGTCGTAGTGCTCCTGGCCCACGATGCGCGCATCGAGAATGCGCGAGGTCGAAGCCAGCGGATCGACTGCGGGATAAATTCCAATCTCAGTCAACGCGCGCGAGAGCACGGTGGTCGCATCAAGGTGAGCAAACGTCGTTGCCGGCGCGGGATCGGTCAAGTCGTCGGCGGGAACGTAAATTGCTTGCACTGATGTGACGGAGCCTTTTTTCGTCGACGTAATGCGCTCCTGCAGTTCGCCCATTTCCGTGGCCAGGTTCGGCTGATAGCCTACCGCGCTGGGCATGCGGCCCAGAAGCGCCGAGACTTCCGAACCCGCCTGCGTGAAACGAAAAATATTGTCGATGAAGAGCAGCGTGTCGGCGCCCTCGGCGTCTCGAAAATATTCCGCAACCGTGAGTCCAGTCAGCGCCACGCGCAAACGCGCGCCAGGAGGCTCCGTCATCTGTCCATAGATGAGCGCAGCTTTTGAGTGCGCCGGATCGCCCGGCTTGATCACGCCCGATTCCGTCATCTCCAACCACAGGTCGTTGCCTTCGCGCGTGCGCTCGCCCACGCCCGCAAACACAGAGTATCCGCCGTGCTGCTTGGCAACGTTGTTGATCAGTTCCATGATGACGACGGTCTTGCCCACGCCCGCGCCGCCGAACAAGCCAATCTTGCCGCCCTTCAGGAATGGCTGAATGAGGTCGATGACCTTCACCCCGGTCTCAAACATTTCCGCAGTCGTGGCCTGCTCGTCGAAAGCCGGCGCGAGACGGTGAATCGGCATGCGTTCCTTGTACTCGATGGGGCCAAGTTGGTCCACGGGCTCACCGATTACATTCATCACGCGGCCCAGCGTGCCGCGGCCCACCGGCACGGAAATCGGTCCGCCCTGGTCGATGGCCTTCATGCCGCGCACCATGCCTTCGGTAGCTTCCATAGCAATGCAGCGCACGCGGCCTTCGCCGAGGTGTTGTTGCACCTCGAGAATCACGTTGACGGGATTGGGTACGGTGAAGCCGTCGCTCACCACTCGCACCGCCTCATAAATAGGCGGCAGGCTGCCTTCGGCGAACTGCACATCCACCGCCGGTCCCGCAATTTGAATTACGTGTCCGATGTTTTCTGGCATAAAACCTCAGCTCTTAGCTTTTAGCTGTTAGCTCTTAACTTCTTCGCAAATACTTTTCGCGGCCTCGGGTTACCCGAATTAAGGGCTCTCGAGCAGATCCGTGCCAATCTTTTCCGAGAGCTAAGAGCTAAAGGCTAAGAGCTAATAGCTTCTTTCCTACATCGCCGCCGCGCCGCTTACTATCTCGATGATCTCTTTCGTGATCTTCGCCTGCCGGGCCCGGTTCATAGCCAGCGTCAGCGAGTCGATCATGTCGGTGGCATTGCTGGTGGCGGAATCCATCGCCGTCATACGCGCGGCATGCTCGGCCGCCACCGACTCCAGCAGCGCGCGGAAAATCTGAATGGCAACATATTTCGGAAGCAAGTCACGGAACAACTCCTCGGGCGCCTGCTCGTAGATGTAATCCACCTGGGCCGTGCCGAATTGCGCCGCGGCGAGTTCGCCCGGAGATTCGGTACTCCGCATGCCCACTCCCGCGCTGATCGCCGCTTCCTTGGCCTTTTTCTTTTCCTCTTCCGTCATCTCCTCAGCCAGGCGGACAGCCTGCTCGCCGATCTGCTCGATGGGAAGAATCTGTTCTACGATGAGCCGCTGCGCAATCACCGACTTGAATTCGTTGAAGACCACGTAGACCGCATCGATTTCCTCGCGCTGATAACGGCCAATCACCCCCTCGGCCACAGCTCGCGCCTGCGAAAATTCCAATTTGCCGAGAACGCCAACGTGTTCTCCGGTAATTTGTATCGCTCCAGCCCGCTCGCCGGCCTCAGGCCGGGTCTCCAGCGACTCTTCAGTGTCGGCCAGACTGCGCGTTTGCACTGGAGCAGCGGGATAGCGCCGCCGCAAAAAGTCGCGCCCCTTGCGCCCAATCGCCTCGATGTCGACGTTCTTCCCCGCTTTGGATTCGAGGAAGCGAGTAGCAGCCTTAGTAATATTGGCGCTGAACGCGCCTGCCAGACCTTTATCGCCGGTGACAACGATCAGCAGAATGTTTTTCTCGGAGCGTTGTGCCAGCAAGGGATGCTTCGGCTCACCAGTCTCAGGATCGTAAATCTCCGCGCGCGCTACCAGCGACTTCAGCACACTCGTCAGCATCTGCGCATAGGGACGCGCCGATAAAGCGCGGTCCTGCGCCTTGCGCAGCTTCGCCGCCGACACCACCTTCATCGCCTTGGTGATCTGCCGCGTGTTCACCACGCTGCGGATACGACGCCGAATGTCGAGAATATTGGCCATTGTCGGTTGCTAGAGCCCAGTACCTGGTACCTAGTCGAATCTGCTTCGCTCGGTACTAGGTACTAAGTACTATTTCGCTACCGCTTCCCGTGAACTCACAAACTGCTGCTTCGCCTGTTTGATTACATCGGCCAACTGCGCTTTCAGGCCGTCGTCGAGGATCTTTTTCTCCATGATCGTGCGCAGCAGGCTGGCATTGGTTGCGTCTACGTACTCGTAAAGCTCTTTTTCGAAGTCGCGCACCTGATTGACTGGAAGATCGTCGAGGAACCCGCCCGTGCCGGCAAATATGATTAGAATTTGTTTGGAGAAGGGCAGCGGCGAGAATTGATTCTGCTTCAACAGTTCAACCAGCCGTTGTCCGCGATTGAGTTGCGCCTGCGTGGCTTTGTCGAGATCGCTGCCGAACTGGGCAAACGCGGCAAGTTCGCGGTATTGCGCCAGTTCCAGTTTCAGAGTGCCAGCAACCTGGCGCATGGCTTTGATCTGCGCGCTGCCGCCCACGCGGCTCACCGACAAACCCACGTTCACCGCGGGACGCACGCCCTGGTTGAACAAATCGGTTTCCAGATAAATCTGCCCGTCGGTAATCGAGATCACGTTCGTCGGAATGTAGGCCGAAACATCGCCGGCCTGCGTTTCAATCACAGGCAGTGCCGTTAACGATCCGCCACCGTTCTTGTCGCTCAACTTTGCCGAGCGTTCCAGCAGCCGCGAGTGAAGATAGAAAACGTCGCCGGGATACGCCTCGCGCCCGGGCGGCCGCCGCAGCAGCAACGAAATCTCGCGGTAAGACGCCGCATGTTTCGACAGATCGTCGTAGATCACCAGTGCGTGCCGCTTGCTGTCGCGGAAGTATTCGCCGAGCGCAGTTGCCGCGTACGGCGAAATATACTGCATGGGCGCGGGTTCCGACGCCGACGCCGCCACCACGATGGTGTATTCCATCGCGCCGGCGTCTTCGAGAATCTTCACCACCTGCGCAATCGACGAGCGCTTCTGTCCAATCGCGTTGTAGATGCAGATCAGGTCGTTGCCCTTGCTGTTGATGATTGTGTCAAGCGCGACTGCGGTCTTGCCGGTCTGCCGGTCGCCGATGATCAACTCGCGCTGGCCGCGGCCAATCGGAATCATGCTGTCGATGGCCTTCAGCCCGGTCGCCATGGGCTCGCGCACCGGCTGACGGTCAATTACGCCTGGCGCCAAGCGTTCCAGCGCGATGAATTTGTCGGTGGCGATCGGACCTTTGTCGTCGATGGGACGGCCGAGCGAATCTACTACGCGGCCAATCATAGCGTCGCCCACGGGCACGCTCATGATGCGCCCGGTGCGCTTCACTTCATCGCCTTCTTTTAACTCGGTGTATTCACCGAGAATCACCACGCCCACCTGGTCTTCTTCCAGGTTCATGGCGATGCCGGCCACGCCGTGCGGAAACGATAGAAGTTCGCCGGCCATCACTTTGTCCAGTCCGTACACGCGCGCGATGCCATCGCCCAGCGTGATGACCGTGCCGGTCTCGTCCACGGAGATCTTCGACTCGTAGTTCTCGATCTGCTCGCGGATCAGTTTGGTAATTTCGTCTGCCTTGATTTGTGCCATAGAATCAGCTCTTAGCTGTTAGCTCTTAGCTTCTCCCGGCGCGCTCCGCGGCTATTCTCCGCGATCCTCCGCGTTTGTCCTTCAGCCTCGCCTCTCCGCTCGCCCCGTGCAGGGTGCAGGCTAAGAGCTAAAGGCTAAGAGCTAATAGCTTCTTTCAATCTCTCTAACTGCCCTTTCACGGAACCGTCGTAAATCGTGCTGCCTACGCGGACCACCGCGCCGCCCAGAAGCGTCGCATCCTGCCCGTACCGCGCGCGGACTTTCTTGCCGGTAAGCTTCCCGACCTGCGCTTCGAACTCCCGCTTCTCGGCCTCGCCTAGCGGACGGGCGCTGGTGATCTCAGCCTCGGCGAATCCCAGCCGCGCGTCGAGTTCCTTCCCGAGTTGCGCGATGATGGGCTCCAGAAAATGAATTCGCCGGTGGTCGATCAGCACTGCGACCAGGTTCCTCACCTGCCTTGAAATTCCATCACGCTCGGCAATTACATCGAGAACCCGCCGCTTCTGCTCGGCGGGAATCGACGGATTCTCCCACACCCGCCGCAGATCCGAACTCTCGTTGACCAGGCTGGCGATTGCGCGCAATTCCGCAATCGAACGATCGGCATCGAGACGTGCGTCGAGAACCACATCCGCCAAAGCCCGGGCATAGGTGCTGGCGACGGAAGCCATTCTTAGTGCCCAGCCTTTCCCGGCCCTGAGCCATCCGATACACCCAGTTCTCCGGTAAAATTCCGCACCAGCGCCTGATCGGTGGCCGCATCCACGCGAATTTGTTTCTGCGCCAGCCCCACGGCGAGATCCGCCGCATAAGCGGTCAGCTCGCGGCGCGCCGCTTTGGCGGCAGCGCTAATCTCCTGCTGCGCCGATTCCACCAACTTTCGCGCATCTGCTTCAGCCGCGGCCTGGATGCGCGCTTCCTCCGCTGCTCCATCCTTCTCAGCCGCATCGCGCATCATGCCGATTTCGACATCCAGCTTCATCAGGCGCGATTCAATCTCCGCCAGCCTGCGCCGCGCCTCCTCGCTGGCCTTCTGCGCCTCCTGCATGGCTTTCTGGATCGCCGCCGTGCGAGCGCTGAAAATTCCCGGCAAGTACTTGCGGCTCGCCCAGAAGATCACCACCGCGATCACCACAAAGTTCGACAGCACGCTCAACCAATAGGCGTGCTGCAGATTCATTCCTGTCCATTTCGCAATCAGCCGCACCGACGGAGACTGTTTAAATTCTGCCGTCTCGTCCGCTTCTTCTCCAGCGGCTTCCCGAGTCTCGTGCGCCAATTGCCGCCCGATGCCCGGCTGCTCTTTCCGGGTCCGGCTGACCTCCGGCTGTTGCGGCTCCTCTTGCCGTTGCAGCGCCGCGGGCTCCTGCTGCGCATTCAGCGGCGCGACCATTGCTGCAAAGCTAAACGCCAGCACGATCAGCAGGCACAGCGGGAGAATTCGTTTGGCGGAAGGCATCCCCTTCTGCGGAGATGCGGTGCTCGACATTGTGGATTTCGCCATCAGCGTCCCGCTCCGGCCGGCTCAAGCACGCGCCGTATGATCTCCGTGGCCAAGGTCTGCGCCTCGCCTTGCAAACCGACTTGCGCTGCTTCGCGATCCTTTTGGATATCAGTCTTCGCTGCCTGCACCTGCTCCTGAGCCTTCTTGCGAGCGTCGTTCAACGCCGCGGCCCGAGCATCGAGCGCGGCCTTGCGCCGGGCTTCATGGGCACGGAACACCGTGGCCCGCGCCTCGCGCAGGCGCTGCCCATATTCCGACGTGCGCGCCTCGGCCGCGGCAATGTCGGCCCGCGACTTCTCGACCGCACCCTCCGTCTTGCTGCGCCGCTCCTGGAGCACCCGCCGCAACGGCTTGTGCACGATGGTGGCGTAGAGCAGATAGAGCAGTGCCAGCAGAATCACCGTGGGCACAGACCCGAGCAGTAATTCGCCTAGTTGTCGTAGCGTTTCATCCATGGATTGCTGCTATACAGGATCAATGAGGGCTATGAAAACTGTTAAGTCTAACGTCCGCAGCAGCTTATGTCAACGCAAACGGCGCGATTTTCGTGGGATTTTGGCTTCGCAAGATCCGTTTCGAAACGGGCAGAATGCGCGCGTCGAGCCCGCTTTCGGCGGCCCTGCAGAATTCTGCAACTAACCCTTGACTTCCCGCTAAAGAGGATTAGCATTGAAGTATCACCTCCGATCCAATTCAGGATCGAATGGGCCGATAGCCAAGGAATGTCACCGCTTCTTGGTTGCCGGCCCGTTTAAATTGCATGCGATCAGAATACGTTCAGGGCTTCTTCGGGGGAACGTTCCTTCCGTTGCCGCTTCTTCTGTTAGCCGCATCCGCCCTGGCCTTCTGGGCCTTCGCTTTCTCAGCGTCCGCCTTAGCCTTGTCTGCTTTCGCTTTCTCCGCGTCCGCCTTAGCCTTGTCTGCTTTCGCCTTCCCCGCGTCCGCTTTGGCCTTGTCTGCCTTGGCTTTCTCCGCGTCCGCCTTAGCCTTGTCTGCTTTCGCTTTCCCCGCGTCCGCTTTAGCCCTGTCTGCTTTCGCCTTCCCCGCGTCCGCTTCAGCCCTGTCTGCCTTGGCTTTCTCCGCGTCCGCCTTAGCCTTGTCTGCTTTCGCTTTCCCCGCGTCCGCTTTAGCCCTGTCTGCTTTCGCTTTCCCCGCGTCCGCTTCAGCCCTGTCTGCCTTGGCTTTCTCCGCGTCCGCCTTAGTCTTGTCTGCCTCGGCCTTCTCGGCGCCTCCAGGATGATCAGTCAGCTGGTGTGGCGACGGCAGCTTCGCGACAGCCACAGTCCGTGGGCGGCCGTTATTCACTCTAGAGTACTGCTCGCGATTGCCCCTGGCATCCCGGGCCCATTTCATCTGCACGCTCAACGCCGGGCGTCGGTCGCGTTCTGCGGCCAGCTCCAACGGTGCCCGCGTCTTTTGAACTCCGCGCGGTCCGCCGTTGTAACTAACTCGGTTCGCACTGGTAGTGTTCCTTTTACTCCTCTCATACCCGCTGCCGGTGTAGCCGAATCCGTAGTCGATGCCGCCATAGAAGCCGACGCTTGTGCTCCAGTATCCGGCGTTCCATTGGTAGCGCGTGCCGTCATATTCCCAGTAGGGAGGTGTCCAGAGCCAGTCCGCGAGGGGCGGTACAACCCACTCCCCGGGCACCCAGTAATAGTCAGATTTCGCGGAATTGTAATACCACGAGCCCGGCGTCCACAGGCAGTTGTCGTCTGGAGCGGAAGGTTGCGTGTAGTCCGGCAGGTCCGGAGGTGGCTCCGACGCGGAAACCGTCTGCTCATTGACGTCATCAGGCGGCTCGTTCTCCTGTGAGTTCGTTCTCGCGTTGCCTCCCCGCTCCTTAACTATCGCCTCTTGGAATGTGCCACTCTTCGCGCCGCCTTTGTTTGTGGCGCTCAGCCTGTAGATCGTCGTCTGTTCCAGTTGGACCATCCTGTCTCCCGTTGCAGGCACTTCGCCAAACGGTTCTATCTCCACGTCATCTGCATTTAAGACATCCCAACTAATGGTGACAGTGTCGCCCTTAATTACTTTCGTTGGCGTAACTGAGAAGGCGTGGATGACGGGCTGAACCAACGCCGCGGTTTGATTGTTGGGAGTGTTGCCCTTGGAAGAGTCGCTCTTAATGTGAGTTATGGCTCCGACGGCGAGTAGAGCAATTCCAAGCAAACCCGCCATCACCCGTCCCACCGTGTTCGGCTCGATCTTGCCGGTGATCTTGCCCACTGCGCCGATGCCCAAGAAGAGCAAGCCAGCGATGATAAGAATGTTAGCTAAAGGAGCATCAACGAGGTGCCCGAGAAAGTCCGTCATGAAGTTCTCCTTCCTCAAGGCGTTCGGACTTAAACCCAAGAATGACTGCCCTGCTGATTATGGGGAATAATGCAGGAATAACAACTGCAAACCGGGGAATTATGCACCGCGCGAGCCTGGAGTGCAAGTCCTAATTAAACGAGCTGTAATCTATTATGTGAGCGAGGGACAAGCCCACTAGGGATAGCTTCCACTTATTGAGCTAAGTAATCCGGGTTATAGACGAGGGGCTAAGTTCTCAACCGACGGCCCACTCCCTAACCCTCCGCACCACCGACTCCGGCGCTTCCACCTCCAGCTCCACCGCGCCATCCCGATACGCCCGCGAATAAATCCGTGCCTTAGCTTCCAGCATAGCCAGCGTCTTACCTTCTTTCTGCGGCACGCGCAGATGCACGCGGCTCACCGGATCTTCCTCGATCATGGCGTCGATGCGCGACAGCAGGCGATCCAGGCCTGTGCCTTCCGCCGCGGACACATACACAGTCTTCGCATCAAGCACGGCGCCGCCCACCAGACTCTCGGCCACTTCCACATCGAGCAAATCGACTTTATTCATCACCCGGAGCCGCGGCTTCTTCTCCGCTTCCAACTCTTTTAGGACAATCTCCACCTGCGCATCCTGCTCGGCCGAGAGCCGGCTGCTGGCGTCGGAGACATGCAGAATCAGCGATGCGCGCTGCACCTCTTCGAGCGTGGCGCGAAACGCTGAGACCAGCGTATGCGGGAGGCTGCGAATGAATCCCACTGTGTCGGAGAGCAGCACCTTCCGCTTCGAGGGCAGCACCACTGCGCGAATCGTCGGATCGAGTGTGGCGAACATGCGCGGCGATGCCAGCACCGCGGCCCGCGTCAGCGCGTTGAACAGAGTCGACTTGCCCGCATTCGTGTAGCCGACCAGGGCCACCGTCGCCACCGGCGCCGATTCCCGCCGCTGCCGCTGCTGCGCGCGGATGCGTCGCACGTTCTCCAGTTGCTGCTCCACGTGGCGCACGCGCCGGGCAATCTTACGTCGATCAGTCTCCAGTTGCGTTTCACCGGGACCGCGCGTGCCAATGCCGCCGCCCAGTTGCGACATCTCCACGCCGCGGCCGGCCAGCCGCGGCAACAGATATTGCAACTGCGCCAGCTCCACCTGCAACTGGCCTTCCCGCGTGCGCGCATGCCGCGCAAAAATGTCGAGAATGAGTTGTGTGCGGTCGATCACCCGCCGCTGAACAATTTTTTCGATATTGCGCTGCTGCGAAGCGGTCAAGTCGTGATCGAAGAGCAGAAGGTCGGCATTCACTGACGCGGCTGCACCTGCAATTTCTTCGAGCTTGCCCGCGCCGATCAACGTCGCGGGATCAGGCCGGTCGCGCCGTTGCAAAATTTCGCCGACAACGTTCGCCCCGGCGCTGCCCGCCAGCGTGCGCAGTTCGGCCAGCGATTCTTCGGCGTCAAATTCCGGGATGCTCGGCTTGTTGGTGGTGGACTTTCCCGCAGGCCCAGCTTTGCCGCCGACGGCGGGCGCAGCGGATGCCGCATCCCGCGCCGCCTGTGCCTGTGCAGTAACCGCGCCCTTCGCACTGCGGCCGCGCGTGCGCACGTCAAGCCCAACCAGAAACGCGCGTTCCTGTAAATCCTCCCGGCGTGCAGTTTCTGCACCGAGCGGCACACGTCCGCCTGCGGACGCGCCATCGCGGGTCTTCTTGGGATGAGAACTGCGCAAGCCGAAAACGCCTTACCCTTCGGTGCCCGAGGCGCTCGCCGCCGAAGCTGCCACCGGCGCCGCGGTCGACGTTGTTGACGCCGTCGCAGGCGCCACTGCTGCCCTAGCCTCGGGATGTGCCAGGTGCGCGCCATGTGACACGGTTCGCCCCATCACCACGGTCGAGATGGCGTGCTTGAAGATCAATTGCTCTTGTCCGTTGGCCTCCAGCACCACGGAATACTTGTCGAAGGAACGAATCCGGCCCGTTAACTTCACCCCGCTCAGCAGGTAAATGGTGATGCTCAATCGCTCTTTGCGGGCCGTATTCAGGAAGGAATCTTGGATGTTCTGCGCCGGCTTGCCGCTTTCCATAGCCGATCTCCTTGGGTTCTTTTAACGTGCAACACACCAGCTCACCCCTTCCGCAGACTCAGGGCAAGCTCAAAGCAACAGCATGTTCGTCGCGGACTATCCGCCCGAGGAACACGGGGGGCAATCTGCTTCCTCGCCGCCTCAGTTTCCAAGGCTGCGCCGCCTGGCAGGTAGCTGTGAGTACGATACGGTGTCCCCTCGCGCTTTTCAACCCGGAACTTGTGGAAGGCCGACTTTTCTTGCACAGTGTGAAGGTTTTCCGTCATCCCATCCCTCGCGGGCTTGTGTACAATCCCCGCGTGGGCAATTCCGTCTTTGCGTAACGCACCGCACCTTCTGCCGTCATCTGAGGCACGGTGAAATCTTAGGAGGCATCATGGCAAGCGCCGCTCTCGCAACTAGCTTTGTTTTTGCTCCCCAAATCATCTTTCCCCCGGACTTCAACACCAACTTCCTGATGCTGGTCCGCTGGATCCACTTCCTGGCCGGCATTACCTGGATCGGCCTGCTCTATTTCTTCAATCTGGTGAACGTCCCCCTGATGAAAGAGTTGGACGCCAGCACGAAGGGCAAAGTCATGCCCGCTCTGATGACGCGCGCCCTCTGGTGGTTCCGCATGTCGGCGGCGCTGACCGTGCTCGCCGGCCTAACCTACTGGGAAGTCATTGTGACGGCTGACGTCCACAATGGCCAAAGTATGGGATTGAACCCCTCCCACGGCCTGGTCATGGGCAGCTTTTTCCTGATCTGGACGGTCGTCTGGGGCCTGCTCTACGCCAGCCTCATCCCCGGCAAAGGAATCTTCGACAACGGCGCATTCGTTGGCGTGGTCCACGCCGTAGTGGTTGCAGCCGCAGCCTGGCTCTTCCTCAGCCTGAACAGCCATGGCTGGGAGAGTAACCGCCTGCTATCGATCGGCATCGGCGGAGGCATTGGCTGGGTCATGCTGCTCAACGTCTGGGGAGTGATCTGGCGCATCCAGAAACGCCTGATTCAATGGACGCGCGACAACGCCACCAACGGCACTCCCATGCCCGACAAAGCCAAAGCCATGGCCCGCCAGGCCTTTCTGGTCAGCCGCGCCAACGCCTTCCTGTCAATAATCATGCTGTTCTTCATGGGCGCGGCCAGCCATTACCCCATGTTCGGGAAATAAAGGATCGGGAAATAAAAGCGAACCGAGGCACGCAACTCCTGGCGAAACTAGCGTTCCCAAATTGGGTTAAGAATGAGGTAAAATTTAGTTTCTCCTATCGTCCGGGCCCTGCTCCGCAACTGTTCGCGCAACGGAAAATTCAAGGAGGCCGAAAGATGAATGCAGTATTTTCTCCCCGAGTCCTCGTCGCCACGCTGCTGCTGGCGCTCGCCGCCAGCTTTGCCCAAAGCGCACCGCCTGCCGTCGTCCGCTGGGCGGAAGGCGCGCCCAACGCTTCATCCGAAATGAAGGATGACGTCAAAATCGAAGGCCTGAAGACCGATGACATCCATGTCTTTGCCAGCCTGGCCGACCTCAAAGATACGGAATACAACCGGGTATGGGTACAGATCTTCAATCACAGCAAGTCACCCATCGACTTCAATCCGGAGGCTGCTGTCCTGCTGAAAGGCGACAAAGCGGTGCGCGCTGAAGTTCCTGACAAGGCCGCCAACTCCATTCAGAGGTTTGGCGAAGCCAAGTCACAGGAACTATCTTCCGCGCATTGCACCATGATGAGCGCTACCAACTGTCAGCCCACCAACGCACAAATGCAAATGTCGAAGCAAGTGCTCGCCTTCACCGCCCAGCAGGCGCAGTGGGTGCGTGACAACGCGGTAAAACAAAAGACGCTGGCCCCGGGCGAAGACGCTCAAGGTGTGATTATGTTCAAGAAAGACAAGAAGGCTATGGAATACATCTTGCGTCTACCCGTGGGCACGCAGACTTTTGAGTTTCCGCTGACGGCTCAAAACAAAGCTTCGTCCTACGACTAGCCTAGCTTGATGCACTGCGGCGGGAAGCGGATAACCGCTTCATGAAATTGACGTTGGGGGGCAGAAACCGAGGTAGGAGCGATGAAGGCAGTCATCACCTCCCGTGTGCTCGCATGTGTTTCGCTGCTCGCGCTTGCAACCAGCTTCGCCCAGAATGGAAGCCAGGCCATCCGCTGGGCTGAGGGCGCGCCCAACGCCCTTTCTACGGTCAAGGACGGCCTTACGATCGAAGGCCTGAAAAGCGACACGGTCCACGTCTTCGCCAGCCTGGCCGAACTCAAGGATACGGAATACAACCGGGTTTGGGTACAGATCTCGAATCACGGCAAGGCTCCCATTGCATTCGATCCCGGCTCAGCCGTCTTGCTCAGAGGAGACAAGAGCGTGCGGGCTGAAGTTCCTGGCAAGGCGGCTAACGCAATTCAGAGATTCGGCGAGGCTAAGTCGCAGGAACTCTCCTCCGCGCATTGCAATTACATGGATGCGGTTCAGTGCCAGCCCACCAATGCGCAAGTCCAAATGTCGAAGCAGGTGGCGGCCTTCTCGGGCTCACAGGCGCAGTGGGTGCGTGACAACGGGCTGAAAGCAAAAACGCTGGCTCCAGGCGAGACGACTCAGGGTGCCATGGTCTTCAAGAAAGACAAAAAGTCGGCGGACTACATCTTGCGCATTCCGATCGGCAGCGAGGTCTTCGAGTTTCCCCTCAGTGCGCAAAACAAAGCGCCCTCCTACGATTAGCGCGGCTCAACGAAATTCGGGGATACCCTCGTCTTCCCCGGTACGAATCTTGCCCAATCTGGAAATGCCTCTGCTCGCGCGGCACTAATGGGTTAAATTTTCCAGGAACAAACTGCCGACCTGCGTATAAAATCATTTCCTCGCCTGCGGAGGTGCGCATGTCCACCCGCCTCGTGTTTGTGCTTCTGATTTTCCTCGCTGTCCCCGTCTTCAGCCAGCAATCAGTCCAGCGAACTCAACAATGGATTTGGTCCCGAGGCCAGGGAATGAGACCTGATACTGCACCCGATCTTGATCCTCGTGCAGCGCGGCTGGAAGCCATCCAGCACGATGCTGCTGATCTCGCAACCTTGAGCGTGGCTCTGCAATCCGATCTGGTGCAGTTGCAGAAGGGGCTGTTGGCCAAGGATCTGGCGCAAAAGCTCAAGCAGGTGGAAAAGCTCTCGAAGAAGCTGCGCCAGGAAGTGTCGCCCTAGGCTTTCTTCGCAGCCCCTCTGCTGAGACCTAATTTCACCCCAAAGGGCACGAAGGCACACAAAGGAATCTCAGTGTGCCTTCGTGCGCCTTCGCGTCCTTAGTGGTCGATGAATTGGGACCCCAACAAAAAAGCGGCCTCGAAATTCGAGGCCGCCTTCGCCAGAATCCGCTGGCGCGGGTTGAAGGTGATCTTAGAAGTTGAACTTGCCCGTCAACTGGATCAATCGCGTCGAAGCGTCGCCGCCCAGGAACGAGCCCAGAATGCTGGTGGGCGGGTTCACGGTGTGGACGATCTGCCCGAACGACGGATTGCTGATGTCGTTGACCGGCGAGGCGAAGTTAGGATGGTTGAACAGATTGAAGAACTGAACCCCCACGCCGAACTTGGCCGTCTCCCAGTGCGGAATCTGCGTGTACTTCATCACGGTCATGTCCGTGTCGAAGTAGTGCGGCCCGTAGTACTGGTTGCGGCCTTGCAGTTCGGTTCCCGTGCTCAACTGCGCTGCGCCGATGTCGCCTGCGAATGGCCCCGTTGGGCTTCCCAAGGCGATGTCCGGGAAATTCGCCGTGTTGAGGCATGGCGTGATTCCAAGGTCCAGGCTGCCATGCGGTCCTCTGCAACTCGCATTTCCGCCCCCAACTGTGTTGGCGAAGATCGGGCCGCTGAAACCGTTGCCACTGATTTCGTTCTGCCCTTCGGCGTTAATCGCAGTGAACGGGAAGCCAGTTCGCCAGAACACCGTGCCCGAGATCTGCCAGCCCTTAAGGACGGGAGTAGGCCCCTTCGGGATTTCGTAAACGTAGTTGGCGTTGAAGGAATGCCGCGTGTCGTAATCGGCATTACCATAGCTTGCCTTCGGGTTTGTGTCGTTGACCGGGTTCAGGATGCTGTTCCCGAAGCCATCAGAAATGAACGGATTCAAGCCGCCATTGGAGACTTCATCCAAAGCATGCCCATAAAGGTAGTTGGCCTGGACCTGCAATCCGCGGGCAAAGCGGTGCTGCACCGTCAGGCTCAAGCCGTTGTACCTCGAGATTGCATCGGTTCGAGTATCCGTCACGGTCACGAAGCGGCCATCCGGCTGCGTCGTGGGGAGACCGGGCCACCCATTCGGGCATTGCGATGTCGGACAGTATCCGTTGATACCGTTGAAGGGGAAAGTCTCGTTGTAACCGCGGCTGCCCACATAGTTAACGATGATCGAGGTGTTGTTGCCAAACTGATGCTGCACCTCAAAATTCCACTCGGCAGTCATCGGGGCCACGATATTGCCGAGCGTTGCGATGCTCGGAGGCGAGAACAAACCCCCGGTGGCCGTCTCGAGCGCGGCCAGGTTGTCGCCCGCCGCAAACCCAGTCACCAGTGCCGCATTCGAGGCAGCGGTCGTTGCGAAGAGGTTTCCACCGTTTGTTTCGGCAGGCGAAATGTTGCCGCCGAAAGCGAGGAAGCCGTTGTCCTGCGGCGTGTTCTCAATCAAGCCGTCAGCCACGGACCCTTGGAAGGTATCCATGAACAGTCCGACACCGCCGCGGAAGACAGTGTTCCTGGTGAACGACGGAGACCACGCAAAACCAAAGCGCGGTTGCACCGCCACACTGGTGAACGACGGCGCCATGTTCGCCTGGCCGGTTGTGATCGCCTCGTTGTAGGCTCCGCCAATGCCTTGCGCCGCCACCGATGAAAACGATCCATTCAGGCGGGCAAAGCAGTTGGTGTTGCACACCGGCAGTTCATTGTGATCGAAGCGCAGAGCCATAGTCAGCTTGAGGTCGCTGCGCGGCTTCCACTCATCCTGCACGTACCATCCGAGTTGATACAGCTTGATCGGCTGGTCGAGGCTGGAAGGAAACTGCTGGACTAACAACCCCTGATTGCCCGTGAATGCCCCGCCCTGGTTGACAAGGCTTTGCAGGCTGAAGGGAACCAGTTCGCCGCTCGACAGAACGCCCATGTCGTGGTCGCTGAGATCGTTTTTGTGGAAGTAAATCCCCAGCTTCAAAGTGTGTTTGCTGTTAAGCACGTAGGAGTAGTCGTCTACGATCTGATAGCCGGTGACGTTCCGGCCCTGCGGCCAGATATAGTCCAAACCGCCGACCGATGAGAGCGAAGCGTCATTCATGATCATCGTGGTAGGGAAAGCGGCCAAGGAAGCTGACAGATCTGTGGGACCAAAAATGGCCCGGTAGTACTGCAACGAGGCGACAAGATTGTTTGCCGCCTTGACCCCGAAGGAGCGGTTCCAGCCAAACTGGGCCTGATATTCCGGCTGATAGCTGGTGGAGTTGAAAATCGGGTTCAGCGCATCGGTGGCAGTCGCTTGCGTGCCAATATCTTCCTGCAGGCGCACGAACAACTTGTCGTTGTTGGTGAGGTTGAAGTCAAACCGGCCGGAGGTCAGATACTCATGGGTAAAGTTGCCCACCGTATTCGAGAAGCTGGTGGTGCATGGGTTGCCGCCCACGCCCCCGAAGGTAGCGCCCGTTGTGCCATACGTGCCGCCTGGATCGGTGAAGACGCTCCCTTGACAGCCAGTCGTGTCGGTTGAGCTGTTCGGGTTGCCCGCAACGCCAGCCGAGAGTCCAGGAGCGTGATTCCAGACGTTAAATGCTTGCTGGTAGAACGGAACCGAGGCCGACATGCCGTCGGAAGTAGTCAGGTTGTCGAGAATGTTATTTTCGAAGGCCTGAGTGGGAGCCAGAAGCTCGATATTCTTTACAGGGATAATGACCCGAAGGCCTTCATAGTTCCAGAAGAAGTACGCTTTGTTCTTCCAGATCGGACCGCCAAACGATGCCGCATATTGATTGGCATTCACGAAACCGCGCGGTTGGTCCAGCGCCGAATTGGAGAAATCAGTATTGAAATAATCGTTGGCGTTCATCACGCGCCCGTTCCACCAGTAGTTGGCATTGCCGTGCCAGTTATTGGAGCCGGACTTGGTGATGTAGTTAATGTTGGCGCCAACGAAGCCGCCGTATTGGCCGGAATAGCCATTGGTGATGACCGTCGCTTCCTGCACTTCATTCTGGCCGAGCAACAGGTTGGTGGCGCCGGAGTTGTTCAGGTTCAGGAACGGATCGTTGTCATACATTCCGTTCAGGGTAAACAAGTTCGAACTGGCCGAGAGGCCGAAACTGGAAAAGTTGCCGTATCCCGATCCGGTATTCATCACAGATCCAGCGGCGGTTTGAGCGATGAAGCTCAAGTCATTGCCGGGATTCGGCACTTCCGAAATTTCGCGCTGGTTGAAGGTGGTAGCGATCTCGGAGCTTTCGGTTTGCAGCAGCGGCGCCTCACCGGAAACCTCCACTGTCGTTCCGGCCGCTCCGACTTCCAGCTTCGCGTTGGCAATCGTGTTTTGGCCCACGCTAACCGTTGTAGTCTCCGTCCAAGACTTGAAGCTGGGGGCGGAAACTGAAATCGTATAGACGCCCGGCTCCACCAGGGAAAATTGGTAGAAGCCCTGAGCACTCGTCTTCGCCGTTTCGGTGAAGCCCTTTTCGTTGCTCTTCAGGTTAACCGTAACACCTGGCAGAACCGCGCCGGTGGTGTCGCTAACCGTGCCGCTGATCGCGCCGGTAGTCGTGCTCTGCCCTAATAGCATACCGGGCAGCACCAGGGACATAACCGCTATCAGAACGAGTAGCTTCGATGTGGTAAATCGCATTTTCCTACCTCCGCCTGATTATTGAGAATTCTGGGTTGCTCTTGCGAATCAGAAACCTAACGAAAAGTTCAGCGCCAACCTCAGAGCCTAAAAAGCTATCTAACGCATGGGCTTGGCGCACAACACTGCGAACGAAGGTACCTAGCAACTGACACTCCAAAGCTGTCTCATCTAACATCTTTTGTTTCCAATCAGTTGCAGCCACGATGACCGCAACGGTTCTTTGAATTGGAAGATTGGCGAGGTAGTTTCTATGAATTTACGTAGAATCATCGCGCTTCCACGTACGCCCGTCCCGGATAAGAATCGCTTGCACCCTCGGGCCGGGGAGTGAGACCGGGCGAACCGTTTGGTAGGCATTTGAGAGCCCCCGGTGACGGCTGGCGCGGAGGTTCCACCCGCGCCTGCTACAATCTTGCTTTCCGTGACTACTTCTCCCGCCAAGCCCGAATCGGCGCACCCGGATTCAGTGAAGACGCACTCCACTGCGCGAACGCCGGCTGACTCTGTGCCGATGCTCGATCTGCGTCGGCAGTATGAGCAGGTCAGCGCCGAGGTGCTCGCCGCCGTGGCCCGCGTGTGCGCGTCGCAACATTACATACTGGGTGCGGAGGTTGAGGCGTTCGAGCGCGAGCTTGCCGAGTTCTGCGGAGTGCGCGAGGCCGTGGGCTGCGCCTCCGGCACCGACGCCCTGTGGCTGGCGCTTGCGGCCGCGGGAGTGCAGCCCGGCGATCTGGTTCTTACCACGCCTTTCAGCTTCTTTGCCTCGGCCAGCGCCATTGCGCGCGCCGGCGCGCGTCCGGTGTTTGCCGATATCGATCCGCACACGTGGAATCTCGATCCCACTCGCGTCGAAACTTTTCTGCGTGGCGGACCGCGCGACAAACTGCGCGCACTGCTGCCGGTTCATCTCTACGGCCAGTGCGCCGATATGGATGCCTTCCGGCAACTGGCGGACGAATTCCATTTGTCTTTGATTGAAGACGCCGCGCAGGCCATTGGAGCGCATTGGGGAAATGAGCCGAATCAAGCGCGCAGCGCAGGATCCATGGGCGTTGCGGCCGCGTTCAGTTTTTATCCCACAAAGAATCTCAGCGCCTACGGTGACGCCGGCGCGGTCACCACCAACGATGCTGAGATGGCCGCGCACATGCGCCGCCTGCGCAATCACGGCAGCCCACGCCGCTACGTTCACGAAGAACTGGGATGGAACAGCCGGCTCGACGCCATGCAGGCCGCCATTCTGCGCGTGAAGTTGAAATATGTAGAAGGATGGAACGACGCTCGCCGCCACCGCGCCGCAGTTTACGATCGCCTATTCGCAGAAGCCGGACTGGCACAGAGCAAATCGGCAATCGACAATCGGCAATCGGCAATTCCCGACGACTACCCAATTCACCTGCCGTACGCGGCGGCAGCCGCTCACCATGTTTTCCATCAGTACGTCGTCCGCGCCTACCGCCGCGACGAACTGCGGGAGTTCCTCGCTGCGCGCAAGATTGGGACGGAGATCTACTATCCTATCCCGTTGCACCTGCAGCCTTGCTTCGTCTATCTCGGATACCGCGAAGGCGACTTTCCTGAAGCCGAGCGTGCGGCAAAAGAGGTGCTGGCCCTGCCCATGTTCCCCGAACTCACCGAAGACGAGCAGCGACGCGTAGTGGAAAGCATCGCAGACTTCTACTGCTAGCGCCGGCGATGCCTCGCCTCTTTCCTCGCTGCCGACTTGGGCGCCTGCTTCTGCTCGCCGGGAGCCAGCACTCGGCGCACAATGGGCGAGTTCATTTTGTATTTGCGCTCACTGATGTTCCCAGCATCGTCTTTCACTCGGAGAACGAAGACCGGCAGCGTGCCTTCTTTATCGAAGTTCTCATTCGTCACGGTCACGGGAAGCACGCCGTTCAATCCATGCTCGCGATAGGCGGTTTCGTAGCGATGCTTGCGGACGTTCCAGGTGAAGACGCGAATCTGATCGTAATCGTAAGGCAGGCCGTCGTGCGGTTCGGTGATGGCGCACAGATACTGCGAAACGTTCTTATCTGCTCCCTCTTTGCCCGGGTCCTGCACCTTGTTCAGCACGAAGAAGGCAACAAAGCGCTGGCCTTCGGCGTACTGCGCGACTTCGAGCGGGATGTCGAGATCCACCATGCGGGCCAACACCCAGCCCACGCGATTCTGCGCGTCGCGCACCAGCCACCAGTCTTCCAGCACCGGGCCTGACGACTTCCCGCCGGAAATCTTCCCCGCAGGAGCTTTCCCGGAGGTTTTCGCCTCAAACCTGGGCGCGGGCGCGGTGCCAGGTTTTTCCGCCGTGGCGCGCTTCAGCATGGAAACTTTCGCTCCCGCCACAAGCTGGTATAGGTGCTCGGTCTCACGGCCGGGGCTAAGGTGCAGGTTGGTTTCGTTGCGCAGCACGCCGGGCGCCTGCACCGGGTCGTTCAAATTCTCTCGCGTGAGTTTCTGCAGCCCGTCATAGACTTCCTGGCTTACCAGGTATCGTTGCTCGATCCAGCCCTCGAGGCCGCTCGCGGTGCGCACCCGCGAAAAACGCTTCTCGTGCTCCAGCACCTCGACCCGGTCGCCATTCTTCACCGTGCCTACGCGGTTGTAGATGGTGGCTACCTGATCGCGCAGCGTGGCCTGCACCGCCGAGACATAATTCACCTCCAGCACTCGGTGGCGATTGCGATTGCAGGCAGAAAAGCCAAACAAGAAAAGCGGGGCCAGCGCAAGGGCTGTGGCAAACCGATAGGAATGTGATGGGCGGGGATATTTCACGGTCGCAATGATTAACGTCAACCCAGTAAAGTCAGCGAGCCAACTTCGACGAGGTTAACTTTCCACTATAGCGCGTTGCCGCAGCAATTTTTGGCACGTAGGGTTTACGCGGAATGCACCTGTGTCCCAACCGGACCTGACAGCGCGCAGGCGATTCGGTTACCATTGAAGCCATCACGAATTGTGACCCGACCACAGATGAAAACCATATTCACCAATCTTCTCCTGTCGCTACTGGGTTTGTTGTTTGCTGCCGGCTGGTGCGCAGCTGCGGACCAAGCTGTCAATGAAGTGTTGCGTCCACCCAAGGGAGCGCAGGTGGCCATCGTGGTCTTCGAGGATCTGCAATGTCCGCAATGCCGCCGCGTGGCGCCGATTCTCGAAGAAGCGTCGAAGACCTACAAGATTCCGCTGGTACGCCACGACTTTCCCCTGCCCATGCACAACTGGTCGTATGACGCGGCGGTGATGGCGCGCTACTTCGACTCGAGTTCAAAAGCCCTGGGCAACGAGTTCCGCGACTATATTTTCTCCAACCAGTTCGAGATCAATCCGCAGAACCTGCGCACGTATGCCGAGAAGTTTGCCGCCGCGCACAAAGTAGATTTCCCCTTCATCGTCGATCCGCAAGGCAAGTTCGCCGCCGAGGTGAACGCCGACCGCGACGTGGGCAAGGCCATCAATCTCAATCACACGCCCACGATCTACGTGGTCAGCAACCGGCATCCGAACAAACCTTATGTGGAGGTAGATCCCACGCAGATCAACAACCAGTTGTACTCACTGATCGATGCGATGATGAAGGAGTAGGTTTCAGTTCTCAGTTCTCAGTTCTCAGTTCTCAGTTCCCAGTTTCTGGTTTAGAGTTCTCTTTGCCAGATTCGTCCCCCGGGGAAACTAATCGAATTGCGCTGAGGCTTTGTGAAAACCTGGCTGCGCCTGACCCTCATCACGATAACCGTTGGCGGCGGCTTCACGGGCATCGTACTTACATTTCTTTCGCTGCAGGCTCCGCAAAATCGAGATTTCCCCAACCTGGAAGTATTGGCATCGTTTTTTGCGTTGTACTGCTACGTAATTGGCAGCGGCCTTGTATTCGTCTGTGACCCTCAACGGACGAGGCCGATAATGATGGCTCTTGCGGCGCAGATTCCGCGAATCTCGTCCCCAGTCATTGCCTACAAATTCTGCGCGGGGTTCGAAGCATTCTTCGATGTGAAAGTTGCGCCGCCCGGCCTGAGGCTCGAGGGTCAGTTCTTTTTTCTTGGAAGCCAGGGCCATTTTGCTATGTTGCGTGAGGCTCCGTGGAGCGCGGGAGTCAACATTTTCGCGCTTGTGATGCTTGTTTTGTTGTGGAGATCGGTTCGGGAATCTAATTCGGCAGTCCCGGAGCCGACGCCGGCAACGGATCAACACGAGCCCGCCAATTCTGAGCAGGTTACAGCTTTAGTCGCGGCAGGAAGCGAAGAGCGAGCGGGAGAAAGCCCCGAAGAGACACCGCCTGATTGCGATACGCCTGCCCGCAACTCCTAAGTTGTTGAGTTTCGGTGGAAGTCGTTGATTCTTTTCACTGGCTCCTGACCGGGCAACCTCACGCTGTTTCGCTTCGGGCTAAGTTGTTGATTCTTCATAGAAGTAGTTCCCCTAGCAAAATTCAGCATCCAACCCGTGCGCAGAATGCCCTTGTTTTGCGTTTAGGAGCCGCTAGGACGCGTTTTGGGTTCCCGGACGAGGGTAAGCCCATCCCGGAGATTTCCACAGGCTTAAATCGCCTCTAATGCGGCTATTATCTCAAAGCTAACATCCAAAATCTCACCCTCACGGGGAATCAACAACTTACAGCCCCATCACGAAGAATCAATCACTTACAGCGGTCACACGAAGAATCGACAACTTAGTGGGAAGCCGGATAGGAATCAGCCGCTATTCCGGCCGCCCGGTGTAGTGTTCCTGAGAGTGGACGTCGGCGTGGTCTTCCAGAGATTCCAGATGGGTGATCACTTCGGCGGGCCGCGCCAGTTCTACGGGCAGGCGCTCTTCGAGCGCAGTTGCCAGGCGGTGCGCTTCTCCAACAGGAGTGGTGTGCGGAAACAGTAAGTGCACTTCGATGATCTGCCGTTGACCGGTGGTGCGGAAGCGCACGCCGTGATAATGCACTCCGAGTTCGCCACAAATTGCGTCCAACTTTTCGCGAATCTGTTTTCCGGTTTCAGGGTCGGAGTAATCGAGCAGGCCGACCGCTGAGCGCCAGGCCAGGCGTCCACCGGACCAAAGAATATTCGCGGCAACGGCGTAGGCGATCAGCGGGTCGAACGGCTTCCATCCCGTAAGCATCACGAGAACGAGTCCGGCTACCACTCCAAAGCTGGTGAGGCTGTCGGTGATCACGTGTTTGCCGTCGGCTTCGAGGATGAGCGAGTGGCTGCGCTTTCCTACGCGCAGCAGATACCAGCCCAGCGCTGCATTCAGAAAGCCGGCACCGAGCAGAAGCAGAGTACCTGACCCGAGATGTTCCAGCTTCAGGCCGCCCAGCCACTTCTGGGTTGTGGCCACCAGGATCCAGACTGCGGCCAGAACGATCATCGCGCCTTCAAAGCCGGCGGAGAAAAAAGTGATGCGTTCGTAACCGTAGAGAAAGTTGGGCGCTGCGGGTTTCGTGCTCAAACGCAGGCTGAACGCGGCGAAAGCCACTGCGACAACGTGCACGACAGACTCGGCAAAATCGGAGAGGATGGCCGCCGAGCCCGTCGTGAAATAAGCGGCTGTCTTTCCCGCCAGCATAATCGCGCCGACGAGCAGCGACAGGCGCATGGCAAAACGCGCCGCGCGCAATTCCTCGTGCGCGGCTTGCGAGGCAGACGGACTGGACACTGCTATTGTGCCGGCCATTGCAGGCTCCCGATGCGTAGCAACCCTCTGTATATGCTGACATTGGCGAGGAGAGTTGACGGTGACGGAGATCACAAATCCTTCGCCGTTTGCAGAGGGTAGTGATTTGCGGCGGCGAGCCGGTGAAAAGCGTGGACGCTACTTTGACACCCACATGGTAAAGGTCGACTCGTCGTCTCCGTAGTGTGCGGTAATCTCCCAGCATCCGAGCGTGGGAAAGTTTACTCCAACCATCATTGATGCCGGTTGCGTGGTCACATTGTTCGCGCGGTTTGCAATGAGGGACGGGGATTGGCCATCCAATCGTCTGCCGGTTACCGTCAGCTTCGGCATGGGCTCTGCGTGCCAGTCATAACCTTGCCGCCAAAGGGACAGTTTTTGGCGGAAGGTGGGATCGTCGGCAGTGTAGCCCCGCAGTCCTCTCCACGCACCGTCCACGGGGAGCATCGCCCACAACTTGTCGGTGCCGAACCAGAAGTAATTCGCCGGCGGTTGTGTTGCATAGGGCGACGGCGGAACAAAACGGCTGGCTTGGGTTGGCTTCGTGACGGGACAAGTTCCGGGAATGCTCGCAGTTCCAGATTGCTGAGCCAGGAGCCCATGCGTCAAACCGAGCAGACAGATCAAACCAAGAAGACGCGGCGACATAGAGCCTCCGTGGACTTTCATTCTACAACTCTCACCGCCCAAGACATCCCAGCTCTCGCGCATGCAGGGCAACGTGCATCTACGGCAGAAGGTTCTCTTCCCACTTCTCAACGCCGGGCGGAACGAGGCCTTTGAGCAAAGCGGCGAAAGTTTCGAGCGTCTTGCGGGCGTCGCCGAGCAGGTAATAAAACGCTTCCCAATTGTCGCTATCTTCGCCGTCGTGATTCGGAATCACATATTGAAAGTGCCACGCCTCTTTTAGTTCGCGGTAGGCATTGGAGGCGCGCGTCTCAATGTTTTGCAGGTCCGGCGCCGACAGCTCTCCTTTTTGCCGGCGAGTGCGGCGCAAGAGTTTGCGCCGCATCACGTCGGTGAGGAACTCTTGCAGCGACAGATTGCGCTCCGGCGCCTTCAGGTAAACGATTTCGTCTTTCGAAAGCGGCGAGATGAAAATACTTAGCCGGTTCACACTCTCGAGGCGAGGATGCGTCTGCAGTGCTCGCCCCACATAGGCATTCCCTTCGAAGAGAACGTTGCCGCGGCAAAGGCATGCTTCGAGTTCCGGGACATCGAGCGCTTGCAGGTCACTCCGCGCTTCCAGTACGGCGTAGCGATTGTCGGCCCGCAACGCCTCCACCTGAGCCCGCGTGCGAAAGTGGAAGTCGACTCTGTCGAGTTCGCCGGGACGCGGAGCGCGGCTGTTAAACAGCACTAATTTCTGAAACTGGGCGTGCAATTCAGGATAAAACTTGCCCAGCGCTTTGTAGAGCGGGCTCTTGCCCACGCACGAGGGCCCGCTGACAATTACGAGACGACCGGTCTGGTCCTGGTTCATGGTTTAGCGCCTGCCGTTATCAAGCCGCGCGCCGGGGATAACTGCCGATGATCCTGCGGACAAATCCGTGAAAGCGATGGATGCCTGCGGCCTCCGGCAAGAACATAAACGGGCACTCGCCCGGAATCACCTTCAGTCCGCGCTCGCGGCAGAACTCAACCGCTCTGGCGCTGACAGCGCCTTTCCCTGCCGCCTTGTACATCCAAATCCGTGATATGCGCGCCTCGGCGCAATCGTTTACAACGTGCTCTGTTTCATTTGGAGAAGTCATCAACAAGGCTGCATCCACGGGAGGCTGGATGTCTTGCACGCGCGCGAAGCAGCGCCGTCCCTTTACTTCCTTGACATTGGGATTCACCGGAACAACATCATAGCCGCAGCGGCAGAGTTCATCGAACAGGGCTACGCTGAAGCTGCGAGGGTCGCGCGAGACTCCCGCCATGGCAATACGTTTTTGAGCCAGGAAATCCTGGATGGTTTCGAGCGATGCATGCTGAGTTGCCATTCTACCTCCGCGCCCGGGAGCGAATACGCAATGGCTCGGGCATCTTCATTTCTACGGGCTTGCCGGGCAGATGTCAGTGATCAGGAACACGCACGCGGCAAGCAAGGTCTTGGGTGTTAGGTCTTAGGCAAAATCCCAAGACCTAACGCCTAAGACCTAACACCCAAGACCTCCCAGCACACGCGTAGTTAGTCTCCGAATCCGATGCCGATGGCGCGGGCGGTCTGAACCAGTTGGCCCTTGGGGTCGACGGACTTGAGATGGCCGATGGCGTGGGCCACGTCGACGGAGACAATTTTGCCGCCGCGCAGCGCGACCATCTTGCCGAATCCGCCTTCGGCAATCAACTCGACGGCGGCGACGCCGAAGCGCGTGGCTAGCACGCGATCAAATGGAGAAGGCGAACCGCCGCGCTGAATATGTCCCAGCACGCTGACGCGCACTTCCTTGCCGGAACCGTGGCCGATGGCATTGCCGATCAGGTTGCCCATGGAACTGGCGCGGCGGTTCTCCTTCATCGTGGCCGGGAGCTTTACCCCTTCGGCCACGACGACGATGGTGAAATGTTTGCCGTTTTTTTCCCGCTCTTCGATGAGCCGGCAAACGTGCTCGATGGTGAAGGGGATTTCCGGGATGAGGATAACGTGAGCGCCGCCGGCGATTCCGCCGGCCAGCGCGATCCAGCCGCAGTCGCGGCCCATGACTTCCACCACCATAACGCGATGGTGCGAGGCCGCGGTGGTGTGAATCTTGTCGACGGCGTCGGTGACGGTGTGAATCGCGGTATCGAAGCCGAAGGTCACCTCGGTGGCGGAGAGATCGTTGTCGATGGTCTTGGGCACGCCGACGATCTTCATTCCCTTCTGCGAAAGTTCGTAGCCGATCTTCTGCGATCCGTCGCCGCCGATGGTGATGACGGCGTCGATGCCGAGTTTGGCGGCGTTGGCGATTACCTGATCCGAGATGTCGCGGGAAACTTCCTCGCCGTTCTCGATGCTTTGGTAGTGAAAAGGATCGCCGCGGTTGGTGGTGCCGAGAATCGTGCCGCCGCGGGGCAGAATGCCGGAGATTTCCTTTTGCGTGAGTTCGAAAGATTTCTCCGGCCAGATGAGGCCGTCGAAGCCGTCGGGGATGCCGATGACCTTCCATCCGTACTTGAGGATCGCAGCTTTGGTGGCGGCGCGAATGACCGCGTTGAGGCCGGGAGCGTCTCCGCCTCCGGTGGCGATACCGATACAGCGAATGTCAGACATAGAAAACCGTCGTTGGTCGTTGGTCCCTTGGCAAAACTCAGGGCGAGCTAGGAACAGTCGTTGGCTAAACCCGCCTAGGGACAGCCGCCTTTACGATAATACTTTGAGTTTGGAGGATGGCAACTTACGTGTGGTCGTGGATTCGATCAACGATAGACTTCGCTCCGGTGGCCGATGCGCAACACTAGAATTCTTACCGTTGAGTGCTGGATCTCGCAAATGATGCGGTAATCGCCGATTCTGTAGCGCCACAGAGCGCCGAGCGCTCCAGTTAATGCTTTGCCCAGGGCTCGAGGGTCTTCGTGTTTCGCGACGCGGTTGTCCATGAAATCTAAAATGCGCCCGGCGACAGGTTTGTCCAGCTTTTTGAGTTGGTTTCTGGCGGACTTCGTGTAATCAATCGTCCAGGCCAAGATCGCTCCTCACTTGGGCGCTGGAATAAATCTCTTCTTTCCCTTGACGGACGCGCTCGAGCACATCGGCCGCGAGGTAATAGTCTTCCAGATCGTCAAGACCGTTCTCGATCATCTGCCGCAGGTAGAAGGCTTTCGTGCGGCCGGTCTGGGCTGCGAGGAAATCGAGCCTTTGCTCAACTTTCGCGGACAGTCGTATGGAAGTGGCCATTATGAATACCTGTATTCATAGTATCACAAATAGCCATTTACAGGATCAGATCGAGTTGGGATGCATCCGCGAAACCGCGGAAATCCTGGTCTCGCGAAAGCAGAGGAATCTTCCGGTCGAGGCAGGTCTGGGCGATCAGCGCGTCCCCGAGGCGCGCTTTGCGGCGATTGGATAAGACCTTCGCCCGCAGCAGCCCGGCGCGGTGCCAGTAACCGGGTTCAAGGTCAATCACGGGAACCTCCGCTAGTGTTTGTGCATCAACCGAGGCTAGTAAAGGATCGCTTAGCAGCTCTGTCAAAACCGCCGGGATCATTAGCGTCTGACGGTCTTTGATCGCGCGCACCAGCAGCTCCGTATCCTGACCGGGAGCAATTTCAAAAAAAGCGATCCACGTACTGGTGTCAGCTGCGATCATGATGGCGAGGTGAGGCCTGCTAGCTGAACGAGCCTATGCCTAACGATCTTCTTTCAATTCCTCGAACGTGCGACTGAAGCGCACCTTGCCGCGCATTTGCAGCAAGCGATCATAGACTTCCGACGCTGCCAGCAACTGCAGCCCAGTTCGGACGGTCTGAGTGATGCCCGCTCCGCTGGCTTTCTGCGCCTTTTCGAGGAGAGCTTGAGGAATCTCCACGGTGATCTTGCGCGTTTCCATGACAAACTTATTTTACCATATTAAATACCAGTGTCGAGCATGGCGTTTTGGGATTAACGTCTCATATAAGCTAGCTTAAGCTAGCTTATATGAAGGGTGACTCTACCGCTCGGGAAGTTGGCGCCTTCGAGGCGAAGAACACGCTTGGGACTCTGCTCGACCGCGTGGAGCGCGGCGAGGAGATAGTGATTACCCGGCATGGCAAGCCGGTTGCAAGGCTTGTGCCCAACCAGGGAAGCGTCGATCAGAATCGGGCGCGGGCTGCATTCGAGAGACTGCGCGAACGCGCCCGGCAGTTGGCGAGGGAAAATCCGGGGCGGCCTGCCTTCGACTGGGAAGAGATCAAGAAGCTGCGCGACGAGGGGCGGCCGTGAGCGTAACTGCGGCAGACGGCGAACCGCGGGCATGAGCATGGTTCTTGATAGTTCGGTGGCGCTGGCGTGGGTCTATGCCGATGAAACCACCAACGACGTTCTGCGCCTGTTCGACGCGGTAAGACTGCATGGCGCATGGGTTCCGGGGCTGTGGCGTTGGGAAATTGCGAATGTGTTGCACTTGAATGTCAGGCGCGGACGCCACGGCGGAGACTTTCGCGATGGCGCGCTAGCCACCCTCGCGCTGCTTCCCGTGAAAGTGGATGCGGAAGCCGACCGGCAAGCCTGGAGCGCCGCTCTACATCTCGCCGAGCGCCACGGGCTTACGGTTTACGACGCTGCTTACCTGGAGATCGCGTCTCGCCGGAAGATTCCGCTGGCTACGCTGGACGGGCAACTGCGGGCCGCTGCCCGGGATGAGAATGTTGAACTGCTCGGCTTGTAGGAGTGGTTGGATTTGGGTGCCCCATTTCTCGCGTTCTTTGCGAGAAGTGGGGCCTTTGGCTTGGGTGTGAGAGGCTCATGAAGCGCGAGTGGGCCAGCCCCCGTCGAGGTCCGTGGCGCTTCAATCCCCATGGCATTGCGGAAAGAATAAACATTGGGAAGGATTACTTCTGTGACGGATGAACATTGTCTTATGATTCAACACGTTGTTCCCAAGAAGTGAATAGTCCATTCGAGCAAGACCGGAGAAGCTGATGGTGGCGGGTGGCCCACTTCTGACGGATAAATCACCAGACTGCGGGTGCCCCCCAAAAGCGGGTCCGCGCGGCCCTACTGAGTAACGTCCAGCGTGGCCTTGCCAATGATCGTCGTGCTCGCATAGCCGGCGGTCACCGTGTACGTTCCGGGGACACCGGTAAGGCTGCTCCCCGGCAGAAAGGACTCGCTGAAACCGGTCGGACTGGCCGAATAGGCCACGTAGCTGAGAGTGAAGTTCGCGGTCTGGTCGGTGCCGCTTGAGTCAAGGACATGCCAGATTGCGTTCTCAGTGATGTCAATGGAACCAGGGTCGGCGGTTGCATTGAAGTAGGCAGGTGTGACATTTACCGTCGCGCTTGCGGAGCCTGGGGTCACTACAATTGACGTGACGTTGTTCAATACGACACTGACCGAAGTCGAACCGCTGCACGCCGAACAGCTCCCGGCCGCCGCCGTAATGTTCGCAGAGCCGATCTGAAGCCCTTTCACCAGACCCGAAGTTTGTCCTACAGATACCGTCGACTGATCATCGGAGGACCAAACGACGCCCGACGTTATGGCGTTCTGGCTTCCGTCGCTGTACGTACCGGTCGCGCTCATCTGCCAGGTTTCATCAATGGTGAGATTCAGACCTGACGGACCAACGCTCACCGCCGTTAAGGTCGGGTTCACGAAGAAGCCGGTGCAGCTTACAGCCAGAGCCAGGGCTGCGAGCGCGGCGAAGGCGCCCGCCAATCGCAGTTTATTGTTCGTCGACGACATAGTGATCTGAAACTCCTTGGCGCGCTTGCCTGGCTTGCAGCCTGTTTGGTTTCGCTCTAAACCGCGTGCTGACGCGCGGGCGACGATTCGCGCCGCGTCTCTGCTGTGCAATCAGAATACAATTTTAGCGCAGCCACCGTTGTAAAAAATTGTAGCAGAGAAGATTCCGGACGGAGCGCACAACTGTACTTTCGTGCAGGCACGGAACCAGCGTGGCTAACGCCCTCTGTCTCGGGGTAAGAACGCGCGGGCGCGGAGAGCTTGCAGGAAAAAGCGGCAGCCGGCACGAACCCCACCGGACCTGCGCTCCGCGGACGGGCGAGTCGCCCGTCCCCACATGGCCCGACCTAGTAAGAAATGGGCCAGTGCTGGAATTCAGCACTGGCCACATGCACTCAGAATCCCCGGTTCACTATCCCTTGTGCTCTTTTGGCTCGCTCTTGGGCGGAGCACCTTGCTTGTGCGCCTTGGCCGCAGGACTCGGCTTGGGCGCAGGTCGAGCCTTCTCGCGTTGCGACGCGTTTACCCGCGGTTCTTTTTCTTTTGCCGGACTCGCCTTCTCCTGACGCGCCGGAGCTTTGGCCCGCGCCTCAGTCGTGGGACGAGATTTCTCCGCGCGCGCCGGAGCCTTGGCTCGTGGTTCATTTGCCGCGTGGGCTTTTTCCTCATGCGCCGGAGCCTTGGCCGGAGCTTTCGCATGCGCCTCGCTTGTCGGATGAGCCTTCCCTTCATGCGCCGGAGCCTTGGGCTTCGGTTCATTTTCCGCACGGGCCTTCGCTTCATGCGCCGGAGCTTTGGCCTTCGGTTCGTTTGCTCCTCGAGCAGCGGTGCGATTGCGGGCTGGCGTTGAGGCGCGTGCTTCCTTCGGCGACATTGCCGGCGCGTGGTAGGGCGCTCCGGCGGCCTTGGCGCGCACTACGCCGGCTCCTTTAAATTCGCTAGGCTTGGCAGTGGCGGCCACTGCGGGCTCGCCGTGATTCCTCGAGGCGGCCAACTCAGGGTTGCGGCTGGCCTCGCGGGCGTGCTGCACCTGCGCGGCGAGCGGAGCCGTGTGCTTCTCGCGCGCATAGGCTTCCTGTTGCGCGGTCGGTCGGGCCGCTACTCCGCCCTCGCCGCCGTTAAAAGCCACGTGAGACTCGTTGTTGACGATGACTTCCTTGTTCACGTAGACGTTCCTGATCTCAGTTGTGTTCACATGCATCACGGCGGTGTTGTAGAAGAAAGCGCCGCCGCGCCATTCGCCGCCGTAGAAGCCTTCGCCGCCATAGCCGAATCCGTAGTTAATGCCGCCGTAGAAGCCGATCTGCGGGCCCCAGTAGCCGGCGTTCCATACATAGAGGCCGTTGTTCCATCCCCAGTAGCCGGGAGTCCACAACAAGCCCACGGGGGCGAGCACCCAGGTGCCGGGTACCCAGTAGTAGCCAACATCGTCGCTCCAAGCCCAGTAGCCGGGAGTCCACAGATAGCCGGGGCCGGGACACAACGGCTGCTCGTAAACCGGCAGCGCCGGCGGACCGATGCGAACCGAGACGCCAATGCCGATCCCGATCTGCGCGGAAGAGGTGGAAGATAGAGCTGCGGGAATAACCAGCAGCAAAAGTCCGAACGCTAACCAACGAAGTGCAGGGTGATTTTTCATCGTGTTTTCCTCGCGCCCGGCCCGCTACCCCGAGAACTTGTAGCATCGCCGGGCAAAATTGCCGTGGGCAACGGTAAAGTTTCGTAAAGCCTGCACCTTGGAGGATATTGCTCGATGAAAAGTTGTTTGGAAATGTGAGGGCGAAGAATTTCAATACTCAGTTCTCACTAGGGCGAATACTGCAGGCGAATAATCAGGAGCGCAGAGAAAATGGCCGGGGCTTGAACCAACCCCCGGCCACTGCTCCGCTAACGCTAAGTTGTTACCGCTCGTCGCGCTTTTCCTCGGGTTTCTCGGGCTTCTGGTTCTTGGGCGGCTTTTCCTGCTTAGGTGGCCTCGCCTTGGGAGCGTTCTCCGGGCGCGCGCCCGGACGAGCCTCCATCGGCCGATTTTCCGGGGGACGGTTTGCGCTGGGGCGATTCCCGGCGGGCGCTTTGGCGCGCGCTTCCCTGGGCGAGACGGCCGGCGCATGATACGGCGCTCCAGCCCTGGCGGCTACCACGCCGTGTCCGCTGAATTCGCCGGGACGCGCCGTTGCGGCAACCGCGGGTGCGCCATGGTTTTCCGAGGCGAACAAGGCCCGGTTCTGGCTGGCGGCATGTTCCTGCTGAACCTGCGCCGCGACCGGAGCAGTATGCGGCTGGCGCGCATAAGCTTCCTCTCGCGCAGTCGGACGCGCCATTACGCCGCCTTCGCCGCCGTTGAAAGCCACGTGCGAGTCGTTGTTCACGATCACGGTGCGGTTGACGTAGACGTTGGTGATGTGAACGGTGTCTACGTGCATGACCGCGGTGTTGTAGAAGAACGCTCCGCCGCGCCATTCGCCTCCGAAAAAGCCGACCCCGCCGTAGCCGAAGCCGTAGTTAATGCCTCCGTAGAAGCCGACCTGCGGGCCCCAGTAGCCGGCATTCCAGAGATAGAGGCCGTTGTTCCATCCCCAGTAGCCGGGAGTCCACAGCAGGCCCGGGGCAGGAGCTTCCACCCAGGTGCCGGGCACCCAGTAATAGCCGTCATCGTCGCTCCAAGCCCAATAGCCGGGAGTCCACAGAAAGCCGGGGCCGGGGCAGAGTGGCTGTTCGTAAACCGGCAGCGCGGGCGGACCGATGCGAACCGAGATGCCGATGCCGATCTGCGCGGAAGAAGTTGAAGAAAGAGCTGCGGGAATAACCAGCAGCAGAAGTGCGAAAGCTATAAGACGAAATGAAGAGTGAAGTTTCATCGTGTTTTTCCTCGTGCTCCGGTTGGCTTGCCCGAAAGCGGCAGCGTCAGAACCGGGCGAATTTTATGCTTGAAACGTCATGATTGTAAACCCCGCAGGTTCGAGGATGTTGCTGCGGGAAAAGTTGTTTGGAATGTGTGGGAAGCCAGGTTTCAAGGTTTCGTCGAACGTTTCAAGGTTTCAATGAGAGAACCCTGAAACTTTGAAACCTTGAAACCTGAACTAGTTCGCTCTCTTCGAGCGTGCGATGCGTTCATCGATGGGCTTGCGTCCGGCGAATCCTTCTTCTGTACCGTGCCAGTGAGTGATGGAGTGTTCGCCCATTCTCCAGCAGAGCAGCACGATGCTGCCTTCGACTTCGCAGGGAAAATCGAGCAGGCCGATATCGAGATCCTTGACCTGCACGCCGATGGAGTCAATTTCGGCGATCGCATCTTTGGCGCGCTGCTCGGCCTTGGCGCGCTCGGCCTTGCGGCGGGCCACGGCAACCACATCGACGCGAGTGCCTCCATTGAGAAAAATGCGGTGATTGAGCGCCTGCATCTCGGCTTCGACTTCTTCCATGATCTTCTTGCCGCTGATCGCAGTGCGCAGCAGAGATTCAAGTACCGGCAGCAGCGACTGGGCTTCGTCGAGAGTGAAGGTTCGGTCGGACATGGGGGATGGTTCTATTCTAGCGCAAACTAAGAAAAATCGTCGTTGGTCGTTGGTCGTTCGTCGTTGGCTTCTTAGCCGCTCCGCGAAACCCACGGTCAAAAGCCAGAGGAAGCCCATATGCGTTCCCACACATGCATGGCGAAGGGACTAACGGCGAACCACGCGTCTGCCGTTTGAGGGATCGGGCGACGTGGCTGTGTTTAGGTCAACGTGAAGTTGCTGCGCCGCTGCGGTCCCCGGTGGATAGCAATTGCCGTCACGATTGTAGCCGGAGCAGCGCCCGGCCACGTCTTTTTCCTGCGGCGATTGGGCAAACTGCCAGACTTCGGCGAAGCTCACGCCGCTCTGGGCAGGGCTTGGCGGGCGGGCAGGAAAAGCACAGCCGGGCGCGGGCGGGCAAGCGTCGTTAATGGCCCAATAGACGATCTGGCGTCCGGCGGCGTTTTCGCGAATATCTTCTGCGGTTACGACGTTTCCATCATCTTTCGCCGGGATGCCGGAGCAGTAGATGCCGGGGCGGAATCCGGCGGCGGTGACGGCGTCGACCCAGGCGTAGATGTAGGCTTTTTGCTCGGGCAACATGCGTCCGCCTTGCTCCTGGTCGAGGAAGATGATGGTGTGCGCGGGAAAACCTTCGCGGCGCGCGGCAGCAGCGGCAGTTCGTGCGTCGGAAGCGCCAACTTTCTTTGCGTGGGCGACTGATCTCAGTTCGGCATAGACGCGTCCGTTGAAGAGCACGAGGAAGCCGAAGCCGGCGGATTCGACGGCGGCGCGGTGGCCGGTCCAGGTGTTCGTGCGCTCACCGGGAGGATTGTTGAGCCAGTAGCCGGTGTAGGAGAAAGTTTGGTGCAGGGCTTTGAGGTTGGCGTCGCCGGGGTAGGTGTTGCGGTCGAACCCTAGGTAGGTGGGAGTCGTTTGCGCCGAGGTGGACTGCGCTCCGGCGTCTCGCGTCGAGGCCGTCGCAAACGCGACGGCGAGCGTCAGGATGTATATAGTTTGCTTCACGAAGATTATGTTAGTTTAATCAGCCGTATCGCGGTGGCTATGATCGCCTTCATTCCAAGAGACGCTCGGTGGTATCTCGCGGACCTTGTTGAAGAGGTCCGCGTCGAAGGCAGCCGACAAAATGTCGTCCACACCAATCGCACGTTGATTCGAGCCGATTCTCCCGAGGAGGCGCACAAGAAGGCCATCGCTCTTGGCAAACGCGGGAACACGGCCTATAAGAACCCCGAAGGAAAAACGGTGAGGATAAGGTTTCGTGGCCTGAAGGACCTCAACGTGATTCATGACGAACTCGAACACGGAGCTGAGATTAGCTTCAGCAGAGACGTTGCAGTGGGCGAGAAAGAGATTAGGAGTTGGATCCCCCCGAAGCGAATGCTGGGCGTCTTCGCCCCTGTGCAGCCTCACGGAGGGCCCGACTATGCAAGCGCAGAAGTCATCCAGAAGGTATATCAGGACTGGCCGTCGTTGAAGGGCGCTCGAGGAGTTGGCTATAAGAAAGCAATAAAACGGGAACAGCGAAAGCGCTGACAGCTACTGACCGTTCATCCCCCGATATGCACCATGGTCCTCGACGCCGGCACGAAATCCGGTTCGCCGATGTGGTGGCGTTCTTCTTTTTTCTGGACGACGCCGCGAATGAAATCGGCCAACTCTTCGTCGCTGGCACCGCGTTGCATTTGGGCGTGGAGATCGTGGTCCCAGACCGAGAACAGGCAGGTGCGGATTTTGCCGTCGCTGGTGATGCGGATGCGGCTGCAATGTCCGCAGAAGGGATGCGAGACCGGGGCGATGATGCCGATTTCGCCGACGCCGTCGTCGAAGCGGTAGCGGCGGGCGGTCTCCGAACGCGCGTGCGGGATTTCTACCAGCGGGCGGTACTCGGCCATGCGCGCCAGAATTTCGTCGAGTGTGACCACCGTGTCGGGCGACCAGGTGCGGCCTTCTTCGAGCGGCATGAATTCGATGAAGCGCACGGTCACGCCTTCTTCGCGCGCGAACATGCCGAAGGGGATGATCTGGTCTTCGTTGAAGCCGCGCATCAGCACGCAGTTCACTTTCAGCGGCCAAAGACCGGCACGGCGGGCGGCGCGAATGCCGGCGAGGACATGATCGTAGCCGTTGGGCACGCGAGTGATGCGGGCGAAGCGGTCGGGATCGACCGCGTCCATAGAGACGGTAACGCGGGTGAGGCCGGCTTCTTTCAGCGGCTGGGAAAGATCGGCGAGCAGGTGGCCGTTGGTGGTAAGCGCGATGTCGAGTGCCTCGCCGTGGCCATTATTGGGCTTGCGGAGTTGGGCTAGTTCGCGGACGAAATCTACCACGCCTTTGCGCAGCAGCGGCTCACCTCCGGTGAGGCGAACCTTTGTAATCCCCATGCCGACGAGCACGCGCGCCATGCGCAGGTAGTCGGCGAAGGGCAGGTCGCCGTAGAGCGCGCCTTCGTTTCCCGTGCGGCAGTAGACGCACTTGTAGTTGCAGCGGTCGGTGATGGAGATCCGCAGATCGGTGATGGGGCGGCCGAATTTGTCGGTCAGGAACATCATCGTTGGTCGTTTTCGGAAAAAGAGACGCAGGCGGGAATATCCCGGCGGGCGCTTCCTTTCCAATGCGCTCCTCGCGGGGCGCGGGAGGCGCGGGCATTTCTGCCCCCACCCTCGGGATACGTCGTCTCTGCGATCTCCGCGAGATTTTCTCGGCGTCCGTCAAAAGCTTTCATCGCGGAGAGCGCTGAGAACTGCTGCGCGGAGTTCTTGGAGAAACCCATCCCTCGCCGCCACGGCCTGGGTATGCCCGAAGGCCGGGGCGGTCGGAAACTCGCCTCATTATAGAGCCTGCAGGATAGAAAAGGTTGCAAGGTTTCGAACTACATGCCGTCGTAATTCGGCCCGCCGCCGCCTTCTGGCGGAACCCAGGTGATGATCTGGTAGGGGTCAGCGATGTCGCAGGTCTTGCAGTGGACGCAGTTCGAGGGGTTCAGGCTGATGCGCTTGCCGTTGGGCTGGCTGGCGTCGTCAAGCATTTCGTAGACGTTGGCGGGACAGAAATTCTGGCAGGGGCTGCCGAATTCTTTCACGCAGCGGCTGTTGCAAATGTTGGTGTCGTCGATGACCAGGTGCGCTGGCTGGTCTTCTTCGTGCTTGGTGCCGGAGTGGTAAAGGTCAGTAAGTTTGTCGAAGGTGAGCTTGCCGTCGCCTTTGGCCGGGCCGAGCAGGTGGGCTTCTGCGCCTCCGTCGGCGGGGAGTTCCGCTAGCTTGCGCATGTGTTCATGGCCGGCATGCGCTGGATAGCGATTGCGCAGGCCGCGCCCGCCGGTGATCGTTTGCAGCGCGGTGTGGAACATCCCAGCGTAGAATCCGTTTTCGAATCCCTGATGCATGTTGCGGACTTTCCAGAGTTCTTCTTTGATCCAGCTGGATTCGACTTTTTTCTGATAGGAAGCCATCTCAGCAGCGGACGAATCATCCTTCTTCAGCGCTTCGAATGCAGTCTCGGCGGCCAGCATGCCGCTTTTGATGGCGAGATGAATTCCTTTCAGGCGCGCGGAGTTCAGGAAGCCGGCCGAGTCGCCGAGAATCATCCATCCATTGCCGGCGACAGGCGGAATCGCCCACCAGCCGCCGTAAGGCATCGACTTCGCCCCGTAGCGGATCATCTTGCCGCCTGCGAGCAGCTTCGCGACGAAGGGATGCTGTTTGAAATCTTGCAGCACATGCTGCGGGTCGAGGCGCGGGTCGGAATAGTCGAGTCCGGTGACGAAGCCGAGTGAGACCACGTTGTCTTTGCCGCCGTAAATCCATGCGCCGCCGTATTCTTTCGTGGTGAGAGGCCAGCCCATGGTGTAGATGACTTCGCCCGCCGCGATGCGGCCAGGGGGAACCTCCCACAGTTCTTTTACGCCGACGCCATAAGTTTGAGGGTTGGCATTTTTTGCGAGGTCAAATTTCGAGACAAGCTGCTTGGTTAACGATCCGCGCGGCCCTTCGGCAAGAATGACAACTTTGGCGTTGAGATCGTAGCCGGGCTCGAAGTTGGATTTCTGGTGGCCTTCTTTATCCACGCCCTTGTCGTCGGTGCGGACGCCGGTGACGCGGTCGCCATCAAACAGCAATTCTGAGCCGGCGAATCCGGTGAAGATGGTGATGCCGGTCTGTTCCACTTTGCTGCCCAGCCACTTCACAAAACGGTTGAGCGAGATTACATAGTTGCCGTGATCGCGCAGCGGCGGCGGTGTGATGGGCAGCTTGAACTTGCCTTTCTCGGTGAGAAAGTAGACGGCTTCTTTGGTGACTTCGGCGTCGAGTGGAGCTTCGTTCTCGAATCCGGGAAGCAGTTCGCGCATGGAACGCGGGTCGAGCAGAGCGCCAGAGAGGCAGTGCTGACCGATCTCACGGGCCTTTTCGAGGACGTAGATATTCTCCTTGCTGAGCTGCGAGTCGGGATTCGCAGCATTGTGCTGATCGATAAGCTGCGACAGGCGCAGAGCGCAGGCCATGCCCGCCGGCCCGCCGCCGACGATCACCACGTCAGCCGGCATTTGCGGGCGCTCGATGCCTTCGATGGGTTTGCGGAAGATCAGCATTTAGAAGAGAAGCATTTAGCAGTTGGCCTTTGGCACTGAGCCAACTAACTTCTTCGCCACGGATTCACACGGATCTACGCGGATCACCCTTTCTCCTTCTCATTCACGAGCGGGGCCTCCACATCAGCGGCGGTCCCTCTCTTCTCGAATCAGGTCGGCGCTGTCTCTGAGTACGCCTTGCGAATCTGCTCCCGACGCTCTCGGATACGACCTAACAATTGCTCATAATGGTCGGAACGCTCGGGCCTGTCGTCTTGAGGCTTATCCGTGTTCATCCGCGTGAATCCGTGGCCATGAATTATCCTCCCGCTTTCGCCTTCTTCACTTCCTCAGTCAGCGGCGGAACGATATCGAACAGATTGCCGACGATCGCATAGTCGGCAATCTCGAAGATCGGGGCCTCGGAATCTTTGTTTACGGCGATGATGGTGCGCGAGCCTTTCATACCGACGATGTGCTGGATGGCGCCGCTGATGCCGAGCGCGAGATAAAGTTTGGGAGCGACTGTCTGGCCGGAAGAGCCGATCTGGCGGTCCATGGGGAGCCAGCCGTTGTCGCAGATTGGGCGTGAGGCCGCGAGGTCGGCTCCGAGGGCGTCGGCCAGATTCTTGGCGATTTCGATATTTTTTTGTTCCTTGATGCCGCGGCCCACCGCGACGATCACTTCGGCCTGCGTGAGGTCGACCGCCTGCTTGGCTTCTTTGAAAACTTCCTGCGGTTTGTTGCGAATGACGCCGTCGGAGATTTCGGCGGTTACTGTTTCAACCGGAGCGGGACTGGTTCCTTCTTCGGCTTTATCTCCGCGAAATGCACCATTCTGGAACGTGGCAAACCACGGAGCCTCGCTGGTGAAGCTGACGTCGGCCGCGAGCTTGCCCTGAAACATCTGGCGGGTGAAAACGAGCTTGCCGTTTTCTTGCTTGAAGCCGATGCAGTCGCTGATGACGGCGCGTCCCATCGCAGTGGCCAGCTTGGGGACGAAGTCGCGCACCTGATAGGTGTGCGGCATGAGCACAAGCTTCGGCTGCTTCGCCGCGAGGAGTTGTTTCAGCGCGGCGGCGAAAGCATCAGGGGTGTAGGGCTCGAGCTTTGGCGACTCGACCGCGTAGACCTTCGCGACTTTCTTGGTGGCGACCTCGGCGGCTAACGCGGACGCAGGGCCTCCGACGACTGCTGCTTCGAGAGTCCAGCCTGTAGCCGAGGCTATGGCCTGGCCGGCGGTGATGGTCTCCCACGAGACGCGGTTGAGTTTGCCTTCACGTTGTTCGACGACTACTAAGATGGTGTCGGGCATAAAGTCAGCTTCTAGCTACTAGCTCCTAGCTTACGAAAGAGCCGGCGGGACGCCAGCGCTACAGCACGCGCAGTTCGTTGCGCAGTTTATCCACCAGCTTTTTTGCGATCTCGGCTGGCGAACCTTCGATGTGTTCGGTCTTCTTCGTTTTCTGCGGGACGTAGAGGCGTTCGATTTTCTGCAGGTTGTTGCCAATCGCAGACTGCACCTCTGCCAGCGTGACTTTTCGAATCGGCTTGTTCTTGGCCTGCTTGATGCCGATCAGCGTGGCGTAGCGCAGCTTGTTGATGCCGGACTGTATCGTCAGCACGGCCGGCAGCGGCATGTCGACGAACTGAAAGAATCCCGCCTCGAGTTCGCGCTTCACACGAATGCCGGTCTCGTTTTTTTCAATCTGCATGATGATGGTGGCGTGGGGCCAGCCCAGCAGCTCGGCCAGGATTACGCCGGTTTGCGCGTAGCCATAATCGTCGGATTGCAGGCCGGTGAAGATCAGATCGAACTTCTCGTCTTTGATCGCCGCGGCGAAAGCCTTCGCGGTGTTCAAGGCATCGAGTCCGACGAACGCGTTGTCTTCGAGATGGATGGCGCGGTCGGCGCCTTTGGCCAGAGCCTCGCGCAGCACCTGCTGGGCGCGTGCGGGGCCGGAGGTGATGACCACTACTTCTCCGGTATGCTTTTCTCTTTGTCGCAAGGCTTCTTCGAGAGCGAAAGCGTCGGGCTCGTTCACTTCATACGAGACATCTTCGCGGATCCAGGCGCCAGTTTCGTTCAGCTTGAGCGGCGCATCTTTCTGCGGCACCTGCTTCATGCAAACCAGGATTTTCAAAACATGACTCCTTACCAGTCGCTATAAGGGCAAAAACCAAACCTGTAAGTATAAATGAAGCGCTGCCGGAAAAGACGGCGAAAGGTCACCCTCGATTGTGAGCGAAAAACATCTGTCGGTAGTGCGCGCGCTACTCGGTAAAGACCACCGATTGCACGCCCGAGATTTCAAATCTCTTGCGGCAACGCATGTTCTTGCAGGCCATCAGGTCGTCTTTGCGCAGCATGTAGGAGCGGGCTTTGGCGAAGCGGGCGCGGTCGCGCTCGTCGGCGCGTCCGGCAAGTTGGCGCTTCTTGGTGCGCACCACCCAGGTAACTTCATACTCAGCAGGCTGGTGGCAGTGCGGACAGTTCAGCGTTGCCGGTTTCTTCTGCGTGCTCTCGTCGAAAAAATCGCGTTCTTCCATAAAATCGTCGTTGGCCGCTAGCCGTTGGTCATTGGCTGGTTCTGCCTTTCAGTACTCCCAACCGTCGATCCGACCACGAAGGATGATTATTACAGTTTTGCCCCGGACAAAGCTATGGCAACATGAATGTCGGGATATTCAGGAATATGGCGCACAAGAAGAAAGTGAAACGGTTTCGGGCGGTGCAGGCCGTGAAAGAATTGGCGCGAGAGCGCATGGGCGCGCCCCCAGCCGAGAAAGTTGTTCCCCACAAGAACAAGAAGCCGGAGAAACACAAACCTACCCTGGGAAAGTTGCTGGACGAGACGGAGTGACATGCGGCGAATCGGGCGGGCCGTGGCTCAGTGAGCCCCTCAGTTGAACGTGACGGTCACGATCGTGTCGTCTTGCAAGGCGAAACTGCAGGAAGCGCCGCTGCAACCACTGACACTCCACGCTACGGATGTCGAGGGGGGAGACGGAGTGGCAGTCAGAGTGACCGGCGTGCCCGTCGGAAAGCTGGTGACGCAGGAAACGTCAGTGCTGAAACAGCTAAGCCCTGACGGTGTGCTGGTCACAAATCCGGATCCGCCACCCGCAAAATCAAGCGTGAGCGTCGGCTCCCCGCCTCCGCTGCCTCCGCTTGAACTGACAAAGCAAACCACGTTCGCGGTCATATAGCCGGTCACGATTGCGCCGGATGCAGACAGGCCGCTGGCGTCGGCGTTCGTCTGTACGGTTGCCGAAATGAGCGTGCCTCCACAAGACAGGCCAGTGGCGGTTATAAGGCCGGTGGAGTTGACCATCACCATGCCTGGCGTGTTCGAGGCCCACGTGACCTGGTCGGTAATGTCCTTGGTCACGGGCGGGTGAACGTAGGTGCCCAGCGCCCTCAGTTGCACGGTCGACCCCATGTTCTGGATTACAGGAATATTGGAGGCCCCGAAAGTTTCAGTGGAGGGCGTGACAGAGATGGATACCAACTGCTGGTCATCCCCGCAACTGGCTACACTGAGCAGCCAAATCGCGGTGACGATAAGGGCGGCAATGCTGAACCACTTCCCGTTCATTGTGACTCCCTGGGACCGAGCGGTCGAGTTAAAACACGCAAGGGGGAATGGGCCAATTTAGTCAATGGCGGGGCAAAAAGCAATAGTGAGCCAGCCCCATTAGCCCTTCACCGCCTCGGCGACGACTTCTGCAAACTTGCGGATGTCGTCTTCGGTCGTATCGAACGAGCACATCCAGCGCACGATCGATTCTTCCTCAATCCATACATAAAAAAAGTATTGCTTCTTGATCTTCTCGATGGCGTGGCGCGGGATCTGGACGAATACGCCGTTGGCTTCGACCTTCCACACAACTATGACTCCCGGAATGCGGCGGATTTCCTTTTCCAGCACGCGAGCCATGCGGTTGGCATGTTCGGCGCTGCGCAGCCAGAGATCGTTCGTGAGCAGGGCTTCGAATTGCGCCGCAATGAAGCGCATCTTCGAGGCTAGTTGCATGCTCTGCTTGCGCAGGTAGAGGAAATCATGGCCGTGTTCGGGATGGAAGAAGACCACGGCCTCGCCGCCTATGATTCCATTTTTCGTGCCGCCGAAAGTAAGGACGTCCACCCCTAAATCGCGGGTCGCCTGGCGGAGCGTTTGGCCGAGTGCCGCGGCGGCGTTGGCGATGCGCGCGCCGTCCACGTGCAGGAACATGTCGTGCTCATGGGCAAAACGGGCGAGCGCCTGAATCTCCTCCGGCTGGTAAACCGTGCCCATCTCCGTGCACTGCGTAATCGAAATGACGCGGGGCTGCGAGTGATGTTGATCGCCGATGCCGTGATAGGCGTGGCGGACGGACTCCAAGGTGATCTTGCCGTCCTGATGCGACAGTGGAATCAGCTTGCAGCCAGTGTGCTTTTCCGGCGCGCCGCATTCGTCGGTATAGATGTGGGCATAGTCGCTGCACAGCACCGACTGAAAAGACCGGGTCAGGGCCTGCAGGCTCAGAACATTCGCGCCCGTCCCGTTAAAGGTGAAGAAGACCGCGATGTCGGGTCCAAAATGTTCCTCGAATTTTTTGATCGCCGAACGGGTGTAGGCGTCGTCGCCGTAAGCGATCACGTGGCCCTGATTGACGCGGGCAATGGCTTCGAGAATCTCGGGATGCACCCCGGCATTGTTGTCGCTGGCAAAGCCGCGGGCGGGCTGCGTGGGAATCTTCTCCATAGCGCAACAATGTAGCAGAAGCGCGACGCTCGAAGGACGCGGGCTGGAAATTCAGCGCTGTTCAGCTCGACGGTCGCTGCTCTTCACCATTTCTTCCCTAGCGGGCAGCGATTATTTTGCGTCCGAATGGCGCTCACAATAATCTTCTAAACCGAGGCTAACGCCCGCATTCTACCCTCGTCTAATTCGGCGAAGCAATCTGTCTACGCGGGATGTAACGGCGAATTAGACGAATCGAAGGAGGCTGGGATGAACCTGAAACACATTCGGGCTTGCCTTATGGTGTGCGGCATGGTCATAGTCTTGCAACCTCTTCGGGGCTTGGCGAGCGAGAATTCAGACGCACCGAAAACCAGGGTTCAAACTGCGGCAGCACGGGATGGGCAACACGATTTCGACTTCGAACTGGGGAGCTGGAAAATTCACCTCAAGAAACTCATGCATCCTTTGACGGGTTCCACCACGTGGGTCGAATTCGACGGCACTTCGGTCACGCGAAAAGTTTGGGATGGCCGCGCGCAGTTGGAGGAGTTCGAAACCGATAGCCCTGCTTCCGGCCACATCGAGGGCATGACTTTGCGCTTATATAATCCTCAAGCCCATCAGTGGCGGCTTTATTGGGCAAACAGCAAAACTGGCATCCTGGACCCTCCCCAAATCGGCGAATTCAAGAATGGACGGGGCGAGTTTTACGCCCCGGATACACTGAATGGAAAGAACATTACGGTTCGATTTATCTGGTCGAATACCAATACGAATACGCCTCACTTTGAACAGTCATTCTCCGAGGATGGCGGCAAGACTTGGGAAGTAAACTGGATTACGGATCAAACCCGGGTAAAAGACGGATCTAATAACTCGCGCTAGCCCGGAGCCAGATCGAAGCAACCGTCGTCGGCCGGGCGTTGCAGCGGTTCAATGGTAAATTGATGTCAATGAAACTTCGCAACCATTGGTTCCAGAGTCTTCTACTAGTGACGCTTGCGTCCAGCGGAGCGACGCTGGCGTGTTCGAGCCACGCCACCGAGAACGCTCACGCTGGCGGGCCGCCGGCAATGCCGGTGAAGGTGCAAGAGGCGCGAGCCACAGCGGTGAACGACGCCAGCGAATATGTAGCCACGCTGAAGTCGCGCGATTCGGCCGTCATCATGCCGCAGGTGGAGGGACAGGTTGTTCAGATTTTCGTGCACTCAGGCGACGCGGTTGGCGCTGGGGTACCGCTGATGGAAATCGATCCCGTCAAGCAGCAGGCTACGGTCAAGAGCCAGGAGAGTTCGCGAGCGGCGCAGCGGGCGAACCTGGATTTTGCGAAGCAGCAGTATGAACGCTCCCAGGGGCTCTATGCCGCCGGCGTCGTCAGCAGACAGGATCTTGACCAGGCAAAATCCACGCTGGACGCGGCGCAAGCCCAGATGGACTCGCTGGACGCTCAAGTGCGCGAGCAGGAAGTGCAACTGCATTACTACCGGGTGGTTGCGCCCTGGAGCGGAATTGTGGGGGACATTCCGGTTCACGTTGGGGACCGCGTCACCAGCACCACGCAGCTCACCACCGTAGACAAGCCCGGCAGCCTGGAAGTCTATGTGTATGTGCCGATTGAACACTCCTCCCAGCTCAAGTTGAACCTGCCGGTGCAGGTGCTGGATAGCGACGGCAAGGTGCTCGCCGACAGCCGGGTGAGCTTCGTTTCGCCGCAGGTGGACAACACAACGCAGACGGTGCTGGTGAAGGCGCGCATCGCCAACAGAAACGATGCGTTGCGGCAATCGCAATTCATCCGCGCGCGCATTGTGTGGGGGACGCACCAGAGCCCGCAGGTTCCCATCCTTGCCGTATCGCGGCTCGCCGGCCAATATTTCGCCTTCGTGGCCGAGCCCCAGAATGGGGGATATGTGGCGCGGCAGAAACCGCTCAAGGTTGGGCAGACCGTGGGAAACGATTATGAAGTGCAGGAAGGCATCAAACCCGGCGACAAAGTGATCGTTTCTGGAACGCAGTTTCTGCTGGATGGAGCGCCGGTGATTCCGCACAGCTGAAAGTCCGGCTCCGGCTTTCGGGCTTCGGGCTTCGGCTCTTAAGTCGCAGTTTTCAAACCATTGTCGAGTGATTTCTAAGCAGTTTGAGCCGAAGCCCGAAAGCTGAAGCCCGAAAGCCGATTTCCTATGTTCGTTGAGTTCTTCATCCGCCGTCCAGTGTTCGCCTCGGTTTGCGCGCTGCTGATTGTTCTGGCAGGCTCCGTGGCGATTCCCACGCTGCCCATTTCGCAATTTCCCAATCTTGCTCCGCCGCAGGTTGGCGTCTCCAGCGCCTACATCGGAGCCAGCGCACAGACGGTGGAAAGTGCCGTCACGATTCCTCTCGAGCAGCAAATCAATGGCGCGGAGGGCATGAAATATATGACCTCCACCAGCGGCAACGACGGCTCGAGCAACATTACCGTCACGTTTGATCTGAGCCGCAATCCGGATCTGGCTACGGTCGATATTCAGAACCGCGTCAACACCGCGCAGGGACGCCTTCCGGCCGCCGTGAAGAATGTTGGAATCACCACTGCGAAAACTTCGCAGAACTTCGTGTTCGGCGCTGCCATTACTGCCGACAACAATAAATACTCGACGCTCTTCATGAGCAATTACCTCGACATTTACGTCCGGGACGCACTCAAGCGCATTCCCGGTGTCGCCGACGCGATCATTTTCGGCGAGCGTAAATATTCCATGCGCCTGTGGCTGGATCCGGGGCGCATGGCGGGACGGGGACTGACAGCGCCAGATGTGATAAGCGCTCTGTCGGAACAGAATGTGGAAGTCGCGGCCGGCCAGGTCGGTCAGCAGCCCGCCAAAGAAGGGCAGCAGTACCAGATCAGCGTGCGGGCAGTAGGGCGGTTCAGCGAAGCCAGCCAATTCGACGACATCATTCTAAAGACCAACGCGGACGGAACGTTGGTGCGCCTGAAAGATGTGGGCCGGGCTGAACTGGGCGCGGAAGACTACAGCTCGGACATGCAATTCAATGGACAAGATGCAGTCGGCATCGCGGTCGCACAGCTTTCCACCGCGAACGCTATCGATGTGGACCGCCGCGCCATCGCCGAACTGCAGCGGCTTTCCAAGAGCTTTCCGCCGGGGATGCGCTACAAGGTGGCATTCGATGTCACCGACGCGGTCAAAGAATCGGTTCGTGACGTGGTCTTCACGGTGGGCGGGGCGATCTTCCTGGTCATCCTGGTGATCTTTATCTTTCTCGGCGACTGGAGGACGACGATGATTCACTTTATCGCCACTCCGGTTTCGCTCATCGGCACTTTCATCTTTGTGAAGTTGCTGGGTTTCTCCATCAACACGCTGACCTTGTTCGGCATCACGCTCGCCACCGGCCTGGTCGTCGACGACGCCATCGTCGTAATTGAAAACATTGAGCGCCATATCGCTGAGGGCGAACACGATTCCCATAAAGCGGCGGCGGCCGCCACGGCTGAGATTACCAGCGCCGTCATCGCCACCTCGCTGGTGCTGGTTGCTGTGTTTGTGCCGGTGGCATTCTTTCCCGGAACGACCGGCATCCTGTTTCGCCAGTTTGCCCTGACCATCGCATTTTCCATTGCCATTTCCGCCTTCAACGCGCTCACTCTGGCTCCGGTGCTGGCGGCAATTTTCCTGAGTGGTCCCCACCGGGGGAAATGGTGGTGGCTGCAAAAGTTTGATGACGGCGTCGCTGCCGTCACCCGGCGGTACCGTGGCCTGCTGGGTCATTTGCTGAAATACAAGCTGGCGATGGCGGTGCTGTTTTTCGCCGGGCTGGGGCTCACTTACTATGTGTTTACACGGGTCCCTAGCGGCTTTGTCCCAGATGAAGACCAAGGGTACCTCATCATTGTGATTCAAGCGCCGTCGGGAGCTTCGCTGGAATACACGAAGGCGATTGGCAGGCAGGTTTCGAATCTGCTCAGTGATATTCCGGAGTCCGAGGGAACGTTTGCGATCACAGGCTTCAGCTTCTCCGGCAGCGCATCGAATCAGGGCCTGATCTTCGTTCCCCTAAAGCCTTATTCGCAGCGCAAGGGCGAAGCGCACACGGCTACGGCTATTCTGAACCGCATTCGTCCCAGACTGTTTTCAGTTTCAGGGGCAATCGTTTTTGCGGCGCTGCCGCCTGCCGTCAATGGTCTGGGGACATTCGGAGGATTCCAGTTCGTTGTGCAAGACCAGAGCGCGCACACGCTTGAGGAACTGTCGAGCGCGACCCACGGCTTGATGCAGCAATCTGCCCAACACAAGGAACTGGTGGGACTGTACACGCCGTTTACGGCAAACGATCCGCAGTATCTCGTGACCATTGACCGCGAGAAGGCGAAGAGCCTGCACGTGCCCCTGTCGCAAATCACCGACACGCTGGGCGTGTACATGGGCTCGTCTTATGTGAACGATTTTGATTTCAACAACCGCTCCTATCGAGTTTACGTGCAGGCCGACAAACAGTTCCGTTCGGAAGCGCAAGACATGAAGCAGTTTTACGTGCGCTCCGACAGCGGGGCGATGGTGCCGCTGGATAATTTGATCAACATTACGCAAACCACCACGCCCCAGGTGATCAGCCACTACAACCTGTTCCGCTCGGCGGAGATCGATGGCTCGGCCGCGCCGGGATATAGTTCGGGGCAGGCGATTGCCGGAATGGAACAGTTAGCCCAGAAGCTGCCGCAAGGGTTTTCCTATAGTTGGACAGGACTGTCGCTGGAAGAACTGCAGGCGGGCGGAACGTCTCTGATTCTGTTTGGATTGGGCACGCTGGTCGTGTACCTCACGCTCTCGGCGCAGTATGAGAGCTTTGTTTTGCCTTTCATCGTGCTGCTGGCCGTGCCCATGGCGCTGCTTGGGGCGCTTGGAGCGCAGTGGCTGCGTGGATTGCAGAACGACGTGTTCTGCCAGGTGGGACTGGTGATGCTGGTCGGACTCGCCAGCAAGAACGCGATTCTGATCGTGGAGTTCTCCGAGCAATTGCGTGAGCGCGGACTGCCTCTGGTAGAGGCCGCGGTGCAGGCGGCGACGATTCGCCTGCGGCCGATTCTGATGACGTCTCTGGCGTTTATCCTCGGTGTGGTACCTCTGGTCGTCGCCACCGGAGCGGGCGAAAACGGACGACACTCTGTGGGCACGACGGTGTTTGGCGGCATGATCATGTCGACCGTGCTGAATCTCTTCTTCATCCCCGTGCTGTATCTGATTATCGAGGGCTGGCGGGAACACGGGAAAGCGCCGGAAAGGCGGTAGGGCTCAACGCAAAAAAGGCGGCGCCTCAGCGGCTGAAGCCGACATCAATTTGTAAGTCTTAATCGGCACGACTGGAAGTCGTGCCCTTCCCGGTTCTCGTCGATTCCAGCTTCTTCTTCCGTGCTTCCTTGCGCCGCATCTTGGCCATCCATTCGCGGGAATACATGGTGCCGCGGCACTTGGGCGAGCCGCAGCGGCAGGGCGCGGGGCCGTCGTCGTCATAGAGGTTGTAGTCCCAAAGCAACTCCTCGCCGGCGGCGATGTCGCGGAGGGCGAAGATCCACACGCAGTTCTTGACTTCATCAATCTCGCAGTTGGGCTCGCAGGAATGATTTAGATAAGCGCCCAGCCCTTCGCCATCGATGATGGTCTTGCCATCCTCCATACCGTAGAGGTAAGTGCGCGGCGCGCCATCGTACAGCCGGTCGGCCTCTTCGGGAGAAATGCGCGGGCCGGCATATTCGACGATGCGCCTACCTTTGCGAACCGGCGTGGTGGTGAACACGCCAGCCGAATGAATGCGTGAGGGACGGACAACCAGAGGCATGCCACTAATTTCGCATGACTGAGAGGTTGGGAGGAAGAGGATAGAGAGATTTCCCCAGGCATTCTGCGGCTTACGGATCGTACACCGAGCTGCCGTAGCCTTGTTTGCGGGCGGCGTCCTGCATTTCCTCGAGATGCTTCCTCATCTCTTCCAATTGAGCCTGCATGCCTTCGGCTTGCCCTTGCTTTTCCTGCTGGCGCTGGTTCCACTGCACGCAATTTTCCACGCAGTTCGGGGGAGCAAATTGGATGGACTGTTTGAGTTCGTCAATCTGTTTTTGCAAAGAGTCGACCTGGCTTTTCTGCGCCTGGATCTGGGATGTCCAGCTCTCGGCCGTCGGTTTCGCTTCATTCGTAGAAGTCGAGGTTGAGTTCGAGGCCGGGTGCTCCTCACTGACCGCAGCGGGCGTCGGCGCCGCTCCTGCCTTTGCGTGAATCTCTTCGTTCGTGATGACCTTGGATGGCTTGGCATCCTTGCCCTGCGCGGTTCTTGATTTTTCTTTTTGCTGGCGCTGCTGGCGCGCGAGGTCTCCGAGAGAGGGCGAATCTTGGGCGTAGGCTGTCGCGGCAATCAGGCAGAGCGCTGCCGTTGAACTCACAAAAAGCCTGCGCGCTGTGCCCATGAAAATCCTCCCCAACGGAGTGCTTCACCACATGTTAGCTGCATGGCCTTCACGGGCCAGCGTTACGAACGGACCCTGTGCGTCTCAGAAATAGTTTGGGCAGGTCGTGCTGGGGCTTCTGTTGCCTTCGGATCCGGATGAAAAAAATCTGCGGATCGAATCTGCTTAATTATTTTGAATCAGCAACTTGCGGACTTCGATCTACCGTCGATCCGGCTAAAATTTTGAATCGAAAGAACTTATCCGCAAAATCTTGGATTGATTGGACTTAGCTGACCTTATTCGGTTGTCAAAGAGCGAGTAAAGATTTGGCTTGATTATCGGACGAAGCGGGAGTGGGGCACAAGGTTAGATGTCACACGGTGGGGCTGTGGAAATCTTGGTTGATCCACGCGGCGGGAAAATGTGCATCGGAGGAGCCGCCGCCGGTTGATGGGTCAGTTTCCGAGTAGTTGACCAACGGTCTAGGAGGAGTCGATTCGGGGTTGTGAGTGTAATGGCGATTTATCGCCAACTGACGGAAAAGCCGCTGAAGGTAATGGGCGTTACTGACACACGACGCCGTGCCCTCCGTTGAAGCAACGATGGTTCGAATAGAGCCAACCCATAGCTGATAGCGCGTCATAGCAGAAACCTAGGCAGACATCTTTCAGTTTGGAATGGGTTTCGGAGTACCGGGGCGTTCCGTCGAGCTGGCGAAATAGATCAACGACCTCTTGCGGAGGGCGTGGCCCGTTGGAGGCGTCGTACGCTCTAAGACCGAAATCCCGACCCGAAAAATACCAGCGATCAGCGTTCCAATTCCAAATCGGTCTCACAACGTCCGGTTGCCGTTTTTCATGAACTGATTCAACCGTAGCTTGAATACGCTCGACGAGAGCCTTCGGCAGTTGCAGAGAACTGCCGTCATGTTGGAAGCGATACTGAAACAATCGCCGGTCGCTCTCTGTGAAAGAGACCGAAATCGGACGAAAGGGGCGTTGCCAGTAGACACTGAAGCATCTCTCGTGAAATTGAAGGCCGCGTTTTTCGACGTGCAGAATTTGAAGAACTGGGTAGTCGCTGTAGTCAACAGCGCCCGGGATGCGATACGGCAGCACTGATCGGCTGAACCAGACAGCCAAAACGACGATGCTTACGGCGACAGCAGGCCAAGTTCGATCGCGCAACGCGGCTCCTCGGAACTGCCACTGTGCCGGAAGTAGCCGCAACCCAGCAGTGACAACAGCGAGTGCGATGAGGCCAACGATTGCGATCGTTACCTGCGCATACAGACGTGGGTACGCCCCCAGATCGCTGTCCGGAACATTAAACAGGAGCCAGACATTTCCCAAACTGGAATCTGTCATCGCATTCGAGTAAATCCAAGGTGCACTCATCAAACCTGCGAGCGCGGCGCCATGAGCGAATGTGGGCCGATACGAGATTGTGCCCGCAGCGAATGCGAAGAGGACAGCAGAGAGAAAGCAGAGAAAGTAAAACACCACTTGGAGTAGAGTTGCTTGAAAGAAGCGCCCCGTATTCTCAAGAGCGAGCAGAAGCCAATATGGCCAGAATAGAAGGGAAGCAAAAGTTACCAGACTAGACTTGTTCCTGAGCAAAAGGAAGACTGCGACGACCAAAAACAAAACCAAGACCGACAGTTGAATAACAATGATACCTATGGACCCTTCGAAATCGCGCACGGGGTTTTTCCAGAAGGGCACCGCTAGGATTGGGAACAGAACGGTCGCTGTCACCGCTTCCAGGCCATGTAGGGCGGCTGCGTACTTTCGGCGGTTCTGTGGAGTTGAATCAGCAAAGAGAAACCGGGGGTAGGCGAAGACAAATAACAGGGGGACGGCACAGGAGAATAGCCAGTAGACGAGTAGCACTGACCATCTTCCCCCGGCTTCGAGATTGCGACTCAGCAGGAAAAGGGAACATGCCGCAGAAACAACAGCGTAAATGATTTTGGTCAGCGCCATTGCAGTCCCCGCTCTTGCTACAAGGACAGAGGTCCGAGCGGGAACGAGCAACCGCCGAGACACCCAGTCCTATCCTTTGTAGCTGGAGGCAGCCTTTACCATTGGACACCGTTGATTGATTTTTTGCGCCGTTACTCACGTAACTGCTGCTATCAGGCGATAGCGCTCGGAACCAGAACTTGGATTCTTGGGAGTTGACGTGCGAAAGTCGGAAAATGGCCCACCAGCCGCCGAGGAACCGCACCAACCTTGGCCGGGCGCGAACTCAGTCGTCGCTCACAGGGACAGCGCGACTTCTCTCGCGGCCTCTATGCCCCTAGCTGCAGTGGCGGAGGCGCCGATGCCGGATAATCTGCTGCCCGTGATCGCCGGTACGATCTGGATCTGCACCAGCCGCGGCGCTGAGACCGTCTCTTTCTCTTTCTTCGCCAGGAGATTCGCTGAGGGAATGCCGGTGCGGGCATAGGACTTCTCGCAGTCCGCGGTGGAAGGCCCGCGCATATTGCCTTCCATGAACGCGAGGCCGGGGCAGCGAGTGCAGGTTGAGCCATGCGCGCATTGCGAACAACTCGAAAGATCGCGCAGGCGAATCGCGCGGACTTCCTTCAATTGTTCGGAGTTGCGCCAGATATCAATGAAGCGCTGCTGCCGCACGTTGCCGCAAGACAAAGGAAATTGCACGCAAGGATAAAACTCGCCATAAGGAGAAACGTAGCAGGCGGTGTGGCCGGCGCTGCAGGGCAAAGACGCCAAGCTGGTTTCATCAGGCGCGGGCGGCAGCGCGCAGAACTCATCGGCGTTGCCGACAAAGTATTCATCACGGAACAGATTGCGCAGCGCGGATTCTCCCGCATTCAGGTCGAGGATGGAACGGTCGCCATCCATCATCGGCGTGATCGTCGGGTCCAGCGTGTAGCGAGCATCGATTTCCTCGGCCAACGCGCGCACCCCGTGATAATCCTGCATGTTCTGGGTCATCAGCACGTTGGCGACGACCACTTTTAGACCCTGCGCCCGGAGGAAGCGGATGGCAGCAATCGAACGCCGCAGAGAGCCGGGAACTTTCGTGATCGCGTCATGCACCTCGGGCCGGTGCGAATAAATGCTGATCTGGACCGATTCCACGCCGAGATCGCGAAGCCGCGCCGCCTGCGCTTCGCGAATCAACACAGCGTTGGTCTTGAGCTTGATGCAGAAGGTGAGAGAGCGCGCATACTCCAGAATTTCGAAAAAGTCTTTGCGCAAGAAGATCTCGCCGCCGCTCAGAGTGAGAATGAAAACGCCGGCGTCGGCCATCTCCTTGAGCAGGCGCTTGATCTCAACCGTGGTCATCTCACCGTGATCGTCGTGATCGAGGTAGCAGTGAATGCACTTCTCGTTGCAGCGGTAGGTGAGATCGATCTGCACGCTGAAAGGAACGCCCAAGCGCAGCGCCCGCTCGCTCATCTCCTGCATCAAGGCGCTCATCTTTGTGATTGCTCCTGCACCGGCGCTTCCGGCCTTGCGATCGGCTCTTCGGAGATCAGCAGAATGCCGTGCTTGGCCAAGTCTTCGGCCAGCGACTCGGCGTCACGCAAGGCTTCGGCGGGCTGCACTTCGAATTCGGAGCAGATGCGGCGCTCGACGATCTCATCGAGCGGCGTGGCGCCGTCGGCGGCCTGCCAGAGAATGGTCGCAGTCGGGTTGAGCGTGAACAGAGTCGATCCCTGGCCCGACATGACCAGCATTTCTTCGCCCAACATGCGGGCGGCGATGCGTGGACTGCGCGCTACATACAGTTTTCTATTCATGTTTTTCCAATCATCTTCATCCAATCAATTCCCACACGCGCGCATCCGGCACAAAGGTCAGCCGGTAAACCGGCACGCGATGGACGAAGTCGCACGCCGCCTGAAATACCTGGTGAACTATTTCCTGATCTTCTTCCTGACCTTGGGCAAAGAAAAGCATGTTGGCCAGAAGTTCTCGGCCCGCATCGGCCACACTGACCGGGTCGATGCGATTCTCGGGGCCCTGCCCCAACAAATATAGTGCGGCCACCGGCGCCGCCGTATTCTCGCCCAGCTTCGCCAGTTCCCCGGTGAAGGGCGTGCCGAAGGCGACATAACCCTCATCCAGTTTGCGGACGTATGAGATCTCATCGGTGAGAAGAGTAGCGTCGGCGGGTGCGAGCCGAGAGATTGTTGTCTTCCCCGCTCCCGATACGCCTGCAAACAGAAATGCTTTCCCATTGCGAATAGCGCTGGCGGAGTGCAAGAGAAATCCGCCCTGCCTGGCCAGCACCAGGGTATGGGTGATGCGCAGAACGGCGTCGATGGAATAGGGATTCGCGGTCTGGCGAATCCAGGCGCGGCGTGCGGCAGGATCCCACTCGGCGCGGAAGTCACCCCGCTGCATGAACCACCGGCCAGAGACGCGCTTCACGCTCACCGGTGCTGCGGGATCGGCGAATGCGGACGCAGCCAGGTCCACATCGAACTCGAATTCCTCGGACGATTCTTCGCTCACGAAGCCGGCATAGCGTTCTTCCAGCAGCGCTAGAAAATCCGCGTCGGTGGTGTTCACCCGGACGGGGACGCCGCCGATCGCAATGACCACGCTGTAACGCTCGACTTGTGTAGCTAGCCCTGGCATGGGAGAACCGATTCCCTTGGACCCGATATCTCTGAAGTTCGAACCATACGATGCAGATAGACTAGGGCGCGTGCCGCGAAGAAGGAACGGCGGACGATCTTCGCGATCACTCTCGCGGGCGTACTCAACTCCGTGGGTAGTGCGATGCATTTGCCCGCGCGGATCACGTAAGCGACGCGGCCGAGCAATTCATTCCCAGCCACGGGACCATCTGGCACAGGCAGCGCATCTCCTTGGATAATCCACCGCGGATTCCGAGAATCAGCCGTCGCGCCAATGACGCGATGAGCGCAGAGCCGGCCTTCGCGCCCCACTAGAACCATGTCGCCGATGCGCACTTGATTCGGCTCGACGCGCTCGACCACCAGCGTTTCCCCAGGCCAGACGGAAGGCAACATGCTCCAGCCCGTCGCGGCAAAACGAAGCGTGCCGAACGAGCGCAGAACCTCCGCCGCCAGTTCACACTTCGCGGCGCTTTCACCATCCGACATTGCGCCCTTGGTCTGCCTCATGAGGCTGAGAGAGCCATTGAGCAGCCTTGTTGAGTGGTGGTGATCTTGCCGCACGACAGCGCCGAGGTCACGAAGACCTGCTCATAGCGAAAGGTCGGCTTCTCGTAAGGTTTTTTCTCGATGGCCGCAGGACGCGGCTCTTCTCCGGATGATTGATTGATTTCCATAATGAAGGTCCCTCGCTACTCTAGGCCGATTGCGTCCCGCAGTGCGCACCCGGACTCTTGGATGGTTATTGGAACCTCATCATACACCCGCATGTTTTGATGAAAATCCCCAAATTAGTCTGTTGGGGAAAGATTTCCACAGATATTTCCACTCCGCAAAACCGCGTCGCGACCTCGAAAGACCGGTGCCAGTTGCGTTCCCGGTATTAGTATTATGCTGGCTGTTCTGAAGCGTCTGTCCAGCGTCAGCAACCGGCCCACGTGTGGTGAGGGAAGAGTGATTCCGAATGCTATCAGAGCCACTGACCATCGAACGATTTGAGGGCGCGAACTATCAACAACGCGTTCTGCGCCTGACCGGGCCGCTGACGGCAGCGACGTCGCAACCTTTTCAAAATGCCCTGCGGTCGGAGAATGCCGGAACCATTATTCTTGATCTGAGCCACGTTCCCTACATCGATTCTTGCGGACTGGGGTCTCTGGTTGCAACCTATGTGAGCTGCCAAAAAGCGGGCAGGCGCGTGGCCTTGAGCGGGATCAACCCGCGGGTGTGGCAATTGTTCCAGATCACAAAATTGGAGCCGCTGTTCCTGGTTTTTCCTACCCTGACGGAAGCCGTCGATGCTTTGACCAACGCCGGTAGCGCGTGACTTGCGGTTGAAAGATGGCGGATGAGTGGGTCGAAAACCGCCTGCAACATTTCGCCCGCACACAATGAGGCGCTGAAATATGCGGCTAAGGTTGGCCTACGCCCGATCTAGATGGGAACTTCTGGGCGTGCGGCCCCGTAGTATAAAGAGACTCGGACGGGGAACTCGAATGGAATTGCGAATCGAAAGTTTGTCGAAACGGTATGCCAACGGCACGCAGGCGCTGCAGGATGTTTCGCTGAACATCCCGTTGGGGATGTTTGGGCTGCTGGGGCCGAACGGAGCCGGCAAGTCAACGCTGATGCGGACTTTGGCCACTCTGCAAGAGGCGGACAGCGGCCGGGCCGTGCTGGGGGAGATTGATGTGCTTCGGCAGAAGGACGCGGTGCGGCGGATGTTGGGCTACTTGCCGCAGGAATTTGGGCTTTACCCTAAGGTGTCGGCGGAGTCGCTGCTCTCTGAATTCGCGGTGCTGAAAGGGATCAGCAACGCGAAGGAACGGCGCGAAGTGGTGCAAGCGCTGTTGCAGCAGACCAACCTCTATGAGCATCGGCGGCAGGCTCTGGGCAGCTTTTCCGGCGGCATGAAGCAACGGTTTGGAATTGCGCAGGCGCTGCTGGGCAATCCGCGGCTGATCATTGTGGATGAGCCCACGGCAGGGCTCGATCCGGAAGAGAGAGTGCGATTTCACAACCTGCTGAGCGCGATCGGGCAAAACATTATTGTCATCCTTTCTACGCACATCGTTTCTGATGTCACCGATCTGTGCCAGGCGATGGCCATTATCCACGAGGGCCGGGTGCGGGTTGCGGGCAATCCCGCTGAGTTGGTGGCGCAACTGGAGGGGCGGGTGTGGCGGAAGTCGATCGCGCATGCCGAAGTGGCCAACTATCGCGAGCGTTTTCAGCTTATTTCGATGAGGCTGTTTGCAGGGCAGACTCTAATACACGTGCTCAGCCCGCAGCAACCCGAGGCGGGCTTTGAGCCGGCTGCGCCCGACCTGGAAGATTTCTATTTCGCAACCATCAAGGGTTTTATCCACCAAACGCCGGCGAGTGCGGTGAACTGAGCCATGGTGCTCTCCATTCTTGCCTTCGAATTTACGCGCCGGATGCGCCGCATCTCGACTTACGTTTATTTTCTTGTGTTCTTCGCGCTGGGATTTCTCTTTGTGTTGATGTCGGGCGGAGCATTCGCCGGCGCTGCCGTGGACTACGGCACGGGCGGCAAGGTGCTGGTCACGTCGCCATTCGCGTTGAATCTCATCATCATGTTTGTGAGTTTCTTCGGCGTGATTGTGGTTGCCGCGATGGCGGGACAGGCGACTTACCAGGACGTGGACAATAACTGCACCGCTTTTTTCTACACCGCTCCAATCACCAAGTTTGATTATTTGGCCGGCCGGTTTTTGGGCGCGCTGGCTACGCAGATCGTTATCTTTGCCAGCGTGGGTCTGGGGGCCTGGGTGGGCACGCTGATGCCGTGGCTGGATCCGGCGCGAGTAGGGCCGCAGAGTGCTTATGCCTACCTGCAGCCATACTTCACGATGGTCATTCCAAATCTGATTTTCATCTCGGCCATCTTCTTTGCGCTGGCCGCGCTGGGAAGAAAGATGCTGCCGGTTTATGCGGGCAGCGTGCTGCTGCTGATCGGCTACTTTGTCGCCGACCAGCTCTCGGCCAATCTGACGTTGACCACGCTGGCGGCGATGATCGATCCGTTCGGCGGAAATGCGGTCGCGCGGCTTACGCAGTACTGGACTCCGTTCCAGCGCAATGCGCAGGTCGTGCCCCTGGCGGGAGTGCTTTTGTGGAATCGCATTTTGTGGCTGACGATCGGCGCGTTGATTTTGGGATTCACTTACATCCGGTTCTCTTTTACTTACGCGGCGGGGAAGGCAGGTCGCCGGCAAGTACCTGATGTCGATCATGGGATAACAGTCGTAACCTCGCAGGCGCTGCCCGTAACGCATGCGACATTCACGCTCGGAGACTCGTTGCGTAATCTGGTTTCCCAGACGCGGCTGCAATTCTCCGAAACGGTGAAGAACGTTTTCTTCGGCGTGCTGGTGCTGGCGGGCGCACTGATGGCGATCTTCTCCGCTTACGACCTCACTAGTCCGTTTTCGGCCCCGGTGTATCCCGTAACCTGGCGCATGCTGGAGCTGGGCAGCGCCGGTTTTTCGCTGTTCATCCTTGCCATCATCACTTTTTACTCGGGCGAACTGGTCTGGCGGGAGCGCGATGCGCAACTCAACCAGATCGTGGACGCGCTGCCGGTGAAGCGCTGGTTGCTGTTCCTGAGCAAGCTGTTCGCGCTGATGCTGGCGCAGGTGTTGCTGTTGTTTATGGTGATGGTCAGCGGATTATTCGTTCAAGTTCTCCATGGCTATCACCACTTTGAGATCGGGCTGTACCTGACCGATCTGTTTGGCCGGCAACTGATCGGCTTCTGGATCCTGTGCGTGATTGCGATGCTGGTACACACCGTGGTCAATCACAAATATCTTGGCCACTTTGTCATGGTGCTGTACTTCGTGGTGGGAATTGTGCTGCCGCAGATGAATTTTGAGGACTACCTTTATCGGCTGGGGCGGACGCCGCGAATCATTTTTTCTGACATGAATGGATACGGGCCGTTTGCGGCGCCGCAGTTCTGGTTTCACGTGTATTGGGGAATCGGAGCGGTGCTGCTGGCGATGGTGACGAATCTATTGTGGGTGCGCGGGATGGAGACCGGCGTGCGCAACCGGCTCAAGCTGGCGCGGTCACGGTTCTCGCCTTCGACTGGAATTGGCCTTGCAGTGTGCGGCCTGCTGTTTGCCGGGGTCGGCGGCTACATTTTTTACAACACTCATGTTCTGAACCGGCTGCTTACCAGCGCGAAGTTCCAGGAGGATCGGGCGCAATACGAACTTCGGTACAAGCAGTATCAGAAAATGCCGCAACCCAGGATCGTCGATATAAAGGTGGATGTCGATCTCTATCCGGAACAGCGGCTGGCCACGTTTCGGGGCACGGAGTGGCTGGAGAATAAGACCGACGCGCCTATTGACCGGGTCGCCGTAACGCTGTGGCCCGAGGATGCGGATACGATTCCGCGGCCGCATACGGTAGTGAAGTCGATTCGGCTGGAAGGCGGTGACATGCCGATTCTTGAAGATGCGGCGCTGGGATTTTTTATGTACCGGCTCGCAACGCCGATTCCTCCGCATGGCCGCGTTGCGCTCGATTTCGATCTGGAGTATCCGAATCCCGGGTTCGTCAATTCCATGCCCAACGGCGACATCGTTCACAATGGCAGCTTCGTCAGCGGCAGCTACATCCCGTTCATTGGATATCTTCAAGACGTGCAACTGGTGGATAACAGCGCGCGGCGCCGCCACGGTCTGCAAAAATCCGCGGGGTTGCTCAAACTGGAAGATCCCGCAGGGCGCCAAAATAACTATGGAGCCACGGATGCGGACTGGGTGAATTTCGAAGGCACGGTGAGTACGGCTGCCGACCAGACCGCGATTATGCCCGGCTACCTGCAAAAAGAATGGGTGCAGGATGGCCGCCGCTATTTCAACTACAAATCAGACGCGCCCATGATGAGCGGCATTTTCTCGCTGAATTCGGCGCGGTATGCGGTGCGGCGCGACCACTGGCACGACGTGAATCTGGAGATCTACTACCATGCGGGGCACGAATTCGACCTGGACCGCATGATGAACGGCATGAAGGCAACGCTGGATTACTGCACTGCATCATTCAGCCCGTTTCAATTCAAGCAACTGCGCATCATCGAATTTCCGCGCTACGGTGACTTTGCCGAATCGTTCCCTAACACGATTCCATTTTCCGAAGGCATTGGCTTCATCACCTACGTCGATCCCAAGAAAAAGGATGCGATTAATCTGCCGCTGTTTGTGACCGCGCACGAAACCGCGCACCAATGGTGGGGACACCAGGTGATGAGCGCCAACACCGAAGGCGCAACCGCGGCTGTCGAGACGCTGGCGCAATACACTGCGTTGATGGTGATGCGGCACACCTACGGTCCGGAGTCGATGAAGAAATTTCTGCGCTACCAACTGGATGGTTATTTGCGCGGCCGGGCGCAGGAGCACGACGAAGAAAAACCTCTGCTGCGGGTTGAACCGCTCCAAGGCTATATCCACTACAACAAGGGCGGGCAGGTCATGTATGCGCTGGCTGATTATATTGGCGAAGATCGCGTGAACCAGGCGCTGGCTGCCTTGGTGAAAGAGTGGGCTTTCAAGGGTCCGCCTTACCCGACCGCGCTCGATCTGGAAAATAATTTGAAGAAGGTGACGCCGCCGGAGTTTCAGTATCTGTATGAAGACTGGTTCGAGACGATCACCTTGTTCGACAATCGCGCGGTGTCGGCCAGCTACTCGCAGCTACCGGACGGCAAGTACCAGGTGCGGATTTCGGTGGAAGCAAAAAAGTATCGTGCCGATGGAAAAGGCCAGGAGCACTTGATTCCTCTGCACGACCTCATCGATATCGGCGTGCTCGATGCAGACGGGAAGTTTCTGTATCTGCAGAAGCAGAAGATCGAACAGGAGCACCAGGAGTTTACCGTCACCGTGGACAAGGCGCCGGCTAAGGCGGGCATTGATCCGCTCATCAAGCTCATCGACCGCAATCCGGACGACAATGTGACAGACGTGAAGAAGCAGTGAGGGGAAGAGAGAGTGTGTTCGTACCCGTGACGCTGCGGACGATTTTTTGCATGATTTTGCGCGTCGGTACGTTATCGGAAATGGCGGAAGCGAGTGGGGGTCGAACCCACCGGCGACAGGATTGCCTGCCGTCCGCCGGTTTTGAAGACCGGGACGATCACCGGACCGCATGCGCTTCCGCGATTATCGCGCCCATGTACCGCATTACTTCGGTTGGGGCACGATCCTCAGATAAGGCCTGGGCGATTTCCATCCTCCGGGATACTTCTGTTGCGCTTCCTCGTTCGAGACCGAGGGCAGGATGATCACCTCATCACCCTGCTTCCAATTCACCGGCGTCGCAACTTTGTGTTTCGCCGTGAGCTGTATCGAATCGAGCACGCGCAGGATTTCGTCGAAGTTGCGGCCTGTGCTCATCGGATAAGCGAGTTGCAGCTTGATCTTTTTGTCCGGACCAACCACGAACACCGTGCGCACCGTGGCATTGTCCGAGGCCGTGCGGCCTTCGGAAGTGTGTCCGCTCTCGGCGGGCAACATGCCATAGAGCTTGGCGATTTTGAGTTCGGGGTCTCCGATCATCGGATAGTTCACCTTGTGCCCCTGCGTCTCTTCAATATCGGAGGCCCACTTGCCGTGGCTGCTCACCGGGTCTACGCTCAAGCCGATAATTTTCGTGTTGCGCTTGGCGAATTCCGGCTGCAGGCCCGCCATATAACCAAGTTCGGTGGTGCACACCGGGGTGAAGTCTTTGGGATGGGAAAACAAAATCGCCCAACCGTCGCCGATCCATTCGTGAAAGTGAATCGCGCCCTGCGTGGTTTCGGCCGTGAAATCAGGAGCGGTATCGTTGATGCGGGGGATTCTACCGGTGATCTCGCTTGCCATTGCGGTACTCATAATTTTTTCTCCGTGTGAATTCGATTGCTCGAAGCGGCAAAAGTCGGCCAACCGAGGCTCAACTCGAGTGAACTTCGCATGAAAACGAAACCCACCCGTGCCGCCGGGTGGGTTGGAAGAAATCTGGCTCACTCCTACCCACACCGCGGCGAACACATGCAACAACACGCGGTGCAGGCAGTGGAAGGACTAAACACCAACTTAGGATAGAAGCCCGCACTCACGCTGTCAACCGCGAGACAGATCGGCAACGCCGCGTAGCCGCAGTTTTCCTGCATCGTCATAGCGGCTTCTTGCATCGGTAAAGTTTTGAGAGCTGTTGTTGCGAACCTCCAGTCAACCTGAACCTCAACCGAGCGAGAGCGAGAAAAGGAGAAACCAATGCCTTACATTACAGTCGGGAAAGAAAACTCCGCCAACATCGATCTCTACTACGAGGATCACGGCTCGGGTAAGCCCGTTGTCCTGATTCACGGATATCCTCTGAGCGGCGCTTCCTGGGAGAAGCAGCTGCCCGTTCTTCTGGACGCCGGTCACCGCGTCATCACCTACGACCGCCGAGGCTTCGGCAAATCCAGCCAGCCAACCACGGGCTACAACTATGACACCTTCGCCGAGGATCTGCACAAGATCGTCACGCATCTCAAACTGCGTGATTTCTCACTCGCCGGATTCTCGATGGGTGGCGGCGAAGTGGCGCGTTACATCGGCAAGTATGGATCGAAGGGAGTGAGCAAGGCCGTGATCATTTCCGGGGTGCCTCCGTTTCTGTTGAAGACACCGGACAATCCCGAGGGTGTGGATGGCAGCGTCTTCGAGGGCATCCAGAAAGCCATCGCCGCAGATCGTTACGCGTTCTTCACCGACTTTTTCAAGAACTTCTACAACACAGATCTTCTGCTGGGCAAGCGCGTGAGTGAGCAGGTCGTGCAGGCCAGCTGGAACGTTGCAGCCGGCGCATCGGCGACCGCCAGCCTCGCCTGCGTGCCGACTTGGCTTGAAGACTTTCGCAACGACTTGAGCAAAATCGACGTGCCCACACTCGTCCTCCACGGCGACGCAGATCGTATTCTGCCCATCGCAGCCTCGGGCGAGCGGACCGCCAAGCTGATCAAGGGAGCGAGTCTCGTGGTGATAAAAGACGGGCCGCACTGCATAACCTGGACACACGCCGACGAGGTGAACTCTGAACTGCTGAACTTCCTGAGCAAGGACGTTGCGTCGGATGCAACCTCGACGCGCCAGAAGAAAACGGCTGCGTAACAGGCCGACTTTGAATCGCCGTTTCACTCGGGTGCCGCATCCGAGCGGCACCCGATTTTGATCTTGCGCGGTCATAGCGGAGTCGATTCGTGAACCAATCACCTCGGCGTTTCGCGATGTCGCAGTGGGACGTTTTCTCTGCGCGTCCACTGGAAGGCAACTCACTCGCCGTGTTCTCCGACGCGCGGGGCTTGACCGACGCCGAGATGCAGTCGATCGCCAAGGAAATGAATCTCTCCGAGACCGCGTTCATTCTGCCTCGCGATTTGGCCATCGAACGCGAGCGCGGCATCCGCGTGCGCATCTTCACCGTACAGGAAGAGTTGCCCTTCGCCGGCCATCCCACTCTGGGAACGGCATTTGCCCTGCGCGGCCTGACTCACGGAGAAAAGACCGGCGCAGAGAAGGTGGTGCTCGAATTGAATGTCGGTAAGGTCCCGGTCCATTTCGAAGACTCCGATGGACAGCCTGCGTTCGGCGAGATGACGCAACTCGATCCCACTTTCGGAATGCAGCACGAGTGCGAAGCGGTGGCACGCGCGACTGGACTGGCCGTGGAAGACTTCGACGATTCCCTGCCCATCGAAACCGTTTCGACGGGAGTTCCCTTCACCGTGACTCCGCTGAAGTCGCTGGCTGTGATGCAAAACTTCTCACGCATCGATCTGAATCGAGCCTCCGAGTATCTCGCTAAAAGCTCAGGAAAGTTTTTTTACTTCGTAACTCGCGAGACCGTAGACCGCGAGGCCCGGCTGCACGCCCGCATGCTGTTCTACAACGGCGAGGACCCGGCGACCGGATCGGCCGCAGGTTGCACCGCGGCTTGGATGGTCGCCCACGGCGTGGCCAAGCCCGATGAGCACGTGCTCATTGAACAGGGTGTGGAGATGAAACGCCCCAGCCGGATTTTCGTGCGTGCGTCTTTCAATAGCAAGAGCAGCGATAGCGAGAGCAGCGATAACCGCGTAGTTAACGTGCGCGTCGGCGGCCACTCGGTTGAAATCATGCGCGGTGAAGTCTTCCTCTAAAGTGCCATCTGCAAGCGGCCAGAATCGCGCCTTTCGCGCCACTAGAAAAAGTCAATGGCCAGAGTTTGCCATTTGCTTCGCCGCCACTTTACAGCGTCACCGCTACCCGATAGGATGCATTCGCTCTTCTAAATCTTCGCGAACAGAGAAAACTTCCGCTGACTTCCGGTATTTGATGAGCGGTTACAGCCGGCAGCCTGCGGATTCCAGGCGGTGAATGAAACCCAAGCGCACGATACTTTGTGTTGACGACAACGAACAATCCCTTTCCTACCGCAAAATCATGCTGGAGACGCGGGGCTACCGCGTGGCCAGCTACTCCCGCGGCGAAGAAGCACTCGATCGCTTCAAGCAGGGCGGCGTCGATCTGGTGGTTACCGACATGGCCATGCCCGGACTCGACGGCCCGCAACTGATTGCGGCCATCAAGTCTCTCTCTCCGCACACTCCGGCCATTTTAATTTCGAGCAAGGCGCGCGTTTACGATCACGAATCGCAAGCCGACGTATTCCTCGCGAGGGGAATGTATGCTCCGGCCGATCTGCTGGAACGAATCCGCCTGCTCCTCGTCCGCAAACGCGGACCAAAGAGAATGCAGGAGCGCCCGCCGCAATACACGCCCCGCCAGGGCGTAGCCTGAAGTATTTGGCTGTGGAGTACGCTGATCACGCCGAGAAAATTATTGGCTTTTATTTCGGCGAGTTCTCTGCGTCCGCTGCGCGCTCGGCGGTTGATTGCCCACCATCGTGTAAGATCGAATCAAGCATGGGCGCTTTCATTGAAGCCATTGATCTGCATAAAACTTATCGCGTGGGAAAAATCAACGTGCCCGCGCTCCGCGGCATCTCCTTCAGGGTGCAAAAAGGAGAATTCGTCACCGTGGTCGGCCCCTCGGGCAGCGGCAAATCCACGCTGTTCTACCTGCTCGGCGGACTCACCCGCGCCGATTCCGGCAAAGTAATTCTCGACGGCGACGATTTCGGCACGCTCTCCGATGCCGAACGCACCCGCATGCGCAAACGCAAGATCGGATTCGTATTTCAAAAATTCAACCTGCTGCCCACGCTCGACGCCCGTTCCAACATCGCCATCGCACAGGAAATCTCCGGCAACGGCGGACGCGATCCCGCGTTCTTCCTTCGCATTTGCGATCTATTAGGACTCAGCCAGCGCCTCAACCATCGCCCCTCCGAACTTTCCGGTGGCGAGCAGCAGCGCGTAGCCCTGGCTCGAGCCCTGGTCAATCAGCCCGCGGTCGTATTGGCCGACGAGCCCACGGGCAATCTCGATACCGAGAACTCCAACATCGTTCTGAACATGTTGCGCCAGTCCAACCAGGAGCTAGGACAAACGGTGCTGATGATCACGCACAACCCCGAAGCCGCCAAGTACGGCGACCGCATCATCCACATGCGCGACGGCCACATCGTGCAGCCCGAGGAAGATCCGCAGTGGTCGGTGCACTAAACGTGGGAGAGCGGGCGCTTCAGTGCCGCGTAAGACATCAAGAATGAGGTGGGCTTCAGCCCCGATGGTTCTCTTGGCGAATGCCCTCAGTCGTTGTCGGGCGGAAGCATCGGACGCTTCGGATCAAGGAACACTTCTTTCTTGACTGGGGCTTGAATGCTCTCGAAACTGCGCGGCGGTTTGTGGAACTGGAAAAACTCTCCCAGATCGTCGTTGGCGTAGGAATCCGCGTAATCGCCCGGAGAAATGTACCCCACGTTGAAAATTTCTTCGATGAACTTCAGCATGGCGCCAAAGTCAAGCCCCATGGTGTTGCTGACCGTGCCCGCCGGAGTATAGGCCGAGACCACTAGCAACGGAACCCGGAAACCATACACATAAGACGACGCGCCCACAGGGGCCTTCGAAGAGAGTGCGGGCGGCACCACATGCTCGTACCACCCTCCCCAGTCGTCCCAGGTGATCAAGATGACGGTGTTGTTCCAGTAAGTTTCTCCGTCCTTGCACTTGGGCTGGGTTCCGATGGCGTTCACGATGGAGGCGACCCAGGACGGCCCCGAGCCGTCGGTTCCTGTCGGATGGTCGCCCTCGAGGCCATTGGGAATCACCCAATTCACCTGTTTGAGTTTGCAATCTCCAATATCGGTCAGCACATCGGACGGCTTGATGTCGACATACCCGTTCGACGCGCCTTTGGTCCAGTACGGCCCAGTGCATTTACCTGCTTTCACCGTGCAGATCGCCTGAATCGCGTTGGGGCCGGTCAACAAGGAGGTGTTGCCGGGTGTGTAATACGTCCACGTGATTTGCGGGCTGGCAGCGGCGAACACGTCGGCCATGGTGTCATGATTGAAGCACGGGAACATGCTGGTCTTCTCGTCCTGTGTCGCCGGATTGACCAGGGCCACGATCGTGCCGGTGGTGGCCGCGCACCCATTCACGCTGTATCGGGTGGGTTCATTTTCGGCGACGAACCAACTTGGCTCTGGACCGTTCCCAGCCTGCGAGGTGCCGCTGAAAATGAACTGATGCGCAGGGAAGCTCGGTCCCTGGTTGGTCTGGAACATATAGTTGGCGTACCCGTACTGTGAGGCGATTTGGAAATAGGGGGCGACGTCGGAGTACTGAACATAGGCGTAGGTTGGATAGGCAGGTCCCGGGCACCCCGTCGCTCCTGTCGCGCAGGTCACCTTAGTCTGGTTAAATCCGTCCATTGCGCAAGCCGTGCTTGGGTCCGTAATCAGCGGCGCGTCACAGGCTAAGCCCCAGGATGTATGGGAGTGGCTGGGATCGTAGTCATCCGCGTCTATGCTGCCCGCGCTGCCCAACAGCGATGCCAGCGGGAGCGAGACCGCGTTCACCGTGAACACCGTCTTCTTCCCGCCCGTGATCGTGTATGCCTGGCCCGTGGTCGAGTAAACCAGCCCTGGCAGATAGTACTGGTTGCTCGGCGAATTGCTGCCCAACAGGTTGTCGACCGTACGGTTTTCCTGGTCGATCACGATGACGTGTTTGATCGGCGTGGGATAAGTAATTTGCCCGCACGCTGCGGTTGCTACGAACCCGGCAACCAGAGCCGCCAAGAATCTGAAAGTAGGTTTCACCTGTGCCCTCCGAATCTGCCGCGTAATCGTTCCCCAACCCGATTGTCATCCGAGGCGGGTGCCTTATGCCCGCCGAAGGATCTGAGCGAGCCGCGCGAAGCGTCGCAGCCTTTGCGACGCGTAAATCGCGCGTTTGGCTCGCTTCCCTACAACCCCTGCCTAATCGTTGCCCCAACCCAACCCCTCATTTATAATCAACTTCGCTGAGCGGGAGTAACTCAGTGGTAGAGTGCGACCTTGCCAAGGTCGAAGTCGCGGGTTCAAATCCCGTCTCCCGCTCCAGTTCTCTCTTCCGGCCTACTCAGGAGGTTCCATGAAACCTCGGCCCGCTTGCCTTTTCGGCATTCTCCTGTCAGTATCCATCGCCCTGCTTGCCTGCGGCGGGAGTAACCATCCACTTCAGTCCGTCAGCGTGAGTCCATCCGCCGCCGCCGGTTCCCAGGTTCAGTTCACCGCCACCGGCAGGTACAACTCCATGCCCACCACCGCCGACATTACCAACACCACGACGTGGTGCATCGCCCTGAGTAACGGCGTTTGCGCAGCCGACATAGCGATCCAAGTGACGGTGACAAACGGTTTAGCCCAATGCGGCCTCAACTTCTCCGGAACCGTAACCATCCTGGCGGGCCAGCCTATCAACCACCCCGGCATCAATCAGGGAGCCCAGTTGCAGCCCTTCGGTGCAGCCCAACTCACTTGCCCGTAATTTCTCGCCGGTCGCGCTACGTGCCCCCCTTACTGCTCAATCATTGTCTGGCGGACCGATCGGCCGCTTAGGATCGAGGAACACTTCCTTCTTGATCGGCGCGGCAATGCTTTGAAAAGTGCGCGGCGGTTTGTTGAACTGGAAAAATTCTCCCAGATCGTCATTGGCGTAAGAATCCGCGTAATCACCCGGAGAAATGTATCCCACATTGAAAATCTCTTCGATGAACTTCAGCATGGCCCCGAAATCAAGCCCCATGACATTGCTGACCGTCCCCGCCGGAGTGTAAGCAGAGACCACCAGCAACGGCACGCGGAACCCATACACATACGATGACGCGTTCACCGGCGCCTTCGACGACAGCGCCGGCGGCAGTACGTGATCGTACCAACCTCCCCAATCGTCCCAGGTGATCAAGATCACTGTCGAGTCCCAGTAAGTGTCTCCGTTCTTGCACTTGGGCTGATTCCCGACGGCGTTCACAATGGCAGATACCCACGAAGGTCCGGAGCCGTCAGTCTGTGTGGAATGATCGGACTCGAGCGCGGTGGGAATCACCCAACTCACCTCTTTGAGTTTGCAATTTTCAATATCGCTCAGCGCGTCGGCGGGGTTCACGTCGACATACCCGTTGGAGTCGCCTTTCTTCCAGTATGGCCCCGTACATTTACCATTCACGTTGGTACAGATTGCCTGAATCGCATCGGGCGCCGACCACAAGTAGCCCTGCCCGGGGGTGTAATATCTCCACGTAATTTGCGGGCTCGCAGCCGCAAAAACATCCGCCATGGTGTCGTGATTGAAGCAGGGATACATTTTTGTTTTCAGGTCCTGCGTGGCGGGATTCACCAATTCCACGGTTGCTGCGGCAGTCGCTATGCACCCATTGGTGGCATTGACGGTGTGGGCCGCATTTTCGGCAACGAACCACGTCGGCTCGGTGCCATTCCCCGGCTGCGAAGTTCCTCCGAAAATAAACTGATGCGCGGGAAAGCTTGGCCCCTGATTGGTCTGGAACATGTAGTTGGCATAACCGTATTGCGAGGCGATCTGAAAATACGGCGCCACGTCCGAATACTGAACATAAGCGTACGTGGGATAGGCAGGTCCCGGGCATCCGGTAGCTCCTGCCAGACACGTAACCGCCGGGTGGTTAAATCCGTCCAAGGCGCAAGCCGTGCTCGGGTCCGTGATCACCGGCGCGTCACAGGCCAATCCCCATGCGGTGTGCGAGTGGTCGGGATCGTAGTCATCGGCGTCGATGCTGCCTGTGCTGCCCAGCGTCGATGCCAGCGGGAGCGAGACCGCATTCACCGTGAACACAGTCTTCTTTCCCTTCGTGATCGTGTATGCCTGCCCCGTCGTCGAGACAACCAGGCCAGGAAGATAATACTGGTTGCTCGGCGAGTTGCTGCCGAACAGGTTGTCGACCGTACGGTTCTCCTGGTCAATCAAGATGACGTGCTTGATCGGGGTGGGATAAGTAATCTGCGCGGACGCTGCCGTTGCCACGAGCCCGGCCACAAAAGCCAACAAGAATCTGAAAGCATGTGTCACCAGAATCCTCCTTGCCCGCAGCGGCTGGTCGCTTGAATCTCTCTCTGAGGCCGGCGATTCTTGCCCTCTGTGTGACGAGAGCTTGAGAATCGTTCCCTGTGGGGGATCGGAGGAAACGGCCTAGCCGCTCACGCTACCTCAATTATCCATCCTCCGCAAGATGAAGAATTTTGCGTACTCTTCCGGCTCGGCGTGAAATTCGCAAAAAAAAATCGTTGTTGACTCCACTCTTACTCGGGAGTACCATCCGCTCCTGAGTTTTCGTCTCTTGCGTTAAATCTCCCCCCTGAACCAGGCACTCAGAGCGACTTTCAAGCTCGCACAACATTTTCCGCCTGGCGTCGATGCCTTCGAAAGTAATAGCCGTCGCGGCTTTGGTCAGAGAGGAAGCCAATGAGAATTCAACTGAGTTGTGATCGTCTCGTGCGGTCCGTTCTGTTTTCCACGATGTTCCTTCTGCTCTCGCTCGCTCTCCCCGCGCAGAACGTGCTTACTTGGCACAATGACATTTCCCGCACGGGGCAGAATCTGAAGGAAACCACTCTCACCTTCACCAACGTCAACTCCACCCAGTTTGGCTTGAAATTTAAGCTCTCCGTGGACGGGCACATCTTCGCCCAGCCGCTCTATGTCGGCAACGTGAGCATCGTAGGCCAGGGCACCCACAACGTCGTTTACGTGGCAACGGAGAACGACAGCGTCTATGCCTTCGACGCCGGTGGCAGTCCCACCACTCCGCTCTGGCATACAAGTTTCTTGGGCGCTGGAGTCGTCGCAGTTCCCTGCGCCGACGTCGGCACTTGCGAAATCTCTCCGACGGTTGGAATTACCGGAACGCCAGTGATCGATACCACCAGCAACACTCTCTACGTCGTCGCTTTTACTCTCGAGGGCAGCACGTATTATCAGCGCCTCCATGCGCTCGACATTACTTCTGGAGCGGAAAAGTTCGGTGGGCCGGTTGTAATTCAAGCATCAGTCCCGGGCACTGGAGCCGGAAGCGTGGGTGGGACGATCGACTTTACTCCCGTGCTTCAGAACCAACGCTCCGCCCTCCTGTTATCCCAGGGATTGGTCTACATCGCCTGGGCATCGTTCGCCGACCTTGGCAACTATCACGGATGGGTCATCAGCTATAACGCCAAAACCCTCGCGCGGGTGAACGTATTCAACGACACGCCCAACGGCTCGCAGGGCGGTATTTGGCATAGCGCAGGCGGTCTTTCAGCCGACAGCACCGGCAACGTCTACCTGATAACCGGGAACGGCACTTTCGACGAGAACACAGGTGGCAGCGACTACGGAGACAGTTTCCTGAGGATGACGCGCGCCCTCTCAGTGACGGATTACTTTACCCCCGACAATGAATCCATCCTGGACGACGACGATCTGGACTTGGGCTCCAGCGCGGGTTTGATTCTGCCCAAGCAAGCGGGCTCATACCCGGATGAAATCACCGGAGCCGATAAGCAGGGCACGATCTATCTCGTTGATCGCGACAACATGGGTAAGTTCAATATCGGCAGCAACGACGTGATACAGACAATAACAGGTTCACCCGAGGGCTATTACAGCAGCCCGGCCTACTTCGGCAACGCGGTCTACTACTCGGGGCAGGGCGACTATCTGGACCGCTACACTTTGATCAAAGGGGCGCTGTCCGCGGCTCCAGTCTCACAATCGCCCACCACCCTCGCCGCCGGAGGCACGCCCTCCATCTCCGCCAATGGTTCGGCGAACGGCATTGTGTGGGTCGTGGACGCCCCGTCCACCACGGGAACTACTGCCGTGCTGCACGCCTACAAAGCTTCCAAGGTTTCGGTCGAGTTGTACAACAGCCAGCAGAACGCGACGCGAGACACTCTGGGAAGGGGCATACGATTCTCCGTCCCCACCATCGCGAATGGCAACGTGTATGTGGGCAGCAAAAGCGGATCCAACGACAGCCTGTACATCTACGGCCTGTTGCAGTGACTTTGCAGACGAGTAACCGGATGATGTATGCCTGCCCCGCAACTCGTGCAATGACATGGAAGAGCGGCGCTTCAGCGCCGCGTCAGATTCCGAATTACAACGGGCTTTAGCCCCGTGGACGCCGCTGGGCACGGCAGACCCTTCCGTTCCCAACAATTCATCCTCACCTCGCTCATTCCTCACCCAGCCACAAACCGCTCAGTTACTAATCATGAAATTCTTGTTGCTTTGCAGCTTGCCTTTCGGCGTGGTAACAACGACAGGTCCCGTGGTCGCGCCCGAAGGCACGGTCGCTGTGATTTCTGTGCTCGATACCAGCGTGAACGTCGCTGCTGCGCCGTTGAATGTAACGCTGGACGCCCCCGTCATATTCGTTCCCAGGATAATCACCGACGATCCCGCCGCGCCGGAGGCGGTGACGGTCTCAACAAAAGCGCCGAGCCCTACGGAAACCTTGAACGCTGTGCCGTGGCCGGAATGTCCGCCATAGCCAGCGACGCCGTAGAAATTCCCGTCAGTGGCCTGCGCAAGCGCTTGCGGGTACTCGCCATCGGTGCAGTGTTCGCCGCCCTTCGGGCAAAAATCATGCAGCGTGCTCAGCACGCCCGCCGACGTGAGTTTGAAAAGCGTGCCGTAATAAGAGGCTCCGCCGGAACTCGTAGCCCCGTAGAAGTTTCCGTCAGTGGCTTGAAGGATGCCGGAGGGCGAGTATCCGTCGGTACAGTTCGTTAAGGCACAGAAGCTATAGAGTGAAGTGAAGACGCCTGCGGTGGTGATCTTGAAGACAGCGCCGTATCCCGTGGAATTGGGCAGGCTGTTAGCGCCACCGTACCGGGCAACTCCATAGAGGCTCCCGTCGGCGGCCTGAATCAGGCCCTCTATGGGATTGAATCCGTCGGCACAGTTGTTTTGCTGGCAGAAATTATAGAGAGTTGTGAGCATGCCCTGCGGAGTGATTTTGAAAATCGTGCCGCAGCCGCCACCATAGGTGCAATAGGATCCGGAGCCACCCCCTACCGTTGTCCCATAAAAGTTGCCGTCGGTTGCCTGAATCAGTCCGGCGTACGGAACATTGCCCTCAGTTGAAGCAAAGCTGTGCAGCGTGGTCAGAGTTCCCCCGGTGGTGAGAGAAAAGACCGTGCCCAGGTTGTTCAGGCCGCCGGTCACTGTTGTCCCGTAGAGGTTGCCGTCGCTGCCCTGAATTAGAGAAGTGGGACTATCGCCATCGTCGCATCCAACCTCAGAACAAAAGCTGTAGATGGTGCTCAATCCGCTTTGAGGGTTCAACTGGAAGACCGTGCCGCCGGGGTAGCGGTTTGATCGATATGCGCCGTCGCCACCCTCATATGTCGTGCCGTAGAAGTTGCCATCGCTGGCCAGCACAAGCCCGACGTAGGGCCCGCGGCCTGTGCAGTCGTTTTCGGTGCAGGAGTAGTCAAACAGGGAGAACGCCCCGGTCGGCGTCATTTTGAAGGCGAAGCCGTTGGAGGGCCACGGGCCCAATTGCGTTGTGCCGTACAAATTTCCGTCCGTTCCCTGAGCGAGAGGCGCGTTAGGATATTCGCCGTTGCCGTTGCCAAAGTCGGCCAGCTTGGTGAAGTTTGCCAGAGACGGGACACTGTCGTGTCCGTTGGACGTCTGAACGCTGGCGGCTGAAGTTTGTGCCGCGCTCACGCTGAGCAGAACTGCCAGCGCAGCGAACGTCACTACGAAAAACCGGAAAGTCCGCATGACAATCTCCTTGGTGCTGCTGGCTCAGTGAGTGAGCCACGTTGTTGCAACCTCATTCGCAAGAAAGCCTGCACCCAGCGCGACAATCGCACAACGTGCGGGCCAAATTGGCTGACGCGATTCCCTACGCCAAGCCGAGAACCGGGACCGGACCGGGAACTCTTTCGTGCCGGAGCAAGCCCTGAGCGCAGCCGAAGGGTGTCTCCCTGGTGAACTAGAGCTTACCGCTCAACCCGGAAAATCTTCCGGCTCTTCACCACCCCCGACGCAGTAGTCACTTCGATATATCCCGTGCTGGCTCCCGTAGGAACGGTGGCAGTCAAGTGCGTATCGGATTTCACCACAAAGTCCGCCGGAAGGCCGTTGAACGTGACCTTGCTGGCCCCGGTCAAGTGCTGGCCAAGAATCAAAACGCTGCCACCCTCTTTCCCGCTGAACAGCGGAGAGTTCACAAACGCCGGTAGGCTCACGTTCAAGCTGTAAATCGTTCCCTCGTTATCCTTGCCGCCAAACTCCGTCACGCCGTAGAGCGTGCCGTTCGTATCCTGCACAGGCGGCGACAGCGGCGACATCTGCATCAAGTTCGAACTGTTGTTGAAGCTGTAAAGATCCGTGTAGACCCCGCCCACGGTCGTGTTGAACAGAATTCCATCGTCGTAGGTTCCGCCTTCAGCCGTCGATCCGTAATAGTTTCCATCGGTGGCCAGCAATAATCCCGCGCCCGGATATTCGCCATCTCCGAACAGAGCGCCAAAGCTGTGCAGTATGGTCACATCCATCGAAGTTGTGAGTTGATAAATCGTTCCCTCGCCATTGGTGCCGCCATCCTGCGTAGTGCTATAGAAATCTCCGTTCGCAGCCTGCACCAGCGGCCCAATCGGAAACGCGCCGCCCGCGTCGCAGGCAAAATCGTAGCTGTTGTTCAACACCCCAGCTGTCGTAATTTGCACAATGGTTCCGCATCCATCCGTCCCGCCCAGCGAAACCGGGATGTACAAATACCCGTCCGTACCCTGCGTCGGTGGAGCGATGGGATAGGTCCCGTAGGTTGGGGTAAAAGTATAGATCGTCGAATACGTGCCCGAGCTGGTGATCTTGTAAACCAGTCCGTCCACGCCCTTGCCGCCGCTGGCCGTCCCGTAGAAATTCCCGTCCGTCCCCTCGATCGGCGGACCCCAAGGAAATGAGCCGTCGGTGACGCTGTCGAAGCTGTGCAGCAGGGTGATGGTGCCGGTGGTTGTCATCTTGAACACGGTTCCCTGCAAATCGGTGCCACCCATTTGCGTGGTGCCGTAGAAATTGCCGTCGGTGCCGAGCGTGAGCCCGCCGGTGGGATTCGCCCCGTCCGTCTTGCCGCCCGTAAAGCTGTGCAGCACGGTGAGCGTGCCCGATGTGGTCACTTCAAAGAAAGTGCCCAGCCCCTTGGTGCCGCCGTTGTAGGTGGTGCCATAGAGCTGGCCGTTGGTGCCCTGCACCAGCGTCACATACCACGGATTAGCGCCGCTGGTTTTGCCGCCCACAAAGCTATACAACGTGGTGACGGTTTGCGCGCCCGCCATGGCTCCCGCACACAGTAGAAATGCCGCGGCCAAAATCATTCCCTTGACGCTGGAATTCACGCGTCGTGTCCGCTGTTGACGCAGGGCGATCACTTCCGCAGAAATGCTTCGTTGCATGACGTAACCTCTGGGATTTGGAATCGTTCCTCTGTGGGAGGGTCAGAGAAAACGGCTTGGACGAGAAGAGTAGCCCAGCTTTTACGTCTCCGCAAGATGAAGAATTTTGCATACTCTTCGGCCCCAGGCACCCTGTCATCCTGAGCAAGCGTTCTTTGCGCAGCGAAGGATCTGGGCCAGCCGCGCGAAGCGTCGCGTTCTTTGCGACGCATAAATCGCGCGCTTGGCTCGCTTCCCTATCGGGTGGACTTTTGTCGCTCGAAACGATAGCTTATTTCCTAGGGGCGCGGTACCCAAGTGGTAAGGGAGAGGTCTGCAAAACCTTTATGCGTCGGTTCGATTCCGACCCGCGCCTCCAATCAATCAGGCGTTTCGCATCTTCCCGCGCCAATGGCGTTCTCTCCCGAATGCATTCCCGTTTCAGCGCCTTGTCCCTGCGCCTCCAACTTTCTGTTTGACACGGCAAGAGCTGTCAGAATCGTTCTCGCAGCGATGCTGGCCCTGTGCTGGCTGGGGAGCGTTCGTGGCTTGGCTGCCCAAGGCCCTCCGGCGACGCCGGCCGCTGTTTCGGCACCACATCAGGCAACGCAGCCTCGTCGAGCGGCTGCCAGCCAGAAGTCCCCGAAGCCGGCGCCGGCCGCATCGGCCATTCAATTCGAGAACGTGATCGAACAATCGAAGATCAAGTTCATCCTCAAGAACAGCGTCAGTCCGCAGCGCTACACGTTTGAAACTATGGCTGGCGGAGTAGCGCTCTTCGATTACAACAACGACGGTTTGCTCGACATCTTCTTTACCAACGGCGCGGCGATCCCGTCGCTTGAAAAAAGCGATGCCAGTTACTCAAACCGGCTCTTCCGCAACAACGGAGACGGCACCTTCACCGATGTAACTGAGAAGGCTGGCCTGCAGGGTATCGGCTACTCCATGGGAGTGGCTGCCGGCGACTACGACAACGACGGGTTTGTCGATCTTTATGTCACCGGCGTCAACCGCAACCAGCTTTTCCACAACAATGGAGATGGCACCTTCACGGATGTGACCGAGAAGGCGGGAGTCGGCGGAATCGTCCCCAAGCTTGGCAAGGCATGGTCTGTAGCTGCGGGATGGTTCGATTACAACAACGATGGGTTGCTCGACCTTTTTGTAGTGAACTACCTCAATTACAACGTCAAAACTGCAACTCATTGCGTTCAGCAAGGACTTCCGGCCTACTGCTCGCCAGTCGATTTTCTGGGAACGCCGGACATCCTCTACCGCAACAACGGCGACGGCACTTTTACCGACGTCTCCGAACAGTCCCACATTTCCCAGTACGTTGGCAAAGGAATGGGTCTGGCGTTTGCCGACTATGACAACGATGGCTTTACCGATATCTTCGTCTCCAACGACACGTTCGAGAATTATCTTTTTCATAACAACGGAGACGGAACCTTTACCAACGTCGCGTTGCTCGCCGGGGTTGCGTACAACGCATTCGGCAAAGCCATCGCCGGCATGGGCGCCGATTTCCGGGATGTCGACAACGATGGCAGGCCGGACATTTTTGAAACTGCGATGTTCGGGGAAACTTTTCCCCTCTACAAAAATGTGGGCGATGGTCAATTTCGAGATGTCACCGCGACGGCAGGCCTGAGTGCCCTTACCAGCCGCTCAACCGCCTGGGGAGCGGGGATTTTCGATTTCGACAACGACGGGAACAAAGACTTGTTCACCGCCAACGCCGACATTCTGGATAATGCCATGGAGTTGGCGCACCGGCCCTTTGCCGAACCCAATCGAGTGTTTCGCAACAAAGGCAACTTGGCTTTCGAAGACGTGAGTTCAAAGGCCGGAACCGCCTTCTCCGTCCCGGCTGCGCATCGCGGCGCGGCCTTTGGCGATCTCAACAACGACGGCAAGATCGATGTGGTCGTGGCAGTTCTGAACGGACCGCCGGAGATATGGATGAACCGATCGGGTACCCAGAACGGCGGCAACCGAAACCACTGGATCATTCTGAAACTGGTCGGCGTGAAGTCCAACCGCGACGGGCTGGGAACGAAGGTCAAGATAACCACTTCCCTGGGCACCCAATATAACCACGCGACAACCGCGGTCAGCTACAACTCTTCCAGCGACAAGCGCGTACACTTCGGTCTGGGTTCGGCCGGCGTCGTAGACAGCATTGAACTCACATGGCCGAGCGGCATTAAACAGGTTTTGAAAAACGTAAAAGCCGATCAGATCCTCACTGTTACCGAGAACGCCGCGCCGTGAGCTGCACGTATCTGTGATAGCCAAGACTTGATCTGGCACACATGCTGTCGGATGGGGTCGCTGCCTCTAGGCACGCCCTTGGGTGGGTTTTGAGTGTAATCGCCTGTGATCAACACCTACGCATAGAAACACGTCGGGAACCGCCCCCTGCACCCGAGTGTCTAGGTTTGTATGAGGACGATTGCCATTGCGATCGTGCTTTTTTGCGCATCCGGCATGATCTCCGGTCGGAGCCGGTCCGGCGCTATCAGCCCGTCTCGACGGGTCCCGTTCTTCGCAGTTAAACAACGGAACTTAATTGATGCACTTCTGTCCTTTGGGGGGCAGGAGCACATTCCTATTGGCGTTGAGTACATCGACAAAGCAGCGTTTCAACAGCGCATCAGCATCGAATTTCGGGAACGCAACGTGAAGGAAATATTGGATGCCATTACTCACCCGGTTGGGTACCGGTGGGTTATCAAGGGACCCGTAGTCTTGGTGACACATGATGGAGCACTGGTCGGGAAATCAAATCTGCTGAACACCCGCATACCACAATTCCGGATTGGGGAGACAAGCATGCACGAAGCCAGCCTCGCGCTAAGTCTCCACTTGTATTTCGTCCTGAATCCGAACAGTGGCGGAATCGCAGGCGACTCTCCGGGGGGCAATCTGGCGTTCCGGGTCGGGCCGTTCGATTTGAACAACACCACCGTTAGGGACATCCTCAATCAGATCGTTTCGCAGCACAGCGATGGCGCTTGGGTCGTGCAGCAACCGCCGTGGACGATGGGGAAAGACCTCGGGTACGGACTCTGGAAGGTGCTGGAGTACGGCAGGACGGATGCTGAATACAGCCGGGAACTACAAGTCCGGGGCTTGGGTCTGCAAACCCGTTAGAGTCAACTGGCGACAAATCCCCTTATCGCTCATTGAGGGGCTTTGAGCGTTATGGTCTGATAACGTCAACGATCAAAACCGGCTTATAATGCTGCCATGCGAGCTGGACTGGCGCAGATCGTCGTTTTGGCTACGGCGGGCTTGTTGGCTGGGCAGATTCCGATTCAAGCACAGCAGGCCGATGCGACTGTAATTCCTGAAGTCCGAGATCAAAGCTACTGCCCTTCCTCCCCTTCCCGTGAGGTGCAGCCCTCGGGGACAGAAGTCTCAATCGACAACGTAACGTTCTCAGGCTTCCTTCAGATGCCGACCTCCGACCAGGACGAGATCGCCGCTTCGACCAGGCAGGAATCACATGGAGATGCGCTTGACGGAGTCATCGAAGGGGCGTTGGAAAGGGTCAGAGCGGGCTGGCAAAACCGTGGATACTTCAGAGTGCAGGTTAACGGCAACGCGACCACATTGATAAAGAACGCTGCTGATCTACATATTGCCCTTTTTGTTCACGTGGACGAGGGCCCGCGATACTCCTTGGGTGCGATCATGTTCAAGCACAACAAGGCGGTTAGCAACGTCAAAGCCCTACGCGCTCTTTTCCCGATCAATGACGGCGGGATCTTCAGCCGCGAGAAGATTGTTAAAGGATTGGAAAACCTGCGCAAGGCCTACAGCGAGCTAGGTTACATCAACTTCACCTCCGTGCCCGAGACCAGATTTGACGACGTCAAGAAACTGATCTTTCTCGACATTGACGTGGACGAAGGCAAGCAGTTTTATGTAGGCAGTATCGGCATCGTCGGTGCGGACGCACAAGTGTTGAACGACCTGGGCCTCACGCCAGGGCAAATCTATAACGGGCGACTCATCGGGCTATTCCTGGGAAAGCACCTACCCGGAGCAGACGCGAACGATCCAAACATCCAGCGTCGCCTTTTAGACGAAAGAAACGGGACGGTAGCGCTTACATTCGATTTCCGACGCTGCCCAGATTGAATAGGCTAGATGTTCTTGGTCGTTGTTGCAAAATCGCCATAACACTCAAAACCCCAACTGCGATGGGTAAAAGGTCGAGTTCAAACTATTACAGCGTCTCTATTATTGCCCGAGATTAGCCGACAAACGCTGCGCCAGCTCCGTCTGCCCGTTTCGTTGGAGAAGGTCGAGCAGGCCTTTCATGAGTTCAGGCTTGTTTCTCCCATACGCCGCGGCTGTTTCGGCGTTCAAGTCGGCATCTGCAATTTTTCCCATGTGGAAATAAGAATCGCAAAGCATGTAAAGCAACTCCGGGGTCATGGTTCTGGACTTCGCCAGTTGGTCCGCCGCATCTGACCAGCGTTGCTGGTGGTAGCGGACCTCGCCCATCTCGGCAATCGCCGTCTGATAATTCGGGTCGTTAGCGAGTTCCGCTTTAAAATCGGCCTCGGCGCCGCTCAGGTCGCCGAGTTTCAGCGCCAATATTCCCTCATAGGTATGAGCGCCTCGAACCGTGGGCTGAATTTCCAGCGCATGATGAAGGCTGCGCAGGCCGTCATCCTTATCTCCCAAGCCGAGATATAGCTTCCCAATGAACACATAGGCATCCGCAAGAGTGGCGGCAGTTCCCTTGAAACGGTTCCGATACAGCTGCAACGCTTCCTCTTCGTGATGCTGCGCCAACAGTTGAACGGCCTGGGCCGTGATGGGGCTTTCGCTTCCTTCGCTCTCGACGGAACGGACGAAGGTCATCTGTTCCATCATCAACTGATGCAGAGCAGCCTCGTGGTGGGCATCATCCGTCCTGCCCATCGCGGCATACGCCCGCGACAGATAGTAATGCGCCAGCAGCCGCGTGGGGGCGAGGCGCAACACTAATTGCAATTTATCGATCGCGGCCGGATAGTTCTTCAGTTCCAATTCGCATTGGCCGAGCCCGAACAGTGAATCCACGTCGTTGGTTTTGAAGACAAGGATGCGTTCAAAGGCATTCCTGGCTTCTTGCCATTTCGCCAGCTTCACATCCACGTCGGCCAGCAGTTGCAACGCGGGCACATCGTTGGGCTGGGACTCAACCGCTCGCGCGCCGTACTGAGCGGCCGCGTTAAGATCCATCAATTTCAAATCGGTCAACGCAATGTCATAATCAATTTTCGGCAGCGTAGCGTCGGAATGCTGCGCCTTCAGCAGCCACTTCAACCCGGTCTCGCAGTCTTCCGAAACGCACAACAGCTCTCCATACTTCTGCCACACCGATGCATTGTCGGGCTCGGCTTTCAAACTCAGCCGGATTGCGGCCAGCGCCAGGTCATCCTGTCCATTCAGGTGATAGGCCTGGGCAAGGTAATACTGTGCGTCTCCGTCGCCGGGAAGAATTTTGATGCAATGCTGCAGCAGCTTGATGGCTTCTTCCTTCTGGCCCGCCGCCAGTTTGTAGGCGCCAGTTTTCAACAAGACATCTGCGTCATTGGGCGCGAGCTTCAGCGCCTCTTCATAAGCCGCCGCCGCCTCGGAGGTGCGGCCTGCTTCCTCGAGCAACAGGCCTTTCAGCTTGATTGCCGGCTCAAACTCCGGGTGCTGCTCAAGCAGGTGGAGGACAAGGTTCATCGCCCCCTGCGGGTCGCCATGCTCATCGAGGCTGAGCGCCCGCTGCACTTGCCGCATCAGCGGGGACTCGGCAGGATGGCCCGTGTTCTGCGCTCGAACAGCGGCGACAAGATGCAGAAACCCTGCAGAAGCAAGCAGCCCCGCACAAAGCAAGACGGTGTGGAAACGATTTGCAGGCCAGGCACTACGTGTCACTTGCGGCAAACCCCCGACAGAATGCAGGACAGAATGCGGAACCCCATGGACGAGCTTGCGTCGGCAACGAACAAAAGTCAATATCCCGCGGACTGGCACGATCCGCTGGACGTTCGCACTAACGCACACTGAACACGGAGAGTGTCTGGGCCGGCAGTGAGACGCGCACTTCGCGGCTTACAATTTCCGCGGCGCTATTGCCAAACACGCTCTGTAGCTGGTGGGCAGTTTCCAGCGGTGTGTTCTCGACGGGAATGTTGAGTGCGGCCGCCTTCCGAGAATTGTTGTAGACAACCAGCAGCTTCTCTTCCGGCAATTCACGCACGAAGGCGTAGTAAGTGTCGTCCCATCCAATGTGCCACTGCTTTCCGGTGCGCAGCGCGGCATGGTTCTTGCGCAGGGCCAGCAGCGACTGCACGTAGGCGAACACATCCTGCTGTTCGGCGGTGCGTCCACTGGCAGTGAAGGCGTTTCGCGGATCACCGGGAAAGCCTCCCGGAAAATCACGGCGGTTGTCGGGGTCGGCGCCGCCCGGCATCGCGATCTCGTCACCGGAATAAATTTGCGGTATGCCGCGCAAAGTAAGCAGCAATCCAAATGCAGCTTTGAGTTTAGCGGGGCTGCTGTCTTTTTCGCTCACGAAGCGCTTTTGGTCATGATTTCCGATGAAGGTAACCAGCGTTTCGGGATGGGGATAGAGTTCGTCCTGCCGAAGAACATCGACGATCTTCTTCATGGGTGCGCCGTTGATGACAACGTCGTGCATAGCGTCGCGCAGCGGGAAATCGAACACCGTAGCGAGGCCGGAGTCGATGCCATCGAACTGTTTTCGTCCGCCTTCGAAGAATGATGTGATGGCCGGATCGCGGTCCGATACTTCGCCGACGTCCATGATCTGCGGATAATCGAACTGCGGATACACCTGGCGCAGCCGCTCGTGCCACCCGCTCCAGAACTGGCGGGTGGAATAGGGAAATGTGTCCAGGCGGAAGCCATCCAATTGCGCAATCTCCGTCCACCACATCGCATTCTGCGCCAGATAAAGAGCCAGCGCGGGATCGTCCGGATTCAGGTCGGGCAATCTGCCCGCGAACCAGCCGTCCAGTGTGTTGAGATACTCGCGCGGCGAGGCATGAGGATCGACCAGCCCATCGAACGTATATGCGGGTTCGAGATGATGGGTAGGCGTGCCATGAAACCACGTCGGCGTAGGTGGATCGTTGGCCCAGGGATGGTGAGGGCCGGTGTGATTGACCACGTAATCGATCAGCACCTTCATGCCCAGCCGGTGCGCATCGGCAACCAACGCATGGTATTCCGCCATCGAGCCCATGTGGTCGTCGAGGGCGTAGAAATCGACGACGTGGTAGCCATGGTAATCGGAGTCGGTATTCTTCCAGACCGGAGTGAGCCACAACGTGGTGATGCCGAGATCGTGCAGATATCCAAGGTGCTCTCGAATGCCGCGCAGATCGCCGCCGTGATACGCCATTGGGTTGCTGCGGTCATATTTCGGAACCTCGGAACCGGCGCCGTTCGAACCTGCGGGCTGATCGTTCGACGGGTCGCCGTCGGCGAAGCGGTCGGGCATGATCAGGTAGATGACGTCGTCGCGAGAAAAGCCTTCGAAGCGGCCGCGGGAGTCCCCGCGACCCAGCAGCGGCAAATGTACCGTCGTCGATCCCGCGGAAGTGATCAACTGCAGGGGAACGGTTCCTGGGGGCAGATCGGAACTCAGTTGCAGGTGGACGAAAAGGTAGTGTCCGTTGGCCGAAGCTTCCGCTGCGAGCGGAGTTAGACCTTTGGTCGGGCTTTCCACGCGGGCGCCGCTCAGGTTTTCACCGGTGAGCAGCAGGGTGAGCGACGGCGTGTAGCTTACCCACCAATTGGGCGGCTCGATTTTGTGAACTACGGGCTGGTGAACTGCGGAATCTTGCCGCGCGCTCGACTGCGGCCAGGCCGGCAGCGTGAGGAGGCATGTCAGAAACAGCGTAAGGGCAAGGGCGCGTTTGTTTTTCATGGCAATTAGCAGCGTCCTGATCGAGGCAGACAAAGCGAACAACGCGGAGCCGGCAGTCAGCAAGAAAGAGCCAGGAAGCAGATACGCTTCCTGGCTCTGCGAACATTCTCACCAGGATACGCGCAACGCGAGTTCAAGCTCACGATTCGGTGGGGCAACCCGGGCGTTGAGCAGCTGCCCGAAATCGCCGTTGCCGTAGTTGGTGTCCGGGTTCTGGAACTGTGGCGTGTTGAAGAGGTTGTAGACTTGGGCGCGCAACTGCGCGGTCACCTGCTCGCCGATCGTGATGTTCTTTACGAGGGATGTGTCCCAGGTACGAGTCGGCGGTCCCGGAAAGGCATTCCGGGGCAGAGTGCCAACCCCATACGGACCGGCGGGAGCTGTGAACGCGCTCCCCGGACACCGGATCCAGTATAGTTCCGGCACGCCAGTAGACGGGTTGGGCTGCCAGGTATCGCCAGTCGTGCATCCACCGTGGTAGTCAGGACGGCCATTCGCGCTGTTCGGCGCCCCCGAGATGTCCAGGGGCGTGCCGGTGGCTAACTGAATCACGTTGTTCCACTGCCAGCCGCCAATTACGTGATTGACCGGCCCCGGTGCGGAATTGCCGAAGGTCTTTCCCCGTCCGAAGGGTAGCTCATATAGGGAACTCAAGGTAAAGATCTGGCGCTGATCCGTGTCTGCGTTGCCGCGCTCATACTGCAGCAGTGGCGTTCCGTTGTTGCCGTCCAGGACGCCGCCGGATGTGCCGAATGCGGAGGCGGAGTCATCCAGGGTGTGCGACCAGGTGTAGGCCGCTGTCAGTTGAAGTCCGTTGCTCAGTCGGCGCGTCAGTTTCGTCTGCAGACTGTTGTAGCTTCCGCTGCCGATCATCTCCGTCGCACTGATCGTGCCGACACCCAGGGGATTCGGGCTACAGTTTGGACTGGAGACGGGGCATACGGGGAACCAACTCCCTTGCCCATTCGGCCCCGGCTCCGGCCCAAGGAGGTCCGTCTGGTTGGCGTTGAACGTAGTGGCAAGATTTCCCATCTTCGTTCCAACATAGGCCACGTCGAGCGCTGTCTTGTTGTCCAAGGCTCGCTCAATCTGAATGTTCCATTGTTGGATATGCGAGTTCGGGCTGTTCTTCGGGTAGTAAATCACGTCGTTGGTGGCGGTCACCGCATTCGGGGCGATGCCAATTTTCGGCGGAAGAGTTCCCGTGGCGGTGGTGGGATCGGTGGCTCCAGGAGCCGCTGCTCCCGTGAACGCAAATCGGTAGCCGGTCCCGCAGGTCGTCGCCGTCGGACAGGCATAATAGGTCGAAGTTCCGTTAAAGTCGGCGTTGTTGGAGAGTTCGTTGCCAACGCCGCCGCGGTCCAGGTAGTAGAACAAGCCATATCCGCCGCGGAGCACGGTTTTGCCGTCCCCAAACATATCCCAGGCAAATCCGATGCGGGGACCGAAATTATGCTTCGGCGTGTCGATGAGAGAGGCGTTGTATCCGCCGCTATGGGCCAAGGCTGATCCGGCCTCAACCAGTTCCCCGGTCGCGGGATCGAAGTTGGACTGGTGGTTACTGGCTTCGCTCGGCCACGTGAGAAGGTCGTAACGCAGGCCGAGGTTCAACGTCCACCTGCGGTTGACGCGCCAGTCATCTTGGGCGAAGAACCCATTTTCCCAACTGCGGGTCTGAAAGTACCCGCTAAATGCGCCAACCGAGTAGGCGCCCATGAACCCGGCAAGCAGTTCGGAAGTCTCATATCCGGTAAACGTTCCGTGGCCCGAGGTTTTGGCGGGATACGCGCCAAAGTCGCCATCGTCGATCCAGAAGTAGCCTTTGGCGTCATTTCCCTGATCCCAGTTCACATCGCGATGAATAATGCTGGTTCCAAACTTGAAGGTGTGCTTGCCTTTGATCCAGCTCACCGCATCGCTGAACTGCTGGGTGGGTTCGATAACCAGATAGGGACCGCCGTCACCGGTGTAGCTGATGTTCCCATACCAGCCGCCGATGATGGGCAGGCCGCCGAGCAGCGGAGAAGTGTTGGCATTCTGAATGCCGATGTTGGCCGCCACTGGAACGCTGCCGTTAGGCTGCTGGTAACCGAGAAGATCCCGAATCCAGCCATAGCGAAACTCGTTGATGATCGTGGGGCTGAGAATGTGGGTCCAGCCCACGCCAACCTGGCGTGGATGGGACGGGTTGGTACCGCCGCCGACGGGCAAGTTGTGGGTGGAGTCACTCAGTACTTCCGTGCCATTCAGGAAATCCGTGCCCAAGCTGTAACGGCCAAAGAGAGTGTCCTTGGAAGTGGCCACAAAATCCAGGCGCGCGTCGTAATCGTTCTCATTGATGACCTCTTTTTGTGGTTGGCTGATATTAACGTCGTTGGTCGCGACGTTCGCACCCGTGATATTCGGGAGTGGAAACAAGTTCAGATACGGGAGGCCGGGGCCAACTTGATTGGCAGACGGAATCATGTTGATGTTGGGGCCAGGCGAGTCGGTTGTGGAATTCCAACCAAACGGCAGGCACGTGGTGGGATCGAAAACATAACCCGCGGTGTACACCGTCCCGTTGACCGTGTTGGAAGCGAAGGCGTTGGGGTTAGCGCTCATCGCAGCGGCGCAGCCGGGGAGCCCGGAGTACGGCAGGCTGGTCGCCGTGGCTGCCAGGGTCGAATACGCAGTGGCACAATTTGCCGCACCGCCGCACAGTTCGGTGAAATCGCCCGTGCGCATCAGAGCCGTCGGTACTCGGTTGGTGTAAGCGCTAGCCGGTAGAACCTGGCGCCAACCCTGGTAATCAACAAAGGCGAACAGCTTGTTCTTCCAGATGGGCCCGCCCAGCGCCGCGCCGAACTGGTTGCGGCTTAGCGATGGAAGGGCCACACAGTTTGACTCGCCGAGGAAAGTACATTGAGGTTCTGAAGTGTAGTCGAAGGTGTCAGCGGCTGCGATCTTGGAACGGTTAAACCAATAGGCCGCACCGTGGATGTCGTTGGTTCCTGACTTCGTAGCAACCTGGACGACCGCGCCTCCCGCGCGTCCAAACTCAGCCGGCGCAATGTTCGTCGTAGTCTTGAATTCCGCTATGTCTTCGATCGCCGGGAAGATCACGATCGTGTTCACTAATGACTCGTTGTTGTCAATGCCGTCTAAAATATAATTGTTAGCCTGAGGTCGCAGGCCGTCTACCGCCAGCGCAGCTCCCCCCGAATCGTAGTTGCGCCAAGTCTCGGCTGCGGCCCCCCCAGGGCCGATGCCGGCTGCGTTATTGGCGTAAGCACCGCGGCTCACGCCCGGGGCCAGCAAGGCCAACGTAGTGAAGTTGCGGCCGTTCAGGGGGAGATCCACTACTTGGCGTCCCTCGATCACTTCGCCGACGCTTGACGTGGACGTATCCACAATCGGAACTTCGCTGGTCACATCCACCGTTGTTGCGGCGGAGCCAGTTTCCAGCTTCAGACTGATTTCGAGGACTTGGGAAACTTCGATGGCAATGTCGGCGGTCGCCGTCTTAAACCCCTCCTTGCTCACCTCGACGTGGTACTTGGCGACGGGCAGCGCATTGATGGCGTAGTTGCCCGAAGCACCCGTCGTCGCCTTCACCACCCGCCCGGTTGCGACTTCGGTCACGCTGACGGTTGCATTCTGGACCACGGCGCCGGTCGGATCGGTGATCGTTCCAAAGAGACGCCCTGTATCTGTCTGAGCCAGCGCCAAGCCGCACAGGCACAACCCAATCAGAACCAAAGAGAATTTAGTCTTCATGTTTCCTCCAGATTGCGGGGGCGTCGGGAAGGCATTGATCTCCTGGGGCACGCCCGGTCGAGTAGTACATTTGTAGTACTGTAGGGAGCGGTAGCGAAAGTTTCACTATGTTTCAAGACCGTTACTGCTGTAGAATGCTGCTGCTGCAGCACGAAGCGATCTTTTGTTACGTCGGTGTTAAATGGCCGTGAGACACACTTTTGCCCCGGAGCAAGAGCAATTCTTCCAACAAATAGATAACATTATTAAAAGTCATAGCCTCCGAGGCTCTGAATCCCTCTGCAAGTTGCTGCAATATCTCGCGAAACAATCCCTCGATCAACCCCAAGCGCCAGTGAAGGAGTATCAGATTGCCACCGAGGTGTACGGGCGGCCTGCGGACTTTGATCCACACACAGATTCGACCATCCGCGTGCAAGCTGGGCGTCTTCGTCTGAAGCTTGCGGAATACTATGCTACCGAGGGGGCAGCGGACCCAATCGTAGTCAAGATTCCGAAAGGCAGCTATCACCTCACATTCGAGTTGCGGTCTGCCGCAGCGACGCCGGTCGATTCAGGAACGCAGCCACAGAGCGTGCCTTCGCGCGAGATCCGCGTCCCTGCACGCTGGCGGACAGCTGTGGTCGTTTTAGTCGTCGGTCTCCTCGTCTCCTTGATCGCTTTGGGAAGCGTGCTGTGGAACCGCCGACTGGAGGGGACCGCGATGGCTAAGCCCATTGCGGCCAAAGCCACCGGCCCTCTGGCTGTGTTTTGGCGGCCCTTTATTTCCAGTGGCGAAGACCCTTGGGTGATCTTCAGCAATGCCGCCTTCGTCGGACGACCGGAGACCGGGATGCGTTACTACAATTCGCGCCAGGATTCGAAGGTCGCGGTGTATGACCATTACACGGGCGTGGGAGAGGTACTGGCCATCCACGCGCTCGATGAAGCTTTCGGCACGCTGGGGCAGAAAATCCGGGTGAAGCGCGGGAGTTTATTCTCACTCGACGACGCCAAGAAAACCAACCTGATATTTGTCGGATCTCCCTCCGAGAATCTCTCGTTGCTTGATATTCCTAACACGCAGGAATTCGTCTTTCAGCGGGTGGCTTCAGGGCCGCGCCGGGGCGATCTTTCGATCGTCAACAAACATCCGAAGCCAGGAGAAGCCAGCGCCTACCTCGCTAGTCCTTCCGGCACTCCGCTGACGGAAGATTATTCGGTCATCGGACTGGTGCCGGGGATGGGATCTGGGCGGTACGTGATGATTCTGGCGGGCACGACCACGTTCGGGACGCAAGGCGGAGTGGAATTCGCTTGCCGCCCGGACACGGTGGAAAAGCTGTTGCATGAAATCCGGGGCTCGAGTACCGAGCCGATCAGGCCCTTCGAGGCCCTGGTCCGAGTCAAGATCGCTCGCGGCGTGCCGGTGGCAACTGAGCTAGTCAGCGTGCGCCCCCGCTGAGGTCGCAGCGGCACTGGACCTCGTCATTCAATCTCCAACACTTCGCCTTTTCCGTCGTCTGGGACAGTGAGGGCGGCTTTGCCTGGCGACAAATCCAAAATTGCGTCAAGGTTACGGCCATTAAGGCGTGCCGCCCGTTTGCGGGGTGACCAACCGTAGATCTCAACGCGTATCTCTCGCCACCACGCGGGGTAAGCGCCTTTATGCTCTCCCAGGCGAAGGAGCAAGCGATCCGCATTCACCTCGCAGCCAAAATCCATTCGCAGATTCATTCCCGTCTTGTAAGCGTAAGTCTTGCCATCATCCAGGTAGAGGTGACCCGCACATCCATCGCCAGAATAGACGCGCAGGGTGAGCGGGCCCTGCGGAATTTCATTGGTGCTTTGCGTCAAAGGGGCAACCGGCAGAATCGCGCCCGCACGAACAAAAACCGGCAGAGATGCGAGTTCAGGGTGTATCCAGGTTGTAAGCGGCACCTGTTCGGTGGGGCTTGGCGGAGCATTGGGATCCCGATCTCCCCGGGGCGCAGGCTTAGAAACGGGCATACCCGTCCAATAGTCGTACCAGGTTGCTGAAGGAAACTCGACGGGGTAGTTATCTACCCTATCGGGAAAAGGCGGCGCGGCTATCAACAGATCCGGGCCAAGCAGAAATTCTCCCGCTGCCTGAAGATCGATGTCGATGGGATGATGATCGCTTGTGCCCTCGGGAAATTCAAGAAAAAGTGGCCGCTCAATCGGAATGCCCGTGCGTGAAGCCTCTTCCGCCACCGTGTAGAGGTAAGGCATCAGGCGATAGCGCTCTTCAATAAACCGCCTGCGGATCGATTCAGCTTCCGGGCCTCCGACCCACGGTTCCTGGTCCCCGCTCTCCTTATCGGTGTGATCGCGATCGATGGGCTGGAACGAAGCAATCTCGATCCATTTTGTAAGCACGTCGGGTTGTGGCGTTCCCGCATATCCTCCCACATCGGCTCCGCTCAAAACAAAGCCGCTGAGGCCTAGGTTCTCCAGCATCGGAGTCGTGAGCCGAAGATGATTCCAGGTGCTGCTGTTGTCCCCGGTCCAGGTAGCGGCGTAACGCTGGCCACCAGCATAGCTCGCGCGCGTTAGTACGAAAGGGCGCAAATCTGGATTCAGATGCTGCAATCCTTCGAAGGTGGCGCGGGAGTTCTCCATCCCATACACGTTATGAATCTCCGCGTGCGTAGCGGAACGCTTCATAAACCCCGGTTCGTCGATGCGGTGGATTACGTCTAAGGGCATCGTCTTGGTCGGTGAGCTGAAGACGGACGGCTCATTCATGTCATTCCAGAAGCCTGCGACGCCCATCTTGTAAAAATCGCGATACAGCCCAGCCCACCAGTCGCGAGTCTGCGCGCGCGTGAAATCCGGAAACACGCTGGGCCCTGGCCACACAACTCCAGAATAGACGCTGCCGTTGGGATTTTTTACGAAGTGGTCTCCCACAATCCCCGTGTCGTAAGGCACATAGCCATGAGCGGGATAGTCGGCAATGTGCAGATCGGTAATGGCGACGACGTGAAAGTTCTCGGCAGCAAGCTCCGAGATCATTCCAGGAAAATCGGGAAACCGGTTGTGATCCACGGTGAACGGACGGTTATGCTGCTGGTAATCGATGTCGAGATAAATAACATCTGCGGGAATGTGGTCTGTCCGAAAGCGGCCTGCAACTTCAAGCACTCGCGCTTGCGGCGTGTAGCTATAACGCGATTGTTGGAAACCGAGCGCCCAAATAGGAGGCAGAGGCGTGGTGCCGGTAAGCCAGGCATACGTCTCCAAAACCTGCTTCGGAGCGGGTCCGTAGAAAAAATAGTAGTCCAGGGGCCCACTTGCGGCGCCAAACGAATATGTATCCGGCAACTCCTTGCCAAAATCAAAGCTGCTTCGCCAGGTGTTGTCGAGGAAAACTCCGAAGGCCCGTCCAGCACGGAACGCCATGAAATAGGGAATGCTTTTATAGATGGGATCGGTGGATTCCTGGAAAGCGTACGCATCCGTGTTCCACATCGCGAAGGCCTGCCCGCGCCGATCCACGGGACCAGGTTTGTCCCCCAGGCCGAAGTAGTGCTCATCGAGAGGCATCGCTCTGTAAACGCGAAAGGATTCGCCGTGAAATTCAGTCGGCCGTGCATCCTTTTGAAGAACACTCCCACTGTGGTCGGAGATCGTCAATGCGAAGGTCTGCCGGTCGATGGAAACGCGGAGAACCCGCGTCCGGAAGCCAAGTGCATCCGGCGTGTTGTCAGGCGTTACGGCAACTCTACTTTGCTTCGCGTCCTTGAGCACAGCCCACGAGGCATCCTCCGCAAATTCTGTGGAGCGCGACACACGTATGCGCAAGACGTTGTCGCGCAGGGCGATAATTTGCATGTGCGCATCGCCGTCCCGCAAGTCGATCCCATCCGGCAGCGCGGAAAAAGATGTGACGTGGTTCAGTTGGATCGCCGATGCGTCCGTAGAACCGCTTTGCCCACGGAGAAGGATTGGTGCTGCAGTCAGGGAAGAAACAACAATGAGCCAAAGAAGAGAGCGGGCATAGCGTGGAATTGCGATCATTTTGAGGACAGCGTCCGGACGGTTTCGGTGATCGCGCGGCGATCCGGATTACTGTAGCATTCACCGGTTCTCTTCAGGAAATCAATGATCATCGAGGCAAGGCCTTCTTGATCGGCGTTATCTGAAGGGTTTGCTGATCCAGTGGTCGGTGAAGGTCGAGTGCTGGATGGAAGATTCGACTTTAGGCATGTGGCAGGTTGTACAGTTCTTCGTGCTCACGGGGCAGGCCGCGCCCGGGTGATCTGAGTCTGAGTGATCTGAGTCTCGGTGATCTGAGTCTCGGCGATCGGCGGTTGTTTTTGCGCCCTGCTGATTGACGTGACATTGCAGACAGCGGGAATCGTAGGCTGCGGGATTGTGCTCCAGCGGCCGATGGGGATCGTGGCAGGCCACGCAGGTGAGTCGAGCGTCTGGTTTGCTCCAACACTTGCTATTTTCCAGGCGGTAAGGCGCAAAGCGGAGGTTCAACGCGCCCAGGCCAATGTTGGTCACAACATCTTCCCAAGTGCGGTGGCACGCGCCGCAGAAATCCACGGAGTCGACCGGATCCAGGCGGCTGGGATCCATGATCAGATCCGCGCCCGGCTCCTGCTGCCCCAAATTCATGGCGAGTACATGGCTGGCGCCCGGTCCGTGGCAGGCTTCGCAGGTCACGCCCGGCACAGCGCGATTTGCATCGAGTTGATTGTTGGTCACCGCAGCGGTTGTGTGGCAGGCAAAACATGCACGGCTCTCTGCCGGCGGCATGCGGCGTCCCGCGGCTTCTTCAAGACTGCGGGGCGTGGCAAGAGATTGCCCCGGAGTGATATTCAGATCCTGGGAAGACGAAAAAAAGGTCAGATGGCTTTCGTAGTAACTCCCGTTTTTTTCGTAGACATAAGTCTGGCCCAGGTGACCGACGCCAAATGACCACAGCAGGTCGACTGAGAGTGGCGCCGCGCCATCGCTACCGGTGACCGTTAGAACGCTTTTCCCACCTTTGGTTACGATCTCCTCACGGTAGGGACCAAGGCGAAAGGAGAGATGGTCATGCTGGCGAAGGATTTCCGCGTCGGGGGCGCGAACGGCGGCGCGGGCCATGGCGTGTTTTTGCTGGGTCGCAACCTTGGAAGCATGACATTTCGCGCAGGCTGCCGTGCCCACGTAACTGTCTCGTTTGGCGTCTCCTTTGGTGGGCCACCAGCCGGGAGATTGAACCCGCGATGCGGTGGACATCGACATGCTAACGGGAGCAGAAGTTTGAGCGAAGGACGCAGAGGCTACAACACAGATCGCGAGCGCGGACACGAGTTGGAGGGCGAGACCAGCCCTCGGCGTTGATGCCGAAAAACGTGCTGCGGGAAACAGGTAGTGCTGCAGATTCTTGGCCGCATCAGTTGGCACATTCATACTAAAACTTAGGTCAGATTCTTGGCCGTCAAAACGGTTGCTATTGTCTCGTCAATCCCTGTGCGCGTCAATGCGGAGGATCGATCATCGCCGTCGCGATACTCGTTCTACTTCAACTCAATGACTGCGAGCCCTTGCGCGGGGAGAGTGACGGTCAGCTCGCCGTTCTTCAGGCTGCGCTTTTCGGGAGCATGAAGCTCGGCCGCCCGGCGCAACTCGCGAATCTGTTTTGCCGTGGGATAGCGCGGAGATCCCATCTTTTCGTAGAGCGGGCGCACGTCGCCGTGATCGCCGTCGACGCGCGAAATTACGGCTTGACTAGTCCGCGCGCCTCTCAATTCCAAGGTAAACGTCTTGCTTCCTCGCGAGCTTGCTTGCGAACCCGCAGGAGCGTAGTTCCATAGCGCGAGCACGAGCGTGCCGTCCTTCTTACGCGTGAGCAGGGCTGAGTCGGAATCGAGGGCGAGCCGTTGATCGCCCAGCTGATGCAGCAACTCGAAGGCTGCGAACGCCGGCTTGGGAATATCGTCGGCTGCGATCAGTCCGTAGCCGCCGTAGAATGGAGTCTTGACCGCGCCTTGTTCTTCGAATACGTCGGAGAACGTCCAGTAGGACATCATGTCGACCAGCCCGTCACATTGCCGGATCGTGTCGGCCATCCAGGGTCCCATGTAGGTTGAATCGGTGACATCCGTCTCATTCTTATAGCTGGCATTGAACTCAGTCCAGATCAGCGGCAACTGCGGCATGGGCGATGCCTTGATCTGGTCGTGGACCTTGCCCACGCCGCGGCACACCATTTGGTTGCGCCGGATCGCCTCATGCGTGCCGAACACGTCTTCGGCTTTGTCGTTGCCGTAGACATGCGAAGAAACAAAATCCACCGGCACCTGGTTCTGGGCGCAGTGCGCGATGAAGGCGTCGGCCCACGCCGCCTGCGCGGTCGCCGGACCGCCTACGCGCAAGCGAGAGTCCACAGCTTTTAAGGCTCTCGCCGTGTGGTCGTAAAGCTCCCAGTAAGTCGACTGTTTAGGATCTCCGCCCCAGAAATCCAGGTTAGGTTCGTTCCAGACCTCGAAATACCACTGGCTGACTTCATCGATTCCGTAGCGCTCGATCAGGTGTTGGGCGAACTGCTCGATGAGGGCATCCCATTGATCCCAGTCCTTTGGCGGTGAAATGTTTGGCTTGTACCAGAAGGCATGGGGCATGTTGCGGGCCGCCAGGGCGTTCGGCATGAAACTGAGTTCCACGAAGGGCCGCACTCCATCGGCGAGCAGGCCATCGTAAATCTGATCCACGTAGGAAAAGTTGTAGACCGGCTGCCCGTGCTCGTCCAGGTTGTAGACTCCAACTTCGTCATGGAAGATGGCGTGGAAGCGAACGTAGCGAAAATTGGTAGCTTTCTTAACCTCGCGAAGATCTTTGCGGTAGTCGTCGCGCAGGCTGAGAATGGCACGTCCTGAGCCGAACATCTGCTCCCAAAAATGCGGGAACGGAGTTGCGGCTGCGTTGGTATCGATCACAATTTTCTGCGCAGAGGCTTGCGCATAAGCCGGCAAGCTGAGGATCAGAATCAGCAGACTGGCGATCAGCGGCTTACGAAAATAAGATCGGTGCACGGGCAGGCCTCCCGAAATTCAGCGAAGGTAAAACCTCAAGAGCATTCATGGCAGCGCCTTCACGACCGGAAATGTCTCGCCGTCCTCAACCCCTATGAGAAAGTTCAGCACTTCGGCTTCTGACAGTTGGCCTGGCATCGAAGGCGTACTCCGCCGATGCCCGATGATAGCGGTCCGAAAGCTCGACTGTCGAGAACGGGAAACTTTCAAAACGGGAATCCGCATCAGGTTTCTCCATCCACTGCCGATGAATAACCCAAGGAGCTTGGTGTGTCTGCCATGGGTAACCACTTCCGGCAAACTCGTGCCGGCTGGATCGCGCTGCTGCTGTCGGCTTCACTCGCCCCCACTGCGGCCGGGCAGGCCAAAGACATCATGGACCTCGGCCCGGAGGCGCTGAAAACCGTTCAGGTTTACAGCGCATCGATGTACGTGCAAAGCGACCGCGAGGCTCCGTCCTCGGTCACCGTTATTACCGCCGACCAGTTTCGTGAGTTCGGCTACCGCACTCTGGCCGACGCTCTGCGCAGCGTGCGTGGCTTCGACATTACTTATGATCGCAACTACACCTATGTCGGCGTGCGCGGCTTCTCCCGTCCCGGCGGATACAACGACCAGATTCTGCTGCTCGTCAACGGGCATCGCCTCAACGACAACGTCTACGAAGAGGCGGATCTCGGCACCGAGTTTCCTCTCGATGTCGACTTGATCGAACGCATCGAAATCGTGCGCGGGCCCAGTTCCTCTCTTTACGGCACCTGCGCCTTTCTTGCTGTCATCAATGTGATTACCAAAAAAGCGCAGAGCGCCGCCGGGTTGGAACTTTCCAGCGATGCCGGCGGGTTTGACTCTTATCGTGGACGCTCCACCTTCGGTGGAACCTATAACGGTGTGGATGCAATGTTTTCTGCAACCGTCTACGACAGCATCGGCGCGACCCGTCTCTTCTTCCCCGCCTTCGACAGCCCCGCCACCAACTACGGCATTGCCCAGGACGCGGATCGCGACTCCTCCAGAAGCTTCTACGGCAGCCTCCATTTTCAGCACTTTACTCTGGAAGCCCTGGGTGGGACGCGCGAGAAGGGCATACCGACCGCGTCTTTTGGGCAAGTCTTCAACGACAACCAAAGTCAGACGATCGACACCAGCAGTCACTTCAGGCTGCGCTACAGCCGTCCCATTCTCCACGACGCAGAATTCACGGCGAACGTCTACTTTGACCGCGCCATTTACCACGGAGTCTACGTCTATCCCCCCGCCGGAGAGTCGACCGATGTTCTCAACGAAGACGCCTCGCGTGGCGACATTCTTGGCCTCAACGCCAGAATCGCCAAAACTCTGTGGCAAAAACACAAGACGACGGCTGGAATGGAGTTCCGCGACAACCTGCGCCAGGATCAGACCACCTACAACATAAATCCCTTTCAACCCGTGCTCGACGATCTGCGGCATTCGCAGGAATGGGCCGCTTTCGTGCAGGATGAATTCACCATCAAGAAAGGCCTGATTCTCAATGCCGGCTTGCGCTACGACCAGTATCAGCCCTTCGGCGGAACCACCAACCCGCGGTTTGCGCTGATCGACAGCCCGCTGAAGCGAACCACCTTCAAGCTGATCTACGGTCAAGCCTTTCGCGCGCCCAATAACTATGAGCTTTACTATGGCGATCAGGTCAGCATTGAGCCCAACCCCAATCTGCAGCCGGAAAAAATTCATACCGAGGAGTTCGTGTGGGAGCAAGACCTGGGCGCCGATTTCCGCCTCTCCGCCTCAGCCTTCGCCAATCAATTCTTCGATCTCATCGACCAGCAAGTCGACCCCAAAACCGGGTTCATCGTCTACGAGAATTCCGAGAGCGCGCACAGCCGCGGCTTCGAGGTCGAGTTCGGAGGCAAGATCCCCTCCGGCATCGAAGGCCGCGTGAGCTACACCCTACAGAAGACACTGGACACAGCTACCGGCCAATGGCTCTCGGATTCACCCGCTCAACTGGCTAAGGCGAACGTCATTTTTCCCCTGGCTCATCGCAAGTTGACGCTGGGATTCGAACTGCAATACACCGGTTCCAGATGGACTCCAGTCGGAACCCAGGTTGGGAGCTACGTCGTCTCCAACTTGACCCTAACCAGCCGTGAGTTCGCCCGTGGATTTCGCGTCTCCGGCAGTGTCTATAACGTTTTCAACAGCCCATACAGCGATCCGGTGGGAGCAGAAATCGTGGGCTCCGCCGTGCAACAGAACGGCCGCGACTTCCGCATCCAGCTCACACACACATTTCATCTGCATGAGCCTTGAAAGATGCCGACTCGCCGCCATCTCGAATGCGATTCAATCGGCAGGCTTTCCCACAAAACTGTGCGAGCCTCGCGCGGCTCCAGGAAAATCGCCGGCATCCCGCGTTCACTCGCCCTGGCTGTTCTGCTTCTGGCCATCTGCTTCAAGTTCGCGGCGCAGGCATCAGCCCAATCGGTGGAGGAGAGCCGGGTCAAGGCGGCTTACCTGTACAACTTCGCCAAGTTTGTGGAATGGCCCCCGGGAGTATTTCGCAATCCCGACGACCCGGCCGTGATCTGCGTAGTCGGCGATGAGCGCACCAGCGATGTTCTGGAGCCGGCAGTCGCGGGAAAAAAGGCGAACGGACGACCAGTGGAAGCGCGCCGGCCGCATTCCTCCGCGGAACTCAAATCCTGCCAGGTCTTGTTCATCGGCTTCTCCGATAAAGAGCGCATCGCCCAGTTACTCAGCGAAGTGCAGCGGTCGAGTGTTCTCACCGTCGGGCAAAGCGACAACTTCATTGCGCTCGGCGGCATGATCAATCTTGCCCTCAAAAACACCACTATCGAACTGGAGATCGATCCCGAGCCTTCCACCGCAGTGGGCCTGAAAATCAGTTCGCGGCTTCTGGTCGTGGCTCAGTTGGTCAAGGGTCCGCGCCAAACCGGAGGTGTGCAATGAAGTTTCTCCCCCGGCTCACCCTGGCGCGCAAACTGATTCTGACCATGATGACGGTCAGCAGCGCTTCTCTTCTGGTCGCCTGCGTCCTTTTTCTAAGCTACGATGTCCTCACACTTCGCCAAAGCATTGCCAACCATCTCGACAGTCTGGCGCAGATTACCGGGGCCAATGTTGCGGCCGCACTCACCTACAACGATCCCAAGAGTGCTGACCTTGTTCTCCACGCGCTGCAGGCGGAACCGCACATCATCGCCGCCCGCATCTACGATAGCCGCGGCCACGCCTTTGCCTCTTACCATCGCCTTCCCTCCGGCCCCATAGCCCAGCTTCCCGAACTTCTGCCCGCGATCGGCAAACGCCTGGAGCGAGACCGCGTCACCGAATGCGGCGCCATCATGTTTGATGGGGAATCGATTGGCACCGTGTACCTGGTATCTGATCTGCGGGAGATCGAAGCACGCATGCGCCGCTTTCTCGCATTCGCGCTGATTTTGCTCGCCGCCTCTTCCGCCGCCGCCTTCCTGGTCGCCGTCCTGCTGAAGCGCTTTATTTCCCGGCCCATCCTTGACCTGGTAGAAACCACGAGGAAGATTTCCCGGGAGAAAAATTTCGCCGTCCGCGCCCACAAATATGCGGCCGATGAAGTCGGCCTTCTGTCGGATGGCTTCAATGAAATGCTGATGGAAATCGAAATCGCCGAGAGCGCCCTTCGTAGTGCACACGCTGAGTCTGAGCTTTTCATTAACTCCGTTCCTTCCGTCCTGATCGGGACCGACTGCCTGGGTCAAATCACGCGTTGGAACCTGGCCGCCGCAATGGTGTCCGGCCTTCCCGCCGACGCCGTCCTCGGCAAGCCGCTCCAGCATTGTGGAATTCACTGGCTGCAACCTCCGCTGGAGGAAATCGAATCGTGGTTCCACATTCAGCGCTCGGAGAATCGCGAGAACGTGATGTTTGAGCGCGACGGTCACAATCGCTTTCTCGGCCTCACGATCATTAACGTCAACCTCATCCCCGGCGGCAAAGGTTCGGGATTCCTCATCACCGGCGCCGACATCACCGAACGCAAAATCCTGGAAGGCCAACTGCACCAGGCCCAAAAGCTCGAAGCCATCGGACAACTCGCCGCCGGTATCGCTCATGAAATAAACACCCCGGCCCAATACGTCAGCGACAACACCAGGTTCCTGCAAGAGACGTGGCCCACCGTCGACAACATGTTGAGCTTGTGCATGCGCCTTCGGGAAGAGTCTCTGGCCGGACCTGTCTCTCCCGGTACGATTGCCGAACTGCTGAAATGCACCGAGGCGTCGGATCCCGCCTATCTTATCCAGGAAGTTCCGCAGGCCATTGCCCAGACGTTGGAGGGCGTACAGCGGGTTTCGAAAATCGTCCGCGCCATGAAGGAGTTTTCCCACCCCGGTTCAGAGAGCAAGTCCGCCATCGACATCAACCACGCCATCGAAACCACCATCGCCGTCGCCCGCAACGAATGGAAATACGTGGCCGATGTGCAAACTTGCTTTGCCGACAATTTACCGCACGTACCCTGCCTGGCCGGTGAGTTCAATCAGGTCATCCTGAATCTGCTGATCAATGCGGCTCATGCCATCGCGTCGGCGCTGGGCGGCAACTCCGCCGTCAAAGGAACCATTACGATCACCACGAAATGCGACGGCGATTGGGTCGAGGTTCAGGTCAAGGACACTGGCGCAGGCGTGCCGGAAAACATTCGCGCCAGACTTTTCGAACCGTTCTTTACCACCAAAGAAGTCGGCAAGGGCACAGGCCAGGGCCTGGCCCTGGCTCACCTGGTGATCGTGAAGAAACACGACGGTCAAATATGGTTCGAAAGCGAAGTAGGCAAAGGCACAACCTTCTTCCTGCGCCTCCCCCTCCATGTGCCCGCGCCCGCAAAGTCCCAAGCCGCAACCGCCTAATTGTCATCCTGAGACGCGCGCCCTTTGCGCGGCGAAGGACCTGGGCGAGCCGCGCGAATCCACAGAGCCTGCCCTGAGAGAGCGCAAGCGACTGAAGGGCGCGTTTGGCTCGCCTCCCTATAAAGCCTCACTTGCGGCTGATATTCAAAAAACTGTTGTGCGCCGAATTCACTCCAACCATCTGCGTGGCCGTAACTTCAACCGACGAAAAACCAATCTTGCCTGGCAAGTAATCGGGCGGCTGTCCCTGACAATTAGCGACCTTCAGCACCAGGAACTTGCTTCGCGGATTGTAAACGCCCGTAATCGCGCAGGTAGCCGAGTTGCTCCCGCCCGCATCGAAAATCAAAGTGCCCGTCAGCAAGTCCGAACTGTCTTTCGAAATCTGCAAACTGACTTTCGTGGCCTGGCCCGTATTGGTATATTCGCCCTGCCAATTTCCCGTGAGATCGGTCGGCGCGTTCGGCGGCGCGTCGGCGGATTTTGCCGGCGCGGCAGGTAAGGAAGAAGCACTGGGAGCAGAAGAAGTAGTGGAAGCCGTGCCCGCATGTTGACTCGCCGCTTTTTTGGTTTCGGTCGTAGCAACTTCCTGCGTTTGCGCGCTGGACTGTGGCTGCGCCGCGGAATTGTCTGCGGCCGCCGTTGCAGGCTGTGAAGCCGCCGGTTGATCCGCAGCCGGCGTAGCAGATTGCGCAGGCGAAGGCTTGTCCCCAGCCGGCGTCGCAGGCTGTGTAACCGCGGGCTGGCTCGGGACGCTGCTTACCGCCGGCTTGCGCAACACGTACCAGTAAGTGAGTCCGCCGAAAGCCAGGCCCAGCACGGCTACACCCGTGAACAGGATGGTTTTGTTGCTCGCCGAGGAACCCGAACCGCTCGCCGAAAACATCCGCGGCGAAGTTCTCTGCTGTTCCATTTTTGGCAGTGGCGCAGGAATTGGACGCGCCGCAGCCGGAGGCGCGGTCGCAACAACCTTGGGTCGAGTCCGTATCTCAGCTTGCGGCGGCTTTGCCGGAATCGGCGGCGGTGCTGGAGTGGGCGGCATCCTCAACGGCGCAGGTGAAGGAACAGATGGAGCGACCGACGAAACCGGTGCGCGCTCGACCGGCCGCGCCGCACCCGGCAGTTCGACCTCTGGAAGTGGTTGGGAGACGGTAGGAGGTAACGGCACAGGTGACGCCGCAGCAATCTTAGGACGAGTTTCAATTTCAGCTTGTAGCGTCGTCGCCGCCGGAATGGGACGAGTCTCGATTTCAGCTTCCGGCGTCACAGCCGGAACTGGAGTCGCGGCCGGAACCGGCACCGTCCCCAACGGCGCCGCCGAAGATGCAGGCGAAGAAACAGTTGCAGGGGCAGGTAGCGAAGAAATCGGCGTCGATGCCCGCTCAGCAGGAGCAGCCGGCGTTGCAGGCGTTTCAACCACGGTAGGCGCATCATGAAACCCAACCTCCGACGCCGTGGTGGACTTGCCGCAAGATTTGCAAAACTTGGCGCCCGGCTTTAACTCCGTGCCGCAGTGCAGGCACTTCACAACTTGAACCGCAACCCGCCCCGCCGAGCCAGCCAGCGGCGCAGCACACCTCGTGCAAAACTTCGCTCCCGCCCCCACGCTCGCCCCGCATGCTGGACAGAGCGTTACCCGGCTTGCATCCTTAGGCGGCAGCGGCATGGCCGTGCCGCACTGCCGGCAGAACTTCCCCAACACTTCAGCCTTGCACTTGGGACATTGCATGCCATCCTCCTCCGCGAAGAACTCGTCCCTCAAGTATCTCGCATTAGAAGGCTAAGAAGCTTCGCGCTTCGCGATCTTGCGTATGTTGATGGCCATGTCCACCGTCACCACCACCAGTTCAGCCAGGGCGTAGAACAAAACCAAAGCCAGAAACGCAACCGCCGCCAGAGTAGCGAGCAGAATCAGCCCATCCAGAAAGCTGGCCCCTCCCGCCGAGATGCCCGGCATAAAGTCACCCAGCCCTCCCAGCAGCGCCCGCGGGCTCATCCCGCTGAACCAGGTGAAAATACAGCCGCCCACGCCCAGCGAAAGTGCCAGCACGGCATAAGTTTCTCCCGTGGCGCGGAAGAGTATCGAAAGAATCGGCACCACCGTAAACGGCGAGTCCTCCAATTCCCGCACCGACTGCGCCCGGAACAAATAAATCTGCGCAATCGCAAACACCGCCGCCGCCAGACAAATCGCAACCACCAACCCTCCCACCGTAGCCGTAGCCGAACTCAATGAGAAGGAGAGCTTCAGAATCTGAATCAGCGCCAGCAACCCTCCCAGCAAAATCAGCGCCGCCGCCACATCCAGCACAATCGCAATCGCGTTCCGGATCACCTTGCCTTCCGACAACGCCTTAAGCACCGTCCGGGTTATGCCCAACACGCCAAACCCCGGCTTCCGGTAAGCCGGAACGCTAGGCGGTGTGCTAACAGGAACCGTACCGTGTCTCTCTTGCTCCACCTTCGCCCCGCAAGCGGAGCAGGTTCGATCCTGCGCATTCAACGTAGCCCCACACTCGGCACAGAACATAGTCGTCCTCCCACTGAGCCGGATTTCCTCAACCCAAAAGCGGCACAATTGTACGCCCATCTTGTGAGTTCGACGACATCGTTCCAAATGGTCGCGAGCAAGATCACCGCAATAAGGATGGAAATGCGCCAGCGCAGCACCGTGGACGAGCAGCGCTTAAGCCACGAATCTGCGCGCTGATCCGAAAAACGGACGCGTGCAGCGCCATGGAAGAGCGGCGCTTCAGCGCCGCGTCAAGCCTCAAGAACAAACTGGGCTTCAGCCCCCAGTGGATCCTCACTCGCGCCGCAAGCCCCATAATAAATCTTGTCATTCCGAATCGGGCCGAAGGCCCGGTGAGGAACCTGCTGCCTCCTCCCACTCCGGATCCACACAAGCCTGAATCGTCAACCCAGTCTCCTTCAGCAAATGCCAGGCCTCCCGATACTGCCCATACTTCTCCCGCGCGCTCCCCGGCGTAAAATGGATCGAAAAATTCGTCCGCCCCAACACCTCAAACGGGATGATGTACCACTCATCAATCGGAATCAGCAAAATCGCAAAAAAATCCACCGACCCCGGTTCATACTTCTTCCGCTGCGGCCCAATCACATTCAAGCTGTATCCACCATTGCGCCGCGTGTAGATCGTGGACTTAACCTGCACCCGCAACAACTGCCCTCCATTTTCCACTCCCACGTCGTATCTTCCCGTCTGCCCAAACAGCCGCAACACCTTCATCCCCAACCCCACCGCCAGCATCATGAAGTAAAGCTCCGCCCACTCCCCGCGCTCCTTGCACCCCTTCAACAACCCACCCGCCAACCGATTAGCCTTCCACAGCATCGCGTAACTCCTTGTTGTCTTCTGGACAAAAAAATACGAGGCTCTGCCGAGCCTCGCTGGTTGTTAGATTTTCCAAGCTCAATCCCAACTGCTCCCCACAGATCACTTTTCCCGCAAACTACTCCCAGTGTTTCAATCTTTACCACCCATGTCACGGTCAGATGTCACAAGCATGCCCTGTGGAAAACTCGAGAATTCTATGGATTTTGGGGAGCGCCACGACGAGGAAGGGCACGACTTCAGTCGCGCCGCGGGCAGACTTATACGACGAGCAGGCGGTGAAATCGACCGTCCTTCTCCAGTTTTCCGATAGTCTCGAAAACGTCGTAAACCAAGTCACCGAACTGATAGGCAGAATCCAGCCGCTCTTTGCTTTTCCGTTTGTCCAGGAATAACGCGACCATGTCCTTTTCGGACGCGTCTGTGTTGCCGAGGAATTCCTCATACTTCTTCAATAAGTTCTGGATGGACAAATGCGCCTTCTCCAGTTCAGGCTGGCGCAGAAGCCATTCCAGCCGCTGCGTCGGCGTCAGTGAAATCATTTCAACCGCGTTGGTCGGGCTCACTGTTCGGTTTTTCGAGAACGCTGCCAGCAGATAGAGCAGGGCTGAGTAGCAAGTCAATAGTCGACTATGCTTGAGTTTGTAGTTCTTTAGCTTTCGCTTGGCCTTCTTCTCGGGGGGAGCGCTTTGGGTCCTCGCCTCATAGTTGACGCAAAACGTCCTCCACATCCTAAGAATGTCGTTCCCCAGAAAGGCAGGCATGAAGTCATTTCGGTGGTCCTCATAGTCCCGCCAGTACGATGCGACGACATCACTTGTGATCTTGAGGTATGCTGATTTTCCGATCAACGGCGTGCTCTCTAAGAGGAGCAGGAGACGAGCCGTGAAGGTGTTATTTACGTCGTCTTCCGGTTGCCCCAGCGTGTCAATCAACTCTTTGTCAGTGTGATGAGTGAGATATTGCCCGTCTCCCGAGAACTCTGGGAGGCCCAGCCTCTTTGAGGACTCGATCAGGTCTGCCTTGACCAAAATCTCATTCCAAACGTGAAAGGGTGGGGTCATTACGCGTCCCTTGGCTCACGATGAACAAGTCAAGATCACTGTGAGTGCTTGCCTCGCCGCGCGCGAATGATCCCGTGATATAAACGCAGGCGTTGTTGCCGCAAAGCTCCTCCGCCCGCACAAGCTCATGTCGAAGCTTCTCGATTAGCCCGGCGGTCTCTGCCCGCCTCCGATCAAGGATTTCTCCCATGTATTCCCTCCCACTGGAACAGCCTAGAGAAAATCTCCGCCTGCTCTGCCGCATCCTCGAGCGCGTGGTGCGTGTGCCTCCGCCCGGGTCGAAGGGATGGAAGGAGCTTCGACCGGCCGGCTTCGGAGATCGGAACTGACGCCTTAACCGCGAAGGCTGTTTTCATATCGAAGCAGAGGGAGTGGTTGAAAGGAGATCCCTCCGCAGCAAACCGAACAAAATACCAGTAAAGCCAGGCCCAGTCGAAGCTCAACGGGTAAGCCACGAGTACCGGCTTGGCATCGCCTGTAATACCCCTTATCCATTGGCAAGCTTCCGTCATCGCCACCTCCGGAGCTTCACCCTCTCTGAGCAACCTGTCTCGGTCCAGCCCGTTCACGCGGAGCGCATCCGGCTGGAAATTCTCCGAGATGGGCCTGAGTTCGCGATAGAAAGTCCGCGTGTAGTCCTGAGGGGGGTCGAAACGCTCACCGTTGAAGGCGCCTGCATACACTAACGCAAACGAAAGCATCGAGAACGGCCCTGGTATCGGTCCGTCGGTCTCAACGTCGGCTGAAAAATAAATGTCCACCGCGCGCTCGCACTTGTCGCCTGCCTTCATTTGCTCCTGCTTCATGTCACTTTCGTCTGCAGTCGCGGTCATGTTCATATTAGCAACTTTCTGTAGATCGCCAGCATTGTTGGCGAATAAAAAGCGAATTTATGGAAATAATAACTCCAAACACTTCCGATTGGTACCTCAAAATGTTTTTAGAACGTTAACGCACCAGTTTCCCGTTCCCGAAAACGAAGGGGAATGGTGCTTCGGCTGGAACTTTCCTGCCAACAGTCTCCGTGCCGTGCTTTACCTAGGCGCACGGGGACCGAGGGAGTCCTCGTTACGACCGATCAGTCAGGCCACGCGGCAACCCTTGTGTCCTTTCGCGCCCGACCCTATGAGCTTCGTGCCGCTGAGTCTACGGCCTGCGCCATTTGTCCGGATGGCCTCTGTCGGTATGACGAACGCGCTCCACAAGAATGGCCGCACTGGGATCAATCTCCTTAGCACGTTCGATGGCATCTGCCTGTATGGACTCGTGACCACTGATTCTTTCAGCGCTCGGCCTTCGGATGGCGTAATCGCCCTCCTCTGGCCGCCGTTCGATAAACAATTTGCCGCGCATAAAATGCTCCTCTCATTCGTTCCGTTAGCTGCAGCCGCTCGTGCTCCCGCAACTCCCACAGCGATAGCACGAACCGTTTCTCGTCATGATGCTGCCGCAGAAGCTGCACGTGGGAGGTCGGCCTAGGGTGATGCCCTCAACACCGCCCGTTCCGCCGCCTGCGGCAGCCTCAAAGAAACGAAGTACTCCTCCGGAAACAAATAATCCTCACCCATCTCATCCACCACTCGAACCAGACCGTGCTTCGCCCCCGCCTTATCTGGAATAAGACGATAAATCTTGCGCACCTCTAAAGAGGCCGCGTATCCCTTGTTCGAGATGCAGACAGCGAACTGGGTATCACCCTTCATGTCGATCAATCTGGCGGAGCTTCGCTCCGCGGCCGGGTCAGAGACCCGGCCCTACACATTTCTTCTAGCTGCACCCGCTCGTGCTCCCGCAACTGCCGCAGCGATAGCACGAACCGTTGCGGGTCATGATGCTGCCGCAGAAGCTGCATGTGGGAGCGTCGCCCAGGTCGATGATGCCGGCCAGCGCGTCGGCGGCGTGGAGAGAACCGGGCTTCGGGCCTCGGGCTTCGGGCTTCGGCTCCATTCCATTCATCTCTCCGTTTTCTGAAGGCTGAGGGCCGACGACCGACGGCTTCGGCCGGAAGCTCTCAAACAGCAACTGCTGCTGCCCGGTGAGGAAGCGCAGTTGGAGCCAGCGGAAGATGTAGTCCATGATCGACTTGGCATAGCCGATGTCGGGATTGCCGCTCCAGCCGCTGGGCTCGAAGCGCGTGTGCGCGAACTTTTCGCAGAACAGGTCAAGTTTTACGCCGTGCTGCAGCGCGATCGACACTGCCAGGGCGAAGCTATCCATTAGGCCGCTGACAGTGGAACCCTCCTTGGCCATGGTGATAAACAGTTCCCCCGGCGTGCCATTGGGATAGAGGCCGACGGTGATGTAGCCCTCGTGATCTCCAACTTTGAACTTGTGCGTGATGGAGGCGCGCTCTTCCTGGAGCTTATGGCGGACGGCTCGCGGCGGGGCGTTGAGGTCCGCTTCTTCCTGGACGGCCGAGGCGCCCGTCCCCACACGGTTCGTGGATTCCGCAGTCTTGGTGCCGGCAGCCGAAAGCGGCTGCGACTTTTTGCACCCGTCGCGATAAACCGCGACAGCCTTCAGCCCAAGCTTCCAAGCCTGAAGATAAGCCTCCATGATGTCTTCCACGGAAGCGTTTTCAGGAAGATTGACCGTCTTCGATATAGCTCCGGAGATAAACGGCTGCGCAGCCGCCATCATCCGCAAGTGGCCCATGTAAGCAATCGACCGCGTCCCCTTGGCCGGCTTGAACGAGCAATCAAAAACGGCAAGATGCTCATCCTTAATATGCGGCGCCCCCTCGATGGTCCCGGTAGCATCGATGTAGCTGACAATCGCATCCGCCTGCTCGTGCGTGTAACCCAGCTTGAACAGTGCAGTAGGCACAGTCTGATTGACGATCTTAATCATGCCTCCGCCAACCAGCTTCTTGTACTTAACCAAAGCCAGATCCGGCTCCACGCCGGTAGTGTCACAGTCCATCATGAAACCTATGGTGCCGGTGGGGGCCAGGACTGTTACCTGGCTATTTCTGTAGCCGTGCTTTTCGCCGTGGGCTAAGGCTTCGTCCCAGCTCGCTTTGCTCGCTTCGTAGAGAGTTATTGGGACGTTGTTCTTGTTTATGTTGTTTACTGAGGCGCGGTGCATGCGGATTACGTCCAGGAACGGTTCGCGGTTGATGTACCAGCCGGGGCAGGCTCCGCCGGGCATGGTCTGTGCCGGGGGTGCCGCCTCGCTGCGCTCGGCTTGGACGGGCGAGGCGCCCGTCTCCACATGGCCTGTGCCTACTTGGCCAGTTCCCACATGAGTTGTGCCTATGCCTGCTCCTAGATTGGTTTCTGACAGATTTTTCTTTGTGGCTTCTGTGGCTGGGGTTAACGGGTTGCATTGTTCGGCTATTCTTGAACTTTGCAGGTAGGCTTCGCCGCACATGATTGCGGTTACGCAGGCGGCGTAGTCGCGGCCGGCGTCGCTGTCGTAGGGCAGGCCTGCGGCCATTAGCAACGCGCCTAGATTTGCATAGCCTAAGCCTAGCGGGCGGTAGTCGTGGGAGTTGCGCATGATGGCTTCTGTGGGATAGCCGGCGTTGTCTACCAAGATTTCTTGCGCCGTGATCAGAACGTCTACTGCGTGGCGGTAGGCTTCTACGTCGAAGGTGCCGTTGGGGGCGAACTTCAGAAGATTCAGGCTGGCCAGGTTGCAGGCGGAATCGTCCAGGAACATGTATTCGCTGCACGGATTGCTGGCGTTGATTCTGGCCGTGTGCTTGGAGGTGTGCCAGCGATTTACCGTGGTGTCGTATTGCATGCCGGGATCGCCGCAGTGCCAGGTGGCTTCGGAAATTTTCTTCAGCAGGTCTTTGGCTTTGTAGGTTTTCATAACGCTCGCGTCCTGCACCTTTTTGGTGGAGAAGTCGGTGTCGCGGATTACGGCGTACATGAAGTCGTCGGTTACGCGGACGCTGTTGTTGGCGTTCTGGAAGAAGATGGAGGAGTAGGCGTCGGAGTCGGGATGGGAACCATCGTATCCCTGGGCTACGAGAGCGTGCGCCTTGGCTTCTTCTTTTTGTTTGCACTCGATGAACTCTACGATGTCGGGATGGTCAACGTTGAGGATGACCATCTTGGCGGCGCGGCGAGTTTTGCCTCCGGACTTGATTACTCCGGCAAAGGCGTCGAAACCTTTCATGAAGCTTAGCGGGCCGCTGGCCGTGCCTCCTCCGCTTAGACCTTCGGTGGAGGAGCGCAACGGGGAGAGATTGGTGCCGGTGCCGCTGCCCCACTTGAAGAGCATGCCTTCGGTTTTGGCTAACGTCAGGATCGAGTCGAGCGAGTCTTTTACGGAGTTGATGAAGCAGGCGGAGCATTGCGGCTTGCTGTAGCCGGTTACGCCGAACTCTACCTGCTGGGTCTGAGGATTCCAGTGCCAGTTGCGGGCGTCGGAGTTGGGCTCGATGCGGTCGCAGCCTACGTTGAACCAGACGGGCGAGTTGAAGGCGGCGTACTGGCGAACGAGGATGTGGACCAGTTCGTCGTGGAAGGTGGCTGCGTCTTCGGGCGTTTTGAAGTAGCCTTGGGCCTGTCCCCAGTTGCGGATGGTTTCGGCTACGCGGGTTACTAACTGGCGTACTCCGGTTTCACGCTCGGGCGTGCCTACCTTGCCGTGCAGATATTTGCTGGCGACTATGTTGGTGGCGGTCATGGACCAGTCTTTGGGGACTTCTACATCTTTTTGTTCGAAGATCACTCCGCCTTGGGAGTCGGTGATCTGGGCTAGGCGGAGATCCCACTCTAGTTCGTCGTAGGGGGAGACGCCGGGCTTGGTGAAGAAGCGGCGGAAGGAAAGGCCTGCGGCCTTCTTCTGGGTTGCGGGGATGGCCGGGGCGGATTCGACGGTGGCGGTTTTAAGTTCTGGCATTGATCTCTCCATTCATTAGATTCTAATCAACATGGCCCGATTCGGCGTCCCGTGGGGCGGAGCGGGGTTTCGGGCGTTCCCGAACGGGAAACGGGTTCGGGGGGGTACGGGTCTTTCAAAGAACGTTTTCTTTCGCCCCTTCGGGGCTGGTTTTCTTTAACTTCTGACCAAGGGCTTGCTGCGCCCTGGGCTGCATTCTTTCGCCGCTTTGCGGCTGTCAGGGGCTAAAGCCCCGGATCATTTCTGCTTCTAACGCGGCGCTTAAGCGCCGCTCTTCCACGGTACTGCTTGCGCCGGTGGCGCTTTGATGCAAGACCTCAGGGGCTAAAGCCCGTTCCCATTTGTCCATCGAGCGGCGCGGCTTGAAGCCGCGCCCTGATACGAATCTATTTGCGGCACGACTAAAGTCGTGCCCTTCCCGATCCCTGCTCATCCCGTCGTTCCTGACCACCCTTCGGTTTAGAAGCCGGAGGGTAGGGGGTGGGGACAGTGGAGATTCTTGTTGGCTCCGGAATCTGGATTTAGCGCCGGGTTGAGCGAATTCGTCTTTGGGATCGGCTGCTTGCCTTGGGCTGAGTTTGGAAAGCTTTCGGCAGAGTCGGACAGGAGTGTCCGACCCAGACGGGTTGGGGTGGTGCCGGCTTGCGCGGGCGAGTCGCCCGGGTCCACACGATCGCCCACGCCCACACGAACAACCTCTCCCACACGAGCAACCTCTCCCACACGGTCCGTGGTCGGTTCGAGCGACGACTGGAAGTCTGGTGGGAGGCCGGTGGCTTTTTCGGCGGTGGAGAGCATCCACTGGTTTAGGGCGGCGCAGATGGTGCGGCGCTGGTTGCCGTCTTCTATTACTACGAAGCGGAGAAAGCAGCGTCCGGAAGCGAAGTGATCGCGCATGGGATTGGCGCGGGTGAACATGCGGTCGAGGGTGAAGGCCATGTCGTCGTCTTCGGAGAACTGGAGGACGGCCAGCATGCGGCGTTGAGGTACCTCAGCGGCTGAAGCCGCGTTCACCTGCGGTGAATCGCAGCGCTTAAGCGCTGCGCCACCCAAAGGCCCCAAGGTTGTGCTGCCGACATGCGCGGGCGAGTCGCCCGCGCCCACATGATCGCCCGCGCCCACATGATCACGGGCGGCCACACCCAGTTCGGCGATTTCTTCGGCTAGGGCGAAGATGCCGGGCTTGCTGGGGACTACGAGGAGGCTGTGGGGGGAATCGCAGCGGAACCAGCGCGACCATTGGAGGCGGCGCGGATCTACGGGGTGATCGAAACCATGGCGGGCTAGAGATTCGGCTACGAGGCGAGTTAGGGCTTCCATCTGGACTCCTTAAAACCGGGCTCCTTAAAACCGGCTTCGGGCTTCGGCTTTCGGGCTTCGGCCTTGAAACCGTCTTGCAGGGGACGAGTTCCAATTCACTGATTGTCGTCTGCCCCGGGGGAGGGGTCGGGGTGACGGCCACCGCACATTCACAACTGGCTTCGGGCTTTTGGCTTCCGGCTTCCGCCTGGAAGCCCGGTGCTTTAGCCTTTTTCTTTTTGTTTACCGGTGGCGCCGGGTCACCTCTGGCCTGGCGCCTCCGGTAAGCTTCCTGACTTCTGGTTTCCATCATGAAACCCGCCCCGTTCCCGCGGGGCAGGATTCAAAAAGTTGCTATGGGATTGCAAAGTTACTCCCGCTTATTGTGTCTGTCAAGAGGGAAACACCATAGGTTGTACCTCCAGCAATGACGGGCTTGGTACGGGGGCGGTGGATTGGTTTTCCACAAGGGTTATTCATCGGGCGTTCACAAAAGCAGTGGCCAGTGGTCAGTGGTCAGTGGCTAGTAAAAATCCCGTTGGACGCGGATCCGATTAAAGGGAGCGAAGGCCGGGGGTGGGGCTGCGGCGGTCGCGGTAGGGTTGGGGCGATTTGCGGGTCAGGTGGAGCGGGAGCGTGGGAATTTCGCGCTGGCGCTCGAGGGCTGCCTGCCTGGACGTCTCGTGTTGTCCTGGTGTTTCGTATTGCGGTGTAGCGCTCTCTGAGGTTTCTTCCGGGGCTGGAATCTCGCCGGCTTGCAGAGGTACGTAGATGTCCTCGAAGATCTGACGGGGGGCGATGCTGAGAACACCTTCGGTGGATTCGACCAGGTAGTCGCCCTTGCGTCCGGACTGGTAACGGCCCAGGAGATCGATGAAGGTGAGGTTGGTGGTGAGTTGCTTGGCTTTGACCAGGAAGCGGGTGCGATAGGTAATCCATGGGTTCGTGGCTTTCATGAGTGCACGGTTAGTTCAGTTCTCGGTTCTCAGTTCTCAGTTCTCGGTTCTCAGTTCTCAGTTCTCTGTTCTCTGTTCTCAGTTTTCAGTTTTTTGATGATGAGTGCGGTGTTGTTGCCAATTTACGGCTTGCCGGTTTCCGTGTTGCGGCCTCGGCCCGGTTCGTGTCTCGGCCTTTGGCTCACTTATCACTTATATTTTTGTTGAGGGCGAATCAGAATGTACGAGCGAAAAGGCGCGCGGTCAATTCAGTATTTTTGGTGCAGTTGAGGAAAAGGCTGGCCACGGATTTTCAGGGATTTGCACGGATCAGGAATTTTTTCAATGAGGTTCGGCTAAGCCGCGCTGAGGGCTTGGGTTCGGTTTGAGGTCGAGAGCTGGAGGAAAAGTTTGGGAGAGCGCGGAGACGTATTGTGCACAGGGGGTGCACAGGAAATGCAGAAAGGCAGTGGCCAGTGGGCAGTGATCAGTGGCCAGTTTGCGGTTTTGTGGTCGGCGGTGGAGGTTCATGAGAGGATGAATTCGGGTGGGTATGTGGAGACTGCGGCGGCTTAGATTGCTGTGATGGCAAAGGCTCCGCTGGTGCGGGGCCTTTGCCATCTTTATTCGTCGTGGTTCGTGGTGGGTTCCGCTCGCTTCGCTTCGCAGGACCCTTCGGCTTCGCTCAGGGCAGGCAGCCGAGGCGGCTGTCTCCACATGAACCTTGCCGATGCTAGCTCGATCAAAAGCAAAATCAAGATCAACGTCAACGGCGTCGGACAAGAGTGTCCGACCCACAGGCCGTTTAGTGGGCCATTGCTGGTTCGCGGACGGCTTTGCCGGTCTTGAAGGCTTCGTAACGCTGGTTGACTTCGTCCCAGTTGATTACGTTCCACCAGGCGGCTAAATATTCGGGACGGCGGTTGTTGTATTTCAGGTAGTAGGCGTGCTCCCAGAACGTCGTTGCCGAAGATGGGGAAATGGCCTTGGGTGATCGGGTTGTCCTGATTGGGCGTGGTCATGATGTGGACTTCGCCTTTTGCACCGGCGAGCCAGACCCATCCGCTACCGAATTGTTTGGCACCGGCGTCGTTGAACTTGGCCTGGAAATCTTTGAAGGTGCCGAAAGTTTTGGTGATGGCCTGGGCGATGGGGCCGGTGGGATCGCCTCCGCCTTTGGGCTTCATGATCTTCCAGAACATTGAATGGTTGACGTGGCCGCCGCCGTTGTTGCGGACTGCGGCGCGAATGTCTTCGGGGATGGCGTTGTAGTCGCGGATTAAATCTTCGGCGGATTTGCCGGCTAGTTCCGGATGCTTTTCTATTGCGGCGTTGAGATTTTTTACGTAGGCGCCGTGGTGCATGTCGTGGTGAAGGGTCATCGTTTGCTTGTCGATGATGGGTTCGAGGGCTGCGTAGTCGTAGGGCAGGGGCGGTAGTTCGTGAGCCATGATTTTTCCTCCAGAGTTCTTATTGTACTGATGATGAGATCAGGGATGCGGATTCATGCGAAGCGGCTTCCTGGGTTTGGATGACGGGAACGGGCTTCGCGTTGCGACGAAAAGATTTGATACGGAGGCGAGCCAAACGCGCGATTATTGCGTCGCAAGGAGCGCGCCCCTTCGGCTTCGCCACGGCAGGCTTTCGCGTCGTCTCAGGATGACAGCGTTGTGATGGCCGCGAGACTAGTTAACGGTGGGTGGGCCCAGGATTTCGCGGACTTTGCGGGCCAGGCTTTGCAGGGTGAAGGGCTTTTGCAGAAAAGTTTTTTGGGCTTCGGCGGCTGGCGGGGTGGTGAAGGCGTCCTGGGCGTAGCCGGAGAGGTAGAGGACTTTGATGCCGGGGCGCGTGGGGAGGAGTTGCTGGACCAGTTCGTGGCCGTTGAGGCCGGGCATGACTACGTCTGTGATGACGAGATGGATGGGATCGGTGTGGCTGGCGGCGACGGTTAGCGCAGCCTGGCCGGCCGCGGCTTCGAGGACGCGATAGCCGCGGGATTCGAGGGTCTCGCGGACTAGCTGGCGGACGGAATCCTCGTCTTCGACTAAGAGGACGGTTTCGGTTCCGCCGGCGGCGGCGAGGGAAACGGGAATCTCGCCGCGAACCTCGGAGGGTTCGTCGACGTGCGGGAAGTAAATGGTGAAGACGGTGCCGCGGCCGAGTTCGCTCTGCACGAAAACGTAGCCGCCGCTTTGCTTGATGATGCCGTAGACGGTGGAGAGTCCGAGGCCGGTGCCTTTGCCTTTTTCCTTGGTGGTGAAAAATGGTTCGAAGACGCGGGCCTGGGTTTCGCGGTCCATGCCCTGGCCGTTGTCGCTGACCGAGATCATTACGTAGGGACCGTTCTTGATGAAAGTATTTTCCGGGCGGTAGGAATCGTCGAGGGTGACGCCGGCGGTGCGAATGCATATCTTGCCGCCGTTGGGCATGGCGTCTTTGGCATTGACCACCAGATTCATGATGACCTGCTCGAGCTGGCCCGCATCGGCGCGAGTGCAGCCGACGGCGGGCGAGAGGCTGGTGGTGAGTTCGATATGTTCGCCGATGAGCGGACGGAGGAGACGCTCCATGTCGGTAACGATGGCGTTGACGTTGATGACCTTGAGTTCGAGAAGCTGTTTGCGGCTGAAGGCCAGGAGTTGTCGCGTGAGCGTGGTGGCGCGATCGGAGGCTTGCTGAATGGCCTCGGCCTTGGCATGCAGAGGATGGCCAAGCGTGAGCTGATCGAGCAGAACCTCGGTGTATCCGCTGATGACCATTAACAGATTGTTGAAGTCGTGCGCGATGCCGCCGGCGAGGCGGCCAACGGCCTCCATTTTCTGGGACTGACGAAACTGGTCTTCGAGGACGCGGCGTTCGGTGATGTCTTCGGCGATGGCTTCGAGAACGTCGGAGGGTTCGTCGCCGCCGGCTACTGCGCGGCCGCTGATGCGGACGGTGATGATGGCGTCATCCTTGCGCTTCCAGCGGACTTCGAAACCATCCATGCGCCCGCTGCGACGGAATTCGTCGACCAGGCGGGTGTATTCGGCGGGGTCGACAAAGACATCTTTTCGAGGATCGAGGGCGAGAATCTCGAGAGCGTCGTTGTAGCCCAGCATTCCGATGAGGGCGGGGTTGACGTTGAGAAAACGGCCATCGAGGCTGGAGCGGTAAATTCCGTAGACGGCGGTCTGCACCAGGGAGCGATAGCGGACCTCGGAGCGGCGCAGAGCCTGCTCGTTGCGTTTGCGATCGATGGCGGCAGCCAACTGCTGCGAGATGAGGGTGAGGACGTCCCGGTCGTGCTCGGAGAAGCGGACGTTCTCGGAATAGCTTTTGAGGACGAGCGCTCCGAGGACATGATGGTTGACTTGGAGCGGGACGCCCAGCCAATAAAGAGGAGGCTTGCCGGCGAGTTTGACTTCACCGCGCTGCTGCATTTGTTGCGCGAGTTCTAGAGTGCAGAGCAGGGGCTCACCGGTATGCAGGACGTATTCGATTAGGCCGGAAGCTTGTTTTGCGGGAGGAGCGGAGGCCTGCTCGTCGACGAAGTAGGGGAAGCTGAGCTGTTGCGATTCCGGGTCGTGGAGGACGATGGCGAAATTGCGGGCGCACATGAGTTCGTCGACGATGCCGTGGATGGCGGCGAAGAATTGCTGGAGATCCTGCGCGGCGCTGGCCTTTTGAGCGATGCGATAGAGAGCTGAGCTGAGAGCTTCGGCGCGCTTGCGCCCGGAAATATCGCGATAGTGAGCGTAGAAGGCATTGGGACGGCCGGCGACGATCAAGGGAGCAGCGGAGATGCAGACGTTGATGAGAGATCCGTCGTGGCGGCGGCGTTGGGTTTCTAGAGTGATCTGCTCGCCGCGCTGCAGGCATTGCCTGGCCCACTCGGATTCGGCAGCGCGCTCGGGTGGGAGGATGAGCGAGTCGATGGGCTGACCCATGGCCTGAGATGCGGAGTAGCCGAACATGCGCTGGAACTCTCGGTTGACGCACTGGGTGCGGAAATCGGCATCGACGACGAGGAGGGCGTCGGGGACACTGTCAAAGAGTTGTTCTAAATATTGGCGGCGGAGGTCGAGGGAGGCTTCGGAGCCGTTCTGTCGCGAGTCTTCTGTGGGGTTCTTCTCTGCTTTTTCGACGGATTGCCACGAAAGAGAAGAGGGCTGGGCAGATGGATTGGGGTCGGCGGGTGGAATGAACGTGGGTGGGGCTCCGCGCTTGAGCGCCCGGCGCAAAGTTTTGGCGCGTACTAATTCCCCCGATTGTGCCCGGGTGACACGATCACCCATTCGAAAGCTCCCCCTCTGAAGCTTCTGCCAAAGGCATGGTAGAACGCAGGGGAAGCGGTCGAAAGTTACTGAGGTAATTGTGGGGAATTGGTAATTCGGTAATTTTATAATTTGGTAATTTCAACCTCTAGACTGGTGCCCGCCGTTTGGGGGATCTGGCGAAGTGCTATGTACTTGCTCGCAGCGCCGAGCACGCCGGAAGCGCAGGGCACTCGAGCAACTACGTAGGTCCTTCGTTGGGAGCCCTCGGCGTTGCCGAGGACTCCGCTGCCTCAGGATGACAAGGGCTTTTTATTTCTTCTGCAACTGATCCAGCGCAGCCAGCACCTCTTCGCTGTGGCGGGCGGGGTCGACGCTGGTATAGGCTTTCGCGACTTTGCCGGTGGGATCGATTAGAAAGGTATTTCTCTTTGCGAACTTTACCACTCCCAGGTTGGTGAGCGAACCGTAGGCTTGGCTCACCTTGCCTTCGCTGTCGGCTAGCAGCTTGAAGTTCAGTCCTTCTTTGGCGCAGAACTTTTTGTGCGAAGCTACGCTGTCTACGCTGACGCCCAGGACTACCGCGTGACGCTCGGCGTATTTCGACTGATCGGCCTGGAAGTTGTGGGCTTCGCGGGTGCAGCCGGGGGTCTGATCCCTGGGATAGAAATAGAGGACGATCCACTGGCCGCGGTAATCCTGCAAGCTGACGGAAGTGCCTTGCTGCGAGGGCAAGGTGAAATCGGGTGCGCGACTGCCGGCGGCAGGAACCATGGCACGCGATCCAGAGATCAAGCGCGGAATCAGGACGACTATGACTACAACGGCCAGCACGATGAGCACGATTCGCAACATGGGGAAGCTCCTGGCGCATCGGGGCAGGACTTGGGCATTGTAGAACGTTTGGGGCGGGGCCGTCCGTGGTGCAGTGATAAGGAAGCGAGCCAAACGCGCGATTTATGCGTCGCAAAAAGCGCGACGCTTCGCGCGGCTCGCCCAGATCCTTCGCTGCGCAAAGAACGCTTGCTCAGGATGACAATCGGCACGTTCGGCCCAGCAAAAATCTGCGCAATTGAATATCATGGAGCCATCGGCTCAATCTGTGGGAGATATCAGACGTGGCTCAAACGGAAACTGACGGTCAAGAGGTCTTGGAAACGCGAGAGTGGGTTGACTCGCTGGATTATGTGCTGTCGAAGGGTGGGGGCCCGGTGCGCGCGGGGCGGCTGCTGCAGCAACTGGCGCTGCACGCGCGGCGCGCCGCGGGAGTGAATCTTCCCTTCTCGGCGACCACTCCTTACCAGAACACGATTCCATCTGCGCAACAGCCGCCGTTCCCTGGAAGCCAGGAGATGGAACGGCGCATCAAGAGCCTGGTGCGCTGGAACGCGCTGGCTATGGTGGTGCGGGCCAACAAGATTCAGGAAGGAATTGGCGGGCACATTTCGACGTTCGCTTCGGCGGCGACTTTGTACGAGGTTGCGTTCAATCATTTTTTTCAGGCGCGGACGGAGAGCGGCGACCGTGACTTTGTTTATTTTCAAGGCCACGCCGCGCCGGGGATTTATGCCCGCGCTTATCTTGAGGGGCGCATTCCGAAAGAGAAGCTGGAGAATTTTCGGCGCGAGTTGAAGCCCGGGGGTGGGCTGAGTTCGTATCCGCATCCGTGGCTGATGCCGAATTTCTGGGAGTTTCCCACGGTCTCGATGGGACTGGGGCCGATCCAGGCGATCTATCACGCGCGCTTTATCCGGTATCTGGAGAATCGCGGGCTGAAGCAGTCGCGCGGCGGCAAGGTGTGGGCGTTTCTGGGCGACGGCGAAATGGATGAGCCGGAGGCGCTGGGATCGATCACGCTGGCTTCGCGCGAGAATCTGGATAATTTGATTTTTGTGGTGAACTGCAACTTGCAGCGGCTGGATGGTCCGGTGCGCGGCAACGGAAAGATTATTCAGGAATTGGAGGCGATTTTTCGCGGCGCGGGATGGAATGTCATCAAGGTGATCTGGGGCACGGATTGGGACAGCCTGATTCGCGCCGACCGTGATGGGCTGCTGGTACGGCGTTTGGGAGAAATCAGTGATGGACAATATCAGAAGTATTTTGTCGAGAGCGGAGCTTACTTCCGGCAGAATCTTTTCGGCACCGACCCGCGCTTGCTGAAGATGGTGGAGCATCTTTCTGACGAGCAGCTGGCGCGCATGCGGCTGGGCGGGCACGATCCGATCAAGGTGCATGCGGCTTACCGGGCCGCGGTGGATCATGTGGGGTCGCCGACGATCATCCTGGCTAAAACTATTAAGGGTTACGGCCTCGGTGAAGCGGGTGAAGGCAAGAACATTACTCACCAGCAAAAGAAATTGAATGAGGATGAGTTGGAACTTTTCCGATCACGATTCGGGATTCCGATTCCGGATGAAGAACTGCACAACGCTCCGTTTTACCGGCCGTCTGACGAGAGCGCCGAAATCAAGTACATGCAGGCGCGGCGGCAACAGCTTGGTGGATACATGCCGCAGCGCAAGGTGCAGGCTACCCCACTGAAGTCTGTGCCCGAGTCGTATTTTGAGGAATTCTACAAAGGCACCGAGGGACGCGAAGCCTCGACCACCATGGTTTTTGTGCGGCTACTGGCGAAGCTGCTGCGCGATCCGGAGTTGGGCAAGCTGATTGTGCCCATCATTCCTGACGAGGCTCGCACCTTCGGCATGGAGGCGTTGTTCCGGCAGGTCGGGATTTATTCGAGCGTGGGACAACTCTACGAGCCGGTCGACATGGACACGCTTCTTTATTACAAGGAAGCGAAAAACGGACAGATTCTCGAAGAAGGAATTACCGAAGCGGGATCGATGTGCTCGTTGATTGCGGCGGGCACGGCTTATGCGAATCACGGCATCAACACGATCCCATTCTTTATTTATTACTCGATGTTCGGGTTCCAGCGGATTGGCGATTTAATTTGGGCGGCGGCCGATATGCGCTGCCGCGGATTTCTGGTTGGCGGAACGGCGGGGCGAACTACGCTGGCCGGCGAAGGCTTGCAGCATCAGGACGGGCACAGCCATGTGCTCGCGCTGCCGGTGCCGAATCTGCTGGCGTACGATCCGGCGTTTGCGTATGAGATTGCCATCATTATTCAGGATGGCATCAAGCGGATGTACGTGGATCAGGAATCGATTTTCTATTACCTGACGGTGACCAACGAGCCGCTGCATATGCCGGAGATGCCAAAGGGCGAACACGTGCGCGAAGGCGTGCTGCGCGGGCTCTACCGCTTTAATGAAGCGGACGCGCCGGATGCCAAGCTGCGCGTGCAATTGCTGGGAAGTGGAACCATCATGTACGAAGTGCTGAAAGCGCAGACGATTCTGAAAGAGAAATACGGCGTGGGCGCTGATGTTTGGAGCGTTACCAGTTACAAACAACTCTACCGCGACGCCAACGATTGCGAACGCTGGAACATGCTACATCCCGGGGAATCGCCGCGGGTTCCATTCGTCACCGGGACTCTAAAGGAAGCGCCGGGGCCGTTCATTGCGGCATCCGATTACATGAAGGTGCTGCCGGAATCTGTGGCGAAGTGGGTGCCGGGACAACTGGTGGCGCTGGGAACCGACGGCTTTGGGCGCAGCGAAAGCCGGGCAGCATTGCGCGACTTTTTCGAAGTGGACGCGAAGCACATTGTGCTGGCCACGCTCGGTGCGCTGGCGCGGGAAAAGAAAATCAGCGTGGAAATATTAAAACAGGCGGTCGGCGATCTGGGGATTAATGCGGAGAAATTGAACCCGGCTACGAGTTAACGGGCACCATTTTGTGCGGGGCGGCCGCGGCGAAAAGCCTAAACGCGGAGTGCGCTGAGAAATGCCGCGGAGGACGCGGAGGAATCTGGCAGCACAGAGGAATGGAATCGGTGATCGAATTTAAACTCCCCGCACTTGGCGAGAACATTGAACAGGGCGACCTGGTGCGCCTGATGATTGCGCCCGGCGCGACGGTGAGCGAGGGCCAGTCGGTGATGGAACTCGAAACCGATAAAGCGGTGGTGGAAGTGCCTTCGTCGGTGAGTGGGACGGTGAAGGACATTCTGGTTAAGGAAGGCGACCAGATCAAAGTCGGGCAGGTGGTTTTTACCGCGGAGAGTAATGGCGCACCTACTGCTGACGCGAAACCAACTCCGCGTCAGGGACAAAAGGCGAAGTTTATCGAGAAGGGACAGCCGACGCAATCCTCCTCTGCCGCAACCGCGGCGGTGGCTAAACCGCAGCCGGCTCGCGTAGCGCAAACAGAATCTGAGCCCGCGCCGCAGCGAACTCGATCAACCGACATGCCGCCAGCCAGCGAGTTTCGTCTGCAGGAACTTGGAGAAAACATTTCGGAAGGCGATCTGGTGCGGTTGATGATCGCTCCCGGCGCCAAGGTTTCGGAAGGCCAGCCGGTGCTGGAACTGGAGACCGACAAGGCCGTGGTTGAAGTTCCTTCTACGGTAAGCGGCGTTGTGAAAGAAGTGAAGGTCAAGGAAGGCGAGAAGATTAAAGTTGGGCAGGTGATTTTCTCTTTGCAGGGCGCGGGGCCATCGAAGGCTGAGGCCGTTCGTCCGCCGAGCAAGCCCGTCGAACACGTCACCGGGCAGCACGGAGCACGGCTGGCTTTTCAGGCTGCGATTCGCGCCGAGGGCAAGACTGAGGAGCAGGCGCTGCCTCCCGACCAGCCTCGGCTGCAGCCGACGGCGTTCTCCATGCCCGCGCAATTGGGCAAGGTTGCCGGAACCGAGCATCGCGACCCGGTTCCCGCGGCTCCGAGCACGCGGCGGTTGGCCCGCGAAATCGGCGTCGACATTTATGAAGTCAAGGGAACCGGTCCCGGCGGACGCATCAGTGAAGACGACGTCAAAGCCTACGCCAAGGCCTTGGTGACGGCCGCCGCCACAGCCGCGCAGGCCCCGCCGCGCGCCGGACATTTCATCGAACCCAAGCTGCCTGACTTTGCGAAGTGGGGAAAAATCGAGCGCGTTTCTATGCGCGGAGTGCGCCGCAAGACGGCAGAACATCTGGCGGAATCCTGGAACACGATTCCGCACGTCACGCAGCACGACCGCGCCGACATCACCGAACTCGAACAGTTGCGCGCGCGTTTCGCTCCCAAGGCCGAGCAGGCCGGCGGCAAGATGACCGTGACTGCGATCGCTTTGAAAGTTTGTGCGGCGGCGTTGAAGGTATTTCCGCAATTCAATGCCAGCATCGATATGGAGAAGGAAGAAATCGTCTACAAGCAATACATCCACATCGGAGTTGCGGCGGATACGGATCGCGGCCTGCTGGTTCCGGTGATCCGCGACGTGGACAAGAAAAATATCGTGGGGCTGGCGGTGGAGTTGTCGCAACTTTCGCAGAAGGCGCGCGAGAAGAAAATCACGATTGCCGACATGGAAGGCGGCAGCTTTACCATTACCAATCTTGGCGGCATCGGCGGCACGGCCTTTACGCCGATTGTGAATCATCCCGAAGTTGCGATTCTCGGACTTTCGCGTTCGCGCATGGAGCCGGAGTGGATTGGCGGAAAGTTCGAGCCGCGGTTGATTCTGCCGCTCTCGCTCTCCTACGATCATCGCCTGATTGACGGAGCGGACGCCGCGCGTTTTCTACGCTGGGTGGCGGAAGCATTCGAGCAGCCTTTCTTGCTTTCGGTGCAAGGATGAAGCAGAGTGGGGAGCTATTCGATGAGTGCGTTCGAGAGGTTGATAGAAGCCGCAAAGCGGGGGGATCTTGGCGAGGTCAGCACCGTTGTTCACGGCCACGCCGAAGTAATCAACCAGCGGGATGAGACGGGCGCGACGGCCATTCACTATGCGGCCTTTGGCGGCCATCGCTCCGTGGTTGAGGAATTAGTGAGACAAGGTGCGGACGTCAATGCTGCTGACGGTCAATTCGGGGCAACTCCCGCGGGCTGGGCAATTGAATATCTGCGAGAGATGGGCGGGTTCCTTGGGATTGAACTGGACGACTTTGCGCATGCGATACGACAAGGGGATGTGGAGTGGGTTAAGCGCTTCATCGGCCGCTTCCCTGCGCTTCGCGCCGCGAAAGATGCTCATGGAAAATCATTCAAAATGCTGGCCCACGAGTGCGGGAATCAGGAAATCGCGAAATTGTTTGGTTCGCCTGCTGCCTGATCGAATGCTAACGACTCTTAGATTCTCACTCGGAAACCCTTTCGGACCTTATGCCTGAAACTTCCTCCTCCAGCATTGCCGTAGTCGGTGCAGGTCCTGGCGGTTACGCTGCTGCCTTTCTCGCCGCCGATCTCGGGATGCAAGTTACGCTGATCGACCCCGAGTTGAATCCCGGCGGTGTGTGCCTTTACCGCGGCTGCATTCCTTCGAAGGCGCTGCTGCACGTCGCCAAGCTGATTGAAGAATCGGAGCAGGCCAAGAACTGGGGCATCGAATTTTCTTCGCCTAAGATCGATCTGGCGCGGTTGCGCTCGTGGAAAGAGAGCGTGGTCAAGAAGCTCACGGGAGGATTGGGAATTCTCTCGAAGCAGCGGCACGTGGAATACATTCGAGGTCGTGCGGCATTTGAAAACTCCACCACTTTGCGAATCAGCAAAGCTGACACCACCGAAACAGTTCTCAGTTTCGATCGCATCATTCTGGCGACGGGCTCGCGGCCCGCGATCATCCCGGCGCTTAAGCTGGATTCTCCGCGGCTGATGGATTCGACCGGAGCGCTCAATCTTGAAGACATCCCCGGCAGTCTGCTCGTGGTCGGCGGCGGATACATTGGCTTGGAGCTTGGTTCGGTGTACGCGGCGCTGGGAACGCGCGTCACGGTGGTGGAGATGCTGCCCGGACTGCTTCCCGGAGCGGATCGCGATCTGGTTCTGCCGCTACACAAACGCCTGGAAAAAATGTTCGACACAATTCTGCTCAACACTACCGTTGCCTCACTGAAAGAGGATGGCGCTGGAATTCGTGCGACTTTCGAAGGCGCGGCGGTGCAGGATAACGACCGGCAAAAAGTTTTTGATCGCGTGCTGGTTTCGGTCGGGCGCAAGCCGAACTCGGAGATCCCCGGCCTCGAAAACACGCAAGTGCGGGTCGACCCGCGCGGATTCATCGAGGTCAACAAGCAACTGCAGACGACCGATCCCGCCATTTACGCGATCGGCGATGTGGTCGGCGAGCCTATGCTGGCACACAAGGCTTCGCATGAGGGACGCACTGCGGTCGAAGCCATCGCCGGGCACAAGGTCGCGTTCGAACCGGCCGCGATTCCGGCGGTGGTATTCACCGATCCGGAAGTTGCCTGGTGCGGCCTCACCGAAACTCAGGCGGAAAAAGAAAATCGCGAGATCAAGGTTGCGAAGTTTCCCTGGGCCGCATCGGGCCGTGCGATCACGTTGGACCGTCCGGAAGGCATGACCAAGCTGCTCATCGATCCGCACACCGAACGCGTGCTGGGCGTGGGGATTGTCGGCATCGGCGCGGGCGAACTGATTGCCGAGGGCGTGCTGGCCGTCGAAATGGCTGCGCAGGCGCGCGATGTGGCGATGAGCATTCATCCGCATCCCACGCTTTCCGAGACGGTGATGGAAGCTGCCGAAGTTTTCTTTGGCACGAGCACGCACGTATATCGTCCCCGGCGCGCGTAAGCTGGGAAAGAATTCCATGTTCAAATTCTCGAAAGGAATTGTCTTCCTCGCCCTGGCGCTCGCGGCTTCGCTGCCGCTCGCGGCGCAGAGCCCGCTAACGCAAATCCTGCAAGGAACGGCGCCTCCCAGCAGTTCTCCCGCAACCCGGACGGACCCGCTGGGCCGCAATACGCCGTACGGTACGGTCTACGGATTTCTGCAGCAGGCGGAAAAAGGCAACTACAGCATCGCAGCTCAATATCTGCAGATGAGCGCAGCACGCCGCCAGAGCGAAGGCGAGACCGCGGCAGAGCAACTGAAAGAAGTGATGGATCGCGCGTATTCCGGCCCGCTGGGCAGTACACAGCCGGAAGGCGTGCTGCAGGAAGGCGTTCCGCCCGGCCGGCAGAAGCTGGGCAGCATGTCGTCGGGCGATGCGGAAGCGGATCTGGAACTGGTCCGCGTTTCCGATCCTAGTGCGGGGAAAATCTGGCTGATCTCTTCCGACACGTTGGAGAAACTTCCCGAACTCTACGATCAGGTCCAGGCGCGGCAGGTGGAATCGCGATTGCCGCAGTGGGCGGTGAAGCATGAGTTGGGCGGCATGCCGCTGTGGCAATGGCTGGCTTTGCTGCTGCTGGTTCCGGTGGCCGCGGCGGCTGCGTGGCTGGTGTTGGTAGTGCTGCAAATTCCTTTGCGGTGGTGGGCGCGGAGACACGGGGATATTGAACTGGTTCATTGGCGCTCGGTTTCGGCGCCTGCGTGGCTTCTCGCCGGAACCATCATTCACCGGATTCTGGAACGCTACCTGGGCATGCCCCTGCTGCAGCGGCACTACTACTTCCAGGTGGTTGAAGTTGCCGTTATTTTTGGCACGTTTTGGATTCTATGGCGGGTCGTCCGCTGGTTCCTGCAGGGTGTGCGAAAGCGGGCTCTCGCCCACGGCCACTCCGGCACCGGCTCGCTGATGTTGCTGGGCGAGCGGATCATCAAAGCGATTGTTTTCGCGGCGGGGCTGTTCCTCATCCTGAGCGTGCTCGGCTTCAATATGAGCACGGCGCTGGCGGGCGTTGGCATTGGCACGCTTGCCATTGGCTTCGGCGCGCAGCAGACCATCGCGAATCTATTCGGCGGCGTTGCGGTGCTAGGGGATGAAGTCTTTCGTGTGGGCGATGTTTGCAAGTTCGGCGACCGCACGGGGACGGTCGAGGATATCGGCCTGCGCTCAACCCGAGTGCGCACCGAGGAGAGAACGTTGCTGGCCATCCCTAATGGCACGGTTGCGACCATTAATGTCGAGAACCTGAGCCGGCGCGACAAGATTCTTTTCAAGACCGTGCTCGGCCTGCACCTGGACACATCGGCCGACTATCTGCGCTATGTGCTTTCGGAAATCCGCAGCGTTTTGTCCGGCCATCCCAAGATTGAGAAGAGCACAATTCGCGTGCGGCTTACCGAGCTGGCGGCGAGTGCTATTAACGTGGAGCTTTTGTGCTACGTGATGACACGTGATTTCGATGAATTCGCCGCCGTCCGCGAAGAGTTGCTGCTGCGCATCATGAATTTTGTGGAGGACTCCGGGACCAATCTTGCGAAGCCGTCCCAGACCCTCTATTTGAGCGGGGACCCAGCGTCGAGAAAAGATGCGATGAAGGAGATAATCGACTCGCGGCAGGACAAGCCGTTGACGGCGCCTGAAGTAAAGAATAAGGATGCTTCTTCGCCCCAATCGAAAGAATGAGGCTCGCCGGTTTGCGTATCACTACACCTTGTGACCGGAATCACAGGCGAGCCCTGTAGACAGTGGCATCATAGCCTCTCTAGCCATCTGGCTATCGCGAGAGATCAAGAATCATGGCCACACTTCCCTGCGTTACTACACGAGTTTTGAATTCCAACCTGGCGTCCCGCATCATGAGCGCCGACGAAGCTGCGGCACTCATCGAGTTCGGCACTCGCATCGGTATGAGCGGGTTTACCGGCGCGGGGTATCCGAAAGCTGTGCCGCTGGCGTTGGCGCGGCGCATCTCGGACGCCAACCTGCGCGGCGAAAAAGCTCAGGTCAGCATTTTCACCGGCGCTTCAACTGGACCGGAGTTGGACGGCGCGCTGGCTATGGCCGGCGGAATCAATCTCCGGCTGCCCTACCAGTCCGATCCGGAGACGCGCAAGCGAATCAACGCCGGCGAGATGGATTATATGGATATCCACCTCGGCCACGTTGCCCAGTATGTCGAGTACGGATTCCTGGGCAAGATGGACTGGGCGCTGGTCGAGGTCACGGCAATTCTCGAAGACGGGCGTCTGGTTCCAAGTTCCTCGGTGGGCAACAACCGGACGTGGATCGAGCAGGCGGAGAAAGTGATTGTCGAAGTGAACGCCTGGCAGCCAGCCGAACTCGAGGGCATGCACGACATTTACTACGGGTTGCAACCGCCACCGAACCGGCAGCCGATTCCGCTGGTGCACACAGGGCAAAGGATCGGCACTCCTTATCTTCACCTTCCGCTGGAGAAGGTCGCCGCAGTGGTGCTCACCGATTCTCCCGACCGCAACAGCTCGTTCAAGGCGCCGGACATTACCTCGCGCCTGATTGCCGGCCACATTCTGGAGTTTCTGGGATGGGAAGTAAAGAAAGGACGCATTCCACCTTCGTTACTGCCGCTGCAATCGGGCGTGGGCAACATTGCCAATGCCGTGCTGTTCGGCTTGCTGGAAGCGAATTTCGAGAATCTGACTTCGTATACCGAGGTCATTCAGGACGGCATGATCGAACTTCTGCGCAGCGGCAAGCTGACCTGCGCTTCGGCGACGGCGTTTTCTCTTAGCCCGGAGATGGGGGCGAAGATCAACACGGAGATGGTGCACTTCCGCGAGCGCATTGTGCTTCGGCCGCAGGAAATTTCCAATCATCCGGAAATTATCCGGCGGCTGGGCGTGATCGGCATGAATGGAATGATCGAAGCCGACATCTACGGCAACGTGAATTCCACCCATCTGATGGGATCGCGAATTCAGAACGGCATTGGAGGATCGGGCGATTTTGCCCGCAACGGTTATTTGGCGATTTTCATGGCGCCGTCAACCGCACAGAAAGGCGACATCACCACGATCGTGCCCATGGTGTCGCATGTGGACCACACCGAACACGACGTGGACGTGGTTGTAACCGAACAGGGTCTTGCCGACCTGAGAGGCCTATCCCCGCGGCAACGAGCCAAGGTCATCATCGAAAAATGCGCGCACCCGGACTATCGTTCCCTTCTGCGCGATTACCAGGAGCGCTCGGAACGGCTCTCCTACGGCAAACATACTCCGCACCTGCTGCGCGAGAGCCTGAGCTGGCATGAACGTTACGTGCGCAGCGGACGGATGCGGCCGAGCGAAAACTGAGGCTTCAGATTACGATTTTGCTCGCCAGCGTTGCGCCAGCAAGAGCAGAAACCGGTGCGTCGGAAAGTAAACAACAGCGGGAACAACGATCAAGTATCCCAGAAGATATACGATTCCGGGCATCGTGTGCTGTTCGTGAAAAAAAGGACCACGGGCCCAGTTCACATCGTATTGCGGACGCCAGAAGTAATTGATCGGAACCACAATCCACGCGGTCAGGGTTTGATACTTCCAACCTCGCCGGTCGTAGCCCAAACGCCAAATCGCCCACAGAAGCAACGGCGGCGTCACTACGTGAAACAGGCTAAGCAGCCGAATCCCCAGCGGAACATTCGCGTCGAACATGAATTCCGTTCCGCCAATCAGGTGATGTCCACTTACCAGAGCGCTTGCCAGGTCGATGGTGAACAGACTCTGGAATAGCAGCAGCCCGCTTGCCTGCCAGGAAAACAGGAGCGGGCTCTCGAGCCAGAGGGCGGCGGCAATGAAGAAATTGCCGAGATCGCAGAAGAAAAGGAAATTTTGCACTCCGTACTGTCGCCAGTACAAAGGCACCCACGCAATTACGCACGCGGTCCAGACAACCTTGAGCCATAGCGGGATGCGCATGAGACGGTATTGTATCCGCCGTCGGCAAACTACCACGCAGGCACGGAGACAACAGAGGAATTCGTCAAAGGCCTTCTCCGCGTCTCCCGTGCCTCCGTGGCGCATTTCGGACTGAATGAGGCTCTGAAAAGCCCACTCTGGCAAGCCAAACCGCCTCAGGTGCGGGTACCACAGTAACTTGATGAGGCTTACGGGTGTACCTACGATGACCTCAGTATGGGTTACCAAGCGCTCTTATTCTGTCCCGATGAGAAAACGGCTCGCACCGTAACGCAGGTTCTCAGCGAGCTGGATTTCTCCGTTGTTCCCTGCACAGAGCCTTTCGCTGCGGTTAAGAAATTGATGGGCGAGCACTTCGACGCCGTGGTGGTGGACTGCGATAACGAACAGAACGCGACGTTGCTGTTCAAGAGCGCCCGCAACGCGCCTAACAACCATTCGTCTCTAGCGGTTGCCGTGGTTGAAGGGCAAGCGGGAGTGGCGAAGGCTTTCCGCATCGGCGCCAACCTGGTTCTCACCAAGCCGGTGAATGTGGAGCAGGCGAAAGGCACGCTACGAGTTGCGCGCGGACTGTTGCGCAAGAGCGAAGCGGCAAAACCCGTGCCAGGAGCGGCAAGCGCAGCCGTGAAGCCCGCAGCGCCGGCGGCAGCGCCTCCGAAGCTGGTGCCACGACGCGCAATTTCAACAACATCTTCTGCGGGCGCGGCAGCGGCCCTGACGCCTTCACTGCCAGGCTCGGCGAGCATTCCAACATTCAAGCCAGCGCAGCCGAGGGTTGTAGCTTCTGTTCCCGACGAAATCACGGAGAATGAAATTGACATTCTGGACGAAGCGAATGAGGACATAACTGCGCCTTCGATCGTTCCTCCCGAGGTAAAGAGCGCGGCCAGCCAGCCAGAAATCTCGTCACAGACACTTAAACAGTCGCCGAGTTCGGGAGCGTTTGGAACGAGAGCGGCGAGTGCCCCTGCTCGAGCCCGCGAGTCGAAACCCGGGGTAGCGATTGAGCCGAAGTCGTCGTCCGTTGTCTCGGAACCAGAGAGTCCGGTTGAGATGGCAGCGGCTAGCGACAGCGGTTCAGTCGAAAAGACGCCTGTGCCTGCAACTTCATTCACACTGGGAGGCACGGTTGAGAGCGCCTCCAAGCCCGGCGGAAGCAAGAAGATACTGTTGGCAGTAGCGGCGGTGTTACTGGTTGCGGCTGTTGGCTACGCAGTGTGGATGCAGTGGGTAAGCTCAAGCGGGGCCGCAACTCCTTTCACGCGCGTTGCCACGAAACCGGTGACGACCGCTGCCAAAGTTCCGCAGCCTACGCCGAGCGCGGATTCTGTCATGCCGTCTTCCAACTCATCTTCCGCGGACTCGCCGACTCCAGACGTTCCAGATTCCACTGTAGCGACGAACAAAGCTACGGCAAACAAAGCTGCGGCAAAGGAAGCGCGAGCAATGAAGGCGGCTGCGACGCCCGCAACGGAAGCACCGGCGGTAAAGGCGGCTGCTCAGCCGATTGTGATTAAAGGTGGTGGTTCTCAGCCGGCGGCGAAATCGGTCGCTGCCGCTGATGCGCCAGCTCCGAGCCTGAACGGGATTGCTTCTGGCGGAAATGGCGCGGCGCTTCCCGGTCTGATGAGCGGCGCCAAAGCTCCGACTCCCGTGCTTCAGGTTGTGCATGTTTCGCAGGGAGTTTCGCGGGGATTGCTGGTGAAGGAGATTCCGCCGCAGTATCCGGTGACCGCGCTGCAGAGGCGGGCTGAAGGTGCGGTTGAGCTTGAGGCGACGATCTCAAAGAGCGGCAACATCACAGCGGTGAAGGTTCTCAGTGGAGATGTGCAATTGGCGCACGCCGCGGTGGAGGCCGTGAAGCAGTGGAAGTACAAACCGTATCTGCTCGACGGCGAACCACTTGAGATCCAGACGCAGATCACGGTGAAGTTCAAGCTGCCGCACTAAGGCTGACCGCTTTCTGCGGTGCTCGACGGACGATTGCCGATTTCCGAGTTACGATTGTCGATTGAAAACCTGCCTGCAAGGGCCAACCTGTGAATTTCTGCCCACGAAAATATTTTTTGGCTTGAGTGACGATCGAGTTGAATCATCTTCTGCGATGCCTTGTCAGGGATCTGCCCGGTCTGTACCCCCCACCCCCTATATCGCCCATCGCCAGTATTCATGCGGGTTTCCGCGAGTGCAATGCGCAAACCGCGAAAAGCATCTTTGTTTTCAATGGCTTACGGGCAAAATCTTGACAACAAAGCACTTAGGTCTGCTTTTTGGCGTCCGGCAATACCACTCTATACTGCTTCGGCCTTCACTATGGTCTGCTCATCTTGTTTTGGGTGCAAGGTTAGATGTCACAGTGGGACTGTGAAAAAGGCATCTCTGCACTTCTTTCAGTTTTACCTCGATCCAGCCATGCAACGTTGGCGTGCGACGGGAGTGGTGGCGTAGGGATTGCAGGGGTCCTTCGGTCGCGCGAAGAACGCGCTCCTTCAGGATGACAACGCAGGAATGACGATCCGGGGGTAAGAACTGCGAAGTCAAAATCCCCACCCTTGCCGCCCATCGTCAGAAGCGATCTTCGCGGCGGAGAATGCGGCAAGGATGGGGCACCCGCGCCTGAGATCTCCCACACGGTATTGCTCGAGCTTACCCGGGTGTGAAAAACTTAACGTTCATACACCTATGGCGGCAGAGAAAACACTTTTCGAGAAGATTTGGGATGCGCATTTGGTGGCGCTGCCGGGCGGGCGCTCTCCGATCATTTACATCGATCTGCATCTGGTGCATGAGGTTACTTCGCCGCAGGCTTTTGAAGGCTTACGAGTTGCAGGAAGGACGGTTCGTCGACCGGCGCGGACTGTGGCTACTGTGGATCACAACATTCCTACTGAGCCGCGCGGGACTCCGATTACCGATCTGATTGCTGCGAAGCAGATTGCGGCTTTGCAGGCTAACTGCAAAGAGTTTGGCGTGCGGCTGTTTGATATGGATTCTCCGGAGCAGGGGATTGTGCATGTGATCGGGCCGGAGCTGGGGCTTACGCAGCCGGGGATGACGATTGTTTGCGGCGACAGCCATACCAGCACGCATGGGGCGTTCGGTTCATTGGCTTTTGGCATTGGAACTTCGGAGGTGGAGCACGTTCTGGCTACGCAGTGCCTGGCGCAGCAGAAGCCTCGGACGATGAAGATCGAGGTGCGTGGGCGGTTGGCGGAGGGCGTGAGTGCTAAGGATTTGGCGCTCGGCATCATTGGGCAGATCGGCACCGACGGCGCTACCGGGCATGTGATGGAATACTGCGGGGAAGCGGTGCGGGGGCTCTCGATGGAAGGGCGCATGACGCTGTGCAATATGAGCATTGAGGCGGGCGCGCGGGCTGGGATGGTTGGTCCGGATGAAACTACTTTTGCTTATGTGAAGGAGAAGCGGTTTGCTCCGCGGGATGAGGAGTGGGATCGGGCGGTCGAATATTGGCGCGGCTTGCCTACGGATGAAGGCGCGCGGTTCGACGAGATTGTGGAGATGGATGCGGGGCAGCTTTCGCCGTTTGTGACTTGGGGTACGAATCCGGGGATGGTGGCGCCGGTGACCGGGCGCGTGCCGGAGATTGGTAGCTTGAGAGAGGCAGAGCGGCGCGCTACTGAGCTAGCTTTGCAGTATATGGGGCTGGAGCCGGGGAAGCGCATTGAAGATATTGGGATCGACCGGGTGTTTATTGGGTCGTGCACGAATTCGCGGCTGGAAGATTTGCGGGCGGCGGCGCGGGTTGCCAAGGGACATCGTGTGAGTGCGAAGGTCCGCGCCATGGTGGTGCCGGGATCGCAGACGGTGAAGCGGGCGGCGGAGCAGGAAGGACTGCACCAGATTTTTCTGGATGCCGGATTTGAGTGGAGAGAGTCGGGATGCTCGATGTGTTTGGGAATGAATCCGGATATTTTGCAGCCGGGGGAGCGGTGTGCTTCTACCAGCAATCGGAATTTTGAAGGGCGGCAGGGGCGGGGTGGGCGGACGCATCTGGTGAGTCCGATGATGGCGGCGGCGGCGGCGATTGCGGGGCACTTTACGGATGTGCGGGAGTGGAAGTTTCGGTAAGAAGAGCTTAATCGCGGAAAGCGCGGAGAAAGGCCGCGGAGGACACAGGGGGATCTAATGCAGTCATTTCGGCAGCATCTTGGGCGTGTGGCGCCGTTGGAGCGGATCAATGTTGATACTGACCAGATCATCCCTAAACAGTTTTTGAAGCGGATTGAGCGGACCGGCTTTGGGCAGTTTTTGTTTTATGACTGGCGGTTCGCGGCGGATGGGAAGAAGAACGCCGGGTTTATTTTGGATGAGCCGCGTTATACGGGCGCCAGCATTCTGGTTGCGGGGAAGAATTTTGGCTGCGGCTCTTCGCGGGAGCATGCGGTTTGGGCGCTGGCCGATTTCGGATTCCGGTCTGTGATTTCGTCTTCGTTTGCCGACATCTTTGCCAATAACAGCACGAAGAACGGCTTCCTCACGGTGCGCTTGAGCGAAGATGAAGTTGCCGAGTTGATGCGGCGCGCCTTTGAGGTTAATGATTACCAACTCACCATTGATCTGGAGCAGTGCGAGGTGCGGGACGAGCAGGGGTTTCGCGCTCAGTTTGCGGTCGATGAATTTGTGCGGCATTGTTTGCTGAATGGGTTGGATGATATTGGGCTTACCTTGCAACATGAGGCGGAGATTGCGGATTATGAGGCGCGGCATCCGGCGCTGCATTCCACCGGCTGGTAAGCAATTGCAAAGCAAAGTCAAACCCTTCACCACAGGGAACACAGAGGACACGGGGCAAATCAGCGCGTAAAGAATTGTAAAACTTTCGCTGCGGCCTTGACCTGCGCAGCGCCACAGTTGATGCTGGTTTTATGCGGTTTTACAATTACATTTGCGTTCGGGTTTCTACTTGATCGTCTCCAGCGGGATGGACCTTTAGTAAGCTGATTTACTGCCTTTCCCTTGCGCAGCAGCCGCAACCGAATCGAAAATGGATACGTCTAACAAATTGCCTGTCCTACGCCGACCTTGTGGAAAGGTGCAATCGAATAAAACTGTGAAAATGATCGATTCAAGTTCTCCGCAGGAAAAACCTGTGTTTGCCTCGCGCTCGCGGCTTTGGCTTTTGGCCGTGGCGCTGGGTTTGATTTGCGCGTTCTTTTCCGGCTGCAGCAACGGCGACCCCAAACAGAGGGCGCAAGCCGCGGGCCCGCATACGGTTTCAGTAGCTGTGGCCACGGTGCAAAAGCAAGACATGCCTGTGTATTTAGTCGGGTTGGGGTCAGTGACGGCGTTCTACACGGCGAATATCAAGAGCCGGGTCGACGGGCAGATCATGCGCGTCAATTTTCAGGAGGGGCAGGTCGTGAAGGAAGGCGATCTGCTGATCGTGATCGATCCGCGCCCCTACCAAGTGCAACTAGAGCAGATGCAGGCGCAGCTGTTTAAGGATCAGGCGACGCTGCGCGATGCTCGATTGAACCTTGACCGCTATACCACTTTGATTCCCTCGGGAAGCATTGCGCAGCAGCAGGTAGATACGCAGAAGTCGTTGGTGGACCAGCTTGACGGGCAGGTGCGCACGGATCAAGCGCAGATCGACAACGCCAAGCTGCAACTTATCTATTGCAACATCACGGCGCCATTTACCGGGCGCGTGGGATTGCGGCAGGTAGATCCGGGAAATATTGTGCACGCGGCCGACACGAATCCGATGCTGATCCTCACACAGTTGCAGCCGATTGCGGTGATTTTTACTTTGCCCGAGGATGAACTGCCGACGGTGGCGCAACACATGAAGAACTCGACGCTGCTGGTGGAGGCTTACAGCCCCGACGATCAGACCAAACTGGCGACGGGCAAATTGCAGACGATTGATAACCAGATCGATCCGACGACGGGAACCGCCAAGCTGAAAGCCGTGTTCGATAACAAAGACAATCAGCTTTGGCCCAACCAGTTTGTGAATGCGAACCTGCTGCTGGAGACGCGAAAGAACAGCACGGTGTTGCCCTCAGCGGCGATATTGCGTGGTCCGCAGGGAACTTTTGTGTATCTGGTGAAACCGGATAAGACGGTTGAAGCGCGCACGGTGACCGTGTCGGTTGCGCAAGGCAATACCACGGCGATTGCCAGCGGCCTTAATCCCGGGGACGTGGTGGTGACCGACGGGCAGGACAAACTGCAAACCGGCAGCAAGATCGAGTTCCGCGCCAGCGTCCCGGGCAACAGTGCGGGCGGAACCAACGGCAGCACAAAATCAGGAACTCCGGCTTCATGAGTCCTTCACGATTATTCATTCTGCGGCCGGTGGCGACCACGCTGTTGATGGTGGGCGTGCTGCTGGTGGGATGGGTCGCGTTCCTGCAATTGCCCGTCTCGGCGCTGCCGGAAGTCGATTACCCGACAATTCAGGTTGTGACGTTTTATCCCGGGGCCGATCCCGACGTGATGGCGTCGTCGGTGACTTCGCCGCTGGAGCGGCAGTTCGGGCAAGTTCCGGGATTGAGCCAGATGACCTCGACGAGTTCATTTGGCAGTTCGGTCATCACGCTGCAGTTCGCTCTCGACCAGAATATCGACGTGGAAGAGCAGCAGGTGCAGGCTGCGGTGAATGCGGCCTCGACCTACCTGCCGGCGGATTTGCCGAATCCGCCGATTTACAACAAAGTAAATCCGGCGGATGCTCCGATTCTCACGCTGGCCATGTCTTCGGACTCCCTGGCTTTGTCGAAGGTTGAGGACCTTGCCGATACGGCTCTGGCGCAGAAAATCTCTCAATTGCCGGGAGTGGGGCTGGTTTCGATCAGCGGCGGGCAGAAGCCCGCGGTGCGAGTGCAGGTAAATCCGACGGCGCTCGCCTCCTATGGATTGAGCCTGGAGGATGTCCGCACGGCACTGGCCCAGGCCAACGTGGATCAGGCGAAGGGCGTGATCGACGGAGTGCGCCAGTCTTATACGATTGGCGCCAACGACCAGCTCTTGTCCGCCGCTCAGTACAAGCCGGTTGTCATTGCCTATCACAACGGCGCGCCGGTGCGGCTGAGCGACGTGGCCCATGTGTTTGACGGCACGGAAAATGACCTGCTCGCGGCGTGGATGAATCTGACTCCGGCGGTCATCGTCAACATCCAGCGGCAGCCTGGGGCGAACATCATCAGCGTAGTCGACCGGATCAAGAAGTTGCTGCCGCTTTTGCAGGCGTCGCTGCCGTCGGCGGTGAAGGTGCAGATTCTCACAGACCGGACCACAACCATCCGCGCGTCGGTCAAAGATGTCGAGTTCGAATTGGCGCTGACCATTGTGCTGGTGGTCATCGTTATTTTTCTTTTCCTGCGAAACCTGCGGGCCACGTGCATTCCCAGCGTAGCGGTTCCGCTGTCGATCGTGGGAACGTTTGGCGTGATGTACCTTTTGGGGTACAGCCTTAATAATCTGACGCTGATGGCGCTGACTATTTCCACCGGGTTCGTGGTGGATGACGCCATCGTGATGATTGAGAATATCGACCGCTATCTGGAAGCCGGGGATTCGCCGCTGGATGCGGCGCTCAAAGGATCGGGACAGATTGGGTTCACCATCGTCTCGCTCACGGTTTCTCTGATTGCCGTTCTGATTCCGCTGTTGTTCATGGGCGATATTGTGGGGCGGCTGTTTCGTGAGTTTGCAGTCACGTTGGCGGTCACCATTCTGGTTTCGGCTGCGGTTTCGCTGAGCCTGACGCCGATGATGTGCGCCAAACTGCTTAAGCACCGCAAGGAGGGCGAGAAGGGCCGTTTCTACGAGGTCACGGAAGATTATTACAACCGCGTCATTGCATATTACGGCCGCACCTTGAAATGGGTGTTGAAGCACCAAACGGCAACGTTGTTTGTAACCTTCGGGACCCTGGTGCTGACGCTGGTTATGTACGTGGTTGTGCCCAAGGGATTTTTTCCGGTGCAGGATACGGGCGTGATTCTGGGGATTTCAGAAGCTCCGGACAATATTTCTTTTGACGCGATGTCGCAGCGCCAGCAGGAACTGGCGAAGGTGATCCTCAAAGACAAGGATGTGGAAAGCCTGTCGTCGTTTATTGGCGTGGACGGCACGAACACGACTCCGAACAGCGGCCGCATTCAGATCAACCTGAAGCCGCGCGATGAGCGTAACGACGACGCATCTGCGATCATCCGGCGGCTGCAGCCCGAGTTGGCAAGTGTGAACGGAATCACTCTCTACATGCAGCCGGTGCAGGACCTGACAGTGGAGGACCGGGTGAGCCGCACCGAGTTCCAATACTCGATTGAGGACGCCGACGCGCAAGAGTTGGCGCAGTGGACACCGAAGCTGGTAGAGAGACTGCGCGCAACTCCGGCACTGCGCGATGTGGCGACGGACCAGCTCAATGGCGGACTTAAAGCCGACCTCACCATTGACCGCGATACGGCGTCACGGCTGGGAATTCTTCCGCAGGCCATCGACAACACGCTGTATGACGCCTTCGGGCAGCGGCAGGTTTCCATCATCTTTACGCAGTTGAACCAGTACCACGTGGTGCTGGAAGTGCTGCCGACGTTTGCCCAGACTCCGGATGCGATGAACGACGTATACGTTCGCCCGGCCAGCATTTTGCCGAATGCCGGCGCGCCTACTGGCAACGCGGCCACGGCGACCACCAGCGGAAACCCGGTTCCGCTTTCCACTTTTGTGCGGATGAAAACGGGCAGTGCACCGCTTGCGGTCAACCACCAGGGACAATTCCCAGTGGTGACGCTTTCGTTCAACCTCGCTCCGGGAGCTTCGCTGGGAGATGCGACGCGGGCGATCCAGGGAGTGGAAAAGGAAATTCAGCTGCCGGCGAGTATTCACGCCGCCTTTCAAGGAACGGCCGCGGCATTTCAGAATTCGCTTTCGAGTGAGCCGTTCCTGATTCTCGCCGCCATTATCACGGTGTACATCGTGCTGGGAGTTTTGTATGAGAGCTACATTCATCCCATCACGATTCTCTCCACGCTGCCCTCGGCCGGGGTAGGTGCGATTCTGGCTTTGCAGATCACGCACAACGATCTGACGGTGGTGGCGCTGATCGGCATCATTCTGCTGATCGGAATCGTAAAGAAGAACGCCATTATGATGATCGATTTTGCGCTCGAAGCCGAGCGCGAGGAGCACAAGCCGCCGGAGGAAGCGATCTTTCAGGCGTGTTTGCTGCGCTTCCGTCCCATCATGATGACGACGATGGCGGCGCTGCTTGGTGGGTTGCCCCTCGCGCTGATATCCGGAACGGGGGCGGAGTTGCGGCGTCCGCTGGGTATCACCATTGTGGGTGGCTTGATTCTGAGCCAGTTGCTCACGCTCTACACTACGCCCGTGGTTTACCTGTGGTTTGACCGGCTGGCGCACAGGTTTGAGAAGTACCGGATCGGCAATCCGATTCCGCATGAGTTCCCGGCGGATTAGGGCGATAAGGATGCGAGCCAAACGCGCGATTATTGTGTCGCAAAGAACGCGACACTTCGCGCGGCTCGCCCAGGTCCTTCGGCGGGCAAAAGACGCCCGCCTCAGGATGACAATCAAATTGCGCCACTTGCTGAATTAAGGCATGAATATCTCGGCTCCATTTATCCGGCGACCGATTGGCACATCGCTGCTGGCAGCGGCGCTGCTGCTCTCTGGGATTCTTGCCTTCAGTTTATTGCCGGTGGCTTCGCTGCCGCGAGTGGACTTTCCCGTGATCAGCGTGGGCGCGCAGTTGCCGGGCGCCGATCCGCAGACGATGGCCTCGGCAGTGGCCACGCCACTGGAGCGGCAGTTCGGGCGCATTGCGGGCGTGAACCAGATGACTTCATCGAGCCTACTGGGCTCGACCGGCATTGCGCTGCAATTTGATTTGAACCGGAACATTGATGCGGCGGCACGCGATGTGCAGGCGGCCATCAATGCGGCCCGCAGCCAACTCCCCGCCAATCTGCCGAGCAATCCAACCTATCGCAAAATCAACCCTGCGGACGCCCCCATCCTGATTCTGGCGCTCACCTCGGACACGGTTCCGGTGGCGCGATTGTACGACACCTCCGACTCCATTCTGGCGCAGAAGCTCTCGCAGGTGAATGGAGTGGGCCAAGTGTTCACCTACGGTTCGGCGCCGCCAGCCGTGAGGGCCGAGGTCAATCCGATGCTGCTCGACAAGCTCGGAGTGGGACTGGACACGGTGCGCAACGCGCTGAATCTGGCAAACGCCAACCAGGCTAAGGGAGAAGTATCGAACCAGACCACGTCCTGGACTTTCAACGACAACGATCAACTCTTTACGGCGGACGAATACCGGCCGCTAATTGTGGCCTACCACAATGGCGCCGCAGTGCGGCTGGGGGACGTGGCGGATGTGCAGGACTCAGTGGCGGACGTGCGCAACATCGGGCTGGCCAATGGCAAACCCGGTGTGCTGGTCATCATTTTCCGGCAACCGGGGGCCAACGTCATCGCGACCGTGGACCGCGTGCGTGCCTTGATGCCTTATCTCCAGTCCTCCATTTCTCCGGCCATCAAGCTGGAGGTGGTAATGGACCGCACGGTCACGGTCCGCGCCTCAGTGAAGGACATTGAATCCACGCTGATCATTTCCATCATTCTTGTAATCCTGGTGGTGTTCGCTTTTTTGCGAACGGTGCGGGCCACGGTGATTCCCAGCATCGCGGTGCCGCTTTCTCTGCTGGGCACGTTCGGCGGCATGTACCTGTTGGGCTATAGCCTGGACAATCTGTCGCTCATGGCGCTGGCGATTTCCACGGGATTTGTGGTGGACGATGCCATTGTGGTGCTGGAAAACATCACGCGCTATGTAGAACGCGGCATGGGTGCGGTGGAGGCATCGTTCAAAGGAGCCTCGGAAATTGGGTTTACCGTGCTTTCCATGAGCACATCGCTGGTAGCCGTGTTCATCCCGTTGTTGATGATGGGCGGGATTGTGGGCAGGTTGTTTCGCGAGTTCGCGGTTACGCTGAGCATGGCGATCGGAGTTTCGTTGCTGGTTTCGCTGACCACGACGCCCACGATGTGCGCCAAGTTTCTGCGCCCGCCGGTCAAGGATGAGCGCCACAATCGATTCTACCGCGTCAGCGAATGGGTGTTTGACAAGACGCTGACGGCTTACCGCCACGGGCTCAAGTGGGTTCTGCAATATCAGTTCGTAACGCTGGTTGTCACCATCCTGGTGGCGTGCCTCAGTGTTTATCTCTACAAAGTTGTGCCCAAGGGTTTCTTCCCGCAGCAGGATACGGGGCGCATCGGAGGATCGGTACAGGCGGCGCAGGACATCTCATTCCAGGCGATGCGCGACAAGATGGAACGCTACCTGCGAATCGTGATGACCGACCCGGCCGTGAACACGGTGGTGGGGTTCGCGGGAGGAAATACGGTTTCGAATCAGGGGCGGTTCTTCATCATGCTGAAACCGCTGGCGGAACGATCCAACTGTCCGGCGCGTCACTTCTGGAAATCCTGCCCCAACGTCAGCGCGGATGATGTGATCAACCGTCTGCGGGGCAAGCTGTTGGTGGTGCCGGGAGCCACGCTCTATCTGCAATCCTATCAAGACCTGACCATCGGCGGACGGCAGAGCAATGCGCAGTATCAGTACACGCTGCAGGACGAGGATTTGAATGAACTCAATGCCTGGGCGCCGCTGTTGCTGGAAAAAGTGCGCCGCCTGCCAGAACTGAAGGACGTAAACACAGACCAGCAGGACAAAGGATTACAAGCGCAGTTAGTGATTGACCGCGACACTGCGAGCCGACTGGGAGTGGCGGCCGCGGACATTGACAATGCGCTCTACGACGCCTTTGGACAGCGGCAGGTCTCGACCATGTACCGTCCGCTCAACCAATACCACGTGGTCATGGAAGTCGCGCCACAGTTCCAGCAGACGACCGAGGCGCTGCAGAATATTTACTTGCGCTCGGCCAACAACACACCCATACCGCTGGCGGCGTTCACTCACTTTACCCCCTCCAACATACCCCTGGCTGTGAATCACCAAAGCCAGTTTCCGTCGGTCACGATTTCATTCAATCTGGCTCCCGGAGTCGCTCTTGGAGAAGCGACTCTAGCCATCGAAAACGCGCGGCATTCCATCGGCTTCCCGAGCACGATTCAGACAAGCTTCCAAGGCACAGCGGCGGCGTTTATGGACTCGCTCTCGAGCGAGAAGTACCTGATTATCACAGCTTTTATCGCTGTCTACATCGTGCTGGGCGTGCTTTATGAGAGCTACATCCATCCCATTACTATTCTCTCGACGATTCCTTCAGCGGGCGTGGGCGCGCTGCTGGCATTGATGCTGACGCACAACGAACTCAATGTGATTGGCACGATCGGCATCATCCTGCTGATCGGGCTGGTGAAGAAGAACGCCATTATGATGATCGACGTGGCGCTGGAAGTGGAACGCACGCAAGGGAAGAAACCGGCGGACGCCATCTATGAGGCATGCCTGCTGCGCTTCCGGCCCATCATGATGACGACCATGGCTGCCTTGCTGGGAGGTCTGCCGCTAGCGCTGGGCACGGGCGTCGGTTCGGAAATGCACCGGCCGCTTGGCATCACGATTGTTGGCGGACTGATTGTGAGCCAGGCGCTGACTTTGTTTACCACGCCGGTCGTCTATGTGTATCTCGACCGCTTGCGGATGTTTTTGCGGTCTCTGCGCGGCGGCGAAGATGCCGCTCTGGCTGAAAACCCTCCTGGCGCTCCCCGGCCGAGTCCGGCGCATTAAGCGCTTGGGCGCGGGGAACGGCAAGGTTAGACTCCAAAAGGTAAGTTGATTGGGACGGCCGCGCGGAGAGACCGCGTGCAACCTGGTTTCAGGAGCGTGGCATCGCAGGAGTGAGCCAGGAATCAGAAGTGAGCAGAGGGTCTCTGAAGTCCCGTGCCTTGTGGGTCTGAACCGTGCTTAACGGATGCGGCCCCTTTTTCTTCGCAGTCACCGTATGATAGGGGATGCTTTACCGGCTGGAGTTTTGCCGCCAGCCCGGTATGATTATTTATCGCTTTCAAATTCTCTCAGGAGTCACGGATGCTTCAGAAGGCATTGGTCCTGGTATTTGTGGCCGCAGGCGTGGTCAGTTTTGTGAGCTGCGGTAGCACGGTGAGCCACTACGTTTACGCCACCATCCCGGCCGAGAATCAAGTAATAGCCTACCGGGAAGACCCCAACTCGGGTGTGCTGGTGGAAATTCAGGGAAGTCCCTATCCGGTGGGCGACGGGGCGCATTCCGCGGTGCTCCATCCTTCGGGGAAGTTCTTATATGTGGCGAATCCGGGCCAACTCGAAAACGACATTTCCCTGTTCAACATTGCCAGCGACGGCTCTTTGACCGAGATGCCGCGGACGCCGGTTGGACCGAGCGCCTCGCAGCCGGAATTTCTGGCCATTGACCCTGGCGGCGCGTACTTGTACGTGGCGAACACATTATCGGACAACATTTCGGTGTTCTCGATCGACAGCACGACTGGCCTGCTCAGCCAGATTCCAAGTTCTCCATTTCCAGTCGGGGTGCCTCCGCTGAATATGCAGGTGACGCCGTCAGGCAACTATCTTTACGTCACTGCGTCAGGCGAGCCTGATGGGTTTATCTTGGGATTCAGTGTGAATGCGGGAGTACTCACATCGACCGGCCCGCCAACGAGCAGTTACGGCATTAACCCGAACGGGCTGGCAATTGACCCGGGCGGCGGTTATCTGTACGCTGCAAACACGTCGTCAAGCACCATCTCTATTTTCGCCATCAGTGCTGCCGGAAGTTTGACGCAAGTATCAGGCTCTCCTCTGGCCAGCACGTATAGCGCTCCGGTGTCGCTGATTTTAGATCCCAAAGGAGCGTATCTCTACGTGGCGAATCAGGGATCGAACAATGTTGCGGTATATTCGATAAGTTCCAGCGGGCTTCCTACGGTACTGAGCAGTTCCGTTTCAACGGGCGCATTCTATACTGAAAGCAACCCCAGTTTCCTGGCGCTTGACCCGAGCGGAGGATATTTGTTTGTAGGAAACCAGGGGTCCAGCGCGGGGATTCAGGCGTTCATCGCTGGTGGTGGCGTTTTGACCTCGGTCTATACATATAGCGTCGGGAATACGCCCAGTTCGATCGTGGTATTGCCGTAGATGCAGAGAATCATTGGTCGCGGCATGGCGAACTGTTTTACAGGCCAATGACAAACAAAAATTCCCAACTCTGCGACAATAGCTAGAATGGCACGAACCCCTGCACCTGCTATGGCGGGGGTCGAACATCGAATGGGGAGAAGGCTTCCCGCATTCGAGTATGCGGTGGAGTTGATTCCGTGCCGAAACCGCATTCAGGAGCCTGAATCCATGAGGATCGCAAGCGCAGCAAGCGCCTTCCCGAAGCACTACTACACCCAGAAAGCCCTTCTCGAACGGCTGCAGGATTATTGGGGAGACCAACTCAAGAATCCACTGCTGCTGGCACGGTTGCATCGCAACGTGACCGTGGATGGCCGCTACCTGGCGATTCCCGCGGAGCAGTATGCGGACATCAAGACTTGGGGCCAGGCCAATGACATCTGGATCAGGGTTGCGCAGGAATTGGGGGAACAGGCTCTCTGTGTGGCGCTGCAGAATGCTGGATTGCAGCCCAGCGATTTAGGAGCGCTGTTGTTCACGACCGTCACTGGAGTGGCGAGCCCGTCGATCGACGCTTTGCTGATCAACCGCATGGGACTGCCGGCCAACATTCGCCGGACACCGATTTTTGGTTTGGGATGCGTGGCCGGCGCTGCCGGAATCTCGCGCGCCGCCGATTATGTTCGCGCGTATCCAACTCAGGCGGCAGCTTTGGTATCGGTTGAACTGTGCTCGCTGACCTTGCAGCGGGAAGATCTGTCGGTGGCGAATCTGATCTCATCGGGACTTTTCGCTGACGGTGCTGCGGCCGTGATTGTGACCGGTCCGGAATTTGAATCCGCGGGGCCTGAGATTTCTGGGCCTAAGATCCTTGCCACTCGTTCGGTCTTTTATCCCAGCACAGAAGAAATGATGGGCTGGAGCATTTCGGAGAAAGGTTTCCGCATCATACTGTCTACCGAGGTTCCAACTTTGATTCGGGAGAACCTGGGACGCGATGCGGACACTTTTCTGGCGGACAACGGGCTCCAGCGAAGCGACCTGAAGAGCTGGGTTCTGCACACCGGAGGACCGAAGGTGCTCGAGGCCTACGGCGACGCATTGGGATTGCACAACGGGCAGCTCGATGCTTCGTGGGATTGTCTGCGGAAGGTAGGGAACCTTTCTTCGGCTTCGGTGCTTTGTGTGCTCGAGGACGTGATGAAGAACCGGCGTCCGGAGCCAGGCGCGCTGGGTCTGCTGGCTGCCATGGGGCCGGGATTTTGTTCCGAGCTTTTACTTCTGCAATGGTGAGGTCGCGGCTTGCTGCATTCGACCGATGTGTTTGTGATTGGCGGCGGGCCTGCCGGGCTGGCGGCGGCGATCGCCGCTCGTCAGCGAGGATTACGGGTAGCAGTTGCCGATGGAGCCAAGCCGCCCATCGACAAGGCTTGCGGCGAAGTATTGATGCCGGATGCGATAGCGGCGCTGGAGCGGCTGGGAGTTGCGGTGCCTGCGGCTGATGCCTGTACGGTTCGCGGCGTGCGCTTTCTCAGTTCCAAATTATCGGCGGAAGCGGACTTTCCTTCGGGTGACCGCGGTCTTTCGATTCGCCGCACCGCGTTGCATCGCATCATGACCGAGCGTGCGGCGGGGCTGGGAGTGGATCTGCTGTGGCAGAGCGTGGTCACGGGAATTTCCGGCAACGATGTGCAGGTGGGGGAGGGTAAGGTTCGCACGCGATGGATTGTGGGAGCCGATGGCGCGAACTCACGCGTGCGCCGTTGGGCGAATCTTAATGCCCAGTCGCGGGCGGACCTCCGCTATGCCTTTCGACGGCATTATCGGGTCGCGCCCTGGACCGACCGCATGGAAATATACTGGGGAAAGCACAGCCAGGGCTACGCCACACCCGTGAGCAATGAGGAAGTCTGCGTGGCAGTTGCGTCGCGGAGCCCTGGGCTTCGCCTTGAACAATCTTTGCCGGCGTTTCCTGAACTTTCCAACCATCTTCGCGGCGCTGAAATGGCTTCTGCCGAAAAGGGCTCGCTTTCTGCCAATTGCAAACTGCAGCGGGTCTGGAGAGGAAATGTTGCGTTGATCGGGGACGCATCCGGCACGGTAGATGCGATCACAGGAGAAGGCCTGGGCCTTGCGTTCGGCCAGGCTGCGGCGCTGGCCGATTGCCTCGCGTCTGGCAATCTTGCCCATTACCGGGCTGCGCACCGCCGCCTGACTCTTCGCCCTTGGCTGATGGCGCGATTGATGCTGACGCTAGACGGCCGCCCCCGGTTTCAACGACGTACTCTTCAGGCCTTTCGCGAACATCCCGAGATTTTTCGCAGATTGCTGGCCCTGCACGTAGGCTCTCTCTCGCCTTGTCACCTCGCTCTCGACGGTCTCACTCTGGGGTGGGGACTGTTAACGGCATAAACCAATGAACGATGCTCGGGCATTTCGCCGTGGCCGGGTGCGCCGGCCGATTCTAGTTGTGATTGCCCTTCTCTCGATTGCTTCCATCGCAGCGGCCGAGCAAGGTGTGGCATTTCAGCTGGATCCCCAGCACACCGCGATTCATTTCACGCTTAGCGATGTGCTGCACACGGTTCGTGGAACGTTCCAGTTAAAGCAAGGCTCTTCTCTACAGTTTGATCCCGCTTCCGGCAAACTCACTGGCGAAATCGTGGTGAACGCGAAAAGCGGCGAAAGCGGCAGCGGAATGCGCGACCGCAAAATGCATGCGGAAGTGCTGGAGAGTGACCGCTATCCGGAGATCACTTTCCATCCCGACCGCGTTGACGGAACCGTGTCGCCGCAAGGAAAATCGTCAGTAAAGGTCCACGGCATTTTCAACATTCACGGAGCGGACCATGAACTCACCGTTCCTGCTGACGTGGAGATGTCTTCGGATCACTGGACGGCGACGCTTCATTTCGCGGTGCCTTATGCGAAGTGGGGAATGAAGAATCCGAGTACGTTTTTCTTGCGCGTGAGCGAATCGGTCGACATTGACCTCACCACGGGCGGGACCGTGACCCGGCCTTGAAATAATCCTGCTGATCGGTTGTCAATATCCATCCTGCGGTGCGATCCCTTTGCCTTCGGTGCATTGGTAGCATCGTCCCGCGGCCAGGTTGGTGAACTCTTCAGTTCGGCCGCTGGGCCAAGCGATGACCGCGTGGTCGACACGATCGCTTTTCTCCAGGCCAAATGTAACGGGAAGTTCGGATTGCGACAGATAGCTGGAACCGCTCTTCACCAGGCGTGACTGGGTCAGGCCGCCGGAAGCGATGCGGACGGTTGCGCCGATTGCGTCACGGTTCGACTTGGTGCCCACCAGCCGAAAACGAATGCTGCGATTTCCGGAGAGCTGGTCATTGCGGTAGAGGTAGGCAGCGCCGTTGTTCGTGGTCAGCAGCAGGTCGAGATCGCCATCGCGGTCGAAGTCGGCGTAGGCCAGCCCGCGGCCGACTTTGGGCTGATCGAATCCGCCGCCGACTTCGCTGGCGATGTCGCGAAATTTTCCCTTGCCATTATTGAGAAACAACTGCGGTGGCTGGGCGTAGCCTACATTGCCGCGAATGTTGCGCACGGTCTCGTCGATGTGGCCGTTGGCCACGGCAAGATCGAGCCAGCCGTCGAGATTGGCGTCGAGAAAAACACATCCGAACCCAAGACTGTTCTTGGAGGCCAGGCCGACGCCTGCCTGCGCAGCAACGTCCTCGTAGGCTTTCCCCGCGAATTCGTAGAGGCCTGTCATTTCGTTATCAAAGTTTGTAATAGCTACGCCGGAATGGCCGGAGTTGGTGAAATCGGCGGCGTCCACGCCCATGCCGGCGCGCGCTTTGCCCTCGCTGCTAAAGGCGAGGCCGGCCTCAACTGCGGCATCTTTGAAAGTACCGTTGCGCTGGTTTCGGTAGAGCTTGTTGGGTTGAGTGTCATTCGCGACCAGCAGGTCGGCCCAGCCGCTCTGGTCTTCATCGAACATGGCGACGCCGAGGGATTTTGAACTGCTGTCGAAAATGCCGCTAGAGGCCGTGACATCCTCGAACGTGCCATTGCCGCGATTGTGGAATAGCCAGCACGTCTCGCCGCGATAAGCTTCTGGCGTGCAATAAGACTTGTGCTTGCCGTCGAGACTGCAGAACACGTCGTGCTCCGGCGACCACTTGACGTAGTTGCAGACAAAGAGATCGAGCAGGCCGTCGTGATCGTAGTCGAACCAGAGAGCGGACGTGCTGAATGCCGAACGTTTTCCCAGCCCGCTGGTGTTGGTTACATCCGTGAAAGTTCCCTTGCCCGTATTGTGGAACAAGCGATTCTGCCCCACGCAAGTCACCAGAATGTCGGGGAATCCGTCGTTGTCATAGTCGCCGACGGCCACGCCCATGCCGTACATTTCAATATCTAGCCCTGCGCGAGAAGTTACGTCGATGAAAGTGCCGTTGCCGTTGTTGTGGTAAAGCCGTAGCGTGGAGCGGCGCTGCTTGTGGCCGGGCCAATCCATTCCATTGATCAGAAGAATGTCTTGCCAGCCGTCGCGATCATAATCGATGAATGCGCAGCCGGAACCCAGAGTTTCGGGCAGGAGCTTTCCTCCAAAGGCGCCGCTGTTGTGCTGAAACTGAATGCCAGCGCTGGAGGTTACATCGACCAATCGAAAACCGGGTGACGCCGTGGCTCCGGCTGTTGCGCCTACGGCCTTGAGCAGCGGCAAGTGTGACGCCGATGCCAGACCTGCCATGCCCTGCAGAAAGGATCTGCGATTCACGGCACGTTTACCAGTCCGGCGCGAATGGCGTAAACCACCAGTTCGGCGGTTTTGTGAATGCCGAGCGCGTTCATGATGTTGGCGCGGTGGACCGCAACCGTGTTGGCGCTGAGGTCGAGCGCCGTGGCAATCTCCTTGTTCGACTTGCCATCGACAATCATCTGCAGGACTTCAAGTTCGCGGGGAGTCAGCCCAGTGCTGCGCTCGCCTTTGAGCGATGAGTGCGGTTCTATTTGCGGATCGAAAACTGTCTCTCCGTTGGCTACGCGCCTCACGGCTGGACCGAGTTCCAGGTTCATTGCGTTCTTCAGAATGTAGCCTTTGGCGCCGGCTTCGATCGCCTGCCGCACCCATGTGCCTTCCGAATGCATGCTGAGCATGAGAACGGCAGTTTCGGGCAAGTCTTCAAGGATCTGACGGGTCGCATCCAGGCCGTTCATCGTGGGCAAAGCGCAGTCCATGACTATAACCTTGGGCTTCAACTCCCGTGCCAGCCTGATGGCCTCTTCGCCGTCGCCGGCTTCGCCTACCACGGCAACATCAGGTTCATCTTCCAACATGCGGCGGAAGCCCCGCCGCACTAAGCCGTGGTCATCTACCAGCAGCACTGTAATCTTTTTTGTCATATTCATCATTATCTATCTTTGATTTTTGTCTCAGGGCTCGACTTTCTCGCGGGGCACAGTCACGTGTAGCAATGTGCCGCCGGCTGCGGGAACCGAAAACAGAATCCGCCCGCCCATCAATTCCGCACGCTCGCGCATTGCGACTAATCCGATGCCCTGTTTTGCCGGCCGTCCGCTGAAGCCTACACCGTGATCTTCCACATCCAACTCCAGCGTCGCGGGCAGAAAACGCAATCGCACCCAAGCCTGCTTTGCGCCGGAGTGCCGCGATACGTTGTTCAGCGCCTCCTGCAGTATGCGGTAGATTTGCACGCCCGCGCTACGATCCACGTCGAACGGCACGCCCTGCTTTTCATAGGATATGGTAATTCCAGTCTGTCTTTCCACGGTCGGGATGTACCAGTCAAGCGTGGCCTCCAGCCCGACCTCGTCTAACATCACCGGATGCAGCGCCTGGGACAGGCTTCGGACCCGGTCGAGCGTTTCCTGGGCAATCTGCTGGACTTCCTGCAAGTCATTTCGCAATGTCGAGCCTTCGGGGGCGTGAGCGCCGGCGCGGCCGAGCATCGATCCCATCGCGGTGAGAATCTGGCCGAATTCGTCGTGCAGTTCGCGTGAGATGTAACGCAGCGTCGACTCTTGGGTTGCGATCAGTTTCTGCGCTAGTTCGCTGCGCCGCTCCGAAAGCTCGGCCATGCGGGCAAATAGCCGCCGGTTCCACCGGATCATGGAAAATCCGGTCAGCAGAATCGCGGCCAGCGTTGCAGCCAGAAATACGTACACCTGGCGCTGTACGCGATCATAGATCTCGACAATGCGCTGCGCTGCCTGTTCTTCGTTTTCGCTGTTCTGCACCAGCAGGCGAGCGACGGTCGTACTCAGGGCTGCCTGCCGCGCCTGCAACGAAAGCTGGATCTGGGCTCGCGCATCTTTTTCTTTGCCCTCGCCAGCCAGCGCGAACACGCGGTCAACTGCCTCCCAGAACTGTGTGAGCGAACTGTTTAGCGACGCGCTCTGCTCGCGCGTCCGGCCCACCGGCGCTAACGCAGCCTCCAGACGCATGGCATCATCCAGATCTGTGCGAATGCGCTGGAACTGCGCCGACCATGCCGTGAGCGGATACGGTTCGTCGTTGTCGATCATGTCGCGCATGGCGACGGCGAGCAGGTTCAGATCGTTCTGAATGCGGAGCAACTGCAAGGAATCTTTGCGATTGCGGTCGATCAATTCAGATTGAAGCTTGCGCAAGCCTGCCACTTGCCAGGTGATATATGCAGAATAGGCCACGACCGCGGCGAGCGTGACGAACAGGCCGAGCAACAAGCCCAGGGTTGGAGAGCGCTCCGGCGACGGCGGACGTGGCACGCCCCGAGGATACAACGACGGGCGCAAACGTGTCACAATGCAGTAATAATGAAGCGAATCGGGGTTCAGCGGAGTCCAATTAAAGATTGAGTACCGATCCCAAACCAACCCAGAAGCCCCCGAAAGTCCAGAGACTCCGCGCGATTCTGCCGATCGTCTGGGAACTGACCCGTCCGCGCGTGGGCCTGCTTGGCCTGGGTTTTCTGCTGATGGTGGTCAACCGCGTTGCGAGCCTGGTCCTTCCCTATTCCACGAAGTTTCTGTTCGATAGCGTAATCCCCAAGCGCTCCTTACAATTGCTGGACCGGCTCGTCTTAGTGGTGCTCGGGGCAACGCTCGTCCAGGGAATTACTTCGTTTCTGCTGACTCAGTTGCTGTCCAAGGCGGCGCAACGCCTGATTGCCGAACTTCGCCAGAAGGTTCAGGTGCACATCTCGCGGCTTCCGGTTGCTTTTTACGACGTCAACAAAACGGGCAATCTTGTGTCGCGCATCATGAGCGACGTGGAGGGCGTGCGCAACCTGCTGGGCACGGGGCTGGTCGACTTTACCGGCGGATTGCTTACATCATGCATCGCCTTGATTCTTCTGGTGCGGATCAGTCCTCTGATGACGTCCATTGCTCTGGGATTTTTGCTCTGCTTTGCGCTCTCCCTGACCAAAGCATTCGGCACGATACGCCCCATCTTCCGCGAACGCGGTAAGATCAATGCCGAAGTGACGGGCCGTTTAACGGAGTCGTTGGGCGGAGTTCGCGTGATCAAGGGGTATCACGCCGAAGAGCGCGAGGAAGCGGTCTTCGCAAGCGGCGTTATGCGGCTTCTGGAGAACGTGATGCGCACCCTCACTGCCACGTCGGTGATGAGCCTCTCAGCCAGCGTGCTTCTAGGCATTGTGGGCGCAGTCGTCACGTTTGTGGGCGCACACCAGATCATGAGCGGCACCATGACGATTGGCGGTCTGGTTTCTTACACGGCTCTGCTGGCCTTCCTGATTGCGCCCATGGCGCAGGCCGTAGGCATTGGAACTCAGCTCACCGAAGCGTTAGCGGGACTTGAAAGAACACAGGAAATTTTGCGCGAGCGGCCAGAAGATCGTGATCCCAGGCGTTCTGTGGGGCTGCGCGACATTGTGGGACGAATTGAATTCGACGATGTGAGTTTCAGCTACGATGGAGTTCATGACGTGCTGCGCAATATTTCGTTTCGCGCCGAGCCTGGAACGGTAACCGCGCTGGTGGGCTCCTCCGGCTCGGGAAAGTCTACGACCATCGGGCTGATCTCGGCTTTCTATGTGCCCACCAAAGGCAGAATCCTCGTGGATGGCACGGACCTGAGCACGGTGCGCCTCGATTCTTATCGCACGCGCCTCGGAGTTGTGCTGCAGGAATCATTTCTGTTCGATGGAACGATTCGCGAGAATGTCGTGTTTTCGCGTCCCAGCGCCAGTGAAGAAGAATTCCTGCGGGCCTGCCGGATCGCGCGCGTGGATGAGTTCGCCGAGTCCTTCGCAGATAAATATGAAACCGTGGTCGGGGAGCGCGGTGTAAAGCTTTCCGGAGGTCAAAGGCAACGAATTTCGATTGCCCGCGCCATTCTGGCCGAGCCGCGCATCCTGATTCTCGATGAGGCAACCTCGAGCCTGGACTCGGAATCGGAACAGATGATCCAGCACGGGCTTTCTTATCTCATGCAGGGCCGAACCACTTTTGTGATCGCGCACCGGCTTTCGACCATCCGCCGCGCTGACCAGATTCTAGTAATGGAGAAGGGGCAAATTCTGGAACGAGGCACGCACGAGCAACTCTATGCCGCGCAAGGCCGCTATTACGATCTCTACACGCGGCAGCATGGAGTTGAAGAAAACCTGTTTCTTGCACCGGGCGAAGGCGACAGGCTTGACGAGGATTTGAATGGCGCCTCCGGCTCAGCGCGCAACGGCGATGTGAAGGCCGCCGACGCATTGCGCGTGCTCAAAGGAGAGGTTCGTTAGCGTGATGAGTAGCTCGAGCAGATCTTCTCTGAGCAACGCTCCCGCAGTCGCAGCTTTGGCAATCCAAGCTCCGGCGATTCGCGTGGAGCGGCTTTGCCGCCATTACCGCATGGGCGAGACGCTCATTCGAGCTGTCGATGGTGTGAGTCTTGACGTGCGAGCAGGTGAATTTGTTGCTCTGCTCGGCAGTTCGGGCTCCGGAAAATCGTCGGTATTGAATCTCATCGCCGGTCTAGACCGCCCTACTTCGGGCAGCGTGATTGTTCACGAGAGCGATCTCGCCCAACTCTCACGCGAGGAACTCGCCCACTATCGCCTGCATACCGTGGGGATGGTTTTTCAATCGTTCAACCTGATCGCGAGCATGACGCTGGCGGAAAATGTGGAGTTGCCCATGCGCTTTGCCGAGATTGATCGCGGAAAACGCGACGGTCTGGCCCGCGAGGCTCTTGCGAGAGTTGGCCTGCAGGCGCGCATGAACCATCGTCCGAGCGAACTCTCGGGCGGGGAGCAACAACGAGCTGCGCTGGCTCGTGCGCTCATCAACCGTCCTCAGTTGCTGCTCGCCGACGAGCCCACGGGCAATCTCGACAGCCATACCGGAACCGAGATCTTGAATATGGTGCGCGAATTCAACCAGCAATTGGGAATGACGGTGGTCATGGTGACGCACGAGCGCGCGCTGGCCGAGCGCTATGCCCAGCGCCTCATCTTCCTGGCAGATGGCAAACTGGTCGGTGATGAGGCGAACGCGGCTGCTGGCGCTGCGACGGAGCGTGCCAGCGCAGACGGAGGGCGCGCATGAAGCTTCCCGATCTGACTGAACTTGCCCTGCGTAATTTGCGTGAGTCTCTGCTGCGAAATTCGCTGACTACTATCGGCATTTCGGTGGGCGTGGCGTCGCTAGTCGCGATGCTTTCTTTGGGAATCGGGCTGCAACAACTCGCGTCACGCCGATTGATGAAGTCTGGTTTGTTCGACACCGTAGTTGTCACTTCACGCCGCGACTTGCGCCACTTCGGACGCGAGGAAGAAGGCAGCGGGCCAGCCCCAGGCGAGAGCCGCATTCTTGACGAACCCACGCGGAAGGAAATTGAGCGCCTGCCTGGCGTGTCTGAGGCCTATCCCGACATCCGCTTCATCACCGAGTTGCGCTATGAAGACAAGCCGCATTTAACGATGATTGCGGCGCTGCCTGCTTCCGCGAAATCGAACGACGCGTTTGACACAGTGCAGGGGCGCTTCTTTTCGTCTGACGTGGCGCCCGAAGCGATTCTTCAGAAAACATTTGCCGAAGAGTTGCTGGGGAAAACGCCGAAGCCCGGAATTGATGAAACTAATGTGAAAGACCTGGCCGGCCCGCTTCTCGGGAAAGAATTGACCATGCGCTATGCGCAGCGCGAGACGGCGAAGAGCGCACAGTCGACAGAAGCCAGTGACAAAAACTCTGCTTCTGAGGACCAGAGTCTTGCTGACGCAGCCTATTCCGTGGTTTCGCGGGAGCAGAAGCTGAAGATTGTTGGCGTTGCCGATCTTGATCCCGAAAGCATGCGCGGGCCAACCCGGGCGCGGGTTTTTCTTCCTCTCAAACTGGCGGAGAGCCTGCATGTCATGCAGCCTACGGACCTGCGCGAAATCTCGCGCGCGGCCAGCGATCAGCCGGTTTATTCCTCGGTGAGTGTAAAGGTGAAGAGTCCCAGTGAGGTGCAGAAGGTGGAAAACGCCATCAAGAAAATGGGCTTCAACACCTTTTCAATCCTTGACGCCAGCCGCAGCATACAGCAATTTTTCAAGGTGCTGGACGTGTTTTTAGGAATCTTCGGCAGCCTTGCGCTGGCTGTGGCTTTCATCGGGATCGTAAACACGCTGGTGATGGCCATCCTCGAGCGCCGCCGCGAGATTGGCATTATGAAAGCCATCGGCGCCAGTGACGGTGACATCAAGAAACTTTTCTTCGCGGAAGCGGGCGCCATGGGCATTCTCGGCGGCATCGTCGGAATCGCTTTGGGTTGGGCAATCGGGCAGGTCATCAACCTGGGAACGAACGTTTATCTCAAGAGCCAATCTTTTCCACCGGAGCATTTCTGGTCGGTACCGTGGTGGCTGGTGGGGTTCGCGCTATTGTTTTCTTTCCTGGTGAGCCTCGCTGCCGGGCTTTACCCGGCAGGACGCGCAGCCCGGCTTGATCCCGTGCAGGCCCTGCGCTACGAGTAAACTGAAACGAATGGATCGCGGGCTCCGAATCATTTTCCTATTGGCGGCCTTCGCTGTTTCTCTTTCGGCGCAGGCTCAAAGCCGCATCGACTGCGACGCGCTAAACAGCCGCATTCTGAAGCATCCGGTGCACTACTGCGTCTACCTTCCGGCCAGCTACGACAACGGCGCGGCCCAGGATCCCGCACAAAAATATCCGGTGTTGTACTTTCTCCACGGCCTCGGCGACAACGAGCGAACCCTGTTTAACAGCGGGGGATGGACTCTGCTCGACGATCTTCGCCGGCAGAACAAGATGGGAGAATTTCTCATCGTCGCGCCGGAAGGCGGGCGAACCTTCTTTATCAATTCCGCCGACGGCGCAGTGCGCTACAGTGATTTCTTCCTGCAGGAATTCGTTCCGCTGATCGAAACGAAATACCGCATCAGGAAGGGGCGCAATAATCGAGCGATCAGCGGCATTTCCATGGGCGGTTACGGCGCGCTGCGTTTCGCCTTTGCTCATCCTGAAATGTTCTCGGCAGTCAGCGCGCAGAGTGCGGCGCTGATCACCGAATCCCCGCAGGAACTCGACACGGCGGAGCGCTCTGGCGCTGCACTGGGAAAAACCCTGGCGCCAGTCTTCGGCAGCCCGATCGATGTAAGGCACTGGAAGAAGAACAGTCCGTTCGTTCTGGCGCAGCGAAATCTTGCAGCTGTGCGAAGACTGGCTATTTATTTCAACTGCGGTCAGGATGACAATTATGGTTTCGAGAAAGGCGCCGCTATGCTGCACGAGCAACTGCAGAAAGAAGGCGTGAAGCACGAGTATCATCCTTATCCCGGCGACCACAGCCTGTCTTATTTCCTCGATCACTTCACCGAAGTCATGGAGTTTCATTCCCAGGCATTCGCTAATAAGCCAGCAGCCGGAACGCGTGGTTCCAAAGTGAACTAGCTGATTAGGCGCCGGTCGGAGTGTAAGATATCTATATTCCGGTATTGGACGCGGAGGGATGTGTGAGTGGTTGAAACAGGCGGTCTTGAAAACCGCTGTACGGGAAACCGTACCGGGGGTTCGAATCCCTCTCCCTCCGCCAGCAAGTCTTAACTGCGCAGAGAGTTCCGCCTCCGTTTGCCTCGACAAACCGGACTGTAGAGAATGGACTGCTCTACGGTGAAGAGCGTCACTGTCCCGGCTTTTCTCTGGATGGCACGGACGCGGTCCGCGTTTTAGGGAGAGCGCGAGGCGAATGCAATGCGATCAAAAGCAGCGGATTCGGGCATAATGAGTTGACTTCTGTCGGCATCTTGGCGCCGATTTCGGCGCTTCCCACATACCCATTCTTGGATACCATCCGGTTTGCCGACAACTCATCAACTGCCCGGTTAAAGGAGTAAAGATATAATTCCCTCGACAGTCTCATGGCCCTTGCTGCCGGAACGATTCTCGGGCAGTGCGAAATCCGCTCACCCCTGGGTGCGGGCGGAATGGGCGAAGTCTACCGCGCGCACGACACCCGGCTGAATCGTGAGGTCGCAATCAAAGTGTTGCCCGAGTCCGTCAGCTCCGATCCCGACCGGTTGCGCCGTTTCGAGCAGGAAGCGCGAGCGGCTGCGGCGCTGAATCATCCCAACATTCTTGCGGTTTACCAGATGGCGACGCACGAGGGTGTGTCGTATATGGTTACCGAGCTGCTCGAGGGCGAGACGCTCCGCGAGCGGCTCAGACGCGGAGCGATCCCATTGCGCAACTCGATAGATTGCGGAGTGCAGATCGCGCGCGGTCTGGCGGCGGCGCACGAGAAAGGCATCGTCCATCGCGATCTGAAACCGGAGAATCTCTTCCTGACCAGAGATGGACGGGTCAAGATTCTCGACTTTGGTCTGGCCAAACTTGCACTGCCACAAACCGCATCCAGCGATGAGAAGACGGTTACGCTGCAGGGAACTGAACCGGGCGTGGTGATGGGGACAGTGGGCTACATGTCCCCGGAGCAGGTGCGGGGACAAGCGGCCGATCATCGCTCTGACATTTTTTCCTTCGGCACGATTTTTTACGAGATGCTGACGGGCAAGCAGACGTTTCGCAGGCCGACCGCGGCGGAAACCATGACCGCAATATTGAACGAGGATCCGCCATCCCTCGCGCAGCTTGCGGCGAATACGTCTCCTGGTCTTCAGAGGGTGGTGCAGCGCTGTCTGGAAAAGAATCCAGAGCAGCGCTTCCATTCAGCACATGATTTGGCGTTCGCGCTGGAAGAAATGTCGGACTCGGCAATCTCCTCCCATGCCGCCAATCCGCCGGAGCGGAAGAAATCGGCTCGCCAGCGAACTGCAATCGCGGCGGCGTTGGTGGCAGCGGCCCTGGGTGTTGCGGTGCTCGCGTATTTTGGGACGCGCGGTGAAGCCGTGCCTAAGATTTCCGAATACATCCAGCTTACCCATGACGGCCAGCGGAAACAGGTGATCGCAACTGACGGATCGAGGCTTTACCTCACGCTAGGCACAGACCTATCACACGCTGTCGGTGCGATGTCGGTGTCTGGCGGTGAGCCGGTACGCATTCCGACGCCTTCGGCCATGATGGCCGCTACGAGCTTGTCGGCGGATGGCTCGGAGCTTCTGTTGGTGGATGAGAGGGGTGATCCGCCGTCAGGGACACTCTGGAGTATGCCCGTTCTGGGCGGCTCACCCCGCAGATTGGGCGAGACGGAAGGAAACTCGGCCTCATGGTCGCCCGACGGCAAAAGGATGGTCTATGGCAATATGGGCGACTTGTTCCTGGCGAACGCCGACGGGAGCGAACCCCACAAGCTGATCACCATGAAGGCGCCCTCGACTGTCGCGAATCCCGACTGGTCGCCGGACGGCTCCCATTTGCGATTCGAAACTTGGGACACTGCTCGCGTTGCGAGCGAGCTTTGGGAAATCTCGGTGGATGGAACGGGCTTGCATCTCTTACTTCCCGGCTGGAAACCGACCGAGCGGCAGTGCTGTGGGAAGTGGACGGCAGATGGAAAGTACTATGTCTTCGTGTCACACGGCCAAGTCTGGGCATTGCCGCGAAAGGGAAGTCTCTTCGGCTCTGAACCAAAACCGATCCAATTGACTTTCAGTCCGATGTCGCTCGAAACGCCGTTGCCCAGCAAGGATGGAAAGAAGTTGTTCGTGGTGGGGCGAACATTTCGTGGCGAATTGGTGCGATATGATGCGAAGTCCGGCCAGTTCTTACCCTTTCTCGGAGGCATGTCAGCGGAATACGTTGGCTTCTCGAAAGATGGCCAGTGGATCGCGTATGTCTCGTATCCCGAAGGCATTCTGTGGCGCAGCCGGGTCGACGGGAGCGAACGATTGCAACTCACCCTTCCACCAGGGTATGCCGTAAACCCGCGCTGGTCGCCGGATGGCAAGGAGATCGTATTTTTCGAAATGTTCGCAGGCAAGCCTGCCAAGATCTTTGAGGTTTCTCCCGAAGGAGGGAGCGCGAGGGCACTGATGCCCGACGATGCGAACTCGGAATGGGACCCGGTCTGGTCGCCAGATGGGAGTCAGATCGCCTTCGGCGGCAGTTCCGTGAATGCTGCGTCGAGTATCTCTATTCTTGATTTGGCGACTCACAAGGTCTCAGCTCTGCCGGGATCACAAGGCATGTATGGGCCTCGCTGGTCACCGAACGGTCGCTACATGCTGGGGTTGTCAGAAGATGAAACAATACTTTTCCGCTTCGATTTCCAGACGCAGAAATGGACTGAGATAGAGAAGGGCGCGGTCGCCTGGCCAAACTTTTCGAAGGACGGGCAGTATGTTTATGTCCTGTATGGCCGCGGTGCGAGTGGCGTGCTCAAGATTCGCCTTAGCGACGGCAAGGCGGAACTAGTGGGTGACTTGAAGAATTTTGTGGGTACGGGCCACTTTAGCGATTCCTCGCTGTCTCTCACTCCCGACGGCTCACTCTTGCTGTTTCGCGATGCTGGAACTTCCGATGTGTATGCCCTCGACTGGGAAGAGCCGTAAGCAGCACCGGCGTTGGCCGCGCCGATGCGACTGTCGTTGCGCTTCACCAATATCCAGGAAAATGGAATCAGGTGTCCTATCGCGTGTCTGCAAACAGGTTGGCTGCCGTCGATCTTCATCGGCAGGTGAGCACCTAAGAATTTGTTCTCGCTAAAGGAGCGGCCCTATCGTCACGGGCAGTTGCGCCGCCACCTCGTGAGCGTTTCGCAGCGCATGCTTGCTAGAACTCTTCGTCAGCTCGAATCCGCGGGATCGCATCGGAAAGCGGGTGACGAAATCGAACGCCATCGCTGTCGAACATTCCCTAGACGCAACTTGGAACGACACTCATTGCTCTATTTGAGGGTAGGTGCCACTGGGCAAAACAGTACGGAGGGACGTGAGCGCCAAAGTACGCCTTCGGGAACCCGAAACGGCATACAGCGAAAATCTTTGTTGGGGGACGTATCCTCCGCGCCGGGCGATCCCTAATAATCAATAGAACGTGGATAGAGCCAACAATGATCGAAAGGAGAAAGCTATGAACATTGAGAATAAGACAGTCTTGATACCGGCGCCAACCGCGGCATAGGCCGGGCGCTGCCAGCAACCGGGACTACAGCACCGGGCGAAATCTTCGATGCCGAAGCATTCCTGCGAGCACTCTCGCCCGAGCATATTTCCTTCGAGTGGACAGATTCTCCCGCATGAGCTGCCGGTGTATTGCAGGTAGAAATCGGCGGAGTTGATGGATCGTGCCGTGCCCTCTTCTCAATCTGCGGAGCCATCCGACTACTACGGACTCTGTCGATGGTTGAAGGCTTAACGCAGTAATCTGAAAAACCTCCATTCGGAAATCTCCGATGGAAGTCGAGGGTGTATGCGGGGATCCTGCCCAAGAGTGTTACGATTCCCTAATGGGGGAGTATGCCTAAATCGATGAAGACCCGCTTGACCCAGCCGCTGGTACGCGAGAGCGGTTCGCATCGCCCGGCTCCTTGGGATGAAGCCTTGGACCGCGTCGCTGCGGCCTTTCGCAACTCGATTGCGAAGAAAGATCCGCGGGATTTTGGCATGTTCAGTTGCTCTAAGACCACCAACGAACTGAACTACGCAGCGCAAAAATTCGTCCGCAGCGTAATGGGCACAAACAATATTGATAGCTGCAACCGCACTTGACACGCGCCCAGCGTCGCCGGTCTGGCGGCGGTGTTCGGAGCAGGGGGCGGGACAAGCTCGTACCGCGAAATTGAAGAGACCAATGCGATCCTGCTGTGGGGATCGAACGCTCGCGAAACCCATCCGATCTTTTTCCATCATTTGCTGAAGGGTTTGCGCAACGGCGCGGAACTATATGTGGTGGACCCCCGGCGCACCAGTTCCGCACGATGGGCCAATCTGTGGCTGGGCCTGGATGTAGGTTCAGATATTTCCCTGGCCAACGCCGTCGGCCGCGAAATCATCAGCGCCGGATTGGCCAACGAAAAGTTCATCCAACACGCCACCAGCGGATTTGAAGCCTACAGAGCGCACGTTGAGAAGTACACGCTCGAGCGGGCGGAGCGTGAGACGGGCGTGCCCGCTGAAGCCATTCGCAAGATGGCCCACGCGTATGCCAGCGCTCCGCGGGCGCAGCTCTGCTGGACTCTGGGGGTCACTGAGCATCACAACGCGGTAGACAACGTGGTTGCCCTCATCAACCTTTCGCTGCTCACTGGGCACGTGGGCCGCTACGGCAGCGGCGTGAATCCATTGCGCGGACAGAATAATGTGCAGGGCGGCGGCGACATGGGCGCGATTCCTGATCGGCTCACTGGCTTTCAGCACGTCGAGAACGACCAACTGCGCGCAAAGTTTGAGAAAGCCTGGGGTGTGAAGATTCAACCCAAGCGCGGCTGGCACTTGAGCGATATGTTTGAGGCCATGGATCATGACCATGACCACGGCCGCCTCACCACACTGTACGTGCTGGGCGAGAATCCCGCCGACTCTGAAGCCGACCGGCATCGCGCACTGAAGCGGTTGGGCGGTCTGGAATTTCTCGTGGTCCAGGACCTTTTCTACACTCAGACCGCTGCACTCGCCGACGTGGTGCTGCCGGCCGCCGCCGGCGCTTTAGAAAGCGAAGGCACGGTGACTTCCAGCGAGCGCCGCGTGCAACGCGTCCGCCGCGCCGTGCCACCCCCGGCCGGGGTTCGCGACGATCTCGAGATCATCTTTGATCTGGCTTGTCGTCTTGGCCATAACTGGGGCAAGCCCGATCCCGAAGCGATTTGGAATGAGCTGCGCGACTTGAGCCCCATGCATGCCGGCATGAGTTACCGCCGCCTGGAAGAAATGGACGGCATTCAATGGCCGTGCTATGACGAGTCGCATCCCGGAGAAATATTCCTTCATGGGCGGTTGTGGAGTGAACCGCTGATTGGTCCCCGCGCACCCTTTCATGTCGTGGAATTCGAGCCGCCCGTGGACCAGCTTGACGAGCAATATCCGATTCGACTGACCACGGGGCGCCGGCTCGACGACTACAATACCGGCGTTCAAACTCGGAAGTATTCATCGCCGCTGCGCCACAAAGAGGCGCTCCAGGTTTCTCCGGAAGATGGTCAGCACTACGGGCTGCGGGAGGGTGAAGAGGTCCGCGTTACGTCGAGGCGTGGCTCGCTCGTCGCACCGGTACGCTTTGATTCGGAGTTGCGTCCGGGACTCGCGTTTCTATCAATACACGCGCACGACCAAGTCGCAACGAACGAACTGACGATTGACGCAGTGGACCCCAAGTCGGGAACTGCGGAGTTCAAGGCCACGGCCATCCGTATTGAAAAGGTGTAAGGGGGATTTGATTGGATATTCATCTCGCCAATGCCGGACCTACCGCAGAAGAGCGCGACGCCGTTGACTCCGATCTGGGCGCGCACGAATCAAGTTGGCAAGGAGATCAGGGTCAAGAATTAGCACGGCCGATCGTCGACACGCGAACCGCAGTCAACCGCGACGCCCACGGCAGACGGCATCATCTTCTACCCGTCCTGCATGCGATCCAGAACCGCATTGGCTGGATCAGCCCTGGCGCCATCAACTATGTCGCATTGCGGTTGGATGTTGCTCCAGCGGAAGTTTACGGCGTGGCCTCTTTCTATGGAATGTTTTCGCTCCAGCCCACTCCTCCGGTCGTTGCTCACGTCTGTGACGACATTGCGTGCGTCACGCGTGGTTCGGAAAAACTGTGCGTCGAACTGGAAGGCACGCTTGGTCGGGCGGCTTTCCCTTGGTCGGGCGGACGGGCGATCTGGCTCCGCAGCCAATGTTTGGGTCTGTGTGAGCGCGCTCCCGCAGTGCTAGTCACGTCGGCTGGGAAAAGATCTCAGCAAAGAGTGCTGGCCCCAGCGTCAGCTGAGGGCGTGCAATCTTTGGTGGAAGATGCTGTCCATGGTCGACTGCCCACTGACCCAGACCTGCTGAACGTTCAAATCAGCGTGCCCCAATCAGCTCACAATCCGGCAGCCCAGAATAGCGAATCCTTTTCATTGCGGTTACTCCACCGCATTGGCCAGGGTTCTGCCCCTACTTTGGAAGCCTTTCAACGACTCGGCGGCTATGAAGGTTTGCGCAAAGCCCTGGAGCTTGGTCCGGAAGGTACGCTGGGTGAGTTGTCTGCTTCAAAACTGCTGGGCCGCGGCGGAGCGGCATTTCCCACCGCCCAAAAATGGGAGGCCCTCTTCCTGCAGCGACATCTGCTGGAGCAGGAACATAGCCGCGCTCACTACGTCATTTGCAATGCTGATGAATCGGAGCCCGGCACCTTCAAAGACCGCGTTCTCATGGAAGGCGACCCGTTCGCCATCCTCGAGGGCATGACGATTGCGGGCTTCGTAACCGGCGCGCGACAGGGCTATCTCTATTTGCGCGGCGAATATCCGCTGGCCGCCGATCGGATGCAGCAGGCAATCCAGTCGGCCAGTGAAAACAACTTCCTCGGTGACAACATTCTTGGCCGCGGACTGCAATTCAACATCGAAATTCGCCGTGGCGCCGGCGCGTACATCTGCGGGGAAGAAACCGCGCTGTTCAACTCGATTGAAGGCTATCGCGGCGAACCGCGTAACAAACCGCCGTTTCCCACACAGTCCGGGCTCTTTCGCCAGCCGACCGCCGTTAACAATGTTGAAACGCTGGTCAATGTTCCCCGCATCATCCTCGAAGGCGGCCCCGCGTATGCCAGGCTCGGCACAGAGAACTCCGCCGGCACCAGGCTCTTCTGCCTTAGCGGACACGTGGCGCGGCCCGGTGTCTACGAAACAGTCATGGGAACAACCCTGCATCAACTCACCGATCTTGCTGGAGGCGTTGCTGGCAGCGGCAAGCTGCAGGCGGTTCTTCTGGGCGGTGCGGCCGGAACTTTTGTTGGCCCTCAAGAACTGGATACGCCGCTCACCTTTGAAGGCACGCGCGCTATCGGAGCCACACTAGGTTCGGGAGTGGTCATGCTCTTTGATGACACGGTTGATCTTCGCCGCATCCTGCTGCGCATCGCCAGTTTCTTCCGCCATGAAACCTGCGGGCAGTGCGTTCCCTGCCGGGTTGGCGTGGTGCGTCAGCAGGAAGCGCTGCAGCGCCTGGTGAGCGCCAAGCCGCTGGGCTCGACAGCGCAGGAAATCAGTCTGTTGCGCGAGATGGCCCAGGCCATGCGCGACGCCTCAATCTGCGGACTGGGTCAGACCGCAGCCAGTGCGCTGGAATCCGCGATGCAGCGATGGAATCTGTTCTCATGAGTAAGCCTCTTACGGACATTTCGCAACCGCTCGACGCACCCCAGCCTACAATTCCGCTACCGCGTGGGCCCGTGCCGAAAGCGCCGCCGGAGCGCGAACGCCGTTTTATTGAAGTCAAGATCGACGGCAAACCTGTTTCGGTCCCCGAAGATTCCACTATCCTGGACGCCGCAAGGAAACTCGGAATTGACACTCCTACGCTCTGCTTTTTAGAAAGCCTCACGCCCGTCAATGTCTGCCGCATTTGTGTAGTGGAGTTGGAGGGCTCGCGCACACTGGTTCCTGCCTGCTCACGCAAGGTGGAACCTAATATGTCCATCAAGACGGATTCAGAGCGCGTCCGCCTGAGCCGACGGCTGGTGTTAGAATTTCTGGCTTCGTCTGTGGACCTTTCAACGGCGCCCGCGATACAGGAGTACATGAGCAGGTACGATGCTCATCCTGAGCGCTTCGGCGCAACCCCCGCCACAGTCGCACAGCCGGTAAAGATCGACAACGAGCTTTACGTCCGGGACTACTCCAAGTGCGTTCTATGCTACAAATGCGTGGAAGCTTGCGGCGTCGACGCGCAAAACACCTTTGCGATTGCCGTGGCGGGCCGCGGTTTCTCCGCTCACATTGCCACTGATTTTGACGTACCCCTGCCCGACTCGGCCTGCGTCTATTGCGGCAATTGCATCGGCGTCTGCCCCACGGGAGCGCTGATGTTCAAGAGCGAGTATGACATGCGCAAGGCCGGCACATGGAACGAAGGCCTGCAGACTCAGACTGACACTATCTGTCCCTATTGCGGCGTGGGCTGCAACCTCACCGTGCACGAGCAGGAGGGTCAGATCGTTCGTGTAACCTCGCCGCTCGATCATAGCGTGACTCATGGCAATCTCTGCATCAAAGGGCGGTTCGGCTGGCAGTTCGTGCAGATTCAAAAGGTCAGCAAGTAACAAGAAAACATTCGCCATGAGCGGCGGTTACTGCTTCACGAGCGACCGGCCACCGAGAGAAACAGCTTGCGATTCGCTATTCGTCGCGTCGGTGTAAAGGGGAGAACATCAGATCGACGAGTGAGCCGGGATCGCGTGCCGACCGCCGAATTGCCTGGATCACGGAATAAATATCTAGCCCATGTCACCAAGGCGATGGAACCTGCCCGGTTGCGAGTTTTTTCGGTGGAACGTTCTGATTGAGCCGAAAGAAATTATCTGGATCATAGTGCGTCTTAACCGCGACCATGCGGTCCCATCGTGCCTGATACGCCTCGGGCACGCGATCCTGCTCATCGCCGCTCATAAAATTTACGTAGACCCCTGGCTTCATCGCGGGCCGCAGTTGGTTGAACAGTTCGCGAATCCAGGAGATATTGGAGTGATCCGCCGAAGCTTCAGTCCAATTCGCCAGCAGATTCATGATGAAAGGAGCGCTGCGATCACCGAACGCGGTTTCGGTCGCGGCCATCCGCGCCGCAGTGCCACCAAGATAGGCAAGTTCAATCTGGGTTTCCGGGGAGGGAATGGTGGCCACCGCCTGCACCATGCGATCAATCGTGCGATCGTCGAGATAAGAGAAATAACCCGATTTGGTGTAATAACGCCGGCCATGGGGGAATACGGAATCCGCCATGGTTTGCAGATTCAGAAACGACACGATCCTGCTCTTGACAGAATCCGGATTACACATGGAAAGCGCGCGCTCCAGGTATGGACGACCGGCTTCGGGGTGGCCGGTCCAAACCAATGAGTTGCTGGCGACTGGCCGTCCGCGAAGCTCTGCGGGCACGTTCTTGGCATGGCCGGCCAGGCGCAGATCGATGTTCCACTTCAGGTCGAGTGGCGCCTCGGCCATGAAGTCTCGCCAAAATTCAAGCAGCCGGCGAATATCAGCCTCGAGAGATAAACCCTCTGCCAGTACGACTGAGGTAAGCGGATGCAGCTTCACTTCGAATTCTGTCACCACACCGAAGTTACCGCCGCCACCACGCAAGGCCCAAAACAGATCCGGATTTTCTTTTGCGTTGGCGCGAACGACGGACCCGTCCGCGGTGACGAGAGTCAATCCCTCCACGTTATCGCAAGACAATCCGAATCGCCGGGTGAGCCAGCCGGTTCCTCCACCCAGGATCAGGCCCGAAGCTCCAGTGTGAGAGACCACGCCGGAGGGAAATACCAGCCCCGCTTTTTGCGTCGCCGTATCAATCGATCCCAGCAGGCAGCCTCCAGCGAACCTGGCGCGGCGCGTCTCCGGATCAACCGTGACCTGGCGCATTCTGGAGAGGTCAATCACCATGCCGCCATCGCACGTGCTGAAGCCTGCGAGGCTATGTCCGCCGCAGCGGACGGCGGTAAGAATTCCGATCTTAGAGCCAGCCCGGACTGCGCTTTGCACATCGCTTACATCGTTGCAGCGCGCGATCAGGCCAGGCCTGCGAGCTACCATGCCATTCCAGATGGTGCGCGCGTCTTCGTAGCCGCTTTCGCCGGGGCGCAGCAGATCACCTTTGAATCGCGGGTGGAGCGAGGCGTAAACCCCCTGGCTGGCCTCAGTCATCTCGTGCTCCCCTGGCGGAACGTCTTCTCTGCGGGCAATGATTTCGCTCTCCTAAACCGGGTTGCGGCGTCGGCCTCGCAGATAAAACAGCGAAATAGCACCTAGGAAAACACAAAATGCCGGAACCGCCCATTGCAATCCGTCGACGAAGAAGGTTGTAACCGAGATCGCTAGCAGCAACAGAATGCCGGCCACGGTGAAGAATGGGTGTGCCGGCAGACGCATGGGCAAACTCAAGAGCCGCTGGTTCGTGATGGCCTGGCGAAAACGAAGGTGCGTGCCGAGAATCACCAGCCACACGAAAAGCATTCCGGCGACCGCCGTTCCATAGAGCGCGAGGAAAGCATTCCTGGGAGCAAAGATAGCCAGCAGAATGGCCGCGACAATCCCTGCGGTTGAAGCCAGCAGGGCGCGATGCGGCACTCCGTTGCGGCTGACCTTGCCCATCCATTCAGGCGCGTATCCTCCCCGGCCGAGAGAAAAAAGCATTCGAGTGGAAAGGTAGAGGTTCGTATTGACGCTCGAAAGTGCGGCTGTGAGCACCACGAAGTTCATGAGCGCAGCGGCGAAAGATATATGGGCCGCGGCGAACGCGGTCACGAAGGGGCTGCCAGAAATCGCTGCCGAGCTGCTGGCCTGGTTCCAGGGAACCATCGTCACCATAATTGCAATCGCCAGCACATAGAATAAAATCAGACGCCAAACGATGCTGCGCATGGCGTGCGGAATGGAAACTTCTGGATGCTCGGCTTCTCCCGCAGTGACCGCGATGATTTCCACTCCCATGTAGCTGGTGACCGTGATGGTGAGCGAGAGCCACACTCCCTTCCAGCCCATCGGGAAGAATCCTCCGTGATGCGTTAAGTTGGACAAGCCAATCGCCCCTCTGCGGCCAACCCCAAGAATCAGGGATAGGCCGACAAGAATGAAGGCGACGATGGCGGCGACTTTGATCATCGCGAACCAATATTCAAACTCACCCAGGCGGTTGACTTGCATGGAATTGAGCGCCACCAGCGCCGCCGAGACCAGCACCACCCAAATCCACTGCGGAACGTTCGGGAACCAAAAAGAAATGTAGATGCCGGCGGCTGTGACTTCAGCACCGATGGCGATAATCTGTGCAACTCCGTATGTGGCTCGCACCGAGAAACCGGCCCAGGGATTGAGATACCTCTCCGCGTAAACGCCGAATGCGCCCGCAACAGGATGTACTACGGCCATTTCGGCAAGAGCATACGACATGATGAGAGCAATGCCAGCCCCCATGAGATAAGAAAGAATGACGGCGGGTCCGGCAAGGCGAATGGTGACACTGCTTCCCAAAAACAAGCCAACACCGATGGCGCCGCCAATGGCCATCATGGTGAGCTGCCTTTGGCCCAGGCGGCGGTGCAGACCTTCTACTTCCGGCATCTGCGGATTTGTACCAGCTTGCGCGGCGTCCGCCGCCGCACCACGTTGATCAGTCATAAGCTGCCAACACTGGCAGGCTCAAGAACAAGCAGGTCGAGATTCTTCCGGAGAACTTCCGCGACTGCTTTGACATCGTCCGTGGTGTTGTAGACGTGGAACGAAATCCGCAAGCCGTCATGACGGTTCGAGGCCACGATGCCGCTTTCAGAAAGCTTCTGCACCAGTGCAGTCGAATCCTTCGACTGCAGTACGACCAGCGGCCCAGCGCTATCGGCGGGGGTTTTGGCGCGAATGCCCAGGTCGCGGGCACAGCTCAAAAGAGATTGCGCGAGGCTCTTGATGTGGGCTGCGATATTCTCCATGCCGACTTCTTGCAGTAGTTGGAATCCGGGCATTGCGCCGTACACATTGGGTACAGAGGGAGATCCCGACTCGAATCTCCGCGCGGTGGGGGATAGATCGAAAGTCTGGGGATCGTAGGCAAACGGATTTGCTTGTCCGAACCATCCGCTAACCGTGGGAACCAGCGATGGAATGAGTTCTTTGCGCACGTACATGAAAGCGAGACCGGGTGGGCCGAGCAGGTATTTGAGGGTTCCGCTCAGAAAAAAGTCCAAATCCATGGCTTTGACGTCAACGGGCCGGGTTCCGCAGTCCTGGTAGTCGTCGAGCATTACGAGAGCGCCGCAGTGGTGGGCTAGTTGCGTGATCGCGCTTAGTTCGGAACGAAATCCGTTCTTGAAACAGACGCGCGTGAGCGGCACGATCAACGTATTGCGATCAACTATCGTCTCATAGCTCTCCGCGGGAATGCGATTCGCTTCTGCTTTTACAAATTCCACCTCGGCGCCTCGAGGGCGCTGGGCCAGCCAGATGTGGCCCATGGTTGGAAATTCGAATTCACCCATTACGACTTTCTTCCGTTCGCGGAAGCTCAGCGCGCTGGCCACGCCATTAATGCCCGCCGAGACGCTGGTGACAATGGCAACTTCGTCCGGGCTGGCGTTAATGAATTGTGCGAATGCAGTGCGCCCTTCTTCATAGCGGTTCACCCATGTCTCCCAAGGCGAGCCTTGTTCGTGCCAGGTTGCAATGTAATTCTGCAGACCGGCCTCCACCGCGTCCGACAGCGCACCCTGGGAACAAGTGTTGAGGTAGATCTTGCATTGGAAGATGCTGAAGCGAGAGCGGATTTTCTGGACTTGTTGGTCGGTCAGCATTGAGATTTCGTGGAGCGGCGGCCAATTATTTACCCGCAATCTCAGCCAGCGCGCTTCCGAACCGGTGCACTTCTTCGAATGTATTGTAGTGCACTAACGATGCTCGGACTGCCCCACTCTCTGGCGCCAGCCCCAACCGCTTCATCAACCGCGGCGCATACATGTGGCCATCGCGCGCGCCGATATTTTTCTTGGCGAGTGCCTCGGTGACTCTTGCCGGGGCGAGATTCGGCAAGTTGAAGCAAAGCGTGGGCACTCGTTCGCTGATCCGTCGTCTCTCGGTTACACCGTAAACGACGGCGCCGCAATCGTTCAACACCCGCAGCATCTCGAGCGAAAGCGACTCTTCGTAATTCCGAATGGCCTTGAGTCCAAATTGCAGTGCGGCCCGCCTCGATCCGGGTTTCCCGGTTCCCTCGTTCTCGCTCAGGCTCCGGCCCAGGCTCTCCAGGTAGCGCACCGCGGCATCCATTCCGGCGACATTCTCGTAAATGAAGGTGCCTGCCTCGATTTTTCCGGGCGGCTCGTCGGGAATGAATTCCTCCCTGAAAGTCTGGAGCCCTTGAAGCAATTCGCGGCGTCCCCACAAAAATCCCATGTGGGGAGCAAAGATTTTGTAACCCGAGCAGACCAGGTAATCGCAATCAAAGGCTTGTACATCGATCAGCCCGTGAGGACCGTAATGCACGGCATCGAGGAAAAGTTCCGCTCCGGCCGCGTGCGCCACTCGCGCTGCCGCTGCCACGTCCACAATCGACCCGATGGCATTCGAAGCCAGCGTGCATGCGACGAGGCGAGTCGACGAAGACACCAGGGCAGCGAGATCCTCGGAGTGCAAATTGCCATCGTCCTTCATGTTCCACCAGAGGATCCGTGCCCCGCTCTTTTCCAAAGCTCGCCAGGTGGCGACGTTGGCTTCGTGGTCCATCTCGGTAACGACGATCTGGTTCCGCTGGTCGAGGGTTTGGCCGATAGCCAGGCTTACCAGCCGAATAAAGGAAGTCGCATTCATCCCGAACGCGATTTCGCTAGCATCTCGTGCATTTAATAAATCAGCCACACTCTGTCGTGCCCGCCCAATGGTTTCGTCCACTGCACGGCTTTTTGCGTAACGTCCGCCGCGTTGGACGTTGCACTCAAGGAGATGATGATTCACAGCGTCCAGCACGATCTGTGGAACTTGCGCGCCGGCGGCATTGTCGAAAAAGATGAATCCCGGTGGGCGCGTCAGTGCAGGGAAAGCGGTGCGGATGGCGGCAATGGGAAGGTTCGCATTCGGCCCGGACGGAACTTCGGGGTTGAGAACGCCTTGGGATTTGAACGGCAAATGTTTGCTCCCGAGATTTGAAAAGACAGCACTTAAGTATTGCAGAACAAGCAGCGCCAAACCTATACTCCGCTGCGGCAGTCGTCAAGCGCGCATTTTCCGCCTGCGCAGGCTAGAATATGTCACTTGTTGCGCGCCATGTCGTGTTGTCCACCGGGCGGCGGACATCGAGCCTAAGAACAGACTATGCCTGTATCCGTGACCAACTCGAAGCTGATCTACGACGCTTTGAAGGAGTGCGACATCCGTCTGCTCTCCGCTTTGCCGGAAACCTGGTTGGTGCATCTCATCCGGATGGCGGACGAGGACCCCGAGACGATTTTGGTGCGGCTGGCGAAGGAAGAAGAAGGAGTCGGCGTCTCAGCGGGCGCACACTTTGCCGGGGTTAAGTCGGCCATGCTGATGCAGAATCACGGTTTTCTGGCATCCATCAACGGAATTGTCTCTTTCGCACATCTATACAAGATTCCTCTCCTGATGCTGATCAGCTATCGCGGTTCCTTCGGGGAGCGCGACCCGTGGCAAACCCAAGGGGGAAACGTTACGGAACCAGTCTTGCGTGCGCTAGGAATCCCCTATTCTTTCCTTGATTCGGTGGACACGGTGACAAAGCGCATCCGGCAGGCGCAGAACCTCGCCGAAAGCAGCTTGCAGCCGGTTGCGCTTCTTTTGACGCGTGACCTCATGTGGGAGGAGTGATGCTCCGCATCGATTGTCTTCGGTCCATTTATTCGGAACTCGAAAAGTCTTTGGTCGTTACAATCATGGGAGCAGTCGCGGCCGAGTTGCACTCGCTGGGTCATCGCCCGAATTTCTTTTACCTGCAACATGCCATGGGATTGGTCTCTTCGACGGGGCTAGGCCTCGCCCTGTGCCTGCCGGAGCAAAGAGTCATCGTCATCGATGGCGACGGATCGCTCTTGATGAACCTTGGCAGTCTTAGCACAATGGCGCGGTACCGTCCCCGGAAACTGATTCATATCGTTTTCGACAACGAGAGTTTGCTATCGGTCGGCGGCTTCCCAACCGCGACCAGCACAGGCACGGACCTGGAACGGATCGCCCGCGCCGCCGGCATTCCGCGCGTCGCGACAGCACGCAGTGTGGAGAATTTTAAAGGCGACGTTGACGACGCCTTGCATGGCAATGAACTGACAACCATTATTGCCAAGGTCGAAGCCACCGGCCCGGCCGGATATGTTATCGACCTGGCATTGCTGGAGAATCGGTTTCAATTTCGCCGGCACATTCAAGCGCTCAAGAAACGCTAAACATCGGGGAGGGTCAAAGAATCCCGATCAAGCGCAGGTAGAGTGCCGACTGCAAAGCTTCTGAGGTGCGCCCATGTCTGTCGTTCTGGCAAAACTGCTCGAAGAACTGGCTGATGGGCGGCTGCGGATTGTCGATCTGACGCAGCCGTTGAGTCCGCAAACGCCCCTGCTTCCACTGCCGCCGCAGTTTAACAACACACCAGCGTTCAGAATCTGGGAGCTGTCGCGCTACGATGCGCGCGGTCCCGCCTGGTACTGGAATGCATTCGAAACCGGCGAGCACACCGGCACCCATTTTGATGCTCCAGTCCATTGGGTCTCTGGGAAAGACCTTCCGGACAACACCGTGGACCGCATCCCGCCGAAGAAATTTGCCGGCCTCGCGTGCGTAATCGACATTAGTGCAGAGGCGGCAAGAAACCCAAACTATCTCTTGACCCCAGAGCGCATTCAGCAATGGGAAGAGCAGCACGGCCGCATCCCGGCAGGCGCGTGGGTTCTCTTGCGCACAGACTGGTCGAAGCGGAAGGATGTCAAGGACTACATCAACCTAAAGGATGATGGAGCCCACACTCCCGGATTGGCCAGGGAGAGTTCCGTCTTGCTTGCCCACGAACGAGACGTGTTGGGCGTGGGAGTGGAGACCGTTGGAACTGATGCCGGCCAGGCCGCCACTTTTGACCCGCCATTCCCAAACCACTACCTTATGCACGGCAGCGGCAAGTTTGGGTTGGCCGGTCTCTGCAACCTTGACCAACTCCCGCCGACTGGAGCCATCGTCATCGCCGCGCCACTGAAAATCGTCGGCGGTTCCGGAAGTCCTCTGCGGGTCATTGCCATTGCACCCTGAAAGTTCTGCGGTGCTTCAGATTAGTTTCGAGCGGCATACCTAATCGCTAACTCGCCTTATGCCAAGCATTCAAGAACAGGACCAAGAAGAGACGACTGGTTCGTTAGATGGTGATCGACAGCGCCCTGCGACCGAACCCCTGCGAATCGCGGGACGTGTCCACGAGGCAGCCGCTGGGGAACGAGCGTCGGCACGCGAGAGTTGCAATCCGAGATTCTGTCTCAGGCCGCGCTCGCACTTGACACGCCATGATTCATTGGTCGCAGCTGTCTGTAAACCCTGCGCCGCGAAGTAACCCTCCTGAATTAAAGAAAAGCGCATATTTGGCCGAAGGCATTCGTGTACCTCCCTGTTCGCCAATGCGTCTCCTGGGAGGTTGGAGAACTCCTATGCGCCCTAAACCGTCCGCCGCTCTCCGTTTGGGTTCGTCCCGTCCGGCTCCGCGAAGACAATGGGCGAAATTTCAGAGCGTATTCGGCTGGTTTACGGTCTTCGCGTTAACCGCAACCGCTGCTGCCCAGCACGGAACAAAGGACTTGAGCGAGGCCAGCCTGGAGGAACTGAGCAATATCCAGGTCTATAGCGCCTCGAAGCACATGCAGAGCACCAGCGATGCGCCTTCCTCAGTCACGGTCATCACGGCGGATGAGATCCAAAAATATGGCTACCGCACCCTTGCCGATATCTTGGAGAGTGTGCGCGGCTTCTACATCACCTATGACCGCGATTACAGCTTCGTTGGCGTACGCGGCTTTGGACGCCTGGGTGACTCGAACAACCGTATTCTGGTGCTGATTGACGGCCACCGGATCAACGATAACGTTTTCGGCGAGCCCTACTTAGGCTCTGAGTTCCTGGTGCATGTGGATCTGATCGAGCGCATCGAAATCATTCGCGGCCCCAGTTCTTCGCTCTACGGCGCCGACGCCTTCTTTGCCGTGATCAACGTAATTACCCGCAAGCCGCCGCAACTGAAAGGCGTGGAACTCTCGTTTGCCCCAGGCAGTTTTGGCACCTACGTCGGACGAGCCAGTTACGGCGGCCACTACAGAGGAATCGACATGATGCTCTCCGCCACGTTTTACAACAGCCAGGGACCGACTCTGTTTTTCCCTCAATTCGACAGCCCCGCCACCAATTACGGGATAACGCAAAACACGGACTACGAGAGCTTTCAACACGTCCTGGCTACGATCAGTTTTCATGGATTCACCCTGCAGGGATTATTCAGCGCGCGCGATAAGGGAGTCCCGACCGGGTACTACGGCGCCTTGTTCAACGATCCCCAAACCCAGAACTACGATTACCACCAATACTTCGATCTCAGTTACCAGCATTCGACTAGCGAGAAGTGGGACGTGACGGCGCGGACTTCCTATGACCAGGCCCGCCTGCAAGCGCCAGTTGGGTATTCCACGGGGCTGCCCGACGGATCGACCACGGTGGACACGTACTCGTTCCGGGGAAACTGGTCGGATAGCGAAGCGAAAGTGAGCGGAACTCTGCTGGAGAAACACAAGATCACCCTGGGCACGGAAATCATCGACAACCCGCGACAAGACCAGGGAAGCTACACTCCCATCGGCAACGTCTTTATCCCAGTTCCTTCCAACTCCGTGATCTGGGCCCTATATGGACAGGACGAATTCACCATCCTTCACAATCTGACCTTGAGCGCCGGGCTGCGCTACGATCATTACTCCGATTTTGGCGGGACTACCAACCCGCGTCTGGGGCTGATCTACCATGTCTTCCACCCCACCACGCTGAAGCTGCTGTACGGCACAGCGTTTCGCGCCCCCGAGCCCTTCGAACTCGAGCCTGACTACGCAGGTTTCGAGAACAGCTTGCAGCTCAAACCGGAGGCCATCCGAAGCGCCGAAGGGGTGGTGGAGCAGCAATTCGGGCAACATTTCACGCTATCGGGGAGCGTTTTCCGCAACTGGATTAGCAATCTGATCACTCTCGAGACTGATCCGAGCGATAGCCTGGAGGTGTATCAAAACTTCGAAAAAGCTGACGCCACCGGCGTGGAAGTCGAGTTGGACGGCCACTTAGCCAGCGGTCTACAGGGCAGGGCAAGCTACAGTTACACCGACGCGGATCAGCCAGTAACCCGTCAGATTCTTGCCAACTCCCCGCAGCACCTGGGCAAATTGAACCTGAGCTGCCCGGTCGTGCAGCAGCGGCTATTCGCCAGCGTGGACGCACAGTACACCAGCTCGGCTCAGACTCTGGCGGGAAACACGGTGAGCGGCTTCTCCGTTCTCAATTTCACGATGCTGGGGCACACGCTGGGCAAGCACATGGACTTATCCGGCAGCGTTTACAACGTTTTCAACAAAAAGTACTTCAACCCCGGCCGGCCGGAGGACCCGGAAGACAGCATTCAGCAGGACGGAAGAAACTTCCGGATAAAACTCACGGCCCGGTTCTAGAACGACATGACACGACGCAAGGCATGGATGGACCGGCAAGCGTTTGTTAGCAGGACTCTAGTCTCCGAGGGATGCAACCTTGTTCGAGAGCCATATTGTGAATCTAACTCCGGCGAAGGTTGAGGGCATGCCGAGTCGAAAGGGGGTTCTATGGGCGCTGGGCGTGGTGATGCTGTTGCTCAGCGGCATGTGTGCGCAATCCCCGGCGGTTGGCGAGTATCAAATCAAGGCAGCCTTCCTGTACAACTTCGCGAAGTTTGTCGAGTGGCCGCCGAATGGCTTCTCCGATGCTTCCGCGCCACTCCGGATCTGCGTATTCGGGCAAGATCCCTTCGGCCAGGAACTGCGCAACATCACCAACGACAAGAACATAAACGGGCACAAACTCCGGGTCGAGCAGGTGGCTGATCTGCCGATGGCCAGAACTTGCCACATCCTCTTTATTGCGTCCTCGGAAAGGGCGCAACTGGCACGCATTCTTGAAAGTCTGCGGGGCACCGATGTGATGACCGTAGGCGATATGAAAGGCTTTGTCGAGCAAGGAGGCATGATCAATTTTGTGCTGGAAGATAACCGGGTCCGCTTCGAAGTAAACCTCAAAGCGGCCGAGCAGGCCGGGCTCAAAGTCAGTGCCAAGCTGCTGAATGTAGCGAGAAATGTAATCGAGTAAGCCGTGGTAAGCGTCATTCGATGCGTAATTTTGGTGATTTGTCGATGCGCCGCAAGCTGACCGCTTTGTTCCTGGCGATCAGTGGCTTCACCGCATTAGCGGTTTCCTGCCCCATGGCCATTTATGAGGTGGTGAAATTCAAGCAGACCGTCGCTCAGAACCTGGCCGTCGTAGGCGATGTTCTGGCCGGCAACAGCACGGCCGCCCTGACATTTCATGACGCGGAATCGGCGCGCGAGGTCTTGCGGGCATTGCGCGCCGAACCCAACGTGACCGCAGCCTGCATCTATACCTCGGATGGCAAACCCTTCGCCAAATATGCGCGGGATGCAAACGATTCCGGCTTTGTACCACCGCCACCGCAAGCGGAAAGCACCCAGTTCAGGAACGGCCACCTGGTTCAGTTTCGAAAAATCGTGCTGGCGGGTGAGACCATCGGCACGCTTTACCTGGAATCCGATCTGGAAAGACACCGTTCGCGATTACGGGGATATGCCGCCAGCTTTGTATTGACTCTGCTGATCACGTGTGCCCTGGCATTCGTGCTGGCCTCGCGCTTCCAAAAGCCCATCTCCGAGCCGGTCCTCAACCTGGTGGAAACCACAAAAGCGGTTTCGGGTTCGGGCAACTACTCGATCCGGGTGGAAATTCAAAATCGCGATGAATTCGGCTTGCTGGCCACCGAGTTCAACGGCATGCTGAAGCAAATCGAATCGCGCGATCTGGAGCTGCAGCAACACCGGGACAACCTGGAGGAGGAAGTCGCCAGTCGCACCGCTGCATTACTGTCAATGAACACGGAACTGACGGCGGCCAAGGAGGCAGCCGAAGCGGAAATCGTGGAGCGCAAGCGGGTCGAAGAGGAACTCTACAGGTCAAGCCAGATGCTGCAGTCCATCCTCGACACCATTCCTCAACGCGTCTTTTGGAAGGACCGGAATTGCGTCTACCTGGGCTGCAATCGCGCTTTTGCCAGTGATGCAGGCTTGAATGATCCGGCAGAGATTGTCGCCAAGAATGACTTCGACCTCCCCTGGAGGGAATCGGCCGAACTTTATCGCGCCGACGATCAACTGGTGATGGTACAGGGATCGGCCAGGCTCAACTTTGAGGAACGCCAGAACCGGCCCGACGGATGCGCGCTGTGGCTGCAGACTAACAAGTTGCCTCTACGGGACAGTGAAAGCAAGGTGACCGGCATCATTGGCACCTACGAAGACATTACCGAGCGCAAGCAGGCGGAAAAGGAACTACGGCTGACGCAGTTCTCCCTGGAACATGCCTCGGACGCCATACACTGGGTGAACTCACAAGGCCGTATCGTTTACGTCAATGAGGCGATGTGCCGCTCTTTGGAACGTTCCCGCGAAGAGCTTCTTTCCCTATCGATTCCGGATATAAATCCGCTCTTCCCGAAGGAAAGGTGGGGGCCGATCTGGGAGGAGATCAAGGAGCGGGGATCCATGACCTTTGAAACTCAGCTCAAAACCAAACAAGGCGAGGTTTTCCCAGTAGAGAAAACCATCAACTACATGGAGTTCGATGGGAAGGAGTACGCCTTCGCCTCCGCGCGCGATATCACCGAACGCAAGCGAGGGGAACAGGTTTTGCGAGAGGCCAAAGAGGCAGCCGAAGCCGCGAGCCGAGCTAAAAGCGAATTCCTCGCGAACATGAGCCACGAAATCCGCACTCCCATCAACGGCATTATGGGCATGACCGAATTGACTCTGGATACCGAGCTGAACCCCGAACAGCGGGAATATCTGGGCCTGGTGAGGTCCTCCGGTGAGTCGCTGTTGCTGGTGATCAATGACATTCTGGATTTCTCCAAGGTGGAATCGGGCAAGCTAAATCTGGAAACGATCGAATTCAACATCTACGACTGCGTAGGAGAAACCATGAAGGCCATGGCTCTGCGCGCTCATCAGAAGGGACTGGAACTGGCCTACGATGCCGATCCGGAGGTGCCTTCGCACCTGGTCGGCGATCCCGGCCGCCTGCGGCAGGTTCTGGTAAACCTGGTCGGCAACGCGATTAAGTTCACACGCGATGGCGAGGTGCTGGTCACCATTGAAAAACTCTCGCACGATGCCGCCGGGGTGGAACTTCATTTCAAAGTGAAGGACACCGGCATCGGAATTTCTCCGGAGAAACACGGATTGCTGTTCAAAGCCTTTTCGCAGGCTGACAGCAGCACCACCCGCAAATATGGCGGCACCGGCCTGGGCTTGGCCATTTCGGCCCGCCTGGTGGAATTGATGGCAGGAAAGATCTGGCTCGAGAGCAGTGAAGGTGAAGGGAGCACGTTCCATTTCACCGCCCGCTTTGCAGCGGCCGAGGTAAAGGCCCAACCCGCCGCCCCCCTGCTGCCAGCCGAGTTGCAAGGTCTTTCGGTGCTGGTGGTCGACGACAACAAGACCAATCGGAGGATTCTCTACCTCATGACACGGGGATGGGGGATGAGGCCCAGCGCGGTGGAAAGCGGCGCCGCCGCCCTTGCTGTCCTCGATACGGCGCGGCAAAAGAAAGATCCTTTCCGGCTCGTCTTGATCGACAGCAACATGCCTGTCATGGACGGATTCGCGTTAGCTGAGAAGATTCAGGAAAGAAGCGCGCGCAATGGCGGGGCTGAAGCCACAGTCCTGATGCTGACTTCCGGCGGACATCCCGGGGAAGCAACCCGCTGCAAGCAGTTGGGGATCTCAGCCTATCTGCTCAAGCCCGTGGCAAAAGCTGACCTGATGGCCGCCATCCTTACCGCTCTAAGCCCGCATCAGGGGAAAATGAGTCCCAGTCCTGCGCTGGTCACTCGCCACACCCTGCGCCAGTCAGCTCGCAAACTGAGGATCCTGGTAGCGGAAGACAACGCGGTGAACCAGGCAGTGATCCTTCGTATGTTGCAAAAGATGGGACACACTCCCGTGTTGGCGCAAACCGGCAAAGAAGCGCTGGCGCTGGCCTCGAAAGAGAAATTCGATCTTGCTTTCATGGACGTCCAAATGCCTGAGATGGATGGCATGGCCGCAACTGCCGCCATCCGCGAACGCGAAACCATCAGCCGGACTCACCTGCCCATCTTCGCCATGACGGCGCATGCCATGACCGGCGACCGCGAACGCTGCCTCGAAGCCGGTATGGACGGCTATATTACCAAGCCGGTGCGCTTTAGTGACGTTGAGCAAGCGCTTTCCGGCTTGGCGAGCGCGCCTGTAACCCCGGCCCAGCCCGCGGCGGCGGCATTGGCATCGGCATCCTGGAACAAGGCTGAGGCTCTCAGCCGCATCGGGGGCGATGAGGAACTGCTCCAGGAACTGTGCCAGATTTTTCTGGAGAATTCTCCGAAATTGCTGCAGACGCTGCGGCAGGCCGTGGCAGATGGGGACGCCGATGGGGTCATGCGTGCGGCTCACAGCCTTAAAGGCGAATCCGGTTACCTGAGCGCCAGCGCAACATCCCATGCTGCCCGCCAACTCGAGGAGATGGGACGCAACAAGAACCTTTCCCGCGCCGGCGATACGCTCGCCGTGCTGGAGCAGGAACTGGCAAATCTGCTTCTCGACCTGAAACAGTTACACCGAGCGCATCATGCATAACCTTCCATCAAGACAAGCTGGAGAATTCGGGAATCCAAACCCGAAACTTGACGGCAAGCCTTCCGCAGCCAATACCGTGTTGATCGCCGAGGATGACCCGATTTTTCGCCGCATTCTCGAGAGCTGGTTCAAGCGCTGGGAGTACCGTGTCACGGCCGTGGAAAACGGGCTGGATGCGTGGAAAGTCTTGCAAAAGGACGATGCTCCGCAGTTGGCGATACTCGACTGGATGATGCCTGGGATGGACGGAATTGAACTCTGCCGCAAAATTCGCCGCAGCAATCCAGGCCCGTATCGATACGTTCTACTGCTGACCGCCAAGGACGACAAACAGGATGTCATCACCGGCTTGGAAGCCGGCGCGGATGACTACTTGACCAAGCCCTTTGACGTGGATGAATTGCGCGCCCGGGTTCGCGCCGGCGAGCGGATTCTGGATCTCCAGGCCGCCTTGATTCATGCCAAAGATGATCTGCAATACGCTGCAGCTCACGATCCGCTCACTGGGCTTTGGAACCGCGGCGCCATCCTCGATCTGCTGAAGAAAGAAGCATCCCGTCGACGGCGGACCAAGGACGCGCTGGGCGTGGTGATGGCCGATATCGACCACTTTAAGAAAATTAATGACACCTACGGCCACCAGACAGGCGATGCCGTCCTGCAAGAAGTCACGCGGCGTATGGCTGGGAACGTTAGACCTTACGACTCGGTCGGCCGCTACGGCGGAGAAGAATTCTTGATCGTCTTTCCAGGATGTAATGCGGCCGATTTAGCCGCCGCGGCAGAACGTTTGCGCCAGTGTATTGCCGATCAAACGATCGAGACTGGTGCGGGCGAGATTTCAGTTACTCTCAGCCTTGGACTGGTTTCCATGGAACAAGGTGAGAAAGAGCCTCTGGACTGCGAGACTTTCGTGCGCCACGCTGACGAAGCTCTCTACGTGGCTAAGGCCCGAGGCCGGAACCGGGCGGAAACGGCTGAAGTGTCGCGGGCGGCCGGCCCATCTGCTCCGGCTATTTAGAGGCGGCTCCTTGGACAACAAGCACAAGCCTGTCAGCCCTCGTATTGAACCATCGTCATGAAGCCGGTGTCCATGTGCAACTGCTGGTGGCAGTGAAACAGCGTCGGACCAGGATTGTCAGCCGTGAAATCGACTCCGACCTGCTTGCGGGCCGGCACGACGACTACGTCTTTCATGACGCCGGCCGTTGCTTTCCCGGCGAACCTGGTCAGTTCGAAGCTGTGCCGGTGCAGGTGGACCGGGTGCGCCTCGTCGCTCTGATTATCGAAGTGCAAACGGTATCGATGATCGGCGCGCACGCGAATGGGATCAGTCTTCGGGAAGGATTTGCCGTTGATGGTCCAGTGATCGACCCAGCGGTTGCCGGCAAATTTCTTGCGGAAGACGAGCGGCACGACGCCGCCCGCCGGTTCCGAAGTTTCGGAATCACGCCCGAACAGCGTGTAATCCCATGAAACATTCGCGGGGGCGCTCCACTGCGGCGCCGCGCTGCGGTTCGCATATTCCACCACGATGCCTAATCCGGCTGTCCTTACTCGATCATCGGTCTCGCCCAGAATCCAAACGCCAGGCTGATTCATGGTGACGACCGCGTCCACGCGTTCTGCGGGCCCCATCTCGATCACATCAACCTCGCGCGGAACGGGCACGGGATTTCCGTCGAGGCTGACTATTTTGAACGTGTGACCCGGCAAGGCGAGGCGGTGCCGTTGCGTGGCGCTGGCGTTCAAGATGTGGAAGAGAACCTTCTGACCTTCTTTCACTTTCACCGGATCGCCGAAACCGAGCGCGTGACTGTTGATGGAATAGATGGGATACGCGACTTCCAAACTGCCCTCCTCGCCTTGGCTGGTGAGATAGGGATCCCAACCGTGCAGCGCCAGAAAAACCTCCGCGTCATAATGGCCTGGTTCGTCTTTTGGTTCGATGTAGAGGAATCCGAATTGGCCGGTGTACGTGGCTCGTTTCATATCGCGCCCGGCGTGAATGTGGCTGTGATACCAGCGTGTTCCCGATGGACGCGGGACGAAGGAATAACGCTGGATACCACCGGGAGGCACCAGCGGCGTACCTTCTTCTTCAGAACCGTCCACGTCGGAAGGAACGAACAAGCCGTGCCAGTGCACGAGTTCCGGAATTTTGGTTTCATTGAATACTTCGACTGTGACAGGCTGCCCTTCCCGCAGCCGCAAGACTGGGCCGGGAGCCGAGCCGTTGTATCCAGTTGTTTTGATCACTCTGTGCGGAGCAACCTCAATTTCGACGGGAGAGATGTGAAGCGTTATGTCGGCCTTTGGATTGTATGGCGCGACTCGCAAACCGATGCGCCGTACCAACTCAACAGAAGCCGAGGTGCCCATCAAGCTTAGAAATTTCCTGCGATCCATGTTGTTCCTGGGGTGTGCCCGCCCACTGCGCTGATACTTGCTCAAAAGTTGAAGCGATAACCCAGAATCATCTTGGCAATCAGGTGGTCGGTGGCACCTGTTACTCCTACTCCGAGCCCGAAATTAATTTCCCATTGCGGAGCGATATTCAAATCAATCGCAGGGAAAATCTGGTGCTCCTGTTGCGCGACCGCGTCGAATCCCGTTACGGGGCCGACTGAACCGTAATACTCCAGACCTCCCGCGACTTTCGGAGAAAAATCGTAACTAAACTTGAAATTTGGTGAAAAGACGACGCCCTGGTTCACGCTCTGACCATGGAAAGACCGGTCCAGCGCGGGGTTTAAAGCCCAATACCATCGTCCCAGTTTTTGGTCGACGATGGGGCGGATTTCCCAAGTCCAGGTGTCCACGGAATATTGCCGCCTCTGGTAGCCGATTTCATTCGAAAGACTAACCCCTACGGGCCAGTGCCATTTCTTGGGGACGGCAACGCGCGGACGGATGTGATCGCCTACCCACTGCCAGTTCTGGCCCTCGGTTATAGAAGTGAAAATGTAAAAGCCGCACTCGAACCAGTCATTGAAACCGTGGGTGATCTCGATGGTCTCATGCTCAGCGTGATTGGTGGGATAAAGACCGTCAATGATCGTCTTCGAACCGTCGATGGTGAAGTTGCTATGAAGTTCGAACATGGTGTGTCCGGGATCGACAAGGTCGGATCCGTAGACCTGGATTTCATAGTTGCTCTGGGCGCGCGTGAGTGATGCAGCCAGGAGAATGGTCAGCAGCACGAGCGCGAGCAGGAAACCGTGTACCAGACTGCGGCGCGATAAAATACGGGCTGCCATACGAGGTCGGTGACTCAGGCAGAATATCCTTGCAACGCCCCTTGAGGAAGATTATCAGTCATCGGCGAATAGGGCGTGGCGAATAATTGACAAGTTGGCGCGCTCAGGATCTGGCGGTCTTGGGGCGCCGTGGCTGGGTTACGGCCGCATCCAATTTTGCACCGAGCGCGGGGAAGGCGGCTGTGGGCCCATTCCAGCGTAGCTCATCGACGTTGTCGAAGAGAGCGATGTCGGTGCGGAGCGTGGCGAGGGTTCGAAACAGCACAGCACGGTCCCGCTCGCGAATGAGAGTATGGGCGAGGGCACCCGCATTGGCGGCCTTCACGTGCCAATCGCGGTAGTCGGCGGGAACCAATTCAAGATGTCCAAACTTCGCGAGAACGGTGGCGGACGATTTTGCACCCCAACCCGGCAGTCCCGGATAACCGTCCGCCGCATCACCGACCAGAGCCAGGTAGTCGGGGATGGATGCAGGCGGAACGCCGAACTTCTGGACTACGCCTGCCTCGTCTAACGTCACGCGCGTTCGGCGATTCAACTGGACGACGCGCGTGCCGCGCACACACTGGGCAAGGTCCTTATCCGGCGTGCATATGATCACGTGTTGAACACGCGTATCTCGAGCCGCCGCCGCAGCAGCGGCTGCGAGTGCGTCATCGGCTTCGAACGCCACCATCGGCCGGACGACGATGCCCGCCGCTGAAAGCGTTTCTTCGAGCAGCGGAAATTGCCCCAGCAAGTCAGGTTCGACGCCTTCAGCCGTCTTGTAGCCCGGCCACAGTTCATTGCGAAACGACTCGACGATGTGATCGGTGGCGACGGCGAGGTGCGTGGCACCGCTCTTGAGCATACCCAGCACCGAAGCAAGGACGCCTCGGACCGCGGCTACCTCTCTGCCGTCCGCGTCCCGCGCGGAGGGCAGAGCGTAGTAGTGCCGGAATAATTCGTACGTGCCGTCAACTAGATAAATGTCCAGGACGCAGCTCCAGCACCACCCTATAAGACCGGAGCTGTTTCAATCAACCGCCCGATTGCGTTCCTCGCCGATCATGCCGCAGTTCACTCCCGCGGGTTGAGTTACGGCTCAACCATCACCGCGTAATCCGAGGCAGCATCGGCGGCAGCGGCCTGACCGGATCCCGGCGATTGGTGGACGTTCCCATCCAACGCGCCAGCGGTGCCTGGATGCCGATCGCGTGGTTCTCTCCTGGCCGCAGGTCTGAAGTCGGCAGGTCTGCGTGTGACGACGCCGCGGTCCCCACGCTCGACACCCGGGGCACAGCTATTGGTTGCGTTGGGGTCACCACGATCGGAATACGTTCCCAGGCGCGAAGGTCATTCAGCCCAGACACGCGCGCGCTGGACGGCGCCAATCCCGCAACCATAAGCCGATCCGTCGCATTGCGGGCAGCGCTGACACGGCGCAGACCGCTGATCGGGGCCGCAATCCGGCTCTTCGTGATCGCCGGGGTCGTGGCTTTCGCCGCAGCCGTTGCGGGCTGGGACGAACCGCTCGAATGCGCCACATCGGCCACCGTCAGGACTACTCCCGTGGAGGTGTAGCTCACATCAAACTGGAAGGTCGAGTTGATGGCAATGGTGCTGTTGGAGAAAGTGCCCGACACGCTGCTTGCAGTCAGCACGGTAAAGGTCTCGCCCACTGTGAGGCTGGATTGGAAGCTGGTGGCCACCGTGAAGCCGATTGTCCCGGCCAGAGCGGCAGTGCCGCTGATCTTGAGCTGGCTGTATCCCGAGCCCGCCGTGGTTCCGTCGATTAAGCCAGTCATGGTGCCGGTTGCAAGTTGCTTGTAGGTTCCGGTAATCGTGAGCAGGCCGGCCTTACCGCTATCCCCAACATTGAAGGTGACGGCAGTGCCGCTGGCGTTGCCCACGGTGGTGTTAGCCGTCAGCGTGCCGGCGCCAAAGATCTTGCCGCCGGTGAAGCTGGCTGAGCCGGTGGTGCCGCCAGAGAGAGTGCCATCGATGGTGGTCGTGCCTGCGGTTTGGCTGTAGCTGTGGCTGGTCCCGCCTACGGTGAAGGTGCTGCCACTGTTAATGGTCACGGTGCCGGAGTTGGTAAAGTTGCCGGTAGTGGCTGTGGTCAGGTTGGCGTTGTCCGCCAGAGTCAGGCTCTTGGTGCTGGAAGTCAAGCCGCTCAACGCGTTAACGCCGTTGGAATTGATGGTGCCGCCTTCGAGCGTCAGCGTGGAGGAGTTCTTGGTGACGCTGATGCCGCTGGTGGTCAAATCCAGATTGCCGACCAGAACAAACGTGCCGCCCGAGAGTGTCGTGCCGCTGATCTGAGTCAGCTTCGTTGCAGTGAGGCTGTCGCCCTTATCGACGGTCAGTGTGCCCGTGTTGCTGAAGCTGGTTCCCGTGGTCGAGACAGCGTTGCTCGTACCACCGATGGTCAGCGTGCCCGTATTGGTGGCCAAACCGGCAAGCGCGCTGGTGCTGTTGGCGTTTTCGATGGTACCGCCAGCCAATGTGAGATTGGCCGCGTTCGTGGTAATGGTCTGGGTCGCGCCGGTCAGGGCAAGATTCGCATCCAGCACGTAAGTTCCCGCGGTCAGCGAGCTGCCGCTGATCTGGGAAAGCGTCGCCACCTTGAAGGTCTCACCAGAAAGAATAGTGAGCGAGCCGGCGTTGCTGAAGTTGCCCGCATCAGTGAAGGCTGTGCCGCCAACGGTGAGTGAGCCGGTCGAGGTGATGCTGGTGAGTCCGGCGAGCATGTTGGTGGTGCAGCCGCTGCAGGTGTTATACAGTTCACCGCCGCCCTCTTCGGTTACATTCGCTGCGAGTGTCGTAATGCCGTTTGTGCCAGCGTTCCACTCAATATTGGCGCCATTCGCGATATAAGTGCCGCCGGTCAGCGTGCCCGTGCTCTGGTTATCGTTGGTAAAGAAGTTGACCGACCCCGACGGCCCTTCGATGGTGAGCGTGGCCCCGGTCGCTTCGATGGTGCCGGTGTTGTTGAAGTTCAAGTTGCTGACATTGATGACCATGTTGCCGCTGGCGTTCGCGTTGATGGTTCCCGAGTTCACCAGGCCCATGGAACCATTGCCGATTTGCCCTGCCCCTTGAATCGTCTCCGCGTTCGTTAGCACGTCAAATCCGGCGGCGCCAAAAATATAGTTGTTCGAGTTGGCGGACATCGTCACCGTGCCGCCGCTCAGCGTCACGTTGCCCTCGATCACCAACTCGGTGAAATTCCCCGAGGAGTTCAGTTGCACTGCTCCCAGCTGCGAGTAGGTTCCACCTTCGAGTTCCAGGGTTGTATTGTTTTCGACTTCTACCGACCCTCCCGCCGAGTTGTTGATGGTTCCGCCCAGCACGCTCGTGCCGCCGACCGTTTCGATTGTGCCCGTCGAGCTGTTGGTTAGCGTGCTGCCACCGTGAATGGTCGCACTGTTCAACTGCAGCGAGGACGCTCCGGTCAGTGTTATCGTTCCCCCGTTCACCGTCGAATTCGTCACTTGCAGCGTGCCGGTGTTAGCTGAGATCGTTCCGCCAGCATTGTTCACGGTTGTGTTTGTCAGCGCCAACGTACCCGACGTTACTTCGATCGTTCCGGTATTTGTGACGCCGCCGTTGGGATTAATCGTCATTCCTGACGTCTGGTTGGCATTGATGGTCCCCGAATTCACCAGCGTCATGGAACCGTTGCCGATATCTCCCGACCCGGAAATCGTTTCCTCGTTGGTTAGAGTGTCGGTCCCGATCTGCCCGAAGATGTAATTCTGAGAATTGTTCGAGAGCGTCACTGTGCCGCCACTCAGCGTTACGTTGCCCTCCAGCACCAGTTCGGTGAAATTTCCTACCGAATTAAGCTGCACCGCTCCCAGTTGCGAGTACGTGCCTCCTTCGAGTTGCAGGGTCGTATTGTTTTCGATCTCCAGCAACCCTCCTGCCGAGTTGTTGATCGTTCCGCCCAGCAGGTTCGTGCCTCCTACGGTTTCGATTGTTCCTGTCGAACTGTTGGTCAGCGTGCTCCCGCCGTGAATCGTCGCGCTGTTTAGTTGCAGCGACGACGCTCCGGTCAGCGTTATCGTTCCCCCGTTCACCGTCGAATTGGTAACCTGCAACGTCCCGGTGTCGGCTGAGATCGTCCCTCCCGTGTTGTTTATGGTCGTGTTCAGCAAGGCCAACGTCGCGCCGCTGGTGGTCTCAATCATCCCCGTGTTCGTCACCCCGCCGTTGGGGTTAATCGTCATCCCCGCTGACTGGTTGGCATTAATCGTGCCCGAGTTCACCAGCGTCATGGAACCGTTGCCGATGTCTCCAGCGCCCGAAATTGTCTCCTCGTTGGTCAGCGTGTCGGTGCCGATCTGCCCGAAGATGTAGTTCTGTGAGTTGTTCGACAGCGTGACCGTGCCCCCGGTGAGCGTAACGTTGCCTTGCAATACCAGTTCGGTGAAGTTGCCCGCTGAGTTCAGTTGCACCGTGCCGAGTTGCGAGTATGTTCCACCCTCCAGGTCTAACGTTGTATTGTTTGCGATTTCCAGCAAGCCGCCCGCCGAGTTGTTAATTGTTCCACCTAGCACGTTTGTGCCCGACGCCACATCGATTGTTCCCGTTGAACTGTTGGTCAGCGTGCTTCCACCGTGAATCGTCGCGCTGTTCAACTGCAGGGTCGACGCCCCGGTCAAGGTTATTGTTCCCCCGTTCACGGTCGAACTATTTACCTGCACCGTACCCGTGTCCGCCGAGATTGTTCCCCCGGCGTTGTTGACCATCGTGTTTGACAACGTCAGTGTCGCCCCGCTGGTTGCTTCCAGAGTCCCCGTGTTGGTCACGCCACGGTTGGGATTGATCGTCATCCCCGAGGACTGGTTGGCATTGATTGTGCCTGTGTTCACCAGTGTCATAGAACCGTTGCCGATGTCTCCCGCTCCTGAAATCGTCTCCTCATTGGTGAGCGTATCGGTCGAGACCTGCCCAAAGATGTAGTTCTGGGTGTTGTTCGACAACGTCACCGTGCCGCCGGTCAGCGTTACATTGCCTTGCAGCACCAGTTCGCTGAAGTTCCCCACCGAGTTTAGCTGCACCGTGCCGAGCTGCGAATACGTCCCACCCTCCAGGTCCAACGTTGCATTGTTTGCGATCTCCAGCAAGCCGCCCGCCGAGTTGTTGATTGTTCCCCCTAGCACATTCGTGCCCGACGCGACATCAATCGTCCCGGTTGAGCTGTTGGTTAAAGTGCTGCTACCGTGAATCGTGCTGCTGTTCAACTGCAGAGTTGACGCCCCGGTCAGCGTTATCGTTCCCCCCTTCACCGTCGAACTGTTCACTTGCACGGTGCCCGTGTCGGCCGAGATCGTTCCCCCGGTGTTATTGATAGTTTCGGAGGACAGCGCCAGCGTCGACCCGGAAGTCGCTTCCAGCGTGCCTGTATTGGTCACGCCGCCGTTGGCTTGGATCGTGATCCCTGAGGACTGGTTCGAGTCGATGGTCCCCGAGTTCACCAAAGTCATCTGCCCGTGACCAATCTGTCCCGCCCCGGAAATCGTCTCCTCATTAGTGAGCGTGTCGGTTGAGACCTGGCCAAAGATGTAATTCTGGGTGTTGTTCGACATCGTCACCGACCCGCCGCTCAGCGTGACATTGCCTTCCAGTACCAACTCGGTGAAGTTTCCTGACGAATTCAGTTGCAGTGTTCCCAACTGAGAATACGTGCCACCCTCCAGATCCAAAGTTGCATTGTTATCGATCTTGAAAGTCCCGCCCGCCGAATTGTTGATCGTCCCGCCCAGCGCATTCGTGCCCGACTCCACCTCGATGGTTCCAGTGGAACTGTTGGTCAACGTCCCGCCAACGAATGTTCCGGTGTTCAACTGCAACGTCGCTGCGCCGGTCAGCGTTACGCTTCCCCCGGTGACGGTTGAACTGTTCAACTGCACCGTGCTGGCATTGGCCGAGATGGTTCCCCCGGTATTGATGACCGTCCCCATATCGGACAGTATCAAAGTGGACCCCGCTGTCGCTTCCAGTGTCCCCGTGTTGGTCAATCCGTCGTTGGCATCAATCGTGATCCCTGACGACTGGTTGGCGTCGATCGTCCCGGTGTTCACCAGCGCCATCTGGCCATGCCCAATCTGGCCAGCCCCCTGAATTGTCTCCTCATTGGTCAGTTGGTCTAATGAGGTTGCGCCGAAGATGTAGTTTTGGGTGTCGTTCGACATCGTCAGCGTCCCACCACTCAAAGTGACATTGCCCTCCAGTTCCAGCTGGGTGAAGTTGCCCGTCGAGTTCAGAGTGATCGTTCCAGCGCCGCTCATGTTGCCGGCGACCGTCATGGTGGAGTTGTTGGCTATGGCAATCGTGCCCGCGTTGCTGATCGCGCCCCCGACCGTCAGGGTGGTGCCCGAGGTAGTCGTCACTGAATCGCCAGTATTGCTCAGGGTCAGCGTGCCGATGGTGAAGTTTTGATCCGAGGTGGTTGCGGCCGTGGTCAGATTAATGAGGATGTTCTCGCCGGTTGTGATGGCACCATCATTCCAGTTGCTGGCGTTGCTCCAGTCAGCGTTGGAACCATCGCCGGTCCAAGTGTCGGTCGTAGCCGGAGGAGGCGGGTTCGGTTTCGCCCTCCGCGCCAAAGCCACACCTGCCAGCGGATGCGGGCTTAGCTGTGATTGTTGCAAAATTTTGCGCTTTAATCCCGCAGGGGCTTGCGCCGACGCCGAGCCGTCAAAACTGAAAAGGCCTGCAAGCAGGCAAAAGGCACCAATCCACAGAATGTCTTGGCGAGAGGACGCTGGGCGCATGGGACGCTCCGGAAGAAGAATTTGCGTGCTCGGCGCACTGGTTCGTGGCACAATGTAACCGCGAAACGGCGTACCAGTGGCCGTAGGACGAGCAGCCTACAACATTCCCCCGCTGCATGGTTCTCAACAAACTCTTAAGAACTCTAAAGAGTGGCTAACCTTATGAATTACAAAGGACCTGCACGAGAGGATGCAGACAATTCCGGCCGCCTTTGGCGCTTTGCAGATTACGAATTTGACGAATTGGGACGGGAGTTGCGGGTCAAGGGCAGGCCGGTAGAGCTGGAATCGAAGCCCATCGACATCCTGCTCCAGCTTCTTCTCCATGCCGGCGAGGTCGTGACCAAGGAGGAATTGCTGGAGTCGGTCTGGCCCGATGTCACGGTGGTGGATGGATCGCTGGCGACCGCGGTCTCGAAGCTGCGCAAGGCGATGGAGGATGAAGACCATCCCGTGATTGTTACAGTTCCGCGCGTAGGCTACCGGCTGGGTGTCCCGGTCTACTGCAAGACGGTTGCGGCGGCAGCCGGACCCGACCTTGGATTCAAAGCCGGGGACTCGGTTCCGGAGCGAGAACAGTGGCGGCTCTCTCGTCCCATGGAAATCTCCGGATCGAGCAAAGTCTGGTTGGCCGAAAATCCCAAGACTCATGAACAGCGGGTCTTCAAGTTCGCCGCGGATCGCGTGCGCCTGAAGGGGCTGAAGCGGGAGATTACCGTCTCACGCTTTCTGAGGGAGTCACTGGGGGATCGACCAGAGTTCGTGCGTATCCTGGAATGGAATTTCGAGACCTCTCCTTTCTTTCTCGAAAGCGAGTACGCTGGGCCGAACCTAGCAGAATGGGCCGAGATGCAGGGAGGCCTATCCAAGGTCTCGTACGAGACGCGCCTGCAATTGTTGGTCGATGTTGCCAAAGCCGTGGCCGATGCCCACGGCATCGGAGTCCTCCACAAAGACTTGAAGCCCGCCAATATTCTGGTCGTCCCCGGAAACAACGGAGAGTGGCAGATCAAACTCGCAGATTTCGGCAGCGCCTCACTGTTCGATCCTTCGCGCCTTCAGGCGTTGGGAATCACAAACCTGGGATTTACTCAGACCGCCTCGCTTGAATCCCAGGCGGCGTTGACCGGAACGCTGATGTACTTGGCCCCCGAAGTCCTGGCTGGCCAATCCCCGAGCGCTGGCGCCGATGTATATGCCCTCGGCGTCATTCTCTACCAATTAAGCATCGGAGATTTCCGCAAGCCGCTCGCGCCGGGCTGGGAAGCGGCGATTCAAGATCCCCTGCTGCGTGAGGATATTGCCGTCGCTGCCTGCGGCGATCCGGACTGCCGGCTGGAGACGGCGGCGGAGCTTGCCGAGCGCCTTACGAATCTCGACCGCCGCCGCGCTGAGCGCCAACAGCAGGTCGAAGCCGCCCGGCGCCGCGAACTTGCCGAACGCCGCCGCGCCCAAGCTCGCGCCCGCATTCCGTGGTTTCTGTTGGCCGCGGTCGTAGTCGTGGCGGCCGGCATGTCGTTGCAAACGCTCCGCAAGAAGCCGGCCTTGCCGGTCGCTCGGGTTCAGACCGTCGCCGTGCTGCCCTTCCAAAACCTGGGCACCGACGGCAGCGTCGATTTTCTGCGCCTCGTGCTCCCCGATGAGATCGCCACTGCCCTGAGTTATGTGCATCCCTTGGCGATCCGGGCCTCCGCGACGACCCGGAAATACGACAGTCCCAACCTTGACCCGCAAAAAGCAGGCAAGGAGCTAGGGGTCTCGGTGGTTATCACGGGACACTTCCTTGCGCAGCAGAATCAGTTGCATCTTACCTACGAAGCCGTCGATGTTGCTGACAACCATATTCTCTGGCGCGATACGATCGTCTCGCCGCAGCAGAATCTAATCGAGGCCCGTCGCAAGCTTTATCAACAGGCGCAGGGTGGGCTGGCCGCGGCTTTAGGTGCGCGGGCCAATGATGGTTCGAACCCTACCGCCACGGTTCCGACCAATGAGAAGGCCTACGACTTGTATGTCCGCGCCATCATGTTACCCGGGGACCCCGAATCGAACCGCAAGGCTACAGCCATGCTGGAGCGCGCCGTTAAACTCGACCCGGGTTTTGCTCCGTACTGGCTGACACTGGGCCAGCGCTACTACGGCCAGCTTCGCTACATCCGGGGAGATGATGAGACAGATAAGAAGTTGATTGCAGCCACCGAACGGGCAGCGGCCCTCGATCCCCACTATGGAGATGCCCAGTACGCGGTTACGCTGATGTATACCGAGCGCGGCGACCTGTTGCGGGGATACAGCACGGCCGCGAACATGCTGCGCGACAGTCCGCAAACTCCCATTTCTCCTTTTGCCATGTCCTATGTCCTGCGCTATGCCGGATTAGAGGAGGAAGCCGAAAAACAGTGTGAGGTTTCCCGCTCCTTCGACCGCCAGAGTGGTTATCTACGCTCTTGTAGCGTGGCATTTCTGGAGCATGGCGACTACGACAAAGCCCTCGACTACATTCATCTCAACTCCGATGCCAACTGGAACAATGCGCTGATCATCGATGTGCTGCTGCGCGAGGGCAAAGAAAAAGAGGCGCTCGCCATCGGCCACCCTGATGTTGGCGCCTGGACCAGCTACGACATGCTGCTGGCCTGCGCCGCGCATAAACCCGCCGCTGAAATCGCCGCCCTCGCAACCCGCATCGAGCCCGATGCCGACCCTGAAACCAACTACTTCGCCGCCTCCCATCTCGCGTATTGCGGCCAAACCGCGGCCGCGCTCGATCTGCTGAAACGCACCGTCAAGGCCAACTACTGCGCCTACCCCGCCATTGAAACCGACCCCATGTTCGCCAGCATCCGCACGCAGCCGGAATACGCTGAAATCCGCGCTGCGGGCAAGGCGTGCCAGGACAACTTTTTGGCCGGCCGTGCCAAGATGCAGTAACCCTCAGGCGTAGACCGCGCAAGCCCCTGGCGCCGGGAAATACGGAACGTTCCAAATCCGGAACAAACCGGCGATGCAGGCTCAAAAGGTCCAGCGATTCTGAAGTGGAAGAAAATTCTCGTGTTATATACTGAAGTTTCACCGCTTGCGACGAAGTCACGCCTACTACTCGGAAGAAACCCCCACTTCCTTCGAACGACAAGCGTTAGCGTATTGTAAATGGAACCATGAGGCGCCACGGGTTTGCCCGCGACGCTCTTATCGAAACGCTGCACACCGTTCAGGAATATTTTGGATACCTCGACAAGCCATCTCTGAAGTTTGTCGCTCAGTCGTTGCGCGTGCCGGGTAGTGGGGTCATAGTGTGGTCTCCACACTAAAGCACCATTACCGGCGCTGGGTGCGAACCTGATTGCGGCCCTATGGATTCACCCGCAGAAGCATTAACGTGCCGCTATCCAGCTTCACATTGCTCTTTTCCGAGCTGACGACCGAACCCTCCGCTTTATTGGCTGCCGCCGATAGTTGCAGGTTCGAGATTCCTACGACGCCTTGTGTGTTTCCAGTGATGGGCTGATTCGTTCCAGTCTTCGTGTCTGTGGGCCACTGAGAACCGGCTGCGGGAGGATTGGGCGTTTGTGCCGACATTCCGGAACCCATCGCTCCGGGCCGGCCGCTATTGTAGCTTGGCGACATTCCTCCGGGCCCTGCTGACGGCGGTTGCGTATCATTATTGTTGTTGCTGCCGGAGTTTAGAGCCGCCGGTGCAATGATCGCCTGGATCGACATCGGAAGTGCCAGGTCATTTCCGTTCTTCATGATGGCGTGGTCAAACGCGATGCCGACCTGCGACTCTTTCTGTTCCTTATTGTGGGCTTGCGCTTCGGTGACGTGTCCCATCACTTTCGTATTCTTCGGCACGATTACTTCGCCGTTGTTCGCCTTCAGATCTTGCGTAACCTTGGCCTCGACTTCGTCACCGGTCTTTACTTTCTTGGCGTCGATGGTTTTCGTTAGCTGCACCGGGATAACACTGCCTGGGGCGATCCTGGGTGCCACGCTCGGCTGTGCCGAGTTTGATTTATCGGACTGAACCGCTGGACTGTTTTGGTTCGGTCGCGCTGCTGTCTGTTGTGCCAGAGATAGACCGCCCAGCAGCAGGCTTCCAAGGATTCCGATCCATAGTGTCTTCATACACCCGTCTCCTTCCCGATGTTTTTTCAAACTCTCTCCTGTTAGATGACTTTACGCCTCGAAGGGGTAGATGCGGCCGAGAGGAATTTAACTGAGATTTTACGCAGTGACCACGGATCTCACTGAGATCTTTCTCCCACTGAGTGTACCGGTAATCCTGACACGCTGCCCCGCTACTCGCTTCAGGGCAAGCAAATCGCCCTCCAGCAGGTAAACTGTGTCGCCATCGACGAGAACAAACTGTTCACCTCCGTGAACGCAAGCTAACGTACAATCTGCGGCTGTCTTGCCGATGGCAGCGGAATGCTTTGCGCCGCAGTGTGTATCGCTAATGATGCCTTCGTAGATCTGCGCTGCGATGGCCGGTTGTGCCTGCGCACCTGATATTGGCTCCGCGGCGGGCTTACCGCCGGCAGTTCCCAAGCTTGCAGCTATTAATACCAGAACGCAACCGATCGTGCAGACCAATGCAACCGCCTCAATCCTGACCGGCTTGGGCGAAGAACCAGTTTGAACTGCGATGCCCGAGATCAACGCCGCCTCTTTCCTGATCGTCAACGTGTTTTACACAATATCGAATCGGCCGTCTATACACCGTTGTCTGTAATGACCTCGTTGCTTCTGTGATGTTCCAATCGAAAGGAAAAACGATGTCAGCTGGGCTTAGGTAGCAGTCAAGGGAGTTCTCCACCCAGATACAAGATTCACGGTATAGGCACGAACAACCTGCTCCGGTAACCTGTGGTTCTACTGACAGACGCCCCCATCGAGCAGGTGCCAGTCACTGGGGACAGGCACCTGCTCCCTTCTCAGCAGGATTTTTCAAGATCTCACAGGGAATTGCGAAGCAGGGATTGATGCTGGGACTTTCTTATCGACGCGAGAAGCATCGCCAGGAGACTGAGAATATTTTCCACTTCTCAAATACGGGATTCACCGTATGGTATTTCCCCTGAAGTGTGACTACAGTCTTCCTAAGGAATCCCCTGCGGCATTGCCCCTGCATCGAGGTATTTCATGGCAAATCACACTTCTCCCCAATTCATGCTGCGGAACTGGCGCGAACTTTACACCGCCGCTCTGTTTGAGACGGACAAGAACAGGATTCCCGCGCGAATCGCAGATGCTGAGAAAGCCATCGTGGGCCGGGCACGGGAACTCTTTGCCGCTGGCGCTGACACGATCGAAGAAGACCAGGCGCTGGATGATGCCTTATATGCCTTACGCGCGCTGCAGAACTGCCTGGACTTCCGCGCCGCAGCTTAACCACAACTCTGCCGCGTAACTCGTCCTTCACCTCTGTGGCGCATTGGAGAGGTGTCTTCGGAGTGTTTCTCAAAGGCCTTACACTTCGTGAGAGCAGACAAATAGGGGAACAATCGCCAAGCAACCGGGGCTGCACGGTATTGCCGATCCCCCGCGGCCACGTTACCGTGCCTAGAGAATAGAAATAGAAAGTGAGCCCTTTCCCAGTGGCCCATAAGCTTGCAACTCCCCGCATTGGAGTCCACCCTCCGCGCTCCACAGAAGATCTAAGACGCGTGTTCGAGACAGCCGTGTACCAAATTCATCGGGCTGATCTCGCTGCCAAGAAGAAGTTGGAGTACCACACTCCCATCGCCCAGCGAGGAAAATTCTTGGAGACTTCCCGAGCCTACGCGGAGAAGCGTGCGCTTTCCGATGCAGCTCAAGCTCTTGCCCTGCTGTGGAAGGTTTAAGACGAATCCCGCTTGTGGAGAGAAGAAAAAGTTGCGAGGATCACCGCTGATCCAACGGCGTCCCCGCAAGTGAACCAGTTAGCTTACTTTGCGGCGCGAGCGAACCTCTACCTCGGCTTCTGTTTCAGCGGAGTCATTGACCGGCTCGTTTTTCCTTGTCGCCTCATCGGCCGCTTTCTTTCCGGCATCTTTCGCGTTACCCCAGGCGTTTTGCAACTTCCCCTCGACCTGTTTCAATGCTCCGTGGACCTGCTTCTCTTCGTCTCCGCTCCATTCTCCCGCCTGGCGCTCGATGCGGCCGGCAACATCTTTGACTTTGCCTTTCACTTGATCTTTATTCATGACAATTTCCTCCGGAATAAATTTGTATTGAGATTCTCACAGCCGAACTTGCGTACCGCTTTTCCTTCAGGACACCGGGTTTCGGCCTTGGATCAGGCGGATCAAAACTGCAATTACCGCCAGCACCAGCAGAATATGAATGAATCCGCCCAGCGTGTACGAACTGACCATTCCCAACAGCCAAAGGATCAACAGCAAAACGGCTATAGTCCAGAGCATCGATGCTCCTTTCCTGGAAGCTGTTTAGTCCCAACAGCGACTTCAGGGGAGTCTACGCGGGCCTTATCGTGGCAGGTATCCAGTGAAGTCCTTAAACAACAGGCCATGTGGCTTTATATGCGACGGGGCGGGGACGGCAGGCCAGTGATGGCATCACTTAGTAGATCTGGACGATGCCGTTCCGCACGGCATAAAGCGTAAGGTCCGCGACCGAATGCAGGTTGAGTTTGCGCATGAGGTTGGTGCGGTGAGTTTCCGCCGTCTTCACGCTGAGGCTGAGGGCTGTGGCCACTTCCTTGGTAGTCTTCCCTTCGGCGACGAGCTGGATCACTTCTCTTTCCCGCGGCGTTAGAACGCATTCGCCCGGGGAGTCGCTCTCCTGCGGCCGCAAGTATCCATCCAGCATCATCTGCGCCACTTTCGGAGTGAAAAACGTTCGACGATGCTGCAATGCTTCTACCGCAGCCACCAAGTCCCGGCCGGCGTCCGATTTCAGTAGGAAGCCGCGCGCCCCAGCCGCCAGCACTTCTCGCACCACCTGCTCAGAATCGTGTATGGTCAAAATCAGAATTCGGGCCTCAGGCGTGGTTGCCAGAATCTGTCGCGCCGCATCCAGCCCGTTCAGGTTTGGCATTCCGATATCCAGCAACAGCACGTCTGGTTTCAACCGGGTTGCAAGCTCGACAGCTTCACGGCCGTCCCTTGCCTCGGCGCAAACTTCCCATCCATCATGGCTTTCGAGCAGGGCGCGAATGCCCTTTCTTGCTACCTCGTGGTCATCTGCAACCAGAATTCGAAGCACACTCAAGCTCCACCTCCCAGAACAGGCAACGAGGAATCTCCGACGTAAGTTTTTCACCGGAACCCGCGTCTGAGAATAGGTGCGTTCAGGACAGCACAGGTTGCAACGAAACCCCAGCGCAGGTTGGCCTCCTAGCCGCGTGCACCGAGCTGAATGATACAAAGCAAATGAACCTCCTTGATGAGCACGGAAGTTGCCAAATCGGCAATTCTTTGCGTTTCAGTGTCTTAGTTGAAACTCCGGAGAGTGAATCTGATGTAAGTTTTTCCTGCCTGCCCGCATCTCTAAAATGGAGGCACTCGGGTTTTTGCTGTAGATGCTGGCCTTTGTCTGTTCGTAGTTTCCTCAGAGACGGAAGGGCGTGCTTTCTCCGAAGACGATCCGTCAATTAGATGACAGCACAACTAGCTAACATCACACTAACGAACTGCAACGCCGATGCTCAAGCCACCGTAGTTTCCGTGGTGCGATGGATCTGCGGCGGCATTTGGATCTGGATGATGTTGTTCTTGATGGCATACACCACCAGATCGCGGATGGAGTGCAGGCTAAGTTTCCGCATGATGTTGCTGCGATGAGTTTCTACAGTCTTTGTGCTCAAGTTCAGGAGCGTAGCCACTTCCTTGGAACTCTTGCCCTCAGCGAGAAGCTGAGTAACCTCACGTTCCCTGACGGTCAACGTCGGCAAGTTTGGCGGCTCATTGCGGGATATGGCGTGACCCTTGTCCAGGAAGCCCGCCAACACCAGATCATTCACTCTGGGCGTGAAAAACATGCGCTTGCTCTGCAAGGCTTCGACTGCGGACACGAGATCGCGCGCGGCATCCGATTTGAGTACAAAGCCGCGCGCCCCAGCATCGAGCGCCTCCCGGATCACCTGATCGGAATCCGTGATCGTCAGCACAATGACTTTGAAGTGAGGATCATGCTGCAGCAGTTGCCGCGTGGTGTCCAGGCCGTTGAGATACGGCATGCCGATATCCACGATCACAACATCGGGCTTCAACTGCTTGGCCATCTCAAGCGCTTCGCGGCCATCGGAAGCCTCCCCGCACACTTCCCACCCCTCGCGCTTCTGCAGGAGTGCACACAGCCCCTTACGTACGATTTCGTGATCGTCGGCTAACAAGATGCGCAGTTTCATGGCAGATCCTTCCTTCCAGGTATCGCCTCCGAACTAAACTTGGACTCGCCAGCGCCCCCATAGGAAGCAGCCACAGAATTCGTAGCCAGGGCTGTAAAAACTCGATGCTGGCTTACTGCTTCAACCGCTTCCAGCAGATCGCGGGCGGCATTCGACTTCACCACATAACCTCTGGCTCCCGCATCCAGCGCCTCTCGCATCATATGTGGAGAGTCATGTTGAGTGACGAACAGAACTTCAAGATCAGCCGTCTTCCTCTTTCGCTGAATCAACCGGCACGCTTCCAAGCCATTCATTCGAGGCATGGTAACATCGAGTACCACAACGTCCGGCTCCAAACTCTCGACCTTATCAAGGGCGTCCAGTCCGTCCGATGCTTCCCCTACCACTTCCCAACCAGGCCGTCCCTCCAGCAGAGTCCGCAGCCCTTGTCTCACAATGGGATGATCATCCACCAGCAGTATGCGGACCGCCATAAGGTTTCGTGGCTCTCTGAGGCAGCCCGGTACGCTCAGGCGATGCAGATCTCCGGCTGGCTCTGGTTTCACCTTTGTCCCGTTTCTGCCGCGGGGCCGAACTCATGCCAGGCGGAAACGCAATTGCCAAGTGAATCCCCTAAAAACTAGCATGTTAGCACCCCTCTCCGAATACAGGGAATCCTGTATTTGCGGTAATAGATTGAGTTCCGCATGAAGATTCAGAAGTGCAGCGAATTCATTGCTGGGAAATACGTTCCGGCATGCAGCAAGGCGTCGACCGCCTGGACGATGGAACCAACATCAGATTTCGCACAGGCCCCACGAATCCCCACTCTGCGCGCCTCCTCAGCCAGTTGTTTGGAAAGATGAATAGTGACCATCAGGATGGGGATTTCAGGAAATAGCCCGGTGATTTGCCGGGCAACATCAAGTCCGTTCAGATCGGGCATCTGAAAGTCCAGCAGGATCATGTCGGGCGGATTCTTTTTTACCCGCTCTAGCGCTTCTCCTCCGGTGCGAGCCTCGTCGCAAACTTGCCAGCTGCTTTGCTGCTCAAGAAGAGCCCGAAGGTAATGCCGGACCGCCGGGTTGTCGTCTACCACCAGAATTCGAACCAAGCGGTACCTTTCTCTTGTCTCTTGGCTGGGAGCCGCCCAGCCATGCTCGACACGATCAGCCGTTACTGTCCTTTCCTGTGACCTTCTTCCTTGTGCTTTTTCAGCACCGTACGCGCGGCCACTTCTTGGGCCCGGTCACCGTAGCGTCCCGACCGCTGCGCGTTTTCTTTGATGTGCTCGTACTCCCTCTGCTCCTTGGCGCTGACACCGCGAAAATGCTTCTTTCCCGGCACCTACTCCTCTTTCGTTTTTTCTTTCTCCCACCATAGGAGCCCGAGTCCCGTTCCCACAATACCGTGGATTCCTGAGAACCCGGCACAATGGCTGGCCAGTTCTATTTGCCGACTCCGCCATACAACAGCGTAAGTTGAGGCCGCGTAGTTTTGTTCTCGGGAGGCGAACATTCGATCGCTGCAGTGGCTGCCGATCGCCGCGGAATTCTCCGCTTCGGAAATAGCAAGTCACGCATCTTCATCTTCGCTTTGTGCAGCTGCGATTTTGAGTTACCCACGGAGCAGTCCAGCATTTTGGCAATCTCGTGATGCTGGTATCCCTCCACCTCGTGCAGGGCAAAAATCTTCCGGCAGCCCTCGGGTAGTTCCTGCATGGCGCGGCGCAACGCAATCCGGTCGATCGCACCGCTGAGCCGCAGGTCCGCTCGTCCGATGTCACGCCGCAATGACGGAGACTCTGCCGATACCGGTTCGTCAAGAGACACCGGCGGCGATTTGCGGCGGCGCAGTTTCATGAGCACCGTGTTGACAGCAATCCGGTACAGCCAGGTGGAAAAGGCTGAGTCGCACCGGAATGACCCCACGCTGCGAAACACCTGCAGGAAAGCTTCCTGCGTAAGGTCTTCCGCCTCGGCTACATCTTTCGTCATCAGCAGACACACGGAATACACACGCTTCTTGTGCAACTGGAAGAGCGTGGCAAAAGCCTGTTCGTCGCCGCGCTGTGCGCGCTGAACCAGGCTGCGTTCGGATTCGTTTCCCTTGATCTCAGGGTTGGCTGAAATCTCTTTGGCTGGAATCGCATTCGGTGCTGTCGCGGAAATTACGCAAGTCGCCACTGTTAGTCTCCTTGCTTACCAACTAAAGTGTTGTTTCATTGCTTCTCCATGACTCCGGAAGCATTGGCTTTTCGAAAAACAGATTAGCTGCGATGTGGCCCGCAGCCCATCAGGATGCCCCTGTAATTGCTGGGCAGACTTGCTGTACGCTGCAGATAAGTGCTGAGGATTTAGTTCAAGCGTGGCGGCGAGGTGAAGTTTGTATTACAAGTGGAAAGCAATTGCGAACAACAACTGCGCGGGGCAGGAAGTCCGGGCCCGGCCTTCATACAGACCGGGCTCCGATCAAAAATCGTCCAATAGTTTCCGTCTCAACGACTGGCAGTGTTTGTACTCCCAGAAGTTTTCAGTTCGCCGTGTTCCTTGGCCTCGTGTGAATATTTCCTTACCACAGCCAGAAATGGCAAACTATCCTGCCGGGGGCTGACTTTCCCGCTCAGGATGTCAGAGAAGGGCACGAACCTGCCGTAGAGAATTCGAGTTTCATCTTTGTCTTGCGTGATGGCAGAACCGGTCAAATCAATTCCGGCAAACACGCCACGGGCTCGGGAGTAAGTCAACACTTCCGCTCGCATTTTCCAGTCTGTGTCGGCGCCGGTATAGCGTCCAACTGGGCCTGCCGCCACCGAGGCGTCCGCACCCAGCTTAAATTTGCTCGACAACAAATGCTGCATTCCATCGTCGTTGGTCACGATCACAACCAAGTCGACAGCCTGTCCACCAAGCTGCAACCCCCAGCTACCACCCGTAATGGTGATCGGCGCGGGAGCGCTCCAGTGACCATTTGCTGTCCGGCATGTAGCCACACCTTTGCCATGACTGCCCCCGAAACCGAGAGCAATCTTCACCTCCGAGGGAACCACTGCGATGCACTTTGCATCGTTCATCACTTTGTCCGGAATAGCTTTGTCCGGAGTGGCCATGACCTCGTCCAGAACTTTGGCGGATGCTTCGATGCGTTTGTCGATGTCCGATTGGTCCTTGTTGTCCGCACACCACGCCACACTGGTAAGCAGCAGTAACCCAGCGCCCAGCACCAGGAAACCCTTGAACATAGAGCTTATTGTTCTCATAAGCAGACCCTTCCGTGCTCGAAGCGAGCAACTGTTGAATTTCCCCGCGTCGTCAACCCTAACTTTCCCGTTGTTCCGCTTCCATCCGGTGCAAGCTGTAAAGTGAATTTAGGGCATGCGAGAGGAATGAGAGAAATACTTTCAGCACCCTACAGGCTGCTACTGTCGATAACTTAGCGGGGTACAGTCAGCGCTGTATTGAGAGTGGCAAGTTCACAGAATACGAACCGGTTGTGATTGCGGAACAGGAATTGAATTGTGACAACACCGCTTGTCACAAAGCTACATCTGCAACTTCCGCGGAAAGTTCTGGCGAAACGGGTTGGGGCGGGAAAATCGCGGTGACTCGCGTGCCGCCATCTCTGGAATCAATCTCCAGCCGTCCTCCCAATTGTCGCACTCGTTCCCCCATGCCCTGAATGCCCACGCCGGCACGAACCGGCATCGCCATGCCCCGGCCCTGGTCACGAATCTCGACGGTTACGTCTTGCGAGTCGCGCGTGATCGCGATACTTGCCGAGTTGCTGCCGGAGTGGCGGTGGATATTCGTGAGGCACTCCTGCACGATGCGGAAAATTGCCGTCTCAAGTTCAGCCGGCAGCCTCCCAAGCTTCGGGTCCAGATGCAGATCCACGTCGATTTTGCTTCGCTCGGCGAATCCTTCCACGTACCAGCGCACGGCCGAGTGCAGCCCGGCCTCATCGAGCAACGGCGGGTGCAGCAGGTGAGACATCGTGCGCAAATCTCTGGACAGCTCTTCGATAAGACGGAGGCTTTCTGTAACTTGCCTGGCGAGTTCGGAGTTTTGTTTCTGAAGCTCCTCCTCCACCGGAACCAGGTTCAGGTTCAACGCTACCAATATCTGGCCGGCCGTGTCATGCAATTCACGGGCAATTCGACGTCGCTCATCATCCTGCATCTGCAGCAGCCGCGCAGATAGCATGCGCAATCTTTCCTGTGCGCGATCCAGTTCTGCGGTGCGCTCTCTCACTTTCGCGTCCAACTGCTCATGCGCCTCCCGCAACGCCAGTTCGGCCTCCTTGATCCGGGTGATGTCACGCGCGATCTTGGAGGCGCCCACGATCTTGCCAGACGAATCTCTTACCGGCGATATGGTCAGCGATACCAGAACTCGCTTTCCCTCTTTTGAGACTCGCACTGTCTCGAAATGCTCGATGCGCTCGCCGGATCTCAGACGTAGCAAGATCTCGATTTCCTCGGCCCGCTTATCGGCAGGGATGATGAGCGCAATCGGCTTACCCAGAACCTCTTCTTCGGCGTAGCCGAACATTCGCTCCGCACTTTTGTTCCAGCTTGTAATGATCCCATTCAGGTCCTTGGCAACAATCGCGTCGTCGGAACCCTCCACGATTGCCGCCAGCCGCGAACGAATCTCGTCGGCTGTCTCGGCCACAATCATCGGTCCGCTTGGCTGGCTGGCTCTCTCCATAAATAATCGCGGCACCGCGGCCCAGCTTCAGGCGCACCCATCCAGAACGGTACTTGGCTCCCGCAACGCCGAACTACTTGGAATCATGAGTTCGACGAGCGTACCGGGGTTAGCATTCGTCAACCGCAACTCTCCACCAAATTCTTTGGCGCGCTGTTTCATGCCCCCGATCCCGACACCCACGCTGTCGGGCTGCAGTTCCGCAATTCTCTGCTCGATTCCCTTGCCGTCGTCGCGCACCGCAACCACGATGATCCCGTCTTTTTGCGTCAACGTAATCCACACCTTGCTTGCTTCCGAATGCCGGAAGACATTGGTAAGCGCTTCTTGCACGATGCGGAAGACTGCAGTCTCGACCTCCGCCCCAAGCCTCGGAAAATCGCGGGGCTGCACCTCAAGCGACGTTTCGATGCCACTTCGCTTGGCGAGGCCCTCCACGTACCAGGCCAGCGCCGACATCAGGCCGACTTCATCGAGCAGCGGAGGATGCAACAGATGAGACATCGTGCGCACTTGCTGAATGGCGTTGTTAATAATAGTGCTGGCCTGTGTCCACGCCTCTTCCCGCGGCTCCGCTGATCTCTGCAGGATGGTTTTGTCCAGCACCATCTTGGCCACGGCAAGTTCCTGCCCCAACCCGTCGTGCAGATCGCGCGCCAGCCGGCGGCGTTCTTGATCCTGCATCGTCATGAGCCGGACGGAAAGCCGCCGCAATTCGTCCGTCCTTCGATCAACCATCTTTTCCAGTTCGGCGGCGTTGTCGCGAATCGATTGTTCCAGCAGTTTGCTGTCCTGAATGTCGGAACAGGTTCCGTACCACTTGACGATCTTACCGTCCAAATCGCGAATCGGAACCGCGCGAGCCCGGAACCAGCGAAAGACCCCGTCCTTGGAGCGGAGGCGATACTCTGCTTCGTAGTTTGCCCCCGTTTCAATGCAGCGCATCCAGTCCATCATGGCTTTTTGCTTATCGTCGGGGTGTACAAAGTCCAGCCAGCCGAAACCATTCGCCGAACCCTGCGCAGCGCCGGTAAATTCATAAAACCGGTCGCTGATGTAATCCCTGGAGCCGTCACCCCTGCGGCTGAAGATTATGTCGGGCGCGGTGTGGATAATGGCGTCCAGTTCCTGATTCTTTCCCACCAGCTCCATGTTAAGTTGCAACAGCAATTCCGCCTTGTGCGCCAACTCTTCCGTGCGCTCCAGCACGCGCTGCTCCAGTTCGCGATTCAGGGTTTCGAGTTGCCGTGTCTTGCGGTGCAGGTCAACAAAGACTCTCACTTTCGCCCGCAACATTTCTGGAACCACTGGAACAGAAATGTAATCCACCGCTCCGTGTTCATATCCTTTGAGCTGGTCCAGGTCGGTCAGGTGCACGGCCGAAACAAAAATGATGGCGGTCCTCTGGAAACGCGGGTGCTGGCGAATCATCGCGGCCAGTTGAAAGCCATCGAGGTCCGGCATGCTTACGTCCATCAGCACCACGGCAACGTCAGTCTTCAGCAGAACTTCCAGGGCCTCCTTCGCAGACGTGGCCTTGATCAAATTCTCGCCCAGTCCGCCGAGCATGACCTCATAGCTGAGCAGCTTGGCCGGCTGATCATCCACCATGAGGATATTGATCTTCTCGTTTGTGCCCATAAACGCTACCGATGCAGCCACATGCGCAACGACGAGAGCAGTTGTTCCGTATTCACTGGTTTAGCCAAATACTCAGACGCTCCCGCTTCAAGACATTTCTCGCGGTCCCCCTTCATCGCTTTCGCGGTCAGTGCAATGATCGGCAAACGCCGGAATTTGGGGTTCTGCCGGATCACCTGCATCGTCTTATACCCATCCATCTCCGGCATCATAATGTCCATCAGGACGATCGCAATATCCGGGGTCGATTCGATCTTCGCGATGGCTTCGCGGCCGGTTCCGGCCGTGATCACGTTCATGCCCCTGCGTTCAATAACACTGCTAAGAGCGAAGATGTTGCGCACGTCATCGTCGACTACCAGCACTCTCTTTCCTACCAAAGCATCGTCAGAGTGATGCAAGCGGTCGAGCAGCTTCTGTTTTTCTAACGGGAGATCGGAGACCACGCGATGCAGGAACAACGCAGTCTCATCCAGCAGGCGTTCCGGTGATTCCACGCCCTTCACCACGACGCTGCGCGCCAGAGAATGCAGACGGGCGTCCTCTTCCGGAGAAAGCTCCTTGCCGGTAAAGACTACGACCGGCAAATCGCTTAGTGTAGGGGTGTCGCGGAAACGCTCCAACACCTCAAAACCCGAGATATCGGGCAGGCGCAAATCAAGAACGACGCAGTCGAAGGCCTGCTCGCTCACAGTCTCGATTGCGTCCGCACCCGTAGACACGACCATAACATCGATGTCGTCATAACCCAGCAGTTCCTTGATGCTGAGCTGCTCGGCCGGATTGTCTTCCACCACCAGCAATCGCTTCCGGCGCGGAGCGGAATATTCCTTGATGCGGGACAGCGCCGATTCCAGCCCCTCCGGTGTGGTCGGTTTTGTGACAAATGCGAACGCACCCCGAGTCAGGCCGTGGTGACGGTCCTCGTCCAGAGTGAGCATCTGAACCGGAATGTGCCGGGTCGCCGGATCCTGCTTCAAGTGGTTCAGCACCGTCCAGCCCAGCATATCGGGCAGAAAAACGTCCAGAGACACTGCGGTCGGATGGTACTCCTGGGCCAGCGCGAGAGCTTCTGCCCCCCGCGTTGCCAAAAGAACTTTGAAGCCCTTGTCGCGAGAGAGATCGCACAACACACGCGCATAGTGCGGATCATCTTCCACAATCAGCAGGACCGCATCCTCAGGCTGTAGATTTTCCCGGTCATCGGGAATTTTTTCGACGGGATGTTCCACGACAGATAATGGCGCCGGGGAAACCGACGACGGAGACTTTCGTTCGACCGCCACGGCACTCGCCGTGGAAGGTCCAACGTAGGTCTGCGGCAAATAGAGAGTAAACGTGCTGCCCTTGCCAGGAGCGCTGCGCAGCTGAATTTCTCCGCCCAGTAGGCTGGCCAGCTCGCGGCTGATCGCCAGCCCCAGACCCGTTCCGCCGTATTTGCGGCTGGTGCCGGCATCCGCTTGCTGGAAAGCCTCAAAGATGATTCGCTGCTTTTCCAGCGGAATGCCAATGCCAGTATCCGAAACTTCAAAGGCCACCACCGACGCCGCCTTACTCAGAATTGGGTGACCCTCGGTCCAACCGCTGCGAGCGAGAGAAACCGACAGGCTTACGCCTCCGACTTCGGTAAACTTAAAGGCGTTCGACAGCAGATTCTTTAGCACTTGCTGCAACCGCTTCGAGTCGGTGACCACGCTGCGGGCAAGGTGCGGATCAGTCTGCACCTCGAAGTTGAGACGCCGGTTTTCCGCTTCATGCCGGAACGGGCGTTCCACGGAATCGAGCAAGCTGGCGAAGTAAACTTCTTCCGCCTCCACGGAAACAGTTCCAGATTCGATTTTCGACAAATCGAGAATGTCGGTGATCAGGTTCAGCAAATCTGTTCCCGCGCCGTGAATCGTGCGCGCAAACTCCACCTGTTTTGGAGTGAGGTTGGCGTCGGGATTGTCGCTGAGCTGCTGGCCCAGAACCAGAATGCTGTTGAGTGGTGTGCGCAACTCGTGCGACATGTTGGCCAGAAATTCGGATTTGTATTTCGAGGTCAAGGCCAGCTCCTTGGCCTTATCCTCCAAGGCGCGGCGGGCTTGCTCGATTTCCTGGTTCTTGCGTTCGACTTCGACGTTCTGTTCGGCAAGTTGCTGCGCTTTTTGCGCGAGCTGTTCGTTGGTCTGCTGCAACTCTTTCTGCTGCACTTGGAGTTCGGTGGCCAACTGCTGCGACTGCTTCAGCAGACCTTCAGTCTGCATGGTGGCTTCGATACTGTTAAGCACGATGCCGATGCTGGCCGTCAGTTGCTCCAGAAAAGCCAGATGAGAAGTTGTGAAATTGCTGAGCGAAGCCAGCTCAATTACCGCTTTGACGCGGTCTTCAAAGAGAACGGGCAGCACGATTACGTTTCGCGGAACCGCCTCGAACAAACCGGAACGAATCGCAATCGTGTTGGGTGGCAAGTCGGAGATCAGCATGCGCCGCTTCTCCGCTGCGCACTGCCCCACCAGACCTTCTCCCAGCTTCAAGCGCCGCAGATGCCCATCCTCGCCGTCGCCGGCAAAGGCTGAGAGCAGCACCATCTCGGCCGATTCCTCCGAACCCATTTGATAGATCACGCCTTGCTGAGCGCTCACGAGAGGCGCCAGTTCAGACAGCAGCATGCGTCCCACGGTCGCCAGATCGCGTTGCCCCTGCAACATTCCGGTGAAACGGGCCAGGTTCGTCTTGAGCCAGTCCTGCTCCGTATTGCGATCGGTAGTGAGGCGGAGGTTGTCGATCATGGTGTTGATGTTGTCTTTCAGTTCGGCGACTTCACCGCTCGCTTCCACTTGGATGGAACGGGTGAGATCGCCCTTGGTGACAGCAGTAGCAACTTCCGCGATAGCGCGCACCTGGTTGGTTAAATTATCGGCCAGCAGGTTGACGTTACCCGTGAGATCCTTCCACGTACCGGCAGCGCCGGGCACGTTGGCCTGGCCGCCGAGCCGGCCTTCCACGCCGACTTCGCGCGCGACGGTTGTAACCTGGTCGGCGAAAGTGGCCAGCGTATCCGTCATGTTGTTAATGGTTTCGGCGAGAGCGGCGACCTCGCCCTTCGCGTTGACAGTGAGCTTCTGAGTCAGTTCGCCGTTGGCGACGGCAGTCACCACTTTGACGATGCCGCGCACTTGTTCCGTCAGGTTGGCGGCCATTACGTTCACGTTGTCGGTGAGGTCTTTCCACGTGCCGGCCACGCCCGGCACCTGAGCCTGACCGCCCAGCTTGCCTTCCGTACCCACTTCGCGGGCCACACGAGTTACTTCGGCAGCAAACGCGTTGAGCTGATCGACCATCGTGTTGATGGTGTTCTTGAGTTCGAGAATCTCTCCCTTCACGTCGACCGTGATCTTGCGCGACAAATCGCCGCGGGCCACGGCAGTGGTGACTTCGGCGATGTTGCGCACCTGGCCGGTGAGATTTCCGGCCATCGCGTTCACCGAGTCGGTAAGGTCCTTCCACGTTCCTGCCACACCGGAGACATTGGCCTGTCCTCCAAGCCGGCCTTCGCTGCCGACTTCGCGCGCCACGCGCGTTACCTCAGCCGCGAACGAGCGCAGTTGCTCGACCATCGTGTTCAGCGTTTCTTTCAGTTGCAAAATTTCGCCGCGAACGTCCACGGTGATTTTTTTCGAGAGATCGCCATTCGCGATAGCAGTTGCGACCTCAGCGATGTTACGCACCTGGCCCGTGAGGTTGCTGGCCATGAAGTTGACGTTGTCCGTAAGATCCTTCCACGTGCCGGCGACTCCTGGCACTTGCGCTTGACCGCCGAGTTTTCCGTCGGTGCCGACTTCACGCGCCACACGCGTCACTTCCCCGGCGAATGCATTGAGCTGGTCGACCATCGTGTTGATGGTGTTTTTGAGTTCGAGAATTTCTCCTTTCACGTCGACCGTAATCTTCCGTGACAAATCGCCGCGGGCCACAGCGGTCGTGACTTCGGCGATGTTGCGCACCTGGCCCGTGAGGTTTCCGGCCATCGAGTTGACCGAGTCCGTGAGATCTTTCCAAGTACCAGCGACCCCGGGCACGTTGGCTTGCCCACCCGAACGTCCTTCTGTTCCAACTTCACGGGCCACGCGGGTTACTTCGCCGGCGAACGCGTTGAGCTGGTCGACCATCGTGTTGATGGTTTCCTTGAGCAGCAGAATTTCACCGCTGACGTTCACGGTGATTTTCTTCGAGAGGTCGCCGCTCGCGATCGCGGTCGCGACTTCAGCGATGTTTCGCACCTGGCCGGTTAGATTGCTGGCCATCGAGTTCACCGAGTCGGTAAGGTCCTTCCAAGTTCCGCCGACGCCGGGCACCTGCGCCTGGCCTCCGAGTTTGCCATCAGTACCCACCTCGCGCGCCACGCGGGTCACTTCCGACGCGAACGAACGCAACTGGTCGACCATCGTGTTGATGGTGTCCTTGAGTTCGAGAATTTCGCCTTTCACATCGACCGTGATCTTGCGCGACAAATCGCCACGAGCAACCGCAGTGGCTACTTCAGCAATATTTCGCACCTGGCCGGTAAGGTTGCTAGCCATGAAGTTGACGTTGTCCGTGAGATCCTTCCAGGTTCCAGCTACGCCCGGAACCTGCGCCTGTCCGCCGAGTTTGCCTTCGGTGCCAACTTCGCGCGCAACGCGCGTTACTTCTCCAGCGAACGCGTTGAGTTGGTCGACCATCGTGTTGATCGTGTTCTTCAGTTCGAGAATTTCGCCTTTCACATCGACCGTGATCTTGCGCGACAAATCGCCGCGAGCCACAGCAGTGGTGACTTCGGCGATGTTTCGCACCTGACCAGTGAGGTTTCCCGCCATCGAGTTAACTGAATCCGTGAGATCCTTCCACGTACCGGCGACGCCGGGCACATTCGCCTGCCCTCCCAAACGGCCTTCGGTACCCACTTCGCGCGCCACGCGGGTTACTTCGCCGGCGAAGCGATTAAGCTGATCCACCATCGTATTCAGCGTTTCTTTCAGCTGTAAAATTTCGCCGCGGACGTCGACCGTGATTTTGCGCGATAAATCGCCGTTGGCAATCGCGGTCGCGACCTCAGCAATGTTTCGCACTTGTCCGGTGAGGTTGCTGGCCATGAAGTTCACGTTATCGGTCAAATCTTTCCAGGTACCGCCCACTCCGGGCACCTGCGCCTGTCCGCCCAGCTTACCTTCGGTACCGACTTCGCGCGCTACGCGGGTAACTTCGCCGGCGAACGCATTGAGCTGATCGACCATCGTGTTGATGGTGTCTTTGAGTTCGAGAATTTCCCCCTTCACATCGACCGTGATCTTGCGCGACAAATCGCCGCGCGCGACGGCTGTAGTTACTTCGGCGATGTTTCTTACTTGCGCCGTCAGGTTGCCGGCCATGGCGTTGACCGAATCCGTAAGGTCTTTCCACGTTCCGGCCACGCCCACCACGACAGCCTGACCGCCGAGTTTGCCATCTGTACCCACTTCACGAGCCACGCGCGTCACCTCGGAAGCAAACGAACGCAGCTGATCGACCATGGTGTTGATGGCTTCTTTGAGCTGGAGAATTTCGCCGCGCACATCGACTGTGATTTTGCGCGAGAGATCGCCGCTGGCAACAGCGGTTGCTACTTCGGCAATGTTACGCACCTGGCCGGTGAGGTTGCTGGCCATCGAGTTCACAGAGTCGGTGAGATCTTTCCATGTGCCGGCCACGCCCGGCACCTGCGCCTGTCCGCCCAGTTTGCCGTCAGTGCCGACTTCGCGCGCCACGCGCGTTACTTCCGCCGTAAAGACGCTGAGTTGCTGAATCATGGTGTTGACGATGTTGGCGGAGCGGAGAAACTCTCCTTCGAGCGGCCGCCCGTCAACGTCCAGGCGCACGGTCTGGGTCAGGTTCCCCTGAGCGACGGCCGCAATCGCGCGCGTTACACCTTCCGTTGGCCGGAGCAAGTCCTCCACCAGAGTATTGATCGAGACTTCCATCTCGCCCCACGCGCCTCGGGATTCATGAAAGCGGGTACGCTCGCGAGTCCTGCCTTCTTTGCCCACCACTTGCCCAACGCGCTTCAGTTCCTCCGCCATCTGCTGGTTGGCGGAAACAATGGAATTGAAAGTATCGGCAATTTTTCCCGCCAATCCGGTCCACGAGCCTGGGAGGCGAACCGAAAAGTTGCCGTCCCGCATGGTCTGCAGGCTCGCCAGAATCACGCTGAGATCGGCCGCTGCAGGCTGAGCGACGAGAACAGAATTCCCATTGCGCTTGCTCTCTTGGCCTTCATCGGATGCACCATTAGCCACGGCGATGGCCGGGGTCTGAGTGTTTCTCTTCATGGTCTTCTCCAGGACCGGGGAACTATGTGGCGGCCTAAGCAGCCCTTCATCATGCGGTGGTTTTGAACTGAGCCGTGCTGGGACCATTCAGCCGTTGCGGCAAAAGCAGATGCCGTCGCACGCCGGCCACGCTAAAACAACAGCCAAAATCAGGGATAGCCCAAACCATCTGCATTTGTGACGGTGAAGCTACGGGAATCCACCGACGAACGTTTTATTGGAACACGATCAACTGCAGGGTGACTCTAGGGTCTTTACTGTAGGGCCCGCTATCACGATCCGCTGAAACCGAATCGAAATCAATTATTATTGGCTTCTCCCTTGCATACGGAACTCCCTTAACTCTTCCTAAACTCTTCCTACGAAACACTAGGGTGATCCCCGTATGTTCCACGTAGGCTCGGCATCGCTAAACTTGGTCGGATACCCGTCGCGGAGAACGATCTCTATGCGCCTCTTGAGTGTCCGGCTCATTGTGTCTCTCATCGTGGGCATCACATTGGTATCTCTGGGCTTCTCGTACTACGAGGTCGTGGGAGAAAAGCGCGTGTTGCGCAACGATCTCGAACACCGTGCTGAGGTGCTCGGCGAGAGCGTCGCCGGCAATGTTGAAAAGTCATGGGAGACAGGATCGGAGCGGGGACTGCAACGGCTGGTGCAGCGATTTGGCAATCGCGAACATTTGCTGGGAATCGCCATCTACGACCGTGAGGGCAAAGCAGTTGCAATCACTCCGGAACTGGAAGCGGTCCTTACGGCGACACCGCCCGAAGTAGCCAAGGCGATGGTGGAGGGTCACGGTGAAAGTTCGTTCGTCCGCATCGGCCGTAATCAGGTACAGATTCTGGCGTTGCCTCTGCACCGCCAGGAGGAGGTTGTGGGTGGGCTGGCAATCGTGCACGACGACGGTTACATCCGTGCACAAAGCCTCCTTGTATGGCGCGAGACTTTTCTGAAAGTCCTCGTCCAGGTTTTCCTGATCGTTTTTATCACGTTGCTGATCGTGCGCTGGAGTATCGCCGGCCCCATCGCACGCGCCGCGCAATGGATGCGCGCCCTTCGTATGGGCAGAATTTCTTCCCGCCAGCAAATGCCAGACCTTGATCTATTCCGGCCCCTTGCGTGGGAAGTGGTCACGATGGCAGAAAGCCTCAGCCAGGCGCGCAACGCGGCGGAAAATGAAGCCCGCCTGCGGGAAGCTTCGGAATCCATGTGGACGGCGGACCGGCTGGCGGTGCAGGTGCAGGCTCGTCTGGACGGCGCCCGCCTGTTTGTCGTGTCAAATCGCGAACCTTACATGCATCAGCGAAACGGCAAATCGCTCGAAGTTGTTGTGCCCCCCAGCGGCCTGGTAACCGCCCTGGAGCCTGTGCTCGATGCCTGTGATGGAACCTGGATCGCACACGGCAGCGGAGACGCCGACACGGAAGCCGTCGACGCTCATGATCGCTTGCGCGTTCCTCCCGACGACCCTCGTTATACCCTGCGTCGCGTGTGGCTGAGCAAAGAGGAGGAAGAGGGTTACTACTATGGATTTGCCAACGAAGGCCTTTGGCCGCTTTGTCACATCGCTCATACCCGCCCCATTTTTCGGGCACAAGATTGGCAACACTATCAGGAGGTCAATCGCAAGTTCACCGCGGCGGTATTAGAGGAGATCGAGGGCACACCCAAACCTGTGGTGCTGGTCCAGGACTACCACTTCGCATTGCTCCCCCGGATGATTAAAGAAAAACGGCCGGACGCGCGCGTGGCAATTTTCTGGCACATCCCGTGGCCCAATCCGGAAGCCTTCGCCATCTGCCCATGGCAACGTCAATTGGTAGAGGGACTGCTGGGCGCAGATCTGGTCGGGTTCCACATCCAATCGCACTGTAACAACTTCCTGCAGACGGTGGACCGCACTGTGGAATCACGCGTGGACTTGGAACATTTTTCCGTATTGCGCCAAGGCCATCGAACCATGGTCCGGCCCTTTCCCATCAGTGTGGATCTTACAGACGATGAATCCATCGAGAGCGACAACCACCGGGTCAACTACCTCGAACGCTCGACCTTGTTGCGCGGCCTCGGTGTGGAAGCAGAGTTCATGGGCATCGGTGTCGATCGCGTCGACTACACCAAGGGGATCCCCGAGCGTTTCCGGGCGATCGAGCGCTTTCTCGAAAAATATCCCAAGTACCAGGAAAAATTCACATTCGTGCAGATTGGCGCGCCCAGCCGCACTCACATCAAGCGCTATCACGATCTGCTGGCGGAGGTCGAAGCCGAAGCGGAAAGAATCAATTGGCGTTTTCAAACGGGCAAGTGGAAGCCCATCATATCGCTGAAGCGCCAGCACAACCACCAGGAGATTGAGCGCTACTACTCCGCTGCCGATCTTTGCCTGGTGACATCGCTGCACGATGGCATGAACCTGGTCGCAAAAGAATTTCTCGCCGCACGCCGCGACGAACGCGGCGTATTGATCTTGAGCCAGTTCACCGGCGCTGCTCGCGAACTGCGGGACGCCTTGCTGGTAAACCCTTACGACATCGATCAGACTGCCGAAGCCATCCGCGCTGCATTGGAAATGGAACCGGAAGAGAAACAGCTGCGCATGCACCGAATGCGCAGAGTCGTTAAGGACCACAACATTTATCGCTGGGCGGGAAATCTGATCACTGAACTCTGTGAACTGAGGCTCGACGTAGATCGCGCTCAAGACAAGTTTCGGGGCAGTGTCACTGCCGCGTGATATGCCCCGGCTCAATCTTAAGGAGGAAGTGTTGAACTCGGGCGCGAAACCCCAGGTTGCATCGCTTCTGCTAGTTGTGGCGCGGGCGCCTCAATCGTTGTTGATGCTTGACTACGATGGCACCATCGCGCCTTTCCGGCAGGATCCGGAGCAGGCTTACCCGTATCCCGGCGTTTCGCAACTGTTGCAGCAGATCGTCTGTACCGGCAAGACGAGGCTTGTCATCATCTCGGGAAGGGATGCCACCGAAATCATTCCCTTGCTGGAGATCGATCCTCACCCCGAAGTATGGGGGCTGCACGGATTGCAACGTATGAAACCAGACGGAAGCGTCGAACTTTCTCCGGTGGATCAATCCACGCTCGCGGCGCTGGCGGCGGCTGAAGATTGGCTGCTCTATCAGCACCTTCAGCACACCGCCGAGTTGAAGACTGGGAGTATCGCGGTGCACTGGCGAGGCCTGAGTGAGTGCGAAGTCGAGTCGATTCGAGGGCGAGTGCTGCTAGGTTGGGCCGTGATTGCAAAAGATACCGGCCTCGACCTGTTGGAGTTCAACGGAGGCATCGAGATCAGAGCGCCGGAAGCGGACAAGGGCGACGCAGTCCGCACCATCTTGAGTGAAATGAATCCGGATACGCCTGCCGCTTACTTGGGAGACGACACTACCGACGAGCACGCATTCCAGGCCGTGAATGGACGGGGCCTCAGCATATTAGTGAGACCGCGGTGGCGCAGGACGGCCGCACAGTTGTGGCTCACGTCGCCTGACGAAGTTCTCGACTTTCTGAGCCGGTGGCTCCAGGCCTGCCGGGAGCGCGATTCATTAAGCAATAACACCGCCGTGGAGGTGAACGTATGAGCACCGCCCTCGCACCCAGCCTGCCGCGCACTCCCGTGAAGGCTTTTTACTTCAATACCTCGGCCCATCTTCTGCGCATTACGCGGCAGAAATCGAATACCCTCGCCGAGTTCCTGGAGGCGGTGCGGGAATGTCCAGAAGGCTCCATCTTCCAGCATAGTTTTCAAACTTTGGAAGAACACCATTTCATACGCGAAGGTTTCTCCAACGATTTCGCGCACTGGGCACTATCGGCTTGCAACGAACCCAGCCTGGCGGAAGGGTTGGCCAGCGTTGACGTGCGCGAGTTTACGTCAGTCGCAGAGTTGCGTGAACGGTTCGTCCAGATTGTGGAGAACTTCCTGCTCCGCGCTCCAGCCGCCGGCGCGCGCATGGCGCGAGAAACTTTCTATTTTTGCGCCTCCGACAGCGTGGTGATTCCGACCAACTTCGTGGCCCATACCCTGCGCGAGTTCGCAGAGGGCCTGCGCGGCGTAAGTGTGCACAGCATTCATCATCATTTCATCGAGGCACGTCTCCGGCTCAAGCTTATGTCGAACGATTTTTCGCAATGGTTGCACGAAGACCTGGGCCTGACCGAAGCGGCCCGGCAATTGAATCGGATTGACATCTACACCATGACTCTGGAAGACGTTCGCAATCGGATTATTCGCGTCGTGGAGAGAGCGCTCACTTAGTGCGCACGCCTATGGAACCCATGGAACCACAAACCGAAAGCGAAGCGGTTGCAAGAGAAAGTCAACCCGAGATTAATGCTGCCTCTCCAACCGCGCCTCCGCGCCAGGAGCGGCGCAGGCAGCCCAGAACCTGGGAGACTCCCCCGGCGCCAGTGCCTCCACCGCGCCTGGATGACTATAAGAACATTGTCGGCGCAGCCTACATCGATGAATTGAAATATCTCGCGCAAGCGCTAAAGGGCAAGACGGTGAAGATGGTGAACTCCACCGCGGTGGGCGGAGGAGTTGCAGAAATGCTCAACCAACTGGTTCCGCTGCTGAACGAAGTAGAGGTAAAGACGCACTGGGAGGTAATCACGGGAGGAAACGATTTCTTCGAGGTCACCAAGGCCTTCCACAATGCGCTCCAGGGCAACGACTACGAGCTTACGCAGCACGCTCGCGACATTTTTCTAATGCACAACGGACTAAACCGGCAGCGCATTCAGTTTTCCGAGGATGTGGTCGTGATTCACGACCCCCAGCCTGCCGCGCTCATTCAAGATCACGAGCAATCGCCCCGGCGCTGGGTGTGGCGCTGCCACATCGACTTGTCCAATCCCAACCCGCAAGTATGGGGTTTTCTCCGGCCATTCATCGAGCAATATGACGCAGCGATTTTTTCCTCGCAATCTTTTACCCGCCAGCTGCAGATTCCTCAGTATCTGTTTTATCCGTGTATCGACCCCCTGTCGGAAAAAAACAAGGATCTTGAAGACAGTTTCGTGCAGCGCGTGTGCGACGACTTCGATATCGACCGTTCGCGTCCTATCGTGACGCAAGTCTCGCGTTTCGACCGCGCCAAGGATCCCGTCGGCGTCATCCAGGCCTTTAAGCAGGCCCGCAAATACGTCGATTGCCAGTTGGTAATGGCCGGCGGAGGCGCCACCGATGATCCCGAGGGTGCCGCGGTTCTGAAGGAGGTCAAGGAGGCGGCCGGCGAAGATCCCGACATCATTATTCTCGATCTGCCTCCCTGGTGTGCGCTCGAAATCAACGCCCTGCAGCGCGCTTCGACGCTCATCGTACAGAAGTCGATCAGAGAAGGATTCGGCTTGACCGTAACCGAAGCTCTATGGAAAGGCAAACCGACAATCGCCGGTGCGGTTGGAGGAATCCCCAATCAGATCATCCACAAGTTAACGGGGGCGTTGGTGCACTCCGTGGATGGTTGCTCTTATCAGATGCGCTATCTCTTGACCCACCCCGATTTTGCCCGGCAATTGGGCCAGAATGGCCACGAACATGTGAAAGAAAATTTTCTGATGACAACCAATGTCGGGCGCTGGCTATTGCTGATTCGAATTCTGCTTGCAGGCGGATAAAATAATGTCCGGTCCGCCTTAGCCAAGAGTGGCGAACATGGGCTAGAGGCCACCACGCTGCGCATCGGGCTGCTCAAGCTGTGGCTGCCACAGTCATTCTCTCTTCCAGCGCCCTATCTTGCAGAGTAGCGGCTTCTTGGGCTCCGGTGTGTCGCAGCACTTCCCTTGCCCAGAGCGTTTTCGCGCCCTCCGCACAAGAGACGTACACCAGGGCTCCGAGGTCGGCAAGTTGATCCTCGAAATGTTCCGCCTCCTCCTCCGAAAACCCAAGTCCCACCAACGTCCGGGCGTTCCCGCAGAGAGCCGGGGCTTCACGTGTCACCATCAGAGCATGAAAAAACGCCTGCGACCGGATGAAGAACCCTACGGTCGGAATCAGCACCGCACCGAATTCCGAAAGCCAGCCAATCAGTCCGGCGGTCACCGCATTGGCTTCCCTTTCGGAATTAAACAGGCTTGCATCGCGCACGATCGAGGCAATGGGATGAGCGGGTGACAGCATCATGCAGATATCTTCGTTTTCGAAGCCGGCCTGGTTCAGGTTGCGCACGATGTCGGTCAAGGCCACGTCTTGGGAGTAAAGTCCGTATGCGGCGGCTGCGTTCACTGCCATAGCGATTGCTCCGTGTCGGCGATTTCGATCGGGAGTTCACGTCTGTCCTGCGGCCTTGCGAATGGGGAAGCGCAGGATTTGTGAACTCCCAGCGGCGCTCGATTGCGGCTAATCGGGTACAGAACCGGACTGCGCCGTTCCGCCCGGTTGGATCATGCAAAACTACACGTTTCACCAATCCATGGCACTCGGGTAAATCATGTAGATCGCAGATATTTTTTGAAGGAATCGCTGCCTGAAACTCCTCCACTTACGGAAACAATGCGTCAGCCGATATTGGAGCTCCGCAACCGTCTCAGGTTTGGCAAGAACTTCCAGGCTCCTAATCCAAAGTTCGCGGTCTGCATACATGCTTGTTGGTTAAGGCCCTTGTTTGCAATCTACAAGCCGATTGGCAAGCCGGGTGCAATCAAGGCAAAGCAATGCAACACATCTCGGAGGCCTTCACGATGAATAAATTTCTACTGCACTTGTCTTTAGCGACAGCCGTCATTTTCTTGACTTTAGCCCTTGCTCCGCCGCTGCACGCGCAACAGGCTGAAGAGGCCGCCGCTCCCGCGAGTCGTCAGCAGGCTGAGCCGGCCGCGCAGGGGCAGCAACAGAACGAGGCGCAGATGCCCGCCTCCGGCGATACTACGACCCACGAGGCCCATGCCTTCACCGGCCGTATTGTGAAAGAAAAAGGGGAACTCATTCTGAAGGACCCGGTCACCAAGGTCATTTACAAGCTCGACGACCCATCAAAAGCCAAACCGTACGTCGGCAAGCAGGTCAAGGTGACGGGCAAGCCGGACATGGACAGCAACACTATCCAGGTGGATGACATCAAACCAATCTCATAAAGCTTCAGGTTTTTTCCTGCGCAGCCTGAGTTCCGTGCGCGGAGGGAATCGCGGTCCAAACCCTCCGCGCGCTGAACTCATAAGCATTTGTGGCACAGATTTGAGCGCGAACAAACACGGAGGCTCTCAATATGCCGCAGCCTCGGTACGATCTTCCGACGGCAGTCACCTTCCTCATGGCGGGGCTGGGGATTGGTTCGCTCCTCGCAATCCTGTTCACCCGCCGCTCCGCCCGCCCGGCTCTCTTCCCATCCGGAGTAAGTCAACGCGGCTCCCAGTAAATTCTGCTTGCGGATGTGGCGGGATTGTCCACACAATCGTCATACTGCGACTACATAGTGAACGGTATGGTCAGCCAGTATGAATCTGTGGAAAATCTACGCAACTGCCGGTCGGCTTACAGCATCAATCTCACTTTGTCAGCCCCGACTTTCTCAATAGCATAGATTTGTAAAACCCGTTGACAGCCATTTACTTTTACGCGATAGAATCGTCGAATACCCCCCGGGAAGGAGACGCGTATGGCAACGAAGTACGTCCAGATTGAAAACGACCTCGACATTCAGCAACGCCTGGAAGCGGAGCGCATGCGCTTGCGCAAGATCGCCAGCCTCGACCGGCCCACTCACTTCCACCGCCCCATAGAGCGCGCGTTTACCGCCGAAGAGCGCAGCAAGGTGACGATCCTGTTCGGCGGCTTTACCTGGAAGCACGAAGATCTGATTCGCGCCGTCTTCCAGGGCTGCGGATATCGTTGCGAGAAGCTTCCCGTTCCCGATGTACCCGCCTTCCAGACCGGCAAGGAATACGGCAACAACGGCCAGTGTAATCCAACCTATTTCACAGTCGGGAATCTGGTCCAGTATCTCCAGTTCCTGGAGAAGGAAGGCATTCCTCGTAGAGACATTCTGGATAACTACGTCTTCTTTACCGCGGGTTCGTGCGGTCCCTGCCGCTTTGGCATGTATGAAGCCGAATATCGCTTCGCCTTGAAGAATGCCGGCTTCGACGGCTTTCGCGTTCTTCTGTTCAAAGATAGCGATGGAATCAAAGCAGCCTCCGGCGAGCCAGGACTGAAGTTCACCATCGATTTCGGATTCGGCATGTTGAACGCCATGCACCTCGGCGACGTGTTCAACGACATGATTCACCAGATTCGTCCCTTTGAAGTGAACAAGGGCGAAACCGATCGCGTATTCCGCGAGACGGTGGACGGCCTTTGTGAAGATCTCCGCAATCGGAAATCGTTTGAGATCGAGGAGCGCGCTCCGAACTGGACCAAGCCGAAATTCAAGAGCAACAAAATTCTGCGCAACGCTTTCAACGTCTTCGGCAAAATGAACGAGCATCTGCGGGGCAAGGATTATCTAAGCGCTCTAACCGCCGCTCGCGCAAAGATGGACAGCATTGAAATCGACCGCACCAAAGTGAAGCCCGTAGTAAAGATCACCGGCGAATTCTGGGCGCAGATCACCGAAGGTGACGGCAACTTCCACATGTTCGAATTCCTCGAACGCGAAGGCGCACAAGTGCTGGTCGAGCCCATCGCAACCTGGGTGGCTTACCTGATGTACCAGGCGAAAGCCCACGCCAAAGCCAAGTGGCCGGTGAATCGTCCGCACCGAAATCCGAAATGGTGGGAACTGAAAAAGCACTTGGCCAACGATCTGGGATTGCGCAAGAAGCTGATAGGAATTGGTATCGGCGAATGGATGTGGAACGGCCTCTATCATCGCACCATCAAGAATCTCGGCGGCATCACGCATCACCTGGTGCCGCAGACCGAATTAGCCGAAATGGCCCATCCTTTCTACAACCAGTTTGCCCGCGGCGGAGAAGGCCATCTCGAGGTCGGGAAAAACGTCTATTACACGGTTCACCATCTCTGCCACATGGTGCTGGCGCTGAAGCCCTTCGGGTGCATGCCCTCATCGCAATCCGACGGCGTACAATCGGCAGTGGTAAACAAATTCAAGGACATGATCTTCCTTCCCATCGAAACCTCGGGCGAAGGCGAGGTCAACGCGCACAGCCGCGTGCAGATGGCGCTCGGCGAGGCCAAAGTAAAGGCCAAAACTGAGTTCGAACAGTGCCTCAGGTCCACCGGCAGGAGTCTTGACGAAATCCGTGAATACATCGCCGAGCATCCCGAACTGAAGCGTCCGTTCTATCACGTGCCGCACCGCGAGGGCATTGCCGGAACGGCAGCGCAGTTCATTCTGCACGTGAACGATCGCATCGATAAGAGCACACGCCTCTGGCGCCGTGCTCGCGTGCCCGGAATAGCGCTTCCCAACGCTGCGTAACCGATCTGACCGGCAGTGCTTTAGCGGGCTGCCGGTCCCAACTTCTCACTGGAACCTGATCGGAGAGATTGAATGCACGACCACCTTGCAGGACAAGATCACCAGCCGCCCCAGCTATTTAACATTGCCGCGGCTCCGTATCAAAAGCCTCACGGCCACCACACCCAGTTCATGGTAGGTCTCGACGTTGGCTCGACCACCGTGAAAGCGACGGTGGTGGATGCCGCCACTGACGAAATTCTCTGGCAGGACTATCAGCGTCATGAGACCAAGCAGCCGGAAAAGACATTAGAATTTCTGCGCCGCATGGAAGCCGAGGTCGGCATCAACCGGCACAACACGCGCATGTTCATGACGGGCTCCGGCGGCGGAGCAATTGCCGAGCAGATTGGCGCGAAGTTTGTGCAGGAAGTGACGGCCGTATCGCTCGCCGTCGAGAAACTTCATCCCGAAGTCTATTCGGTAGTCGAACTGGGTGGACAGGACGCGAAGATCATCGTCTTCAAAGATGATGACGAAACGGGACGCAAGAAAAAAATTCCATCGATGAACGACAAGTGCGCTGGCGGCACCGGAGCCGTAATCGACAAGATCAACGCGAAGCTGAAAATCCCGGTAGCCGAGCTGGCAATGCAGGGCTATCACGGAATCAAGTTGCACAAGGTAGCCGGCAAATGTGGCGTGTTCGCCGAAACCGACATCAACGGTCTGCAGAAAGTAGGAACCCCGCCAGACGAACTGATGGCTTCGCTATTCGAGGCCATTGTGTTGCAGAACCTGAGCGTGCTCACGCGCGGTCACACGCTGCGGCCGCACGTTTTGCTGCTCGGCGGGCCGAACAGCTTCATCAAAGGCATGCGCGAAGCGTGGCAGGCAAACATCCCCCGCATGTGGCAGGAGCGCAAAGTTGCGATCCCCGACGGCGCCAAGCCCGAAGATTTGATCAAAGTTCCGAACAACGCCCAATACTTCGCCGCTCTGGGCGCGATCGAATTCGGCAAGAGCGAAGAAGATTGCGTCGGCTGCTACCAGGGCTACGAAAAGCTGCTGTATTACATCGAGTACGGCCGGCAGGAGGAAAAAGCAAAATCCGGCGCCAAGGGCCTGGTTTCGAAAGAAGGAGAACTCGACGTATTCAAAGAAGCCTATCGCCGCAAGAAGTTCACGCCCGCCACGTTCCAGAAAGGCCAGACCGTCGGCGGATTTATCGGCATCGACGGAGGCTCAACCTCCACCAAGGCCGTTCTGCTGGACGATCACGGCGACATCCTGTGCAAGGCCTATCAACTCTCAAACGGAAATCCCATCCAGGACACCATCGAGATGTTCGAGAACCTGCGCGGACAAGTCGAAGCGCAAAACGCAAAGCTGGAAGTTCTGGGAGTTGCGACGACAGGCTACGCCAAAGACATTCTGAAAGATGTTTTGCACGCCGACGTGGCGCTGGTTGAAACCGTGGCTCACACGGAATCGGCGCTCAAGTTCTATGAAGATCCGCACGTAATCGTCGACGTGGGCGGGCAAGATATCAAAATCATCATCCTGCACAATGGCCGCGTGAAAGATTTCAAGCTGAATACGCAGTGCTCCGCAGGCAACGGATATTTTCTGCAATCAACTGCTGAAGGTTTTGGGCTGGGTGTCGAACAATATGCCGATCTGGCTTTCTCGGCCCAATCCATGCCGGTTTTCGGTTACGGCTGCGCCGTGTTCATGCAGTCCGACATCGTGAACTTCCAGCGTCAGGGCTGGCGGGCCGAAGAGATTCTCGCCGGCCTGGCCGCTGTTCTACCCAAAAATGTGTTCCTCTATGTTGCCAGCATTCCGAACCTCGCGGCGCTGGGCACACGTTTCGTTCTGCAAGGCGGAACGCAAAATAACATGGCAGTGGTGAAGGCGGAAGTCGATTTCATCCACAACAGCTTCCGCGCCGCCGGCAAAAAACCTGAAATCATCGTGCACGAGTTCTGCGGCGAATCCGGCGCGATCGGCGCTGCGGCTGAGTCTCTGCGCCTGTGGCGAAACGGCCAGCAAACTACATTCGTCGGCCTGGACGCGGTTCGAAAAATCCAGTATCGCACCACGCGCAACGAATCGACGCGCTGCAATTTCTGCAAAAATAATTGCCTGCGCACTTTCATCGACATCCGCACGGCGCCCAAAGACGATCTTGCCTTCGTGCCGGTCCAGAAGGTCACGAAGGTTCCGCTGATGCATGGCGAGCAACGCCTCATCATCGCCACCTGCGAAAAGGGCCTGGTCGAAGATGTCAATGACATGAAGGACATCAAGGCCGGCATCGATGAAATCAAAGACAAATATCCTAACTTCGTGGACTTCGCCGCCCGCGAGGTTTTCCGGCCGGTGAATCCGAAGAGCGTCGCCGACCCCATTCCAGCAACAAAGTTCTGGAGCAAGTCCGCCAAAGAGCGCATCCCGCTCATGGAAAATCGCAAGAAACTTCGCGTGGGCATTCCCCGCGTGCTGAATATCTACACCTACGCGCCGCTCTTCAACGGATATCTCGAAAGCCTCGGCGTGCAGCCCGAGAACATCATTTATTCCGATTACACCAGTTCCGATCTTTACCGCGCCGGTGCAAGCCGCGGCGCCATCGACCCCTGTTTCCCGGCAAAGATCGGCATTTCTCACGTCTACAACTTGATTCAGGAGAAGCATCGCAAGAAGCCGTTAAACGTGATCTTCTTCCCCATGTACGACGTGCTGACGTCACCGCTCGTAAAGATTGTTGGCGCAAACGCATGCCCGACTGTGACCGCGACCCCGGAAACAGTGAAGGCAGCTTTCACAAAAGAGAACGACGTATTTGCCGAACACAACGTCAAATATGTCGATCCAGTGTTGAACTTTGCCGACCGCAAGCTGTTCGCCCACCAAATGCTGCAGGCCTGGCAGCCGATTCTCGGTCTCTCCCAGGAAGAAAACGACCGCGCAGTCGAGGTGGGCTACAAAGCACTGGCCGACTACGAAAGCAGTATCCGCAGGCGCGCTCGCCAGGTGATGGACCAGTTGGAGCGCGAAGACCGCATCGGCATCGTGATGCTAGGGCGTCCCTACCACCACGACCCGGGCCTCAATCACGAGATCATGGAAGAGTTCCAGAAGCTGGGCTACCCCATCTTTTCGCAGAACACGCTGCCGCTCGATGAAGATATGCTGGAGCGTCTATTCGGCGAAGATGTTCGCTCCGGCGTGATCAGTCACGCCCTTGATATCAGTGACGCGTGGAAGAACTCCTACTCGTGCAGCACCAACCACAAGGTCTGGGCCGCGAAGTTCACTGCACGTCATCCCAACCTGGTGGCGCTGGAAATTTCCAGCTTCAAGTGCGGCCACGATGCGCCCATCTACGGCGTGGTCGAGGGAATCATCGAACAGTCCGGCACGCCATATTTCTGCTTCAAAGACCTGGACGAGAACAAGCCCTCAGGTTCAATCAGGATTCGTGTCGAAACCATCGATTACTTCCTGCGGCGCTATCGCGAAGAAGTGATCCGCAAGCGCAAAGCGGCGGATGATATCGAAATGCAACTAGCGGCACTGGAAGCGGAACTGCGAGGTCAGAGTCCGCAAAGGACTCCGCAGTTCGAACCCGAAGCCCAGGAGATGGCTGCCGATTGAGCCTGGTTTAATTGCCGGTCTCCAGCAGTTGCAGTCCGCAAAGCAAGCAGAACTATCCCGGCGGCAGCATCCCGCTCATCCGGCTACAACGCGTGGGGTCGTTAACAATTGCCCGAACGATCGCAACCCGTCACTCCTGCCCCTTTTTCAGAAAGCTGGTTTCACTCGTTTCACCCTGATTTCACAGTACTTTGGTAACTCGAACATCGAACTCCCGAGCGCTATCCTACCCTTAACCTGCCCCGGATGTTAACCACGCAGTTCTCCATTGGAAGCTGCGCGGTTTTTCTGGGATGAGGCTCGGAACCATGTCCACAAAGATCGGCCACTTCGAAATCCTGAGTGAACTGGCGAAGTCTGCCACCGGCGCGGTTTATAAGGCGAACGACCCGCAAACCGGCCAAACCGTCGCTTTGAAGGCGATCCAGCTATCTGCCTTCGGTGAGCGAGCCGCCGAACTCGAGCAGTGTCTGCTCGCGGAAGCCGAGGCCACCAAGATCCTCAGCCACTCCAACCTCACGCCCGTCTTCGGCGCGGGAGAAATCGACGGCCAATTCTGCGCTGCCATGGAATACATCCAGGGCAACAGCATCGCCACCATGATCGCGCGCAAAGAAGGATTTTCCATCTGGGATCTGCTCGATATCGGCAGACAAGTCTGCAGTGGCCTCGATCACGCTCACTCTCACCAAGTTTTTCACTATAGCCTGGAACCCGCCAAGATCATGTGCGGCTGGGATGGCACCGTCAGAATCCTGAGCTATGGCATCTCCAGCGTAGGCAAGTTCACCGCGGAGATGCCCGGCGTTCCAGCGATCTTGCAATATATGTCTCCCGAGCAGATCCGCGGCGAGGACATCGACGCCCGCTCCAACTTCTTCAGCCTAGGCGCCATGTTCTACGAAATGGTCACCGACCGCAAAGCTTTCGATCGCGAAGATGCCGATTCCCTGCGCCAGAGCATCCTTGAGAGCACGCCGGTCCCGCCCATGCACGTGAATCCCAAACTCCATCCCGTGCTGAGCGATCTCATCATGAAAGCGCTCGCCAAGGATCCGAACGAACGCTACCAGAACGGAAGAGAACTGCTCGACGATCTGGAGAAATGCAAGGAATCCAAGCCGCAGGCCGCGAAGCAGCCAGCCGCGCCCGCCCAGCGCCCGGTTGTTCCACCGGCCGTCAAAGCCGCAACCCAGGCAAAATTCGTCGGAGCCTCCGCTCCAACCGCACCCCCCAAGCCAGCCACTGCAGCGCAAGCTCCGAGCCGTTCCGCTGAGCCGAAGCCTCAGGCCCCTCAGCCTATGCAGGGCAAGCCAGCTCCGGCCCAGCCCCTACAAAGGAAAATCGCAGCCCCGCAATCTACGCCTAACAAAGCAGCAGCCGCGGCCGCCGGAGTCGCAGGCAGCCAAGCCGTTTCATCCACTTCTGTCAGACCTCCCGCCAACACGGCAAACCCTCACGCTTCCATGTCGGCCTCGGTGCTCGACGAGCCCGCCGTAGAAGCTCCTCAAGTCCAGCCGCCCAAAATTGCCGTCGATCCCATGATGGCCGAGGACGACGGCCAGTCTCGCGGCGGCAGCGTCAGCTTCTCCGAGATGACCGAACTGCCTCCGCTCAAGGAAGTCTACATACCACCTCCGCCGCCTCCGCCAACATTCGGTCAGCCAACTTCGCAGGCGCGCAACTCCACGGTCTATGACTATGAACCGGAAAAGCCCAAGGTTCAGCCCCGCGAAGTCGCCCAGAACGCGATCAAGGAAATCAAGAACGTTCCCCCTCGCCTCATGGTTTATTCCATCGCCGGCGCGGCAGTCGTGATTCTAATCATCGCCGTAGTTCTGGTTCTCCATGTCAACAGTTTGAACAGTGACAGCGACTCACCTCGCTCCACCGCCGCCGAATCCAGCACTCAACCGGAGCCCAGCCAGCCGGTCGCTCAAACCCAGCCCTCGCAACCAGCACGTCCCGCCGAAACAACCCCATCCGAACCGTCGGCCGACGTGGCTAAAGCTGAACCGACAGCGACTCACGCGGCCAAAGGCAAAAATGCCAGGAAGAAAACCGCGGCACCCGCAGCCCCCATAGTCGTGCCGGGACAGATATCGATTGATTCCGTCCCCCAAGGTGCGCACGTGCAGGTCGATGGAAAAACCGACCCCTCCTGGGTTACGCCTTTCACTCTGCCGGGATTAGACCCCGGCCAACATTCAGTCACCACCAGCAAGCCCGGCTACTCCTCCGACACACGCACGGTCGCAGTGACCTCCGGCAATAAGTCGTTCGTCGTAGCCCACCTGACCCAACTCATGGCGACGCTGGCAGTGTCCAGCTCTCCGGCCGGGGCGAACATCTACATCGACGGCAAAGACACCCGCAAGCTCACTCCCGCCCAGGTTTCCGTCGACAAGGGACGGCACATCGTCCTGGTGCGCAAGTCGGGCTTCCTTGACGAGACCAACAACGCCCAGTTCACCCTCGGCCAGACCGTAAATTTCTCGCCCACACTGCGGCCGCTGGGCAACGCCGATGACATCAAGACCGTCGGAAGAATGAACAAGTTGTTTGGCCGCAAAGAAGCGCAGAACATGGGCACGGTCAGCGTCAAGACTCAGCCCAAGGGAGCCCAGGTCGCCGTCAATGAGCACATGCTCGATAAAGGCTCGCCCGTCGACTTCACCGTCGACCCCGGCAACTACATCGTCGACATCACCATGACCGGCTATGCCCCCGTCCACAAAGTAATCACAGTAGACAAAGGCGGCAAAGCCGTAATCGACGAGGTCCTACAGCACGACTAAATGGCCGTCGGCCACCCCAAAGCCGTGGAAGAGCGGCGCTTCAGCGCCGCGCAAAACGCGCGCAAGGAACCGGGCTTCAGCCCCTCTGGATTTCGATTGCAAATATTCTCTCAGCAAGACCTTTGCCGCAACTCTCTTTGGATTCGCCGAGCGGTTCTGATTTGGGAAAACCGCTGCACCCCCCTCGGCTTTGCACATATAGCCCTCGCTGCACAAGAACTCCTGTTTCTGCACAAAAACCCGCTCCGTCACTTTTTCAGCGCCTCCATCGCCGCGAGGATGCGCTGCGAACGATCTGTCTCCTGCCGAAGAAAGATGTCGGTCTCATTGGTGCCTAGAAGCGTGTCGAGGGCAAAGAGAGCGTCGAATTTCCGCTTGCTGGCAACCGCATCCGCCCGGCTCGTGGGGTCGAAGCGCGGATCATTAACGGTCTCTTCTAGGGAGGTGTCTGAGCTTTTCTTCCATGCAGTCTGCCAAGGCTCTCGGGCTTTGGGCTGAGGATGACGGAGAGCCTCGCTCAAGCGCTGCCAGTGTTCGCTTTCCTGCTGGGCATAGACCTCCGTCTCACGGGTACCCAACCGGGCGTCAATGGCGAAGAGGGAATCCGCCTTGGCCTTAGCTGCCATTGCATCGACCCGAGCTTCGGGAAGCAGAGTGGTATCATTTGCGCTCTTGGTCATTCGGGCGTCAAATTCTTCCTGTAACTGTGCCAGCCGTTGAGTGAGCGTCGTCACAGGGGATGGAGCTACCGCGTGATGATGCCGCGAAGTGACGACCGTGTAGCCCACAGCTATCACAATCGCCGCCCCCGCCAACATGCCGATGAAATAACGTTTCATGGTGCCGTCCTTAGCGTTCCGCGTCTTCCGGGGTCTAAAAGTACGCCTCCGGCTTTTCTATTATTCTCCGCAGATTGTCCAAGCGAGAGAGCAGAGTCTGGTAACAGTCGGCAGTTCGCCCTGAAATATACTGTGGCCCGTACTTCGGGCTGTAAACGTGCCTGTCCGCCCCCGTACTATTTATGACGAGCAGGAAAGCCGCAGAAGCCTTTGCTGAATGCAAGGCGAGAAATTCGCCGGTTTTTCTGCCCCACTCATCCGCTTTAATAGTCCAGTCGTAAGCAGCCTCTTGTCCTTTCGGCAAACGCAGGTCGAACGCCTGAATAGCTTCCTCTACCTCCCGGCCTTCATCCATGTATGGGATCAAGCGGGGAACGATCTTCCGCAGTTTTCGTTTGTGCGCCCATTCTGGATACTCAAACCACAAGATCGCTATCAAAACCAAGAAGTCAACGGCGACAATCACCCAATCTATGAATCGCGCACCGTCAGTCACCATAGTCCAAGCGCGATGGAAGATGTCACCCATGACAAAGGCTCCAGCGATGAGATGAAATTTTCGCCGTCGCCTCCTCGGGGTCATCGCACCCCCTCAAGGTGGCGGAGGAAGTTCATCTTCACCAACAAATCGCACACACTCTTGGGCGATTGTACGTCCGATCCCTTGCTAGAATCCGCGTTTCCCCCTGCCAAGTGGCGAGAGGACGCCCAAATCGGAACTCCCCGATCTAGCCCAACTATATTTCGTTTTTCCACCGACTTCACTTTGTTCCACAGGGGATCACCGACTATGAGGAAGCGGTGATTCCGTGGGATCGGTGTGCCCGCAGCAGGGGCAGGAAGGAGGACGAAACGACTTGTTGCAGTGCAAGTGGGGAGTAAACGTTTGTGACACGCCTCCCCACTCGCACCCGGACCGCCCCATCGTCTAGTGGCCGAGGACGCCGAAATCAGACTTCGGAGACGCCGGTTCAAATCCGACTGGGGCGACCATGACGGAGAAGTGTTTCTCTCCGCCAAACTGTTTGAGAGATCACGATTATAGCGACTTGAGTTTATATTTTCGCGGCTTGTTCCAGTAGGGGGATTTGCAGGAAGGGCAAACCTTCGGCTCGCCGACGGTGCTTTTGCGCGGCTCCCACTCGTGGGAGCAACGGTTGCATCGGTAGCCCTTTTTCTTGAGTGTGACGATTCCCATGACGGAGAGAATAATATACCCGCTAGTAATATATTGTCAAGGAAAGGCGCTCGATTCTTCTTGACACTTATATACCTAACAAGTAATATAGTACTCAGGTAAGCGAGGGAGTTATGGACCTGAGAGAACAGCGCGGCATGGAACTGGCGGCAACCCGGACAATCCGTCAAAACGCCGGAATCTGGATTGTGCCATCGCAGGCGGGTACCGGGTCGTATCGAGTTCACCTGATGCCCAGGATTGCCTCTTGCACCTGCCCCGACCATGAAGCACGCGGAGTAGATTGCAAACACATTTTCGCGGCCCGCTTTGTGAAAAGACGCGAACAAAACGCCGATGGCAGTGTGACGGTGACCGAGAGCGTCACTCTGACTGCTACGAAGCGCACCACCTATCCGCAGCACTGGACTGCCTACAACGAAGCTCAAACCCAAGAGCAGGACAGGTTCCAAGCGTTGCTTGCCGATCTCTGCTCTGGCCTTGTCACCGTTCCTCCCAAGTCGGGCCGTCCGCCTCTGCCACTCTCCGATGCCGTTTTCAGCATCGCTTTCAAGGTCTACTCCACCGTCTCGCAGCGCCGCTTTATGAGCGATCTCAGAGAGGCGCACACTCGCGGGTTCATTTCCAAAGTTCCCCATTTCAACAGCATTTCCAACTACCTTGAGAACCCCAATCTGACTCCCATCCTCCGATCCCTGATTACGCAGAGCAGTCTGCCCTTGAAGTCGGTCGAAGTGGATTTCGCCGTGGATTCTTCCGGCTTTACGACGTGCCGCTACACCCGCTGGTTTGACCACAAGTACGGTGCGGTGCGCCAGCAGCACGATTGGGTGAAGTGCCATCTCATGTGCGGCGTAAAGACCAACATCGTGACGGCTGTCGAAATCCTTGGCCGGAACACGAATGATTCCATCGTGCTTCCCGCTCTCACCCAGAGCACTGCTAGGAACTTTCAGATTGCGGAAGTCTCCGCCGATAAGGGCTATGCCAGCAAGAGCAATGCGGAGGCGATTGCTAGCCTCGGAGCCGTCCCATACATCTCTCTCGCCGCCCACCATCGGGGGAACGGCGGCGGGACGTGGGAAAAGATGTACCACTACTTTCAGTTCAAACGGACGGAGTTCATGCAGCACTACCACAAACGATCTAATGTCGAGTCTACTTTTTCGATGATGAAGCGCAAGTTCGGAGACGGGCTGCGAAGCAAGACTGACGTTGCGATGGTGAATGAAACGCTCTGCAAAATTCTCTGCCACAATCTCGTGGTGCTCATTCACGAAATGTGCGAACTTGGGATCGAGACGGCTTTTTGGGCAGAATCGGCGGTTGCACAACAAGCGCCTGTCTAGAGGGGCTATATGTGCAAAGCCACCCCCCTCCCCCTCGGTATATTGGAATCATCGACTTAGCGGGAAAATGCAAATTAATCTATGGGGCACAATCGCTTACGGGTAAAATCTTGCGCTCAAAGGACTTATGCCCTGTACACCTGCACCGGAATACACCGCCTCCGCCTTGACGACGATGAGCTAGTTTCTAATGGAGCGCAAGGTCAGATGTCACAGGCGCGCATTGTGGAAATCTGCAAGGCAAAACCCGAGAGCGAAGCCGGTGGGGGAGGGGGTACCCGGGCGCATCGTTGGGCTTGCCGCAACCCGCGACGATCCACACCCCGGCGGCCCGTCGACAATTATTTCGCTGGGAAATTCACAGCCTGCTCATACGCGCGAGCCAGCTACTTTTTCTTCGACAAGAATCCCAGCACCTTGCTGGCGAACTCATCCGAGAATCCAAACCGCGCCTTGGCCCGCGAGTAAAGATCGACGGCCTGCTTATCCAGCCAGATCATCGCCGACTTCCCCCATCCATCCTGCGGCCGCGCAAAATAATCGGTCGAATGCCCGCTGAATTTCTTGTCCTGCTCGATCGTGTAGTAATACAAAGCCAGACTCTTGCGCGACTGCCCCTCCGGGCAAGTCAGCGGATCGGGAAACCCGTGCAGCGACCTCTCATCGGTCGTAAAAATAAGCGCATGATTCAGAAGCGGAGGATATTTCGCCGCGCATCGCGCCATCTTCCCATCCCGCCGCTCCCACAATTCGATCGCCCCACCCCACTCCTCCTGCCACTGCGGATTCAGATAAAGAATCAGATTCACCCGCCGGTGCCAGTGCGTGTGGAAGTGGTGCACGGAAAAATCCGTATGCACGTTCAGGTAACCGCCCGGCCCCGACTGATGCAGCCCGCCGCCTTCGAGCATCGCATCCGCCATCAGATTCGGGATTCCGGTCAACTCCGAAACCCACGCCACAAACTCCGGCGAGTTCAGTTCATCCACAACCGCGCCCAGCGCAGGCGGAAAAAGCTGGCGTTTTGCCATGCCCAGCTTGTTTTCGTTCGCGTGCTTATACTGCGTCCACTCCTCGGTCGAAGCCTGCGGAAACTGTTTCGCCATCTCCAGCGCAATCTCCAGATCAAGAAAATCCTTCAACAAAATATGCGGACAGGGATGGTTCTCCCGGTATTGCCGCGCCAGCGCAGGCAGCGGAGATCCCCACCTTTCGTAAGGAAACAGCCGGACCGAAGCTTGTACAGCCCGTGCAGTAGACATGCCTAGAAACGCCTCATTTTCGAAATTGTATCTGAATCGGCGATTGCGAAGCGCAGATTTTGCCGCGCAAAACGCTCCGTGGAGTGCTCGTCGCCAACACCCTCAGGGAATCCGGCAAACACGCACCGCACCGTTCTGGTAGGGGCAATCGAGCCCGGCAACTCCCGGCTGTTGCACCACCACCCAACTCGCGCCGTATTGATTCTTCAATCGCAAAAAGTCTTCTGCGCGGAAGCTCTTCCACGGAGTCTGCGCCTGCACCTGTGCCCACCACTCCTCAGCCAGCGCCGGAAACATGCTGACCACGCCGTTGTCCTTCACTCCGTCGGCCAAATGACTTCGTTGTGCGAGGCAACGAAATCCAACCTCATCTTCGCCGGCAATATCCATATATTCCGGATCGATGGCGAAGACCGCATTCACCGGCGTGTTCTGCCGGATCCAGACGAACGCCTGTGCCCACGGATTCTTAAGCGCCGCGCCCGGCCATTCCACATGCGCGCTCGCGGGAAAAAGCGCCCGCTGCCCCATGAACATTCCCAGACTCAAAGGTGCAAACAGCAGCAGCCAGCGCCACACGCGGTCTTTCAGCACATACTCGGCGAGAAGCCCGCCCATCACAACAAACATCACGATGTAAAGAAAATGCAGGCTGCGCAGCGGTTGCAGGCGAGCCAGAGCTTCAAACCGCGCAGGCAAATCCACCACCAGAGCCGCCACTAGATAAATCAAGCCATAGACGACGAAAGCACGGCTCACGCGTTCGACAACAGGCCACTGCCGATTCCGCGCCATTCGCGCAAACCACCAGAACAACACCAGCGGCGCAATGATACCCACCAACTCATACCACGTCCAGTTCTGGATGTAGTGATACGCGTGCCGTTTCGCCGCCTCGTGATACGCGGCCGAAGCCGCGGGCGCCAAGGGTATCCACAGCAAAGCCGAGAGGCCCACCGCGCTCTTCCAGCGGCCCCCAAATCTCTCCGTCACCAGCAGCAACACGCAAAACGAAAATGGAAACACCCACATCAGCGGATGCATGCACGCGGCAAACGCCAGCCACAACAGCGCACGCACGTATTTTTTCTCCAGGGTTCGCGCCACCATGAAGATTCCCGCGAACGCCGCCAGATTTCGCGGATTCAAATACTGATCCATGATGTAGAGCGCGGTGCCAGCCACGGGAATCGTCAACAGCGCGGCCACCAGACAGACTCCGCCCCACCGCGCCCTCCGCGCATCCGGAAAAAACAGCCCGCTCAACTCCCAGCAGGCGAGGAGCAGCAGAAAAATAGACGCCAGATGCCACAAGAACAGTCCAACCTCCATCGGCAAGTGAGTCACGCGCAGAGAAAACGCAACCACATTGGGGAACAACGTCATGTGGGCGTGCGACAGGAAGAATTCCTGCCCCACAGGAAACAACTCCGGATGCAGAATCTTCTCCACGCCCGGCAGGTAAATCTCCGCATCCTCGGCGAAGGGATGGTAGCCCTGCGCCAGCACGGCTGCAAAAGTCAGCAGCAAAAGTCCGAGGCTGGACTTCCATTTCCGTGGAGTTGATGGAGGGGGAAGACTCAAGGAGTTGATGGCGGTCGCGCCGTCTTTACCCTAATGATAGCGGTTGCGTCTGTCAAATTGACGGGATGACAGTGGAAGCAGTCGATTCGGGTTTGTGGGTATAACGCGGTTTTTCGACGGTTGACTGTTTTTGCCAACGAAACTTCCAGCGGTATCCTATTCGTGGAGGGCGACTGGATGGCCCGATATTTCTCTTTACCTTCACATATCGAAGAAACATTGAAGGGCATTGAACCGAGCCGGGATGGCGAACTCGTTTATCACCCCTGTCGTGTGGTTCTCAAGTCTGGCGAGACCTTCGATACCGTTTACATCGTCGCTGAGAAACCGTACCTAAAGTATTGGGGCGTGTATCCCGAGGATGATCGTGCGAAGCGATGGATTCGGATTGAGGATGTGGCCGAAGTGCAAGACAGCCAGACCCGTTTGCCTGCACGATTCGCTGACGAGATATGCCAAAAGGGGGAATCCGGTATGGGCTACACGATCTTCACGGTGGTTTTCGCGGATGGTCTGCGCCAAGCGTGCGTCACTGGTAATGCTGTCGATTTCATTCGCTATCCACTCGACAAAGGCCCGAAGGACGTGGTTGGTGTAATCCCCCACGAAGGCAGAAGAGACGACTCGCTTGTAAAGGCGCCGGAATGGTACTGGTGCCTTTATTCAGAACAGCCCGAATCATCGCCTAACTCTCGCTAACAGGCGGTTACACGTTTTGACCACCGACCATCGAATGCAAGAGAGATTCATCGCCAACTAATCCTGACGCTCCAAGGTGCGCTCATTGGTATCGCGCGGAGTATTCTATTGGCCTGCGGTCCGGGAGAATGTCATGAAGATTGTGCCGGTGATCAAGTCTAGCGATTTGCAACGATCATTACATTTCTACACCGGGGTGCTCGACTTCGAGCGCAAGTGGCCCGGACATGAGGACCGCGAGATGGCCAACGGAGTCATTGACCTGGTTCGGGACGGGGCCGAACTACAGCTTTCGCGTCATTCAGGGGACGGTGTCTTCGGCTCCGTCAACCGTGTGTTTGTGGACGACGTCGATGAGCGTTACGTGACCTTTCGCTCTCGGGGTTTGAATACGACACAGCGTCCTGAGTCTCCAATTCACACAGCGCCCATCGATCAGACGTGGGGACTGCGTGAGTTTGCGGTGACTGATCCGGACGGCAACGGTCTTTGCTTCTGCATGCCCGGGAGATAGCGCGCTCGAATCAGGCCTCGACCAGTTCGCTGTCGTCCTGCTGCAGTTCCAATTCTTCTCTCTTCTGTTTTCTGAGTTTGCGTGCAGGTACAAGAGAGGCCGCAAGAATCACGATCAACGGATCGATGGGACGCCGATAGTAGACCTCCGGGCTGGTGATGTAGTAGACCGCCGGAAAACTGACCAGCACAAGAGTAAACAGCACAGCGATTGCCGGATCCAAGCGAAATGCCCCCCACAATCCAACCAGCGCAAGCGCGGTGAAAATCGTACATAAGAAAATGTTCGGCGGATCAAGCGGCTCCTGCGCCAGGTATGCACGATCGAAGCTCCAGTATCCGGTCCACATATAAACCGCACGGCGCAATGTGGTCCACGCATACCAGCCCGGGTTCGCGCCGATGAATTCGACAGCCTGTTTCTTCTCCTTCGCCATGTAGCCCAACTCGCCCAACTGCTGGAACTGTGCCCATTCGGCGTCGCTGTGCCACGGCCCAAGATCATACGGCGCCCAATGCGTGGTCGCACCTTTAGTACCCAGTCGCAACACCATGCCCATGTTGTCGCGGAACGGAATGAAGCGATGGAAGGTGTTGTAGTTGCGAATAAACCACGGCGACACAAATAAGATGAAGGCCAGCGCCGCAAACGCTGCGGGACGAAACCACTGCTGCCTCCGGCGATAGAGACGATAGCAAACCCATCCCCCCAGGACCGGCAGCACAGAAACAATCGCCGGACTGGTGAGCGCTGCCAGACCCGCAAGCAATCCAAACCCTATCCAATCGCGCCACGCCGGCCCCTCAGGTTGATCCTCCAGGTAGAGGGCAAAAAGAAAAAGCACAGTGAGCAACAACGTAGCCAGCCAGGTTTCCCAAATTCTCTCCACCGGGAAATAGACCGCGTATGGGAAAAAGACCCATCCCCATCCTGCCCACTTCGCCACACGTTCGCCAAAAGTCCGGCGCGCGATGAAGAAGATAGGAATGCAAGTGAGCGCCGAGGTCAAAGCGTTCAGGGAAAGCAGCACCACCGCCGAAGCCGTGGTATAAATGCCAAACACTTTGAACACGCCGGCAACGATATAAGGATAGACAGGGCTCATCCAGGCCGTCGGCCCAGTATCCGCGAAAAGCGGGCTGCTGAATCCCTTGCCTTGAACAATCGAACGCGCAATGCGTCCCGCTTCGTAGCCGAAATGCCAGTGGTCGCGGGAGGGGTCAAGCTGCTCGGGCAGCAGGAAGACCATCACGATCAGGCGGATGGCCAGAGCTGTAAGAACCATCCACATCAGGGAAGATTTGGTGAGCCGGGTGTCTCGGGTATGCGCCTTAGGCCTATGCGCAACCGAAACGTAGGATTCCTCGAGGACTTGGCTCATTCCGTTCCCAAAAAGAGACAGCGGACCAGCAGAGGCTTGAATGCCTCTGATTCCCATTACGGTATACCATCGGTCCCAAAATGGGAAGTAGAGGAGAAGTGCCTGGAGGGAATCTCGGCTGGTGGAATAAGGATGCGAGCCAAACGCGCGATTAATGCGTCGCAAAGAACGCGACGCTTCGCGCGGCTCGCCCAGATCCTTCACTGCTCAAAGAACGCTTGTTCAGGATGACAAATCAAGTTGAGCCACCGCTTCACCGGCGACACCTTGCGCGTATCGCCGCTCCTACGTAGCATCTAATTTACATGGCTGCTGCCCTCATGCCCGAGCGCCTCCGGCCCAACATGGCCCTGGGCGAGATGGTCACCTTTGCCTACGACACTTTCTGCAGCAACAAAGTGCGCTTCATTCTGACTGCGCTGGGCATGGTGATCGGAACCGCGTCTCTCATCCTGGTCGTCACCATCGGTATGACCGGCCGTCAATACGTGCTCAACCAGATACAGGCGATCGGCGCCAATCTCGTCTATGCGCAATACCAGGGCGCGCCGCACATCAGCCAATCCACGCCTGACAACCTGACCATCGACGACGTAGAAGCCGTGCGCAGCCAGGTTCCCGGCGTCGTCGCGGCCACCCCTGTCGTCACTTTGTCGGAGCGCGTTCCCTTCGGCAATGGCAAAGAGCGCGAAGTGCAGATCCTCGGCGTTTATCCGGAATATCTGCAAGTGCGCAATCTGGTCGTGCTCTCCGGCCGCTTCTTCGACGCGGAGGATTCGCAGGCCCACAACAAGGTTGGACTCATCACGGAAAAGATGGCGAACGAGGTCTACGGCTCAACCCAGGCGGCAATCGGAAAGGTCATCAAACTGACCGGCTTGCCCTTCACCGTCATCGGCACATTCAAAGAGCGGGTCAACACATTCGATCAATCGGAAGTGGTCGGCAGCACCATGCTGATCCCTTACACGGTGAGCCGCTATTTCACAGACACGCCCAGCGTGAAGATGATTTATTTTTCCATGGAGGATCCTTCCATGGTGGTTGCGGGCACGGCGCAAATCAAGCGCGTGCTGCAATCACGCCATCGCCCCGAGTCCGTCTACGATGTCACTGACCTCACCGAGTTACTCGCGGTCGCCGACCGTTCGGCGACTATGCTGACCTGGATGCTGCTGTTGATCTCTGCCGTCACGCTGCTGGTCGGCGGTATCGGCATCATGAACATCATGTTGTCGACCGTAACCTCGCGTATCCGCGAGATCGGAATCCGCAAAGCCGTGGGCGCCACCAACCGCGAAATCCGTTTTCAGTTTCTCGCCGAGGCCATCCTCATCTCGCTCATCGGAGGCTTCATCGGCATCGTCATCGGCCTCGCCATCCCCTATTCAGTGCGCTTCTTGACCGAATACCGCATCCCCATCAACGGCTGGTCGGCCGTAATCGCCATCGTGGTCTCGTCCCTGGTAGGCGTGATTTTCGGCACGGTCCCAGCCGCCCGCGCCGCCCAGCTAGATCCGGTCGAGAGCCTGCGCTACGAGTAGCGGATGGTTCTTAAGAGTATGAAAGGAAATGACTTGCACGGTGCAGCCGGTAGGTTTCTGGGCGGACCGGTAAAGTCGCAAACTCCGGAATCCGATCCCCGAAGGGCATATGAAAGCCCGGCACGGCAGTGCCGGGAAGACGCGGCAATGTGAAACCAGTCCCGCAAGGGGCGGCACAAGTGCCAGCCAGATCGTCATCCGCGCCCTCCAACACCGACCTTTGCCCGCCCCGAAATCCTCCCACGATGCCTCTTGCCACAAAAAAGTTGCATTTCCCCTAGTAACCGAAGTAATATCCTTTACGTAGCTTGACAAACGCTTTCCCAGTGTTCCAGACCCTGTACCGCTAATAGCTAACTTCCAAACTCGCAGTTCGGCTGTGCAAAAACATAAAGAGGTGGTTGGTCCGCCTCCGTCCCGGTTCGGAGAGTTCAATATGGCGTGGTACGCATACTGCCTTACCGAGCACCAGACCCTCCCCAATGGCACCCGTTCCCGACGCCCTTTCGTAATCGAGAATGTTCAAGGCGTGAACGGAGCCCCTGTGCTCAGCTATCCCAGCGGTGAGTTTGCTGTGATTGTGAGCGAGTACGACCAGAACGCTGGAGAACTTGATCAAAAAGCCGCCATCGATCATGCCCGCGTGGTCAGCGGCTGTTTCCGTAATTCCACTGTATTACCGTTCCGTTTCGGAACTATCTTCGAGAGCGACGACGCACTCCGACAGGCGGTCCGGGTGAACCGGCGCGCCTTCGGAGTCAGCGTGGCCAAGCTTCGAGGCAAATCCGAAATGCACATCAAGCTCACCGTAACCGACGGCTCTCTGCGCGAAGCCATGATTGATGTCATCCTGCCCGACACCGTCGGCGGAGACTATCTTTCCAAGCTGCGCGTCAAGGCTTCCCGCGAGCGCGAGCGCCAGACCAAGGCCCGCGCGCTCTCGGTACAAGTTCACAAGCTGTTCAACCCGCTGGAAGAAGAAGTGAGCTGCAAGAAAGTCGCTCCACAAGGCATGCTCATCGACATCGCCCATCTCATCGATTCCAAATCGGTCGAGAAATATCAGAACCGCTACTCGACCGCCGCCAAGCAGTTGAAAAACTGCGAGGTCGCCATCAGCGGACCCTGGCCCCCGTACCACTTCCTCCCCGGGAAGCTGCGCACCGTGGCCGGCAACAGCTAGCCGCATTTCGAGTCTCTTCGGGCCGCCGCTCACCCAAGGAACCCGGCGGCCCGAACTCTTTCTCATAGCATCCCAGTCTCATAGCATCCCAGTGCAATCAATATGCATCGTTGTGCACTTGTCCGCCGCTTCCTGGGCCCTACCGCGGCCGCGCTTCGGCCTCCAACCAGCCCTAAGCCTAATTCTGCCAGTCACTTATGGGCTAGCGTGATCCCAATCACTGTTTCTTAACCTTTGGCTCGGCAAATGCTCGTTCTCACTGTACTAAAGAGGCCGCAACCCTATAGCAATGACCTTCACTCTCGTTTCCAGTCACCATTTCCCGAAGTGCCGCTTCGCCTGGCGAAACAGCTACTTCCATTGCCTTTCCTGACCATCACCTACCAAACTGACCTCTTTGAAACGCGGCCCCAGCAATGGGGCCGCATTTTTATCTGGCGAAGAACCCCTTAGGTGATAGGACGCCGCCATGTCTGTACGTGTGGAGGTGGCCGCCCCCGGCTGTCCGCTGGGCGCAGCCCAGTTCAACTACCACCGGCCGTTCCACGACGGCTTTCCTGCAAGGGCCTCACTCAGCTAAACTGCCTGCACCATGACCCATGCCCTTCGCTCGAGAGCATCCTTCCCTATCCGAATTTCAATCGCATTTGTTCTTATCTCTCCCGTATTCGCGCCAGCGCAAAACCCGCCCCAGACGCCGCCACCCGCGCCCTCGTGGATGTCCGCACCTCAAACCTCCAACCCGAACTTCCCCCAACTCCTAGTCCAACAGCTTTCCGCCATCAAGGCCGCCGCGCTGAATGACGACTACGCGTACCGCCAGCTAGCTCATCTAACCGAAAACATCGGACCGCGCCCCAGCGGCTCGCCGCAAGCCCGCGCCGCCGCCGAATACGTCGCCGCCGAGCTGCGCAAGCTAGGCCTCGAAGTGCGCCTCGAGCCCGTCATGTCACCGCACTGGGTCCGCGGCGCAGAAACTGCCGAACTAGTCGAGTATCCTGGCATGGTTCCGAGCACCACGCAAAAAATCGTTCTCACCGCGCTAGGCGGAAGCTCTTCCACTCCCGCCGACGGCCTAACCGCCGAAGTAATCACCGTCAACACTTTCGACGAACTACAGGCGCTCGGCCGCGACAAAGTCGCCGGCAAAATAGTCCTGTTCAACGAACTCTTCGACAAGCAAAAAGCCGCCGCCGGACTAGCCTTCGCCGCCTACAGCGAAGCCGTCCGCTATCGCGCCGCCGGACCCAAAGCCGCCGCCGATCTAGGCGCAGTAGCCGCTTTAGTCCGCTCCGTAGGCAGCGCCGACTATCGCCTCCCCCACACCGGGCTCAGCTTCCCCGCCGCAATCCCCGCCGCAGCCGTAACCGCCGAAGACGCCGACTTAATCGTCCACTTAGCCGCCCAAGGCAAAGTCCGCATGCATCTAACTCTCACTCCGCAAAAGCTCCCCGACGAACCCAGCTACAACGTAATCGCCGACCTTAAAGGTTCCGACCACCCCGAGCAAATCGTAATAGTCTCCGGCCATCTAGATTCCTGGGACCTGGGCACCGGAGCCATCGACGACGGAGCCGGCGTAGTCATGGCCATGCAAACCGCCGAAGTCCTCCAGCGCCTGCACCTGCGCCCCGCCCGCACCCTCCGCGTAATCGCCTGGATGGACGAAGAAACCGGAGGCGCCGGCAGCCGCGCTTACGCCAATGAATTCGCCAACGACTTCCCCCACTACATCGCCGCAATCGAAAGCGACGCCGGCGCCGCCCACCCTCTGGGCTTCGACGTCAAAGCCCCCTCCGCCGCCATCGACGCCCTGCGCCCAGTTCAATCCGTCCTCCAAAGCATCGGAGCAACGTTCTTCCAGCCCACCACCTACTCTCCCGGCGCCGACATCGAACCCATCTCCGACGCCGGAGTCCCCGCCTTCGGCCTGCTCGACGACGGCCGCAAGTATTTCGACTACCACCACTCCGCCGCCGACACCCTCGATAAAGTAGTCCCCACCGAACTCCGCGAAAACGCCGCAGCCATGGCCGTGCTAGCCTACGCCCTTACCAATATGAAGGAACCGCTACCGAGATAAAACAAAAGACGTTAGTGGAATCTGAGTCTAGAATACGAATTTTGGTGAAAATAGAGCCGTGTGAAGGTATCGTCAGTACCAGCGGCGCTCGACCACCGTTTCCGTTTTTGCCGCGTAACAGCGATTGATGCACGAACTCACGGCTGTTGACCTCTTCTGTGGCTGCGGAGGGATGAGCCTCGGCGCCGCACGCGCCGGGTTTCGCCTCGCGGGCGCCATCGACTCCGACGCGAGAGCGCTCGAATCCCACAAACGCAACTTTCCTCACACCGCGCACTACAATGCTGACCTCGCCGGAATGCCAGGGTCCCAGGTTCTGGAAAATCTGAAGATCCGCGCCAGAGAGGTCGAGGTCTTGATCGGAGGGCCGCCCTGCCAGGGTTTCAGCACCATGGGGAAGCGAAATCCCACGGACGAGCGGAATCTTCTCCTTGCCGATTTTCTACGCGTAGTCAGCGAGGTCGCGCCCTCTGCTTTTGTTCTTGAGAACGTCCCGGCACTCCTCCATGACCGATACAGAAAGCTCCTGGACGCCGCCCTAAGACCGCTTGAGTCGGCATACGACATTCTCGACCCGCAGCTACTAAAGGCGACCGACGCCGGAGCACCGACGGTACGGATGCGTATGTTCGTAGTCGGGTTCCGAAAATCAATCAAGATGGCCGTATCGGACTTTTGGAAGTTCGCAGAGACGCTTGACCCACCCGTCGTTCGCGAAGCCTTGGACGGCCTTCCGCCCAACGTCATCTCCGACTGGACCGCAAGCCGCGGAGGCGTGCGGAAGGTCCGGATCAGCCGTCAAGGAGCCTTCTTCGAAGCAGCGTCCGCCCGAATTCCGGAGGGGCTCGGCGATCCCGCCGCCATCGAGTTGTTGTCTCGGAATCTCGTCACCGGCTGCATCGGCACGAGGCATTCCGGCGACCTTATTCGCCGCTACGCTGGGTTGGAATATGGCGAATCGGACGAGAAGACGAAATCTGTGAAGCTTGACCCCGAAGGCTACTGCCCAACTCTACGCGCCGGAACTGGGCCCGATCACGGCTCCTTCCAAGCAGTTCGCCCGATCCACTACCTGCGGCCACGCGTTATCACACCCCGCGAGGCCGCACGACTCCAGGGATTTCCGGACTGGTATCAGTTCGACCAAACCAAGTGGCACTCGTTCAGGCAAATCGGCAATAGCGTAAGTCCGCCCGTCGCCGAATTCGTACTACGGAGAGTCGGGAAGGTGCTGCAACATGGCTAATGAAACCGTTGACGCTTCGCCTACGAAGCGATTCTTCATAGCAGTACTTATTAAGGATATAAGCTTCCTGGACGCCATAGTGGAACTTGTCGATAACAGCGTGGACTCGGCACGGGCTGAGAGCGGCACCGCAGACATTAGCCACAAAACCGTCGACATCGAGTACGACGACAAACAACTGTCCGTCAAGGATAACGCTGGTGGTATTTCGATCCGCGATGCCAAGGAGTTCGTGTTTCGTTTTGGACGCGCGAAGAACGCTCCTCCGACACCGGGGAGCGTAGGCGAATTCGGAGTGGGCATGAAGAGGGCGCTTTTCAAGATTGGTCGATCGTTCGAAGTCGAATCTTGGACCAAGACGGAACACCTACGCGTGGTCGTCGACGTGGATAAATGGGAGTCCGAACCGGAAAAGGACCCGACGGACTGGACGTTTCCGCTGGTGGTCGCAGAAAAAAATACCCGCCAGGAGCATCCGGGAACTCACATCACGGCCAAGAAATTGCCCGAATACTCGGTCGAGCAACTGTCTAGCGCCAACTTCGGCACGGAACTAATGCTCAAACTTAGGCATGCGCACATGCAGAGGCTAAACGAGGGCCTCACGATCACGGTTAACAAGCAAAATGTCGGAGCTGAAGTCGAAACGTTGCTCCTCTCGGACGAGATCAAGCCGATCGCGTTCTCCGAGACATTCCAAGTGTCCAAAAAGACCGTGGAGGTCCGGATGATCGTTGGGGTAGGAGAGCCCCAACTTTCAAAGGCCGGCTGGTATGTTTTCTGTAATGGCCGACAAATCGAGCAAGCTGAAAAAACCGAAAAGACCGGCTGGAATACCGCGCTTGACGAGGACCAGAAGACACCCAAAGTTCACTGGCAGTTCCGGCGATTCAGAGGCTACTTGTTTTTCGAGTCGGCAGCACCGGATGCTCTGCCTTGGAATACTTCAAAAACGGGGTTAGACGTTGAGGCGCCTGCATACCGCCGGGTCCGCAACGAGATGCTGGGCGCCATGCGCCAAGTCATTGATTTCCTTAACCAGGTTGACGCCGAATCCGAATCCGAAGAAAAGCCTCTGACCACGGCGCTGGAGTTCGCCGATAGGGCGGTGCTCCGGGATCTGCCGGAGCGCAGGAACTTCTATTTTCGGCCATCATCGAATCGCCCCGAAAAGAAGATGCGCATCAGCTACGCGGTCTCTGCCAGCTTGGGGCAGGTCGTCAAGGAGTCCCTAGGAGTGAGCGCAAACAAAGAGGTCGGCGAGGAGACTTTCAAATATTATGTAAAATCCGAGGGCCTCGAATGAGCGGCAGTTTCACGAGGGTAAACTACCGGTTGCGGCCGGCCAAAGGCGTAGAGAGGCGGATGATGGCCGACGCATTCATGCGTCTGCGGCCATTCGGCAGTGTCGAGAGCTATCGCTACGTTGGCATGGGCTCCGTATACTTTGCCGACTTTGCACTTTTCCACACGGTCTGCGGTTTTACGAGCCTCGTAAGCATTGAGGATGCCGAGGACGGACGCACGCAGGAGCGATTCAAGTTCAATGTCCCATTGGGCTCGATCGAACTGAAGTTCGGCCACTCAAATGTGGAACTGCCCAAACTCGTTTGGGAAAATGTCCGCACGATCTGCTGGCTGGATTACGATGGCAGCCTTACTCGTCCGGTCCTTACTGACATCAAACTTTTGGGACGCCGGATGGCCCGCGGAAGTCTGCTCGTCGTCACAGTCGATACTCGACTGAATGATGAGTCGGCCGGCGGGCACCGCAAGCCGCTCGACAAGCTCATCGCCCAAATCGGAGCCGAGGAGAAAGTTCCCACCTTTATCGCAGCGGCTCAAAAACTCAAGATGTGTCAGATCAAGTCAGTTTTCAGGACGATCATGACTCAGGAGCTAAGAGACGGAATTAACGAGCAGAACGCGGGCGTGCCCGCGGACCAGCGAATCACATTCGAGCAGGTATTTAACTTTGAGTACGGCGACAAGGCACCAATGTTAACGGTTGGCTGGATTATCTTCGATGAGGGCCAGCGACCCCAATTTGAGCAGTGCGGGTTCAAGAGTCTGACGTTTGTTAGGTCAGGGGACGAACCATTCGTGATAGCGCCGCCATTCTTGACCCCGCACGAGATGCTAGAGCTGAACCGATGCGACACGATGGAAACCTACCGCTCATCCGACCTGCCACTGCCGAGCGACGAAAGAAAGAACTTCGAAGAGATCCGAAGATACTGGCCGACGGGCGGCTATGCCGAAATGACCTAGCGCCTCAGAAACGTTCTTAAGGCCTCCCGCAAAGCGTCGCCTTTGCGGAGTTGGCACTGCCAAACAACCATGACGTCCCATCCGACCCTTCGCAGCTCTGCGGCGACGGCTCGGTCGCGCTTCCGATTAGCAGCCAACTTGGGCAGCCAAAAATCGAGGTTGCTCTTAGGCGGCCTTCCCTTCAAACACCGCGGATGCCCATGCCAAAAGCAACCATGGATGAAAATGATCTTTTTGTGCCGTGGCAATACGATGTCAGGCTTGCCCGGCAACGTTCTCACGTGCAACCGAAATCGATACCCCATGCGGTGAACGATGGACCGAACCGTTCTCTCCGGCCACGTATCGCCGGACCGGATCGAGCTCATAATCTCCGACCGGCGGCGCTTTCCAACATGATCCATGCGCTAACTATAGCGCGGCACACCGCCTCGGGCCGCCCATATCTTCTCGGTGACCCCGACCCACATCTGCACGTCCCCGGCTAACGAAATCAGAGTCCATCCCACGCAGATTCGTCCCCCGCTCCTTAACCCCAGCAGCCTCTATCATGTAGGGGAATAGTACATAATTTAATGTACGTACATTATCGAATGCACAAATGTTCCAGTTGGAACATATCTCCACTATGTTCCAGTTGGAACATTACGCACAAATGCCCGGAACATTAAGCCGTTCTCACAAGGCCCCGCGCAAGCCTAGCCCGCAGGTGACTTCCGTTACCCAAACGTAAGGCCGATCCTTCAAGTGCGCCCCCGCCCCGCCGATGATGCCTGATGTACGGAGTAAAGACCCGCATCCGCATCTCGGAGGCATAAAAAATGTTTCATCCGTTCCGCGCGCCACTGCCGCGTCGCGCCTTTCCTTTTTTATTCTTAACAATTTTTTTATCGTTTCTTTCTCTCGACTTGCCCGCGCAAGCGCAGCCCGCAGCCGATCCTCCGAACCCTCTGTTCGCCCAGGCAAGAGACCGCATCACCAGCTTCATTGACGACGAGCAGCGAGTAACGCTGCGCGGCAACGTGCATCCTCTTGCCATCGCGCAGTATGACGCGGGCGCAGTCGCGCCCAGCTTTCCCATGGAGCACATGGTCCTCACGCTGCTGCCCGATGCTGCACAGCAAGACGCCCTCAACCAGTTGCTCGATGCGCAACACAACCCTGAGTCTCCTTACTACCATCAGTGGCTCACGCCCGAGCAGTATGGAGAACGCTTCGGCATCTCCGACGCCGACATCACGCAGATCGTGAACTGGCTGCAGGATCATGGCATGGAAGTGGAAGAGGTCACCGCAGGCAGACACTCGATCGTCTTCAGCGGCAGCGCTGCGCAGGTCGAGTCAGCGTTTCACACGCAGATTCATGCCTACAAGATTGGCAACGATCTCCATCACGCCAACGCCTCCGACCCTGAAATTCCCGCCGCGCTCTCTCAAGTCGTCGGCGGAGTTGTTTCGCTGCACGACTTTCACAGCGAGCCCACGCATGGCGTGGTCCGGCAAACGTCGCCTGACTTCACCAGCGGAGGCTCACACTACTTAGCGCCCGCAGACTTCGCCACCATCTACGATCTCGTCCCGCTGTATCAGGCATCGATCAACGGCAGCGGCCAGTCGGTCGCCATCGTCGCGCGCTCCAACATCAAGATCACAGACGTGCGCCAGTTCAGAACATTCTTTGGATTACCTGCCAACGACCCGCAGATCATCGTCAACGGAACCGACCCCGGCATTTGGAACTCGGGTGAAGAGACCGAAGCCGATCTCGACGTGGAGTGGTCGGGTGCTGTGGCGAAGAGTGCGACCATCAAGTTTGTGGTCTCGAAGTCGACCAACTCGAGCGATGGTGTAGACCTCTCGGCGCAATATATCGTCAACCACAACCTTGCGCCGGTCATGAGCGCGAGCTTCGGCCTGTGCGAGGCTTCGCTTGGCTCTTCCGGCAACGGATTCCTGAGCAGCTTGTGGCAACAAGCGGCGGCGCAAGGCATCACCGTCTTTGTTTCATCGGGAGACAACGGCGCGGCGGATTGCGATTCCGCGTCAGCTTCAACGGCCACGCATGGACGCGCGGTCAACGGCTTGTGCTCCACGCCCTACAGCGTTTGCGTTGGAGGCACAGAATTCAACGATACCTCCAATCCTTCGCTCTATTGGTCATCCTCGAACGCTGTGGGCACGCAAGCCTCAGCTCTAAGCTATATACCAGAAGAGGCCTGGAACGAGAGCGGCCCCGGCGATGGGCTGTGGGCGAGCGGCGGCGGCGCCAGTTCCGTTTATGCCAAGCCTTCGTGGCAAGCTGGCACTGGAGTTCCCACCGATGGCAGGCGCGACGTGCCTGACGTTTCTCTCAGCGCCGCCGGACATGACGGCTATCTTATCTATCAGGAAGGCGGGCTCTACGTGGTCGGAGGAACCTCGGCCGCGTCTCCGTCGTTTGCGGGCGTGATGGCACTGGTGGTGCAGCACGCGGCGGCGCGGCAAGGCAACGCTAATACCGCGTTCTATTCTTTGGCCAGCAAACAGCGGGGAGGCGGCGCTTCCGTTTTTCACGACATCACGCAGGGCAACAACAGCGTGCCGGGGCAAACCGGCTTCAACGCAACCATCGGATACGATCAGGCCACCGGGCTGGGCTCCATCGACGGCTCCGTTCTGATCAACCACTGGAGTGATGCCTTCGTGGTTCCTGCTTTTCAGGCGACTCCGTCGGTGAGTTCGCTCTCCGTCACTGCAGGATCAAATAACAGCGTCACTTTGAATGTCACGGTCAGCGGAGGGTTCGACGCGGCTGTCGCTTTCTCCGTGACGGGACTGCCCAGTGGAGTGTCGGCGGTTTTCACGCCGGCTACGCTGGCTGCTCCAGGATCGGGCAGCAGCGTGCTCAAGCTCACCGCAAGCAGCAGCGCCAAGGCGGGAGTTTATTCCGTCACCGTGTCGGCGACCAGCAGCTCGACCAAGCAGCAGATGGCGATCTCGGTCACGGTTGCGCCGGCTCCGACATTCACTCTGGCGCACTCGGCAACTTCTGTCAGCGTGACCGCGGGCGGAGCTTCCAAGAGCGTGACTTTCACCACCACCCCAAACTCCACCTTCGACGCGGCGGTCGCCTTCTCCGTGACCGGATTGCCCAGCGGAGTGTCGGCGGTTTTCACGCCGGCTACACTGGCTGCTCCGGGGTCAGGCAGCAGCGTGCTTAAGCTCACGGCGAGCAGCAGGGCCAAGGCGGGAGTTTATTCCGTCACCGTGTCGGCAACGGGCGGGTCGACCAAGCAGCAGATGGCGATCTCGGTCACGGTTGTGCACCAGATCGCGCGTTCGCTGTGAACGTGAGAAAGTCAAAGGCCCTACTTCTCGCAAAGGACGCGAGAAATGGGGCACCCGGCTCTCGAATACTCATGTGATACAATAGTAATGGGGCACGGTAGTATCGACCTTCATGATCGCGAGTTTCCGGGACAAGGAAACGGAGCGGCTGTGGCAAACCGGCAAGAGCCGACGGCTTCCCGCCGATTTGCGGCGAAGGGCGTTCAAGAAACTTGCCATTTTGAATGCGGCGCTGACGCTGGACAATTTGAAGGTGCCTCCGGGAAATCAACCAGAGGTGCTTCGAGGGAATCGCGCCGGGCAACACAGCGTACGGATTAACGATCAATATCGCGTATGTTTCGTGTGGCGGAGCGGCAATGCCTTTGAAGTGGAGATCGTAGACTACCACTAGCCGGGTGGAGGGTTATGACGAAATCGAGAAAAAGCTTTGCGGTGCATCCGGGAGAGATTCTCAAAACCGAGTTCATGGAACCGATGGGTCTGAGCGCTTATGCGCTGGCGAAGGCGCTCGACTTTCCCGGCATCTACGAGGTGGTCCGCGGAGACCGGGCCGTCAGCGCTGACACTGCCATTCGCCTGGGAAGGTATTTTGGTTTGCCGGCGCAGTTCTGGCTGAATCTTCAGAACGACTACGACCTGAGGGTCGCGGAAGGCAGCGGAATTGGCCGGGCGATCAGGCCTCGAAACGTCGGCTCTCGGGCTGCCCTTACCGGCACACGCTAGGGGACGCAAGTCCGCGTGTATTCCTTCCGCGGTGAAATGAATCGCTCCAGGCCTCCGCAACGCAACCCGTGGTTGACGCATCTTAACTGCCGCGCTTATCATTTTCGTTTGGCCCTTACACCCCAGGCGGCTCTTAAGAGCCGCCGCAGGATTTTAGAAGTGGACATTATGGACAAGAAGAAGTTAGAAGCATTCAAGAAGAGGCTGGAGACGCGGCAGCAGGATTTGCGGCGCACGGTCTCGCGAACCCAGGCCGACGGACGGTCCGCGGACGAAGACACGGCGCAGGACGTTGCCGACCGCGCTGCCAGCTCCTACACCAAAGAGTTTCTTTTCAGCCAGAGCAACAACGAGCGGGCGCTTTTGCAGATGGTGGAGCGAGCGCTGGCGCGCATCCGCGAAGGCAGCTTCGGCGAGTGCATCCATTGCGGCAAAGAAATTAATGCCAAGCGTCTGGAGGCTGTGCCCTGGACGCGGCATTGCATCGAGTGCCAGGAGAAACTGGAACAGGGATTGTTGGAGGAGGCTCCGCGGTAAGTTCGTGGTGGCCCAATCCAAAATAGGGAAGCGAGCCAAACGCGCGATTGCTGTGTCGCAAAGTGCGCGACACTTCGCGCGGCTCGCCCAGATCCTTCACTGCGCAAAGAACGCTTGTTCAGGATGACGAGGTACAGCTTTGACGGCGCCGTTTTCTGGCTGATAAACTAATAGTTTGCCCCACCGAGACAGAGGTCATCTACAGAGACTCATCGAAACTAAGACTGGAAGGTAGAAGTGCGCGCAGAAACCCGGCATCAACTTAAGCAGGACGCGTTCAGCCGAGTCACCATCGAAGCGGCGGAGAAGACCGCCCACTGGAGCCTGGAACACAAGAACACGCTGACGATTGCCGGTATTGCCGTAGCGCTGGTCGCCGCCGTGGTAGTGGGCGGCTGGTATTACCTGAGCATGCAGGATCAGAAGGCCAGCTTCGATTTGTCGGTAGCGGTGCGGACCCTCGACACGCCGCTGCGCCCCGCCGGAACGCCGGCGCAGCCTGACTCTCCGAGCTTTGCGTCGGTGAAGGAACGCGCCGACGCCGCCAAGAAAGAATTTCAGGCAATCCTGGACAAATATCCTCATACGCGCACGGCAGATATGGCGCGCTACTTTTTGGGCGTGACCTCTGAGAACGCGGGCAACAATGCGGCCGCTGAAAGCGACTTCAAAGCCGTGGCTGCGACCGGCAACAAGGAGCTGGCTTCGGTGGCAAAGCTGGCGCTGGCCTCAATCTATGGCGACACAAACCGCACCAAGGATGCCATTGCCCTCTACCAGGAGCTGATCAACCAGCCTACGATGTCGGTGAGCAAAGTTACCTCGCAACTGCAACTGGCGGAACTTTACCAGGACAACAACCAGCCGCTCGACGCCAAACGTCTTTACGAAGAGGTCAAGAAAGACAATCCCGCGGGCTCGGATGCGGTGCAGGTTGCGACCGACAAACTGGCGAAACTGAAGTAGGCTGGGGCAAAGCGCGACTCCTGTAGCGGCTCAGCTTAATCTCAGCTTAATAAGGAAGCGAGCCCAACGCGCGATTAATGCGTCGCAAAAAGCGCGACGCTTCGCGCGGCTTGCCCAGATCCTTCACTGCGCAAAGAGCGCTTGTTCCGGATGACAAGAAGGGTTGCAGCTACGGATCGACTGCGGGCATGGGCTGGCCTACCGTCATCCGGAAGATTTTGATGTTCTTGCCGAACGACTCGAAGCGCAGGCCGCGGAACTCCGCGTAGTGCCACCGCAAGTCTTCAGGAAGATCTGCTCCCCAGCCTGCCTGAAAAACCCAGACAGTATCACCCGGTTTCAGATTGCGGGTTTGCACGAGCCGCTGCCATTGCCGGGGGAAAGTGTCCGCCAAAATCATCCATCCTCTAAACTCACTGGAAACGATCTGGTGGCCGGCGCATGAGAATTGTTCGAAGTTGGCGGCCGTAAGTTCAACGGAAATGGGGCGCTGCTGGCACAAATAGTGGCCGAGCATGAGATCGCTTTGGTAATCGGTGAAGATGAGGTTGGAAAGCTTAACGTTCTCGCGTATGAAGTCCATCGCAGCGGTCATGTGCGCGCGGCTTTGGTCGGCGCGCTCCATTCGGGGCCGGGGCGGTTTGCCGAAGGTGATGCAGACCACGATGACCAGGGCTGCGATTGTGAGTCCGCGATTCCATCGGCCCGCCGCCAAACACGCCATGGCTACGCTCACGCCCGCCACTGCGGGGATCGCAAGGAATGCCATCTGCCGCGTTCCGCCGTAAGGATAAAGATGAGCCAGGCTGGCGGCGACAGCGATCGCAAACGGCAGGAGCAGGAAAATTCCCAGCCGGCGAGAAGAAGTTCGATCCTCAGTCATTCCCTTCCCGCGCAAAAGAATTACGGCTCCGGCAACAAAGAAGATCGCCATCACGTCGCCGACGGCGAGCTGCTCGAAGGAATATTGAAAGACGCCGAAGGTGTGGCCCACCAGGAAAAGCACGGCATTATCATGCGCGCGATCGAAATAAGACCGTTGCAGATAAAACTCGCTCCCCCAGCCCTGCAGTGCCGGTCTTGAATCGCCTGCGCCCAGCTTTGAAAGATGCGTTTTATACAAGAACAGCGCGATAGCCAGGCCGCCGAGCTGGCTGACAGCCCAGGCCACAACCAAGTTTACGCGCGGGCATTCCGTGAAGATTCTGAATAGCGCATAAATGCCGAGCGCAGCGGCGAACCAGAATGCCGAGTAGTGAACCAGCATGGCGAGGTACAGGCACAGGGAAAAGGCCGCCATCGGGCCGAGAGAGTTTTTGGCGAAGGCTTCATCCAGAAAGTACAGCGCGCTGACTAAGAACGCCAGCAGCAAAGCATACTGCCGCGCTTCCGCCGCCAGCCCGACGATGGGTGGGAGAAAGGAGACGAAGAGCAGTCCGATGAAAGCGACAAGGCTGTCGGCGGCTTTGGTCAGCCATTTGTAGAAGATCCAACAGAAAACCGTGCCCGCAATCACCGAAGGCAGGCGCAGCCACAGGTCTGAGGTTCCCAGCGCGCGCCAGAAATAGAGCAAGAAAATAAACAGCGGAGGATGAGCTGCGGTAAGACTTGCTTTGTAGGCAAGAGCCAGCGACGCTTGGTTGGCCAGGCGGAAGTGCAGCGCCTCATCGGGATTAAGGAATGTTCCGGAGGCAGCCCATAGGCGCGCCAGGAATGCGAGCAGGGTGACGCAGACTGCGGCTACGTTGGCGTGGTCTTGGAACCATTTTTTGTTTTCGGTCAACGGTCCCTAGTCTATCTCGCCTTGACACTGCTTTCTATCAGCCTTTATGCTTAACTTTTGCTCCTTGCGGCACTTGCGCCTTCCGGCGTGCTTCCGCGAGCCTGGAGCGGCAACTGAACGGGGCGCGGAGGTTTCCGATGTTCTTCGAAATCAAAGATTTAGAACTTCATCCCGTAGAATTTGCGGAGAAGTTTGCGCCCGGTGTGATCGACCTGGGAAGCGATTACCGTCAGATCACACCGATCGAGAGCAGCGGGCGGGCCGATCTGGTCGAAGAGCATCACGGCAAGCACAAGATAATCCAAGACATACGCATCAAGGGCAGGTTGGCGACCAGCCTGGAAACGAATTGCGCGCGCTGCCTGGAACCGCTTACTCAGGATGTGAAACGGGAGTTCGACCTGTTGTACCGTCCGCAGGGCGCGGACGCGGGGCGGGACGAGATGTCGGTGACCGACGCCGAAGCCGAGATCAGCTATTATGAAGGCGAGGGAATTCTGCTCGACGATGTAGTGCGCGAGCAGGTGCTGTTGGCCGTGCCGTTGAAGGTGACGTGCCGCGAGGATTGCAAGGGATTGTGCCCGCACTGCGGCCAGAATCTGAACGAGGGGCAGTGCTCGTGCGCTGTGACGCTGGAAGAACCGCGGTGGGCGGCGTTGAAGGAAATCCGCGGCAAGCTGGCGCACTAAGGAAGCGAGCCAGACGCGGGATTAATGCGTCGCAAAGAACGCGACGCTTCGCGCGGCTCGCCCAGATCCTTCACTGCGCAAAGAACGCTTGTTCAGGATGACAAATCAGATTTATTTATGCGAGGCCGCGGGGCCTCGGCGAGAGGAATTCATAGACCATGCCGAATCCGAAACGTAGACATTCGCAGAAGCGCACTTCCACCCGTCGGGCGCACGATGCGCTGAAGAGCCATTCGCTTTCGGAGTGCCCCAACTGCCACGAGAAGAAGATGCCGCATCGCGCCTGCATCAAGTGCGGCTATTACAAAGGCCGCGAAGTTGTGGAAGTGAAAGAAGCCAGTTAATTCCTGCCACCATGCCTAGCGTGATTGCGCTGGATGCGATGGGTTCCGACCGGGCTCCCAAGCCTGAAATCGAAGGCGCGATTTATGCCGCGCGAAGCTACGGCGTGCGCGTGCTGCTGATCGGCCCGGAAACCACGATCAAAGCGGAGTTGGACCGTCATCCTTCGGCGGCGCGGCTGCCGCTCGAAATCGTGCACGCCAGCGAAGTCATTTCCATGGAAGACAAAGCCGTGCAGGCGGTGCGCGCCAAGCGCGACTCCTCCATGCGCGTAGGGTTGCGAATGGTGCGCGAGGGAAAAGCGGACGGTTTTGTTACGGCCGGAAATACCGGTGCGGCAATGGCTGCGGCCAAGATGGTTCTGGGCGCGTTGCCCGGCTTGGACCGGCCGGCGCTGGCGGCGGTTTTTCCTACGGCTCCGGGAACGGCTGCGATCTTGCTCGACGTGGGCGCGAATGTGGATTGCAAGCCGCATAACCTGGAACAGTTCGCGGTGATGGGCGAGATTTATTTCCGCAGCATGTTCGGGCGCTCCATGTTCGGACGCAGCATGTTTGGCGCGGAGAGGCGGCCGCGCGTGGGATTGCTCTCGATTGGCGAAGAAGAAAACAAGGGCAACGAGCTGACCCGCGAGTCATTTCAGTTATTGAGACAACTGCCCTTGAATTTTGTGGGCAACGTGGAAGGCCGCGACCTGTTCAATGGCCACGTCGATGTGATTGTTGCCGACGGTTTTGTGGGCAACGTGGCGCTCAAAATTTCAGAGGGCGTGGCGAATCTGGTGCGGACGGTGTTGAAAGAATCTCTGAAGGCGACGATTACCGCGCAGGTCGGCTACATGCTTTCGCGCAGCGCTTTTGCGGATTTCAAAAAGCGTATCGACCACACCGAATACGGCGGCGCGCCGCTGTTAGGCGTGAAAGGGGTGTGCATTATTACGCACGGTTCGTCCAACGCGAACGCCATCAAGAATGCGGTGCGGGTGGCCGCGGAGTTTTCCGAACGGAATATCAACCAGTCGATTGAGCAGGGACTGGCCAAGCTTCGTCCCGCACCGGCAGAAGCGGAAATCGCACCGGCTCACTAGCGCTTTTCACATAGTCAAAATGATGATGGAATCGAGAAACGGGCACGGCTTCAACTCATCAAAGATCGCATTCATTTTCCCTGGCCAAGGGTCGCAGACCGTGGGCATGGGCAAGGATCTCGCCGAGAAATATCCCATCGCGCGGCAGACGTTTGAGGAAGCCGACGATGCGCTTGGCTACAAGTTATCGCAAGTTTGCTTTGAGGGTCCGGAAGATCAATTGCGGCTGACCGAGATCACGCAGCCGGCGATTCTCACCGCGTCGATTGCGGCCTTGCGAGTGATTGAGGGCCGCCTGCCCAAGCCGAGCTTTGTGGCGGGGCACAGCCTGGGCGAGTATTCAGCACACATGGCTTCCGGCACGATGAGCTTCGCCGATGCCCTCCGCACAGTACGCAATCGCGGAAAGTATATGCAGGAGGCAGTTCCGGTGGGCGTGGGCACGATGGCTGCAATCTTGGGTATGGAATTCGAGAAGGTTGCCGAGGTTTGCCGGGACGCGGCGCAGGGCGAAGTCTGTTCCCCCGCGAACGTGAATTCTCCGGAGCAGATTGTGATCTCGGGCAACACCGCAGCCGTGGAGCGCGGGGCGAAGCTGGCCGATGAGCGCGGAGCGAAGCGCGCGAAGGTATTGCCCGTGAGCGCTCCGTTTCATTGCTCGCTGATGAAGCCTGCGCAAGACCGCCTGGAAGTCGATTTGAATGCGCTGAAGATGCAGAAGCCAGTGTATCCCGTAGCTTGCAATGTGGACGTGTCTTTGGTGTGCGATGAACAGCGGGCCCGCACAACTTTGGTCGGCCAGGTAACGGGCGCGGTGAAATGGGAGCAGTGCATGCGCCTGCTGATCGAGCAAGGCGTCGAAACCTTTGTGGAAATCGGGCCGGGAAAAGTTCTGTGCGGGCTGATGCGTCAGATTGACCGCTCGAAGACTTGCCTGAGTGTCTGCGACGAAGCATCGCTCAGCAAGACTCTGCAGCAGTTCGAAATCAGGGCCGCAGCCGGCAGCTAGCGAAATTCCAGATCGCAGGGCGGCGTGCTGATCGTCTTATCCGATTTATCCACGTACAACTGGGCGTGTTGCGCGCGATCATTCACGATCAGGTCGACGACCACGCCGGTACCGCCGCCGGGGCAGTTGCTGGTGCCATAAATCTGATAACTCTTGACCACGCCCCACTGGCCGCCGGGGCCCCAATCCTGCCAGAACTCGTTGAAGGGATATTGCGCGTGATTCTGCGGATGCTGCTTCCACGCGGGATCGTGATAGTAGACGCCGTAGGCAGTTTCGAAATCCTGCTTCTGCAAGGCCGAAAAGAATTTATCGGCCACGCGCTTCTCTGGCCAGAAGCGGTTCCACCAGCCCACGGCAACGAGCAGCAGAACAAGAACGATTGCCGAAATGATGCGGGTTCTTCGCCTCCGCTCTTTTTCGGGATGGTACTCTTTCGCGTCCAGTAGGGTCATCGCTCTCTAGCATAACGGACGCGGCGGGGAAGTCAAAAGTGCCAAAGGAATTGGGTATTTTGGTAATTTTGTAATTTAAGACCACCAGCTTTCCGGATTGGAAATTACCAAATTACGAAATTAGCAAATTACCAATTCCCCTCTACAGGGTGCGCTTGAACAGCGGGATCGCGACTCCGAGCGTAATGGCCGCGAAGATCGAAAGGAACAGCATGTCGCTCCAGACAGCTGCGAGGGTGGTCTGTTTGAGCAACAGGCACTTGAAGCCATCCACCGCGTAGGAAAAAGGGTCAACCCACGCAATTGCCCGCAGCCAGGGAGGGAAAGCCTGGATGGGATAGATTGCGCCACTGGGAAAAAACAGCAGCGTATTCAAAATGCCGAACATCGCCCGCGGCACCAGCGGGTCTTCGATGCGCACCATCATCAGAAACATCATGGTGTTGAACCCGAGCGACGTCAGCACGATCATAATCAGCAGTCCGAACATCGTGACTGGATTGAAAATCGTGCTCACGCCTGCGATCAGCGCTCCGATCACACAAATGATCACGCCGGTCATCACCGCCTTGATTGCGCCCGCCAGGTTCAGCCCCAGCACCAGTTCGAGCTTGGTGATGGGTGTGACCAGGTAGCCTTCATGCACGCCGCGCGCCTTGTCATCGATATACAGCATGCCGCCGCCGATCATCACCGAAACAAACATCGCGAGCGTGAGCGAACCCGGCAGCAAGTACTTCATGTACTCGATGTATGGATAAAGTTCGACCACCGACAGCGCAGTCTGCTGCAGAATGCGCGGTTCGACCGTGGGCTGGTTCAACGCATTGGTCAGGTCGGTGAGTTCCGACTCCAGCGCTGAACTCATGAAGTTATCGCTGTTATCGACCACTAATGCGATCTGTGGATGGTTGTCTTCATAGATGCGCCGCGAAAACTGCGGCGGGATGATGACCGCACCTTCAAGCTTGCCGTTACGCACGTCCGCGACGGCTTTCTTTTCGTCGTCGTAAGGAATCGGCACAAAGGTCCGCATGTTCGCGCGTACGGAGTCGAAAGCCTCGCGCACGCGCAGCGCCTGCGTGCCTCCATCCTCATCGACGATCGCTAGCCGGGCATCGCGAATCTTGCCACCGAAGGCGTTGCCCAGGATGATGAGCTGCACCAGGGGAAAAATCATCGATGCCAGCATCAGTGCCGGCGAGCGGAAAAACTTGCGCATCTCGCGCTCGACAATGGCCATGATCCTATTCATAAAGTCCACCCCAGGTTCATGGCCGCAACCCCGGGCTCTGCGGCATCACAAAGGCGTATGCTTTCTGCAGCTCGTCGCGCAACTGCCTGCCTGTGTAGTGCACAAACACATCGTCCAATGTGGTGTTCTGCACTGAGAGCGACTTCACCGGAACCCCCGCCTCGACGGCCATTTCGACCAATTCCGTGGTGGTGCGCGAGCCGTTGCCGGTGAGCACCCGATACATTCCCGCTCCCTCGTGCTGCACCGAGGTAACGTCGTCGAGCGTGTGCAGGCGCTGCTCCCAATCATCCGGAGGATTCTCGAACTGCGCTTCAATCACGTTCGAACCAGGCACGCTCGCCTTCAACGCCATCGGCGCATCCAGCGCGACGAGTTTGCCGTGATCCACGATGGCGATGCGATCGCAGAGCCGGTCAGCTTCGTCCATGTAATGCGTCGTGATAAGAATCGTGAGCTGCCGCTGGCTCTTGATGTTGCCCAGCATCTCCCACACGGCTACGCGCGAAACCGGGTCCAATCCGGTGGTGGGCTCGTCGAGAAAAAAGATTTTCGGATGATGCACCAGCCCGCGCGCAATCTCCAACCGCCGCCGCATGCCGCCGGAAAGAGTCTTGGTCTGGGCATCGCGCCACTTGGTTAAATCGACCAACCCCAACAATTCTTCGATCGAGCGTTTTCTTTCTTTCGCGGGCACGTCGTAGAGCTTGGCATAGATGCTTAGATTTTCTTCCACGGTAAGATCGAGATCGCTGGTCAGCGCCTGCGGAATCACTCCGATGGTTCGCCGCACGGCGTCCGGATCTTTGGCAACATCGTGGCCGGCAATGCGCGCGCTGCCGGAAGTGATCGGAATCAGGGTCGTCATCATGCGAATCAAAGTTGACTTCCCGGCACCATTGGGGCCGAGCAGGCCGAAGATCTCACCGTCTTTCACGTTGAACGAAACATCGTCCACGGCGGTGAAATCGCCATACTTCTTCACGATGTGGTCGACTTCGATGGCGAAAGATTCCGCGAGAGCAGCAGAAGCGCCACCATTCGCTTTGGCATTCAATTCTGTCATCATTGCTGCCCCGCTGCCGCCGCGCTCTGCGGAGCGCTGCCTTTCAACTGCTCCGGCGAAACCAGCACTTCAGCCGTCATCCCGGGCACAAACGCGCCTTTAGGATTGTCCAGCCGAACCTTGAGCACGATGGTCCGGATATCCCGTTTCATCCGGCTCACATCGCGCTGGGTGGCGAAATCGCCTTCCACACCTTTGAAGAAAACCTTGCCGCTGATAATTGTTCCACCGGGCATTTTGACTCGCAGCACATCGCCGTAGCCAATGTGATCGGCATAAGTCTCCGGAATCGCCACCCGCGCCCACGTGTCGGTGAGATCGACGATGGTCACAATGGGCGCGCCGATGTTGACCACTTCTCCCTGCCGCGCCGCGCGAACGGAAACCGTGCCGGTCACAGGCGCATAAATATTCGTGTAGCCCAGCCGCACCGCGGCCTGATTCTTCTGCGCAATCGCATTCTTGAGATCAGCTTCAGTCGATTGCACGGTGCTCTTCGCGGCGTTGGCTTGCTGGGTGCGCGCGATGGCGGAGTTCAAGTTCGCCTGCGCCGCCTTCACCAGATCCCGCTGCGCTTGCACGGCCGCTTGCGCCGCCTGCAGATTGGTTTCGGCTTGCACGCGGTCTTGATCGGAGTCCACGCCCGCCTTTGCTAATTCAACCGTGCGCCGGCTGTCGCTCTCGGTGCGATCGAGCGTGGCCTTGGCCTGCAGAAGTTGCGCCTTGGCGGAAGAAAGCATGGCCCGCGCGTTGGCCACATCGCTGGAAGTCGAGCCCGACGTGGATTTCTCGGTGTGCTGCATCTCGAAAACTTTGTGCTGCAAGCTGGTGATGTTCGCTGCCGCCGCCGCTTCCTGCGTCTGCAATTCTGAAGGGTCGAGCACCGCGATCAAATCCCCGGCCTTCACCGGCGTGCCCTCATCCACCAGCAATTTCTGGATGCGGCCTTCCACCTGCGCGCTGACGATCACCTGATTGGAATCGACGGTGCCGATGAGCACCAGGTCTTTGGAATGGTTGACGGAGAAGAAATAATAGATCGCGGCGATCACAAAGATGATGCCGAGAAGCATGAAGAAACGGTTACGAGCACTCATTTGCGTACTCCTGCGCGGGTCCGGGATTGAAACAGCGCTGCGGAAATGAAATCGAGAACCGCGGCCCGCCGCTCCGCGATCCGCTCCGGCGTCAGCGGATTGAAGCGCACAATGCGCTGCATCACCGGAGCGCTGCTGAAATAGAAAACGATCATTGCCACCATCGAAGGAACGAAGTGCGCCGGATCGACTGGCCGGAATTCGCCCTCGACGATTCCCTCGTGCAACAGCTCGCCCACCCGCTTGTAGATGGGCTGAAAGTAAGTCTTGACCAGCCGGTCGAGATGCTGCGAGCGCCCTTCGCGCGCCCGCATCATTTCGCGCTGCATCAGCTTGGGATAAATCTGGTTCGAGGCAATAAAGTCGAAATACGCCCCCGCGTAGGCCATGATCTTCTCGCGCGGCGGCAGGTCGCTGTCGAGCGCCTGGAACACACTGGCCTTCATCCCGGAAAATGCGTTGTCGAGCACCGCGCCGTAAAGCGTTTCCTTGTCGGTGAAGTAGTAGTAGAGCAGGGCCTTGTTGACTTTCGCTTCGCGCGCAATGGCGTCAGTGCGAGCGCCGGCAATGCCGAGTTCGGCAAACTCCTTCGCGGCGGCGTGCAGAATGGCGGCGCGGCTTTCCTCTGGCTGGCCGCGCGAGCCCAGGCGGGGATGATGGCGATGACGGAAGAGTTGAGCCATGACTAATTAACCAGTTAGTTAGATTATAGCACGGCAGAGCCCTCTCCGCCAGTTGCGCCAGCCCCCGCAGAACGCCACTCTACGATGTGTGAGCTAAGTCACATGCGCAATGCAGACAATGCGAGTACTATTGCTTTGACCGGTTCGGGCGCGACCGGAATTCGGATGTCCGAATCTTGGCATCCATCCTCAGGTTACGTATGAAGCTATCGGCAGCGCCCCTCTCGCTCAAGAATTCGTCTTTCCCGCTATGCATCGTAGCCCTCGCCGGCCTGATCGGCCTTGCCACGAGCTGCGGCACCAACGGAAGTATGCCCGGCACTCCGCAGTTCAGCGGTAGTAACACCTCCGTCACCGTAGTTCTGTCGGGCACGGCCAACGATGACCTGTCAGAGTTCGGTATGGTTTTCCAGAACATCGCGCTGACGAGCCAGTCAGGCAAGACGGTTACGCTGTTCTCTGGAACGCAGGGGGCCGAGTTCATGGACGTGAACGGCGGGGCCAACCCCTTCGTCAACGTGAGCATTCCGCAAGATGTCTACACCACAGCAGCCGTTACCCTTGGAAGTGCCGGGTTCATCTGCGTTACCATAGAGCCTGCGGGCTCGTCCGACGCAGGAGGCCTCCTCACCAGTACCTTTGCCTACGGGCAAACGCCCGCGGCCAATGTGAGCGTAAGCTTGCCTTCGCCGATCACGGTAACCGGCAATAGCATGGGGCTTGCTCTCGACTTGCTCGTGTCACAGTCGGCAACGTACCCCGGTTGCTATTTCGCCGGCCCCGGCATCGAGCCCTACTCCATCACGCCGACCTTCACCCTCACTCCGATCAATTTTTCGTCTCAGCCCACCAACCCTGCGAATGGCAAGATCAACGGCATTGATGGAGAAGTAACGGCCATCGCCACCACCGGCGATACCTTCACTATGACGCGGCCCCTTGTGCCGCTCACCTGTCCATGCCCGTCGCTCTACACGCTCCCTGTCACGGCTGATAGCAACACAGCCTATCAAGGCATCGGCAGCTTTTCCGCGCTGGCAGTCGGCACGCTGATCGACACGGACGGGACAATTCAATCCGATGGTTCCCTGTTGGCCACCCGCATCGCTGCCTACGACCCCGCCGCTCTCAATGTAATGACCGGGCCGTTATTGGACGTTTACTCGGGTGCGCCAACGTTCTACAACCTGGGGCGCGAGCAACAGGGTCAGGACTACTCCGTGCAGGGACAGACCGAGGGCATCTACTCTTTTTCCGACAGTACCATATTTCTGACCTCCGGCCAGTTCAATAATCTGGCGGATCTTCCCTTCAGTGCGATCTTCAACGGTTCCAACATGGTCGCCGGGCAAAACGTGAGCGTGTACTCGCAGGCCATCACGGATTTTTATGGGGGCCAATACACCGCAGTCACGACGATGACCTTGATGCCGCAAACCATCGACGCCACGGTTACGGACTCGTCCCAGAATGGCAATTTCACTGTGTATTCAGTGTCACTAGCGCCTTATGATTTGTTTCCGACATTGGCCACGCAGCCGGTGCAAGCTTCTCTTCTGGCCGACCCGAGCCAGATCGAAGTCTACGTTGACAGCAACACGCAACTGCTCAACACGCAGCCCCTCGCTGCCGGCAGCACGCTGCGCTTCTATGGACTGGTGTTCAACGACAACGGCACGCTGCGCATGGATTGCGCGCAGGTAAATGATGGCGTGGCCATTTCGACGCAGCCGACTGCGGCGCAACAAGCTCACATGGAAAAAGGCGCGGAGCAGCAGATCCGCCACCAGGGCTCGGGGGTATTGCAGCAAACCATCACCGTGGTAACAAGCCACCAGAAGCCCTAAACAAGCGGCTCGACCTTGGGGGTTTTACCTAGCCGCCCGCGATCGAAGGCACGAGCAGGACCTCATCTCCATCCTGGAAGGCATACCCCGGCCCGCCTAGGAAGCGGATATCTTCCTCGTTCACGTAAATGTTGAGGAATCGGCGCACCTGGCCGGTCTCATCGCGCAGGTGAGGTTTCAGTTCCGGAAATTTCTCGTCGAGGACGGAGAATAGCTCTCCCAGGTTCGCTGCCGCGCACGCGATCGAGCTTACGCCCGCCGTATGCCGCCGCAGCGCAGTCGGAATTTGTATAGTAATCGCCATCTCGGTTCCTCTACGCTCCCACGGTCGCGGCCGCTTCTCTTGCGACCTCAACCGTATCCAGCGTTTCGTGCAGATACTCCTCGAACTCTGCCAGCTTCGGCGCAATCGGACGCTCGATCTCATAAACACCGGCGAACACATCGGTAGTCTTCAATCCGTTTCCGGTGATGCACAACACGGTCGTTTCCTCAGGCAGGATGCGGTCCTGCCGATACAACTTGCCCGCCGTACCCACGGTTACGCCGCCGGCGGTCTCGGTGAAAATACCTTCGGTTTCCGCCAGCACGCGGATCGAATCGATCACCTCGGGATCGCTCACGTCCTCGCTCCATCCCCCGCTGTGCTTGATGGCTTTGATGGCATAGTGGCCATCGGCCGGATTGCCGATAGCGAGAGACCGCGCGATGGTCGCCGGTTTCTGCGGATCGATTTCCGCGCTGCCCGTCTTCACCGCAGTCGAAATCGGGGAGCATCCCGTAGCCTGCGCGCCGAAGAACTTCACCGGCTTCTCCTCGACCAGGCCGAGCTTGATCAGTTCGTCGAACGCCTTCTTGATCTTCACAATCAACGACCCGCCAGCCATGGGCACGACTACGTTGTCCGGCAGACGCCAGCCCAGTTGCTCGGCGATTTCGAAGCCGACCGTCTTCGATCCCTCGGCGTAGTAAGGCCGCAGGTTCACGTTCACGAATCCCCAGCGCCGCTCTTCGGCAATCTGCGAACACAGTCGGTTCACCTGATCGTAATTGCCCGCGATGCGCACCACGTTGGCGCCGAACACTTGCGTGCCGAGAATCTTTGCCGGCTCGAGATCGGACGGGATGAAGATCCACGCCTTCAGGCCGAGACGCGCCGCGTGTGCGGCGACGGCGTTGGCCAAATTTCCTGTGGAAGAACACGCCACTGTATCGAAGCCGAACGCGAGGGCTTGGGCCAGAGCAACGGCCACCACTCGGTCCTTGAAACTCAGCGTAGGCAGGCAGACGGCGTCATTCTTGATGTAGAGATTCTGCGCTGCGACCTTCGCGTCACCGTTATTGCCGACCAGTCGCGCCGCCAGACGCGGCGCGTGGAGCAGAGGCGTGAAGCCGACCGGCAGCCGCGGCTCGAAACCCGCCGGCAGCGGCAACAACTCGGCGTAGCGCCACATGTTCGGGGGCCGTTGCGCGATGCGCCCGCGGACCGTCTTAAGCGGGTCGAGCGTACCCTCGCCCAGCAAGTACCGGATCCAGTCGTAGTCGTAAGCGATTTCCAGAGGAGAGAAACACTCGTCGCAGATGGAGCGGGGCTGGTTTCCCCACCGTCGTCCGCATTCCCGGCAGCGCAGTTCGTAGGGGGCGTCGTATGTCGACATAAGCTACTCGCTTTCGTTCGTGCCTGCGAATAGCTGAGGACGAGCCGGAGAAAAGTGCCCCAAAACTGAAAGGCCTCTTTTCCCCAGAAAAAGGAAAAGAGGTTATCGGAATGCAAATAAAATGAAGCTTCGCATCCGAATCTCATGTTCCCCGTTTCCGGGCGGGAGTTGGCACCTGGCGGTCGGGATATATGATCCCGATCCGGTTGCCGTGGCGTCACAGGGCTCGTCCCTCAGCCACTCTGCATGAAATTCAGCCTGCCCCGAAGGGCAAACTTGTCTCTACGATCCTACACAGCCAGACAGGGTTCGTCAACAAAAATTCGAACCCCAGGTCAAACTCGTTCGGATGTTCTTCAATCAGCAGTCAGCAATCAGCAATTGCCCTTACCGACTGTACTGATTCTTCTTCTTGTCGGCGTGCCGTTCCAACCCAAGCTGGATCAGTCTGTCGATCAACTCCGAATACTCAAGTCCCGAAGCCGCCCATAGTTTGGGATACATGCTGATGGCCGTGAATCCCGGCATGGTGTTGATCTCGTTCAAATAAATCTTCCGCGTGGCGGGATCCATCAGAAAATCCACGCGCGCCAGGCCTGAGCAATCCACCGCTTTGAAAGATCGCACCGCCAGTTCCTGAACTTTCTTGGTTTCAGCCTTGGTGAGCTTTGCCGGAATGACCAACTCGGAACCTTCGTCGAGATACTTGGCGTTGTAGTCGTAGAACTCCTTCACCGGAACAATTTCGCCGGGGATCGAGGCCACCGGATCGTCGTTGCCCAACACCGAGCATTCGATCTCGCGCGCCTTGTTCTTCTTCCCGCCCACGCCTTGCTCGATGACAATCTTGCGGTCGAATTTCGCCGCTTCCGCAACGGCCGGGCCCAGTTCCTTGCGGTCGTGCGCTTTGCTGATTCCCACCGACGATCCCAAATTTGCCGGCTTCACAAAAACCGGATAACGCAGCTTGCTCTCCACAAATTTCCGAACTTTTTTCGGATCTTTCTCCCAGTCGCCGCGCAGAATCGTTACGTGCTTCACGATGGGGATACCCGCGGCAATAAACAAGGACTTCATGATGTCCTTGTCCATGCCCGCGGCCGAGCCCAGCACGCCCGCGCCCACATAAGCGATGTCCGCCAATTCCAGCAGACCCTGAATGGTTCCATCTTCGCCGAACGTACCGTGCAGCACGGGGAAAATCACATCGACGTTGATGGCGCGGTCGCTGGCACGGCGCGTCAGCGCCGCATCGGTCTGAAAGGGAACGAGTCCGCTCTGCCGGTGTACCGGCTCCGGCGGCACCACGACCGCTTCTCCGCGAGCCAGCACCGCCGCAGGTTGCGTGATTTCAGGATCGCCGGCGCGCAAGTGGCGGGGCTCGAGGACGAGCTTGCCCTGCAACAGATTCTCGGCGTCAGCGGCAGTCAGCCAGCGGCCGTCCTTGGTAATGCCGATGGGCACGACCTCATATTTATCTTTGTCGATGGCATTGAGAACCGACGCAGCCGAGAGCAGAGAAACCTCATGCTCGCCGCTGCGCCCGCCAAACAGAATGCCGACTCGAAGCTTTTTCATAATCATCCGGAAATAGGTACTTTACGCAGGCACGGGGATTTTGCCAAGTGGCGACGCTCTAGGTAATATGACGCCTATGTGCGAGGAATTTTGCCCCGAACGCTACGAGCGTGCAGCTGCTAAGTACAGGCCAGAGAAAACCCGCGTGCTCTTTGTCGCCGAAGCGCCTCCATCGAGTCTTGACCGCTATTTTTATTTTGAGGATGTGGGACGTCAGGATTCGTTGTGGGTCGAGCTGATGAAAGAGATCTTCGGTGCGGATTGGCGCGGCACGAAAGACGAGCGAAAGAATAAGCGTGAGTGGCTTTTGAAATTCCAGAAGGAAGGATTCCAGCTTATAGACGCGCTAAGGGAACCCGTTGACAGCAAGAGCAGAGTAAAGGGCAAGATCAGAGCGCGCTGCAGCGAACTAGTTTCGGAGATCAGGGGAATCGGCCCGACGTGCATAGTTCTAATTAAGCCCACAGTCTACGATGCGCTGTTCGATCAGCTCGCGGCAGCCGGACTGCCCGTGGTCAAGCGAAGACTACCGTTTCCGGGAAGTGGGCATCAAAGAGAGTTCCACCAAAACTTTCCCCGCGAAGTGCTAAACGGCCCTGTCTGAGTGCCGTGGTCTCACAGTATCTTCTTCCCAAACGCCGACAGGGCCAACTCCACGGCCAAGTCCGCCGTCCGGTTGTGCTCGTCGATCACCGGATTCACTTCGACGATCTCGAAACTCAGCATGCGTCCGTGATCGGCGATGATTTCCATCGCCAGATGCGCCTCACGATAAGTCGCACCGCCGCGCACTGGAGTGCCGACGCCGGGCGCATCTTCGGGATCGATCCAGTCCATGTCGAGCGAAATATGATAACCGGCAGTGCCGCGTCCAGCCATGCGCAAGGCTTCTTCCATCACGGTGCGCATGCCGCGCTCATCGATATCGCGCATCGTAAAGACGCCGATGCCGGCGCGGCGGACATTCTCTTTTTCCACCGCGTCGATATCGCGCACGCCCACCAGCACGCAATTCTCCGGCTGCACCTTCGGCGAAAAGTCGAAGATGTTCGACAGCTCCGCCGGACCCAGCCCCATCAGCGCAGCCAGCGGCATGCCATGCACATTGCCGCTCGGCGAAGTCTCAGGCGTATTGATGTCGGTGTGCGCGTCAATCCAGATCAGCCCGATCCGCTGGTTTTGCCGGCGGTAGAATTCAGCCACGCCCGATACCGTGCCCGCAGCCATCGAATGATCTCCGCCGAGAGCCAACGGAATTTTCCCCGCTTCGAGCGTCTTGACCACCAGTTCCGCGTGCTTGGTGCAGGTCGCCGTGATTTCCTTCAAATACTTAGCGTGGGTGTCGCCCTCTTTTTTCTGCTCCGGGATGGCCACCGCGACATTCCCGCCATCTTCAACTTGATGTCCCAGCGCCTCGAGTCGAGCCTCAAGCCCGGCCACCCGGACGGCCGAAGGCCCCATGTCGACCCCACGCCGGGACTGCCCCAGATCAAGCGGCACGCCGATCACTCGAATCTTCCTGGAAACGATATTGGTAGTGCTGATCGTCATATGATTTGCGATTGAGCGACCGGGCGATTTGGCGATTGAAAACCAAGGCTGAGAAAAACTTGGGCTCTCCAATCGCCCAATGGCTCAATCGCTCAATGACTCAATCCTTCATGGGTACAACCGGTGCAGCATTCTCGGGAACGGAATCGTTTCCCGCACGTGCTCAAGCCCGCAGATCCAGGCCACGGCGCGCTCGATGCCCATGCCGAAACCGCCGTGCGGAACGCTGCCATACTTGCGCAAATCCAGATACCACTTGAACGCTTCCTCCGGCAATCCGTGCTCGTGAATGCGCTGCACCAGCAACTCGTGCGACGCCATGCGCTGCGAACCGCCAATGATTTCGCCGTAACCTTCCGGTGCCAGAACATCCACGCACAAAGCCAACTCGGGCCGCTGGGGATCGGGCTCCATGTAGAAAGCCTTCACCTTCGCCGGGTAACGATGGACCATCACCGGCTTGTCGAATTGCGCCGAAAGATAAGTTTCATCGGGCGAGCCCAGGTCGCCGCCCCACTCGAATTTGGTTTCCAGCGCGCCCTTGGCGTGGCCCTCTTGCAGGTTCTTCACCGCATCGTCGTAGCTGATTCGTGGAAAAGGCGGCTCAATCTTTTCCAGCTTCGTCAGGTCGCGTCCGATCGCCGTAAGATCCACGCGCCGCCGCTCCAGACAGCGCTTCACCACAAAGCTAATCAGGCCCTCCGCCAGATCCATCAGGTCATCAAGTTCGGCATAAGCAACCTCCGGCTCAACCATCCAGAACTCGGTGAGATGCCGCCGCGTCTTCGATTTCTCCGCGCGGAATGTTGGACCAAACGAATACACCTTGCCCAGCGCCATCACCGTAGCTTCAATGTAGAGTTGTCCGGACTGCGTGAGATAGGCCTGCTCCTCGAAGTAGTCGACCGGGAAAAGCGTGCTCGTGCCTTCGCAAGCCGCCGGCGTAAGAATCGGAGGATCGGTCAGCGTGAATCCACGCTCGTCAAAAAAATCCCGCACCGCCTTAATAATCTCCGCCCGCACGCGGAGAATCGAAGCCTGCCGCTGCGACCGCACCCAAAGATGCCGATGCTCCATCAGGAACTCGGTGCCGTGCTCTTTGGGAGTAATCGGGTAAGGATCAGACTCTGGCACGCGCTGCACGACCTGAACGTTCGACACATCGAGTTCATAGCCGCCGGGCGCGCGCTTATCGGCGCGAACCTTACCCTCGACGACCACGCTCGATTCCTGCGTCAGCGTCTTGACCGCCTCGAACACCTCCGGCGTGACTGCGTTTTTCGGCACCACACCCTGGATCACGCCCGAGCCGTCGCGAAACTGCGGGAAAAGAAGCTTCCCGCTCTCGCGCAGGTTATAGAGCCAGCCACGAACAGTCACGGTTTGACCTTCGTGCTTTCCAATTTCCGCGATGGTAGTTATAGGTGACATGATTGATTGAGCCATTGAGTCATCGGATCATTGAATCATTGCGAGCCACAGATTGTTAGCAATGAGTCAATGACTCAATGCCTCAATCTCTCAATTCCTACGCCGTCTCCAGCTTATCGAACGTCGCTTCCAGCTTCTCCAGCGGATTCACCTTCTCGTTCTCCTCCAATTCCAGCAGCAGAGGCGGCGTCTGCGGAGCCGAGCGCAGCAATTCCATCGCCTCTTTCCAGTTGATTGTTCCCTGTCCCGGCCACAGGTGCGAATCGTGGAGCTTGTCGTTGTCGTGAATATGCGTCGAGCAGACCAGCTTCCGCACACTCTCGAAGGCCTCGCGCACCGAACTCATTATGTGAGCGTGCCCGAAATCGAAGCAAATCCCGACATCGTCAAAGTGCGCGGTATGGATCATCTCCACCAGCCTGTCCGGAGTGGAAAGTTCGTTGGGAATATTTTCCAGCAAAATGCGCACCCCCAGCGGCTTGGCAAACGCACGCAGATGTTCGATCGAAGTCATTGCTGATTCGAACTTCTTCTCGCTGAAACTCTCGTTCGGGACTCCCAGATGCTGCACCAGAAAACGAAACGGAATCTGCTCGGCAATCTCCAGCGCCCGCTTCACTTCATCCATCGCATCCACCAGTCCCGCGCGGTCTGTTGACGCCAGGTTGATTGGCGGCGCTCCGGCCCGGCCCCACTCGTAATCGGAGTAGAGCGGCGAATGCACGGAATTCAGCGGAATCCCGCTCCCGCGAAACCATTCGGCAATTTCTTTCACGTGGGCCTTGCGGTTGGCATAGTCGAGATGCTGCCGCGCCGCGAAAATCTCAATCGCCTGCACTCCATTGCGGGTCAGGCCGTCCAAAATTCCCGGATGCAGCCGCTCTTTTACGTATAAATATGTCGATACCGCTTTCAACATGCCCAGTCCTTATGGAGAATTGCTGATTGATGATTGCTGATTGTTGATTAAAACCCAGAACTCGGCCGCGTTCGATTTTCAATCAACAATCAGCAATCAACAGATCATCAATAGTTCTAGTACCCCACTGCTTTCCCGTTGTGCCTGTAGTCGCTGGCACCCAGCCGCTCACCGGTTTTCGCATCCACGGCGATGCACTCCGCATCGCTCCAGTATCCAGAAACGTCCACGCTGTATCCCATCTTCTGCAATGCCTGCACCGTATCAGGCGAAAACCATCGCTCCATATACAACACGTCGGGCAGCCACTGATTGTGAAAGCGAGGAGCGTTCACGGCTTCCTCGATATTCATCCCGTAATCCACAACTCCGATCAGGACATTGGCCACGGTCGTGATGATTCTCGAACCTCCGGGAGACCCCAGCACCCAAAACAGCTTGCCGTCCCTCAACACAATCGTCGGCGTCATCGACGAGAGCGGCCGCTTCCCCCGTCCAATCGCATTCGCCGGGCCCTGAATTAACCCATACAAATTCGGCACGCCCGGCTTGGCCGAGAAGTCATCCATCTCATCATTCAACAAAAACCCAAGGCCCTCAGCCGTGACCCTCGATCCGTACGAGTCATTGAGGGTCGTTGTGACCGCAACCGCGTTTCCCTCCGCATCCACCACGGAATAATGCGTAGTGTGCGGCGACTCCGGATACGCCAGCGGCTGGGGATGAGCGGCAGCGTACTGCTCAAGCTCGCTGAAAATCGCAGGCCGCTTCAACTCTTTGCTCGAGGTGGCGTGTTCCGCATCAATCGATTCGCGCCAGGCCGCCGCGTATTTCTTGTCGATCAGTTGCGCCACGGGAATCTTGGAGAAGTCCGGATCACCCATGAATTCCGCCCGATCGAAAAACGCCCGCCGGAAGGCCTCCGTCGTAAAATGAATCGACTGTGCCGACAGGTCGCCAAGCTTGGCCAGGTCGTATCCTTCCAGAATATTCAGCGACTCAATCAGAACCGTACCCCCAGACGACGGAGGCGGAGCACTGATAACTTCATACCCGCGATACGTCCCGCGAACCGGCTCGCGTTCTTTCACTTCGTAATGAGTCAGATCGTCAGCCGTGATCAGCCCTCCGCCTTTCTGCATCGCTGCCGCGAGTTCATGGGCCAGGGTACCGTGGTAAAAATCATCCGGCTTCGCCGCGATCCGTTCCAAGGTCCGCGCCAAGTCAGGCTGGCGGAAAATCTCACCCGGCTGGTAGTAGTTGCCATCGCGCTGAAAAATGCGCCGCGACTCGGCGAACTTGCCCAGGTATTTGTCGTCCTGCAACTCGCGGGCCTCTCCCCAAGTCAGCGCAAAACCCTCGCGCGCCAGCCGGATCGCCGGCGCCATCACCTGATTCAGCGTCAGCTTGCCGTATTTCCGCTCGGCGTAAACCATGCCCGCCACCGACCCCGGCACGCCAATCGCCTTGTATCCATACTCGCTGGCGCCCTCGATCACGTTGCCCTGCGCGTCTAGATACATATCCGCCGTCGCGGCCGCCGGAGCCTTTTCGCGGTAATCGAGAAAGTGCGTCGTACCATCCGCCATGCGGATCAGCATGAACCCGCCGCCGCCAAGATTTCCCGCCGGAGGATGCACCACCGCCAGCGCAAACCCGGTAGCCACCGCGGCGTCGATCGCATTGCCCCCGGCCTGCATCATTTCGACTCCAGCCTGTGACGCTAACTCGTGCACGCTCACCACCATTCCGTGCTGCGCATGCACCGGCTCGACCGCGCCGAAGGCCCGTGGCAGGCCCAGCATTGCAACAGCCGCAATCAGCAGCAGAATCAATGATTTGTGCCGGAATCGCATGAAGATCGAAGATGTCCAGGAACCAGACTCTTGAGGCTAGCCGACCGCGGCAAGCAGAGTCAAATCCCGAATGGTTCGTGTGGGGCGGGCGCCCTCGCCCGCCAACTCCATCCACGAGCAGAATCTCAACCCCTATTTGCCTTCTTCCCTGCGGACTTTGGCTTCTTCTGCTTTTCGCGGGGCTTTTTCTTCGGCGCCTTCGCCGCCACCATCTCATACGATTGCCGTATCAACTCCTGCAGTTCATCCCACCCCACCGCATCCAAGCGGTCGAGCATTACCCACTTATACCGCCCGACATACGGCGCCGGACAAATACCCTCCCGTTCAATCAAATCGGCGAACGTCCCGGGCGAGCACTTAAAAGAAAGCCGCAGATTATCCAACCCCAACACGGCGAACATTTTCCCGTGAACTTTGAAGCAGAGAGCATCGCCCCATTGCAACTTCTCGGTAGCGCGGGGAAAGGACAAACAAAATTCTCGAATCGTATCCACGTTCATAGCGTTTCAATTCTGAATCGCATACCCCCGGCTGTAAATCAAACTTTCTAATAAAGAGAGAAGGAGACACAGCAATGCAAACCCGCACACTTGGCAACTCCGACCTCCACATCACTCCCGTCGGCTACGGCGCCTGGGCTATCGGCGGCTCCGGCTGGCAATTCGCCTGGGGATCGCAGAACGACAACGACTCCATCGCCGCCATTCACCGCTCCCTCGAACTCGGCGTCAACTGGATCGACACCGCCGCCGTCTACGGCCTCGGGCATTCCGAAGAAGTGGTTGGCCGTGCCCTCAAAAGCTGGTCCGGCCCACGCCCTTACGTCTTCACCAAATGCGGCCTGCGCTGGGATGCCAAAGGCCAGGTGCAAAAAATCCTGAGCACCGATTCCATCCGCCGCGAAGCCGAAGACAGCCTCCGCCGCCTTGCCCTCGACGTCATCGATCTCTACCAGATTCACTGGCCTCCCGATCCCGATTCCCCCGCGCTCGAAGCAGGATGGTCCACACTCGCCGCCCTGCAACGCGAAGGCAAGGTCCGCTGGATCGGGGTCTCCAACTTCAACGTCCAGCAACTGAAACGCGCGCAAGCCATCGCTCCCATAACTTCCCTGCAGCCGCAATATTCGCTGGTACATCGTGAAGTCGAAGAGGAGATCCTGCCTTACTGCCTGCATAAAGGAATCGGCGTGATCGTTTATTCTCCCATGGCCTCCGGCCTCCTCACCGGGGCCATGACCCGCGAGCGCGCTGCCCGGCTGCCCAACGACGATTGGCGCAAAGGGCATCCCGACTTTACGGAACCAAATCTCTCCCGCAATCTGGCGCTGGTCGACCGTTTACGCGAAATCGCCAACCGCCACAACCGTTCGGTCGGCGAAGTCGCCATCGCCTGGACTTTGCACCATCCCGCGGTAACAGGAGCCATCGTTGGAGCCCGCAACGCGCGCCAGGTCGAAGGCGTCATGCGCGCCGGCGACCTGCGCCTCAACGATAAAGAAGTAAACGAAATCGAAGACTTCTTCGAGGAAACAGCGGCGTAAAAGCGCCCTCACCACGGAGCCACGGAGAACAGCATATTGCGCCGCCCCGTCCAACTCGCAATCAAAAGCGGCGGCGTTCTTCCATTGTATTTCGCCTTCCTCCGTGTCTCCCGCCTCCGTGGTGAATTCGCTCAAAAGAAACTGCGCCATCAGCTGTACCAATTGGAGAATTTTTCCCGAAACGAAAAAGACACGCCCCAATGAAGGCTTCCCAGTGACCAGAATCACAGCGCTTTTCCGAAGCAGCATGGATAATCCACCCAGTAAGACGTGATGTGACATGCGGCTCAAAGGCCAAGTTGCGAGGCTCCCAGGATCTCTCGCAACTGATCAATATGGAACAGATTCATCAGGACACAGGTTTGTATTGTGGAAAGTTGCAAAATGCGATGTCTCGTGTTTACGGGACCACAAGAGTCGTCCTGTCATCCATTCCCGCGAAACCGCTGCCGTCGAGGGGGCGTGCTAATGCCAGCAAATTCCAGAGTCTCTCAAGTTCTTCTGCTTTCCGGCGCATTTCTTTTCGTCTTGGCTGCCTTTGCGCCGGGCCAGGCCCGCGCGCAGGCTCCCGTTAAGAGCGCTCCATCTGCCACTGCATCCGCAACCAGTGCGCCTTCCCCGGATGTCTCCAAGTACGTGGGAGCGGAGACTTGCAAGACCTGTCACGAAGAGATTTATAACGCCTGGGAGAAAACGCCGCACTGGAAGACCTCGCTAAATAAGGAGCCCTCGCACCAAGGTTGCGAAGGCTGCCACGGTCCCGGCGCGGACCACGTTGCCGGCGGCGGCGACGTAACCAAGATATTCAATCCCGCGAAGCACTCGGCCAAAGAAGTTGACGCCAAGTGCCTGACCTGTCACGCGGGAACGCACCCGAACTTTGACCGCTCGCCCCACGCCAAGGCGAACGTCGGCTGTACCAGTTGCCACAGCGTCCATCAGAGCAAGGAAGAAGAAACGCTGCTGAAGGCTCCGCAGCCTGCGCTCTGCTTCCAGTGCCACGCCGACACTAAGCCGGCGTTCAGTATGCCCTTCCACCACAAGGTGAACGAAGGCTTGATGGTGTGCAGCGATTGCCACGACGTGCACGGCACCTTCCTAGCGAACAACGTGAAGTCCACGGCCGACCAGAACGCGATCTGCACCAGGTGCCACACCGAGACGCGCGGGCCGTTCGTCTATGAACACGTCGCGGTCAAGGCCGAGGGGTGTTTGGGATGCCACACTCCGCACGGTTCCCAGAACCCCCGCCTGCTGAACATGCCGGCCATCGCCCCTCTCTGCAACCAGTGCCACAGCGGCGTAGCTGCCAACACGGTTCACGGAATGGGCGCGGGGTCGTCGGAAACCATAACTTGCACGAACTGCCATACCTATATTCATGGCTCGAACATGAATGCGGCGTTCCTCAGGTAGGAGTTATGGATGCATCGCGCCTGGAGAATTGCGGAGGCGCGGGCGCGTTTCGATGGCGCGTAGATTCAAGATCTCGGCGAGCAACGTTTTTCAAGTGAGGCTTTCAATATGATGAACCCAGGATGGATTTCCCGGCTGCTGAGTGAAAAGCATTCTCTTGCGGCGGCCCGACGCATTGTCGGGGGCATCGCCGCAGCCATTTTGGGCTTGACGGCGGGCACTGCCGTCGCGCAGATTCCAATATTTGTGTCTCACCAGACCGCTCCGGACGGCTACACGCTTCATGAGTCTATCGATCTGGGCGGACACGCGGCCAATATCGACGGCAGCGGCGCCATGTACGACACTCTGGTCAACCAGCAGTCCGGTCCGCGCATACTGGGCGAGACCTTTGAGCTGCGCGCGCTGCCCAACACGAAGAACACCCTCGTCGATCGCGTGAACGCCTTTGCCGCCGGACTCGGCGGCGATCCCTACGACGTTGCCAAGCTGGACCTTTCCAAGGGCAAGCTCTACGACTTCTCCGGCTTGTTCCGCCGTGACCGCCAGTACTTCGACTACAACCTGCTGGGCAATCCCAACCTTCCGCCCGGCCAGTCGATTCCAATCGGTCCCGCCTTGGCGCCGACGGGTTCCTACGCGTGGCCGCAGGTGACGGAGTCGCCGTTTATGTTCAACACGGTGCGCCGCATGACCGACACCAAACTTACACTGCTTCCGCTGTCGAAGGTGACCTTCCGCGCCGGCTACTCGCAGAACGTCTTCCAGGGCCCGAGCCTGTCGCCCAGCGGTTATCAGGTTGCCAGTTCCTACGACCTGCTGCTCCAGGAGTATCAACGCAACAGCACTGATGACTGGACGGGATCGGTCGAGTGGAAGCCCGTATCGCGAACCCGGCTGACCTACGAAGAGCAGGTCACTCACTACAAGGGCGATTCCTATTTCAGCATGGCACCCCAGTATCTCAACCTGCAGGAAGCGGACGGATCCAGGGTCGCAGTGCTCCAGAACTACGACAATCCGATCAACAAGCCGGTCGGCATCACCTGCAACGCCGGCGTTGGAGCCGCCTCAATTTACCCGAATCCGAGTCCGAACGGCCTGCCCATCGTCGATCCCGCGTGTAATGTGATTACCAGCTATTCGCGTTACCAGCCAACCCGCGAAATCTTCCCCACCGAAATCTTCCGGTTTCAAAGCTCCAGCATCAAGAACGTTACGATGAACGGCAACGTTCGCTACACCTACGCGAACACCAGCCTGCCGAACTACTACGACGACTTCCAGGGTCTGGCGGCAACGAGCCGCGAAATCACGTATGCCGGCAACGCCAGCGCCCACCGGGAAGTGATCGCCTCCGACTACGGCGTCACCTGGCAGGCGCTGAAAAAACTCAGCATCTCCGAGCAGATCGACTACTCGAATGTGCACCAGCCTGGAGTTGCCGACATTACCAGTCTAACCACCGTGACTGCCGCAACCCCGAGCATCAATAGTACGGCGTTAACCACCACGGTGCTCAACACTCCGATCAACTCGGCCACGGGCAAGCCAACTTCTACGTTTGAAGGCAGTCCGAGCGTCGCTACGCCGCTGTTTGATTTCTTCGGCCAGAAGTTCATCACCAACAACCTCACAGCGGCGTACGACCTTACGGATCGCACCACGTTCACGCTCACCTATCACTACCAGGAGCACACCATCGGCGAAGGTGCCGCGAACACCACGGGACCCCTGACCGGACTCTCCAACTTCACCATCGACGAGAACGGCGGTACCCTCGGCGTCAATTTGCAGCCGGCGAACCACTGGAACATCAACGGTTCGGTCGAGCTTCTGCACGTCGACAATGCCCTCACCCCGGTCGCACCCCGCGATCTTCAGCATTACAGAATTCACACCACTTACCGGCCGCAGACCTGGGCGACGTTCTCCGGCGCCTACAATGACCTCGAGCGCCACAACAATACGAACAATACGGGCACAGCGTCCGTTGATGGCCCGCTCCAGCACGTCGATCATAGCCGCATCTTGAGCCTGAACGCCGACTTGATGCCGAACGAGCACTACGGAGTCGACATCGGCTATGCCTACAGCGACGTGTACACGGCGACCAACATCTGCTTCCTGGGTACGGCCTCAAGCACCGCAAGCACCACCATACCCGGCGCCGCGACACCCGCCGGCACGGCTTGTCCGTCTCCGACTCCCCGCGGGGGAGTTGGGGCTTATACTTTTGGTCCGGCTAAGGACTTCATGAACGCACCCACGCAGTATGCGTCCGTGGCCTTGGCTCTTTCGCCGATCGACAAGTTCCACGCCAACATCGGCTACCGAATAAGCTCAGTCAACGGCAGCCGCTTTTTCAACGATCCGCGCGATGTGAACGGATCGCTGGTCTCTACCTACCTGTCGCCTTTTGTGAATCTCTCCTATGCGATGCGAAAGAATCTGATCTGGAAGGGCGAGTATAACTACTTCGGCTACGGCGAGGGTGGTCCTTCGGGAGCACAGTATTGCAATCCCTCCACCACGCTCCCGACGCCGACTATGCCGGCTCCGGTCGTGCCCTGCAGCACGCTGCCAAATACTGCGGTGAACGGTCCAGCCTACGGGTTCACCGCTCCTCGGACTTTCCATGCAAACAACCTAACCGCCGGAGTGCATTACGAGTTCTAAAAATTGAAGAAGCCGGCGACAGCATCGGTGGAATTACGGGCTTAAGGGCTAACCGCTTCTACACCTGCTCCCGCGCCTCGGCCAGCAGCACATTCACATCCATCTTCTTCTTGTTGCGATAGATCGTTACCTTCACCGTGTCTCCGGCGCGGTGGTTGTTCATTAACTGCGACAGATCCATCTCGTCTTCAACCTTTTCGCCGTCGATGGCCACAATCAAATCGCCGCCCAGCATAATCAGCTTGTTGCCCAGATAAGCGCGTTCGGTGCCGCCGCGCAGCCCAGCCGCATCGGCCGCGCCGCCGGGGGTCACCTGCAGAATCAGCAGGCCGTAGTCCACGGGCAAGCCCATTTCATCGGCCAAATCCGCGCTGATCGGGATGGTGGTCACGCCCAGCGCCGGCCGCCGCACCCGCCCCAGCGTCATCAGATCGTTCAGCACCGCCTTCGCCGTGTTGATGGGGATGGCGAAGCCGATGCCCGCATTCTGCCCGACGCTGGAAAGAATCATGGTGTTGATGCCAATCACTTCACCGTGCCAGTTCATCAGCGGCCCGCCCGAGTTCCCGGGATTGATCGCCGCATCCGTCTGAATCGCATCGCCAATGGTCGCGCCACTCGGCTCGCGCACCGGGCGGATGGAACTCACAATGCCGCGCGTCATCGTCCCCGTAAGGCCGAACGGGTTCCCGATGGCGTAAACCTTCTGCCCCACCTGCAAGTGAGCCGAGTCGCCCAGCACCGCGGGAATCAAATCAGGCGCCTTGATCTGGATCACGGCCAGATCGTGGGCCTGGTCCGTGCCCACGACGGTAGCCTTGTACTTCTTCCGGTTGTGCAGTGTCACTTCCACCTGCCGCGCGTTCTCGATGACGTGATAGTTGGTAAGGATGTGGCCATCCTTGTCGATGACGAAGCCCGATCCCTGCCCATCCTGCGGCACCAGCCCGTAGAAAAAGTCGAAGGTCATCACCCGCGAGGTGACGTTCACCACCGCCGGAATATTCTTGTTATAGACCCGGATGTTGTTCTGCTCCTCGACATCGAGCGTTTCGCCGCCGGAGGCCTCGGTAATCTCCACATGCGCAGGCTGGCTCAGCCAGTTCACCGGATTCGCGCCCGCGAATTTCGCATTCGAACGCCAGGTGGTGAAGTAAAAGAATGCGCCGGCAATCACCAGCGCCAACACGGCAGGCCGTAGGAATTTCATAGGTTCAAACCTTCAGCTTCGATTCTAAACAATTTCACCACGGAGACACAGGGACATGGAGAAAATCTCTGGCACATGGCCGCTATCCGGATCACGCCCGCCTGGAGAATCCTGGCGGCTCCCTTTGACATCAAAACATTTTCCGAACGGAGGTTTTATATGTCCATACGACCGGTAAAGCGGCTTATTCAATCGAAACCTACACTCGAGGGCGCAGGCGTGCACCTGCGGCGCGCCTTCGGCTTTGGCAACACGAAAGAGACTGATCCCTTTCTGCTGCTCGATGATTTCCGCAACGACGTTCCCGAGGATTATCTGGCGGGCTTTCCCTGGCACCCGCACCGCGGGATCGAGACCATCACATACGTGCTGGCGGGAACGGTCGAACATGGCGACAGCATGGGAAACCGCGGTGCCATCGCTGCCGGCGATGTGCAGTGGATGACGGCGGGCAGCGGCATCATTCATCAGGAGATGCCGAAGGGCGATCCAGCGGGGCGCATGCATGGCTTTCAGTTGTGGGCGAACCTGCCGTCGGCGCTCAAGATGACCGCGCCGCGTTATCAGGAAGTGAAGGCGCTCGATATCCCAGAAATAAAAGACGACGACGGCACGCACGTGCGCGTGGTCTGCGGAAGTTTCTGGGGAAAGAAAGGCCCGGTCGATGGAATTGCGGCCGATCCGATTTATCTCGATGTGTCGGTAGCTCCGGGCAAAAGAAAAACGCTGCCGGTAGAGACGACGCGCCACGCGTTCGCATACGTATTCGGTGGAGCGGGAAAGTTTTGTAATGCGTCCGGCCCCCTCGCGGTGCCGACTGAGGCCGTGAAATGGCTCGACACAACGCCTCCCGTAGAGGCGGACAATCGCTCGCTCATACTCTTCGATCGCGGCGACGAAGTAAGTGTGCAAGCCGGCGACGACGGAATACGCTTCCTGCTGGTCTCAGGCAAGCCGTTGCAAGAGCCGGTGGCGTGGTACGGGCCGATCGTCATGAACACGCAGGAGCAGCTTCGGCAGGCGTTCGAGGAGCTGGAACAGGGGAAGTTTCTGAAGAAGCCTTAAGCATAATTGTCATCCAGAGCGAAGCGAGGGATCTAGGTTCGGCTGCGCCACCGCCGCTGTCAGCAGCTTTTCCCACACTTGCCGCACTTGCTCCCGCGTGTGATCCAGCGAGCCAGAGTTGTCGATCACATAGTCGGCGGCTTTGATCTTTTCTGCTTCGGGCAGTTGCGCGGCCATGCGGCGTTCTACTTCTTTGCGCGCCGCTTCCAGGTCTAACTTTTGGCGCGCGGCGAAGCGCGCGATGCGCTGCTCGTCGCTGCATGTGACCACGATCAGGCGGTCGAAGCGCTTCGCCGCGCCTGCCTCGACAATGAGCGCAGCTTCCACGACAGCAACGGCGTGCGGATCCTGCCGTCCCATTTCTTCCATCCACTCCTCCTGGCTGCGAATCACCGCAGGATGCACGATGCGATTCAACTCTTGCACGCGGGATGGGATTGCGGAGGACGAGCCTGCGGGACTGGATTGTGCGCCAAGTGCGGCCGAGCCGAATGCAGCCTCTGCCAGCTTAGCGCGGTTCACGCTGAGATCAGGATTGAGAATGCTCCCGCCGAAATGGCGCACGACTTCGTTGTAGACCGGTTGTCCGGGCTTCATCAGTTCATGGGCAATGCGGTCGGCTTGAACGAGATGCGCGCCGAGGGCGACCAGCATTTCTCCCACGACCGATTTGCCGGACGCGATGCCGCCGGTGAGGCCGACTTTCAGCATAGATTCAGTGGCCAGTGATCAGTGATCAGTGGCCAGTAAGAGCGCCCCGCTCACATAATTCGTTCAAACTTCCCCACTCAATGCCTGGCTAAAACTGAGGACGGAGTAACTGGCCACTGACCACCGGCCACTGACCACGGCCCTCTCCGCATCTTTGCCGCTTTCACCGTGTTGTACATCAGCATGGCGATGGTCAGCGGGCCGACGCCGCCTGGAACGGGCGTGAGCGCGCCCGCGACTTCGGCCACCTCCGGATGCACATCGCCGGCCAGCGTCGATCCTTTCGCGCGGAATGCGTCTTCGCGCTTGGCGTTTTTGTACAACCTTCCCCCGAATAGGCGCTGGAAAACCGCCGGGGCCGTAACCTTGTTCATGCCGACATCAATCACGGTGGCGCCGGGCTTCACGAACTCATGGGTAATCATCCCGGCGCGGCCGATGGCAGCGACAAGAATGTCGGCGCGGCGGCAGATTCCGGGCAGATCGTGCGTTCTTGAATGGCAGACTGTAACCGTGGCGTTGGCATTGAGTAGCAGCATGGCGACCGGCTTGCCGACAATATCGCTGCGTCCTACGACAACGGCTTCTTTCCCGGCGATAGGAATGTTGCTGCGCGTAAGAATTTCGAGGATGCCAGCAGGCGTGCACGGGACGAGGCCGGGACGCTGCGTGGAGAGAAAGCCGACGTTGACGGGATGGAAGCCGTCGACATCTTTTGCTGGATCGACGGCCATCAATATACGTTTGGCATCCACGTGCGGCGGCAGCGGCAACTGCACCAGGATGCCGTCGATCTTGTCGAGGCGGTTCAGGTCTTCGACCAGGGCGAGCAGTTCGGCGGTGGTTGCGGTTTCAGGCGGCGTGTGCTCCTCGCTGTAGATGCCTACTTCCCCGCAGGCTTTGACTTTGCCGCGGACGTAGATCTCCGACGCGGGGTTGTGGCCGACGAGGACAACAGCAAGGCCGGGGCGCACCCCGGCCGCAGCCATGGTCTTCACCTCCGCGGCTACTTCGCCGCGGATGTCGCTCGCGATCTTTGTGCCATCGAGGATTCTGGCGGGCATTCGGCTCCGGGCTTCGGCTTTCGGGCGTCGGCCTAGAAAATCTTACACCGCCGAGGAGGGGAAGCGATTCACAGAAAAAGACTTGACAGCCACTCGGTACTCGAAAAATAATATACCGCTCTCGGGCGCTGGCTGTTCCCTCCCCTTGGCGCCAACAACCTTGGAACGGTCTTCGCGGTCACCACGGCAGGCAAGCTGATCACTTTGCACAGCTTCGACGCCATCGACGGCGCAACCCCGTTTGGAGGGCTGTTGCACGCGGCGAATGGAGACTTCTATGGGACAACGTCGGGGGGCGGGACCAGAGACGACGGTACGGTCTTCAAAATGACTGCAACCGGAAAACTCACAACGATTTACAACTTTTGCGCCGACACCGACTGCCCCGACGGAGTCGCTCCGCTCGGCGGATTGGTGCAGGGCCGCAGTGGAAATTTCTATGGGACCACTGCCGATGGCGGAGCTCATTTCCGCGGCACGATCTTCGAAATCACGGAAGCAGGCAAGCTGACCACGCTCTACAGCTTTTGCGCAGAGACTGATTGCTCTGACGGCGAATACCCCTATACGGGTCTGGTGCAGGGCAGCGACGGAGACCTTTACGGGACGACTCAGGGAGGCGGCGATCTTTCGTGCGCTAGCCCCAGCGGCTGCGGCACGGCGTTCAGCTTTACCCAGTGAGGAGCTTCGCGTTTCTGCTCAGCCGGTGCAGCGTGGCGAATCGATTTTAAGTACAATGCCTTTGTCATGATTGCCAAGGACTTGTTGGAAATTCTGGTCTGTCCCGCCTGCAAGCAGCCCCTCGAGTACCGGCAGAACCCGGAGAGCTTGAAGTGCACACAGTGCCGCCGCGTCTACGCGGTGAAGGACGACATTCCCATTATGCTGGTAGACCAGGCGACCATCGAAGGCTAGCCGCTCACATAGCCAATCCTGTCGTCGGCGACTGTAGATCGAAGATTCCGCTTGGTCCAGAAGTATCTGTAGCCGAACGGACTGACCCCCTAGGGAGCAACCTTCCTACCACCTGTCTTGCCGTAGGCATCTTCCCCCAGAGCGGGGCTGCGCAGCGCCCACTGCGCGCGATTCCCGCCTGAAATGACACTCTGTGTCTTTTTTTGGGACGGCTGAGGGTTACCAACCACCTTTGGCGAAGGCTGGGATGCGTAGGGGTTGTCCGCAACTTCCGATATTTACAGGGGTTTATGAAACTAAACGGCCCTGCTTTCCGTATTTAGAACTAAAGGGCAGGAGCGGCAGTCAAATTGCATGCAACTTGCGTGGCTGCCGATGAGTCTAATAGCCAAAAGAGGTACAAGGTCGGAGTCGGAGGTGATGACGGCCATGTTGGATAAGGCGATGAACGACAAAGCCAATAACGATAAGGACAGATTCACGGCAACCGAACTGGCGGCGTTGCGAAGCGACCTGCTGCAGGGCGGCATGATCGATTCCTACGAGGCTGCAGAGTTGCTGCAGGTCTTCCTGATGGGACGCGGCTATGGGGTTTCGCCCAAGGCAGCGTTGGACGCGGCGGGCCGCGTGGAGATGGCAGGGTGCGCCCTGCCCGTTCTGCAGCATGAACTGGAGAACCTGGCATTGGTGATGTAAAGAGTTGGCAGCGGCGCGGGCCGGTGACCCCGCGGCGCAGGTCAGGGGTGAGGTTGAGCGAGGATTGAGACTACGGGCTCCTGCTCCAAAGGCTAAACGGCCTGAGCGAGTGAGCCCGAAGTCTCAAAACACGCGGCGAGAGTTGCGAGATTTTGACATTTGGCTCGATCGAAGCAAGATTGACCGAACCATTCCACAAAAGACAGCCGGGCCAACCAGCCCGGCTTTGTGGTTTTTGGGGGCGATGGCCGTGCGGTCGTTATTGCCCGCCCGATCGCTGCAACAACTCCTTCAGTTCATCTCCCCAGATTGCCGGCAGAGAATGCGTGCCGTGGCCTCGAGTCGCGTCGGTGATGGGCAACAATACATACTTGCCCTGCTTCACGCGCTGAATATCTACGTCGAGGATCTTCAGCTCCGGCGGATTGATCACATCGTCGGCTGAGTTCACGACGGTGAGGGGCGCGGTGATCTTCTCCAGGTGCGGCTCGGGATTGTAGTTTCGGGAGGCATCGAAGGCGTAGAGCAGGTCGTTGGCGTCAGTGGTTTTCAAGCGCGTGGAGATGCTGGTTTCGAGGAGGGCATCCGCCTGCTCGCGCGTGGGCGCCTCCTTTTGCATCTGTAAGGGGCTGCCGGTCATGATGAGAAACACTTCCAGGGCCGCAGTCAATCCATGCGGCTGCTGCGTATAGTCACCGTTGTTCCAATCTGGAGAAGTGCGAATGGCATCGATGATCATGCGCCTCCACATACGGTTGCGTCCGGCGATCTCGGCGGGCAAGCTGACGAGGGGCATGGCGGCGTCCATGAAACCGGGATGTTGTTCGGCCCAGAGCCAGGTGTGCATTCCGCCCATCGATGTACCCATCACCAGCCGCAGGTGGTTCACTCCCAGGCCCTGGGTGAGCAAGCGGTATTGCAGCTCGATCATATCGTCATATTCATAGTGGGGAAAGCGCATGTGCAGGCCGTCGCTGGGCTTGCTGGATTCGCCATGGCCCACGTTGTCAGGCAGGATGATGAAATACTTGGCGGCGTCGAGACGCTGGCCGGGACCGAAAAGCATTCCGGCGAAGGTGGGGGTCAGGAATTGGCCTCCGAAACCATTGGTGCTGTGAAGGATCAGGACGGCGTTGCGCACCTTCCCACTTGCGTCCTTGCGGGGCGAACCCAGAGTCCAATAGTGCAGCTTGAGTTCCGGCAATTTTTCGCCGGATTTGAATGGAAAGTCTTTGACTACAAAATTTCCTTGCTGGGGCACGGGATAGTCGGCCGCCCCCAACACTGCTCCGGCGGAAAAAAGACCTATCATGGGTACAGCGTAGCTTTTTCATGGCACTCCTGTGCAAGAAATTATTTTGCGATCCCAGACCGGCCTATTTAACTTTGAGGCTGCACGGCAGGCCGGGTTTTCGGCGGGCAGAATGCCCTGGGAAAATAAAAAGCCCGGCCTGATCGGGACCGGGCTTTGTTTTTGGGTTGCCGTAGATACTAGGCAGCCGCGGATCTCTTGCTACGACCCTCCGTCGTGATGGGTTGAGCTACCTTGCGCACGAGGAAAGGCTGCAGGTTCGGCTCTGAGCCGGCCCACTCCAGACTGACGATGGAGTGTCCGGGCTGGCAGGTAACGAAATAGCGTTCGCCGATGGGGCTGGTTACTTCAAATTTGCCGGTCTCGCCCTGCAAAGCCTCGGCAACGTCGTAGGTTGAAATGCTGTCGTTCAGTTTCATGGGACTTCCTCCAATTTTATATTACGGTTGATGGTTGGTTAGGTTGTCCCTGCCCTAGGGAGGACTTTCTTTGATGATAGTACGCTAGCGAACAGAGTCAAGACCGCGCGCCAACTTTTACTGGCGATTTTCATACTAGGGAAACGACCCGAGTGACAAAGGGGCGGCGGAGAGCGTAGGAGAAGCAGGTAATGTTCCAGTCGGAACGTTCGGAAATTTCTACTTCTTCTTCGCTGCCCCCGCAGCGGCGGCTCTGGTGGCGCGCTCCTGCATCGCCAGCAACACTACCTGGAGCATGTCGTCCTGGGGGGCGGGTTTGCCGGTCCAGATTTCGAATTGGCGGGCGGCTTGGTGGACGAACATTTCTATGCCGGGGATGATTTGCGCGCCGCGCTGCTTTGCCAGTTGCAGCAGGCGGGTTTCAGGTGGGTTGTAGATCATGTCGAAGACGTAGCGGGCGTTGATTTCTTTTTCCTGCAGCGGCGTTTCGCGGGTGTTGCCCATGCCTACCGGCGTGGCATTGATGATCACGTCGAAGGTGAATTTCTTCAGGTCGGCGCGTTTCATGGAGCGGGCGTGGGCGCGGCGGGCGAGCTTTTGTCCAGCGGCTGCGTTGCGGTTGAGGATGTAGACTTCCGCCCCGCGTTCTTTCAGGCCGAAGACGGCGGCGCGGGCGGCGCCTCCGGCGCCTAGCACCAGGATCTTCGCGTCTTGCAGAGTGGCTAGGCGGCGCTCCAGCGGGCGTACTACTCCCGAGGTGTCGGTGTTGAAGCCGTAGAGCTTTCCGTCCTGGGCGCGGACTACCGTGTTGCAGGCTCCGATCTTCGTGGTGTGCGAATCGGTGTTGTCGAGGTGCGCGAGGATGGCTTCCTTATACGGCATGGTGATGCTGAGGCCGTGGATGGGAATCTCGCGCACGCAGTTCAGCAGGTCTTTGAGAGTCTTGGCGTGCAGCGCGAGATAGACGGCGTTCACGTTCTCGCGGCGGAACGCTGCGTTCATGATGGCGGGCGAGAGCGAGTGGGAGACGGGATCTCCGGCAACGCCGTAGACGCGGGTGGCGGCGTCGACGGTGTCGATGCGGTAGACGCTGCGCAGGTCCAGCGCGGTCGCCTGGCCGGGAGCGGTTTCTTCTCCGGGGCCGACGGCGGCGAAGGTGAAGATGCTGCCGGCGCGGACTCCCAGGACGCGGCTGATGATGCCTTGTTCGCCCATGCACAGGCCGACCAGAGAATGGTTATCGGCTTCGCGGCCCAGGAACTGAATCATGGAGATATTGTCGGAGAGAGTGGTCGCGGTGCTGACCACTTTGTAGAAGTCGGCGGGGAAGGCGCGCATCTTCTCCAGAGTTTCGTCGAGCTTCCTGGTTCCGCGGAAGTCGTGATAGGAAAGGATAAGAGCCGAGCGGGCGCGGAGCTTCTGAAGTTGCGCCGGCTTACACTTTTGGGCGGTGGAGAGTTCGACATCGACCAATTGGCAGCCGAGGCCCGAGGCCTTGGCAAGAACGTCGAGTTGAGAAGCGATGGAGCCGCGGAACTTGCCTCCGGCGGCGGCGCGGCGGCAGGTTGCGATGACGACCGTGCCGGGGTGAGCGTCGAGGAAATTTTTGACCTTGGGCAGCGCGAGGGTGGGCTTGGAAATGTAGTCTAACCTAAACTCCAAGAAGGGGTTATCGCGAATCAGGGTTTCGGCTTTTTCGACCAGTTCAGTGGGGTCGGGAGCGGCCACGGCTACGCAAACCCGCGGCAGGCGCAGGGGAAGCAGGCGGGGCGGGTAGTTATTGGCGGCAGAAATCATCTTGAATCAGCGGTTTGAGTCAATAGGTTATGGCAATAGGTTCGGCGCGAATCTTACAGGGGCTTAATTGCAGATGCAACTATGTATTCACAAATAACACGAAAAAACCTATTTCCCGCCCTGCCTGACACCCTCGTAACCTTGACCCCCTCTTACCCGATTGTTACCTTCCAACTGAAGCCTTGCTTCCGCGACTTTTTGCCGGAGAGGGGGCTGCGTGTGTCTCTTCTCGGAGGTAACATGAAGAAAACAGGACTGTTAGTGTTGTTGCTGGCGACGGCGGCCTGGGCCCAATCGGCGGCGAGTGGGAGTTCGGTCGGCTCGGCCAGCCCGGAAGGGACGATCTTGACGTTGGCCAACTTCCCAACCCAGCGGGTTCAGATGCCCACCTACGCCGATGTGTACTGTGCCGGTTTCATCAACCGCGAAACTCTGCCCGACGCCAAATTTATCGCGGGCGGGTTGGAAACTCCGTACGACACGAAGTTCGTCAGGGGCGACGTAGTTTATTTGCAAGGGACGGGCTACACTGCCGGGGCGGAATACGAGATTGTGCGCGCCTTGCGTGACATCAACGAGTATGAGATGTTTCCCGGTCAGCGGAAACTGCTCAGGGAAACGGGACAGCCCTACATGGAAGTCGGCCGGGTGAAGGTGATCGACACACGCAGCCGGGCGGCGGTGGCGCTGGTCGAGTACTCCTGCGATCCCCTCAACCCAGGAGATACAGCGATTCCATTTGCCGAGAAGACGATGGTCCCATTTCACCCGCCGCTTCGCTTCGACCGCTTTCTGCCCACGGGCAGCAAGGTTTCCGGGCGCATCCTGATGGGAAAAGATTTTGATTCGCAGCTAGGAACGGGGCAGAAGGTTTACATGAACGTGGGAACGAACCAGGGCGTGAAGGTGGGCGACTACTTCCGCGCCGTGCGCAACTATGAGGCGGACTTGCATGATCCGGTGGATTCGCTGTCGTTCCGGGCGTCGACCAGTGAAGACACGCAGAAGAAGCAGGCGTCCGTGGATCCGGGACTGTTTGAGAAGAATAACGGTCCGGTCATTCACGTGAAAGATCTGCCGCGGCGGGCGGTCGGCGAAATTGTAGTGATCGGAGTTACGCCTACCACGGCTACAGGCATGATCGTGTTTGCCATGGAAGACGTGCATGCCGGCGACGGCGTGGAACTGGATGAGCAGGCGCAAGCAGCGCAATAATCTCTCGCAAGCAGCAAAGAAGGAGTTGAGCCGGGGACGGGCGACCGTCTCCGGTTTTGTCTTGCGGCAGTGGTCAGTGATCAGTGACCAGTACAAACCACTTTGCAGGTCGCCAGGCTCTTGGGAACTCTTCCAACGCGGAAGGCTCTCACACCGACAATGCACAATGGTCACAGTGATCGGCCTTACTGGCCACTGACCACTGATTACTGGCCACTCTTCTCTCCAAAGACTTCAGCGGTGAAGGCTTCAATCGTCGCGCCTTTTTGCCAGGCGTCCATGGGTAGCCCGGCTTTGCGGCAGGTTTGCTCGAGGAAAGTTTTACGATCCCAGGCGCGCTCGGCCGGCACCTGCGGCAGCAGCAGGCCGCGGCGGCCATGCCAACTGATGAGCAATCCGTGGCGGCCGACCACGACTTCTTCGGGGCGAATGGGTTGTGGAGGCGAGAGAATGCTTACCTCAATTTCCAGATGCGGAGCTTCTTGCTGAGTAACGGGCGGGAAGCGGTTGTCGTCGAACGCAGCGGCCCGCGCGGTTTCCGCCACGGCGCGGAAGACCGAGCAGGTGGGCAACACGTAGCCAACGCATCCGCGCAATTCTTCTTTGCCTTGATCTTTTCCGATTAGATTTGGCGGCAGACCTCCCAAGAGATTGTTTTGCAAATAGAGCGAGGTGAAAACGCCGCGCGGTTCGGCGAGGTGAGGAGTGGGAGGGTCCAGAGGAATCTCGCGGCGCTGCAAAGCTGAAGCGATGGAATCATGCGCCAGCCGCAGCAATAGGGCGCGCTCTTCAGGAGAGTATTCCGGGCCGGGAGCAGTGCTGGTCGCAGGTTTGCTGTCTTCAGATTGATTTGCTTCCGAGGCAGCTGCTGCGGAGGGCGAATTATATTGTAGGAGCGACATCGGCATCTGCCCGTCGCGGAGCCGGCTGCGCCTTCTGGCGACGGCTGAGAATAAATGCGCGGCGCCGCCGTTTGGATACGCGCCGGTCAATCTTCGACCAGAACGCGGCGAAGTAATCAATCGCCGAAACCAGCGAAACTACGACGACAAACCAGATCGCGACGTAGGCGATCCAGTGCAATGGGAAAATGAAGTTTCCGTAGACCGGCCACTCTTTCCAGCGGTGGTCGAGAATCACGGCGACCACGGAAACGATTTGCACCACCATCTTGAACTTGCCTAATTCGCTGGCTTCGATGGTAAAACCGCCGGAGGCGGCGATGGAACGCAGGCCGCTCACCAGAAACTCGCGCCCGATGATGAGCACCGCAATCCACGCCGGAACCAGGCTGGGATTGAACTGCACCAGCGTAACGAAGGCGGCGGCGATCAGAAGTTTGTCGGCCATGGGATCGAGCAGAATGCCCATAGTTGTGATCTGGCCGCGCTTGCGAGCCAGGTATCCGTCGATGCCATCGGTCATGGAGGCAGCAATGAATACTGCCGAAGCCAGCAGTTCCTTAGCGCCGTGTTCGCTGCTGAAATGATTGGAAGACAAAATCCAGATCAGCAGAGGAATGCTGCAGATGCGGATCAGCGTAATGGAATTGGGCAGGTTCACCGCTTGGCCAAACACCGTCTCGGCCCAGATCACCGAAGACAACTCGATTATCCTCCACGATGAAGGGGAAGGCAACGCTCAAAAGTTTCAAGGTTGCAAGGTTGCAAAGTTTGAAGGTTTCGAAAGTCCGGCGAATGTGGCGGATTGTCTTTCCCTATGCAACTTTGAAACCCTGAAACTCTGAAACCTTCTTTTTAACTCACTTCTGCGGCGGCGTTGTGGCTGGTTTCAGGTGATGGGCGATGATCAGGTCTTTGATTTTGTCGTAAGTGGCTTGTGGGATGATCCTCTTGTGAACCAGATCAAGTTTGGTGCGGTAGGGACGTCCGGCGATGATTTTCTGCGCATAGGCGTCGCCGACGCCAGGCAAGGCTTTGAGTTGGTCGGCCGTCGCTGTATTGATGTCAAGCTTTTCGGCGGCAGCGGCTGACGGCGCGGCGGCTGCGTGAGAGAGCCCCGGGGCAATGGCGGGCAACATCAGGCACACAAGCACCAGAGGCAGGATGCGCGCAAACAGTTTCTTAGTACGTGAACTCATACAGCCTCCCTGGCACTGTTACCCTCAGCGGCTAAAACCCGTCCGAAAACAGCACCTTCACCGCAAATACTTTCCTACGCGTAAATTCCGCGTTGGCGGATAGTGTAGGCCACGCGATCGATGGCCAGCATGTAGGCCGCGATGCGATTGTTGACGTGATGCGTCTCAGCGTAGCGGACCACGTCGCCGAACGACGAGACCATGATCTCTTCCAGTTGCTCGTTGACGACCGACTCCTTCCAGAAGTATCCCTGGCGGTCCTGCACCCACTCGAAATAAGAGGTTGTGACGCCACCAGCGTTGGCCAGAATGTCTGGAATCACGAAGACGCCTTTGTCAGTTAAGACATCGTCGGCGGCTGAAGTTGTAGGACCGTTGGCGCCTTCGGCCAGAATGCGGCATTTCACGCGGTCGACGTTGCGCGAAGTGATGACGTTCTCGGTCGCGGCGGGAATCAGGATTTCGCAGTCGGTTGTGAGCAACTCGGCGGCATCGTAGGCTTCCGCGCCGGGGAAGCCGTGCACCGTTCCGTTTTTCTGCCGGAATTCGACCAACGCACTCAAGTCGATTCCATTCTTGTTGTAGAGCCCGCCGCCGACTTCGGCGATGCCAACGATCTTGTATCCGCCTTGATGCATGAGGTGAGCAGCGTTGGAGCCTACGTTGCCGAATCCCTGCACGATTACGCGGCTGCTCTCGCGCGACAGGCCGAGTTTCTTGATGGCCTGGTCGCATACCACCATCACGCCCCGTCCGGTCGCCTCGCGGCGTCCGCGCGAGCCGCCGATGTTGATGGGTTTCCCGGTCACGCACGCCGTCACGGTCTGGCGCATGTGCATGGAATAGGTGTCCATCATCCACGCCATGATCTGTTCGTTGGTGTTGACGTCGGGAGCGGGGACGTCTTTTTCCGGGCCGATGAATTCGATCAGTTCCGAGGTGTAGCGCCGCGTCATGCGCTCGATTTCGCCCATCGACATCTTGTGCGGATCGCAGATCACGCCGCCCTTGGCTCCGCCAAAAGGAATGTTGACCACAGCGCACTTCCAGGTCATCCAACTGGCGAGCGCGCGGATTTCATCGAGCGTGACGTCGGGTGCGTAGCGGATGCCGCCTTTAGCCGGACCGCGTGCGATCGAGTGCTGCACACGGAATCCGGTGAAGACCTCCAGGCGGCCGTCATCCATTTGCACGGGGATGTAGACCGTGAGTTCGCGGTTGGGATAGCGCAGAACCCGCCACAGGCCGTCATCGAGATTGAGCTTCTGCGCAGCCAGGTCAAAGCGCGCCCGCTGCGATTCCCAGGGATTGGTTTCCTTGTCGACTTGCGGTGGGGCGGTCAGCGTGGTCATAAATGGGTCTCCGGAATGAGTACGATTCAAGGTGTTGGCCGGCGCCGGAACGAGTTCCCGGAGTGATCGAGCAAACGTTCAGAGTATATGAGGGGTGGTGGGGGGGAAGCAAGGCGGAGGGTGTCGCCGGAATCCCATGGTGAAAACTGAGCGGATTACTTCAGACTAATCTCCATCCCCTCGGCAGCCGCCCGCACTTTGGGATAGTAGTTGCGGGCCTCCTTTACGACCTTGTCGATCACGGCGTCGGTGTGCTCGGGATCGTGATGAAAGAGCAGTAATTCCTTCGCGCCGCTCTCCATCACAATGTTGACGGCTTCGCGCCAGTGACTGTGTCCCCAGCCGCGGCGCCGGGCTTCGTATTCCTCGGGCAGATACTGCGCGTCGTAGATGAGCACGTCCGCGCCTTCGGCCAGCTTGCGCACGGCTTTATCGAACTCCGCGTCCCCGGGCTCGTTGTCGGTGGCGTAGACCAGGATTCCATCTTTGGTTTCGAGGCGGAAGCCCATGCATCCCTGGGGATGGTTCAGCCACGCGGTCTGCAATTGGATGCCATCTTCGATGGTGACGCGTCCGGCCTCGATGTCGTAGAAGTCGCGGTGCGCCGTCATCTGATCTAGTCTCACCGGGAAATACGGTGCGGCCATCTGATCGGCGAGCACTTGCTTCAGACTGCGGGTTCGCGTAGAGCACTGGAAGAGAAACCGGTTTTCCGCGTTCGCATACAGAGGACGGAAGAACGGCATGCCCTGAATGTGGTCCCAATGAAAGTGCGAAACAAAGACTTGGGCGGAAAATGGCTTGTCGCCGAATTCACTTTGCAGTTGCTGGCCGAGCACGCGGAATCCGGTGCCGCAGTCGAAGATGTAGATGCGGTCGCCGAAGCGCACTTCGACGCAGGAGGTGTTGCCTCCATAGCGCATGTTCTCGGGTTGTGGGGTCGGCGTAGAACCGCGCACGCCCCAGAACTTAATCCGCATAGGCTCGTGACCGCACGAGGGCCCGGTTGTTCGGTGTTCCTTGGTATCTTCCGACGACGAGAGGCGCGAGTCAATTGCCGGGCTGGTTCACTGGAACAATTTCGCAGCAGATTCCGGATAACTGGCGCTCTCGAATGCCGAGGGTGGATACTCAGCGCGACCAGGTGAGCCCGCGACCAAGCACAAAGACAAACAACAGGCTGGCGACAGCGGCAACGGCGATCCATGCAATGCTGCGCTTTACTGGCCCAACCGGTTCCTGTTCGCTGCCGCTCCATCGCCGCATCATGCTTGGCAGGCTCAACAGGCCGGCATTGGCACCTAAAGTGGACGGCAGAGCCGAAGCGATGACATAGAACAATCCGGCAGGATTGAGCAGCCCCCCGAAACCGGCCAGAACGCCATCCGTGAAGTAAGGGGTCCAGCATAATCCGCGGAGCCTCCGCGTCCCTTCCCCTTTGGCATGAAACGCCTTCAGTTGCGCTCCTACCAGGAGCATGGAGGCATAGTAGGAAGCCACGCCGACCGCAACCAGCCCAGTCTGCCACATCCAGTGGGGTTGCAAACCTCGAATCACCGCCGCCCAGTCGCCAAAATTCGTGACGCCGGAAAACAAAAAATAACCAGTCCCGGTAAACAGATTTCCCGCCATAGCCAGCACGAGGAAGTAGCGAGTGGCGGGGCGATGGCGTCCCGGCTTCCGCAGGATGAGCCAGAAGATCGCCGCGAAAACAAGGTTTACTAGTGTGCCGTCAGCCGAAATCCAGCGCGTATCGACATCGCACTGCAGCGCGACGGTACTGATGGTGATGGAATGGGCGCCGCTCAACCACGCGGTCACGCCGTGGCCCAGGCCCTCATGCAGAACGTCCTGGAGAATGCAGGCGAGCGCCGAAATGGCGACCAGCGTGGGGCGATCATCCTTATCCGAAACCGCGACGGCGGGCATGATGGCTCCATAGTACCGCGGCCCGCCCTCTCCAACCGCGTCCCCTATAATGAACCGCGAGGCGCTGCCGACGCTCGCGGCCTCATCCTTCACATGATCAACCCCGAATTCAAGGAATTCTCTCGACTGGCTCAGTCGGCGACGCTGGTGCCGGTGGTGAAATCGGTGAGCGCCGACCTGCTCACGCCGGTCTCCGCATTTCTCGCTATCGCAGAAAAAGAACCGCACGCGTTTCTGCTCGAGTCGGTCGAGCGGGGGGAGCAGATCGGCCGCTATACGTTCCTAGGAGTGCGGCCTTACATGCGGCTGCGGGCGCGGGGTTCCGCCATCGAGATCGAACGCGGGCGGCGGCGCGAACGGCACGAAGGCAACGTCTTTGAGTTCGTTAAGCTCTTGTTGAGCGAGCACCAGCCGGCCGCGATGCCAGGGCTGCCGCCATTCACTGCCGGGGCCGTCGGCTATTTTTCCTACGACGTGGCGCGGCAACTGGAAAAGATTGGCGATCACGCCAAGGACGATCTCTCTCTTCCGGATTGCGAACTGATGTTCTTCGACCGGCTGCTGGCCTTCGATCACCTGCGCCACCAGATTCACATCGTCGCTGCAGCGGATGTTTCGAAGGGAAGTCCGCGTCGCGCCTATGATCGCGCAATTCGTGATATCGCTGCGCTCGAAAGAAAGCTGGCCGCCGGGCTGCGCCCTGCGATGTGGCGTAAGTCTGCCAAGAGTAAGCCGGAGAAGCTTAAAATCCACGCCGGAACCACTCGTGCGAAATTTCTGCGTAGCGTGGATAGCTGCAAGGAGTACATTGCCGCTGGCGACATATTTCAGGTGGTGCTTTCGCAGCGGCTCGATTTTGTCCACGGGGTTGCGCCGTTCGATCTCTACCGCGCCCTGCGGCAGGTGAATCCCTCACCGTATCTTTATTTTCTGCGAATGGGCGAGACGCAGATTCTCGGATCTTCTCCCGAGATGCTGGTGCGCGTGACCGGACGCAAGCTCGAATACCGTCCCATCGCAGGCACGCATCCGCGCGGACGCGACGAAGCTGAAGACCTGCGCCTGGAAATGCAGATGCGCAACGACGAGAAGGAACGCGCCGAGCATGTCATGCTGGTCGACTTGGGCCGCAACGATCTCGGGCGCGTGAGCGAATACGGTTCGGTCAAAGTAAAAGATTTGATGTATGTGGAGCGTTACTCGCATGTGATGCACCTGGTCTCGGCGCTGGAAGGTACGCTGCGTAGGGATCTCGGCGCGCTCGACGCATTCGCCGCATGTTTTCCCGCAGGCACGCTGAGCGGAGCGCCCAAGGTGCGCGCTATGCAGATCATCGAAGAACTGGAGCCGGTGCGCCGCGGCATCTACGGTGGATCGGTACTCTATGCCGATTTTGCCGGGAACCTGGATTCGTGCATCGGCATTCGAACTATGCTCATGCAAGGCAAGCATGCGTACCTGCAGGCGGGCGCAGGCATCGTCGCCGATTCTGATCCAGCGCGCGAGTTTGAGGAGTCGATGAACAAGGCGCAGGCGCTGCTGCGGGCGGTGGAAATGGCTAGAGGCAGGGGCTAGGGGTCAGAGGTCAGGGCTCAGTTTTCCCCGTTTTGGGAATATCCACAGGGGAGATGCGACGCTTCTCACATCCGCGAGCTTCGACGCGCGGGAAGATCCTCAGTATGAAATGCCTAGCGATGCCCCGCGTGCAATCCTATCGCGACTTGATAGTCTGGCAAAAATCGATTGATCTGGTGCTTGAGATTTATCGGGCAACACAGGGTTTTCCCAAGACCGAGACCTATGGGCTGGTTTCTCAATTGAGGCGAGCGGCGGTTTCCGTTCCTAGCAACATTGCGGAAGGCCACGCGCGATTGTCAACTGGAGAATTCAAGCAATTTCTTGGGCACTCGCGAGGTTCGCTAATGGAGATCGAAACGCAGGTTCTGATTTCACAAAGGCTCGGCTACATCAACTCCGCCGAATCAAGTAACTTGCTCAATCGCGCCACTGAGGTAGGCAAAGTCTTGAACGGTCTACTTAACTCCCTTGACCGAAAGTAGCTCCTCAGTTTCTGACCCCTGGCCCCTAGCCCCTGACCCCTACTAAGAAGTTCCTCACCAGCTTCTTCCCCGCATCGGTCAGCACGCTCTCGGGATGAAATTGCACTCCCTCCACGGCAAACTTTCTGTGCCGCAATCCCATGATGGTTCTGGTTCCATCTTTCTCCGTAGTCCACGCGCTGACTTCGAGTTCTTCCGGCAGGTCTTTCTCTTCCACGATGAGCGAATGATAGCGCGTGGCCGTCATCGGCGTGGGCAGGCCGTGGAAAATAGTTCTGCCATCGTGCGTGACCGCACTGGTCTTTCCGTGCATCAGGTGAGGCGCGCGCACGACCTTGCCGCCAAAAGCTGCGCCGATGGCCTGATGCCCGAGGCAGACACCGAGCACGGGTATCTTGCCGGCGAAGTGTCGGATCAGAGCGATGCTGATGCCTGCGTCCTGCGGCGTGCACGGACCCGGCGAGATCACAATGCGCTCCGGTTGCATCGCTTCGACATCAGCTACCGTGACCTGATCGTTGCGGCGCACCTCGACCTTCGCGCCAAGTTCCCCGAGATACTGAACCAGGTTGTAGGTAAAGGAATCGTAGTTGTCGAGCACGAAGACCACGGAACAGTCCTGCTTGAAGTTTACACGCAGGCGCCATTTATAGCCTGAACGTGGCCAGAGTTACTCCGGCGTACTACGGACGTGCCCCCGATCTGCCGGAACGGGCCATGCCCATCCCCAAGCGTGGTATTGACGGAACAGGCGGTTCAACGGCATCCTTGAACATAGTTAGTCGCCACTTCATTAGCTTGGAGAAACGCATGGCCGAAGCCCAGCAGGAGAAAAGGGCTGCACGACGTTTCGCGCTCAGGATTCCGGTAGCCGTCGCACGCGGCGAAAATACAAACTACGGCGAATCTGCTGAAATTCGCGACGTGAGCGCGCGCGGCATTTGTCTTTACCTGGACTCGCCCATCGAGCAAGGGTCGCCCCTCGGCTTCACGCTCACGCTCCCGCCCGAGATTACACTGACCGAAAGTATCCGCGTGCAATGCAAGGGGCGCGTTGTGCGCGTCGAGGATAATGCCGCCGAGGGCAAGATGGCTGTGGCCGCGGTCATTGAAGAATACGAATTCCTGCCCCAGACCTGAACAAGACCTGAAGCGGGTTCCCGAATTCCCGCGGCCTGCCGTTAGCGCGCGCGATCCTGCCACTTCTTTACCTTCCTGACAAGTGGTAAGGTTTGTCTTAAAGGCTCAACTTTTCTCAGGGGATTTTCTTGCCGCGATCGGGCATTCAGTTTGTGGTCGCTTTGCTGCTGGCGGCGCTGGTGGTGCCGAAGGCCTCGTCGCAAAATGCTGGACCGCAACCGACCAACTCCTCAAAGCCTGAACCCGCGGTCGTCACCAGCGTGCGCGTCGTGCACGAGCGTGGTGTGCCGGCTCTGGAAGTTGTCTCCACTCATCCCGTAGTGCCCACGATCCGAATGCTGGATTCGCCTCCGCGGCTGGTCATGGACATCCCCAACGCGCGCACCGGCCTGAAGCGCAAGCGGATTCCTGTGCTGCAGGAAAATATTCTGACCATCCGGGCCGAGCAATACCAGATCGAACCTCCGGTCATGAGGATCGTGCTCGACCTGCTCGTCCCCTACGGCTACACTTGGGACGTTGCGGGCAATCGCCTGATGGTGCGGCTCAAGCCCCCCGAAGACCCCGACGTAGCACGTAAGAAGTCGCCGTTTCAGGCCCCGAAGGCGCTGTCACTGTCATCCGCCGCCGCGACTGTAGTTGTGCCGGGTACCGGCGGTGTAGGCGAGGTTGTGATGGCTGATAAGCGGTTCGCGGCCGGACAATCCGTAACCGCCGGAAGCGATACTGCGGTACTGCAATTGTCGAGAGGCGGCGAGGTCCGCGTCTGCCCGGGAACAACGGTTTCGGTAACCCCTTCGAAGAGCACGCACGACTTGATGCTGGGTGTGAGCACGGGCGCGCTGGAAACGCATTACGCGCTCGATGCCTCGGCCGATACCGTGCTGACTCCCGACTTCCGCATCCTGTTCGCCGGCCCGGGAGAATTCCACTTTGCCATCAGTACGGACTCGCACGGTAACACCTGCGTGCGCGGACTCAAAGGCAACACCTCTTCGGCGCTGGTCGCGGAGTTGATGGGAAACCGCGTCTATCACGTGAAACCCACCGAGCAAGCGGTGTTTCATTCGGGACGCATCGATAAAGTCGACACCGATGTCCCGCTGGAATGTGGCTGTCCGCCGCCGGTCCCTGTGATGCGGGCAAATGTTTCCCCGACGACGACGATCCCGGATTCTGCGGCGGCGAATACAAACCTGGGTCCACTCTCGAACGGACCCGAAACCCGTCCCTTACCGCCTTCACAGCCGGGTGAAGTTCACGTCCAGGTGGAGGCACCTTTTGTTTTCGAAGGCAAGAAACGTCCCCCGCCCCTGCCTGCAGACGAAGTGTCGGCGCTGCCGGTGATTGCGTCGGCGAACAAGCCCGTCCAGCTAGAACCGCAAGTGCAACCGCCTCCAGTTTCCAGCCCGCAGACGGAGCGCCATCGCATGCTGCGGCGCATCGGAAGGTTCTTCGCCGACATCTTCCGCTAAGCAAAATGCAGAAGGACGAAAGTCAGAATGCAGAAGTAAAACCTTCGCGCCCGCGCAGATCGAACCTCTGACTTCTGACCTCTAACTTCTGACTTTAGCCGCGATTAATGACCCGCCGCAGCGGTTCCACTTTCTCTCGCGCTACATCGCGCAGGCCTTCCGCCATGTCAGCGCCGCGCTCGGCCACGTCGCGCACTCGGTCCTTCGCGTCGCGCACTCGGTCCTTGGCTTCTTCCGTCCAATCCTGCACCGTGTCTTTGGCGTCTTCGTAGCCGCGTTTCAGGTCGCGGCGAAATTGCTTGCCGGTTTTCGGGGCCAGCGCCAGCGCCGTCAGAGCGCCCGCACCCAGCCCAATCAGAAAGAAAGTGATGGCAGTTCCTATATTGTTTCCCTCGGATGATTCATAGCGTCCAAAGCGCATGATGGTGACCTCGTTTCTACGTAGCAAGAAAACGCCCAGTGCGCGCTTCCGCACCGGTTGCGCTAACTCGCCAGCTGCAATTCTAGTCCTCCGCGAGGATGAGCGCGAAATCCACCGAAAGCAACGAATGTCGTCGCTTTACGATGAACGCAGCTTTGGGAAGGTTTCCTTTCCAGCGCCCTGAGTGTAAAATAAGTTTTCGGCCTGGTGCGACAGAATTGGCACGGCGGAAAATGTGGCCCGCCCTCCCTTCCGCCACCTCAGCTAACCGCGCTTTTTTTCGAGGAGATTGTTTTAAGCGATGTCGATCCCTGCCACCCAACTCCGTCCCGGCATGATCATCAAGCACAACAATGATCTGCACTCCGTATTCAGCGTCGAACACCGCACGCCCGGCAACCTGCGTGCCTTCATCCAGGCCAAGCTGCGCAACCTTCGTACCGGAGCCATGTTCGAGCACCGTTTCCGCTCGCCCGATCCCATTGAGAAGGTCAACGTGGATGAGGTCGACATGCAGTACCTCTACGCCGAAGGCGACAGCTACTACTTCATGGATACGTCGAACTACGAGCAGACTTACCTGAGCAAAGAGATTCTGGGCGACGCCGTGGATTACCTCATCCCCAATCTCGAGATCAAGGTCGAATTCTTCGACGGCAAGGCCGTAGGCATCGAACTGCCGCAGACCGTAGAACTTACTGTGATCGAGACCGAGCCAGGGCTGAAGAGCGCAACCGCGTCGAGCGTAACCAAAGCCGCCAAGACTGAAACCGGCCTGGTAGTGCAAGTGCCGCCCTTCATCAACGAAGGCGAAAAGATCAAGGTGGACACCGCCGAAGGCGTTTATCTCTCTCGCGCGTAAACTATCGCGCCTAGGGCTTCCCAGGGCGTGGACCCGCCGGCGAAATACCAAAGCCCTTGTCATCCTGAAGCCCGCGTTCTTTGCGGGCTGAAGGATCTCAGTCTCCTCTGCTCTGTCGCTCCGGTGGCTTGAGAGAGAGCGCGCCCGTGAATTGAAACTCGATGTGCTGGAGGTCAAAAACCGATGAAGTCCTACAGTTATTCTGAGGCGCGAGGAAATTTTGCGACCGTGCTCGACGAAGCCGAGCGGGACGGGGCGGTGGAAATTCGTCGCCGCGATGGCACCGTGTTCCGCATTCTGCCCCTGCGAACTGCCGCAGCGTCACCACTGGATGTGAAAGGTGTAAAGGTGAAAGTGTCAACCGGCGATCTAGCCGCCATCGTGCGCGAGGGCCGCGAGCGCGGATAGATCCGTTATCGATCTTAGAATAGTGAACGCCCCGTCTGTCCCCGAATTTTCCTAAGTAAAGTTAGGGATTTATGCACACAGCATCCAGCTGGATCTGAGGGAGGTCGAAGGCCACATTGGCGCCAGACCAAGACCCTCCGCTCCCTTCAGAATATGCGAACATCTCTAAAAATATCCCATAGCTATATTCGCTGGAAACGGCAATCGATCCCGTAAGCGGTTGGCTTGAAATAATGGGATTGTAGGTGTTTTGATTTGAAGCAAAGGGACTATTTTGGCTATTGTTGACAATTGATAGTGAATCCAAAGTAAAGTATTGGGCACTTCGACCCCCGTAAACAATGACAAGAATACTTGCGGTAACAACGCAGTTGGAATAGCTAAGCCCGTTAACACCGAATTCCCAGTACCCATTAATCCACGGCGCCATAGTAATTTGTAACAACGCTTCTGTGTATCCAGTAATGCTCGCTGGCGGGCTAAAAAATTGACCTAAATAAGCATAAGCGTAGGCTGTCCCGGACCCCTCTTGGGGAACAGAATTTGTAACCCCCCCGCTTCCGATACCTATCTTTCCAGAGCCTGTGATGCCATCAACCGTAACCTGCGAGGCCCCTATGTTGCCGGCTGGATTGCCAGGCTCTTGCTGCCAGCTCCACTCGGCGAAAGCGTCTGCAGAGGACGGGACCAGGGGAGGAATGTCGACGATTTGGACCGAACCAATCCGGAATATCCGTTTTCGAAGCCTCGGAATATTTGGCTGGACGAGTTTCGGCGTTGCACGAGTAGTGGACCTGCTGCCAGCCAACAACGACACCGGAACTCCGTTGTCTTGAAACATCTTGATTTGCGCAAGGCGAAACGGCTCGTAACGTTTCCTCTCTGCGGCAGCAGCTTTAACGCGTTCGTGAAGTTTTTCAGTGTGACGTTGGGAAAGCCCGGCCCATATTTCGGCCCGCTGCTCTGCGCTCAGCTTTTTGCCCACGAAATCTTGGTAGCTCAATTTTCTGCGCATACTACGCCTCCGTTAGTACAACCGCTGAACCGACATTCCCGTTGGAAATAATATCTAAAAAGAACCCAGTGTCAACCGAAATCGGACGGGCGGATGGCCCGCATCTCCCATTCGCGGCACATCCCTCAAATAGACAGGGTTCTATAAAAGGGGATGTCAAGAAAAAACACTTTTCCTCCTTCCTTAGAGGAGGCAGGTGGCCCATTCAAGCCGTCTTTTGGCTTGAGTGGGGGGAACAGCGGGGAAAGACGGGACCGGCACGATTGTTTTCGCCCGACGGGAGCAATGCAACCCGCCGCACGCTTCCCAACTTTTCCACACCTCCTTGTGACATCTGACCTTGCGCCCAAAATTAAATCGCGTAATCATGATTGAGGCCGTAACGGTCGGGTCAGCCCAAATCGTCGCGTCCCAAAGTCGTCTTTTCCCAGAATTTGTTGCCTAAGTTCTTTGACATCAAGATTTTGCCCGTAAGTGATTGAGCCCCATAGATCAAATTTGATTTTGCCCCTAAATCTATGATTCCAATATACCGGGGGGAGGGGGGGTACCTAATCGAGGGTACAGACCGGCGCATCCCTGACAGAACAGAACGACTCCAGGAAATATTTATTTTCAGTCAGTATCAGGAGTCGCGGAGCGGGACTCATTCGTATCTGCGACTGCTGGTTGTGGGATTTTCATCCGGCTGTTATTTTGATAAAGCTCAATGACAGAGGAAGTGCAAGCCCGCCGGTTCGTCGTCCGTGGACGTGTGCAGGGAGTCGGCTTTCGCTGGTTTGTCGAGCGCGAGGCGCACATTCTCCAAATCGCCGGTTGGGTGCGCAACAATCACGACGGCAGCGTCGAAGTCCTGGCGCAGGGCACCCGCGATCAGCTTCTGGGATTGCGCTCGCGCCTGCGCGAAGGGCCGCGCGCGGCTCGCGTCGATGCCGTCGAGGAATCCGAAGCCAAGGCCGCCACCGGCATCAGTTCATTTCGCATTGAAGGAGCCTGGTAGATTGTCCGCCCACTCACGACTGGAAACCGAACAACTCAAGCAGCTAATCCGCGAAGTTCCCGACTTCCCCAAGAAGGGGATTCTTTTCTACGACATCACAACTCTGCTGAAGGACAAAGTCGGCTTCGCCACGCTTGTCGACCGGCTTTCCGAGCACTACGTCGATCAGAAGATCGACCTCGTCCTCGGGATGGAAGCCCGCGGCTTCATCTTCGCTCCCGCGCTCGCCTACCGCTTGAATGCTGGATTTGTTCCCGTGCGCAAGGTGGGCAAACTTCCCGCCGAAACCGTAAAGTTCGATTACGCGCTCGAATACGGCACCAACTCGCTCGAGATGCACAAAGACGCCATCCAGAAAGGCCAGCGGGTGCTGATCGTAGACGATCTGCTGGCGACGGGAGGCACGGCGCAAGCCACCGCCAAGCTGGCGTCTCTACTCGGCGCAGAGATTGCCGGCCTCGGCTTTGTCGTGGAGTTGGATTTCCTGCATGGGCGGGAGAAGCTCAAGGGCTACGACGTAATGTCGCTGCTGCACTACGAGAAGTAATCTACTTCCAGAAGTGCGCGATCATCAATCCAATGCCAGCCCAGACGCTGGCGCTAACTGCTGTGGCCAGCGTAAGCCCCAGAACCGCGTACCAGTTGATGCGCGGCAGCTCAAGGCCCGGACGGGTTTTCGAGTCATAGACCAGCCACGAACGGAGGAACCTGGCGTCCTCCCAGTTGGCGGGGAGCGCGCTCGGCCAGTCGTTTAACGGCAACGCATCGTGAGTGCTGGATTGCGGGGAGAGCCGTAATCGGTTCATCATCCAAACCTCAGCATCCATCCTTGCAAACAGCTTGCCATCATCCAGACGTCTGCAACCGCCTGAAAATAAGATGCCTCTAACGCACCAAAAGGTTTATGCGACTCTGGACTGCGTCAAAAGATCCTAAAACGGGACATATTGTGGGCTGGTTGCCCCACTTTACCACAGCCGGAAAACTTCTTAAACCGTCTTCTGTGTCCCGGTTACAAGTCAGCCGTCAATTCCGCCGCGACACTTATAGCGAGAGTGTCCGCCAGCCGTCAGATCTCTTCCAGTGACAACTTCGAGTCCTTGGGCAGATAGCTCTTGCGCCGGAACCAGTCCTCCATGGCTTCGCGGAGTTCGTTCAGTGGTACGTTTGTGCCGATCTCCATGCGCCCGTCGGAGACCGGCACGGTATCGTCAAACACGCTGGCGTTGGTGAAGTTCCGCATGGAAAAGCTGTCCAACCATTTCAGCGGACAAGGAATCCTCTTTCCATGGTCTTCATACTCGACGCGAATCTTGCGGGCAAACATGACTTGATTTAACCACAGACCATACCCCAAGCATCTAACCGCAGTCGCGCCTAACGGAGGCGCGCGCGAGCGCCTCAAAGTTCCGGCAATTCCCTAGGAGGTCGCATGCTCACGAGTTTCATCTGGTGGATCATTGTTGGACTGATCGCAGGCTGGGCTGCGGGCAAGATCATGCGAGGCGGCGGCTACGGTCCACTCATGGATATCGTCCTCGGCATCGTCGGAGCAGTAGTCGGCGGATGGCTCCTAGGCGCGCTCGGCATCCACGCCTACGGCCTCATCGGCACCATCGCAGTAGCAATCGTTGGCGCTGTCTTCCTGATCTGGCTCAGCCGCCTGCTCAAGAGGGCCTGACCAGTGAAGCAGATTGAATCGACGCCATAGATGCCATGGATGCTTATGTGGAGACAGCCGCCTCGGCTGTCCGGCCTGAGCGAAGCTCGGCCGCGAGGATGCGACTCTACGCGGGAACTTGCGTTTGCATGGCAGCGACTACAGCCTCCAGATGTACCAGCGTCTCCTCGACCGTGAGCGAATACATTTCACGGCCCAGACCTTCGCCAGCTTCCAGAGCAGCTTTCAGATAATGGCCGGCAATCTCGACGGCAAGAGAATCCGTGATGGCCTTGCCCGTGCGCTTCTTGTACTCCACCCAAGCCGGGTGCGGCAGCGCCACCCATGCAGTTCGTCCATCCACCAGAAACTTTACGTCGACAGCATCGGCGTGCCGCGTGGCAATGGCCACGATCAACGCCTGATAGACACAGTGAACCGGCCTCTTCGTCCAGCGGTCAGTGGTCGTGAAATCTTCAAACATGGCTAGGGAAACTATAGCGGAGGAGCAGAGCGCGGGCAAATGCGGATCAGAAGCGAACGCCGTCTAGCCTCCCGCAATCGCCCCTATGATGAGAAGCGGCTCTGCTCCGGACGCGACCGCATCGGGCAGCAGTGCGTCCGGCGACTCGTGCGAAAGATCTTCCTCGCAAGCGAAGAAGCGCAAGAACGGCCTGCGCTGCAGGGTAACGTGATCGCGGATGGTCCCCCGCAGCATGGGATAGCGAGCCTCAAGCACGTCCAGCGCCGAGCGCAGTGTGACCGGGCTTCCGACCTCGATGATCACTTCGGCACCAACATGCGCAAGCGTTCGCAGATGCTGTGGTAGTATGACGCGAATCACGGCAGCGTTTGCACCTCCACGCTCAGTACCGCCGGCAAATCCCGCACAATCGGATTCCAGCTATCTCCGGCATCAGCCGAGGCATACACCTGCCCGCCGCTGGTGCCGAAATAAATTCCGCACTTGTCGAGCGAGTCGACAGCCATAGCATCCCGCAGCACGTTGACGTAGCAGTCGCTTTGCGGCAGGCCGTTGGTTAGCGCCTCCCACTCGTTGCCGCCGGTGCGGCTGCGAAATACGCGCAGCTTGCCTTCCGGAACAAAGTGCTCGCCGTCGCTCTTGATCGGCACGACATAAATTGTCTCCGGCTCGTGCGCGTGCACGTCGATCACAAATCCGAAATCAGTCGGCAAGTTGCCGCTGATCTCTTTCCAATTCTCGCCGGCATCGTCCGAGCGCATCACATCCCAGTGCTTCTGCATAAGCAGCACGCCCGGGCGCGACGGGTTCATCGCGATATGGTGAACGCAGTGGCCGATCTCGGCCGTCGGGTTCGGAAGGTATTTGGAATATAGCCCGCTATTGATTGGCTTCCAGCTCTTGCCGCCGTCGTCGGTGCGGAAAGCGCCCGCCGCCGAAATGGCGATGAACATTCGCTCGGGATTGCTGGGATCGAGAATAATCGTGTGCAGGCACATGCCGCCGGCGCCCGGCTGCCACTTGGGGCCGGTGCCGTGCCCGCGCAGGCCGGAAAGTTCCTTCCAGTTCTCTCCGCCGTCGGTCGAGCGAAAAATAGCGGCATCTTCAATGCCCGCATACACCGTGTCGGGATCGGTGAGCGATGGCTCAAGATGCCACACCCGCTTGAACTCCCACGGATGCTGCGTGCCATCGTAGAACTGATGCGTGGTGAGCGGCTTGCCGCTTTCGGCGGATGTGTCGTAGACAAACTTATTGCTCGCGGCCTTCGGCGGACCCGGCGCGGGCGGCTCTCCGGGCGGTGTTCCGGGCTGGTGCCAGGTCTTGCCCCCATCGTAGGAGCGCTGGATGATCTGCCCGAACCATCCGCTGGTCTGCGACGCGTACAGCCGGTTCGGGTCCGCAGGCGATCCTTTTATGTGATACATCTCCCATCCTGCGAAATGCGGACCGCTCACCTCCCAGTTGTCGCGCTTGCCGTCTGCCGTAAGAATGAACGCTCCTTTGCGTGTGCCTACGAGAACGCGGACTTTGCTCATGAATTGCTCCTTCCTAGGCTGCTTGGCCTTAGGATACAGAATCGATCGCCAAGCATACCAAATCGCAGAGCCCAGAATGTCTCCCGCAGTGGCATCTGCACGGCACAAGAAAAGAGTATTCACATTTCACTTGTAAAGTGCAAGCAATATTTTACAATGGCTGCGATGGCGCGAAAGAAGTCTGATCCCAAGCGGCGATCGGGGTGTCCACTGAATGCTTCGGTGGAGATGCTGGGCGACCGCTGGTCGCTGCTGATTATCCGCGACATGATGCTGCGGGGTTCGCGCACCTACAAAGAATTCCTGGAGTGTTACGAAGGCATCGCCACCAACATCCTCGCCGACCGCCTGCGCAAACTGCAGGATTTTGGAATCATTGCCGCGAAGCCGGATCTAAAAGATGCCCGCAAAGTCATTTACTTGCTGACCAGGAAGGGAATCGACCTCGCGCCCGTGCTCACTGAAATGGTGCTCTGGGCGGCCGCGCACGAAGATACCGGCAATCAGGCGCTGGTCCGGCAAATGAAGGCCAGCAAAGAAAGGTTTCTCGCCGGAGTGCGGCAACGCTGGGCTGCCGGGTAATATGCTTCGGTTAACATGGATGAGTGCCCAATCGCGTTCCCAAGCCAGCGAAACTCAACATCCTTAGCGTCTCGCACTTGAGCGAGTTTGCCTGGCTCGTCCACGGATTCTCCACGCGCATCGGAGGATTCTCCCGCGCCTACGGCGGCAACGCGCTCAACCTGGGATTCACCAAAGACGACTCCAGAGCCGCAGTCGAGCGCAACCGCGCGGCATTTCTGCGCGAGCTTGGCGTCGGCAATAAGCCATGGCCGCTGGTGACGCTGCGCCAGGTCCATTCCGACATTATCCGTTTTGTCGATGCGCCTCCGGAATCGCAACTTGCCGGCGATGGCCTGATCACGGCCACGCCGGGTTTACTGCTCGGCATTCAGACCGCAGATTGCCTGCCCATCATTCTCGCCGATCCCAAGCGCCGCGCCGTAGGCGTGTTTCACGCAGGCTGGCGCGGCACGGTGAAGCGGATCGTCGAAAAAGGAGTGGGAGAAATGCGCCGCCACTTCGGCAGCCGTCCGCGCGATCTCAAGGCCGCGATTGGCCCGGGCATACAAGTCTGCTGTTACGCAGTGGGCGGGGAAGTCCGCGAAGAGTTCGAATCGCAGTTTGCCTACGCGGCAAAGCTTTTCCGCGAGGTCGAAGAATCCGACCCCGTGCGCGAAAAATATCCCATGCTGTTCCTGACTGCTCGCGCCCCCGGCCACAGCGTTTTGCCGAAGAAAGTTTTTCTCGACCTAGTGGAAGCAAACCGTCAACAACTCTTGACGGCGGGCGTGCCGGCGAAGAACATCGAAGCCTCGCAGCTATGCACAAACTGCCGGACAGACTTACTATTTTCTTATCGCGCCGAGAAAGGGAAAACCGGACGGATGCTGGGAGCCGTAGGAATTCGACGGTGAAGAAAAATCAGAAGTCAGAAGTAAAAAGTAAAAATGCAGAAGTAAGCACAGATTCGCCCTTACTTCTGCATTTTTACCTCTGACTTCTGACTTCTGGCTTTTCTACGCCGGAGGCGGCGCGGCCGCAGGCGGAGCCGGGGCTGGCGCGTCGGCAATCCCCTCATTCACCAGATCCTTTAACTCCTTGCTGGGCTTGAAGAAAGGAATCTTCTTGGCCGGCACTTCGACGCGCTCTCCGGTCTTGGGATTGCGCCCCATGCGCGGCTTGCGTTGCCGCGTACGGAAACTGCCAAAGCCGCGAATTTCGATCTTGTCGCCCGCGCGCAACGACCGCACCACGCTGTCAAAGATCGTTTCCACGATCACTTCGCTGTCTTTGCGCGTAAGTTCCGCTAAACGCGAGACTTCATCGATCAGATCGGCTTTCGTCATAGTCCCTCTTCGCTCCCGGCTCGGCCTTTTCCCTCGGTGGTCGCCAACTACCGGCGGCGGCCTGGGTCCCGTCGGCAACCTCCCATAACCTTCTCAAATTTCAGGGGTTGTACGCAAGTCTCAGTTTTGGGACGACAGGAATTCTTCGGGAGAGCGCTCAGGCACCTAGGGGCGAAAAGGCGGCGCGACCTGCTGACGGCCTTCGTTGAGCTTTCGCAGGAGCTTCCAGAGAGGCTGGTTCAGATCGGCCCTTGAGACGGTCTTTCCGTAGTAGTTCGAGCATCGCTCCAAAAGGTCTTCCGCCGATGACGTCGACACATCCCAGACGGTCGCTTCATCACTGACGAAGATGCATTCTTCGTCATATAGCACCTTGTCGAAGAATTCCCGGGCCTCGCCGGACAATCGGCGCATTTCAATGTCCGGACTTAGTTCCATCAGGCCTCCACATTTTTCACCGTAAGACGTGACACCCCTGATGCGCCGCCCTACCCCTACTTCCACAGATAATAGAACCCAACCTGCTGCTCCAGCATCTTCTCGCGGTCGGGAAGATACTTCGAGACATCGCCCAACAGCAGATCCAGCAGCGTCCGGCGATCTTTCTCCGGGTGCACCAGCGTCGGTTCACCCGAAATGCCTACCGATTTCGCGGTGTCGTTGACCACGGCTTCAAAGTCGCCCACGTCGTCAATCAGCTTCATGGATAGAGCTTCCTTGCCGGTCCACACCTTGCCGTCGGCGATACTTTTGACATCGTCGAACTTCATCCCGCGCCCGTCGGCTACGGCTTGGACGAACTGTCCGAACATGTTATCGATCAGCGACTGCAGGTAGGCCTGCTCCGCAGGAGTGAGGTCGCGAGCTGGGTTCCCGGTGTCTTTAAACTCGCCGGTTTTGAGCACCACGTCTTTCAGCTTGGCCCACTTCAGCAGGTCGCCATAGTTCAGCGACTGCATGATCACCCCGATTGAGCCCACGATGCTGCCCTGGTCGGCATAGATCTTGTTCGAGGCCGACGCCACGTAGTACGCTCCGCTGGCGCCCACGGTTTCAATGGAAACCACAATGCGCTTCTTCTTTTCGTCGCGGATGCGCTTGACCTCGCGATAAATTTCTTCCGACGCAGCCACGCCGCCGCCGGGCGAATTCACGTGCAGGATGATGGCTTTGATGGACGAGTCGTCGGCAAACCTTTTCAGTTCACCGACCACGGGCTGCGGCGAAAGAATCACGCCATCCAGATCGACGACGCCGATGCGGTCGCCAAAGCCGCCAAATCCGGCTTCGCTGCCGCCCGCGTGCAGCGTCAGATAAACCAGCGAAAACACAGCCAGCACAAAGAGGAAGAATGCTCCTCCTCCAATCAGAATCCAGAGCGCGGTGCGGGAACGTTGGTCAGGCATAGGGGAAAGTTTAGCACCGCACAGCTAGAGCGTGAGTACCTTCAGCGCCCCGCGGTCAACCGCGACCTCCACCGGCGTGCGGCAAACGAACTCGCCATCGGCATAAATATCGAGCGGGCTCTCGGTTTCCACGCGCAGCCGCTCCGCCTTAAAGTACTCCACTTCACGAATGCTTAGGTGTCGCCCAAAATAAACCGTAGGAAACAGACACCCCAACTTGAAAGGACCAACTCGACCAATCACGCAGACATCGAGTTGACCATCATCCATCTTCGCGTGTGGCGCAATCTTCATGCCGTCGCCGTAAGTAGAAGTGTTGGCGAAAGCCGCCAGAATGGTGGGTTGGTCGCTGCGCGTCGTCCAGCCACGAGCATCATCGCCCGTGAAAATCTTCATGGGGAACGGAGCGAATCGAAAGATCGTCGGAGCCAATGTTAAAGCGTAGCCCCCGTACCCGCGCAGCCAGCGCGGCAATGCGTTGGCCCGTCGAGCCACTTCGCTATCGAACCCGACGCCAGCCACACTGCAGAAATAGTTCCGAGTCCCGAGTAGCGAGTCGCGATCAGACTCGTGTGGCGCGGACCTGCCCTGAGCGTACTCCGAAGGGGACTCGCCCGCGACTAGCGGGGAAATGACGCCCAGATCGATTGCGCGCACATTGCCCTGTTCGCCGCAAAACCCTCGCCACGCCGCCACTGAATCGCGTACGCGACGCAATCCAAGCGCGCCGGCAAAGTCATTCCCACTGCCCGCAGGCACCACCAGCACCGGCAGCGCAAGCTTCACAAATTGACTAAGGTGCCGGTGAATAGTCCCATCCCCGCCGAACAGCAAAACAACATCAGCTTCATCAGCGGCGGCGGGCATCCCTATTCGCCAGTCGATCCCCGCATCGGATTGGAAAGGCTTGAGATCTTTCGCAGAACACCCTAGCCCGAGAATGGCGGCCGCGCGCATGTGCGCGCTTGAGAGTATCAGAATTGGCACGGGATGCGTACATGGCTATTCAGTGCCGCGGTCGGAGACTACCCTGACTCTCTTCATCCTGCGGCCGACGCGCAGCACGACATCCCGGTTGAGCGGTATATTCACGAGCACCACCTGCACGCCAATATCCTTCCCGTCTATGCTGACAGCCCCGCTTTTTATCTTTGTAGCGGCCTCCGTGTTGGACGTTGCCAAACCAGCCTGGCGAATCAGCTTGTCAACGCGGACCAGATTCGAATCCTCCACCAATCCGCCGATGATTTGGATTCCGCTGGCTGCGCCCCTGCCTTCAGCCATCACATCCGCCCAATGGATTTCAACGGCCTCCAACTCCTCCGGTACCTCATTCTTCTGAAACTGCTTCGCCCAATCTTCGGCCGCCTTCGCGCCATATTCATGCTGGTAAAAGTCATTCACTATGGTTTGTGCCAGCAGTTTCTTCGCCTCCATGGGGTGCCACCGGCCCTCGGCAACCTCCTGCTTCATTTTCCCAATCGCCTCCATGCTCGCGTCCGTCAGCAGCTCGTAATACCTCCACATTCGCTCATCGGAGATGGCCATGATCTTTCCATACATCTCAAGAGGCGGTTCATGTATTCCGATTGCGTTATCCAGGGACTTCGACATTTTTTCGTTGCCCTGCCGCCAACCTTCAAGAATGGGCGTGGTCAGCACAGCCTGCGACTCCTGCCCGTAGGCGCGCTGTAGTTCGCGGCCCACCAGCAGATTGAATCGCTGGTCGGTCCCGCCCAGTTCCACGTCCGCTTCGAGCGCCACCGAGTCATATCCCTGCACCAGCGGATAAAGCAACTCGTGCATGGAAATCGGTTTCTCTTCCTGAAAGCGTTTGTGAAAGTCCTCGCGCTCCAGCAATTGCGAGACGGTATACTTCGCCATCAGGCGGACGAAATCGTCAGCCGTGAACTTGCCGAACCAGCGCCGGTTGAAGTCGATCACCGTTTTCTGCGGATCGAGAATCTTGAACACCTGCGCCTTGTACGTCTCGGCATTCTCCTCGACCTGCTCGCGGGTCAGCGGAGGCCGCGTAGCCGAGCGTCCCGTTGGGTCGCCGATCATCCCCGTGAAGTCGCCGATCAGAAAAATCGCGGTGTGCCCGAGATCCTGAAAGTGCTTGAGCTTGCGCAGAACCACGGTGTGCCCCAGGTGCAGGTCAGGAGCCGTCGGGTCCATGCCCAGCTTCACGCGCAGCGGCTTACCCGTAGCGCGCGACTTCTCCAGCTTGGCGCGCAAGTCGGCCTCGCGGATAATTTCCGCCGAACCCTTCTTCAGATACGTCAGTTGTTCGTCGACAGGCGCGAAGGTTGACATAGGAAAAGACATTATATGGAATGCAGCAGGCAGAAGTCAGAAAGCAGAGGCTCGCGATCGCGACGACGATTCACATTAGAAAAGCGACCCCGGAAGACGTTCCCCGATTGCGCGAAGTGATCGAAGCCTCGGTGCGTGGCTTGCAGGCCGGGGACTATTCTCCGGCACAAATCGAAGGCGCGTTGAAGTCGGTCTACGGTGTAGATAGCCAACTAATCGCGGATGGAACGTACTTGGTAGCGGAAGCCGCCGACTCGCGAGAACAGGAATCGCACCTCAAACCCGAGATCGTCGCCTGCGGCGGCTGGAGCAAGCGCAAGACGCTGTTCGGAGGCGATCAGTTCGCCGCGCGCGAAGACTCCCTGCTGGATCCAGCCCGAAATGCAGCAAAGATTCGCGCCTTCTTCGTGCATCCAAAGTGGGCCAGGTGCGGCATTGGAGGAATGATTCTTGAGGCTTGTGAAAACGAGGCGCGGGAAGCGGGGTTCAGGCGGCTGGAGATGGGCGCGACTTTGAGCGGAGTAGCTTTCTACCAAGCAAAGGGCTACACCGCGCTGGAAAATCTAGAGGCACAACTCGGCAACGGAGAAGTACTGCCCGTCGTGAGGATGGCGAAAGATCTCTAGCCGAACGGAAGTCTTTATGCTTTCTTTTTCAACCTTCGTCCGACAATTTCAAAATCTCCGCCCAGCACAAGGTTGATAGCTTCCGTATACGCGATGTGCTCCTGCTCAAGAATGCGCGCGGCGAGCGAGTGCTCGTCATCCGAGTCAAGCACCGCTACTGTCCTCTGCACAATAATCGCCCCGTGATCGAGTTCTTCATCGACAAAATGCACAGTGCATCCGGATACTCTCACCCCATAAGCAAAAGCCTGCTCCTGCGCTTCGAGTCCGGGAAATGCAGGCAAGAGCGAAGGATGAATATTGAGAATTCGTCGCGGAAACCGCCGCACAAACCACGGCGAGAGCAGACGCATGTATCCCGCCAGGCAGACGAGATCGACATTGTGCTGCTGGAGCGCAGAAACGACTTCGCGGTCATGCTCTTCCCGCGGCTTGCCCTTGGACGGAATCACCAGCGCATTCAACCCGCGCTGGCGTGCCGCAGCGATGCCGGGCGCGTCTTCTCGGTTAGAGATGACGATACTAATTCTCGCGCCAGCGATGCGGCCAGCGTCAACGCTGTTGGCGATGGCACTGAAATTCGAGCCGCGTCCGGAAAGAAGAATGCCGAGAGAATGCATCAGAGATCAAATCATAATTCACCACAGAGACACAGAGACACAGAGGAAGCCTAAAATCGCAAATTCAACAAATCGAGGCCACAGCCGCCGTCAGAAGCGAAACAAACCTAAGAAGGGTTTCTCTGTGCCTCTGTGCTGAACGATTTCTCAGTCGTAGATCACTTTGCGCTCGCCCTTAACAATGCGCCCAACCGTGTAAGCCTTCTCTCCCACGCGCTCCAGCACGGTTTGCGCCTTCTTGAATTTCGCCAACGGAACGACCATCAGCATCCCCAGCCCCATGTTGAAGGTGCGCAGCATCTCCTCTTGTGGAACATTCCCCAACTGCCGCAGGTGTTCAAACAAAGGTGGTACCGGCCACGACCCCAGATCAATCGCAGCTCCCATTCCGCGCGGCAGCACGCGCGGCAGGTTCTCCGTGATGCCGCCGCCGGTAATATGCGCCAGCGCAGAAACGCATTGCGCGGCCAGCAGCTTTTTCAGCGCCGGCCAGTAGCTCTTGTGCGTGCGCATCAGCTCATTGCCCACTTTATTCTTGATCTCGTTGACGTAATCTTCAGGCGAGTAGTGCGCCACTTCAAACAACAGCTTGCGGGCCAGCGAATATCCGTTGGTGTGCAGGCCGTTCGATGGCAGGCCGAGAATGACGTCGCCAATCTGCACATCCTTGCCCGTAATAATCCGGTCGCGTTCCACCACGCCCACGATAAATCCCGCCAGATCGTATTCGCCATCGGGATAGAACCCCGGCATCTCAGCCGTCTCCCCGCCGATCAGCGCGCAGCCGTTGTGCTTGCAGGCATCGGCGATGCCTTCCACCACTTTCTCGGCAATCGTGGGCTCCAGCTTTCCCGTCGCCAGATAATCCATAAAAAACAACGGCGCCGCGCCCTGTACCGCGATGTCGTTGACGCAGTGGTTTACCAGGTCGGCGCCAACGGTGGAATGCAGCCCCATGGCAAAAGCAATTTTGAGCTTCGTCCCTACGCCGTCCACACTCGAAACCAGCACCGGATCCACATACTTGGCCTTGTCCACCGCGAACAACCCGCCAAATCCGCCGATCTCGCTGAGCACGCCGCGGGTAAAGGTCTTGTGCGCCAGGTACTTGATGCGCTGTTTGGTCCGGTTCGCCCGGTCGATATCCACGCCGGCATCGGCATAGGTGATGGGCGCGCCATCGGAGGTGGAGTTCTTGGGCACGGGTGTTTCTCAGTTCCTCAGTGCGGGGAGACGCTGGATTCCTTGCGAAGCAGCAGCTTCTAAGGCCGCTCATTGTAACACGTTCAAAAAACAGCCGCTGCTCAGCTTCGTGACGAAAGCGAGAGGAATAGACTATGAAGACACGGGGCCCAACGGGTTTTATTCGTGAACCTTCGTGGCCTTTGCGGTTTCACCGCTCTCTAGTGAGCGATGTAGTCCGAAAAGAAATAAGCCAGGATTGCGAAAAGAGCCAGGCCAGAAATACCGTAGGCGGTCAGAACCCAGGCGCCGCGGCCTTCCCGCTGTCTGGATAGTGATTGTTGGGAAATCGATTGCTGCGAAACCGACTGCTGCGAAACCGAAGAGACGTCAGGGGCCCGATCTTCCATGCCAGAAATTCCTCCGAACGGAAAGATCGTGGCGCAGATCTTTATGCGTCACGCTTGCCCAGCGTCGTGGCCAGGCAAGACTTCTACGGCAAGATTTTACTACGCTTTTGTCACCGACGACCAAACAAATGTGATCTTAATCACAAATGCTGGGGTCCTTAGTTCTCTTGATACTATTACCTTATGCGCAGTTTCTTGTTCTTGCTCCTCGTGGCCTGCACCTTGGCCGCTCCCTTCACTGCCCCAGCACAATCGAACGGAAGACCCTCTTCGCCGTCCATTCCCGCAAAGCCTGCCGACGCCAAGCCAGAAGCCCTCAAGCACGACTACTCCCAGGAAGCCTTCGTAGTCGAGCAATACCACTCGACCTACCGCTTTGAAAGCGATGGCACCGGTCGCCGGGAGACGATCGCCCGTATCCGCGTACAGAGCGAGGCCGGAGTCCAGCAGTGGGGCCAGATTCAGATCGGCTACAACTCCGCCAACGAGCGCGTCGAGATTGCCTACGTCCGGGTAATCAAGGCCGATGGCAGCGTAGTGAAGGCCGGCGACGATGCCGTACAGGATCTAAGCGCCCCCGTCGAGCGCGAAGCTCCCGTCTACACCGACTACCGTGTCAAGCACATCACCGTGCCCGGCCTGCGCCCCGGCGAGGTCCTCGAGTACGACATGGTCACCGTGATTCACACGCCGCTGGCTGCCGGACAGTTCTGGACCGATTACGATTTCGACAAGAACAACATCATGCTCGATGAAGAACTCGACATCGATGTCCCCTCCGACCGCCCGCTCAAAGTGAAGAACAAGCCGGACATGGATCCAAAAATTACCGAGGCCAACGGCCGCCGCATCTATCACTGGACCAGTTCTCATCTCGAACGCGAAGACGACAAAAAAGACAACGAAAAAGACAAAAAGAAAAAGAAGAAGCGGCCCGATGAGGAACGCCCCGACGTTCAGCTAACCACCTTCGTCAGTTGGGAGCAGATCGGCCTCTGGTATGCCAGCCTCGAAAAAGACCGCCGCGCGCCCTCGCCCGAAGTTCGCGCCAAAGCCGCCGAACTCACCAAAGGCCTCGACAGCGACTTGGATAAAGTCCAGGCTCTCTACGACTACGTCGCCATAAACTTCCGTTATGTCAGCCTGTCGCTGGGCGTGGGCCGCTATCAGCCGCATGCCGCCGGCGATGTCCTCCACGACCAGTACGGCGACTGCAAAGATAAGCACACTCTGCTCGCCTCCCTGCTCGAAGCCGAGGGCTTGCACGCATCTTCCGTGCTGATCAACTCCAGCCGCAAGCTCGATCCCGACGTGCCTTCGCCCTCGCAATTCGATCACGTCATCACCATGCTGCCCATGGGCAACCAGGAAGTCTGGATGGACACCACCAGCGAGGTTGCTCCCTTCCGCCTTCTAGCCTTTACCCTGCGCAATAAGCTGGCGCTCGTCATCCCCGCCAACGGGAAGCCGCATCTCGAGGAGACGCCCGCCGACACTCCCATGCCCGACAGCGAGATTTCCGAAGTCGACGGAAAAATAAATCAGATCGGAAAACTCGAAGCCCGCGTGCACTACACCTTCCGCGGCGATGAAGAACTGATGCTGCGTTCCATCTTCCGTCGCCTCCCCGAAGCGCAATGGCAGCGCGTAGTCGAAAATGTAAACGCCGGAATGGGCGGCGACGTCACAAATCTAAAGATCAGCGACCCCGCCGCGACCCGCGAGCCTTTCACCATGTCTTACGAAGTCGCCAAGCCGAACTTTCTCGACTGGTCCAAGAAAAAATCCGACCTCACCCTGCCGCTTTGTCAGTTCAGCCTGCCCGATATAGGCAGCGACGATGACGACAACGACATCGACCCCGAGCCGCTAAAACTCGGCCCCAAGGCAGAGTACGTCTACAAGCTCAAGCTCGAGCTGCCCGCCAACTACACCGCCCACGCACCGCTGGCTTTTTCCGTGAAGCGCGACTACGCCGAGTACCAGGCCACCTACAAGCTCGAAGGCGCCACCTTCACCGCCGCCAGAACGCTGACCATGCGGCAGACCGAACTGCCCGCCCCGCGCGGCTCCGACTATCAAGCTTTCCGCCACGCCGTCAGTTCTGACCTCGGTCAAGTTCTTTCCGTCGAGAACACAGTAGCCGGAGCGCCCACGCCACCCGCCGATATGAAGGCCGACGATCTGGTCGAGAGCGGCCGCGCTGCCCTGATGAACAACAACGTGCCCATGGCCGTTCAGCTTCTCAAACGCGCTACCGAAGTGGATCCCAAAAACAAGTACGTCTGGAACCTTCTCGCCAGCGCCTACATGGAGCTGCGCCAAAACGACGACGCCATCGCCGCCCTCAACAAGCAGATCGAAATCAATCCCTACGACGAATACGCCTACAACGCACTCGGCCGCGCCTACTGGCAGGAGCGCAAGTACCCCGACGCCGTAACCGCCTTCAACAAACAGATCGAGATCAATCCTCTCGACAAGTTCTCCCACGCCGGTCTGGGCATGATGTATTCCGAGTGGCACAAGTACGACCTCGCCGCGCCCGAACTCGAAAAAGCTGCATCCCTGACGCCCGATAATGCCGAGCTGCAAGTCAGCCTGGGCGACGCCTATCTCAATCTCGGCCAGGACGACAGAGCCCTAGCCACCTTCGACCACGCCGTCGAGCTTTCCGCCACGCCGCTGGTCTGGAACAACATCGCCTACCAGCTTTCGCTGAAAAACTCTCATCTCGATCGCGCCCAGCAATACGCCGAGTCCGCCATCTCAGCCACAACAGCCGCGTTGCGCAACGTGTCGCTCGACCGCCTAACCGCACAGGACTTGCCCCTCGTCCGCTCTCTAATCGCCTACTGGGACACGCTGGGCTGGGTTTACTTTAGCGAAGGCAATTTGGACAAAGCCGAGAAATACGTCGCCGCGGCCTGGGGACTAGGCCAGCACGGCGAGGTCGGCGACCATCTGGGGCAAATCTACGAAAAGCAGCGTAAGAAGGATCTAGCACTGCAAACCTACGCCCTCTGCCTGAACGGACTCCGTCCCATCCCTGAAACCCGCGACCGCCTCGCCGCACTGGCTGGCGGCCCTGCCAAGGTAGACGCGACGGTAGCGAAATACAAAGAAGAACTGCAACACATGCGCACCATCGACCTCGGCAAAGTAGCAAAAGAAAACGGCAGCGCCGAATTCTTCGTGCTGCTCAGTCGCGGCCTCGGTCACCCGGATTCCGGTCACCCTGATTCCGGTCACGCCGATTCCAGTCATGCGGATTCGGGTCATCTAGGCGCGGTTCATTCCGGATCGGACCGTGCAGAAAATTCCGCAGCTACAGTCGAAGCCGTAAAGTTCGCCAGCGGCGACGAAAAGCTGAAGATCTTCACCGAAGCCCTCCGCACCGCCGAATACCGTCTAACCTTCCCCGACGACACCCCAGTGAAAATCCTCCGCCGCGGAGTCCTAACCTGCTCCACAGCCACAGGAAACTGTTCATTCGTCCTAATGCTGCCCGACGACGTAAGAACGGTAGACTAAAGCCCAAAGCAGCTTGCCATCCTGAGCGGAGCAGTCGAAGGACCCCATTTCAACAGACGCCACCGTCGGCCCCGCAAGGCATTTCTATAGAGGGACGAGACCCAGCCGGTACTTGCCCTTGTCATTCCGACGCGCGAGCGAAGCGAGACAGGAGGAACCCGCTGTTTGCCCAGAAGGCTTGGCGAGGCCTTTCACCGACGCTCAAAGTTTTCCACAACCGCCCCTGTGACATCTGACCTTGTCCACAACCCACGACTTGCGCGATCATAGTCGAGGCCCCGACAGTCGGGTGAACCCGCATCGTCGCGCCTGTAAACCATTGTTTTCAAAGAACTTAGTATCTAAGTCTTTTAGACTCCCGATGTTGCCGGGAATTTCCCGCCAACTCGATGATTCTAAATATTTTGCAAAAAGGGGGGGAGGGGGGTCTAGGAGTCAAAAATGCCCCTGAGTTTTCCATTCTGGGCCCACCGTGACCCGTGATGCTCACGACCACGGCAGCCCACCAAAAATTATTTCGCTGAGAAATTCACAGCCGACTCATAAGCGTGAGCCAGCCTCAATACCAGATCCTCCCGCCAATGCGGCCCAGCGATCTGCAACCCAATGGGCAGCCCGCTCTTCGTAAAGCCGCAAGGCACCGAGACAGCAGGCAGCCCCCAAACATTGAACGGCCGGGTGTTGCGCAGCAAAGCCAGCTCCGCCGGACGAAGCGCCGCCGGGTCTTTTTCCAAATCGGCAATAGCCGGTGCAGGGATGGGCATCGCAGGGGTAACCAGCAAATCGACGTGAGCAAAGATTTCGCGAGCCAGTCGACGCTCCAGATCCAGTTCGCGACGCCGCTGAATATATTCCGCCGCCGAAATGTTCGCGCCAGATCGAATGCGCCGCAAAGTCTCCGGCTGATAAAGCTCCGGCGTCCGCACAACGTTCTCGGCGTGATAAGCGAACGATTCGGCGGCTTGCACGGTCCGGTCCGAAGACATCTCAACCCGCAAGTCCCGAACATCCGCAACCAGCGTACCAATGACGACGAGAGCCGCGTCCACAGCCGTGCGAACCTCATCATCAAGATCGTCAAAAAAATAAGCCCGAGGAATTCCAACGTGCAGATTCGTCGTCGAGTCACGCAAGCCAGAAACGTAATCCGAAACCGGAACATCCGAGCTGCAAACGTCCAGCGGATCGTAACCAGCAATCGCCTGCAGCACGACAGCCACATCGCCAACCGTCGCGGCCAGCGGACCAACATGATCCAGCGACCACGAAAGCGGAATCACTCCGCGCGCAGAAACGCGGCCATAAGTCGGCTTGATCCCCACGCAACCGCAAAGCGCAGCCGGTTCACGGATCGAGCCAGCCGTATCGGTTCCAATCGCCGCATAGCAAAGCCCAGCAGCAACAGCACCCGCGGAACCTCCCGAAGATCCGCCGGCAATATGCGCCGTGTTCCTCGGATTGTGCACATCGCCGAAGAAGCTGACCAGCGAACTTCCGCCGTAAGCGAACTCATGCAGATTGTTCTTGCCGAGAATCACGGCGCCAGCGCGTCGAAGCCGTCGCACAACCTCCGCATCTTCCACGGGAATTCGGTGCTCGAACACCGCGCTGGCGGCGGTCGTCCGCGTGCCAGCGGTATCGATCAGATCCTTCAACGCAACCGGAATTCCATGCAACGGCCCGCGCCATTCTCCGCGCGCGATTTCGATCTCCGCGGCCCGCGCCTCTTCCAGCGCCAACTCGGCACTCACCGTGATGAAGGCATTCAGCGCAGGATTGAGCCTCTCGATGCGATCCAGGCAAGCGCGCGTCACTTCGACCGGAGAGACTTCCTTCCGCCGCAGACGCGGCGCAAGCTCAACGATAGTTTGCACGGCCCTAATTCTACTGGACAATTGTCAGAGCCCGGAATGAACCACGAAGGACCCGAAGTATCAAGAAGGAACCCGGAACGGAATCGACCCTTAGTGAACCTTAGGGTCGTTAGTGTCGTTTGCGGTTGATGGTTTGGCCCGATAGAAAAAAGCAACCCACACGCAAGGCATATAATCAAAAACGCTGTCCGCACCCGGGAGGCAAAAATGGCAGAGATGACGATCGCCCCAGTCGCAATCCACGGTTTCTTCGTCGACGGCCGATGGCTGGAAGAGGGCGACATCGTCGAAATCCGCGCGCCCTTTGATGGCAGCGTGGTTGGGCGAGTCGTGCAGGCGCGGCGCGAGCATGCCGAAGCCGCGATCGCCTCCGCGGTGAAGGCTTTCGGAACCACACGCCGCCTGCCCGCCTTCGAGCGGCAGCGCGTGTTGCGGCGCGTGGCGCAATCGATTGCCGAACGCCGCGAAGAATTCTCGCGCACCCTGGCGCAGGAAGCCGGCAAGCCCATCAAGCTGGCGCGCATCGAAGTCGACCGCGCCACATTCGCCTTCAACGTTGCCGCCGAAGAAGCCACGCGCATCTACGGCGAGTATCTTCCTCTCGACTGGCAGGAGTTTACCGCGGGACGCTGGGGCATCGTGAAGCGCTTCCCGCTCGGTCCCATCGCGGGGATTACGCCCTTCAATTTCCCCCTCAACCTGGTCGTGCACAAAGTAGCACCTGCCATTGCGGCGGGCTGCTCGATCGTGTTGAAGCCTGCGCCGCAAACGCCCCTGAGTTCGCTGCTGCTGGCGGAATGCGTGCAGCAGGCGGGCTGGCCCGATGGCGGACTCAACGTGCTGCCGCTTTCGAACGAAGACGCCAGCCTGCTGGTCACCGACGAACGCATCAAGCTGATCAGCTTTACGGGCAGCGCGCCTGTAGGTTGGGACATCAAACGCCGCGCTGGAAAAAAGAAAGTGGTGCTCGAACTCGGGGGCAACGCGGGCGCGATCGTACACAGCGATGCTGATCTCAACTATGCCGCCGATCGCTGCATCGCCGGCGGCTTCGGCTACTCAGGGCAGACCTGCATTTCGGTGCAGCGCATTCTGGTGGAGCAATCAGTCTACGGCAAGTTCACCGATCTGCTGGTCGAGGGCGTCAAGAAGCTGAAGACCGGCGATCCCATGGAGGAATCGACCGACCTTGGCCCACTGATTCGCGAAAGCGACGCCATCCGCGTCACCAATTGGGTGGACGATGCGGTTCGCTCCGGAGCACGCCTGCTGTGCGGCGGAGGCCGCCGGGGTTCGGTAGTCGATCCCATGGTGCTCACCGGCACCAATCCAGAGATGAAAGTCAACTGCCAGGAAATTTTCGGGCCGGTCGTGACCGTTGAGCCTTACCAGAATTTTGATGAAGCCCTGCGCCGAATCAACAACTCCAATTATGGTTTGCAGGCCGGCTTGTTCACGCGCGACGTCAAGCTGCTGTTCCAGGCCTACGACGAACTCGAGGTCGGTGCGCTGATCGCGGGCGACATTCCCTCGTTCCGCATCGACCACATGCCTTACGGCGGAGTAAAAGACTCCGGCCTCGGCCGCGAAGGCCTGCGCTACGCGATCGAGGAAATGACCGAACCCAAGCTGTTGGTGATGAACCTGCGCTAGGGACGACTTCAGACACTCTTCCAGCCAGATTCATCCTGGGAATTTTTTCTCGCTCCAGCGTGAAATCACGCGACAACTGCACGCGAAATATTTATAATCTGCTGTTTCACAACTGGCGCAGGGAAAATCTGTGGGTGTTTCTTTGCGCTCCACAACCAGAAACCGGGAACATAGCAGGGATCCGTTGCGTCTTATCCGCGCTTCCTGAAGCTCGTAAGCCAGCATGCCGCAAATTTTCCATCGCAGCACCAACACTCTTTCGAGGGCCACAATTTTTGGCGCGGTCTTCGTAGTTGCCGCCCTCAGCTGGGTGGCGATGGAAGTGCAACGCTCGCCTTACATTACCTATGCCGGAGTGCGCAAGCCGCAGCCTGTGCCCTTCAGCCACCAGCATCACGTTGCCGGGCTTGGTATCGATTGCCGCTATTGCCACACGTCGGTTGAGACCTCGAGTTTCGCCGGCATTCCTCCTACCAAAACCTGCATGAACTGCCATTCGCAAATCTGGACCAATGCCGCGTTGCTGGAGCCGGTCCGCGCCAGCTACCGCACCGGCCAGTCGCTGCAATGGACGCGGGTGAATCAGCTTCCTGACTTTGTTTTTTTCAATCACAGCATTCATGTCACCAAGGGAGTGGGTTGCAACACCTGCCACGGTCCGGTCGACCAGATGCCGCTGATGTACCAGCAGGAATCGTTGCAGATGGAGTGGTGCTTGAGTTGCCATCGCGCGCCGGAAGAAAATCTGCGTCCGCGCGATCAGGTGTTCAATATGCGCTACCAGCAGCCCACGAGCGCGAATCCCGTGGTGGTAGATGGAAGGAGTTACACCGACCAGCTCGATTTAGGCGCAGCGCTGGTGAAGAAGTACAACGTGCGCAGCGTGAAGGACATTACGAGTTGCAACACGTGTCATCGGTAAGAACGGAACCATGAGAACTTGTGTGTGATGTGGAACCAATGAAGATCGAAGAACAAGGCGACCGCATTAAGCGCGAAGACGTTTGCCCCAGCAAGAAAGGCAAGCTGGATCTCGACTCGCTCCGCGCGCAAATCGATGAAGCCAGCCACAAGGCTGGCCCGGAATACTGGCGCAGCCTGGAAGAGCTTGCCGGCAGCCCCGCGTTCCAGGAAGCGCTGCACCGCGAGTTTCCCAAAGGCGCTTCCGAGTGGGTCGATTCCGTCTCGCGCCGCGGCTTTCTGAAAGTGATGGGCGCATCGATGGCGCTGGCCGGCATGACCGGATGCGTAAAACTTCCGCTCGAACCCATCGTTCCCTATGTCCGCCAGCCGGAGGGCGTAATTCCAGGCCGGCCCATGTTCTACGCGACGGCCATGACGCTCGGCGGATACGCCAGCCCCCTGCTGGTCGAGAGCCACCTTGGACGTCCGACAAAGATTGAAGGCAACGATAAGCATCCGGCGTCGCTCGGCGGGACCGATATTTTCGCGCAGGCCCACGTTCTCGGCCTGTACGATCCCGACCGCTCGCAGAGCATTGTGTCGATGGGCGACCAGCGCTCCTGGCAATCGTTCCTGACCGCGATTCGCGGGCCGCTCAACGCGCAGAAGGCGTTGAAGGGCGCCGGCATTCGCATCCTCACGCCGACCATTTCTTCGCCCACGCTTGCCGATCAACTGCGCAACTTCCTGAAGATTTATCCGCAGGCCAAGTGGCATGTCTACGAGCCGGTCAACCGCGACAACGTGCTCGAAGGCGCGAAGATGGCTTTCGGCCAGCCGGTCGAGACGCGCTACGATTTCGAGAAGGCCGACGTAATCGTCTCGCTTGACGCCGACTTCCTGTATGCGGGTTTTCCGGGGAATGTCCTCTATATCCGCGACTTCGCCAAGCGCCGCAATCCCGACGGCGAGATGAACCGGCTGTACATGATCGAGAGCACGCCGACGACGACCGGGGCGAAGGCGGATCATCGGCTGCCGGTGCGGGCTGCACATGTGGAATGGTTTGCAAGATCGCTGGGCTCGGAATTAGGGCTGAAGGCTGGGATACCGAAGGCCGAGTCGGAGCATGCCAAGCTCGCAGCCGCAGTGGCCGAAGACATTAAAAATCACCGAGGGTCCAGCGTTGTCATCGCTGGAAGTCATCAGCCGGCATCGGTCCATAATCTGGTGCACTCCATCAATCAAGCGCTGGGCAATGTCGGCAAGACGGTTTTCTACACGGACCCAATCGACGCCAACCCGATCAATCAAACTGATTCGATCAAAGACCTGGCCGCCGACATCAATGCGGGGAAAGTCGATCTGCTTGTAATTCTCGGCGGCAATCCGGTTTACGACGCGCCCGCCGATGTTGATTTCGCCAATATTCTGAAGAGCAATAAAGCGCCGCTGCGCGTGCATCTGGGGCTCTATCAGGACGAGACGGCCCAGCTTTGTCAATGGCACATCAATCAGACTCACGAACTCGAATCGTGGGGAGACGGCCGCGCTTACGACGGAACGGTCAGCGTTATTCAGCCTTTGATCGCGCCGCTTTATGGCGGCAAGAGCGCGCTGGAGTTGGTCGCACTGCTCTCGGGGCAGGCCGAGGCCACGGGCTATGATCTGGTGCGCGCCTACTGGCAGAAGCAACACTCCGGCGCGGACTTTGAGCAATTCTGGCGTAAGTCGCTGCACGATGGTTGGATCGAAGGAACGGATTTTCAGCCCAGAGAGGTAAGTGCGAAGGGAATCAGCGAGCAGGACTCGCTGTACACGTTGACCGAGGGCGCCATCGAGCTCAACATCCGCCGCGACCCCACCATCTACGACGGACAATTCTCCAACAACGGCTGGCTGCAGGAATGTCCTAAGCCGATGAACAAGCTGACCTGGGATAACGCTGTGCTCATCGGCCCCGTGATGGGCGATCGGTTGCAGATCAAAACTTGCGATGTGGTCGAACTTGAGCTGAATGGGAGGAAAGTTACCGGCCCGGTTTGGATTCAGCCCGGGGTTCCGGATAATTCGGTGACCGTGACTCTCGGTTACGGGCGCACTCGCGCCGGCCGCGTCGGCACCGCGCAGGGCTTCAATGCGTATGCGCTGCGCACGAGCGCCGCCCCCTGGTTCGCAACCGGCTTGCAGATCCGCAAGACTGGCGACAGATACGTTCTCGCCTCGACCCAGGGCTACCAGTCGATGGACACGCCCAACGGCGATCATCGTCCGCTGGTCCGCGAAACGGCGCTCGAGGAATACCGCAAGGATCCCAACTTCGCAAAAGAGGAAGGCGAAGAGCCGGCGCCCGGACTCACGCTTTACAAGCCCTATCCCTACAAAGAAGAAGACTACGCCTGGGGCATGGCGATCGACCTAAACTCGTGCGTGGGCTGCAACAACTGCATGATCGCATGCCAGTCGGAAAATAATATTGCCGTCGTCGGCAAGGAGCAGTGCGCCATCGGCCGCCACATGCACTGGATCCGCATCGATACGTACTATCAGTATCCTGATGAAGCCGCGCGCGATCGCGATAATCCGAGAGCGTTCTTCCAGCCGGTGCCGTGCCAGCAGTGCGAGAACGCGCCCTGCGAAGTGGTTTGCCCGGTGGGCGCGACCAATCATTCGAGCGAAGGCCTGAATGACATGGTCTACAACCGCTGCGTGGGCACGCGGTATTGCTCGAACAACTGTCCCTACAAAGTGCGGCGCTTCAACTTCCTGCTGTTTCAGGACTGGACTACGCCACAGTACAAGATGATGCGCAATCCTGATGTCAGCGTGCGCAGCCGTGGCGTGATGGAAAAGTGCAGCTACTGTGTGCAGCGCATCAGCGAGCACCGCATCGACGCCGAAACCGCCTCGGTGCGCGAAGGCAAACAAATCAAAATCGCCGACGGCGAATTGCAAACTGCGTGCCAGCAATCGTGCCCGGCGGGCGCGATCATATTCGGCAACATCAACGATCCGGACAGCAAAGTTTCGAAATTGAAAGCGCAGGCGCGGAATTACAGTTTGCTGGGCGAAGTGAACACTCGCCCGCGGACGACTTATTTGGCGGAAGTGAGTAATCCGAATCCGGAGCTGAAGCGCGGATAGAGCCGTGGAGACTGAGATCCTTCGCTACGCCTGAAAAACGGCTTCGCTCAGGATGACAAGACTTCAGGGATCATAGCGGCAGAGAAAGCAGCATGGACGAGCAATACAAAGCGACGCAAGCTCCGGTAATCGAGCCGGGCTACACCTTCGGCACGGTCACGGAAAAAATCAGCGCGATTGTGCTGACGCGTCCTGCGTCGAACGGATGGTTCACGGGTTTTGGCATCGCGTTTCTGCTGACAATGATGATGCTCTACGCCATCGGCTATCTCTTCCTGAAAGGCATCGGGATTTGGGGAGACACTATTCCGATCGGTTGGGGCTTCGCCATCGTCAACTTCGTGTGGTGGATCGGCATTGGCCACGCGGGCACATTGATCTCCGCGATTCTTCTTTTGCTGCGGCAGTCGTGGCGCAATTCCATCAACCGCTTCGCAGAAGCCATGACGCTGTTCGCCGTGGCCTGCGCCGGAATCTTTCCTGCCATCCACGTTGGGCGGCCCTGGCTGGCTTACTGGCTGTTTCCTTATCCCAGCACCATGGGCGTGTGGCCGCAGTTCCGCAGCCCGCTGATGTGGGACGTTTTCGCGGTCTCAACTTACGCCACCATCTCGGCGCTGTTCTGGTTCATGGGTCTGATTCCCGACTTCGCGACCTTGCGCGATCGCGCCACGCATCCCGCGGTAAGAATCGTCTACGGCATGCTGTCGATGGGCTGGCGCGGGTCGGCGCGGCACTGGCATCGCTACGAAACTGCGTACCTGCTGCTCGCCGGATTAGCCACGCCGCTGGTGCTCTCGGTTCACACCGTCGTGAGTTTTGATTTCGCCATCGGCATCGTCCCCGGCTGGCACACGACTATTTTCCCGCCGTACTTCGTCGCCGGCGCCATCTATTCCGGATTCGCCATGGTGCTGATGCTCGCGATTCCCATCCGCAAAATCTATGGGCTGGAAGATTTCATCACCGAGCGCCATCTGCAGAACTCGGCAAAGGTGATGCTGGCCACGGGATTGATCGTCGCGTACGGTTACGGCATCGAGGCTTTCATGGGCTGGTACAGCGGTGACCGTTACGACGCGTTCACGCTATGGAACCGCCTGCATGGGCCCTACGCGATCCCCTACTGGGCCCTGCTCACCTGCAACATTTTCATTCCCCAGTTGCTCTGGATTAGAAAGCTGCGGACCAGTCCGCTGGCGCTGTTCCTGCTTTCCGGCGTGATCCTGGTGGGCATGTGGCTGGAGCGCTTCATCATCATCGTGGTCAGCCTGCACCGCGACTTCCTCACCTCGTCTTGGGGAATGTATTACCCCACGCGCTGGGATTGGATGACTTTCATCGGCACCCTCGGCATGTTCCTGGCTGCAATGTTCCTATTCCTGCGCCTGCTGCCTGCGATTTCGATTTTTGAAATGCGCACGCTGCTGCCGGAAGCGGAGGTGAAGGAATGAAGCGCGAACGCATGTACGGAATTATGGCGGAGTTCGATTCGGCGACTTCGTTGGTTGAGGCTGCACGAAAGACGCATCAGGCCGGCTACAGAAAGATCGACGCCTACAGTCCGTTTCCCATCGAGGGGCTGGCTGAAGAAATTGGTTTTTATCGCGATGAAGTTCCGCTCGTGGTGTTGATCGGCGGCATAGTCGGCGGCCTTACCGGCTACCTGATGCAATGGTGGATGTCTGCGGTAGATTATCCGCTCAACATCGGCGGCAAGCCCCCGCATTCCTGGCCCGCCTTCATCGTCATTACTTTTGAGATGACGATCCTTTTTGCCGGCATTTCGGCCGTCTTCGGCATGTTGGCTCTGAATGGCTTGCCCATGCCTTATCATCCCGTGTTCAACGTTCCGCGTTTCTCGTCGGCATCGAAAGACCGCTTTTTCTTGATCGTATTTTCTTCCGATCCGAAGTACGATCCGGCGGGCACGCTTGATTTTCTGCAAGGCCTGGAGCCGCGTTCGATCTCGGAGGTGCCCAGCTAAAATGCCGCGCCTCCGCCAAATGCCGGTTCATTTCTCGAACGACCGGTGTCCCACCTCAAAAGACGGCCGCCCACGGAAGTCGCGAGCATGGGGTTTCCCGGCACTGGGGCTTGTGCTGTCGGCGATGACCCTGTTCTCCGCCTGCCGCCTCGACATGCACGTGCAGCCGAAGCAGAATCCGCTCTCCCGTAGCGACTTTTTCACCGACCAGCGCTCCGAGCGCCCGCCGGTCGAAGGCACGGTGGCCCGTGGTCAGTTGTATGAAGACACTTATTTTTACACCGGCAAGACCGGCACCACTCCCGGCGACTACATGCCTTTCCCTGTAACCAAAGAAGTTCTCGATCGCGGACGCGAACGCTACAACATCTATTGCTCGCCGTGTCACTCGCTTCTCGGCGACGGCAACGGCTTCGTCCCTTCACGCGGTTTTGCGCGCAAGCCGCCGTCTTATCACATTCCGCGTCTGCAAAAAGCTCCGCTCGGCTATTTCTATGACGTGATCACCAACGGCTTCGGCATCATGCCCGATTACGCGTCGCAGATTCCACCCGAGGACCGCTGGAAGATTGTGGCTTACATTCGCGCCCTGCAACTCAGCCAGAACGCGACCCGGGCCGACGTGCCCGCGGGACAGGCGATTCCGTCAGAACCGCCGGTGTTCCGCGGACAGCCGGGCTCGGGAGCAACGCTGCCCGTGATTGAACCTGAGACAAGTTCATCCACCGAAGCCCAGAAAGAAGAAAAGAAATGAGCGCCGCGGCCACTCCACATCTCGATCTAATGGCGCCCGCGGTGGTGAAGAAGATATCGCAGCGCTCGCTCGTGATCGGCGTCGTCTTCGCAGTGATCGCGGTAGGGTTGGCCTTCACCCGGCCCGACGAGTTCTATCGCGCGTACCTGCTGGGCTTCATGTGCTGGCTGGGGGTCGCGCTCGGCTCCATGGCGATTCTCATGATTCGCCACCTCACCGGAGGCGGCTGGGGCACAGTGATCCGCCGCATCCTGGGAGCGGCCATGCGCACACTCCCGCTGCTGGCGGTTCTCTTCATTCCCGTCATACTCGGCATCCACCGGCTCTACATCTGGGCGCAGCCCCTCAGCAATATTGAAGACAAACATCTGCGCGAGCACCTGGAACAGATCACGCAAACGTATCTCACGGTGAACGGCTTCGTTATTCGCGCCGTAGTTTATTTCGCGATCTGGAACCTGCTTTCATTCCTGCTCTCGAAATGGTCGAAGCAGTCCGACAGTCCCAGCGCTCCGGACAACAGCAGCCGTTTCAAAGGGGTCAGCGGCCCCGGCCTCATCCTCTACGGATTCACGATCTCTTTCGCTGCGATCGACTGGGTCATGTCGCTCGACCCCAGCTGGATCTCGACCATCTTCGGCCTGATCATTCTCATCGGCGAAGTGCTGTCGGCGATGTGTTTTGCGGTGGTGGTCGAGCGCATCCTCTTCAACTACAAACCCATGTCGGAGATGTTAAAGCCCGATTTCGTCCACGACCACGGCAAGTGGATGCTGACCTTCATCATGGTCTGGGCGTACTTCTCGTTTTCGCAATGGCTCATCATCTGGGCGGGCAACCTGCCGGCGGAAATCACTTTTTATCTGAAGCGGCTGAATGGCGGTTGGGGTTACATCGGTTTAATTCTGGTGCTGTTCCATTTCGCAATTCCTTTCGCCATGTTGCTTTCGCGCCCCTTCAAACGCAACATTCGAAAGCTGGTCTGGGTCGCGGTGTGGCTGATGCTGATGCGCTATCTCGATCTGTTCTGGATCATCGAACCCAATTTCTCCAAGACGCTGGTTGTCACCTTGGCAGACGTTGTCGTACCCGTCGCCATCGGCGGTATCTGGCTTTGGTATTTTTTCCGCAACCTGGCTTCCCTGCCGCTTCTGCCAGTCTATGACAAGGATGCTCACGAAGTTCTGCAGCCGGTACATGAAACGCATGTGTAACACGTAGCGAGAAATGAGCGACGAAACCAAACACGAAAGCACGACTGGGCACGGAAGCTACGAGCACCAGGACCTTCAGGCATCCGCCGTTCTGTATTTCTACCTCGGCCTCGGTGTGGTAGTACTGTTGTGCATTCTCGGTCTGCGAGGCCTCTTCTCATACCTCGACCACCGCGCAAAAGCTTTGGAACCTCCGGTGAATCCGCTGGTCACCAATGTGCCGGCCGACACGCGCCACATCGCTCCCGGATATCCGCAGAGCGTTTTCCCTAACCCAAAGCTGGAGGAAGACGAGCGCGGCCAACTCAACGGAATCATCGTCAACGAAGACAAAGAGCTGTACAGCTATGGTTGGGTGGATGAAAAAGCCTGCACGGTGCATATCCCCATCGAGCGCGCCATGGAATTAATCGTGCAGCGGGGGTTGCCTGTACGACCGCAAGCGGCAGCCAGCGGCGCTGCTGCGAGCCCAACCGGCGAAACCGGGACAACTAGAAAGGGTGAAAAAAAGTGAGCTGTAAGAAGCACAATTCGATTTGCGCCGCCCGCGTGTTGCTGGCCATCGCTTTGCTGGCTGCTTCCGCCTGGGGGCAGATGAATAACGGCATAACGTCTCCTCCAGCGAACACGCGGCCTCCGCGATTGGAGAATGTCGGCATCGAGCAACACCTGAACGCGCAGGTGCCCCCCGATCTCACATTCCGCGACGATACCGGCAAAACCGTGAAGCTTGGAGATTATTTCGGCCGCAAGCCCCTGATCCTCAACCTGGTTTACTACAACTGCACCATGCTTTGCGGCGAGGCTCTGGCCGGGCTCGCCAGCGCCATGCGCCTGATAAAGTTCGATGTGGGCAATGAATTCGACGTGGTCACCGTGAGCTTCGATCCCCGCGAAACTCCAGAGATGGCCGCCGCTAAAAAGAAGGACTTCGTCGATCGATACGGCCGAGCCAATGCCGCCGCGGGCTGGCATTTCCTCACCGGCCAGCCGGATGCGATCAACGCCCTCACCAAAGCTGTAGGCTTCCAGTATCAATACGACCCCAAAACCAACCAGTACGCGCATGCCACTGCCATCATGGTGCTCACGCCGCAAGGCCGCATCTCGCGCTATTTCTACGGCGTGGATTTTCCTCCAAAAGATTTGCGCTTGGGATTGGTGGAGGCCTCGCAAGACAAGATCGGCAACGCCGTGGATGCGGTGTTGCTCTTTTGCTATCACTACAATCCCGAGACTGGAAAATACGGCGCGATGGTAGCCAACATTCTGCGGCTCGCGGGGGCGGCAACAATTCTTATCCTGGGCATTCTTTTTTTCATTTTGTGGCGGCTGGATCTTTCGATAGCCAGGAAGACGGCGAAGACGGAAACAAAGACAAGGTATGCTCAATAATTTTCCATTATGGCCGGAGCAAGCCTCCACCATGGCGCGCAACGTGGACGCTCTCTATATTTTCCTGCTGATCGTCACCGGGATGATGACCCTGCTGATCTTCGTCTGCCTCATCTATTTCGCCGCCCGCTTCCGTCATCGCCCCGGAGTTCGCGCTGTGCAAATCGAAGGCTCTCATGCCCTCGAAATTACCTGGAGCACCATCCCATTCGTCATCTTCATGGTCATCTTCGCCTGGGGCGCAGTGGTGTACTTCAAAGAGCGCACTCCGCCCAGCGATTCGACCGACGTGTATGTGGTCGCAAAACAATGGATGTGGAAGGTAGAGCACGCGGAGGGCCAGCGCGAGATCAACGAATTGCACGTCCCCGTGGGACGCGATGTGAAATTGATCATGACTTCGCAGGACGTGATCCACAGCTTCTATATCCCTGCTTTCCGCATCAAGCAGGACGTGCTGCCGGGCCGCTACACCGTGGAATGGTTTCGCGCTACCAAGCCCGGCACCTATCACCTGTTCTGCGCGGAGTATTGCGGCACACAGCACTCCGGGATGGTCGGCTCGATCGTGGTGCTGGAACCGGCTCAGTATGAAGCGTGGATCAATGGCGGTTCCACCGGTCCGCTCTCGGCGACGGGCCAGAAGATTTTTGCTGAACTAGGATGTTCGACTTGTCACCGCTCGGACATTCAAGGCCGCGGTCCCAACCTGCACGGAGTTTTCGGCAAGCCGGTTCAGCTCGAAGACGGCCGCACCGTTACCGCCGATGAAAACTATCTTCGCGAGTGCATTCTCGACCCCGGCGCGAAGCGGGTGAAGGGATTCCAGCCCATTATGCCAACATTTCAAGGATTGGTGAGCGAAGAGCAAGTAAACGCGCTGGTCGCCTATATCAAGTCGATTGCCGCAGCGAAAGGCGAGGCGGTGAAAACCAGCGCCAGCGCGGCCGCGCCGGCCCAAACGAATGCAAATCGAAGTCAGGTGCAATAAGTATGCCTACAGCAATAGCTCAACCAGTGGAACGCGAGAATTACTTGAACACGAAGTATGGAGTGTGGTCCTGGCTGCTCACCACCGACCACAAACGCATCGCACTTCTCTACCTCATCTCCATAACGTTCTTCTTTTTCATCGGAGGGTTCTTCGCGCTGCTCATCCGTCTCGAGTTGCTCACTCCTGCGGGCGACCTGGTCCAGGCCGATACCTACAACAAGCTCTTCACCATGCATGGCATGGTGATGATCTTCTTTTTCCTGATTCCTTCCATCCCCGCCACACTCGGCAATTTTCTCGTGCCCATGATGATCGGGGCGAAAGATCTCGCCTTCCCCCGCATCAACCTGCTGAGCTGGTATCTCTACATCATTGGCGGCGTGTTGATGCTGCACTGCATGTTGACCGGCGGCGTCGACACCGGCTGGACGTTCTACGCGCCCTTAAGCACCAACTTCTCCAACACGAAAGTTGTTGAAGCCGGAATCGCGATTTTCATCGCGGGATTCTCTTCCATCCTCACCGGCCTGAACTTTGTCGTCACCATCCATCGCATGCGCGCACCCGGAATGACCTGGTCGCGCCTGCCCCTGTTTATCTGGGCGCACTACGCCACCAGCATCATTCAGCTTCTGGGGACGCCGGTCATCGCTGTGACCATTGTGCTGGTCGCGGCCGAACGCGCTCTGCACCTTGGCATCTTCGATCCTAAACTCGGCGGCGATCCGCTACTCTTCCAGCATCTGTTCTGGTTCTATTCCCATCCCGCCGTCTATATCATGATTCTGCCGTCGATGGGAGTCGTCACCGAGATCATCGCCTGCTTCTCGCGCAAGCGCATCTTCGGTTACAGCTTCGTGGCTTTTTCGTCGATTGCAATTGCCGTCTTCGGATTTCTGGTCTGGGCTCACCACATGTTTGTGGCCGGAATGTCAGTCTACGCCGCTCTGGTATTTTCTTTGTTGAGCTACGCTGTCGCCGTTCCCTCCGCCATCAAAGTTTTCAACTGGACCGCCACTCTCTACAAGGGCTCCATCCACTACGATGCGCCCATGCTTTACGCTTTCGGCTTCCTCGGGCTCTTCACCATCGGCGGCCTCACCGGATTATTTCTCGCCGCGCTCGGCATCAATGTCCACGTCACCGACACCTACTTCGTCGTAGCTCACTTCCACTACATCATGGTCGGAGGCGCGGTCATGGGCTATCTCGGAGGAATGCATTTCTGGTGGCCCAAGATTTCCGGCAAGCTGTATCCCGAAGGTTGGGCGCGCCTGGCTGCGCTGATCGTTTTCATCGGCTTTAATCTCACCTTCTTCCCGCAGTTCCTGCTCGGTTACATGGGCATGCCGCGGCGTTATTACGATTACAGCCACATGCCTGAGTTCCAGGTGTTGAATGTGCTGTCGACCGCCGGTGCTACAGTCTTAGGCGTCGGATATCTCTTGCCCATGCTTTATTTCCTCTGGTCGATGCGGTACGGCAAACCGGCATCCGATAATCCGTGGAACGCCGCCGGACTCGAATGGAAGACAGCCTCACCGCCGCCGACTTTTAATTTCGAAGAAGACCCCGTGGTGACTTGGGAAGCCTATAACTACGAGGAGTTGGACGCGCCCCACAGCGAGGAGGTTCCCGTTGCCCGATAGCTCCACCGCAACCGGCCTTCACACCGAAGAGCACAATCCGGCGCTCTTGCACCACTTCGCCGAACCGCAGCAGCAGCGCGATGCCGCCAGCCTGGGCATGTGGGTCTTCCTCGGCACCGAGGTTATGTTTTTCGGCGGCCTGTTCTGCGCTTATCTGGTTTATCGCCTCAAGTACTTTGACGATTTCGCCGCCGCCAGCAAATCCATCGACGCTACGCTCGGCGCCACCAACACGGCTGTGCTCATCTGCAGCAGTTTGACCGTAGTTCTCGCGGTCTGGGCCGCGCAAACTGCCCGCCGCACGCTGCTGATCGGCATGCTCACGGTCACCATGCTTCTCGGTTTTGTTTTCCTCGGAATCAAAGGCGTCGAGTACAAAGACAAGTTCGAAGAGCATCACGTACCGGGCGCGTCTTTCAGTTTCGAGAAGGTGCCGATTCCCGGACATCCCGGCCAGTACGCCAACCCGCGCCACGCGCAGCTATTTTTTTCTCTCTACTTCGTCATGACTGGCTTGCACGCGCTGCACATGATTGTGGGCCTGGGCGTTTTCTCCTGGCTCCTGACCATGGCCTGGAAAGGCCGCTTCACCCCCGAGTGGCACACTCCGGTCGAGATCGGCGGGCTGTATTGGCACTTCGTCGACATCATCTGGATTTATCTGTTTCCGTTGCTCTACCTGATCGACCGGCACCCGTAGTTATATCTGAGGCTTGTTATGTCTGAACATTCACAATCGTCGCCGCCGAAAACCTACTTCGTGATCTGGGCTACGCTCTTGGTATTCACCTATGTAACGTATAAGGTTGCCTTCATCGACCTGCGCCCCTTTAACGCCGCGATTGCCCTTACCATCGCCACCATCAAAGCAACACTGGTCGCGCTCTTCTTCATGCACGTGTGGCATGCCGGCGAAAAGCTCATTAAGCTGGTCATAATTTCGGCGTTGTTTTTCCTTTTCCTATTGCTGGGACTAACGATGACCGATTACCTGACGCGGCTGTGGAGTTGATCTTGTAGCGGCGCCGTCCTGACGGCATCTGCGGTATACTCGCGCCGGACGAACAGAAGAGCGCCACACGCATGCCAGAACCATTCGCCGAACTCGCTCAAGCCTCGAAGTCCGCGCACGTAGACTCCGCCGGACTAGCCGAAGCCCTGCGTTCCAACCTTCGCGGCGGATTTCTCGGTGACGTGCGCTTCGACCGCAGTACACGCGCTCTCTACTCCACCGATGGATCCAACTATCGCCAGGTTCCCATCGGGGTCGTGCTTCCCCGCGATGACGACGATGTTCTCGCCACGGTAGCCCTGTGCCGCGCTTACGGCGCGCCCCTGCTTTGCCGCGGCGGCGGCACGTCTCTCGCCGGGCAATGCTGCAATGTCGCCGTCATCCTCGACTTTTCGAAGTACATGGCGAGGATTCTCGAAATCGATCCCGCGCGCCGCATCGCCCGCGTACAGCCGGGAGTCGTGCTCGACACTCTCCGCGCCGCCGCCGAAAAGCACCACCTCACCTTCGCACCCGACCCCGCCACGCACGACCGCTGCACTCTCGGCGGCATGATCGGCAACAACTCCTGCGGCGTGCATTCCGTCATGGCCGGCAAGACGGATGACAACATTGAAGCACTCGAAGTCCTCACCTACGACGGCGTCCGCATGAAAGTTGGCGCCACGTCCAGTGCTGAACTCGATAGCATCGGTGCCTCTGGCGGACGCCGCGCCGAAATCTATACCAAACTAAAATCCATCGCCGCCGCCTACGGCGATCAGGTCCGCCAGCGTTTTCCCAATATTCCACGCCGTGTCTCCGGCTACAACTTGAACTATCTTCTGCCCGAGAATGGATTCCACGTGGCCCGCGCACTCGTCGGCTCCGAAGGAACCTGCGTTACGATTCTCGAAGCAACTTGCCGCCTCGTAAAAAGCCCACCAGAGCGCGTGCTGGTTGTCGTCGCGTATCCTGACATTTATCAGTGCGCCGACCATGTACCCGAAATCATGGGGCACAAGCCCATCGGCCTCGAGGGCTTCGACGAACTTTTAGTCGGCTATACCCGAAAGAAACGGATCAACTCCGAAGGCCTCGCACTCCTGCCGGAAGGTGGCGGATGGCTAATGGTCGAATTCGGCGCCGAAACCGCGCTGGAGGCCGAATCCCAGGCGCGTGGCCTGGTGGAGGCGCTAGGCCGCAGCGCAAATCCTCCCAACATGCGGCTCTACACCGACAAGCAGCAAGCTAAGCGTGTGTGGGAAGTTCGCGAATCAAGCCTCGGCGCTACGTCTCACGTGCCCGGAGAACCGCTCAACTGGGAGGGCTTTGAAGATGCTGCCGTCGCCCCGGAAAAACTTGGCGGCTATCTCCGCGATCTGCGCAAGATGATGGCCGACTTCGCCTACAAAGGCGCACTCTACGGCCACTTCGGCCACGGCTGTGTGCACAACCGCATCAATTTCGATCTGCAATCGAAAGACGGCATCGCCAAGTTCCGCAAGTTTATGGAAGCAGCGGCCGACCTCGTGGTCAGTTACGGCGGCTCCATCTCCGGCGAGCACGGTGACGGCCAGAGCCGCGGCGAATTGCTTCCGAAAATGTTTGGCCCGGAACTCGTCCAGGCCTTCCGCGAATTCAAGTCAGCTTGGGATCCCGAATGGAAGATGAATCCCGGCAAGCTGATCGAGCCTTACAAGCTCGACGAGAATCTACGTCTCGGCGCAGACTATTCTCCTTGGGAACCGAAAACCAATTTCCAATTCGCCGCCGACCACGGCAGCCTTGCCCAGGCCACGCTGCGCTGTGTGGGCGTGGGCAAATGCCGCCGCGAAGAAGGCGGACTGATGTGCCCCAGCTATCGCGCCACGCACGAAGAAGAACAATCCACGCGCGGCCGCGCCCACCTGCTCTGGGAGATGACGCAGGGCCAAGGCCGAAAAGATGGGGTGATCCGCGATGGCTGGCGGAGCGAGGAAGTAAAGCATTCGCTCGACCTCTGCCTCGCCTGCAAGGGATGCAAAAGCGATTGCCCGGTCGGAGTCGACGTTGCCACCTACAAATCCGAGTTTCTTTCTCATTACTACGAGGGCCGCGTGCGCCCGCGCAGCGCTTACGCTTTCGGCAACATCGACCTGTGGGCGCGGGTTGCATCGCATGTGCCGGGCCTAGTCAATCTGACAACTCAACTGCCATTCTTGCGCGACATATCCAAGCTCGTCGCCGGAATCCCCAGGCAGCGAACCGTCCCGGCCTTCGCTCCAGAGACTTTCAAAACCTGGTTCTACCGGAGGCGTACAGTTTGCGCACAGGGAGTCGAAAGAAATGGTTTTGGGTGGCGCAGCGCTTCCAGCGCTGCGATTGAGTCCCCGCTTTCCGTGGGAGCTTTAGCCCCCGAGGCAACGCCGGTTCTACTCTGGCCTGACACTTTCACAAACTATTTCCAGCCCGGCATCGCCAAAGCCGCCGTCGAAGTCCTCGAAGCCGCAGGCTTCCGGGTCATCGTCCCGCGGGCCAACCTTTGCTGCGGACGCCCGCTCTACGACCATGGCATGCTCGATCGTGCCCAATCCCTCCTGCTTCAGATCCTCGACGAACTCTCGCCCGAAATCGAAGCCGGAATTCCCATCGTCGGCCTCGAGCCGAGTTGCGTCGCCGTCTTCCGCGACGAACTCGTCAACCTTTTTCCTCACGACGAACGCGCGCAAGCCCTGTCGCGCCAGACCTTCCTGCTCAGCGAATTCTTAGAAACCAGCGCAAAGGATTTTCCCCTGCCGCGCCTCGACCGCCACGCGCTCCTCCACGGCCACTGCCACCACAAATCCATCATGAAGATGACCGCCGAAGAGGCCGTCCTGCGCCGCCTCGGCATCGATTTCCAAAGTCCCGCTCCCGGCTGCTGCGGCATGGCCGGCTCTTTCGGCTTCGAGCATGACAAATACGACGTCTCAGTGGCTATCGGCGAACTCGAACTCCTGCCTGCGGTTCGCCAAGCCCCGCCCGACTGGCTGATCATCGCCGACGGCTTCAGTTGCCGCGAACAGATCTCCCAATGCTCGCCCCGTCATGCCCTGCACCTCGCCGAAGTCCTCCAGATGGCGCTCAATGGCGAAAGCGCGCCCGAGTCTAGCCCCTATCCCGAGTCAGCCAGCAATAACCAACGCGAAGCCGAGGTCTTCCAGTCCATGAAGCGTGCCGGCCTGGGTTTAGCGGCCATGGCAGCGGGCGGAGCGCTTCTATGGAAGCTATCCAAAAGACGTTGATTCTACACCATTTAACCCAATTTTATAGCTGGATGCTATCCCCCACCCCTCGCCAGATTGCATTTCTTCTGGGACAATAGATGTCTCGTCGCTCCTCCACGGGAGCTAGGATTCTCAACCAGGAATTTACGGATCCCGAAGTTATGGATCATGAACTCACCATCACCGCCCCAGCCGTAGGCAAGGTCCCTGCCGAGGCCCTGCCCACCCTGGTAGCCGCCAAGCCCCAGGACGCGCCCCTCTGCGGCTCGGTCCTCGTCCTGATCCAGTTCGATGTTTGCGAAGAGATTCGCCTCGACCAGCTTCGCCAAATCCTCGGCGCCCGCACCGCCGATGCCAGCTTCAAGCACGTAGCTCCCGGCTACGTCCGTTTCCAGCGCCCTCCCGTTGAGGAAGTCCTCGAACCTCTGGTTCTAGAGAGCGGCGAGCGGCTCCAGGGCGACATCAAGTACTTCGACTACGGCGTAGTCAGCGTGATCTTCGAGCTGCCGTTCTCCGGCGACTGGGACAAGCTGGTGCAACTTTCCAGCCGCTGGGTTTGGGACACCAACTTCGAAAGCCTCGCCACTCGCATCGTCAAGCAAAAACTCGAGCGCGCCGCGCCCGCGCTGGTCAAGCCCTATACCGGCGAATGGTTGAAAGAGGACTATTTCATCTTCCACCTGCGCGAGATTGCCGGCTCACCCTCCGCCGCTGATCTCCTGACTTCTCGCGGAGATTTCATCTCGCAAGTCGTGCGCGGCGAGAACCAGCCCCTTTCCGACGGCGAGCGCCAGGAAATTCTGCAATCGCGCATCTCCTACTATCCCAACGACCTCGCCGTCATCGGATGGAACGCCGCCTTCATCTACGACAGTCCGGCCGGCGCCGAGACCGTCGTCCAGCTTCTGCAATACGCCAACTCGCAGTTGCTCGAGTTCCGCCACTACGACGAACTGCTCACCAAACAGCTCGAACAGGTCTACGCCTTCCTCGACCGCGGAAGCCACGGCCTCTGGTCGCGATGGCGCACCGCCCGCGCTGCCTCGAAACTCCAGACCGTCCTGCTCGACGTAAACGAACTGACCGAACGCGCCGACAACGCCATCAAGTTCCTAAGCGACATGTTCTCCGCCCGCCTCTACAAGCTGGCCGCCGCAAAAGTCGGCGTGCCCGACTACAAAGATCTGGTCCAGCAAAAACTGCAAACCTCCGAAGAGCTTTACCGCTTCATGGTCGACGAATTCAACCAAAGCCGCGCCTTCGTCCTCGAGCTGATGGTCGTAATCATCCTGGTCATCGAGCTGATCTATTTCTTCCGCGGGAAGCCGATCTAGGATTTTTTAGCCTTATTGTCCCCACCCCTCCCTACCCCGAATCTTTAGAATCATCAGGTTAGCGGTTTCCGCAGGAGGGGCAACGAGAAAGTGCGGAACCGTCCGCCTAAACCGCAAAAAACCGATAAAGATGGGCGCACAACGCCCCCCTAATATATCGTTGAGCGATATAGATAATATCGTTGTACGATACAACTCGGATTCTCCGTTGGCATCTATCTAGCTGAGGCAGTAGTTGCACCGGCGTGAAGTTTTGCGGGCTGTTTCCTCGACTCGCCCTTGATTCCGTCGTTTTGTGTCAGAAAGGCGTAAGCAATCGCAAGAGGGAGCGGCTTGGAGCTTTCCGCCCGCCCTGTCGCTGCCGCGGCCTCGACCGTCCTGCAGCGACCCTGCCCGCACAGCATCGCCGTAAAGGAGGATTCCGATGTTCACCGCCGCTTCTGGGCGCTTTGCATTTCTTGCAGTTCTCGTTTTTTCGCTCATCACGCTTCCAGCATTTGCCGACAACAACGACACCGGCAAACTCAAGGTCCACGTGCATCCCAAGCAGGCCTACGTTTTCGTGGATGGCAAGGCCATCCGCGACGGTAGCCAGACCATCCATCTCACCGCTGGCTCGCACGAGGTCAGCGTGCATAATTATGGATACCTGCCGGTTACCAAAACGGTGCAGATCGACTCGGGCAAGACAAACGACCTCGATTTCGACTTGCAGAAGTCGGGCGAGAAAGTTTCCGGACCTTTCGGGGACATTGAATTGAAGGGCCATCCCCGTGCCGCGGTGCTGCTCAATGGCACCACGCCGGACTATTTTGTCGGCCACGTCGATGAATTCGACTGGAATTGGATCTGGCATCAGCGCCTTCTCGTGAAGCCGGGAACGTATAACGTGACTGTGACGCGCGAAGGCAACACCATCTGGTCCGGGCCGGTCGCGGTGAAGGCCGGTGAGCAGGTCACCGTTTACCTCGACAAGAATGGCAAAATGAAAACCAGGAACTGGGCCGAAGGCGACAAGATGGGCCCCGAGCCTCGCTTCGAGGCCGGAATCGCCAGCGCCACTGTTCCTATTGCTCCCGTTACGGCCGATCTTACGGCGCAATCAACACCGCTTGAGTGCGGAAATTCCGCGCAATTGAACTGGCATTCCGCCGATGCCGTGGCCGTCTCGATTACGAACGTGGGCAGTGTTCCCGACAGCGGGGGCCGCAGCGTTTCTCCGAAGAAGACGACAGTCTATGAACTGGTTGCGAAAGGTCCAGGCGGCGATGCTACGCGAACGGCGACCGTCGATGTGAATTCGCAACCCATCGTTACCCTTACCGCGAACGAGCAGGAAATTCACTTCCATAAGATTGGCGACAAAGTGGTCCAGGATGAGCCGGTCACGCTGAACTGGTCGGCAAAGTATGCCAATCAGGTCACAATTACTCCGCTCGGGACGGAGAGTTTAAGCGGCAGCAAGACCGTTACGCCGCAGCCGGCGCAAATCGCCGTCGGCCCGGTGAACGAAACCGTGAACTACACCCTGGCGGCTTCGAACCCATGCGGCGGAACCACCACCAAAACGGCCGCGATCCACGTTGTCGGTTCCATCGATCCCGCACCGCCGGTCACCCTGGCCAGCATTTTCTATCCGTCGAATTATCCGCAGCACTCACATCCCAAGGTGGGGTTGGTCGCGAGCGAGAAGGCGGAACTGAGGCAGGCCGCGAATCGCTTCAAGAACCACGAGGGATACGCTAAAGATAATGCCACGCTCATGGTCGTGGGACACGCCGACATTCGCGGGCCGCAGAGCTACAACCTGAAGCTCAGCGAACGACGCGCCACGCTGGTAAGAAACTACCTGGTGGCGCAGGGCATTTCGGCGGACAAGATTCAGATTCGCGCCGAAGGAAAGAAACAGGAGCTGACCCGGAGCGACGTGTCGAAGCTCCAGAAACAGGACGCGGAAAAACCGGACAAGTGGATGGCGCACAAGGCCAAGGCGACGTGGCTGGCCTACAATCGGCGCGTCGATATCATCCTCGAGCCGGGAAACACGCAATCGATGGAGGCATTCCCCAATGCCGCTTCTGATGCGCGCCTGCTTTGGCAAAGGGCGCAGCCCAAGTTGCATCAGGTAGAGAAGGCCGACGAGTCAGATTCGACGGCGGCATCGCTGCAGAACGGGCCGCAGGTGCACTAGCCTTCGGGATTCCCACCCTTGCAGAAGGCGCAAGGGTGGGGCCACCCCCGTGAGAAATGTCGAACTCGCCCGCTCAAACCAACTTCAGGCTTGAGAAACCGCGAAGTGTGTGCGTGGGCCTGCAGTGGTGTCTTTAAAGGCTCTCAGTTGTCCGGCACGTCCTCCTATGACCGCGACGCTTAGGCTGCCGAATCGCGGCAACCCGATCTAACGAATCGCCCCGATATCCGTCCAATATTCGGCGTGAAGGGCATGGTCATGGACTTTAATTGTCATCCTGAACAAGCGTTTTTTGCGCAGTGAAGGATCCGGGCGAGCCGCGCGAAGTGTCGCCTTCTTGGCGACGCAATGATCGCGCGTTTGGCTCGTTATTATGCGGCCAACGCTTGGCTCACGCAACTTGCTACAATCTACTGTTTATCCAGAGCGTATTGTCCGCGCCTGTCTATTCTCCCAATGAGGATGCAATCATGCCCCTGGTTCACAACTGTATGGTTCGCAACTGTGTTGCCGTAATCATCCTGCTCTGTGCGACCCTCGCGGTCTCTCAGGAATCGCAAGAAGGCCGTCTGATGCGTTTCCCCGATGTGCACGGCGACAAAATCGCCTTCGTCTACGGAGGAGACATCTGGCTGGCTTCCACCGGCGGCGGTGCCGCGCGCCGCATCACCACGCACCCCGGCCGAGAACTCTTCCCCAAGTTCTCGCCTGACGGGAAGTGGATCGCCTTTACCGGCCAGTACGATGGCAACTTCAACGTCTATGTCATGAGCGCCGAAGGAGGCCAGCCGCGCCAGCTTACTTACTATCAGGGCGGAGCACAGCCGCTTAACGATCGCATGGGTATTCACAATGAAGTTGTTACCTGGACGCCGGATAGCCAGCGCATCGTCTTCCTTTCGCGGCGCGACGCCTCCAATGGCTGGGTCAAACGCCAGTTCACAGTTTCCATCGCAGGTGGACTGCCTGAGCCTCTGCCCATGGATCAAGGCGGCCTGCTCTCCTACAACGCCGACGGCAGCAAGGTCGCCTACAACCGCATCTTCCGCAACTTCCGCACCTGGAAGCGCTACACCGGCGGCCTGGCGCAAGATATTTACATCTACGACATCAAGAACAACGTTTTCGAGGAGAAGATCCCGCACACCGACTACACCGATACGTTCCCCATGTGGCACGGCAACACCGTCTACTTCACCTCCGACCGCGGATCTGAACACCGATTGAATCTATATTCTTACGACCTTGGCTCGAAGCAGGTCGAGCAACTCACCCACTTCACCGACTTCGACGTCATGTGGCCCAGCCTCGGCGATTCCGCCATCATCTTCGAAAACGGCGGCTATCTCTATCTTTTCGACCTGGCCACGCACCAGCCCACCAAGCTCACCATCACGCTGCACGGCGAGCGTGACCTGACCATGAAGCACTGGGCGAATGTGAGCAAGCTCATCACTGACATTGACATTGCTCCCGACGGCAAGCGCGCCGTCTTTGCCGCCCGTGGCGACGTTTACACCGTGCCCGCCAAGGATGGCGCCACGCGCAACCTCACCCGCACCCCCGGCATTCACGAGAAGGAAGTAGCCTGGTCTCCCGATGGCCGCTGGATTGCCTTCGTTTCCGACCGCACCGGCGAAGACGAGATCTACATCACTCCTCAGGACGGCATGGGCAACGTTGACCTCGGCAAGGAAGCTGAGGCCAATGCTCCGGCAAATAAAGACAACAACAAAGGGAAGGAAAAAGACAAAGAAGCCGCCGCCAAAGAAGCGGCCATGGAAAAAGAGCGAGGAAAGGACAAGGAACAGCAGATCACCAGCGGCTACAAAGGCTTCAAGTTTGCTCCCGCCTGGTCACCCGACAGCGAGAAGCTGGCCTGGGCCGACAAAGACCTCCGCCTCTGGTACATCGACATCAACGACAAGAAGCCGGTGGAAGTGGATCGCGGAAAATACAACGAGATCGTCAACTATTCCTGGTCTCCCGACAGCAAGTGGATCGCCTACGACAAGCAACTGGAGAGCGGATTCAGCGTGGTCTATCTCTACTCGACCGCCGACAAGAAAATCACCGCGGTCACCGGCGATCTTCTCAACAGCAACGGCCCGGTCTTCGATCCCGAAGGCAAATACCTGTATTTCCTCTCCGATCGCGATTACAACGAGGTCCTAGGCAGCTTCGACTTCGAGTTCACCAATCCCAAGACCACGCGCCCCTATCTCGTGACCCTGCGTGCCGATGCCCCATCGCCGTTTCCCGCTCTGAGTGATGAAACCACCGTCAAGCGCGAGGAACCCGCGCCTACGGCTTCCGCATCCGAGAAAGACAACGACAAAAAAGCGGAAGGGAAGAAATCTGAGGAGCACAAGAAGGAAGAAGCCAAGGCTCGGGAAGACAAAGAGTCAAAAGAAGTCGCCAAAAACTTCCACATCGATCTCGATGGCCTCCAAAACCGCATCGTAGCCCTGCCCGTGCCTCCTGCAAGCATCACGAACCTGAACGCAGCGAAAGGTTTCCTTTACTATTCAACCCAGCCCGTACAAGGCCTTTCTGGCCCGCTTCCCGGCGAAGAACCCGCCATTCATGCATTCGACTTCAAAGAGCGCAAAGAGAAAACTCTGATCGAGGGCACTGGAAAATGGACCATCTCTTTCGACGGCTCCAAAATCCTATACGAAGCAAAAGGCGCCTACGGCATCATCGACGCCAAGCCTGACGCCGCCCCCAAAAAGGTAGGCGACGGTTCGCTCAACCTCGGTGGCCTGCGCGCCGAAATCGATCCGCCCGCCGAATGGAAACAAATCTTCAACGAGGTCTGGCGCCAGGAGCGCGACTATTTCTTCGAGCCCAGCATGAACGGCGTGAACTGGGAGGCGGTCCGCGACAAATATGCTCCGCTGGTTCCCTACGCCGCTAACCGCTATGACCTCACCTACATTCTGGGAGAGATGATCGGCGAACTCTCCAACTCCCACACCTACGTGGGCGGAGGCGACCAGCCTGACCTGCATCCCGTCAACGTGGGCCTGCTCGGCGCGGATTACGAACTCGATTCCGCCACCGGCTGCTATCGCTTCAAGAAGATTTATCCCGGCGAGAACTGGAACCCGGAAACCCGCTCACCGCTCACCGAGCCCGGCGTCAACGTCAAAGAAGGCGACTATCTGCTTGCCGTCAACGGCCAGCCGCTGCGCGCTCCGCACACGCCCGATGAGCTGCTCGTCAACACCGCCAACGAAACCACGGCCATCACCGTGAACTCCAAACCGAACGACGACGGCGCTCGCACTGTGCCCGTCAAGCCTATCCCTGACGAGTATCCGCTTCGCGAACTCAACATGGTCGAAACCAACCGCAAGAAGGTCGACGACGCCACTCACGGCCGCGTCGGCTACATCTACCTTCCTGACATGGGCGATGCCGGCCTCAATGCCTTCGTTAAACAATTCTTCCCGCAGATTCGCAAAGAAGGACTCATCATCGACGTCCGCTACAACGGCGGAGGTTTCGTCGATCAGCTCATCTTCGAGCGCCTGCGCCGCATCCTCGCCGGCATGGATGCGAACCGCAACTGGGAGAGCGGCACCGTGCCGCCCGTAGTTTTCCACGGCTACATGGCCGCCATCACCAACCAGTACGCCGCTTCCGACGGCGACATCTTCAGCGAATTTTTCAAAGTCTACAAACTCGGCCCGCTCATCGGCGAGCGCACCTGGGGCGGAGTCCGCGGCATCCGCGGCGATATCCCGCTCATCGACGGCGGCTACATCACGCGCCCCGAAGCCTCGCGCTACGGCTTGAACAGCAAGTGGGTGGTGGAGAATCATGGCGTAGCTCCCGACATCGAAGTGGATGACCGTCCCGACGACGTAGTCCGCGGCAAGGACGAGCAACTCGACCGCGCCATCCAGGAGGTCATGCAGCGAATCGAAGCCAACCCCAAGAAACTTCCAGCCCGTCCGCCGGATCTACCAGCCTATCCCGAAGGCCCGGCAATGTAGTGATCGGTCACTAGGATTTTGTTTTGAAAGGGCGCGGCTTCCAGTCGCGCCCTAAGCTCAGTCCCGCTCAAAATTTTGTCATTCCGAGGAGCGAAGCGACGAGGAACCAACTTTGTCATTCCGAGCGCAGCCGGAGCGAAGCGACGGCGGAGTCGAGGAACCTGCTGTTCGCCTGCGTCACCACTGCACCCGCCGCCTGTTATGCTTGAGCGAAATTGAAGGACAACCACATGCAAGGCCTGAACTCCAAACGAGTCCTAATCACCGGAGGCGCCAGCGGCATCGGCGCGGCCACCGCCGCCCGCTTCCTCGAAGAAGGCTCACAAGTCTGCATCCTGGACCGCGACGCGAAAGCATGCGAATCCATCCGTCACCAACTCCCGCAAATCTCCGAAGCAATAATCGCCGACGTCACTGACCTCACGCAGGTTGAAGCCGCTTTCGCCCAAGCCGTCCGCGCCATGGGCGCCGTCGATGTCCTCATCAACAACGCCGGCATCAGCATCCGCCACAACTTCCTCGACATCACTCCCGAAGAGTGGGACAAGGTAATCGCCGTCAACCTCACCGGAGTCTTCTACGTAGCCCAAACCGCCGCCCGCCATATGTGGCAGCGCGGCGCCGGAGTGATTCTGCAAACCGCCTCCACCAACGGCATCATGGGTTATCCCTACTATGCCGACTACAACGCGACCAAAGCCGCTGTAATCGAGCTAACCAAATCCATGGCGCTGGAACTAGCCCCCAAAGTTCGAGTCTGCGCCATAGCTCCTGGCTATGTACTCACGCCTATGCAAAGAGCCGAGTACACCGAGGCGATGCTGGAAGAGATAAACCAAAAAATCCCCCTGCGCCGCCACGCGAAACCGGAAGAGATAGCGGCCCTGTTCGCGTATCTGGCGTCAGACGACGCAGCCTACGCCACCGGCCACGTTTATACGCTAGACGGCGGCGAAACCACCGGCGGCCTAGCCAGCCGCTAACAGGACTAAGGGGAAGAAAGAAATAGGGGAAAGCAGGATGTCATTCCGAACCGGGCGGAAAGCCCGGTGAGGAACTTGCTGTTCGCTGTCGAGGGCCCGCTAAACTGCGCGCCCGGATGAATGCTCCGTTTTCCCATCCAACAAATTCAGCGCATGAGGCACCAAATCCAGCACAGCCTCCAAAGATTCCACCGCGCCACTGGGACTACCCGGCAGATTCAGAATCAACGATTTCTCGCGCACGCCGCACACTCCCCGGCTCAAAGCGGCGAACGAAGTTTTCTTGGCGCCCTCAAGCCGCATGCGCTCGCCCACGCCGTCAATCAGACGATCGCAAATCGCCTCGGTCGCTTCCGGAGTGACATCGCGCGGCGCAATCCCTGTCCCGCCCGTGGTCACGATGAAGCGCACTTCCAGCGCCAGATGGACCAGAGCATTCTGAATCTGCATGGAATCGTCCTGCACGACTTGCGTATGCACTACGCGAAAGCCGGCCTTCTTCAAGACTTCAACCACCGCCGGCCCCGAGAGATCCACGCGTTCCCCGCGGGCGCAGGAATCGCTGACCGTAACCACGGCGGCGGTGAAAGCAGAGCCCTCAATTGTCGAGGAGGACATCGTCTTCCTCTTCCGTCCGGCCGGTGACACCGGCCGTGCTTGTCACACCGGCGCTGGCTCCCAAACTCGCGCTCTCAGCGCTCTCTTCCACACTCTCCGCGCCTGCATCCCGCTGCGCTTCGTCAAGCAAGCGCAAGCCCTCCATCAGCAGGCCCTGAGTGTTGAGTTTCGTGGTTTCCTGATCGGTCTTGCCCTCGAAGTTGAGTTCGAAGTTGCCCCCGGTCCAGCGCAGAACTTTGAAGACGGCCTCATCTCCCGATAAAGATCCATAAGTCGCATGTTTGACCTGCCCCTCGACAAAAAAGACTTCGCACTTTTCGCCCTCATTGTTCAGCTTGAGCTGGCAGCTCTTGCGCCCCATTTCCAGCGACTGCATCAGGTCAATCACATTCATCTGCGAAAGGTTGCCGCGCACCACGCCGTCAGAGGGCGCAGTCTTGGCCATCTTTTCGAGAGCGATGCGGTCCACGGTGCGCTTGATCCGCCGCGTAGCCTCTTTCAGGAAAAACGGTTTGGCAATGTAATCGTCGGCCGCATCCTGCGGAGATAGACGTTCATCAATGTCCGCCCGGCTAGCCATCAGGATCGCTGAAAAATTAGCCGTAGCCGGCCGGCTCTTCAGCTTCTCGACCAACTGCCGCCCATCCATCCCCGGCATCCGGTAATCGCAGACCACAAGCTCGGGAGGATCATCCACAGCCTTAAGCAAAGCGTCCGCCGCATCGCCGGCCGCCACCACCCGCGCAAACGGAGCCAGCGCATGCTCCAGCATCCCCAAAACCATCGTGTTGTCGTCTACCAGAAGCAGTTTGACTTCGTTCGCCATGGAATCAATGGAACGCACTCTACTTCAGCTGCACGTTACTTCTTCACCCGCCGGTACTCGCCGCTCTTGCCCCCGGACTTGCGCTCTAGCACGATGTCACGAATCTCAATCCCCTTATCCACACCTTTTAACATGTCATAGATCGTCAGGGCGGAAATCCCTGCCGCTACCAGGGCCTCCATCTCGACCCCTGTTTCTGCAGTGGTGGCGACTTTGGTTGTTATCGCGACGCCATTCTCGCATAGGCTCATCTCGACATCAATGTGGGAGAGCGGCAGAGCGTGGCACATAGGGATCAACTCCGCTGTGCGCTTGGCGGCCATGATGCCAGCCAAGCGCGCTGCTTCGAACGGATCGCCTTTGGGGTTTTTTGGCAGAGCCTTCAGCACCACTGCCGGCATCTGCACGAACGCGCTGGCTTCGGCCTCGCGTCTGGTGGAAGTCTTGCCGGAGACATCGACCATGCGGGCGCGGCCGGTTGCGTCGTAGTGCGAGAGCTTTTTTGCCATGCAGAAGTTCTATCTTACATGGGATGTGGCGGGCAGCGCCTAAAGCCGCTCTCGATTTTGTCGGGATTTGCGGCGCGGCTGAAGCCGCGCCCTTTCAAAACAGCATCACCGCTACCCACTCGCCCGCGAGTAGGTGCTCGCGATCGGGCGGGACGACGATGTAGCAGTTGGCGCGCGATCGAGCTGCGATGTCGCCTGATCCCTGCCAGGGCACGAGTTCTACGCACGAGTCTTCGTGCTTGCCGGAAAGAATTGCGGGGAGGAATCTGGTCAGTCCGGTCTTGATGCGGATATCAGATTTCAGGTGGGCATGCACAAAAGTTAGCGGCCGCGGGGGCATTCCTGCGAGCGCTTCGAGCATCGGCCTGGCAAACAGTTCGAAAGTGACCATGGTTGAGATGGGATTGCCGGGGAGACCGAAGAAATATTTGTAGGAGTCCCTGTAAGAGGCCGGGGCTGACGCCCCTGAGCGGGCGAGGGCGCCCGCGCCACACGGGACTCGGCCGAATACTACCGGCCTTCCCGGTTGGATTTTCGCTCCGGTGAAGAAGAATTCGGCGTGCATGTCTGCCAGCACTTGCTCTACCAAATCGTAGCGTCCCATAGAGACGCCGCCGGTCATGATCAGCAGGTCTGATTGCAGTCCTTGTTCGATCAGTTCCCGCAAGCGGCGCGGCTCGTCGGGTGCTATCGGCAGAAGAACCGGCTCACCACCCGCTTTCTGAATCTGTATTGCCAGCGAATAGGTGTTCGAGTTGCGAATCTGCGCGGGACCGGGCTCGGCGTCGACCGCGACGATCTCATCGCCGGTGGTAAGCACGGCCACGCGCGGACGCACAAATACCCGCAGCTGAGCTTTGCCGACCGAGGCTGCGAGTGCGATGTCGGCCTCGTTGAGGCGCACTCCTGGGTCGAGCAGGATGGAGCCGCGTTTGGCCTCGGCTCCCTGCGCGACAAAGTTTTCTCCTAATACAACGCCTTTTGTTATTTCGACAGTGTCGGCTTGCAGCGACGTGTATTCAACCATTACGACTGCGTCGGCGCCTTGCGGCACCGGTGCGCCGGTCATGATCGAATATACCTGGCCGCGATTCAGTGTGGATGGGGGTCGGCTTGGACCGGCTTTGATTTCTCCAATTACCTTGAGCCTGGCCGGAAGCATTGCCAGGTCGGCCGCGAGCACCGCGTAGCCATCGCGGGTGGATCGCGGGAAGGGAGGAAGGTCTCGATCGGCAGTGATGGGCTCGGCAAGAACTCGGCCCGCGGCTTGGAGCAGGGCTACGGTTTCGTCTGCACCTGGAGTTAGCTGCGCAGCGTGCCGCTCCACAACGCTGCGCGCGTCTTCAAAGCCCAGTACGAGGGATTTAGTTTGCGGCTCGGCCATCCTAGAGATAATAGCGGAGTTTCCCCCGGATCAGAGAGGTACGGAGAATTGCGAAGCAGTCCCCTTCCACGGCGCTATAATGCCGCACAGCAGCCTTTTTCTCGCGGCTTCACGGTCTGGCATGCCGGTTTCAATGCTCGGGCCGGTAAGCGCGTCCCCGGCGCTGACCGCGAATCGGAGGAAGCAATGCGTACCCGCTCTCTCGGGCTCCTTGCCAAACTTTTCCTACCCACTCTGTCGCTCATACTCGCGGGTTGCGGTACGAACAATACGAACAGCAACAATAATCAATCGGGGGCGTGTAGCGGATGCTCGTATGTTTACGCGACAACGAACGCCGGCCAGCTTCTTACCTTCGCCGTCGAGCACGACGGGGCCCTGGGTACTCCCGCAATCACTCAAGGCGGTCCTGACAGCCCTTACGTTTCGACTTCTTCCGGCGACTCTTTTACGTTGTGGATCCCAACAATAAGGCGATTGATGCTTTCTACGCGAATCAGACTGACGGTACGCCCACGGCGATAACGGGATCGCCTTTCAGCCTGGGCTCCGGTACGGGCAGTCCGGCAGGACTTCTGTTCGCTAACAATTACTCCGGCAATTACCTCTATGTTGGAGACACGAACGGCACGGTCGCTGCTTTCAACGTCGCCTCCAGTGGCGCTCTGACGGCGCTTTCTGGCTCGCCTTTCCCTGCCGGGTCTGCGCCCCTTAATCTGGCTTGGTCGTACAACGACTCGAATGCCGCATCGTTTCTATATGCTGCGGATTTCAGCGGCGGCGGCATTTACGGTTTTACGATCGACTCCAACGGCGCACTGACGCCTCTTGCTGGTTCTCCCTTCGCAACCACGCCCGGCAGTGCTCCCGCTGCGATGGTCGTCGGCGCAGGAGCAACCGATGGGGGAACGCTTTACGTCGCGCTGAGCGGCCTGAATGAAGTTGCCGCCTATTCGGTTGGGTCGTCTGGCGCTCTCGTCCCCATTTCCGGCTCGCCGTTCATGGCAGGGCGCGGTCCGGCGTCGCTTCTTGCTTACGAAGGATTTTTGTATGCTCTCAATGGGCTTGACCACACGATCTCCGCTTACGGCATGGACCTGAATGCCGGCATCCTGACCGAAATCGCAGGTTCCCCATTCTCCGCAGGGACGGCGGTAGCAGGACTGATCGGCGGCTTCGACGGGGCAGTGTACGTTCCTGATACTCGGTCGAACAGCATCCTCGGCTTCAGCGTAAACACGACTACTGGGAGCCTCGCTCCTTTGGCTGGCTCTCCATTTCCTACGAGCGTGGGCCCGGTAGCGCTCACGAGCGTCGGCTTCCCGATTTTGGATCCCCCTTAACGGAGGAGGTGAGCGGCGGCTGAAGCCGCGCCCTTTCAAAACCGCTATCTGACTAATTCCTGGCCTAGCACAGTTGGATTGCTGGCGTAGGAAAGGCCGGTTTCGAGATCGACTGTGCGGTCGCGCACCAACTGTGCGATTTCGCCGTCGAAGTGTTGCATGCCTTCGGAGGCGCCGGCCTTCATCGCGTCGAGCAGCGTCTTGCCGTCGCGCTCGCCTTTCTCGATGCACTCCCGGGTGCGCGCATTGGCCTTCAGGATTTCGGCAACCGGGATGCGGCCGCTGCGATCGGTCTTGGGCAAGAGCCGCTGGCAGATGATGTAGCGGAAAGATTTGGCGAAGCGCTCGCGCACGCTTTGCTGTTCCCCGGGCGCGAACCAACTGATAATGCGCTCGACGGTTTTGGAGGCGTCCATGGTATTCAGGCTGGAGAACACCAGGTGGCCCGTCTCGGCCGCTTCGAGTACGCTCTCGATGGTTTCGCGGTCGCGCATCTCGCCCACCAGAATCACCTTGGGCGCCTGCCGCAGCGCGGAGCGCAGGGCGTGAGCGAAGCTGGGGGTGTCGCTGTGCAGTTCGCGTTGATGAATGGTCGAGCTTTTGTGGTTGTGCAGGAATTCGATGGGATCTTCGATGGTGATGATGTGATAGTTCCTCTCGCGATTGATGCAGTCGAGCAGCACGGCCAGAGTGGAGGACTTGCCCGATCCGGCAGGCCCGGTCACCAGAACGATTCCATTGCGCAGGCTGGCAACATCGGTGAGGTGCGCTGGCAGACGGAGCGAAGCAAAATCTGGAATGGCGGTGGGAATCACGCGCATCACAACGGCGCAACTGCCGCGCTGGATGAAGATGTTGACGCGAAACCGCGCCACGCCGGCCAGGCCGAAAGAAATGTCGCATGATCCCTGTTCGCGCAGGGTTGCCATGGCCTGTTGGTTGTCGCCGATCAGATCGGCCGCAATGTGACGCGTGTCATCGGGAGTGAGAGCGGTCAGTCCTGCAACCTGGACTGCAATGAGCTGGCCGTGAACCTGCACTTGTGGAGGGCGTCCGGGAGAAAAAACCAGGTCGCTGATTTTGTCGGCGGCGCGCAGCATTGCGCCCAGCAACGCGGGCGTCGCTACTTTGCCGCTGCCCGAGTAGCCTTCCAAAGAAACTGAAATTGCGGCGGTGCCAGGTGCAGCCATTGCATCCTCTTTACCAACGTTTTCTGATCGTAGGGACTTGCGCCACAACAGACGGGAGACCCGGTGCAACCGGAGTTAACCTGATAACTACTTTACCGCGCTGGCGAGTTAGAGGTAGGGGCAGTTAGGGCATAGTCCTTCGTAACCAAAAGGCAGTTCTCAGTTCCCAGTTCTCAGTTCTCAGTAAGACCCAGCGGGCAGACTTCGATCCCGTAGGCGGCTAGCGGGCGCAAAAAAGGCGGCCGTTTGGGGCCGCCCGTTGTGACTTAGTTCTTCAATTGAAGACTCGGCTTAGTTTTTCGCGCCCTTCTTCTTGCCGAAGCCGGTTTGCACGGGCGCGCCGATGCTGGCCAGCATCTGCTTGGCCACCTCGGCATAAGGACCGTTGGGCGCAAGCTGAAGGTATTTATTGAAAGCTTCAGCCGTCCCAGGGGGCGCCACCATCTTGTCGCCTTGTAGAGTGGCCTTGCCGATCATGTTGACGCCCTTTTGATAGTAGGCATCGGCCCGGGTGGGGTCGGCGGCGATGCATTTGTCGAAAGCCGCGATGGCTTCGTTGATCTTGCCGATATTGGTTAGCACGGCGCCTTCGTTGAAGTAGTAGCTTGCGGCGTTCTCTGGGCTCACTTGTGCCGCCTGGGCATAGGCCTTCAAGGCGTCATCGATCTTGCCCGCCTTGCCGTAGGCCTCTCCCAGGTTGTTGTAATACCCCGCCAGCCGCTTTACCTCCACGGGATCCTTCACGGGTGCGGCTTCCAAAACCTTCTGCTTGATTTCAATCGCCTTTTGGTAGTCGGTGACGGCCTCCTGCAGGCGTTTCGCCTTCTCCGCTGAGTCGGTCTGCTTCAACGCCGAACCGCGCTCGGCATCGGCAAGCAGCGCCCAGAGCACATCGCGCGTGGCATCAAGCTGCGTGGCTTCGGTCATGGTGGTGACGGCGGTATCGAAGTCTCCAGCCTTCATCGAGGCATTCGCAGCGACGATCTTTTCATTCAAGGCCTTGATGGTGATGTTTTCCTTCTTTATTTTTTCGTTCGACTCCTGTGTTGCCTTGGCTTGATTGGGAGTCATGCCCTGGCTTTTGGCCTGGTCTTCGGCCTGCTTCTTCAGGTCAAAGTCGAGCGTGTTCTCCTCCAGCTTGACCGGATACTTATTGAAGTGGAAGAGTTCGTTATTGGCTTTCTCGTCGTCAGCGTTTTTGTAGAGGGTTACGTTATAGGTGCCCGCGCTAAGCCCGAGAGAGAAATACTCGCCTTTCTTGTTAGTAGTGAGCGAATATTTCTGGCCTGTATCCTGGTTGGCGAAGACCACCACGCCGCCAACGATGGGCTTGCCGTCGGTGTCTTTGCAAGCGCCCTTAACGCTTCCTGAAGCCTGGGAGAAAACCGGAGGCACACACAGTCCCAGCATTAATAGAACGGCAATGAACACTGCGAAATGCTTTTTCATGTTGGCCTCCCGGCGCAACTTCGATTTCTGATCGATGATTGTTGATTGTTGATTAAAGGACCGAGGCTTACCCTGCCCGATTTTCAATCAACAATCACAAATCACAACATCAACAGATTACTTCTCGGCATACGGAATCGGATCTCTGGCGCCCGCGGCGGCAAAAGCCCGCAGCCGCAGCACGCAGCTATCACACACGCCGCAGGCCTGATCCTGACGGCTGTAGCATGACCAAGTTAAATGGAATGGCGCGCCTAATTCAAGGCCCAGGCGCACAATTTCGGCCTTGCGCAGGCCGATGAGCGGGGCGACGATTTCGATGTTGCCTTCTTTCGTCCCGGTTTTGATCACCTGGTTGAACGCCTCATAATACGCCGGCCGGCAATCGGGATAGCCGGAGCTGTCTTGTTCGACGGCGCCGATATAGATTTTCCCGGCTCCGAGCACTTCGGCCCAGCTCACGGCGACGGCAAGAAAATGTGCGTTGCGAAAGGGCACATACGTTACCGGAATGGCTTGGCCGATGGCGTGAATGGCGGCTTCGCCTTCGGGCACGGGAATGTTTTCGTCGGTCAGGGCCGAACCGCCGATGGCGCGCAGAGCCTCGTTGCGCACCAGAAGTTTGTCGTGAATGTTCAGGTGCTGGCAGATGGACAGAAAGGATTGCCGCTCACGGTCCTCGGTGCGCTGTCCGTAACTCACATGCAGCGCCGCCGCGGCAGCGTGATCGCGGGCCGCCAGCGCAGCGCATAGGCAGGAATCCATACCTCCGCTGAGCAGAACGATTGCCCGGGACTTTGGGGGATGGGGCATTTCTATATAAAGACAATTGTTGATTGATGATTGTTGATTAGCAGAAGCTTACCGCTTTGGGCTTTGCAATCAGCAATCAACAATCAGCGATTCTCTAAACTCCCTTCACCGCCGGGTCCCAGATGAATTTGTGGAGTTGCAATCCCAGGCGTGCGGGAACGTCATCGGCGAGCATCCACTCGGCTAACTCCTGCGGGTCGAGCAGGCAGTGGGAACTGTCCCGGGCCCCGGTCGCGTCCTTGCGAAAAGCGGACGAGAACAGCACCGCGTTCACACGCTCCGCCAGACGATGCCGAGAGGTGAAGTCGCGGGCAAATTCATAATCCGCCCTGCCGCTCAGTACGAACTTCACTTCATCGTGCACGGTCAGGGTTTCGAGATTCTCCGCGTGAAATGTGTAAGCCTCACCCGAACCCGGACACTTCACGTCCACGATCTTGATGACCCCTCCCGGAACCCGCTCCAGGGGGCGCTCACCGCTGGTCTCGAGCAGCACTCGATAGCCGTCTTCGAGCAACTGCCGCATCAGCGGAACCAGTTCGCGCTCCTGCAACATGGGCTCGCCGCCGGTAATCTCAACCAACCCGCCGTTGGGACTGAGCCGCAGCACCTCGTGCCGCACAGCTCCGGCATCCATCCTGCGCCCGCCCTGAAATGTGTATTCGCTGTCACACCAGGAACAGCGCAGATTACATCCGGTGAGCCGAACGAAGACACATGGCAGGCCAGCGTGCGTCGATTCACCCTGCAGCGATTTGTAGATTTCGGTGACTTGCATGGAACAGTGGCCAGCCGCCAGCTTCCAGTTGCCAGTCTTACGATCCAGATTGCCGTGCGACTGAGGCCAGTAGATCGGGCAGCCGGCGGCTGGCAACTGCTACTCGCTATATTTCGCTGTCGTTGTATCGGTCTCGAATACGGTTACATCTTTTACCCGCACGCGGCCGTTGGTCACGCTCTTTAGCCGCGCGTTCGATTCGTCATAAAAATACTTCGCAAGGTTCTCCGCCGAGGGGTTGATCAGCGTGAACGGCTCAATGTCGTTGATCATCTGGTGATCGAGGCGCTCGATGACGTGCTTCATCACCTCGCGCAGATCCTTGAAATCGAGCAGCAATCCGGCGTTGTCCAACTCGGCCCCGGCCAGCGTCACCCGGATCTTGTAGTTATGGCCGTGCGGATTCTCGCACTTGCCCTTGTAGTTGCGCAGGTAATGCCCTGCGGCGAATGTGTCGTCAACCGTTACTTCAAACATGCATCCCTCAGCGGCTCAGCCGCGCTTCGTCACGAAACATCTATTGTAGCGCGGCGGTTCGGCATTTCGACCGCAAGCTGCGTTACAATCTGACCATCCGCCTCGCTACTGGGGTCGTTAAGTAGGTTCGCGAAATAAGTTCGAGCCGCTGCCTGCGGGATTACTGCGAGGCTAAGGACTGGGCCTGATGAACGTCCTGTTGCTGTCGATGCCGGATTCCTTCGAGCACATGCCGCCGGTCGCGATCCGCATGCCGAATGGCGCGCTCACGTCGCTGGCGGGCAACGTTGACCCGCATCACCGCGTGGCTGTAGCTGATCTGATCCTGGCTCACCGCGAGGTGCGTGAAACGGTCACGCGGCTGGTACGCGAGCTTGATCCGGAGGTCGTCGGACTCTCGATCATGACTTTCCAGCGCCGTACCGCCGGCCGCATCATCGATCTGGTGCGCGCTCTTCGGCCCGGCGTAAAGATTGTGGTGGGCGGATACGATCCCAGCCTTGCGGCCGAAGCCTATGAAAACATGGGCGTCGATTACCTCGTGCGCAGCGAGGGCGAAGTCACCTTTCGCGAATTGTTGCGCGCCCTCGAGCAGGGTTCCGGGGTCGATTCTATCTGCGGCCTTTCGTGGCAGAACGGGCAAGGCTGGGTGCACAATCCGGCGCGGCCCCCGCACCGGCTCGAAGACAAAGAGATCCGCCCGCCCAACCGCGATGCGCGCGTGCTTCAGGGATACACTCTGCTGGGCCGGCAGGTGGATGTAATCGAGACTTCGCGCGGCTGCACCTTCGATTGCAGTTTCTGTTCCATCATCGAGATGCGCGGACGCAACTTCCATACGTACTCGTTCGACCGCGTGCTGGCTGATATTCGCGACGCCTACGATCACGGCGCTCGAACCATTTTTCTGGTCGACGACAACATCACGCTGAACGTGAAGCGCTTCGAGGCGTTGTGTGAAGCCATCATTGCCGCCGGACTGCACAAGATCGACTACTTCGTGCAGGCCATGACCTCAGCCATCGCCAATCACGGAGAGACTCTCGCGCCTCTGATGCGGCGCGCCGGATTCCGCTACGTTTTTCTCGGCATCGAAAACATTCTTGAGAACGATCTGGAATTTCTGAAGGCCTCGGCCAAAAACACGGAGCGCACCAACGGCCACAACACGGGCAACGCCACGCTGAAGGCCATCGACTACCTGCACCGCAACCAGATGTATGTGGTCGGCGGTTTGATCGTGGGAAGTCCCGGCGACACCCGCGAGTCGATCGAAGCAAACCTGGAATTCGCGCGACGCTATGTGGATTGGCCCTACATTCAGCATCCAACGCCGTATCCGCGCACGCCCATGACGAAAGATTTCCGCGATCAGGGCTTGATCATCAACGAGCGCCTCGAGGAATACGACGGCACCACCGCCGTGGTGCGCACCGAACATCTCGCAGCGGAGGAAGTCGAATTCATGCGCTGGAAGGCCGAGCGCTGGATGAAGGTTCATCACATCCCGGTCGCGCTGAAGCATGACCCCGGGTTCGTACTCTTCAAGGGATGGAAGATGCTGTTCCATACTTTTCGGGGAAGCTCGATCCGCTCGGCGCTGGGGTTGGAGAATGAGAAGAAAGTGTTTGAACGATATCGGGAGATTCGGCGAGCGGAGCGGGAGTACGTGTGATCGCATTGACTAGGAGGGTGATTCCTTACTATAATGTAAGGACCGAGAGGAGGAGTGCCGCTTTGGCTGCTGCTCGCATCACTTCGAAAGGCCAAATCACGATTCCGGTGCGAATTCGCGCCGCTCTCGGAGTCGGCGCCGGAGACCGCGTAGAGTTTGTAGAATTGGAAAAGGGACAGGTCATCATGATCCCCGCGACCCGATCCGTCCGAGAACTGAATGGAATGTTTCGAGGCCGTCGAAGCAAGCCCTTGACGATTGAGGAGATGGATGAAGTCATCGCCAAGCGAGCCGCTGAGTCTCGATGATCGGTCTTGATACGAACATAGTAGTTCGTTATCTCACCCACGACGACCCCGCCCAGACTGCGAAAGCGATTGAATTGTTCGCTTCACTTTCCGCAGATGCCCCTGGCTTTCTTTCGCTTATCGCGCTGGTAGAGTCAGTCTGGGTGCTGGAGCGCTCCTACAGGTTCACAAAGGATGAAATCGTGCGGGTGGTTGAAACGTTCCTGCGGGGCCGGGAAGTCATCGTGGAGCGTGCGGAATTGGTTTCGCAGGCACTACGAGCTTTCAATGCGACCGGGGTAGACTTCTCCGATTGCCTGATCGAGCGATGTGGCCACGCAGCAGAATGTAAGTACACAGCGACGTTTGACAGGCGGGCGGCAGCGGTGGGAATGCGGCTGATCTGAAGCAGCCGAATTCCTAGCTACCCGTACCGAAGAACTCCTCCACCGCCCGCATGTCAGTCGTCTTCGTATAATTCGGCAGGCTCTCAATAAACACTCGCCCGTACTGTTTCTTCAAAATGCGGTTATCGAGCAGCACCAGCAGTCCGCGGTCGTGCAGCGAGCGAATCAGGCGCCCAAAGCCTTGTTTCAGCGTGATCACTGCCGCCGGCACTTGATACTGAAAAAATGCATTGCCGCCATCGCTGTCGATTGCCTTTACCCGCGCCGCAACCACCGGATCGCTCGGCACCGCAAACGGCAGGCGGTCGATGATCACACAACTCAACTGCTCGCCCTGAACATCCACGCCCTGCCAAAACGACGAAGTGGCAAACAGCACGGCATTCGGCGTCAGCCGGAACTCCTCGAGCAGCGCGCTCTTCGGCGCGTCGCCCTGTCGGAGCATGGGGAACCCTATTTCGCCGAGCAGCCGCTGGTAGACTTCGTTCATCTGCGCGTAGCTCGTGAAGAGGACGAACGCGCGGCCGCGCGTAATTTCCAGCAGCCTGCGAATGCGCTCCGCTGCAAGCGCCGTAAACTGTGGCGTGCGCGCGTCGGGAAGATCGGGGGGCACGTAAAACAGTGCCTGGTTTTCGTAATCGAAATGCGAAGGCAGCACCGATTCGCGCGCGTGTTCCAACCCCAGCCGCTCCCGGATGTATTCGAATCCTCCGCCGACGGCGAGCGTGGCCGAAGTGAGCACAGCGCACTCCAGCTTCGACCACAGGCATTCGCGCAGGATTGGCCCGACATCAATCGGCGTAGCTTGCAAGAAAACATTCTGCCTTCCGGTTTTCTCCGTGTCGGAGCTTGCCCTGAGCGAAGCCGAAGGGTGTCTCTGTGGTGAATTCGCTCTTGCTCTTCCGCCCCGCCGCTCGATCCAAAACACCGTATTGCGGTCCTCCGACTCCATGGCGAAACCAAGCTGCACCTGCAATTCCTGTGCTCGCCGCACAAAATTGAAAATCTCTTCCGGCTTCTGCGGCAGACCCTCCAGTTCGCCCGCCAGCCGGGTCAGCGTCTGATTGAGCGCCAGAAACTCATCGCCGTTTTCCTCCAGAAACTCGCGCCGAGTATCGAAGGCGAACCGCCCCTCTCCCGGAGGCAGCAGCGAAAAGAAGAACTGCGACCGCTCCCGTAAACTTCCCAAGGCTCCCGAAAGCGAAGCCGAAAGCATCCGGTTATGTTGCAACGAAGCTTCAACATCCCGCGCCAGACCTTCTACTCGCAGGTTGCTCACCGAAATTCCGAAATAGTTCCCCGCCACATCCTCCAGTTCATGCGCCTCGTCGAAAATCACCGCTGCGGCTTCCGGCAGAATGCCCGCGTCGGGCGCACCCTCGGCCTGCAGCTTGATGGCAAGATCGGCGAAGAACAGATGATGATTCACGATAACGATGTCGCTCTCCATCCCGCGCCGGCGCATTTGGGTGATGAAGCAGCGCTCCCACTCGCTGCACTTCTGTCCAATGCACGCTTCGGAGCGCGCATCCAGCTTGGGCCAGAGTGCGCTGGTTTCGGGTAGTTCAGCGAGTTCCGCCCGGTCGCCGGTCGCGGTGGCTTTCTCCCACGCGGCAATCGCGCGATATTGCTCAATCTCTTCCAACCCGCTCAGCACCGGCTGATTCGTAAGGTCGTAAAGTTTCTTGCGGCACAAATAATTGTTGCGGCCTTTCATGTAGCAAACCGAAAGCCGCCGCTTCGAGCTTTCGTCGCCGGAAGGCGGATCTCCAAACAGTGCATGCTCCAGGAAGGGAACGTCCTTGTAGAAAAGTTGCTCCTGCAAATTCTTCGTGCCTGTCGAGATGATCACACGCTTGCCTGAGCGAATCACCGGCATCAGGTACGCCAGCGTTTTTCCCGTGCCCGTACCGGCTTCCACAATCAGATGCCGCTTCTCTTCGAGCGCCTGCTCGACCGCCTGCGCCATCTGCAACTGCCCACGCCGGAATTCATACGCGGGGTGCGTGCGCGCGAGCACGCCACCCGGCGCAAAGAATTGATAAAGTGAACTGTCTTTTCCTCCAGGAGCGGAGCGATTCGCTGTCGCAGCAGACACGGGTTGGGAACCTAAAGCCACGGGAGTCTCTATAATAAACAGTTCCCAGTTTTTCGTAGCTGATTGCCTGATTTTGACCCAACCCACCTACAACTCGACCAGCACGCTCGCCACTAACGCAGCCAAGGTCCCTACGATCGCCATCGTGGGGCGGCCCAACGTAGGCAAGTCCACGCTGTTTAACCGCATCGTCGGGTCGCGCCGCGCCATCGTCGGCGACGAGCCCGGCATTACTCGCGACCGTCTCTATGGCGATGCCGAGTGGCGCGGCCGCCATCTCCGCATCATCGACACCGGTGGAATCATTCCGGAGGACAAGAATTTCATTCCCTCTGAAATCTTTCGCCAGGCGCGTGTTGCGTTCGACGAAGCGGCCGCGATCGTGATGGTCGTCGATGGGCGCGCAGAAGTCGCGGGACCCGATCTTGAACTGGTTCGCCTGCTGCGTAAGACGGGACGTCCGCTGTTCCTCGCGGTCAACAAAGCTGACACTGAAAAGCAGGCGCGTATCGTCGACGAGTTCCATCGCCTGGGAATCAAGCAGATGTTTCCGATTTCCGCCGAACACGGACGCGGCATCGACGATTTGCTGGATGCGGTGTTGGAAGTGGTTCCTCACGCAGATGAGTTCGAAGACAGCAGCGGCGACGGCGCCACCGAGGCGCAGGTCTCACCAACGGCCAATGACCAACGACCAACGACCAACGACGAAGTTGTTGCCCACGAAACCAAAGTCGCCATCATCGGCCATCCCAACGTGGGCAAGTCCACGCTGCTGAATTGCCTCACCGCGTCCGACCGCGCCATCGTCTCGCCCATCCCCGGAACCACGCGCGACGCGGTCGACGAAATCGTCGAACGCAACGGACGCCGCTTCCGCTTCATCGACACCGCCGGCATTCGCCGCAAAGGCAAGACTCACCTGATGGCGGAAAAACTTTCCGTCGTGATGGCGCGCAAGCACCTCGAAGCCGCCGACATTGCGCTGCTCGTGATCGACGCCACCGAAGGCGTGAGCCAGCTCGATGCCGCCATCGCCGGCTACGCCCACGAGAGCGGCCGCTCGATGATTATCGTGGTGAATAAATGGGACCTTGTCACCGGCGGCGCGCAGAAACCCGGCAGGCCATCGAAGGCCATGCGCATGCGCGAAAGCAAGCGCCCCGGCGACCGTGAAGCCTATGAAGAGCGCCTGCGCCACGACCTCAAGTTCCTGAACTACGCGCCTATCATTTTTATTTCAGCCAACACCGGCAAAGGCACGGAGAGAATTTTCCCGCTGCTCGAACAGGTCGCCACCGAGCGCCGCAAGCGCATCCCCACGTCGGCCATGAACCGCTTCATCGAAACCGTCGACTTCGAGCGCGCCTCCGTCCCCATGCGCTCGCGCGTGAAAATTCTCTACATGACCCAGGCCTCGGTCGCCCCGCCCACGTTCGTGCTCTTCACCAACCGCGCCGTGAAGCTGCACTTCTCTTATCAGCGGTTTTTGGGGAATCAGATTCGGAAAGCCTTCGGCTTTCTGGGTACGCCGATTTGGATTAAGAATCGGGCGAGAAACTAAAACTCGCGGCTCTTTCACTCCCCCGCCACCTCCCGATCCATCGTCAGCAGCCCCACCCTCTGCACGCCCGCGTGATGCGCCACGTCAATAACGTCGGCCACGTACTGGAAGTCGACATCAGCATCGCCGCGCACGAACACCACTTTCTCAGCACGCTTCAAGTAAATTTCCGCGAGTCGCTGTTCCAGATCTTCCCACCGCACCTCATCCTGGTTGATTTTCACCTCCGGCGGCTGATCGTCCTTCGTCCACACAACCTGGATGACGACCGTGCGCGGCTGCGCAATGTTCTCCGTCTGCTTCTGATCGGGCTGCGGAATCTGCGCGATCTCTCCCTGATCCTTGTCCATCGACACCACCACCATGAAGACAATGATCAGAGTCAGCAGCACATCGATCAGCGGCGTGACATTAATCTCGGGACCGCGCGCACCTCGGCCTGCCATAGAAAAAGACATGGGAAAGCTCCTCGGCTTTTCTTTGGCACGCGCGTGTCTGCAACATCAGACACCTGAGGCGTGGTCAGAGTTCCCTCGACGCAGGCAAACAGCAGATTCCTTCCCCCTCGGCTGCGCTCGGGGCTTCGCCCTTCGGGCTCAGGCCCTCGGAATGACAAACATTTGTGAAATGCGGGCCAGTTCTATCCGGCCGGCGCGGGCGTAGGCGGCAATGGCGGAGGAGACGCGCCCGGTGGAATTTGCGGCGCGGGAGGTGCGGGGTAGAGCACACTGCTCAGCGGCTGATAGCGCGCAGCGAAGAAATATATCGAGTATGCGGGAAAAAACACGATCGCGGGCACCGAAATGAACGCCGTCACAAAAATAAAAACCGCCAGCAACACACATCCCGCCACCACGGCCAGAGTGACCGTCCCCGCCGTCCATCCCAGGCCCGCCGCTTTTCCGCCCATCACGGCGGCGACCGCCACTCCCGCCGCCGGCACAAGGATAATGAGCACAACAATCAAACTTACAATGCCGAGGACAATTCCGATGACGATCGCCAGCACGATCTTCATTCCAATGTAGCCCGCGTAGCTGCCCTTCTCGGCCTTGATCATCGCCCACAGCCGCCTCCAGCCTTCGATCGCGCCAATGTTTTCCAGCGCCATCTGCGGCACTACGAAATCCTTGGTCAGCACAGCAATTACCGCGACCGCGATGATCACGGCTGCGAACGCCAAAAACAACGCGATGCCGCCCAGCACCAGCGGAGCCACATGCTGCTTGGGGTCGCCCAGCCATCCCATCGCGAAGGCAAAGCCCAGGGGAAGTCCGATCAGCACAATCAGCACGACGAAAGTCGCGAGCGTGAAAAGCACCTTCCAGAGAAAATAACGCAATCCCGGCTCCTGGCGCCGAATCCATCCCTCCCTGATGCGGCATTCCTTCGCCACAACGCTGTCGAACAAAACGAAACGCATCACGCTGCTTACGTACATCAGCAGGATGCCCAACACGAAGGCGGCAAACACCACCACCGCGAACAAACCAGCCACCAGCATGGGATCTAAGCCGCCAAAACTTGGAGTGAACAAATGTTCCGTGCCGGGATGATGGGGAACATTGACGTTGGAGAAATTGTGCGTCTTGCATCCGCCCGAGCTGAGTTCGCCGGCCAGCAATCCCACCAAGGCAAGCCGCGCCCATTGGCCGAAGCGAAAGGGCCGCAAAAGCTGCCGCTTCGTATGTTCGAAGGCAGGCGAGATCGCATCCACAGCGGAGAATCGCAAGCGTTTACCTCGAATAGGCTGAATGGCAAGCAAGGTACTGCAAATAGATAAGCTGGTCAAATGAATTCAGAAAGAGAGGGGACCGGGTGCTTTGCGCGCTCCGCGATCAAGATTTACTCGTGAGCGTCATCGCGGCCCGTTCCATCCATGCGTCAAATTGCTGCAACGCCAGCTCACACTGCAACCGGTGCCGCTCTTTCCGGTCGCGGATTTTTTTCTCCAGTGCCGGCAACAAATCAAAAGTGATGTTCGCCGGCTGAAAGTTCTTTGCGTCCGCATGGGTCACGTAGTGAGTCAGCGATCCAAATGCGGAAGCCCGCGGAGGAGGCACAACTTCGCTTCCTAGCGCCAGCGCCGCCGCATGCATCCCGGCCATCAATCCAGTCGCAATCGATTCCACGTAGCCTTCCACACCACAAATCTGTCCGGCAAACAAAACTCGCGGATGCGCTTTCATCTGCAGAGTCTCGCGCAGCAACACTGGCGCATTGATATAGGTGTTGCGGTGAATCTGTCCGTAGCGCAGAAACCGCGCATTCTCCAGGCCCGGTATCAGACGCAACACGCGCGCCTGCTCGCCAAACTTCAAATGATTCTGAAATCCCACCAGGTTGTAGGAATCCGCCCGCAAATTTTCCTGCCGCAACTGCACCACCGCATAAGGCATTCGCCCGGTACGCGGATCCTTCAACCCCACCGGCTTCATTGGACCAAAGCGCAGCGTATCGCGCCCTCGCCGCGCGATCTCTTCAATCGGCAGACAGCTCTCGAAGTAGTTCAGCTTCTCCCAATCGCGCTCCTCCACCGATTGCGCCGCCAGCAGCGCATCGTAGAAGCGGTCGTAATCTTCCTGCGTCATGGGGCAGTTGATGTAATCGGCCGACCCCTTGTCATAGCGCGCAGCCATGTAGACGCGCGCCATGTCGATCGAATCCGCCTCCACAATCGGACTGATCGAATCGTAAAAATACAAATGCGGATTTGGGGTGGCATTGTGCTCGTGTGGGAGCAGGAGACTCGCCCGCTCAGGCTCAGACTCTTTCACGCCCACGCTGAGCCGCACAATCGCCTCCGCCAGCGCCTCCGAAGTCAAAGGCCCGGTGGCAATCACAACAATCTGCAGCCCCGCTTCTTCCACGAAAGCAACCTCTTCCCTCCGCACTGTGATCCGCGGTTCCCGAGAAATCGCCTCCGTAACCTTCGCCGCAAACGCCACTCGATCCACCGCCAGCGCATGCCCCGCCGGAACGGCGCACTCCCGCGCAATTTGCAGCAGCAGCGACCCCGCCCGCCGCATTTCTTCTTTCAACAACCACGGCGCCGTATTCTCGCTGTCTGACTTCAGCGAGTTCGAGCACACCAGCTCCGCAAAATCCGCCGTCTGATGCGCCGGCGTCGACCGTACCGGCCGCATCTCAAACAATTCCACTTCGACGCCGCGCCGCGCACACTGCCACGCCGCCTCCGACCCCGCCAGTCCCGCTCCGACGATGCGCACCCACGCGCTCACGCTGCCTTCTCCGCCAATCTCCGCAGCGCATCGTCCGTCAGCAAAACCGACCGCAACTCATCGCGGAACTCCGCCCCCAAGGACTTGTAAAGCTCAATCGCCCCTTCATTCCAGTCGAGCACCTGCCAGCGCATACCGCAGCAACCCTCCTGCACAGCGATCCGCGCCACCGCAGCTAGCAACCCCATGCCGATTCCTTTTCCCCGAAACGCGGGACGCACAAAGAGATCTTCCAGATAGAGCCCCGGCCCCGCCCAGGTCGAATAATGGCCAAAGAAAAGAGCATAACCCGCGGGCTGCCCGTCCCACTCGGCAATCAGCGCGCGAAACTTTGGGTTCGCCCCAAAACCATCGCGCGCCAGGTCTGCCTCTTCGATCACACAAAGATGCAGCTCGTGGTCGAACTCCGCCAGCTCGCGCACCAAGGTCCGCAGCAGTGCCACGTCATCCATTGTCGCAGGACGAATCAATAACATTACGAGGAAGAATACATCAGAGGGGATTGGAGTGACCGGATCTTACAAGCAGCAGATGGGCCGCTTAGCGCAGAACGGGCGTCGCCTCGGCTGCAACGCACATCCAACGTCCATCTGTAAGCACCCACGTATCGATAAAACGCCTGCGCCGCAGGTAGGGTTTGCTATCTTCCACGCCCTTAACCCGGTAGGTTCCGACCGCGATCGCAGCGCCTCCAAACACTTCTACGTTCAAGGACTCGATTACGAATTGCAGCACATGGGGGAACTCCGACTTCACACGCGCCAGATATTCCGCTTTGGTCAACAGCTTGCCGTCGTAGTCTACGAATACGAGAGAATTGTCGAAGATTGCGTCCAGTGCCTTGATGTCGCCGTGCTCTTGCGCCTGGTCCCACGCGTACTCCAAAGCAAGAATCTTGGGCCGCGCAGCCATGTCCGCACTGTTTTGCGCTGCCAACAGGCACGTGGTGCAAGCCAGGATTATCACGAATCCCGCAGTTCTCATCGCGCACGCTCCGTCCTGTTAATATCGGCAACTCATTGTTTTTCTGGAGTGCGGGCCCGGTGTTGCAGAACGTCAATGTGCGGAGAGCCGTCAAGCCAAATATGCCATTCATCTATCATTGAGAACACCCATTCGCAATTTTGGAGGATGAAATGGCGCGCATCAGCTTGATCGCTCCCGAATCTGCGCCTGCCGCAGCGCGCGAGATTTACGACACCACGCTTCGCGGCAAGCCGGGCAACGTGCAGAAAGCGCTCGCCCATCGTCCTGAGATGCTTAAGAATTTTCTAAGCTTGATTGGAAGTGGAATTCCCGGAAGAAAAAATCTAAAGAACTGATTGATTGGGCGATCGGGTCATTGGGCGATTGGCTTTAGATTTTCAATTGCCCAATCGCCAGTCACCCAATGGCTCAATTTCTCAAAGGATCTCGCGCACGTCTCCAACCCGCCGCGTAACCCGCTCGCGATCCAGATATTCCAGCAGCGGAATCGCATACTTGCGGGTCACTCCGGTCAGCTCCTTGAATTGCGCGACATCGATCTTCGCCGACTTCAATTTGTACGCCGCAACCTCCCGCCGCAATTGTTCAAGCGCGCTGCGATGAAAAACCAGTTCCTCGGAAACCTTGATCAGGATTTTCTCCCGCAGCAACAAAGTTACAATCTTGTGCGCCCGCACCTTGTCCACCTTGAGCCCGGCAATCACCTCCTGGAGCGCCGGCACTTTCAATCCTGCCGAGGCGAACGCGTCTTCAATCTTCTTTTTCGATTCCGCCTCTTCATCCTTCATCGCCACGCCGTGCCCCGGCAGCCGCACCAGGTCTCCGACTACTTCGAGCTTCTTTTCCCCGACCAGCGCGGCGGAAGCCGTCTCGAACACCTCCGCAATCGCGTCCACCTGCGCCCGCAACTCCTCCTTGCTCATTCCACCCACCAACGGATTGTTCTTGTGAAAATCTGCGGACGCGCGGATGATGTGCGCTTTCAGGGCCTCCAATGCAGACGAATCCAGGAATAGCTCGTCTGCCCGCACCACACCGCCTGTGCGCAGTGCCTGAGCCAGGTGCGACTCGATCACGCTCTTCGCCCAGCCCGTTTCGGCCACCAGCCCAGACATCGAGATTCCTTCTCGATGCCGCCGAGCGATCCGCGCTCGCACAATCGCCTCCGCATCCCCGCTGACAAGCAGTCGTAGGAAGTCGCGGCGTCCAGGGGCATCCGGAACCGTGTGGGCGCGGGCGACTCGCCCGCGCACCGCCGCATCCAGCACAACTCCGCCGCCAATCGTCACCACCGGCGAAAATTGCCGGATGATGAACCGGTCTGCCGGCAACAGCAGCGCCGCTACCGGCAGCTTGACCCGCGCAAACGCTTCCTCACCGGGAGCGATCTGCTTCGTCCCGTACAACACAATCTCGGCCACGGTCTCCATCGTGTACGAATGAAAATGCACTCGAGCGCGGTCTTTCAAGGCGTGCGGCGCCGACGGCAACAAGCGCAACCGCACCTCAGCTCGTCGCGTGGGCTTGAACGTCGCCGGCGGCGCCAGCGTCATGCCTCGCGACAAATCTTCCGTGCTCGCGCCCGCCAGGTTCACCGCTGTTCGTTGTCCGGCGACGGCTGCTTCAGCCGTCTGCCCATGCACCTGCACGCCGCGCACACGCACTCGCCGCCCCGTTGGGAAAACTTCCATCTCGTCTTCGCGGCGAATCGTTCCGGCCACCAGCGTTCCCGTCACCACCGTGCCGAAGCCCTTCATGGTGAACACACGGTCGATTGGCAGCCGCGCAATAGCATGCGAATCCCGCGGCCGCACCTCGGCCGCCGCTGCAACCATCGCCCGCTTCAAATCTTCCAATCCCGCGCCGGTCAGGGAACTCACGGCAATAATCGAGCTTGGGTTGTCCAAAAATGTCCCGCGCAGAAATTCTTCCACTTCCAGCCGCACCACCTCGATCGTCTCCCCATCCACCGCATCGGATTTGGTCAGCAGGGTGATGCCCCGCTGCACCCCGAGCAGTTGCAGAATGTCAAAATGCTCCCGCGTCTGCGGCTTGATCGCTTCATCTGCAGCAATCACCAGCAGCACCAGATCGATCCCGCCCACGCCCGCCAGCATATTGCGCACGAAACGCTCGTGCCCGGGAACATCTACAAAACCAAGCCGCAGCATTTCCCCGCCCGGCGCAGGCAGATCCATGTGCGCGAAGCCCAGGTCGATGGTGATTCCGCGCCGCTTCTCTTCTTCGAGCCGGTCAGCGTCGATCCCGGTCAGCGCTTTCACCAGCGCCGTCTTGCCATGGTCGATGTGACCCGCCGTTCCCACGATGATGGATTTCATCTGGCTGGCATCTTACCGGAAACGACTTCCTGAAGGGGCGGACGGCCCTCGTCCGCCGAACGGAGCGTGCAGCCCCGAACGCATTCGTCCGCAGGGCCATGTTCGCACCGCCGTCCCCGGTCGATGGCGTCCGAGGCTCCATGAGCATTGTAGTGTTTTCAATAGCTTCTGGATAAGTTCAACAAGTTACAAACATTTTCAACGACTTGCGGCGAATTGCGCATTAGAGGCGATTTAAGAGCCGTCGAGCGGGCAGATGCCTTCAACAGGTGTCACCGAAGCCTTCGAACGCGCTCAGAAGGCAAATCTGCGCGTTCCAGAGGCCTCCTGCGCGCGGGCGGGAATCATTTAGCCAACTCAACTGCGAAGCACCTCACCTGTTTTCAACAAGTTGACAAATTGCATGATGAAAACAAAGGACATCCCACAGCCTCGCTCAGTATGCCGCCCGTAAGTTAGCAATAGCTTGAAGATAAGTCATTGAAAACGCTGAGTCGTTGGCTGTTGGTTGCTGGCCGTTCGCCCCAAGATGGCGGCGGCAAAGGTTTGGCCAACGACCAACGGGAACCGGCCAACGACTTGCTACAATAGAGTTTCCCCATGACCACCTCCATGACTCCTGCCCTTTCTCCGGAAACCCTCCGGCAGCACGGCCTCACTGCGGACGAATACGAAAAAATCAAAATGCTTCTCGGCGGGCGCGAGCCTACGATTACCGAACTCGGCATCTTCAGCGTGATGTGGAGCGAGCACTGCTCCTACAAATCGTCGCGCGTACACCTGAAGCGCCTGCCCACGCGCAGCAAGCGTGTGCTGCAAGGGCCGGGGGAAAACGCCGGCATCATCGACATCGGCGACGGCTGGGCCTGCGCCTTCAAGATCGAGTCGCATAATCATCCGAGCTTCATCGAACCGTTTCAAGGCGCAACCACCGGCGTGGGCGGAATCCTGCGCGACATCTTCACCATGGGCGCAAGACCAGTAGCAGTAATGGATTCGCTCAGATTCGGCCCAATACTTGTGGGCGCGGGCGACTCGCCCGCGCAGGCCACTCAGAAAGACGCTCATCGCAACCACTCCATCCTCGAGGGCGTAGTCAGCGGCGTCGCTTCCTACGGCAATTGCTTCGGCGTGCCCAACCTGGGTGGCGAAACCAAGTTTGAGCCGTGCTACTCCGGCAATCCGCTGGTGAATGCATTCGCCATGGGCCTGGTGCGCAAGGACGAAATTTTCTACGCGCGCGCCGCCGGCGAAGACAACCCGGTGATCTACGTCGGCGCCAAGACCGGACGCGACGGCATCCACGGCGCAACCATGGCCAGCGAGGAATTCAGCGCGGCTTCGGAAGCGAAACGTCCCAACGTGCAGGTCGGCGATCCGTTCCTGGAGAAGTTGCTGCTCGAAGCCTGTCTCGAAGCCATGCAGACTGGAGCCATCGTCGGCATTCAAGATATGGGCGCAGCGGGACTGACCTGCTCGACCTGTGAGATGGGCGCGCGCGGCGGCGTCGGCGTTGAGATTGAGCTTGACCGCGTGCCGCAGCGCGAAACCGGCATGACTCCTTACGAGATCATGCTGAGCGAATCGCAGGAGCGCATGCTACTGGTGGCGCAGAAAGGCCGCGAGCAGGAAGTTTTCCGCGTTTTTGAAAAGTGGGGACTCGATGCGGTCGAAGTCGGCAAGGTTACTACCGACAACAAGTTGCGCGTGCTGCATCACGGCGAGGTCGTTGCCGAGATTCCGAATCAGGCGCTTACCGACGACGCTCCGTTATACAAGCGTCCGCTCACGCGCTGGGAACCGCCTGTGCCGCGTGAGATGCCAGAAAATATTACGCTCAATGCAGCCACCGACTTCACGCACGATCTTAAACAGCTTCTGGCCAGCCCGAACATTTGCGGCAAGCGCTGGATCTGGCAGCAATACGATCACATGGTGCAGACCAACACGGTCGAAGCGCCGGGAGCGGGCGATGCGGGCGTGATCCGCATCAAGAATTCGAATCCGGACTCGCCGCAGCGGGGACTGGCAATGGCGCTCGATGGCAATGGGCGATGGTGTTATCTCGATCCGCGCCTGGGCGCGATGCACGCCGTCGCCGAAGCTGCGCGCAAGGTGGCGTGTTCGGGAGCGACTCCCGTGGGCGCAACCAACTGCCTCAACTTCGGCAATCCCGAGAAGCCGCATATTATGTGGCAGTTTTCGCAAACCATCGATGGCATCACCAAAGCCTGCGAGGAGCTTGAGATTCCCATCACCGGTGGCAACGTCAGCTTCTACAACGAGACGCTGGGCGAGGGCATTTATCCCACGCCGGTTCTGGGAGTGGTGGGGATGCTCGACGACGTGAGCAAGACTGCGAAGATGCATTTCGCATCGACCGGGCGCACGATCGTGCTATTGCGCGCCGGCGAAGCAGCCGATATCACCGATGTGGAGAATGAGTTCGGGTCGTCGGAATACGCGAAAGAAATTTTGGGCGCCGTGTGGGGATATCCTCCCGAGCTTGATCTGGAAAAAGAAGCAGCACTGCAGAAGGCAGTCGTCAAAACGATTCAGCAGGGCCTGGCGGATTCGGTGCATGACTGTTCGGACGGAGGATTCGCCGTCGCGCTGTCGGAGAAGGCATTTGCCAAAGGCGTGGGTGCTCGCGTGAATCTAGCGTCGCACGGGCTTCCCGCGGAGTTCGTGCTGTTTGGGGAAGACGCGAGCCGCATCCTGCTCTCGTGCGACCCGGCCAACGTTGCGCGAATCCAACAGATAGCGGAGAAGCACGGAATCGAAGCGAATGTGCTGGGAGAGACGATTGCGGAGCAGATGGAACTTTCTCTCGACGGCCGGGGGATTATATCCGTAGCGGTTTCGGATTTGAACCAGGCTTACGAATCTGCGCTGGAATCGACTTTGCGGACTGATCCGGAGTTGGTGGCGGCGGATTGAAGAGCTTGAATCGCGGAGAGGCGGAGAAACGGCCGTGGAGTTCGCGGAGAAGTCGCGTCGCTTCGCTCCGCGGACAGCCGAGAGCCTGCCCTGAGCGAAGTCGAAGGGCGGCTGTCTCCACATGGACCGTGGTAGCTAGGAGCATAGGAGCTAACAGTAAAGGCCAAGAGCTAAATGCTGATTTCCGATAAATTCCACGATGAGTGCGGGGTGGTGGCGATCTTTGCTCACCCTGAGGCAGAGAAGCTTGCCTACCTTGGTCTTCATGCTCTGCAGCATCGCGGGCAGGAATCGGCGGGGATTGTTACGTCCGATGGCCTGACTTCGCGCGTGCACAAGGCGATGGGACTGGTTGCCGACATCTTCACCGAAGATGTGCTTTCGAAAATTCGCGGCACGCTGGCCATCGGGCACACGCGTTATTCGACCGCGGGCGATTCGGCGCTGCTGAACGCGCAACCGATTCTGGTGCAATCGAATAAGGGCTCGATCGCCGTCGCGCATAACGGAAACCTCGTGAACGCGATGGAGGTTCGCAGCCGACTGGAGCGCCAGGGATCGATTTTTCAGACCAACAGCGATACCGAAGTGATCGTTCATCTGATCGCGCTCTCGCGGGAGCACACTCTGCCCGAGGCGATCGCGGACGCGCTGGGGCGCGTGGAAGGCGCGTTTTCGCTGGTGTTGATGACGCCCGACCGGATCATCGCGGCGCGCGATCCGCGCGGCTTCCGCCCGCTCGCCATGGGACGCATTCCGGCCGTGCAAGGGCAGACGCGCGACACCATCGTTTTCGCCTCCGAGACTTGCGCCTTCGATCTGATCGGCGCAACTTACGAGCGCGACGTGAAACCCGGCGAGTTGGTCGTGGTGGGGCCGGAGGGCATCAGTTCGCAGTTTTATGCGACGGCCGCACCGCAATCGAGTTGCATCTTCGAGCACGTCTACTTTTCGCGGCCCGACAGCATTGTCTTCAGTCGCGCTGTGCAAACCAGCCGCGAGGAACTGGGACGGCAGTTGGCGCGCGAAGCGCCGGTGGAGGCCGATCTTGTGGTCCCGGTGCCGGATTCGGGCGTGACCGCGGCTGTAGGCTACGCGGCCGAGAGCGGCATCCCATTCCGCTTCGGCTTAATCCGCAATCATTACGTGGGCCGTACGTTTATTGAACCGAGCCAGAGCGTGCGCGACTTTGGCGTGAAGCTCAAGCTGAATCCCGTGCGCTCGCTTCTCGAGGGCAAGCGCATTGTGCTGATTGACGATTCGATTGTGCGCGGCACCACCAGCCGCAAAATCGTCCGCATGATCCGCAGCAATGGCGCGAAAGAAGTGCACATGCGCATCTCATGTCCGCCCACGATTTCGCCGTGCTACTACGGCGTAGACACGCCTTCGAAGAAGCAACTGATCGCCGCTAACAAATCGGTCGACGAGATTCGCGAGTATATTCGTGCCGACTCGCTCGCCTATCTTTCCATCGAGGGACTCAAGAAAGCCTGCGGCGAGGGCGAGAAGACTTCTTATTGCTCGGCTTGCTACACCGGCAAATATCCTACGAGCATTGTGGATGTGGAAGAAATTCTGCCGGCGAGCGTGCCGCGCTAACTATTTCCGCGCTTGCACGACGCGCGGAATCGATTGCAGATCCGGCCGGATCAGAACTTCGTTCCAATCCCGCAGCAGATGTTTTACTTCCTCGGCAATCGTCCCGCTGATTTCTATGACGAGCCAGCCGCCGGGCCTGAGTGCAGCGCGGGCTTGCGGAATCAGACGCGCGATCACCTCGACTCCCGTAGGTCCGGCGAAGACGGCGTTGCGCGGCTCGAACTTGCGGACCTCGAGTTGCACCTGATCTATTTCCGATTCGCCGACATAAGGCGGATTGGAAACGATGAAATCGAAAGAGTTGTTCTCAAAGCTCGCGAGCAGATCGGCTTCGCGGAATTGGATGCGGCTTTCGAGTTGATGGCGGGCTGCGTTGGCGCGCGCAACTTCAAGTGCCGCGGCTGAAATGTCGGTGGCATGGACTTCGGCATGCGGCAATTCCTTGGCGAGCGCCAGAGCGATGCAGCCCGAGCCGGTGCCAACGTCAACGATGCGGAGATGGCTGGCGGGCGAGGGCGCCCGCCCCACACAATCCAGCACGGTTTCGATCACGTGCTCGGTTTCAGGACGCGGAATCAGCACATCCGGGGTGACGATCAGATCCATCCCCCAGAATTCCTGGTGGCCGGAAATGTACTGCGCCGGTACACCCCGGGCACGTTCGGCGAGCGCAGCTTCGTAGCGGCTTTGTTCTTCGCCAGTGAGTTCACGCTCAGGATGCGCGTAGAGGTAGGCCCGGTCGCATCCCAGCGTGAACATCAGAAGCAATTCCGCGTTCATGCGCGGAGATGGAACCTCTTCCGCAGTCAGCTTCGTAATGGCGGAAGTGAGGGTCTTTTTCAGGTACACAAAATCATTTCACCACAGAGGCACAGAGACACAGAGAAAACTTAGGAAGAAGGAAGTCACCTGCATCACTCAGCCCTGGCTCTTTAACTCGCAGCTCAAGTAGATCATCTGGCCGATGTGGTGCTGCATGTGAGCGGCACAAACAACCACAATGGCGAGGCGGGTCTTAGCGTCATCGGTGCCAACCCCTGAGTATTCCGCCGGCCAATCCTCGGGCGCTTGCGCGCGGATGGTTTTGAGAACCATCTCGACGGCGTCGTCGAAACGTTTGAGAGCTTCATCTTTCGGCGGAGGGTTTGGGTGATTGAATTCGCGCAGGCGGTCGCGCACGTAGCCAGTCTTTGCGATCTGCGCGCCGATGTAGTAATTCAAATTGCCGGTGAGATGCAGAACCAGGTGGCCGAAGCTGTTGCCGAAGGGGAACGGCTTTCGCCAGAACTGGGCATTCGTTAGAGGCGCGGCCAGCTCGCAAACCCTGGCCGCATTCGCGGTGTAACGATCGGCGAGAACTGATGTGAGTGTTTTGTCGAACTGCGGCATAGTCTCTCCTGCTTCGCGGGCGACAGAGCTCACGCAAGGCCCCTAAACCACGCCGGCGGCCTCCTGCTTCAGCTTCTCCGCCTGATAGTAAGTGGTGAGCGCCTCGATCAGCGGCTGGAGCTTGCCATCCATCACGTCCTGGAGCTGGTGCAAGGTGAAGCCGATGCGGTGGTCGGTGACGCGGTTCTGCGGGAAGTTATAAGTGCGGATCTTCTCGCTGCGGTCGCCGGATCCGACCATAGCTTTGCGCTCCTTGGCCAGCGCCTGCTGCTGCTTCTCCATTTCGATCTCGTAAAGGCGCGAGCGCAGCACGCGCATGCCTTTCTCGCGGTTCTTGATCTGAGACTTTTCGTCCTGGCAGCTCACGACCGTGTTGGTGGGAATATGCGTGATGCGCACGGCGGAGTAAGTCGTATTCACCGATTGTCCGCCCGGACCGGAGGAGCAGAACGTGTCGATGCGCAGATCCTTGGCTTCGATCTTGATGTCCACGTCTTCGGCCTCGGGCAGCACAGCTACCGTGACGGCGGAAGTGTGGACACGTCCCTGCTGCTCGGTGGCAGGAACGCGCTGCACGCGGTGCACGCCGCTTTCATACTTGAGCTGGGAGAAAACGCGGTTGCCTTCGATGATGGCGATAACTTCTTTCAAGCCGCCAGCCGACGACTCGGAAGAAGAAAGCACCTCGACCTTCCAGCGCTGGGTCTCGGCGTAACGCGTGTACATGCGGAAGATTTCGGCGGCGAAGAGCGTGGCTTCGTCCCCACCAGTGCCGGCGCGGATTTCGAGGATGATGTTTTTCTCGTCGTTCGGATCCTTGGGCAGCAGCAGGACTTTTAATTCTTCTTCGATAACGCTGACGCGGGGCACCAGCTTGTCGAGTTCTTCCTGGGCGTAGGCGCGCATCTCGGGATCTTTCTCTTCGGCGAGCATGGCTTTGCTCTCGGCAATGCCCCTGGTCAGATCTTTGTATTCGCGATACTTTTCGACGATGGGCGCGATCTCGCTATGCGCCTTGGCAGTCTTCTGGTATTTCGCCGAATCGGTGACGATATCCGGCGAGGCGAGAGCTTGAGTGAGTTCCTCGTAACGATTTTCGATTTGATCTAAGCGTTCAAACATCGGAATCTTTCGTGGAGACGTAACAAGTTGCGTCCCTACGGCATTTTAGTGGATTGGGGGAAGAAAGAAAGTATTCGCGGCGGGGTGCTACGCAATCACTAACTCGCCGCCGTTTTGTTTTTCCAGTTCCATGGCTTGATCCAGTGCGGTGATGGCGCACTGCGCCATCTCGTCGGTTGGAGGCTGCGTGGTAATGCGCTGCAGCCAGAGGCCGGGAGCGGTCATGAACGCAAAGAGCGAGCCGCGATGTTTGGCGGCGAAGCGGATGATTTCGTACGATACGCCGGCGATCAGCGGCAGCAACGCGATGCGCGCGGCGAAACGCGCCCAGAACGTGGTGAACGGAACCAGCATGTAGAAGGCGATCGAGATCAGCATCACGGTCATCAGAAAGCTGGTGCCGCAGCGGGGATGAAATGTCGAATATTTCTGCACCGCCGTGACTTCGAGCGGATCTCCGTTCTCGAAGGCGAATACGGTTTTGTGCTCGGCACCGTGATATTGGTAGACGCGGCGAATGTCGGGGAACAGCGATACTCCCCAGATGAACAGCAGGAACAGCAGCAAACGGATCGCGCCATCGACCAGATTGAAGATGATCTGGCCGCCGAGGGCGGGATCCGCCTTCTTGAGTTCTGTGGCCGCTAGCAGCGGCAGGTACTTGTACATGAAGATGAAGAATGCCAGCGAGATGATTACATTGACGGCGGCCATCCAGCCGCTGATGGCCGCGGCTTTCTCGCGAGTCGTGGATTTGGTGGATTGCTGCGACAAAGCTTCCGCGGTGGGTTCCGCTTCGCTTCGCTTTAGCGGGACCCTTCGGCTTCGCTCAGGGCAGGCGGGCGAGGCGCCCGTCGCCACATGGTTCGGGGAGGCGGCCGTTTCCACATGGCCTGTGCCCGCACCGGCGTCCTTTTCGCTTTGCATTACGTCTTCGATGGCTACGTTGGCGGAGAAACGCAGGGCGCGGTAGCCGAGGGACATGGCGTAACCTAGCGTCATCACTCCGCGGACGATGGGCCAGGCCATCCACTTATGTTTTTCCGAGGGACGTGCGAGTGGTTCGCTCATGGTGACCACTTCGCCGGAGGGCTTGCGGCAGGCGATGGCCCAGGCATGCGGAGATCGCATCATCACCCCTTCGAGCACGGCTTGCCCGCCGACCAGGGTTTCCTCGCCGCTTTCAAGCGCAGGCAAAAGCTGCACGGCCGCGAGGAAACGCACGAATTTTCGCAGAGAAGACACGAGGATTAGATGCTCCTGGCGTGGGGAAAGCGCCAAACACTAGGTTATCACAGGGGCGGCAGCCTTCCTACGCTCACCAAGCCGCTGCAGAGACGGCTGTATTTATTCGGAGAAGTTATGCGGGGGTCGGCAATCCGCGACGTTTCTTCTATGCTCGGTGTGTACCCTGAACCTCATGCAACGGCTTGCCGAAACTTGCGAGGCCATCGCCGCCACTACCAAGAAGCTGCAGAAGACCGCGATCGTTGCGGATTATCTCAAGTCGCGCAGCACGGACGAGGCAGCCGTCTCCGCCGTATTTCTTTCCGGCAGAGCGTTTCCTGCATGGGAAGAAACCACTCTGCAAGTAGGCGGGACGCTTTTGTGGCGCGTTGTCGCAGAACTTTCCGGGAGGGATGAAGCCGCGGTGACGGCTGTGTATCGCAAGCACGGAGACTTGGGCGCGGTGGCCGGCGATGTGCTGCCTGAAAGATCCCGACAAGGCATCGGAATACTCGAGGTGAGCGAAGTTTTACGGGAGATCGCGGCGGCGCGCGGTCCGGCCGCGAAGACGGCGCTGGTTCGCGATTTGTTGGCGCGAGCGAAGCCCCTCGAAGCCAAGTACATCGTGAAGATCATGACTGGCGATTTGCGCATTGGACTGAAGGAGAGCCTGGTGGAAGAGGCGATCGCCAAGGCTTACGGCGGCACGCTCGGGGATGCGTTGAAAGATGAGTTGAAAGATGTGCAACGCGCGAACATGCTGCTCGGCGATATCGGCGAGACGCTGCGGCTGGCGGTCGCGGGTAACTTGGCCGAGGCGAAAATGCGGTTGTTTCATCCCTTCGGATTCATGCTGGCGAGTCCGATTGAATCGCCCGAAGAGGGGCTCGGCTATTTCACTGAAGGCGCGGTGGAAGACAAGTATGACGGCATTCGAGCGCAGGCGCACATCGCCGACGGTGAGGTGAAAGTTTTTTCGCGCACGCGGGACGAGATCACAGAGTCGTTCCCCGAATTGCCCGACGCGCTGGCGGGCTTGCCGCAGGATGCGATTCTCGATGGCGAGATCGTAGCGTGGGAGCCGCAGGGACGGGCGCGTCCGTTCAGCGTGTTGCAGCAACGGTTGGGGCGGAAGAAAGTCAGCGACCGCATGCTGCGCGAGATTCCGGTTGCGTACCTGGTGTTCGATGTTCTCTATGCGGGCGGGGAGTTGCTGATTGATCGTCCGCTGCGGGAGCGTGCGCGGGTGCTGGACGAAGTGCTGAGTGCAGAAAGAAAAATCACTCACCACAGAGGCGCAGAGACGCAGAGAAAGACAAAAGACGTTCAAAGGAAGTTGGGCTTCGGGATCGAGGAAGAAGCAGCCCCCGCCAATGTCATCCGCGCGCCCGTATTTCGAGCTAGTTCGCCGGAGGAATTGGAGGAACTGTTTGCGGCCGCGCAGGCGCGAGGGAATGAAGGCTTGATGATTAAAGATCTCGACTCGACCTACACCCCGGGAAAACGCGGCAAGTCGTGGTTGAAGATGAAACGCGAGCTGGCCACGCTCGACGTGGTCGTGACCGCGGTCGAGTACGGCCACGGCAAGCGCGTGGGCGTACTCAGCGATTACACGTTTGGCGTGTGGGACGGAGATAGATTGGTGAATATCGGAAAAGCATATTCGGGATTGACCGACATCGAAATTGCCGAAATGACGCAGTGGTTTCTCGATCACACGATTGAAGATCAAGGCTTCCGGCGCACCGTCGAGCCGAAGATTGTGCTGGAAGTCGCGTTCAACAACATGATGCGGTCCGACCGGCACGACAGCGGCTATGCGCTGCGCTTCCCGCGCATTGTGCGGCTGAGGCCGGATAAAACGGCGCAAGAGGCGGATACGATTGAACGGGTGCGGGAGATCTATGAGAAGCAGCGCCGATAACTAGTGGCTGTGATGCTGATGCTCTTCGCTTTCACCCACCGGAATCACGCAGCCGTGCGCCACTTCGCATTCCACGTGTTCGAACTGGATCGTGGTGTGGTCGATGCTGAAGTCATGATGCAGGCACTCTTTCACGTCGCGCAGGATGCGTTCGCTGACCGAGGGCGGAATGTCAGCAATCGAGATGTGGCAGGAGAGTGCGCGAGTTTCCGAGCCGATGCTCCAGCAGTGCAGATCGTGTACGTCGTTCACGCCATCAATCGAGCGGATTGCGCTGGCAACCAGTTCGAGCTTCACCCCGCGCGGCGTGCCTTCGAGCAGAATGTTGAGCGTCTCGCGGACGATGCCGAAGCCGGACCACAGAATGAGCGCGCCGATTCCAAACGACAGCGCGGAGTCGATCCAGTTGTCGCCCGTGGCCAGGATGGCCCAGCCCCCGGCAATGACGGCGGCGGTGGAAAGCGTGTCGCCCACTTCATGCAGCAGCGCGCTGCGAATATTGACGTCATTTCCAGAACCCCGGCCGGACCGATACAGCAGTACGGCGATCGCGCCGTTCATCACTACGCCCGTAGCGGCGACCCACATCATCACCGACGCTTGCACGTGCTGGGGATGCTCCAGGCGGCGGAACGCCTCGTAGAAAATGAAGAACGCAACCGCGACCAACGACACCGCATTCACCAGCGCAGCCAGCACTCCGGCGCGGTGATACCCGTAAGTCTTGGTCGAGCTGGCGGGGCGCGACTGCAAATAAACCGCAACCAGTGACAACAGCAAAGCCAGAAAGTCAGAGAGATTGTGCCCGGCTTCGGAGAGCAAAGCCAACGAATGAGCGCGAATGCCGGCCACCACCAGCAGCACGATGTAGGCGAAAGTCACGCCCAGCGAGATCTTGAGCACCCGCTTGGGACCGCCCGCACCATGAACGTGGACGTGCATTCTTTAAGTGTACGGGCGAGGTGGAGCGGGCTTCAAGAGCAGTGGCCAGTGGTCAGTCGTCAGTAGAACCTACGAGCCTGGCGGGCACTGATCACCGGCCACTGATCACTGACCACTGGCCACTGCTCTTTAGCGCTTGAATAGATTCTGCAAATACCGGTCGTTGTAGACTGTGGTCGAGTTCTGCACGAACTCCAGAACGCGGTACATTTTCTCCCGCGACTCGCGGCTCATCTCCTTGAACTGCACGGCCACGCCCGAGCCGGGATGGATTCTGGCAATGGTGCCTTCCGCGGTCAAAGCGCTGTTGGCGCCGGCGTTGGCGTTAGCATTATCAATGGAAAAAACCAGCTTTACGCCGGAACCCGGAGCCAGAATTGCGCTGGTTTCTACATAACAGCCGCCCAGGCTGATGTCGACGAGATTGCCGAAAATTGGTCCTTCGCCGGGTTGAGGATGCAACTCAATGGTGAGCCGGCAGTCCATTCGCTTATGCAGCCGCTGATCTTTTCGCGAAGGCTGCTTTTGCTTTTCCATGTACATGCGGCGGTCGGCCTGGGTGAGAAGCTGCTCGGCGTCATTGCCGTCATCCGGAGATACGGCCATCCCCACGCTCAGCGAGAGAATCTCTTCTCCGCAAACGTCGAACCCGGCTTGCCGCGCCAGAGGACGAATCTGCTCGACTCTCTTGGCAGCGTCGCCGGCAGCCAGGCCGGTGGCGATCACCACAAACTCGTCTCCGCCCATGCGGGCCACATAGTCATACTCGCGGCAACTGTCTTTCAGCGCCTGGGCAAACAGCCGCAGCACACGATTCCCCTCCAGGTGCCCGAAGCGGTCGTTAATCTTCTTGAACCCATTCATGTCGCAGACCATCAAGGTGAGCGATGCATTGTCGCGCTTGCAGCGCGCCAGTTCGCGGTCCAGTTGCAAAAACAGCGACCGCGCGTTGGGCAGGCCAGTGAGGTAATCGGTGGTGGCGGAGCTTTCCGCCTGCTGAAACTTGAGCGCGTTCTCAATGGCCAGAGCCATCTTGCCGCTTACTGCAAGAAGAATGCGCAAATGATCGGAAGTAAACGCGTCTTTCTCGGCGCGGTAGAGGGCGAGAACTCCGATCACGCCCGCTACGCCCTCGAGAGGCAGCGCCAGCGCCGACCGCAAAGTGCTGAATTTGCCGGGATCGTTCAGGTAACCCGGCTCGACTGACGGGTTTCCATTCACAATCGGCTTCTTGTTCTGCGCCACCCAGCCTGAGAGCCCGTCGCCCACCGGAATCCGCAACGAGGAAAACAACCGGTAGTTGTCGCCATTCACATATTCCGGGATCAAGATGTCGTCGCGCAGAATGTAGATGGCAATCGCGTCGTAGGGCACCATCGGCTTGAGTTTTACCGAGAAGACGGAGAGCGTCTCACCCAGGCTGAGCGACGCTCCCAGATCCTGGCTCAACTCAAACAAAGACTGCGCCTCCTGCCGCGCCGCCGCGATCGAAGACAAGAAACTTGCTTCCCGCCCCGGCGAATCGGAGACCGTCGCATTTTCAAATCCAGCATCCGGCGCGGGCCCGCGTTCCAGCTTAAGCTCCGCGGGCAGGGCGAGGTTGCCCACTTTGGCCGATTGTGCCAAGGCCAGGTTTTCCAGGGTCCGGTACCGCTTTTGCAGGACTTCTACCACCTTCGGATCAAATGCCTTGCCCGATTCTGCCGCGAGCTTCTGCATCACCGCATCCAAAGGCATGGCGCGGCGGTATTGCCGGTCCGAAGCCAGTGCGTCCAGATAATCGACGGCGGAAAGTATTCGCGCCCCGATGGGAATCTCCGTCCCTTTCAATGCATAGGGATAACCCGAGCCGTCCCACTTCTCGTGGTGGGCCCGCACGATCGGCACCACCGGATAAGGGAAGCGAACCCGCTCCAGTATCTCCGCTCCCACTACGGTATGAATCTTCATCTTCTCGAACTCTTCCGGCGTTAGCCGGCCGGGTTTCGCGATGATGTGCTCCGGCACCGCCAACTTGCCGATGTCATGGAGCAGCGCGGCGGCATGCAGGGCTTCCAGCTCGGCCCCCTTCAGGCCGAGTTCCTTCGCTACCTCGATGGCATAGACGCGAACCCGCTGCAGGTGATCGTGAGTGGTTTGATCTTTGGCCTCAATCGCCAGCGCCAGGGCTTCAATGGTGCGCAAATGCAGGTCCGCCATCTCTTCCACATGGCGCTTCTCGTCCTCCAGTTTGCCCAGGTACAAGCGGTAGGAGCGGTAGATCAGATAAATTGCGGGAACGAACAGCAGCGACGTTTCCCAGTTAAACGCGTGGTTGAACCACGAAATCGCACCCGCAACGCCGGCTCCAACCAGGTAATAAGGGAACGACCAAAAATAGCAATCCACCAGAATGCGGCGAAGAGGTTTCCCTTCACTGAACGAAATCACAACCGCAATGCATCCCGCGTTAACCACGAAGTAGGTCGACGCCGTCAAACACAGAACCAGAGGGCGGTTCACTATCAGCAGGTTGACCAGGGAGTTGTGATAAACGAGGTAAGCCAGAGCAGTCGATAGCGAGCCCGCACAAATGTTAAACGTCAACTGGATGGCCCCGGGCCGGCTTGGGTAAAAACACTGGGCCAGCATGGAGATCGCGCCCAGAGTAATCGCCTCGGAATAGCTCAGCTCGGCAATCCCCACCAGAATGAACAGGAAGTTCACCGAAAGCGTGCCGGTGATGCCGGGCAAGGTAACCCGCAGCCGAGAAGCCAGGATCGCAATGCCCAGGTAGCAGATAAACTCCGCGATATTCTTGCTGTATTGGTGGGTTGCAGCTTGCAGCAGGCACGCCATGCCTGCCGCAATCACCACGGCGATGAATACCTTGGCCGCGGGGGATAAGCCCTTCCACGAGTGTGCGCTGGTAGACATGAGTGTGCGAGTCGCCGCAGCGCGCAGACTGGCCCCCGCGCGTGCGGCTCCCAATCAAGGATAGACAGCTAACAGGTTTAGTAACAATAATTTGTGAGCGGCTCGGAAACTTCAGTAATGCTGCAAAGCGCCACATTTCAGGCAACTTTTCCAGCCTGATTCGCCTCACACTGCCGATGCGGCTGGGGCTTTGCCAGGATGATCCGTCCTGCCGATGGATGTCACATCCTCGCTAACAAAGGGTGAACCATTCCGTCCACTAATACGTAATAATAGCTATAGCTTATGCGCTTGGTCGTGGACATCTTCGCCCAGATCTTCCGCACCCTCTGGGCGCACAAACTTCGCTCATTCCTCACCATGTTTGGCATCGCGTGGGGAGTAGGGTCTTTGCTGCTGCTCGTCGGCTTGGGCGAGGGTTTCCGCTCCGGCAACAAGCGCGAGTTGGCGCAGTACGGCAAAGACATCATGTTTATCTTTCCGGGCCGGGCCCCAGCGGTTGAGGGCAGCATGAACTCCGCCCGCACGTATCTGCTTACTTATCAGGACTATGCCGACATCCGCAACGAAGCCCCGCATGTCCGCAATGCTTCCCCAGTCTTGACTCGCTCTGACATACGCGCGGTCAGCCAGTTTGCCAGCGCCAACGGCGAGATCGCCGGGGTCGAACCCCAGTTCAACCAGATCCGTTACTTGCCGCTCAATCAGGGGCGCTGGCTCAACGACCTCGACGAAACGCAAAGGCGCAACGTCATCGTCCTGGGCGATGAACTGGTCAAGAATTTATTTCCCGGACGTCCCGCCGTAGGCGCAAGCATCATTCTGAATGACATCAGCTTTGAAGTGATCGGCACGGTGCAGCGCGTCGGCCGCGGGGACGACAACTCCACCAACATGCGCGGCTACGTGCCTTTTCACGTCATGGCCACGTTGTTTCCACTCAAGGGCGACGGCCATGAAAATTCCATCTCCTTCATCAACTACCAGCCGCGTGTGACCGACGAGCACCTGGTGGCGCAGGACGAAGTTCGCAAACTGATCGCGCGCAATCACGGTTTCGATTACCACGACAAAGATGCCTTCGAAGGCTGGGACACGATCCAGAATTCCAAGGCGGTCGGGGCTATCTTCGACGCCATGAATTTGTTCCTCGGCGCAGTAGGCCTGGTTACGCTGGCCTTGGGAGCCATCGGCGTGATCAACATCATGCTGGTAACCGTCAGCGAGCGTACGCGCGAGATCGGGTTGCTCATGGCTCTCGGCGCAACCCGGCGCAGCATCCTGGCGCAGTTTTTTCTGGAGGGAATCATTCTCACTTTATTCAGCGGGTTGATCGGCATGGGATTGGCCGCCGGGCTGATGGCGCTGATGGGCAACATACAGGGCCAGGGAGGCTTCGACCCTCCCAAACTGGTGCCGGCAACGGCCATGCTGGCGATTGGCAGCCTCGCCCTGGCAGGCGTGATCGCAGGACTTTACCCCGCGCGCAAGGCCGCGATGCTGCAACCGGTCGAAGCCCTGCGGCAAGAATAATGTTTGAAAGAGCGGACTTCGGGCTTCGGCTGTCGGGCTTCAGCAAAAAGCCCCGAATTAAGAAGCCGAAGCCCGAAAGCTGAAGCCCGAAGCCGGTTTTACGGGTTCCGTGGTAGGAATTCAAATTGTCGGTCAAGAATATGTTTCGTGATCTGTTACATGAGGCTTACGGCGCAATGCGGCACAATCGCCGCCGCACCGCTCTCACCATGCTGGGCATGGCGTGGGGCATCGCCACGGTGGTGATGCTGCTGGCCTATGGCGACGGCTTCGGACGCGCTTGCACCAACATCTTCGCCAACTTTGGCACCAAGCTGATGATCCTGGTCCCCGGCCGCACCTCCATGCAGGCCGGCGGGCAGAAGGCGGGGGCGCAGGTCCGCTTCACCCTCGACGATGTCGACACGCTGACCACCAATCTTCCGCAGATCACCCACATCACGCCCGAAGTCGACAAGCAGTGCAACGTTCAATTCGATACGCGCTCCTTCACCTTCGACGTCACCGGAGATTATGCCAATGTCGATTCCGTCCGCGCATTAAGACTTAATACCGGCCGCTTCTTCAACATGCAGGACCAGATGCAGCGCGCCCGCGTCGCCGTCATCGGCTCCGAAGCCAAACAGAAACTTTTCTCCGGACGCAACGCGCTGGGCGAGAGCATCCGCATCGATGGCCTCAGCTTCGAAGTGGTCGGCGTCCTGAGCGCCAAGATGCAGGAAGGCGACGACGACATCAATCGAGTGGTTTATATCCCGTTCACCAGCATGAGCGATATAAAGGACACGCACTACCTCGATTCCATCTGGTTCAACTACGAGACGCCGAATTACGAGCGTCTGGAGCAATCCGCCCGCGCCGTACTGGCTCTCGAGCACAAATACGACCAAACCGATCGCCGCGCCGTGCGCATCTTCAACCTGATGGAGCAGGTTCACCAGTTCGAAGTCATCACCATCGGACTAAAAATTCTGCTCGGCTTTATCGGCACGCTCACGCTCGGCATCGGCGGCGTGGGCTTGATGAACATCATGCTGGTCTCGGTCACCCAGCGCACTCGCGAAATTGGAGTGGAAAAGGCTCTGGGAGCGCGCCGCGGGCACATCCTGCTGCAGTTCCTCGCCGAGGCTCTCACCATTACGTTTATAGGCGGGCTGGCGGGAATAATCCTGGCTTATGCAGTCTCGCTCTCAGTCGGAAGGCTCACCTTATACAGCGCTATCGCGAAGAACGGCCAGGCCGGCGACATTCGCCTGCTGATCGCACCCGGCACGCTGATCGCAGCCACTCTCATCCTAACTGTGGTAGGCCTGATCAGCGGCATGATCCCCGCCGTCCGCGCCTCGCGCCTGGACCCCATCGAAGCCCTGCGCTACGAATAGGAACGCCGCTCTTCGTCAGCAACGACTCATTTCCGCACTGGTGCAGGTTGTCATCCTGAACAAGCGTTCTTTGCGCAGGGAAGGATCTGGGCGAGCCGCGCGACGCTGCCTGCCCCGAGCAAGCGAAGCGCGCCGATGGGTCGCGTTCTTTGCGACGCAATAATCGCGCGTTTGGCTCGCTTCCTTATCAAAGTGCACCACTGCCTCATTTCTCCGCCGCCGGGTTCAGCCCCAAAGCGCGCAGAGTCATCTCATCCGGCACGCTTCGCCCATCTTTTTTCACCACCACGCCGAAGCTGCCGGAATAATCCCACATGGTCCAACCCACGCCATGCCTCTCCATCGCCGTGCGCACGTCGCGAATCCAGGCCGCGCGATCCCGCGGTTCGGCAAAGGCGCGGTAGACGCCGAACTCGTTGCACACTACCGGAACCCCGCGCTGCCGGGCCCATTCCGCGACCTGCGCGATCTCGGCGTCAATACGCGCCGCATCCCAATGATCCTGTCCATAACGAATTACAGCCAGCCGGTCCACCGCATCGGGCACGCCCACAGCGACTTTCGCAGCCGTTTCCGGCGACGACGGATAATGCAACCCCTTCACCCACTGCCAGGAATAAGTTCCCCACGAAGCGCCCTGATGGGTAAAGATGTGAGGCTTATAGAAATGAAAGTTGTAAATCACGTTGGCATCGCGCAGGGGCTCTAGAAAAACCAGTTCATCGTCATTCGACCAGCGCGCCCCCGCCGCGATAATTGTGTGCTGTGGAGCGCCTTCGCGAATCGCCGTCGCCACCTTCGCCTGCACGCCATACCAGCGGTAACGATCGCCGAACTCCGGCTCGTTCAGAATTTCAAAAAACACCCGTTCCGCATCCCAAGTCGAATAATGCCGCGCCAGCGCGCGCCAGAAATCGGCGAACCCCTGCACAAAGCTATCATCTTTCGCGAGCCGCGCCTTGAAATCGCTCTCCGGATGCACATCCACGACCACGGTTAGTCCCTGATCCAGAATCATTTTCATCGCGGAATCGAGATATCCGAGATACTCCGCAGGAATCTCGTCCGGCCGGTGGTTCGCCATCATCGGTTCCGGGTTCACGCTCAGCCGCACGTGATCGAACCCCATGGATTTGATGAGGGCAACGTCAGCCGGCGTAGTCCAGTTCTGAAAGTGCTCCTTCGTATAGCCGGCCTTGTCGTAAACCTGCGCGAACCATCCGCTGGCATTGATGCCATGGCGCAAATGTGCTGCTCGTGAGGCAGCGACGGAGGAATCCGATTGCGAAGGAGAAATTGCCGAAGTCTGCGCTGGCAGGAAACTCGCAGCCAGACCGCCGCCAAGAATCATTAGCGCGAGACTCCGCGCGACACGCAAATAGTCCACGCTGGCCCTCGTGCGTCAGTGTAAACGATTCTGCAGCGGACAGAAATATCCGGCCGAAGCTCGTTTTCGCATCGCATCATCCGGCGGGCTGTTGCAGGCGTGGCAGCCAATGGTAAGCTTGCAAAGCGAGATTCACACCAAGTGAAAAGCATTCCGGAGGGCGAAATCCGCGCACGCCGCCGGTGCTGACAACCGATGGAAACCGATCCTCATCCCGATCCAATCAGCGCGCCCGAAGCGGCAAGCAATTTGCCCGCCGTCGCGCAGCCGGTAACCGCGCCGCTCACCCGCGCCGCCATCTTCCTCGTCGCAACCCTCAACCCGGGCGCCCAGAATCGCGCCATCCTGCGCTCGTTGTGCGGGGACCTCGCCGCGCTGGTGCGCGCAGTCGAATTTCGCGACATTGAGGCTGGCCTTTCCTGCGTCATGGGATTTGGCTCCGACGCGTGGGATCGCCTCTTCGGGCCGCCGCGGCCGGCGGAACTCCATCCCTTTCGCGAAATTCGCGCCGGAGCGCGCCACGCCGTCTCCACCCCAGGCGACTTACTGTTCCACATCCGCGCCAAACGCATGGATCTGTGCTTCGAGCTGGCCACGCAGATTATGGTGCGGGCCGGAAATGCCGTTTCGCCGGTGGACGAAGTGCAGGGCTTCCGTTATTTCGATGATCGCGATCTCCTGGGTTTCGTCGACGGAACCGAAAATCCCAGGGGCGCGGCGGTGGCCGAAGCCGTCCTCATCGCCGGCGAAGACTCCGCCTTTGCCGGCGGCAGCTACGTTATCGTTCAGAAATATCTCCACGATCTTGCCGCATGGAATGCGCTCTCCACCGAAGTGCAGGAGCGCGTCATCGGCCGCGCCAAGCTCTCCGACATCGAATTAGACGACTCCGTCAAGCCAACGTCCGCGCACAACGCGCTCACGACCATCGTCGAGAATGGGCAAGAGATCAAGATCCTGCGCGACAACATGCCCTTCGGGCGCCCCGCGCACGGCGAATTTGGGACTTATTTCATCGGCTACAGCCGTTCGCCCCGTACCATCGAGCAGATGCTGGAGAACATGTTCGTCGGCCGCCCGCCCGGCAACTACGACCGGCTGCTCGACTTCAGCCGCGCCATCACCGGAAATCTGTTCTTCATACCATCGGCGACGTTCTTAGAGAATGTCGCCGATGATCCCACAAACGATGATCATACTAACGAAGATCAGGCCAACCCGGACCAGCCCGCGGTTGCACAACCCCCCGCTGCGTCCGGGGCCAAGACTTCTTCATCCAATCCATCGGTGCGCGAGGGTTCGCTCGGCATCGGTTCTCTCCAAGGAGACATAGGCCATGAATAATCTGCATCGCGAGCTTGCCCCCATTTCCGACTCAGCTTGGGCTCAGATCGAAGAGGAGACGACGCGCACGCTCAAGCGCTACCTTGCCGGACGGCGGGTGGTTAACCTGAAGGGTCCGGCTGGCACGGGCCTTTCTGCCGTGGGCACAGGCCATCTCAAAACCATCCCCGCCCCGGCGAAAGGCATTGTCGCGAGGCAGCGCGAAGTGAACGCGCTGGTCGAACTGCGCGTTCCCTTCGAACTGGATCGTCAGGCTATCGACGATGTTGATCGGGGCGCAAACGATGCAGACTGGCAACCGGCGAAGGACGCCGCGCGGCAGATCGCCTTTGCCGAGGACGCCGCCATATTCGAGGGCTATGCCGCCGCTGGCATTGAGGGCATCCGCCAGGGAACCAGCAACCCGGTCATGACCCTCCCCGCCGACGTGCGCCAGTATCCGGAAGCCATTGCCCACGGCTTGAGCCAGTTGCGCCTTGTCGGCGTCAACGGCCCCTACTCCGTGCTGCTTGGCGCCGACGCCTACACCGCGCTCGCCGAAACCAGCGACCACGGCTACCCCGTCCTCGAGCACGTCAAGCGGCTGGTCAAAGATCAAATCATCTGGGCGCCCGCCATTGCAGGCGCTTTCGTGCTGACCACTCGCGGCGGCGACTTCGAACTGCACATTGGCCAGGACACATCCATCGGCTATCTCAGCCATACCGATGCCGCTGTCCACCTGTATCTGCAGGAGACATTCACTTTCCTCCTGCTCACCACCGAGGCTGCGGTCGCGCTGGTTCCTCCCGCAAAAGCGAAGAAGAATTGATCTGCGGCCAATCGGCACGTCCCGCGCAACCAGGGGAAATGGAGCTTCCACACGGATCTAATGTAAGTTGTTGAGAAGATTGGTGGCGGCGGTTGGACTCGAACCAACGACCTACGGATTATGAGACCGTCGCTCTAGCCACCTGAGCTACGCCGCCAAATTTAAGAAACACAACGTGAAGACTAGGGGCACCTTTGCGATCGCTCGTTGCCCCGATGAGACGAACCGATGGGTTGCGTCGAACTCAATCTTTGATTTTAAGAGTCCATCTAAAAACGTGTCAAACTGGACGGCGGAACTGTGACTGAATCCGCAGATTCCGTGCTTGCCAGTTACAGCTATAAACGGGAAACTAGTCCTCAAATGAAATCCGTTGCCATCATTCCAGCACGCCTAGCTTCCACTCGTTTGCCGCGCAAGATGCTGCGCGAGATCGCGGGCAAGCCGATCGTCGGTTGGGTCTACGAGGCAGTTCGTTCGTCCCCGCTTCTCTCCGAAGTGATCATCGCCACCGATTCCGAGGAGATCCTGGAAGCCTGCCTCAAACACGGTTGGAACGCGCGCATGACTTCGCCGACTCACCGCAGCGGCACCGAACGAGTGCACGAAGTGTCGAACTCCATCGCAGCCGATGTGTACATCAACGTCCAAGGCGACGAACCACTCGTGCGCCCGGAACAACTCGCGGCCCTGCTCGAAGTCATGAAGAACTCTGAAGTTCAGGTGGGGACCGTGAAGACTCCATGCCCACAGGAAGAAATCTCCAATCCCAACGCAGTCAAAGTAGTAACCGCTCCCGACGGATACGCTCTTTATTTTTCGCGGGCCACGATTCCGTTCGATCGCGACAAAACCAGCCTACGCTACTTCAAACATCTCGGCCTCTACGCCTACCGGAAACCCGCGCTCGATCTGTTTGTGAGCCTGTCGGAATCCAAGCTGGAAAAAATCGAACGCCTGGAACAATTGCGTTTCCTGGAAAATGGAATCGCAATCCATGTAGGCGAAACGCCTTATGACTCAATTGGCGTGGATACGGAAGAAGATCTGCACCGCGCAGCGGAAATTCTAGGAAAGCGTTAACGTTCTCGGCATTAGATACTTGGTACTAGATACTTGGGACTCGCAACTCGGGACTGGTCTAAGCCGGCTCTTGCGCGCGCCGCCAGGCTTCCGCAGCGGCAACTCTCTTCGAGATTGAGGGATGCGAATGGAACAACACCTCGATCCACTTCGACGGCGTTCGCTCCGCCAGATTCTGCTGCGCCAGCTTGTTCATCGACGAAATGAAAGGCTCCACGCTGGCGATCGATTCAAAGGCATAACGGTCGGCCTGCCGCTCGTTGTAGCGCGAGTAGGCATTCAGCGCCGGCATCAGCAAAAGCGAGAGCGCGGTCGCGGTAAGCGCCAGCAAAGGCAGGTTGCCGAAATCGGAAAGCTCCTCAAACATGTGATGGTCGACGGCATAATGCAGCACAAAGTTCGCCGCCCAGAAGCCAAGCAGCGTAATTGCGCCCTGCACAAAAATGTTCTTCAGAATGTGCCGGTGAACCTGATGGCCAAGCTCATGCGCAAGCACCGCCTCGACTTCCTCAGGAGCATAGTTGTCGAGCAGCGTGTCGGCGAGAATGATGCGCCGAGTTCCGCCTAGTCCCGTGAGAGCGGCATTCGCCTTCTTGCTCTTCTCCGAAACCTTCCAGCGATAGACTCCGCGCACGCGCGTGCCCGCCTGCTCGCTCAACAGAACCAGCCTGCGCCGCAGGTCTTCATCTTCCAGCGGCTCGAACTTGTAGAAGATTGGGAACAGCACGACCGGAGCAAGCTGGGCCAGCAATATGAACAGCCCCATGAACAGCACCCACGTGATGATCCACCAATGCTGCGGCGATTGCCGAATCGTGAAATACAGCAGCTCCACCACAATTCCAGCCAGAACCAGTTCCACCAGAAATCCCTTAGCCTCATCCCAGAGCCACGAGCGAAGTTTCTGCGTAGAGAGTTGGAACGTTCGCTCCAACCGGAACCCGTAGTAGTCAAGCCCAAAGCCCAGCGCTTTGCCGATCAGGAGCAGGAAGAACAGATACAAGAAGACGGCCAAGGTGTAGTTCTGGAAACCGCGGCGCAACGCCAGATCGCGCAGCCAATCAGTCCAACCCGTGACCAGCAGCACGATCAGGAGTGCAGAGCCGATGACAAAATCGGCAATCCCCAGCCAGCGGTGGATCCGGTTGTAACGCCGCGCTTCAGGCGAGTCGGCGGTCGAGGTTGAGTTTCCTGCGAAGGTCATGCTTACTTAGAAGTATCGCATTACTGCCGCGTCCAATGTGGAGTTTCGAGCGGATAAATGGGCCCGCGAACCGTAGGCGGTGTCATTCCGAACCGGGCGCTAAGCCCGGTGAGAGCCCGCCCTGAGGGCAGTCGGAGGCAGCCTGCTTTTGAGCCTGCGAACCGCCGATCAGCCGGTTACAAAACTCTCCGCGGCGGTCAGGATTTCCTCCACCAACTCGGGCGACGCGGCCTCCGAGTACGCGCGCAGCAGCGGCTCCGTTCCCGAAGCGCGAAAAAGAATCCACGCTTCCGCTCCGTTACCATTCGTCGGCGCATCCAGAAAGAACTTGATGCCATCGATGTTTTCTTTCTTCACTACGCGATAGCGCCCGAGGCTCTGCGTGCTTTCGGCCCGAGCCCGCTGAATCGCGCTTTGCTTGATCTCACCGAGAATGTGCAGATCGCGCCTGCCGTAATAGTGCGGTCCAAACTCGCGTTGCAGGTCCGCAACCAGTTGGCCCAACGGCTTGCCTTCTTCCGCCATCGCATTGGCCAGCAGCAGGCAATTCAGCACGCCATCGCGCTCGGGCAGAAAACGCGAGTAACCGATGCCGCCTGACTCCTCGCCGCCGATCAGAATCTCGTGTTCCATCATCAGATCGGCTGTGTACTTGAAGCCGATCGGCGTTTCGTAAAGTTTGCGTCCGTACTTTGCTGCGATGCGGTCGAGCATGCGCGTGGTGTTGAAGGCGCGCACCACGTCTCCCGGCCACTTCTTGCGCTCCAGGAGCCAATGCAGCAGCACGCAGAATATTTTGTGCGAATCCACAAAGCTGCCGTCTTCGGCGACCGCGCCGATGCGGTCGGCATCGCCGTCCGTGGCCAGTCCTGCATCGCACTTCTCTTTCACAACTGTTTCTTGCAGCAGCGCGATATGCGGCTGAATAGGCTCGGGATTGATGCCCGGAAACAGCGGATTCACTTCCTGGCGAATCGCAACGAACGGAACGCCGCGATCCCGAAAGATTCCAGCAAGAACTCCCCGCCCGGAACCATACATGGAGTCGATGGCAAACTTGAACTTGGTTTTGCCGATCAGATCCATGTCGGCAAAACGGCACACCGCGGCAATGTAAGGCGTCTTGAGATCAGCCTCTTCGATAGCTGCCTTCGCGCCCTGCGGCATCGCACCGGCGCTCAACTCTTCTTCAATTTTTTTCATGATGGCGGGCGTGGCCGACCCGCCAAACTTCCCTTTGAACTTCACTCCGTTCCAGTTCCAGGGATTGTGGCTGGAGGTAATCATCACTCCGCCCGCAGCCCGGTCTTCTTTCACTGCATAGGACACTGCCGGCGTGGGCGTGTAATCGTTGGACAACTTCACTGGAATCCCCGCGGCGGCTATCACTTCAGCAGCAACCTGCGCCGCACTTCCCGAGGCAAACCGCGTGTCATAGCCGATGAAGACTCCGCGTTGCGCGTCCTCATATTTCAATACATAGGACGCGATCGCGCCGGCGACCCGGCGCACGTTGTCAAACGTGAAGTCGTCGGCAATAATGCCGCGCCAGCCGTCGGTTCCGAATTTGATCTCTTGGGGCATTGGGAACCGGTGTCCAGTGATCGGTGGCCGGTCAGTAAATTCCAGATGTTATTGGCCACTGACCACTAGCCACTGACCACTCTTTACACGAGCTTATGCATCTTCTTCTCATCCAAATGCTTCACCACTTTACCCACGTCCTGCGCGTGCTGCCGGGTTGTAATCAACAATGCGTCTGGAGTTTCGACCACTACCAGATCGCTCACGCCCACGGCCGCGACGAACTTGCCGGGCGCGTGAACGTAGTTGCCGTGCGCATTTAGAACGAATACTCCCGCGCCATTGATCAAGTTGCCCCCGGGTGGACTGCTCTTCGCCGTGTGATGCTCGTGCAGCGCGTTCCAGGAACCCAGATCGTTCCATCCGAAATCGGCGGGCAGGCAAAAGATGTTTCCCGCCTGCTCGCCCTTCGCCGAACGCGGCTCCAGCACGGCGTAATCGACGCTGATGTTCTCGCACTTGGGATAGAGCTTGCGAAAAGTCGCGGCAAACCTGCGTGAACCGAAAGCCGGCGCAATCTCTTCGAGAATCGGCGCAGTCTTCGGCAGATGCTCGCGCAACGCGTTGGCCAGCGTACGGGCGCTCCACAGAAACATGCCGCTGTTCCAGAAATAATTCCCCGCAGCCACAAACGCGGCAGCCTTCACCGCGTCAGGCTTTTCGGTGAATCGGCGCACGCGAAGAGCATCGCCGTTGAAAGCGCTGCCCGCCTCAATGTAACCGTATCCGGTTTCCGCCCGATTCGGCCGGATGCCGAGCACAACAATATTTTCGCCCGCAGCCGCGATTTCGACGCCACGTTCGATGGTCGCACGATAACTTTTTTCATCGGCGATCACGTGGTCAGAGGGGAACATTCCAATCACCGCATCGGGATGTTCGCGCAGCAAAAGAAACGCGGCAAGCCCGATCGCAGGCGCTGTGTTCCGTCCCACCGGTTCTGCCAGAACTTGCGCCTTCGGCAATCTAGGAAGCTGCTTCAGGATCGCAGGACGCAGATCGTCGTTGGTAATGATCCAAAAAGTCTTCGGCGAAGCCAGCGGCAGCAATCGCGCCACCGTCTGCTGAATCATCGTCTGCTTGCCGTCGAGCGCCAGCAACTGCTTGGCGCGTTTCTTTCGGCTTAAGGGCCAGAAGCGCGTGCCACGCCCGCCGGCAAGGATCACAGGATAGAAGTTTGAGTTCTTAGCCAATGTTTTTCGATTCCACTCTCGCTACATGCGCGTTTCCGGCTCAGGCAGCGCCGCACCCGGAACGCGCGCTCTAAGAAATTCCAGCGTCCACTGCGGCCGCACCGTAAATTTGTCGACGGACGCCGGCACGACCACGGCATCGCCCTTCGCCAAAGTCACCGGCTCCGCTCCCGCTGCTTCTACAACGCCGCATCCCTCCACGGCCACCAGAATCTGCGCCGAGCTCTTGCCCGAATCCTCGCGCGTGCTCAATTCCTGCGCGTCTTTCATCTCAAACATATCCACCACAAAATAAGGAGCGGCTACCAGCGGCGCCCGCCGGTTCTTGCTGCCAGGGATTTGCGCCGGAGCCGGTCTCACCACTTTTCCGGACGAAACTTTCAACTTCACCGCGGCCAGGCCATCTTTAAGATGCAGTTCGCGTGGCCGGCCATAATCATACAAACGGTAAGTTGTATCCGACTGCTGCTGGGTCTCAACGATCACCGAACCCGGTCCCAGCGTGTGCACGGTTCCCCCGGCAACATAGATCATGTCTCCGGTGTAGACGTTAATCCAATTCAGCACTTCTTCTGCCCGTTTTTCACGAATGGACTGCTCAAGTTGCGCGATGGTAACACCCGGTTTCAATCCCAAGGCGATCTGCGCTCCCGGCTTGGCATGCGCCACGTACCAGCACTCGGTCTTGCCCCAGGGTTGATCGACTCGCAGAGCCTGCACGTCATCCGGATGAACCTGCACCGAAAGTTTCTCATGCGGAAAAAGAAACTTCAGCAGCAGAGGAAACCGCCGCGCATCGCGGGCAGCATCGCCAACAAGCTCCCGCTGATATTTCTCACTGAGTTGCGCCAGTGTCTGCCCGGTGAGCGGACCATTCGCCACCTTGCAATCGTCGCCGGTAAGCCAGGCCTCGCCAATCTTTTCCTCGAACTGCCGATTGGGATAAATCGGCGACAGATCGTGCGTTCCCCACGGCCGCGGATCGAACGCCGGAAGCATCAACAGTGGATAGAGACTGCTCATAAAAAGCGATCTGCACAAAAAAGGCCGTTCGCGAACGGACGGCCTCGGCCGAACCCAATCATCAACCAACGTATCCGAACCCGCGTCTACAGCGCGGCGAAAAACTTCCGCATGCGCTCCAGTCCGCGATCCAGCTCTGCCTTCGAGGTGGCATAAGAAACACGGATGTGATCGCCGGTGCCGAATCCCTCTCCCGGCACAGTGGCCACGTGCGCTTCCCTGAGCAGCCGTCCCGCCACGTCTGACGCCGACTTCACGCCGCTGCGCCCCAGAAACACCGAGATGTTGGGATACGCATAGAACGCGCCTTCCGGCAGCGTGCAAGTCACGCCTGGGATCGCGCGCAAGCCCTTCACCACGTGATCGCGCAGTTCAATATACTCGCGCCGCATTTTCTCGACGCACTCCTGTGGTCCCTTCAGCGCAGCCACGGCGGCCTTCTGCACGATCGATGTCGGATTCGAAGTCGACTGGCTCTGCAATTTCGACATCGCGCTCACCACCGGCGCCGGGCCCAACGCGTATCCCAGCCGCCAGCCCGTCATGGCATAAGTTTTTGAGAGCGAACCCAGCACCACCACGCGCTCTTTGAACTCGCGCAACGATCCCACAGAAAAATTCTTGCCCGTGTAATTCAGGTAAACGTAACACTCGTCAGAGAGCACCCAGATTCCGCGCTCGTGCGCCAGGCGCACAACTTCGGTAAGATCCTTCGCGCTCATCACCGCGCCCGAAGGATTCGAGGGCGAATTCAGAATGATGACCTTGGTCCGCGGCGTGATCAGCCCCGCCACCATCTCCGCCGTAACCCGGAAGCCCTGCGCCTCGTCCGAATGCAGCAACACGCACTCGCCGCCGGCATAGCGCACAATGTCTTTGAACGAAACCCAGTAGGGCACAGGCAGAATCACCTCGTCGCCGTGATCGACGAGCACTTGAATGGCGTTGAACAGCGCATTCTTGCCGCCGGTCGAGGCGATGGCTTCTTCGCGGCGGTAATCGGAATCGAAATCCACCGCATGACGATGCACAATCGCGTCGCGCAACTCCGGCGTTCCGGGCACAGCCGTATACTTCGTAAAATTTCCCTGAATGGCGGCGATGGCGGCATCCTTAATATGTTGCGGCGTGGTGAAATGCGGCTCGCCCGCTCCGAAGTCCACCACGTCGATGCCCTGCGCGCGCAACTTGTCAGCCTCGGCCACCACCGCCATCGTGGCTGAGGGCTCAATGCGATTGATGCGGTCGGTAAGTTTCAGCGCTTCCGTGATCGCAGTGGTCATGCCTTCTTTTTCCTTTTCTTTTCTTTGCCGCCCACTACTAAGGGCGTAACTTCGTGCATCTCGTCACGGAACTTGTACGCCGGATCAACTTTCTCGCGCAGCTTCTGCTCCACCATTTCCGGAACCAGTCCCTTCACCGGCCCCCCCGCCTGCGCCACTTCGCGCACCAGCCGCGAGCTGACGTAAGAATACTTGTCGGCTGGCATCATGAACACGGTCTCGAGCGTGGGTTCGAGCTTGCGGTTCATCAGCGCCATCTGCAATTCATATTCGTAATCGCTGATGGCCCGAATGCCGCGCAAAATGCAAATCGCTTCCATCGACTTCGCGTATTCCACCATCAGCCCGTCAAACGTGTCGATGCGAACGTTCTCCAGATGCCCGGTGAGCCCCCGCAGCATCTCCAACCGCTCGGCCACGCTGAACATCGGACTCTTCTCCGAGTTCCGCAGAATCGCCACCACCAGTTCTTCAAAAATCTTTGCGCCCCGCTCCATCAGATCGAGGTGTCCGTTGGTCGGCGGATCAAACGAACCGGGATAAATAGCGAGTCCTTTGTTCAATCGTCCTCACAGCACTGGCGGGCTGACAGAAGATTCTATGCGGGCGGCAGTAAGAATGGCAATCGCGGAATCGGAGACCACGGGTAGCACCGTCTCGGCAGCTGTTCGGCGGCGTCCCTCGCTCGCCGCGCCGAAGTTAACAGACTGTTGCCCGCTCCGAGGGGCAAATCGGGGGGATGCTTGAGTTCACTTCTGCTCCGGCGGCACATATTCCTTAGGTACCGCCGAGCCTTCGCCAAAGAAGAACATCTCCAACTGCTTCACAATCACTTCCTGATCCTCGCGCCGCGCGGGGTTCAGGCGATATTCGTTGAGCAGCATCTTGCAGTGCTCGGTCCACATTCTCCAGGCTTCCTGCGAAACGTTGTCATAGACCTTGCGGCCAAGGTCGTTGTCAAACGGAGGCTCGTCCAGCCCCGGCATTTCTGTCTTCAATTTCACGCAGAACACAGTGTGCGCCATACACTTCCTTCAGTCAGGGGTTGATCAACATTTCAAGATTACTACAAAGGACGTTGGCTATCGGGCTTCGGCGAAGCGCATTTGCCGGAGCCCGAAGCCCGCAGCCTGGAGCCGAAGTCGCTCAGCTTCTTTCCGCTTCATTGTTTCGCCGTAGCTTGCGCGTAGTCGGCCACGATCTCCGCTATCTGCTCAGGAGTCGGCGGAGAATCTTGATTTGAATTAGACGCCGCCAGCTTGCCTTTAATGCCGATGTAAACGCCGTTGTACGGTTCGTCGCCGAGGTTCTCGACCTTGTGCTTGAAGGGCGGAAACCAGCGCGCCTCGCCCGCCTTGGCGTAAACCTCCGTGACCTTACCGTTCTGGTCGGTGAACCGAAGGTGTCCCCCGGTAACGCTGACGGAGACGCCGCCGGGATGGTCGTGCATCTGCGACTTCTCGTGCGGACCGTAGTGGACACTCACCACCTGCACCCGTTCGTTTTCAAACTGCAGCTTGTAATGCGTGGGCGCCACCTTGGTGGGATCTTGTGCCGCGGCAAAATTCGCCACCAGGCACAGCATCGCGCCGGCGTAGAAAAAGCGGCAGAGCATGGTGCGGGCTCCTGGCCTCAGCATAAAACTTCGTAAGCCAAACTGAGGCCACGCTACGCTCGCCCCACAAACGCTGTCAATGACTCCAAGCTGGGCCGCCCCAAAGTGGTTAATCGCTTCTCTAGGAGAGGCCTGGGCGATCGGCCCCGGCTTTTGGCGAAGCGCATTTGCCGAAGCCCGGAGCCCGAAAACCGCTACTTCGAATCCTTAGCCTCAATCGACATCAACTCCACTTCAAAAATCAGCGTGGCGTTCGGCGGAATCCCCTGTTGGCCGCCCTCACCATAAGCCAAATTGGACGGAATGAAGAGTTGCCACTTCGACCCGACCGGCATCAGTTGCAGCGCCTCGGTCCATCCCTTGATCACACCACTCACCGGAAACTTCGCGGGCTGGCCGCGCTTGTACGAGCTGTCAAATTCCGTGCCGTTAACCAGCGTGCCGCGATAGTTGCAGAGTACGGTATCGCTCGCCGTGGGCTTCGGCCCTGTGCCGGCTTTCTCGATCTTGTACTGCAAACCGCTCGGCAATGTGACGACGCCCTCTTTGCCCTTATTGGCCGCCAGAAAATCGTCGCCTTCTTTCTTGTCCGCTGCCGCCTGCTTCTTGATCAAGTCGCTCCTCACGCTATCGACCACGGCCTGCGCTTCCTGGTCGGTGAGCAGGGTCTTGCCGCCGGCCAGCCCGTCTTTCATGCCGCGCGCCACCAGCGCCGGATCGATTGGAACCGATTGCTTCTTCAGAATCTCCGCCAGCCTCTTGCCATTACCCATCCCTATGGCGTAACTGAATTTATCTTTTTGCGTTTTCAGAACCACAGGAGCCGCACTCTTCGCCGTGGCGGAATGCGGCTTGGCCGCCGGTGTCTGTGCTTTAGCTGGAGCCGGAGTTTGAGCCGCGGGGGATGATGAAGTGGATGGAGTCGTGGCGGGAGTGTTCTGCGCCAGGGCATTGCCCAGCAGCATCCCACCCGCCAGTAAGGTAACAGCTACGGTCAAAGATTTGCGCATTTATAGATTGTCACATCGACCGGGCATCTCCGCAAATGCGGTCGATGGATTATCGGTGCAGTGTCGCGATCCGAGGCTCGCAATTGCCCATTTACCGGGGAGACGGCAAGCCACAGCTACTTCCGCACTGGGGTTGCAATCTCCTTCTCGTACAACGGGGACAGCGTGCCTTTGCTCCTGGCAATCGGCAGCAAAGTTGGATAGAACTGAACAAACGTAGTGTCCACGGCCGCATGTTCGGCGTGGCAGCTATAGCAGCCGGCTGAAGTTGGGATCATCTTCGCGGTTTTGTCGTCGCCATCAAAACCGAAGAACGCCCACTTCCCCTCGAAGCGCGCTTCATCCTTCACGTGCACCTCAACCGCCATCACGTCGCCGCCCTGAAAATTACCCGCTTGATTGATCGAGCCTTTGCTCTCGGCGCCGCGGGCCTCCAGCACGAGCACGGTTTTGTCAGGCCAGGTGCCTGTCTCCGCAAACGCCTTGTACGCCTCGGGATTGACAAAAACATTGTCAAACATATCGTGGCCCATCCGTGTTGCCGGGTTGTAACTCATGTCGAAACCGGTGGTCAGGTACACCCAATCCCGGTAGTGCTCGGGGAACTTGAGTTGGGAGTCGCTGGTATATTCCGGGCCTGCAACTGGCAGCGTTGTGTTTGGGCGGAAGGCGGTCAGGAACAAGAACGCCACAGAAACCAGCAATGCAGTTGCAGCCTTGATCATCATGCGGAGCAGTATCGCGCATATCTCTGCGTAGAGCTAGACCGCTCGCTGCGTGGGGCCGGCGATTGGCTGCATTGTTGGTCTCTCCGGAACAGTCGTAGAATACGATCTCTCTATGGGCGCCACCCGCACACGCTCGGAATCTTCACGTTGGCTCTCCCGATGGCTGTGGATTGCAGCTATCTGGTCGGGCGTCGGGTTGTTCGATGCGACTCAGACCGTCTTCGTCATGCGGGCAGAAGGCATGCACCACAACTGGGGGCGCCTCTTTGTGGCAATGCTGCTGAGTTGGTTGCCCTGGGCTTTGGCCACTCCCCTGGTGCTAAGCCTCGGTCGCCGCTACTCTCCGGCACAATGGGGCCGCTTCTCCACCTGGGGGGTGCATATCGCCGCCTGCGCAACCATCGGCCTGGTTTTCTCCGCCTGGTCGGCTGCGCTGGAAGAGTTTCTCAATCCCTGGGCCCATCTCCCGCGTCCCGAGCCGTTTTTGACACTATGGGTCAACAAGTTCGACAACGGGCTGCTTTCGTTTGCGGTCCTCTACGGCTTCATTCTCGCAGTCAGCTATGTGCTCGACTCCCGTGACCGATTGGCTTTTCAACAAACCGAGACCGCGCGTCTCAACGAGCAACTCTCGAAGGCGCAGCTCGATGCCCTCCGTAGACAAATGGAGCCACATTTCTTGTTCAATACTCTCAACGCTATCTCAGGCCTCGTGCGGGAGAAAAGAAACGACGACGCCGTAAGCATGATTGCTGGACTGAGCGATTGCCTGCGCCGGGTCATGGAAGATTCCAATCGGCAACAAGTGGCGCTCGGAGAGGAGTTGGAGTTTGTGCAAAAGTATCTGGGCATACAAAAGGTGCGATTCGCCGAACGGCTTCAGTTAAGCGTGGACGTGCCCAGCGAACTCCTTTCCGCTCAGGTTCCCGCGCTCATTCTGCAGCCCCTGGTCGAAAACGCGATCAAGCATGGAATTGCGAAACGGGTGCAGGGAGGAGCGATCCGCATCACTGCGTTTCGCTCCGACGGCATGCTTACGCTCCGCGTCTACAACGACGGGCCCAGCCTCCCTGCGGACTGGGAGAAAACCACCTCTGGGATTGGCGTCTCAAACGTGCGTACCCGCCTGCAGGGCCTCTACGGAGGCGGGTTCGAATTCAGCATGAGCAACCAGAGCCCGGGTGGGGTGGAAGTGTCGGTCTCCGTTCCCTTGGTTTGCCTGCCAGCCGCTCCCCCAGTCGTCGTTCCCGAGTCCGTTGAGGGGTAATTCGTGACCAGCGAAGAACATCCGGCAAAAATACGCACGCTGATTGTGGATGACGAACCCCTGGCGCGCAGTAACCTGGCAGTGCTCCTGCGGCTTGATCCGGAGATCGAAATCGTCAGCGAATGCGGTTCCGGCACGGAGGCACTGACAAAGATTCGCCACGACAAACCGGACCTGCTCTTCCTCGACGTACAGATGCCGGAATGCGACGGCTTTGACGTGCTTGAAATGCTTGGCGCAGATCTGCCATCCGCCGTTGTGTTCGTAACCGCCTACGACCAATATGCACTGCGCGCGTTCGAGGCGGGAGCGCTCGATTACCTATTGAAGCCATTCGACAACCTGCGCTTTGAGCGCGCCCTGCATCGCGCCAAGCAAACGATCGCGCAGGGTAGAAGCGGAGCCGGAAAATTTGACCACCTCGCCATTAAGAGCGCAGGACGGATCTGGTTCGTGAAAATTTCCGAGATCGATTGGATCGAAGCGGCCGATTACTACGCGTGCCTGCACGTAGGTTCGAGAATGCACCTCTTGCGCCGCAGCATGTCCGAACTTGATCGGGAGCTAACTCGCACTCTGTTTTGCCGTATCCATCGTTCGACAATCGTGAACCTGGATCGCGTCCAAGGGTTGAAAGTCGCGGAGGACGGGGAATACGAGGTGCTGCTGCAGAATGGAACCAGACTGCCCTTGAGCCGCCGTTACCGCAAGCTGCTGCAATCCCGCCTGGGCATTGCCCGCTCGCACCGCTCCTGACGCATTCTGCTCGGCGGGCGACGCAGTTTGCATTACTACCGGGATTCACTGAATCGTCAGCGGCTGCTTCAGAGTGAAGGTGTACGCCGAATCAGACGGCAATATCATTTCTTTCTCTTCGCCTTCAACGCGCTTCGCCAGTCCCCCGAAAAACTTTTTCACCTTTCCCTTGGCATGGATCGGCTTGGTAAAGGTGCGGGACGAAGTCACGATGTCTTGATCGGTGTTATTGACGTTGACCGACGTCAGCTTCAGCGTCAGGCTGGCTTCGCCCGCATACTTGCCGAAGGAATGCGCAGTCACCACCACGCCTGAAACGTTGGCCCCCGAGGCTATCGCCGTTTGACCATCGACCACAACATCTCGGTCCAATGTGGCGGAGAAGCTCTGCCCATCCTGGCTGGTACCCGAACTGAGTTGGTCGCCGAGCTTTATCGTTAGCTTGGTTCCTGCGTCGAGCACGATGGACTGAGGAGCGTTGTCAGCCGCCGGGGCCGCGCCGGTTGCCGCGGCTCCTGTGCCCGCGGCTCCGGTGTCGGCCGCTCCGGGTTGCGCTGCCGTGCCAGTATCTGTGGTGGAAGCGGAACCAGAAGCCGAAGAACCAGCCGGCGTACCCGCAGGAGCAGCGGGAGTGCCAGCCGGAGTAGCCGGCGTGGCCGGCACTGCCGCATTCTTCTCCTGGCTGTTGGACGATCCCTTGCGATTGCAAGCAGGCAAGGCAAGAAAAATAACCATGAAGACGGCAAATGTGGCGGCTGCAAAACGTGAACGCACGATTCCCTCCCGCAGTCGAAAGGTCTATCAGAACGCAGCCTCCGGCGCAAGGCCGGATCGTGCCATATGCCGCGAATTCACTGGTGGGCCCGCCAGGATTCGAACCTGGGACCAATGGATTATGAGTCCACGGCTCTAACCACTGAGCTACGGGCCCGTTGGGGGGGCAGGCATTTTTCGCGCGCGTAAGACATTCTACCGTACTTGGCTCCGTTGATTGCGGCGCGCGAGTGCGGGGCGGTTCTGCGGCTCGGGCGATGCTAGACTATTCGGTCGCTTCGCTTATCCTGGGGAATTCCTTTGGCTAACGATCCTGTGCTGGTGGTTCATGGCGGGGCCTGGGCCATGCCTGATGACATGGTGGAGGCACACTTGCGTGGAGTGCGGAATGCGCTGGCGGCGGGTTGGCGCGTTCTCGATGCCGGCGGCGCGGCTTTGGATGCGATTGAGCAAGCCGTTGTGGTTATGGAGAATGACGACACGTTCGACGCGGGGCGCGGGAGTTTTTTGAATCGCGACGGGCGCGTGCAGTTGGATGCGCTGATTATGGACGGGGCTACGTTGCGGGCTGGGGGCGTGGGGTGCGTGGAGCGGGTGCGGAATCCGGTGCGGGCGGCGCGGAAGATTTTGAGTGAGAGTCCGCATGTGTATTTTGTGGGCGAGGGAGCGGAGCGGTTTGCGGAGGAGCATGGGGTGGAGTTGTGCGCGAACGAAGAGTTGGTGATTGTGCGCGAGGTCGAAAGGCTGCGAAAGTATCAGGCGGAAACAAAAATCCCCACTTCTCGGGCAGAAGACGCGCGAGAAATGGGGCACCCGCCAGGAAGCGAGATGTTTGCTCCCGAGATTTCACATGACACGGTTGGCGCGGTGGCGCTGGATCGCAACGGCAACATCGCCGCCGCCACTTCTACCGGTGGGACTTTGAACAAAGCTCCGGGACGGCTGGGGGATTCGTCGCTAATTGGGTGCGGCTGTTACGCGGATAATTTGAGCGCGGCGGTTTCGACCACGGGGTGGGGCGAGCCGATTATGAAGCTGGTACTGGCGAAGTGGACCGCCGACCGCGTGGCTGCAGGGAATCTGCCGGAGTGGGCGGCGCAGGAGGCGATGAATTATCTGAAGCAGCGATTGAATGGGCATGGCGGGATTATTGTGCTGAACACGCTCGGGCAATTTGGAATTGCGCACAATACGCCGCGCATGGCCTGGGCGTTTAAGTCGGTGAAGAAAGAAGAGGCTGGGATCGAGCGAGGCGCTGTGTGCTGAGCGCTGGGTGTCCGAACGGACCTTCGCTTGGCTGATCAGTTGGGCGACCGCGGGTGCACAGCGAAAAGGGAGCGGGCATTGATGAGGCGTTCTTGTCCTTGGGTTGGGATCTGATCTGCTGGCGCTTCCTGGGAGCTGGCCGGGTAACAAGTTGAGACCCGGCCTTGGCGGGCAATGCATTGACTGGCTGTAGTTGGGCTTTTAACATAGCTGCTCACGGAGCGGTCTTTCCCCAGTGATCGGCCAGACCATCTCGCACTATCGCATCGTCGAGAAACTCGGCGGCGGAGGGATGGGTGTCGTCTACAAGGCCGAAGATCTCGAACTCGGCCGCTTCGTGGCGTTGAAGTTCCTGCCTGATGACGTCGCGCGCGATGCACAGGCTCTGGAACGCTTTCGCCGCGAAGCGCGCGCGGCTTCGGCCCTGAACCATCCCAGCATCTGCACGATTCACGAGATCGGCCAGCACGAGGGCAAGCGTTTTATCGCCATGGAGTTTCTGGACGGCTTAACCCTCAAGCATCGCATCGGCGGAAGGCATCTTCCGCTCGAGCAGGTGCTGGAGTTGGGCATTCAGATCAGCGATGCCCTGGATGTTGCGCACACGCAGGGAATCATCCATCGGGATATAAAGCCGGCGAATATTTTTGTGACCACGCGAGGACAAGCCAAGGTTCTCGACTTCGGCCTTGCGAAAATGACGGCTGCCCCGCCCACGGAGGGTTTTGACGATCGAGCCATGCCTACGGCAACCGCCGAGGAAATGCTGACCAGTCCCGGGCTGGTGGTGGGAACGGTAGCTTATATGTCGCCGGAGCAGGCCCGCGGCGAGCCGCTCGATTCGCGCACCGACTTGTTTTCGTTTGGAGCGGTGCTCTATGAAATGGCGACGGGACGAATGCCCTTTAACGGAAACAGCACCGCCATTGTCCATGATGCGATTCTGAATCGCGCGCCGGCGGCGCCCGTGCGCCTGAATCCGGAGATTCCGCCCAGGCTGGAAGAGATTATCAGCAAGGCGTTGGAGAAAGATCGCGATGTGCGCTATCAGCATGCCGCAGACATGCGTGCCGATCTCAAGCGGCTGCGGCGCGATACCGAATCGAGCCGCCATGCTTCGCAAACGCAAGGATCAGGCTTTGCCTCCGGTCCGGCTTCCGCTTCTGCGGATGCATCTGCCGTCCCTTTGCCTGCGTCCGTTTCTTCTGCGCAACTGCCCTCCGCGCAGTCCGCGGTTGTGCTATCCGGCGCGGCAACGCACGCCGCGTCGGGATCGGCCATCGCCGCGGCGGCTAGCTGGCACAAGCTCGGAGTCTCGGCTGGGCTGCTCGTAGTTCTTGCGATTGTCGCAGTGGCGGCTTACGGCGCGTACCAACTTTTGCATCGACCTGCGCCGACCCCGTTTCAGAACTTCACGCTCACTCAAATCACTTATTCTGGCGATGCCTGGGGTACGTCAATATCTCCCGACGGGAAGTATCTCGTCGATGTAAGAGCCGACAAGTCGCAGGAAAGCATGTGGCTGCGCAATATCGCCACCGGCAGCGATACCCGGGTGATTCCCGCCGCGCCCGTCTACATGATCTCCCCATCCTTTTCTCCTGACGGCAACTACATCTATTACAGACGGCGCCAGAGCTCCGCCGCTTCGTTCGTGTACAACCTATACCGGATTCCGGTGCTGGGCGGAGCGCCGGAGGAGATCGCGCGCGATGTCGATAGCGCAATCAGCTTCTCTCCCGACGGGAAACGCATCAGCTATATCCGGGCCAATGATCCTGAGCAGGGTAAGTATCGCTTGCTTTCGGCCAGCGCGAGCGGCGGTGGGGAACAAGTGCTTGCCATCGCTCCTCTGATCTCAAGTCAACAGTCGAAGTTTGTCGCCTGGTCTCCAGATGGGAAGCGCATTGCGATTGATCATATTGCTTCCGATGGCAAGCCGCGGGGCGTGGATGTTTTCGGGTTGGCCAGCGGACAGTTCAAAACCTTGGCCGCCTTTCCGGACCGGCAAATGTGGGAGTTGGCTTGGCTGCCCGGTGGGCGTCAACTTGTTGTGGAATTCGCGAATGGGAATGAGATTCAGCACTCCCAGATCGCTCTCGTTTCTTATCCTGGCGGGCAGTTCCGCGCCATCAGCCACGACACGAACGGCTACATCGGACTGGGGGTGTCGACTGACGGCAAGACGATCGCCACCCGGACCTTGAAAATGGTGCAGGATTTGTATGTTCTTCCTGCGGCAGGCGGGCGACTGGGGGCTCCTGTCCCTATCCTTCCCCCGGGCCAGGATCAACTGGCTCTAGGATGGGCCGGCAACGATGATTTCTTCCTCAGCTATAGTGGCAAGCTCGTCCGGACTTCTCTGGATGGAAAGCTTGAACAAACTCTGGTCAACGACCCCGCTTCTGAGGTTGGGTATCCGGTGGTGTGCGGCGGCGGCCGCTACGTTGTATTCCCGTGGACCGATCACGCAGGCGATAAGGGTACCCACCTCTGGCGGGTTGACTCAGACGGATCGGTGCAGCAACTTACATTCGGCACGGCCGATGGGGCTGCATCCTGCGCGGCCAATGGTGATTGGGTCTATTTCCCGGACGTGGCGGCTCAACAAACAAAGAGAGTTCCCCTACAAGGCGGAAAAACCGAGATCGTCCCCGCCACGGTGATTCCCAACTCGCGCATAACAGACTATGTACGCGTTTCCCGCGACGGGAAGTCGCTCGTTTTTGCCACTAGTCTGCTGGATGTAAACACCAAGAAATACCGGTCTGAGGTATTTCGATTGAACCTGGAAAGACCCGGCGCGACAGCACAAGCGATTCCTTTTGATTCCCACGCGGTCGGATTTGGGTCCCTCACACCAGACGGGAAAGGGATCTGCTTCTGGTCTATGCAAGACCGGAACATCTGGGTGCAGCCGATGGACGGTTCGAAGTCGTGGCCGATCACCGACTTCGACGGCGCTGAGAACGGGGTCTTCGCCTATCCTTCCTGGTCTCCCGACGGCAAGCATCTGGCGGTCGCGTTGCGAAAATGGCCGTCTGATGCTGTAGTGCTTCATGATGTCGGCGCGCCCGCGCAATGATCGGGGAGTGCGGGAACTTATCCAGAGCATTTTTGTGTGCTTCTTTCTGGAGATCGAGCAGCGACGCCAACATTATTTCGGCCACACTAATTGCCGCGACCGAAATGCAGTTTTCTGTATCTAACCTATTTCGACCCTGGGAATGTGGATGTGCGTGATCATCTCCTTGCCGGGAAGCGGGACTGAGCATGCCCAAACCTGTTTTGCTTAGCGTGGATGACGACTCGGATGTTTTGCGGGCGATTGAGCGCGACCTGCGCTCGCAATACGGGGCTGGATATCGCGTGATTGGCAGCGATTCGCCCGAGGGGGCGCTCGATCTGCTGAAGCAGTTGAAGCTGCGCAATGACAGCGTGGCGTTGCTGCTGGCCGACCAGCGCATGCCGCGCATGGATGGCGTGGAGTTCCTGCAACAGGCCATGGGAATTTTTCCTACGGCGAAGCGGGCATTGCTCACTGCTTATGCGGATACGAACGCCGCGATCAGCGCCATCAATCAGGCCAGCATCAACTTTTTTTTCCTGAAGCCGTGGGATCCTCCAGCGGAGCATCTGTATCCGCAACTGGATGACTTGCTGGATGACTGGCAGGCATCGTTTCGTCCGACATTTCAAGGGATTCGGGTGCTGGGCACGCGCTGGTCGCCGAAATGTTATGAGTTGCGGGATTTTCTGGCGCGCAATCGCGTCCCGTATCAGTGGACTGACGTGGAAGCTTCCGCCAACGATCCGGAAACCAAGCGGCTGCTGGAAGCTTTGGGCCCAGAGGCGGCGAATCTGCCGGTGGTGCTTTTTCCCGACGGGACGAAACTGCTTGAGGGTGTGCCTGCCGATGTAGCGCAGAAAGTTGGGTTGCGCACGCGCGCGCAGACCGACTTCTATGATCTTGCAATTGTTGGCGGGGGGCCTGCGGGTTTGGCCGCAGCGGTTTATGGAGCTTCCGAAGGTCTGCATACGGTGATGATTGAGCGGGAAGCGCCGGGCGGACAGGCGGGGATGAGTTCGCGCATCGAGAATTATCTGGGATTTCCGACCGGGCTGAGCGGCGGCGATCTGGCGCGGCGCGGGGTGGTGCAGGCGCAGCGTTTCGGAGTGGAAATTCTATCGCAGGAAGTCGTGGGCGCTCGAACGGAAGGGCCTTACCGGATCGTCAAGATGGCGGATGGAAACGAAATCTCCTGTCACGCGCTGATGATCGCGACCGGAGTGCAGTGGCGGCGGCTGGAAGCTGCGGGGGTGGATCGGTTGCAGGGTGCGGGGATTTACTATGGCGGCGGCGCGACCGAGGCACTGTCGTGCAAGGGTGAGATTGTTTACGTGGTGGGCGGGGCGAACTCGGCGGGGCAGGCCGCGATGAACTTCGCGAAGTACGCGGAGCGCGTGATTATTCTGGTGCGGGGCGAATCGCTCTCCGCCACTATGTCGCAATACCTGATCGATCAGATCAAAGAGACGCCTAACATTCAGCTGTGGACCCATGCCAGCTTGGCTGAGGCGCATGGCGAAACGCATCTGGAAGAGATTTCTGTGCTGTGCTCCGATACCGGCAAGACGGAGCGCGTGCCGGCGAGCGCGATGTTTATTTTTATTGGAGCGTTGCCGCGGACGGATTGGCTGGCGGGTCTGGTCGAGCGGGACGATCGCGGTTTCCTGTTGACGGGTCCTGATCTGATCCGCGACGGGCAGCGCCCGAAGGGATGGTCGCTTGATCGCGATCCGTTCCTGCTGGAGACGAACGTTCCCGGCATCTTTTCCGTGGGCGACGTGCGGCATGGTTCGATCAAGCGCGTGGCTTCTGGAGTTGGAGAAGGATCGGTGGCGGTGCAGTTTATTCATCAGTATTTGAGCAAGGTGTAAATGGTGGAGAGAGACGAATTACGTCGCGTTGCAGTGTTTGCTGATTTGCCGGACGATCAGATCGACTGGTTTATCAGCCAAGCGCAGGAGCTGAATCTGAAGGCGGGGGACGTGTATGCGCAGCAAGGAACTCCCGCTGATGCCATGTTTGTGATTCTTGAAGGACACCTGCAAGGGCGGGGCGAACGCGCCGGTGAGACTTTCATCTTTGACCTGGAGCCGGGCGACGTTACCGGCATACTCCCGTTTTCAAGGATGAAGACGTTTACGGTGGGCGGGCGAGCTTTGACGGACAGCCGCGCGCTGCGATTTGCCGCCGCATTGTTTCCGCAGTTGGTGCAGAAAATGCCGGAGCTGACCCAGCGACTGGTGGGCCTGATGTCGGACCGGATCCGCGAAGTGACACGCCTCGAACAGCAGCAAGACCGATTGGCATCTTTGGGAAAACTTTCGGCGGGGCTGGCGCATGAACTGAATAATCCCGCGTCCGCGGCGAAGCGCGCTGCGAGCCAATTGCGGCACATGTTAACCAAAATCAGAAACGCGAGCCTCGAACTGGGCAAGCGTGACCTCACGCCGGCGCAGAAAGCTGAGATCGAGAAACTGGAAGCCTCGTTTACGCAGCAAGATGTGGTTCCACCGGATCCGCTGACCCAAAGCGACCTGGAAGAGCAGATCGATTCCCTTTTGCGCAGTCATGGGCAGAATGATTTGTGGATGCTGGCGGCCGGTCTGGCGAAGAGAAACATTAAGCCGGAGGTGGTCGAATCGTTGTTTGCGAACCTTGAGCCTGGGACTGCTCGAGCCGCTCTGGTCAGGATCTCCGCCTCGGTGGAGATTGCGAGCCTGTTGCACGAGATCGAGAGCAGCACCGCGCGGATATCGGATCTGGTGGGCGCAATCAAGGAATACACCCACATGGACCAAGCGCCGGTGCAAAACGTAGACGTGGTAAAGAGCCTGGAAACCACGCTCACAATTCTGAATCACAAGCTGAAACAAGGAGTGGTGGTGCAGCGCGATTACCAGCCGGTTCCGCTGCTGGTGAATTCGTTTGGCAGCGAACTCAACCAGGTCTGGACCAACATCATCGACAACGCGATTGACTCGATGCGGGGAAAAGGCGAGTTGCGCGTGCGAACTTACCGCGATGACGGCTGCGTTGTCGTTGAGATTGGCGATAACGGTCCGGGAATTCCCGACGAAGTGCTTCCCCATATCTACGAGCCTTTTTTCACGACCAAAGGAGTGGGGGAAGGCACGGGCCTTGGATTGGATACGGTGCAGCGAATTGTGAAGAAGCACCGGGGGAGTATTCAGGTTAGCTCTAAACCTGGGGACACGCGGTTTCAGGTTTGGCTACCGTTGGCTGGGGCTGCGACATAAAAGATGCTTAAGGCATGGCGAGGCCAGACCTCGGCGCAATCGTTCATGCTCAGGAACAACTGAGTCTTGCCTCTGCACGCACGCGGGCGAGTCGCCCGCGACCACACGGGCTGTGCCACATCAGAAGCTGATCTTCAGGATCTGGCCGTTGTTGCCTACGAACCATCCGGCTTGCGGATTCGCAAAACCTACTGCCCAATAGCCGCTTACGTTGGGCAGGCCTAGCCAGGTGGTTCCCTCGTCGGGAGTCCAGACTGCCGAGCCGGAATCGAAGTCTGGCTCGGTCTCGGCGGTGACTACAACCGTCCGGTCGTAGGCGGGGTCGCTACTGCCTAGACCGCTGGCATAGGCAAGGCAGAAAACGGCTCCTGGCGTGGGCGGCGTGTTGGTGAGAGTCCAGGTTTGGCCGCCGTCGCTCGATGTTGCAGTCTGGGCTTGATCGTTCGAAGAAAGGTTCCCGCCGCCGACGATGCCATGCGTTGCATCGCGGAAGGCTACCGAGATTGCGCCGGCGCTCGGCGAACTCCCTAGCGGGGTGTCATAGGCGTTCCAGGTGTCGCCTCCATCTGTGGTGGCTAAGATCCTTGCGGTGGTTGAGCCGCCGGTGGCAATCCAGGCATTGTCTTCTCCCTGGCTGGTGATGCAGGTTCCGCTGGCGGCGAATGAGGCTTCGCCGGGCAATGCGGGAGGCATGTTGGCGCCGATTGATTCCCAGGTCGTTCCGTCGGTGGTCCGGAGATCGGGAAAATGCCCACGCACCGAATCGCTGTGCGTGATGCCGCGGTTCGGAGTCCAGAAGGCGAAACAATCGTAGAATGCGCTCTCGGCCTCATTTTTGAACTGCAGTTCCCAGGTCGCGCCGCCGTCGGTGGTTTTGTAGATGCGAAACTGGTCAGGGTCATTTCCGATCGACATTAAATAGGCGACCTTGTCGCTGACGCCGTGCACCGCGCGGAATTGCAGCTGGTCGGTTCCCGGGACGACGCCGGCTCTCCAGGTGTTTCCGCCGTCGGTGGTCACTACATAAGTGCCGCCGGTTCCGGCTGCCCAGACTATTTGCGAGTTCACCGGGCTGACGGCAATCAGCAGTTGCGTAGTGCCGCTGGTTTGCGGAGTGAGTGTGGGTGGCTGAATGGTCGAAGGTTGTTGAGCGTAGACGATGGTTGCGGAGGCAGTAATCAGGAAAACAAGCAGCAAGCGTTTCATAGGAATCCTCCCCGGACGGGCATTTGCGGCGTGAAGAAGTATAGGAATGCTGCGGTCGGCTGTCAATCGGGTGGGATTGGGTAGTGCTGAATTTCCATTGTCTCCCGCTTGTCAAGTCAAATTCTGCCACTACCGTTTTTCCGCCTAGTCTTCGATGGGCACAAGATGCGCTGAGATCCACTCGCGGAGCAGGGCGAAGCGGAACTTGCCTTGCTCCATTGCCTTGATCATGAACTCGTAAGCGGCCTTACTGGTCACATCTAAATCGAATCCGTTCACAAGGAGAAACGTGTGCATGGTGGCAAAGCCCACGCGTTTGTTGCCGTCGAGAAATGCATGATTGTTGACCAGCGACTCCAGAAGCGCGGCCGCTTCTTCGCTGATGTCGTTGTAGTAACCCGTTTGGGGACGGAAAACCGCGGCCTCCACGCGCCTTGATCGCGCAGACCATGCGCGCCGTCGTATTCCTCAATCTGGTGATAGTGGATGGCGATCACTTCAGCCACGGTCAAATAGACGCACTCGGCCATTTACTTGGCCAATTTCTTGTACAACTCGCGATACTTTTCGTTTGAGCGGCGATAGGCGGCCGTCACCTCAGGCCTTGCCATGCGCTGCGACGGGACCACATTGTGCAGGTAATGCTCCAGCGCCCGCTCCAGCACAAAACGCTGCGACTGCCCGTTCTCCTTGGCCACAGAGACGAGTTCTTGATAGAGCTTGGCGTCGATTTCTGGAGCGATTTTGACGGTGCGCGGCATGAGTGCCCTCAGTTGAATCCTAGGTGGCGGGACCGGCAGGATCAAGATAAATCTAGAGATTGCTACAGGCGGTGATCAAGCCGGCCCAAAAGAAGCCATTTAATTTTGTTCCAAAACGAGGTCGAACCCGGCATACCAATCGTTGTGCCGTCCCATCATCAGTGCGTTTCGATGAGGTCTTGCCCATGTTTGCGAAATTTCTTTCGCCGGTAGCGTGGTCGCTGGTTTTTTTGGCCTGTGCCTGGTTTTGGCTGAGAATACAGAGTCTCGGCCACAAAATGGGGCGCGCGAAAATGTACTTTTGGATCTGGACGGCGAGCTTCATTGCCCTCGGGAAGTATGCCGTCGCTTGGCACTACGAAATCGGAACGGCCTGGCAGAATCATCCCACGCTCGCCTTGCTGTCGACCTTCATTGTTTTCATGTTGATGGCAACGTCTCTCAAGGCCCCACCCATGCGCGACAGCTTGAAAAAACTCTCCTAGCTCCCACCTCTGCAGCAAGTCCACCGGCGCCGTCACGTCATGCACGCGAAAATACTTGGCGAGCGCGGGATACTTCCTCGCCCCCGCCTCGTGACATCCCGCGGGTCACCTAGTCTACTTCTGCGCCGCAACCGCATTTTCCAGTGCGAGGCGGATGAAGCGCTGATAGGGCAATCCTGCGTGGTTAGCGCGCCGGCGCACAGCATCATAAAGCTCTTCGGGCAGGCGCAGATTAATGGATTTGTCCTTGCGCTTCATCTCGAAGCGTACCGTTTGTGCGCCTGAAAGGTCATAATGTGACAAGTCAGCTTTGTTGACGAAGGTAGCCGCCGCGCGGGCGCTCTTAAACGCCGGGATTTTCTTTTTCATAGGATTCGATCTTCCTTTTTGTGCATGTAACGCGCGCTGATCGGCCTGATCAATTGCTTATCGCCCTTGCGCCGCAGCGTGAACACAAGAAATACTTTCCGGCCATTGACGGTTTCTCCCACGCCGCAAAAGCGACTTTCCTCCTGCGAATCAGCCGCGCTGGGAACGATGGCAAGCGGCCGGGCGAACAGGCTTTCAATCAGTACAATGGAAAGCCCGCGTTTCTGGCACTTGGCTTTGTTACCTCGATCCCAATCAAAGCCGTGGAACTGCAAGAACATGATAACGGACTAGGTACTCAAATGTATAGGCAAATGTAACTACCTCACCTCTGCAGCAAGTCCACCGGCGCCGTCACATCGTGCACGCGGAAATACTTGGCCAGCGCGGGATACTTCCGCGCTACTGCCTCATACATCGCATAAGCCACATTGCGGTAGGAAACGTGTCCGGCCGGCGTGGTGCGCAGTTCGGAGATGTAGACGGCCTCGGCGAAGTCCATTTTGAAGAGGGCGCGCTTGCGATAGGCTAGCGGGATGGCGTACTGCGAATTTTCTTCCGCCTCGGGCGCGTTGCGCGCGGCCAGCTTTTCTACCGCGGATTGTGCGCGGCGCATGGCGGCGTCGAAGCGGTGGCGCATGCCGGCGTCTTCCACGTCGAGCAGCATTTCGTAGCCGTGCTGCGTGGTGAAGCGCTGCATGACCTGGATGCAGCGGCGGTGACGGTGCATGTCGCGGAAGCCGCCGGTGTCCATGAGGATATCGAAGCGAAACTGCTGGCCGGCGCGGAAGCCGCGCAGCATTTCGTCGTGCTTGCCGCGATGGCGCAGGCCGAGGTCGATAATCTCGCGGCGGTAGCGCTCGCCGGAAACCTGCAGCGCCTGCCGCACTTGCCGGTAAGAATGGTGGCAGTGTTCGTAGAGGAGCGTGGTTGCGATTTCGACTTCCAGCGGTTCGTCGTCGAGCAGGTCGACGATTGCCTTCGACGGCGCGACTGGCTCGCTTTTCATCAGCTCGGTCGCGGCCTGGCGCAGTTCGCGGCGGGTTTCCATTTCATAGGGATTGGGGTCGGCGTACTTTACCAGCGTGGGCGCGACTCGGACTTCGTGCAGCAATTCCTGCTCGGCTCGTGCGCCTAGCTCTGGATTTTCAGACCGAATGTCTTCTACCAACTTCTTCAACGACTCGGCATTCACGTTGTACGCGGCGGACGTTGCGGCCTTCTTTAGCGATTCGCCAAGAGTTCGGACTTCTTTGTGGGTGTGCGAGAGCAGGTGCGCGACCTGGGTTTCTAGCGTTCGGGCGTTGACGATCTCGCCTAGCGAAGTAATTGTCGCTAGCGGCAACAGGTAGCGCGTGATGTCGAAAGCTCGGGCTTTCAGCGTGCGCTCGTAGGCTTCCTGCTTCATGTCGGCGGGCTTGGGCGTGATGCTGATCAGGTGCTGGGTCATGTGCGCCGAGAGCGCGTCATATTCCGCAAAAAGATGATCCAGCGTTTCGCGGTAGAGATGGCGGGCTTCTTCGTCGTCTCGGCCGTCGGCGCCGAAGTCGGGGGTGTAGTAGCCGCTCTTTTTGAAATCCTGATAGCGGGTGGAGCGCTCCTGGCCGTCCCAGCGTTGTTCGTCGGCTAGTTCGATTGCAGCTAGAATCGAGAGCCGCTCGACGGCCAGCGCGATGTGTGCGAGGTCAGCGATGGAGCGGTGACCGTACTGGAAGTAAAAAGTGTTGAGAAACTTTTCCGCCTTCTGCTGATTGATCTCGCGCAAGGATTCTTTCATTGACAGCGCCGAGCGCGAATACTTGGCCATGGCGTACGCCTGGATCTCGGGCTCAACGCCGTAGACGGCAAAGACCTCGGTGGAGGGGTCGGACGGCGGTTTTTGGAGCGGAGTCGAGTTTTCGGCTGCGGACGCCCGCTGCGTGGAACGATGTCCAGGCGAATTCGAATCGGATGGGGATGAGTTCTGATTGGAAGACTCGGGCATGGTGATCACTTCGTTGGTCACAGTTTGAGGCATGGAAGTGTCTGAATGTTAATCGGCACGCGAACAATGTGCAACGTGCGATCCTGCGACAGCAACTCGTCTGGGGCTAAACTGTTGGGTGCATCCTCTGCTCAAGGTTGTCGCGCATCGTCCGTGGCCGTTGCCGGCGGGCTGGTTTGTGATGATGCAGATTTGGCACGATCTGCTTTTTGCTCACTGGCCGGTACCGCACGCCGAGATGCGGCCTCTGGTGCCAGCACAACTGGCGCTCGATACCTTCGATGGCCAGTGCTGGGCTGGAGTGATTCCGTTCCGCATGAGCGGCATTCGCGGGCGTGGACTTCCGCCGCTGCCCGGCCTCTGGCGTTTTCCGGAGCTGAACGTGCGCACCTATGTGACTTACGGGGGCAAGCCGGGCGTGTATTTTTTTAGTCTCGACGCTGGCAATCTTCCGGCGGTGTGGGCTGCGCGAAGGTTTTACCATCTGCCCTATTTTCATGCGGCGATGTCTTCAGAGGAGTTGGGTGGGAACGTTCATTACTCATCTCGCCGTCTCCGTGGGACTGCCGAGTTTCGTGGAAGCTACCGGCCGACTGCCGATACGCGCCTGCGCGAGAGAGGATCGATTGAACATTGGCTTACGGAGCGGTACTGCCTTTATACAACTCATCGCGGCCAGGTTTATCGCGGAGAAATTCATCATGCGCCGTGGCCTCTGCAGAATGCTGAAGCCGAGTTCGAGACGAATACCGTTGCTGCAGCCGCTGGGATTTCGCTGCCCACAACCGCGCCGCTGCTGCACTTTGCCCGCCGGCTTGAGGTGCTGATCTGGCCGATACGGCGCGCCGAATAGAGCCTCGGCGCGTATAATTCCACGTTCTGACGCAAGGGTTTTTGATCTAGACTCGAAGCTCTGGAGAATCCTCATGTCCCTTTCAGGACGGGTGGCGTTCGTCACGGGCGCGTCGCAGGGCATTGGACGAGCCTGCGCGCTGAAGCTCGCCGCGGAAGGCGCGACCGTGGCCGTGGCCGCGCGCCATCAGGGAAAGTTGAACGAATTGGTGAACGAAATCACCGCCGCGGGTGGCAAAGCAGCGGCCTTCGCTCTCGACGTCACCGACGAAGAGCAGGTCAAGTCTGTGATTAAGGCGGGCGCGGCGCAGTTTGGCAAGATCGACATTCTGGTGAACAACGCGGGCATCACTCGCGACCAACTGGTGATGCGCATGAAGCGCGCCGACTGGGACGCTGTACTTGCGACCAATCTTACCTCCGCTTATCTGTGTATTCAGCAGGTTTCCGTTTCCATGCTCAAGCAGCGCTGGGGACGGATCATCAATATCGCCAGCGTTTTTGGGCAGATGGGGCAGGCGGGGCAAGCGAACTATTCGGCGTCGAAAGCCGGGCTGATCGGGTTGACCATGGCGATTGCCCGCGAGCTGGGATCGCGCAACATTACTTGCAACGCCGTGGCTCCAGGCTTCATCGAAACCGCCATGACGGAAGCGCTGGGCGAGGAGTTCAAGCAGAATGCCGCCAAACAGATTCCACTGGGACGCGTGGGGTTGCCTGCGGACGTGGCTAACGCTGTAGCTTTTCTTGCGTCTGAGGAAGCTGCCTATATTACCGGGCATGTGCTGAATGTGAATGGCGGGATGCTGATGGGGTAGAACAATCTTCAACGCGGAGGCGCGGAGGACGCAGAGGACATGAAGGTTGGACACGAGACAAAATGAAGGTTGGACACGAGACAGCGCCTTTGACTCCGAATTCCTCCGCGTCCCCTGTGTACTCCGCGGTTGAGATTTTGACTTTCGCTCAAGCTGAATCACCCGCGCAGATTGCGCAGGTCCCCGAATTGTTTCAGGAGTACGCGCAGTCGCTCGGCTTCAGCCTGTGTTTTCAGAACTTCGACAAAGAACTTGCGGGATTGCCCGGTGGCTACGCTCCGCCCGAGGGTCGCTTACTGCTTGTAGATATCGAGGGTCAACTCGCGGGGTGCGTGGCGCTCCACAAATTAGGGCCGGGCGTCTGCGAAATGAAGCGGCTTTACCTGCGTCCCGCGTTTCGTGGCAAGGGCCTAGGCCGCATCTTGGCCGAACGCATCATCACTGAGGCCCGCCAAATCGGCTACCAGCGCATGCGCCTTGACACGGTTGAGCCGGTCATGAAAGATGCGGTCGCCATGTATCGCAAGTTGGGGTTCAAGGAGATCGCCCCTTATTGTGCGAACCCGATCGCCGGCGCGCTGTACATGGAGTTGGAGTTATGACTGCCTGATTCGCAACTAGAGCGAGCCCCGTTCAGGAATGTGTGGCAAAAGTGACCGAAAATGGCGCAATTTCGAATGTGCGGGCTCGGGATTTTCGGGCCGGGTGGGTGCGATCAAGGTGGATTGGCCTCACATTTACGCAAAAAGAGGTTGGTGGGACAATAGGCGGCGGGTTGTTGGCGTCAAAAAGGAGATTCCGGATGATGCGCCTCAGGAAATGTGGACCGCTGTGCATCTGCATCTTGCTTGCGAGTCTAGATGCCCAGCAGGACAAGGCCAAAGAGCCAGCGGTTTCAGTCCCGCCTTCCTCCCAGGACACCCATAAAAAAGAGGACCCGGACGGGGTCGCTCCGACCAGTTTAATAGCGACGTTTACCGTGATGCCGCCCACAAGGCCCTTGTATCGCGTGTCAGATGGCGCGGACGTGTCCTTTCCATGGAATATTTCGGGGCTTGAAATTAACGGTGCGGCGGTTGCTTGTGAACAGTACACAAGAGAAACTGCCATCGGGCGTTTCGAATTTGCCAAATTTCGACGTGACGGGGATTTCTTTTTCATAACAACAAAATCATTTGGCGAGCTTCAGATGAAAGTAATAGAGGAAAGACCCCTCGGGCCGTCGATGTCGGGCGTGGACATGCCTCCTCCAGCGTATGAGATCAAGTCCGAAATATGGGCAACGAGCCGTCAGACAAGTGAAGTACTCGACCAATTATTATTGAAGAAAAAAGACTCCAAGTCCGTCTCCTACAAAAGCGGCGACGAAACCGTCCAAGCCGTGCTCTACACGCCCGCCGGCAGGGGATCGTTTCCCGCGATCATTGTCATCCACGAGTGGTGGGGCTTGAACGACTGGGTGAAAGACCAGGCCGCGAAGCTGGCTGGCGAGGGCTATGTGGCTCTAGCGATCGACTTATATCGTGGCAAGGTCGCGACCACGCCTGAGATGGCTCATGAGATCATGCGCGGAGTGCCGGAAGACCGGGCCAAACGCGATCTGCATGCGGCTTTTGAATTTCTGCAATCGCAACCCAACGTCAGGAAAGATCGCATCGGCGCGATCGGCTGGTGCATGGGCGGCGGCTATTCGCTCGACGTTGCGCTGCAGGAGCCGACGCTTGCGGCCGACGTTATCAACTACGGCCGTCTCGCCACCGATCCTGAGGCGATCAAGAAAATCAACGCTCCCATCCTTGGGCTGTTTGGCGCGCTGGACCAGGGCATCCCAGCCCACGACGTGAACAAATTTGCGGAAACCTTGCAGGAGATGGGAAAGAAGATTGAGGTTAAGATCTACGACGACGCCGGCCATGCCTTCGAAAATCCGAATAACAAAGACGGTTACCGCGCCGCCGATGCCGCCGACGCCTGGAAGCGCACCGTCACGTTTCTGGCCGGGACCTTGAAAAAATAGCTCCGGAGGCCTGCGAAGGAACCCGCGCGCCTAGCCGGAGTGATCATTTCTTGCACACTGTACAAGGATTGCCTGGGGTACGGATACCCGGTGGTCTGCCTCAGTCACGCCCACGAAATTGCACTGGTTTTGTCATAGCACTAATTTCCCCTTGCCAGAAAATGCCGATCTGGTTAATATGTCGCATCCTGCAATGCTCCCCCAGATCAACATCGGCGAAACCATTAGAAACTACCGGCTGCAGAAAGGCATGTCCCAGGGAGACATCGAAAAGCGCACCGGCCTGCTGCGCTGCTACCTTTCACGCGTAGAGAACGGCCACACCATCCCTTCGCTCGACACGCTCTCGAAAATTGCCGGGGCGATGGAGATTGCGCTGTCGCAATTCTTCTCCGAATCGGGCCACAGCAACGGCTCCAAGGGATTGCCGCAGCTCTCGGACGACGAAGTCCGCTTCCTCAGCCAGGTGCGCCGCTATGCCACCAACCTGAATGACAGCGACCGCAAGCTGGTGCTGGCCATGGTGAAGAAGATGGCGGCGAATTCAGCGAAATAGCTGCGAGTCGCGAGCCTCAAGTCGCGAGCAAACGCAGTCGGAGCCTACGCGGCGCCCGGAACAAAACTCCTGGAATCTTCAGATGTAGACAAACCGCATTGCGACCCGTTCGCTCGGGACTCGCGGCTCGTAGCTGAGTACTTTCGTACCATGTCCCTCGGTGACCGCCGGGTACCTCGCCGCCGCCTCGCGTTCTTACTACACTGATCCCTTGGAGACTCCCTAGTGACCACTGATGAAGAGCTAAATGTGCTCGAGACTCAGCTGCGGCGGCTGAAGATCGAGTATGAGGTTTTTTTCAGCAATCCGACCAAGCGCCCGCCCACCGATATCGAGTGGAAGGTGCTCTCGCTGCTGCGCAAGTTTTCGGACGGAGGGCGCATGAGCTTCTCCCAGCGCTTCCGCTACAACGAAATGGCCCAGCGCTACGCGATCTACAGCGACCTGTGGCGCAAGAAGTCGCGCATCCGCGAAGAGGGTTACCGGCGTCCGCAGGATGCGCTGCTCTCAGTGCAGGGCGTTCGCCCGGAAGAAGAAGCGCAAAAGCCCCAGCATCCGGTTTATGGGTTGAGCCATGCCGCCACGGCCACGGCCGCCGCGCCCGCTGTTACCTCGCAGCCGGTTACCTTGCACAGCTCCGTGGACAACACGGAGCACGAGCAGGTGGAGCGCCTGTTCAACACTCTGGTCGCAGCCAAAAAGAAGGCGGGAGAAAATGTCTCCGGCAACCTCGATTCCTTCTCCACCTTCGTGCAGAAAAAGACCGCAGAGATCCGCAAGCAGTACGGCTGCCAGGACGTTGAATTCTCCGTCGAACTCACCGACGGCCACGTCAAGCTGAAGGCTAAGGCGAAAGCGTAGGAGCCGGGGCCGCACCTCCCTCAGACTGCAGCTGGCGAAAACCCCCATTTTCTCAACTACGGCGCCTCTCCGACGACGAAGACCGCCCATTGCCTTCAACTTGAAGCTTATCTCGTCCGCTGGGCAAACCTACTACTCCTATCACATCACCGTCTTCTAGGTCGCTTCTCGCTGACGAATAGGCGGCAGAAGGGTTTGAACCGGCTCACCTTTCGCAATATGATTCACCTCATGAAAACCACACTGACGCTGGTTGTTCTGTTGGTCGTTTCGCTCAAGGTAGGGTGTGGGACACACGCCCAGCCAGTCATCGCTGATGGCAATTGGTGGATGACCTTGACTACGGACCAAAGAGCGACCTTCATTACCGGCTTCCGAGAAGGAACGATTCTGGGAGGCGACTTCAGCCACTGGGGGCTCGACGCAGAAGGGAACAAAAAGTGCTCTGCCGATGCCTTCCAGTCGTTTCGGAATTATATAAATACCCCGTGTGGACTCTCGATCCTAGTCAACTCGCTGAGGGCTTGACCCATTTCTATTCTGACGATAGAAATAGGGACCTCCATGTTCACGACGCCCGGTGGCTGGAAGTCAACGTACTCGCCGGGAAGCCAAAAGAGGATGTCGACAAAATGATCGAGACCTTCAGGAAGAACGAGGCGGCCAGACGAAAGACCTTTACGCCTTGACAGATGAGTCCCCGACAGTCCAACGACCAGTGAATTGCTGATAGAATCTTCGGTCGCTCCGCACTCATCCTTACATATCCGAGGCCTCACATGTCCCGCAGCACTTCCCGCGGCATTTCCAGAATTCAGCGCGCCATCCTCAGCGTTACCGACAAGACAGGACTCGTCGACTTTGCGCGCCAGCTCGCCGGCCTCGGCATCGAAGTCATCTCCACCGGAGGCACGGCCAAGCTGCTGCGCGATTCCGGCATCGCGGTCAAAGACATCTCCGAACTCACCGGCTTCCCGGAAATGCTTGATGGCCGCGTCAAGACGCTGCATCCCAAGGTGCACGGCGGCATCCTGCATCGCCGCGAGAATCCCGCGCACGTTGCGGCTGTCGCCGAGCACGGCATCCAGCCGATCGACATGGTGGTGGTGAATCTCTACGCCTTTGAAAAAACTGCGGCCAAGCCGGGCGTGGCGTTCGAAGAATTGATCGAGAACATCGACATCGGCGGACCGTCGATGATTCGATCCGCTGCCAAGAATTTTCACGATGTCGCCGTGGTGACGTCGCCCGCCGACTACCCGGCCATCGCCGATGAACTTGCACGCTCCGGCGGCGCGCTGTCGCTTGAAACCAAATGGCGGCTGGCGCAGAAGGCCTTCGCCGTTACTGCTGCTTATGATTCCGCAATTGCCTCTACACTCGAACGAATTCCTGACGTTAACAATTTCCAGCCGCCAGCTGCGGAGCTTCGCTCCGCCAGACAGCCGGGGGCGGCTGTCCCCACAAGGGTCGAATCTTTCCCGCAAACCCTGCGCCTGTCCTTCCAGAAAATTCTCGACCTGCGCTACGGCGAGAACCCGCACCAGAAGGCTGCGATGTATTCCGACGGCTCGGGCGTAGGCGTGGCAACCGCACGCCAGCTTCAGGGCAAGGAGCTTTCTTACAACAATATCGTCGACCTGCAGGCCGCTTGGGACTTGGCCCAGGAATTTAACGAGCCCGGGTTCGACGAACCCTTCTGCGCCATCATCAAGCACACCAATCCTGCCGGCGCTGCGACGGGCAAGAGTCTCGCTGAAGCTTACAAGCGGGCGCTCGAATGTGATCCCGTTTCGGCGTTCGGCGGAGTGATTGGCGTGAACCGTCCCATTGACGGCGAAACCGCCGAAGAGATGCACAAACTCTTTCTCGAGGTGATCGCCGCGCCTGCGTTCGATGAAGCTGCGAAGGCCCGGTTCGCGAGCAAGAAAAATCTCCGCCTGGTGGAAGTGAAGGCCGCGCCACAGAAATGGGTTCTGAAAAACGTCTCGGGCGGAATCCTGTTGCAAGACAACGACTCACGCCCCTTGCAAGACGTTGACCTCAAAGTCGTGACCCAGCGCGCGCCCACTCCCGAAGAAACGCGCGCGCTGCTGTTTGCCTGGAGGGTTTGCAAGCACGTGAAATCGAATGCCATTGTCTACGCCCGCGATGGGCAGACTGTGGGCGTTGGCGCGGGCCAGATGAGCCGCGTCGATTCAGCGAAGATCGGAGCGATGAAAGCGCAACTGCCGCTGCAGGGAACGGTCGCCGCTTCCGACGCGTTCTTTCCATTTCCCGATGGCGTGGAGGAGATCGCCAAGGCAGGCGCGACAGCCATCATTCAACCCGGAGGCTCACAGCGCGATGCAGAAGTGATCGCCGCGGCGGATCGCCTGGGGCTCGCCATGCTGTTCACCGGAGTGCGGCATTTCCGGCACTAAGTGCAGCTATGGTCGCAATCGCTTCTACTTTTCGGCCATAGGGGTTTTTCCGTAGAGGCGATTGCTGGAAACACAGTATAGACGGCTAACCCGAGTCATAGCACGCTTAGGCGGTGCGCGCCCGCCGTCTAGAAGATCGTATCCGTGAGCTATGTGCCCAGGCTGTATCGGCGCATGACTCGGACTTGGAATCGATTTTTTCGGAGTTGCAGTCAGCCCTCCGCGAACACACGGAAAGAATCAGAAAGCTAGCCGCCGGGCAATTCAACGCATGGCTGTTACGCAGTACAGGACTGACTAATGCCGCTCGCATCTCGGCCGCCGAGTGCGCCATTTGCAACCAATCGATTCCCCTCGAAGTCTCGAAGGTCAGCGAGGACGGGCAGCCCGTTCACGAAGAATGCTATGTGGCGAAGATCATTCAATCCTTTGGCCCAGTGACCGCGGCCGCCGCAGAGCCTGGGAACAACGAGTGATTTCCAGTCGGCGTCTATTTTTCTTTCGGCTTCCAATCGGAAAAATAGGAGCCGTCGAGGAGATAGTTCACAAGTTCCGGGCTGTTTCTCGACAAGACGGTCTCGGCCGCGCTAAGGCCGTTCTGGAATGTGTTCTGCAGGAAAAAATACTCCTGGCCCGCCTCCAGATTCATCTCGAAGCCGCTTGCATTCTGTTGTTGAGAAACGAGGCGATACTTTCCAGGATCGAGATAGGCGAAGCTGTAGGTGCCCAACCTGTTTACTGCGACGATCTCATCGTTGGCATGGATTCTGAACTGAACCCCCGAGCCCTGCCTGTGGCCGGCTACCGGCGGGCAGACGACGACCACGGTCGCCTTGTCGGGCTTCGTTTCGGGCAGCGGATGGTTTTTCTCGTCAACCCTGACCGCCTCCTTTGACTTCAGTTGTTTGAGATCGCTTAATTTAATCTCGGCAGCCTTCTCCGGGAAACTGGTCACGCTCATTTTTGATCCAAAGAGCGCTGTGGCCTTTTCGACGATCTTTGCCGAAGAACTCTCTGGCATCCCAAAGAGGATTGACGCATCGTTCTCGCCGCTTCGGTAGCGAAGGTAGAGCCAATGACTATTCACGCGAACGCTGGCAATCATGCTCCCGGCTATCCACCCAAAAAGCGGTTCGGTGAAGCTTATTGCCCGGGAGACTCCGCCTCCCCGCATATGAGTCGTAACCTCAGAGACCACTTGTTGCACCTCATCGTACCCAACTTCGATGCGCCCGTGGTCTTCGCCTTCGAATATCAGTTTGCGGGCAGAGTCGTCGACGGTGAGGGTGCCGTACTTGTCGACGAGCACTCGCTTCTCTGCGCTGCGGTGGCGACGAATCTTGACATTTTCGAAGGCGGTTTTCTGCGCGGACAAGCCCGCGGCGAAGAACAACAGAAGGAAGATCAGAGTTAAAAATCGTCTCATACCAAAACAATCCTGCAATCCCGAGCACGAAATTATATGCTCGCCATCCTCGTCGTTTCAAAAATCCTTTACCAAACTTGACAATCGCCACAATCAAGTCCCCTCGGTCCCTGTACTTCTGGGCGACGCTGCCCCTCGCGGGTTACGCAGGGTTTTTCCCCAATCCCGCCGCTGCGGGGTTAGAATTAAAGCACCCCACGTCCGGCGGTCATGCATCCAAATAATTATGCCGCCGGGAAGTGCACAAAGCTCTAGCTGCAACGTTCCAATAGAGCCAGCTCTAACAGAATTAGGTCCGAGAGAATTAATTCCAGCGTCGTCAGGTCGAGCATGAATAGAATTTTTCGCGCCGTTTTAGTGTTCTCAATTTTCGCAGCGGTAGCCACCGCACAAGACGCTCCGTCCTCGCCTGCGAAGGCGAAGCCAGCGGACTCTAACGCGGCCCAGTCGAAATCATCGCCGTCCGCTCCGCGCAAAGTCGACCGCGCCGCCGCGTATTACCACTACACGCTGGCGCATATGTACGAGGAGCAGGTTACGGTTTACGGCCGCAGTGAACTGGCGAATAAGGCCATGGAAGAGTACCGGCTGGCCATCGAGGCCGATCCGTCTTCCGAGTTCCTCACCTCCGGCCTGGCCGAACTCTACGTGAAGACCGGACGGATTCGCGACGCCGTGCTCGAAGCGCAAGACATTCTCAAACGCGACCCCAATAATCTGGAAGCGCACAAGTTGCTGGGGCGGATTTATCTGCGGTCGCTGGGCGATATGCCTGGTGGCGGCAACGGCTCCGATAACGTACTCAAGCTGGCCATCGAGCAGTACGAACAGATTGTGAAGATCGAGCCTGACAATGTTGACGATCACCTTCTGCTGGGCCGCCTCTACCGTCTGAACAATGATTTGCAGAAGGCGGAAAGTGAACTCAAGACCGCGGTAAAGCTCGATCCTGATTCGGAAGAGGCCGTCACCACTCTTTCGCTGCTTTACAGCGACGAGGGCGATACCACGCACGCTCTGCAGGTACTCAGCGCCGTGCCCGATACCGGCCGCTCGGCCAAGCTGTATGCCGCACTGGGCGCGACCTACGAGCAGCGCAAGGATTACAAGAGCGCGATCGACGCCTACAAACACGCCATCCAGATGGACCGCGACAATCTCGACGCCATTCGCGGCCTGGCGGAAAATCTCTTGAACGACGGCCAGATCGACGCCGCGCTTGATCAATATAAAGTTATTGCCGACGCGAATCCTGAGGACGCGCAGACCTATCTCCGCATGGCAGAGATCTACCGCCGCCAGGGAAAATACGATGAGGCGCTCGACAGCCTGAAGAAGGCTGAAGCCATGGTTCCTGATGCGCTGGAAGTTCCCTACAATGTCGCCGTGGTTTACGAAGCGCAGGCGCGTTACGACGAAGCGGCAAAGGTTCTGCAGGATCTGCTGAAGAAAACCGAGAAGCCAGACAACAACTACTCGCAGCAAGACCGCAACAATCGCGCCATCTTCATCGAGCGCCTCGGGATGGTCTACCGCGACCAGGAGAACTATCCGGCGGCGGTGGACGCTTTCCGCAAAATGATCCCGCTCGGGAACGAGAACGCGCGCACCGGCTATCAGGACATAATCGATACCTACCGCGAAGCCAAGCAATGGCCGGAAGCGACGGCGGCGGCTAAAGAAGCAGTCCAAAAAATGCCGGACGACCGCGAGCTGCGCATGGTGCTGGACGCTCAACTCGCCGACACCGGCGATCCTGAAAAGCCTCTCGCCGACGTGCGCTCGCTGCTCAAGGGCAAGCCGGAAGACCGCGATGTATACGTCCGGCTGTCGATCATGTACACGCGGCTGCACCGCTGGAGCGACGCTGAAGACGCTCTCAACAAGGCTGAAAAGCTTTCCACCAAGCCCGAGGACAAAGAGTATGTCTACTTCCTGCGCGGTTCCACTTACGAGCGCGAGAAGAAATACGACGAGGCCGAGGCGGAGTTCAAAAAGATTCTGGCTGCCAATCCGCAGAGCGCCGCGACCCTCAACTATCTTGGCTACATGAATGCCGACCGCGATGTCCGGCTGGAAGAGTCGCTAAACTACATCAAGCTGGCGGTGAGCCTTGATCCTACCAACGGCGCCTATCTCGATTCGCTGGGCTGGGCTTATTTCAAGCTCGGCAAGTACGACCTCGCCGAAGAGAACCTGAACAAAGCGTCTTCGCGCATGGCTTCTGACCCAACCGTGCAGGATCACCTGGGCGATCTCTACCAGAAGACCGGCCGGCTGAAGCTGGCCGCGGCGCACTGGGAGCGCGCCGTGGAAGAGTGGAACAAAACTATAGGCCCGGAATTGGACACTGATCTATTCGCGGCGGTTCAGAAAAAACTCGACGCTGCCAGGGTGCGGCTGGCTAAAGAAGGTTCGGGGAATCAGTAGCTGGTGGCGCAAATTTACCTGCTGTGGAATCTCAGAAGTACGATATGACGCTTAAGACACGAGAGCCAATGAAATGGCAGCTTCAGCCGACGACTCGCGTTTGAATGCGCTCCGCAGCGCTCCACCCGAGAGCTGGATTGCACTCTCGGAGGACGAAAGTACCCTCATAGCCGTCGGTTCCACTTACGAAGAAGCTGTCGCGAAGAGCGAAAAAGCCGGCGTATCGGACCCCATCTTGATCAAGACGCCCAACACCTGGGCTCCGTTTTCAATGTGAACATAAGAATCCCTTACAAGAGGTTCCCCGACGCGAGAGGCGAGGTAGGATACTTTGCGGCAATACCAGTCAATATCGCGCTTCCAGCCAAGAACTCGCCGCGCTCTAAGAGATTTGAAGCCATCATAGATTCCGGGGCCACTCGCTGCGTGTTTCACGCACAACTCGGGAAAGCCATTGGATTAGATATCACCAAGCGAACACCGGAAACCACCAACGGCATTGCAGGGCCGACGACGGTCTACCTTCACGATATTTCTCTCTACGCACCGGGAGGGATTATTGCGCTTTGCGCTGCGTTTTCGCCTGACTTACCTATTGCTGGGTTGCTTGGGATGAGAGGTTTTTTCGATAACTTCAGAATCACATTCGATCCCACCGCTCTGCAATGCGAGCTCAAGAGACTTTACGTGGCCTGAGTTGCGAGGGAGCCAAACAATGAAACTACGAACTTTCTGCCTAACTCTCGTGTTCCTGACGCCGCTATTGAGCGCACAAAAGTCAAAAGAGCCGGCCCCGGCTCCGGTGCCCGCACAAATTGCCGCCGCCCGCAAAGTATTCATCTCTAATGCAGGTGGGGCAACTTTCGAGGCAATCATTGATCAGACCGTGTTCGATGGCGGCCCGGATCGGCCTTACAACCAGTTCTACGCGGCAGTGAAGGATTGGGGCCGGTGCTCAATCGTGTCTTCCCCCGCCGATGCCGACCTCGTCCTCGAAATCAGCTGGACCCTCAGCGATACGGGATTGAGACTCCCCGTCCTCGGACAGCTTCGATTGGTAGTCATCGATCCCAAGACGCACGTCACGCTGTGGAATTTCACCGAGTACGTGCGAGGAGCAATTCTGCTGGGGAACCGTGACAAGAACTTCGATCAAGCCATGACCACGATCGTGAACCGCCTGAAGATTCTGATGGTTCCAACGGCGGCCAAATAGTCGCGAGTACGAACCGAGCAGTTACAAGGTTTCGGCACGAGCGGGTGCTCTTTACTTGGGACTCGCAACTCGGGACTAGATGCTAGCCGCCGGCACCTGTTAAACTTCGAGCATGCTGGCCGGCTACGCGGTGCAGGTGGAACATTCCCGCGGACGCCGCTTCCCTGAAGCGCCGCATCCCTACCGCAACGACTTTCAGCGCGACCGCGACCGCGTCATCCACGCCCGCGCTTTTCGCCGCCTTGAAGCTAAGACGCAGGTTTTCACACGCCGCTATTCAGATCACTTCCGCAACCGGCTCACGCACACCATCGAAGTAGCGCAAATCACGCGCACGGTTGCCGGAGCGCTCGCACTCAACGTGGACCTAGCCGAGGCGCTCGCGCTGGTGCATGACCTCGGTCATCCTCCGTTCGGCCACGCCGGCGAAAAAGCCCTCGACGCCGCCATGCGAGGACATGGCCTTTTCTTCGACCACAACCTGCACGCCTTGCGTATTGTGGAAGACTTCGAGCAGCGCTACGCCGCCTTTCGCGGCCTCAACCTGACCTTCGAAGTGCGCGAGGGCATCATCAAGCATTCACGCGATTACGATGCGGCGAAGCATCCGGAGCTTGCAGAATATTTACTCGACCAGCGGCCTCCGCTCGAAGCCCAACTCATCGACCTGACCGACGAGATCGGCTACAACACCGCTGACCTTGATGACGGCTACGAAGCCCATCTGCTCACGCTTGATCAAATCCGCGCCGGCGTCCCGGTTTTTGAGCGCTTCTTCCGCGAGGTCGAGCAGATTTATCCCGATGTGGCCGACAAGCTGAAATTCAACGAAGCCCTTAAAGGAGTGTTCAACCGTCTGGCCGGCGATCTGATTACCAACATGCAAGCTCGGCTGAATCGAGCTGGGATCGAAACTCTGACCGATGTCCGGCTGCACCCCGAGCGCATCGCGGCGTTCAGCCCCGAAGTGGAGGCCGAGTGCAAGCAGATCAAAGACTTCCTCTACGAGAATCTCTATTACAGCCCGTCGCTGGCCGGAGAAAAAGACGATGCCGAACGCATCGTCAGCGAACTGTTCGCCTTCTGGATGGAGAGCCCCGCAGCTCTGCCGCATTACTACCAGGAGAAAGCCGGCCAGGAATCTCTGCCCCGAGTGGTCTGCGATTACATCGCCGGCATGACCGATCATTTCATCATCGAGCAGTATGAGAAGCATTGCGGCGGGAGGTAAGAGGGATGCCCAGAACGACACGAATTGGTCGCTGAGAAAGTGAATTTACGGCGTGACCTCGAACACAATCCCGTCCCCGTAACCGTAGGGGTTCGCGCCGTAAAGATTGCCCGCGGAGTCGTGAATCAGCCCACTCGGATAGTCTCCCCCGTTTTCGCCGGTGAAAGAATAGAGCACCTTCTCCGTCCAGTCGCCGACCGAGTCTGGCGTCAAGGCGTATACGGTTCCGCCCGAGTTTAGGCCTAAAGATGTCGTGCCGTAGAGGGAACCGCCATGCAAGACCAAGCCGGTCACGGGCAGTTCCCCATCGATACCGGAGAAGCTGTGTATTACGCGTTCGGTCCAGCCGCTGCCGGACGGGCTCAGCTCGAAGACCGTGCCCAGATTGCTGTTGCCGCCTTCTTCAGTTGTGCCGTAAAGATTTCCCCTGGAGTCCAGAGTGACATTGCTGAACGGCCGAGAACCGTCGGTCCCGGCTTGGAAATTGTAGAGCACGCTTTCGCTCCAGCCGCTTCCAGACGGCTCGAGTTCGAAAACGACCCCGACCTGATCTGACCCGCCCATGTAAGTTGTGCCGTACAGGTTGCCCGTGGAATCAAAGGTCAATGCCGCTTGGGGATAGTAACCGTCGCCGCCCGATCCGAAGCTGTGTAGAACTTGCTCTCTCCAAAAACCGCCAGTCGTAGGCGAGAATTCGAATGCGCACCCACCATTGCTATCGCCGCCGTAGTAGGTTGTGCCGTAGAGATTTCCGGCGGAATCCATAATTAGCGCGCCCTCCGGATACTCTCCATCGCTGCCATCCCCGAAATTGTGTATAACTTTCACGCTCCACTCGCCGCTCGTACTCGGCGTCAGTTCAAACGCGACGCCTTTGTTATAGAGGCCGCCCTCTGTCGCGACGCCATAGAGGTTGCCGGCACCGTCGAAAATCAGCGCCGCGTCGTACGGGTAGAACGCGCCGAAGCTGTAGAGAGTCTTCTCAGTCCAACCGCTGGATGAAGAAGAAATCTCATAGACCACGCCACGATCGTGGAGACCCCCCAAGGTCGTAACTCCATACAGGTTTCCGGCATTGTCGAAGGTCAGCGCCGAAAACGGCCTCAGGCCGCCCTGAACGCTGTTAAAGGTGTAAAGCACACGTTCGCTAGCTCCCCAAGCGCCTGATGTCAAGATCATACACACGCTCTCGAGCAGGGCTAATCTCGCCGTTGAAGCGAAGGCTCGGCGTTGCATGGGGTGTCTCCTAAGGTTTCATCGAGGGACTTTAGCCGAAGGGGGTATCGGTGGCTTGCCGAACCGACCAATCATACCACGGGCCGAGTGCTTCACGGACGGCGCCACGGATTTATCTGCGCCTCCCAATCCACGCAGTTTTTATATCAGGTTTGCCAAAATTACCCTGCGGGAACCACTCCAGTTATCCCCACCGCTCACAGTACCGGTATAATGTCCTTAGTATCAAGCACTTAGCCAGTCAACCTCCGGGCCCGGTTTGGCATCCGACCTGTATTACAACAGGCAGGCGCCTGCAGGGTTTGCAGCGCCCTGAATTTGAGGTTTTCAGGTGTGCGTGGCGTCAGCGCATGCCGGCAAAGCGGCCACCGCTTGCTTCACAGTCTGTAAGTTTTAGGGGACGCAATCAAAAAATCACGCAACACGCCCGTTACGGCGTGAGTGGAGCCCCCAAACGCTCCTCAACTTGGAGGAATTTAATATGAATCGCCGCATTCTCGTTACCTTGCCGCTGGCCGCATTGCTCGCGTTTCCGGCTATGGCGCAGACTTCGTCCTCATCGACTCAAGATCAATCCAACCAGCCGGCCATGTCGCAGTCGGCCCAGTCCACCGACACCGCCACCGGCAAGCCGCCGCTGCAACCGGCCAGCCGGGAGGGTTTCTGGGGCCGCGTGAATCCGTTTGCCCGCAAGAACTACGTGAAGCGGCAGACCGATCCCATTCGCGACCGCGTCAATGAGCTGGACGATCTGACCGCGGCCAACGGCAAGAACATCAAAGATACCGATGCCCGCGCCCAGGCTGGCATCAAGCTGGCTTCCGACAAGGCCGATCAGGCCGATCAGCACGCCATCGATGCCGGTAACAAGGCCACCATGGCGCAGCAGAGCGCGCAGCAGGCTACGACCCGCATCCAGACAGTGGAGACGGTGGTCGGCAACATCGACCAGTACAAGGCCTCGAACCAGACAGAAATTCGCTTCCGCCCCGGACAGACCGTGCTCAGCAAGAACGCCAAGGACGCCCTCGATGAAATGGCGAACAGCGTACAGGGCCAGCACGGCTACATCATTGAAGTGCAAGGCTTCTCCTCCGGCAGGGGCCAGATCGCAATCCAGAACTCGCAGAAGATGGCCGAGTCCGTGGTGCGCTACCTGGTGCTCAGCCACGAGATTCCGGTCTACCGCATCTACCTCGTGGGCATGGGCAACGCCCCGGTGGAAGGCTCGGATGCCAAGCACATCAGCGGCGGGCGCGTGGAAATCAGCCTGCTCAAGAACGACCTGGAGCAGCTCTCCAGCAACTCTTCGGTTCCGATGACGACGGCGGACCAGCAACAGCAGCCGAAGTAGTTACAATCGAGTTTGGGACCTAAGGGCGCCTCGCCCCAGTCCCTCCCCTAGAAAAAGCCCCTCGCGCAAGCGAGGGGCTTTTTCGTTGTGTCGAGGATCAAAAACGGTTTGTCATCCCGAGCGGAGCGAGGGACCTCGGTTCCTGCCTGCGCTACCGGTGCCGCCGCCACAGGCAAACATCCAGATCCCTTGCGCCGCTCGGGATGACGTCAAGCCTCACGCCTCACGCCCGAAACGCTGCGGGTTTGATTCCAAACTGATCAAGCTTCGACTGCAGCGTGGTCCGCTTCAACCCCAGCCGTGCGGCTGCGCCGTCGGGTCCTCCGAGCTGGCCGTGGCAATCCCACAGGGCGCGAAGAATCCGTTCGCGTTCCTTGTCGCGCAGATTCACGTTCTCGCCGCCGTTGCCCCCCTCAGCCGCCCTTTCCAATTCGGAGAGCTGCGCTTGCAGAGCCGAGCCCGGCGTCAGAATGACCGATCGCTCCATGAAGTTCTCCAGTTCGCGGATGTTGCCCGGCCAATCCCACCGCACCAGCGTTTCCATGGTTTTTGATGGAATGCTGGTGATGGATTTTTTCATTTGCAAAGCGAACTTGCGGACGAAGTACTCGACCAGAGGCCGGATGTCCTCCCGCCGCTCCCGCAACGGCGGTATGTGGATAGGGAACACATTCAGCCGGTAATATAGGTCGCTGCGGAACTCGCGCGCCTTCACGCTCTGCCCCAGGTCGCGGTTGGTCGCTGCCAGCAGGCGAAAATTCACTTTCAACGTCTGTGTCCCGCCCAGCCGTTCGAACTCCAGATCCTGCAGCACGCGCAGCAGCTTGGGCTGCAGGCTCAGCGGAATCTCTCCAATCTCATCCAGAAAAAGAGTGCCCCGGTCGGCCAGTTCCAGCCGGCCAAGTTTTCTGGCAACCGCGCCCGTGAAAGCCCCCTTCTCGTGGCCGAACAACTCGCTTTCGAGCAGACCTGAAGGAATGGCCGCGCAGTTCAGCTTGATGAAACTATTGCCCTGCCGCTTGCTCTGGCGATGCAGGGCGCGCGCCACCAATTCTTTGCCCGTGCCGGTTTCGCCCAATAAAAGCACCGTCGCATCGCTGGGAGCGACTTTGGCCACCTTCGCCATCACCTCTTTCAACGCGCCGCTGCGGCCGATAATTTCACCGAAGCCAAGTTCGGTGTCGATGGTTTCTTCCAGATAAAGTTTCTCTTCCGCCAACTTCTCCTTCGCCCGCCGAAGTTCTTCCGTGACCGCCTGTAGCCGGGCAACGTTGTCACGCAGGGCTTCATCCGCCTTCCGCCGATATTCCTCCAGTTTCACCTTCTCGGTCACATCCCGCTGGATGCCCCAGGTCCGCACCAGCATTCCATTCTCCACTGTTCCGATCATGCTATTGAGGAAAACCTTGGGATTGCCATGAATGTCGACTTCATGCGATTCGCGGTCCAGCACCCGAAAGCCGGAGCGAATGTACTGCCGGTTCATTTCCACGTTCTGCGGATCGTCCGGCGGCATCATTTCTGCCCAGTGTTTGCCCTGCAGCTCTTTCGCGGAAGCCAATCCGTACATCGCCGCCAGGGCGTCGTTGCACTCCACGATGTGGCTGTCGTAGAGGATGTGATGAATCAACTCGGCCTCCGGAAGGTCGACGGAAACCGGCGCGTCCATTTCCTCCCGGAAAATGCCCTCCGAACTCTGCGAAACAAACATGCGGTAATTCTCTTCGCTGCGGCGCAGCGCCCTTTCCGCCCGCTTGCGCTCGGTAATGTCGCGGCAGGTACCCATCAGGCGAATTGGCCGTCCTTGTTCATCGTGAAAAACCCTCCACTGCTCCTCCAGGACTTTGACGCGGCCGTCTGCCATGACAATCCGATATTCGACCGCCGAGGGTGCGCGCCTTTCAAGTGAGGCTTCAAACGCCGCATCCACTTTCGCGCGATCCTCCGGATGAATAAGTTCCACAAAGTCCGGACGCCTCGGGCGAAAACGGGAGGGGTCAGTCTCAAAGATGCGGTGTATCTGCTCGGACCAGATAATCTCAAGGCTTGGCAACTCGGCTTCCCAGCTGCCCACCTTTGCCACGGCTTGAGCCTCGACCAAGCGGGCGCGCTCTGTCTCCAATTGTTCTGCGATCCGTCGCTGCTGTTGCTCACTGATTCGGAGGGCCTCCTCGGCCTGCTTGCGCTCGGTGATATCCGCGGTTACCGCAAGCATGCACGGTTCCCCATTCAGTTCGATCATTTCCGCCGTTGATAAGCCGATGCGGGGACTACCGTCTCTCATGCGATAACGGGTTTCTACATTACGTACACTGCCTTCGGACAGAAGCAGCTTTGCCAGGTCCGCCCCATCGGTCGGTGCCCACAGCCCAAGGTCGAGCGCCGTGCGTCCAATGACCTCATCCCGGCGCCAGCCCGTCAGACGTTCAAAAGTTTCGTTAACGTCGATGTAATGATGGTTCCTGGTGCTCGATAGGGTAAGCGCCATCGGGCCTTGCCGGAAAGCCTTCGAGAACTTTTCCTCTGACTTCTTCAGCGCCTCCTGCGCCCGCTTGCGCTCGGTAATGTCCCGCAAAACACAGGCGATACGATCGACGCCCGTGGGCCCTTCAATAGGAAAATACGACAGGAATACGTCTCGCGGACCCAGCAACGGATATTGGTGCGTCAACTCGTACTGCACCACTTTTCCCTGGAAGCACTCATTCATCTTCTCCTTCACTAGCGCAACAACTTCCTCGCTCATTCCCTCCGACCTGAGCTGGTCCATGGCCGTGCGCCCGGCGAGTTGCTCTTTCTTCAGATTGCGTCGCCTCAGAAATTCCCGGTTAGCGATAACGTAGCGGTACTCCCGGTCTACCACCACGATCATCTCCTCCAGCCCCTCGACGACTCTCTCGTATTCCCGCAGCCGTCCCTCCGCCAGCCTGCGCTCTGTGATGTCCTGGACGATGGCCATGTGCCAAGCCGGTTTGTCGCCCTCGGCCCCCATCGTCACAACGGCAACATCTACCCAGCGCACCGAGCCATCCGGACGAAGATACCTTTTCTCCATTCCGTAGTGCCGCACTTTGCCTTCTGCCAGATCCCGCAGCTTCCCGCAGTTTTCCGCCAGATCGTCGGGGTGCGTGATGCTTTGGAAATTGCGGCCCAACAGATCCTGCTCGTTTCGCCCGGTGATCTCGCAATACTTGGGGTTGACCTCCAGGAACCGGCCAGTCGCGCTTTCAACCCAACAGATGCCGACGGGGGAACTCGCATGCACAGCATGATAACGGTCTTCGCTGGTGCGCAGCCGCGCCTCCGCCTGTTTGCGCTCGGTAATATCGCGCGATATGGCCACGCCATATTCCCGATCGAGTTTCACCCTTTGCATATTCACTTCCACCGGAATCGTCGTTCCATCTTTCCGCCGGTGCGCTCTTTCCATCGTTACGAATCCCAACTCCTGCATCTGCTTCTGCACCTGCTTCCGGACACTTCCACCGTATTCCGGGTCGATGTCCAAAACCGTCATCGACAGAAGTTCGTCACGGCTGTAGCCCAGCTCGGAGCAGGCTCTCTCATTGACGTTGAGAAAGCGAAGCGTTTCCGGATCTATCACTTCGATGGCGTCGTTGCATTGGTCCACCAGAGTCCGGAACAGCTTCAACTCCCCGATTGTGCGTTCGTTTTCGCGCACTCTGGAAAGCAGGCGCTCGCTCACGTCGAACAGCAGCTTCCCCGTTTGCCGTTGTTCGGTAACGTCGTGGGCCATGCCCCGCACAATGGGCGAGGCTACGCCTTCGGTTCGCAATGTGTTGTGAAACTCCCAGATGCGGCGCTGGCCCGATCGCGTTATCACCGTGATAACGCCCTCAGCCTCACCTACGCGCTTGATCTGTTCCAGGTAGGAATCAAAATCGGTCCGCGGTTCCGGGGCGATCAACTCCCGCATGGGAATTTGCAAAAGTTCATCGACGCTGTACCCGAGCTGCCGCGCGGGCGCAGGATTAACGGCCAGCAGCCGGCCCGTAAGATCGTGGATGCACAGCAGATCGTGGCTGTGCTCGACCAGATCCTGATACCAGTCTTCGTTTTCGTGGAGAGCTCGCTGGATGGGATCCAACTCAGCAAGCTTTACTTCGGCAGCGCGACGCTTCTCTGGCCCAGGGTGCAAATCCATGGCTACTCCCTGCGGACTGGATAAAGTGATTTGATCTGCGTGGTTCTATGTCCGGCAACGTTCTGCCAGAGGAGTCGAAAGCACGCCAAGTGGCTCGTAACGCAACCCAGACTCGAATGCCGCGAAGTCTACCAGAATTCCGGTCTGTACGCCAGCGAACGTAATAGAGGAGGGTAGCGCCCCGACGGGCCGAGACTGCTCGCGTGGGGACAGCCGCCTCGGGCTGCCTGCCCTGAGTTGCGAAGGGTCCGTCGAGCGCATCTCGACGCGTCTCCGTCGGTGGCCACAGAACCCCATCTTTCAGCCGCCTGCACTTTCTCGATCGGCCTCCACTCCATGATATTCTCCTTCCAAGCTGCATCTCAAATGAAAAGGCGCACATGGGTTTGCGTCCAAAACGATTCTCCCTAGTCCTGATCAAGCCGTCGCACTACGACGACGACGGCTACGTCATCCAGTGGTTCCGTTCCGCCATTCCTTCAAACTCGCTGGCGGTTCTCAATGGCCTGGCGCTCGATTGCCGGGATCGCCGCGTGCTCGGTGACGACGTTGAAATCGTAGTCAGCGCCTTCGATGAAACCAACACCCGCATTCGTCCAAAAGAGATCGCCCGCCAACTCAGCGGCGGGCGCGGCATGGTAGCCCTGGTCGGAGTTCAATCGAACCAATTCCCCCACGCCATGGATCTCGCGCGTCCCCTGCGCGCGGCCGGCGTTCCGGTGTGCATCGGCGGCTTCCACGTCTCCGGCTGCCTCGCGATGTTGCCCGAATTGCCGCCCGAACTCAAAGAAGCCATGGATCTCGGCATCTCACTCTTCGCTGGCGAAGCCGAAGGCCGCTTGGACCTGGTCTTGCGCGACGCCTGGAACGGCACGCTCAAGCCTCTCTACAACTACATGGACGACCTGCCATCGCTCGAAGGCGTGCCCATACCGATTCTTCCCGCCACCCGCGTGAAGCGCACGGGCGGCAAGATCACCACCTTCGATGCCGGCCGCGGCTGCCCGTTCCTCTGTTCTTTCTGCACCATCATCAACGTGCAGGGACGCAAATCCCGCCGCCGCTCCGCCGACGAAATCGAGCAGATCGTTCGCAGCAACCTGGCCCAGGGCATCAACCGCTTCTTCATCACCGACGACAACTTCGCCCGCAATACCGACTGGGAAAAGGTTTTCGACCGCCTCATTGCCATGCGCGAGCAGGAGAAGCTGAACATCAAGTTCGTAATCCAGGTCGACACCATGTGCCACCGCCTGCCCCATTTCATCGAGAAGGCCGGCCGCGCCGGAGTGGCGCGCGTCTTCATCGGCCTCGAAAGCATCAATCCCGATGCCCTGCTCGGAGCGCGGAAGAAGCAGAACAAAGTAGCCGAGTACCGCAAGATGCTGCTGGAATGGAAAAAAGCCGGCGCCACCGTTTTTGCCGGCTACATCATCGGCTTCCCATCCGACACGCCCGAATCAGTCCTGCGCGATATCGAAATCATCCAGCGTGAGCTGCCCATCGATCTGCTCGAGCCCCACTGCCTAACCCCGCTGCCCGGCTCCGAGGATCATCAAAAACTCTACAAAGCCGGAGCGTATCTCGATCCCGACCTGAATAAGTACGACCTCGAGCATGTGACTACAACGCACTCCACCATGTCGCCGGAGCAGTGGCAAAAGCTCTACCACGATTCCTGGGCCGCGTTCTATTCTCCCGAGCACCTGGAGACGGTGATGCGCCGCTCCGTCGCCACCAACAGCAACGCCGGCAACATGACGTTCCTGCTGCTCTGGTACTACGCCATGGTGGCGCTCGAGAAAATCGATCCGCTCGAAGGCGGCTACCTGCGGCGCAAGTACCGCAGAGACCGCCGTCCCACGCTGCCGGTCGAGAGCCCGTGGACGTTCTATCCGCGCTACGTTGCCGATCTGCTCTACAAGCATATAAAGCTGGCAGCACTGATCTTGCGCTACGGCGGTTTCCGCCGCCGCCTCAAGCGCGATCCCGACGCCCTCAACTACTCAGACATCGCGCTGACCCCGGTCGATGAAGACCGCTCCGACGAAATGGAACTGGCAGCCATGGGCGCCCCGTCGAAGTCGCAGGTGGTACGAATTCAAGCGACCGCTAGAAGCTAGCCAATCATGTGGGGACGGCCGCCTCGGAGAGCCTGCACTGGGGCGGAATCGCGAAGGGTCCAGCCGAGCGCAGCGAGGCGCAGGGTGGCGCAGCGCTTCCAGCGCTGCGATTAAGAGGCAGGGCAGACGAGGGCTTCAGCCCCTGAGGTACGTGTTTGACCCTGCACTCTTGCTCAACTAAACTCCCTTCTTGTGGGGTTCCTATGAAACGCATTGCCTGTCTGCTGCTCCTTTTCTCTTTCTTCACACTTTCCGCCGTCGCCGATGACGAAAAAGACCATCATCACCACGAAGACCTAACGTCCGCTCAGCTAGGCACGGTAGTTTTCCCAGTCTCCTGCGCCCCCACTGTGCAAAAGCCCTTCGAGCGTGGAGTGGCCCTGCTGCACTCCTTCTGGTATGAAGAAGCCGAAAAAGAATTCCAGCAGATCGCCGCCGCCGCTCCTAACTGCGCCATGGCTCATTGGGGTATCGCCATGAGCCTGTGGCACCAACTCTGGAACGAGCCAGACAAGCAGGTCATCCAGCGCGGCCTCGACGAAGTTTACCAGGCGAAAGCCACCGACGGCCCCACCACTCCGCGCGAGAAAGCATACATCGCCGCCATGGCAGCCTTCTACAGCGATTCGAAAAAACTGAATCACGACGCCCGCGCCAAGGCCTACTCTGACGCGATGAAGAAAGTCTACGAAGCCTACCCCGACGATCACGAAGCCGCGGTCTTCTACGCGCTCTCGCTGCTTGCCTCCGAGCCGCACGACGACGTCACCTTCTCCAACCGCAAGCAAGCCGCCGCGATCCTCGAAAAACTCTTCGCCACCGAGCCTGACCATCCCGGCGTAGCCCACTACCTGATCCACACGTATGACAAGCCGCAGCTCGCGCAACTCGGCTTGCCCGCCGCACGCCGCTATGCGCAAATCGCGCCCGCGTCTCCGCACGCCCTGCACATGCCCTCGCACATTTTCGCCCGCCTGGGCCTCTGGCAGGACGACATTAACTCGAACCTCGCCTCCATCGCTGCCTCGCGCAAGACCGCAGCCATGGGCATGGGCGGAGAAGGACACCAGTTCCACGCCATGGATTTTCTCTTCTACGCCTACATGCAAAGCGGACGCGACGCCGATGCCCGCGCGCTGATCCAAGAGATCCGCGCCATGCCCAACAAGAAAGATGACATGTACGGCAAAGGCTACGACCCGCACCTGGCCACCCTGGCGCACCTCACCGCGCTCTATCCTGTCGAAATGCATGACTGGGCTTCCGCAGCGGCAATCCCTCCCGCTGACGTTGCCGGCACAGCCGAATATTCCATGATTTTCTGGGCCCGGGCCATCGGCTCAGCCCATCTGCACAAGCCCGACGACGTTCGCAAAGACATCGCCGAGATTGACCGCATTTATAAGAAGCGCATGGCCGAGAAATCGGAATTTGCTGACGCAGTAGAAGGCGATCGCAAAGAAGCCCAGGCTTGGCTGGCCTTCGCCGAGGGCAAATACGATGACGCCGTCGAAGCGCTCCGTCCCATAGCCGATAAAGAGGATGCCATGGGCGACGAACCCGACGGCGCTCCCGCCCGCGAAATGATTGCCGACATCTTGTTAGAAGCCAAGCGTCCGCAGCAGGCGCTGGCCGAGTATCAAACCGACCTCAAGCTCCATCCCAACCGCTTCGACGCCCTCTACGGCGCAGCCCAAGCCGCCGAGGCCGCCGGCAAACAGACCGACGCCACGGAATACTACGCTCTCCTGCTGAAAGTCTGCGACGGATCAAACTCCACGCGGCCGGAGTTGACTCGCGCCAGGCAATTGGTGGCGCGGAAATAATGCAGCAAAGCGTAGTCATCCTGAGCGAAGCGAAGAGTCTGCCCTGAGCCTGTCGAAGGGACCCCTTGCTCGCGTGAGCCACCAACGGCCCGGCAAGGTATCTCTACCACCGCCCTGCGTTCACCCTTTGTCTCGCAGGGCTACGTGAATTATCATCGCGGCAATGCTTTGAGGTCGCAGATATGGAGCGTTCGCTGTTCCGGGTCCAGGGCGATTCAGGCGGCTGGGCCTGCTCGAATTGCCAATGGAGATTCCCCGTCCCCACGCTGCTTAGCGGAGAAGAGGCCATGGCTGCGTTCGACCGCCTCGCCGCCGCGAAGTTTCGTGAGCACAAGTGTGAGGCCGAAACCAGCTTTCCGGCGGCCAGTGAACCAGCAAAACGCGCCGCTGGCGCGGCTTTCGCCGAGCGCGCCCGCACGCTCATAAAGCGAGGATACAAACCGAAGGTCGCAGCGGAACTCGTACTTCACGAGCTACAAATCGAGCACGGCCACGATAGGAATTTCATGGAGAAGGCCCGCGCTGATGCCGAAGATTTCCTGTGGAAAGTCAGCAAAGGCCTCATCTGAAAACATTCGCCAGCTACCCAAGCCCCTAACCCCGAAATAGCGCCATCTTCGCAGTCAACGCTGCCATCATAGCCAGCGCTCCCAGCAACGCGTTGTATTCGCGATGCTTCAAATACAAATCCAAAGAAAATCTCGCCGCAGCGTCGCTGCCGCCACTCGTAAGCGGAGTGAGCCGCGGCAACATTCGGGGCACCCGCCGCGCGTATTCTTCGAACTCAGGAAAGTTCGTTCGCAGGAACTTCTCCTCATCGCCGATCACAGGCATATAGATGACAACAAACATCACGACCAGCGCCACGCCCACCCACCAATTACGTGCCGCGACACAAAATCCCAGCCCAATCACGAGCGATCCCAAATACAGCGGATTGCGTGTGTAAGCATAAGGACCGGAAGTCGCGAGCGACTCGTTCTTGCGCACATGCCCCGATGCCAGCGCCCGAATAAAGAGCCCCGGAACGACGACAATCGCGCCCAGCATCATCGACCGCCAGGAAGGCCGGGCCAGCCAGAAATAAAGCACAGCAAAAAGAAATCCCAGCGGCACCCGAACGCGCCGCGCGATCTGTGACCACTCAGCCATGGAATGATTTTCGCGACCTGGTTTGAAGCGGCGCGGCTTCAGCCGCGCCGTAAATGCCCCCAAAGGAACTGGCTTCAGCCCCTGTGGTCGGTGCTCGTCAACTCCCGCGCTGCCGCCATCACTGCCCCACTCCCAATCGTCAACATCCCCTCGTCTGCAGCCGCCCGCCGTGCGTGCGAGGTAACGCTCCCCGCACTGCGCAGCACCACGCTCCGTGTCCCATAAGGCCCGTTGCGCGCCGGGTCCGTAGGCCCAAAAATCGCCACCACCGGAACCCGCAACGCCGCCGCCAAATGCAGCGGCCCAGTATCGCCGCCGATAAAAATCCGCGCCCGCCGCGTCAGCGCAATCAAATCCGTCACGGAACCTTTCGTGGGCCTGGCCGCGCCTCCGCTCGCGGCCAACACCTCGCGAAAAAGATCTTCCTCGCCGGGGCCATAATTCACCAGCGGACACAGCCCCGCGCGCGCTAGTCCGCGCGCCACTTCGCCATATCGCTCCGCCGGCCATCGCTTTGCACCCCAGCCAGCACCCGGATTCAGCAGAGCAAATTCTCCCGTACGGTGCTGCGCCAGTCCGTGCTCGATGCGCTCCTCAACCTGGGCATCAATGGGAAAATCGACGCGCGGGTCCGCAAACTTTTTCCCAGTAATCGCCCCCACAAGCGAAAGATTCTGCTCAACAACGTGCCTTCCACGCGCGATCACTTTCCGCGTATACCACAAACTCGCCGGAGACTCGCGCGGCTCCGCCGTCCCATACACCACCCGTGCCCCCGACCCCCGCGCCAGCAGCGCTGACCGCATCGCTCCCTGCAAATCTATAGCGGCATCATAGCCCGAATCCCGCACATCATTCCAAACCGTCGCCGCGCGCTGCAAAGTCGCGATCGAAAACGGAGACTTCCCCCAAGCCTTCAGGTTAACAACGTGAACTTCGTCGACCAGCGGGCGAAGCCGGGACCGCACGCCCCGCCGCGGCGACCCCGGCGCACACAACAACTCAGCCCAGCGTTCCTCAATCAGCCAGCCAATGTGTGCCTGCGGAAACGCCTCCCGCAGCGCATGAACCGCAGGCAGCGTGTGGATCACGTCTCCCATGGCGCTGAGCCGCACGATCAGCAGCCGTTCGATCTTTTTGCCGGAGGCAATATCGAGACTCGCAGGCTCGAAACTCACGGCCGCCCCAGCCGCGAGCGAATAATCTCACTTGTGGAATGATCCTTCGGGTCGCCTACGATCGCAACCCGCCCGCCATATTCTGCTAGGGCATCGCGCTCGGGCACGGAGTCGACAGTATAGTCCGTGCCCTTAGCCTGAATATCCGGACGTATTTCGCGAATCAAAGTGCGGACATCGAGTTCGGAAAAAATAACAACCGCATCCACATCAGCCAGCGCCGCAACAATTTCGGCCCGCTCCTCCGCCGGCATCACCGGACGGCCCTCGCCCTTGAGCGCCCGGACCGATTCGTCGGAATTAATCGCCACAACCAGCTTGCCGCCCAACGCCTTCGCCCCGCGCAGATAGCGAACGTGGCCCACATGTAGTAAATCGAAATTCCCATTGCCCAGAATGATGCGCTCCCCGGCGCGCCGCCACTGCTCGACGCGGTGAGCCAACTCGTGGCGACTCAAGATCTTTCCTTCGTTCATGACTCGTACAAGAAGGGGTCTACCCCGTGTCCTCTGTGGTTAACGGTTTTTGAGCGTGCATCTTCTAGTGCGCCCGAGTTTCTGGCGGAGCCTTTTCAATCGCGCGCAACAATTCCTCGCGCGAAACCGTAGCCGTGCCCCGCTTCATCACAACAATCCCGCCCGCGTAGTTAGCCAACTGCGCTGCTTCTTCCGTGCTGGCCCCAGCAGCCAGCGCCGCGCTGAACGCCGCAATCACGGTGTCGCCCGCGCCGGTAACATCGGCCACTTCGTCGGACCCAAAAATCGGAATGTCCACCGGCGCATGCCTCTGATCGAAAGCCACCATGCCATCGCGTCCCCGCGTAATCAGCAGCGACTGCAGCTTCATCCGACCCATAATTTGTTTTCCAGCTTCACTCAGCTTCTCCCAGTCCTGTCCAATGCGCACGCCCAGCGCAGCTTCCACTTCGGGTTCGTTCGGAGTCGCCGCCGTAGCGCCGGAATACTCCAGCAACCGGTAACGCGAGTCGAGAATCAGCGGCACCAGCACAACTCTGCGCCGCCCACTCTGCCGCAAGGCGTTCACAATCGCCGGGTTCGCCGATCCATAGCCGTAATCGGAAACCAGCAGCGCATCCGAAGCGTGCAGATACTCCCGGGCCGCCAGAAATAACTCGCGAGTCAAATGCTGGTTCGGAGGATTCTCCGGCTCGCGATCCACACGCACCACCTGCTGCCGCGAATTGTGTGTCATGCCCGCGAGAATGCGAGTCTTCGTGACGGTCGTGTAACTCTTGTCCTTCAGCACACCGCTGACGGGAATGCGCTTGTGCCGAAAATACTTCAGCAGCAACCGCCCCGGTTCGTCGTCCCCGATGGCGCCGACCGGCAGCACGTTCACTCCCAGGTCCGCCAAATTGTTGACAGCATTCGCCCCGCCGCCGGGCACAACGGTGCGTTCGCGATGCTTCAGAATCAGCACTGGCGCCTCGCGCGAAACCCGCGAGATCTCCCCAAACACGAATTCATCGGCCACCAGATCCCCCAGCACCGTGATGGTGACCTTAGGGAAGGCTTCGATAATCTTCCGCAGCCGCTCGGCTTCCTTCAAATGCTTCGTCATCGAATGAAAAGATTTGTCATCCTGAGCAAGCGTTCTTTGCGCAGCGAAGGATCCGGGCGAGCCGCGCGAAGCGTCGCGCTTTTTGCGACGCAATAATCGCGCGTCTGGCTCGCTTCCCTATCGCTTGTCGTCTCCGGCATTTTCTCACGAGCGGCCTCGCCGCTCCGCGATCGTTCGCAGCATGGTATCCACAGCGTTAGCTGCGTCGGCGAGTTCCATCTTAACGGGAACCACCGCCAGCGGCCCCAGCGCATCCAGATACCCGCCCAGATTCACCGCATCTTTCTCTGTGGTAACGAACCCGCCAGCCTCACTGCGTTCCCGTAGCTCTAGCAAATCGCGAACATCTTTTTCTGAGTAAGCGTGATGATCGCGAAAAAAAGCCTCCGCCACGGGATCAACTCCCGCCGCCCGCAACTGCAGCAGAAAATTCTGCGGCCGCGCGATGCCGCAGAACACAACCGGCCGAGCCGAAACATTCTGGGCAACAATCCCGCGCCGCGCCCGCCACACCGTCCTGCCCGCCAGCGGAAACGATTCCACCGAAGCGCCGCTGGTCAGCACCACGGCATCCGCTCGTTGCAAGGAACGCAAAGGCTCCCGCAGCCGTCCCGTAGGAAGCAACCGATCACGCGCATCATCCGGAGTCACCAGCACAATGTCGAAATCGCGCGCCAACCCGCGATGCTGAAACCCATCATCCAGCAAATGAATCTGCGCGCCAAATCGCGACTCGGCAAACCGCCCCGCTTCATAACGATCCTCCCCAACCACCACCGGCGCCCGCAATCGTCGAGCGATCAGCAAAGGCTCGTCGCCGAAGTCCTGCGGCAGCCCGCCCGGATCCACCAGCAGCACTCCGCGAGTCGCGCGCCCGTAGCCGCGCGAAAGAACATCAAAGCGAATCCCGCGCTCCTTCAACAACTCGCCCAATAAAATCACGGATGGAGTCTTCCCCGAGCCTCCTGTCGAAATATTCCCCACACTGATCACGGACCCTTGCAGCGATCGCGCGCGCAACAATCTCCGGTCGTAAAGCGTGTTCCGCGCCCCGACCACCGCACCGTAAACCGCCGACAAGGGATTCCAGTTCATGGCCGTGCCAGCAACTCCTGCAGTTCGTCCGCCGTCCGAGCCGTTGCTCCAATCTGCGATCGCATGGTCTCGGCCGCGCGCTGTCCCAGCGCGATGCGCTCCGCATCATCGGCCAGCAATTCCAGCAACACCAACGGCAACTCCGCCGAACTAACAATCCGCACTGCATCCCGGCTCTGAAACAAGCCAACGATGTCGCGAAAATTCTCGGTGTGATTGCCCACCACAGTAGCCACGCCATACTGTGCCGGCTCAATAATGTTGTGTCCGCCATGCGGCACCAGGCTTCCGCCCACGAAGGCAACATCAGCCAGCGCATACAACGCGGCCAGCTCACCAATCGTATCCAGCAGAAAGACTCCGCCCGCCAAAGGTTCTCCGGTCCACCCAGATCGCCGGCAGAAGCGAATCGACATCTGCTTGAGCAGCGCGGCGACCGCGGCAAAGCGCTCGGGCCGCCGCGGCGCAAGAATCATCACCGCCCGCGGATGCTGCACCAGCAGGTTCTCAAACGCCCTCAGCAGCAGCGGCTCTTCTCCATCCACGGTGCTGCCGCAAACCAGCACCGGCCCAGCCGCACTCGCAGCCATCGCCTTCCGCACGCTCTCCACAATCGCAGGCGGAGCCGGCGCCGGAATATCGAACTTCAAATTCCCGCTGACCCGCACGCGTTCCGCACTCGCGCCGAGATCGCGCAGCCGCGCCGCGTCTTCCGGCGTCTGGGCCAGAAACAGGTCCACGAAAGCCAGCAGCCTGCGCAGCAATCCGCGGAAGCGCCTGTATCGCGGCCACGACCGGTCCGAGATGCGGGCATTCACCACCGCAATCCGCGCCCCGCTGGCATGCGCCAGCCGCATAAAGTTAGGCCAGAACTCAGTCTCCGCCACCACCACGAGTTCCGGCCGCAGCGCCCGCAGGTAAGGACGGACCGCAAACGCGAAATCCATCGGGAAGTAAAACACATTCGCCGCGCCAAAGCGCTGCCGGGCCAGCGCCTGCCCGGTGTCGGTGGTCGTGGAAACGAAAATTCTATGCCGCGGAAAACGCTGCCCCAGTTCCTCCACCAAACCCGTAACCGCAAGCACCTCGCCCACCGAAACTGCGTGCACCCAGATCGCCGGCCCCTGTGGTCCCGGCAACCGCAGCCGCGCGGGCACCCTCCCCAGCCGCTCCGCCAGACCCTTGCGGTATTTGCCGTGTCGCGCCATCTGGAAGAGCCAGTAAGGCAGGCTCGCCAACATTCCCGCGGCCAGCACAACGCTGTACAGAAAGCTATAGAGAGAAGAGATCAAGTCCAGCCATTCTAACAATCTCTGCGCAAGGCCCTACGAGTGGGCCGGATCTGCGCCGTTTGAGGATCGCATTCCCTTCTATAATCGAAAACATGCAACCGCTGAAGCTGTGGTTCCCCCGTGCCCTGGTCCTATCATGCGCAGTCGGCCTGTTCGCGCTGTGCCTGGCCGCCAAAGATTTCGTAAGGCCCGCCGCCCGCCCCGCCCAAACCTATCCCGCGCACGACGACCACACCGACGAAAAGGTCGCCATCGCCGCCGATCCCTACGACACCGCCGACAAAGCGAAGATCTTCTCCGTGAAGTTTCACGAGCACGGATTTCTCCCCATTTTTTTTGTCATCACCAACAACAGCAACCAGCCCATCTCAATCACCAACCTTGACGTGCAGCTCATCACCGCCGACCGCTCAAAACTTACGCCGGTTTCCTCCGAAGATATCTACCGCCGCCTCACCAATCCCCGCCCCAACAACACCCAGATCCCGCTCCCCATCCCGCAAAAGAAAGTGAAGGGCACGATTACCCAGAAAGAGCGGGCCGAAGTCGAATCCTCGCAATTCGCCGCCAAAGCCGTCGAGCCTCACAACACCCAGTCGGGATTCCTCTTCTTCGATGTGGAAGGCATCAGCGCACCGCTCGACGGCGCCCACATCGACATCACCGGGGTTAACGACGCCAAGGGCGCCGAGCTGTTTTACTTCGATATTCCTATGGATAAATACCTGAACCCTCCGCAGAAAACGAACTGAACCGTCGTTTCAAAATCCCCCGTTGGAAGCGCGTCAAGCACCCGGCAACCTACTAGCACCCAAGAGCTATTTACATCTGCGCAACAATAGTGTGACGATATAGAGTTTCGTCTGTCTTTTGGCGTCAGTCTGATTCGGCACAATCGCTCAATCCGGGCGGGCATGAGGCAGTAAAGGAGAAACACCATGAGTAAAAATAACAAGAAGAGTTGGATACTCTGGGTCGCACTGCCCAGTCTCGTAGTGTTATTGCTGGGGGCGGCGCACGCGTCCGCGTCCAAAGAGGCGCAGGAGCAGTTGAACACGCTGTTGCTGGGCAAAGACGTAAAAGCCCTGGTAGACCTGCCCGCCTACAAGGATGGAGTGGATGTGTACTACGTGCCGCCGTCGAACAAGCGCGCCGACGATCGCGGCGTCGACTTGGCCGAGATGACCAAATGGCTCAAGGAAAAGGGAGTGGGCGTAGAGCGCGACGAGTGGGTCACCATCACCAACGTCAAGATCGACAGCGACAAGGTTGAGATCCACCTCGAAGGCGGCGGCGAGGGACGCCGCGGCAGCAACCACGCCAACAAAGTAGGCGCGACTTACAAACGCGCCGGAGGCTCCCGCCTCAATCTGAAGTTTCAGAAAGATCTAAACGACGCCGACATCGCTCCCCAAACCATTCTGCGATTCATGTCCCGGCTGCTCGACGTGAGCCGCATCGAAGAGAAGCTATCCGAGAAGGACATGCCTGCCGACCTGCGCAACGCCATCGAAGCCCACACCGTGGTCGAAAACATGACCTACGAAATGGTCCTGATGAGCTTCGGCGATCCCGATCAGAAAAAGGTGGACGACGTTGACGACACCAACCTGAAGGAAACCTGGTTCTACCTGAAAAATGGCCACCGCTGGGTGATCCACTTCGAGAACGGCAAAGTGGCGAAGACCCAGGTGTTCTGAGCCGGGCTATCAGTTCAAGCACAGACCGTGTGGCTGCGGGCGACTCGCCCGCGTCCTTCCACGTCGGCACCGTCAGCCGCGACCCGTGATCTGGATGAAAAAAATTTACAGATCGATTCGCGTAAAATCTCTGGAATCAGCTAGTTAGCGACTTTGGGTCTGCATGAGTCCGGCTAAAATCTTGGAAGTAAAGGACTTGCGCGCAAAATCTTCCATCCAAAGGACTTAGGGGCTGTGCCACGCGCAAATGCCAGCAAATTCGGGTGCCCCGGCCGTAAAATCTTGCATTCACGGTAGTTATCTCGTTGCTATTCAGATTTCAAAGAACCAATGCCTAGAGAGATAGGGTTGCAGCTTCCGGGATCGAAGTCAAGGAGATTCTAGGGGCTGGTGTGCGTGCGCCGGAAGTCAGAATCCCCACCCTGCCGCAAAGAACGCGGCAAGGATGGGCACCCTCTTTTTCTCAGCTCCCACGCGTAGCTCTATAATCACCTGACATGTCGACCTTCGCCGACACCTCCGTCGCCGCCCGCTACGAGCCGGTCATCGGCCTCGAAGTTCACGTTCAGCTTCTGACGGCGTCGAAGATCTTCTGCTCCTGCTCCACGCGCTTCGGCGCTCCGCCCAACACCAATGTTTGCCCTGTGTGCCTTGGCATGCCCGGAGCTTTGCCGGTGCTGAACCGCAAGGCGGTTGAATTTGCCACGCTGGCCGCGATGGCGCTGAATTGCCGCATCAATGAGACATCGATTTTCGCGCGCAAGAATTATTTCTATCCCGACCTGCCCAAGGGCTACCAGATTTCGCAGTACGACAAGCCGCTGGCCGAGCACGGATACATCGAAGTACAAACCTTAAACACAGGGGACACAGGGGATCACAGGGTAAAGAAAATTGGGATCACGCGCGTCCACCTCGAAGAAGACGCGGGCAAGAGCCTGCACGAGGGCTTTCCCGGCTCCGAAGAAAAGACTGCCATTGACCTCAATCGCACCGGCGTGCCGCTGATCGAGATCGTCAGCGAGCCCGACATTGCCACGCCCGACGAGGCTCACGAATACCTCACGCGGCTGAAGGAGATCATCCTCTACACCGGCGTGAGCGACTGTAACATGGAAGAGGGTTCGCTGCGCTGCGACGCCAACGTCAGCGTGCGCCCGCGCGGCCAGAAAGAGTTGGGGACGAAGACCGAAATCAAGAACGTGAACTCGTTCCGCTTCATCCGCGAGGCGCTGGTCTACGAGATCGCGCGTCAGATCGAAGTGATCGACGGCGGCGGCAAGATCGTGCAGGAGACGCGCCTCTACAATGCGCATGAAGGCAAGACCTACAGCATGCGCTCGAAAGAGCAGGCGCACGACTATCGCTATTTCCCCGAGCCTGACCTGCTGCCGCTGGTAGTCGACGAGAAGTGGAAGGCGGAGATCGCGAAAACCATGCCCGAACTGCCGGAAGCGCGCCGCGCGCGCTTCGTTCGTGAGTTTGGGGTGACGGAATACGACGCGCAGGTGCTGACGGTTTCAAAGTCGCTGGCCGATCAGTTCGAAGCCGCGGCGAAGGCGGCGAAGAATCCCAAGCGCGTGGCGAACCTGGTGCAGAGCGAACTGATGGGCCGACTCAAGGCGCGTGGCATATCGATCGAGCAGTCTCCGGTTTCGATGCAGGGCGTGGCGGCGTCGGCCGATCTGGTGGAGAGCGGCGCCATCTCCGGCAAGATGCTCAAGGATCTTTACGACCTCTGCTTCGAGCGCAACCAGGATTTCCCCGAAGTCTACGAAGCAGAAGGCCGCCCGCAGCAGTCAACAGACACATCAGCGCTGGAGAAGATCATCGACGAAGTGGTGGCGGCGAATCCCAAACAGCTTGAACAATACCGCGCCGGCAAGAAGACCATGATTGGATTTTTTGTCGGCCAAGTTATGAAAGCATCCAAGGGCCAAGCCAATCCGCAGTTGGTGAATGAGCTGCTGGCCAAGAAGCTGGGATGATCGCGACACGCGAGCCAAGCGGCCTGCGGCCGCTGACCGGGTCCTACACGTGACTGACGTAACCTGATTTTATTTCTCCTGTGCCACTACGATGAAACTAGAGAGCCTGCATGAAACTTGACCGCATCATTAGCATTGCGACGCTGTTGGCGTTGCTCGTGGTCATTGGTCTGATGTTGAAAAGGCCAGCGCCGGTGGTGCTGGCGCCGCAGGCTCCGGCCGCGACTTACGCCCAGCCAGCCAACGCGCAATCATCTAACCAGAAAGCGGATCAGCCCGCGCCAGCTGCGAGGCAGGTTCAACCAACCCAGCCATCGCCGGCCAGCGGCGGGGCGCCTCAGCCCGGCAAGAATTCGCCAGCACCGCAGGGCGCGAAGGCCGACCCGCGCGTCAACTCTGACGCGGTTAGCGCTGTGCTCAACAAACTGCTGGGCGCGAGTGCGGCGGGACTTACTGCTGATTCAAACGTCGGCGACGGCGCGCCCAACATCAAAGATCAGAAAGTCACTTATGACGGAGACATGGTGCACGGCGAGTTTCTGACAGAAATTGGGGGCAAAGATGTTTGGATCAAGATATCCGGGCACATGGGGCAGAAGGATGGGTATGCCACGTTCGATCCCACCGAGTTCAAGGTTGGAGACATGGAAGTGCCGGTGTCGCTGGTGAATCCTGCGCTGCAGCAGAAGTTGGCGGAGGAACGGGATCGGCTGAAGCTGACGGAGCCGGCGAAGTAGCAGTGGCCGCGACCCCGTCAGAGACCCGGGCCTACGCGATTCTCTGCGGCTACCTTCGCATACCAGCGGCCTGAGTCTTTGATGGTGCGTTGCTGGGTTTTGAAATCCACGTAGGCCAGGCCGAAGCGCTGGCTGAAACCTTCCGCCCATTCGAAGTTGTCGAGCAGAGTCCACGCATGATAGCTGCGGACGTCGGCGCCGTCTGCGATGGCGCGGGCGAGCGCCTGAAGATATTGCCGATGGTACTCGATACGGCGCGTATCGTTAATCACGCCATTCGCGCCGGGGCCGTCGTTGTAGGCGCAGCCGCTTTCGGTAATCTCGATCTGCGGACGGTTGAAGTTCCGGCTGATGCGTGTGACAACGTCATACATGGCCTGCGGCCAAACCTCCCATCCGAAGTCGGTCTTTGGGCCTTGCTGGCCGCTTGCCATCTTTACCGGGAACAGCCATTGCTGCGCATGCGCGATACGCTCCATGGCGCTGGGCGCGGATGCCATGGTGCGGTAGTAAAGATTGATGCCGATAAAATCGAGCGGCGCACGCATCCTGTCGAGATCGCCGGATTTGATTCCCATGGCAGTTTCCGGCAGAAACGCCAGCGCCTCGGGATAACGGCCGTTGAGCGCAGGCTCCAGAAACCAGAGGTTAGTGATGGCATGGGCGCGCTCGGCCGCCAGTTTGTCATCTTCGGAGTTGGTGGCCGGCTCGCACGCCGACATACTCAACGCGGTTCCGACGCGCGCGGATGCACGCGCAGCCTTCAATGCTCGAAAACCCGCGCCTTGCGCCAGGTTCACGGTGTGCGAAGCGCGCAGAAAGTCGAACATGCTTTTTCGCCCGGGAGCGTGCGTGCCCTCGAGGTAACCAAGGTCGGTGAAGGCGGAGGGTTCGTTGAACAGCATCCAATCGGAAACGCGATCGCCGAGCGAGTGCGCGACGGCCTGCACGTATTCGGCAAAACGATCAGCGGTATCGCGATTGGGCCATCCCCCAGCGTCTTCAAGAGTCTGCGGCAGATCCCAGTGATAGAGCGTGACGAAGGGCCGGATTCGGGCTTCCATCAAGGCATCGACGAGGCGGCTGTAGTAATCGACGCCTTTGGAATTCGCGGGACCGGAGCCGGCGGGTTGAATGCGCGGCCAGGAGATCGAGAAGCGGTAGCTGTTCAGATTCATCGCGCGCGCGAGCGCGAGGTCGTCGCGCCAGCGGTGATAGGAATCGCAGGCCACATCGCCGGTGTCGCCGTTCTTGATTTTGCCGGGAGTGTGCGCGAAGCGGTCCCAGATCGATTCGCCTTTGCCATCTTCATTCCAAGCGCCTTCGATCTGATACGCGGCCGTGGCTGCTCCCCAGAAAAAATTCTTCGGAAAAATAACTTCGGAAGAAGAATCGAATTGCATTGTACGTGGCGCAAGAGTCGCGGAACCCACGGTGCGCGCGGCGTTTGACGATACGCTGCAGCCTGAAAGCAGGCCGGCCGGCAGCGCGGCTGCAATGCCTGTGGCGAGGGAGGAATGCGCAAACTGGCGGCGAGTCAGACGCAAAGTAGAATGAGGCTCCTTGAAGATGATACGCGAGCGCGTCAACCAACTCGGCGCATGATCGTCCTCGATTTCATTTAGACCACGGGCAAGACATTCTAAACCGGAACCGGAAAGCGTGCGCACTTAGGGCTAGGCCGGTTGCTGCGAGGCTGGTTCGGCGCGTCAATTGCAACAGGAACTCGAAAGTTTTCTGAAGCACGGAGGAGGACAGCCATGCACGTGCACGCCAACCCAATCAATCCCAATGCCCAACTGGATGCTCTGTATGCCGCGCAGAGAGCGGACGCCAAGCGAGAAGCGGCGGGCGTCAGAAAGAAGTTGTCGGAGTTGGCCTCGGAGCTGGCCGGCGAGGCTGAGGCTGAGGAGGCCTGCGTGGTAAGGCTCGAGGGACGCGAAGAATCCCAGGAACAGCCGGCGCGGCAGAATCTGCCGAGGCACGACAGCCGGAAGAAACAAAAGGAACAGGCGAGTACAGAAGATGCGGCTGACTCTATTTCGGACTGGGCGTAAGCGGCATCCATGTCCCGGCCACACATTCTCATCGCTACGCCATGTTTCGGGGGCACGGTTTCGCAGCATTACATGCTATCGGTCATACGGTTCATGAGCTACGCAAAATCGGCTGAGTTCGATGTGTCCCTGACGATGGTTGGCTACGATGCCCTGATTTCACGCGCGCGCAGCACGCTGGTTGCCGCCTTCCTGGACGATCCCGGGGCCACGCATCTTTTGTTCGTCGACGCCGACATCAGCTTTGAACCGGAGCAGGTCGACCGGCTGCTGAGGCACGATAAGGACTTTACCGGGGCGTTATACCCGCTCAAGGCCATCGACTGGGAGCTGATCCCGCAACGCTGCGTGGAGCGCGGCGAAAGCGTACGGCAGGCTGCCCTTTCTTATGTGGGAGCCTTCTCTCCGGAGGGGCAGCGCAAGCAGGAAGGGGATTTCGCCACAGGAATCTATGTGGGCGGGGGCTTTCAACTGATCCGGCGCGGCGCGTTGGAGCGCATGATTGCCGCCTATCCCGAAAGCCGTTTCCGCCGTGTGCATGACCTTCCCATGTCCGGTTCGCGGCATGAGGCGGTGCAGAGTCCCAATCTGTTTGCGCTGTTCGATTGCATCATCGACCCCGAGACCGGCGCCTATTTGAGCGAGGATTATTCCTTCTGCCTGCGCTGGCGGCGGATCGGCGGCGAGATCTGGATTGATGCAGCCAGCAAACTAAACCATTGCGGCCACTACGAATTCGTCGGCGACTACGCTTCGCGCTTCCAGGGAGTAGCGTGAACTGCCGTCAGTCTCCTTTCGCGGAACATCCCCAAGACCAGCAGGATAGGACTGCGAGGCAAAGACCGCCCGTTGCGATTCGAGGCATGCTGGGCGCTGGCCTTCGGCATCACCGAGCCGGGCGGCTGTTCGAGGCGGAGCAGATTTACCGGCAGATTCTGGCCATCGATAACCATCAAGCAGACAGCCTGCATTTGCTGGGGATGATCGCTTATCAGGCCGGGCGTGCTGAGTCGGCCGTCGAGTTGATCGGGAAGGCAATCGCGATCAACAACCAGAAAGCGGCATATCATTCCAACCTGGGCACAGTTTTCCAATCCCAAAACCGGCTGGATGAGGCCGCGGAATCTTATGAGCGTGCCCTCGCTCTTCAACCGGGGCTCGCCGAAGCGCACTACAACCTGGGAAACGTCTTCCATGCTCAGGACAAACTGGAGGTGGCCGCAGCGTGTTATGAGCGTGCGCTGGCCTGCAAGCCGGACCTGGCCGAAGCGCACTATAACCTGGGGAACGTCTTGCAGGCTCAGGACAAGCTGGAAGATGCAGTGGCATGTTATGAGCGGGCGCTGGCCCTTGCGCCGCAGAAATACGAGGCGATCCACAATTTGGGAAACGCCCTGCAGTCAGAGGGCAAGCTGGAAGACGCCATGGCATGTTATGAGCAAGTGCTTGCCCTTCAGCCCGGCTACGCCAAGGCCCACTACAGCGTGGGCTGTGCCCTGCATCAACTGGGCGACGTGGATGGGGCCCTGGCGCGGTACAGACTAGCGCGGGCTCTGCAACCAGATTGTGCTGAGGCCAGCTTTGGCGAGGCTTTAGCTCAACTTCTGCAAGGAAACTTCGCGGCTGGCTGGCGCAACTTTGAATGGCGCTGGCAAACCAAGCATCACGACACGCGCATGCGCGCTTATCCGCAACCGCTGTGGGGCGGCGAAAAGCTGGCATCGGGGCGTCTGCTGATCTGGCGTGAGCAGGGTATCGGCGACGAAATCATGTTTGCGGGGCTCCTGCCGGAGGTGATCCGCACCGGCATCCGCTGCGTGCTGGAGTGCGACGCACGGCTGAACCCTCTCTTCGCCCGTTCTTTTCCGGGCATTGATATAGTCTCTGGCCCTCGCTCTGGGCGGGATCCGGGGAACGATCCGAAACTGGAGATCGTTGCCCACCTGCCCAGCGGTAGTCTGCCGGGGTTGTTCCGGGCGAGCCACGCCGCCTTTGCCGCCACTACGTCGCCTTACCTGATTGCCGATCCAGTGGCACGGGCGCGGTTTCGCTCTCGTTACGCGGATGGCAGGCGGCTGATCGGGCTGGCGTGGTATACCAACAACCGGAAGACAGGCCGCTGGCGCTCCATCGATCTGCCACTGCTAGCTCCACTGCTGGCGCGATCCGATGTCCGATGGATCAGCCTGCAGTATGGAGATCACGACTGGTTAGAGGAACAGGCAGCCGCGGCCGGCGGGCCCCTCCTCATTGATCGCTCGGTCAATCAGTTTTCCGATATCGACGCCTTCGCGGCGCAGATCGCGGCCTTGGATATGGTGGTGACCATCGACAATTCCACGGCGCATTTAGCGGGCGCACTGGGCGTTCCTACCTGGGTTCTGCTGCCCTCCGCGCCGGACTGGCGCTGGCTCCAGCAGCGCGAGGATAGTCCCTGGTATCCCAGCCTGCGTCTCTTCCGGCAGCCGCAGCGCGGCGACTGGCAAGCCGTTGTGCAACGAGTGCAGAACGCGTTGTAAGTACTCTCGCGGGCACTCCCCCAGCCCTAAACGGAGCACTGGCTGGAAACGCCGGTTTGCGTTAGGGAGTGGTTGCCGGCGCGGGCGGTTCAGCCGGAGTCAGCTTCAGAGCCTTGTAAGTGTGAATCACTTGCTGGTCGTAGAGTACCTGAGTTGCCCACCATCCCAAGGAAACCGTGACAGTGAGGAAGGCGGCGAGCACAAGATAGCCAAACGGAATCGGCTTCGGCCCTTTCTGCGCTACCAGCTTTCCGCGAACCCGCCTTCCCTTCGGAGTGTATCTCCACAAAATGTACAAACCCGCCCCCGCGAGCACGAGCAAAGTGAATTCCATATAAGGCGGATCACTGATCGGGGTTTCCGATAAATGGTGTGACAAAGCAATAAATCCCAGAAGCGCATAAAACACGGATGCAGCCCACCCCAGGGTGCGGAGAGATTGTGCGCTCCACCAGAATAAGCACAAAGAGAAGGCCACCAAGCCATTGAAGGCAGCGCCTCTAAGCACCATGATCTGATCGTGAAACTGGCGGATCCTCTCGGTTGCATCGGTTCCCCTCAACAGTACGGCGGCTTCATGGGTGGAAAACACATCTCTGGCCAGATCTTCCTGGTGGCTGATCCACTCGGCGACGTCAGTATACGGGCCGGTGTTGAACCACCAGTGAGTGACTGGGTCGTAGGTTCGGACAATCCACCTCCCGGTGTATTTGCACTCAGGATCATGTTCCTCGAATTCTTGTTGTTTTTCCGCAGTCGGATCATTCGGTACGGGAGTGGGCGTGTTGGATGGTTCACGCTTCTCCTTGGGCTGTGCGCTGGGCTTTGCAGCGCCAGTGTCTGTAAAGGCCTTACAGAAGACATTGGTCCGAATACTGCTTTCTGTCACCCCTATGCGGAATAAATGGTGATAGGCGTGGATGTGGAGGTCGTCGTCGTCGAAAAAATCCTGTGCGATACGAGACACGGCCGAGCCCAGAAAATAGGCTATGGCGAACAAGAGAACGCCGAATAGAGCGGGCTGGTTTTGTTTGCCTGCCCAATGCAAGAGGCTTTTGACGCGGCTTACGCCGGTTGAGAAGAAAAGATGGATGACGAGGAGCACCCAGGGAAGAGCCAGCGCACCGGCGATGATGATATCGAAGGCACTGCTAAAGGCGCCCATGCGTCATCTTCTCGAAGCCGAATTCGGCCTGTCTGATGTTGCTCAGTGGCTCCCGGATGCTGGGTCTTGGATGTCAGGTCTAGGAATTCGCCCAAGACCTGACACCCGAGACCTGGTTTTTGGCCGCGCAGCTTCACTTCACATCGGCCAAGTCCTCTTGCAACTGCGCCAGGTTGAAGCCGTCGGGAGTTTTCCCGGCCTTCCCGAGAAAATCAGGGCTGAGAATGGCGTAGGCTTCGTCGCAGTACGCCGCCCAGAATCCCCAGGTCATAGTTTGCAATGCGCCCCAAGTGACGACGGTAAGGCTGCGGGCATCGTAGGCGACCACGGGGACGGCGTGTCCGCCCCAGGAACCCGGTGCACCGTCGCCGGTTGTGCCCGCCGAGGTTACAGACCAGGGTTGGTGATTCTGGGTCTGGGCTTGCGCGGTTTTGGGCAGGTTCAGTCCGATGTAACAGCCGCCGAAGATCCAGGTTCCATCCATGATGTGGGTGGTGTTGGAGGGCTCGAGGGCCACGAACGCCTGAATTTTGTGACCGGCGATGCCGCTTTGCCGCCAGTATTTGAGCACGTCGATTTCGACGGCGCCGTTGTCATTGGCTCCAGTCTTGGAATTGTAGCCGGTGATGGCGGAGTAGGCGGCTACGATTTGATTGTCCGATGGTGTGAAGATTTTGGACTGGGCATTAGCCGTCCACTCCATCAGCAGGTGGCCGGCGGCGGCGCAGGTGCAGTCGCCGAGTTGGGCGTTGTCCATCATGCCCCATGGGACTTTCACCTTCGAAGTGAGATCAAGGCTGGCTGGCGGAGCGGGCAGAGCGGCCATGGCGTAAGTGGCGAACAGCAGGGTTCGCGGATCGTGCTGCGCCGGGTGCTTGCCCAGTTTCAGCTTGAGGGGATCGATTCGGGTGGGGTCCGACTTGATGGTGATGCTGCTGCGTGAGTCGGGCGAAGTGGCGAGCATCTTTACGGACATGGCTGCGGTTTCCTTTCGTTCGTAGACCTTGAGTTCGACGCTACAGAGATCCGCGGAGGATCCCAGGTACAGGACAAAGAACAAATAGTTCTGTATTTGGATGAGGGGAAGACTGCGCGGCGAATCATAGAACGGCGGAAGCGAAGTTGCAACGGAGAATTTGTGCTTCTTACGAAAAACGAACAAAGGCCAGGAAGCGGGAACTGGGTTGCCGTAGCCATCGGTGCGCTTTGTGCGGCCGGGTTTCGATTGCCAAGCGCGCGATGGGTGGTTGAGAATTCGTGTGACAGGCGAATCAATGAAGCAGCAGCCACCTGCATTGTCAGCGTCGGGTTTCGGCAACGCGTGGTTTGCGCTGTGCGTGGCGTTCGCGCTGCACATTCTGGATGAAGGCGCTACCGGCTTTCTGGCCGTGTACAACCCGACCGTGGCCATCCTGCGCGAGCGCTGGAGTTCTTTCCCCATGCCTACGCTCACATTCCGGGAGTGGCTGGTTGGACACGTCGTGTTGTGCGCACTGCTATTCTGTCTGACTCCGGTGGCGGCGCGCGGCATGCAGGGATTGCGGCCGCTGGCGTGGGCTTATGCCGTCATCATGTTTCTGAACGGGATGGGACACACCATCGGGACCATCCTGGGGCACACGGTGGCTGCTGTGACGTTTCCGCGTCCGGCGCCGGGATTTTATTCTTCCCCGTTGCTATTCGTGGCCTCGGTATGGCTGATGGTCCGGCTGCGGCGAACCGCGCGAATCGATTTTCAATTGCCAACCGGCTATTGAGCGTGGACAATCAACGGCATGAACGCAAGCACGACTGCAGGGGCATCGACTGCCGCTTCGTCCGGGGACAGGGCAGAGCAGGGATTACAGGCTGGCCCGCACCGAAAGGAGATAGTTCCCGAAAAGTACTTCCGCTGGCGCGCGGGCGAGATCACGCGCCTGGAAGCTTTCTGCGACGTGATCTTTGGCTTCGCCATCACGCTGCTGGTAGTGTCGCTGGAAGTGCCGCATACCTATGCCGAGCTGATGGCTGACTTGCGCGGTTTCCTTCCCTTCGCGGTATGTTTTGCCCAGTTGGTCATGATCTGGCGCCAGCACTACAAATTTTCCCGCCGGTATGGACTGCAAGACGAATACACGGTGTTCCTCAATGTGGTTCTGCTGTTTCTGGTGTTGTTCTATGTTTATCCCCTGAAGTTTGTTTTCACTCTGTTATTTTCTGAACTCACGGGGAGCGATGTGTCCGGCAACCTGGGATGGCATGAGGCGTCCATCCTGATGAGGATCTACGCCGCGGGATTTGCGGCCGTATTTTTGCTCTTTGCCCTGATGTATGCGCACGCGTATAAACTGCGCGGGGAACTGGGCTTGAATCCGGTCGAGGCTCTGGAGACGCGCTTTGCCATCCAGGAGAATGTTCTGCTGGGGCTGGTCGGCATCACATCGTTTGTAATCGCGTTGAGGAGCCCCGGCTGGGCGGGGTGGTTATACCTCGTCATCGGGCCACTACTGTGGATGCACGGGTCGATCTTCGGCAAACGCGTCCGGGTGCTGGCGGGGAAAGTGCGAGCGTCTGGGTAGAACCGCGCGTTGGCGCGCCGGACGCTTCTGGGGCGACCCTGCTATCATCGTTGACGTGAGTGCTGCGAACACCATGGACGACATGCTCGAAGACATGGAAGACGAAGAGCACATCCCTTATATTTCCGGTTCAGGAGAAGGACTCATGGATGAAGGTCCAACTACGCATGGGAGCGCGCGCCGCAATGAGGATATCGCGCTCGATCTGATGAAATTTGTTGCCATGACCACGGGATACGGCCGAACTACTTCTTCCGGCGTTGGCTTTCAGGGCACGGGATCGGCGTCGAAGCCGGAGGAATACGCGACGCATCTGCTGGAGTTGTATGCCAAGTGCCGGGCAGCGGTGGAGGGGAAGAAGTAGATAGTACCCTAGTACCTAGTACCCAGTACCCAGTACCGAGTACCTAGACAAACGCTTGCTCTTTCCCGATGCAGTCTATTTTCCCGCCGCCGTGTACTTGATTCCCAACTGATCAAATAAAAAGCTGAAGACGTTGGCGCCTTCTTCGATTTCTTCATCGAGCGCGGTGCCGAAACCATGGCCTGCACTGGCCGTGGTGCGCAGCAGGATGGGGTGGTCGGAGCTGGTTGCCGCCTGCAGGCGGGCTGTCATCTTGCGCGATTGCATGGGGTTCACGCGGTGATCGTTTTCCCCCGTCAGAAAAAGAATCGCGGGATAGGCCGTTCCGTTTTTCACGTGATGGTAGGGCGAGTAGGCGTAGAGCGCTTTGAACTGCTCTGGATCTTTCACCGTTCCGAATTCGGTGACGTTGAAAGCGCCGTTAGGGTCGAGTTCCACGCGCAACATGTCGTAGATGCCGACCTCAGAAACGACGGCGCGAAACAGGTCGGGCCGCTGGGTAAAGGCTGCGCCCATCAGCAGGCCGCCGTTGCTTCCGCCCAGAATGGCAAGGTGTGAGGGCGAGGTATATTTCTGGTCGATCAGATATTGGGCGCAGGCGATGAAGTCGTCGAAAACATTTTGCTTGTGGGTGAGGTTGCCCTGGGTATGCCACTCTTCTCCGTACTCGGCGCCGCCGCGAATGTTCGCAATGACATAGACTCCTCCCTGGTCGAGCCACAGGCGCGCCTGAAGGCCGGCAAAGTAGGGTTTCTCGCTGATCCCAAAACCGCCATAGCCATAGAGCAACGCCGGATTGGTGCCATCGAGCTTCGTGCCCTTGCGGCGGATGATGTTGAGCGGAACGCGGGTGCCGTCTTTCGATGTGGCAAAGTCGCGCACGACTTCGGCGTCATCGAACGTGACGAGGGACGTTTCGTAGAGCGCGGTCCGCACGGTTGTGTTGTCAGCGGCATGAAAGCGGTACCAGGCGGGCGGATAGAGATAGGAAGAAGCGTAGATGAGGGCATCGTCTTTCCCCAGGGAAACGATTTGGCCAACGGCGGAAACCGGGGGAAGTGACGGAGAAGCTTTGAACTGGACACCATTCGTGTAGACGACCCGCACGTCAGATGGGCCGCCATCGATGTAGATCACATACAAGCGTCCGGGAGCGGGCACGAAGTCTTCGATAGAGGAGCCGCGGTCTCCATCGGAATCCAGTGCGGAACTTTGCTCGACCATAAGCTTGGCGTGAGCAAGATTGAGATCCGAGAGCTGCAAGCTCAAAATCTCGCCGCGAGGGGCATTCTTGCGCGAGAGCAGGTAGAGCGCTTTATCGTCAACGCCGAACTTGACGGAGACGATGCCGTCCTCGAAGCGGGTGATCTGGGTCCAGTGGCCGGCGGAATCCATGATGTAATGCGCGAATTGGCCGCCATCGCCGTTGGCTACTTCGGCGAGCAGCCAGCGGCCGTCGTCGCTGGTGCGTAGTTGAATCTCGGCGATGCGGGGAAAATCTTTTCCAATGACGTAAGTGTCTTGCTTGGGATCGGCGCCGAGCTGGTGAAAGTAAACCTGCTGGTAGAAGTTGGCGTCCTCTCGTGGACGCTCGTTGCCCTGCGGATAGCGGGTGTAGTAGAAGCCGGAATCATCGGCTTTCCAGGCGATGCTGCCACCGGCGGTGGCGAAGTTGACACGGGGGACGACGTCGGAGAGTTCCTTGCCGGTGGCGACTTCGAAGATATGAGCTGAGGCATCCTCGGAGCCGCCTCCGGAAATAGCGGCGGCGACGTATTTTCCATCCAGCGAGGACGTATAGAAGTCCACGGATAGCGACTCTTTGCCTCTGGCGTTGGGGTCGAAGATGACTTTCGCGCTGGCCGGATCATCAGCCGAATGCATCGCCACCAGGATGTGGTACTGCTGGGGTGGCTGGAATTTCATGGCGAAGAGAGTTCCACCGCGAAATTGCAGATCGTAGTAGGAGGGCGATGAGGTAGCGACCAACTGATGCATGCGCTCCTTGATGGCGGCACGCGCGGGCAGGTGGTCGAGATATTCGCGGGTGCGAGTGTTCTCGGCGGCGCTCCACTGCTTGACGGCGGGATCATTCCAATTTTCAAGCCAGCGGTAGTCGTCGGTGACTTTGATGCCGTGATATTCCTCGGTGACGGGGCGCTTCGGAGTCTCCGGTGGCTTGGGGATGGATGGGCTCTGGGCGAAGGCGGCGATCGTTAATAGGCATGGAACGAGACAGGCCTGCAGCGGACGGTTGGTTTTCATGGCGAGCCTTTTCTTGGCGCAAGAGATTATACGGCGACGAGCGGCTGGCCGTTCCCGATTGTCGACTCGACGATAGCGGGCAAGAAAAGACCGCGGCCGGGGGACCGCGGTCCTGTGAGACCGCTGCGCTCTTGGAGCAGATAACTGCTCAATCCTTTAGCGACGGCCCTTCTTAGCTTTTTTCTTGGCTTTCTTGGCGGGTTTCTTGGCTACTTTCTTTTTTGCCCGTTTTTTCGCGGCCTTTTTTGCCGGTTTCTTGGCGGCCTTTTTTGCCGGTTTCTTGGCGGCCTTCTTGGCGGGTTTCTTAGCCGCTTTCTTTTTCGCAGCCGGCTTCTTGGGGCCGCCGCCGGCGGGAGGCGCAGGTTTGGGTGCGGGAGGCGGCGGAGGAGCGGGCATGGGCGGCTCGGCCATGGCCGGTTCGGCTACGCCAGCTTCCTCTTCTTCCTCCTCTTCCTCTTCGAAATCCTCTTCCAGCGACTCGCTATAGGCGCCGCTGTCGCCGAATTCTTCTTCGTCATCACGTCCGTAAAGGGTGGGATCGTAGAACGTCATTGCTCCTCCTGATCTTGTTTGGCCTCCTGGCGCAGGATAGCTGCGCAAGGTTGCCGGGCACGAGAAATTAAAGGACCACCAGAAACCTATGTTTGGAACGGCGCGCGATTATAGCACGACGTTTGGTGCAGACTGCAAGGGCTGTAATCACATCCGGCCCGTTTATCCTGTTACCACACGGCGCGGCGGAATGGAAGAAGATTCTTTTCGGCCTGGCGGGAAATCTTTCCCAGAGCAGGGCGTGGCTGCAGCAGGCGGGGTAAACGCCAGAAAATCCCGCGGCAAAACAAGAGCGCTCCCAAGAAAGAATCCTTAGGGAGCGCTGGAGTTTGTTCGTGAAGCTGAGAGCCTACTTCAGTGTCTTCACGAAGGCGGCGACGGCTTTCGCGTCGTCTGCGGAAAGGCCGCTCAGGGGTTTCTTGTGCGGCGCTTTCTTGGCCTCGTTGCCTTTGGTGAGCATGTCGACGATCTGATCGGCGGAGACGCTGGTACCGGCCAGTTTAGGGCCAATTTTGCCCTGGCCTTCAGCGCCGTGGCACATGGCGCACTTGGCTTTGAAAGTGGCGGCTCCGTCTGCCGCGAAAGCGGGAAGGGCCAGCGATACGGACACTGCGATAACGAGAAGCAGAATAAGTAATTTGGAAATTCTCACAATACCTCCTTGAAGGAATAGAGATGAAGTAACTGGGATTTGAAATTACGCAGGCGATTGTACGCTTGCGTACCATAAGTGTCGAACTGAAAAGGATTTCGCGCACAGGGATTTGCAACCCAGCGCCTTGGGGGCTACCGAGTGGGCTGCACGATCAGGATCATGCCGGGCCGCAGCACGGCGATGTCGCCGTTGTAGCGTTTGAGGGCGGCGACGCTGGTTTTGTAGGTGGTTGCGATCGAATAGAGCGTTTCACCGGACTTCACTTTATGACGACGCACGCTGGCCTGCTCGGCGGTATCTGCTTCTTCGGCTCTTGCCTTTGCGGATTTGGCAGCGGGGACCCTGGTGCTGGCGGTCTGGGTGGTCTTGTGGGTGCGCGCGGACGATTTGGTTGACGCCACTTCGCTGCCGGGGGTAATCGGCAGATGCAGGGCCAGAACTTTCCGGCCGCGCAGGCTGTCTCCGCTGTGCAGGCCGTTCCATCGGCGAAGCATCTTAGCGGAGACGCCGAAGTTCTCGGCCACGGTCTCGACGGTGTCTCCAGTGTGAACTTTGTAGCGCGTGATGCGGCGAGCGTAACTGGCATCGCCGACTGGGTGTCTGCTGGGTGCAACCGGGATCACCAGCTTCGCGTCGTCCGGAAGTTCTGTGCCGTCGAGCCGGTTGGCATTGGCAATCGAATTGGCCGTGACCCGATAAGAGCGGGCGATCGACGCCAGCGTATCTCCCGGCTGAACTTTGTGGTAGCGCCACCACAGCCGCATGTCGCGCGGAACCGCGGAGACGGCAGTCTGATATTGAAATCTAGTCCCCACCGGAAGGTGGAGTTCGAATGTGCCTTCTCTCGGCGTGGTCAGCCGAAGCAGGCTGGGATTCAGTTCCTGCAGTTGGGCGGGCGTCGCGTCCACGCAATCGGCTACCAGGCGCAGATCCACGGGATAGTCGATGGTTATGGAGTCAAAGGCCACCGGATCGTCCATGGAGACGTTGTCGAAACCATACTGCGACAAGTTCTTGGCCATGATGGTCACGGCCAGGATGATGGGGACGTAGTTGCGCGTCTCCTTGGGCAGAACTTTGCGCTGGTAGAGTTCCCAGAAATCGGCGTAGCCGGTGCGCTTGACCGCGGCCTGCACGGTTCCGGGACCGGAGTTATAGGCCGCCATGGCGAGATACCAGTCGCCGAACTGGGCGTAGAGATCTTTTAGATGGTGGGCGGCCGCGCGAGTCGACTTTTCGGGATCCTGGCGGTCATCCACCCACTGGCTGCGCTGCAGGCCATAACCCCGGGCGCGGCTGCCCATGAACTGCCAGATGCCGCGAGCCCCGGCGCGGGAAACGGCCAGAGGATGAAATCCGGACTCGGCCTGAGCCAGATAAATCAGATCCTGCGGGACGCCTTCCTGTTTGAGAATCTTGACCATCATGTCGTGGTAGCGGCCGGAGCGGGCGAAAGCGCGCTCGAAGGTGCCGCGTCCACGATTGGAAAAGTAGCTGATGTAGCCCGCGACCTGGTCGGTCATCATGAGCGGCAGGTCGGAATGGGTTGACTTGATCTCAGCCTGCGCCTTGGCGCGTACGCTGGCATCGGCGGACGGGGTGATGCCGTTGGTCTCATCGATGGGTGCGGGTTCGGATTTCTGGGCCTCGGAATCGGATGCCACGCCGCCCAGATCGAGGTGGTTGACGCCATCGACGATACGGTCAAATTCCTTCCCCAGACGATCGTCGGACCGGACATCGAGATTGCTTTCGAGCAGGGCGTTGAACGCGTTGTCGAAATCCTGCTTTGCAGCGTCGATCTGGCCTGCCTGGTAAGCGTCCATTCCTGCCTGATAATCCTTTTCCACCCGGGTGATGAGATCGGCGACGGCATCGGAACCTCGCTGCGGGGCCGGAGATTGTGCGGGAGACTGCGGCGATGGAGATAGCGTCTTGGCTTCCGCCGCGGGTTCGTTCGGAACCGGTGGTTGAGGGCTCGGCTGCGGCGCGGCGGGTGCCGTCTGCTGCTGCGGAACAGGAGTGGAGGTGGTCGAGGTCAATGCGGGCGCAGTTCTTGCTGGGAGCAAAGACGGGGGTCTTTGCGCCGTTTGGCATGCAGAAGCCGACAGAGCCAGGGCGGCCAGCATCGCGACCCGCATTTTGAGTTTTGCAACTCGCATATTTCTCTATGAGATACGGATTTCCCTCCCCGGCTGGAACCCCGTGCATTCTATCAAAAAATCGTACCCTGCGGTCTCCTTTGGGTCAACACGGAAAAGGCACAGCACTCGTTACTTTCGGAACCAGGCCGGCCGGTTACCCGCAGGCCTCACAATCAGACGGTAGAAGCCGGGCAAAGGTTTGAAAAGATCGACCGACGGCCGCACGCTCTCTGCTATTCAACCGGGGCTACACGCGCCAGTAGTCCGGACGCCAAGTCTGGATCGCCTTCTTGATGTCCGCCGGCGAGAGCTTTTCTGAAAGCGCACGCTCTACAAGTTTCGATACTTCCGCATCCGAGGCGAAGCGCAGCGCGACGAGCTGGCCCTCGGTCAATTCCGGAATGCGTGAGCGCAACGGCTCGGACAAAAGCGAACTCAAGCGCAGCCTCTCTTCCAGGCGAATTACTCGATCCTGCACCTTCAGCGCGTAGAGCCGCGTTTTCAAGAGCGCAATCGCCGCAGCCACCGAAACCACGAAAAACGCTCCAGTGTGCAGGCTGGGTCGCCAGATGAAGTGCACGATTCCGACGATGACGGCAGCAGCGAAGATCGGCAAAGCCACGAAATGAAACAGCGGGTCGCGGCGCGTGTGATTTGCAAAAGTCTGCGGTTTCTTTTCGGCCATGACGAAGGGCTCCTTGCGAGGACGGGCCAGTGTAACAGAGGCAGTTCCCAGTTCCCCGTTCTCAGTTAAGGCCAATCCCAATCGGCCGCGCAAGGATCGTTTCCGCCTAGCGGCTCTGCTTTGAGTTAACTCTTAAGCGGACCCTATACCTACTTTCGTGGTCTTGACGGAGGCACGTCCGCCGACAAATGCTATACGTTTCAGCCGAGCCATTTGACATCCAAATGCAGCACGTAACTCCTTACGGCTCAAGATTTTGCCAGTAAGTTATTGATTCTAAGAGATTATTTCGCATTTTCGCCGTAACATGATGATTCTAATATACCGGGGGGGGAGGGGGGTATCCCCCCAGTTGCAAGAAGGTAAATAGCCATTTTCCCAAAGCAGGAGGCCTATCTCACTCAGAATCCTTTCTTCAGGGAAGGCAATCCAACCCGGTCATGAAAGCCATTCAAGTCAAACAAGTTGGCGGACCGGAAGTCATGGAAGTTGTGGAACTGCCGGTCCCGCAGCCGAAGGCGAATGAAGCAGTGGTGAAGTTGGCTGCGTCGGGCGTGAACTTCATCGACGTCTACAACCGCGAGGGCCGGTACAAGGCGGCCCTGCCGTTTGTGCTGGGACAGGAAGGCGCTGGGGTGGTGACGGCTCTCGGCGCTGAAGTGAAATCGGTTAAGGTGGGAGATCGCGTGGCTTGGAGCGGGCAGTTGGGAGCTTATGCGGAGTATGCCGCGGTGCCAGCCGATCGGTTGGTGTCAATTCCGCAGGGCGTGAGCGATGAGCAAGCTGCGGCGGCGATGTTGCAGGGCATGACGGCGCATTATCTGTCGCATGATACTTATCCGCTGAAGAAGGGCGACACGGCGCTGATTCATGCCGCGGCTGGCGGCGTGGGACTACTGCTGGTGCAGATGGCGCACAACATCGGGGCGCGGGTGATCGCAACCGTTTCGACCGAGGAGAAGGCGAAGTTGGCGCGTGGGGCGGGCGCGGACGAGGTGATCCTATACACGCAAGTTGACTTCGAAGCTGAGACCAAACGGCTGACCGGCGGCAAGGGCGTAGACGTGGTCTACGACTCGGTGGGCAAGACGACATTCGAGAAGGGACTGAACATCCTTCGCCTGCGCGGCATGATGGTTCTCTTCGGCGGATCGAGCGGAGCGGTGCCGCCGTTCGATCTGATTGCGCTGTCACAGAAGGGATCTTTGTATGTGACGCGTCCAACGCTGGTGCACTACACTGCGACCCGCGGGGAGCTGGTGGCGCACTCGGGCGCCGTGTTCGGCATGATTGTCGCGGGAACGCTCAAGCTGCGCATCGAGCATACCTATCCACTGGCCGAGGTGCAGCAGGCGCATCGCGATCTGGAAGGACGGAAGACGACCGGGAAGCTGTTGCTGATTCCGTGATGGCAATCGCCCAACCGGGAAGCTCGAGCCTATCGCTTTCTCGCGTAGTGTTGCGCGTAAGCTGGTACTTCCCGCGCCGGATCAAGGCGCGGATCGTTGATCGGCGCGCCTGCCATGAGTTCCAGCGGAACAACTCCAGCCCAGGTTGGGAAAGAGTAGTCTTCTTCATCGTCGATAGGCGAGCCGATGCGGACCTTTGCCGAGAATTCTTCGATGGGCAATCGCAACACTGACGTCTGCTTCAGTTCGCGCTCGTTGGGCTGGCGAGCATCAGCCCAGCGGCCGGGAAGAATGTGTTCCGACAGAGTCCGCAGAGCCTCAATCTTTTCTTGCGGGTCCTCCACCAGGGTCGCCTTCCCCAATACCACCACCGAACGGTAATTCATGGAGTGATTGAAGACCGAGCGCGCCAGCACAAGTCCATCGAGTAACGTGACCGTCACACAAACCGGTACGCGGTCTTTCATTTGTCGCAGCATACGGCTGGCGGCGGAGCCGTGAATGTAAAGGCTCGCATCTTTGCGGCCGTAGGAAGTTGGGATGACAAACGGTTGTCCGTCGGCAACGAAGCCGACATGGCAGAGGAAGCCTTCGTCGAGAATGCTGTACGCAGTCTCACGATCGTAGACACCGCGGTGTGCTTCGCGGACCACACGGGTACGCGGCGTGGGCGTGTAGGGTTGGGACATTGGGGAACGAACTCCGGCAAGCGCCAAGGATGGGTGAAGGAAAAGTGTAACACCAGGCTTCGGGCTTCGGCTTTCGGGCTTCGGCTAACATTTACCGCGAATTAGTCCCTACGGCGTGCGGAGTGGATGATACCGATTCTCGCGATATGCGCGGCTGAAGAGGATGGCGACGAGCAGCAGCGTGAGGGGAGTGAAGATGCTAGCTTCAGGACCCACGGTGCCGCCGGTGAGCCAGTTCGGTCCGCTGAAGCTGGAATTGAACAGATTGTGATAAGGAGCGAGGCCGCTATCGGAGACGCCGTAGAAAAACGTTTGGCCCCAATCCCATCCGGCGTGGAAGCCGACCGCCCACCAGAGGTTCCCCGTGCGGCGCAGGAATAAGCAGAACAGCAGTCCGAAGCAGACCACCGAGAGCAATCCGAATTTGCTTTCCCCGGGGTTGCTTGCGTGGGCGAGGCCGAACAACGCGGACAACAAAATGGCGGAGGGCCAAAAACCTATGCCGGTCGTGAGCGTGAATTGAAGATATCCACGGAAGGAAAATTCCTCCGACAAGCCCACGATCACAAAAGCTGCGCTCCAGGAGGCGACGGCGGTGACGATCGTTTTGCCATGAATCGCGAGGCCGGAGAGGCGGAAGCCGTGCAGAGCGAAGATTACAAGCAAGCTGGTGCTGATGGCGAGAAAGCCGATTGCGGTGCCGATCCAGAAGTCTTTGCGGAAGGCGAATTTCGCCGGAAGTCCGTAGTCGCCGAACTTGCGGTGCTCGATCCTGGTCATGATCAGCGCGGAGATCGCGGTAAGGAACAACAGTGTCCCTTCGAGCATGCTCAAACCCAGCGGCATGATCGTGGACTGATTGAATTGAACGTTGCCGCCCAGAACTCGCACGGCAACGTTGAGGACGATCGCCAGAACGGCGAAGATCGCGGCTGCGATAGCCAGAAAGATTAAGGCACGCCAGCCCGCGCGAATGCCGCTGGGGCCGCGGAAGATAGTGTTGGGCGCGGGCGGCGGAGTGACTGTCTCCGGGCTTGGGACGATGCCGTCAGACATGCTACGAGTTTACGCGAAACGAAACAGGAAAGTTCCGTTCGGCGCAGCAGGTGCGCTTGCCGGGACACGGATCAGCCATTGTCTGGACTCCGCAGTGATTAGGGAATCCAGACCAATCGTCATTCAAGCCAAGAAATTTACCAGTTGAATTTCAGCGCGAACTGGAACTGCCGCGGATCGTACGCGGCAGTAGCCTGGCCGGCGTTGGTAAAGAGCGGGCTGACCGCGGCCACGTTGTTCTTGTTGGCGATGTTGAACATGTCGTCGATCAAGTCCACGCTGTAGCGCTCGCGAAAGTAGATGCGCTTGGCGATCCGCAAATCGTTGAATACCGTCCAGGGTTGTACACCAGCGTTGCGGCCCAGGCTGCCGTCGAGCGAGAGTAGGGTACCGTTGTAGTCCGCGATGCAGGGTTCCTGAAAAACTCTAGTTGGGGAGAACTTGGAGGGAACCGCAGGATACCCAAGCGCAGTACAGCCGGGATTGACGAAGGTGTTGGGGCGGCCCGTAAGCTCAGACAACTGGAGATTGTCGCCGTTGCCGGTGATGATGTTGAAGGGTCGTCCGGAGCCGAACTCAATCAGCGGGGCAACAGTCCAATCGCTGAAAAGCTTTCTATCGAAACCGCTGCCGCCTAGCTTGCCGCTCTGGTAGACACCACTGAAAACAAATCGGTGGCGCTGATCGAACAGCGAGGTTGACCGGTCCAGCGCCGGGTAGTAGCTGTCCTGTGGCGTGAGCGTTGCCTGCAAGTCGGTCGAGTCATCGATCGCATGCGACAAAGTATAGGAAGCAAGAAATTCGTAGTGCTGGCCGAAGCGCTTGCGCAAGTTGGCGCTGAAGCCGTGATAAACCGAACTGCCGTTCGAGTAATTGGCATCCATGTCGCTGAAAGGGATGCAATTCGAGAGCGTGGCGGGATTGCAGTTGGCATTGAATCCCTGGCTCGCCAGACCTTGCAGAATGGTTTGCGCCAGGGTTACGCATGCGCCGCCTCCGCTCGCCAGGTAAGCGCCAGCTATCGATGGATTCAGTCCAGAGGGGCGGAAGAAATTCATCAGAGAGGAATCGACCCACGGCGTGCCCGTGGGACTGACTCCGCACCCGCTGACGGTGAAAGGACTGGCAGGAGGAGTTTGGCTCGCGGCAATGGCGGATGCCGAGGCCGCCTCAAAGTTATTGATCATCAAATCGCCGCGAATCGTGTCGGCGTTAATCGGCCGGTTCAAGTGGCGCCCGCCATTGAAGTTGTAGGCCAGGTTTAAGGCGAAGCCTTTGCCCAGATCGCGTTCGATGCTGAAGTTAGCCTGCTGGGCGTAGGCGTAAACGAAATTCTTGGCTTGCGGATAACCGAACGGCTGGAAGCCAAGTGGGAGGAAGGTCGAAGGGTTCAGGTAATTCTGGTTCAGAAAAACGGAGTTAGTCAAAGACGAATTGAACTGTTGCTGGTTAGGAAGATAGCCCAGGTTGGCATTGGCGGTTGCAGATAGTGACGGCGCGCATTCCGGTTGGTTCAACAATCCCTGGAAGATCGGAATCGCATTAAGATTACCGGGCATTCCAGCCCCGGTGCAGGGGCCAGTGCCGGCAAATACCAACTGGTCGCTGGTGGACGCGTCCGATGCATCGCCCAGGAAGTAAAGTCCTAGCAGCGGATGGTCAAAGAAGATCCCGTATGACGCCCTTAGGACCGTCTTGCCGTCGCCTTTCGGATCCCACGCCATGCCAAAGCGGGGCTGGATGTTGTGGGTGGCGGTCTGAATACCTTTTTGCAATCCCAGATAGTTATAGCCGGCTAAAGCGAGCGGCGTCGGCGATTTGAACTGCGGCGGGAACTCGATGTCATAACGCAAGCCGTAGTTCAAAGTTACGTTCGGACTAACCCGCCAGGAATCCTGCCAGAATGCGCCGAGCGGCTTGTTGGTAAATGAGTCGTTCGGATTGCCGACGCCCTGGATGAAGTCTCCGGGAAGTCCCGCGCCATAAGCCTGCACGGCGGAAAGTCCAGGAATAGCAAGGCCGGGAACGGAGAATCCCAGATCGGCGGCACTGATAGAGCCAAAGTCGTAAACTCCACCATAGTTGACAGTGAACGTCGCAGTAATGGGCAAGTAGTTGAAGTCCACGCCGAACTTGGTATTGTGGCGGCCGAAGGTCCAGGAAAAATTGTCGGTGAACTGATAGCGCTGCTCCACGCGCTGGATGTAAGAGTAAGGCTCGCGCCCGAAATAAGCGTAGCCGGGGATATTTACCGCTGGGTCAGCGCCCGCTGGAATCTTGGTATTGTAGAAGTAAGAAAGCCCGCGGCGCGCATATTGAAAGCGGAACTCATTCACCCTGTTGTTGCCGATGGTCCAAGTGTCTTGCAGCACGCCCGTCACGTCGCGGTAAGTCTGTTCGGAAGTTCGAGAATACGCGTTCAGTCCGACCGGTTGGTCCTGGCCGCTGACCTCGATTCCGGTCATTGTGCTCGGGCTCAGGTTCGCGCGCAGCATCAGCCGGTTGTTGTCGTTCACGTTGTGGTCAATCCGCAGTGAGTAAAGGCTCGTGCCTTCGAACACAGGAAAGTTGCCGCCCTGTGAAGTCAGCGATGTGTAAGACGCAGGGAGACCATTGCAGACCGGCGCTAAGCTGTTACAGGAAGTAATAAACTGGGCTAGCGGATTGCTTCCGTTCGCCGGAACAGGAAGGCCGCCAGGGGCTCCAACTAACAGTCCAAACGCCGCCGGGTAGCTGCCGTTAAGAGCCAACCCCGAGGCCGCTCCCGTGGTAATTGCGTACTCCTGCAGCAGAGACAAGGGCAGGCCGGGCGTGCTCAGGAAGGCCGATTGCTGCGGCGTCACTTGGATGTCAAATGTTCCCGCTGGAGCCCCGAAGAAACCCGACGCATCGAAGGGCACCAACCCAAAATTACCCTGGCCGATGTCGGAAAATCCAGTTTCATGCCGCCGGGTAGCTTCATAAGCGAAATAAAAGTAGGTCTTGTTTTTCTTGATCGGCCCGCCAAAAGCTATGCCTGGTTGCACGCGCGTGTAGGCTGGGTTCGGAACCGTGCTGAACGGGTTCACCGCCTGGAAATTCCGGTTACGCAAGAAGGCGTAGACGTCGCCGTGAAACTCGTTCGATCCCGAACGCGTGATGATGTTCACCACGCCGCCGGCGGCCCGGCCGTATTCAGGAGCGTAGTTGTTGGTGATGATCTGAAATTCCTGTACGGCCTCCTGTGACACGGTGGAGCGTACTCCGTTGACGGAGTTGTCGGTGGCGTCGGCGCCGTCCACGTTCACCAGGTTCGAGCGCGCGCGCTGGCCGCTCATGTTCAGTCCGGAGGTAGGTGCCGCACCTGTATTGGGAGCGTTGTCGCGGTCCACCTGAGAATCCGTTAGCGTGAAATTGATATAGTTGCGGCCGTTGATCGGCAGATTGTCGATGCGGCGCTGTCCGATCGTGTCTGTGGTCGAGGTGCGTGAAGTCTCTATCAGATCCGCTTGAGAAGTTACCTCCACTACTTCTCTGCCGGTGGCTACCGCGAGCGCCACCGGAAGCTCGACTACTCCGCCGACCGTGATGCTCACGTCTTTGGCTTCAGCCTTGCCGAACCCCGGCGCTTGTACGGTAACGGTATACGTTCCCGGCGGCAGCAGTCGGGCACTGTAGCCGCCCTGGCCGTCGCCAGTGGCCGTGCGTTCCACGCCTTTGGCGACGTCGCTCACCGTGACCGTTGCGTTGGCCACAAAACTTCCCTTTGGATCCTTCACCGTTACGTGCAGGTCGCCGGTGGCCACTCCGCCTTGACCGAAGGCGATGGCGGGAAGCAAAAGCACAAGCAGACCGAGTGAGGCGCAGAGGATTTTATGGTGATGGATCTTTATGCTGCGGATCATTATCCTGCTAGTCATAGAGTCTCCCTTGAGTCCGCCAGTTCGAGACTGGCGGCAGAAACAACTCCGACGGCGGTGGAACGGAACACGCAAGAAATACGCACAAGATTCCGGGGCCCGGCACGTTCCCGCTGGTTTTTACACCAGAACGGGCAACGAAAACAAGGAGGAATCCTCAGGGGTGGTGCGCAAGTTACCCCGGCGCTGCACTGACGACGTGCCACGCCGTTGGTGAGCATGGCACTGACACTGCCGCGCTGTCAGTGATCCAAGTCACTTAGAGCAGCGCGGCGAGACGAACCGGGACGCGCGGGTTTTGCAGCCGTCCCAACAGCATGGCGGTGCCGCTGAGTCGCTCGTAACGTTCGGCCACTCGCACGGCGACGAACCCAGAGTTGGGCCAGGCCAGCGCCAGGTAAATCCGGGCTAGGGCTACGGCTGCGTTGCGACGAAGCAACAAAGCGTCGTTTGCCAGTTGCTGCGCGGCTTCGGCAACCTGCGGATCGCCGCTGGCAAGAGCGGGTTCGGCTACCCGCATTAGCACCGCGGCGTTGCTGCCTGCCACATGGACATAGGCAGCCATGGCGCGCAGGCGCTCACGACGCACCACGCGGAACTGAGCCGGCGGCAAGCGGCGGCGCAGGTAACTCTCCTCGGCGGGATCGATGAGATTGCGGAAAGCTTCGATGTCGATGGGACGGATTGCGGCAGCCAAGTTGGCGCTTCGCTTGGCCTGCAGGTTTTGCGTTACAGCCAGGCGCAAAATAATGCCCAGCGCAAGTACTGCAGCGATGACGAGGACGATGGCCAAATTCATTGTTGTAGTAGACGCTCCAGTTCCCGGTTCCAGATGTCGAGATTATTCTCGGGCAACAGAACCGCAGACGTAGTGGCACTCTTCTGGGGGACGAGGAGGTAGTAACACCAGATCAGGACGCAAAGGTGATAAGTGGCCATGTTCAGGAAATCGAGGAGGTAGCTCTTCTGCCCCAAGAGCCAGTCAGCCATAAGGGCCCAATGGGCGAGAAAGACAGAGCCAGAGATGCCGAAGCCAAATGCGATCCCAAAAACAGAGCGTCCCCACTTCAAGTGGAAGTGAGCGGCGAAAAGAAAAAGAAAAAGAATTAGTCCACACTGAATCACGCTCACACTTCGGCCTAGGATGCGGGTTGCGGAGATGAGCCAAAAGGCTGTTGGACTAGCGTAGGCGGCGATGATCGTCGCCGTAAATATCAGAACAATGCCAACGCTGCTGATTAGTACCTTCGCCAATCTGCCGAGCGAAGGGTACCTACTCAGGAAGTGAGTGAAAACTTCGCCAATGACGACGAACTTTATGAACGCCTCAATTACAAGGACAGCAAATGAACTCTTCCAATAGGTCGTATCCGAAAAGACAGACGGGGCAACGTCTATAGCGTAGAGAATTCCTCCCCCCGCTGCCTCAAAAATGACGTAGCAGAAGAAAGCGGGAAACTCCTTGTGCAGCCCCCGTCTCCACATCATCAGGGCCAGGAACGCGAGGAGGACACAGGGCCCAACCCACAAATAGTGCCACAAGAGTGAATGCGGTTGAAACATGACCGTCGTCGCGCACTATAGCGCGACAGGCGCCAGTCGGCAACACAGTTGTGGGGCGCGTCCGTTTTTCGTAACTTCCCAGACGACTAAGGTCTGCAGGAGACCTGCCCAGAACAGTTGCCGCCGTTGCCAGTTCCGCCATCGGCGTGGGCCACGGTTGGAACTACCACTGTATTAAGGAAGAGCACGACTGCTGCAACCACAAGTAGCGCACGTTTCACGGTTGTTTTCTCCTTGTTTTGGAAAAGCGACCGTGATACTTTCATGGCCTACGCCTGCTGGAAAGATGACGCTAGGCCTTTAGCTTGTTCGGAATTCGTAACAGAAAATGACGCTGAAATCCGCTTTGCAAGATCTGCGAGAAACCACGCTGGCCGCCATTTCCGGGCTGTTGGCCAAACTGGCTTATCTCGGCTCTCTGCGCCGCCGGGAGGGCGGGTACCTGCACTGGGGCATGTCGCTGGTGCATGGCGAAGAAGCGTCGAACCGCGCGCTCAAGGTGGCGCACACCGAGGTGCTCTCCACTGTACTGCGGACGCCGATATCGGACCTGGTGGAGGATTTACACGAGTCGAGTCAGGAGAGCCGGAAGCCCGCAGACGCTTACGTCGCGGGCATGCGCGAACAGTTCAGCGAACTGCTGCCTGCGCCGGAGGACACAGCCTCCGCGCGCCACCTCAATTCAGTGCTGATGGCGCTTTCGAGCCTGGAGAAGACCCCAAAGCGTGCCACTCCGTCAGCTTCATTGCCACTCCAACCACCTGCCCGATGATCTCGGCTTCCTGAGGATGCCGCAGAATTCGAACCGGCACCGGCGATAGAGGATGCGGCTGCAAAACCACGTCATCCTTGCGCATGCTGCACCAGCAGCATGTGTGCCCATCCCGAGTCTCAACAAAGTAGATGGGACGTTCGTACTCGGAGCGCCATAAACCTTCCACCACTTTATTCTTGGCTTCGTCAACCTGGATGAAGCTGCCGGGCGGAAGAATGGGATACATGGTGAAATCCTGATGGCCGATGTAACCGTAGGTGAAATCGCTGTGGGCGAACTGAGCGAGATACGCCAGAGGCACCAGGCCCCACTGCTCCACCATGCGGCCGAGGTTGCTGGTCCTTTGCTGATCGAAGCCAGGATCCATGCGGACGGGCATCTGCACCGAGGACAGTCCGGAGAGCGCCTCAGAGACGTGCGATCGCGGCGGAGAAATAAGGCCCAGATCGGCTGCCATGTTGTTCATGTCCACCCCGAACCACCCCAGCAATTCGCGCAGATCGCGGCGGTAAATCACCGCCAGCGTGTAAAGGCGGAAAATGCTGGGCAAAACATTCTTGGTCTCGATGTCGGACAAACGGCTGGGAGGAATAGAAAACTCCTCGTTGCGATATTTTTCCGCCAAGCGCGCGCTGGACGTCTCGATGTCGCGCATGGTCAAGCCTAACTTTTCGCGCAGGGTTCGAAGGCTTTTACCGGCCGGGAGCATGACACGCCTCCATCACAAGTGCTGGACATCATAGCAGGGGCGCGGGGTTTCGTGTCATGATTTGTTCAAGAATTTTGTGCAATCCGAGTTTGTTACGAAATCCGAACAAACTTTTCCCCGCATCCAGCCTGGGGAAACGCTGATATCGCGTCCACAAGCCTCCTCCCGGTCCACTGCGCCTGCCGGCTTGAATCTGGTTCGAATGTTCGGATTTCGTAACGAGGCGGATGGAAAATTGCAAAATCCAGCTCCCGAGCCCTTCTGCTTCTATCCTGAATTTCCTCGTCTTGCCTCGTTCTTCAGTCTCTTATCCCAGCCCAGCAGCGCTTCGCGGCCATGACATTTGTCACGTTCCCAACGTGATGAACGGCACTGGTGCTTTGCTGGCCGCTCCGCGATGATGCAGTTACCGGGCGAGATTGATCTACCCGGCAGGTCAAGCGGAGAAAGAATTAAAGAAGGCACTATGATCGCGACTCTGGAAGAAACGAAAAACTTGCAGCATACGACTTCCCGCGCTATCGTGGCCAGTCTCGATGGCGTCAGCAAAAACTATGGAGAAGTTCGCGCCCTGCGGAATGTAAATTTCGCTGTGCGCGCGGGCGAAGTGGTCGCTCTGCTCGGACCGAACGGCGCAGGCAAGACTACCGCCGTAAAACTGTTGCTGGGCCTGTTGCAGCCGAACTCCGGCAAGGCCCGCGTGTTCGGGGGCGATCCCACCAATCCCCAGAATCGCATCCGCGCGGGCGCCATGCTGCAGGTGGGCAAGGTGCCGGAAACTCTGCGCGTCCGTGAACATATTGATTTGTTCTCCAGCTATTATCCGAAGCCGATGCCGCTCGAAGAGGTGCTGGCCGTGGCGGGCCTCGAAAAACTGCGCGACCGCAAGTTCGGCGATCTTTCCGGCGGACAGCGCCAGCGCACCCTGTTTGCCCTCGCCATCTGCGGCAACCCCGACCTGCTGTTTCTCGACGAGCCCACTGTCGGACTTGACGTTGAATCCCGCCGCGCCCTCTGGGAAGAAATCCGCCGCCTGGTCGATCGCGGAAAAACCGTCCTCCTTACCACGCACTATTTAGAGGAAGCCGACGCCCTCGCCGACCGCATCGCCGTGATCAACCAGGGCGCGATCACCGCCGAAGGCACGCCGGCGGAGATCAAAGCGCAGACCAGCGGCAAGCGTATCCGCTGCGTCACCGTGCTCAGTCTTTCCAACTTGCTGCAAATTCCCGGCGTCACCGATGCGAAACAAGATCGCGAGGCCGTCGAGATTCATGCCCGCGAGGCCGAACCGGTCGTCCGCACATTGCTGGCCGCCGACCCCTCGCTCTCGGGGCTCGAGGTTACAAGCGCGGGTTTGGAAGAAGCCTTTCTGGCCCTCACGCAGGACAACCGAGAAAATGGCAATCGCCCAAACTGATTTCACGATTATGTAGACGCGCTACGCGAAAGAATCGCACGAAGGAACAAACACACGAGTACTAAAGGCAAGCGAGGAAATCATCATGAGTACTGCTGAAGCGGTTTTGACCAACACGGCCCAGATCGAGCGCTCCCCGAACCACACCGTTACTATTTACCTGAAGGAAGCGAAGTACGAATTCCTGAAGAATCTTCGCTTGCGCGTCTACACGGCGTCAGTGATTAGTTTCCCCTTGATGTTCTATGTGCTGTTTGGCTTGGTGTTGAACTCCAAGGAGTCGATCGGCAGCACTCACGTCCCAACTTACCTGATCGCCACCTACGGCACGTTCGGAGTGATGGGAGCGTCGCTGTTTGGCACCGCCTCCGGCCTTGCCTCCGATCGCGGTCTGGGATGGCTGCAAGTGAAGCGCGCCAGCCCCATGCCGCCGTTCGCCTACTTCGCGGCGAAAGTGATCCATGGCATGATCTTCAGCGCGATTGTGGTTTTGCTCCTGTTCGCATTGGGCGTCAGTTTCGGCGGCGTGCGGATGCCGGTCGCGGAGGCGGCAAAGCTGCTCGGAACCCTCGTGGCCGGGTCGCTGCCTTTTTCCGCCATGGGCTTGGCCATCGGTTACTTCGTCGGACCAAACTCCGCCCCGGCCGCTATCAATCTGATTTATTTGCCCATGTCGTTCTGCAGCGGATTGTGGGTGCCGTACATGTTTCTGCCCAAGTTTGTGCGGCAGATTGCGCTCGCCCTTCCGCCTTACCACTTGTCACAACTGGCGCTGGGAACCGTGGGCGCGGGATGGAAGCAATCAACCGCAACACACTGGGAGGTTCTGCTCGCCTTCACCCTGATTTGCCTGGGCGTTGCCCGCATCGGCTTCCAGCGCGACCAGGGCAAGCTCTACGGCTGAGAAAGGATGCCATCATGAACACGCCATCCAACAAGTCCGCCGCCTGGGCGCTCATTCTGATCGCACTCGGAATGCTCGCGGTGTATGGTGGCGCACGCTGGCTGCTGGTGCTGATTCCCGCCGCGGCCGCAGTCTGGTACGCCGCGACGAGAACGATGTTCAGCAGGAGACGCAACTAATCAAAGATGGACGATAATAGCTGGAGTGCCGAAAGGAACCATGAGCCGGCAGCCGCAAATCGCGCCGCGCGCTCGATGACTTTATGAGGCTGATTCCCAAGAAAGGCGAATATACCTGGGCGCTCTACTCCGTCCTGTACTTCGGCTTCTTCTTCATCGATCCCATCGAGAGTCATGCCGGTGCGAGGGTGTGGTTCTTCACTCTTCTTGGGACCGCCGCATTCTTGCTGCTCTATTTCGGCCTCTTCTGGGTGAGCCGCAGGCAGGCTGTGTTGCACCTTGCAGGGATGGTTCTGCTGGGCGTAGCTTTTGCCAAGTACAATGGCGGCGCGACCACTTTCTTCATCTTTGCCGCAGCCTGTGGCCCCTTCGTCGTGGAGACCGAAGCCGACGGCATCAAGATTTTGGCAGCAGTCGAAGCCGCTGCCGCCCTCACTTGGTGGGCTTTCCATCTCAGTGGTTGGTTTTTCTTGTTTGCCGGCGGTCTTACCTTCGTGATTGGCATCAGCAACATCCATTTCGCCCAAAGCAAACGTACTCACCGCAAGTTGATTCGCGCCCAGGACGAGATCGAGCACCTCGCCAAAGTCGCCGAGCGCGAGCGCATCGCCCGCGATCTGCACGACGTTCTCGGCCACACGCTCTCGGTCATCATCCTGAAATCCGAACTCGCCGGAAAGCTGATGGACCGCGATCCGCAGCGCGCCGGCAACGAAATCCGCGAAGTCGAACAGATTTCCCGCCAGGCATTGTCGGAAGTCCGCGACGCCATCCGCGGCTATCGCACGCAAGGGCTTGAGGCTGAACTAGCCAAAGCCAAGTCCACGCTGGAAACCGCAGGCGTCGCCGTGAAATACGAAACGGCCAGGGTCCCGCTGCCCGCGCTGCAAGAAAGCGTTCTGTCGATGGCTGTCAAAGAAGCCGTCACTAACGTGGTCCGTCACGCGCAAGCGCGCACGTGCTCGTTGCGTCTGGAACAACGCAACGGATCATGCCGGCTCGAGATCGAAGACGACGGCCGCGGCGGTTCGCAACACGAAGGCAACGGACTGCGCGGCATGCGCGAACGCGTCGAGATGCTCGGCGGCACTCTCACTCGCGACTCTCAAGCCGGCACCAGACTCACCATCACCCTTCCACTCAAAGAAGTCTCGCCGAACAGCGAGGGCTGCGCCACTTGAATCACACCTCAAAGGACGGCCGCAAAACCATTCGCGTAGTCCTCGCCGAAGATCAGGGCATGGTGCTAGGCGCTCTAGCCGCGCTGCTCGAAATCGAAGGCGACATCTCAGTCGTGGCGCAAGTGCGCGACGGCAAGCAGGCGCTCGAAGCTGTACTCGCTCACAAGCCTGACGTGCTCATCACCGACATCGAAATGCCGCTCATGACCGGACTCGACACTGCCGCCGAACTAAAACGCCGCCGCACCGGAACGCGCGTAATCATCCTCACCACCTTCGCGCGCGCCGGATATCTGCGCCGCGCCATGGAAGCTGGAGCCCTGGGCTACCTGCTGAAAGATATGCGCGCCGAAGAACTAGCCGAAGCCGTCCGCCGCGTGCAGCAAGGCTTGCGCGTCATCCATCCCGACCTCGCCACCGAAGCCTGGGGAGAAATGGACCCGCTCACCGATCGCGAACGCCAAGTCCTGCGCCTGGCCGGCGAAGGCATGCAGAGCGGCGACATAGCCGCCGAACTGGGCCTATCCGAGGGCACAGTCCGCAACTATCTCTCCGAAGCCATCAGCAAACTGGGCGCCAGCAACCGGGTAGAAGCCTCCAGAATGGCCCGCACCAAAGGCTGGCTGTAGCCTGTGTGGAGCGGGCGCCCTCTCGCCCGCGTGCGTACGGCGGCAAGACTCAGTTCTTCCTGAGCACGAGCGATTCCATCAAGCCCCGGACCGGTTGCGAGCGCTATCGCCTGTTAACAGAAGCTACCCGCTTGCGCCGCCGGGCAGTGGCAGAGCCCTGCGGGCGACCCGCGGCCCGATGCTCCTTGATCGCCTTGAAAAAACCAGCTACGGTGTAACCTCAAACACCGTGCCGTAGCCCATCGTTCCGCCGAGAACGGTCATGCCGTAGAGAAAGCCGCCAGGACCGAAAACTAGGCCGGAGTTGTAGGGACCATCTCCGCCCGAACCCGAGAAGGAATGCACCACGCTTTCAACCCAACCGCTGCCACTCGGCGTCATCTTGAAGACCACCCCCTCACCAGCCGTACCGCCCAGGTACGCGTCACCATACAGATTGCCGCTGGAATCGGCGGTCAGGGAGTAGACGGGCCATGCGCCGCCTGCGCCGGGCGTGCCGTGACTGCCGGTGAAGCTGTGAATGACAGTCTCCGTCCAACCACCGCTGCCGTTCGGAGAGAGTTTGTAAATGACGCCGCAGCCGCCATCGCATTCCGAATTATGGCCGCCACCGGATGTTGTGCCATAAAGATTCCCCGCGGAATCGAAGATTACGCCCGCGTACCACGGATACATGCCCTCGCCAAACGCGCCGGTGAAGCTGTGTAGCACGCTTTCGCTCCAGCCGCCGCTTCCGTTTGGCGAGAGTTCAAACACCGTCCCGCATCCGATGCCGTAGCCGCAGGGTTCATCGCCGCCGAGCTGTGTAGTTCCGTAAAGATTGCCCGCGGAATCGAAAATGAGTGCGCCTGTGGGTCGCTGTCCGCTGCTCTCAAGGAAGGAGTACAAAACCGTCTCCGTCCAAGTGCCCGAAGAACTCGGCGAAAGCTCGAATATGGTCCCATAACCTTCTGCCCCACCACCGACAGTTGAACCATACAGATTTCCGGCAGAATCAACTGCCATCGTCCCCGCGGGCCCGACTCCTCCGGTTTCGGGATAGCCGAAGTTGTAGATCACCGAGTATTTCCATCCGCCGCTCGAAGTCGGTGAGAGCTCGAATACGTCGCCCAGAGACTCCACGCCGCCCACCGAAGTCGTTCCGTAGAGGTTCCCCGCGGCATCCATCACCAGGCCGCCTTGCGGGCTGTCACCGTCGAGGCCGCCGGTAAAGGTGTGCAGATTAGTGGCGGCCCACCCCCCGGCTGCGGTCGGGTACAGCTTGAAGATGGCCCCGCAGCCCGTTTCAGAACAGTAGCCCGACGTATCGGTGCTCTGCGATGTCACGCCATACAAATTGCCAGCCGCGTCGGCGACCAGATTTCCGACGGGGAACGATCCACTTGCTGCCGATCCGGTGAAGTTGTGGATCACCTTGTAGTTTGTTCCGGCGCGGGCGCTTGTACTAGCGGCAATCACGGTGAAGATCAGAATGGTTCTTACGCCATACAGGAAAGTTCTGGCGAATGCCTTTTGACTTTTCATCAAGTCCTCCACGGGAGATTTGGACGTGCGAACCCTGGCGGGGGAAGGGGGTCCGACGGGAAGGCGTGAGTTATCCCGTCTAACGTGCACACGTATCAGTCACACCCGTCTCACAAGATAGTGCTCGTCTGCAAAGCTGTCAAGATGCAGGAACATACACACATCGGCCAAATCAACGCCTGCTGCTCCGTTTTGGCGCGTCTGACCTCGGCGGAATTATAGTTCCCAGTGATGATTGGCGAAACATCGCGATATCACTCATCAGTATTCGCGGAGCCTAAACCGTGGCCACAGTCATCCAACCCTGCCAGGAGGGTAACGGAAGATGTATCACGTGCGCCAGGAGAACCTGCCTTTCGTCGGTAGTTCGCATGAGTTTGTCGGAGCGGAGCAGGGCAACACCAGTGTTTCGGTGTTCCTGTTCCATGGGAAGCCTGGTTCGGGGCCGGGTCCGCACCGGCACCCTTATGACGAGATCCAGTTCATACGCGAAGGCCGCGGGCTGTGGACAGTAAGCGGCAAGACGTTCGAGGGCGGCGCTGGAGACATCTTTGTCATCAAGGCCGGCGAGATCCACAGCTTTAAGGCGGTTGGTGATTCGCCACTGGTACAACTCGACATTCATCTCAGTCCCCGCTTCATCCAAGAAAACCTATAGAAGGGAACCTATAGCGCAGTGGGGTTGCAGTTCGATTTGTCATCCTGAACAAGCGTTCTTTGCGCAGTGAAGGATCTGGGCGAGCCGCGCGACGGGTCGCGCTCTTTGCGACCCATCAATCGCGCGTTTGGCTCGCTTCCTTTCAAATTGACCCACCGCTGGAAAAACTCGCATCTTTTCTTCCCATGGACTATGATCGCAGCCTTGGTCACCGCCATGAAGCCTGCGGCTCTGCTGGTTACGCTATCGTTCCTGCTCTGTAGTTTCGCCCCGCCGTTGTCGAGCGCACGGCCCGCCAGCAAACCGCCCGGCGCCAACCGCCCCGCCGCGGTCGCTCTCTCTGCCGACGATTTCGACTGGCGCGCCACGGTTCCCTATCTCCTCGCCGCCGCCGCACTGCCCGGGGAGCAGGGGCTCAGGGCCGTGCTGGAACATTCCAAAGTTCTTCGCGCCTATGTGGCGAACCAGGTTCGAGCCGAGTGCAACCCCGACAAAGGCAGGTGCGCAGCGAAGCGCGAGGGTTTTACGCTGGACGGAGAAGTGACCAAGCGCATTGACGGGATCATCCGGGAAGGCATGGTCCATCAGCACAAGAGCGCGCTCGTGGACTGCCCTTTGCAACAGCCTTTCCCCTTCTCTGAGATTTCCGCTCTGCGCAGCGAGAAGAAGCAGGATGCTTACCTCGTCCTTCAATTTGCCGATCACAGCTACACCGCGGCTCAGGTACAGGACAAGTACGGCGACCCGTACGACACCAACATTTTTCAACAATACAGCGTATTCAAATACCGGCTGGACAGCCCAACCTACACCAGCAGGGCAGTGTTCGAGATTGATCCCGTGGATGGGGCAGTGATGAAGATAGCGATCAGCTTGAAAACCAGGAGACGGCATTAGCCTTCGGGCCTTGAGCTGATGCAATACCAGCCGGTGATGAGAAAATCGCCGTTGACCGCTGAGATTGAAATCTAGCTCAACTTCGGTAACCCCTCCGGTACCAGCGGCAGAGAGCGCAGCCGGATTCCGGTGGCCGCGAAAATGGCGTTACCCACCGCCGGAGCGGTGCCGACAATCGGAGTTTCCCCAGCGCCCGCGGGCGGCAGATCCTTGCGGTCCAGCATTTCCACCTCGACCTGCGGAGTGTCGGTAAAGCGTGGCACCCGATACTGCGCGAAGTGCGGATTGGTAATCTTGCCGTTGTTGAAGCCGACCGACTCAAACAACGCGCCGCCCAATCCTTGCACAACCGAGCCCATGATCTGGTTGCGCAGGCCGTTAGGATTGACGATGGCGCCGCATTCGAAGGCCGCGACGATTCGTTTCACTTCTACCTCGCGGCTGGCCGCATCAATCTCAATTTCGGCGCAGGTGGCGATGTAACCGCCTTTTTCCACGCCTCCGGCAATTCCGAAACCGTGGGTGGCGGAACTCTTCTCGCGCCCCCAACCGAACTTTTGCGCCGCCGCCTGAAAGACCGCCGTCAATCGCGGATCGGAAAGATTCTTCAGCCGGAACTCAAGCGGATCCACACCCAGCAGGTGGGCTAGTTCGTCCATGTGAGTTTCGCGGGCGAAGTGATTCGCAGTGGCCGCTAAACCACGATAAGAACCCTGGCGCAGCGGGGCATCCGCAGCGTGAAACTCGATCTTCTGGTTGGCAATGTCATAAGGCGTTCGCATGGCCGACGGCCCAGAGTTGTAATTGTCGAACTGCCAGGCGACCACAGTACCGTCTTTACGCACTCCGCTCTTGATGTCAATCACGCCCGCCGGACGGAAATACGCCCAGGTGAATTCTTCCTCGCGCGTCCACACGACTCTTACGGGCTTGCCCGCGGCCTTGGCCAGGCGCGCCGCCTCCACCGCTGCCTCCCCGGTATGCTTTCCGCCATAAGCCGAGCCCGTGTCGGGAACAATCACGCGAACGCTGGCGATGGGCAGGCGGAAAGCCTGCGCCAGTTCGTCGCGCACGGCAAACGGACGCTGCGTTCCGGTCCACACGGTGAGCTTGCCGTCAGTCCATTCCGCCAGCGCGGCGCGCGGCTCCAGTGGCGCGTGGGCAATATAGGCGACCGTATAGGTCTGAGCCAGCGTCTTATCAGACGATGTGATCCCCTGTTCCACCGAGCCGACGATATGCTGAGGAGCCGCTCCGTAAGTTTCTCCTGGCTCCGCCGTGGGCTTTCGCAGGTCGGCGAATAATGTGGCCTCGGACGTTTGTTGCGGAGTTTTCCATTCCGCTCGAACCGCCTTGGCGGCCCGCGCCGCGGTGGGCTCGTCAGCAGCCGCAACGGCAGCGAAGTCGCCGTCGTGAACCACCGTGACGCCTGGAATTTTCTCCGCTTCCGCAGCGTCGAATGAGGTGAGCGAAGCTTTGAACGCTGTAGGGCGCACGACTTTGCCCACGAGCATCCCCATGCGCGTCATGTCCGGTGTATATTTGTGCCGGCCGGTCACGAAATCTCGTCCATCCACTTTGGCCGCTGAAGTTCCAGCGACGTGCCATTGTTTCGGTGAGAGTAAGGGAGGGTCGTCGCCAATGAGCGTGACCCGGTTTTGCCCCTTGCTGAGTTCTCCGTAAGTGATGGACCGATTGCCGTGGGAATCAACGATCTTGCCCTCAGACGCGACCAGCGCCGTGCGGGGAGCGTGCCACCGCTCGGCGGCGAGCCCAATGAAAGTTTCGCGCGCGGTGGCGGCAACGTTGCGGAGTTGCGGGCCCATGATGGGCGTGGTGCGGCTGCCGAATGTACCCATGTCAAACGGAGTGAGCGCGGTATCCGCCATCACCAACTGAATCGATTCCATCGGCACGTGCAGTTCCTCGGCCACCTGTTGGCTCAGCGACGTCCGGATGTTCTGGCCAACCTCCACCTTGCCTGTATACACGGTCACTTTGCCATCTTCGGCCACATGCAGCCATGCCGCAAGCGATTTGGGCAAATCGCCTTCGCTGTCACGGTGATGTCCCCCACCGGACTCCTGCGCCATCGCAGGCACGCACATGCCCACGAGCAGTCCGCCGCCCAGCAGCTTGAAAAACTCGCGACGCTGTAATTCGAAGCCGTAACCGAGTCTTGGCGTGCGGGTCTGTCGCGCATTTTCCAGTTCGAAATCGCTCAGGGCAGTGGAATCTATTGCAGATGTGCGCTGGCTCATCGCGGTTGCCCCTTGCTGCCGATCGCCGCCTGCTTCACCGCGGCGACAATCCGGGGATAGGTGCAACAACGGCAGATGTTTCCATTCATGAAATCGACGATCTGCTCCTCGCGGGGCGACGGATTCTGGTTCAGCAGAGCCACGGCAGACATAATCATGCCCGAGGTGCAATAGCCGCACTCGAACGCCTCCACGGCAAGAAAGGCTTCCTGCACGGGGTGCAGCCGGCCGTTCTGTTCCAGTCCTTCGATCGTTGTAATTTTCTTTCCCGAGGCCGCGCTCACGGGCGTTCGGCAAGAGCGCACCGGCCTGCCCGCCAGCAGCACCGTGCACGCCCCACATTGCCCTTCGCCGCAGCCATACTTGGTTCCGGTCAGGTTGAGGCGATCGCGAAGAACTGAGAGGAGACTCTGGTCAGAGGGAACATCAACTTTATGCTCGGCTCCATTGATGAGCAAGGTGAACGACATGTCGGCCTCGGACCGAAGCGGTGCCACTTCAGGAATTATAACGCCGACCATTTTGGGAAGTTTTCAACAACATATTCCAGTTTCGCCTTTGTTTCGCCTTGATCTGTGTGTATAATCCGCCCAGATCAGTTCTGCACTCTTGAAGGAGCCACACTCCCATGGCGGATGAACGCGGCAAAGCAATCGAGCTGGCAGTCTCCCAGATTGAAAAACAATTCGGCAAAGGTTCGATCATGCGCTTGGGGTCGAAAGAAGCGATCGTTCCCATCGCGGTGATCTCGACCGGCGCGATTTCGTTCGACGCCGCGCTCGGCGTAGGCGGCTTTCCCCGCGGGCGCGTAGTGGAAGTCTTCGGCCCGGAATCTTCCGGCAAAACCACCATCACTCTGCAAGTAATTGCCGAGGCGCAGAAGACCGGAGGCATGGCCGCGTTCGTCGACGCCGAGCACGCGCTCGACCCCGGCTACGCCAAAAAGCTGGGCGTCGATGTCGACAACCTGCTGGTCTCGCAACCGGACTACGGCGAGCAGGCGCTCGAAATCACCGAAGCCTTGGTGCGCTCGAACGCCATCGACGTGCTCGTGGTCGATTCCGTCGCCGCGCTCGTGCCCAAGGCCGAACTCGACGGCGAAATGGGAGACAGCCACATGGGCCTGCAGGCCCGCCTGATGTCGCAAGCCCTGCGCAAGCTCACGGGAACAGTTTCCAAATCGCGCACCTGCCTGATCTTTATTAATCAGATCCGCGAAAAAATCGGCGTGATGTTCGGCAATCCGGAGACCACCACCGGCGGCCGCGCGCTCAAGTTTTATTCGTCGGTGCGCATCGACATCCGGCGCATCGCGGCCATCAAGGAAGGCGACATTGTCACCGGCTCGCGCACCCGCGTAAAAATCGTGAAGAACAAAGTCGCCGCTCCATTCCGCGAAGCCGAGTTCGACATCCTCTACGGCGAGGGCATCTCCCGCGAAGGCGACCTGCTCGATATCGCGGTGAACAACAACATCCTCGAAAAATCCGGCTCCTGGTTCAGCTACAAAGGCGAGCGCATCGGTCAGGGCCGCGAAAATGCCCGCCAGTTCCTCAAAGACAACAAAGACACCATGGCCAAGCTTGACACGGAAGTCCGCAAAGCGCTGGGCCTGATCGCCAAGGATTCACCGCCGAATTTGCAGGTGCCGAAAGACTTCGACATGTCACCAGGCATCAAGTCGATCGGTGGGCGCCCACAGCCGGTTCCAATGGCTCCGCCGTCCCGCGGTATGGAACCCGCTCCCGAGATGCCGGGCAAGGTTTCCGCGGGAAAGCGGTAGGGGAACAGGTCTTCGGAACTACCGCAACCGAGCATCTCGTGGGCCGAGGGGCCGTGGCGGACCAGCACCTAAACGCGGCCCCACAAGGATCCCAGAATGAAGCCAACCACCAAGCCCACGCCGAATATGAGAAAGCCTTGACCAAAAACAGCCGTCAAGGCGGAAAGGCTTATAAGAGAAACGATTGCAGAGAGAGCTGCTTTCTTGCCGTTCTCGCCGAATAGGACCGGACCGTGGTTCTCTCTGCGGACGACAAACACCACACCCGCGATGCCTATTAAGAGCGCGCACATCCTGATCGTCGGCGTCATCGCGGTCCCGATTATTTCACACTAGGTCTGCCAACTCATGGCAACAGCTCATTCCCACTCCCAACCCGCACACTACATCGAGCCCCAACTCGTCTCCCTCCACGAAGGCTGGTTCCTAATGGGCTCCGCCTCCGGTCAAGATTGCGAACGTCCCATCCACCGCGTCTGGATCGACGCTTTTCTCCTAGCCGCGACACAGGTAACCAACGCCGAATACGCCGTCTTTCTGCGCTCCATAAATGCTCCTGTCATTCACTCCACAAATGCCCGTGTCATTCCGAGCGAAGCGAGGAACCTGCTGTCTGCTGAAGCCGCCAAGCTGCTGTCCACGAACTCCGACCCTCCGCCATTCTGGCAGGACCAGAACCTTAATCATCCGCAGCAGCCAGTAACCGGAGTCTCTTGGTTCGACGCAGACCGTTACTGTCAGTGGCTGGCCCAGCAAACCGCCCGTCCCTACCGTCTTCCCACCGAAGCCGAATGGGAGCGCGCCGCCCGCGGCGACCTCGAGCAAAACGACTTTCCCTGGGGCGACGACCCGCCTCAATCCTTACCCAACTACTCCACCCGCTGGCAAACCGGACCCGAGCCCGTCGCCCAATACCCTCCCAATAACTTCGGCCTTTACAACATGTGCGACAACGTACACGAGTGGTGCAGTGACTGGTACGATCCCAACTATTACGCCATCTCGCCGGAGAAAAATCCGCGCGGCCCACAGCAAAGCCAGCGCAAGGCCTCCCGCGGCGGTTCATGGCGCCATCACATAAAAGTTTCCCGCTGCTCCGCCCGCTCCAGCATCCCTCCAGACTTCCACTACGCCGACTATGGATTCCGCGTAGCCTGCGGCATCATATAAACCGGTCTGGCCGAGAGTTCATATACTCTTGTCATTCCGAATCGGGCGAAGCCCGGTGAGGAATCTGCTGTTCGCTGGCAGCAACCGAACCGAGGTCAAGCACGAATGTTCCGCGATAATCTTCTCAGCAAAAAGCGCATCCTCATCACCGGCGGCGGCACCGGCCTCGGCAAAGCCATGGCCAGCCGCTTCCTCCAGCTCGGCGCCACAGTCTACATCTGCGGCCGCCGCGAAGAAGTGCTAGAGAAGACCGTAGCCGAACTGAACCCCCACGGCCCAATTCACGCGCTCCCCTGCGACGTCCGCAGTCTCGAAGCAGTCGAGTCGTTGATCGACGCCATCTGGCAAGCCGGCCCACTCGACGTTCTAGTCAACAACGCCGCCGGAAATTTCATCGCCCGCACCGAAGAACTTTCCCCGCGCGCCTTCGAATCCGTGATCGGCATCGTGTTGTTAGGCACGCTTCACGCCACCATGGCCTGCGGACGCCGCTGGCTCAAGTCGAATCATGCCGGCACGGTGCTAAGCGTCTCGGCAACTTATGCGCCGGTAGGCTCCGCCTATGTAGTTCCCTCAGCCATCTCGAAAGCTGGAGTCGAAGCCCTCACCCGCAGCCTTGCCGTCGAGTGGGGCAATCGCGGCATCCGCATGAACGCCATCGCTCCCGGCCCCATTCCCACGCAAGGCGCATTCTCGCGTCTAATGCCGCGTCCAGAAATCGAAACGCTTGCGCTCGATCGCAACCCCATGCACCGCTTCGGCACAAAAGAAGAGCTGGCAAATCTAGCCGCATTCCTGATAAGCGACGGCTCGTCCTACATCAACGGCGAAGTAATCCGCATGGACGGCGGAGAATTCCTGCAAGGCGCCGGCGAATTCAGCAATCTAGGCCGCGCGTTAACTAACGAAGATTGGGAATCCATGAAGCCACGCAAGAAGTCCTAGACCGCACGTGTGGAGCGGACACTCCTGTCCGCTGCCTTTGACTTTGCTTTTGCCCTCGTGGGTGCCCCGCCCTTGTCTCTCCGTTCTTTGGAGAGACAGGGCGGGGATTTTTGACTTCCTGTCCAGCTGCACTTCTGTGTTGATGACCCGAAGCCCAAACCCACCCCACCGCATCCAATCTAACAATGGAGGTCAATATGTACGTTGTTCTTGGAGCAAGCGGCAACACTGGACACATCGTGGCGCAAAGTCTTCTGGCACGCCAGCAGAAGGTTCGCGTCGTCGGCAGAAATGCAGCTCACTTGCAAACTCACGCGGCGCACGGTGCCGAAATATTCATCGGCGACGTCACCGACGCATCCGCCCTCACCAAAGCCTTCCAAAACGCAGCCTCAGCCTACGTCATGATTCCACCCAACCCCGCCAGCACCGATCCTCTCGGTTACGAGGAGCGCGCCGGCGACGCCATCGCAGCCGCCGTGAAAAACACCGGCATCAAAAACGTCGTTTCTCTCAGCAGCCTTGGAGCGGACAAGAACAAAGGCACGGGGCCCGTCGTCGGCCTGTACAACCTCGAGCAAAAACTCAATCAAATCGATAGCGCAAACGTCTTCCACCTGCGCGCCGGTTCCTTCATGGAAAACACTCTGCCCCAGATCGGTGCCATTCGCATGGCCGGCGCCGTGATCGGGCCGCTGCGCCCTGACCTCAAACTTCCCATGATCGCCACTCGCGACATTGGAGCGGCCGCCGCCGAGGCCCTGTTGCAGCTCGCCTTCCGCGGCAAGCAGACCCACGAACTGCTGGGCCAGCGCGATCTCAACTACAACGAAGTTGCCACCATCATCGGCAAAGCCATCGGCAAAGCCGATCTCAAATACGTCCACGCGCCCGACGATCAGGTGCGAGCCGCCATGATTCAAATGGGAATGTCCGAAAAGTTCGTTGGACTGATGCTCGAAATGGCGGGCGCACTCAACTCGGGATACATGCGGAACCTCGAACCCCGCACCTCCCGCAACACAACGGCAACATCGTACGAAACCTTCGTGGCCGAGTCCTTCGTCCCGGCCTATCAACAGCAACAAGCAGCAGCCTGAAAAGTCGGTGCAGGAAAATCTTGCTGGGTGCCCCATTTCTCGCATCCTTTTGCGAGAAGTGGGGCTTTTGACTTTGAATGGCACAGCCCCTTCAGCGATGACGCTTATCCCGCCTCCGCCTGCCGCATGCTCCGGATCACGGTATGCGCCAGGCTCTCCACCACCGCCACATCGCCTTCATCAAAATTAAAAGGCTCCGGCGCAAACACCATCAGCAGCCCAACTGTATCCCGCTCATAGCGCACCGGCGCAGCCAGAATCGAACGCACACCGAGCCTGCGGCAGCTTTCCAAATCCACGCGCGGATCGTGTTCCGCATCGTCGCAGCGCAAAGTTTTCCCTTCGCGAAAACACTCTCCTGAAAGCCCGGAGTTCACATCCAGCCGCGCCCCCAGCGCCGGCGCGCTGTCTCCCACGCTGGCCCGGCACACCACACCATCTTTGTGAACCAGCGCAATCGCCGCGCTCGATCCACGCGTCAAAGTCCGCGCCCGCTCTCCAATCAGCCGCAAAGATGCTGTCAGATCATTGCCCAGCGAACTGAATTCGTATTGCACCGTCGCTGATGTTTGCCGTTCATTTCCGTTTCTTCCCGCTGTCGTTTCCGGCGCTTCGCTCTCCGCTTCCAGCGTGATGGCCATGTGCTCGCGCTCGCGGCTCTCCGAAGCTCTCACTCCGGCAGGCCAGGCCCCTCGGCCCAGCGCCACTTTTGGAGCCATATGGCTGGGCGCTCCCGCATTCACCGTCAACCACTCATTCAGCCGGCGCCGCGCGGCCTCGGGCAAATCGGAGAAGCGCACACCTGCACGCCCCAGCGCATCGGCCCATGCGATATAGCCCGTTGTTTCCACGTGTCCGCTGGGCGAGAGTTCAATCTCCATGCGTACGGGCCGATCCTTGTCGATGCTGTGGCCATCGGGCGCATGAGTCATTTGCATCGACAATCCTTCTTCGCTCAAATCCAGGATCATGCCGCCGCTCACGCCATCAAAGCTGGCGAACGCGGGGGCATGCACCATCTGCCGCAAACACCGCCGCCGTTCGGGAACGAACTCCTGATTTGCCGCCATCGCTTTGGAGAGAAAGGAACTCCATAAGGATGATGGGATCGTTCCCGCTGAGAAAAAAGTGTTAGCGCAGATTCCCCCGCCGAAAAGTAAAAGGCCGGCCATGTTTCCATGGCCGGGCCTTGATGGATGTGGGCAACGTGGCGAGCCTGCCGCACTTTTATTTTAGCTCGAGTATTTTAGCTCGAGCTGGTAATGCCCAAATAGCTATTCACCTCAGAGACGGTTATGCTGAGGCTGGTAGCGATTTGCGATACCGCCTGACCCTGGTTATAGAGTTGATAGATCTGTTGCGTCTCCGACAGTCTCACCGTATCCGCGGAGGCATTGGTAGTTGGTTGAGCTGGCGCCGGCTTCGCGGCAGCGTTCGCAGCCGCAGGCGGCGGGGCCGGCAAGGTGCTGGAGATGGAAATACTCATGAGCAGCTCCTTTCCCTCTTACCAGCGAGAGATCGGCATCCGCAGCCCAAACTTGAGTTAAATCGCGATAATCTTTTCGGCAACGCATACCCATTACCCTCGGTTCTCGCTCTCGAACACGCGTAGCTCCTCGATCTCCTGTTGCAGCTTCTGCTGCTGGCGCTTCATCCGGGTAAAGAAGGTCGCGCACCATAGGGCGAGAAGAACGAACAATGGCCCAAACTTCAGCAGGAGGAGGAGTTGTGGGGCCTCGATCGACTTGATCAGCGGCGGCGCCACCACCATCGCCATGCCCAGGAAACAAAAACTCAGGCCTGCCTTGCGCCAGGCGTGGTGGGCATAGTCGCGCTGCTTCTCGAGCGCGATTCGGTAGGACTCAAGCGTGGTGCTCAAGGTTGCATCCGGCACCGGCCGCTCCTGCCAAAACCACTTGTAGGAGCGATACGCCAGGTAGATGCTCCAAAGACTGAGCAGGCCCCAGCCCATGCGCGGAACCACTTCGTGAATGTGGGCGAAGGCCCAGGCCGCGTACAGGAAAAAGACGAGCCCGATGATTGCCGTGTAAACCGCTTCAAAGCGTGACCTGCGTTGACGTTGTTCTGCCTTGCGGCGCAGTTGATCTGCCGACATTTTGAATGCCTCCGTAGTTTGGTTTTTCCAGATATTTCGCGGGTCACTCGCAGGAAGATCGTTTGCAGGAAGCTCGTTCCTAGGGAATTCATTGGGCATGGATGACTCCTTCGCTGGACCCGCCTTCGTTCGACTTTCCTTCGTTGAGCTTTCCTTCGTTGAACCTGCCTTCGTTGAACCAGCGCTTCAGGATGTTTTTGATCCGGTGAACTTTCATGGCGATGTTGGCCGGCGACAGCCCGGTGATTTCGCTGATCGACGCGGCATCCATGGCTTCGAGATAGCAAACGATGATCTGGCGGTCGAGCGGTTTCAGGCGCTGGATCAGCAGCGACAGACGCTCGAGCGCTACGGCCTGGCTGGCGGCGAGTTCAACCTGATCGCTCTCACCGCCAGGCATGGCCTCGATGTTCTCCAGGCTTACCAGCCTTGCGCGGAGCCGGCGCTGGCGGATCACGTGCCCGGTGGCCACGTTGTGCGCCACGCGGTACACCCAGGTGCGCAGCGAACAGCGCTGGTCGAAATTGGCGAAGCTGCGCCAGAGCTGCAGATGAATTTCCTGGAGCAGGTCGCGGCGCGCCTCGCGGTCGAGTTCATAGGCTCGCGCCAGCCGATCGAGGGACGAACCGTAGGCGTCCGCTGCCTGTTCGTACAGCGAATCCTGGCTCACCGGCTCACCGTTTCACCCGATCTAGGCTCAGTCGCTCGCACAGGTAAGGTAGTCGTTGGTCAAGGAGCTTTCTAACAGCCTGAATATTTGGTATTGGTGCAGTTTGATAAGGAGGCGAGCCAAACGCGCGATTGATGGGTCGCAAAGAACGCGACCCGTCGCGCGGCTCGCCCAGATCCTTCACTGCGCAAAGAACGCTTGTTCAGGATGACAACCAAACTGCACCACTACTGAATATTTTAATTCTGAGCCCCCCTTTGACTTTGATTTTCATCCGCTGCGGCCATTATTTTCTCTGACTGCGGCGGCGATAGCCGGAAGTGCTTTTCTTATTTGAGCTGTGACCTTTTCTCTGACCTCGTCCAGCGTCGCCTTGGCGGGGGGATGCTTACCTGGAGGTTGGGAGGGTAGCGCCGGCGGGAGGACGGCGCTTCCTGCGGGGGTTACGACTGGTGAGCGGGGGGCGTGCTGCAGGGCGTTGGCTTTCCTGCGCTCTTCCTGCTGGCGTTGCTGGTCGGCTTCGAGGCGGTCTTGGCGGAGTTCGGCCTGGCGTTCGGCGGCGTCCTGGCGTCGGCCTAATTCCTGGAGGCGGTCGGCTTCGGCTTCGCCCCAGCGGTTTAGCTCGGCCTGGTTCCTGGCTTCTTCGGGCGTGCGGGGCGTGAAACTGGGGCGCGGATCGTCCGGGTCTCCACCCTCGTCCTCATCTTCTTCTTCGTCGTCGAGGAAGTCTTCGTCTTCCCAGATGTGAGAGCCGAGCGGGGTTTCGTTGACCGTTTTCGGGTCGAGAACGATTTCGTGCATGTAGGGCTCAAAGTTGGTGCGGGCGAGGTTGGAGCTGGCGGTTTGCAGGGCGTAGAGCAAGAGTCCGGCGTTCTTGCCGTCGATCTGGCCGGCGATGATGAGGCGCATGACTTGCATGAGCATGACCTGGATGGAGTTGGCGTCTTCGAGGACGGGGAGGGCTAGGGTGAGGTTGCGGCGCCGGCGGGCGCGGTCGGTGTTGAGCTGGATTAGCTCTTCGTGGTGGAGTTTGTGGAAGTAACAGAAGCGGTTGCGGCGCAGGGCGGGCGATCCGCACTGAGTGCCGTTGACCTTGAGGTGCTGGCAGCGATTTGGGAAATTTGGCATGGTGGTCTCCTACCCCCTCCCCCACGGTGTATTGGAATCATGGAGTTAGCGGGATTTTGCGATTTAATCTATTGGTTTCAATCAGTTAGGGGCAAAATCTTGAGCCTTCACGAGTTAGCGGAGGGCTATAGCTTTCTTGAGCTATAGAGCTATTGTTTCGTATTGCGGGGAGATGGCGCAAGGTTAAGTGAACATAGGGGGTGTGGAAAACTTTGGAGAGCAGAGGCTTTGCTACAAGCGCGCCATGCCGACGGCAGGTGAACGCGTCTCGGGAGTGGAATTTAGCCACGACGCCCTGAGTGTGTCGCTGCGCGACGGCCGGGTTATCTCCGTGCCGCTCGCGTGGTATCCCCGCCTGCTCAACGCAACCCCCGCCCAGCGCGACAACTGGAAAATGGCCGGCGGACGCTACGGCGTTCACTGGCCCGATGTGGATGAAGACCTCAGTACCGAGGGCTTGCTGCGCGGCGCGCCCGCGCCGAAGCCGCCAAGGTAGCCGGGGAGAAGTCTGCGCAAGCCCACCCGCCGCGGGCTGCCGATCGCCTTCGCAGTGCCTTTGTCCCACCAGTGTAGTAAAACGGTGACGTAAATTTGATTGTGTAAAAGGAAGAGGGTGTAAGTTGGCTTTGGCCTCACAAGCTAAAGCCTTTCCGAAAGGAGACCTACACCCATGGCGAAGATAATCCCAATCACGGAGCATTACCAACATTTTCTGGCGGAGATGAAAGAGAGTTTCTGGGGGGATGTGTACGGAGAGACGAAACGGCTGTGGAAGGAGCGTTTGGAAGCGGATTCGCGGCGGGAACGGGACCGGTATGCGGTGCGCGAAGTGTATCAGCGGCGGAGCAGCCGGCGGCAGCCCTATCGCAATGGCTACTACGAACGGGATTTCGTGACTCGGTTGGGGACGATCCGGCTGCGGGTGGCCCGCACCCGGGGGAAGAGTTTTCTACCGCGTGGGCTGGAACCGTTTCAGCGGCGGGCCGAAGATATATCGCTGCTGATCCGGGAGGCGTTTCTGCGCGGCCTCTCGACGCGACAAGTGGGGCGGGTGGTGGCCACGGTGACCGAGGAAGTGGTGAGCCCGCAGACGGTGTCGAAGCTGACGCGGGATCTGGACGAGGTGGTGCGCCAGTTCCACCAGGCGCGGTTGGAAGACAACTACGCGTATTTGTTTTTGGACGGAGTGAGCTTGCGGGTGCGGCGACCGGCGGGACGCAAGCGGGTGCAGATGCTGGTGGCCTACGGCGTGCGGCGCGACGGCACCCGCCATCTGCTGGCGTTTTTGCGCAGCCAGGGCGAAAGCCAGGCGGACTGGGAAGGTCTGCTGCAGGATATGTATCGGCGCGGACTGGAGGGCCAAGGGCTGGGCCTGATCGTCACCGACGGCTGTGCCGGTCTGGCGGCCGCGATTCGCACCGTGTATCCGCGAGTGCGGCATCAGCGCTGCTGGGCCCACAAGATGCGCAACATTTTGGAGAAAGTGAAGAAGGCCGATTTCGACGCGGTGAAGCAGGACGCGCAAGCCATGTACCTGGCCGAAAGCCGCGCCCATGCCGAGGCCGCGTTTCGCGCCTTCCGATCCCGTTGGCGGGGAAAGTACGGTCCCATGGTGCGCCAACTGGAGCGCGATCTGCCGGAGCTGCTTTCGGTGTTCGCTTTCCCCGCGTACCTGCGTAAGAAGCTGCGCACCACCAACGTGATCGAGCGCTGCTTCGTCGAAGTGCGCCGCCGCACCCGGCCCATGGTTTGTTTTGTGAATGTAGCTAGTGTCGACCGCATCCTCTACTCCATCTTCCAGAGATTCAACCTGGAATGGAAAACCCGCACCCTCAACCTATTTACACAGGCAGCTTGACATCACCTAGTAAAACGCCAGTATTGTGCTGTTGGCGGGGCGCGACTACTATATTCGTATATGGCATCTTTCTGTACCGAGGCCGGACGGATTGAGCCGCTAAAGTCGCAATTGTGCTTTTTTCTCATCCGGCGCCTCCCTTCCTTCTGAGAGTCGCTGCGGCGCAGTCGTATCTGTCCACCTCCAGGAAATGCAGAAAGTTGTCGTTGCCAAGACGGCGTGACGACTGTCGGCTTGGCTGTCCGACCGGGTGTCGGCGCACAGCCGGGCCCGAGAAAGGAGTAAGTCATGACAACTACAGTGGTTTCGAACCCCAACACACCGAACCGGGTAGTCAATGGGCCACGCCAGGAAGATGAAAAATGGGACCGCGTGGTCAATGGGCCATGCCAGGAAGATGAAAAATGGGATCGCGTAGTCACCGGGCCAGTCGAGGTAGATAAAGAGCAGGAACCAGCTGCCTAACGCCTGAACCTGATACTCTCGGCAAACTCGAGTCCCAGCGCGTTCACCAGGGAAAAGGCCGATCATATTTTCATGATCGGCCTTTGTTTGTAGCGGTAGATGGAGTTTATCCAGAGCTTGTCGAGATTTCGCGCTGCGCGCGAACCGAGAGCGGAGATTACGGGAGGCCGGTGCCTCCGGCAGCATCGTCTAACAGAAGATGATGGCCGCTTCCGGTCTGGGCCACAAATTGGCGCTGCCGCTTAAGTGGTTGAGTCAGTTCGACTTTAGCTGTGATCATGACTGCCTCCTGCTTGCTTCTATCGACCAAGCACACGAATAAATGCAGGAAGTTGGATTTTGTTGCAGGAAAACTTTTGGTATCCGATAGCTTGCGAACTCCGTGCCTCTCCTTGCGGACTGTATGATCAGGAATTGATAATGCGGAGAGAACTCCAATGAGTCTTCCTATCAAATTTCGCCCGATATTATCTGTCCTCATCTTGGGGACCGCCGCGGTTGCGCTGACATCCCTGGGTTTCGCTTATCAGGCGAGCCTCATCCCGGCCTCACGCCTGATCAACCCTGACGAACTGGTCAGGATCCTTCAGTCTGCCAAGAGCGAGAAACCGCTAACGATCCAAGTAGGCTCTCATGTCCTTTACGCGCAGGCGCACATTCCCGGCTCGGAATACATTGGCCCGGCATCCAGTGAAAGTGGCTTGCAGTTGTTGCGCAAGCGCGTGGAACCTCTGCCGCGGAAAAGTTTCATCGTCCTTTATTGCGGGTGTTGTCCGTGGGGCCATTGCCCGAACGTCAAGCCAGCCGATGACGCGCTGCGCGCAATGGGCTTCACCAACGTGAAGGTGCTCTTCATTCCAGGCAACTTCGGGATGGACTGGGTCGAGAAAGGTTTTCCAGTTGCTAAGGGAGACTAGCGAACTGAAACCTTGCTGGCTGAGGGCGGCATATTGAAACAAGGGACGCTCTGCGGCCTGGCGTTGATCTTAGTCGTGGCGGGACTCTATTTCGTGACCCGTCATCTAGGCGTGTTCCCCGACACGAGGGGCAAGGGTAGTGCCGAACAATCCCTGGCCCCCGATTTTTCTCTTCCCGATTTAACGGGACAAAAACTCGAACTCTCATCCTATCGGGGCAAGGTCGTCCTTCTGGACTTCTGGGCAACGTGGTGCGATCCGTGCCGGGATGAGATTCCACATTTCGTCGAACTCCAAAATAAGTACGGCGGCCAAGGCTTGCAGATCATTGGCGTTTCCATGGACGACGGACCGGAACCTGTGCGCGATTTCTGCCAGCGCTTCAAAATGAACTACCCGGTTGTGATGGGCGATGCAAAGACGGGTGAACTGTATGGAGGAGTTCTCGGTTTGCCGATCGCATTCCTGATCGCGCGGGATGGCCGGATCAGTGCCAAGCATATTGGCGCAACTGACATCGCCGTCTTTGAAAAAGAGATCGTCAAGTTGCTTGGGAGCAGGAATGATTCAGGTCGGCCGGGCCCGTAGCTATCGATTACCGGCGAATGTTGGTCGCCGCCATGTGTTCATAGTCGGCAAGAAGCTTCCTGCCAAGATCTATCGAGATGCTTTTCCAGTTCCCGACATAGGGAATCATCCAACTGCTCGTCGAGATAGTCCGAGAGTTCGGCGAATATCGCCTTGCACCGGCCGGGTCTGGGCGGTTCATAAGAAGAATGCCGCGAAGCGACAGGGGCTCTCCCGGAGCGAAGCTTCAGCCCTTTCATCAATTCTTTTCGGACAAACAGCCGGGCGCGGTGGAGGCGAACCCGGACTGTCCCGGAACGCAGCCCAGTAATCTCGGCCACTTCTTCGTCGGTTAGCCCTTCCATATCGCGCAGCACCAAAACAATGCGGTATTGTTGCGGCAGCCGCTGAATGGCGTCTCGCAACCGTCCCGCTTCCTCACCCTGGATGGCGAATGCTTCGGGGTTGATGCTGCCATCGGTCCCCAGTTGCTCAAGTTCCTTCCGATCCGGCATTAGTTCTTCCAGAGAGAGGTCTGGATTGGGAGCAAACTTGCTCCGGCGCCGACTCATCAGGCAGCGGTTCTTTGCCACTTTATAGAGCCACCCCAAGAGGGCTTTGGGACTGTCGAACCTTGGGCCGGTGCGGAACTGACTTGAGCAGCACTTCTTGCATGGTGTCTTCCGCGAGCAGACTAATTCTTCGCGTACACGGGGCCAGCATTGCGGTTGGGCGGATCCGAGATTGCGCGGATATAGGATATCAGGGCCTGGATGTCAGACTTGCTGAGAGTGTTTCCCCAGGCTGGCATGAGCGCCGACTTATTGAGCGCAGGACCGCCGTGGCTGATGATGGCAGTAAGATCGGCATCGCTGATCTTGTTGAGCGTGTCGCCCTCGGTGAAAGGATGTGGCTTGATTTCGAGGTTGTCGAAGTTCGAGACGCGCTCTACGGTCGACTCGGGATTATGACAGCGGTCGCAGTACTGATCGTTGAGCTGGCGGCCCAGAGTTTGCTGATAACCGAGAGCGATCTCTTCGAGGGTGAGTGTGAGTTTCTTTCGCGACTTGCTGGTTGTGGATGCGGTTAATTGATAGCGGCCTGCCATGCCGCCTAGCGTGACGTTGGTCGTGGCCTGGCCGCTGGAATCGGTAAGACCGTATGCCGGATCGAAAGCCACCCCTAACGCGGCGCTGAATTCGACGAGCGCGCCGGGGACGGCGGCTCCTTGTTCATCATTCACCTGCACGACCACCGGCTGCGGCAGAAGGTTTCCTGCCTGCGCGATTTGCTTTCCTCCGCTTGATTCGACAATGGCCGCGCCGAACGCGGTCGGCTGGGGCAGCGGCGTGGACGCGCGCTGGTGCGAACAGGATGTGGCCAGCAACGTTGCCAAGATAGCGGCTGATAACACGACGATGGTCAGAAGGTGACGGATCATTTCTTTGTCTTTGCCTTTGCGACCTCGGATTTGCCGCCAGTCTTCTGCGACATGAGGAACGCGGTGAGAGCGCGGGCATCTTCGTCGCTCATGGCGCGGTTGGGTTCCACTGTGCCCGGGCGCAGAGCCTGCGGATTCTTCATCCATTCGAAAACCCATGCGGCGGTGAGGCGCGAACCAACTTGCGTGAGCGTTGGGCCAATGTAGCCCTTGTCTGTCCTGGTATCTACGATGTGGCAGCCCTGGCAGGCGTACTTGCCGTAGAAAAGTTGTTTGCCCAGTTCAACCTGGCCTTGCGGGTAGCCGGTTAGAGGCATGGAATCGCGGTCGAGCGCCGGGCTCTGATAGACGGTCATTATGTAATCCGTGAGTTCGTTGGCCTCGCCGTCGGTGAGGTTGAACTTCGGCATGCGGCGGATCAGCGCGGGCCGCAGAGTGTTTGGGTTCTTTAGGAACTCAACCAGCCATGGGCGCTGCACGGAACTGCCTTCCCAGGTAAGGTCCGGGGCCATATCGCCGCCGTGGCCATTAATGCGGTGACAACTGAAGCAGGCGAGATCGGTCATCAGCTTTCCGGCTTTACCTGCGGGTTGATAGTCCGACTCCGGCTTTGCCGCGACTGTCAGCGCCGGAGGCAGCGTTGCAGAACGGTCGTTGAACGCGAGCAAAGCGGTGGCTATGGAATCGATTTGCGCTGGAGTGAAGGTGTACTGCGGCATCCTCAAGTTTTGTCCAAAAGCGCGCGGTTGTTTAATTTTGGCTGCGATGTAATCGGGCAGCGTGCGCTGCATGCCCGGCAGGAAAACGAGTTGTGTGACCGGCTTGTTGCCGATGCGGCTGAGTTCGGGGGCAAAGTTCTCGGGCTTCTTGATGCCGGCGATTTCATGACACGAGGCGCAGCCGTAATCGGAGACCAGGCGTTTACCGTGCGCGATCTGCTCGGGGGTCGCGGCTTCGAGATGCACGTTGGCTAACAGATCGGAATCCGTCTTGGCCAGCAGGAATCCGGAGAGCGTTGCGATTTGAGCATCGTTGAAACGGTAGTGCGGCATCGCGGTTTCCGCGTCGTAAGCGCGCGGATTGCGCAGCCATGCCTGCAGCCACTCGGGCTTTACCTTGTTGCCTACGCGAGTCAGTTCGGGGCCAACGTCGCCGCCGACCAGATTGCCGGCGGCGTTTTGCACGGCGTGACAGGAAGCACAGAAGGATTCGCCGTACAGCGTAGCGCCGGTTGCAGGATCAGACGATGGCTTCGCCGAAAGTGCAGCCGTGTCTCCGGGCTGCGGAGTGCTGTTGGCAATCAGAAATGCCGATACGTCGCGCGCGTTGTCGTCGCTCAGCTTGAAATTTGGCATAGTCGCCGTGCTCGCGTAGGCTTGCGGATCTTTCAGCCAGGCGTATATCCACTCGCGAGTGGTCTTGTCTGCAATGTGTTCAAGAGAAGGTGGATCGTCGGTCGGCTTCATCGTGCTGCCGTCGGGCAGTTTGATCGTGTGGCAATGCACGCAACCGTAACGGGAAAGCAGACGCCGGCCCTGAGTCAGCTGAGGCGTGCCGGGGACGGGTCCGCGATGGCACTCGCCGCACGAGGACTCGATGTACTTCGCCGGAAGAATCGGCTGCTCCCACGCCAGCGTGCTGTTGTGCGCTTCGCTTACGGTAGTTGCGGCGCCTTGACCGCGATGGCACATGGTGCATCCGAATTGGTCGAGCTTGTGCGGGATTACGGGATGCGGGCGGAAGGGCTGCGTGCTCACGTCGGCGAGGCTGGCTTCTTTCATGCCGACGTGGCAACTGGTGCAGCGATCGACTACGTCTAGATCGGGCAGCCAGATCTGCTGAATGCCTCCCTTAAAATGGCGTTGCAGCGTCACGGCGTCGCTGCGGTTGCGAATCATCTTCAGATAGCCGTGCTGATAGTGGCGCCACTCGCTGAAGTGGTTTTTCGCGGGAGCGATGGCTAATGAAATCAGGAATACCAGGCTGACCACGCCGAAAGCGCGAACGCTATCTCCGAACAACTTTTGCCACAGCGACTTGAATATTTCTTTCATGCGCGCGACTTTCTTCAGCAAATCAGGACCCTTGCCACGGCCAGACCCAGGACCATCCCGGCCCGCGGAAAAATATTCCGATGGCGGTGAGCACCACCAGTTCAAATAGGAACCACGTCATCACCCAATAGGAAAGCGGCCTGCCCGCCAGATAACGGCGGAAAGCTGAGGACGACTGCGGAGAACTCTGCGCCGCCACGAGCATGATCGCGGCCATGATGAGCGTTGGGACAAGGGCCGCATATACCTTGAAAAAAAAGAGAAATACCGACAGCGCAGTCGCGACCAAATAGAAAATCCGCAGCCGCCGTTGGCGATCTTTCAGGAAAAGCCCTCCGGCCTCGATGTTGACCTTGAAGTACGGAATGACAATCAGCGCCATCACTACCAGTCCCGGCACCAGCACGCCCGCGACGACCGGCGGAAAGTAGTGCAGCATCTCCTGCAACCCGAGGAAATACCACGGAGCCTTCGCCGGATTGGGAGTGTGGGAAGGATCGGCGAGGCCTTCGAGCGGCGCGTTGAAAATGAGTGCGATCCACACCAGCGCAACGGCGAGCGTCATGATTGCCACAGCCGCGCGGAACAGGACCTCGGGAAAGGTCTGCATCTGATCTTCGGTCTCGGCCTTCACCTGAGCTGAAGTGCGGCGGGTGATGAATACGATGCGGCGGGGAGACTTCTTCGCGTTGGAATCGACGCCGGCAACGAAATCTTTGGAGTCGGCCATGATTACCGCGCCTCCTTCGCGGTTGCCTCGGCACTCGCAGTCTTTGCACGCACTGTCGCCGGTTCGCTCGGATGAGAGTAGAGGCCGCCATCTTTGCGAATGCGCCAGAAGTGGATGGCGACGAAGAACATCGCCGCCAGCGGCAGAATCATGCAGTGCAGCACGTAGAAACGCAGTAGCGCGTTGGCGTTGACTGCGTTCCCGCCGAGCAGTAAAAAGTGAATCTTGTTGCCCATGACTGGGACCGCCGACGCAATATTCGATCCCACGGTGATCGCCCAGTAAGCCAGTTGGTCCCAGGGAAGCAGGTAGCCGGTGTAACTGAGCAGCAGGGTGACAAGAAGAAGAATTACGCCGATCACCCAGTTGAACTCGCGCGGCGTGCGGTATGCGCCACGATAAAAAACTTTGAACATATGCGCAAAGACCAGGAAAACCATGGCGTGGGCTGACCAGCGGTGCAGATTGCGCAAGAACAGGCCCGACGAGACCACAAACTGTAGATCCTTCGTGTCGGCGTAAGCCTGCGGCGCGGAAGGATGGTAGTAGAGCATCAGCGGGATTCCGGTTGCGACCAGAATGAAAAAAGTTCCCAACGTCAGCGTGCCCAAATACCATGTCGCACTGAAGCCCAGCATGCGAGTGCGCACCTTGGTGGAGAACAGATGCAGAAAGACGTTCTGCTGGATAGCCAGCGCGCGCTTCAGTGTGCTCGAACCTGTGCCGCTGCGGAAGATCGAGCGCCACACCCGAGTCTCGCGTAAGTCGTCGAAATATTGGTCTACTGTTTTCGCCATTGCTGGTTCTCTCTAAGTCAGACCCTCACGAAGGAATCGCGCTGCAGCGGAGGAACGTCGGTGGAGCGGTCCACCAGCAAATCTCCGTCGTCATTGAGCCAGATGCGTTTCCATGGCAGCGGCCGGGGCGCCGGACCCTCGATTTTATCTCCGGGTCTGTGATCGTCTTCGGCCCGGACGTAGAACTTGCTGCCGTGGCACGGGCAGGCAATAATGCCCAACTCCGGCTTCCACGCGGTCATACAGCCGAGATGCGTGCAGATTGCGCTCAGCGAAAAATAGCCCTCTTGCGAGTGGATGATGTAGATGGCCGCATTCACGTCGAGCGTGACCGAGTCGAGCGGATAGCGGTCGGGCTTGCCCTCGTTGACGATGGGTGAAGGTTCGTATAGCACATTCGGCTCCAGGAACTGATACGCGAAGGCTGCCGTGCCCGCGGCGGCGATGCCGAGTGAACCCAGACCAAGTTTCGCAAAGAACTGGCGGCGGCTGACCTCGTCGCTGGCGCTTGCAGTTTTATCTTCGTCGGTCATGTATGTCTCGCAAATTACTTCGACTGCAATCCCGCTCCAATCGCCGCCACCGAGATCAATCCCGTCGGTTCGGCGGGAATGAAGTTGTACGACTCCATGGTGATTGTTCCTACCGGGCAGCGCATCGCGCAGAGGCCACAACGTATGCAGCGGGTTTCGTCTTTCAGCATGGCGGAGCCGGTGACCACTCCCAGTTCATCGGCCGCCACTTCATCCAGTTCCACGCCAAAACATTCCTGGTTGTCGCGGATGTGCTGCACGGTCTCGGGCTCGAAGGCGATGCGATCAAGCGAAACAAGTTCCAGGCATTTTTCCGGGCAAACATCGACGCATCCGCCGCACAAGATGCACATGCTGCCGTCTTCCGGCGAGCCTTCGAAAATTGTGTTGACCCAGCAGTGCAGGCAGCGTTGCGCTTCCGCTATCGCTTCGGGAGCATCGTAGCCGACTTCCACTTCCGTCACGCCCGTGCGGCGTTCCAGAGGAAGCATGGGCACGGGCTGGCGGTTGATGTCGAGATAATCGAGCGGCATGCTGTGCCGCTTCAGCACCTCGACTTCGATGATGGGCTCGGGATGTTTGTTCTTGCGTAGATATTCGTCGATTCCAACCGAAGCGCGTTTGCCGTCGCCTACGCTGTCGATAATCAGGCGCGGGCCGAAGACGCAATCCCCCCCGGCGAAGATTCCGGGGGCCGACGTCATCAGCGTTTGCGGGTTGACGGCGATCAGGCCGCGCGGAGACAACTCAACTTTGTCTTCTGGAGTGAGGAAGTCGAGGCGCGGAGCCTGGCCGATCGCCATGATGATGGTGTCGCACTCGATCTGGCTTTCGCTGCCCTCGTAGAATGCTGGATTGAAGCGCTTGTTCTGATCGAAGACCCACTTCGTTTTCAGCGTTTCGAGCGCAATCACCTTGCCGTCTCTGCCCACCATGCGCTTAGGGCCGAGCCCCGGATGCATGCGGATGCCTTCCTGTTCGGCTTCCTCAATTTCTTCGAGAGCGGCGGGCATTTCTTCGCGGCGTTCCAGGCAAACCAGGTTCACTTCGCGCGCTCCCATGCGCAAAGCGGAAAGCGAAATGTCGACCATTTCCCGTGTGGCGACTGCGCTCATATTTTCGGTGGAGGGTTCGGCGTCCTGCACTCCGCCCGCATGTTGACGCACTACTTCGCGCGCGGCCGAGCGGGCTACGTCCATAGCCACGTTGCCGCCCCCGATCACGATCACTTTCTTGCCGATAGTGAATTTGTAACCCAGGTTCACATTGAGCAAAAAGTCGATGCCTTTGTGCACGCCATCGAGATCAACTCCGGGGATGCTGAGATCGCGGCTGCGGTGCGCCCCCACCGCGATCAGCACGGCGTCGAAGCCCTGACGGCGCAAATCGGAAACCGTGAAGTCGCGGCCAGCTGCGTTGTTCAGCTTGAGCGTGATGTCGCCGGTCTCGAGAATCTCGCGCACCTGCGCTTCGACTACGTCGCGCGGCAGGCGGTATTCGGGGATGCCCAAGTACAGCATTCCACCCGCCACCGGTGCGGCTTCGAAGATCGTGACTGCGTATCCCATCAAGGCGAGATCGTGCGCGGCCGAGAGTCCCACTGGACCGCCGCCTACGACCGCGACCTTGAAAGGAAGCTTTTTCTGGCCGCGCCCTTCATTAACGTGGATGGGATGTTTCGACTCGGGGCCAAACTGCTCGGTGAGAAAACGCTTGAGAGCACGGATGGAAATGGGCCGGTCGATCTCGCCGCGGCGGCAAGCCGTCTCGCAAGGATGTGCGCACACTCGTCCGCAGATGCTGGCCAGCGGATTGGGGTCGCGCGCAATGCGATAGGCTTCTTCGAAGCGGCCCTCAGCAATCAGGCCGACATAGCGCCCGGCGTTGGTGTGTGCCGGACAGGCCATCATGCAGGGGAAGTTCGTGTTCAGCCAGTCCCCGTCGACTTTTTTGTTCTTATAGCGCTTCAGCATGAAGGCACTTTGTAGTCCCTGCTGGTGAAACGTCAATCACTTTTCGTAGGTACGATCACGTCAAAGAGATTGACCACCAAAAGTGCGGAGCGACGGGATGGCCCTTCCCAATCGCTCCTTCTTACTTTCGATGCTCTACTTGCTGACGGTGAAATCGGCCTTGCCCCCGCCGGCCACGGTCACTGGCTTGGACTGATTCTTGGCGCCTTCATGCCAAACGGCCACTGTATAACTGCCGTCGGGAATGTCTTTGATCTTGTAATTTCCGCTATCGTCGGTCTCGGCAAAATACGGAGTTGGGCTGACGATGATATATCCCTCCATTTCCGGATGCACATTGCAGAGCAGCGGCACGACGCCGGCCTTATCGAAGGTAAAGGATCGCTTCTCACCTTTGGGCCACGTGCCGAGATTGTGTCCTGCTTTCTTGTCCTTGTCGATCGCTGTCCAAAAAACGTTGTGCTGGACGGTGTCGCTATTGAGGAACTCAACCGTTGTGCCCTGTTGTACAACCATGATGTGCGGCGCAAACATCAGCCCCTTTTGATCCATCACCGGATGGTCTTTGGGAGCGGGAAAGGTTTTGCCCGTAACGGCCTCGACGTAAACCACGGACTTGCCCTTCATTCCAGTAACTTTGCCCTCGATGTCGCCGGCCCACGCAGCCACGCCCAGCCCACCGATCAGCGCGACCACAGCGAATGTCTTCATTGCGAACTTGCTGTTCATTGTTTTCTTCTCCTTGAAATCGTTGCAAAACAACTTTGCTGCTAAGAAAAACCCGCTGCCATGAAAGCCAATGACCTCTAGAAAATGATCTCTAGAAAAAGATCCTGGCATCCAGATAGAGCGTATTGTTGGCGCTCGCATTGCGGCCAAAGCCGTCGTAGTTCGTCGCTGCCCCATTGAAGCGCGTATAGCCGGTGTATTGCGCCGCGAGTTGCAGGTTCTGCCATGGCCAGTAAGAGACATTCAAAAGGTATCCCACGCTTCTCGGGTCGCCATTGAAATTACCGCTCACGGCTGTCCCCGACGGATAAAATGCGAGATCGGATGTCCCGGTTGTATTGAACCAGCCGAACGTGCCCGTGTACTTGTTGCCAATGTGATATTCGGCATTGGCCATGACCGTGTTCAAACGGTGCGAACCTTGCGATACCAGCGGAGTCGAACTCCCTGGACCACCGCCCTGAAACAGCAGGCTCAGCAGATCATTGTTTTCCCGGATGTAAGTAGCCCGGAATGAAAGCACGTCCGTTCTGACGATCGTGCGGTCGATTTGCGTGTCGATTGCCCAGTCCGTGTACGAATCCGTCGGAATGCTGGCCCCAGTGGGATCGGTGATTTCATTGGGCGTCGAACGCAGGTGCATACCGTAAGTTCCGATTTCATACTGCGTCTTTCCGGTTAACTCCTGCCATGCCAGGCGCCAGTACGGAGCGACGCCGCGGATATTGAAGCCGGCGCCCACGCCTGGGTTGGGCTGCGGTCCCCCCACGTGCTCAGAGCGATAGATGGCCGCGTCCAGATAGAGATGGTCGTTCCACATGCCAAACACGCCGAGTCCAGCTACGTCCTGGGCCAAACCCCCGTTGATGAAAGGACTAGCGTTGGGAGTAGGAGCATTATCGCTGGCGATCCACGGGTAGCCCCACGCTGGCGTGCTGTTCCAAAGATCCTCGACGGTGGGATTGTTATTGAGATCGATGCCGTAAACCAGTTCCTTGCCGCCCAACTTCGTCTTGTCCGCGAACCGGATATCCGTGTTGTCGCTGGTGAAGTGATCGTCCTGCGTGTCGTACGTCACCTGTAGAAAGCTTCCCACTTTGCTCGTCCACGCGCCCGAAAGGAACAGGGAGAAATCTTGAGGAAACTCGAAGTTGCCGTTCTGGGTTTGCGGCTGCGCAGTCTTGAGTGAGGTAAACGAAGTCTCCAGCATGACAGAAAGCGGCAGTGACGCGAGCAGATCGAGGGGGGCGCGCTTCTTGCCGCCATCGGCCTTTACGGTTTTGGTGTCGTCTCCCCGATCCACGTAGCCAGTCAGTTTGAACTTACGTCCGGCAGGGTTGAGTTCCGGGGGCGTGTAATGGCAACCGCTGCACGCCAAACCGGTCTGCCGCGCATAGCTTGGAACCGCCATCACCGCGGGCGGATTCACTGCAGCAAAGTAAAGCAAACCCGTGAGCGGAACTGCCACGAGCAAAGAAACCGCCACCTTCTCGATCTGGAACCTCATTCTCGCCTCCACAGAACGTGATGATCGTTCCTTACTTCAAATTGTTGGGCCGGAGATGAGGGCTATTATCGGAGCGGGTGTCGAGGCCTGCTGCGCGTTGCGTCACAGAGGTATGTGACGGCAATCACATGGTGGAAAATATTCCTTGCCGACCGGGTGGACCCGACTGCAGCATCTAATCCGCCGTGCAATTCGATTTTCGAGATCGGTTACGAATTACGAACAGCCGGCCCCGGTACCACTGTGGATGAAGCTCCGGGCCGTTCAATGGGCTCGTGGGGTTGCGCCTTCATCAATTTCACAAACATCTCGTTAAATCTTGCCAGATCCAAATCCATCCGGCGCTCCCCGGCGAATACCGGGCTGTTCGTGAAGCGCTTACGGGGGCGTTGCACGCGCTCAACGTGAAGCCCGGCAGCGAAACCGTGCTGCCGGGCACGCTGGGCATGGGGTTGAGTAACGTCTCCCCGGACGGCCGCAACCTCGCTGGCTTGTCGGCTGTAGGCCAAACCCTGCTGTTGTACGACAGGCTTGCAGGTACGACCCGGCACTTGGCGGAATACGCCGAGTTCCCCGGGTTGGTCGCCGATGGCAAGTACATTTACTACTGGACTCTTTCGGCGGAACTCATTCTTTGGTCCGAGAAGACCGGCATCTTTCGGGTGAAGGTAGCAGATGCGAGCTTTGAGCCCATGGTCCCGACACCGGCCTTCCCCGTGACGGGAAACTGGGACTGGTCGGAGCGGCGTGACGCCAGACGGTTGGCTATTGTTGTTTCGCGACCTGGGAACCCCACTAAAAGGAAAAGGCCAATCTGATTTCTCAGACTGGCCTTTATTAATGCCGCAACGACCGGAGTTTATCCTTAGCTTGCCGAAGGACTCCCACACACTTGGCGCGTGCAGTACCATCGGCCCAGCGGGGCTTAACTTGAGGCGACTAGAAGGCGTGAGCGCGCGTTCTTTGCGCGCGGGAGCCTTCTGCCGAAATCCTGAGCGTTCTTTGCGAAGGATCTCCTGTATCACGGGCAAGAAAGGAGGGAGTCAGATCGATTTCTCAAGCCGGCTTTTATGCCGGCAACGACTTTAACCCCTCGCACTGACTAGCTCATGCCGCTGGCTTCATCGGGATCCAGGATCACATGTCCGACGTACCTGTCAAAGAGATCATTGATGCCGCACGGAGGTTGCTCTCCACGAAGGATGCGCCATGCGTCCTCCTCCCTTACAGCTTTTCGCGCGGACGCCGCCCATTCCTGGGGAAACCCTAACTCCGCAATGGCGTCTTCAAACGTTTTTCCGTTGGTGACGAAGTTTTCGCGTGTGAAATACCACCGGGGATCGACTACGCATTTGAACTTTTCATAGCATTCAAAAATGAGCGTTACAAGAGATGCGAGATACAATTCGGACACTCGCAGTGCATCTACAAGCAAAGTTTCCTCACCAGCCCGTTTGCTCGGCAGCACCAGCACGTGCTCCCGTCCGGATCCGCTCAGTTGCTGAAACAAATCCTCGCGCAGGTGCTCGAGCGTTACTTGGTTCAGCGGGTTTAGGCCCCTTTTCTGTGAGGAATTCCGAATCTCCACAAAGAGGGGAGCCAAGGCGTCCGTCCTCAGCTTACTTTGTGCCGACTTATACCATTCGTCGAAGCCCAGAACCCCGCTCATGCTCGCCTGCAGGGACCAAGTGACGCTCCGAGCTGCGGAAACAAAGGCGCTAAAGAAAAATCTAGCATCCAGAGTGCCCCTGCGCGTGTCGCGAAGTCGACCGAGGAAGAATTCGGCTTCACGTAGCTTTTCTTCGACAACGCCGAATGATTGAGACATTACTGCGCTCCAAGCGTACCAACGCCGCCGTCGGTCCGGGCGATCGCGGATGCGGAAAAGGCCGCACTCATTTCTGAATGCGGCCTTTATTTATGCCGGCAACGACCTACGCTCCCACACACTTGGCGCGTGCAGTACCATCGGCCCAGCGGGGCTTAACTTCCGTGTTCGGGATGGGAACGGGTGGATCCCCCGCGGTATGATTACCGACAACTTGTAGCAGCGGGCTTCGAGCTATGAGCTTCGAGCTTGATTCCTCCGGCGCATACAGTCATCGCCATCCCTCGAAGAATCGCGCTGCAAACTTTTCCAAGCGACCAGCTCATCGAACTCCCGCACCCGTGCGTTGGGCCGCGCGAAGCTCGTAGCTCGAAGCTCGGAGCTGAATTCTCAAAGATCGTGAGGACGATGCCTCACAACTGAATAGATTGGGTGTGGCTTACTTTCTTATTTGTTTATTTCCGATTTCAACCACGGTCATACTTCGGCTTTTCGTCGGCGCGACAGTCATCAGTGTTGCATCTCAGTCATTCAGTTTCTAACGACTTCAACAACATTGCTAATTCCAGTTCAGTTTCGAACCGGCAACTGGCAACTGAGTACTGACAACTGCCTTTCTGCACCGAGTAAATTTTATGGTCAAGCCGAACGGGCGATTAGTACTGGTAAGCTACGAGCGTTGCCG
>CAWHVM010000001.1:0-714247 GCA_963832755.1 uncultured Acidobacteriaceae bacterium | reverse complement strand
CGGCAGTCATTGGTTCCCAGCTTCCGATCGGGGACGACGAGCACACGTGCCTCGGGTTCCTCCATCATCACCTTGCAGGGCGAGACAAGGATCCCGAAATAGACAATCGCCGCCTGCGGCCAACGCTGAAACCGCTCGGCGATGGCCCGGCTGTGCTCGTGGTCGACAAAGTAGAACTTGCCCTTCTTCGCCGAGCCGCTTGCCCCGACCAATTTGTAGTGAACCCCGTTCCAAACGAGCCGGGCAAGGGAGTTCTCGACCTGCGATTCTTCGTAATCGTCGAGAGGCTCAGTCGGCACGTTCACACTCGCTACCCTGATTCCGGGATAGAGCACGCTGAGCAGCGTGTTCTGGAGTGGATCAAGATCGTGCAACCGCGGAGTGATCCGTCCGTTGCGGTCGATCTCAAGGTTCTGGAGCTGATCGGCCGGAATTCTGTACTTGTTCGTCTTGGTATTCTTCGTCATTTTTTATTCTCCTTAACTGTTTGTTCCGGGAGGCCGGAAAGAGTTAAGGAGTTTGCGTAACCGCAAGCTTTCTCGCTCTTGCCTGACCCCCATTTCGGGTTCGCTTGGCCAGGCCTTCAAGTGAAAAAAGCCCCGGTCAGCACATTTCCCCGCATAAAGCCGCAGGGCGCTCAAAGGACCAAAATCATCGTTTGGTCATCTGAGAACTCTTCGTGCTGATCTTTACGAACTAACTTTGAGTCGGCTTCTGGACGACAGCCTGTTTCACGATCACAGGACTACCGCCGCCATTTACCTCCGGAACGGCTTTCCATGCCGTCAACGTATAGAACGGCTGGCCGTTCTTGAACGCTTCGATTAACGCTTCACCCTCGCTGGCCATCTCCTGGCCCAACTCCGGCTTGGCCGGAGAAGATCCTGATTTGGGGAGAAAATAACGAAGATTTGGGTCACTGCCATTACGGTGTCTGCGGCGTGTATTTGCACCACCGACGCTTGTGCTCGCTGGCGCCGCAGAGCTCTCTGGTATTTTGGTTTCCATGTTTCCAACTCCTTCCGTCCGCGTCATTGCGTACTGTTGAGGCCGGCTTGCTGCAGCACCCAATCGCGTTTTTCGCCTTCGATCGCGCGCTCCCAATACTCTCCAACCAGCAGGCCGCCGGGATTCTGCTCCGACCGCCTCTCGACTAGCAGCCTTACGTGGAATTCGCTGACCACCTTGTCGATGGTTTCGTTGTGGTCGTGAATGTGGTGGACTTCTTTGACCCCGAATGCCGTATAAGTGAGCGGATCTTCCTTGGACGCTTCAAGCGAGCGCATCTGAAAGTCCGAGGTCGTCTGATCGTCTTCGATCTTTCCAATGAAGTCATCCTTCTGCATGCCCGCATACGCCGTGCGGCGCAGATTGGCAGTCATCATGTTCAGGCTGTCAGCCCAGTTGCGGCTTACATTTGTCGGCGAAAAGTTTAGATAACGTTCCAGGAACAGGCGCACGAATGCCCGCTTCTCAAACTCGGTCGGCTCCGATCCCGGGCCTTGCGTCACCGAAATACCTGGCTTCGTCACACCCAGAACCGTTGCTAGGCCGTTCTCATCCACACGAATGACTGTGGGAGGCTGTAGGCGAACATAAACAGCGAAAGCCAGCGCCAGCATCGTTGTCGGAATGCACAAGAATGCCAGCACCATGGCGCGGTTGGCGTATGCACGCAACACTCCGTCATGCTCGTAATAGCGGCTGTAGCTGAGCTTCTCCGGTGCATCGGCTTCTTTAGACGGGTTTTTCTTTTTCAACCACATGTTCGCGTACCTTCTTCGTGTTCAACGACAATCAATGACGCCGGCCAAACAAACGGCCGAAAAACCTTCCGATATAAAAGAAGATCAGGGTCGTGACGCTGTATGGCCGGAACTTCGTCCCTTGCGGCTCCCAGATCGGTGGCTGCCTCCACATAGAAACCTCCTCTGCCAGAGCTAATTATTCTCGGCATTGTTCCTTCCAGCAGCTCTTCCGAGTGCTCTCCCCACGTTAAAACTGACGACTTGGGTGACCGAATGGGGTCGATAGCTGGACCCATGCCGGCCACTGCTGCCCGACATGGCAGCGGCAAGATCTCGCTTGTCCGAACTTTCGTTGCTGCTTGCATCAGATGCAGGCACGGCTGGGCTGCTGTTGCTGTTCATCGCGCTCGCAACTCCCGAGCGAATGAAATCGGGCATCGAGGGAGTAGGGGGCGCTGTGGACGACGCCAGGACAGTAGACGTGGACGAAGCGCCCACACCACCCGACGCTCTAGCGCCGGCAAAAGCCGGACTGGCTCCCGCGGCAAAGCCACTGACTCCAGCCAGGGCGGCGCCGGCCGCAACTCCGCCTGCTCTCACCAGCGCAAAGGCGGTTGACCCGACATCACCGGAGATGATCCTTTTCGCGATGAAGGGAATCAGCGCGATGGCTAGGGCGTAAAAGATGCTGACCAGCCCTAGGATGATCGAGTCCCCCGCCCCCTTCAGAAAACCAAGGAACCCGTTGCCGAGGATGTTGTTCACTTGGTTGACCTGAATGGCGGTAATAAGTGCGCCGAACACGGCGTAGAGAATTCCCCAGGCATTCCAGATCATCACGTTGACGGCATACGACTTCCCCAACTGGCCGACCCCCGGGATGGGAATGAGCGCGAGCACCAACGGGCCGACCACGTAGAGGATTGCGCCAAACAAGGTGTAGAAAAAGCAGAACACGATCATCGCGAGGGCATAGAGAAGGTAAGCAACTACGAGCAGGACCACCGTGATGGTGCTCGCTGCATCGCCCGTGATGATGTCCGTGAGCGTCAAGGAAGGATTGTTTGCGAACTGTTGTTGGAGCTGTCCCATCCAGCTCTGGAACATGTCTCCTGCACCGGAACTGCTGCCGATGGAATTTGCGATTGTGTTGAAGGAGCCGTTGACACCGCGAAATACGGTTGCCCAGTTGGAAACGATCATGGCTACCACTAGATACTTGATCGCCGTTCCCGCCAGCGCCTGCAGATTGCCTCCACGAAACGCCGCTTGATAGAGGCCGATCAGGAAGCCAATCAGCAGGATCGCGAATGCGATGTTCGTGACCGTCGAGATGATCGCGGTGCCGTCGATCCCGGCTAGCGCGGTGTTCAGAAGTTGCTGGAAATAAAACACGGCTACTGGACCCCCGGTTGCAAGACTTGGTTGCCCGCAGTGTGAAGCGTTGACGCATGAGAAGCGCTGAACTTGAGCTGGCCACTTGAGTTCGCCAGCTCGATTGAGCGCACCCGTACCAGTTCCGCCATCGCGGATTGTGTGTATGCGTTGGCTCGCACCAGCCATGCCGAGGTCTCGGCCTCCAGAATGGTGGCACTCCCGGGCGCGGCGCTCTGTAACTGTTCGTTCATTTGCTCGGCTGCTTGAAGCTCCAGGTCGGCCAGGGCGTCGATTTCAACCGCCTTTTTCATTGCGGCTTGTGCTTCCGCATCGGTCATATCGACCATGTTCCGGACCGACTGGGGCGCGTTCGCCGGCGGCATCACGTTCCCATACAAAGCGGAGTAGTTGCTTGTGATTTGCGGCATTGCGCCAGGATTGCCTGAGAGCAGGCTTTGTTCGAGCAGTTGCGGTGCCCGCAGGGTCGCACTAGTTATCGGCAACTGGAAGAGTTGACGCATTTGAGCGAACTGTCCCTGGAACTGAACAGCCATGTTCCTGGCTTGAGTAATCGCGGCTAGAGGAAACACCACCTGTTGCTCGAAGTTTGCCGAGTCTTGTTGGTTCTGCTGAATGGAGCCCAGCGGCTTCGCTACGACACCCTTCAGCAGGCCCGAGATCGTGTTAAGCCCGACGGACATCATGGCGCAGCAAGGATCAAGTCCAAGCTGGCTGCGAGCCTTGCTGGGGAGCAGCGCAACTACAATGGCCAGACCGCATACAGCGACCACTGCATTCCGAACGAACTTCCAAAGACGAGAGAGCATAGGTCGATTCATTTTCGAACTCCTTAGGGATGAGCCAGAACTTGCTGGATCTGGTTGAAAAGATTCTGCGTGGTTGTGGCGCTGTGCTTGAGCGTCGCATTCTGGTGCGCCAGTTTCGTTGCTTCCTGGCGCAGTTGAGCGGCAAGCATTTTCGCCAGCTGCGCCTGAGTCACAAGATCGGCGACGCGGGCCTGGGCAGTGACCATGGACGCCGACCCAGGAGCCGCAGTCGCCGCCTGCTGTTCGAGGGAATCGGCGAGCGTTAGCATCCCCTGAGTCGTTTGGTCGGAGACGATGGCAGTCTTCAGCGAATCCATGGCCATTGCATCGTCGATGTCCATGAGGTTGCGCTGACCCGGCTGGGCAATTCCAGCCAGCGCAACCGGCTGGTAGACCTGCGTGTACAGCGAAGGGATCTGGCCGATGGACCCTGACTGGGCGCCTCGGAACATCGACTCCAGCTGCATGGGAAGAGCAAGGGTCGCGCTGTTGTTCTTGAGTCCTTCAATCTGAGACATCAGGCCCGTGTAGTGCGCCCGCGTTGCACTGACAAACGATCGCGTCTGGTTGATCACGGCCAAAGGCCAGATGATCTTCTGGCGGAAATTGTTGACTGCCGCACTCACCTTCCGCATTTCGCTTAATGTGTCACCAATCGGGCCCTGGAGGGTGCTTGTGATGGTATGAAGCAGCAACAGCAAGTCTCCGATTCCTTGAGCCCGCGTGTACGAGGGAATCAAGCACAAGGTGATCACTACTACGAACAGCCATCGTCTGCTGCGGCTTAATCTGTGTTGAAAGTTACGAAGGAGATCCAGAGTTTTCATTTTCATATGCGTGTACCTCTTGCGACTTCTCCTGAGATTTCTTCCGGAAGTGGATCGACATCGGCCAGCCCTACTGGAAACCTTTCGGCCAGCTCGCGATAGGCTTCAATCAAAGGCGTGGCTTTCCGCTGCTCCAGCCACCACGACCGATAAACACGTTCGCGCGCATAGGTCGTCATGATCCAGTAGTCGACCGTGGTCGGCGACATGCGGATCGTGTGCGTAGTGTCGGCTTTCTCCCCGATCACGATGAGCGCGTCGGCGCTCTTGCCCTTGATGGGAGCGCTGAAATGCTTGATCTGGTTCAAAGCGGTTTCGTTCAGGTGCAGGTGCTCTCGCAGGGCGGTCATGTCTCCCGGTTGCTGGCCGATGATCTTGGTGGTCGAGTTCTTCACGATGCCCGCCCCGTGCGGTCTCGGCTTCGATTCCGTCCCCACAAAATCTTCCGCTGTTTGGCTCATTCCCCAGACGCTGGCATTACGTTTGCGCGCCGTGCGAAACAGTTGGACCACCTCGGGCGCGAGCACCGGAGAATCAAGCAGGAACCAGCACTCATCCAGAACCGTGATGCTCCGTCTGCCAGCCTTGCCGGCTGCCCGCTGCGCAGTGGCGTGAGCAATGAGAAGACTCATTGCTGTTTCGAGGCGCCGGTCATCGCTCAATTGCTCCACGTTAAAGAACAACCACGGATTGTCGAGTGAGATCGTTGTGGGCCGGTCGAACAGCTTTGAATACACTCCCTTCTCGCCGGTCCAGCTGCGCAGTTTGATCGCCGCCAGGTGGGCTTCGTCCATCACGCGCTGGTTTTTTTCCTCGTCACGCCACTGTGAGAGTTCGTCGCGAAGGTCGGAGAATGTTGGAATGGGAGTCGAAGGCCGGATTGCCGCCCTCTTATAAGTCCGAAGAACGGCCTCGGTGATAAGGTTGTCAAGAAGTTGCGTGTCTTCGGCTCCGCCCTCACCAAGCATGTGGCGCGTCAGATTTTTCAGAAATGCGACTTGATCCTTGCTTGGTTCTCTTTCTCCTTCTGGCAGATCCCACGGGTTAATCGTTTGTTCGCTATCGAGCGACATGGTGATCATTCGACCGCCCATCAACTCAACCAGTGGACGATACGAATCGCCACGCTCCAGGATCGAAATCAGCGGGTTGCTCCTGGCGGCCATCAAAAGAAACTGCTGCACCATGACGGTCTTTCCGCCGCCTGTCTTGGCCATCACCAGCATGTTTGCGTCGCTCAAGCCGGGGTCAAACGGCGAGAAAGGAATGAGCTGGCGGTACGGAGTTTCAAGCAGAAACAGTGGTGACCGCGGTGTTCCGCGCCATGGTGTCTCGACCGGCACAAGATCCGCCGCATTCGAGGTGAGCAAGTCCTGGTCTCGCTTGTCAGGCTCCGCCATTGCCGGAAGTGAACTAAAAAACAAGCGCTTCTTCGCCAACGACTCAGCCACAGCCTTGGCGCCGTTCATGCGGGAAATCGCGTAGAGAAGTTGTTGGCGCCGGTTGTCGATGGTTCGCTCTGATTGCTCCAGTTCCGCGGTCGTTATTGCTGGGCGGGAAGTGCGCGTTCCGATGACCAGGCTCAGCTTAGCCGTCTTGACCGAACTCGAAATAATGTCCTGTTGCACCCTGACTAGCTGGCCTTCGGCAACCTGGGCTTCCACGTTAGTTCGAAATCCGCCGTTCGAGTCCCGTTGCACAGCCTGCATCTTGCGCAAGCGGCTCTTATAGCCTTTGAGCACTTTCGCCTGGTCAGGAATGGTGATCTGCGCAGTAATAATGAGTGGGAAATCGAGACCGACCAACTCTCTCAGGATTCCCGGGAAAGTAGCGTCAGGGAGCTCTTTCAGACTTACAAAGGAATAGAGGATTCCACCGACATTCAGATAGGAGTCAGTCTCATCGGCGATGCTTGTGTCAACGATCTGCTCGCGGGCGCTCCTGTATTCCAGTTGCTCGTCACCCCGCCTGTATGGCCGATGGTCCGAAAACAATGGATTGAGAGCTCGTTTTGCCTCAAGAAACAGATCCTCGTCGGTCAGCCGGCGCGCGCCGAGTTCCGCAGCTTCGAGCGTCGTTTCGAGGCCACGCAGCAGACTCTCGAATTCCGCAAGTAGCTGTCGATGCTCCTGACAACTGCGCTCAATGCATTTCCGGGCCGATACGCTGAAGATATTGCCCGTGGGCTTGAGCGGCTTACCGGCAATACGGCGATGAACGACCGGGTCCCAGATGAAGTACACATGCAAGAGAGGCCGCATGTAGTGGCCGTTCGCCTCCTTCATTCGCCATCGGTCGACGCGCAGCTCATCGAGTGCAATCACCTCTGACCGTTCCGCTTGCTGGGCTTCGCCATACTGCTCAAGCAGGTCTCCAAGATCCTCCACTACTTCGTAACGGAACTGCACTCTCATGCTCTGTTCCGGCAGAGAGCGCAGGAGCGCCTCTAGCATCAACTTCCCCCGGTCTCGGCCTTCGTCGCTCGCGAAATACGATGCCAGACCCTTCAACTCGTATCCCGCGACGAAGGCGCCATTGGTGCGAACCACAACGTTGTCCATGTAGTCGCGGACCGGCAGTTGCTCGCACAATGCCGGATCGTGGAGTTTTCGCTCGTGTTGTTCAAGCGTTAGCGGCACTGCTAGTCCTCCCTCAGATACGCCGTCCGGATTTCGCGGTCGCGTGCCAGCGCGCAGTAGGCATGCGGTTTCGCATACCAGAAAGCGAGATCACGAACGTAGCCTCGCGGTTTGCCATACTTGAAGGCCATCAGCACCGGCACCATCAGCAGTGGCACTCCGTATTGGAGGACAATGCTCAGCGGCATTCCCGCGACCTCACCTCCTACGAAGTGACCGACCACGTTCATGATGGCTGCCGCGCCAAGCACGATGAACAGGTCCTCCAATTCCAGAAGCATGAATGTCACACGCGTCTGCAAGTTGCGGTTCACGGGCGTTACATGCAATGGCATCTCGTAACTCCTTCCTAGCGCACTCCAGCCGTCCCGTGCTGAATCCAAAACTCTCCTAAGCGCAACAATCCCGACAGCCCAAAACAACACATCGCTGCGACCAGATTTCTTACCCAGGCCTCGCCAATCGTCATGCGCTCCAACAACCCTGCGAAGTGAACGACTGCGAGCACAACCTGACCAACCCCGTACAATGGCAGCAGAACGTTCCCGACCCAGTTCACAAGTGTCAGGAGAGAGATCCAGTAGCGGTCTGGGTTGTTCCAGGATGCTTGGTTGCTGAACGACTCCATCGCGCGCAACAACCCAGAGCACATCAGAGAGGCCAGTGCCGCATAACCGAGGTGTTGATACGGCTGCCCCTTACTGAAGCGGTAAATCGCGGCGGCGGCGAACAAACCCGCCATGGTCGGCATGATGACGTTGCCCAGCCAGTTCGTCAGGTTGAGCAACCCGTTTGAAAGATTCACAGGAAGGATCACCTCCAATCCTCATCAGCCGGCCATGGCCTGGACCAGCTTCCAAATGGCCGAAACACTCAAGAAAGCAAGACCCGATCCAACCAGCGGCATGAATGGGCGATGGCGCGCATAATTGAAAATCGCTCCCACAATCGCCAATCCTGCTGCTTCCGGCAGAATCGTCCCGGCGAGAAAATTCCAGGCCGCAGTCAGCATGTCCGTGGTTGCAAACTCTGAGCCGCTATTCCAACTCTGGAAAAGCTGGACTGTGCCTGACGCGGACAGCAGAAAAATGGCGGAGACGATGGACCCGAGCGGGCTGTACCCCTCGGCTGCATCAAGCGCCGCTTTCAGCACGCAGAAAGCCGCGAGCACGGGAGTCAACCGGGCAACCACGACGTTCGAAACAAAACCGCTGAAGCTCGTCTGCAAGCTCGCGACCCACGAACTACTGATGCCTCCGCCTTGCGCAGGCATGGCGATACCCTGCGCCGCAAACCACGAAAGCAACTGCGGAAGCGTCAATAGAATTACCGACCACAGGGCCCACCGCTGGAACCTGCCGCCCACCTGGAAGTTCACACCGCCTTCCTGCCGCAATGCGATTCCAGCCAGTACCATCGTGCAGATGGCAGCCGGAACTGCCATGTCGAATAGCAGTGTCAACAGATCGACGATGATTTGAGGCAGCGTCATTGCCTGAGCACTCCGCAGTGAGCGTTCTTACTGCACGCCCGCCGTACCGTTCTGAATCCAGAACTCGATCAGGCGAGTGAGGCCTGAGATCACCAGCAATCCGGCCGCTGTTACCGCCCATCGCGCGACACCGCGTCCTTGGGAATAAGAGATGACTGCCATGACCACCGCCAGAGCCGCTCCGACAGGAGAGATCACATTGCCGACCCAGTTCACGAGATTGAGAACCGTTCCTTCGGGTTGGGCCGCAGTTTGACCCTGAACAGCCTGCCCTGTGGCAGGCTGCGTACCCAGGTTCTGTGCATGAGACACCAACGGATACAACTGGAATGAACAAATCGCCAGGACATAGACGAGAACGAGGCGACGGCGGGTGTTTCTCCAATCTGACAATCTCATATGCTCCTCTCCTGCGGTTGCGTTGCGATCGCGCTTGAGTTTGATTTCCGCGTTGCAGGCGAGAACATACGGGTATTTCAGATTTCGGGCAAATCAGGCCGGGCGCTTGGAACTGCCTTCAGAACCGTGTCGCGAACCTGCAGTTCGCCGAATAGCGATTCGAATCTTCGAGAGGATTGTGATGCCCATTGATTTCACAGGCCGAGGTTTGCAGTGTGCGCGTGGGAGCAGAAGAATTATGAGATGAACAAATGTTTGAGTTTGGTGCATCTCACAAGCACGGTTGGACCCAATCAAACCACCCACGTGAGTCAACTTCCCGGCTCCTAAGACACCAAGACTTAACCCCGATTCGGGTGGCACCAAATCGGTCTCGGGTCGTCTGACACCCATTGCGGCAGCACTGTGTTATGGATTGAGGCTCAACTTCCCAGTCGATGGCCAGGACGATTTACCCAGAATCCCACTTACGCTTCCCACAAGAGCGTTTATCGCTACTAGCAAGCGACTGGAAGCACCAGGAGGGTGGATGTTCAATCCGACAGTCGGAGTGTGTCAATCAGGGCGGCCAGGGCAGCAGGCTGATTGCGACGGCTCGGGTAGTAAAGAAAGTAGCCTTGGAATGTTGGGCACCAGTCTTTCAGGACTTGGATCAAGCGTCCTTCTGAAATCATGCCACTGAGAGTTTCTTCCATCGCCGTTCCGATTCCTACGCCTTTCAATACCGCTTGAATGACTAGTTCCGGATCATCGAAAGACACGGGCCCCTGGGGGCTGACTGTGAGTGCCTTCCGGCCTTTCTCAAATTCCCACCGATAGAGACCGTTGCTAAAGCGAAAACCTATGCAGGAATGATCTTTGAGGTCTTGAGGTTTTCGGGGAACATTGTGTGACTTGAAGTACTGCGGCGATCCGACGACCGCGAGACGCATCTCTCGCGTGACCCGGACGGCGATCATGTCCCGTTGGATGAACTCGCCAAGCTGAACGCCGGCATCGTACTCGCCGGCTACAAGATCGATAGGGTCATTCGAAGACGTGACCTCCAGGACAATTTCTGGGTAGGTGCGTGCGAACTGAGCCAGCTTCGGCAGAATCACCATTTGCGTAGCTGTTCGCGGGATGACGAGTCGAATTCGGCCTGCTGGACGCTCTCTTTGCTTTCTGGTTTCAGCTACAGCGCGCTCGATGCGCTCCAGAGCGGGCGCGAGATCCTGGAGAAGTGCGGTTCCGGCGGCTGTGGGGGAGACACTTCGCGTGGTCCGCGCCAGCAACTGAAGCCCTAATCTCTTTTCGAGGCCCCGCATGGAATGGCTGAGCGCAGATTGCGAGACGCCCAGCCGTGCGGCGGCGCGAGTAAAGCTACGTTCTTCGGCAACAATTGTGAAGGCTGAAAGCTCTCCTAAATCATTCCTCATGATTCATGAATGCTACTCATAACTCCTTGCGATCGCAACGGCCTTGTGTCATGAACGATAGAGGCCTAGTCTTTTATCAGACGTGCTCGTGGTGAAGTTTTAGAGCGGACGTTGAATTCAGGAGGATGGCAATGCAAAAACGCAAATTGGGAACGGGCGGACTAGAAGTGTCGGAGCTGGGTTTTGGGTGTATGGGGATGAGCTTCTCCTATGGGCCTCCGAAAGATACGAAAGAAATGACCTCTCTGCTGCATGCTTCCGTTGACCGTGGCGTCACGTTCTTCGACACGGCTGAAGTCTATGGCCCTTTCCTGAACGAAGAACTCGTCGGTGAGGCTCTTGCCCCGTTTCGCGGCCGCGTGGTGATCGCGACAAAATTTGGCTGGGAAGCGAATCCTGATGATGGTGGCAAGTGGAGCGCTTTAAACAGCCGGCCGGAGCATATCAAGCAGGCCGCGGAGGCATCGCTCAAGCGGCTCAAAGTGGATGTCATCGATCTCTACTACCAGCATCGCGTCGATCTCAACGTCCCGATTGAGGATGTAGCTGGGGCGGTGAAGGAACTTATCCAAGAAGGCAAGGTAAAGCATTTTGGTCTTTCAGAAGCGAGTGCGAAGACGATTCGCCGCGCCCACGCGGTGCAGCCCGTCGCCGCTCTGCAGAGCGAATACTCTCTTTTCTTCCGCGAACCGGAGGAGAGTGTGATCCCGACGCTAGAAGAGCTTGGAATAGGGTTCGTTCCGTTCAGCCCGCTTGGCAAGGGTTTCCTGACCGGCAAGATTGACGCCGAGACCAAGTTCGACAGCACCGATTTCCGCAACACTGTGCCACGATTTAGTCAGGACAATCGCAAGACTAATCAGGCTCTGGTCGATGTGATTACCGCGTTTGCGCAGAAGAAGAAGGCAACGCCCGCGCAAGTCGCGCTTGCCTGGCTGCTCGCGAAAAAGCCTTGGATTGTTCCCATTCCCGGCACGACGAAGCTTTCGCGTCTCGAAGAGAACCTTGGCGGAGCAAACATAAAGCTGACGGCGGAAGATGTGCGGACCCTGGAAGAAGCTTCCTCGAAGGTCAAGGTTGAAGGGGCTCGCTATTCGCCGTTTCATCAACAGCTGGTGAGCCGATGAACAGCGCTCGAAGGACACGAATTTCAGCCAAAGCCACATATGCCGTCACAGTGATTGTTGCGATAGCTTTCTCTATCTCCGCAAACGCCCAATCTGCGAAGAAGCTGAGTAGTAGCGGCGGAGCAAAGGAGAAGCTCATTGGGACCTGGCATCTGCTGCACATCGATGCGCCGGACCCCGATGGAAAGTCCATGCCGATCCCGCAGCCGAAAGGCATGCTGATCTACACACAAGAGGGGCACATGTCCGTGCAGTTGATGTATGCAGAGTCAGCGAACACTTTATCGAACGAATATGTGCTGAACGGATATGAGGCTTCGTTTGGCAGTTTTGACGTGGACGAGGCCGCGCACACGGTGACGCACCACGTGCAGGGATCGAATACGCGCGATTTGCTTGTTGGCAAAGATCTGCCGCGCAAGTTCGAATTCGCAGCAGACGGACACCTCATCATCCAGTCCGTTCGGCCAGACGAACACTGGTCCGTCACATGGGAGCGCTACTGACCCATCTGGCGATTCAAGAAAATGTCGATGGGAGGACCGTGGTTCGAAGCAGTGACGTACAGTACCAGTTTCCGAAGTGAGAGGCACACCTTGAAGGAGAAGGAATCAGTATGAAGATTTCGTTTGAAAACAAAGTGGCTCTCGTGACAGGCGCGGCATCCGGCTTGGGACTTGCGACAGCAAAGGCTTTCGCCGAAGCGGGGGCTTCTGTGGTGCTGGCTGACTGGAACGAAAAGGAAGTGCAGGCCGCAGCGAAAAACCTCGCGAGCAAAGACCATAAAACACTGGCCGTCCCCTGTGACGTGTCGGATGACGCACAGGTGGAAGCCATGGTGAAGCAGACCGTTTCAGCTTTTGGACGGCTCGATGCGGCTTATAACAACGCTGGCATCCAGAACGTTCTTGCCGAAACGGCTGACTCTCCCCGTGACGACTACGATCGTGTCATGAGCATCAATCTGCGCGGCGTGTGGAGTTGCATGAAGTTTGAACTGCGGCAGATGCGCGAGCAAGGCAGCGGGGCAATTGTGAACTGCTCTTCGCTGGGCGGCCTTATCGGCGGAAACCAGCGTGGAACGTACCATGCCGCGAAGCACGGAGTCATCGGTTTTACCAAGAGTGCGGCGCTCGAATACGCTACGCGGGGCATCCGCGTAAATGACGTGTGCCCCGGCATGATTCAAACGCCCATGTCCGACAAGATGATCGCCGAGGGCCAAGGAGAAGAGCTGGACAAGATGCTGAATACCTTCGTTCCGATGAAGCGATTCGGGCGGCCCGAGGAGATTGCGGATGCCGTCCTGTGGCTTTGCAGCGACGCAGCCAGTTACGTTACCGGCCAGTCGATCTCAGTCGATGGCGGCTATGTGATGCGCTAGAAAATGGCGCTGCTTCACGCCTCAGACATACTGGACGATGCAGAACGGCGCGAATTTATGAAAGCGGGCACGACTCTCCTGATTGCAGCACTTTGGAGTGTCGGTCCCACGTCCGCTCAGGAGAAGAGAATGACCGATGCCAAGAAGCCGCATGGACTGCCGTCCGTACTGACCTATGACGATGTGAGGGCCGTCTCCCCGACGCTGGAGCACTACACGAAAGGAGTGCTCCTCGACGGCTTGTGGAAGCGGCCCGAGCTTTCGCCGCGTGACCGCAGTGTCGTCACCGTGGCTGGTCTCATCGCGCGCATCCAGACAATCGAGATGCCGTTTCACTTCGCGCTCGCACTCGACAACGGCGTGAAGCCGAGCGAACTCTCGGAAATCATTACTCACCTTGCGTTCTACTCTGGATGGGCGAACGCCATGTCCGCCATTGCTGTAGCAAAGGACATCTTTCATCAGCGCGGAATTGGAATCGATCAACTTCCACCTGCGAAGGACAAACTGATGCCGCTGAACGAAGAGGCCGAGGCGAAGCGAGCTACCCAGGTTGGCAACAACTTCGGGAAAGTCTCGCCGGGTCTTGTCCAGAACACTACCGACCTGCTCTTCCGCGACTTGTGGCTGCGGCCTGCGCTGGCACCTCGTGACCGCAGCCTTGTGACGGTGAGCGCCCTGATTGCGTCGGGCCAGGTTGCGCAAATCACGTATCACCTAAACCGTGCAATGGACAACGGCCTGACACAGCCACAGGCCTCCGAAGTTATAACGCACATCGCTTTCTACGCGGGCTGGCCGAACGCGTTCTCAGCTCTTCCCGTCGTAAAGGAAGTCTTTGAGAAGCGGCAGAGATCGCCATCGCTCTCAACACATCCCTCGATAACGCTCGTGAACAGACCTGCGTTAAAGCGCGCGCGGGTTAGTACTGAAGAGTCGGCTCCCGGGAAGTTGGAAATTACGTTGGCGATGGCCGCCGACTGCGGGCGAGTCACGGTCGACTCGTGAGCCACGTTGCGGGGAGCACGCCTGGGCAGGCGCAGCCGACACACGCTCCCGCCGAATCTTCATAGCTGAGAACCACTCGTCTACTGCGCTGGTTGGTTGCTCGTGGACGGTTGGTTCAGCTCTTGCAGCAACTGCAACAGCTGGCGCAGTTGCTCAACATTGGCGGAGTTGGATGTTGGAACGCTCCGCGCACTTGGTTGCTGGGAACCCTGATTGGACTTGGGGGTCTGCTCGAGGACCACGTATATCGGAGTATCCGCCGAAATCGTCACCACAATATGCTGGGTGATTGCTAATCGGGAAACCTCCTCATCTCCAGCCTCGCCGACATTGTTGCTGACGCGCTCCCGCATTAGGTCCGACTCGCTCAGCGGCTGGTTGAGACTGCCTTGCCCCACCAACATCGAGCCAGCTTGGCCGATTCCTGACAACGATCTGACCAGGACGTTCTTTCCCGTGTTCTTGCCCTCAACTTTTCCTTTCAGCGGCCGCAAGTCCAGACCCGTGGCGGCGGCCTCGATGGGAACGACTGCACCATCCGGCATCAGCAGAGAATCGAACTGGATGTCAACGTAACCTGAACGATCTCCGTTCCGGATGTGCCCAACCGCTTTTGCTCCCGCAGGGACGATGATTTCTCCGTCCCGCTCATAGTTGTACTCGATCACCGCCAGGACCGGCGTTCGCACTGCGGTGCTGGCCGCTGATTCCAGGCGTGCACGCAATCGCGTACCCATGGCCAGGCCCAATCCAAGTTCTGGTGCTTGATTATTGAAGAGTTCGCGGGCCTGAGCACTGGCCGAACTGGCGGAGACGTTTCGCACGTAGATTAGCGAAGACTTCTGCATGGCCTCGCGCTCGGCTTTACCCAAGTCTGGAGTCTCGGCGCCGGCACCCGAGCCTGGCTGATACGGCGGCGCTTGCCATGGCTGCTGGTCTCCGAAAGGCGGTATCGACCCCAACGTTCCCGATCCGCTCGCTACCTTTGTCCCCGCTACTGGCTTGGTTGCGGTTCGTTGCAGATCTCGCTCGTTTAAGAAGCCTTCGTGAGTCTCTTTTGTGACGGGCCGACCAGAATCGGTAATCGGAAATAGGCTCTTATCGTTGCTCGCGGTGCCGCTCTCCAAGGCCAAGTCTTCAGTAGCGGTGGCACCACGACTCTTCGCTTTCTGTGGCGCGCCTCGATGGGGCATAGACGTAGCGACAAAAATCAGCAGCGCAATGACGATCGCTCCCGCCCCGATGATCACAAAGCGGTTCTGTTGGATCTGCTGCCGGGCTCTTTGTTTTGCTCTGGTTGCGAGCTCGGGCATTGGGGCGTTTGCGTCCGGAGGGAGAGGCAGGTCGTTGTTGCGAGCTTCATTTTCCTCTAGCTCCTGAATGACTGCAGCGTTGCCGTTGTGTCCGTTGGGATGAATCACTTTACACCTCCCGAGACCGGAGCCACAAATGCAATCGGTGCCAGGACAGGACGGTCGACCTCTTCCGCTTGGGCAACCGCGAGCAAGAGCCGTTCCCTAGATTCCTTGAAAGTAGGCCGGTCGAACACAACGATGCCGTCGGCTCTGGCGCCGGGCGCTAGTCTACGCGAGGTGATCCAGTAGTCTTTGATCGCAACCGGCTCGGCCTTAATCGCCTTTCGATGCTTGTCTTTCGATGTCCCCGCAAGCTGTACTTGCGGCGGCAGTACTTCAATGGTCCGTGCAGAAGAGTTCAGAACGGCGAACGGCACGGCCATCTGTTGCTCTTTCTCTATCGCCTGTCCTACCGCAACCTGCAGTTGCTTGCCTTCCCAATGTGGATTCTCAATCCGTTCTGCCCTGAGCAAGTCCTGTTCTTGTCTGCCAGGCTTCTCCGGGGCAGGGCTGGTTGGCTGATTTTCTGTGGGAACGTTCTTTGTTTCGCCAACCACAAACATGGGATGAGTCGACGCAATCAGAAAGCTGCGCGGGCGCTCACAGTTGAGGACATAGTCCACGGGCTCACTACGGTCTGACTTGCCTTGGCTCACCAGGCTCAGCGAGATCTCACGGCCTCCTCTGGTGGTAATCAGGGCGTTGGTTTGCGCAGGTCTTACGCTGGTTGCTTTGAAGAACACCAACTGCGGCTCGGCTTCGGAGTGGTCGGCCTTAAAAACCCCCGGATCGCCCAGTACGACCGAACTCACCTCCTCCAGCACCCGCACCGAACTGACGTATCCTGGCCGCAAGTGCAAGACTACGACTTGTTCTGGGTCAACATTCAAGTTCACGATTCGCGCCTGCGGAAGATCGGACTGCGCTGAAGCTATGTGCAGCAGCAGGAGACTGGCCGTTGTCAGATGCACCAAACTCAAACAAATTTTCATCTCACATCTCTTTCCGAACTGGTGTTCGTAGTTCTTGATTTAATTCCGGCTTGGCGAAGGTAAGTTGTTCTAATTCTTGCCACGTAGGCGATTACTTCGGGATTTCGATAGCCGAGGTCCCGTCTGCCGATTACGTCTTCGCCAGCGTAGTAAGCGGCAGCCACTAGCCTGAAATCATTGTGAAACTGTTGCATCAGCCATGCGAGGTAGCGCACGCCCCCGGAAACGTTCTGATCGACATTGCACCGGTCTCTTACCCCGAGTCGCTGAGCGGTGAGGGGCATTAACTGCATTAGTCCTGCAGCGCCTTTGGGAGAGACCGCGCATGCCTGCCAGTGCGATTCGCGTTCGACAATGGCGCGTACCAGCGTGACGGGGACCCGATAATGTTGGGCGTAGGCTACGACGTAGTAGTCGTCTTCGAGCCGTGCCTGTGGTTCGGACGATTGCGCCCAGCAGATTGAGATTGCACAGAGCGCTTGGGCCAAAATGAGTACCAGTTTCATGCCGCTTTACCTCGCAGAGCCTCGGCGCTGTACTGCTGCGCGTCAAAGATCAAACTGGCAAACCCATCCCGCAAGAGCAGCTTGCGTCGATCGGCCTCGGTTTTGGCCAGCAAGGGCAGGAGAATGTCTCTCATTTCCGGCGTAATTTGTTCACTTCCCAGAACTTTGAGTGCCTGCGCGAGATCGAGAATCTCCGAGACCGAGGGTGGTTTCTCCATGCTCCAGCCACGCAAAGCCTTGGCGAGTCCCGCCATACCGGCATGGAATTCGTGTGTGGAATCCGGCGTTCTCAGCGCCACAATCTCTGCTTCTCGCTCCGCGGTGGGGTGTTCGACACGAAGGTATAAACTGCGCCGGCGCAGGGGATCGCCGATGCGCCTCTCTTCATTCGATGTCAGCACAACGAAGGGAATGCTCCTGGCTTTTATGGTGCCCAGCTTCGGAATGCTCAACTGCCACACGCTCAGCAATTCCAGCAACAAGGCCTCAAATGCGTGGTCCACCTTGTCCAGTTCGTCGATAAGCAGGACGCAAGGCTTCTCGTACTGCAGCGCGCGTAGGAGGGGGCCGGCACTGAAAAACTGCTGGCCGTGCAATTCAGTCTGCAAGGATTCCCAATCAACATTGGCGGACCTGGACTTCAATTCGACGCAAAGCCTTTGCAGCGGTTCATCAAATTTGCCGATGGCCTTCTCGTCGTTGATGCCTTCGTAGCACTGGAAGCGTTCGACGGTGGTGTCCGCCGCGTCTGCAACTGCATATGCCAGTTGAGTCTTACCGCTGCCGGCGGGGCCTTCCAGCAGCAACGGCTTCTGCAGTTTCGCCGCCAAGTAGACCGTTGTCGTGGCTACCGAATCTGCAATGTAGCCGCATGCGCGAAGGCCTCCTTCGAGTTCTTGAAGAGACGAAAACACTCGCTCCTCCTCCGCCTAGGACCATGCCAATTCCGATCCTGAGCGTGAAGAAGCTAAGCCCAAATGAAATTTCGGTCAAATCGCGTCGATTTTCCTGGAGTTTTGACCGAAATCGACACTCGGTGTAAAACCGAATCTCCGCAGTGGTTAGGAGTTGACTATGGCGAACTCGGCTTATCGGTTCAGTCTGGCAAGCGACAGCGTCGCTGGAATGGCAAAGATACTGCAAACCTTGGAATCCAAGGAGCACGCCTTAAAGGCTGGAGAGTTGGCCAAATTGCTCGGCGTGACCCGCCAACACATTTACAAAATGGCAGCCACCAGCGCCATTCCTTCCTTTCGGATAGGTGCGGCGGTGCGATTTGACCCGAAGCAGGTTGCGGAGTGGCTGACGCGGAGGATGCCACAGACAGTCACCTCCCCTAGCCTAAGCAGGCTTGCTGTTTGACCATCTTTGCAAGCCGATGGCTCCTATTGTCGAATGTTCTGTCAAACTTTTCCGTGCGATCTTCTGCTGGTCAGTCACGAGCTTCCAACCGAGACAACAGAGAGTTCCCAAGATCTAACGCCGATTGCGCTTCCTCGGCTTTGAAGTCCTGACCGTGGACTGCTGAATTTAGGACAGCCGATACGGTTCGCAAATCTGCGACCACTTCAGTCGATAGTGCATTCGCGCTCGTGAGTGCTCGCGTCAAGGCCGCAATGCCGACCAATTTCGTCGAGAGGCCCAGCTTCTCGGCGATAGCCTGCAACGCCCGTTCCAGCCGAATCCGCATGGTCACCAGATGGAACCGGGGCAACTCGCCCGCAAGGTCGTGGCTCGTGGGTAACTCGGACTGCAAGCTTTTCGGAAGCGATTCCGTCAATCGGTACTGTGCCACTCCCATCGGCTTGCCTGTGTCCCTGAGTGCATACTCGACCACAATTCTGTTCTTGTCCTTGCAGAGAATCAGTCCGATGCTGGGTGTGTCATCGACATGGCGCAAGAGGTCATCCACGGCCGACAGATAGAAGTTCATCTTGCCCGCGAATTCGGGCCTGAACTCTTCAATCTTGAGATCGATCACGACATAACATCGAAGGCGCAGATGATAAAAAAGCAGATCGAGAAAATAGTCTTGCCCGCCGATTTCCAGATGGTACTGGTTCCCGACGAATGCAAATCCCTTGCCGAGCTCTAAAATTAAGTCGCGCAGATGGTCGATCAGACCTCGCTCCAAATCACGTTCCAACATCTCTGTTCCGAGTGTTAGGAAATCGAAGTTGTAGGGATCTTTGAGGAGTTCCTGGGCCAGTTCTGACTGGGGAACCGGGAGCGTTCGCTGAAAATTTGTGACTGCCCGGCCCTGCCTGCGGTGAAGGTCACCCTCAATTTGATGAACAAGGACATTCCGCGTCCAGCCACTCTCGACAGCCTGCCGAATATACCATTCCCGTTTCTCCGGCACCTTCACCATTTCAAGAATCCGTACATTGTGTCCCCAGGGCAATTGTGCAACGACCTGTTGCACAAATTGCTGGTCGGGGTACGCTTCAGCGAAAGCCCGCATATATTTGAGGTTTCGCGCGCCAAAACCAGTCATGCCCGGAAAGGCTTTGAGGAGGTCATGAGCCAGCCTGTCGACCACCTTTGCTCCCCACCCTTCCGATTGCTGACGGCTAAGAATGTCTCTGCCGATGCCCCAATAGAGCAATACGAGTTCCCGATTGACGGACAAAGCGGCGCGCACTTGCGCGCTGCGAATCCGCTCCTTCAGTTCCTGCAAGAACGCGTCATAGCGGTCCGGCAATTCAGGATGTTTTCGCTTCATGATTAGGAAACCAGCATAGCTTAAGAGTCAGATTCAATTGCACCTGATCAGGCAACATACCCCGCCAGGGCTCCTGCGTTCACTTTTGCCAAAGCGTCTTTCGATTGCACCCCCTTCAGATAAACCATCGTCGATTTGATGTCGCGATGTCCCATCCACGTCTGTAGCGTGCGGATGTCCACACCGTGGCGCAGGTGCTCGGTAGCAAATGTGTGGCGGAACTTGTGCAGGAAGAAGTGCTGGCAGTACGGCCCTTCAGCGCACTTGTTGCCGTGCTTCGTAACGCACTGTCCACAATTCAACTTCGCCCGGTCGGCGACCCGCTTCACAATCGTGTCGTTCTCGCTGTTGGGATTTCCACGTTTATTGGGAAACACCAATTGCGCGGGCAGAGCATTGCGTGTCTCTTTCAATCGCCGCAATTGGTCGATGAGAGCTGAGGGCAACGGCACAACTCGTTCCTCCCAGTTCTTCGGCCGAAAGTCCCAAAGAGCCTTGGCAGTGACCCGAACGTGACTCTGACGGAAGTCGAGATCGCGCCAGCAAACATGTTGCGCCTCCTGATCACGAAATCCAGAGCCCAGCATAAATTTCAGAAAGATCGCTTCATCTTCCGTGGCGTGTTTGAACATCGACTGGATTTCTTCCGGCTCGTAGATCGGGCGAATCTTTTCAACGTATTTCGGCCAGTCGCTGGATGCGATCAGGCCACTTTTCCCGCGCCGTTTGAAGAGTTGCAGCACGACGACCAGCTTGTCGTAGACGGTACGGTGGCCAAGTCCAAGTTGGTAGCAACGTGCCATGAATACCAGGATGTCCTCGCGCGACACCTGCTCGACGGAGCTTTTTTCATAGGACGGGACGAGCAGTTGCTTCAGCGTGTAGCGGTAGCTGATGTAGGTCCGATGACTGCGCTGAGCCTGGACCATCGCGAGGTATTGGTCGACGGCTGCCGCGAGCGTAATTCCGTTTGGGTTGATCACGGCTGGCTGTGCCGGGCGCGACATCACCCCGGCTTTGAGAGCCTCAACTTCGATGGCCTTGAGCCGGGCCGCTTCGGCTACGGTCGCGAAGTCGGCAACGGCCTTGCGGTGACGCTTGCCGTGCTCATACCACTCGAGGTAATAGCTGCCCTCGGGGTGGTGTTCGTCGCGGCCCGTAATCAGGACGTGGTCGCGCACCATCCTGCCGCTACGCTTGACGACGTTGGCGAAGCGCCACGCGTCTCCAACTTTCACGTACTTGAGGATCTTGACCCGATGGGCGTAAAGCTTTGGCTTTCCCGGCATGTTCCATCTCCCTGTGGAGGGGATGGAAGATAGACCGGATCGCGAATTCGGGCAAATCCCGGAACGCTATGGAGGCAGTGGAAGGAGTTGACGGAATTGACAGCGACGTTATCGACAGGAAGACCGACAGGAAGGGGTTTAAAGCGATGAAAACAAACAAAACCGAGGAGAAGGCAGCGTTCTAACCAACTGAACTACGTCCCCACTTTGTTTTCTTACCTTTATCGGAAACCCGCGTGTTTAGTGGCTTTCCTCACATTCAATCGTTTCGCCTGCGTCGCTCGTTTCACTCCCATAGAACTAAATTCTGAGGTTAATGGACACCATGGACATTAAGCTAAACTCGCATCCAAAGGTTTACAAAGGGCGACGCAACCCAGAGCAGCTGTCCCTGCCCCATGAATGAATTGTAGCAGACGGAATTTGGATCAGTACAGACTGGCAACCAGAGTCGAGAGTAAATTCCACTCCGTCATCATTATCACTTGACTGCGGCTACCATTCTAAGCTCGGTCGGCCGGCGAATCCGTCACGCCTTTCATCGTCGGGCGGCGATCATGCGGAAGGATCTTTGATCGGCTCCAGCGCTTCATAATTGTGAAAAAGATGCACGGTGAAGGCGTTCACCGCAGACCGCTGTTCCGTTCTTGATCGGGCACAGATGATGACTCCCGACGGGGAAACCTTTTGCAGAACCATGTCTGTCACAGATTCCCTGCTGAAACTGTTGCCGGACCATCGATGAGCATTTGAATCGGAATCGGATTCACGCCCGCACTCCATTAAGCTGCGTGGATTCGCGGAGCGCAGTCACTTCTTGTTCCAACCGATCCAAGCGATTCAATTCCGCCTGAACTGCGGGCTCGCCGTCTTCCTTTAATTTTCGGGCGCGGAACAGGGCCTGTTCCGCGATCCGGCTCACCTCATGAAGCAGCCTGCGAATCTCAGCTTCTAACTTCCCTCGGCTCTCTTGGACCCGGTTCAGAACGTCGCTTTGCACACGAGTGCTGTTGGTTTCGAGCAGCCTAGTGAGAAACTCTTTGGCTTCGTTCCTAATTATCCACCGGGCGCCTACCAGGCCAAGAACCAGGTCGGCCAACCAGCGCAGCGGTGATGCAGGTTGCGCAACGTCTCTGAACTCGTAAAAAGTGAATTCAGAGCGTACGCGAAATCCGCGTTCCGGATCGAGCGCGTGGGGCATCCGCGCCAGTTCGGGAATGCCGGCATTCGCAAGTTTCTTTAGAAACTCGTTGGCCATGTCTACGAACCGCAATGCTACACGCCGGTATTCATTCTCTGCCGCTTCCTGTTCAGGTTTCAACCATGGCATTACATGACGGCGCGCCAGTTCCTGTGCCTCGTGGAAAGTGCGCCGGCGATACGATGGACCGAGCCAGCCAGATATCAATTGCAGCGAAACGTCGAACTCCTTGTGCGCCTGCGGCAACACGCGTGCGAGAAATGTCTTATGACGATCGACGAACATGTCTGAAATATGCTGTTGTTCGGCCATGAACAAATAGCCGAGTTCTCTCATCGAACGCTCCGCATCGCCAATGGTCTGTTTCATGGCCGCGATCCGGATCTCCGATTCTTCGATCGGCCGCTGAAGTGCCGCGCGCTCTTCCGCGATGATCACAAGAAGCTGCTCGCTGATCCGCTCCAGTCCGCGTTCGCAGGCTGCCCGGATCAAACGACGGCCCGATCCTTCGATCAAATGGTTCAGAGAAGCGACCAGCTTTCCCCAATCCCGACCTGTTCCGCGATGTTGGATCTGTTCCGCCGCGCTGACCTCAAACAAAGGTCCGACAGGATGTTGCGGGAGTCGCTTTTCGAGCTGGCGCCGCGCGAAGGCCACCGCCTCGGCTCGTTCTGCGTCCGTGGTGCGATCCGCCTTGTTTACGGTGATGATGAGATCTTGAACATGCTGCGCGACTGCCTCAACCAGTACGAGTTCTTCTCCCGCTAGCGGAGGATCCGCCCCGAGCACGACCAGCGCCGCATCAATATGAGGAATAAAAGCCTGCGTCGCCGCCGTATTGCCGGTGAACACCGATCCCAGCCCTGGCGTGTCGACAAAACACATGCCGGTTGCAAGCAGCCGACTCGGCACAAAGATTTCCAATGCCGCGACGTGCTTCGCGTTCTCCGGATTCTTCTCTTCGGAGACATACTCATCGACACTCCTAACCGGAATATCTGTCCAGCCCCCAGCGGCTTCAAAGCGCACGCGAGCGGCCGCATGGCTTCCGTACCGGACGATCGTGGGGACGGTCGTCACCGGCACAACTCCAGTGGGCAGTACACTGTCACCCACCAACGCATTCAGGACAGAGGATTTGCCACGCTTGAACTGACCGATACAAGCAACATAGAAGCGTCCCTCCGATACCCTTTCTGCGACGGACCACGCATCGGCAGCAGCTTGCTCGGCGTCAAACTCGTCCGCTAACTCCGCCAGCCGCATGAGTGCTGACTCTCCGTGAGAATTCTCAGGGGAGGCATGCCGATCCGCGCGAGCGACGGACGCCAACCGCGGGGGAGCGGGCTTCTCAAGCGCCGAGTTTTCTTTCGAGTCTGTGTTCATCGCTCTCGCGTTAGCTCTTGTTTCATTTTGTATTTGGCTACGAGGCTGGAGAGCGCACTCCTTCCTGATGAACATAGCGGATTACTTCCACCTCAGACATCGCGATCAACCCTTCGTCCACCATTTCATCCAGAGCTGGGAGCAATTTCTTGAGGTTCTCCTCGGTATCGATCACGGACACCATAATGGGCCTGTCAGAGGACCGCAGCAGGTGCGCCTTGTGAATACGCGAGCTTGCCCCGTAACCCTCGATGCCGCGGAACACCGAGGCGCCGGCGATGTCGAGTTCCCGGCACTTGATCACAATCGCTTCATAAAGCGGCTTGTCGCGCCATTTGTCATCCTCGCCGAAATGAATACGCAATAACTTGGCTTTTCCTTCGAGCTTCACAATCGCGCCTCCTGCCGTCTCTCGGCCTTCTCATAATTATGGGCGTACTTGATGATGTCCACATCCGACAGCACGACTACACCCTGCTGCACCATTTGATCGAGAATGGGCATAAACGCTTTCAGCTTTTCTTCCGTATCGACGATCGACAGCAGAATAGGGCGGTCGTGCGAAAGGCTCAGCGCAGCATCTTTGTGGATTCTGCGATTGGCGCCATAGCCGAGGATTCCGCGATAAACCGTGACGCCGGCAATGTCGTTCGATCGCAATCCGTTGACGATTGCCTGATACAGTGGCTTGCCGTTCCACTTGTCGTTTTCGCCGATGTAGATCCGCATCATCTTGGCTTTGCCCTCCCGCTTTAACGCGGGCCTCTCAGGTTCAAGTTTCTTTTGTTTCTTTTCCGCAGGCTTGACGATGGTGGTGTCCTGCATCTCAATCAGTCCGGTACCTGCCATGGCTTGCAATTTGGGTAGTAACTCTTCGACCTTCTGGGCAGTTTCGATGAACTCGATTTTGACCGGCAGATGGACCGCCAAATCCACGAGGCTGGTCGTTTGCATATGATGATCTGCACCAAATCCAGCAATGCTACGCGTCACGGTTGCGCCCGATACGCCATGGAAAAAAAGAAAATCAAGAATAGCCGCATAGGCAGCACTTCCGTGGTACTGTTGATCCTCAGCTACGTAGACGCCGACTTTCTTGCCCGGCCCTGGTGTCAGCACATTTCCTCCTGTCGTTAGAGTCCTCTTTGACCCACCAAGAACTCGGCGGCACGACCTAACAGTCCTCCGCCCTCATGAATTCCGTGTTTTAGCTGTTCGAGGAAGCTTTCGAGTTCCTGCTGCAACTCCGCTCGATTTCGCTCCACGACTTCGTCAACCAGCGTTCGCAAACGCAATGGGACAAATTCCTTTACTTTCCGGCCGTGCTCCAGACAAAGAGTGCCCTGACTCTTCATCCACTGCGCGAACATTGTCCGTTGGAGCTTCTGCGCCAGTTCACGCAAGCGAGCGACTTCCTCTTCCAGGACGCGATGACACAAGGCGCATTCCTCACTGTCCACTTTCCCCACCAGAGGCGGCTTCAACATTTGTAAAAAGACAATCGTCACGCTTTCCCCCGGCGTGGAACGCGAAAGCTTTGCTCTGGATCGAGCGAGCGCCCAGCCGTGAAAATTGCATACGCGCAGGTCTGATTGGGGCCGAGTCGTTTCCACCAATGTCCACTGAAAATCCTTCAGGATTCCACAGGTTGGACACGCTCCCTTGGTGAGTGCCTGGCTTACGTTAGCTCCCGGTGCTAAAGCTTCCGCTTTCATGGGATCGCCCTCCCCGCCATAACGCCACCCCAGACTGCAACAAACCCAACGATCACGCTCAGTGCCACATACAGAAAGCCCAGGCCGATCTGGCCATCCTGGATCGTGCGCAAAGTCTCATATTCGAAACTGGAGAATGTCGTGTAGCCTCCGATGAAGCCAATCGGGATCAAATATCTCCAGTTCGGGCTCCAATGAGTTCTGGCCGTCATCAAGGCAAAGACCAGGCCGATCAGGAACGAACCCGTAATGTTAATCACGAGCGTCCCGTAGGGAAACCGCGTTCCCATTCTGCTGCCGATATAACTGCCCAGCCAGAAACGCAACATCGAACCTAGACAACCTCCCACGCCCACCATCACGTATTTCAGCAAGTCGCCTCGTTCCTTTCCCATCTCCGATATTGTGCCCTAGCCGGCCAGATGGTCACCGATCGTGCGTGGTTCACTGCGCTAAATATCGATTTAACTGCCGCACCAGGTCCCGCAGCTCCCCGGAGACGTTGTTCAGTTCCGCAGCCGCGCCCGCCGGAATCTCACCGTAGCCCCGCATATACTGCGGTTTCAATTCTTCTACTGCGATCTCTACGAAAGTAAGGATCGTATGCAACGAACGGGACACGGGAATGTCGGCTGGAGGCCGCGCGATTCCTTGTCTCTCAAGCGCTTGAACCAGGTGCGCACGAATGCGGCCGATGTACTCTTCGATCACAGCTCTCCGCTCGGGATCAATGTCTTCCGCGTATTGCGGGAATGCCATTTTGGATGTGGATATGTGGAGAGCGTTTTCCATATCTCCCAGCATTTTGTCGATGTGGCGGAAAGTCACGCTCATGCGCCGTTCATGGTTGGGGCTGAGCGAATTGGACCCGCTCGTCACCTGGCAACGCCCCCGTTCATGCGAAAGTCGATGTATAGCGGCGAGATCTTGATGTGTTCCTCGGAGCGGTACTTTGGACAAGTCGCCATATCGATCAATGCGATGATCGCTCCTGGACTCCCCCCGCTGAATTCCAGAACTTTGTTGACGAATTCGCTGATGTTGGTGCCTGACAAGCCACAGCGCTTGATCCGCTCACGGGCAAATTGTTCGGCGGTTGAGTCGTCGAAATTGCGGATTTCACACTTCTGCGAACGGTCGCCATAAAGCGGCTGGAGAAAACCCGTGTCCTCCATGTGGCTGGAACGCGCCACTGCGCTGACCGGAGTCGAGCCCCATCCCATGAGTTCGCGAACGGCCGATGCAAACGAGTACGAGGGTCGCTTAAGATGGTCGAGCACAATCGAGTACTCCCCCTCTCTCAGCGAATCCATCACAATCCCTTTCAACGAAACCGCGGACTTGGTCGCGATCGCATCCTCGTCGCGAAATGCTTTGGAGGCACGCGGACTCTGCAATCGCAGCAGACTACGGGCGAGACTGCGAAACATTACGTTGGTCGTCGCCGAGTCTTCGCAATAGAGAACCGACCGAAACGGGGGCAGCACATTACGGAGCAGAAGCGTTTTGCCCACTCCCGATGGCCCGAAGATGAGAAACGCGCGCCGCTTCGCCAGGAACTGGTCGATTCGTTGGCGTTCCTCCTCACGATCGAAAATGAATTCGGTCATCATGCTCGCGCCAGACTGCTTTTCGACTTCCTTGGTCCGCTTCAAGAGGCGTACCCACGTTAAGATCGCGATTGGGATCAGGCCTGTCCAGATTGAGGCCGTAACCCCATAACATCGCTTAATTTTGCGGAGCCGTTGCCGGGACATGACTCCGCGACAAAGCCCGCTTGTCAGGAGTCATCAGCTGCCCCCGGCTATATGGTAGGAACAGCGGTTTCGGTGAACTCCTTCACCGTTGATAACAACTTAAGTACAGCAAAGACGAGAGGCGAAGTCAACGGGTTTTAGTTTGTGTTTGTTCTTATCAAATGCAAAATGAACAGCCTCCCCGGTCAGAAGACATGCCGCGTTTCCGACGTGGCACTTGCCGCCTTCGATTCATCTGTGTTTGAATAATCGCGGCAAAGGAGTTTGCCGCCCTGGTGTTCCAGGGTAAACTGCCGCCTCCGTTGGCGGCTGATGACTCCTCTCAAATCCTGAACCGAAGTTTGGATCGAAGTTCGGTTCGTAAGGAACCTACGATGGGAGGAGTTTCTCACCAAGTCCGAGGGATTCACGTCTTCACTCGAAACCTGTCTCTGCCCAATCGGGTGGTCACAGGAATTCGTCTTGAGCAGGCATCCGTTTCAGCCTCAGAAGATCGCCGGGGTCCACGGGCATGATCGAGACCATCGCGTATAACGTATTGCAGGTCCTCTTCGTACTGGCCTTCGCGCCTTTGTATGCAGGCGTCCTTGCCCGCTTGTGATGCTTCTCGCGGCCGCTTGTGTTCTTCTGGGAGTGCTGCCGACTTATGTCAGACCGGCTTTGAACTGCGCCGTGGAACCTCTGGCGGGAGCGAGTGCAACCGCTTCGCTCGTTCCACCGTTCTTTACAGCTACGCAAGCAAACCAACAGCTTCCGCTCGCCTTCCTTGCGGACTTTCATAACCTGGGAGCACAAACCGGGGCCCGATGGGTGCCCGGTCGCGGACTCGTGATCCTGCTGCGAGGCGGAGAGCAAAATCCTGTCGTCTTTGCCATGTCTCCTTCCTACAGCGTCGTGGCGCTGACAATTCTGCTGCTGCTCTCTTGGTCCATCACCACGCGCCTCACTCGTAAACCTCGCTCGTCAAGAATGAAGTCTGGGCCGGCGGCATCCCGACTCTGCTGCCCGAAATGACCTATACGGCGACGGGATTTTCCAACCCAGTGCGGGTGGTATTCCAGGCGATTTTCCGCCCGAATATCGTCGAGGACACCCGCGAAACGGTAGCCGTGCATTTTCGGACGGCAATCCGGCGACGCCGCGATGAGACGCACCTGGTGGATCGCCTTTTCTTTTATCCCGTCGGAACGATGGTGAACTCTGTCGCGAGACTGCTGGCGAATGCACCATGGGCGACTGAATGCCTACGTTGCGTACGTCTTAAGTTTTCTGATTCTGATTCTCGTTCTCTATCGCATTGGTTAAGAAGCTCGGAAAGGCTTGGATGCGAATGGCACGACCAGGTGGGCACAATTCTTGGCACAGCGCAGAACAAGCATCCAATGAGAAGGACAGCAAACCGCGTCCAATCGCACGATCGGCTTAACTTTGAGTGGTGGGCAGTGCAGGACTCGAACCTGCGACCTCCTGCTTGTAAGGCAGGCGCTCTAACCAGCTGAGCTAACCGCCCCTCGGGGCGCTCCTGCTAGACTGACGCGTGCGCCGTCTAATTGTCAATGCCGATGATTTTGGCTTCACCGCCGGCGTGAATCGCGCCATCGTTGAAGCTCACACTCGCGGGATCGTGACCTCCTCCACGCTGATGGCCAATGGACGTGCCTTGGAAGATGCCGTGCGTTTAGCCAGGTCAGTTTCGCGTCTGAGCGTGGGCTGCCATGTCGTGCTGATTGACGGCCAGCCGATTCTCGATGCCAGATTATTGCCTTCGATTACTTCCGCAAATTCTTCCACGCATTCCAGCGGCGGCCGCTTCCGCGACAGTCTGCAAGCTTTCGCCGCCCGTGCTCTAGCTGGCCGCCTCGATCCCGGTGAAATCGAAGCGGAGGCGGCCGCGCAGATTCGCAGGCTGCAATCGGCCGGCATCAGTGTCTCGCATCTCGATACCCACAAGCATACGCACTTGTTTCCGTCAGTGCTGCGGCCCTTGCTGCGCGCTGCCCGCGCTTGCGGCGTGAGCGCCATTCGCAATCCGTTCGGCCCGCGCAAGCCGCTGAAGTCGAGTGAATTGTTGATGCGCCCCAGCCTTTGGACGCGCTACGCCGAGGTAAGAATCCTCCGCACGCTTGCCGCTAAGTTTCAGCGTGCCGCCAGCGACGCGAGTATGGCCACTCCCGATGGCACCCTCGGCATTGTCGTTACCGGCGCGCTGGACGAAAAACTTTTTCACGGCATCGCCTCAATCATCCCCGAAGGCACATGGGAGTTCGTCTGCCATCCCGGCTATAACGACGATGATCTGAAGTCGGCGAAGACCCGCCTACGCGAATCGCGCGAGACCGAACTGCGCGTGCTGACCATGCCCCAGGCACGAGAGTTGCTGTCACGGCACGGAATCGAGTTGATTTCCTATCGCGAGCTGATTCCCACTGCGACCGCCACATAGCGTTCCCGGCACCAGAGGGCTCACTCGGCTTGAAACTTTCGTAACCTTAAGCAAACTCAGTTCGGGGGTTATGATTCCATTAGATCCGGCTCAGAGTAGTCAGCAGGGAGGCTTTTATCATGTCTGCCGCTGGGGCAGCCCCGCGCGCCACGTTGGACCTCCGCATACGTGTGTGGGGAATGGGGGCCAACGACCATCCCTTCAATCAAAACGCCAGTGCTCAGAATGCCAGCCTCACGGGGGCCTGCATCTCGGGCCTCGAGCACGAGTTAAAAGTGGGCGACGTCATCGGCGTTCAATACCAGAACAAGAAGGCTCGCTGCAAAGTAGTCTGGGTGACGGAAGCCGAGGGGTTGAAGAAAGTTCAGGTTGGGGTGCAGTTGGTGGTGGATCAGGAGTGCCCATGGGTTTCTGAACTGCCCGCGGCCATGCGCTCGAACCTGCCAGTTCCGTCGAATGACAATCGCCGGAAGTTTCAACGCCACAAGATTTCTTTTCCGCTGGAATTCCGCGATGAACGCGTGAACACTCCCATGCGGGTGAACGCCACCGACATCAGCGGAAACGGTTGTTACGTTGAGACCGCCATGCCGTTGGCCATTTCCACGGTGCTAAAGGTGGATTTCTGGATCGACCAGGAGCACATCACTGCCTCCGCCACGGTCCGCACGCGCGATCCCGGCGTCGGCATGGGCATCGAATTCACCGGCTTGCCGGATCCCACCAAAGAACGCTTCCAGGCCCATCTGGACAAGCTGGACCCCGGCCTTTCCAAGCCCGGGCAAAAACCGTCCGAGTAAATTCCGCGCTCCGAGCCGCTTTTTCGGAGCCGCTTTTTCCGCACTCCGGCCGCTCGCCCTGTAGAATCTGCATCGTCTATTATTTCCAGCCATCGAATTACAGAACCGGCAGAAGAAACGGAAAGGGCGGACTTCGGCAGAATGAAGATTGGCATCACATGTTATCCCACCTATGGCGGTAGCGGCGTGGTGGCTACGGAACTCGGTCTGGAACTGGCGCAGCGCGGCCACGAGATTCACTTCATCTCCTATGCCCAGCCCATACGCCTGCGCGGCCAGGAACCCAACATTCACTATCACGAGGTTGAAGTCTCGCGCTACCCGCTGTTCGATTATCCGCCCTACGATTTGGCTCTGGCCACGCGCATGGCTGAGGTCGCGCAGTTATACGACCTCGACTTGCAGCACGTGCACTATGCGATTCCGCACTCCGTAAGCGCGCTGCTGGCGCGCCAGATGCTGGATGGTCCGCGAGGCCGCCGCCTGCCTTTTGTTACCACGCTCCACGGTACCGACATCACGCTGGTCGGGCTAGACCGCTCCTACCTGCCCATCACGCGCTACTCCATCAACCAGAGCGATGGCGTGACCGCCGTCTCCAATTACCTGCGCGACCGCACCCTGCGGGTCTTCGACGTGAAAAAAGAAATCGAAGTGATCTACAACTCGGTGAATTGCGACGTTTATTGCAGGCCCAAGAACTCTGCCGAACTTCGCCTCGAGTACGCGCCCAAGGAGGAGCGCCTGCTGGTGCACCTTTCCAATTTCCGGCCGGTGAAGCGCCTTACAGATGTAGTCGAGATCTTCGATCGCGTGCGCAAAGAAGTTCCATCAAAACTGCTGCTGATCGGCGATGGCCCGGACCGTTCCGTGGCCGAATGGCTGGCCGTGCAAAAAGGAATCCATGAAGACGTTCTTTTCCTGGGCAAACAAGACACGGTGCAGGATAAGCTGGGAATCGCCGACATACTGCTGATGCCGAGTGAACTGGAATCCTTCGGCCTGGCGGCGCTGGAAGGCATGGCATGTGAAGTCGTGCCCATCGCGACCCGCACCGGCGGCGTGCCTGAGGTGATCGAACACGGGGTCAGCGGCTATCTCGCGGATGTCGGCGATGTGGATACGATGGCGCGCTACGCCATCGATCTGTTGAACGACGAAAGCCGGCTGCGCGCCATGGGCAAAGCCGCTCGCGGCGTCGCGCAGGCGCGTTTCTGCTCCAGCAGAATCGTTCCGCAATACGAAGATTATTACCGGCGAGTGGTCGAGCGCTCTTCGTAGAAACCCTCCGGAATCGTGCCCATCGATTGCAGCAGCGGGAGGCGAATGCGCACCAGAGTTCCCTTCCCTGCGTGGCTGTCGATGGTCATGCGCGCCGCGTTTCCATACAGCACCTGCAGCCGCTCCGAAACATTAGCCATACCAATGCCTGTGCCCCGCGCGCCGGTTGATTGCACGAGTTGCGCAGCCGCCATGCCCACGCCATCGTCCTCCACTTCAATCACCAAACCGGAATCTGACACGCGGCTGCGCAGGTGAATGCTGCCACCTTCCACCATGGAGGAAAGTCCGTGCTTGATCGAGTTCTCGACCAGCGGCTGCAAAAGCATGCTTGGGACCATGACGTTGAGCGAGGCGGGATCAAGTTCTTTCACTACCCGAAGTTTATCGTGGCCGAAACGCACAACTTCAATATCCAGGTAGTTGTCGATGAATTCCACTTCCTCCCGCAACGGCACGAAAGAGTCCGCGCTATTGAGCAAACGGCGCAGAATAGTGGCGAGTTTGGAAATCACATCGCGGGCCTTATCTGGATCGAAGCGCACCAGCGAAGAAATCGAATTCAACGTGTTGAAAAGAAAATGAGGATTGATCTGGTTCTGCAGCGCTTCCATGCGCGCATGCAACAGCAACCGCTCCTGCTCCTCCAGCTTGATCTGGATGCGTACGCTGTTGAAGATCTTGAGTTCAATTCCAATCGCCGTCACGGATGCGGCGTAGATCGCACCCCACACCCACAGATTGGTGGGGCTTTCGAGGCTGAAAATGGAATGGGGGAAATACCGCGCCAGCTCCGTCTGCACAAAACGCAGCAACACGATAGTGGTAAAAAACATAACCTGCCAGTCGAACAGGCGAGGCCGCGGCAGATTGCGGCGAATCAGGCGAAAGATGCTTTGATCGATGAACGGGGAGAACGACCAGATATCGTCTTTATCGAGCGCCATGGTGCGGAGCTGGCCGGCGATAAAGCCGGAAAGCACTCCGAAGGGCAGCGCCGCCCACTCGCCGTGCAGCAGAGCGGGTACGCCCATCAACACGCCGCCCAGCGATCCCGCCCAGCGTCCGCCGATCACTCCCAGCAAAAGAGCAGTCTCAAAACTCAGATCGCCCGCCAGAAAGCTCGGCACCGCAATACGAATCCAGACGCCAACCATGATGGGAAGCGCCATGCACAACACGAGGTAAAACTTCTGCCGCAACGTCCGCTCGTCGCGAAACAGCAGCGACTTGAATTCCTTGGAGCGCACCAGGCTGCTGGAGACGGCGGCGGCCACGCCCAGCTTAAGTGCCAGGTGGATGAGAATGGTCTGCGGTTCCATGGAATTCGGCGGCATTTACACTTGCGAGAAAACTGTAGCACGAAGCGCCGGATACTTCTCAGGGCGGACTGGCGCTCTGCTTCAGTATCCTTTGTGTTTATCGACGATGTAAAGCAGCGGCTCGTGGGCCAGATAGCGCCGAAGATTTTCTGAGAACAACACGTAGTGGCGCTGCCAGAGCTTTTCCGTGAGCCCGGCAGTGTGCGGCGTGATCAGCAGATTTTCCAGTTCCCACAGCGGAGACTCGGGCGGCAGCGGTTCGTGCTGGAAAACATCGAGCGCCGCGCCCGCGATGCGCCGGTTGCGCAGCGCATCGGCCAACGCAGCCTCATCTACCTGCGGGCCGCGGCCCACGTTAATCAGGTATGCATCCCGCTTCATGGCGCGCAGACGATCCGCATTCATCAATCCACGCGTTGCCTCGGTCAGCGGCGCGGCCATGACTACGTAGTCCGATTGAGAAAGCAGATCGCTGAGCTGAGCTTGAGCATAGACTGCGGCAACTCCTTCGGGCTTTTCTTTCTCCGTATGTTCTCGCACCGCGATTACTCTCATTCCCAGAGCCGCGGCCATGCGCGCCACGGGGCGACCGATGCTGCCGAGGCCGATCAGTCCGAGCGTTGCGCCCGCGACCTCGCGTGGGCGCGGGCCATGGTTCCACATCGCATCTTGTCCCCAGATGCGCTTTCCCTGCAGGCGCACCGCTTGCGGAATCTTCTTAGCCAGCGCAAAGATCAGCGCAATCACGTGCTCGGCCACGACCGGACCGTGGACTTCGTGGGCATTCGTTAAGGCCACATCGCTTTTCACCAACTCCGGGAAGAGTAACTGATGCACGGCTGCGGTGGGCGCGTGAATCCAGCGCAGCTTCTGTGCGAGGTGAAATTGCTCGGGGCGCAGCGAGAACGCGAAGATGATTTCGGCGTCGCGAAGATATTCTTCCACTCCGTCGTAATTCGTTCTGTGGGTGAGTTCGAGCTGCGGGAAATCTGCGCGTAGTTTCTCTGGAAACCATGCGGGCACATTCCACAGATCAAAGTGGTGATGGACGACGATCAGAAGTTTCATTGATTAATTTTTCCGACTACTCGGCAGAAAGGCGCGCAGATCGTGCCCTGTCATCTCTTTCGGCTCGTCGACGCCCAGCATCCCCAGCATGGTCGGCGAAATATCGCGCAGCGAACCGTTGGGTTTCAATGTGAATTGTTTCGCATCTTCCGCGACCACGATGAACGGGACGGGATTCGTGGTGTGCGCCGTGTGCGGGCCGCCGGTCGCGGGGTCGATCATCATTTCGGCGTTGCCGTGATCGGCGGTAATGAGCATGGCACCGCCTTTGGCGCGGACCGCAGTTTCGACGCGGCCCAGGCAGGCATCGACGGTTTCGACGGCCTTTATGGTGGGCTCGATCTTGCCCGAGTGCCCGACCATGTCGGCATTCGCGAAGTTGACGATGATTACGTTGAAGGTTCCTTCTTCCGTGGCCTTTACGACGGCATCGGCGATGCCCGCGGCGCTCATCTCGGGTTTTAGATCGTAAGTCGCGACCTTCTGCGAAGGTACCAGCACGCGCTCTTCGCCGGGGAACGGCTGCTCTACGCCGCCATTGAAAAAATAGGTCACATGCGCGTACTTCTCAGTCTCGGCCACGCGCAGATTGCGCATGTGCAGATTGCCCATCACATTGGCCAGAATGTTCGCCATCGACTCCGGAGGAATCACGACCGGCAGGCTGAAATTCCTGTCGTACTGCGTCATGCAGACGTAGTACAGATTTTTGGGCACGCGGTCGCGGGGAATAGTGGCGTCCAGGTCGGCCGCCCCGGGAAGATCGCTGCCGCCCTTCGCATTCAGTCCGCTGTTGCGCGCCAGTGCGCGCGTGATCTGGCGCACGCGATCGGCGCGGAAGTTAAAACAGACGCAGGCATCGTCATCTCGAATGGTGGCCAACGGCTGGCCGCTTTTGTCGGTGCATACGAACGGAATTACGAACTCGTCGGTGACGCCCTTATTGTAGGAATCCTTCATGCCCTGCACCGGGTCGGTGCACTTGCCACCTTCGGCGTCGGCGAAGACCATCGCGTTATAGGCCTTGGCGATGCGCTCCCAGCGCCGGTCGCGGTCCATCGCATAATAGCGGCCGTTCACCGTGGCAATCTTGCCGGAGTTGTATTCGCGCATCTTCTGCTGCAGTTGTTCGAGATAACCGGCGCCGTTGGTGGGCAGCGTGTCGCGGCCATCCATGAAGGCGTGGACGAAGACGCGATCGATGCCATTCTGCTTCGCCATTTTCAGCAGCGCGTAGAGATGAGCCTGCTGCGAGTGCACGCCGCCATCGGAGACCAGGCCAAATAGATGTAGTCTGCGTTCGCCCACGCGGGCGTGCTTCATCGCCGCCAGCAGCACGGGATGCGAGAAGAACTCGCCGTTCTGGATCATCAGGTCGATGCGCGTGATGTCCATGTGCACAATGCGGCCGGCGCCAATGTTGAGATGCCCGACCTCGCTGTTGCCCATCTGACCTTCGGGCAGGCCCACGAACGGTCCACTGGTGTGAATGAGCGTATTGGGATACTCGCGCAGCAGACGATCGTAGTTGGGCTTGCGCGCCAGCGCGATGGCGTTGGCTTTGGTTTCGGCGCGGTATCCCCAGCCGTCAAGGATGATGAGGACGAGCGGTTTGGGACGAGGCATAACGGTTGTAGGTTTTCAGCTAATTCGCAACAACCTCACCAACTTACCAGATCACCTCGACAGGATAACGTTCGAAGATTGGATCGGCCGTGATGAGCGGAAGTTTTTCCTCAAGGCTTTGTGAAATCAGGATTCTATCGAACGGATCGCGGTGATGCGCGGCCAAGCTTTCGATTCTCAGCACATGATTCAGCGTGATCGGCAAGACTTCGATTCTATTCTCGCTGAGCTTCTTGACCAAGTAGGGTCCAGCAGGCTCCGGCAGAGGAAGTTTGCCCATCTTCACTTTGATCAGGATCTCCCACATACTAGCCACGCTCAACCAGAGGTCGTTCGGGCCCGTAAACACTTTTTGCGCCCTGCGGGAAAACCTCCGATCATCGGCAATCGCCCATAAGAAAGCGTGGGTATCAAGAAGAGCCTTCATTCCCAGAACAAGTCCTCGATCTCCTTGGGCAATGGATCGTTGAAATCATCGGGCACGACAAACTCGCCTTTTGCCGATCCCAGAAATCGCCGCTTGGGCGGTTCTTCAATCGGCACCAGTCTTGCGACCGGCTTTCCCGCTTTGGCGATGATGACTTCCTCGCCGATGGCGACGCGTTCCAGCAAGCGTGACAGGTGCGTTTTGGCCTCGTGGATGTTGACTTCCATAAAGTGATTATAGCTAAGTCATGGACTAAGTCAAACCCGAGATTTGTAGGGTACCCCTCCCCCCGGTCTATTGGAATCAATATGTTAGCGTGAAAACTTCACCCGCATCAATGTATGGTGTGTTCCCCTTTGCGAACTGCCGGGGAACTGGTTGAGCCTTCGAACTTTGGCTCGCCGAGTTTTGTGATCCACAGGCCGGAGTGGATGTCGTTGAAGTACATCAAGCTGTTGAGTAGAGGGGTGTCGCAGGTTACCGAGCAGGGTTGTCCTCCCCAGGTGAAGGGCAGATTGGGGCGGAAACCTTTGGCGTCGCCGGTCCAGAAGCGGGCGATTTCGCGGCCCTGGCGGTAGAGATCGCCGCGCAGCTCGCCGGAAATATCGAGCACGCGCGCGCCGCCGCTGTAGTAGCCCTCATAGAGCATGTCGTTGGCGGCCCAGAAATTGTGCGAGCCGCCTTCCGGCACTTCATATTGCGCGACCTCGCGCGGATGCTTAAGGTCGGAAATATCCATGACGTGGCAAATGGCGCGCACCGGGATGCGGTCGCGATCATCGAGTTCGAAAATCGCGGGGAAAACTTCGTCGCCGACGAATAAATAATTCTTGTAGCGGAAGACGCTGTGCGTGCCGGCCAGCCAACCGTCTCCGTAAAGCTCGTAGTGGTTGAAGTGGTATTGGCTGACCAGCTTGGGATTCTCCGGGCTGCCGCCGGCCATACCGTTGCCTACATCGAGGATGATCAATCCATCGCGCCAGTAGGCGAGATAGGCTAGGCCATCTTTCACCTGCAGGTCGTGCAGATAACGGCCGCTGGTCACGGTTCCGTGCTTGGTTTCCATGCTGACGACGGTGGGGTTCTGCGCCTCCCAGCGCGCGACTTCCTTGGGATGTTTCACATCCTGAAAATCAATCACACGCAGAGAGCCGGTGGCATCGTCGGTGATATAGACGTAGTGGCCGTCGATGTAGGCGCTGTGCACGCCGCCGGTGACCGTGGCGGTGTACTCAGAAAGAACTTTCAGGTGCGCCGCATCGGTGGTGTCGAGGAAGACGATTCCGTTCTTGCGGTTGGAGGCTCCCTCGCGGGTGAACACTCCGATTTTTTCGTCGGGCGTAGTGCTGATGTCGTTGATCAGGCGCGCGTCTACTTTGAGGGTGTCGAGCAGTTTGGGATTGGCCGGGTCGGCAATGTCGTAGACGAAAACTTTATCGGCGACTGTACCGAGGTAGGCGTGGTGGCCGATGATCCACTCTTCTGACATCTGCAGATCGGGCATGGGACCGTGGGCCACGACATCAACCTCGCGCTCGACGTTGCGCGGACGAACCACCACCGACGCGGCGGCGCTGTGCTGGCCGCTGCTGGCCATGATCACGTAGGTGCCGGCTTTCTCCGCCACAAACCCTCCATCGGGATAGACCGCTGCGCCGCTACCGCTAATCGACCAGCGCACGGGCGGCTCTTTCAGGTGGGCTCCGGCGCCGTCGAGCGCTGTCGCGCTGAAGTGAACGACATCGCCGGTGCGCGCCTCGGCGGAAGCGGGCTTGACCGTTAACTTGCGCACGGAATCGCGCACCTCATGCAACGTAACCGTGCCGCTCACATCCTCTGCCGTAGCTTTGATCGTGACGCTTCCGGGGGCGATGCCGGTGACTAAGCCGGCTGCGTCCACGCTGGCGATCGAGGGCTTCTCCGATGCCCACTTCAGGGCAACATCCGTTCGCGGATTTCCGTTGGCTGAGCGAGAGATGGCCGTCAGTTTTTCCGCGCCGCCGGCCGCGACGCTGGGATATGCCGGCGGCTCAATCTCGACGGCCGCAACTTTTGAGTCGCTCACGTTGACCGTGGCATATCCGGCCTTACCCGCGATTACTGCGCCTACTGTGACCACGCCGGGCGCATGAAGGGTAACTTCTCCGGCGTCATCGGCGCCCGCCAGATCGAAAGGCGCCGCGAACCATACGGAGGGCTTTTCGTCGATGGGATTGCCGGCAGCGTCTCTGGCGGCAGCGCTGAACTTAATCTTTTCTCCGACGTGAGCGTCGATGGTTTTGGGAGTGATTTCCACGCTCGCGGGAGCCACAGAGGTGCTGGGAGGCTCCTGCTTGGCGGGAGCCGCGGCTTGCTTCGCGGCATTGGAGTCTGGCTTGGCAGCCGCGTCCTGCGACCACGCCATGGTTCCCGCTGAAAAAATTATGACTGCAACTGCCAATGCGAGTGCACTGTGCTTGAACATTCGCCCTCCGGGGTTGAAAAAGCCAAATCGTCGTTGGTCGTTCGTCGTCGGTCGTGTGCCGATTTTGCGAACGACTAACGGCCAACGACCAACGACGTTTTACTTGCTTGGTTCCGTTTTCCAGAAATCAATGCCTGCGGCTTGCGGCCCCACATCGACCGTCGCCACAGTTTTCAAACTGTTCAGGTCGATCACTTCAACAGTGCCGGGTTCGGAGCCAACTCCTTCTACCGAAATGAAAGCGTAGCGGTTGTCCGGCGAGACCACGGCGCCATGCACCACTTTTCTCTTTGTGGGAATTCTGGCCAGTTCACGCCCCGTGACGGGATCGAAGATGGAGACCGACTGCCCGCGCTTGTTCGTTCCAATCAGGCGTCCGTCCTTGGTCATCGCCAAGTTGTAGACGCCGGTTCCGGCGGGGAAACGGCGCGCCAGAGTCCAGGTGTCGGTGTTGACGGCTACGATCTCGCTCGATTGATTGCACGCCACGTAGATGATCGATCCGTCATTCGAAGGCTGAGCCCATGTAGGCGTGCATGTCGGACTTTTGTGGTCAGGCGTCGCATGAGGATCGGGTGCACCCGTCATCCCCATTTCTTTTCCTTTCCCCAGCATGAAGTAGCGATCGACCGCGAACTTTTTCGTGTCGATCTCGACCAGCATGTCGTCCATCATGCAGACCGAGTAATGCTTGGTGCCTTCGTGGTTGAGGCGCGAGCCATGGGGCATGGTGCAGGTGGGAATGCGTTTGACCTCGATCATCTGATCGGTGGCCACAACCGAGATCGACGACGGAACCATGTCGCCATGAAAATTGGCGTTGGCTACGTAGATGAAGTTGCCGTCAGGAGTGATGTCGGTAGTGGCTGGGAACAGGCCGAGGCTGGTGTATTTGATCACCGTGTCGGTGCCGGCGCGGTACTTCCAGGCGGAGCCATCCGGCCGGCCGTGGCCCAGGGAAACGTAGAGATATTGTTTGTCGGGAGAAACCGCGATGCCATGTGGCCCGTTGACGTCCATGGGCATGAGACCGATGTGCATCTGGCTTTCGATGCGCGCGCCGCCGGGGCCAAAGCGAATCAGAAAAATCTTGTCCGCCGATTCGCAGACGACGTAGACGAGGTAGTCCTGCGTGGCAGAGGCTGCAGCAGGCGTGGGAGATGTCTGCGCGGGGCTGGCCAATCCGAGTGCTAGAAAAAGCAGCACAAACGACGCGAACGGACATTTTTTCTTTGGATGAGAGACTGCGGTAGTCTTCATTGACGCGCCGTACCCGCGCCAAAGTGACACTGGACAGCCTCTCTCATATTTCGCTTCAATTCATCCATGGTATCCGCCTGCGTAAAGATCGAGTAGCCGAGAGCGCGGGCCTCATAGCCGCCTTCGGGGGACTCTTCAACGGAAAAAATGATCTCAGTCTGTGACATCCGACAACTTATAGCGCCGTGGGCGGGACTGCGCGAGATCACGTCTTATCGATCTGCACTGGCTGCCCGTGGTTGTCTCTCGCAAACATTCATCTTGACAGCGGCCAACCGGAGAGGGATAATTCGCTCCTTCCCCGCGTAGACCCCGGTCCCCCCACAGGCGTTCCAGAATTAGGAGGTATCTCTCATGCAAAACAGAAATTTGTCGCTCGGATTTTTGGCGGCGGCGATTGTCGCTGTCACTGTGTTGGGCGCGGCCACGCGCTCAATGGCGCAACAAGAGAGGGTGCTGTATAGCTTCGGCAATGGCACGGATGGTTCAGACCCTCAAGGCGATCTGACGCCAGATGGTGCCGGTAATTTCTATAGCACAACCGGGACAGGTGGCACCTACGGCTTGGGCACGGTGTACGAACTGACGCCGCATGCCGACGGGATCTGGACCGAGAAGGTGCTGTACAGCTTGGGCAATGGCACAACAGATGGGGCGAACCCACGCTCGGGAGTGATCTTCGACGCCGCCGGCCGCAATCTCTACGGCACGACCATCAATGGCGGCACTTACGGGTTGGGCGCCGTGTTCGAGTTGTCGCCCACGGCTGGTGGGGGCTGGACCGAAAAGGTACTGTTCAGCTTCGACGGCACGGACGGGCAGGCCGGCTGGGATAAGCTGATCTTCGATGCCGCCGGCAATCTCTACAGCACCAGCGGCTCGGGCGGTGCTTACGGTCAAGGAACGATCTACGAACTGAAGCCCAATGCGAGCGGGGGCTGGAACGAAAAGGTGCTGCATAACTTCGGCAACGGCACGGACGGGGGATCTCCGCAGGGCGGCTTGATCTTCGACGCCGAGGGCAATCTTTACGGCATGACAACCTACGGGGGCGCTTCTGGTTATTACGGCACGGTGTTCGAGCTGTCGCCGGTGGCGGGCGGAGGCTGGAAGGAAAAGATACTGCATAACTTCGCCGGTGGCACGGATGGAGCCAACCCTTTTGCCGGGGTAATCTTTGATTCCGCCGGAAATCTTTACGGCGTAACCTATCTTGGCCAAACGGTGTTCAAAATGACGCCTGGGGCAGGCGGAAGCTGGACCCTGAAAACCCTGTACACTTTCGATGAAAACGAAACGCAGGGCTCCGGCCCCTGGCCCACCGTGACCCTCGATGCCGCGGGCAATATCTATGGCACCGCGCAATGGGGAGACCCCACCAACGGTGGGACGGCCTTTGAGATGAGGCCCGCAACAGATGGGAACTGGAGCTACACGGTGTTGCATAGCTTTGGCATCAGCCCCGGCGACGGGGCGAACCCCAGCTTCACCAGAGTCGTCGTTGGCGGCAATGGCACGGTGTACGGTATCACCTGGGAGGGCGGCGCTTACGGTGGGGGCGCGCTGTTCGAGATCGAGCCGTAGCGCTGGTTCCGCGCGGGCGCTATCGGCGACGTATGGGCCGAGCGCGGATGACACTATGGGATTCTGAACGTGGACACGAGTTCCGACTGGCTTGGGGACCTTCAGCTAAGGGCCCGGCCTGAACCCCGGCTGCGATTCCCCCGCGAGTTTCCCGAACGCATAGAGCAACTGCTCTATCTGCGCGGCAATGCCCGGACGCGACTGAGCCGTCAGACCTGCATCTGCCATGTTGCGCACAGCCAGATCTACGCTGTCCAGGCGGCGAAACGCGTCCGTATCCGAGAGGCCGACCTCCGACGCGTGGTGCCTCGATTGGCGCAGGCCGTGCAGAATTCTTTCTCGATTTCCCCACGATGCCGCCGCGTTTTTACTCCACAGCAAGTCGTGGCCCAGCCAGAAAACGTTCGCCGCTTTGGCCCAGCCTTGCTGAGGTGCGGGATTATGTCCGTCTCGGCGCCGACGAAACACAAGCTGTAGGAGCAGCATGACAACAGCGGTAGCTGTCGCTATGACGAGTGTCGGAACGAAGGAGATTGCGTCCGCTCGGGAACCGCCGGACGCTCGGCGAAAGCCTGAGACCCCTGTCGCCCTTACCGACACTTCCGGTTCGGTGGGAAGTCCCATTGGAGAACTAGCCAGGATCGACAGCCGGATCGTCTCGCCCGGGTTCAGGCTGGGGGCTGAAAATCGCAAGGTGTCGCCCTCGACCTTGGCCTCGATCGGCAAGGCTCCCGGGCCGGACACACGCTGGTTGTCGATGCTGGCCGCCGGTACGCGCACCAAACCGGTGAGGCTGTCCGCCGCTGCGTCTCCCTCATTAGTCACCTCAACTTGGTAGATTCCTACGTTCTTTCCTCCACCGTTGAACGGCAGCGATTCGGGCGCGGTGTAACTCAGGGCCGGTTCCCGGGACGAGATCCGGCGAACCAAGGTCTCCCCGGCGACGATAACCACGATTGAGATAGCCGCAGCAATTAAAGTCCAACGCCAACTAGACGCGGGTCCGACGGTCACGTGCATCGGGCGCCTCCTGGTTTAGAAGCCGGAAGTTACATCATCCTTTGTAGTTTAGCGCTTTCAACCCCAGGAACCGCGCCGAGTCGCCCAGCTCCGCTTCGATGCGCAGCAACTGGTTGTACTTGCAGATGCGGTCGGTGCGCGAGGCTGAGCCGGTCTTGATCTGGCCCGCGCCTGTGGCGACGGCAAAGTCCGCGATGAATGTGTCTTCCGTTTCGCCGGAGCGGTGTGAGATCACCGATGTGTAACCGCTGCGCCGCGCTAAGTCAATCGCATCCAAAGTTTCGCTGACCGTACCGATCTGGTTCAGCTTGATCAGGATCGAGTTGGCAATTCCCTTCTCGATGCCTTCGGCGAAAATCTGAATGTTGGTGACGAAGATGTCATCGCCCACCAACTGAATCTTGCTGCCGAGTTCCTTGGTCAGGTTCTGCCAGCCGTCCCAGTCTTCTTCAGAGAGCCCGTCTTCCAGCGAGACGATCGGATAATCGTTCACCCACTTGGCGTAGAACTTCACCATGTCGTCAGAACTCTTGGCCGACTTGTCCGACTTTTTGAAGACGTACTTGCCATCCTGATAAAACTCGCTGGCCGCGGGATCGAGCGCGATTGCGATCTCCTCTCCCGGTTTGTAGCCAGCCTGCTGAATCGCCTCCAACACTACTTCGATGGCTTCGACATTCGATTTCACAGAAGGCGCAAAGCCGCCTTCATCGCCGACTGAGGTGTTGTAGCCGCGCTTCTTCAGCACTTCTTTGAGAGTGTGAAAAACCTCAACGCCCCAGCGCAGTGCCTCGGAAAATGACGGCGCGCCCACCGGCATGACCATGAATTCCTGGAAGTCGACATTGTTGTCGGCGTGGGCTCCGCCGTTGAGGATGTTCATCATGGGCACGGGCAAAATATTCGCACCCGCGCCGCCGAGGTAACGATAGAGAGGCAGGCCGTATTCGGCTGCCGCCGCGCGCGCCGCCGCCATGGAGACCGAGAGAATCGCGTTCGCTCCCAGCCGGCCTTTGTTCTCCGTGCCGTCTAACTCAATCATCTTCTGATCGAGCCCGCGCTGATCGGCGGCGTCCCAGTTGGCCAGCGCGTCGGCGATTTCGCCGTTGACGTTCTCGACCGCTTTGAGAACTCCTTTGCCGAGAAAACGCGCATTGTCGCCGTCGCGCAGTTCGACGGCCTCATGCTCACCAGTCGATGCGCCGCTGGGAACGATGGCACGCCCGACCACGCCACTAGCCAGTTGCACTTCCGCTTCCACTGTAGGATTGCCGCGCGAATCCAGCACCTCGCGCCCCATAATTGCTCCGATATTTGTCATAACAGTGCTACCGTCCTTATCTGAGTATGTTATTCGTGAATTGTGGTCTGCGCACGCCGCGGGCACGCCGACTACTTCTGCTGACCCGCCCAATTTACGATCACCGTGACTGGAGGCTGGATAACGTCGCCCCGCGGCGACAGCCATAGAAATCGCTGGCCGTCGGTTTGCGGCACAACGCTGCCTTTTACTTTGAAGAGCAATTTCGGCAGCCTGAATTCGAGTGCGCCTTTGCTCGATGGGCTCACCGAGACGGCCATGAGTTGATCTTCTGACGTTCTGTAAAACAACTCCCTGCCGTCGTGGCGCCAGAACGCCGCTTGCCCGCCGTCGGTCGAGACGCGCACTGCGGGGCCCAGCCCAGGGAACGGACGCACGAAAATTTCGGTGCGCCCAGTCTCATCCGATTGGTACGCCACCCACTTGCCGTCGGGAGAGAACCTGCCATCCGTCTCCTCGGCCGCGGTTTGCGCCACCGGAAATGGTTTTCGATCAGCCCCGTTCGACCGGCAGAGCCCACACGTCGCGTGCCGTGGTGGGACTCTGGCTGGAAAACAGAAGGTATTTGCCGTCGGGCGACCAGTCCGACAGGTTCTTGGCTTCCTTCGACACGAACAACACCTCATCAGGGCCGCCGCTGCCGACGGTCTTCCAATAGAGATCAAGCAGGCCGACGCGTTCCGACTCGAAGGCGATCCGCGTGCCATCCGGCGACCAAATCGCTGCCCCGCTGTCCTCCGCAGTGAGACGGGTCAGGGTGCCGCGCGACATATCCATCAGCATAACGTCGTACGGCCCTCCCTCGCCCCGCCGGGTCGTGATCGCGAGCGTGCGGCCATCGGGCGAGAGATCTCCCCACCTCGCGTCTGCCACAGGTTCGCCTGACGTCCCAGCAGGCTTGCCGGAACGGTCGAGCCACGTGACCTGCCGCCGCGTGGTTTCATCGGGACGATATGCGATCAACCCCGTGTCGGAAGCTGTGGCCCGCATGAAATTAGTCCAATCGGCCGAAAGCCCCGAAGTGACCGGGAACGGCTCTCCGGCAAGTTCCATCTTCACCGGATCGAAGCGCTGCGCGTACAAAACGCGTTCGCGCACCAGAAGAATGTGATTGGGAGGCACGAATACCGCGGACCCATCCGCCACGCAGAGCCGGTGAAATTCTTTGCTGTCGAGCGAGCCCACGTAGACGCCTCGCACATCCGGTGGACCGGTAATCCAGAACAAAAAATGATGCCCGTCGGGCAGAAACTGCGGGAAGCGATGGCTGGCATCCTGCGCCCGCTGCTGCGTCACCTGCTCCGGTTTCCCGCCCGTCGCCGGTATCCGGTACAAAGGCCCGTTGCCGGCGGGCGCAAACAGAATCGTGCCGTCCCGATTCCACGATCCGCCGCGCGGCGTAGGCGCGTCGGCGAGCGTCTGCACTGCCCCACTTTCCACATCAATTCGTTTCATTGCCTGATGAGAGAAAAATCCGATTGACTTGTTGTCCGGGGACCAGAATGGTATGAAGCTCGACTCCGTTCCCGCCAGCGGTTTGGCAACTTCGGAGTCGAGAGGACGGAGCCAGAGCTGAACGCCATTGCCATTCGCTGCAGTGGCGGAGAACGCGAAGGAGCGTCCGTCAGGCGAGATCGCAAAGGTGTTGGTGTCGCCCGGCATCACCATTTGCAGCCGCAACTCGGGCGCTTCACCCGCGTTCGTGCCTGCGCGCCATAGGAATATGGCAACGGCGGCCACGACCGCGAGCACCGCAATTGCCCACGGGAGGGCACGGTGCCAGACCGGGGTGTGCGTGGGTGCCGCAACATTCGCGGACGACGCAGCGGCCCCGGAATCTGGCGCGCCACTGATCACTTGATCGAGCACACGCCGCGCTTCGCCGATGTCGCGCAACCGCTGTTTCGGATCGCGCGCCAGGCAGTCGCGCAACAGCGTGCGCAACCGCGGAGGCGTATCGGCCGGAAGAGCCGTCCAGTCGAGCTCGCGCGTCAGCACGGCGGCCAGCGTATCGGACACGTCTTCGGCTTGATAGCCGCGCTTGCCCGTGAGCATCTCGAACACGACTACTCCGAACGCCCAGATGTCCGCGCGGCGGTCCACGCTCTTGCCCTTGGCCTGCTCCGGAGACATGTACGCGGCCGTGCCCAGAATCACACCGATCTGCGTGGCGCGGGCAGTGAGCGTCGGGGAGTTCATCGCGTCCGACGATCCGCTCACCCCTTCCGGCGAAAGCGCCTTGGCCAGGCCGAAGTCCAGCACTTTCACCGTTCCGTCGTTGCGAATCTTGATGTTCGCCGGCTTCAGATCGCGGTGGACGACGCCGCGCTCATGCGCAAATTCCATGGCCTCGGCGATCTGCCGCGCAATCGGCAGCGCCTCTTCCACGGGAACGGGCCCCTGCGCGAGGCGCTCGGCGAGCGTGGGTCCTTCGACCAGTTCGAGGATGAGGGCGCGACTCTCCACCCCGTAGATCGCGGCGATGTTGGGGTGGTTCAGCGATGCCAGAACCTGAGCTTCGCGCGTGAAGCGCGCCAGGCGGTCAGCATCGCCGGCCAGGGAATCGGGAAGGACCTTGATGGCCACATCGCGAGCCAGCTTCGTGTCAGTGGCGCGGTAGACGGCGCCCATGCCACCCTCACCCAGCTTGGTGGTGATTTTGTAGTGGGCGATGGTCGAGGGCGGGGTCATCGAAGGGGCAGAAGAAATCGTATCACCTTTCGGCTCAGATGTTTCGGCTCACTTGGGGGCACGCGACTGGCATCCTCCCATCCCCTTATCTTCGCTGGTTCCCTGGCTCGGATGCATGTTGTCCCGGTCGTCCGCCTGGGCTAGAGTCAAGGCAACAATTGAGAGACTTAGGGGTTCTAACTCCCTGAGGAGGAATCATGAAGAAGCGGATAGTTCTACCCTGCATCGTGCTGCTGGCGTGCTCCGGCATGAGTACCATGGCCGCGGCGCAAACCAGTTCGCCGGTTCCAGCGGGCACGGCACTAATGGTCAAGCTTGAGACCACGCTCGCCACCTTCAGCAACAAAGCGGGTGATCCCTTCCAGGCGCGGCTGACGCAGCCCGTAATGCTCAACGGCAAGACCATAATTCCGGCCGGAGCGATGATCGAAGGCCGCGTCACCCGAGTATCCGAACCACGCCGCATTGCGGGCAAGCCGACCATCGGCATTTTGCCTGAAACCCTGGTCCTGCCCACAGGCGAACGATTCTTCCTCGATGCCACTCTGGTCGACACCGACGCGGGACGCGACACCGACGTAAATCGCGAAGGCGAGTTCAAGGGATCGGGTCACGACCGCCGCGATCAACTAGAAACCGGCGGCGGCACGGCAGGCGGTATGCTGATCGGAGGACTCATTGGCGGTCCTCCGGGAGTGCTCATTGGCGGCGCTATAGGCGCAGGCTCCACTGGAGTTCACTGGCTCAGCAAGCACCGTTCGGCGGTCCTGCGCGCCGGCACCGGACTGACGATCGAACTCAATCGGCCGTTGGCGATGACCACGGCCGTGGCTAGCGCGGGACAGTAAAGCGATTTCAGATTCCTTAGGCCGGAGGCATACGCCTCCGGCCTTTTGTTTTTCCTAAGAAACGGCACGCTTCCGCTCCTACATCCCCGCCGCCAACTCCGCTTCGCTTACTAACTGCAGTTCGATCCAACCCTCCACCGGCAATGCGTCCACCGGCAGACGATTGTGCCAAAGGCTGAAGCGCAGCCGCAGACGGCTGGTGGCAGCGATCGCAACCGCGCCCGTCTTTTCAGCAGTCCGCTGAGGATTCGCAGCCGAACTCGGCGCCGCCAGCAGCCAGCTCAGAGGCAGGCGGAACTCAAAGTTGCGCACCAGAGCTGCCTTGGCGCTGTCTTCGCTCTTGGACGATGCGGCTAACGCCGGCTCTTCCAGGCCCTCCACCTTCCATCCCGTCAGCTTGCGGTCCTCCACTTTGGCATCGAGCCGCAGAGTCCGCCTCGCCCGCGCTTCTCCGCTCGCCCACGATTCCAGGTTCACCACCAGATCGAACTCCATCTCCGGAACCTGCCCGGCAAAATCCAATCGTCCGTAGACGAATGTGCTGTCGATCCCGGCATAAACCGAATCCAGCAGGAATTGTTTTCCGTGCATCGCGCCGGCGCGCTGATCGGCGGTGAAAATGGCCGCGCCCATCCACTCGAAGTAGCGAATCTTGTCCCCGGCGACGCGGGGATGAATGTAGGCGGTCTGCGGCATGAACGCCGGACGCACTTCGGCGGCTGTGATCGGTTGCGCGAGATAATCGGGCGGCGTCGCGCCCAGCGCCTGATAAACATTCGAAAGATGTTTGCGGTAAAGCTCGTCGAAATCCCGGTCGTTGGCCGAGTGGTGTTCCGGTCCGTACCACCAGTTCCAGTCGCTGCCCTCCGCAATCAGAATTTCTTCGAAGGCCAGCTTGCGTTGCGCTTCGCTGGCTCGGGCCGCATTCTGCGCATAAAATTCGCGCGCGTGGTGCAGATAGTCCCAGGCGCGGTTATCTTCGGGAGCGCCGATCCAGAACGTCGAAGTTCGCGTTGATCCACGAACCCGGCACCAGAGACTTGAGAGGCGCGAAGTTGCGATGGCGGGCAATCGCCTCCGAAACCGTAACCGCCTCCAGATCTGGCTCGCGTTGCAGCGCATCGTAGAATCGCCGCAGAAATTCCCGCCCCGACTTCGGATAGTATTCCCAGGCATTCTCGCCGTCGAGGATTACCGAAACCACGGCGTCGCGCCCTTGCGCCAGCACCGGCTGCGCCGCGTCTTTAATGTTGCGCAGCAAATGTCCAGCAGCTTCGTGTGGATCCATCCCCGAATAGACGAAGCCGATCAGATCCGAAATCGTGTGGTCGCGAAACACCATGTGCATGGTGGTCTGGCCATTTTCATAGCGGTGAATGTTGTAGAGCCGCTCGGCCAGGTGCGTGGGCATCCGGCCGTTGCCGTCGCGCTGAAAGAACACGCCGGTGCTGCGACCGAGCACTCCTTCGTCGGTAGCCATCCACTTGATGCCGAGATTGTGCGCAATCGCCAGCACCTCTTCCGACACGCTGCCCTCCGACGGCCACACACCCTGCGGACGCACCCCAAATACCTTCTGATGAAGATCAAGCGCGCGCACCAGTTGCTCGCGCGCGTCTTCGGGATGCCGAAACCGATTCTGCGGCAAAGGCAGGCCCGGCGACGAAGCCGCTCCCGCGTTGGTGTCGCAGACCAGAGGAAGAATCGGATGATAAAAAGGTGTGGCCGAAATCTCGATCGAGCCTTTCTTCGCCGCGGCGGCATGCGCGGGCAGAACCCGCCCCAGCAATTCTTTTTCGCGTTTGATCACGAACTTCTGATCTTCCAGCGAGTAGTTGCGTTCTTTCTTGACCAGCGCCGCAACGTCTTTATCTTCCAGAAAGAACTCGTCGAACCAAGCGATCTGCGACAGCACCTGCAAGTCGGTGAAGTGCTGCGGCTCAAAATATCTTTCGGCCTTCTCGGCGTTATACCCGTGCTCGCGCAGCCGCTCTAGCAATTCCCAATAACGCGGATAGCGGCCAATCACGTTGGCGTGATTCGCCTGAAATAGATACTGCAGGGCGAATACCCGCTCCTTCTGCGTTAGATCCTTGGCGGGTTTGGCGGCGACGTTCAGAAAAGGATCCTGCGCCGTGCCTGCAACGTAGTCCTGAATCTGCGTGATGAGCGACGGCACCAGATTGAAGTTCTGGTGAACGTTGGGAAACTCATCCAGCAGCTTCACCATGCCGTAATAATCCTTGAGACCATGCAGCCGCACCCACGGCAGGCGATATTCGCCGGTCACCAGATCTTTATAGAAAGGCTGGTGCTGATGCCAAAGAAGGATTAGACGCAGGACGGGCATGGCTGGAAAGGTCAGGATAGCATGGGGCTTCGGGATGCTTGGTCGCACAGAAGGACGCAGTGCTGCACCCAACCCCAGTGTTCTCACGCGCATCTTCCGGTACACTAGAAACGCGCAAAATGCCCGACACCCCCACTCCCGCCCCTCCCCACCGCATCACGCTCATCTCCGATCAGGATCTCTACCTGTTCAACGAAGGCAGCAACTATCGCCTCTACGAAACCCTGGGCGCGCATATGGTCTCGCGCGATGGCGTAGCGGGCGCGGTCTTCAGCGTGTGGGCGCCCAATGCTCGCCTAGTTTCGGTAATCGGCAGTTTCAATGCGTGGAACCCACGCGCCCACCAGCTCATTCCTCGCGGCTCCTCTGGGATCTGGGAAGCCTTCATCCCAGGAGTGACCAAAGGCGCGCTCTACAAATTCCACATCGAGTCGCAACGCCACAGCTACCGCGTCGACAAAGCCGATCCCCTCGGCCTTCTGCACGAAAAGCCTCCCCGCACTGCCTCCGTGCTGTGGGACCTCGACTACCAGTGGAACGACCGCGAGTGGATGGAGAAGCGTGCCGCCCGCAATTCGCTGCGCGCGCCCCACGCCATTTACGAAGTCCACCTCGGCTCTTGGATGCGCGTTCCCGAAGAACACAATCGCCCGCTAACCTACCGCGAGACCGCGCCGCGTCTGGCCGAGCACGTCGGACGCATGGGTTTCACGCACGTCGAATTCCTGCCGGTGATGGAGCATCCCTACTACGGTTCCTGGGGATACCAGACGACGGGTTATTTCGCTCCCACGTCGCGCTACGGCACGCCGCAAGATTTCATGTATCTGGTCGATTACCTGCACCAGCACGGCATCGCCGTGATCCTCGACTGGGTACCGTCGCACTTCCCCTCCGACGCGCACGGCCTGGCCTACTTCGATGGCACGCACCTGTACGAACATGCGGATTCGCGGCAGGGTTTCCATCCCGACTGGAAGACTCACATCTTCAACTACGGACGCACCGAAGTTCGCAGCTTTCTGATGTCGAGCGCCATGTTCTGGTTTGACAAATATCACGTGGACGGCCTGCGTGTGGATGCGGTCGCTTCCATGCTCTATCTCGATTATTCCCGCAACCAGGGCGAATGGATTCCCAACAAATACGGCGGACGCGAAAACCTCGAAGCCATCGACTTCCTACGCCGCTTCAACCAGGAAGCTTATAAAGAGCACCCTGACATCCAGACCACGGCGGAAGAGTCCACGGCTTATCCCATGGTTTCGCGGCCAGTGTATCTGGGCGGCCTCGGCTTCGGCTTGAAGTGGGACATGGGATGGATGCACGACACGCTCGAATACTTCAAGCAGGATCCCATTCACCGCAGGTATCACCACAGCAAACTCACCTTCCGCATGTTGTACTCGTTTCATGAAAATTTCGTGCTGCCGCTTTCCCACGACGAGGTGGTCCACGGCAAGGGATCGCTGATCGGCAAGATGCCGGGCAGCGAGCGCGACCGCTTCGCCAACCTGCGGCTCTTGTTCGGATACATGTACGCGCAGCCCGGCAAGAAGCTGATGTTCATGGGCGACGAGTTCGGCCAGGTTCGCGAATGGGCGCACGACACCAGCCTGGAGTGGCATGTGCTGCAGTATCCAGTCCACAGCGGCCTGCAGAACTGGGTGGGGCAGTTGAACCGCGTGTACCGCAGCGAGCCGGCGCTGCACGTGCTCGACAACAATCCTGCGGGCTTCGAGTGGGTCGATTGCAACGACAACATGACCAGCACGATTTCGTTACTGCGCAAGAGCGAATCTCCAAGGGATACTGTTCTCATTGTTTGTAACTTCACGCCGATCCCGCGCGTTGGCTATCGTGTGGGCGTGCCGGCGGGCGGCTACTGGCGCGAACTGCTCAACAGCGACGCTTTGGAATATGGCGGCACCGGCGTGGGCAACCTCGGCGGAGTTCATGCCGAAGAGGAACCAGTCCACGCCCGCCCCTATTCGCTGAAGCTAACGCTGCCGCCGCTGGCGGCGCTGTTTCTGAAAGCCGGATAGATCGATGGACACCCACAGGTGAGATAGCAGAACGCTGGACCAGGCGCCCGTGAAGATCAAGACAATTATCGTGGCAGTTGCAATAGTCCTCATCGGTTTCGCTGGACTCCGACTGTACGGTGCTTACCGCACCGAAAGAACTCGCGCTATCACCCGCGCACGCCAGGCGCTACTTGAAGCATCAGAGAAGGAGAAGGAAGCGGACAGAGTCCAGGAAAACTTTGAAGCGCTCAGCCGCTCCACACGAATCGTGGAGACTCCTTCCGGCCCAGTTTTTTCTCCCTCCGCCAAGGAGATGATCGCGCTCTCGGAGAAACAGATGGCGCTGGGCTTCGCGGCAATCGACCTGAAATTCTATGCGGAAATGGAGAGCCGCTATTCCACGAACCGCAAGCTCCAGACCATGGCCATCGCTAACAAGGCATGGCTTGCGTTGATTGGAGCAACTCAAGGCAACGAGGAGTGGGTAAATTTTCTGACAGAACACGAGACCGAGCCGGATACAAGTTGCGCGGCGCATGTCGGATGCAAGGACGGTCATGGCAGGCCCGCGCGGAAGATAATCCCATAGCCCGGCGGGCGCCCCGTCTGGAGCTTCAGTCTTCAAACTGGCACTCAAACAGGACATCCTCCAACTGGCCTAATGGAGATTCCTCCCGACACCGGGTCGTTTGATCCAGCCGTGACCACTCGAAAGGCGGAAAGGCTTCGACGTGCCGGAGGCTTGAGCCTCTATCGCCGAAGAAACCAACAATGCGGTAACTCTTGTTCCATTCCAAAGCGAAGCACCACAAGCCGATCCCTGAAGGTTCCCGCCTGATCACAATGCGGAAGTAGCCCTTCGCCGCATTACCGCCAACGCGCCCCTTCCAAGTCCTAGTAAGGGAGGCAAAGGCGAGGAGCTGTGCGTTGCCCCAGTCGGACTCTTGAGCGAAGGTAAACCATGTAACTCCCCCAGGAAGAAGCGACCCCCGTCTTTGCGCGTCGTCGTAGGTGATGAGATAGAAAAACGCTCCGATCTGGGCGCCGGCGAGAGCCGCAACGCGAGCGTCGAGCAATCGCGGCGGCGCAGTGAACCCGAATGTCATCGAGACGGCCGGTGAGTATCGGTGCGTGAAGCTGACCTTTTCTGCGCTCTCCTGCACCGTCTTTCCTGTGGCAGCGCTAAGAGTCTTGGCCGCCTTCCTTTGCACGAGTGAGTTGAGCCTCTCGTCCGGGCGAGCCGTACCGAGGCCTGGCTGCAAGGTTATGGCTGAGATTTCGCCTTCGAGCTTTGACTTTTCGTGGTTACACCGCCAACAGGCCCAAACGATCAGGTTCCAGTCATTCGATTCGAAGCTTCCCCTGGGAACAAAATTTAGCCCAACAACGTGCTCCCTCGTAGGTCGTTTCGTAGGTCCAAAATCAGCGCCGCAATAAACGCAGCTGCGGTTATCGAGACGGACGGGCTTACCTGTGTTCTTCATCGTGAACTCTAGGTTGAGCGCCTTGGTGCGCCAGACCCTGACGAGAGAGTATAAACCGTGGTCGCGTTGGATACGAAAGGCCACGAATCCGCGTCCTATCGCACCTCAGACATTTTGCGACGATATGCATCCGGAGCTTCAATCAGAAACATTGTTTGCCCAGCCAGCGCCAGCAGGTCTCGATCGCCGCTAATCAGAACATCGGCTCTACCGCTCTGAGCCAGGTCAAGAAACATCTGATCGTTGGCGTCTCGGCACACCGAAGCGCACCTTTCTGCCAACTCGATCACTTCGCAGCAAGGAAGATAGTCGGCCAACAGCTCTCCCGCATCGTCCGAAGAGAGTCCAAATTTTGGGTAACGGAGAACCCGAGCAAGTTCCGCGGCGGTAGCGCGAGAGATCAACGGCGCGCAACCGCCCTCGCGCCAATGCTCACGCAGCCAAGCCAGCCGGCCATTCGCAAACAAAAGGGCTGACACAACGGTGCTGGTATCGAAGACGACGCGTCGGCTCACGCCTTTTCGCGCGCCCACGGAACAGCCGCGGTCACATCCTGTTCCTCAATGCCGAGTTGGGCAAGCCGGGCTCGTACTTCGTCGGCCCGGCTTCTTTGCAGCGGGCGCAGGACAATGCACTCCCCATCTGTGCTCACGTCGAAGTATTCCACGCCACTGAAGCGAGTGATTACTGCCTTGGGGAGTGTGATTTGGTTCTTGACGGTCTTCTTAGCCAGCATAATTCCTTTATAAAAGGAAACAAGGAAATCCTACCACAGACCAACCCCTTCGCCAAGCCCCAAAACCGGATCCGAGCCCTGTACCTTTAAAAGTACGCCGCGCGCTGTCAAGTCTACTTTAGTAGGCATTGGACCCCCTCGAAAGTAGACATTCCTTCCACAGCCTAACCCATTGAATTCATTGACCCGCGTAAGAGCCAGCACGAGGAATCAACGACTTACGCCCACAAATTTTCTGCAAAGTGAAATGTTCCAGTCGGAACATTAGAGCGGTTCTTATCCCCACCTAAGACAGACCGCCAGCGGCAAGAACTGGCAACTGGCAACTGGCAACCGGCAACTGCCTTTAGTGCTATGCTGCCCTCAGAGCGCACTCATGCGGATTCTCACCCGCTACATCCTTCGTGAAGTCACCTCGCACGCCCTCATCGGCGCGGCGATCTTCACCTTCGTTCTGTTCACCCGCGATCTGGGACGCATTCTGGAACTCGTGGTCCGCGCCAGCGCGCCCCTGCCGAGCGTCGCGCAGATTTTCTTCTATACTGTCCCCTTCGCACTCACCTACACCATCCCGATGAGTGTGCTGGTGGGGATTCTGATCGGGCTGAGCCGGCTCGCCGCTGACAGCGAGATCACTGCCATGCGCGCCAGCGGCATGGGAGTTTGGAGCTTCGGCCGCGTGCTCGCAATCTTTGTCGCCGCCGCGTGGGGCCTCGCTTTAGTCAACAGCCTTTATCTGGCTCCATGGTCGCTCGCTTCGCTCGGACGCCTCGAGGATCAACTCAAAGGTTCACAAGTCTCCTACGAGGTGCAGCCGCGAGTGTTCTACGAAGGGTTTCCCAAGCTCGTGCTGTACGTGCAGGATGTGCACAGTGCGCAAGGCGGTTCGGTTTGGAAGGACGTTTTTTTAGCTGACATTTCCGACGCCGCCAATCCGCGCGTTACGCTGGCTCGCGAAGGCATCCTCGTTCCCGAGGGCCAGGACCGCCTGCACCTGCATCTCACCGACGGTTCCACGCACGAAACTGACCCCGCGCAAGCCGACCATTACCAGATCTCAACGTTCCAACAGACCGATATCCCGATCGAACTGGCTTCGTCTGAAAACAAAACGGACGAACAGGTCCCCTACCGAGCCATCCCCACTCGGGCACTGCGCGAGCGCGCTGCCAGCCTAGATCCCGCCACCGCACGCTTGTACTCGATCGAGTTTCACAACCGCTTCGCCTTGCCTACGGCATGCCTGGTATTGGCGATGGTCGGAATTCCGTTGGGACTCTCGTCGAAGAAGAGCGGCAAGTCCGGCGGATTTGTAATCACGATTGTGCTGGTCTTCGTCTACTACTTTATTTCTCTGATCGGAGTTTCGCTGGCCAAGCAAGGCCGCGTCAGCCCCGTATTCGGAGCGTGGCTGGCCAACCTTGTATTCTTTGCAGCCGCATTATTTCTGCTCTGGCAAGCCGAGCGGCGGCCTCTATCACTCTCGGCGATTCGGCTGGCCTGGAAGCGCAACGACACTCCGGCAAGCCTTGCGGCGAATGCGCCCGCACGGGAACGCAGGCGCAAGCGCCGAGACCCCACCAATGCCTTCGAGCGAGCCTCCACGCGGAGAAGAGTCTTCAGCGCCAGCTTCCCCACGCTGCTCGATGACTGCGTCCTGCGCGATTTTTTTCTCTACCTGGGGATGATCGTCGCCGCATTCCTCGTCCTGATGCAGGTATTCACTCTGTTCGAGTTGCTGGGCGACATCCTGCACAATCAGACGCCTGCGGTTGTGGTCGTGGAATATCTCCTGAACGCTTCTCCTTATCTGCTCTACAGCGTTGCCCCGCTGATCATGCTGCTGGCAGTGCTGATCACGTTCGGGCTGATGAACCGCTCCAACGAAATCACCGCCATCAAGGCCACCGGAACCAGCGTCTACCGCATCGTCACGCCGGTGATGGTCGCAGCCGCATTGCTGGCAGGGGGACTGTTCTTGGCCGACCAGTTCTATCTCCCGCACACCAACAAACGCCAGGAGGCTCTGCATAATCAGATCAAAGGGAAGCCGCCGCAAACTTATCTGCGTCCCGACCGCCGCTGGATTTTCGGCCAGCACAATGATATTTACTACTACCAGTTCTTTGACGCAGACCGCGATCAGTTCGCCAACCTCACCGTATTTCAGCTCGACCCCGCCAGTTTTGCCATCACCCAGCGCATCCACGCCGATCGCGCGCACTGGGCTGACAGCATGGGACGCTGGATCTACGAACAAGGCTGGGAGCGCACTTTGCGCGGCGCCGCCATCGCCGGCTACCGCACCTTTGACGTTTCCACCTTCTCTCAGCTCAGCGAGGCGCCGTCCTACTTCAAGAAAGAAGTGAAACAGTATTCGGAGATGAACTATGAGGAACTGCGCCGCTACATCCGCGATCTGCAGCAAAGCGGATTCGATGTGGTGAGGCTCCGGGTGCAGTTAAACAAAAAGCTCTCCTACCCGCTGATCACGCTGATCATGGCTGCGCTCGCCGTTCCCTTCTCTCTTTCAGCGTCCAAGAAAGGCGCCATTACGGGAGTTGCAGTCGCGGTGGGAATTGCCGTGGTCTACACCGTGGTGTCGCGGCTGTTCGAAGCGATGGGGGACATCAGCCAGTTGCCGCCGGCGCTGGCCGCCTGGTCGCCGGACCTGCTCTTCGCGCTGGTGGGCGCTTATCTGATCCTGAAAATCCCGACCTAGCTCACTGGACAAATTCTGCCGGCAATTTAGAACGCTACTTTTTCGCTGGCGTGATCATAAATGCCTTCACCACAATCGCATTCGGCTGCACGCCTACTGGAATCATGGTTAGCAGCGAATACTCACTTGGCTCCAGTTTGCGCGGCGTGCGCTTTTGGATTACTGTGACGTTGCCTGCTTGTGTATCCAGCACGAGAAGATACTTCTGATCCTGAGACAACGCCAGGCCATCGGGACGGCTGCCCACCGCGACGGTCGCGATTCTCCGGCCCATATCAATGTCATAGACGGCTATGCTGTTCGAGCCGAAGTTGCTGGCATATAGCCTGGAGTTATCAAGTGTGACGACAGCGTGCGTCGGATTTTGCCCAATGAGCGCACTGCTGCCAACCTCGTCGTTTCCCGTCTCGATGATCGAAATGCTGTCGGAATCGAAATCGCACACGATCAGTTCGCCGCCATCCGGCTTCAGCGCAAGACTCACCGGCGTGCGTCCCACATCCAGCAAGGCCAGCACGCGGTCGCTGGTCGCATCGCTGTTTTTTAGCGCGATGGATGCCACCTGCGACGAACCGGAGCAAGCCACGAACGCTTTGCTCGAATCCGGCAGGATGGCGATGTCTTCCGGTTGCCGGCAAACCGGCAACGTTGCCCGCACCCGCAGCAGTTTCGCATCCATCACAGAAACCGTGTTGTCCCCGCGATTCGAAACCACCACAGTGGCGCCATCCGGCGAAACCCGCGCCAGTCCCGGCGCAGCGCCCACGTGAACATTGCCCAGAACCACGCGCTTCTCCAGATCGATCACCGATACATTGGCCGATCCCGAGTTCGCCACATAAGCGCGCTTGCCATCCTGCGAAACATCGATGAAGTAGGGCTTCCCGTGCACACCGATCGTGGCCACCACCGCGTTCTTCTCGGCGTCGATCACGCTCACGTTGTTCGAACCCGTGTTGACTACATAGATTTCATTTTTCCTGCTGTTGGCCGCAACCCCGGTCGGCTCCATGCCGACAGCGATGGTTGTTGCCGGCTCAAACGTCCGCAGATCGATCACGCTGACCGTATTGCTTTTGCCATTGGTGACGTAGGCATACTCGCGATAGGCCGGTCCGTAATCCGGTAACTCCTGCTCGCGAAAATACCACCATCCCAGCCCACCCGCGAGCGGAATCAGAAACATGACGATGAGAAGGAGTTTGCGCAAGATGAATCCGCTTCTTTGGAAGAAATAAGACTACCAGAGAGAAGTTCTTCCAGCGGCAACTAGCGCGGCACGGCTGCCCGGGTGGACGCCGGAGCGGACGACCGGTCTTTCAGTTCGCTGGTCTTCAATTCGTCAGTCAGTGATGCTGCCTGCTCGTTCGAAACCCTGATCTCTCCATCCAACACCACCAGCAGTTTGCCCAGGCCGGTGCCTTGAAATTGCGCGCGATGGAGTGTCGCGTCGCCCCGCGCCGCAGGTGGAAGCGTTGCGTTGAAGTCCGCTCCCCGGCGGACGGCCGCAAAAATGGAATCCGTGATTTTGTCGCGCAGCGTTTCTCCCGGAGTACCCGTGCGCAGCAACTCGCCGATCAACCCCTCCGCATCGACCCGCGCAATCTCAGGCGTTAGCCGCAAAGCGCCATCCGCCCCTACCGACGGCGTCAGCTTCACTACGAACGTGCCGTTGCTCTCGGCAATTTCGCCCGCTTGCCCGCCCATGCACGACCAGCGCTCAAAGTGCAATTGCACCTCCACCAGGCTGGCGGGGTCCGCCGGCGCCAGAGTCGCGCTCTGCACCGTAATCCGCTCCCCACAGCGTTCATCTGTGTCTAGCTGCGTATGCAGGACATCGGTCATATTCTGCTGCAGGTCCGAAAGGTCGGCGGTCAGCTCGAATTTAAAGGTGCTCTGGCTGCCTTCTGTCGTACCTTTGGAAATCACTCCCGCGGTTGTGATCACCACCGGCTGACCCGCGAAGCTCATCGAGTTCTTCGCCGGCGGCAGATCGAAAGCGGAGTCCTGTTTGCTCTCGGCTCCGATGCTCATCTCTTCTCCCAGAGCGATCTGCTGGCTCTGAAAATTCGTCAGCGCGTGTTCGAGAGTTTCGGCTGAGGCCGCGACCGGCTGGCCAGTTGCTTTCGTATCGCGCAATCTTTCGGTCAGTTCTTTGGTCTGTTGCGCCAGGTCGGCATCGGCCTTCGTCAGCCTTTTGATAATTTCTTTCAGACCGGATTTCTGCGGTTCGGAAAATCCGTCGAGAAACTTTTTGTCTCCCGTGCGCGCCGTTTCGATGGCCTGCTCAACCCCCGCACCCCGGCTGGCAAGATCCGAAGCGCTCTCCGGCTTGCCGAGTTGCTCCAGAAAACTTTTCAATTCTGCTTTCGCGGCTTCCGTGTTCTTCATCATGGCCGCGTACTCGGCGATCTGCTGGCTGGTGGCTTGCACGGCCAGGACAAGGTGAAAATCCTTCAAGTCATCCTTCTCATCCACGCCGGTCGCTCTGCCAGTGCTGCTCAATCCCCCGCCGCCCGCAGTGCCGCCCCCAGCGTGCCCGCCGCCGGCACCGCGCTGGGCAAGCAGCGCGCAGGGATAGGCCAGCAGCGCGGCGGCGAAAATGACCATTCTTAATCCAGTGCACCTCATATCCTTGGTTCGATCACCTTGAGTCCGCGTACTCGGGCAAAATGACGCTGGTTGAAAGTCGCTACCGCGCTTCCACTTTCCAAAGCCGTGGCTGCCACGATCAGATCATAAAATCCGATCATTGTGCCGGAGGACTCCAACGCCGCCCAGACGCGAGCGTGTTCCAGCGCAGTCGCTTCAGTGTAGGGGAGGATCTTCACTAAACTCAAGATTTTGCGAATGTAGTCTTGTCGTTCGACCCGGTACGCGCTCAATGCGCGCTCTACGCCGTGCCACAACTCAGCGATCGTAATCGCCGCAATCTGGAACTCCTCGTCTCCCACAGAAGCCAGCCAACGACTGAGGTCGAAGGTTCCGCGCTCGCCCCGAATAATGACGTTGGTGTCCAGAATTATTGCCACTTGTCTTCGGGGGCCTTGAGAATCTTCCGGCCTTTCCGCAAGTCCCTATACCAGGCCTTGGCGTTCTCGGTAGATAACTTAACTCCGCGCAACGCCTCCGCCAATTCGCTGCCTGTGCAGGTTTTGGTGTCATTTGGCACAATGCGCGCCACCGGCGTGCCATTCTTGAGCAGCACGAACGTCACATTCTGGTAGCGAACGCGGTTCACGCAATCGGCGAAGTTGCGGGCGGCATCGGTTACCGAAATTGGTGTCTTTTTCATAAAATCAGATTATCTGATTATACACACAACGGAGAATATTGCGCCAGGCTGGGATGCTACGTAGGTAAACTAACCCCAACCGTCTCCCTAACTCCAATCCCCGGCACGGTCCGTCCCACCACGGCCGCGATCTGTCGCACATGCGCCATCAACTCATCGAACTGATCGGGAAACAGCGACTGCGGACCATCCGACATCGCCTCATCCGGCTTGTTATGCACTTCCACCATCAATCCATCGGCGCCCACAGCCACGGCCGCGCGCGACAGCGGCGTGACTTTATTGCGCTTGCCCGTGCCGTGGCTGGGATCGACAAAAATCGGCAGATGACTCAACCGCTGCACCGCAGGAACCAGGCTCAGGTCGAGCGTGTTGCGCGTGTGGTCGGCAAACGTGCGCACGCCGCGCTCGCACAGCGCCACGCTGTAATTGCCTTCGCTCAAAATATATTCCGCAGCCATCAGAAATTCTTCCAGCGTGGCCGACATGCCGCGCTTCAGCAGCACCGGCTTCTTCGCCCGCCCCGCGCGCTTCAGCAAAGAAAAATTCTGCATGTTGCGCGCCCCAATCTGGATCACGTCCGCATACTCTTCCACCAGATCGAGCGATTCGTTGTCGATCGCTTCTGTAATAATCTTCATGCCAAACTGCTGGCGAACCTCGGCCATGATGCGCAGACCCTCTTCGCCCAATCCCTGAAATGAATACGGCGAAGTCCGCGGCTTGTAGGCGCCGCCGCGAAAAAACTGCGCGCCCGCGCGGTGCACGCGCTCAGCCACGGCAAACGCCTGCTCCCGGCTCTCGATAGCACACGGCCCAGCGACAATCGCGAGCCCCGTGCCGCCGATCGTCGCCTCCGTGCCCGCGAAGCGAATCACCGTGTTCTCTTCTTTAATATCCCGGCTCACCAGCTTGTAAGGCTTTGAAACCTTAATCACTTCCTGCACGCCCGGCATTTCTTCCAGCGTGCCCTGCTCCACTTCGCCCTTGTTTCCGGTGATGCCGATGGCAGTGCGCTGGGCGCCCGGCATGGCGTGCGCGCGATAACCCAGCTTCTCGATTTTTTCGCAGACGCCGCGTACCTGCTCTTCGGTGGCGTGCGCCTTCATGACCACTAACATAGATTCCCCTGACTCGCTTCATTCGCCACACGGCGGCGAAACGTTAAGTCTACCGTTGCCAGCCTCTGCACCGCAAACGGAGCATCTTCCCGTATTTACGTCCTACGATCGGCGGTGCTTTCATTCACAGGAGGCACGATGCAAAATCCAACCGCAGATCGGCCGATTATACTTTTCTCATGCCGCGCTCCATCTCACGCGAACACGACATCCTCGTCCGGCCCGCGCCCAAACGCCCGCCCCGCCTAACTTCCCGCCGCATCGGCATTCACACCTCGACCGCCGGAGGAATTCACAACGCCGCCGAACGCGCCTACCGCCTCGGCTGCAACACGCTTCAGATTTTTTCTTCCAGCCCGCGCCAGTGGGCGCCGTACGAACTCAGCTATCCGTTGTGCGAGCAGATGTTTCGTCTGCGTGCCCAATACAATCTCAAGCCGCTGGTCATTCATACCAACTATCTGGTGAATCTCGCCAGCTCGAATCCACTGTTTCTCAAGAAGTCGGTGGAGGCGTTTCGCGGCGAAGTGGAACGCGCTCTCGCCGTCTGCGCTGACTATCTCGTGCTGCACCCCGGCTCATTCCGCGGGGCCGACCGCGAAGCCGGACTGCTGCAAACCGCGGCCGCCATCGCTGCCGCGACCCAAGACCTCGACCTTGCGCAAGCTGGCCTTACCATCCTGATCGAAAACACGGCCGGCGCTGAGTTTTCTCTCGGGGGCAGCTTCGAGCAAGTCGCCGAAGTCATCGACCGCCTGCGCGGCATCGTCCCCATCGCCGCCTGCATCGACACCTGCCACACGCACGTTGCCGGCTACGACATCGTCACCCAGGAAGGCATCTGCCAGACTCTTCTCCATCTCGACGCGACCGTTGGCCTGAACAATGTGAGAGTCATTCACTGCAACGACGCTAAAGCCGCCCGCGGATCTCGGCTTGACCGGCATCAGCACATCGGAAAAGGAACGATCGGGATTGAGCCATTTCGCATCCTGCTCAACGACCTGCGCCTCGCCCATGCCGCCTTCATTGCCGAAACTCCCATCGACAAGCCCGGCGACGACCGCAGAAACATCGAGGCCCTGAAGCGTCTGGTCCTATCGTAGAAACGTAGCTTGCTACGTCTACTGCGGAAAGCTTCTTTCGAACATCTCCGCGCACGCTTCAGCGCCTCATTGTAAAATCTAAGGTTTACCCGTTGGCCGATCTCTTATGCCGCCGCAAGAAAAGACGCAAGACGAAACCACGCCCGCCGGCGCTAGCCCGCGCAGCGACGACAGCCGCTACGATCCACAGCGCGTAGAAACCAAATGGTCGTCTCGCTGGCAAAACACTCCCCAGCTCTACGCGGTCGAGCCCGACTCGACTAAGAAGAAATACTACGCGCTCGAAATGCTGCCCTATCCCTCCGGCGCGCTGCACATGGGACACGTGCGCAACTACTCGATCGGCGACGCGCTCGCCCGTTATATGTGGATGAATGGCTACAACGTGCTTCATCCCATGGGTTGGGATTCGTTCGGTTTGCCCGCGGAGAACGCGGCTATTCAGAACAACACCCCGCCGCGCCAGTGGACCCTTGGCAACATCGCCAAAATGAAGGCGCAGATGAACCGCCTCGGCTTCGCCTACGACTGGTCGCGCGAAGTCACCACTTGCCTGCCCGATTACTATCGCTGGAACCAATGGTTCTTCCTCAAGTTCTACGAGAAAGGCCTCGCTTATCGCAAGAAGAGCAAAGTCAACTGGTGCCCGCAATGCGCCACGGTGCTCGCTAACGAGCAGGTCGTCGATGGCTGCTGCTGGCGCCACGAAGGGACTCTGGTCGAACAGCGCGAACTCGAGCAGTGGTTCTTGCGCATCACCAAGTATGCCGACGAATTGTTGCGCGATCTCGATCAGCTCGAGGGCTGGCCTGAGAAAGTGCGCACCATGCAGCGCAACTGGATCGGCCGCAGCGAGGGCGCGCTGGTCGATTTCAAGCTCGACTACACTCAGCCCCACCACGGCTTCGGACCCGCGGGCGCGACCATCGGCGTCTTCACCACGCGCCTCGATACCATTTACGGCGCCACCGCGGTCATACTCGCACCGGAGCATCCCATCGTCGCCGATCTCGCGGCCAACAATCCTGACTTGCGCGCCAAGGTCAATCAACTCATCGCCGAGCAGCGCAAAGCCAAAGAATTAGGCGACGTTGGCGAGATCGAGAAGCACGGTGTCGCCACCGGCCGCTACGCCCTCAATCCTTTCACGGGCGAAAAGGTTCCCGTCTGGGTGGCAAACTACATTCTCATGGATTACGGCACCGGCGCCATCATGAGCGTGCCGGCGCACGATGAGCGCGATTACGAGTTCGCGAAGAAATACAAACTTGAAATCCGCCTCGTGATTCTTCCCGTCTGCGGAGATCAGGAAGAGACCGTAACCGAGCCGCCGCTTCCGTTTGTCGCGCACGAGGGCATGTTGATCAACTCCGGCCCCTATAGCGGACTCGAGTGCGCCAATGCGATTAAGAAGATGTCCGCGTTCGCCGAGCAGAACGGTTTCGGCAAGGCCACCGTTACTTATCGTCTGAAAGATTGGGGAATTTCCCGCCAGCGTTATTGGGGCACACCGATCCCAATGCTCTATTGTGAAAAAGACGGCATCGTCCCCGTGCCGGAAAAAGATTTGCCCGTAATCTTGCCGGAAAACGTCGAGATCACGCTCGCCGGCGGATCGCCTCTCGGCAAATTGCCGGAGTTCGTCAACACGACTTGCCCCAAGTGCGGCGGCCCGGCGCGCCGCGAAACCGATACCATGGACACCTTCGTCGATTCGTCCTGGTATTTCTACCGCTACACCGACGCGCACAATGACCACGCACCGTTCGATTCGAAGACCGCGCAATATTGGTTCCCCATCGACCAGTACATCGGCGGCGTCGAGCATGCCATCCTGCACCTCATTTACTCGCGCTTCTGGACCAAGTTCATGCGCGACATGGGACTCATCACCAACGGCGAACCGGTCGAGCGCTTGTTCACGCAAGGGATGGTGATCAAAGACGGCGCGAAAATGTCGAAGAGCCTGGGCAACGTCGTTAGCCCGGATGAAATGGTCGCGCGCTACGGGGCTGATGCTGCACGTTTGTACAGTTTGTTCGCTGCGCCTCCGGACCGCGACCTCGACTGGCAGAACTCCGGTATCGAAGGCATTCAGCGCTTCTTGGGCCGTGTGTGGCGATTCTTCAAGGAGTACGCCAAGCCGCCTGACAGTGATTGGCACGCTCCGCTGCCTGCGCAAATGAGCGCATCAGCGCGCAGTCTCCAGCGCAAGCTTCACCAGACCATCAAGCGCGTCACCGACGACTTCCAGGGACGCTGGCACTTCAACACTTGCGTCTCGGCGATCATGGAGTTACTGAACGACGCCAATCGCAGGATGTTGGCCAACAAAGACACGACCAACCCGAATACCGGAGAACTTGTGAAAGGCGAACCGATCCCGGTCCCCCTTCAAGCCGAGGTGCAGCGCAATCTCGTCCTACTCCTCGCGCCTTTTGCTCCTTATCTGGCCCACGAACTCTGGGAGATGCTGGGCGAAAAAGGAAACCTGCTCAAAGCTCCCTGGCCCAAGTACGACGCTGCGCTCGCAAAGGAAGAAGAACTCGAAATCCCCGTGCAGATCAACGGCAAGCTGCGCAGCCGCGTCGTTGTGCCCGCCGATGCGACCGAAGATTTCGTCCTCGAACACGCGCTGGCCGACGAAAAAGTGCAGTCCGCGATCGCCGGCAAGCAGGTCGTGAAGAAAATCTTTGTTCCCGGCAAACTGGTCAATGTCGTCGTGAAATAATTCAGGAAAAAGCGGGCTCGCGAGTGCGGCCCGCTTTCAAATCGGTAAGGCCGCCTTATTCTCCCCCCAGCACCAAAGCATCGGTGTGGTTCCCAAACTCGATCTCATCGAGCCGTTTGGTATTGTCCTTGAGCGTTTTTGTGGTCACCGAATCGTAAGGCGCAGGCCGCTGCATGGTCTGGATTTTTCCCTCAGTTGTGGCAACGATCTTGTGGTTTTGCAGGATGTCAACCTTCACGTTGTTGGCTGGCCCATTCCACTCGGCCTCGTAATTGCCAGGGGTGAGCTGTGCAGAACCAACCCGCACCGTATCTGGCAGCGTGAACTTCCGCGAGTGACTGTCCTTTGCGAACGCGCTCACTGAAAGCACAAGCGTCAACATTGCGAATGAAGCGAAGTATGCTACAACTTTCATTTCTATTTTCCTCCTGAGGTATTCTTGCTTCCTACTTTCAACAGATGCTCATCTCACGCGGTCGGTCGCAGATATCATCGGGCGCAATACGTATATTTTTAAATTAAAAATGGAAGTGGTCCCTCCTGGCGACTCCGCTCCGATGCCCATACTTTGCCAACGTGCGGTATCCTAATCAGCATCGGTGAATGAGCTTGCCATCCCCCACGCTCGAAGGTTTCCGCGCTGCGTTTCGCCGCCCCTCGCTCACCTTCGCCGAGATCACGTGGCGCTGGACCGTCGGCGCAGTGGCCTGGGCATTGTTTCTTTTTTCGTTCGTCGAATATCTCGACTCGCTGCCGGTCACCAACGCCGACGCGGCTCTGCTCTCGACAAGGCAACCGTTGTTAGTGGGACGAGCCATCGCGCACATCCTTCGCGGCAGCCTGAATCGAGCTGTGCTGGCCGTGCTGCTCGCGCTGCTCGCCTTGTCGTTGCTCTGGATCGCCGCCGCTTCCCTCGGCCGCACAACCACAGTCCGCGCGCTGCTTGATTACTTCCATAAAGAAGTTTTCCGTGATGCCTCAACCATGGATGACGCGACAGATGACCCGGCTAAGCCACGGCCGTTGCGCTCCCTGATCGGGCTCAACGTCTTGCGCGTTGCCCTGGCGCTGGCCGCGCTGCTCGCCTTTGCCGGCGCGGCAGTTCTGGGTGGCCTCGCATCTCCCGCCGCAACGCCTCATCCCGGCGTTGCTTTCATCCTTTTTCTTCCGTTGGCCGCATTGATCTGCATTGTCGGTGGGGCGCTGAATTGGCTGCTCTCACTGGCCAGCATCTTCGCCATCCGCAATGGCGATGACACATTGAGCGCGCTTTCCGCCGCCGTCACTTTTATGCGGGAACGTTCGGGGCCAGTATTCGCAGTCAGCACCTGGACCGGACTGGCGCACCTCGCTGCCTTCAGCGTGGCCACAACGGCTGTTTCCTTTCCGCTGGCTTTCGTCCGGGTTGGGCCCACGCGGCTCATAATCGCCGCCGTCATCTTTGTTGCGCTCGCATATTTTGCGCTCGCCGATTGGTTGTACATGGCGCGCCTCGCCGGATACATCTGCATCGCCGAAATGCCAGAGACTCTTTCTGAATCCGCGACTTTGCCAACTCCCCCTCCGCGTACCTCCATCGACCGCGATGAACTGATCCTGAGCGATGTCCCCAACCTGATCGTAGAGACGTAGCTCTTTACGTCTTGCTGGGCGAGGCACAAATCTGCCTACGAGTGGAAGCTGCCGGCAAAGCGTTGCAAGCAACGTCTCTGCGACACAGTCCTTTACACGCGCCACCTGATTTGAGAAACTCATCCGTGGAAACCCCGTCCAGGCTCGACCCGCTCAATCAATCCATCGTTATCCTCGACTTCGGCGCGCAGTATACCCAACTCATCGCGCGCCGTATCCGCGAACAATACGTCTTTTCCGTAGTGCTGCCCTGCACGGCATCGCTCAGCGAGATCAAGAGCTGCGCTCCCGTGGGAATCGTGCTCTCAGGCGCGCCGTGGTCGGTTTACGACAAAGACGCCCCTCCGGCGGACCCGCGCATCTTCGAACTGGGCCTGCCCGTGCTCGGCATCTGCTACGGGCTGCAGTTCATGGTGCATACGCTCGGCGGCAAGGTGCGTCCGGCGGACAAGCGCGAGTATGGCCACGCGGAAATCGACATCGTCGCCGAGTCGGCGCTGTTTCAGGGACTGGCGAAGCGCCAGCCGGTGTGGATGTCGCATGGCGACGAGGCGCTGGAGTTGCCCCCAGGGTTTGAACTGACGGCGAAAACGGCGCACGCAGTCGCGGGAATCCAGAACATCGCGAAGAAATGGTTCGCCGTGCAGTTCCATCCTGAGGTCCACCACACGCGCCACGGCACCGAGATCCTGCGCAACTTCATCTTCAAGATTTGCGGTGCGAAACCCACATGGACACCGCAGCACTTCATCGATTCGACCGTCGAACAGGTGAAGCAGCAAGTGGGCAAAGGACGCGCCATCTGCGCCCTTTCCGGCGGAGTGGATTCATCGGTTGCCGCGGTGCTCGTCGATCGCGCTCTACGCGATGACGCGGGCAAGCATGCCCTGAACAGAGCCGAGGGGTCGCGCTTGACCTGCATCTTCGTGAACAACGGCGTGCTCCGCAAAAACGAGTTCGAGAAAGTGCAGAAGACGCTGCGCGACAAGCTTGGGCTGCACCTCGATGCAGTCGATGCAACCGATCGTTTTCTCGGCAAGCTGAAGGGCGTCAGCGATCCCGAGAAGAAACGCAAGATCATCGGCAACGAATTCATCAAGGTCTTCGAGCGCGAAGCGCGGCGCATCGAGAAAAAAGAAGGCAAGGTCAAGTGGCTCGTGCAAGGCACGCTTTATCCCGATGTGATCGAGTCGCGCTCGGTGCGCGGGCCGTCGCAGGTGATCAAGTCGCATCACAACGTGGGCGGCCTGCCGGAAAAAATGAAGCTCAAGCTGATCGAGCCGCTGAAAGACTTGTTCAAAGATGAAGTCCGTAAGATCGGCCGCGACCTGGGCATGCCGGAAGAAATTTTGCAGCGGCAACCGTTCCCTGGCCCCGGCCTCGCCGTGCGAGTGCTCGGCGAAGTTACGCCAGAGCGCCTGGCCCTGCTGCGCGAGTGTGACGACATTGTGGTCACGGAGATCAAGAACGCCGGACTCTACACGAAAATCTGGCAGTCGTTTGCCGTGCTGCTGCCGGTAATGTCTGTGGGCGTGATGGGCGACATGCGCACCTATGCCTACACCTGCGCAATCCGGGCGGTAAGTTCCGAAGACGGCATGACCGCCGACTGGGTCGCTCTGCCGCACGAAGTGCTAAAAGAAATCTCCACCCGCATCGTGAACGAAGTGAAGGGCGTGAACCGCGTGGTCTATGACATTACTTCCAAGCCTCCTGGGACCATTGAGTGGGAGTAGCAAACCAGTTCTCAGTTCCCGGTTTTCAGTTCGGAGTGAATTCATGAATAAGAAGATAGTCACTCCTGTCCTGGTTGTGATCTGGGCTTGCGTCTGCGCTTATGGCGTGTTGTTGGCGATGGGCAAGCCCGCATTCTGGGCGCTCCAGATATCCGCATACGAGAAGGCGGACCGCGCGCACCCACCGAAACCTGGCGTCATCGTATTCACTGGCAGTTCGAGCATCCGATTCTGGCACACACTCCCCGACGACATGAAGCCGCTGGATGTGATCAACCGCGGCTTCGGTGGTTCTCAGATCGCTCAGGTGAACTACTATGCCGCAAGAATTATCTTCCCTTATCGGCCCCGTGCCGTGGTTCTTTATGCAGGCGACAATGATCTATCGTGGCCGTGGTCGAAGAGTCCCGAACAGGTATTCGCAGACTTCAAACAATTTGTGCAGATCATTCACGCTCAACTGCCCGACACCTGGATCTACTACATATCGATGAAGCCTTCAGTCTTGCGGTGGAGTAACTGGGATAAGGAGAAAAAAACGAATGAACTGATTGCCGCCTACATTCAAAGCCAGCCGCGAGTTCAGTTCATCGATGTTGACCCAGCCATGCTGGATGCGCAGGGCAAGCCGCGCGCCGAACTCTTCCGCTGGGACGGGCTGCACATGAACACCAAGGGCTACGAAGTCTGGACCTCGATCATCAAGCCTGTTCTCCTCAGCCGTTTCGCAAATACGAATTAGCCTGCGTCGCGGTGAACCGTCTCCATCGAAAAAGCAGGGAGGCACACTGCGATGTATTCGGCACCGCCTTCGTGAGGAGTGGAGTAGCGCACCCACTCGCCGGCGTGGGCGATTATGGCCTGTCCCGCGGCCACGTCGACTGATCCATTCTTGTATTCCACGCGCAACATGCCTTTCAGGACAACGGTAAATTCGTCGAAGGCGGGAGTCTGCCCGGGCTCCAACCATCCCGCGGGGCTGCGCATGTGGGCCACGCTGGCAGACGAAGTTTGCGAGTTGACGCGACCGATGTATTCATCGATCAGCTTGGGCTTGTTGCCGGCGGATTGGATGCGCGTGGGTTGCGGGATGAGAGTAGGCATGGACTAGGTTCTCAGATAAGGACGAATAATTAAAGCATGGGTGGAGAAGCGAGTGGAGCAGTACCCGAATCGACGTCTCGGCGGAAAAGCTGGTAGGGCAAACAGCGCGAAGGGCGCGGCTCACGCAGGCCCTTCGCGCTATACCAACTCTTCCCCGCCCGGCCAAATCGCTGATTATTGCTCCGGCACTGGATGTTGCTCCCCGTCGCGGTTGGCGGCGGCTTCGTCCCCCTGCAGAGTCACGGCGTGCGGCAGCACCATCTCGACCGGCGCACCTACGTCGAGATAAAAGTGGTGAGAAGTCCCGATCAGCAGATACCCAGCGACCAATCCAAGACCTCCGCCAATGGCCGCGCCAATCACGGTGTCTTTTCCTTTGTCGGGAGGGCCCGTAACGCTCGAAGAAAGGCATCCCGGCGAGCCGGGCGTACAACCCTGCGGAATACTGCTGGTAATGGTCGTGCCCTGCGAGCTGGCAAGCGAGTGACCGATCAATGCTCCCAAGCCTGATCCAGCAAGCGGCCCTACAATCAGTCCCGCAGTGCGGCCCTGGCCGGGATCTTTGAAGGCATAGCCCTCATCGCTCTCCAAGGTTATGGGGCCGGCGATGGTCGCGACATAGCCATCCGGGTAAGTGATCGACATGGACTGCAGATGCAGTTCACCTCGGCTGCCATTACGGCCCAGTTTTTCTACTTTTCCTTCCACCAGGATGCCGGCGGGAATGACAACTTGATTGCCGGCGGCGATGGGAGAAATGACTTGCGCGTAGATATCGTCTCCGCGATGGATGTAGCGGCTCTGAATGGGATGCGTGAGCACGAGGGCGATGCTGGTACCCGCGGGAACGGTTACGCTGGTGGTTTCAGTCGAGGTTTTTGCGGAGGTAACGGCTGGACTGGGTTGTGAGCTGGATTGCTGTGGGGCTGGCGGTTGCGCAAGGGACGCGAGCGGAATGGTCAGCAGGATGGTCAAAGTTAAAATTCGATTGAGTTTTTTGTTGCAGAAAGTTGAGAAGCAGGAAAGACAAAGAACATTCGGAGACATCGGTGATACCTCCCGAAGGCCGAAGCCTTCCGTTCATACGCTTAAGAGCTTGGAATCGGCTCTCTACCACAAAGACTTGCGCGGCGGTGAAACGTTTCATAGAGAATCGTGGAGAATTGAAAAGCTATGGCGAGTTTTGTAAAAACGTGTCAGCCGCGGTAATTGGAATCACAGCCCGCTCACCCCATCGTTTACAATCGTCGCTTATGTTCTATCGCTCCGATAATCGAGCTCCCGATCAACTGCGCCCGGTTTCGATCACTCCCGACTTCATTACTACGGCCGAAGGATCGGTGCTGGTGGAAGTGGGAAACACGCGGGTGATTTGTACCGCATCCATCGAAGAAACCGTGCCACCGTTTCTGCGCAACTCGGGCAAAGGATGGATCTCAAGCGAATATTCCATGATTCCGCGCGCTACGCTGACGCGCACCCCGCGCGAAGTGGCCAAGGGACGGCCCAGCGGGCGCACGCACGAAATCCAGCGGCTCATCGGGCGCTCCCTGCGCGCAGTCACCGACTTGCCGCGGCTGGGCGAGCGCACCATCTGGATTGATTGCGACGTGATCCAGGCCGATGGCGGCACGCGCACTGCATCGATCACGGGCGCCTTCGTCGCATTGGGACTCGCACTGGAAAAATTAGTGGAGGCTGGAACTCTGACGTCAGTTCCATTGAAAGATTTTGTTGCGGCCGTGAGCGTGGGAATTGTGGATGGAGAAATTCTGCTCGACCTCTGTTACGAAGAAGATTCCCGCGCCGAAGTCGATATGAACTTCGTCATGACCGCCGGGCACAAAATGGTGGAGGTACAAGCGACCGCGGAGCGCCAAGCCTTCGATGAAATGCAGTTCGCCAAGATGCTGGCGTTTGCGCGGCAGGGCGTCCAATCGCTGATCGCACGGCAGCAAGGCGTGTTGAGTGGCCTGACGCTGCGGCAGTAGGGGGTCGTGCTAGGAACCGGTCTTCTGCAACGCATCCTGCGCCGATCGCGCATCTTCTCCGCTCAGTCCTGATTGCAAAGCGGCCTGCAAGCTGCTGTGAGCTTGCGCGGGCTGTCCTGCTGCCAGATACGCCATTCCCAGATGAAATTGAAATTTTGCTACCTGCGGACTCTTTGCCACCGCCGCTTCCAGCACCGGCACCGCCGAGCGGTATAGCCCCTGCTTATAGTAAATCCATCCCAGAGTGTCGTTCACGCCCGGGTCGTCGGGTTGCTCCGCCTTGGCTTTCTGCGCGAGTTCCAGGGCATCCGTGAGCGAACCGCCATGGTCGGCATAGAGCCGCGCCAGATTGCTCATCACCGGGTAGGAACTGGGATCGACCTTCAGCGCATCTTGATAAGTCTGGCGCGCTCGGTCCACGTTGCCGATGTATTCGTAAACCTGCGCCAGCAGGATGTAGGTGGGAAGATATTCGGGAAACTTACTGCGCGCGGCCTCGTACGCCTGAATCATCCCCTGCGGCCGGTTGGTCGCGGCATAGATGTGGGCCAAAGCGAGATAGCCGTTTACATAATACGGATTCAGCGCCAACGTTTGCTGATAGCTATGCTCAGCGCAGGCCCAGTCCTTCTGCGCGATGCAAAACTCCGCCTTGGCAACGTATAGCTGTGAAGATTTGGGCTGCGCGGCGATCTGCCGATCGATGCGCGCGCTCGCCTGTTTGGTCTTGCCCTCTTTGGAAAGTACCTCGGCCAGGCCATTCAGCGCCGGAGCATAATCCGGCACAATCGCCAGCGAGGCCTCATAAGCTTTCTCCGCATCCGCATATTTGCCGCGCTTGCCCAGCACAGCGCCGAGGCGCTCCTCAGCCGCGGGGCTGCGGGGATTCAGCCCCGCCGCCAGCTCGAACGCTCGCTGCGCCTGGTCCAAATCCCCCAGCAGCAGATAAGAACTGCCCGCGATGATGTGAGCATCCGCGATCCAGAATCTGTTGGCGATGACCTGGCTGGCATATCCGCGGGCGGCATTCGCATCGCTTTGCTGCAAGCTAATATTGCCGAGACCGAGCAGGGCGGGCAAATATCCCGGCTGCACCTGCAACGCCTCAATAAGCGCCTGCTGAGCCTGCGCGCCCTGCTCCTGCGCCGTATAAACCTGCGACAGATAAAAATACACCGCCGGCACATCGGGAGAATCTTTGATCAGGCCTTGCAATTCAGCCGCCGCCTCGCGAAGCCGGAAAGCACCCAGATCGCTTCGCGCCCGCAGCAGGCGAAAATCGGCGTCCTTGCCATCTTTGTCGCGCTGGTCGATCCACTGCTCGGCGTCCTGCCAGCGGTGCAACTGCAGGTAACATTCGGCAACTTTCTTCGCAGCCGCCTGATCGTTGTCGTTCTTGTTTACCAGCGCGCGGAAGCGGTCGAGCGCCGAAGCCGCATCACCGTTGTCCAAATAAAATCCAGCGACAGCGCGCCGCCCATCCGGATAATCGTTTTCATCCGCTTCCACCGAATCCAGCAGATGCTTCGCATCCAGCAACCGGCCACGTTCGAAAAAGAGTCCAGCCAGCGCGATGGGCAACTCCGCCGCCTTCGGATTCTTCGCAATTCCCTGCCGCAACACCTGCTCGGCGCGCTCCGGGGCATTCTGGGCCTTATAAAAGTCCGCCAGGTTGATGTAGGTCTGCGGGTCGTCCGGTTTGATATCGACTGCCGTCTGAAAACTTTTTTCCGCAGCGCCGTTCTCCGCGTCGAGCAACTGCGTGAGCCCCAGAACTTCGTAAGTCTGCGGGTCGCGCGGATCGAGCGCAATGGCTTCTTTCAGCTCAGTCTCCGCCTCAATATATTGCCTCTGATGAAGCGCGATTTGCCCCAGCAAACGGTGCGCTCTGGCATTTTGTCCGTCTTGCAGAAGCACGGCCTCGGCCTGCTGGCGGGCTTCGGCATACTCCGTCGATGAAACCTGCAGGTCGCCGAGCCGCAGGCGCGCATCCAGATTCTTAGGATCGAGATCGACAGCCTTCGCCAGCGACTGGCGGGCGGCTGCGGGATATTCCAGCTGAATCTGCAAAACCCCCAGCCGGTAATAAGCATCTGCGAAATCAGGATCGATCTGAATGGCCTGCCGGTACTCGCTCTCCGCCGCGGAGAATTGCTTCTGTGCGAAGTGCTGGTTCCCTTTTTCGATATGCTCTCTGGCCCGTGCGGAACTGTGGCAGCCGCAAAAAAGTGCGAGCGCCGCCGTCAGAAAAAAAATAGAAGCGGCGCGATGGCCGGAAGGGGACGCGCTGCCGCGGGTTGAACTCATTTTTATCTCAGAATCGAATCTCAGGACCCAACCTCAGGATCACCCTCAGCATCAAGCCGCGACGAAAGTCGGTGCCTCGATTCTAAACCAGAAGTGGCAAGGCAGGGACTCAGGCTTGGGTCTTAGACCAATTCGTCCTGCAAAAAAGCAGGCACCAGGCAAGGGCCCCCCTAAACCCTTGAACTCCGGTGCCTTCCAAAAGAATTGCAAGATAATGCGACCAACAAATTACCAACGCAGCTAGTGTTTGCCCTGCTTGTCGGCGTCGATCAGCTGCGCCACTTTGGAATTCGTGCCCACGGGCTCGATCAACACAATGTGATGCGCGTTCAGGAACATGCGGTCAGGGCCGTGTACTTCATTGCCCCGCCGCACCAGCACACTCTTCACTTCCTTGGTTTCCGGGTTGACCTGGCTCTGGATGTAATACACATCCGTCAGCTCAGGAAAACTCGACCCGGCATTGGCCAGCTTGCCGTAGTAAAGCTGATTATTGTCCAGCAGCACAGCCGCGTAGGGCGTGGTAATCTCCGGCCCTTTATGCCGATGCCCCCGGTCGCAAGCGGTGAGTCCTGCCAATAACCCAACCGCAACGAACCACACGATCTGCTTCTTCAAAACAGTATTCCCCTCACTCGCTCCAGTGTGCAGACTGCTATCGACATCCTCTCACCACATCTGCGGCTAATCCCAGAATCGTTAACGCTCGATCTTACCGCGCAATCGTTAACGCGCAATCCGCGGTAGCATCGTCGGCAGCATCTTCACCGGCTCCCGCCGATTAGACGTTCCCACCCAGTGCGCCACCGGCGCCTGGATGCTGATCGGGCGGCTCTCTCCCATCCGCAGGTCTGAGCTGGGCAGGTCTACGCGCGGTGAAATTTCGTTCCCCACGCTCGGTACCCGGGCCACAGCTACCGGCCGGACTGGGCTTACCGCAACCGGCACGTGTTCCCATACGCGCAGGTCACTCAGCCCAACCCTTTCATTCGATGGCGCCCACCCCACAGCCACAACCGGACGCGTAACCTTGCTCAGATCGCTGCCACGGCGCAAACCGCTGATCGGCAGCGCGACCCTGTTCTTCGCGACTGCTGAACTCGCAGGCTTCGCGACTGCGGCCTGAGCCGGACTCGCATTGTCCGCCACATCCGCCACCGTCAGGATCACTTCGTTGGACTTGTAGCTCACATCAAACTGGAAAGTCGAGTTGATGGCGATGGTGCTGTTAGAGAACGTGCCCGACACGCTGCTGGCGGTCAGCACCGTAAACGTCTGGCCAACTTTCAGGCTGGCCATGAAGCTGCTGGAAACCGTGAAGTTGATGGTCCCCGCCAGCGAAGCCGTGCCGCTGACCTTCATCTGGCTGTATCCCGTATCCGCCGTGGTTCCGTTGACGAAACCCGTGAACACGCCGGTGGCAAGCTGCTTGTAAGTGCCGGTAATCGTAAGCAAGCCGGCCGCTCCGCTGTCCCCGGCATTGATGGTGGCCGCGGTACCGCTGGCGTTGCCCACGGTGGTGTTCGCCTTGATCGTGCCCGCGCCCAGAACCGTTCCGCCGGTAATGCTGTCCGAACCGCTGCTGCCGGTAGTAAGCGTTCCGTCAACCGTGGTCGTGCCTGCAGTCTGATTGAACTGCTCGCTCGTCCCCCCGACAGTCAACGTGCTGCCCTTTTCCACGTCCACCGTACCTGTGTTGGTGAAGTTGGCAGTGGTCGAAGTGGTCACCTTCGCATCGCTGGCCAGCGTCAACGTTCCGGTGTTGCTGTTGAGGTTAGCCAAATCGTTGGTGCTGCCGGTCTTGATCTCGCCACCTTCCAGCGTCAACTTGGCCGAGTTCGTCGTAATATTCGCCGTACCGGTCAGATCAAGATTGCCGGCCAGAACATAGGTGCCAGCGGTAAGAGTGGTGCCGCTGATCTGCGTCAGCGCCGGTGCGGTGAAGCTCTCGCTCTTGTCGATGGTCAAGGTGCCCGTGTTGCTGAAACTGGTTGCCGTGGTCGTAACCGCGGCGTCAATGGTCAGCGTGCCCGTGTTGGAGGCCAGCGCGCTCAGTGCGTTCACACCATTGGAATTGATGGTGCCGCCTTCCAACGTCAGGTTGGTCTCATTGGTGGTGACGGTGATGCCGCTGGTGGTCAAATCCAGATTGCCGGCCAGCACATACGTGCCCGCCGTCAAGTCACCGCTGCTGATCTGGGTCAGCGACTTCGCGGTGAAGCTCTCGCTCTTGTCGATGGTCAGGGTGCCCGTGTTGCTGAACGCCGCCGAGGTCGTAACCGCGGCATCGATCGTCAGTTTGTCGGTGTTGGAAGCCAGCGCGCTCAGCGCATTCACGCCGTTCGAATTGATCGTGCCGCCTTCCAGCGTCAGGTTAGAGGAATTCGTCGTGACGCTGATGCCGCTGGTGGTCAAATCCAGATTGCCGATCAGCGTGAACGTGCCGCCCGAAAGCTTGGTGCCGCTGATCTGCGTCAGCTTGGCAGCCGTGAAGCTGTCGCCTTTATCGATCGTCATCGTGCCGGTGTTGCTGAAGCTCGACGCCGTGGTCGAGACGCTGTTGCTGGTTCCGCCGATGGTCAGCGTCCCGGTGTTCGTCGCCAGGCCGGCCAGTGCGTTCGTGCTGTTGGCGTTCTCGATCGTGCCGCCTGCCAGCGTCAAGTTAGCAGCGTTGGTGGTAACGGTCTGGGTCGCCCCAGTCAGATCAAGATTCGCATCCAGCACGTAGGTACCCGCGGTCAACGACCCGCCGCTGATCTGCGACAGCGTAGCCACCTTGAAAACCTCGCCCCCAAGAATCGTCAGCGAGCCCGCGTTGCTGAAGTTGCCCGTGTCGGTAAAGGCCACGCCGCCGATGGTCAGGCTGCCAGTAGAGGTAATGCCAGTCAGACTGGCTAGGGCGTTGGTGCTGTTGTCAGTGTTGGTGAACTGGCCGCCATTCTCTTCGGTAACGCTGGCCGAAAGCGTCGTGATGCCGGTCGTATTGCCAAAGTTGTAGAGGATGCTGCCGCCATTGGCGATGTACTTGCCGCCGGTCAGGGTGAAGGTACTGCCGTTGTAGTTGGTCAGGCCGACGCTGTTCGTATCGATGGTGATGTTCTGGCCAGAGATGTTGGCGTCCACCGTTCCGTTGTTAGTAAAGGCCAGGTTGCCATCGCCGATGAAACCCGCGCCTTCGATGGTGTTCGCGCTGGTCAGGCTCGGGCTGGTGCCTTCGCCATAAATGAACTGGCAACCACTGCAGCTCCCGTTTAGGTCGATTGTTCCAGAGCCGCTCAGGGTCACGGCGCCGTTGATAAAGATGTAGGTATTGTTGCCGGTGCTCGTAAGGTTCATGGTGCCGCTGTTGGTAATGGTTCCATTCAGAGTGAGCTGGGCGTTGTTGTTTATATTGAAGGTGCCGCTGTTGGTTAGGCCGGTCAGGGAAGCGGCGCTGTTGGCAGCCAGATACACCTGTCCGGTGCCAGAACTGGTGAGCGTTCCACCTGTGATCGAGGTACTGTTCGTCAGCTCCACGGAGGACCCCGTCTCGGCCTCAATCGTGCCCCCGGTGTTGGTCCAACTGGAGCCATTGAATTCCAGGTTGCCTCCGCCCGAGGCTTCCATCGTCTTGGTATTGGTTGCGGCAGTAAACGACTGCAAAACCAGGGTCTCGGCGCTTACGTTTGCATTGATCGTTCCACTGTTAGTGAAGGTGCCATCTTGAATGGTACCCGCGCCTTCAATGGTCTCATCGTTGGTTAGGGTCGCAGCCGCTTCCACAATCCCGGAGTAGGAACCGTTAGTGCTGCTCAGGACCAGCGATCCTGTGCCGGTCAGAGTGGTGGCGGAGGGCGCATAGAAATACGTGCTGTTGCCTGAGGCCTGGAGGGTGATCGTTCCGTTGTTCGTAATAGTGCCCGAGGAGTCGATCTGGGCGTTGTTCTGCACGTTCATCGTGCCGCTGATGGTCAAGCCGGTCAGATTGGCGGTGTTGTTAGCATTGACATACACCTGTCCGGTGCCGGTCGAACTAATCGTGCCGCCCGTGACCGTAACGTCGCCGTTCAGTTCAACATTGGAGCCAGCCGCGGCTGTGATGGTGCCACCGGTATTGGTCCAGGAAGAGCCGTTGAGTTCCAGCGTGCCGCCGTTGGTGGCTTCCATCGTCTTGGTGTTGGTTGCGGACTGGAAGCTCTGCATCACGATCAGCCCGCCGCTGTCATTGGAATTGACGGTTGCGCTGTTGACGAAGTTACCGTCTTCAATCGTGCCCCACCCGGAAATGGTTTCGTCATTGGTCAGGGTCATGCCAGTGTTGGTCTCGACAACGCCCGAGTAGCTGTTGTTGGTGCTGCTCATAACCAGCGTTCCCGTGCCGGTGAGTGTGGTGTTGTTGGCAGCGTAGAAATAGGTGGCGTTGCCCGTGGCCTGCAACGTGATGGTGCCGTTGTTGGTGATGGTGCCGGTGGAATCAATCTGGGCATTGTTCTCGACGTTCAGCATGCTGCCCGTGCTCACGGTCAGGTTCTGCAGATTGGCGGTGTTGTTGGCGGCGACTTCGAGAATTCCCGCGCCGCTGGTGCTCAGGGTTCCCCCGGTGACCGTTACATTATCGGTAAACACAACCGTCGAGGGATTGTTGCTGCTATCGCTGCCCGAGGCCAGAATGGTGCCGCCGGTATTCGTGAAGGTGTTGCCGTAGAGGGTGAGCGTACCGCCGTTGGTGGCTTCCAGAGTGCCGGTGTTGGTCATGCCGCCGGAGCCGGGGTCAATGTACAGCGTGCCAGCCGCTACGGTGGGGCTGACGTTGGCGTCGATGGTGGAGCTGTTGGTCATCGTGAGTTCGCCATCACCGATGTTGCCCATGCCGGAAATGCCCTGCTCGATTTTGAGCGTGGTGCCGGAGACGCCATAGATCAGATTGGAGCTGTTGTTGCCCATTACGATGGAGCCGGAACCCGCCAGGGTCGCGCTGCCACTGCCCGCGCTGGTTACGTAAAGTCCAGTGCTATTGCCCGTACTCCCAATATTGATGGTGCCGTTGTTCGTGATAGTGCCATTGATCTCCGTGAGAGCGTTGTTTTGAATGTTGTAGGTGCCCGACAGAGTAAGGCTGGTAAGGAAGATGTCCTGGTTGGTGGCGTCGTTCACCGAGCCGGTTCCAGTCGAGGATAGAGTTCCGCCAGTGATGCTCACACCGGTGGTCAGGTTGACGGTAGAACCGGTCGCCGCCGTGATGGTGCCGCCGGTGTTGGTCCAGGTGCCATTTTGAAGAGTTAGAATCCCGCCCCCGGTGGCTTCCATGGTGCCGGAGTTGGTCGAGGTCGCGGAGGTGTACGGTTGGATGGTCAGCGTGGCGCCGCTCACATTGGCGTCCATGGTGCCGTTGGAAGCATTGGTGAGCGTGAGAATGCCGTAGCCGATATCGCCCACTCCCTGGATCGTGGTTTCGTTGGTCAGGGTATTTCCGCCGGTTTGGCCGTAGATCAAGTTCGCGGAGTTGCTTGTCAGTGTAATCGTTCCGCTGCCCGCCAGCGTGGCGCTTCCGCTGGTGCCCGGCACGTAGAAGCCGGTAAGGTTGCCGGTGCTTTCCAACGTGATGGTGCCGTTATTGGTGAAGGTGCCTGTGATTTCCGCAGCCGCGTTGTTCTGGATGTTGAATGTTCCCGAGTTGGTCACGCCGTTAAGGAAAACGGCATTATTCGAGGCGGCGTTGATGACTCCGCTGCTGGAGGTGGTGAGGGTTCCCCCGTTGATCGTCACGTTGTCGGTTAGATTCACAGTCGAACCCGTGCCGCTCGCCTTGATCGTGCCGCCGGTATTCGTCCACGTTCCGTTGGTGAGCTGCAGAACGCCACCGTTGGTCGCTTCGAGCGTGCCGGTATTGGTATTGGTGCAAGTGCTGCACGTGTCCGGGTTCATGTTCAGGGTGATGCCGTTGATGTTGGCATTAATGGTGCCGGAGTTTACGACATTGATCTCGCCGTTGCCGACCGTACCCCCGCCTGTGATGTTCGACGATGTCGTGAGGATCGAGGCGCTGTTTCCGTAAATCAGTCCGTTGTAGCTGCCGTTTGAGCTGGTCAGGTTTATCGTGCCGCTGCCGCTCAGAGTCAGCGAGTTTTCCAGGAACAAGGCAGTGGTGTTGCCGGTCGCGGTGAAGGTGAGGCTGCCGGCGTTGCTGATGTTGCCGTAGGCATCGAGTTGAGCGTTGTTGTCAACCGTCACCGAGTCGCCGCTGTTGCTCAGGGTCAGCGTTCCGAAGCTGGCGGTGTCATTATTGGCCAAAGTTACCGCAGCCGTGGTCGTGCCAATGGTCACAGCGTCACTGCTGGTGGGCACACCGGCGCTCCAGTTGCCCGCGGTAGTCCATTCGTCGTCTCCCGCGGAGCCGTTCCAGGTGTCCGTGGTGAGTTGCGGCCGTACGCGACTGTTACGCGTCACCGCAGTGCTGACGGGCGCATTCGGCGCCTGCCGCGAAAGTTTGCGCTTGGCAGGCGGTTGCGCTAAGGCCAGGGTCGACACGGTTGTGAGCAGGCAAAGGACAGTAATCCACAAAGTAGCTTCGCGAGAAGACGCTGGGCGCATGGGAGACTCCATTGGAACGAATTCAGTTGGCACGTCAACAACGTTTTGATTTCTGTTTTTTAAATTCCCCAAAGCCAGAAACACAATACAACGGAGAACTGTACGATCCCGGACGGGCTCGTAGAGAGGGCACACAAATAATAGCCACGGCGCGAAAATTGTCAAGCTGAAAATTCTTGCAATCCCGCGCCGGGCCAGCAGTTCCCCCTGACTTCGGTCCGTCAGCCTGGTCTTCCCTGTGCCCGATCGTTGAACCGGGGACCCGCCGCAACCTTTACCGTCCGCCGCGGCGTGCACAGCGCAGACTTCGGCTTCGCCCTGATTTGATAAAGGAAAACGAGCAGAGGAGGCAAGGGACAACACAGGACAACTCGGGACATTTCAGGACATTAGGGTAAAAACCAGCGGGCAACCTGCCGCACGCCCCCGCGCAACCAATTGCAACCATCGGTGTTATTAAGATTGTGTGAATTTAAACCACGGTCTGAATGGATCCATGATCGAGGAGGATCATCTCAAGATGAACCGCAAGTCTCGCTTTCTCAGTTCCTGCATCCTGGGTGCCGCGCTTGCCTGTTCCGCATTGGGCACCGCTTGCGCGCATCATTACTACCGCGTCTACGACCCCTACTATAACGACTACCACGTCTGGAACGACCAAGAGGTCGGTTACTACCACCAGTGGGCGCATGAGAACCACCGCGACGAACATCGCGACTTCCGCAACCTGCCTCCCGGCGAACAGAAAGAATATTGGAACTGGCGCCACAGCCACGGCGACAAACACTAAACAACTGCATCGCGAGACAGGTCTTAGGTCCTGGGTACTAGGTCTTGGGTGTCAAGTTCTTGCCTAAAACCTAGCACCCAAGGCCTAAGACCTGATACTGTAGCGTTTCACCGGCTCGCTTCCAGCCGCATCGAAAACCATTGCGCCTAACACTCGATACTCGTGAGGTCGGACGCGTCACCATCGTGCACTGCAACGGCCGCATTGTTGCCGGCGAGGAATGCGAAGCGCTGCGCGCGCACATCGCCTGGCTCTTGCGCGACCACCAAAGGATCGTCCTGCATTTTGGCGATGTCGCGTTCATTGACAGCAGCGGACTCGGCACGTTGGTCCGCATCCTCACCAGCGCCCGCCAGGCCCACGGCGACCTGAAATTGTGCAACGTGCCCGAGCCTATTCGCAAGGTCCTCGATTTATCGCACCTCACGAAGTTATTCGATGCGCAGGAATCTGAAGAAGCCGCCGTCGCGGCATTCTACCGTCCAGGCGCCCGCGCCGAAGCTCCAGTCTCCACCGGCCGCAGCGTTCTCTGCCTCGACAGCAATGCCGACGTGCTCGCCTACTTGCGCGAGCTGCTGCGCCGCGCCGGCTACGACGTCCACACCAGCAGCCACCGCGGCGATGCCCTCATGCTCATGCGTGTCACCCGTTTCGATCTTCTCCTCGCCGGCCCCGACATGACCGCTTCGTCCGCCGGAGTGCTGCAAGCCTTCCAGGCCGCCTGCGCCAAGCTCGCGGTAATCGAACTGGGCCAGGAGTTCTCCACACTCGACGCCGGCGAAGCCAGCACCAGCTTGCTGCAAAAGATCGCAGCCCAGCTCAAACCCGAAACCGCCTGACGGCACGTGGCGTGGACCAAACTTCCGAGGCTGCCCCGTCCTTGTCCCGCCGCTCTTTGGCGGGACAGGGCGGGGATTTTGACCTATCTCCGGAGTTTGGACGGGGCTTTGGACCCTTCACTTTTCCACAGCCCTGATGTGACATCTGACCTTGCACTCGAAATTAAATCGCGCAATCATGGTCGAGGCAGTGACGGTCCGCCCAGCGCGAAACGCCCCTGCTAAGCGGTTTGTTCTCAAGATTTTGACTCCAAGTTCTTTGAAAACAGGATTTTGCGAGATCCACTTTTGCGAAACCCGCGCGGGACAAGGCTTTCAGCCCGATCGACGAAAAAAATTGATCCGAAATCCGGTCGATCCGCCGGCCCGGCCAGGTTTCGCCGCTTTCGGCCAAAATTTATTTTGCGGGAGAATTCCACAGCGGGATGAAGCTGTGACGGCTAACGCAAGAACACATGCGCCGCATCCTCGACCCGAATATTGGATTTGCGCCGCGCCCCGCTCGCCACATCATAGACTACCAGAAGATGATCTTCTAAAATAATAATTTCCTTTGAGCTAATCCAACCAATAAGCATCGCATGTGGCAAAAACGCAACGCGCCGCGGAGCATCCTCCACACTCTTCACCTCGACCGCCGGCAGATCCACCAACGCCTTGCGAATGCGCTGCGACTCTTCCGGGTTCGCCTGCCCTTGCTCGGCCAGTTGAATCGGTGTGTTCGGCTGCGAAGTCGCAACGATCGTCAACGCCACCGATGCGAGGTCAGGCGACAGCTTGCCGTTCTCCGTGTAGAAGCTCACGTCGTAGTCAGGATTCTTGTAGACAGCTTGCTCATCGAACACGGTCAATGTCTTGCCCTGCAGATGCAACACCGTCCGGTCGTCGCTCTCATTCTCCCAGCCGCAACAAGCCGTGTCGGGAATCGCCTTCAGGATTGCGCTGGCATTCGCAGCATCAAGCACGCGCTGCAAAGGTGGAGTGACAGACGTTGCCTCCCATTTGCCCCCGCTCTCCTCATATAAAGAGGTCGCCTTATAAAGCGGCTGCGTCTTCCCCGCGACGTACTGCGTCAGCAGAAAGAACCTGCCCACCCCATCGTCAGGAGCCCACACCTCGCCGTAAGCACAAGCATCCTCGCAGCTTCCGGTCGGGCAAGAGCAATCGGGAAGAGTAATGGAAGCCATGTCCTCACGCGCCGAGCCTGCCAGATCAGTGCGCCAGCTTAGCCAAGTCGTCTTGGTGGAGAGATCCACGCCATCGCGCTGCAAACGGCGCGCCTGGTTCGAAAACCAATACAGGTGCGCGCCATCCGCCGAGAGATAAGGCACAGCCGCCGATTCGGCGATGGAGAGATTCGATCCGGTTGTGGATGTGGTGCGCGCGACATCGCGCACAAGCGTAGTCGCGGTGTGGCCGTCCCAGAACCACACTTTGCGCTCGGCCGTGAAATCGTCCTCTGCGAGCGGCAAAGACACAGACTCGGCAAACAGCATCTGCCCGAGATGGTTGACCGAGAAGTTCTGCGGCGAAGCCACAGCTTCTGCCGGAACCTTCACGGTTTGTTTCTCGCCAAACGTGGCCGAATCGTACTCGACTGCCTCGCCAGGCGCGCGCAGCACCCACAAGCGCGTGCTCTGCGCCGCCAGCGAGCCCGTGATCAAGAGAACCACGCATAGCGTTGGGATGACTCTTTGCGCGATTGGATCTTCCGTTCGCATGGGAAGCCCTAGATTGTCAATACGTCGTGAACAACCTTCGTGAAACTCGTGTCCTTCGTGGTTGATAATCTTAAGACATTCTCGAAATGCCAGCATAGATTGTAAATCGTGGACTCGCTGCCCTCGCGCCCCTTGCGTACAATAGATTTGGAAATCATGAGCACACATCCCGAGAGACCAATGACGACAACCGCGAATCCTCCCATGCCCCAGCAAACCACTTCCGCCGAAATACCCGCCGTACCGCTGACCACCGAAGGCTACAGCGTGCTGCATCAGATGATGCGCTTCCGCTGGACGGCGTGGCGAGCCCTGCCGGACGCCACGCGATCGGCGATCGCTCAAGAAGCGGCGTCGGTGCTGGGCGAAATGGAGAAGAGCACCAACGGGCAATCCGCGCTTTACTCGCTGATCGGACACAAGGGCGATTTGATGCTGGTACACTTCCGCAACTCGTTCGCCGATCTCAATCAGTCCGAACTCAAACTAGCGGGCCTGCGCCTCAGCGATTACCTCGAACCCACATCTTCGTATCTCTCCATCATTGAACTCGGACTCTACGACTCCACCCTCAAGATTTATAAAGAACTCACCGATCAAGGCATCCAGCCGCACTCGGACCAGTGGAAGGCTGAGATCGAGTGCAAGCTCAATCGCCATCGCGAGGCGATGCACCCGCGCCTGTTCCCCGAGATTCCGCCGAACCGTTATATCTGCTTCTATCCCATGAACCGACTGCGTGGTGAAGACAAGAACTGGTACACGCTTCCCATCGAAGAGCGCGCCCGCCAGATGAACGAGCACGGCCTCGTCGGCCGCCGCTACGCCGGCGAAGTGAAGCAGATCATCACCGGCTCGATTGGCTTCGATGACTGGGAATGGGGCGTCGATCTGTTCGCCGACGATCCGCTGGTTTTCAAGAAGTTGATCTACGAAATGCGCTTCGACCACGTCAGCGCCGTCTACGCGCTGTTCGGCCAGTTCTTCGTAGGCGTGCGCTGCCCTGCGGCAGACTTAGGCAAGCTGCTAAGCGGCGAACTGCCGAAGTAGCAAGATCATTTCACCACAGAGTCACAGAGACACCGAGAAAACCTGCTTTCAGGCTTTTGCTTTCTCTGTGCCTCTGTGACTCTGTGGTGAGTCGCTTCTCAAGGAGAACTCATGGCAACCCTCGGACTCATCGAATACAAAGACGCCAGCCCTGAAGTGCGGGCCGTTTATGACGACATCATGGCCACGCGCAAGACCGACTGGATCAACAATTTCTGGAAAGCGATCGCGCACCATCCCGCCACGCTGAGGCGCACCTGGGAAGACATTAAGCAGATCATGGCTCCGGGAGCGCTCGATCCGCTCACTAAAGAGATGATCTATGTCGCAGTGAGCGTCACCAACCAGTGCGGCTACTGCATCGCCTCGCACACGGTCTCGGCGCAAAAGAAGGGCATGACCGATGCCATGTTCAAGGAACTGATGGCGGTGGTCGGCATGGCCAATGAAACCAACAAAATGGTCACAGGATATCAGGTGGAGATCGACGAACAGTTCAAGAAGTAATTATGTGGGAACAGCCGCCCCCGGCTGTCCACCGCGCCCAGCGCGGCTGTTGACACTCACGCCCTAGTGTCTGAACTTCCACTCGTGCAGCTTCATATCTACCTTCCGCCCCCGAAAATGCACGCCCTCTGCTTCCAGCCGCAGACGCTGTTCGATGGCCGAATCGCCGCGCAGTTTGATTTCTCCGCCTGCGCCTAACACGCGCTGCCAGGGCAATCCGAATCCTCGATGCAGCACACGCGCCACCAACCGCGCTGCGCCCGGAAGTCCGGCCGCTCGCGCAACCGCTCCGTAAGTGGACACCTTGCCTTTAGGAATGCGTCGAATCGCAGCCTCGATTCGCAGCCGCATCTTCGACGATTCATCGGCAGATGATTTATCCCGATGCTCCTTCCCTGCGCGCTTCTGCGACTTCTTGCTTCCCTGCTTCACAGTCGAATCCATCCTAGGCGAATCAGCCAGAGCGATCCCACCAATACCAGCAACCACAAGATGATTCCCTGCAACAGCGGACGATGTCCCACGCGCTTGATGGTCGCCACCGAGATGCCGCTGCCGATCAGGAAGAGGGTTGCGGTCAATCCGACCTTCGCAACCTTCACTGTGATGCCGTAGGCATGCGCGCCTGCCGGCAGATACGTGTTGCAAACCGCCGCCAGGCAGAACAGGCCGATAAACCAGGGCCACTGAATCTTGGCCTTGGCGCCGCGCACCATCGCCGTTCCTAGAGACACTGGAACAATCCACAACGCGCGCGCCAGCTTCACGGTTGTGGCAACGGCCAACGCCTCGGCGCCATACTTGGCCGCCGCGCCTACGACTGAACTGGTGTCATGGATGGCCAGCGCGGCCCAAAGTCCAAACTGCGATTGCGTCAGCTTGATAGCAGCGCCGATGGCGGGAAAGGTGAGCAGCGCAACGGAGTTCAGTACAAAAACTGTTCCCAGAGCGATGGCCATTTCCTCGTCGCTGGCCTGCGTGATGGGGCCGACAGCAGCGATGGCGCTGCCGCCGCAAATCGCCGTGCCCGTGGAGATGAGAAACGCCGGCACTCGTTGCACTCCGAGCAGCGCGCCCAGACCCATGCCGGCGAGCAATGCGAAGCTGATGCCGAACATGGTATAGACGAAGCCGCTGCGCCCTGCCTGCACGACCTGGTGCAGGTTCATGCCGAAACCGAGTCCCACCACCGAGGCCTGCAGCAGAAATTTGGAAGACTTCTTTGCTTCGCGGCCGTAGGGATGCGGAAGCGCGAGGCCGAACACCAGTCCCATCGCCAGCGCAACCGGCGGCGACACGAAGCCGCTGGCGCTGATTAGCAGGCAGAGAAGAAAGATGATGCGAGGCAGCATGCGAGGAAGCCCAGCGTGGCTGCGGCATTCATGTGCGGCGAATCATGCGTTGATGATCGTGCGCCGCGGTTCATGCCCCAGCCGTGCGCCCGGGGCTAAGCCGCCTTGCGGAAGGATTCGATGGCTTCCGCTTCTGAGTTATATACGTCGAAGACTGTGAGCAGCTTGGTGACTTGCAGCAAATCGCCCACACGCTTGGTCAAGTTCGTCAGTTTGATGGTGCCGCCCGCGTTTTGCGCCGTGGTGCGCAGGGCCACGAGCGTACCCAGCCCGCCGGAATCGATGTAATTCACCTCGCCCAGATTGAGCACGATGCGATTGTTTTCCGAAACAGCCTTCTTAACCGTCTCCCGCAGCAGCGAGGACTCTTCGCCAAACACAATTCTGCCCGAGCAATCGATTATTAGAATTCCGTCTTTGGTTCGTGTTGCCAGTTTCAGTTGCATGAGAACGCTCCTTGGAGGCCCGCGGCCCGAGCCGCATTCCGCGGAACCACGCCCCTTCCGCACTTCAGGTTGACGTTCCAGCCTATCGCTTGTGCGGCGCTTTTAGCAAGGCCCGCGTGATGAAACCGTCGGCGCAAGCCTATCCGCTTCCCATCACGTATAATCGAGTTCCTGCTCATGAGCTACACCGTCCTGGCGCGCAAATACCGTCCGCAGAAGTTCTCCGAGGTCATCGGACAGGAGCACGTCACCCGCACCTTGCAGAACGCGCTCGAACAAGGACGCACCGCGCACGGCTACATCTTCAGCGGCCATCGCGGCATCGGAAAAACTACGGTAGCGCGCATTCTGGCGGCGGCTTTGAACTGCCGGTCATCTTTAAAGACAGGCGACAAGCCGGTCGCGGAGCCTTGCGGAATCTGCGAATCCTGCACCGAGATTCGCAACGGCAATGCCGTCGACGTGATTGAGATCGATGCGGCCACGAACCGCGGCATCGATGAGATTCGCGAATTGCGCGAGGCTGCGCGCTACCGTCCGGCGCGCGACCGCTTCAAGATTTACATTCTGGACGAAGCGCACCAGATTACCGACGCCGCTTTCAACGCTTTGCTCAAGACGCTGGAAGAGCCTCCGGACCACATCGTGTTCATGCTGGCGACCACGCAACCGGAAGATATTCCGCAAACTATTCGTTCGCGCTGCCAGCACTTCAGTTTCCGCGCCGTGAAATTTGACGACATTGTCGGACAACTGCGCGATCTGGTCGGCCGAGAAAAGATCGAGGCCGATGACGATGCGCTTGCCCTGCTGGCTGAGGCGGGCGACGGCTCGATGCGCGATGCGCTGTCGATTCTCGACCAGGCGATTGCCTCTGCCAGCGGAAAGATCACGGCTGATTCTGTGCGCAACCTGGTTGGGGCAGCGCCGGCACACGTTCTCGAAGAAGTGATGCAGGCGGTCGCGCGCGGCGCGAGTGAAGATGTACTGCGGCAAGTGGACCACCTGATTAGCGAGGGCCACAGCCCAACGCACTTCGCGCGCCAGATGGTGCGCTTCCTGCGCAACGCGACCGTCGCGAAGATTGCCGGCAAAGATTCTTCCCTGCTGCAAATCTCGAGTGAAGAGCGGGAGCGCGTGGAGCACGTTGCGGCGCTGTTTGGCGAAGAAGATCTCACGCGCCATCTGCAAATCATGCTGCGCACACACGGCGAATTGGGATATAAGCAGGAGCAGCGCTTCCACCTGGAGCTGGGGCTGTTGAAGATGGCGCATGCGCAACGCTTGTTGCCGATCGAGCAACTGCTGAGCGACGCGGCCATTTCCTCGAATAGTGCGGGCGCGATTAGAACTTCCGCGCGGCCTGCGATCGTTGCTTCGGCCTCGGCTTTGTCTTCGGGAGCTGCGTCTGAGCCCCGGCGCACGGACGCAGTCGCGTCTCGCCCCAATGTCTCGCCGTTCGCGGCTGACTCCGCGCGTAAGAGCGGACCACGGCAGGAGTCTGCTTCCGATCCCTCTGGCGGCAACGGGCCGCGAGTGATCGCCGGCGGAGGCTCGTCCGCGCGAGTGGTTATGGGCGCGGCTGCGCCCGCGGATCTCAACGAAGACGAGCGCGACGCTCACCTTGATGCGCAACCCGAGCCGCAGGCGCAAACTTCGCCGCAGGTTTCGCCAGTGCAACCGGCGGCCACGATGCCGGCTGCGCCCATCGAAAGATTGAAGAGCGCCGTGCTGCAAGCGCTCACGGATGGCAATCAACGGATACTAGTCTCGATGCTGGAAGCGGGCGAATGGGTGGTGGAAAGAAGCGAAGTGGTGATCAAGGTGTCGGAGTCGCAGGCCGTGGTCGACATGTCAATGGCCGCCGAAGCCAGGCGGCTGGCGATTGCCTCAGCCAGCGGGGTGTTGGGACGGGCCGTAAAGGTAAAGATAGTCGCTGGAACGACTGTGGTGGCGACGGAGAAACGCAGCGGCGCATCCACCAAATCTAGCGGGACACACTCAGCTGTTGGCGGCCGGGGCCGCGCCGAACAGGATGCGGTGGTCCGGCGGCTGCAGGAGAAGTTCGGCGCCGAGATCCGGACTGTGATTGATTACAAGGAGAAGCGGTGAAGAATCAGGTATCAGGTCTTAGGTGTTAGGTCTTGGGTCTCAGGAAAACCCTATTTCTCAGCTCTCACTCCTGAGACCCAAGACCTGAGACCCAGGACCTAATCGCAACGGAAGGTATCTATGGGCGGATTTAATCTGCAAGAATTGATGTCGAAAGCCAAGTCGCAGTACGAGAGCCTGCAGAAGAAAATGCAGGAGACGGTGGTCGAGGCCTCCGCCGGCGGCGGCACGGTGACGGCAAAAATGGATGGCCGCAAGCAACTGCTCAGCCTGCATATCGACCCCGAAGCGGTGAAGTCCGGCGATGTGGAGATGCTGCAGGATTTGGTGCTGGCCGCGGTCAACGAAGCCGCACGCAAGGTCGATGGAGCGATGCAGTCGACGGTGGGCGGAATGCTGGGCGGGCTGGGAATCGGCGGACTCTAACGATTGAATCATTGACTCAATGATTCATTGACTCAATTCCAAATTTCTATGTCTAAATTTGCCGAGCCGATGTCGCGGCTGATTGACGAATTGAAGAAGCTGCCGGGCGTGGGCTCGAAGAGCGCGCAACGGCTGGCGTTCTACATTCTGCGCGCCAGCGACGAAGATGCCGAAGCGCTGGCTGCCGCGGTTCGCGATGTGAAGGCCAGCCTGCGGCTCTGTTCGGTTTGCAACAACATTACCGACGTCGACCCCTGCGTCTATTGCACCAGCGCGACGCGCAACCAGCGCCTGGTTTGCGTGGTCGAGGAGCCTACAAACATTGCCGCCATCGAAAAAACCAAACACTTCAACGGCGTTTACCACGTGCTGCATGGCTCGATTTCTCCGCTGCACGGGGTGGGGCCGGAGCAACTGCGCATCGCCAATCTCATCACGCGCGTGGACGCGGGCAACCTGGACGAGGTAATCGTCGCCACCAATCCCACGGTGGAAGGCGAAGCCACCGCCACTTATCTTTCCGGGCAACTCAAGCGCGCCGGCGTGAAGGTGACGCGCATTGCCATGGGCATCCCGGTCGGCAGCGACATCGAGTACACCGACGAAATTACTATGCTGAAAGCTATGGAAGGACGGCGGGAGTTGTAGGCTTTCAGCTTCTGGCTACTGGCCCCTAGCTTCTAGCCCGTTCGCAATTCCGTTCGAGGCGTGTCGCTACGCGGTTAGGTCTGGTTCCAGGAAGACATTGAGTTCTTCTTCAGCGGGCGCCAATCCCTCTGGCAAAGTTCCGCGGTTGTATTCGGCCATGCGGTTTTTCCACTTGAGGAAGTCGGTAATGCTTTGCGGTTCGACGCGGACCTCGACGCGGCGCAGGCTGGCGAGCAGTAGATTCATTTCGTAGCGGAAGCCGGTGTTGCTGCGCAGATTTTTTGCAGACGGATGCGCTACTTCGATTCTGCCGCGATAGTGTTCGAGCAATCCCCAGCCCTGGGGCAGTTCTTCGCAGCGCACAAGACCCGCGGGAGCGAGATAGAAGCGCTCACAGCCGATTCCGAGCTGGGGTTTGAGACGGAAGGGTTTGGCGCGGTCGGCGAGAAAGTCAGCGCGCGTAACCTTGCACTCCACCAGCACGGAATGGCAGGCGCGTTTCCAGCCGATGGCGTCAGGCATCTCTCCACTGACGCAGGCCTGCTCGGAGAGCACAACACCGCAGCGGTAGCGGCGCAGCCAGTGCACAGCTTTTTCTACTAATTGGGCGTGGGTCATGGTGCTTCCTTTGTAGCTGCTTGAAGCTAGTGTGGAAAGTGGCTTGGGAGCTACTGTTCCTGGCTAGACGGCGTCTCATAGCAAACCAACCTCAAAAACTTAACCACAGAGGTCACTGAGGAGCACAGGTAGAAGCGCTAGGTGAGGACTGTGGCATTCGGACTCATGCGTTTGATCAAGATGGGACGGTGAAGAATCATTTCCAGCAAGTGCCGTTCCGCGGCTACCACACGCGCGGTGGTGCTGCGCGGTAAATACCCCTCGGCGGAAACAATGACGCATCCCGGCTGCGCGCGGCTGCCGCGGTTGCCGCCGTCTCTTTCCACGCGCAAGCGCCGTATTCTGCCATCATGTTCGGCGTCCAAAGCGTTGGCTAGGCGCAGGATAGCCGCCAGTTGAACGGTTGCCTTCTGTTCGTCGGGCAGTAGATCGCGCAGCGCTTTGTGCTTTCTGGTGGGCAGCGCTCCGCGATGAAAGCGGGCGACGATGGCGGAGCGCCGCAATTCGATGGGCTTCCATCCTAGCGGGTTGCCGTGCGCGCGAATCATGTCGAAGGAAGTTTTGTGGTGTCCCTTCTGGCCTTGCGACTTACCGACGTCGTGCAAGAGAGCGGCGGCCAGTAGGCTGGAGCGCGCGGAAATGCCGTCGACGGAGGGCTGCCATCCCGTCGCCAGAAGCCCGTCATACAGTTGCAGAGCGAGGCTGGCGACGCGCTCGGAATGAGGGAAATCAGGATCCAGGCCGTTCGCCCAAAGCTTCATGCGGCGCGTGGCTAGCGCCTGAATCTGTTTGCCTTGCGGCAGGGCGGCGCGCCAGACGTGCCAGAGAGAATCGGGGCCGACCATCTTCGCGCGGTAGAGGTCGGTGCGCTTTGTGCGCTCCGAGACAATGCGCTCGCGCCAGCGTTTGCGCGAATCCTGATCAGGAAAAACCTGGCACGAGACCGCCGTGTTCCAGAGCACGTCGAGGTCGTGAACTTCGCCGAGCAAGTCTTGCATTTCTTTGAGGTCGTTGCTCCAGGCCTTATGCTCGGCGGGAAGGAAATTCTCGACGATGTAGCGGAACCGCTTGATGCCGATGCGGAGAGAGTGGAACGCAACCTGGGAGCGGTTGCGGAGGGCGTGGTTCTGGAGTTCGCGGGCTGCCGTCCAGCGCTCGAGAGCCAGATGCTTGAATAGCGCGCTGCCCAGGCGAAAACGCGCGGCGCGGGCGGGGAGTGATTTGCTCCAGTGGCGCCACTGCTTGCGGTCGAACCCTTCGAGAGCGGCGTGGGCTTCTGGTTTTTGTTCGCGCTCGCGTGCGGTCAGGATTTTTACCAGGGCCTCGGCTGCGGGATCGGCGGCCGCATGAGAGTCCGGCACGGACTCCCCGTTCGATGCAGACGGAAGCAGCGCGGACGAGCCTGCCCTGAGCGAAGCCGAAGGGTCGCCCGCGTCCACATGGGTTTCGGCGGGTTCCAGTTTTTCGATCCATTCCATCATGATCTGGATGTCGCGCAGATCCCCCAGGCGTTGAAACAGGCGCTTGCCAGCCTTTTTCATGGCCTTCCAGTTGGGGTCGGGATCGAGGGCCATCAATCCATCCGCGAGCGACCGGCACCGGCGCAGGGAGACGCGCAGGTCGTGCACCGGATCGGGAGCGAAATCGGCGGAGACGTGATCGCATTCCTCCAGAACTCGCAACATCCAGTAGCGCAGGCCCGTAGTTTTTGGGGTGCGCTTTGTGTCAGTAGATGAAGAATGCACTGGGCTTCCGGGAAGCTTCGAAGTTCGTAAACCCTATTCTCGCCGGAGACGGCTGCGAATGCCAGTGCTGCAGATTTCTAAGACCTTTCACCACAGGAGACACCCTTCGACTCCGCCAGGGGCACTGAGGAACACGGGATACCGTTACCTCCGTAACATGCGGCCATGACTAGCTGGATTTAACCTTGTATTACCTATTGCCAGAGCTGCGGTTGAGGAGTGCCTTATCAACGACGCGACGACATTTCATGCAAACCGGGCGGCCTCGGCACGCGCCTTCGTACACAGCCTGAACATCCTGATCAAGTACGCGCGCATGTACGGTCCCGACCACAAGCGCACCGAAGCGCAGTTCGAGACCACGTGGAAAGAATTGCAGCAGGGATTGCCCACCGCTGGAGAGGGTGGATTCTTGCTGGGAGTTTCCGACAACAAGCTGCTGCTGGATGGGGTTCCGCTGGAGACTGGACAGGTGGAGCGCAGCTTTGGACAACTTTTGACCACAGCCGGCCTGGCCAGCCTGCACTTCTCCAAAGACGTGACCATCGAGGACTTCACCCAACTCGTGCGCGCGTTTACAGTGGCGGGCTCCAAGGCCCAGGACGTAGCCAAGCAGATCAAGGAAGCTCTCAGCAGCGGAAGCAAACAGAGCACGATCAAGATTAATGAAGTGAAATTTGTAGCGGCCGACCCGCTGACTGGCGACATCAGCGTGGCAGCGCAGATCGCGGCGCAGACTTTGGGGCCGGAATTCAAGCAATGGCTGAACGATCCGCAGAAGCTGCTGCAGTTGATCGCCGCGGCGGAGGGCGCGAACGCAGGCGGCGGAGGAGGTGGCCAAGGCGGCGCAGGAGTTCCATTTGGAAGTGTTCCAACCGGTCCCGGCCATTGGGTCGCGGGGCCAGCACCCGCAGCGGGCGCCGGGACCGCGACAGCGCCGGCCTGGGAAGGTGGAGTAGTACCGCTGCAAGAGGCCGAGGTGATTCAGGCCATCCGGCTGCTGACTCGATTCGGGCAAGTGCAGGGCGATCCGAGTGTGGGTCCCGAAGATTTGCAGAAAGAGCTGGGCACGGTTGATCCGAACACGCGGCTGAACTTGCAACAGTTGCTGGGGACCTTGGCAGCCAAGGCGACGACCGAGCAGGAAGACACGCCACTGCTGATGAAAGCTGCCGAGCACATGGCGATCCGCTTCGCGCTCGAGCGTTACCAGAAGGGCGAAGTCAAGGTGAATGCCGTCCACCAGATGATGGAGCACATGAGCCGGCAGATGGATTCGCTGCGCCAGATTCTGAAACTGCAAGAAGAGAAGATGAACAAGGCCGGCATTCTGGTGGAGTCGCACGCTGACATCCTGGACCGGATGTTCTGGGCGGAGGTGCCGGAGTCCGGAAAGAAAACGGTGCTGATGTCGAACGAAGCTCCGTGCGTGCCGCCGCGCAATCTGCGGCAGTTCGTGGAAGTATTGCTGGACCGCGACGACAAGCAGACGTTGGCAGAAATTCTGAACAACTATTCCGGTTGCCTGAGCGCGAAAGATGTGGAAGCACGCCGCAAGACTGCGATTGGATTGAGCCAGCTGGCCGACCTCTATTCACGGTTGGGCGGCGAGGCGATGGGCAAGGCCATTCGCATGGTGAGCGAGCAGTTGTGCGTAGAAAAAGATCCTGAGCTGCAAAGCCTGCTGAGCGCGGGGTTCGTGCGCCTGAGCCAGGAGGCCAGCGAGGCGAAGAATTATCAGGCGGTGAATGCGGTATGCGGCGGAATGGAGTTGCTGCTGCAGCAGCGCCCAGTGCTCGTGAACGACTTGCGGCCGCGCGTGGGCGTGGAGAACCGGATTCCAGAATTCATTGAAGAAGCACTGCGCAGCGATCCAGTGCCCGCGGATCTGCTGGTAGTGTTGCGGCGCACTTGCCAATCGGGAGCCGAACATCTGGCCGACCGCTTCTTCCGCTGTATGCGGCGCGACGAATGCGACCACATGGTGGAGCTGGTCAAAGAGATGGGAAGTCCGGCTCTGGCGCAACTGCGCGAGATTGTGCGCACCGGGCAGGCGCGGCAAGCCTCAGGCGTGGTGGGACTGTTGAGCCGCCTCGATGTGGATACGCTTCTCGAGCTGTTGCCGGCGCGCTTGCCGGAATGGAATCGTTTTTATCATGACATTGTGGTTCGCCAAATCGCATACGGAGCCGCGCCCAACCGTGGTCGAACGCTGCTGGAATTGGCAGAGGTGCTGGATTCGGCTGTGCTGCCGGAATCGATCGACGAAATCGGAATGAGCGGCGACCTCTCGGCCGCGCCGCCGTTGCTGGCCATGGCGCGGCCGGGCGAAGCGGCTTCGCGTTCGCCGTTTGTGCAACTGAAGGCCATCGAGTCATTAGGAAGGCTGCGTGATCCGGAATCGGTCACGCTGTTGCGCGAGATTGTGGAGACGAAGAAAACTTTTGGTTGGGTTCATCATCGCGAATTGCGCATTGCGGCGGCGCAGTCGCTCTCGAAGACCGATCCGCGCTACAGCGCGCAGATTCTTTCCGACAGTGGCATCGAAGCGGCCGAGTTAGCGATTGCGCCTCTGGATACGGCGCCGGCATGTCCGTGGGTGCGGCAACGGCGCTACGAGCGCATGGTTTTGTCGCGCACCATCAGCGCCTGGATTGGGAGTTCGTGGGGCAAGTCAAAGATTCTGATCCGCGAGTTGAGCCTGGGCGGCGGCATGGGCACGAAGGAAGACAATCTGCGCATCGGCAGCGAAGCCGATCTGGAGATTTCGCTGGGCATGCGGTCGAAGATAAAAGCGCACGTGCTACTGCGCCGGGCGCGGATCAATGAAGTGGGATTCGAAATCGTCAATACCGACCTGGAAAGCCGCTATCGCCTGCGCCGTCTGCTGGTGGAGGCTTTGAACCACGCTCCGCAGAACAAGGAACAGCAGTGGAGCGGGGAGCGGAAAATCTAGCAGAAGGTTCCAAAGTTTCGGGGTTTCAACGTTTCAAAGTAAAACGAGCTTATAGGTCGAAACAAAAGCCTCTGCGCGTGCAGAGGCTTTTTCTCTGAAACCTTGAAACTTTGAAACCTGTCTTACTTCACCTTGGCAAAGATGATGACCAGGGTGTACAGCGCGAGCGACTCGATCAGGGCCAGGCCCAGAATCAGAGCCAGCTGAATGCCGGGACGAGCGGCCGGATTGCGGGCCAGACTCTCAGCAGCAGCGGCGGTTGCCTTGCCCTGCGCCAGGCCGCAGATGCCGGAGGCAAACGCCATGGAGAATCCAGCGGAGATGGCGACCCAGTTGACTCCGCTCTCGGCTCCGCCCTGTGCAAATGCCGGGACGGCGAACGAAAGGACGGACAGCGCCATAAACAATTTGCTTAGCTTATTCATTGTGTTTCTCCTCGTATGAAATACCGCCAGTGGGCGGTTGACGTCATTCCGTGCAGACGCCCTCACGCTGAACGGTTGAAAACCAGTGGCCAGTGATCAGTGGTTAGTGAAACCTTAAATTTCCTCGTTCCAAGGCTCTTACTGACCACTGGCCACTGATCGCTGACCACTGCTTTTCAGTGCTCTTCCGAAACTGCGCCCTGCAGATAAACCATGGTCAGCAGGACAAAAATGTACGTCTGCAGCAGCGACACTCCGATGTGGAGTCCCAGGAACGCAATCGGGACGCCAATGGGAACGAGCGAAAAGAAAACCAACGTGACCATATCGCCGGCAAACATGTTGGCAAACAGACGAACAGTCAGTGAAAGAACTCGTGCTAAGTGGCTGATAAGTTCGATGGGAATCATCAGCGGCGCCAGAGCGGGCATGGGCCCGGCAAAGTGCTTCAAATATGCGATTCCGGCGTGCTTGAATCCCTGAGTCTGGTAATACATGAAGGCGCAGAGCGCGCAGCCCAAAGGAACAATGGGCACGGCGGTCGGCGATTCGAAGCCAGGAATCAGGCCGATCAGGTTGCAGAGCAAAATGAAGAGGCCAAGGGCCACTAGAAATGCGGTGTAGGGCTCGCTGTGGTGACCGATAATCTCGTTGCTCTGGCTCTGGATGAATCCCTCGACGCCTTCGAAGACGTGCTGCAGCGAACGGGGACGGTCAACGGAAAGGCCGGAACGAACCAAAAGGAACAGAATCAGCAGGAACGAGAAGACAAGAAGCTCCATCGCGAACGAGTTTGGAATGGGCGCTGTCGCGTGCTTGACTTTGATATGCAACGCCAGCAGTAACGACGTAACGGGGCCTGCGAACAGACGATTCAAGATGGCGGTGAACCAGAGTTGTTCAGGCATAAAGAAGCTTTTGGCTCTTGGCTTTTAGCTCTTCGCTTGTCGCGCCGGCTTTCGGGCTACACGCCCCGAGCGAGCGCTGCATACACTTCGTAAGCCGCTTCGCACACGATGGCGGCCACGGGCAAAAATAAGCCCGCAAGAAGCCCATTCAGGCTCGCGGGTGAAACAGTCAATATAACATAAGCGCCCAAAGCCATCAAAACGTAACGCAGCAGAAAACGAAAGACGATTCCCTGCCCCGATTGCGATGTGGCGGCGCCGGTGGCGCGATCGACGAAGCCGGCGATCACCCGCTTCAGCCAGTCGAAATTGATGTAGGCAATCGCACATCCGCACGCGAAGCCGACAGCGCAACGCAGGCCGAACCTCCACCAGGCCGCCGCAGTCAGCAGCGCAGCGAGCACGGCCATCAAGCGCCCGATGCGCTGGAGAGCGCCGGAGTAGAAATGTTCGGAAGCGGCGGCTTGTGCAGAGTCGAGTTCGATTTGCGGCTGATCGGACATTGATCGGCTATTTGGTGTCGCGCATCGCGGTGCGGATCAGTTCAATGAAACCGGCAGCAATGCCCAAGAGTATACCGGCCAGGTAGAGCCATGTGGTGTGCAGCCACCGGTCAAGCGCTGCGCCAACTAGCCATCCCACAACGAGGGCGGCGGGCAAGACGAACGCAAGCTGGCTGTAGCGCGCTGCCTGCACCCAGAAGTTTTCTTTCTTACTAGAGTTCTTGGGAGCGGAATCTGGATCGACAGGGCTCATTTCGCGTGAGGATGGCAACTGAATTCTACGCTCATCGGCAGCATTGGCAGATTCCAACTGCGCTTCGCGCTGGCCGGGACGGGCGAATGCGCCCGTCCCCATATGGGCATCTCTGGCTTTCCACTCTTCAGCGGATCAGCTTCGCCATCGCGGGATTCTGTGCAATGCCCAGCGACCAGTTCACAAACTGGATGAAGCGGTCGGGCATGATGCCGATGAACAGCGTGGCGAACGCAGTGACGCCTAACGCGGCGCGCATGGTCCAACTCACCGGCAACGCTTCCCGCTCCTCGGGCTGGCCCATGAACATAGCGTTGGCCATCTTCAGGTAGTAATACAGGCCGAAGACGGAATACAGCACGCCCAGCGATGCCAGCGCGTAGTGACCTGTTTCGATCAGGCTGAGGAAGATGAAGTATTTGCCCCAGAAGCCGGCGAGCGGCGGAATCCCGGCGAGCGAGAGCAGGAAGATCAGCATGAGCACGGCTTCCACGGGAGCGCGCGCGTAGAGCCCGTTGAGATCGTCGAGTTCGTCGCCGATTATTTTGCGGTGGCGCAGCGAGGTGATCACGCCGAACGCGCCCAGGTTCATGAACGTGTAGACGAGCAGGTAGATCAAGATGCCTTTGATGCCATCCGGGTTGATTGCGGTGAGAGTGCCGGCGATCAGGCCGAGCAGCATGTAGCCCACGTGCGCAATGGAGGAGTAGGCGAGCAGGCGCTTGGTGTTGGTCTGGGTAAGGGCAGCTAAATTCGCGCCCGTCATGGTGGCGATGGAAACGAAGACCAGCACGGGAACCCAGGTGGAGCGCATGGGCAAAAGTCCCCACAGCAGGATGCGCAGCAGCAGTGCCCATCCCGCGGCCTTCACGGCCACGGACATGAATCCGGTGATGCAGGTGGGCGCGCCTTCGTAGGCGTCGGGCGCCCACTGGTGGAACGGCACCGCGGCAATTTTGAACAGCAGGCCGGTCATGGTAGTCAGCAAGGCAACGATGGCCACAGGATTATGCGGGTCTCTGGCTAGAAGCTCGCCGAGTTTAGCGCTGATGGCGGCCAGGTTCGTGCTTCCCGTGAGACCGTAGAGCAACGACAGGCCGTAAGCGAAAATGCCGGAAGAAAACGCGCCGAGCAAAAGATATTTCAGCGCCGCCTCGTTGGAGCGGCGGTCGCGGCGCAGGAAGCCTACGAGGACGTAAGTCGAGATCGCCATCAACTCCAGGCCGATGAAGAGCAGGACGATATCGAAGCCGGCCGCCAGGCACATCATGCCGACGACCGAAAGCAGCATCAGGGTGTAGTACTCGCCATGATTTTCGTGCTCCGTCTCCATATAGCGCATCGACATGAGGATGGAGATGGCAGTGCTCGCTAGGAACAAATAAAAGAAGTAAATAGTGAAACGGTCCACCAGCATCGTGTGCATCATGCCAATCGAACCGGTGGATACGGCCGGCGTGGCCTGCATCCACAGCTGGATCTTTATCACCCCTCCAGTGGAGAACATTACGCCAATGAAAGCAGTGACGGCGTTGATCCACTTGCTCTCCGGCGGAAGCATGAGATCGATGAGCAGGATGCCAAGAGCAAACAGCGTGAGCAGAGTGATGGGCAGGGCCAGCAAGTAGTCGATCGAGGTGAATCCGAGAGCCGGGCCCACTAGTATCTCCTTCCGCTGGGTTGCGTCGCGGCAGGTGCAGCAACTGCCGGCTCAACCGGCTGCTCGACCGGCCGAACCGCAGCATTCACCGCGCCTCCTGCCTGTGGGCTGCGAACGTTTTGCACGATCTGATTTACCGGCTGCTCAAGAATCTTAAAAAACGGTTTGGGATAGAGGCCGATCCAGAAAGCCATAATGAGGAGCGGCACAAACGTCAGCACTTCGCGCGGCGTGAGGTCGTGCAGCTTTTCATTTTTCGGATTAGTCACCGTGCCGAAAAAGACGCGCTGGTAAAGCCACAGCAAATACGCGGCAGCGAGAACTACGCCAGGCACAGCCCACGCGCCCCATCGCCAGTTCTCCATGAACGTGCCCTGCAGAATGGTGAACTCGCCGACAAAACCATTGAGCAGCGGCAATCCCATCGAGGAGAGGAACATGATCATAGTGATGGTGGCGTAGACCGGCATCACGTTCGAGATGCCGCCATATTCCGCGATCTCGCGCGTGTGGCGACGTTCGTAAAGAATTCCGACGATCAAGAACAGCGCGCCGGTTGAGATACCGTGGTTGATCTGCTGCAGCACCGATCCACTCAAGCCGAGAGGCGTGAGAACGAAAATTCCCAAAGTACAGAAACCGAGATGGCTGACCGAAGAATATGCGACCAGCTTCTTCATGTCCTTCTGCATGAGCGACACGAGCGCGCCGTAGATGATGGCGATGATGGAGAGAGCGATCATCCAGCCGCGGACTTTGGTGTGCATCAGAACGTCAGGAAAGAACGGCAGCGAGAAACGGATGAAGCCGTAAGTTCCCATCTTCAGCAAAACGCCCGCCAAGATGACGGAGCCGGCGGTCGGCGCTTCCACGTGCGCATCAGGCAGCCAGGTATGGAAGGGGAACATTGGCACTTTGATGGCGAAGGCGAAGAAGAAAGCGAAGAACAGCAGCGTGGCGACGGTCGGCCCGTAGGCCGGATCGGAATAAATTTGCGGCGCGGTCTTGTAAAGCTCGGGAATGCTGAAGGTGAAGACCTGCGTGACGCTGTGGTGATGGAAATAGAGGAACAAAATGCCCAGCAGCATCAACACTGAACCAGCCAGCGTATAGAGGAAGAACTTGATCGCGGCGTAAAGCTTGTTCGGGCCGCCCCAGATGCCAATCAGCAGGTACATCGGCACCAGCATGGCTTCCCAGAAGACGAAGAAGAGGAAGAAATCGAGCGCCATGAAGACGCCCAGCATCCCGGTCTGCAGGATCAAGAACCAAATGTAATATTCCTTCACGCGGTTTTCAATCGCGGTCCACGACGAGAGGATCGAGATCCAGCCCAGCAGCGTGGTCAGCATGATGAGCAGGAAAGAAATGCCATCGATGCCGATCACGTAACCCGCGCCGATGGAGGGAATCCAGTTGTTGGGCACGCCCTCGATGAACTTGAAGCGGTCGGGGCTCTGCATCTGCGCCCAGAACCACGGCACCAGCGGCAGCGAGACCAGGAAGCCGCCCAGCGCGAAAATGTTCGCGATCCAGCGGATGGCGTCCTTGTTCTCCTTGGGAACGAACAAGAGTACGAACGCGCCTACCAGCGGCGTAAAGAGGATGATCGAGAGTATATGGTTTTGCATGTTAGCTTCGAGCTTCGAGCCATGAGCTTCGAGCGAACCTTACGTGATTGCTCGAAGCGCGTAGCTCACAGCTCGCGGCTCAGTGGTACACGTAATAAAACACAAACCCTACCAATCCCGCGGTCATCACCAGCGCATACCACTGCACCAGACCCCATTCAAACAAGCGCGCGGGATAAGACAGCATGCGCGCCAGAATTGCCGGGCCGTTGACTCCAATGCCGTCGATGATCCACTTGTCCCACCAACTGGAAAGCGTAGCCGTGAAACGCGTGATCCAGCCGGCGCCGTTGACAGCGCCATCGACCACGTGCACGTCAAACCACGAGGACGCTTCCCCGAGTCCGAGCACACCGAGGCGCACTTTCCCTAGCTTGCGGCGTCCAGTGAAGACGTAGTCGTAACCTTCATCCACGTAATACTTGTTGAGCAGCACGTTGTATACAGGCGGAGCGGCGGCCGCGATCGGCTCGGTGTAGCCTTTGTCGGCACGGCTGTAAGAACGGCGAGCCATGACCCATCCCACGCCTGCGGCCGCGACGGAAAGAAACATCAGCAAGTATTCGGTGGGACTGGTGTGTTCTGCTTCTTTCTCTCCGGCGGCGAGTTGCCCGGCTTTGCCTTCTTCCAGAAAAACCTGCGCCTCGTTGGCGAAAACCGGATCGAGAAATTTCTCAAACCGCGCCGAACCGCCGAGACTCGACGGCCAGCTTAGCCATCCGGCAGAAAGCGAGAACAGCGCGAGAACCAGCAGCGGCACGGCCATGGAATGCGGACACTCATGAATATGGTGTTCGACCTCGTGGCTCATGCGCGGCTTGCCGAAGAAAGTCAGGTAGATCAGGCGGAACATGTAGAACGCCGTCATCAGCGCGGTAGCATAGCCGATGAACCACAAGATGCGATAGGCGTCGCCTTCCCTGGTCCAGGTCTGCCAGAGAATTTCATCCTTCGAGAAAAATCCTGCGAACGGAGGAATGCCGGCAATCGCCAGCGTGGCAACCAGCATGGTGCGATACGTGATAGGAATGCGATGGGCCAGGTCGCCCATGTTGCGCATGTCCTGCTCGCCGCTCATCGAGTGAATCACGGCTCCAGCGCCGAGGAAGAGCAGAGCCTTGAAGAACGCGTGCGTGAAAACGTGGAAGACGCCGGCCGAAAATGCTCCCACGCCGAGGGCGAGAAACATGTAACCGAGCTGCGAAACGGTGGAGTAAGCCAGCACGCGCTTGATGTCATTCTGCACCAAGCCGATGGAAGCAGCGAAGATGGCTGTCAGCGCGCCGATGATGGCGACCGTCTTCATCGAAGTAGGCGCGAGCACGAACAGCGCGTTCGAACGCGCGACCATGTACACGCCCGCAGTGACCATCGTCGCCGCATGGATGAGAGCGGAGACGGGTGTGGGGCCTTCCATGGCGTCGGGCAGCCAGACGTAAAGCGGAAGCTGCGCCGACTTGCCGCAAGCGCCGACGAAGAGAAGCAGCGTAGCCGCAGTGATGATGGGATCGCCGATGGCGAAGTGGCCGCTGCGGGCCGCTGCGGTTACGTCGATAAAGCGCAGCGATCCCATGTACCAGGCAATGAAAAACATCCCCAGCAAAAATCCCGCGTCGCCGATGCGGTTCACGATGAAAGCTTTGTTGCCCGCGTCGGTGGCCGACTTGCGGTGGAAATAGAAACCGATCAGCAGATACGAGCACAGGCCCACGCCCTCCCAGCCGACAAACATGAGCACATAGTTGTTGGCGAGAATCAGCATAAGCATGGAGAACATGAACAGGTTGAGGTATCCGAAGAATCGGTAGTAGCCGCCTTCATGCGCCATGTAGCCGGTGGAATAAATATGGATCAGCATGCCGACGCCAGTGACGAACAGCAGCCAGATGCTGGAAAGCGGATCGAGCAGGAAACCGGCATCGGCGTGGAACGCGGCCGACCTACCGCTCTGCATGACGTAGTTCATCTGGCCCGTGTCGGTGCCAAGCCAGGTATAGAGAACGGTCTCGTAAGGCTTGTGAAAATTTTCTGGCGTGGCCGACCAGCCGGAATATTGCCACACTGCGCCACACGCCATGAGAAACGCGAGCACAATGGTGCCTACGCACACCGCGCTAACCGTGGCCTTCTGCAGCCTGCGACCGAAGAAAAACATGACGGCCGCGCCGAAAGCCGGCAGCAACGGGATCAGCCAGATGTGGGAAAGAAACATTCAGTTCTCAGTTCTCAAGCTCTTAGCTCTTAGCCTTTAGCTCTTAGCTCAAACCCCTCGGGCGTTTGGCTAGGGGCTAAGAGCTAATGGCTAAGAGCTGCCCTTCCTTCTACCATTTCAGCAAATTCACTTCGTCTACGTTCACCGTCTCCTTGTTGCGGAAGAAGGCGATCAGAATTCCGAGACCGACCGCGGCTTCGGCGGCCGCGTCGGTGATTACAAAGATGGCGAAGACCTGGCCGTGCAATCCTCCCCAAAGTCGGGAGAAGGCCACCAGATTCAGATTGACGGCGTTCAGAATAAGTTCAATCGACATCAGGACGATGACCACGTTGCGGCGAGTCAACACCCCGATAACGCCAAGCAGAAACAAGGCTGCGCCCAGCACCAGGTAGTGCAAAGTCGTGATGTGGAGCAACGATTCCATAGTAGCTATGAGTCCCGAGTTGCGGGCCGCGAGTTGCGCTGCCCAAACTCCTCCGTTGCATCACTCGGGACTCGGGACTTGGGACTCGGGACTCGCATCTAGATTCTCTTCTTCGCCATCACCACCGCTCCAATAATCGCCACCAGCAACAGCAGCGAGGCGATCTCGAAGGCGAACATGTATGGACCATATAACAGCGTAGCCACAGCCTGCGTGTTTGCAGGTTCGATTGCACTCATGCGCATCGGACGGCTGGGGAACAGGTTCTTCCCTTTCACATACACCGAGACAAATAATGCTCCTAACGCGATGGCCGCGATGGTTCCCACCACCCATTGACTGTTGAACTGCCGCTGCTTCTGCGCGCGCTCAATGCTGACCAGCATGATGACAAACAGGAACAGCACCATAATGCCGCCAGCGTAGAGGATGACTTGCACGCCAGCCACGAACGGGGCATAAAGCATCAGATAAATGGCCGCCTGCGCCAATAGCGCAACAATCAACGCCAGCGCCGAATGCACCGGATTCCTGCGCGTGATCACCATGATTCCGCCGATCAGCATGATCGCGGCGAACAGGTAAAAGAAAAATGGAGTAGCTACCGGTGCCATATCAATGTCGTAAACCCAGCAACGTCAACAGCGCCTGCCATAACGGCACGATGATCTGCTGCCATATCTCAGACTTCATTGCCCATGATGCCGTGCAGATTAGAACGCCCAAACCCAGGGGCAGAAGGACTTTCCATCCCATCTGCATGAGCTGGTCAAAGCGATAACGCGGAAACGTGCCGCGAAACCAGATATAGAGATACATGAATCCGGCAACCTTCGCCGAGAACCAGAAAATGTCTTGAATGCGAAAGCTGACGTCAGGAACGAACAATACTAGACCAATCAGGCCGAGGACGACGCCAAATCCTGCGAGCCCGATGGTTTGCACGCGGAACAGAGGATGCTTCGGCATGCGCGCGGTGTTGTAGAAACACATCGCGGCAAGAAAAAGGAACGTAATGCCAGGGGCGTAAGAGAAGATCTGATCCCACGCGCGGCCACTCAGCAAATTCGGAAACGGCCGCAGCCATCCCCCGAGCCAGAGCGTGACCGCGATCGAAGAAACCGCGATCATGGCCGAATATTCAGCCAGAAAAAACAACGACCAGCGGAAGCCGCTGTACTCAGTGTGGAAGCCCGCAGTCAGTTCGGATTCCGCTTCGGCCAGATCGAAGGGCGCGCGGTTGGTCTCGGCAACCATGGCCACGGCAAAAATAAAGAAGGCGATCAGTCCAAGCGGAAAAAACTTGAAGATGAACCAGACGCCCTGCTCCTGTTGCGCCTGCACAATGCCAATCATGCTGAGCGTCCCGGTGTCGCCCGTCCCTAACCCTCCAACGCCATAGAGGCCGTGCCCGTGCAGGCTCGTCAACAGGATGACTGAAACCACCGCCAGCCCCATGGCAACTTCATACGACACCATCTGCGCGCTCGAGCGCAGCGCACCCATCAGGGGATAATGCGAATTCGACGCCCAACCCGCCATCACAATGCCCAGCACGCTTAGCGACGACACGCCGAGCATAAACAAAATTCCAATGTTCATGTCGGTGATGGCGTGCGTGGGACCAAAAGGAACGACCACAAACACCGTAAAAGCCGCCAGCACCACCATGAATGGCGCCGTCCAGAAAATGACGCTGTCCGCCTCGGCCGGCATGATGTCTTCTTTGAGCAGCAGCTTGATGGCGTCGGCGATGGGCTGCATCAACCCATGTGGACCCACGCGCATGGGGCCAAGCCGCACCTGCATGTGCGCCAGGATTTTGCGCTCCAGCCAGTTCATGCAAATCACCGCGACCGACAGTCCGGCGAAAACCAGCAGGATATAAACCAGCACCCAGAACATGTTGCCCGCGGCGCCGGGCGTTTGTTGGCTCGTAAGATAGGACGAAATGTATTCGATGATCTCGTGCATCAGCGATCCACCTCGCCCAAAACGATGTCGAGCGTCCCAATCACCGCGATCACGTCGGCGACCAGTTCGCCGCGGCACATCAAGTCGAGCGCCTGCAGATTCACGAACGACGGCGGCCGCACCCGCACCCGGTAAGGCTGCGTCGAACCGTCGCTCACGATAAAGTATCCCAGCTCGCCCTTCGGCGCTTCAATCGAGTGATAAACTTCGCCCGTCGGCGGCTTCATCACCTTCGGCACTTTCGCCATGATGGGGCCTTCGGGCAGCCCATCCACGGCCTGCTCGATGATGCGCACCGACTGCCGCATCTCCGCCATCCGCACTAGATACCGGTCATACGTGTCGCCGTTCTGTCCGGTGGGAATTTCGAAATCAAAATTCTTGTAGTTGGCGTAGGGCTGGGCCTTGCGCAGATCCCACTTCACACCGCTGGCGCGCAGCACCGGCCCGGTCACGCCGAGTGCAATGCAATCTTCCGCGGAAATGGGTCCAACGTTCTTCGTGCGCTCCACCCAGATGCGGTTCGTGGTAAGCAGTTCCTCGTACTCATCGATCTTGGGGCGAAAGAAATCGAGGAAGTTCTTCACTTCCTTTTCGAAGCCGGTATAAGTTTCGTACTGCAGGCCGCCGATGCGGAACGCGTGCGTGGTAAGCCGCGCGCCGCAATATTTTTCATAAATCTTCAGAATCTCTTCCCGGTCGCGGAAGGTGTAGAACAGCGGTGTGATGGCGCCAATATCAAGCGCGTGCGTTCCCAACCAAAGCTGGTGGCTGGCGATTCGATTTAGTTCCGTCAGAATCACGCGAACAAACTGAGCCCGCGGCGGCGCTTCCACGTGCAGCAGTTTCTCTACCGTCTCGCAATAGCCCAATCCATTTGACACCGCAGCCACGTAGTCCATGCGGTCCACATAAGGATTGAACATCGTATAAGTGCGATGCTCGCCAATTTTCTCCACGCCGCGGTGCAGATATCCGATCACACACTCCAAGCCTAAAACTTTCTCCCCATCCAGCCGCAAAATCACGCGCAACACGCCATGCGTCGCCGGATGCTGCGGGCCCATGTTGATGACCAGTTCGTTGGCATCAAGATATGGCTTCTCGTGAACCGCAAGATCCGCGATATCGTCATGCGGATGCGTAGTGTGGGGATCGGTCATTTCGATTTCAATTGCCTTCACCGGCGCGTTTCATTGCCCGCTTTCAATGCCCAGGTTGATCTGCACCCACTCGTTGTCCTGTTGCAGAATGCCGTAATCCTTGCGCAGGGGATGTCCCTTCCACCCGTCAGGCAGCAGAATTCGCTTCAGGCCAGGATGCCCTTCAAACTTGATGCCAAACATATCGAACACTTCGCGCTCCAGCCAGTCGGCGGTCGCCCAGATGGGGACGGAACTCGGCAGGCTCTCGCCATCGACGATTTGCGTCTTCACCCGAATACGCTCGTTACGCGCGAAAGAATACAGCACCCACACCACGTCAAATTGCTTCTCGCGCTGCGGATAATGCACCGCCGTGATGTCAACGCAGTAATCGAACTGCTCATCGTTGCGCAGAACCTGAAGAATCTCAGGAATCAGCGAGCGGTCGACCACCATATAGTTCTGCCCCGCATAAGTCAGCGGCTCCACGCCCGAACCGTAGTGGGCTTTGAATTTCGCGGTCATGGGCGAATCCCACGGAGTAGGTGCAGGAACGGCCGGTTTCGCAGGTGCAGCCGGTTTAGCCGGGGCAGCTGCGGCGGGCGCTGCAGGTTTGTCCGCCGACGGTTTCGGATCGCCTTGCGGCGGTGGTGGTGTGGGCGATTTAGTTTCGTCCGGCATAGCGGCGAGCGCACAAACCTCCGGATCGGAGGGTAACGGAGAGAACTTTCACTTTTATCAGCTTGAGGATTACGGTGTCAACGAGGCAGGATAAGTAGTCTCTTAATTTTGCTCGGTGAATGTGCTACTGATTTCTCCGCGCACTCCGCGGCGGTTCTCCGCAACCTCCGCGATTTAGGATTTTATGGTCGTGCTTGCCTTAGCCATGACCGTGACCGCTGATGGATCGTTGTCCCGACCGTTTTTGCGTTATGATTCTGGCTCGGAAGGATCGGCCATGAACGAAGACGAAAAAGCTTGCCCGGTCTGCGGAGAAACCATCAAATCCGCGGCCATCAAGTGCCGTTTCTGCAACACCGACCTGGCGGCATTCGCGGCGTCGAAAGATTCGGAAAACGAAAAGGACCTGTTTGTCGGTCACCCGGCTGCGATCTACAGCATCGGCCAACTCGTGCCTTTTCTCGTGGTGATCGCGCTCGCCATCGCGATCGGTTACGCCGTCCAGCACTATGCCACCCAATCGCAGTCCAAAGATGGCGGCACCTTGTACACAGTCCTCGGTGGCCTAGTCGCCTGTGGCAGCATCTTCTTGTACTTCTACCTGAGGAGCCTGAGCACCCACTACGAAATCACCACCCAGCGCATCAAACGGGAACGGGGCATCCTCTCAAAAGTTCAGGAAAGTCTGGAGCTTTTCCGCGTCGACCATTTCGAGCTTCGCAAACCACTGGGCATGAGGCTGCTCGGTCAAGCGCAACTGCACCTGTTCTCGTCAGACGAGAAATTCCAGAACTTTTTCATCTACGGCGTTCCCAACCTCGAAGCGCTCTCCGATACCTTGCGCGAGTGTCAACTTCGCGAGCGCACCCGCCGCGGGCTGACTACATTTGTCAAGGCATAAAGTGCGGATGAGAACTAGCTTGTGCAGAGTAGTGGGCGAAGCACCGGTTCAGCCGCGAAGCGGCGCAAGAATGCAGCCCAGGGCGTAAGCCCTGGGTAAGCAGAAACAGACAAGAACAAACCCCGGAACGGGGCGAAAGAATAGCCCTCACACACTCTTAAGGCCGCTCAGCGAGGCTACACCCACTCCAGCGCGCCCTTTTGCCAAACCCAGATGTACCCGACAATCAGGATGACCAGAAAGATCAGCATCTCCACCAAACCAAAGATGCCGAGCGCCTTAAACTTGACCGCCCAGGGAAACAGAAAAATAGTTTCCACGTCGAACACGACGAACAGGATTGCCACAATGTAGTAACGCACGGTGTAACGCCCGCGGGCGCTGTCAATCGGATCAATGCCGCACTCGTAAGGCATCAGCTTGGTCTTGCTGGGATTGTCCGGGCGCACCAGCTTAGCCAGCATCAAGGTAAGTGGGAGAAATATGGCCACCACTGCGACGAAGATGAAGATAGGAACGTAGTTCTGCGGCATAGTGTCAGTGAGCCCGAGAAACCGTGGGCCAATCCATGTTACCGCCGATGCCCGGCGGCTTCAAGCGAGAATGCTCATGGGTAGTGGCTGAATTCAGCCACTACCTGCTCATGTGGGGACGGCCGCCTCGGCCGTCCAGCCGAGCGCAGCGAGGCGCTGCTTCCTCACTGCCGGGCGAAATGGGCCAGCAGCCATTCGCGGCCCAAAATGTTTTATCGGGAGCACTGCTCGTGGAAGGCGCGTCCGGCGTGGGAAAGTCGACGCCGATCGATGCTCTGATCTGTCGCCTTGAACGGGACCATGCCGGCTGCCCGCTTCACTTCCGGCCGTCAAGGTACGCACTGATCCGTTTCTGCCAGTCGCGCATTTTCGCGGCATAGGCCTCTTCGGAGAACGCCTCCACCAAGTGCGTTGCATGCTCTCCAAATGCAGTAACCGTATAACTCACCACCACCCTGCTCCGCTCGGACCCGAGAACTTCGACCTTCACGATGATGTGTGCAGTATGAGAGTCAGGAGCCAGGCGGATGTACTCCGCCCGGTGAAGCTGCCCATCTGCGTCAAGGATGGTCCAAACCGCTTCCCCGCTGGCACTCCCCTCCCGAAAAACGGTGTCGCGGGCGAATTCGATTTTGTCCGGGAACACGGGCGTCGGCGCCCAACCCTTCACCCAATCCCGCTCGCCCTCGGGACTAAACAGCGGGAAGGCCCTTTCCGCACTGCACGGCAAGTCGAAACTTCCACTACGGCTGACCTGCTGTGCCGCGCTCTGCGAGAAAACCGTATTGGCAAGGGCGATGACGCAGCCCGCGAGAATTATCTTGAAAGCAATCACGCAATCCCTCCTTGCGTCGGCGGCAAAATGTCCGTGTGGGCGCGGGCGACTCGCCCGCGCACCCTCAGGTAGAAAAGCGGGTGGAGCAGGCCTTCAAGGCCTGCGTTCAAAACAGGCATTTTGAATTTGGCTTTAGCCCCTGAGGCACTATTTCCCCGCACTCCGCCTCCGTCCCGGCCGCGCCTTGATCTCCTTCAGTCGGTGACTCGCGCTCGAATCCAGATCAAACTCGTAAAACCGCTTCAACTCCTGAATGCGTTCGAGAGAGGCCGAACTGAACGGCGTCTTGCCGTCGAAAGCATGAAGCACAATGCCCTCGAGCAAATCGCCCAATGTCATGTCGTGATACTCGGCAAAAGCCTTCAGCACCTTGAGCAGCCGCTTCTCCATGCGCACCCCGGTCTGCACCCGCTCCACCAGCAGCTTCGCATCGTCGACCATGTGTACCACTGTACCACAGTATGCAGGTACACTAAATCATTTCTGGCGCGGAGCCATTGGGCGCACGTCCAGCCGCGGGTTGTTTATAATCGCGTTTCAACGTTTCCATCATCGGCCAGCGCCGCAAGGCGCAATTCCCTGGGTAAAGGATTCTCTTGGCATTCGACGAAAATGTTTACGAACTGCGCCGCCAGAAGCTGAAACAGATCGAGGCGCTGGGCCAACTCGCCTACCGCAGCAAGTACGAGTTCACCCACACCATCCCGCAGATTCTCGCGGACTACTCAGACAAGACTGCCGAGCGACTAGAAAATCCGCGGGTCAACGTGCGCGTGGCCGGACGCATCATGGCCATCCGCCTGATGGGCAAAGCTGGCTTCTGCCATCTGCAACAGGAAGGCAAGCGGCTGCAGATTTACGTGAAGAAAGATGCAGTCGGCGACCAGGCCTTCGAGTTGTACAAACTGCTCGACCTGGGCGACCACATTGGCGTAAGCGGTTATCTTTTTCGCACGCGCACTGGCGAGCTGACCATCCACGTCGAGGAGATTACTTTTCTCAGCAAAGATCTTTTGCCTCTACCTGAAAAATTTCACGGGCTTACTGATGTCGAACTGCGGTACCGCCAGCGCTATGTCGATCTCGTCGTGAACCCTGAGGTGCGGGAGGTTTTTCTGAAGCGCAGCAAACTGGTGCAGTCATTGCGGCGCACCATGGAAGCGCATGGCTTCGTTGAGGTCGAGACGCCGATGATGCAGCCCATCGCGGGCGGAGCAGTGGCGCGTCCGTTTGTGACGCACCACAACACGCTCGACATGGATTTATACCTGCGCATCGCGCCCGAACTTTATTTGAAGCGCCTGCTGGTGGGTGGATTCGATCGCGTGTATGAGATCAACCGCAACTTCCGCAACGAAGGCCTGGGCTGGCGCTGGAATCCTGAGTTCACCATGCTGGAGTTCTATCAGGCGTACACCGACTATCAGGGCGTGATGGATCTTACGCAGGAGTTGATCACGCAAGCCGCGATCGATGTGACCGGTGGAACGAAAGTGAAATGGGGCGATCTGGAAATCGACTGGGCGAATTGGAAGCGCTTCACCATGCGCGAGGCCATCATCCACTACTGGCCTGAGAGCGCGGGCGCGAAGCCTGTGAGGAGCGACTTCGCTTCTCATGAAGGGGTCAAGAAATTAGTCGAGCGGTTCAATCAGGTGCACGCGCACATGGCATACGATCCGAATGAGCCGTTGGGCAAGACGATTGCGAGCTTGTTCGAGGCAGTGGCGGAGGAGCATCTCGCGCAGCCGACGATCATCTATGAGTTCCCTACCGCGGTGTCGCCGCTGTCGAAGCAGAAGCCGGATGAGCCGGAGTGGACGGAGCGCTGGGAAATTTTCGCGGGACAGATGGAGATCTCGAACGGGTTCAGCGAACTCAACGATCCAGAAGACCAGCGGCGGCGCTTCGAGGCGCAGTTGGCGGAGCGCGCGCGCGGCGACCTCGAGGCGCACCAGATGGATGAGGATTACATTCGCGCGCTGTCGTATGGGATGCCTCCTGCCGGCGGCGTAGGCGTGGGCGTGGACCGGCTGTGCATGCTGCTGACCGATTCGCATACCATCCGCGATGTGATTCTGTTCCCGCTTTTGAGGCCAGAAAAAACCTTTAACACAGAGGACACGGAGGGACAGGGGGCAGATCACAAACCACGCTAATGTTCCGGTTGGAACATTTGTACAATATGTTCCGGTTTTGACGTTTATGCGTGCAAGGCTGTCGTAACCCGTTTGTATGTACAACGGCCTTAACGCTAACAATCCAGGGGAGTTGTGGGCGGACGAAAGAGAGCTTTTGGAGCGAATAAACAAGCGGAATGTTCCCGTAAAATTGGCGATTGTGTACGTACAATTCGACGGGTTATGCTCGATCGGGCGCTTGGCGCCTACGAGGATTTTCTTGCGCTCTGGAAAGATGCTGATTCGGATATTCCCATTCTGAAGGAAGCCAAGTTGGAGTATGGGAAGCTGTCGTGAGCGGCACTTGGGCCAGTTGCGGTGATGGCATCAGCAGACAGCGGGTTCCTCACCGGGCTTTCAGCCCGGTTCGGAATGACAAGTTTTTTTTGACGCTTTGCGGCACGGCTGAAGCCGGTGCCCTTCCCGTTCGCGCTTCGATTGAGCGACCTGCTCCGCCTCCCCGGTGCCTTACAATGCACTAGAAGTAGGGCAGTGGCGTTCTTATACTTCTTCTGTATTTGGGCTCGGAAGTGGCAGCGCTGCCGTAGTGTCCGCTCGGGACATTGGGTCGGTGGCGCTTTGCCGTTTTTCGGCACTGCAATCCGGGGGCTGAAGCCCCCCATCATGTGACGCTTGACGCGGCGCTTAAGCGCCGCTCTTCCACGGTATTCAATACAAGCAGTGAGTCCCTCACAGGGGTGAGTTCTTCGGCATTGCCTCGTCTCTACTTCGAGGTCTTCCCAGAACCTGCGGTTCGTTGGGGGGCGTAGGGGGGCTTGTCGGGACTGAAGTTCGTGCTTAGGTAGTCGATTAGGGGGTCGCGGTCGGCGGGATCGACCAGGGCTCCCCATTTCGTCATCTTGTCTACTTCTTTGGTCCACGTGGATTTGCTTAGACGTTGCTGGAGGATGATGCGGGCTTCGTGACATTCGAGGCAGGTGGTGGTGGCCTTGGCTTGCATAGCTCCCGGCGGGAGATCGGCGGTTAGGCTGGCGGAGGGTTTCTGGGCTTGGGCGGAGAATGGCGCGGCGAAGGCCAGCACGAGCATGGCGACGGCCGGGGCGCTCGAGCGCATCATCGCGTGGCGGGTCATATTGATGATGGAACCAGAACACCATGAACCACTAAGGGCACGAAGTATCACGAAGGTTTTGTTGACGCGGCTTTTTCGCGTGTGACTTCGTCCGCTTTGCGACGGCATCTTTGCTCTATGTGACATGGATGTTCACCTGATCGATGGCGTTGTTGAGATAGCCGCCGGGATTCCAAAGTGGGGTTGAGGGTTGGGTGCGGCCGAGGGTGTCGGTGGCTCGGGAGAGGATGGTGTAGTCGCCGGTCTTCGCGGCTTTCCAGTCGTAAGTCCAGAGGCGCCAGGCATAGTGGGATTGTTCGTGGCCTAGCTTGGCGGGAGTCCACGTGCTGCCGCCGTCGGTGGAGATTTCGACTTTCGTAACGTCGGCTTCGCCCGCCCAGGCTGCGCCGTGGACAGCTACTTTGCCAGCTTTCACGCTAGCGCCGTCGCTTGGACCGGAGATTACCGACTTCACGGTTAGTGCGGTGAGCGGGTGCGCGTCTTCGGGCTTCACTGCTTCCCCTGGTTTGATGGGGTGGTTGGGAAAGCTGTAGCCGGGACTCATGAAATTCCCAACGAACTCTTTTTCTAGCACTTTGATTTCCGTGATCCACTTGCAGGAGGCGGAGCCGATCCAGCCGGGAGTCAGAGAGCGGGCGGGAAAGCCGTGATGCTTGGTCAGCGGCGATCCGTTCATGTGAGTGGCGATTAGGGTATCGGCATCGAGCGCTTTCTCGATGGGGATGCTGCGAATGAAGGGAGGAACTTTGCCGGGAACCTCATCGAGTCCGCGGAACATGACGTGCTTGCCGGTGGGCTTCACAGCGGCACGCTGCAACACGTCGCGCAGGCGCGGACCAGAGAAGCGGGCGGTGCTGACTGCGCCTTTGCCCCACTGAATGCCGGGGACTTGAGGACGTTGGAAGTTGCGTCCGTTGCCGGCGCACTCGAGGGTGTTGACGACGGAGTGCGTTTCTAGTTTGGAGAGATCAGACAGACTTAGGGTAAGCGGCTTTTCTACTTCTCCGCCGATGGAGAGACGCCAATCGTGGGCATCGAGTTGGACCGGTTCGTACATGTGGTTGCGCACGAAGAAGTGCGGAACCGGAGTGAGCCAGGTGTTGAAATATTCGACCGGAGTTTCGAGATCGACGAAACGGAAGGAACGAAGAAGCATGCCGTCTTCGCCGGGGAAGTCGACGGATTGCGCTTGGGGGAGAGCCCAGGACAAGATCGGGGGAGCTGCGCCTGCGGCTAGTGCGGCAGCGGAAATTTGTTTGAGGAAGTTGCGTCTGGAGTTCATTCGTACCTCAGGGGCTAAAGCCAAAGTGCAAAACGCCCGCGTTCAACGCAGGCCTGGAAGGGCTGCTCCACCCGCTTGATCCAGCAAACGTCGTTGCGGGCGAGTCGCCCGCACCCACACATTCATCGGAGCGACCGAATGTTACCGTAGATTAAGTTAACACCACCGGCCCGGAAAAAGGAGAGTGTGCCCAAAACCGGGCCGGCGGCGATTCCGAAGGGAATCGCCCCTCCAGAAAGTTGGGGGACCGTTGAGCTTAGTCGTCAAAACTGGCCCATTAAACTTCACACGTTAGACTTCTCAAGTTAAACCTGGCCCGTTAAGACCTGCCGGTTAAGCTTAGTGGTCCCGCGCCAACGCAGAACGCGGGACCATTTTCGGTTTTACGGCAGGTAGTAGCGGAACGAGGTGAAGACCATGTTATCCAGTCCTTCTGGCGCTCCGGAAGGGGCACTGACCGGTGTGATGCCGGACCAGGTCTGACGAGTCACATAGGAGTACTGCGTGCCGAACTGGAATCTGCCTCTCGGCCCACTGTAGAACCGGTACCAGAAGCCGATGGTCCCCTCGATCACGGCACGCGTATCGGCCGTGCAACTGGAGAGGCTGCCCGGGCTAAATCCGCCGGAACCTGGGCCGACTTCGCTGTAGCAACCGGTATTGAGGAACGTGGGCGCGCCGTAGCCCACGAGGGCGCCTGCGCCTTTGTTGGCCAGCGGATCGAAGCCATAGGTCCGGGCGGCGTACTCGACGCCGCCGTAGCCGTAGACGTTGAGCTTCTTGCTGTGCCACTCCAGAGTGCTCAGTCCTTCAAAGTTCTTGATTAAATGAATGGTGCCGTCTGGATAAATCGAGGCATCGGAAAGACCTGCGGGAGCGTAGCGTCCAATACCGCTGCCGCCGAAACCTTTCAAGCCAAAAACGATGCGCTTGCTAAGCAAAGGCCAGCGCACGCTTGCGCCTAAACCGCCGCCCTCCTTTGAGGCGTTATAGGCTTGGATTGGGCTGGCCGCAGTCAGGGAGCCGCAAGCCGGGCTGGCGTAGTTCTCGATGCAAGGAAATACCCGATCGGTGAAGCGGTCGAGAAGACCAAAAACTTCGTAGTGCCCGAAGCCAGGATCGAATGCGGCTTTGGCGATAATATCGGGTGAGGGATTGAACGAATAATTTGCAGTGGTGTTGTAGCTGTTGCTGGCGCCAGTTTCGCCGACAAGGAAATTGCTGGCGTTGCCGTGGGTGGTAAGCGTGGCCTGCGGATTCTCGACTGAAATCGCAAGCGCAACCTTGTTGCTGAAGCTCTTGGTTACGCGTACGCCATACTGGCGCGCAAAAACGAAGCCGACGTTATATGACGGGTCGATGGTCTTGGGCCGCGCATCGTTGGTTCTGCCCAAGTCGTCGTCAGGGGAAATTCCGGCTCCGTTCTCCGTGGCCAGACTCCACTCCTGGCCGCCGAGGAAGCTCCAACCATTCTGAAACTTAACCTGGCCCCACGCCTGGCGGAGGCGGAGGGTATAACTGTTGGTTTCGTTGGACGTAGAAGTGACGCCCGCCGAGAGGAAGTCGGCGGAGACGTAGCTGGAAAGATCGACGTTCTTCATCCGGCCATCGACAAAGGTGGTGATCTTGGTCTGGCGGGCGGACCCGAAAAATTCTGGAATCTGGCTCTGGGAGGCTCCCGGCATCGTCAGGGAATTAAAGGGCGTAGGCAAGTCTGCGCCGAGCGCTCTCGAGCGCCGCACGAAGGCCGCTTCCGCGTATCCACCGGGAGTAATGTTGATGCCTCTGAAATGAATGGTGATCGGGCCCTCCATCTGCTTGTCGAAGGTCTGCGGCATATCTGGAGCGGCCGTCTGTGGCGAGTCCTGGAGGGACAAGACCGCGTTCTTCAAAGTTGGGTTGCCTGCGGACGTTCTCGTTCACAGCCTTCAGGCCGGCGACGTTGTTATTGAGCTGACTGACCGCTTTCAGTTGCTGACTGGCCTGAAGTTGAGGCGCGTCGGCTTTAGCGGCAGCGCCGGCCGCGGTGGTTTGGGCCTGCTGCGCCACTTGATCTTTGCGATGCAACTCGTCCTGCAAGGCCTGAATCTGCTTTTGCTGCGCGGCGAGAGCGTCTTTCAATGCCTGAAGATCGGCAGCGGTCACTGCCGGTTGGGCCGGAGTGGCAGCCTCGGGCTGGTTGTTTTTGTTTGTCGCCGGCGTGGTCGACGCCGAAGTTTGCGCCCAAACGCCGGCGGAAAGAGCGGCCAGCGTGAGGGCGATGAGAAACAGGATCTTTGCGGATTTCATGGAACGCAATCCTCTCCTTTTGAGTTTTGGTTAAGTGACGACAACGCGGGGGAGTAACAGAAAAAGTTTTTGCAATTGAAACCTATGTTACCCATTGTTATTATTAACAACATCGACTTACTATACATGCCTGCTTTGCTCTTGCCGGGTTAGCGGCGAAACGTTTTGCTTAAGTCACGGATTCAGCTCGTCAGAGGAAGTCCACTGCTTGCCGCCTATCCACGCTTACCGACTACTCACGCTTCTGGCCGCCAACCACCATGGGCAGGACGCTTCCCTTCTCTTTTTCTTTTTTTCTGGGCGTGCGCTTGCTTTTGGAGGAACGCGGGCCTGTGCCGGAGATCAAGTCGGCCAGCGTGGTGTTCTCGAGAATTTTTGCGGCCGCGTCGCGCACGTCGAGAAACACCTGGTAGAGAGCGCGGTGCGGCAGATCGCGGTCGATGAGAACGCGCAGTTGTTCGGCGTCGGCGAAGGGCGCGAGCGGGCCGTCGATCAAACGCATGATCTCGCTCAAGTGAATATCGGCGGGATCGCGGCGCAACTGGTAGCCGCCCTTGGCTCCGCGCACGCTCTCGACCATGCGGGCGTTCTTCAGTTCGAGAAGGATGAGTTCCAGAAACTTTTCCGGGAGATCTTCTTCGTAGGCGATTTCGCGAATCTTGATGGAGCCCTGGTGGTGATGGCGGGCGAGCATCATCATGGCCTGCAGCGCGTAGAGTCCTTTTTGCGAGATTTTCATGACCAGAGATTATGCCATAAAGTCCATGGTATTAGTAGACTTTATTGACATAAGGGACATAGCAATTGCGATTCCCTTTTAGGCGCTGCCGTGGATGCCACTTAACGCTAGACAGCTCAGTAAGTTGCAAAACTCTCGGAGGAGTCGAACCAGCAGGCATGTGCATCGGATTGCAGTTCGAAGGTGAAATTCTGCGGGAGACGGCATTCCGGGGCAGCACTTCTGCTGCCCCGGGTACCGGCGGTTTGGTACGCGCTTAAGTGCGGGCCGCATCCTGGGGATGGAGCCCCGCCTTTTACGCACTTAACTACGGCAGGTAATAGCGGAACGAGGTGAAGACCATCCCGTCCAGCCCTTCTGGCGTTACTCCAGGGAATCCAGATCCTGCAGGGCCAACGGCAGACCAGCTCTGTTTCGTCACGTAAGAGTACTGCGTGCCGAACTGGAAGCGGCCCTTGGGCCCGTTGTAGAAGCGGTACCAGAAGCCGACCGTGCCCTCGACCAAAGCCTTGGTGTCGAAGGTGCAACTGCCGGGGCTTGCGGGAAAGAATCCACTGCCCACAGCCGGCGGGACTTCGGTGTAGCAGCCGGAGGCAGAGAAATAGGGGGAACCGTAGCCGACGTACTTGCCGGAGACGGGATCGTAATCCCAAGCGCGAGCGTCATACTCCGCGCCCGCGTTCAGGTAGACGTCCAATTTCGGCCCGTGCCATTCCAAAGTGCCGAGGGCCTGGTAGTTCTTGATGATGTCGAGGGTCCCATCGGCGTGGATGGAGGCATCGGGAAGACCGCCCGAACCATAGCGGCCGATTCCGCTGCCACCCAAGAAGTGCAAACCGAAGTCGAGGTGCTTGTTGTCGAACGACCAGCGGGCATTGGCGCCGACGCCGCCACCGTTCTTGGAAGAGTTGTAGGCTCCGAGCGCGTTGGCGCCGGCAACGGTTGAACCCCCGCAAAGCGTGGTCGAACTAGCCACCTCGCCGCAAGGGAATACGCGGTCGCGGAAGCGGTCGTAAATGCCGAAGATTTCGTAGTGTCCAAAGCCCGGTTCAAAAACGGCCTTGACGACGATGTCGGGCGACGGATTGAACGAGTAGTTGGCGAGGTTGGACGCGGCGCCGGTTGCGCTGGCGCCTGCGGCGCCATTGTAGAGTCCGCCGCCGTTCCCTGTGGAGCCGATGACAAAATTGTCGCCGTTGTTGTGAGTGGTGACTGTGGCCTGCGCATTTTCCACGGAAACGCCGAGCCACACTTTATTGTCGAAGTCCTTCACCAGACGAAGCCCATACTGCCGCGCCCAACTGAATCCAACGTGGTACTGGGCGTCGATGGTCATGGGCAAAGCTTCGCTGCGGTTATCCATCCCGTGCTTGGTCTCAGCTACCAGGCTCCACTGCTGGCCCCCGGTAAACGTCAAGCCGTCGTTGAAAGCGGCCTGCCCCCAAGCCTGCCGCTGACGCAGGGTGTAGCTGTTGGTTTGATTGGCATTGGAAGTCGTGCCGGAAGACAGGAAGTCGGTTTCGACATAAGCGGAGATCTTGGCGTTCTTCAACTGGCCCTCGGCCAGGGCCGAGACGCGTGACTGGCGGCCAGACCCAAAGAACTCCGAGAGCGTACTCTGAGTCGCACCCGGGGCCGTCAACGAGTTGAAAGGAGTGTTGACATCGGCGGCGAGAGCGCGCGACCGGCGCACAAATTCGGCCGCGGCGAATCCGCCCGGCGTAATCGTGATCCCCTTGTAATGAAGCGCCAGAGGGCTTTCCAGCGCCGCGTTAACGTTCTTCTGTGTTTCCTGAACGCTCAACGCGGTATTGGTCACGTTGGTCTTGAGATCAGACACGTCGCTCTTGAGCTGGCCCACGGCCTGTTGCTGCTGGGCGGCCTCGGCCTGGGCTGCGTCCGCTTTGCTGGCGGCGTCAGTGGCGGCTGCCTGGACCTGTTGCACGGTCTGATCTTTCTTATGCAACTCATCGCGCAAGGCCTGAATCTCCTGCTGTTGAGCGGCCAGTGCGGCTTGTTGTGCGGCGATAGCGTCTTTCAATGCCTGGACGTCCGCCGCCGTGACCGTGGCTTTGGCTTTGGCCTTCTTAGGTTTGGATGGCGCGCTGGTTTGCGCCACCAGCGCCGTCGCCAGGAACATGATCGCGCATAACTTCCACGCAGATTTCATTGCACTCTCCTCTTTCTTGGATTGAATTTGTCTTTTCGACTCTGCACGACTAACCGGGCTTGCTTGCGGTTAAATTTGCCGACATCGGTTGCTCGATGGCCGTCTCCTCCGTGCGCCGACTTACCGGCAGACAGTTCGGAGCATCGCGGAGAAGATTCCTCATTCGGATATATGCTCTGGTTCTATCGGGGCTGTGTTACAGGACGGTTACAAACGGGTGAATTTCTGATGAATGGCCGGGTGGAAGTGAAGCATCGAAGAGGAACAACTGGGGGAACAAACCTGGAAAGAGCTTCTACTTTTGCTGAGATCCGACGCGCAGTACTTGCAGGGTGATGTTGTCGGGACCGCCGCGCTGCCGGGCCAGCTTCACTAGTGTGGCACACGCGTCCGCTGGAGAATGGCCGCGCACTGCCGCTTCCAGCTCTTCGTCCGTCACCACGCCCCAAAGGCCGTCTGTGCAGAGCAGCAGATCGTCGCCCTCCAGCAGGTCCACGCTGTGCTCGGGGCTATCGACCGCCACTTCCCTGCCCGCTCCCAGCGCGGCGGTCAGGATGTGGCGTTGGGGATGTTTCTCGGCATCCTCGGCGCGAACGATGCCGCTTTCCACCAGCCGGCCGACGTAGGAGTGATCGCGAGTCAGGCGCTGGATGCTGTCACCGCGCACCAGGTAAAGCCGGCTGTCACCGACATGCGCGAAGTAAAGCTGGCGGCCATTGAGCACGACCGCAGTGCAAGTGGTCCCCATGCCCTGGAAGGCGGGATGCTGCTCGGCGTAATCCTGGATGCGCGTGTGAGCCGCAGCAAATGATTCGAGCAGAGCCGCCTGCGGGTTGTCGTGAAAGGCCTGATCATAGACTTCGCGAACCGTTTCCACCGCCAGACGGCTGGCTTCCAATCCGCCCTCGTGTCCGCCCATGCCGTCTGCGATGACTGCTAATCGTCCCTTGCGCTGGAATTCCTCTTCGCTGGCCGGCTCCCAATAGAGGTAGGAGTCCTCGTTGTTTTCGCGCTGGCAGCCCACGTCGCTCAGGCTGGCTACTTCAATTCCAGGTTTCACATGTATGCAATCGACAGACACTTCTTCGCTACCTCAACGGCGGCGCGGAGACGATCAGAAGAGGACAAGCGGGAAAGCCGACTTCCTGCCGGGAGAACCGAAGCCGCGATATGCCCCGGTCATTATAGACAAGAGTGGGCGGAAAAGGGCAAAAGCAGAGGCACAATCCGCAAAATGTAACAAACACTCTAACGGCTGAGGCGAAACCCGATTGTTCCTGTGTGGGTCGGGAAAGGCAGGGGAAGAAAAAAGTCGCACCGCGGGAAGTGTCTTTTTTCTGGCTCGCACCAGAGCGGGCTCTTAGGATTGGACTGAGAACCGTCAGGCGTATAATCTTGCCCTGTTGGAGGGACCCTCATGAAACTTACCGACACCATTGCATTGGTTCTGAAGAGCAAGGAAAGCGCCAGGGTTCTTTCTGCAACCCCCGACCAGTCTGTCTATGAGGCGATCGAGAAGATGGCTTTGGAAGGCGTGGGCGCATTGCTGGTGATTGCGCAGGGCAAGTTGGTCGGCATCCTGTCGGAGCGCGACTATGCTCGCAAGGTAATCCTGAAGGGCCACTCTTCGAAAGAGACTCCCGTCCGCGACATCATGACCTCGCCCGTCATTTTCGTTACTCCACAGCACACTGTAGACGATTGCATGAACATCATGACCAAGGGCCATTTCCGCCATCTTCCGGTGATGGGCGAGAATGACAAAGTGATCGGCGTGCTTTCGCTGGGCGATCTGGTGAAGTGGATCGTAAGTGACCAGGCCCAGACTATTCATCAGTTGGAAGGCTACATCACAGGAAGATATCCAGGATAGAGCCGAGCGAAGGCGCCACCATTCGCCATTCATCACGATAATCCGCTGTGGGACGCGCCAGTTTGTAGGCCTGCCTGCAAACGGTCATTGAATCGACATTGCCGCAAGGCGGGAAAAGTGAAGGTCTAGACTCGTCGTCTTACTGGGCTGGATCAAGGCGATGGCACAAGTGGGAGCAAAGCCGTCGCGATAAGCAAATACGTCCCAGCTGCCGGGAAGAAGGGTTACAGAGAATCGGCCTGCGCTATCGGTGCTTACTCGCAGCACTCTTTTTCGAGGCTGCTTTTCTTTCTTGGGGCGCACGCCATCCGACAACATGCGGACATCGAGGTAGTTCCAGCGCAGTTCGACCTTAGAATTGGGGACAGCCGCACCTTGCGGGTCGACCAGCGTTCCATTCAGCGTGCCTGCCTCCTGCGCGACGACGGTACCGTTCAAAACGATCACAACCACAAAAACAACGGCTGTCGCGGAAACGTACTGATTCACTATTCTCGGAATCATTTCGAAGAAGCCCCAAGTCGTTCCGATCTCGAATCGCAGAACCTGCTAGGAACTCAGTGACCCTACCGGCCGCTCTTCCGGGGTGAGTTCCAGCGTGTAGCGGGAGCGGGCAGCGTCGTCGTGGAACATGCGCACGGTTTCCAATGAGAATTCGTGCAGGTCTTTGCCGATCAGGCTGATTTTCTTGAGCACGTCGGAAGTAACAGTAATAATGTGGCAGCCGATTTCATCGGCCTGGAAGATGTTCAGAAGTTCCCGCGGGCTGGCCCAGACGAGTTGAGTGTTGGGTTCGGGCGCCATCACCTCAAGCGCGGATTTCATAAGAGGAACCGGATCGCGGCCGGTATCGGCAACGCGTCCCGCAAAAACGGAGATGTAGGAGGGCGCGCCGCCTTTCAGCGCTTTCGCAACGTGGCGAACCTGATCGAGCGCCAGCAGTGCGGTGGCGTTGACCTGAATGCCGTCCGCGCTCAAGCGGCGAATCAAGCTGTACATCGGCTCGCCGCGCGTATTCGTAACCGGAATTTTCACGTAGACATTCGAAGCCCAGCGCGCGATCTTGCGGGCCTGCCGCTCCATTTCAATTTCATCGTTGGCGAACACTTCGAAGGAGATCGGGCGATCCGTGATGTGCTGAAGAATTTCGAGAGCGAAACGCTCGTAATCGGTGACGCCAGCCTTCCGCATCAGCGTTGGATTGGTGGTGAAACCCTTGATGTAAGGTTGCCGGTAGAGTTCGAGCATGCTGGCCTTGTCGGCTCCGTCGGCGAACACCTGAACCCGCAATTCAGACACGGACTTCATCTTTATTATGAGACCCCTTGTCGTGAGACTCCTTCGCGCTGGAACCAATGATCCAGTCAGCGGCTTCGCGCAACGATCGAACCGTGGCTTCCGGAGGTTGCTGCGGAGCTTTCTCGCGGTAGCCGTAGTCGATCAGAATCGTCTTGCAACCCGCCGCGTGGCCGGCATCGATGTCGCGCCAGCGATCACCCACAACGAAACTGCGCGCCAGATCGATGTTGTGCTTGCGCTGGGCTTCGAGCAAAAGTCCGGGCCGCGGCTTGCGGCAAGCGCAATCATCGCTATCGTCATGATAGCAGACGAGGATATCGTCGATGGTCAGAGACGAGGCCAGGGCTCGGTGGATGGTTTCTACGGACTCACGGGTGTGCGTGCCGCGCGCGACGTTGGGTTGGTTGGTGACGACGAAGAGAGCGAATCCGTGGGCCTTCAAGTCGAGCAACGATGACGCGACCTGGGGCAGGATTTCGAGTTCTTTGACTCCTGACGGCGGAAACGGTTTGCCATCGCGCACCACGGCGCGGTTTAGAACGCCATCACGATCGAGGAAAACAGCCGGGCGCGCTTGCACGTTGCCAGGTTCGGTCGATTCCCACTTGGTCTGCTGCTGTTTCACAGCGGGATGCGACACCAGCAGATGCCACACGATCGCCTGGAACGTCTCAGTGTGCGGCGTGACGTGGGCCGGGTTGACCGTAGGAATAATGATGCAGACGTTGGCGACTTTGGCCGTGTGGCCGCCATCCCGGCCAACGATGCCGAGAACTTTCGCGCCTACCGTTTTTGCGTACTGCAGGGCAGCCACAAGATTGGGGCTGACATTTTTTTCGAGATCGCCGCCGCCCACCGAGAATACGAGCACAAGATCGTTGGCGCGCAAGCGGCTCGTTTGCAGCCAAGCCTCGAAGACCGTTGCCCAGCCTTCATCGTTCACCCGCGCGGTGAGTTCCGACACGTTATCGGTGGGCGCATAGGCCTCGATGCCGGCGATTTTGCGGAAATCGTTCACGGCATGGGAAGCGTTGGCAGCGCTGCCTCCCACGCCGAGAATGAACAAGCGCCCGCCGTCGGAGCGCGTTTGCGCTAACAAGGATGCGGCATTTTCAATGCTGGCGGCGTCCAAGCGGTCGATTACTTCTTTAGCCTCTGCGAGAAACCGATGCGAGAATGTGCTCTCTGTCGTCATTCGTTAGGTTTGGTTTACGCGCTGCGCAGCCAGGAATTCGGCCGCCTCTTGCAGTCCAGCCGGCGACCCTATTTCATAGAAGCGTTCATGCACTTCAAATGCCACGAGCTGTCCGCGACGCAACAGATTCGCATAGAGTTCGGTTAGATCGGAAGCCTTTCCGGCCGGCAAATCTTGAAATGCTTCTGCGCGAAAAGCTCCGAGCCCATAATCGATGTAGCGCATACGCGCGGTGCGGTTTGTCTTACTGTACGCGAGAATCTTTCCTCCGCCGAGTTGGCCTGCCTCGAACTCGACATTGCTGGTGTCCCATTTTCCCTCGTTGCGGAAGACCGTCATCATTCCCAACACACCCGCGGACTCGAACTTTCTTGCTATAGCAGCATAGTCGCAAGGGAGATAGGAATCGCCGTACATCACGAAAAAAGATTCGCCCAACTTCGGCAAAGCTTTTCTGATCGCCCCGGCAGTGCCCAACAAGGCTGGCCCGTCGAAGGAATAGTCTACCTGAAGGCCCAAGGTTGAGCCGTCGCCGACGGCGCTCTGAATCAACTCACCCAGATGCCCCACGCAGAGCACGACCCGCCGGATGCCCTTCGACTGCAGCAGGCGCAGCTGATGCGCGACGAAAGGCCCGCCATTCACTTCCAGCAGCGACTTCGGCACAGTTTCCGTGACGGGGCGCAGGCGCGTCGCGAGCCCGCCAGCGAGAATCGCCACCGTCAACAATGGATTCTCCTACGAATGCGCCACCACCGTGGTCCCGGCAAAGTCAAACTGCATGCGAACTTCGCGCAGCCCGGCCTGGCGCATGACCGCCCTGAGGCGAGTTTTTTCTTCCGTGTAAAACATTAAGAATCCGCCTCCGCCGGCACCGACGAGTTTACCGCCGAGCGCCCCATTGGCTCTTGCAAGTTCATACAAGTGATCGATTTCACCGTTGCTCATGCCTGGAGACCGTTTCTTCTTGTGCTGCCAGTGGACATTCATCAAGTCTGCGAATTTCTTGAGGTCGCCGGCCAGCAGAGCGTCTCGGCTCTCGACCCCCAACTGCTTGGTGAAGTGAAGATTTTCGATCATCTCAGAGTTGTTCTGTTTGGTTCGTGAGTCCTGGTCGCGGAGAATGTCGGAGGCATTGCGAGAGCTTCCAGTAAAGAACAAGAGCAGGTTATCTTCGAGGTTGGCCAAAGTTTCGGCTGGAATTTTCAATGGTTCGACGAGCACGCGATCATCTGGCAGAAACTGAAAACAGGTGATGCCTCCAAAAGCGGAAATGTACTGATCCTGCTTGCCGATGGGCTCGTTGAGCAATTTGAGTTCGATGTGGCAGGCCTGCTCCGCGAGGTCGTTGGGCAGGACGAAGTCTCGTTTCAGCGTGTGTAACGCGCATAGGAGCGCGGTGGTGAAGCTGCCGGAGGATCCCATGCCCGTGCCAGCTGGGATGTCGGAAAGGCTGACAATTTCAAGGTAGGGCCCGGTGATCCCGGTCAACTTCAACGCCTCGCGGATGATGGGATGCTGAATTTCATCGACGCGCTCCACCTCTTCGAACTTTGAATACTTGACAATGATGCGGGGGCGAAACGCTTCGTTGATGGTGATGTAGACGTAGCGGTTAATCGCGGCGGAGACGACGAAGCCAGTATGCTGCCGGTAATACGAGGGAAGGTCGGTGCCACCGCCGCCGAGACAGATTCTCAGCGGACTCCGAGTGATGATCATCGAGCGGACCCGCATCCGGGGCCATACGCATTCTCAGGAATCATTTCTAAATCATATGCGAAGCGCCGCTTGCAGGTCGAGCACAAGAGCAAGACGCAGCAGTCTCGGCGATCCGAGTGAAGCTAGAGCTTCAACTCCGCCGGGCAAATCCTTCCATGCTAGTTTGTAGCATGGATTGCGGTTTATGAAATTCGATTGGAGTAGCGGCGCTCTGGCGGAAGGCCTGCGCCTGTACGACGCGGGTGAATTCTTTACGGCACACGAGGCCTGGGAAAGCGTGTGGCTGGGCTCGCCCGAGCCGGAGAAGACGTTCTTGCAAGGGTTGATCCTGGTAACCGCGGCGTTTCATCACCTGCGGCGCAACAATCCGCTGGGAACGATGCTGTTGTTGCAAGCAGCGCTGCGGAGGCTGGACCGCTATCCGCCATATTTCGGGGGTATTTCCGTCACGTTACTATGCCACGACATACGCGAGCGCTTGCGGACGCTCGAAGCCGGCGAACCGGCATCCCAACTGCCTTCGCCGCGAATACATCGAAGCGGCGGACCGTCACCGCAGGATCAGTCCGGTTGAGCGCGGCGTGATACCTTCCGCGCGAGTGAACATTGTAGAGTCAAGCGCTCACATTAATCGGTGACCGCAGTCACCGACTCAGCATGCCCTGTCTGCGATAACTGATTCGTTAGAGCCCGGGTTGTGACCGGGCCAGAGTAACGCAGGAATCGCAGGGGTCACGTGGAGAGACAGAAGAACCGGGCGTCGTTCATTCATTCATCATTATTTCTTAGTCCTATCGGATAGCAATCGGCGCAAACCTGGCTTTCTCTTCTCGGCTCTTCCCGCCTCCCGCGACTCCAAAGATAGAACACAAATCAGGTTCGCGACGGCATTTCCCGGCCCACGGGGAACGGGGTAATGCCGCGCGCAGGAAGGCGCCCAATGTCCAAGCACCCAACCATTGCCGAACATCTAGAGGCTAGTGGAGTTTCCCGCAGAAGTTTCATCCAGTTGTGCAGCGTGCTGATGGTTTCCGCGCCGGCGGGGTTGGCGCTTACCAGCAAGAAGTCGGTCTTCCAGTTGGCGGCGGCCATCGGCAAGATGAAGCGGCCGTCCGTGATTTGGCTGCATTTCCAGGATTGCACGGGATGCACCGAGACTCTGCTGCGCACTTCCGCTCCAGATGTTGCTCACCTGATCCTCGACGTCATCTCTCTCGATTACCACGAGACCTTGATGGCAGCCTCGGGCGCGCAGGCGGAAGCCGCGTTGCGCTCGGCCATGTCCGAAAACGCCGGCAAGTATGTGCTGGTGGTGGAAGGCGCGATTCCCATGAAGGACGAAGGCGTCTACATGGAGATGAACAGCAGGCCCGCGGTTCAAGTGCTGAAAGAAGTTGCAGCCCAAGCGGCTGCGGTGATCGCCATCGGCTCCTGCGCATCGTGGGGCGGGGTACCGTCGGCCGACCCAAATCCCACGGGTGCAGTCGGGGTTGATTCGATCATTACCCATAAGCCGGTCATCAATCTCCCCGGTTGCCCGCCTAATCCTTACAACCTGATCGGCGTGGTTCTGGAATACGTCACCATGGGCAAGCTGCCGGTAATGGACGACCTGGGCCGCCCGAAGTTCGCCTACGATCGCGTGATCCACGAAAACTGCCCACGGCGCGCACATTTCGACGCCGGCCGGTTTGCGGCGTCATTCGGTGACGAAGGGCACCGCGAGGGCTGGTGCCTTTACAAGCTTGGCTGCAAGGGACCGCTGACTCATGCCGCGTGTTCCACGCGTCCGTTCAATGAGATTCCTAATTGCTGGCCGATCGGGGCCGGAATCCCCTGCATGGGCTGCACCGAAAAAAACGTGCTGTGGAGAATGGCTACCTTCGAAACCGTCCCCATCCACCTAGCGACTCCGCCCGATACCTATCCCCCGATTTACAGTTCCATCGGCGGCGTTACGGTTGGCGCGGCGGCATTGGTAGGCGCAGTCGCAGGAGCGGTGGGCGGCGCAACCTACGTCTACTCGCAGCGTTTCGAGAGCAGCCAAGAGGCCGGTGCGGAACGAATCGAGGCCGACCGCGCCGCGAAACATCTCGACAAGAAAGAGGGCTGATGTGGCTATCACTCGGCGAGAACTGATAACGAACATCGCCAGGGCTGGAGTGCCGGCGGCCATGGCCATGACGGTCGGCACCGGAACCTTGCAGGCAGAGGAAGTTCCTGTCCCCAACGCCCCTGTCGGACTGCTCTATGACGCCAGCCTCTGCATCGGTTGCAAAGCTTGCGAGGCAGCCTGTAACGAGGCTAACGACACTCCGCCCGATACCCGGGGTGACGGACTGCACCAGGCGCCCACCGACCTGAACGTTTTCACACGCAACATTATCAAGCTTTACAAGCCAGAGGATGGCTCCCCTTCGTCCTTTGTGAAGCGCCAATGCATGCAATGTTTCGATCCCGGTTGTGCTGCCGGCTGTCCTTTTGAAGCTCTGTACAAGGATCCAGATACGGGCGCGGTGCGATGGGATGGAGTGAAGTGCATCGGCTGCCGTTATTGCACGATCACCTGTCCCTACTCCGTGCCGCGTTTTCAGTGGGTGGGAATCAACCCGGTCATCACGAAGTGCGAGCTTTGCAGCCACCGGCTGGCCAAGGGTCTGAAGCCGGGATGCACCAGCGTGTGTCCGGTGGGGGCCGTGATTTTTGGACCGCGGACGGCGTTGCTGCTCGAGGCCAAACGGCGTATCAAGAACAGTCCCGGCCGCTACTATCAGGATCGCGTGTACGGGGAGACGGACAACGGCGGCACGCAGTGTCTGTACCTGGCTAAAGTTCCCTTCGAAAAACTTGGGCTGCCCGAGCTGGGACCGGAGTCGGTGCCCTCCAAGACTCTGCGCTGGCAGAAACGTATTTATTCCTACTTCGCGTTGCCGGCGATTCTGTATGCCGGGTTGGTGACCGTGATTCGCAAGAACCTGAAAGGCCACGAACACGAAGCCGAGGAAGTCGAAAAAGAAACCGGTCTGAGGGCGCAACTCTGAGGTCGCAAATATGAGCAGCACAACCATAATCAACGTGCCGATCAAAACAACGAAGGACGCGCCGGTCACGAAAACGCGCTGGGAGCGGGCGGTTCCCGTGTACGGATTCTCCGTGGTGAATCCCTTCTTTCTGGTTCTCGTGGCCCTGGCTCTGTTGGCAGTTTTGTTAACTCTCTACCGCGAAGTGGTCGGTCTGGGTCCGGTCAGCGGCATGAACGACAAGTTTGGCTGGGGAATCTGGAAGACCTTCAACGTGGTAGTTCTGACGGCATGGGGCTCAGGGGCGTTCGCGGTGGGAATCGCCGCCTGGGTGTTCGGCCGCAAGCGCATGCATTCGCTCATGCGCATGGCGCTTTTGACCAGCTTCCTGGCCTACGCCTGCGGTCTCTGCCTGCTGGGCGTCGATGTTGGCCGCCCTTGGAATTTTTATTGGGTGCTTTTCCCGTGGAATTGGAACGTGCACTCGCCCATGGCCGAAGTTGCCATCTGCATGTCGGTTTACGCTTCCGTGCCCTTGTTCATCGAAAACATTCCGCCGGTGCTCGAACGGCTCTGGTACTTTGATGTGCGCCTGCGGCCCGCGGTCGAGCGAGTCGAACGCGGTTTATACAAGTTCTTTCCCCCCATCATTGCTTTGGCCTACCTGTTGCCCGGGATGCACCAGTCGTCGCTGGGCGCCTTGATGCTGCTCGCAGGTGATCGAGTCCATCCTCTGTGGCAGACGCCGCTCTTGCCCTTGCTGTATCTGGGCGCAGCCTGCTTCATGTCGTTTGGCTGCGTGGCGGGGACCACTATGTTGTGCTGCCTGGTATGGAAGCGGGCAATGGATCTGGAGGTTCTTGAGGAGGCCGCCCGCATTACAGCGTGGCTGACTTGCGGATGGATGGCGGTCCGCCTTCTGGCGGTCGTGCTCCGCGGAGCCCTGGGCGCAGCCTTCCGCTTCGACCGTTTCGCGGGCATCTTCTGGGCGGAAACGTTTCTGATCGGCTTCGGCGGCTGCCTGCTATGGCGATCACTCAAGACTCACAAACTGCGAACCATGTTCCTGGGCTACACCATCAGCTCGGTGGGCGGCATGCTCTATCGCTTCAGCCCCACCACCCTGGCCTATATGCCCGGCCCCAAGGCCGAATATTTTCCATCCACCATCGAACTCCTGGTGGCCATTGGATTTGTGACCATAGGCATCGCAGCATTTCTCGTCGCGGTGAAGCTGCTTGCCATTCTTCCGGCTCCGGCCCAGGAATGGCGCGACATGGCGAGCTACTTCAAAGCACGCAAACCGTACGTCCGCTGGACGAAGTATTTCAACTTTGGATTTTTTGGCGACCAACTTCCAACAGACTCTGACTGACAGCAGGTAATATGGCAAAACGAATCACCATCGACCCCATCACCCGAATTGAAGGCCACCTTCGCATCGATGTCGAAGTCGACAACGATGCGGTTAGCGATGCATGGGCTTCCTGCACCATGTGGCGCGGCATCGAGAACATTCTCCAGGGCCGCGATCCCCGCGATGCCTGGCTCTTCACCCAGCGCTTCTGCGGTGTGTGCACCACGGTGCACGCCATGGCCAGCGTGCGCGCAGTGGAAGACGCCTTGAACCTCGATGTGCCGCGCAACGCCCAGTACATCCGCAATCTCATTCTGATTGCGCACGCGTTGCACGACCACATCGTCCACTTCTATCAGTTGTCCGCGCTCGACTGGGTCGACATTCTACAGATTCCCAAGGCCGATCCAGTGGCCACGGCCAAGTTGGCGGAGAGTCTCTCGCCCTGGACGCGCAACTCCAAGGAAGAGTTCAAGGCGGCGCAGGACCGCGTGAAAGCTGTCGCGGCCAGCGGCCAACTCGGAATCTTTATGAACGGTTACTGGGGCCATCCGGCGATGAAGCTTTCTCCGGAAGTGAACCTATTGGCCTTCACCCACTACGTGCAGGCATTGGAGTATCAGCGCAAAGCTCTGCAGGTGGTCGGAATCCTCGGGGGGAAAACCCCGCACATTCAGAACCTGACCGTCGGAGGTGTTTCCAACGCCATCGATTTGGATAGCACCAGCGCCCTCGACATGGACAAGCTGGAAATGATCCGCGAGCTGCTCAACGAGGTTGTGCAGTTTGTCAACCACGTCTACTTCATCGATGTCTGTGCAGTTGCCGCGATGTACCCGGAATGGTTCAAGATCGGCAAAGGCGTAAACAACTACCTTGCCGTCCCGGATCTGCCGCTGGACGCGGGCAACTACGAACTTCCCGGCGGTTACATTCTGAACGGAGACATCGCCGGCGTGCACACCTTCAAGACCGCTTCAGACAAGGATTTTCGTGATGGCGTGACCGAATGTGTGGCCCATGCCTACTATCACGGCGACAAGCCTCTGCATCCCTGGAAGGGAGTGACCGATCCCAACTTTACGGACTGGAACGGCGAACAGAAATATTCATGGGTCAAGGCGCCGCGCTTCAATGGCCAACCCATCCAGGTTGGGCCGCTGGCGCAGGTGCTGGTCGGCTACGCCCAAGGCCATCCTCTGACTCGCAAGTATGCCGGCCAGGCCATCGCAACCATCGGCGCAGTCGGCAAGATTCAGGTGACTCCGGGCATGTTGGAATCGACTCTGGGCCGCCACGGGGCACGCGCCATTCGCTGCGCCATGTTAGGCGAAGTGGCACAGAAGCACCTGCAGTTGCTGATCGATAACGTTGCCAAGGGCGACTACGAAGTCTTCAACCAGCCGGTGTTTCCTTCGCATGAAGTGGAAGGGGTTGGAACCCACGAAGCCCCGCGCGGCACCTTGTCGCACTGGGTCGTGGTCAAGGATGCGAAGATTAAGAACTATCAGGCAGTTGTGCCTTCGACCTGGAATGCCAGCCCGCGCGATGCCTCCGGCGCTCACGGTCCTTATGAAGCGTCGCTGCTACACACACCGCTGGCCCGGCCCGAAGAACCGCTCGAGGTGTTGCGCACCATACACTCCTTCGATCCTTGTATGGCCTGCGCCTGTCACACTTTCGATCCGTCGGGCCGGCAGATTGCGAAAGTGAAGGTGCTGTAAACAGAGTTGAGCAACTATGAAACAAGTGTTGATCGGCGGGATTGGCAATATATTACTGGGCGATGACGGCGTCGGGCCTTACGCGGCGCGCCTTCTAGCCGCCCGCTACGAATTCGAAGACGGCGTCGAAATCATCGATCTTGGACTCCAGCCTTGGATCTGATCGACCAGTTCAGTTCGCATGACGCCGTAATCCTGATCGATTCCGTCCATACCGAAGCAGCTCCGGGAACAGTGCTGCTCTACCGCAAAGCCGAAATCATGCGGCAGTGTCCAGCCGTGCGCATGGATCCTCATTCGCCCGCGCTGGTCGACGCAATGCTCAGCGCCGAGTTGTTCGGAGTCGCGCCCGCCGATGTGCTCCTGGTGGGCATTAGAGCTGAGTCGTTCGACGTGACCTGCAGCTTGAGCAAGCCTGTGGAAGCATCATTGGATCAAGCGATTGCAGAAGTGTTGAGCGAACTGGATCGCCTGGGTGTCGAGCACCGGCGCCGCGAACATCCTGCCGATCCTGGCATTTGGTGGGTGAGCGACGCGAAGACAGAATCGGCGCTAACCACGTAGACCTTTTTGCGCCCTCAACCAAACCACCGGGAAAGCGTGACCGAGTCTGCGGAAGTCAGAATCGCTGGTCACCAGCGTAGCCCTGTGTTCGATTGCCAGCGCCGCCGCAAAGCTGTCCACATAGTAAAGCTTGTACCTGGCCTTTATGTCGGCTGCTTGACATGCCCTTTGCGGCGTAACGTGCACCAACTCGACAGGCAGCGGCCTCGCAGCGTGCACCGCGGCAAGAGCTTGCTCCCGGCCGAACTCGCGAAGAATCAGGCCATACACTTCCCCGTAGTTCACTGCCGACATCATTACCCTGGCACGGCCACGCCTGGCTTCCTTCAGAAGCTCGTCAACCTTGGAAGCGCCAGCCTTCTCGCGCAAAAAGGCGAATAGCGCGCTGGCATCGAAGACGTACGTCTTCATTTATCGTGTTCGCCTTCTTCGCGATGTTCCTTTTCCCAGATCGCGAGAAGATCCGGTCCGTGCGCCAGCATGCCCCGGACGCGACTGATGTACTCATCAGTGAGCGGCTGCAGGACAATGCGGCCGAACTGATCTTCCAGAATCTTAACTTTTGTGCCTGCCTCGATCTTGTGTTTTCGGCGAAGCTCCGCCGGAATCACAAGTTGGCCCTTGGATGTGAACGTAGCACTCATGTCTGACATGCCTTACATTGTAGCATAGGTAAGTCAGTACGACATTGAGTTGGAAGGCCTTGACCGAAGACGCACGCGCTACGAGGGTCGAGCATTGGCCGCTGCTACCAGCGCCTGCCCCAGGCTCAACCCGCCATCTCCAGATGGCACTTCTTTCTGTGTGAACACTTCAAATCCAGCTTCGGAGAGCCGCGCCTCGAGCCGTTGTGAAAGATAGATATTGTGAAAGGTTCCGCCACTCAGGCACACGCGGTCAAGATCGGTTTTATTTCTCAAAAGCTTGGCTAGCTGAACAAACCCCTCAACCAACCCGTTGTGAAAACGCCGACTGATCGCTGCCACAGGAACGTTGCGCGCGAGATCATCCAGCAGCCCCTCGAACAGCGGCCGCGTGCCGAAAATCCAGTGATCAGTCGCCCGCATCAATTCCAAAGGATATCCAGTCTCGTCATCCGATTCCGCAATGGCCATCTCCAATTCAATGGCAGCCTGGGCTTCGTAGTTGACCGTCTGACGGATTCCGATTAAGGCGGCCACGGCATCGAACAAGCGCCCGCAACTGGAAGTGGGCGGTGAATTCACGCCTTGTTCCATCATGCGCAGAAGGAGTGCCACCTTTTGCCGATCAAGTTGACGCACAAACGAGATATCTGACCCTAAGGACTCCAAGTCCAGAAACTCACGTCCGAAATGATGCGCCAGATAGCTTACCGCCATCCGCCACGGCTCACGGATTGCCGCTTCTCCTCCCGGCAAATGAACATATTCAAAATGCGCGGCACGCTCGAAATCTTGGTATCCGGCGACTAGCATTTCCCCGCCCCAGATATTTCCGTCAGTGCCGTAGCCAGTACCGTCCAGAGCGAATCCAATCACACGGCCTTCCAGGTGATTCTCCGCCATGCAACTGGCAATGTGTGCGTGATGATGCTGAACGCCAACTAATCTCACTCCACTCTGCTGCTTCGCCCATTTGGTGGAGAAGTAAGCGGGATGAAGATCATAGGCGATGATCTCCGGCCGGATTTCGAGAACTCGTTCAAGATGCTCGATGGCTTCGTGAAAGAAGCCATAGCTTTCCACATTCTCCAAATCTCCCACGTGCTGGCTCAGGAACGCGTGCTTTCCTTTGGTAAGGCAGATGGTGTTCTTGAGTTCGCCTCCGACGGCGAGCACCGACGGCTGATCATTCTTCAGGAAAACCGGCACCGGAACAAAACCGCGGGAACGCCGCAACTGGCGCGTGACGCCGCTTGCAGCTCGAACTACTGAATCGTCGCAGCGCAGCAGGATGTCCCGGTCATGCACCAGAAAGGAGTCGGCGAGACCACCTAATCGATTGATGGCTTCTCGATTGTCAATCGCGATTGGCTCCTCGCTCAGGTTGCCGCTCGTCATCACCAAGGCCTTGAAGCGTCCGTCCGCAAGCAGCAGGTAATGCAGCGGAGTGTATGGCAGAACAATTCCCAGGTAACGGTTGAAGGGCGCAACCTCGTCTGGAATCATGCTGTGCGTTTTTCTCGGAAGGAGGACGATCGGGCGCTGGATCGATTGCAGAACAATAGCTGCCGCATCGTCCACTTCACAAATTTCCCGGGCAGCCTGCAAATCTGGAACCATCACGGCGAATGGCTTCTCGACCCGGCGCTTGCGCTGGCGCAGCAAAGCTACCGCGGCGGGATTTGTCGCATCTACGGCAAGATGGAATCCGCCCAGTCCCTTCACAGCCACCACCAGCCCCGCATTCAGCGCAGAGGCTGCTTCGGCGATTGCATCCCGGCAGTCGATCCGATTCCCAGACTCATCCCAAAGCTCCACGCGAGGTCCACATTTCCAGCAGGCGTTGGGTTGGGCGTGAAAACGGCGGTCCAGCGGGTTCTCATACTCCGCCAGACATTCCGGGCACATGGGAAACGTCGCCATCGACGTGCTCGGACGGTCGTAAGGAATATCGCGAATGATCGTGAAGCGCGGCCCGCAGTTCGTGCAATTAATGAACGGATAGCGATAACGCCGGTCGCCTTGGTCAAACATTTCTCGCAGACAGTCCGGGCATATCGCGACATCCGGCGAAATGAGGGTGCGAACCTCTTCGCCTTCACGGCTATGAACAATGCGGAAGTCCTGATCGCCATTGCATGGAATCTCGACAACGGCGAAGCCCGTGATCCGCGCCAGAGGCGGCGCTTCGGCGGGCAGGCGCTCAACGAAATTCTGCACGGCCTCCGCCGGCCCCTGGATTTCGATGGTTACTCCCGCGGAGGTATTGCGAATTGTTCCTCTAAGCTGACGATCAGCAGCGAGACGATAGACGTACGGCCGGAACCCCACTCCCTGCACAATGCCGGAAACTTCGATCTGGCGCCGGACTTCCATACATCATCGGCTCGCAGTCTCCTGCGCCAGCGATTTATGCGCGAAGCGTCGATGTGCCAGCCACGTCATCCACTCGTGCAAACCGTTGCCCGTCAGACACGACACCTTCACTATCTCCATCCCCGGATGCACCTTGCGGGCATTTTCCACAGCCTCGCCAAGCTCGAACGGAACGTAAGGAAGCAGATCAATTTTGCTGAGCACCAGCAAATCGGACTTAAAGAAGATGGAAGGATATTTCAGCGGCTTGTCTTCGCCTTCCGTGACGCTCAACACCACGACCTTGGCCGCCTCGCCGAGATCGTAGCTGGACGGGCAAACCAGGTTGCCGACGTTCTCAATAAACAGAAGATCCAGGTCTTCGAGCTTCCAATCCGCCAAATGACGTTCGATCATGCGAGCATCGAGATGGCAAGTGCCACCGGTCGTGATTTGTTTTACCGGAAAACCAAACCGCTTCAGCCGGTTCGCGTCGTTTTCGGTCTGGATATCGCCCGTCAGCACCGCCACGCGATCGTGCCGCGGCAGAGCTTCGAGAGTGCGCTCCAGCAGCGTGGTTTTGCCGGAACCGGGAGAACTGATGATGTTCAGGCACAGAATCCCGTGCTCCTGAAAACGCGCACGCAACTCAGCCGCGATGCGGTCGTTCTCGCTAAGTACTTTTCGCTCCAACGGCACTCGGTCCATATTCTTCCACCTCCAAATAGGCTAGCTCCAGTTCATCTCCGCTAATGCACACGGTGGCAAGGCTCGCGCATTGCGGACAGCGGGAATCGTAGTCATGCACAATAAATTCGTGCCCGCAGGCCGTACAACAGTGGCGGCGAGGACAAACTTCGATCTCCAACGCAAGCGATTCCAGTTCGGTTTCGTGAACCATCGCCTCAAAACAGAAGCGTAATGCATCCTGATCGATGGCCGCCATTTCGCCAATCCGCACCCCGACTTTGCACGGATAGTTTCCGGGATAGCGCTCCATCTCCGTTCTCACTGCTTCCAGCACCGAATTCGCGATTCCCATCTCGTGCATATTTTTTAGCAGATGCGCGGCAATTGATCGCCCGTGAGCATGTCCACAATGCGGGTCGTACCCAGCGGCGTTCGCATCGTCACCAACCCCGGATTCGCGTCTTTGACCGTACCAATCATCTGCGCTTCCGCTCCCAGCGGATGACACCTCATTACCTGCAACACGGCGTCGGCAGCTTGCGGTGCCACGATTGCGATCAGCTTGCCTTCATTTGCGACATATAAAGGATCGAGCCCCAGCAACTCGCACGCGCCTCGAACCTGCTCATGAATGGGAAGTGAGCTTTCTTCCAGTTCGATCCCAACCCGCGATTGCTGCGCGATCTCGTTCAGCGTGCTGGAGACGCCGCCTCGCGTCGGATCGCGCATGCAGCGAATGTCATGAGTCACCGCCAGCATCGCAGCCGTCAGCGTGTGCAAGGCTGCGCTGTCGCTTTGAATTTGCGTCTCGAATTCCAGTCCTTCGCGTTGCGCCAGAATCGCAATGCCGTGATCTCCGATCGAACCGCTCAGCAGCACCTTGTCCCCGGGACGCGCGCGGTCAGCCGAAAGTTCGACTCCCTCCGGCACAAGTCCAATTCCCGTTGTATTGATGAAGAGTCCGTCGCCTTTGCCTTTCTCAACGACTTTGGTATCGCCGGTCACAATCTGCACGCCTGCTGCCGCGGCCGCCCGCTGCAGCGAATTCACCACGCGCCGCAGTTCCTCCATCGAGAAGCCTTCTTCGATGATGAAGGCAGCGCTCAGGAAAAGCGGCGTAGCTCCGCCCATCGCCAAATCGTTCACGGTGCCGTGAACCGCGAGCGAGCCAATGTCGCCGCCGGGAAAGATCAGAGGCTTGACTACGAACGAATCGGTGGTGATCGCGAGACGCTGGCCATTCACATTCACGATGGCCTGATCATCCATACGGTCGAGCGCTGGATTTTGGAACACGGGCAGAAAGATATCGTGGATTAACGCGGCACTGAGCTTGCCGCCAGAACCGTGCCCTAACAAGATTGTGTCTTTAGGCGCGAGCGGCGCCGGGCAACTGAATTCGAAGTTCGTTTCGACTCGGGTTTTCGTTGACACGCGCTCTCCTAACTCCCGGCCGCATGCCGCCGGTAGTGATAGTAGGCGGCGCATGCGCCTTCAGCCGAGACCATCGGCGCGCCCAATGGATTTTCCGGCGTGCACCTCATGCCGAACGCGGGACAATCCGTCGGCTTCTTCAATCCCTGCAAAACCTGGGCGCTGATGCACTCCGCGGGTTCGTCGACGCTAAGTTCCCCGAGATCGAAAACCCGGTCGGCGTCGTAAGCAGCGTATTCCTCGCGCAAACGCAAACCGCTCTGTGGGATTGGGCCAATCCCGCGCCACTTCTGGTCTGCAACCTCAAACACCTCGGCCATAATCTGCTGCGCCGGCAAGTTCCCGTTATAGCTCACCGACCTCACATACTGATTTTCGAGCTTCGCGTCTCCTGCCTCGAGTTGCCGGATCAGCATGAGCACTGCTTCCAAAATATCTACCGGCTCAAATCCTCCCACCACAATTGGCACGCGAAAATCTCGCACGAGATCTTCGTAGTCTCTACATCCCACAACCGTGCAGACATGCCCCGGCGCAATGAAAGCCTGCACCCGGTTGGTCTGAGAAACCATCAACGCGCGAATCGCCGGCGGGACCAGCACGTGCGAGACCAGCATAGAAAAGTTGGTGAGACCTTCGCGCCTGGCTTGCCATGCTGCCATCGCATTCGCGGGAGCGGTAGTCTCGAAGCCGATCGCCAGGAACACGACCTTACGATCAGGATTCGCGCGCGCGATTTTCACCGCTTCCGTTGGAGAGTATGCGATGCGAACGTCCGCGCCCTGCGCCTTGGCCCGAAGCAGATCCGAGCGCGACCCGGGCACGCGCTGCATATCCCCGTAGGAAACCAGCGTGACGCCCGGTTGCAGTGCAATCTCGATCGCCTTGTCCACGGTTTCGAGCGGCGTGACGCAGACGGGACATCCCGGGCCGTGCACCAGTTCGATGCCGCGCGGCAGCAGTTCGTCAATGCCGTAGCGCATGATGGTGTGGGTTTGGCCGCCGCAGATTTCCATCAACACCCAGGGCCGGGTCGTACATTGGACGATCTCAGCCGTCAAGCCCCGGGCTATGCGCTGGTCACGGTATTCGTCGAGATACTTCATAGAGCGAAACCTGGCGCGCCCCCACGGAGTGGTTCGCAGTGGTACGGGCGAAAATTACTGTTCCGCCGGCGGCAATTCCGCTTCCAGCGCCCCCATCTCTTGCAGAAGCTGGAACGTGCGCTCGGCCTCGACAGAGTCCACTTGGCTGATGGCGAAGCCCACATGAACCATCACATAGTCGCCCTCGCGAGCTTCGGGGACAAAAACCAGAGACACCTGGCGCACGATCCCGCCGAACTGCACGCGGGCCGCGCGCATCTCACCTATCTCTTGAATCTCAAGAATTTTCCCCGGTATGGCAAGGCACACGGCCAGTTCTCCCATATTCAGTACAGCATCGGCCCCTACTGCGTTCTGTGACGAATGACACACCTCACAGTGACGAGTGACACACTGCCAAAAAATGCAACTGGCAGATAGATTGCCTCAAACCGAATCCGATCTGTGCTTTAGCGCGCTGCGCAACCCTGCCAGAGCATACGCGGCATCGTCCAAAGCTTCCCTCTCCACTTCAACCTCCGGTCCGGCTTGCTGGGAAAGCTCCGTTCGCCGCCTGGCAATCGCGTCCTCCGCTTCAGAAAGCTCCTTCTCAATTGCTGATATTTTTGTTTCTAAAACCGCTATCCGGCACTTGGTTCTCCACTCAAAGCGCTTCATAACTCAACCTCTAGGCGCTGAAAGGGCACATCCTGCAAGAGAACTGCCCGCGCTATCAATTCGTGTAATGTCTCAATTACATTGGGCCTTCGGAGGGACTCCGATGTCAGTGCCGTTAGACACATCGCTGCATGAGCGAAGTCACCCTGATGCTGAGTTGTAGAAGAACCGCCTCGGTAGTCCGTCCTCCTTGCGCCGCCATGACGTTCCATTCTGTGCTTAGTGTCACAGGCGGCAATCTGCAAACGCGCGAACATGTAAGCCAGAGGAGGTAGATATATGAAGAACCTAATCCTCTGCATTCTGCTTGTCCTCTTCCTCTCGTTTGGGTCAGTAGCTTTGGCACAAGAGAAGTCCTACATCACGGTAGAAAGAAACAAACTGAACAACGGCGTGGTGGTCGTGGACATCCTGAAAGCTGACAGGGCGTTCACACTGCAATGTAATCAGGGTGCACCCGGCTGTGTGGCCTTGAACAACGGTAGGTATCAGATGGTGGAACTTCCCAAGAATTTCGGAATGTACGAGTGCAAAGATGTCGAGGTGTATCCCGCGGAGGGTGTCAGTCCGGAGAAAAAGCTCGGAGAGTATTGCCTGACAGGAAAACAATGAGCGCTCACAAGTCGTTGTGCGAAGCGCATGGCCCGCTCGCCGAGCCTTTTATCACGGCGAAGGGTGACCCCGCTCACTGCACAACACCGGGCCTCGGCCGATTATTAATTTGAATTCGTGTCATGCATCGCCGGCGGCCGTTTCTGGCAGCCAGCCCCGAAGAAAAGCAGGAGAGCGCGCCTGCATGAGCCGAATGCGATAAGCATAGTTCCATCGGGAGGCCCTCGATGAGGAAAATAATTTTTGTCGCCATGGCGTTGATTTTGGTTTTTTGTAGTCAAGCTTTCGCTCAAACCGGTACTAAGAAAAAGAAACCCCTTCCCTACGAATACGGCCGCGTCGTCATCGACAACTACTCTGATAAATCCTCGCTTGCCCCCGTAGTTTTCGAACATTGGATCCACCGTTCCAAGTTCACCTGCAGAGTCTGTCACGTGGACGTTGGGTTTGCCATGAAGGCTGGGGCTACGGGCATCACCGCAGCCGACAACGAGCGTGGCTATTACTGCGGCACCTGTCATAACGGGAGAATGATGGCTGACGGCAGACCAGTTTTTCAGGCCTGCTCGAACAAGCTGACAACTGCCGAAGACGCGAGAAGGTGCGAGCGCTGCCACTCTTACGGCCTCAAGGTCGCTTCGGCTTACGATTTCTTCCAGTTCAGTCAACCGCTTCCCAAGCAGCGTTTTGGAAACGGAATCGATTGGGAAAAAGCGGAACTGTCGGGGCTCATCAAACCGGCCAGTGCTCTGGAGGGCGTTTCCACGCCAAAGAACTCCCTCAGCGTGCAGAAGGACTTTGCGCTTAACCCCAAAGTTGAGGGCATGCCTGACATTATCTTCTCCCACAAAAAACATACAGTCTGGAATGGATGCGAACTTTGTCACCCAGATATCTTCATGGGCGTGAAACGCGGCAGCACGAAGTACACGATAGTAGACATCTCGCAAGGAAAGTCTTGCGGCACTTGCCATACCACCGTGGCGTTTCCTTTGACGGACTGCCAGCGTTGCCATTCCAAGCCAGTATCCTAAGCCGAGGCGCGCATGCTTAGGGCAAGGTTCAAGTCAAAGTTCAAGACGAACTGCGGGCTAACGGTCATCGGAGCATTGCTCTGCATGGGGCTCGCCGGCGTAAGCGGCGTGCGTGCTCTCGGCGGGCCCCAGGCATCCTCCGCGCAAGCTCAACTCCAGGAAACCTGGCGCAAGCAGTTCAACGAGGTCTGCTCGAAAACTCAAGATGCCATGACCTTCTCGCAGGACGAACTCACGGATCTGATTCGCCGCTGCGACGCTCTGCTGCCGCAGATTGAAAAGCTCGACGAATCACGGAAAAAAGTTTACACGGGACGATTGCGAATGTGCCGAGGCCTTTATGCCTATGTGCTCGATTCGAAAAAGCAGGATACAAAAAAGACTGAGAAGAAATGAGCGCGAACGTCTCCTGCTCATGTTGCTCTGGGAAATCTTATTTGCATCCAATGTCGCGCTAGCCCAAATCTATTTGCCCGCACCCGCGCCGGAACCGTCCGAGTATGGCAAAGTGATTCTCGACAACTACTCCGCGGCGGGCCCGGGAGCCGTCGTATTCGATCACTGGCTTCACCGGTCCATGTTCACCTGCCGGCTCTGCCACGTAGACGTCGGCTTTGCCATGCAGGCCAAGGTCACCGGCATCAGGGCGAGCACAAACCGCGAAGGCTTCCACTGCGGCGCCTGCCATGATGGAAAGAAGGTGTTCGAAGGAAAAACCATCTTCGCCTCCTGTTCCGATGCCTCCGGTAACCAGCAGTGCAACCGATGCCATTCTCTGGGCAAGAAGGGCGTAAGAAAATATGAATACAAAGAGTTCACGGCCAGATTTCCGAAAGGTATTTACGGCGTGAATTGGGAGGAGGCGCAGAAATCCGGAGTCATAAAGCCCGTCGATTTTGTCGAGGGTCTATCCGCGCAAAGGGCGCCTATGAAGAACCGGGAAGATTTTACCGTGAAGGCGGGCTACTCGTGGGTTCATCCCATTGGCTTCTCCCACGAGAAACATGCCATTTGGAATGGGTGCGAACTTTGCCACCCCGATATTTTTCCGACCGCGCAAAAAGGCACGGTCCGCTACTCGATGTTTTCCAACATCGAAGGCCGGTATTGCGGCGCATGCCATGGCAAGGTCGCATTCCCGCTCAACAACTGCCAGGGCTGTCATCCAAACGGACCGCTATGGGCTCCATAGTCCGGCATGAGATCGGCTGCCATCGCAGTATCTCGGAGTATTGAACAATAATCCTGGATCCTGGGCCGCCAAAGCTGCTTGCACCACGGACCATGGCAACCTTGATCCCGGCGCTGGGAGATAATAGTCTCGCTACGGGACGCTGTTTGCTGAGGGGACGCTGACGGTGGACTGGGCACTATAGGTGGCACCCGCGCAGTCATTGCGAATGGCAAGTATCCTCATTATCGGTTACGGCAATCGTCTTCGCTCCGACGATGGTTTAGGCGTTCTTGCAGCGGAAGAATTATCGCGGGAGAGTCCTGTTGCCGGCACGGAGGTCGTCGTCTGCCAACAGTTGACGCCTGAGTTCGCCGAAAGCATAAGCCGCGTCGAAACCGTGCTCTTTATCGATGCCAACCGAGTGGGGCAGCCCGGAGAGATTCGCTACACGCAGGTAAACCATGGGCCTTCGGATTTTCTCTTTGCTCATCAACTGACACCCCAGACTCTTCTGTCTTTGTGCTGCGAACTCTATGGAGTATGCCCCCGGGCTTTCGAGATCTCGCTGTGCGGCGAGTGTTTTGACCTGGGGAATAAGCTATCTTCCCGGGCGGCGGCCGCGCTGCCGTCTCTCATCGCATTAGCGAAAAGTTTCTATTGCAGTAGTACTATCGAGGCCGCGGGAACCACCTCATAACCGCGCCCCCAACAGCAACTCGATGAGAACTCAACGGAAAATGGATTTGGCTGACTTCTGTGAGGCGCCGGGATTCCTCTGCTCACGGAGTGGGTTCTTTTCAGAGTGGCGTTAATGAGAATTCAAAAACGACTTAATAGCATACCTTCCGGGTCGTACGCGGAGTGCGATTGCGCCTTCAACAAAGCAGCCCTGAATTCTGATATAAAACTTTGGTACCCGGATTCTTGCTGGAGGAGGCGATATGACTGTCAGAGCTATACCTGAGGGTTATCACACGGTTACACCGTATATGACGGTTCGCGACGCGGCCCGCGCCATCGAGTTCTATAAGCGGGCTTTCGGAGCGGTGGAAATAGCCGTCCATCCAGGCCCTGACGGCAAGATCATGCATGCCGATCTGCGCATCAGAGATTCCGTTCTTATGCTCGCCGACCAAGATCGCCAGTTTGGATCTTTGTCGCAAGAGTCCGCCGGCGGCGGAGTGGGACTGCACATTTACACCGAGGATGTGGACTCAGCGTTCGATCGTGCCCTGAAGGCCGGGGCAACCGTGGAGATGCCCGTAGGGGACAGGTTCTGGGGTGACCGCTATGGCAAGCTGGTGGATCCCTTCGGCAACCGATGGTCGATCGGAACCCACACCCGAGATCTGCGCGGAAAGAATTTGTGAAGCGGATGCCGAAAAACGATTGAAGGGCTTGATGTATTCGGAAATCAGGCACTCGGTCAGATCAATTGCGCGCCCTCTCTTGTACGCTTCCAATCTTGGTGTGAAAAGGGGCGTCGCGGCGCAGCACGCGGGCGGTGTCTTAAGGTTGAGACCGGCTCATTGTCTCGCGGCCAGACGATGTGCCCGGAGAGCCGGTAAGACACCACCAGCCAGGCCGATGCAGGCCGCAAATAACAGCCCCCTAAAGATCAGACTGGGAGATATCCTTAATCGAAACAGCAACTCCGCGAAGGAATACCAGTTTGTAGTCGCGAAAGTCCTGCCTGCAAAGGGCAGTACCATGACAATGCCAACGGCTCCCGCGAATATGGCCAGGACGAACGCCATGATAATAGGGGAGGTCATAGACGCCCGACTGGGATCCTCTCCCGTTTGATGCGATGCGACATAGAACGTCATATTCATCAGCCCAAGGGCGGCGCCCACAGCCATGAGCGTCGCCACGAAATAGGCCATCAATCGAAGGACAAAAACCATCATCCCTTGGTCGGCAAAGTATTTCCTTTCGGGAATGGCGCGAAGCTGAAGTTGCGAATTCCTCGACATTCGATCGCGGAAACTGCGAGCGCCCTGCAAATCACTCGCCCGTACCAGCAACGTGGCGTAAGGCTGGTCAAAAACCTGGCGAAGATCACTCTCGTCCGTCCACATTTCACTCGCATAAGCTGTTTCTTGTGCGTCGAAGACTCCCACAACGGTCCATTGGGTTTGCCCTGTGCTCAAGGTGTTGCCAACCTCGGTTTGCAGGAATAGTTTAGAGAGCAACTGGCTCACAGCAATCTCATGCTTTCCCGGCGTATACCAGCGCCCTGCAACAAGACGCACTTCGGGGCGAAGCTCCCGTCCAACCTCAGTCAACCCGCGAAATGCGATGTTGGCAAACTTGCCGTCACGGCGTGGTTCGTTCACATACGTCCACCGTTCCGCTGAAACCAGCGGCCGCCCCTTTGCATCGCTGGCGATTCCTTCCAGGTTGGCAAATAGATTAACCCGGCCCTCGTCGATGACGCTGGTAGTCTCCGATACTGATCCGTAGCGTAGGATGACCGTGTTCAAGGGGTCGCCGCTCGCGCGGAGCATGTTTTGCATGCCTTCTGAAAACCCCAGGACCCCGACCAGAACAGCGACCGCGAGCGCAATGGCCAGGATAATGGAAAATGCCATTATGGGTTTTGCAAAAGTCCGCCTGAGTGGCGTCATTGGATTTCGCCCGCGAATCCATGTTCCAGCCACTGCCGCGCAGGACTCGCTGCGCTCGCTGCTTTCAAAGCCGGGATCAAGCCGCCGCCTAGGCCCAGCAGTACGGTAGCCGCGAATCCAACCATCGCCGTATCCCAATTAAACGGCAGGTTGTGAACAAAACCGCCAGTGATGTGCCCAAAACTGACGAAGAGGATGATGACGGCCGCTGTGCCTATACCCAACGCCCCTCCCGCCAAGGCGAGCCAGAGGGATTCCGTGATCCACCGCTGCAGAACTCCAAATCCGCTCATGTGAACTTTCACGTGAGAGATCTCCCCGCTTCGTTCCTCGGTCGAGATCGCCATAGTGTTCATGAGAACGAAAAGGCCTCCCAACCCTACCGCGAATCCAATTAGCAAAAAGAAAACGCTTACATTGCCTTGGTTAGCTGAGAAACTATCGAGAAAGTCCTGTTCCGATTCGGTGCGCGTGGGACGGAGGCTGGAACTGAACATCGCGTCGATCGCGGAAGCCACCCGCGGCGCATCCGCTGGAGAGTTGACCACCGAGGTCAACACCTGCGCCAGGCCGGCTTGTTCGGGCACCTGCTCGTTCATAAGGCCGGCCAGATACTCGTAATGAATGAAGGCAGACCGGTTGCGCGGGCCGTAAGTGCCCCGAATCGTCAAATTTGCATCAAAGGGAAAGCCTTGCTCCCTCACGCGAATTGTATCGCCAACTTTCCAGCCGCGATCTGACAGCAACCCTTCGCCCACCAGCGCTCCCTGCAAATCCTCGCGAAACGCGGCCACCTGCACCGGATCTGCGACTAAGTTGTTCTCACGCAATAGGTCGCTGGGATCAGGATCGACCGCATAAACCGTAAAGACCTCATCTTTTATGGGGTCATTGTCTGCAACGACTCCAGCGGCGCGGTGAGCTGGGGAAGTGAATATTCCCATGATCCATTGCACTGGCATTACTGTTTTCACGCCCGGAATCTTACGGATTTCCTTGGCGTAGGACACTGGTATAGGCATCGCCAGCGACGCTCCATGGTGCGTCACCAATCGCACCGGGTTCGAGTGCAAGGCGCCGCGGGCAAAATCGAGGTACTGGGAGAGTGAGGTAAGACCCACGATCAGCAGGACTGAAATGGCGACGGAGAACACCGTAAGTACACGGCGTCCGCGATTGCGGCCAAATGCAGAGGTTTCATTGGAGTTCATATTCCACCTACCGGAGGGCGTTCCCATCTGCGGCGGAAAGTAGCATGGGATTCACAATAGGTCAAGCAAATTCTGGGTTGGGTTAGTAAGTCAGTTTGAAAAGGCGAACAAAGGCGAAACCAACCACGAAGGGCACAAAGTATAACGAAGTGTCTTAGTGGCAGCGCCTTCCTTCGTGTATCTTCGTGCCCTTAGTGGTTCATTCGATCTTGATACCGGCAAACTGACCTACTATGCTAGGTTAGTTTGTCATGTCATGGGGTTCGCCGGCGAATCCCTGTACCGGTCACTGCCGCGCAGAACTCGCTGCTCTCAGAGCCGGGATCAAGCCGCCGCCCAGACCCAGCAGTACGGCGGACGCGAGTCCAACCACCGCCGTATGCCAATCAGACGGCAGGTTGTGCACAAAACCGCCGGTGAGGTGTCCAAAATCGGCGAATCGGATGATTATGGCTGCTGTGCCTACCCCCAACACACCTCCTGTCAACGCGATCAAAAGAGACTCCGTCATCCACCGCTGCAGAATTCCAAATCCGCTCATGCCCTGGGCTTTCAATTGAGTGATCTCCCCCGTTCGTTCCTCGGTTGAGATCGCCATCGTGTTCATGAGAACGAAAAGACCTCCCAGCCCGGCCGCAATCCCAATTAGTGAAAGGAACCAGCCCACATCGCCCTGGTTGGCTGAGAAGTTAGTGAGAAAGGCCAGTTCCGGTTCAGTGCGCGTGGGACGCACGCTGGAACTAAACATGGCGTCGATCGCCGAAGCTACCCGCGGCACATCGGCGGCAGAGTTGACCTGCGATATGAACACCAGTGCCAGGCCGGCCTGCTCGGGCTCCTCCTTACTCATCAGGTCCGAGAGATACTGATAATGCACGAAGGCTGACCACGTACTCGGACCGTAAGTGCCCCGAATTGTCAAATTGGCGTCAAAGGGAAACCCTTGCTCCCTGAAGGTAATCGTATCGCCAACTTTCCAGCCGCGAGCTGCCATCAACGCGTCGCCCACCAGCACTCCCTGCAAATCAGCGGTAAAGGCCGCCACTTGCGCGGGATCGGCAATATAGCCGTAGGCCTGCATTATGTCGGTCGGATCGGGATCGACCCCATACTCCTGGACAACGTCCTTATCTCCACCCCCACCACCACCCCCACCGCCGCCCCCGCCGGGAAATGGGAATGGCCGGAAAGGGATGACTCCTACGACCCATTGCAGAAGCATCACTGTGGTCACGCCGGGAATATTTCGGATTTGCCCCTGGTAGGAAACCGGTATCGGCATCGCCAGCGATGCCGCATGGTGCGTCACTAAGCGCACCGGGTTCGCGCGCGGGACGCCGCGGGCAAAATCGAGGTTTTGGGAGACTGAGGTAAGGCCCACGATCAGCAGGACCGAGATGGTGACGGAGAACACTGTGAGTACACTGCGTCCACGATTGCGGTCCGCATTTCCAAATACGGAAGTTCTTTCGGATGGCATGAGTCACCCTCACCGGCGATCGTTCTGCTTAGCGCGCGAGTACAACACGAGATTTGCTATAAGTCAAGCCCTCTCCTAGAATCCGGAGTCCTTCCACAACCGCGGCGACTTACTCGCCAGACCTTTCGCCTACCTACTCGTCCAGTAGATGGGTGACCCTCTTTATTCCTTGGGTGGGGATGAGGCCCGCGGCAGGAACTACTGCGGGGCTGGGTAGCCGAGCGACTGTGTAAACCCAAGAGTCCTAAACGCTTTCCCCAGCTAAAAATGGGTACTATTCGGCGGTCGTAAGCATGAAGACACTTCGTCCTTCGGTCCCGCCATATATGGTCACGGGATGAGAAGGGTCGATTGCCAAGGACAAAACATAAGGTCGGTCCTGGCTTCCCAAAGAAGACCACGTTTGCCCTTGGTCTTTGCTGACGAAAATACCACGATCCGTACCCGCAAAAAGAGCGCCAGACTCGGGATTCATCTCAAGCGACAGAATCCATCGTTGCGTCAAGCCGGTCTCGTGCCAGTCCTGACCTCCATTGTCGCTCTTGAACACGCTTCCAACCTTGGTCTCGTCGCCCGTTCCCAAATACAGGACTTGAGGGTGTTTCTTGTCAATTGTCATGGATCGAACACGCAGGTCACTTAGCCCCCTATTGATCGGAAACCACGTCGTGCCACCGTCATTGCTCTTAAAGACACCGGAGTCGGTGCCCGCATAAACGGTAGTGGAGTTGGATGAGTCTAAGACCAGGGCAAATACCGGTTGCTGATGTATCGCCTGTTGAACGAGGCTTGTTTTCGCTCCCAGAGTGAGCGCGCTCTTATTCAGATTGGTCCAGGTCTTCCCGGAATCGGCGCTCTTAATGATCCTCCCATCTTCTGCTCCTGCATAAACTATTCCGCGAGTCTTGTCATCAATCGCGAGAGAAAATACTCGTGGCACTTCATTGCTAACCTGCTGCCACGTCATTCCACCATCCGAAGTCTTGAAGACCGCGCCACCTGGAATCAAGAACGACTTCTCAGCTCCGGCGTAAAGCGTTTGCGGGTTTGCAGGATCGATTGCGAGGGTCTTTATAATGTGATTCTCGAGGCCCGTGTTCCGCGGTACCCAACTCCGTCCTCGATCTTCGCTCTTATAGACTCCGCCGCCAGCCGTTCCTGCATACAGCGTCCTGTTATTAGAAGGGTCCACCAGCACAGCATAGATCAATTGGTTAAACAGGTCCCTCTTTATGCCATTCCAACTGAGACCGCTGTCGTCGCTCCCAAACATTCCATTACCCAGTGTTCCCGCAAGCACCTGAGTTGGATGACGGGGGTTTATGGCGAGCGCCCAAACGATTTCGTGCTCAACGCCGCGATTTGCACCGACCCAATGCTCGCCCCCATCTTCGCTTTTCATGACACCATGTGTGGTCCCGGCGTAGACTTCGCCTGGTCCGTGATAGCCAGCGGCAAGCGAAAACACCGCCGTGAGCGCTGGTCCTTTCCCCGCCTCCCAAGTCCCGCCCTGGTCAACCGTTCTGAACACCCCTGTATCGGTGCCGGCATACACGAGGTCCCTGCGTATCTGATCCGCAGCCAACGCAAAAACGCGTCCCGCCGTTAATCCGGTGTTTGCCGCATCCCACTTTTGCCCGGCATCCGTGGAGCGCAGAATGCCACCTTTTAGCGTACCAGCGTAAACCACCTTAGAATCTTTGCGGTCGATCAGGAGAGCGGTGATAACTGCCTTGAGTCCGCGAGTCACGGGGAACCAGGAGCGGCCACCATCGTTACTCTTGTACAGTCCTCCTCCCGCAGTTCCCGCATACACGACATTACCTTGTGCGGGATTCACCGCAAGCGACCAGACATCGCGATCGTCGAGCCCCTTACTACTTTCAAACCAATCAGCCCCTTGACTTGTACTCTTGAACACGCCATCTTCTGTGCCCGCGTAAATCGTGCTGGGATTGCTGGGGTCGAGCGCAATCGACACAACCGTCAATTCCGTCAGACCCGTGTTGGCCATACTCCATGTCTTTCCGCCATCCACGCTCCGCAGCACTCCAGCTCCGTGCCAGGCGCAATATACTCTGCTGCCTGACGGGTCGACCGCCATGCTGATTGCCCATCCTCCCGGTGGGCCAATCTCTTCCTCCGCGGCGGCCCCAAGAAGCGGAGCGACCCCCAAACCTGCCGTTAGGAGTACAAGAAGTCCGAATGCTGCGACCAACGTCTTCCTCATAGACCTTCCGCGCAAGTCAACTTACCGACCTTTGGAGGCCAGCCAAGTTAGCTGCAGACTCCCGAAATAATTCCTTCCTGCGGCAGGGTAATAATATTCGCCGTATGTGCCGTTAGCCACAACGTAATCCACATATCTCTGGTTGTTGAAGTTGTTGATTCCAAACATCAGCCTCATCCCAACCTTGGCAGCCAACGGACGGACATAGGACACATTGACATTCGCGGTCATGTACTTGTCGGACACGGCGTCGTTCAAATCGTCGGCGAACATCTTTCCCACGAATTCATACGTGACACCGCCGTTCAGGCCGTAGCGGTTGTGGTACTCAAGCGAAGAGAAGAGATGGTTTCTGGGAAGCGCTGGGATTTGCTTACTGTTCGCAACTTCACCCAGTAAGTTTGTGTACTGTCGGTAATAAAAATCGGAATAGGTATAGGCCAGGTTCCAATCGAGGTCATGATAGAGCCGAACCTTGAAGGCGGTTTCCTCACCATTGTGTACCGTCTTCGCAGCATTATCGAAGGTTTGTTGCGGAACTCCGATCCCGGTCGGAACAATCTCGTTATTAACGTCCGCCCTAAACAGGGCGACATTGATAGAGGCCCTGTTATGCAGAGTGAACAGACCACCTAGCTCATAGGTGGTCGACAGCTCAGGCTCTAAAGTAGGGTTGAAGCCTGCTGTACCTGTGACGCCTATCCCGAGTTCACTGAGGGTCGGAGTCTCCAGCCCTGTGCTTACGTTGGCATACGCAGTAAGATTCGGGCGCAAATGGTACGCTGCGCCGACTACATATGTCGGCCGTTCGTATAGTTTTACGCCTAAAGTACCGCCAGCAAGTAAGTCCTGAAAATTGAAATTGACGCGCGAATAGTTCAGCCCCGCCGTAATCGTGGCCTTCTGGCCAATAGTGACTTCGTCGAACACATACGTCCCAAGGTTGTACACCCTCCGAACGTCATCTTCCTCCGGCGGCGGTACAGGCGTCCCGAAGTTGTTGAAGAAGTCTTTGAGGTCATCCCTCTCGTGCTCGTAGTCGACGCCAAACGAGATTCTTTGGGTAAGGAAGGACGTGCGCACACGGAAAGTGTACCTGCCACTCAACCCAGTTTCAGGGCGGTGGCCGTCGAGATAGACATAGGGAAGAGGGAGTTCATAATCTAGTATTCGGGAAAAGACCATCCCAGAAAGAACTTGGTCTGCTCCGAAGTCCTTCTCAATAGTTAAAGCTCCTTGGCTTCGCACAATGTTCTCACTGGCCACGTACTGACCATAAAGCGGCTCGACTTGATTTGGGTCGGCGGCATATGCCTGCTGAGATAGTGGCCCCGGCAACTGGTCATTGCTGTGGTTGAATTTCAGGAAGACATTCATTTTCACGCTGGGCGCCAGCTTGAATCCAAACCGTGTGCTGGTACGGTATGCGTAGAAGGCGGAATGTTCTCTGTATCCGTCTTCGACCGTGCGCGAGCCGTCCACGAAGTAGTCAAATAACCCCGAGCTTCCCGACCAACTGAGCTGATTTCTTTGGAAGCCATAGCTGCCCCCATAATTCAGAATATCGATCTCCGGAGCGCCGGCGCCCGCCCGTGAGATCAGGTTCACAATGCCGGCCGCACTGGTTCCGTATCGTGCCGACATCGGACCCTTAACAACCTCAATATGATCGGCCGCCGCCATGTCGATCCCGGTAATGTCGGGGGTCTCGCCGCTGGCGTCCGTTTCTGGAATCCCATCGACCAAGAGCTTAATTCCAATGATGCCGAAGGAGTTTCTGACGTTGCGGCCGCGGATCGACACCCGCACCTGCTCACTCCCGGACTGATTCTCCGCCTTGACACCCGAGATGGAATTGAGAACTTCGTCCAGCCCGACCAACTTGGTGTCGCTAATGTCGGGATTGTCGATAATCCCTACAGCGCGGGCTGTGTCCTTGACCGGTTCGACGTACCCGTTTACGGTTACAACATTCCTATCCATCAGGCTGGCGCGCGAGCGCATTGGCAGGTCGAACGCAACCGCCTCGTTCGCGGAGAAGCGGATCGCAACGGACAAGGGATAATAGTCCTCGACCGATCCCTCAAGGTGATAGTTCCCGCTCGGCACATCCGGGAATGAAAATTCCCCTTTGGCATCTGTGGTCGTGGTGGTCCCTCGCTCCACCAGCTTCACGGTGGCGTTCTGCACTGGGCTGCCGCTGTTTGCGTCAACCACCTTGCCGCTCAAGCGGGCGCCGCCGATTGCGAAAGCTAGACTGGCTGAGAAGCATAGAACCGCGGCGCTCAATCGAAGGACGAACGTGGGCATGCTATATCTCCACATGGATTTACTTACCAGACTATTGATTAGGGTGCGGTAAGTGTAAGGAACGTGCTCCCGAGTCCCAAGTAACAAGCGATCGGTCCGCAACCGATGCGCAATAGATCGGCGGACATTACACGAACCTCAAATGGTTGTCAAGCTATAACCTGCTCGCACCCCTCAGAACCCAAAAGCCGGTAATGCAGTAAGGGGTTTGTTCGGTGCGTCGACAGCTGAGGCAACATGCGTGAGAGTTTCAGCCCGCCAACTTAGATGGAGGGGATAATACGCTCGTGTTTCGAGATGCGAACATCGAGACGATAGTTAAGAATGACTTGACAACACGCGGTACACTAATGGACTTTGCCTATGGTGTTGGTTGTTTGCACCAAGCATCGGTTTGGTTAGGTTTGGCAGGAAGTCCCCAGAAAGCAACATCGGGGCGTCCCGATTGCGTAAATTCGAGGCGGCTTCTGAGGACAATTAGCAGGTGCATGTTAGATGTCTCTCAGTCTTGGGGTAGCACTGTCCAACGGCATGAGTGGTTCTCTGGGCAGCACCATGAGTGACGTAAGGCCTGACTGGTCATTACGAGATGGAGGTGTTATGAGACCGCTTCGGTCGCTGAATGAATCAGTTGCCAACGATATAACACTCGCGAAACAAGAGATCGGTGGTGCATGGATTCGCTACAGGCAAAGTGCGATCAAGTACTTTAAGGATGGCCTTGAGTTTGGCCGCACTTGTCATCAATGGCAGGCCAGATATAGGGCCCAAGGTTCGCGCAGCGGTAGAGGGTTTGAGCGTTTGCTGGAAGAGTTACATATTCCCAAGACAACCGCGTACCGATGGATCAGAAGATACGAGATAAAATGGGGACTTCGTGCCAAGGGGAACGAAGTTAGGGTTGCTCCGAACCTTGATCGGCAAACCCCAACCGTTATCAGGAGCGTTGAAGAGCGAACATCCTTCGTTTTTCTTTTGACCGATGACCAACGGCAGCAGTTCTGCGATGACGTGAGGACTCTTGGGGGCCAGAGGAGGGTCGCAAAGATGTTTCTGGACTTCGTCTCGCAGAAGGCGTTTGAAAAACGATCCGCCGAAAGCGTGAAAGAGAAAACCAGCCCGGGGCGGGAGGATACCAGGCACCTGGGTGTCGGAGCGTAAGCGACTGAGGGGGAAGGGCCAGAAGTCCTTCCCAACGCGGCTGGGATAGTGGAGATCGTGACTTGGCGGCACCGGAGCGGCGCTTCTCTTCGGGACGAAACAGTTCAAATGATCCTGACGGGACTATTCTCCGTCGAGAGTTCGCGCTGAAAACGAGTGTACCTCGCCGTAACGAGCGAAGATATCGGGCCACGCTTCCTGCTCGAGCTGATCAGCAATCTGATGCGCGCGATCATCCCAAAGCTCAGAATTCTCGGGCCATCGGATCACAATTGAGTTAAGGCCGTTGCTCAGGAGCGACGGATCAATTCGGGCGCAGACGCTCCCCCAGTTTGCTGTGACCGCGAACTGCAGAAGTTCCCGATGGTTAACCAGCAGCGTTGCGGCCCCACCACTCTGGATTGGCGCACGCATTCGACAGACGAGATGGAGGGCCAGCGGTTGCACTTCAACACAAAACAATTGAAAATGGGACTCGAGGTCAGTCGCTTTGTAATATGCGCCGTTCGATGATTGCGGCAGCGACAGTTCCCCCAGGCCCCCCGTGCTGAGCGATGGATCCAACAGATCGCAAGGCTGCGCCCCTACACCGTATTCTTCGTTGAATAATTTCCATGTTGCCTGCTTAGCCCCCGGATTTACGGACTCGAGCACATCCAGAATCGCCTCGATTAATGCAACGTTCGCAATCCCCCGAGAACTGGCAGTCGCCAGGGAGCAATACTTTGCTACGGCCGCATTGCCAAGGTTGAGAAGGTGATGAAACGAACGGCACAACAACGCCGGAGTTCGGCGTATGTGAAAATCGAGGTAAAGCTGAAGCAGTTCTATGCTCTGACTGGAGAGACGCAGCGCCTCAGAGAAATGATAGTGGACGATTTCGTGTCCCTGACCCCATCGGGCGTTGTGGATCGCCGCCAGCACATGCGCCTGGGCGGCGACCTCGGGTGGTACGCCGGGATCAACTTGATTAAGTTCCTTCCATGTACGGGTGGGAAGATCCAGTATTGGTAGCAACTGTTCAGCTGCCGAAGCCATGGCAAGCTGTATGCCTGCGATCGTCAGATGGCAGTAGTCGTGGAAGAGGTTACGGTCCGGCAGGGCGCCACCCAGGTATTCAGCGAAACGCTTTGGCAGATCCACAAGTATCACGCCTTCGCTCGTCGCGAAACTCCGTACCGTTTCCTGTATCACGGAAAAGCATCGAGGCGAACGAGGAACAGGCAGGCCAAGAGAGAGATCACGAGCACACTCGAATAACTGCCGTGCTGCCTCGCGGTCTCCTCGAGCATGCGTGATTCGGGCTAGCAACTCGGTAACAAGAATGTCGGGTTCGACCGCCAATTCCGCCATTTCGTTTACGAGTTGTATCGCGCGATCGATGTCTCCACGATTAACGGCCTGCTCCGCATGGTTTCGCACCTCGCGCCAACGTTTAGCCCAAGCCGCGTTGGGGACTGTCGAGGGCCCCATATACTCGTTGTGCCAATCTAGAAGATTGAACTCCGGCAATATGAAAAGAAACGGAATCCGATGCTCACGGACGAGCGTTCCCAAGCTGCGCAAGAAGGCCTGCACAGTTTCCCTGGTTCGCGCTTCTACGAAGCGCGTCACCGCTGTCCAGCTCCGCTCAAATCTGAGAATGCGAGCTATCTCCTCGGGTTTGCCTCCCGGCAGGGTGCCCGGCATGCACCAGTTGTTTCCGGCAAACACGACAATGGCGTCGGGGCGTAGGGCCACCGCGGCGTGCGCCAAAGCGAGCACGTCATCGAGCAGTTGGTCGGTGCGCGCCAGATCGACGATCTCGATGCAGTCCGACCCTGCGACCGATTCCAATATTGTCTTCAACGCTGCCGCTGGATTGAACATCGGATCGTAAAAGAAGCCCCGAGCGGTGGACTCCCCTAACAGAACAACTCGCTTTCGCCCACTCTTCGGCTCAATGCGCTGTATATCCGCCCACAGACTCCAAGGCTCGCCCTCGGCAGACCGCACGTAGGCCGTACCTTTGTCTTCGGTCCCCGGTTCCCAGATTCCAAGTTTCCGACTCTGGTTTTCGGGTCCTCGAGCATAAGGCGGCCTCTCGGCTCTGCGCCCCAACCTCCCCTCGAGCGCATCGGGGACGGCATCAAGACGGGAGGCGGACATAAGACGCGCAGCCATCCGGACACAGAGATGTTTCGTATCTTTCGATAGGGGACGCATAGGAACGGGTAACTCAAATCAACGTGTAAACTTTGTGAGCAATCCCACTCTGTGAACTCGAGGGGCATCGAAAAAGGTCTTCGCACTCTTTGCTCAAGTTCGCACGGTCGAGCAGGAAATCCTCCAGGACCAGACTATCGATACCGGAACGGACAAAGCACACTAGCGCTTCCGCCGGGCTACAGACAATTGGTTCATCGCGCATATTGAAAGATGTATTAAGAAGAATGGGACATCCGCTGCGGCGCTCGAATGCCTGGAGCAAGCGATAAAAGCGCGGATTCGTAGCCTCATCCACGGTTTGCAGTCTGGCACTCCCGTCTACGTGAGTGATGGCTGGAAGATCCAGTTGGGAGGCAACCTGGCAGGTTTCCAGCATAAACGGTGAGGCGTGACCGAACTCAAAGTGCGCGCCAGCCTTTTCTTCCATGACTGCCGGCGCAAAAGGACGAAACGCCTCCCGCTTTTTCACCGATGCGTTGATGCGATCCCGCATTTCTGGACGCCGGGGATCTGCCAGGATGGAGCGGTTGCCGAGCGCGCGTGGCCCGAATTCCAGTCGTCCGCCAAACCAGCCAATGACTTTCCCGGCTAACAACCGATCGACTACTGCCTGCAACAGATGGTCCTCCTTGGCACGAAAATCCTGTAGCGGAAACGGCGTGCACTGGAGGAGGTGGTAAATTTCATCCGAGGCAAAGGCCGGGCCCAAGAAAACGTGGTCAAGAGGTTTGCGGGGAACGCGCCGTCCCGTCAATTCCGCATGAGCCAGAGCGGCTGCGCCCAGTGAAGTTCCCGCATCGCCCGCAGCGGGCTGCACGAACAGATTCTGAAACGGGCCCTCACGTCGAATTCTGGAATTCGCCACGCAGTTCAACGCTACGCCGCCAGCCATGCAGAGATTGTCGCTGCTCACCTCAGAATGTAGGTACCTAGCCTTTTCTAGCAACAGATCTTCGAGCACGCCTTGCAGGCTTCTTGCAATATCCTTGTGAAATTGCGTAATCTCGCTTTCCTTCTTACGTGGAGGTTGCCCGAGGAGACGCAAGAAAGAATCGGAGAACATCCTTTGCTCGTTGGTTAAGTCGAAATATTCCTGGTCCAGGCGATACTGGCCACGTTCTTGGGGCTCGATAAGACGCCGTAGATGATCCACATACTGGGCACGGCCATAGGGAGCAAGACCCATCACCTTGTATTCGCCATCGTTTACTCCGAACCCGAGATAACTGGTCACGGTGCTGTAAAACAGGCCAAGCGAATCCGGAAAGTGAACCTCTTCAAACAAGGTGATTCCAGCATCACATCCTGATCCGTAAGTTGTAGTAGCCCACTCGCCCACTCCGTCCACGGTCAAGATCGCCGCTTCTTCAAACCCGGAGAAATAGAAACTGCTGGCGGCGTGAGCTTCATGATGGGCGACATAGATAATTCGACCTGTGTAACCAAGCAGTTCCTGAATCTCCCGTTCCGGACGCCGCGCGGATCGCCAGAGATGAAGGGCTCTTGCCGCGTCCACCTCCGGCAGACTGCTCCAAAGCTGCCTTTCGAGTTTGAGCTGAGGTCGCTCGTAGTAAGCAAGACAATCGACGTCATTGATCGTTAAGCCGCCCTCCTGCAGACAGTATCGGAAAGCCGCTTTCGGCAAGGAAGCATCGTGCTTCTTTCGAGAAAAGCGCTCTTCCTGGGCTGCCGCTACCAGGATGCCGTCCTGGAGCAGACAACATGCCGAATCGTGATAATAAGCAGAAAGGCCAACAATATTCAGCGGCACGGTTCGCATGACGGTAGTGCGATCTCTTTGGTCGACAGACGCCGAGCGCGAAAGAGGTCAGGATTGTCAGCGAGGCCCAGCGAGCAGCATGCTTGCCCGGGTGGTATCTGGCAGCCCGCAACCGCAATCCAAGAGATCCGCTTTCGCCTTCTTCTGGTGATCGAGTTCTGTCTCAATTGCCTGCTTGAGCGTAGGCCAAGCTGCTCCAAGCATCATTCGTCCGTTAACGAACAAGACGGGCGTACCAGTTACTCCAAGGTCCACAGCCTCATCCATGGAGCGATTAATTTCCTCTTGCGGTTCCTTGGTCTTGATACAAGAATCCAAGTCCACCTCGTTCAACCCGCTCTCCTTGAGTGAAGCGATTACCTTCCCTTGCAGGTTGTCCAGGGAAAGATCCGATTGATGTTCAAACACCCAATCGTGATAAATCCAGAACAAAGAGGCCTTCTGATGGAACACGCAGCGGCCTATAATCGCGGCTCGGGTAGCCCAGGGATGCACGCGTGCGATCGGAAGGTCTTTGAACACAACTCTAACCTGGTCCGGATAAGTCTTGACTAAGTCCGAGCGCAGCACGGTCGATTCCATTTTGCAATAGGGACATTCGAAGTCAGAGAAAACGACGATGACAACTGACGCCGCCGCAGGACCGAAGCTCGGTTGGTCTTCAGTTCGGAGCTTCGAGCGGACTAACTCAAAAGGATTCCTGGTCATATCGAACAAAGAACCGTGCACAAAGGTGTGACCGTCCTTGGCCATAAAAAATGTTTCGCCCTGCACAGCGCTGCCGACCGAGCCCCGAACTCTCACTTCATCCAACCCAGGAATAGCTGACGGTTTCGGATCGTCAATCTCAACTTTAACTTCCGGTCCCCACAGGAGGAGATATCGAGTGTAGGCTTCAAATGCTTGCTTATCGAAGGCCGCGGGAGTATCCGTTCCCCGACAGTTCGCCATCAGCATGACGAACGCCACACAGGCAAGAAAGGCAGTCCTGATCATCGCGGCATTATAAGAGAGGTCTCGAGCAGCGCAAGTACTTTCTCCAGATTACGGCCTCTAGGGTTGGTCAGAGCAGAGCGGTCTTATCCGAAGGGGTGAAGATCCAAGTTGAAATCTTCCACTCTCTCAAGCTTCCGTCCCACCAAACTCGAGGCTAGCTTTCGCAAGCGGTCGGTGACGGCGAAGCGGATGAAGTTGTGGCCATACCACATCGGAAATAACCCCGGAACCACAGCCTTTACGCAAAACAGTTGGTGGTCCCGTAACTGAGAATGAGTAATGTCCTTTAGCAGAACCGGCAACCCAAGCTCTTCAAGGTGCGCCATTATTTTGTACACCGTCTCGCCGAGGTCAGGATGCTCGGAAGGTTGAACAACAGAGATCGCAGTGAGTTGTTCAGCCGAAAGCATTGGGTGTGCTTCGAAGTTAAGAAACGAAGTTCTGGGGAAGGGTTCATCCAAACTGTAGACACTTCGATGGTCCTGGGAATTGGTGGTAAGAGCCGGATTAGCTAGAAACTCCAAAGCCTTCGCATTCTCGGAGGCGCGAGACTCGGGATTGGAGGAGAGGCTGACGGAAACTTCCTTGAGCGCACCGAAAAGGGCGTATTCGGCTAGACCATTGGCCGCCGCTGCATGCAGGGTTCGAGGGCCCGCGCCCTTCTGCTTGACCGCGACAGCCGCTATCACCGGAATCCTAATGTCAGAAGTGGCGTCGAACAAATGCAGTTTGTAATTCTGGAAAGCTGACTCTGTCCACGACCAAAGTAATTGGAAAGGCTCAAATTGGACGGATTCCGGCACAACCTTCCGACAAGGCCTGCGCAAGTACCACATAGTCAAATATGCATCGCGCTCAATGAGTTCAAAGAGTGCGAACAACGCCGCTTCTTCGAGGGAGCGTCCAAGAGCGCAGCCGTTTGTCGTGGGACGGATAACGATGTTTTCCCCTGAAAGCCGCCGAGTATTAAACCAAATCTCCTGCGCCGGAACCAAACAGACTTCGTTCGTTGTAAGACGATCAGCCCATGTCCAATACATGGGCATAGAGTCGCAATAGGCGGCATACGGATTTAACCTATCGGGTAGCGTTCTGCCATAAAACATCGATCGCGGGTCGATTGCGGTGTCGCGCACCTCATCATAGGGAGCGTACACAAGGACATCATCTGGACGTTGGAAAATTACCTGGAAGCGTTCGATCGCTTCACATCTTGCGACGTGGCGCGCTGAAGCCGGCCGCAGATTGTGCGCCCCACACAAGGCTTCTTCGGTTCCACCGGCCCAGGCGACGCGAGACAATGAGCCGGCTAGGCAGGACTCTGTTACGATGGCGCGTTCCTGCCGGACTAGACCAACATCCGGCGAGACGAACCGATCAAGTGGCAGATGCCCTCCGGTGCGCCAGCCTTCATCTGCCCGGCGCGTACTTAGTTCGAGTGGCGTGTGTAGGCGATCACGATCGTCAATTCTGTGCGACGCCGCCGAAGATTCGGGATGGATGTGGGCCACCGCGGTGCGAATCTCAGCGTTTTTGAAGTCGACGGTTACCACAGTCCCTGGAGTATTTCTACTGAACAGCAAAGCCAGGATGTCAAGGGCCGCTAGATCATACAGGAAGACAAAGGGCTCTCTAGAGAAGTAGTCCTTGAAAACGGGAAAAGAAGTGAATGGGTAATCGTCGATCACGAACCTGGCAATCGAATCGATCCGCGGCGAGTCCGGAGTCTTCGGGTCGTCGTACAGGAAAGCGCAATGGAGACCGAACAGCAGGAACCACGCGCGTTCTTGCGAAGGCGGAGAGTTGTTCTGGGCCAGGTTCATTCCAAGAACTGTGTCGATGTGCAGCGGATGGCAAAGACGGCCACTGGCGAGTGCGATCAGCCGGTCGCGCAGCCCTGCGGGTCTCGCGCCCGAGAATGATGGCGCGAGGGACACAGCAGGCACGAGCCTCGTGTTCGCCACACTATCCATTCCCCACACGCCCCACCCAAACGCCGCGGCCCCAGGCTCGCACATGAGATGAAAGAAAAGTAAACACTCCACACTGGCTCAGTGCAGCTTCTTTCGCCCGCACTAACCTGCCCAAGACCGAAGGGGGAACGAATGAACTGTAGTCGCAGGCGAGTTGCGGTTGGGCCTCCGCGCTAGATCCGTAATATGTTTTCCACATGAGCCGTAGCAACAAGTCTCGAAGGGCTTTCTCACGGATCAGCGAAAAGCCAACATGCCCGGAAGATTCAAAGAAGAAGTATCCTGCCTCGGTCGTACCCCACTGAGCGGTCAGAGCGCTGAGCCGCAGCCGCAGTACTCTTTGCAGGTACGCCACTTCGGAGTGGCTTGAACTTACCCTCAACACATCCACAATCTCCCCGTTCAGCGCTTTGCCGCTTCGATGCTGCGCGTGGAGTTCGAGCGCTTGAGCGCGAACCGCTAGCTGGGATAGAGCGACCGCCCAACTAAGAACGTCCCCCGCGGGGATCGGTACTGTCTCGCTCATGCGTTGGCCTGAGATAGTGGTTCGCACTTGCATCAGTGTCAGGGGTCGGTTGCGACTAAGTAGAGTGCGGGCGATAAATTCGCGGACCAATTCTTCTGACAACGACTCGTATCGCACACCAAACCTCGATATCGCAATCGGGAACAATCGGTGAGAAGCTCGCAAACACACCAAAGGCCGCTGGTTCACGTCGACCATCGTTATCAGATCGATCTGCCGTGGAATCTTGCTGATCTCAGCTTCGTCATCGCTGGCGACGTTGACCAGTTTGCGAAGAGATCCTTCGTTCGCATCCCAATCATAAAAACAGGCACGCGGTGTAAGAGAAGGTTCCCGCAAACCCAGCAGCCAACGGGCGTATTCCGCGCGCTCCTCCAGTTCAGGCGGGGTAGGTCTGCCATGTCGAGTGCGCCGCGAGGCTTCCACGTAAATCATCTCGTGCCGCCTGCGTCCTGCCCACAACAATTCGTTTGCGGCCTGCTTTCTGCTGACGAAACAAACATGCCGAACCCCTTGGCCTTTTTTCTCCCGCACCGGACCTTGCAGCGACACGAAAGATGACGTTCCAGCAACTTGGTACAGCGGTCGTTCCCCGCGGCCTAACGCCGCAGCAGAGAGGGAACCCGGGCGATCGATAAAGTCAGCGTCGGTTGAGTGCGCGTCTCCACGCACAATTGCTTTTGCTTCCTCGAGTTGCCGCAGGTAATCACGGGCAACCGAATGCAAGTGCTGAGGCAGCAGCGCAAGCAGCCCCGCTTCGTCCTGATGGCCGTCAATATGGGGAAGCAAGGCTCGATGGAGGTAGCCGATGTTCTTGGACCGAATTGTAACTATCCCTCGCCGATTCAGGACCGAGATGGCGTCGTCTTCTGCAATGGTAACTGTATCGGCGGAGAAACGAAACGCGGTGTTCATCCAATGCTTCCTAGCCTGCCCGAACTTTCCCTGGCGAATGCGATCGTTCAGAATCATCCAGCTTTCGAAGGAGATCCCAGCAAGAACTCGCCAACACTGGTTTCCTGATAGTAGTCGCTCCCGATTGTCCTGGCGAAATGATCGGAGTCTCCACAACCAAGCGCGCAGGCGCTGAGCCCGATGGCGCTTGCGACCAGATACATGGTCTGAAAAAGAGCGCCGGTTTCCAGAAGAATTAACCGATAGGCAATCGATTCATACTTCCAGGCAGTGCGTCGGAAGCGCGCCGAAACCACTAACAACACCGGCGGCATACCGGGAAGGCCGCCGGCGCTGTCCCGGGCGTCAAAGAGCAGTCGCTGCACGCTGGAATCAAAACCCCGAATTGGAATCAGCGCATGTTCGAGATCGTGATAGCGATATAGTCCCGAAGGACAATCGCGGCAGGAGCTTATTGCAGCGTATACGGTAAGAGGATGCAGGCTCCCGCCGCTCGGATATACCTTCTTGATAACAGCATCATCCCCCTGGCCCAGCCTTTGTGTTATTCGGCAAGTTCGATACAAGAAGGCGCCAAGGCAGCCTACGTCAAAAGGTGCCAACCCATAGCCCGACCGGCGACGTTCCAGGGCGTCGGCGAGAGAACAAGCTTCGACGCCATCGTTCGTTGGTCGCGGCAATGAGATGGATCCTGAAGGTAGATCTTCACGCAGCGCCGGCTCAGGAGGCAGGCGGTTCTTCAGTCGATAAGTCCCACCAATCGCATGCGGATTTCGCCCCAGCCTGCTACGGCTGTGAAACAGTAGGTCGTGGAACTCCCAATAGCCCAGCGACGATGTTTCCTCTTCGGTAGAGCCATCATCGTGCACACAGGTCAGTAAGCCTGCGTCATGGCAGACCTCGAGAAACGATCGCAAAGAGGCGCGTTGGGATTCCTCCACTGCAGACAGCAACGACTCCAGCCGCACTGGCCGGGTGAGCGCCAGCAAGAGTCGAATTACAGACGGACCCTGCACCGGGAACCGGCGCGTAGTTAGTGGACTTTCGAGCACGAGACCATCCTCATCCGGATGCAACAGCACAAATCGTGACAGCCGGTAGGATTCCTGCCAGTTCAGCATCGCCCGTTCTCGCACACCACTCCACACCTCCGTCAAGAGATCCTGCACAACCGCCTCACCTCAGCCATATGACAGTTCACGGGTTAGAACCAACTTATCGTTAGAACCAACTTCTTACTGACCTATTAATTGGCCCAGGGTACTTTACTCTTACTTGACCGGATGTCAGACCCCAGCTAAGCTGCACACCTCAAGACACGCCTGTATATGAACTTGAGTCCTCAGCTCGTACAGAGTTCATCCACAGACAAGATTCCTCGTCGGGGAGGACTCATCGCGGTGCGCCGGAGCGGGGCTTCCTTTGGCGGGCCATATGATATCCGTTCCCAATCATTCGAACAACTACTTGATAAGTATGACGAGCTAACCAAGGCCATCGAGGCTCTCCGCGAAGAACTGCTGCGAGAGACCTATGCAGCGGTGCCTGCGAGCCCTGATGCCTCAGTTCGAGGAACCCTGCTTGCGATTAGCCGAGCTGTTTTCAAACGGCGGCGCGTCACCGCGGAACAAATGAATTGTCTGCGGCCGCTTTTGGCAGACAAAGTTGTGAGGTACATGGCGCTTGTGGAGACTCAGGCATCTCTTTTGGAGTCGAATCGACGAGCCGTCTTTCGGGAACTGCGGACGCAACTAGCCGGTATTCTTGGCGATCCCAAATTCCAAACAGCACTCAACTACTCCTGCCCTTGGCTGACTGGGCGGTTCTCGCGCGCTTCTTCTCAAAGCTTGACTGACTTCTCCAACGAGGAGCGCGGAGTCTACGCCTATGCCGTGAAGTTCTTCAGCAAGGCCAATCCCTTCCACACCTTCGCCAGCGTTGGATTTCCACCTGCGTCGACTTTGGGCGGAGTCGCGGGATGCGAAATCGTGGTTAACACTTCGGTGATTGCTGCAATCGAGCGTGCTCTCCTGCGGGTAGTTCAAGATCCGCATCGCCGGCTCCTGTATCTGTGCAGTTATGCACAACGTGACAATGTCCTGCAATTCATCACAACACTCGACAACGGAGTCCGCTTTGTCTCGATCAAGAAAGGCGACTTCGTGGATGCCGTACTCAGGTTTTTCGGGGACCGCAGGGGGACGCACTCATGGGCTGCATGCACCGAATATCTGGGCTCTGCGCTACCTCACGCAGAAGCGCGACACATAGAAGCTCAGCTTGCCCTCTTGGTTAGACACGGCGTCGTTGTGGAGTACTTGGTGCGTGATTTTGGGGAGTTTGGCTGCGATTTGGCAGGGATTGAGAACGATTACGATGAAGCCGTTTCCCAACTTCAGAAGATTCACTTGGCACTGATTCCCATCGACAAGCTGGCATCTATCCACAAGCAGGTACACGATCTTCGATTACCGATGGTCGAGGCCGAAGAGAATTCCTTTTTTGTAAATACCTACCATACTGAAATTACCCGCCAACAGGAGGAGCTGGCAGAGCAGTGCTTAGATAGTCTGCGCGCGCTAAAACCGTTTTGTGCAATCGCGCACAATTTTTCCGAGCGCGCGGCCGTGATCCACAATTATCTGGTGGATCGCTGCGAGTCCGCTCCCAATGGAACGATGTCGTACCTGGATGTCGTTCGTGACTTTCTGCACAATCCATCGGAGATTGTGAGGTTATATCATCCCTCGGTACGCTCGCCTGAGCTGCTGGAGAGTCTTACTTTGTGGACCCATCGGCTCAGATCGTGCTCCGGTCGTCTTCAGGTACAGGAAGCGGCCAAGCTGCTCAGCCAATGCCCTTGCGAGCCGAAGGACGTGAGTCTCTGCTTTAACGGGCCCGCCGATTTTGTCGAGAGGATGTTTTTTCCAATGAACATATTTGCCGGGGACGGCCGCTACATATCCCGTTACATGCTTCGGCGCAGCCGGGGGCGCCATCGCCGAGACCCGAGCCAGGACTGGATTGACGTGCAGTTGGTCGTGCCCTCGCACGCGAACCGGATGTATATCGCACCTGAATTCAGTGCGGGCTGCAGCTTCGACAAGCGTTTTGTTCACCAATTCGAACAATGGATCGATCCGACCGACATATATGTTCAGTCTGTGAATGGTCGGGTGTCCTACCGGCATCGGCCCAGCAGCCTTTCGCTTCGGTTTCATTTCTTCGGGTTCTTGCTGGCCGAACATCTCCCCACCCAATACCAGCTCTTGTTGTGCAACCATGCCGACGTTTATCGCAATCCGTTCGCTGTAGGAGGCCGCGTTTCGCATGATCCAAACGAGGTCTGCCACGAGGCGCCGTTGTACTGTGGGACGGTGTGCTGGCGGCGGGAAAGATGGAGAGTCGGGGCACGAACTCTCGAGGCTGCGCTCTCGAGAAGCGATATTCTGGACGCAACAATAAGGCTTCGTCACTTAGTGCACGATCTGACCGCCAGTAGACTCGATCACTGGTACTTTCAGACTCTCAACGAGAAAGGTTACGCCTCCAAGCCCCGATACCTGGACATTCGAAACCCATTGAGCGTCCATACCTTTCGAAGGGATGTTAGCCGCCCACATTGCTCTAGAATCAATCTTTCGCCCATGGCACCGCCCGTCAGTCACTTGAGTGGTGATCAAGACTCGCATATGACCGAGCTGATGATCGAGGTGTAAGCCGGATGTTTCGTTTCTGATCTATTCGCCGTTGTTGGTGGTCAAGCTCGCTGGTTTGTTGGAAGGTATGAACTCTGCACCTGTGGTTAAGTCGACTCAATGGCTGAGTTATCACATCTTTCTGCCAGGTCAAGTCGACATATTTCTACAGCGATACTTCTTCCCTGCCATCTCGTTGGGACTGACTGAGGGCCTGATCAAGCGCTTCTTCTACATCCGCTACAGTGAAGGTGGACCACATCTTCGAGTCCGCACTTTGCCGTTTCGGCAGAGCAGTTCTCGCGCTATCCTGACGATGCTTTCCCAAACGGTGTGTCGATTTGCGAGGGAGAACAGCCTATCTTTAGAGCAGTGCTCCGTCTCAGAACGGCAATATGATCGAAAAGAACTCTATTTTGGCGACACGCTGGAATCAGTCTATTCGGAGCTACTGAACGAACAGACATCCATTCTCGCGCTTCGGCTCATTTGCGCCTGCGACGCCGATGCGCGGCGGCTCGCCGTGACGCTGACCGCGATATTGCGGATTCTTTTCCGTCGAACAACAGATGGCCAACAGTCGATGCGTCAAGCGATTGTGCAATCCCAGGAGTTTGCCGCACGCGAGCTTACCAGGCTTGCCTGGTCGCCTCTGCCGCTCGACGAACACGTTCGCACCGGATTCATGACACGGGTCCGTCAAGCGATGCCAGAGGTTCGCAGCCTTGCCGCAAGAGACTCATCCATCGAGCACCTCGTACGGCTCTTGAAGCGAACCCGCCAACAGTGCGCCTTAGGCGATACGGTTGTGACACATTCGTTGCATCTGTTCTGCAATAAACTCGGCGTCAACCTCGCACAGGAATCTGCGATTTACACGGTTCTCAACGGCGATGACCAGAGTTAACAATCGCGAGGAGTCTGACATGCTGTCAAATACATCGTGGCGAAACTATCACATTTACTATAGTGATCTGAACGAGCTCATTCTCGACTGCGTCTACCCCCTCCTGCAGAAATATGACGCACGGCTCGACACCTTTTTTTGGGAGCGCCACTATGCCGGCGGTCCGCACTTAAGAGTTCGCCTGCGAGGATACGCTGAGGCTCTGGAACCCGTCTGCGAAGACTTTCTGGCCGAAGTGAGGCACTACCTGGCGATGAACCCCAGCAAGCCACTGTCGAACTACTCCTCAGATAGCGTCAAATCGATGCTCGAGATGGAAGGCGAAGAAACTCTGGGCGAAGGGCTTGACTATCGGGTGAATGAGGTCGCAGCCGTGCCCTACCAGCGCTTACATCATCGTCTCGCATCGGACGAAGCAGCCAGGCTCCTGGAAGACTTTTTGCATTCGTCCATGCCGTTAGTTGCAGCAATCCTGCGTTCCCATCGTCCCGTGCGCGAAGAGGTTCTGCGCCTGTATTTCGCGCATGCACTCATCGTTACCGGAGAAGTGCCTCGAGGATGTGTCGCCTACAAATCTCATTGGGAAGGCTTTGCGTCTCACTTCTCGATTCGTGCCCTCATATCCCGGATTGAGAATCAGTATGAGCGGGATCGGGACCAGATCCGGGAAATTATGTTGAGTGTTGACAGAGACTACCGGAGGAACTCCTTTGATCGCGATCCAGTGCTCGGCCGCTGGCAGGCGCTTTCGGGTCAGTACGGCGCGCGCGCCATGGCCATCCTAAGGTCGGGCGATCAGATCACTCATCAGGCGAAGAGTGTCGAGGAAGTCCGAACCGCGCGCAAGGCAATCATGGAAAGCATGGTCGAGGACAGCGACTTTATCCGCACTCTCTTCAGAGATGAGCGCTTTTTGGCGCTCATTCAATTCCATCATGACTTTCTATGGCCACGAGTAATAACCAACTTGCTTTACCAAGTCGTTGCTGCGGCTGGTTTGCCCATGATCGAGAAAATGGCGATGTGCTATTTTGCCCACCGCGCGGCCGAGGACTATTGGAAATGTGACCTGGTGGCTATTCTTGAAGAAACGATCCAAACGGTAATAAACGAACATAGTGCCCGGATCAGCGAATCATGATGCCATGAAACGCGTGGACGTATGTATATGAGGCTTAACCAGGTTCATGAGTTTATGCTTGCCTTTTGTTAACTCAATTAATTATATTACGGCGCAATGTTGTTTTGTGGGGATCAGACTCGCGTGATCCTCTTGGGTAAGTGGACAATCAGAGTAGGGACTATGTCGGGCAGGGGTATAACCCCTGTCTTTGTTAGTCACTGCTTAGTGTTAACTAAGGCGTTCGGCTGTTCCTTGAAAGGAGATGCTATGCGACGGCAACCACAGTTGGAACCATTGAACCTTGATCTTAGCGGGCTGGAGGTCGGGGAAATTGAAACCTTCCTGCAGGACGGCAGTAAGGGCTTGCCGGAGTTGGCGGCCTCCTGCAGTATCATTTGCAGCTTGGTCGCTCTGTGCTGCACCCCTTCCTGTAATTCAGGTTGCGCCGGAGGGTAGTCTCATTAAGCGGCGTGGGCCCTAACGTTGGGTCCATGCCGCACTTTACTTGATGGGCGTAGGTCAAATTTGAAGTGACGGGGCAGTAGGCTCGTTCCGCGACTGTGATCGCGCAGCACGTGCTACCGAGAAATGCCCAAAGGAGATAGTATGCAACAGCAACGAGAGTTGGAGCCGTTGAGAATCGATCTCAGCGGGCTGGAAATTGGGGAGATTGAAACGTTTCTACAGGACGGCAGTAAGGGCTTGCCGGAATTGGCGGCCTCCTGTAGTGGCATTTGCCACTATTTGTGCTGCGCGGCTTCGTGTAATGTGCAGGTTGTGTCGGGCGGCGACTAGTCTCATTGAGACGCCAAGTTGTCTGGTCGAAATCCCCGAGGTAGGAGTGTGCCCAGCTTGAATTTACGGAACCGGGAGCACGCCGAAAGATTGGGAAATCTCTGGGAGGTCCTGATGAGGGCAGGCATGCTCGTCGTGATGCTGGGTTTGTCGGTCTGCCTCGGGGCAGACTCCGGGTCGTCGGCCGCGAGTGGCACTGCGGGAACTCAAAGAACTCTGGTCGGGATCGTCGGAGACATAACCTGCGGGCGTGAACACACCATGATGCGCGGAAAAACCGATGCCGAATGCACTCGACAATGTGTAGCGACGCTCGGCTCCAAGTACGCACTCATCACCGCGGACAAGGTGTATGTGCTGGAAGGCCACTGGCAGGAGGTTGATGCGCTGGCCGGGCAGAAAGCCCAGATAACTGGGGACGTTGATGGAGAGACCGTCAACGTAACCAAAGTAGAAAAGTAGTAGATGAGGAACCGGTTCGGCCCTTGCAGTTGCGAAACCAATATTGCCAAACCGGCCTTGGCACGCAAGTCACAGAAACCTGATAAGCTCCTCCGAAGCAAACGCCTCCGCTATGAGCGCCCCCTCCGCACCGCGCCAATCGCTAAACGGTCTGGCCGACATCGTGGCGGCCCTCGAGGCATACTACGGCACTCCGGCTCCGCCAAGCCGGGATCCGCTGGATTTAATCATCCTGGAGAATATTGCATACCTGGCGAATGATGCGCGGCGCGAGAATGCGTTTGCCGAGTTGAGAAAACATGTTGGAATCGATCCTGAAAGCATTCTAAAAGCCAACCGCAGAGTTCTAGCAGACATAACCAAGGCAGGGATATTGCCCGACGTGGGTGTGGGGAAGTTATTGACGGTTGCTCGAATTGCTTTCGAAGAGTTCAATAGCGATTTGAATCACCTGCTTCGGCTTCCCATACCTCAAGCCAAGAAGGCTCTTAAGAAATTTCCTGGCATTGGCGAGCCTGGAGCCGAAAAGATCTTGTTGTTTGCCGGAGTTCTTCCGGTCTTGGCTCTAGAGTCGAATGGCTTGCGGGTGCTATTGCGGCTGGGTTACGGCAAAGAAAACGAGAATTATTCTGTCACTTATCGCTCAGTCCAGTTGGCATTATCGGACGAAATACGCAATGGTTGTGAGTGGCTCAGCCGGGCGCACTTGCTCCTACGGCAGCACGGCAAAGAGTTATGCAAGTCCTCCAAGCCAAAATGCGCCCTTTGTCCTCTGCAACGAGCGTGTCATTATTTCAAGAGTGTCCGCTAGTGGCTGCTTGACCCGCGTCGTGCAGGACTCATGCGCGAACACTGGATCCGAAATCGAACCAAGGAGAGGCGAACAACTATGTCACGCATTCTTACGATTTTGATTGTAGTGGCGTTCATGGTGGCAACGGCTGCGGCCCAAGGGGGAACCTGGCAGATAGACCCAATGCACACGTCGGCGCAGTTTGCCGTGCGGCATTTGGGAGTTTCGACCGTGCGAGGCGCATTCACGAAAATTAGCGGTACGGCGAAGTACGATGCCTCCGATGTAACGAAGACCGCGCTTGATGTCACAATCCAGACGGATTCCGTGGATACGAGGGTGGAGATGCGCGACAACGATCTGCGCAGCCCGAACTTCCTGGACGTGCAGAAATATCCAACGATTACGTTTCATTCGAAGCAGGTACAGGTGGCGGGTACGGGCCAGCTGCGGATCACTGGGGATCTGACGATTCACGGCGTGACCAAGGAAGTGTTGCTGGAAGTCGATGGACCATCGGCGCCGGTGAAGGATGACTGGGGCAAACAACACGTCGGTGCCTCGGCAACGACGAAGATCAGTCGCAAGGATTTTGGAGTAAGTGGCGCTCCCGCCATAGTTGGTGACGAGATCAGCATCACCATCGACGCGGAATTGATCCAGTCCGCCAAGTGACGAAATCACAAAATCGGGGAGCAGCCAGCCGGATCACCGCTGCCTCGTGCGTGAGCAGAAAAAGTGCGCTCTGATAGTCATTCGCCTTCGCTCTCTCTTTCCCTTGCGGACCGCAGCTCGATCCGATTCGGTCATTGCTGCTCAAGACGGGTCAGGTACTAACCCCGACTGAAGGCAAGAACTCTGGGGGCTTGCGCGCTTTCGACGCTTGTTCGAATGCAAACGCCAACCGGATGAGCGTGGGCTCGCTGTAGGCACTCCCAATGAACGACACGCCCACGGGTAATCCAAAGGAGAATCCCGCGGGGACGCTGATTGTGGGATAACCGGCCATGCCCGCCGGGGTTGGAAAAGGACTGATCAGATGATCTCCATTGATCAGGTCGGTAGGCCATGCGGGAGAACCAGTCGGGCACACCAAGGCTTGGACGTCGAACTTCTTCAGCGCGGCATCGATACCTTGTTCGCGCGACAAGGACAGGCAAGTACGGAGAGCGTCAACGTATTGTGAGCGCTCCAGGTTGCTGGTGGCCTGCGCGGCATAGAAAAGTTCCTGGCCAAAAAATGGCATCTCCTCGGCCGCTCGCGAATTATTGAAGTCAATCACATCGGCGAGCGTATGCACGTGAAGACCCGAACGCGAAGCAAGGTAGATCTCGAGCGTTTCCCTGAATTCGAAGGCGTGGACAATGGCCTCGGAGTGGTCATGAGCGATCTGCTGTGCGCTGGGCAGGTCAGCGGGATCCACGACGACCGCGCCAGCGTTCTTCATAACCTGTAGCGCACGGTCGAGGATCGCATCCGCCGCAGAGCTGTAACCGGCAAACACTGAGCGCAGGATGCCCAGGCGCGCTCCCCGGAGGCCGTCAATGTCAAGAAACTTGGTGTAACCGGAAAGCGATTGGCCCGAACTTTCGCGAGTCATTGGATCGAGTGGATCGACGCCCGTCAATACGCCGAGCAGGATGGCAGCATCGGTCACGGTGCGGGCATGCGGCCCCACGGTTTCATGAATTGGGCAGCCGCCTGCAATGCCAGCCCGGCTGGTAAGCCCGGTGGTAGGCTTGATGCCCACCACCGCGTTCACACTCGCAGGGGAGACAATGGAGAGATCTGTCTCAATTCCGATGGAGGCCGCACACAGATTTGCCGCCGTGGCCACCGCCGAGCCGGAGCTTGATCCGCTGGGATTGCGATCGAGTACGTAAGGATTCCGCGTCTGCCCTCCTACCGCGCTCCAACCGCTGGTAGCACGATATGAGCGGTGACTCCCCCATTCCGACAGGTTCGTCTTTCCCAGGATGACCGCGCCGGCAGAGCGCAGCCGCGCTGCAACGGTGGAGTCTCTCGACGCCGGCGGGCCCACGAGAGCTAACGATCCGGCCGTGGTCATCATGCGGTCCCCAGTGTCGATGCTGCCCTTGAGAAGAATGGGAAGACCGTGGAGTGGCCCGCGGAGGCCTTTCGCGCGCCGCTCGGCGTCGAGAGATTGCGCGATCTTGACCGCGTCGGGGTTCAGTTCGAGTATGGCGCCCAGATGAGGACCACTTCGATCAATCTCCGAAATGCGGTCAATGTAGCTGCGGGTTAACGATTCAGCGCTCATGCGCCCCGACGACATTGCGGCCTGCATCTGAGCGAAGGTAGCTTCATTCAAATCATCGGAAATATCTTCCGCGAGAGGCCGGAAGACGCGCGGCGGCCTGAGTGCCCTGCTCCCGATGGCGACGGAACTCAGTGCTAGGAAGTGTCGTCGGTTCATTTTGTCGGCGCTGATTCAGAAGCAGGCTGCGATGAGTATGCAACCATCTCTTGCAGGGCAGCGCTCGGCAGCCAATGGCCCCGGACGACGATTCCTACGATTTTGTCCACATTGGAGATATCGGTCAAAGGGTCGCCCGCGAGCAGAACGAGGTCCGCGCGTTTGCCGACTGCTATCGTGCCAAACTCGTCCAATTTGTCAAGAAAAACAGCGGCATCGCGAGTCGCCGCGCCCAGAGCTTGGTATGGGGTTAGTCCCGCTGCTACCAACTTCTGAAGTTCTTCATGCAGCGAGTAGCCGGGGAGCACAAACGCATTCGGAGTGTCTGTGCCCGCCAAGATGTGGGCTCCTCCCTTATTGAGGGCGTCCACGATGCGACTTCGAGCTACATCCGATTCCCTGAGTTTTCGAAAGTCAAGTCTTGAGAAACCACCCAATTGTATTCTGTACAGATCGTCCCAACTCTGCCGCACTTGCGGGGGCACGTACTTCATCTCCGGCCGGAGAAGCAATGCTGCCCTGTCTTCGGGGGACACCCATTTCGACATGGTCACGAGCGTCGGACAGTTCCAGGCTCCGGCTTCGCGGGTCTCGATTACACTGGCTTCAAGCTTCGCCGAATCTATGAACGAGTAGGCAATCATCTGGGAATACCAGTCCGTCTTGCCGTAGACCGGCGAATCCGCACTCTCGATTTCGTTGACATAGCCATCCAAATGCTCGATGGACGCTTGGCCTGCGGCCAGCACACCTTTTAGGCCAACCGCGATGGGCGTGTGCCCGACCACTCGGATATTCTCAGCCTTCGCGGTAGCAACTATCGCATCGTACGCCGTCCGTGTAAGACGGCTATACACCTTTATGAAGTCATAACCATCTTGTTTTTGCTGGATCACCACTTCGCGTGCGGCCGTGGCGCTCTCGACGACAGTGCTGTCCTTCCACATCGGTGGGCTTCCGTCAATGACAGGCCCCGTGGTAAAAATCGTCGGACCCAATTCGAGGCCTGACTCGATGTTCTTTCGCAGCCTCAAATGGCCGGGAGTTCCCCACATGTTCCTGACTGTAGTTATCCCGTTTGCCAGAAAGAGAGCAAGCATCCAGCGGTTCGTGTCCGGTCCCCTATCGCGCTGAAGGTGTACGTGCATGTCGGCCAGACCGGGTATGAGGTATTGGTTCGAAGCGTCAATCCGCAACGCGTCCGGCGGGATGTCGGTGGTGGCAGTCGGGCCGATCATGGCGATTCGATCCCCTTGCACCACCAGGGTTTGTTCTTTCATTACATGGTCAGTGTCCATGGGCACTACAGAAACGTGAACAAAGGCGATCGCAGGTGAACTTACCGGCGGTTTCTGACCCATTAGCTCCGTTGCCAGAGCCAGCACACAAACCGCGCCTAAGACTTTCCGGTTCGCCGGCTTTCTCATAAATCTCCTTTCGTGGCCGCTCCTATCCTGCAAGATAGGTCCCGGCTTTGCAAGCTAGTCTTCTCAGTTAGTCAAGATTTTACTTGACACGAAATCAATTGGGAGATATAGGAGGTTGGAAGGTGGGTTAGTCATTTCTTGTCTTACTCTCATACCTTATTAGTTAACTGCGGCCACCCGCAACCAGCATTGTGCCGCTAACTGTTTTCGACAAGGTGTCGATAACTACTCGGTTCAGGAGCAATGGTCCATTTCCGCCTGTAAGGAGAAGATTATGAACAAGAGTATCTCGAGAGTTGTGGAATTTGTGCAGTTCGCTCCCGTTCTCATCGCAGTCCCACTGCTCGCACTCATCCTCTGGCCTTTTGTCCCCGCTTCTCCGCAGGCTCCGTCGAAAGCGCATCTTGACTATCCGAGCGTGATTACCGTACGAACCGCGCCCGGGCCGAATCAAGTGATCATTAGCGATCTGAACCTGGACAAGGTTCCCGACATCGTGACCGCTAACTCTACGGACGGCAGTATCTCACTGGTGACAGGTATCGGCAATGGGACTTTCCACACCCCGGTTCGGCTGGCGGTGCCGGGACGCAGTCCGTATTCAGTTGTGGCGGCCCGATTGAACGACGACAAGTATCCCGACCTTGTGACTGCGAACGTAGGGTCTGCAAACCTGTCGATCTTTATGAGTGACGGGCATGGAGGGTATCGCTCGCCCGTGAACGTCGAAACCGACCCAGGCCCCATGTTTGTGACCGCGGGAGACCTCGAGGGCAAGGGTCGAGATGACTTGCTAGCCCTGAATGAGCAACGGGACGACGTAACCGTGTTCCTCAATGGTCCTGCACACGTTTTTCACCGCGATATGTCGCTCCACGTGGGTGGCAAAATGCCAGTAGCGATGCTGGCCGTTGATGTGAATAACGACGGAAAGAAGGATATTGTCACCGCGAATAACGGGAGCGGCAACGTTTCCGTCCTTTTGAACCAGGGGCACCGTAAGTTTTCGGCCTCTCGGGAGTTCGCTACTGGGGCTGGCCCCGTGGCCATCTGCGCGGGGGATTTCGATGGCGACGGCTTTCAGGACCTGGCAACCGCGAACGAAGCTCCTGAAACAGTTTCAATCCTGATGAACAACGGCGACGGTACCTTCCGTCGCGTCAAGGATTATCCGGTCAAGCATCCACTGAGCATTGCAGCCGTGGACGTAAATGGCGACAAGAAGCTGGACTTGGTGGTTTCTGAACGGAACAGCAACTCCGTGACCGTATTGCTAAACAACGGGGATGGTACATTCGCCGATCCGGTTCATGTTCCGTTGGCTGGATCGCGCGTTATGTCGCTGGCGGCTGCGGACATGAATGGGGATGGCAAGGCCGACATTGTGGGCGCTGATTTCGTTAACGGGGACGTTGCCATCCTACTTCAGGGTATTCGAGTTCCCCATGTGCTAGGTGTGAGCCCGACAGACAAGAATCGAGTTCTTGCCGAGGGAATTGGCCTGAATCAAGACATTCATGTGGATTTCAACACTGATCTCGATCCAAAGACATTGAACGCTAACACCGTTCTGGTTTACGGAGCCATGTCGGGCTACCATCACGCCGACATTGCTTATAGTGCCGAGGCTCATTCTCTAACCATTCACCCCAAAGGTTCGTTGGTGGCCAAATACAAAGCCGTCAAGTTTCAAGCTGGTGAGACTGTGAACGTGATCCTGACGAACGGAATACGGGCACGTACTGGAATACCCATGAAGTACGGTTACACGGCCACCTTCACGGTCAAGCCTCGGGATGGCACCGGGAATTTTGTGGAAGCTGAGCGCATGAATTGCGTGAAGATACCAGGCCGCCTCAGAGTGGCGGACATGGACAACGATGGCCATGTGGATTTGGTCGCGTTGTGCCGCGAAGTGGACAGCGTTCGGCTGCACTTCAATGATGGACACGGCAAGTTTGTGAGTGAAGTGACCCTTCCCACGCGTGGGAACGGCCCTTGGGATCTGACGCCTGCGGATCTGAATCGCGATGGATTAATGGATATCGCAGTCGTGAACACCTTCACCTCCGACCTGGTTATCTTCTATAACAAGGGCGGACGTAAGTTCGAGCCGGTGAAGATTCCATCCGCCGCAGGACCGATGGGGGTGATTGCCGCCGACCTTAACGGAGACGGTTGGCTCGATATAGCGACCGTGATGAAAGGCGTTCCGGAAGTGGAAGTGTACTTGAGCGATGGCAAGGGAGGCTTCTTGCCGCCGGTTTCGTACCCGGTTGCCCCGTCACCCTATCACATCACCGCCCGCGATATTAACGGAGACGGCGCTGTCGACCTGTTGATGACTAACTTGGAATCGGATCGCGGCACGATTCTCCTGAACAATGGAGACGGAACGTTCCGCGCTCCACAGGAATTTCCGCTTCTCCTCGCCAAAGCTCTGACCGATGATCCGGTTGACGTCAATCAAGACGGCATGCCCGATATGGTCACGGTAAACACGGCCTCGGACGATATTTCTGTGTTTACTAATAAGGGCAACGGCAAGTTCAACGAGCAGGTCAAGTACGCCGTAGGCGCTTCCCCAACTGACCAGATATTCGGCGACTTCAATGCTGATGGGTACCCGGATGTCGCGGTCACCTTGGACGGAGGGAAGGTCGCGCTTCTCATGAACAATGGCGACGGTACATTCAAGAAAACCGCCGAGCTGCAAGTGGGCAAGAATCCGACCTCTCCCGTTGCCGCCGATTTTGACGAGAATGGAACCCTCGATCTGGTCGTCGCCAATCAGTATTCACACGACATCTCCATCCTCCTGAATCCGCCGAAAGCGGTTGTAGCCGAGAAAAAATGAGGTCACGGACTTCTTTGGGTAAAGGTGGCGTATGAAGCGTTTCCTGATATTGTCGCTTGTACTTCTCGCGTTCCCGGCGGCTCTTCGGGCAGTAGACACTGCCCGAAAGCCGATTCCGGTGGATTTTACCGAACCTATCATCATGCCGACGGGGATCAGCCCTTATTTCGTGGTTGCGGCTGATTTCAACAAGGATGGATTCGTCGACCTGGCCACCTCCAATACCGTGTCTCACACCATTACGGTCTTCATTAACAAGGGGAACGGGACATTTCAAGAGGGAGTGAGCTATCCAACCGGTGGCTTCACCCCCTACGCTCTGGCTGCGGCCGACGTGAATGGCGACGGCCGTATCGACATTGTGTGCGGCAACATGTTTTCGGGTACGATCTCCATTTTCCTGAACAAAGGAGATGGAACTTTTGAACCCGCCCGGACGATCGCGGTGGATGCCGGTCCCATGTTTACTGTGCTGGCGGACTTTAACAATGACGGAAAAATCGACATCGCCACTTGCAACATTGGACACGATGACATCACCATACTTCTGAATCAGGGCAACCTGACCTTCAAGAGGCTCGGGCCCTTCAAGACCGGGGGCGTTGTCCCCTACTCGATGGTGGCTGCAGATTTTGATCATTCCGGGAAGATGGACTTGGCTACGGGGAACATTTATTCGGCAAATGTTTCCGTGCTCAAAAATTTGGGAGACGGAAATTTTGCAGCGCCTGTTACCTATAGTACCGATTCGCTCACCCAGATTCTCTACGTGGCCGATTTCAATCATGACGGGTTCCCCGACATTGTTACCGGAAACGGAGGCTCCGATAACGTTTCCGTCCTGATCAACAATGGTCACGGAGGATTCCTTCCTGCCGCGAATTATGCCGTGAAACTGCCGCAAGGCGTTACTGCGGGCGATATTAATAACGACGGCTACCTTGATATCGCGACCGCCAACCAGAGTGCCAATACTACATCGATCCTGCTGAACAAGGGGGACGGAACATTCTCCCAGGCGATTGACTTCCCCGTCGGCGGCCTGTATCCGATTGGCGTGGTTCTAGTCGATCTGAACAACGACGGGCGCCTTGACCTGGTAACTGCTAATTCAGGTAGCAACAATATTTCTATATTCCTGAATGGCATCCACATACCCAAAGTCCAGCAAATTACTCCTGCCCCCGGCGCCGGGCTGGCCCTGCGCCCCAGTGGCGAACTGCTGGGCCCCATGAAGGTCAAGTTCAACACTGACATGGACCCCAAAACTCTCACCGAGCGCACCGTGCAGATCCACGGCAGTCAGTCCGGGTTGCACCCGGCGGCGTTGACCTACGATGCGGCATCTCAAACTCTCGAAATTGTCCCCAAATTGGCGGCTCCGGGCCATGGCGGTGATTGCGCCAATTGTGTGTTCGCGCCCGGCGAAGAAATCAAACTGCGAATCAATTCCGGCGTACAATCCGTGCACGGCATCAGCTTGTCGGGTTACGCGGCGAGCTTCTTGATCGAGCCTCGCTCACCCTCAACCTACGAGCAACTGGCGCGACGGGAAATAGCACTGGCGTCGTCAGGCTCCCTCAACAACCTGGTGGCGGCTGATTTGGATCTCGACGGAAGAGTGGATCTGATCGCGCTCGAAAAGGAAAGCGACAGCATTTCCATTTACTACAACGGCCAGGACGGCCTCGCCCATACTCCAGTGCGTCTCGCGACGGGGAACTTTGACCCCATCGAGGCGGTTGTTGAAGACTTGAATAATGACGGTCTTCCAGATATTGCCGTGCTTAGCCGTGCATCTTCCAGTCTGTCTATCTTTTTCAATGAAGGCGGGCGTCGCTTTTCGCCTCCCGTTACCGTGCCCCTCCCCGCAGCGTTCACGTCCTTGGCGGCGATCGATTTTAACGCGGATGGGTTGATCGACTTGGTCTTGACTAGTCCGCAGAGCAGGGAAATCGCGCTGTTGATTAACAAGGGAAACAAGGAATTCAAGCCCGTAATGCGTATTCCGGCCGATGCCGCGGCTCGTTCCGTGGCCACCGCAGATTTCGATCGTGATGGTCTTGAAGATATTGCCGTTGCCACTTCCGACTCCCACTCGGTCGTCGTCTTCAAGAATAACGCGGGCAGAACTTTTGCCAAGAAGGAAGTCATCGCTCTGTCAGACGATTCGTTTCCGGCAGCCGTGCTCACTGCCGATATCAACCTTGACGGAGCCCCTGACTTATTGGTGCTCGATCCCGAGTCGAACAACGTAGCCGTAATTACTAACAAGGGAGATGGAACGTTCGGTGAGCCACAATATTTGCAGATAAATGGCCAACCGAAGCGTGCGGTGGTTGCTGACGTGAACGGGGACGGCTGGCCTGATCTCATCGTCAGCTACGATAAAGGGCTGGCTGTGTTCATAAATCACGCCGGACGGTTTCAGTCCGGCGCACAGTTAGAACTCGCTGATCCAGCCGGACTGGTCGCAGCCGACATGAATAGCGAGGGTATCCTCGACGTGGTTCTTTACTCGCAGGGGCAGATAATACAAGTGTCGGGCCATGGCGCGAGCCCAAGCGTTGCCAGTCGGCAGGGCTCCAAGTAATGAGCGGTAGGTGCACGCCAGTCTCTCGATAACCGGCTCGTCAAGCCATCATTGACACTTATGAATCGCATAACTGGGTTCATCTTGCTGATCAGCGCACTCTGGCTGCGACCTGGAACTCAGACTGTGTCCGGCGTCGTCCAGAGCGCAGGTGCGCCTCTGGCTGGCGCCTTTGTCAGAATTCAGGGAGCCGATGACTACGTTACGACCACCCGTGATGGACGCTTTAGCATCCCACTCAAGATCGCGGGACGCGAGCTATTTGTCGCAGCAGGGCACGAGGGTTACTACAACAACCGTGTTAAGGTTGGCCGTGGACGAAACCTCGTAATCGATTTGTCGCCTCTTCCCATTCAAGACGATTCCCAGTATCGCCTGCAGGATCCTGTGCCAGACCAGAGCAAGGCAAACAACTGCGGAAACTGTCATAGTGCCGTCTACGGCCAATGGAAACTGGATGGTCACGCCCAGGCTGCGACAGATCCCATGGTCGTGACGTTGTACAGCGGCACGGATGTTCACGGCACCCCTTATCGAGGGCCGGGGTACAAACTGGACTGGACAGACGAAGGCAATTGTGCAACCTGTCATGCGCCCGTCGCAATAATTGACAGGCAGCATCCTGTGAGTCTTAGCGACATCCAGGAAGTCGAAACCGCCGGCGTGGCCTGCGATGTTTGCCACAAGATGAAAGAGGTTCCCGCCGCGCTTAGCTCGCCAAGCCTCACGGATGTGCAGTTTCTGCGGCCCGCGCCAGGCGTCAGACTCAACTTTGGACCGTTCGACGATAGTACTTTCCCTAAGGAAATTCCCGATTTCTCGTACTCGCCACTATTCAAGGACAGTCGGCTGTGCGCTCCCTGTCATGATGGGAAGAGCTGGGGAGTGCCCATTTATGAGACGTACAGCGAATGGAAGGCCAGCCCATATAGTCGCGTCGGCATTCAATGTCAAGCTTGTCATATGTCCGGCACAGGAGAGAATGATCGGTTTGCCGACACGGAAAAAGGTGGCAAGGTGCGGAGCGCAACCCGAATCGGTGTTCATCAGATGTTGGGCAAAGACAAAACGGCCTTCCTGCAGCGCGCGGTCAAACTGGAATCCACCGCCGCAGTGGATAACGGTATCGTTACCGTGAAAGTGAAAGTCATGAACGTGGGGGCAGGTCATGACCTTCCAACTGGGCAGCCCATGCGCAACATACTTCTATTGGTTTCCGCGGACGACGATCTTGGTCAGCACCTTACCTTTGTGTCTGGTGAGCGCGTGCCTTCTTGGGGCGGCTCCGGTTCCGATCAGAACGATTATGCAGGGCATGCAGGAAAGGGCTTCGCCAAAGTCCTCGAAACCCTGAACGAGTACCAGAAACCCACGATGATCGCTGGACAAAGGGAAGATCGTGCAGAATTTCCCGCGCCAGCCTGGAGGCGAACCCGGATTTTGTCGGACAACCGAATCCCTCCAAAGACTGATGACACCTCGACTTACTTATTCCTCGCTCCTCGCACGCCGACCGCTATTCATGTACGCACGCGCCTGATTTATAGGAAAGCTTTCAAACCGTTGGCCGACGTCAAAGGATGGGACTTGGAGGATGTAACCTTAGCGTCTGGAGAGCTTACAGTAAGTGGAGACGAGCGGCCGCAGTGAAGCGCGTCGCGATCTGGGGCAAGCCCTTCGTGGAAGGACGAATACGGGGATGAATCGCGGGGTGGTGCTCTCAGCTGTTGCGGCTCTCCTTTCGTTCGTCATGTCGGGCCAGTTGCCGGCTACGAAAGCACCGGATCCGACGTTTGCGAATGATATAGCGCCACTTATCTATTCCAAGTGTGCCGTCTGTCACCGGCCCGGCCAGGTCGCAGGCATTCCCCTACTAACGTTTGACGATGTGCATAACAGGCTGGCGGAAATCGACCACGCAGTGAGTAGTGGGTCAATGCCGCCCTGGAAGCCGGTTCCGGAGTATGGCGAGTTTCTCTATTCGCGTTCCCTAACTGCCGAACAGAAGTCGCTGATTCACCGTTGGATCGCGGCGGGAGCACCGGAGGGAAATCCTAAGGATGTGCCTCCCATACCCCCGTTAAAGGATGGATGGCAGTTGGGGCAACCGGACTTGATACTAAGAATGCCCGCTCCGTTCGAGGTTCGAGGTTCGCATTCGGATGTGTTTCAGTGCTTTGTGATACCGATTCCGATCACCAATGACCAGTTTGTGTCGGGCTTCGAATTTCATCCCGGAAATGCGCGTATCCTGCACCATTCGATTTTCTTTCTCGACTCGTCCGGGATAGCCCGCTCAAAAACTACGCCTCTTGACGCGGGATATGGTTGTTTTGGAGGACCGGGGTTTTCCCCCAGCGGCGCTTTGGGCGGCTGGTCCCCGGGGTCTGTCCCTACTCTATTTCGCTCCGATGTGGGCAAGTTGATACGAAAAGGATCTGACTTGGTGATGCAAAATCATTATCACACTGGAACGGCTTCTGAGCACGATCAGTCAGAAATCGGAATTTACTTTTCTCACACTCCCCCCAAATATCGCAGCGTAAGCATCCCAATTATGTACTATGACCTCGACATCCCTCCCGGTGAAGAAAGGTACACGATCCAAACGTTCTTTGACACTCCCATTGAGTTACGGGTGATCGGCATCACTCCGCACATGCATCATCTCGGGCGGGATATGAAGCTTTATGCATCCTTGCCGGATGGAACCGTAAAGCAACTAATCTGGATTAAAGATTGGGACCCTAGGTGGCAAGGGGAGTATTACTACAGGGATCCAGTGTTGCTGCCCCGGGGCACCCGAATACTGATGGAGGCCATCTACGATAATTCCGCTCGCAATCGGAACAATCCCTCATCTCCGCCTAAGAGGGTGCGCTGGGGAGATGAGAGTACAGACGAGATGGCCCTGTGTATCATCGAGTCCGCCGTTGCAGATCCGGACGACCTCACGCTATTACGGCAAGCGGTAATGGCACAACCTGGAATTGGATCCATGGGGAGACACCCCTGAGCGGAACGGCGGTGCACATTCTGTCGCATAGTCAAATTGCTCAGGCGGCATTGGGTAGTCAGTTCGTAGAATTCTTTTTCGAGGAGGGAGACATGGCATCCTGGTTACGGCAAGGGAAGCTTTCAATTCTGCCACTGGCGGGGGTGGCTGTATGTGTGTTGGTTTTCGCTAACATTGCGGCCGCACAAGACATGGGGCGTAATCCTTCTGGCGAGAAAAGTCCATTCGAATCGGTGCCGCACCCCAAGCCGCCGGCGGAAATTGTCCGACTCGGCTCGCTGATTGGGGTATGGGACGCCGAAGAGCATTGGGAAAAGGTCGAGGGGTTTGCGCCCGGGGGGGATGGTACGGGCGTCTACACGGTCGCTGACGGACCAGGCAGCATGTCGGTCCTAATCGACTACAAGGCGATGTCGGGCCCATTCCCCACATATACCGGCCACGGCATCTTGTCGTGGGAGTTAGATACAAAACTTTATCGCATGGCGTGGGCTCAGCCCATTTGGCCGGGAGTCAGCATCGAGACGGGACACTTCGATGGCCCTGATCTTATTCTGAGCTATGAGATCGTCGAAATGGGCAAGAAGTATGTGGTTAGAAATGATTATTCGGACTGGACTGCGGGTTCTCTCACCATCACCTCCCATCTCATAGATATCAGCGGTCGAGAAATCAAGACTCTCACTATGAAGCTAAAGAGACGACCGTGAAGCCAGCGCTTAGCCGAGGACGGGCCTAGGACGACTATACCATTCGCAGTCAGCAGACTAATTGTTCGATCATCTAACGGTCCTGGCTTCGATGGACGACGTTCCTACGGTGCTGTCTGATCCGCTCATGCCGGCCTCCGTCCAGACAAAGCGTCGATTTGTAAGTAGCGCGTCCCCTCGGTTACCTATGAGAAGACACTTACCGAAGTTGGCAATTTTGGTCCCATTGGCAGCATCGGTCTATTCGGCAGGGCAAACAGGTCCAGCGGCGATTCGGTTCGAGGAAGTCGCAGCAAAAGCGGGGATCAGCGTGCGCCACCATGCGCGTGTGTTCAGCGCCCGCAAAGGCGATGTTCTGAGTCTTTTTGCAACCGTCGGCGCATCGGTCGCTGTCGGCGACTTTGATAACGATGGGTACGAGGACATATTCCTGACTGACTCGGCCGTCGGAAGTCGAAACCACCTCTTTCATAACAACCACGATCTGACGTTCACTGACATAGCCGAACAAGCCGGAGTAGCTGGAGGAAACGACGCGGAGTCAATCGTAACGGACGCCTTGTGGTTTGATTATGACAACGACGGCAAGTTGGATCTGCTGGTTGCACGTTTTGGCACTCCTATTCTTTATCACAATGAGGGCAACGGCACGTTCAAGGACGTCACCGCAGCGTCGGGCCTGAATGCGTTCGCCAATACTGTCGCAGTGATCGCATTCGATTACGACGGGGACGGCAAGCTCGATCTGTTGTTCGCAAACTACTTCAAGCCGGTGAATCTTTTGTCGCTGAAGGACCTGCACGTACTTCCTAACAGCCTGGTAAGGGCGGACAACGGCGGGGGCATTTCCCTGTGGCGTAATATGGGCAACGGAGTCTTCAAAGACGTCACCCAACAAGCTGGGCTCGGCGGAGTGAAACAGTGGGCATTCGACGTCGGCCACGGCGATCTCAATAACGATGGGCTGCAGGATATCTATGTAGCGTGCGACTATGGAACCGACCACGTGTTCTTGAATAACGGTGATGGAACCTTCCGCGATGTAACCGCTTACGCGACTGGCTGGGATACCAAGAGCGGCATGAACGTAGAGATCGCCGACTACGACAATGACGGATTGATGGACGTGTACGTTACCAACATAACCGAGAAATATGCAAGGCAATGCAATATGTTGTGGCACAACAATGGTGACGGTACATTCACAGATGTGAGCGCCGAAAGTGGGACTTGTGATACGGGGTGGGGCTGGGCGGCGAAGTTTGGTGACTTCGACAATGACGGTTGGCAGGATTTGTTTGTGGTGAACGGCCTTCATTCCGCGGGCCCGCAGGAGTATGTGCCCACCTCATATTTTCTTTTTCAAACTCCAGGCGTTGATATTACCAACCTCGAGAATTGGCCCGAGGTCGGTAACCAAAGCTGGAATGGCTACGAACAGAAGCGTTTGTTTCGAAACCTGGGCAATGGCAGGTTTCAGGAGGTCGCGGCTGAAGCCGGAGTCGACAACAAATTCGACGGGCGCGGCATCGGCGTGGGAGATTTCGACAACGACGGGAAACTTGATCTGGTGCAAACCAACCTCGATCAGTCCCTTGTGTTCTACCACAACATCACAGAACGAGCGGGCAACTGGGTGGAACTGAAGCTGATTGGCGTCAAGTCTAACCGGGACGCAATAGGCGCTCGCGTTCACATAAAGGCTGGGGGACTGGACGAGATCAGAGAGGTTAACGGGGGGAACGGGTTCGCTAGTCAGAGCAGCCTTCGGGTGCACTTTGGGATTGGGAAAGCTACAAAAATTGACCTGCTTGAGATCAGATGGCCCAGCGGGGCCAGAGAAACGATCACTGCACCGGTAAACCGCCTCAGTTATGTCAAGGAAGGGGCAGGCATCGTCCCGCGGTGATATGGGTGCGCCTCCCTCGGTCGATAGCTAGGAGATCGTCGAGTTCTCGCCGGGTCCACTGATACGAAGGTATCGCCAACACCATCGTCCAATTGTTTTAGTTTCACGCTTCTGGTGTGATGGGCCCATCGCAGCGGATCGACTCGGAAATGCGCGGCGAAAGCGCCCACGAACATTCAGTTTATGATCAAGGATTCAACAAAGTACGCCGCAATCGGCGGCTGGGGGTTTGGCCACTTCGCAAACGGAAAACCTGGCGACGCGGCGTTTATGAAAAGCTGCTTCCCCTGCCACGAGAAGGCCAATGCGACTGACCTTGTCTTTACTCGTTATTCACCTTGATGCTGAAAACAAGAATAAGAGAGAATGAGACATTGGCGCAACGCAGCGGGGCCGGCTGCGCGCAATGGCGTTGCCGTCTTGCATGCATCACTTCAATTGTTCGCTCGGGTTAACGGAAAGGACATCCCATGAAATATCCCACACTGTATCGCACCACACAGATCGATGGGCTCTCCATTTTCTACAGAGAGGCCGGCCCGAAGGACGCGCCGGCGATTCTCTTGCTCCACGGACTGCCCTCTTCGTCGCGAATGTTCGAGCCGCTCTTCGCCCGGCTTTCCGATCGCTATCACTTGGTCGCTCCCGACTACCCCGGCTTCGGACACAGCGATTGGCCGGACCCGAAACAATTCGCCTACACGTTCGATCACTACGCGGAGATCGTCAATCATTTCATCGAAGCCCTCGGCCTCTCGCGCTACACCCTCTACATGCAGGACTATGGTGGCCCGGTGGGTTTTCGCATGGTCTTAGCGCACCCGGAGCGCGTGGAAGCTCTCATCGTTCAAGACGCGGTCGCGCATAACGAAGGCCTAGGAGCGAATTGGAAAACGCGGCGGGCCTTTTGGGCCGATCGCGCGCCCAACGAGAGCGCGCTGCGCACGAACCTGCTGTCGCTGGCGGCGGCGCGGGCGCGCCACGTCGGGGACGATCCGAATGTGGAACGCCACGACCCGGACCTCTGGACTGATGAATTCTATTTTCTCAACCGGCCCGGGCAGGCTGAGATTCAAAGCGATTTGTTCTACGACTATCGAACCAACGTAGACGCCTATCCGAAATGGCAAGCGTGGATGCGTCAGAAGCAGCCACGCCTGCTGGTGATATGGGGTAAGTATGAGTCCTCGTTCGACCCATCGGAACCGGAAGCTTATCGCCGGGATGTGCCAAAGGCAGAAGTACACATCGTCGACGGCGGCCATTTCGCATTGGACACAGCTGCAGATGAGATCGCCGCATTGGTGCAAGGATTCGTGGGTTCTTCACGCGAAGCGGGCTTGGCGCGGCGGGCGGGGTGAAACCACTTTGAGAAGGCCGGTGACCCAGGTGTGTATTGGGTTCGAACCCTTGAAACGAAGGGTCATTTATGTCTGGTAACAAAACGGCGATCATAACTGGAGCATCGGGGGGTATTGGCTCGGGTTTAGTCGAAGGGTTTCTGAGAGAGGGGTATAACGTCGTCGCGACCTCTCGCGAAGCCACCCGAAAGTTAACCACCTCAGGCAACCTGGCTCTAGTCGATGGCGATATCGGCAAGCCGCAAACTGCTGCCGATGCTGTCGAAGCAGCAATCAACAACTTCGGAACCATCGATGTTTTGGTGAATAACGCCGGCATCTTCCTAAACAAGCCCTTCACCGACTTCGCTACCGAGGACTTCGACGCCCTGGTCTCGACTAATCTGCTTGGATTCTTCTATATCACTCAGCGCACTGTAAAAGAGATGCTGAAACAAAAATCGGGATGCGTTGTGAGCATCACCGCTGCGCTTGCCGATCGGCCAATCGCCGGCGAGAATGGCTCGATTTCGATGATGACGAAGGGCGGCTTGAATTCAGCGACCCAGAATCTCGCCATCGAGTATGCCAAAGACGGCATCCGCTTCAATGCCGTAGCCCCCGGCGAAGTGGAGACACCAATGCACCGCAATGCTCCCAACGACTCGATCTTGCAGTCGGCTGTGAAAAGGGCGACGGTGAAAGACGTGGTCGATGCCGTGCTTTACCTAGTAAAGGCAGGTCATGTGAATGGAGAGATTCTCCATGTGGATGGTGCGGCTCCCGCTCGTCGCTGGTAGCATTTACAAGCCGTCCTACACTGTGAGCATCATGGAGTTCAAGGACGACAAAGTTGCGCGGGAAACTTAGTACTTTGCAGATCCATTCCCGGCTCCCGCATTTCGCGCTCAAGAGGTCGAGCGGATGGACACATAATCCTGAGGCGCGAGAATTCGTTAACGACACCGCCTCCCGATGGAGAGACAAGAGATGGATTGGAAACGGTTGATCCAGTTTGCGCTGCAGGGCAGCGGTGAGTTGGAACAATATGCCATCCCGCTGGTGCGGGTTTCGATCGGGCTGTTCTTCGCCATCTCCGGGGCAAACAAATTGTTTGTCGCCGGCGGCACGAAGCCTGTTTACGAAACGCTCGTTAAGGCCAACGTCCCGTTTCCCCACCAGACGGCTTATTTCGTGGCGGGTGTCGAGTTCCTTTGCGGATCCTTGCTGACCGTGGGGTTTCTGTCGAGCGTGGCCTGCGTGGCTTTATTGATCGATATGACCGTCGCCACCCTGACCAACGCGCTTTCCACCCTGCCTAAAGGACTTTCGCCTCTTAACTGGCTCGATGATTTCCTCTACCTTCCGGAAGTCCTGTACGTACTGTTCTTTATCTGGCTGCTCTGCTCAGGTCCGGGAATCTTCAGTGTCGATTACTGGCTCGCCGGCAAGTTATTGAGGTGATCAATCGACCAAGCAGCTTGTTCCTAGACCAGATTTTGATGGACATTGCCAAGGCGACGAGTAGCGCAGCTTGGCACAACTGTATCGTGCCCTGAGGAGGCGTGCCGACGGTGATTTGCTGCGTGAAGACAACCAACGACGATCCGCGGAATGAAAATTCCGGGAACTGACATGTGACAATGGAAAACTATGTCAATGACTGAACCAGCGACCGAGCAGAATCTGGCGAATGGGTTCGCAGCACGGTCTGAGGTCGGCGAGGTTCAGGCGGGAAATCCCCTCCCCATTGGAGGCGCCCACCAACAAGGAAGCGGAGTCAATTTTGTTCTGTTCAGCCGTCACGCAACTGGGGTTCGTCTGGAGTTTTATCAAAACCCTGACGACTCTTCTCCGAGCAGAACCATTGACTTAGATCCGGTGCGCCACCGGACGGGCGACGTTTGGCACGTGTGGGTGCGAGGCATTCCCGCAGGTCAACTCTACGGTTATCGCGTCGAGGGGCCGTATCTGCCCGATGAGGGCCATCGCTTCAACCCACATAAGCTGCTTCTGGATCCGTATGCAAGAGCACTTGCCGGAGTCGAGAATTGGGATTTTTTAGCCGCCCGCGGTTACGATTCCTCCAGCAGCCTGACTGACTTGAGCTTTTCAACAGTCGATAATGCGGGCACCACACCGAAATGCATCTTTACCGACAACCATTTCGACTGGGAGATGGATTCGCCTCCAAAGCATTCCGCTTCCGACACGGTCATCTACGAGACACACGTTCGTGGTGTCACAATCCATCCAAGTTCGGGTGTGGCGCATCCTGGAACCTTCGCCGGCTTGACCGAAAAAATACCGTATCTCCAGGATCTGGGAGTGACCGCCATCGAGTTGATGCCTGTTCTTGAATTCAACGAAAATGAATCCAATCGACTGAATCCAATCACAGGAGAGAGAATCAAGAACTACTGGGGTTACAATCCCGTCGCCTTCTTCGCTGCGAAGCAGTCCTACAGCATTGGAGGACCGCACGGTCAACAGATCCAGGAGTTCCGGAAGATGGTCAAGGCTTTTCACCGCGCCGGCATTGAAGTAATTTTGGATATCGTGTTGAACCACACGGCCGAGAACGATGAACTGGGACCCACGATTTCTCTGCGCGGTATTGAGAACTCGATCTTCTATATGTTGCAAGAGAACGGGCGTCGATACTACAAGAACTTTTCCGGCGCTGGCAATACGCTGAACGCAAATCATCCCGTCGTGCGCGAGTTTGTCAGGAACGTGCTTCGTTACTGGGTCATGCACATGCATGTGGATGGTTTTCGCTTCGACCTTGCTTCGATCCTGGGCCGAGATGAGCATGGGAACGTTCTGCGCAACGCGCCGCTTCTCGAAGGCATTGCCGAGGACCCCATCCTGCGTGACGTAAAGATTATCGCGGAAGCCTGGGACGCAGGCGGCGCCTATCAAGTGGGAGATTTTTCCACCCAGCGTTGGACGGAATGGAACGGCCGTTTCCGCGACGATGTGCGCCGCTTCTGGACCGGCGACCCAGGCATGATCGGATCGTTCGCCAGCCGAATCTGCGGCAGCTCAGATTTGTACCAAAGCTCCGGCAAGGGACCCGCCAGCAGCCTCAACTTCGTCACTTGTCATGACGGCTTCACCCTGAACGATTTGGTCAGCTACAAGCAGAAGCACAATAACGAAAATGGCGAGTTCGGCCGTGATGGAACCGATGCCAACTACAGCGACAATTGCGGGGTGGAAGGGCCGAGCCAGGATCCCGATGTCCAGGGCATGCGCAACCGCTTGATCAAGAATTTCCTGTTGATGCTGTTTATTTCTCGAGGGGTTCCCATGCTGCTCGGCGGCGATGAGTTTCGCCGCACCCAGCGCGGCAATAACAATCCCTACTGCCAGGATAACGACGTGAGCTGGTTTGACTGGAGCCTGCTCGAAAAGCACAAAGAGATCCAGCGCTTCACCCGGGGGATGATCGCCTTTCGCCGAGCCCATCCTGTTCTACGAAGAGAAAATTTCTACACGGATGCAGAAATAAAATGGTTCGCGCCAAACGGCGCCGCTCCCGACTGGGCGGACCCGCGGCGGAAATCCTTTGCGTGTCTGATTCTGGGGCAAATGATTCTGGGACAGACAGAGCCCGACTTGTTCCTCCTGTTTAACGCCGACACCCGATCAGTTGATTTTTCCCTTCCTGCCTTGCCGGCCGCGAAGATCTGGCGCTTGGCGGTCGATACCGCGCGAACTGCTCCTGACGATCTCTTCGATCCTGGAAAAGAACCTTCTATGCAGGGCCAAATCGTTTTTCGGCTCGAACCTCGATCCAGCGCAATTCTTTTGTCGAATGGCGGCGAGGTGCTCCGTGACAATTAACCCTGCTGCCGGCAAGCCGGCTGACCCATCCATCCTTGTGAACGTCCCGAAGCTCATCACCGCCTATTACGAGTTGCGGCCCGATGTGAGTGATCCCAAACAGCGGGTTGTCTTCGGTACGTCCGGCCATCGCGGATCTGCTTTCGACGTGGCCTTCAACGAGTGGCACATCCTGGCCATCACTCAGGCGATTTGTGATTACCGCAGACTCCAGAACATCGACGGGCCGCTCTTCCTTGGCATGGACACCCACGCTCTGTCCGAACGCGCATTTGCGAGCGCGCTGGAAGTGCTTGCGGCAAATAACATCGAAGCGATGATCTCCGCAGGCACACCATACACTCCGACCCCAGCCGTCTCCCACGCGATTCTGCTTTACAACCGCGCACGAAAATCAGGACTCGCCGACGGTATCGTAATCACCCCGTCTCACAATCCTCCCGATGACGGCGGATTTAAATACGATCCTCCGCATGGAGGACCGGCGGATTCGAGCGTGACTTCGTGGATTGAATCGAAAGCCAATGATTTTCTCCAGCGCAGCCTCGATGGTGTTAAGCGCACACAGTTTGCCAAAGCGCTGCGTGCGCCCACAACGCACAAACACGACTTTTTGAGCGCCTATGTTGGGGATCTCAACAGTGTTGTCGACATGAATGCGGTGCGCGACTCCAAGCTTAAGCTTGGCGTGGATCCCCTCGGAGGGGCGGGCATCGATTATTGGCCGCGCATTGCCCAGCAGTATGGTCTCGATCTGACCATCGTCAACCAATCTGTAGATCCTACATTTCGCTTCATGAGCGTGGATTGGGACGGAAAGATCCGCATGGATCCTTCCTCGCCTTATGCGATGCAGAGACTCATCGCATTGAAAGACAAATTCGATATTGCGTTTGCCAGCGATACCGATCACGACCGCCACGGCATCGTGACCAAAGGAAGCGGGTTGCTCCCTCCGAACCACTACCTCTCAGTGTGCGTCAGCTATTTGTTCGCGAACCGGCCCAATTGGAGTGCCGACGTCGCCGTAGGCAAAACCGTAGTGAGCAGCAGCATGATCGATTGCGTCAGCGCTCGCCTGGGGCGGCGGCTTTATGAAGTTCCGGTGGGCTTCAAGTGGTTTGTCCAAGGCTTGCTCGCCGGCCGCTTGGGTTTTACCGGTGAGGAGAGCGCCGGTTCCTCCTTTCTGCGGCGCAACGGCAGCGTATGGACCACAGATAAGGACGGCATCGTTCCTTGTTTACTCGCAGCAGAAATTACGGCGCGTGTGGGCAAGGATCCCGGTGAGATTTATCGCGATCTCACCCGCGAGCTGGGAGATCCCTTCTACGAACGCATCGATGCTCCCGCCACGCCCGAACAAAAAGCCGCTCTGGCAAAATTGTCGCCGTCCGACATTCACGCTACAGAAGTTGCTGGTCAGCCGATTCAAAAGATTCTGACCACTGCTCCGGGAGACGGCAATCCAATTGGAGGAATCAAAGTGATTGCCCAGGATGGCTGGTTTGCAGCACGTCCTTCGGGCACCGAGGAAATCTACAAGATTTACGCTGAGAGTTTCCTCGGTCAGAACCATCTACGACAGATCGAGGAAGAAGCCCAGACCATTGTTTCGGAAACCCTGGCTCGCAGTGCCCAGCCGGTCTGAACCCATAAGCCTGGGCCGATAAGCTTGGGCTGACAAGCCTGGGTCGATAGGCATGAGAGGAGTTTGTTTATGAGTAGCTCGACAATCGCTGGTCGTTCAATCCTCGATGGTTCAGTCATCGATCGTTCAATCCTCGATCGCCCCCTCGACCCAGCCATTTCAGATGCTCTTACCGACCTTGCCCTGGACCTCAGATGGTCGTTCAATCACGCGGCCGACCAACTGTGGCAGCAACTCGATCCCGAACTCTGGGATCTGACCCACAATCCCTGGGTCATGCTGCAAACCGTCTCCCAGGAAAAACTGCAAAGCGTCACCTCCGACCCAAGATTTCAAAAACTCCTGGTTGATCTCCACCGCGAGAAAACGCTCGCCGAAGGGCCGGAAGCGTGGTTTCAAAAGGCGCATCCCCGTTCGGGCGTGTCGACGATTGCCTATTTCTCGATGGAGTTCATGTTGAGCGAAGCGCTGCCGATTTATTCTGGCGGGCTCGGCAACGTTGCCGGCGATCAGCTCAAAGCCGCAAGCAACCTCGGCGTCCCGGTGACCGGAATTGGTTTGCTCTACCAGCAAGGCTATTTTCGCCAGGAAATTGATGCCCAGGGCCGCCAGCAAGCCTTGTACCCATTCAATGATCCTGGCCAGCTTCCGATTCGGCCAGTGCGCGAAGCAAACGGCGAATGGCTGCGCCTGGCCATCGTTTTGCCCGGCTTTAAATTGCGGATCAGAGTCTGGCAAGTACAGGTAGGCCGCGCCAAATTGTATTTGCTCGATGCCAACGATCCCGCGAACCCTCCCGCTTACCGCGGCATTACGACTGAACTGTACGGAGGTGGTCCGGAGTTGCGTCTGAGACAAGAGTTAGTTCTCGGGATTGCAGGCTGGCGGCTCCTGCGAGCCTTGGGATTGCAGCCCGAGGTCTGCCATCTCAATGAAGGTCACGCCGCATTCGCGGTGCTGGAACGTGCGCGTTCCTATATGGAAGACAACGGCAAGCCATTCGACGTCGCGCTTAGCGTCACCCGTGCCGGCAACCTTTTTACGACTCATACTCCCGTAGAGGCGGGCTTTGACCGCTTTGCTCCCAGCCTGATCGAGCGATATCTCAGCAAGTATGCTGAGGAGCAACTGTCGATTTCGGTCGACGACCTTCTGGCGTTGGGACGGCGCGATCGTCAGGACTCGTCCGAACCGTTCAATATGGCCTATTTGGCGATCCGTGGCAGCGGCGCCATCAACGGCGTCAGCAAATTGCACGGTCAAGTGAGCCGGCGGCTCTTCCAGCCTCTCTTTCCCAGGTGGCCTGAAACAGAGGTGCCAGTAACGCACGTGACCAACGGAGTGCACACTCCTACTTGGGACTCTGGTGAAGCGGACCGCTTGTGGGAACTTTCCTGCGGAAAACAATGCTGGCACGGAACACTGGCAGACACAGAAAGAGATATCCGTCGAGCCAGCGATGCCAGCCTCTGGCAGCTCCGCGCAGATAGCCGCAGGGCTCTCGTTGAGTACGTCCGAAGACTTTACGGCCGTCAGTTAGCAGATCGGGGGGCATCATCGGAAGACCGCGCGCAGGCCGCACTGATACTCGATGACAACATTTTGACTTTGGGATTTGCCCGTCGCTTCGCCACCTACAAACGCCCGAACCTTCTCCTGCGCGACCCGGCGCGGCTTCTCAACATCCTGATGAATCGAGAGCGGCCTGTTCAACTCGTGCTTGCAGGCAAGGCTCATCCGCAAGACGCCGAGGGGCAGGAAATGATCCGGCAGTGGTTTGAGTTTGCTCGCCGCCTTGAAGTTCGATCCCGGGTGGTCTTCCTTTCGGATTATGATGTTCTCATGGCCGAGCATCTGGTTCAAGGCGTGGACGTCTGGGTGAACACTCCGCGACGGCCTTGGGAAGCAAGCGGTACAAGCGGCATGAAGGTGCTGGTGAACGGCGGGTTGAATCTTTCGGAACTCGACGGCTGGTGGGCGGAGGCGTATTCCCCGGAAGTGGGCTGGGCGATCGGAGATGGGCGCGAACATGGCGATGACCCTGCTTGGGACGCAGCCGACGCTGAAAGTCTCTATGCACTGCTCGAAAAAGAGATTGTCCCAGAGTTCTATGCCCGCGACGAGCATGGTATTCCACGCGCCTGGGTTGCCCGCATGCGCGAAAGTATGGCCCGCTTAACTCCGGCCTTTTCGACCAATCGCGCCGTCCGCCAATATACCGAAGAACACTATCTCTCGGCGGCAGCAGCTTTTCGCCAGCGCTCCGATAATCGAAGTTCACTGGGGGGCGATCTCGTCGTCTGGCAGGCCGAACTGGCGAAACATTGGTCAGCGATGCGATTCGGCCCCGCCACCGTCGAGCAACAGGGCGAGCGATATCTATTTCACGTTCAGGTTTTTCTTGATGATCTTGATCCCGATGCCGTGCAGGTCGAACTCTACGCGGACGCGCTGAAAGACCAGGACCCAATCACGCTCGCGATGAATCGCGGCGAACTCCTGGTCGGAGCGACAAACGCGTTCACCTACAGTGCTTCTGTTCCGGCGAGTCGCCCAGTTGCTTACTACACGCCGCGCCTCGTTCCGCGGCACGAAGGGGCGTTCGTGCCGCTTGAGGCTTCTTTCATCCTGTGGCACGAAGCACCGTCCTGGCGATGAAGTTTGCGATTCGAGGCCACTCCGTTGGGAGGACATTGCATTCGCAGGATCGAGACGATCCCTCAGACAACGATCGATCAGACAACGGGAGCGGGGCTGGAATCAACTCCCGCAGATCCAAAATTCGAGGAACCACGATGCCCGACGAATCTCGACCGCCCAATAACCAACAACTGATAGAACTCACCACCGATTTTCTAGGTGAGGATCGGCATGAGTTCGTAGCAAAACTGGCGTACAAACTTTGGGAACAAAGGGGTCGCCCTTTCGGTTCACCAGACGTTGACTGGTTCGCAGCAGAAAAAGCCGTGTACGCATCGTTAGCAGCGTCGGGGATGATTACCTCATCCCCAAATGACCCGCAGAACATGTGCGAAAAGATTTACCGCTAGCCAATGTTGCGGCCGAGATTCGTCCATAAAAACATTTGTGTGCCGAGGTAGGGCGAATCACCGCGAATTGTGCTTGCCACTTCCGTGGAAGCACTTTCGCGGCAACTAACCTCCCGACGCCCGGCAAATTCTCCCTTGACTTGGCTCCCCACGCAGCATCTAATATTCACAGGCACAATTGATCTTTGACATTCAAGTGAGAGAGCTAAGTCCAGCAAACGCAATATTTTGCGAGACGGACGCTGATTCTAAAGCACTTAACTAGAGAGGCCTTAACTAAGTCCTTTCCCTGGAATATTTTACGGACAAGTTCTTCCTTTTCAATATTTTAGGAGTGCTACAGACTGTAAGTGATTGATTCTAAATATTTTGCCAAGAAGTTTTTCACCGCAAATCCAGATCAATCGAGCGTTCGGTCGTTAGGGTTCCAGCTCTCATAAACTTATGGCCAATCCCACCAATGGGGGCGTCACGGCTTCGACGGAGATGCTTGCGGCCAAGAGGCATGCCGGGGTGCACACACCCGTAATCGCGTGCAAAATGATAATTGCCAATCAACCAATGGCATACGCAGCCTAATTAATTAGGCAGCCGCTCTCCACCGCTTCGCCCTTGGGCGGTGAGCGAGCGTCACACAGAGGGCTGCTCTTCCCCGTTACGTCTGGGCGGGGAGGTTAAGATCACAGGCTAGCGGCTAGCGTTTCTTGTCCGTTCTGAGCGCGCAGCCGCGAACGTCTCGGGGGAACCGCCAGCAATGGCGGCAAACGCCTGGGGCATGAACGCGAATAAGCATGTAGTCTCTTGACCAGTAACATTTTCGGACGCGGGTTCGACTCCCGCCGCCTCCACCATTATTCTTCTATTCTTCACTTCCATGGAATCACTCTCGATCTAACTCACTCTTGCTTCGTTCATATAATCTAACGTCATGTCTGCGCTTGACCATTCTGCGATGTTGGCGGTGGCGTTAGCGGAAGCCCGCAAAGGCCTGGCCGAAGGCGGCATCCCGGTTGGAGCTGCAATCTTCGATGCAGCAGGCAAGCTTCTCGGTTCGGGACACAACCGGCGCGTGCAGGATGGCGATCCGTCCCTGCATGGCGAGACTGATGCCTTTCGCAGCGCAGGGCGGCAGCGCGCCTATCGCAATCTGATCATGGTTACCACTCTCGCGCCCTGCTGGTATTGCAGCGGGCTGATTCGGCAGTTTGGTTTCGGCACAGTCGTCGTCGGTGAGAGCCGAAATTTTCGAGGGGGGATGGAGTGGCTGCGTTCGCTCGGAGTGCGGGTTGCTGATCTCGATTCTGAAGAATGCGCGTCGTTGTTGGGCGATTACATCCGCAAAAATCCTGAAGTGTGGAACGAAGATATCGGCGAGGAATAACGGCGAGGAGCCGACTCATCGTGATCTGAGTCTCCCAGAAGTGCATCTCAGTCGCCGAAGGGCGCTGATTTTGCGATTGCTTGAACAGCGCGAAATTCGTGCCCTTCCCGAGCTTTACTCAAAGTTTGAGCTTTCCCGGTACAACACGAGGGAAATCGAGTCTTGCGGAGTTATAGTTATCTTTGCAACGCTCTTAACTCGTGTGCAAGTGCTGGGGAGGCTGACGTCCCGTGAAACTCGGTAATGAGCTATTGCAGAGCCTTCCTAAAGTGCTTTTGCACGAGCATCTGGATGGTGTGCTGCGGCCGCAAACGATCATTGAATTGGCCAAAGGTGCGGGATACACGGTGCTTCCCACAGGCGATCCCGAAGCCTTGGCGCAGTGGTTTCATCGCGGCGCAAACCAAGGGAGCCTCGCCAAATATCTTGAGGGCTTCGCGCACACCATCGCGGTCATGCAAACGGAGGAAGCTCTAGAGCGCGTGGCCTATGAACAGGCCGAGGATTTAAGCAAAGACGGCGTGGTTTATTTTGAAACCCGCTTTGCGCCGGTCTTTCACGCCCAGAAAGAATTGACCCACCAGCAAATAGTCTCGGCTGTGTTGAAAGGCCTGGAGCGGGGCCGCAAGGATTTTGGAATTGCTTCCGGGCTGATTATCTCCGCCATGCGCAATCGGCATGAGTCACTGGAGATGGCGGAGCTTGCCGTCGATTTTCGCGCGCGTGGAGTTGTTGGCTTCGATCTTGCCGGCGAAGAAGGCGGCTATCCCGCGAAGAAACACGTCGACGCGTTTCATTACATTCAACGCGAGAATTTCAACATCACGATTCACGCCGGGGAAGGTTACGGAAAAGAATCGATCTGGCAGGCGATCCAGTATTGCGGGGCGCACCGGATCGGGCACGGAACGCGGCTGATCGATGACATCGCCGTGGTGGAGGGCAGGGCGGTGAAGTTAGGCGACCTTGCCCAGTATGTGCTCGACAAAAGAATCCCGCTGGAGATTTGCCTGTTGAGCAACGTGCACACTGGAGCCACACCCAGCTTGGCCGGGCATCCGTTTAAGATTCTTTATCAAGAGAAATTCCGCGTCACGCTGAACACGGACAACCGGCTGATGAGCCAAACCACCATGACGCGGGAATTTGAAGCAGCCGCAGACGCGTTTGGTTTATCGCTGGACGATTTCGAAAAGATCACCATCAATGCGATGAAGAGCGCTTTCTTGCCGTATAAGCGGCGCATTGATTTCATCTACTCGATCATCAAACCAGGCTACGCCAAGATCCGCAACGCTGCGAACGCTTCTACTGCTTATCCCCATCGATGAAGAATCAGGCGGCCAAAGCCCCCAGCGTTTCCGCGAGCACAAGTGTGCCGCGGACAATGTCGTCGGGAGAGGCGTATTCATCGGGACGATGGCTGTAGCCATTGCGGCAGGGAATAAACAGCATGGCAACGGGAGCGATGCGCCCGATAAAAAGCGAGTCGTGATAGGCGCGGCTGATCATAGAGCGAAACGTCAGCCCATGCTTTCTGCAGGATTGCGAAAGCGCGTCGATCACGATGGGCGCACAATCTCCGGGAGCGTCTGCGTTCAATATCTCAGTGTGAATCGAAACCTGCCGCTTGGCCGAGATGGCGCGAGCCGCGGTTCCCACTGCTTGTGTCACCGCGTCACGGCGCTCGAGATCGGTATCGCGGATGTCCACGCTCAGGCGAATCTGGCTGGGAATACTATTGACCGCGCCGGGAAACACCTCGCAGATTCCCACGGTTGCAACCGTGTCGATCGCGCCACTGGTGCGGGCTGCGCTCTCGATGGCGAGAATCAATTCAGACGCCGCGCAGAGTGCATCGCGGCGGTCGGGCATTAAGACTCCGCCGGCGTGCCCGCCCGCACCCTCGATCAAAACGCGGAGACTCGCGGGCGCAGCGATTTTTTCCACAATGCCAAGCGGAATATGCTCGCGTTCCAGCAAGGGACCTTGTTCAATGTGCAACTCGACGAACGCTTTGTAGTAGCTGCTGAGCAATTTCACTTCTTCGAGTTCGCCTCCGAAGCCAGCCGCGCGGCGAACTTCATCGAGTGTCGCGCCGTTTTTGTCTGTTAACTTTCTCGCCGCGTCTGGGGAGAGCGTGCCCGACAGCAACCTGCTCCCGAGACAACCGATTCCAAAGCGCGTTGGTTCTTCCGCCGTGAAGATCAGCAACTCGATCGAGTGGCTCGGACGAAATCCGCAGCGCTGCAAGGCTCGGATTGCTTCGAGGCCTCCCAGCACTCCGACCACACCGTCGTACTTGCCGGCGTTGGGAATAGCATCGATGTGCGAGCCGGTGCCGACCACCGGTGCAGCTGGGTCTGAGCCGTTCCAACGTGCGAAGGCATTTCCAACCGCGTCATACCGCACTGTGAGCCCGGCTTCCTCGCAACGCGCTTTCATCCACGCCCGCGCTTTCAGGTCTGCAGGCGTAAAAACAATTCGCGTTACCACGGGAGTCTCAGCCTCTGAGAATGAGGCGAGCGCTTCGATTTCGGACAGGATGCGATCGCGATCGATCTCAAGATTCATGGCTGCGCGCCGGCCCAGGGATGGCGATGAAAATCTTTGTAGATAAGATATTTTGCAGGCGTTTTGCCGATCGCTCCAAACCACTGCGGGCACCACGGCCCCATCCAGATGAAATCTCCCGCGGTCACCGGATACCACGAATCGCCAAGCCGGTAGATTCCGCCGCCTTCGAGCATCATGAGTCCGTGTTCCATCACGTGCATTTCGACCATGCTCAGCGCTGTTCCAGGCTGGTACACCATTGTGTTCACGGCGAAGTCGAAGTTCATCTCATCGGGAAGCAGGCATTTCACCTGCAAGCTGGGGTCGTTGTCAAGTGGACACGAAGCAACTGCATCTTCACTCGATACAATGAGGCCTGGCGGCTCGACCGAATCGAGCGCCTGATACGGCTTCTCGATCACGGCCACACGGCTGATCTTCGTTGCTATCACGCGATGCAGCAGGCCTTGGGGAAGATACGCATAGCCCCGCGCACCGAGTTCAGTCGATTTGCCGTTCACTTCCACGTTCACGCTGCCCTCGATCACAAAAATAAAGCGCTGCGCAGTCGTTCGGCCAAGTTCTCCGCCCGCCTCGAACTCGGCCGTGTATTCCGTGAATCTTGCTCCTATCGCCGGGCCGACATGCACGACCGCCGAGCAAGCCTTCATGCCGGGCAGGCTGGTGCGCACAAAAGTGTCTGCCGTCAGCAGCAGATGATTGCCCTGATGAGAACTGCGGGTCTGTCCAAGATTTTGCACGTCACATCCTCTCTCGTACTAAGGACGAATCGACAAGCTGATCCAACAGATGCAAGCCGCACTCGATTGCCTTTTCTACATCCTCAACTGCAACGGATTCTGCCGGATCATGGCTGATACCCCCGGGCGTTCGCAAAAAAATCATAGCGGCAGGAAGCTTCTCGGCCAGGATCATAGCATCGTGGCCGGCGCCGCTCACCATGCGGTGCGGCGTGCCTCCGCCGGTTTTTCCGATCGCGTCCTCGATTTCAGCCACCAGCAACGGATTCATCGCGACCGTGCGCTGCTCCAGCAGGGTGGTTGACTGCGCCCTTAACTTTCGCTTCCTGGCGATTTCCTGTGCCTGCTCCACCAGATCTTTGACGGCCCCGATTCGAACTTCGTCCGAGCCGTGGCGCACGTCGAGCGCCAATCGCCCTTCACCGGCGATCACGTTGGTTGCTCCCGGCTTCACCTCGATCTTTCCCACGGTTGCCACCAAGCCGGTTACGCTTCGGGCGCGCTGCTCGACTGCGGTAATCCACTCTGCCGCCGCCGCAAGAGCATCGTACCGAAGGTGCATCGGCGTCGTACCGGCATGATTGCTGCGGCCAAGAAATGTGAACTCGAGCCGGCTTTGCCCAGCGATGGAATCGACTGCGGCTAGAGCACGCCCGAGATTTTCCAGAACGGGGCCTTGCTCGATGTGAAACTCGATGTAGCCGAAATATTTATTGTTCAAACATGCTTGAGGAATTTCCGCCGGGTTCAGGCCAAAATCTTCGATAGCCTTCCGCACAGAAACCCCTCGGCCATCTTGCTTATTAAACAAGTCGTCATCGACACGTCCCACCAACGCGCGGCTGCCGATGAACGGTACACCGAAACGAACTCCCTCTTCTTCGGAGAATCCGACGACCTCGATTCCGAATGGGAGCCTCCGGCCGTGCAGGGCTTCCAGCAAGCTAATCCCAAGCATTACTCCAAGCACGCCATCGTAGGCCCCAGCGTTTGGAACCGTATCGAGATGCGATCCCACAAGCAGAATCGAGGCGCCGGATTGAGCGGCTGGATACGATGCGCGCAGATTGCCGGCAGCGTCCACGCGAACTGTAATGCCGAGAGGTTCGAGCCAGCGAGCGATTTCGCGGTGGCAGTCGCGCATCGGCGGACAAAGGAATGTCCGTCGCGTGCTGCCCTGGTCTTCCGAAAAAGATGCCAGCCTTCGGCACCTGGCGATGACTTCCTCGGAACGCTTTTGCATCTCAGTAGTCGTCATCGCGTAGTGCACTATGCTTCGCGGATGATCTTCGCCGCTGCCCAGCCGATGATCACAAGGGCAACCAGAATCTCCCAGCCATGCGTGTTTCCGTAGGTCGCGACCGGGAAGTGATTGCTGATCATGATAAAGACGACTGGAACCGCCATGAAAGTGTTGTGTTTGGATCGCAGCTTGGCCTGAGCGCCGAGCGACGCGTCGAACTCTGTGCCCGCCGCAGCCGTAGCGATCATTTTGTGTTGCGAAGGAAGAATTCGGAACCACACGTTGGCCGTCATGATGGTTCCGAGCATCGCGCCGATCTCGATATAGGCCGCGCGTCCGCTCAGTACATGCATCAATCCCCATGCGATCGCCGCAATAACGATAAGGGAAAAAGTTGCGAAAGCTGCTTCGGATTGGCCCAGAGTCGACCGCGCCGCCACGTCGTAGATAATCCAGCCGCCCACTAGAACAGCGAGTCCGATAGCGATGCCGGCGGCTTGGGAGATATTCGCCACGTCGGTGTCGCGGAGTCCCGCGCTCGAATAATAGACGAGAACCAGCAGCGCCATTCCGCTCAACCATGTCATCAACGCTTCCCAGCGGAACCAGCGAACTTGCTCGGGCAAAACTCCCAGAGAGTTCTGCTTCGCCACCGTATAAAAACCGCCGCTGTGCACCATCCAAATCTGCGGCGGAGTCGCGTCTCTTTCACTCTTTTTCTCAAGCTGCCTGAATTGGCCGTCCAGCCAAGTGAAGTAGTACGTTTGCCCAACCCACATGATGGCGGCAAAAACGTGGAACCATCGCACGCTCAGGTTGAGCCATTCGCGGATTGAAGAAGTCAACTGGCGAACCCCTCTGTAGACTGGCATCAAAATTCAACAGCGCACACGGATACAAACGCAATTCGTCTCTTTAGCTCCCCCGGTACGTCGTGTAGCCATTGGGGCTCAGCAGCAGCGGAATGTGAAATTTAGCCTCGCCTTCTCTCACGCGGAACGTGACTTCGACGACGGGATAGAGCGCGTCGATGTCTTGCGCTTCGTAATAACTGGCGGTGTCAAAAACCAGGCGGTAGAAACCCGCGGACAACTCTTCCCTTCCGGGCAGCAATTGACTGCAGCGGCCGTCGCCGTCTGTGCGCTCCGACGCCAATACGCGCCAACCGGAAGGCTCGTGCCTCTCCAACCGCACAGCCACATTGCCGGCGGGCTTGCCAAGAGCGAGATCGAGAATATGAGTTGAAATTCGTTTCATTCCTGAAGCCATTTTCTCAGCCGGATCTGCGTAATCTGCCGCTGCTGTTCGGCTGCCTCGTGCAGCTCGGCTGCCGCATCATTCTGCAGCCGCTGGCGGAGAATCTCCAAAAGCTCCGCTGCCGATTTCCCAGTTGCACACACGATGAAGATACGCTCGAATTTACGTTCGTATTCGCGATTTCCTTCCGCCAAACCGATCTTAACCACATCGCCAGCATCCGCAACTTCTTTTTGCTCTTGCATCGCCCACGCGGCTGACTGGGCCGAAAGACTCGGCCCACTCGGCTCGCCAATCCGCGGATGACTGTTGAAAGCTTCCATCCAATCGGATTCGTTCAAACTGCGCCACACCAAATCGGAAGCCGCCATCAGAGCGGTTTCGTCGGGCAACGGTCTTCGATTGGCCATCTCATGAGCCCATGCTCTTGAGCCGCAACAAGCCAGGATCTGTTCGGCGGCTGCCTCGAGCGGAGCGGCATTCCAGTCCGCCAGAACGTCACTCATGCCGGCCAGCTGGTTGAGGAATTTGGCGACGAGATTGCCCGCCACTGCCGCGCGATACTTTGCCGTCGATCGAATATCATCGATAGGACTGATCTCCGCCATCGCTGTTTTCCTCGCCAATGACAAGAGCGATTCATCGATCGCCTTCCCTCTCACCACCCGTTCCGTCTCGCTCAAACGAAGCGGCACCGGCGCCACGCTCCCCAGGGCGATGCGCACATCTTCGACCGTCTTGCCTGAAACCCGCCCCAACGCGGCGATGCACACCTTTGAGATCGCCTGGGCGTTGCGGCTTCCCACTTTTCGCGCGTGGCAAATATACGCTGAAAACCGGCGGGGCAGGCATACAGATCGAATCAATTCGTCGGGCGCGAGCTTCGTCTTCTTGTAATCGATATGGAAGCCTTCATAGGGCAACCGGCGCTCGCCGCGAACTGATACCAGAATCAGCTCCGCATCATAGGCGAGCAGGGCCGGAAGCGAATCGGCGGCGGGTGATGCATTCACAATGTTGCCCCCGATGGTTCCGCGATTTTGATTGGCTATTCCTCCGGTCCATCCTGCGGCGCTTGCGAGCATAGACAATTCTCGCCCAATGATTGCGTGCTCGCGGATATCGGTATAGGTACATCCCGCGCCGACGCGAATTTCGTTGGGCAGCACTTCAATGCGCCGCAACTCGGCAAGATTGCAAATGCTAACCAGCTTTCGAGAAGGCAGCTTCCCCGCTGCATACTGGACCATGACGTCCGTGCCTCCCGCGACAGGAATCCAATCGCCAGGACTGCGCGCCAGAAGCCCAAGCGCCCCCTGCAAGCTGCCGGGGGCAACGAGTTCATAGTCTTTCGGATCGGACCTCATCCCAGCCCCATGACGTCGTCTCGTGATTGCGCGGCTTTCGCTACGGCTTCGAAAATCTGCACGTAGCCAGTGCAGCGGCATAAGTTGCCGGAGAGCCCTTCCTTTATCTCTTCGAGCGTAGGTGTCGGGTTCTTACCCAATAGATGAAATGCAGCAAGAATCATCCCCGGAGTGCAAATGCCACACTGCGCGCCGCCGCATTCCAGAAACGCCTGCTGCAGAGACTGCAGTTGAGCGCCCGCTGCGAGCCCTTCGATGGTGGTGATGCTGGTCCCTTCTGCTTGCAGGACAGGAACGAGGCAGCTATTAACCAGCACACCATCCATCAACACCGAGCATGAACCGCATTCGCCTTCTCCGCATCCTTCCTTCGCACCAGTCAACCCGAGCTGTTGCCGCAGCACATCCAGCAGCCGCTCCATAGGAAAGGCCAGGACGGTCTTTGGTTCACCGTTCGCTGTGAATGAAATCTTTGACTCGCCGCGATCGTTTGACGTGCTGGTCATCGAACTCCGCTCACAACGCCAGATTCGTTCGCAGAAGAGTGCGCTGTAACTGCTTCGAAAATATCCTCCGGCAGCAGCGGGATTGAATCGAATCGAATTCCTAACGCATCCTCGACGGCATTCACAATGGCTGGAGCCGGGCCGTCCATGGGAAGTTCCCCAATCCCCTTCGCTCCGAATGCGCCATGCACGTTGCCCAACTCCTCGAAAAACACCCGGATCGGTGGCAGGTCGCTGGAAGTCGGCATGATGTAATTTGTCATCTGGCTGTTCTGCATGCGCCCCTGCTGCCAAATCACTTTTTCATACAAGGCGAATCCAATCCCTTGCGCGACGCCACCCACGATCTGCCCGGCGGCAAGAACCGGGTGCAGCACTCTGCCAACTTCCTGCAGCGCGACGAAATCGTTTACCGATACGCTATAAGTCGTCAGGTCAACTGCGACTTCGGCAACGTAAACCGCCCACGAGTAGGCGGCGTATGCCTCTCCGCGATATTTTTCGTCGTCCCAGAAAATGTCGGGAGGCGGCTCGTATTGCGCCCACGAACGGAGTTGACCATGCGCCGCAACATAGCTTCGGCATGCGGCGCGGAATTGGTCGGCTGAATCTGAATCGCCGAGCACGCCGGCCAACATCAGAGTCTGTTGGATTCCTCGCGCCGCGGATTCCACCAGCTTTCCCACTACCATCACTGTGCGCGACGCCACCGTAGGCCCGCTGTTCGGAACCTCGGTAGTATCTGGCTGCGCAATGGTTACGTCCTCATAGCGCAGGCCCAGTGCCTCGGCTGCAATTTGACAGAGAACCGTTTTCGTTCCCTGACCAAATTCCGTGCTCGAAACCAGCACACGAATGCAGCCATCGGCGCATCCCTCCACGCCGACTACAGAACTCAGGTAGCGCTCGCCTGAGCCCGTGAATCCCGCGCCGTGCAGGAAGGCCGCAATGCCTATCCCTTTTCTCTTGGTCCCGGCTTGATTCTCGATCAAGAATCGGTTTTTCTTTGACTCATACCCGGAGACGCTGAGGGCACGGTCGAGCAGTTTTCCGAGGTCAATCGGTTCGCGCACGGTCTGTTCCGTGGTGGTCGTTTGTCCGGGCTTCAGAAAATTCCTGCGCCGGACTTCGACCGGCGAAAGCCCCACCACTTGCGCGATCCGATCCATATGGCGCTCCATGGCAAACAGGCTCTGGGGCGCACCAAAACCACGAAAGGCTCCATGGGGCAGCGCGTTGGTGGCAACCGCCTTGGCGCGGATTCGCACATTCGGCCAATAGTAAGGACCGCCCGCGTGAATAGCTCCCCGGGATAGCACGACGGACGATAACGTAGCGTAAGCCCCGCCATCGATGGTGAACTCGATTTCTCCTCCCAGAATCTTGCCGTCCTTGCTCATCGCCGTGCGGTGACGCGTGCGCGAGGGATGCCTTTTCGTAGTGGCGGACATATCTTCCGCACGGTCATAGACAATCTTCACCGGCCTTCCTGATTTGATGGCCAACAGTGCGGCGTGCCCCGCGATCATCGATGGATAATCTTCCTTGCCGCCAAAAGCACCGCCAGTCTCCATTTGCACGACGCGAACTTTTTCCGCAGGCAAGCTGCACAGCGCCATCAACGCCTTGTGCACGTAGTAGGGGCACTGCAAGGAACCCCACACAGTGACGCCTCGCTCCACGTCGTAGGCGGCAATCATTCCGTTGTTTTCTATGTAAAGCTGCTCTTGCGCGCCGGTTGAGTATTCACCTTCGACAATGTAGTCGGCCCGAGACCAAACGCCGTCGACAGCGCCTTTTTCAATTCGATAGGTTTTGAAAATATTATCCGCGCCCCAAACGATTTCAGAACAGCGTTCGCTTTCTTCGATCGTGAATATGGCGGGAAGAGGTTCGTATTCAATCGACACAGCTTCAACCGCTTTCCGCAGCGCGTGCCGATCCGGATGGGCTATCAACAGAATGGGCTCCTCGGGATGATTCACGAACTCACTCGCCAGACAAGGTTGATCGTCTCCGATGAGCGCGATGCAATTCTTCCCCGGAATATCTTGAGCAGATACGATCACAAACTCGTTCCACGCGATAGCGGGGTTGAATGTGATCTTCTTGATTCTGCCGCGGGGAATCTGGCTGCGAACCGTCGCGCCATAGAGCATGCCCGGCAGAACCATGTCGTCCACGTACAGGGCTTTCCCGGTCACCTTTTCGCGCCCTTCCTTGCGCGGAACCGCGGTGCCGACGATGCGTTCGTGGTTCATGCTGCAACTTTGTTCCGGGCCGTGCTCTCGCTTACGCGCGGGGATGGCATAGTGTGTACGACAACCTCGATTACTTTGCGATGGTCGGGTACGCGGCGCGGAACTCGCGCCCGGCGGCGTCTCCCCGAAACTCGCCATCGTGAAACACAGGCTTCCCCCGCAGATAAGTGGCTTTCACAACACCCCGAAGCTCTTCTCCCATGTATGGAGAAAGAGGGTGGCGGTAGTGCAGTCGCTCTTCCGTGACCACGAACTTAGCCTCGGGATCGAACACCACGAAGTTAGCATCGAAGCCCGGCGCGATGCGTCCCTTGCGCATGTGGCAGCCGGCGAGCTTCGCCGGCGCCTCGGCCATCCAGCGGGCCAGATCCAACAGGGTGAACCCTCGATGGCTGGCCTCAGTCCACATCACCGGCAGTGCCACCGAAAGGCTTGATATACCGCCCCATGCAGTTTTGAAGTTGCCCTCGTCAAGCTTCTTCAAAGCTGGCGGGCACGGAGAATGATCTGTGACCACCTGATCAATTACACCGTCCCTCAATCCCTGCCACAGTTGTTCGCAATTTTCCCGGCTGCGAATCGGCGGCGCGCACTTGCACACTGTGGCGCCGTCTTTGATCGTCTCCGAGGTCAGATGCAGATAGTGCGGGCAGGTTTCTACGCTTACATGCAACCCTTGGGCACGCGCGTTGCCCAACTCTTGCAGGGCAGCGCTGGCTGAGAGATGCACTATGTGCAAGCGAAAACTGTACTCGCGGCATAACGATAAGAGCAGCCGGATCGCCGAAAGTTCCGCCTCTTCCGGTCGCGATTGAAGATAGGTCGTATAGCGTCTCCAATCGGCGTTGGCCAGACCGTGTGTGGCAGCATCGATCAGTCCGGGCAGTTCTGCGTGCACCAGTAGCGGCAATCCGGTTCGCGCGACGGCAGGCAAGGCCGCTCGCAGTTGCTGCTCCGTAACCATCGTGAAGCCAGCGATGCCGGGATGAATGAGAAAGCACTTGAAGCCTGCCACGCCCGCCGCGGCGAGGGCCTCGATGTCGCCCTGATTGTCCTCAACCACTCCACCCCAGGCCGCCCAATCCACGCGGCATCGGCCATGGGCAGCCGCGCGTTTCGTCCGAAGAGCGGCTACGGTCGTAGTCGCGGGGAGGCAGTTCAGCGGCATGTCTACCAGACATGTATAGCCTCCGGCCGCGGCGGCGCGCGTCGCCGTCTCGAAACCCTCCCATTCGGCACGCCCCGGATCGTTGATGTGCACATGGGAATCCACCAGCCCAGGAAGAATCGCCGCGTCGCCGAAATCATGCGTGTCCAAGTTCTTTGACACTTGATCAGGAGGAACAACAGCCTGGATATTCTCTCCCTCAACAAGAATGGCTACCGGCCGGATTCCTTCCGGTGTCACGACCCGGCGCGATAGAAACGCTTGCAGCTTCACAGAATCACTCCCGTCAGGAAATCGAACCCGAGATCAAAAGAACATTTTACGAACTCCCGGCTTCCAGCTTATACTCCCTTTTCAGCGAAGCGGCTGCGAAAGAATCCATGTTGACCAACGTGCTCGCCGCAGATGGGCGTGGGCATACTGTCACAGATCACTCGCTCACAAAGCAAATTCCATGGACAACCCTTTCATGGCGCGCGCCATCCAGCTCTCGATTGAGAATGTCCATTCCGGACGCGGCGGCCCTTTCGGCGCGGTAATCGTGAAAGACGGCAACATTCTCGCCGAAGGCACGAACCAGGTTACCTCGATCAACGATCCTACGGCGCACGCCGAAATACTTGCCATCCGCGCAGCCTGCGGGAAACTTGGCGTCTTCGAACTGCATGGTTGCGAGATTTACACTTCCTGTGAGCCTTGTCCCATGTGCCTGGGCGCCATCTATTGGGCCCGGCTCTCCCGCATCTATTTTGCCGGCGCGGCCGCGGACGCGTCCCAGGTAGGCTTCGACGATTCCCTGATCTATCGTGAGATCCCTTTGCCACTGTCCGAGCGCACAATCCCTATGGTTCAGATAATGCGCGAGGAATCGCTGGCTGCCTTTCAAGCGTGGAAAGACAAACCCAACAAGATCGTCTACTGAGAAACGACCTTGATCGAACGCTACTTCAAGCTCGCTGAGAACCAGACTTCTGTGAAACAGGAGATGCTGGGCGGACTCACCACGTTCGTCACCATGGCCTACATCGTGGTGGTGAACCCTCAGATTCTGGCGCAGGCAGGAATGCCTCCGGCGGGCGTGGTTTTTGCAACTTGCATCTCGGCCGCAATCGCCACGCTGGTGATGGGACTCTACGCCAATTATCCCATCGCCCTGGCTCCGGGTATGTCGCTGAACGCATATTTCACCTACTCGGTTTGCATGGCCATGCATGTTCCGTGGCGAACGGCGCTCGCGGTCGTATTCTGTTCTGGTGTTCTTTTCCTGGTGCTCACCGTCACTCGAGTCCGCGAGCAGATCGTGAATGGCATTCCAGATTGCCTGAAGCATTCGACCGCGGCTGGAATCGGAATGTTCATCGCGTTCGTCGGGCTGCGGAATGCAAAAATCGTGGTTGCTAACGCGGCGACTTTTGTGGGCCTCGGCAGCTTCTCCGACAAGGAAGTGCAGACCGCCTGCTTCGGCCTTGGCCTGACTTTGATCCTGATGTCACGAAAATTTCCTGGCGCGATTTTGCTCGGCATTTTCGGTACCGCTCTTCTTGGAATCTTTCGCGGCATCACGAGCTGGCCCACGGCAATCTTCTCCATGCCGCAGCCGTCGTCTACCTTCCTGCAACTGGATTTTCGAGGCCTGAAGCATCTCGGCCTGCTCGAAATTGCGTTTGCGTTCCTGTTCGTGGACTTGTTCGACAACGTGGGCACGCTTGTCGGAGTTTGCGAGCAAGGCGGTTTCATCAAAGACGGCAAGATTCCCCGCGTCGGACGCGTGCTGATGGCGGATGCCGTAGGCACGGTGTTTGGCGCGCTGACGGGAACGTCCACGGTTACCAGCTACATCGAAAGCGCCGCTGGAGTCGCGGCGGGCGCCCGTACTGGCTTGAGCAATATCGCTGTGGCTGTGTTGTTCTTGCTGGCGGCATTTTGCTCACCGCTGGCCACGGCAATTCCAGGCTATGCCACGGCTCCGGCTTTGATTCTGGTGGGCGTATTGATGTCGGAATCGATCGCGCAGATTCAGTGGCGGGAGTTCAGCGAAGCGGTGCCGGCCTTCATCACGATGCTAGCTACACCCCTCACCTTCAGCATCGCCACAGGGTTAAGTCTCGGTCTGATTTCCTATACGGTGGTAAAGGTTGCGGCGGGAAAATTTGGCGAGATCAACACGCTGGTGTGGATTCTCACCGGCTTGTTCATCCTGCGCTATATCTATCTTGCCGTGAGTTAGCTACGCAGGTCGGCGGATGCCGATTGCTTCTGTTTTTCCGCTTCGAGTTGCCGGATTGTCGCCCGGAGCCAGTTACCGAGCGCTTCCTCGACCTCCTGCTGCGTTCCCGTGCGGTATAAATTCTCGAGAGTCTCTCCACTCAAAGACAATGGGATATGGATGCAAGGAACTTGTTCTTTGCGTGCTTCCTCCGGCACGAATTGCATGAGGAGACATTCGCTGCAAGGTTCGCGGTCCTTGGAGTTGAAGTTCATGCAAGTGGGAGAATCCTCGAAAACGAACCGTGGGCGCCAGGATTCGCGCGGCAGTCGGCCGTAACCGCCTTGCTCAAGAAACTCCAGTTCGAACTTCAGTACGTCCAGCAGGTTGCGATTATCCTTAGGCATAGACCCACCCCTAACCACTACGCTTAGTTTGGCTCCGCTCCGGACGGGGTGCCGTGACCGGCGTCACACTCTGCCGTGAGGTCTATCACTTAGTTAGCCCACGCTAACATGCACCTGTGACCTGCGTCACAGAACCCAGCCTCAAAACCGTTCAATATTGCAACAGTTCGGTATTGCGTTCTACGAATATATGCTGAGTTTCGATGTTGAGCAACGAAACTAGAAAATGGGAGCCTTAAAGATGATGAAGAGAATTAATGCCAAGGTATTGACAATCGCAATAGCGTTCGCTGTTGTTCTCAGCATTCCCCTATCGGCAAGCGCGCAGGATGCGGCCGCAACCTTCAAGTCAAAATGCGCCGGCTGCCATGGCGCTGACGGAACCGGTTCGGCGATGGGGAAGAAAATGGGCGCCCACGACTTCACCAGTGCCGACGTGCAGAAAATGTCGGACGCGGAACTTACCGAGATCATCACAAACGGCAAGAACAAGATGCCGAAATATGGCTCTCTCAAGCCGGAAGAGGTTAAGGGACTAGTGGCTCACATTCGCACTCTGAAGAAATAGTCCTCGTTTAGCTCTGCTATCAGCATGTGAGATGGTCCAAGGCGGCGGATAGTCCGCCGCAAAGTGTGAAGTGTGCTTGCGTCTGTACACACAGATATTGAAGAGGGCAACGGTTAGCAATGAATCTGCGAGAGCGCTTCCGAGAGTGGTCGCAGCCAATTTATTTCCTGGGCCAGAATCCCGTAACACTTACCGGTGCTGTCATCACCACAAGCACGGCGCTTACCACCATCGCTTTCTGGTTCTATGACATCTTCCTGCCGGGGCCACCACATCCTTACATCGGCCTTCTGGTCTTTCTGATCCTGCCCGGCATTTTTGTCCTCGGCCTGGTGCTGATTCCGGTTGGAATCTGGCTCCGGCGCCGCAGCCTGCGCGGGAGTGGAACGCTGCCGGGAGTCTACCCGGCCATCGACCTGGGCCTGCCTGTGGTGCGGCGAACCGTGGAGTGGGTAGCCGTGGCAACGGTGCTCAATCTTTTGATCATCGGTACGGCATCGTACCGCGGCGTCGAATACATGGATTCGACGAGTTTCTGCGGCACTACTTGCCACACGGTGATGGCCCCGGAGTATTCGGCCTATCAAAATTCTCCGCACTCGCGGGTGGAATGTGTCGAGTGCCACATCGGACCGGGAGCCGGTTGGTTTGTGCGGTCGAAGCTTTCCGGCCTGCGCCAGGTGTTCGCGGTGACTTTCCACACCTATTCGCGCCCCATTCCTTCGCCGGTAAAGTATCTCCGCCCGGCGCGCGAGACCTGTGAACAATGCCACTGGCCGCAACGTTTTACTGGTGACAAGTTCCTGGTGAATACCAGTTACAAAGACGACGAAAAGAACACGCCGCAGACCGACGTCCTGCTGTTGAAGGTGGGCGGACGCACGTGGCAGGGTTCGGTCGGCATCCACGGGCACCACCTCGCCGATAACGCCCGCATCCGTTACATCTCCACCGATGTCGAGCGGCAAACGATTCCCGTGGTGTATTTCACCGACGATCAGGGAAAAACTACAGAGTTTGTTTCCAGCGATGCGAAACCCACGCAACAGCAGTTGGACAAGGGAGAGCATCGCACGATGGATTGCGTAGATTGCCACAACCGGCCCACGCATGAATTCGACTTGCCCGAGAACGCAGTAGATAAGCAAATGTCGCTGGGGCACATCAGCCCGGAGTTGCCCTTTATCAAGAAAAAGGCGGTCGAGGTTCTCAAGGTGAATTATCCCACCCGCGACGTGGCGCGGCAGAACATCGCCGCCGAACTCAACAATTTCTATCGCACCAATTACCCACAGATCTATCAGACGCGGCGCACTCTGGTGCAGCAGGCGGGCGATGAGGTAGCGGCGATCTACCTGCGCAACATTTTCCCCGACATGCGTGTGACCTGGGGCGTTCATCCGAACAATCTGGGACACAATGATTCACCAGGCTGTTTCCGCTGTCATGACGGAAGCCACACCAGCGCCGATGGCCAGACGATCACCAACGACTGCTCTGCGTGCCACAACCTGCTGGCGGTAGGAGAACAGAATCCGAAAGTGCTTGCCGATCTTGGCATGAAGTAAGCGTTAGCGAGAGTCAAACATGGCCGAACCCAGAGTTGCGCGAAGGAAAAAGCGGCGGATGGGTTTGGGAACGATTGCCGTGTCCTTGCTCGCCATCGTTCTTACGCTTGTGTCTTCGCAAGGCCGTGCACGCGCCGCACAGGGTAAAGCCGAAGAACCTGGGACGGAATGCCTTGCCTGCCACGGCGATAAGGGCATGACCACGACGCGAGCCGGCAGAACGATTTCGCTCTACGTGGATGGCAAGAGGTTTGCGAGTTCTGTGCATGCCAGTTTCGGATGTACGGGCTGCCATGCCGACCTGGAAGGAAAGGATTTCCCGCACGACAAGCCGGCGCCGGTAAAGTGTGGAACCTGCCACACGGACGAGCAGGAATTGTATACCAAATCGCTTCATGGCAAGGCGATTGCGCGCGGCGATCCGCTCGCGCCCCGCTGCGTGAATTGCCATGGGAACCACGATATTTTCCCGGTGAAGGACGCGCGGTCCGCGGTAGCGCCGCTGAAAATTCCCTTCGTTTGCGGCCAGTGTCACCGGGAGGGCACTCCGGTTTCACGCAACCGCAACATTGCCCAGGACAATATTCTGGAGAATTACTCGGAGAGTATCCACGGAGAGGCGCTGCTAAAGAAAGGTCTGGCAGTCGCCCCGACCTGCGCCACCTGCCACACCGCGCACTCCATCTTGCCGCACACCGATCCCGCTTCGTCAATCAATCGCAAGAACATCGCCGGTACCTGCACCAAATGCCATTCGCAAATTGAAAGCGTTCACCGCAAGATCATCCGCGGAGAGCTTTGGGAAAAGCAGGCGAATGTGCTGCCCTCCTGCCCCGACTGCCATCAACCCCACAAGATTCGCAACGTCTTCTATGAGATGGGGATGGCCAACGCCGACTGCATGCGTTGCCACGCCGACCAGAAACTGCGGCGCGCGCGTGACGGGCAATCGATGTTCGTGAACGTCGACGAAGTGAGCCATTCGCGGCACGGCCAGAAGGGCATTGCCTGCAGCCAATGCCACTCGGAGGTCAATGCCTCCCGGGTGCGCCCCTGCGAAACCATCACCCGCGGCGTAGATTGCACATCCTGCCACGATGAAATTGGCAAATTGTACGCGACCAGCATTCACGGACAACTTACCGGCAAAAATGATCCGAATGCCCCAACCTGCAAAGAGTGTCACGGCACGCATGGAATACTTGGCAAACAGGACCCGCAATCGTCGACGTTCGCGATGAATGTTCCCGGACTCTGCGCGCGCTGTCATCGTGAAGGTCAGAAAGCGGCCGTGCGCTACACCGGTACGCAACACGAAATCATACCGAACTACATCGAGAGCATTCACGGCACTCTGCTGAAAAACGGCCTGACGGTGACGGCGACTTGCACCAGTTGTCACACCGCTCACCATATCCTTCCCCGAACCGACCCGGCGTCGACTGTGAACGCGAACAACGTGCCGACCACGTGTGGCCAGTGCCACCACGGCATCGAGGAGCAGTTCGAGAACAGCATCCATTCCAAGAAAGTGAGCGGATACGGCAAGCCACTTCCAGTTTGCAACGATTGCCACACGGCTCATTCCATCCATCGCACGGATGAGAACAGCTTCCGTCTGAATGTGATGACCACGTGCGGCCGCTGCCACGAAAAGATTGCCGAGACTTACTTTGAAACCTATCACGGCAAGGTCTCCCGTCTGGGCTACACCAAAGCGGCGAAATGCTATGACTGCCATGGAGCGCACGACGTGCTCCGGGTGACGGATCCACGCTCGCACCTCAGCCGGGCCAACGTGACGGCGACCTGCCAAAAGTGCCATGCGGGCGCCACCCGCCGCTTCGCTGGTTATTTAACGCACGCCACGCACCATGATCCCAAGAAATATCCGTTCGTGTTCTATACCTTCTGGGGGATGACAGGGCTGTTGCTGGGGACGTTCCTGGTCGGTGGCATTCACACGCTGCTGTGGCTGCCCCGAGCTTTCCAGATGCGCCGGGAGTTGCGCGCCGCTAAAACGCAGGCCGCCGCGGAACTTGGGAAGAAGGAGGATATCGATGCCTAGCAGCGAGCTTTTGGAGAAGCCAGCACCGAATATCCCGCGGAGGCAAGAAGCGGAACGACAGTTCGTCCGCTTCACACGGCTGCAGCGGATCCTCCACATCTGCATGATCGTGAGCTTCATTACCCTGGCACTGACTGGGTTGACCCTGAAGTTCTCATACACAAAATGGGCCGCCATGCTTTCTCACCTGTTCGGAGGGTTCGAGAGCGCAGGCTACATTCACCGCAGCGCCGCAGTCGTGATGTTTTCAGTTTTCATTACCCATCTCGTGGACCTGTACCGGATGAAGAGAAAAGAATATGGGACGTGGCGCGCTCTGGTTCTCGGGCCAGGCAGCATGGTGCCCAACCGAAGAGATTTATCCGAGTTCATCGGAACGTTGAAGTGGTTTGTCGGCCTGGGTGAGCGGCCTGCCTATGGCCGCTGGACATACTGGGAAAAATTCGATTATTTCGCGGTGTTTTGGGGAATCGCGGTGATCGGTTCCACCGGCCTCACGCTGTGGTTTCCGGTATTCTTCACGCGCTTTCTTCCGGGATCGTTTCTCAACGTCGCCACCATCATTCACAGCGACGAGGCGCTGCTCGCCACCGGGTTTATCTTCACCGTACATTTTTTCAATACTCACTTGCGGCCCGAAAAGTTTCCCATGGACATCACCGTGTTTACCGGGCGCATGCCGCTCGAAGAATTAAAAAGGGACAAACCCAGGGAATATGAGGCGCTGGTCGCCAGCGGCAAGCTTGAGGAGCGGATGGAGGAGGCTTATCCACCGATCGTGACCCGTACGATACGAGCCTTCGCCTGGGCAGCGCTGGCCGTGGGATTCAGCATTGTGCTGTGGATCATCTATGCGGTTCTGTTCGCTTATCGGTGAGGTTGGTTCGCGGTTTGAACTGGGGAGAAAGAGTGTCGGAATGTTCGCGACTCGGGTTGCGTTGGTTTACCTGGCTCTGACTTTGGCTTCGACACTGGCTTCCGCCGCGCCGGCCGGAGACCAGGATTGTCTGGCGTGCCATGGTCAGGCCGGCATGAAGTCCGACGCCGGCAAGAACATTTCCATCGACCCGGCCAAGCACGCGGCCAGTGCACACGGCGTGCTCAGCTGCAAAGACTGCCACACCGACATCAAGGAATTTCCGCATCCCGCCAAAGTCGTAAAGGTGCAATGCGCCACCTGCCATGCGGATGAGGCCAAGGCCTTCCCTGCCAGCGCCCACTCCGTTCTGGGCGAATCCGCATGCGCATCGTGCCATGGCAGCGTGCATGACCTGACCACGACCGAGAAGTTGATGCCGGCAAAATGCGTGGAGTGTCACGCGGACGAGGTGAAGGCTCTCGATTCCAGCATCCACGGACAAGTTGCAAAGAACGGCGACCCTGACGCGCCCAAGTGCGTGTCCTGCCATGGCGCCATCCACGCCGTAAAAGCCTCGAGCGAAGAAGATTCGACCATTGCTCGCAAGAACATGGCCGATACCTGCGCCAAGTGCCACAGCGATGCGGGATTCCTGTCTCGACATAAAATTCCGGTGGCGCATCCCGTGGACTCCTACAAGCAAAGCGTTCACGCCCGTGCAGTCGCGATCGGCAAGGAAGCGGCAACGTGTTCCAGTTGCCATGGCACTCACGACATCTATCCCGCCACCGATGCGCGCTCGCGCGTCAATCACTGGAACGTGCCGGGAACCTGCGCGCAGTGCCACAAGGAAATCGCCCGCGAGTTTAATGAGAGCGTTCACGGACAAGCCGTCAAAGAAGGTGTGCGGGATGCGCCGGTTTGCGTCGACTGTCACGGCGAGCACCTGATCATGGACCCGAAGAGCGCGGGGTCTCCGTTGAATGCGGAGAATGTTTCCGCGCAAACTTGCGGCCGCTGCCACGGCGATTCCCGCCTGGCGCTGCGCTATGATTTGCCTGCGGATCGTCTGCCGTCCTACGCCGACAGCTACCATGGGCTGGCTCTCAAAGAAGGAAAAGTCACGGCGGCGAATTGTGCTTCCTGCCACGGAGTGCACTCCATTCTGCCTTCGAGCGATCCGCGCTCGACCGTCAACCCTGCCAACCTGCGAAAGACGTGCGGGGCATGTCACAAAGGCGTGGACGAGGGCAAGTTCGCCATCGGGCCGGTTCACGTGCAAACCTCCACCGGGGCCGCACACCCGGTCGTAAAGTGGATTCGCTGGATCTATTGGACACTGATCCCGATGACCCTGGGATTCATGATCCTGCATAACTTGATCGACTTCCTGGCCAAGCTCATTCGCCCGCGGCCGCACCATGCCAGTGGAGCGAAAGTCACACGGATGAATCGCAACTTCCGGATTGCGCACTGGGGTGTGATTCTGAGCTTCCCAACGTTGGTGATCAGTGGGTTTGCCCTGAAGTTCCCCGACGCATGGTGGGCGCGCCCGCTATTGCTGTGGGAGAGCCACGCCGGCTTCCGCGGAGGCGTGCACCGCGGTGCGGCGCTGATACTCGTTGCCTCCACTCTTTACCATGTGATTCATCTTGCGCTGAACAAGAGAGACCGCGTCTTCCTGTGGGCCATGATCCCGACAGTTAAGGACGCGACCGATATCGTCCACGTCTTCGCCTACAATTTGGGACTCACGAAAGTGGAACCGAAGTTCGCGAAGTTCAACTACGCGGAGAAGTTGGAATATCTGGCCTTCATGTGGGGGACGCTGGTGATGGCAGTCTCTGGTTTCTTATTGTGGTTTAATAATTTCACGCTGACCCATTTCCCCAAGTGGGTGTCGGACGCAGCCACGGCGGTCCACTACTACGAGGCAATTCTCGCGACCTTTGCCATTCTGATCTGGCATTCTTACATGGTGATGTTTGACCCGCTCGTCTACCCCATGGATACAGCCTGGATCGACGGCAAAGTCCCGGCCGATCATTACCGCCACGCGCGTCCGGAGTATTACCGCGCGCTGGAACGCGCGCACATGATCGAGTTGCCAACTGAGCCCGCCGATTACCGGGATGACCACGGTGCTGGTGACATTCGGGGCGACAAGCCGGTCACCGAGACTTAGACGGTGACTCATCCTTCGGGATTCGCAACTCACCCCCAAAGTAAATGGGCCGATCCTAGACCGGCCCACGAGGGAGGGTGCGTTTACTCTACGCCGTGATAAGTGATTCCAGGGCGACTCGGTTCGGGATGACCAAAGTAGAGCCGCTCTGCTGGATCAGGTGCTGCTTCTTGAAGCCCGCGAAGAGCCGGCTGACGGTCTCGCGCGAAGTACCGATCATCTGCCCGATCTCTTCGTGAGTGAGGGCCAGCTTCATTTGGCTGGGGTTGCGAGCCTGGGTGTTCTGGTCGAGCCAGCCCACCAGCAGGCGAGCTAATTTCTCGCTGGCCGAGTCGGAAAGGATGAGGTCGCGAATTTCGCGGCAAGTGGAGGCATAGTCCGCGCTGATGTGCTGGGTCACCCACAGGGCAAGTTCGCCGTGAAGGCGCATGAGGCGCAGCAAATCGTTTTGCCGCAGGAAACTGATCTCGCTCGGCTCCTGGGTCTCGGCGGTAGCCTCATACGAGCGACCCGAAACCACGGCGGCAACTCCCAATGGGCAGCCAGGTTCCACCATCCGCAGAATCAGGGTTCTGCCGTCGCTCCCACAGATGGAGAGCTTCACCCGGCCGCGCCGGACAATGAACACGCCCCGCGGAGCTTGCCCTTCGGCAAATAAAACCGCTCCCGTAGGATAGGTTGTTGTGACTGCTTCCTGCTCCAAAACATCAGCCAATATTGAAGAAAGACTGCCAAAGCCTTTGTCTGCCGGCGCCATCTTCTGGGCGTTGTTTACGATTTGTGTGGCCATGTTTGTTGCCTCCGCTCACGAGTACATCGGCACGTCCCTCGCCACTCTCCACAGGCGGAACAATATCTCCGCGAAAATCTCCTAAGAGAAACAAAATAGGTTACTTGCACTGGTTTCGGGCCGCCTGGCTGTCGCTGCCGACTGCCGTCGCAACTGCCGAAAGCTGCGTGCTTTCCCACAGCGATGTGTGACATCCATCACCGCCCGGCTGGTTGTAGCGCACCAATACTTGTCGGGCCGCTGCATTAAGAACCTCAAATCCTTACCCCAACTTCTCGTGGACTGTATTCAGCAGAGCGCTCCGGCTAAAGGGCTTCTCCAATAGAGTCACGCCGGGTTTTATTACCTCGCGATTCGCCATCAGTTCGCCCGTATAACCGGACATATATACGACTTTCAGCGTGGAGCGGGATGCACTCAGGCGCTCCGCCAGCTCCGGCCCGCTCATGCGGCGCATCACCACATCGGTCAGCAATAGATCAATCGGGCCGGGATGAGCTTCCACATATTCAAGCGCGGTCTTGCCATCGTCCGCCTCGATTACGGTATAGCCATGCTCCTCAAGGAGCTTTCGCGTCAAGCTGCGCATGATTTCGTCGTCTTCCACCAACAGGATCGTGGTGCCCTGCCGCTTCGGACTGACGGTCTCTGCGTCAGGCTTGGATGCGAGCCCAATCTTGTGTTCGGCGCTGGGAAGGTAGATCTTGAACGTCGTCCCGTGCCCCGGCTCACTGTAAACCATGATGTGCCCTGCGCTTTGCTTGACAATGCCATACACGGTAGCCAAGCCCAATCCGGTGCCTTTGCCCGCCTCCTTTGTTGTAAAGAAAGGCTCGAAGATACGTGACACGGTCGCTTCGTCCATGCCGCTGCCGGTGTCGCTGACTGCGAGCAGCACATACTTTCCGGGTGTCACTGCTTGCTGCTGCTCGGCAAAGGACTCATCTAATTTCACGGCGCCGGTTTCGAGAATGAACTTGCCGCCGCGAGGCATGGCGTCGCGCGCGTTCACCGCCAGATTCACCACGATCTGGTCAAGTTGGCCGGGGTCGGCCTCGACTACCGCCGCCTGCGATCTGGGTACAATGAGAATTTCCACGTCATCTCCCAGGAGTGGGCGCAGGAGCTTGCTGATCTCTCTCAACCTCTCGTTCAGATCCAGGATGCGCGGTTGGATCACCGATGTCCGGCTGAAGGCCAGCATTTGCCGGGTCAACGCCGTGCCCCGCTCCGTTGCCTTCCGGATGTTCTCGACGTAGACCGACGGTTCGGCTGCGGGATCGATGCGGTCGCGCAGGAATTCGGTACAGGCATTGATGATCCCCAGGATATTGTTAAAGTCGTGCGCCACTCCGCCCGCGAGGCGGCCGATCGCTTCCATCTTCTGGGCTTGCCGGAGTTGGCCCTCCGCTCGTTTCTGGTCGGTGATGTCACGCGCAATCACAGATGCTCCCACAATGTCACCGGCGGCATTGCGCATGGGAGACACGGAGATGGAGATATCCAAACGGCGTCCGTCTTTGGCCAATCGCACCGATTCGTAATGCTCGATGCTTTCCCCTTCCGCAATTTTCTGAAGAATCTTCTGCATTTCATCCGGACGATCGCCCGGCGTCAGAATCGATATATGTTTTCCGATGACCTCTTCCGGCGTGTAACCATAGATGCGCTCGGCTCCCTTGTTCCAACTGGTAATGATGCCATTCAAGTCTTTGCTGAGGATCGCATCTTCTGAGGAATCGATAATCAAGGCCAGCCTCGACCGGTATTCGCCCAGTTGCTCGGCCGTCCTGCGATGCAGCGCTTCGTTCGCCCGGCGCAATTCTTCTGCGATTCTTTTGCGATCGCTGATGTCGCGAATCGCGCTCAGCACCAACCCTCCCTTCCCGGTGGAGACAGGACTGAGACTGATTTCTACCGGGAATTCCGAGCCGTTGCGCCGTCTTCCGTAGAGATCCAACTCCGCTCCCATGCGCCGCGTCTTCGGCGCCTGCGCGAAGCCCTCGCGATGATGGTGGTGCTGGACGCGATAACGATCTGGAACCAGCATCTCAACTTTTTGCCCAATCAATTCGTCGCGGGTATAGCCAAATAGTTCCTGTGTCTGAGAATTGACTTGAACAATGGTTCCGTCCAGATTCACGGCAACGGTGGCATCCGGCAAAGTCTCCAGGAGGTCCGTCGAAAGCAGGATCTCAGCCATGGTTATAGAGAGTAAAGACGAGGGATCGTCGTAATCGGAAGAAGGTCGCACGTACAACTCCTTCGCTCGAAACTATGCCGTACAAATCTATGCCCGATTCCGCTCCTTGTAAAGCTGTGGAGCGCACGCATCGCTATCCCTGCACGCTGTGACTTACTGCACCGCAGTGGCAGTCATTTATCACTGCATTCCCTCACCGATTCTGCTACGGTTTAACTCGGCCCGAGCTCCCGGGATTCGGGAAGCACTGAAAACCTCGTTTAGACCGAGGGCCCCCGCCTGGTACCTGTTGTTAATCCTCACATGAAAAGGAGCATTCTATGTTTGCACGCATTCTGAACTTCGAAGTGAAACTGGAAAAGAAAGATGAATTCGTGAAGGCCATCAAGAATGAGGTCGTGCCGATCCTGAAGAAGCAGACCGGCTTCCTCGAGATTCTGCCCTTTTTCCCCGAGAAGATGAAAGAGGAGAAGTGGTTCAACATCAGCCTTTGGGCCACCAAGGCGGATGCCGAGCGCTATGAGAGAGATTTCTATCCCAAGGTTCTCAACATCCTCAAGCCATACCTGACCGCGACGGTCCAAGTGAATCACTACAATCTCGAGACCACAGTTTGCCAGCACTTTGTGGAGTCGCTAGCCGCCTGAAGCGATAAAACGAAAGGTCCAAACCCCAGGGCGAATGCCCTGGGGTTCTTTTCTTGCAAGCAAGCGCTGCTTCCCACCTGGTCTTTATTCACAACCCTCCCAGCTCGCCATTTCTGAGCTAAGTCTTGGATAGCCGCTTTGTATGCGACGGTCGCTCCTGATATGCCTCGTTGAAGCCGCCGCCTTCAGGACAAGGCCCGCGCGCTCTTCCGAACTCCGGTAACTCAGTGAATACGAAGGGCTCAAGTTGTCGGGGCCAGCTGCCGATGACAACCGTAGCCCCCATTTCTACATCTTTATGCCGACTTTCTTGGAAGCTTGCTCAGGCGCGATTGATTCGGGAGGCGATAAATTTCTGCAACCGTGGCCCTGGCTCAGACATCCCTCTCGTATTCGCCTGGTGAGTGGGCGCCAGGGACGGCCTTTATGATTGGGGAATGTTCTCTGCCGTGTCTGTTGGCAGTTCCCGCCAATGGGAAGGGATTGTGGTTTTCTGCGATACCCAAGCTTATGAAAACAACGGTCCGGCGCTATCGGCCCGACTGTTTGCTCTTACCGCTGTTTCTAGTCACGACCGCTTACGCGCAAACCGTTGTATCCCGGTTATCTCAAGCCGGCCCTGACGATTCTGCGCATCTCACATATCACAGTACGGTTGCTGAGGTGCGCCTCGTGTTCTTCGCGACTGACGAAAACAACCACCCGGTTGAAGACCTTCAGAGGGATGATTTTGCCGTGGTCGACGATGAACGGGTCATTCGAGACTTCCGCAGTTTCACCCGCTCCGCCGCAACTAATCTCGACGTCGTTGTGCTCATCGATTCCAGTGAATCGGTTCAGCCGCGGTTTCAACAGGAGATCACCGATGTCCTGCAACTGATTTCGCAGTGGCCGTGGAGTCCCGGGGATAACTTGTCGGTTTTGTCATTCAGCGGCTTGGAAGCACACGTCCTGTGTTCCGGAAATTGTCGCAATTCGTTTGCTGCCGATCGAATTGCTTCCCTGCCCAGCGGCGGAGAGGCCACACCGCTATTCGACGCCCTTACAATTGCAGCCGACCTCCTCCTCCAGCGCCGGCATCCAGATGCTTGGCCGGTCATCCTTCTCTTCTCCGACGGTGACGATACCATCAGCAAGTCCTCGTTCGATGACACATTGGAAAAAATACTGGCCAGCGGCGCCCAAGTTTATACCATCGACGCTAACCCTCCCGGGCAGCCATCCAACAGCACGGCGACCCTGCAAAGGATTGCCCAGAACTCTGGTGGCCGCTGCATCTCGATCGACAAAGGACCGGTTACTATCTTCAGCGATGTCATCGACGATTTGCATTCCGCCCGCCTGGTAACCTACCTGGCGCCGAACTCCAGTTCAGATTTCCACGCGATTCGCATTCTCCCCACCCACAATCTCAACCTGCAATTCCGCAGCCGCCGCGGCTACTACCACCACTCGAGCAGCGCTCATTAGGAGGACACATCAATGAAAAAGACATTTCCGATAATCTTTTTGTTTTGCAGTTTGCCGGTTTTGCTCCCCGCGCAAATTGGAATCTATCAACACGGCACAGTCGTAAGGATGCACATGGGCAACTGCATGATCGCCCAGCAGGGCTTCATGGCGGCATTCGGCGCCCCAGCGGCGACGATGAACCAGGAGGCTTGCCCTGAGTACACGCTGGTATCGAAGGACGTGGTTTTTGTCATCGTTGGAAAGTCGTCCAACCAGCTTATTCCGCTCGCCGAAACCATCGATTTCCGCTTGCGCAAAAACGAACTTGCCGTCCGGGTCGATGATGCGAAGCGAGAAAGCAAGTTCGGCATCAAAGAAATGCTGGTTCGCTCTGACTGGGAGCGCCTACAGCGCCACATTGACGACAAAATGAGAGCCTCAGAGGTTCGTGAAGCAGCGCGACAATCTGATTGACGCGGATACGGGGCGCGACTTTCTGCTACGCCACACAAAGCCAGCTGATGGCCGAATACTCTCATTTACCGCGCCCCGAACTATGCGCCCCTTCAAGGCCCTCTGGCGTGAATAGCTTTTCGTCCATGTTCGTGTTGAACTTCACTTCCTCGATGCTCAACACAGTTCTGGTTCGGTCCTGCACCGACCTCATTTCCACATGGCGCGCTCCCCAAATGCCCGACACTCGCTTCAGCCCACTGGCATGGAGCACGCGTACCTCCCGCCCTTGTGCATCGTACATTTCGGCGTGGAGAATGACTGGGGCATCCTGCGCCACCCAGTAATAAATAAACTTGTACTGGGAACGCGCTGCATCGACCGGAGTGGCTTCCACTTTGTAGGTCTTGTGCCCGTCGATGGTCTCGTCGTCGCTCAGCAAGCGGTAGGTGAAATCGTCCAGCACGCGCTCCGCAATATCTTCGAAAGTAAAATCAGTTCCAATGAAGCGGGCGGAGCGCTCCTGGGCGACTACACTGCGAACGCGCTGCGTGGCCGGCACGTACATATATTGACGATCGCTCACGCCCTGTTGATTAATCGAGAGCAGCGCAACCCCTCGAATTTCCTCCGGGCTGGTGAAGACAACCAGCGTCTTGCTGTTGCCGGGAGACCCGATCCGCCGGTAGGTGAATGCCTTCTTCGAGCCGTGTCCTGCTTTGTCAAAAACCTCGAAGCTGGCCTTCATGAACGTGTTGCGGCTGGTGTCCTGCGAATACACATCCTCCATGATTTTTCGGGCATCCAGGCCTTCGCCCGAAGCCAGCGTGGAGACGGCAAGCGCGGCGCAAAGGCAGAGTGCGAACCCCGGCCTCGGAATCCGGATAGCATCGAGATTGCTATTCATACCCAATCGCCTCGATCACGACCATCTGCATCGCGTGGCGCGCGGGAATCCAAGCCGCAATCAACGATACCGCCACCACCACCGGGACGGCCTCCAAAACCAGACGCCACGGAAAATAAAACGGGATCTCGTAACCTGCCAGAACCGTTGATATGGTGTGCGACATGAACTGTATATTAAACACTGCGGCAACCGCACCGACCATTACACCCACAATCGAGATGGCGACCGCCTCCAGCAACACCATCTTTCGGATCTGAGAACGGTAGCCGCCAATGGCTCGAACGATCCCGAACTCGCGGCGCCGCTCCGCCACGGAAATGATCAGCGTGTTCGCGATTCCCACCACCGCCACAATCACGGCGACGACCAGTTGCATATAGTTTAAAAGGAAAAACTGATCCACCAGGCCATCAATCCAGTTTCGAAACTCCGCGTTCGTGTAGACCAGGGCGTGCTCCGTGCCGGCTGTAAGCCGCTCAATTTTGCGCTTTACCGCGGCCGCATTCTCCCCGGGCTTGAGATCGACGTCGACAAAATCCACGCCATGATCTTTCCAGTATTTTTTATAAAGCGCACGATCCATGAAGATCGATCCTTTATCGGAGCGGTAGTCTTCGACAATGCCAACGACGGGCAGGTCCAGGTCTCCCGTGGGAGTGTTGAGGTGCACTCGACTACCCACTTTATATCCCCATCGGGCGGCAAAATTCTTAGAGATCAGCACCGCTTCGCCCCGCGGCAATAACTCGCGCCAGGTCTTTTCATTTCCGCCCTGGATGGCGCCTGCGGCGCGAAGCAAAAAGCCGTCCATCTCAATCGCATTCACGGCCGCCTCGTCGCCCTGAAAAGGAACGAGCGTGAAGCGAACGTTTTCGACGCGCTCCACTTCCGGCAGCGCCGCAATCCTCCGCCCCAGGTCTTCGCTGAAATGGTATGACGTTGAGCGCAACAGCGTAGAGTTGGAGACGAAGAGATCGGAATTCAGCATCTGATTGGTCCAGCGAGTAATCATGTGCTTGTAGCTCTGGATGTAAGCGGCAGTGGAGAACACAAACATCAGGCCGACCATCAGCGCACCGACGGTTGCGGCACTGCGCCGCGGCGACCGGACCATCGCGTCCACCGCCAGCGCTCCCTCCGAACCGCCTGCCCCATCCATGGCTGGGCGAATGATGCGGGCGGACCAGTGCACGAGTTTCGGCAACAGTATTGTCAGGCCCAGCAGCATGACCGCGAAGTAGGAGAATTGCAGCGTCATTCCGACGCGCGAAGGAGAATAGTGAATCAGCAGCGAGCTGAGCAAAACTAATGCGCAGCCCAGCGTGATGCGCTTCCATCCCACAGCCGATTCCTGCTGACGCGTCTCGATATTGTGCAGGGCCAGAATGGGGTTAAGAAAAGAAGCGGCTCTCGCTGGGAACCACGCACCAGCAAGGGACACTCCGATCCCCAGGGCAAATGACGTGAGCACGAGGTCGAGATGTAGCTTTGGCGCCACCGCGGTCGAGATCACACCGTAAACTGACGCCGCAATCGAGCCCATGAGTCTATCGGCGGCGGCCGCCAGATAGAAACCCGCGGCAATTCCCACGACCGAGCCGAGGATGCCCACGATCAAGGCTTCGCCCAGAAACATGCGGCTGATATTTCCGCGCTCGACACCGACAGCGCGCAGAATACCGATCTCCCTCCAGCGTTGGTTCACCGCGGTGGTGAACGAATTGAAGATGATATAGATGCCCACGAGCAGAGCGGTAAAGCTGGTGATCAACATGCCCAGCCGCATCGCGGTCACTGCATTTTCCAGCGCCTGACCGCGTATTTGGGGGCGAACCACATCCAGGCCCGCAGGTAATCGCGCGCGCAAGCGTTGTTGCAGAACATCGACCGGAACATCCCGCGAATTCATGAGATCGATACGGTCAAAGTTACGGCCACGATTGAACACGACCTGGGCCGAGTACACATCCATTACCGCGATATTGCCGCCGAAAACCTCTCCCACCCCCACCGGCTTGAAGATACCTTGAACCGTGAAATCCTTTCGTCCTTGCGCCGTGAAAATCGGCAACCGGTCTCCGATTCGCAAACCATGGCGCTCGGCAAACGATCTGGAAAGCAGAATGGACTGGGGCTGCGCAAGGTAAGTGAGCGGATCGGCGATCTCTGATTGCGCGCGGTCGAATTCGTATTGCCGCAGTTGCTGGTCACCGGTTGTGTCCACTCCCAGGATGAGCAGATTACCTTCGTCCTCGAAACCCGTGTGCACGATGACCTCAATCACAGGTTCGGCAAGCTCTACTCCAGGCGTTGCCCGCACCGTTTCGAGAACCTCTTCGGGGAATCCAGTCTCACCGGTGGTCACTTCCAGCGTGGATTTTCCAGCAAGCCGCTCAACCGTAAGCGTCAGAGAATCGAGCAGCGCCGTGTTGGCTGTGCGGACGGCAAAAAATACCGCGACGCCGAGGGCAATGCCCAGGGCCGTCATAACCACGCGGAGACGGTGGGTCCGCCATTGCCGCGAGGTAATTTGACAGAGTGCGCTAAACATCATCTGCCGCTGGCTGGGGCACAGTCGAACCGCCCGTCCTCGACGATCTGGCCGTCATGTAGCCTGACGATGCGATTGCAGTAGCTCGCCGCTTCAGCGTTATGGGTAACCATCAGAAGAGTGCTCTTGTATTCCTCTTGGAGTTCATCAAGCAAGCGCAGAATTTCCCCGCCCGTTGCGGAGTCGAGATTGCCGGTTGGTTCATCGCCCAGCAGCAAGGGCGGCCGGAAAATGATGGCTCGCGCGATGGCGACGCGCTGGCGCTCGCCACCAGAGAGTTCATCTGGACGGTGCTTCATCCGGTCCTTTAGCCCTACGCGCCCCAACATCGATGCCGCGCGATGCTCCGCTTCCTTCTTTGCCAGCCCCTGCAGACGAAGCGGCAACGCGACATTCTCAACCGCTGTCAGAGTGGGTAGCAGATTAAACGTCTGAAAAATCATTCCGATCTTTTCGCGCCGCAGGCGGGTTCGCCGATCGTCCGCGAGGCCGGAAAGGTCCACCCCATCGATTTTCACCGAACCGGATGTGGGCTCATCGAGACCGCAAACCAGATTCAAGAGGGTAGACTTTCCCGAGCCGGAAGGGCCCGTAACCGCTACGCGTTCCGCAGGTCCGATGTGCAGGGTGATATTGCTCAACGCCGATACGGCACCCGTCGCCCCGTAGCTCTTGCTAACGTTCGTCAGCTGTATCATTCGGAACTCGCACCGTTCGGCATCCTATCACACACCGATTTGCACTGGACGCATGATCTCAGGCGCGCGGGATTCCTCGGTTTCCGCGAGCGCCTCGGCCAGCCTCGCAGCCAGAGTCGCCACCAATGGTGCATGCATCAAGTCAAAATGGCTGCCGTCGAGAATCTCCTCGGCAAGTTTCCCGCGCGTAATTCCTCGGCAATTTTCCGCGGTCATCGGCAAGGTTGGAAGAAATGAGTCGGCCCCCCGCCAAAGCCAGACTGGCGCGATCAACGCTTCGAGTTTCCCCGTGCTAATCAGGTTCGCGTGACGGATGAAAAGCTTAAGGAACCTTTTCGAAAGCAAATCCACTCCGTTCTCAACATTCACTCCATGTTTCATAAGCCAGTCCAGGATAAGGCGCAACTGCACAGCCTCGTCCGCTGCCGTTGCTGTGTCTTTCGCAAGTTCCATCATTGAGTCTGAAAGGCCATGCGCGTCGCGTGGCCGGGCCAGCGCCGGCTCAGCGCGTAGACGGTCGTAGAATTCTGCAAACAGGTTTTTCAGAACGAGTTCGCGCGGGTAGTCCGGCCCGAATACGGCAGGCGTGTCGATCATGCCGACGAACGACACTGTTCTGCCGCGGCGCTCGAGCGCACCCGCCGTCGCCAGCGCGAAGAATCCTCCGGCGGAAAAACCCGCCAGCCGCAAGGCCCCCTCCGGGTGCTCCTGTGTAATCAGTGAGGCGTAATTTCGCGCCAGTTCATGAACCGAAGTCCATTCGTCGTCCGCACCCGCAAGCATGCGCGACTGAATTCCGTAAACTGGACATTCTTCCGGCAAACGCGCCGCCAGTTCGTCGTAGATATTCGTGCCGCCCCCCGCAGGATGGATGAAAAATACTGGACTGCCACTCCCTCCGGCCCGCAAGGTCAGCATTTGTTCACTTCGGATCGCGGCATCGACTGGCCGGTGATTCCCGTGGCCGTTCTTGGGCGCTTTGGCCTCCATGCGTGCTCCCTCCGCTTCGCCGCCAACCATCATTTTCAGAAGCCCTGCGGCAAGATTACTAATGCTGGAGTTTGCCGAGCCATTATTTGATGGCAACGAAACTCCGAACTGCGCTTCCAGCCGGTTCAATAATTCGAATGCCATCAGCGAGTCTAATCCCAGTTCCTTCAGCGGACGGTTCGCCTCCAGTTTCGCTGGGCTGGTCCGCAGAACTTTCGCCGCAGATTCGCAAACGCGCGCTGAGACCAGCGAAAACCTCTCCTCCTCTGGCGCCGACAAAATCATTCTGCGGATGTTCCCCCCGTCGCCGACTTTCTCTGGCGCCGGCGCTACAATTATTTCCGAAAACCTCGGCGATGGGGATGCGTTCACCACAGCACCGAGGAACTTCTGCCAGTCAACGTGCATGAAACCAATCTGCGTTGCGTCACTTTGCAGCAGCCGTCCCAACATTTGAGTCGCCTGCGCCGGGGTGATGCCGTGAATTCCATGCGCGCTCAGATGTTCAGCAACTCTTGAGTTGCGCGCAACGAAACCAACCTCGCTCAGCGCGCCCCAGTCGACCGTCAGCGCCGGCAGGCCCATGGCTCGCCGATGCAGCGCCAGCGCATCAAGAAAGCAGTTCGCCGCAGCGTAATTCGACTGCCCTGCTGCTCCCACCAGCGCGCTCACCGAGGAGAACATCACGAAATGATTCAGCCGAAGTCCCGCTGACGCCCGATGCAGGTTCCACGCGCCCATAACTTTCGGCGCCATCACGCGCGACAATCTCTCTGTCGTAAGCTGCGGCAGCACGCCGTCGTCGAGCACCATCGCCGCATGAAAGATTCCTCGCAACGGACCCATTTTGTTGGCTATTTTGAAGGCCCGCGCCACTTGGCTTTCATCTGTAACATCCGCTCTAACCACAACAATCTTCGCGCCGCGGCGTCTTAGTTCCGCCACCGAGCGTTTCGCCTCGGGCGTTCGCGCACCGTTTCGTCCCGTCAACACCACATTCTTCGCGCCGCTTTCGATCAACCATTTCGCTACTACCAGTCCGAATCCGCCGAGTCCGCCGGTAATTAGATAGCTTGCCCTGGCCGAAAACGTTAGTCTTTCCTTAGGCGGCATTCGTTGGGTTGCAACGTCGTTTTGCATCTTCAAAACAAGTTTGCCGATGTGCTTCGCCTGCATCATCAACTGAAACGCATTGGCGGCTTGTGAAATCGGCAGCGCATGATGCGGCAATGGCCGCAATTCTCCAGCACGAACTCGTTTCATGATCGTGTGAAGCAAACGTTGAACCGTCGCGGGTTGCTCCACCATGACTTGCCCCATGTCAATCACAAACATCGAGAGATTATTGCGAAACGGCCGCAGGCCGATGGCAGTATTCGCGTAAATATCGCGCTTGCCAATCTCCAAAAACCTTCCGCCCGGGGCAAGCGCCGACAATCCTTTCGCGATGGCGTCTCCGGCCAGCGAATTCAAAACCAGATCAACCCCCACGCCATTAGTGAGTCTGCGAACCTCCGCGGCAAACGTTGTGGAACGCGAATCCATGACGTGCTGAATGCCAAGCGAACGAAGATAGTTCCGCTTGTCGTCATTGCCCGCCGTGGCGAAAATTTCCGCGCCCGCCAGTTTTGCAATCTGCACCGCCGCCAATCCAACGCCCCCAGTCGCTGCGTGAATCAGGATTTTGTCCTCCCGCTGGATTTTTCCCAGATGATGCAGCGCATACCACGCCGTCATGAACGCGACGGGAATCGTCGCGGCCTCCTCGAACGAGATGCGTGCAGGTTTACGCACGACATAGAATTCGGGAATTGTGAGATGCGAGGCGAAGCAACCCGAGCCATTAGCGATAACTTCATCGCCGATCTTGAAGTTCTTTACCTGGTTGCCGACGGCAACTACGCGTCCAGAGCATTCATCGCCGAGCAGCAGGTCGAGATCGCTATCCATGGGATAAATGCCGAGCAACTTCATTACGTCGCGAAAGTTCAAAGCAGCGGCGCAAATCTGAATTTCGACTTCATTCGCGCCCGGCTTGCGCCGCAAATTTTCGGCCAACGCCAACTCGTCCATAACGCCCGAGGCTGGGATCTCAAGATGATAACCAGACTTGCGCGACAGCGGCATGCGCGGAGGATGCACTTCCAGAGAAGTCCGCACGATGCGGCTCGCAAACCGCGACTTGCCTCGCCACGAAACTTCCGTCTCGCCGTCGGCAGAAACCATTTCACGTAACAGACACTGGGCCACGTCGTCCGCGTCACCGAAGTCCATGTCAACCAAACGGCAGGACAGTTGTGGCAACTCGGTCATGATGCTTCTCGCAAGTCCGAGCATCGGCGACTGCGCCACGGCGACCCTGTCTTCCGCCGTGACGCCTTGTGCGCCGCGTGTGACCAGCCAAAGTGGCGGCGTGGGCCTCTCCCGCACCATCGACTGCACCAGATGTAAAACGCTCTGGCAGCCACGGGCTTCAGCTTGCAGCAGCGAATGTGGATCTAACTTCTCTGCGTCGCACGCATCCAGACTCCAAAGGTGGATTACACCCGCGAACTTCTTGCGGCTTGCCCCGTTCGCCCCTACAAGAAGTTCTCTCAACTTTTCAAAACTGTATGGGTCCGGATGTTGGGAATGCCTGTCGGAGAAAAGCAGCAGTGGATCTCCACCTTGTTTCTTCAACCGCACCGCCAGATTTTCCCCAACTCCTGAACGGTCGGCAAACAGCAGCCATATTCCTGGCAGTTGCTTCTCTGCGGTTGCGTCCTCAAGTTGTTTGGGTATCCACTTTGTTTCATAAAGCCAATTGTCGGGGCCATCGAAGCGCGAGGCGCTCGCCCCGCGCACGGCCTGCACGCGGAAACCTTCGCCATCGAGCAGCGCACGCCCCGCTTCATCAAAGACTTGAAAGTCCCACGTAATCGCATGGGAGCTGGCTCGGACAATTTTGCCGTGGCAGAACATGCGCTTCCCAGGGCTCGCGAAGAATGTGACACGGTCAATGCGAGTGGGCAACAACAATCGCCGGTCGAGCGCTTCCGATCTGGTGCACAGTAGTACCTGAAAACAGGCGTCGAGCAGCGTCGGATGGATCTGAAATTCTGCCTCGCCCTCAGCCAGTCGCTCGGGCACCTCGATTTGTCCCAGCGCTTCGCCGTCGCCTTTCCACACAACTTCCACGGCACGAAACATCGGACCATAAAACAAGCCTGCCTGTTCACATGCCGAATAAACTTCATTCTTAGTGAGTCGAGTCCCAAGCTTTCGTTGCAGTTGCTTTAAATCCATCCGCCGTGGATCGACCGCGGCGTGTGCACGCAATTTTGCGGTTGCGTTCAGCACCCATTCGCCATCGCCCTCATCTTCCCGCGTGAAGAATTTCACAGTTGAATCCGCAGGCGAAAACACGGACTGCAACTGCAACGGATTCTTCCCTTCCGGCAGAATGAGAGCTTTATGAAATTCGACGTCCTCGACTTCGAGCGGCCGCGAGTTGAACAGCACCCTGCCCATAGCCAGCGCTGTTTCAACGTAGGCCGCACCGGGAAAAACGACGTGCTCCTGCACGCGATGATCTTTAAGCCACGGCTGCACGTTGAGATCGAGCCATGCGTTCCAAACCGGCGCGGCGGCGCGGACTTTCGCAGTCAAAAACGGGTGCGCTGGGGCGGCAAGGCGGGCGGCGCGCATCATGCTCGTCTCGCGCCAATGGCGTTCCCGCTGCCAGGAATACGTGGGTAGCGGAATTTCTGGTTCGATGTCAGGGGAAATATTTTTCCACACCACCGGCGAACCCGCGACATGCAGCGCGCCCAGATTGGCCAGCATCGTGGCGAGTTCCGGTTCGTGGCGCCGCAGCGAACAAAATGCCTTTCCAGTCACCGCCCGGTGAGCCAGAGTTTCGGAGATCGCGGCACTCAACACCGGATGCGCGCCCAATTCTAGGAATAAACTGTGGCCTCGTAAGCTCAGTGCAGAAATGGCCGCACTGAAGCGCACCGGCTCGCGAACATTGCGCCACCAGTAATCGGCGGTTAAGTCGCGCCCGTCAGCCAGCGCGCCCGTGACCGTGGAAAAGAGATTCACATACCCCGGCGATGTTTCCAATTCGCCCAAAGCGCTGAGCAATTCATCTTTCACCGCATCCATCTGAGGGCTGTGGAATGCATACTTCACCTGCAGGAAGCGATTGAAAACGCCGCGTACGTCCAGCGTGCGCGCAATTTCCTCCAGCGCTGACGCCTCGCCGGAAAACGTTACCGAGTTCGGACCATTGAACGCAGCAACCGCGACTTCATCCCTAAAGCTTTCGGCAAACTCCTCCGCCTGCCTCGCATCCAGACCGGCGGCGAGCATCCGTCCAGTATCTGGTGCGGAATTCATGCAGCGGCCGCGATGAAAAATCACCCGCGCAGCCTCTCGCAACGTCATTATCCCGGCAACCTGTGCGGCGGCCACTTCACCGACGCTATGCCCAACAACGGCCGCGGGCTTGACGCCCCACGATGCCCACAAAGCCGCCAGCGCGACCTGCAACGAAAAGATTGCAGGCTGCGCGATTTCCGTTTGCTGCAGCCTCGATGACTTTTCGTCACGCGACAACTCCTCAATCAAAGACCAGCTTCCCAATTCCCGGAACAGTTCGTCGCATTCCTTAAGTCGTTCGCGAAATAATTTTTCTTGCCGCATTACTTCGCGGCCCATCCCCCACCACTGCGGACCCTGCCCGGAGAACACGAACACCGGGCGCGCGTCGGTTGTCGCCTCGCCGGCAATCACCGCTGGATTCCCGTCGCCAGCCATAAAATCGTCCAGACGTTCAATCAACTCGGCGCGATGACTGCCCACAACGCAAAGCCGGTGTGCAAAATGAGACCGGCGGCCGGCGGCAGCACCGCAAAGGGCGCGGACATCGGTTTTGCCTTCCGCCAGCAGGGCGCGATATTTTCTAGCTGCACCGTGTAGAGCTTCTTGGCTGTGCGCGGAAATCGGCAGCAAAACTGGTTTGCCGACGCCGTCACTGGCCGGCAACTTGTTCTTGTGGGGCTGCGCTGGAGCGGCCTCCAGGATCACGTGTGCATTCGCGCCTCCGAAGCCGAAGGAATTGATTCCGGCCAAAAGCGGCCCGGAACGTCGGGGAAACGCCTGTAGCTCGTGGACAACACGCAGGTTGAGTCTTTCAAAATGAATGTTCGGGTTCGGATTCCTGAAATGCAAGCTGGGCGGAACGGTCTGGCGTTTCAGGATGAGCGCGACCTTGATCAGGCTGGCGATGCCAGAGGCCGCTTCGAGGTGCCCGAGGTTGGTCTTGACCGAGCCGATAAGACAAGCGTCGCTCCGGCCCTCGCACAAAGCCGACCCGAGCGCCGCGGTTTCAATTGGATCGCCTACCGGCGTTCCTGTGCCATGCGCTTCGACATAGCCGATGTCGCCGGGCGAAACGTTCGCGGCTCGGCACGCCTGGCGAATCAACGCCTCCTGCGCGTGCTGGCTGGGAAGTGTAATGCCGTTGGTGCGGCCATCCTGGTTTGCCGCTGTGCCGCGGATGACGGCATAGATTTTATCGCCTGCGGCCCGCGCCGCAGATAGCGGTTTCAGAACCACTGCCCCAACGCCTTCCGCGCGAACAAAGCCATTTGCGCTGGCATCGAAGGCCTTGCAGCGCCCATCCGGCGAAAGCATCGACATGCGGCTGAACGCAACGTAGTTGTCCTGGTTGAGCAGGGCGTTGACGCCAGCGACGACAGCCATCTTGCAATCGCCCCGCCAGATACTTTGGCACGCCACGTGACAGGCAGTCAGCGAGGAGGAACACGCGGTGTCGACAGCTATGCTGGGTCCGCGCAAATCAAAGCAATAAGAAACACGGTTGGCAGCAATGCTGAGAGTCGAACCCGTCGCGGAATAAATATCGGCGGCACTGTGCCCGTCGCCGTCAATCTGCATCGCGGCATAGTCAGTGGTGGAAATGCCGACGAAAACACCAGTGTGCGAAGCCCGGATTTGTTCCAGTGTTTGTCCGCCGTCCTCAAACGCCTCCCAGCTTGCTTCGAGCAGCAGGCGCTGTTGCGGGTCAATGCCGTCGGCCTCGCGTGCGGAAATTCCAAAAAACCCGGAATCGAACTTGTCGATGTTCTCGATAAAGCCGCCCCACTTGGAAATGGATTTCCCGGTGCGGCCCGGCACAGGATCATAATGCGCTGCTATGCTCCAGCGCTCTGGCGGGATTTCGCGAATAGCGTCAGTGCCAGCACAGAGCATTTTCCAAAATGAGTCCGGCGAATCTGCGCCACCCGGAAAACGGCAGCCTATGCCTATGATAGCGAGCGGTTCGTTCATGCTTTAGGTTTCACCCGTGGCCAGAGATAGAAATGATGAGGCAATCAGTCGTGTCCTGGCAAGAGAGTTCTATAGGGTTGACAGGAGAGCAGTCCAGAGAACCAAACCCATCGTGCCGGCCAATCGCCAGGGCTGACGCGGCTTTTTCACCGAGGCAATCATTCTCGATTCCCTTCAAGTGTCTCATAAAGGCACGCCCAGTGGCGGGTCTCGCCTACGTAATTTCCACGATCGGCCATGTCTTTGCAACCCTCTTCACAACTTTTGCGCTGACCCAACCAACGGCGCACGCTCGATCACATCTCTTTTCCGCAGCTCTCGGCTGTACACCGCAAGCTTGATTCTCGCGCCCTACGGGCGTACAACGTCCTAACAGCACGTAATACGCGGGGCTTGCACGGTTCACGTCGAACTCGGCAAACCGCGTTCGCGGCAGCGAAGAGGCGGAGTTCCGCTAGCGATGCGCTTCGATTCAGTAGCGCTCTCCATTTTTCTCCTCCTGGGCTTGGCGGCGATGCCCGCAATCTCCCAAGATGGCGTTGCCCCCGCGTCGCGCGGTCCGTCTCCTGAAATCACAAACATATCTGTCGCGGAACATGCCGGCACTGTTGATGTGGTCATCACGTTCAGCAGAGTCGTGCGGGCTGAGGTTAGCACGGTTGAGCATCCGGACCGGCTGGTGTTTGACTTTCCCGAATGTGAACTCGCTCATCCCGGCCAGCGCCTGATGGTGAATCGCGAATCCGTCCTTGCAGTGAGGGCTGCCGCGTTCAGCGTCACCCCGCCCATCGCAAGAGTGGTCATCGATCTCAAGTCTGCTCAGGATCATGAAGAAACGTATGTTGGCAACAAGCTCGTGATCAAGCTCGCATCAGCCGGACGTACCCAGCCTCCCACTCCGCCAAGCGCAGGAAATAAAACCACGGCGGACCGCCATTCACTCACCTCCGAAGCAAATCGAGCCGCGCCCGCATCAGCGCCGTCGAATCCAATTCCGCAGCCCCCATCCGAGGTTGCGCCCTCAGCAACCGTCCAGTTCCACGCTTACTCTCTTCTCGCAAAAGCTCGGGCTTTGACCATCTCCGACCTGGAGGGGCTGGAGGCAAAAACCCAAAATGGCGACCTTGAGTCTGAGACCACGCTCGCTCTGGCCTACCACGCCGGCACGTTGCTCAAGAAAGACGACACGGAAGCGCTGCGCCTGTTGCGGCACGCCGCAAGTCGCGGCTTTGTCGCCGCCGAAGAAGCCCTGGGAATCTTCTGCCAAGCCGGCTTCGGGATGGCGGCAGACAAAGCACAAGCTGTTTCCTGGTACACGAAGGCGGCGCAACACGGGTCGAGGGACGCGGCCACCAACCTCGCGTTGATGTACTCCACCGGCAATGGCATTCCAAAGGATTCCGCTAAAGCTGCAACTTGGTTCCGCAGTGCCGCAGATGCGGGCGACGCAACCGCGCAGTTGAACCTCGCTGCTTTATACCACCGTGGGGAAGGCCTGCCGCAGGACGATGGCCAAGCACTCGCTTGGCTCACCAAGGCCGCTAACCAGGGATTGCTTCCAGCGGTGCTCGAACTGGCAAAGTGGGACTTGCAGCCACAGCACGGCCCCAATGTCGATGCCGCCATCGGCTGGTACAAGAAGGCCGCCGATCAGGGCGATGCGTCGGCGCAGGCACGGTTGGGCACGATCTTCGCAGATGAGAAACTTGGCCGCCTGGATTATGCCCAAGCCGTCAGCTGGTACAGAAAGGCAGCCGACCAGGGACTACGCGAAGGCGAACTTGGATTAGGCATGCGATATTTATTCGGGCAGGGAGTCGCGCAGAATCTGGAGGAAGCGCGCCGGTGGTTGACCCCGGCGGCAAATCAGGGTCATCCCTATGCACAATTTCTTCTGGCAAAGATGTTCGAGTCCGGACAAGGCGGCCCCGTCGATATTACCGCCGCAGTGAAATATTATCAGCCCGCTGCGGACTTTGGCATTCCCCAAGCACAATATCGCCTTGGACTCTTGTTAGCCTCCGACCGCGGCAATGGAAGCAGTCTCGTATCAGCCCACAAGTGGTTAGTTCTAGCGCAGGACGCAGTGAAAGAAAGCGGCGCATCAGCGCAAGAACTGCAAAAGTTGCTCACCCCCACGCAACGCGCGCAAGCCGAACATGAGATCGACGAATGGCGCGCTGCGCACCCTCCATCTAATTCGGATCGTTAGCTTCAGGATCGGTTGCGGCTGTTGAGTTTTGCTAACAGGCGCAAAATTTCCAGATAAAGCCAGACCAAAGTGACGATCAGGCCAAACGCCCCGTACCACTCCATGTATTTGGGAGCACCGGCGCTAACACCACTTTCGATAAAGTCAAAATCGAGGATGAGGTTCAAAGAGGCGACGATTACCACCACCACACTGAATCCGATCCCGAGCAGGAGGGAACCATTGACGGCAGCGAAGCGGACGCCAAAGAACCCGAGAACGAATTCAACCAGATAGAAGACGGCAATGCCGCCGGTGGCCGCCACCACGCCGAGCTTGAACTTCTCGCTGACGCGAATCAGGCCGGAGTGATAGGCGATCAGAAGAACAAACAGCGTGCCAAAGGTCAGGCCGACCGCCTGAATTGCAATACCGGGATAGCGCAACTCGAACATCGCGGAAAGGCCACCCAGAACCAAACCTTCCAGCAGGGCATAAATCGGCGCCGTAACGGGAGACCATTCTTTCTTGAAGACCGTCACCAGGGCGAAAATAAATCCACCGATCCCCCCAATCCCCACCAGCGGCAACACCGTATCTGAAGCCGGAGCGTGGAAAAACCGGCTCCAGCTCCAGGCCGCAGTGACGACCACGCAAATCAGCAGAATACCTGTTTTGTTGACGGTTCCCGTCAAAGTCATCACTTCGCCAGATACCGCCTGCTCGACGCGAAAGCTGTTTGCATTCAACGCTGGGTTCGCGCTCTTCATCAGGGCCATTCGATTTGTCCTTTTCATCTGCGGCAGTCATGAACACGAACCGCCGAGCCGTGACATCTCTCTCTCGCAGATAATATAGCGTGAGCCGGCAAATTGCAGTTTGCGTTCCGCTCTTCCGGAATATAGCGCTACTCAGGCGTTCTCTGTCCCCATCGGAGTTGGCCAGATCATCACAATCGATTGTGACGGTCATCACAACGTTCGCCCTGCTAATCCTCAACAATACTGGAACGAGATGACAGGTCCCCTACAAGCTCGTTTGTGGATTGGTTGCGCCTCAGGTACGCTGTCGCCAAACTCGCGGCGGGCCCAAGAGAATACTTGGGCGAAACAGAATTCGAGAGCAACTCTTGCCCCTGGAGACGGAATGCACCTGCGACTTTCCTGGAAGATCGTGATTCCTGTCAGCCTCTTAATGCTGCTTCCGTGTTTCTGGCAATCGCGCATCGAATCCGTCGATCTTTCCAGTCACATCTACAACACATGGCTGGCTTCGTTGATTGCTCAACACCAGGCCCCGGGCCTCTGGATCGCGCACCGGTGGAGCAACGTGCTCTTCGACTATATGCTGGCCGGATTGTTCCCGCTTGTCGGAGCGGCTCTAGCTCAGAAGATTGCGGTGGGCGTCTCGGTTATGATTTTTTTCTGGGGTGCAATCCTGCTCATCTCCCGCGGCCGGCCTAGGAACTGGTGGTTCCTGTTGCCCTCGGTTGCAGTCTTCTCCTATGGTTTCGTCTTTCAGGCGGGCCTCTTCAATTTTTATCTGGCCTTGGGAATCTGCTTTTGGTATTTGACATTTTTTCTTTCCAGCAGATGGTCGACTCGATTCTTGGCCACCCCGCTGCTGCTGCTGGCGTGGACCGCGCATCCTATTCCTGTGGTCTGGGCCGTCGGATTGGCCCTGTACATTGCCGTCGCCGAACGCCTTCCGGCGCAGGGCCGACTTCTTCTGTTGACCGCCGCAGCGCTGGCCATGCTGGAAATACATTTTCTGCTTGTGACCCGGTATCTATGCGTCTGGTCCTTGGATCAGGCCTGGTTTGCGACGGGCGCAAAACAACTGGTGCTGTTTGACCGTATGTACGAAATTCCTTATTGGCTGTTTCTCGCGGCTTGGGCGATGTTATTTTGGCGTCGTGCCAGCGATTGCCAGTGGCGCAGAGTAGCGCTGGACATGGGTCTTCAGCTCTGGTTATTGACCGCGATTGCGGTATGGTTGATCCCGGCCGCGATCGCGTTTCCGGCGTATTCAGCGCCCTTCAACCTTGTCTCCTACCGTCTGTCTCTGGCCGCTGGAGTCATGCTCGCTGCTTTCTTGGCGCACGTGCAACTGAAGAGTTACGAGAAAGTGATCCTCATTCTTAGTACGCTGATTTTTTTCACCTTTGTATTCCGTGATGGACGCAAACTCAACCGTATGGAAGACAATCTCGATGCCGCCCTGGCGCGGGTGCCCGCCAAAAGCCGGGTGATCGGCATTCTGCGCACTCCGTCGAAAGATTTCAGTCCAGCTGAACACGCCGTAGACCGCGCCTGCATCGGACGCTGCTTCAGTTATGCCAATTATGAGCCTTCAACCGGGCAGTTTCGCGTGCGTGCCGAGCCCGGAAACCCCTTCGTGATGGCCGACTACGGCGATGTGTATTCCGTCGAACTGGGAAGATACCGCGTGCAGGCCGGCGATCTGCCGGTTTTTCTCGTGTATCTATGCGGGCCAGACCGGCAGCAAGTTTGTACTCGCGAGTTGCGCGCGGGCGAAGTAGTCGGCACAATTGCCCGCGGGCAATAAACGCACATGCGGAAGGGCAGATGGGAAGCTGTTCTTAGCTATGGGATTCTCCGCAAAACAAGCGTATCCCGTCGTCAGGCGGATTTTTATTCTGTTCGTGCTGGTCAGCGCCTTGTGCGCCGGCTTGCACACCGTTGCCGACTTCGACATGGGGTGGCAGCTTGCAACTGGACGCTATGTAGTTCAGCACCACCAGATCCCCCGCATCGACGTTCTATCGTTTACTTCAGCAGGAAAACCCTGGGTCTATCCGCCTTTTGCCGGTGTGCTGTTCTATTTGACGTATTGCGCCTTTGGCTATGCTGGCCTGAGTTGGTTTTGTGCGCTCGCATGTCTTGCGGTCGTCGGCTATCTCGTTCGCCGGGAGGACATGGGCAGCGCCGTTCTGGCAATGCTTGCGGTTCAGTCGATTGCCGCCCGCACCGCTCCGCGGGCCGATCTTTTCAGTACTGTCTTTTTCGCGCTCTTCCTCGGCGAACTGTGGGCCTACCGCCGCGGGGGTCGATCCCGGCTTTGGCTCCTGCCTGTGCTTATGCTGTTCTGGGTGAATCTCCACCCAGGTTTCATCGCAGGACTCGGTGCCATCGGCGCCTACCTGCTGACTGAGGCCGCGGATCTTTTTTTTGCAGAGCGTCGTCAAACGGCGCTTCAACGGCTGCGAAAGATATGGCCATGGCTTGCGTCGTGTGTGGTTGCCACGGTTATCAATCCATGGGGCCCGAAAATTTACGCCGCTTCGCTCACTTTGTCAGGACTCACAGCCCCAGCCCAGGGAAAACTCAACAGCAACACCTTCATCGGCGAGTTCCAGGGTGTACCGATTTCGCGATACTTGCTGTACCAACTCATCGAACGTCAGGCATTTGGAGAATGGTTTTACCTGGCTGCTACTGCTGGCCGTCATTCTGGTCGGGCTTTTTCTCTGGAAGCGGCAACTCGGGGCCGCAGTCATCACCTTCGTTGCCCTCTATTCCGTGCTGGCTCATGCGCGCTACATGGGCCTGTTTGTCGTCACCATCGCAACTCTCGGCGGACCTTTGTTGGGCGAACTCTTCGCCACCGGCTCAAGCAGCACCGCACCCGCCGAGAGCGGGAAAAACACGCGGCCGCTAGTCCGCGTGCCCGAGGCAATGGCCACCCTGGTGACGGTTGTCTTCTGCGGCATCGCGCTGCTGCATATCGCCGATTTTATTTCCAGCCGCACCTATGTGGTTTTCAACGCGGATTGGAGGTTCGGTGCGGGAGAATCCTCCTGGTTCCCAGACCGCGCGGCCGCCTTCATCCGGCGCGAACAGTTGCCGGGAAATATTTTCGAGGAGTATGCGCTGGGCGGTTACGCCGCGTGGAGTCTCGGCCCCCACTACCCCGACTTCATCGACGGCCGCGGCGATCGCCTCAGCCCCAATCTCGTCGTGGAGCAACTGAAACTCTATAGCCAGGGGCCCGATTCGCAATTGTGGCAGACCGAAGCCGACCGCTGGAACCTGAACGTTCTGCTGGTCGCGACCTCCGGTTTCCGCGGACTGCAGAAGATGGATCCGTTCGCATTCTGCCAAAGTGCAAGCTGGCGTCCGGTGTACATGGATGACGTATCGCTGGTCTTCTTGCGCAACACATCACGGAATCGTGCGTGGATCGACCGCTTGCAGATCGACTGCCTGACGCAGCAGTTCACCCCGCCGAACGCAACTTCGCGTCCGGCACTCTACGATTTCTGTCTGAATTCCGGAGCCATGCTCTTGGAATTGCACCGCGACCAGGAGTCGGAGCAATCGCTGCGCCGCGCTTCCGCCCTCTATCCTGAAGATCCGAATGTCCATTTACTGCTGGCGTCGCTCTTTCAGCGGCAGCAACGATACCGCGACGCGGAGCAGGAGTATCGCGTTTCGATCGCACTCAACGAAAACAGCGGGGCGTTGTATTCTCTCGGGTTGCTCTATGCCAATGAAGGCAGAAACGTCGAGGCGGTCGAGGCCATCGAGCGCGCGGCCAGAGAATCCACCAAATCGTACGACTTGTACATGACTCTCGGAAGACTCCAGATCGCGCTGAATCATCCCCGGCAGGCGCTGGCGGCATTCGCCGAAGTGGAGAAAAACAGTCCGTTTCGCAACGGCGGCGAATCGCTTGCGCCTGAACTTTACGCCGAGATTGCTGAGGGGAGATCGGCAGCCCACAAGCTTCTCGGACACTGGCCGGAAGCGATCGCATTCCAACAGGAAGCGACCCGGAGAACTCCGTTGGTCGCGCGCCGATGGAACCGTCTCGCTGATCTCTACGAAGCGACTGGGCAAGTACCGCTCGCTGCCGAGGCCCGGCAGCGTGCCGCGCAGGCGGAGACTGGCAGCGCTCGTCACTGAGTAAAACGCGGCTCGGGTCCCTGTGACCGGCATCACAATCTTCTGTGACGCCTAATGCTGCCCATATTCTGGGCCGCCTTTAAGGTAAATTAGCAGGGACGAAAGGCTGCAAGCGCAGCATAGACTGGGGGAATCGAGCATGGAGAGCGAAACCAACTCACAACCAGCCGCGGGATCAGCCTGGGAGGCGAAGCAGGTCTATGCGATGGCGGTGATCAGCCTGGTAGTTGGGTTGGCGATTGGATACCTGTTTCGCGGATCGCAATCGCTTGCGCCGCCGGCACAACCCGCGGCCGCTGCTGCCCCGCCGGCCGCAGCCCCCGGTGGCATGGGCGCCACGGCGCAGAAGATGCCCACCCTCGATGAGATGAAGGTGATGGCCGACAAGAAAGCGGAGCCGCTGCTCGAAAAATTGAAGGCCGATCCGAAAAACAGCGACACGCTCATCCAAATCGCAAAGATCTACAGAGAGACCCATCAATTCAAGCAAGCGGCAGCCTATTACGGCAAGGCATTGGAGCTTGATCCAAAGAATGTTCCGGTTCGCACCGAGATGGCTTCCTGCATGTATTACGACGGCGATGCCGATGGCGCAATCGATCAATTGCAGCGGGCGCTGCAGTATAGCCCCAAGGATGCGAACTCGCTGTTCAACCTTGGCATGATCAAATGGCACGGGAAACAGGACAACAAGGGCGCAGTCGAGGCTTGGCAGCGATTGCTGAAGTCGAATCCAGAATTGAGCCCCGACCGCGTAGCCCAGGTGCAGAGATTGATGGCTGACGCCCGGCTGCAGAATAAGAATTAGCCCGTGAATCACGATTTCGTAAAGGAGCAGTAAGCAAATGACGGACAAAAATCAAACTACGATCGAACAATGGACGAGCGTGCAGGCTTACGTGTTGGCAGTCATCTGCCTGCTGGTGGGAATCGCCGGCGGTTGGCTCATCCGCGGATCGCAAAGTCCAGCGGCGGCAGCGGCTGAGACGGCGAGCGCATCCACTGCTCCCGCGATTGCCCCGGGAACGCAAACTCCAACCCCGGCCGAAATGCGGAAGATGGCCGACACGCAAGCTGCGCCCTTGCTCGAAAAGCTCAAGGCTGACTCGAACAACGCTTCACTTCTCGAGAGCATCGGCAACGTCTATTACGACGCGCAGCAGTATCCGGCGGCCATCGATTACTATCAGCGCGCGCTGAAGTCAGAGCCCGCCAACACCGGTGTTCGCACCGACATGGCAACCGCATACTGGTACGCCGGCGACGCCGATACGGCCATCACTCAGTTCCAGAAATCGCTTTCTTACGAACCCAACAAAGCCAATACACTATTTAATCTGGGCATCGTCGAGTGGCAGGGCAAAATGGATATCGATAAAGCCGTCGCCACCTGGCAAAAATTGCTGGACACGAATCCGAACTATGAAGGCAAACAAAAAGTTCAGGAGTTAATCGCGCAGGCGAAAAAGCACGCGGGCGTCAAACCGGGCACGCATGCCAGCCCGTTGCAATAGCCCGTTCCTTACTGGGAGCTGCAACCACGACCATGGAACGACCGATCTTCAAGGCGGTGATTGTCGGAGCTGGACCGGCGGGCCTCACTGCCGCCTACGAATTGTCGAAGCAGCGCGTCCCGGTGGTTGTCCTCGAGAGCGACCCCGAATATGTTGGCGGAATCTCACGCACCGTCAGCTATAAGAATTTCCGTTTCGATATCGGCGGGCACCGCTTTTTCTCCAAGTCACGCGAGGTCGAAGATCTTTGGACCGAGATTGCCGGAGAAGACATGCTCCATCGTCCCCGGTCGTCGCGCATTTACTATCGCGGCCAGTTCTTCACCTATCCTTTGAAACCGTTCGAGGCCTTGTCGAAGCTCGGCTTGATCGAGTCGGTGCTTTGTGTCTTCTCATTCCTAGCGGCGCGCCTTCATCCCACTCGCAACCCGAAAACCTTTGAAGACTGGGTCACCAACCAATTTGGCAAGCGCCTGTTCCGCATCTTTTTCAAAACCTACACCGAGAAGGTGTGGGGAATGAGTTGCAACGAGATCTCCGCGGATTGGGCGGCGCAACGCATTAAGGGGCTATCGCTTGCTTCAGCCATCAAGCACGCCATTCTTTCCAAGCGCAAGCCGAAAGACCGCAAGCACGTCGTAAAAACTCTGATCGATACTTTCCGCTATCCGCGGCTTGGACCCGGAATGATGTGGGAAGCTTGCGCAGAAAAAGTTCGCAAGTTAGGCGGCGAAGTGCTGCTCGGCCGAAGAGTGACAGGCTGCCGCTTCGATTCCGCCAGCAATCTCTGGATCGTGACCGCCTGCAATGCCAACGGCGATTCGGAAGAATATCGCGCTGAACATTTAGTCTCATCCATGCCGATTCGCGAATTGGTAGCGCAGATTGAACCGCGTCTTCCCGAAGCCGCCCTCCAGGCAGCACGCTCCTTGCGCTATCGTGATTTCCTAACAGTCGGACTGATCGTGCACGACCGCGGCCGCTTCTCCGACAACTGGATTTACATTCACGATCCCAGTGTGCAGGTAGGCCGCGTGCAAAATTACAAGTCGTGGTCACCGCAAATGGTCCCCGATCCCAGCTATTGCTCCTACGGTCTCGAATATTTTTGCTTCGAGGGCGATGGATTGTGGACTACGAGCAACCCTGAACTGATCGAACTGGCGAAGACAGAAATCCAGAAAGTAAATCTAGCCGCCAGTGCCGACGTGGTCGATGGCTGCGTGATCCGCCAGCCCAAAGCTTATCCGGTCTATGACGATGCTTATCAGCAGCACGTGAACACGATTCGGAAGGCCCTCGACGAAAACTGCCCCACGCTTCACCTAATCGGCCGCAATGGCATGCACAAGTACAACAACCAGGATCACGCGATGATGACCGCGATGTTGACCGCTAAAAACATTCTGGCAGGCGAGTGCCGCTACGACGTTTGGGCCGTGAACCAGGACGCCGAATATCACGAGGCCGGAGCAGCGGGCGAGCAGGCAGCGGAGGTAGAGACCCGGCTTCCCGTAAGCAAAGTGGCGACTCCTGCTTAAGCCATGCGAAATTTCACCGTGGCCGACACGTTGGGGATCCTCAAAGCATGTCTCGCTCTTCTCCCGTTCATGTTCGCCCCAGGCTACGTCGCAGGATGGGCGCTCGACCTCTTCGAGTTCCGGCAGCGCCGCCCGGTTCTGCGGCTGATTCTCGCCGTCCCACTCACCATCGCCATCTGCCCGATGCTGTCGTATCTGCTGGCGCGGTTCTTCGAACGCGGGCTGTGGGTGTTCTATATCGGCGTGTTCGCGGCCTGTGCGCTTCTTCTCGTCAGAGAATTCCGGCCAGCGAATCTGCGCGCTATTTCGAAATATGCGTGGATCGCTCTGGGCTTGATGCTTTTGTGGGTGACGGTCGCCGTTGCATCAGTGGTCGACCTCCAAATTGGCGACAAGCTCTACCCGCCAATTGTGGCCTATGACCATGCCGTGCGCACAGCCATGACGTCCGCTCTGGCCCGGCATATTCCGCCGAGCAATCCTTTCTTTGCTAATGCCGGGGCGCCTTTGCGCTACCACTACTTGTGGCTGCTCTTTTGCAGCCTGCCTATGAAGGTCTTCCGTTTGTCGCCGCGATACGTGGTGTATTCCGGCGTCGTCTGGTGCGGCCTGGGCCTGATGTGCGTGGTCGCGCTCGGCCTCAAATTTCTCACAGAAGTCAAAAGCAACATCGAGCGCAAAACCCTGCTCGCCGTTGGCCTGCTCGGTGTCACCGGCCTGGACCTTCTGCCAACGCTCTACATCTGGTTCGCCGGACACGTGTGGCTGGATGACATGGAGCTTTGGAACGAAGCCCAGATCACCTCCTGGGCTGGCTCCCTGCTGTGGGTGCCGCATCACGTCGCGGCATTGATCGCATGTTTCATGGCATTCCTGCTGTTGCGCCATCAGGCCGACACCGACCGTTGGTCCACCGCGCCTGTAATCGTGGCCGGGATGGCCTTTGCCAGCGCGGCCGGCATGTCCGTGTACGTCACGTTCACGTTTGCAGTTGCGGCCCTCCTATGGTTGCTGGCATTGATCACCCGCAAGGGCTGGCTGGAAGCTGTGATGTTCGTGAGCGCGGGCGCAGTGGCGGTGCTCTGGGCGTTGCCCTTTCTTGTAAGCCTGCGCGGTCCCGCCGGCGGCGCCGCTTTCGTGGAATTCGCGTTGCGCCCGTTTTCGCTGGCGGTGCATTTGAGTCGAAAGATCGGCATCAACCCGCAGACGCCATTCGCGTTGACCTTGGCCAACCTGGCCTTTCTGCCCATCAACTATGCGCTGGAACTCGGATTCTTTCTTGCCGTCGGCCTGCTGCGCCTGCGGCAACTGGTGCGTGGCCGGGTTGAGGCAACCGCCAATGAACTTGTCGCCTGGACGCTCGTCCTCGCCAGTTTCCTGATCGGCACGTTCCTGCGTTCCAGTACCACGGGCACGAACGACTTAGGATGGCGATGCTTCCTTCCCGCGCAACTGATCCTGCTGTTATGGTCAGCCACGTTGGTAGATGATTGGTGGTTTCAGGGTTCTCGCGCTTCCTCGCAGATCGTGCCACGTTTGTGGGTTCGGGGCGCGCTCGCCGTGTTGTTAGCTTTAGGCATACTCGGAACTGGGTATCAGGTGTTCGTGCTGCGCATGTTTCCGATCTTCTTGGATCGCCCCGGGACTTCGGGGGTAGGTTGGATCGATATGGACCACCAATTCGGCAAACGCGCCTTTGCACTGCGGTCGGCCTATGAAGTTCTCAATGCGCAACTGCCCGCTTCTGCCATCTTGCAGAGCAATCCAGCTACCGTGCGTTCCGTCCTCCACATGCTATATTCCGGGCATGACTCCGCCGCCGCAACACCCATGGGAGATCCCGAATGCGGTACCGCCTTTGGCGGGGATCCTCGGCTCTGTGCTCTGCGTCAGGAAAAGCTCGGCGTGCTATTCGACAGTCCGGATGCTGGCAATTTAAACGCCATCTGCCGCGAGTTAGGCATCGATGCCGTCGTAGTGGAAAACTCCGACCGCGTATGGCGCGAGCCGGCATCCTGGATCTGGCGTCAGCCCCCGGCAGTCGCTAACGAGTATGTCAGGGCATTTCTTTGTGGCAGGGCTGCGGTTGGCGCGCAACGTTGAATGCGAGACTGAACTTGGAGGCTGTGGAATGAGGTCGTCTGCAGAATGAGTACGCTCCAGGAGTTGCGCGGTCTTCTGCGGCTACGCGGTCTGCAACTGTTCGCCCTTTCGGCGTTCTTAGGATTGATGGCAGCGATCGCTTTCTCTTCGCGGACCACAGTTCGCGATCCGGATATTTGGTGGCATCTCAAGACCGGCGATTGGATCGTCGAACACCATGCCGTTCCTTACGTCGGCATCTTCTCCCGCACCGCCGCAACTCGCCCGTGGATTGCCTACAGTTGGGGCTATGAGGTGCTGCAGTCGAGGGCTTATGCCTGGTTTGGGCTCGTCGGACTTGCCCTGTTCGGAATTCTGCTGACCGTAGCGGTCGCCTTTGTACTCTTCTGGATGCTGCACCGCCTTGCCGGTCGATTCTGGGTTGCGTGGATTCTTGCCCTCGTCGGAAGCTTCGCTTTTTTGTTCAGCCTCATGCCCAGGCCTGTATTTGTCACCATGATCTTGTTCACAGTTGTGCTGACTTTTCTCCTGGAAGCTCAGCGTACAGGAAGCATGCGGCTGCTCTGGTGGTTGCCATTAGTTTTTGCCGTCTGGGCCAACGTCCACATCCAGTTCATTTACGGACTCTGCGCGGTGGGGCTGTTCATGGGGATCAATTTGCTTCAGCGGTTGGCGAGCCGCATCGGATTCGAGCCTGACTTCATTCAACCGCCCACACTTCCTCTTTCCGGCCTGATCGCGGTTTTGATGGCCTGTTTCGCTGCCACTTTTATCGGGCCCTACGGATATCACATCTATCACGTGGTAGCGGCGTATTCCAATTCGCACGTGCCTTATTCCACGATTCAGGAATTGCTAGCCTTCGACTTTAATACCCTCACCCAATATGTGCTGCTGTTGTTAGCGCCAGCGGCGTTTTTCGCCGTAGGCTGGCGGAAGAAGCTTGACCTGTTTAAGCTTTCGTTGCTGATCGTCGCCAGCGTAGTTGCCTTCCGCACCCAGCGCGATGCCTGGTTCCTGGGAATCTCCGCTGCGCTTTTCATTGCCGATCTTGAGGACCGCGACACTGCGCCGGGACCGGCGTTGGAGCTTCCGGAACTGGCTGGTGTAGTGGCATTCCTGACCCTGTTGGTGTGGCTGGCTGCGCGCAACATCGGTTTTAGTACCAGCGAACTGGACCAGGCCATCAGCCGCGAGTATCCCGTAAAAGCTTGCAACTTTGTGCGCCAGAATTCGTTTCCAGGGCCGCTCTACAACAACCTCGACTGGGGCGGCTTCTTGATCTGGTACCTGCCGCAGTATCCCGTGACCGTCGATGGACGAAACGATCTGTATGGAGACAAACTTGATCTGCTCACCTACAACAGCGCACAAGGCGAATCCTACACCTCAGATCCGTATCTGAATGAGGCTGGACTGGTGCTGCTGCCGAAAAAGACACCGCTGGCAAAACTCCTGACCATTGATTCGCGATTCCGCCTCGTCTATCAGGATGGAATCTCGATGGTGTTCGTCCGCGATTAATCCACCGATGCTGGAATCGCAGCTCCAGAGTACCTGCCTACTGCCGCACCAGAACGGCGGCCACATCGTCCTGATATTCCACGCGGAATTGATCACGCAAGGCCGGCAGCGTGGTCAGCGCTTTCAGCATGGCGGAACTGCGCTCCAGCAAGATGGTGCGGGCGCCGCTAAAACTTGGGTCCGTTTCCAGCCGCTGCGTTCCCAGGCTCACTTTGAAGTATTGATCTGTGATTTCATCGCCGTACAGATTCACACGGCTGTCAATCGACACCGGATATTCGGGCAGATACCACGCCAGGAAACCACCCCAATGATAGGCGTTGAAGATGGGACCGGGAAGCTGATTAGCCCGGATGTAATCGCAAGCCTTTACCGGGAAAGCTCGACTAACCTGCTTCATCAGTACTGGGCTCGCCGGCAGGCGGACGATCGCCGCCAGAAACACCACCAGAACGAGCGTCGCCGCTAGTGGCGTTTCCCACGTCCATGGCTGGCTGCGGGTGTGCGCTCCCGCTGCGGGCCGCCAGTCGGCCACAGCGTCAGCGATTACAGCAATTGCCGGCAGAACGACGCACCACGTATCTCGTTGCACTCGGAATGCAAGCACCAAAAAGATAGCCATCACACCGAGTTTGAACAAATCCCGCGAGCGCTGCCGTCCCAGTGCAAGGAAGGCACCCATCACCAGCAGCATCAGCACAAAATGCTGCGGCCGCCGGAAAGCCATGGCCTGCATGTCCTGGAAATCCTCGAACATCACCTTGCCATAGGCAGTCTGGAATGCGCTTCGGAACAACTGAAACGGATAAGGTGTGAGCAGGGTTGCGACTACCGAAAGTCCGGCAATCGCGTAGCCCTTCGCCAAGGAATGAGTGGGTGCCCCTGCCGAGCTTGAACCGGAGAGATGGAAGAAAAACTCTGTATCCTCGGCCACCAGATACAAGCCGAGTAAAAGCAATCCATTCAGGAACTGGCCATGCAGGTTCGCCCAAAGAAAAAAGAGTGGCGGCAACCAGTACAGCGGACGCACATCCTTGCGCCGGCGGCTTTCCAGCAAAAGAAGCATCTCAATCGCAAAAAACAGAATCGACAAAAGGATGGGCAGCGGCAGCAAATCCACGATCACATACTGCGCAATCGCGGAAAGCAAAATAGCGCACCAGAAATTTCCGCGCCGTCCGCCCGCCAGCAGAAATGTCACGACCCCCAGGGCCAGCTTGCCACTCATGAGCAGCGCGGCAAAGACTCGCAACCCCAGCAACTTATAGCCTACAGCTGTTATAACGTCAAATCCCCAGGTGGAATCCACCCACGGTCGATCCGCATACTGCGAAAACAAACCGCTGCGCGGCACGGCGTGGTTTTGAAACATCCAGAGTCCCGACTGCAGATGCCACCAAATATCGCCATTCAACAAAGGTCTAGGCGAGAAAGATGCGAACCAGGGCGCGGCGGTCAGCAACACCACTAAAGCAAATACGCGCGCAGGGGTTGCGTGGAAAAGCTTAACTGCCGTGCCTACTGTGGGAGTTCTCCGGATGGTTTCGTTCGGCATCGTTCACGATCCCGCCGCATGTCCTTGCACGAGTTCCCGCTGCGTTGCAGGCGCCGGGTCCCGCATTCCCTCAATGTGCTGCCTTACCGTTGCCTTTCGTAGTGGCGGGTGTTCCAACCGTACCATCGGCATTGTGGTCGACATTGTGGCACTTGAGCGTGCACGTACCCGTGCCGCGCGCATAGGAGATAGGCGCCCTCGACTTGTCGTTCTCCGCCACCACTCCCAGGTCGAAATTTACCAGACGCTCTCCCGAGACACCCACAGAGGAGCTGCTGATTCCATGAGCGGTATGACAGACGGAGCAGGAGAACCCGGCGTTGATATGCAATGCATGCTTGCTGAAGCTGGTGTTCGACAAGATATTCGAGAGGCTGTGGCACTTGGCACACAGCGAATACGGACCGTTGGCCCCGGGGTCGAGGATCGGAGGAAGAAGATTTTGGATCGTGGTCCCCGGTCCGGCGGCGGGCGGAAAACCTGGGGCCACCTGACTGAATTCGTAGCGCCGCTCCAAAATATGGGAGAAGCGCGAGCCGTGCGGCCCGTTCGGTCCGCTGCCTCCGAATTCCCGGTTGTCATCGCTGTTGTGGCAGTCGGTGCAGAGAATACGCGTGCTTATGGGGCGTCCCGGCGTATGTCCGTCCAGATTCAACATGTTTTTCAGCAAGCTGGGTTGCGGGTACGGACTGTTGCTGTCATGCATCACGGGATGACTCGACCTCGCGGTGGCAGCGAACTGCGGAATGAGGTTGAGCGGATCTCCGGCGATGGTCCGCGTGGGAAGGTAGCCAAAAACGGTGAGTATTTGCTTGCCGGTGCTGGTTCCGTGGCAGCGGAGGCAGGTCTCGAATTGATTTGCCGCGGGCGACACAACGCTGGTGCCGTCCGTCGCGCTGATCCCGATTGCTCCGTACTGGGAACCGCGAATCGAAGTCAATGCAAAAGTAGCCGTCTGGTTTGATGAATGCGGATCATGGCAGTTGACGCACGTTGCGTGCCGATTGTTGTTCAACACTCCACTCTCGTTGACGGCGTGCTGATTGCGTCCGATCGGAAAAGGATGCCCGACTTTGGCAAACTCGGCGAACACGTTAGGAATTGCAGGCGAGAGGTTGGAGCCGCCGTTGTGGCAAGTGATACAGTTCGCGGTGGTTGTGTCCATGTTCGGGGCCGGCCGAACTGGCCCGGTAAGCAGTGCGGCCGCGCCTGGGGCCTTGTGGGGCGCGTGACAGGAAAGGCAGGCATTCTTCTTCGTGTCGCCGTAGGGTCCCAGATTTGCCGTCTTGGAAACTTTGTACGCAGCCTGCTCGTGCGCACTCTTGAACCAATAAGTAAACGCGTTAAACTTGCTGCCCGACGCTCGCCCTAAAGTTCCGATGATTCCGCTCTGGCTTCGAATAGCGTGGCCAGATGCATTCACCACCTGGTCCGGAACAGAAATGTGGCAAGCCAGGCACAAAGCGGAATTCGCGTTGTTAACCCTCAGGAAGTCCTGGGCAACCGGATCAATCGACTGGACGTGCGGTTCGTGGCAACTGGTGCACTGCACGTTGCCGTTAATCAACGGTACTGCAGGGTTACCGGTCATGCCGCCTGAAACCAGGCTCGGGAGCAGGTTGGGCGCGCTCTGCAAGGGCAGCTTGAAATTGAAAGGGTGCACGCCTTCCAGGTTCGTGCCAAACACGTCCTGGCTATTCATGGAGCCGCTCATCTTCACGGTGCCGTAAGGCGAGGTCGTCCCAGGTGCCACTGTGCCATCATGGCAACTCAGGCAGAGATTACTGGCCGAACCTAGCGGAGGCTCCTGTACCACGTTCACCATGGAAGGATTCGAATACAACGTGTAATTTGTTACCGTCGAAAGCTTCTGGCTCCACAGAGGGGTTTGATCCGGGTGCGCGGAGTGCGGCGCATGACAATATTCGCAGGTGGTCAGGCTGCCTGTAATCGGCGACTTGCCAAACGGTCCCATGTCATGAACGCCGATCACATCCGTGGTCGGGACCTGCGCTTCGGCCGCAGCCGCCACCATCATCAACACGCAGAAGAGCGCGAACAGTTTCAAGGTGTCGCTCCTCTCGCCTGCTTCGAGAGTCCGTAGTAGCGAAACACCTGAACCCGCCGGTTAAAAGAGTCCACGACAAAGATGCGGTCGTTATGATCGATGAATAAGCCCGTGGGCAACTGAAACTGCCCCAGCCCCTGCCCTCGTTCTCCAAAGTAATAGAGCAGGTGCCCTTCACGGTCGAAGACCTGCACAATGCCCCACAGCCCGTCCACAACGTACAAATGCCCTTCGGAATCGAAACCAATTCCCTTCGGCCGGAACACGCTGCCGAGCGAATCGCCCACCTGGCCGAGCGTTCCTTGGAAAGTGCCGTCGCGGCCCAGCAATTCCACCCGGAAGTTCATAGCGTCCACCACCAGCAGACTGCGATCGTCAAGCCGCAGTTCCGCCGGATAGTGGAATTCGCCGTTGCCCGTGCCCTGCTGCCCAATGGTTTGCATCACACTGCCTTGCATGTCGAGCACGAAAATCTTGTCCCGCAGCGTGTCGGTAACGTAGATTCTCTGCGCCGCCGAATCCACTGCGATGCCAGTAGGCCGTTTGAAGTAACCTTCTCCGCCCTTCAGACTGCCGATTACACGCTCGAACTTTCCCCCGGGCTCGAAGACAAAAATCTTTCCCGACTCCGAATCCGTCACATAGATATTGTCCTCGGCATCGACCGCTACGCACTGCGGCGCCAGCATCGGGTCGCGCTCTTTGTCGGCCCGCTCGATGAACTTGTATTTGTGCTGCTCGAAATCAAAAATGTGGACGCCCTTCGCGCCCGGATCCGTAATGATGGCTCGCCCGTGTGAATCCACGGCAATATCGAAAGGCCGGATCATTTCCCGGTATTCCGGTTCTCCCGCCACCACGTCCAGAACCTTGCTCCAGAATCCGGGCTTCCCAATCACTTCCTTTTCCGTGCTGAAGCTGCGCTCGTAGGTGAGTTTTCGTCCGCCCTGCAACAGTAGATCGGGGGGCAGCGCCACCTTCTGGTTCGGTTTACTTTTGCTGGCTGCAAAAAGCGGGGTAAGCGACAGCAGGATGATGCAGGCGGCCTTCCTCACCATGCAAAAGTCTCCGTTTCGCGGCCAGCCTAGAATGCTTTGAACCACCTGGAAATCCCGAAGTAATAGGAAGTTACATTGCTCGGAGCGACCCCGGCGTCGCTGATGCTTTGCCGGAACTGCACCACCGATGCGTTGAAATACATCTTTCTGAATCGATACGTAAGAAAACCAGTATACAACTCAGTTTCATTCAAAGAGGCCAAACTGTTGCTGGAACTCAGCGTCGACGAGCCCAGCGTGTTGCTGTTGGCCTTGGCATACGCCGCTGAGATCGTCAGATTCCGCACCGGAGATGTTCCAAAGCTGAAGCCGTGGCTCGTGCCGTTGTAAACCACCAGATTGTTCGTAATAATCGGCACCGGGATCGCCACCAGTCCCGTCGGAGTCAGCACCGAGGTCCCGTAGGATTTCGAATAATTTCCTGCCAGCGTCGTCCGATGCCACGATACGCCGCTGTTTATGGCCTCCGAATGGGCTGAATCCCCCTGCGTTTGTTCAAACGCGGTGTGCCCGCCGCCCCCGGAAAGATTCCACGACAATCCGTCCTTAAACCGCCGATTGACGCCCCCGCCGTAGCTCATGGCAGATTCCTGGTAGATCGCCAGCAGGGTCTCGACGTCCTGGTTGTAGTTGTAATTCCCCGACAGTTCCCAACGGCCCACGCGCCGGTTGTAATTTACGTTCGCCACCAGGCCCGCCCCTGCATTGCCCTGTTTCACCGCGCTGTCGTTCATGCCCAGGGTTACGACCAGGCCTTTGAGGATCCAGCCAAAGTGGCCGGCCACGTTGACCCCAAGCTGCGTCAACCCGTACGGCGTCCCCCCCAGCCACAGTTCCTGGCGATTCACGTAGCCATTGACGAATATGTGAGGCGTGATCGCATATCCCGTACCCACGTTCACCAGCAACGAGCGTGACAGCGGCGTTAGATCGGTCTCCAGCAGCGTTCCTCCCGCGGCCAGCACCTGCTGCTCGAAGCCTCCGTACACATTGTCTGTGTACGACGCTGTCGCCGTGACCGGCAGCCTCCAGACCTTCAAGCCGAGGTTCGCAAACGCATTGTCGGTGGTGCCGTTATTCTTCCCGGTCGTGTCACCTGAAACCGTAGAGGTGTAATCGGTCCGGCTCACCCCCAACCCAAACCCGCCATCCAAGGGAAGCTTATGTCCTACGCTGGCGGCAAATGTATTGGTTGACGTGTCGCTCGACTCCTCGCCGCTTTCTCCCAGCAGACCAGTCGAGCTGGTATCGGAGATCAGGTGCGAGTAGCCTCCACCCAGGCTCCAGCCTCCCAGCCGGTAGCCGCTGTGGATGCCAAAGCTGTCGCTCGTGATCCCAGTCTGCGCGCTGCTGCCCGGCAGGTAACTGTTAGCGTCACCACGCGAAAAGGAAACTCCTATCGAGGGCATTCCCGGTATCAATTCACTCCATCCCACGCCGAAACTGCGGCTGTTGTCTTTCGTCGTCAGTCCGCTAGCGCCCGGAATCCCAAAGATTCCCGTGCTGTCCCAGACTTGCCCCACGCTCACGTTGCCGGGAAAGTGGCTGCCGGAAAACAGATTCACGCTCCCCGTATAGCCGCCCGTGTCGAACACCGAAGCTCCGTCGGCGTTGGCCTGCGCCCGCGTGTAATATGGCTGCACGCTAAAGGAAAGAAAGTTGGGGTTGTAGAAAGAACCCGACAGCGTGGCGTCCCCCCCAAGTCCCAGCCCGTGGCTCGATCCTCCCGGATCGCTGAGGTCGCCAGCGTACCCCATTTCCAGGTCGCCGGCCAATCCCATCTTCACGCCTTCCACTTCCACCTGCGCTGTTGCCGTCAGTGCGCACAGCAGCACCAGGAAGGCATGAATCAGAATTTGGCGTGAGTTGCGCACGTCTCTCTCCGTGTCCCAGTCCCTAAACCTCTTCCACCTTGGCGTGTTCCCGCAGCCGCTTGTCCAGATCCGATCGCAACTTGTCGTACTTGGTCTTCTGCAGATCTTTCATCAGCCGGTCTTTCACTTCCGCAAACGCCACCCTCCCCGCCGGGATGTGGGCATTCAGGCGAAAGAAAAAGTAGAAGCTGCCAATCTGGATCACGTCGCTGATCTGCCCCAACTGCATGGCCGCAGCCTGCTTCAACATCACGTCCGGCAGTTTCTCGCGTTCCACCAGCTTGTGATCGCCCATGTTCACGCGGTAATCGTCTTCCGAAATCTTTTCCGCCAGCAGCCCGAACTCCTCGAAGCTTTTGGTGGCCTTGGCCTGCTTCAATGCATCGTCCACCCGCTTGCGAGCCTGCGCTTTCACGTCGGCGTTCGAGTTCTCCGCCGGCATGATGGAAATCGTTTGGAATCCAAAAAGCTCGGCGTGATGAAACAGCTTGGGATTTTTGTCGTAGTAAGCTCGCGCTTCCGCCAGCGTAACTTTCGAGCGGTCGCCCACCTCCTGCTTCAGCAGCGCGTCAATCAGCAGCGAGCGCCGAACCTGCCGCCGGAACAGCTTCATGTCGCCGTTCAACTCGGTCTTCAGGTACGTCTCGAACTCTTCGTCGTTGTTAAACTTGTTGCGGTAATCGGCTTCAGCCTTCTCCAGCTTCGCGGCCGGAATCGTCATCCCGCGCCGTTCCGCTTCCTGGTACACCAGCTCTTCATACTCGATCATGGCCAGCGCCCCGCGCCGGATCTCCGGTTCCTGCGCCTTGGGGAATCCGTTGTGCACCCGCGCATAGGGGAACATCGCCAGCATCTCGCGCAACAGGTCCCGGTCGGTGAGCACCGCCCCGTTAATCTTCACGATGGGCTTGCCCGTGGGTTGCATGCTCACGGTCGGACCGGCGCTCCGGGCCATGGCTCCATTCGGAGCCGTCGCCGCCGGCATCATCGCCGCCATCCCTGCGGGCGCAGCGGCCGGGGTATTAGCCGGCATGGTCGGAGCGTGCGAGGCAACCTGCGCCATCGCCATCGTAGACATGCAAAACAGCGCCACTCCAAGAACCGCGATTAACTTTGAGAACCTCATGGATTCACCCCACAATTTGAAAGAACGTCTACCCCCTGCATGTGCACGAACCGGGCCTTAGCCTTTCGTGTCGAGCAATTTCGGATGGACGCTGTAACACATTAGAAACAAATAACTTATATGGAAAACGGGAGAGCGGGGGAAGTTCTAATCCATTGCGTTTCGCAACAAAATGAGCCTTCTCCCACAGCCCATTGGTGAAATGCCCCAAAGCAGTGGCCAGTGGTCAGTGGTCAGTGGCCAGTGAAACCCCGAGGGCAGAAGCCGAGCGGGGCCTTGAGGAATTGCCGAGAAGGTTTTACGTTCGGTTTTACTGACCACTGGCCACTGACCACTGGCCACTTTCCTGGGATGACTGCAGAACCAAAAAACAAAGAGGGAGAGATTTCTCCCTCCCCCATTTTCAAGCAAACTAACTTAGAACGCGGTTCCAATGTTGGTCGCGCCGAAGTACTCACTCGAGTGATTGAAGTGGCACTGCAGGCAGAACCGGTTGGTCGAGGGCACGTGCGTCGGGTCATAATTCGCTCCCGGGTTGTACGGGCCGTTCACGTAGAAGATGCTCGCAGCAGAGGTAATCGTGCCACCGAAGATCGGCACTGCGCCGTGTCCGGTAGCCGAGTAAATGTTCTGTTGGTGCTGATTGTGGCAGGTGGTGCAAACCACATACAGGTCGCCCGAAACGCCGTCGCCAGGATTCGCCAGCGAGCTGACTGCCGGAATTCCGTAAGAAGCTACGAAATTGGCATAGGGTGAGCCCGCGGTTTCGGTGAACGTCGCCGTGCTGTTGTTGGTTCCGCTGAAGGTCACAATCAAGCCGCCAGTGGTGGCATTCAGAGCGGCCGACGCAACTTTGCCCAGGTTCGCCAAGGGGCCCACTGGGTGGTCGTTGGCATAATCGCCAGCCACGCCGCCGTCGTTGCCGAGCAGCGTCGGGATGGGATTGCTGCCGTACAGGTTCACCGGGGGTGCCTGGTGGTTGGAGCCGGCGTTGGTGGCGAAGTTCAACAGGCCAAACGATTGCTCATAGGCCTGTCCGCTCATCATCGCGCCCTTGCTGACGTTGCCGTCATGGCAGCTCAAGCAGGTAGCAACGCCCGTGTACAGAGAGCCGCTGCTCCAGCTCAAGCCAGCCAGCGTAACCGTGTAGGTTCCGTCAAACGCGATCGAAGCATAACCAGTCTCGATCGGCATGGTGTCCGTGCCCCACAGGCCGCTGTCGCCTTCTTCGGACCCTGCTGGGGTGAAAATGGTGCCGGTACCGCTGATGATGTTGCCGCCGGAACCGCGTCCGCCGCTGTGTGGTGCGTGACAGCCCGCGCAACCACGGCCGCCGTTTTCGTGCGCGCCCTGGACGTCGACTGTCGGCACGTAACTGGTCGGTCCGACCTCTGTGCCGGTATAGGCGCCGTGGGCTTGTCCCAAGGCCCAGCCGCATACCGCCATGGTGAATAGAATTACTAGTGCAGTTCTCTTCATTGAAATCCTCCTGATCGATTTGCAAATCTTGTTACGTATTGCGTTTTGTGCTACCTCGAGGTGATGCTTTTGGCTGCCCGAGGACAACCAAACTCGTGAACGGCCCAACTGCGCCGCTGAATCCTGCACTGCTCGACTTTGAGCTAATGGGTTCATACTCACCAGTGCAAGTGCACGATCTACACCGTAGTTTTCCTAGGGCTGCAATTTGTTACTTTGGATGTAAGCGATTGTGACATAAGGGTTTCCTCATGTTGCGGAAGTGTTGAAAAACGCCACAAAGGGCGGATTGTGTAGAGAAATGAGTCTTCTCCCGCAGTTGGCTGGTGAAAAAACCCAAAGTCGGTGGTCAGTGGCCAGTTGTCAGTGGCCGGTGCGACCCGGCGTGGGATACTCTTTGGGGGTTGACTGCGAAGGTGTGGCTATAAATCCGCACACAAAAACAAAAAACCACCCGGTCGCCAACCGGGCGGCACTTATCTCCCACTAGATTTTGGTTTTACTGACCACTGGCCACTGTCTTCCGGCCACTGCCCTCAATGATTTGGAGGCGTCGCACCCTTATCAGGCGCCGGAGCATCCGGCAGCTTCATAGCCTGCCTGGGCGCTGGCGTTGGAGCCGGCGCCTGCGTGCCGCTGGCCGGAGCTGCGGCACCCGGCGCAGCGCCAGTTGCCGTAGCTGGGGTAGCCTTGGCCGAACTGCGCTCCTGCGCCTTCTTTTCCAGCTCCGCCTTTCGGCGCTCCAACTCAGCTCTGGCTTCATCATTAGTAATGTAGCGGTACATCTGCGTCCGTCCCAGCATTTGCTCGGAAGTAAAAATTCGATGCAGTTTTGTGTCGACGCACAGGCCGGTCAGCGCTTCGAACTGTCCCGGCAATATTCCGAATCCGCCCATGCCCAGCAACAGCCGCCCCTCGGGGGTGAACACCTGCAGCCGGTTCAACATTGCATCGGCCACCCAGACGTGCCCATCGGAATCGATGGCAATGCCCTTGGGCCGCGCGAAGTCTCCCGGCCCATCGCCATTCTTCCCCCAGGTGCGAATGAACACTCCATCGGCATCAAAGACCTCGATGCGGTCGTTCCAGGTATCGGAAACATAAAGGTTGCCGTCTTTATCCACGGCGACATTGGTCGGCTTGGAGAAATCTCCCGGATCGGTAAGAGTGTGCGCTTTCCCGGTGGTTCCGATCCGGCGCAGAAGTTTGTAGCTGTCGGCGTCATAAACCAGAACCTGATCAAGTTCCGTGTCCGCCACATAGATGAACCGGTTTTCCGTATCGATGGCGATGCCGTTCGGATCTTTCATCACGTTATCGCCAAAACCGGTCTGCAATTCATGCTTGGCATTGAATACCAGCACGTGATGCAGCTCGCCGTCGGAAACAAACAGGTCGTCGTTGTCGTCCATCGCTAAACCAAAGATGGAGCCAAACTTGGCCTGCACGCCATGCTTGATCAGTTCCACGTCATTGTTTTCCGTGTTGAAAATGAAGATGGCGCCCACCTTGGTATCGGCCACATACAGCCGGCCTCTGGAATCCACGGCCAGCCCGTAAGGCGCAAGCAGTTGAAAGCGCACCTTGTGCCCGCCGTTCTTGTCGGCTTCCGGCGAGGTACCCGCCATGCGATCCATCCACGAAGCTTTCGGCTTGGCCTTGCCCGGTTGAGGAATATCCGGCCTTTCGGCGGAGAAATAATCCAGATACTTCAACCGCGGGATGGCTGGCGGCGCCGGAAAGACCACCACTTTCCTGAAGTCCGGCGCGGTCCGCACTGGCTCCGCAGGAGGCTCGGCTTTCTTCTTCTTTTTTTTGTCGCCGAGGGCCGCCGGCGCAGCCCAGGTCAAGGCCAGCGCAACCAGCACCAGCGCCGCCACAGATCGTTTGCGCATTGTTTTCCGCCCACAGTCAGACATTTCTACATCCCTCCTTTTGAGGTTCCGGAACCAATCAGGCCCTTGTGACAAGTCCGGCAAAATGCCTGGTTGTTCACCTGGTCCTTCACCAGCAGATCGGGCTGCGACGAAGCGTGCGGTTGATGGCAGGTCAGGCAATTCAAGGGCGTAATGACCTTGGTCAGGTCGTTTGGATCCACCAGATCCGAGACCGGATGTTTATCCACCGGGTGGCCGGTGCCGTACTTCAACGGAATAATTGGCACCCGGTCGAAATAGTCCTCCGGCAATTTCACCGCCCCGTTGAAGATTGTTACCAGATGTTCGCCCTCCAGCTTCTGCGGCTTGGCATCGGGGCCGTGGCACTCCAGGCACAGCACGTTGGGCTTGCTGACCCGCAGCAGATGCTCATTATTATTGCCGTGCGGATCATGGCAGATGGCGCATCCCTGCTCGAAAGCCGGCTGATGCGCATAATGTTTCTTGCCCTGCTCCGCTTGATCGGTGTGGCATCCCAGGCAAACTGCAACCGGGTTCGGCTTGGGAAATCCCGGCGACCGCCCGGCGTGCGGATTATGGCAATCCGTGCAATCGCCCGCTGCACCCGGATGCGGGACCTTCGCTTTATCGATCTGCTCGGCTTTGTCGGAGTGGCAGGTGACGCATATATCTTTCGCCGTGGCCTGAGTCAGAACAACTTTGCCGTCCTTGGCCGGCTGGTGGCAGATATCGCACGACTTCGACGCAAAAGGATCGTGCATGAACGCCCGCATCAGCTTGGGCGCTGCCGATTGGTGCGGATCATGGCAGGAGAGGCAATCCGCCGTCTCGAACGGCTGCCCCTGGTGTGTCTTCACCAGCGCCGCATCTTTCACATCGTGGCAGTCAACGCACAGCGCGGGAGCGTCTTTCGTTAAGTGGTAGTCGAACTCGCGTTTGCCGCGTTCCCCCGTCTTGTGCGTGATGTGGCAAGTCGAGCAGCCCATGTCGAGCGCGGCGTGCCGGCTGCCTTTCTCTGCAACATTGGTTCCCTGAGTGTGGCATTCGAGGCAAAGATTGTCTTTCTTCGAGTCGCCGGTGGTGTCCTTCAGCAACTGATTCTTGTTGTCGGAGGTGTGCGGATCATGGCAGGTCAGGCAATCGCGAACCGCGGGCGGATGTACTTGTCCTTTGATTTGCGTAGCATCTTTATCGGCGTGGCAAGTGAGGCAGAGCTTGTAAGGAGTAGCGGTGATCAGCTTAACGCGCGTCGTTTCCCGGTTCACCCGGACCTCATGGCAACTCAGGCATCCCATCGCAATCGCCGAGTGCACCGACTTGCCCTTCGTCTTATCCTCGTGGCAACCCAGGCAGGTAGCTGCGTCCGCCTTAGGATCGAGCGGCACCGGATGTTCCTTGGCCGAAACGCGCCCCGCAAACACGAATACAACCAGGAAACAGATCAGCGCGTTTAGTTTGTGCCTGCTCCCGAACTTCGATGTGAATGGTCCCAATGCCACACCCACCACTGCCTCCTCAAGATGCCGCTTGCAGGATGCTTCTGCACGCATCTCGCCTTAGTTCCCGACTTCGGCAGATTTCTGAGGCTCCTTTGTAACAGATTGCAACAGAATCAGTTGGCAGTTGAGTTCGACTCTGTGCAAAATCCGGGTTCGTCCTCATCTTTATCAGCTTCGGGGCTTATCCCGCAGTGGATGGTCAAAATCACCCAAGTAATTCTGCCCCCATGATCGCGTCGCTCAGCAGTCTGGACATTGGACTTCCGGCCCCCCTCTAACCCCCGATATTTTGCCAGCTCGCGACTCATTTCCTTCGTGATTTCAGTCACATGCGGGAGTGATGTCGTCACATGGAAAGCGTGCTCTGCGAGACAAAGTTGGCCACAAATCAGATCGCTTAGAGGCTCTTCTGGTGGTGCCAGCCTGCGCCAAATTCCCGCGCAACTCCAATCCATTGTGTGATTTGGCTCAAACCGAACCCGGCGTGTCTTCCCTCCAATCCGGCTTATTCACTGGCATTTCAGCAACTTCGCCGACTTTCTCCGCAATGGCGCACAACGTGCTTTCCTTATGAGGGGAAGGGGAAATATATGGGGGCTAACGTCCACTCCGTATCTCGAAAAATCTGGCAAACCCTCGGCGCAATCAAGACCGGCGTCATTCTGCTCATCCTCGTCGTGGTCCTCTCCGCGGCCGGCACGGTAATTCTGCAGCGCCCCGCAACCGATGTCGAGGAGATGCAGCGGGCTTACTCGCCGCAAATCCTTCGCCTGCTTGACGCTCTAAAACTGACCGATGTTTTCCACGCCTGGTGGTTCGTTCTGCTGCTGAGCCTGGTAAGTCTCAGTATTATTTCCGCTTCGATTCAGCGCTTCCCCAATGCCTGGAGATTTTTCTCGCGTCCCTATAAAAGTCCTGATGAAACATTCCGCAAAGGGCTTCCCGGTCACGTACTGATTCCGATAAAAGATGAAGAGACCGCGTTGAGCGTCGCGGAACGCGTGCTGCAAAAAGAAGGTTTCAAGCCGGAGCACATTGTGCGTCAGAACGGCTTCTCTCTTTTCGGCGAGCGCAATCGTCTTTCTGAAATGGCGGTTTACATTGTGCACGCCAGCCTGCTTCTCATTTTTCTCGGCGGCATCGTCGATGCGCTCTACGGCTGGCGCGGCTTCATCATGCTGACCCGCGGGCAAGAGTCGAGCCAGGTACAACCCCAGACCGGAAGCCCGCGCAGTCTGCCTTTCGCGGTCCGCTGTGACAGCGCCGGCCAGGAGAATTATGCCGACGGTTCTCCCAAACGCTGGTGGTCCGATCTCTCGGTGGTGAAGGATGGACAAGTAATCCTGCGCAAGCAGATTGTGGTCAACGATCCTCTGGTTTATCGCGGCGTGCGTTTTTATCAGGCGAGCTACGGCAGCACCGGCAAGCTCGACCGACTGCTGCTCACCGCCACATCACGTGAAGGCCAGGACCCCAAAGACTTCAAGATTAGCCTGAACCAGACCGTTCCATTGGACTCCGATACCACGGTTCGCCTCGCGGAATTTATTCCCGACTACGTGGTGCAGGATGGTCACGTCTACGCACGCTCCACCGATCTGGAAAATCCAGCCGCCCACCTGATCGTCGAATCCAAAAAGTCAGGCCAAGCCTTGGACTATTGGATGCCCCCGATCCCCGGCGTTGAACAGAACGCAGCTTCGCCCTACATATTCCAGGGCAAAGATGTGCAGATGGCTTACTTCACCGGCCTCGAGGTTTCTCACGAACCGGGGCAGTGGTCGGTGTGGGCGGGCGTAATCCTCATGGGATTCGGCCTCGCTCTAGTGTTCTATTTCGTTCACCAGCGGGTGTGGGCCGTGCCCGTACGCGATGCCCGGGGCCAACTGAAGCTTTGGATGGGCGGCACCGCCAACAAGAACAAAGATGCGTTCGAGCAGCAATTTCGCAAAGTAGTCGAACAAATCGAATCCGAACTCAAGACTTCATCGCAGGCCGGTGCTTCGGCGCCTGTCACTACACTCGCCGGAAAATAATTACCGGCAAGGGGGATGCACTTATGGCACGAGTCGCAAGAGCCGAACAGCAACCAGCAGCTACCGGTACAACGCTGGTCGTAATGGTGGGACTGGGGGTCGCCTTCCTGCTGTTCATGGCATTTCTGAACGTGGTCAAGAGCGGCAACCTGCTTAACGACTCCAACCTGCTCTACGCAGCATTAATTTTCTACGCCGGCGCGGCAACACTCTATCTGGCCTTCGGCGTCACCGGACTTCCCTCCTACATTCGCTTCGCATCTCTCTCTACCTGGGCGGGATTGTTGGCCAACACCGGCGCGGTGGCGCGCCGCTGGTATGAGGCGGGACATCCGCCCTTCGCCAGCATCTATGAAATGCTGCTCATGTTCGTCTGGACGCTCGCCGTGCTCACCTTGGTCGCCGAAAAAAAATACGGCGTAAAAATCATCGGCACAGTCACCATGCCCGTCGCCATTGTCGGCGTGGTCCTGATGCAGTTGCTGCGCACCGAAGTCCATCCCCTCGTACCCGCATTGCAATCCACCTGGCTGCACGTCCACGTCACGCTGGCCATGCTGGCCTATGCGGCCTGCGCCCTGAGCTTCGCCCTGGCCATGATGTTCCTGATCCAGGACAAAATGAAGACCGAAACTTTTCTGGCCGCGACCAGCTTGTTTACCGTGGCCACGTATGTAGGAATTCTCACCCGTTTTGAAAAATGGGGGGGACTCAGCGTCGTAGCCTGGAACCCGGAAGAGAAGTCGGAAGTATTCATAGCGAAAGGCGTACGGCTTTTCGTCGTGATCCCTGATCTCGGCTGGTTGATGGTTCTGGTTTTAGCCGCGGTGGCAGCTCCACTGTTTCTTTATCTGATCTGGCGCAAGACGCAAGACGCTGGACTGCTCACCATGGCCAATCGCGCCGTGTTCCTGAGCATCCTGCTGCAGGTCCTTGCCCTCGCGTTCTTCATCCTGCGAGCCCGCGACGGCCGCTACACTTCTCTCGACGCCGAAGGCTTGTTCCTCACGACTCTGGCTGCCAGCCCATTCATTCTCGCGGGCCTCATAGGCACAATCTTTGTCTCGCTGTTGTACTTGCTCCTGCTGTGGAGGCGTGAAGACTTGCAGCGCATGTTGCCCAGCGCCGACGAACTCGACCGTATTACCTACAAAACCATCGCGATCGCATTTCCTTTACTCACCCTGATGATCGCGGCGGGGGCCTACTGGGCCAATCGCACCTGGGGATCTTATTGGAGTTGGGATCCCAAAGAAACCTGGGCCGCGATCACGTGGCTGGTGTACGCCGGTTACCTGCACATGCGCATCACTCGCGGATGGCGGGGCCGGCGCGCCGCCTACTTCGCCATCGCTGGCTTTGCCGTGGTAATGTTCACTTTCTTCGGCGTAACCTACTTGTTGCCCGGATTGCACGCATATGCCTAGCCGCACCGAATTCGCGGCACTGGCCAACGGTCCACTGATAGAGAGAGCTGGTAGCTCTGGGGAAGAAGGTTTTCAGTTGAGTTCCGTACGCGTCAATTGGCAGCTCAAAGCCATCCTGCCTATCGGGTTCGTCCTGGTCGCAGGATTGCTGCTCTTCACGCTAGCGACCGTGTCTCTGCGCGATCCCGAACGCCACGCGGTCCTGATCGTCGCCGGAGCCGGAGCGGTCGCCATCTGCGCCGTCGCCGTGCTCGCGCTCGCCTATCTGATTCAGCGTCCCATGGTCGAACTGCAAGAGAAGATGGAGCAAGTCAGCGAAGGCAACCTCGACGTCTCCGTCACCTTCTCCAATCGCAACGACGAAATCGGAGACCTCGGCCGCAACTTCAATCACATGATGCGGCAGCTTCGCGAAAGCCGCGAAGAGATTGAGGTTCTGCATCGCACCCAAATATCTCGCGCCGAACATCTGGCGACGCTCGGCGAGTTGGCCGCAGGCCTCGCTCACGAGATTCGCAACCCGCTGGCCGGAATCGCAGGCGTAATCGAAATCGTCGGCCGCGATCTGCCCGCCACCAGCCCCGCCCGCGCCGTCGTGAAAGATGTTCGCCAGGAAATCGCGCGCATCAGCCGCACCTTGACCGATCTTCTTGAAACCGCGCGCCCGCACCCTCCGCAGATTCGCCAAAGCAACCTCAACACCACCGTCGAACACGCCGTAATGCTGGCCCGCCAGCAAGTGCTCTCCAGACCCATCAAGATCGAACTGCAAAAGGCGCCCGACCTGCCCGAAGTCCAGCACGACAGCGATCAGATTCACCAGGTGCTTCTGAATCTTCTTCTCAACGCAGTTCAGTCTCTGGACGGAGCAGGCACCGTGCAGGTTCAGGTCAGTTCGCGCGACGATTGCGCCAACGTAATCGTCAGCGATACCGGCCGCGGCATCTCTCCCCAAATCCTGACAAACATTTTCCGCCCCTTCTACACCACCAAGGGCAATGGCACCGGCCTCGGCCTGTCTCTCGCCCGCCGCATCGTAGAAGAACATCACGGCCGCATCGAAGTCACCAGCGTGGTGGGAAAAGGCAGCCAGTTCACTGTATTCCTTCCCTTCCACACGCCCGCGGCTCAAGCCACCGTCCAGACCGCCACGATCTGAAAACGAAAAAGAAAATGTGTGGCTTCTTGTCTTCCTTCGTGTGACTTCGTGTCCTTCGTGGTTCAGGTTTCCCTAACGGACGCACCACCGGAAAGCCCCGCGGTCCGGCCACGCCACCCAAGCACTCCTCCGCCCTTTCGTAGTAAATTAAAGCCGATGCCCACCGAGAAAATCATGGTCGTCGACGACGAGCGCCTCGTCCGCTGGTCCCTCCGCCAAAAATGCGAAGAGTGGGGATACCACGTAATCGAGGCCGATTCCGGCGGTCCCGCGCTCAAACTAGCCCAGCGCGAATCCCCTGACCTCGTCCTGCTCGACGTTCGCATGCCCGACCTCACCGGCATCGAAGTCCTCGACCAACTCAAGAAAAGCGGCGACGCCCGCGCCGTAATCATGATCACCGCCGACCCTCAACTCGACGACGTCAAAGCCGCGCTCAAGCTCGGCGCCTACGACTTCGTCGGCAAGCCCATCGACTTCGACGAGCTTCACGTCACCATCAAGAACGCGCTCGAAGCCACCAGCCTGCGCACCGAAGTCCAGTCGCTGCGCACCGAAGTCCGCCGCAACTCCGGTTACGACAGCGTAGTCGGCGTCTCCTCCAAGATGACCGAACTCATGAGCTTCGTCCGCAAAGTCGCGGCCAGCGAAGCCACCACGGTTCTGATTCAAGGCGAAAGCGGCACCGGCAAAGATCTAATCGCCAAAGCCATCCACTACGAAAGCTCGCGCCAGGAAAAACCGTTTGTCGCGATCAACTGCTCAGCCATCCCCGAAACGCTGATGGAAGCCGAACTCTTCGGCCACGAAAAAGGCGCATTCACTGACGCCAAGACGATGAAGAAAGGCCTCTTCGAGGCCGCCGACGGCGGCACGCTCTTCCTCGACGAAATCGGCGAACTCTCTCCCCTGCTGCAAGCCAAACTCTTGCGCGTCCTAGAAGACCAGGTAATCCGCCGCGTAGGCGGCATCCGCGACATGCAGGTGGACGTGCGCGTAATCGCCGCCTCTAACCGCGATCTCGAAAAAGCCGTCCGCGAAGGCCAATTCCGCCAGGATCTTTATTATCGCCTCGCGATCATCGCCATCTTCATCCCACCGCTGCGCGACCGCAAAGAAGACATCATGCCGCTAGTCGACTTCTTCATCGACCGCTACAACCGCCGCTTCAAGAAATCCATTCGCGGCATCACCGAAGAAACCCGCCGACTAATTCTCACTCACAACTGGCCCGGCAACGTCCGCGAATTAAAAAACACCATCGAGCGCGGCATGATCTTAGAAGACGAACCGCTGCTGCGCCCGCTCTATCTGCCATTCTCCGTAGGCGAATCCGGAGGCCGCACCGTCTTCGAACGCACGAGCCCCGCCGACGGCGGCCAACCGTTGCCCAACGGCCGCACGTTGCCCCGCCTCTACATCCCCGAAGGCGGGACATCTTTGGAAGAGGTAGAACACGCCATGGTCGAACTAGCCATGCGCCAGGCCAGCAACAACCAAACCCACGCCGCCAAGCTGCTAGACATAAGCCGCGACGCCCTCCGCTACAAGCTAAAGAAATTCGGCCTAATCCGCGGCGACGACGAAGCCGCACAGACCAGCACGTCCGAGGAGCAGTAGCCACCAACCCCGGCCGCGAAGCGGCGAAAGAATGCAGCCCACGGCGTGAGCCGTGGGTGCCGCTCATTTATCGTCAACAAGCCTCGAAGGGGCGGCATATGCTAGCCCCGGACGCAAGTCCGAGGTAAGCCCAATGAAGAGGAACCAAGCCCCGAAGGGGACGACACCGACAGCCCGGAATCCCACCCTCTGCAAAAACCGCGAAGGATGGGCCACCCGCGACGGCTGTTCCAAGATCCGGACAACTCAAAAAAGAAGTGAAAATTCGGCTGAATTGTGTTTATCTTGTCGTCTAAACAACAGATCCGTGCGAGCTCGCGTTGGATCGTCAGTTTCATTTTCTTGGGAGGTGAGTGCGCTCTCGATGTTTTCCGCCAAGCCAACCATTTTTACCATTCATGGAATTTACACAGAGGGTCCCTGGCAGTCTGGGGCCGCGGCTGTTCTCGATCCCTTCTTCCGACATCACCCCCTGAAGTATGAGGAGTATCGCCGATGGGCCATACTGAAGCTTGCCGCTGACGTGATTATCGCTATGGCGTGTGTTTGCCTCGGCTTCGTTCTTGTACATCTTGGTTTTCTACACGGCCCTTGGCCTCTTGGTTTGTACGCGCTAGCAGCCCTGGCGGCGGTCATGATCGCACATTCATTTGCACGCAGGTTCCGGACGGCCGTAATGATGAAGCTGTACGAGCAAATGACCAAAATTGCTGGTAACGGCCCGCCGCCGTCCATCATAGCCCACAGCCTGGGAACGTACTTAGTCGGCAGCGCTCTGAGGCACTTCCAAGACTGGAGTTGCCACGCGATAATCCTGACTGGCTGCGTTCTCAGGCGACGATTCCCGTGGGCAACAATGAAGAATCAATTTCATTACGTGTCGAACGAGGTGGCTCACATGGATCCCGTTCCTATCGCCGCGACTTTTCTAAGCGTCTCTGTCCCAGACATGGGCTGCGCGGGGATGCTTGGATTCAAAGGCGACCTGGGCCAAGTCCACAATGTCCTCCCTAACTCTCCCAACCCAAACTGCCAGGGAAAGCAATGCATGTGCGACTCGCACAACACAACGCCGAGGTGCAACGCGACGGTTCACAACATACACCACCGGTTCCTACGGCACAGCGATTACTTCAGGGGCAAGAATCACGCCTGGAAGGCTTGGCTACCTGCGTTGTGGGGTTACGATCCGGTTCTATATAGGTCGTTCATCGAGGCGTGCCAGCGCTGCCACAGATTGGAAACACAGAATGGGCTGTTTTCGGACCAAAATGAGGCAGCCACTATTCTCAAGAAAGGTTGCTGGGGCTGGACCTACGGCACACTTGAGCAATTTGTGTTGAGAGAACTGGGCGCGGAACTTCGCGCAACGGGTAGGAAAACCTCTCCCCAACGGCTCAACCGGCTGACCGATATAATCATTAGTAATCTTTGGGCAACTGTTTCGGAAGCTGCGGCGGAATCCGACCGTCCTGAAGACCGCCGGGGCGAGGTACTGGAACACCTGAATCCCAGAAACGCTCTGAAGCGATGCATCGCGGCCACACTACAGTTCACATAAGGCAGAGGGTCTTTGAACCAGGAAAAACTGGCTGGCGTGCTGGAGAAGCTGAGGGAGCATCCTTCAAGTTCAGAATGTTGGGGGGAGCTATACCGACTCTTGTGGCCCTTCCTCCTGACCAAAATGTATCGAAGAACCGGAGGAAACCGCTACCTAGCCGAAGAAGCTTCTCAAGAAACAATGCTTAGAATCGTGCGATATTTTGACTTCGGCGGCCCGGATGCTACTGTGGCCCGATTCTTAAAATATCTCACAAGCACGTGCAATTCGGTCATGGTCGATCTGCTGCGAGCCAGCAGGAGAACACCGACAGCGGACACAGAGAGTGATGAAATAGAGTACATAGCGAATGTAAGAGACCCGCTTCCAAACCCAGAGCAGTACGCGGTCCTACAGAGCACCCTGGAAGAACTCGTCCAAGGGCTGAGTCCGCGAGAAGGAGAAATCATCTATCTCCTCATGCAGGGGAAAACAGCCGACGAAATCGCGGAAGCTACGGGAATCGAAAACAAAACGGTCGGCAACGCTGTTTCGAGCCTCCGCCGCAAATGCCGGAAGGCGCTCTTCCGGCACCCGGAGACCCAACAGCAAGAGTGAGATCCCGTAAACCATTGATTCTGAGGCCGTTACAGCTCCAGCAGAGCTTCAGCCAGCTCGAGAGCCTAAATTGTAAGCAATTAAGAACAAAGAACTTAAATAAACTACGTGCGCGACGGGCAAAAGCACCGGCTAGAGCGTATTTATTAGTAGAGAAAAAAGGACGCAGTCTGTTCAGCGTCTTCGGAAGCCACGGCATGGATCATCGTTCGGACAATCGAAAGCCTGAATACCTGCAAAGCGCAGATCTCATTGCAGATGAGATGAACATGACCGGGCGAGAGCTTCTCGATTTAATCAGAAAGACGGCGCTGTCGCCTAATTACCCGACCGAAGAGTGCTTCCTACCGCAAGAGGTCTGGGAATACGAACATACCGGGCTGATGCCCGATGGTAGGCTGGCACACCGGGACAGCTGCGTAAACTGCCATGCGTTATTGGTTGCCTTGCAACCCGACGGCGCTCTGACTCGCGAATTCACAGCCGCGGTCGCTCAATGCAGAGCCTCGGGAGATGGACCATCATCCCGGCGAAGGGAAGAGGAAGCCGTTGCTTGTGTTGCTGCAGCACCAAATTTTGAGCCACATGCGCGAGCATGGAGAAAGAAGGCTGTTGCTTTTGTTGCCGTGGCCGCCGTGCTTTGTTTTGGTTTTCTTTCCTTCACATACTCGAAATGGGCGCTCCGAAAGCCGACCAATAGCGAGGGCTTTGCCGATCAGCAGGAACCGCGCGAACTGGTGGTGACAAATGAGATCAGCAAGCGGCAGATAAGAGTGACGGTGAAAGCTCTTGACAGCGGACGGATATCATCGAGTTCCTATCCCGCCGCCGCCGCCGCAACCGCCCTTGTCAGCGAGCCTTTGCTACTTAGGATGACGGGCGATCGAACGAACATCCCAGACGCTGCACACGAAGACACGGAGCTTGCTAACAAGATCGTCTTGGCTCTCTCCTCCGCTTGTGGAAAGGAAGAGCATACTTTGTTTCCCTCTAAGGACCGCGAAAGCTTGGAGCAGGCCCTGAAAGATCAACAGATTGTAGTTTGGCAAGTCTCCCCTTCCAGCGATAATTTTGTGGTCAAGTATGGCGGCCATTCGGCCACGCTCGAACCTACCAAGGCGCTTTCATCGACCTTGCGGTACTGTAGATTGCTAGATAGGACCGCCGGGGATACCCACGCGCTTGACAGCAGCGCCAAGAATGTCCAGATTAGGGTTGCGAGCGTGCAGTAGCGTGCCGCCTGATCCAAGTGTTCACCGCCGGCAAATGTTTTCCACAGCCCCATTGTGACATCTGACCTTGTGCACAGCCCATCACTTGCGCGATCATGGTCGAGGCCGCAATGGTTGGCACAAGCCAATTCGCAGCGCCCCGAAGTCGTTAATTTGAAAGAACTTAGCACCTAAATTCTTTGACATCAAGATCTTGCCAGGAATTTCCCGCTAACCCGATGATTCCAGATATTTTGCAAAAAGGGGGGGAGGGGGGATACTGCCACATTTTTGGTGCACTCTCGGCGCAAGCGTGGGCCAACCAACGCCCGCCGCAACAATGCAACAAACTTTATTTTGAGTCCAAAATCCACAGCGAGTGACGCGAAGTAGCAGCGGCAGTCGGCTCCCGCAAAGCGGAAGCGAGAGGAGGCGGAAAGCAGTAGCTAGAAGCTAGTAGCTCGGTGCCGAAGCGTGAATGCTCACGTTCTTACTGGCCACTGACCACTAACCACTGACCACTGCTCCCCCGTTCCGGCGTTTGCAGGTGGAACAGGCGCTGCACTAAAGCAGTCATCTGTTCCTGCTCCACCTTCTCTGGAAGTTCCTTGAGTTCGCGGGCCAGGGACCCTGCGATCCTCTGCGTCATCCGGGACATCACCGCGTCCATCATTTCATCCTGGTCCTTGGAGAACGGTCCGTTCTCCTGTCGAAAGGTATCCAGCTCTTGCCGGCAAATTTCATCCAGCCGCTGGCGAAGCGCCACGATCGTGGGCACTAGCCGCTCCGCCAACAGCTTGCGGCGGAAGCCTTGCGCTTCCGCCTGCAAAATTTTCTCTGCGTCGGCAGCGGCCGCTTCACGCTCGCCCGCATTGTGGTCAACTACGTTTTCCAGGTCGTCAAGATCGTAGAGGTAAACGCCCTTGACCTCGCGCACCGCGGAGTCAATGTCGCGCGGCATCGCGATATCCACGATCACCAGCGGGCGATCCTTGCGCTCGCGCACCAGTTGCTCAGCCTCGTCGCGGCTCAGAATCGTATGCGGACACGAAGTTGAACTAATAATGATGTCGGCCTCCGCCATGTGCTGCCAGCGCTCTTCAAACGCAACCGCAACTCCACCGAGTTTTGCGGCCAGTTCGCTTGCGTGCTCGAGCGTGCGATTGACGACGCTCACGCGCACGGAACTGGCGCCGTGGTTCAGCAAGCCGCGCGCGGAAAGTTCGCTCATCTTGCCCGCGCCTAACAGCAACACCTTCTTGTTTTCCAGGGACCCGAAAATCTGGCGTGTGAGTTCCACAGCCGCGTAAGGAATGGAAACCGCCGCGTTGCCAATCGCGGTCTCACTACGCACGCGCTTCGAAACTGTAAGCGCCTTCTGCATCACCGCATCGAGGAACCGTCCCGTCGCGCCGACTTTCTGCGCCTGCTGCCAGGCCTGTTTCACTTGCGAGATGACTTGAGGCTCGCCGAGCACCATGGAGTCAAGACTGGAAGCGACCCGAAAGATGTGGAGGAGTGCAGCTTCATCCAGCAGGCGGTAAAAGTGCTTCCACTCGCACAGCATGAGCCCATATTCGGAGCCGAGCAGCCGCATCACGGAATTGGCGGCCAGCGTGACATCTTTCGCCCACAGGAGGAACTCGGTGCGGTTGCAAGTAGCCAGCACAATGACTTCTTCAATGCCTTCGGCGCGCGACAACTGCACGAGGGCTTCGTAGCGCCGCTCCTCGCTGATCCAGAAACGTTCCCGCACGGCCACCGGGGCTGTGCGGTAGTTCAGGCCAACCACCATGAGAGTAGGTTCCACGGCTTAAACTCCTGCGTGCTGATCCTTCAAAGGCATTCCGGAGGCCAAAGGCAGATCCTCTCGCGAGAGCAGGTTGCCCTTTGTTGTCATACAGTTAGCACTGTTGATTATTGAAACAACGGGACTTAGGGGTGGGGATTGCGGAGTCTCACGCTTGATTGGGGTGAATTGACCCGTTGTTTCCGATAGAAGGACTAGATGTCCATAACTGTGCAGAAGGGTTCTCAACTTACCCTAGCGCTCGATTTCCAGCAGCGCGCCTGCCTCGGAGTTCTTCGCGCCAGCGTGCTTCGCAGCGCCGTTCTTTGTAGCGTTGTTCTTTGTGCCCGGTTCGTAGACGCAGAACGGCTCTTCATCGAGAAAGTCGCCAGTGGCGGCATAAGCTCGCGCGCGGCAACCCATGCAAACATTGCGGAACTCGCAGCAACCGCACTTCCCTTTCAGATTGTTGATGTCGCGCAGTTGATTGAATACGACCGAGTTCTCCCAAATCTCGGCGAAGGGCTGCTTTTTCAGATCTCCTGCCAGAGCCGGCAAGTATCCACAGGGGTAGACTTCGCCTTGATTCGAGATGAAACAGACGGCGGTTCCGGCGAGGCAGCCCTTGGTCATGGCATTCATGTCGGAGGGATGAGTTCCGGGATGTCCCACGGCCTTACCGATGCCCTGAGGCTTCAGCTCGATGCCGGTTGAGCCAGGCATCGTCATATCTGTGGGGCCAATCGCCGGCGAATCGGGGCTCGAGGCTGGCGCAGGTTCCGTCCCTGAATGCGCCGCCAGAGCAGCCGCAACCGCGGATCGACGCTCGGCCGCGCGCCGTTGGCGAACCACGCGGAAGTAATGTGGAGCGCAAGTTGCTTTTAGCTCGATGCCGCCTTCGAGAGATTGATCATAGAACCAGTTCAGCATCCGCTCATATTCTTCGGGAGGAACCATCTGCTCGGCGGCAATATCCACACCGCAACCTACTGGAACTAACAGGAACGTGTGCAGGGCATCGGCACCGATCGACTTCGCCAGCTCGAGCACATGCGGAAGCTGATGGGCATTGTGGCGGGCGATGGTGGTGTTGATCTGCACCGACATGCCGAGAGCTTTCAGATTGCGGAAGCCTGTGATGGCAGCATCGAATGCACCGGGGATGCCGCGGAAAGTATCATGCGTCGGCGCATCGGCCCCGTCCAGGCTGATGGCAACCCGCTTCACACCGCTGTTGACAATCTTCTGCGCCACTTGCTTGGTCACCAGCGTGCCATTCGTCGCCAGCGCCACGCGCAGGCCTTTCTCGGTGCCATAGCGCGCCAACTCGAAAATATCGGAACGGAACAGCGGTTCCCCACCGCTAAGCACAAGAATGGGAGAGGACACGGCTGCAATCTGATCGATGATCGCCTTTGCGGTTTCGGTCGAGAGGTCATCGGGAGAACTTAACTCCGTAGCGCTCGCCCGGCAATGGATGCAGCGCAGATTGCAGCCTTTGGTCAGCTCCCAGAAAATCAATCGTGGTTTGTTTTGGTTTCCCTGATTTGCGTGACTAGGAATGGTATGAATTGGATGATGCTGGTTGCCATGTAACGTAGTCATTTGCGGTTAGCCTCCCACTTGAACCGGGGCGCTGTCGCCCCACCCACGAGGCAACGATAAAGCAGGGCTAATGTTCGGGCGGTGACACTCATCACCGGAAATTGTGATCTTGGTCACGGCAGCTAAGTCCTGTTAAATGTGAGCTGTTGGAGTGGGGGCGGAGGTTACCGGAGGCATGCCGGGGAATGGAATTCCAGCTGGGCTCTCGGGTCAGAACGCGGCGGAGGCTAGTTATGATTGGCGATGTCGCGCAGCGCCCCGGAGTTCCGGATCACCAGGGTTGAGCCTTTCGACTGCACAATCTGGCGCTTCTTCAGCTCCGCAAACAGCCGGGTTACTGTTTCCCGTGACGTTCCGATCATCTGCGCGATTTCCTCATGCGTGAGCCTAAGCTTTAAGCGGAGTTCCGATTTGCCGGATCCTCCGTTCTTGGAACTCCATTCCAAGAGCAACGCCGCCAGCTTCTCGGCGGCGGAGTGGGACAGACCCAGCGAGCGCACTTCCTTGCAGGCATTGTGATATTTTTCGCCCAACTGCTCGGCCACTTTGAAGCAGGCCTCCACATCATCTTTCAGAAAGCGGAGGAAATCATCGCGCTTCACGAAATTCACCTGGCAGGGATCGATGGTTTCCGCCGTCACCTCATACGGTTTGCCCGAGATGGTGGCGCTCATCCCCAGCACTTCCCCGGCCTCGGCGAGCTTCACAATCATCGTCCGGCCGTTGGGAGAGTTAATGGAGAGCTTCACACTACCCTTGCAGATTACGAAAATGCCGCGGGGCATCTGGCCTTCGACAAAGAGCACGGCGCCCTGAGGGTAGGCGGTCGCAAATTTAATGTTTTCAAAGGTCTGCAGCGCAGCGGGCGGCAGATCGCAGAAGATACGCTCAGCCCGCAGCTTGCAGGTAAGGCAACTTTCGACAATTTCCATTCCATATGGCGAGAGCATATACAAGCCTCCTATCCTGGATCAGTGTCGTTCTGAATGGAAGGCTTTGGCTGTGCCGTAGGGCACACGCGACTGTGATCCTCCTCACATTTTGCCGTGTGTGACGGAGATCACATGCGTCTGTGACTTGCCTTGCTGCGTGCGGCGCTCGCATCGTCCATGCTTAGTCAGTCAGTGGGAACCAGAACATCACCGACATTTCATTGCGGGTAAAGGCAGAATCATGAAGCGCAAGTTCAAGACGATGGATGCAAACGAGGCGGTCGCTTATGTCGCCTACCGGGTGAATGAAGTTATCGCCATTTATCCCATCACTCCTTCTTCGAATATGGGCGAGTGGGCCGACGAATGGGCCTCGCAGAGAATTCAGAACATCTGGGGTACGGTGCCGCACGTGATGGAGATGCAAAGCGAGGGCGGCGCGGCCGGGGCTGTGCATGGCGCACTGCAGACCGGCTCGCTGGCCACTACGTTTACTGCGTCGCAGGGCCTGCTGCTGATGATCCCGAACATGAATAAGATCGCGGGCGAACTCACGCCCACGGCGTTTCATGTTTCGGCGCGCACGCTGGCGACACACGCGCTTTCGATCTTCGGCGATCACTCCGATGTCATGTCCTGCCGCATGACGGGCTTCGCCATGCTCAGTTCCAATTCCGTGCAAGAGGCCCACGACATGGCGCTGATCGCGCATGCCGCTGCGCTGGAGTCGCGCATTCCTTTCCTGCACTTCTTCGACGGCTTTCGTACTTCTCATGAAGTCAACAAAATTCAGATGCTCGCGGAAGACGATATGCGCGCGCTCATTAATATGGATCGCGTCTTCGAGCATCGCCAGCGCGCGCTCTCACCGGATCATCCGGTGTTGCGCGGGACCGCACAGAATCCGGACGTGTTCTTCCAGATGCGCGAACGGGCGAACTCTTACTACGATTCTTGTCCGCAAATCCTGCAATCGGTGATGAACAAGTTCGCGGAGCAAGTGGGCCGCTCCTATCACCTGGTTGATTACGTGGGCGCGCCCGATGCCGAGCGCGTGATCGTGATGATGGGCTCGGGCGCCGAGGCTGCCCACGAAACGATCGACTACCTCAACGCGCGCAGCGAAAAGCTGGGATTGCTGAAAGTTCGCTTGTATCGGCCTTTTCCAGTGCAGGCGTTTCTTGAAGCCTTGCCGGCCAGCGTGCGCAAGATCGCCGTTCTCGACCGCACCAAGGAATCGGGAGCGATCGGCGAACCGCTCTATCTCGATGTCGTGAACGCGCTTCACGAAGGAGTGAAATCAGGCTACAGCGGTCGCAAAACCGTGGCGGAGGTCGTAGGCGGTCGTTACGGATTATCTTCCAAAGAATTTACCCCAGCTATGGTCAAGGCGGTGTACGACAATCTGAAAGCGGATCAGCCCGGTCGCCAAATACCCGATCGCCAAATAAAAGATCACTTCACCATCGGCATTCAGGACGATATCAGCCATACCAGTCTGTCGTACGACACCAGTTTTTCAACGGAACCGGAAAATGTTGTCCGCGCAATGTTTTACGGTTTGGGCGCGGACGGCACGGTCGGCGCCAACAAGAATTCGATCAAGATCATCGGCGAGAACACTGACAACTATGCTCAGGGCTACTTCGTCTACGACTCGAAGAAGTCAGGTGCTGTGACTATTTCGCACCTGCGCTTCGGGCCGCAGCCCATTCGCTCCAGCTACCTGGTTTCGAGCGCCAACTTTGTCGCTTGTCACCAGTGGATCTTTCTCGAGCGCTACGACATGCTCAGCGCCCTGGTTCCCGGCGGCACTTTCCTGCTCAACAGCCCGTTCGGCCCGAATGAAGTTTGGGACCATCTTCCGCGTGTAGTGCAAGAACAGATCATCGCGAAGAGCGCGAAGTTTTACGTGATCGACGCCTATCAGGTGGCGCGCGACACGGGTATGGGCAGCCGCATGAATACGATTTTGCAAGTGTGCTTCTTCGCTATCTCGAAGGTGTTGCCGGCCGATCAAGCCATCGAGGCGATTCGCAAATCGATTCGCGATACTTACGGCAAGAAGGGCGAAGAGATCGTCGCGCAGAACATAAAGGCCGTGGACGAGACGCTGGCGCACCTGTTCGAAGTAAAGGTTCCAGCCGAACTCAGCAGCACGATCGAGATGCCTCTGCCGTTCTCGCCTTCAGCGCCGGAATTCGAGCGCGATGTGCTGGGCATGATGTACGCCGGGCGCGGCGACGAATTGCCGGTGAGCGTATTTCCTGCCGACGGCACTTTCCCCACAGGAACCGCGAAGTGGGAGAAGCGCAACCTGGCACTCGAAATCCCCGCGTGGGATCAGAAGATTTGCATCCAGTGTGGAAAGTGCGCCATGGTTTGCCCGCACTCCGTGATTCGCATCAAGGTTTATGACTCGAAGGAGCTGGCAGGCGCGCCGGCAACGTTCAAATCCACAGTGACCCGCGACAAAGAGTGGCAGGGCCTCAACTACACGATTCAAGTAGCGCCGGAAGACTGTACCGGCTGCGGCATCTGCGTTGAAGTTTGCCCGGTCAAGAACAAGGCCGAAACGCGGCTCAAAGCCATCAACATGGTACCGCAACCGCCGCTGCGCGTGCCCGAGCGCGAGAACTGGGACTTCTTTCTGAAGATTCCCGACCTCGACCGCCGCAACATTAAAGTCACCAACATTCGCCAGCAGCAAATTCAGGAGCCGCTGTTCGAGTTTTCCGGCGCCTGCGCCGGTTGCGGCGAGACTCCCTATATCAAGCTGATGTCGCAATTGTTTGGCGACCGTGCCCTCATTGCCAACGCTACCGGGTGCTCATCGATTTACGGGGGCAACCTTCCGACCACGCCTTGGACGAAAAATGCCGCCGGCCGCGGGCCCGCATGGTCGAACTCTCTTTTCGAGGACAATGCGGAGTTCGGCCTTGGCTTCCGGCTCTCCATCGATAAGCAGACCGAGTTCGCACAAGAACTGGTAAAGCGTGTGGCAGGAACGATCGGCGAAGAACTTGCGGACGCGCTTCTTACTTCTTCGCAGAAGGACGAAGCGGATATTTACGAACAGCGCCAGCGCGTCGATCTGTTGAAAGAAAAGCTGCGCGGAGTAAATTCCGCCGACGCCAAACAACTTCTCTCCGTTGCCGACCTGTTGGTCAAGAAAAGCATTTGGCTGGTTGGCGGAGACGGCTGGGCCTATGACATTGGCTACGGTGGACTCGATCACGTACTGGCCAGCGGACGCAACGTCAACGTGCTAGTGCTCGATACCGAGGTCTACTCCAATACCGGAGGCCAGGCTTCCAAAGCCACACCACGCGCCGCCGTTGCCAAGTTTGCCGCCGGCGGCAAACCTGGCGGCAAGAAGGATCTCGGCCTCATCGCCATGAGCTACGGCAATGTTTATGTCGCCAGCGTCGCCATGGGAGCTAAAGACGAGCACACGCTGAAAGCATTTTTGGAAGCGGAAGCTTACAACGGCCCCAGTCTCATCATCGCGTACTCGCACTGCATCGCTCACGGCATCAACATGACGACTGCCACGTCGAATCAGAAGGCGGCCGTCGATTCCGGCCAGTGGCTGCTCTATCGCTACAACCCGGAACGGACGGCGCATGGCGAGAATCCTCTGACTCTCGATTCGCGGACGCCCACGCGCCGAGTCTCGGATTATCTGCAGATGGAAACGCGCTTCAAGATGCTCACCAAGAGCCGGCCGGAAGACGCGAAGCATCTGTGGCAAGAAGCGCAGCAGGATGCCGTTACGCGTTTTCATCTCTACGAATATCTGGCGCAGCGGAAGTTTGACGGAGAATCGGTGAAGGCCGAGAAACCCTAAGAAGAAAGACGCACGGAGAAATCATGATCGACCTGAGCACTACTTACCTGGGTTTGCAGCTTCGTACGCCGTTGGTGGCTTCTGCTTCACCGCTATCGCAAGAGATCGATGGCATTCGCCGTCTTGAGGACGCAGGCGCATCCGCCGTGGTTTTGTATTCCCTGTTCGAGGAGCAGTTGCGGCAGGAAAGTTTCGAGCTGGAACACCATCTCACGGAAGCAACCGACAGTTTTGCCGAGGCAACAAGTTTCTTTCCCCAGCCCGATGAATTCCGCCTGGGGCCTGAGGGTTATCTGAATCACATCCGCCGGGCTAAGAAAGCGGTATCGGTGCCCATCATCGCCAGCCTCAACGGCACCACCGTCGGCGGCTGGACGCAGTACGCAAAATTAATCCAGGACGCGGGAGCGGATGCGCTTGAATGCAACATCTACACCATTCCTACCGATCCCGAACTCAGTTCCGACGCGGTCGAGCGGCAATACATCGACATTCTTCGGGCTGTGAAGTCGGTGGTGACGATTCCGGTCGCGGTAAAGCTCAGCCCTTTTTTCAGCAATATGGCCAACATGGCGCGGCGCCTCGACGAAGCCGGCGCGAACGGCCTGGTGCTGTTCAATCGCTTCTACCAACCAGATATCAATCTGGATGAATTGGAAATCCAGCCGAATGTGTTGCTCAGCACTCCGCAGGCGCTGCGGCTTCCGCTGACCTGGATCGGCATCCTCTACGGCCGCATCCGCGCCAACATGGCTGCGACCAGCGGCGTGCATGGCCCCGAGGACGTCATCAAGCTCCTCATGGTCGGCGCCGACGTTACCATGCTCTGCTCCGCACTGCTGCGCAACGGCATCGGCCACCTCGAGCACATTGAACGGGGCGTGCTGGAATGGATGGAGAAACACGAATACGAATCGGTGCAGCAGATGAAGGGCAGCATGAGCCAGCTCCGCTGTCCGAATCCTTCAGCCTTCGAGCGTGCGCAGTATATGAAGGCGGTGAAGAGCGTGCAGCATGTAGTGCTCACCGGCCGCGAAGCCCGCAGAATTCTCGGCGGAGATTAGAAACATCTTTTCCCACGATGACCATGGCTCGATCACGCTTTCTAAGCAGGCTCACAGCAGTGGGTGAGCCGCATCACTGCGCAATTACGCTGAAGGAGTCATAGTTCGACTGGGTGTCTGGGGACAAGCCAACGCAGTGCGGGTTCAGCGTCTCGAGGCCGCAAAATCAAGTACTAGAAATAACGAGGAGGATATATGCCGGTTACCAAGCAACAAGCGCTCGATTACCACTTCGGCGCTCATCCGGGAAAAATTGAAGTCACTCCCACCAAACCTTGCCGCACTCAACACGATCTAAGCCTCGCGTACACGCCCGGAGTAGCGATCCCGTGCCTGGAGATCGAAAAGAACCCGCACGAGGCCTTCAAGTATACCGGCCGCGGCAATCTGGTTGCGGTCGTTACCAATGGCACCGCAGTGCTCGGATTGGGCGACATCGGCGCTCTCGCCGGCAAGCCGGTCATGGAAGGCAAGGCCGTCCTGTTCAAGCGGTTTGCCGACGTGAATGTTTTTGATATTGAAATCAACTCTCACAATCCCGACGACGTGATCAAGGTCTGCCAGTTGCTGGAGCCTACCTTCGGTGGCATCAACCTGGAAGACATCAAAGCGCCGGAGTGTTTCTACATCGAAGAGACTTTGAAAAAGACGATGAAGATTCCCGTCTTTCACGATGATCAGCACGGCACCGCCATTATTTCCGGCGCTGCGTTGTTGAATGCTCTGGAAGTTGTGGGCAAAGATATCGGCAAGATACGCCTCGTCATCAACGGCGCCGGCGCTTCGGCCGTAGCCACTGCCGAGCACTACATCCGTCTGGGCATGAAGCGCGAGAACATTTTCCTGTGCGACACCAAGGGAGTGGTTTACAAAGGCCGCGCCCAAGGCATGAATCCCTACAAGGATCGCCTCGCGCAGGATACCAAGCTGCGAACCCTGGCAGAGGCCATGGTCGACGCCGACATGTTCCTCGGACTCTCCGTGGGCGGTGTGGTTACGCAGGACATGGTTCGCTCGATGGCTCCTTGTCCCATTGTCATCGCCATGGCGAATCCCGATCCCGAGATCACTTACGAGGACGCCAGAGCCTGCCGCGAAGACGTCATCATGTGCACCGGGCGTTCCGACTATCCCAACATGGTGAACAATGTGCTGGGCTTCCCCTTCATCTTCCGCGGCGCATTGGACGTGCGCGCCACCACCATCAATGAAGAGATGAAGCTTGCGGCCACCCGCGCCCTGGCTAACCTCGCCAAAGAAGATGTGCCCGACTCAGTGTGCCGCGCTTATGGCGTGGCTCGGCTGGAGTTCGGCCCCGACTACCTGATCCCGAAGCCGTTTGATCCGCGCGTGCTGGTATGGGAGTCCTCAGCCGTGGCCCAGGCAGCCATGGAAACCGGAGTGGCTCAGGAGCATATCGACATTGCGGAATACCGCGAGCAACTCGAGCGTCATCTGGGCAAGGCCCACGCCATCTCGCGCATGATGATCAACCGGGCCGTGCAGGCCAAACCTAAGCAGGTAGTGTTGCCCGAGGGGGACAACGAAAAAATCCTGCGCGCCTGCCACTCGATCCTGGACGAGAAGATCGCCAAACCAATTCTGCTGGGCAATGAAGCAACCATTCGAGCCAAAACCGCTGAACTAGGGCTGGACCTGAGCGGCGCTGAGATTGTGGATCCAATGACATCCCCGCTTCGCGAATCCTATATCCAGGAGCTGTACCGCCTGCGCCAGCGCCGGGGTGTGACCCTTACCGAGGCGCAAACGCTAATCAATGACCGCAACATGTTCGCGTCGATGATGGTGCATATGGGCGATGCCGACGCGCTGGTCGCCGGCGTGACCCAGCATTTTCCCGAAACTATTCGCCCCGCGCTGCAGATCGTGCGCGTGCGCGAAGGCCTGCACAAAGTCGCCGGATGCTATCCCATGGTCACGCGCAAGGGAGAGCTGTACTTCCTGGCCGACACCAGCGTCAACGTCGATCCCTCTGCGGAGGACTTGGTGGAAATCGCCCTGTGTACCGCTCAGGAAGCCCGGCGCTTTAACGTGGTGCCGCGCGTTGCCATGCTTTCTTTCTCCAGCTTTGGCAGCGTCGAGCACCCCTCCAGCAAAAAGGTTCGCAAGGCAGTCGAGTTGCTGCACATCGCCGACCCAACCCTGATTGTGGATGGCGAGATCATGGCCGATGCCGCTTGCTCGCCCGAAATGTTGGAGCAGATGTATCCCTTCAGTTCGCTGAAGGGCGGCGCCAACGTGCTGATCTTCCCCGACCTCGCCTCCGCCAACATCGGCTACAAGCTGTTGAAGACGATCGGCGAGTGCGAGACGCTTGGCCCCATGCTCATGGGCATGAGCCGGCCAGTGCACTTGCTGGCCCGCGGCGCTGAAGTGGAGGAGATCGTCAACGTGGTCGCCGTCGCGGTGGTGGACGCGCGGGAATCGGAACTGCATGCGGCGCCGGACATCGAGAAATCTGGCGTGCCGGCCGACTGATCAGAACTGCCAACACATGCGGTTGCCCCGTCCTTGTCTCTGCGCTTTTGGCAGAGACAGGGCGGGGATTTTGATCTTGAGGCGCAGCCCGAAACCCGACTGTCAACGGAAGCAGCGTAGGGGTTAGCGGTCTAGTTTTCACTACGAAGGGCACGAAAGAATGCAGTGTCATTGCGCCTTCGTGCAACTTCGTGACCTTAGTGGTTTATGAATTTAGGACGCGACCCCGGCGCAGTGTGCGCCCCTTCACATACATCGGTGATATTCGTCACATCCAACTCTGCCGCCTAAAAAGCATAATAACAATTGATTTTGTGGGGTGTTCACCACTAATAAGCGTGGAGTTCTCATGCCAAAAGGACGCGTTTCAATCGTCGTCGAGCACTGCAAATCATGCGGCTTCTGTGTGGAGTTTTGTCCCTCGCACGTGCTCGCGCTCTCATCCGCTTTTAATTCCAAGGGCTACCATCCGCCGCATGTCGTGCATCCGGAAAAGTGCAGCGGCTGTGACTTGTGCGGCATGTACTGCCCCGATTTCGCCATTTACGCCACCAAAGTGGCTCCCGCCAAGGAAGGTGAAAAATGAAAGCTGATCATGGCAAGGCCGATCGTTGCAAGGCCGACCCTCGCGGAGTGCTCACGGGCACACATTTTATCGACGGCGACCACGCCTGCTGCGAAGGCGCGCTGGCCGCCGGCGCACGCTTCGCCTCTGGATATCCCATCACTCCCTCCACCGAAGTGGTCGAGCGCTTCGCCGCCCGCGTGCCGAAAGTCGGCGGAACGTTTATCCAGATGGAAGACGAACTCGCGGCTTCGATCACCCTGCAAGGCGCAGTGTGGGGCGGAGCCAAGGCGTTCACCGTCACCTCCGGCCCTGGCTTCTCTCTGATGATGGAACACATTGGCTACGCGGCCATGACCGAAACGCCGTGCGTGTTCGTCGATGTGCAGCGCGGAGGCCCATCCACCGGCCTGCCCACGCTGCCCGCGCAAGCTGACATGATGCAGGCGCGTTGGGGCTCGCATGGCGACTACGAGATCATCGCTCTCTGCCCCAATTCTCCGCAGGAGTGTTTCGACCTCACCATCACTGCCTTCAACCTGGCCGAAGAATTCCGCGTGCCCGTCATGTTCATGATGGACGAGGTCGTCGGGCACATGACCGAGAAGGTGGTGATCCCTCCCGCCGACCAGATCGAGATCACCCCGCGCCGCCACACGCGCAAGTCAGTCGAAGACTATCTCCCTTACGGCACCAACGGTGACGGAGTACCGGAAATGGCGCACGCCGGCGAAGGTTACAACTTTCACGTCACCGGATTAACGCACGACGAACGCGGCTATCCCAACATGACTCCGCCGGTCCAGGACAAGCTGGTTCGCCGCCTGCAAACCAAGATTCGCAACGCCGCCGACCGCATCGCGCTATTTGAAGAAGAGGAACTCGAAGGAGCAGATGTCGTGGTCGTCTCCTACGGAATCACTTCCCGCGTGGCGCAACGTGCCATCGAGACCGCCCGTGAACAAGGCCTGCGCATCGGCAAGCTGCGCCTGATCACCGCCTGGCCGTTCCCCGAGACAAAGATCCGTGAACTCGCGGCGAAGGTAAAAGCATTCGTCGTCCCCGAGTTGAACCTGGGGCAGATGGTGCGCGAAGTGGAGCGAGCCGCCAATGGCCAGGCCAAAACGTTCGCCGTGTCGCACGCCGGCGGTGGCGTTCATAAACCTGAAGACATCCTCAAAGTAATCGTGGAGGCAAGCAAATGTCGGAAAGCTTGATCACTGATATTGGCAACGCAGCCGTAAACCCCGTCGAGCAATTCTTGCGCACCGACCGGATGCCGCACATCTGGTGCCCGGGATGCGGCATCGGCACCACCGTGAACTCCTTCGCCCGCGCCCTTATCGAATCGAAAATCGACTTACGATCGCTGGCTCTCGTTTCCGGCATCGGCTGCACCGGGCGCGTAGCAGGCTACGTCAAGCTCGATTCTTTCCACACCACGCACGGCCGCGCCATCCCATTCGCCACCGGACTCAAGCTGGCGAATCCAAAGTTGAACGTTGTGGTTTATTCCGGCGACGGCGATCTCTCGGCCATCGGCGGCAATCACCTAATCCACGCCGCGCGCCGCAACATCGATCTCAAGGTCATCTGCGTCAACAATCTGATCTACGCCATGACCGGCGGCCAGACTGCGCCCACCACTCCCGGCCATTCGACCACTTCGACCAATCCCTACGGCACGTTCGAGCCGTCGTTCAACTTGCCGCATCTGGTCGAAGCCGCCGGCGCGGTTTACGTCGCCCGCTGGACCACCTTCCACGTGCGGCAACTCGCCCGCTCCATCAGCGAAGCGTTCAAGAAGAAAGGTTTCTCCTTTATCGAAGTGATCTCGCCCTGCCCCACGCTTTATCAGCGCCGCAACAAGCTGGGCGACGCCCTCGACACCATGAAGTACTACAAAGAGAAGAGCAAAACCAAGAACGGCGCGCCAACCGGTGAAGTCGGGCTCACCATGACCGGAGAAATCATCGTAGGCAAATTCGTGGATCGCGACCGCCCCGATTACGGAAGCATGATGCATGCGCAATATGTCGAGTCGCTCGGCGACCAATACATCGAACAGGATCAAATGGAAAACGATCAACCGGAGATGGTATGCAGCTAACTGAGATTCGTGTCGCAGGTTTCGGCGGCCAGGGAGTGATTCTCTCGGCCATTCTTCTGGGCAAGGCAGCTTCAATTCATCAAGGCGCCTACGCCACCATGACGCAAAACTTCGGCCCTGAGGCCCGCGGCGGCGCCTGCAGCGCGCAGCTCGTGCTCTCCGACTCGCCGATTCTGTATCCCTACATCACGCAGCCCGATATCCTCGTCGTGATGTCGCAGGAAGCCTACGTCCGCTTCGGGCCTGAGCTGAAAGATGGCGGTATCATGATCGTCGAGCAGGACTTGGTGAGAGTTGCCGACCTCGATATCAATAAGGAGATTCAGGTCTACAGCATTCCCGCAACCCGCATCGCCGAAGAACTCGGCAAGCGCATGGTGCTGAATTCGGTGATGGTCGGCTTCTTCACCGCAGTCACACGCCTGCTCGACGCCGACGCCGTCCGCAAAGCGGTTGCAGATTCGGTTCCGCCCAACTTCCTTGAGCTGAACCTGAAAGCCTTCGAAAAAGGATTCGAGTACGGAGCGGCCGCCTTAACCACCAGCGCGAAGACCGCAGAGGCCGAACTCGAGTACGCGCCCGAGTAGCGCCCCTTCACCGTTGCATTCTTCAACTTCTGCTGTTGCGGAATCCATCTCCGCCCGGCCAACCAGTAAGTGGTTGATTGCAAAGCCTCATTCCTCACAACGTTGTAAACACATGCTTTAACCCGTTGCGATTATCATCAAAGCGCTGTTGACAATCTCAGCGCTATACTCACCAACGAAAATTTAGCTTACTTCCATCCCTCTGATTCCGCGGGAGATCGCCGCCTGCAATGCCCCCATTGCTTATTCGCCTCGTCATGGCAAGGCGATTGCCTTTAGAAAAGCGTGAGTGGCTGGCAAGAAAGAAAGATAAAGACGGCCCTCCGACGAGGTGACTTATGACAGTCCTACTGGTTCTCTCTACATTCGTAATCTTCTTACTCATCGATTATTTCCGCACCCGCCACACGGTTGTTCAACCCGCATTGCAGATGTCCGCAGCCAAGGCGGACACCGCAGCACCACGTCTTCAGCCCGCGCTGGTCGGCGGCTTCGCGGTTCCGGAAAATCTCCGCTATCACCCCGGTCACACCTGGGCGTTGAGCGAGAGCCCCAACCTGGTGCGCGTCGGCATGGATGACTTCGCCTCCAAGCTGACCGGCACAGTGGAAAGCTTCACGCTGCCGCAACGCGGCCAGTGGATTCGCCAGGGCCAGAAGTTGTGCACCATCCATCGCGACAGTGGCTGCGAAGTAAACATGGTTTCGCCTATCGAGGGCACGGTGTCTGACATCAACGAGGGCGTGGCGAAGAATCCCAAGCTGGCGCTTGGCGATCCCTACGGCGAAGGCTGGCTGCTCAAGGTGCAAGCGCCCGACGCGAAGACCAGCTTCCGCAACCTGCTCGGCGGACCGCTCGCCCGCTGGTGGACGGAAGAGTCCGCAAGCCGCCTGCAACGCCGCATGCCGATGGCCGTCGCCGGTGCCTACGCCCAGGATGGTGGAGTCGCTGTGGACAACGTCGCGGCCCAAATCCCAGACGAGCAGTGGCTGCCGCTGGCGAAAGAGTTCTTCCTGTCATAAGTCAACGGTCGAAACGAGGACCGCTGCAAGACGGGCCGCCCGGATCCCAGGCTGAAAAAGCCAAGACACCGGGCGGCCTGCTTTTTCTGGTCCATAAAAACAGAGTTCAGATGACGCTAATGCAGAACCGGCATCTTGCCGATCTAAACACTGGAGTGTATTCACGGCATGTCGAAGCTGGTCAGCATGGCGGAATCGAAATTCGCAAGAACGAGTCCCGCGAGTGGATGCAATTGCGATGAGCACTCGCGCGAGGCACAACTTATCCAGTCCTCGTTGCTCCCCGCCAAGGGCCTTTGCCACGAGTCCGTCGAGATCGCGTTTCGCTTCGTGCCGTTCTCTGAAGTCGGCGGCGATTTTCTCGACTTCTTTCATTTACCGAACGGCTTCATCGGCATCTACCTTGGCGATGTGGTCGGCAAGGGCTTGCCGGCAGCCATGTACGCCGCGCTCGTGACCGGTACCCTGCGCGGCATTCACAAGAGCGGTACCGACACCGCCAGTGTTCTTGCTCGGTTGAACGAACGCCTGCTGCAGCGCCCGCTGCCGGGCCGTTTCTGCTCGACCTTGTATGCTCTTTTCAATCCCGCCACGCGCGAACTCATCTTCTCGAATGCCGGCATGCCGCTGCCCCTGCTCGTCTCCGGAACCCAGTGCCAGCAACTGGGCGAGGGAGGATTGCCCGTGGGAATGTTTCCAGGCGCCGCCTACGGACGGCACCTCGTGCCACTCCGCCCGGGAGACAGCGTTCTGTTCGCCACCGACGGCCTTCATGAATTGCGTAACCCAGACGGAATCGAATTCGGCGACAACCAAATGGAAAAGGTCTGGGCGCAATGCTGTCGCAAATCGGCAACCGAGTCGGCCGATTTCATCTTCGCCCACCAGTCAGCCTTCTCCAACGGCACTGCGCCTCACGATGACATTACCGCCGTAGTGCTGAAGGTGCTGTAGGATGCTGCGAAACCTAATCAGCGCCCGGCCTTTTTGAAAGGGCTCGGCTTCAGCCGAGTCTTTGAGAGCCTATCACTCTTGAACTTTAGCTCCTGCGGAAGTTACTTTCGCGTCGACTGCACCTGCGTCACGGGCATGACTCCCGCCCTGCAGTTGCCGCACAGCGCACTTTCCTTCAGGTCGATCCACTCCACGGCGTGCGACGACGCCATTACACAGCGATAATCTTCGCAGTGCGTCAAGTTCAGAGTGTGTCCAAGTTCATGCACCGCTTCCTTGATTAATCGCTGACGGAAAAGTTCACGGTCGGGCGGAAGGCCGTAGAACTCCTGGCGTAGCCGGTGCGCCGAGAGCACGGCGCAGGGACCGCTCATCTGCGCTTCGCCGAAAACAAAAGTGAGAATCGGGATGTACAGATCCACAGCCGCAACCCCCAGCATTCGCCAGGAGTCCGGTGTAAGAAAGCTCTGCATGCGCTGCAGGATTTCCGAAGAGTGATACTGCTGGCGCTCCCCGTGGAAGGCGAACTCCGGATCTAGACGTATTGGAAGAACTTTGCAGGGAACGGAGAGAATCTCTTCGATGGCGGGACGCAGATCCTTCTTCAGCAGCGCGTCATCGACATTCCCGATCGGCAACAGTTGCAGCAGCTTCATCGCATGCCTTCATCGGGCGACTTCATCAGGCTTCTTATGCAATTCAGGTGAGGTGCGAGTCCAGCCGTATTTTTTCAACTTGTGATAAAGAGTGACGCGGTCAATATCGAGAATGTCGGCGGCATGGCTCTGATTGCCTCCACATTCCTCGACCACTCGCAGGATGTGAGCGCGCTCCATATCCTCAAGAGTTTTGCTCGATCCATTGGAGCTGCTTTGCGGCTTGAAGATGAAATCCTGTTCGTGCAGCTCCGGCTCCTGACCGACGACCATAGCGCGCTCCACCGCATTCTCCAGTTCACGAACGTTCCCTAGCCAGGGCTGCTGCTGCAATAGATTCATGGCCGCAGGCGATACGCGGGTGATGCGCTTGTTCATGGCTAAAGAAAACTTGCGAACGAAGTGATCGACGAGGACCGGGATATCCTCCCGGCGCTCGCGCAACGGAGGCAGTTCGATGCGGAAGACATTGAGCCGGTAGAAAAGATCGGGACGGAACTTCCCTTCCTCGATCAATTTTTCCAGATCTTTATTGGTGGCGGCGATGCAGCGGAAGTCCACTTTGATGACCTGGTTGCCGCCGACGCGAGTGATTTCGCGCTCCTGCAATACGCGCAGCAGATCAGTCTGGGTCTTTAGCGTGATATCGCCGATCTCGTCCAGAAAAACCGTTCCACCCTCGGCAATTTCGAATTTGCCCTTCTTCCGGTACTGCGCGCCGGTGAACGCGCCTTTTTCGTGTCCGAAGAGTTCGCTTTCAAGAAGGGTTTCGGTGAGAGCACCGCAGTGAATGGCGACCAGAGGATGAAATCTTCGCGGGCTAGCCTGATGAATCGCGCGCGCCACCAGTTCCTTGCCGGTCCCACTCTCCCCCGTAATCAGCACCGATGCGTCCGTGGGGCCGACCGTCTCAATGGCATCGAAGATCTTGCGCATGGCTGCGCTCTGTCCGATCATTTCTCCCGGTCGCGCAACTTCCGCGACGGTCTCCCGCAAGAGCACATTCTCCTGCGCGGTGCGCTTGTGTTCCAAAGCTTTTTTCACGAGGTGAGCAATTTCATCCGGGTCGAGCGGCTTGGTCACATAGTCGTAAGCGCCGTTCTTCAGCGCTGCGACGGCGGTCTCGACCGAGGCGTAGCCGGTCATCATGATCACGATGAGTTCGGGATCGATTTCGTGCATGCGGCGCTGCAATTCGATTCCGTCGGTGCCGTGCATTTTGATGTCGACCAAAGCCGCATCCCAGCGTTGTTCCGCCAGCCGGGTAAGCGCGTCGGCGGCGTTTTCGGTCGTACCTACTTCGTAGCCTTCTTCACGAAACCATTTGCCCAGTGAGTCGCGCACGCTCAGTTCGTCGTCCACGATCAGCAATTTTCCTTGTGTGCTCATTGCAATCACCTCACCTTCAGCGCAGCCTTTCCGTCGCCGACGGAAGCCAGCGAAGCCTCGGCAGCCTGACGTGGCAGAGTTATCGTGAAAGTCGTACCCCGGCCCAACTGCGATTCCACTTCGATGCGGCCGCTATGCCGCTCCACGATGCCGCGGCTGATGGCCAGGCCCAGCCCGACTCCACGCCCACTTTCTTTCGTGGTCATAAACGGTTCGAAGATGTGCGGCAGTACGTCGGAAGCGATGCCGGCGCCGTCATCGCGCACCCGGATCTCGATTTCCGTCTCATCGAGACTGAGCCGGGTCTCGAGCCAGAGATTTCCGCTCTGTGGCATGGCATCTTTGGCATTCATGATGAGCGCCAGCAGGACTTGTTCAATCTGTTCCGGATCGCAGGGTATACGCGGCAAATCTTTCGCAAACTTTAATTGCAAATCGATTCCACCCAGCTCCAGTTGATGCCTGACCAGCATCAGGCACCGGCCGATCACTTCATGCAGGTCGGTGGACCGCACGTTCATGGGCGCGGTGCGCGAAAGAGTCAGCAGGTTCTTGATGAGGTCGCCGCACCGCCGGCTCTCTGAGGCGATGAGTTCCAGGCATTGCATCGCGTCCTCGCGTTTTTCGTGCTCGGCCTGGCCTGACCCCACCCACTTTCGAAGCAACTTCGCATAAGTCAGAATGCCGGAGAGAGGGTTGTTTACTTCGTGCGCGACCACCGCCGCCATCTTGCCCAGCGAGGCCATCTTTTCCTGTTGCAGGATGTGATCGTGAGCGCTGCGCAGTTCCCGTGTCTTCTGATCGACGCGGTCTTCAAGCGTCTTTGCCCATGTGACGATTTCCTCATTGGCCGTGCGCAACTGCAAACTCATGCCGTTGAAAGAATGAGCCAGATCTCCCACCTCGTCTGCGGACCGCACCTCGATCTGGTAACCAAGCTCACCTTGGGAAAGATGTTCCGTGCCGTGCTTGAGCGCTTTGATGGGTTTGTCGACTACTTTCCACACGAATAGCCAGCTCAATATCGCCACCATCAGCGTTGCCCCTGCCGTGTAAGCCAGCATGCGGGTGCTGCTGACGGCAAGTTGCTTGTCCGCTCTCGCCAGCGAAAGGTTCGTGTCCAGCACGCCTAAGACCTGCTGAGACGCGGAGTGCGCGTGGCAATCGGCGTTGGAGCAACTAGGTTGATTTTCGATGGGAGTGATAATTCCCAGTACGCGGTGACCGCCGCCATTGCGGTAAATGCGAAAGCGGTCGGGACGATTCAGCCTGGCCAGCGGCTGCGATTGATTGTGGCAGCCATAACAGGCCTCAGCTTTCTTATCGAGAACATGGTTGAGTTCCGACGGATCGGTGGAGTAGCTGACTCGGCCTTCCTGGTCAAGGATGCGCACCTTGATCACGCCTTCATTGTCGGCCATGGTGCGAATCGCGTGGTAGAGTCCCTCGCGATCGTTGCGCAGCATGTAATAAGCAGTGCTGCGCCGGATTACGTCGCTGACGCGCTCGGCGCTGGCCAGCGTGGCCGCTTCCAGATCCTGGCGGTGCAATCGGATATTCAGATATCCGAGGAGCACGAAGATGGCGACCATGACCGCCAGCAGCGACCCAATCAATTTTGCACTAATACTATGAGCCAGCCGCTTCGATCCATGATCGGCGAGAGTCGAATCGCCGCGAATTGGCTCAGTCTCCGGCATGGGTTAACACCGGCTCCGCTAACGCGCGCTCGGCTTCGATTTCGTTTCGGGGAAGACGTGACTGCACCGCGTTTTCATCTTCGCCGAAAATTGGCAGGTACTTCGCTGCCAGGCCGAACAGGAAGAACCCCATCGCGATAATCATCAGCGTGATGGAGAACTCGGTCCACTTTGGAACGTAGTGATGTCCGACGTAGGTCTCAAAGCCGATGAGCGCAATATTGAGCCGGTTGGTGATGAATCCAAGCACAGTAGAGATGGAGGCCAGATACAGCAGTTGTGGCGAGAGCCTGACCTTCTTGAAGCTGAGCATGGTGATCGGGATCACGAAGCTCAGCGCCAGTTCGAGCCACAGAAAGTACGCTTCATAGCTCGGCTTAAAGATTTGCCCGAGCAGGCCACGATGGAAGAAGTCTTCGAGGCGCAAAAGCGCATTCACCCAGAGAGCGACCAGCAAAGCGCCGCCGAGGGTGACGAGAACCGGAAGTTCGAGTTGACGGCCGAAGGCCTTCGCGCTCTGCGTAGACTCGAAGATTGTCATCGCCAAACCAACTGCAACCGCCGAACCGAAGAACATGAACGGCAGCGCCGGCGTGTACCAGAAGGGATGCAGCTTGCTCGGCATGATCAAGTAGAGCGATCCGAGAGAACTCTGGTGCAAGGTGGAGAGCAAAATGCCCAGAACGATCAGCACCGGGTAGATCTTCTTAATCCATTTGATCGGAGCCTGCAGGTTGAAGCGCTCGAACACGTTGGGGAGGAATTCGAAGAAGAGTACCGTGGTGTAGGTCATCACGCACATGCCCACTTCAAACATGACCGAGTGAAAGTTCATGTAGATGAGCTGGTGCCAGATGTACCAGGGCCGGCCCAGATCGAACAGCAATCCAACGATGAAAAGCACATAGCCGAGGAAAGCGGTCAACACCGCCGGGCGCACGACGGCGTGCAACTTCTCGACGTTAAACAAGTAGACCGCGCCGGTCACGATGAAACCGCCCGCCGCCAGCATGACTCCGCAGAGGCAGTCGAAGCCGATCCACAATCCCCAGGGGAACTGGTCTGTCATGTTTGAAACTGCGCCCAGGCCATGGAAGTAGCGGATGTAGGAAGAGTAGAGGCCCAGGGCCATGATGACAATGAATACAATTCGCCAAAAAGTAAGTTTGATCTTCATTTTGCACCCCCGTTCTTCTTTTCTTCTGCCTCAGCAGCGGCCACTTCGTCGCGGCGGTGCGAAATCCAGTAAATGCCGCCCAGTACCAAGGACCACACAGGGATAAAGTCGGGAATTCTCTCCATCACGCGCCCGGTGTATTCCGGCATGGGAGTGTCGCCGATTTTTGCCGACGCGGGATAACCAAAATCTTCCACCTTCTGGCTCGAAAGGATAAGGACGCAGGTTCCACCAACTTCGTTAAGACCATAAATACGAGGCAGGTAGGTGGTTGGATTTTGACGGATGCGCTCCTGAGCTTCTTTGACGAGATCGTCGCGGTCGCCGAATTTGGTGGCGCCGGTGGGGCAGATCTCGGCACATGCGGTCGGCTTGCCGGCCACTACGCGATCGGGGCACATGATGCATTTGCGCACCCGCGGATTCAGCGAACCCCATTCGTACTTGGGCTGGTTGAACGGGCACGCTACCATGCAATAGCGGCAGCCAATGCACTTCCAGACGTCGTAGACGACCGGCCCTTCTTTTGTTTTGTGGAAGGCGCCAACCGGGCAAACCGACGCACAAGTAGGTTTTTCACAATGCATGCACAGGCGGCGCATGAACTTGGAATCCATGGTCTTGACCACCGTGTATTTATGCTCCGATTGCACCGACTCTGCCGCTACGGCGTCGGTGTACGGCAGGTGATTCTGTTCGGCACAGGCGCCTTCGCACGCCTTGCAACCGATGCACATGGTTGCGTCATACAGTAGAGCTTTACTCATGGAACTCGCTCCTCGTAGATCCCAAGTGGGACTTCCGTTCCAAGGAAATTAGGTACGGGGTAGGCATACTGTGAGGAACGGACTTGGGAACGGCCAACAACCTTAGGCGGACCGTCTGCGGGAAAATGGCCGGGTCCGGAGTGGTGAGCATCCGGGCCCGGGAGAGCGGTTCCGTTTGCCAAAGCGCAAAGGAGAGGAGATTGCCGGCTGGCTGAGAATCGGCCGGTCTTGTTGTCAGTCCGCCGAATTAGGCCGGACACACTCATACTCACCCTTTCGCTCATTCAGCCGCTGCCCGCCCATTCGTGACCGCAACGGCACGCTAAACGGAACCGCCAATGGCAACGCTTACTTCTGCAGGCTGCGAATGTAGGCAACCACAGCTTTCACGTCGTCGGCCGGCAGGCTCTTCACCGCAGGCGTGTGCCTCGCCGTTGTTGTGACGGCTTTGGCCAGGTCGCCATCCGACGCCTTCTTGGCTGCATCGCCAATCAGGCTCGGAGCTTTCATTGCCGGCTTGCCGGCCGCATCCGCACCGTGGCACATGGCGCACTTTGCTTTAAAGATTGTGGCTCCGTCATCGGCCGCCCATGACAGATTAGGGATCAGCATGAACAGCGTTATCGCGATTGTTACGATCAGCATCACCAGCTTAGTCGTCTTCATGATTTCGTTTCTCTCCTTGTAAGTTTTTGCTACCAGATAAAAAGCAGTGTCTCTTCCCGCATTCGTGCGTGCGTTGCGAAAGCGAACACTGATTCAACCCTTCACGAACCGTATGTAAAAGAACTCAGCAACTCTCGCTGCCTGATGCTAGTTTCAACGTTTGAGGCGTGTGGATCAGTGACTCACATCACCCTGAATGGTGATATCTGCTGCAAGAACAAAGGTTTATGCCGCGAACCAGTGCCCGTGAAGTCACATCTTCCTGTGCGTGTGGTCACAGCATTTCCAGTGACGAAAAAGAGAGAATAAAAATGGGTGCAGTGCGTTAAGCCGATGCGCACCCGCTCAGGGTCGCCTTGAGCACTTGGCTTATCGGAATAATGCCGCTGGTCTTCGATGATCGTGCAGCATTCAAGGTACGTCTCTGCAGCAAATAGCCCCGCCGCACATCCGGCGACGTCCGCCGCCGGTTCGACGCTGAATCCACAGTTCCGACACACCTGCAAAGGAGAAACTACATGAGCACGCCTGTACTGGATATGCCCGCACTGGATCACGACAAGAAAGCCGACCTGGCTGGGCCGGGCATCGGCGATTACAGGGAATTGGAAAAGATTCTGCCGCGCGGTTACCGCTCCTTGCTGACCCCGAAAGAGACGCAGCAAGCCATCTTCCAGGTGAAGCGTTATATCGAAGACAATCTATGCAAGGAACTCAATCTGCTGATGGTCGAAGTGCCGCTCATCGTAGATGTGGAGAGCGGCGTCAATGACATGCTGGATCGCGATGGCTCGCGCACTCCGGTTCAGTTTCATATTTCGAATGATCGCAACCTGCATCCCATCGACGCGCAGGTCGTGCAGGCTGCGACGAAATGGAAACGGGTCGCGCTCAAGCAATTCGATTGCAAAGCTGGCGAGGGCATCTGCACTGACATGCGCGCCGTCCGCAAAGACTATTTCCTGGATCACGACCACTCCGCCTACGTGGATCAATGGGACTGGGAGCGCGTCATCACCAGCGAGGAACGCAACCTTGACTTGCTGAAAGCGGCGGTTCGCAAGATCTGGAAGGTGATCGTCGGAGCCGAGAAGTTTGCGCAAAATCTGTTTCCGCAACTGAAAGACTATCGGTATCCCGATCTGCCGGAGGAATTGATCTTCCTGCACGCCGAGGAAATTCTTGATATGTATCCCGACCTGCCGCGCAAGCAGCGCGAGACCGCCGTGCTGCAGAAGTATCCGGCGATTTTTATTATCGGCATTGGCTGGCCGTTGAAGGATGGTTATCCCCACGAGATGCGCGCCGCCGATTACGACGACTGGGTCACCGACACGCATGATGAGACCGGCAAAGATACACATGGTTTGAATGGCGACATCCTGGTGTGGAACTCGGTGACGCAGCGGCGCCATGAACTAACCTCGATGGGCATCCGGGTCACGGCCGAAACTCTCAAGAGGCAGCTCACGATGGCCCGGCAATTGGACTTCCTGCGCCTGCCCTATCATCAGGCAATTCTGAACCACGAAATTCCGCTCTCGATCGGCGGTGGAATCGGGCAGTCACGGACTTTGATGCGGTTGCTCCGCAAAGCTCATCTCGGAGAAGTCAGCGTCACGGTGTGGCCGAAAATTTTGAAGGAGATGTGCGCCGATAAGAATATTTACGTGCTGGAGTAGAAGCGGTTCCCGGAAAAGCTGAGAAGGGGGCAGCCGAAACGACCGCCCCCTTAATCACACCGCGACGTGACCCAAATCACCGACGGGATGGGGTCATAGGTATCTGATTGAATCGCCTCTTCGATAGAGCAGTTCCAGCCAGTTGCGACGCGGCACCCCCTGAGGCGAATGACCCGAATTCTCGGGAAAAGCATTTTCGCCAAACACTAGTCTGTCTCCTGGAGGTTCGTCATGAAACACATCCGTATCTTGGTTTTGATTCTCTGTGCATGCTTCGTGTCCGCGGCATGGGGTCAGCAGCCTGTGGGCGGGGTCGTCGTCAACTGGAATCAGTTCCACAATCAGGACATGCAGCGCTGGAACCCGTATGAGAACGTGCTCAACATCCACAACGTTGGGAAGCTGCAAATGAAGTGGAGCACCGACATTGGCGCTTATGCCATTTGCTCACCTGCAGTGGTAGATGGGGTGGTTTACGTCTGCGACTACGGCGGCTACGTGTATGCGCTGAACGCCAGCACCGGAGCCGTGCTATGGGAGACGTCCGTCTGCTTTCCTTTGCAGTCATCACCCGCAGTGGAAAATGGGATGGTTTATTTCGGCTGCGGCAACGTGTACGCGTTGAACGCCAGCACCGGCGCGCTAGAGTGGACCTACGCCACCACTGGCGCTCATTCTTCCTCGCCCGCGGTGGTGAACGGAGTGGTTTACATCGGCTCCGAGAACAACAACGTGTACGCGCTGAACGCCCACACCGGCGCACTGCTGTGGAGCTACACCACCGGCGGCGAGGTCGACTCCTCGCCCGCCGTGGTGAATGGGGTAGTTTACATCGGCTCGGATGACGGCAACCTGTATGCGCTGAACGCCAGCACCGGCGCCAAGCTATGGAGCTATGCCACCAGCAACTGGGTGTACGGTTCGCCCGTGATAGCGAATGGGGTAGTTTATTTCGGTTCGGTTGACTACAACGTGTATGCCCTGGACGCCGGCACCGGCGCAAAGTTGTGGAGCTACACCACCGGCGGCGGCGTGTGGATTGCGCCAGCAGTCGCGGATGGCGTGGTCTATATCGGTTCCAACGATGACAAGGTGTACGCGTTCAATGCCAGCACTGGCGCCAAGCTGTGGAGCTACACCACGGGCGGCTTTATGTACTGCGCGCCCGCCGTGGCGAATGGGGTGGTCTATATCGGTTCCAACGATTACAACGAGTACGCGTTCAACGCCCGCACCGGCGAACTGCTGTGGAGCTTCGACACCAACTATTTCGCGCAATCCGGGCCCGCCGTCGTGAATGGGACGGTGTACTTCGGCTCGCAGACTGGCGTCGTTTACGCCTTCGGCCTGAAGTGAGGAATAGTCACAGCAAGGGATGGTCGAAGGCTACCCCTCGGCTCTCACGAAATTTCGAGTTCCACGCGCCGCTACACTTCGACCGGCAACTCTGACGGGAGCGGCGCGGCTGTAAGATGGCTTTTCACTGCCGCAGCCAAACGGCGTATGCCCTCGCGGATTTGCTCGGGAGCGGCGTTGGAGAAATTCAACCGCATGTGGCGAGTGCCTTCGCGGCCATCGTTGGCATAGAAGGAATCGCCCGGCACGAACGCCACATTCTGTTCGAGCGCTGAGCGAAACACCGCCTGCATGTCCAAACCTTCGGGCAGAGTAACCCAGAGGAACAATCCTCCTTGAGGATGAGTCCATGTTACCGCGGGCGGGAAGAATTCCCTCAGCGCCTCGAGCATTACGTCGCGGCGTTCGCGATAGATCCTCCGAATCAGCCTGACGTGCTGGTCGAGGAATCCGTCGCGCGCGACTTCGTAGGCCACGAATTGCGTGAAGGTCGAAGTGTGCAAATCGGCGCCCTGCTTGAGTTGCGCCAGCTTACCGATGATCTCAGGCGGAGCGACGATCCATCCCAGTCGAAGCCCCGGAGCCAGCGTCTTCGAGAACGTACTCAGGTAAATCACGTTGCCAATGAAATAGCCGCCGTCGCGCCGCAGGTTCTCGCGGTCGAGCACGACCAGAGGCGGCAGATGCTCACCTTCATAACGTAGCTGGCCGTAAGGATCATCTTCGACAATCGGAATTCCATACTTATCGGCGAGCAGCACCAGTTCGTGCCGACGCCCTTCCGACAACGTAGTTCCCACAGGGTTCTGGAAGTTCGGCAGCACGTACATGAACTTCGGCCCGGTGCGCAGAGGCTGCTCCAACAGTTCGGTGCGAAGGCCATCGTCGTCGACCGGAACGGAGATATACTCCGCTCCGTACACGTTGAAAGCTTGCAGCGCACCCAGATAAGTCGGCGCTTCCACCAGCACGCGATCTCCCCGGTTGATAAACAGCTTGCCAATCAGGTCAAGCGCCTGTTGCGAACCCGAAGTGATCAAGACATGTTCAGCCTTCGCCTTGATTCCGTAGCGCGCCATGTTGGTCGCAATCAGTTCCCGCAGCGGTTCGTAACCCTCAGTCGCCCCGTACTGCAAGGCGGAAGCTGCCTGGTCGGTAAGGACCTTGTGGCAGGCTTCCTCAAAACGTTGGATGGGAAATACATCGGGCGCGGGCAAGCCGCCGGCAAAAGAAATCATTCCGGGTCTTTGGGTAATTTTCAACAGCTCGCGGATTTGAGAACTGGTAATGCCCTTGGTGCGCAGTGCATAACGTGCAGTCCACGCGGTCGACATGGAGGCCTTTCCTTATTTAAGCGAATCCGCTTTCAAGCGAAGCCGTCAGGCTGGCTCACCGCGCCGATGTGCGCCTGGTCATCGATGAACAGGCGGCCGGCGGAGAGCGCCTTGCGGTCAATTTCAAGCAGTTCGATTTTTTTCACTTTGTCTTCGAGTACGCTTAACGCAGTTGAGGAAGACAGGCACTCAGTCTCTTCGAGCAGTGCCCCCATCATCACAATATTCGCAACCTTCGTCGAACCGAGTTTGTCGGCGATTTCCGCGGCCGGAATCGCGACCACCTGCACTCCCGGCACAGCAAAGTCGGCAGGAACGCTAGCGCCGTTATAAAGAATGAGCCCACCGCTCACGACTTCGTGGGCAAACTTCCGCAGCGAGAACTCATTCATGGCCACCAGCACATCGGAGTGCGAAACCAGGGGCGAGCCGATCCGTTCTTTCGACAGGCACACATGGCAGTGGGCGCTGCCCGAGCGCATCTCCGGCCCATACGACGGCAGCCAGCTCACTTCCAACTGCTCCCTCATACCCATCTCAATGAGGAGTTGTCCCAGCAACAGCACGCCCTGTCCTCCGAAGCCTGCGACTTTGATCCTGATGTCTTTGAAGTGGTGAGCGTGTTTCGAGTTGGAGTTACGGCGCGCGCCATCCTTCGCAGTAAGATCAAGTACGTCTGCAACGGCACGCTGCGGCGGTTCATTCCCGCCTGGAATTTCCGGCTTGCGGTCGCGGAAGACATTCAGCGGAAAAGTTGGAATCATCTTATCCAGAACCCAGCGCCGCGCTTCCACCGGGTCTTTGCCCCAGATTGTGGGGCACGGCGACAAAATCTCGACAAACGAAAAGCCCGTGCCATCCCGCTGCGCCTCGAGCGCTTTGCGGATCGCCCGCCGCGCTTTCATAATGTTCTTGTTGTCGGAAAGCGCCACGCGTTCGATATACGCCGGCGCTTCCAGGGTGGCGAGAAGTTCCGCCATGTGCAAGGGAAAGCCTTCATTCGACGGCCTCCGCCCCCAGGGAGAAGTGGTGCTCTTCTGCCCGACCAGAGTCGTGGGCGCCATCTGCCCGCCGGTCATGCCGTAGATTCCGTTATTCACGAAGAAGACGGTGATCTTTTCGCCTCGATTGGCGGCATGCACGATTTCAGCGGTGCCGATTGCAGCCAGGTCGCCGTCGCCTTGATAAGAAATGACAATCTTATCGGGACAAGACCGCTTGATTCCCGTGGCCGAAGCGGGCGCACGGCCGTGCGCCACCTGCACATTGCCCACATCAAAATAGTAGTAGGCAAACACTGAGCAACCCACAGGACTCACGAAAATCGTCTTGTCCTGTAAGCCCAGATCCGCTAGCGCTTCGGCAATCAGCTTGTGCGCCACACCGTGCCCGCAGCCGGGGCAGTAATGGGTCTGGTGCTTCAGTTCTGATTTGCGCTCGTACAGGTCATAGAACAGCGGCGACCTTTCGTGGATCACTTCATATCCGCCGCCGTTAACTTCGGGGCCTGCTGCGGAAGTCGGCTCAGGTTTTACTTCGGGATCCATCACGCTGATCACATTATCGTCTGCCATTTTCTTCGTCCTTCTTCGGACCAGATTCTCACGCACCTAGTCTCAGCGCACATGGTCTCAGACCGCGACAGCAATGCGCTCCAAGACCTGCTGTTGCAACTCCGCAACCGACGGCACGTTGCCTCCTACCCGGCCGTAGAACTCCACCGGCACCTTGCCATTCAGCGCCAGGCGCACATCTTCCAGCATCTGTCCGTTGCTCAATTCCACGACAATCACTTTTTCCACCCTGCGTGCCGCTTTCGCCAGCGCCTTCGAAGGATACGGCCACAACGTGATAGGACGGAACAGTCCGGCTTTCACGCCTTCCTTGCGCAGCGCTTCGACCGTGGAGAGCAATACCCGCGAAATAATGCCGTAGCCGACCAGCAGCACCTCGGCATCCTCGGTGCGGCAAAGCTCACAGCGCGGCTCCGCTTCCTGAGCGCGCATGTATTTGGCTTCCATCCTGCGCTGGTGGTCTTCTAATTCATCGGTTGTCAAGTAAATCGAAGTGACCAGGTTGGCGCGGGTCTCTGGCGTTCCCTTCACCGCCCACAACTTTTCAGGTGGCTGAATCTCCCGATATTCGAGATCGAGTGGTTCCATCATTTGTCCAATGAAACCGTCGGCCAGCACCACCGCTGGATTGCGGTATTTGTCGGCCAGATCGAATGCCAGCATCGTAAGATCCGCCATCTCTTGCACCGACGCGGGAGCCAGCACGAGGTTGCGGTAGTTGCCGTGGCCTCCGCCCTTTACCATGGCAAAGTAATCGCTTTGTTCAGGAGCAATGTTGCCCAGCCCCGGCCCGCCGCGCATTACATCCACAATCACGCACGGCAGTTCCGCACCCGCCAGATACGACATGCCTTCCTGCATCAAGCTGAGCCCGGGGCCGGAAGATCCGGTCATGACGCGCATCCCGGCCGCCGCCGCTCCATACACCATGTTGATGGCGGCGACTTCGCTCTCCGCTTGCAGAAAAGTTCCCCCCACCTGCGGAAAGTAGAGCGCAGCCGACTCGGCAATTTCGCTGGCGGGAGTAATGGGATATCCATAGTAGGCGCGGCATCCGGCCAGGATCGCGCCCTTCACCACTGCGACGTTTCCCTTACACAGTTGCCGCATGTTCGCCTCCTCTCACAGCTGCAAGCACATTCGCTTTCGCTTTTATGCGGTAAACCGTAATCGCTCCCGGTTCCGGGCAGCAATAAAAGCAGATTCCACAACCGGTGCAGTCCTCGCCTGTGTAGCGCGCCGGGTGAACTCCGTAGGCGCTCAACTCCGGCGCAAGCTCCAAACACTTGGGCGGGCAGGACTCCACGCATAGCCCGCAGCCCTTGCACTCTTCTACATCCACCGTGACCTTACCGCGCGCCTGGCCCGCCATGCTTCACCTCGTTGTCATGCAGTTCGTTCTTGCTCTCCGCGTTTTCTCGTTTACCTCGTCGCCTCGCGCAGCTAAGAGCCTGATAGTGGCTGAATCTGAAAATCGGATCCAGCTGCCACCAAGGGCCGCTGCAGCCACTTGGTTTTCTCGCAGTATTGATAAAGTTCTTCCCGAAACTTGGGATGCGCAATGTTGATGAGCGCCTGCGCGCGTTCACGTACGGTCTTGCCGTGAAGATACGCAACCCCGTGTTCGGTCACGACATAACGAATCAACCCGCGCGACGTGACCACCCCCGCGCCCGGACTCAGCATGGGCACAATGCGCGAGATCGTGCCATTCTTGGCGGTCGAGGAGAGGGCAATGATCGGCTTGCCACCCTTCGAGCGCGAGGCTCCGCGGATGAAGTCCACCTGCCCGCCGATGCCGCTATAAAACTGGTTTCCGATGGAATCGGAACAGACCTGACCCGTGAGGTCGACCTGCAGCGCGGAGTTGATTGCCACCATGTTGTCGTTGCGGGCAATTTGTCCAGGATCGTTAGTGTAGGCCGTAGGTCGAAACTCGAAGATCGGATTATTGTCCAGGAAGTCGAACAGCTTTTTTGTGCCGAGGGCAAATCCCAGGATGATCTTACGCGGCTTGAAGTTCTTGCGCGCGCCCGTAATCACGCCAGCTTCGATCAGAGAAATCACGCCGTCGGACACCAGTTCGCTGTGCACCGCGAGATCCTTGCGGCCCATGAGGAACGGCAGGACCGCGTCCGGAATTCCGCCAATGCCGGTCTGTATTACAGCTCCGTCGTCAATCAAACCTGCCACGTTGCGGGCGATGGCCTTATGCAAGTCCGTGATGAGCGGTTGCTTCATGGGGCAAAGAGGCCGGGAAGAATCTACGACGGCGTCCAGATCCGTCACATGAATAAAGCTGTCTCCGTAGGTGCGCGGCATCTGATCGTTGATTTGCGCCACCACGAATCGTGCACACTTGGCGGCGGTGAGCGACGTATCCACACCCACGCCGAAGCTGCAGAAACCATGTGAGTCAGGCGGGGAAAGTTCCACCAGCGCCACATCGATCGGCATGGCGCCGCTCTCGAAGAGTCCTTCGATCTCACTCAGGTAGATCGGCGTGTAATCGGCCCGGCCTTCATTGATGGCTTCGCGCACATTGGGGCCGATGAACATTGCATTGTGCCGGAAGTGCCCCGCCATCTCCGGAGACACATACGGAGCTACTCCCATGGTCATCATGTGAACGATTTCCACGTCGTCCACGAAAGGACCGCGGCGCATCAGCGCCTCAACTAAGGTCTCAGGTTCGGCGCAACCCGGCTGAATATAGACGCGCATCCCCGACTGCACACAACGCAACGCCTCATCTGGCGTTTTCAACTTTAATTTGTAATCGAGTTCCCACGACATCCCTTCCCCCTTTTGCCTGCGATATCGGTCATCGCAGCGTTCCCCCACTCGCCGCATCTCCTCGCGCCCGGTTTACTCCTTCGGACTTCTGTTCCAGGTCGAGAGTTGCGGGTTCCAGCTGCGTACCTGTTTTTCAAAATCCCCCGGCTGCCGTGCCGGAACACAATGTGCTGGCGGCTGCTTAGCCGAGTCCTCGGCCACCGGGCGTTCCGCCAGGCATTGCTCCAGCTTTTCCCGGAGATTGCTGTCATTCAGCAGCCCTAGCAGTTCGGCCCGGCGCATAGGATCGATTCCCTGCAGCAACGGACACCTGAGAAGGTCCTGGTCGGTCATTGACTCCTCCAGCGCGAATTCCTGCCGTTCCGGCCGCGCACCCGGTCAATTCGATTAGAAATCTTATTGCCTCCTATGGCGGTGATCTTAGACAACTCTCCGGGTGAGGCGCATCACATCACGCACTCACCACTCACCGGAAGTGAGATACTCGTCGATCGACTTCGCAGCGCGCCGTCCCGCGCCCATAGCCAGGATCACGGTCGCGCTTCCAGTAACGATGTCGCCGCCCGCGAAAACACCTTTTCGCGAAGTGCGCTGCGTGGCCACGTCCGCCTCAATGTAATTGCGCTTATTGGTGTTCAAACCCGGCGTCGTGCTCTGCACAATCGGATTGGCGCTCGTCCCGATCGCGATGACCGCCACGGCAAGAGGAATTTCGTACTCCGAGCCTTCAATCGGAACCGGACGCCGTCTTCCAGAAGCATCCGGTTCGCCGAGAGCCATCTTCTGGCAGCGTGCGCCGGCCAACCAACCCTTGCCGTCGTCCAGGAACTCGAGCGGTGCGGCAAGCACCTGGAATTCGATCCCTTCCTGCTGCGCGTGTTTCACTTCTTCTTTGCGCGCCGGCATCTCCGCCTCGCTGCGGCGGTAGAGAACGAACGCCTTTCCCGCTCCCAACCGCAACGCCGACCTGATCGCATCCAGCGCTGTGTTCCCGCCGCCGATCACAGCCACATTCTTGCCCCGGAAATCCACCATGGGCTCGTCGTACTTCGGAAACTCGTATGCATGCATCAGGTTGATGCGCGTCAAGAATTCGTTCGCCGAATAAACTCCGTTCAGGTGTTCGCCGGGAATCCCCATGAACTGCGGCAGTCCCGCGCCAGTGCCGATGAACACCGCGTCGTAGCCTTCCTCGCTCATCAACTCGTCGATGGTGACCGTGCGTCCCACGACAACATCCGTCTCGAACTCCACGCCCATAGCGCGCATGTAATCGATTTGCTCGCTGATGATCTGTTTCGGCAGCCGGAATTCCGGAATGCCATACACCAGAACTCCTCCCGGTGTGTGCAGCGCCTCGAACACATGCACTCGATGTCCCTTCTGCACCAGATCGCCCGCCGCCGTCAGGCCAGACGGCCCGCTGCCCACGATCGCGACTTTCTTGCCCGTCGGCGCCGCTTTCGGCAGATTGCTGATATCCAGATGCCGCTGTTCGTAGTCCGCGACAAAGCGCTCCAGATAACCTATGCCCAGCGGCTGAACTTTTTTCCCCATCAAACAACCGCCTTCGCAGTGATCTTCCTGCGGGCACACGCGCCCGGTGATGGCCGGCAGCACGTTGTCTTCGCGAATCTTCGCGGCCGCGCCCAGGTAATCGCCGGCCACAATAAGCTCGACGAAATCCTTCACCTTCACGCCCACCGGACAATCTTTCGTACAAGCCGGCTTGGCGCACTCCAAACAGCGCAGCGCTTCCTGCCGCGCCAGTTCCTCGGAGTAGCCCAGGTTCACCTCGGTGAAATTGTGGGCGCGCTCTTCCGCACACTGCTCCAGCATGTGCTGCCGGGGAATCTTCATCCGCTCTTTTAGCGGGATAACATTCAGCGAAGAGGACTTTGTAGGCTGGGTCACCGGCCGCCTCCCTGCAACGCGCATGTACTCTTTCCTTCGGCAGAACCGCTATCGAGCGGTAGCTTCTCGCGCTGATATTCTTCCATCGACTTCTGCTCCGCCGCCCGGTACATCGAATTGCGCTGCACCAGCACGGCGAAATCCACGCGGTGGGCATCAAACTCGGGACCATCCACGCAGGCAAACTCGCTCTTTCCATCCACCAGCACGCGGCAGCCGCCGCACATGCCGGTGCCATCGATCATGATCGGATTCAAGCTCACGATGGTGCGGATGTGTTCTTTTCGCGTCATCTCCGCCACCGCTCGCATCATCGGGATCGGACCGATCGCCAGCACCAGGTCAATGCGCGTGCCGTTCTCGATCAACTGTTTCAGCTTGTCGGTAACAAACCCTTTGTCGGCATAGGTTCCGTCATCGGTGGTGATCATCAGCGCATCGCTGACCTCGCGCAGTTCGCGCTCCAGAATCACCAGCTCTTTGTTCCGCGCCCCAACGATCGAGATCACGCGATTGCCCGCCCGTTTGAGCGCCGACGCGGTCGGATACGCCATCGCCGTGCCTACGCCGCCGCCCATCACTACCACGGTGCCGAACTTCTCGATCTCCGAAGGCTTCCCCAGCGGCCCCACCACATCCAGAATGCTGTCGCCGGTATTCAGCGAATTAAGCATGTTGGTGGTCTTGCCCGCCGACTGCACCACAATGCCAATCGCTCCGCGCTCCGGATCGGAGTGTTCAATCGTGATCGGAATCCGTTCGCCCTGCTCGTACAGCCGCAGGATTACGAACTGTCCCGGTTTTTGTTTGCGTGCAATGCGTGGCGCTTCGATCACGAACCGCTTGATGCCCGGCGCCAGGAACTCAGCGTGCAGAATTTTGAACATGTTTCCCCACGTTTGCCAAAGGTTTGCCTCAAAGCTCTATTCTCCGGAACACGACGCCCCCTGGGCTGTGACACGAATCACACGCAAGTGAGAGCAAGATCACCAAGCATTCGCCACTCCTGGAATCACCGCTACATTGCTGCGCCAGATAGTTCGTGAGCCTTGGCACATTTCGCTCCTTCTCCCAGTCACATCAATTGGTGACTATCGTCACGGCAGGATGGACAGGGAAGCCGCATACTTAAAATGGAAGTTCGACTTTCTGATGTTCAGGCATCCGGACCTCGGACGCGCAAACTCTGGAGTCGGTTATGCTTTCCAAGTGTGCGAATCCCGCCTGCTCGGCCACGTTCCGCTATTTGCATGACGGCACACTCTTCCACCTAACCATTGAATCGACCGCACTGGACAGCCAAGAGAGTTACGACCGACGCACGCTTGAGCGCTTCTGGCTCTGCGGCGAGTGCTCGAGAAAAATGACTGTCATTTCTGACTCATCTGGAATCGTGGTCGTTCCCTTACAGCAACGTTCGGTACCTGAAAAACGGGCGATCCCCGCCAGGCGGTGGGATTCAGCGTGACTGGGCAGGAGGTACTTATATGTCAGCGGTTGCACAAGTACACGATCAGAAGCACTCGATCCGGCCGGAGTGATTCTGATCACACAGCTCTGTGATCTTCGTCCTGTGAAACCCGGCTGTGCGCTGCCAAGCTATGCTGAGAAGGAGGGTAGGCTATGTCGAACAACAATCGCGACCTTCTTGAGACCCTGCGGTTCGAGTTGAAGTTCGTGGAAGATGGTGGCTATGGCCGCTCGCCACACGCACCTTGGCGCGCCCCGTATATTTTCGAGGATTCTCCCACATGCCTGAACTTCAGCGATGCTGCGCGCCCGCATCCCTGCGGTGAATGCCTGCTGACGCCACTTGTCCCGCTGGAACTGCGCAAAGAAGAAATTCCGTGCCGATTCATTCCGCTGAATGCCAGAGGCGATACTGTGGATTTCCTCTACCGCACCGCCACGCAGAAGGAAATAGAAGAGGCTCTTGTCGACTGGCTCCATCGCGAAATCAGCCGGCTCGAAAAGGAACAAGTGGCATAGCCCGCGCCGGCTACCGCATTGTGAAACACGAAGTGCGAGCAGAAACCCCGCGTCAGGAGTGGACCATTTTTTCCAGCGCGGCCTTGTTGCGGATCACCAGGGTCGCGCCTTTCAACTGCAGCAACTGCCGTTTCTTGAAATCGGAGAACAAACGGCTCACGGTTTCACGCGTCGTGCCGATCATCTCGGCGATCTCCACGTGCGTAAGCGTCATCTTCACCTGCAGAGAATCGCCATTGCCAACGCCGGTGTTGCACCATCCCAGCAGTAATCTGGCGAACTTTTCCGAGGGCGAACTGGTAAGCCCCAGCGTGCGAATCTCCTCATACGCCGTGTAGTAATTGCGGCTTAGTTGTTCCGCCACTCTCACCGCCACTTCCCCATACTCGCGCAGAAAATGGAGTAACGCATCCCGGGTGATGAAATTCACCTGCCCCGGCTCCAGCATCTCCGCAGTCACTTCATAAGGCCGGTTGGAGATTGTGGCGTTGAGCCCCAGAACATCGCCCGCTTCCGAGATCTTAGTGATGATGGTTTTGCCTTCCGCGGAAGACGTTGAGAGTTTCGCCTTCCCCGCGCATAGCACAAATACCCCGCGGGGCTGCTGCCCCTCGATAAACAGCATCGCAGATTTCGGGTAGACCGCAGTGGATCGGATGTCATTCAACCGCTGCACCGCGGCCACAGGAAGATTGCAGAATAGATGCTCTTCCCGCACCGGACAGGTGAGGCAGTTGTCGAGGATATTCAGCCCATAAGGAGCGCGCATAGGGCACTGTCGCCTGCACGAATTGTACCACCGCGCACGTAGTGACCAGAATCACCGGAAACTGTGACTTCAAGCATGGTCCGCAGGCCCATCTGCGGAGAGAATCCAAAGTAAGCGGAATTCCTCCTGCTGGTACCGGCGTGGATAACAACTATCCAGCCGCGAGCCCACCGTCCATTCCCGCTGAATGGCGACCAGCAGAGGCACAGACCGCGATCGCCATAATGTTCCAATCTTATGGCCGAGTCTTATGGCCGGATCGTTGCTGCATGCCGTGACTTGGAAATGCGCACAAGCGCAGGAAGGTGATAGCTCCATGGAAGAAGCACATCGATTTCGAGTTGAGGCATGGTGGGCCTCGGGCCGCACCGGCATTGCAAAATCCAGCTCCGCGCCCAATGCGATTCATTTCACTGCGCCGCCCGCTTTTGGCGGATTGGAAGGACGATGGACGCCAGAGGATCTGCTGCTGGGCGCCATCGCCAGTTGCTACACCACCACGTTCCGCGCACTCGCCGATTACTCGAAGCTTGCGTACACCGACTTGCAAGTGGAAGCGGAAGCCATAGTCACCAAGGCTGAGTCGGGCTACAACCTTGGCGAAGTGTCCATCCGTGCGAACCTGATCATTCCTCGCGAAGAAGAACAAGCGCGGGCCATCAAGCTCTTGAACAAAGCCAAAGGATTGTGCCTGGTGGCGCGCGCGCTGGCGGTCAAGCAGACCTTTGAACCGGCAGTGAAGGTTGCGATATCCGCCAGCGGGAGCCCGGCGTAACTGCAGCCCGCACTGCGGGCCGCACAAACAATACTGCGAATAGCCGTGTGGAAAAAGGGTTCGACGTTCAGCGCAGTCACGATCTGAACCTCGACGGCAATCCTACTATTCTCCAATAGTCTATCCTTATCCTTGAGTGGCGATTTTCGCTGCGGCTGGGTTGAGAGATGAGGAGCTTTTATGGGTTCGACCGAGACTGGTCTCGTGGGGCAACTGCCAAACCAGGAACAACCGGCATCCCCACCGAAGTACGGCCTGGACGCGATGTTCACTCCCGCGTCGGTGGCCGTCATCGGCGCCACTGATCGTCCCGGCACCGTAGGCCGCACCGTTCTGGAGAACCTGCTGCACGGCCGGTTCAAGGGCAAAGTGTATGCCGTAAATGCCAAGCGTGAGGAAGTGCTGGGAGTCAAAGCTTACAAGAGTATTCGCGATATCCCGCAACCCGTGGATTTGGCCGTGGTCGCCACGCCCGCCGCGACCGTCCCGCCGCTCATTGGCGAGTGTGTGGATGCCGGCGTCAGGTCCGCGGTTGTAGTTTCTGCCGGATTCAAAGAGAACGGCGCGGAAGGCGCGGAACTCGAACGGCAAATTCAAACGCAGTTGCGCCGCGGCTCCATGCGCCTGATCGGCCCCAACTGTCTCGGCATTATGAACCCGGCGATTGGCTTAAATGCCACCTTCGCCAAAGATGCGCCGCGCGCCGGCAACGTCGCCTTCCTCAGCCAGAGCGGGGCCCTGTTGAGCGCCATCCTCGACTGGAGCCAGCGCGAGGAAGTCAGCTTCAGCGCAATCATTTCCACCGGCTCCATGCTCGATGTCAGCTGGGGCGATTTGATCTACTACTTCGGCGACGATCCCCACACCAAGAGCATTCTGCTTTACATGGAATCGATCGGGGATGCGCGCTCGTTCCTGTCCGCCGCTCGCGAAGTCGCGCTCACCAAGCCCATCATCGTGATCAAGGCCGGCCGCTCGGAAGCCGCGTCTCGCGCCGCAGCTTCGCACACCGGCGCCATGACCGGCAGCGACGAAGTGCTGGAAGCAGCCTTCCGCCGCTCCGGAGTTCTGCGCGTTCACAATATCGCCGACCTTTTCTATATGGCGGAAGTGCTCGGCCGCCAGCCTCGCCCCAAAGGGCCGCGGCTCACCATTCTGACCAACGCTGGCGGCCCTGGAGTCCTGGCCACGGACTCCCTCGTTGCTAACGGCGGAGAACTCGCCGATCTTTCCCCCGAGAACCTGAACCGCCTGAATGAATTCCTTCCCGCCCACTGGAGTCACAACAATCCCATAGACATTCTCGGCGACGCCGATGCGGACCGCTATGCCCGCTCCATAGAAATCGCTTCGCAAGATCCAAACAGCGACGGCCTGCTCGTCATCCTTGCCCCGCAGGCGATGACCGACGCTGCCCAGATTGCAGAACGCCTGAAGCCCTACGCCAAAGGATCGGGCAAGCCCGTGCTTGCCAGCTGGATGGGAGGGAGCAGCGTTGCCGCCGGCGAGGCCACGCTGAACTCGGCGGGCATTCCCACCTTTGCTTATCCCGATACCGCGGCCCGCGCCTTCACCTACATGTGGCGCTACGCCTACAACCTGCGCGGACTCTACGAAACTCCCACCCTTACCGAGCAATCTGAGCTGGCCATCGCATCCCGCAGTCAGGTGGAGCAGACCATTCAGAATGCGCGCAGCCATGGCCGCGTGCTGCTCAACGAACTCGAATCGAAGCAGTTGTTGTCACTCTACGAAATCCCCATCGTGGAGACGCGCTTCGCGGCCAGTGAAGACGCCGCGGCCAGGCTCGCTTCCGAAATCGGCTTCCCGGTTGTGCTGAAGGTAGACGCGAAAGCCATCACCCACAAATCGGATGTCGGCGGAGTCCAACTGAACCTGCAAGATGAAGCGGCGGTCCGCTCCGCTTATCGCGCCATTCAGTCTTCGGTCGCGGCGAAAGCCGGTCCAGATCAGTTCAACGGCGTGACCGTGCAACCCATGGTAAAGCTGGACGGCTACGAATTAATCCTCGGCAGCATCGTCGATCCTCAGTTCGGGCCGGTCGTATTGTTCGGCTCCGGCGGACAGTTGGTCGAAGTGTATCGCGACCGCGCCCTGGCGCTTCCGCCGCTCAATACCACTCTCGCGCAGAGAATGATGGAGCAAACCCGCGTCTTCACTGCCCTCAAAGGAGTTCGCGGACGCAAGCCCATCAACATGGCCGCCCTCGAGCACGTAATAGTCCGCTTTAGCCGGCTCGTGCTCGAACAGCCCTGGATTGCGGAGATTGACATCAATCCCCTGCTCGCTTCACCCGACCGCCTGCTCGCCCTCGATGCCAGAATTGTTTTGCACGGCCCCGCTGTAACTCTCGAACAGTTGCCTAAGCCCGCGATCCGCCCCTATCCCTTACAGTACGTCTCCCTCTGGACCATGAAGGATGGGAATCAAGTGACCATCCGCCCCATCCGTCCGGAAGACGAACCGCTGATGGTGAAGTTTCACGAGACGCTTTCCGATCGCAGCGTCTATTTGCGCTTCTTCGCCTCTCTCAGCCTGAACCGCCGAGTGGACCATGAACGGCTCCTGCGCATCTGCTTCGGTGACTACGACCGCGAAATGGCCCTGGTCGCCGAGCTTACCGATCCAGGCGCCGGAGAACGCAGAATCATCGCCGTCGGCCGCATGAGCAAACTTCACACCCGCAATGAAGCCGAAGTCGCTGCCCTGGTCTCGGATCAATATCAGAAACTTGGACTCGGATATGAACTTGTCCGCCGCTTGGTGCAGGTCGCCCGGGATGAAAAGTTGAGCCACTTGTCCGCCGAAATGCTGACCGACAACATCGGCATGCAGCTCGTTTTCCGGCGCAATGGCTTTCGCATTCGCGCCGACGAGGATATGACTTCAGTCCGCGCCTTCCTGGATCTCTGATTGATGAGAATATCTCACCAGCATTCGTCTTGTACCAAACGCATGTCCCTGTTGTACTCCCGTAACCCGCCAGCCCGTGCGCCCGCTTCCCCCCGTGTGTATATTTGAAAATAATTCGTGCTCGTGCTCGAAAACATTCCGCTCGCGCCGCTCACCACCCTCAAAATCGGAGGTCCGGCGAAGTATTTCGTCGAAGCCGAAAATATCAGTGAAGTGCAGCAGGCCGTCACCTTCGCACGCTCGCGCAATCTGCCTCTGTTTATTCTCGGCGGCGGCAGCAACTTGGTGGTCGCCGACGCCGGCTGGCCGGGCCTGGTGTTAAAGATCGCGACTCAAGGCATTAGTGAAGTCCAGCGCAGCGGCCACGATCACGAAGGCAAAATTCTTTTTGACGCCGGTGCCGGCGAGTCCTGGGACAAGTTCGTCTCCCACACGGTAATGGCCCGCTGCGCCGGCGTCGAATGCCTGAGTGGCATTCCCGGCAGCGTAGGCGGCACACCGGTGCAGAACGTCGGCGCCTACGGGCAGGAAGTCGCCGAGACCATCGCATCGGTACAGGTTCTCGATCTAAACGATAATCAGGTGCGCGAGCTTTGCCCCGAAGCCTGCGGCTTCAGCTACCGCACCAGCATCTTCAACACCACCGAGCGCGGACGCTTCATCGTCCTCCGCGTCACTTACGCACTCACGCCCGGGGGCAAACCGCGCATCGCCTATGCCGATCTCCAGCGGCATTTCGAGGGCCGTGAAACTCCGCCGAATCTCGCCGAAACGCGCGAGGCCGTGCGCCACATCCGCGCCCGCAAGGGCATGCTCATCACCCCCGGAGACCCGGATTGCATGAGCGCAGGCTCGTTCTTCAAGAACCCTGTGCTCTCCGAACAACAACACGAAGATTTGAAGCAGCGCGCCGCCGCGCGAGGATTAGCCCTGCCCAGCTATCCCGCCCTCGAAACCCGCAAAAAAGTTTCCGCAGCCTGGCTCGTCGAGCGCTCCGGATTCGCCAAAGGTTTCGGCTTCGGCCGCGTCGGCATTTCCACCCGGCACGCGCTGGCCATCGTGAATCGCGGCGCAGCCACAGCCGCCGACGTTCTAGCCCTGAAAGACCAGATCCAGCATCGCGTGGAAGAAATCTGGGGCGTCCGCCTGGAACCGGAGCCAGTCATGGTGGGCTTCTAGGTTTCAGTTCTTGCATTCCACTACATTTGTCATTCCGACCGGAGGGAGGAACCCGCTGTTTCGCCACCTAAAACAATGCTGATCCTTCATCCCTGCAAGCAATCCCTCTCCAACCGTTCTCCCCAAGAAATACCTGAACAAACCAAGTGTCCCGGCGGTCTTCATGATTGAGGTCAAGCAATTGGTGACGGGAGAGGCAGTCCTGAGCGAGGCCGTGACGGTGCCGTGCAGTCGAGACGAAAGTCAAGACGAAACCCTCGAAGACCTCGTCCGGCAGCATTCGCGCCTGGTCTACCGCATCGCCTATGCCGCCCTCAGAAGCCATCACGATGCCGAGGACGCCACCCAGGAAACGTTTCTCCGGGTCCTTCGTTACAGCCGCAAGCTGGATAAGGTGGAAGATCCGAAAACCTGGCTCGCGCGTATCGCATGGCGAGTGGCAGTCGACCGGAGTAAGCAGCGCGGCCGCAAGCGGGAGTTCTCGCTCGAGGAGTCCGAGAAGCCGCTTGCAGAAGTACAGTCAACAAACGCACCGGCAGATGAAGCGATGCACGGCTCGCAGGTCGGCGCGCTGCTCGAACGCTTGATCGCAGCCCTGCCGCAGAAGCTGCGCGAACCGCTGATCCTGTCGGCCATAGAAGAAATGTCGCCGCGCGAAGTAGGAGCAACACTAGGAATCAACGAAGCCGCAGTCCGATCACGAGTGTTCCGCGCACGACAAATTTTGAAGGAGAAGCTGGCGAAAAGCACTGAGTCGCGAAGCGACGGCATTCATTAGCCCCGGACGTAAGTCCGGGGTAAGGGCGAGGGAAAGAACGAGTCCCGCAAGGGACGGCACTTGTTCCATCATTCTCTTTAGCCCCGAGGACCGGCAAATGGAGGTTGAAAATGACAAACAACAATCCCGGGCAAGACAGCATGAACCGGCGGAATTCGGAGAACGGCAAGTTCGACCGGGAAATCAATGCCGCCCTCGCGAAGTACACGGCGGTTGAGCCCAGGGCAGGGCTAGATGCTCGCGTCCTTGCGAATCTTCGGGCGGAGCAGCATCATGCTTCAGTCCGCGTAGGTTGGCGCTGGCCGGCTCTTGGAGCTACCGCAGCAGTACTAATTGTCGCAGCTGTATCCTTCATGTGGAGAACTGGAAAGCCAACGCCTAATACCAGCAGGCATCAGCCCCAAACAAGAATGCAAAGCGACAAGCAGACCGGAACACGCATTGCGGCAAATCACACCGGCAGCCCGGCTCGCGCCAGCGTAAACACAGTAACGGCAAAGGCAGCCACGGAGAAGCCTGCAAAACACGGCGTTCGCGTTCGCCAGGCCGTCGCCGCATCCGGGCCCAGGCTCGATCATTTTCCTTCGCCTCGCCCGCTCACTAAGGAAGAAAAGCTTCTGGTTCGCTACGTTCAGGACTTCCCGCAGGAAGCGGTAATGATAGCGAAAGAGCAAACCGAATTTGAGCAGGAAATGGAAAAACTTGGCGGAGGTCAGCCTGCAGGGACGAATTCAAATCAACCCGATCAACAGGAAAGGTGAGAACAGATTTATGCGAAAAGCAATCGTGGTATCGCTTGTTGTGGTAACTGTGGCGCTATGCTGTGGCGTGAAGCCGCTGCTGGCGCAAGACTCATCGCACAAGGCAGACTCAACGGAGAAGCCAGTGCATGCCTATCGTCTCGATTTCTCTCTCAATGAACTGCAGGGAGAAAAGAAAATTAACACCCGGCACTACTCGATAACTCTTGACGTCCCCGGAGAGAGGCAAGAGATTAAGATTGGTTCGCGGATTCCAGTAGCCACTGGTTCATATCCGACAAACACGTCGACGAACGCAGCCGTCAGCACGCAATTTCAATATCTGGACGTTGGCACGCACATCTGGTGTTCCATGAAGGATCGGAGCGATGAGTTGGAGTTGCAAGCGGGCGCCGAGGTCAGCAACATCGATGAGGGTCCGCGTCATGAAACCTATGGCATTTCGGATCCGGTGATTCGCCAAATCAAGATGGAAGGCAGCACCGTCTTGGCACCCGGGAAGCCAATCGTGATCGGCAGCGCCGACGACCCCACTTCCGATCGCCAGTTCCAACTCGAGGTAACGGTGACGAAGTTAAAGTAGCCAGGTGGGCGCTGGCCGTCGTGTGCGGCGGCCAATCCGCGCACGGGGCTGCCGAACAACACAACGGGGCTGGTCACTTTTTGGCAAGCGTCGACCCAGACCTTGGATGTCTCCGGGACCTACACTTCATGCGCAACGGGCACCGAGACAGTGGACGCTCACTTTGCCCTGATGAGGCTGCAGGAGAGACTTTTGGCCCCACTTCAACATGTTCCCGATTCACCTTTTACCTTGCGCGATGCCGGATGGGTAGCGTACATTTCTTGCGCAAGCCCCCCGATGCACGACGGCTCATCCCCCAGAGTCATGAGAATTTGAAGGAGAATCCCATGCACAAGGCTCTTGTTCTCTCTCTGGCCGCACTGGTCTGTCTTGCGCTTGCCACGCCTTCGACCGTAGTCGCCAGCACATACATAACCTTCGACGTCCCCGGTTCCAGCGGAGGCGGGCTCCCGCAAGCGGTGAATAAGTGGGGATCGGTCACCGGCTGGTACAGCACAGGCGGCCAATTGGACGCGTACTATGGATTCCTCTACCAGCCGAACGGGTCGGTCATAACCTTTTTGGTGCCCGGTCAGTGGAGAACGATCCCGTTGAGCATCAGCGACTCGGGATGGATTGCGGGCTACTACTACGGCCAAAACGGCGTGCTCCATGGCTTCCTCCGCAATCCGAAGTACACGACGCTCGACGCTCCCGGAGCCGGGACCGAGAGCGGGCAGGGAACGGAGGCGCTTTCCATCAACGACGCGGGCGAGATCGCCGGAGTGTACTTCGACTCAAGCTCGATTGAACACGGCTTCACCTGGAGTTCGTCCGCGGGGTTCACGACGTTCGACATTCCCGGCGGCTCGGCCGTGACGAGCGCTGTGCTTAACCAGAGCGGTGAGGTCGCTGGGAGCTATAACGTCAGCGCTGTAGGAGCGACCTATTCCGACGCGTACGTTATGGACGCCACGGGTAACATCACTACTTTCGCGGTACCTGACTGGGTCGAAACGTTCGTAGCAGGGATCAACTCCAGCGGGCAAATTGCCGGGTATAGCACCACCCAGTCGTTCTTCCGAGATCAGTTCGGCAACATCACAACCTTCAGTATTACCGGGTACGAAGGGACGGCGGGCATCGAGGACAGCGGCACTGTCGTGGGCCTCTACAAGGTCACGAGCTCCACTACCTTCCGCGGATGGCAGCGCACATCCGCCGGGGTGGTCAGCTACTTTAAGGACCCAAGCGCCGGGTCGGAGGGAACGTTCCCCACATGCGTCAGCAGCAATGGCAAGGTAGCCGGCTACTACTTCGACTCACAGGGCAACTCCCACGATTTTGAGAAGACCAACTGACCAAAATCAAAATCCCCGCCCTGTCTCTCCAAGAGACGGAGAGACAAGGACGGGGCCGGCTGCCCGCGTCGAGTAAAGCTCGAGTCCCCCTCCCGCAAGCTCGGCCCGATCACTCCCCGGACTTTTTCTTCTCTTCTTTCATTTCATCCTTCATCAGTTTCCGCAGCGCGCGATTGATCCGCGTCTGGTAGCCTCGTCCTGATTCCTTGAACCAGGCAATCACATCGGCATCCAGACGCAGCGTGACCGGCTTTTTGATCGGCCTGTACCACTCCATTCTCTCCGGAACCGTAAAGCGCCGCTTCGGCTCTTCCGCCGCCGCACTCAGGCTGATCGTCTTTTGGCGCGTAACTCGCCGCCCCTTCTTAACTGCCTTAGCTCGTTTCATTTACGAGCATTATACATACATAAATATCCGTACGCCATTGCCGGGACAAATGTTCCAGTTGGAACATATTGCACATATGTTCCGGTCGGAACATTGGCTCGATTTTCGTTGGGTTTTGCCCTGTGGGGCGTGGGAGATTCGCCCGCATGAATCGGCGCCGCCCCGGTTCGTGACCCCGGTTTCTCCATTGTGACCCCAGTGATGGGGCAGGGTGCAACGGTCCGGCTCCGGCGGCGCCTCAACCTACTCATCGGCAAGTCTTGCCGCCTGCTTAAATATCTTCACAAACATTTCTCGCGTAAGCTTTCCCGTCTGCGTATTCTGATTCGACGGATGGTAAGACGCCAGTAACACCTTACCGTCGGGTAACCGGTAACTGGCGCCATGTTTGAAGAGATAAGGTTTGGGATTGGCTTGCCTGACGGGGAGTAAGCCGCGCCGTTTCACATAGTTCAAATACGCATCAAAACCGATTTTGCCCAACGCAACCACTACCTTGACTCTCTCTAATCCTGCAATCTCGCGATCGAGAAAATAAGAGCACGCGGCAAGTTCCTGCGGCGTGGGCTTGTTGGCGGGCGGAGCGCAGCGAACCGCGGCAGTGATATATAAATCTTTCAGCGTGAGTCCGTCGTCGCGATCGGTGGCCTTGGGCTGGCTGGCAAATCCGGTTTCAGACAGCACAGGGAACATGAACTTGCCCGAAGCATCGCCCGTAAACGGGCGTCCCGTGCGGTTCGAGCCGTGCGCGCCGGGAGCCAGTCCCATGATCAGCACGCGCGCTTCGGGGTCGCCAAAACCGGGAACAGGCTTTCCCCAATATTCATGGTCGCGGTAAGCGCGGCGCTTCTCGCGGGCCACCTGCTCGCGATAGGCGACGAGCCGCGGACATCGCGTGCAAGCGATGACTTCGCGGTTGAGGACAGTCAGCCATTGCGGATTCTTTGTGCTCACGCTATTTATTCTGCGCTTTTGTTACCGCTGAGGGCGAGTCTTCCTTTCCACTTGCTTGTCGTTCTTGAGGATGGTAGGAATACGAGTTGATTTTTCTGGGTTCCTTTGACTGGGCATGCGAGGCTTCTGATGGCGTTTATCGTATCGATCTCCAATATTGCACCGGTTAAACGCCGCGTCTGGCGGGCATCCAGCACCAGAGGATTTGCATGAACACGCGGAACAATATGCTGGCGCTCATCTTCCTGGTGGGCGTGCTGGCGTTCATGATATTCGCGGTGAAGCGGTTGCTGTTTCGACCCGCCCCGGCCAAGAGTGGCATCGCGGCATTGCTCGACAAAGCTAAGCCGGTGGCAAAGCCATCGCAGCCAAAGCCCTCGGCCGCTGTCTCCGCGCAGCCTTCTCCAGCAGCGTCATCCTCTGCAACGTCTTCTCCAGCAACGTCCACTAAGCCCCAAGAGCAGGTAGCGACTTCGTCAGCGGGAGCGGCGACCACCGCTTCGACGAAAGCGCCATCGCGTGCGGTGACAAGCACTGCGCCGGCAACTGAAGATCCTCGTCCGCAGCTGCGCTTTCCGGCCGGCGTTCGCCTGTGGGTTCGCATCACCGCCATCAGCCGCAAGCCGGATGGGAGCTTCACCTTCCGCGGAGCCTTGTTGCAGCCAGTCACGCTTGCGAACTCGAATCAGCTTGATCAAGGCGCGGCGCTGGCTGGATCTGCGACCGTGAGCAACGGACACGTCAGGGTTCTGATATCAGGCTTCACCGTCGGCGGAGCGAACTACGCGTTGCAGGATACAGGTGGATCGAGCAAGCGTCCCGGAACTGGGCTCGCGGTTGAACTCGATCCCGGCAAACTCATGGAAGTGTGGCTCGCATCGTCGGCGGTTTATCGGAAGACGCCATGAAAATAAATTTGCGGTCTAATTGTTCTCTCGTACAATTTCCAGTGCAGGATATTGGAACTCGAGGATGCCATGGCGACACTATCTTTCGCTTCACAAATTCTCCCTCTCTTCACGCCAACAGATATCAAGCACATGGCCCGTTACGGCTGCATGTTGGCGGAATACAGTTACATGTCACAGCCAGCGAACGCGCAAAATGTGCTCAATCGCTTGAATGGCACGACGACGCCAGTCATGCCTCCGCCGCCCGCGGCGCCATGGACGGCGGCCAACGTTGAGCTGTTTCAGGCTTGGATGGCGGGCGGTTATCAGCCTTAGGAGCGGGATTTACTTCGCGGGACGGGCCAAAAGGTCGCGGTTCACCGCCGCCGACTGCTCGAAGGCCTTCATCACCTCGGTGCGGGCGAGGTGCTGCGCCGGAGCCACGTTTTTCAGGTAGAACTTCAGCGCTTCCTCTAGGACGTGCCGCTGCGACTGGCCGTTGCGCTTGGCTACGGCCACGAACTCTTTGTAGAGCTTGGCGTCGATCTCGGGGGTGAACTTCTTGGTGGCTGGCATTGCAGCGCGTCTCGGCCTCTATTTTAGCGGATTGCAAGGGCGAATCAAGGTAAATCTTGATTTATCAATATCGCTGTGCAAGACGCTGTGGCACGTCTAAGCTCGGGGCGAGGCGGCCAGGCTTGACCTTGCGACCACCACCAGCACAGTGGGTGCCCCGTCCTTCGCGGACTTTGCGAAGGGCGGGTACCACGAACGCCTGCAGCTGCGAAGCTACGCCACCCGATTCCGGAACGAAATCTTCGTCCAGCCTGCGTTCAGCCTGACCGGCCTGGCTTCGTCCAGAAGATAGAAACGATAGCTGCTCCACCGCCACTCCTCCGGTGCGCCGGCCGAGCCTCGCTTCACGGGATTGCGATGCATATACCTCAGCTTCTCCACGCGCTTCTTCGTCGTAGATAAAGTGCAGCTGGTGAGCGCCGTAGGTCCGATGCAGGCCGCTGGGCATAAACAACCCCATGGTACAGGCAGCATCGTACCCGCCCTTGCAAAGAACGCAAGGACGGGGCACCCACTGTTCCGGAACGGGAAGGGGAAACACGGAAAGCCCGGGCCACCCGCCACCCCAAATTCTACTCATCCCGGATGTGGGCCACCCGCCACCCCAAATTCTACTCATCCCGGATGTGGGCCACCCGCCTCGGTGCGAACTTCGTCTATGGTGAAAAGATAGTGGGCGTTGATAGCGAGGATTACATCCCCCGATCTTATGTCAATACTGTCCGCGGGTCCCTTAGGCAGCACACCGGAAATTTCGACTCCGTCGCGTCTCACGGTTGGATTTCCCGCAAACGAGACGCCCATCAAAGTTTCCTCGGGAGGAGCGAAGGATGAACTACCGGCCGGTTCGGGGGTGGGAGCGGTTGGAGCCGCTGCCGTACTTCGGCCGTCATCTCGCGGCGGCACTGTGCCACGTTCTGAGAGTGAAGATTGATTCGTCGGTGCTGGGTTTGTATCTGCGATTTCGGCAGCCGCATGGGAGGGTCCGGCGGACACAACCGGCATCGGTTCCAAGGCTGCTGCGATCTTGACGCTGCCCGTCGAGCTCTTAAGAGTGCGCTCCCACTGTTTGTAGCCGTTCTTTGAAATCCTCACCGTATGTTCCCCTGTCGCTATGCCGACGGAGGATGGCGTGTCCCCGACAAAGCTGCCATCGATTTCGATGTCGGCCCCCGGAGGGTCGGATGAGATTTCCGCGGTTGCTTCGTTCCGCTCCGGTGCGGCATTGCCCGGTTTTGTCTCTTCATCGCCCGAATTCCCGCTCTCGTTGTGGGTCTCGGCTGCCGCAGTCCCGACTGCCGCGGTCATTGGCGTCGGCTGAGCTGCTGATATTGTTTGAACCCTCGACTCCTCTGGCCGAGGCACTGGTAAGGGCGCATCCTGGTCGCCAGTAATCGCCAGAAGTGCGGACCTGAGCATCCTCCCTCTAGCGTTTATGTTCCTCATTGCGGAGCCGATATTGTAGCCAGCTGTGTTGGACGCATCCCCTCCCGTTCGGCTCCTGTACAGATGACCATCGCTCCGGATTATCCGCCCGGTCGAGTCGTAGGTCCTCACAAATAGCCCCAAGGCGCGGTCTGTGTAAGGCACGTTTTCGCTGACGGTCGTTGCGGTTGTTGTCTGAGCGTCTCCGGTAGCCGTGTAGTTCCAAAGGTTGCCATACTGATCGCTGGCGGAACCGTTTGCGCTAAACGTGGTCGAGCTTGTGCTCGTGTATGTATGGGTTGTCGGCATCAGGCCGTTGTAGTAGCTCTCTGAGGTTGAGAAGACCATCAGACAGTTCCTTGCAGTGGAGCTGGGCTTCGAGGACAGACACACACCAGGATAGTTCTTTGCGTTCTTCTTCCACCAATGCGTGACGAAGTCCGGGAACAACGGCTCGACCCCACTCGACCGGACGACGGCAGAGGAGACATTCTTAGTGCATGGTCCGGCGTATGTCTCGTTCTTCGCCCATGCGACAGGGGAGCAGACTAACAAAAGCACAGCTACAACGAACTCGAACCGATGGCAATTCTCCTTTTTCACGACGCGCTCTCCCTTCCGCCGGAGATTCGTTTGCACTGGAGGTCAACCCTGTTGTCTCCGGTTCAAGCAATTCGGTATGCCGACAAGCCAGACAAGCATGAAAGACTAGCTTGCTTCTCCGCGTTCGAAAATGGCACTCACGTGGGGGCCCGTTGGCGATACTCCGGTGCCATCTTTACGCCCGACTAGTCCTGGCTAGTCCCGTTGGGTTAACGCCATTAGAGGTTCTTTATCACATTGAGGGCTTTGTCAATATCTCCTTGCCCTCGGCTGGCTGCTACGGAATAAAGCGCGTCCACAGCCTCTAGGAGTTTGCTTCGTGGGGGAGGCGTCGAAGTAGGCGCCCCAAAAGGCATGGCACTGGACGGCTGCTCTACCTTCATTATTTCAGCACCCTGTTGGCTTCGGATCGAGAATATCTCCCACCCGCCGCCGGCCCCGAGGCCGAGACCATACATACTGTCGAGGGGCGACGAGGAGGAGCGCACGAAGCTCATCTGCATGCCAGGCGCGGTCGCTACTAATGAAGACGGCGTCCTCTCCCAGATGATTTTCCCCGTCCGAGTCTTTTCGGCTATCTTTTCGACGAGTTCAATTTCCTTTGGATCGTCGTAGCCAATAAATTCCTTAAAAACGCCACCTAGGTCGGTGCTCATTGGACTTCCTCTGCCTTCAGATACTTTAGTTTGCCATAGATTTCGCCAACTAGCTCAGATATTCGGTCGCACTGCAGGATCATTGCCTGAACGGTTTCGGCTGGAACCTCCGCCCCTTCGGCGGGAACAACCTTTACCAGGTTTTTTACGGAGCGAATCGCGACGTCCAGCTTATCCATATCGATTCCCTTCAAGATTTTCTGAAACGATCCGTTAGCCTCCGAGAGTCGCCTCTTGAGTGGCAGCAACAGGGATCTCACTTTCACCCAGTCCGACGAGGCGACTCTGCCGGTGAGTTCTTCTACATTTTCCACGATGATGCGAAAATCTTCCACTGCGCTCTGAAGCAGCAGATCTTGACGGGCTGCATTCGCAGCCTCCTGTGCCGTTCTTTCCCTTGCTCTCGCGTCTGCTGACTCCCGCAGCCCGCGAAGGCTGGCACGCCAGCCAAGAGCTCCAACTATAATTCCGGCAAGACCGAGCGCGACGCTGACCACAGTTATAACGTTCACACAGTTAAGAATTGCATTCCACTTCCCATTGCCGAGGGTGGCCGAGACGTACGAGCATTCCAGATACATATTTTGCCGTCCCGAAGTACTTAAACCTCGTCCACAGTGTTGTCAAGACTACTTCGGAGGAACGACGGTCTTCCGTCGTTTGACGCTTCTCCCCTCCCGTCTTTACACTCAAGATTAACGCCGTATGAATTCGGGAGGGTTTCGTTTGCTCGACGGAAGCCCCCCGAATGCCGGGCGAGTGAAAGGTAAAAAGTGAGCCCCACAGAAACTACTGACGCGGCCAAGACAGACACTCCTAACAAAGACATCAAGCGCGAAATCTCAGTTGAGATTCCCGCGGCGGAGGTTGCGCGCGAGACTGAGTCGCAGATTCAGCGCTATCAGAAGAGTGCGCGGCTGCCGGGGTTTCGGGCTGGGCATGTGCCGGCTTCGATTATCAAGCAGCGCTTTGGCGATGGGCTTAAGAACGATGTGGCCGAGGCTTTGATCCCCAAATATTTTCGGCGGGAAACTGAGAGGCTGGGGCTGATTCCGGTTTCGCAGCCGCGGGTTACCGATATGCATATTCACGACGGCGAGCCGCTTACCTTCAAGGCCACGTTTGAAGTGCTGCCGGAGATTCAGGTTGAGGGCTACAAAGAGCTGCGGGCCGACAAGCCGGAGATTGCCGTTACTGACGAGGAAATTGAGCAGGCGCTTGCCAGCTTGCGCGAGCAGCATGCTACCTACACTACGGTGGAGGGGCGTCCGCTGGCCGAGGGCGACTTTGCGCAGGCTTCGATGGATGGGAAGCCGAAAGACGCTGCGGCTGAGGCGGCTAAGTCGAATCCCGTACACATGGACGAGGTGCTGATCGAAATCGGCGGCAAGAATACTGTCGCGGAGTTTTCGCAGAATCTTACTGGCGCTTTGGCCGGTGACGAGCGGACGTTCGATGTGGTTTATCCGGAAGACACGCACGACAAGCGGCTGGCGGGCAAGACTTTTGTTTATACAGTGAAGGTGAAGGGCATCAAGCAGAAGAGCCTGCCGGAGCTGAACGACGACTTCGCCAAAGAGTTGGGCGAGTTCACGAGCTTGGATCAGGTTCGCAAGCAGATTCGCGAAAACATGGCAGCCGAGAAGCGGCACACGGTCGAGCGCGAGGCGAAGGACAAGCTGGTGGCTGAACTGGTGAAGCGCAACGAGTTTGCGGTTCCGGAGTCGTTGGTCGACCGGCAGATTGATTTGCGCCTGGAGCGTGGTCTTCGGGCTCTAGCGGCGCAGGGCATGAAGATGGAAGATTTGAAGAAGATGGATCTGCCGCGGCTGCGAGCTGGCCAGCGGGAGCAGGCAGTGCAGGATGTGAAGTCTTCTTTATTGCTGGAACGGATCGCCGATCTCGAGAAAATTGAGGTCAGCGACGAGGAAGTGAACCGTGAGTTGGAAGCGCTGGCTCGACAGTCAAAACAGACGTCAGAGGCGGTGCGCGCTCGTTTGACAGAGGATGGGGGCCTCGATAGAATCCGAGTGAGAATCCGCAGCGAGAAGACCCTCGAATTTCTTTATCACCAGTCCGCGTAGGAAAAAAGACGCGGACCTTTCGACCCTCCCCGAGAAGTGCTAACGCTATTTTGGGGCGGAGTGTGGCAGGTCCGGTAATGGTAATGGCCCAGTTTGATAAGGAAGCGAGCCAAACGCGCGATTGTTGCGTAGCAAAGAACGCGACGCTTCGCGCAGCTCGCCCAGGTTCCTCGCGGCGCAGAGAACGCTTGCTCGGAATGACAATCGGACTGAGCCGGACAGGTTAGGTAAAACCATGAAACGCAATGATAACGATCCGCAAATGATGCTGGTGCCGATGGTCATCGAGCAGACTGGGCGGGGCGAACGCGCCTACGACATTTATTCCCGGCTGCTCCGCGATAACATTATTTTTATAGGCACGCCGATTGACGACAACATCGCCAACCTGGTGATTGCGCAGATGCTGTTTTTGGCGCAGGAAGATCCGGAGAAAGACATTCAGCTTTATGTGAACTCTCCGGGAGGTTCGATCACGGCGGGCATGGCGATCTATGACACCATGCAATACGTGAAGAACGACGTGATGACGTTGTGCGTGGGGCAGGCGGCGTCGATGGCGGCTTTGCTTTTGGCGGCCGGCGAGCCCAAGAAGCGGCTGGCGTTGCCGAATTCGCGCATCCTGATTCATCAGCCTTCGATGGGAGGGTTGTCGGGGCAGGCTACCGACATCGACATCCACGCGCGGGAGATTCTGCGGATGCGGGAGATTACCAACCAGTTACTCTCCAAGCACAGCGGGCAGAAGCTCGATAAAGTGGAGAAGGACGTGGAGCGCGATTTCATCATGAACGCGCAGCAGGCTAAGGAATATGGAATCATAGACGATATCATCTATAAGACGGCAAAACCTGTAGGATAGGCCTTCGTGAACAGCAGTACCGAGTACCCAGTACCTAGTACCGAGCAAAGCATCCGCGCGCGCAACTTGGTACTTGGTACTCGGTACTGGCAAAATAAGGAGTAGAGCCTGGTGAAAAACAAGTCTGGGTCTGACGAGATTTTGCGCTGTTCGTTCTGCCACAAGTCGCAGGATGCGGTCGCCAAGCTGATCTCGTCGCCCAGCGATTATCCGCGCGCCTATATTTGCGATGAGTGCGTGGCGGTATGCAACTCGATTCTCGAAGACGACCGCACGGCCACTCCGCAGGCCGCTGCTCCCAATCAGCTGCCCAAGCCGCAGGAGGTCAAGACCTTCCTCGATGAATATGTCATCGGGCAGGAGCAGACCAAGAAGAAGCTGGCGGTCGCGGTTTACAACCACTACAAGCGCATCTTCATGAACCGTCAGAAGACGGCCGGGGACGGCATTGAACTGAGCAAGTCGAACATATTGCTGATCGGTCCTACGGGAACCGGAAAGACTTTGCTGGCGCAGACTTTGGCGCGCATGCTGGACGTGCCCTTTGCCATTGTCGATGCGACCACGCTCACCGAAGCCGGGTACGTGGGCGAGGATGTGGAGAACATCATTCTCAAGCTGCTGCAGGCGGCCGAGGGCGACGTGAGCCGCGCCCAGACCGGCATCATCTACATCGATGAGATCGACAAGATCGGGCGCAAGGACGAAAATCCGTCGATTACGCGCGACGTTTCCGGCGAAGGCGTGCAGCAGGCTCTGCTGAAGATTCTGGAAGGAACCATCGCCAATGTTCCGCCGCAAGGTGGACGCAAGCATCCTCACCAGGAATTTACTCCCGTCGACACCACCAACATCCTCTTTATTTGCGGAGGGGCATTCGTGGGATTGGAGAAAATTATCGGCCGGCGCGTGGGGAAGAAGTCGCTGGGCTTCCGCGGCGGCGAAGAGGCGGAAAAAGAAGATGCCGTGGTCTCGCGCAAGCGCAACTTCGAATTGCTCAGCGAGATCCAGCCGGAAGATTTGATCAAGTTTGGCCTGATTCCTGAATTCGTCGGGCGCATGCCGGTGGTCGGTATGCTCGAAGATCTGGACGAGTTTGCGCTCATCGAGATTCTTACGCGTCCCAAGAACGCCATCGTCAAGCAATACCAGCGCCTGTTCGAGTTCGAAAACGTGCGGTTGAAGTTCGCCGACGACGCTCTGCGCGCGATTGCCCGGCAGGCCATGGCCCGCAAAGTGGGCGCCCGCGGCCTGCGCATGATTCTGGAAGAACTGATGCTCGACCTGATGTTCCACCTGCCCAGCCAGAAGAAACTAAAGGAGTTCGAGGTTACGCGGGAGATGGTGGAGAAACGCAGCGCGACCGTGGCCACATTAGAGAAGGCCGGATAATAAAAGAGGAGTAAACTGATTAGGCGGACGGTGAGTTAGCGGACCGGCGATTGTCATTCGGCACGAAACCATCGGTACGAATCTTTCGCGTCAACCCAGGGGAGATTGAGTGACCACATCCAAGGAAAAATTCGAGACCAAGAAGCTGCCCATGATGCCCATCCGGGACGTGGTCATCTTCCCTTTCATGATGACGCCGTTCGTCGTCGGCCGCGAATCGAGCGTGCGCGCCCTCGAAGAGGCGCTGGCCGCCGACAAGAAAATTTTCCTCGCCACGCAGCACGACGCCTCCATCGACGAACCCAAATCGAATGAGATCTACCAGGTCGGCACCATCGTTAACATCGTGCAGAGCCTCAAGCTGCCCGATGGCAACATTAAAGTTCTAGTCGAAGGTATTGAGCGCGGCCGGCTTCTGCAGGCCACCGACTCGGATGGTTACATGCAGGCCAACGTGCGCGTCGCCCGCTACCCACTCGAGATGAACGCGCAGATTGAAGCCGGCATGCAGCGCGTGACCACGTTGTTTGAGCAGTATGTGAAGCTGTGCCAGGCGCTGAATTACGAAACCATGATCTCGGCCGTGCGCATGGAAGATCCGGCCAAGCTCACCGACATTATTGCGGCAAACCTGCAGCTTTCCATCGAAGAGAAACAGGAGTTGCTGGAGATTTTCGATCCTTCCGAGCGCCTGATCCGCATTGCCGACGTGCTCGATGTGGAAATCGAAAAGCTGAACGTGGACCGAACTATTCAATCGCGGGTAAAGCGGCAGATGGAGAAGGCGCAGAAAGAGTATTACCTCAACGAAAAGATCAAGGCCATTCAAAAGGAATTGGGCCGCGGCGAGAAGAGCGAATTCGACGAACTGAAGAAGAAGGTCGAAAGCGCCGGCATGCCGAAAGACGTGAAAGACAAGGCGCTGCAGGAACTCAAGAAGCTGGAAGCCATGCCGCCCATGTCGGCGGAATCCACGGTGTCACGCAACTATCTCGATTGGCTGCTGGCCGTGCCGTGGAAGAAACGGTCGAAAGAAATCCGCAACATTTCGCGCGCCGAAAAAGTTCTCAACGAAGATCATTACGGGCTGGAGAAGATCAAGGAACGCATCCTCGAATTCCTCGCCGTGCGCCAGTTGGTGAAGAATCCCAAGGGCTCGATCCTATGCTTCGTCGGACCTCCGGGCGTTGGGAAAACTTCGCTCGGAATGTCAATCGCCAAGGCCACGGGACGCAAGTTCGTGCGCATGTCGCTGGGCGGAGTGCGCGATGAGGCCGAAATCCGCGGCCACCGGCGTACCTACATCGGCGCGTTGCCCGGCCAGATCATTCAGATGATGAAGAAGGCGGGCACGAAGAATCCTGTCTTCATGCTCGACGAAGTCGATAAGATGTCGATGGACTTCCGCGGCGACCCCTCGGCGGCGCTGCTCGAAGTGCTCGATCCCGAGCAGAACTACATGTTCGTCGATCATTACCTCGACGTTGAGTACGATCTCTCGCAGGTTTTCTTCATCGCAACTGCCAATGTATTGCACACGATTCCTCCCGCGCTGCAAGACCGCATGGAAGTGTTGCGGCTGCACGGCTACACCGAGCAGGAGAAACTGGAGATCGCCAAGCAGTTCCTGGTGAAGAAGCAAATGGCGCAGGCGGGCCTGTCGGAGAAAAACGTCAAGTTCAACGATGAGGCCATCCTGGGGCTGATCCGCTCCTACACGCGCGAGGCGGGCGTGCGCAACCTGGAGCGCGAAATCGGCAACGTTTGCCGCAAGGTCGCGCGCAAGGTGGTGAAGGAAGGCGAAGGCTATACCGCCGCGGTGACCGGTGAGAACGTTGCCGACTTCCTGGGCGTGATCAAGTTCCGCGATACTTTGGCTCATGAAAAGTCCGAAGTGGGATTGGTCACCGGCCTGGCCTGGACCGAAGTTGGCGGTTCGATCCTCAGCACCGAAGCCACTGTGGTCGATGGCAAGGGCAAGCTCACGCTGACCGGCAAACTCGGCGACGTGATGCAGGAGTCGGCGCAGGCCGCGCTGTCGTATATCCGCTCGCGGGCGCACCGGCTCGGCCTGACTCGGGATTTCTATCGCACGCTCGATCTGCACGTGCACGTGCCGGAAGGCGCGATTCCGAAGGACGGGCCGTCGGCCGGCATTACGATTGCGACGGCAATCGCCAGCGCGCTCAGCAAAATTCCGGTGCGGCGGGATCTCGCCATGACCGGAGAAATCACGCTGCGCGGAAAGGTCCTGCCGATCGGCGGGCTCAAGGAAAAACTGCTGGCGGCGCACCGAGCGGGCCTCTTCGAAGTCATCCTGCCCCGCGACAACGAAAAAGATTTGGCCGAGGTTCCGGAAAACCTGCGCACCGCAATGAAGCTGCACTTCGTGGATACGATGGACCAGGTGTTGCAGATCGCGCTGGAGTCGGCCCTGCCCACGCTCAGCGAGGATGTGCCTACGCAGCCGATCGCGCCCTTAACGTCGAGCACGAGCGATAGTCCGGCGGCGCATCAGTAGCGCTTTGAAAGGGCGCGGCTTCAGCCGCGCCGCTACGGAATCAGATTCAGAACCGGCTTTAGCCGCCGACGGGCATTCCTAAGGTAAAATCACCTTCCAAGATGTCCACATCGAACCAAAGTCAGATTGCCTTTGACAACGGACTGGAGCGGCCAGCCGAAAACGCGCAAGTTCGGACAACAGGAATCCTCCCTTCGCAGGAAATCAGCAACCTCATCGCCCGCGGGAACATTATTGCAGCACCCGCCATTAATCCTGATCACATCCAGCCTGCCAGCCTCGACCTGCGGCTGGGCGACATGGCGCATCGCGTGCGCGCCAGTTTTCTGCCGGGGCCGAATAGTACGGTTGAAGCCAAGATTAAAGAGCTGCGCATGACGCGGGTCGATCTGACGGGCGCTCCGGTCTTCGAAAAAGATTGCGTTTACATCATTCCTCTGCTGGAAGAGTTGAACCTGCCGGAAAATATTTCCGGCAAGGCGAATCCGAAAAGTACGACCGGCCGCCTCGACATTTTCACGCGCCTGATTACGGATTACGGCACCGAGTTCGACCGCGTGCCTCCGGGATACAAAGGCAAGCTGTATGCGGAAGTTGTTTCCCGCACATTTACTGTCGCGCTGCGCGCGGGGATGAGGCTAAGCCAGTTGCGTTTTGTGCAGGGCAATCCCCGATCGAGCGATAGTGCGATCCGAGGACTGGACCGGGAAGAGCCGCTGGTCTACGAAGAAGACAGCCCCGGCAAAGCGCGAGTGGAGCGCGGCCTGAGAATCACGATCAATCTGGAAGGCGCGGAAGGCGAGATTATTGCGTATAAGGCGAAGCGCTATGCTCCCGCCATCGAACTGGACCGGATTAACTACTATGCGACCGAGGAGTTCTGGGAAGTTCGTCATCAGAATCCTAATAGGAATCTTATCCTCGAACCCGGCGACTTCTACATACTTGCGTCCAAAGAGAGGGTGAGTGTTCCTCCCGAGTTCGCGGCCGAGATGGTGCCCTTTGACCCGTCGGACGGCGAGTTCCGCATTCATTATGCTGGCTTCTTTGATCCTGGATTCGGGTTTGGCTCCGGCGACATCAAGGGGACCCCGGCCGTGCTGGAAGTTCGCGCCCACGAAGTTCCGTTCCTGATGGAACACGGGCAGCTTGTGGGCCGACTGAACTACATGCCGCTCTTGCGCCGACCCGAGAAGATCTATGGCACGAATATAGGATCGTCCTACCAGCATCAGGCGCTTACGCTGAGCAAGCAGTTCCGCCGCTCAGAGCGCTAACCATCGGCAAGTGTGGGAAACGTAACCACGAAGGGCACGAAGTCACACGAAGAAACCCCGCAAGAAACCTTCGTGATACTTCGTGCCCTTCGTGGTTCATTAATGTCTTGATCCATCCATGGCTCGCCAGCTTGCCAATTTTCCCCACCCCATAGCACACTAGCGCATGAGGGTTCTAGCGCGATTCCTGACGGCGGCTACCGATGCTGCGCACTTCCCCGCTCCCAGCCTGCCGGAGGTCGCATTTCTCGGCCGCTCGAATGTCGGCAAATCCAGTGTGATCAACACGCTGATCGGCGACAAGATCGCCCGCACCAGCTCCACGCCGGGGCGCACCCGCAGCATCAATTTTTTCGAAGTACGCTGGCCGGGCAAGCCGCAGCCGGAGGTCATCTTCGCAGACCTGCCGGGCTACGGTTACGCCAAGCTCTCGCGCGAGATTTCGCAGGAGTGGCCCAAGTTCATCGAACCCTACCTCAACGACCGGCCCACGCTGGCATTGTGCCTGGCGCTGGTCGATGTGAACGTTCCTCCGCAAGCCAGCGACCGGCAACTCTTAAGTTTTCTTAATGCCTCGGGCCGCAACTTTGTGCTGATCGCGACCAAAAGCGACCGGCTGTCGAACAATCAACTGCGCAACGCGCTGAAGAACCTGGCAGAGGCGTATCCCACAGCGACTGTGATTCCCTTCTCGGCCAAGACCGGCGCCGGGCGGGACGAGGTGTGGAACAAGATTCGGCAGTCGGCCGCAGAATTTTCCCCTGCCGCGTTCCAATCCTGAACTTTTCCCATTACTGAAACCGCTAGTTCCCTTCGTCGCCACCAGCTTCCTCTTCCGCTAAGTGTTCGGCTCAATACCTCCGTAGAGTGTGACAGAGACTCCCGGCGCAACCAGACCGACGGGGCATTTCCACGCGGAGGCTCAAAGCGGAGACCGAATCCATTCCGATGGCGATTGATGAAACCAGCACCGGCGCGGCTTACCTATCGGCCCTGAAGAGATCAGGCTCGTCTCAAGCTGCCGGTGCGGCGACTGCACGCGCGCCCGAGGCCGTGCAGTCGGCTGAACCTCGACCGGGCGAGGTTGCGCCGCTGAATACGACCAGCTCCGCCCTCGTGGAGAAGCGCAAGAGTCCGCGTTACAAGTGCAAAGGCAGCGCCCGCTTGCAGGAAAACGCCGGCGGGGTGGCCACCTGGGCGACCTTCGCAGACATCAGCCTGCACGGCTGCTACCTGGAGGCGCCGAACACACTCCGCGTGGGGGCCGTCCTCGGCTTAAAGCTCGAAGTGAACGGGTTCCGGGTCGAGGCCATGGGCGAGGTACGCGTGGCGTACCCGAGCCTTGGCATGGGCGTCCGTTTCATCCGGATGTCGGAGCAAGATCGCGAACGCTTGCGCGAACTGGTAAGCTCGCTCTCGCGGCCTTCCACAATCCTGGCTGCGACGCGAACTCCATCGCTGATGCAGTCCGATGCTCTGCGCGCGGTCACAAACGCACATGCGGTCTTGCAGGCCATGCTGACTTTCTTCGAGGACCGTCAGATGATGGGCCGGGAAGAATTTTTCAGGATTCTGCGAAAACATCAGTAGCGGTTACTCTCGTGCCTCCGGATGTCTCTGCGCGTCTGCCAAAGCAATCCCCCGGTTGTTATGATGAAAGCCTATGGCCCTTTACCTCATCACGGGCGTTGCCGGCTTTATTGGATCGTCTCTGGCACGCGAGCTGTTGCAGCGCGGCGAGCAGGTTCGCGGTGTGGACAATTTTTCCACCGGCAAGCGCGACAATCTGGCGCAAATTCTGGGGCAGATCGACTTTCGCCAGGCCGACATCCTCGATCTCGATGCGATGAAGTCGGCGTGCAGGGGCGTGGATTATGTTTTGCATCAGGCGGCGATTCCGTCGGTGCCAAAATCTGTGCTTGATCCCCTCGGAAGCAACCGCGCAAACGTGGATGGCACCGTCAACGTTCTGGTCGCAGCGCGCGACGCCAAAGTGAAGCGTGTGATCTATGCCGCTTCGTCGTCGGCGTATGGCGATACGCCCACGCTGCCCAAACACGAGCGCATGACTCCCGACCCGATTTCTCCCTACGCCGTGGCCAAGCTGGCCAGCGAACATTACATGACCTCGTTCTACCACTGCTACGGACTGGAGACCGTGGCCTTGCGCTATTTCAATATTTTTGGTCCGCGGCAGGATCCGTCGTCACCTTACTCGGGAGTGCTCGCGAAGTTCATCACGCAGATGCTCGCCGGCGAGCAGCCCACGATTTTCGGCGACGGCGAACAGAGCCGTGATTTCACCTACATCGACAACGCCGTCGAGGCCAACCTGCTGGCCTGCCAAGCTCCGGCTCAGCAAGTGGCCGGCAAAGTATTCAATGTGGCGACGGGACGGCGAATCACGCTGAATGAGACGTTCAAACTGTTGCAGACGCTCACCTCGTATGCTGGATCGCCTATCTACGCCGCCGAGCGCGGCGGCGACATCAAGCATTCATTAGCTGATATTTCCGCAGCCGAACAACATCTCGGATACAAACCCAAAGTAAATTTTGAAGACGGTCTGCGGTTGACGGTGGAGTGGTATCGCAGCCAGGGGAAGGCCGCTGGAGCGTAACGCGGCTCGGGCTTCGGGCTTCGGGCTTCGGGCTTCGGGCTTCGGGCTTCGGGCTTCGGGCTTCGGGCTTCGGGCTTCGAAGGCTGAGACATTTCAAAATTAGCAATCAAGTACCTTCCGAGCTTCGGCTCGCATGAGCTGTCCGCGGCAATCCCGCGACCCGCAACGCAAGGCCGAAGCCCGAAAGCCGAAGCCCGAAGCCCGCATTACGTTGGTGATCTACGTCAGAATTACCACTGTCGATAGAGTGAACTCATGACACTTTCATCGATGGTGCTTTCACGTGACTGGCAGGAAGTCAGCGTTCTGGAATGCATTCTCGGCGGCTTGCACATGGATGTTGCCGTCGAAAGCGAGCCGCAGCGGGCCCTGGCGCGGCTCACCAAATCGAAAGTCGACGCCCTGATCGTCGATTGCGATCTGAACGGCACAGGCCAGTTCTTCCGCGAATTGCAAAGAGATGCTCCGCGCGCCAGCACGGTGCCGCTGGTGATCATGGGCGGCCCGCAGGAACACCGCGACATGGAGGGAACGGGAGCCATGTTCGCCTTCGATAAGCCGATTTCCGTGGAGCAAGCGGTGCGCACGCTCTCGGCCGCGCGCAACATGATTCTAGACGGACGCCTACGTTATCACCGCGCCGGACTGGAAGCGCCAGTGACTCTGAGTGGCCGCCATCAGAAGCGCGCCGAAGGACAGCTCATCAATTTAAGCCAGGGCGGGCTACAAGTACGCGTCGAAGATGGATTCGATGCGAGCGAGGCGGCGCGCGTGGCCTTCGAGCTGCCCGGAACCAAGTGCGGAGTAAAAGCCGAAGTGGAAGTGGCGTGGTCCGACAAGCAGGGAAATGTTGGCATTCGCTTTATGAACATGCCGCCGGAGATGAAAAACGCGTTACGGCTTTGGCTGGCGCAGCAGTATTTTGCGAATTAGGAGAGAGCAGTTCTCAGACTCTCAGTTCTCAGTTCTCAGCAAATGCTTGTCATTCCGACCCCCGAGCGAAGCGAGGGGCGGAGGAATCCCGGTCTTGCGAAGTTCGCAAGACCTCAGTTTCTCTAGCGGATGCGCACCGCATCTTCGCTTTCTTCTTTCTCCTCAGTATGCGAAGCGGCTTGCGCCAGCCGCTTGCCCAGGCTTGATCCTCCAAGCACCGCAAACATTCCCCAGTATGCAGCCGCGACAAAAATCGTAGCCGCCACAGCCGTTCCCAGAGTAAGCGGCCAGGGCGGAAGTTCGTGCGCGATGGAGAGAAAAATCAGCGCAAACAGAAGCAGGGCCGCGGTCACGACCAGACCATCTACCACCCAAGCCAGGGTGCGGCCCGAGAGCGGACGGGAGAGCCAGTTCAGTTGTGCGTAAGGATCTCCGACAGGATCCACAAGATCGTCCTCGCAGTGCTGATGAAGATCGTGCGGACGAAGATCTGGTGGCTCGTGTTGGACAACAGCACCTGGGTCCAGCCGAATCGCCGGCCGCGGCGCAGCCGACACACTCAGCCCGTCATTTTCCTCCAGAGCATTCTCACCACCAACGCTTCCCTCTCGAGCTTTCTCCGCGCGGGCAATCGACACCACAGAAGCCCCGAAAATCGAGTGAGGATGCGAAGCGTCGCGGGCGATCGCATCCAGCAGGTTGGCGAAGATCCACTCGTCGATCTGCTGACGGGTTTTTGCTGGCAGGTCTACAAAGCGAATGCCGCACTGTCCCGAGGTTCCGGCCCAACTGACCTGTCCGGTTGTCTCGACGCGCAAGCGTGGGAATCTCAACTCAAAGCGCAGGCGCACGCGCTGCTGCGGGCGCAGCGCACCCACGGCCTGCACGGCCACTCCTTCGTGATTGAGGTTGCGGATGATTCCACCGTTGGCCTCGTCCAGGGTAACGTACGTCAACGTGCGCAGCTCGTGGCGGTAATGAGCGCGTGCTTGCCGCGCGGGAAAAGAGACTGCCTGCATACTCTCCCCAGGAACAGTGGAACAGGGACCTTTAGTTAAATTCTAGTTTCGCGTGAATGCGCGCTGGCAGTAACTGGGTTGGTTCGGCGAAGCGCTTGTCATCCTGAACAAGCGTTCTTTGCGCAGTGAAGAACCTGGGCGAGCTGCGCGATCCCTCGGAGCCTGCCCTGAGAGAGCGCAAACGGCCGAAGGGCGCGTTCTGCTCGCTTCCTTATCGAACTCCACCACTACAGACCGTTCCGATGCCAGCACAACCTTCACCACTTCAAACACGATCGCCGTAGCATAAGTTGCGGCGATCCAGACACAAGCTCAGTCGATCGGCAGGCCGGACCAGACGCCAAATGCGAACCGCTCCAAGCAGAGGCCTGTCCGGAAGGTGGAAAACCGCGGGCATCCGCACTTACTAAAGACCATGGCCAAAAGGACACTGCCGGATCATTGCAACTGGAGCCAAACGCCGCTAACTTACTGTTAAGCCTGTGAAGAAACTTGGCGTCGGGATAGTCTCGAATCCGAACCCGTGGGCAAACGCGATCCAGTTGCGCAAAGTAGTTAATTGACAGGGGCTCCGCTGGGTAGCCACACTCGCAATAAGGAGGTTGGCTGGCCAGAACTGAATGGCAACGACTCCCACCAAACCGACCATCGACATTGGCGCCGGGCCGGCCGCTGCGCGGGTGCCGCCGTGGCCGCTGGAGCGAGGTGTGTTTACGCCGGGTCAAGTTGCCTCTTATGAAAGCGCTTCCCAGGAAGCTTCTCATGAGACTCAGAATCCGCGTCCCTCGGGACGGGATGCCTTGCAGGCGCTTCTGGCGTTCTCGGCGCTGCATCAGCAGGTGCGGCAGCGGCGCGCGCTGGCCTCACGGCGCAATGGATTTGAAACCTTCGCGCCCGCGGCGGAGTTCGAGTCGAGAGAACAATTCGTTCTCGACGAAGTGCTGCAGTTGGTGGCGGAGCGAGCCATCGCCATCACCGGAGCGGATGGGCTGGGAATCGCGCTGGCGGAGAATAACGAAATTGTTTTGCGGGCGTCGGCAGGCGCAATCAAGCCGGATGTAGGTCAGCGTATCCAGCGCGATTCGGCTTTTTCGGGGGCATGTTTCCGCACCGCGCAGATCATCCGCTGCGACGATACCGAGACCGACGATCGCGTAAATCTCTATGCGTGCCGACAACTGGGCGCGCGCTCCATGGTGGCTGTGCCGCTGTGCGGGCGGCGGCGCGTGATCGGGCTGCTGGAAGCGTTCTCGTCTGAGCCCTTCGGATTCAACGACAGCGACGTCGGCAGCCTGGAACTGCTGGCAGAATTGATTCTCGGCGCTCTCAAACCGGAAGACGAAGAACGCTTCGCAGAATCGGCGGAGGTAGCGGAAGCGGACTTAGCATCGCCCGCGACCACAGCGCAAGCGGCTCTGCCATTTGAAAAAGTTTCTTTGGAGAAAGTTGCTGCGGCGGTTGCGCCTGCGCCGCAAGTCGAAGACAAAGTAGAAACAGCATCAGTGCAGCGCGCAGCGGCGGCCGTTACTTCGGCAGTCGCCGCTTCTGTGATCTCTGAGCCGGCGATCGTTGATCCAGCATTGTTGCCTGCGGCGGCCACAGAACTGAAAACCGAGCCAGAGCAACCAGCCGAAGAAGCGATTACTTCTGAATCCGCGCAAGCGCCCGAACACTCCGCGAGTCATCACCCGGGAATCGTGCTGGTATTGGTGCTGGTTGTGGTCTGCGCGCTGCTGGCCGGAGCGCTGTGGTGGAAGCTGAAACATGCGCAACTCAGCGAAGTAATGCTGCAGCCTGAGCAGAAGATCTCGAAGCCGGTTATGGCGCCGAAACCGCCAGCGCCTTCGGCCATAACAACTTCGGTGACTCCGCCTTCAATCGACTCACCTTCGGCCAGCTCATCGAGCGCCAACACGGAAGCACAAATCAGTTCAACGCCTGAACCCGACAACGCAACCCTGACGCCGCAGGAGCGGGTGAAGCTGCCGCGCGTCACCGGAATCCGGCATTGGTCTTCCGCCGATTCCAGCACGGTGGTGCTCGACCTGGAAGATCAGGTGCAGTATGAAGCACATCGCCTCGCCTCTCCCGATCGCATTTATTTTGATCTGCACGATACCTCGCTCGCCGGTGCAATTGAAAACAAAACTATCGACGTGGGCGACGCGCTGCTGGCGCGGATTCGTGTGTCGCAGCCGGTCTCGGGTTTGACGCGTGTGGTGCTGGAGACGAAAGGCAAACCAAATTTCTCCGTCAGCCTGGAGCCGAATCCTTATCGTCTGGTCGTGCAGGTGCGTAAGCTGGGCGCGGAGCCCAAGGCTGTGAATCTCTTTCCGGGTACGCAGCAGCAGAAGCTCGCTATCGTGGTTCCTCCGCCGACGCGTGAAGACCTGCAACTGCGGGCGCGCGTGCCGAAGATGCGCATCGTTGTGGACGCCGGTCACGGCGGCTGGGATCTGGGAACCGTTGGCCGCCGCGGCTTGCTCGAGAAAGATGTGGTGCTCGAGATTGCCCAGCGGCTGGCCAAGCTGCTGGAAAGCCGTCTGGGCGCAGACGTGATTCTTACCCGCAACGACGACAATTACATTCCGCTCGACGAACGCGCTGGAATGGCGAACCAGTCGCAGGCCGATCTGTTTATCTCGGTCCACGCGAACTATAGCGACTTGCCTTCGGCGCGCGGCGTGGAAACTTACTATACGAACTTCTTCACGGCTCCAAATGCCAAAGACAAAGACGTTGAGACGCGCGATTCCGATCATGCCAAGAACACGAGTGCGGCAACGCTCTCGCCGGCTGAACTCCACGACAGGATCGAGCAGTCGCGGCGGCTGGCGGCCAGCGTGCAGCGCTCGCTCTACGGAACCTTGTCGGTGCAAAATCCCGGACTGCGCGACCGCGGCGTGAAAGAAGCTTCTTACGTGGTGCTCACCGAAACTTCGATGCCGGGAATTCTGGCGGAAGTTTCGTTCGTGAGCAGTCCCACGGACGAGCAAAAGCTGCGCAGCGACGGCTACCGCGAACAGATCGCCGAAGCGCTGTACAGAGGCATCGCGCGGTATGCTGCCGGCTCGCACGGCGTCAAAGTTGCCAGCGCCGCTAAATAGTACCGAGTTGCGAGTACCGAGTACCGAGCGACCCACCCTTAGCCTGGGTTCGCTTCTGCTTTTCCTCCCGCTGTTTCCAGCAGCCAGTTTTGGACTACGCCTCGCACTTGCATTCGCGCCTCCTCCATGGTGACGTGCTTTACCTCCGCAACCTTTCTGGCGACGGACTCAGCCTGGGCTGGCGCGGCGGCGACGGCGTCTTCATCATCATCCTCTTCTTCCTCTTTCTCTTCTTCTTCCTCTTCATCTTCCTCTATTTCATTCTCGGTTTCGTCCTCTTCTTCCTCTCCTGGATACACAAAGTCATCTTCGTCCCACTGCGGGCCGCCGATGTCGGTGCGCTGCACGTCTTCGCGGTAGATCACGACGTTGGTCGCGTCGTCCGCTTCCAAATCTGTATGCCGCAAGTTGCTGGTGGCGGTCTGCAAGGCGTAGAGCATCAGGCCGGCGGTCCTGTGATCCATCCGCCCGGACCCAAGCATCTGGATCACCTTCATCAGGGCCATCTGCACCGCGTTCGCGTCTTCGAGCAGCGGCAAGTCGAACATGCGCGGCGCTGACGTATCGGCCAAAATTTTCGCCCGCGCCCCGCGAACATTGTTATGAAAAAAGCAAAGCCGCCGCGAATGCAGCGCGGGAGATCCGCATTGCGTGCCGTTGACCTTTACATGCTGACACCGTGGAACATTTCCCAAAGCCATCTTATTTTTTCCTCTCGCATCCTCTGATCGGTTTGGCGTGACAAATTTTGCGGGTACCCACCCCCACCCCCCTCGATATCTGGAATCATCGAGTTACGGAGAAATTCCCCGCAAAATCCGGCGGACAAAGAACTTAGATACTAAATTCTTTGAAACAAAGGACTTAGAGTGCGATGGTTTGGGTTTTTCCCGTTTGTCACTGCCTCAGCCATGATTGCGCATGTTGTGGGCTGTGGACAAGGTTAGATGTCACAGGGTTGGCCTGTGGAAGGGTGTGGAAAAGTGCTTACGTGTGTGACGGGCAATCGCCTAGGTCATCCCGGGAATCAAGAGCTGGCGGTCAGGCTCACTGCCGGGCCATGCGAAGGTGTTGAGTGCGTCCTCTGTAATAGATGCGATCCCGAGGATTGCTAATCGCTGGTTTGCGCCTCGTGTGAGGACGCACCGATCAACTCGTGCTAGAAGTGCCGCCAGATCGAGGCGCTGAAGAACTTTCTTGGTGATCGGCCTTTTCGAGTCCAAGAAGATCAGAGAATTCAAGAATGAGAGGCACGCCGGGTCGTTCAACAAGGCGGCTAAAATACAGGCCTGCTCGGTGGTAGAGCATGGGGCCAAATAGCAGGTATCGTCAAGTAGTACGGGCTTACCTTCGTGAGGACCGACAACCCGAAACCGAATCGTCTTGTACATGCCGGAAATAGCGACCTTGTAATCGGTAAACGAGTAGTCGCCGATGCCGAACATTGAAAAGGCCGCCCGACCTTCATAAATCGAGGATTTTCTCGCGAGGAAGACCTGCTCATGCGAGCTTAGATACTTCCACAGGTGGGGAGCCCGTTGGCTCAGACCTGTTGTGCCCGCCCCTAGTTCCCTCTGGGTTACTAAAACCCTGTATCTCGGGTTTGGGTTGTCGTCGCCATTGAGATCAGAGCTTTTCAGTAGCGGGTAGACGTGCTCCGACTCGACAGAAACCACCTCTCCGGCCCGATTCCTTAGAGTGCCGCTTTCTAAGGTCAACTCCATGATTGACGATGCATCGTGCTTAATGCCTTGCCGCCAAACGACGGGGCTCTCACCCTCAAGGAAGCTGTATTCTTCATAAACGGCATAGTTGGAAACTATCGAGCCGTTGGCCATCGCGAGGACGGATTGGGGAGTCTCGGCGTCGAGGTCAGCATAGAGGCTGGCGCTATAGTTCGTTTCGCCGAAACCAACGTCTACTCTGAACAAGCAAGCGTCGACTGCCGCGTCAAACCATTTCTTAGCATCGATGAGGTAAATCTCGGCAGAGGAGATTGGCAGGGCTGCTCTTTCGGCGTACGCCAGCACATTCCGCGCCACGGCAGTCTTGCAGAGCAGGGCGATCGTGGGACGGGACCAAGCTAGCTCCTTGATCAGCTTTATCCAGATGAATTCCGCGATGTCGAAGTTCGACTCGCCGGTTTTCGCTCCGAAGCCGCTTCGCGCCTTGAAGTTGGACTTGATCGGTAGGTTCTCGCTGTCTAGGCCGCCAAGCTCAGCATTTGTGACCCATGGCGGATTCCCAACGACCAATAAAGGGCCCGTCTGCGCCCATGCCAGTTCGGCCAAATTGAGCTTGAAGATATCGGCTTGCTTAACTCTGATGGCAGTCGACTCGCCCGATTTTTCCGCTTCTACCGCCGTGCGAAGGGCGTGCCTAGGTTGAACCTCGATTCCCTGTATCTCGAGTGGGGGGGCAGCGAGTGAGCGTAAACCCGTGATGAAGTTGCCGACTCCGCATGTGGGCTCTAGGGCGCGAGTCCACGTGCCTCCCCCCCCGATACACAACGCGCAGGACACTCCTCACTAGATCCAGAGGCGTTTGAAAGTCACCGAACTCACGCAAGTATGTTCTCCACGCCGTCGGTCTTGCCGTCGGACGCCAGCTTGATCACGCGGGGATACTGCAGCCTCCATTGTAGAGCGTTTGAGATTGTGAGATATCCTAAACAGGGCCTTTGGTGCATGATTTTTTCGGCCAGGTGCAACCGGCCAACCTCATCCAGAAACAGGTTTCGCTCTTCTAGAAATGCAACTACCTCTTCCATGTTTCCGTCACGCTCCAAGATGCCCAGGATTCCCTTCGTGGTCTGAAAATCTGCCGTTTTGTCGGCTCTAACGAACACGACATTCTTGAAGTCAAGAACTGCCGTGTTTCGCTGGCTATCGTCGGTTTTTTCATACACAAACACCAGAAGGTTGTAACCTAGGCCGTACACCTTCTGCTCCGCGGATCTGAACGGGCAAGAAGACTGGGGTTGACGGATTGATGTGGCTTTAACATCAACTTCCAAGGCGGGAAAGTCAATGCCTGGCAGCCGCGTTACCGGATTGATATTCGTAACGTTCTCCTAGGTAGCCGTTGAATTTTTCCTCGACGTATGTACCGACGGCTTTCCCATCGGTGATGCCAAAGAGTTCAGGATGTTCTCTTGAGAACGCGGCGATGAACTTCTTTGTTTCCCCTTTCAGGGCCGCAACCGTGAGCGCTGGCTTCCCGGGCTTGAGTGTTGTATTCATTGTTTATCGATGAGCATCTTACCGCAAATCCTAAGGGGTTTTTCCAGTCACTTGAGCACACAGGCGCAAGCAGCCGGAATTCCCACCTTTCGCAAAGGACGCGAAAGATGCGGCGCCCACTGTTTGCTGGCGTCGGCAAACTGCATAGGTCCCTTCGGCAGGCTCAGGGCAGGCTCTTCGTCGGGCGAAGAGCGCCCTCCTCAGGATGACAAATCGTTGGAATAGTGGCATTTACTGCGCTGGTTCGGCGTTTTTGAGGGCTTCGTCGAGAGGCTGGCCGGGATGAGGAGCAGTTTGCGCTAAGCGCCAGCCGTCGTCGTAGTCGCGAAACTTCGTGGTGGAGCGGTAGTGGACGCTGCCGGGATAGAGGACGGCTCCGACCTCGTTTAGGGGAATCCATCGCCAGGTGAATTCCACGTCGGCTACGTTGCCTTGCTTGGCGATGCCGGTGATGGCAATCAGTTCGCGGCGCGCGGCGGGGATGCTGAAGGATTGTTTTTCGGCGTCGCCGGGAGCGATGAGGCTTTGGATTGTATCGACGCCTGCGGGTGTGAGCGTGACATCCCAGCATGGCGGCGGGACTAGAGCGGGAGGACAGGCGGCGTTGGTGGCGGAAATCCAGCCGTGATGCTGGAGGGCTAGATAGTCGGGGGAGAGGTAGTCTTTGTTGGAGATTACGCCGGTGCGCAGTTCAAAGCGCTGCTGGGCGCGGAAGGTGTTGGAGGCTGCGATCAGATCGGCGGCCAGACGGCGGGTGAGGAAATCGCGGGGAGAGCAGGAAGTCAGCAGTGATAGGAATGCTAGACAGGAAGTGAGGACTAATATCTTTCGCATGAATGGCCGGCGTTGGAGTCCTTGATTCTAATCTAACTGCCGGCATTGGCGAAGATGGCGCCTCGCTGCGCTAGGCGGAACGGGCGAAGGCGCCCGTTCCCACACGAGTTGGACAGCGGGCGGCTGTCCCCGCACGAGCATCTTGGGGCCGCATCGGCCGCTAAGCTTTTGGCTCAGTCGCGGACTGGCCGAAGTGGCCACAGCGTTGGCGCATGCCCTGGCGGAACTGCTCGCGTTCTTCGGGAGTCATGCGTTCCCAGCGATCTCTCATGCGGCCGCGCCAGTGGCGTCCATAGGGACGGCCGCCGAGGAAGGCTTTGCCGAAAAGAATCCAGCTCAGGGCCAGGATGCCGACCGCTTGCCAGAAGGTGATTTGGTGCAGCCCGAATAGAGCCGGCATCAGCCAATTCCATAGGTGCAAGACGGCCTCGCCGAGGCCGACGACCACGCCGAAGAAGACGACGATTACCAGCAATACAATCTCGAGTCCCTTTACGATCCATTTGTTTTTCATATTTCTTGTTCCTGTCCTTTCACGTTGCCGTTCCACTCATTCAGGTTCGAAATCGTCGTAAATTTCCTGAAGCCGTTCCCGCAGATGGAGGACGGCATAGTGTTTGCGGGAGAGCAGCGTATTCACGTTCACGCCGGTCTCGGCTGCAAGATCCTTGAAGCTGCGGCCTTCGATCTCGTGGGCGATGAATACGTCACGCTGCTCTTTCGGCAATTCTTCAAGTGCGCCTTCGAGTTCCTGCACCAGCACACTTCGCGTGTACGCCGCTTCCGGTCCGGCATCTGGCGACGGGAGCATGTCTCGCAACAAAAGGGACTCTCCGTCTTCGATGTCGATCGGCTGACTATCCAGCGAGGCGTCCGGCTTTTTCTTGCGAAAGCGGTCCGTGATGCGATTTCTCGCTACGCGGAACAGCCAGGCTCCGACTTGCTCGAGCGGCTGCATCAGCCGGAACGCCACCACCAGTTCGTAGAAGACCTCCTGCAGGATGTCTTCCGCGTCCAGCGGATCTTCCACACGCGAGCGGATGAAGTTCCGAAGCCGAGTTTTTTCCTGACTGACAACTTCGGAGATGGATTCGTCCTGCTGGCTGGTCATTAAGTTTGTGCTCAGCGCCTGCTCCATCTACTTGTGTAGACGAATCAAGCGTCGGAATATTTTAGGAGAGACGAACAAAGTTTCGCGTGGACCTGCGGGGCGAGAAAGGGCGGGAAGTGATTTGGCCTTCGAAACGCGTGGACCAGCGGCCGGGGATTGCGGTTGCGCACTTGGGACAATGGCCATCTGGCGTTAGCCTATATTTTTTGATCAAGTAGCCGTAGCGCTCGATCAGGGTTTCGTGGCAGTGCGGACAGCGGGTGTCTTCCCATTCGCCGACCATGCCGGGGAGATTCCCGGCATAGATGTAGCGCAGGCCTGATTGGCGGCCGATTTCGATGGCCTGCAGCAGGTCTTCTGGTTGCGTGTCACGCGCGACATCGTTCTGCATCTTGTAGTCGCCGTGGAAGGCGGTTATGTGCCAGGGGATGTCGGGCGAGATGCCGGCCAGAAATTCGGTTAGGCGGCGCAGTTCGTCGGGGTCATCGTTGAAGCCTGGGATTAGAAGCGTGACAATTTCGAGCCAGAGCCCCATCTGATGAATGCGGCGAATGCTTTCGAGAATGGGACCGATGCGGCCGCCTAGTTCGTGGTAGTGACGATCGTCAAAACTTTTGAGATCGACTTTGTAGAGATCGAGCCAGGGACGCAGGTATTCGAGAACCTGGGGAGTGCCGTTGCCGTTGGAAACGAAGCCGGTGATGAGTCCGGCGGCTTTGGCTTTTTTGAAGACGGCTACGGCCCACTCGCTGGTGATTAGAGGCTCGTTGTAGGTGCTGACCAGAATTCTTGCGCCTTGGGCGATTGCGTCTTGCACTAGAAGCTCGGGCGCGGCTTCCAGCGGAGGTGAGACCGCGCTGGGGTCGCGCAGGGCCTGCGACGTCACCCAGTTCTGGCAATAGGCGCAGTGCAGATCGCACCCCAACATGCCGAAGCTGTAGGCTAGAGCGCCGGGATGAGCATGGAAGAATGGTTTTTTCTCGACCGGATCGCACTGGGTGCCGGCGGTGTATCCCCAGGGGACGTAAAGCGTACCGCCGCGGTTGTAGCGGACTTTGCAGACTCCGGACTGGCCCTCGGGGATGGGACAGCAGTGTCCGCAGGCGAAGCAGCGCACGCGGTTGTTCTCTAATTTCTCGTAGAGATTGGGGGCCGCTTCGCGGACTTGCTCGTCGAGAAGGGTGCGGAGGGTGGACATGGACCGCCTCTGGGTCTATTTTAACGCTGGGAAGTGGAGTAGGGCTTCGGGCTTCGGGCTTCGGGCTTTGGGCTTTGGGCTTTGGGCTTTGGGCTTTGGGCTTTGGGCTCTCCCGTCGGTTTTGGCAGCGTTGGGGAAGATGCCGCCTCGCTTCGCTCGGCGGGACGGCCGAGGCGGCCGTCTCCACATGGGCATCTTTGCGAACCGGATGTTTTAGTGGGCGGGACTTGGCTTGGCGTGGCTCTCGTTTTTTTGGTACCAGAGTTCGGCTTGCTGTTCGATGGCGGCGGCTTGGGCGCGAGTCATTCCGTTGGCTAGGACTTTGGCTAGATCTTTGCTGTCTTCCTGGCCGCCGGCGCGGGCCAGGACGGTCCAGAAGTAGGCTTTGGTTACATCCTTCGGCAAGCCGTGATGGCCGCCCCAGTAGAGCAGTCCTAACTTGTATTGAGCTGAGACGTTGCCGCTCTCGGCTGCTTTCTTAAACCAATAGGCCGCCTCAGTGTCATCTGGCTTGACTGATTGATTTTCGTCGCCTTGGGCGTAGAGAAGGCCGAGAGCATTTTCGGCGGCGGAGTTGCCGTTTTCCGCCATCTCTTTGAGTTGGTCGACGTTGGCGGAATCGATTGAGGAGATTGTTGGAGCTGGCGGTGTGGATGAGGCCAGGACCGTTTGTTCTCCATTGCGCTCGCGGGCCTGGAGTTTTTCCTGAATCCATGGGGCGAGGATGAAGCCTAGAGCCAGCGCGATGGTAGCGGCGGCACAGATGAGCAGGTACAGATGAGCGCGAGGCAGATGAATGCCACCTACTTTGTCTTGATCCGCGGAAGCTTTCGGCTCTGAGTTTTCTTGAGGCTCGCTGGCGAACAGAACGCTGCCGGGCGAGGGCGTGAAAGGTTTTGGAGACGGCGGGGGTGGAGCGGCGGAGTCGCGGGCCCGGGCGGCGCGATTGAGTGCGGCAACAATGGTCTCTGCGAAACGTTGGAGCACCGCGCTGTCTTTCTCATCAAACACGCTGGGCTGCGCGGAAAAAACTTCAAGCAGGCCAATCACTTTTTCGTCGAGGCGCACTGGGACAGCTAGCATGGAGCGGATGCCGAGGGCGCGGCAACTCTGGCGATCGACGCGCTCGTCGGCCTCAGTGTCATCGCAGCGCAGGATGGTTCCGGAGCGCACGCATTCGCCGGAAAAACCTGATCCCACTTGCAAGGCTGCGCCTACGGGCGGGGCGCTCTCGCCGGCGCTGGCGAGGCAGGTCATGGTGCCGGCATCTTTTCCCGCGAGGGCAATCGCCGCGCCGGAAGCGCGAAGCAGCGACTGAGAACGCGCAGCAATGAGCGACAGAACCGCTTCGACGTCGGACCCTAGCGACTCAGCTTCTCTTTGTACTGCGGCGGCGGCGGTGAGCGTATCGGTATAGCTCGGCCGGAGTACGGTGTGCTCGGGCGCAGGTGATGGGAGCTTGCCGGAAGCTGCGGCGTTGGCCGCCGCAGCCATGGCATTGAGAAATAGCCACTCGCGCAAACGCTGGAGAGCGGAATTGGGCAGAGGCGCGAGACCGAGGCCGACTCGTCCGGCTGCATCGGACCAGATTACGCGGGCAGTGGTTGAGATCTGGCCTCTGGCTTCGGCGAGGTCCAGGCATAATTCAACTTGCCGATCGACTTCCATGGGAGATGCGCACTGCACGGCCACGCCGACTTCGCTGATGTCGAGGATCTCGTAGAGATCGAGCATCTCGCTGCTGGAGCCGGCCCTGAAACTCGCATAGGCGGGGGCATGGACTTTCTGACGCACACGACGGCGGCGGTTGAGGGAAGCGGGTCGAGAAGCCTGTGCGGTGGCGGACATTGGGAAACTCGGGCCGTGTCTTGATTGACATCTTAACGCGAATTTCGCGAAAAGGAAGCGGAAAAGGAAGCGAGCCAAACGCGCGATTATTGCGTCGCAAAAAGCGCGACGCTTCGGCTCCGCTCAGGGCAGGCTGCTTCGCGCGGCTCACCCAGATCCTTCACTGCGCCAAGAACGCTTGTTCAGGATGACAATCAAACTGCGCGACTTCGGCGATTTCGGGCAACCCTACCAGATGCAAGGCTAATCTAACATCGGCGCGTAACCGAAAATCAGAGGTACATCGATGTCTGAGGTGCGGGCGGGCTTCATCGCGGCGAGGTTGAGGGCGGCGGCTATGTTCGTGATCTTTCTCTTCGTTTTCGCCACCGCTTTGCCGGCGTGGGCCTCTTTGGGCGGAGACTCGCCTTCGATCCAGGCGGACCAAGTGCAGATGCAGGGAAGCCGGACAAGCACGACGGCGGAGTGCTATGCAGTGCATGAGATTCAGGCTGCAAGTGGAACGATGGTCAGGGAATATCTCTCGCCGGATGGGAAAGTATTCGGCGTGGCGTGGAACGGGCCGCGGGTGCCCGATCTGCGGCAATTGCTGGGCAATTATTTCGAGCAGTATCGGACAGCGGTGCAGTCACGGAGCGGACCGCGGATGGCGCGCAGGCCCGTGATGATTGAACAGCCGGGATTGGTGGTGGAAATCGGTGGGCATATCCGGTCGTTTGCCGGGCGAGCTTATGTGCCGGAGATGCTGCCGACGGGCGTGCGAGCTGAGGATATCCGATGAGAGATATCAGGAAGTTCTTCTCTTTGATAGCTTGTTTAGCGTGCGCGTTCTTGGTGGGGTGCGGCGGAGGCAGCAGCGGTACTGCGCCCAATACGGTCGTCACTTCGGGAGCGAACGTGGCGCCGATTTCGGTAGACGGTGGGCCAACGAGTAATTACCCCGACGCGGCGTTTGCCAGCGTTACGGTCTGCGTTCCGGGAACGTCGACTTGTCAAACGATTGACGATGTGTTGGTCGATACGGGGTCGTCGGGCCTGAGAATTTTGTCTTCGGCGCTGACTGCGATTTCGCTGCCGCAGCAGAACGCGGCCGATGGCAGTCCGGTGACTGAATGCCTTACGTTCTTGGCTTCTTATACGTGGGGTCCGGTGCAAACCGCGGATGTGCAGATTGGCGGCGAGAAGGCCAGTTCCGTGCCGATTCAGGTGTTGAGCGACACAGATTTTACGGCTCCCGGCAGCTGCACGAGTTCGGGATTTGGCTCCGCTGACACGCTTGACAGCCTGGGCGCGAACGGCATTCTCGGAGTTGGCCTTGCAGCGCAGGATTGCGGCGACCCTTGCCCGGCAAGCTATGACCAATATTATGAGTGCCCGTCTTCGGGCTGCGTGCCGATCGCACAAGCGTTGGGCCAGCAGGTTATCAATCCCGTGGCGTTGTTTGCCACCGACAACAACGGAGTGATCGTGGAGTTGCCGGCGGTTTCCGCGAGCGGGGAAGCGAGCGTGAGCGGTTCGCTGGTGTTCGGCATTGGAACGGAGTCGAACAACGGGCTGGGCGGCGCGGGAGTTTACGCGGCGCCGGACTTTGGCCTTACGACTAGTTACAATGGCCAGTCTTATCCGGGAAGCTTTATTGACAGCGGTTCGAACGGCTATTTCTTCCTGGATAGCAGCCTCACAGGATTGGCGACCTGCGGGAATAACACGGATGCGCCGGGATTTTATTGCAGCAGTCAGAATTTCGCTGCGACTAATCAAGGAAGCAACGGAACGAGCGGAGTCATCAACTTCAGCATCGCAAACGCTGAGACTCTGTTTTCGAACTCGAGCGATTTTGCGTTCAGCAATCTTGGCGGTCCATCTTCGAACTCGGCGCCTTTTTACTTTGATTGGGGACTTCCCTTCTTCTTCGGCCGGAACGTATTCGTTGCGATTGCAGGAGCGAATACGCCGGGCGGCGCGGGACCGTATTGGGCGTATTAGAGCGATAAGGAAGCGAGCCAAACGCGCGATTCATGCGTCGCAAAAAGCGCGACGCTTCGCGCGGCTCGCCCAGATGCTTCACTGCGCAAAGAACGCTTGTTCAGGATGACAAGCCGTTTCAGGGTTAGCCTGCGCGCCGTGAGAGGCTGGCTTGGTGCAGGCTGGAGATGCGGGAGATGGCGGCGACCATCATGCTGGAGAGGAGTTGCATGGTGGCTACGTCGCGCTCGTCGAATGCGCTGGGCGAGGATGAGAGCACTTCGAAGACTCCCAGAGTGCGGCGATAGTAGCGCAGCGGGGAGACGAGAATGGATCGGACTCCGAGGCGGCGGCAACTTGCCAGGTCTACGCGCGGGTTGCGCTCGGCATCGTGGCAGAGCACGATTTCGCCGGTTCGCACGGCTTCGGCGGAGATGCCGGCATCGGTCTGCAAGCGGACGCCGAGGTCGGGCGCGGTGCGGCCAGCACGGGCGCGGCAAACGATTTCGTCGCCGGCGCGCAACGCGATGGCTGCGCCGGTGGCGCCGGTGAGGTGCTGGGCGCGCTCGGTGATGGCGCTGATGGCGGGTTCAAGATCGAGTTCGGCGGCGCGAATTTCGACCTCTTCTCCGGGATGCACGATTCGAATGCCGGAGACAGGATGGGCCGCATTGGCTACGCGAAGCTGGCTGCGAAGAGCAGTCGTGGGCACGCGAGTTTGATAGTCCGCAACGTTGAGAGCTTCCCTGTTTAAGATCTGAGGATCGGGGACTGTGCGGAGCAGGTCGCGGACCAGACTGTCGAGTTCGGAATCGGTGATGAGGTGCGCCGTCTGCTGGTGGCCCAGGGTTCCTCCCAGAACGCGCGAGAGGCTGAGCAGCGAAGGGTTGCCACAGGCCAGGCAATACGACCGGCTGTTGGTGCTGATCAGTTCGCACTGGACACAGAACGTAGCGGACTGGAGAGGAACGAAATTAACGTCTTTGAAGGTGGTGCCGTAAATCGTCTTGCGAAACATGATTACCTTTCGGTGATGGTGCAGTCGATAAGGAAGCGAGCCAAACGCACGATTATTGCGTCGCAAAAAGCGCGACGCTTCGTGCGGCTCGCTCAGATCCTTCACTGCGCAAAAAACGCTTGTTCAGGATGACAAACTTCGCGACTGCTTGCCTTTCCCGCCCACATCAAGAGAAGAATTAAGGTAAATAGGGACGACTGGATTAGACAGTGGCCGCGATGGTTCCTCGTTGTGGAAAAGTCCGAGGTTCGTGAATGGAGCAAAATCCGGTTGGAGGGAGCAGTTTGCTAGTGTGCAGGAAATTGCAACCATGTGTAATTTGGCCTGAAATGCCCGTCCAGCACGGGGTTTGAAGACTTAATTTTTTCGGCCGGGGTATTGATTTGGGGTTAGTGCTGGGTTAGAATCACAAAACGTTCGAGGCAGAAAAGCCTTGAGCGACTGGGGGAATAAAAAATGCAGTGGACAGCACCCGCCTTTGAAGAAGTTTGCTTGAATTGCGAAATCAACTCATACGTCAGCGCGAAACTTTAACCGTCAGCCCTCCCTACCCTTCTTGACAGTTTGAGTTTCGCGCTGGCCCGCGTCCGATCCCGGGCATAGTCTGTTTTTTGCTACGCAAAAACCCGAACGTCCTCAGCGGCTAAAGCCAGTTCCTAAAAAGCATCGCCTTAGACGCAGCGCTGGAAGCGCTGCTCCACCCACACTTTCCTGAGAATCAAATCCTAAGGAATCGAAATCTCTAGCCGGCCTGCGCGGCGACGAAGCCGTCTTCGTCCTGAGGCACGCGTGGGATGACCTGCACCGTGTGTTGCAAGGTGCGATCGAGCGCATCGGCTAGAGCAATGGGGAACGCGGACGTTAGAAGATTGATATCAAGCTGCAGGTCGCGCTGCGAGTAGAGCCGGTGAACCGCGAGCGCACCGCGGCGGCGGTTGGATGAATTCACCAGATCGAGGGATAGGGTCCAAACCGCCAGATCCTCAAGAGATCTCGATTCACGCGTTTTGCCCCAATGAAAAGAAACTTCGCTGCGCCGCTGCGGCGCGCCGGGTTCTCCAGCGCTTGCGGGATTCCATTCCCCTGGAAATAATTTGAATTTGACATCAAAGCCGTCGAAGTCGTTGCAGCTGAAGGCGGCCTCGAGGACGCGGCGGATCTGGTCGTAATCACGAACGGCTTTGAGTTCCTCTGTGGCTCGCCGGATGGCGAGGTTGTTGATGACGATCTGGCGCTGCTCGAAGGTGCGCTGGGCGACGCGGCCCAGTTCACCTAATTCAAGATAGCCCAAGCGCTGCACGCCAACCCAGATGCCGATTCCAAGCACGGCGAGGACCAGGCCGAGAGAACTGCCCGTAGGCCAAAGCAGGAACAGGCTGAGAAGTGCGAAGACGGCCGAGACTGCGTAGAGCACAATCACAACCTGGCGATGAGTGAAGCCGTGTTGCAAGAGCTTGTGATGAATGTGCTCGCGGTCGGCGGTGAAGATAGGGCGTCCGCTGATCAAGCGCCGGAGAATGGAGAGCGAGGTTTCGAGAATCGGCAGGCCGAAAGAAACCACGGGGATGGCGACGGCGACGATGGTCGGGGATTTTTGCGCTCCGGCAAGGGCGAGCGCGCTGAGCAGGAAGCCGATGAAGAGACTGCCGGAATCGCCGAGAAAGATAGTTGCTGGGTTGAAGTTGTAACGCAGAAAGCCGAGGATCGCGCCGGCCAGCGCCATGGTCATCACCGTGACCAGCGAGTATCCGTTTAACAGCGTGACCACGAATACGACCAGGGTGGAGAACAAGGCGGAACCGGCCGCGAGGCCGTCCAGGCCGTCGATCAGGTTGAAGGCGTTGGTGATGGCCAGAACCCACAAGATTGTGACGGGCAAGCCCACGAACCACGGCAGTTCATGATTGCCGAACAGCACGGGGATATTGAGAATGCGCAGGCCGCCCATGAACAACATGGTGGCGGCCACACCTTGAACTGCGAACTTGACGTAGGGGCCGACCGTGTAAATGTCGTCGTAGACGCCCAGCAGAAAAACCAGAGACGCAGGCACCAGGATAGTGAGCAGAGTATTCGGAGCAAAAGCTGAGCGCAGGTGATGGAAATGAAAGGCCATGGCCGCAGCGGCCACGATGGTTAACGAAAAGGAAATGAAAATTGCCACACCGCCGAGGCGCGGCAGAGGACTCACGTGCAGATGGCGGTCCTGGGACGGGACCGCAACCCATCCGCGGCGGGAGGCGAAGTCCCGCACGTAGCGAGTGAGGACGAACGACAGCAGCAACGACAGGGAAAAAATCGCAAAAAAAGCTACCGTCAACGATCCCACCTCGAACCATCATTCACTGACATCGGCGCGCAACACATTCATCTAGCAAAGTATTGCAGCAGCACGATGCTGCTGGTAGTGAGTTAACGGGTTCCTAAGTATGCGTCTGCGTTTGAGGGTTACAGGGAATCTAGCAGCCGAAGCAGGGGCTTGCAATTCCCTCGAATGAAAAATCTGTGGAAAACAGGAACTTTGTGGAGAGAGCGACGGTAATTCAATGCGACCGGCGTGAGGTACGCTGTGCTAAACTTTTCAGCGATCCTTCTTCCATCCGAGGCTTTTCATGGAGTTCGGCAGATTCAGTTTTGCCCGCGGCCGGAGCCTGCTCGCGTTCCTGCTGGTTTTTCTTTGCGGCTTCGAGTTCAAAGGTTGGGCGCAGCAAGCGCCGACGCCTTCGCCTGCGGAGAAGACTGCAACGCTGCCGGCGGCAGAACCAATCTCTGAGGCTGCAAAGCGAACTGCGCCCAAGCAGGCTGACTCCGCGAAGACTGCGCAGAGCGGCGCCCCAGCGAACTCCGTTGCCGAGTCCAACGAAGATTCGTCGTCGCTGAGGCTGGGCCCGGGAGATTTGCTCGAGGTCAACGTTTATAACGTGCCGGAGTTGACCACGAAAGCCAGAGTGGGCAACTCAGGAGACGTTTATCTTCCGCTGATTGATTACGTGCATGTCGGTGATCTCACGGTGGAAGAGGCGCAGGCTCTGGTTCAGAAGCGGCTGGAAGACGGAGGCTTTGTCCGCGGCCCTCACGTCACGATCTTCGTCGACGAATCCGCATCGCAGGGAGTGACGGTACTCGGCGATGTTATGAAACCGGGCATCTATCCGGTGCTTGGAGACCGCAAGCTGTACGACTTGATCTCAGCGGCGGGGGGATTCTCGGCTACTGCGGGACGGAAGGTAAGCATCATCCGGCAGCACAGTCCGAACGCGCCGATTACGGTGAACCTGCCCAGGAACCTAGCTGACGATTTGCAAGACAACATCGAAATCATGCCGGGAGACACGATTACGGTGCCGCGGGCGCCGATCATCTACGTGGTGGGAGATGTGGGACATCCCGCTGGTTTTCTCGTAGACAATGGCAGCTTGACGGTGTTGCAGGCGCTGGCGCTGGCGGGGGGAACCAATCGCACGGCAAAGATCGGCGGAGCCCGCATCATTCATAAGGGCCCGACAGGAATGATTGAAACACGCGTTCCGCTGAAGAAGATGCTGGAAGCGAAGGCTCCCGATGTAACCTTACAGGCCGACGATATTCTTTTCGTGCCTGTGAGCGGAGCGCGGGTCGCGGCGGGAACAGGCTTCAATGCGGCTGTAACTGCGGCGGCCGGATTGGCGATCATTGCGGCGCATCCATGACCTGCGGCTGCGACAATTGTTTACGCCGCGGCTTTCGCAGTGGGGGCTGGCGGCAACTTCAATAGATATTCCAGAGCGAGGATATATTTTTCCGCCGTCTCGCGACGGGAAAACTTGCGCAGGATGTGTTCCCTGCCGTTCTGTCCGAGATCGCGAGCCGCTTGGCGATTCGCGGCGAGATAGCGAATGGCATTCACCAGAGCGTCGGAATTCTCTGGTTCGATCGCGAGCCCGGCGCGGGCTTCCTCGAGAATGGCGCGGGCTTGTCCATCCACGCCGAGAATGACCGGCCGGGCGCACGACATAAATTCCAGCATCTTGGTGGGGATTACAGTTTTGAACAGCTCGGTTTTTTTGAGCAGAACGAGGCATACGTCTGAGGCGCAGATGTAGGCGGGGATTTTCTCGCGCGGCTGCTGATCGACAAAACGCAAATTGTTCAGGCCACGCTCGCGCGCCAGCGCGGAGATGCGGTCTTTTTCGGCGCCTTCACCGATCATGAGAAAAACAATGTCGGGATTCGCATGCTGAAGCTGGGCAGCGGCGGCGATGATTGTTTCCAGTCCGTGCGCCATGCCCATGGTGCCGATGTAGGAGACGACAAACTTGCCCTCTGAGCGCAGTTCCCTTCTCAGGTCCGTTTCTGCTTTTCCATTCAGTGGTTCCGGCGCGAAAAGCTTTGTTTCTACTCCATTTTCGATGACCGAAATTTTGTGTCGAGGCACGCGCCAATGGTCGGCTAGATAATCTTCAAAAGCGGGCGTGACCACCACTATGCGATCCGAATGCCGATACAAGAAGCCGGCGATCTTGGCCAACGTGCGATGCAACAGCGAATTGCTGCTGCCCATGCCGACTGCGGCCAGCGACTCCGGCCAAAGATCGCGAACCTCGAATACAAATGGAACGCGCTGGCAGCGGGCCAACCACCACCCTGCGAGCCCAACCAGCAACTGCGGGGACGTCGCAATCACAACGTCAGGGCGCGATAAGAAAAGACCCGTGCTTGCCGCCGACGCGCAAAACGAACTGTAGTTCAACATGCGCTCGAGCGCCTTGCGGTTGGGAAAAGGAAAGAGCCAGGTGCGAACCACATTTGCTCCGTCAGTTTTTTCGCGGATTACCAGGCGCCGGAACTTGCCGCGATATTCGGGAGGCACAACGCCGGTGGGATGATTGGGAAAGCCGGTGAGCACGGTCACTTCGTGCCCCGCGGCAGCCCAATGCCGCGACAACTCGGCGGCGCGGGCGGCTGGCGCTCCCATCTCCGGCGGAAAGTATTGCGAGACGTAAAGAATCTTCATGAGGCGGTGAACAACTATACCTGATGCTTGGATTCAGGAAGCTTGATCGAGGCCGGCATCCGGAGCTTGATCGTCGCGGCGAAGGTTCGCCGCGGCGCCGGGCACGACGACGGGTTGTCCCAAGCACCATGATTCTTCGAGAGCGAACGTCGCCAGCATGGTGTTGACAATTTCACGGAATGGGATGGGCGATTCTTTACCGGTTTGAATCGCCGTGACGAACGCTTCCCATTCGCCTCGATGTCCCTTGTTCTGGCGCAAGAACGAGCGAAAGACGCGCTTCTTTCCGCCGCGGACGAGTTCGAGCCGCCGAAAATCTTCCAGCACGCCGACGTTGCCGCCGCCGAACACCTCGATGCGTTCCTTGGAGTAAGATTTATCGCCGTTGGCGAGGTAGCTGATGGTGCCCTGCGAACCATCGGCAAACTGTAACGAACATACGATGTTGTCATTGCTGTATTGAGCCGCATTCGACAGGCTGCGAGTTTCAACCTTCACCGGGGACGAGTTCGTCAGGAAGCACAGGAAGTCCACGAAATGGCAAACCTCGCCCAGAATACGGCCGCCGCCTTGCAGAGGATCGTTCAGCCAGTGATCTGCCGGGAGGAAACCTGCGTTGACGCGATAGTGGATGGCGAGAGGCTCACGCACATCCTGCAAGAAACCCTTGAGTCGAACGGCTAGCGGGGCGAAGCGGCGATTGAAACCGGCCATGAGAAGCTGGCGGTTGGTGTTCTGATCGCCGTTGGCTTCATCGTCGCGCGCGGCAACAATGCCGCCGAGTTCCAATTCATTGAGGCAGAGAGGTTTTTCGCAGAAGACATGTTTGCCGGAGCCAAGGGCGGCTATCACCTGCGCCGCGTGCAGATGATGGCGCGTGGTGATGACTACGGTGTTGACTTCCGGATTATTGAGAATCTTCTGTTCGTCGGTGGTGCAGGAACGAAATCCAAATTTCTCGGCGGCGTGGCGCGCGTGCGAACCGTTTGCTGCACAGGCTGCGATCATTTCAACGCCACCAACTCGTTTGATCGCAGGCAGCAGCGTGCTGGTGGCGAAACTTCCTGCACCAAGAAGTCCGATTCGAATTGCTTTCTCGCTAGCGGTGGGCCGAGCAGGAGCCGCTATGTTGACTTGGCGAGAGTAGTCGGCCAACTCTGGATAAGTAATCAGCACGCCGAGGAACGGTTCGTGCTCTTTTCCCGTGATCAAGTCGTAGGCGGAGTGCGCCCGCGCGATCGGGAAGCGGTGAGTGACCAGTTGGTGCAAATCGAGTTTGCGATCGGCAAGAAGCTTTAGAAAAGCTTCCATGTTGCGCGTTTCCGTCCAGCGCACATAGCCAATCGGATAATCGATCCCTTTCTGCTCGTACGCCACGTCGTAGCGACCAGGCCCGTAGGAACGGGAGACGCGGAAGTCCAGTTCCTTCTCGTAGAAAAATCTTCGTGGGATATCCATGGCAACCGTGCCCACCGCCACGATCACAGCACGATTCCGCGCCACTGCTCCCGCAAGATTCACGGGATCATTGCTGGACGTTTGCGCTGTGATAAGGACCGCGTCTACGCCATGGCCGGCAGAGTGCTGCTGGCATAGATTCTGAAAGGGGGAAGACGAAGTGCTCACCGCATCTGCGCCCAGGCGCAGAGCCAGTTGCGCGCGCTCCTCTGAGATATCCATCCCCAGCACACAACAGCCGGCCGCCTTCAGAATCTGCACCGTCAGTTGACCGAGCAAGCCCAGCCCGATCACGGCCACGATGTCGCCCAGTTTGACGTCTGCGTTGCGCACGCCGTGGAGCGCGACGGCTCCGAGCGTGGTAAAGGCCGCTTCGTCAAAGCTCACAGTTTCGGAAGGAATGCGCGCGACCAGCAACCGGGGAACGCATGCGAACTCAGCGTGCACGGCGTGACCGGCGCCCGCGCACGCCACGCGATCTCCGGGATTGATACCGGCAACGCCTTCGCCCACGGCGACAACAGTACCGGCGCTGCTATAGCCGAGTGCGCTGGGTTGATCGAGACGGTTGCGCACCGTGGACATCGTCGCCAGTAATCCGTCACGGCTGATCTTGTTCAAGACTTCGCGCACCAGATCGGGCCGCATTCTCGCTTTTTGCAGCAAGTTCTTGCTGGCGAACTCGGAGGAAGCACGCTCAGTGCCCGCCGAGACGAGGGAAGCTGCAGTGCGAACCAGCACGCATCCCGCCAGCGACTTCGGGGCAGGAACTTCCGCCACGGTGATTTCAGCGCTGCGAGCATCCTGGAAAACTTGTTTCATACTCTTCCTGAGAGACTTACCCGATGAATCTCGGACTCGCCCTGCAAAATGACTAGGTCTTCGTCTCTCGAGGCGAGCCTGCATCGTTCGTCGGTGAGAATGACGGTCACGAATCGTACCGGCAACTGCGATCGAGTCGCGTAAACCAGAGAAACCGCAGGACGAATGTCCCCATACGTGGGTGACTCCCAGCCGAGCAACGGCATGTCCGCATCCGATACATTTCCTTCTACTCGTGTTCCTGCCCGCACGATCGCTCCCTGCGCCGGTGAACTGGAGAGAATACTGCAGCGTGATCGCGATTCACCCGACGCGAACACAACCTGAAAAGGCGAATCAGAAACTGTGTACGGCAAGTCAGCCATGAGCCAATGCAAACGCACATCATGCACCCCGGCTCCCTCGATGTCATCCGTGATTACCCAACCGGCATCAGCCAGCCATTGCACTGTGCGGCGGTGCTTCACGCCGATGCTTTTGTAGCCGTCGTGCTCGCCCTCAAAGCGGTCAGAGCGCGCCTGACCGGACGCAGAGTAAACGCGACCTGACGCTTGCGCCCAGTCGATCCAGAGGAAGCGGCCGGCGCGGCGCATCTGGTCGCGATGATCGACCATGACGGTGTTATGAACGGCAGTTCCCGCCAGTCCATTATTCCACGGCGGAGGCCCGTTGTAGAGATATGTTCCGGCATCGCGCGCCAAGTTGACGCCCTGCCACCATAAATCCACGTGCAACTGATCGGCCTGAAATGGCCGCCGCGTGTATCGGCCGGCGCGGATCAACGCCCAGGAATTCTCATCTCCCAAACGGAAGTATCCGGATTCGGCGGAAGGCGGCGGTTCCGGCGCGGCGTTTTCGACTACTGTAGGCTTTACGCCGAACCACAGCGCCGCCTCATTCCATGGCCCTGGCTTCGATGCGGGACGATTCAGCACTGCGGCACCCAACTGCAGCAGCGGACGACAATCGCGATACGAAGCAAGGGCAAGCGGAAGGAGCAGGCTGCCATCCTCGGAACCGTAGTTTGGGGCAGATCCGCTCACTGGATCTACGCAGGAATTCATGAAGTTGAGGGCAGACTGGGTACGCGCGCGAATGTTCTCGTCCAGCGGGACGTGGTGAATCTCAGCCAGACGAAGCGTCCAAAGCAGCAAGTGCAGAATCATGCGTTGATAGTTGAAGGAATGCTGCTGCGAAACGCCTTCGGGTGTGATCTGGTCGAGAACTGCTTCGCGCAACAGTTGGGCGCCGAGGTCTTGCCAAACCTGCGCCTCTCTCAGTTCTGGATAGAGAGTACCCACGGTCCAAAGACCGACCGCCTCGCTGATCAGATGGTTGCTACGCTGGGAGCGTGCGTAACCGAGGGTCTGGGCGGTGCGCCAGGCATGAGCGGCGATCATCGACACGAGCAAGGCGACGCGCTCGTCGGTTGTGGAGGGCGAATGAATGAAGGCATGCAGGGCGAACGTCCATGCGAGGATGCGCAAGGAGCACTCTTGGCCGCAAATCCACAGCGGACCGGACATGGGCGGGCTGTGACGGGCCCAGTCCTCGATTGCGTTCCAAAACGCCAGCGGAAATCGCTTGTCGCCGCTGATCGAATAAGCCCGAATCAGCGGGTAGACAAACAGGAATCGGGAGGGCTCGAGAATAAATTTCAGGTCACCATAGATTGGCGAGGCAAATCGCATCTGGGTCCAAGGCTGATGGGGCGAGACGCTCTGGTCAGTGGCTGGATTCTGAAACCATCGCGGCGGAAAGCCACACGCGAAAGATAGCTGGCCGAAGAATGGCAGGTTGCCCGCGAGAATCTTCTCCGCTTGGGTGAGTACAGATTTTACGCCGTCCGCCCCGATGATTTCTCTGATGCTCGTTCCCAAGGTCTGCGCGTCGGTGAAGAAGAATGGCCGCTTGCCATCACGGCGCGCAGTTCGCATCTCTTCTGCAGAGGACCCCGCTGCGATCCGCTTCAGGTCCCAGGAATCCCAGCCCTGCACCGAGCGCATTCTCCACGAGAGCAAACCGCTGCCACGCTGCAGTTCGTATTCCAGGCGCAGCATGCCGTTGCGCACGCCGAAGGTGCGGCCGACCTGCAACATGGTGGCAATCTTAGTCATCGGCTTACCGGTTCACCGTACCGGCAACAGGTGCGCCGCGGCTTTGGGTAAGGCGTTCGACCGCTCGCGCCTGCAACCAGTCATGCATAACGAAGAACTGGCGATCTTCGTCGAGATGGGATTGCGGTGTTGCGGAAATCGTGCCCCGATCCAGACCGGCAATCACTTCCGCGGCCTTCTCGACGCCGAAGGCAATCAGGCGATTGCGCAAGTCACTTAACGAATCGGCCTGGGCTGCCCCAGGAAATTCGGATCGTTGGAGAATCGGTCCGGTATCAATACCCGCATCGACGTAATGGACGGTGACTCCGACTGGAACGTGGTTGAGCAATGACCACTCTGGACTGCTCATGCCGCGAACCTCGGGCAGCAAGCCGAGGTGCACGTTGAGGACGCCGAAACGCGGCAGATCCAGGAGTTGCTGCCGCAGAATGCTGCCGCCCGTGAAGATCATCAAATCGGGAGACCACTCTTTCAGTTGTGCGATCGAACCCGGCGCATTCTGATCATCACAGACCGCAACCGGGAAACCATGCAACTTCGCCACTTCTCGCAGACTGCGAAAGACTCCTTGTTCGCGTTTGAGCAACGCTTGCAGGTAGGGATTACGTACTTCTGCCTGCTGGTCATTGCGATGCGGAATCAGTTTCGACCGCGCGTAGCGGATGACATCTCGCGTGCCCCACTGTCGCAGCTTGCGCAACAGAGTTCTGCGGTCGAACGTGGAAAGCGCAAGAGCGCCCACGGGGGCGTGGCGCGACGTTGCCATACGCACGGCCATCGCGCATGCGGTTTCGCTGTATACGCTGGAACTCAGCATTACGATGCGCATGGCAATGCCTCGAACAGGGATGCCTCGAACGACCGCGTCAAGCGCTGCTCCAGCAGCAGAGCATCCGCGAAGAATTTGCAGCCCCAACTGATGTAGCGCAGCGGCTGGTAGCGGCCCCAGACCGGATATGATCCGCTCACTCCGCCGGCGATGCCGCGGCGTCCGCGCATCGGAATTAATCCTTTCAGCATCTCGTTCATCTTGAGCGCGGCATTGAGGTAGCGCAAATCGTCAGTCACCTCGAACAGGCGCAACCAGACGCACGACATCTGCGCGTTTCCGGTGAGACAAGTGAAGCGCTGGCCATTCTTGAAATCGGCCTCGAAAGCGCCCGGCAAGAATTTCCTGGTTTCAAACTTCCGCAGGAGCGAATAAGCGGACTTTGCGACCGACTGGATGGCATCGCTGCGGCGCCGCAGAATCGCGCATTCGAGAACCCCTTGAAGTGCGTAGGCGATGAAGTGCAAGTAGTTGGGATGGCCTTGCAGGTTGATGCCATCGATCCAGCCGCTGGGCCGGAAGTGCGATAGAACCCAATCCAGATTTCTCTCAGCTCCCAGGCCGTAATTTAATCCGTGCTCGTGATCGCTGCGATCGCTGCAACGAAAACCAGCGCGTTCGGAGAGTTCAGCCAGCGCCCACGCAACCATGCTGTAGTAGGTGTGCGGCACATGTTGATATGTAGCGGGACCGGACCACGATCCGTCCGGCTGCTGCATTTTGATCAGCCAATCGCCGGCGGCGGCGGCCGCTTGCAGGATTTCAGGATGGTTCGTTTCGACGTGAGCACGAACCAATCCTTGCAGGATTTGCCCGGTGTTAAACACTGACGGTTGGGTTTCGCCGCCATGCAATCCACCGGGAAACGCACCGGTCGGCATTTGCAGGGAAAGCAACCACCGGGTTGCACGTTCTGCGGCAACCGCGGCATGTTCATCGCCCGTTGCGCGCGCGCAATCGTATAGCGTTGGAACGATGTAGCCCGTGACCTCTGGATAGGATTCAGAGTATCCCGTGAGCAGGCTGTAATAGGCCGCAATGCCGCCATCCGAGCGCTGCGCGTCGAGAATCCAGCGCAGCAAGGAGTCCAGCACGTCTCGACTGGGGCGCTTAGTCGTCGTATAGGAATAGAGATGGCGCTGTTCGCATGTGACCCGGAGTTTTTCGGAAACGAGTTTCTGGATCAGCGGAACCACGCGCTGCGGCCCACGCAGCAGCCCCGTGCTTTCAGTGAGTGCTTTGGCGATTTGACGGGGCATCGCGTTGTGTTTGGGACGGTTCACGCGGTAGCTGCCTCGCGCGGTTGGCCGAACTCTTCGGTTCTCTGTTTGGCACCGGCATCAAGGAAAATGCGCATCCAGTTTTCCAGAGTCAGGAACTGCCAGATCTGCATCGACCAATCTTCGGCTCCGCTACGGTGTTCATCCACGAAGCGGCGCACCGCTTCCGGGCGGAACAATCCGCGCCTTCGAATATTCGTCTCGGAAAGCAGATCATCCACCATTTCGCGCAAATCGTGCGCCAGCCAGTAGTCGACTGGAGCGGCGAAACCGGCTTTCGGCTGCCGCAGCACTTCGGCAGGTAGAACATTGTGCATCGCTTTACGGAAGATGTGCTTGGTGCTTGGCTGGAAAAAACCTTTGAGCTTGAGATTGGGCGGAATGTTCCAGGCGGCAAACTCGGCTAGCTCGCGATCGAGAAAAGGAACGCGCACTTCGACTGACGACGCCATGCTCATCTTGTCGATGTAATTCAGATTCAGACTTACCATGAAAATCTTTGTGTCAAGATAAAGCATCTGGTTCAGGAAGTCGGCGTCGCGCACTGCGTCGAAGCTCGCGTGGTGGCGAATCGCGGGATCGGATGAACGAAGTTGATCCTGAAGTGTTGCGGTATATAAGCCTGTCTTCTGCGCGGCGTCCAGATAAGTGCAGTTGCGAATGAAGCAGTCTTCCGGTGCGAGCGATGCGCTGCGAGCCATCTTCTTAGCCAAGCGCACGCTTCCTTTCATAGCTGTACCGCGCAGGCTGGGCAAGGCATTCACGCTGGATTCAATTCCCGCGCGCAATAATCCAGGCATTCTTTGATACGCGCGGGCCCAACGGTGGGCAGCATGTTTGCGATATCCGGCGAATAGTTCGTCTCCGCCTACGCCGGAAAGCAGCACGGTAGCTTGCTTGCGCGCTTCGCGGCAGACCAGGTATGCCGTGATGATCGCGGGATCGGCGGTGGGCTCATCCATGTGCCACGTGAGACGCGGCAGCAACTCGGCCACGTCCGGCTCAACTACGATCTGCTGATTCTCGCAGCCTAGTTGCTGCGCCAGCCGCGCCGGCACGTTGGGATCATCGAGGGTGGTTTCGCCGACGCGGTATTTGCGCGGGAAGGTAATCGTGTAGGTGCGGATGGGATGTTTGGTTTCCCGGCACATCATGGCGACGATGCTCGAGGAATCCAGCCCGGCACTGAGAAATGCACCAATTGGTACATCGCTCACCATTTGGTTCATCACTGAATGCTGGAAGCGCTCACGCACTTCATCAGCAAGATCGGATTCGGATCGCGGGTAATGAGCATCGGCTGGCGGGAAACTCAAGTCCCAATACTGGCGGATTCTCAGTTCGCCATCGCGGAACGTTGCACAATGTCCGGCGGGGAGCTTGTAGATTCCGCGGAACATTGTTTTGGGATCGGGAACCCACAGAAACGTCAAATATTGATGCAACGATTCAAGATCAATTTCGGCCTCGATTCCGGGGACGTGGAGCAGGCCTTTCACTTCCGAAGCAAATGCCAGTTTCTTGCCGTGGTGAGCGTAGTAGAAGGGTTTCACTCCGAAATGGTCGCGCGCCAAGAACAACTCAGGCTTGCCCGAGCGCAGGTCGCAGATGGCAAAAGCGAACATGCCGTTGAGCCGCTGAACGCAATTCTCGCCTTCCTGTTCGTAAAGGTGAATTACGACTTCGGTATCGGTGTTTGAGGCGAAGTAATGGCCTTTGCTTTGCAGCTCGCGTCGAAGTTCGGCGAAATTATAGATTTCGCCGTTGTAGGTGATCCAGACGGTGCGGTCCTCGTTGCACATGGGCATGTGCCCATCGGCTGAGAGATCGAGAATGGCGAGGCGGCGGCTGCCCAGGCCAACGTAGGAGCCATCGGGGAATCTTCGCTCCCACTGGCCGGAATCATCGGGTCCGCGGTGCGCCTGCGCGTGTGTCATGCGGGCAAGCACTTCTCTGTCTCCGCAGTTTGCGAGTCCGGCGATCCCACACATGATTGAACTGACTCCTGCTATTCCTTGACTTCTGCCCTCTTCGACTTCAGTTCGTAGATCTTGGCCTTGGTGTGAAACATTTGAGCTGCCTGAAACCCGCAGTAGATAAGGCCGGGTACGCCATCCAGAAATCCGAAGCGCAAGACATAACGATACAGGAAAAGCAGTACGGGAGAGCCGGGCACGGCAAAGAGTTTGCGCTTCAACCAGCGCCGGCGCTGGGCTTGCGTGCCGAATAGCGACGGCGGCAGATCTTTGTCTTCTCCACGCTGCAGCAGGACGTGCGATTCCCAGTTGGAATACTCGTCGTGCTTCTGTATGTAGCGCGACAGCGATTCGACGTTGTGATGAATCAACGGATTCTGCAGCCTTGCGGTTGCGCCTTCGACGACGACGTGTTCATGCACTTCCATATCGGCCATGGAAGCGTCTTGATCTTTCAGGCGGCATTCATAGCGTCCCTTGCCGCGGCGAAATAATGACAGTTTCCACAGGCCCACGTCCCCGTGGAGCAGAACGCGGCCCAGAAACCAGGTGCGAAGCAAGATGGAATATCCGTCGATTGCTGGATTCTGAATCGCTGAACGAATTTCTTCGGCGAGTTCCGGCGTTAGCACTTCGTCGGCATCCAGCAGGAGAATCCAGTCGTGCGCGATGGGCAGACTGTTCATGGCCCATTGCCGTTTCTTGGGCCATCCACCCTGATAATGAAACTGGACGACCTGGGCTCCGTGAGATCGTGCGATCTCTACCGTCTCGTCTGTGCTTTGCGAGTCGATTACATAGACTTCGCCAACTTCTGCGAGTGCCTGCAAACATCGCGGTAGATTCTTTGCCTCGTTGCGCACGGCAACGATCACGCTCACGGGAAGGTTACCGGCGGAGACAGCGTTCGCGACCTTCGGAACCTCTTCGATCTTTTCCATTGCTGCAATCTCCATTGCGGCAAGCGCTCAATTCGAAAGGTGCTGCTGACACCAGCATTGCAGCACGTATAACGACCACGGGCGCGACCAGGAGGTCCGGCCTTCAAGAAAATCGTGCCACACGCTGCGGGCGGCGGATTCGCTGATCAGAGTCCCCAGAACACCATCGCCAATCTTGCCCAACTTCTCTTCCACCGCCGGACGCAGCGCGTCCCGCAGCCAGTGCTCGAAGGGCAGCGTGAAACCTCGCTTCGGCCGGTGAACAATCTTCTCTGGCAGTTCGCCGCCGAGTGCTGTGACCAGCAGAGGCTTCGGCATTTCCGCGCTCAGTTTCAACGATCCGGGCAAAGCCAGGATGCGCCGCGCCAGTCGATGATCGATCAGCGGAACGCGTACTTCCAATCCGTGGGCCATGCTCATGAAATCGGAGTCCCGTAACAGTGTGTTGAGCATATAACAACGGGACTCGAGATAGGAAACACGGTTGACCGGGTCCAGGCTTTGGGCGCGGCTCAGAGTCTGGGTCAAAGAGTTTTTCGCTCGCTGGAGAGCCGCCGAGTTCTTTTTGATCTCAGGCAGTAATTCGTTCTGCTGCTCGGGTGTGAACAACATACGCGACAGAAAGTAGGGATGAATGATTCCTCTGCCATTGTGGCAGAGCGCTGTCAATTTGCGATTCCGATCATTGGGCGATGCGAGTGCTGCAAAAATATTCGCCAGCGGATTGCGAACTGCCCCGGGCACGCGGTCCCACGCATTGGCAAATTTTTCCATCCGCGGCACCGTACGAAAGCTGGAGTAGCCGGCGAACACTTCATCACCGCCCAGGCCGGAAAGAACAACTTTCACGCCTGCGGCCCACGTTCGCTCTGACACGAAGTAGGTATTGATCCCGTCAATCGTGGGCAGATCCATGGCGCGGATGGCGGGATCAATTGCAGTAAAGAAATCAGCCTGGGAAACCGTGATCTCGTGATGATCGGTGCGAAAATGCTGCGCGACTGTGCGGGAATACTCTGCCTCGGAGTAGTCTGCCTCGCGAAAAATAATCGAGAACGTGCTCGGACGCACACCGTTTCGATTCAGGATGCCCACCAAGCTGCTGGAATCGATTCCGCCGGAAAGAAATACTCCCACCGGCACATCGCTCACTAGTTGCATGCGGACCGACTCATCGAGCATCTGCGCAATCTGTGTTTCAATTTCGCGGTGATTCTCAGCATCGGCGCAAACGCGGTCGCAGACTTCGTGAAGGTTGGGCCCGACCAGATCCCAGTACTGTTCTTGCTTCAGTTGTCCCTCTTGCCAAGTCAGATAGCAGCCGGGCGGGAGAGCGGTCACTCCTTCCACCAATGTATTCGGGTCGTAGAGCGATCCAAAGGTCAGGTAGTTGAGCAGGCCGGCGCAATCGATCACGCGCGGCACGAGACCAGTTCCGAGCAGAGTGCGCACCTCGGAAGAAAATAGGAAATACTGATCCGAGTGATAGAAGTACAGGGGCTTGATTCCCATGGGATCACGGGCTACGAAGAGGCGATGGCGATTGGCATCCCAGATGGCGAAGGCAAACATTCCGCGAAATTCGTGCAGGCACTTTTCGCCCCAGTGCCCGTAGGCTTTGAGGATCACTTCGGTGTCGGAGTTGCTGCCGAAGCACAGCCCAGCTTGCTCTAGTTTGGTGCGTACCTCGCGGAAGTTGTAGACCTCGCCGTTGTAAACGATCCAGTTGCCGGTTGCAGGATCGTGCATGGGCTGATGGCCTTGCGGGGACAGGTCGAGGATAGCGAGGCGTCGATTGCCCAAGCCGATTTCAACGGCTTCCTGGGAGTCATGCAGGATGACTGTGCCGCTGTCGTCTGGGCCGCGGTGCGCGAGGGATTCTGTAGCGCGCTCGAGCACTTCCGCAGGCACGCGCGCACTACGGCCAATGATGCCGAAGATTCCACACATCCGAGCTGTCGCTCCCTCAGGACTTAGCTAATCATCTCACGCTGAGAAACGAATACACACCCGAAGGAATGCTTACGCCGGCCGTGCTCGAATTGCAGAAGTGCAGGGTAAGAGTATCCGCGGCGCTGGCGTAGGCATTCAGCGAAAGATTACCTAAGGGTTTCGGCGGCGTGATGCCGGTGATCAAATCAGACTTGGTCAAGCCTGCTACTGACTGCATCACATCCCTGCAACTCTGAGCCGGAACATTTGCGGCTGCGATGCCCGGCGTGGAATAAATTTTCATCCTGCTGAGGGGGGATCCCTCTCCTACCGTGAGCGTGTTGCCCTTCTGGATTGTGACCGGAACAGCAAAGGTTTTCTCGCTTGCTGTGAGGCGCTCTTTCCAATGTGCGCCGTCACCTTTGTTGCTGATGTAGTTCGATATGGAAATCGGCGCCCCGAACGACAACTGCGATTGCAAAAGGCTGGCGCCTCCGGCGGGCACGTCGAGGCCGATGTAGGTGTCTTTATCGTCGTTGAGAGGGCGGTGAATCGAATCAGACAACGTTTTTGCGGGATCGGAGTCCACCAGCGTGATGATGTGGGAGGGTGCTAGGGAGCCCGCGGGTGAATTCAGAAAATTCAGAACGTCCTTTCACATTCGGATCGGGACCGCCCGAGGCTGGCCCATTCTGCATTAGAGTGCCCACAACTCTGGGTTGGTTGTTCTCAGCAGATTCTCCCGCGAAACAGACAGCGTAGACGCCCGGCGTTCCCCGGGGGCAACGGTCTGCGAACACACTCGGAACGTTGGGCAGCGTGCTGATGACTGGAGAGACATTGGTTACGGGCGGAATGACCAGGTCAGCGTAGGCTCCTCCGGACAGGATCAAGCTGCCCGGCCAGAACATGAGGATTGGCTTAAACGAAGGATTCTTGCTTACCTCGTATAGCTTGAGCGGGACCTGCGAATCTGTTGCCTGGCAAACCTCGCCGGCACACTGGGGCACGCGGGTGACAACAGCAAAGTTTCCTTTGCCATATGGAGCTTTCAGAGCATTGCCCTCACCCTCAGTGCGCAAAACGTCATAAGAAATGTTCTCACCGTTAGTCTTTTCTCCCTTTATCTTTTCTGCGTTTATTTTCGGCCAGGAGACGATGATATTTCCTTTCCCATCGGTGTCGGCATAGCCGGATTGCAGCGGGAGTGAAGATCCGCGGGTAGAATCCCTGGCGACGATCCAATACACGTAATGAGTGCTTCCCGTGCGGGCGTAGGACGGTTGACCCCCAACGGCTAGCATTTCGGTCTTGGCGCTCAGGCGAGATCCGACGACGATGATGCCGGCGGCGCCGATGTTGCCAGCAGGGTTCATGGGAGTGTTCAGCTCCATGTAGACATTGTCGATCTGGGTTGGGCTGTAGCCGCCCCGCATGGTTCCGGTGCGAATTCCGAACTGCGAAAAACCTTGAATCACGCTGTCAGACACATGCAACGAGTTTCCGGATTGCCAGTCGACGCCGTTGCCAGATCCCTGCCCGCTGATCTGCATGTTCTTCAACCAGCCAACCGCTGAGCACTTGTTGAACGGGCCGGGAGCGTATACGACGGAGCCAACGAATTTCGCCTCATTTCGTATTCCGATGCCCCCGTAGTTAAGTCCGTCTAGGGTAAAAGCTTGATCGTCACAGATTGTTACAAGGTGGCCGAAAGTGGCATGGGTCGAGGAATAGAGCACCGTGAGATCGCGCACAATGGTGGCATTCGCATTCACGTAGAGCGCGCTGTTGGTGCCGCCGATGAGGTTGGGGTGGAAACGCAGGTGCTCGAGTTGAATGCTGCCGAAGTGGTTGGCGTTGTTGTCTCCGACCTTCATGCAATCTTCGTCGAGCAGGTAGCAATCGATGGTTGCGCCCGCGCCGCTGATCAGTTGGTTCGTGGCCTCGATGTAGACGGGCGCATGAATCTTGTAAGGAGAACCCGCTGTGTCCAGGACCACCACTCCGCCCTGCCGGCGGCGGACCCCTCCGCCATAAGGCTCGGCGAGGAACATGGCGTCCTCCGAGGCTTCTTTGATGCCGCCGGTGGCCGACCCTGCGCTGTAGCCGGCGGGATGCGGGTACTTTAAAGTAACGTCGATGGTGCAGGAGGGGTCGCCTGCATGGCCACCTCCACCGGTGATCAGCGCCGCTTCCGGATCGCCCGTTCCGGCGATGTAGACGTACTCATGCGGCGCAACGTGGCTCACCAGGCCGGACGGGTCAGCTACTCTTAACCCGCGGGGACAGGGCTTGAGCGTGATGGTATTGACGCCCGCGAGCAGCGCCGGCGGAGTCGTGGGAGATTGAATCCAGTTGTATTCCGACGCGTATTTTGCCGCATGCTCGCCTGCATCAGTCGAGTTCGCCTGAGCCTGGGCAGCTAACCGGAGACACTGAGAAAGCAGCAGCATGACCAGCGCAGCCTTGGCCAAGTATTTTCGCTGTGCTACGGCTTTCATTTTTTTCATCACACGACGAGCACTGCGCATAGACACCTCGTTTGCACCTTTGTAATTTTTGTTTACGCGGACTTTCATCCGCGAGAATCTCTTTCGACCAGGCGATGGGCCAACCGAAGCAGTTCTTCAACATGCTTATCCCAACTGAAGTCTCGGAAGCGGAGAAGCCCTGTTTCACGCATGGCCGCGGTTTGTTCCGGCGATTGAGATGTCTGCAGGATTATGCCGGCCAGCGTCTCTGGCGAGAAGCGCGGAAAATACAGCGCCGCTTCGCCGCATATCTCCCGGTGCACAACCAGGTCCGAGGCAATCACGGGAAGGCCGCTGGCCATCGCCTCCACCAGCGGGTGAGCGAACGTTTCGGCGTAGGCGGGAGTCACATACAAATCGCACGCTTGATAGAGGTGATGCAAAGAGCCATAAGGCACAGCGCCCAACTGAACAACCTCTTCGCTAACACGGAGTTGCTGCACCAATTCTGCCGCTGTGTCTGCGTAATAGTCTCCGGGATTATCTTTCGAATTGAGTTTACAGGTCAGGATCAGCCGGACGGTTCGAGGGCGCAACTTCTCTTTCAAGATTGCGAGAGCGCGAATTAGTGTTTCGAAATTTCGGTAGTAGTTGTAGTGGCTGACAAACAGCAGCCGCAGCGATCCTGTTGCTGCAGCAAGTCGCGCTTGTGCGTCCGGCGGTAACGCAGTCCGGTCACGGAAGAATGCTTCGTGATCAAATCCGTGATGGATCGATTCGACGTGCATTCCCGTCCACTGCCGCAGGTCGCTGGCGAAAGTGGCGCTGGGAGCGACTGTACAGTCGGCCGTGCGCACGGACCATCTGGCGAGCGTGGCCTTCACTTCCGTGTCGATCCACACGCGATAGTCGCCACGGTTGCGCAGATCCTTTCGAAAATCTCGTGAGGTGTAAAGAGCGTTCCGGCTGAGTAGGATCTGCGGCACCGGCGAGCTGTAAAGGGCAAAATTTCCGGTCGAGAGCAGAACATCAGATCCAGAGCGCCGGATAATATTTGGCAAGTTGCGTTGCTCGTACCAGAATCGCCTTGTAGAGCTTGCGGGACAATTCTCGCGCAGAAGCGTAACGTGGGCGGATTCCGCAATCTCATTGCGCAGCGTTGCATTGAGCAGGACGGTCGCGCGCGCGTCGTCCCGAAGCGCCAGGCGCGGTAAGACGTTGCGGACGTAGGTGAGTCCTCCGCCGGCACTGGCTGCGAGCGCGTTGATAAAGAGGTGGATCATTTTTCGTACGAGTCTATTTGCAATTCATTGTTGCCCCACGCGCGCGTAGCCGCTCGCTCACACGGAATACGTAACCTGACGAGTTACTCAACATTTCCGACGGCAGAGACTCGCAGCATTTTACGAAGGCGGTTGCGTCGAGTGCTCCACCACGGATCCACCAGTCCCGAATAAAGAAAGCGGTACTCTGCCGGGGAATATTTCACCTCGATCTCCCGGCGCCACAATAGAGATGGGCTGTCATAACGGCTGTCGATTGCTCCCGCGCACGGAGCAAAACAGAAACGATGATGGCGTTGTATTACCTGCCAGGCGTTCGCGTCGACCGCATCCCATCCGAAAGTCCAGGCGAATGCGTCGACCGGCTTTTGCGTCCACGAGGCAAGCTTGCGTGCGCTGTCGCCAATCTCGCGCTCCAATGCTTCGGGCGAGAGTCCCTGCAAGCGTTGATGAGTGAGCGTGTGATTACCGATGGCATGGCCTCGAGCCGCCAAATCGCGAATCTGGGCGGGAGTCATCGGCTTCCAGTCCTCCCATTTTTCGTCGCCTGGCCGGGAGTTGGGATTGATTCTCGACCGATAGAAGGCGAGAGCCTGATCTGCCGCGCACTCCGCAAAGGCCGGGACAACAAAAAAAACTCCGCGGCCGCCAAAGGATTCAAGCAGCGGCGCTGCGACGGTGTAGTTGCTCTCTCTGCCATCGTCAAAAGTAAACAAGAGTGGAGGCTTTGAGTCGGCCTTCGATTCAGCCGGCTGCCACAGTTTGGCAAAGCTTTCCAGGCTCGCGATTGTAAAATGCTGAGATGCCCATTGCAGTTGCTCGCGGAACTGCGCTTCGAGAGACGCCGGGGTTTCGTGCATCCCGATAACGAGCCCGCGCGAGTGTCCGTTGCGCCGCATGCGCAAAGCCAATTCATCTGCGCGAGTAAGCGTGGCAGCATGAATCAGAAATGATCGGGCTTGGCTTCTGATGTTCATCACGTGGAAGTTGGCTGCGCTGGTTTTCTACGCGTGTTCACTACGTTCTGCGTAATCCTAAATGAGGCCATCGCCATCGGCCGGCACGGGATACCAATCCTGCGTTGGCAACAGCTTGGCTTTATCAAGAAACCAACCATTTGGTGCGTCGAAGGTGCGCGGTTGAAAACCTCCTTCGCAAAATACTTTCTTGCGCTCCGGACTCTGGCTGCGCAGCACTACCGCGTCTACGGTCTTTCTGTAGCGGGCAATCAGTGCCCCGACGATCCGCGTCCATTCCTCCGGAGAAACTTCCGGATAAACGTCCAGCACGTTCAGCGTGTTGATCTGGCCGCGATATCCGCGAGTGCGCTGATTCACGGTTACCAGTATCTCGCGATCCGGCTGGCGGCTGCGGAAAGCGAATGCCGCTGCCGTTCGATCCCTGCCGGAAAAATAGCGCCAACGAATGTAGGGTAAGTCGCGCATCGCAGTCAGCTTGGCAGAGGCATCGTGAATCGCAAGATCGTCTACCTGTTCGGCAGACGTGAGCGGCCGCAGAGATTCGGGCGCATCGCAATCAAAGTTTAAGCGTCGGACCAGGCCGGTGAGATGGGAGATGGGACTGCCGGCTAAACGACCCAACACACGGCTGGGATGCCATCGATGCGCGAGTTCCTCAACCAGGGGCGGCCAGCGCAGCACACCAAACAATTCGCCGTCCGAGTACGGGACAGGGCGCGCTCCGGCGGCTTTCCACAAGGCTGCGGCCTCGGCGTTGGCTGAGGTTCCAAACAGAGGTTGCTGATTTGCGAGGCGGCAATACTGCAAAAAAATGCGGCCTCCGTGACCGCGATGCCGATCGTCCACGTAAAACGAACTGGAGCCCAGGAGAAGGATTCTTTCATTCGCAAAGCGGAAGGCTTGCGGGCTGCACAGGATGCATCCTACAAGTTCGCCCGCGGAACGCAGCGCGTAGCCCAGAGGGTCCCGTGGCCTGCGGGCTGGATTTTCCAGCAGGAACCAGCGGAGATGCGGCTCTACGATCTCCGCGGCGCGGCCGGATTGGGCCGCGATGAAGCGCGCGACATCGGTGATGTCGGTCTCTGCGATTGCAACCAGCTCTGCGCGCGGAGTTCGCTCCAGGGGGATTGTTCGAGGCGTGGTCATTCTCGTTGAGCAGCTTCCCGGTAAATCTTCACCAGGCTCTCCGCCTGATGGGACATGGTAAGGCTATTGAGGATTGTCTGCCGGGCGACCCGGCCGATTCGAGCCCGCAGCTCGGCATCTGCCAACAGGACCTGCAATCCCTGCACGAGTTCATCGAGACCTTTCACTGGAATCAGCCATCCGTTGCTGCCGTGCTGAATGATTTCGTCGATGCCTTGGCCACGGCATGCGATTACGGGCTTGCCACTCGCCATCGCTTCCAGATAAACACACCCTAATCCTTCGTATCGACTGGGCAGCGCAAAGACTGTGCAGTTGCGCATGGCCTCGGCAACTTCAGAGCGGCTCCGGCGCCCGAGAAAATGAACGTGATCGCTGATTCCGAGATTCTTTGCCAGGAAGGCAAAACGATCTCGATCGGCTCCCTCGCCGATGATGTGGCATTGCAGATCAGTATGTGAATCTTTCATTTGTGCGAAGGCTCTTAGTACAAGCTCGTGCCCTTTGCCCGCCAAGAGATTCCCAACCATCAGAATGTTCGGCTTCTCCTCTGGTATAGGGCCAGGCACAAACATGCTGGGATCCGTACCGTTGTAGACGACCTCGGATGCAATGGCGGCGGGCATCCCTTCGTTGAGCAATCGCTGCACCCTGCCGCTGATGCAGATTACTTTGCTTGCGGCTTTGTAGACGTTCAAGGAAGCTGTGCGGCGCCAACCTGCCGCGATGCCTTGCTGAAAGCAATTGTTGAAGACGTCCAGACCATGAATGGTGACAACAAATGGAATACGCGTTTGCCGCGAAATTACCGCCGCGGCGTGGCCACACGGCAGGGCTGCATGAGCGTGGATCACATCAATCGGCGAATGCCGGTGCAGTTGCCGAACTCTACTTAGTAGACGTGCGCCCAGGAATTTACCCGCGCTCGATAGACCGATGTTTCCGGGGAGTTGCGGATAGCGAACCCAACCGGCGGGAGATTCGCGACTCGATTTTCTGCTCGCGTGATAGATCGAATCGACTGCTATCACTGAAGACTCCACGCCGCAGGCCTTGAGCTGCCGAAGAGTTTCGGCCACAAAGCAGCCACTCACTTCGTCCCCATGGGAGGGATAAAAGGGAGTCAGCGTCAGGACGTGCAGCTTGGCTGGTATACCTTTCTCCACTATGTTCTGGACACGGATTGGGGTTGGATGCGCAATGTTAGAAATTACCTGCTCTCAGTTGTCTGGGGCGAGCGCTCGAGAATCAGCTCGGTGAGGCCTGCGATGGTAACGAAGCGTGGATCTTGCAGGTCGTTCTCGGAGAACTGCATGCCGAACTGCTGCTCGATCTCCATTACGAATTCCACCACTTCCATCGAAGTGAGCCATCCGGCCTGGAAGTAGTCCGTGTCGCGCAGAGTTTCGGACGCGGTTTTGCCGATCTTCCCTCTCGCCACGAACCAGTTGGCAAGCCAATCTTGAACCTGTTCCTTCAACTCTTGCCTCACTTACCTCTCGATGGCCACGCAGCGTGCCGGCGAACCGTCGCATCCCTTCAACTTGAGAGGCATGACGATGAGTTCCACTTCGGCTGCGGTCACAGCTTTCAGATTCGCGACGTATTCCACGAGTACTACCTCCGCGCCTAATAAAACTTGGTGGTTGGGAGAATCTTTGGGCGTCCCCCGCGAATGGGCTGGGTTATCGGGCGACGGCGTGTCCATCGCGATAAGTCTCACACCTTTCTCCACCAGCCAGCGCGCCGCATTTTCGGAGAGAAATGGATATTCGTTATAGAACTTCATGTTGCCGAAAAACTCGGACCAACCAGTGCGCAGAATCAAGCGTGTAGGTAGTTTGTCGCCCAATCTCTGTTGCAGGTCCGCGATATCGATCTCTTGCAAAGGACGGCAGCCCGTAAAGTCCGCCACTGTCGCTGGGCCGATCAGCACATCCAAGGGAACTTCATCGATGGTGCGGCCGTTGGGGATGAAGTGACGCGGCGCGTCGGCATGAGTACCAACGTGCGTTCCCATGACGAGCTTGCGGGTCTCGCGGCCTTCGATCCCGTGGCGGCCGAGAATCGTGATCTCGACCACGGGATGCCAGTGGGTGGGAAACGTCATCATGCCTTCTTCGATGGGCAATGAGAGATCGATGATTTTCATGCGTTTGTTGTTCCGAGATTCTAGCGTGGATATTTAATACGGAGCATCAATGGGACACACCTGCGTTCTCTGCCACCTGCGTACGAAGAGTCGAGGTCGAACCTACTTGCAGTTTCTCCGCCACCAGCTCGCGAAGGCGGGCTTTCTGCACTTTGCCATTCGCAGTTCGGGGAAGTTCATCGATCGCAATGTAGCGGGCGGGTTGCTGATGCTGGGCCAGAGTGCGTTTCGCATGCCCGATTACCGAATCCATCATGGAATCGAGGTCCGCGCCCGCCTCGAGTTTCAGCACAGCCACGATGTCTTCGCCATAGAGTTCGTGAGGAATACTCACGACGGAAACGTCCGCGATACCACGCACGTGCATCAGCGCTTCTTCGATGGCTGCAGGACTGATGTTCACGCCGCCACGAATGATGAGATCTTTCTTGCGGCCGGTGATAAAAAGGGACCCCTGATCGTCGAGATGGCCCACGTCGCCCGTCTGGAACCATGCGGAGCCATCCATTTCCAGCAAATCCCCGCTGGCGTCGAGGTAGCCTGCCATCAGATCGGGCGTTTGGATCTGCACTTCTCCATCTTCGCCTTGCACGATGGATTCTTGCTCGTCGTTTACGATGCGCAGCTTCACTCCTGGGAGCATTTCGCCGACGTAACCGTGGCCGCTAACGTTTTTCTGGGAGCGGGCGGTAACAAACAAGGTTTCCGAGAGGCCGTAATTTTCAATCAGGCGCACGCCGTACCGGTTTTCGAACTCGTTCTTCACCTTTAAGGGTAGCGGAGCGAACCCGACGAACGTGTGCCGCACGGAGCTGCGGCAGAATTCTTCGCCGGTGCGGCCACGATCCATTCGCAACAGAATCGATAACACGGTCGGAGCCAGCCAGAGTGTATTGACGTTGTTGTTTTTCGCCTTGTCCCAGAAGTGCAGGCTCGAACGCGCGTCGAAGACGTGATCTACCACAACGCTGGAGCCGCATAAGAATGGCAGAATCAGCAGATTGTAGAGCCCGCCCATGTAGGCCATGGAAAGTGTCAGATAGAATCGCGAGTCCTGGTTGACTCCCTGAGCGCTCGCGAACGCTGCGGCATTGCGGAACATTCGTCCCAACTTGTGCGCCAACCCCTTGGGCTTGGCGGAAGTGCCTGACGTGTACATGATTACGACCAGATCTTCGGCGTCGGCGGTTTCAAGCGGCACAAAGTCTGTTGTCTCACTAAGGGCGTCGACCTTAATTTGGCCTGGCTTCTTTGAGTCATTGATCGCGTCATGTGCCGTGACCAACTGCAGCAGATTCGCGTGAAAGCCTTTGATTGCTTCTGCACAGGTTGCGCCAGCCACAATGAGCGCGGGTTTTGAACTTGCCAATATAAATTGGACGTCACTCTTGCTAAGGGCAGGATTGATTGGGACTATGACCGCGCCAAGGTAGATGCAGGCAAAATAAAGCGCTGCCAGCTCACAGCAGTTGGGAACCATCACAGCGATGCGGTCGCCTTTGCACACGCCGCGGCGGCGCAGATCCGCAGCCAGGGCGCAGGCTTGCTGGTGAAAGTCGCCGTAAGTAATTTCACGGCCGGTGATTGCGTCCACAAGGAAGACATATTGCTTGCGGCGCATCACGACATCCATGATCGTTTCGCGGATCTTCATTCGGTTGATCGTCATTTCGCCGGGCGTCATTGCATTGCCAAAGGACTGAGTTGAGCGGACTTCATGAGATTGGAGATGGCCACCGAACGGTCCATCTGGCCACGATATGCCTGGTTGGGATCGAGACGCAGAATCGCGCGGCCCGGAACATCCATTTCCAAACGGGGGAAGTGGCCAGCGGTGATCACAGCGCCTTCCGGCAACAGCAACTGATCGATCGAAGCGGTGTCGGCGGCACTCGGTGGACAGAGAAGCAGCGCGACACCGATCCCTAAGTCAAAATGCATACGGTCGGAAAAATCCGCCATCTGCCAACAGTTTTCGGGCGCCGCAGACGGCAGATTGCCGTGTACCACGACGTTGCTGAACGTCTCGCAGCAGTGCTGCAACAGCGAGCTACTCGGGCTTCCATAAATCATCAGGCAGAAATCGCCGTAGCGCTGGGCTGTGGTGAGAATGACGTCTTCCATGTAACTCGCAAACAAGCGCTTCGAGCGTACCGGCAAGATTCTCTCCGGGCCAACAATCTCTTTCAGGGACACAGGCCACTCGGCAGCCCACGCGCCTCCATCTTTGTCACTCAGATATAGGGGCACGCTGCTGCCTGTCATCCTTAAAACCTGTTCGAGTATTTCGAATGAACCGTAGACTACTCTGCCAAGAACAACCGGGCCTTCCGCCAGTACTAAGTCGGCCAAGACCAAATCGAACGAAGGAGATTCGGAAGCGACGAGTTCGAGCACAGGCCGGGCGCGGCGTTTGGCGCAGGTCACGATCATTCCGTCGACCAATGATTGCACTGCAGAGAGCGAACTGCTGATGCTGTGCGCAGAGATGCCGGGCACGGCAAACGAGGTCAGCATCTCGCGTCGTTTCTCTGCCGTGGCTTTCGGCAAACTTGCCGCCACGCGATTCAGATTGTCTTCATCGAGGTTGACGGGATCGAGCTTGCCCATGGCGACCACCAGCCGGCGCAGCTCAACTCCATGCTTGCGCGCAGCCGCCGCGACCTTGGGAAGGAACGAGGAATGGAATTGGCTGCATCCCATCGCCACCGACATCATGTCGTAAAGTTGCATCTGCGACATGAGTGGCCCCATGAATTCTTCCGCAGCATCCATAACGTCGAACAGATCGATGCCAGTTTGGATGCCGAGATTTTGGAAGACGGCGACTGCGATCTCGGTGGGAACGTTGCCTGCGCTTCGCCCCAATCCGAAAAGAGTTGTGTCGATGAAAGTGGCGCCGCAACGAACAGCCTCTACGCTGTTGGCAACGGCAAACTGCAAGTTGCTGTGCCCGTGGAAGCCCAATTTGCAATCGGAACGTTCGCGCGCGGCGCTCAGATATTTGCGCACGTCTTCAGGAAACATGCTGCCCGCGGAGTCGACGCAGTAAATTACCTCAGCCCCGGCTGCCGCGCCTTCCCTTGCTTTCTCGCCGAAGGTTTCGGCAGAGATGCCGTAGGTTTTCATGAAGTTGAGACACGGCTTCAATCCCAATTCCCTGGCCAAGGTAAGGTATGGATAAGCGCCCTCGATTTCCGGAGCGTTATAACCGATGCGGACAAAGTCGAGACCTGCAGCGCGTGCGGACTTCAGTTGGTCGGTTGTCCCAATTCCAGGAATGAAGAAGCAGCCGATCTGCGCATTGGGTGCGGCTCGCTTCGCGGCTTCGATGAGGCGTTCGTCGGTGGCCGGCATGGTGCCTTTCCCGGCCTTCATGGCTCCGAGCCCGATGCCGTGACCCACTTCGATCCAGCGAAAACCAAGCCGGCCTAAAACTCCGGCGAGCATCGCGGTGTCGTTCTCGGTGAATTTGAAATCTACGGCGTAGCTTCCATCGCGCAGCGTGCATTCCAGAATCTCCACGCGTCGGCCGGAGGATTCCTTATGCATTACATCATCGTCCATTCGCGACTCAAACGAATCCGCCATACCCACTTCTCCCGGACGCTGTATGAAAACTGGTTGTTCGGTGGTTGATTGGAAGTCAGTATACTACCAGTCTCAAGCATCGAAAACTAAGCCGGAGCGTCATGAGCATCCGTAGATGGGCGGAGTACTTGAGCAGGGGAGTAGTATTGCACCGTCGGCTCCCATCGAAATTTGGACGACTCCCTATCTATGTCACGCCGGAGGCAGGCTTGCGGTATTGGTCGGCTATGTCGCGAGTCGATCCCGTGCTGTACCGCATGGCGGAAGAGATCGTAAAACCGGGCTCCGTGGTGTGGGACGTGGGCGCCAACGTCGGGCTGTTCAGTTTTTGCGCTGCGGCCCGTTCGGGACAGTCTGGATTCGTATTGGCCATCGAGCCCGATTTCTGGCTTGCACATTTGATCAATCGTTCTTCTCAGCAGTTGGGAGCTGGCCACCACCCATGCGCGCCAGTTGAAGTTTTATGCGCGTCAGTTTCGGATTCAAACCGGATATCCAAGCTGGCGATAGCCGAACGGGCAAGAGCCTCGAACTATTTGATTGAGGCTGTGGGGTCGACTGAGGCGAGGGGCGCGCGATGCGTTCAGCCGACGGTGTCGCTTACCCTGGATTTTCTTCTGCAGGTTTTCCCTGCTCCCTCGGTGTTAAAGATTGACGCGGAGACCCACGAGGCGGGAGTTTTGAAGGGAGCGGAACGGTTGCTGAATGAAGTCAAACCGACGATCTGGTGCGAGGTTTCGGCGGAGAACTCCGATGAAGTCACAAGGCTGTTGCACGGTGCACAATACCAACTGTACGGAGCGCAAGTGCAACCTCACCTGCCCGTAGACCGTGCCTGGTTTCACACGCTGGCGGTACCAAACAGTTCTGGGCCGGAATGATTTCGCACATTTCCCGCACCCGCGTGGCAATTCGAGCGCGATGCTATAATTTGCGCTTCTCGTTTCCAAAGTACAGGTTGGCGTCTTGAAATCAAGCAGTTCCGACAACCTCCACGACACTCAGCGGCAGGCGCGCAGTTTCCATCTTGCTCGTGGCATACGAACGCGCGCTTTTCTTCACTTAACGGACGGCAGGCTGGAACGAGTTCCGTGATCATGGCGTTGCGTGATTTGATAGCCTGCCGCATACGCCACACTAAGTCTTAGAAAGAACGGGTAATCCGATCGCAACTGGGAGCAATAGGAACCGCACATGAGATGGTACTTCGGTCTGTTTGTGGTCTCGGGATTCTGCAGCATTCTTTATGAGGTGATTTGGCTGCGATCGGCGATGGCGCAGTTTGGGGTCACGACGGCTATCGTGTCGCTGGTATTGTCGTCGTTCATGATCGGGCTGGGATTGGGTTCGTATGGCTCAGGGTACATTATTCGCAAGTACGGAGAGCGCTTTCGGTTTCCCGCCTTGCGGCTTTATGCGCTGACGGAATTGTTGATCGGCATTTCGGCTATTACCGTCCCAATTCAATTGTTCTGGGGGCGGGAGATCCTGCTGAAGGTCATCCGCGAGACGTTGTTTTCGTCATTTGGTTATTACGTGCCAGCGGGAATCTGGATCGCCGTGACCCTGGTGCCGTGGTGCGCCTGCATGGGAGCGACGTTCCCTTTCGCGATGGCGGCGATCCGGCAGCGGCCCGGCCCGGACGGCCAGCGGTCGTTCAGTTACCTCTATCTGGCGAACGTGCTGGGAGCCGTAACGGGCGCGACCGTTCCGCTGGTGTTGATCGAACTCCTCGGATTTCGCCGGACTCTTCTGGTGGGCGCCGGACTCAATTTTCTACTGGCTACATGCGCGTTTTGCCTGACCCTTGGTGAGAGTAAGACTGGAGTCGCCGCTGTGAGGGAGGAGAGAGCGTCTTCCGATGTGGCTTTGGGCGCTTTAGGTGGCGCCAAGCTGTTGTGGCTGCTGTTCGGTACCGGACTGACCAGCATGGGGGCGGAAGTTGTGTGGGTACGACTCTACACGCCTTCGCTGGGAACCTTCGTCTATGCATTCGCGGCAATTCTGGCCATCTACCTTGCGGGAACGTACGTTGGGTCGTGGATCTACCGTCGTAAGTCCCGCACGCGGACGTTGGACAACGGCCTGCTGTGGGTGGTGTTTGGCATCCTGGTGCTGTTTGCATTTCTGACAGCCGATCCCAGACTTCCCCTGCCCGGCATTCTGCGGGTTATCTTGGGGATCACGCCATTCGCTGGTATGGCGGGATTCATCACGCCCATGATTCTGGATCGCTTTTCCGCAGGCGACCCCGACCGGGCGGGCACGGCTTACGCGATCAATATCGCAGGTTGCGTGCTGGGGCCGCTAGTCGCTGGGTTTCTGCTTCTGCCGGCTCTGGGGGAGCGGCTCTCTCTCTGCTTATTGGCCTTGCCCTGGCTGATCGCCGGCTTGAGCATGCACCTGGCTGCGTCGCGCTGGTTTCGAGGACCTCTGCGCGCTTCGACAGCATTTTCCTTGATCCTGATAATCGCTTCGATCGGTGTGACGGTTTGGGGCAAAGGTTATGAAGAGCAATTCCAACCACGCCGGGTCAGGCGTGACAGTACCGCTACTGTTGTAGCGACCGGTTCTGGGATGCACAGGAAGCTCCTGGTCAACGGAGTTGGAATGACGAGTCTGAGCCCGGTCACCAAGATGATGGCCCACTTGCCGCTCGCGTTCCTGGGCCGGCCTGCACAGAAGGCTCTGGTGGTGTGTTTTGGAATGGGGACCAGTGAACTGGCGATGCTTTCCTGGGGGATTCATTCGACCGTGGTCGAACTGGTGCCCAGCGTGCCGCCGCTGGTCACGTTCTTCCATCCCGATGCGGACCGGCTTTTGCAGCCGCCGCTCGCTCACATTGTGGTTGATGACGGGCGCTCCTATCTGGAAGGACCGTCGGAGCAGTATGACGTGATTATCATCGATCCGCCTCCTCCGGTGGAGGCAGCGGGTTCCAGTTTGCTTTATTCAAAAGAGTTCTATGCCATTGCGAAGCGTCATCTTCGCGAGGGCGGCATTCTGCAGCAGTGGCTTCCGGCCGGCGGCGACGGGGCGACTGCTGCGTCGATGGCGCGAGCCCTTGCGGAGTCGTTCCCTTATGTGAGGGCTTTCACCTCGGTCGAGGGCGCGGGCATACATTTTCTTGCCAGCATGAATTTGATCCCTGCGCTTTCCGCGGCGCAGTTGGCCGAACGCCTGCCCGCTGATGCGGCGCGTGACCTGATGGAATGGGGACCGGCTTCTACTCCCACTGCTCAATTCCAAATGGTACTCAGTCGAGAACTCTCCCTGTCTTCTATTATTCAAGAGGACGCGGCAATCCCAGCCCTTCGGGATGACCGTCCGGTGAATGAATACTTCCTCTTCCGAAGGATCCGAGATCCTCTCTTCGAGAAGAAGGTTTGGCAATTTCTGTGGGGAAACTAACGGCGTTTTATGTGGAAGGCTGCCGAAAGCCCGGCGCCGGAACGAATGCAGGGAAAGACTTCGATGCTGGGATTCGCAGTTCGGCGCTAGCTTCCGGGGCGAGGTCCACCAGCAGAAAAACCGAAACCCAGAAAAAGACGCAGAGATAGGATCCTACCGCAAACAGCCAGTCTTCAAAACAGGCATGTACCAGACCCGCGATTGCGATCAATGCGAACGGAATGCAATAGTGGTAGGGATTCCCGGTTCTCCGCATCCAACCGCAGATTCGAACCAGCATGCGAAGCAGCATGAGGAGCAAAACCACAAACGGCACGGCACCGAGCGCTCCCATATACTCCGCCAACGCTAAATAGCTGTTGCCATGCTCCCGGTTGGTGCCTTCTAACGTGTACACCGAGGACGCACCGATGTCAGGCCGAAGATCGCCCAGTTCGCTGGTGCCAAAACCACTGCCAAACCAAGGGTGCCGTTTGACAACGGAGAGCGTGTCCGCCCAAGGCGAAAGGCGGGATCCGAGCAGGCCGTGGTGAGTGCCCGATTCCTTGAACACAAGCCGTCCGGTGAACGACGAGTATCGTTCATCCATTTGCGAAGGATTCACGACCGCCATCACGGTTAGGAAGAAGAGAGAGACAAAGGCGCATTGCAAGAGCAACCGTTGATGTCGTAAAGCCACCGTGAACACCAGCACGGCCGCCACAGCGCCTAGAATTGAGGCGCGGGAGTTGGCCACATAAAGCAGGCCGCCACACAACGCCAGGGCAAAAAATCGGCGCTGCCTCAGTCCCCGGGTTTCAGCCGCCACGGCCGCCCACAGCAGAACCGGAACCACGGCCACGCCAATAATGGCACCCAGCGCGTTGGGGTTGCCAAAAACGCCGTAACTCAAAACGAAGTAACACGCTGCCGAGACATAAACCAGCAGCTCACAGGCCAACACCAGGCCGCTCATAAACTTGTGCTCTCGTCCGGCAATGGCCACCCGGGCCCCGGAGGAGGCATACAGGAACAGCAGGAACAAGCTCACGACTTTTAGCAAAGCCGTTCTCGGCACTTCAGAAACCATGGCGGAGACAAGTGCGGAAAGCACGCACAGCGAGGCCACTAGATGGATGGAGCCAAAATGCCGCGGCCGCGGACTCTTGATCCAGATGACGAAGCCGCCCAACGCACCCACGGCCAGAAAAAGCCAGCGCAGCGCCATCCCGGTTCCATAAAGCGGCAGAGACGAACCCGCCCAAAGAAAAGTTCCCATCAACATGGGAAAGAAGATTTCTTCATAGTGGGTCAGGCCAACAAAGGCGATCTGTAGTGCCAAAATCGCGCCCAGGTACGTTGTGTTGGCGAAATAGACCGGACGCCGGACCACCAAAGCAAACAGCCCTAGAACCACAATCAATCCAAATGGCAGAAGGAGCACTTGAGCCTTACTCTTCATCGCTCCCCCGCGCATACTGATTCCATCATCCTCACCAGTCCCTCGGCCCAAGCCGCCGGAGAGTATGCTTGCACTCGTTCTCTGCTCCGGGAACCCATTTCGATTCGCCGTCTGGAATCGACCGCTAGACGTGCCATCGAGGCTGCGAGTTGAGAAGGATCTCGGGGCGGGACCACAAATCCGTTCCCGCCATCTTGCACCAAGTCGGCGACACATCCGGCAACGTTGGTGGCAATCACCGGCAAACCACACGACATCGCTTCGTTCACCACCAGCCCCCAAGTGTCGCTATGAGTTGGAAAAATCAATGCATCGGCCAAAGCGTAAAACTCCGACAAACCCTCGCGTTGTACAAAACCAGGAAATTGAATCTTACCCGGTGTAATTCGTACAGCTCGTTCAATCAGTTCCGCGCGGTCCGCGCCGTCTCCCACAAATACTAACCCAACTTCGGCGCGAATCTCATCGTTCAGTCGGGAATACGCTTGCAGAAGATCGAAAACTCCCTTGGCCCGCACCAAACGGCCAACGTAAAGGAAATATCGCAAAGGCAAGGCGAGGCGGGAACGCACTTGCAATTTTGCCCGGTCTGCTTCCTCCGCCAATGCCGCGAACAGCTGCATGTCGACGGCATTGGGCGCGGTGAAGATGCGTTCATCCGGTATGCCAAGCTCTTGCAAGTACTGCAACGCCGATCTCCCAGGGACGACGAACGCCTTGCACAAACTTAGGAAGCGCCTCTTCATGAATTCGACAACACGGTGGCCGCGTCGCTTGTCTAACGCTGTGCTTTCTGACCAGAGCAGCAATGGTACGCGCTGAATTCTTGTCCAGCACGCAGATTCCCAGGAGGCCAGATAGTTGTATCCGCCACACAGCACGGCATCGGGCGCGATCCTGTTCAGAGCTGAAAACACTCCACGATTGAGCAAGAGGTTATACCCGCCGAGGCGCTGCCGCCACGATGGAAGCACTTCGTGGGAAAACTTGATCTCGTCTTTATACACCCGCCACTGCCTCAAACTGGCATCGTTCTCAGAGAGAAACATTACGTGCAGGTCAATTTCCTTCCGCTCAGCCAGGGCATTGAAAACAGGAATCCGGTAGGGCGCAATGATCTCAGTGACGATGACCAGCTTGGGGATCAAGCAACCGACTCCCGGCGCACTTGTGCAAGGCGCGCGAAGATGGCCTCCCATTGGCGGGTAATCACGTCCCAACTGAAGCGAGACACGTGAGCACGCGCCGCCTGCCCCAGGCTGCGGCACAAGTCAGGACTGGCGAGCAGTTCTGCCAAACGCTCCATCAGTTCATCGTCTGTGGCTGCCAGAAAGCCAGTCTTGCTGTCAATCACAGACTCGGGTTCATAATCTTTGCGCGCAATCGCGGGCAGACCGCTGGCCGCCGCCTCGAGCAAGACTCTAGGCGACCCCTCCCAGCGGGAGGGAAAAAGAAAAATGTCTGCCCCGCTATATTCCTCGCGAATTGCGGCTCGCCCCAGCGAGCCGCGCATCATGACATTCGCCAGGCCTTTCGCACGGCCACGCAGCTCTTGCGCCATCACGCCATCTCCCACGAGAACAAAATCAGCTTGCGGAAAACGCTGCGCTGCTTCGAGCACAAGCTGTGGACCCTTGAACGTTCGCAGCGCCCCCACAAACAGCACGCGCGGTCGCGAATTCACCGGCCTGGTCCAGTTCGGCGTAAAGAAATCCGTATCAACCCCGGTTGGAACCACTTCGCTCTGGATGCTGTAATTTTTTTCCAGACTCCGCTTCACGAAAGCGGAGTTGCTGAAGAGATGATCGCAACGCAGAACAGTCTGCTCGATGAGCGCAATCGTTTGCGGAGAAATCGTCTCATCCTGCCAGTCAGTTTGCGACTCGATTGTACCTGCGATCACGCAACCGCTCCTCCGAAGCGAACGCAGCCTCAGATACCATCGGCTGGCCGGCGATGCCTTCAGGTAAAACAGAATGTCCTGACGCCCGAACAGAAAGTTCGCCAGGATAGGAATCGTCTGCAGCCGATTGGGAAGCTGAATCAAACGAGTATTCGGCCTGCGGCTGATCTCCGCGGCGGGAGGTGCGTGGACGAACATGGTCACGGAAAAACGCGCCGGATGCAAACGGCTCACGATCTCCCGCGCGTTCGTCATTTGGGCATTGGTCAGGTTATCGTCCGCGAAAGAATCGACCAATATGTTGATCGGTTTCATTTTTCTAGAGCTTGCATGGAATTCGTCTAGCCGGTGGCGCGCGTAGTCGCGCTTACGGGGCATGAACAAGATTCAGGCCAATCTCGCGCAAGCGCGCTCGCAGATAAGCCTTCGAATCTTGCCGCATACCAGACCTTCGCAGATGCGCGAGCGCAGCCTCGAGCAAGCGCCTCCGCACTGGCTTTTCGGATGCCGCCGGCAGGGGCGTTTGTTCTCCAGGATCGGCTTCAAGGTCAAACAAATAATCGCTCCCGGCATCAAAATTCAACAGCATCTTATATCGCGGTTCGCGAACTGCAAGCAGCCGCGCTCCGCGGCGCTGATCGAGATTAAACGGATTCGTGCAGCCGGCGATACACTCGGAAATTGCCGGCTCACTCCATGCGGTGCCTTCCTGCACGTGAGGCCAGTGACTGTGTCCATGAAATTCAGCGGGGATGGGCTGCCCCGCCGCCGCGAGCAGAGTCGGAGCGAGATGCAGCAAGCTGAAGGGATTGTGAGAGACGGCTCTCTTCGCCGCTCCGGGCGCGCGGAGAAGAAGTGGGACGTGAATCAACTCTTCGGAAAGCGCGGGCGCATGGTAACGGCCACCGTGTTCCAGGAATTGTTCTCCGTGATCGGCAGTGAACACAAAGACACAATTGTCCCAGACTTTGAGCCGACGCAGGTCCTCGACCAGCCTCGAAATCTGCGTATCTACCCAGCAGATTCCGGCGTCGTAAAGCGCGATGATTTCTTCGCGGCGACGGCGCAGGCGTGTGCTTCCAATGTCAAAGCGGTTCCAGAAGGCGTTCACATAACGAGTGTGCGCGGCCGTGGGGCGGTCCTCGCCGATCATTTCCATCCCTTTTTCTGTTGGATAGTAAGGTGAATGGGGATCCATGAAGTGGAGACATAGAAAGAAAGGATTGTCGGCCACCGAGTCCACCCAAGTGCGCGCATGATCGACGATCACATCCGCCGCCGGGAAGCGGCGCAGACTGTCGAGCGATGCAGGTGGAGGCGCGGCCCAGCGCTGGCAATATTGAAAGTAGAGTTCGTCGTAGGCAGCGCCCATCCCGGGAATCTTGTGACTGACGCCTGCCAAGACCCGGTTCAGATTCCCTGCCCAGCCGGTACGCTTCAGTGCAGCGTTGTCGGGATCGGAGAGCGGAGCGAGATCGCCGTCTAGAAAATCGTGGAATGTATCAAAACCGAAATCGTAGCCAAACCGCGCCGAAAGATAAGGATTTGCGGCGCCGAAAAAGGCTGTCGCATAACTGGACTCTTTGAGCACCGAGGCCAAACTCTTTTCTTCAGGCGCAAGTCCCAGCACTTCGCGTCCCAGAGCCAGCGGATAGCGCGACGCCAGGATCGCGGGAAACGAATAGTACGTGGGAACACCCCCCACGATGGCGGCAGGAAAAACAAAACTTTCGGCGGCAAGGGCATCGAGAAAGGGTGTGGTTGGGCGTGGATAGCCCATGAAGCCACAATGATCCGCGCGCAAGCAATCTACGGTGATGAGAACTACCGATTTGCGGGCCGCCATCTACGCTCTCCGACCTCCGGCGACCGCGCCTCTTGTAAACTTCCGCTTCGTCACCGGAACCCGCACCGCAGAGTGCATCGATTGAAACATCCCCTTATCCACCAAGTCGTACAAGTCCTCATCGCGAACATACAGGAGATCGGGGTGCTTGGCTTCCAGTGCAGCCAGAAATTCGTCGAGGAGTTCGATGGTCCGGCTGCGAAAATCTTTGACGGTCGAATGGAAATTAATGGAATGCACCGAAACGATGGCGGGAAGGCCATGGGCAAAACAATCCTCGGCCGTTCGCACGCAGGCATCCATAGAAAATTCCTGCCCTGCGGCAGGCTCGAAATCCATCGAGCGGTACAGATGCAAGATTCCATTTCCATCAAAATGCGGCGGCATTGCGCTGTCCGGCCCATTCTGCGCCACCCGAATGCCGCGCTTCGCCCACGCATCGTGCGTGCTCCTGTTGGCGCGATAGCCCGGTGCGCAAGCCGAACGCGGAGTGATCGAGAAGAATCGCGTAAAGCCCTCTACTGCGGAATCAATCCAACTTTGTTGAACGGTTGAGGTGAGGAAAGCTTCCTCTCCAGTTTGTTCTGGATCCCAATATTCAAATCCAATCCAGGGCATGCGCCAGTGGATGTAGGGAATCCCGGCTTTCCACAAAGTTCGCAGAAGAACGCCTCGTTCTCCCGCATCGTTCAAGTGCCTCTCTACCACAGGCCTGCAGAAGTGCGTCGTGCCGTGCAATGTCGGCGATAACACGCCAGCGGAAATTCCTTCGCGATAGGCCTCGAACAAACCCGGACGCTTCCATCCGTCGGGAAGACCGTCGGCCAAAGAGCGGAGATAAATCTGGCGGAAGTTGTTGGCGCTAACTTTTGCAAAGTCCACGTTCGCTAGAATGAAGTTCATTCCCAGACACGCCGGCCGTCCAGTCGAATCGCGGTGGCGTTGCAGCACGGACACGACCGCCGCCACATCCTCAGCTGTTTCGAGACTATAGAAGTCGTAGCTGCGTTCGCCGAGGTTCACAACTAGATCGCGCAACTCCCCCCAGCCCTCCCAGTCGCGCACGCCGACCCTGCCCCAATCATCGCTTTGCAACACGACCAGCGGACGGCCGAAGGCAAAGCCCTCCACGGGCAAAAGAGAACGCCCACGTCGCCATGCTTTACGCAGGATGTTTAACATGAGCGTTCTCTATTCCCGATTCGCATAGGTTCGTAAATTACAGGATCGTAGATGGTCTGCTCACTTTTCCGCCAGCACACTGTAATTCACGGCAAACTGTTCGTTTCGAGGACCAGACAACTTCTCCGCGAGAGCCCCCGAGAGGTTCACGAACGGACCCAGACTGTGCCGATAAACGAACCGCGCAGCAGGATAGCGCATAAAGATGTCAAGACAAGTATTCAGCGTGCGAAAAAAACCCGCCACGCTACCGCCTTCGGCCACGATTTCCACACGCGCGAAACCAGCCAGCAGATGGCGCAGCCCCGCGGGCAGGAAGCGCCAGCACTCCTCCTCGGCGTCCACTGGGCAGACCGTTGGCACGCTGAGCAGCAAAGCGCCTCCGGGTCTCAGCACCCGGTGGATCTCCGCCAATACCAAGGATGGCTGGGCAATGTACTCGAGCACCTGGGTACAAATCACGAGATCGAATCGCCCATCGCCCAGTGGAAGCTGTTCCGCTCGAGCCACGACATCCACCAGCGGGGTAAGCCGCAGATCCACCGCGACGTATCGGCGCAGGCGATTCGCGATCAGTGCGCGATACGGTTGAATCCGCCCGCCAACATCGAGGACGTCAAGTTCCCCCGATGGAAGCCGCGTCAGCCAACGCTCGAAAATCCTGCGCCGCGCTCTCAGAACCAGCCAGTTCGGATTGGTGAGTGAGGGAAAAAGACGGTCTCTGCCTTGCTGCGTTACTTCATCCAAAGTCTCGGATCTATTCATCGGTTAGCCGGTCGGGCACATCATTCTAGGCGGTGCCATTCGGTTCAGATGTATCCCAAAGCTCTAAGCCGCTCTTCCACGAGCGCTAGATCGGCCTGATCCAGGTGGGCGCTGTCCCGACGGATAAGTTCTTGCAACAAGAAGATTACGAGTTCATCCACGCAGCCGAACGTGTTACCGAACTTCTCTTCGGCGGCAGCGCACAAATCGGCAGGAAGTCGAATTTCACGCGATTCGCTCATGATTGACTCCTCCTAGCGTCCGAAGGTTCCAGTTTCCAGACGTCGGTCCACAGCAGGCGCGCGGCGTCGTCGTCGACAGGGCACTCGTGTCAAATGCGAGTGTTGGCTGCACGCGACCATAGAGGAGGGTACACCTTTTGTGGTTTGCTAAGGGGCCAACTTTAGGATTTATGGTCTTCCTCACGCTGGTGCCTTCTGGGCTTATACCTGGCGAAGCTGTCGATTGCTGCTGCGGGTCATGTGCAATGCGGGCTCGCTCCCAACCTAGCCCAGCCCGAGGAGTATGTTTCTCGCCTTCCTGGCGACCCGCATCAGAAGTGGGAACCGCTCGCCCACTATGAGCCTGAGTACCTTTTCTGGAGTGAATTGATCGCGCAGGCCGACGTTGTCATATTCGCCGGTCAAATCGACAAAGGAGAATTGCGCAGAACCAGCCTTATAGAGACAAAACTGGGAGTGGGGGAGGGCGTAGATGGTAGCGCCTACAGCCTCCGCAAAGTACACGGCATAGGGGAACACCAGAGTCGGCTCAAAACCGGTCTTGTGCTCCCATACCGATCTTGTAAAATCATCTCCACCCAGAAAACCGCCAACGCGCACCTTGGGATACACTCGCATCAAGTCGATCGCGATCCCCTTCAGGGTGTGATCCGCGTCTATGTATGCGAGATCTAGTTCACCCTCCGGTATCTGGTCTATTACCTCAGTGGTCTTGCCCCGCAAGATCACTCTTTTGGCCGCTGCGAAGTCGGTCTTCGCTTTTGCTTCCAGGAAGAATTCCCCGAGCACCTCGTCGTCATGATTTGCCGGCTTGTTCCAGTCGGGCAGGTGTCTCCACGGGTCGATCATGTAATACGCCGTCAGGTATTTGCAGCGCTGCAACACGCCAGCTGCAAAATCCCCTCGGTAGACGCCTATCTCAGCCATCCGCTGTACTCCAAGTGACTCTATCAATTCAACCCAGAGTTCTAATCTGGATCGGGCCTTGGAAGCGCACGTCCGGAGAAGCTGTTCGGAGAAATCGGGCGGTCTGGGTATCGCTGCCATAAGCTTGCTCCTATTCCATTATTCTTGGGCTGGGATACTTTCCGTCCACTCGGCGAGGATCATTCTCGGCTGCCGGAGGACCAGATAGTGCGGACTTGTGATGGAGGAATGTAGCCGGGCGTCGGCAGTCTTCGGCAATTCTGCGCGCGATGGTTTGTCTTTCATTCCGCCTCAACGTTGCAGTTTTGATCAGGCGCATCCCCGAGTTAGTATAGAAGCCACCTTACATAGAGTTCGCACGACAAGGCAACAAAAACGAAATAATAGTTGGTCCCCTTGCTTCTTACTTCGCCAATGCACTTTGAATTCATCAAGACACAAGATTTAGCTCCCACCACTCATCGGGAGATTGAAACGTTCCTGGACCGTCAGAATAATGGCCATCCGTTCCAATTTCCTCATTGGACCTGGGGAGGAAACAGCGACGGGGACTCGAACAGGTATTGTGCCATGGTGCGGGAGCAGGGCGAGCTACGTTGGTTCGCTCACTGCGGCATAAGTTTTCCTGCCGGCAAACGGCTGCGGCCGATCCGCTGCCTGACGATAAATTGGGGGCCGGCTTGCGATGATGCCGATCTGACGCTGTACGGACTTGGCAAGCTTGTTGAAAAGACCAAAGAGCTGGGCTTTGCGTACGTTAAGATCGCTCCCGAGTGGATCCAGCACCCTGAATGGACCGTTGGAAACACGTTGTCTCGCGACGGATGGCAGGTGCTCCCCGACCGCAGGAGTTCCTTACGCTTGGATTTGAGCGCTGAAAACGACGAGTTGCTGCACAGCTTTCGGCATGATACGAGACTCCATATCCGGCGTTCTGAACAACAGGGGATTGTGATCCGGCGTGCGCAGGACGAGGGCGACGTTCAAGAGTTTCAGCGTATCTATTTTGAGATGCTCAGGAAGAAGAACGTTCCCGGTAATGAGGGGCATTTGTCGCATGCGTTGCGGTGGGTCGTGAACCAGAAGGACCGGGGGGCTCTCTTGCTCGCCTCAAAGGAAGCAACGCCGCTGGGCGGAGTGTTGGTGGTAAGGGCGGCCAAGCGATCCTGGGGCGTTTTTAGCGCAAACGTCAGGGATGCCGGTGTGACTGCCGGCCATCTGCTCCAGTGGAGCGCGATTCGATGGGCGAAAGAGCATGGTTGCGTGGATTATGACCTCGGGGGGTATCGCGAAGGCATCAATACGGGTCCGCCCTCATTTAAGCGAGGTTTCTGTCGCGCCGTGGTCGAGTTTTCTCCAGTTTACAGGTATCCTCTGAACCGGCCGCTCTGCTCGATGTTGGACTTCTTAACCAAGGCGAGAGCCAAATGGCGCACGCCATAGCGGAGATGCGGGATGGCTCACTGCTCGGCCTCACAGTCCGAAAGTTCCCCGCACTCGCATCCAAACCGCATTTGCGATTAAACGATCATCAGCGTCTAACCCCATGGCCAACGCCACCCCGGAAAACGCCCCGTAAGCTAACAGCAGGGCAAGTACGATCACTACCCAATCGGCCTTTATGAACATTGAAGCCTTGCTTACCAGCAGGGTGATCGCAAGAGCGATTGCGACTGGGGGCAGCAGCTTCAGATAGCTGCGGTTGTAGGGAGACAGATTCAGTGCGCGCCGCACCTCCACCAGATTGCCCGCATTCATGCCCGCGGTGGTGATGGCGGCAGCCACGGCGGCGCCCAGTGCTCCCCAGAGCGGAACCAGCCAGAGGCTCAGAACCACCATCACCACTGCCATCACCGCCTGTACGCGAATCAGGCGGCGCTGATTGCCGGACATCACCAGAATGCAGCCCACGGATCCGACGCCACAATTTACCAATTGACCGCATGTCCCGATAACGAGGATTGGCCATCCCGCCTCGAAATCGTGGCCGAAGATGCGCATGATCGGCCGCGCGTACGCGATCAGGACCATGGCGAGGGGGAGCGTCAGTCCCAGCATCCATTTGGTCAGCGTCTGGAATAAACGTCCCAGCAGAGCGTGTTCGCCTCGCGTGTGAATATCAGCGATTACCGGCGCGAAAATCTGATTCACCGACTGCAGGATAATTGGTTCGTAAGCAATGAGGGCAGCTGCCACGGCATAGATCCCAACCTCGCGGGCTCCCCGGTAGTAGCCCAGGGCGACCCGGTCCGTCTGCCCCATAAAAAATCCCAATACTGAGGCTCCGAACATGGCGGCCGAGTACGACCAGACTTCCGGCTCGATCCCAAGTTTTTTCACATCCAGCGACCTGGCTGCGGCGGGAGTGAAGCGCCACACCAGGAAAATGAGGAGCGCCATCACCACCGCCCCGCCTATAATCTGCGCGACAAGGTATCCCCGCAAACCGCCTCCCAGAGAAATCAACAGCACTGCGGCAGCCATGGTGACGGGACTGGCTACGAACCTCGTGATTACCGTACGCCGCCCGACTTCTTTGTAGCCCGCCAAGGCACTACTGAAGAAGGTGTTAAGCGCACCCGTAATCATGATCACCGCGAACAGAGGAAGGTAGCGCGCAAGTTGAGGAGCATGATAAAAACGCGTGGCGATCCAGGGACCAACTTTAAGCACGACCACGGCAAAAATCAGGTTGGCGGCCAGCAGCATCCACGATCCATTCCACAGCAGCGATCGCAGCGCTTCGAATCTCTTCGATGCAGCATAAAGAGCCACGAACCGGACCGCAGAATCAGGAAGACCCATCACATTGAGAATGCCGAGGAAACTGATGATCGTCATTCCCAAGGCATACAACCCGAGAGCCTCTGCCCCCAGAACGCGCGCAAGGTAAACCTTGAAGGCATAACCAATCGCCGCGGTGAAGATCGTCCCCGCGAAGACGATTCCGGATTGCCGGGAAATGCGGCCCATCTCCGTCTGGAAGCTGAGCCGTTCCAGTCCAGGGGGCACATCTTCACTGACTGAAGCTTCGGGAGGCATGGTCCCCTTCAATTGTGTTGCGTGCACTTGTGGCTCGGAGCCCAAACGGATCCCCCCGCATTTGCGATTGTGTTCAAGTGGGTTGAACAACGTGTCGGTCTCGACGACCGCGATGCATCAGTCTAAATGTTTTTCGTTCGGAATGTGGCGTGTACGCTGGCGGCTTACCGGCCGAGCAGTCGACGGACAGCGGACTCGACTCTCGGCGAGCGTTTCACGACGCTCGCCAGTCGGTATCGCGCGACTTCTTGCAGATGGCGGCGACGGGATTTTGTTGCGGTGGCATAGAGGGTCTGGCGAGTACTGTTCCCAAACCGTCCCTTATATCCCTCAGCACCCAAACCCAAATCAACCACCTTCATTTCGTCCATGTCACAGGCTTCGATCACGATCCTGGTGAGCAGACAATAGCCCGGTGATTGCTCTACCCAGCGGCTGTCGAAGGTTGGTTGATACCAGAACCAGCTGCCGTGGAATTGAAAGCCGTAGTTCCACGCGACTGGCTGATCGTTGACCAGCAGAAGGCTCAAGGTGACCACACCGGAGTCGGAAAATCGCCGGGCGAGATCTTCGAGGAAGTACCGCCGCTCGGCTGTGGCGAGACTGCTGATACGGTGCGTGTCGACGAATCGCGACACATGGGCATCGGCAAAACCCGGCAAGGCAGCGAGAATTCGGGCCGGTGACTGCAGATGGACAAACGTAACCGACCCCTCGCGCTCCATCGCCCGCAGGCACCGGCGAAGCCTTTTCTTTCCGGTCAGGGCGGTCTTCAATTCTTGGCGCTGTTCCTTCGAGCCCAACTCCACCTGAGCGCACAAGTACGCCGGCCGCATGTGCAAGTGAAACCCATATTTCGCTGCTGCGCTCCGAAGTGCGGCAGGCGTTGCTGAGTCTTCAGGGAGATTCGCCAGCGCTATGAAGCTCGCCTTCGACCTTCCGAGTTCCGCGAAGATTGCATCGACGAACTCGGCCCGCTGTTGCGGCCGGGTCAGAAACTCGCAGTAATCCCCGGTCGTGGCGGCAAGAAAACTTATTTTTTTTTCGTCCAGATCCGTCGCCAGCGATGCCACCCCGACCAGATGATCTTCCTCATAACCTAGGAACAGCAGGGGCTTAAGGGAGGCCTGATAAGCAGACTGCACCCCCGCCGCCCACTCGTAGGTGTAAAACACCTCCGGCCGCTCCACCTGCAGAGCGAGGTCATTCCAACTGGCATGCAGATTGGTGTCTTCAGGAATTTCTTTATGCAGAACAATGCGCAGACTCACTTCTCTCCCGTCACTCCGGTTTTCGCGAACACATAGTAATACCAATCTGTAACATAACGCCGACTGGTGCGAGGATAGTCATCTCCCAAAACTCGCAACAGCCGGAAACCAAACTTGCCAAGTTCTTGTTTAACTTTCTCAGGAGAGGCCACGTGAGTCTTCAGGCCGCCATGCGCGGGATCTCGCCAATAGCCTTGTCCTTGCCATAACGCCCGGGTTGGCAACCTCGTCGCGCAGCCCGACCGAACGATTGCAGCCCAGCCTGCAACCCCGCCAGAATTACGCGTGCAGCGGTAAAGAACCATAGCAGGGGTCGATGGAAGACAGAGTCGCTGCCGCCAATCGCCTGCGCCGCATCTCGCACCCGCTGCTGATTCCACGAGGGCCGCACCAAGATCGCCCCAGGGTTGTGCGAGGAAAAAATCAGAATTCCTTCAGGCTTGAGCACGCGGCGAATTTCCCGGAGCGCGCAGAAGCGGGATTCGTCTGGAATCACGTAATCCATGCCGTTGAAAGCCATCACAACGGCATCAAAGCTCGATGTCGCGAACCTCGACAGATCGGCAGCCGTCTCCGTTTCGAACTCAAGCTGCGGAAATTTCTTCCGGCACACTGCAACCATTTCCGAAGCGTAGTCAACTCCCACGTAGCGCGCGGCAATCGAAGCAAGGAACGCTGTCGTGCGCCCTCCGCCAACGCCAAGATCAAGAATCGCCATGCCCGTTCTGAGATACGCATCAAACAACAAGCGTTCGCAGGGCGTGAGGTAGTTCAGTTCCGCATAGTACTCTGCAACCGCCGGGGAGTTGTAAACAGGGATGTTCGGATCTGGCTCGGAATCGGGCTTGGTGTCGGCCATCGGGAATCAGCACCGAGTATCTCTCATGGTCGCGTGCGGGTTGCGCGCGGCAGGGGGGACGGGGAGTCGCAGTGAACCGGCAACACAACTTAAGATCACGCCACGACATGCACTCATGATCGCACCACAAACTCCCAACTCAAAGGAGTGCCGCGCTTGATGCCCTGCGCCGCGCGCCTACCCAACACTTCCGTCAGATGCCGCGGATGAAGCCCATGCCCTGGCCGAATGCAGCGGAGATTTTGCGTGTTGAATGTTTCGCCCTGCCGCATATCCTCCACCACAAACAGTGAACGGCGATACACGCGCATCGATTCTTCCTTGTCGCTCAAGCCAAAATGCACTTCGCCGAGAGCTTTCTCTGCGGTCCGCACCGCGTCTACCATGGTTTTGAATTCCTGCGGCTCCAGCGAGAAGGCGCTATCCGGCCCCGGAGTTAAACGCGACAGGGTCAAATGTTTTTCGATGATGCAAGCGCCGAGCGCTACCGCGGCTACCGGCACAGCGATTCCCATTGTATGGTCGGACAGTCCCACGGGCACTCCAAATCGCCGCGCCATTTCTGGGATTGTCCGCAAATTCATTTCCTCAGCAGGCGCGGGATAAGCGCTGGTGCACTTCAGCAATGCAATCCGGGTCGCACCTGCCTCACGAGCGCTGCGCAAAGCTTCCTCGATCTCGTCTGCCGTAGCCATGCCCGTGGAAATGATTAGCGGCTTGCCGGTACGTGCCATGCGTTGGATAAGCGGAATGTCCACCAACTCGAACGAAGCGATTTTGTGTGCAGGCGCGCCCATCTCTTCGAGAAAGTCTACTGCACTCGAGTCAAAGGCGCTGGAAAACAAATCCATGCCCAGACTCTCTGCTACCTTCTTGAGTCTCGGCTGCCACTGCCATGGCGTGAAAGCCTCAGCGTAAAGATCATAGAGCGTGCGCCCATCCCACAGCGTTCCGCCGCGCACCTGGAAACAACTCTGATCGCTCTGAATCGTCATCGTGTCTGGCGTGTACGTTTGCAGCTTCACGGCGTCAGCGCCGGCAGCTTTGGCCGCGCGAATGATCTCGACGGCCTGATCGAATTTCTGACCATGGTTCGCGGACATCTCGGCGATCACATAAGCCGGTTGGCCGGGGCCAATGCTGCGATTGCCGATTTTTATTTTATCCATCACAGGATGCTGCCCTTGGAACGCACCGAACGCACCAACTCGAAGGCTTCTGCCGCATGGCATCCGGCAATGCTGCCCCACCGCATCGCGACGGCCCGCAGCGCTTCAGGCGAGCGCGGATGCGGAAACTCCCGCGTCTCCGTCTGATAGCAGGCCATGGCGGCGATCTTGGTTTCGAGCGTGGCAGACACATCGACAAAAACGTTCGGACGAAAGGCCGGCCGCAAACTGCCGAAAGCCCATTCTGTCGAAGATGGCACCTCGAAAGCGTATATCTCGCGCACTGGCTGCCCAGCCATGGGCCGCGTTGCGGTAAGGACGGCGCGGTGGATCACGCCATGGTCGACATTCAAATCTCCGGGATGGTGCGTGTAGATGACTTCGGGGTTCACTCGCTCCACCAACTCCTCCACCACTTTCACCACTTCGAGCAGAGGCATCGTGTCCAGCCGGTTATCCGGCAATTTATGCAAGACCAGACTCTTGGCTCCGATCTTGGTGGCTGCCGCGTGCGCTTGGCGATGCAACTCCGCCAGTTCGCTCTCGTCTGCGTCGGATCTCTGCGTATGGCGTGAAGTGATTCCTTCTCCCAAGATCGCGAAGTGAACCTCGTGCTTGTCCTGCGCGAGGCGGGCGGCGGTTGCGCCGCAACCCAAAACTTCGTCGTCCGGATGCGCGGCAATGACCAGCACTCTCACTTGCCGGGCCCCTTCTCCGCATGGGCGAGTGTGATCTTGACGTCGGCCGCGATTCGTCCGTCGTAAAACGCTGGCCGGCTGAGTTCGAAACGCATGCCGTGGTGATGGAAAAACGCGCGCGGATATCCCTCCGCATCGAGCATGCGAATGAAGTCGTACAGCGCCTCCAGCGATGAGAAGCGTCCCACCTCGCTCTCCGGCGGCGTCCTACGCTTGAAGTTCACGGCCTCCCCTTTCTGAGGCAAGGGTTTCATTTCCTCCCGGACAATACGCTCGATCATCTTCGCGGACAATCGCCCAGCGCGCAAATATATTTCTTCCGCACCGCCTTCGAGCGAGAGCGATTCCTTCCGGTACACCGGTCCAGCGTCGAACTCTTCAGTCATCCGCAGAGCCGTTAGTTTGGTCTGCCGGTGGCCGCGTACGATGAGATTTTGTAACGGGCTGCCACCGCGTCCGAATGGCACGTCGGTCATGTGAAAGCATACGCACTCAAACTTCCTCACAAGCTGCTGTGGCACCTTCCACGACCAATGAAGAAAAAAGATGTAACGTGGCGCCAGCTTTTTCGCGAAATCGAGCGTCAGCATCGCCGGCGAGTCAACATACATCCATTGACCTGGAAGCTTGCTCAGCAATTCATCAAACAATTGCCGATTCCAGGGCTTGCAACCCACTACCAAAAAGCTCTTCAGCCTTGTCCCGGAGATCGGAACTTTCGCCCTATTCGGCAACGGAGACGTAATGGCCCGCTTCATTCCCTGCCTGCGTTTGTCCTCAAATGACACCCTTTGCCCTCAACTTCAGCTCGAGTTCAGCCTTCTTTGCCTCCCACTCCTCCCGCAGAATGGAGATACACACTACATCCTCGAAATCGTCCCCCTTGAGAACATGCTTCCGAAACACTCCTTCCTGAACAAAGCCGAACTTCTTGTGCATGTTGAGCACCGGCAAATTAAATGCCAGAACTTCCCCGCACAACTTCTGCAATTGCAACTCGTCGAACACAATGCGTAAGACGGAGAACTCCGCAAAGCTTCCGATCCCCTTTCCCCGAACCTGGGGGCCAACCGTATAGAAACCCCAGTAACAGTGTCGATTCCGCATGTCGATGTCGTAAAGGTAAAGCAATCCAACGTCTTCTCGATCGCATACGATGATCCAATATTTGCAGGTGGAGTCTCGCAGTATGCGCGAAAACCAGGCACGGTGCTCATCCGGGCTGATCTCATGATCCGTGTACATATACTTTCTGACCTCGGGGTCGTTGCGCCAAATCCGAATCGCTTCTTGATCACCCGGCGATATGTCACGCAGTGAATTCAATCCTCTTTCCTCCTATCCGCAGCTTGGCCGCAGAGCGCGGAGACCACGCGGCCGGCGCCCCGACCGTCAACCAGACTACGTGATTCTTCAGACAGACGCTGTCTTTCCGAAGGCGACGTTATCAGGTTGACCATTTCCCGAGCGAACTCCTCTCGGCAAAACTCTTCTGGGCGAAATTGTCTGCCATCGGCAAAAACCTTCACCACACCCACGCTCTCTAACTTCTCCGCAGACGCCAACTGATTCGGTGCCACCGGGATGAGCAGCGCGGGCAGCGCAAGCGCGCAGAACTCCCAGCAAATGCTTCCCGCCGCTGAGATCGCCATATCCGCCCACGCCATTAATTCGGCCATATTGGCAGCATCTTTGACTAGGCGAATGCTGTGACGCGAACCGGAGACTGCAGCGTCGACCTGCGCCAGATGCGGATTGCTGCCCCCCACCACCGCTAATAACTCAAGCTGAAACTGTTGCACACTTTCGAGCGCCTCAATTAACAGGCTAGTGAGATTTCCGGGGTCACTGCCGCCCATCACAATTAAAATCCTGGTGCCAGTCTCTCGAATCTCTCGTTTCCACTGCCGCCACATCCCAAACTCCCGTCGTAGCATGGTGTAACTAGGACCCAACAACAGACGGGTGTACGATTCTCGATTGCTATAGAGGCTTTCGACAGCATGGAGATTCTGGTTCAAAACCAAATCCGCGGAGTAATGAGCAGCGTGCCCGTTGTCGTCCACGAAAAGCAATCTACAGTCAGAGGCTTTGATTACCGATTGATAATGTTCCCCGAAATGGTAACCGTCCACGACAATCCAATCAGCCTCAATTCGTTTTGCGATATTGACAGTCTCTTGCGCGTCGCTCGCGCTTGCCGGCAGCGCGGCGATCCGTTTTATCCCGGCGCGCTCGTCCGCCATTCGCCGCTCCAGAGACGGCGTCGTTTCAGCCATGGCAAACACTGCACGCCCACCAGCATCCTGCCATGCCTGCGCCAGCGCGAGACACCTCATCACATGCCCCGTGCCCATGGCGATGTTGGCGTCTGCCCTGATTAGAAGAATTCCATCAGCCAACCAGCTTCCCTCGGTTTCAATGCGCTGCCGTTGTGTACTCTTTGTGCGATTTGGTGAATAGCTCCCGCAGGCGTCCCGCGGCAGCCGGATGCCAGCAATTCTCCCGCACCTCCGAACTCACTGGGTTTTGCCTCAAGTATTCGGGGATCTTCCGGATTTCGCTCGGATCATTCAGTCCAATACCCACTCCGAAATGAATGAACTGCTCCACATATCCGTACGGCCACGACTCTAACCACTTGCACAAAAAGCATGGAATACCTCGAACTGCGCACTCCGTCGCCACGGTGGAGAGAATCGCGATTCCAAACCAGGCTTTCGATAGCAGCTCTTCCTTGAGCGGCCCGCTTATTATCGAGGTTACGCTTTTCTGTTCGGCAGAGAGGATCCGAGCCACGATGCCGGAACGTTCGCGCTTGCTCTCCGCGGGATGCAACTTCACTACTAGTTCTCTTTTTGTCGCCAGCGCCAAGTCGGCTAACGGAGGCAGAATATCGCGGTAAAATTCCTCCTGCCGCCCTCCGATAACATCGCAAGGCTCTGAGATGAACAGGACATATGGCCGAAACGTCTCTTCGCTCGATCTTTCCCCACCATTCCAGTTCTCGGGCATCACTGGCGCCGCAATCTCTACTCGTTCCTGGGGCACGCCGCACCTTCGCACCAGATAATCCTCCTCCATCTTCCCCTTCGCCCAAATTACATCCCCGTAGCTCCGCTTGAACACATAGCGGCCATCCAGCGCTCCATGGTGGCAGGCGATATTCGGTAATCCGCGCGCTTGCGCCAAGAGTAAAGGAATCCGCGTATAAGGATTACTGTCGTCCGCGCACAGCACGGCCTGAATCGGTTCGGCGTCGAGAACATTTTGCCAAGCGTCGCGGACTTCGAATCCATGCCGGAACCGCTGGGGAAAAGGATCCAGAAAACCCAACCGGTTTAGGATTTCGAACTCGGTCGTTCCCACCAATTCCCTTAGCAAAGAGCTCCAGCGCCCCTGCATGTCGGCGTTCTCGGCGCTGCGGTCGCGAAGGGATGCATACAAGGAAAGCCATGTGGCTGTCACATTCCGCGGTGGATCTTCCACCCAGCCGCTTCGCCGTGTGGCCACCAATAAGAAATTTTCCTCTGAAAAAGTATTCGCGTACGCGATGCCGGTTCGCGAGACATTCACGTAGGCAGTGGGCAGCAGCACGGCGGGATGCCGCAAGGGCCGGCGCTTTCGACCCAACCTCCCGCGAAACTGGTATCCCAGGTCGTACTTGTCCCAGAAGATATCGACGATCTGCGGCGCGGAAAGCCTTTTGGAAAGCCGAATGTAGTGCGCGAACCCGCCCTTTCGCGCTCCTCGGGGCAACGGAAAGACGCTGACGCGAGTCCCCAGTAAATCCTGCAAAAGGCTGGCATGAATACCGGGCCGTGAGATGTAGACCTCATCCTTGGAGCCTAAGGTCTTCGCCAAGCGCTGGAGCAGGATAAGCAACTCCAGTTCCCCATGCAGAAGAAGGCCCATAATTTCCCACCAATCCAGCCCATGTTCGTCGACGAGTTGTCCGCAGCCCAAATCCAGCAGACGCCGCACCCGGCGGAAATCCTCGAAGCCATCTCTCATCTCATCCAGCCTTGCCACTATGCAGTGAAAGTGGCGACTCCAGCGCTCGTAGCTGTTCTTTCCCGCCGTACCCAGGTCGATGATCCGATCCCAAGGCCGTCCAGTCCAGGGACCAGCATCGGCGGTATCGAGAGCATCAAGCAGAAGGATTTTCATTCATTTCACCAGGCGGTCAATCCACCATCCACAACCAGGCAATGGCCCGTGATGTAGGAAGCTTCGTCGGAGGCAAGAAACGCGGCCGCGCTGGCTACCTCATCCGCCAAGGCCATCCGGCGAAGCATAGTTTTTTCTGAATATCTTTTCACAAATTCACTCGACTGCCGTTGCGGGGAAGCTACTCCACCCGCGACCAGTGCATTCACCCGCACCCCGCGCTCCCCCCAAGCAGCGGCCAGCCAGCGAGTTGCGCCTTCGGCTGCCGCCTTCACCGCACTATACTGAACGGGAGCCGGTGTCATCCCAGGGGGATAAATCCGGTGGTCCACCCCGGCCCGCCCATAGATGGAAGACAAAAACACTACGCTCGCTGGCTGGCCAGTGAGTCGCGTTAAGCAATTCCGCAGCAGCAGGACGTGGCCGGCAATATCGACGTTCGAACAATCTGCTAAAAGAAGCATGAGTAATGCCTTCGAAGGGTACACCCACGCCTTCTCTCAATGAGGCGTTCGCCACGATGATGGTGGGTAAACCCACCTTCTCTCCAACGTAGTCCAGGCAATTGCAAATGCTTTTCTCATCCGCCAAGTCGAGTTGCGCTGGGAAATATTTCCCGCCTTTTTGTTGTTCGGCCCATCCCTTGGCTTTCGATAAGTCCCGGGAAGTGATCGCCACAGTGGCTTGTTCCGCGGCCAGGCGCATAGCGATTGCGCCGCCCAACAAGCCCGTACCTCCTGTGACTAGCGCCACGCGATCTCTGAGACCTTTCACGCGGTCCTTTCCGCCAGCAGCAGTTCGGCAAGCTTGAGGTCAAATTCCAGAGCTACGTGTACCGATCTCTCGGGCGGTGTTTCTATAACACTCATGCGTTTGCCGAAAAAATGTCCGACTTCCGCCAGCGCGGGAATACGCGCGATCTTAATGGAACCATTGGGACGAAATACCGGTGGCAGGAGTGGACGTTCCTTTAAATATTTCTCGCCAAAATACATCCGCCAGTATTGGTTACCGTTCGGGACAACGGCCCAATGAAAGTCGTGCGGATCCACCGGCGTCACGCTTACTAGAAAATCCAAGTCACTTTCCTGAAACTTTCTTACCGCAGCTCTTAGGTCGTCCACGCTTCGCAGCGGCGACGTGGGCTGTAGACAAACTAGAGTATCAATTGGATGCCCCTCAGCTTCGAGATGCCGGGCAAGGTATTGGCAGGGTACGTGAGAGGCAACCAGATCGCCGCACAACTCGACAGGCATCATGATCGGAACACGGGCGCCGTGAGCTCGGGCGACGTCAGCGATTTCCTCGTCCTCAGTGCAGACATAAACACAATCGAATAACCCACTCTTGCGCGCAACGTCGATGGAATGAACGATAAGTGGCACGCCCCCGAGGTTGCGCAAATTTTTTCTCGCAAGGCGCTTACTTCCACCACGCGCTGGGATGGCGCAAAGCATTTGTTCAGCCATTTCTCCGACCCGATGCGAAAGCGGCGTGATGTACGGGTTCCAGGGGAGACGCGCCGTCTCGTCCTGTCAGCCCGCGAACCAGCAGTTCCGCCAGTTGCAGATCTTCCTCTTCGTCAATGTCGATTCCGCGGTTTGCATCCATGGGAGCAAGGTGAAATGGCGATCCATAGAAAGCGTTTTGAGCAAGGAAATCTGCCGTACGGGCCCACCAGATCGCACCGGTCGGACAGAATGTTCGCGGGAGGTCCTGGCTCCTCACCAGGTAACGCTCGTCGCCCAAAAGCCATCGTCCGATTTGCTCATCATCCGCGACTACCGCCCAGTGCGGATATACGCCACGATAAGGGACCACTGAAATCTGGAAACGGCGTTCACCGCTGCTGAAAATTTTCCAATGCTCGAGAATATCTGCGCTGCGAACCAGCGGGCAGTTGGGCATGACCTGGCAAATCGCATACGGTTCCATTCCCCGGGCTCGCAACACATCCAGGACATTTCGAGCCACGTCCACCAGTTGCGCGGAATCGCTGGCTAACTCCGGCGAACGCAATATGAAAACCGCGCCGTAGGATTCGGCAATCCGGCCGATGGCAGGGTCATCCGAAGATACGACCACTTCAGCAAATAGCCCGCTGTGCAGGGCCGCCGAAACCGAATACGCAAGCATGGGATGTCCAAAGAATGCCCGTACGTTTTTCCCCGGAAGTCGCTTTGAACCCCCGCGCGCAGGAATGATGGCGATTAACTTACTGCTCAAATGTCACCCATTTTCGCTCGGCGGCCGAAGTCAGTGCAGCCAATGCAACCTTCAACGTCAATTCCGATTCAGCCAAACTCCGGTTGGCCGTTTCCCGTTCGTGCACCCTGGAAAAAAACTTCTGCACTTCGGCTACATACGTCTGATTGCTCTCGAACTCGTAATTGATAGATTCAGAGGCGCCGCTGGGCCGGATAATGCGGACCTGATTCTTCGCGTGCTCCCATTCCAGTCTCGCTTGGTCTCCGGCCAACACACAGGAGCGCGATGGCGTCCGTTGCACAAAATCCATATGTATATCGGCCTGAGCGCCCGAGCGAAGGCGAATCAGTAGGGATGCGCAATCTTCCACATTTACTTCCAATCTGCTGACCTGTCCCGCCATACAAGTAAGTTCGCGGGGTGGGCCCAGCAGCCATAGCATGTAATCGATTTCATGTGATGCATCCAGAATGATGCCCCCTCCCAGTTCACGGCATGCGGTGTAACTCTGGCGGTAATCTTGCCAGGGACGCCAATCCGGCAAATATTGCGCCACTTCCGCGCGTGCCCAAAGAATCCGTCCGGCGACCTCCTCCTCCACCAGACGCTTGAGCGTTTGTAGGCCAGGATTGAAGCGCAAGTTATATCCCACTTGAGCCACGCGCCCGAGCCTCTCTGCTTCGACTCCGAGTTGAGCAACACCATCGAGCCGATGACTGAGCGGCTTCTCAACGAAAATGTCCGCACCGCTTCGCAGCGCACACAATGCCTGTTCAATATGAAAAGCCGGCGGCGTACAGATAAAAACTACATTCGGCTGAAAAATCTGCAGCCCTTCATCGAAATCCGCAAATCCTGAAACACCCAACTCGTCGATCACCGGCTGCAGCCTGGCAGCATCGGGGTCGGTGGCCGCTAACTTCTGAATCCCCAGGTGCCGTAGGTTAGCCATGTGACGACGCCCGATTGAACCCGCGCCGATTACCAGCACTGAGTACCGCGCAAAGGGGACGGACTCCGAGTTCATAGCGCGAGCGCCAGAATCACTTTTCTTACCGCGCGAATCACATCTTCCACGTCCCCGTCACTCATACCATGAAACATCGGCAGGCTAATCAGCCGCTCGTAAGCATCTTCCGCGATGGGATACTCGCCCGCGTGATCCCCGAAGCGATCCCGATAATAGGGATGCAAGTGGACGGGAATGTAATGAACATTGACTCCGATATTTTCCGCGCGCAGGGCGCGAAAAATCTTGCCTCTGTCTGCACTCAGCTTTTCGAGATTGAGCCGGATAGGATACAGATGCCAGGCTGGCTTCGCGTCGGCCCGTATGGCTGGCAAGGTCACGGATTCAAGATCGCCGAATGCAGCCGCATAGCGAGTCGCAATCTCCCGCCGGCGCGATAAATTTCCTTCCAGCTTTTTCAACTGAGATAAACCCAGCGCGCAGGCGATATCGGTAAGCCTGTAGTTGAACCCCAGCAGCACCATTTCGTAGTGCCACTGTCCCAAGCTCTGGCGTTGGCGGGCGTCGCTCGATATTCCATGATTTCGAAAACGTCGCAACGTCTCGGCGAAATCGGCTCGGTCTGTCGTCACCATGCCACCTTCGCCCGTAGCCAGATGCTTCACCGGATGAAAGCTGAAAACCGTCATGTCAGCAATGCTGCCGGAACGGCGTCGCTTGTATTCAGCTCCCAACGCGTGCGAAGCATCTTCGATCACGACCAATCCGTTCCTGGCCGCAAGTTCCTGAATCGCATCCAGGTCTGTGGGATGCCCCGCGTAATCCACCGGAAGCACCGCTCGCGTACGCGGCGTGAGTCGTGCCGCGACTTGCTCCGGGTCAAGATTGAGCGTGTCTGCGCTCACGTCAGCAAAAATCGGCGTCGCTCCCTGATACAACACGCAGTTCGCCGTCGCCGCAAATGTCATCGGCGTGGTGATGGCTTCATCCCTGTCTTTTAGTCCCGCCGCAAAAGCCGCGCCGTGCAAGGCGGCGGTGCCGGAACTGAAGCTTACTGCTTGTGCGGCGCCCACCCACGCAGCGAACGCCTCTTCAAATTCCGCAACCTTGGGACCGGTGGTAAGCCAGTCGGAGCGCAGCACGTCAACCACGGCCTGGATATCTTCTTCTGCAATCGACTGGCGTCCGTACGGAAGCAGAGTTTTCCGCACTGGAGTTCCTCCGTCGATGGCAAGCACTTCGCGGGTCATGGGCAGCACAGGCATGGCACTATTTTAAGAGGACTTTCGTTGGCCGCGTTTCGTTAACGATATTGATTTAGCGATGGCATCTATGCCGGAATCGCAGCTTTGAAGGCCGTTCCCGGCTCAATCAGTTCGTGCAGTTGCTCGTTCGTAAGCCACTCCGCATTGCTGTCGCTGGTGTAGCGAAAACCTTGCGGCAATTCCCGGGCATGCACCCAATTTGCCCGTTTCCACCAGGGATGCGAAGGCTGAATGACGTACATGTCATCCAGTTCCACGGCGTTCCGCGCTTCGTCCTCCGAGAGCAACACCTCGTGCAGTTTCTCTCCGGGGCGAATGCCGATGTATTCCACCAGGCACCCGGGAGCGACGGCCTCAGCCAGATCCACCAAGCGCATGCTGGGAATCTTGGGCACGAAGATTTCGCCGCCATGCATCTGCTCAATCGAGCGGATGACAAAACGCACTCCGTGTTCCAAAGTGAGCCAGAAGCGGGTCATGCGAGGATCGGTAATCGTGATGCGTCCTCGCTTACGCTGGTCGATGAACACCGGGATTACGCTGCCCCGGCTGCCGACCACGTTGCCATAGCGCGCGCAACTGAAACGCGTCGGCTGTGCCCCGGCGTAAGCGTTGGCCTGCACAAACATTTTTTCGGCGCACAGCTTCGTCGCCCCGTATAGATTGATCGGGTTCACCGCCTTGTCAGTACTGAGAGCCAGGATGCGTCCCACGCCCTGGTCGATGGCGGCGTCGATCACATTGCGGCCGCCCATGATGTTGGTTTGAATGGCTTCGAATGGGTTGTACTCGCAAGCCGGAACCTGCTTCAACGCGGCAGCGTGCACCACTACGGTTACGCCCGAAAAAGCTCGCTGCAGACGGCCGGGATCGCGCACGTCTCCGATAAAATAACGCAGGCTGGCATCATCGAAGCCCGAAGCGCGCATATCATGCTGCTTGAGTTCGTCGCGGCTCAGAATGACCAGCCGCTTAGGATGGTATTCCCGGAGCATGATTTCGACGAACTTCTTTCCGAACGAGCCTGTGCCGCCGGTCACGAGAACCACTTCTTCCGCCCAGTTCATCAAGCCTGCCTCATAACGCACGATTATTTTCTGCTCGGATAAAAAAACGAAACCAAACGCGGCTCCATTCCTGGCTGGGGTTGACGATTGCAAGGTAGTATAACGGAGTTTTCTTGCCTCTGCGCGTTTACTGCCGTTGCACCGAAAGTGTTGCGTCCTAAGATTCGTGAATGGTTTTCTCGCGAGCGATGCTAAAATATCGGCGAAACCGCTACATACGATTGTGCGAAAGTTCCAAGCGATGCGCCAGCCATCGAATCGCCGGGCTTTCTGTGGACTACGGCCGCCAGCCCGGCCCGTCCAGCCTGAAGGGGTTTTGAAAATCTGTTGAGGAGAGTGCATGGATTCCGGACCGCTGGTGCAGGCCAATAACCCACCCATTCGCGAAATGCAGCCGGCGGGTGCGGACTTTGGGAGGTCGATCAGCCCGCGCGTCTATCCCGAACTGCCGTCTCACGAATCGGCCCTCGGCGAATATATTCGCGTTTTGTTGAAGCGCAAGTGGACGGTTCTGGCCTGCCTGGTTACCATCTTCTCCATCGTCGCCATCGCCAGCCTCAAGATGACGCCGATTTATGAGGCCAGCGGCAGCATCGAAATCAACAAGCCGGATTCGGGTCTCGTCAACTTCAGCAATTCTCCAACCTTCAATGTGGATTACTACGATCCAACTGAACTGGAGACCGAAGTGATGATTCTGCAGAGCGATCTCCTGGCTCTGCAGGTGGTGAAGGAGCTGGGCCTGGATCGCCGGGCTGAGTTTGCAGGAACAACGCCGGCTCCGCCCTCCGCGCTTGATCTTGCACCAGACCCATTGCAGGCCGACCCCGCCCGCACGTCCGCCTTGCTTGGCAGTTTCCGAAGCAACCTCAAGGTTTCACTTTCTCCCAACACCCACATCATCAAGGTGTCCTACCGCAATCCCGACAAGGAGTTGACCGAAAAAGTGGTCAACACCCTGATGAGCACGTACACGGAGAACAACTTCAAGTCGCGCTTCGATTCCACCATGCAGGCCTCCGACTGGCTTTCGAAGCAACTCGTCGACCTGCAGATGAAGGTGGAAACCTCCCAGGAAAAACTGGTGCGCTACCAGAAAGAACATGAAATTCTGGGCATCGACGAAAAGCAAAACATCATTACGTCGAAACTGGATGAGCTGAACAAGGAGCTGACTACCGCGGAATCCGAACGCATGGACAAGGAATCCGTGTACCGGCTGGTGCAGTCGGGAGACGCCGACACCATCGCATCCGCCGCCAGCGCGCTGGATGCTGCCGGAACCGGATCGCAGTCCGCATCGACGCTGCTGGAGAAACTCCGCGCCGATGAGGCCGACGTGAAGATTCAGGCGGCCGAACTCAGCACCCAGTTTGGGCCGTCGTACCCGAAACTGGTGGAGCTGAATGCCAAGCTCAAGGCGACTGACGCGCGAATTCTAGAGGAGACCAGGAAGATCGCGGCCAAAATCCGGGGCCAGTATATGGCGGCCCTGCAGCGGGAGAACATGCTGCACGACGCTCTCGAAAAACAGAAGCAGGAGGCCAACAAGCTCAACGAGAGCGCCATCCAGTACAGTATCCTGAAGCGCGATCTCGACAGCTACCGCACGCTGTATGAAGGGCTGATGGAGAAAATGAAGGAGGCCGGGGTCTCGGCCGGACTGAAATCCAATAACTTCCGCATTGTGGACGTCGCCCGCGTCCCCACCGCGCCCGTCGAGCCCAACATCCCGCGGAATCTCGCCTTTGCCTTCATGCTGGGACTTACCTCTGGCGTGGGACTCGCCTTCCTGCTGGAGGGCTTGGACAACACCGTGCGCACCACGGAGCAGGCGCAGATGATTTCAGGTCTGCCGCCGCTCGGAATGATTCCTCTGGGTTCGAGGACGGCGCGAGAAGGCGCAAACGCAAAGCGCCTGGTAATCGCGACATCCAAAGAGGCGGTGGAGTTGGTCACGCAGGTCAGGCCGCAATCGCAAATGGCGGAATCGTATCGCGCCCTGCGCACTTCGCTCTTGCTTTCAAACCTCGGAGCCCCGCCCAAAGTCATCATGATCACCAGCGCGCTGCCTCAGGAGGGAAAGACGACTACCAGCATTAACTGCGCGGTGGTGCTGGCTCAGAAAGGCATTCGAGTCTTGCTGATCGATGCCGACCTGAGGCGCCCGAGCATCCATAAAACGCTGGGGATGGGCCCGCGCAGCGGCTTGAGCAACGTTCTCACCGGAAGCGCCACGCTGCAGCAGGCGATCACGCGGTCCGCCATTTTGCCCAACCTGTCTGTATTGCCGGCAGGAACGCCTCCGCCGAATCCGGCTGAACTGTTGGCTTCCACTAACATGCGCGACGTGCTGGAGGAATTGCGCGGGCAGTACGATCACATCGTGGTCGATACGCCGCCTACCTTGTCCGTCACCGACGCAGTTGTGCTTTCGCCGCGCGCCGATGCCATTGTACTCGTGATCCGCTCCGGACATACCACCAAGCAAGCTCTCCGCCGCTCCCGTGACATTCTCATGCAAGTCAATGCCAAGGTCTCCGGCGTGCTTTTGAATGCAGTCGATCTAAGCTCGCCCGATTACTACTACTATTACGAATATCAGGGCAAATATTCCCGCTACTATCGCGACGATGAATCGCACAGCGATGATGACGAGGATGCCGACACCGAAGAAGCCGCTGAAGCATCGCCCAACAGCGCGTAGAGAAAAATAGAACGATACCGTGGGTTTGTGGGTTGCGCCTCCCGTTGAACAACATGGAAATAGCTCTCAATTCTGCTTGGCGGAAAAGACTGATCATTGGCGCGGCAGCAGCGCTCTGCCTGATCTATGTGCTGCTGGCGGGCCGGCTGTTTCTCGCGTCCTTGTTCGGTGAAAGACCGGAACTTGCAAGCCTGCAACGCGCGGCCCGTCTCGACCCCGCGAACGCCGACTATCGAAATCATGTCGGTCGCTACTACGCACTGGTGGCTCGGGACCCGAGCGCGGCCATCGCACCCTACCGCGCTGCTGTACAACTCAACCCGCATTCCGCCCGCTACTGGTTTGATCTCGCCTCCGCGTACCAGGTGCTGGGCGACGTTGCGAGCCAGACATGGGCGTTGGAGCACGCCATCGAAGCCGATCCCACCACGCCCGAGGTCGCCTGGGAGGCCGCCAACTTCTTCCTCGTGCAAGGCGACAATGAAAAATCGTTACGGGAATTCCGTGTGGTCTTGGAGAGCGAGCCCTCCATGGCCAACCTTGCGATTCAATTCTGCTGGCGCGTCAACCCCGATGTTGACATGCTTTTGCGCGATGTGGTTCCCGCCCAGGCCCCGGCCTACATCGCGTTTCTAGAATTGCTCATGGCCCCTAAGAAATTCGCTCTCAGCCCGAGCACGCCGCCATCTAATCCCAAAGGAATGAACTGGGTATATACACTTGCAAGTCCGGAATCAGGCGCGGGATCGAACGCCTGGTCTGGCGCGTCGGTTAGGCTTTCTGGCTATACCGATAGGGCGACCGGAAACAACGTCGCAGCCACCGTCACCGCCAGTACCCCGACGACAATTGAGATCGAGAATCCCAAAGGCACGGCGATCAATACGTCGGCGGCCTCGGATTCACTTCTTGTCACGATCAGCGGCACGAAGCAGGAAATTGCGGGAGCCGCGAAGGTGTGGGACCGGCTCATCGCAACCCCGGTGTCGCAACCCTTCGAACTGCGCTATGTCTACGAATATTTCGAGTACCTGCTCAATCACAAGGATATAGATCAAGCCAGTTTGGTTTGGCAGCAAGCGGCGCCGCGCTTCGGCTTGTCCTCCTACTTGCCCAAAAGAAATAATCTAATTGTCAACGGAGATTTCAGCCTGGATGTTCTGAACGGCGGCTTCGACTGGCAGTATCAGAAACAGCAGAGCGTAACTCTCACCCTGGACCCTAGCGATTTTCACGGCGGACATCGTTCGCTGCTGATCGCTTTCGACGGGCCGGGAGTGACAGATGCGGGGATTCGTCAATTCATCGCAGTGCAACCCAGCACGCCTTATGAGTTCTCTGCCTACTATAAGAACGGGGAAATCGAGGGCGCCGGCGGCCCGCATCTTACGATTCAGGATGTTTACACCCAGGCCGTGTTGTACGACAGCGATGAATTGAAAGAGGCGGGATTCTGGAAATCTGTCACCGGCGAGTTCACCACGGGAGACGATTGCAAGCTGCTGGTGCTGCATATCCGGCGCCTGCCGGAAGGAAGTCCGATCCGTGGTAAGCTCTGGGTCGACGATTTCCGCCTCGCGGTCAAGCGGCAGTAACCTTCGAATTGGGTAGATTCAATTTCATGAGCGCGACCAGCACTACCGCAAACCCTCGCAGCGAACGTGCGGCACAAGCCGGCACGGTTCTGCTGTATGGGATCTTCGGCTTGTTGCTGTTTGGTCCGCTCGCCTTCGGCGCAGTCGAGCCCTGGTCGATCTTTCTGATGGAGGCTGGCTCCGCCGCCTTGTTTCTGTTGTGGGTCGTCAAGCAGGCCCTGGAAGGCGAAATGAAGATCAGGTGGAATCCCCTGTTTCTTCCCATGGCAGTATTCGGCCTGCTCATTGTTTCGCAGCTTGTCTTCCGCAGAAGCGCCTATGCGCACGACACCGCATCTCTGGCGCTTCTGTACTTTTCCTATGCCATGCTGTGCTTCCTCGCTGGGCAAGTCCTGCTTAGGGGCGTGCAGGCTCGCAGTCTCGCGGTTGTTTTCTCGGTGTACGGAGCTGTCCTGGCCAGCTTTGCGTTGATCCAGGGCATTTCCTCCAACGGCAAGCTGTACTGGTGGCGGGTGCCCCGCAATGGAGGCTGGATCTATGGTCCTTACGTAAACCACAACCATTACGCCGGCCTGATGGAGATGCTGGTTCCGATTCCTTTGGTGTTGTCTCTGACGCGACTCGCTTCCAGCAAAACCCGCACCGCAGCCGCTGCCGTGGCGGCCGTAATGGTGGGCACGATTTTTCTTTCGGGGTCGCGCGGCGGCATGCTGGCAATTGTCACCGAACTGGTCATCCTGGCCGTCCTGCTGGTTAAGCAGAAACAGGGCTTGCGTACTGCCATCGGCATCGGAGTATTTCTGGTCATTGTGGTCGGATTGCTGACCTGGGTCGGCGGTGCAGAACTCTCCAGGCGCATCGCCACGGCCGGCCCGTCCCATTCCGAGATCTCCAATGACATTCGCCACTACATCAACCGCGATGGTCTTAAGATGTTCCTGAAAAGACCCGTGCTGGGCTGGGGTCTGGGAACATTTCCGGTCGTGTATCCGCAGTTCCGCACCTTCTACACCAATTTCTTCGTCAATGAAGCGCACAACGATTATCTGCAACTGCTGGTGGAAATGGGTTTGCTCGGATTCGGTACAATGCTCTGGTTTCTGGTGACGGTTTACGCGCGCGCCATCAAGAAGATCGGGCACTGGACCAGCGAGATCAGCGGAGCCGTAACTCTGGCGTGCGTGCTCGGGCTGACCGGAATCCTGGTCCACAGCGCCGTCGATTTCAATCTGCAGATTCCCGCCAACGCTGCCTTGTTCTACGTGCTCTGCACCATCGCGGCCGGGGAACCGTTCGTGCAACCTGCTCGCAAACGCCGCGTGGCGCGAAGCAAACCTCCTGAAGAGGTTCTGCCTTCGCCGCAAGACTTGGAGCGGCCCGCCACAAACTTCTAGGCCGTTACACAGTCGCTATATTCCCGTTGCGAATTGTCATCCTGAGCGAAGCGAGGGACCTTGGTGCTTGCCCGCAGCGGCGACACAGGCGGCGCAGCAAGAACCAAGATCCCTCGCCTTGCTCGGGAAGACACGGATGGTTAGTTCCGAGGTACAAGAAACGGTGTGCCCAAAAGCAATGAGCCGCCCGGCATCGCCGAGCGGCTCAAACTGTGTAGAAGTGGAACAAAAGCCAGCTTAGTTGGGCGTCGACGGACTGACCGGATTGGTGCTCTGCAAAAGCACCCACGTAGTAACGCCCACGACCGCTGCTCCCGCCACGCCGATGGCGATGGGGGAATTCAGCACGCCGCCGCCGGCCGCCGGAACGGCGCCCACCGCGCCCTTCTTATCTTTCTTCTTCTTGTCGCTCTGGTCGGACTGTTCATCCCGCGTAGTTTCCTGACCCTGCGCCAGAGTGACCGTGCTGTTGCCATCGGTGATCGTCAGGTCTCCCTTGCGGGCGGCGATACGCACCGTTCCATCGACATCTGTGACGTTGAATTCAGTCCACGCATTCGAGACCGGGGTCACCCGCACATCACCGGCAGTGGCGGCTACGCTCTTCGATGTGGAGACGCTTATTCCTCCATGTTCCACCTTCAGTGAAGCGCCCTCAAATTGAACGAGAGAATCACCGAGCACAGTGATGCTGGAGCCGGGCGCGTGGATATTGGCTGCGGAATCGGACCGGGTTTGCACCAGGTCGCCGGCAAAAATCGCGGAAGAGTTGGGCACATGACTGCCGTTCAACCAGGCGGCACCATCGGCATAAAGCATGGCCGCACCAGAATCGGCGGCAAACAACGAAACAGGTACAATCAACACAAGCACGCAACTTACCATCCTGCGGAAAGCAGACATGCCCATCCCACGCTCCGATAATAACTAAGTTGGTGACCTTTCCCGCATCCTACCCTCCAACGTTCTTGGCAGTCAATGCAATTTGTGCTGTAGAGAGGCTGCCTCTGTGGAAAACTTTCTAATGCTCCAAAGGACTTTTCACGACAGAGGCACAGAGACACGGAGAAAATCTCAAAATTGTTGTTTTTTCTTGCCTTCCTCTGTGTCTCTGCGCCTCTGTGGTGAAAAGTCCTTTTATCGGGAGCTAACCTTCACCGCCACTGATCGACCGCCTTCCACCAGATCAGTCGCAGCCATTCATCCACGAAGGTCTTCGCCCATTGGCGATGCCTCCACCATCGCACGCCGAATTGTTCGTCGTTCGTGGCAGCCGCTGCTGAGTATTCATGTCCCGGGATTTCCCTTCGGAAGACGCTCAGCGCACGCCGGGTGTGAAAATCCGAGGTCACGATCAGTACGCTCTTGCCGCCCTCGCGTGCGATACATTTCTCTGCGTCTTTCGACTCGTCCTTGGTCGACAGGCCGTCGATCGGACATACGCTCACCAACGCTCCCTGCGGCAGATCTTGAACGTACTTCTGCGCCAACTGAATCTGCGTGAATTCGTAGAGCTTCGAGTTGGTCGGCACATCCAGCACCACGCGCCGTCCGTATCCCTGCGCCAGAAGCTGCAGGGCGCGCTCCGGACGCCGGTCCGTTTCCCCGGCCAGCACCAGGATCACATCCGAGGGGTGCGGCGCATCCACCACAAGAAAGCTCCCGGCTTTCGCGCCCAACCCCAGCGACAATGCCGCTAGCACTCCTAAGGTCAGCCTCCACCAGCGCTTCATTGCTCACCGTCTTTCCAAGAATTCCCAAGCCCGGAAGATGAAACTCGATGGCTCATCATTTCACGATCCCTCATCGCGACATGCCGGAACTGCGTGCTAGAATCGAACACGAAAACGTATTTCCCACAGAAGACACACCTTGTCGCCACGATGACGAATCAATCCGCCGCAAGTAGCTCACCCGACCAACTCAAGAACAGGATCCAGCAGCGCCAGGCGCGGGTCGGCATCATTGGCCTGGGCTATGTCGGGTTGCCGCTGGCCCTGCTGTTCAGCGAACAGAAGTTTACCGTCACCGGCTTCGACATCGATCAGCGAAAAGTCGACAGCCTCACCCGGGGCGACTCTTACATCTACCGCATCGCCGCCGGAGAAATCCGCACAGCCCTGTCGCACGGCTTTTCCGCTACCTCCGACTACTCCCGCCTCGATGCCATGGACGCCATCATCATCTGCGTTCCCACGCCTCTCGACGAATATCACGAACCCGACCTCAGCTTCATCACCGATACTACACGCGCCCTTGCGCCTCATCTTCGGGCCGGACAGTTGGTGGTTCTCGAGAGTACAACGTACCCCGGCACCACAGAAGAAGTCATGCTGCCGATTCTCGAGAAAGGAAACAAGCACGGGCTAAAGGCTGCCCGAGGAACCTCCTCGGGCACTTCCAACGCGGAGAAGGAATTTTTCGTGGCGTTCTCTCCCGAGCGCGAAGACCCGGGCAACACGACGGTCGCGCGCTGCGACATTCCTAAAGTTGTAGGCGGAGTAAACCCCAAGGCTGCGGAATTGGCGGGCGCTCTCTACGGATCCATCTTCCATCGCACCGTTCCCGTTTCCTCGCCCGCTGCAGCCGAGATGACGAAGTTGCTCGAGAATATCTACCGCTGCGTCAACATCGCCCTGGTCAACGAACTGAAAATGCTCTGCCTGCGCATGGGACTCGACATCTGGGAGGTCATCGAGGCTGCCTCCACCAAGCCTTTCGGCTTTCACCCCTTCTATCCCGGACCAGGCTTGGGTGGACATTGCATCCCTGTCGATCCCTTCTATCTTTCGTGGAAGGCTCAGGAATTTGATTTCCGTACGCGCTTCATCGAACTGGCGGGTGAGATCAACACCAACATGCCTTACCACGTGCTCGCTTCCATCGGAGGAGCGTTGAACCGGCAGAAAAAGTCGGTGAACGGAGCGCGGGTGCTCATCCTCGGCGTGGCCTACAAGCGGGATATCGACGATCTGCGCGAATCGCCCGCCCTCACCATCATCGAACTCTTGCAACGCGAGGGCGCCGAGGTCAGCTATCACGATCCTTACTTCCCTTTCATCGGCAAAGGACGCAAATACGATTTGCAGATGAAACGCACAGAACTAGACAAACTTGGCGAGTACGATTGCATCGTAATCGTGACCGATCACTCGGACTACGATTACGAAAAAATAGTCGGCGAGGCAAAGCTAGTCGTCGACACGCGCAATGCGACCAAGGGAATCGATAGTCCCAAGGTGGTGCGGTGTTAGTCAGCCATATTAATCAGAAGTGCTGAAAACGACCGGGTTGGCGGAGCAAATGCAAGCTTTTCGAGGTGCCGCAGGTGTGAAATCTTGCGGGCTTGCGCAACCAATCGGAGGTTCTAGGCCGGCATTAGTCCCGCCACGGAAAAGTAAAAGACTCGTGCCGGGGATGTAAGTTTTTGCTCTTTCTTGCGCTGCCCGCGCCAAGCGCCCGGCGTGGCCAGCGTAAGTAATTGAAAGTCAACCACATAGACTTCCAGCTTGACGGTGAATTGGCCTTTGCCGTGCAGCTTTTGACCGGGGTAGTAGACTATTAGGCCTGTGCGGTCCCAGGATATCGCAACGACCCCAGAAACTTTCAGTCCGGAATGGGTGTTTTCAACCACTGACGAGTGAATGCGGTTATGATCCCTTCTGCCTCCCCCAAGAGTCTTTTCTCCCTACTGCCGGAGACGAGAACCCCTTGGATGGAATTCGTTTTCAGCACCGGCATGCAAGCGCTGCTGGTCGCGTTGCTCGTGTGGGTGCGGCTACTGTATCCCGCAATTGTTTCGGCTCCGGAGCATAGCTTCAACTCGGTTCGGCTTGTGAGCACTCCGGTTCCAGTCAATCACGAACCGCAGCCGGTGCACCAGTTGCAGAAGCCCACGTACGTCGCACAGCTCGATCCGCCCGTAAACGTCCTGCATCTCCCCGCGCCCCTGCCGAAAGCACAAGTGAAAGTGGAGGACGATCCCGTTCCTACGGTCAGCATCACGCCCAGGAAGCCGGACCCGCTGCCGCTCAACAACGCGCCCGTCATTCCCAAACAGGCGGTAAAGACCAACGTGTTTTCCACCGGCAGTTCGGTCGCGCCGACTACCGCGCGCGCTCCCTCGCAGGTGCAGACCGGAGGCTTCGGCGATCCGAACGGAATTCCGGCCAAGGCAAGCAAAGGCAAGGCGGTCAACATCGCGGCGCTCGGCTCGTTCGATCTACCCTCCGGACCTGGCTATGGCAACGGCACTGGCGGCGCCAAAGGTACGCCCGGCGTAGTCGTAAGTTCGGGATTCGGCAACAGCACGGCACTCGCAGATAAGCGCCCGCATGCTGCCGCGACTACGGTTCAAGCCAGCGGCTTCACCAGCGCCGATGTTCCCGCCGCGCCCACGGTGCATTCTCGGCCGGCAGAAACCGCAGCCCGGGCCGTTCCTGCGGAAATCCTTTCCAAGCCGACTCCCATCTATACTCGGGAAGCTCGGAGTCTGCGGATTGAAGGCGAGGTTCTACTGGAAGTGGTTTTGGAGGCGTCGGGAAACCTCCACGTAGTGCGCGTCGTCCGCGGATTAGGTCACGGCCTCGACGACAGCGCCGTCAAAGCGGCCGAACAGATTCACTTCAAGCCGGCGATGAGGGACGGCCAGCCGGCCGATTCCACCGTTGTCTTGCATATAATTTTTCAGTTGGCATAGGTTGCTCTCTCAGAAGGTTCTTTATGCGTATTTCTCGGGTAGGTTTGCTCTCGTTCTTCCTGTTGTTGGTTTGGGCTTTGCCCGCACCCGCACAGAATCCTGCGTCGTCCGCGTTGCCAGCCTCGTCCGCTCCGTCGGCCGCTTCCGGCGATGCTGCCCCGGCGGCGCCAGGCGCACAAACTGTTTCTCCTCCTCCAGCGTCGTTTAATGACGTGATGGACCGCGTAGTCCAGAAAGAGCATCTCTTTGTGGCCCAGATGCGCCACATGCGCCCCATGGTCGAGACCTATCTGCAGGATCTCAAGACCGACAAAGATGGAAACTCTTCCCCGATGAAAGACCAGTATTTTCTCGGCCGCCTCGACATGAGCGATGGCCCTGAAGACACGTCATTCATCGGACAACCCGGCTTCGGCCGCCGCATGGTCAATCATCTGACCTCGGTTTACTCCATGCACTTTCTGCCCCTGGGGTTCGCCCAGATGGTCGTGCTCGATACCGATTTCCAGAAAAAGTACTACAAATTCACTTTCGTGCGCCGCGAATTTCTAGGAGAAGTGCGCTGCCTTGTCATCGACGTCGAACCCCGCGAAGGCGCGGGCATCGGCCGCTTCATGGGCAGAATCTGGGTTGAGGATCAGGATTACAACGTGGTCCGCTTCAACGGAACTTACTATCCCCACCCCAGGACCAGCTACTATCTGCACTTCGACAGTTGGCGACTGAACATGCGGCCCGGCATGTGGCTGCCGGCCTACATCTACAGCGAAGAGTCCGACTTGAAATACCGCATCTCGAAGAGCTTGCACTTCCGCGCGCAGACTCGTTTGTGGGGATACGACCTGCAGGGCCTGGGCAAGAATTCGGAGTTCACCCAGATTCTGGTGGATTCTCCTCAGGGCGTGAAAGATCAAAGTGACGTAGCCGCCGATGCAACTCCCGTGGTCGCCGAGCGTATGTGGGAGCGCCAAGCCGAAGATAACGCGGTCGAGCGCCTGCAGAAGATCGGCCTGATAGCCCCTCCCGGCGAGGTCGACAAAGTTCTTCAGACCGTGGTCAACAATCTGTTGGTGACCAATAACATCGATCTGCAGGCGGATGTGCGCTGCCGCGTGCTGCTCACGTCTCCTCTAGAGTCATTCACCATCGGACACACCATCGTCATCAGCCGTGGCCTGCTCGATGTGCTGCCCGACGAGGCCTCGCTCGCCATGGTCCTGGCCCACGAACTCAGCCACATCGTTCTGAGTCACCCGTTCGATACCAAGCTCGCGTTCAACGACCGCATGTTCTTCCCCGATGAAGACTCGTTCCAACGCTTCGATTTCAAACGCCGGGCATCCGACGAGGAAGCCGCCGACGCCAAGGCAATGGAATTGCTGAAGAATTCTCCTTACAAGGACAAACTTGGAAGTGCGGGCTTGTTCTTGAAAGCTCTGCAACAGAATGCTCCCGACCTGCCCAACCTGATTCGCCCGCATTTGGGCAATAGTCTGGCCAGCAGCAAGAACATCAGGATGTCAGCTCTGCTCGCTTCCGCGCCCGCACTGCAACCGCAACGCACCGATCAGATTGCCGCGCTCCCACTCGGAGGCCGCATCAAGCTTGATCCTATGACGGACCAGGTCGAACTGGCGAAGGCCAAGCCGGTGGCCCTGACCTCAGCCAAAGAAAAGATGCCGTTCGAGGTCACTCCATTCTTCCCGTACCTAACCAGAATCTCGGTTCCTGGCAGCGACAAGGTTGCGCTGACCGCGCCCGCGCCGAAGTGAGAACAGGATTGTCGTGAAGGAAGGTCCTGGGTCTCAGGTCCTAGGCTATAAGATTTGCTAAGGCCTGAAAACCGAGGTTCTGCCCAAGGCCTAACACCTGAGACCTAACACCGGTTTGCCTAGCGCCCAAGACCTGACGCCGACTACTGAATGGAGCTGGCAACGTTCGAGAACACGTTGTTCGCGTTCGAGCCGATGAGCCGGACCGTGCCCACCACGATCACCAGAATGACAGCCAGCATCACCGCATACTCAGCGATATCCTGACCACTCTCATCCTGCCAAAGCTTTCGTAGAAAATTTGCCACGGGCATCTCCTTGAATTCGTCTAACCGCGCCCCACTCGCACTGGGGGAATGATCACAAAAAAACTGTGACCAAGTCAGTTCTTGTCCCGAGGCTGGTTGTCAATAAGCTGGTTACAGAACATCATAAGCGGAGCGACCACTGCCGCCAATGGCCCATTTGTGCCATCGTCGGTTACCTTAGACCCGGACCCCTAAGCCATTGTCAGCCAATGCTTTTCAGCGGAAGCGACTGGTTCACCGCAAACAGCGCCAATTCCAGCCGCGTGGAGACGCCCAGCTTGTCGAATATATTGCTGAGATGGTGTTTGACCGTGTCTTCGCTGATCTTGAAGTACTCCGCAATCTCTTTATTCGAGTATCCTGCAACCACAGCGGCCACAATTTCCAACTCGCGCGGGGTCAAGCCAAACTTTTTCTGCCGCGCTTCGTCGCTGGAAGATTGCACCAGAGTGCGCAAATATTGCACCAGGTTCGAAACGCTCTCCCGTCCCACCCAGTACTCGCCCGACATCACCGTGTGAATCGCCTTCAGCAACAACTGAGTGGCGGAATCCTTCAGCACCACTCCGCGCGCGCCCAACTGCAAAGCTTCCACAATCTGGCTCTTCTCCGCCGCCGCCGTCAGAAGGATCACGCGCACCGGCGTCGCACTCGTACTCAGATCCCGGAGAGCTTCCAGTCCGGGATGCTTGGGCATGGCCAGATCCAGCAGAAGAATGTCAGGCTTCAGAGTCCGCGCTAATCGCACCGCTTCCGCGCCGTCGGAGCCCTCGCCCACCACTTTCAAATCCGGCTCCGCCTCCAGCAACCGACGCAGTCCATCCCGGAAAATTGGATGGTCGTCCGCAATCACGATTCGAACCGGCTGTGACTTCTTAAAGTTCATCGGAAACCTCTCCATCCTTCGGAACCTTCACTTCCAGGCGCGTCCCTGAACCGGGATTCGATTCTACCGTGAGTACGCCTGCAATTAAACGGACCCGTTCTTTTATGATCATTGGCCCCTTGCCCATCCTCTCCAGTTCGTCCTGCGTCAGGCGGCCGGAAAACGGGAACCCCTTGCCGTCATCCTCCAGCGTAAGGTTCCACTGGTTGTCGCTCGAACTCAACCGCACCAGCGCATGGCGCGCCTTGCTATGCTTGCGCACGTTGACCAGTCCCTCCTGCACAATCCGCAACATCTCGCGGCATACCTTCCCCGGCATCTCCAGTTTCTCAATGTCGGTCACAAAGCGCGCGGAAATTCCCGTCTCGCGCTCAAAACGCTCCACCGTATCAATCACCACGCTCAGGAATCTTCGATCATCCACGTCGATTGACTTCATCTGCTGCATCAGTTCCCGCAGCTTCAGAACTTCCTCGCGCAGCAGACCTTGAATGCGGCCCAGTTCGCTGCTCACGACCGCTGGCGTAGTCTCCGCCTGGCGCCGCAGAACATCCACCTGCATCTCCACCGCGATCAGCGACTGCACCGCTCCATCGTGCAACTCTCGCGCGAAGCGCGCGCGCTCCGCAGCCCCAGCCCGCCGCCGCAGCCGGTGCAGCAAGTAGACGTTGTACACGGCCGGGCCCACCTGGCGAAATAGATCGAGCAGAAAACGCAGCTCCTCCTGCGTCTCCCCATAACGCGTGGGATCGAACACGAAGACTCGCCCCCGCCACTCGCCTCCAAAGACGAAGGAAATCGCAATCAGCGAACGGAAGGGTTGCCGCTCTTCCAGTCGAGCCAGCGGCTCGCTCGGGGGCGATGGCACGGGCATGCCCTCGCGATCCAGCGCGAGCACAGACCAGCGCTCTTTTTTGTTCGCCCCATAGCACACTTCGCCCGCAAAATCTTCCAAATATATTTTCGAGTCGCGCGGGCTGGCGTCCAGCCACTTGAATTCGGCACCTGCCCCATCCCCGGCGAGCAACTCGCCCAGAAACATTCTGTGGCTGTGGATCTCTTGCGAGGCGACCAGCATCCGCGACGCTCCGCAGCGGGTCACAATTTCACGGCAAATCTGCTGCAGCGTTCCCGTCAGCCCCGCCTCCACGCGTACCTTTGCAAGAAGCCGGGTCACCACCGCTTTTTCCGCCCGCAGCCGCTTCTGCTGCCGCGCCAGATAGCCCAGCAGCAACCCCATCACCAGCAGGTAAACCGACAGCATGAACAGGCGTTTCGGCTCGAACTCGGTCACATTCACTTGCAGGCCTGACAAAACACGCCACGGCAGGCTTCCGCCGCGCGCCGACCACGCGTGCAGCAGCACAAAGCTCTCGATCCACAGCAACGCCACCTCGGCCGCCGCCGTACCCAATGTCTCCCAAAGTCCCCATCGGTAGGCTGCCGCCACCAGCACAAAAAAGAAGAAGAGGAAAAACGGGCTGCGTGGCCCTTCGGCAAACACCGAGATGAACGCCGGCCATACGATGTCGGCCGTATGCACCAGGATGCGGAACGCCGGCGTCGACTGCTGTCTTCGCCGCAACAACGTCATCACCAGCACGCCATGAATTAGGTAAAGCCCCAGCAGGCCGTAGGCTACTGGGGCTTGTCCCAGCTGCGTGGGATCCATATAGATGGCAGCCAGCGCGGATACCGCAAGAAACACACGCGCCGTCGCCAGCCAGCGTTCGATGCGGCGAGTTTCGCTGGGATCGGTTGCTGCTTGCGGCCGGTCAGGAAAACGTTGATTGGAGTCAGGGTCCAAGTCGAGTCACTTCCCGTTGCCGTACAGATTTGGATGACGAATTTGTCGCGCGCCCCCGAACGCTTCGCATACTATTGATAAGAAAGATCGGGAGCAAGCAAAACTTTATGCTTCCCCCGGTCGGGCAACCGCCTACTCTTCCGTGCGCTATCCTTTTTCCTATCTTAATGGATTACTTCCGTAACCGGGGCCCTTCTCATGTCTCAGTCTAGAATGGCAGCGAGGACCGTCTTTCTGCGCACCTATTGCAAGCTTTGGACCGCGGCCGTCGCAGTCTGTCTGGCGACCCTGATCCTGGCTGCGCTGATCCTGCCTCAATCTTTTCGTCTCACCGCCCTCAGCGATGTGGTTCAGTGCCTGCTGCTTTTTTCCGGAATGCTTTCCATGATCCCGCACGCGGTTCGCTCGCGCGGACGCCTGCGTCTTTTCTGGACGCTCATCGCTGCCGGTATTGCTCTCTGGTTTTCCTACCAACTATTTTGGACTTATTACGAAATCTGGCTGCGTGCCGTGGTCCCGGATCTGTGCGCAGCTGACATCATCCTCTTCCTGCACATCGTGCCACTGATGGCCGCTGTCACCCTTCGGCCGCACGCCCCGCAGGATGAGTACGCCGCCCGCCTGCGCCGCCTCGACTTTGCCTTGATGATGGTCTGGTGGGCGTATCTCTACGTCTTGTTCGTGATCCCCTGGCAGTACGTCATCGCCAACGTCCCTGCCTATGGCGACAATCTTAATTCTTTATATCTCATCGAGAAACTGGCTTTTCTGGCCACCGTTCTCGTGGCATGGATGGGCAGCAAAGCCGGCTGGAAAACTTTCTACGCCAGCCTGTTCGGTGCCAGCCTCACCTATGCGGCCAGTTCGCATATCGCCAACTGGGCGCTCAGCCGGCATGCGTACTACAGCGGAAGCCTCTACGACATTCCTCTTGCTGTTTCTATGGCCTGGTTCACCATCATCGGTCTGTGGACTCGCGACCGTGAACCTCAAGCCGGCGTCGCCTCCACTTCAACCTCTCACGGCGTCTGGCTCGCACGGCTGGGCATGATCGCGGCCTTCTCACTCCCGCTGTTCGCCGCCTGGGCACTGCTCGACACTGCGCTTCCCGAGCCGGTTCGTTCCTTCCGCCTGGTCCTGACTCTGGCCGCGGCACTTCTCATGGGAGTGATGGTTTTCGTGCGGCAGCGTTTGCTCGATCGCGAACTGCTCCGCCTGTTGACCAACTCGCGGGAATCGCTCGCCAACTTGAAACGTTTGCAGGCACAAATCACGGAATCGGAAAAACTGGCCTCGATTGGACAACTCGTGGGCGGCGTAACTCACGAACTCAACAACCCCATCACCGCCATGCTCGGTTATTCCGATCTTCTCCTGACCACGCCTCTTAACCCGGAACAAAACGAACTCGCGTCGAGAATCGGCCAGCATGTCCGGCGCACCAAGTCTCTGGTGGCCAGCCTGCTCAGTTTTGCCCGCCAAGGACCGGCCGCGATGCTTCCCGTGGATCTCAAAATTTTGCTCCGCACCGCCGTCAAACTCTCGCAACCGCAGTGGCAGGCGCTCAAAATCGAAGTGCGCGCCGAGCTTTCTCCAGACCCGCTCCTGGTTCAGGGAGATTCCAACCAGTTGCTCCAGGTCTGCGTGCAACTCATCAACGACGCGCTCTATGCCGTAGGCCAGCACCGCAGCCCGACCCTCACCATCGGCGCCGAAAAAAAAGATGGCCTCGTAATCATTAACATCTCAGACGCCAGCCTCGCCGAAGCATCAGCCAGGAACAACGAAAACGAAGAAGACCAGGCGCTCTCCGGCTTAGGGCTCAGCGCCTGTCAAGGTATTCTGCGTCAGCATCACGGAAGGATTGTCTGGCACCAAGATCGGAATTGGGGGATTAACATTCGCGTCGAGATCCCAATCATCCCTCCGGCGCTGGAGAAATCGACTGAAGCTGGAGTTCCGGGGATGTGGCAGCCTCAAGCGTTCTCTTAAGCTGGCCGCAGGCGGCGTAAATGTCCCGGCCCCGCGGACGCCGCACAAACGCCGGAATGCCCGCTCCACGCAAAATGTTTTGAAAAGCCGTCACCCGCTCCGCACTCGGAGTAGCAAAGTCAATTCCCGGCCCCGGATTCAGCGCAATCAGATTCACCTTGCCGCGCAGTCCGCGCACCAACTCAGCCACCTCCCGTGCATTCTCCGGCATGTCGTTCACGCCTCCGAGCAGCACATACTCGAACGTGATCCACTCCCGCGTGCGCAGCGGAAACTCCCGCGCCGCCGCCATCAGCATCTCCAGATTCCACTTCGTGTTCAGCGGCATCAGCCGCGTACGCAGCGCGTCATTCGATGCATTCAAAGAAATCGCCAGCTTCGGCCGGATCGTCTCCCCGCCAAAATCACGGATGCGCGGCACAATCCCCGCCGTCGACACCGTCATCCGCCGCTCCGCAATCCCCACCCCCTCCACCAGCAACCGCGCCGCCTTAATAAAATTTTCGTAGTTGAGAAACGGCTCGCCCATGCCCATGAAAACCAGATTGATGCGATCCTCCGGCGGCGACACGCCTTGATCTTTGAGCGCAGCGCAAACCTGCCCCACAATCTCGCCCGCAGTAAGATTGCGCTTCACGCCAAGCAGCGCAGTCAAACAGAACTGGCAGTCGACAGCACAACCCACCTGGCTGGAAATGCAAATCGTGGATCGCCCGGTTGACGCGCGGCCGGTGTAGAGTCGGCCCGACGAAGTCGGGCTCGGACTTTGGGTGGCGCAGCGCTTCAGCGCTGCGATTGGCTCACTCGCTTTGAACTGGGCTTTAGCCCCTGAGGGGCCTGAACCAGACTCAGCCTCTGCTCCAGCCTCACTCCCATCCCCAGCTTCCCCGCCATCTCCCTCCGGCATCCAAACCGTCTCCACACTCTGCCCATCCCCAAAACCAATCAAATACCGCACCGTCCCATCCACCGACGAAAACTTCTTCTCAATCCGAGCCGCCCCAACCGAAACCCCGCTCTCAGCCAGCCGCTCGCGAAACCCCTGCGGCAAAGTTGAAATCTCCGCCAGCGATTCCACCCGCTGCCGGTAAACCGCATCCATGATCTGCTTGGCGCGATACCCAGGCTCACCCGCCTCGCTAAGCAGCGCAGCGATCTCGCTGCGGTCCATACCAAGCAGCGACGATGTCACGGGTACGCTCATAAATTCACAGGAACCGCACTTACATTGAGTGAAATAGCCAGCAAGGCGAAAATTGCTCGGGGGATGAAAGGACTTTCAGAACCTCCGGAAAGATGCCAGGAGAAAGGTCCCCAGCACAGTCCCATCGCTCGCCCGCAGTTTGGTCACACTACCGTCCCCGCGGTTCGCCACCCAGATATTCGTACCGTCAAAGATCACGGCCCCAGGTCTTGGCCCCACGGCACTGCTTCCGAGTTGCTTGCCATCGCTGGTCCGTAGTTTGACTACAGTGCCGCCATTGTACAGAGCCACCCAAATATTGGTTCCATCGAAAACCAGATCGCCAGGGACGATGTTACTGAACGTCGCAAGGGTCTTCCCATCACTCGCCCGGAGTTTGGTCAAACCAAAGCCATCCACATCCCAAAATGCATACTTCCCGCTGCCAATCTGCTTGTACATGCCGCCACTCGTCACCCAGATATTGGCCCCGTCAGAGACCAGGTAATGAGTGCCGTCTCCCACGCGGAAGGTCCCAAGCACGGCCCCATCGCTGGCGCGCAACTGGGTCACAGTATTCCCGTAGCTTGGCGCTATCCAGATGTTGGCTTCATCGAAGGCCAGCCTGGCGGGCGGCTTTCCCGTGTCGAATGTCTCGAGTAGCGCGCCATCGCGTGGCCGGAGCTTGGTCAGGTTGTGGCTGCCTTCGTTCGCTACCCAGATATTGGTCCCGTCAAACGCTAGGCTGGAGGGTTTTGTTCCCGCGGCAAACGTTCTCAGTACTTTGCCGTCTCTCGTCCGCCGTTTGGTGACCGTATTGTTAGCGCCGTTCGTTACCCAGAGACAGGTCCCGTCAAACACCAGGCCGGTGGGGGGACCTCCCACATTAAAGCTCCCGAGCAGTTTCCCATCGCTCGCGCGCACTTTGATGAGAGTATTATCGGAGTAGTTCGCCACCCAGAGATTGGCGCCGTCAAACGCCATGTCACCAGGAGAGGCCGTTCCGTAGGCTCCGAGCGCCTTCCCGTCCTTGGCCCGCAGCTCGGTGATGGCCTCGCCGCGGGAATCGCCATTCGTTACCCAGATGTGGGATCCATCGAAGGCCACGCTATCAGGCCGCTTTCCCGCGTCGAAAGTCCCGAGAACCTCGCCATCGCTTGGCCGCAGTTTGCTGACTGTGCCCTTCCCGCTGTCTACAACCCAGACAAAGGTTCCATCAAACGCCACGCCCGCAGGCTCTTTCCCCACGGCAAAGGTTCCCAGCACGGTCCCGTCGCTTGCCCGCAGTTTCGTTACATTGCCGCTTGTGGAATCGGTTACCCAGACATTGGTCCCGTCAGACGCAGCGCCTGCGGGCGACCGTCCCGCGGCGAAGGTCCCAAGCAGCGCACCATCGCTCGCCTGCAGCTTGGTTACGCTGTTGCCCTCCCTGTTGGCGACCCACACGTTGGCGCCGTCAAATGTCAATGCCCAAGGCCACTTTCCCACAGCGAAGACCCCAAGCTCGGCGCCGTCACTCGCGCGCAGTTTGGTCACGCTGTTGCCGTCGCTGTTGGCTACCCATACGTTGGCCCCATCAAATGCCACGGCGAAGGGACTGCTTCCCACGCGGAAGGTGCCAAGCACTTCCCCATCGCTGGCCCGCAACTTAACCACTCTGGCGAAATCCATCTCCGCCACCCAGATGTTGGCGCCATCGAATGCTATACCCCAAGGCGAGCCTGCCACGGCAAAGGTTCCAAGCTTCTTCCCATCTCGCGCGCGCAGCTTGGTCACACTATGACCGCCCATGTTGGTCATCCAGATGTTGGCCCCATCAAAAACCACACCATAGCCCGCGCTTCCCACCGGGAATTGCGACGCCGCTGTGGCGGAATGCGGATCCAGGAAGGCGGCTTGCGCACTCACAGCCTTGAAGATGCCGAAAGTCTGAGCTTGCGCCGACGCAGCCAACGCCAGCAATGTTAATACCGCTGCTTCGACAACGGTTCGTCCACAAATTCCTGGAATCCTTTGCGGTCGCGTTCGGCTGTTCATAACTCTGCTCCTCAGGGTTACCTCGATCTCAAGCTAAGGTACATGCCGCCTTTGGCCCAGCGTGCAGACTATCACAGAACGTCCGCAACCCACTGATTTCAAACCACTAATGATCTCATTTTCCCAGACACCACCCCACCCGCCAAATGTGTAAGAATGGTAGGGTACCTTCTAGGGAAGTTCCGCTCCAGTAAAGTCATGGCTAAAGAAGTTCGCAGCATCCGCCGTCAGGTGTTGCCTCACGGCCTCACCGTCATCACCGAGCAGATGGAGCATATCCGCTCGGCTTCCATCGGCATTTGGCTCGAGACTGGTTCGCGCGACGAGACGCCGCAATCGAACGGCATCTCTCATTTCATCGAGCACATGGTCTTCAAAGGCACCCAGCACCGCACTGCCGAGGAGATTGCCCGCCAGGTCGATTCCATCGGCGGCAACATGGACGCCTTCACCTCCAAAGAATGTATCTGCTTCAACGTCAAGGTGCTCGACGAGCACGTGCCCGTCGCGCTCGACATTCTCACCGACTTGGTACTGTATCCCACATTCACTCCCGACGACATTGCCCGCGAACTCGGCGTGATCCTCGAAGAAATCAAGATGGACGAGGACAATCCCGATTACCTCGTCCACGAAATCTTCACCCAGAACTTCTGGAAAGATCATCCGCTAGGCAAACCGATCCTGGGCACGAAGGAAACAGTAAAGAAATTCGAGCGCCAGACCGTGCTCGACACCTACGCTCACCGCTTCGCCCCCGGCAACATTATCGTAGCCGCCGCCGGACATCTCGACCACGACCAGTTCGTCGATCTCGTGGTGAAGCACTTCGAACACCTCAAGCCGGCGAAGAACGGATTCCATTCGCCTGCGCCCAAAATCGTTCCCCGCATCGTGCTGCGCAACAAAAAGGCGCTCGAGCAGGTGCAGCTTTGCATCGGAGTGCCGGCGTATCCTATTGCCCACGAGAAGCGCTACGCCGGCTACATTCTCAACACGCTGCTCGGCGGAGGCATGAGTTCGCGCCTGTTCCAGAATATTCGCGAGCGCCAGGGCCTGGCCTACTCCATTTACAGCGACCTCAACCCCTACCGCGATACGGGATGCATGGCCGTCTACGCCGGAACGTCCCTGGCATCGGCCGCTAAAGTCGTGCAGTCGGTGGTCAGCGAATTTCGCGATCTAAAAACCATGCCGGTGCCCGAAGAAGAACTGCGCCGCTCCAAAGATCAACTCAAGGGCAGCCTCATGCTCTCGCTCGAATCGAGCACTGCCCGAATGTCAAACCTGGCTCGCCAGGAAATGTATTTCGACCGCTTCCAGGACCTCGATGAACTGGTCCTAAAGATCGAAGCCGTAACCGCCGACGATCTGCAAAGCCTGGCCCAGGAATTCTTCAAAACCGAATCGGTTGCCGTCACCGCATTGGGCAATCTAAGCGGGCTGAAGATCTCCCGCAATCAGTTATCCTGTTAGGAATAAATCCGGAACCAGCTTAGCCCTGATAGCCTGCTCTCCCCCTTTATGCCTGTTGCATCATGCATCCCGATCATTCCAAGCGCAAACCCGGAGAAGAGTCTGCGTTTGTGGGTGGATGGCCTCGGATTCTCGATAAGCTCAGAAATGCGCCAAGACGGCAAGTTGATCTTCTGCATGCTTCGGAAAGACGACTTGTGTTTCATGCTGAACCAGCGCGCCGGGACTCCGCTCAAGCCGGAAGACTACGAAGGCATTCGACTCTACTGGGCGCCGAAGGATATACACCAAACCAGAGAGCGATTGCAGAGCCTCGGGTACGTTGTTTCAGAACTCGCACAGCGGGACTACGGGCAGACCGAGTTTTTCCTTACCGACGACGACGGCTATTCGCATTGCTTCGGAGTCCCTACACAAAGATAGACGCCTCCGACTGCCGGCGCGGGAACAACGCCCAACCGATGGTCATGCCGCCGTTCAGACACTGGGAGACCTTTCCATGCCCGTCTTCATTCAAGGCAAACATTGGGGGGCCGTCAGGCGCAGTTTTGATCCCAAGGTAGTTGTGGACGTGTCCGACGGTCGCGACGAAATACCCGGTTGATTCTTTCCGCTGCCCTGATGTAACTTTCCCTGCGCCGGAGAATCTGATTTGCGTCAGGTGCAGACTTGCCGGACGACCGAACTCGAAACTCACCCCAAAGGAGAAAACCATGAAAAAGTTTGTCGGCAGTTTGGTAGTTGCATGCATCCTCGCCGCACCGATGGCGGCCTTCGCCCAGGACACCATGAAGCAAGACAGCACCAAGCAAGACACGATGAAAAAAGACGACTCGATGAAGAAGAGCGACGCCAAGACCACCAAGAAGGCCAAGACCGCGAAGACGGCGAAGACGGGGAAGAAGAGTGACTCGATGAAAAAGGACGATTCCATGAAGAAAGACGACACCATGAAGAACGATCAGATGAAGCCGAACTAAGTCGCCTGGGGATGTCCGGCGCGGGCCATCGGGCCCGCGCCGTTTGTTTTCTGTTAGCCGCCAGCAATTGGCGGAATGCAAAGTCAGAACTCAAGAGCGGCAACCGACTCCCGCGTTCCGGCCGGCTCACCGAATGCCCCGCAATTCGATTTGCAGCCCCGCAGGACGCGTTCGGGAGCACAATCCATGCCCGAGTTCGTCCGATTGAAAACTATCGCACCACGGGCAAGCTAAATCGATTTAACTCCCGGCCGCAAATTGCCCTTGCGGATTCAACGACTTAGCGACGGTATAATCATAGCTTCTAGCAATAGCCAACAAAACGCGGAACCGCCTTACCGGGAATCAATAACTTACGAGGAAATCGGCTGTAGCGCGGGCGTCCCGCCCCCGGCCCTTCTAATGCCCAGTCAAGCTGAGAACTTGCTCTGGCTCATCTTCGTCTTCCGTGCCCCCGCTATCGGCAACTACAACCCCATGCCCAGTCAACGATGTCTGCAGATATTTTCGCAGGCAGCGCGTGCAAGGGACGTAGCCTTCCTGCTGCGCTTCCTTGGCCGTCATCGTTCGCTCCGAAGCTTTGTCGTGAATGTACTTGCATCCCGGCACATGAAAGAGCTTCGATCCATCTGAAACCACGACCTGCAAATCGGGAGGAATGTTATTGGCAGGCTCAGCCTGATGCGATCTGAGGAAATGTCCGCCAGTCAGCGAGTTGGTCAATAACACACTTCCCGCAATCAGCGCGATCGCCGCCACCGGCACCAGCCATGCCGACCAGCTCGACCATCCCCTTCCCTTCACCGCACTTCGCGTGAGCCGCTTTTCCAATCGACGGCTGAAACCCGCGGGAACTTCCAGCATGCGTTCATCGCCGTAAAGCTGAACTAGGTTGCGCGTTCCCGCCAGCACCGAGGCGCAGCGCTTGCATGTGTGGAAGTGCTCATCCATCGCAGCACGCAGTACCGCGTCCACATCGCCATCGACATAATTCGAAACCTCACGCCACACCTGTTCGCAGTTCAAACCGCTCTGGTTTTCTTTGTTCTGGCTTTCTACCATGGCTTGTTTCCCTTCTCGAATGGCAGGCGGCTGAACCAGCCCTGCTTCCATCCGGCGGCCAGCAGATCGCGCAGCATCAGCCGCGCCCGCAACAGCCGCGTCTTCACCGAGGCCACCGAGATGCCCAGCGCCTCGGCTGTCTCCTGAATGTTCAGGTGTTCCATGTCGCGGAGCACAAAAACTTCTCGATATTTGCGATCGAGCGTGGCCAGCGCTTCGGCCAGCCGCTGCCGCACTTCCTTGCGTTCGAGCGCTTCCGAGGGAATCTCGCGCCAGTCGGCGAAATCCCGCGGAGCGTATTCGCTTTCTTCGTCGCTGGAACGATGACCGTCGAGTCCTTCCATGGGCACAGTTCGCTCCCTTCGCCGGCGCATCAGGGCTTCGTTCACCGTGATCTGGATGAGCCACGTGCTGAAGCGGGCCTCGGCGCGGAATTGCCGGATGTTGGCAAACGCCTTCAGCATCGCCTCCTGCGCCGCGTCTTCGGCGTCCTGCTCATTGCGCAGAATAGCGAGCGCCGCCGCATACACGCGCCGTTCATAGGGCCGCACCAGCTCGTAGAACAATTCATGCTGGCCGCGCTGCACCTGCAGGATGAGATCCTGCTCGCGCGTGACGGCTTGCGCTGGATTGTTCAACGTCATGCTTGGCTCGGACATCTGGGTTCAGGTCTTAGGTCTTGGGTATTGGGTATTCCTAACACCTATCACCTAAGACCTAAGATCTTCTGTCAGTATTCCGGATCTTTCTTCCAACCCGTCAGCATGGAAACGAAATTGTTCCAGCCGTGCAGGATCACCATGACCAGATGCCCCAGCACAAAAAATAAAATTGCCCACATCACGGCAAAGTGCCAGATGCGCGCGTAGTGAAAGCCTCCCATCATCCAGCCCAGCCAGGAGAGCTGCACCGGCTTCCACACCACCAGGCCGGTGAGCACAGAAAGAACTCCCAGCCCGACCACCGTGGTGTAGGCGTGTTTCTGGAGCGGGTTGTAGGCTTCGCGCACCGGCGGCTTCGGCCCGAAGAAGAAGTAATGCTTCACCATCGGCCACACGCCCGGAATATCGCGATGGGTGAACAAAACCTGGCGGTAGTTGCCGCTGAAAATTTGATAGCCGAGATAGAGAACGCCGGTCGCGATGTAGATCCACATGAAGGTGAGGTGCCACTGCAACGCTCCGCCCAGCCAGCCGCCGATGGCGAACTGCTTTGGCCAGTGCAGCAAGTCTTTCTGCGGAATCTTGGCGCCGAAGCTGGGGAAGGCGCGAAAAATCTGCAGCCCGCTGCCGACCATCACGAAGAGCGCGACCGTATTGATCCAGTGGCACAGCCGCACGATGAAGGGATGCTCGTAGACGGCCCGCGCCACGACCGCGGGCGGTTCTTCTTCGCCGTCGGCGTTCTTGCCCTTGTGCTGGATGATTTCGATGACTGAACCGTTCATTGCGTGAACCTCCTACCGCAGCGGCTAAAGCCGCATTCCTTCTCTACCCGCAACGGCACGGCTTCAGCCGTGCCCTTCCCGATCCTCTTTTGAAATCTGTGCGAACGCTACAATCCGTAAAACCACGAATAGCCCTGATCTTCCCAGTAACCGACTCTGTCCAGCACGTGCGAGACTTTCAAGTCCGTTAAGTATTTGGCCTGCTTGTAGCCGATCTTGGTAGGAATCTGCAGACGCAGCGGTGCGCCGTGCTCACGCGTTAGCGGCTGCTCGTACATTTCATAGCAAAGCAAAGTCTGCGGATGCAGCGCCGTCGCCATGTCGAGCGATTCGTAATAGTCGTCGGCGCATTCCACGGTGATGAAACGCGCCGTGGGATCCGCGCCGATCAGCTTCAGAAAGTCAGAGAGACGCGCGCCCCCGAAGCGGCCAATCACGTCCCAGCCTTCAACACAGATGTGGCGCGTGTTCTGCCGATAGCGAGGCAGGGCCTGCACTTGGGCCAAGGTGTAATCGCCGGGCTTCTTCACCGCGCCGCTGACGGTAAGCGTCCAATTTTCGAAGATGACGCCGGGGTCGTCTACGTCATAGTCGTTGATGGGAAACTTCGCGAATGGAGTCAGATCTGAATTGTCGAAGGTCGGCGCAAGATGGCCCGAGCGGAAGAGCCGTGCCGATGCCCAGTCGCTGAATCCCAGCCCCTTCTTGAGCAAACCTTCCTGCAGGCTGGGGACGGCGAATGCCCCCAGCGCCAGCAAGGGCGTCAGCTTAAGCAACTCGCGCCGGCTGTTTTGCCGGAATTTCTTTTCGTCCATCTGGCGAGTGTTCTTCTTCATGATCTGACTTTCTGAGCTTTGGTACGGAACGCCCCTGCGGTCGGAAGAGTCTGCGGGTGAGGTCTCATTTCTCTTTCGCCTCGCTGGGGCTTGTCCCGGTTCTACTTGCTACCCAGGGCTGAGGCCCTGGGCGGCATTCTTTCGCCGCTTCGCGGCTGCCCGAGCGTTTTGGGAGCCAGGCTAACCCGTTCCGTACCTATGGGATTCGCGAGACTCTGCGAAGTTTCGCCGGGAACCTGTGAAGAGAATCATACCCCTTCGAGTGGGTTGCTACAGGCATGTTTTGCTGGCCTTTCTAACATTTTCGGGGCATACTAGCGGTAGCGCTATCCTCCCCAGGAGCCAGTTTCTGGCATGTCGGATCTAAACACCATCGTACCGAAGGTGGATCGCGCTCTGCTCGCACAGGCCAAGCGACGGGCGCCGCAAGATCCCAAGCAACGGAAGTTGATGGTGGGCTCTCTTTGCCTGCTGTTGCTGGCGTTGAGCATCGTGCTGTGGCGCAACCGCGACTTCTGGTTTCCGGATACTCCGGAAGCGGAATCCGATGAGCCGGTCGAGAGTGCGCCTCCGGTCAAGATTGGTACGAGACAACCTCTCGCTGCAACTCCTAAGCTGGCCGTTACTACAAAGGTAAAGCATCGTGTCGCCGCTGCGGCTAAGACTCCCGCTCCAACAACTCTGCCTCCGCCGGCCGTCGAAACCACGCGCACGGTATTGCCCCCGCTGGAAGTGGAGGTTGTCGCCGGAGATACGCACCGCACTGTCCGTCCCGGCAGCAGTTCGGTGCGGGTAGATTTGCAGCCGGGGACGCCGCCGCAACCGGTCGTCGATGCCAGCGTGACCGGGGATACCCCGACTGCGGCGAAAGTAACGAACGATGCCGCCGAGCGGGTGGAAATGTCGGCTGGCGCCTCTGACATCGTGAGCAGTCCAGTGAAGCCGAATTATCCGCTGCTGGCGCGGCAGATGAAGGTGCAAGGGTCGGTGATTCTGCAAGCGCTGATCGGCAAAGATGGAGCCATACAAAATCTGCGCGTCGTGAGAGGCCCACACATACTGGCCGGCGCTGCGCAGGACGCCGTGCGGCAATGGCACTTCAAACCCCATTTTGAAGGCAACGAAGCGGTTGAGACCCAGGCTAAGATCACGGTTAACTTCACTATCTCGACCAATTGAAGGTTTCGGGCTTGGGCTTGGGCTTGGGCTTTGGGCTTCGGGCTTCGGGCTTCGGGCTTAGATCTAGGGTCTCGTGGTTTGCCTAAGACCTCAGACCTGATACAACTCTTCCATGGCGAACTTCCTATTTACCCTTGCTAATGCGGTTCTTGCCTTAGTCTTGATGCCCGCGTCTGGATCTTTTGGATCTTTTTTGCCAGTTAATTTTTCGCCCGCGAGAGACGGAGGCGCTCCCATGGCTTTCACCATTTCCAGCACAAGTTTTTCCAATGGCGGCGACATTGCGAAAAGGTTTACGTGCGACGGGGCCGATGTGTCTCCGGAGCTGGCGTGGAGTGAGCCGCCCGCCGGGACCGAGAGCCTGGCGCTGCTGACTGACGATCCCGATGCTCCCGTGGGAAACTGGAATCACTGGGTCTTGTGGAACTTGCCCGCAGCGAGCCGCCAGATGGCGGAGAACGTGGCCAAGAATGCAAAACTGCCCGACGGTTCCCGGCAGGGATTGAATGATTTCCGAAAGATTGGCTACAACGGGCCGTGTCCGCCGCCGGGCAAACCGCATCGCTACTACTTCAAGATCTTCGCGCTCGACACCAAGCTCGATCTCAAGGGCAATGCCGGAAAACGCGAACTCGAAGCCGCCATGAAAGTACACATTCTCGCGCAGGCCGAGTGGATGGGCCGCTACGGACGTTAGGCGACGACGCAGGACAAATCTGGCCCCAAAATACGAGCGCCTCGACTCTCTTGCGAGATCGAGGCGCCCGGGCAGCCCTCCCCCAGAACTGCTCACTTGCGAAAATAAAGGCGGGACAGGAATTTGCAAATAGCACTTCCGTGCCAGACGCATTGCCTTAAAGTGCCATCCCGCTAAGCTGCCTCCTGCCAAGCCCTTGAGAGCAGACTTCAAAAGAATTCCGCATCCACCAGCGCTCCGCACCGGTGGAGTCTGGCGAACTTTCTGCCGATGGATAGATCAGCAGCATTGTTGCGTGGCCACTATGCCAGCCTTTCAAGATCCCGAGATTTATCGCGACATCCTCGATGGTCTGCAAATCGGAGTGAGCGTGCTCGACTTGGAAAAAAAAATAATCTTCTGGAGCGACGGCGCCGAGCAGATCACGGGCTATGCGCGCATCGATGTGCTGGGCCACTCCTGTGCCGAAAACATTCTGCTGCATTGCAACCAGTCCAGTTGTGAACTGTGTACGGGAAAATGCCCTATGGCAACCGCCTTCCACGATGCCAAGCCGGTGGAAGGCATGAGCTTCATCCACCACAAGGCAGGCCATTGGGTTCCGGTGCACACCTGGGCCATTCCGCTGCGAAATAAGCATGGCTCTCTCATCGGCATCATCCAGACATTTGAAGACGATTCGGTGGTGGCTGCTCCTGAACCGGTCGGGCGCAGCAGTATGGCGCGCCGCTGGCTCGATGACATTACCGGGCTGCCGACTCAGACCATGATGCTTTCGCACCTGCATACCACCCTGCGCGCGTTTGCGGACCGCCAAATTCCCTTTGGCATCGTCTGCCTCGAAGCGCATGAGATCAGCCAATTCCGCGCGAGGTACGGGCAGGAGGCATGCAAGTCCATTTTGCAGGTGGTGTCTCGAGCTTTGAGAAACACGGTTTGGCCCACCGACTTTGTGGGCCACTGGAGTGAAAGTCGATTTCTTGTGATCTTGAGCGGGTGCAGCGAGGACGCGCTGAAATCCGTGTGCGACCGTATCGTCAAGATGACGTCCAGCGCCACGATTCAGTGGTGGGGAGAGGAATTGTCGGCAAAGCTTTTGATCGGGCAAACCTGCGCGGTAGCTGGCGATACGGTGGAATCGATTTTGCAGCGGGCACAGCCTGCGCTTGGCGAAAATCAAGTCGCGCTGCCCGCTCACGCCACGGCTGCGGCAGTGGCTAGTCGGTCGTCGAGGAGATGAACTGACGAGCTAGGCATAACGAGTTCAGCGTTTCGAGTTCAATATGTTCGCGATTATAGGCATTGTCGTGGTCTTCGGCTGTGTGGTCGGCGGCTATCTGATGGAGCACGGGAACCTTCGCGTGCTGATCCAGCCAGCAGAGTTGGTTACCATCGGCGGCGCGGCCCTCGGCACGATTCTGATCGCCAATCCGCTGCACATTCTCAAGCAGATTGGCGCCGGAATTGGCGGCGTCTTCGGCGGCTCCAAATACACCAAGGAGGCTTACATCGCTTCTCTGAAGATGATGTATGACCTGCTGAACAAGGCCCGCAAAGACGGGCTGATGGCGCTGGAGAATGACGTGGAAGAGCCGGACAAGAGTCCGGTGTTTTCCAAGGGACCGCCGGTTTTCAAGAATCATCACGTGCGGGATTTTGTTTGCGACACGCTGCGCATGGCGATTACCGGCATGGATGCTTTCGACTTGGATCAACTGCTGGACCTGGATCTGGAGGTACAGCATCATGACGCCGAGCAACCCACGGCCGCTCTTACCAGTGTGGCCGACTCCTTGCCGGGCTTGGGCATTGTGGCTGCGGTGCTGGGCATCGTGATTACCATGAGCGCCATGGGCGGACCTCCGGAAGAGATTGGGCGCAAGGTGGCGGCGGCGCTGGTGGGCACGTTTCTGGGCATTCTGCTCTGCTACGGGCTGGTCGGTCCCATCTCGGCGAGTATGACCAAGATGGCCGCCGAAGAACATGCTTACCTCTATGTGCTGCGCGTGCTGATCGTTTCATTTCTGAAAGGCACGGCGCCGATCATGGCGGTGGAAGTGGCGCGCCGCGCCGTGCCGGGTCATGTGCGGCCATCGTTTAAGGAAGTGGAGGAAGCCTGCCGCAACCGGGCAGCGGCGGAAGACCCCGCGGCTGGCGCCGCAGCCGAAGCCGCTCCCGAAGCGGCGGCACAATAGAGGATCACCCTTGGAGCGCCCTGCATGAGCAACACTCGTCCCGTCATCATCGTCAAGAAGAAAGGCGGCCACGGCGGCCATCACGGCGGCGCGTGGAAGGTTGCCTACGCCGATTTCGTCACCGCGATGATGTCTCTGTTCATCGTGCTGTGGCTGCTGAGTTCGAGCAAGAAAGTGCAGGAGGCGGTGGGCGGTTATTTCAAAGATCCGACCGGGACCGCCCAAAAAATTGGATCGACCATGGAGGGCGCGGGCGAGAATTTCACTCTCACCAAAGACAACATGCCCAAGCTGAAAGAACAGTTGGAACAGAAGATCCATGAGCTGACCGATTTCGAAAAACTCAAAAGCCACATTGAGATGACGGTGACCAGTGAAGGCCTGCGCATCGAACTAATGGAATCCCCTTCCGGAACGTTATTTGACAACGGCAGTCCGAAGTTAAACGACGACGGGCGCGAGTTGCTGATCTCGCTGGCGCAGGAAATGGGCAAGCTGCCGAACAAAATCTCGATCGAAGGTCACACCGATTCCAAGCCTTATGCCACTTCCGGAAGCTACAGCAACTGGGAGCTTTCCACCGATCGCGCCAACTCGGCGCGCCGCCTGATGCAGGCCAACGGACTGGGAGCCAACCAGGTCAGCCAGGTGCGTGGATTTGCCGATCAGCGTTTGCGCAAGCCCAAAGATCCGTTCGACGCTTCCAACCGGCGCATCTCACTCATCGTGCAATACATCGTGAAGACCAATGACGATAAAGACGCGAAGCCCGCTGCCGCAGCTGAGGATAAAAAACCGGGTGACAACAGTCCGACACCGCCCGCGGAAACTTCCGGCAAGAAAGAATAAGAATCCAGAAACGGGATCGTCTCGGGTGATACACCTTCGCAATTTGCTGTGCTCGCCGCCGAAATTCGCGCTGTATAATTCTGAGTTCGATCCCGGTCAGGAGCTTCCCCATGAAGAACTTCATCCGCTTGGTGTGCCTTGTGGTTGTGAGCTGTGCGGTTGTCCCCGCGTGGTCTCAGGAAAAGCCTGAAAAGGTTGATCTGGAAACCATGAGCCGCATTCGCTACGAAGGCTTTCGCGACTCCAAGGTGATGGAGTTCGCCACGGGATTAATGGATTCGATCGGCGAGCGGCTTACCGGGTCACCCAACATGAAGCGCGCCAACGAGTGGACGCGAGATCAGCTTGCTGCGATGGGCCTCTCGAATGCGCACCTTGAGCCCTGGGGACCGTTCGGCCGGGGCTGGGCCAACCAATACATCAATGTGCGCATGACCTCGCCCGATATCGCGCCTCTGATCGCCTACGCCAAAGCCTGGACTCCGGGCACCAACGGCGTAGTGCAGGGAAAATGCGTTCGCGTGGATATTGCAGACAAGAAGGACTTCGAAAAATACAAAGGCAAGCTGGCCGGCATGATTGTGATTCTTGGGCCGGACATAGAGGTGAAGCCGATCACCGAGGCTCCTTTCAAACGCTTGAGCGATGACGATCTGGCGAAGCTTGCCGACTACCAGATTCCCGGCGAGCGTCCGCCCTTCAATTTTGCCACTTTTCTGAAGCGTCAGCAGTTCATGAAGGAAGTGAACCAGTTCTTTGCCGACGAAAAAGTTCTGGCCGTGATCGACCACTACCGCGTAACTGGGGGCGGAGGCACGGTCTTTGTGCAGTCGGGCGGATCTTACAGGCCGGGCGAGACCACGACCGTTCCTCAACTTGTAATGGCGGTGGAGCATTGGACCCGCATTGCGCGGCTGCTGCAGCAGAAGAAGGATGTGACGCTCGAACTGAATGTGGCCAACACTTTCTATGATGATGATCCCATGCAGTACGACACCATCGCCGAAATTCCCGGCACCGATAAGAAAGATGAAGTCGTGATGCTGGGCGCGCATCTCGACTCGTGGCATGCGGGCACGGGCGCCACCGACAACGGCGCGGGCACTATTGTGATGATGGAAGCCATGCGCATCCTGAAAACGCTCGACATCAAACCACGGCGCACGATCCGCATCGGCTTGTGGAGCGGCGAAGAAGAAGGGCTGCTCGGCTCACAGAGTTACGTAGAGCATCATTTCGGTTCGCGCCCGCCGATGGACGATCCGGCGATGAAGGGCATGCCGACGCTGCTGCGGCGCGAAGCCGGAGAAATCACGGTGAAGCCGGAACAGGCAAAGGTGTCCGTCTATTTCAATGTGGACAACGGCACCGGCAGGATTCGCGGCGTTCACCTGCAGGAGAACGAAGCGGTTGCTCCCATCTTTGAAGCCTGGATGAAACCGTTCAAAGATCTGGGCATGTCTACGCTGACCATGCGCAACACCGGCGGCACCGACCATCTTTCGTTCGATGCGGTGGGCATCCCGGGATTCCAGTTCATTCAGGATCCCCTCGATTACGAGTCGCGCACGCATCACTCGAATATGGATGTGTATGACCGCTTGCAGCCCGACGATCTGAAACAGGCAGCGGTAATCGTCGCGGGCTTTGTCTACGACGCGGCCATGCGTGACCAGATGCTGCCTCGCAAGCCGATCGAGAAACCGCTGCCCAAGGAACCGGAAAAGAAAGACCAGTAACGGCTCAGACAGATTTGTCGCGTTTGCATACCCGAGCCCGCTGCAAGCCCGGCTAACTTCCTTTTCGTCTTAGGCTTCCCAGCTCTTAGGCACATTCACATAAGAACGATCGAGCGCCGTGACCGAGGGGCAACCGAGCAGCCGCAGAGTGCGTTCGACGTCGGTCCGCAGAATCTGAATCGCGCGGTCGACTCCCGCTTCGCCCGCAGCGGCCAGGCCGTAGGCGTAGGCGCGTCCGCAGAGCACGGCGCGTGCGCCCAGGCAGAGGGCCTTTACGATGTCGGTGCCGCGGCGAATGCCTCCATCCATCAATACCTCGATGCGGCCTTGCACGGCTTCCACCACTTCGGGTAAGGCGCGCAACGAGGCCGGGAGGCTGTCGAGCTGGCGTCCGCCATGGTTCGAAACCGAAATCGCCGCGACTCCTTCATCGACGGCGCGGCGCGCATCGTCGGCCGTCAGCACGCCTTTGATGACGATTGGGCCTTTCCAGATTTTCCTGATCCAGACCAGGTCTGCCCAGGTCGGCGTTGATTCCGCCAGGGCAGCGTTGATGTCGACCAACGGCATCTGGCCTTTGCCGGGGATGATCACGTTCGGAAGCCCAGGAAGGCCGCCGTCAAGCAGGTAGTCGATGAGCCAGCCCGGGCGCGAGAGAATTTGCGGGATATACGGGATCTTCTCCAGCACGCTGCCGCTGATCAGTTCCTTCATGCCGTTGCGGTAATCGCGCTCGCGGATTCCAGACACTGGAGTATCGATGGTGACGACCAGCGCGGAGAAGCCGGCTACGCGCGCTCTTTCGATCACCGCCTCGGCAGCGCCGCGTCCACCCATCAGATAAAGCTGATAGAAAACTGGTCCGGTCGAACCAGCTTTTACATCTTCGAGCTTGTGCCCAGAAATCGTCGAGAGAATGTAGCCCGTGCCGGCATTGCCGGCGGCTCGCGCGGCAGCTACCTCGCCTCCGGGATGCATGAGCCGGCTATATCCGACCGGCGCGAGCAGAAACGGAAGAGAGAGCTTGAATCCGAGAACTGTCGTGCCTAAGCTGCAGTCGGCAACCGCAACCGCATGCCGCGGCCGAAAAGTAACATCGTTGAATATCCGGCAATTCTCGCGGAGCGTAACCTCGCCTTCGGCGCCGCCATCGAGATAATCAAACACCGACTTTGGAATTCTCTGGCGGGCGATGGGCCGGAAGTCCTCGATGCAAACCACATGGGGCGAGGCTACGGAGCGGGCAGCTCTTGTCATATACAGCTCCCAAATCTCGAATCTTGGGGCAGCCCGCTATCGTACCACTGCGCGCCGGTGCAACGGATGGAATTCCTCTGCGGCATCCTCGCGCGGCCGGGACGTCCGCGGGACAGCCGCCGCGACGGCCGCGCTATGTGCCCAGGTCGCGAACGAACATCACTGTCGGATTTCCTCTTGCATCGTTGGAATTCGAACACACACCGCGCACGTTGGTAACCTTGGACGATTCGGACTGCGGGTACAAAATGTCGGTAGATCGATGCCGTTTCCCTCCGCTCGGGGCTGGGGCGGCGCAGGCATGTCCTCACATCGGGTGTAAATCATGGCGGCAAGCAAGATTGAAAAAGCAGGGGTTTGTTTTGCGATCAGCAATCAGGGCGGGCCGATCACAGTCCAAGTGCGCCTTAACCACGACACTATTTCTGCTCTTCGGGGCGTTCAGGTCGGCTTCGAACTACTGAACGGAATCACCATGGCGCAGGCGAAGAAACTTGCGGATGTGCTGAACGAGAACGTAATAGGTGTGCTCGTCACAGTGGCGTTGGACGAGAAGGAAGAGGCAGCGGGCGAGGTTGCAGGAAGACTCTGAACCCGCAGATGGCGGTTATGGGCGATCCCAAAGGCGAACGCTTTGGGCGTTACCAAATCCTGACCGAGTTGGGCCGGGGAGCCATGGGTGTTGTCTACCAGGCGCGCGATCCCAAGATCAACCGCCTGGTTGCGGTGAAAACAATCTCTCTGGCCGGCCAGCCGCCGGAAGAGGAACGCGAGTATCGCGAGCGGTTCCTCCGCGAGGCCGAAGCTGCAGGACGCCTGTCCCACCCTGGAATCGTCACCGTCTTCGATGTGGGCGAGGAACCTGAGACGCGCGCTCCTTATATCGTGATGGAGTTCGTCAAAGGGCAGTCTCTCGAGAAACTGCTGGCGCAAGACGATCACAAGCTGCCGCTGGACACAGCGCTACATCTCACGCTCGAACTGGCCAGCGCCCTCGATTGCGCGCATGGCCAAGGCGTGGTTCACCGCGATCTGAAGCCCGCGAATATTCTGATCACGGAAGACGGTCATGCCAAAATCGCCGACTTTGGCGTGGCCAAGCTGAACCTCGCCAACTTCACGCTGGCGGGGCGCGCCTTAGGCACACCCGCATACATGTCGCCGGAACAGCTCAATGGCGATCCGGTCGATGGGCGTTCGGATCTGTTTTCTCTGGGCGTAATCCTGTACACGATCCTGACCGGTTACCGGCCATTTCAAGGCAACAGCGCCCTCACAGTTTGTTATAAGGTGGTCAACCGGGAGCCGATCCCGGCCACCGTGCTCGATACCGGCCTGCCGCCGGGACTCGACTACATCATTGCGCGCGCGCTGGCGAAAGATCCCGCGCAGCGCTATCAGAGTGGCATGGAAATGGCGCTGGATATCCAAGCGTTGCGGGAAGGACGCGATCCGCGCAGCAAGGCACTGCAGCCGGGTTCGGACGCAACTGCCGGCGCAGCCCTGACGTCAAATGCAGGCACAACATCGTCGGCCCTGGCCCCACTGAGGCTTGCACCCAAATCCGTCAGCGCTCGCTCTCAAACTGCGGAGCAGCGCACAGCGGAGATTTTATTGCAGAAAATGCGCAAGAAGTCTTTCGCGGGAGCTTTGCTTCTGGCTGGATTGCTCGTTTTTGGACTCCGCATGGCTCAATTCATGCGGCCTCAAGCCACGTCGCCCCAGAACCAGGCCCCGACCGCGGTCAAGCTTATGCCCCGCGTAGAGGAGGTTGCTCCGGCCAAACAGGCAGCAGCGCCCAGCACTCATAAAATTCGGAAGGCCGCTAGCAAGACCACTCACTCCCCGACAGCGGCCGCCCCAAGCTCCCCAACTTCGCCGGCGATGCTGGAAATCGAGGTCGAGCACAGGTTCGCGGAGGCGCAACTGTCGATCTGGGTGGATGATCGCCTGACTTATACGCACACGTTGGAGGGAACCGACAAGAAACATCTGGTCGTGTTCCACCAGGTCCAGGGTCATGAATTCCATGCCACTCAACTCGCGCCCGGAAAACATCTTCTCCGGGTGGAGGTCACTTCGGGTGCGGCCAATGATGAGCAGTCGGCGACTGTGGCAGGCGAGTTTGCTAGCGGAAAAGAAACGATGCTGCACATCCACTTCACGAAACAAGGCAAGATGGAACTAAGCTTGGATTAGCTTGCCAGCCGCGGTTTAGAACACGATTGACGCAGAGAAGCTTACCGTCTACCATAACTCCATTATGAGTTCGCCCGGCCATCGTCACCACCATCATCACCATCACACGGTGAGCGTGTCGGCGGAGGACGGCGGATAAGAAATCAAAAGCATTAATCCAAAATCCAAGCCCGCTGACGCGAACCTCGCGGCAGCGGGATTTTTGTTTCTGTTGCGGCGCTTCGGTGAGCGGAAGCGGATTAGATGAAAGAAGAGGTTTCCATGGAAATCGACTTCGATAAAATGCAAGGCTTGGTGCCCGCGGTAATTCAGGATGCGGACACCGCCGAGTTGCTCATGCTCGGCTTCATGAACCGCGAAGCCTTGCAGGCGACTCTAATGACGGGCTTCGTGACGTTCTACAGCCGCACTCGGCAAAAGCTATGGACCAAAGGGGAAACCTCCGGCAATCGCCTGGAAGTTGCCGCGGCATGGACTGATTGTGACCGCGACACGGTGCTGTTGCGCGTCCGCGTGTTGGGCGAGGGCAAGGTTTGCCACACAGGGTCAAGGTCATGCTTCACCGAGGAACTTCCGGTGAGCGCCGTGCCACAGACCGCGAGGCAAGAGTCACGGCCATGAAACTACGTCTGGGCATTCCCAAGGGAAGTTTGCAGGAGGCGACGCTCAGCCTGTTTACGCGCGCCGGGCTGCGCGTCTATACCAATGCGCGTTCCTACTTCGCTGCGACTGACGACCCGGAAATCGAATGCATGCTGATTCGCGCGCAGGAAATGGCGCGCTATGTCGATCACGGAGCGTTGGACGCGGGCCTCACCGGTCTCGACTGGGTGCTCGAAAGCGGCCTGGATGTGGTCAGCGTTACCGATCTGATTTATTCGAAACAGAGCATGGGCAAAGTGAAGTGGGTGCTAGCGGTGCCGGAGGATTCCAGCTTCCAGAAACCCGAAGACCTCGAAGGCCGGATCGTCGCTACTGAACTGGTGAACTTTACGCGCAACTATTTTGCCAGCCGCAACGTGCAAGTGCGGGTTGAATTCTCCTGGGGAGCGACAGAAGTAAAGCCGCCATTGCTGGCCGATGCCATCGTCGAAGTCACTGAGACCGGCAGTTCTCTGCGCGCGAATCATCTGCGAATTATCGAAACAGTTTTGGAGTCGAACCCGCAACTGATCGCGAACAAAGCAGCCTGGGCCGATCCTGCGCGGCGGCGCAAGATCGAAAACCTTGCGGTGATGCTCTGCGGAGCCATGGCCGCGCAGGGCCGCGTGGGCCTGATGCTCAACGTGCGCAAACCAGATTTGGCCGCTGTTCTCGGCCTGTTGCCGGCGTTGAAAAATCCCACGGTCGCGCCGCTGGCCGATGGCGAATGGGTTGCGGTCAACACCATCATCGAGGAGCAGACCGCGTGGACGCTGATTCCGAAGTTGAAAGAAGCGAATGCCCAGGGAATCGTCGAGTATCCGCTGAACAAGGTCGTGATGTGATGCGCATGCGCATTCTTAACGGGCCTAAGCGGGACCGGTTCGTGCGTGCGCTGGAGCAGCGCGGCGCAACCGATCTGGCCGAGGTTGAGCCCGCCGTGCGGCGCATCGTCAACAATGTACGGCGCAATGGCGATCGAGCTTTACGCCGCTACGCCGCCAAATGGGATGGGTTGAGCAAGAACGAACCTTTGCGCGTGCCTGAGGCTGAACTGCATGAGGCCTGGCAAAGAACTTCTCCGGAACTGCAGGATGCGATCACGCAAGCTGCGGAGAACATTCGCCGCTACTGCGAGTGGCAGAAGCCGGAGGAGTGGCGGCGCGAAATTCATCCCGGAGTTTGCGTTGGCCAGTTTGTGCGCGCTCTGGATTCGGTCGGCTGCTATGTTCCCGGCGGCCGATATCCGTTGCCTTCCACCGTGCTGATGACGGTGATTCCGTCGCAGGTTGCGGGCGTGCCGCAGATTCGCGTGGTGTCGCCGCGCCCGGCACAGGCTACTTTGGCGGCGGCCGGGTTTCTCGGCGTGCGTGAATTCTACCGCGTTGGCGGAGCGCAAGCGGTCGCTGCCCTCGCCTATGGAACGGAGAGCATTCCGCGCGTGAGCAAGATCGTGGGACCCGGCAACCGCTACGTCACCGCAGCAAAAAAGCTGGTTGCGTTCGATTGTGCTATTGAGTTTCTCGCTGGTCCGACTGAAGGCGTGTTCATCAGCGAGAAGGGTGATCCAGTTTTCGTCGCGGCTGATCTGGTGTCGCAGGCGGAGCATGATCCCGACGCGCTCTGCGTTTTTATCACGAGTTCGCGTGACTTGGCGAAAGCTGTGCAGGTGGAAGTGCAGGAGCGCACGCGGGCAAATGCCATTGCCGCCAAATCGCTTTCTCGTCACGGCGCGATCCTTGTGGTTGCTTCTCTCGATCAGGCGGTCGAGACCGCAAACCGGATCGCGCCTGAGCATCTCACACTGCCGGCAGCGCTGGCACCGGCAGTGCAAAATGCTGGTTCGATTTTTCTGAACGAGTTCACGCCCCAAGCCGCGGGCGACTACATCTCAGGCCCAAATCACGTATTGCCTACGGGCGCGATGGCACGCGTGCGTGGCGGCCTGAGCGTTCTGGATTATGTCCGCATCATCGCCTGCCAGGAAGTCTCCCGCGAGGGTATGCGCCGAATCGCACCGGCGATTGCTTTGGCTGAAGCCGAGGGCTTGCACGGACACGCCGAATCGTTGCGCGTGAGGTGCTCGTGAAGCTTGAGCCCCGCGCAGCGGTGAAGAGTTTGCACGCGTATCGCCCGCCCCTCGCTGGCCGGCAAGGACTGCGACTTGATTTCAACGAGAGCACCATCGGTTGTTCGCCGCGTGTGCTGGCGCGGCTGCGCTTGCTCGATGCCGAAGCGCTGGCGCGCTATCCCGAGCGCGAACCCGTGGAACGCGACGTCGCCCACCTTCTCTCGCTCGATGCGGCCCAGGTTTTGCTCACCAACGGCGTGGATGAGGCGATTCATCTGCTGTGCTCAACCTATCTCGATCCCGGCGATGAAGCGATGATCGTCGTGCCCACGTTTGCCATGTATGCCCTCTTCGCTCAGGCAGAAGGCGCGCGACTAGTGCAGGTTCTGGCGGGCGAGAACTTTGCATTTCCTTTGGAAGACGTGCTCGCACGCATCAGCCCAAGAACACGACTGATCGCAGTGGCGAATCCCAATAATCCTACGGGAACAGCGGTGTCACGTGGCGCGCTGCTGAAGATCGCTCAGGCTGCACCCCACGCGGCGCTTCTGGTAGACGAAGCCTACTTCGAGTTTCACGGTGAAACGATTCTCAACTCCTCTCCATGGCCGGCAAATCTCTTTGTGGCACGGACATTCTCAAAAGCGTATGGATTGGCTGGCCTGCGCATTGGCATTCTCGCCGGAGCAAAGGAGCAGATTGCGATGGTGCGCCGCGTCGCGTCGCCCTACAACGTGAATGCAGTCGCGCAGGCGGTGTTGCCGGAGGCGCTTCGAGATCAGGAGTACATACAACGCCACGTCGCCGAGGTGCAGCGCAGCCGCGCCGTGTTGGAGCAGGAACTCGGAACCCTCGGCCTGCACTACTGGCCGAGCCGCGCCAACTTTGTGCTCGTGCGCGTCGGCCCCGCCCATGAGGAATTTGTCCAAGCCCTGCGCGCGCGCGGAATCCTCGTGCGCGACCGGAACACCGATCCCGGATGCGCAGGCTGCGTGCGGCTCACTGTGGGATCGCAGGAACACACCCGAACCTTGATTGTTGCGGTGCGCGATGTGGTTGAGGAACTCAAGCTGCACAGTGAGGTGAAGGCGTGAGGAAAGCCAAGCTGCATCGCAAGACCGCGGAAACTGAAATCCGGATTGCGCTCACCATTGAGGGGCGCGGGAAATACGAGGTTTCGACTGGAATCCGTTTTCTCGACCACATGCTGGAGCTTTTTGCGCGTCACGGCGCGTTCGATCTGAAACTCTCCGCCACAGGCGACCTGGACGTAGATCAGCACCACACCGTGGAAGATGTCGGGATCGCTCTAGGTGAAGTCTTCGACCGCGCGCTGGGCAATCGCCGTGGGATTCTTCGCGCCGGTTATTTCGTCATGCCCATGGATGAAACTCTCGGGTTAGCGGCAGTCGATTTCGGTGGACGCCCGGCCGCGGTGGTCGATACTAAGGTCCACACGGCGCACGTGGGAGATCTGCAGGTCGAATTGGTGCCGGATTTCTTCGAGGGCTTTGCCCGCGGCGCTCGCGCCAATGTTCACGCCCGCGTGCTTTACGGCCGCTCCAGCCATCACAAGATCGAAGCGCTCTTCAAAGCTTTCGCGCGCGCGCTGCGCGTGGCGTGCTCCCGCGACCGCCGCCTGCGCCGCATGCTTCCAAGCACCAAGGGACTTCTATGATCGCCATCGTGGATTACGGAGCGGGCAACCTGAATTCTGTAAAGAAGGCGTTCAACTATCTCGGCGCTGAAATCGTGGTAACCAACCAGCCGGAGACCTTGGCAGCGGCGGAAAGGATCGTGTTCCCCGGAGTCGGACATTTTTCCTCGCTGCGTGCTCTGGACCGCACCGGCCTGCGCCAAGCCTTGCTGCAAGCCGCCTCCGCAGGCAAGCCAATTCTAGGAATTTGCCTTGGAATGCAGTGGCTGTTCGAGGGGAGTGAGGAGTGTGCCGACATTGCGGGAGCGGGCATCTTTCCCGGCAAGTGCCGGCTATTTCCGTCTTCGGTCAAGTCGCCGCATGTTGGCTGGAATTCCATTGCGGTTCAGCCAGGGTCGCGCTTGCTGCGCGGCGTCGCGCAGGATTCATTTGTTTACTACAGCCACTCATTTCACGCGCCGTTTGTTGCCGAAACGACGGCGGCTACTGAATATGGATTGCAGTTTGCCGGCGCCGTTGAGCGCGACAATGTTTTCGGAGCGCAGTTTCATCCCGAGAAATCAGGAGACGTTGGACTCGCGATCCTGAAGAATTTCTGGGAGGTCTGAGGTTGCTGACCAAGCGCATCATCGCCTGCCTCGACATGGACGCTGGCCGCGTCGTGAAGGGTGTGCAATTCAAGAATCTGCGCGACGCTGGAGATCCGGCGGAGTGTGCTGCGGCCCACGCCCGCAGCGGCGCGGACGAAATCGTACTCCTCGACATTACTGCGACCAGCGGAAATCGGAACACCTTGCTGGACGCGGTACACAGCACGGCGCGTTCCCTGTTCGTTCCATTTACCGTTGGCGGAGGAATTCGCAAACTCGACGATGCCGCAGCGGTTTTCGACGCGGGTGCGGACAAGATCGCGATCAACTCGGCCGCGGTGCGCGACCCAGCCTTAATCAGCAAGATCGCCGGACGCTTTGGCTCGCAGGCCGTGGTCCTGGCCATTGATGCGAGAAAAACTGACGCCGGCTTTGAAGTGCACATAGCCGGAGGGCGCACACCCACGGGTCGCGATGCGATCGAGTGGGCGCGCGAAGCAGCAGCCTGCGGAGCGGGAGAAATTCTGCTGACCTCGATGGACCGCGACGGAACCCGATCCGGTTTCGACTGCGAACTGGTGCGCGCCGTCGCGGAAGCGGTCTCGATTCCGGTAATTGCCTCGGGGGGCGCGGGATCGGCGGGCGATTTCATCGAAGTGTTTCGCGACGGCCGCGCCGACGCAGCTTTGGCTGCCTCCATCTTTCACTTCGGTCTTGAGAATATCGCTGAACTAAAGCGCGAACTGCGCGACGCCAGCATCCCAGTGAGGTGGCCATGCTGATTCCGTCGATCGACCTGATGGACGGCAAGATTGTGCAGCTAGTGCAGGGCGAGAAGAAAGCCCTGGAGTTCGACAACTTCGACTATTGGATCGAGCGCTTCTCCAAATATTCTCTGGTGCAGGTAATCGATCTCGATGCAGCCCGGTGCTCTGGAAATAATCGGCGAATCGTCAATCAAATTGTGCAGCGTCTGAACTGCCAGGTCGGAGGTGGCATTCGCAGTCTCGAAATAGCGAGAGAGATTCTAGAAGCGGGTGCGCGCAGGGTCATTCTCGGTTCGTCGTTGCTGAAGGATGGCAAAATCGACGTGCAATTCGCCGCTGCACTTGCGGATGCACTGGGCACCGCAGCACTAGTGTTGGCGCTCGATTCCCGAAGCGGCCGGGTTGCCATTGATGGTTGGCGTAAAGAAACTGCCATCACCGCATTCGACATGATTCGAGCACTCGAACCATTCTGCGAAACTTTTCTCTACACCCATATCGACACGGAAGGCTTGATGGGCGGAATCCCGCTGGAGATAGTGGCTGCGATCCGGCAAGCCACATCGCGACGGTTGATAGTCGCCGGTGGAATCACGACTCAAGAGGAAATCGACAGCCTCGACGCGCTGGGCATGGATGCCGTCGTCGGCATGGCGCTGTATTCCAGCAAGATTTCGGTGTAACTACCCCTCTGGTATTTGGGCGGCCTCATTGATTTCGAGTCCCCGCAGGCCTAAACTTTGCTGTGTCCGATCGCGAGGCACCGCCTTCCGCAGGTCGGGTCAAAAATTCCACCGCATGGTGAAGCATATGGGTCGCTCCTCTTGCTTGTTTCTTGGTCTGCTTCTTCTGCCGTGCTCCGCCGCATTGGGACAAGAGAATCCCCAGCCCCAGACCCAGCCCCAACTCCAGACCCGGCCCGGGCCGTCAGTTCCGCCGAGCAGCCCCGACCGGCGAATCACGCTCGACGTGCAGGTGAGAGACAAATCCGGCGCAGCCGTTCGCGGGTTGCAGAAGCAAGACTTCACTCTTCTCGACGATAAGCAGGCGAAGGACATCGTTTCATTTCAGGCTGTGGAGAACGGCGCCGACCAGGCTGCCGACCCGCCGGTTGAAATGGTTTTGGTGGTTGATGCTGTCAACACGTCCCACCAAACCGTCAGTATTGAACAAGCGGAACTGAAGAAGTTTCTGCTGCGGAATAGCGGCAAGCTCCCGGTCCCAATGTCGCTCGTCGTCTTTACTGATACTGAAACCAAGATGCAGAACGGTTTCTCTCGCGATGGAAATGCCCTGGCGGCGCAATACGATCAAATCGAAACGGGGCTGCGCTACAACACCCGGTCTTCGGGCTTCTATGGCGCGGCAGAGCGTTATAACCTGTCTCTTAAGGCTCTATCCTCAGTCATGACCTTCGAGGGAACGCGGCCCGGAAGGAAGCTCGTTATTTGGTTCAGTGCGGGCTGGCCGTTGCTTTCGGGGCCGCGCGTTGAACTTTCCAGTAAGGACGAACAACGATTCTTCGACCAGGTCGTCGCGATGTCGGCCGGCCTTCGGCAGGCGCATATCACTCTCTATAGCATTGACCCGCTGGGCATGTCGGATGCGGGCAGGACAACCACTTTTTATTACAAGGAATTTCTCAAAGGTGTACCCTTCGCCAAGAAGGTGCGGCCCGGCAACCTGGGGTTGCAGGTGCTTGCCACGCAGAGTGGCGGGCTCGTCCTCAACTCCACCAATGACCTTGCGTCAGCCATCGCAGATTGCGTCTCGGATGCCGATGCCTTTTATGTTCTCTCGTTTGATGGCGCACGCGCGGACCACGCGAACGAGTTCCATGCCCTCGAAGTCACAGTCGGCAAGCCGGGGCTCACGGCTCGCACGCGCATGGGCTACTACGCCCAGCCGTGACGTGCTGCCGGCGCCCGCAGTCCGGTCAATGAGCGCTCCGCAAACCTGTCATCCGGCCTGCTGCGCGCCCTTCACGCAGTTCGCCGCTCGCTTCAGGTCTGAGGTTACCTTGGTGCCCTACCTCTCCCTGCAGCTCCACTAGCAGAATAGTTGTGCAGGGGATTCGGGCTGGGAGAGGCACGCAATGAATCGTTTCATCTTTTCACTGATATTGTGGTCGCTCGCGGTGCCGGCGTGGGCGCAGAGCACGTCGGCGGATTACATCAGCAGCGGCAACGGATACTACGCCCAGGGCGATTACGACCGCGCGCTCGCCGATTACACCAAGGCCATCCAGTTGAATCCGGGCGATTCTGCCGGGCCGTACAACCGCGGGCTCTGCTTCTATCACAAAAAAGATTATGACAGCTCGATTCAGGATCTTACCCAGGCCATCCGCCTCAAGCCCGATCATGTGCAGGCGCTGGTCGCCCGCGGCAACGCTTACGACGACAAGGGTGACCATGACGCTGCGTTGCGGGATTACAGCGAAGCCATCCGCGTCAACCCGTCTTACATCCCGCCCTACATTGAGCGCGGCATCGCCTACGACAAGTCCGGCGACCATGACAATGCCATCTCTGATTACACCAAAGCAATTCAGCTCGATGCCAACAACTATCGTCCTTATTACGGCCGCGGCATGGCGTACAAGAACAAGAATGATTGCGACCACGCCATTAAAGATTTCGACGATGCCGTTCGCCTCAACCCCAACCACGCCAACTCATTTATGGAACGTGGGCTCTGCTATTACGACAAAAAGAACCTCGATCAGGCGATTGCCGACTTCACGCAGTCTTACAAGCTCGACTCCACTTCAACCGCCACGCTCGTAGCGCGCGGCAACGCCTACGACGACAAGGGCGACCGCGATAAAGCCATTCAAGACTACTCCGAGGCCCTACGCATGAAACCAGGCGACGCCAGCGCGTTCTACAACCGCGGTCTGGCCTACCGCCACAAAGGCGATTTGGATTCCGCCATCAAAGATTATTCGGATGCGATTCGTCTTAATCCCAAGTATGTCTCCGCCTTGAATAATCGCGGCTATGCCTACGATCGCCAGGGCAAGCACGATCTGGCCATTGCGGATTTCACCGAGGTGCTGCGCCTGAAGCCCGATTACCAATTCGCGATCTTCAACCGGGGCAAAGCGTATCGCGAAAAAGGAGACTACGAGGGCGCACTCAAAGACTTAAATGACGCCATCCGGATAAACCCAAATGACGCCGGCGCTCTCTACCAGCGCGGACTCGTCAAACAGCAGAGCAAAGACACCGCCGGCGGCGACGCCGACATCGCCAAGGCCAAGCAGATGGATCCCGGCGTGCCACGCGATTAAGAGACGCTGACGCAACAGGATTGTTCGCGGAACGCGAAGGCTAGCGATCCTTAGTTCGGCGGCCCCTCCAGCGTCTTGACCAGCCACGGAATAATCACCTGCTTGAAAATGCGGGGATCGGGCCACACGCCCACCTGCCGGCCCAGATGACCGCCCTGTGGATTAATCCAGGCTTCTTTCGGCACGTCGCCTTTGCTTAGCAGCAGATATTCATCCTCAATGGGAACCTGCGTGTCTTTAGCTCCTGCCAGTATCAACATGGGCGCCATCGGCTTGCCCAGCAGTCCCTCATGCACCAGCGACATCTTCGGCAGAAACTCGGCCAGCTCATCCAGCGTGTGTACGCCTTCCAGAATGTTCATCAGCGCCGGCACCTGGTCGAATAAATATTCGCGATTGCCCAGCAGAGAATTCATCAGAAAATCTTTCTGGAAGAACCTATCCACCGGCGGAGACTGCGCGCTGGCCCCGCGCAGCCGCGCATGTTCCACGATCGCCATCTTCGTCGCCCAGTATGCTCCCCAGCTCACGCCGTGCATTGCGATGCGGTTCTTGTCAATCTCCGGCCGCGACTGCGCGTAGTCGATCACCCTCGATAACATGCGGTCGGCAGTTTCGCGGACCTTGATCGGCGATTGCCCGGTCCCCGGCCCGTCAACGGCAAGATAGCCGATTCCAAACGAAAGAATCGCGCCGAAACTTTCGGCAAGATCTTCCTTGCGGCTATCCAGGCCATTCACCGCGATCACCAGCGGCACCGGACCTTTCGCATCTTTCGGCAGCCGCAGGTACCCAATAATTTCCTTGCCTTCGAACGGAATGTGCACAACTTCCAGCGGCGGATCTAAGAACCGCGCATGCGCCAGAAACGCCTCAAGCGCCTTTTCATACGACCGCTGCTTGCCCGGAGACGCCGGAATCGGCCAGCGCCCGAACGAGTAAAGCCGCCACGCGCGGATGTAATCAGCGTTCGCCTTGGTGGGATCAGTCTTCTCCAGCGACTTCGCTTCATTGAAATAACGACCGGCCACGCGCATGAATCCCGCGGCCCATTCGTCTTTATCTTTCGTGTGGATGCTCTCGAAAGCCTCCTTCACATCACCCGGATCAAGCCCGATCAGCGGATACTGCCCCACCTCGGCGCGGTGAATCGCCTCAGTCTTGATCTCTTCGATGGTGCGCTCACGGCGCTCTTCTTTTTGATTGGAGGACATTTGAGCAAAAGCACCGGCAGAAATGAGTGAAAAGAGTATCAACAAAAATACTGGCAATGAAAAATAATTTTGTCTCTTCATAGCTTGGCCCCATTCTTTCTGGCTCGCAAGTCGCGCGAGCCGCTAAGAAAAAAGACCGGACAGAATTGCGTCCGGCCTTCTTCACCCCCTCATACTCGACCGCACGGCTAGAACGTGAACTTCAAAGCCAACTGCACCGAACGTGGGCCGCCCGAACCGATAAGCGGATTGGCCGCCGCAACGTCCGGCGTAGCGCAACCGCAGCCGAATGGACGAACCGACGGATCATTCAAACCAAATCCATTCTGGCCCCCGTAAGGATTGGCAAAGTTGGGATGGTTAAGAATGTTAAAGAACTCCGCGCGGAATTGCGCACGAACTCGCTCACCGAAGTGCCAGTTCTTGGCGACTGACAGGTCGAAGTCCCTGAAGCCGGAGTCGGGGAACAGGTTACGCGACATATTACCGAGTTGCCCCAACGGTGGCGGAATCATGATGGAACTGCCCTGAGCGTAGCAGCCGAAGTAAGCGAGCGACTCAGTCGATGCCCCCGGTGAGCCTCCATCCACAGCCAGCGCCTTTGCATTGCAGGCGGCATTATTGGTAGGGCTGCTCGGGCTGTCGTTTCCTGCGAAATAAGGAATCGGCGCGGGTCCCGATTTGAAGTCCGCTGGCTTGCCATAAAAGCTCCAACGGATGGGGGCGTTAGCCGGCGGACTTACCGGCAACGGGCCGGTTCCTACGGCGTCAGTCCCCTCATCAATGGGGCCCCAGAATTGGGGACTTTGCAGCGTCACGATGGAATTGATTTCCCAGCCCTCCAGCATCTGCGCGGCGCCCTTCCGTCCGGGAATTGCATAGGTGAGCGAGAGCGTGAAACGCTGCCGCATATCGAAATCGCTGTTTCCGTATTCCCTGCCCACGTTGGCAGAATCCTCGGGAAGACCAGCGCCATAGCCAAAGTCCCAGTTTGCGCTCACGTCGTCCAGCGCGTGGGCGTAGGTATAACCGGCCACCATGCTCAGCCCGTGGTAGTTTCGCGAGTTCAACGTGACTTGCAAACCGTCATAATTCGAGCGGTAGACGTTTGCCATTTGAAAAATATTGCTGAAGTAGGGGAACTTGGCGGCGAACGGCCCAATCTCGTTACCGGTGTCGTCCTGGCAAGGGGCGCCATTGTTAAGGGTGTTACCCGTGTCGTACAGTCCGTTGACGAGGTTCGCGGTGCATTTGGCAACATTTGCCGCTGGCCAGCCCGAACCCACCGCCGGCTGGTTGATATCCCGAATGCCGGTTAAGTTCGATCCATGATTTCCCACATAAGCAACTTCCAGCGAGAGGTTCGGCGTAAACGCGTGCTGCACGTTCAGAGTCCAGTTCCACACGTATGGAGTAGTAATGTTCTGATCTACGCTCATGATGGGGCAGGGATTCCCGGCGCAATTGAGCGGGCTGGTGCTCACGTTGGCTCCATAGATAGGTACGCCGCTGTCCCATTGCGGCATGATCGGCGGAATTGCCAGATTGCCAGACGTGATCGTGCCTCCGGGGAGGATGCCCGATGTCGGAACATTGCCCAGACCAAAAGCATTGTTGAAGGCGAGCAGCGATTCCCAATTGATTGTTTCGTAGACCAAGCCGCCGCCGCCCCTTATTACCGTGTTTCCTTTTCCGGTCACGTCCCAGGCAAAGCCAAAGCGCGGGGCAAAGTTGGTGTGGTCCGGGTTGTACACTCCGCCCACGCCGTTCCCTCCCTCTTGAATCAATCCAGTTGCCGCATTCGGATCGAAATTACCCAGCAAGTTGTGAGCTTCCTTGATCACCGAACTGAATTCATAGCGCAGCCCGTAATTGATCGTCAGGTTCTTCTTCACCCGCCAGTCATCCTGCGCGAATAATCCGAAAGCCCAGTTGTGAATCTGCCGTGTGGGGTCGCCAACCTGCACCGACGCTTTGAAAGGATCGCCGGCAAAAAAATCCTCCAACGGCGTGGAAACGGGTAGAGCGACGCCGCCGAGGAACGTGATGCTGCCTCTCGCGTTGCCAAACGCCCCGCCGCCGACGTCGTTCCGATGTAGTTCTCCGCCGAACTTGAAAGCGTGCGCTCCCACAGTTTTTGAAACGTGGTCGATGAACTGAGTGATCGAGTCCGGCCCCTGGAACTTCGGCCACTTGAACCCGCCCAGCCCCGGCACAAAAGCTCCCGCAAAGCCGATGCGCGGCAATCCTCCCGTGTAAGGACCGCTCACGCCGGTGTTGAGATCATAGCCTGACGCCGGCGTGTTAAGGTCGCCGGGCAAAGTGGGCTGGTAGAGCCGGTTGTAGCCCACCCTGGCCTCGTTGACCCAAGTTGTATTGGGCGTCCAAATCCAACTCCCTCCCACCACCTGGGCGCGAGTGTGAATGTCAGACCGCCACTTGGATTGCAGTTCAGGAAAATCCTCAACCGTCCCCGTGTTGTTGCCGAAGAAATACATGCCGCTGATAGTGTTGTGCAGGTTGAAGCTGTAATCGACCTTGCCCAGCACATTGTCGACGCCAACGTCATTGGGAAATCCCTGCACCACGCTGATGCTTTGCGTGTTATTCGTAGGAAAGCCTGTGCCGTTGCAAGTTACCGTGCCGCCCGCTGAAACCGTGCAGCCCGAAATCAACTGGCTGGCCGGGCTGACGCAGGGCCCACTGCAAGGGCCCGACGTTGCGACCGTGTAGCCGTTGGCCAGCAGATCGGCGATCGCGTTCGGAATGCTGGCGTTACAGTCGAGCGCAGCCAGGGCGGGAGCGGTACAATTCGGCGCCGCTCCGGTTTCGGCCAGCGTTAACGGCTGCATAGACGGAGTAGTAACGCTGTAGGAATTTCCCACATCGTAGCGCTGGCCCTCGTACGCTCCGAAGAAAAACGCCTTGTCTTTAATGATCGCGCCACCAAAGCTGCCGCCAAACTGTTCCAGCGTGCGCGAAGTTTTCGCGGCAGGAGGCGCGTTGAAATAATTACGCGCATCCATTACGCCATCGCGGCCGAACGCAAACGCCGTCCCATGAATCGAATTCGTTCCCGACTTCAATCCAACATTGATGACCGCGCCCGGCTTCCATCCGTACTCGGCGGGAGGATTTTCCTCAACGTTAAACTCCTGGATCGCATCAATCGGCAGAATGGTCGCCGAGTCTCCCGCAATGCCCGCACCGTTAATGATGCCCTGTCCGGAAAACGGCTCGCTGTTGAATAAGCCCTCAACGAAGTAAGCGTTGTCTTCCGCGCGCAGTCCGTCCGTGCTCGTCGTCGAGAATCCTCCTCCGGGATAACGCATCACGCCGGGGCGCAGCTGCAGCAGGTTCTCGTAATTCCGCCCGTTCAACGGCAGGTCATTGATTTCCTCATTGCTCAACGTCCCTCCCAGAGTAGAGGAGGTCGAGTTCACCAGAGGAATTTCCGCGCTCACGGTCACCACTTCCGAAACGTTGCCCGGTTGCAGAGTAAAGTCGGCGCGAACGTCGGTTGCAACCTCTACCCGTACGCTGGGCCGCTCCACCGCCTTGAAGCCCTTGGCTTCAACGTGAATCTTGTAGGTTCCCGGAATCAGATCGGGAGCGACGTAGTTCCCGGATGTATCGGTCGTAAGGTTTCGCGAAGTGCCGCGCTGCGTGTCGGTGACCACCACGCTCGCGCCCCCCACGGCAGCGCCGCTTTGGTCGGTCACGCTGCCTAACAAACGTCCGGCGGTCGACTGCGCCAGCGCGGGCAGACTCATCAGGCTCATGGCGAAAACAAGAACAACAATCTGGATAGCGTTAGTCGTTTCATGAACCGCGGACGTGGCGGTGCTTCGCAATGTCATCGCAACTCCCTCCGACTGCTGGTCCGACAGCCATACCACTGCGGAACGAATGAAGTCAAGCAAATTCTCCGATTTCACGCTTCTTCACGCTCACCCCAGAGCCCGGTTGGTTAAGTCCGCTGGTCGAGGATTTCGCGCGAAACAGCGATGGAGGCAGAACATAACGACTGGGGCTTGCATTCCCCCCACGCAGGATGTTATCGTCCTAGCGATCATACCACCGTACCGGAAGACCAATCATGCTCGCCTACTACCCCAACCGCCACGAAAGCCCGCCACACTCTCTGGACCTGCGGTATAGTAGTCAGACCTTCGCCAGTCCCCCAAAACTGGCCCGTGCGGGAGAAAACCCGGTGTACAAAGTTGTCCGCACTTCACGTCTGTTCGAGCAAATCGTTCAGCAGATCGAAGAGTCTGTCCTGAACGGTTCCCTCAAACCCGGCGACCAACTTCCCGCCGAACGTGATTTAGCGCAGCGCCTCGGCGTCAGCCGCACCGCCGTACGCGAGGCCGTCAAAACCCTTCGCGAAAAAGGTCTGGTCGAAGCTTACTCCGGCCGCGGCACCTTCATCACCGACGGCACCACTCACGCCGCCCGCCAATCGTTCGATTTGATGGTGAAGGTCGGCCAGCAGGAAGGATCGCCGCATCTGGCAGAGTTGCGCATGATCCTCGAACCCGGAATCGCAGCCATAGCCGCGGCGCGCGTCAAAGATGACGACGTTGCAGCCATGCGCGACGCGGTCGCCGTTATGGATCGTTCGCAGAAAAATCCCGAAGCCTACATCGAAGCCGATCTCGACTTCCACCTCGCGCTGGCCGAGGCGGCCGCCAATCCGCTCATTCTTTCCTTGATCGATTCCATCGTCGGACTGCTGCGCGAGCAACGCATAAAAATTTTCAACGTGGAAGGCGGCCCGCAGCGCGGGCAGGTTCATCACAAACGCATTCTCCAGGCCGTGGAGCGGCGCGATCCCGAGGCCGCCCGCAGCGCCATGTTTGCTCACCTCGAGCAGGTGCGCCAGGATTCACAGATTCCTTCCACCAGCAAGTCGTCGCGCAAACCCGTGCGGGCAGGGTTAAAGGCAACATGACTATTTGCCTGAAATGGTCTTGCAAGGGCGCGGCTTTAGGCCGCTTCGGAGGTTAGTCGCGGATGGCAAAACTCGGCTTCATCGGCCTGGGAGTCATGGGCAGCCAGATGGTCAACCGGCTCCTCAGCAAGGGCCACTCCGTCACCGGCTACAACCGCACCCGCGCCAAAGCCCAATGGCTGGTTGAAAAAGGCATGCAGTGGGCTGACTCGCCGCGCGCCGTCGCCAGCTCTTCCGATTTCACTTTCTCGATGGTGACCAACGCCGCCGCCATCGCCGCCATCACCGAAGGCCCCGATGGCATGCTCGCGGGCCTGAGCGCTGGCAAAATTTTTATCGACATGAGCACCGTGAGCCCCACCGTGAGCCGCGCCCTCGCGGCGAAGGTGCGCGAACGAGGCGCCGACATGGTCGACTCGCCCGTCTCCGGCAGCGTCATCACTTTGCAGGAAGGTAAACTCTCAGTAATGGTCGGCGGACGCCGCGAAACTTTCGAAAAAGTGAAACTCCTGCTCCTCGATATCGGCCCCAAAGTCACTCACGTTGGTGACAACGGTCTCGCCTTAGCCATGAAGATCGCAGTCAATCTCAGCCTCGCGGTGCAGATGCTGGCTTTTTCCGAAGGCGTCTTGCTGGCCGAGAAGAGCGGCATCGCCCGCGAAACCGCCGTCGACGTACTCACTCACAGTGCAGTAGCCTCGCCCATGATTCAGTATCGCGGACCGTTCGTACTGCATCAGCCGGAAGAAGCTTGGTTCGACGTCAACATGATGCAGAAAGATATGGTTCTAGCGATGGAGTTGGGACGTCAGCTAGACGTTCCCCTGCCCAGCACAGCCGTAAGCAACGAGATCCTGACTGCGGCCCGCGGCATGGGCTGGACAAAATATGATTTCGCCTGCATGTTCGACGTGCTCGCCGCCATGTCAGGAGTAACCACGCCGGTCACCGTGGGAGGCAAGAAGACATGACGACCGCAACCTCCGAACCCGGCAACGTCCGCGATACGCCCATGCCGGCAGAAAAACAAAAGTGGCTCCACGCCTACCGCCAGATGGTGAGCATCCGCCTCTTCGAAGAGCAGGTGAACGAGATCTACACCCGCGCGCTAATGCCCGGCCTGGCTCACTTATATAGCGGCGAAGAAGCCGTTGCCGTGGGAATCTGCGAAGCCCTGCGCATCGACGACTACATCACCAGCACCCACCGCGGCCACGGACATTGCCTCGCCAAAGGCGCATCGCCCGACCGCATGTTCGCCGAACTCCTGGGGAAACAAGCCGGCTATTGCCGAGGCAAAGGTGGTTCGATGCACATCGCCGATCCTGCCACCGGCAATCTGGGCGCCAACGCCATCGTCGGCGGCAGCGTAGGCATAGCCACCGGCGCGGCTTTTGCCGCGAAGACGCTGGGCACAGATCGCGTAGCCGTCTGCTTCTTCGGAGAAGGCGCGCTAGGCCAGGGCTCGCTCTACGAAGTAATGAACCTCGCGCAGTTGTGGAAGCTCCCCGTAATCTACGCCTGCGAAAACAATCTCTACAACGAATACACGCACTACAGTGAAACCACGGCCGGCACCATTCTAGGCCGCGCCACAGCATTCGGTATTGAAGCAACAATCGTAGATGGTCAAGACGTCCGCGCCGTCAACGAAGTTGCAACGCGGCTCGTGAAACGCGCGCGCACAGGAGCCGGACCTGCATTCCTGCAATGTGATACCTACCGCTACGGCGGCCATCACGTGGGCGATATCAATCGCGAATACTACCGCTCCAAACAAGAAGAGCAACACTGGAAGACCGATCGCGATCCCATCACAGTTTTATCGAAGTGGCTGCTCCAACAAGGCTACGCCGACGCTGCGTCGCTCGATCGAATTACCTCCGAAGTTCGCTCCACCATCGAAGCAGCCGTCAAGTTCGCCATCGCCGCGCCCTACCCAAACGTTGACGAGGTAGATAAGCACGTCTATGCCTGAACGCGAACTAACATTTGCCCAGGCAGTGCGCGAGGCGTTGGCCGAGGAGATGCGCCGCGACTCCCACGTTTGCGTCTTCGGCGAAGATGTAGCCGAAGCCGGCACGCCCTTCAAAGTTCTCTCCGGATTAGTCGAAGAGTTCGGCGCCACCCGCGTAGTCGACACTCCCATCTCCGAAGCCGGATTCACCGGCGTAGCCGTAGGCGCAGCAATGACAGGCCTGCGCCCAGTAGTCGATATTATGTTCGGCGACTTCATCACCCTCACCATGGATCAGATGGTGAACCAGGCCGCGAAAGTCCACTACATGTCCGGCGGCCACTGGAAAGTTCCCATGGTGATGCGCACCACGCTGGGCGCAACCCGCCGCTCCGCCGCGCAACACTCGCAGTCGCTGCATGCCTGGTTCTGTCACATCCCAGGGTTGAAGGTAGTCCTGCCCTCCACGCCCTACGATGCCAAAGGACTGCTGAAGTCCGCCATTCGCGACGAAAATCCAGTAGTCTTCTTCGAAGACAAAATGATGTACAAACTCAAAGGCGAGGTCCCGCCGGACGATTACACAGTGCCGCTGGGCGTAGCCGACATAAAACGCGCAGGCGACGACATCACCCTCGTAGCCACCAGCAGCATGGTGCAAGTAGCGCTGGCTGCGGCGAATCTGCTCGAGCAAGAAGGCATCAGCGCTGAGGTAGTCGATCCCCGCACCATGTGGCCGCTCGACGAAAAAACTCTAATCGACTCGGCGAAGAAAACCTCGCGAGTAATCGTTCTCGACGAAGGCTACGAACGCTATGGCGTCACCGCCGAACTTGCGTCAGTCATCGCCACAGGCGCATTCTACGATCTGGATGCTCCGGTCAAACGCATGGGCGCAATGCACGTTCCGATTCCGTTTTCTCCGCCGTTAGAAGACGCAACCGTGCCGACCGAACAAACAGTGTTCGAAGCAGCTAAGTCGATGTGTAAGTAAGTTCGAGCTGCGAGGTACGAGGAAGAGTCGATGAGCACCGCAGGCACAATTCTTCTGGTGATTCTGTTTGTCGGCTCGATTCTCGCCCTGATGATCCGAAGGCTGGTGCGCGGGAAGAAGAATTGACGTTGACGAAGGGTCCAACAGTCGAGATGCGGCACGACCGTTGCGCGTAGCTCGCAGCTCGAAGCTAAGGAGTTCATATGGCTCTAAAAACCTACGGAACGATGGCGGTCGATTGGGAAAATCGTGTCGACTTCGATCGCCTGCGCCGCGAGCGCTTAGCGAAGGCCAAGGCTCTGCTGGCCAAGTCTGAGATGGGCGCGCTCTTGTGCTTCGACATGAACAACGTGCGTTACCTCACCGCAACCCACATCGGCACCTGGGCCCAGGACAAAGCGAATCGCTTCACCCTCCTCCCGCAAAACGACGAACCCATCCTCTGGGATTTCGGCTCCGCCGCCAGGCATCACCAATTGCACTGCCCCTGGCTTGGCGAACGCTCGCGCGCCGGCATCTCCATGCTGCGCGGAGCCATGACCCCAGAAATGGGCCGCGCCGAAGATGTAGCAAAAAAGATTCGCATCGAACTGGAAATGCGCGGCCTGCATAAAGAACCGGTAGGCATCGACATCATCGAGCTGCCAGTCCTATTCGCTCTGCAAAAAGAAGGAATCAAGGTAGTCGACGGCCAGGCCCTAATGTCGGAAGCGCGCCTGATCAAAACGCAAGATGAAATAACTCTGCTCAACACCTCCGCCATGATGGTCGATGCCGCCTACGACGAACTCTATCGCGCCATGAAGCCGGGCATGAGCGAGAACCAGGCCGTAGGCCTCGTGAGCAAAGTACTTTACGATCTAGGTTCCGAGTACGTAGAAGCTGTCAACGCCATCTCCGGCGAGCGCTGCAATCCGCACCCCCACGTTTTCTCCGACCGCGTGCTGCGCCCCGGCGATCCCGTCTACTACGACATACTCCACTCCTACATGGGATACCGCACCTGCTATTACCGCTGCTTCACCATCGGATACGCCTCGCACGCCATGAATGACGCCTACAAGCGCTGCCGCGAATATCTAGACGCCGCGATTGAATTAGTCCGCCCCGGCCGCACCACAGCAGAAATCGCCGCGGTCTGGCCGAAGGCCGAAGAGTTCGGCTTCCCCAACGAAGAATCCTGCTTCGCGCTGCAATACGGTCACGGCATCGGCCTGGCCATCTGGGAAAAGCCCGTGATCAGCCGTCTCGTCTCGTTCGATCACCCCTGCGAGATCAAGCCCGGCATGGTTTTCGCGTTGGAAACGTTCTGGCCATCGACCGACGGCTGGAGCGCCGCCCGCATCGAAGAAGAAATCGTAGTCACCGAAACCGGCCACGAAATAATCACGCGCTTCCCCGCCGAAGAACTTCTCGTAGCCGGCCGCCACTACTTCACGGTAGATGGTCCGCTCCCCGCCATCCGCGAAACCGAAGCGCCACCCAGCACCCAGGTCCGCGAAATGATCGAAGCCAGTTCCCGAAAGGAGCGAGTCCCCGTAGGCGACTAAGAAATATTCCCGAGAAGACGCACCGAGCCGCGTCTCATGCAACCGTCAAGATTGCTCTTAGCCGCGAAGCGGCGACAGATTGCAGCCCCCGAAGGGGCGAAAGAGCAGTTCATCAATCGCTCCCTAGGCCCCTTAAGGCATCGTCCGCACAAGCATCACAGGATCATCCAACTATGGCAATCAGCGTAGTAATGCCCGCGCTGGAAATGGCGCAGGAAACCGGCAAGCTAATCTCCTGGCTCAAAAAAGAAGGCGACCCCGTCGCTAAAGGCGAGCCCTTGCTCGAAATCGAAACCGACAAAGCCGTAATGGAGATCGAATCCCCCGCCGACGGCGTCCTCGCCAACATCAAAGTCCAGCCCGGCAACGAAGTCCCAGTGGGCCAAACCATAGCCTGGATCGTCCGCCCCGGCGAAGTTCCTCCGGCAGATGAAGCAGCCCCAAAATCGGGAAGAGAAAACACAACCACGCCACTTCCAATCTCCACAAATCAAACTGCACGCGCCGCCACGCAAGCCGTAAAAATTTCCCCCAAAGCGCGCCGTCTAGCCACCGAGCATGGCGTCAATCTAGCCAACATCCACGGCTCCGGCCCCGGCGGAGAAATCCTGGCTTCCGACATCCTGGCTGCGGCCCACTCCAAATCCAGCGCGCCCGCCACAATCGATAGCCCTGGCCCAATCTCCCGCCTGATGGCAGAACGCACCACCCAAAGCTGGACGACCATCCCTCATTTCTTCGTAACCCGCGAAGTCGATGCAACCGCGTTAAACGAAGCCCGGCAAAAACTCGCGCCCCAAATAGAAAAATCCAGTCAAGTGAAACTCACGCACAGCGATCTGCTCATAGTGCTAGTCGCCCGCGTCCTCCCAAAACACCCGCGCCTTAATGCGAGCTTCATCAATCAATCCGTCCGCACCAATCCTCAAATCAATATCGCACTAGCCATGGCAGTCGACGATGGCGTAGTCGCGCCGGTAATTCAGAATGCCGACAAAACCGCGCTAGCCGACATCGCCCACCAGCGCCGCGACCTAGCCGACCGCGCCCGCGCCGGCAAGCTGCGCCCCACCGATCTCTCCGGCGGCACCTTCACCATCAGCAATCTCGGCATGTTCGCAGTAGACGCATTCACCGCCATCATCATTCCGCCCCAAGCCGCAATTCTAGCCGTAGGCGCCATCACCGACCGCGTGGTCCCACTCGACGGCCGCGCAGCCATCCGTCCCATGATGACCATAACGCTCTCCTGCGATCACCGTGTAGTCGATGGCGCGCCCGCCGCCGAGTTTCTGCGCGACCTGGCCACAGCCATCAGCCATCCCCAACACTATCTCGATCATCCCTACGCCGCCGGCTAAATAAATCGAGTCGGAAACGCTCTTCGGACACGCGGAAGCGACATGAAACTGTCCAGAAAAGCGGTTTCATATTGACAGCGTTTATGCCCTCTTTATAAATCTCTTACCCCATCCTTATGCGTTTTCGCGTGTGATGGTAATTTCATCCGAACGAAACCGGCGGAAGCGCGATTTGTCCATTCGGCCAGATCAAGCGCACTACCGCGCAGTGCGCAAACCCGGACCTTGAACCGGAAAGGATTCATCATGAAAGTTCTATTCCATAAGCCCATCGCGATTTCCACTTTCTTCCCGATACTTGTCTTGAGTCTCACTGTCGCTCAGGGGATGCGCTGTCACGCGCAGACTCAAACTCAACCAAATGACCAACCGAAAGTGGCCGCTCTACACGATCCCTTGCCCAGTGACGCCGCCGCCACCAACAGCACCGCGGCCGCGAGGCCCGCGGCCGCTCCCGATCCAACCGTTACGCTTTCCATCGAGAAAGAGCTTGCCACCATGCGAGTCCGCATGGAGCAACTCCAGGCGGAACTGAATGAACTGAAGAGTCACACTGCCGCACCGCCGGCAGTGGTCACAGCAACTTCCACCAGCGCACCAGCGCCGGCCGTAGTCACGGCAACCAGCGCTGCCCCCGCAACTGCCGCACCGCTCGCGCCATCTATGCCCATTCCAAGCCCCTCCTTGGCCGTTTCAACCTCTCAATCTGCCGAAGCCGCGCCCGCAAAAAAGGAAAAGATCGAACCTTTTTCTGACTGGGATTGGACCTGGCTCAACGGCAATCCCCGCAACAAAGACACAGCTTTCGATTCCAAGTTCTTCACTCCGGAAATCCGCGCCGACGTTACCTATACCTACGATTTCAACAAACCCGTCGACGATTCCATGGGCGGATCAAGCGAACTATTCCGCTCCAATGAAATCCAGTTGGAGCAACTCGGCATCGGCGGCGACTTCCATTACGACAATGTCCGCGCCCGCTTCATGACCCAGTTCGGCATGTATTCCACCGCGACAGTGCGTAATGACCCCAGCTACTCCAAGGGGCAATGGAATATCGCCGATGCCGACCGCTACCTCGCGGAGGCCTACGGCGGCTATCACATCAACGCGTTGGACGGGATCAACGTCGATGCGGGAATTTTCCTGTCGTACATCGGTCTGTTCAGCTACTACAACTTCGATAACTGGGCCTATCAGCCCTCCTATGTTTCTTCCAACACGCCTTGGTTTTTCGAGGGCGTGAGGATACAGATTTTCCCCACCCCGCACTTTAAGATCGAGCCGTGGATCATCAATGGATGGCAATCCTACGGCTCGTCCAACTCGAGGAAAGGTCTGGGAGGACAGATCAAGTGGACTCCTAGGCCCTGGGTGAACATCATTTCCAACAATTACGGCTTGGGCCACGACGACCTTTACATACCGAACCGCGGCCGCATCCACACCGACAACAGCGTCGAGATCAAGTACTTCGACAAGCCGGGAAAGACGCTCGACAAAATGGCCTTCTCCTTCACCGGCGATCTGGGTTGTGAATTCGGCCCCAGCACCGCCACCTTGGCTGGCGTGAGCTGCCACGGTAATAAGAAGGACGCGCTCGCGTCGCCCAGCGCCAATTTCCCCCAGGGCGGAATCGATCCCAAGCAGAGCTTCATCGGCTACATGCTTTACGACCGCACCTGGTTTAAGAATGATAAGTACGGAGTGACCATCGGTGGCGGCCAGATCAACAATCCCGGCCGCTATCTAGTCCTGCTCCCGCCCATCAACGGCGAAACTGCTTCCTCCGCGGCCATTAACGCACCCTACTTCACCGGCAATCCCGGCGACCAATTCAAGGCCTGGGACAGTTCGTTCACCTTTGATTACATGCCCAGGCAGTGGCTCACCTTCCGCTGGGAGTACGACTACCGCCACGCCAGTGTGCCCTATTGGTCGGGTCACGGCGGGCTTACACCACCAGGCTCCGGCGGGGTCCCTTACACTAACAACGGTTCTCCCCAGTTCTACGCCTGCATGAACGGAGGCAACACTGGCTTTGGCGATAACTCGGCCCTATCGCTCTCTGCAAACGAAGCCCTCGCGCAAACCGCCTGCACAGCCCAAGGCAGCAGCCTGTGGACACCCGATCTGCGCCGCGACGAACAACTCATCGACATCGACATAATGGTGAAGTTCTAGCGGTTTGCTGAAAAAACTCCGCCCCGCGGTCAGTTTTGAAAGGGCGCGGCTTCAAGCCGCGCCGTGCGCCATTGCGGATCAGTAACGGCTTTAGCCGTTGAGGGAGATCAAGTCGCCGCTGAGGATTTTGCAGCCGCCGCTGAGGTTCAAGTAATGCAGAAGAGATCTTGTCTCACCGGGTCAATGTAACAAAACGGAGGTGAAACCGTGCCCAGGCCCCGCATGATCGCGTTCGCCATCGTGGCTGCAATGTTGCTGTCTTCAGCCGAGGTAGTGCATCGCATCGAAGCTCAAACCGGGAAGTCAACCAGCGTAGTTGCCCCAACGCCACAGGTCTCAAAGGCTGAGAGAGAAAGGCAGCTTGCCGCCGCAACCGAAGCGGCCAAGCAACTGCTACTGATCATCGATACCAACAAGAACGGCAAGATCTCCAAGGAAGAATGGATGAAGTTTATGGAAGCCGAGTTCGATCGACTCGACACCAATCACAATGGAGAGCTGGACGTGAAAGAACTCACTCAATCACGAATGCGGTTCCATCCAGCGATCGGCAAATAACCAGAAGCCATCTCACGAATGAATTCGCGAAGGGGCACGGCTTCACAGCCTGCGGAAAAAGTCTGGTTTTGGGTCGGCGTCTTTCCAGAGTGTGAGGAAATCCCCGTAAGCGGCGAGGGCCCGGACGCGGGCGGCATCGGCATCCTCTCCCTGCGAGGTTCTCGACTGCAAAGCGCTCGCACGAGCCACTCCCATCAATCGGTACGCCCGGAACTTGGACTCCACCATTTGCGACATTTGTCACATTAAAGGGTGATTGGCGTCATTGCGCGATTTTGGGTTCAGGACTGAAATGGCATTGGTCAGTCATCAGACCAATTTCCGATGCCAGCCACAGCTTCACCAGCGCCTGCCGGGTTTGAGGCGATTCCCAAGAGCAAGGTTTACCAGGAAATCGCTAGGCAGTTGCAGCGGCACATTACGGCCCGGCTGCAGCCGGGCGACCTGCTGCCTCCGGAGCGCGAGTTGGCCCGGATGCTCGATGTCAGCCGCAGTTCCGTGCGCGACGCCATTCGCACCCTGGAACTGATGGGCCTGCTGGAGCCGCGGCAGGGGGTTGGCACAGTGGTTTGCACTCCCGCCCCCACGCCGGCAAATCCTCTCGCCGACGCGCTTCTCGTAAAGCGAAAGACGATTGCCGACCTGATCGATGTGCGCGAGATGATTGAGCCGTTCCTGGCGCGACGCGCGGCTCTGCAGATCACGATCGACGAAATCGCCAACCTGGAAGACATTCTCCTGCGGCAGGTGGCGAAGGTGCGTGCCGGCGGACTCGGGATCGAGGAAGACTCGCAGTTTCATTACGCCATCGCCGTGGCCTCCGACAATGTTGCGATCTTGAAAGTCGTGGATGTGTTGATGGATTTGCTGCGCGAGAGCCGCGAGCGCTCGTTGCAGGTGGAAGGGCGGCAGGAAAAATCGCTTGCCGGCCACCGCCGAATTTTGTCCGCTTTGAAGCAGGGCGATGCCGTGGCCGCGGAAGCTGCCATGCGCCGGCACCTGCAAGAGATAGAAGAAGTCCTACTCAAAGAGTTTTAAGAGAATGGAGGTTGCCAAATGGGTCAGCTATTCGCGGTCGAAGTTATCTACCGGGGAGTCTTCCAAAAGACTCTCGCCAAGAACATCACGCGCGGCATTGTTTTGGCGGCGCATAACGAGGGCAAACTAGGACTTTCCTTTGGCCGGTACGGAGATGCGCCGGAGCGTAATGGCATTCCAGCGAAGAGCTTCGCCATCGTCGCCAACGACGAACTGACGCTCGAAGCGGGAATGGCACAATACGAGCCAAAGCAAGTCGACCTGACGGTGGTTCTGGACGACACCCTCTGCAAAGGCTCGGAGTCTTGGGCCTGGTACGGCCTGCAGCCCGTGCATCACGCGCTTAAACCGGGGCACACGCTCATCGTAGTTTCGCTCGACGACGCGCCCGCCCTGCTGAAGAACATTCACCGCCGGGAAGAGCCGTACAAGCTGGGCGTCGTAAAAGGCGTCACCAGCTTCTCCGGCATGTGGGTCTTTAAGGATGACCACACAAACGTCCGCATTCTGGGCGTCATCGCCAAGGCGCTGCCGGAAGTGTTCGGCTTCGAGTCGGTAGAGAAATTCATCAACGAAAAGCTGAAGAACCCACTGAAGGTGACTTCGGCGCGGAAAGCTTTCGAGCGCTTTGCCACGGTCAACGTAAAACCGGGCCAGGGCAGTGCCGAAGAGTTGTTCGCCTTCGACAAGCCTGGCTGGGAAGACATGCGCGACGCGGTATCGATCAAGGGCCAGCCGCAGGGCGGACCTTATGCCGATCCGGAGACGGGGAAGGTTGGAGGTTTCCGTCCTGCCCGCAACGAGCTGTTCAAAAAGTATTCCACGCGCACCTTCCGGCCGGTCATCAACTTCTCGACCTGCACCAAGTGCACGCTGTGCTGGCTGAATTGCCCGGATGCGTCTTTCGACGTTACTCCCGATGGGACCTACGACGCCAATCTCGAAGCGTGCTGCGGTTGCGGCATTTGCGAAGAGGTTTGCCCGGTGAAGGATTGCGTCCACATGGTGAACGAGTCCGAGTTCCACGATAACGACAGCCAGTGGGCGGAGTTCAGGAAAGACAAGGACGCCTATTTGAAGTGGCTGGAAACCACCATCAAGAAGGCCGAGCCGATCGAGAAGCGGTCGCAAGGATTCCGTTATCGCGGCCAGTATCAAGAAGAGGTTACGGAAGCCCTGGAAGTTGCCAAGAAGGGTTAGCGGTACGGTAATCAAGGCAAAGATGCAGCCTGAACGCTTCACTGAAAGGCTTGCTTGAAAGGCTTGCCTGGAAAAACTAAGGAGATTGAAATGGCGACGCTTACATTACCTGTTGAGGAAAAGAAAAAAAGCACCGAGCAGGAAGCCCTGATCACCGGCGCCGAGGCTATTGCGATTGCCTGCAAACTGGCCAACGTCGACGTGGTCACGGCTTACCCGATCCGGCCTTACGACACGGTCATGCAGTACATCAGCCAGCTGGTAGCAGATGGCGAAATGGACTGCGAATATATCGTGGCCGAAGGCGAGCATTCACAATTTGAAATCGTGAAACACGCGTCGGCTTGTGGAGCCCGCGTGTTCTGCGGTTCCAGCGGCGTGGGCTGGATGTATGCCATGGAAGCGCTGACCGTAACTCCGGCACTGCGCCTTCCCCTGGTAGCAATGGTGGGCAACCGGGCGCTCGATGATCCCGGCGCCTTCGGCGTGGAGCACAACGACGCGCTGGCCGTCCGCGACCTGGGCTGGCTGTTGACCTGGGTCGATAGCGCACAGGAAGCGCTGGACACCGCATTGATCGCGTATCGTGTGGCGGAAGACCGCCGCATCTTTGTGCCGTTGGCCATCAGTTGCGACGGCGCGTTCCTCACTCACTCCCAAGCGCTGGTAAAGATTCCGGCGGCGGAGCAGGTCAAGAAGTTCCTGCCTCCTTACAACCGCGGCGATCTGCTGCTCCATCCCGATAACGTGATCTCGGTGGCCCCGCAGGCCAACGAAGATTGGGTGATGGAGATTCGGCGGCAGAACTACGCAGTCACTGAAATCACGTGCGACGTAATTCGCGAAGTCTATGCCGACTTCGAGAAGACGTTCGGGCGCAAATACGGCAATCCGTTCTTCGAAGAATTTATGACCGAAGATGCGGAAATCGTACTGCTGGGCATGGGAACGCTCTCCACGCCGGTCAAGGTTGCAATTCGCAAGCTGCGCGCGGAAGGCAAGAAAGTCGGGTTCGTGCGCCTGCGCTGGTTCCGGCCGTTTGCCGGACCGGAGCTGGCCAAGTGCCTGGAGCGTTTCAAGGCCGTCGGCGTACTCGACCGGGATTTCTCGTTCGGTTCGCCGGATTTGAGCGGCGTGGTGGCAACGGAAGTTCGCTCTGCCATGTACAGCAGCAGCAGCACCCGGCCGCCGGTGATTGGCTTTATTGGCGGGCTGGGCGGCCGCGAAGTGACCGTGCCAGACGTGGAAAAGATGAGTGAGATCGTGTTCCAAGCTGCGAAAGGAAAAGCACAACCTCTGACCCAATGGATCGGGCTGCGGGGATAACGCCAGCACACGCGTGGCGCTATTCATAGCCGGAAAGGACAAACAATCATGAGCACTAGCACCTTTGTAGACGAAAAACCGACGCAAGAGCTGGAAGCCTTCAAGGGAGTAAAGAAGGTTCCACACGAGGAGTACTACACGTCCGGCCACCGCACCTGCCAGGGCTGCGAGTCTGCGCAAATCATGAAATTGATGGCGAAGGCCGCAGGCCCCAGAACCATCGTTCTGGGCAGTACAGGATGCATGTACGTGGCTAATACCTCTTACTACGCCACGCCCTGGGGCGTGCCGTGGATGCACACCCAACTGGGCAGTTCAGGCTCGAGCGCATTGGGAGCGGCGGCGGCATTCCGCGTCCAGATGCGCAAGGGCGTGATGAAAGACGAACCCATCAACGTGATCGCCTTCTGCGGCGATGGCGGCGGGGCCGACATGGGCCTGGGAGCGATCTCGGCCACCATGTGCCATCCCGATTACAACCTGCTGATCCTGATGTACGACAACGAGTCTTACGCCAATACCGATATCCAGATCTCCGGAGCATCGCCGTATGGCGTGAACACCTCGTTCAGCACGCCGGGAAAAGTGAAACGCATCATGAATCACCGCTGGAAGAAGAACATGGCGCCGCTCATGCTGGTTGGCCATCCCACAGTGAAATACGTAGGAACGATTTCCACTTCCTATCCGCTGCAGGCGATGAACAGCGTGCGCAAGGCGCTGGCGATCGGTGGGCCGACGTTCATTCACTGCCTCAACCCTTGTCCGAAGGGCTGGGATTTCGATCCCGTGCTTTCTTTCGAGCTGGGCGAACTGGCCGTGAACACGGGCATTTGGCCTCTGTATGAGGTTGAAGAAGGCAAGCTGAAGCTCTACGGCAAGACTGAACAGATTGCCAGCGGGCGATTCAAACGGCTTCCCGTGCGCGATTATCTGCTCAAGCAGGGAAGGTTCGCGCATTTCATCGAGGAAGATATCGACTACTTCCAGAGCAAGATCGACGACATGTGGAACAAGTGGCTGGTGCCGGGAATCATTCCGCTCCAGAAAGATATCGAAACTGCTGAATAAACCCGCCCGCCCCTGCAAGGGGGCGGGTTTTTCATTTTATCCGGAAGTCTTTCCGGCGAGGAGTGTCTAGCGAGAACAGAAGTCTGACAATCCCAGGGAGGGATGCCTATGGCCACGAATGTGACCTCCTTAGTTCCTGCCGAACCCAAAATCGTCAACCGCTGGGTTCAACTCATTGCAGGCGTGATCGCGATGATGGCGATTGCCAATCTTCAATACGCCTGGACTCTATTCACTACACCATTAACCAAAAGCATGAGTGCAACCTTAGCCGCTGTGCAGGTGGCTTTCGCCGCATTCATCCTTTGCGAAACCTGGCTGGTGCCGTTCGAGGGCTACTTGGTCGATCGTCTTGGCCCTCGTCTGGTCATCGGCATTGGCGCCATCCTAGTCGGGCTTAGCTGGATCGGATCGGGGACGGCGGGCAACCTGCATGCGCTGTACGTCTGGTACGCACTCGGCGGCGTCGGCGCCGGTGCTGTCTATGGCGGCTGCATGGGCAACTCGCTGAAGTGGTTCCCCGATCACCGCGGCATGTGCGCCGGGTTTACCGCTGGCGCGTACGGCCTGGGAACCGCACTGACCGTGGCGCCCATCGCCAAGATGTTGAAAGTCTCGGGATACCAGCACACGTTCATCTTCTGGGGCGTTGTCCAAGGCATTGTCTGCTTCGCCGCAGCCATGCTGATCGTCGCTCCCCCCAAAGACTGGGTGCTTAAGGGATGGACGCAAGCCAATGCCAAAGTGAGGGAATCGGCCTACGATATGACTCACTGGCAGATGCTGAAGCAATCATCGTTCTACGTCATTTACATCATGATGACGCTGGTCGCCTTCGGTGGTCTGGTGGTCACTGCCCAGATCAAGCCCATCGCCGTTTTCTACCACGTCGATAAGGTCATCATCTTGTGGGGCATGTCGGCGCTGGTCGTAGCCATCGAACTGGACCGCATCCTGAATGGCCTTTGCCGGCCATTCTGGGGCTGGGTTTCCGATCACATCGGACGTGAGAACACGATGTTCATCGCCTTCCTGCTCCAGGGTTTGGCCGTCCTGGGCCTGCTCAAATTGATCAGTCATCCGGTGTGGTTCATCCTGATGACGGGCCTCTGCTTCTTCGGATGGGGCGAGATCTTTTCGCTCTTCCCGTCCATCGTTGGCGACCTGTTTGGCAAAAAATGGGCCACGACCAACTACGGCATTGTCTACACCGCCAAAGGGTTGGCGGCCATCTTCGCCGGACCTGTCGCCGCCATGGCCAGTGTCAAGACCGGCTCGTGGATCGGGATTTTCTGGGTCATGATTATCTGCAACGTGGTCGCCGCGTTCCTGGCGCTGTTCTGGCTGAAACCGGTTGCCATCAAAACTTACCAGAAGGCACAGGAAATGTTTCGCCTGGAGCAGGCGTTGGCCGAAGACTCTGCGGGCAAAAAGCTGGATGAGAAAAATCTGGCGGGCGTTGCCTAAGGCTTGCCGTTGCCGCGCGCAGACGCGGTCAGACAGATTTAGCCCGGGCTCTGCGGTCCGGCTGGGTTTGCGTTCCATCACATCGGGCCGTGACGCAGGTCGTTGGAGGAAGCAGCGTAAGCAGATAGCCTTTGCGTGAGTCCGGTGGCAACGGCAAAGCTCGAACCTCACCAGTCTTCCGTATAACCCTCAACCCTTGCAGCTGGGTTATGAGCAATCAATCTATCCAGCCACGCCGCGATGTCTGGCGCGGAGCGATCCCAATAATGAGTGTGCGCACCCAGTCCGATGCACATTTCATCGCATGCCCACAGGGCAGGCGCCTGCACGTTACCCGCGCGTTTCCCTGAGTCGCCGCTGGCATTGCGCTGCATCCATTGTCCCACCCAAAGCGATCGCCCAATGTAGTCGCCACTGCGATACGCATTCGACCAATGCCTCGCGTTCATCTCGTCCGTTCTGGGCAGCCGGGATGTAAGCTCAGGCTTGGGCTCAACCGGATTACCCTGGTCTTCAAGCGAGTTATCTGGAATATCGGAGACCCACCAATACAAATGAGGGAAAAAACGATTGAGCAGTTGCCGCAAAGGACATCCCATGGAAAAGACATAGATTGGAAGGGGATGCTCGCATGTCCTTTCCTTGCACGGCCGGAAGTTATAGCGGGCGAGGTCTGGATCAGGAGCACCCTTGCCCGAACGCTCAAGGTAGCGCAGAAGGTCGGTGGTCACCATGGAGCCTAGGCTGTGCGCGACGATGATGAGTTTCGAGTAGTAAGGCCGGCCTTGATCGTCGGTCCGCTGCGCGATGTAGCGCAGCAGCGAAGTGATGCGTTCGGCGATCTTCGCCCGCGGAGTTGCCTTGAGCGGCGAGGTCCGCAGGTAGTTGTCGACGTCAAGGAGTGCGTCGAGAATGGTGGTGAGGTACTTCAGGATGAATCCGAAAACCGCGGCGGCCGAGACCGCCAGCACGAGTCCCACCTTCTCGATGAGGGGCAGAGTGTAGTTGCTGGCGATATTTACATATTCCTCCCAGGCAGCGCACTTGTGCAATATCCGCCAATCGAGGACAACGAAGATCAACGGCAACGGAACAATGGCGCACCAAAGCAAGCGCGTGAGGACCGCGGTGTTGTCGAGACCTCGCGACAGCCATTTTCCTAAAGATTGAATGCGTTCGGTGGGCGCATTCCTGGTCCACTTGGGTTTCAACTCGAAAAGAATTGACGGTAACGCCATCCAGATCAGCAGCAAGAGGCAGGCTGCGAAAATTATCATGGTAATGGGAAGCGATGGCGTAACGCTGACGAGAAGAAGACCTTTCAAATAGTTGGTCCAGAAAACGGTGTGACCAGCCGTTGAGTCTTGCGGGGTATCGCAGTCTAGATAGTTCTTGTCTATGTGGTGCATCCATCGGCTCACCGCGCAGACGCCGGGAACCAGCAGCGTTGAGGCGGGGCGTGCGGAGAGTCCCGAATCAGCAGCTTCGAGCGTAACCGCATCGTAGGCCTTCAGTTTATACGATCCGTAAGCAACCACCCCGCTCCACAGGGTACAGGTGAGAATCACGAAGAGTATGGCGGGAATGGAAAAGGCGAAGCGGCCGGTGCGGCAAGCGGCGATGGCGCGGGCTTTTCTTGCTCTGGCCCATTCGGGGGGTTCATCAGGCTGCGTCTCTATCGTCCAGATGCAGAACTTGCCCAGCGGCCAGGTGAAAAGCTCGCACAGAAGGCAGAGGACCCAGGAAAGGAGAAGCTCGCCGAAGACCCATTGCACGGTCCAAAGAGAGGCCGTGGCAAAGCGACTTTGTGCGTGGGGCAAAAGGTAAAACAAGAACCAACCCGCATTGCCGCCAAAGAGAACAATTGACAACGCGAACGCGCCAGGCCGCAGTTGGTTGAACTTCCACCCAAACCACCCCAGCAGTACGCCAGCAATGGTCAGCCAACTGAGCAGCAGGAGAGTTTGAGCCTGAGCGACGAGGATGAAGTGACTCCAGTGCGTCAGGTGGTTCGCGCTGGCATCAATTGGAGCAAAGCACGGCAAGAGGCTGAGGATTATCAGCGCGAACGCGAGGCTCTGAAGGCATTGGAGGAATCCGATGACCACAAGTAACGGCAACTGGGTAGCTGTTCGTCGTGGCATTCTGGCTCACGTCTCAAGAGAAGATGATCCGATGACGCACATGGAGTTCGCGGCCTACATGATTATCTTGCTCGACGCCGATAAAGCGAACGGCTCATGGCGCGGATCGGCTCAGAAGCTGGTGCAGAAGTATCACATGGCCGAGAACACGGCGTATCGCGTGCTGAAATCTCTGGAAGAGAAAGGCTACATCAAGCGGCTCTGGATCAAGGGCAAGAAGGGCAACTATCGCATCGTGGTCAATCGCTATGCCATCAGTTTCGGTCCGTTCGAAGGTAGGCTGGTGGATGCGGCTGGCACGACCGACTGGCAGAAACCCGCGCTGGTGCCGGATGGCGAAAGCGAAGGCGAGTTTGTTGTGAGCGATGTCGAAGGCCGCGAAGACGACGAACGCGCTTATGTGATGGGCGTCAGCGATACAGATGGGTTGGACTGATGCAAACACAGGCACTTCTACACATCGCTTGTCACAAGTTTGTCATGGGTTCGTCAGGTGTCGGTCGGTCACTCCCCTATAGCAGGAGTGACTTGGGGACTGACTTGGGGAGTCACGTGGGGAGTCATGTGGGGAGTGACTTGGGGACCATATCAAGACCTTTATACGAGAGCCTTGACGAAACCTCTGGCGAGAGCCTGTCGAAACCTCTGACGAGAGCCGCGCTGTCGCGCTTGATGAACCCGCTCACAACATTGACATGCTCCGCATGAGATCAATCTCTGGTCGAACGTATCAAGTCTGAGCAGTGGTGAACCGAAGGAACTCCGCTGACTCATGGCGATAGCCATCTGGCAGAGTTCCGCCGCGCTCGCCGTGGCAAGAAGGAGAGAAGTAAATGCGTGATTTCGATTTCAACGACATCGGTCCAGCCTACGTTCCGAAGAAGGCGAAGCCAGCAGCCGCGCCAGTGCCCGACCGTGCTAACAGGCCAGACTTGCCAGATGAATCGGACTTCGCCGATATGCGAGCACTCGCTCGCCGCAACGATCCACAAACGTCGAAGGACGCGGTTGAAGAAATCAATGCATCTGGGAGTGCCGGGCGTCGCGCAGATGAAATCGTCGCCATGCTTCGCCAGTTCCCGGATGGCCTCATGGGTATTGAGATTGCCCACAAGCTGAACGTTGAGGTCGCATGGATATCCAGCCTGCTTACCAAAATGGAACGTGCCGGCAGGCTGAGGCACAATGGCAAGCGCGAGAATCCCGAGAGTGGGAAAAAGCAGACTGTCTGGCAGGCTATTTAACTGGCGGTACCCTCGCCCTCGCTCAAGATTTCAATGGTGACCTTGACCTTGGCACCTTGTCTCAGGATCACGTTTTGCCCGTCGCCATTCTGCTTCGTGTTGTTGAAGCGAATCTCCCGGTACAAGTCATCAGCACCATCAATCATGATCTGAACTTTCTCAGGTTCGCTCCCTCCCAACGCTGGCAGGATTTTCTCAACGACACCTCGAAGTGTGACCACAGGTATTGCGTCGGGAGTGCTCAAAGATGCTTCCCTTTCCGTCGGAAGGAGTTGGCTCCCGAGGCACTCAATTGTACGCGCATTGCTCACTGTTTCACAGGAATCTGAAACTGCACAGTATTGTCTGGTGTGTGGAACAGTCTCCGACCCTCGCGCATTGCCAACACTGCCACACGACGTACGACATCGCCTTCGAACATCGATGCATCGTGTTGAGCATCTGTCAGCAATGCGAACGTGAAATCGTCTGGTCAACAAACTTGCCGACGCATCGTTGCTGGCAAGTCAAGAGGTCATGTCCGGAGTGCGAAGAAGATGGCGCAAGTAAACTACCACGTTGATTATCACGTCACTGACGTTGCCGACATCAACAGTCTCAAGGAATGGGACAAGGTGTTGCACATCACTGACCGAATCGCTGCCAGAGCGTTCCTCGCAGAAGTCGTCCGCATCGCATCGCTCGAAGACTACGACCAGCCTGTTGTGATCCGCCAGTAATAGATAGCTGTGCCCGCAAAGCCAGCAACGTATTGTCATCGCTGTCAAGACATCTGCACAGGCACATGTCAGCAGGCAGCGAAGCGAGAATTCGATAAGCAACGTGTCGATGACCCAGTCAGGCGTCTGAAGAACACCGCACGCTGGCGCAAGGGCACAAGGCTGATCGTTATCCGTCGCGATCCATTGTGCATGGTGTGTGGATGTCACGCGAGTACGGTGGCAGACCACTTTCCGATGAGTGCAAGGCAGATCGTGGCGAAGTATGGAGTGGACGAGTTCTTCAATCCCGGCAGGTGCAGAGGATTGTGCAAGCCTTGCCACGACCAGAGCACAGCAGTGCGTGAAGGATTCGCACAGCGAAAGCAGGAGTAGAGGTCCGGGACCGGGGTGACTCCGGGCTGCGTGATTACGCGCATGACCCGGCGGAGGTCCGAATCTTTAGGTGACATGACACCGCAGCCCGTCCAGCGCGTGTCGACACGTTTGCTCAAAATTTCTTGCTGTAGAGATGTGATTTAGAGATGGCTCGACCACGCAAACCGATAAATCAGTTGCTCCCCGGCTCGATGGCGAACAACGCTGCTCGGATTATTGCGCGTACCAGAGAGCCGAAGATTTTTGGAGAACTCGGGAAACCGTCGCGATGGTTGAACAAGGAAGAGAAGAAAGTTTGGCGGACGCTGGTGTCATCGTGCCCGGCTCAACTGGGCGAGAACGACCGTCCGCTATTGGAGATGGCAGTTCTGTTGAAGGTGGATCTGGAGAAACGCAAGCTGTCGAGTCAAGACCGGAGGGAACTGATCAACTGCCTCAAGTTGCTCGGGATCATTCCGAAAGATCGCACGGCAGTCCCGGAAAAGCCAGCAGAGGAAGTCGATCCACTGGACGTGCTCGACCAGCCGCAACAAAACGAGTCCTCGGAAATTTAGGTTACGTTCAAAAGTGCAACGACTACGCTCAAGGAGTAGTCAGCGGCTCAATACGAGCCTGCGAATATGTCAAGCAAGCCTGCCAGCGTCACCTTGACGATCTGGCGAACACATCCGTCCTCTGGCAATACAGGTTCGATGTTCAAGCAGCCGAGCGTATCTGCGCCTTCGCTGAACTTTTCCCGCACGTCAAAGGGCCATTGGGCGGCCAGCCATTCCGGCTGGAGCCGTGGCAGTGCTTCATCTTCTGCAACCTGTTCGGTTGGGTGAAGAAAGCCACAGGCAAACGTCGTTTCCGAAAATGCTATCTGGAGTTGCCGAAAGGAAACGGCAAGTCGTTCATCGCTTCCATCATTGCTCTGTACATGCTGGCACTCGACGGTGAGCGTGGCGCGGAAATCTGGTCAGCGGCTACCACGCGTGAGCAGGCTGGCATCGTGTTCAAGGTCGCGCAGCAGATGGCTCGCAGCGTCCCCAAGATTCTGGCGAAGTATGGCATTGAAGTTTCCGCTCATGACATACACCTGAAGAACGACATGCTGTCGGTGTTCAAGGCACTCGCTTCTGAAGCCGAGAGCGCGGAGGGAAAGAATCCTCACCTGTGCGTGTTCGACGAACTGCACGCGCAGACCACTCGCGAGTTGTACGAAAACCTTGAGTCGGCCATGGCGAAGCGCGACCAGAACCTACTGTTGTCCATCACCACGGCTGGCTTCGACCGACTGAGCATTTGCTATGAAGTTCGCACGGATGTCATCAACATTCTGAACAAAGCGTTCACGAACGAGTCCTTCTTCGGGATCATTTACACGATCGACGACAGCGACGACTGGACAAAAGAGGAAACTTGGATCAAGGCCAACCCGAACTGGAACATCGCAGTTGAGGTAGAGACGTTCGTCAACGACGCTCGTACGGCCATTTTCACCACGCATAAGCAGCCGTCGTTCCAGATGAAGCACTTGAACATGTGGGTGAACGCGGACAATGCGCTCATCTCCGCACGCGACTGGCACGCCTGCCTCACACCACACATGGACATCGAGGATTTTCACGGTGATAAGGACGTCGTGGGAGTTGACTTGGCTTCCGAACTCGATCTGTGCGCCAAGATGAACGTCTTTAAGCGAATGGTGGAAGGCAAACTACACGTCTATGTGTTCGGGAAGTACTGGCTTCCGGCTGAGACCATCGAAAGGGCCAGCAACCCGAAGTACGAAGGCTGGGCACGCGAAGGCTATATCCAACGCTCAGAAGGTGCGACGAATGACTTCGATGTGATCGAAGAGGACTTGAAGGAGACAGCCAGCCAGTTTGACGTGCAGCATATTGCCTACGATCCGTGGCAGATGAAGCAGATGGCGGATCACCTTACTAAGATCGGTGCGCCGATGGTCAAGGTCAGGCCAATCGTTGAGAACTTCTCGCCTGCTCTGAAACATTTGCTGTCGCTCATTGCCGATAGGCGCATTCATCACAACGGCGACCCTGTGCTCGCGTGGGCTATCTCGAATCTGGTAGGCCACATGGACGTGAAGGACAACATCTTCCCACGCAAGGAACGGCAGGAGAACAAAATTGATCCTGTCATCGCGCTCCTCACCGCTCTGTGCCTCGTGAAAGAGGACAAACCAAAGCAGTCTCTCTGGGTCGTGACCTCCAAGTAAATGTTCTGACTTCAGTATTCGAGATTGAGCACGGTCCACAGACCGTGTGCCCGAGCATTGCCAGTCCGACGATTGGGTGCCGCGCATATCACGGATTATTTCAATGAAGAATGAACTGAACGCTCAGAAGCAGACTCTCATCGACGCACAGGAAAAGCTGGTCAAAGCGGCGATTGAAGCGAAGGCATGGACTCCTGCACAGGAGACCGAGTATGCCAACATCACAAATCAGATCAAGGACGTTGATCTGTCTTTGGCCCGTTTCGAAGCAGTCTCCGCCAGCAAAGCGAAGATGAACGAAGCAGGCTCTGACGCCTTTGTCCCCAACACGGAAGTCAAAAACGACTCCAAGAAAGTTCTCTCGCCCGAGTACTGCAAGGCATTCTGGGCTTCTCTCCAGAGCAAGACTGGTTCTGCCTCGTGGGGATTCCGCAACGCTGCTCTGTCTGAAGGTGGAACGGCAGGCGACGGAAGCTACCTCGTTCCGACTGTGACCGACCCGACGATCCCGGCTTTGGCTGTGATCGAAGCATCGGCTCGTCAGTTGTCTCTGGTCATTCCGACCGAGATGGACATCAAGCTGCCCTATCAGGCCAGCAAGACTGTCGCGGCTGCGAAGGCTGAATCAACCGACCAAGGCACCAACGCATTCGCGTCGAACGTTCCGACGTTCGGAACCACGACTTTGTCAGCCTACATGGCTGGCGACAGCGTGCCGGTGTCGTGGGAACTCTTGCAGGACGTGGGCGCACTCGCTGCGTTCGTGACTGCTGACCTGAACCGCGCTGTGTTCAACTACGAAGAGAACAAGTTCATCAACGGCTCCGGCTCTGGTGAACCTCTCGGATACCTGAACGGTGTCGCGACTCCCCGCTCTGCGGCTCTGTCGATTGACTCCATTCTGGATCTCACGGGCGACCTGAACAAGGCGTACTACCAAGGTGCGAAGTTCCTGATGAACCGTCAGACGCTCATCGCACTGTTGAAGGCGCAGATCGCTGCCAACCAGTTCCAGACGTTTGTCACGTTTGACGCTGATGGCACGGCTCGCTTGCTCGGCTATGAAGTCGAGTTCTCCAGCCAGATGCCTGTGTACGATGCGTCTCCTTTGGTTGACGGCGCAGTCCTGTTCGGCGATTTCAAAGCTGGATGGGTCATTGGTGATCGTGGTGGCTCCGCCATCCGCGCCAAGGTGCTGGATCAGGTGGCTGCTCTGAACGGTCAGACGATCGTTCTGGGTTACCGCCGTACCGACCAACGCTGCCGCATTCAGGAAGCTGTTCGCGCACTGACAGTCACTGGCTAAGGCTGGTGTTTGAAAACAAGATTGGGCCACTCCTCCATGGAAGGGGAGTGGCCCTTTCACTTTGCATGACTTCCGAGTTCAGTAATAGAGACCCAATGGTCTTCGTGTAGCTCCACGCCAGAGTCCACTGACTCCTGAAGGCAGCATGGAATTAATCAGTCTCAATTTACCTAATCCACCTGACTACAAGTTTCGCAACGATGCTGCCAGCACTCTTGCTGCTCCGTCTGCCGAACTCCTTCAAGCTTTGATCGGTTTTCCGACTGCCGCTGGCAAGCCTGTCACACGAGCAACAGCAGTACGCGTCTCGGCCTTTCTCGCTGCCGTCAGAATGTTGGCTAACGACATCGCTAAGATGCCGCTCCTCCTCCGCGAGACCACCTTCGCTGATGGACGCCAGCGTACGAAGCCTGCAACTAACGAACCTCTCTATTCGATCCTGAAAGATTGCCCGAACGAGTGGCAAACGTCCTATCAGATGCGCTGGTATCTCGCTGCACAGTTGATTATGAGCGGCAACTGGTTCTGCCAAAAGATCGTGGCAAAGGGCACAGGCAAACTTCTCAAGCTCATCCCGCTGAACGCGTGGAACATGACCCAGAAATGGGACCGTACTGATCCGAAAAAGCCACAGTTGTACTGGATGTACAGCGACGGACTCGGGAACCTGCGTCGTTTCGAGCAAAAAGAAATCTGGCACGTCGCGAACATGAATATCGACGGCATCGGAATTGAAGGTGGTGCCATCATCGCTCTGGCTAAAGAGGCTCTGAGCGTGCTCATCGCAGCAGAAGAGGCTGCTGGTCGCAACTTCGCGAACGGTCTGGGCATGGGCGGATTCCTCTCCTTCCCGGCTGGCGTTGAAGTGACGGAGCCACAGGCTCAGGACATCGTGGATCGTCTCAAGAAAGACTTCTCCGGCTCGCAGAACGCTGGCAAGTTCACCGCGCTGCCCTTCGGTGCGAAGTTCGAGAAGATGACGTTCACTCCGAAGGAGTCGCAGTTTCTGGAATCGCGCAAGTGGAATGAACAGTCGGTTACGCGACTGTTGGGCGGTGCGCCACTGCTGGTGAAGATGGGACTTGGTGCGGAGAACTCGACTTATGCATCATCGTCTGCATTTTTGGACGAATACTACAACACCTGCCTGTCGCCATACTGCATCAGCATCGAGCAATCGATCACTCGCGACTTGATCGATCCAGAAGATCGCACGCGGCTCAGTGCCAAGCACGATTCATGGGTCATTATGCGTGGTTCGCCGAAAGAACGCGCCGAATATTACAAGGATCGCATCACGAACGGCTCTATGGACGCGAACATGGTGCACATTCTGGAGGACGAGGACACGATTGACAGCTTCGGTGATTACCGTTTCTTCCCGGCTAACTCCGCCTACTTTGATCCGAAGACGGGTCTGGCTGCAATTCCGGGACAATCGACACCTGCTCCAGACCCTGCTGAGGCTTCGGAACCAGATTTAGAGGACGAGGAAGCCGATGGCGGCACCCCTCCGCCTGCTGACAAGATTCAAAACAGGCTGATTCGCATCGCGAACTCACTGGCTGAGCGCGTCATGCGCAAAGAAGCGAAGGAGAAAGTTCCTGCGAAGTTTATTGGTGAAGTGATGTGCGTGACGGTAGAGAAAGCTGAAGAATATCTCGCGAAGCGTAAAACGCTGAGCGACGAGGAAGCACGTGCCGCGCTGGTGGCACTGGCTCAGGGAGAAAACTAATGAGCAAACTATTCACACTGCGAAAGGCCAAGACCACGTCGTTCCGCGCTGCTGCGGCTGACGGTGATCTCTGCCTCGAAATGTACGACGTCATCGGAGCCGATTTCTTCGGTGACGGCACCACGGCGCAGAGCGTGTCTGATGCTCTGGCGAATGCTGGTGTCTACAACAGCATCACTGTGCGCCTGAACAGCCCCGGTGGTGATTTGTTCGAAGGAGTCGCCATCTACAACGTGTTGAAGGCCGCCAAGAAGCCGATCAACGTCGTGGTGGACGGTCTTGCTGCCTCCGCAGCCTCGTTGATTGCGATGGCTGGTGACAAGGTCACCATGGGCACGGGAGCCATGATGATGGTTCACGAGGCTATCGCAATGACGGCAGGCTACGCTAACGACCATCGCAAGATGGCTGGGACGCTGGACACCGTTACTGCGTCCGCTGCTGACCTCTACGTTGAGAAAACAGGCATGAAGAAGGCCGACGTTCTGGCTTTGATGGCCGCTGAGACGTGGATGAGCGCGCAGGAATGCGTGGATAAAGGCTTCGCAAACGCGATTTCGGATGATGAGGCAGCAATTGGCAACGCGTTCGATCTGTCGGTATTCAAGAACGTTCCCGCGAAGCTAAAAGCTGAGGCGAAGACGAAAGAAGTGGACGGTGAGGCACTCACCGCAGGCGATTTCATCTATGTCGGTGATCCCGACAAGGTAGACACGTGGGCACTCCCGTGGCATTTCAGCACGGAAGAGAAAACTCAGTCTCATCTGCGTGACGCGCTCTCGCGTTGGGATCAGGAAGAGAAAATCCCTGAGTCTGAGAAGCCAGCCGCTCGCGCCAAACTGGAACGTCTGTGCAAGGAACACGGCGTCGATGTTTCTGACAAGAAAGCGAAGAACGATGCCAGCGATGTCGTTGTGACCATGCTCGCAAAGCGTCTGGAGATTTTGAAGCAAAGGAACTAACGCATGTACGAGAGAATTTTGACACCGCGAGCGACACCAGTTGTGACACCCGAGCAACTGGCCGCATTCGGTCGTTTCGATGTCCCGACACAGTACGACACGAGTTCTCCGCCGAACCTGACGGAGGATTACGCGCTGCTGATGGAGTACATCGAAGCGGCCACTGATGCTATCGAGCAGATGGCAGCCGTGTCGTGCATCTCGCAGGAGATTCTACTCACGTTCGATTTCTTTCCGGGACAGCAGGACCCACGGCAACTGTACAACTACCAGATTGGCTATGCCTACGACTGGACGCCGTGGTGGTGGTATGGCTTTCCGTCCGCGGACTCCATTGAACTTGTGAAGCGGCCTGTCCTCGACGCCGTCGAATATTCGCCACCGAACCATCCAGACCCTGTCGTGAACTACATGGACGTGGACGGCAACATGCAAGTCATGGACCCGACACTCTATGAGGTGTTCGCGGACAAAATCACTCTGCTGCCGGGCAACTTCTGGCCGCGTGCAGCCGCACGCAGGCAGGATGTCATCCGCATCGATTACTGGACTGGCTACTCTGAGACGCCTGATGGCGTTCCAGCACGTTTGAAACAGGCCATCAAGTTTCTCGCGAATTGGTGGTATGAGGAGCGGTTGCCTGTAGGCACTGAGCCGACTCAGGAAGTCATGATGACTCTGTGCAGCCTTCTGGCTCCTTTCCGCTCGGGAAGGATTCCGCGCTAATGATCGTAAAGAATCCTTCGGGAGTGCGGTACAAGACTGCCTCCGATTACAACACCTACGTCACGTTCCTCCAGCCAAACACTGGGCAGGAAGCGGACGGCACTCCGTTTGATCCGAGTGTGGTGAAGGCGAATGTCCACGCGAATGTCGCCCAGTGGCGCGGAACGGAGCGGGACAAAGGCGATTCACGTACCGCGATGTCGAGCTACAAGATCATCGTCCGGTATCCGAAGACATACACGATTGACTCGGGCATGACCATTCAGTTTGGCAGTCGCTTGCTGAACATCGAGAGCATGAGCGACCCAGACGGTCGCCAGATTGAATTTCACATCTGGGCTTGGGAGGAGAACGCCACATCATGAGTGTAGAAAAAGGATTGCTTCAACTCGTAGCACAGGACACTGGCGTCGATGCGCTGGTGGACGGCAAGGTCTACTGGATTCTTGCACCGAAGGGCGCAGCCGTGCCCTACATCGTGCTGAGCACCGTGCTCACTAAGGACAGCTACGCCATGGAGGGTGTGACTGGACTTCGCGAAGGTCTCTTTCAGGTGGACTGTTACGCCACGGCCTATTACCTGAGCCGGGACATCGCGAAAGCCGTGCGTGATCTGCTCAAAAACTTCATCGGCACTCTCCCAGACACCGACTCCACGAAAGTGGAAGCCGTGTTCATCGATAAGGACTGGGACATGCCGTATCAAGAAGGAGCTAAGGGATTCGTGTACCGCGCCATGCTGCACTTCAGGGTGCATTACATCGATGCCTAAGTGACTTTCCAATGATTATTGAGCAAGTGAATTCGTAAGTGAACACAGGGCAGAGGCAACTCGGCCTAATACCTGATCTGTCGATGAGCATCACGGCCTCTAAGCCGCGAGTGCATTCTGCGCTCTGCTCGTCATCCCTGTGTTCACTCCTGATTCCTACTCACATTATTTATGAAGCTTGAGATCGAAGGTCTCGCTGATTTGTCGAACCTGTTGACGCAGGAGGCTCCACGAGCCGCGAAGCGTTACCTCGGTCGTGCGGCTGATCCCGCTGTAGAAGTCGTGCTCGACGCCATGCGCGAGACGGTTCCGGTAGGTATCGGCATCCTCGAGGAGGAACTGAGTTCGGAGAAACAGTTCGAGGACGTGGACGGAGCCACGGTGCTCACCGTCAACATCGGTCCAAACAAGCCTTCCAGCAAGTGGGGAAGCTTGCAAGAGTTTGGTTCGCAGGACGTGGAAGGAACGGACGAGAGCGGCAAGCATTTCCACCACACAGCCCAGCCGGGACAACACTGGATGGGTCGTGCGTGGGAGTCGAGCAAGGACAAAGTGCTTGACGTGTTCGCGACTGAAGCGATTGGGATTTTGCAGGATCTGGAAAACAAAAAGAAGTAACAGAAGGTTCCGGTAGCACCGGGAGAGGAAACAACCATGCCCGTTCCATTTGTAGGTTTAGATTCAGTAGTCCAATTCGGAAACGATTCGCCGCCAACCACACTCGCTGGTGTCACTGGCATCACGTTCAGTGGTGACAAGGTCGCGACGGAAAAGACCACGGATATGCAGACGCCGAACGGTACCGATACGTTCATCGCCAGCACCGATGATCCCGGCTCCTGCGACATTAAGTGCTGGACTCTGCCCGGCGACACGTCGCAGGACGCGCTGAAGACTGCGAAGGTCACTAAGGCTCCGATTCCTTTCGTGGTGTCCCTGCCGGGAAGCCTCGGCACGCGGTCATTCACTGGAATCGTTGAGTCGGCCACAGTCGCGCTGCCGCTCGAAAAGAATTCCACCACTGACTTCAAGATCAAACTGTCTGGTCCTTGGACCGACACATTCTAAGCATGGGTGGCTAACCAGTCACCTGTGCTCGGCATGAAGTCCGAAGTGTCATTTCTGGAGTGTTTATGGCTGAGAAAGAAAAAATCATCAAGTCGAAAGCCACGGACTATTACAGGCTTGAGATCGATTCAGAAGACGGAACTCCTCCTGTCGTGTGGAAGTTGTGTTACGACTACCCGGCCATCGCGAAGATTGAGGACGAAACTGGCCTCGATCTAAAGAGGATTGAGAACTGGCAGGGCATTTCGTCAGGGCATCAGTTCCCGAAGATCGTGTGGAGCGGACTGCATCGCTACCACCCTGAGGTCACGCTGGACGAAGTGCTCGACAAGCTGAACCCGTGGGTGCAGCGCGAAATATCCGCTGCGATTTTCGACCTGATGTTTCCCGGATACAAGGAAGCATGTGAGCGAGTGGAAGCTGAGTTGAGAGCGGCTCAGGCAACGGGTGCAACTGCCAGCCCAAACGTAGTGACGGCTCCGAGCGTTTAGAGGAGCCGCCAGAAACGTGGGTCGATCTGTGGGCGTTTGTAAGGTTCAACTTTCAGATGTCCGCCGACGAACTGGAAGAACTGACTCCGCGCATGCTGTACGCGCTTTGTAAGCAACGCAACATCGCGTTCAAGTATGAAAAGTACGCTCATGCACTCACAGCGTCCGCTGTTTACAACGTGAACCGCACGAGTGATGACGTTCCGGCAGTCAGCGCGATGGATTTTGTGCGCGACCCGAAGGAGCAAGCAGAGCGTGATCGCGTGCGAGCAGTGCGCAGAACCATCATGCAGGGCATCGGGACGCTCCCGGCTCTGAGTCGCACAAAGATTTTGGAACTGAGAGCGAAGCTGATTGAGAAGTTGCAGTCGCACGGCAACGCGGATGCGGAAGTCATCTTCGACGACTGCTGGCCGAGTTTGAAACCAAAGGAAGATGAGCTATGAGCGAGGTTGGAGCACTCATCATAAAGTTGCAGGCCGAAACTGCCCAGTTCCGCGAGGACATGGGCAAGGTGAAGCAAGACCTTGATGATCTCGGCAGCAAGGGTGATGAGGCTGGCGAGGGAATGTCCCACGGCATGCACGAAGCCAAAGGTTCCCTGATGCTCGTCGAAGAATCTGTTGGCGTCCACCTTCCGCGCCATCTCAATGCACTCATCGTACAAATCCCCGGTGTGGGAGCAGCGTTCGCTGCCATGCTTCCCATCGTGGGTGTCATCGCGGCAATCACCATCATTGCGAAGCTGATCGAAAAGCATCAGGAGATGAAGGACGAGATTGAAAAGGCTGGTCAGGCTGAGACCGTGTTCGGCACTGCGGTCCAGACCGTCTTCAACAACCTCGACGACAAACTCCTTCAGGCCGCGCTCAAGGCTGATGAACTGTCTGGGAATCATCTTGCCGCACTGCACAAGCAGTTGATCCTGATCGATCACCAATCTTTCAAGGAACTGGCACAGCAGTTCGACTACGTCGCGAAGGCCGCTGACGCTGCGCTCGCCGAAATCAAGACTCACTGGTACGAGGCTGGCAAAGGTGCTCTCGGAGCCAAGCACGCATTCGATGAGTTCAAAGTCGGCTATGACAGCCTGCTCGCTCAGGGCAAGACAGAGGAAGCCGCTCAACGGCTGAAAGCCTACGCGGATAAGGCGAAGGAAGTTCTCGAACTCCAGAAGACTGCCTCTTCCACGAGCAGCGACGGCTCCGAAGCCGCGTACATGAAGTTCCAGCATGCCCGCAACGAACTCCAGAAGGAAGGTATCGGCTGGACTGAGAAGGAAGTTCAGGCTCAGCAGGAAGTCGTTGAAGCCTACAACGCCACCGCTGTTGTCGTGCAGAAGGTGGGCGAGATCACAAAGGCTGAGAAAGCTGCAGCCGTCAACAAGGAAGTACACAACGTTCTTGCGGACGAGGCTGCGATGCAGAAGATCGTCACGGCTGGCGTGGATCAACATGCGGCTGCTCTCCGCCGTTTGGCGCAGACGCAGGCTGAAACAGTTCACGCGGCTGACAAAGGAAACAAACCCACGGATGACGCTGGTGTTGAGAAGCAATTGCAGGCAGCGATTCAGGCCGCGAAGGAAGAACACGATGTAGCGGTTGATGCCGCCACTCAGACGCTCGCCAGTAAGAAGACGTTATACGAAGCTGACCTGAAGGCAGCCGGGACCAACATCGAGAAGAAAAAGGAACTGGAGGCTCAGTTCAAGAACAGCACACAGCAATACAACGACGCCATTGCGCAGGCAGATGCCGACTCGCAGAAGCGTACCGTTGTGGCCCACGCTGTCGCGGCACAACAGAAGGAAGCCATCGCTAAGGAAGCAGCGAAACAGCAGGAGCAGATGGCGGATCAAGCCGTTCAGTTTGAAATCGCAATGGCGAAGATCGCCCAGTCTGCCGCAGAGCAGGCAGCGAAGCACACGCTGGCGATGCGCCGGGACAACGCGAAACAGGCTACCGAACTGGAAGCCAAGGCCGTCACCGACAACGCTGCCATCGAGTTGAAGGCTCTCGACGAACGCATCAAGAACCTCGACAAGAACAACGTCGATTACCTGAAAAAGTTGCAGGAGTTCGAGAACAAGAAAAAGCAGATCACCGCTCAGGCTGAGAACGAAATCACGAAGATCAGAGCGACGGCTGAGGAGAAGCAGTTCCGCGACATCCAGAAGGCTGAAGAGCGGATGACGACGGCCATCTCGCAGAACGTTGCGAAGAGCATCGTCGAGCAAAAGAACATGGGGCAGGCGTTCAGTGCGCTGGGCAAACAGATGCTCGAAGAGGCTCTGGCTAACGCGCTCAAGATGATTCTCATCGGCGACATGCAGCAAGCCAAGGACGCAGGCCACGCAGCCGCATCTGCTTTCCGCTGGGTCATGCAGGACGTTCCGTTCCCGGCTAACGCGGCCATCGCTCCGGTCGCAGCCGCAGCCGCTTTCGCTGGCGTCATGGCCTTCGAGCAAGGTGGTGAAATTCCCGGCACTGGAGCCGTGCCTATCGTCGCTCACGGCGGAGAAACCGTTGTCACGAAGGCTCTCACAGATCAGGTGCGTAACAGCACCAGCACCACGAGTACATCGAAGACGAGCAACGACAAGCACTATCACATTGATGCACGCGGCGCGGACGCAGGTGTCGAGCAGCGGGTAATGCATGCAATAGCCCATGCGGAAGAACGTGCCGTCGCCCGGAGTGTCAGCGCAGTGAACGACCGTGCTAAGAGGCAGAGGTAACTATGTCCATTTCATTTCCACTTTCGATGCCCACGAACGTCGGCTCAGTCAAAACGACTCTGACGCAGGACAGCACTATTGGGATTGCAAGGTCTCCGTTCACGAAACAGCAGCAGGTGTTTCAGTGGCCGGGAGAAGGCTGGATGCTGGATGTCTCCTTACCGCCAATGAAACGTGCAGCAGCCGAGAAGTGGTGGTCCTTTCTTGTCAGTCTGCGTGGTCAACTCGGAACTTTCTACGCTGGTGACGATCAGGCTACAACGCCACAGGGAGTTGCGACAGGCACTCCGGTCGTCAACGGTGCGCAAGGCTCCATGAGTCCGACGCTCGCCACGAAAGGTTGGACTCACAGCGTCACGGGGATTCTGCTCGCTGGCGACTACATCCAGCTTGGTACGGGCACGGCTCAGCGACTCTACAAAGTTCTGACTGATGCGAACAGCGACAGCAGCGGAAATGCAACGCTCGACATTTTCCCGACGCTCCGTGAAGGCGTATCAGATAGTCAGCCGATCACGACATCGAACTGCATGGGAACGTTCCGTCTGGCTGCGAATCAGAGTGTCCGTAGCGCAGACTATGCCCGAATTTACGGAATCGATTTCAAAGCAGAAGAGGCTTTCTAAATGCGCACCATAACCACTGCCGCCACCGATGCTCTTTCAGCGGGAGTCGTGCAGCCGTTTTACATGGTGGCTATCGCTTATGTCAGCGGCACTGCGTACTACTGGACTGGCTTCAACACTATCGCTTGGAACGGGCAGGACTGGACGGGCGAAGGTGATTTCATCGGAGTCAGCGCATTGACTCAGACCAGCGAACTCACGGCTGAGGGAGCGACAGTGCAGTTTTCTGGACTGGACGCAGACGACGTGAGCAGCGTTATCGGTGAAGTTCAACAGGGAGCCGCGCTCGACATTTACTTCGGCATGATGTCTGGCGGCTCCATCATCGTGGACCCTGTGCATTGCTTCTCAGGACACATTGACGTCCCAACTTTGCAGGACGATGGCGAAACTTCAACCATCTCCATCTCCGCAGAAAATGAGTTGATTATTTTGTCTCGCGCCAGCATGCGTCGTTACACGCAGGGCGATCAGGGTATCGACTTCCCGCTGGATACTGGCTTCCAGTATGTCCCGATCGTGCAGCAGTGGAGCGTCAACGGTGGTACGTGGGGTGGAAAGAATAGCGGCAACACAGTCTCGGGGAACTTCTTCTAATGCCTCCTACACCACAAGTCGGTACACCATCGTCAACTACTCTGGCGACGTCGCTCACTTCATCAAGCGCGATCACGGGCGCATCGTTTGCTTTGGGCGTTCCAAAGGATCCACAGGACGTGGTGTCCTCGAAGTCCACGAAGACTGGTTTTGGTGGGGTTGCTCCACAGCGCATCATCTACGGCACACGCGGTCAGATTGGCGGACAGTGCACTTATGTCACGACGTCAGAGACGACGGGCATTCAGGAAGCACTCGGAGTGCCTGCCAGCGACAACGGCAACATCCACATGGTCATCACCATGGCTGGACACCAGATCAGCCAGTTCTACGGAGCCACAGTCACCAGCCAGAACGGTCATCAGGCTGCTGTGCCTTTGGTGATCTACTTCAACGGTTATCAGGTGCCGCTCTCGGTCAATGCGGAACCGTTGTTTGGTGGGGATTATGGCGACTGGGCTGCTCCAACTGATGGAGCGTACTACGTACCCGCAGATTACTTCCCACCAAACCTTGCAAACGGCAAGACAGATACGGCTCACGACTTCCGGTGGCGCATTCGCGTTGAGATCGACCTTGGTGATCCTACAAATTCAAGCCAGCCATTTCCTCTGCTCAACACGGACACGGTCACGGGCAATCCCGGTGGCTGGAGCAGCACGTGTTTGCAGCAAGGATGCGCGAAGGCTCACGTCCAACTGATCTGGGATTCAACTCGTTTTCCCAATGGTGTACCGAACGTTACATTCGATATTGCAGGCAAGCTGATCTACGATCCACGGCTCAGTCCTCCCGGTCTTACTTTCAGCGAAAACTCGGCTCTGGTCTGCCGGGACTGGCTCACCGATGCAAAGTTCGGTCTGGCAGTGGACCCATCACTGATCAATGACGACCTTGTCATTGCAGCTGCGAACATCTGTGACGAGCAAATGGCTCTTCGCGAAGGCGGCACTCAGAATCGCTACACGTGCGCTGGTGTGTTCGATGCAGACATGGAGCGTGGTCAGGTTCTTCAGAAGATTCTGGACAGCATGGCCGGAATCCTAATCCCTCCGACCGATCAGTGGAAGATGTACGCGGGAGCCTACCGTGATTCGGTGCTCTCGATCACAGACGCTGATCTGCGTGGCCCGATCAAGTACGACACGGCTGTCTCGAAGCGCGACATCTGCAACGCGGTGAAGGGCACCTTCATTTCGCCTGACAACAACTGGCAGGCTGCCGACTACCCGCCATATGTGAACTCGACCTACGTCGTGGACGACGGTGGCACGGCGACAATCGTAAGCGGCCACTATTCCTACACAGGCCTGATCTTTCAAGACCTGACTCTGGACTGCGTCACCGATCCTATTCAAGCCCAGCGTCTCGCGAAGATCAAAGTAGAGATGGTTCGTCGCAAGAACCCTCTCGTGCTTCAGTGCAAGCCAATGGCCTTCCCGGTGGAGGCAGGCGACACGATCACGTTCACACACGAGCGTTGGGGAATCGACGCAGCAACTTATCTCGTCACGAACACCGGACTCGTCGCGGATACCAAAGGCGATGCACCCGTCGTGGGCTACGATCTGGTCTGTTTGCCATGGGACAGCACCGTCTTCGAATGGGACCCAGACGTGGACGAGGGAACGGTTGAAATTGTCACGGCTCCGTTCCTGCCGGATGACCCGAACGTCGGTCCTCCGCTCGGTATCGGCTCGCCGCCAGTGCTCGGCTTGGAGTCAGATGCGAGCACCACCATCACCCGCGCTGACGGCGTCGCGCACTCACAGATTCTCGTGACTTGGAATCCGCCGACGGATGCTCACGTGCTGGATGGCGGCTACATCGAAATCTTCATCAAGGAGTACAGCCAGCCAGACTCGGACTATCTAATGGCAGGCTCGGTCGCTGGCAACATCACCAGCTTCTACATCGACACGAACATCACGGACGGTGTTGAGTACACCGTCATGGTTCAGTCGCTGAACGCTGCTGGATCGCATAGCGACCCGTTGACTGGCAGTGTGGTTTGCAGTGGCTCGGCTTCGAGCATCATCGGAGGCAATGCTCCCGGTCCTGTCAACGTTTACAACAACGATTTCGAGGCCAGCGATGCCCTGCCTCCAGTGAACTGGACGGAATATGGCTCTCCGACTCTGAGCTACGACATCAGCGCCCAGCAGCAAGGCATCCGCTCACTTGTGGTCACCACCAGCCATCAAGGTGACGGCGTCTACACCACTCCGAAATATTCCGTCGTGCCCGGCGACACGTACACGGGCGAGAGTTTCAAGGTCGGTGGCTACATCAGGGGAGACGGGACGTCGCATGGCATCGTCGCCATGCGTTTCTTCGACGCAACCGATACAGAAGTTGGCTCTGCAATCATCGCTGATGGTGGATCACCGACGCCAGCGGAGTGGGCTTTCGATTCAGAAGTTGCGCTCGTTCCGAACGAAGCTGTATACGGTCGCATCTTCTTGCAGAACGATACTCCGACACAGAGTCCGCCTGTTGAAACCTCCGTAGCGTTCGACAGCATCGTCCTGTTCCGCGTGGCTTCTCTCGAGGATGAAGTTGCGAACGGACCTTCGCGTGGAGCCGTCACCGCAGCCAACGCGAGCTACCGTCCGCTCACGAATCCTCTGACGGCCGTAGATGATGGTCTGGTCGGCAGTCCGCCAGTAGGCGAATGCGAAATTGATATCGCGGCTTTCACGATGCGCGTCGCGATGGAAGTGAACGGTGGACACGATGTCAGTATCAATAGCGGAGTCATCACCGGACTCGGCTACCAGATCACGTACCACGTCTACTACGACGATCCGACCTACGCTGGTGGCGCGGTCACGTACTACTGCAACACAGATCAAGCCGTGGCTCTTGACGCAAGCGGACGTTTCTACGTCGGCTCGATCAAGACGCCTCCTCCCGGTGGAGTTCCAACCGTCGGCAACAACGATGGAGGCACAGGAGCGCAGAGCGGCATTCTTGAGTGGCTGTCGCCCACATTGCGTGCGGACCTTGATGCCGAATCAGGAGCGGCTCTCTGGTCGCCAGCTTTCGCTGAGGACACTGACGGCGACACTGGAACCTATACCACCGTGCTCGTGCCTGACACCATCTGGCTTGGTGGCTGGCCGACTATCTACAACAAGTACACGTCCATCGTGATGAAAGTGCTCAGCGAGGTTGTGGACATCGACAACGGTGGCATCGCGTTCTGCGACTACAGCCTCGACGATGGCAATTCGTGGACCAACATCTTCAACGTTTCGAACGGCTCGCAGGATCAGGGTACGGCAGACGCTGGTGCAAACTCAGGCAGCGGAACTTCGTGGACGGCTCCAGCGAACGTTGCCGATCCGGTGAACTACGCGAGCATCACTGGCGCGGCTCACAGCACGACATCGAAGTGGATTCAAGCCACTGTCTTCGGATTCAGCATTCCGGCAGGCTCAACCATCGACGGCATCATCGCGCAGTTCGATCAGAACATTAGCGGCACAGCAGTCGATGCTGGCGAAGCACCAACGTTCAACGTGCAGTTGCTCAAAGCAGGAACTCCGACCGGAGTCATCAAGGCTGTCGTGGGATCGACTACTGTGCTCACGCCACAACTCGGTGACGACGACGATCTGTGGAGTGCCTCGTGGAGTGCGAGCGACATCAACGCATCAACCTTTGGGTTCCAGATTCAGGCTATGACTCCGGCGGCTGCTGGTGCGTGGCAGCCGGATACCTACTACAGCCCGATGGCTCTGATCATCGATTCGAACAACAACTTGCAGCAGGTGGTCACTCCCGGAGTCACGGGAACCTCGCATCCAACGTGGGCCACTTCATTGAGCGGCACCACTGCCGACACTGGTGGCTCTCCGCCCACGCTCGTATGGGTGTGCGTGCAACTGCATACCACGATGACATGGACGGCTGGCATGGACATCGCTGGCAGCGACATCAACTCGTGGTACGAAATCGATCCAACAAAGCCACCGTTCGGCTCGAATCCGACGACCTTCGTGAAGGCCACGGCTGCTGGAACGCCATGTCTGTTTGAACTGACTCCCGGCTCCATGCCTCGTCTGGGTAACCTGACGGCCTACACGTTTGCGTATCCGAGCAACGTGAAAGGCTCCTGCAACATTAGCTACCCGGCTGGCAATCCACCAGCAGCAGCCACGGGAAGCTTCGTACCGCTCTCGCTGCACTGGACGAGTCCGTACAACGGCAGTTCGTACGAGTTCTCTGAGTACGTCATCAATGGCGACGGCTCACTCGGCAGCACGGAAGATATCGGCCATGCCCAGAACTGGCAGTGCGCCATCGTGGGTCAACTCTTCTTCCCGAAGAAGGGTGTCTACAACTTCAACATGCAGCACGACGACGGCATGTTGATTGCGATGGACACGACTCAGTGCAAGGTCACCTACTGTCCACGCGGAGTGGGGAATGCTTATCAGGGTCCGAAGGCTCCCGTCACAGGGTACCCGTGGATCGCAGGTAGCAACGCCAGCACGACTTACTCCAGTGGAAGCTACACGCCATACGACGTGTGGGGCGAATACTTCTCGATCTCCGTCAACGAGGACAACGCGGTCATCGGCTTCGAGATTGCATACAACAACTGGGAGCACGACGGTCACATGATCCTGCTTTGTCAGGATGCACAGGGCAACTGGAACGACATCGTTCCTCTGAGCACTGATTTGAAGACTGGAACGACGGCTCCGAACTGGCCTGCTTGGTCTACGGCCTATGCGCCGAATTGGCCTTCTGTTGCTGAGGCTGGTGGAAACCTCGTGTGGATCAACCGTGGTCCTGCAAGCGACTTCACGTGGGTTGCAAACACGGAGTACACCGCTGCCCAAACCAAGATTGAGGACGCGAATGCCAACAACCAGACGGCCTATCGCGCAGGGTTATCGGGTTCAACCATTCCTGTGTCCTTTAGCAAGACCTTGAACGGCCTGACGGCGAACGGTGCATCGCTCACGTGGATCGAGATTGGTCCCGGCACGGCTCTGACGTACTTCAACGAGAACGTTCGCAATGCCGTGATGCTCGTGTCGTACGTACCACCGACGGCTTCGAGTTCCCGAGCGAAGACGACGGACGAGATCACACTCCCGCTGAATCAGAATCTGGGACAGGTGCAGGTGCGGTACGGACTCGACGAGCAGAATGGAGATTTTGAAATGTACGAGGTCTGGATTGAGGGACAGGCAGGTTAACTATGCACACAACGAGAATCGTCAAAACACATCAGGCCAGCGATGAAGCTATCGCCGTCACGATCCGCTGCTGCGAGAATCCGCAGACTGACAGCACAGTAACAATCTATGGAGTGGCAAGCCAGTCATCGGCTGAAATCGATGCGAAGGTCTCGAAGCACCACGACGTGGTTGCTTCGAAGTGCGCTGGTATGCAGGCCGCTCAGCAACACTTGAAGGAAATCTTTACCACGACGAAGGTGCACGCCTACTAATGCCCTCAGCGATCAAATTGATGCGCACAGCCACCGGGACGTCCACGACGTTCCAGCAGCGGTGGACTGCCTACGCAGGCGATTGCCACTTTCACCACGGCTGTGCTCGAAGCGAACGACGTCGAGGCAGGCTCGGTTCAAATCGCAAAGGGATTCACCGTGCGTCAGGTGACCGTGAACGCGGCTGCCCGGCTCCGGCTCTATGCAACGCAGGCGTCGCAGGTGGCGGATACCGGAGTCATCACAGGTGGAGTCGCTTCAGCGAATCGTCCGCGGACTCAGCCTCCGCAATTGGGCACGCAGCACGGCGTCATCATGGATTTGTATTTGAACACGAGCGACAAGTTCAACTGGAAGATGAGTCCGCCAGCGGTGGGTTTCAACGACGATCAGCCGCAATCGGCCACGATCTATTACGCCGTGGACAACATCTCTGGTGTCGATCAGGCCATCGTCATCACGATCACCTACGTGCCTGAGGAAAGCTAACTTCGAGAGGTAAATTAGATGGCTACCGTACAGACCTTTAACAACTACGACTGCTCCACGCTGGCTCATTTCAAGAACTGGGCCATGGCGATTGGGAGCGCACTGAGCGAACTCGGCTGGGTGCAGGCCGCTGATACTTCGCCTGCCTCGCAGGTGAACTGGGCCAACGTCGTAGATGTTCCCGCGAACAACATCATCCGCGCTGCCAATTGGAGTTTCGATGGTGACTGGGTAGAAGGTGACTCCTACACGCATGGCGTCGATGTCGTTGTGTACAATCCCGGCTCGCCTCCGACCGGAGCGGTGACCTACCAGTGTGTCCTCGACAATCACGGCACTCTCACCAAGTGCACCCGTCAAACTGCGGTGACCCTCAACATTACAAGCGTGAATGCTCACAGCGGTGGACAGACCGTGTACAACGTTTCCGAATCAACTGGTGCTTCGAACGCCTATCAAGATTGGTGGATCACGGTTGTAGACGCCGACAATCCGCAGAACAATGGCAGTTGGATTTGCCTTGCGTCTGACGCGACCACGATCACGTTGCAAAATCCGAATGGCGTCGCTGAGACGCCGACTGGTTCTCCAACCGCTGTCAGCAGCGCGAACAGCATGGTGTATCAGTACGCGACCACGATCACTGGATATCAAGATGCTGATTTCATCGGACAAGAATTCGCCATCGCAGGATTCGCGAACTCTGCCAACAACGGCTCCTTCGAATGTGTGTGGAGCGGAAGCGGCTACCAGAGCGTCATCGTGGTCAACAATCCGAGCGGTATTAGCGAGCCTTCTCCGACAGGCACTCCTTCGATCATCTGCCTGACTGACCCGGCGACGAGTTCAGCGAAGACGCACCCACAGTGGGCACCCTACTACTACGAAATCTGGCAGACGAATGACTCGCTGAACGCGACGTCTCCGATCTTCTTGCGGCTCGTGTACTTCACGCAGAATCCGGTTCTCAACGGAACTGGCAGCAGTGCAGTTCCGGCCATCGCGTTCTCGGTTGGAACTCGAATTGTGAACGGCTTCATCAGCGGCAACGTGCTGAACGCGGCAGCCAGTCCGGTTGAACTGCTCGTGGAACCCGGAGCGGCAGCGGGAGCCTCGGCTACCTATGAGTGCGACTTCAGTGGCAGCGCAGGCGATTTCTCGATGCACATGTGGCGCAGCGTCCCCTCGAACTCCACATGGACGCTTGTCATCGACCGTGGCAAGAACTCTGGCGGTTCTGACATCGACACGTACTTCACTGTGCTCAGTGCTCAGGGTAGCTACGCCAAGTACCAGCAGCAAATTTTCAAGCAGAGCGCAGGCACGCGCTGCCCGAACGCAATCGACACGTTCTGGGAAACCATCGACGGTGCCCAGAGTTCCTACCAGCAGAATGGATTGGTGCCGGCACTCCCAATCTTCCCGCTGATTGGCTACGTGGGCAACCCGTTGTTTCAAGCGGTCGCGATTCCGAACGGCGATGTGTCGGTAGATGGCGAGCAGATTTCAGTCTCCGTGTACGGTGCGCCTCATACCTACATGGTGAGCCAGAACTCGACCATAAACGCCAACAACAATCGCTGCCCTGCAATTCTATGGGAGTAATCAGTGTCCTTTGCGATCACTTCATATAGCAACGATGGCCTCGGGAACGTGACCATCGCTTGCTCGGGTGGCATCACGGGTGGCGCGAGCAACGGCCTGCACACCCTGATGATCACCATTGTTGGTTTCAGTGGGATTGACAGCTATGGCTTCGACACTTCGCTCCTGAACGGCACGTGGTATTGCCTCTCCAGCGATGCGACCGATGTCGAACTGGAGATGTACGCTCCCGTTGACATCACGATCAGTGGTGCTGCTTCCGGTCCAACGTTGGCTGTCGGGAGTCAGGCAACGGTTGAAGGCTTTTTCGATGACGGATGGCTCCCCACTACTGAGATCAACGGTGGTGGAGTCGGTGGCTTCTTCTTGAACGGATGGGAGCAGCCGATGTTCCTCTCGGCTCAGTCGCCATATGCGTCGTTCGTGATTGCTCCTCTGTATCCCGACGAAGGGCAGATTTTCCCAACAGGACAAGTGAACGACGCTGACTACATCGTCGTGTCGGTCAAAAACTAATGGCTGAAATCAACATCCAATACGGCAACGAACCGACAGCGGAAGCTGGCTATCAGAACGTCCGCTGGCAGGTGAACAACGACAACCCGTTTAATCCGGAAGTGTCGGCTGAAGTTCCGCTTGCTGGTCCCACTGGTCCCGGTGGCGTCGTTCGCCTCACGGGTGACCTCGGAGGCTCATGGTCTTCTCCAGAAGTCATCGGCATTCAGGGAGAGCCTGTCGATCCAACCACTCCTGCTAACGGTCAGTGGTTCAAATTCGTCGGCACGAACTGGAAGGCATGGACGATGCAAGCATCGGACATCCCCGACCTCAGTGGGGTTTATCAAGTCAAGAGCGCGAAGGATGCAGCGGGTGGCTATCCATCTCTGGATGTCACAGGGCAAATCCCACTCAGCGAACTCGGCAACGGACGACTGGATCATCTTGCCGACACAGACATCACTGACCCGGTCGAAGGCGACCTTCTGATTTACAACGGTACCGCGTGGGTCAACGCCACTGGTCCTGTTGGTCCGACCGGACCCGCTGGACCCGAAGGCTCGCAATGGTACTCAGGCGAGGGCGATCCGAACGATCTGTCGCCGCCAATCTATGCGAACCAGAACGATATGTATCTCGATTCGATCTGGGGATACGTGTGGCAGTTTCAAGAAGGCACTTGGGTTTTCATCATGAGCGTCGTTGGACCCGAAGGTCCAGAAGGCGCGACAGGTCCGACTGGATCAGCAGGAGTGGCTGGAGCCACTGGACCGTCTGGAGCGGCTGGTCCCACTGGTCCCGCTGGTGCGGCAGGTGCGACAGGGCCAGCAGGGGCTACTGGTCCCACGGGTCCACAAGGTCCGGCTGGCTCAGGTGGTGGCACGGGTGGTGGCGGTGGAGGTAGTCTCGCACGTACTACTGCGACTATCACGACGTTCGAGCCTTGCTCCGAACGCTCAGGCAACTGGCACTGTGTCGCTTGCGAAGTCTTTCACGCTCTTAATTGTGGCCGCAACTGTGCCGCTGAGACTGCGTCTCTACAGTACGAGTGCAGCCGCGACCGATGATGCTGATAGAAGTCCATCGTCTTTCCTGAGCAGCGCAACAGCGAATGGCTGCATCTGCGATCTGGTTCTGAACTCGATCACTGGCTTGACTTGGAACATGAGTCCCGGCGCATTCGGCTCAGACGATTCTGGCTCACCGACTGGCGACATCAGCTACATCATCACGAACAATTCAGGAGTGGCTCAGGTGTGTGAAGCGACTCTGACGTATTTACCAATGGAGACCTAACATGGCAACAGCAACCACAAACGCGTACGCAGACGGCTCATCGCTTACGAACTTCAACGCATGGGCGTACTGGATGTACCAGCAGTTCCTCGCGTTCGGCTGGACGCAAACTGCTGACTCTGGGCAGGGCACCTTCCCGGCTTCAGGCAGTGTTCCCTCGGCTGCTGGTTACTACGCTGTCTTCCAATCAGCAGACGGCCTGAGCTCGGCTACCAAAATTACGGTGAAGATCGAGTTCTGGGCCGATGGTTCGAGCATCCCGAACTTCGGCCTGACCATTGGCACGAACGGAACTGACGGCGCAGGCAACTTGCTGACACCCTACAGCACTCGTATTTATGGCGGTGGCGGAACATACAATTTCAAGTGTCAAAGTGCCAGCACGACAAATTTGCTACCCTGCTATGCCTCAGGTGACTCGGGTTCCATTCGCTTCTGCATGTGGAATGCTGGTGTCAGTTCTCCGGACGAGTACAACATCGTTTACATCATCATCGCTCGATCACGAGATGGCAGTGGAAACGCCACCAGCAATTATGTGCAACTGTGGGCGGGATCCTACAATGGTAAGTTCTTCCAGACTGTGTTTGGGAGCAATGGTGGGTCCACCATCATGGACACGAACAACTATGTGATGGCGGCTTATCCCAATTACAGCGGCTCCGCTTCATGGAGCAGTGGCGGAGCGATTTTAGCCAGCCCAATCGTGCAGAACATCGGTGGCCTCAGCAACCCGACACCAGATCTACTGCTTGGAAGCAATAAAGACTTCGTTCCGGCTGCGACAGCCGCGATTACGGTGTACGGGGTGAGCCACACCTACCTCGCGTGTAGCTCGGGCCAGTTCTATCAATTCGTGAACGGCCCATACTCATCGCTCCTGATGAGGTATGAGTAATGGCAACTCCGGTCGGTGGTACAACATGGTACACGAGCAGCCCTACCACATCATTGCTGTTTCAAAGCTACAGCGGAACGAGTGGTAACGTCGCCATCATCTTTGTGCAGTTCGACGCAGCAGTGACAGGCTTCACCGTCACGCCCTACTCCGGCTACTCCTCTGGCATGAGCATCACTCCCGGTCCTGTGATCGGGAACCTCTATTGCTTCATCATCGAGTTCGTCAGTTACTCTCCATATTTCATGTTCAATTGGACTGGCTCAGCGAACATGGGCGTTGTACTCGAAGAGTACTCGGGAGTCACAGCGGTCAGCGCGACCAACTACGTCACAACTTCTGGCACGAGCGGCACGGCATCGGATTCTTTGAACACAGACGATGCTGGTGGAAACACCATCGTGGCGGGTATGGGGAACATCACATCGGACTCCTTCACAGCCACCACCGGAACCGTGCGACAGCAAGAGACCAGCAGCAGCGATGTGATCGTGGCCCTGCTCGATAACTCCAACTCCTCGCCCGGAAGCCTGACCGTCGCCGCGTCTCTGACATCGACGGCTTGGGACATGATCTTGGTCGAGTTGCGCTACATCATCGGTGTTGTCAACGGCACAGGATTTCCCTGTCCCGGAAACGGCGTCAGCCAAGGACAGGTCGCAAACAGCGATGACGAAATGACGAATGTCGCCATGGGCAATCCGCCCATCGCCTTCGTGAATATTCCGTACGGCCAGACTTGGCCCAGAGGATAAAACAATGATCTTGAACCTCCCAACCAACACGCTGGGCATCGGCACCATGATGGTGACCTTCCACACGGCTCCGTCCGCCACTCCTGATGGCACTTTCACGCCAGAGGAATGGACGATCTTTTTAACGCTGATCGCGGCCTTCGCTCCTCCACCGATTGGCACGAAGAAATAGCTTTCAGAAGTAATTTCAGGGAGAGCCACTTGCCGAACGCCAACGAAACCATTGATGCACTCCGCTACTGGTCTCCGATCATTGGCGTCACATCGGTACTGTTGCTCAGCCTCGCGCTCCCGGCTCTCAAGTGGCTCTGGGATTTGAAAAGCAATCACTTGTCGCACATCGAAGCCAGCACGACCGAAACCGTCACGCTTCTGAGAGAGCAAGCGAGCACACTCACCGAAATTGCAACCATCCTCCGCGAGCGCAAGTAATAATTAGTCGGGGCGTTTAGGGCAGCCATCTCTGGGCTGAGCCGTTAGCCAACACGGTGCCAGACTGTCTGCCCTATTCTTATGAAAATTCCTTGGGACAAAATCTGGTCCTTTCTCGGCAAAGCGTTCAGTGAGAACGGTGCGCCTTCCTCCAGCCGCATCCTGTCTGGCATCCTCAGCATCTGGACGATGCTCATCATCGGCTTCACCATTCGGCATTGCTTCTATCAGCCGACCGACAAACTGGCCATCTGGCTCCCGAACCTTCCAATGATTATTGGCGCACTCGCTGTGCTCACCACCATGCCATACGGAGTGGGCAAAGCAGGACAGGCACTCATGTCGTTGAAGACGGGCCAGCTTCCCGTCGTCGCTCCAGACCCGGCTCCCGATTCGCAGCGAACGACTGTCGTTGTGGACGACAACGCAAAGGGCTAACCATGGCGTGCCCGCACGGAGTTGAGATTTCGAAAAAGGTTGGCTGCATCGAGTGTGAGGCTTTCAAGTGGCGCACTCCCAAACCAGTTCCGACCATCAAGGGTTTTGCTGAGAACGTTGCTAAGTCGAGAGCGCAGTCACTGATTCAGCCCTGCCCGTGCTGTGGCGAAAAGCTGCGAGTAGTTCAGCAGTGGACGGAAGGAAAGACGCGGCGGATTCGCGTCATCGTGAAAGCTTGATCACAATGGACTGGGAAACTCCTCGCAAAGAATGGATTGCCACACTGGCGCGAACAACGCCGAGCGTCGTTTACGTGACGAACCTTCTTCGCATCTCTAACCGCGAACTCCGCAGGCTCATCGCACTGTACTGGCCCGACCTGAAGCCTGCAACCTTGGAAGGCCTCCACAAGTTTCTCAGCCCGCAACGCAAACTGCATTGCACCATTCGTCTGGGCCACCCCTCAGCGAACCCGGAGGGCGAGCCGGGCGAGCCTCCCTTCGTTCCTCAAATCACTGACCCAGATGGCTTGACATTTGACATGGTCATATCAAATCTCTCATCGCAATAAGAAAGCCGCTCCGAAGAGCGGCTGAGTGGGGGGGCGTTCCGGTAAGTTTATTTGGCATCGACTTCTTCGACCGTGACCACGTTCAGGCTCAGAGTTTCATCGCGCTTCTTGCCGTGCACGACGAACTTCACCGCTTTGCCGTCCGCCTTGACCACGTTGTAATCCTGCCCGACTTCGAGCGTGGGCATGCCCCAAGTTTTCAGTTCTTCGAGAGTGTATCGTTTGTTACCGATGGTTCCCACGATCATGTCTTGGTTGAACGCGGTGTGATAGGTTTTCTCGTCATCCCGCGTGGCCTTGTGGATCGAAGTAACGTGCATTTGCAACCCAGCCGTTTGCGCGAAGGAGTGACCTCCGAGCACCAGCCCGATGACGAACATTGCGGCGATTCTCATGGCCTGCCTCCAGTTCAAAGTGGGTGTGTCGAGAAACAGTTCGATGGTGCGGCCAGCGCGTGCGAGGCCAGTCGCTTTATCCGGTTGTGTCATTGCTCCTTCTCCCATGCCGAGTGCTACCCGAAGTTTCGCAGCACCCTGTTCGCTTGCCAAGATTACCCTCAGTGCATTCCTGCTGTTGCGGGGAAGAGACGAGACGAATTCAGCCGCGTGTGATTTAGTCATTAGCGTGCACCCGCTTTCGCTGCCTTCGCTTGCGCAGCAACTTTGAGGACGCCGTGCGATTTCATCCATGAAACGTGGCGACGGATTTGGAACTGGTTAGCCTTCTTGCCGTTGAACTGGCGTCCAGCGAAGGCGGTGACAAAGTCCGAGAATGTCACCGAGTTGCGACGGGCAGCGAACTCGCCCATCTCCTTGACCAACCCGCGTTTCAGGTTCTGGATCGTTACGACCTTGAAAGTTGCCTCTTGAAGTTTGCTTCGGTTTGCCATTTGATTTCTCCTTTAGTTTGGTGCTGCTCAACTTCGAGAGAGATCATGTCGGCCATCGCCAGATTTTGACATTTGAAATCTGCCGATGACCGGAAGTCTTCGGTACCCACACTCCACCGAACGTGGAGCCTCGTATACGATGTATCTTGCAGGAGTTAATTTGCGGAGAACCCAGCGTTCGGACTGGGCACACGCTCGCGGGATGTTGGCTCAGGACGACGCTTACGAACCTGATGGCGCGGCAGCGTACAGGCCGCTCATCTTCTGATGCAGGTCGGAGCCAGCCATCGGTTTCAAATAACGCAGCGTGGATTCGAGCGAGCGGTGCCCGAGCAGCATCTGGACTGTCCGCAGATCAATCCCACCACGCAGCCAATTCGTCGCCGCCGTCGCACGGAACTTGTGAAGCCAGAACCTACTGTCGTCCATGCCTGCGCGCTTCGCGAGCCGCGTTAGAGTCAGTCGCTGTTTCCCGTTCGGCTTCCCTTTCCGCGTGGGGAAGACAAGGTCCGACGACTTCAAATGCCTACAATGAGCCTCTAACGCAACAGCAAGACCTTCTTCGAGCGGTATGCTGCGCTCGTGCCATCGCTTCGGAACAAAGCCATACTCCGGCTTCGCCTTCACTCGCACCGTACGATTCTCGAAATCCAAGTCGGCACGCTGTAGGTACATTACCTCCTGCATTCGGAAGCCAGTCCGCAAATAAAAGGTGTACACCAAGTGATGATTCGGCTTGCAGACTTTGAAGAGCGCATCCAGTTCTGCGGTCGTGTACGCTTCCGGTTCGCTCTCCACGTAACGCGGAGTGTCGCCGCGCTTCGTCACGCCTCGTATGCCGAAGAACTTCAGGATCGTCAGCATCGATATCCAACGCGTGTGAATGGTTCGCTCCGAAAGCCCGTTCTTGCGTAGGTTGGCTGCGTATTTCAGCAGATCGGTGCGCTCCACTTGGTCGAGGAAGGTTCGGGAGCAGGATTTCAGGAATGTGTCGGTTGTGACGCGGTGAGCGGCCAGAGTTTTCTTGCTGCGATTCAGAACCTTCTGATCCGCGATGTATTGCTTGAATGCCTCGGCCAGTTTGAGCCGGGACGGGTTGCTCACGTTGACATCGATCCCGACCGAGACGGCTTGGAGTTCGATCTGTTTGCAGGTCTTCTGATGGAGCGCGTCCGACATCGACTGGCACCGCTGCCATTTCGGCCTATGGCCTTCTTCCCAGCGGATGTACCAAATCCCGGCATCAGTCGGAACCTTCAACCGCTGTCCTTTATAAAGGACCATCTCCGTGCTGACTGAACCCTTGGGTGTGATCACCGGAGCCACGAAAGTCGGCTTCCCGTTGAGTTTCACGTTCCGCACCAACCGCACACGTCTGTTCGCCATCGCTACGATCTCCTTGAGCCTGTGGAACTAAGGCGGAGAGGGAATCTTGCCTTAGTCCCAGTGCGAAGACACGTCAAACTTCCGTCAAAGCGTCTTTGGGGGATTGCGGAAGTTGCAGGCTTAAAGAGAGATACTGAAAGAATGGCTCCTCAGGTAGGACTCGAACCTACAACCCTCCGGTTAACAGCCGGATGCTCTGCCATTGAGCTACTGAGGAGTGTTGTTGCAGCGCGCGCGGAGCGCGCGCTGCATTCTGGAAGCCCTCGCAATTGCGCGCTGGCTTTTGCTTGATGTGTTTTTCGCGGTGCCTTCGGACAATTGGCTTTGGCAATCGCGTCCACCGTGCTCGCGTTTTGGCAACTTCCGTTCTGGCTTATTTATCATAGCATCCTGGTGTGTGATCTGAAAATGTTGTGTAGGCTTGGGCGGTGCCCTAATAGTGCATGGGGACCTACCTGGGCTTGAGTGCTGAGGAATTCTCGAATTTCTCAATAGCTGGTGTCGGCGCTGGTTCACTGCGATTCGTTGCTTTGAGGTGTTTCATGGGGGTGGGCGGGCGTTTGGTTTGGGCGTTTGCTGCGGTGCTTTTTTTCTTGACTCCATTTCAGGGGCGCGCGGGTGGGCAGAGTGTTGCTGGGGCTGGTGCTGCCCCGGTTGGGCCTCCGGTGGCTGAGGTGCGGCCGCTGCCGGAGAATTTTTATGGGACCAAGATTGTGGATAAGTACAAGTGGCTGGAGGATGCTGCCAGTCCGGACACTCGGAAGTGGGTTGCTGCGGAAATGGCTTATACGCGGAGCTTGCTGGATCCGCTTCCTGGACGCGCGGCGATTCATGCGCGGCTTTCGGAGTTGCTCCGCATTGGGAACATTGGCGTGCCGCGGATTGGGGGGAAGTATTATTTTTATACTCGGCGCGACGGCGTGCAGAACCAGCCGGTGCTTTATGTGCGGGAAGGGATTGATGGAAAAGATCGGGTGCTGGTGGATGTGAATCTTTTGGCCGCGGATGGGACTGTGGCGCTGGACTGGTTCTGGCCTGCCGAGCATGGGAAGTATGTCGCTTACGGGACTTCTTCCAGCGGGTCGGAGATGAGCACCTTGCACATTATCGAGACCAGGACTGGAAAAATTTTGCCGGATACGATTTCGCGCACGCAGGCTTGCAGCATTGCCTGGTCGCACGACAACTCGGGATTTTATTACACGCGGTATCCGAAGAAGGGTGATGTTCCGGAGGGACAGGAGCGATATCACCGGCATGTGTTTTATCACTTGTTGGGAACCGATCCGGAGAAGGATGATCCGATTTTTGGCGAGGGGCGCGACGCGGAGGATTGGCCGGACGTTCGTCTGGACAACGATGGGCGCTTGCTGCTGATCTCGGTTTCGCAGGGCTGGACCAAGACTGAATTGTTTTTGATGGATTTGCGGAAAGGCACTCCGCCTACACGCATTACTATCGGGAAAGATTTTCTTTACTCCGCTACGGTTTACAACGGGCGGCTTTACATCGTTACGAATGAGGACGCTCCGCGGTTTCGCATGTTTGTGGCGGAGGCTGGGGATTACGAGCGCGACGACTGGAAGGAAATCATCCCGCAGACGGGCGGGGTGTTGAAGGACGCTTCGATTTGTGGCGGGAAGATTTTTGCGCAGTATGAGCAGGACGCTTCGTCACAGCTAAAGCTTTTCGATCTTGAGGGGAAGCTGGTCGGTAATCTCGCTCTGCCTGGGATCGGGACGGTTTTCGGTTCAGGTGGCAAGTGGGATCGTGACGAAATTTTTTACGGATTCGAATCGTTCACGGTTCCGCCCACAATCTATCGCATCGATCCGACCCCCATCCAAGCGAGGACCGCCAACGGGAATTTTAACGTAGGTCCGGTGTTTGATACGTGGGTTTGGGCCAAGGTGGATGCGCCTTCGATTGATGCTGCGGCTTATGAGGTTTCGCAGGAGTGGTATCGGTCGAAGGATGGGACTCGCGTGCCTCTGTTTCTGGTTTACAAGAAAGGATTGAAGAGGGATGGGACGAATCCTACTTTGTTGACGGGGTATGGCGGGTTTGATGTCTCGCTTACGCCTGCGTTCTCTAGCGACATTTATCTATGGCTGGAGCATGGAGGGGTTTATGCCGTGGCTAATTTACGCGGCGGAGGGGAGTTTGGGGAAGACTGGCACCGGGCTGGGATGCTGGACAAGAAGCAGAATGTTTTTGATGACATGATTGCGGCGGCTTCGTATCTGATTTCCGAGAAATATACGGACTCGAATCATCTGGCTCTTGAGGGACGGGGGAATGGCGGTTTGGTGGTGGGGGCGGTGATGACCGAGCGTCCGGAGTTGTTTCGGGCGGCGGTTTGCCGGGTGCCGTTGCTGGACATGCTGCATTACCAGAATTTTCAGATGGCGCGGCTTTGGGTTTCGGAGTATGGGACGGCGGAGAATGCGGAGCAGTTTAAGTGGCTTTATGCTTACTCTCCTTATCACCATGTGCGGGCTGGGGTGGAGTATCCGGCGGTTTTGTTTATGACTGGGGAGTCGGATTCTCGGATTGACCCTATGCATGCTTTCAAGATGACGGCGTTGATGCAGAGCGTTTCGAAGCGGGTGGTTTTGTTGAGAGTTGAATCACAGGCTGGGCATGGGGTGGGGACGCCTTTGGGGAAGAGGGTTGAGGAGTTTACGGATGGTTGGGCGTTTTTGTTTTGGCAGGTGGGGGTGAGGTGAGTCTGGGTGCCCGTCAAGCGGCTAAAGTGCGTGAGGCTGGATCATTTGAGGATCTTGAATGGGACATTTCTAGTTTCCCAGGCCTGAATCTCGCGATGGAGATCCGTTGTCTGGAACATTTCTCGCGAGTATCCAAGCCGCAAGTGGCCCTCAATGAGAAACGAAGTGATTTTCGCCCCAAGCTTTTTCTTTTTGGCGGTCCTAGCCTTTATCGCCCACGCAATTATCGAGGTTACGTCATGGCCGCGCGAAACCTTGAAGGGATCGCGGTCGGGTGCGGCGGCGACTTCCCGCGCCAAGTCGACCGTCGTCAACGGGCTTCCGGAGCTCACACGGATTGCTTCGACGAACAGGTCTTGGGCCCTGCATTTCAGGTCGCTTGCGTCAATGAATCGGTCGAATTCCAGGTCGTCGAGCTTTAGGCCCCAGCCATTCCGCCTGGAAAGCCACCTCAAGTAGGCAATTTCTTTGGCTGCCAATACGGCTGCCGCCTCTGGATCGGGACCGAAGGCGTTTTCACTAAGGTTGTACTCGACAAGCAGATTTCTCAGGACCGTGGACCTGAGGATTAGGCACTCTGAGTCGCGGGTATGCGTTAGCAGGAGGTCGCGACTTGGGGAAACCCTCCCTTCGAGATGGTCGGTGTCCGCGTCCACGACAGCGAGGACGCCGAGTTCGCCGGAGGCCCTGAGGTCGGCTAGCGCGTACTCGGCGTTTGGTCTGTTGCCGGCGACGAATACCCTGCAGACCGCGTCGTCCGTGCTTTTTCTATAAAGACGTGAGTCCCCGTCACCCTCCACGAGTAGCGCCGTCTTGTTTTTCTCGACTTGACGGCTCATTCTCACGAGGTTGGCGACAATCGGCCCCGTGAGGATCGTCACTTCGGCTCCGTGGGAGCCTTCAGCTCTTGGGTGAGGTCCCAGCGGTCATTAATGATGCCCGGAGCATGCGTTGCGATGAGAACGTCGATGGAGGCGAGTTCGGTAATCCTTTTGAGGTTGATGAGGAACTCCAGCTGCCAAGCGACGTGAAGAGAAATTTCTGGTTCGTCAATCATGATCAGGGAATTTGGCTCGACCGTGAAGAGAAGTTCGTAGAGCAACACGAGCATGTGTTGTTCGCCGCTGGACAGGTGCGAGGGCGAAAGCCTAATCGCGGGTACGCCTGGGTATTGAGTAAAAAACTCGAAGCCCTTCTCCTTGCTGATGGACATCGTTTTATATTGGAATCTCGCATTTACGACTTGCCTCAGAGCCTCGATCTTTTGTGCGATCTCGTTGAAAACAGTTAGCTTCTGCTCCACGTCGCTGACGTAAACCGGAAGGACACTGGAAGTAAGAGTCGGTTCGAGCGTGTAATTGCCCAACTCGTACTGCTCGTAGTCTTTGTCGAGCAATCCCGCCTCGGTCAGGCGGACCCGCTTCTCCTCCAGTTGCTGCAATTTGTCTTTGAGTTCGTCAGCCGATGGCTGCTTATCGTGGCCGTTGCGGACTTGCTCGACGAGCCGCTTCGGGAATGATCGGTCGAGCGATTGCGACAAGGTTCCGTACTCCGCCAATTTTTCCTGGATGCGCTTGGAGAGTTCTCTGGCGTAAACGGTCACTGCTGGACGCACTGCCTCCTCTTCGTCCCGTGGCTCCCGCCGTTTGCCCAGCCTCAGGAGTCGCTGGCTCTCGATGAATCTTACCTTTACTGATTTTCGAATCGCGGTCAGCCAGTCGGGCTCCCTGATCGAAGCAAGGTGGCCGATGTTCCTAGGTAGGTGGTTTGGAAATAGGTCCGTTATCTCCTCCAGGCTCAGTTGCTCTCCTGTCCTCCGATCAAGAAACGTTGCCTCTCCGACCTGTCGAACGAAGGGAAGTGTGTGTTCGATGTAAGAGGCTGGAACGCCCATATCGGACGGGGACATGGGTGAAAGCGTTACTTGCTGCGATTCTGAGCCCTTTGCCCTGTGGAGTGTTATCTCGAGGTTGTAGGCCTCGTTTCGGCCCTTTCCCTTCCTCCGGCGCGTAACAGAAATCCGCCGGTCGTCGTCGAACGTCACAGAGAACGTCTTGAATTCTGTATTGCGAAGCTCGGAGTAGCGACCGCCGAATAGTCCGTCGACGAGCTTCAGGATGGTTGTTTTTCCGTATCCATTCGGGCCGTGAATGATCGTTATTCGGTCGTCGAGATTCATGCTGACGTTGTGTTTGAAAATCCCGAACAGCTGCTCGACCCGGAGTTTAGTTATTCTCATAACTTGTAGCGAAGCATATTGTTCGCACAACTAGTATACTTCCGCACGCTGCGATTGGTAAGCGTTCCGCTTTACGCGGCGCTGAAGCGCCGCTCTTCTACGGTGTGCGGGCTTGCGGTATGCCTGAAGGCATACCCTGACACAAGTCTTCTTGCCCCGAAGGTCGAGATCAAAATCAAAAGCAACGTCAAAGGCAAGCGCTGCAGGCGTCCGTGGTTCCCACCTTTCGCAAAAGACGCGAAAGATGGGGCACCCTCGTCTGATTAAGGTGCGGTCGAAGTCAAAATCAACGTCAAAGACAACGGACAGGAGTGTCCGTTCTCCCCGGGCGGTTTTTCTGCCGTCCCTGCGGGACTTGGTTCCTTGCTTTCTGCTTACCCAGGGCTTACGCCCCTGGGCTTCATTCTGTCGCCGCTTTGCGGTTGGGGTTTGGTGGTTCGTTCTGCGCGCTTTGCCCGTGGGTCCGTGCATCTCCTTCGGGGGCTGAAGCCCGGTTCAAAATGATGGGCTTTGGCGCAGGCCTGAAGGCCTGCTCCACCCTCCGGCATCAACGTCAAAGGCGGCGCTGCGGGCCTTCGTGGTTCCCACCCTTCGGCAGGCTCAGGGCAGGCTCTTTCGCAAAAGACGCGAAAGATGGGGCACCCACTTTTGTGGCAGCGCACGCTCAGTCAAAATCCCGACCGCGGAGAAGATCACAATCGAAGTCAACTTCAACGGCAAAGGCAGCGGGCGAGTTGCCCGCTTCCACGCTTGCAGTTTTTCCGGCGTCCCTGCGGGACTTGGTTCCCTCTTTTTTCTGGTTACCCAGGGCTTGCGCCCTGGGCTGCATTCTGTCGCCGCTTTGCGGCTGGGGTTTGGTGGGTCGGTCTGCGCGCTTTCCCCGCGAGGCCGTGCACGTCCCTCCGGTGCTGAAACCCGGTTCGGAACGACGGCCTTTTGACGCAGGCCTGAAGGCATGCTCCACCCCGCCAACATCAACGTCAAGGGCCCACGCTTCAGGCACCCGTGGTTCCCACCTTTCGCAAAAGACGCGAAAGATGGGGCACCCACTTTCGATGGGGGTCCGGTCAAGGTCAAAATCAACGTCAAAGGCAACGGACGGGAGTGTCCGTTCCACGCGAGCAACGTCAAAGGCCGGCGCTGCTGGCGTTCGTGGTTCCCACCTTTCGCAAAAGACGCGAAAGATGGGGCACCCACTTTTGTGGTGGCGCATGCTCAGTCAAGATCCCGGCCGCGGGTAAGATCAGAATCAAGTCAACTTCAACGTCAAAGGCAGCGGGCGAGTCGCCCGCTTCCACACTTGCAGTTTTTCTGTCGTCCCTGACGGGACTTGGTTCTTCTTCTTCTGCTAACCGAGGGCTTGCGCCCCTTCGGCAAGCTCAGGGCAGGCTGTGGGCTGCATTCTGTCGCCGCTTTGCGGCTGGGGTTTGGTGGGGCGGTGTGCGCGGTTTCCTCGTGGTCCGTGCACGTCCCTCGGGGGCTGAAGCCCGGTTCAGAATGATGGCCTTTGACGCAGGCCTGAAGGCCTGCTCCGCCCTCCCTGCTTTACGCGGCGCTTAAGCGCCGCTCTTCCACGGTCGTGCCGGCTTCGCGGTATGCCTGAAGGCATACCCTGATACGAATCCTCCCAGCCCCGGCAGTCAAGATCGCGGTCAAAGACCAAAGTCAAAGGCAAAATCAACGTCAAAGGCAACGGACAAGAGTGTCCGTTCCACACGGGCAAGGGCAGCATCAACGTCAAAGGCGGCGGTGCGGGCGTCCGTGGTTCCCACTTCTCGCAAAGAACGCGAGAAATGGGGCACCCCCTTCTGATTCGGGTGCCGGCGAGGTCAAGGTCGACGTCAAAGGCAATGGACAGGAGTGTCCGTTCCACACGGGCAAAAGCAACAGCAACGTCAAGAGCGGCGCTGCAGGCGTTCGTGGTTCCCACCTTTCGCAAAGGACGCGAAAGATGGGGCACCCACTTTTGTTTTTGTGGATACGAGGTCAAAGGCAGCGGGCGAGTCGCCCGCTGCCACATGAGCTGTTTTTATGACGGCTGAGGCTCCGATTTCCACAGGGTGGGGATGTTCAGATGTCACATCGTTCCGAAATGGGAAGGGCTATGGTTGGTGGTGGGGTGCGGGGGACAGCGGGTTCCTCGCTCGTCCTTGCCGCTTCGCGGCGGCGGACGGACTTGGAATGACAAATTTTTCTTTGGGTTTGGGAATGGAGGATTGGTTATGGCGGAGTGGGATGATGGGGACTCGGGGGTGGTGCCGGGGTATTTGCCTTGGATATTTGCTGTGGCGGAGCCGGAGGGGTCTTGGTGGGAGCGGGCTGGGGGGAATCCTAAGCGGATGGGGGAGTGGTCGCAGGCGGCGTTTTTGGTGCGGGCGCAGGCTTTGGGATTTGGGTTGGCGGTGCCTTGGGGAGACAGCGAGAAGTGCGACTTTATTGTATGGGCGCGTCCGGGCGGGCGGTTGCTGCGGGTGCAGGTTAAGGGGACGGGGCGGCTTTATCGCGGGGGATATGAGGTGCAGCCGGTTTATTCGTCGCGGGGCGGAGGGAAGAAGACTTATACGGCGGCCGATATCGATGTGCTGGCGGCGCATGTGATCGCGGAGGGGAAAGAAGTTTGGTATTTGCTGCCGGTGGGGGCGATTGCCGGGGTGAAGAGTTTGCGGTTTTTTCCGGATTTGAAGAGTCGGAATCCGCGGTGGGAGGGGTATCGGGAGGCTTGGGAGTGGCTGGGTAGCAGTGGCCAGTGATCAGTGGCCAGTGATCAGTGAAAAGCAAGACCAAGAGCAAAGGCAGCGGACAGAGCCTGCCCTGAGCTTGCCGAAGGGAGTGTCCGTTCCACACGGGCAAAGAGCCCCACTTCTCGCTTGCGCGAGTTGTGGGGCTTTTGGCGGTGGGGAGAGACGCGGGCGGTATGAATGAGGGCTTGGAAGAATTTAGGGATGGGTCAGCCAGAACTGATAGAGGAGTCCGGTGACGGCGACGGCTACCAGGACGTAGGGCCAGATTGAGGCGATCCGTTTCATGGCTGGCGACCTCCTTATCGATGTGAAGGTGCCAGAATTTGGGAGAGGGTTCGATAGGATACATTGTGTAGTTGGGGTCGGGGAAAGGCTGTAGAGGCGGCGGCCGGTGGCTCGTGAAAGCCGGAATGGGTGGCCGACGCTGGCGAGAGCCGGTTGAGCTTGGCTCGGCTTTGAAGCTAGGACGGCCTGCCACCAGTCCGAGGTTTATGTCGCTGCTATACTGGCAAAGCATCAGGGTCTGGGAAGAGGGCAGCGATTGGTTTCGCTGCGGAGGAAGCATGAGGCGGCTGGTGAACTTGATTCTGGTCATGATTGCGCTGGCTTTCGCGGCTCGGGCGCAAACCTCCAAGGGTCTGACGGGGAATTGGACGATCGGATGGTTGTCGGGCGGAGCATCCAACAGGATCGAACTGACCCAAGTCTCCAACCGCCTGTCGGGCAGTTACTTCTGCAACCCAACGTCGGGCAAACGTCTCGACAACAAAGAAGAGGCGTGCCCGATCACCGGAAGTGTAACCGATGGCAGGATCGCCATGCATTTTCAGTGCAGCAAGTTTGACCTCCAACTGAGCGGGGCGTCGGTTGCGGGTGAGGGTGCCGACAACGAAATCGATGGCACGTATCTTGCCTATGGGAATTCCACTGGTAAATTCGCGATGAAGAGGGTCCGGTGAGTTTCCGTTTACTTTGTCGCGGATAATTTTTTTCAGACAGCGCCCGGTTCGCGGTAGTGGTGCAGTTTGATGAGGAAGCGAGCCAAACGCGCGATTGATGGGTCGCAAGAAAACGCGACCCGTCGCGCGGCTCGCCCAGATCCTTCACTGCGCAAAAAACGGTTGTTCAGGATGACAATTAAACTGCACCACTACCCTGTTCGTGCCGCGATTGACCCTTGCCCTGCAACGTGTTATAAATGCCAGTTTCGTGGTGCGTCCGGGCGGAAGTGGTTTTCGGTCTTTTCCGGTTCGGGCGCTTACTCCGACGCGGCCAAGCTCCAACACTCCGTTGTAGGTTTTGCGGTGGAAGCGTGTTCGGAATTCCGGTGAGTGAATCCTGCGATGTGCACGGGCGTGCTCGGGTGCGGGATTTCGCCGGAAGGCAGTGCCTAAACACGTTTGCAATATTCCTGAAAACCGATCCCATGTGGAGGACCTATTATGCGCACCTGGCTCGCTAATGCTGCGTTCCGAGGCTGCCGTCTGGCAACTGTAGTTCTGAAAAAGACTTTCGCCGCTGCCGCGCTGCTTACCGTCACCGCGGTGGCAGCCGCATCGCAATCTTCGCCGGAGGCTGGTGGCGAGGCTTCGCTGAAACTTCCGGACCTTTCTTCGGTGTCGTTTTTGAATGGTGCGATCGACGGGCACCGGCTGTTGATGATCGGCATTTTGTTTTGCCTGTTTGGGCTTGGGTTTGGCATGGTCATTTATATGCGGCTCAAGAATCTGCAGGTGCATCGCGCGATGCGGGAGATCTCGGAGCTGATTTATGAGACTTGCAAGACTTACCTGGTGACGCAAGGCAGGTTCCTGCTGCTGCTGTGGGTGTTCATCGCGGTCATCATTTTGTTGTATTTCGGCTTGCTGTTGAAATATGACGCGGCGCGCGTGCTGATCATCCTGGCGTTCAGCGTGATCGGCATCGCGGGCAGTTATGGCGTCGCGTGGTTCGGAATTCGCGTGAATACGTTCGCCAACTCGCGAACGGCATTCGCCTCGCTTCCTGGCAAGCCGTATCCGGTATATCAGATTCCTCTCGAAGCAGGTATGAGCATCGGCATGATGTTGATCAGCGTCGAGCTGTTGATGATGCTCATCATTCTTTTGTTCGTTCCCGGCGACTATGCCGGGCAGTGTTTTATTGGATTTGCGATTGGCGAATCTTTGGGCGCGGCGGCCTTGCGGATTGCGGGCGGCATCTTCACCAAGATTGCGGATATTGGGTCGGACTTGATGAAGATTGTTTTCAAGATCAAGGAAGACGATGCGCGGAATCCGGGCGTGATTGCCGATTGCACGGGCGACAATGCGGGCGATTCGGTGGGGCCTTCGGCGGATGGATTCGAGACGTACGGCGTTACGGGCGTGGCGCTGATTACTTTTATTCTGTTGGGGGTGAAGAGTCCTACGGTGCAGGTGCAGTTGCTGGTTTGGATTTTTGTGATGCGCGTGATGATGCTGGTGTCGAGTTCGGGTTCTTACTTTCTGAATGCGGTTATTGCCAAGGCTAAGTTTGGCAATGCGGATGAGATGAATTTCGAGCATCCGCTGACCTCGCTGGTGTGGATTACTTCTCTGGTGTCGATCGCCCTGACCTTTTTAGTTTCTTACTACATTATTCCGGAGTTGGGGGGCGACAGTTCTCAGTGGTGGAAGCTGGCGGTAATCATCTCGTGCGGAACGCTGGCTGGAGCGATCATTCCGGAGCTGGTGAAGGTTTTTACTTCGGTGCATTCGCGGCATGTGAAGGAAGTGGTGATTTCGGCGGAGGAAGGTGGGGCGTCGCTGGGAATTTTGTCGGGGTTTGTGGCGGGGAATTTCTCTGGTTACTACCTTGGACTCTCGATGATGATGCTGATGGCGATTGCTTATTCCATGAGCACGCTGGGACTGGCGGCGGCCGCGACCATGCTGGCTCCTGCGGTGTTTGCTTTTGGGCTTGTGGCTTTTGGATTTCTGGGCATGGGACCGGTGACTATCGCCGTGGATTCTTATGGGCCGGTGACCGACAATGCGCAATCGGTGTATGAACTTTCTTTGATCGAGCAGGTGCCGAATGTGGTGAGTGAAATTAAGAAAGACTTCAACATGGGAGTGAACTTCGAGCGCGCCAAGTATTTGCTGGAAGCCAATGACGGCGCGGGGAATACGTTCAAGGCTACGGCTAAGCCGGTGCTGATTGGGACCGCGGTGGTGGGCGCTACTACGATGATTTTTTCCATCATCATGGCGCTTACCGACGGGCTTAGTGCCAATGTGGACAAACTTTCGTTGCTGCATGCGCCTTTCTTTCTGGGACTGATTACGGGCGGGGCGATGATTTACTGGTTCACGGGCGCGTCAACGCAGGCTGTTACTACCGGCGCTTACCGGGCGGTAGAGTTCATCAAGGCGAACATCAAGCTGGAAGGCGTGGAAAAGGCCTCGGTCGAGGACAGCAAGAAGGTGGTCGAGATCTGCACGAAGTACGCGCAGAAGGGCATGTTGAACATCTTTATTGCGGTGTTCTTCGGAACTTTGGCGTTCGCTTTCGTGGAACCGTTTTTCTTTGTTGGTTATTTGATTTCGATTGCTATTTTCGGACTCTACCAGGCGATTTTTATGGCTAATGCCGGAGCGGCCTGGGACAATGCCAAGAAGATTGTGGAAGTGGAGATGAAGCAGAAAGGGACTCCGCTGCACGATGCTACGGTGATTGGCGATACCGTGGGCGATCCGTTTAAAGATACATCTTCGGTGGCGTTGAATCCTGTGATCAAGTTCACTACGCTCTTCGGATTATTGGCGGTGGAGTTGGCCGTGAGTCTCGCCGCGAGGGAGAACGGAGCAACCCTCACGAATGTGCTGGCTTTGGCTTTCTTTTTGGTTTCGTTCTTCTTTGTTTACCGGTCGTTTTACGGGATGCGGATTCGGAGCGGAGACGCGGAGTAGATTGGTTCGTTGACGAACGCCATCCGGCGGAGCCGGATGGCGTTTTTGTTTTGAGGCCCGGTGCGGTGCGAAAACCAACAGCAGGTTCCTCACCGGGCCTTTGGCCCGGTTCGGAATGACAAGAGTTAATGTTATTTGCCATCACAAGAGTTAATTTTAAGGCCGGCTTTGCGCGGCGCTGAAGCGCCGCTCTTCCACGTTAGTGCATGCCTCGCGGGTGAAAATCAAGGGCAGAATCAAAGGCAGAATCGAGAGCAAAGGCAAGGTCAAAGGCAGCGGGCGAGTCGCTCGCTTCCACATTGGACTTGCTAGTTTGGGCCTTTCATTTTGTCTCTTACGCTGTGGGCTAGCTTTTCGATTTCTTCGGCCTTCCTCAGCACGTCGAGGGAGAGAACGTTTTCGTTGGATTTGTCGACGGAGCTTTTCAGTTCGGTGGCCAGCTTCAGCAGTTTGTTGGTGTCGGCTTTGAGGGCGGCCTGGCGCTCGAGGTTGGCTTTCTTGGCCATCTCGTGGGCCTGGCGCTGTTGAGCTTCGCTGACATCGGAGTCGACCGGGCCGTTCAGGATTGGGGGCGGAGTGGGCGCTCGGGGAGTCTGCGCCAGGCTGGAGATTGCGAACAGTAAGAAGATGGGGAGGGTCCGGAGTATTCGTTGGGGTTGCACGGTGTCCTCGGGCGTGGAGATTTCCTCTGGGGAAGTATGACACCTTTTGCGGGGATGGGAAATAGTTGCGAGTCGGGGGTTAGGGGTCGGGGATTGTGCTTTAGAGCGTACCTCAGCGGCTGAAGCCGCTCTCATTTTGTTTGCTTTACGGCACGACTGAAGTCGTGCCCTTCCCGAGCTTTGTATTGTGCACTTCCCGAGCTTTTCGGCGCGGCTGAAGCCGCGCCCTTTCGCAACTTGGCCCGGTTGTTTACAGCGAACTCATGTTGGAGAGGAACTCGGCGTTTCCTTTGGTTTTGCTTAGTTTGTCGATCAGCAACTCCATGGCTTCTACTGGCGAGAGCGGGTTTAGGACTTTGCGCAGGACCCAGATTCGGCTTAGGTCTTCGCGGGGGATCAGCAGCTCTTCTTTGCGGGTGCCGCTGCGCTGGATGTCGATGGCGGGGAATACGCGCTTATCAACCAGCTTGCGCTCGAGGATGATTTCGGAGTTGCCGGTGCCTTTAAATTCTTCGAAGATGACGTCGTCCATGCGGGAGCCGGTGTCGATTAAAGCAGTTGCAATAATGGTTAAAGACCCGCCTTCTTCGATGTTGCGGGCGGAGCCAAAGAAACGCTTGGGGCGCTGCAGGGCGTTGGAATCGACGCCGCCGGAAAGGACCTTGCCGCTGGGCGGAACGATGGTGTTGTAGGCGCGGGCCAGACGCGTGATGGAATCGAGCAGGATGACTACGTCGCGCTTGTGCTCGACTAATCTCTTGGCTTTTTCGATTACCATTTCCGCGACCTGCACGTGGCGGGCAGCGGGCTCATCGAAGGTGGAGGAAATTACTTCGCCTTTTACCGAGCGCTGCATGTCGGTAACTTCTTCGGGGCGCTCGTCGATCAGCAGGACCATCAGGACTACTTCGGGATGATTCGTGGTGATCGAGTTGGCCACGTTCTGGAGCAGCATGGTTTTGCCGGCGCGGGGCGGAGAAACGATGAGACCGCGCTGGCCTTTGCCTAGCGGGGTGAGGAGATCCATTACGCGGGCGCTGGAATTTTCGCGCGTGGTTTCGAGCTTCAGGCGCTCCTGCGGATATAGAGGCGTGAGGTTGTCGAAGAGAATTTTGTTGCGGGCTTCGTCGGGCGATTCGAAGTTGACGGCTTCGATCTTTACCAGCGCGAAGTATTTTTCGCCTTCGTGCGGCGGGCGGACTTGTCCGCTGATGGTGTCGCCGGTCTTCAGATCGAACTTGCGGATCTGGGACGGGGAGACATAGATGTCGTCCGGGCCGGGGAGGTAGTTGTAATCCGGCGAACGCAGGAAGCCGTAGCCATCGGGCAGAATTTCGAGGACGCCCTCGGCGAAGATGTGGCCTTCTTTTTCGCTCTGTGCCTGGAGGATTTTGAAGATGAGGTCCTGCTTGCGCAGGCCGCTGGCGCCGGGCAGCTCCAAGGTCCTTGCGATCTTGGTAAGCTCGGTAATGTTCTTTTCTTTCAGTTCCGCTATGGTCATATTCACCTAAACCCGTGCACTAAGACGTATTCGTTAGTGGCTGCGGGAGATTTTGTAAAGGAGGGTACTCAGGGAAGACAAAATTCAAAAAATACCAGATCCAAAAATACAGTGCTAAATACGGTTACAACGAGGCAGGCGGACGGGGCTGCTTTTATGCAGCCCGCCGTTGTGCCTCAGCAAAATTTTCCGGCTCCGACAGAACTTCCTGCCGCTCCTTGCCTGCAATCCGGTCCAAAACCCCATTCATGGTTTCCTGGATTCTGGTGCTGGGCCGATGGAACTTGCGCGTGGCCTTGGAGGCGAGCTGGCAAAGCATATAACGATTCCGCAAGGTCTGTAAAGCATCGAACACACGATCAGAGCGCATTGGTGTGACTCCTTCCTTATATTAAGTGTGGGCATTTCGCTTTCGCCCCTGACCCTGGAAACCGGCTGGAACCCCACAAGTCGTCCTAAGCCACTGATTCCATTAAGGTTGTAAAGGAGTTAGCGCAATTCCTACCCAGAATAGATGCGTGACCGGGCTCCGAAGATGCTCGTTTTTCCTGATTTGGGCTCACAGGTCGAGGTATCTCAAAATAAGACCTAGAGACTCCGGAAGTCCGTGGAACAAGTCAATGTATCTGGAAATAAAAGATAGGTCAATAGTTTTTACGCATCTTTACGTGCCTTGGTGGTTAACAGTTCCGAAGTGGGGGCAGCCGGTTTCGCGGTCCCCGGGGTTGGCAGAGCGCTGGAACTTTATCGCGCAGGCCGCGGCTGACATCCAGTGGCTAAAGCCAGAGTTAAAGAGAAGCCTTCATTCGCAGAGGTGAACCGCTGCGCCACCCCAAAGCGACCATTAATAGAACGACCGCAATGATTCGATCGCACCTTGCAAAGGCTTGCACAGCGCGGGATTCACAGGGTAGGTACTTTTTTCTCCATTGCATTCGCAAGAGTTCCGGCATAGACTCGGCGGGCGATTTTGCCGACAGCGAAATCGGCTTCTTGTTGTGGCGGGATGAAAGACCCAGAGGAGGAACATAGTGAAAAGAATGCTTTTTGTAACAGCGCTAGTGATGGCGCTGATCAGCCTCTCCGCAGCGGCGGATCAAAAGCCGGCACCGGTTTTAAGCCGGACTGGCGATCCGTCGGTGAAAGCCCAGGTTCACAAGAACAGCAGCAAACCGCAGGCGCCAGCGTCGTGCAACCCGTGTTTGTTTTACGGTGGCGACCTTAACCCTACAGACCCTAACGCAGACGGATTCTCGGATGAGAACACGCTGCTCATCGTCGGCGGAAACAGCACCTACGGTGCGATCACGATTCCTTCCGGCCCCAACGCCAACGTAACCGGGATTCTGGTTCAGGTGCTGGCGACCGCGGCCTTCGATCCTTTCACCGCAACTTACGACATCCGCCAGGGAGTTTCGGAAGGCAATGGCGGTTCCGATGTATCGACTGGCAGTGCGAGCGTGGCTGTGGCTGCGACCGGCCGAACCGCGTTCGGACTGTACGAGTATACGGTCACGGCTACATTCTCCTCAGTCACGCTGGTGCCGGGAGAATACTGGTTCGCCCTGGAGCCCCAGTGCCTGAACACGCTGGACGGCAGCTGCTCGGTGTTCCGGCAATTCGTTTCCAATACCACAGAGGAAGCGAACGCCGTGAACGGCGGTTGGCAGCCAAATGGCGAAATGTTTGACAACGGGTATTTCGGGTCGTGGAATAACTGGTGCGATTCGCAGTTCGGCCTTAACTCAGAACAGTGCGAATGGCTGTCGTTCGGTGTGATAGGAGAACTTCAATGAAAAAAATACTTTTCGCAGTGACACTAGTGGCAGCGCTCACACTCACGGCAGTGGCAGGAACGAAAGTTAAGCCGGACAAAACCAGGACTGGCCCTGATCTTCCTCCGGGGAAGGCAGTTGTACCGGCCCTGTGCAATCCCTGCTTGTTTTACAGCGGCGATCTCAACCCGGCCGACGGCCAGGCGGCCGGAATGTCGGACGAGAACACGCTGCTGGTAACCGGGAGTTCCACCTACGCCCCAGTTCTGGTGCCCGAGAAAATTAACGCGAACCTGACTGGAATTCTCTTCAACATTCAAGCGGATGCGAATTTCGATCCGGACAACGCAACGTACGACATCCGGACGGGAGTTTCGTCCGGCAACGGGGGAACCAGCGTAGCCTCAGGCACGGCGAACATCACCGTGGCGACTACGGGACGAGTATTTCTGGGAGTGACCGAGTTTTCGGTGTTGGTAACAATTCCGTCGGTGGAACTGACTGGGGGCACAGAGTACTGGTTCAACGTGACTCCGCAGTGCACTAACGGAGCCGAGGATGGCAGCTGCTATGTGGGCAGAATGTTCTTCTCCAACACAACGGAGATGGCCAACGAGCAGTTTGGACACGCGTCGCCGCCGTACGGGTTGTTCCTGAATTCAACCTACTTCGGGTACAGCTGGGAGCCGTGGTGCGACTTGCTCGCGACGAAAGGCCAATGCCGGTTTGCGTCGTTCGGTTTGGTCGGGACGCCGGAGCATCAGTAATAACGAGTATCAGGAAAGCCGCTTTGAGTGGAAGCCGGGGAGCGATCCCCGGCTTTTTTTGTTTGGAATCGCCGCCTCTACGGCGCGGCTTGAAGCCGCGCCCTTTCAAAACTGGTTCGCAGGTCGAGAGTTTTGACTGCTACGTCCAGTAGGTGCGGTCGAGGGAGCGGTATTGGATGGCTTCGGCGATGTGCTTGGGTTCGATGGCCGCAGTGTCTTCGATGTCGGCGATGGTGCGGGCTACTTTCAGGATGCGGTCGTGAGCGCGGGCGCTTAGTCCCTGCTGGGTCATGGCGCGCTCGAGCAGGCGCTCACAGTCGGCGGAGAGTTCGCAGAAGGTGCGGATGTGGCGAGAAGACATCTGGGCGTTGCAGTAAATCTTTTCGCGCGAAGAAGCGAAGCGCTCCAGTTGTTTTTTTCGCGTGCGCATGACTCGCTCGCGAATCTTCGCAGAACTTTCGGGGTCGTTGGTCGAGCGCATCTCTTTGTAGTTCACGGCGGGCACGTCGATGTGGATGTCGATGCGGTCCATGAGCGGGCCGGAGATTTTCGAGATGTAGCGTTGGATCATGGGCGTGGTGCACTGGCATTCGCGAGTGCGGTCGTTGCGGAAGCCGCAGGGGCAGGGATTCATAGCTGCGGCCAGCATGAAGCGCGCGGGAAATGTCAGCGCCATGGCGGCGCGGGCGATGGTGACCGAGCCATCTTCCAGGGGCTGGCGCAGGACTTCGAGGACGTTGCGGGGGAACTCGGGAAGCTCGTCTAGAAACAGCAGGCCGTTGTGAGAGAGCGAGACTTCGCCGGGGCGCGGGATTACGCCTCCGCCGATGAGTCCGGCGTCGGAGATGGTGTGGTGCGGCGAGCGGTAGGGGCGCTTGCCTACGAGGCCGCTGCCGGGATCTAGGACTCCGGCTACGCTGTGAATCTTGGTGGTCTCGAGCGCTTCTTCAAATGTTAGCGGGGGCAGGATGGTGGGCATGCGCTTGGCCAGCATGGTTTTGCCGGAGCCGGGAGGGCCAATCATGAGGATGTTGTGGCCTCCGGCGCAGGAGATTTCTATGGCGCGCTTGGCGGTCTGCTGGCCCCGCACGTCTTTGAAGTCGACGAGGAATTCCTGCGCCTCGCGCAGCAAGGCGTCGCCATCGGCTTTCAACGGGAGGATTCCGTTGCCCGAGTTCACGAAGTGGATGACATCGAGCAGAGAGCGCACGGGGTAGACATCGACTCCGCCGACCATGGCGGCTTCGCGGGCGTTGGCCTCGGGCACGACGAGGCGCGAAATTTTGCGGGTGCGGGCTTCGAGGGCGATGGGCAAAGTGCCGCGAATGCCGCGCACTCCTCCGTCGAGCGACAGTTCGCCGATGAAGAGACAGTCTTCGATCGTCTTCTGCGTGAGGCCGCCGTAGGCGCCTACGATGCCTAGCGCCATGGGCAGGTCGAATCCTGAGCCTTCTTTCTTGATATCCGCGGGTGCGAGGTTGATGGTGATGTGCGTAGGCGGAATGTCGTAGCCGCAGTTCTTCAGCGCGGCCCGCACACGGTCACGGCTCTCGCGCATGGCCGCGTCGGGCAGGCCGACGGTGTGAAAGTGGTCCTGGTCGGTCTTGATGCCGGAGCAGTCGACTTCCACCTGAATAATGTTGGCGTCGATGCCGTAGACCGCGGCGCTGAGGGTCTTGTAGAGCATGAGCGCTCCGGGCGAGACCGTCTTTGTTTTTCTGTGCCGCCGTCGGCACACCAAGGCCTGATTCCGGAATCTAGCTACCGTACGCGGGTGGGGGTCGCGGTGGCTGTGACGGATGTCACAGGGTTGGGCTGTGGAAAAGTAGGGGCGAGGACTCCAGGGCCGTCCTCGGCGCTGGCAGTGAGTGAAAATGCGATTTTTCGCCAGCAACTGGATAGCCTCCGGTTGGTGACCACTCGGCTGGGATCGGCGAAGCGCGAATGACACGTACACCTAGTTCTCGTTTCCGCCACCGAGGGTTTGACCGCAGACCTTGCAAAACGTCGGAGGTTGCGTGTTGTCCACGTGGTGCCGCACCGATTTGAACGTCCTCATATAGGCGAACATCGCAACAATATCCTCGTCCGTCATCCCTCGGTAGGTGTGCCAAGGCATGATCTGGTTAAGCTTCCGTGCGCCGACAAATCCCGTGCGGATCACCTGAGTAAACATGGCTTGGTCGTAGTAAGAAATTCCCGAAGGGTCGGGAGTGATATTGGAGCTCGCCACGCGGCCCCAGGGTCCATCAAGAATGAGCCCACCGGCAAAGTCCATGCCCGGCAGCGGTTGCCCGTGTGCGTCCTGCGGCGTGTGGCAATCCGCGCATCCAGCGATTGTCGCCAGGTATTTCCCGCGCTTTTCGGGAGTCGAAACATCGGGTTCGGGCACTGGCGCGTCTAGTGGCTGCGGCACGTTGCGGATCAGGTATTTCACCGGGAAAATCAGGTCGGTTGCCGGCAGCTGCTTGCGCACCGGCGGTAGCGACCGAAGGTAAACGATGATGGATGCCAGGTCTTCGTCGGACATGGCCCGGAAATCCGGGTACGGCATGAACGGAAACAGCGCCCGCCCATCGTGACTGACGCCCTCGCGTATGGCGCGCGCCAGCTGATCGTCGCTCCAGCTTCCCGCGCCCGTTTCTGGATCTGGAGTGATATTCGGCGCATACACCTTTCCAGGAAAACCCTTGAGGATGTTCATGTCCTGGCCTGCGCCAAGCGTGTTCGGCAGCACGGGCGCATCGTGCGCTGTCCAGTCATGTTCTGCGTGGCACCCCATGCAATCCGCCACATTCCTGACCAAGTACTCGCCGCGGGTTAAGCGTTCCGGCGTGCTCTGAAACTTCCGCGGCGTGAGAGCGCGCGTCCGCGGTCCGGCAAATGGATGCCATCCGATGGTAAACGTGATCCCCGCAGCCAAAACGAGCACGAGCACGGCGAACACCCAAGCCAGCGTCTTTCCAAGTCTGTTCATCCTAGAAACCTCCTGCCGGGGTGGTTAAGACCACGGGCTTCGCAAAGACGTTGCCGGTGTTCTTGAACGAATGAGCGATTCCGGCGGCGGGACATAGGGACCTCCACAAAAATAGCGCCTAGCGCGCCGACAGAAGTTGCCAACACAGAAAAATAGCACACGACCGCCTATCCCTCCAGAAACAACACCCTCGCGTTCACGCTCGTTGACCCGGCCCATGAGAGCCATGACGATTTCGCGACAGTTACTTTTGGGGGTCGGCTTGCAGGATTCTGCGCCGTGGCAACCTAAGTAGTTCCCTGCATGAAGAAACGGAAACCACCTGAGAACCCCTCCAGGTGCGTTTTCCGGCCAACCGGGCTGAATCGATCTCCGTCTAAGCAGCGCTTGCAAGATCAGCCTTTGCTGGGAGGAATTATGCTGCGCCTGGACAGGTCCATTGCTCTGGGAGTGTTTCTCGCTCCAATCATTCTGTTCCTTGGCTGTGGCAGTTCTTCTTTATCCAGCACCGGCGGCAGCAATTCCGTGCCCGACTATGGGCAAGGCATCGGCGCTTCTGGGCAGACCGCGCCGGCAAAATTCATGTATGCCAACCCGCTTCCAGGTGGGGGCCCGTACGCTTTAGCCATCCAATCCAACGGAACGCTTATGGCCGAAACGGGTGGTTCGGCCGACAACATTAATCCCATGAATTTGGCCATCAACCCCTCGGGAACCTACCTGTTCCAGACGGCTCAGGGATTCAGCGGAGGCCAGGGCGGGCTTTTTGCCTATGTCATTAACCCCTCGAATGGGTCGCTCACTACCGCCAGCGGCTCTCCTTATATGACATCGCAAAGTCTCTTTGCCGACAAAGTTGACAATGCGGGGAAGTTCCTCTATGTGCAGGCGGAGTCCGGAGTGTACGTCTACAGCATTCAATCAGGAGGGGCGCTGACTCCGGTTTCGGGGTCGCCGTTTCCGGTCGCCGGTCCTCCTTCTTCCCCAGGATTCTCGGCGCCCGCCAGCCTCATGGCGGTTGACCAGTTGAACCGGTACTTGTACGTTTCCACGAGCAAGGGAATTGCGGCGTACACGATAAATTCGAGCACGGGCCAGCTGGCCGCCATCTCAGGATCACCCTTTGGTTCCGATGTCAGCAGTGGTTGGTCTATCGTGATTACGCCGAATAACCAATTTCTTTACGAACTTCAGTCCACAAACCCCGGGGCGATGTACGGCTATAGCATCGACTCATCGTCAGGCGCGCTGACAGCGCTTTCGGGCTCTCCCTTCAATGTGGGAACCTGCGGGACTGCGGACAACATGACGATCCCCAGCGCAGGCAACTTTATGTACAGCAACTGCGCGATCTATTCCCTCGATCAGCAGACTGGTGCGGTGACGCTGGTCTCAAATTTCGTTGCCGGAGATTGGCCGGTCGTCGATCCGACGGGGAATTTTCTCTGGGCCATCACGTCGCCGCAGAATTGTTTCAGCTGTGAAATCGGCGTGACTGCCTACCAGGTCGATGCTAGTTCGGGCAGCCTGACAGCAGTGCCGAATTCATTTTTCGTTCTGAACGATTCTGAAGTCGGGAGTGTAGAAACCCTCGCAATCACCCAGTAGGCGTGGCGCCAGCCTCTGGCCGGCGGCGCTACAGTTACATCATCCGCTTAGGCTCCAGTTCTCGATCCGTAACCATGTCGGGATGCAGGCGGCGAAAGGTCTGGGCTATGTGGCAATTCCAGCAAACGGGACGATGCGTGGAAAATACTTCGGGAAGCTGCTCGGGTCGCAGGTCTTTCCACTCAACCGTTATGTGATCTGGGCTGAGCAACGCGGGCGCGTGATCGAGGTGGTGAAGCGCGCCGAAAGTTTTGTGGCAGAAGACGCACTTTTTGCCTTCATACCATTTCGAGACGATGTTCCAGACGAGGCAATTTTCAGGATTGACTTCGAGTTGCTGCAGGCATTCCTGGCCGCAATCCTGGCGCTCGGGCCAGCGTGAGCATTGCTTCAGGTGCAAAGTAGGCTCGGAGAGAAAAGCGCCCAGCGCAGCCTCGCCGGCCGCTACGTCAACGGCTGCGGCTTTGTGCGTTTCGGGGCAAGTGATGAGGTGCTTGCCGCGGTAGCCAAAGTAAGTCTGGACGCCGGGAATGGCGCGGACCACTAACAGCGCCACGGCGAGCGCGAGAACGACAAGGGCGACAAAAATCGTTACGGTCATAGTTCACCTCGCTTAAGCGCGTACGGTCAGCACCGGGCAAGTTGCGCCAGCCACGACCAGATGCAAAGTTGACCAGGGCTTGTGCGTGGAGTGGGACGCCGGACGCGCTCCCAACACAATTAGATCGGCTTCGCGATCGGCCGCAGTGTTCAAGATGCCCTGCGGCACCGGGCCGAACTCCATTACGATTTCGGGCGGATAGGGCAGCGCCGCATCCTTCGGCACCACGGCCTGCAATTGCAGGACTCCAGCCTCGATCGGCCGTTCCGCGAGGTTCGAGTACTGCTCAATGACGTGCAGCAGCGTCAGCCGCGCGTCAAATTCCCTGGCTACGGCAACCGCAGTAGGCACCACCGTGAGCGAAGCCGGAGTGAGATTTGTGGCGAAAAGAATCTGCTCCAGTTCCAGTTCGACCGGTGCCAGATCTCTGCTCTTGCCGTGAAACTCCGGCAACCTGGCCCGGCCACAGACCTTGGGCCCGACGGTGAGAACCGGGCAGGGCGAGTGGCGCAGAATGTCCTCGGCAACGGAACCCAACAACAGCGTGCCCAATCCTGTGCGGCCGTGGGTTCCAACCACGATCAGATCGATCCCACTTTCGGAGACGATGCTGCTCAGATTTGTCCAAACCTGACCATGGCGGACGTAGGTTTTGTAGGGAACTTCTCCCAGGCAAGTTGTGATCCGATGGATCTTCTCTTTGGCTTCGGTATGCGCATCCTCGTAGAGCGTGGCTACGCACACGTAGTCGACACCGCCCGTCATCAGCAGGGGATTGGCGTCGGAGAGGACATGCGCTACGTGCAACGTGCTGCCGAAACGGCGGCAGATGGCAGCGGCATAAGGAAGGGCTGACTCGGATGTGGGCGAGAAATCCGTGGCGTACAAAACGTTCTTTACGGAGATCGCGTGGGGTTTGCTGCCGGTTTCGGGTGTGTCATGCCGGCGTTCCATGACTGTCATACGACACCTCCGCACCAACTTCAGGATTGCACCCTGGTCCGGTTTCAGCTATATCCCCTGTCACTTCCTCCTGTGATTGCGGTCACCATGGCGGGATCACACCAGGGAGGGTGGAGGATTGGCGAACTTCGACATTGTGGTCGACACCTGGCTACCAGGTTCCATTGAAATGGCCGTGATCCTTCCTAAGTCGGCCCTAACGTACCAACTTGTCCAACAAAAACGGTTGTCCCATTTGGTCGGTACAATTACCATGCTGGTAGTGTTTCGGTTTCGCGGTTCTGTGAACGCGAAACCAGGTGACCTCCCCCATGACTCAGGCCCCTCCCGGAACCCCGCAGCTCTCCCGTCAGCCCCACAAACTTGAGCGCGAAGAATCTCAGCTGTGGCGATGGATTCTCCTGTTCATGGTTTTGCTGGCGTTGGGCTTTGCCTACCTCGCCTGGGAGCGGCTGGAAACCCTGCCTTACCATTTGGGCCCGATGGCTGTGGGCGTGCTGATCTTGTCCGTCCTTCTGGCGGTTTATGCTTATGGGCGGCGGAAGGAAGTCAGCGAACTCAAACTGCTGCTGCAGGATTTGCAGGAACATGTGGGCGCTGCACCTTCGGAAGCGCAACTCGACCAACTCTCCGATGTGATTGCGCGCTCCAACCGCAGCTTCAAAGAACTGATTGATTCGTTCGAGGATGCCGCTTGTGCCGTTTCGCTGGACGGAACCTTGCGCACGGTCAACAAGAGCGTCAGCGATCTTCTGGGACTGCCCTACAACGCGATCGTGGGGAAAAAGTTTTTCGACTTCCTCGAGGAACCAAGCCGCGGCAGCATAGAGGCTGGACTGGCACGTTTTCTGGAGAAGCGCCACTGGGCGGGCACGGTTCGACTGCGTTTGAAGAACGATCCCCGGCCTCTTTACTTCGATTGCGTCCTCAATGCGATCGTCAAGAGCGGCGAGGTGGTTGGGGCCAGCGTGCTGGGACGGGATGTGACCGGGCAGCATGAGAAAGAGTTGCGCTTCACAGAACTGTTCGAGACCTTGCAGGAGGGCGCCTATTTCAGCACGCCAGAGGGCAAGCTGCTTGACGCCAATCCTGCGCTGGTGAACGTTCTGGGCTACGCCTCGAAAGAGGAACTGCTGGCGCTTGACCCCGGCAAACTGAACTTTGATCCCGCAAAGCCGCCCCTGCTTGGCCGCGCTCCCGACGACCGCGGGGGAGTGCGGGCGCGCGAGATCACGCTGCGCAAGAAGGATGGAACTGGGGCGGTTTTCCTGGAATCTTCGCGCGCCGTCTGGGATGCCGCGGGAAAACTGATTCGTTACCAGGGCACGCTGATCGACGTTACGGAAAGGCGCAAGCTGGAGCGGCAGGTGCTGCAGCAGGAAGAATTCCGCCGGCGCCTGCTGGAGAGCTTCCCGGACTTGATTCTCGTGGTCGACCTCGAGGAGCGCTACACGTTTGTGAGTTCGCGGGTGCGCGACCTGCTGGGGTACGAACCCGAGGACCTGCTGGGGAAAAAAATTTCGGAACCCGAAGATCACTCGCCGGAGCTGGCAGCGCTGTGCCGCGACGTATCTTCCGGCATCAGAATTTTTGGATCCGCGGAATATGGCGCCCGTCACCGCGATGGAAGTTGGCGCACCATGCGGGCTTCCGCCAGCCAGCTTTTTGACGCCGATGCCAAGCTCGGGGGCGTGATCGTTTCCGTGCGAGACATCACCATGGAAAAGAAGCTGGAGCAGCAGATCATCCAGAGCGAGCGTTTGGCGGCCATGGGCGCTATGATCGGCGGCGTCGCCCACGAACTCAACAATCCCCTGACCAGCATTCTGGGAGTCAGCGAACTTCTGCAGGATAGCCAATCCACCGACGCCGCACGCAAACAGATCGCGATTCTGCAGCAGCAAGCCCGCCGCGCCGCTGAGATCGTTCACAATCTGACTTATTTTTCGAGGCCGCCGGCGCCGGGGAAGACTCCCGTCAATCTGGGCGAGGTGGTGGAACGCACGCTCAATCTGCACGCCTATTCGCTGCGCAAGAACAACATCACCGTAGACTTTCTGCGCGAGCCCGGCTTGCCTTACGTAGAAGGCGACCCGCACCAGTTGATGCAAGTCTTTCTGAATTTGATTTTGAATGCGGAGCAGGCCATCCGCGAAGCGCGCGACCGCGGGACGTTGCGCATCCGTCTGGGAAATACGGGAGATGCGGTTTGGGCGGCGTTTCAGGATGATGGTCCTGGAATCCCGGATGAAACGCTGCCCAGCATCTTCGATCCCTTCTACACGACGAAGCGGCCGGGTCGGGGCACCGGCCTCGGCCTCAGCATCTGCAAATCGGTGATGAAGGAACACAACGGCACCATTGAAGCCGCGAACGCCCCGGGGGGTGGAGCGGTGTTCACGGTTACGCTGCGGGCGGCTGCCTCATCAAGTGCGAGCGTTTAGCTAATTCCGTTCCACGGCCATCGCAACCGCGTTGCCTCCGCCGAGGCACAGTGCGGCGATCCCGCGCTTGGCATTGCGGCGGGTCATCTCGTAGATCAAAGTCACCAGCACGCGCGCGCCGCTGGCTCCGATGGGATGCCCGATGGCGACGGCGCCACCATTCACATTCACTCGGTTCGGATCAAGCCCTAGCTCGCGCATGACGCCCAGCGCCTGCACCGAGAAAGCTTCGTTGAGTTCGTAGAGATCGACGTCGTCGCTCTTCCATCCCGTCTTCTCCCAAATCTTTTTTACCGCGTCGACCGGAGCCATCATCACCCACTTGGGTTCGACTCCGCTGGTCGCCTGCGCCACGATTCGCACCATCGGCTGCGCGCCCAGTTCTTTTGCCCGCGACGCGCTGGTCACAACCACCGCTGCCGCTCCATCATTCACTCCGGGAGCGTTGCCGGCGGTTACGGTTCCATCTTTCTTGAACGCGGGTTTCAAGGAACGCAGCACCTCGATGGTTGTATCCTCGCGCGGGGATTCGTCTTTCTCGAACAGCACGGGAGCTTCGCCTTTTTTCTTCGCAGGCAGTTCGACGGGCACGATTTGGGACTTGAACCGGCACTCTTTCCACGCGGCAATTGCTTTGCGGTGCGAGTTCACCGCGAACTCGTCCTGCTCCTCGCGCGTGATGCCGTACTTCTCCGCAACATTCTCGCCGGTGATGCCCATGTGATAGTCGTTGTAAATATCCCACAGACCATCGTGAACCATGGAGTCGATCACTTTGCCGTTCCCAAGGCGGTATCCTTTGCGCGCCTGCGGCAGAAGATAAGGCGCGTTGGTCATCGACTCCATGCCTCCCGCCACCACGATCGAACTGTTTCCGGTCTGCACCGCTTGCGCCGCCAGAGCCACTGCCTTCAATCCTGAGCCACAAACCTTGTTGATTGTCATGGCACCTGTGGCCGGCGACAATCCTCCGAAGATTGCCGCTTGCCGTGCTGGATTTTGCCCCAGCCCTGCGGGCAGAACGTTGCCCATGATGCATTCGTCGACCTGATCGGAGGACACTCCGGCGCGTTTCACCGCCTCGCGCACCACCACCGCACCCAACTGCGTAGCGCTCAAATCCGTAAGACTTCCCTGAAATTTTCCTACCGCCGTACGACAACCAGAAATGATGACAACATCATCGAAAGCCGCCATAGATCATGCTCCCGCGAAGATTTCGCAACCTCATTATAGATGCATCAGAGAGCAAAAATGACGAACTTCTGCGGGCGAGTTGCATCGCCGTTCCATCCTCTGAATACGAAACGTCAAATGCACGTGGAGTTGCCTCGCCTCCGCCTCGTCATCCATCGCGACCGCATGCGCGCAGTTTGTTTTCGCATCGCGATGCGAACATTTTCTTGTTCACTCGTGTCTCTCAGTGACTTTGGTACAACACCGCTCGTTCGCTGCATGCATTTTTTTCTTGACTTCATTTTCCATTAACTCTATACAATCAATTAGTTGCAACAATTGATCGTTGCAGATTTTTCCATGAACAATGGAAGGGAGAATAGAACCAATGGCAACCAAGAAAAAGGCAAAGAAGAAAAAGAAGCATTAAGAAGGCAATACGAAGTCAAAAGGGGACGCGGAAAGCGTCCCCTAAGTTTTTGCGCGGAAGTTAGCGCAGTTCCTGCCGATCCTCGATCACTCCGTCGGTGTCCCTTCACCCTTCGCAGCATTTTTGGCAAGATTCGGAACCCGCTTCTCCTGCGCCGGACATAACCCGCGGAACCCGCAAAAATTGCAGTGGAAACCGGTTTCGGGATCGAACTCGCCTGCGGCGATTCCGCGCGCCACAGCCAGCACTCGTTCCCGCGCTCGCTCCAATTCAAAAGCCGAGCGCCGGGAAGAAACAACAACGTTGCCTTCCAGATTATGAAAGACCACGTCGCCCACTTTGTATCCCCACTTCTCGCGTGCGGCCATGGCGTAGATAGAAAGCTGCAAGCTCTCGTCGGCGTCCTCTTGCGACCGCGCTTTGCCGGTCTTGTAGTCGACGATGTTCACCAAGCCATCAGCGGCGCGGTCGATGCGGTCGATTCGTCCGGCAACCTTGGTCCCAGCAATCTGCACGTCAAACCATTCTTCCGTGTGCAAAACCTCCGGCGCGCGGGACGAGCGGGTGCCCGCCAGGAAATCACGCAACTGTTCTTCCCCTTGCTGCAGGTACAGGCGGCGCTGATATTCGTCCTGAATTCCGGACGTAGACAGGTCGTCACGAAAGAGTTGCAGCAGCTCGTCGTCGCTTTTGGTCCTGCCCAGGCGCGCGGAATCAAAGTACGTGCGCAGCACGCGATGCATGGCCGCGCCGTACTGCATGGCCGCATGAACCTGCCGCGCGAGCTTCCATTCACGTTCAAACTTGAACTGCAGAGGACAGGTCTCATACGTCTCCACGGCCGAGGCGCTCAAAGTTGCTCCCAGTCCCTCGATGGCCTGAAGCTCAAGCCACGCTGGCAACCGCGAACCCTCGGGATAAGCTTCGTCCGCGCCCGCCGCGATCTCGATCAACTCGGGCTGCGAAGGCAGCGCCGGCCGCGCCCTTAGCCACGGTTGCAGCCGCTGATTGCTGATCAGTTCGCGCATGAACCCTGGTGGGGTTTTGTCGTGTCCGATTCCCTGCTTGCCATAGATGTGCAGCGTATCCCGCGCCCGCGTCATGGCCACATAGAAAAGCCGGCGCTCTTCCTGATCGTGATGCGTCTTGTCATCGCCGCCACTGGCGGAGTCGGGATCGCGCAACTCCACGGGAAGCTCCACCAGCCTCTCTTTGTAACTGGCGGGAAACGACGGGCTGGTCGCGCGCAGAATGAAAACATGAGGGAACTCGAGCCCTTTCACTCCGTGCGCGGTCATCAGGCGCACGGCGTCCTCCTCGTCATTCGCCACCAGCGGAATCACGCCGCCAGCCTCGCGAAAATAATTCAGGTATTCGATCCACTCGCCCAGTTCCTTGGTCTTGGTAGTCTTCTTCCCTTCCCAATCGCCGGCAAACTTCAGCGCCGCTTGCAGGATGGGAGAATTGATATCGAACTGGAATTGTTTTGCAATCGACTGCATCGCCGCGCGCGTCTTGGCCTGTTTCCGGTTCACTTCATCGCGTGCCTGGCGCACGGCGTCCAACACCTCCCGGCCGCCCGAAACCGTATCCAGCACCGAGGCCAGCGGAATCACCTCGCCCTGTTTTGACTCCTTAGCAATCGCGCGCAGGGCCGCGCGAAGCTGCAGCGCATCGACATTGAATTGCGGCAATGCTGCCACACGAAAAAGACTGGCATCAGATGCCAGGTCCACGACGACGGCAACGCAGGCAAACAGGTCGCGCACCTCGGGGGTATCGCTCACGTCCATGTTTTCGATCGAGAATGGAATGTCGCGTTCCGCCAACCGCTGCACCACTTCATCCCGGTGCGTGTGCAAACGGTACAGGACGCCGAAATCTTTCCACCTGCAACGCGTGCGGCGCCGCGTCTCCTCGATGAAGCTGACCACGTCGGGCGCCTCGGCTTCCCTGCCGGCAAACGAAATCGCCTCCACTGGAAACGTAGGTAGAGACTTTCCGTCCCTCTTTGCTTCCTCCTCGCGCGCTGACTGCAGAGGAGCACGGCGGTAGGAAAATTCGCGATCGCCCGGGGCAAACACTGGAGGGTTCTTGTCGACCAGAGCGAAGGCACACTGCAGCACCGGAGTAGTCGAGCGCCGGTTCTTGCCGAGCACGACCAGCTTGGCCTGCGGGAAATGCCGGCGAAACAGATGAAACGCCGCGCTGGATGCGCCGCGAAAATGGTAGATCGATTGATCGGGATCGCCAACCGCGAAGACATTCGCATCGGCTCCCGCCAGAGCTGCCAGGATTTCGATTTGCGCGAAGTTGGCATCCTGGAATTCGTCGACCAGAACAAACGGGGTGCGAGCCCGTTCTGCGGCCAACAGGTTTTCGTCGGTCGTAAGCAACTCGTGCGCCCGCGTGATCATGTGGCCGAACGTGCCCAGATTTTCTTCGCGCAGCCAGCGCTCGGTGGTGGCAAATACACGGGCAATTTCCTGGCAGCGTGCGATCACTTCGTCGTCGGTAATCTGATCTTTCGACTTGGCGACTCGCGGAATGGATGATTCGCCACGCTCCAGCCGCGCCACATAGGCCGCATACTTTTCCGGCGTGACCAGTTCGTCGTGACAGCGGGTTAGGAAATTCAGCAAATCGTTGAGGAACTGTCCTACATTTGCCGCCCGAATGTAGTGCTGCAGGTGCAGTTCATGAATTCGCTTGCGCAGATAAATCCAAAGGTCTTTTTCGTCGAGCACGCCGAACTTCTTGCCGGCACGCTCCAGCAGATTGAAACAATAATCGTGGAACGTGACCGATTGAATCGGTTTGCCGAGGAGAGCGCGAACGCGATCGCGCATCTCCCTCGCCGCTGCCACGGTGTAGGTGAGGGCGAGCACGTCTTCCGGCTTCGCGTGTCCCTGCTCGACGAGGCAGGCAATGCGATGGATCAGGACCGAAGTCTTCCCCGTGCCCGCTCCCGCGACCACCAGCATCGGCCCCTGAACATGCTCAATGGCTTCGCGCTGGCGATCGTCGGGAACAAATGGAACGGATTGAAATTTGGATGCGGCCATCGCGGCCCAGAATACCACCAGGTTCAGCAGCGTGCAGGAGGCGAGAAGAACTCAGAGCGAGTGCAGCGCCGACGCTACAATGGCGGTCGCGGCAATTGCAGCGGTCTCGGCGCGGAGGATCGTGTCGCCGAGGGACGCCGGAATCCATCCCGCTTGTTGAAATGATTGCAATTCGTCTTCGGTCCAGCCGCCCTCGGGACCAACGGCCAGAATAATTCCGCTAGGCCCAGCCTGTGGTTTCACAGCGTCGCGCAGCAAGGTTTGTCCTTCCGATTCCGCCAGGATGATCCGCACAGCTGCTGAAAAAGCTACCGCGTCGGAAATCTTGATCGGACTAGCAATCTCCGGCGGCGCCGCGCGGCGCGATTGCTCTGCGGCCTGCCGCGCAATCCGCTGCCAGCGCTCGACCCGTTTCTTCGAAGCAGCCACCAGATGTGCGTCAGTACGCCGCGCGATCACAGGCACAATCCGCGAGACGCCCAGCTCCGTACACTTCTCAATCGCCCACTCCATGCGGTCGAACTTAAAGACGGCGAGGACCAGCGTGATCTCGGCTAGAGCCGCACCGGAAATTTCTTCACCTAGATCGAATTCGACGCGGCCGTCGCTTACGAATGAAACTCGCCCGCGTCGAACGGTATCGCCGGTGGCGATGTCGAAATCCTGCCCGGCGCGAGCACGGAGCACGCGGACAAGATGATTTGCATGCTCGCCGACCAAGGCAGCGTGGTCACCCGAGATTTCGTCGGCGATGAAGCGGCGGCGGGTCATTAACTTCAGTCCTCAGTTCTCAGTTAATAGAACTTGCGGAGGGTACGGGAGCTGCGCATTCCTTGCGTAATTTGTCGCTTGGCCGAGGCTAACCCAGGATCGAACGGCATGAACGCATGACGTGGGTCCGGTTTTACTGAGAACTGAGAACTGGGAACTGAGAACTGTTTTTACCCAAACATATCCTTCACCTTACCCAGCAGCGCCCGCATCATCGGCTGGTTGTCCACCTTCGCCGTCGTCTCCAGTTCCTGCAGCAGTTCTTTCTGCCGCTTGCTCAGCTTGGTCGGAATCTGCACTCGCACTTCCACATAGAGATCGCCCTTGCCGTGTCCGTTCAGTATAGGCACGCCCTTGTTGCGGATGCGAAATGTCGTGCCGGGCTGCGTGCCGTCGGGAATCTTCAACGCATGCTCCCCTTCGAGCGTGGGCACGCGAATCTCCGCGCCCATCGCCGCTTGCGTCACCGACAGCGGGACGGCGCAGTGCAGATCGTTCCCTTCCCGCACAAAAAACGGATGCTCCTTCACGTGCAGCACCACGTAGAGATCGCCCGCCGGTCCGCCGAAAGGCCCAGCCTCGCCGCCGCCGGTAAATCTTATCCGCGTGCCGTCTTCCACGCCTGCGGGAATCTTCGCGTCCACCCCGCGCTGCCGGAGAATCCGGCCTTCGCCTTTGCACTTCAGGCACGGATCGGTGATCACGCTGCCCGTTCCCTGGCAGGATGGACACGTGCGGGCAATGCTGAAAAAGCCCTGCTGATAGCGCACCTGCCCCCGGCCATTGCACGAACGGCAAGTTGAAGGGCCTTTGCCCGGCGCAGTTCCCGAGCCGTGGCAGTCTTCGCAGGCTTCGTGACGGCGCACCATCACCCGCGTCTCCGTGCCGAACGCAGCCTCTTCGAACTCGATGGTTAAGTCTTCGCGCAGATCCGCGCCGCGCTGCACCCGGCTGCGGCGGCGTCCACCGCCGCCGAGGGCGTCTCCAAAACCGAAGAACTCGCCAAAGATTTCTCCCAAGTCCTGGAACGGCATCCCATCGAAACCCGCGCCCCCACCGGCCGCGCTGCCAACTCCGGCATGGCCGAAACGGTCGTAGAGAGACCGCTTCTCCGAATCGGCCAGGATCGCGTAAGCCTCCGTGACTTCCTTGAAGCGTTCCTCCGCATCCGGATTGTTAGGATTGCGATCGGGATGGTACTGCATGGCCAGCTTGCGATACGCGCTCTTTAGTTCTTGCTCGCTCGCGGTACGGCTCACTGCTAATACTTCGTAATAATCGCGTTTTGCGTTCGTGGCCAGAATAAGCGCCTTTCCTATGGAATGAGAAACGTGCTGGGTCGGAAACTACTTCCCGGGATTTCTTGCCACCCTCACCATTGCAGGCCGCAGCAAGCGGTCTTTGAACTTGTAGCCGCGCTGCAACTCCTCGATCACCTGATGATCGGGAGCCTCGCTGGTTTCCACCATTTCAATGGCTTCGTGGTAACGCGGATCGAACGGCTCGCCCTTCGACACAATCGGATTCACCGAAAGCTTGCCCAGTGCAGCCAGCAGCTGCTTGTAAATCAGCTCCACACCATTGCGCAGATCGGCTGCATCGGATTTCACTTGCAGCGCGCGCTCCAGGCTATCCATCACCGGCAGCAAAGACTTGATCGCATCGGCCACAGCGTATTCGCGAAACTCCTGTTGTGCCTTGTCGTTCCTTTTTCGTACGTTCTCAAACTCGGCCTGCGCCCGCGCCAGCCGGTCGAGCAGCGTGTCGCGCTCCGCCTTCACCTTCTGCAATTCAGATTCCGCGCCGGACGATTCCCCGCTCGCGGCCGCGGGCTCATCCCCATCGCCGGCTCCCGCAAGCAACTCGTGATCCAAATCCAGCGCCGTATTTTTCGCTTCTGACTTGCCGTTCACTTTGCCCATAAATAACTATGATCACTCCGATTCATTCAGGATTTTGTCGAACAGCCGCGCAATGTAGGAAACCGCGGTCATCGTGTGCTGATAATCCATCCGCGTAGGGCCAATCACGGCCAGCGACCCAAACATGTCGCTCCCCGACCGCGCGGGGGCTCCGATCAGCACGAAGTTTTGCATCGAAGGCAGCGCATCATCCAGCCCAATCACCACCCGCACGGCCTCCTGCTTCACGTCGAGATACGCGCCGAGGAGTTTCGCGACTTTCTCTTTCTCCTCCAGCGTCTTCAGCAACTCCTGCAAACGTTTGCGGTCTTCCTGTCCCGTGACCAGATTAGCCGCGCCTTCCACAAAGACCATCTGCGTGTCCGCTTCAGCGGCCAGCGCGCCCTGCTTATAGAGTTGCTCGATGGAATTCATCATGCGGTCATACTCGCCGCGTTCCTGCTCGATCCTGCGCGCGAGTTCAACGCGCATCGACTCCATGGTCCAGCCGCGAAAATTCTCGTTGATGTAGCGCGCTGCAAGATCGAGTTCCGCCTGCGGCAAATCAAGCCGCAACACGCGGTCGCGCACCAGCCCGGAACGCGTCACCAGCACCGCCAGCACCTTCTGATCGCCCAGACGCGAAAAGTAAACATGCTCCAGCGCATTCTTCGCGCCGCCGGTGGCGACGGTCACTCCCACGTTGCGCGAGATCAGCGACAGCACATGTGATGTCCGCTCCATGAATTCCTGTACGTCCGTAATGCCCGCCAGCGAATCGGAAATCATGCTTTCTTCCTGCGGTGCCAGCTTCGCCGTTCCCGTAATCTGCTCCACGTAATAACGGTAGGCATCGGTAGTCGGTATGCGTCCCGAGGAGGAATGCGTCTGCTCCAGAAAGCCGGCCTCTGACAAGTCCGCCATCACGTTGCGAATCGTCGCCGGACTCAAACCCTCCCGGCTCGACCGCGACAGCGTGCGCGAACCGACCGGCTCGCCCGTGGAAATAAACGTCTCCACAATCGCGGTGAGGACTTCGCGCTCCCGCTTGCCGATATTGGGATCAGATGGCATCTCGTCTTTCAGGGATTCGCCAGGCTAGCAACCAACTCCGCATCTCCACCTAAGTATTTTAGATGCAAAAGCTTAGCTTGGGACGCAAACCCGCGTCCTGCTTGGATTCTAGGAACGCCACAACTTCCTGTCAAGGACGCAAAAGTGGCCACGAGCTACGAGCTATGAGCTTCGAGCCGCGAGCGATCAACGCCGAACGCGAAGTTCGCAGTTCGCAGCTCGCAGCTCGTAGCTCGAAGCTGCGGCTGTATAATCAGGTTGGCTTTTGCCTCATCACAGCAATCGCCCCTTGGAGTGTGATCCCTTGAGTGCACACATGCCGCCTCATCCCGGACAAGCCGCGCCAAGTCCGCAACCGTTGCCCGGAGTCGATGCCATCATCGCCGTGGGTTCCGGTAAAGGTGGAGTAGGAAAGACCACGCTGGCAGTCAACTTGGCCGTAGCGCTAGCCAAGATGGGCCACAAAGTCGGCCTGCTCGACGCCGATGTCTATGGCCCGAACGTCCCGCTGATGCTGGGCCTCAGCGGCCAGCCGAAGATGGTCGGCGAAAACCGCATCGAGCCGCTGCAAGCCTTTGGGCTGAAAGTGATCTCGGTAGGCTTCCTCAACCCCGGCGACAAACCCATCATCTGGCGCGGCCCCATGCTGCACCAGATCGTAAAGCAGTTCCTCGGACAAGTGGAATGGGGACACCTCGATTACATGATAGTGGACCTGCCGCCGGGAACCGGCGATATCGCGTTGTCGCTGGTGCAATCAGTGCCGCTGACGGGCGCGGTCGTGGTTTCGACTCCGTCCGACGTTTCCTTGCAAGACGCGCGCAAAGCCATCGAAATGTTCCGCCAGATGAAAGTAGATCTTGTGGGCGTGGTCGAAAACATGAGTTTCTTTACATGTCCGCACTGCAACCACGAGATCGACATATTCTCGCGCGGCGGCGCTGAGAACATGGCAAAGCAGTTCAGCGTGCCGTTCCTCGGAAGCATCGAACTCGATCCCGAAGTGCGCAAGTCCGGCGACGGCGGCAAGCCGGTTGTGCTGGAAGGCGAGAACTCGCCGCACGCCAAGTCGATCTTCGAATTTGCGCGCAAGGTGGAAGCGCGCGTAGTAGAGATCAAGGCAGGCGAATCGGCCAGCGTGATTCAAATTCAGTAGAACTACCCTGTGACCCTCTGTGTCCTCCGTGGTGAAGGTTTGTTATCGCGTGGAGAGCCGCGACAGCCGCCAAACGGCATCAGCGCGGCCGTCTTTCAAAATCAACTCCGCCATGATCTCTCCAAGCGCCGGCCCATGTTTGAAGCCGTGCCCAGAACCACCGCCAAGCAACCACACCTTATCCATCCTAGGATGGCGATCGACGATGAAGTGGCTATCGGAAGTTTGCTCGTACTGGCAAACCCGAGTCTCGATCAGCGGAGCGCCCTTCATAGCAGGGAAACGAATGGCAAGATATTCGCGAACGCGCTTCAGCGTTGCCTGACTGACGACGCGCTCACAAGAACTGGGATCGAACACGGGACCGCGCGTGTCATCCGCCACTTTGAAACCGCGGCGATCGCCGCCCGGAATGCCATAGTAGAAGCGCTCGCCATGATCGCCCCACACCGGAAGCTGCGCATCGCTGAAGCGAGAGTCGCCAGCAGGCGCTCCAAAGAAAAAGATGTCCTGCTTGGTGGAACGAATGACATCGCCCAGAATCTCAGGGAACAGCTTGCTGAGCCAAGGCCCGCAGGCGAAAACGTAGCAATCGGCTTTAAGCCGCGAGCCATCTGAGAGAGTCAACCTGCGAAGCGGCGCGCTCTCGAGCCCGTCGGGCAAAACTGCGAGCTGCCGGTAAACACCGCCTGCGGCCACAAATGCATCCACCACAGCCTGGCAACTCGCGCGAGCCTCGAGATATCCGCACTCCGGCTCGAAGATTCCCCAATGAACGCCGCCAAAGTTAACCTGCGGCCAGCGTTTCTTCATCTGCGACGTGGAGAGTTCCTGAAACTCAATGCCAGCATCCCGCAGCAGCGGGAGCGAGCCGCGCTCAAATGAATCATCGCGGCTGCTCGCCATCCACAGCACGCCGCTGCGATGCAGAAACTGCCGCTTCCAGCGCCGCTCATACTTCGGCCACATCATGAGCGCGCGGGCGGCAAGTTCGGTATAAGGCTGGTCAGGGCCGTAGGTCCCGCGCATGATGCGAGTCTCACCGCCCGAAGACGCGCGCGAGTTGCCCGCACCCCAGGCATCAAGCAGGGTGACGCGTGCTCCGCGTTCCAGCAGATGAAGCGCGGTCCAGCCGCCGAAGGCACCCGCTCCGACCACGGCGATGTGAGGTTTAGATTTCATCCGGAATGTTTTCGCAGCATGCGAGTCGAGGATACGCGGTGATCGCAGTACAGAGAAGATGACAGTTGGGGTGCCCCACTTCTCACCTCCTTTGCGAGAAGAAATCCCCAACCCAATCACCTGACATCTTCCGACGGGCTATACTGCTTGCCAATGCTCCACGGCTGGAACAACTTCTTCATCATGGCCGGGACCGCAGCCGCGACTCTAATCGGCCTGGTATTCATTGCCGTCACCGTAGCCACTGGCTTCCCGACCGCGAGCGTAGTGCACGGCGCCCGCGGCTTTCTGACGCCTACGCTCGTACGTTTCGGTAGCGTGTTATTTTTCTGCTTGGTCGTGGTGGCGCCATTTCCATCGGCCTGGCCAATCGGGATCATTCTCAGCTTGGGCGGGCTCGTGGGGCTTGCCTATCAAATTAAAGTAATCGTCATCCGGCACAAAGCCGGACTGGTTTTGCCCAATTGGCACGACTGGCTTCCCTACGTGGCTGTTCCGGCGATCGGTTGCGCAAGCTTGATCGTCGGCGCGATCGGATTGCTTGCCGGGAGATCCTTCGCACCCTATGCCATCGCGGGCGCGATCGCGCTCCTGCTGTTCGCCGGTATCTACGCTGCCTGGGACCTCACGTTGTGGATGATCAAAAACCGCGAAAAGCCCTAGCGTCGCGATTGACTCACGCACCCGAGCGGCAACCGGAAACAACCGTGCGACCAAAGACAATCCGTCACACAAATCGTTAACTCGTCCGCAGCTAGACAGCGGCCCGGCCCAAAACGCGGAGAAGCGCGGAGAAACACCTCGGAATCGCAGAGGAAACTTAGTAACCTTCCCCTTCTAGCCGCACCTTGCCTCGGAACATGCGGAACAGCAAGGTGAAGTATGCGAGAGCAAGAATCAAAGCCAGAATCCACCATATGAGGCCGACCGTGAGCCCGTGGTGGCCCGCTGCGGTGTTGTAGATGGTGAGGCTGTACGCTGGATTTGTGCTGGCCGGCAATACTACCGGATACAGCGCGAAGGCCGCGCCCACCAGCATCCCTACGATGTAAAGCGCGGAGCTTACGAAGGCAACTTTATCCAGTTGTTTGCGGATGGCAAAGATCATCACGCTCAGGCTGCCGAACACGATCACGGGAATCAGGTAGCCGATGACATGCTCCTTGTAGTTGTTGAGCACGGTTGGCTGCACGTAGCACGTGGCTACAAGGCCGACGATGGTCAAAATCAGCTGCAGCGGCCACGCCCACATGGCAATGCTGCGGGCACGCTGATTCAAGTCACTGTCGGTTTTGACCGCGACATATAACGAGCCGTGCGCGGTCAGCGTTACCAATGCGATCACACCGGTGAGGACTGTATACCAGTCGAGGATTCCGGTATTGCCGCTTGCCCTGAAGTTGGTCCAGAGCGGCTCGAAGAAATAGCCGTCGGCTCCCAGAGGCACGCCACGCACTACGTTGCCTAAAGCGGCGCCGAAGAAAATCGCGAGCAGTATGCTGGATACACAGAAGATTAGATCGAAGAAACCTACCCAAACGGGATTCTCCATGTGCGCGCGCAGCTCGATGCCGATGCCGCGCAGCATGAGCAGCCACAGCACCATCATCAAGGGCAAGTAGAAACCGCTGAAGCTGGAAGCGTAGAGCAACGGGAAAGCGAAGTAGAGCGTGCCGCCGGCGGCCAACAGCCAGACTTCATTGCCGTCCCAGACCGGTCCGATGGCGCGCAGGATCTTGCGGCGCTCATCAGTCGTCTTGGCGACGCTCAGGTAAATTGCGCCGGCTCCGATGTCGAAGCCGTCGAGCACAACGTAAGCCGCCACCATCGCGGCCACGATCATGAACCATAGCGTTTCCATCGTCGATTCCTCACAAAACAGCGGCGCTGACTAGGGATGTGTACTCATTCCGGCTACCGGACCTTGTTCGATTTCGCGGCGGACTAAGAAGAGGAACAAGATGCCCAGCACTGTGTACATGCCCAGAAAGCCCAACAGCGTGAACATGCCGTTACCGGCTGAGACCATCTTCGAGTATCCGTCGGCTGTGCGCATCAGGCCGTAGACCAGCCACGGCTGCCGACCCAGTTCCGCTGTGATCCATCCCGCGGTGTTGGCGATGTAGGGGAAGGGCAACGCGAGCACCAGGATCCACAGCATCCAGCGCGTGGAAAATAATTTTCTGCGCCACAGCAGGAACGCCGCTACCAGCATGATGGCTATGAAGATCGTCCCTAGGCCGACCATGATGTGGTAGCTGTAATAGAGAAGCGCTACGTTTTCCGGCCAGAGATTTTGCGGGAAAGCGTCGAGACCTTGCACGTTGGCCTTCCACGCCCGGTAGGTTAAGAAGCTGAGCGCTTCTGGGACCTCGAGTGCATTGTCGATCTTGCGCTCATCTACGTCTGGCTGGCCGAGGATTATCAGCGGTGCGCCGGGTTGGCTCACGAACAACGCTTCCATGGCTGCGAGGGTGACCGGTTGATTTTCGGCGATCATGCGGCCTTGGCCATCGCCGGTTGGAAATAATTGGAGAATGCTGAAGATCAATCCGGCGATCACGCCGACTCGCACAAAAATCTTTGCATGATCCTGAAACTTTCCCCAGAGAAGATAGAACGCGCCGACCGATGACATGACGATTGCGCCGGTAATGACAGCTCCGCTCATGTTATGTGCGTACTGCCACCAGGCCCAGGGATTGAGCACCAGTTCCCAGAAGCTGGAGAGCTGCACGGAGCCATCGGCAGCGCCGGCGTAGCCCACGGGATGCTGCATCCAGGCGTCGGTGGCTATGATGAAGAAGCCGGAGAGCCACGATCCCAGAAATACTGCTACCGCCGACCACCAGTGGGCGCGCGGGCTGAGGCGCTTCTCGCCGTAGAGAAACAGGCCGAGGAACGCAGATTCCAGAAAGAACGCGAACATGCCTTCCATGGCCAGCGTCTGGCCGATCACGCCACCGGCGAAGCGCGAGAAGTGCGACCAGTTCGTGCCAAACTGAAATTCCATGGGGATTCCGGTCACCACGCCCAGCACGAAGTTGATGCCGAAAATGCGCGCCCAGAAACGCGTCGCTTCGTGGTAGGTTTCGTCGTTGCGGCGAAGCGCGAGGGTTTTGAGCACCACGATCAGCGGTGCCAGACCCATGGTAAGTTGAGGGAAGAGATAGTGAAATGTGACGGTGAATGCGAAATGAATGCGATGAACCAGAAGCGCACTATCCATGAAAGTGCCTCGGGGATACGGAGTAGGCTATCGGTTTCGTAGGGCGCGAGATGTGACGCCGGTCACAAGTTTTTGAAAATTATCGTCTGGCTTTGCGCCGCCGCTCGAGTTCCGATCGTCGAACGTCGCGCCGACGTCCCGCGTCGTCGTAGCGTCGCTGTTGTTCTTCGGTCTCAGGAATCACGGGAGCGACCTTCAAGTGGTTTCCACTGCCATCGATCGCCACAAACGTCAGATAAGCTGACGCTACGTGCAGCGCCGTGTCGGCAATGTAGTTTTCCACGAAAACCTTTACGCCAACTTCCACCGAGGTTTGGAAGACGCGATTCACGGATGACCGCAGGATCACCAGATCGCCCACTCTTACCGGCACGAGGAAATCGATGTGATCGACCGAAGCCGTTACTGCGTAACTGCGCGCATGGCGGTGAACCGCCATGGCGCCCGCCAGATCGATCCAATGCATTAACCGGCCGCCGAGCAGCGCACCCAGCGGGTTGGCATCGTTGGGCAGAACCAGTTCCGCCATCTCCGATTGCGAATCTCTTACGGGCCGGGGCATCAACATCTCTTCGCTCATATGATTTCAGGCTCCATTCCAATCTCTGCTGGACTTGATTGATGATTGGTGATTCTTGATTGATGATTAACGATTAATGCTTGGATCGTGGTTTTCAATCAACAATCAGCAATCATCAATTCGACTAACTCGCAGCTCGCTCCAAATCTCGGCGCTTCATTTTCTCAACGTAGGACTGCAGAAAACACTCTGCCATGCGCTGCACGCGGAAGTCGCGGTGCGTTTGTTCCCAGCGTGCCTCGGCCGGATCAAACTCCAGCATCCCGTGCTCGGCGGGACGATGCTCGCGCTCACATACATAGCAAACCTGTATGCGTCCGCTGGTCTCGTTCTCCTGACTGTTCCCCACGGTCCTGGCTGCAAACCGCACTGAATCCCATGCCCGCTCACGTGGCAGACGCCCGCAACCCTCGGCGTAGCCGAGGTTGCAGAACTGCTGCAATTCCTCGTGGGATGGAGACGCTCCCTCGTGTCCAGGCGCCGTGCAGTGGCCGCTCCAGCCGCATCCCAGCGGAAGACGCGCCGCGTGGAGCCAGGCGGCATCTGCTAACTTCTCCATCGGCAGAAAAAACGGACACGCCACTGGGTCAGTTCTCCAAATGTTGTCGATCGCCCATTCTACTCACCCAGGGAACGCCAACGCCACTCGCGGAGAACGATGTGCAGCTGGCGCAAGCGTTTGTAGTACTCTCATCTCACTGAAAACTGGGAACTGAGAACTGCCTATGGACCGCATTGCCGCGCTCAACGAGATCCTCACGCAGAATCCCAACGACGCATTTGCCCGCTATGGCCTGGCTTTGGAATATTCGAAGCAGGGCGATCTTGACCGCTCCCTCGCGGAATTCTCGATTCTGCTTAAGAGCACTCCAGACTACACGCCCGGCTACTTCATGGCTGCGCAAACGCTGGCCCGGGCAGACCGAATTGGTGAAGCGAAAGGTATGCTTACCGACGGCATTGCCTGTGCCCGCCGCACCGGAAACCTGCACGCTCAATCGGAAATGGAAGCCATGCTGGCAGAGTTGGGATGAGGGATTGCCGGTCGTCGATTGCCGGCTGTTGAATTGGTGGCAAATTGATAATCGAAAATTGGAAATCGGCAATTTCCTTACCCTGCCATCCTTCCCATCGCCCACTCCACCAGTCCAGGAAACAGTTGATAGATCTTCACGGGAAGATGCATCGTCCAGGGCACAATTACTTCCCTCTGTTCTTTCACATATCCCCGTAGCGTCGCCTGCGCCACGCGCTCTGCGCTGATCCCTCGCATTGGCCCCACTCGCCTTACGTCATTCCCACGCACTGCGTTCTCGCTAAACGGCGTGTGCACGCGGCCGGGGCAAACAGTCAACACATGAATGCCATCCTTCTTCAATTCCACGCTCGCAGCCTTGCCGATCGCGTTCAGCGCAAACTTGGTTGCGCTGTACGCGCCATGAAACGGGACCGGAATGTGCCCGGCAACGCTAGAGATATTAATGATTGCGCCTGCGCCTTGCTGCCGCATCACGGGAATCACTGCCTGCATTGCGCCGATCGCTCCAAACAAATTTGTGTCGAACATTTCGCGGCAGGCCGCCATGTCCATCTGCGCCACTGAATCCAGCAGGCCGTGCCCAGCGTTGTTCACCCACACATCAACTCGCTTGAAGTGATGCAGGGTCAGGCCGAGCACGCGGTCCACATCTTCGCGATGCCTAACGTCGCACGCCATCGCCAGCGTTTGCTCGTCGTGTCCCACACGGCTGCGCGCTGCTTCCACCCGGCCCGCGTCGCGCGAGAGCATGACTACGCTCGCACCGTGATCGGCAAAAATCTTCGCAATCGCTTCCCCAATTCCCATAGAAGCGCCCATCACCACTACAATTTTCCCGTGAGGGTCCATAGCGCGCTTTTATTCCTCCGCGACTTGTGAAGTCAAGGGCTGCGGTACAATCGGGGACGGCGCGCTGGTTTCGCGCTCATCTTCTTACGTTGATCCGCGCGCTCATCTTTCGCGCAGATCTGCGCGCTACGGGAGACCGATTGGACGCCCTTCTACCTTTGTTTCCGCTCGACGTCGTGCTGTTCCCCGGCACTCCCCTGCCCCTGCACATCTTCGAGCCGCGTTACAAGGAAATGATTGGCGAATGCCTGGCCGAGCATCGCAACTTCGGAGTGGTGCGTGCCGTTGAGCAAGGTCTCGCCGACGTGGGATGCACCGCCGAAATCATTACGGTCGTAAAGGAGTATCCCGACGGCCGCCTCGACCTGGTTACCGAAGGCCGCAAGCGTTTCGAACTGCTCCGCGTCAGCCAGGAACGTTCCTTCCTGCAAGCCGAGGTTCTGATGATCGACGACGAACCTGGAGCGGCGCCGAACGCGGACGCTGCGCGCGCGGTTCAGTTGCACTCGGACCTGCTGGCCATCGCGGGCGCCAAACAGGATCTTTCCGCTGCTGACCCTGCGTTGCTGTCTTTTTATCTCGCAGGTTCCCTGCCCCTCGATCTGGATTTCAAACAAAAGCTGCTGGCGCTGCGCTCCGAACCGGAACGTATTTCACTGCTCATCAGTTATCTGGAAACCATTCTTCCCAATCTTCGCCGCGCCGCCACTGCCCGCGAAAGGGCTGGCGGGAACGGACATGTCCTCTAAGTGCGGGCTTCGGCTATCGGGCTTCGGCAAAGCCTCTCGATGAGACTGTGACGTGGCTCGTTACATTCGGACGCCAACTCTTCCGGGCTTGCCGAAGCCCGACAGCCGAAGCCCGAAGCCCGCTTTCCCGCGTATAATTCAGAAAAGTATTCGGGGGTTCTGTCATGTCTCTTCCACGCACGCTGGGCGAACTGCGCCGCAGTGCTTTTTCTGAAGAACGGCTGCGCACCCGCCGCGTGAAGGATGAACTCCGCGACAACCTGATCGCTCGATTGCGCCTTCACGATGACGCCAGCATCTTCCCCGGTATCGTCGGCTACGACGACACCGTTGTGCCCCAGATCGTGAACGCGATTCTCTCGCGGCACAATTTCATTTTGCTCGGCCTGCGCGGACAGGCCAAAAGCCGCATCCTGCGCGCCTTGACGACGCTGCTTGATCCTCACATGCCATATCTTGCCGGATGTGAGATTCGTGACAACCCCTACGTTCCGATTTGCCGGCGCTGTCGGGAAGAGGTCGCGCGGCTCGGCGACGCGACTCCCGTTTCCTATCTGACTCCCACCGACCGTTATGTTGAGAAGTTGGCCACGCCCAACGTCACCATCGCCGATCTCATCGGCGATATTGATCCCATCAAAGCGGCGCGCGGCGGCCACGAACTATCGAGCGAGTTCACGGTTCACTATGGCTTGCTGCCCCGCGCCAATCGCGGCATCTTCGCCATCAACGAACTTCCTGACCTCGCCGGAAAAATTCAGGTTGGACTGTTCAACATCATGCAGGAAGGCGACGTGCAGATTAAGGGGTACCCGATTCGCCTGCCGCTCGACGTGGCGATTGTGTTCAGCGCGAATCCCGAGGACTATACGGCTCGCGGAAAAATCATTACGCCGCTCAAGGACCGCATCGGGTCTGAGATTCGCACGCATTACCCGGCGACGGTGGATGAAGGCATCGCCATCACCGCGCAGGAAGCCTGGACTGGCCGCAACGGGCAGGCGATGCACTTGCCGAACTACATTCAGGAAGTGATCGAACGCATCGCTTTCGCCGCGCGCGAAGACAAGAAAATCGACAAGCGCAGTGGCGTGAGCCAGCGGCTGCCGATCTCTGCCATGGAAAATGTTATTTCAAACGCCGAGCGCCGCGCACTTCGTAACGACGAGAAGCTGGTGGTGCCGCGGATTAGCGATGTTTACGCGGCGCTACCCGCGATTACCGGGAAACTGGAACTCGAATACGAAGGCGAGATGAAAGGCGCCGATTACGTGGGCCGCGAGCTGATTCGCGCCGCCATTGCCAAGACTTACGACGAATACCTTACCGGAGCGAACGTCCAGCAGATTGTGCAGTGGTTCGATCTAGGTGGAGAGATTCAGTTGGCGGATTCTGTTTCTGCTGTAGAAGCTTTGGAAAATCTGAAAGAGATTCAAGGGCTCATCGACAAGCTCGGTCCGCTGGGCGTCTCACAGAAAGAAAGCCCCGAGCAGCAGGTCTCGGCTGCGGAGTTCATCCTCGAGGGCCTGCACGCGCACAAGCGGATCGGCCGCAATGAAGAGCGTGTGTTCAGAGCCGGAGAGAAAAAACCGGAGCCGGTGCGCGAGAAAAGTTTCGAGAAAGAAGAACCACCTTATAGACAGAGACGGCAGTTTAACTGAAGTGCAGTGGTCAGTGACCAGTGGCCAGTGGCCAGTGAAAGCTGATGATCCACCGGTTTTACTGGCCACTGATCGCTGACCACTGGCCACTGCTTATGAAACGGATCCGCTACAGCAAGTACATCCCCGACCCCGCGGGTGAAATGAGCATGGAAGACCTGCTCAGCGCACTTTCCGACTACCTGCTGCAGAGCGGCTTCCAGAGCGACATGTGGTACGAGATGCCCGACGGGGAGAAAACTCTGGACGACCTTCGCCGCGCCATTGAGCAAGCGCTGATGGAAGGCGACCAGTTCGACGACGACTTGCGCGAACGCCTGCAGCAAATGGCGGCAGAGGGCGAACTTGACGAACTCATCGAAAAGTTGATCGAGCGCATGCAGCAGGAAGACTACATCTCGATCGATCAGCCGCCTGATCCTTCGCGGCCATCCGGAGTCGGCGGACAGGTTGGTGAAAATACGCCGCAAGCCAAGTTTGAGATCACCGACAAGAGCCTTGACTTTCTGGGCTTCAAATCTCTGCGCAACCTGCTGGGATCGCTTGGCAAGTCCAGCTTTGGACGTCATGACACTCGCGACCTCGCCACTGGGATCGAGGCTAGCGGAGCGTCCCGCACCTACGAGTTTGGGGACACGCTGAATCTCGACATCACCGCCACACTCTCGAGCGCGATTCAGCGCGAGGGACTTGCCTTGCCCCTCAACATCGAATACTCCGATCTGCAAGTTCACCAGTGCGAGTACCAATCTTCGTGCGCTACGGTGCTCATGCTTGACTGCTCGCACTCGATGATTCTTTATGGTGAAGACCGCTTCACGCCGGCGAAAAAAGTTGCCATGGCTTTGTCGCACCTGATCCGCACGCAGTATCCTGGCGACTCGCTTTCGCTTGTGCTGTTTCACGACTCGGCCGAAGAAATTCCACTCTCGCAACTGGCTCGCGTGAAGGTGGGCCCGTACTACACCAACACGCGCGAAGGACTGCGGCTGGCGCAGCGCATTCTGCAACGCCAGAGAAAAGACATGAAGCAGATCGTCATGATCACCGATGGCAAACCCTCGGCCCTCACGCTTGAAGACGGACGCATTTACAAGAACGCTTTCGGCCTCGATCCGCTCGTGGTGAGCCAAACGTTGGAAGAGGTTTCAAAGTGCAAACGCGCCGGCGTGCTCATCAATACCTTCATGCTTGCTTCGGATTATGGATTGGTGCAATTCGTGCAGAAGGTCACCCAGATGTGCCGAGGCAAGGCCTACTTCACTACTCCCTACACGCTAGGCCAATATTTGCTGATGGATTACATGTCACGGAAGACGAAGACGATCCACTGAGTCCAGGCACCCAGAGCTTCACGAGATTCCCGCTAACGGTTAGGGCTTCGGCTCTCTCGCCTCTCGCCGCGCGCCCCGCACTGCTGATAGTCTTTAATATTCATGGCAAACTGCATTCGATGCGGCCGTCAGCTTCCCGGTTTAACCTTTGGCAAGAAGATATGCCAGTGGTGCGTGCAGCACGAAAAGTACCAGCGTGGCGAACTCGCCGATGACGCGCCGCAACCTGTCATGCGCACTCCCTGGGTTCGCCGCAGCGAATCCACCATCAGCCTCACTCAAGTATTCTTCGGCATCAACGTTGCTGTTTTTCTCGGTATGGTGATCGGCAACGGCGGCAACCCGCTCCAGGATTTCTCCGGGATGGAGTTGGTGAGATGGCAAGGCAACGCAGGCGCTTTAACCATTTCAGGCGAATGGTGGCGGCTGCTGACCTGCGTCTTCGTTCATGGCGGCCTGCTTCATATTGCCTTCAATATGTGGTGCCTGTGGGACCTGGGTGCGCTCTGCGAATCGCTTTACGGCCGCTGGACCTTCGGAGCGCTTTATCTCATCTGCGGCTTCGGCGCCAGTCTTGCCAGCGTAATTTGGAACGTTCAAGTTCTCAGCGTCGGAGCATCCGGCGCTATCTTCGGACTCGCCGGAGCGCTCATCGCAGCTTTCAAGCTGGGTGAGTTTTCGGTGCCGCGCTCCGCATTGTCCGGCCCGCTCCGAAGTTTGTTTATATTTGTCGCCTTCAACCTCGCCTGGGGATTCCTCCCCAACCTCTTCGGGTCTGACGGCGTCACCGACAATGCCGCCCACATCGGCGGACTTCTCACGGGATTGATTCTCGGCGCTCTCATCGCGCTCATCGCTCCCCAGCAAGACCATGCCCCGCGCCGCGCCGTCATCTTTCTCTGCGCGGCTCTGGCCCTTGCGATCGGCGCGATGCAGTTGGCTCGTCATTACGGCTTGCCCCTGCGCCTGGGACGTGTGAACTTCGAGCGTTCCGCCAACCTTCCTGAAGGTGTTTCTGGTCGGACGACGGCCGCTGTCAAGCGCGGGGGGCCACTCGGTACCAGGTACTCGGCGCTTCTAACTACATCTTCAACTCTCCCACTGCGCGCCAAGCCTGATTGATCGCTCCATCGGTAAAAGCGTAAGCGCCCGCATCCGAGTTGGCGATCGTGATTCGCCCGAATGGCTTGCGACCGCGTTCACACGGCGTTTCGCCGCCCTCCAGCACAAACTTGTCCCACAGGCTGCTGTATTCGTAAGCGTAGCCGTGGGGCCAGCGGTTGACCGTGATCGCCAGGATGTCGCGCGCGGGATCGAAGCCACCCGGCCCAAGCGTGCGTGCCAGTTGCTCGCGAATCTTGCGTTCCATGGTTTCAAATGTAGTGTTGTAGAGTTCGATGCGGCCCAAGGTGTGTTGCTCGCGCGCCGTGCGGCCTGCGCGACAAGGAGACTTACTCATGTGGACTACAGTCGGTTCTTCGGGTGTGTGCGGGCAGCGATATTCCCCGATGCTGACCGGGAGATCCAAGTTGACATAGGTATGGTAACCACTGGGGGCGTAGATGGAATTCGCCGCCAGCTTCTGAAATGCTGTCCAGTTGCGCAGTAGCACATTGGTATACAGCAGCGGCACCTTGCTCGCATAGTGCAGCGCTTCTTTCTGCGCATCGGGCAATTCCGCGCAGAGGTATGGAATCATCATGTTCCAGCAGGCCAGGATTGCATGCTTGCCTCTTGCCGTATATACCTTGCCTTCGCGGGAGTAGGCGACCTCAACCTCGGTGGCCTTCGCCGGATCACCTGCATGCCTGACCCGCACTGCCGTGCTGTTTAGGCGGATGCGCACGGGCGAGCTTTTCTCATCGAGCTTGGCGTAGTTCGTTCTCGCGGTGACGACATCAGTCGCGGAGTTGCCGGGCACAGCTTGCGGGATCAGCTTGCGCACCAGCAAGCGCGCGATGCTGGCATTGCCGTCAGGAAAGTGGAAAAAATATTTCCGCTCGTTGCTCAGATCTTCGGCGGGAATACCCATTCCGCTAAAGCCCGGGTACCCCGTCTCTGCGGCGTCCAGCGCGGAAACCGCTTCAATGCCTACACCGAATAAAGTTTCAGAAGCGGTCTGGTAGAGACGAATCACGTCCCCGTGCATGCCCGCCAGCTCCGTCAGGAACTGGGCGTAGCCGATGCGCGCCAGGCGCGCCCTTTTTTGTTCGGCATTCAATTGCGGAAGATAGTCTTTCTTCTCGCGGCACAAACGAGACACATCCTTGCGTGCTTGTTCCGCAATCGGTGCTTCTGCCAAAAAGTGCGCCCACGCATCGGCCGCCGGGACCGCAAGGTCGTAGCTCTCGCCTCCGGGAAAAGGGCACGGATCGTCGACCAGCATGTCGCTGCCGAAGCTTTCCTTGTCGAAAAATATCTTGGGAACTCGCCCCATGGAACCGTAAAGACTTCTGTCCAGATATTTTGGGAAGCTGCTCACGTCGATTCCCAATTCTTCAATCAAGCTTTTCGCTTCGGCGCTGTAAGGTTCTGCGCTTTCGATCGAGTACGTGCCCCCGTAGCCGAGTGGCGTTTTGTTGCCCACGCGAAATTCGTTGCGCTTGGCGTGTCCGCCGAAGTCGTCGTGGTTGTCGAGAATCAGAATGCGCGCATTCGCCCCTGCGATCTTGCGATAGAAGTGCGCGGCAGAGAGGCCGCTGATTCCGCCGCCCACGACGATCAGGTCGTAGGTTTCGCCGGTGTCCTGCGGCTTGCCGGCTGCATCCCAGAAGCTGCCGTCGCGCAAGGCGTGCGCGGCATCGAAGGAACCGGCATGGCTGCCGCGCAAGCCGGTGAGCGCGGGCGGATAGTAGTCGGGCGACCTCTCGGGATCGACATCGCCTGCCGCCAGCAACTGCCAGGGCATGAGGGCAGCGCCTGCGGCCACGGCCACGCCGTTAAGGAAGTCGCGGCGCGTGATGTTGCGGTGCATTCCCAGTGCGCGGTCGCTCAGGTCGCTCATAGGTCGGCTTTCGGGCTTCGGGCTTCGGGCTTTTAGCTTTCGGCTTTTTTGACTGCCAGCTCTGCGGCCTGGAATCCGATGCGGCTGTGCGTGCCGTCGCAAAAAGGTTTGTTCACCGATCCGCCGCAGCGGCAGAGAGCGAATGCGGGCTTGCCGGTGAGGTCGTACTGGTTACCGTTGATGTCTACGAGTTCAATTGAACCCTCGGGCGCTTCCACGCGGTAGGGGCCATTGGGACGGATTGTGATTTTTACCTGAGCCATGACTTGGATTCCTCCAACCTTACGAGTTTCTAGTAAGCATTAGAACATATCACCAAGCGGAGGCGCATGTCGCGGGTCCACGGATGCAGGGGGTCGCGCCGCTGCGGCCCGCTACACCTGGGACGCTGGACCGCCGAGGCCGAATGTCCCCACACTAAGACACCTCACGCTGCTGGGCCCACGCGGAGGACACGGCGGACGTTGAAGAAGATGACTATCGCACCGATTGCCAGCACCCAGATAGCCGAGCTGGCCATCCAGTGATTGAAGGATCTGACAAAATCGGCGGCGTCGGAAAAAGAGAGGCTGCTGGCGCTGATCGAATGCAGCATCTCGGCCCGGCATAGCCAGTAGAACAGTCCAAAAGAATAGCAGTCGATGCCGAGGCGGAGGCTGGCGCTGAGGCGCGTCCAGCGCGGGGTTGGAAAGATTCATGGATGAGACCACGATGCCGGCCAGGGTCACCACCACCAGCGCCCAGAAAAAATACGGCCAGCGCGATGACAGCGTGATGGTAGTGCCGAAAACGTGGAACACGCGGCGGAAAGTGTCGAGCTGAATCCAGGCGGCCAGGGTCGCGACAACGACCGTTAACTCGAAGATCGTGCCGCCGCGAGAGATTACGTTGCGGTCGCGCACGGCGGGAAGCGAACGCGGATTCCAGTCGTTCACCAGATGCAGCCGCGCTTGAGACCTGTCGAGAAGCGCAAAGATCAAGGTATTGAAGAATAACGAGTAAATGCAGGCGCGCCACCAGGGTCCGAGCGATAAGAACAGCGCGGCTCCGGGATGATCTGCCCGAAAATCAGGCGAAAAGATGGCGATGCCCATCCAGACCAGCATCCATGGGAGCAAGAAATAGAGGATCAGAGACCGGATGATGACGCGATAGATGGGAAAAAGCGCTGGGCCGATTAGCGACTGCTGCGGCAGATAGCGCCCGGCCACAGCCATGGGAGCGCCGCAGCGTTTGAGGATGGGCTCGACTTCTGAGTCGGTGAGTTTGCGGCCGAGTTCGCCTTCTTTGTCTTCGATCTGAGAGCAAATATCTTCGGAAAGGTCCGCGATGATGTCGTCTTTCTGGTTGCGGGGCAGCCAGAATTTTACGGAGTGCAGGTAACGATCGACTAGTTCCATGACTGTGCTCCTGATGTGACTAATTACGGGTACGCCGAATATGGTTGCGGCCAAAATTCGTGCCGCTAAAAAATGTCTTCCAGCGATGCGTGAATGCTTTCCCACTCGACCAACAACTGTTTGAGAATCAACTTGCCGTCGGGGGAGAGACGGTAGAAACGCTTGTTGCGCTTGTCTTCTTCGCGCCACTGGCTGACCAGCAGGCCCTGAGCCTCCAGGCGGCGAAGCAGTGGGTAGAGCGTGCCTTCATCGATGGCCATGCCATGATCGGCCAGGGTTTTGCGCAGGGTGTAGCCGTAGCGTTCGGTGCGCAGCGCCGCTAATACCGCGAGGGGAAGGCTGCCGCGGCGAAGTTCCTGGCGGAGGTTTTCGAAGCGCTCGTCGTTGTCCCTCTCTGTGCTAGGCGGCATATAGTGTACGACATACACTGTATATCATATAGTGTAAGATGTCAAGAGATTTATCTGATGCCGCGCCCGGGGCCTAAAACCCGTATTGATCTGCGAGCTTTGCGCGTCAGTGACTTCTTAGGCTCTGCTGGACTTCTTAGCTTCCCTGGCGAGTTCTTCGGCGAGTTTGAGGGCGTTCATGGACTGTTCGTGCGCCTGCTTGCTGAGTTCGTGCGCGGTCAGATGATCTCCCTTGCCGTGGGCAACGGCCGCGGCGGCGTGGGCATGGGCCGCAAGGTTGTGGAGTTCTACCGCGCGATTGTGCGGGCTTGCTGGCATGGCATTCTCCTATCGGGTTAGAGGCTGTTCTCTGGGCCCGGCCAGGGCTTACGCGACGTGCCCGTCGTCGTTCAAGTACTCTTCGGGAACATCGTCTTCCGGGACCTCGCGCGTGGTTACCTCAGACACGTTGGGATCTTTGGCGTTCTCAACCCCGCTGACGATACCGGCTTCGAACGCGTTTCCTTCCTCCAGTAATTCCTCCACACTTTCCGAATCCACATCGGCTACGTCCGGGATTTTCTGGATGTCACCAGACTGACCCGCGGAATCAGACCCCAGTTCATCCCGCTTGCGTTTTTTGTTCCTGGCCATAAGGTTTCTCCTGAACAACTAGATGCTGCATGTGGCCGCGCCGTTGCGAATGATTGCACGCCAAGACATCACGCTAACGTTTCACGCAGCCAAAGAGTCGGCAGAGAGCAGAGTGCGGTAGAGATCTAAGTAATCGTCGATCATGCGCTTGGTAGTGAAGCGTTCGCGGGCGCGGGTGTAGGCGCGATCGGCATAGGCGTGGCGCAGGGCGCGGTCGGCGTCGAGTTGGCGAAGGGTTTCAGCCAGGCTGCGGGCATCGTTGGTGCGGAAGTAAAGGGCGGCGTCGCCCCAGACTTCGCGGAAGCTGGGGATATCGTTGGCGACGATGGCGCAACGCGAGAAGGCAGCGTCGAGCGGAGCCATGCCTAGAGGTTCGTAGCGCGATGTGGCAGCGTAGACGGCGGCACGGCTGTAGAGAGCGCGCAATTGAGCTTCGGTCTGCGGACCGCGGATGGCTACGCAACTCTGGTCGGTCGCAACTTTTACGTCGGCGCGGATGGGAATGCGCGGCAGGGGAATGGTTTGCTCCGCTCCCACGATGCATATCGAGAACGGCAGCGCGTGCTGGGTGAGCAGGAAGACTTGCTTGCCGGCGTCGTGCAGGCGTCCGACGGAGAGGACGGAATCGTCTTTGTTGACGTAGGGATTGAAGAAGATGGGATTGCGTCCGGGATAGATTATGGCGGCGCGGCGTGGGCGGCTGTAGGTGGAGATCAGGGTGTTGAGCATGCAGGCCGAGGGCGCGACTACAGCATCGGCGGCGGCAATGCCACGGATAATGGTGTCGCGATACCACTTCAGCCAGCGCGTGGGGCGCGGGGTGCAACCGTGAACGGCCTGGGTCCAACTGATGAGGTCGCCGTGCGCCATCACTACACGCGGGATGTCGACCGGCAGATCGCCGTGGCAGAACTGGTGGAGATGAAGCAGGTCGGGGTGAACTTCGCGCACCAAGTTGGCGAGGTACTCGGAGGATTCAGGCAGGTCGTTGGGTGCTTCGTCCATCCACTCCAGGCGGAAGGCGGTGGGCCGATATTCCAGGCCGTGGAGAAGATCCATCCATGCGGTCTGGTCGGGCAGAGGGATCTCGCCGAAGCTGACCAGAGTGACCCGGACGCCACGCGTAACGAGGCCTGTGACCAGCTCGCGGGTGTAGGTCCAGGAGCCGGACATGGTATCGGCTGTGACCAGAACGTGCACAGAGCCTCCGGGAGTTTGCGGGACGCCGCGGTGGATGCCGGGTCCGGCGTGGTGCGCTGGCCTATTCTAGTGCGAATTGGGTGAGGCGGTGAAGGTTTTTTGTGGTGGATGAGAACATCTGCAAAGTCTTGCACAGGAAGGGTTGGACTTGATGCCGGGGGACTCAGAGCATCGCTGGCGGGGTTTGCCCGGGGAGTTCCTGAGAAGGCGGAATCAGTTTGCGCTCAGCCTTAGCCGCATGTCGCGGGCAAGATTGTCGATCATGCGGATTTTTTCGGCGGCGGGGGTGGGAATGCCGGGCACGGCCATGGCTAGTTCGCAGGAGAGCAGCATGACGGTGAGCGACTCGCACATTTCGCTGCGAATCTGCTGCTCGACGGAACGGCGGGCCTGGGTTTCCTCACGCTTGCGGCGGTGCAGGGCGGAGCGGACTTCGCGGAGCAGGCGCTCCATGCCGCTTACCGCGAAGCTTAGATAGACGGGAAAGGCGGTGCCGAGGTGTTCAAGCACCTGGTCGCTTTCGGCGGGCTCGTTCTCCAGGAGGAATTGATCGAGAACGACGGCTGTGTATGTTTGTTCGCGCAGGCGGGCGACGGCTTGCGGCAAGTTTTCTGCCCAGTGAGTTTCTTCGTTGGTCGCGTCTTTTAGAGTGGCAGCGCACTCTTGGCCGCGTGCTGAGGGGGTTATGAGTAGAATCATGCGGTTTGTAGTGCACGCGAATCGCCACCTTGTTGGCATTGAAAAGACGAGGGTTAAGGAGCTGTGCTGGATGCGCTTCTCCCGTTACGGAACGTCAACGGGTTCATTGATTTCAGATCGGAAATTTCAGGATCGAGAAGTTCCTTGATTGAGTCACCACGGCATCCAGCACCCCGACAGTCCCTCAGGGGCTAAAGCCCTCGAGCAGAGGTGCACTGATCGCAGCGCTGGAAGAGTGTGCGTGAGAACTGCTCTTCCGCCCCTTCGGGGCTTGTTCCTATTCCACTTTCGACCCAGGGCTTGCGCCCTGGGCTGCATTCTAACGCCGCTTCGCGGCTAAACCGGAGGGCTTGATTCACCGCGAAGCCAAGAATCCAGTTCTCACAAACACTCTGGAAGCGCTGCGCCACCCAAAATCAGGTCTGTCAATACCGCTAGCTCTGGGCTGCGTAGTCCTTTAGCTTGCGGTACAGAGTGGTTTTGCCGATGCCGAGCAGGCGTGCGGCCTGCAACTTGTCGCCGTTGAGTTCCGCGATGGCGTTGAGGATGGTTTGCCGTTCCAGTTCAGCCATGGGAACGATTTTGTTTTGGCCGTGCCCATTGCCGTTGGTTGGCACTGCGGCTTGAGCGCCGGCAATGGCTGGCGGCAGGTCAGGTACATGGATCACGGGCCCGCTGGTAAAGGCGCAGGTACGCTCCAGACAGTTTTCCAGTTCGCGGACGTTGCCCGGCCAGTCGTAGGCCAGCATGACCTTGACGGCTTCGTCGGTGAGAATTTTCTCCTGTCCCGAGGCACGCGAGCAGCGTTCCATGAAATGGGCAACGAGCAAAGGGATATCCTCGCGGCGCTCGCGCAGGGGCGGGATGCGCAGGCTCAGGACGTTGAGCCGGAAATAAAGATCGCGGCGGAACGCGCCTTCGGTTACAGCTTGCTCGAGAACCCGGTTCGTGGCGGCGAGGATGCGGACATTGATGGGAATGCGGCGGGTGCTGCCGACGGGGCGAATTTCCTTCTCTTGAATGGCGCGCAGAAGTTTGGCCTGGAGGTCGACGGGAAGCTCGCCGACTTCGTCGAGAAATACGGTGCCACCTTCGGCGATGGCCAGCAGTCCATCTTTGGCTTGATTGGCGCCGGTGAACGCACCTTTGACATAGCCGAAGAGTTCGCTCTCGATCAGCGTTGGCACGAGCGAGCCGCAGTCGACGGGGATGAACGGCTTGTCGTGGAACGGCCCGGAATAATGAATCGAACGTGCGACCATTTCCTTGCCGGTGCCGCTCTCGCCGAGAATGAGCACGGGGTGGGAGCTATTGGCGGCTTTGGCAATGATGCGGTAGAGCTTTTCCATCTCAGGAGCGCGGCCGACGATGCCGCCGTAGCCTTGCTTGGACTTGAGTTTCTCGCGCAGCATGCGGTTTTCGCTTTTCAGCTTGAGGTGGTTGGAGACGCGCTCGAGCAAGAGCTTGAGTTCGTCGATACTGAAGGGTTTGGTCACGTATTCGTAAGCGCCATTCTTCATGGCTTGCACGGCCGATTGCACGGTACCGTACCCGGTCACCACAATGACCAGAGCTTCAGGGCGCTGGGACTTGATGTGGCGGAGAGCCTCGAGGCCGCCGGCGCCGGGCAGGCGTAGATCGAGCAGAACGGCGTCAATGCTTTGGGTTTGCAGCAGGCGATAGGCATGTTCGGCGGAATCGGCGACATGGGCCATGAAGCCCAGAGATAGGGCAACTTCGCGGCAAGCATCGCGGATGGAGCGTTCGTCGTCGACGATGAGGAGGTTGAGAAAATTGGCGGCCATGATCTGAGGAGTCGCGATGGAGTGAGTTACGGCGGCGGATGTCATAAGAGTGATTCCTTCTTGATTTCTTGAAGTGGTGTTGCTGTCGTGGCTTCTGAATCTGGATGAGCCGGATCCAGACGATCGCTTTCGGCAGGCTGAGATGCTCGGGGGAGCAGGATCATCACGCGAGTGCCGCGGCCGGGTTCGCTTTCAAAATGGATGAGTCCGCGGTTGGTGGTGACGATGCTGCGGACGGTGGTTAATCCCAAGCCGGTGCCTTGGCCGGCGTTCTTGGTGGTGAAGAATGGCTCGAAGAGGTGATCGCGGATTTCGGCGTTCATCCCGCAGCCGTTGTCGCCGACCACGAGCAGGACGCAGGGAAAAGTGGGCAGGCCGTTGGGCGCGTTCCCGGCCACAGGCTGGAATCTGCAATTGCTGGTCTTGATGGTAATGCGGCCGCCGTTGGGGAGGGCGTCACGAGCGTTTAGAACCAGGTTCAGAATGATCTGCTGGGCCTGCGCCTGATCGATTTTGACAGTGCCCAATTCGGGATCGAGGTGCAGATCAAGAGCGATGTTCTCGCCAATCAGGCGAGTCAGCAAGGCATGCATGGCCTCGGCGACTTGATTGAGGCAGAGCGGCTTGGCGGGCGCCGCCTGGGGCCGGGCAAAAACCAGCAACTGCCGCACCAAGCCGGTGGCTTGCACGATAGCGGAGCGAATCTCGTCTGCGTAACGCCGCCGCCGGTCACGTGCATCCAGGCTGGAGAGCAGCAGGTCGCAGTACAGCATGACGCCGGTCAGTAGGTTGTTGAAGTCGTGGACCACTCCGCCGGTCAGGCGGCCGACGGCCTCCCATCTTTGGGTTTGCAGCCAACTTTCCTCGGTGGGAGCCGGGTTGCTGCTCCGCTCGTCGTTCTTGCGCTCGTCGTTCTTGCGCTCCACCATGAGCCAGGCGTAGTCAGGATCGCCAGCGGAACCGGGCTGACGCCATGCGGTCCACTTCGCGCTGGTCTGTCCATGGCCAGCGCCTTGAGCTTCAATGCCGACGTTGTCACGCCGGGAAGCGAAGAGATCGCGCAGCAGCGCTTCGGTTTTGTCACGGTCTTGCGGACGAACCAGTTCGCTGAGCTGCAGTCGGCGCCGGCTGGCCACGCCGTGGTCCAGAGTACGCTCGAAGGCTGGATTCATCTCGACGATCAGGCCTTGGGGATTGCAGCGGGCTACCGCAATGGGAGCATGTTCGAAAGCGGCACGGAAAGCCGAGATTGGGGTTTCTCCCGTTGGGGAACCAGACCACGGAAATGGGGTTGCGGTATTCATAGTTCTACTGTGGCGCGAGGCGATTCCCGGAAGGAAGCCCACGATGGGCTATCCGATACTTTGGTGTTCCCGAAATGGGAGCAATTTATCGGCGTTGCCTTCCTCCTTCCGATTTTCGGTCCCACTATAGGAGGGTCGATCCGTCGTTGCGAAGGTCAGATGTCACTCACAATTGGGAAGCATCTGTGGAAAACTCGGCAAGAGCTTAGTTTTCTGTGGTATGCAAGGAGTGAAAAAAAACAAATTCATCCCGAAAGGGCAAATTGCTGTGGCAATACGGACGGTTTATTCGGTCGCCGGACTGAGGGATTGCCTATCGGCCATGGATTTCGGTTCGTCAAGAGTGACCGGAGAGGTCAAGCGGAAAGTGAGACGACGGCCCCTTTGCATTCCAAATCCATCTGGCGGTTGCGAGGTTCCTCGCGCAAATAAGCTGGAGGTTTGCAGGGCTAAGGGTCTGCCCTCGACTGTGATCGCGCTCAACGTCAGTTGAAAGTAGCCGGCGCCGGCTTGCGCACGCACAGACTCGACGTGTCCGGTTGCCGAAGTGCCGCGCTCGAGGAGTGCGTCTCCGTCAATCGTGAGCGGCGCGGCGAAGGAGGCCGTAAACGTATCGCCGGCACGAACTCTGGCCGTGGAAAGAGCTTTATCCAGTTGAACGGTGAGAAGAGTTCCGGAGGGCAAAATTCGCGCGTGAGGTCCGAAGGGCAAAGCGCTGGTTACTGTTGGATCGGGCGAGACTACAGGATGCACGCCCTCGCTGGCCGAGGCTTGATCCGTATTTGCGTGGAAAGGAAGCTTCTGTTCGCTGGAGGCAGAACCTGAGCCGCTCGGGTGCGAGGGCTCGGAGTGAGAGCATCCCTGGCTCAGAGTCAGGCTGAGAGCAAGGCAAAACGCACCGACGGCGGACCGGGATTGGAATAATCTCGTCATCGCATAATGGTCGCGCGGCTTTCCCGTCTGTCATAGTGGCAAGTGAAGTACCAGACCAGGGTCAACGGAATCAAGCAGATGCGGGGCATAAGGAGAGCCACCCGTGTAGAAGTTGCTTGAACGGCACCCCAGACTTTTGCTCACAGGATCCCGTGGCTGACCGAGGGACTAAGGGTGATACATTGCGGGGCATGGTTTTTCTCGAGACAGAGCGGCTGCTCTTCAGGACCCATGAGGCGAAAGATGAGGCCGATTTTGTTGGCATGCACACGGACCCTGAGGTCCGGCGTTATGTGGGAGGGCAAGCCTGGCCTGTGGAGAAAGCGCGGCACCGTTTTCGCAATGAATATCTCGGCCGACCCACAGAAACCTACGGCCTGTGGGCGACAATTCTCAAAGAGGAAGAAAGATACATCGGGTGTTGCGGGCTGCGGGCGGCCCAGGACGGGAAGGCAGCGCACCTCGGATACTATTTTGCCCGGCCCTACTGGCGGCGGGGTTTTGCTTCGGAAGCTTGCCGGGCTTTCGTCGATTTTGCTTTCACGAGACTGCAATTGCCGCGCCTTCTGGCGGACGTCGAAGAGGGGAATGTAGCGTCAGAACATATTCTGCGGAAGCTGGGGTTTAAGCATACAAGCCGGGAAGAGATTGCCAATAGCGGCCGTATCATCCTTTCCTACGAACTTTCCTGCGAGGGCTTCGGGGCCAAATAAATCGCGGAGAGCGTCACCGCTCTCCGCGAAGGTATTTATTTGAAAGCGCGAGCTAGTTGGAACCGCCGTTGGCGCTGGCGCTCTGGGCCTCGTTTTCTGGCTGCGCGATCACGCCATCGAATGGAGTGGCTGCGATGTAGCGCCCGTGCACTACGCTGATGCGGCGCAGCGGAAAGCCCGAATCCGGCCCACGCTGCCATGTACTCCCACCATCGCTGCTCTCGAACACGACGCCAGCCTGTCCGCTGGTCGCAACCAGACGGTTATGGCTGCCATCGTAGGTCACCGACGTGATGTCCTTATCAGGCAAACCGGCAACCATGTGGTTCCAAGTCTGGCCGGAATCCGCACTGTGGAAGGCGCCTTCGCGGGTGGCTACGAAGATCTGGCCATCCGGAGTCACGGTCACGTTGCGAACGTTGATCGGATATGAGGCCAGCACGGCGGGCTGCCAGTCTCCTCCGCCATTCTGAGAAACCAGCACGCTGGAGCGTGTCGCGGCAACTACAAGGCTCTCCTGAGCCTGCACCGAAACGAAATCCTGCTGACCTGCGATGGGGCCGCCCATCCAGATTTTGCCCTTATCCTTGCTGGTGAAAAGTCCGGCAGAAGTCGCGGCATACCAACGGCTCGAGGTGACGTCGGCATCGCTGACGCGCGCCTCAAGAACCGAGCGACTGCTGGACGTGGAAGTCACGGTCTTGGTCCTGCCGCTCTTCAATTTCACAGTGCGCGAGACCGTCTTTTCGGCTACTACGTTGTTGATGGGATGCCAGTACATATAGCCCGGGACCATTTCAAATACGCCGCGGTTGGTTCCGGCGACCAGCGTTCCGTTGCTGGCTTGTTTCAGCGTGAAGACATCCCGGCCGACCAGGCCTTCGCTTTTCTGCTGCCAGGTTTGCCCGCCGTCATGAGACAAAAACACACCGCCGAACTCGCGGTCATTCACCACACCGATGTAAAGCGTATTGGAGTCTTTGCTGTCGGGCAGAATGGCGCTCACGTAACGGTGGCTGTAGCCATGGTTGGAGATAGAGAATGTGGCTGCTGAGTCGTCGCTGGCCAGCACTCCGCTGCGGTCGGTCGCGAGCAGCACACGCTGCGAGTTGCGGGGATCGATCAGCACATCATTCACCACTACTTCGGGCTTGCTCATGCGCTTCCAGGTCTTGCCCTCATCGGCGGTCTTCCACAAACCCTCGGTGGTGCCGGCATAGACTACGGCCGGGTTACTAGGATCCTGCTTCAGCACGCGGGTGCGGCGCGCCGTGAAGGGAATGCCCTTAATCTTGTCGAACAGATCGCCGCCGCTGTTGCTCTTATAGATTCCAGAGCAGGCGCTGGCGAAGACTTCCGAAGAATCCGCGGAACTGACAATAATAGAGAAGACGTCAGAATCATCAATCATGCCTTTGTTGATGTGCTGCCAGTTGGCGCCGCCGTCAGCGGTCTTCCACGCCAGGTGCCAGGTGCCGGCATAGATCACGTTGGGATCTTTAGGATCGACCGCGATGGACTCGATGTTCTTGATGCCGGAGTCAGAAATGTGCTCCCAACGATTGCCGCCGTCGCGGCTGCGGTAGACGCCATCCAAAGCGCCAGCCACTATCGTCTTGGGGTCGGAGGCCGAAAGCGCCATGGCGCGTACGGACTTGCTGTGCATCGCTGGCAGGGCTTCCCAGTCTTTGCCACCGTTGTGGGTGCGGAAAATGTCGCCCGCGCTCTGGTCTTGCACGCTCCAGGCGGAAACAAATATCGTCTTGGAGTTGTGCGGATCAATGGCGATGTGATCGAGAACGTAATCATCGCCGCTTCCCAATTTGGCAAACCGTGACCAGTTATGGCCGCCGTCCTCGGAGGTGAAAATCACACCTGTGCTGGTTCCCAGGAAGATGCGGTTCGGGTTCTGCGGATCATAGGCCAGGCTGCGGACATCGCCTCCATCCGGACCCAAGACAGCCCATTGCCGACTGCCAGCGCCAGCTGCGCATGTCGAAGCTAACATTAGTACGGTCAACAGCTTAAGCCAAGCAGATTTCATAACGGGTTCGTCCCCAAACCGAGAAAGTTGGATGCGCATCCAGCCTGACAGGGTGACCCAGCCCCGGCAAGGTTACAGAAGGACACTGCAAAAAACAGGCCGGTCGACATCGCCGACCGGCCCTTTTGATTCCGCTGCCGGAAGTCAGTTTCCCTTTTTGGCAGCCGCTTTCTTCTTGGCCATCGGCTTGGGATGATCCGGAACCGCTGGCACTTTGGCTTCGTTTACCGGTTCAGTGCCGGTCGAGTCGAAGGTTGCACCCGAAGGTACGATCCAGTACTCGGCCGTCATGGTCCCACCGCTGCCGGTGCGCACCTCAATGCGGCTCGGGTCGATGTGCTGCTGGGCTTCGCCTTCCGTCAGATAGAACTTGGAATTGACGGCACGCTCCGCCGCCAAGTTCTTGCGTTTTTCGGGCGGCTCCGCGTTCCCGACGATTACCAGCTTGCTGTCGGGGTTCTGCTGCAAGTTCTTGGCTACGTCATCCAGGATGGCCTTGCAGGTGTTGTCCACGCGCCACGGCTTCACCTCGTTGGGGAAGTCGCACTGGCTGAGTTTGGCAGCCTTCGGCGGCGGAGGCGGCGGATTCTCGATCGTCACTTGCGTCGAAGCTGGTGTGCTCAGGCCGCGCGAATCTGTACACGTAGCGCTAACGCTGATCGTACCCGGTGATGCGCCGGCTGTGTTCAGCGTAGCGGAATTGCCGCTCCCAGAGAGGGTTCCGCCGCTTGCGCTCCAGCCGCCAACAGAGACGGTAACTCCGTCAGGGCTGGTACAAGTTGCCGTGAGGTTGACAGTCCCACCTGCCTGCAGGCTCGTTGGATTGGCTGAGAGCGATATGCTGGGCGGATTCTTCGGCGGCAAAGGCTTGACCCTAAAGCTGGCCGAGCAACTGGCTTCGTTGTTGTTCTTCTCTTTGGCGTCGGTGGCATGGGCCGTGACTGTGTAACTGCCAGGCGCCAAGCCGTTGGTGTCGATCTGGGCCGTGGTGTCTTTGCCAGTGACTTGACCACCACTACCGCTCCAGGCATAGGTGACGGTGTGTTTAGGGTTGAAGTTGCTGACCGCAACGGTTGCGGTGATAGGCTCACCTACCATCACTTCATTCGGCTGCACCGAGCAACTGGCGACCGGCGCCACGGGCTCTGCACCACCCCAGCTGAATACAATACCGGTGCGCAGGCGAACGCCCTCGAAGGTTGGACGCCGCAGATCTGGGAACTCCGGAGATGCATAATCGGCATAGTTGTGCCGCGCCCAGACGTAGTCGACTTCAAACAGACGCCACGCGATTTTCTTGGTTATGGGCAAATCCATGCCTCCGCCCAGGATGGCTCCGATTCCATTGCTGGTGTTAAGGCTATTGATATTTACACGATTCAAACTTACCAGGGAGTGCAAGAAGTAATTTCCTTGATCCGTACGCCAGATGAAACGCGGCCCGACCGATACTGTGGTTTCGTACGGCGCGGCGTTGCTGCTCCCCCAGTTCAGGCCGAGGTCAAATTCCGCTCCCCAATGCGCATCGAAGTTGTAGGTGAAGGCGGCGCCCGCTCCCTTGGTCATGTCCTGTACGGTATAGGGAGTGGGATTGTTGGGATCGCCACCGGGCGTGGGGACCGTGCCGCCGGGGTGCAGATACTGATATCCCACAAACAAGTCATATTTTGGGTTCGAGTCGCTTTGCGCGAGCGCCGGACTCGAGATGAGTGTGACTGTCAAAGCTATCAACAGGCCGACTGCTACCCGGCCTTTCCGCAGTTTGGAACGAATTGACATTCCGTCCTCCAATGATTTGCGCGCTGTGCCTGGGCATAGGTACGCCCTGCCACGCTAAAAAGAAAACGCTAGAATTTGAAGTTCGAACTGGACTTCCATTTTTGGAACTGGCAATTCTAACCTATGGCAATCTTAAAGCGAAAGACCGATCTCAAAGAATTGCATAGTCCCGGCGACAGATTTTCAGGCTTCGTTGCGTCTCAAATTGACATCACAAAACGCAATCTGGCCGCGCCGACGGGCCCTTCCGGAGAGGTTACAGATGGCATCTATACCTTGCCTCGCGGGAAGGTGGCCGCGTATGGTTGTAGTCTCGGGAAGTGGCCCTGTGGCCCACAGAGGCAATTCAGGAAGCGGACACCAATCTGGGGATGAGCCAAGAAAAAGTACTGATCGTCGAGGACGAAGAGAACGAGCGCACCGGCCTGGCCGAGTTAGTTTCGTCGTGGGGGTATAAGGCCGAGACCGCCCGCGACGGCGTGGACGGCCTGGAGAAGGCGGCGCAATGGACTCCGTCGATTGTCGTGACCGATCTGAAGATGCCGCGCATGGGAGGCATCGAACTGCTCGAACGATTGGCGGAGCAGTCCCAGGCCATGGCAGTCATTCTGGTGACCGCGCAGGGCACCATTGACAGCGCGGTGCAAGCCATGCGCATGGGAGCCTATGACTACATCACTAAACCCATCGACACCAACCGCTTGCGCACCATGCTGCAGAACGCAGCCGCGCTGGTGGGAACCCGCGCCGAACTGGAGAGTGCCCGGCGCAAGCTGCGGGACTCCGGCTCCCTGGGCCAACTCAAGGGAGCATCGCGCAAGATGCAGGAGATTTTCCGGCTCATCGAGTTGGTTGCGCCGAGCACGGCGTCGGTGCTGATTACCGGAGCCAGTGGCACGGGCAAGGAGTTGGTGGCTCGCACCATCCATCAATTGAGTCCCCGCCGCGAGCGGCCCTTTGTCGCCATCAACTGCGCGGCCATTCCTGAAACATTGATTGAAAGCGAGATCTTTGGCCACGAAAAGGGCGCCTTCACCGGCGCGCTGGAACGGCGCACTGGCTGCTTCGAACTGGCCGAAGGGGGCACGATCCTGCTCGACGAAATTGGCGAAATGCCGGTAGGAACGCAGGCCAAGCTGCTGCGCGTGCTGGAAGACCACAAGCTGCGCCGGCTGGGCAGCAAGGTGGAAACCGCGGTGGATGTGCGCGTTCTGGCTGCCACCAATAAAGTTCCCGATGACGCGGTCGCCAGCGGCCAACTGCGCAACGATCTCTACTACCGGCTCAATGTTTTCAACATTCACATGCCTCCGTTGCGGGAACACAAGGAAGATATTGGCGATCTGGTGCAGCTTCTTCTGTCGGAAATGAGCGCGAAGCACTCCCGCAAAGTTGCCGCGGTGAGCGAAGCGGTGCTGAATCTGTTCAACAATTATTCCTGGCCGGGGAACGTCCGCGAACTGCGTAACACGATTGAGCGCGCGGTGATTGTTTGCGACAGCGGCATGATTGAAACCAAACATCTTCCCCCCGGATTTGGCCACGCACCTTTGCGAACGGCCGCGAATGACCCGGATGCCGTTCGTCTGGGCGTGGGCACAACCGTTGGCGAGGCGGAAAAAATGCTCATCCTCAAGACGCTGGAATCGACCAGCAACAACAAGACCAAGGCGGCGGAAATCCTCGGCATCAGCTTGAAAACCTTGCATAATAAGCTGAAGGAGTACGGCAACAGCGCCCCGGACGCGGCCCCTGACAAGGAGGAACAAACCCAGTGATCAGTGGACAGTGGCCAGTGGCCAGTAAAAGACCTCGTGCCACCTTGTCATCGTCTCCGCCATGCCCACTTCGACTGGCCACTGATCACTGACCACTGGCCACTGTCTTATGCGACGCAAAGCTATCATCGTGACCGGCATCACCTTCATGGTGACCGTGATGGTGACTGCGTTCTCTTATCTCTACATCTCGCAGATCCTTCGCCAGCGCATCACCAACGCCTACGAAAGCGCCAGCCGCCTGACCCAGCAGCTTGCCTACTTTGCTGAGAACGACCTTCCAGATTTGAGCAGCACGCGCATCGACACTAATAACCCCGCCGCAGTGCAGCGCGCACTCGCCGAATACCTCCCGATGGATACCAACATTCTGAACAATCTCCAATCGGATCGTGATTTTTGGCCTTACATTTACGACGCCTACGTGCTGGATGCGAATGGCAAGGCGCTGCTCCACACGAATCCGGAAATGGTAGGCAAGCAGATTGCCCCGCGGCCGGATTTCTACGCGGTCACGGCCGCCCGTTTCCGGCAGCAATTCCGGCTGGTGTACAGCCCCGCCGCAGTCTACGACGTGAGTTACCCGCTGCAACTCAACGGAGCACCTTTCGGTACGATCCACATTGGTTTATCCACAGTTTTCCTCAAGAGTGAAATCACCCCACGCCTCCTGCACGCCCTTTATTTCTCAATCGCGTCGATCTTCGCCTCTCTCCTGCTCGCCGCCGGTGTGTCCAATGTCGCTCTCGGACCGCTGAAGGAGATTAGCCGCAACCTGGACAGCGTGAGTTCGGGCTCAGCCGACACGCTCTCCGGAGACGAATCGGAATACGACGAGCTCGGGCTGGTGACGCTGAAGATTGCCAACCTGGGCCGCCAGATGCGCGACAGCCGGGAGATTTTTTCCGCTTTGAAAGACAACGTCGACCAGCTCATGTCGAAACTGCAGGATGGCCTAATGCTGTTCACAAGGGACTCCCGCGTGGTGCTGGTGAGCGCGCCCGTGGAGCGCTTTCTCGGCAGGCCCCGCGGGGAACTGCTGGGCCGGACGGCACGCGAACTTTTCTCCGATGATTCTTCCCTGAGCACACTTCTGCTCGACGCTTTCGAGCATAAGCGGCCGCTTCTGCAACGCGAATCCGTTGCTGCCGCCGGCAGGCGCGTCCAGGTTTCTTTGGATTTTGTGCAGGAGAAGAGCACGCAGATCGGCGCTCTTTTGATCATGCGCGACGCCGAGTCCGTCCGGCGCATCGGAGACGAGATCGAAATGTCCCGCCGGCTCTCCGCCAGCGGCCGCGTGACCGGCGGTGTTGCCCATGAGGTGAAGAATCCCATCAATGCCATCGTGCTTCACCTGCAGCTGTTGCAGAACAAGCTGGCACAATTGGACCCCGACACTCGGCGCCACATGGACATCATTGGCAGCGAGATTCACCGGCTCGACCGGGTGGTACAGACTCTGGTGGACTTCATGCGGGCCCGCGAGCTTCACCTGGAGGAAGTGGACCTCCGCCGCGTGCTCGAGGACGTGGCTCTGCTTGCCGCTCCGGACGCGGAGCAGCATGGGGTCAACATCGAGCGCGACTTGCCCGCGGAGCCGTTGCCCGTCAAGGCCGACCTCGACTTCATGAAACAGGCTTTTCTTAACGTAGTGCTCAACGGAATTCAGGCCATGCCTCATGGGGGCCCACTCAGTATTTCGGCGCGCCGTGAAGAGGAAGCGGTGGTCGCCGAAATCTGCGATCACGGCGTGGGCATTGCGCAGGATGTGCAGGACAAAATCTTTGAGCTTTATTTCACCACCCGGAAGGATGGCAACGGCATCGGCTTGGCGCAGACTTATCAGATTCTGCAGTGGCACTATGGCTCGGTGGAATTTGAATCGAAAAAAGGGGAAGGCACAACCTTCCGCTTTCGGCTTCCGCTCGCCGCCTCGAGCTTGAACTCGGAACCCGCGGCCAGCTCCCGCGCCGAAACGGTGATGTCGAGGCCCGTAACTTGATTTCTGCTGCAACGCTCCTCCTTCTGAGGCGTAAAATTTGGACAGCCTCGCTGTGCGCTACGGATATCAGAGATGCCTCTGGCCATCATCCTCGTCCTTTGCCTTTTGAGCCTGGCCCTTCCCAGCACGGGTTATCCCGGCATGCCTGCGGTGATCGCAGCTCAAGCTGGCAGCTCACCACAAGCCCCATCCGCGCAACCTCCTTCCACACCCACGCAGCCGGCGCAGCGGTCCGCTGATCAGCCCAAGCCCGCCCCGAAGCCTCGCCACCGAAAAACGAGCACTTCGAATTGCTCGACGGTTGCTCCCGCGCCAGACTCCGCGGGAAATTCCGCCCCGTCGACGCCCTGTCCGCCACGCAAGAAAGTTGTGCGCAATGGAGGATCGGATGAACCCGCGGTGCAACTTCACGGCGGCACCACTGCTGAACAGGTCTCACACGAGCGGTCCACCAACCAGCTCATGGCCGCCACCGAAGAGAACCTGAAGAAGATCGAAGTCCGCCAACTCAACTCCAGTCAGCAGGACATGGTGAACCAGATCAAACAGTTCAGAGAACAATCAAAGACAGCCACTGCCGCCGGAGACCTTGTCCGCGCCCACAACCTCGCCTTGAAGGCCCATTTGCTTTCTGACGAACTGGTTAAACCCTGAATCAACACCTGAGAATTTTCGCTTGACGGGGTAGGGCCCAACCCCGAGAATCTCGCCCTTCCGACGGTAGTTCCGATGCAAGCAACGCAAATTATGCGTTGGACTGATCCCGGTGAGATTGGCTAACTTGAAATCATCGCCGGGCTGTCGCAATTTCCGGGAGAAATCAGCACGAGGAGTAATCGATGACGTCCGCACGGCGTTCGCTCAAGCACTCGGCTCACATTTCATCGCCGCGTAGTCTCGGGAGAACAGGGCGCTTTTCGGTAGAGCGCACTGGCAAAGTGGCCACACAGCGAGCGCGTCGTGCCCTGGATATGGAGAGACTCCTTCACTTGTCCAAGCAGTTGTATGCTCACGCTCTCACCTTGCAAGAAGTGATTCGGAACAAGGGTGAAATAACCTACGAGGCCTTGCGACCCAGGTTCGACCGGCAGGCGGCACAACAATTTGAACTTTTCTATCACTCCTCGAAACGGAACGCAAAGGTACGCGCGGATGCGGTTTATAAATAGTGCGTTGAATTGGACGCAAAATATCGCACTGCCATGCCAATCCTCGATGTCGCGCCTTTGCCGCACTTAGCCGTTTACCCCGCGTCACTTCCCTTTCGCTCGCGCCGCATTCACTTTGCGCAGCAGATCCTGCGACATCGCCTGCACCGGACCCGGAATCTTCACCGCTTCCGTTAAAACCTCGCGAGCTTCGCTCACGCGGCTCAGCTTGGCGTATGCAAAACCCAGACGATAAAGGGCGATGGCATATTGCTGCTCGTCCTGGCCCCTGAGCAATCCCTCCGCCGATTTCAACTCTGGAATCGCCGCCGCCGTCTTGTTCTGCTTGATGTAGGCGTATCCCACAATCGAGTGCGCCACTCCCGCCGAAAGCTTGCGCGACTTGTCGGCATCCGGTTCATCCGCCTTAGCAACCACAATCGCTTTCTGCGCATAGGTAATCGCCTTGCCGACACTGCCGGGCTTGGGATCGTCGACGTAAGATCCCGCTAACAATAGCAAAGCGGGCAGCGAATTGGGATTCGCAGCCAGGGTCTTTTCCCCATATGCAAACAACCGCGCCTGATCGTTCAACTGTCCAGGGCCAAGCGTATACATGGCATAACTTGAGATCTGATCCTGAAACACCGAGTCCGGGAACGCCGCCGAGTACTTCTCGATTTCGGCCATCCGGAGTTTCGCATCGTTCTCGCTGGCAATCACATTGAACCCCGAGGACTCGAGGAAATTGCACGAGTTCTTGACTGCGCTCTTGTCTGCCGCCACCTGCTGCGCGAAGTCGTTGTCGCTCATGCCTTCCGGCTTCGCTTGCTTGCCGATGGATCGGCAAACTTCCCCGCCTTTCGCGGCATAATCCATTAACTTCGCATTGTCCTTCGCCTGCTGCGCGATGCTCGCCTGCGAGACGATGATATCGAGGTTCCGCGGAGCCCCGGCGAGCGCCTTGTCTCCGTAATCGAGCGCCTTGTTTAAGTCGCCGGAGGTTTGGTAAGCCTGAGAGATCTGCCAGTTCCCATACGCAACAGCCGCAGGATTCGACGAGTACTTCTGCACGAAATCCTGGTACATGGCAAGCTTCTTCGCCGCATCCTGCTCGGCTGAAATGGCCTGCAGATCGTGGTCTTCGGGCGTGCCCGCGGGAATCACGATCTTATCCATCTGCGCGCTGGCTCGCGCCGGGAAGAAGAGAAGGCAGAAGACAACAACGACGAGCACCAGCAACTCTGCGCAGCGTTTCATCGGTCACCTCCGGCGTAGATGAAAACGGATCTCCACTTTCAACAGCAGGCGAATCCTAGCGCCGAATTTGGACGGAAGCAAGAAGAACCAGTGGCCAGTGGTCAGTGGTCAGTGATCAGCAAGATCAACAACAAAGGCGTTTTTACTGACCACTGGCCACTGACCACTTCTCTCCATTCATCCCAGACTTCCGCTAAATTAATGAGATGCTCTCCATCCTCGGCCGGCGCCCGCTGCGCTTCGTCTTTGCCGCCAACGTGATCTCCATGTTGGGCAGCGGGATGAACTCGGCCGCCGTGGCCTGGTACATCCTGCAGGCGACGCACTCGGAGATGGCCCTCGGCACCTTCGCTGTTCTTCAGACTATTCCGGCGATGCTCATGCTTCCCTTCACCGGCGTGATTATCGACCGCGAAGATCGCCGCCGCCTCGTCATGTGGCTCGACGCCTTGCGCGCCGTGATCATCGCCGCCGTAGCCATCCTCGCATTTCGCCATCGCGTGCAGGTGTGGCAACTCTATTTGATGAACACCCTCGTAGCCGCCGGTTTCTGGATGTTCTGGCCGACCATCACCGCGCTGATCCAGGAACTCACACCCGAAGGCCAATTCGTGCAGTCGAATACTTTTCTTCTAGCGGGCGTCCAGGGAGGATGGCTCATCGCCGGCTCGCTCGTCGGCTTTATGTACAACCACATCGGGCTCGGCGGCGTGCTCTTGATCGACGTTTCCACTTACGTGGTCTCGTTCCTGTGTTATTTCGCCGTGCGCAAGGGACGCCACGTAGTCCTGCGACCCGACGAGTTGCGCGCCGATATCTTGGCCGCTGAAACCCAGTTCCAGCGCTTCTGGCGCGAGATGCGCGAGGGTCTGCACTTTCTCCGCGACCATCGTGCGGTCGTGCTGCTGGGCATCAGTTGGGCGTTATTTCTCGGCGCCATGATCACGGGCGTCGTGGTCACCCCGTCGCTGAGCGAGCGCATTTTTCACGCCGGCGCGGTGGGCTACGGATGGCTCAACGCCGGATGGGGAACCGGAGCGTTTCTCAGCGCTTTGTATGCTCCAGCCATCATCGCCAGCCTCGGCGGCCGCCGCTCGGTTGCGTATTCCATGGCGATCATCGCGGCAACCGTCGTTTGTGCGCCAGTGTCGCACTGGCTGGTCGTGGCGATCGTGCTCTACGGAGTCATGGGATCGGCCCGCGGCGTCGGCGGCATCGCCATGAACACCAGCCTGATGGAAATGGTCCCGCCGCATCTCATGGGACGCGTGCAGAACGCCTTCTATTTCGCCGGAACGCTTCTGCAGTTAGTGCTGGCACTCAGTGTCGGCGCGGTCGCGCATAGGGTCAGCCTGGTTGCGGCCTTCGCGATTCTGGCTTGTGTCTATGGACTCTCGTTCGTGGCCGCCAGTTGGCCGGTCGGAGCGGCAGCGACGAAAGAGGAAGTCGGCGCGGTGACTTGAAAATCAATCCACCACAGAGACACAGAGGCACGGAGAAACCCAACTAGAACAAATGCTCATTTTACGAGTTGCCGGTTTTCTCTGTGTCTCTGTGACTCTGTGGTAAATCCAAGCCTTCCGCTGTTATTCTTTCCCCTTCCAAGGAGCACGCATGTCTGACTTGCAGGGCCGTAACGCCGTCGTCTTCGGAGTCGCCAACAAACGCTCGATCGCCTGGTCCATCGCCCAGGGATTGCACGCGGCGGGCATGAAGCTGGCCGTCACCTACCAGAACGAGCGTCTGGAGCAGGAAGCGAAAGACCTCATCCTCTCGCTGCCCGGCGCAGAAGGCTATATGTGCGACGTGAGCAAAGACGAAGAAATCGCCCGCCTCTTCGCCACGCTCAAAGAGCGCTACGGCAAGCTGCACACGCTCATGCATTCGGTAGCCTACGCTCCCGCGGACGAACTCAAGGGAGACTTCCTCAACACCACGCGCGAAGGCTTTCGCATCGCGATGGATGTAAGCGTGTACTCGCTGGTCGCGGTTGCGCGCGCCGCCGCCCCGCTCATGGAAGATGGCGGCTCGATCATTACGATGACTTACTACGCCTCAGAAAAAGTCGTGCCCCGCTACAACGTGATGGCCGTGGCTAAAGCTGGCCTCGAGTGCTCGGTGCGCTATCTCGCCTACGAATTGGGAAAGAAAAAGATTCGCGTGAATGCAATCTCTGCCGGTCCTATCAAGACCCTCGCCGCCCGCGGCATCGCCGGCTTCGGCGATATGCTCAAGGGCCACGAAGAACGCGCCCCGCTCGGCCGCCGCGTTGAAGTCGAAGAGGTCGGCTCGACCGGAGTCTTCCTCGCATCAGACGCCAGCAGCGGCATCACCGGTGAAGTCATCTACGTGGATTGCGGGTATAACATCATGGGCTTCTAGCAGGCTATCGTAGCAGGGTCACCTCTACTCGGAGGCTTAGCCAGAGACTAGATTATGGATCTGTTACTCGCCCCGATAAGTGTAATGGGGATGTTTTGCCAATTGACCTGGGATGCCATTGGCTGATGAACTATATATTGACAAGGCCAGCAGAAAATGGAAATCCATAAACGAAAGACGCTCGAAGATTTCCCTAAGTTTGTCGTGACCGAGGTGCGCCGGGGCGCAACCTCGGAAGACGGATACACATGGTTCGAGCTTGAGGGTAGTTTCGACCGAATCCTTCCGAGCAGCTTCGACCACGTCGTCGAGGGCACGGGCCCGCGCTGGTTTTGGCTCTTGTTCGGCGAGCGCGGATGCCTCACCCCCATGCTGAAGTCCTTCGATAAAGAAACAAGGGCTGCGATTCTGACTTGCCAGGAAAAAGAAGAACCAAGAGTAATCGGATTGGAGTTGGCCTATCTCAGTTCCTACTGGCAGGGTTTTAACATCTGGATGGTACTTGACCAAAATTGGGGATGGGAAAGAAAGCAATTTCACGGAACAGACGCTGTCGCCGAAGATTACGAAGCTAAGGATGTATCTATCGTAGGAGATCGCGAGGTAAGGGTATGGACGAAACTGGAACCAACAGGAGAAAGTAGGGGGCAGAGTCGACATTATCCGGCGACCGACCAGAGCTTGCCCGTCCGCCCTGGGACCCGGCTGGTTCCTTCGGGCTGGGGTCACGAGCACTGCGAGTTGTGCAACGAGCATATCGACGCTGGGATGTTCGGGTATTGTGAACCGGGAGAGCGCTGGATGTGCGAGAAGTGCTATGAACGGTACGTAACGACGCGCGATCTCGCCTTCGTGGACGACTTTTAGACGCAGGAGGCGTCCCAGCCGGACGAGCATTTTCGGATTGTTGGCGAAATCCGTTTACACTCACTATGCCGACTTCCGTTGCTGTCATCAGGCTCAGCCGATTATCCTGATCCGCCGCCCGCTCTCCCCGTCACGCTCCAAAGAAATCTCCACGTCCCGCTCCCGCTGCAGACGCGGGAATTTCTCTCCCCACTCGATCAGCAAAACACTGCTCTCGCCACGCAGATCGTCCAGTCCCAGCGTCTCCAATTCCCGCGGCGTGTCCACGCGGTAAAGATCAATGTGATAGAGATTGGCGCGCGGCCCGCGATACTCATGCACCAGCGTAAAGGTGGGACTGGTGACGTCTTCTTCCTCCGCCGCTTCGAACCCGGCGGCGATTCCCTTGACCAGCGTGGTTTTCCCCGCGCCCAGTTCGCCGCGCAGCAGCACCAGCTTCGGCGGCGCCAGCAACTCCGCCAGCGTGCGCCCGAAGGCGATCGTCTCCTCCGGCGAATGTGTGGTGATCTCTCGCGTCATTTTCAACTGGTTCGTGGCCATGTGCTACACAAACCACGACCAGTATAGCGAGGGGGAGCTAGATCGTCCTCGGCACGTTGAGAACCGATTTGAGGCCGAGGTCCCGGTCCGTCACATGGTCCAGCGAAGTGCGCAGGCGGCGGTGGTCGTCGTCCTCGAGGGCCACGAAGCGGAACGGCTGCAGGACTCCTTCTGTCGTCTTCCGCCCCGGCGTGAGAATCTCGGCCATGCCGTGCACCGGCCCGGAATGCGTTTGAAACGCAACTTCGACGAAGGAGCCGTTGCCCAGCGAACGCGGCATCTGCAACAGTCCGCCAGTTGTGGAAATGGATTGAAGTTTAGCTTTTGTGCGCCGGCCATCTTCTAAACGAATCGCAGCCAGGACGGAATCGCCGAGCTGGACCCGGGCCGCGCGCCGCGAAGGGTGCGGTTGGGGGAAGTGGGTCATAAGCTATATGCACTATGGCACGCGGACACGAGCCGGTAACAGGTTACGGAAGCAGATGGCCGGATTCCCGCGCCAGAAGCGGTGTTTCAGCCATGCAACTGCCGCGTTGTCAGAGGAATGGCTGGAGTTTACTAATTCACTAATGGCCGGAAGGTTAATCGATGTCCGTTGCAAAAAACTCGGACTGCACTCACCAACGCACGAGTTTTTCCTTAGCCAGTTCGCGCGTTCGCCGAAACGCCTCCGGCAGCCCTCCAAGAAGATCCGTTGCCACCAGCGAATGCTCGCCCACTCTCTCGCGCATTACGTCGCCGGCAAGGCCGTGCAGATGCACCGCCGCAAGCACCGCCAGGAAAGCCTGCTTCGGATGCTGCGCGATCATTCCGGCAACCATCCCCGTCAGAATGTCTCCAGTACCGCCTGTAGCCATGCCAGGATTTCCAGTCGTATTCACCCAGGCCTCGCTATCCGGCTGCACCACCAGCGTGCGATGCCCTTTGAGCACCACGATCAGTTCGTGCTCACGCGCGAACTTCCGCGCCACTCCCAACCGATCTTTCTGCACCTCGGCAATCGTGCACCCCGCCAGACGCGCCATCTCTCCCGGATGCGGAGTGATCACCAGCGCCCGGCCTCTGCCCTGCAATTCCTCCGTGCGGCCCTCAAACGCATTCAGCCCATCTGCGTCCACAACCATTGCAAGCTGAAGTTGGGCAACCAGCACCCGCACTAACTCTGCGGTCTGCGCATCCCGCGAAATCCCCGGCCCGATCGCGAGCACACTCTTCCCTTTCGCCAGTTCCTCGATTCGATTCCGCGCGTCCGACGAAATCGTGCCCGCATTCGTCTCGGGCAGAGGCTCGGTCATCAGCTCGGGATGAAATCCGGCCACTGTTGCCAGCACGGACTTCGCCGTCGCAACAGTCGAAAGCCCGGCCCCCGCACGCAGCGCAGCCATCCCCGCCATCGCCACCGATCCCGCCTTGCCGAGCGATCCTCCCACCACCAGCACGTGCCCATAGTTGCCTTTATTCGACTCCGCTGGGCGCGGCCCGACAAGTGGTGCAACATCACGCGCGGTGGTCACATTTAGTTGCAGCGCTGAAACAATCGCTGCCTCCGGCGACCCGATCTCAGCAACCACGGTCGGCCCCGTCGTGAACAAGCTGAAAACATGAGCCGGACGTGGTGCCGTGAATGTAACAACGGCGTCGGCCCGGGCAATCGCCCCTGCCTGTGGACCCATCGCGTCCGCATCGGCTCCGGAAGGAATGTCCACGGCGATCACAGGAACCTGGCTCGCGTTCATGATCGCGATCGCATCAGCATACAAACCACTCACCGGAGGCTTGAAACCCGTGCCCAGCACCGCATCCAGATACAAGTCCGCACCCAGAAAATACTGCAATCGCTCACTTCTCAACTCTTCACTGGAATGGATAGCGATGGCCGCGCCCGGCAACTTGCCGAACATAATCTTCGCATCGCCTCGCAAGTCGGCAGGGTTCGCCAGCAGGATTACCTGAGTGTTCTTTCCCTGCTCCTGCAGCCGCCGCGCCGCCACAAAACCATCGCCACCGTTATTCCCTTTGCCGCAGACGACCACGATGCGTCCGGCCGCAGCATGATGCGAGAGCACATAATCCGCCACAGCCGCGCCCGCGTTCTCCATCAGTGTGAGCGAAGGCACGTCGAAACGCTCGCTCGTAGCGCGGTCGATGGCCCGCATTTCTTCTGCCGTAACGATCTTCATAAGAACGTTCTTGGCCGTTCGTCGTTGGTCGTTGGCGGATCATCGCAGGCTGCGAGTGACTGCGCCTAAGTTTTGGCCGAGGACCAACGACCATGGACCAACGACCGATCTTAAAACAAAAAGGCCCTCCGCGCAGAGCGGAGGGCCTGACTTCAAAGCTTCAGTCCGCCATGGTCGGCGTAGGCTTGGGTTCCCGCGCCCCGGACTGCAACGCCTGCACTTTGCTGTGCTTCTGCCCGTACCCGAAATAAATCACCAACCCGATCACCAGCCACACAATCAGCCGGAGCTGGGTCCAGTAGGAAAGTGAGACGATCAACAATGTAGAAAAAAGAATCGCGAGAATGGGCACCAGCGGTACAAGCGGCGTCCGGAACGGTCGGTTTAACTCAGGATGGCTCCTGCGCATGACCCACACTCCGGCGCTGACCAACACGAACGCAAGCAGCGTACCCACGCTGGTCATTTCATCCAGCACGCTCAGCGGGACCAGGGTTGCCAGAATCGCCACAAAAACGCCCACTACGATGGAACTCAGATAGGGCGTGCGAAATCGGGGATGAATCTTGCCCGCCCACGGCCACAGCAAACCATCGCGCGACATCGAATAGAAAACTCGCGATTGGCCCAGCAACATCACCAGCATCACCGTCGCCAGTCCCGCGATCGCTCCCAGCTCAACTAAGAACGTTGCCCATGGCTGCCCCGCGACGCGGACTCCCACTACGACAGGGTCGGGTACATTGAGCTGGTTGTAGGGCACGAGGCGCGTCAAAAGACCGGAAACCAAAATATAGAGCACCGTGCAAATGACCAGCGAGCCGAGGATTCCGAGCGGCATGTCCTTCTTCGGGTTTTTCGCTTCCTGTGCCGCGGTGGAAACAGCGTCAAAACCGATATAGGCGAAGAAGACAACCCCGGCCCCCCGCAAGATGCCCGACCATCCGAATTCTCCTCTGGTGCCGGTATTGGGCGGGATGAACGGGTGCCAGTGATTTGGCTGCCCGCCATGCGAGTATAGGAACGCAACTGCAAGCCCGATAAACATGCAAACCACCGCTACCTTTAGGATGACAATCGCAGTGGTGAAGTTCGCCGATTCCTTAATCCCAATCACCAGAATCGTCGTGATCGCCATGATGACCAGAAAACCAATGTAATCGTACTTTAGGTGCACAGGAAGCCCAAACAGGATGAAGTCCGAACTGGGTATCGCCGGCAGGTTCACGCCTATGTCGTTAAGAAAAGCTCGAAAATGGCCGCTCCAGCCCACCGCAACCGTAGCTGCTCCGAAGGCATATTCCAGGATCAGGTCCCAGCCGATAATCCAGGCTACAAGTTCGCCCAGCGTCGCATAGGAATAGGTATACGCGCTGCCTGCGATGGGAATCATCGAGGCAAACTCGGCATAACAAAGTCCGGCAAAGGCGCATGCAATGCCCGCCAGTACAAAGGAAATGACAATCGCCGGCCCGGCAAACTGGGCCGCCGCCTGCCCGGTAATTACGAAAATACCGGCGCCTATGATCGCACCGATGCCCAGCGTTAGGAGATTCAGCGGTCCGAGCGCACGCCGCAGGCTGTGCTCATCGCTCTCGCCCGCTTCTTTCATCAACGAGGGCAGGTCCTTCTTTGCGAACAGATTCGCCATGCTGAGTTTCTCCTTGGCAGTGCAAAATTCCAGCTACTCCGGGGCGCGCCCGTTCTGTCGCGACCCTCTCGACCACGCGTAATATACCGGGATACCCACCAGCACCACAATCAACCCCGGCCACGTGTATTGCGGCTTGTAGCGCAATAATACGACATCGATGAATAGAGCCATGACAATATAAATCGCCGGCAGCAACGGGTAACCCACCGCTCGGTAAGGCCGCGGCGCATCCGGATGGGTCCGCCGCAGCACAAACAATCCCACGATTGTCAAAATGTAAAACACGAGCACGGCAAAAATAATGTAATCGAGAAGCTGGCTGTAGCTGCCCGAAATGCACAGCAGGCATGCCCACACCATCTGCACCATCAGGGAAACGGCGGGCGTCTTGTATGTAGGATTCAACTTTGCGACGCTACTGAAGAACAGGCTGTCTTTCGCCATCGCATAATAAACGCGTGCGCCGGAAAGAATCAGCCCATTCGCGCAGCCGAAAGCGGAAATCAAAATTGCCCCGGCCATCAGCAGTCCCCCGGCGGAGCCGAACATCTGCGTCATGACGGCTGTCCCCACGCGCTCTTCGGCGGCATATTTAATCCCGCGTTCGAAGATGGTTGCGGCGGCCGGCGCTCCGTCAAGCGGCAGCACCATCAGATAAATATAGTTGCACGCAATGTAGAGTGCGATCACCACGCCCGTGCCCAACGCCAGCGACAGCGGCAAGTTGCGGCTGGGATTCTTCACTTCGCCCGCAGTGAAGGTCACATTGTTCCACGCATCGGCGGAGAACAGCGAGCCCACCTGTGCCACCGCCAGAATCGTCAGCGTGCCTACCATTACGATCGGTCCGCCCACGCCCACCTGCACGGCGTGCTGCGCACTGAGTCCAGCATTCCGCCAGAAGTGTCCGCTGAAGTTCATCGCCAGCGCTTGCGCGTTCCGCCCCATAGCGATACCGAACAACACCAGCCCCAGCAGCGCCGCAACTTTGGCCGCGGTAAATACATTCTGAATCGCCGCGCCGGTCTTGACCCCAAAGATATTTACCACCGAGAGAAAGATGACCAGCGCTATGGCGACCAGGTTCTGCGTATTGATTCCCACATCCATGTTGCCTAGAACCATCGGCCCCAGCGGGATCGGCGGAACTTTCCAGAGATGCAGAATCCAATGGGAAGAAGAAATCGCAGGAAAGAAAACTCCCAAAAACTTGCCGAAGGCCACGCCCACGGCTGCAATCGTCCCAGTCTGAATTACCAGGAACAGCGTCCAGCCGTAGAGAAACCCCCATAACGGCCCGAGCGCTTCACGCAGGTAAACATATTGCCCGCCAGCGCGCGGCATCATCGCCGCCAGTTCGCCATAGCTGAGCGCAGCAACGATGGTCATGAACCCGGCCACCGCCCATGCGCCAATCAGCAGAGCGGGCGAGTCGACTTCGCGGGCAATCTCCGCCGAAACAATAAAGATGCCCGAGCCGATCATCGACCCCATAACCAGCATGGTGGCGCTGGTCAGTCCCAGTTCCTTGACCAGTTCCTTGTCTTGACGGCTATGAATTTCCCAATCGCGGCCCGCGGCCGTTGTCGGTGTACTCAGGTTTCCTCCGCAAAGGTAAAGCGTCGTTGGTCGTCGGCCTTCGGTCGTCGGTCCTTAGCCGTCGCACCCTGCCCTATTGTCGATGGCTGACGACCTACGACGTCTATCCGACGCCTCATGACTTTACCTCAGAATGCGGAAAAATTCCTCTGCTGATTTTCGCGGCCCCCGTAACAGATCAGATATCACCGCCACGGAATCGGCCCCCGCCTCAATCACGGAAGCTGCGTTGGCACGCGTAATTCCCCCAATAGCCACCAGCGGCTTCCGAGTTAATTGCCGCGCCCGGCGAACGCCCTCAAGGCCCACCACGGGATCAGGCCGATCTTTGCTGGAAGTTGAAAACACAGGGCCAATGGCAAGATAATCCGCGGAGGTCTGATCCGCCTCCTGCAACTGTTCTGAATTATGCGTTGAGACCCCCAGCCAGCGGTCTGGTCCAATGATCCCTCGAACCGACCCCGGCAAGAGATCGTCCTGCCCAACATGGACCCCGTCGAACTCCGCGACTAGGCACAGATCCGCGCGGTCGTTCATGATGAGTTTCGGCACGCGTGGGTCGGACACTCCTGTCCGACAGCGCCTGCGCAGTTCCCAAGCCTGCCCCAGCATCATGCGTGCGCTCCCGCCTTTGTTGCGGTATTGCAGCAACGTGCAGCCGCCTGCGATAAGTTCCTCGGCAAAAGCCTGCAGTTCTTCCGTAGTGGAGAAGAACCCCGCGTCCACGACGGCGTAAAGACGAGGAACAGAGATCACGCCGCCGAATCCTCTTTCTTGTTCTTCGCCAGAAATCTCTCAATAAACCCCGTATCAAAATCCCCCGCCCGGAAGTCCGGATCGGCCAAAATCCCGCGATGCAGCGGAATCGTCGTGTACACGCCCTCAACGATAAACATCTCCAGCGCCCGCGACATGCGGGACACCGCCTCGTTGCGGTCCTTGGCACGCACAATCAGCTTAGCGATCAACGAATCGTAGTACGGCGGAATCACTCCCTCGGCATACGCCGCCGTATCCACGCGCACGCCGGTCCCGCCCGGCGGATTGAACGCCGTAATCTTTCCCGCCGACGGCGTAAACTTCTCGGGATGCTCCGCATTGATGCGGCACTCAATCGCGTGACCGCGATGCACGATCGGCCCTTGCAGCACTTCCCGCATGTGCGCGCCCGCGGCGATCATGATCTGGCTCTTCACCAGGTCCACATCCGTCACCATCTCCGTCACCGGATGCTCGACCTGAATGCGCGTGTTCATCTCGATGAAGTGCAGCCTGCGGTCGTGGTCCATGAGGAACTCGATCGTTCCCGCATTGGTGTAGCCGATCTCCGTCAGCGACTTGCAGAGAACCGCGCCAATCTGATCGCGCAACTCCGGCGTAACCTGCGTTGAAGGCGACTCTTCCAGCAATTTCTGGTGCCGCCGCTGGATCGAACACTCCCGCTCGCCCAGGCTGACCACATTGCCGTGCTCATCCGCCAGCACCTGAAACTCGATGTGCCGGGGATGCTCGACATACTTCTCCATATACAGGTCGCCATTGCCGAACGCGCCCGCCGCCTCAGCCTGCGCCGCCTTGAATAGCCCCGGCAGTTCTTCTTCGTGGCGCACAATGCGCATGCCGCGTCCGCCGCCGCCGGCCGACGCCTTCATGATCACGGGAAAGCCCACCTGCCGCGCCCACTCCACGGCTTCGCTTTCGGAGGCGATAATTCCATCCGAGCCCGGCAGAATCGGCACGCCCGCTTGTTTCATGGCTGCGCGCGCTTTTTCTTTTTCCCCCATCAGCCGCATCACTTCCGGCCGCGGCCCGATAAACTTGATCCCGCTGGTCTCGCATACTTCGGCGAAGTTGGCGTTCTCCGACAGCAATCCATATCCGGGATGGATCGCATCCACGTTGGCGATCTCCGCCGCGCTGATCACCGCCGGAATGTTCAGGTAGCTCAACGCCAGTTGCGGCGGCCCAATGCAGATGGCTTCGTCGGCGAAGCGGACCGCCAGAGAATGGCGGTCGGCTTCGCTGTAAATGGCAACCGTACGGATGCCCAGCTCCTTGCACGCGCAAATCACGCGCAGCGCAATCTCTCCACGATTCGCAATCAGGATCTTTTTAAACATGAATGACAAGCCACGAGCTACGCGCTTTGAGCTATGAGATCTAAGCCCCTAGCTCGCGGCTCGCAGGCACAAAAAGGCGCGCTGCTTGGCGCGCCCAATAAATGTTTCCGCTCACTTTGCCGGCCGGATCGCAAATAACTCTTGCCCGTACTCAATCGGCTGGCCGTTGGTTCCCATCTTCTTCACAATCTCGCCGGCCACGTCCGACTCAATCTCATTCAACAGTTTCATGGCCTCGACAATGCACAGAACCTGCCCCACCTCAACCATGTCCCCCACCTTGACGAATGGCGGCGCGCCCGGCGAGGGCGCCTCGTAGAGCGTCCCCACGATGGGAGACTTCACGATGTGCAGGTTTTCTTCCTGAACCGGCTCAACCGCCGCCGCCGGCGCCGCAGCAGATGCGCTCACGACCGCAGCCGCGCCAGACTGAGGCACGGTCACGGCCACATACGGCAATTCCGCGCGTGTCTGCACCACAGAGTGCTGGCCGGCCCGTCTGATCTTTACCTTGACATCGCCGCGCTCCAACTCGAACTCGGCAATGTCTTTTTCAATTAAGAACTCAATGAGTTCCTTCAGCTCTTTTTGATTCATTCGTGTACGGTGGGACTGCTTGTCACGTCCGGCCGGAACTTAGCCGGGTTGAGCTTAACTTGATCTCAAGAAGACTAAACTGCCAGGAAATCCTTGCTCGTCGGAGTCAGCACTTCACAGCCGCCTTCGTTGACGGCCACCATATCCTCGATCCTCACGCCCCATTTGCCGGGGAAGTATACTCCCGGCTCAATGGTGATGACCATGCCCGGCTTCAGCACTTCCTGCTGCCCGGCTGCAACCCTAGGCGCTTCGTGGATCTCCAAGCCTACTCCGTGCCCGGTCGAATGCGTAAAATACCGCCCTAACCCAGCCTTGCGCAAGACCTTGCGCGCCGCCGCATCGACTTGGCCGACGCTCACGCCTGGCCGCACGGCTGCGATGGCAGCCTCTTGCGCCTCCCGCACTGAATCATAAGCGTGGCGCGCGTCTCCATTCAAACCGGAAGCCTCGCCTGCCCACACAGTACGGGTCTGGTCCGAGCAATAACCTGCGAGTATAACACCGAAATCGCAGACCACGAATCCACCCGGCGCGATGCTTTGCTCCGACGCTCGGCCATGCGGCAGCGCCGACCGCGCGCCTGACGCGATAATGGTGGGAAAAGACATCTCCGCCGCTCCCGCCCGCCGCGCCGTGTACTCCATCTCGGCCGCGACCACGGCCTCTTTGACTCCCGGCCGCAATACCTCCAGCGCCCGGTCGAATAATGTGGCTCCCAACTGCACTGCCGCTCGCGTCAGCGCCAGCTCCGCATCGTCCTTCACCATGCGCGCCCGCTCCACCAATGCAGGGGCATTCTTTAGCCGCACGCCAGAAGGCAGCAGATCCGCCAGCCGCTTCCTTTCCGCCACAGTCAGGTGTTCGGCCTCAATTCCGATCATCCATCCCTTTGATCTCTTCCGATTGGCTCCAATCCACTGCGCAGGCGCGTTCAGCAGTGCCTTGCGTGCGATCACCAGTTTCGCGCCCTTCACCTCTTCGCGGCTCTGCGTGTCATAGCGGACGTTGGTGAAGAAGACGCTGCCCGCTTCTGCCACAAGCAGCAAACCCGCGCTGCCAGTAAAGCCGCAAAGATATCGGATGTTAGGAAGATGGCTGACCAGCAAAGCGTCCAGCCCGCTTGACGCAAGTTGCTCCCGCAGTTTTTTCTGGCGCAAAAGAAAGTTCATTGCCGATGAGTTTAGCAGGAAGGAAGAAGTGAAATTATTTACGGGTGCGGTTGCGGGCTGGCCACTGCGTTGTGGATTTTATGTTTATCTTTTAGTAACAGGGTACCCCCCCTCCCCCACCCCCCTCGATCTCTGGAATCATGGGGTTAGGCATGTTTTGGCCCGCAAAATACGCCCAATAAAGGACTTAGAGGTCAAAATCTAGACAGCAAAGCACTTACGGGCCGACTTTCGGCCCGGAGCCGTCCTTGCCGCTGGTGCTGGGTGTACTGCCCCTGCTGGGACAATGATGGAACAAAGTTGAGGCTGTGCGCAAGGTCAGATGTCACAAGGGAGCTGTGGAAAACTTTGTGCGTTAGATAGAGGTAAGAAGCCAAGGATGAACCATCCGCCTGATCATCCGAGCATATCGATCACTAGCTCGTTAAGTTCCTGTCCTTCGGCTGTCGCTATCAGTGCCTCACGGATGTGCCTTCGGATGGCCGAAAAGTGAACCGAGTCGTCAGCTTTATATATGGCAACTGCCTTCTCTGCATTTGCGCCCAGTTGCGAGATTCGTTTGTGAATCTGGTTGTTCTGGTCAAATTCTGGTATGGGCAGCTCCCAGACGTGCTTGTGGATATGACGCTCGTCCTTGCCATAGGACATAAGCGGTCTCGCCCGCTCCGTTGTGGCGGGAGCGTTGAGAATTGCGCATATATAGTCCGCTTCTTCCTCTGACTGCATGGGTGCCCAATAGAGGTCGCTGTTAACGATTGCCTTCCGGTCACGGAGCTTAGCGGAGCAGATATGCATGCCTGCCGTGTTGTAGATGACGCGGAACGGCGGAATGGGGAGTTGCTTGGAAAGCTTCGACTGGAAATCAAGCTGCTGCGTCAGCGAAAGCCTCTCGCTTGAGCGATGGGCCTCCCATATCTGTGTTGATTGCGACCACCACTCCTGCAGGCCCGGATAGAGGTCGATGCTGTCCTGGCTCAGGAGCGATGTCTTGTTGCAGGGGATCAGTGCGAGCTTCGGCTTTCCGACTCGGAAGGGGAAGAGGTTTTCGCCGGAGAACAGGGGGCGTATGAACTGCGTCTCTACAACCCCGGATAACGCAGGAAGGCTCTTCCACGGCTCTTTTTCGTAGACGCTGCGCTGCGACTGGAGAGCCGTTTTGCCCTTGGAGACGCCGAGCGGTGAGGACTGTGTCTTGCTCACGACAAAAGCCATATAGGGCGCGAGAATAGCTCCCTGCGTGAAGGTGTGAGCATAGGGCGATCTCGATACCTGTCCGGGCTGGCGAATCTTGCCCGGACACCGTTTGAGCCACGCGGAAGCAACGCTCCACGGAGCGTTGACGATTTCGAGCCTTCCTGTCCATATTTCTCCTTCCTCGGGCATTTCTTTTGCGCTTCTCCCTGGTTCTTCGTCTTCTTTCGTCTGGACATGATCGGAGCGCGTGCCGAAAACGACGCTCGAGGCTCTGGGGAAGAAGTGGGGCCGGATACGCCGGAGGTCCCACGGTTGGGTAAACGCGATCGTTAGCTCTCCCGACGTATGGGTGTATTTGCCGGTTCGGAATCCCTCGTAGTGCTCCCGGTCGATCGCCGCGTTGGGCATGACCATCCCGAACCTTCCGCCCTTTCTCAGGTAAAGCTCACATGCCCTGACGACAAACAGGGCCGACAAATCCTGATGAGGTGAGAGCTGTGATCCGGCCCAAAGTTCCCTCTTTTCGCTCATGGAGCGGAACGTTGCCTGCATTTCCGGAGTCATATGGCTGTAAGCCAGCCACGGGGGATTACCGACTATCGCGTCCACTTGGTTGCCGGGCTTAGAAAGCCAGAGTGGACGAGCGAGATTGCGAACATAGTAGCCCCAGATATGATCGCGGCCTTCGTCATGGAGGCGGCACATTGTTCTAAAGGTACTGTCGATAGCGGCCTGGTATTCGGGTGGAATCTCAAACCGAGAAAACAGCGCCTTCAGGGAAGGGAAGGGAAGGGCGATTTCGGTTTCCTTCGCGAGGAACGGTTTGCAAGTTCGTTCACCAGCTGATCGAACTTTGCCGCGTCGTCGAGGATCGCATCGGGGAAGGCCAACTCCGATCCAGACGAGTCTTTCTGGTCATCCGTGTGTATCACGAGGCTGCCGGCAGACCACAGGTCAACGCTCTGCTCGCGCCACTGTACGGAATCACCGAGGTAAACCGGAATTTGAATATTTCCGCGGTTCGGATCTGTGAGTCTGTCCCTGCCGATGGCAAGCAGATACGTTACGCGCGCGAGCGTCACTGCGACGGGGTGAAGGTCCATCCCCACGACGTGCCGTGTGGCCCCGGAGAGAAGCTTGTCGGCCGTATCACCTCGTTTTTCCGCGGCGCGGATGTATTTCCTCACGGCATGAAATAGGAACGTACCCGAGCCGCATGCCGGATCAAGGACTCTGGTGCTGAGGGGATCGGAGATCATCTCCGAAACTATTACCTCGGCCAGCCAATCAGGCGTGTAATACTCTCCAAGTCTCTTGCGCGTTTCCCTGCCGATAAAGTTCTCGTAGAGAATCTTGAGTACATCCTAGTCAACATCGCTCCAGACGAATCGCATTAGGCGCTTTGCCAGGGTGCGTATGAATGTCTCACCGCCATCGACTTCCAGTACCCAATCGAAGAAGTCGGATTCAACAACTCCGTACACGCCAGCTTCGGCAAATTTGTCGCCTGACAAGAGGCTCGTCGGGGTGAGCGATTGGACGGGCAGGCCGAGAACCGCGTGGGCCACAATTTCGGAGGTGTTCACCAGCAGGGTGTGGTCTATAAAAAGCTCGTCGTCGTCTGTGAACTGCGTTCCAAGGGCCGACAGAAGCAGTTTCGTCCAGAGCTTACGTTTGACTGCTATGCTGGGATTCTTGCGGTTCCGCTGATAAAGCGTTGCCAGCGTCGCTCGGTCGAGCTGGTACGCGCTGCTGCCCGCGCCTAATCGGTTCTCGATGTTTTCTGCTGTCGGTGCGATACCGTGAGTCGTGGCGAGTACGCCTTCGAGCCAAACTACCAAGCGTGCGACATCGGCTTGCTTCTCTTCTAGCTTGAGGTCTGATACTTGGCGGAGTTTCCCATCCGCTAGGTTATAGCAGATCCATTCTGTGCCATCCGTCAGCACGCCAACGTATCTAAGCCCGGTCTGCTGCATCCGGGATTCTACATATCCTGCGAGTTGATCTTCAGCTTCGCGTTTCGCTTTCTCACGCCGCAGGTCCCGCTTCACCTCAATTACGGTAGAACCGGCTTCAACGTCAATCCGCCTGCGATCCCCGACGGGCGATTCGAGGGACACGTCCACAAGGTCGCCTGGCTCAAGTTCAAAGGGCGCAGACAGAATGAACTGGCGAACGTCGGCCTGTATCTCTGCCTCGGTTCGCTTGGCATTCCGAACCACTAGTCTTTGAAAGATATCTGACAAGCCGCTAGTTTAATCGATTGCGCAGGAATCGGCTAAGCTCGAAGGGCTAGCTCTGGCCCGCGGTCGGGACCGATGGGAAGTCAAAATCCCCACCCTAACGTCGCAAAACAAGAGTGAAGTCTGGGATCGGATTGTTTCCGCGACGTTAGGATGGGGCACCCGCGGCGTGGAGCTCATTGCAGCCCAAACACAAAACCGCCGGCCCTGACAGGTTCTTCAGGCCGGCGGCTCGAAATCTTCAACTGCGCTGCTACGTCTGACGTGGTTACGTCTGACGCTCTACGTTTGAATGATTCGCGGCGTGATGAAGAAGATCAGTTCCTGGTTCGAGGTCGAAACCTGCACGTGCTTGAACAGGTTGCCCAGGATCGGGATGCTGCCCAGCAACGGCACCTGATCGATCTCGATCGAGTTCTGCGTCTGGATAACGCCGCCGATCACGACTGTGCCGCCGTCCGTTACCAGCACTTGCGTGGTCGCCTGCTGCGTGATCAATTCCGGGTTGCCCTGCACTTCCTGAGCAAAGTTCGGGGTGGTGTTCTCCACGTCCACGTTGAGGAAGATCGTGTTCTCCGAAGTGATCTGTGGAACAACCGTCAACCGCAGGAAAGCGTCGACGTAGGTCACGGTCGGAGGACCACCCAACTGGGCCAGAGTCACGATGGGCACGCGTACGCCTTGCTTAACCACGGCCTGGATGTTGTTCTGGGTGACGACGCGCGGCCGCGACAGAACCTTCAACAGGCCGCGCGACTCGGCCATCGAAAGAACAGCGTCGATGCGCACCGAGTTGCTGGCGTTGATGAACGTCAGGCCGCTGGTGGGCGCCGTCGATCCCAGGTTCGAAAACAGAGGAATCGAGCTTCCTGTGGTCGTGCCAGTTCCGGGCACTGTGACGTAGCCCGGAGTCAGGCCACTGACAGTCGTGGGCGTGGCGCCCACCGCTTGGGCGCCGCCGATGGCGCTGTGGCCATCGCCCCAGCCAAAGCCAAGCTGCGTGCCGATGTCGCGCGCGAAGGTACGCGTCGCCGCCACCACCCGCGCCTCGATCTCCACTTCCTGGGTCTTGCGGTCAAGCTGGGTCAGCAGTTTGTCGATGATCGGAAGCACTTTCGGAATATCGTTGACGATGATGGCGTTGGTGCGCTCATCCGCCACCACGTCGCCGCGCGCCGAAAGGAACTTCTTCACCGTCAGCATTACATCTTTGGCGTGGGCGTAGCTCAGGAAACGCGTGATGGAAACCTTCTCGACCGCCAGCGCTTCCGATTCCACCTGGGCGCGACGACCATCGGCTTCCTTCTTCAGCGTATCCACGGTGGCGACGCGCAGAACATTGCCTTCCAGTTCCCGCGCCAAGTCGTTGTTCTTGAGCACGATGTCGAGAGCCTGGTCCCACGGCACATCGTCGAGCACGATGGTCAACGTGCCGTGCACGTTGGGATCGAGCACCACGTTCAAGCCGCTGATCTCGTGGATTAAGCGGAAGAAGTCTTTCAGATCGACATCTTTCAGGTTGACTGAAATCGGTTCGCCTGTATAGCGCGGGCCTGCCGTCGCCGGTTGCTGGTTAGCCTGCTCCCGCTGCTCGGCCGCAAGATTGACTGCGGGCTGAATGCCGACGCCGCCCGTGCTGGAACCGGTGCTCGTCGACGACGACTGCGCCGCATTCACACGCGCCGGGAGGAGTTCTGGAGCGGTCTTGTCGGAAAACTTCGCAGCCGCTTCCTGCGCGCGTGCGGCAGGATCTGCCGCCGGGTCTTGCGCAGTCTGGTCTGCCACAGTTTTCCTAGCCTGGTAAACCGGCTCGACGAACACAAAATCACTCGACTTAGCCGCTTCGGGCTTCTGAGTCGTGGCCGGCACGGAGTTCTCCGCTGCGGCATTCGGGGTGGGCGAAGCTTTGGCCGAAACTGGCTGCGGCTTCGGGGTTGATTCCGACTTCGCTTCCGTCGTCTTCGCTTCAATCAGTCGCGGTCCGAACGGAGACATCATCTTGTTAGCCGGCGACGCGCTTGCCACCACTGGCTTGGGAGCGCTTGTATTCGCCGCTGCCGCCTGCCGCGGATACAGCGTCAGCACCAGTCTGCCATCCGCCGTTGGGTTTAATTCATAACGGCAGGCATGCTCCAGATCGACCACGATGCGCGTGGTGGGAGGCGTCTGGCCATCCATGGCGATGCGCACGCCCTTGACTCCGGCCGTGCCCACGGTGATGTGGCTCTGGCCGGTTGCCATCACGGTCGCGGGCAAGTCCACAATCAGGCGCGACGGCGAGTCGGCCGTGCTCAGCTTGGGCGTGACTGCGCCACGAGCGCTGATCTCGACCCGGATCTCATCCGTGCCGCGAACCACATTCACTCGTTGCAGTTCGGTGCGCTGGCTCGCCGCTTGTGACGCCGGCGCCTCGGCGGCTGAAGCCACCAGCCCCAGTAGCAACCACGGTAGGATTACACTCAGCAATTGCTTTCGCATTTCGCCTCTCCCCAACCCGCGAGCCTGGCCCGCGTGTCCTTCTTGAAAATCGATTTCCTAAGCGCTCCGGCTTTGCGGCCGTGCGCTGGTCACGCCCTAAACCGCCGGTGTAAGTATTCGCTTGGTCACTTCCCGCGTTAGCGATTTGCCCAGCTTGTCCTGGAAAGTCTCCTGAAACACAACTGAATCTCCCGTGATCCTCACCACGTAGCCGTTGAATACAGGATCGTTTTCATGCAGGAAATAGGCCTTGTTCAGGCTGTTGGTCACGACTGCGATGAAGCCGCTCTCGGATTTGACCACGCCTCGCACATTGATCTGCCCGATTTCCAGGCACTTCTTTCCCGTCGAGCATCCAGAAGTGGTGACCCCTTGCGACACCGGGCTGAAGAAGGGATCGCGCGGGCCGTTCATCGCCCACTTCTTCTCCTCCGGCTTCGGCGCCTTGGCAGCTTCTTCAGTCTTGCTGGGGACTGCTGGTTTTTCGGCAGCGGCAACCTTGCTGGCCGCAATCGTCGTCTTAGTTCCCGGTTTCTTAGCCGCTTTCGCCGCTACAATCGCCTTTTGCTTGGGCAAGAAGGCATCGTGTCGTTTCCCGGTCGCTGCCACCGGAACGGGTTTGCTCTGCGCCGCTGAAGCGCCCGCGGGAGGCACCGCAACTGGCTTGCCCGCCACAGTCTGTAGCTTGGGCGTTGGCGCAGAAGTCTTCGCCGGAGCTGGAGCCGGTGTGCTCTTGGCCACGGACTGGGTATGCAGCGTTAAAACCAGCATGTTGCCGGGGCCTGGCGTCACCTCATAACCGCAGGCTTGCTCTAAGTCCACGACTACACTCGTCGTCGGAGGCGTTTTGCCGTCCATTCCGATGCGTACGCCCTTGATCCCGGCGCTACCCACCGGAATCTTGCTCTGCTGGGTTGCCATGGTGGTCGCCGGCAGCTCCACGACAAGGCGTGCGGGTGAACTCAATTTGCTGATTCTCGGCGTCACTGCCTCGCGGGGACTGATCTCAATCTGAATGTCATCCGCTTTGTGGACGACCTTCACACGCTCCAACATATTGTTGTTCTGGCTCGACAAGGGAGCCGAGACCGGCTTGGCTGCTGCCTTGGCCGGAGCAGTTGCGGCCTTCCGCCCTGCCGGCTTCGGTGCTGCCTGACCCGTTGCGGCCTTCGCCGGCGATCCCGCCCCCGGCTTGGCTGCTTGCGGGCTCGTAGGCTGACCTGTTGGCGCGAGCGCTGCATTGGTCTGGTTGGTCTTTATCTGCTGCAGCGATTTCACCGTGCTGCGCGCGTTGTCGATGGCGTCGGGGTTTTGTGCAAAGGCCGCCCCCGTCGTCATTGCCACTGCCACTGCCAGAATGCCTGTCATCAGCTTCATAAGCGATTCCTATTTATGCACGCCTGCGGCCGTTGCCGGCTTCGCTCCCGGCACCACCGCCGGCGGTTCCAGGTCGTGACTGAAGAACGTGGTCGCAGTAAACGTTGCCACCACGCTCTCGTTCGCAGCGTACTGGTACTGGTGCTTCACCTTGGCTTCGGTCGGCTTCTTCGTCGTAGCCACCAGCAGGCCACTGACGTTCACGATGCGTTCCAGCTTGCCCACCCGGTCAAAAAAATGCAGCATGGAGTAATATGGACCATCCAGTTCCATGTCGAATGGAACCTCCGTGTAATACTCCTTCGCACTCACCGGCTTGGCCGAATAACGGCGCAGTTCTACGCCTGCCTTCAGTGCCTCGGCATCCATCGTGGTGATGAAGCTGTCGATTTGCTTCTCATCCGGAACGATGCGCCGTTCGATTTCCAATTGCTGTTTCAGGTTGGCCAGCTGCAGCTCCATGTCCTTCAGCTTGGGACGGTAGGACTCCAGTTCGTTGTTTTCCCGAACCTTGATCTCCACCGCATGCTGGGCCGCTGCGTTCTTCTCGCTTTGGCTCTTGAACATGGTGAAGTACAGCGCCGCGGTTACCAGCGCTCCACCCGCAATGACCGCACCCCACTGTTTCAGGCCCGAAAGTTCACCAAAATTCGTTGCCATAGGTCGCCTATTAAAGTCCCGCCTCTTAGGACTTTCCCTTCTCGCAGGTCAGCGTGAACTGGAACGCCTGCATGTCCTTGATCGCATCGTCCTGGAAAGTTTCCTTGATCTCGACGTTCTTGAAGAAGCCCGTCTTCTGCAGATTCGCAATCAGGCTGGCCACCGCGTCCGTACTCAGCGCCGTGCCTTCCAAGTTGACGCTCGCACCCTGGTCATCCATCTTGTTCAGCCACACTGCTTCGGTTCCATTCACGGTCTCGCCCAGCATGGCCAGCAGGTTGACCGGCCCGGCCTGTCCGGCGCGCAGCGAGTCGATCACGTCCACGCGCCGCTTGTAGCTGTCGGCCTGTCTCTGCCGCTCCAGAAAGCGCGCCTTCACGTCGCTGAGTTCGCGGTTTTTCTGCTCCGCCGCCGTCATCTGCTTCGCGATCGACTTCGCTTGCTTGTCCAGCCGGTACCAGTAGCCGAAGTTCAACAAGCCGGCTACCAGCAGCACCACCAGCACTTTCAGTTTGGGAGAACCCAGGTCGCCCATTTCCATCGTGGGCATCGCGGGTCCGCCGCCACCGGCGCGCTTGTTTTTTCCCTTGGAATTTTCCAGCAGATTGATTCTGATCATAGGGATTCAAAGCTCCTCAAAGCCAGGCCCACTGCAACTGCCAGTTGCCCCGGATTCTGCTCCACCAGTTCCGCTCCCGGGCCGTCTGCCGGCGGCACCACGCGCTGAAATGGATTCAACAATTCCACCGGCATCGAAAACTCCTGCCGCAACGCTTCCATCAACCCCGGCACCTTGGCCGAACCGCCGGCCAGATAAATCTTTTCGATGTGCTCGCCCGCCGCGCTGGCCCGGAAGAAATCAAACGTCTTCTGGATTTCCAGCACAATGATTTCGGTCACCTGCTGCAGGATCGGCGCTTTCGCATCCTCGCTCACCGTGCCCACTTTCTCGCCCAGCTTCAGTTTTTCTGCGTCGTCGAAGTTCAGGTCGAGTTCCTTCTGCAAGGAATCCGTGTACTGGTGCCCGCCTACGCTGACGTCGCGCGGGAACAATGGCGTTGTGCCTTTCACGATGTTGATGTTCATCACGCTGGCGCCCAGGTTCAAAAGCGCCACCACCTGGCCCGGCGCCGGTTGGTAGTTGTACTCGTAGCAGTTCTGCAGCGCCAAGGCATCAATGTCCACGATAGCCGGGGTGCGTCCCGCCATCGAGAGTACGTTGGTGTAGTTCAAAATCTTGTCCTTCTTCACGGCCACCAGCAGAACATCCATCTGCGGGCTGCCTGCTTCTTCGGACAAAATCTGGTAATCGAGGCTCACATCCGCCAGGTCGAAGGGAATGTGCTGCGCCGCTTCCTTCTCGATAGTCTCGGCCAGTTCCTGATCGCTCATCGAAGGCAGCGAGATCTTCTTCACGATCACCGAGTGGCCGCTCACCGCCGTAGCAACTGATTTTGTCTTGATCAGGCAATCGGCGAACAACTTCGAGATCGCGCTCGATACCGTTCCCGAGTCCACGATCATCGAATCGACCACAATGTCAGAGGACAACGGTTCCAGCCCCAGGTGCGCCACTTCAATCTGCCCACCCTTTTTCTTCAATTCCACTGCCTTGATGCTGGAAGAGCCCACATCCAGACCTACTATCGTCTTCGATCCCATTCCAAACATGTGTGCCCGCCTTTGCTCGTGTGGCCGCGGGCACTCTTGCCCGCGACGATGTTGGTTTAGCTTTGCCCAGCAGCCTTCATCGCTGCCTTCGGTTTATGTCCTGTGCCCGTCTCCATCTGGCTCGACTTCTCTTCCATCCACTGGTCCAGCCTCGACTTTTTGAAGCGCCAGCGGTTGCCCAGTTTGAAGGCGGGAATCTTTTCTTCCCCCACGTACTTGTAGAGCGTGTCCGGACTCACTCCCAGATAGTCCGAAGCCTGGCGAATGTTCATCACTTCTCGCGAGTCGGCCATGTTTCCTGACCCAGTTTCCTTGCTCGCTACCAGAACCTCTTCCCGCGCCGGTATGCCCGGCCCGCGGTCGCGCTCAGAAACTTCTGCTGCCTTTCATAACTGTCTGCAAGGCTCTCGGTGTTCCGAGCATATATCAGCCTTGGAAGACCTCAGGTCGCAGCGAATCTCCGGGTTTTATGCCCATTTTCTGGAATGCGACGGGACGACAGCAGGAGGGTATCGCTATATGTTGTGGTGTTGGTCGATTCGGATACAATTAGAAGGACTTTAGGCAAGTGGCATCTTGAGTCACTCGCAGCCCGGTAACTGAAGTACTAGAGACGGTACGGAGGTACTACGTCGCACGCTCAAGTTGCTGGGAGGAAAAGCGTTAGCTAGCGAACGGGTGTGATGCACGTCGCGTGACGTGCCGTTCAGAGTAATGCTCGGCCGCGCAGTGACAAGTCGCCCACGGGCTCGTAGCTGAAATACTCACCGGACGCCCGGCGAATCGAACTCGCTCCCGCAGGACGACTCGGTCTCGCAACACCTGGCACGCAACTACTGCACGTCGGAAACCTTCCCGTTCATGAATATCACTTTCATGTCCTTGTAGTAGTAGATCTGCTTGACCCCGAGAATCACTTTCTTATCCGGTTGGCCCATGGCGGCTACCACATCGTCCGTGGTCATTCCCTTCTCGATGCTCACCGGCTCGGCGGCCTGCTGTTGGTCGCCTCCCGGCTGCTGGCCCTGGTCCCCGGCTGCTTGCTGCTGATCGCCCCCCTGCTGCTGGTCACCGCCCTTAGCGTCGCCCTTCTGGTCGCCCTTGTCATCCTTGGAGTCGTCTTTGCTGACGGTGAACACCTGGGCGATTACCTTTTCCACCGAATCCGAGGTCGCATTCGCCAACGAGCCCTTGGGGAACTCAAACACCACTTCCGCCTTGTTGTAGGTCGGCGGATCGGTCTTGTTGCACGTGTCGCAGGCGACAATACCCATGGTGACGGTGTCCTTGCTCGGGTTCACGTCGAACTTCGTGGGATAGACTTTGTCACCCTTGGCGAATAAATGCGTCTGCTGCTCCTTTCCAAATCGTCCCATGATGGACTTCCGCCCGAGCACCGACAGTCCGCCGGGACTCTTGATTTGTCCATCCTGATACTTCGTCTTGAAGTCGCTGTTGTCCGAATACGGCACGGCCAGGATTCCGCCCTTCTGGATCGCCAGCACCGTACCTTCCTCTACCACGGAATACCCGCTCGTGTCCGATCCGATCTTCGCCGGCTTATATGTCTTCAGCAGTTCGTCCTCTAGCGTGGCCGTCTGCGCGCTGGCCAGCGCCATCGGAAAGATCATGGCCGCCACCAGAACAATTCCCGGAATCAGATGGTGAGATTTGTGCGACATCGTAAGACCCTCCCCTTCAGTTTTTCCGAAAGCAATTTTCTAAAATCAACTCCTGCGTGCGCTCTAACCCTTAGCGCGCTTCTTGCGAACGACGCGGACCGTGAACACCTGCGCGATCACCTTCTCCACCGAGGGCGCTGTGGCATTCGCTAAAGAGCCCTTCGGGAATACAAACACCACCTCCGCCTTGTTGTACGTCGGTGGATCGGTTTTGTTGCACTTATCGCACGCGACGATACTCACGGTCACGCTGTCCTTCTTCATATTCACGTCGATTTTCGTGGGATAGACTTTATCGCCCTTGGCAAACAAGTGCGTGGTCTGGTCCTTCCCGAAACTTCCCATGATGGCCTTCCGTCCGGCCACCGCCAGTCCGTGGGGTGTTTTGATTTGCCCATCCTGATACTTCGTCTTGAATTCGCTGTTGTCCGAATATGGCACGGCCAGGATGCCGCCCTTCAGGAGCGCCAGCACCGTACCTTCCTCCACTACGGAATACCCGTCCGTGTCCGATCCGATCTTCGCCAGTTTGTATGTCTTCTGCAGATCGTCCTCCAGCGTGGCCGCTTGTCCGCTGGCCAAGGCCATCGGAAAGATCATGGCTGCCACCACGACAATCACTAAAATCAGACGATAAGATTTCTTCGACATCGCCCTTCCCCCGCCATTTCCTAATCCAGCTCCGGCTCGTACGCTAACGGTCAGCGCGGGCTCGGAGAACGCCATTTCAATGATTGGAGAAAGGGAGCGTCGTTATCCGACGCTCCCCGTTGATGATGGTTATACCGCGGTCTGGCAGCGATCGGTTTTACAACCCTCCGCCAGCTGCAGCCTCGGCTTTGACGTCCGCTTCCACTTTGTCCGCATCGGCATTCTCGGCCTTTATATCCTTGGCGGCATCGGGATCCGCTTTGGGCTCTGGCACATCCCCAGCCTTGGTCGAGGTGTCTGGCGCCTTGGGCATTCCGTTCGTGCCCTGCTTCTTCGCCATGTCCTTCATGCCGTCTTGGAGTTGCTCCTCAAAGTGGTTGTACATTTCCTGCAAGTCATCCACTTTGACGGCTACCGTCGCTCCGGAAGCGCAATCGCCCTTCTTGGTCGCCGAAACGCTGGCATTCACGTTGTTGTCTGCGTCGGCAGTATCGGTGAGGCGCGTAACCACGTCACCCGACGTTAAGCTACACTCCACTCCGTTATTCACCGCCGTCACATCGGTGTCCACCACAAAGGTGCGCTTGGCCGGATCGAGCGCCGCCGGCGGAGTATCGTCCTTAGCCGTCGTCGTCGCCGCTGCCCCTGCCGTGTCGCCGCCCTTGGCTGCCTGTGCTTGCTGCGCCGCCAACTGCGCCTTCACTTCTTCCGCAATCGCCTGCTTGACTTCCGGTGTCAGCGTCACGTTCGTCGTCGCCGTCGCCGTAGTGTCGGTGCTGTCTGTGGACGCTGTGTCTGTGGACGCTGTATCCGTCGACGCATCCGCCGCTGCATCCGCCGGCGCCGGGTGTGCCGCCGCGTATGCCGCCTGCAGATTCGCCGCGATCAGGTAATCCGTAAGCCAGAAGTACGGCGCTGCGTAGACGGGATAAGGTGTGAACCATCCGCCATAGAAGCCCCACCACGGCCCTCCCCAACCCCACGCCGAGACGCCCCAGACCACGGGCACTCCCCAAGGCTGGAACCCCCACCCATAAAATGCCGGGGCGAAGAAGAACCCTGGGTACCAGCCGTAGTATGCCCGTCCGCCCCAGAAATAACCTCGATAGAGGCCGACATGCGCAAAACCGCCATGCCAATAGGTACGCGAGTAGAACGACCTTCCGCCGAACCTCCCGTAGGAGTGCTGCACATAACCGCCATGCCGGCCCGCGAATACCCGCTCGCCATGGCCGCGATCATGCATCGACGTGCGCCCGCCATGGAGACCGCGCTCCAGGTGGTGCCCGTTCTTGTCCGCCGAGCGGACCGACCCGTTCTTACGCACGCTCGCGTGTCCTCCACCCTTCATGCTGACGTTGTGGGTTCCACGTGGCGCATGCGCATTACCACGAGGCGCCGTGTTCCCGTGCGCTGTGTTCCCGTGTGCTGTGTTCCCATGCGCCGTGTTCCCGTGCGCCGTGTTCCCGTGCGCCGTGTTCCCATGCGCCGTGTTCCCATGCGCCGTGTTCCCATGCGCCGTGTTCCCGTGCGCCGTGTTCCCATGTTGCGCTGTGTTCCCACGCGACGCCGTATTCCCACGCTGCGCCGTGTTCCCATGTTGCGCTGTGTTCCCACGCGACGCCGTATTCCCACGCTGCGCCGTGTTCCCACGCGACGCCGTGTTCCCACGCGACGCCGTGTTCCCACGCGACGCCGTGTTCCCGCGCGACGCCGTGTTCCCACGCGACGCCGTGTTCCCACGCGACGCAGTGTTCCCACGCGACGCCGTGTTCCCGCGCTGCGCAGGGCGCGCTGCCGCGTGCCCACCACCGCCACTCGGACGTGCCGCCGGACGCGCTGGCGCCGCATGCCCGCCACCGCCGCCCTTCTTCTGACCCCACGCCATGGCCGGGATCATCACCAGACATAGCAAAAGCACTCCCCACTTCTGCACCATCTTTTCTTTCTTCAAACTCTCATTCATAACGCCTCCTGGACCATCCGACCTTCTCACCGCCACGCTATTCCCGGAAACACCGCCCTTCCTCAGAAGTTGCGGGCTCCGGATTTTATCTCGCATCGACATCTGCCAGCAACGGACGAAACTCGCCGATTCCCCACACGCGCTCGATTCGATTTCAAGCACGGAGGGAGTTTGCAGCACGCATAGTCCAGTTGGATTAGACGCCGTCGACCGCCTATACCCGTGGGGCGAAAAAACGTTAACAGAAGTTGGCTCCACGCGCAATGATTCTTCTGTGGAGCCTTCTAAAGAATTCTAAAGACGTCCTAAGACGGCAAGGGCTGATTGCGAAAACCCCAGCAAAATCGCATCTGCTTCCCACCGCCGTTCCCCTGCTGTAATCTTTCCTTATTCCGGAGGACCCACTTGCGCTACCTCGACCGCCTGCAGCCTCTCGCACTCTTCGTCATGCGCCTCGCCCTCGGCGCAGTCATGCTTGGCCACGGCTACCACAAAGTTTTCGGCGGACTCCACCACCATGCCCAGTTCGTCGCCAGCCTCGGTCTCCCGGCCTGGACTGGCTATCTTTCTTCTTTCGCTGAATTCTTCGGCGGCATCCTGATTCTGCTCGGCCTGTTCACACGCGCGGCCGCTTTTGCCATCTGCATCGATCTCTCCGTCGCCATTGCCAAGGTTCACTTCCACAACGGATTGATGGGCAACAACGGCTACGAATTTCCCCTCGCGCTCGCTGCCCTCGCCTTCGGCCTCATCTTCTTCGGCGCAGGCCCCATCGCCTTCGACCACATCCGCGCCCTCGGCGGCGGAAAACCCAAGTAGACAGGGCTGGACTAGCCGTCAATTCATTGACGCGGTAGTGTGGCGGCGGCAAAAGTGCCCCCTGTCTTTTCCGGGGTCCGCGCTGTTGCAGTGCGGTGTGTGGCGGCGCGACTCGGGCGCGAGCGGATTCGATCTTTAGAATGTTCAGAATTCCAACCGCGCTTGAAACGCGATCATGCGGGGAGTGCTGTCGCCGCCCAAACCTACGCCGAGCAGGCCAGTGGGCGGAGAAGTCGTGGAGGTGAGCGCTCCGAATCCAGCTTGGGTGGAGGGTTGGCCTGGAATACCGGCTTGCACCACGCTGGGCAGGGCGAAATTCGGATGGTTGAAGACATTAAAGAATTGGCTTTCAAACCTTAGCTTCACGTGCTCGCTCAAGGCGAACCATTTTGTCAGGTAGAAGTCGCTCCAGAGAAAATCAGGACCGCGCAGTGAGTTGCGGCCGAGGTTTCCGAATTGGCAGTTCTGCGGGCTGTCGCCGCCATAACAGGATCCGGCGGGAACAGTTTGCATTTGCCCGTTCATTTCAATGGTCTGCTGGCCCGGATCGACGGCCGAGACGAAGGCGTCCGGATTAAGCCACTGAATCGTACCCCCTTGGGTGACGCTCAAGTTGCAATGGCGGCAATAGGGATTCACTCCCGGCACAAGGCTGGCGAACTGCGGACCGCTGCCCTGCACGATTCCCTTGGGGATGCATGGCGCGTTTGGCGTCACCTGCACACACGCGGAATAAGGCGTGCTCAGGACTGAGAACGGAACCCCGCTGTGCCAAAACACCGTTCCAGAAATCTGCCAGCCGTTGAGCGCATAGCCGAGAGAATGATTCCGCACTTTCACCGGCAACTGATACATGTACTGCGCGTTCAGATTGTGCCGTATGTCGTAATCGCAGGGGCCGTAGTCGCGGGCCAGCTCTCCCGGCAGGGGCGAAAGAATTCCTCCGGCGGAGAATTGCAGGAAGCCGCCGTTCGAAACTGTATCCATACAACGGCTGAAGGTGTAGTTGAGTTGGCCCTGCAGTCCGTGACCGAGACGTTTCATGGCGGTGAGTTGAAGGCCGTTGTAGTGACTGTTCGCGCCGGTGGAGAACTGGGTGACCGCACCGAATCGTGGATCAGTCGGCTGTTGATAGGGGAACGGGGCGAAACAGCCTTGGCACACGGTCTGGTAGCCGTTGACTTGGGTCGAGTAGGGCTGGTTCACGGCGCGCGTGCCCACATATTGCGCCTGCAAACTGGCCGTGGCTCCGAATTGGTGTTCCATTCCCAGGCTCCACTCCATGAAGTAGGGCGCGTGAAGTTTGCCATCGGGGACGGCCGTGATCGCGACTGGCGGAAGACAGGTTCTGGGATTGGCCTGCGGAGATGCGCAGGAGAGCTGGCCCTGGGGAAATCCTGAAGTAAAGATCTGATTCGCCGCAACGGTCGCGTCGACCGCGCTGTTGGGCACTTCCGGCGCGATGGCCGTGCCGCCCACGGTGCCGAGAAGTCCTCCCTGGAAAGTTTTATCGTAGGGAGGGTTCGTGCCGATCAGGTCGGCCACACTGCCGGGCAAGATGTCGCTGAAAATCCCGAAGCCGGTGCGGAGTACGGATTTCGGCTCGAGTTGCCACGCAATCGCCGTCCTCGGCTGCAGAATCGCCAGCGGCGTGGACGCAAATAGATTGCCGAGGTGAGTTTGAATCGCGGCGTTCAGCGGCTGATTGACATTGTGCGAGATGGAACTGAAAGAGTCGCTCAGACGAGCGACTTGATCGTGCGGGTTCAGCGGATTGGAGTTGAAGGTGTCGCGCAGGCCGAATGTCCAAGTCAGTTTGTGAGTTACTTTCCAGGTGTCTTGCGCGTAGAGATCGAGATTGAGAAAGTTGAAGGGCTCGTTGGGGTTCGAGGGAAAAGTTTCTGAAGCGGTGTTCGCTACTCCATCGATAAATTGCTGCAGGTTCGCGTAGGTGACGGTGGGAACCGTGCCTTCGCCGAAGTCATAATCGTTTAGGCGGAAGATGCGGGTATTGGTTCCAAAACGCAGTTCGTGAGCGGCATGGCTCCAGGCGAGGTTGTCATTGATGAAGAAGCGGGAGGCGCGGCGGCCCTGTACCCAGGTGTTGTCAAGCCCTCCGATGGGCGTGAAGGGGTTCGCGCCGCTGCCCTGCAATACGATCGGGAAAGCCGAAAGCGTCTTCTGAAAGTTGCCTGGACCGAACAGGCTTTCATACCAAGAGAATGCGGGATTGAAGTAGTTCACCAAATTTTGTGAAAAGACGTGGGTATGCCCGGCGGCAAACGAGTAGAGAGGCTGAGGAGACACCGCGTCAAACAAAGGATTGATGGGATCGGTGTAGGCAGCTTGCACTCCGGTGTCCGCCTGAAAACGAAGCCAGGCCGTATCTTTCTGGTTGATGTTGTAGTCGATGCGGACGGTCTGCACCTGCTCGTGGTCGTCGCTGGAGTGCGAAACGCTTTGCCGGTTGGCGCAATCCTCTGCTGCTGCGAGCGGACAACCAACGATCGCCGTGGGCGCGCCGCCGGTATTTGCATAGAGCGAGAACATCTGCTGATAAAACGGGACTGACTGCGAAGGAAGCTGCTGCAGGACATATTGCTGGAATGGAGCGCTGGGAACGATAGTTGGCGTGACGATGGGCAGTGCGATGCGCACCCACTCGCTATCGAAGAAGAAGAACAACTTGTTGTGCAGGATCGGTCCGCCGAGACTACCGCCGAAGTGATTCACGGTTGACCCGGGCTTGTGATTCCCCGGGGTCGCATTGGTGAAGTAATCCGCTGCATTCAGCAGCGCTCCATTCCACAGCTCGTAAAGATTTCCGTGAAACTGATTGGTGCCGGACTTGGTGACGTAGTCGATCTGGGAAGCTCCATAGCGGCCTTGATCCACGGAATAGGAAAGAGTGTTGACCGTTACTTCTGCGATCGAATTCAATCCCAGGACGAGGTTGGTGGAAAGGCCGCTGTTGAGATTGGTAAGCGGGTCGTTGGTTTCCAGTCCGTCGACGATGTAGCCGTTGGAAAGGGCGGGCAGGCCGTTAAATTCCACATTGCCGTACCCGTTGGTGCCGCCGACGAAGTCGTTGCTGTTGCCCGCCGTGTTGATGAGGGCTCCGGGCGAAAACTGAAGAGGGTAGGTTAGGTCGCCGCCCGGATTCGGCAGATTCTCCAGCGCGGGCGCATTCAGCGTGGTGGAGGTGTTCGCGTTTTCCGGGTTGATGAGTGGAGCTTCACTGTTAACCTCAACCACCTCGTTGGAGCGGGCGACCTTAAGCGTGAAATCGACGGTTTGCTTCTGGCCCAGGCCCGAGGTGACGCTGTCATTCTGCTGCGGTTCGAAGCCGGGAGCTTCCGCTTTGACCGAGTAGGCGCCAGGCTTCAACTGTGGGAAATTGAAGCGGCCCGCGTCATCGGTTCGGGCGCTGCGCTTCAGGCCGGTCTCGCGATCGGCGATGGTTACTGTGGCGCCGGGCACGACTGCGTTAGTCGCGTCCCTCACTTCGCCAACGATGGCGCTCGTGGTTTCGCCTTGTGCCAGTGCTTCCGCCGGGAGCAGACACGCGATGGTCAACACAAGAAAGGCGAAGCGAACTGCCCGCGTCATAAATTCCTTAACCGTTGCGCTAGAGCGAAATATTTCCCCGCTTTGGTAGTTAACCAGAGATGATTCTTATCAGTTAATCATAGTTAATATAAATAGGCAAGGGCAGGGCGGCGAGGTACGCAGAACTGTGCAGACAATTTCAAACCCGTCGATGAACTAGTCCCCCGCTTCCACGTCAAGTAGTCCGTACAGAAATATCTGAAATTAAAACTGACTGTACCCCTCGCCGAACCTGCGAGTGACCGCAGTCACTTTTCTTACCACCCTGTCTTGCAGTACCTTTGGTGAGTGACCACTGCTTCGTGGTCGCTCGCGCCTTCGCGCCTGCTTTGGAGAAAACATGAGCCGCTCTGTTGCCGTCCGCCTGTTGCTCGCCGGGTTCCTCATCTCCGCCCTATTGCTAGCGACGGGCTGCAATCGCGATCCCAACGTGCGCAAACAGAAGTTTCTGGAGAGTGGCAACCGCTACCGCGACCAGGGCAAGTTCCGCGAAGCCGCCATTCAATATGCCAATGCGGTGCAAGTCGATCCCCGTTTCGCCGAAGCCCACTACCAGTTGGGCGAAGCTTATCTCAAGCTGAAGGATTATCAACGCGCCTTCGGCGAACTCTCCCGCACCGTCGACCTGGCGCCCAACAATTACCCCGCGCACGTTGAGCTGGCAAACTTGCTGATCGGCGCGCGCGATCTCAAACAGGCCGAACCTCACCTCGATGTCCTGCGCGACAAGCAGCCCAACAGCCCCGACACTCACCTTGCCTGGGCCAACTACTACGCCGCTCAAGACAACATGGCGTCGGCTTTGCAGGAGATGCAGAAGGCAATTGCCCTCGATCCGAACCGCTCGGAGTCTTACCTGAATCTTGCCCTGCTGCAACTCCGCGCCAAACTGCCCGATCAGGCCGAGATCAATTTCAAGAAAGCGGCCGTGCTTGGTCCCAAAGACATGAGCGTTCAACTTGCGCTGGGAGGCTTCTACCAGTCGCGCAACCGCATGCCCGAAGCCGAGCAGCAATTCAAGCACGCCATCGACGTTGACCCCAAGGATCCAGCTCCGCGCGCCGCCTATGTTCGCCTGCTCATGGCCGAGAACAAGAAACCGGACGCGGAAGCTTTTCTGAAGCAAACCAAGAACGACCTGCCGGATAATTCCGAAGGCTACCGCATGCTGGGCGATTTCTATTTCGCCAACGGTGAACTCGACCCGGCCACCGCAGAGTACGCCTCGCTTTACAAAGACCATCCCAAGGATCCCCAGGTCAAGAAAAACTACATCCAGCTTCTGATCTTGAAGAACCAGCTGGACGAAGCCACCAAACTGAACAATGAAGTCCTGAAAAACAATCCGAGGGATGCCGACGCGCTGGTCTATCGCGGCCAGATTCAGATCCGGCAAAACGACGCTGCCGGCGCCGTCGACTCGTTGCAGCAGGCAATCAAGAACGATCCTAATAACGCCGTCGCTCACTACCACCTCGGCCTCGCCTTCGACATGCAGCACAATGATGCGCAGGCGGAATCGGAGTTGCGCGAGGCCGTCGGCATGCGTCCCGATCTCACCGACGCGCAGCGTGCTCTGTCTAACCTGGAGCTGCGCCGCCGTGACTTCGATGGTCTGGCCCAAACCGCGCAACAGATCATCTACGGCGCGCCCAATTCGCCCGATGGCTATCTGCTGCGCGCTCTGGCCGAGATGAACCACCACAACTTTTCCGATGCCGAGCAGGATATGCAGAAAGCGCGCGATATCGCGCCGCAAAGTCCGGCGCCTTATGTGCAGATGGGCAACCTTCATCAGTTGCAGAAGCAATACGCGGAGGCGATCAAGCTTTATCAGCAGGCTCTCGACAAGGATTCGTCGTCGACTGACGGGCTGCAGGGACTGATGAATACCTACATCGCGCAGAAGCAGCTCGACCAGGCGATTGCCGCAGCGCGGGCCCAGATCGGTAAGTCACCCAACAGCAGCGGCTTTTATGACCTGCTGGGCACGGCGCTGTTCCAGAAAAAAGATTTCAGCGGCGCCGATGCCGCGTTCCATAAGTCAGTTGAGCTGGATAAGAATAATTCCGACGCGCTCTTGAAGCTGGCCCAGGTTCAGGCCGCCGAGGGCTCGGTGAGCCAGGCGCTGGCCACCTACCAGCAGTCGATCAAAGATCATCCGCGCGAGATTTCTTTCTACCTGCTCGCGGGCATGATGTACGAATCGCAAAACAACTTCGATCAGGCCAGGGACATGTACCAGCAAGCGCTGAACATTAAGCCGGATGATCCTCTGGCCTCGAATAATCTTGCCTACCTGATGCTGCAGCAGGGCGGCAACGTGGATGTGGCTCTGGCCATGGCGCAGACCGCGCGGCGCGGGATGCCCGATTCGCCGGCCGCGGCCGACACGCTGGGCTTCGCATATTTTCAGAAGGGCGTGTATCAGTCGGCGATCGATATGTTCCAAGAGTCGCTGCGGCTGAACGAAAAGAGAGGCGCAGCCGACGACCCGACTGTGCACTACCACCTGGGTCTGGCTTACGAGAAAGCGAACCAACCTGCGCAGGCCCGCCAGCAACTGGAGCGCGCATTGAAGATCAGTCCCAATTACAACGACGCGCGCAAGGCGTTGTCAGAGCTGCACGGGTAAATTTCCGCCGGCGGAAAACGCAAAAAGGCGGGCGCAAAGCCTTGAAGATCGCCCACCATTGTGTTTTGATAATGGAGTACCGGCACCGCCTCGCCGGTTTGTATGCGCGCCATAAACTCCACCTTTAGCCTGAACTCTGAGGAGAAAAAATCATGAGTAAAATCTCGTATATTCCCAAGGATTACAACTCCGTCACGCCTTACCTGATCATCAAGGGAGCTGCCAAGGCCATTGAGTATTACAAGAATGTTTTCGGAGCGACTGAAACCGTTCGCATGAACGGCCCGGACGGCAAGGTCGGTCACGCTGAATTGAAGATCGGCAACTCACTCATCATGCTGGCCGACGAAAATCCCAACATGGGCGACGGACACACCAGCGCGGCCACGATCGGCGCGAGCCCGGTGAGCCTGTATGTATACCTTCCCGACGTTGATCGCGTGGTCGAGCGCGCGGCGGCCGAGGGCGCGAAAATCCTGAAGCCGGTGCAGGACCAGTTCTACGGAGACCGCACTGGCTTCATTCAAGATCCGTTCGGGCATTTCTGGAGCGTGGCAACGCATGTAGAAGATGTGTCGCCCGAGCAGATGAAGGAACGAATGAAGAAGATGATGCAGGCGGCGTAGTTTGATTTGGTCTGAGGCGGGGCGGTGGTGCCCCGCCTCTATTATTCTCGATTTGCCTTCCCGCCGTAGCACGTGCAGCGCCAGCTCACGCGGAAGCACCGACTGGTTGCGTAACGCGGCGGACGTGTATTTGCCCCTCGCGCAGGCGCGTTCGCGCTATGTCGTACGCAGACTGCATGCGCATGAGCGTATCCATCTTCACTCCAAACGCTTTTTCGATGCGTAGCGCCATGTCGCCGGAGAGGTCGGCCCGGCCATTCAGCAGGCTGGACAGCGCGGGCCGGGAAACCTTTAGCGCCGCTGCCGCGGCTGTTACCGACAGACCCGCAGGCTGGATAATCTCCGTACGAATGAAATCTCCGGGATGGGGCGGATTCTTCATGGCCATAGCTTTTCTCCTTACACCTAGTGGTAATCTTCCAAATTCAGCTCGCAGATTTCCTGCTCTGCCTTGTCGATGCGGAACGTTAAACGCTGATTGCGGGTAACGTTGAGACTCCATACTCCCTTGCGGGCACCGGTCAAGATGTGCGCCTTCCACCCGGTCAGGGCATACAATTCTTCCGGTCCCTGCATGTTGTCGAGAAAAGCCAGCATCTTGCGGAGCTTCCCCGCCGCGTCGGGTGGAATGCCACGCACGTTATCTTCCGCGTAGAGCCGTCTCAGGCCCTTGTGCGCGAAGCTACGAATCTTCACTGGTCAGAGTGTAGCCTGTAGCTTAACACTTGTCAACGATGGCGGCGGGCGGGAGCTTTGGTTGGACGGCGGGTAGCGATTGAGTTGGTACGGGAGTTAGAGTTTTTCGCCCGTCGCCGCCTGGCCGGCAAGAAGGAATGTCTTGGGATATTTACCATCGCCGCAGAGTTTGAACGAGCCGAAATCCTTGAACCAGCGCCCGTCGGGGACATTCGGTCTTGTCTCCAGCCAGACCCGGAGCCGGTTCAGGTCATCGAGGCCGATGTTGCGGTCGTGCATGCGCTCGGCCAGATGATCGCGAATGGCGGGAGGGATGCGCGGCCAGGTTTCGATCTGGGGCATTATTCACCGAAAACCAAACGGCCCAACTCGTCGCCCAGGCGCTTGGCCTGTTGCGGATCGCTCTCGGAGCGAAAGCGTTCGGCAAGCTCGAAGAACGCCTTCTCTTTCTGTTTCCGCGCTTCGATGCCGAGTTCGATGAGTTCCACCAGAACACGGTTGTCGCTCAGGCGCTGGCTCCTGGCCATGCGCTCTACTTGTTTGGCGATGGGGGTGGGGAGCGACACGCTGCGGCGGACGTGTTTTGCGGTGGGCATGGCATCATTATACACCAATTTGGTGCACTCAATGAGGATACCACTTCACAATCCCCACCCTGTCGCAAAGAACGCGACAAGGATGGGGCACCCCGCCCTCAGCGCGAATTGGGCTTTTGCTATTTGTGATTAAATCATGGCTGCCAGGTGAGGTGGTAACCCATGAGCGCAAAGTTGATTTCGGTTCTGATGTTCATAGCGATGCTGGCGGGATGCTACTCTGCGCAGCCGCAAAACCAAGCCCCACCGCCGAAACAATACCAACGATTCCTTCCGATTGCAGCGGAGAGCGCGCTGACTGAGGGCGTTCCGTGGCATGGATTCTTTGCCCTAGACTCGAAAACGGGCGAGCTGTATACGACGGTAAGCTATAACATTCTTCCCAAGGGGCGAGCTGACGATCTGGCGCACAGCCTTTTGAGTTGCAGCAACATCCTTCAAGCCGAGAAGGAAGCGGCAAAACATTAGTCAGAGGGCGGCAATACTGAATTCGCCAGCAGTCGAAGGATAAGGCACCCAGAGTCGGGCGAATAGAAAGCGTATAATGCGGCAGGGATAAGATCAGGAGTATTAATGCCAAACTGCCGTGGATCGTTCAGCGCGCGGACACAACGACTCGTGAGCGTAAACGGAAACGGCCCTCAAAATCTCTATCCCTGTGAGGTATGCGGACGGCAGGTGGCTGCGGTTAGAAACGGGCTTTTCGAATGGGTACCCGTGAGCCATATCAAGCTCCAGGCGCGCCGTCCGTTCAAAGGCCGTAATGTTAAGGTGGTACGGGGTAAAGCCCTTCCGCCATCTCGATTCAAGAAAGAACGCAGTAAGGGGCCGCGTAAGCGCAACGTGCTCAAGAGAAGCCGCTAGAATCCCTCCATCCCCCTCACTGTCTGATCCTAGGATTCGCCACCGAATACAGCACATCCGTCAGGAAGTTCACAGCGACATACGTCAATCCAATCGCCAAGATGCAGCCTTGCACCAGGTAGTAATCGCGGTTCGAGATGGCTTGAATCGTCAGGCGGCCTATGCCGGGCCAGGAGAAGATCGTTTCCGTCACGATTGCGCCGGCCAGTAGCGCACCGAACTGCAGTCCGAGGACGGTGATGATGGGGATCATGGCGTTGCGCAGGGCGTGTCTATAGACTACCGTGCGCTCTGGTAATCCTTTGGCGCGGGCGGTGCGGATGTAGTCCTGGCTTAGCTCTTCGAGCATGGAGGTGCGGACCATGCGGGTGAGGATGGCGGCTAGCGCGCTGCCCATGGTGATGGCGGGCAGGATTAGGTTGGCGAAGGAGCCGGCGCCGGAGACGGGGAGCCATCCCAGCTTGATGGCGAAGAGAAGAATCAGGATGGGGCCGAGCGCGAAGTTGGGGAACGACAGGCCGAAGAGGCTGACTACGCTGAGCAGGCGGTCATCCCAGCGGTTACGGCGCTGGGCGGAGCGCACGCCGGCGGGGATCGACAGAATGATGGCTACGAAGAGCGACGCCAGCGTTAGTTGCAGCGTATAGGGATAGCGCTGGGCTATCAGGTGCGTCACGCTTTGGTTGTAGCGGAAGGATGGGCCCAGGTCGCCGTGGAGAACGCCTTTCCAGTAGTGGAGGTATTGCTCGCCCAGCGGCGCGTCTAGGCCGTAAAGATGGCGCGTGGCCTGGATGTCGGCTGGGGGCGCGCCTTCGCCCAGCATTTGTTGGATGGGGTCTCCGGGGACCAGATGGATTAGTAGGAAGACCAGGCTTACCACCAGCCAGATTACTGGGAGGGTGTAAAGGACGCGTTGGAGGAGGGCTTTCGGCATGACATCAGTGGCCAGTGGTCAGTGGCCAGTGGCCAGTTCCGGAGTGCGCGGGGCAGTTGTAGAAACTCCCTGCCGAGCTTGCGGTAGCGCAAGCGGGTAAGGGGTCCCCTCGGCGCGTTCGGGGCAGGCTCTTCGGCTTCGCGATCCATCTGCTTCGCTCAGGATGACAAGGGTTTGCATCTTCAATCTCCCGCTTGCTTTGCTGGTTCTCCTTTGCTCTCGACGTTTCCTAGTTTTTCGATCTTCACCCTCGCGATGCGGTGACCTTCCATCTCTTCAACCGTGTAGCGATGACCTTCATATTCGAACGACTCGCCTAGAAATGGGATGCGTTGCAGGCGGGCGAGGACGAATCCGGCCAGGGTTTCGAAGCCGGCGTCGCGCGGCAGCAGCAGGCCGTGCTGGGTTTCGAGGTCGCGGATGTTTACCGAGCCTTCTAGAACCAGGACGGATTCATCTTGCAACTCGGGCTCCGGCAGGGAAACGTCGAATTCGTCTTCGATGTCGCCGACCAGTTGTTCAAGAATATCTTCTACCGTGATCACGCCTGCCGTCGAGCCGAATTCATCAACTACCACGGCGAGGTGTCGGCGGCGTTCTTTGAATTCGGCTAGCAACTCTGCGAGGACTTTGGTTTCTGGAACTACCAGAACGTCGTGCATGATTTGGCCGATCTGCGTGCGCGCGATGCGCGAAGCCAGGGGCTGGCCTAGATTGATGAGCCTTAGCCTCACCCAGCGGACTAACTCCTTGTAATAAAGGACTCCAACTATGTGTTCGGGGCCGCGCTGCGGGTCGTAGACGGGGATGCGCGAGTGCTGGCCTTCGACCACGCGGTTGAGGGCCTCGTCGAGCATCAGATCCGAGGGCAAAGAAAAAATATCGGGACGGGCGACCATGACCTCGCGGACGGTGATGTTATCGAGTTCGATTGCATTGTGGATCATTTCTTCTTGCGACTCGGGGATCTGGCCGACCTGGCGGCTGGCGGTGACGATGAGCTTGAGTTCATCGGGGGAGTGGACGGCGCTGCCGCGGCGGGCGTCGCGCGCGCCGAAAGCGCGCAGGACGAGGCCGCCAGAGCGGCGCATGAAAAAAAGCACGGGGCGCGTGAGTGTGAGGAATGCTTCCATGGGACCGGCTACGGCGAGCGCGATCTGCTCGGCGCGTTGCAGGGCTAGAGTCTTTGGGACGAGTTCGCCGAGCAGGACGTGCAGGTAGGTGATCAAGCTGAAAGCGATTGCTATGGCGATGCCGTGAGCATAAATCGCGGCGTGGGGAACTTTCTGAACGAAGCGCAGAGATTCCACGAGACGGGCGACCATGGGTTCGCCGATCCAGCCCAAGGTTAGGCTGACCATGGTAATGCCGAGTTGAACGCCGTTGACGACTTCGTCGAGATGCTGATGCAGGCGCTGGACGGTGCGGGCGCCGATGCGGCCGGATTCGATTAGCTGCTGAATGCGGGTGTCGCGCACGCTGATCAGGGAAAACTCCGCAGCCGCAAAGAACGCATTAGCTGCGACCAGGAGAAGGATCAGCAGCACGCGGAGCAGCACAAAGGCGATCATTTGGGAGCGATTCTGAGGGGTAATTCTAGCATTGCAAAGGGGCTGAGAGAGACTGAGGCACCGACCCGCAGTTCGGCAGTGTTAAATCCTTACCACAGAGGGAACAGGGGAACACAGGGTAAAACTTTTGCCCTGCAGGGCTAACCTTTTTTCTATGAGGACGGTCTAACTGGAAGGTGCCGAGCGGTTTAGCTGCCACGGTCATTCTCGTCGTCTAGAAATCTTTGGAACAAAGGCAAGCCCGGCTACGTAAAGGACAGTGAGGGCGCGATCGGCTCTTCTTCAGTAAGCATTTTCCAGCATATTTAGGAGGCGTTGTGAACGGGAACGGGAATCATAAGAAAAAGCGGCGCAGAGTGGTTATTTGGGGCGTTGTGGTGGTGGTGATCGTGCTGGTGATCGCTGGCGGAGTGATCGCGGCCACGCGTGGCGGGACGAAGATTGATCCGTCGAAGCTGGCGAAGGTGGAACGCGGCGACCTGGCTAAGAGCGTGGTGGCTACAGGTAAGGTGACGCCCATCGTCGAGGTCGAGGTGAAGTCGAAGGCCAGCGGCATCGTCAAGAAGCTGTTGGTGGACTACGGGGATCACGTGAAGAAAGGGCAGTTGCTGGCGCAGCTTGACAAGATCGAGATTGAGGCGCAGGTCGACCAGTCGCGCGCGGCTCTGGAAGCGGCGCAGGCTAACTTGAAAAGCACACAGGCCGACTTTGAGCGGGCCAAGGTGGACGCGGAAGGTCCGGATGTGCCGCTGTTGAAGCGCGCCTACGACCGCGCGATGGGCATGGCGAAGGACGGGGTCGTGTCGGCCTCGGCCCTGGACGATGCGGAAAAGAATTACGAAATGGCGCTGAACAAGCAGAACGTCTCGAAGGCGCAGGTTACCGTTTTGAAGGCGAAGATTGCGCAAGCACAGGCGCAGGTGATGGAAGACCAGGCCAATCTGAAGCAGCTCGAGGAACAGTTGAGTTATACGGACATCGTTTCGCCGATCGATGGCATCGTGCTCTCGCGCGATGTGCAGATGGGCGACGCGGTGAGTTCGATTCTTGTGTTGGGTTCATCGGCCACGCTGGTGATGACACTGGGCGATACCAGCGAAGTCTATGTAAAGGGCAAGGTCGACGAGAGCGATATCGGCAAGGTGTATCTGGGCCAGCCGGCGCGCATCAAGGTGGAATCGTTCAAAGACAAGACGTTCTACGGCAAGGTCACCAAGATTTCGCCGATGGGCGTGGAGAAAGACAACGTCACCACGTTTGAAGTGCGGGTTTCGATTCAGAATCCGGGCGGCGAACTCAAGGCTGAGATGACCGCCAACGCAGAGATCATCCTCGAAGAACACAAGAACGTGCTGCAGATTCCGGAAGGCGCGATTATTTACGACAAGGACAAGAAGGCGTCGGTCGATATTCCCGATCCAAAAGGCAAGGACGGTATGGATAAGGTCGCGATCAACATCGGGATTTCCAACGGTGCGAAGACGGAAGTACTCAGCGGATTGAAGGAAGGCGAGCAGGTCGTGCTGCAGTGAGCGGGCTTCGGGCGGAGCCTGCCCTGAGCCAAGTCGAAGGGGCTATCGGGCTTCGGCTTTTCACTTCTGGCTAATACCCGATTTGCCGAAGCCCGACAGCCGAAGCCCGAAGGCCGGTTCCCATGACTCTTCTCGAAATCCTGCGCCAGGCCCTGGCCACCTTCCGAGCCCACAAGATGCGAACGTTTCTCACCATGTTCGGCATTGTGTGGGGTATCGCTTCGGTCATTCTGCTAGTGGGACTGGGACGCGGGTTCAGCGTCGACCAGAAAAAGCACATGGAGACGCTGGGCAAAGATCTGGTCATCGCGTGGGGAGGGCGCACCAGTACGCAGGTGGGCGGACTGGCAGCGGGACGCGAGATCCAACTGAATGTGGATGACGCGCAATTGATTCACGACGAGTGCTACACCGTGAAGAATGTAAGCCCCGACCTGCGGCGCAACATTCCCGAGGTAAGTCAGTTCAACTCAGCCAGCCGGGGGGTGGTTGGGATGTGGCCGTCGTATCAGGATTTTAGGTCTCTTATCCTCAGCGAAGGCCGGTTGATCACGGACGATGACGAGCGGGACGCGCGACGGGTGGTGGTACTGGGATTCGCGGCCAACCGGCAACTGTTTCCGGGACAGCCTTCCATCGGCGCCTCCTTGCTGATCAAGAGTGTGCCTTACACCGTGATTGGCGTGCTGGCGGAGAAGAAACAGAACGCCAACTACAACGGTCCGGACAACGATTATCTGTTTGCGCCGTATTCAGCAGTCGCACGGGATTTTCCGCCATCGGAAAAAAAAGACGCCAGCATTACGCGCGGCTGGCTCGATGACATTGTTTTCGAAGTGGCCGATCCCGAGGAGCACGATGCAGCGGTCCTGCAGGTGCGGAAGGCGCTGGCGCGCGTGCACCATTTCGACCCGCTCGACAAAGATGCGGTGTTCATTTGGGACACCATGGAAGGCGCCAAGCTGCTGGATAAAATCTTCGGCGTGGTTACGATCTTTTTTGGTTGCGTCGCGATCGTCACCCTGTGCCTGGGCGGGATCGGCGTGATGAACATCATGCTGGTTTCGGTGACCGAACGCACGCGCGAGATTGGCACGCGAAAAGCTTTAGGTGCGACCAAACGCGATATTTTGCGGCAATTCTTTGCCGAGTCGGCCATGCTGACGGTGGTGAGCGGAATTCTGGGCCTCAGCTTCGGAGTGGGCACTTGCTGGGCGATGGGCGGGCTGCCGTTGCCGGATTTCGTTCCCCATCCTATTGTTTCTCCGATTTCGATTGTGGCTTCGATTGTGACACTTTCTTTTATCACCGTGACCGCGGGCATGTATCCGGCCCAGCGCGCCGCGGAAATGACACCCGTGGAGTCGCTACGACATGAATAACCAACGGATCTCGCGCAGTTTGGTTTCTATTCCGGCTCGATTCTCGTTCCTGGCGATCGGACTGGCCGTGCTCCTGGCTTCCACCTTTGCGGCCGCTTCTACGCCGCAAGGACATTTCGAGAAAACTTTCCAAGTCAGCGGACCTGTCGATCTAGAGGTACAAACCCACTCCGGCGACGTGATTGTGCGGAGCGGCGCGTCGGGCTCAGTTTCCATTCGCGCCAAGATCTATGTGGGCGACCACTGGCTGTTCGGAAACCGGCACACCGACGTATCCGACATTGAGCAGCATCCCCCTCTGCGGCAGGATGGGAACAGCATCCACATTGATAACGTAAGTGCACGCGACATTTCGGTGGATTATGAAATCACAGTGCCTGTCGACACAACGGTCCGCGCCCACAGCGGGTCGGGAAACGAGACTATTGAAGGCACGCATGGCAATGCCGATATCCAGACTGGATCGGGAGACGTGAAGGTCTCACAGCTTACCGGCGAGATTCATGTGCAGACCGGATCAGGCGATGTGCGGGCGCTTGAAATCGCGGGTCCGGTGCGCGGCGGCACCGGGAGCGGCGACATCGAGGTGCAAGAGATCGCATCGGGCGACATTGATATGCGGACCGGCTCCGGGAATATTTCGGTGCGCGGAATTCAAGGCGCATTGCGCGCCGAAGCGGGCAGCGGCGACATCACCGCCGAGGGCACACAGATGGGAGCGTGGCAGGTCCGAACCGGATCGGGCAATGTACACGTCCGGCTGCCCGCGAATGCCGCATTCGATGCTGATATTTCCACCAGTTCGGGCACGCTGGACGTGGAAGCGCCGGTCACCATGACTGTGCAGGGGCGCGTGGAGGAGACACGCAAGCACATCGCCGGCAAAGTGCGCGGCGGCGGGCCGTTGCTTTCGTTGCGAACTGGCTCGGGAGATATACACATCGAGTAGGAGTGGTCAGTGTCGGTGGCCAGCGATTAGTGGCCGGTAAGACCGCGGTGGGCACTGGCCCGTTTTTACTGGCCACTGGACACTGACCACTGGACACTGCATTTCCATGTTTCTGAAAGAACTCATTTCGCAGGGCTGGCAGTCGCTGATGCGCGACCGAATGCGGTCGCTGCTCACCATGCTAGGCATTGTGTGGGGATTGGCTTCGGTGGTGTTGCTGCTGGCCTACGGCCAGGGCCTGGGCGGCTGTGTGCTGCAAGCCTTCCTGAACATGGGCAATGACGTCATCGTGCTGTGGCCGGGACAAACGAGTATGCAGGCTGGCGGCCAGCGGGCGGGCAAAAAGATTGCTTACGAATATGAAGATGTGGAGGCGATTCGCGACGAGGTGCCCATCGTCCGCGCGGTGAGCGCTGAAATTGATCGCGACTTCGGAGTCAAGCTTGGCACGCGGGTCGTAACCATTCCGGTGCGCGGCGTTGAGATGCCTTATGGGCAGATGCGCAAGCTGACTCTTGCCGACGGCCGCTATTTTGAAGACACAGATTTTTCCGACCGCCGCCGGGTGGTGATTCTGGGCTACGAAGCGGCCAAGAAAGTTTTTCAGGGCGCGCCCGCCGTGGGCCAGCATGTGAGCCTTGGCGGACTTGACTTTGAAGTCGTGGGAACGCTGCACAACAAAATTCAGGATTCCATGTACAACGGGCCGGACAACAACGATGGCTTCATCCCGTTCGGACTGATGCGCGATCTGAAGAACTTGAAAGATCCCGATGAGATTGTTTTTGAGCCGACGGCTGCGGAACTGAACAAGAAGGCGCTGGCTGCGGTGCGCGAAGTCATTGGGCGGCGGCATCATTTTGATCCCAAGGACGACAAAGCAACGCCGGCGTGGGACACCATCGATGACCGGGCCATGATCAACGCTTTTTCGCTTGGCCTGCAGGCGGTGCTGGGACTGATCGGCGTGATCACGCTCGCGGTGGGCGGAATCGGCGTGATGAACATCATGCTGGTTTCAGTCACGGAGCGCACGCGCGAGATCGGCCTGCGCAAGGCGATTGGAGCGCGGCCGAGGCATATTCTGGTGCAGTTCCTGCTGGAAGCGCTGGTGCTCACTTTCGTGGGCGGCGCGGTTGGCATGGCTGTGGCCGAGGTGCTCACGTGGATCATCCCGCCCATGCCGCTGTATAACGAGTTTTATAAAACTGCTAATCACGAGGGCGCGATCATTCTGCACGCTTCGCTGAGCGTGATGATGATCTCGTTCATCATTCTTTCGCTGGTGGGAATCTGTTCGGGATTTTATCCGGCGCTGAAAGCCTCGCGCATGAGCCCGATTGAAGCGCTGCGATATGAATAACAGTCGCCAGTGGTCAGCAAAACTCGGCCCGCGCTGATGATTTTGGCGTTACTGGCGACTGGCCACTGACCACTGACCACTGCACTAATTACCTGGTGACTTGACTCCGCGATCATCAACAATTACTTTCGAGTCTCTGGGAGCACTGCGTCTTCCATCTGTGGGGGAACCTTGGCGCACCGTCCGATCATTACACTGACCACCGACTTCGGCAGCAACGACCACTTTGTGGGCGCCATGAAAGGCGTCATTCTCGATATCGTGCCGGAGGCGCAGATCGTCGATATCTGCCACGCCGTGCAAGCCTTCGATGTGCTGGATGGAGCCCTCACCATTTCGCAGGCGTATTCCTACTTTCCGAACCGCACGGTGCACGTGGTTGTGGTCGATCCCGGCGTGGGGACGGCGCGGCGGCCGATTGTGGCTTCGAGTGACAAGTATCATTTCGTTGCGCCCGATAACGGTGTACTTTCTCTGGTCTACGCGCGTGAAACGCGCATGCATGTGCGGCATATCACCTCCGAGCATTATTTTCTGCAGCCGGTCAGCAACACGTTTCATGCCCGCGACATTTTTTCTCCGGTGGCCGCGTACCTGTCGAAAGAAGTTGACTCGCTGAAGTTTGGCGATGAAGTTGAAGACTACGTGCGCTTCTCGGCACCCAAGCCGAAAGCCGTCGATGAGAATCGCTTGCGTGGAGTGGTGCTGAAGGTCGATCGCTTCGGAAACCTTATTACCAACATCACTCCGCAGGACGCGCCCTTTCTTTTTGGATCCGCAGTCAAGGCATTCAAGATTGTCGTGGGCAGCCGCGAGATTACGGAAATTCGCAATGCCTATGCCGAAGGCGCTCCGGGAGAAGTGATTGGCGTTCTCGGCAGTATGGGTTTCCTGGAAATCGCTGCCAATCGCGGAGCCGCGGCGCAGTTGACCGGAGCCGGCAAAGGGAGCGACGTGACCATCATTCTGGGCGAGGCTGCCGCTGCGGGCAAGGGAGCGTAAGAACAGTGGTCAGTGGTCAGTGGTCAGTTAATGCAGATCCACTTCCAGAGCCCGATTTTATTGGCCACTGATCACTGATCATTGGCCACTGCCCCTCGGCTTGGGGTGAGCGTAGCGCTCCATCTCGCCTGTCCACTTCAGGAAACGCCAGAGACTGACGCGCTCGCGCCATAGAAACTCCCAGAACTCTAGAAAACCGATTTGCGTCATCTTGACGCCGCAGTAGGTCTCGATGCGCCACAGTAGATAGGGGCTTCGCCACGGGGCGAGACGATGGCCTTTGGTGGCGTTCCAGAGAAAGCGGAGCGAATGGCGCATGGCAGTATCTTAACCCATGTTAGAATCCTGTCTCCGCCAGGAACTTCCTTCCATGTCCGATGCAGATGCCCGCCAGAAGGCCGAAGACCACTACTATGCCGCGCTGGATTTGATGGCGGATGGAAAGCTGGAGGCAGCAGTGGCGGCTTACCGGGAATCGCTGGCCGTCGATCCTGCCTTTACCGAGGCCATGCACGGCCTGGCGCGTGCGCTACAGGATTTGCTGCGTTACGACGAGGCTATCGGCGTGGCGCAGCAGATTACAGAATTGGACCCGGATGACGTGCTCGCCCACACCAGCTTGTCCGTGCTCTATCAGAAAAAGGGAATGATTCCAGAGGCTGAAGCCGAGAGCGCGAAGGCGCGCGTGCTGGGGTGGAAGCAGCAGTTGAAAAAAGGTAGCTGAGAGCTGCGGGCTATGAGCTTCGAGCAACCTGTTCTTTTTCGCAGCAAGCTAATTGCTCGCGGCTCGTAGCCCGCGGCTCGCAGCTACAACTCGTATTTCTTCATCAAGTGCCGGAATGAGCGGTAGGAGATGCCGAGCAGGTCAGCCGCTTTGGTTTGCACACCGTTCGAGCGATCGAGAGCATTTTGCAGCAGCGTGCGCTCGACGTTTGCGACGTAGACTTCCATACCCACGCCTTCGGGCAGCACCGCACCCGGCGCTACCTCGGACATTCCTGAAACGCCGGCACCCGCTGCTGCGGCACGGGCTTTCGGCCGTTCCATCGGCAGCTCGACGTGCAACTCGTCCGTCATCTCGAGGGCCACCGCACGCTCGACGGTGTTCTCCAACTGGCGGACGTTGCCCGGCCACTCATAACCGCAAAGAGCGTCGAGCGAATCTTTGTTGACGCGCATAATACTTCGATTGGCCGCAGCCGCATATTTCTTCAGGAAGTGATTGGCCAGCAGCGGGATGTCTTCGCGGCGCTCGCGCAAGTCGGGCACGCGGATGGGAATGACGTTCAGGCGGTAGTAGAGATCTTCGCGAAATAAATTATCGGCGACGGCTTTGTCGAGGTCGCGATTCGTAGCCGCGATTACTCGCACGTCGATGGGGATTTCGCTGGTACCGCCGACCGGCCGCACGGTGCGTTCCTGCAAGACTCGGAGCAGTTTCACCTGCATAGCCAGCGTCATTTCGCTGATTTCGTCGAGAAAAATCGTGCCCCCGCCGGCCACTTCGAACAGCCCGCGCTTATTCTGATTCGCTCCGGTAAAAGCTCCCTTCAAATAGCCGAAGAGTTCGCTCTCCAGCAGAGTCTCCGGGAAAGCTCCGCAGTTCACCGATACAAAGGGCTCAGTGGCGCGCGGCGAACAGATGTGAACGGCGCGGGCTACCAACTCTTTACCAGTGCCACTTTCCCCGTGAATCAGCACGGTGCTGGCGGTCGAAGCCACAGTGCGCACCGTCTGCTTGAGCTTCTCCATCGCAGAACTGGAGCCGATGATGTTGTCGAGCGAGTTATGCGATGCGGCGTCGCGGCGCAGGGCGAAGTTCTGCTTGCTCAGACTAAGCTTCTCGAGAACACGGTTGATGGTCAGTTTGATTTCATCCACCAGGCCGGGGCTCTTGCGAATGTAGTCCGACGCTCCTCCCGCCTTTACCGCCTCCACGGCGGCTTCGTAATCATCCACCGCGGTGATGAGAATCACCGGCGAATCGGGCGAGACGCGGTGCGCATGGCGCAGCACCTCGATGCCGTCGATGTTCGGCATCTTGATGTCAGTGATGATGAGATCGTAGAGATTGCCGTCGATCTTATTCTTGGCCGCCTGACCGGATTGAACAGTTTCGACGCGATGTCCGTCACGGCGCAGGGCGATGTCTAACATTTCGCAGATGGAGCGCTCATCGTCACAAACCAGAATGTTAGCCACGCCGCCTCCCTTCTGCCGCAGCCGCTGCAAGTGGCGCGGGCAGAGGCGTGGGCAGCGCAGGGGCAACAAAAGTCTCCGCCGTTGAGATGCGGACAGCCTGTCTCTCAGCGTCGAGTCCGCGCAGCCTCAGGATGAGAGTCGTTCCCTGCCCCGGCTTCGACCGTGCGAACACCTTGCCTTCGTGTGCTTGCACGATCTGGTAGACCACCGCGAGGCCAAGTCCGGTGCCGCCTTCAAAGTTCGATTGAAATGGCTCGAAAATCTTCTCCGTCTGTTGCGGGGTCATTCCCGTTCCGGTGTCCACAAAACTCACTTGCCAGTCGTCTCCCTGGCGTTCGATCAACACCTTCAGAGTGCCCCCGTTCCGCATCGCGCGGACCGCGTTCTCGGCAAGGTTCCAGAAAACCTGTTTGATCTTGTCTCCGTCGGCGAGCGCCCAAGCCTCCGGCACGCTGAACCTGCTCTCAATCGTGATGCCCGTATCCTCCGCGGTCATGCGGTGCCGCATAAGCGTGAGCGTGTCCTCTACCAATCGCACCAGGTCGACCCTTTCGAAGTGATACTGTTTGCCGCGGGAGTACGTCAGAAAGTCGGTGATGATGCCGTTGAGCCGCTGCGATTCACGGGTCACGATCTCCAGCAGGCGGCGATGCTCCTCGTTCATTTCGGGGACGCCGGAAAGCATGCTGACCGAACCAGCAATCGAGGTAAGAGGATTGCGGATTTCGTGGGCGATGGCCGCCGCCAGCCGGCCCACGGCTGCCAGGCGGTCCTGCATGCGCACTTCGCGCTCCAGTCGCCGGATCTCGGTGAGGTCGTCCAACGCGTAGACGTAGCCCAGCGTGCCGCGCTCCGGCCCGTTCAAAGCGGCTACTCTCACTCGCGCCGTCTTGCGGAATGTTGCCGCCGTATCGAAACGCACTTCGGCGTGGGTATCTGATTCGGCATTGGGCAGAGCGTCGAGGAATAATCCGCTGACTGGCTTTCCCAGCAACTGGTCGGGCGTGCGCTCCAGAAGTTTCTGCGCCGCGTTGTTGACCAGTGTAATGCGCCCATCGAGACCGGTGGTGATCAGCCCGCTGCCGATGGACTGGATAATGTTCTCGTGCAGGATCTGAAGATCCTCCAGCGCTCCGCTCGCGTCTTTCAGCTGCACTCTCGCCTGGCGTAACTTGGAAACTAGTTGGCCGGCTAAATAAGCGACGGCCAAAAACGCAAACAGGTTCACGAAAATGATTCCCCGCAGCGCCTGCAGTTCAGGATGGGTCGAACAATAGGACGGCACGACTCCGTAGTAGTTGAGTTCGAGGACCGTGCCATAAAGAATGAAGGCCAGCGCCGCCACGAGATGCGCCCACACGCGGGGAAGCAGGATGCCGGCCACGATGATGACCAGAGGATAGAGAAAGTTCAATGAACTGTCCCAGCCTCCGGTCTCGTGCACTACCAAGCTGACCATGATCAGATCGGTCAGCACCTGCAAGGACGCCTGCAACCGGTGCTCGCGCCAGAACGATAGCAGGACTATATAAAAGAGTGAGACGGTATACCAAAGAAGAATGGTGCTAAGGAAAAGACGCAGCGGCAGACGTGTGGGCGTCAACTCCGAGACTGCCAACTGGATTCCAAGCAGGAAAGTCAGGATCAGGATCCGTACTTTGACCAGCCAAGCCAGCCAATTCCGCTCGTCAAATGTCGATTGCATTGATATCTCGGTCTCAGGTCCTAGGTTTCAGGTCTTGGGCCTCACATCAAGTCTTCGGCATGTGATGTAAGGCGTTTGGGTCTTAGGCCCAAGACCTAACACCTAAGACGCAAGACCCGGTTCCTTCTACCCAGCCAGCTTGGCGATCATGGCGAACAGCGGCATGTAGAGTGAAATCACGATGCCGCCGATGGTTACGCCGAGCATGCCGATGATAGCCGGCTCCAGCATGGCCAGCATGTCTTTGGTGGCTGCGTCCACTTCTTCTTCGTAGAAGTCGGCGATCTTCTGCAACATGTTGTCCATGGCGCCAGTGGCTTCGCCGACGCCGATCATCTGCGTCACCATGTTGGGGAACACTCCGCATTCTTTGAGCGGATCGACGATGGTGCGGCCTTCTTCAATAGCTTTCCGCACTTTCATCAGCGCTTCTTCCAGCACGGCGTTGCCGGAAGTTCTCGCCGTAATTGCCAAACCTTCCAGAATGGGCACGCCCGAAGTGATCAAAGTACCCAGTGTGCGGGTGAATCGTCCGACGGCGATTTTGCGCAACAGCGACCCGACGATCGGTAGCTTAAGCAGGACCTTGTCAAAGTAATAACGCCCCGTCGGGTGCTTGCGGATGGACTTAAGCCCAAAGACCAAGCCCACGCCCGCACCGATGATGACCCACCAGAACGAGCCGATGAAATGGCTCAATCCGATGACGATACGGGTGGGAAGCGGCAGAGCCACGCCCAGCCCGGCAAACAGGTTGGCGAAGATGGGCACCACCCACTTGAGCAATGCGGCGACAATCAGGCCCGCAATGCCTACGACGGCAACCGGGTAGATCAAGGCCGACTTCACGGCAGCTTTCAGGCGAACGGCTTTCTCGACGTAGACTGCCAGACGCTGCAGGATGAGGTCCAGAATGCCGCCGGTCTCGCCCGCTTCAATCATGTTGGTGGTGAGGTCGTCGAAGACATTGGGATATTGCCGCATGGCGTTGGCCAGCGTCGCGCCGCCTTCCACCGTGGTGCGGACGCCGGTCAGCGTCTTCTGGAATGACTGGTTTTCCTGATTGGCTGCCAGAATTTCCAGACACTGCACCAGCGGCAGACCGGCATCGATCATGACCGAGAACTGGCGGAAGAAAATGGCGATGTCCTTGACCTTGACTTTGCCCGATCCGAATGTGGGCATGGCAAACTCTTTGCCCTTTTCCCGGATTGCGCCCGGCGTAATGCGCTCGCGCCGCAATTGCTGCCCCAGCGCCTGTTTGTTGGGCGCCACGCGTTCCCCGGAGACTTTCTGCCCGGATGCATCTTTGCCGGAAAATGTGAAGACTGGCATGGTTTTAGACTCCTCAGTGTTGCTGATTCCTGAATCTGTTGCGGCTCAAACTTTGCCCTAGCACGCTCATCGCGCCAGCCGCTGCGCGATGAGCGGTCAAATGCCCTAGTGTTTCGTCGGTGTCGCGCCGCGCGCCATCGTCGATCCCGCCGCGCTTCGGTTCGTCAAGCCCGCGCCGCGGTTAATCATTTCCTGCAGTTCGTCTGGATTGCTGGAACGCAGCAATGCTACTTCCAGCGAAATTTGCTTCTGGAAGTACGCCGTGGCCAACGCCTGGTTGAAGGTTTGCATGCCGAATTTGTCTTGTCCCGACTGCATCGCCGAATAAACCTGGTGAATTTTGTCTTCACGAATGAGGTTGCGCACCGCCGGGTTGGGGATAAGTATTTCCATAATCATGCAGCGCCCCTTGCCACTGGGCGTTGCCACCAGGCTTTGGCACATGATGCCTTCGAGCACCAGCGAAAGCTGGGCGCGAATCTGCGGCTGCTGGTGCGCGGGGAACACGTCGATGATGCGGTTGATGGTTGAAGTTGCCGAGTTGGTGTGCAGCGTGCCGAAGGTCAAGTGACCGGTTTCGGCGATGCGCAGGGCCGACTCGATGGTTTCCAGATCGCGCATTTCGCCGATCAGCACAACGTCCGGGTCTTCACGAAGCGCGGCGCGCAGGGCATCGGTGAAACTTTTTGTATCCGCGTGCAATTCGCGCTGGTTGACCACGCAGTTCTTGTTCATGTGCACGAACTCGATAGGATCCTCGATGGTGAGGATGTGGTCGTGGCGCTCGCTGTTGATCTTGTCAATCATGGCCGCCAGCGTTGTAGATTTGCCAGAGCCTGTCGGTCCCGTCACCAGGACCAGGCCGCGAGGCTTGTCGCAGAGCTTGCTTACCACAGCCGGCAGGCCGAGTTGGTTGAAAGACTTGATCTCGAAAGGAATCAGACGAAACACGGCCGCCGTCGCGCCACGCTGGTTGAACACGTTGGCGCGGAAGCGGGCCAGCCCTTTCAATCCGAAGGAGAAGTCCAGTTCGAGGCTCTCCTCGAAGCGGTGCTTCTGGGAGTCCGTCATGACGCTGTAGGCCAGTTGCTTGGTCTCGGCGGGCGTCATCTGCGGAAGATCCAACGGCACCAGATGCCCGTGGACGCGAATCTGGGGCGGCGAATTAGTGGTGATGTGAAGATCGCTGCCATTCATCTCCAGCATGCGTTTTAGCAAATCACTTAACGACAAACCCATGATGATTTCCTTCCCTTACTGTTTCTTCTTAGTCGTTGGTCGTTCGTTGTTGGTCGTTGGCCAACGACCAAGGACCAACGGCCAACGACGGTTCTAATGAATCGTTTCGCGGGCCACTTCTTCCAGCGTGGTGATGCCCGCTGCTACTTTGATCAGACCGCTGCGCCGGAGCGTGATCATGCCGCGCTCGATGGCTTTCTTTTTCAATTCGACTGCCGAGGCGCCAACCAGCACGAGTTCCCTGATTTCATCGTCCACTTCCATCACTTCATACAAACCACAGCGGCTTTTGTATCCCGTGTTGTTGCAGACGCCGCATCCCTTGCCTTTCTGGATCTGGATTGTCTTGGCTTCCTCGGGAGAAAATCCTTCTTCGATTAAGGTTTGCACCGGAACCTCGACCGTCTCGGTGCATTCCTTGCAAATACGCCGAATCAGGCGCTGGGCGCAGATCAAGTGAACCGAGGTTGCCACCAGGAAGGGCTCAATGCCCATGTTCATCAAACGGGTAATGGTCTCAGGCGCGCCATTGGTGTGCAGGGTAGAAAGCACAAGGTGGCCGGTGAGAGCGGCCTTGATGGCGATCTCCGCCGTTTCGAAGTCGCGGATTTCGCCGACCAGAATGATGTTCGGGTCCTGACGCAAAAAAGAACGCAGGGCCGCGGCAAAGTTCAATCCGATCTGTTCTTTCATCTGCACTTGGTTGACGCCGCCCAACTGAAATTCGACCGGATCTTCGGCGGTCATGATGTTGGTATCAGGCTGGTTCAGGCGTGAAATGGAGGAATACAAGGTGTTGGTTTTTCCTGATCCCGTGGGACCGGTCACCAGAACCATGCCGTAGGGCTTGAGAATGGCCTTCTCGAATTTGACCAGAGATTCCGGCTCGAAACCGAGCTTGGTCATATCGAGCCGCAGGTTTTCCTTATCGAGCAAGCGCAGCACGATCTTCTCGCCCCACAGGGTGGGCAGTGTGCTGACACGGAAGTCGAGTTGCTTCTTGCGGCCGCCGATATTCATTTTCAGCATGATGCGGCCGTCCTGCGGCAGACGCTTTTCGCTGATGTCGAGCTTCGCCATAATTTTCAGGCGGGAGGTGATCGCATCCTTGAGCTTCATCGGCGGCGACATGATCGCCTGCAGCACGCCGTCAATACGGAAACGCACGCGAAATTCCTTTTCGTAAGGCTCAATGTGAATATCGCTGGCGCCCCGCTTCACAGCGTCGGTGAGCACCAGATTCACCAGCTTGACGACCGGAGCTTCGTCCGCCGCCTTCTCCAGTTGCGACAGCTCCATCTCCTGCTCTTCCGCCTGCACTTCGATGTCGCTCTCGCTCATCTCCGACATCGACTGCATTACGGTTTCGAGATCTTCCTCTGACTTGCCTCCGTAGGCTTTATCGATGCCCGCCAGAATGGAACTCTCGGAAGCGACGACCGGCTCAATGTTGAAGCCGGTCATGAACTTGATGTCGTCCATGGCGAAGACGTTGGTGGGATCGACCATGGCGATGGTGAGCGATGCGCCCACGCGGCTTAGCGGAAGAATCTGGTAGCGTTTCGCGGTTTCAAACGGAATCAGCTTAACCACGGCGGGATCAATTTCAAAATACGAAAGATTGATGGCCGGAACGCCATACTGCCGGGAGAGAAAATTGGTGACGTCCTCATCCGTGAGGAAGCCGAGCTTCACCAAGGCAGACCCCAGGCGGACGTTCTGCTCCTTCTGGGCCTTGGTCGCTTGTTCCAACTGCTCTGGGGTTATGATCTTCTCTTTAACGAGAAGGTCGCCCAGCCGTTGAGACATACGTCGATCTCCTATCCACGTAGTGGAACGATGCCGGCAAACTTACCGGTACTTGCACAAAGCGCTGCTTTTGTTGTGGGAGAAGAGCAGTGTCTTTGTGGTGACATAAATTGTCACCGCAAGTCGATTACCGTACCAGTTACCGTAGTACTTGCACTGAGAGTGGCAACAAACGGTTTAGGGGATGAGCCTTAGAACCCGCGCCAAACGAACTTTTTTCGAAGGCGGGAACCGAAATCTTCGCTGAGGTACATGAACTTCGGTAAGCTGCGACGAGCCTTAGCTAAGACGCTGTGGGCCAGCTTGCGACCGGGGTACACTCAACCATGAGGAACTACTAACTTTGCGAGTTCAACCGAGTTCGCGCAGGCGCGGACGAATTCGTCCGCCCCGCACCCCCGGACGAATGCGTCCGGGGCTACACGAATCCGTCGCAAGACAGAATCAGATTCGAACCTACTACCACACATTATTTCGTGCGTGGGGAGCGCAGCATTGGGGTGGCCGGCGCGGTCGCGCTTTGAGGTGATAGCGGGCGCTTATCTGACGCAGAACACGGTGTGGACCAACGTGGAAAAAGCTTTGGCGAATCTTCGTTCAGCCCACCTGCTGAGTGTGAGAGGAATTCGCCGGGCGCCGTTGTCAGACCTTGAGCGTTTGATCCGCCCCGCCGGCTATTTCCGTCAGAAGGCCAAGCGACTGAAACTGTTTGTTGCGTTTCTAGACCAACGGTACCAAGGCTCCCTAACGAAATTGTTGGCGCGGCCCACGGACGAGCTTCGAAAAGAACTCCTCAATCTGCATGGAGTCGGCCCCGAGACGGCCGATTCCATATTGCTATACGCCGGCAACCATCCGGTGTTCGTGGTGGATGCCTACACGCGCCGCATCCTTGCTCGTCACGAAATTCTTCCGGAAGAAACCGCTTACGACAAGATTCGCGAACTGTTTGAGCGAGCGCTGGCGCCCCTAGCAGATTCTGTCACCCATTCTGCCGAGGATGGAGATCGGCACTTGGCGGCGGGATTTCGAGGCACGGCTCATCCCCCTCGGCGATGAGCACAGCGAAGCGCACCACTCTGGCGCAGATTTACAACGAAATGCACGGTCTTATCGTCGGCGTGGGAAAGAACTACTGCAGAAAATCACAGGCGCGATGTGACGAATGCCCTTTACAGAAGTTCCTGCCTCGGCCTAAATGAAGATAGTAGACATCAGATCTCAAGCACTCCGAGGGCGATTCATTGAGACAATCTTGGCTCTTCGCGATTTTCGCGTTCGCGATTACTTCTGTCTGCTGCGCCCAAACATTGCGGCAGGCAGCAGACCACGATGGAGTGCTCGTCGGCACTGCAGTGCGCCCCTCACAACTTTCAGAGGCTGCCTACGCTTCCACTCTGGCTCGTGAGTTCAATATGGTGGAGGCAGAAGACGCGATGAAGTGGTGGGTGCTGCGGCCTGGCGCAGCCACCTACGATTTTCGCCAGGGCGACGAGGTGGTTCGCTTCGCGCAGGCTCATCAGATGAAGGTCCGCGGCCATTGCCTGGTGTGGGGCCGCTACAACCCAGATTGGCTGACGCAAGATCACTTTACTTCCGCGCAACTATCGCGGCTTTTGCACGAGCACATCACGCGAGTGATGAAACACTACGCGGGCGAGGTCTTCGCGTGGGACGTGGTCAACGAAGCTCTGGATGAGAACGGCAACGTGCGCGATTCCCTCTGGTACAACCAGCCCGGCATTGGATTCTCGGGGAAAGGAACCGACTACATCGAACAGGTTTTTCGCTGGGCGCATGAGGCGGATCCGTCGGCACTGTTGTTCTACAACGAAGCCGAAGGGGAAGGAATGAACCGCAAATCGGATGCGATCTACGCCATGGTCAAAGATTTCAAGCGCCGGGGCGTTCCCATCGATGGAGTGGGACTGCAGATGCACATACCCGCGCTTGATCTGGACATCCCGGCCATCATCGCTAATATATCGGCCAACATCGCGCGGCTCACGGCGCTGGGCGTGCAAGTTCACATCACCGAGCTTGACGTCTCCCTGCCGGTGAATTCCACGGGCCAGCCTCGGCCTGAAGACTTGACTCGCCAGGCCGACGTCTATCGCGGCATTGTCAGGGCATGCTTGAACAATGCGGGCTGCACCGCGATTCAGACCTGGGGATTCACCGACAAATACTCATGGATCGGATCCCATTCGCGCGGCGCGCGTGGGCAGGCGCTGCCATTTGATCGAGCCTACCAGCCCAAGCCCGCTTACGGCGCGATGCTGGAAGAGCTTTCGGCAGGACGTTCGCCTGCTCATTAACCGTTATTCCTGCGATTTGAGGCTCTCCGGCGGCTTCATCTCAATCTATAATGAATTCGGTCCGCTCACTGCCTGCAGGCCGCGACTGACCTGCAGCGGCTGGACCGCTGAATGCGCGTGGTGCAGACCGCTCCAACTCGACCTGCTAAAACCTCGAACCGCAAGCAGGTCATTATTCTGCTGACGGTGGCGGTTTTTCTGCTGCTCGCGATCCTGGTTTCTCAAACCGCGTTTAACGAAACCATACTGAGCCCCGGCACCAACCAGCAGACCGTAGTTTTCTACGCCCTGTCGTTGCTGATTTCTCTTCTGTTCGTTGCTCTCACGTTCGTGCTGGCGCGCAATCTGCTCAAACTGTTAGCCGAGCGCCGTCTGGGCGTGCTGGGCTCCAAGTTCCGCACTCGGATGGTAGTGGGAGCGCTGCTCCTCTCATTCGTTCCGGTCATGGTGATGTATTGGTTTGCCTATGGACTGATGAACCGCTCCATCGACAAGTGGTTCTCCGCGCCGGTAGAAGAAGTCCGCGCCGATACCGATGCCATGGCTTCGTTGCTGGCTACCTATGCAGCGCAGAATGCGCGCGCGCAAGCCATTGCCATTGCCGTCTCGCCGGAAACGATACGCGCTTTTGAAGGCCATGGGTTTTCAGCGGCAGTAGAAGTATTTCGCAGGCACGAGCCTACCTTACAAGGTGGATTTGCCGTCGCCCTGGAAAATGGCGTTGCCGAAGCAAGCTTCGGGGTTCCCGCTCCCTGGCCGACGCTAAAGGAGAAGCTGCCGCTGGCGCAGGTTGCCGCCGGCCAGTCCGCCCATTTCACCTGGGAGCAAACCGAGTACACTGTGGGCAGCGCCCCAATCGGGCAGAACGGCCTGATTCTAGTGGCCATGCCGCTGCCAGCGGAGTTCTCTAGGACGGTGAACCAGATCCAGGCCAGCCAGCAGCGCTATTTGCAGTTGAGCCGCGAACGCAAGCACGTGCGGCAGACGTATATGGGTCTGCTGCTTCTGCTCACGATGATGGTGCTTTTTGTCAGCACCTGGCTTGCGCTGTTTCTTTCCAAGCTCGTGACCCGGCCCTTGTCTGCGCTGGCCGAGGCGACTCAGGAAATTTCTCGTGGACGTTCTCGATTACCGCATCGACGTGAACTCCGCCGATGAAATTGGCGACGTCGTCCGTTCTTTCAACCGCATGGCCGCGGAACTGGAGACTAGCCGGCGGCAGATCGAAGCGTCCAGCCGCGATGCCAGTACTGCCAACGCTGAACTCGACCAGCGCCGCCGCCAGATGGAAACCATCCTCGAGAGCATCCCCACCGGAGTCCTGTCGCTCGATGCCGCGCGGCGCGTTACGCACGCCAACCAGGCGCTGCTGCGCATGTTTTACCCCGAAAGCTTTGCGGAGAGAGAGCACATGCTGCGCGGGGCGCATCTGGCCGAGGTATTTCCGCCTGAGGTGCTGCAGGATCTGGAACCGCTGCTGCGCCGCGCCGATCGCATGGGCATGACCACCAGCCAAATGGAAATGCCGCTGCAGCGCACTTCTCTCAACGTGGCGGTCACGGTGGCCACCCTGCGGCATCACGATGAGCGCTCGGGATACGTGCTCGTGTTCGAAGATCTCTCCGACCTTCTGAAGGCGCAGAAGCAGGCCGCATGGCGCGAAGTAGCACGGCGGGTGGCGCATGAGATCAAGAATCCGCTTACGCCGATCGCACTTTCCGCGGAGCGCATTCAACGTCATCTGGAGCGGGCCACGCCATCTGACCCAGCGTCGCTCGAGGTTATCGGCGCCTGTGCCCAAACCATTGCCGGCGCGGTCGAAACCGTTCGCCGATTAGTCGATGAGTTCTCCACGCTGGCGCGCTTCCCGGCATCCAATCCGCACCCGGCTGATATCAATGAAGTGATTGAGGGTGCGCTCTCCATGTTCAATGGCAGACTGGACGGCATCCGTCTGCACAAGTCGCTGGCTTCAGACCTTCCCAAAATCATGGCCGATGCGGAAGCGATGAAGCGGGCTGTCGCCAATCTGGTGGATAACGCCGCCGAGGCAATGCAGAATTCGCTGGTGCGCGAGATCGAGATTTCAACCGCGCTGGTAGCCAGCCGCGACGCGGTCGAAATCACCGTCGCAGATACCGGTCATGGCGTAACCCGCGAACTGAAAGAAAAACTATTTCTGCCTTATTTTTCCACCAGAAAGCGGGGGACCGGCCTCGGCCTGGCGATCGTAAGCCGTGTTGTCGAAGAACATCATGGGTCAATTCGCGTGGAAGAAAACCAGCCAGTTGGAGCGCGCTTCATCGTGGAACTGCCGGTCATTCCCGAGCCAGCGCTGGCCACGGTGACGGCGCAGCATGCATAGAATTCTGATCGTTGACGACGAAACCGGCATTCGCGAATCGCTGCAGGCAGTGCTGGCCGACGAAGGCTATGAGACTGCTTCGGTCGAGAGCGGCGAGGAATGCCTGAAGTTGCTGCGCCGCGAGCACACCTACGAGGTAGTCCTGCTCGATATTTGGCTGCCCGGTATCGACGGCCTGGAAACTCTGGAAAGCATCCACGAAATGGATAACCCTCCCGAAGTGATCATGATCTCGGGCCACGGCACGATTGAAACTGCGGTGCGCGCCACCAAACTCGGGGCTTATGACTTCCTGGAGAAACCGCTCTCCATCGACAAGACGTTGATTCTGGTCAAGAACGCGATCGAATCCAAGAAACTGCGGCATGAGAATGTCGACCTGAAGAAGCAGCTTTACGCCAAGAGCGTGATCGTTGGCGACAGCATTCCCATGAAAGCGCTGCGCCAGCAAATTGGCCTGATGGCGCCTACCAACGGCCGCGTTCTGATTTACGGCGAGTCGGGCACAGGCAAGGAACTGGTGGCCCACGCGATCCACGCGCAAAGCCTGCGCAGGGACGAAACTTTTGTCGAGGTCAACTGCGCCGCGATTCCAGAGGATCTCATCGAGAGCGAACTGTTCGGCCACTTCAAGGGATCGTTCGCGGGGGCCACGGCCAACAAGGAAGGCAAATTTCAAAAAGCCAGCGGAGGAACGCTGTTTCTCGATGAAGTGGGCGACATGAGCCTGAAGACGCAATCAAAAGTATTGCGCACTCTCGAAGAACAGCGCGTGGCTCCACTCGGAAGCGACGAAACGATTACCGTGGATGCGCGCATCATCGCCTCCACCAACAAGGATCTGGAAGAGGAAATCTCCAGAGGAAATTTTCGCGAGGACTTGTTTTACCGGCTGAACGTCATCCCATTCTTTGTGCCGCCGCTGCGCGACCGCAAGGAAGATATTCCGCTGTTTGCACGGCACTTCTTAAAAGACCTGGCCGCGACCTACGGGCGCCGCCCACGCGAGATCACCGACGACGCGGTTGAGGCGCTGATGCGCTATTCCTGGCCGGGTAACGTTCGGGAACTGCGTAACGTGATCGAGCGGATCGTGATCATGAATCCCACGACCACACGATTCGATCGCAAACATCTGCCCCCGCTGGTCTACCGCGACGGCCATCGGCGCGCAGCGCGCAGCGAGTTCTCCACCCTGCACCAGGCTCGCGACGCCTACGAGCGCGATTTCATCCTCAAGAAACTCGACGAGAATCACGGCAACATCACCCGCGCCGCCGAGGTCCTGGGTCTGGAGCGCAGCCACCTCTACCGCAAGATGAAAACTCTGGGCATCACGGTCAAAGAGTAGGACTGGCTCAAACCACTTGTCTTCCCGAGCGAAGCGAGGGACCTTGGTTCTTGCCCACACGACCCGTATCGCCGGCGCAGGCAAACACCGAGATCCCTCGCTTCGCTCGGGACGACAGCGCAATGGGACAGGGCGGAAGTGGTCTAGCGCTTCACCATGCGGATTTCGGTGCCGTTCTTTCTGAACTCCACTTGATCCATGAGCTGGTTGATAAGAAAAATTCCGCGCCCGTGATTGGAATAAACATTTTCTCCAACCGTGCAATTGGGTATGGCCTCAGGCGAGAAACCCGTGCCTGGATCCCGCACCACGATCAGCACGCTGCGATCTTCGTCGCTGCTCACCAGGCATTCCACCGTCTTCGCAGGATCTTCTTTAGCGCCGTGAATCACGGCGTTAGCCAGCGCCTCCTGCAGCGACAACTCAATCGCATCTTCCTTGCCGTTTATGTCCTTCATCTGGCGAACCACAGCCATCACTTCTTGTACGACCGGATCCACGGCCTTGCGATCGGCGGAAAGCGTTACCCGCAAAAGCAAATGCAATTTATCTGGATCAAAATCCTTCTCGGGAAAAGGCTCAGAAGAGTTCACTGATGGCATGTTTTAGCTCGTTGGTGCGATGCAGGGCTGATTCAGTTGATTCTAGCTGGTAAACCTCGGTACGACAAACACCTCGATCACTGCGCCCAGTGTCGTAATACGGTTAACTGCCAAGGACATGACCTTACGGCAAGATATAACTCGCTGAGGCTCACTTACCGCCACTTGTAACTTCGGAACCTGGCTTGGGACGCCGCACCTTGTTCACCTTTGCCGCCTTCAATTCCAGCGGCGTTGGCATCTCGGCTACTCCGCCCGTCAGATGCTCCAACTGCCTTCTCCAGTCGAGTTCTTCCACGAAGCCGCGCGACTCCCGCCAGTTAGGCTGCACCTTGACGTAAAGTTCGAGAAATACTTTTGTTCCTAGCATACGTTCGATCTGCAGCCGGGCCGAGGTGCCGATTCGCTTCAGCATCTGTCCCTTCTTCCCAATCAGGATGCCCTTCTGGCCTTCGCGCTCGCAATAGATCGTGGCGGAGATACGCGTTAACCTGGCTCCTTCTTCGAAGCTATCCACGATAACCGTGGTTGCGTAAGGGAGTTCTTCCTCGGTCTCCACCAGCACACGCTCGCGAATAATTTCTCCAACCATGAAGCGCACCGGTTGGTCGGTTACATGGTCTTCCGGGAAATAAGGCGGGCCAGCAGGCAGCGCAGCGGTCACTTGCTTCAACAATATGTCCAACCCGTCCCGCTTCAGAGCGGAGATTGGAATAATTTCCTGGAATTGATGCAGCTTTTTATATTCCTCAATCAACGGCAGCAGCTTTTCTTTGGCGCCTCGCAGCAGGTCAACCTTGTTGAGCACAAGACAAACTTTCGTTGCCGAATGCTTCAGCATTTGTATCGCGAACTCATCACGCTGATCCAGTTTGCGCGTCGCATCCATGATCAGAAGGACAAGATCGCAGCCTTCCAGAGCCTCTCGCACTTCAACCATCATCTTGCGGCCCAATGAACTGTCCGGCTTGTGCACGCCCGGAGTATCGATCAGGACAATCTGCGCAGCGTCGTGGCCTTTGCTTTTGGGCAGGTTGACGATGCCCTGAATTCGATTGCGCGTGGTTTGCGGTTTGGGCGAGATGATGGCGAGCTTTTCGCCCACAAGAGCGTTGAGCAGCGTGGACTTGCCCGCGTTAGGGCGTCCGAGGATGCAGACAAAACCGGAACGAAAGGGCATAAGAGAGGGCTTCGGGCTTCAGCTTTCGGGCTTCGGCTAATCTCAGGACACCTAAGGCTGAATCACGGGAGCTCGATTCCGACTATATCAGGCCGCAGGCAGGAATGACGGGGAGCACAAGGTTTCGCCGAAGCCTGATAGCCGAAGCCCGAAGGCCGGTTTATATCAGCTTCAACTGCCGGGGCTGGACTGCGGTAATTCTCACGCGCTCCACCTTGCGGTCGGTCGACTCCAGGACCTCGAACCGCAGGCCGTCGTCATCCACAGTTTCGCCGCGCTGCGGAATGTGCCCCGCCAATTCGCTGACCAAGCCCGCCACGGTGGCTGATTCCCTGCCTTCGGGCTTTGTCCCAAACAGCTCGGCAAGGCGGTCTACGTCCATGCCTCCGGAGACGATGAACGACTGATCATTCTCCCGCAAGATTTCTGGCTTCTCATGTTCGTCCCGGATTTCCCCCACGATCTCTTCCACCAGATCTTCAATCGTCACCAGGCCGGCCACGCCGCCATACTCATCGACCACGATCGCCATGCGGATGTTGTTCTTCTGCATCTCGCGCAACAGATCGCTGCCGAGCTTGCTCTCAGGCACAAAATAAACGTCGCGCCGCATCAGGGTTTCGAGGGTGCGCTTGGAGGCTTCGCTATCCGGAACCTGCAACACATCCTGGGCGTAGACGATGCCTTTGATGTTGTGAATGCTTTCCGCGTACACGGGAACCCGCGAGTAGTGCTTGGTGCGCAGCATTTCGATGAAGCGCTCAACCGTGGTGTCCACCGGCACAGCGAACATCTGCGGACGCGGCTTCATGGCTTCACGCACCGTCTTCCCGCTGAATTCCACCGCGGACTGAATCAATTCGCGGTCCCCTTCCTGAATAATGCCTTCTTCCTGTCCCGCTTCGATCAACGCACCCACGGCCTCGGCTGCGCTTTCCGGCTGCTCGTTTGTATTTTGCCGGGTGAGCGATGCCACCGATTGCAGGAAGCCGAGAACGATGGTCACGGGCAGCACCAGATAAATCAGCATTCGTACCAGCCAGGTCCAGCGGATAAGCCAGACGCCGTTGGTGCGCGAGAAAAAAACAAACGGCAGAAACTGATTGAACACAATAATGATCAGCATCAGGCTGATGGCGGCCTGCAGAATTTCATAAACGTTCCAGCGCTGGTCACCAAAAACCACGAAGCCCACGAGCAAGGCTATGGTCGCCGTGGTCAACTGCTTGAGCACTGACATGGAGAGTGAAGCCCGGGCACGGCTCACGCGCAGGTTGGGCTCAACCTTCTGCTCGAAGACGTCAATGTTGTCCTGAAATTCGCGCGAAAGAAATTTGCCGATCTCCTGATACACACGGTCCACGTAGGAGGCCAGCGCCAGCAACCCCAGCAGCGGGATCAGCGCAATTGCAACGCCCCAATTCATGCCGTTCTCCGCCTCGCGCGGGGCGAGCGATCCCCGCGTTTCCCCCGGTTCGATGTCTTGCCGGCACGTGGCTGCGCCCTCTCGATCAGCCCCACCTGTAACTTCAATTGCCGCCGCAACCGATTCTCTTCGCAGGCCATCTCGCCGTTATCGCGTTCATGATCGAAGCCCGCGAGATGCAGGATGCCATGCAGCGCCAGAATCTTCACTTCATCTGCCGCGGAATGCCCCAGGCGCCGTGCGTTCTCTCGTGCAATGTCCGCTGAAATCGCCACTTCTCCGGCGAGGCGACAGGCTTTGCTGCTCTTCGCCTGCGGCGAAGGAAAAGACAAAACATCCGTGGCTTTATCCGCTCCCCGGAATCGCCGGTTGAGGGCGCGCAACTCGGAACTGTTCGTCACCAACACATTCACCGTCTCACGCAAACCAACCATTCGCCTCGCCCGCAACACAAACCGTTCGAGCATCGGCCGGCTCAGCCCCGCGATTTTTTTTCTGAAGATCACCAACTTGTTCCCATCGGGTTTACTCAACCATCTTACAAAAATAAATAGGAGGGCCGATTTCAGCCCTCCCGCGCCGACGAAGATTCTATTCTCCCGAGGCTGAGGATCGGTCTTCTGCATCCGCGACCGGATCTTTCATTGTTGTTGCCGGTTTCGCTCCCGCCGCGCCAGACTCAACACTTTTCCCGCCCGCCAGCAGCAGCATCTGCTGCTCGGCCACGAGAGTCTTGTGCTCGTCGTAGGCGCGAATAATGCGCTGCACCAGATGATGCCGCACCACGTCGGATTCGTCGAAGTGAACGAACGTGAGACCCTCCACGCGTTTCAAAATGTCGATCGCTTCCAGCAACCCGCTACGGCGCGCGTTGGGCAAGTCGATCTGCGTGATGTCTCCCGTGATCACGGCCTTGGAGTTGAATCCGAGACGCGTGACAAACATCTTCATCTGCTCCGAAGTCGTGTTCTGCGCTTCATCAAGAATCACAAACGAATCATTCAGCGTTCGCCCGCGCATGAATGCTATCGGCGCGATCTCAATGACATTTTTCTCCAGATAGCGGTCAACCTTCTCCGGATCGAGCATGTCATAAAGCGCGTCGTACAAGGGACGCAAGTAGGGATCGATCTTATCCTGCAGCGTGCCCGGCAAAAAACCCAGCCGCTCGCCCGCTTCCACCGCCGGACGCGCCAGAATAATTCGGTTTACCCGCTTCGCCAACAGCGCGGAAATCGCCATGGCCACGGCAAGATAAGTCTTGCCCGTGCCCGCGGGGCCGATGCCGAAGACCATGTCGTGCTTCTCGATGGCCTCGACGTAGCGCCGCTGATTCACACTCTTCGGCTGCACCATGCGCCGCCCCAGCGAACGCTGGCGGCCGGCATCGGCCAGTCCGCGCAACGTGGCGCTTGAATCTGCCGTCAACACACGCAACATGCTGTTGAGATCGCCATTATTGAAGCTGTAGCCGGAGCGCTGCAGGCTTTCGTAATCGGCAAACACCTGCTCGGCGCGGGCCACGTCGCGCGCCGCGCCTTCGAGTTCGATGGCGTTCGATCGCAGGTCAATGGTGACGTTCAGGCCGTCTTCCAGCACGCGCACATTCTCGTCGCGCGTGCCAAACAAAGTCTCGATGTTGGGACTAATCCCGATGCTTTTCTTCATTCAATCTCTTTAACGAACGTGTAAGCCGCATCGAACCATGTAGGGACACCCAGACCATGTAGGGACAGCCGCCTCGGCTGTCCCGCCGAGCGAAGCGAGGCGACCCGACCACAACTCTCGCCAAAAATGCACACACCTCAGCCGCTTCGCGGACAAAACGGGATTATGCTTCGAGACGGGACCAGCCGGAATGCTCATGCCCAGAAGGCAAGTCACTACCATTAGGGTAAGCCTACCCCGCGCCGGGGTGGGAGTCAATGCCGATAATCCTGCGGCAGTAGTGTCCTAACTTGCCTCGTTTCACCACAGAGGCACAGAATCATAGAGAAAACCTCGGACCTGTAAAAAACCAGAAGGGGATGGGTTTGCCATGCAGTTGGTTTCTCTGTGTCTCTGTGACTCTGTGGTGAAAAAAGTGAATCCAGGACACTACCCTGCCGCCAAGCGTTTGACCAGTCGAGACTTAGTCCCGTAGAATAACGTATTCGGTACCCACCGGAATATCTCGCAGTACACACAAAGGGCAACGAAGCACTATGGCTAATCATTTTTCGGCGCTCAAACGCGCCCGTCAGACTACGAAGCGCACGGCCACCAACCGCGCCAACACCTCCCGCCTGCGCACCGCGCTGCGCACGCTGCGCGAGACCATCGAGAAGGGCGACAAAGCAGCCGCCGAGACAACCTACCGCGAGACGGTATCCGCGCTCGACAAGGCGATCCAGAAGGGCACGCTGCACGGGAACACCGCTGCGCGCTACAAGTCCCGATTAAGCGCACGCATCAACGCGATGAAATAGGCTGTTGCTCATCAAATCACATCATAGACAGAATGCTCATGGGAGGGCTGGGTCCTTGAGGCCCGTGTGCGCGAGATCGGCCAGCCTTTTTGCTGCAGCTTGTCGCACTTCGGAATCGTCGCCCTCCGCCGCGACTTTCGACAACAACGCCTGATCTGTCAGCTTCGCAACGGCGCTTGCGCCTATATGGAACACTTCGCCGGTCTCGTCCGTGCGCCTCCCTTCCTTCATTGCGATCTTGGCCAGCAGCGCCTGATCCGTAAGTCCGTTGACGGCGGCTTGGCGGACCCAGACGCTGTTATCCGACATCGCAACCTTCGCCAGCACCGTCTGATCCGTCAGCTTCCTGACGGCGGCTTGGCGGACCTTGAAGTCCGGGTGCTTCAACCCAATCTGCGCCAGCAGGGCTTGATCCGTAAGTTTGCTGACGAGGGTTTCGCTAAACGTCCCGCCCGTGAACCCCAAGGCGAGCTTTGCCAGGACAGCCTGATCCTGTGAATTTGCCAAGGCACCCACCCGAACCTCGGGGACATTCGATTGTGCGAGCCCAAGCAAATCTTGCTGTGTGAATTCCGGCTGGCTGAACAGTTCGCTCATTAGAGTGAGCACATCGCCGATGGCTGGTATGAACTTTGTAGGATCGGGCACCTGAATTGGAAATTGCGTTTCCCATCCCCTACGGGCCAAGGTCCTCGATCCTTGCTTGATGATGAAAATAATGTTTTCGCCCGTAACGTCAGGTTGGGTCCAAGCGACCTTTCCATCGATAAAATTAGGACGGGAATACGTTTGATGTGTCAAGGAGTAGTCCGTGGCTAATTTCGCGTCGGGCATTCGGGCAACGACAACTGGATCCTGCAACGCCAGACAAATACGCGCCGCAGCTTCAACCGCGCTATCTGCCGTTCTACGCCTGTCGCCGGCGATTTTCACTAACACGGCGTGATCTGTAACCCGCGCGATGGCGGCTAGACGTACCCCTGTATCCTTGTCCTCCCCGGCCACCTTCGCCAGCAAGGGCTGGTCGGTCAGCACTCCAACGGCGGCGCCACGGACGCCGGCATCCTCGTCTTCCACCGCTATCTTCGCCAGTAAGCCCCCGTCGGTTAGCTTCCCCACGGCACTGCTACGGACGTAGGGATTCTTGCCCTCCACGGCTATCTTCGCCAGCAAGGCGTGGTCGGTTAGCTTCCCCACAGCACCGCTTCCGACCTCGAAATTCCTATCCTCCACCGCTATCTTCGCCAGTAAGATTTGGTCGGTTAGCTTCCTCACGGCACCGCTACGGACGCTGGGATCCTTGTCCTCCACCGCGATCCTGGCCAACACGGTCTGGTCCTTTGTGACGCTTAGCGCCCGAATGCGGACCGCCGGATCTTTGCTGTGCTCCGCAAGATCCGCCAGTTTCTCGCAGGCCTTCTGCTTGCGCTGCGAATCGCATTTGCGTGCAAGACTATGTATGTCGTCCCTGGCCCAGGTCGGTACGGTTGTCAAGATTAATGCCGCCAGCAAGCAAAACCTCATACGTTCTCCCACAAACACGAAGACTCGCACAGTGTTCCTGTCAACGAGTGACCGATGGGCGCCCTCACACCGGCAACTGTTCCTGCATCCATCCCGGCGTTTCCAACTTGGGCTCGGTAGTCAGATCCATCACCAGACGTTCAAGCACCATCCGTTTGCTCACAGGATTAGATCGCAAGGCAAGATCGGCCTTAGCCACCAGACGAATCGCACGCGTCAGATCGCGGCGCGATTTATAGCGGCGGGCCTGCTTGATGATGTCATCGGCGGCGAATGGAGGCACGCGGAAACCCTGCCACAGCGCAGCCCACAGCATGCGCTGGTCGCGCACGTTGCGTTCTAAAATCACCAGCATCTGGCGAAAGGTTTTCGCCAGCATGTAGATATGACCGATGGCGGCTTCTTCGCCATCGCCCGAAGACAGGATCGCATCCAGCACTTCGAGCGCCCGCACGCGGTCTTTGGACGAAATCGCATCAGTCAGTTCATACAAAGACCGCTGCTTGGCCGCAAGCACCATCGTTTCCACATCGCCCAGCGTGATGCGATTCTTCGCGCCGACATAGAGCATGAGCTTTTCGAGTTCGTTCGAAATCATCATCATGTCGCCGCCGAGGGCGTCAACCAGTTCGCGTGCGCCATCGGGATCGATTTTCACCGGAACCTCGCGGCTGGTGCAGTAATCGGAAATCCAGCGCACGGCTTCGCCTTCTTCCACGCGCGCCAGTTCGACAATGCCACAGTACTGGCCCATAGTTTCGCGGATGCGCTGGTAACGCTCTTTGTCTTGCATCTCCATGCGGCGGACGTCGGCGGGGATGCTGATGTGGTCGGCGACGAACACAACCAGCGCATCGGGATTCGGATTCTTGCAATAGCCCTCGATAGCGGCAAGTTTTTCTTCGTTCGAGCCGCGGCCGAAAAGAATCTTCACGCCCCGCACGAAAAATATCTGGAATGGCGCCATCAAAGAAGGAGTGCGCGCGCGGTCGAGAACTTCGGCGAGATCGTTTTCTGCAAGATCGAATTCGAACAGACTGAAGTCTCGCAGATCAGCCGGGACTAAGTGCTCGAGAATTGCATCGCGAAACCGTTTGCGGAAGAACGCTTCATCACCCACAAACACGTAGGCCGGACGCAGCTTGCGCGATTCCAGTTCGCTAACAAACCGCTCGGCCTGGGCAAAAGCCCGCATCAGAGATTCTCCTCAAAGCGACGGCTGCACGTGGCAATTCGTCGTCGGTCGTCGGTCGTCGGTCCTCGCGTGACGGCCGACGGCCGACGACCGACGGACATTTCCAACTCTAGCACTAGAAGCCCTCCAGAATGTTAGAGACCAGGGTACGGGCAAAATCCTGCGAGAGCCTCCGGAAAGCTGGCGAGTCTTCCTCGAAAAAGCTAACTAGGTCCTGCGAAACTTCGTACTGCTCGCGAAACAGATACGCGGGATTCTGATAGAGCACCTTGCCCTGGCGATCGGTGAGCGACACTCTCATGCTCACCACCACCAGGACGCTGGCGGCTTGTCCGGTCGCGATGTTGTAGGTGAGCGGCGTCGAAGAGGCCGAAACCACGGTGCCGCGCAGCGTAGCGTCGGCGGCATCGCTGGCATCGTTGAGGATGTGATAGTGCGTGCGCGTCGTAAACTCGCGCACCACTGATGAAGTAAGCATCTGCTCAATGCGGTAGGTAGTAGTCTCGTTTACGAACGCAGGCACGGCAATGGTCTTGACGTTTTCCGGAAGCTGCACGGCATGGCCGGCCGTGTGATATCCACATGCGGTGCTGACCACGCTCCAGGCCAGGAAGAGCATCGCCAGCCACGCGACGCGCCCAACCTTCATTGGATTTTTCCCAACGGGCGAGTTGCGATCATGCTCTCGGCGCATTCCACCGCGGTCAGGGCCGCGATGCGCAGGTTGTCGGCGGCCGCCCATAGCCAGATCCCGTTGGGACGCGACGCCTCGCTTTTGAGCGAAACCAGAATGTTGGCTTGCCCCGCCGTGTTCACGTTGTTCGGCTGCGATTCGTCTTCCGCTGCGGCCACGGTCACGTGATCTCCAGCAAGCGCCTGCGACAGTCGTTCCTGATCGACGGCTTGCTCCATCTCCAAAAAGACAGCCAGCGCATGACCGTGAAACACCGGAGGCTGCAACACCATCAGCGCAGGCTGCGGCGCATCTGCTCCGGCAATTTCCCGGTAGTGGCGACGCACGCGCGCTTCCAGCGACTGCAGCGAGAGCTGCGAGTTCTGCCCGTAGCGCGCAAGCATGTTGAACGCCACCTGCTCATCGAACACATCTTTCGGCAGCGGCTGGAACGACAGCAGATTGACGGTTTGCTGGTGCAACTCGTCCATGCCTTTTTGTCCCTGCTCGGACGCCGGTTCGAGAACCGTCGCCACCGCGCTACGGATGGCCCCCGCCTTGCGCGCCCGCAACAGCAGTAAAGCCAGAGTCACAGCGGCAGGATGAGCGACCACGCACGGCGCCGGCTGCAATTCCGGCTGCCACATCTCGCCGCGCTCGCGCTCTACCCAAACAGAGCGCACGTTGGCGCCAGCTTCCCCATCCAGAGCGCCGGAAAGATCGATGATCGCGCTGCCGGCATCGCGGGCGCGTTTCCAGTTGTTGCGCGTACACTCCGCGTCCGCGGCGAAGAAGGTGAAGTCCACATGCGTGAACTGCTCAGCCCGCACGCTCTGGATGAAATTGATCTCGTCGCCTGCCGCTTCCAACTGGCCGATGGATTCGTCATCGTCAAGCAGGCGCACATCCACCGCGGGAAAGTTGCGCTCGCTGAGCACTTCCGCAACTTCTTTGCCTTTGAGCGTCGCCGCGCCCACGATGGCTGCGCGATAGAGTTGCCCGCGCGCAGAAACCGAAAGGGACGGCGCCGCGATTTTCGAAGGCGTACTCATGAAGTCTGCGAAGCCTCCTTGTAGGCGGGCGGAGGAGGAGGCTGGTTGTGGCGGCGGAATATCCACTGCAAGCGCCAAAACACCCCGGAGAACGTATAGAGCAGCGCAACCCCGAACAATACGGGTTTCGAGAAGAACCAGATGCCGGCGAACAGTGCGCCCAGCAGAACGATCAGGCGGAAGGTGTGGCGGGAGCGGAAATCAATATCCTTGAAGCTATAGAAGCGCCACGTGCTTACCATCAGGTAGCCCACCGCGGCCACCATCGCCAGCCAGGTTATGGCCTTGTACCAGGAATCGAGTGGAACCCCAGACTCAAAATGAACCACGGCAGCAATCACTCCCGCACCCGCCGGAATGGGCATGCCGACAAAATATTTTTTTCCCGGCCGGCCGGGATTCGAAGGCTGCGGGTTCGACGTGATGTTAAAGCGCGCCAGACGGCTGGCTCCAGCTATGAGAAACAGGAACGCGGCAATCGCCCCTAATTGTGTCAGCTTGATGTTCCAGTCCCATTCGGTAAGCGCGACCGGCGGCATCAGATGAAATCCCCACGTCCAGGCCAGCATCGCCGGAGCCACTCCGAAGGTGATCACATCTGCCAGCGAATCGAGTTCCTTGCCAAACTCGCTGCTGGTCCCGGTCATGCGCGCCACACGTCCGTCGAGACCGTCGAACAACACGGCAAAGCCAATCGCCTTGGCAGCATTGTCCAAGTGCCAGAAATTTATAGCGCTGGCGTGGACAACCTCCAGAATGGCGTAGAAGCCGGCCGCCATATTCGCTGTAGTAAACACCGAAGGGAGAATGTACATCCCCTTGCGCATGCGGCGACGCTCACCCAGAGGTTTTGAAGTGGGAAGATCCATCAGCGCATCCCCTCGCCGGCGGAGTAACGCCCCGCGCCGGTCAACTCGCCTTTCGGCTGCAGGTAAGCCAGCACGCTCGCCCCGCCGCGAACCCGGTCGCCGACTTTTACTTGCAGGTCGGCGGCAGCGTCAAACAACACATCTACACGCGAGCCGAACTTGATCAGCCCCACGCGCTGGCCGCGCTCCAACCGGTCGCCCACTTTCGGATGGAAGACGATTCTTCGCGCCAGCAATCCGGCGATCTGCTTGAAGACCACCACCTGGCCATCGCCTTCCACGCGGACAATATTCTGCTCGTTCTGCTCCGCGGAAGCTTGATTCATGGCGTTCAGAAACTTGCCGCGCTGATAGCGCACTTCGCGAATAATTCCCGCAATCGGGGAACGGTTCACGTGCACGTCGAAGACGCTCAGGAAGATGCTGATGCGAGCCCGCTTCTCGCCGCCGACGGTCACGATTGAAACATCCGTGACCTTCCCATCCCCCGGCGATACCAAAGCGCCCGCGGCATCTGGGATGCCCCGCTCCGGATCACGAAAGAACCACAGGAAGAACAGCGCAAGCACAAGCGGCAGCACGGCCCAGGCCGGTCGTGTGAACCAGCCCACAAGAACTGCGGCTGCAACAAGAGCCAGGGCGTAGAGATAGCCGTCACGTACCATCGGAATCGATTCCCATTATAGAGCAGAGGCGCACGGCGCTGGCTCACGGTCGATGGAAAATGCGCAAGTCCAAATAAAGAAAGGCGCTGAAGAGCGCCATGGGGCAGATACAAAACACCTGTTAGCGGCGACGGCCGCTTTCAAATGGCCAGAAATTACGCTACGTGAGTTCCGAACTGCTGCCGATACTGCCGCTCAATCGATTGCATCTGGTCCTTGAGCCGCAGTTTCAGCTTCTTCAGACGAACCTCTTCCAGCTTTTCGTCTTCGCTGAGATAACGTTTTTGGGTAAGAGAATCAAGACGAGTGGAATACTGCATGTGCTCCTGAGCCAGCTTTCGGAACTCATCGTGGCTGGTCAGGAGAGTGTCTTTCGGAGTCAGCATCCAGCAGACCTCCAACCGGGATTCGTGTTTAAAAGTACCACAGCACCAAAATCGGTTCAATGCCGAATTCTGGTGCAGTCTCGTTATGAGAAAGTTCTAATAAAGCCTTAGCTGACAGAGGATTGCATCCTCCGGGGGGTTGGAGTAGTAACTCCTACGTAAACCCGTTTCCTCGAAACCCAGCTTCCGATACAGGGCGCGCGCGCTTTGATTTGACTCGCGGACTTCCAGGAAAATTGCGATGCCGCGTTCGGCTCGCGCGTGCGCAATGAACTCGCGCAGCAGTCGCGCACCGAGGCCTTGGCGGCGGACGGTTTCAGCGACGACAATGTTCTCCAACTCCCACTCTGCATCAGTGCGTTGCGCCATCAGGAATCCCAGGACGCCAAGCGCTTCGCCATCATCTTCAGCGATCCATCCCATGCGCTCGGACCCCTGTTCGCCGCCCGCGGTCGCGAACAACGCCTCATACTGTTGTTGAGACCAATGTGCTGCGCTGGAACTCTCCCGCTGCAGTGCCATCATTGCAGGAACGTCTGCGGCTTGTGCTCGTCGGAGACGCAACTATGAACCAGTTTTCTCGAGCATCTCGGCGTCGGTGCGGCGGATGTAGTTGGCTTCCAACTGCTCCGGCGTTACTGTCTCGCCGGACTGAATCTTGCGCCAGCCCAAACGAGCCACATCAGCGGCAGAGATCGGCGGCGGTGTTACGACCGATATACCGGCCTGGCCCGCGGCCTCGCTTAAAACCGAGTCCGGAGTGACGACGGTCCATCCTATCGCCTGAGCGAGGAATTCGCTCCGCGTCAGGATAAACTCGTGGGGAACCCGACCCTGCACAGCTGGAATTTCATACCTCCCCACATAGACCTCCCCGCGTCCCGCATCCAGCGCAGCCATGACCTTGCCTTGCGCCCCGCTTGTGAATACGCACACTTCGAGCAGCGATACTGCGGCGATCGGCTTGACCAGCACTTCGGCCAGAGCCTTCGCCGCAGCCAGCCCGACCCGCAGCCCGGTGAACGATCCCGGCCCAGAGACCACGACCAAAGCGCTGATGGCGTTCTTCATGAATCCGTTGCTGGAAAGTAATTCGGAAATTTGTGGAACAAGCTGCGCGGAAAAAGTACCGCCGGCCAGGGGAGAAATCTCGATCACCTCGAAGTCGCCTTCGGCAGTTGGCTCCCCGGCTCGCGCCAGCGCGATGCTGCCCTGCTTGCCGGAAGTATCGATGGCGAGAAGAAGCATGGGTAAGAATCTATCCGCGAAGATCCGTGAAAATTCCGTGGCCAGTCTTGCTCTTGACCTTACTCTTGTACCAGTTCCAGCAGCACGCCGCCCGTGCTCGAGGGATGCACGAACACATACCGATGTCCGCCCGCGCCAGTCTTGATCTCCTCCGACACGAGGCGAACGCCGTCTTTTTTCAGGCGCGCAACAGCCGCCGGCAAATCCGCAAGCTTCAGGCAAATGTGATGGAGTCCTTCGCCGCGCTTGGCGATGAACTTCGCGATCGCCGAAGTTTCCGACGTGGCTTCCAACAATTCCAATCGGCTCTCGCCCACCGGAACCATCACCAGCCGCACCTGCTCTTGCTCCACCGTTTCTTCGGGAGAAATGCTGAGACCAAGTTTTTCGTAGATCGCCTTCGCTGCCCCGAGCGACTTCACCGCAATGCCGAGATGATCGATTTTGGCTTTCATAGGCAGACGACTCACCCCAATTTGTTATTCCGAGCCGTCCGCGGTTGCGCAAGCAACGAGGACGAGCGAGGAATCTGCTGTTTCTTAGCCTTCACCCGCCTTCGTGGCAATCTCCTCAATCAGCGTATACGGATCCCGCTTGTGCCCCGCCACTTCCGCCGCCAGCCGAGCCAGGTTGCCATCCGCGAGTTGCGCCCGCGCTTTATCGAGCAGCGCATCACGCAGCATCACGACCAGGCGCTCCTGCCAGTTCTCGACGCTCCGGTTCAGCGCCAGATTTTTCTTCTGCAAGTGCGCTTCATAGTCCGCAATTGCGCCCGCGAGTTCTTCGATCCCCACTCCCTGGCTGGCGACGGTCTTCACGATCGGCGGCGTCCAGCCATCGTGGCGCATGGCCAGCGACTGCAGGGAGCGGATTTCGCGCTCCACGTGCTCGGCGCCGTCGCGGTCGCTCTTGTTGATCACAAAGATGTCGGCAATTTCCATGATGCCGGCCTTGATGGTTTGCACATCATCGCCCATGCCCGGCACCAAGATCAAAACGGTGATATCGGCCAGCCGCACGATATCCACTTCATCCTGGCCCACGCCCACGGTCTCGATCATGATGAGGTCGCGCCCGGAGGCGTCCAGCACCGTGGTTACATCGGCCGTGGTGCGCGCAAGGCCGCCGAGCGAGCCGCGCGTGGCCATGCTGCGAATATAAATCCCCGGATCGGAGAAATGCTCCTGCATGCGGATGCGGTCGCCCAGAATCGCTCCGCCGGTGTAAGGGCTGGTCGGGTCGACCGCGATAATGCCCACAGTGCGATTCTCTTTGCGATAGAGGTGCGCAAGCTGATCCACCAGCGTGCTCTTCCCCGCGCCCGGCGGCCCGGTCAGCCCGAGCACGCGCGCCTTGCCGCTGTGCGCAAATAATGCCTTCAGCAACTCGGACCACCCCGGCGCGCGGTTCTCGACGGTCGATATGGCGCGAGCCAGCCCGCGCACGTCGCCGGAGCGGAGTTGGGATATTAACATCTGGAGGTCAGGGCTCAAACAAACAGTGTAAAGGAGCAGGATGCGAAACCAAAGTTCAGGCGGCGGCCACGGACATAAAACACGTAGCCCCGGACGCATTCGTCCGGGGCGGAGGAGACACATGCTGAACGTTCCGCGGGGCTTGCTGCGCTCACCGTTCCGCGCGACACTCGCTGCGCTCGCGGGCGGACGAATGCGTCCGCCCCTACGTGATTACTCTTTCAACAGCTGCCGCGCAATCACCAGCCGCTGAATCTCGCTGGTGCCCTCGCCGATGGTGCACAACTTCACGTCGCGGTAATACTTCTCGGCAGGATAATCTTTGATGAATCCGTACCCGCCATGAATCTGCACGCCTTCGTTGGCGCACTTCACCGCGACTTCGCTGGCGAAGAGCTTCGCCATCGACGACTCCTGCGTGGTTTTCAAACCCGCGTCTTTCATCGACGCCGCGCGCATGGTGAGCAGGCGGGCCGCGTCGATCTCCGTGGCCATGTCAGCCAGCTTCCACTGAATTGCCTGGAACTCTCCAATCGCCTTGCCGAATTGCTTGCGCTCTTTGGAGTAGTTCAGCGCGGCCTCGTATGCGCCCTGCGCCATGCCCAGCGACAGAGCCGCAATCGAAATGCGGCCACCATCGAGCACGCGCATGGCATCGATAAAGCCGTCGCCTTCCTTGCCCAGCAGATTCTCCGCCGGAATCACACAATCTTCGAAAATCATCTCGGCCGTGTCGCTGGCCCGCAACCCCAGCTTGTTCTCTTTTTTGCCGGGACGAAATCCCTTCGTATCTTTCTCGACGATGAACGCGGAAAGCCCATGCGTCTTGGCGGCGCGGTCGGTCACTGCAATTACCACCATCACATCCGCATAGTGGCCGTTGGTGCAGAAAGTCTTGGTGCCGTTGAGCACCCAACTGTTGCCGCGGCGCTTCGCGGTCATGCGGGCGCTGCCCGCATCCGATCCCGAAGATGGCTCGGTCAGTCCCCACGCGCCGATGAACTCACCCGTAGCCAGTTTGCTGACGTACTTCTTTTTCTGCGCTTCATCGCCGGCAAGAAAGATGTGATTGGAACACAGCGACGTGTGCGCGGCGACGATGATGCCTACCGAGCCATCCACCCGCGACAACTCTTCGATGGCGATCACGTACTCCACATAACCCATGCCAGCGCCCGCGTACTCAATGGGGAAAACGGTTCCCAACAATCCGAGCTTGCCCAGTTCTTTGATCGTTGCCAGCGGAAACTCGCAGGCCTCGTCCCATTTCATGACGTAGGGCGCGATCTCGCGCTCAGCAAACTCGCGGACACTTTTCTTCAACTGCTGCTGCTCGTCATTCAATTGAAAATCCAAGACTCCTCCACGCCATTGACTGGACTTTTGATTAGAACATAGCCGCAGAAGGGGGCATAGTTACCTCGGGCAGAGAAAATTGAACGCGTGGAAAGCCGCATCATCGTTGGAGATTGTGCGTCTGCAGGCTCACAGCCCAACCGACCGGATGGTCAGCCACAAGTCATTCCAAGCAGATTCTTGCTCCGGCAAACAAGGTCAGCGAACGATTTCATCCGCCATGAATCTCTCGAACACTTCGTTCGAGAGCAAACGCCCGCGAGCAGTCAAGCAAACGAAATCTCTGCGCCGCTCCATCAGGCCCTCTGCCACAAACTCCACAATGATCGTGTGAGCGGCCTCGACGGCTTCGTCGCCGAATTGCGCCGTGAGTTCGGTCACGCTAACGCCCCGAGTCAGCCGCAGGCCAAGAAAAAAACTCTCCTCCAAAGCCGCGCGGGGCGAGACCGGAGTCCGCTTCCCACTTGCGCCACCCATGTACTGCTCCAGGGAATCCGCGGGCGCGAAGCGCACCGCGTCGATGTCGGAAGCAGCCGCGAGAAGCATCGAATGCGCATCCACGCCGAAGCCTAAGTAGGGCTGCCGCGTCCAATACTTCAAATTATGCCGGGATTCAAAACCCGCGCGCGCGAAGTTAGAAATCTCATACTGCGCAATCCCGGCCGATTGCAGGCGCTCACACGCCGCGAGATAGGAATCCGTCGTGGCATCTTCATCGGGCACAAAGTGCGCGTGATAGCGTGTGCCTCCTGCCAAGAGTTCGCGCCCCAGCCGCGAATCTTCGTCCACCTCGAGCATGTAGACGCTAGCGTGCGGCACGCCCGTTGCGATGGTTTCCGCCAACGAAAACTCCCAGCTTTCGGCGGTCTGGTGCGGCAACCCGGCGATGAGATCAATATTGATGTTCGTAATTCCGGCGGCGCGCAGGCGAGCTATGTCCTCGAGCACGGTCGCGCGGTGATGCAAGCGTCCGACCGCCGCCGCTTCCTCATCGCCGAACGACTGCACCCCGAGACTCACGCGGTTCACACCGCAGCGCAGCAGACTCTCAATCATTGTGGGAGACAACGTGCCGGGAGCGCACTCGACCGTAACTTCCGCTTGAGGACTCACGTCGAACTGCCGCCGGACGGCGCCGAAAATCCACTCCAGTTGCGCAGCTTCGAGCACGGTCGGCGTCCCCCCGCCAAGATAGATGGAATCCACAGCGCGCTCTATTTGCCCGCCCATCTCCGCTGCGATCTGCGGCGCCTTCGCAATGTCGGTGCAAACGCGATCCACGTAGCGCTCGAAAACCGCCCGCGGAAACACGTCGGAGGCAAAGTTGCAGTAGCTGCACTTGGTGCGGCAAAAGGGAACGGAAATGTAGATGCCAAGCGGCATGCAAAGACCATTATCCCATCTGCATCTGATTTGCCCGCGGGGCAAACCTTTTCCATTCTCCCACCTGCCCCGGCCATCCATATTGAGGTACCCTGTTAGCAGCGCTGCTGGCGGCGTTTCACCCGGTCGACCGCGCGGAATCCGATGGCTCAGGAAGAAGAGATATTAGGCAAAGCTTATGACAGCCGCCTGATGGCGCGGCTGCTCAAGTATCTACGGCCGTATCGCTGGCAGGTGGCGATTGCGCTGGTCTCGATTGTCCTGAAGTCTTTCGCCGATGTGCTCGGCCCTTACCTCACCAAGGTGGCGATTGATCGTTACCTCGCTCCGAAAGAAGCTGCCACCGGTACATCTTCCGGCATCTGGAGTTGGCTGAGCCCGCGCCCCATCACCGGCATCGCGCAGATCGCGGCCATTTATGTCGGACTGCTGGTCTTCAGCTTCCTCCTCGATTTCCTGCAAACCTATTACATGCAGTGGACCGGCCAGAAAGTGATGTTCGACCTTCGCCGCCAGATCTTCCGCCACCTGCAGCGTCTGCATGTCGCCTTCTTCGACAAGAACCCGGTCGGCCGCCTGGTAACGCGCGTCACCACCGACGTCGACGCGTTGAATGAGATGTTCACCTCGGGCGTGGTCTCGATTTTTGAAGACCTCTTCGTGCTCTTCGGCATTCTGGGCGTGATGCTGTGCATGAACTGGAAGCTGGCGCTCATCACGTTTGCGGTGCTGCCGTTCATCGTGGTTGCGACCAAGATCTTCCGCGACCGGGTGCGCGATTCCTACCGCCGCATTCGCGTTGCTATCGCCCGCATCAACTCCTACCTGCAGGAGCACATCAGCGGGATGGTCGTTCTGCAGCTCTTCAATCGCGAGCGCAAAGCCTACAAAAAGTTCTCTGAAATCAACCGCAGCCACATGGATGCGTATAAAGACGCGATCCTGGCCTACGCGGTCTACTATCCCGTGGTCGAAATTCTCTCGGCGATCGCGATTGCCTGCGTGATCTGGTTCGGCGGCGGCGATGTGATGCGCGGCACTACCGTGACCAGCGTTGCCCTGAGTTTCAACTGGAAGACGCTGATCGCATTCCGCCTGGTGCCGACGGTGGCCACGCTGGGTGTGCTGGTCGCCTTCATTCAGTATGCTCTGCGTTTCTTCCGGCCGATCATGGACTTCAGCGAGAAGTACAACATCCTGCAATCAGCGATGGCGGCAAGCGAGCGCATCTTCAAGCTGCTGGATACGCCGGTGCAAGTCGTCTCGCCGGCCGTAACCAAGCGCCCCGAGGGCCCGGGCCGAATAGAATTCGATCATGTGTGGTTCGCCTACCGCGAAGCGGAGGAAGGCGTCGGCAATGCTCGTGTGGGAACTGGCACTCCTGCCCGTTCCCGACCCGAAGGGTCGGCGGCTCTGTCCCCAGACTGGGTGCTCCGCGACGTAACCTTCACCATCGAGCCCGGCGAGACTGTAGCTATCGTCGGCCACACCGGCGCGGGCAAGACCACGCTGATCTCGCTGCTGCTGCGGTTCTACGATGTGCAGAAGGGCGCAGTCAGAATCGACGGCGTCGACGTCAAAGACATGGACCTTGCCGACCTGCGCAGCCGCTTCGGCGTCGTGCTGCAAGATCCGTTTCTGTTCAGCGGCACCATCGGCGGAAATATCCGGCTGGGCACAAAACGCATTCAGGATGAAGACGTGGAGCAGGCTGCTGAAGACGTGAACCTGGCCGACTTCATCCGCGCCCTGCCCAAGGGCTTCGACGAAGAAGTTCGCGAGCGCGGTTCAACTCTTTCGACCGGGCAGAAGCAGCTTATCTCGTTTGCCCGCGCGCTGGCGCATGAACCGAAGATTCTGATTCTCGACGAAGCCACTTCCAGCGTGGATACGGAAACCGAATTCCGGGTGCGCGATGCGCTCAACCACATGGTGGAGGGACGCACCTCGCTGATCATCGCCCACCGGCTGTCGACGGTGCAGCGCGCCGACAAGATTATCGTCATGCACAAAGGCCAGGTGCGCGAGATGGGCACGCACCAGCAGCTCTTGGCCCAGCGCGGGATTTACTTTAAGCTGTACCAGCTCCAATACAAAGATCAGGAACTGAATGTGGCGCGGGCCCCCTCGCCCGCGAATGCGGATGGCTTCAGGGAGCCAGAGGTCGCCGCCAGCGCGGATGACTGATCCGCGGCCTTACAATGCTCTCTTGCGAATCTTGATCTCAGCCGGCGAAGCTTCTGGGGAAATGTATGGCGCGCAGCTCATCGAGGCGTTGCATCGCCGCGACCCTCAACTCGATTTCTTCGGCGTTGGCGGAGAGCGCATGCGCGCTGCTGGCTGCGACACTGTCGTTGACGCGAAAGATCTTTCCGTCGTTGGGATCACCGAGATTCTCAGCCACCTGCCAAAGATCTTGGGCCTCTACCAGCATCTGATCGCTGAGGCCGATAAGCGCAAGCCCGATCTCGCCATCGTCATCGACTCGCCTGCGTTCAACTGGCGCGTGGCGCGGCAGATGAAGAGGCGCGGAATTCCTGTTGTCTACTACGTTGCTCCGCAGTTCTGGGCTTGGCGGCAGGGACGCGTGCGGCTCATCCGCAACTACATCGACAAGGCGCTCGTGATCTTTCCCTTTGAGGAAAAGTTTTACCGCGACCGGGGAGTCGATGCGACCTTCGTCGGCCATCCCCTCGCAGACCTGCCGCAGCCGGCGATCGAACGCAACGACTATGCCGCGCAATTTCATCTTGACCCCGCAAAGCATTGGATCACGCTCATGCCCGGCAGCCGCGTGAAAGAAGTACGCATGAACCTGCCGACGATTCTCGAAGCCGCCGCGCAACTTGGTTCCGGCTACGAGTTTTTGCTTCCCGTCGCGCCGACGCTCGACAAGTCCTTCCTGCAGAATCTTATTGGGCAGCAAAGAGTCACGCTTGTCCCCGAATCGCTGCCTGCGCTCTGGCATTCGCGCGCCGGCATCATCGCCAGCGGCACGGCCACCGTGGAGGCTGCGATGATGCGCACTCCGTTTGTGATGGTCTACCGCGTTTCGCCGCTCACTTATCTGCTGGGCAAGCCGCGAATGAAGGTTCCGCGCTTCGCCATGGTCAACCTGATCGCCGGAGAGCAAGTCGTCCCGGAACTCGTGCAGCATGACTTTACGGCGCAGAATGTGATTGCACGTTTGCGGGAGATTCTTCCCGACGGCGCTGCGCGCAGCCGGATGCTGGACGGCCTAAGCCAGGTGAAAGCTCGACTCCTCCCGCAACGCGAAGCTGCTGGCCCGGCCCCACATCCGGCAGATCGCGCCGCCGCAATTATTTTGTCCACCGGTAAGCCCTGACCAACCAATGATTCATCGGAGAATCGAGAGTGCCAACAGACAGCCCTTAGTGCGAGTTCTCGCATCAGACATACTTACACTAAAGAAGGATAATGTGACTTGTGGTAGGGATGAGGATTGCTTTTGAGAGAAATGCGATCGCGCAGCAAGGGCGCAAACAGAGATCTGCGGTGCGCGGGCCGTGCCGCGAAGTGGGTCTTCATACTGTGGACATCCGCCGTCGGCATATCGACTGACGCATCGAGCTTCGCTCAATCACAGCAGGGTCAATCACAGCAGGCTCAATCGCAACAGGCCCCTGCACCCACCACGACGCAATCGCCAGATGCAAACCCGCAGGCCGCGCCTGATCCGCTACAACCGGGAAGCATTAGCGGTACGGTCGTGGATCAAGACGGCGCGGTAATCGCGAGCGTAAAAGTGACCCTGGCACCGGCAGGCGCGACCTCGGCCGGTACAGCCTGGAAAAAAGAAACGCTCTCCGATGACCAAGGGTACTTTATCTTCGCGGAGGTAACTCCTGGACCTTTTCAACTCTCGTTTGCAGCCTCCGGTTTTGCGCCTGTGGACAAATCGGGAGTTCTTCACGCGGGAGAGGATTATTTGCTCCCGCAGATCGCACTGACTGTTGCCCGCAACACGGAAGACGTGGAGGTGACACTGCCCAGGGAGCAAATCGCCGAAGATGAGATCAAGGTGGAGGAGAAGCAGCGGCTGCTGGGAGTCTTCCCGAATTTCTACGTCAGCTACATCCCCAATGCGGTTCCCCTGACGAGGAAGCAAAAGTTTAAGCTGGCCTGGAAGGCGACCACGGATCCGGTTTCGTTCGTGGTCACGGGCGCCGTTGCGGGAATTGAGCAGGCCGACAATGCCTTCAGCGGATACGGACAGGGAGCGCAAGGCTATGCGAAGCGCTACGGCGCCGCTTACGCTGACCAAGTGTCGGGAACCTTTATTGGCAGCGCGATCCTGCCATCGTTGTTAAAGCAAGATCCGCGTTATTTCATAAAGGGGACGGGCAGCCGGAAGTCGAGGGTTCTGTATGCCATGGCCAATGCAGTCATCTGTAAGGGCGATAACGGGCACTGGCAGCCGAATTATTCATTCATTATCGGAGATCTCGCCGCCGGCGGCATTTCCAACCTGTACTATCCGGCGCAAAACCGCAATGGGGCGGCATTAACGTTCGAGAATACGGCCATCGTCATTGGCGCCGGGGCCATCGGCAATATCTTTCAGGAATTCTTCCTGCGCAAGCTCACCCGCCACGCACCCGCTCAAGACTCGTCTAAACCTTGAGATTGGGCTCGACCGGGAATCCTAGCTGGAGCGGGAACGCCCGAAAAACCGCTAAACCTTGTGCTCCCAGCATCTTTTAAGGGAGAATCTTCATCATAGGGAATGGTTAGCCGTTTCCTGGAGACTCTCCTTAATGCAGATTGGCCTTCGGCGCGCCCAGAGCGTCCTTTCCAGTTCCCTTGCCCTGCTGCTATTGGTTTTCGTCGCGATTCCGTCGTGGGCCGCCGAGAAGACGCACCTGCGCGTCGACGATTACCAGATCGAGGTCGAGCTTACGCCTCATCTGCATCAAATTTCGGGGCGGGCCAAGGTCAGGTTTACCGCGCTGCAGGATATCAGCGTCGCCGTCTTCGAACTGCACAACGACTTGCGCGTTACCCGGGTTCTCGACGACAACAACCAGCCGCTGTCGGCCGAGCGCGTTACGCAGGATTCAACGGTGCGCGTGCCGCTGCCTGCCGGTCTGGCCAAGGATGCTTCCACGACGCTGACCTTCGAATATGAAGGCACGCTTGAGACCGCCGACGATAGCCCGGTTCCCGGCCTCAAACTCGCCTACGTTGGCGACGACACCAGCTACCTGCTGTACGCCGGCCGCTGGTTTCCGGTCAGTGGCTGGGGGATGAACCGTTTCACCTCGACCATCAGCGTCACCGTGCCGGCACACATGGTCGTGATCGGCAGCGGAAAGGAAACCGTCACCGAGAATCCTCCCTCGAAGAAACCCAATACCAACGGCCTTCCCACGAAGACATTCACGTTCGTTTACGCAAAACCGAGCTTTCCCGGCACCATCGTCGCGGGCATCTTCCAGGAATATAAGAGCGACGAAGCCGGAATGGACCTGCACGTCTTCTTCAAGCCGACCCATCAGGCGCTGGCTACCGAATACACAACCACCGCGGTCCAGGAGTTCAGTTACTTCGTCACGCTTTATGGAACGCCGCCGTCGCAGAGGCTCAACGTGGTGGAATTGCCCGGCGATACGGTTCCGTACGCCTGGGCTCCGGAGATCGCTGCTCTCGCCAGCCCTTCGATCACAGAGAAAACGAACTACCGCCTGCTGGCCAATGCGATTGCTCATCAATGGTGGGGAGTCTCGGTGAGTCCCGCGACCAAAGACGATTGGTGGCTGGTCGATGGCTTTTCGCGCTATTCGGAAGCTATGTACGTGGAGAACGCAGCCGGAGCGGCGGGTCTGGAAGAAGTGGTCAAGGACATGTCGGTGGGCGCGCTGGCCTACGACACCGTTCCGCTTTCGAGCGCCAGCAAGCTCGACCCCTTCTCCACCGAATTTCAGTCGCTTGTGACCGACAAGGGCGCGATGATCCTGCACATGCTGCGCTGGGTGCTGGGCGAGGACAATTACCTCAAAACCATGCGCGAGTTCGCCGAAACCTATGCCGGAAAATCGGCCAGCATGGATGACTTCCGCGCCATCGCCGAAAAATATTACGGACAACAACTCACATGGTTCTTCTCGCAGTGGCTCGATTCCACCGGCGCCCCAGAATTCAAGTTGAAATACACCACCTACCGGCTGGGCAATAACAAAGGCTTCCGCGTTACTGGTGAGATTTCTCAGGATCTCGATTTATTCCGCATGCCCGTCGAAGTGCGCATTGATACCGACGGCAAAACGGTAGAGAAGAAGCTCGATGTGGTGGGCACCAATTCAACCTTCGCCATCGAAACCTTTGGACGCCCACGCCGCATTACCATCGACCCTGACCATCACGTGCTCACCAACTCTTCCGACGTGAAGATGCGTTCCTCCATTCTGCGCGGGCAGGCGCTGCAGCAGCAGGGCGATTTGTCCGGGGCGCTGGCCGAGTTCAACAAGGCGCTCGACCAGAACAGAAACAGCTCGCTGGCCCATTACCGCATCGCAGAGATTTTCTTCCTGCAGAGAAACTACCAGTCCGCGGCCAACTCCTACCGCGCCTCGATCAACGGCAATGGGGATCCGCGCTGGACTGAAGTCTGGAGCCACATCCAGCTGGGCAAAATTTTCGATGTCACCGGCCAGCGCGAGCGCGCCATCAACGAATACCGGCAAGCCATCCAGACCAACGACGATACGTTTGCCGCTCTCGAAGACGCGCGCAAATATTTGCAGAAGCCATACGAGCGGCCTAAGAACCAAGCCCAGTAGTTGAAAGGAAGAGGTGGTTCAGCCGGTTTTGGCGCCGGTTCCCAAGGCTTTGGACTTCTTCTCCCGCGCGGCGAATTCCAGAACCTCGCATGGCAGGACTTCGCGGGAGTGTGGGTCAACCATAGGTGCGGCGGATCTCCGGATGTCGTTGAGCTGGCGACCAAGTTGTGGAATGAGCGAAGTTTCATCAGCCCGGCCATAAGCCTCGGTAAAATCGAATCGTACTTTCTGCAGCGCGTCTTTCTGCTGACCGCCATATTGTTGCCGATCTTCTTGCCGACGATCGTTCACCATGCCGATCCTGCCGCGCAACAGCTGAATGCGGGCTACAGCCTTCTCAACCACGCGGACGAATTCGGCTGCGCCATCGCGCTTGCGTCCTTCGCGCAATCGCCGCCGCGCGTCCTCGACAGAAAACCAGGTGCGATCCCGCCTGGATTCCTGCGGAGGACTGAGCCGCGACACTTCGCAAAGATATGCGTTGACTGCAATCCCTTTTTCACCATGTCTCGAGGCACGACTCTCACCTTCTTCCAGTTTGCGGCGATACTGCGCGAAGCAAGCTTCTTCGATCCGGCCATGCACGCCTGCTTCCTCGAACGCTTCCAGCGCCGCTGCCTGGGCCTGGGTCAGTCCCGGTTCTGCGCTGCCTTTGGGGAAAGTCCAGCGCCCGCCGCCGCGCGTGCGAACCAGCAGGAACTCGACAGCACCGCCACGCACCCGGTAGCACACCGCGGCTACCTGCTCGCAATCGCACAATTTGCGAAGCCGGGAGAGTCGAACGAACCGGTCCGATACTGGACATGTGCGAGCCGTCGACCTGACAAACCTCAGGCGTGAATCCCTGGCCTTGCTGGTACTGGCGCTCATCGCATTAGAGTGCATGACGCCACCTGCCTCTGCCTAGAGCACAGCTTGGTACGCGCTTTCCGGAAGCCGGCCGATGGGGCTTGCCGGCGCACGGGAATCTTTCTACGCACTTGCGCGGCACGCATCCGCGGAGACAATATCCATATCTTGCCGGCCGCAATCCCTCTCGGGAGATAGCCATTGGAGAACATGCATTGCCTGCGCTGTAATCGCGAGCTGGGGGCCGGACACAAATCGGTCGCGCTCTACATGTTCGCCCAGACGGTGGGAATTAAACCGCGCCAGAAGTCCACGGCCCATCGCATTTCTTTCTGCCCGCAATGCTCAGTCTCTCTGGCCATGGGACCGCCACCGGAGGGCGCGCTCAACCTGGCCGCGTGGGACATGATTCGCGATCTGGTTGGTTCCGACCCCGCACTGAATCAGGCGGCATGGGAGAGCTTGAGCGGGGTCTTGGGTTTGCTGCCGGCCACCGGTACAGATGGTGCGGGTCCAACAGCGCAACCCGCAGGCTACTTCGAATTCTGACCATCGCACGGCTGGAAACACTCCACCACCATCGCAGGCGCAGGGCAGCAGCCTACGAGGCGATCCACCGTTCCGCCTCCTCGACCGAGCGGAAAATTGAAACATTCCTTTGGGCGACCAAAATCTTGTGCATGCGGGCGGCATGATTCTGGACGGCGGTGCGGGCAACGAATGCGCGCCTCGCTTGTGGTGAAAAAGGATCGATCTCATCCGCCAGGCGAATGAATTCATCTGCCTGCAGATCAAGCTCTTCCACTTTGCTCAGGTCTGCGATCTCGGAGAAATCCGGTTTGAATTGCGGATGCGCCCGCAGCCCAGCCGCATAGCTCTCGATATCCTGGACGGTTACTTTCTTTCGAAACTTAACCACTACCAGCCGCTTCTCAGCGTCCAGCACGTAGTGGAGAGCGGTATGCGCTCCACCGGTTTCACGGCGAGCGCCCGCGCTGGAGCGCGGGATGTTTTCCTGAAGCATGGTTTGCCTCGAGCCCTCAAGAGCAAGGCAATGTGTCCCTCTAAGGACTATCGGCATCGCACAAGTCGCGCTTGAGTTCCCGCGTCTTTGCCTTGGCAAAGACATGGCTCCGGCACAGTGATCGCCAGGCCGGAAATCAACTTCGCCCCGCCGGCGGACAAACTTTCTATCGACCTCCGCCTCAGCTAACTTTTTCGTCTGCCGTCGGTCTAAAGAACTAAACACGGCCGGGAACTTCGCAAGCCCCGGCTGCGTATTGCTGATAGATGCTTGAACAACGGCGTCTGGCGGGATTGAGACCCCTCGCTCAGACGTTGCGCGAAACCCCCACGCACCTCCCCGGAGGCGTGGGGGTTTACAAACCCTCCCCGACCCCACGGCGACGAGACAGTAGGTAACACCAAACCTGCTTTACAATCGCTCTGTGCCCGAAACCGCTGCTACGCGCCTCGACCGAGTCCTCGCTCAACTCCGCCTCTACGAGCATCCTCTGCTGAACTTTTCGGCGCGCACCAAGGGCGAAGGCGTCGAACTGATGATCCAGTTCAAAGATGCTTCTATTCCCATGCACACGTATTATCTCGAACTGCATCCCCGCGACCTCGACCACCCGCAGTTCGAATGGAGCTTCCAGCGCCAGCTCTACGACGCGCTGCACGACTACTTCGTCGAAATGTTCATCCGCACCCCGCAAGACCAAGCCGACCGCCGCCGAAAGGGATTGTGAATCGGCTTCGCCAAAAGATCGAGCAGGAAATTAGCGAGCGCGGCCCCATTCCCTTCTCGCGCTACATGGAACTCTGCCTCTACCATCCCGAACTCGGTTATTATTCGCGAAACGCAGAGCAATTCGGCAAGGCCGGCGATTTCTACACGTCAAGCGATGTGCACGCCGTCTTCGGCCGTCTTCTGGCCCGCCAGTTCGACGAAATGTGGCGCACGCTCGGCTCACCCGAGCGCATCGACCTGGTCGAACTCGGCCCCGGCCGCGGCTTGTTCGCGCAAGACGTGCTGGACTGGGGGGAAAAGAAGTTTCCGGATTTCTTCCGCGCACTGCGCTATGTCCTCGTCGAAAGCTCGCCGGCGTTGCGACAGCGAATCGGACAGACTCTGCGAGGCCATCTCGAATCCGGAAAAGCTGAACTCACCACGATCTATTCTGCCGACGAAGCGTCGACCCCCAGCGCGATCATCTTCGCTAACGAATTCTTTGATGCCCTCCCAGTCGAGGTCCTAAGCGCAGAAGGATCCCTGCGCATCGACGCACGCGACGGGCACTTCATCGAAACCTGGGCGAGGGCTTGGCCCGAAGAACTGGAATTCCTCGACCGTTACTCCGTTCATCCCGAGCCGCACGAACGCATTGAAGCGACTCTGGCTGCGCAACAATTTATGGATCGTATCGCTGCAACCATCCAGCGCGGATTTCTCATCGCCATCGACTACGGCTATACCCGTGAAGAACAGCTTGACGGCCGCCATCGCGGAACTGTGAAAGCGATCCGGCAACATTCCATCAGCGCCAATCCCTATGAAGCCCCCGGCGAGCAAGACATCACCGCCGATGTAAACTTCACGGCACTCGCCGCCGCCGCCGAAAAACATGGCATGCAGACGCACAAGCTTGTCACGCAATCCCAATTCCTGATGGGCATCGGCGAAGCCAATCAGTTTGCCGACGCCTTCGAAGAATGCCGCCTATCCCAGGAGTGCGCGAAGGTCGCGCTGCAACTCAAGCATCTGGTCACGCCCGCGGGCATGGGCGAGAGCTTTCAGGTTCTGATTGCGAGCAAGGGAGTCGATAAAGAAAAAGTCGCAGCCCTGGCAGGACTAAGCTTTGGCCGACGGCCAGCGGCACGTTGAAATAACGAGGCAGACTATCTCAACGCCCTTGTTATTCCGAACCCGGCGCCAAGCCGAGTGAGGAACCTGCTTTTCCTGCGGACACTGCCGCTTCCGGATACTCAAACACCCCGCGGCCCGACTTGCGTCCCAAACGTCCCGCCTTTACGTACTGCACGAGCAGCGGCGCGGGACGATATTTCTCTCCCAGCGATTTGTGCAGATACTCGAGAATATTCAGGCGCGTGTCGAGTCCCACCAGATCGACCAGCTCGAACGGACCCATGGGATGGTTCAGTCCCAGCTTCAGCGCCTTGTCGATATCTGCGGCCGAGGCAATCCCTTCCTGCAGCATATAGAACGCTTCATTGCCGATCATGGCGTTGATGCGGCTAGTGATGAAGCCCGGCGCTTCCTTGATCACTACAACTTCTTTTCCCATCCGCTTGCCTACTTCAACGGCGGTCGAGAGCGTGTCGTCGTCCGTCTCCAAAGCCCGCACCACTTCGAGCAGCTTCATCTTGTGCACGGGATTGAAGAAGTGCATGCCCACGCATTTTTTCGCACGGTAAGTCACGCTCGAAATTTCGGTGATGCTGAGAGAAGAAGTATTCGAAGCCAGAATCGTCGTCGGACGGCAGATCTTGTCGAGCAGAGTGAAAATCTCAATCTTCGACTCCATCTCCTCTGGAACCGCCTCAATCACCAGATCAGCCTCGCGCGCGGCTTCATCCACCGAGCCCGCATACTCCAGCCGCTGGAATGCTGCGTCGGCGTCCAGCGAAGATACTTTTCCGAGTTCAACCGCCTTGTCGAGATTGGCCCGGATTTCGCTTTCAGCGCGCCGCAACGCTGCGGGCAACAGGTCTTCCAGAATGGTGCGATAACCGCCCAATGCCGCGGCGTGGGCAATGCCCCGGCCCATAATGCCGGCGCCAATTACCGCGACGGTTTTCACCTGCGCCACTATTGGGCCGCCTTCTCGAGATCGGCAATCGCGGCATTGATGGCGTCGTCAGCAGCGCGCAGAGAATCGGCCAGCCGTTTGCGCTCCTCAGGGTTCATCGCCGGAATCGAAAGGCAGATGCGTCGCAACGTATTGGTAATGTCTTCCACGTAATTCATCGAGCGGATCAGTTCACCAGATGCTGGCATGAGGACTCCTGTATGTAGTTGAGCTTATTACGGCTGACTTCGGCTGCCGGCCCAGTTCTTTGTCACTTTCGCGAGCCGACCTTCTATTCTGGACGCGTCCGCGAATTTAGTAAAGGCGGGCAGCAGCAGTGGTTGGTCGGAAACCATAAACACAGTGCCTTTGTGACCTTCGTGTCTTTCGCGGTCCATCCGGTTCTATCCTGTTAACAATCGCTCAACGCGAACCGCATATAATCGCTATCGATTCTTTTGATGATCCTCGCCAAGGCACGGCGAATCTAAGGCTCATATGGCAGATAAACCTTTGAAACGCTATATTTTCGCAAGCGATTTCGATCAGACGTTAACCTTCAACGATTCCGGCTACGTGCTCGCGGAATTGGTTGGGATTCCTACGGCGGAGTTCGAACGCAAAGCCAAAGGCATGGCGAAGATCAACCTGGTGCAGCAGGGAGCGGAACTCGCCTATCTCCTGCTCCATGATCCCGAGTTCAAAGCGAAGGTGCGGAGGGAGCATCTTCACGAAGTAGGCAAGCGCATCCGGCTCAAAGGCGACATCAAACTTCTTTACCAGATTCTCGAAAAGGGCGTGGACGGATACTTGTTCGACTTTTACGTCCTCTCGGCTGCGCCGGTCGAGGTGATTCATTCGGCCCTTGAGGGCATAGTTCCCGAAGATCACATTTACGGCACCGAGTTCCGCTACAAAGCTAACGGCGAGATCGACACAATTATTCGCGCTACTGCGGGTTACGGCAAGGTCGCGGTGCTCAACCAGTTGCTCGCCGAGCACGTCACCGGGCCCGATCACGTCATCTACTCGGGGGACGGCAGCTCCGACATTCACGTGATGTTGCAGCTCAATGCGCGCGACGGCCTCACCATCGCGGTTTCGGAGTCGCCCCACGTTTCGCAAATCGCGAAGCGCACGGTGCTCAGCACCAGCGCTCTGGCGGTGTTGGCGCCCATCCTCGAAGAAATTGCAGGATGGCAACGTGCGCGCATTCGCAGCTTCTTCGAAGCCAACGGCATGCTCATCCAGGAGTGGGAGCGCGTTCGCACCGACTGGCTGACGGTGCGTCCCGCCATCCCCGAAGCTGCGGAACCGGTGACGGCGGCGTGACGGCCCTTCGAGATCAGTGTGCGCCACATGCTGCGCGATAAAAGCCTGATTCCGCTCTCGCATCAACATCAGCGCGCGCTGGCTCTATGCGTGCGCATCGATCGCGCCGAACCCATCCCCGTCACGGATCTTGAATCCTGGCAGGCGGAGATAGAGCAGCACTTCGAACTGGAAATCAAGATTCATTTCTCGGCAGAAGAACAAGTGCTATTCCCGGCTGCTCGCCGGTTCCGCGAATTAGTCCCGCTGGTGGAAGAGCTGATCGCCGACCATGCTGCGCTTCGCGAATCTTTTTCGCAGGCAAGACAGCACGTCATGTCCGCCGAAGGCCTGCCTGCTTTCGCACAACAGCTTTCCGGCCACATCCGTAAAGAAGAACGCCAACTCTTCGAGCGCCTGCAGCAGTTGATGAGTGCAAAAGATCTCGCAGCTCTCGGGGTTCGCCTGGAAGAAGCTCTGAAAGATTCTGTTCAGACTTGCATTCTGCCGAAAGAGGCAACGAAGCTGCGGCCAAGAAGATAGTTGGCTCCTTTGGAGGCCGCTCTCACAATCCGTGGCGGGTTCTGAACTGCATCGCGGCTTCGCGTCCCATGTAGCGTTCCAGCACGGCAGGTGCGGTTTTGCGCAGATCGACTACCACGAGCCCGTCGAGCACGTTGGAGAATTTGCGGTCCACGTTGAAGCCCAGCAGCTTCCCGCCAATCTTCGCATATTGCCGCAACAGGATGGGCAGGCCCTTGCCGTCGGTTTCCACGTCAGTGATCGGCTGCGAAAGTTCTTCCACATCGCGCAGAGCATGGCACATGGCGCGGCAATCCCACGGCCGCAAGCCCGCCGGACGAAACGGCCGGCGCGGCTCGATCATCCCCGCCAACTCGTCTTCCTGTATGCGCGCTTCGAAGAAGCGGTAAATCATCTCGCGAGAAGCTTTGCTGTAATCGTTGCTGATGCTGACTGCGCCAAACAACACAGGAGTTTCCGCGTGTGTCGCCAGCAACCGCGCAATTCCCTTCCACAACAAAAGCAGCGGAGCGTACTGCCGCTGGTATTCCGGTCTCACAAAAGAACGTCCCAGTTCTAGCGCCGGGCCGAACTTCTCGAACAGGCGCGGATCGTAGCGGAAGCACGTGCTTGTGTAAAGCCCGTTCACTCCACGCTCTGCGAGAATCTCCGCCGTGTTTCCCGCGCGGTAAGCGCCGACCAATTCTTGCTTGTTTCTGTGCCATAACAACACATGCCAGTAGTAGCGGTCGAAGCGGTCGAGGTCCAGCCGCTTGCCAGTGCCTTCGCCCGCCAGACGAAACGTCAATTCCCGCAAGCGTCCCAATTCCTGCAACAGTCGTGGTGTTTCGTTGGCCTTCGCCAAATAGACCGCCAGATCGCCGCTGTCCGCCAGGCAACGGTCGCCGGCAAGCCGGCTCAATTCTTCCACGAGCAATCCCGCCGGCTCGGCGACGGCGATGGGCTCCTGGACTTTTTCTGAGAGTTTGGACCTCACACTTACCGGCCATGATTTCTCTGGCCGGCTTCGCCGCGCCAGCAGATAAGTGCGCCAGCGCAAATACTCGATCGCTTCACGATCGTTCCCGATGCCGACGATGGAATCGCCGGGAATCTCGCTGCCCACGCGTACTTCCACCGTTCGTCCTTCTTGATGCAGAAACTCCTGCAACAAGAACGCAGTGCGCAAACGCGGATGAATCATCCCGAAGAGATGAAAGCCCACACTGTTTCGTCCGCAAAAATAAACCGGAAGGGCAGCCGCACCCGTCCGCCGAATCAGACGCGCTGCGGTATCATTCCACGCTGGGTCGGCGATTTCCGCCTGAGGGAATTGCCAGTGCGAAACTTCGCCCGCGGGAAAGATGGCCAGCATTCCGCCTTGCTGCAGCCAGGCAAGTGCTTCCCGCACTGCGCGCCGGTTAATGTCGATGTTGTGAGCGTTTACTGCCGGGTCATTCTGAAGCGGGCCGCTCTGAAACGGATTTACGAATATGCAATGCCGCGCCAGTTCCGGCACATCGCGCAGAAGATAATTGGTCATCACCTTCACGTCCGGCCGCGCGCGGGTCAACAGCACCGCGAGCACGGCTCCATCCAACATGCCAAACGGATGATTGGCCACAACCACCACCGGGCCGGTGGCAGGAATCCGCGCTGCGTCCATAGCGTCAACGCGCAGATCTATCCGCATTTCTGCCAGCAGGCTGTCCAGCCCAAAACCTTCGGCAGACTCTTGCACCCGCCGATATAGCGCTCGCACTTTATCGACCGGGACAAACCTCTCTGCCAAGGCCGGAATGCCGGGAAATCCCTCGGCCTGCGACAACACTTCCGCCTGCGTTTTTTCCTCGCGCGAATGGTTGGATGGCATATTAAAGAAATAGCGCAGACGCTTTGCAGCAGGATGAAGAGGAGGTTAAAAGCTCATGAAATGTGGAGTGAGAGAAACTCGAAAGTAACCAGAAGCAGTGCCAGTGGTCAGTGGCCAGTGGCCAGAATCAGTGGGAGACGAACAACGTTGTCACTTCGGCTAAAGACTGGCAACTGATCACTGGCCACTGACCACTGCTCTTACGTTTCCAGGCGGAAGCGGGTCTCTGCCAGCGTAAAGAGCTTGCGCCAGAGTAGCCGGTTCACCGTCACCACGGTGGCCGCCATCATGATGGTCGCGGCTAGCAGCAGGTGGAAATCACCGCTGTCGCTTGCTCGCTGGATGGTCGCACCCAGACCGGTTGTGCTGTAGGTCTGCCCTTTGAAGTTGAAGTACTCGGCAACGATGCTGGCATTCCACGCCCCGCCCGAAGCCGTCACCATTCCCGTCACAAGATAAGGAAAAATCCCCGGCAAGATAAGCTTCTTCCAGCGTTCGAAGCCCTGCATGCGAAACACCGAGCAGCATTCTTTCAAATCGGTGGGGATTGCCATCGCGCCGGCGATCACGTTGAACAACACATACCACTGCGTGCCGAGCAGCAGCACGACGATCGACGCCAGCCCCATTCCTCCTCCCAAGCGAATGAGCACCAGCAGAATTACCGGCAGCAACGCCGTTGCGGGCACAGACGCCGCAATCTGCGCCAGCGGTTGCGCGATGCGCGCCAGCCGGGGATTGAGGCCAATCGCCACCCCTACCGGAATCGTCCACAGAGCGGCGAGCAGCAAGGCAAGATTCACGCGCAAGAAAGTCGCGCCCAGGCCGATGGCGGTCGCATGCAATTCGACTTTGCCCAAACCGCTGAGAACGATGGCGACACGAACCACGCCGTAGCCAATGCCGGCCAGCGCCAACACGGCCACAGTGCGCACCAGCCACTCATGCCATACTGGCGCAGCTTCCTTCGGATTCTCGTCCGTATGCTTCCGGGCAAAATACAGAAGCAGTCGCTCCCCCAGCGGCTGTAGCGTTTTCTGCCGAATCTTGCCGAGCCCGCTGGAATGCTGTACCAGGTTGAGCACCCACGATCGCGGAGCATCCGTGCTTTCCACCTGCTCCACTTTAAATTTTTCCGCCCACGCAATCACCGGCCGCCACACAAACTGGTCAAGCAGCACGATCAGCAGGACCATTGTGGCTATGCCCCACAGGATCGAAGTGGTGTCGCCCGCGCTGGCCGCTGTCTGCAGATATGAGCCCAGGCCGGGCAGGCGAAAATCGCGTTGCCCCAGCACGAACATTTCGCACACCATCAGCGCAAACCATCCTCCCGCCACCGACATCATCGAATTCCACACCAGGCCGATGGCCGAAGCGGGCAGCTCCAATTGCGTGAAGCGTTGCCACGAACTGAAGCGGTAGATGGTTGCGGCTTCCCGCATCTCGCTGGGAATGCCTTTCAGCGAGGCGTAAAAGCTGAACGTCATGTTCCACACCTGGCTGGTGAAGATGAGAAGGATGGTCCCCATCTCCACTCCGAGTTGCCTGCCGGGAAAAAGCGCGACCATGGCCAGCATGACGGGAGGAAGAAAGCTAAGCACGGGGATCGACTGCAACACGTCGAGCAGCGGAACCATGAAGCGCTCCGCGCGCACGTTATACGCCGCAATGTAGCCATACACCAGCGCGAAGATCAGGCTCAACAGGTAAGCGATGGCGATGCGCAACAGCGAATAGCCGGCATAAGCGGGCAGCGCCCGCACGCTGCGCGAAATCTCGACCGTCGGAGTGAAGGGGCCAAACCAGGTGCGGCCCACGCTGGCCACCCCATAAAAGATCGCGATCCCTGCCGCGAACATGATGACGTCGGGCAGGCGCGAAGTTTCGAGGCTCGGCAATTGCGACCACAGGCGATATGCCGAGAATCCGCGCAGCGTGATGCTCTTCTTCATGCGATGGCTTTTCCCTTCATCCGGAATTTCGCCAGTCGGGCGTCATAGACGCAAGAACCCATGAACCACGAAGGACACAAAGTATCACGAAGGCTTTTAGCTCCATAGGGTTTCCTTCGTGCGACTTCGTGTCCTTCGTGGTTGCGTTCGATTACCCGCTACCTGATTAAGGCTTCGGCGTTGGAGTTGAAAGGTGGTTGTCAATAGCCGGTTGCGCCGGTGCTGCGTCAACTTGCGCTGCTTCGGTTTGAATCAGCCGGCTGTGCTCGCGGTCGTAATCGAAAATCTCTGCGTACCGGCCCCAGTTCATGGCGGTGTCGAACTGCCGCTGCACTTCGTTGTCGGCGAAATGCTCGTCGAGAATATCGCGGAAAAATTCGTCGTTGATCGAGTGGTCGGACTTCTTCTTCAAAATGCTGTCGATCTGCTTCAGGATGGTGACGTGCTCGAGCGCCGCCTGCCGGAACAAAACTTTTCGCGTCTGGATGTCAGCATCGGCGAACTCCGCTCCCTGCTCCGAGAGTTTTACATCGCCCTCCTTCAGCCAGGCGAAACCCAGCAACTGGCAGGCCTCAAGGATGGGCAACAGGTCCTCGACGTCCATCACCAAATCCTCGGCGAGGCGAAACAGATCTTCGCGGCCGCCGCGATCGTGCAGCAGTTCGAGCAGGCCGGCAATTCCGCCCACGCGGGCGTGCGGCAGTATCTGGTACTTGCTCGTCTTTACCGGAGCTTGCCCTCGCTTCAGGCCTCCCGGCGGCAATACAATTTCTCCGGTGCTCTCGGGATCGGGCGGTGCATGTTCGACGTCCGGCTCGGTCATGATTTTGTAGATGTAATCCACAAGTTCCACAAAGCGCGCAGACTTGCGGTCGCGAGGATGCGAAAGGCGCACGTTAAAATCCGCGCGAATGCGGGCTGGGTTTCTGCCCAGCACCACGATGCGGTCGGCAAGTATCACCGCCTCCTCGATGTTGTGCGTGACGATGAAGATGGCGCTGGTGGGCATTTTCTTATTGAGCCACAGCTCCAGCAGTTCACCGCGCAGGTTCTCCGCCGTGAGCACGTCGAGCGCAGAGAACGGCTCGTCCATGAACAAAACTTCCGGTTCCACCACCAGCGCGCGCGCAAAACCCACGCGCTGCTTCATGCCGCCGGAAAGCTCTTTGGGATAAGCCGTCTCGAAGCCGTCGAGGCCCACCGTATCCAGCGTGCGCAACGCGCGTTTGCGGCGCTCAACGGCCGCTAGGCCCCGCGCTTCGAGCGGCGCCTCAACGTTTTCCAATACCGTGAGCCAGGGAAACAGCGCGAAACTCTGGAAGACGATGGCCACATTGGGCGCCTGACCGTTCAGCGGCTTGCCATGCCAGAACAGCGCGCCCGATGACGGCTGCGAAAGTCCGCTCAGAATGCGCAGCAGCGTCGACTTGCCGCAGCCGGAGGCGCCCAGCAGAGCAATAATTTTCCCCGGCTCGATGGTGAAGTCCGTGAGACCCACCACCTGAATGCGCGTCCCATCGGGCTGGGGATACGACTTCTCAATCGCCCGCGCTTCGACAATGGGTTCCGTCGCCAAGAAAACTCTCCGTAACCTCTATACACGATCCAAGGCAAGGCGCAAAGCGAATAGCTCGAACATAGTTCGCACTACCTTCGTGAACCTTAGCGTCCTTAGTGGTTAATGAACTTAGGACTCAAGCTGCGAAGTCCTCATCCGGCCGGACGTTGAATTTCTTCGGCAGACGATCCGTCACTTCGGCGAGAAGCGCAAGCTTGGCAGCCAATTCCGCCGTAAATTGCCCCGGAGCAAACCGCCATTTCCAGTTTCCGCCGTGCAGGCTGGGAGTATTCATGCGGGCCTCGCTGCCCAGTCCCAGCACATCCTGCAGCGGGATCAGGGCAAACTCGGCCGGTGAGGTTTGCGCCGCGCGGATGAACGCCCACTGAATCCCATCGTCGCAGCGGCCGACGTAAGCTTCCGCGTTGCGCCGCTCGTGCTCGCTCGCTCCCGAGTTCCACCAGCCCACCGTGGTGTCATTGTCATGCGTTCCGGTATAGATGACCTTGCCGGCGGCGCGATGCGGCAAATACATGTGCGCGCCCTCATCGCCAAAGCCAAACTGCAAAACGGCCATCCCGGGTATCTGCAGCCGTTCGCGCAGCGCATACACCTCCGGTGTGATGTAGCCCAAATCTTCCGCAAAGAATGGCAAGCCGCCGAGCGCCTCGCGCAATTTGTGAAACAGGTCGTCGCGCGGACCATCCACCCAGCGGCCGTTCACCGCGGTGGGATCGGCCGCCGGAATCTCCCAGAACTGGTCGAACCCGCGAAAATGATCGAGGCGAATGTAGTCGCAGTTCTGCGTCGCCCAGCGCAGCCGCTGCACCCACCACTGGTAGCCCCGCGTCTTCATCACATCCCAGCGGTAAAGCGGATTGCCCCAGCGCTGTCCCGTCTTGCTGAAGAAATCAGGGGGCACGCCGGAGACGACTTCCGGCTCCAGGTCTTCCTTCAGCCGGAACAGTTCGCGATGCATCCACACGTCGGCGCTGTCGTAGTTCACAAAGATGGCGATGTCGCCCACAATGCGAATCGCACGCTCCGCGCAATACCGCCGCAACGCCTGCCACTGTTCGTAGAAAGCAAACTGCAAGGCGCTGCGGATTTTCAGGTCAATCGCCAGATCGTTCCGGGCCTGCTGCAGAGCGAGCGGTTCACTATGCGCCAATTCCGCCGGCCACTCATGCCAGCTCGCCAGCTTTTGCTGCGCACGCAGCGCATCGAACAAAACAAAATCGTCGAGCCACCAAGCGTTCTCTGAGCAGAAGCGTTCAAAGCGTTGCCGCGCGCCGTCTGAAGCTGACTTAACAAAATTGCGCCCGGCCTCAAACAGCAGCGGCATCTTCGCGGCAAACACGTGGTCGTACTCAACCGCGATGGAGTTGGAAGAAGTGGCGGCATCAAGCGCGGAGAGCTTGGCCGCATCGATCCAGCCGTGGCTGGCCAATCGTTCCAGGCTAATCAGCAGCGGATTGCCGGCAAAGGCTGAAATAGAGGAATAAGGCGAATTGCCGTAACCCAGCGGCCCCAGCGGCAGAACTTGCCACAGTCCCTGGCGAGCCGCGGCTAGCGAGTCGGCAAACTCATACGTGGCCGGACCAAAATCTCCGATGCCGCCGCGCGAAGGCAACGACGTGGGATGCAACAAAATGCCTGCGGCGCGCGGAAACGGCATGCAAACTTGGATTACCTGGAATTTCTTAATTACACTTTGTCATCCCGAGCGACGCGTAGGACGACAGTTCGGATTTACGATTCGCTCTCCGGATGGGTCAGCGCCTTCATTTCTTCCTGGTTGATCTTGATCTTGCCTGACTTTTCCATCTGAACCCGCACGTTGTTCACATACAGCCCGAAGAGTTGCTGCTTCTCGCTCTGCAGCAACTGCTCTCGAATCTCGTCGCGCTTGGCGGCGAAGTCGGCGTCCGTGGGAGCCTGCACTTCGAGCAGTGAAATCACCGCCCCGGTGCCTCCGCTGTTGATCGGGCCGCTGATGTCTCCCGGCTTCATGGTGAACGCCACGGAAGCTTCTCCACTCATCGAGCCGATATCGGGAACCTGGCCATCGGGCAACACGAAGTCGCTGGTCTTCATGGTCGCGCCCAGCTCTTTTGCCGCCTTCTTCAGATCGTGCTCAGCCTTGGCGCGGTTAGAAAGCTCCTGGGTTTTCTGTGTGAGCAGGACGCTCGAGCGTTCGTTCTTGAATTCGGTTTCCACTCGCGTACGAATCTCGTCGAACGTGGGCGTCGATGGCGGCTTCACCGCCAGCAGTTGGAACACCGCAAAACCCTGCGACGTTGAAGCCATCTCCGGCGGGGAATTTTGTGAAGCCGTGAACACTGCGTCCATGAACTGCGGCGCCGGACCCAATCCCGGCACAACATCCCTGCGGCTGAAGAAGTCTGAAGTCACCACCGGCACGCCCTTCACCGCATCCAAGCCCTTGGTCTTCGCCTGCTGCAACAATTCATCCGCCTGCTTCTGCGCGGCATCTTGCGCCTTCTGCTCCTTCACGATGGGCTCGATCTCGGCCTTCACCTCATCGAGCGTCTTCATGTGCGCGTCCTGCTTGTCATCCACGCGAATAATGTGGAAGCCGTAGCTGCTCTTCACCAAGTCGCTTATCTGCCCCTTGGGCAGCGAAAATGCGGCCTTCTCAAACTCCGGCACCGTCCGCCCCTTGCCGATCCATCCCAGCGATCCGCCTTCCTTGGCGCTGCCCGGATCTTCGGAATACTTCTTGGCGAGGTCTTCGAATTTCGCTCCCGCCTTCAGTTGCTTCAGCAAATCCTCGGCGCGCTTTTGCGCTTCGGCCACGCCTTTTTCATCCACTTTCCCATCTGTGCCGGGGAGCGGCGTTTTGATCAGAATGTGGCTGACCTTCACTTGCTCGGAGACACGATACTGATCGCGATGCGCATTGTAGTAAGCCTGCAGCTCGTCCGGAGTAACCTGCACGGCAATCTTGGCCGTATCCACCACGGCATATTTGATCTTGCGCTTCTCCGGAATGGAGTTCGCGTAGCTTTTTTGGTGGCTGGCGTAATAAGCTTTGAGTTCTTCGTTGGTGGGATGAAGTCCCTTCTTGATGTCGTCCTGCATCAGGACGGCATAATCGAACTTGACCTTGGTATTTTCTTTGGCGAACTGCTCGTGGATGGCGGCATCGCTCACCGACGCCGTGTTGGTAATCATCGCCTGCAGTTTGCCGATCAAAATCTCCTTGCGCACGCTGTCTTCAAACATTGCGGGCGTAAGGTCGTGTTGCTGCAGCAACCCTTCGTACTCGGCCTGGCCAATAAAGTTTCCTCCCGGAAAGAACACGGAGGCATAGTGGCCGTGCTGCAGTTCGTCCTTCACTTCCTCTGGCGTAGCCTTCAACCCCAGGCGCTGCGCCTGGATCAGCAGCGCCTCCCGGCCAATCAATTGATCGGCCGCCCGCTGAATATCCTGCTGCATCAGAAACGGCATCAGCATCGACGCGTTCTTGCCGTACTGCTGCGCCTGCTGTTGGGCCATATCCCGCGCCGTCGTGCGAACCTGCTCCGCGCTAATATCTTCACCGCTAATCTTGGCGACAATTCCCTTGCCGGGCGCGCCGCCCACCAGGTCAGTTAGATTGCCTGGGATAAAGGCGATCACCATGGCTCCGCAAATCAGCAGCAACAACCCGCTGAGCACAATTTTCTTGACCGGTCCCTCAGTTTGCAAAAATCGAATCATTTTCTTATCGCTCCGGAGGTATGCAGCAGAATCCACCAATTATAAACTAGCGTTGTCATCCTGAGCGAAGGTTGCGCTTCGCGAGAGCGAAGCACAACCGCAGCCGAAGGACCCCATTTCAGCAGTCGGTGTAACGGTCCAGAAAGGGAATTCTCTCATCGCCTGTCCCTCTAAGAAGACGGCGGCCTCAAAGTTTTCCACAGCTATTTTCACCTCCATGTGACATCTGACCTTTCCTTCCACAGGCCGACTTTCTTAATCTGGCAGAGTAAGGCCTGGATGTTAAAGCCGTGCCTAGTCCTAGGAAACTCATGGCACCCACAACCACCCCATGCGAGGTGGGACAGAGGGCATCTAATCAGGGCGACCAGGTAAGCTACCTCGAATAGCTCGGGGCTGCCGCCCGGTGTTGGTGGTGATCACTACCATTGAATTTTTGGCGTGAGGCAGAGTCCGGAAAGCAGAGTCCGGAAAGCAAGGTCGGGAAAGCGGAAAGAGGCGCGGTAAGGCATTCAAAACACTGTAGATCACAAACAATTGGGCGATTCGTTAATTGGGCAACGCTGAAACTCCGGAGTATCCGGACCTGCCCAGTATCAGGTATCAGCTTGCCCAATTAACCGATTGCCCAACTGTGGCACGCCGTCACAGACTGCTGTGACAGCGAGAGGATATTTCCGCCAGGATCTCCGCGGGCAAGCGTTGCGTCTTGCGCTGCCGATTTTCAAATCAGCAATCAGCAATCAACAATTCCCTACTCTTCCGGCGGCACGTCGAAATTCACCAGATCACTCTGGAACCCGCGCGTCTTCCACGCGCCATAAGCGATTCCCACCACCATCCAAATCGCCCCAAGAATCTTAGCCTTCTCGCTCAAGCTGATCCAAAGCAGGAAGCAGATGATGAAACCAAGAATCGGTGGAATCAATTGCCCCAGCGTCCGATCCGCGCCCCGAATATAGTAGTGCGTGAGCGCGGCCAGATTGACGCCCATGAATGCGATCAGCGCTCCAAAGTTGAGCAGGTTGGCGCCATCGTCGTAGCTGATAAGAAACGCCCCGAGTAGCCCAATCCCACCCACGACCATCACATTATTAGCGGGAATGTGCGTTCGCGGATGGATCGCTCCAAAAAACTTCTTGGGAATGGCGCCGCTGCGCCCCATGCCGTAAAGCAGGCGCGCCGCGCCTAGTTGCGATCCCATGCCGGAGCCGATGGTCGCGATCAGCAGCGTGATGCTGATCGCCTTGGTCATGAGAACGCCGCCCGCAATGCCGGCAACGTGGCTGAATACGTTCTCGTCTCCGAATTGCGCGAAGACGCCGAAGTCCTTGCCGAAATGCTGCAGGCTCAGCAACTGGGCGCCGTAAACCTCGGCCGCGGCCAGAAATCCGGTGATGACGCAGACCAGCACCGTTGCCAGGAAAATGTTGCGCTTGGGATTCTCGACCTCTTCCGACAGCGTCGAAATGCCATCGAATCCAATATAGGTAAGCACCGCCACTGAAGTTCCATGAAAGACCCGGCTGATGGTGAAAGTTTGCGGGTTGTAGAACGGACGCAAGAAATACACTTCCGGAAATTGCGGCAAATGAAAGATGTAGCGGATGGTGTACCAGAAGAACGCCAGAATCACCGCGCCCATAATTGCGCACAGAGTCTTGTTGATGCGGGCCGAAGTCTGCACTCCGCGCAGGTTCAGCGCTGTAAACAGCCCGGCAAAAAACAGCGGCCACAGCAGCCCCGGATAAGGAATCTGGTATGGAGTTCCGGCCAGCAGATCGGCCATGGCCTTGGCGCACCAGATCGTGCAGATCAATGGATTGAGGATGTAATCCATGGTCATGCTCCACCCGGTGACGTAGCCGAGCGAAGGATGCAGCTCGCGCCCCACGTAGGTATAAGCCGAACCCGCGCTGGGATACACGCGCGCCATGCGGCCATAACTCATGGCTGTGAAGACCATGGCAACCATGGCGATCAGGATGGAGGTGACCACGTGCCCCTGCCCGGCGTTGCTGAAAACTCCGTAAGCCGGCATAGGCGCCGTGGGCTGAATGACGATGATGCCGTAAAGGATGAGATCCCAAAGCGTGAGCGTGCGCCGCAAGCGCGGCGCGGAAGACACAGAGACAGCGGGAGCAGTTTCCATGGGTCCGGCTATTGGATTACGCGGAGGGCAAAAATGTCAATATTGAAACGATTTTATATGGCTATTGCATACGACTTGCTCCATGGGCGTGCGTTGTACTACACAATAATATTGTGTATCATTGCATCTTATGGAGAAACAAACCGTCAGCTTCCGACTTCAATCGGACAAAGTATCCGCTCTTGACGCGCTGGCCGACTCCCTCGACCGCGACCGCACCTACCTGCTTGCCGAAGCCGTGCAGGCGTACCTGGAAACGCAGCAATGGCAACTCGAACAGATCCGCGCCGGTATCGCGGAGGCGGACGCCGGAAAAGTGATCGACCATCGCAAAGTGAAAGCCATGGCCGCTCGCTGGCGGCGCCGTAAATGAAAGTCGTTTGGACTCGCAAGGCCTCGCGGCACCTGCGCGCCGCCTACGACTACTGGGCTCGCGAAAGCTCGCCCGACGCGGCCGACACGATGCTTGAGCGCATCTTTTCCGCCGTTGAACTATTGGAACGGTTTCCTGACGCCGGCCGTCCCGGCCGTATTCCTGGCACTCGGGAACTCGTGATCGCCCCCACGCCTTTCCTCGTCGCGTATCGAGTCCGGCGCACGAAGGTCGAAATACTAGCGCTGCTGCATGGGGCCAGAAAATGGCCAGAGGCCTTCTAGGGACACGAGCTGAGCCCTTGCGTATCTACTTCGAAGAGCTGTAGTCGAACCAATATCCCCGCTGCTCGTTTCCAGACAAATGCCGCGTGTTGTATTCGAGAAGATAGTTCAGGTGCGCGTCGTCGAGCGGGAACGATTTGCCCGGCGCGTAGGGATAGTCGCCCATCTTCAGGAACGGCAGCGGCGCGACGTAATTGCCTTCAGCGGCGTAGAAGTCCATATCTTTCTCATAGCCGTTCGCCGCGAAGAAATAATCTCGCGCCCAGCCCCGCGGCAGTGCAGGCAATTTCGACGGATCGAAGTCGAGGCGCACTTCATCGCCTGAGCCGAATACGACCAACTGATCATCGAGCGCGGTCAGCAGCGGCAATACGTCGCCGTAGCGCGTGTAAGTTCCTGCCGGACGCGTGTAGGGCCCGGTCGCGCTAACTTTCTCATAGATGTAATTTACGTTGCCCGGCGGCGTGCCTTCGATCTTTAGCGGGAATCCGTGAAATTCCAGGTCGGCACGGACCAGCGGAAGTGGCGTCAGGCGCGGGCTTTGGGCGTTATTCTGATTCTGTGGTATTCGGGTCACCAGAATGCTGTCCCAATAAATCTGCAGATTGGTGGTGATGCGAATCTTCCGCGTGCCCGGCGGCAGCTTGCCGGTGAGATCGGCCGTCATAGTGCGCGGCCCGCCGGCGGGGAAGCCCATGTCATCGATCACGCGCACCCATTTTCCGTTCGCGTCCTTTTCATTTCCCACCAGAGCTTCCACATAGGGAGAGATCGCGTGCACGCCCGCCTGCGACGCGGCATACATGCTGTTCGCCGAAAAATATTCGACTTCACCGTGCAGCAGCAGCCATAACGGGCCGCCGCGGTATGCCTCGCCCAAATCGAGGGTCAGGCTGTGGGGCTTGGCAAAGCCCTGGAACTGCGTCAAGGCAAAATCGCCGAAGTAGCGATGCGCCACGAGATCAGGCAACACATCGTGACCGTGCTCGTCCCACGCGCCCGCGGGCGGACGCGCGTCTTTCCTCTTGCTCACCACCACCTTGAATTCCGGATACGGCGGGTTCGACGCGAAATATTCGTTGGGATACACGTCGAGATCGGCGGGATGATCGACCGCGAGCAGGCGCACCTGATCGAGATAGACGGCTTCCTCCAGTGGCTCCATGAAGCGGAAGCTGAGAGTCGACTGTGGGTGCCCCACTTCTCCCTGATTTTGGGAGAAGTGGGGATTTTGACTTTCCTTCTCCTTAATCATTCCCCGATCGATCTTGATGAACTCGACCGGACGCGGAATATCGCGCTGGCCTTGACCAACCCAGTGTCCGACCACGCCCGCGCCCAGCATGTCGGCGACGAGTTCGTAGCGTTCGCCATTCCACACAAACAGCGTGGGGCAGGAACTGCCGCGGCGGTCGATCTCGATAATGTTCTGCTGGCGGTCGCCCGCGACATTGATTTCGTCCTGCAACACGCCCGTCGGCCACAACAGGCGCACGATGTCGGCTTCTTTGGCATCGCCGAGACCGACGGTGAGATACGGCGAGTTCTGCCCCAGGTATCCGTTCGATCCCGCGATCTCAAACTTCTGCCGGTTCCCGCCCGCGAACACTTCGACTTTTGTGCCAATGGCGCTCTTGTTGTCAGCCAATCCCTTGAGTGAGAGGCGCAGCCAGTGATTCTGATTGCCGCCTTCGTTGCGCAGCAGCACCGCCGGACCATGATTCTGCGTGATCAGCAGGTCGGTCGCGCCGTCGTTGTCGTAGTCGCCGGTGATGATGGCGCGCGGCTCTTTGAGTTGAATCTTGTCGAGACCAACGTCGGCCGTGACGTCTTTGAAACCGTCGGGCCCGAGATTGCGGAACAGCTTGATCTCGCCCTTAAATTCCTTCGTCTCGCCGACGACGACGAGGTCGACCCAGCCATCGTTGTCGTAGTCGAAGGCAGCGACGCCGAAGGCAACGTCAAGATCAGTCTTCGGGAGCGGTATTGCACGAAAACTCTTTCCGTGATCGTTATGCCAAAGCGACAGCGCGGCCGCACCCTGACCAAAATGTGTGGTTGCCAAATCCATCCATCCGTCATGATCGAAGTCAGCGACAGCGACGCCGGTGTTGTCTTCGATCGAATTCCTGTCCCAGGGTTGGCGGGCAATGAATTTTCCTTCGTGTGGGTTTTCAAAGATAACGGGCTCCAGTCCGGCTACGAAAATATCCACCGCGCGGTCATTGTTGTAATCGGTTCCCAAAGCAGTCCAATGATTTCCATACCCAGCGATCCCCTTTTCCTCGGTCACGTCTGAGAACGTTCCATCTCCGTTGTTGCGCCACAGCTCATCATGCACAGGGAACCCCTTATATGTCCCTTTTGCGGAGCTACCAAGGAACAGATCAATATCTCCGTCGTGGTCATAATCAACCCACGCCCCGATGCGTAACGATCCGTTGGGCCTCACGGGCAGATGCTCACTTGCATCCTTGAACGTTCCGTTTCTTTCATTGTGCAATAATGCGACCCGCCCGATGAAACTCAGAACCAAGTCCGTGTACCCGTCATTGTCGTAGTCGCCCGCGGCGCATGCGATCGCGCGCGATTTGGGATCCAATCCAGCCTTGACGGTTACATCTTCGAATTTACCCTGCCCCAAGTTGTGGTAGAGCGATATCCCGCCTTGCGCGCCGTAGTCTGTAAGAAGCAGATCGATGAGGCCGTCATTGTCATAGTCAAGGAAACATGCACCGGGTCCGTGGAAAAATTCCACGTCGCCAGTGGCTGCAGATACGGGCAAGCCCGCTTCCTTCGTCACATCCACAAACCGCACGTTAATCTGCGCCGGCACTTTCAACCCTGCCGACGGCGATTCGACTGCGCGCGAGTACTGGCCCTGCTCGCCGTAGGCCAGGCTTATGGGCGCGCCGAGTTTCTTTTGCGTGATGTATTGGAATTTCTTCAGGTGCTCGCGGGCGTGGCCGATGTCGGTCGATTGCTGGTAGGCGCGCGACAATCCGAACTCGGCGGAGGCGTGCAGCGGGTTGAGTTGCAGCGCGTGCTGGAAGGCTTCGATGGCCTGCGGAAACTGCCTCGCCTGCACGTAGGATGCGCCCAGGAAATACCAGGTGTCGGCGTCGTTGGCGTCGATTTCAATGACGTGCTTGAACGCGTCAATGGCGGCTTGAGCGTCTCCGGTGTTCTTGGCGAGCAGGCCGAGGTTGTACCACGCGTGCGGATTCTTGGGATCTTGCTTGAGAGCGTTTTCGAGCGCGGCCTTGGCTTCTTCGATCTTCTGCAGGTTCAGAAGCGCGATGCCTTCATTCAGGCGCGCGATTGGCAGCTTGGGATCGAGTTCGGCCGCCTGCTGGAAGTGCTTGAGTGCTTTTTCGAAAAGCTGCTGGTTCATGTAGGCCGCGCCGAGGTTGTTCAGCCGCGCGGCCTCGGCGGGATTTGTTTTTGGGTGAGTTTGCGGCTGGGTGGCGAACAAGCCCAATGTGGCAAGGAGTATGCCGGCTAGAGCTGCTGAGGTTCGCGGAGTCATCTGATGCAAGGATTTAACCACAGAGGGCACAGAGTACACAGGGTAAACAGAACCTCTGCATTTGTGGCGCGGCCAACGACAGCAGATTCCTCGTCGCTTCGCTCCTCGCAATGACAAGGCTATTTTGCCCCGATGACAAGGTTATTTTCCGACCTTTGTGAACGGCTTGCCGTAGTGGCGGCTCGCAACCACTCCCTTGCCTTCCTCGACTGTGATGGTTTGTCCGGCGCTGACGTTCGAGAGCTTGTCGACCTGGCCGCTGGGCCATTGAATCTCAACACTGTCGGCCTTCGTTTGCGTGCCCAAGCCGAAGGTGAGCACCAGTTCGCTCTGCGAAAGATAACTCGAACCGGAGCGCAGCATCTTCCATTGTTTGTCTTTATTATTGCCCGAGGTGACGCGCACCACTGCACCGATGCCGTCGCGATTCGATTTTGTGCCCACCAGCTTCAGGCGCAGGCTATGATTCGTTCCGCCCTCGTTGTGGAATAAGTAAGCCGGGCCAGCGTTGGTGGTGACCAGAACGTCCAGGAAACCGTCGTTATCGATATCGGCATAAGCCGCGCCCCGCGCTACTCTCGGAGCGGCGAAGGCCTGGCCCATCTGCGCCGTCACCTCCTGGAATTTACCGCCCCCCAGATTGCGAAACAGATGCGCAGGCTCGGCATAGCTGACGCGCTTCTGCACGCGTTCGATCTGGTCTTCAATGTGGCCATCCGCGACGAAAATGTCGGGCCAACCGTCGTTGTCGTAATCGAAAAAGAAGCAGCCAAATCCCAGCGTGACCAGCGTGCCGCGCCCTACTTCGGACTGCGGCGCTTCGTCCACGAACAAACCATTGCCCTCGTTATGATAGAGCGAGACCATCTGATTGGCGAAGTTGCTGATGATGACGCTGGGGCGTCCGCTGCGGTCGTAGTCGGCGGCATCGACACCCATGCCGGCGCGGGCCACGCCGTCTTCGCTGAAAGCTATTCCGGAGGTCACGCCGCGCTCTTCGAATGTTCCGTCCTTTTTGTTCAGGTAGAGCTTGTTGGGTTGGGTGTCGTTGGCGATCAGAATATCCGGCCAGCCATCGCCGTTGTAATCGAGAATGGCGATGCCGAGACTTTTTGAAGTTGGATCGCCGAGGCCGGCTTTTTGTGTAGCGTCTTCAAACTTGCCTCCACCGAGATTGTGCCAGAGCCGCACTGACGTGCCCTTGTACGATTCCGGCGTGCAATAGGATTTGTGCGCGCCGTCGAGCGTGCAGTAGAGATCGGTCTGTTCAGTCCATCGCACATAGTTCGCGACTACCAGATCGAGTTTGCCGTCCCGGTCGTAATCGACCCAGGCGGCGCTGGTCGAGAACTCATTGGGCCCCCACATGCCGGCGGACTTGGTCACGTCGGTGAAAGTTCCGTTGCCGTTGTTGTGGAAGAGATGGCTCTGCCCCAGCGCGGTGATGAAGATGTCGTCGAAGCCGTCGTTGTCATAATCGCCGACGGCCACGCCGAGTCCGAACATCGGCACGGCTAGTCCTGCCTTGCGGGTTACATCGGTGAAGGTTCCGTTTCGGTTGTTGTGGTATAGCTTTGGGGTCGTCGGCCCGGCATGGGGGTGCGCAGGCCAGTCATCGCCATTGACCAGCAGAATGTCGGGATAACCATCGTTGTCGTAATCGATGAAGGCGCAGCCCGGACCCATGGTCTCCGGCAACCACCTTTTGCCGAAGGCGCCGTTGTTGTGCGCGAAGTGGATGCCGGCTGGCGCGGTGATGTCGCGGAAGTGGATTTGCTGAGCATGAGCGGTAATTACGATGGACAAAATCCACCACAGAGACACAGAGGCACAGAGAAAACCTGAACAATAAGGCTGTGCCTTTTCTTTTTGACGGAGCCTGCCCTGAGCGAAGCCAGAGGGTGACTCTGTTGTGAAATGCTTTCTTCTGTTCTTCACTATTTCGATCCTCCGGCAGCGGATACGCTGGACGGTCGCCGGGCTTTGCCTGACTGGACAACCGAGAGCCTGCCCCGAGCTTGTCGAAGGGCGGCCATCCCTACATGGTTCGTGGTCAGCGCGGGCAGTGGCACTGAAACGTGCTCATGGATCGCCTGACGCTCGTTGTTGTCTTCGGGATGCAATTGGCGATACGGTCCGGTGATTGCCTGGGACGATTCGTCAGCTTTGAAACGCAGGTAGCGCTCTTCGTGCTCCTTCGCAAGCTTCTCGTTGCCCAACCCGCTATAGCATAGCATTAAGTTATAGTGAGCCTGCAGGTCTTCGGGGTCGACCGCGAATACGGATTGCAGGACGGTCACCGCCTCGGCGTACTTGCGCTGCAGGAAAAGAATCCGCCCCAGATCGTTGAGCGCAACGCGGTCCCGCGGATACTGCGACAGAACGATGCGCAAGCGCGCGGCAGCGCCATCATAATTTCCGTCGGAGCGCAGCACGCGGGCATAGAAGTAATTGGCCCGCGCCAGATTTGGAGACAGGGCCAGCGCCTTCTCGAGCACGGTGCGGGCGCGTTCCATGTCGCCTTCCTGCACGGCGCAGCGTCCCATATTCACCCAGCCATCGGGATTGCTGGGATCGGCCTCCGTGACCTTCTGGAAGGCTGCTGCCGCGGCCTTCAGATCGCCCTGCAGGAACAGGCCGATTCCGTAGTCGTTCCAGCGCTGCCATTCGTCTTTGCGCACGATTGTCTTCGGTTTGGGAGCAGGTGCGTTATGTGCAACTACCGGCAGCGTTACTTCGTCTTCCGCTACCGTCACGATAGGCACATCAGGAATTATTTCTTCCTTGGCCGAAACTCCTTTGATCGACTTGGTAAACATGAACGTCCGATCGTCGTACGCGGGCGTCACCGCGCGGCCTGATTCCTCGTCGGGCTCGCCCACGAAAGCGAACTGCGTTTCCCACCAGGAAAACTTGCGATAGCGCAGGCGCGCGTGCAGCGTGATTTTGTTGCCAGCGCTTTCAGGAATCGTCATGCGGTAATGCACCGTGTCGGCCGCGCCTGGCGGGATGAGCCGCACATAGACTACAGCCCGCGTAGCCCACGCGTTGCGTTTGTTGATAGGGTTGCCATGGGCGTCGATTTGCAACGAGCGGTAAAAGTGCGCGCCTTTTTCCACAGGACCTTTGCCATCGTCTTCGACCATGCCGCTCCAGAAGATGGTCTGGCCCTTGTCGTCGGTTCCTTTCAGTTCAAGCCATGTATCGTAGGCATCGACCGTGCCGCCGGGGAAAAAGTGTCCGACTTTCTTAGTGCGCACGACGACATCCACACGAACGGTATCACCACGGCGGAGCGCAGGCTGCACGCGGTTCAGCGGGGCCGTGACCGGCGCAACTTCTCCACCTGTGCCGGGAATGATTTTGGTCTCGGCTTCTTCTCCCACGGCAAACGTTGTCGCCAGTTCCGGTTGACCTGACGCACCTGACTTCGGCGGCGCCTGCGCGGGTGACAGCGCGAAAATGTCCACTGTGAGCGCGCCGCTTTTCAGGAATGACTCGGTGAGTTTCAGTTGAGCGGCATCTTCGTTCGCGGTGGGCAGCGCGGTGTTGGCAGCCGGGAAACGGTGGGAGTGCACGAAGCCGTTGCTGTTGCCCGCGTCTTTTGAAGGCTGCATGGGCATGTGGCAATCGGCGCACTGTTGCGGCTTGGGCGGATAGTAGAACGAGCGCGCGCCTTGCCCGGAAACTCCGCTGGCCTGCCAGTTGTCGTACTCGTTGAAGCCGCGGAACCAGCGATAGTTGTTGACCGGCACGTCGAGGTGAACCTTGTGGCAGGTGGAGCAGAACTCGGCGGTCTGCGTGCGCATGAAGGGCTTGAGAAACACGCGGCGGTGCGGCTCGGGATTCAGGCGGATGACAAAATCATGCAACGCTCGCGCCACTGGATTTTGCGAGGCCGCCAACTCGTGCAGCTTGGGATACTCCAGATAAAAATCGCCTTGGCCCATGGTGCTTTTCACTGCGGCGATGGAATGGCACATCATGCAGCCGAGGCCGGCTTGCGATTCCGGGCGATGCACGATCTGCTTGATCGGGGTATCCATCAAGCCACTGTAGAGCAGGGCGGGATCGTGGCATCCGCCGCACCATTTCGAAGGCTTGGTGCCAACCGTCTCCTGCATGTATTCGATCGACTTGCGATACCACTGATTGTTGAGGGAAGAAAAATGGTGCGCCGAGCTGAACCACTGGTTGTAGATATCTTCGTGGCAGCGCTTGCAGGAGTCGGACTCCATGAAGAACTTGCTGGGAATTTTCTGCTTGCCATAGACCTGCGCGGAACTGGGAAAGAACGCGCCCTCGGGCCCATCGCCTTCGCCGTTCATGTTGTCGGGCGGCATGGCGGGATTCTCAATGCGGCTACGGGTTTGCCAGCTTTCGCGCACGTAGTGCGCACCGTAGCCGATGCCGGCGAGCAGTGTCAGGCAGATTGCCGTGCGGAGAATTGTTTTTGCCACGTTCGTTGCCAGCCATCCGCGTTCGCCCAATTTATCAGCGATCAGCAGGCCGACTCCTATGAGCGAGATCACGATGTGGAGGTAAAGCCAATTCCATTCGGGGCGCGGCGTGCCGGTCTTGATCAGGATGAGTCCGAGCACGGCGCCAGCCGACACCAGCAACCATCCCGCGCGGGCGAGAAGACTTCTACTCTTGAACAACCGGATGAGCGTTGGAACGAGCAAGATCGCAAAAACCACTCCGCCCAGCGCGTGCAGCAGCACCACGGCGGCGTAGAAGATGGTCGGCTGCGGGAAGGCATAGAGGTACGCAGCAGAGATCACCAGGAACAGCAGGAGCCAGGACAAGGCTCGACCGGCGAAACCTTTGGATGGTGAGTTGTCGCGCATCGCAGACGGTCAGGCGCTTACGTGCGGACTTCAGTCCCACAGTGACTGAAATCGCGTGCGAACTAACTTACTCATACTGGGGGGCCGGGGAAATAATGCAAAAATACTATTCGCGAATCGAGGAGCTTCACGCCAGCGGCGGAATGCACCAGGCGCCGCAGCGCTGCTCCAGCACGGCGGCGACGCACAACACCTGCTCTTCCTCCCACGGCCTGCCTACGATCTGCACGCCGATGGGCAGGCCTTCGGGAGATCGACTGACGGGAACCACTGCGGCGGGATTGCCCAGCAGGTTGAATACTTCGGTATAGCTCCAGGCATCGAGATACTGAACGGTCTTGCCTTCCACCTGCCAACTGCGCTCTCCATGCCGAAACGCGGGGATCGCCGCCGCCGGGCACAACAGGATGGGATATTGCTGCATCTGGGTGAAGAACCGCGCGCGCAGCAGATCGCGCTGGATCCAGGCATCGAGCAGCGACCACGCAGTGTGGGCCGGTTCGGCCGCGGACCATTCCAGAAACTGCTTGAGGATCGGACTAAGACCGGCGTCGCCGGCTTTGAACATGGGGTGCAGCATCATTCCCCCGGCAACCACGAAGAACCCGTGCCACAACCGGCGTGCTTCCTCGAGTCCTTCCGGCTGGAAGGCATCTACTTGAAATCCAGCGCTGCGCAAGGCTTCTGCCGCTGTGTGTACGGCTGCGCGGATTTCCGGCGTGACCGGCGTACGGCCATCGTCTTCGAAATAACCGATCCTCAATTTCTTAACTTCATCGTCACTCGGCCAGCGCACTGGCACCGGCGCAGCACAGGTGTCGCCCACGTCTGGACCTTGCATTACCTCGAACAGAACTTTCAGGTCCGCCACAGTGCGCGCCATGGGCCCGACGACGCCGATCAGCGCGAACGGTCCGGCGGATACGGGAAAGTGGCCGGTCGAGGGAATGCGTCCCGGAGTCGGCTTCAGGCTACAGATGCCGCTGAAGTGGGCGGGGACGCGAATCGAGCCGCCACCGTCGCTGCCTACGCCACCGGCGGACATGCCCGCCGCAATCGCCGCCGCCTCGCCACCGCTCGAGCCGCCGGGCGTGCGCTCCAAATCCCATGGGCTGTTGGTGCGGCCATATAGCAGGTTATCGGTTTCCCATGCCATCAAGAACTCGGGTGTGTTGGTCACGCCGAGCACGATCGCGCCCGCATTCTTCAGCCGTGTCACCAGTGGGGCATCTTGCTTGGCGACAATTCCCGCGCGCAGTTTGGTTCCGGCCTCGCAACGCATTCCCGCTACCTCCAGAGAACTTTTGATGCTGACGGGAACACCGTGCAGAGGACCGAGCGTTTTTCGCTGCATGACCGCGACTTCTGCATCGTGAGCGGTGCGCCGCGCCCTCTCCGCGTCCACCTGCACGAATGCGTTTAGTCCTGGGTTCAGTTTCTCGATCTGTGCCAGGTGAGCGTCGACGAGTTCGATCGGGGAGATTTTCTTCTCTCGGATTTGCTGGGCCATGGCAACGGCCGGAAGAAAGGTTAGGGCGTTCATGAGATCCCTCGTACGGCGCGGTTCAGCATTCGCTTCTCAACGGCGGTCAGGGCGCGGTATTCGCCTTTCGCGAGATTGCCTAATTGCAGCGGTCCAATGGCCACGCGGACAAGTCGTAACGCCTCGACGCCCATTCCTTCCATCATGCGGCGGATCTGGCGATTCTTGCCTTCATCCAGCACAAGTTCGAGCCAGCAGTTTTTCTGTCCCGCGCGCAAGCAGCGGGCCTGCTTGGCCCGCAGCACTTCTCCATCTCCTGCTTTCACGCCTCGCACCAACGACTGCAGAAACTCGTCATCCGCGACGGCCCCGACTTGCACGTGGTAGGTCTTATCCAGATGCGTTTCCGGCGCAGCGATGCGTGCGGCCCACTCGGAGTCGTTGGTCATCAACAGCAGACCTTCGCTGGCTTTGTCGAGGCGGCCGACCGGGGCTAGCCAAGGAAACTCGGCGGTTGTTCTATTAGTAGAACGCCTGTTCATCATGTCGTATACTGTGTCCCGACCTTTCTCGTCGGCAGCGGTCGTGACCACACCGCATGGTTTATTCATCATGAAGTAGATTTTGTCTTGCGGTTCGACCACCTTCCCATCCACCGCAATCTGATTATGCTTCCCGGACACGGGCGTCTCAGGATCGCGGCGGATTCTTCCGTTCAGGCCTACGCACCCGCTGCGAATCAGTTCTGCGGCACGTGACCGCGAACAGTAGCCGAGCTTCGATACGGCACGGGCCAGGCCTATTTGCCGGACTTCCCCTCTCTTTCTCACCTCTTCATGCTAACTGAGAAGCGATGAACCACGAAGTTGCACGAAGGAAAAGCAAGAACTTCTTGCCACGGTCATGCACTGCGTTCCGCAACTTGGTAGGATGTTTATCGCTGATTGGAAAGGAGCCTTTGTGGCCCACCAACATCCTCCCCGCTTTTTGAAGATCGTGGACGACGCCAAGACACGCGTGCGCGAAACCAACGTTGAGGAAGTGAAGAAGAAGATCGATCGTGGCGGAAAGTTCATCCTGGTGGACGTGCGCGAAGAGAGCGAGTTCGCCAAGGATCATCTGCCGGACGCGATTCATCTGGGCAAAGGAGTGATCGAGCGCGACATCGAGGCGCGCATCCCTGATCTCGGCGCGGAGATTGTGCTCTATTGCGGCGGAGGGTTTCGCTCGGCGCTGGCCGCGGATAATCTGCAGAAGATGGGATACACAAACGTGATTTCGATGGACGGCGGCATTCGCGGCTGGCGGGAGAAAGGGTATCCGCTGGTCAAAGAGTGACGTTGGTTGGCAGCTTCGCTTCTAGTCTTCGGCCTCGGCACATAGCGCGGCGGTAGCGGTCATTTTGGCAGCGAAGCGCCTTCCTCACAACTTTCTTTCCGGCGATGGTCACCAAGTTCCCGACGGGTCACGTTTTCTTGTTCTTTACCGGCATGATGTGTCTGCAACTCATTTGGGTGAAGACTTTGGTTCCGGAGACGAAGGGAGTGCCGCTCGAGGAAATTCAGAAGCAGATGGGGATTGCATAGGGGGAATTTTTTGGTTCGGGCACCCAATAAGTGTAGCCGTCACGACTACACCCCCACTTGCGCAGGACCCAAGCGGTTTTAATTGACGCAACATTTTGCAGAGTGGAGCATAATACTCGCGAGATGAGCCGCCCCACTCTCCTAGTTTCCTTTTCAATTTGCGCCGTAGTCGATTTCGTGTTCGGCTGCCTGAGGTGGCATTCGGTCATCGCCGGCATTGTTGCTATAGTTTGCGGCTTACCATTGACGGGCTTGCTTTTTCTTGGCTTCAGGGCATCGTCTAAAGGCAACGACGACCCTGGCAAGCCCGAGAACTAGGAGCAACGAGCGACGGTGGTTGGCATAACATTGCCATTACGCTCGTCGATCCATTTTCCAGCGACAGCGCCAAGCACGCTACGGACACAGCTGGAAGAGTTCACAATCGCGTCAACGCCAAAAGCAAGAACCGACGGAGATCGAAACGGCTTCAGGGGCGCGACAAAACCGGCAGCGCCACTTTCTGGTGAATCCCAGCACCCTCGACTACTGTGTAAATAAAATCCGCAGGCACGTCCCGCAAGACCTCTGTTTCGCCATTGGGCCAGCGAATGCTTACTTCACTCATCTTGTCGTTTGCCGCCAAGCCGAAATGCAATCGCAAGTCGTTCTGCGAAAGGTAGCTGGCGCCGCCGCGTACTTCGCTGAACTGCACCAGCGTGCCGGCCTTCACTGTGACTCGCGCGCCAATCGCAGCTTTGTTGCTTTTTGTTCCTACAAGCTTGAACAGTACTCGGTGATTGGGGCTGACGGTGCGATTCAGTAAAAGCGATGGCGGCTCGCCTACGTTCAACACCACAATATCGATGTTGCCATCGTTGTTGATGTCTCCAAAAGCCGCGCCCCGCCTCGATTGCGGAGGCATGTTGGCGAACACGGAGGAAACGTCGTCGAAAGTTCCATCGCGATGATTGCGGAAGAGCAGCATCGGTTGGCGGTAGGGCGTGCCGCCGGGAATCGTATCCACTTGGGGATAGACGTGGCCGTTGGCGATGAACAGATCGAGCCAGCCGTCGTTGTCCATATCGAAAAAGGCCGTGCCCCAACTCACGTAAGGGTAAGTCGGCTTCATCAACTTCGCGCGCACGCTGACGTCGGCGAAGTTGTCTTTGCCCAGGTTGTGGTAGAGGGTCGAGCCTTGCTCCACAAAATTCGTGACGATCATCGACAGGCGGCCTTCGTGAAGATAGTCGCCCCAGTCGACGCCCATCGAGCCTTGCTCTGCGCCGTCGCCGCTCAGCGCGACGCCATCGAGCAGGCCGACTGCTTCAAAGGTTCCGTCATGTTTGTTGCGATAGAGAAAATTCGGCCCGGCATCGTTGGCCACATAAAGATCGGGCCAGCCGTCGTTGTCGTAGTCGCCCCAGGTCGCGCCTAATCCGTAATAACGATGCGGATCGTCTACGCCTGCCTTTTTCGAAACTTCTTCGAAGGTGCCATCGCCTTTGTTGTGAAACAGCAGATCGGATTCGCCGGGCAATCCCCACGGGCCGCACTGCACCAGCACTCCCTTGAAGCGGCAGAAGCGCGGATCGTTGCCGAACTGCGGCAGATTGTCGATATCGACGTGAACATAACGCGAGACAAAAAGGTCAACGTGGCCGTCGCGATCGTAGTCGGCCCAGGCCGCTCCGGTGCTGAATCCGCTGGCGCCCACGCCGGCTTTAGCGGTTACGTCTTCGAACTTGCAGTTGCCCAGATTGTGATAGAGCGCGTTGCCGCCGTAGCCGGTGACGTAGATGTCTTGTAATCCGTCGTTGTCGTAATCGGCCACGGCCACGCCCATGCCCCAGCCTTTGTGGGTGAGGCCGGCGGATGTGGTGATGTCGGTAAAGTGAACGTTGTCGGTTGTGGAATCCGCGTCCTGATGATAGAGCGTGATCATCAGATCGCCGCCCTGCTTGAAGCGCTGCACAGTGGAGCCGTTGACGGTGATGATGTCGAGCTTGCCGTCGTTGTCGCAGTCGATCAGCCCGACACCGCCGCTCATGGATTCGACGATGTACTTCTTGTCGGCAGAAGAAATGTGCGGGACGGTGAGTCCCGCTTTCTGCGCGACGTCTTCGAACTGCGGCAGGGATGCTGGCGGCCCGGGCTCTTGTGCCTTCTGGAATGAACTCGCCCCAGGCCTGGCAGGAGCAGTCTGTGCCGGCAATAGCGTGGTCAGCGACGCCGTACACAGAGAAAGGGTCCACAGGAAAAGCGCTCGCATAGGCAGGAAGTCGATTATACAGGGCGGGCGAGGCTGGCTGGCCGAATCAGCTAACGATTGGGTAATGGGCTGTTTTCTTCGCCCACTACCGGCGATTGCCGAGCGATGACCGTGTTGGGCGCAAAACAAAACGCTCCAGACTCAGTTTTGAGTCACGGAGCGTATGTTGATCAGCCCTCCCCCAAGTGCTGCTCAAGAAGAAGACTATCCCAGAGCGGCAAAACCGTATATGGCCCTAGAGTGCTATTACCCGGCACGAACGGGTGGTGTCTTTCTGCGCACCTAACCTCTTTACTACCTAGGCATCAGGTGATCACCGGAATGTTGGTAACACCCGCGGTGCCGAATATGCGCCGGTAGCGTTCGATTTCTGACGCCGGCCCGAGCGCTTTCGCGTAATTGTCGGAGAGCTTCACCGCCGGACAGCCTTCAACCGTCGATACTTTGCTGATCAGGCTGATGGGATCGAAGCCGCCGTCGCCGCTGGGATCGCAGCCACGAAAATCATTGGTGAGCAGCGTGCCCCAACCTGCACTGAAGCGGATGCGACGGCCGGGAGTCCACTTGCGCCGATCATGGAAATCTTCCGCGCTGCGGAAATCTGCTGCGGTGATTCCGCTGCCCAGAGTTCCGCCGAAATACGCGTGCAGGCTGAGAATGTCGTCGACGTCGAGAGCGTCGGAGGCGATGATGAGCTTGTCGCGGGGCTCGCGGCCGCGGGCCCACAGCCAGGCGATATATTCATCTCCAGCTATATAAGGATCCTTGCTGTCGATGCGCTGGCCGGTCCAATCGGCGGCCCAGTCGGGCGCGCCCTCGAGGAATTGCGTGGTGCCGAAAGTATCGGGCAGCATGATGCGCAGCGCGCCATCGTACGTTTGCTGCCACATCTCGAGGGTAAGATACTGCGACGCTCTCAGAGCTTCGTCATCCGATGCCAGTGCGGCAAGGACCATGGGAATCTCATGCGCATTGGTTCCAATCGCCTCCAGGTCGTGCTTGTGGGCGAGGAAGGCGTTCGAGGTTCCGGTGAAGCCGCTGCCCAAATTCGCTGCCATGGCCTCGACCACATATTCCTGCCAGAGAAAGCTGTGACGACGCCGGGTTCCGAAATCGGCCACGCTGAGATTGGGAACTTCGCGCAGGCGTTCGATCTTGTCCCACAGCTTGGTCTTTGCCTTGGCATATAAAATGTCGAGGCCGAACTCGCTGAGCTTTTTCAGATTCGCCCGGGTGCGCAGTTCGTTGATGATGGAGAGCGAATAAAGCTCCCACATGGTTGTATCGGTCCAGAGGCCGTCGAAGGATAAATGAAAGCGGCCGTCCTTCACCGACAGCTCGTAGTCCGACAATCGGAAGTCGCGTTCCAGCCATTCGAGGAACGCGGGCTCAAAGATTCCGCGGCGGCCATAGAACGTGTTTCCCGCCAGCCACACGAGTTCAGATCTTCGAAAGCGGACGTTGCGGGCGTGGTCGAGTTGCTCGATGAGTTCTTCGTGCGCGAAAGTATCTACGGGACCGCTGGAGGAACGGTTGTACAACGTGAACTGCACATGCGTTTTCGGGTAATGCTTCCAGATAAACTGCAGCATCAGCAGTTTGTAGAAATCAGTGTCGAGCAGGGAGCGCGTGACCGGGTCGAGTTCCCAGTTGTGATTGTGCGCCCGCTCCGCGAAGTTGACGATCATTCATTAGTATCCTCATATGGCGCAGCGACAAAAAGCAAATCAGCAAATTCAGGTTCCCTCCGCGGCCGTTCTCCGCGACCTCCGCGAGTTGAGGTTCGCCACCGCAAGGTTAATAGAATCTTGTAACGCGGAGATCGCCGGGAACATGCGCGGAGAACGCGGGAGGAACAACAATCTTCATCCTTAGATGAACGCGATTCCCAAGTCGCTCCCGAAGAAACGCGCCAGCCGTTCGGCTTCCCGTTCAATCCCTGATCGCTCTGCTTTGGAGAGCTTGCCGAATGGCTCGATCTCGACACGCAGCTTCTTGCCTTGAGGTTTGTACAACCACACGCCCGCGACCGCGCCATCGATCAGCACAACCGGCGAGATCCAGCCCTGGTTGCGGTAGACGCGCTTGTAGTGCTTCGCGCTGACCAGGTGATCTTTCTCGCGATGCGCGAGCAGATAGGAATCGAAGTTCGGCAGCAGGCGGACGCAAGGTTCCTTTGCCGAGCGACTGGTTAGACCTGGGACATCCTCGCGCAGCAGGAAACAGCTCTTCTCGTCGCCGGGAATCTCTGCCAGTTCGGCCTCTATAAGCGCAAAGAGCGTTTTCACTTCCTGCATCGGAATGCCCGCCCAGTGCGAAAAATCGCGCAAGGTCGCCGGGCCATAGGCGCGCAAATATTTTCGCAAGAGCGCGCACTGCGCCTCTGTCGCCGACATCAACTCAAGCTTCAGCTTCGGGAGCCAATGGTCTACGCGGATGAAAACGATTGCGTTGCCCTCATCCCGTCCGTAACAAATCAGTCCCTCGGCGACGGGAAGGCGAACCAGGCTCCATGAGTTCTCCATCCAGAAGCGAACTCGTTTGCTCGCTTTGGGACGAATGGCAGCGGCGATCGCAGACCTGCTGAGCGGCCCCGCGGAGAGAGTCTCCATGATCAGTGGGATGAGAGCTTCGCTCTCGTCTCGCGTAATGCCGCATCGGTCCATCACGCGCATCGCCTGCGCGAAACGGGTCGGCCTGAGGGCCGAGATATAGAGCAGGAATTCATCGGTCGGGATGAAATGCAGCGTCTGGCGCATGAGAGAGGTCTTAACCAGAGTGCGAGTCTTCCACAGCGCACTCTCAACCTCAGCTCGGGTGATGGCATGATTGCGCGTCCAAAGCTGAAGATAGGCCGCCGACATGACCTGCGCCTGGACGCCGCACACGTCGCGGCAGATGGTGACGGCATCGGCGGGAGGCTCATCCAGCAGATGGTGACGCCGCAGCCGGAAGCTTGCGGTCGGATCGATCCGAATTTGCGTTGGAGTTTTCTGCATTCACCACCCGTGCACCCGGCCTCGTGTTGATCCGGCTATTTGACGGCACCGACGGTGAAACCGGCAATAAAGCGGTCAAGGAACAGATTGTACATGAATGCAATCGGAAGACTGGCGATCAGGCAAGCCGCCATCAGCGCTCCCCAGTAGTAGACGTCTCCGCGAACCAGGAAGATGGGGATGCCAGTCCCGATCATCTGATTCGATTCGGAAGAGATAAAGGTCAACGCATAGACGAATTCCTGCGTCACCAGCGTAAACGAGAAGATCACGACGGTGAGAATTCCCGAGACGGAGATGGGAATCACCAACTTGACGAAAGCTCCGAAGCGCGTGAGTCCGTCCACCATGGCCGCATCTTCCAACTCCTTGGGGATGGATTTGAAGAAACCCATCAGCAGCCAGATGGAAAAGGGGACGGTGAAGGTGGGATAGACCAGAATTAGCGCCCACAAAGAATCCTGCAGGCCAAGAATCGCCACCACTCTGGAAAGTGGAATGAAAAGCAAAGTCGGCGGAATGAGATAAGTGAGAAAGATGCCGATGCCGAGACGCTCTCCCCAGCGCCCGGAGAGCCGGGCTAGCGAATACGCAGCGGGCACAGCCAACAACAGCGTGATGGCAACGACCAAAACCCCCACGAACGCAGTGTTGCCCAGCCAGCGGACGAATTCGGTTTGAGTGAAAAGAAACTTCACATGCTCGAGTGTGGGCCTGGCATTAAAGATGAAGGGATTGTTCTCCATCGTGTAGAGATCGACGTTTTGCTTGAAGCTGGTAATCAACATCCAATAAAAAGGAAAAGCCAGCAGGATGGTGAACGTCGCCAGCACGAGGATCTGCGGAGCTTTTCTCCACATGCGCCGGGAAATTGCACTGGCCATCAGTTCACCTCCGCGCGATGGGCCACGCGCAACATGAAATAGGCAATAACCACCAGCACCGGCACAAGGAAGAGCGAAATGGCAGCGCCAGCAGCGAGATCGCTGCCCTGAATGCCGACCGCGAAGGCCAGGGAAGGCAGAACCTGCGTGGAGTCGAACGGGCCGCCGGCGGTAAGAATGTAGACCACGGTCATATCCGTGAAGGTAAAAATAAGACCGAAGAGTACGGCAACGCTCATGATGGGCCGCATCATGGGAATGATGATCTGAAACTCCGTGCGCCAGGCCCCAGCGCCATCCACCGCAGCAGCTTCTGGAATGTCCTTGGGAATGGCGGTTCGGCCCGCCAGCAGGATGACCGTCGCAAATGGCAACAATCGCCAGCTATGCACTAAAAGAACGGAGGTGATGGCCAGGTTCGGTTCGCCCAGCCACATGGGTGCGCTGAACGGCTTGTAAATGTGCGCCGCAACCAGCACCCATGTGATCACGCTGTAAATCGAATCGAGAATCCATTTCCATCCAATGGCGCCCAGCGCAATGGGCGCAACCCAGGGCAGAAGAATCAAAAAGCGGATGAGGCCGCGGCCCCGGAACTTCTCTTCCAGGGCGATTGCCAGAATGTGTCCACCCACAAGCACGATTATTTGGGAGCCGATGGTAAAAATGAGGGAGTTGCGGATAGCAATGCGAAAGCTGGGACTTTGCAGGATGCTGCGGAAGTTCTCCAGGCCAACAAAGTGCATTTCGGTACTGCCGATGCGAGCGTCGCTGAAGGCATAGTAGATGGCAAGAAAGAAAGGTCCAGCAACGAGCAGCAAGATATAGAGAACCGAGGGGGAAAACATGGCCGCACCCAGCAACGGACTCTGGGCCGCGCCAATGGACTTTATCTTGCCGCGCGCTACTGCCACGACACGGGCCTCGATTCGATTCGTTTTTCGGTGGTGCGATCAAAAAATTTCAACTCACGCTGCGGGACAATAAAGTCACAGATATCATCGGCGTGCAGTCCCTGAGCCGACGTGAGACGCGAGAATATTTTCTTGCCCTCGAGTTTCCCGCCGACGAGTGTGCCGGAGATAATCCACTCCGAACCCAGGTATTCGGTGTTCTCGACTTTGCAGCGGAACGGGACGGAGTCGCCTTGGATGGGGGAAGCTGGTCGGAGATGCTCGGGACGAAAGCCAACGATTACGTCGCCGAGTTCGACCAGGTTCATGGGCGGCGAACCCAGAAAGGTGGCGACGAACGTGTCCGCAGGATTGTCATAGACTTCAGTGGGGGTGCCGAGTTGATGCACGACACCTTTATTCAGCACCATGACGCGGTCGCCCATGGCCATGGCTTCCACTTGGTCGTGGGTAACGTAGATCGAAGTCGTTCCCACGCGGCGGTGAAAGCGCTCCAACTCTTCGCGGGCCGAGGCTCGGAGCTTGGCGTCGAGGTTGGAGAGAGGCTCGTCGAGAAGAAAGACGGCTGGTTCACGCACGATGGCACGCGCCAGGGCAACCCGCTGACGCTCCCCGCCGGAGAGTTCGCGCGGCTTGCGATCGAGCAGCGCGCCAATGCCAAGCAGTGAGGCCGCCCATTCTACTTTCTCTTTGTGCAGTTCTTTCTTGACCTTCTGGGCCCGCAAAGGGAAGGCAATGTTCTTGTAGACCGAGAGGTGCGGATAGAGCGCATAGCTCTGGAAGACCATGGCGATGCGGCGGTCGCGCGGGCTGAGGTCGTTGACCACGCGTCCGCCGATGAGGATTTCGCCGGACGTTGGAGTTTCGAGCCCAGCGATCATCCGCAAGAGCGTGGTTTTTCCGGAGCCTGAGGGGCCGAGGAAAACCAGAAACTCGCCCTCGCGAGTTTCCAGGTTCACGTGGTTCACGGCTCCGAGTTGTCCTTCTTTGAATACCTTTGTCAGATCACGCGTCTGAACGACTGCCATCGGCCCCCCATCCGGCTATTTCCATCTGGCAAAGATACGCTTGTATTCCTCTTCGGCCGCCTTGGCGGCATTCTCCGGGGTTTCATCGCCGCGCGCCACTTTGGCGAACATGGTGGGAATGACCCAGGTCTTAAACGCCTCATCGATGCCAGCGGTGGCATAGCCCGGATATCCGACGTTGGTCGCCCAGTCGAGTACGTTGCCGAGCACTTTATACTTGTCCGCGGGATTGGCCCGCGGATCATAGGAGATTTCCTTCTTCAGGTCCGGAACGGTGCTGGGGAAACACGGGAAATTGTAGAACTGGCCCGCCGTAAAAGAGTCGTGGAAGGCGTCAATGAAATCGACGAGGAATTGCTGCGCGCCTTCTTTGTTGTCGGCAAATTGCCAGATGAGGTAGCAGTCCATGACGTGCTCGGCCGCGATGCGGCGCACCGGTCCCTTGGGCGCCGCGCAGATCATGATTTTCGAGTCGATCGGTAAATGTTCCCTTTCGGCCTGGCGAGTGATGGAAATGGCGTTCGCGACATAGGAAACGCGGCCCGCAAGCATGGCCTGATTGTTGGAGGGCGGTGTCCAGGTGAACACCTCAGGCGTCTCAGATTCCTGATAAAGAGCCTTCATGAACTTCAGGGCTTCGACCGTCTCCTTGGAATTGATGGTGACATTGCCGGCTTCATCCTGTTCGGCGCCGCCAAACGACCAAAGCAGGGCGCGCATGGCCATGCTGGTGTCGAGTTCCTGAGACAGGCCTAAGCCGCAGGGATGGCCGTTCTTGTCCCTGATCTTCTTGGCGCCCGCGCGTACGTCCTCCCAGGTATCGGGACCGTTCGGGTAACCCACCTCGGTCCACCAATCTTTGTGCCAGTTGCCGGGATCGGGGACGTACGAATCGGAAAAAGCGAAATAGCGCTTGGTCTTGGGATTGTAGGTGGACTTGTGCGCGAGATCGATCTTCTTGCCGTGCTTCTTCTCCACCTCCTGGTACACATGCGACATGTCGATGGTTTCTTTCTCGTAGGCTGCGGGCGGCGACAGAAGCATGAACAAGTCGTGCCCCTTTCGCGCCGAAGCCTCAGAAGCAGCTTTCGCATTGAGATCGACCAGGTTGATGTGATCGACGATGACGTTCGTGTCGTGCTTCTGTCCCCATTGCTTGCAGAACGTGCCGTCGAACCACGTGTCGTATGCGGGGACGAAATGACTCCATTGCAGTATTTTTAGGGTCTTCTGCTGTGCCGCAGCTTTTTCTGGAAAGAGAAAAAACGGGCCGGAAGCTACACCAACTGCGAGAGCGCCGCTACCCGTCCATTTGATGAAATCTCGACGTGACAGCCTTTCCAGTTTTCTCTTAGCCATCCTGCTATCCTCCGAGGAAAAGATGGGCCGGGAAAGCTCGCTCCAAATGGAAGAAGCTTGGCCGAACCGATAATGCTACTACACGCGCTCGCGAGTCAATCCGCAAAGCCCGCTGCTTGCGCCGAAGTTGCCCCCATTCCACTCCCATCGCGGAATTGGGCACAACAGCTTCCTTGCCGAGAGACCGGCTCAAAATCGGGCATTGAAATCAACAGCTCCTGCGGGGCCTTCAGACAGGCAGCCCCGCAGGATCTTAGATTCTGAATCCAATCAGAAGGTAAAGATCGGACCGAACTCATTGCGCCAATTGTGGGCCTGACGAGTGGTCAGTCCCTCAAAGGGCAGATATTCGGGTGTGATCACGCCGCCCGCTCCGTGGTTGTTGGCGGTGAAGGTGGCGATGTAGCTGGCTTCGTGGATGAAGGTCACCCATTTGTTCAGCCGGTAGGTGAGCGACATGGTGTCGAGGTCCGTGCGGCCCAGTTTGTTACCGAACTGGGCGTCTTTGTAAGGGGCCCGGTCGGTGCCGTATTGCAGATGCAAAATCCATCCCGAATTCTTGCCTTCCGGGTTGGCGTGGAAGATGCGCGAGAGCGGGAAGCTGAGTTCGGTGAATCCTCCCACGCCGCCGCTGGGTTGCAGGTACGCAGATTGAATCGGCGTGCCCTGGCAGCTGATGGTATTAGCGGGCTGGCCGCTGGTGGTTGCGCCGGTGCATCCGAACAGGATCGAGCGGCCGGCTTCGGAGATTCCGGTCAGGGCGCTGCCCGGATCGACCAGCGGTCCGAGGTTGGAGTAGACATCGTCGAGTTGGCCGGCGAAGAAGAATCGCAGGTCATCGCCGCGATAGAACTTGGCGACCCACGTGAACCACGGCGTAGGCACCTGAATCTCCGCAGTGTAGACATTTTGCGGATTGCCGATCTGGTAGCCGCGAGGATAGAACTGCTCCAGCGTGCAGTTGCCGGAAGCTTCGGGGCAGTTCGAAGCTCCGGTCACGGTTTGGCTCACGTTGAAGCCGACATTGGGGGTCGTCGTGCTGTTGAATACAGTGACCGGGCACGGAAGGGTTGTGCAAGTGGGAGAGGTTTCGTTGATGACCTGGGCGGCGTGAGGAATAATCTCGTTCACGCGCGAGTGGTGGCCGCTGAAGATGATCTGCGCAGGCACGACGCCCTTCCAGTTCTTGTTAAGCGGAAATTGGAAGACGACGCGGGATTCCAGTCCCGGTTGATAGGACTGGGGTCCGGCGATGTCGCCCTCACGCAAACGCTGATCGGTCGTGAGAGCCGAAGACCCGGCGATTGGCATGACGATGGCGAATTCGGGTTGAATCTTGAGATCGCCAGCGTGGAATTGAATGCCCGTCTTGAATTGCGGAGCACGTTCATAGAGCGAACCCATCGCAACCCCCAGGCCGGTGGTTTCAAACAGGTTCGGCAGAGTGGACGACATGATGGACCAGTCCTGGCCGAATAGGGCAAACCAGGGCAGGCCGCCGATGGTGTGGTCGAGGCGCATCCAGGCGAGGCGCAGGCAGAACTGTGAAGAACGCATTGAACTGATATTACGGTTGTCGACGTCGGTGAAGTCGCCTTCAAAGTCAGCTTCAAGACGTCCGGTGATGGTGAACCCGGAGTTTCGCGGCACCCATTCGGTCTGCATGCCGATGCGCGTGCTGCGCGCCTTCATAAAGAACGTGGGAGCGGAAGTTGGACCCGTATCCGCGAGCAGGAGCGGCAGGGGCCAATCGATTGAGCCAAAGGTGGGACCACCGCTCGATGCCGTGGAGGACACGGCGCTGGCCTTATAGAAGCCGTAGATCTTCATGTTGGCGCCACTGCCCAGGTGAATATCGGGAATCAACCCACCCTGCTTGGGCAGATTGATAGGCAATACGCGAAGCGGGGAGATCGCCGGAATCACAGCCGGACCGGGATCGGGCATAGGCGGAGTTCCGGTGCGAGTCTGCCCGCTCAGCGCCGGATTTGGGCTTGGAGGATGGAACACGGCGTTAAACAGACGATGCGGTGCCGAAGGTTCGGAGACGGGTGTGACGGCCAGTCCTGCGGCGGGTGCAGGGGCGACAGTCGAGGAGAGCTCCTGCGGACTAATGAGACCTTTTTCCTCGAGAAGTTTGGCGAGCCGTGCGTTGGCATCCTCCGGAGAAGAAGCCTGGTTGATCATCGCGACCTCGCTGGCAGAAAGAATTCCCTTGGACTGCAGCAATTGCGCGAGAGCATTGTTGTTGGTTGCGTGGTTTTCCTGCTGCTGGGCCGTGGCGGATAAGGCCAGCGCCAGCACAGAAGTCCACAGGATCAATTGAGAGACGGCTTTTTTCATTTGAGTTAGCCTCCGTAGAACAAATTTGAGACCGTTGGGTCGATCAAAGATGTATAAAGGCTCTCCAGCCAAGGGCTGCAGCACGCAATGATTCGCGTCACGGCCCTGTGCGATGGACCAGGGCCGAATAGAGAATATGAATGAAGGCATCCCGCCCCAGATGGATGCGACGCCTCTAAATACTGGCACTGCCACTCGGATGTCAAGATATTTTCTGGGAGTGAGGTTTAGAATGTCGCTGCCGGAGTCGAAAAGGGAAGCCGAAAGGACTGAACATGCACACGCCACCAGAGAAACAAACAGCCGCTCAGGAACAACATCTTGTCCGCTTTGGCTTGGGCCTCGCCCGTTGGAGTGAACGGTGGTTTCCCGATCCACTGGTTTTTGCGCTGATCGGAATCGTGGTGGTCTTCGTGACCGGTCTTGTGCTTCACCAGAGCCCCACCAAACTGGCTATCCAGGGCGGAAAGAACTTCTGGGCTCTCGTGCCTTTCACCATGCAGATGGTAATGATCATCGTCGGCGGATACGTTGTCGCCTCGACGCCTATCGTTTATCGCGCGATTCGCGCCCTGGCTGGAATTCCAAAGACGCCGCGGGGAGCGGTTGCCATGGTGGCATTGTTTTCCATGCTGACGTCGCTGATCTCGTGGGGATTGAGCCTGATTTTCAGCGGACTCTTCGTCCGTGAGTTGGCTCATCGCGTGAAAGGAATGGACTACCGCGCCGCCGGCGCGGCAGCGTATCTGGGGCTAGGCGCGGTCTGGGCGATGGGACTGTCGTCCTCCGCCGCCATGCTGATGGCGACCAAGTCGGCGATGCCGCCGTCTTTGTTTAATATCAGCGGCCTGATCCCGCTCACGCAAACTCTTTTTCTGTGGCAGAGCATTGCGACCACGGCGATTCTGATCGTGCTCTCGGTGCTCATCGCGTACCTTTCCACGCCGTCGCCGGAGCACGCCAGAACCGCCGAATCTTACGGCATTCAATACGAACCGATCCGCTCCAGCCTCGAGGATAGAAGCAAGCCCGGAGAATGGCTGGAATACAGCCCGCTGTTGACCGTTCTAGTCGCCGCGCTGCTGTGCTGGTATTTGATCGACGTATTCCGCACCTCACCGCAAGGCGCGCTGGCCGCGCTCGACCTCAACACTTACAATCTCATCTTCATCACCGTGGGACTTTTGTTGCACTGGCGCCCCAAACGTTTCATGCGAGCCGTGGCCGAGTGCATTCCGGCCACCGGCGGCGTCATCATCCAGTTTCCGTTTTATGCTGTCATCTTTGGAATGATCGTTGGGACGGGGATTGCCGATGCGCTCGCGAAACTCTTCGCCTCGATTAGCACGCATAATACTTATCCCTTGCTGGTGGCGACGTATTCGACCGTGCTCGGCGTTTTCATTCCTTCCGGCGGAAGCAAGTGGGTCATCGAAGCGCCGTACGTATTGCAGGCCGCGAATCTGCACCAGGTGCACCTGGGCTGGGTGGTGCAGATCTACAACGCAGCGGAAGCGCTGCCCAATCTGGTGAATCCCTTCTGGATGTTGCCGCTGCTGGGCATCTTGAAATTAAAGGCGCGCGACATCGTGGGCTATGGAGTGCTGCAGTTGATGGTTCACATCCCGGTGGTGTTCTTCCTGTGCTGGCTGTTCGCGCGCTATATCCCTTATCTGCCGCCCATGAAATAATAAATCGAGGTGGTTGACGCGACTCGATTATTCCTGAAAACGATTGGCGATGAATTCAGCTAAAGCTGAATAGTTCATCATAATAATTCAGTTATAGCTGATTGTTTTCACGCCGGGCTTTGACGGAATTGTGACAAAATGCGGGTTGCTCAAATCGGAGACACTCTCTAGTGGACCTCTATCGCTGGTTACCGGCCGAAGCAGTCAAAATTCTCCTGGTTCTTTTCCTCTCCTTTCTAGTCGGGCTGGAGCGCGAGGAGCACAAGGGCGAAGCCGGATACTATGCATTCGGAGGCGTCCGTACATTTCCGCTCATCGGATTGATTGGCTACTCGATCGCACTTCTCTCCGGCACGCAGCTGCTTCCGGTGATACTCGGCTTCCTGGTGATTGGCGGCTTTCTCTCGCTGTCTTATTGGCACAAGCTCGCTACCACAGAGGCCGCGGGCGTGACCACGGAGATGTCCGGTCTCGCGACTTACCTGGTGGGCGCGCTCGTGTACTACGAGCATTTTTGGATTGCCACTACCTTGAGCGTGGCCAGCTTGTTGTTACTGGAACTCAAGACGGGGCTGGAGAAGCTCGCCAAACGCGCCGCGCCAGGAGAGATCCTCACTGTCGCCAAGTTCCTGCTGCTCACCGCTGTCATCCTGCCCATTTTGCCCAACCGCGAGTTTGGCCCGTTTCACCTCAACCCCTTTAAGACCTGGCTTGTCGTGGTCGCGGTAAGCGCGATTTCCTATGGCAGTTACATCCTGCAGAAGCTCACCAAGGAGCACGGTGGAGTAGTGCTCGCAGCCTTTCTTGGCGGGGCGTACTCGTCCACTTTGACCACCGTGGTTATATCGCGAAGAGCGGCTCGTGAGGAGCGCCCCCACCTTTTCGCGGGAGGTATCTTGATCGCATCGGGTGTCATGTACCTCCGTTTAACCGTGCTCCTGGCTCTTTTCAATCGCCACCTGATGTCCCTGTTGGCGTTCCCCTTTCTCGTTCTTGCAGGTCTGGCGATCGCCGTCGGCTGGATCTGGTCGCGTCGGCCAGACGTGAAGGTGGATGCGGTAAAGCGCGAGTTTGAGCCGAACAATCCACTCGAGCTGCTTGCCGCCTTTCTGTTCGCTGGGCTGTTCCTGGCAATGCTGGTGGCCACGCAGTTGGCCGTTACTTACCTGGGACGAGCGGGGGTCGACGCGCTTGCGGCGGTCATGGGTGTTACTGACGTAGATCCCTTCATCATGGGCATGACGCAAGCCGCGGGCTCGCTTGCGCCTCTGAGAGTCGCGGCAGCGGCGGTTCTGATTGCTGCAGCCAGCAACAACCTCATCAAGGGGATTTACGCCTACAGCCTGGGGGATCGAAAGACCGGGACTCAGAGCCTCTCTCTCTTGGCCGCGCTGGCTGCACTCGGACTTGTTCCCTTGTTCTGGCTCTGACTTCGCTCGTCAATCTCGCGATCTTTACGTTCGCCGATCGAGTTCAGCCGTTGATTATAAAAATGGTGAGCGCGGTAGGAATCGAACCTACAACCTACTGATTAAGAGTAGGTGAATCTGAGAGGGCCTTCCACGTTTTACTATTATTAAGAATCAATGACTTACCGACAATCACGCCCGCACGGGAGCAATTTTGTCTGGTATTGAAAAGAAGCAAGTTAGCGCATATGGGATCGAATGGTACGGCACACTTATGGCACACCTGGATGCCCACCAATTCTGCTTTGGACAACTGATTGATTGGGCCCTACAGAAGAGAAGTGTCGGGAGAGTCCACAAGCGGGAGCATTATGGAGTTGGATGGTTGCATTTCGTCGGTCGTATCGCGACACTGCCGACAACGGGAATATCGCAGGCGGCACGATAGACCTACATCTCTGTATCGCACCGAGGTTACATAGACGGGACGCCAGTTGCCGCTTAGCATTTTCCGTATGAAGATTCGGGCAAATGCACTGCTTCTGATCGCTTTGGCGGGCTTCTGCTCGGCACAACGGATGCCAACCGGATGGACCAAACCAGCCCCCAAACTTACAGGTCAAGAGTTCAGGCGAAAGGACCCTAATCATTTCTTGGTTGTGACAGGCGATTTCAACGGCGATGGAGTTCAGGACAAAGCCCTGCTGCTCGTCAACCAGCGCGCTCAGAAACTTGGGTTCTTTGTTTGTCTCACAACTGCGACTGGTTGTGATTGGCATCGACTTGAGCTCATGGACATCGCGTTTATCGACGTAATGGGAATTGCGAAGGTCAAACCCGGCCAGTACGAAACCGCGTGTGGAAAAGGCTACTGGGAATGCGGCAAGGATGAACCGGACAAGCTCTCAACGAAGCGAGACGCTGTAGAGTTCTTCAAGGACGAAAGCGCTAGTTCGGTGTATGTCTACAATCCGAGAAAACATAAGTTTGTCTCGGTTGCGACCAGCGACTAGGGAGACGAACGCCTAGGGCGTCTTTTCAATCGGCGCTATCGGGCGTCTACCAGCGTTAGAGAAGTGTAGCGCGACACATACTATGCACAAGTTTCTCAAGCTCATGATCGCCATTGCTCTCATCTGGCTTACTTCGGTCACCCTGTTTGCCGCCCCGCAGCAGGATACGTGCGGAGATCCTTGCGGAAAACCAACAGCGTGGGACGAATTCAACAAATTCGAGCTCAAAATGACCGTGCCAAAGGAACCCGGTTATTCGCTTTGGAAAGGGACGTTCGACAAGGAGTCCCTCGATATTCAAATCGACGTCGAGGTTTGGGATGGCAAGAAAATCACGAAAGGGCAGATCTTCATGGTTGGCGGACGCGTCCTGGCCACGCGAGGGCCGGTGACCGAACCAGGCTATGAAATCGATGCACTCGATGCGCCAGTTCTTGAGCAGGAACTCGTGGTTCGCCTTCTCGGTGCCGCGCTACCCCGTGGGCCTGAAGAAATCAAAGGAGTGCGCAAGATCGATCATAAAAGTGAGAAAACGGGGATCCAGTTTGCCACGCCGAGCGCACAGGGTTTTATTTCAGCTCCGTGGAGCGTGATTGGGGATGTCAAGGTCGTTGCCCCGAACGTAATTGAGTATGAGCTGAGGTTAACTGCAGCAGGTACCGGGAATCCTGCAGGCCGAGGTGGTGAATACGCTGCCAACTTCGAGGGCCACTTGTTCAAGATTGCAAGCGCCAAAATTGAGGACTCGATGCCACTTGGTGGGTGGAATCTGTCCAGCGTCGGAATTCAGACGCGAACCGAGGGCAATGGCACTGCGATTGATTACGGTACTGCGCCAACTCCCGCTCCATACAAAACGGTTGCGGACATCCGAAAGAAGATCGCCGAAGATGATTACCCCGGCGAACCCGACCCCTCGAAGAATTTCACCGGATTCTGGAAAGAAGATTGCGACCAAGCCTTCGGCCTCCAGATAATGCCTCATGGGACCGGTGGAAAGTATTCGATCGTCTTCTGCGGGCCCGGTGGATGTGGAGACCCAGATCGCGAAGGGCGCATTACGTTCATCACAAAAGACCGAGACTACGAAGTCATCAGCGAGGGTGAAATCAGAGAGCGTAGCGCCAACGGTTGGGACACCTACCACAGATGTACGAAAGATACCCATCCGGTCTTGAAATACAAGGAAGAAGTCAGCACCGCCGTCATCGGAGATAGATCCCCTGCGACCGAGGTAGACCGTACTAACACACCGGACTGGGAGGTCGTGCGATCAGTGCCGGACGAATCTGGGGGAACGCTGCATTTCGTTGTCATCCCTGAAGCGAAGCAACGAGATGGTGGATACTACAGAAGTCTCGGCGATAGGCTTTGCAAAGACACGCCGCAATGCACCGTCAACTTCTGGACCGATCGGAACCATATACCCGAGTCGGCGTGGATGCCGGTACCAGATCTCGCTGTGATGACAGCATCGTACAGTCGTCATCCTTCCCATGAAGAACCACGCGTCCAACTGGCCTGTTGGCTTTATCCAAGTAAAGCAATCGGGGAGGCCGTTCAATGCGAGTACCAACCCGGCGCCAAGCGACCACCAGAACAATAAACGCACCGCCCCGCTGAAGGGCGCCGGTTGAAAAGGCTGAGGCACCACGATTCTCGAAGCATTGAGGGTGATTATTCGTTCGGTGGAGGATAGATGAGGATTCAGTCCGACCTCGATAGCTAGTTGAAAAACATTCTGCTCAGCTAACACCACCACCGTGTGCCGAAGACTCCAAACCAGAACAGGGGATGACCAAGGGAGATTTGTCCCAGACTCGCCTTTCGGCTTCCGCAGATGCAGAACCGCCGGGCGCCTGCTCCGTTTTGTCATGTTTCTCCGTTGATCAAAAGCTCTTTAAGAGATCGATCTTCAACCTGCTGAAAGAACGAAGTTCCGCTGCTGGCATCCCTGATCGTATAGCCGATCAGGTTGTACCCTTTCAGGCGACGCGCGTACATTCGCGCCAACATCAGGACGTTGGAATCCACGTAATCGTGGACTCGCACAACGCGCTTGGCATCATGAAGTCGGTGGAGGCGCCCTACATATTGCTGTAGCGTTCCCTTCCAAGAGACGGGCATCGCCAGAAAGAGCGTATCCAAGCGAGCGTCGTCGAATCCTTCGCCAATGTAACTGCCGGTCGCCAGAATGATTCTTGGCTCGCACTCTGGCACGGCCGCGATTGCCTCTGCTGTCGATCGTCGTTGTTTCTTGCCCATGCCTCCCTTGAGGATGAACACATTGTTCACTCTGCCAGCAAGCTCCGCCTCGAAATATTTCAAGTGCTCAGTTCTGCCGGTAAGAAGCAACGGTGAGCGGCCATCTTTAGTTGCCTGGATGAGATCGGCAAGGATCAATTCATTGCGGACGCGATCATCAACAAGTGCTGCGTACACCTCCTGAATCGTCATATCGGTTTGCTCAGGCGGCAAGAAGAAGTCCGTCAGCCGCGGAACTACTTCGTGCTCGAACGGCGTAGCTGCCGTCATTGAGCGGGCGCTGAGCTTGAATCGAATCGGGCCGCACTGCATATAGATGATGGGATGATGTCCATCTTTCCGTTCTGGAGTTGCTGTCAATCCGACAACATACTTTGCTTTCACCTGCCTCATCACCTGCTCAAAAGTAAACGCCGATAGATGGTGACATTCGTCAACAATCACTTGGCCATACTCTGCCACGAAGTCTTTCACCCCTTCCTTGTCGTGGGCGCTTTGAAGAATGGCAATATCGACACAGCCGCTGCGGTTGGCCACCCCTCCCCCGATTTGGCCGATTGACTTTGCGGGAAGACCGAGAAACATCGCCAATCTTGCATGCCACTGGTCCAGCAACTGTTGACGATGCACCAAGATCAATGTATTCACCTTCCGTGACGCAATCAACCATGCTGCGACTGCCGTCTTGCCAAAAGCTGTGGGAGCGCAGAGAATCCCCTCTTCGTGCTGTGCGAACGCGTCAACGGCATCCTGCTGTAACGGGCGAAGTCGACCGGAGAACTCTACTTCGATCGGGCGACCAACGGACCGTTCGTCCCTAACCATGGGCTTGATCCGGTGCGATTTCAATAGCTCGATGACCTCCGCCAGACAACCACGTGGTAGGGCAATGTGCTCGGCAAGTTCCTCGCCACAGGCGATGACTCGCGGCTTGTTGAAAGTGGGAAGTCGCATTGCTTGCGCCTTATAGAATTCGGGGTTCTGGAATGCCCCAAGGCGAAGCAACCGGTTCAGCATCGCGGAAGGAAGATCCTTCTTTTCGATATACAAGAGGTTGCCGCGAACAACTTGGACCTGCACCGGAAAGGGGCCTGGTATTGGACGCTCTGCTCGCTTTCGGGATGGTGGCAACGTCCAAGGATCTTGTCCATCATCTTCCGCAGAGCTGATTCTCACTCCGACAAGATCTCCACTTCGTTGGGCTTCCAGAACAACGGCCTCAGCAGCAGCAATAGGCATCCGTTTCACGCTCGCCAGAAAGGCCCATTGGTCACTGTACGGACGAAACTCCGCATCTACGAAGACGCTGTTTCCGTCTGCACGAGGAAATTTTTGCAGAGGCAGAGCGATTAAGTTGCCAAGCCCTCCCTTTGGCATGGTGTCTTGATTGGGGAAAAAGCGGTCATACGAATCCAGTCCAAGTTGGTGACGGGACTCCATCGCACGAGTCAGGATTGCACAGCCGAGTTTTCGTGCGGTGGTTGCGGGGAGCGCTTGGTCGAAGAAGATCCACACGTGGCCACCGTTTCCTGAGCGTGAACGCTCTAGTGCCCCTGGCACGTTCAGTTCGCAGCATACGGCCAGAAACGCAGTGGCATCCTTTTGCCATGTTTTCTTGTCGAAATCAACCGCGAGAAACCAGCAGGTCTCATCCTGCAGCAGCGGATAAACGCCGATGGTGTGATCTCCAACGAGGTGCCCACGTACTACCTCGTCGGTCAACCGTCTGAACTTCCGAGTCTGGCGGTCAACGTTCTTGCGGTCCTCGTCTTTGGCGCGAAAGTAGGCCTTCCAGTCCCGATCTGCCTTGGGCATGTACCCAGATCGCCCGTCGGTGTTCTCCCAACGAACGGCATAAACGTCGTCGCGCCCGTGGAAAAGGCTCCGGAACAATGCGATTCGTTGTTCGGCTTTCAAGACAGGAATATGAGCACTTGGCAGTGCGTTCGTGGTGACGGAAATCTCGGTAGTCGACTGCGCCGCCGGAATCTGGATGCCGTGCTCCTGCAAAAGACACCGTAGACGAACATTTTCTTCACGCAAGCGCTGCATCTCTGCAAGAGCAGACGGCAGGTCCGAGAGCTTGGGATTAGATTCGTTCACGTGAAGCCATTGTCGCCGTCTACAATCTGTGACTCGACCAGGAATAATCTCACAGTTTGCCGACCTGTCCCAGCAACCGAGCGCGACCGTTACAACAAAAGATATTCAATCTACGATCTCTATTGGTATAGATTTGCCGGCAATCCATCTTGATTTGCTGCTATCTCCAACTGTTCCTCGCCAGAGACTGGCGTCAAACTTCTGTTCGCCCAGGGGGCATCTTTCGCAATCGTGAACTTTCTGTCGTAAGACTTTCTTCCTTTCGTCAGCGAAATGGGCCGGTCCTCGCGTGTATTAAAAGAGAGTTGTCCTGCCCTATCTCGAAAGGAAGCTCCCAGCCAAATTCCATCGGGAATGTCCTCAAAGCATTCGATTTCGTAGGTTATCTTCAGGGCGTTCCCGCGAGATATAGTTTCGGGTTCGGCAGAAATCGAAATTAGTTTGGCTTTATCGGCGACGACCACTTTCACCGATGCCTCGAAGCGAAGGCCCTTAGGAAGGCCGTTCATTTCGATGCACGGGTAATCGCCCCCTAACAGTGACATGTCGATTTTTCCGCGGAGTTTCTCTCGTCGGTTGCGATTTTGCTCAGTGATTTTGCGATAGTACCGAATCAGAGCACTACCAAGACTGTCGGCCGTTACCAATTGAAGGATGTGTTCTCCCGTGTTGCCAAAATGCGCATCGATTTCCCAAACCCCTTCCCCATTTGCACGAAATGGGCCTGTTTGCGGCCAGTACAATCCGCCTTGATATATGAGCAGATAAGCGTCGGGTCCGGGGGGATTGAGGCACTTGAAACGAATCGGATGCCTGCCGTCGCTCTCATACGTTCGGAGCACCTCGCCATCCTTTGGGGCGACAATCGTGGCGCCCAGTGTCTGCTGAGAACGAATGAAATCCGCATTTTGGGCCAGAATTTTCTTGGAAAGATCGTGAGGAAAGAGGGCAACTTCAACCCCAGTGTCTTGCAGGCGCCACAGTCCTTTTCCCGTGACCCCTTGGTTGGGGTCCAGAATACCGACAAACACTTTCTTGATTTGGTGCTGGCGTATCAGCTCCGTGCAGCATTCTAAAGGGTTGCTTCGAACATGCATCGTGCAAGGTTCGAGCGTTGTGTAAAGCGTTGCTTGTGTCAGCGTTGACTTGTCAGCAACTTGCTTTAGCGCATTCATCTCCGCGTGATCATCATCGCCCTCTCGGCCAGTGCCTCGGCGACCACGACCAAGTACTTTGTCTCCCACTGCAATGATTGCGCCGACTTTGGGTATGCTTTCTTTGATAGGTTGGCAGGCATCGGCCCAATCAATGGCTTCCTGCATAAGCTTGAGGTCCTGGTTATTCATAGGTCCTTTGGGGTTTGCTCGCTCAGATTCTAACCCAAGGACCGTTGTAATCAGCCTTAGCGCTCGGGGGCCCAATTCAGCGTGTGGCTCTACCGATCGCACATCTCGTAATGTGTGGAGTACGGTTCCAGGTCAACCAGAAAATCCTTATCTAAGTCGTAGTATTTCTCAGCGCTGATGTCGTCTCCGGCGAAGGCACGGTTTGCTGCCCGAACTCCGAGAACGTGACCATCAAAAATGTGCAGTGTCGCCGTCGGTGCGCAGCGCATAGGCACCCTTGTTGCCGGGAGTCGATCGGTATTCGGGGATGGCGACGGTTCGCATCAGGCACATAGCGCCAGACTTGCTCCGAACCAGAGATAGAGCGATAATGTCTCAGGAACTCAGGCGTTCAAGCACCTGTAATTCCAAGACTCAACGTAGCAGCGGAGAAAATTATGTTGCCGATTGCACACAGCCCGATGACGTTGAGCCCGCTCGCCGCCGTCTAATCCAGCCGGTCGGCTGGGTTGGCTCCATCTTTCAACTCATCAGTTGAAGCCGCATACGCATTCGTGCGCCTGCCGGCTCTGCGCGTGCGCGCAAAAGGGAGCTTTGTGAAACGAAGAAAACGTCGAGGTAAAGGAGCGGAGTTCGTGGATGCGGACTTCGCTGAAATTCTCTATGGAGAAGGTAGCGGCAGTCGGTCGGACAGCCGCCAAGTGCAACGGAAGACACAACAGTTCTGCTGTCAAGTGCAGCGGGCGCTGAATCTCGCGCTCGCGGATTCAAACGTTGCTGGCATTGGCTGCGAACTGTTTGTAGATGAAGTTTCGCCAGCACCTGGTTGCGGCCATCTACTGGTCCATATCGTTGTGCAGGATGGCTACTCCGTCGTAGATGCGATGAGCGCGCTCCGGCGCGATGCTTCGCGTTTGCGGTCGGAAGTGGCGATGGCGATCGCCAGAAAGCGAGCGCCAGAACTGTCGTTTGTGCCGGTCTCGGTGCAAGGAGGCGACGATGAGTGATTCGTCAATGGCTCCGCTCCGAAGCTGGCTAGCTGCTCCACTGGATCAAGACGTGTCGGAGGCGCTTGAGCGAATCCGGTGCGCCCCAGATGTTCAACAAGTCGCGGTGATGCCCGATGTACACCTTGCCGCTGAGGTGTGCATCGGTGTCGTTGTCGCGACTTCTCACCTGATCTATCCCCAGGCAGTGGGAGGCGACATCGGATGCGGCATGCTGGCCGTCGCGGTTGACGTGGAGGCCTCCGCGCTGAAGAATCCGAAGACCGCCGCACAGCTGCTGAACGAGATCGGGCGTGCGGTACCCTCGCGCAGACACAACCGGAACGCGGTAATTCCTCAACCTGCCGAGATAGCAAGCGATCCGCTCAGTCATGCTCGCCTAGAGGCAATTCGCCAAAAGGAGGGCGAGATCGAGTTCGCGACTCTCGGCAGTGGAAACCACTTCCTTGAGATGCAGGCGGACGAAGAGGACCGGCTTTGGCTGATGGTGCATAGCGGATCACGAGCGCTCGGGCAGGTGATCCGCGACCATCATCTGGTGCGTGCGCAACCGGTCGAAGGGCGACTGCGTGCGATCGATGCGGAATCGGATACTGGCAAAGAGTACCTTCACGATGTCTTTTGGGCCCGGCAATTCGCCGCGGCTTCTCGCAAAGCTATGGCAGAGGAAACGGGCAAGGTGCTGACGCGAATCTTGAAGTGCAGCATCAGTTGGGAGACGATGATCGCCATCGATCACAATCATGTCGCGCTTGAGCGTCATGGCGAGCGCGAGTTGTGGGTGCATCGCAAGGGCGCAATGTCCGCTCAACAGGGACAGCCCGGAGTCCTGCCAGGGTCGATGGGCAGCCCCAGCTTCCATGTGGAGGGACGCGGCTGCGAAGAGGCGCTTTGTTCGAGCGCTCACGGTGCAGGCAGAGCTCTGAGCCGGGGCGCTGCGCGGAGCAAGTTCAGCGATCGCGATCTTCGGCGTCAAATGGAAGGCGTTTGGTATGACTACCGGTTGACAGGCAAACTCAGGGACGAGGCACCTGCTGCGTACAAGGACATTCGTGCGGTCCTCAAGGCGCAGCGAGAACTGGTGAAGGTTATTCGCACGCTACGACCGGTGCTCAACTACAAAGGCACCTGAAAAATGTATGTGCTGAGACTCCCCTACATTGGCCGTCCACGTGATTGAAGAAACGGGTTAGGACCGCGCAGGTCTCGGGAACCTGCGCGGCGGTTTTCCAAGGTACCAGCCAAGAGTAGACGAGATTGACATACCGTTCACAATAATGTACATTAAACCTTTTAGCGACCATTACTATGGACACTAAATATGAGGACCAGCCGATCATCCGTCGTAATGCCACTCCCGGTAAGGCATGCCCTGCACAAGCTCGGCCGCGACATCCGCGACGCCCGGCGGCGGCGGCGCATCCCGGCGGCCATCGCGGCGCAGCGCGCCTCGATCAGCCGCACGACCCTCGTCAAGCTTGAAAAGGGCGATCCCGGCGTCGCGATCGGGATATACGCCACGGTCCTTTTTGTGCTGGGCATGGCGGACCGGCTGGGCGATCTCGCCGCGCCAAAGAACGATCCCGTGGGCCTGCAGCTCGAAGAAGAAAACCTGCCGCAACGCATTCGCGTGGCGCGCAGCCCGAAACGCACGAAAGACAAGTGATGGACAGAGAGGCTCTCGTATACGTGGATCTCGACGGCGTCCCCCATCTGATGGGGCGTCTGTGGGCCCGTGCGCGCAAGAACAAGGAAAGCGCCACCTTCGAATACGACAAGACATGGCTGGAAAATCCCGCGCGATTCTCTCTGGAGCCAGCCCTGCAGGTTGGTCCCGGCCCGTTTCACACGCCGGCAGATACGCCCATGTTCGGCGCCATCGGCGACTCCGCACCTGATCGTTGGGGGCGGGCGCTCATGCGCCGCATGGAACGCAGGCGGGCGGAGCGCGAGGGAGGGCCGCCGCGCACGCTCCAGGAGATCGACTTCCTGCTGCTGGTGGATGACGAGGCCCGTCAGGGCGCGCTCCGCTTTGCGGAAAAAGAAGGCGGACCCTTCCTACGCGAGGAAGGCGTCAAGCGCATCCCCCCGCTGATCGAGCTCCCAGAACTGCTCTCCGCGGCCGAGCATGTGATGGAAGAGAAAGAAACCGACGAGGAATTGCGCATGCTGTTCGCGCCCGGCTCCTCTCTTGGCGGCGCGAGGCCCAAGGCTTCCGTCAGGGAAAAGGACGGCCATCTCGCCATCGCGAAATTCCCACGCAAGGACGATGAAATCAACACGGTGATTTGGGAGGCGGTCGCACTGTCCCTCGCGCAGAAATCTGGCATCCCCGTTCCCCAATCGCGTGTCGAAAACATCGCCGGCAAGCCTGTGCTCCTCCTGCGACGCTTCGACCGTGACGGCGAACGGCGTATCCCGTTCCTCTCCGCGATGAGCATGCTCGGATCGAAAGACAATGAAACCCGAAGCTATCTGGAAATTGTTGACGCGCTGCGGCAGCACGGCGCCGCGCCGCAAGCCGACATGGAAGCGCTGTGGCGGCGGCTGGTTTTCAACATACTGATCTCCAACACCGACGACCACCTGCGGAATCACGGCTTTCTATATGAAGGCCAGGCGGGCTGGCGCCTGTCGCCCGCTTACGACCTCAACCCGGTGCCGACTGACATCAAGCCGCGCATTCTCAGCACCGCGATCAACGAAGACGACAACACGGCCTCTCTCGCACTGGCGATGGAGGTGGCAGGATATTTCGATCTGGACGGCGGCAAAGCGCGGGACATAGCAAAACAGGTCGGCAAGTCTGTCTCGAAGTGGCGCGATGAAGCCGCGCGGCACGGCCTGAACAAAGCCGAAATGGACCGCATGGCATCGGCCTTCGAGCATGAGGACCTGCGCGCCGCGCAGTAGGGTGGATCAGCTAAACACTGAGCGGGAAATTATGGACCCCGAATTCGGTAGTGTCTCAGTTTGAATTTTCTAAGTTTCTTACCAACAATTCAAATGCTTTTGGACACGCATTCTTAAAAAATTCCGCTTGTGATTCAGGCGTCAGTTTCTTATTTAGGAGCCCCATCAGCCTGTTACATAATGCGTGAGCGAAGCCATAGACTTCACCCGTATCGTGATTGTGATGCAAGTGCGGATTAGTGAGTCGCGCACTTTGCACCCATTTTAATTCCTCTCCCGTCCGGCAGATACAGCACGTCAGGCTGGGCGCATTTTTCAGCTCCACGATTCGCGCAGCCGAAATATTTGGGGACGTATACCTGCCGTATCGAGCCGCAGCTTTCTGAGACACGAGTAGCCGCTTTGCCCATGTCAAGCCGAAGAGTGCAGAGGTAATCTTTTTTCGTCTACGGTCCTGAACTAACTGGCACGGCCTACATACGTGGTTCCCGCCGCTATTCGATGACCTACTATTCCACCAAAGAACGGCCTTACTTGATTCCCCTCGTGGCGGCAATATACCGCTATGACCGCATTTGAAAGTCCACAATTGGCCGGGCTGCTTTCTTGATCCCATATGGATTTGTTCTTTTCTCCCCTGCTGCTCAGCTTGTCAAAAGCACGATTTCCTCAAGACTCCAAACGTGATCGGACAGGCCAGCCGCCACCGCCGGAGTGATTCGCAGCGTCTTGTGGATTCTGGCGAAATTGTATCGATTCCCTAGAAATTCAGCTGGCCGGGGCAGCATAAATTTAAAGGTTAGGAATTATTTTCGGCAGAACGCACAGGATATTGTTGGCCTCCATAAGGTAATTTCTTTTCCCGGTCTGGGCTAAACGCCTACCTCGACTGGCAGACCAGCTCCATCAAAATCCTTGCATTCAAAACCGCCAAGGTTGCCGGGATATCCGAGTTGATTTGAAATGATCCGGATCCGGCCGACCGTCTGATCGTCGCATTCATGCGTATGGCCATACACCCAGAGGGCCGGCTGGTGGGTCACGATGATCTCCATCATGTCCAGGGAATTGAACGCTGGCGTGAGAGGGCCGCCCTTGTATTTGGAGTTGGGGCTGATGACCGGTGCATTATGGCTGATAACCACGCGCGGACCACTTAGATTCTTGCGAAACCAGCTCAGCAATTTCGACGCGAAGTTTTTATGTAGCGCAATCGAATCTGCTGGCGTGAAAAGCGTTTCGTCGGGGTTATAGATGAGGCGGTAATCGTTCATTTGAGAGCGGGCGGTCTCCATCGCGCGCGAATCTCCGCCATTGAAAGCCGTCCACATCGTGCCGCCGAAGAAATTGACGCCGCCGATCCTGACCTCTTCATCAAGCAGCAGTTTCACATGCGGATGTTTGTCTTCGAGCCACACCTTGAACCTATTGTCCTCTTCGTTCATTGGCCGCCGCGTGTAATATTCGTGGTTTCCCGTCACATAGAGGACTGGTTTCCTCCACTTCCGCAGAATCTGGTCGAGCGGCTCATAATCCCTCAGCGTGACGATATCGCCTGCCAGGATCATGACATCTCCGTTCACCGCCGGGGGCAACATCCAGCCTGAGCCAAATTCAAGATGCAGGTCGCTATAAGTAATGATTCTCATGCTCGTAAGAGAATGCTTGTTTGAACACTTCCTTCTCAAGTGCTACATCTCCTCCGACTGGACAGCAGTTTTTGCACTGTCGAGATGTGTAAGAGGACAACTACCATCGGCAGTGCTTTGACTCGGGGCGGAGCCCGGTTCGTAGAAGTAGAAATCTGACATCCCCGGGATAGCTGAATAATAAGCCGAGGCGCAAAGGCCAGTGTCAAGGCTCTTCGACCGCGAACGCGGCGCGCGAAGCGCGGCCTTGACACTGGCCGGGCCTCGGCTATGCTCTGGCTATTCGGGGCATGTCATTCGGGAATCCCGCATCATAGACCTAGACCGAAACCCTGACTGATCTGATTGGTGTGCGTGGTTTGTGGTTCTATCTTGTGCGCTTCTGGCTCTTGCTGAATCGCGGGGGAATGGGACACGTCGCGGCTGAGTTCCTGTCCCAGGGTCGATCCATTGTTCGTGTAAATCTGGGCATCATAGCGTCCACGTGAGACCGAGACATAGGCCATGCGGCTGTTGAGCAGATCCTTAGCGCCCAACTCGGTGTCCACGTGAATGAGGACGCGGTCGGCAGTCTGTCCCTGGCTGGAGTGGCTGGTCATGGCATACCCATGATCGAGATGCGGATGCTTGTGCGGATCGAGTTCAACCATACGCCCACCGTCGATCTTCAACCGCAGCCGCCCGTCTCCGTCGATGCTCTCGATGGTCCCCAACTCGCGGTTCGCAACTCCGAGGTTGTTGGCCGGGGCAGTGAGCTGAATGCGGTCGCCTACTGAAAAACTCCGCATCTCCTCCCGGAAGACCGAGACTCCCTGCTGTCTGCGCGGATCGTAGGTTCGCTCTGTGCCGTCCTGCAGCGCGACTGTCAGTCGGTTTTTCGGAGCATCGACGCTCTTCACCTGTGCGTAGGCGCCTTTCCCGATGCCGGTCTCCTTCGATGCGCGCGAGTAGCGCAGCACATCGCCCACCTCATAGCGCTCGGCCCATGTGCGGTCCGCGCCGGTGAGTTCTTGGCGCGGCGCCAGCGTACGGATACGGTGCTCCTCGTTGCTGACGAGGCCACTCCGCTGCAGTTCCGCATGGATGCGCTCGTTGATCTCCATGCGAGAGCGATTATCGGGAGAAATCACCAGCGTGTTCTCCGGCGATTTTGCGTACTCCTTGGCAATAGCGGCGATGCGCTCGTCGTGGCCGTGGATCTCGCGGACTCGGCCCTGCCGGTCAAGATTGTGGATTGCTTCGCGCACTGCGCCCCGCGCAAGCTGCTCGACTACCTCCTTCAGTTCTGGGTCTTTCTGGCGCACGATCTCTTCGAGCTTCACCGTTTTCATACCGGCGTCCTGAAGCTGCGCGAAGGGCCTCCCGGCCTCAACCGCCTCATGTTGCCGCCGGTCGCCGACGAGCAACACACGGTCATTCGGATGGAGCCGGTTCACAAACTCATGCACCTGCCTGGTCGATGCCAGGGAGGATTCATCGAGTACATAGAGCCGTTTCTCGCCGCTATCCGGCTGCTGTCCACGTACCAAATGCTTCTGTAGTGTGGATGTCTCCATGCCTGCTTCGCTGAGCTTCTGCGCCGCGCGGGATGTTGGCGCGAAACCCTCCACCCTGTAGCCCTCGGTCTCTACGCCTTCGCGGATCACGGACAGAGTTGTCGTCTTGCCCGCGCCTGCGATGCCATCTAACCCGACAACCTTCTCACGCGAAAGAAAGATTTCGTCTACCGCTTGGCGCTGCGACGCATTCAACTCCGGGTGGCGGTCTTCCGTGGCGATGCGCACGTGCGGCGAGACCAGCATGGGATCGCCGTAGTCGCGCCGATTGCCTTCCTGCATCCGGCCAACGATCTCACGCTCCATGCGTACCATCACGGCGGTTGTGTACTGTCGGCCAGCACCAACATGCGAGACTTCGCGGAACTCCCCGGCCTCGATGCGGCGGTCGAACTCCTGCCGGAGCTGGGCATAGGTGGTTTCTCCCATGCCGCGCACCAGCGCTGCCTCAAGGATCGCCCGACGGTCCTGCACAGCCGATCTCTCGAAAACATGATCGCGCGCCCAGGTCACGGCCTGCTTCACCTGAACCTCTGGCTCCGGCATCTGGTATTGCCCATGTTGGCGCGCCTGGGCGACGACGCGGTCCGCCTGATGCCCGTACTGTGCGGCCAACTCGCGGTGCTGCTGTAAGACTTCTCCAGGCGACAGCAGTTCCTTGCGGTCGCGCGTATGGTGGGCCGCAATCTGTGCCGCTGCGGCTCCGTCGATTCCTTGTTCCCGGAGATGGTCTTTGATCTGTTCGCGTCGCGGACTGGAAGCCTCAAGATATTCTTTCGTGTAGCCTTTTACTTCCGGCTGTCCATGCTTGCCGCGCTCCAGTTCGTAGCCCAGCTTTTCCAGACGCAGAGCCAGCTCGGATCGATAGACGGCCGTGGCGTAGCGTTGTGACACGAACATCTCGTGTGGCTGCAAAGCTCGCATCTGTTTCCCATCGAGACCGTTCTCGCGCTCGGTCATGTTGAAGATGACGGCATGAGTATGAAGCTGGGGCGCAGCATAGCCATCAACGGGCCGCGCGGTGTCGTGCTCGAAAGTGGCGGCGATAAATTTTCCGGTCGTCTCCGGGGCATGGACATTGCCGATCCGTGCCTGCGTGTATCGCTCAAGTTCCTGAAGCGCCACTCGAACGCTCTCGCGATGGGCTTCCCGCACCCGATCATCTCCGCCAACAAGCGCGGTGAGCGATACCGACTTCGGTGCAGAGAATGTAGCGTCCCACCCGGCGCGATGTTCGACGCTGGTTACCTCTCTGCCGAATTTGCCTTCATAGGTTCTCGACACCTGATGCCGTACGAGTTGCTCTTCGCTGTGCGGATGTTGGCCTTCACTCAGTCGTGCAAAGTGTTCGGAACCAACGCCACCTTGCAACCCCCACTGCTCAGCGAGCCTGCCCTGCCACTCACTGTGGCCTTGCTGATCGCGGCTCCAGTAGTTCTGTTCCTGCGCGGCAAACTCCCGCGCATGGTAAGTTCGCGCCTGACTGGCGGACAAAGGTTTCGAGATCGTAAGCATCAGCGCTCCTCAACTGTGCGGGAAACCCTTACCGCGCCAATCATGAACGAGGCAGAAACGCATTCTCGGCAGATTTCCTCTCATTCGATTCTCTTCGTCTCCTTCGATGCAAAGCGTTCTTGGGGCCTGTCGCTGGCGGCAGCGATGGTCGAACCGAAGATCGGGAGCACCGGCTGGATCGGCTTCTTCGGCAACTCGGAGTGAAAGCTGCCCTGTGTTTGTGGCGTTGCCTTCCGCACAATCTCCGGTATCTTCCGCCTTGCAAATCTCGGTAGGCTGAATCGTGTTCCGCCGATCTTTTTTCTCCATCTCTGCGTCCAACTTGTCGGACGTTCCCCCATCTCATCCTCTCCAAATCCCATTCGTCATAGGCGTTCAGGCTGCGCAATATACTTCCCATTGCCAGGAGGAACAAGAACATCGCGGCTCCCCACAACAGGGGCGTCACCAGCAATCGCAAGAAGCTCTTTCCGTCATAAAACTGCGCCTCAAGATACGGTTGGAGTCTGACGGTTTGGAGCCATTCATCCGGCCCCTGTAGCAGGCCAGTCCAACCGGCCTGCCGCGCCGCCGGCGAAAGGTGCATCGGGGTTCCACTGTCGTCGCCCGCAGTTGCTGGAACCACGTCCGTGTCCAGCGCCAGTTCTTTTTCTCCGCGCGGTGCGGTCTTGTACAACCATCGAACCTCGGTACCCACAGCCGGGTCAGTTCCAAACAAAGCACACCTCAAATAGCTTCCAAGGTAGTAGCGTTGCATCGGCGTCCAGACCAAGCAATCACAGAGAAACAAAGCCCCGGAAAAAGCCAGTATTGCCATCGCAGGCAGCCACG